>NZ_JACSCW010000009.1 GCF_014333585.1 Hymenobacter sp. BT188 | reverse complement strand
TTCCAATCATTCAAAGAACGTGTGCTAACTCCTGTTGAGCTAACCGTGTCGCTACTCCCGTAGCCCTATCCCTACTGCCATCTTGAACGTCTTCTTACTGGTGTTCTAAAACTCATAATGAGCTTTTTACAAACAGCTTAGTCAATGTTCTTAGTTCACTTAACCACCTGAAAAATTTGCTTTCGTATAAAGCTTCTTTCTGATTGGGGGTGCAAAGGTATAAACCTTTGTCGATACACCAAAAAAATATTTAATTATTTTTTTCAGCTAGTCACTCCCGTATGGAGTCTTTCCGTGATCGGGGTGCAAAGGTAAAAACGTCTCTTAACAATGCAATAGATGTTGTAATTATTTTTCTAGAATAGTTCGTTGGGTAATTGGCGATAGGTAAAGCACTGATACATCTTAGAGATTTCTAATGGTTCAAACTACTTTAATGAAAATCTAAAGGCTTCCTATTAAAGCTTGGATAATATTTGTGTGGTATATACGGCTGTATTCATCTATGCGTCTGTACTGTCTTAATCTATAGAAGCTTTGTGATAAATAAATAATACCAACGATAAATTGGACTTGAAAAATCGAGTATAATAAGTATAATAGCTAGGCAGGTAAAGTATTGCCACTAAAGGTCCTCATAAAAAGGGTGAAACTTATTCGTGCCATAGGTTTCGTGTTGTATTGAGTGAGCGAGGGGGGGCGATTTGAACTGGTGAATTATCAGAGGTATTCAAAGTGTGGGCTAGAAAAGCAAAAAAGGCCTTCCTAAACTAGGAAGGCCCTTGCTTGTAGCGGGGACGAGAGTTGAACTCGTGACCTCAGGGTTATGAATCCTGTGCTCTAACCAACTGAGCTACCCCGCCGGCTTTTTTGATGGCGCAAAGGTAGGCACAAGATTTGACCCAACGCAATCCTTAGTAAAAAAAAACCCGTGTATATTGCCCGCTACCTGCCATATGTCTTGGGTAGGAGTGATGCCGTTCTTTTATATATCTGCCTTATGCCTCTCTCTGCAACTCGCTCAAAACACCGTTTTTCGGTGGAATACCCTATTAATGCATCAACTAAAATTCTGTACCCATATTTGGCTTCAGCTTCAGGGCTGACGCAGTGGTTTTGTCAGGACGTGCGCATTGATGAAGACCACCGCTTCAATTTTATCTGGGACAATCAGCCCCATTACGCCGAGATGAGTTCACATCGCACTAATCGGTCGGTGCGCTATGTGTTTCTGGATCAGAACAAACGACTGACACCGGATGCAAGCTACCTCGACTTTACGTTGGAAGAATCTCAGCTAACGCAAGAGGTGTATCTACGGGTGCTAGACTACTCGGAGGAAACGGATGAGGAGGAGTTGCAGGAAATGTGGGACAGCCTGATTGTAAAGTTGCGGGAACAAGTAGGCGGCTAAGTCGGGTTTAATATAAAAAATGAAGGAGCAGAAGCTAAACGGGCAACAGCTACGTTTACTTACTGCTCCTTTTTAGTGGAAATGCCCCCCAGCGGTACATTTCTGGCCAATCAATGAAAAAACTCGACAAACTAATTCTGAAGGCCTTTGCTGGACCTTTTTTACTGACGTTCGCGGTGGTAGAGTTTATTCTGCTGACGCAGTATATGCTTAAATACATGGATGATATAATTGGTAAAGACCTCGGTTTCGCGGTCATTGGCCAGTTATTATTCTTCTTTAGTGTCTTGATGGTACCAATTGCGCTGCCCTTGGCGGTGCTGCTATCGTCGCTCATGACGTACGGAACTTTGGGCGAGCACCAGGAACTAACCGCTATTAAGACTTCTGGAATTTCGCTAACACGTATTCTGAGACCTGTACTGCTGGTAAGCTTGGTGTTGGCCGTTGGAGCATTCTGGTTTAATAATACCATCGTTCCAAAGGCAAACCTGAACGCCTATAGCTTGCTGTGGGATGTGCGCCAACAGAAACTATCCCTAGATATTCGGGAAGGGGTTTTCTATAATGGTATCCCCGGCTATACTATTAAGGTGAATCAGAAGGCTGGTGAGAATGGCGACCTTCTCAAGGGCGTCATGATTTATGACCACACTAATACAGACGGTAACTCCAAGGTTATACTGGCTGATTCGGGCCGGATGTTTATGCGCTTTGGGGGGCAATATCTGGGGCTTGAGCTGTTTGATGGCGTAATGTATCTGGAGCAGCCCGATGTTCGGAATAGGGCGGGAGCGAGCTTTGTGCGCCAAGCTTTTTCGCGCAACCTGATTACGTTCTCTTTAGCGTCTTTTGATTTGAATCGGACGCAGCAGGAACTATTCACGGAGAACAAAATGATGATGGATCTGCCGCGTCTGCATCAGTACACTGATTCACTGCATAAGCGCCTTGGTACCGAGCGACAACAGCAGGTGCGGATGCTGAATCCGTATTATGTGCATATGCGCCTTGATACCACTGGACAAGCAGCCAATCAGCGGGTGGCTAATTGGCAAGTATCAACCAAAGAATTGCCCCCCCTTACGCTCAACCAGGTACAGCAGGCCACCAACCGAGCGCGCAACTTGCGTGGCTATTTAAGTAGCTCAGTAGAGCGCCTTACCACATTAGCCCGTGAAACAGGCAACTACCGTATTGAGATTTACCGCAAATACACGCAGTCAGCTGCTGTATTGATTATGTTTTTGATTGGCGCACCACTGGGGGCCATTATTAAGAAAGGTGGCCTGGGCGTGCCCGTGCTGATTTCTATTCTATTCTTCATTATCTATTACGTGGCCTCCATTATGGGTGAGAAGTACGGTCGCGAAGGTGTGCTGCCGGTAGGGCTAGGTATGTGGATTGCCGATGCACTATTATTGCCAGTAGGTCTATTTTTTCTCTACCAAGCACGGCGCGACTCAGGCGTATTAGAAGTGGATTTTTGGCGCCGTATACCAGCCAAAATCCGCTGGCCCTTTCGTGGTTACCGACGCGCATCTTAATTGCTTTTACTTATTTGTGGCATCTTAACCACAACCTTCAAAGCCACAAGTGCAAATCTGAACTGGCAAAAACGCACAACGAGCCATAAAAACTCTTACCTTTGCGGCCACTCCGAGATGCGGGGTGGCCTTTTTTCTCATATTTTAATTCCAGACGGGTAACTCCTATCTGCCGATGAAACTCACTACCGAAGCAAAACAGACTATTTTCGCTGAAAATAGCCTCTCCAAATCTGCCACCGATACCGGTTCGGCTGAATCGCAAATTGCGTTGTTTACACACCGCATCAACCACCTGACGGAGCACCTGAAGGTTAACAAGAAAGACTTTTCGACTCGCTTAGGTTTGCTTAAGCTTGTAGGTAAGCGTCGTCGTCTGCTTGACTATCTGCAGCACCGCGAGATTAACCGCTACCGCGCGATTATTAAGGAGCTGGGTATCCGCAAGTAATCCCGTCCGTAGGAGCAGGGAGCCCTCTTTTGAGGGTTCCCTGCTCTTTTTTTAACCCCTTGGGTCACCTTTTGGGTAAGGCAAGCTGTTACATTACAAAAAAGCCCCCCAGACAATTATAGAGTAAAATAATACCGGAGCCCGGTACTGTTTTTTTGGCTGCTCGCCCGCTGTCGCTTTCCTAAGCAATCTTTCCGATGCCTAATTACCACGCTATTACCAAAACTATTACGCTGCCAGATGGTCGGCAGATAACCCTTGAAACTGGCAAATTGGCCAAATTCGCCGATGGGGCGGTAGTGGTACGCCTTGGCGATGCCATGCTGCTGGCTACGGTGGTTTCGCAGCCCAGTCAGCGCGAAGGCGTTGATTTCTTGCCTTTATCAGTTGATTACCAAGAGAAGTTCGGCTCAGCCGGAAAAATTCCTGGTTCGTTTCAGCGCCGCGAAGGCCGCTTGTCGGACTCCGAAATTCTCGTTAGCCGTTTGGTTGACCGCATTTTGCGCCCTATGTTCCCTAAGGATTATCACTATGAGGTGCAGGTGATGATTTCGCTGATATCAGCAGATAAGGATGTCCAGCCTGATGCGTTGGCTGCTCTAGCCGCCTCAGCTGCACTGTCTGTTTCTGATATTCCATTTGCTGGCCCTATCTCAGAAGTACGCGTAGCGCGTATTGATGGCAAGCTGCAGATCAACCCCAAAACCTCCGACATTGCGCGCGCTGACATCGACCTCATCGTTGGTGCTACTGCCGACTCGGTGGCAATGGTAGAAGGTGAGATGAATGAAGTGAGCGAAGAGGAAATGGTGCAAGCCATTGCCTATGCCCACGAAGCTATCAAGGAGCAGGTACGCGTGCAAATGGAGCTGGGCGCTGTAGTGGAGAAGGCCGCCGTTAAGCGTGATTATCCAAAGTATGAGGAAGACGCCGAGTTGAAGCAGCGCATTACTGATGCTGTTTATCAGAAGGCCTATACCGTAGCTTACTCTGGCAATACTAGCAAGGCGGGCCGTAAGGAAGGCTTCAGTGCTATTAAGAAAGAGTTGCTCGAAACGCTTATAGCTGAGCAGCCCGATCTGAACATGAAAATGTTTAGCCGCTACCACGCCTCAGCGGAGAAGAAGGCTATCCGCGATATGATGATCAAGGAGCGCACGCGCTTGGACGGTCGTCAGCTCACGGAGATTCGTCCTATCTGGAGCGAAATCAACTATCTGCCCGGTGCACACGGCTCTGCTTTATTTACACGTGGTGAAACCCAGTCGCTGACTACGGTGACTTTGGGCACTAAACTGGATGAGCAAATTATTGACTCGGCTATGCTTTCGGGCTACAGCAAGTTCATGCTCCACTACAACTTTCCAGCCTTCTCAACTGGTGAAGTAAAGCCTAATCGCGGTCCTGGCCGTCGGGAAATTGGCCACGGTAACTTGGCTATGCGCTCTTTAAAGCGTGTATTACCAGGTGAAGATGAAAACCCGTACACTATTCGCATCGTGTCGGATATCTTGGAGTCGAATGGCTCTTCGTCGATGGCTACAGTGTGTGCTGGTTCATTGGCACTGATGGATGCAGGGGTGAAAGTTCGCGCTGCCGTATCAGGTATTGCTATGGGCCTTGTGCAAGACAAGGAAACCGGGGAGTACGCTGTTCTGTCCGATATTTTGGGTGATGAAGATCACTTAGGCGACATGGACTTCAAGGTGACGGGCACGGAGAAAGGAATTGTGGCATGCCAGATGGATATCAAAATCCAGGGGTTGAGCAGCGAGATCCTGACTGCTGCTCTGCATCAGGCCCGTGAAGGCCGTCTGCACATCCTGGGCGAAATGGCTAAGACCATCAGCCAGCCCGCCGCCGATATGAAGCCGCACACACCTCGCTCGCACAAGATGCTGATCGAGAAAGAGTTTATCGGTGCTATTATCGGACCCGGTGGTAAAGTCATTCAGCAGATCCAGAAGGATACCAACGCCACGGTAATTATCGAGGAGAAGGATGAGAAGGGCCACGTCAGCATTTACGCATCGAACCAAGTGGATATGGAAGCTGCCATTGGCCGCATCCGTGCTATTGCAGCTCAGCCAGAAATAGGCGAAACTTATAAGGGCAAAGTTCGCAGTATCCAGCCTTATGGTGCTTTCGTAGAGATTATGCCTGGCAAAGACGGCCTGTTACATATTTCAGAAGTAGGCCATGAGCGCCTCAACAGCCTGGAAGGTGTGCTGGAAGTTGGTCAGGAAATTGACGTAAAACTGCTTGATATCGATAAGAAGACCGGCAAGTATCGTCTCTCGCGCAAGGTTTTATTGCCACGGCCCGAGCGTACAGCCGCTGATAATGGTGAAGCCCAAGCCTAGTCTTCGAACTTTCACGAGTACCGGCATGTTGCCCAAAACTAGCCGGTACTCGTAAAAGGTATCAGTAATGTTCAATAACTATCATAATACAACTCTTTCGCGCCCGCAATGAGACAGCTTAAAATCAGCAAGCAAATCACCAACCGCGAAAGCCAGTCGCTGGATAAATACCTCCAGGAGATTGGCAAAGTGGATTTGCTCACCCCCGACGAGGAGGTAACGCTGGCGCAGCGGATTAGGGAAGGCGACCAACAAGCGCTGGAAAAGCTTACCAAGGCTAATCTGCGCTTTGTGGTATCAGTAGCCAAGCAGTATCAGAATCAGGGACTTTCGCTGGGCGACTTGATCAACGAGGGCAACCTTGGCTTGATTAAAGCTGCCAAGCGCTTCGATGAAACCCGCGGCTTTAAGTTTATTTCTTATGCCGTATGGTGGATTCGTCAGTCCATTCTGCAAGCCTTGGCCGAGCAGTCGCGCATTGTGCGCCTGCCGCTGAACCGGGTAGGTTCCCTAAACAAGATTTCGAAGTCCTTCTCCGAACTGGAGCAAAAATTTGAGCGAGAGCCCTCGCCCGAAGAGATTGCCGAAGTACTGGAACTGACTACTTCTGAGGTAGTCGATACGCTCAAGATTTCAGGCCGCCACGTGTCCGTAGATGCGCCGTTTGTGCAAGGCGAAGAAAATCGCTTGCTCGATGTGCTCGAAAACGAAGACGAGGAGTCGCCGGACACGGGCCTAATGAACGACTCACTGCGCAAAGAAGTGCAGCGCGCTCTCTCCACGCTTACCAAGCGCGAAGCGGACGTGATTACCCTTTATTTCGGTTTGAATGGCGAGCATTCGCTTACGCTGGAAGAAATTGGTGAGAAGTTTAGCCTGACTCGAGAGCGGGTTCGCCAGATCAAAGAGAAGGCCATTCGCCGCTTGCGCCACACCTCGCGCTCCAAAGCTCTGAAGCCTTATCTGGGGTAAATTTTGCCCCCCAGCCTCAAAAACCCCAGCCTATTCGTTGGGGTTTTTTGTTACACATGGCAGTAGCATTCCCTCAGATGTACTCTGAAATGATAACTGGGGGGCTTTTTTGCTACTATTGCTGTGGCGTTTGAAGCTCAAACGAGCGCCCAGGCCATATTCACTTTTTTTATTGCATCTCCGCTTTCACCAGAAATGGAAAATACCAATTCGGAACACGTAAAGTGTTTGATTATCGGTTCGGGACCAGCCGGCTATACAGCAGCTATTTATGCCGCCCGTGCTAATATGCAGCCCGTTATGTATCAAGGTTTGCAGCCCGGTGGACAGCTTACTATTACTAACGACGTCGAGAACTTTCCTGGTTACCCGGATGGGGTGATGGGGCCGGCTATGATGGAGGACTTGAAGAACCAGGCGTCGCGCTTTGGAACGGATGTCCGTTATGGTCTGGCCACGGCAGTGGACTTTTCGGGTCATCCGCACCAGGTAACTATTGACGAGCATAAAACCATCACCGCCGATACTGTGATTATCGCTACTGGTGCTTCGGCTAAGTGGCTTGGCCTAGAGTCAGAAGCACGGCTGAATGGCTCGGGTGTATCGGCTTGCGCAGTTTGTGATGGGTTTTTTTATCGCGGTAAGGAAGTAGCCATTGTAGGCGCGGGCGACACAGCAGCTGAGGAGGCAACTTACTTAGCTAACCTGTGCTCGAAAGTGTACATGATAGTGCGCAAAGGAGAAATGCGCGCTTCGAAAATTATGCAGAAGCGCGTAGTTGACAACCCCAAAATAGAGGTTCTGTGGAACACGGTAACCGACGAAATTCTGGGGGAACATGCCGTGGAAGCCGTCCGCGTAAAGAATACACTGACTCACGAAACACGTGAAATTCCGGTAGAGGGCTTTTTTGTCGCTATCGGTCATGAGCCCAACTCCAAGATTTTTCAGCCCTTCCTGCATCATGATGAGCAAGGGTATTTGAAAACGATTCCTGGCTCATCCAAAACTAACGTCGATGGCGTGTTTGCCTGTGGTGATGTGCAGGACTACACCTATCGTCAGGCCGTGACAGCGGCTGGCACGGGCTGTATGGCTGCTTTGGATGCTGAACGGTATCTGGCTGCTTTAGGCGAGCATTAGGAGATTTTTTGACTAACGTCATACCAAGCCGAGTAAAGTATTTTGTTCAGCTTGGTATGACATTTCTTTAATTTGAGTTTTCCGGGCGCTTTGCCTTTAAGCTACACACTAGCCACCATGCATTCACGTTTGGTTGCTTAACTTGCTATCTTGAAAACTGCCCTTAGGGGCGAGGAACGCCTCAACGTCATTCGCTTTTGTTGAATTTTTTGAAATATGGGCTACTGCCCCTGTTGATGATTGGGCTGCTACTTGCGTGGCCCAACTCAGCCCAGGCCCAACGCCGAAAAGCCCCCCAGCCAAAGGCTAAGGGTGGCTCGGCGGGTCAGCGGAAGGATTTCTTCCGCATGAAATCGCCAACGATCCGCTATGTGCGGCCCGATACGACTGTTCTGATAAAGACGGAAGATCTGCCCGATGATAACTCGGAAGCAGCCAAATCAATCTTCTTCAATCCCGCCAAAAAGCTGTCGATGGTTAGTGAAGATACTACCTCGCTGAACGAAGGCGAGCAACACATCGTGGAAGTGTCTGATGAAGTTCGTATCGACAGTTCATGGGTGAAAGTGGCTGGCTATTACGCCATTTGGGATACGCGCAATATCAATCCGTACCGGGTTGATGGTCGCCGGCTGCGCGATACTCTGACGCTGAAGTTGGTAGATCCGCTGCGGAAGCGATATGCCAAGATGCCCTTGGGAACGACACCCACCACTTCCGATTTCGGATTTCGTGGTAGCCGCTGGCATTATGGCGTTGACTTGGATCTGAATACCGGCGACACCGTACGCGCCGCCTTCGATGGAGTGGTGCGAATCTCGAAATGGGACGGAAGTGGCTACGGCAACTATTTGTTGGTGCGTCATTACAATGGTATTGAAACGCTGTATGGCCACCTGAGCAAGTCGCTTGTCACGACGGGTACCTTTGTGAAGGCTGGCCAAATTATTGGGCTGGGGGGCAATACGGGCCGTAGCACGGGCTCGCACCTTCACTATGAGGTACGCTACGAAGGCAACCCCATCGACCCCGAGCGGATGTATGACTTTCCGGATTATAAGCTCCGGCAAGATAATTTTCAAATTACCTCGGCTTTGTTTAACTACTACAGCAGAGCCATACAGAGTCGCTCACGGTCTAGCTCCAGCAGTGGCAGTAAGCCAACGGCAGCAAGACGCATTGTGACGCACAAGATTAGAAGTGGGGATACGCTCTCCGAAATTGCCGACAAATATGGTGTATCTGTTAGTCAGATTAAACGGCTCAACGGCGGCACATCAACCTTGCGTATCGGTCGTACGTTGCGTATCAAATAGACTGCCTTCTAGAGTTCTTGATTGGCTTAGCCGGTAAAGCGCTAGTTGTTCTGCTAAGGCAGCAAACGACTCAGCTTTTACCGGCTAAGTCATTTAATCTTTTAACCACCCATTTAACATGAAATTAGATATTCTGGCCATCGCCGCCCACCCCGACGATGCGGAAATGTCCTGTGCCGGCGCTTTACTAGCCGCAGCGTCCCAAGGCAAAAAGATAGGAGTAGTAGACTTAACGCGGGGAGAACTTGGCACGCGCGGCACACCCGAAATAAGGGCTGCTGAGGCAGCCGCAGCGTCCAAAATACTTGGTTTGAACGCTCGTGAAAACCTAGGATTGGCTGACGGTTTTTTTTATAACGATCGAGAGCATCAGTTGCCCATAATTGCCGCTGTGCGCCGTTATCAACCCGACATCGTACTGCTAAACGCCATCCACGATCGCCACCCAGACCACGGCCGCGGCTCCCAGCTGGCTTCTGAATCGTGCTTTCTGTCGGGGCTGAAGATGATTGAAACGCTGGATGAAAATGGCCAGCCCCAGTCCGCTTGGCGGCCCCGCTTAGTATATCATTACATACAGGACCGGCAAATTGCGCCCGATTTCGTGGTCGATATATCGGAGTTCTGGGATAAGAAGTGGGAGGCAATTCAGGCCTTCAAAAGCCAGTTCTTCGATGCTAATAGCACCGAGCCGATTACTTACTTGTCTACGCCTGCCTTCTCAAAGTTTATGGAAGCCCGCGCCCGGGAGTTTGGCCACCTCATTGGGGTAGAATTTGGTGAAGGATTCACTCGCGAGCGTACTCTAGGCGTGCGGCAGTTATCGGATTTGGTTTAAATCGCTCTGACTTTGTTTCCATATACCACAAGAAAGCCCAGCCTAATTGGCCGGGCTTTCTTGTGATGCTAAATCTTAATTTTATTAACGCAGGCCCAATCGGTTCCGCTTCCAAGCCGAACCAGTGACGCTAGCAGCTTCTGTAGCGGGAGCAACTTGCGGTTTCTTTTCTGTGAGCAGCATCGCGCTGAGCACCGCGGCTAGCTTGTTGATTTCCGCCTCGTCGTCATTACTGGGAATTAAATCAGCGGGCGTGAAGTGGTCGCGAATGAAGTTCGTATCAAAATTGCCCCCCACGAAGGCCGGGTGCTGAAGCACGTAGCGGCCGAAGGGCAACGTCGTCTGAATGCCGGTAATTTGATACTCGTCGATGGCTCGCAGCATGCGAGCAATGGCTTCCGCGCGATCTTTACCGAAAGTGACGAGCTTGGCAATCATGGGGTCGTAATAAATCGGAATGTCCATGCCTTGCTCGAAGCCATCATCCACGCGGACGCCGGGGCCTTGAGGGCGCACATAGGTAGTGAGCGTGCCGATATCGGGCAGGAAGTTATTGGCAGGATCCTCAGCGTACACACGCAGCTCCAAGGCATGACCAGTGATGGTAAGATCTTCCTGCTGGAAGGGCAGGGGCTCGCCTTGGGCTACTCGAATCTGCTCTTTTACAAGGTCCAGGCCGGTGATTTGCTCCGTGACGGGGTGCTCTACTTGGAGACGCGTATTCATCTCCAGAAAGTAGAAATTGTGATTTTCGTCGAGCAGAAACTCCACGGTGCCGGCTCCGGTGTAGTTGCAGGCGCGGGCCACATCCACGGCTGCGCGGCCCATTTGGTCGCGTAGCTCAGGCGTAAGCACGGAGGATGGTGCTTCCTCAATCACTTTCTGATGGCGGCGCTGAATGCTGCATTCACGCTCAAACAGGTGTACAATATTGCCGTGCTCATCCCCCAGCACCTGAATTTCGATGTGGCGGGGCGAGCCGATGTACTTTTCAATGAATACGGCGCCGTTGCCGAATGCACTCGTGGCTTCCGATACGGCCAGCTGCATCTGCTCCTCAAACTCGCTTTCCGCATTCACAATGCGCATGCCCTTTCCGCCACCGCCCGCAGATGCTTTAATAAGAATAGGAAACCCAACCTGACGCGCCACTACTTTGGCGGCTTCCACATCCGTGATAGCTTCCTCGGTGCCGGGCACCATCGGAATATCAAAGTCGGCCACTGCGGCTTTGGCAGCGAGCTTGGAGCCCATCAGCTCCATAGCCTCAGGCGAGGGACCAACGAAAATTAATCCGGCTTCTTTTACTTTCCGTGCGAAGGCAGCATTTTCGCTCAGAAAGCCGTAGCCGGGGTGAATGGCATCAACGCCGAGCTGGCGGCACACTTCCAGAATTTTGTCGCCGCGCAGGTAGCTTTCGCTCGATTGAGGACCACCCACGCACACGGCCTCATCGGCGTAGCGCACGTGCAGGGCCTGGCGGTCGGCCTCACTATAAATAGCTACGGTCTGGATGCCCATTTCGCGGGCCGAACGCAACACACGGAGTGCGATTTCGCCCCGGTTGGCAACCAGTAGTTTCTTGATTTGCTTCATGAAAGTGGGTGGGATATGGCTGGAAATAGTGAGGGGCTGCCAGCTTAGGAGGATAATAAAGTCAGTTTTTTGTGCTATACTGGAAACTGACAAGGAACAATTTACCGCTAACTTAGCTCAAAGAAACACCATTCTGTCGGCTCGAGGAAGTGCTAGGGGGCATTTTTATGCTGCTTTAGTAAAGTAGAAAGCCACGTCTTTGGCAGTTACCTTCGTGAATTGCCATAACTTTGCACAAGACCGGTGGTTGTGCCCAGTATACTACTGCCGTATTCGTTTCACATTTAATTTATTCCTCCGTGGATCTTTTCGAGAAGATTGCTTCCAACCGCGGCCCATTGGGCAGCCACTCGCACTATGCGCACGGCTACTTTACCTTTCCTAAGCTAGAAGGCGAGATCAAGCCCCGCATGATTTTCCGCGGGAAGGAAGTGCTTACCTGGAGCCTCAATAACTATTTAGGTTTGGCTAATCACCCTGAGGTGCGCCGCGTAGATGGCGAATCTGCCATGGAGTGGGGTATGGGCACGCCCATGGGCGCTCGTATTATGAGTGGCAACTCCAACCTGCACGAGCAGCTGGAGGCTGAGCTAGCCGACTTCGTGAAGAAGCCCGACGCGCTGCTGCTCAACTTCGGCTACCAAGGGATCGTGTCTATCATTGATGCCGTGGTAAACCGCCACGATGTGATTGTGTACGACGCCGAGTCGCATGCCTGCATCATTGATGGGGTACGGCTGCACCAAGGCAAGCGCTTTGTGTATCCGCACAACGATATGGAAAGCTTGGAGAAGCAGTTGCAGCGGGCCACCCGCATGGTGGGCGAAACCGGTGGCGGTATTCTGGTGATTACGGAGGGTGTATTCGGCATGTCGGGCAACCAGGGCAACCTGCGCGAAGTGGTCGCTCTGAAGGAAAAATATCAGTTCCGTTTGCTCGTTGACGATGCGCACGGATTCGGTACAATGGGCGCTACAGGCGCTGGAGCGGGCGAAGAACAGGGCGTTCAGGACGGCATTGATCTTTATTTTTCAACGTTTGCGAAGAGCATGGCGAGCATCGGAGCCTTTGTAGCGGGCCCTGAGAGCGTAATTGAATATTTGCGATACAATATGCGTAGCCAGATTTTCGCCAAATCGCTGCCTATGCCGCTTGTAGTGGGTGCAATGAAGCGTTTGGAGCTCCTCCGCACGCAACCAGAGCTGAAAGAGAATCTCTGGACGGTGGTTAGGGCTTTGCAGAGCGGTTTGCGCGAAAAGGGCTTCAATATCGGCACTACGCAGTCGCCGGTAACACCTGTGTTCCTGAGCGGCGAAATTCCCGATGCGACCCAAATAACCTTCGATTTACGCGAGAATCACGGTATTTTCTGCTCTATCGTGGTTTATCCGGTAGTTCCGAAGGGCGTGATTATGCTCCGCCTTATCCCAACGGCGGTGCATACGCTCGAAGACGTGCGCCTGACCATTACGGCCTTCGAAGCAGTGGCTGAAAAGCTCAATAAGGGCTTATACTCCAAGACTACTGCATCCGTGCAAGCCTAGTCAATTTAGCAAATTATAGAGGCCTCAACGCCGACAATCATAATGGTTGTCGGCGTTATTTTTTGTACTATGGCGATGTAAGTCCAACGTTGAGAGAGGTATTATTTAGTTGTAAGAGGTGTAAAAATCGCCCTGGAAAGCGCTGAGGGGCATTTTAGAAAAAAAATAGAAATATTGCTTGTATTTGAAATCCCTGTATATTAGAGCCAGTCAATAACAACCTTTCTTCCCCCATAAACCCTTTTCCAATGAACAATTTTAGCAAGCTCAAGGACCTAGTAATGTCGCTCGAGGGTGACTTCGACAAGTTTTACGACAAGCAAAACTCAGCCGCCGGTACCCGTGTGCGCAAAGGAATGCAGGAGTTGAAGAACATGGCCCAAGAGATCCGCACCGAAGTGCAGAACATGAAGAACACTGGCGGTGAAGCTGCCGGCGCTAAAGCTGCTCCAGCAGCTAAGAAAGCTGCTCCAGCTGCTGCTAAGAAAGCCGCTCCAGCAAAGAAGAAGTAATTCACGGCCATATTCGGAGTTTTCAGATTCCGTATATTCTGTGAACCTTGCTAGTGCTAAAAAGCCCCCCAGATATTTTCTGGGGGGCTTTTTTAATGATTCTGATTGTTCAGGCTAAATGCCAATAGAAAGCATTTGCTAACTAATGCAGATGTCTGCCAATGAGCATTAGGTGGTGTATGCAACAGTTTAGATATTGCGGCACTGTCCATTCAATTAGCTACTTCCTTATGCCCACAAAACGCACTTATTATCTGTGGCTGGCTGCCTGGGCGCTATTCTACGCTGGCGTGCTGCCTTATGCCGTGCCTATGTTCCTCCATTGGCTGAGTAGCCCTTCCGATTGGTGGCTAGGCTGGGGAGTAGTAGGGCTTTCGGTGCTGGCTGTAGGCGTAGCTTTATCGATATATCAGGCCGCACGCGGCCTTGTTCGCTTCTTATCCCATTCATCTTCTACTCCACCATCTTCATTTAATGACCGATCTTCTACAAAATTCTAATCGTCGCTGGCTGAAGCCTATTGTTTTTGGCAGCTTATTATTAGTAGCAACTATTGCCGGGTGCAGCCTTATTAAAGTAGAGCGCATCGACGCGGGCAACGTGGGCATTAAAGTAAACCTGGCGGGCTCCTCGCGCGGCGTTGACGATATTACGTACACAACGGGCTGGGTATTCTACACGCCGCTAAGCACGGCCGTGTATGAGTTTCCAGTGTATACCCAGCACAAGGAGTACGAAGAGTTTGAGGTGCAGAGCAAGGATGGCTCGGGCTTCGGAGTGGCGCCCAGCCTCAATTATTTTATTCAGTCGGATAAGGTCGATGACATCTTTCGGCAGTATCGGCGGCCGCTGCCCGATATTGAAGATGGCTTCCTCAAAACGGCTGTGTACGAGGCATATCGCGTCGCTACCAACCGCTATACCGCCGACAGTCTGATCAGTAACCGCGGGAGCTACGAGGCGCAGGTGAAAGCCAATCTGGTAAGCCAGCTCCAGACAATGGGCTTTACAGTGCAGCAAATCACTACTAAGCTAGAGCCGCCGGCCAGCCTGAAAGCCGCCATCGACGCGAAAAACACGGCTGTGCAAACCGGCCTGCAAACCGAGAACCGCATTCGGCAGGCGGAAGCGCAGGCGCGCATTAATATTGCGGAAGCCGAAGGCCGGGCCAAATCGATTCGGATTGCGGCCGACGCGCAGGCCTATGCCAACGAAAAGCAGCAGCAGTCGCTCACGCCGCTGCTCGTACAAATGCGCTGGATTGAGGCCTGGGAAAAGGGTGGCAGCGCTGTGCCAGCTTATACGTCGGGTAGCGGAGGCAGCGGCAGCCAGTTTCTGCTTCAACTTCCTGCCGGCACGGTAGGCAAATAATTCATGTTTATTAGTCCGTAAAAAAGCCCCCCAGAAATTATCTGGGGGGCTTTTCTGTGGCGTTAGAAGGAATTCTTGTACCTGCCTGATCTAAAAGGTGATGAAAGCTGTACCTTATATAAGCGAAATCAGGAAGTAGTTTTTCTTGCCTTTCTGGGCTACCAGATACTTGTCCTGTAACAAGGGGAACTCAGACACAGCTTGATCGGCGGCAGCTACTTTCTGACGGTTCAGGCTCACGCCACCGCCTTGAATCATCTTTTTAACCTCGCTTTTCGAAGGAAAAATCTGGTATTGTGTGGCTTCGCTGAGCAAATCGGCCACCAGCAGGCTGCTAGCTTGTTCGCGCGGCACTTCAAGGCGCGGCACGCCGGCGAATACGTCGAGCAGCGTCGCTTCATCGAGACGCTGCAGATCTTCGAGGTCGCCTTTGCCAAACAGAATTTCGGAGGCGGCTACCGCCGCTTCGTACGCCTCGGCAGAGTGAACGCGGGTGGTGACGTCTTTGGCCAAGGCCTTTTGCAAAATGCGCTGGTGCGGAGCCGTTGCGTGCTGCGCTTCCAGATCCAGAATTTCGGCCTCGCTGAGCAAGGTGAACACCCGGATTAGACGGCTGGCGTCGGCGTCGGCGGCGTTGAGCCAGAACTGGTAGAACTGGTAGGGCGAAGTCATTTGGGGCGAGAGCCACACGTTGCCGCCTTCCGATTTTCCGAACTTGGTGCCATCGGCCTTTGTGACCAACGGGCAGGTAAGAGCGTACGCCTTACCGCCATCAAGGCGCCGGATAAGCTCGGTGCCAGTCGTGATGTTGCCCCACTGGTCAGAGCCGCCCATTTGCAGAGTGCAGTTCAGCGTCTGGAACAGGTGACGGAAGTCGTAGCCTTGCAGCAGCTGGTAGCTGAACTCTGTGTAAGACAGCCCTTCGGCACGCTGCTCGCCTTCGGCCTCCGGAGTGCCCAGGCGGCGCTTCACCGAGTCCTTGGCCATCATATAGTTCACGGTAATGTGCTTGCCCACATCGCGCAGAAATTGGAGGAAGCCAAATTCCTTAAACCAATCGTAGTTATTGACCACGACAGCGCCAGTCGGGCCGTCATTAAACTCCAGAAACTTCTCTAGCTGCGCCCGAATACCGGCCTGATTGTCGCGCAGCGTTTCCTCATCCAGCAGGTTGCGCTCCGATGATTTGCCCGACGGGTCGCCAATCATGCCGGTGGCGCCGCCCACCAGCGCGACCGGCCGATGCCCGGCGCGCTGTAAATGCACCAGCAGCATAATAGTGGCCAGGTTACCAATGTGCAGGGAAGCGGCCGTGGGGTCGAAGCCAATGTAGCCGCTGATGGGCTGGTGTTCGGCCAGATGCTCAGCCGTGCCGGGCATGGTGTCGTGCAGCATTCCGCGCCAGCGGAGTTCGTCGAGTAAATTCAAAGCAAGAAGAAGTTTTGACTGTTAACTGTTGAATGACGGCCGTGAGCCCACATTCAACCAATTCTGCGGCAAAGGTAAGCGGTGAGGCGCGTCGTAGCTTTACCTTTGCCTGGCTTAGGAAGAAAAGTATCCAGGCTTTATTTCAACTCAACACATTACCGAAGTGCCTAACTTCAGCCCCGACGAAATTCTGAAGCAGCTCCAGCAGCGGCAGTTTGCGCCCATCTATTTCCTGCAAGGGGAGGAGCCCTACTACATCGATCTGATTGCTGACATCATCGAAAAAAACGTGATGCCCGAGCATGAGCGCGGCTTCAACCAGGTGGTGCTTTATGGGAAGGATGTGGACATAGCCACTATTCTGGGCCAGGCGCGGCGCTTTCCGATGATGGCCGAGCGCTCGGTGGTTATTGTAAAGGAAGCACAGTCGGTGGCCGACATGGAGCGGGAGAGTAGCTATCCGTTTTTTGAGGCGTACCTGAAAAATCCGCTGGCCAGCACGGTGCTGGTGTTTTGCTATAAGCACAAAACACTGGACGGCCGTAAGGCCCTGGCCAAAGCGATGACCAAGCACGCGGCCGTGCTGACCAGCAAAAAGCTTTACGATAACCAAGTTGCGCCCTGGCTGACGGGCTACGTGCGCAGCAAGCAGCAGCAAATTGCCCCCCAAGCCGTGGCGATGCTCAGCGAGTATATCGGTCCCGACCTTGGCCGGCTGACCAATGAGATAGATAAGCTGCTGCTCAACGTGAAGCCCGGCCAGGCCATTGATGAGGACTTGGTGCAACGCCTGGTAGGGATCAGCAAAGACTATAACATCTTCGAGCTTCAGCGGGCGCTCATTCAGCGCGATGTGCTGAAGGCCAACCGGATTCTACATTATTTCGAGGCTAACCCGAAGGCCAATCCTATTATCCCGAACCTGACCTTGCTTTTCGGCTTTTTTACCAAGCTCCTCGTGCTGCATCAGATCAGCAATCCCTCCGACGCTGACTTCAAAAAGCTGGGTATGGTGAACAGCTTTCAGCAGAAAGATGCCCAGCTGGCTATGCGCAACTACAGCTTTCAGCGCACGCGCGACATCATTCACTTGCTGCGCCGCGCCGATGCGCAGAGTAAAGGCATTGAGTCGGGCTCGATGACGGAAGGGGAGATTTTGCGCGAGTTGGTATTCCTGATGCTGCACCCCGTGCCGCTGAGTGCCACAGCGGGCTAAACAGATAACAACCAAGTCGTTGGCCAGTAATTGGTCTGCTGTTCAGTTTAAACCCTAGATTTGCCCCCCAAAGAGTTATTCTCAGGGAACAATCGTTTTTATTTATCCCAACATCTATAATTAGGTATTTGCGTGGAGAAGCTACCGTGTATCCTTTTAGTGGACGATGACCCGATTAACAATTTTCTCAATCAACGGCTGCTGGAAGATTTAGCTATTGCTGACCAGCTAATGGTGGCACTAAATGGGCAGGAGGCATTTGCGTTATTGGAGCAGCATTGCCCCGATGCTGCCTGTCCGGCCCTGATTCTGCTGGACGTGAATATGCCCGTGATGAACGGGTTTGAATTTCTGTTTTCTTATCAGCAGCTACCGCTGGCTCGCAGAGAGGCGATTGTCATCATTATGCTCACTACATCTGTGAATTCTCAGGATGTGGAGCGAGGACAGCAGCTTCATGTAGCGGACTTCCTGACCAAGCCGCTAACCAAAGAGAAAGTGAGGGAAATGCTCAGGAAACACTTTGGCTGGCAGTTGACTGAAGGGAAAATGAATCACAGAAGCTAAACAATTGGCTTGTCGATTGCCATAGTACACTTTCTTGCCTTGTAAGCGTATCGGTGGCTGCAACGGCGAGCATTTTACTATTTGTTTACTACTTGTATTGTGAATCGTAACTCACTTTTTGGTCTGCTGGGGATAACACTGCTTACATTTTTAGGGGCCTTTATACTGGGCCGATGGACAAGGCCGACACCCTTATACAGCGCTAGTCAGTCAGCAGGAGAATTCGGTTCAGCATTCACAACGGAGCAGTCGAACGCAATAAAGGCAGACGCAGAATCGGACAGGCTGCTGGCAGCCATGCGAACTGCTGCCTATCAAGAAGAAGCGATTGAAGAATATCAGGCCCTCAACGCGCCAACGACTTCAGACAAGTTAAGAGCCGATACTAAATCTCGTTCGAAAGAGATAACCAAGAAGTCCGGGCTCGCATCTGCTGCGTCAGCCAACTCACCTGACACGGCGCAGCTAGCTTCAACCGCGTCGGCCGGAGTGGCAGATATGGTACGTGATTCAGCTTTGGCTAATGAAAGCATTACGCCCAAAACGGTGATAGCCAAAGACGTTGTAGCCATAGAGGAGCGCCAGCACTATGCTGCTCAACTGCCCAAAGAGCTGCTGAAAAAAGGGATGAAAGCCACGATTAACGTGGTAGGGGAGCAAGCCGACGTAATTATTATGTCGTCGCCATCCTTTGATGCGCAGAGCAGGGATACGGTAATCAAACAGGTGTGCATCGAGCTCAAAGCCCTCGGTTTTAAGCGTGTCCACATTACCGATGGTGGATCCTATACCATGAATTTTGGCTTGTAAAAAAGCCCCCCAGCGAGCGGTGCGGCCTTAATGCCTTGCCCATATGTAGGCGCAGCGTTACTGGATTGATATTTAACCGTGCTATTGTGTGGGTAGCTTACTACTACGGCGGTACTATACCAAAAAAGCCCCCCAGCGCGTTGCCAAGGTGCGAGAATGCCTTTTTTGTGCAACCTCCACCACATTTTCGCTACTTTTGGCCACTCCTGGGCCCGCAGCGCCCTTTCTTGTAACGCCCCGCAATGAAGTTATTTCCCCGCTTGGCGCTGGCCGCCACGCTTAGCACGGCGGCCCCACTGGTGGCCGCAGCCCAGCAAACCCAGGTTTTTGCCGCCGATGAGCGTCATTTCCAGGAAGGCCTTGAACTCTTCGACCGTGGCAAGTACGGTGCCGCGCAGCAGTCTTTTCAGCGCTACCTCGACCTTACTCAGCGCCGCACCGGCGAACAGCGCGACCGCACCACCGATGCCGAATATTACTACGCGGTATCGGGTCTCTACCTGTTTCATCCTGATGCCGAGGACCGGATTCTAGCCTTCGCGGCTAATAATCCGGCCCATCCAAAAGCAGCGGAGGCCTTTTTTCAGCTCGGAAAGTTCTATTTCGATAAGAAGAACTACGCCAAAGCCGCTGAGTACATGCAGCGCGTGGGGCCCGATAACCTGACGCTGGAGCAGCGCGAAGAATCGGAGTTTAAGCTAGCGTACAGCTACTTTGCCCAGAAGGAATTCGATAAGGCTCGTTTGCTATTCGACCGCACCAAGCAAGGCAGCTCGGAGTATCGCTACGCCAGCAGCTATTATGCGGGCTATCTGGCTTTCCGGGCCGGTGACTTTGCCGGAGCCCGCCGCGACTTGGCAGTGGCGGAGGAAAGCGACGGCTACCGCCTCGTGGTGCCGGCCGTGATGACCCAGATTTATTACAAGGAGGGCGACTTTGATGGGTTGATTGCCTACGGCTCGAAGGCATTGGCTCAAACCCCACCGCCCCAGGGCGCCGATGAGATTCAGTTGCTTGTGGGCGATTCTTACTACCAGAAAAGCGACTTCCAGAGTGCTGCCGAGTACTTCAACCGGTACGCTGCCGGCCGCAAGAAGATGGACCCGACGGTGCAGTACAAAATCGGGTATGCCAACTACAAGATGGGCGACTTTAAGGGGGCTGTAAATAGCCTGAAAGGAGTGGCTGCCCGTAAGGATTCATTGGGCCAAAATGCGGCCTATCATATGGGCCTGAGCTATTTGCAGCTAAAGCAGAATCAGCCAGCCCTGAATGCTTTCGATGCGGCCCGCAACGCGACCTTCGACCGCAATATCACGGAGAATGCGACGATCAAATACGCGCAGGTGAATTACCAATTAGGTAATGGCCGGGAAGTAATTGCTTCTCTGAAGGATTTCAACAAGAAGTTTCCGGGCTCCAAGAATGCGGCCGCCGCTGATGACATTCTGAGTGAGAGCTTTCTCAACTCGTCTGACTACGCTCAGGCCATTTCTTACCTCGAAGGCTTGGACAACCGTAGCAGCCGCCTGAACGCTACGTATCAGCGCGTTACTTACTTGCAAGCTGCCACGCTGTACAACAACAGCAAGTTCAATGAGGCACTGCCGTTGCTGGATAAGTCGCTGAAATACCCCCAGGACGACGCCCTGCGGGCCGCGGCTCAGGTGCTGCGCGGTGAGATTTACAGCATCGGGCAGAAATACCCGGAAGCCATTCAAAGCTACACCGCGGCGGCCCGTACGGCCCGTTCTGGCAGCGCGGCCGAAACTGACTTCGACCAGAAAGCTCGTTACGGCTTGGGCTACGCTTATTACAACACCAAGCAGTATGATCGGGCGCGTTCACAGTTTCAGGCCTATCTGAAGGATGCTGAAACCCGCCAACCCGCCAACGACCCCAACTACTACGACGTAACCCTGCGCCTGGCCGATACTTATTATGTGGCCAAAGACTATAAGCAGGCCCTGACGGGCTACGACAAGGTTATTGCTTCCAATGCGCCCGACAAGGACTATGCATATTACCAGAAGAGCGTAACGCTGGGCTTGCTAGGTCGCCAAGGGGAAGCTACTAATACGTTGAATACGCTGCTCAAAACTGCCCCCCAGTCGCGCTACGCCGACAATGCCGTATTTCAGCAGGCGCAGTTTGAGTTTGAGGCTGGTAATTTTCAGCCTGCCGTTGATGGCTTTTCGCGCCTGATTCGAGCCCGCCCCAACAGCGCTCTGATTCCGCAGGCCTTGCAGAAGCGTGGTGTGGCCTATGCTAACCTCAATCAGCATGATAAAGCCGTAGCTGACTTTCGCCAGGTATTGGAGCGGTATCCGCGCACCAAGTCTGCAACCAATGCGCTATCGGGCTTGCAGGAGAGCTTAGCCGCGTTGGGCAAGACAGAGGAGTTTGATCAGGCGCTTGGCCAATACAAGTCACAGAATCCGCAGAGCGGTGCTACGGAAAGCGTAGAGTTTGAAGCGGCTAAGTCGCTGTACACTGCTGAAAAGTACGCGCAGGCAATTCCGAGGCTGGAATCATACCTGAAGCAATATCCCAATACCTCCTTGGCCGCTGATGGCCGCTATTTCCTCAGTGATTCTTATCTAAAAACGGGTAAGCAAGCCGAGGGCCTGGCTGGGTTGAAAAACGTAGTAACGGAAGGCAAAAGTGAGTTTGTGAACCGGGCCGCAGGCCGGGTTGCTGACTTGGAGTATGCCAATAAGAACTACCCCGAGGCCATCAAATATTACACGCGTCTGCGGGAAGTATCGCAGAACAAGCGGGAAGTGGCTGATGCAGGCATTGGGCTGATGCGCAGCTACTACGAAAGTGGTGACTACGACGGTACCCGTCGCGTGGCTCAGGATCTGCGGGCGTTGGGTAGTGCTTCGCTGAATGCGACCAATGCGGCGCTGCTTTATTTAGGAAAAGCCAGTTACAAAGCCGGCAACCTAGATCAAGCCATTCCGGAGCTGACTACCGCAGCCAGCACGGCTACGGATGAGAACAGAGCTGAGGCGCAGTACCTTTTGGCCCAGGTATTATTCGACCAGAAGAAATACCCCGAGGCTTTGGATGCGGCCTACAAAACCAACGCCTCCAAATATGAGCTGTGGCAGGGTCGGGGGTTTCTGCTTATCGCCGACATCTACGCGTTGCAGGGTGATAATTTCCAAGCCCGCGCTACACTAAATTCCATCATCGACAACAAATTCCCAGTCGCGGAAATCATCGAGGGCGCCAAGCAGCGACTAGCTGCTTTGCCCGCCGATGGCGCTGCACCGGCGCCCGCAACAAGTGGTGCCAAGCCTACAACCACATCACCGGCGGGCACCAAAACAACTCCTGCTAAACCAGCTTCGCCAGCCGCTCGTCGGGCTGCTGCGCGCCAGGCTTTGCAGCCTACACAGACTCAGCCAAGCGATACTACAGCTTCCCCAGTACCTGTGGAAGAATAGGGTAATTCTGTTTTGCTGAAATAATAAATAATTGATTAATAAATGGTTGAATAAGCTGATTTAAATCTAAGCTTATATCAAACCTAACTCCGTTGCTATGATGCTTCGCTCGCCTTACTCCCTGGCTCTGGTCACAATGCTGGCCGTGGCCGCGCCCCGCTTTTCGTGGGCGCAACAGCGGCCGGGGGGCAAAATTGAAGACGCTGAAATTGAAATTGTGAAGGAGCGCGTGAACGAGCTTCCCGAGGCGACGCGCAACTTTGATAAGATCAAAGTAGAGGCACCAACGCCGCAGGCGCAAACGGTTCAGTTTACTTATCCCGACTTTCGGCTGCCTGCCGATCGCCTCAATCCGTCAGTGCGCGTTCTCACGATCAAACAGGAGGAATTAGCCCCCCAGACCGGCAACTACCTGAAGGGCGCACTGGGTAACTACGGGACCATTTACGGCAAGGCTTACCTGCATAACACGCGCAGCGAAGCCGCTTCCTATGGTCTCGATTTCAGCCACATTTCCTCCTCACGCGGACCCGTAGACCGTAAGAACTCCAGTCTCAGCCAAACCAGTCTGGGCCTTAACGGTGAAACCTACAGTGGTACTGCCGCCTTGGGCGCGAAGATAGATTTGGGTCGGGAGCGCTATAATTTCTATGGCTACAACCGTGAGCCCCAGAATTTGCCCCCCGATGTTGATGACATCAAGCAGGTCTTCACCCGCGCCGCCGCGAAGGTATATGCCCGCAACCGCGCCACCGATGCCGCCTTTCAGTATGACTTCGGCGTAGGCTTTAACTATTGGAAAGACAGGTTTGCGGCCAGTGAAAGCAACTTCAATGCGTCGCTTCGTTCGGGCTATGCGCTAGGTGAAAAAGGGCGAATTGCTTTAAATGGTGATGTATCCCTGATATCGCAAAAGGACGAGTTGACTACTACCAGTCGGCCATTTGTGCAGTTCACACCGGCTTTTGAAGCCGATCTGAACCGGCTGGCCGTATCGGTGGGCGCTACGCTGGGCTACACCGGTGACACTATCGGGACGGCTTCGCAGTTCAATGTTTATCCGGCAATTCGTGTGGGCTACACGGTGGCCGAAGATAAATTCGTCGTATTTGGCGGATTGGGTGGGGCATTGCAGCGCGTAACTATGTACGATCTGACCACCGAAAACCCATGGCTGGCTCCCAACCAGCGCGTGGCCGATACGCACCGGGGGCCAACTATTTACGGCGGCTTTACGGCGATGCCCGCTCGCGGCCTGTCAGTGAGCGCAAAAGTGACGGCCGCTAACGACCGCAACTTGTATTTCTATGCTAATAGCCCTACCGATACGTCACGTTTTGATCTAGTTTATGACCGCAAATCAACTCAACTAATCAACGTGCACGGCGAAGTGATTTATAATGCTGCTGAGCAGTTTCGGTTGGGCGTGAAAGCTGATTACAATGGATATAACACCAAAACGTTGGCCGAAGCCTTTCACCGGCCAGCTTTCCAGTCGGTGCTGTTCGGAACCTATAACGTAGGTGATAAGCTCCTGTTAGGGGCAGAGTTATATACCTATAGCTCTAGTTTCGGAGTAGGATATAGGGCAGGCGGGATAGCTGATGACCTGGTCCAAGTGGTGCGCCCGACGGACACAGTGGTAGATTTGAACCTGCGTGGCGATTATCGTTTCTCGGAAAATCTGTCAATCTTTGCTTTAGGCAACAATTTGCTGAGCCGCAAGTACGAGCGTTTCCTGAACTACCCGGTGAAGGGCATCAACGTACTGGCGGGCGTGACCTATGACTTTTAATTTTTTACTGCGCTGATGCACTTTATTGGAATAGGATATTCCGGAGCTTACTACAGAGTGTAAGGCAATAATTGCAGCAAGCGCATTAAAGATTAACGCACCACAAACACAACCGACTTTGCCGATCTCCAACCATATTCTCAGCTTACTCCGGGACCACGATTGCGTGATTATTCCCGGTTTCGGCGGACTTATCGCCGATTATGCGCCGGCCCGGATACACCCGGTGCGCCACACGCTGACTCCACCAACCAAAACCGTCGCCTTCAATGGCGCACTGACTCGCAACGATGGCTTGCTGGTTGATGCCCTTAGTCATGCGTTGCGTGTGCCCGCTTCGGAAGCCCGCCAGATGGTGCGCAATGCAGTTGCTAATCTGCAGGCGGAGCTGGATAGTGCGCAGCGCACAGAGCTGCCTGGGATTGGAGTGTTTCGCCGCGCTGTTGGGAGAGGGTTGGAGTTTGAGTACACAGGCACGCAAAATCTGCTTTCGGCTAGTTACGGCCTACCCGAATTAGTATCGCGGCCAGTGCGGGCCACCGATGCCTTACTGGCTCGTGAGCGGCAGCCCACCGCGCCTCAACTCACAGTTGCTGGTCGTTCACGCCGGGCAGCTCGGGTGTTTAACGTAGCCGCTGCTACTGTTCTCACCGGGTTAATGCTGTCGGCGGGTTATCTATTTGCGTTACGTCTGGGGCATTTGCCCGACAGCGCACGGGCCGTGCCAGCATCGTGGGTAGCGCAGGAGCAAAAAATGCCCCCCAGCACTACTAAATCACAATCCAGAGCCACACAGCAGGCTACGTTAGCTAATCATGGTTGGAGTGAAGAGTTCGTGCCCGATGGAGCTGCCGATGTTACGGATGCCGTTGCACTAAACACAACCGAAGGAGCGGAGTGGGACAAAGCAAAGCCGATGGCTTCACCTGCCTTAACCACAGATACGGCAGGAAAACCCGTGGTAGTGACAGCTGCAAAGCCGGTAACCCCAACAAAGCCAACGGAGGTAGCCAAACCGATTGCCTCCTCGGTACCAGCTGCTGCCCCAGCGCCAATAGCCAAAGCTACCACAACGGCGACACCTGCTACAGCCGCTTTAACGCCTACAATTAAAACCCGGACAGGTCGTTTCTATGTGGTAGCTGGTAGCTTCGACACTCCTCGGAGCGTGGAGAAAGCCCGCGCCGCTTTGGCCCGCAAAAACCGTCCTGCGCAGATATTGTGGCCAGTGCGTCCGACGCGTGCGTCTGCTGGCAGCCGTTTTTACCGCCTCACTGTAGGTGAATTTGCTGATCGCGCTTCGGCCGACCGCAGCCTCTCTCAATTACGCAAACAATACGGCTCAGCACTCTGGGTTCTTAAGTACTAAAATGACATCGTTGCTCCTGCAAATTACCACCACTGCTCCCCTCGATACCGCGGCTGTTGCCGCTAATGCTGCGGCCAATGCAGCAGCTCCCGAGCTTTCCCTGATTGATTTGGTGTTGCAAGGTGGATGGGTAATGATTCCCATTTTCATTCTTTTCTCGATCTCGATTTTCATCATTCTGGAGCGCTACATCACTATTCGTAAAGCCACCAGCAACCCCGACTCATTCATGGGGGGCATTCGGGGGCTGATGGTGAAAGGTGATTTGCAGGGGGCAAAAATGCTCTGCGCTCAAAATGCTTCTCCCTTAGCCCGCATGATTGAGAAGGGTATTCGCCGCATTGGCTTGCCCCTGAAAGACATCGAAACCAGCGTCGAGAATGTCGGCAAAATCGAGATTGCCCGTTTAGAGAAGAACATCAGCATCTTGGGTATCATTGCTGGTATTGCGCCTATGCTTGGTTTCGTGGGTACCATTATTGGTGTAATCAAGATTTTCTACGCCATCAGCACCACCGGCGACTTCGGTATCGCCCAAATTTCGGGCGGTTTGTACACCAAGATGGTTACTTCAGCAGCCGGTCTTATCGTCGGTATTATTGCCCACGTCGGTTACCACTGGCTCAGCATCATGGTCGAGCGTCTGGTTTTTCGTATGGAAAACTCGGCCATCGAGTTTATGGATATCCTGCAGGATAATTAATTTTTGAGTTGCCACTTAATGAAGTCTTAAGCCTTTTTGGGCTCGCTTTTAAAGCCAGATTCTTCATCAAGGCAACTTATTTAGCTAACAAAAATGGATTTAAGCCGCCGCCGCAAGCTTTCTTCGCACGTCGAGACCAGCTCGATGAACGACATCATGTTCTTCCTGATGCTGTTCTTCCTAATTGTGAGCACCATGGTTAATCCCAACGTGATCAAGCTGCTCCTGCCTAATGCCCGCTCCGGTAAGGCTGTCATGAAGGAGACCATTAACATCTCAGTTGATGCCGCCGGGCAATACTTCCTGGACCGTAAGCCCGTAACCTCTACCGATTTAGAATCGGCTCTTAGCAAGCGCATTGCTGGCCTTGATCAGCCTACTGTTGTTCTGCGCGTTGATGCATCGTTGAACGTGCAGAAGCTGGTCGACATTCTCGAAATTGGCAACCGGCTGAAGGTGAAAATGGTGATGGCCACGCAGGCACAGCAAAGTGCAGCACGCGGGTAGGAACGCGCCATTCGTGGTTTGCGTTGAACAACTCGATACTTAATTATAGATAACTCATGGCACTCGATTACCGCGAACATCACCGCCGAGAGGCGCTAGTCGGGACGGTGATCGTTCATGTCTTGTTGTTGCTACTGTTCATATTTACCGTTTTCAAAGGGCCAGATCCGCCCTTAACGGAAATGGGCGGTGGCGGCGTAGAGCTTAACTATGGCGTAGATGAAGCCGGGTATGGCGATATTCAAACCCTGGCTCAGGCCAATAACTCACGCAATACCGAAGACAGCCGCCCGCCCGCCCGCAACCCTGATCCGCAGCCTGCGCCACAGCCCGCACGGGCCGCGGCACCCACGCCGCCTGATGCTGCCGAGGAGAAAATCGTGACTAGCGATGCGGAGGAAAGTCCTGTGAAAATTCCACCAGTAGAGCGCCCTTCGCCACCTAAGCCGGTTGTGCGCGAAACACCACCCGTGGAAAAGCCAGAGCCGGTGAAGGAAGTTGTGCGCGAAGCACCTCCGGCGCCCAAGCCCCGCACCTTGTACACACCCAAAGGCAGCGATGATGGCGGCGGAAACGGTTCTGCTGGTACCAGCAACACGCCTACTGGCAATAATAATGGTGACCGGCCCGGCGCTACCGGCGACCAAGGCAATCCCAAAGGTAGCCTCGATGCCCGCGCTCTCTACGGTACGCCTGGTAGTGGCGGGGGTGATGGTGGCGGTTCAGGCGGCGGTAGCGGCTCCGGCGATGGTTTTGGCAATGGTGGTTGGGCCTTTGCCAATAAGCCGCAGCCGCCCCTCGTCGATAACCAGGGTGGTTATTTGCGCTTCAAAATCACCATTGATGGAGAGGGCGAGATTATATCGGTCGGCAAAGTAGCCGGCACTATGTCGGCCGCTCAAGTACAGGCCTGCATCAAAACGATTCGTGAGCAGTTCTCCTTCCGCAAAACGCGCCCTGATCCGGGTGGGGGCGTAGGGTATATCACCTTCCGTTTCCGCTTAGAATAAGTCGCTATCTTCTTTGTTTACTTAGCCGCCGGTCGGATTTATCCGGCCGGCGGTTTTCTTTTGTGCTCTGATCAGTGCTCGTCAGTCATACAAATGAGCACAGCCGCTTCACCCACCTATCTATTCTGCTCTCCATGACTTACGCTGAAACGCTAGCTTACCTGTACGAGCAACTGCCCATGTTTCAGCGGGTAGGAACCGCGGGCTACAAAGAAGGGCTAGGGAATACGGAAGCGCTGGCTGAGGCCTCCGGGCACCCGGAGCGGCGCTTTCGTAGCGTGCATGTGGCCGGCACCAACGGGAAGGGAAGTAGCTCGCATATGCTTGCTGCGGTATTGCAGGCGGCGGGTTATAAAGTAGGCTTGTACACTTCACCGCATTTGCGCGAGTTTACGGAGCGCATCAAAATCAATGGTAAAGAATTGCTCCCCGACTATCTGGTGGCGTTCGTGGAGCAATGGCGTCCGTTGTTTGAGGAAGTAAAGCCGTCTTTTTTCGAGATGTGCGTGGCGCTGGCTTTCCAGTATTTTGCTGAAGAGAAAGTGGATATCGCCATTGTGGAAGTGGGCCTGGGCGGACGACTGGATTCCACCAATATTATTACGCCGCTGGTTTCACTTATCACCAATATCAGCTTCGATCATCAGGCTTTGCTGGGGAATACGCTGCCGCTTATTGCTGCTGAGAAAGCCGGGATAATTAAACCAGGGGTGCCCGTTTTCATTAGTCAAACGCAGGCGGAAGTGGCTGCTGTTTTTGAAGAGACAGCACACCGATTGGGCGCGCCACTTACATTTGCCGACCAGCATTATCAAGTTTCCAGAATTGCCCCCCAGCCAGCGGATGCTGAAACACAACGCTTTCATGTGAGGCTAGATGATGCTCCAGTATTTGATGAGATCGAGGTAGGTTTGCTGGGTGAATATCAGCGGTTTAATTTGCCTGGAGTCTTAGCAGTTTTAGCTGATCTACAACGGCAGGGATTCCAAATCACTGAGGCAGCGGTGCGCCAGGGGCTGCGTGAAGTGAGCCAGCTTACAGGCTTGCGGGGCCGGTGGAGTATCATTGGGCGCCATCCACTGGTGGTGTGTGATACGGGTCATAATGAGGCTGGCCTGCGCCTCGTAACTGCCCAGTTGGCTCAGCTTACGTATCGCCAATTACACATCGTACTTGGCGTTGTTAATGATAAGGACGTGACCAAAATGCTTTCAATTTTGCCCCCCACGGCCATCTATTACTTTTGCCAAGCTAGTATTCCACGAGCACTACCCGCTGCTGAACTGGCCGAACGGGCCGCAAGTGTAGGACTACATGGCGCCGTATATGGTCCTGTGCAGTCAGCAGTACAAGCAGCCCGCACGGCGGCTGCGCCTGACGATGTGGTTTTTATTGGTGGCAGTACCTTTGTGGTTGCCGAGGTAGAAGAACTGTACCAATAGGAGCGAGGGTAGCGCGTGCGTATCTATTATTTGCTTCGCTACCGATCTACATGACGGCCAATTCCGCAATACGATCCGATACGATAAATCAACAAGTCAATTAAATGAGTCGAGTGAAACTAGCGCGCTTCGCCCACAACGCGGAGCGGGCCGATATTGTAGAGCCGGGCAAAGCCAACTATGAGCAATTGGGTGGGCGTTGGCACCAAGAGTTCTTTCAGAACGATAATCCCATTACGTTGGAAATGGGTTGTGGCAAGGGCGACTATACTGTCGGCTTAGCGGCCCGCTACCCCGATCGCAACTTCTTGGGCCTCGACATCAAGGGCGACCGAATCTGGCGCGGGAGCACTCGCGCGGAGGCACTAGGCCTAACTAATGTGGGCTTCCTGCGCACGCGGGCCGAATCGCTGACTGCCCATTTTGCCCCCCAGGAGTTGGCTGAAATCTGGGTAACCTTCCCCGATCCGCGACCCCGCGACCGGGATATTAAGCGCCGCCTCACGTCGCCACGCTTCCTCAATTTGTATCAAGAAGTATTGCGCGCCGGGGGGCTAGTTCACCTCAAAACGGACGATACGCCGCTCTACGAATACACGCTTGAAACGCTGCAAACCCGTCCTGGAGCCCATATTTTAGCCCACACAGCCGATATTTACGCCACGCCCGAGCTATTGCCGCATGCTGAAGATATCCAAACCCACTACGAGCGTCGCTTCCGCGGTGAGGGCATTGCTATCAAGTACATTCAGTTTACATTGAGCTAAGTCTATCTCATGTCTGGCGTGCGCCCTGTACCTATCGAAACCCTGCACTTGTTTCCCGTCTTGGATGAGAAGCTACTGTCTTTCCTTAGGGGCTTGCAGCCCGCAGATTGGGAACTTCAAACGCTGGCGCCCAAGTGGAAGGTGATGGACGTGGCTTTGCACTTAATGGCCGGCAACCTACAAACGCTATCCATGCTGCGCGATGGGTATTTTGGGGTGGCGCCCGCTGATCCAACCAGCTATGAGGGCATCGTACAGTTCCTGAACGAGCTGAATGCGGACTGGATAAAAGCCACCCGGCGGCTGAGTCCACGCATTGTGATGGAAATGCTAGAGTCGACAGGAAGGGAGTACACAACTTTCTTGCGTACCCTTGATCCTTGGCAGACGGCAGGTTTTTCCGTGGGCTGGGCTGGGGAGCAAACGTCGCTCAACTGGTTTCACATTGCCCGCGACTACACCGAAAAGTGGCACCACCAGCAGCAAATACGACAGGCAGTAGGGCGGGGTGAAGACGAATTACTAACGCCAACATTATATCAGCCCTTTCTGGCGACTTGCATGAGGGCCCTACCTCACCACTACCGCCACGTGTCGGCTGAGCCTGGACAAACGCTGCGATTCACAGTCACAGGCGAGGGTGGTGGCACCTGGTTTCTCCAGTATAACAGCGCCGGGCAGTGGGAATTACAAGAAAGCGCGACCAGCCCTTGTGTGGCTGTTGTTACCATTGATGGAACCGTGGCTTGGCGCTTATTTACCAAGAGTCTGCCGCGCACGCAGGCCGAAGCCCACGTACAGCTAACCGGTGATAAAGGTTTGGGGGAGCAGGTGTTTAACCTAATAGCGATAATGGGCTAGAATTGCCCCGCCTTATTCCTCTTCCAGCGCTTCAAAGACCGCTTCTAATTCCTCGAAATCACGCAGGCCCGGCTTGATTTCGTTGCCACCTTCCAGGATGAGTCCAGCTGGGTGAATGGTGTTGAGCAAACTGGCTACAGTGTCGGCGGTAATGGCGCCGCTGAGCCACAAAGGGAACTGCGTCGCTGCTTCGGCTAGAGCTTCCTGCCGGGCTTCGGGCAAGTCATCCATATTCAACGAAGCAGCAACGCCCAGGCCAGCGGGAAAAATCGGGCTGTACTGAAGCAGCATCTCGTTTCTCAAACTATTAGAAGTGATGAGAAAGAGGGGCGCGTGTAGCAGCGCCGGTACCGAGAGTGGCGCTTCAGGCCTTTGGTGAAGCAGCACTCGCTGTAAACCACACTCTTCAACCAGTCGGTTGATTTCGGATACGGGCATTTCATCAAACTCCCCAATCAGCTCTACGCCGGCTACCCAACCGGCTAGCTCGCGTACAGTAGCCGCATCAACGGCGCCGGGCAGGGCAGGGTCGAGGGTGAAAATGAGGCCGTCGGCGCCCATGCCGGCGCAATAGCGGGCGTCGGAAAGGTTATTGATGCCGCGCACCAGCACGGAAGTAAGCAGAGCCATAAGTAGAATAATAGAAGTCAGGTGGGAAGGCCAGTTCGGAATTGACGAAGCGCGAAAGTAAGGAATATGAGCTATTGCAGCGCCCGGCATGTACTTTGTACAGCTTAATAAGCGAGTGCTGAACCGTAGGCCCGCGCCGGCTGTTATCTTTGCCATCGCGGCCGGAGCCTTGACCTCACGGGCGCTTCTTTATGACTGAAAATACTCCTTCGACGTCGTCCCCACGTGGGCGCGTTCTCGTCGCCATGAGTGGCGGCATCGACTCATCTGTAGCTGCTGTACTTTTGCATGAGCAAGGCTACGAAGTGGTGGGTATGACTATGAAAACCTGGGATTACGCTTCGGCGGGCGGCTCCAAAAAGGAAACCGGCTGCTGCTCCCTCGACTCCATCAACGACGCTCGGCAGATTGCCGTTGAACTCGGTTTTCCTCACTTTATCATCGATATTCGGGATGAGTTTGGTGACTTTGTCATCAATAACTTCACCGACGAATACTTGGCTGGCCGCACGCCTAATCCGTGCGTACTGTGCAACACCCATATCAAATGGGACGCGTTGTTGCGCCGTGCCGATCAACTCGGTTGCCAGTTTATTGCCACGGGGCATTACGCCAATATCCGCCAGGAAAATGGCCGCTATGTAGTGAGCAAAGGTTTGGACGAGAACAAAGACCAGTCTTATGCCCTCTGGGGCGTGTCGCAGGAAAGTCTGGCGCGGACGCTGTTTCCGTTGGGCGGCATGCGCAAAACCGAGATTTATGATGAGGCCCGTCGTCGCGGGTTTACTGAACTGGTCAACAAGCCCGAGAGCTACGAAATCTGCTTTATTCCCGACAACGACTACCGCGGCTTTTTGAAGCGGCGCGTGGAGGGATTGGAGGCGCGCGTAGCTGGGGGGCAATTTGTGCTGCGCGATGGTACGGTGGTGGGTACGCACGAGGGCTACCCGTTCTACACGATTGGGCAGCGCAAGGGACTCGGTATTGCCTTGGGCTTTCCCGCCTATGTCACCGAAATCCGGCCCGACTCGAACCAAGTCGTGCTCGGTAATTTCGATGATCTGGCCAGCACCACGACTGTAGTTGGCAAGCTGAATATGGGCAAGTATGCTTCGCTGGTTGGTATGGGCTTGGTGCCTTCCACTACAAAAATCCGTTATAACCACGACGGTGCTGCCGCCTTCCTCGAACAGATTGGCGACAAAGTATATGCTTACTTTGAGGAGCCGGTTCATGCTGTAACTCCCGGTCAGGCCGCCGTTTTTTACGAAGGCAATGACGTGCTGGGCGGCGGCTGGATTGAGCGCCACGTGATATCTGATCCTACTTCTCAGGCTGCGGCGCTTGCCGGTTCGGCCCTATAATTCTGCTTTTGCATGAGATACTTCTATCGTTCGCGTTTCTTTAAATTATGCATGAGTCGACGCGCTTTCATAGCTGGTTTGCTGGCGATAGGAGTGGCGGGGGCCTGCACCCGCGAAACGGAACCTGGCCCCGACATGGGTTTGGAGTATTATCCGGTGGAGGTGGGAGCGTACCGAATTTATGCCGTGGTAGATTCCATTTATCAGAATAACCGTGGAACAGCTACCCGCTTTCAGTTTCGGGAGCGGGTGGACGAAACGTTTATCGATGCCGCTGGCGACTCCGTGTATCGAGTGGTGCGGTCGCGCCGCACTACTCCCGCCCAGGCCTGGCGCGACGACAGCGTATTTATTATCAAGACCACCCCGAACACACTGCTGCTTACCCGTAGCAACCGCCGGACCGTAGAGCTGGTATTTCCGGTGCGCACGGGCCGTAAATGGAACTCCAATGCCTACAATTCTGGCGATACGATTACGGCTGAAAAACGGGGCTACGACCGGGTAGGAGAACCTTTTGAGTTATCAACTTCCACCCAGCCCCAGCGCTACGAGCAGACCGTTACGACCGCCGACACAACTGCCTACGATCTGTTCAACCTTAATATTCAACGCCAGGTCTATGCCCGGGAAGTAGGGCCCATCCATCGCTGGCGACGGCGCTACCAATATGGCTGCCCACCCGGCTCACCCGCCGATTGCTCTTTAGTACCCGGCTACCGATTGGCAGGCAGCTCCCGGGTCGAGATGTTGATTGAAGCTGGAAAACTGTAACTATTGGCAGGGTGTAAATAGCGTTTTGAAGCAACGCCCGATAGTGGTAGTGTCTATAACTACCATTATCGGGCGTTGTTACCTATAAGTTGAACTGCTGGGGGCTTTTTACTGCCCCCGATAATGCAACGACTTCCCCGGTATCCGTGTTATTATCCTACAATCTCCAGTTTGACCTTGTAAGGTATTAGTACTGTTCGCATCGTGTTCTGTACGTAGTCTGGGGGGCTTTTTATGTTAGCCAGCCGTTGATTTGTTTTATTTTTCTGCTCCTTTTCCTCGCCATTAATGCGACTTTCCCTGCTTGTCTTATTCTGGATGGGGCTCAGTAGCCACCCACACCTGAGTCGTGCTATGACCCAATCGAGTTCTGCCGGTCCGCCGCAGGTAACGACCGTGGTGGGTAGGCATTTGGTCTTCTTTCGGGATAAAGCTAATTCTCCGTATAGCCTCACGCAGCCGCAGGCGTATTTATCGGCCCGCGCCATTACGCGCCGTACGCGCCAGAATATCACCATCCAGCCCCGCGATTTGCCCGTCAATCCGGCTTATGTTGCCCAGGTAAAGGCAGTGCCGGGCGTGCAGGTGTGGTATACATCGCGCTGGTTTAATGCCGCCGTAGTGGTCTGCGACTCCGCGACGCTGGCTTCCCTCCGTAAGCTTCCTTCCGTGCAGGGCACCCAAACCCTTATTCGGGCGCAGGCGGCCGCCGCCGCGCCCATAGCGGCTAACCCGCCGGCTCCGGTTCCGCCCGCAACTACTACAGCGCCGGGGCGCCCTACCTACGGGCCAGCGTATGGGCAAGCCCAGATGCTGGGTGCCGTAGCCATGCACGACGCTGGTTTTCGGGGCGAGGGTATCCAGATTGCCGTATTCGATGGTGGCTTTTCGGGCGTTGACCGCCTGCCGGCTTTTGCACCTCTGTTCGAAGAAAAGCGCCTGCTCAGTACCTATAACTTCGTGGAAAATAATAGCTCGGTATACGGCCGTAATGAACACGGCACCCAATGCTTATCGACGATGGGGGCCAACCAGCCCGGCTTCTTTGTGGGCACGGCTCCCAAGGCCAGCTACCATTTGCTCGTCACGGAAGATGTGAAATCGGAGCACCAGGTGGAGGAAGCTAACTGGCTGCTCGCGGCTGAGTACGCCGACTCGGTGGGCGTGGATATTATCAGCTCTTCCCTGGGCTATAACGACTTCGATCAGCCTTCACTTGACTACACTTACTCCGATTTGAACGGCCGCACGGCCCTTTCATCGCGGGCGGCTACGGTGGCGGCCCGCGTGGGAATGCTGGTGGTAAATAGTGCCGGCAATGAAGGCAGCAGCCCGTGGCGCTACGTGAACGCCCCCGCCGACGCGGATTCCATTCTCACAGTAGGCGCCGTCGATTCGGTGCTGATGCAGCGGGCCGTATTCAGCTCGGTTGGTCCTACGGCCGACGGGCGTATAAAGCCCGCGCTGGCGGCACAAGGGCGAGCTTCGGCTGTGCTTACGGCCGGGGGCACGGTGGTTAATGGCAACGGAACTTCCTATGCTTGTCCTACGCTGGCGGGCTTGGTGGCGGGCTTTTGGCAAGCCAATCCTACGCTTACGGCGCAACAGGTAATTGCTACGTTGCAGCGCTCCGGCTCCCAAGCCGCCCGCCCCGATAATGAACTAGGCTATGGCATTCCTGATTTTGGCCGGGCTCAAACCCTTGCCGCCGGCACCCTGCTGCCCGTGGCCGCGCCAGCTCCCGCGCCCGGCCAGCTGGCGGTTTATCCCAACCCAACGCGCGATGATGGGTTATTCTTACAGCTCACACCCGAGTTCCAAAAGGTAGCGCTGGTAGTTCGCCTGATCGATGTTCGTGGGCGCGTGGTAGTAGAGCAAAAAGTGCCAGCGACCTCTGCTCAGCAGGTAGAACTGCGGCCGGGCATGCTCGCGAAAGGCACTTATACCTGCTCCGTGAGTGCGGGTCGGGTGCGTCGCACCGTGCGTTTCGTAAAGCTTTAAAGTTTTTTTCAAAAAAAGCCCCCCAGCAACGGAGTTTCCGGCCTGGGGGGCTTTTTTGTGGACTTTTGTTTGCAGTAAAACCGTTATTCTTACCTTAATAGTAGTATTCACTTTCCAACGTTTTACTGTGCTTCAACTCATGATTACCAAGCGCATCGGGCGCCGGCAGTTTCACTTCACCGTGCAGGGAGGCAACTTCCACGACGTGGTGTCCGAGTACGACCGCCTGAGCTTCGCCGATGTGCCTGCCTGTGGCCTCTGCGGCTCCGATAACCTCGATCTTACCTCCCGTGTGGCTCAGGATAAATTCAAATACACGTCCGTCAAGTGCCTCGACTGCCGCGGCGACGTAACCTTCGGCAAAACCCAAAAAGACGACCAAACCGTGTTCCTGCGCCGCCGCGAGAATGGTGAATTAGACTGGCAGCCCTGGAAGAAAGGGGAGAAGTAAGGTTGAGGAATTCTATATCAAAAGAAGCTCGAAGCATTTGCTTCGAGCTTCTTTTTTGTTTGCTTGTAGTTATGGGTTCATCTACTTAAACAAGGCGGTCATGCAGAGGCGAAGCCGAAGCATCTCGCATGCTGACGAAGGATTACTAATCTAACGGTGCGAACGTTATGCTTCGGCTTCGCCTCTGCATGACGTTCATAGAAGTTTGTATTAAGGTGATTTGGTACAAGCTCTCAGTCAACCGACAACATAACCGAACAAAAAGAAAAATTTCCGAGTTAAAGGGAAAATATTCCTAACTTTGGAATAGCACACAGAACCACTTCGATAATGAGCAGCATAACAACAACTCGCAAAACAGGCGGAATTGCTGGTCGTCCCATGGCTGGGTCGGAGCTAACGGCGCTTAAGAAGGTGGTAAAGGATTCCTTCTCTTTGGTAATGGCGGCGCGACAGGGCGTTTCGGCTGCTACGGCTATTGCCGTGGCCGGCTTGCTCCATCTGCACCCCGAGCAACTGGCCGATATTCTTAACATCACGACCAAAACCTTGCGTACCTACCGCCAGGAGCAGAAGAATCTGAACCCCGCTCACAGCGAGCAGACCCTGAAGCTGCTCGCCCTGCATCTGCGCGGACAGCAGGTGTTTGGCGATGCCGACGCCTTTGTGCGGTGGCTCGAAAAGCCTTCCTATGGCCTCGATGAGCAAGTGCCACTCACGTTGCTGGAAACAAGTGGAGGCATTGATCTGGTGCTGGAGGAACTGGATCGGATTGCCTACGGCGACCTGGCTTAAACGCGCAGTAGGGTGGAAGTATACCGTATTTGCCTAGCTGAGTATGCCCAGGATTTATTTGCCTCGGGCAACCGCGGTCGCTGGAATTATAAAGGGCATTTTGTCATTTACACGGCCAGCAGCCGGGCCTTAGCGTGCCTGGAAAACGTGGTGCATAGGGGCGGGGAAGGTCTAAATCAGCGGTTCAAGGTAATCGTCATTCAGATTCCGGATGACTTGGCCGTGGAGACCATTGCGCTGGAAGAATTGCCCCCCAACTGGCACAAAACCCGCAACTATTCCCTTTGTCAGCCCTTGGGCGACGCGTGGTATGAACGCAAAACGGCACCTGTGCTGCGGGTGCCGTCTTCTATTATTGCCAGCGAGTACAACTACATTCTGCACGCCCGCCACCCCGACTTTGCCCGTATCCGCATTAGCAGTCGAGAGGAGTTTGCCTTCGACCCACGGATTAAAGCCGAAAATCAGGAGTAATATCAGCAACTACTCATATGAAGGCGGTCATGCAGAGCCGAGCGAAGCATCTCGCTCACGTATTTAGAAAGTAACTCTTGCTAAACACGCGTGATGCTTCGCTCGGCTCTGCATGACCGCCTTATTCTATGACGGACGGCTGTTAATCCTCACTTTTGGAAAGCAAGTTGGAGCCAAACAATTGTTGAGTGAAAACTGCATCCAAGCTCGCGCCCAAACGCTTACCTTCGCGGTATGACTTCTACCCGCCGCCTAGCCCCATTACTGGCTCCTTCGCTGCTCGCCGCCGATTTTGCCAACCTGCAATTTGAAATCGAGCGCCTCGCTGGTAGCGCCGCCGACTGGCTGCACTGCGACATTATGGATGGCCGCTTCGTGCCGAATATCTCGTTCGGGGTGCCGGTGTTGCAGGCCATTGGTCGTCATGCCAAGCAGCCGCTCGATGTGCACCTGATGATTGAGGAGCCCCAGAATTACCTCAGCGCCGTGCGCGACGCGGGCGCAACCAATATCACGGTGCATTATGAGGCGTGCCCGCATTTGCACCGTGTCATTCAGCAAATCAAGGCGCTGGGCTGTCGGGCGGGTGTGGCCCTGAACCCGCATACGCCGGTGTGGCTGCTGGAGGATATTGCGGCCGATCTGGATTTGGTGTGCGTAATGTCGGTGAATCCAGGTTTTGGTGGGCAGGCATTTATTCCGAATACCCTGCGCAAAGTGGCCGCTTTGAAAGAGCTGCTGGTAGATAGCGGCTCTTCGGCGCTGATTGAGATTGACGGGGGCGTAAGCCTCGACAATGCCGCCGCTTTGGTGGAAGCCGGGGCCGATGTGCTGGTGGCTGGCAACTTCGTGTTCGGCTCACCCGACCCGGTGGCTACGCTGGCTGACCTGCGGGCGCACTTAAGCGAAAGCGAGCTGCTGGAGGATGAATCGGAGGAGAGCCTGAACGCCTGATGTATTTGATTACTCGCCTGAGAAATAAGCCCTTATCCCTGCTGCTGACTTTACTGCTGGTGCTGGTCGGGACGGGGGTGATGGCCCAACAAACTGCCACTCGCGTCGTGGTCAGCGGCAGCGTCCGCGACGCGGATGGGCAGCCACTGGAGCTTGTCGATATAGGCGTGGAAGGCCAGCCCGGCGGCACCACCACCGACGCTGGGGGGCAATTTTCGCTGCGCGTAACGCCGCCCGCGCCTGGGGCGCCGGCCCCTGTGCTCGTGGCGCGCCGCCTGGGCTACAAGGTGTTGCGCACGCCCCTCGATTTAACCAAAAATGCCCAACAACGGCTTACACTCGCTACTGATGCCCGCGCCTTGGGCAATGTAACGGTGCGCGGCCGGGGAGAAGGTGCCGACACGCGGGAGCAAGTCAGCCTGACGCGCATCAACCCGCGGGCGGCAAAGGAATTGCCCTCCGCCTTCGGTGATTTCAACAAAATACTGACCACGCTGCCCGGCGTGGTGGCCAATAATGAGCTGACCAGCACGTACTCGGTGCGGGGCGGCAACTACGAGGAAAACCTCGTGTACGTGAACGGCATTGAGTTATACCGGCCGTTTCTGGTAACGGCTGCGCAGCAGGAAGGCCTGAGCTTTATCAATCCTGATCTGGTGAGCCAGGTGGCGTTTTCGACGGGCGGCTGGCAGCCCAAGTTTGGCGATAAGCTCTCGTCGGTGCTGGATGTGGAGTACAAAACGCCCGCTCGATTTGGCGCCTCGGCCACGGCCAGCCTGGTGGGCGGCACGGCCCACGTAGAAGCCACTTCGCCCAATAAGCGGGTGAGCTATCTAGCCGGAATTCGGTACAAAAATGCTCAGTACGTACTCCGCTCGCTGCGGCAGGCGCAGGGCGGCTACAACCCAACTTTTTACGACGGCCAACTCTACGTCAATGCCGCGCTGGGGGGCAAATCGGAGCCGAACCGGACGACTTTGGGTTTGCTGACGTCCTTTGCCCACAACGATTACCGCTTCACGCCCGAAACCGGCCAAAGCACATTCAGCACGGCCACCAACCAGTTTACGCGTCTGTTCATCGCTTATGACGGCCGCGAACGGATGCAGTACGACACCTACCAGGGTGGCCTGAATCTGCGCCACGAGTTCAGCCCCAAGTTTACGGGGGAGCTGCTAGCTGGGGGGCTAATTTCGCGGGAACTGGAGTTTCGGGACGTGGAAGCCAGCTACCGCTTCGCCGATATCAACGTGGATCCAAGCTCGCCCGACTTCAACCGGCCCGTGCGCATTCGCGACCTAGGCTCGCGCTTCGATCATTCGCGCAATACGCTCAGCGCCCGCTTAGCAACTCTCGAAGCCCGCGGCACCTGGACGCCAACTAGCCGCCACACGGTGCGCTGGGGGGCAAAAGCGGGCCGTGAGCACATCGAGGATACGCTGAATGAATACGGCTTTGTCGATTCGGCGGGCTTTGTGCCCGATGCGCGGAATACTCGCCTGCGCACCGATCTGACCCTTGATAGCGACCGTTATCAAGGCTACGCCCAGCATACTATCACGTTCGATTCGCTACGTACGCTTACCTACGGAGTGCGCGCGCACTATTGGAGCGTAAACCGCCAGCTGGTATTTAGCCCGCGGGTGCAGTACTCGTTTATTACCCGTCGCAACCCGGAGCTGGCATTCAAAGTGGCAGCGGGCGTGTATTATCAGCCGCCGTTTTATCGGGAGCTGCGCAACCAACTGGGCCAGTTGAACCCGGAGCTGCGGGCCCAGCGCTCCTTACATGTTATCGCCGGCCAGGATCTGAAGTTTCAGCAGTGGGGGCGGCCCTTCCGCTTCACCGGTGAAGTCTACTTTAAGTACCTCACAGACGTGGTGCCCTACGACCTGGACAATGTGCGTCTGCGCTACTTCGCCCGCAACAACGCCACCGCCTACGCCGCCGGCCTCGACGCGCGCGTGGCTGGTGAGTTCGTGCCCGGCACGGAGTCGTGGTTTAGCCTTGGCGTACTCACCACCCGCGAAAACCTCGACGACGACTTCATCACCCTGCGCGACGAGGAGGGCAAGGAGATAGGGCGGGAAGAAAAAGGCTATATCCGCCGCCCCACCGACCAGCGCCTGAACGTGGGTATTTTCTTTCAGGACCATCTGCCCAACAACCCTTCAGTGAAGGGCTACGTGAACTTTGTGTTTGGCTCGGGCCTGCCATTCAGCCCGCCCAACCTGCCTGAAGAGCGCGGCACCACCAAACTCAGTCGCTCTTACAAGCGCGTCGATTTGGGCGTTTCCAAAGTGCTCACCCTGCGCACCGCCGGCGCCACGCCACGTCGTACGGGTCAGTTAGAAAGCTTGTGGCTGGGCTTGGAAATTCTGAATGTGCTGGCCGCAAACAATGTGGGCGGCTACAGCTACTTGCAGGATGTAAACGGCGACACCTATTCCGTCCCGAATTATCTGTCGCAGCGCCTGGTGAATCTGCGCGTGATTGCGCGGTTCTGAGGTAAAAGACGACTACAGCAGTAATTAAATGGGTCTAAGTGCATTCCATTCGTCACTACTCTGCTTGGCGTTTCTGTGCGCGTGTGAACGAAACACGGAATACCGAAAATATTATAGCAACGGAGCTTTGGAAATGAAAGTGTCGTTGCGCAACGGAGAGCAACACGGAGTTATGGAGAACTATTACCCTAGCGGCGCACTAAAGTCTACCGTAGAGTGGAAGAACGACCGGCAGCATGGCGTAGCTAAGTCCTATTATGAAACGGGGCAACTCGAAGAAGTAAGCCACTGGCGCAATGATACATTGGCGGGGCCTTGTAAAATGTTTTACCCTAATGGCAACCTTGAGAAATTAAGCCATTACGAACATAATGTTATAGTCGGTGACCGTATTTTATTCGATGACAAAGGCAACCCCATGCAAAAGGAGATTTACGATGCTCAAGGCAGATTAATTTATATCGCCAGCTACGATAATCACAGTCGGCAGCAGCCGGGCCTGGTCACGGCCGTCTTCACTGACCAGTCTGATCAATCTGATTCCATAACCTCAGAGCGTCTCTTGAAAACGATGGTTAACTTCGGATTCAAGCTGTCCGGAGAAGTGAAAATGATAGTGGGTAAAATCAACAGCAAGACAGGCGAGGTAATAGATACTTCACAGGTTCTTACACGTGATTCGAATGGACATTTTATTGTTTACACAAAGCCTAACAAGAACGGAGAAACCAGAATATCTTATAAATTTCTTCACCTTCCTAGTAACAATAAAGACACGCTTTCAGTGAACGGCACGCGGGGTACCCATGTCTATAATGGGCTATCAAAGTAAGTTGAGACCACACTCCCTAACTGCTTACTACGTTCATTCATCAACCTTGCTTTCGCCTTTCTTCTATTTAGGCAGTACCAGCCCAAAGCGTCTGCCTTTTACGTCCAAAACGATGGTTTGATTCGCAAATGGTTCGTTGCCGAGCATGCCGCCCATACCGGAAAAACGCATGAGTACATTCTGAAGGAAAGTAGTGCCCTCGATGTGCGTGACGGTGCCCAAGGGAATTGTCTGGTTGCCAAAGCCAAGCTGAGCCGCGCTGGGAACTGTATAGGAAGTGAGCTTTTTGCCCCACGAATTGACGGAGGCCGTTTGAATAGGAGCCCCGGCTTGGGCTAAATCCTGCCAAGTGTTTTCGCTGGTCAGCAAGGCAAAGGCACTGGATCCGGTATCAAACAGCAGTTGCTGGGACTTGCCTTGCAACTCTGGCGTTAGCTGTATCCGCCGACTTTCAAACGAGAGCGGAACAAACGCAAGGCGTTGGGTTAGGCTATCGGGGATAGCAGTGGAAAGGCGAAATTGCTGGCGAGCGTAGTCGATAAGCAGCACCCGGCCATCCATTATATCAGTACCCAGCGTACCTATGATGAGATAGTCGTTGCTGCTAGGTAAGGGCAACTGGCGTGCGCCCATTGCCCTTACCTGTATGCTACGGGCAGTAATTTGGCCATTGCCTAAACTGAACTGAAAATCAGTTACTGTATCATGGCCTGCCGTGTAAGCGAGGCGCATGGCCGGATATTGCTGCTGGAGGGCTGTAAGTGGGTGGGAGTAGAGAAGGCTGTAGGGCGCCCCCGAATCGAACTGCAGATAGCAGGTTTGAGCGCAGCCAGGCACAACAACTGGAACAAGTAAAGCCGCATGGGCCACTGGGCGGGAACCCTGTGTATCAGCCAGCCACACGAATGACGAAGCAATAGGGAGGACAGCTACCTGTAGCTGGTTAGCGGGCGCTTCATACATTTTGCGGACGTAGAAGTAGCCGCCTATGCCGCTTAGGATTAGCTGCAATACTAGAGCAGCAACAATTTTAAGAACAGGCTTCATGCGGCAGGAGTAAGAGTGATTTGCTGAGCCAAAAGTAGGCGCGCTGTTCCCTCTTTCCCTGCGTCATTTACCCGTCATTTTGCCGCCATTATCTGTTTTCAGCCTGAAAAGCGCCTTTTTGATAAACTAAAAGAAACAAAGAGCTTACCTCAAAGCCGGATCGGGTATAGGTTGAGGTGGCCTTGACGGAGGCGAAACGCATTGTAGCAAATGGCCCCCACGTTCACCGCATAGGTGACGAACAGGATGCTGAGTAAACTAAATGGCAACGTTGATTTGGTAGAAAAGCCCCCCACAAGGTGCACTGCCACAGCCAGCATGTAGAGTATGAAGCAGCCGACTTGCCACAGAATCTGGAAGCCAACGACCCGGCGACCTAGCTCGGCAACGTCTTGTACCTGGTGCTTGCGGGCCCGCCACAGCACGACCGGCACTAGTATATTAAGGAGTGGTAGCATCAAAAAGCTTAACGCGCTCAGATTGAGAAGCTGCAAGAATTGCGGATCGGGGCGCAACTGCGATGGTGGAGCTGTTGGCGTTTGCTGTTGCTGTTCTGGCATCTGAAAGTCCGCAATGGAGCTTTCGAGGGCCGTGGCCAGGGCCAGTAAGGTGTGGCCGCGGGGCACGGTTTCGCCTCGCTCTACCCGCTGAATCGTGCGCAGACTTATTCCTGAACGCTCTGCTAATACCTCCTGGGAAAAGCCTTTCTCCTTACGAATGGCTACGACTTGACTAGAGGAAAACATGAAGCAATGGAACGTAAAATCGAAGGGTGCGCAAGTATACACGATTCGTTTGAGTCGGCTCCTGATAGCTATTTCGGTAGCGGTTCCATACGGAAGTATGGATGAAGCAGAGGGAACTATTATCGGCGTTTACTTCAGCTATTTTCTTCTTTTATGCACATCCCGAAATCCGTGCCTAGGTAGCAGTCGCTCCAAGTACACCTGCAACTCCGTCGATAGAAGCGACATAATCGGCATGAGGGGCGAAAAGGAGTAGCCATCAAATAAAGTAAAACGGTCGCTGGGGGGCAAAATCACGGTATTTTGCCCCCCAGCGACCGTTTTCGTTAGTTACTTAGTATGCCTTCGCCTGCCAGTCCGTAAGGGCCACGCGCATGCTCGGAAGCTGCGATTTAAACGTGTCATCGCCTTTGTCACCCAGCTTAATAGCCTTTCGGGCATAAACAATGGCGGTGGTGTAGTCTTGCTTCGAGGCCAGCAAGCGAGCCTTAATCCAGTTGTTCATGTACACATCCTTCAGCCGAATCGACTCATTAATATAGCGTAGAGCCAGCTCGCCTTGAAGGTTGTTCTGCACCAGATAGTCGGCGGCCTGCGCCAGGAGCTGCCAGTTGCTGGGCGCGGAAGCCAGAGTTTTCTCAATACCCTTGATTACTTGCTCGTGTACATTCGTTTCGATAGTCATGCTGACCGTGCGCTTTTCCCAAGATAGGTTGAGGCGGGCCGTCGTCGGCTTTACCTCCGAAAACCAGTACACCAGCGTTTCATACATAGGGGCCGTTTCGGAGGAAACTGGCACCCGAAGCAAATCGTCTTTTGCATCGTAGCCTTCGCTGCCCCAGTGCGTGGTTACGCGGTTCAGAATAAGCTGCCAGTCCTGATTATCCTGGGGCAATACATAGAAGGAGTACTTGCCTGCCGGCACGGGCTCACCGTTTATTTTTACTGGCGCCGAAAACGTTATGAGCGTATTTTCGTTGGCGCCCGCCCGCCACACTTGGCCCCACGGTACCAGCTGCCCCCAGATTTGCCGACCCCGCACGCCGGGCGCGTGGTAGTCCACCGACACATCAGTGAGGCCAATGGTTTGTAGCACATACGCGTGCGGGCTGGCCTGCGGCAACGGCAGTTGCGGGGTATCGGCTGCTGGCTGCTGCGCCAAGGCTGGTGCACTGGCTATTCCCAGCAACAAGCAGCAGGCGCTGGCAGTCAGCAGTCGGGAGAAGGAGCGGGATAGCGACGTCAACATAACAGACAAGGCAACAGGGTGGTGAAATAGGGCGGAAGCGGGAATCTTTTGTTCTATCCGTAACAATAGTGCCAAAGTACTCACCGCACTTACTATATACGCAACGGCAGCTCGACAGAAAGTTTTTAGGCTAAAAGTTTTCAAACCTCGTATCTGCGTGTACTTTTGCCCAGCAATCTGCCTTTATGCCATTCGCCTCGCGCCTGTTTTCCTACCTAAGCCCCACGGCAGCCCTGCATTCAGGGGCCGTTGCTGGCGTAGGCGCGCCGCACCATCTGCATCACGGGCATCATTCCTCTTTCTAGAGGAATTATACAAGCATATCGTCCCCGTGGGGTGTGCCGCAGTAGGCCACCCGGTCACCCATCAAAGGTGGCCTTGGTCGTTTTGACCTTTTCTGCCCGATTTTAAACCACATTGTAGCCATTTTCTGGTTTTTGCGGTTCTGTTCAGAGAAGTACGAATTTGGCCCCGCGTCTCTTACTGCTTTCCCATTCTCCATTTTTATTTGACCCCATGATTCGTCTGGCCATCCAGAAGTCGGGCCGCCTCAGCGAAGATTCCCTGAATCTGATCCGTGAGTGCGGTATTTCCTTCGTCAGCAGCACCTATAAGCTCAAGACCGAAGCCACCAATTTCCCCCTCGAAATCCTGTTTTTGCGCGACGACGATATTCCCGGCTATGTCCAGGACGGCGTGGCCGATCTGGGCATCGTGGGCCAAAACGTATTGGTGGAAGCCGGCCACCCCGACCTGGAAGTGGAAGCCTTAGGCTTCAGCAAGTGCCGCCTGTCGTTGGCTATACCCCGGGGGGCAAATTATACGTCGGTAGCCGACTTGCAGGGCCTGAACATTGCCACGTCGTACCCCGAGATTCTGGGCCGCTACTTGGCCGGCGAAGGCGTGCAGGCCCAGCTGCACACCATCAGCGGGTCGGTGGAAATCGCCCCCAGCATCGGCCTGGCCGACGCTATTTGCGACATTGTGTCGTCGGGCTCCACGCTGCTCGGCAACGGTCTGCGCGAAGTCGAAACCGTATTTCGTTCCGAAGCTGTACTGATTGCTACCCAAAACCTGTCAGCCGAAAAGCAGGAGATTCTGGATCAGTTGCGCTTTCGGATGCAGGCCGTGCGCCGTGCGCGCCGCAACAAATACATCATTCTAAATGCCCCCCAGAGTGCCCTGGAAGCGGTATTTGCCTTGCTGCCCGGCATTAAGTCGCCCACCGTCACACCTTTGGCCGAGGAAGGTTGGGTATCGGTGCAGTCGGTGGTAAACGAGGATGACTTCTGGCACATCACCGGCCAGCTCAAAGCCGTCGGTGCCGAAGGCATTCTGGTGCTGCCCATTGAAAAAATGATTTCCTGATCAGCCAAACCTCATGCAACTCATCCGCTATCCTGATATGGCCGAGTGGCCGGCTTTGCAGCAGCGCGCCGCCGCTGGCGAGGCCCGCGAACTGGAAGAACGCGTGCGCCTTATTTTTGAGGATGTGCGCCAGCGCGGCGACGAAGCTCTGCGCGAGTACGGCGCACGGTTCGATGGCGCCACGCTCACCGATTTGCGCGTCCGAACCGAAGAATTTACTGCTGCTGCCGCGCAGGTGCCGTTTGCGCTCCAAGCCGCTATTCGGCAGGCGCATGCCAATCTGGTCACGTTTCACAGCCTCCAGCGTCCGATGGAAGAGCGCATCGAAACCATGCCGGGCGTTGAGTGCTGGCGCCGCGCGGTGCCCGTGCAGCGGGTAGGCTTATACATTCCCGGTGGTACGGCGCCATTGTTCAGCACCTTGCTTATGCTGGGCGTGCCCGCCCGATTGGCCGAGTGCCCGGAAATTGTGCTCTGCACGCCGCCCGCTCAGGATGGCTCCGTAAATCCAATTATTCTTTTCACGGCCCAGCTTTTAGGAATTACCACCATTATCAAGGCGGGTGGCGCGCAGGCGGTGGCCGCCTTATCGGGCGGGACCGAAAGCGTGCCAGGCGTCGATAAAATTTTCGGCCCCGGCAACCGCTACGTCACGGCTGCTAAGCAATTGGCCACTCGCTATGGTGTCGCCATTGACATGCCCGCCGGCCCGTCGGAGGTGCTAGTTATTGCTGATTCAACCGCCAATCCCACTTTCGTAGCCGCCGATTTGCTTAGCCAGGCCGAGCACGGCCCCGATTCCCAGGTGTTGCTGCTCACTACTTCCGACACGGTATTGGCGGCCGTTACGGCGGAAGTGGAGCGCCAGTTGGCCACGCTGCCCCGGCGCGAAGTGGCAGCCCTGGCCTTGCAGGAAAGCCGCGCCATTTTGCTGCGTACGCCCGAGGAAATGCTGTATTTCTCTAACCAATACGCGCCCGAGCACCTGATTCTGGCCGTGGAGGGTGCTGAGCAATATAGCGCGGGCGTCACCAGCGCGGGTTCGGTATTCCTGGGCCATCTCACGCCCGAAGCGGCCGGCGACTATGCTTCCGGCACCAACCACACGCTGCCCACCAACGGCTACGCACGCAACTACAGCGGCGTTTCGCTCGATTCTTTCCTGAAAAAAATCACCTTCCAGCGCCTGACTACCGAAGGCCTGCGCAACGTGGGCCCCATAGTCGAGACCATGGCCGAAGCGGAAGGCCTGCACGCCCACGCCCGCGCGGTCACGTTGCGGCTGCAGAGTTTGGAGGCCTCACAATAAAATAGAACGTCATGCGCCACATGTTTTGCATGACGGCCCTTCTACCATTATTTATTAGCGTAAATCAGTAAGCATGGATTTAGAATCTCTGGTCCGTCCCAACATCCGGGCAATGAAACCCTACTCCTCGGCGCGTGACGAGTTTCAGGGCGACGCGCAGGTGATGCTTGACGCCAACGAAAACAGCCTCGGCAGCGCCGGCCCCGCCACTTTCAACCGTTACCCCGATCCGCAGCAACGAGCCGTGAAAGCCGAGCTGGCCAAGATCAAAGGCGTAACTGGGGGGCAAATTTTCCTCGGCAACGGCTCCGACGAAGCCATCGACCTGCTCGTGCGCCTCACCTGCGTGCCCGGCCAAGACAGCATCCTGATTTTGCCCCCCACCTACGGCATGTACGAGGTGGCTGCCAACCTCAACGACGTAGCCATTCAGCGCCTGCCGCTGACCGCCGACTTTCAGCTTTCCTCCGAAGTCGTGGCCGGCATCATCGCCTCCGATGCCAAGTTGGTTTTCGTCTGCTCGCCCAATAACCCGACCGGCAACCTGCTCCACGCCGACGCCATTGAGGAAATCCTGCGCGGCTTCCGCGGCCTGGTCATCGTGGATGAAGCCTACGCCGACTTTGCCTCCGCGCCCAGCTGGACTACCCGCCTGGCCGATTTTCCAAACCTGGTGGTGCTCCAGACATTCTCCAAAGCCTGGGGCTTGGCTGGCCTGCGCCTCGGTATGGCTTTCGCCTCGCCGGAAATCATTGGCTACCTTAATAAAATCAAGCCTCCTTATAATATATCGGAAGCCACGCAGCAGCACGCGCTGGCCGCGCTGGCCGCTGGGGGGCATTTTGATAACTTGCGCAACGATCTGCTGGTGGGCCGCCAGTGGCTGGCTGAGCGTCTGCCCGCAGTAGAAATTGTCGAGGAAGTATTTCCTTCCGATGCCAATTTCCTGCTGGTGCGCTTCAAGCCCGATGCCACCGCCGTGTACGACTACTTATTGGCGCGCGGCATTGTCGTGCGCAACCGCACCACCCAACCCGGCTGTGCCGGCACCCTTCGCCTCACCGTAGGCACGCCCGCCGAAAACGAGCAACTGCTGACGGCCCTGCGGGAGTTTGCGTACTAAAGTAAATATTCATTGGGGGGCTTTTTTACTCCCTGTATCGATGCATCATCTCACGGGGAACACCGCCAAAGCTTGGTGCTATTTTACAACTCATGAAAAAAGTACTCTTTATCGACCGCGACGGCACCATCCTTATTGAGCCGCCAACGGATTTTCAGATTGACTCGCTGGAGAAGTTTCAGTTTCTGCCCGGCTCTATCAGCAGCCTGGCCCGCATCGCCCGCGAGCTGGATTACGAACTGGTGCTGGTCAGCAACCAGGATGGCCTCGGTACCACCAGTTTTCCCGAGGAGACTTTCTGGCCGGCCCACAACCTCATGCTCGATATTCTGCGGGGCGAAGGAGTGGAGTTTGCCCGCGAGCACGTCGACCGCAGCTTCCCCCACGAAAACCTGCCTACCCGCAAACCCGGTATCGGTATGCTTGCCCAATATCTGGGAAACGAAAGTGGCTATGATTTGAAAAACTCTTTCGTCATCGGCGACCGCCTCACCGATGTAGAGCTAGCCCAAAATCTGGGGTGCCAATCCATCCTGCTCCGCGAGGTGGCTGACGAGCGCGCCGCCCTTACTACCCAAAGCTGGGACGACATCTACCGTTTCCTCCGCTTGCCGGCCCGCACCGCGCTCGTGCAGCGCGACACGAACGAAACCAAAATCCGCGTCGAGCTAAACCTCGACGGACAGGGGCGACCCAGCATGCACACCGGCCTTGGCTTCTTTGACCACATGCTGGACCAACTCAGCAAGCATTCAGGGGTCGATATGAAAATCGAGGTACAAGGCGACTTACACATTGACGAGCACCACACCATCGAAGACACGGCTTTAGCTCTCGGCGAAGCATTTGCCCAAGCCCTTGGCGACAAGCGCGGCCTGGCTCGCTACGGTTTTTTACTACCCATGGACGACGCATTAGCACAAGCCGCTATAGACTTCTCAGGCCGTCCGTGGCTGGTGTGGGAGGCGGAGTTTAAGCGGGAACGGGTAGGTGACATGCCGACGGAGATGTTCTACCACTTCTTCAAAAGCTTCTCCGACGGTGCCCGCTGCAACCTCAATATCCAGTGCGCTGGCGACAATGAACATCATAAAATCGAATCCATTTTCAAGGCGGTAGCCAAAGCAATGAAGATGGCTTTAGTGCGCGATGCATCTAAGATGGTGATACCCAGTACCAAAGGGGTTTTGTAGGATTACCCATTTGTTTTAACATTTGGATAATATGTCTGAGGCTATCGGACCGGTGTAGAGACGCGTATTCACGTCTAATTGTTGAACGACTGGGGCCGCGCAGACCAAATAACAACCGCGACGATTGAGACGCGAATACGCGTCTCTACCGCGTTCTGAGGGCTTTGGGCGGACGTGGCCGCAGGATCTGGAGTATTAATAGGAGTATTAATAATTACTCAAATGTTTAAACAAATGAGTAGATAATAGGTATCAAATGGAAATAGCAGTCATTGATTATAAAGGAGGCAATGTGCAGTCGGTGATGTTTGCGCTGGAGCGCTTAGGGTGCCAACCAACGCTCACTGCCGACCCTGAAGTGATACGGCGGGCCGACAAGGTGATTTTCCCCGGTGAAGGTGAAGCGGCCTCGGCCATGCGTGAGCTACGAGCGCAGGGATTAGATAAAGTACTTCCCACTCTGCCCCAACCTTTTCTAGGGGTATGTTTAGGTATGCAGCTGCTGGGTACACACAGCGAAGAGAACGACGCGACCATGCTGGGTATATTACCCTTCGAGGTAAAGCGCTTCCCAAAACTGCCGGAGTATAAAGTGCCACACATGGGCTGGAATACTTTACAGCGGTTGCGCTCCCCGTTGTTTGCCGGACTCGGCGCGGAGGACTACGTATACTTCGTGCATAGCTACTATGCTCCAGTTGGTGACTACACTATTGCCGAAGCGGAGTACCCAACACCCTTTAGCGCGGCCGTGCAGCACAAGAACTTTTACGCCGTACAATTTCACACCGAAAAAAGCGGGCCGGTAGGCACGCGGATTCTGGAGAACTTCCTTCAGCTTTAATCGCAAGCTCCCGCTGGGTGGTCGATATTAATGGCCATGTAGCGCGAAGCTTCCGCTTCGCGTGTCGTTGCTGATGTTGAAAGACTTTTTTTAGAAAGCCCCCCAGGACATTACTCAACGATGCGCGAAGCGGAACCAGAGGATGGCAACCCCAAACTGCGCTCCATACCAATAACCCCAAGGACAGCGGCTAAGCTGGAGCTTGGTACTACTTTTAGCCTATGAACATTATCCCTGCCATCGACCTCATTAATGGGCAGTGCGTCCGCCTTACGGAAGGCGACTTCGCCCAGCAAACCACCTACGACGCCGATCCAGTGGCCGTAGCCCAGCGCTTCGAGCAGCAGGGCGTGCGCCGGCTGCATCTGGTAGACTTAGACGGGGCGCGGGCCCGGCATCCGGTCAATCTGCCGGTGCTGGAGAAAATTGCCCGCCACACCCAGCTGCACATCGACTTCGGTGGCGGTCTGCAAAGCGAGCAGTCGGTTCGTCAGGTGTTTGATGCGGGCGCGGCACAGATTACAGCCGGCAGCATTGCCGTCCGCGAGCCGGGTGTGGTGCAGCACTGGCTGACTACGTTCGGGGCCGATAAAATTATCGTGGGGGCCGATTTTCGCCACAATCATATTGCCATCAACGCCTGGGCCGACCAATCGGAGTGGACGCTGAGCGCGTTTATCGGGGAATACCTGGAGGCCGGGGCCACCACCTTCATCTGTACCGATGTGAGCAAAGATGGCAAGCTGCAAGGCCCCTCGCTGCCCATGTATAAGGAGCTCCGGGAGCAGTATCCGCAGGCCCAGCTCGTGGCCAGCGGCGGCGTGACTACCCTGCAGGATGTGGAAGCGCTGGCAGCCATTGGCATGCACGGCGCTATTATAGGCAAAGCCCTGTACGAAGGCACCATCACGCTGGAGCAGCTGCAAGCTTTGCTGTAGTCATTTATTTCTAAAAAAGCCCCCCATGCTGACTAAACGAATCATTCCCTGCCTCGACGTGAAAGATGGCCGCACCGTGAAGGGCGTCCGCTTCGAGGGCCTGCGCGACGCCGGCGACCCGGTGGCCCTGGCTTCACGCTACGCCCGCGAAGGCGCCGACGAGCTGGTTTTCCTCGACATCACGGCCACCAACCAGAAGCGCGCTACCCTGGTAGCCCTGGTGCGCGACGTGGCCCGCGAGCTGGATATTCCCTTCACCGTGGGCGGCGGCATCGGCACGGTGGCCGATGTAGAAGCTTTACTTATGAACGGGGCCGATAAAGTCAGCATCAACTCTGCCGCCCTGCACCGCCCCGAGCTGATCGACGAGCTGGCCCGCCGTTTCGGCTCCCAGTGCATCGTGGTGGCCGCCGACGCCCGCTTTCACGAGCCCGAAGGCTGGCAGATTTACACCCGCGCCGGTACGCACAACACCGGCCGCGATGCTGTGCAGTGGTGCCGGGAAGCCGCCGAGCGCGGTGCTGGCGAAATTCTGCTCACCAGCATGAGCAACGACGGTACCAAGGATGGCTTCGCTCTGGATATTACCGGAGCCGTAAGCCGGGCTGTATCCGTGCCTGTGGTGGCTTCGGGCGGCGCTGGTAGCAAGCAGCATTTCACGGAAGTATTTCAAACTGCTCATGCCGACGCGGGCCTGGCCGCCAGCATTTTCCACTTCGGTGAAATCGGCATTCGGGAGCTAAAAGAACACTTGCGCCAAGATGGGATTCCGGTGCGATTATAAAGCAGATATGACATTCGATTTCGCTAAAATGCCCGATGGGTTAATTCCCGCCGTGGTGCAGGATGACCAAACCGGCCAGGTGCTGATGCTAGGCTACGTGAACCAGGAGGCGCTAGCCAAAACCCAGCAGGAAGGCCGTGTGACCTTTTTCTCGCGCTCCAAAAACCGCCTCTGGACCAAGGGCGAAACCTCCGGCAACTTCCTCATGGTGGTTAGTCTGCACCCCGACTGCGACGGCGACGCGGTGCTCATCCGCGCCCGGCCCGACGGCCCCACCTGTCACCGCGGCACCGTCAGTTGCTTTGATCAGCCTGACCAGACGGCCATTCCCGCCGCTCCGGTCGGGTTTCTAGCGGAGCTAGAGCGCCTAGTGCAGCGTCGCCGCGACTTCCCCGACGAAGACCCGAAGTCGTACACGGCCTCGCTCTTCCGCAAAGGCATGCCCAAAATCGCCCAGAAAGTAGGCGAGGAAGCCGTAGAAACAGTGATTGACGCGGTGGGGGGCAATTTTGAAGGCTTGAAAGGCGAAGCCGCCGACTTGCTCTATCATCTGCTGGTGCTGCTGGCCGCCGCCAACCTGACGCTGGATGATGTTGTAGCTGTATTGCGCGAGCGGCACAGCACTATTTCGGCGGGCGTGCGCAGGGATTAGAAGAGTTATTCCACTAAGATCAAAAAAGTGTGTCATCCTGACGAAGGAAGGACCTTATATGAGTTGGAACAGACATGAGCATACGTGTCTTTCTGACTTAATAAGGTCCTTCCTTCGTCAGGATGACAGATAGTAGAACAACGGTCGCCCGCCAGATGCTTCGGTACTTCTGGGGGGCATTTTCATGCGCTTTACCCGTCTGACAAGCCGCTGGCGCTAAATCCTTTTTACCTTGCAGCCGCATTACCGCATTTCTATGTCCGCTGCCTCTTCTGCTTACCTTGCCACCCAGTCGCTCACGGTGCTTGTTCCCGTTTATAATGAGGAAGAAAGCCTGCCGCAGTTTGTAGTGGAGATGGATAAATTTCTGGCTCAAACGCCTGTTGCAACAACCGTTTTATTTGTCAATGACGGCTCCACGGATGGCTCCCTGGCCTTGCTGCGCGATATCTGCCGCGCGGGCAGCCAGTACGAGTTTATTAGTCTGGCCCAAAACCGCGGACTGAGCACGGCCATCAAAGCCGGCATCGACCACTGCCGCAGCACCTTGATCGGCTACATCGACAGCGACATTCAAACCACGCCGCTCGACTTTCTGACATTCTTTGAGTTCCTGCCCGAGCACGATATGGTGAACGGCATCCGGGCCAAGCGCCAGGATACGCTGGTCAAAAAGCTCTCCTCGAAGGTGGCTAACACGGTGCGTCGCACGCTTATTAACGACGGCATTCAGGATACGGGCTGCCCGCTGAAAATCATCAAAATTGAGTATGCCCGGCGCGTGCCGCTGTTTCACGGTATGCACCGCTTTCTGGGGGCGCTCGTGCAATTGCAGGGGGGCAAAGTAAAGCAGCTGCCCGTGCGCCACTTCCCGCGCTTCGCTGGCACGGCCAAGTACAACCTCTGGAACCGCGCCTGGAAGCCCCTGGTCGATACCTTCGGCTTTCGCTGGATTCGGAGCCGCTGGCTCAACTACGCCATCGGGGAGGAGCAGCGCCAAGAGCAGGCTCAAGCGGGGCGCACCCTCGAAGGCTAGCCCTGGAGCATGAAGACCGAAGTCGTCGCGTACGGGGTTGGGCTCATTGCGCAGCTGCTGTTTTCGAGCCGTATTATTCTGCAGTGGATTCAGAGCGAGCGGGCCAAGCGGGTGCTGGTGCCGGTGCTGTTCTGGCAAATCAGCCTGGTGTCGTCGTTTCTGATGATTCTCTACGGCATGCTCCGCCACGACCCGATAATTCTGGCGGCCCAGCTCATCAGCTACGCCATCTACATCCGCAACCTGCAATTGCTGGGCGAGTGGGGCAAGCTCCACGGCGCTTTCCGGGCGGGGGCTTACACGTTTCCCTTGGCGGCTATCGGCTGGTTTGTGGCTGGTACGTCGTTTTTTAGTTTGCAAACCATGCTCGAAAACCGGATTCCGGGGGGCGTTTTGGCGCTCGGGGCCGTGGGGCAAACCATCTTTCTGCTGCGCTTTGTGTACCAATGGCTGTATTCCGAGCGCAAGGGCGAATCAGTGCTACCGCTGGGTTTCTGGCTGGTCAGCCTGATCGGCTCGGCGCTGATTCTGGCCTACGCCGTGCTGCGCCGCCCCATTGATTACGTGCTGATTCTGGGCAACGTGCCGGGCATCGTGGTGTATGCGCGCAACGTGGTGCTGCTGCGGCGGGAAATCAAAGGACTGCGCGTGGAGGAAATTGAGAAATGAACATGCGCCTACCCGCAACTATCCAAGCATAGCCTGTTTCTAAGGGATACCCAGATACGACAGCAAAAAAGCCTCCTGTGCACGCATGGGGGGCTTTTTTGTTTGCACTGACCAGAATCTTTATACGTTTTTCTTTCCTGATCGTTAACCACGAACTCGCGCATTAAAATGAGATTAAAGTTCAGCCTGATGATGACTGCCAAGGCTGCACTTATTCCAGTACAATTACATTATTCTAAGCTATTAGTCTATGTATGAATCAACTATACCCGCCAAAGGCAACACGCTCGGCCGATTGGTGTCCGTGCTACTAGTATGCGTCTTTAGCTTTTTTGTGCACCTGGGGGCGCCAGAAGTGAGCCTGATGGAAGCCCGCAATTTCGTGGCAGCGCGGGAAATGGCAGCTGGTGGCTCCTGGCTCATTCCCACCCTGAACAGGGAGCTGCGTCTGGCCAAGCCACCCTTGCCGACCTGGGCCGTAGCCGCTGAGGAAGTACTGTTTGGCGCCACCGATAACCTCGCCTTGTTACGCCTACCCGCTGCTCTGATGGCGACGCTGCTGGTTCTCTTTTTTTGGGGTTTAGCTAGCGAACTCACCCGCGACGCCCCCGCCGACGCCATTGACCCTGGCCGCACAGCCTGGCTGAGTGCGCTGGTGCTGGCCAGCAGCTTGCTGGTCATTGTGAGCGGGCGGGAAGGGCAATGGGATATTTTTGCCTATAGCTTCTTGGTGGGCTCACTCTGGCTGCTGGTGCGGGGCTGGCGAAGTGACAGCCAGACATATGGCAGCTTCGTAGGCGCTGGTCTGCTGCTTGGCTTTTCTATCCTGAGCAAAGGACCGGTAGCGCTGTATGGAGCGCTGGTGCCTTTTATGGGCTGCTATATTTCAACGTTGAACACGGATGCCCGAAGAAAGGGAGTGCGCGGGCACTGGCGCGGCACCCTGCTGGCAGCTATTGTTGGGCTGGCCGTGGGGGGCAGCTGGCCTCTCTATATTCTGTATCATGTGCGGCCGGCGGCGTTGGCCGTTGCCCAGACGGAAGTAGCCGCGTGGGGGGAGCGGCACGTGCAGCCGCTGTGGTACTATTGGTCATTCTTTGTGTTTACGGGGGTGTGGGTGGTGGCTACCGTGGCATCGCTGGTCGTGCCGTACGCCCGGCGTCGACTGGGGGGCTTTTTACCGTATCTGCTGGTGCTGGGTTGGCTGCTGGCCTCGCTGGTACTGCTGAGCTTGGTGCCAGAAAAAAAAGTGCGCTATATGTTACCGCTGCTGCCACCGCTGGCCTTATTGACGGCCGGGGCGCTGCGCTACTGGGAAACTGCGTTTCGTAGCCAGCAGGCTTCGCTCACCGACCGGCTTCTGCTGCGGTTCTGGGCGGCGGTGCTGGCGCTGGTATGTGTGGTGGTGCCCGCGGCTATGGTGGTCATCCACTTGCCAGGCTTTGGCCCAACTTCCCTGCAATTTGGAGCTGTGATATTGATTGTGGCTGCTCTGGGTATTGCGGTGGTGCGGGCAGGCTGGTACGTGCTAGCACCGCGTGTGCTGATGGGCGCTTCCATCACCCTAATGGCTGCTTTACTTACTATTTTGGAGCCCGCTTATCCGGTGTGGGAAGGGCGCAATGCCGAATTAGGCGTGCGTCAACTCAGCGCTGCTCGCCAGCAGCCCGCTATTCAGCATATTCCCTGGTACAGCCTCGATCACATGCAGGTAAAGCAGGTGTGGGCCGCCGGCCACGCTGTACCCACCTGGAACCCCGCCACCGATTCGCTCCCCTTGCAACAGCTTCCCATAGCTGTGTTTTCAGACTCGCTTCCTGATGCTAAAATCCCGGCCCGCTGGCGCCGTCACCTTCAAATTCAGGTGGTAGACGGCTACTATCTGGGGCGGGAGCGAAAAAAAGGCCACTGGTTTATTTCCATTCTACGCCCCCTGTAGCTCTCCTTATTTTGACTTGGCTTCTGATTACTGAGGGCGCCAGATAAAGCACAGCCCCGTAGCGCCCCCATACAAGGTAGGCGTCAGGGTCATGCCTTCCGGCAGACGCGGCTTTCGTCCCCAGCGGTTGCGGTGGGTCAGGTAGGCAAGGTGGGCGGAGAGGATGCCAAAGCCCGCTCCGGCCACTACATCGCTTTGCCAGTGCTTGGTATTAATCATGCGCAGCGCGCCCACGCCCGTGGCAATGGTATACGCCCCGATACCGTACCACTGGCTTTTATCCCGAAACTCGGTGTGCACGATGCTCGCGGCCAGAAATGCCTGGGCCGTGTGGCCGGAGGGAAAGGCCTCATTGTCGGACCCATCGGGGCGGGGCCGACGGGTAATATGCTTCAGAGCAAACACCGACGTGAGCATAATCGCTTCCGCTTTGCCAATAACGAGCAGCGTATTTATCCGGTCATTGCGCGACTCCACGCCAGCCAGCGCCACGAGGCCCAACTCAGCGTAGGGAGCCAACAGGAGGTAGTCGTCGAGGCGAGTGCGGTAGGTGGGAAACAGCTTGTGAATGTCGCGGTTGGCCTGCTCGTTGGTATAAAATCCGCCGCCCTTGTGGGTATAAAAGCCGTAGCCAATCATCACCGCCGGCACAATGGTGGCCCGCACTAGCTTGCCCCGATACCAGGGTTTGGTGCTGGTGGCCCCAGCCGGGGTTTCGTACTTGCGAAGGGTGTCGGCGGGCGTCTGGGGGGCAATTTGCGCGTACACCGGCGTGCCTGTGCTCAGCAGCAATACGAGCCCAATACGGAATTTAAGCGAGTGCAACGGGAAACGGCGAGTGAAAGTCAGCATCAAAGAAAACAGTGGATTTGCGGCCGCGTGTTAGGGTGAAACAGCTTCAAGTACTCGAGAAGCATAGGTAAATGGCAATGCTATATTATTTAAAGAAAATTTAGTGATATTAGACGGGCTTAGCTGGCTTAAGCGAAGCTTACGAGCCCACTCAAATGTAAGACGCTTCAAGTAGCACTCCGTCGCCAAGATTCAGCTCACACCTACGCTATGTTCTATGTCTACACGATCTAATCATTACTGGCTGGGCTGTTTATTGTTCGTCGCCAGCGGAACCCTGTCCGGATGCAACCAGAACCAGACTACCCGAAGCCAGCCGCCGCGTACCGATGCTTCGCTGTTTCAATTGGCCGTACTTCGGTCAGAGGTAGCGGCGGAAGATCAAAAACCAACCAAAAAGCCCAAGCCCGGTCGTAAGCCCAAGACGAAGGCTGACTACGAGAGTGCCATTGCATCGGTTAAAAAATACCGACAAACGCATTCTTCTGGGGGGATGCATACTGGCTACCTCAGCAAGCAGGTAGTCAAGGACCTTATGTCCAGCGGCAAATGCGAAGGCATCCGCATGTACCTGGCCGATAGTGCCGGGCAGGAGCGAATGGTGGTAATAGGCGTGGATAAGGATGGCGTTGATTTAGTTACTCCCACAAATCTGGAAGACCAAACCGGCCTCAAAAGCCAAGGCAAATACCTGTTTGGCATAACCGAAGACAAGTGCCCAGAGAATTGTGTGGGCGCAACTTTATATGAGTAAGCAGCCCGCAGGTAAGTAAACAACCCATCATTTCTTTCTCACTACATCTTGACTTCTATGAAAACAGGTACGAATCTGCGTTGGGTCGGCTGCTTATTAATAGTGTGTGCTGGGGGGCTTCTTGGTTGTGAGAATAAGTCCAAACCTACAGATCAGGGCACTCAGAAATCGTCGGTTTCAGCAACGGAACCTCAGATCGAACAAGCAGAGGTGGATTCAACTATGAATGCAGTCCCGGCTCCATTTGATCCTAATGCTGGTACTTTAATAGCCAGTAAGAGAGACCGTGATAGTGCTATCGCCGATGTAAAGCGCTACAAAAAAGATTATCCCCAAAATGTTAGTAGTAACTACTTTAGCAGAGATCTTATAAGCAAGCTTTTAGCCGACCCAAAGGTTAGAGGCCTCCGTGTTTATCGTAGTCAGGAGAAGGATAGAGGAAAAAGAAAAATTATCATCACCGGCGTGGATGACAAGGGCAAGGAGATACCTATTAACAAGGAGATATCACCCGGTATGTTTGAGCCAGACTACAAAATTGGGGTAAGCTATGAGAGATGTCCGGATAACTGCGGAATATTTGATCAGAATTAAATAACACGAATGGATGCTTGGGTAGTCGTTCACCACATTAACCGGATTCTGGAGGCTGCACCTATCCTGCCGTTTGCGTGCGCTTGCCTTCGCCGGCAGCACATTCCGTATCGCTTCCGGCTGGTATTCTATTATGTGGCCGCCAAAGTGGTGCTGTTTCCCATGGATACGCTCAGTCGCATCACTATTCGCAACAACGTCTACCTTTTTCACCTGAGCACGGTACTGATGTTGGTTTTGCTGGCGGGAACGTATCAGCGCCTGCTGCCCGCCGGACGCATGCAGCAGCTTATCCGGCTCAGTATAGGGGTATTTCTGATTGTGGCCTTACTGGATGCCACCGTGCTTAATGGCTTTACTACGGATGTAAATAGCTACGCGCAGGCTCTGGGCTGCACTATTCTGGTTACGCTGGCAATCATACATGTAGTGTACCTGACCAGAAGTTTACCCTTTGAGCTGGAAAAGCATCCCGAGTTCTTTTTCAGCGTTGCCATTCTGGTGTACTGTTCCTGCTCCGTAGTAACGTATGCTGCTATTAATATCATCTATAGCGCCGAATACTATGATCGGGCCACCATCATCCGCCTCGACACGCTACTGAGCAGCCCCGACACCTTTTTGGCCGCCGTGCACATGGCGTTGTTAGCCTGGATGTTCCACTTCTTTCCTCTAAGTGTGTCGGCGCGCGGGGCCCTGCCGCGCTGGTTGCACTACAGCAGCTGGCGCCGGCGCCCTTATCGGCTACTGGGCCAACCGCTTACAGCTTTGGTGCCAGCCATTGCTGTTCTGCGCGTACCTTCCGCCATTTCTGATTCTGTGCAACTGCTTCAGGATAAATGAGCATGTAAGGAGCCGCTGAATTTGCCCCCCGGATGCTTAACTTGGAACCGTAGCTTCGTTATTATTTACGTTGAGCTTAGCTGGCTAGTGCCATGCCCGATGCCCTGATTCCCTTTCTGCTCGTTGGCCCCATCCTGCTGCTGCTGGCCCTCGGCATCGTGACCATTCTGATTCGGGAGCAGCGGCGGCGCCTGGTGCAGGAGCAGGAAAAGCAGCAGATTCTGGCGCAGCAGAATGAGCAGCTGGAGCAGCAGGTAGCGGCCCGCACCTCGGAGATAATTGCCCAGCGCAATGACCTGGAGCAGGCACTCGCGGACCTGAAAACAACCCAAACCCAACTGGTGCAGCGGGAGAAAATGGCCTCCTTGGGCGAGCTCACGGCGGGCATTGCCCATGAGATTCAGAACCCGCTCAACTTTGTGAATAACTTCTCCGACCTGAGCGTTGATTTGGTGGCCGAGCTGGAGGAGGAGCTGGCCAAGGAGCGCCTGTCGGAGGATGGAAAGCAAAATATTCAGGTGCTGCTGCAGGAGCTTATTCAAAACCAAAGCCGCATTAATCAGCATGGGAATCGTGCCGACCGCATTGTGAAAAGCATGCTGGAGCACTCCAGGGCCGGCAGCACCCAGCGCCAGCCCACCAATATTAATACCTTGGTGGAAGAAAGCCTGCGCCTGGCGTATCATGGCTGGCGGGCCAAGAACAAGGATTCCAACGCCACGCTCCGCACCGAGCTAGACCCCAACCTGAAACCCGTACTGGTGTTGCCTCAGGACTTGAGTCGGGTCTTTCTGAATCTGCTTACCAATGCCTTTTACGCCGTGGCGGAAAAGAGCCGGCAAGCGTCACCCGACTATTGTCCGGAAGTGTGCGTGCAAACCCGCCAGGTGGGCAACACGGTGCAGGTACGGGTGCGGGATAACGGGAACGGGATTCCGGCGGCGGTACGTGAAAAAATATACCAGCCCTTTTTCACCACCAAACCCACGGGCGAGGGCACGGGCCTGGGCTTGTCCTTGAGCTACGATATTATCACTAAAGGCCACGGCGGCACGCTCAGCCTGGACAGCAAGGAAGGGGAATACACAGAGTTTACCATTTCCCTGCCTGCTGACCCAAAAAAGCGCTTATGCTAGCTCAAGTATTATTTTGCGATTTAATTAAATTAATCCGATATTTTCGAGTGGTGCCCCTTCGTCTTAAGACGAGGTAAAGGGCACCGAATCAGATTTGGTTCTTCGGTGCTGGTGCAAGCGTTGAGCTTTTGACTGGCGTTTTCTGCTTTTGTCAGGCCGCAGCCCCGGCTGGTGGGCCTACGGAGAATATATCGGTAGTGAACACCTGGCTTTTGCTGGCGGCAATGTTGCTCGATCACCTCATCCCTTCTCGCTTTCGCACCAAACGCTACGCGCAGCAAGTGGTAGCGGCCCCCGTGGAAGACGCGGCAGCGGAGCCCACCAACTATAAGCTGTTTTATGCGCTGTCGCAGCGCTGGGTGCGTCGCACGATAGTGCAGACACTGCTGCTGCTGGCGGGCGTTTTTTCGGCGGCGCTGGGCTTGAAGGGCTTCCTGCTGCCCAATGAATTTATCGACGGCGGTGTTACGGGTATCTCGCTGCTGGTCCGGCATCTGACCGGTATGTCCCTGTCGGTACTGATTCTGGTAATCAATATCCCCTTTATTATCCTGGGCTACTATCAGCTGGGGCGCAAGTTCGCACTCAAAACCCTGCTGACCATTATGGCCCTGTCCGGGGCGCTGCTGATTGTATCCTTTCCCAGTGTCACGGAGGATAAGCTGCTGATTGCAGTGTTTGGCGGCTTCTTCCTGGGGGCGGGCATTGGCCTGGCCATGCGGGGCGGCGGCGTACTCGACGGCACTGAAATTCTGGCCCTCTGGCTTAGCCGCAAGCTGCCGCTCTCCATTGGCGATATTGTGCTGATTATCAATATCATCATCTTCAGCGTGGCGGCGTGGCTGCTGTCCATCGAAACCGCTTTGTATTCCATTCTGGCTTACTTATCAGCTGCCAAAACCGTGGATTTCATCCTGGTGGGCATTGAGGAATACACCGGCCTGACGATTATCTCCTTCCACAGCACGGAAATCCGGCAGATGATAACCGATAAGCTGCGCCGCGGCGCTACCGTGTACGAGGTTACCCAGGGCTACGGCTCGCACGGGCATCAGCACCTGAAAACAGAAGCCATTTTCACGGTCGTTACCCGCCTGGAGGTCGTGGGCCTGACCGATGAGATTCATAAAATAGATCCGAACGCTTTTGTGGTCATGCAAAGCATCAACGACACCAAAGGCGGACTGGTCAAGAAGCGCGCCTTGCACTAAGCCGCTCCGGTGTGGCTGGCATAGCCTGCGAAATGGCTGCCAGCTTTCGGTGGGGGGCTTTTTTAACCGATGAATTCTAATGGAGAAGCTAACCCGGTTTCTGGGAATACGGCCCGGCGAAACAAAGACGGTTTGGTTGTTTCTTGCGCACAACTTCCTGCTGGGCATCGGCACCATCCTGGTGTACGTGACGGCCAATGTACTGCTGCTGGAAGTGAACCCGGAGCGCAATCTGCCCCTGGCGTATTGCGTGGGCGCGCTGGCCATGATGGCCGTGGGTAAGTTGTACGCGCATTTTGAACACCATTGGCTGTTGCAGAAGCTGGCCGTGCGGGCGCTGTTGGTCGCGGTGGTGCTCACGCTCGTGCTCACACTGCTGCTCTTGCTGGGCCCGTCCGTCACGACAGCCGTGGCTATAATGACCGGCTATCGTTTGATTTATCTGCTGACCAACCTGGAGTTCTGGGGCATGTCGGCGGTGGTCTTCAACGTGCGGCAAGGGCGGCGGCTGTTCAGCATCATCAGCGCCGGCGATATGCCCGCCAAAGCCATTGGTGCCGTGCTGGCCGTAGTGGTGCACGCTTATAATGAGCTGTATGTGCTCTTATTAACCGCCTGCGGGGCCTATGTGTTGGCCTCCGTGATTCAGCGAGCCACGTTTAAATCGCGGTTGGTGGTGGCACGGCCGGGGGCGCCCCGGGTGGCGCGGCCGATACAGTCTGCGCTGGTGCGCCAGGTGTTTGGGGCCAGCCCCCTGATTCATGCCATGGGCCTGAGCCTGACGGCAATTGCGGCGGTAGCGGTGGGCGTGGAGTATATCTTCTTTGTGAATGTGAAGTACAAGCTACAGGATCAAACCACGATTCTGCAGTATGTGGGGGGCGTTTTGGCGCTGACTTATCTGCTGGCCATGCTGTTCAAGGTGCTGTTCACGCGCCACGGCATCGACCGCCTTGGGGTGCGCTGGACTCTGGCTTTGCTGCCGCTCTCGGCCTTGGCGGGTATTCTGCTGTTTGGGGCCTTGCAGGTGGCGGCCGTTGGTCCGGCCATACTGCTGGTATACTTTGGGGGGCTTTATCTGACGCTGGAAGTGCTGCGCCGGGCATTGTTTGAGCCAGTGTTTCTGGTGCTGTTTCAACCACTTACGCCCCTGGAGCGCCTGGAAGGACATACCCTGGCCAAAGGCTTCTATGAGCCGCTGGGTTTGGGTTTGGGGGGCTTATTACTGCTGGGCTTGCATGGCTCCCCGGCCCTGAATCAGTGGGTGCCGTTTGTGTGGATGGGGCTGCTGCTGCTGGGGGCAGTTTTTCTGTTGCAACGCACCTATTGGAAATATCTGGATGAGCTGAAAGACGCGCTGGGTCTGCGCTTTGAGGCTAACACCGAAGTAAATTTGCCCCCCAGCGGCTCCCTTGCCCTTGATGAGGAAGAACCTGACAGTGGTATGGAGGAAGCGTTGCAGGCTATCGATGAGTTGCTGAAAGCCGGCGGACTGGTCAAGAACGCGGAGGCCTTGCTTGCGCATACTGATAGCCGGGTGCGCACGCGCGTGCTGAGCGTGGTGGGCCACCAGGCCGACCCGGGCTTGCTGCGGCGCCTGGCCCTTGATGACCCTGACCCCAAACTGCGCGAAACCGCCAGCGCCCTGGCCGGAGCCCACCCCGAGGCGAATGATTTACTGCAGCATCCGGATGTGGTGGTGCGTAGAGGAGCCCTGCGGGGACGCCTGACGAAAGCGCCCAATGATATTCAGGCTCGGGAAAGCCTCAGCACGATCCTCGTTTCCTCCGACACCAGCTCCCGCCTCCTGGCGCTGGGACTGATCCGGTTTTTGGCCCCCGAGCAGCAAAGCGAGCTGCTCACTACCTGCCTGCACAGTCCGGTGCCGGAAGTCGTGCAGGCCGCCGTAATCGCCGCCGCTGATACGACCAATCCGGCCCTGACGGATGATCTGCTGCACTTGCTGCGCAACAAAACAATAAGGAGTTCAGTGGCCGACAGCCTGGTGGGAATTGGGGCGCCGGCGTTGCCTAAGATCAAAGAATCCCTAACGAAGGAGTCAGATGGGCGCTACCTGCATCTGCTGGCGCAGGTATGTGCCCGGCTGGCTACCCCGGCCGCCCGGCAGGTGTTAATGGAGGTTGCCCAGACCTCTAATTTGCACGCCCGCGCCGCGGTACTGCGGGCGCTGAGCAGCTACGCCACCGTGCCTGCCGATGCGCCCCTGTTTCAGCGCCTGGTAGAGAAGGAAATGCGGCTGGCCCAGCAAGTACTGCATGGCATGAGCAGTGCCAACGCGGAGCTGCGCGCGGCCTTACGCTATGAGCTCAAAAAAGGGCAGCAGCGCCTGTTCTGGCTGCTCATGCAGATTTATGAGCGCCAGCATATTCTGGATGCACAGCGAGGCGTGGCCCACTCGGCCGGCGAACGGCAGGCCAATGCCCTGGAGATTCTGGACAACTTGATTCCCCGGCCGCTTTACCAGGGCCTGCAAGCCTTGCTCGATACCGGCCGCTTGCGTGACAAGGTGCAAACCTTTGATAGCTTATTGGGTCCTCGGAGTTCCGCCGAGCCTATGCAAACCTCCATCGTACGGCGCGGCTCTGCCTCCTTCTCGGCCTGGACGATTAGCGTGGCGCTGCGGCAGTGGCACCCGAACCCTGAAACCGTGCTGTATTTACACCCACACCTGCTGTCCGCCAACATACTTATTCAGGAGAGTGCCATGGCGGTGCTGCGCCAGCTGCCCTTGCAGCGCCCCGCGGCTTTCGACCAACTGATTTCTGTTTACCCGGATTCTCATCAGCTGCTTATGAATACGTCTCACGCTTCCGCATCCTGTGTATCGGCGCGGGAGCGCGTACTGCTCCTGAAAGGCACTGCGCTCTTTGCCGAAACGCCCGAGAACGTTCTGGGTACTATTGTGCCTATAATGAACGAAGTAGCTTTTCAGCCCGATCAGGAGATTTTTGTTAAAGGAACCCTGGGTAACTCCTTGTTCATTGTAAGCCAGGGGGAAGTCGGAATCTTCGACGGACCTCTGCGGCTCACGACTTTCAGTAAAGGTGATTTCTTTGGGGAGCTAGCCCTGCTGGATGCTGAAGCCCGCTCCGCCACGGCCATTGCGCTGAGCCCGGTAATAGCTTTTCGCATTGACCAGGAGGACTTCTATGATGTAATGGAAGAGTGCTCCGAAGTTGCCCGCAACATTATGCGTGTGCTCTGCCAGCGCCTACGGCTCCAGAACGAAAAGATGCTGCCCGGGGTGGCGGCGTAAACCTCCAGGCTTAGGCTTAAAGCAATGAGGTGCTGGGCTTCTGTTGCCAGTGTATGAACTGCTTAAGCCCTTCGGCCAGGGAAGTCTGAGGGGCATAGCCCAGAAGCTCTTTTGCCTTGCTAATGTCGGCGTAAGTTACATCAACGTCGCCCGCCTGCATGGGTTGAAAGACCAGCTGAGGGGCAATTCCGACCGCTTCCCCGACGGCGTGAATCAGGTCCAGCAGCGGTACCGGGTGGCTGTTGCCCAGATTAATAGTATGAAAGCCAACAGGCTGGGATAACAAATACGCTACGCCCCGGACAATGCCCTCCACGGTATCACCCACATAGGTGTAGTCGCGGGCCGTGGTGCCATCGCCAAACACCGGGATGGGCTGGCCCGCTCGCAGTAGACGCACAAACTTATGAATGGCTAAATCGGGCCGTTGCCGGGGGCCAAAGACCGTAAAAAAGCGGGCATTGAGCACGCTCAAGCCGTAGAGGTGATGGTAGGTATAAGTCAGTTGCTCGCCGGCTAGCTTAGAGGCCGCGTAGGGCGAGATGCAGGCTTGCAGCAAGGATTGATCTTCGCGGAAGGGGCGCTGGGGGGAGTTGCCGTATACAGAGGACGACGAGGCAAAAAACAACTTGCCGACGCTCCGCAGCCGCATCCATTCCAGCAGGTGGGTGGTGCCCAGCACGTTGTTGTCCAGGTAGGCCACCGGTTCGCGCACCGACGGCCCGACACCGGCTTTAGCCGCCAGGTGCACCACCAGGTCGATAGGCGTAGCACCCAGGGCCTGGGTCAGGGCGTCGGAGCCGGCGCGCAGGTCAAGCTCGAGAAAACGAAAGTAGGGATGTTGAAAAAAGCCCCCCATGTTTTCCTGCTTGAGGCTCTGGGCATAAAAGGGGTCAAAGTTGTCGAGGCCCACTACGTGATAGCCATCGGCCAGCAGCCGTTCACAGAGGTGGGAACCAATAAAGCCGGCGCAACCCGTTACCAGTACCGAAGGCATATACAAAGAGGTAATAAGCAGTAAAGTGGGGCTAAAGGTAGAATGAATTATGCAGTTCAGAGTAGGTAGGAAGCCAGCTTAAACTGCGAACTTGCGGACTATGCGTCTAACAAAACGAGCCCACCGAATAGGAAGGGGCGTACTTCTTTTGGCTGGCATACTGGGTGCCGGCCGCTTGATTTGGGAATCTAACGCTTCCGTTCCGGGGCCCCTCACCAACCGTCACGTTGGTTATATTCAGGTGATTGGGCACGCTGGCTCCGGCTTTTTTACCCCCCTGAATCCCTTTAATCCCTTGCCGCCCAGCAGCCTGGCGGGTGTGGAAAAGGCCCTGGCGCAGGGTGCCGACGGCGTGGAGATTGATGTGCAATTGAGTCAGGATAGTATTCCTATACTCTACCATGATCCGACGCTCAATTCCATGACTACTGGCAGTGGCTGCGTAAGTCAGCAGCCCGCGGCGGCATTGGTGAAGCTACCATATAGGGGTGGATGGGGCTATGATTTGTTTCACAACGAGCGGATCATAACCTTGGAAACCCTGTTCGCGCGCGTGGCGCGCTATCCTCAGTATCCCTACCTGCACCTCGATTTGCACGAGCATGATGGGTGTGGAGGGGAGTATACTCGGTCACCCGCGCTGGTTCGGGCCCTGGCGTCTCTGATACGTCGCTATCAAGTGCCCACCGACCGACTGCTTATTCTGACAACTTATCAACCCACGCTGCGCCAACTCAAGCACGAACTCCCACAGGTTCCGCTGGGCCTGGAAGTTACCAAAGACGAAGATTTCATGGCTGGAATAGCGGCCGCTAAGGGTATCGGGGTGCAAGCCATCGTGATACCAAAAGCTTTGGCGACGCCTGAGCAAGTCGCACAGGTACAGGCGGCGGGCTTCGACGCCGTACTGTTTGGGGGGCGTTCCGCCGGCTCGATCCGACGCTTAGTAGCTGCCCATCCCGATGCCATTGAGGTAGACAACGTGCCTCAACTGCTGCGCACGCTTAAACGATAGCATTCGGGCGCAGCAGTTGAGAACATAACAGAAAACTAAGGATTGGTCGTTGCCGCTGAGTCGGTTGCTGGCGGCAGGGTAGTGGGGGGCATTTCTGCGCGTGGCGTCATTCGTTCACTTTCCAACAGCTTCTGAAGGCTGTCATTCTGACTCTTAAGTCTATCATTCTCCTGCTGCATAGCCTGGGTACTATCCGCTGGGTCAGAAGTTGTGGTCTGTTGTGGCTCGCAAGCAACCAGCAGAGCCAAGCTTAGGAAGGAGAGTAGTGTGCGGGAATTCAAAGGAATCATTTTTAGGGAAGCTATGAAAAGAGACAATAATAGGTTAACATAACTTATATATAAACGAAACTTTGCCTATATATACAGTACTGAAATAGGGCAGGAGATGCCAACATTAGCCAGCCAATTGCCTCCTGATCTTCTCCAACAGTATCCGTACGATCTCCACATCATCCAGATCCTGAATATTGAACTGCGTATCCATGCCCGGTCCGGTGATGTGGATAGAGAATGAAGGTGCTGAACCTGCATTAGAAACCTTAGTCTGAGTTGATACTGCACTATTGCCAACCTTGGGAATGGCGCTGTTCGTATTACTAGCTGTCGGAATATTCATTGGTGCAGAACCAGATACTGGAGGCTCAGTCATAAAGGCCGACGGCGCGTGCTCAGGTGCTCTGGGGGGCATTTGTTCCGACTCTTCCTCTAAGTCTTCAGTATCCAGTCCAAACAGCGCAGATACAGCATCCTTTGAAGGCACCCTTGGTACAAGACTACCTATGGAGTTAATACCATCATTAGGTTGTGCTGTGCCTGCTTCGGAGGTTCTGGCTGTGGCAATGGTATCTGAAGTAACTGATGTTTCAGTAGCGGGCATAACGGGCCCCCGGAACAAGTTCATCGGCATGTCCGTGCTAGCCAGTTCGCGTCGCGGAGGTTGTTGAGCAGCCAACTGATCGATATCAGCTACCACATTACGCTCATCCATCACCCCAACCATCCGTGCGCCTTCCACAAAGGCCTTCGCTACATTCTGAGCATTGATCTCTTCAACACCAAATTCCCTGATCAGCATTACATCCAGCATATGCACTGGTAGCTCGCGACTCCGAAACTTACGGCAGATCTGAGTAAACAACGGCGGATGTAGAAAAGCCTCCCGATGGAATATCTTCTCTTCCTGCTTATCATAGGCATGTTTTATCCGACGAAACAGGTTTGTAGTAGTCAGTAGCTCGCGTTTACTGGTTATGAGGCCAAACTTCACAGCTGAACCTATGATAGCTTTAAAAGAGCCACTAACCTTTCTATTGAGCTTGCGTGCACATGTTTCAATTGCGCACTTACCTCCTGTATCATCCACTACTTCAGCTACTTCCCAGGCACTTAGGTAACTAGTGCGTGGATAGTCAATGGTCTTAGGCATATAAAGAGATGGTATATAGTATGTGAACACAAGTATAATCAATATCAGTATATAATAGTAGTACAAAGTATTAAAAGGTAATACCATAATATATCATTTTATACTATCTTATACTTTTATAGTGTCATTCGATATATTAATTATCATTTCAAATAATACAACCGTATTTAAATACCAATCTAACATAAGGCCGGGCCGCGGCGGGAGTGTGGTTAATAGGTGCTATAATCGCAGTAGGGGCCCTCTAATCGACTTGATTGCTGTGAGATACAATTTTCAACCCCAATTCTTAGCTACTTATTATAGGCGTTTAAATAGACGATATAAATAGGAGCAGGTTTACCAGAGAATAACTGGCTGACCATTGAAAGAATGGCTTTATTGATCCTGGCTTTCTTAAATGAGCATCAGTTCAGTAGTTGCCGGTGCTTTCGGTTTGGTCGAAGCCCACACCGTCTTAAGCTGAGCTCTACAACGACACACGCCAGACAAGAAGCTCCAGCTGCTTTTGATTGGCTAGAGTGTCTTATTGCTTCGAGTAGCAGTTCTGTCGGCTAAAATTCTTCAGCGAGTCATCCAGCTGCAACTGCTCCGCTATAAATCAATAGCAACTCCTTATTAATGCATCTAATCTGTAGGGGAATCCGAAGTAAATGAGCAAGAAGTGGCCCAGCGAATGAATACGAATTCTGTTATTTCGATTAATTTAAATTTTGTTCAATGGAAATTTTATAAGCCTTATCATATCTATAGCGCATTTACTCAAACCGAGCAATAATGATCATATTTAGACGTGCTGTCTATCACCAAATTCACCAAAACCATTTGTCTTATAATTTATATTATGTTAAGTAGTGTTTTCAAAAAGCAGCCCGAGTACCAATCTGGGACTCGGGCTGCTTAATTTTCACTCCCCCATTGCTGGCGGCAGTTGCGCTTTATTTCTTGAGTGTCTCAAGCTTCGCATTCATTTTTTCTGCATCAGCGTTACGGCCTAAGCGAACATATACTTTCTGCAAAGACGAAATGGTAGCCCGGTCATCTGGCTGCAATTGCAAAGCCTTCTCAAAATGCGGTAATGCTTGTTCAAAGTATTTTTTACCTTCTGCTTCGAGTTTCTTGCCAGACTTCTGGTAAGAAGCCATATCCATCTTGCTAGCTTTCGTATAGTTCTCAGCCGCTTTGTTGTAATTATATACACCCATATTGAACTGAGCGTCAAAGTTATCGGGATTAACCTCAACTGCTTTGCGATAAGCAGCTAGTGCTTGCTCAGGCTGCTTATTCGAATCAAGAATAGAGCCTTTTACGGCGTACAAGTTCGAGTTGGTTGGATCAGCAGCAATAGCACGGTCAATTTTGTCCAATGCTTCTTTGCCACGACCAGCAGCCAGATACATATTCAACTCTTCCAGCATGAATGCCTTGTTGGTTGGATATGCCTGCAATGCCTGCTGTACGACTTTCATGGCTTCAGCATCGTTTTTCTCTTCACGGGCAATCTGTAACAAGCGGCCATACATCTGGGGCGACTTGTAGTTCATCGCCTGCAACTTGCTATAAGTAGCCTTCGCCGACGCAAAATCCTGCTTGGCTTCCGCTGCATAAGCTGCATACAGGTAAGCAGTTGTATCCTGAGGCCGGATCTGCTGGGCCATCTGGTACGACTTAATTGCCTCATCGAAATTCTTGCCGTTATAGCTTTCTACGCCGGCATTAAGGGCCAGGCCGTATAGGTTGTCCATTTTTGCGACAGCCTGCTTACCGAATTCTCCATCTTTACCATCTAGCTCGATAGCCTTTTGGTAAGATTCAAACGCAGTTTTTGCACCCTCACCGGCACCCAGAGCTTTACCATAGATCGGGCTGGCAGCCATACCGTCATAGATCTCGCCGCGCGTATACCAGGTTTTAGCCTTGGTTGAGGTCTTCGGATTTTGAACGGCCTTGTCGATTTCCGTGCGAGCCTTATCAAGGGTACCCTGACGTTGGAAAAGAATTGCGTTGGTAACGGCCGAGTTCTGTGCTGATGCAGTATGGAGAGTGGCTGCAGCAACCAGGGTCAAAAGAATCTTCTTCATAGAGATGATACTCAAGAATTAGGGTGAAAGAAAGGAATTGCTGCCCAAACGCGGAAAATATGTGCTTGGTTCAGCCTTGGGTTGTAAGTAAGGTGGTTGAAAAACAAAAATGGCTGAAAAAAGACAGTAACGACAGAAAAACCATCAGTACTATCCATTTTCAGCCATAAGAGTATGCCTAGTTATCGCTAAGCTGCTCAGGATCAGTTAAGGTAGCTAAATCAGCTGGCGTATCCACATTAATGGGTTGGCCCTCTCCATCTTCGCCAGTTCCATTCAGAATTTCTTCCTCCTTTTCCTCAGCGGCTACTTTAGCAACAGATGATATTTCATCGCCCGCGCTGATTTTAAGTAGACGTACGCCTTGCGTGGCACGACCAATTATGCGCAGATCAGCCACCCGCAGACGTATAATGATACCCGACTTGTTGATGATCATCAAGTCGTCCGTGTCATTTACATCCTTAATGGCTACCAGTGCACCGGTCTTTTCTGTCACCTTCATTGCCTGCACACCTTTACCGCCACGGTTAGTAATGCGATATTCTTCTAGCTCAGAGCGCTTGCCGTAACCATTCTCGGATACAACCAATAGCTCCTGACTTGGATCTGATACGCACACCATACCAACGACACGGTCATTAGCATTCGCCAATGTGATACCGCGCACACCGGCAGCGTTACGGCCCATCGAACGCACTTTGCCTTCGGGGAAACGTACTGCCCGACCCGAACGCAAGGCAACCACGATTTCGCTGCTGCCCGTAGTGAGCTGCACGTCCAGCAAACGGTCACCTTCATTAATAGTGATGGCATTGATACCCGCCGTGCGTGGACGTGAATAAGCTTCCAATGGAGTCTTTTTCACGGTTCCTTGCTCGGTACAGAACATGAGGAAGGTATTTTCCAGATAGTCCGGGTCGCGCAGGCCGCGCACGTTCAATACAGAACGCACCGAATCTTCGCGAGGAATCTCAATCAGGTTCTGGATGGGGCGGCCTTTGGCGTTCTTGCCTCCTTCAGGCACTTCGTAAACCTTCAGCCAGAATACACGACCCAGCTCGGTGAAGAACAAGAGATATTCGTGGGTGGTAGCTACGAACAGATTGGAAGTAAAGTCGTCTTGCTTCGATGAGGCACCACGGGAGCCAACTCCTCCCCGACCCTGAGCCCGGTATTCGTCGAGGGCGGTGCGCTTGATGTAGCCTTCGTTGGAGATGGTAATTACCATACTCTCGTCGGCAATCATGTCCTCCATGCTGAAGTCGCCACCAGCGTACTCAATCATGGTTCTCCGTTTATCACCGTAGCGCTCCCGAATGTCGAGCAGCTCGTCTTTGATGATTTGCCGCTGCAACTCATCCGAAGCCAATACCGCTTTCAGATGATCGATGAGCTTCATCAGCTCATCGTACTCCTGCACGATTTTGTCGCGCTCCAGGCCCGTGAGGCGTTGCAGACGCATATCTAGGATAGCGCGGGCTTGTACTTCGCTGAGCTTGAAACGCTCAATAAGCTGAGCACGAGCCACTTCGCCATCGCGGGAGCCGCGAATCAGCGCAATTACTTCATCCAGATGGTCCAGAGCAATGAGCAGACCTTCCAGGATGTGAGCACGCTTCTGCGCTTCGGCCAACTCATAGCGAGTACGACGTACAACTACATCGGCACGATGCTCAACAAAGTAGTGAATCAGTTCCTTCAGATTCAGCGTCATCGGGCGGCCTTTTACCAAGCACACGTTGTTGACGCCGAAGCTGCTCTGCAGCTGGGTATAGCGGTACAGGTTATTGAGTACCACATTGGGCATGGCATCGCGCTTCAGATCGTACACGATGCGCAGACCGTCGCGGTCTGACTCATCGCGCAGGTCCGAAATGCCTTCTATGCGCTTCTCGTTGATCAGGGCAGCCGTTTTTTCAATCATCGACGCCTTATTCACCATATAGGGAATCTCGGTGATGATGATCTGCTCTTTACCACTGGGCAGGGTTTCGAAGTGCGCCTTAGCCCGCATCACCACCCGGCCGCGGCCAGTTTCGAATGCTTGCTTTACCCCTTCGTAACCGTAGATAGTGCCCCCCGTGGGAAAGTCAGGAGCCGTAACGTGCTCCATTAGCTCGGCGATGGTAATCTCGGAGTTGTCGAGATAAGCAATGATGCCGCTGACCACTTCCGTCAGGTTGTGAGGTGCCATGTTGGTGGCCATACCCACCGCAATACCCGTGGTGCCGTTTACCAGCAGGTTCGGGAATTTGGCAGGCATTACCGATGGCTCTTCCAGGGAGTCGTCGAAGTTGGGTTGAAAGTCAACCGTTTCCTTGTCCAGATCACCCAAAAGCTCATCAGCCAGACGCTTGAGGCGTGCCTCGGTATAACGCATGGCAGCCGGCGAGTCGCCGTCGATGCTACCAAAGTTACCCTGCCCGTCAACCAGCGGATAGCGCAGGCTCCATTCCTGGGCCATGCGCACCATGGTATCATATACTGAGGAGTCGCCGTGCGGGTGGTATTTACCCAGTACTTCGCCCACGATACGAGCACTTTTCTTGTAGGATTTATTATAGGATACGCCCAGTTCGCTCATGCCATAAAGCACGCGCCGATGCACGGGTTTCAAACCGTCGCGCACATCTGGCAGAGCACGGGATACAATAACCGACATCGAATAGTCGATGTAAGCCCCGCGCATCTCATCTTCAATGTTAATCGGAATGATCTTTTCGCCTTCCGCCATAGAGAAATCTAAGTAAGCCGAAAAAAAGCCCCCTGGGGGGCAATTTCGGCACCAGTGAATGAGTACTTTGTGAAGCCCGCAAGTTACGAAAAAAGGGCCGTTTTGCCTAATTGCAGCCTATTTCAGCGGCTTGCTTTTGTCGGCCTTGCGGCGCTTGCTGTTGCCTTCGTTGTGGACCTTGATTTTCTCGCCAATAGCCGGGTTTTGCTTTTTAAAGAAAGGCTGACCCCGAAACTTAGTACCATCGTGGAAATGCTGCTTGCGCGTGTGGCACGACATAATCGGGCAGGTACGACACGAGGCTAAGGCGACCAACAGAAACATGGCCACTACAAACCGAACATAGAGAAAACGTAGATTCATGCCCTAAAAGTAGCCATCCGATGCGAGTTATAGCGCACTCAGTTAAAGGTTCAGCTTGCACTAGATAAGACTATCACTCTACCGGCGCGCTTGCCTTAATGTCCTCCCCTTCCCATTCGCGCAGAAACTGAGCGAGAAACTCCTCCATAAACTGATGCCGCTGCCTGGCAACTGACCGAGCGGCTGGCGTGTGCAAGCGCTCCTGCAGATGCAGCAGCTTCTCGTAGAAGTGATTGATGGTGGGCGCGGTATTCTGCTTGTAACTCTCAAACGAGTCGTGGGCAATGGGCGCAACGGCTGGGTCGTGGAGCGGGCGTCCTTTATGGCCTCCGTAAGCGAAAGCCCGCGCCACTCCGATGGCGCCGATAGCATCAAGGCGGTCAGCATCCTGCACAATCTCCCCTTCCGGCGTGCTCATAGGCGTAGGCACCCCTACTCCTTTAAAGGAGATTTCCCGAATAATCATCTCCACGCGCTGAATAACGGCTTCCTCCACGCCCAGACTGTTAAGCCATTCCCGGGCCGCACGAGGCCCGGCTTCCTCATCGCCGGCGTGAAACTTCCAATCGGCTACGTCGTGGAGTAAGGCACCAAGCTCCGTGACAAAAGGATCGACGCCTGGCGTCTGGGTGGCCAGCGCTTGGCTTGTTTGCCATATCCGCTTAATGTGGGCCCAATCGTGACCGGAACCCTCGTTTAAAAACTTGGCTTCAATGAAGTCAACCGTACGAGCAACAACTTCTCTATTATCCAAATGTATTATTATTCAAATGTACAAAATACAATCATTCACTCTCCTAAGCGAGCAAAGTTAGTGGCCTGGCTCAACAACCCCGAGGGCTTTCAACTGGGGGGCATATTTAGCGTAAATTGCCCGCAGATCTTCTCCATGCTTCTCCCCATCTACCCCGATGCTCACGTTGCTGGTATGAAACCGGTGCAGGTGATTGATGTGGGGCGAAACCACCGGCAAATGGCCGGCCAGCAGGAAGCGCACATATAAGTCCAGGTCTTCGGCCATGGGCAGCTCCGCATCATAGCCTCCCACCTGATCAAATAGACTACGGCTGTAGCACACATTGCCCTGAATGAAATGCTCAGCCCGAAAAATGGCCCCCAGCATATCTAGTGGCGACTCAAAGCGCCAGGCATAATAATCTTCATTGGGCAGGTAGCGCCCATCCTGGTCAATACGCAGAAAATCGGCTACAAACCAGGGTGCGTCGGGGTAGCGTTGCACCAGGTCGGCATAGTGGTAGAGCGTGCGTTGCAACAGAATATCGTCATCATCGAGGGGCACCAGCCAGGCATCGGGGGGCGTTTCGCGGATAATACGGTTGCGGGCCTCCCCTGCCTTTAGCGGCTCAGGATAGCTCCAGGTACGCAGGTTTGGCGTTTCGGCCGCGGCCTGACGGAGCCATGCGCCGGTGCCGTCGGTTGAGCCGTTGTCGTAAATAAGATGTTCGAAAGAAAAGTCGAGCGGGGCGCTGATGCTGGCCCGTACGCTGGCCACCGCTTCGGGCAGATACTGGCGGCGGTTGTGGCTGGGAGTAATAACGGAAAAGTGCATGGCATTCTATTCTGCCTTTTGCCTCAAAAAGTTGCTGGCAATAGCGTAAAAGATCAACTTTCCGCCAGCGGCTGGCGTTCAGCAGCCATAACCCCGTTGCTTCTTTTCCGCACTCCTACCTTTATGCCCAGATTCGTAGTTAGCTTGCGGCTACCCGCGTTGTTTACCCAAGAGTTTATGGCGCTCATTCCATCACACTGGGCGCTTATTCAGCAGCTCATTGAGGACCACGTGATTGAAACCTATGCCATCAGCGCCGATCGTACGCGTGGCTGGATTACCATAAACGCGGACGATGCAGCAGCAGTACAGGCCGTAGTCGAACTGTTTCCGCTTTACTCATTTATAACGGAGGTAGAAATCGACGAACTTTTTATTTTTGATTCTGCTAAATCGCGCTTCCCCCGGCTCAGTCTTAATTAGCTGATGGAAGCGCAGTTTTTGTATCATTTCAACTAGTTACCCATTTGTTTTACCCATTTGCAAAGAGAAATTCGTACTCCCTTATGCCTTTATATCACCGGCTATTAGTGCCTGCTGCCAGCCTGTTAGCTGCTACTATAATTTTCCGGCCGGGTACTGCGCCGGCGGCGCCACCTACGGAAGGCATGACTACTGAGCGACTAGTTTCGCAGCTGCGAGTGGCCATCGATAATTTAAAGACTCTGCGGTGCACCGTGCATGCCCAGGAACGCCTGGGGGGCAAATACACACAGGCTAACTCCACCATGAAACTGGGGTACGCTCCCCTACAGATATTTCTGCGGAATAAAAAAGGCGTGGAAGTGCTTTGGGTGACGGGTCAGAATGATGGCGACGCGTGGGTGTATCCAAATAGCTTTCCATACGTCACGCTGAGCCTAGACCCAAATGGCATGCTGATGCGCCGTGGTCAGCACCATAGTGTGCTGGATGCCGGCTACGGCATGATAGCGGATATTCTGCGCGGCTCCGCGCAGCGCCCAGACAAGTCTTATGAACGGTCGTTTCGCTACACCGGCGATACGACTATTGCCGGCCGCCCCTGCTACCAGCTCAGCTCCGACTTCCCAAAGTTTCGCTACGTGAGCTATACTGCGGGCAAGGGAGAAACCGTAGCCCAGGTAGCCGACAAGTTTGGCTGTGGTGAATACCGTATTATGGAGAAAAACGGCGTCGCTGCCGACGCGCCCATTCCCACAGGTAAGGTGCTGCAAGTGCCCAACAGCTACGGCACAAGCACCCTAATTTGTGTGGATAAGAAGCTGTATTTGCCGCTATTGATCCGCGCGGAAGATGATAAAGGCCTATTCGAGGAGTTTAAGTTCTTGGACGTGGAAGCCAACCAACCCATTCCGGCCCAAGAGTTCACGAAGGAGTTTAAGGACTATAACCTGTAATCATCCTGTTAACGAGAGCCTTCTCAGCATAAAACATCTACATAAAAAGCCCCCCGGATTATGCCTGGGGGGCTTTTTTAATTCATACTAAGACATCCTCATAGAAGTCTACCGACGCATGGCTTTCTCAATTTCATCCCACATGGGGGCCGGAATCAGCTCCAGCTTATTGAACTCGCCAGCGCCGTTCAGCCACTCGCCACCATCGATGGTAACGACTTCGCCATTCATATAAGCGGAGAAATCGGATACGAGGTAGGCGGCCAGGTTAGCCAGCTCCTGATGGTCGCCTACACGCTTAAGGGGCACGGACGCGGCCGGATCGAGCTTTTTGGCGAGCGGTTCGGGAAACAGGCGGCTCCAGGCGCCTTCCGTGGGGAACGGGCCGGGCGCAATGGCGTTGGAGCGAATACCGTATTTAGCCCACTCCACAGCCAAGGAGCGCGTCATGGCCAGCACGCCGGCTTTGGCGGCCGCCGAGGGCACCACGTAGGCCGAGCCCACAGAGGCGTAGGTAGTCACAATGTTGAGGATAGTACCGGGCTTTTTGTCGGCTATCCAGCGTTTGCCAAAGGCGAGCGTGCAATTATAGGAGCCGCGCAGCACGATGTCTACAATCACGTCGAAGGCTTTGTGGCTGAGGCGCTCCGTAGGCGAAATGAAGTTGCCGGCAGCATTATTCAGCAATACATCGACGCCCCCAAATTCGTCGATGGTGCGTTGCAGCATATTTTCCACCTCCTCGTATTTGCGCACGTCGCACTGCACGGCCAGTATCTTGCCGCTGGTTTGCTGACGCAGTTCCTCAGCGGTTTTTTCCAACACGTCTAGCTTGCGGCTGCTGATGGTAACGTTGGCCCCCAATTGAAGAAAATACGTGGTCATGGCGCGGCCCAGGCCGGTGCCGCCGCCAGTCACAACGATGGTTTTGCCTTGCAGGGCGTTATCACGAAGCATGGGTTGGGTGTAGGGAGCGGACATAAAGCGTAGGGTTAGGCGGGGTTTGAAAAAATAAAAGACGAAGATCGGGAAAGGCACAAGAACGCAAATTGTCGGTTGAGGTGGGCCGCTTGGTCGGTAATGATTTTTTGCCACCTTTGATCCGCACATGAATGATTCCTTTCAAAGTCATCGTCCGACGGTAGCCGTGCTTGGTTGCGGCTGGCTGGGGTTGCCCCTGGCCCAGGCTCTTGTGGCCGAAGGCTACTCAGTGGCCGGCACCACCACCACGCCCTCACGTGTGCTCACGATGCGCGACGCGGGCATCCGGCCATACTTGTTGAGTCTGGGGGGCAAATTCACGGCCATCGACCGCGACACCCTGCACACCTTGCTTAGCGGCACCGATGTATTGGTGCTCAATGTGCCCCCGCGCCGCGGCGCCGCAACCAGCAGCTATTCCAACCTGCTGCACCCCGTAGCCGAAGCCGTCAAGGCTTGCCACGTAAGTCATGTGCTGTTTATCAGCTCGACCAGCGTATACCCCGACGAGCCCCGCGCCATGCACGAAGCCGATGCCCAGGCCGCCTCCGATGCTGCCTCCGATATGCTGCGGGCCGAGGACCTTTTTGCCCCCCACGATGCCAGCCTGGGCTCACCATGCAATACCGTGGTGCGACTGGCAGGCTTATTTGGTCCCCAGCGTCCGCCGGGCCGTTTTCTGGCCGGGCGGCTGGATGTGGCCCAGGCCAATGCCCCTGTCAACCTGATTCACCTCACCGACTGCGTGGGTCTGCTTTCGGCTATTATTCGGCAGCAAGCCTGGGGATACACGTTTAACGCGTGCGCCATCTCTCACCCCGTGCGCAGCGACTTCTATCCGAAAGCCGCCCAGCAGTTGGGCTTGCAGCCGCCTGATTTTCGCCTGGACGATACCCTGGGGGGCAAAATCATTGACAGCACCTTGATTCGGCAGACCCTGGATTACCGCTTTCAGCACGACGATTTAGAGATGGCACTAACGGCTTGCTAGACTTACTACCGTTGCTTTGGGGAGATTTTAGGCAGCGGGCTTCGTACCTTTGAGCTGTGCAAACTCTTTCTGATTCCAACACCGTAGCTGTGCTGGGCGGGGGCGCGGCGGGCTTTTTCGGAGCCATTGCCTGCGCCGAAGCCAACCCACGCCTCACGGTGTATCTTATTGAAAAAACCGGCAAGCTGCTGAGCAAAGTGCGCATTTCGGGCGGCGGGCGCTGCAACGTGACCCACGCCTGCGAGTCGCCGACACAGCTGGCGCAGCACTACCCACGCGGGGGCAAACAGCTAAAGGAGGCTTTCCGGGAATTTGATGCGCGCGCCACTATTGCCTGGTTTGAGCAGCGCGGCGTGGCGCTCAAGACGGAAGCCGACGGCCGCATGTTTCCCACTACCGACTCCTCCGAAACCATTGCCCTGTGTCTGCTGGAAGCAGCGCAGCGGGCCGGGGTACGCATCCTGCAACAAACCAACGCCGAAGAAATTGCCCCCCAGCCCGGGGGCGGCTTCCGTTTGCGGCTTACCGGCGCCCACGCCCAGGAAATGCAGGTGGCCCGCTTACTCATAGCCACGGGCGGAGCGCCCAAGTCGGAGAGCTACGAGTGGTTGAGGCAGCTGGGGCACACCATAGCCGAGCCCGTGCCCTCGCTATTCACGTTTAACGTGCCGGAGTCGCCGCTGCGGGAGCTGCCGGGCGTGAGCGTACCCAACGTACGCGTACGCGTGGCGGGCGAAAAGCTGGAGTATGAAGGCCCGATTCTGGTAACGCACTGGGGCGTGAGCGGCCCGGCCGTACTCAAACTATCGGCCTGGGGTGCCCGCCGCCTCCATGAACTACAGTATCAAAGCACGGCGCTGGTGAGTTGGGTACCAGCCCATACTGAGGAAACCCTCCGCCAGTGGCTGCACACCTTCCGCGACCAGAACGGGCGTAAGACCGTGGAAAGCAACCCATTATTTGGGCTGCCCCAGCGGCTATGGCGCACCCTCACCGATCAGGCCGGCATCAGCGCGGAAATGCGCTGGAGCGAGCTGCCCGCCAAGCTGCAAAACCGCCTGATTGAAAGTCTGCTGCGCACACCGCTGCCCGTGCGGGGCAAAACCACTTACAAGGAAGAGTTTGTAACCTGCGGCGGCATTGTGCTCGGCGAGATAAACATGCATACCATGGAAAGCCGCCGGGTGCCAGGCCTCTACTTTGCGGGCGAGGTACTTGATATTGATGGTATTACGGGTGGGTTTAACTTTCAGGCTGCCTGGACAACAGGGTATCTGGCGGGCCGGGCAATGGCAGCAAGCAATTCTTAGTTAGCCAGCTCGGAGCTAAACCCTAACACCTTAATTTTTTATTCAAACCATAAGTAGGCACTGTTGACTTGTAAGTGCACATTATCTCAAATACTCCCGTGCAACGAAAGTAAGATTGGTGCGCCTTTATGCTTTAATAGCGAATCATTACATATTTTAGAACAAAAGTACCCACTGGCACCGGGTTATCTTGTTTGCCTTGGACTATGGATGCACGCATACGAAACAATGTCAAGGTTATTGGCCAGGGTAAGCAGACAATGATGTTGGTTCATGGCTTTGGCTGTGATCAAAACATCTGGCGCTATATCACGGCGGGTTTGGCAGCTAACTATCAACTGGTGCTTATTGATCAGGTTGGGGTTGGCAATTCTGATCTATCTGCCTATCAACCGGATAAATACGCAACACTGAATGGCTACGCGGCCGATATAGTGGAGGTGTGTCACACGCTCGGTCTACAGGATGTTATTCTGGTGGGTCACTCCGTGGGAGCCATGATCAGCGTCTTGAGCGCGATTCAGGAGCCGGATCTTTTTTCCAAGCTGATTCTCATCGGCCCTTCGCCTTGCTATATCAACGACCACGACTATTTTGGAGGGTTTGACCGGGCTGATATCGAGGCGATGTTAGACATGCTGAACAAAGATTTTCGGGACTGGGCCAACACGTTTGCGCCTTTAATCATGGGGAATCCCGAATGTCCTTCTCTCGCTCAGGAATTAATTGAGAGCTTTTGCCGCGCCGATAATGCTATTGCCAAGGATTTTGCCCGGGTCACTTTTCTCTCGGACAACCGCCACGATCTGCCCAAGGTACTGACCAAGACGTTGATTCTGCAATGCTCCTCGGATATGATTGCGCCCGCCGAAGTAGGCGCTTTCGTGCACCAGTCCATCCCCGGTTCTACCTTAATCACCTTGCGGGCCACCGGGCATTGCCCGCACTTAAGCGCTCCTATCGAAACCTTGGCGGCCATAGGAAACTTCCTGCAGGACGCCAACTCAGTAAACAGCTCCAGTGCTGTAGTGGGCGTCGCATAGCCGAATTGCAACCTTGCGGGTATGGACACAGTAAAGCATACCAGTTAATGTTCTACCTATCCCAACCTTACGCCCCATGGATTCCAAAGCAACCCAAGCCCTACTCAACGAACTCGTTCAAACCCTGAAAGACGGCGAAGTTGGCTACGCCACCGCCCTTACTGATGTGGAAGACCAGGATCTGAAAGAGGTATTTAAGAAATACGCCGCCCAGCGCGATGGCTATCTTACGGAGATCGAAGACCAGATGCACCAGCTCAACCTCAAGGCTGAGGAAGACACGTCTATCACCGGCACTGTGCATCGCGCGTTTATCAATATCAAGGCAGCCATTACGAGCAAGGACCGCGAAAGCATCCTCAACGAGTGCGAGCGTGGCGAAGATTACGCCGTAAAAGCCTATCAAACGGCTTTGAAGGCAGAAAACCTGCCCGGCCAGCTGAAGTCTATCATTGAAAAACAATACCAAGGCGTACGCGAAGCCCACGACACCATCAAGTCACTGCGCGACGCGAGCAAGAAGTAACACTGGTTTCACAACCACAAAAAAGCCCCCCAGACGTTGGTCTGGGGGGCTTTTTTAGTACTACTCACTGCTAAAAGCTGCGAGTAATACTCAGTCTTAACGATCTACTCGTCGAAGTCGTTGGTGCTGCGGGGCTTGTAGCCACCGCCGGTGCTGCCAGCGTTGCCGGCACCGCTGTCGCCATCGCGCTTGCCTTTGTAGCCGCCGCCGTAGCTGCTGCCACCGCCGTCGCGGTTGCCCTTGTAGCCACCTCCGTAGCTAGAGCCACCGCGGTTGCCACCAAAGCTGCTGCCACCACGAGCACCGCCGCCATAGCTAGAACCACCTTCACGACGGTCGCCGTAACTACTGCCACCACGATTTCCACCGTAGCTCGAGCCGCCTTCGCGACGCTCACCGCCACCGTAGCCACCTGGGCCACGACGAGCAGGACGGTTCTCGTTGGCACCGCCGAAGCCGCCTGGACGGCCACCTTCCTGCTTAGCATCACCTTCTTGCACGGGCGTAGCCACGTTGAAGGCAACTGGACGGCCATTGATGCTGGCGCGACCGAGATTGGTTACGATTTCTTCGGCAAACTCCGAAGGCACTTCTACGAAGCTAAACTTGTCGTAGAGGGCGATGTCACCTACTTTACCAGCCGTGAGGCCCGTGCTTTCAGCAATCAGGTCCACGATATCACGTGGGTGAATCCGGTCCTTCTTACCCATGGTCACGAACATGCGAGTGTAGCCAGCACGCGGCGCGCCTTGGGTACGACCAGCGTCGAGGCTTTGCTCCACGCGCTTGTCTTCCTTCATGCTCATTTTGAGCAAGGCAGCGGCGATATCAAGCGAAGTAATTTCTTCGCTCTGATCTAACAGGCGCTGTACGCGACCTACGTACTTCTCTAGGTTGCCTTTCTCGATGACATCCTTGATCTGGGTCAGGAACAGCGTGGTTTTCACCTCGGTCACATCCTCAAACGACGGAACGCGTTCCTGCTTGATGGTAGCCTTGGTGAAGCGCATGATGTCGCGCAGCTTATAGATGTCGCGGCCACTCACGAAGGTGAAGGCGCGACCCGACTTACCGGCACGGCCTGTACGACCGATACGGTGCACGTAGTATTCCTCGTCGGCGGGCAGGTCGTAGTTGATTACAGCCTCCACGTTCTCCACGTCGATACCGCGGGCGGCTACGTCGGTGGCAACAAGGATTTCCAAAGTGCCTTTACGGAACTTGTCGAGCGTATTCTGGCGCTGCTGCTGGCCCATGTCGCCGTGCAAACCTTCGGCGAAATAGCCTTTGGCTTGCAGGTCGCCCACGATTTCGTCTACCATGCGCTTGGTGTTGGCAAACACGATAGCCGACTTCAGATTGAACATGTCAATCAGGCGGGTAAGCACGTCTTTTTTCTGGGGACCACGCACCTCGTAGTACGACTGCTCGATGTTCGAAACAGTCATCTCCTGGTGGTTTACCTTCACGATCTGCGGATCTTTCTGATACCGCTTCGTCATTTCCATGATCGGGCGGCTCATCGTAGCCGAGAAGAACACCGTCTGGCGCTCCTCAGGCATACGCTTGAGCACCGTCTCGATGTCTTCGCGGAAGCCCATGTCCAGCATTTCGTCGGCTTCGTCGAGGATGATCATTTTGCAATGATCCAGCTTCAACGTACCGCGCTCCAAGTGGTCCATTACGCGACCAGGGGTACCAATTACGATCTGCACACCACGCTCCAGGGCGCGGAACTGACGATCGTACGACGAGCCACCATAGATCGGCACCACGGCCAAACCTGACTTGTATTTACCTAGCTTCTGAATTTCACCCGATACCTGCACGGCCAGCTCACGCGTGGGGCAGAGAACGAGTACTTGCGTGTTGCGTGAGTTGGTATCAACGCCTTCGATGGCGGGGATACTAAAGGCCGCCGTTTTGCCGGTACCCGTCTGGGCCTGGCCAATCACGTCGCGACCTGCGAGCAACGCGGGAATTGCCTCTGACTGAATCGGCGAAGCCTCTTCATAGCCTATTTCGGTAATAGCGCGTTGCATTTCTGTCGATAACGACAGTTCTTCAAACTTTACTTTTTCCATGTTGTGTTTAGATGGAATGAGATGAACTAGCTCTGAAAACAGCAGATTCAGCGACGTTCTTCACCCACACTCTCAACAACGACAAGCGACGGACGGAAGACGGTGACGGCCAGAAATTTACAAAAGCAGCCGTAGCTGCGCGGAACGGGGCCATTCTCAAATGCGGGTGCAAAGATACGATTTTATTTCGTAAAAAAGCCCCCCAATGAGAAGATTAGCTTATTGAGCCAACCTTGGGGGGCAAATCGAACGGCGGGTCAACGTTCTGCTTAACCTACTGTGAGGTGCTATAACGCATTTTAAAAATTCACGTTCCGCTATAGTCAAATACTATTCATTAAGAAATAAGTACCTCTCCTAATTCACGTAGTATTAGTTATTTATGATTAAGATAAAATTACGTTTTGTTTCTTCAGCAGCATTGGCTTCTCTGGCTTTTGGTTGCTGATGATATTTAATGGTGTGTATAATCCCATCAAGCAGCAGGTCGTTCAGCGACGAGACGCAAAGTATTGCGTCTCTACACCGTACACGTATAATTACCAGCTGAAACGTTTCCCTATGTCCGAGCCCACGCCTGCCTTCCGCTTTTCCCGCCTGCTTACCGTCGTTGAATCAGATATCGACGAGCTAAACCACGTCAACAATGTGCAGTACGTGCAGTATGTGCAGGATACGGCGGCAGCGCACTGGCTGACCGCCTACCCGCCCGGCGAAGGAGAGCCATATATCTGGGTGGTGCTGGAACACCGCATCCGCTACCACAAGCCCGCGTTTCTGGGCGAGGAACTGCGCTGCACTACTTGGGTAGGAGAAGTACGCGGGGCTCAGTCCCAGCGCTTCGTGCGCATCGAACGGGCCACCGATAACGTGCTGCTCTGCGAAGCCGAAACCCAGTGGGTACTCCTGGACCCGAAGTCGCAACGGCCCAAGCGCGTGGAAGAGAACGTGAAGAAGCGGTTGTGGGAGCCGGTAGGGTGAGGCAGCAAGAAAACTTGTTTTCCTGTTTATTGCGTAGCAATAATAATTGGCCCAACAGGCAGCGTTTTCTTATTCAAATACTCATGCACTCTCGGCGTCAGTTTTGTTAGCTCCATGTAAGTATTGTTGACTGCGGAAAGGACAAAAACGCCTATTATGTATTTCTTAAAATTCTGTTGATGCTGTAGATTTTTATCGAAGGTCAATAGCGCATGAAAATCATTATCTACCATCAATTGCATCAACTGACCGTTCTTGATGCCATTCCAGCCCTTATCTCTCACCGTGTAAATCTCATGCTCAGAAAAGTCTGCCTTTAGCCTTTTAGGTAGATTCTCGTCAAGCAGCAATTTCATAGAGCTTGGCGATATTTTTTGAAGTCATGAGCTTATTGGCGATTTCGAGCGTCGTAATAGCCTGCTGCCTAGTAACCGTCGGAAAGTCATCTAAAAACTCTTCTAACGATACTCCAGCCTCCAGATGATCGAAAAGCGTCTCGACAGGAACCCGTGTTCCCTTGAAGACAGGCTGCCCTCCTAGGATGTCGGAGTCAATGATGATAAGATCTTTCAGTTCCATATCTTAAAGTTACAAAAATGGGATTAAGACTCAATAGAAGGCAGTAAGCTCTTGGGCTATATACGCGGGGCCCAGTCCTAGCGCTTCGTGCGCATCGAGTGGGCCGCCGATAATGTGCTGCTCTGCGAAGCCGAGACCCAGTGGGTACTCCTGGACTCAAAGTCGCAGCGGCCCAAGTGCGTGGAAAAGGACGTGAAGAAGCGGTTGTGGGAGCCGGTGGGGTGAGGAATATTATTAATTCATTACTAATGAAATCAACTGAACGAACATGAAGACACCATAAATCCAGAAAATCACTTTCAGATTTCTTTTAACTTTATTTCCATGCTTCTCAACCCATGAAATGTAGTCGCCTTTTTTATTATCTGCTACATCCCCCTTTCCACTTGCTTATTTAAACATAAATTTCATTATCAGGCAGAAAAACACTGTATCTATAAATGAGATAAACAAAGATGATTCCATATTTATACAAAAATTTAAGCAACGATCAAAGAAAGTCTTCTTATTTCTTTATTAACCTTGACTAGCTTTCTTGCTATCAACACTACCAATAGTATACAAAGCAAGAAAACGGTTAATAGGAAACGAGAAAAATTATTAGTGTTTGAAATAATTTCATTCAATGAAACTCCACCTATTACAATCAAAAAAAGAATGCTTGCTATGAGATGAAATTTTATGTCTTTTGCCTGTTCATAATCAAAAACTTTGCTGGCAAAAATTTCGGCCTCATGCTCTTCTCGTGTTAGTTTTCGAAATGACTTATCAGCTCTTAATTCAAAATGCTTAAAACATGAAGCTTCAAAAATTCTAAGATTTGCTGTTTCAAAATCAGATAGCAGAAATTTTTCTCCAGATTTTGCTTTAAGTTGTATTGATTTATAGTTAATTTTCGCATTAAGATACTTAAATCTAAACCCGATTATATCTTCAAATTGATAAGTTTTTCTCTTCATTCTAAATGGATAAATAAATAAGATTTTATTCAAATCATCATGTATAATTATTATAAGAGTAAACCAATAAACAGAAAAAACCCCGGCAACAAATAAAACAGACACAGCTATCCCAACCATACTTACTACATTTATTTCAGTAGCAATATTCTCAAAAAACATGTAATAAGAACCTAAGCCAAAAAAGCTAAGCATTATAAGTGAAAATAAAATAGTAATTATTCTAATTTGCGTGACCATTGTATATAATCAAAAATATATTTATGACTGTACTGAATTGACCAAACGGCACTACAAGTAACTGCAAACCGTTAGCAGTATACCCTTGGTAGCATAATGCAGGCCAATTAGTAGGCTCTATTGCCACTACTTCCGCTTTACTTTTGCAGAAAAGCCCCCCGATCCTCTCCTATAATGCCCGCCACCTTCCGTATCTATTCCTCTTCTGCCGGATCCGGCAAAACCTATCAGCTTACCAAGGAATACCTGAAGCTGGCGCTGGGGGCCGATGATCCGGCTTACTTCAAGAGCATTCTGGCCATTACGTTTACTAATGATGCGGCCGGGGAGATGAAGGAGCGCATTATTGGGGCGCTGCGGCGGTTTGCCTACCCCACGGCCGAAAACCAGGAAGATGCGCTGCTGCGCGAACTTGCGGCGGAGCTGGCCGCCGACGGTCAGTTTTCGCGCCTCGCCGAGACGCCTCAGGAGCAACAGCAGGAGCTGCGGCGGCGTGCGGCGGCCACGTTTCGGCTGGTGCTGTACCACTACGCCGATTTTGCTGTCAGCACCATCGACTCCTTTGTGCAGCGCATTGTGCAGGCCTTCACGCGGGAGTTGGGCCTGCCCGCCACCTTTGAGGTGGAGCTGGATGGCGACGCGGTGCTGCAAAGTGCCGTGGCGTTGCTGCTCGACAAAGTAAACCGCGACCCCAACTCGGCCCTGCTCTCCCGCTCCCTGGCCGACTACGCACTGAGCAAGGCCGAGGAAGGCCGCAGCTGGAATACTCTCCCCGATGAGCTGGTGCAGTTTGGCCGCTTCCTGCTTTCGGAGCCCGTGCACGAGGCCGTGGAGCAGTTGCAGCGGATGTCGCTTCAGGATTACCGCCGCCTCCACGAGACGCTGCGCCAGCGCCGGGAAGCCATTGAGCAGCAAGTACAAGCCGTGGCCGCCCGCGCCCTGGCCACCCTCGACGCGGCCGGCGTAACCGACGCCGACCTATACCAGGGCAAGAATGGCATCATCGGCTACTTCACCAAGTGGGACGAGCGCCTGCAACCCGATAAGGAGGCCAACAGCTACGTGCGCGCCACCATGGAGCAGGACAAATGGTACAGCGGCAAAGTAAAAACCGCCGCCGACAAGCAGCGCGTGGACGCCGTGAAGTCGGACCTGACGGATGCTTTCGTGGAGCTAGAAACCCTGCGCGCCACCCTCCTGCCCGATTATGTGCTGGTGAACGGCATGATGCCCTACCTGTTTCATGTGTCGCTGCTGAGCGAGCTGAGCAAGGCCGTGGACCAGCTCAGCCGCGAGCGGGGCGTGGTGCTCATCGCGGAGTTTAACCGCCGCATTGCCAGCATTGTGCTGCGCGAGCCGGTGCCGTTTCTCTACGAGCGCATGGGTGAGCGGTATTTGCACCTGCTGATTGACGAGTTTCAGGATACGTCGGTGCTGCAATGGAATAATTTGCTGCCGCTGGTCGAGAACGCCGTGTCGGGGGGCAATTTGAGCCTCGCCGTGGGCGACGCCAAGCAGGCCATCTACCGCTGGCGGGGCGGCGAAATGGAGCAGATTCTGCGGCTGCACAAGAATGAGACGGAGTACCTGTACGGCCGCGTCGCGGACGACGAGTTGCGCGGGCTGCTGGAGGATCGGTATTTCACGTTGGATCAGGCCTTGGAGCCGCAGAATCTAAACGTGAATTATCGGTCGGCGGCGCCCATTATTGACTTCAACAACTCGTTTTTTGAGTTTGTGAGCAAGGGCCACGAGGGATTGCCGCTGGTGGGGGGCATTTATGATGAAGAGTTTGGGCAAGTAGGACCTGCTGCTTCCCAGCCCACTCCTTCCGCTACTGGAGTTGGTCACATCGAGCTACTCTTCACCGAAGACGCGGCCCCCGCCCGCCGCTACTCTCCTGCCACTGGCACTTACTCCGACGAACCTCTCCCCGGCCTGCCCCTCACCCATCTGCTTGATTACGAGGAAAGCACCCTGTATCTCACCCTGCAACTAGTAGAGCAGGCCCTAGAAGATGGGTTTCGCCTTCAGGATATTGCCGTGCTCTGCCGCCGTCGCGACAGTAGCCGACGCGTCGCGAAGTTTCTGAAGGAGCGTGGCTACCCCATTATTTCGGCCGATTCGTTGTCGCTGGAATTTGCGGAGGTCGTGAATTTGTTAGTGGCCGTGTTTCGGGTGCTGAACCAGCCGGCCGATACGCTGGCTCGTGCGGAAGCCTTGCTGCTGGTGGATAAAGTTGTGCGGCATTTGCCCCCCACGCCGGCCCGCGCCCGCCGCATTGCCGAGTTGGCCAACAACGATAAAGCCCTGCCCTTTTTCGACGAGCTGCGCGACCTGGGCTACGACGTGCAGGAGCGCGAAACTGGCAACCTCGGCCTGTACGAGCTCACTGAACGCCTCATTGGCATGTTCGGGCTGCTGGGCCGCAATGCGGAAAGTGAGTACCTCTTCCGCTTCCTCGATCTGACCTTGGAATTCAGTCTGCGCTTCGGCAACAACCTGAATAACTTTCTGGCTTACTGGCAGCAGAAGAAAAGCTCTTTGAGCATCAACGCCCCCGCCGGCCGCGACGCCATTACTATTACCACCGTGCACAAAGCTAAGGGCTTGGCCTACGGTGTGGTCATCGTGCCCTTCGCCGACTGGAGCCTGACGCCCCACCGCAACACCTTGCTTTGGGGTCGCCTGACCGAGGAGGAAAAGCCAGTGCCGGAAATGCCCCCCATCGCCGTGGTCAGCCAGACGCAAGCTTTGACGCGGACGCCCTTGGCTCAGCAGTACACGGAGGAGTTGGAAAAGACCTTTCTCGAAGGCTTAAACATGCTGTACGTGGCCTTTACCCGCCCGCGCCACCGCCTGTACGCCATCAGCCGCCGTCCGAAGCCTAGCAAAAGCAGTTCGTCACGCTCCGCGGAGGCAGAAACGCCCCCCAGCGAGCAAGCTAAGACCATAGCGGAGCTATTGCACCGCTACTTACTAAGCACTGAGCAATGGGATGACGAGCGTACCGCCTACGTGCTGTCCGATGCTCAGCACCGGGTTCCGACTATCAAAAACGTCACGGCCACCACCGGCAATTGGCAGCTTCATAATCTTACCAGCACACCTTGGGAAGAGCGCCTGCGCCTGCGCCGGCACGCCAATACCGTCTTTGATTTCGACGACCAACAGGTGCAGCGCGAATGGAGTCGGAAGCTTCACTACGCTTTGCGCCGTACCATTCTGGCGTCGGATGTGGAGCGCGTGGCTACGCACCTTGTCGCTGAAGGCTTGGTGAGTACAAAGGAGCGCCCCGCACTCCTGACCCTCCTTAGCCGGACGGTACAGAACCCGCAGCTCGCCCATTACTTTAGTCGTGAAGTATCGGCTGAGACGGAACGCGAAATCCTGGTTGGTGGTGTGCCGCGACAGGATTATAAACCCGACCGGATCGTTTTTGAGCCCAACGTAGGGCCTGCGCCCGGCCGCGTCACGCTGCTCGATTTCCGGATTCCGCCGCCCGAGCCCCAGCACCGCCGCTTGCTTCAGCAGTATGGGGGGCTTTTCCAGCAACTAGGCTACACCGATATTCAGCATGTGCTGTATTACTTTGATACAGAGGAAGTAATTATCTTCTAAGTCCTCAAAATACTTGCCACTAAATTTAGTATATCTACTATTATATTTAGTATTTAATGGCGTTATTTGGGCCTCAGGTTTTCTTATTGCTCATCCATAAAAAAGCCCCCCAATGGCCGAAAACCGTAAAGCCGCGCTTGGCTTCATTTTCATCACGCTGCTGCTGGACGTTATTGGGTTCGGCATTATCATTCCGGTTCTGCCCACGCTTATTCGGGAGTTGATTGGCGGCACCCTGAGCGAAGCAGCACAATACGGCGGCTGGATGCTGTTTGCCTTTGCCGGAATGCAATTTCTGTTTTCGCCGGTGCTCGGCAACCTCAGCGACCAGTACGGCCGACGCCCGGTGCTGCTGTTTGCCCTGTTCGGGTTTGGGTTGGATTACCTGTTTCTGGCTTTTGCTCCTACCGTGGGCTGGCTGTTCGTGGGGCGCATTATTGCGGGTATCACCGGCGCCAGCTTCACCACGGCCTCGGCTTACATCGCCGATATCAGCCCCCCAGAGAAACGGGCGCAGAACTTCGGCATGATTGGCGCCGCCTTTGGCTTAGGCTTTATCATTGGGCCAGTGATTGGCGGCTTGCTGGGGCAATATGGTCCGCGAGTGCCGTTTATGGCGGCGGCTGGTCTCACCCTGCTCAACTGGCTCTATGGTTACTTTGTCTTGCCCGAATCATTGGCTAAGGAAAACCGACGGCCCTTCGATTGGAAGCGGGCCAATGCGGTGGGCTCTTTGAAGCAGTTGCAGCGCTATCCGGTTATTTTGGGCTTGGTGGGCTCAATGCTGCTGCTTTACATTGCGGCCCACGCTACCCAAAGCACCTGGTCGTATTATACCATGTACAAGTTTGGGTGGAATGAAAAGTGGGTTGGCTACTCCCTCGGAGCCGTGGGCCTGATGACGGCCCTGGTGCAAGGCTTGCTTATTCGGGTTATAAATCCACGATTGGGGGCCAAGCGCTCGGTGCTGGTGGGTATGACACTGTATGCCATCGGTTTTACGCTATTTGCTTTCGCCTCCAAGGGCTGGATGATGTTCGCTTTTCTGGTTCCTTACAGTCTGGGGGGCATTGCGATGCCGGCCTTGCAGGGCATTATGTCGGGGCAGGTGCCGGCCAATGAGCAGGGCGAATTGCAGGGCGCGCTCACCAGTCTGGTCAGTGCCACGTCCATCATCGGCCCACCGATGATGACGAACTTATTCTCGTATTTCACTGGTTCGCAGGCCCCGGTGCATTTTCCCGGCGCGGCTTTCCTCACTGGCGCCGTTCTGACGGTCGTGAGCACCGTGTTGGTCATGCGCTCCCTGGCCAGCTATGTAGCACCGATGCACCCGGAGCCGGCTGCCACTCCGCAAAATGAGCCCGCCGAGGCTTAATTCTAAACTTTAGGGAGGAGCCTATTCACTGGCTTCTTCATTTATAAGTGTGCTTTAGCTGTATTCCCAAAGCATTTCTAGTTAGCTGCTGGTCGCCGTGCATACAGGTGCTGAAGACCTTCGCCCACCCCAAATACTGCCAGCGCAATGCCTGCGCCCAGCAGTGTATCCAGCATGCGGCCTTCCACTGGTACCAAGGAGTTGCCCACGTGCCCGGCCGTGGAATTCATTAGGGCAAGCGGGGTAATAAAGAGCAGGGCCAGCGCATAGTTGCGAGCCGCCACCACTTCTGTCGCCGCCTGCAGCAGCATGAGCAGCGCCACCAGGCCTAAGCCTGAAGGCTGAGCCAAGGCCATCAGTTCGAATACGCCAATACCGATCAGCGTGCCCCCCACGCGCTGCACCGCCCGAATGGCAGTAAGCCGCCGCGTAACGCTCGACTGAAGCACGGCCATCGCTGATAACACCACCCAGTACGACCGGTACGCCCCTAGCGGGCGACTGACGAGGGTGGCTCCCGCCACGGCCACCACTATCCGCACCGTCAGGGTGACCGTGTCGGCATCAAGGTGAAGCCGCGGAAACAGCTTGCCCAGTCCGGTGGGCGGCCCATTGCGCTGCCGCACCGAAGGCCACAGCAGCGGCAGAATAACAACCAGATACGCCAGTAAAGAGCCCACCGCCACCAACCCGATAAGCGGCATACCGGGCAGCCCCACGCCCCCCAGCGCTTTAGGCATAGCCAAGTGGCTGCTTACCGCCGCTACCAATACAAACATCATTGGGCCGGGAGGACCGAGCCGCACACCCAAGGCCAGCGTGCACGCCATCGCACTCACAATGACCACGCACGCGCTGGTCAGCCATATATTGCCCGAGCATGCTACGCCAAGCGCTGCCGACAACACCAGACCCGCCGCCACCAGCGGCAGCAGATGCAGACGGTCGCGGCGGCTGAGGCTGGCACCGTAGAGAGCTGTAAACGCTCCCAGCGCCGCCTGGAGCCCCCATCCCTGCTGACCAATGGCCGTAAACAGCCCCATCGGCAAGCCAAGCGCCAACCCGGCCTCTACTCCCGCCTTCCACCGCCAGGGAACCGGGTTAAGCTGAACCACGCTAAGTAAAGCGCGTCGCGAGCGGACAACATTGCGTCGGAGGGGTCTGCGCATGAATCAAGCATTCGGCTGGCACTAGTCGCTACTGTATTCTGGTCACGCGGGCTGGGCCCTGCCATTATTGCCGCCAAAAGCTTTGACCGCTCTTATTACCTCCGGCACCGCCAAAGCCACTGACGCTACCGAGGCCACCGTAGCGACTTGGCAGTAAAAGCACAGGGCTTTGTTTTCGGCCCATTCCTCTTGCCCCAGCTTCACGGCCGTCAGCGTATCAGCGAGCGTTTTGACGCCCATAGCAATGGGTAAAGCGGGAACCTGCGTTGCCCGATTTTTGCCCCCCGCGCCCGCCAGCCAAGCCGTGATACCGTAGCTCACGATCATCATCAGGGCATCGGGCGTGTCGAAGCGCTTGTAGGCGTAGTCGGAGGCGTCGACTTTGGGCGAGTTAAAAAGCCCCCCAGACGGCGGATCGGGCAAGGTTTTGATGATACCCGTTTGATAAAGACCCACAATTTGCCCAGCGGCAGCGCCCAGCATAGAGAGGCCAACAATCCAGCGGCGGCGGTTCAAGTCGGGGGTGTCGGCGTTGCGGAGCTCGTCGCTCAGTTGGGTAGGATTCATAGCGTTGCGATTATGTTGTGATATGATAAGCTTTGACGTACGCGCGCCGTTGAGGGGAAGTTGGTAGCAATATTTTGGTCAGATCCTGCCCCAGCCTCCTGAGCCGATTTGCCAAAACCCTGAGCTGGGGGGCTTTTTCGGCGAAATAAGGCTGGGACCAATGCAAACTACTGAAGCGCCAGGGCAACAGTCGAGCTTTCTGGTATATCCTTTTGCCGCTGGTCGGAGTATTTCCTGGAAACGCCTCGAGTATGGAAGCCGAATTTACTCTACACGTCAACGGCCAGGCGCGCACCGTGCGCGTCGATCCGGCCACGCCCCTGCTGTATGTCCTGCGCGACGATCTGGGCCTGAACGGGCCCAAGTTTGGCTGCGGCTTGCAGCAGTGCGGCTCCTGCATGGTCTTACTCGATACTATTGCCTGGCCCAGCTGTCAGTTGCCAGTAGCCAACGTGCAGAACGCGGCCATTACTACCCTGGAAGGCCTCACCCGCCCCGACGGCAGCCTTCATCCCGTGCAACAGGCCTTTGTGGATGAGCAGGCGGCTCAGTGCGGCTATTGCCTAAATGGGATGGTCATGTCGGCGGTGGCTTTGCTGACGGTGCACCCCAAGCCCGATGACCAGACGATCCGCAATGCATTATTTCGAGTGCTATGCCGTTGTGGCGTGCACTCGCGGGCATTGGCTGCAATCAAAAAGGCCGCAGATTCGATGAAATCTTAGACATACGGACTTTATCCATTTGTATATATGGCAGCGCAATACCCATCCCAACTCTCTCATTCGCGCCGCGATTTTATAAAAAGCGTCGGCTGCCTGACTATTGCCTTTGTGCTGGGCAGTGGGGCTGACGTGTTGGCGGGTGAAAGCGTAGTAGCGGACGAGTTGCCAGAAAGTCTGGCTAAAAATCCGCGTATTAATGCCTGGTTGGAAGTGCTGGCTAATGGTCGCGTGCGGGTGCTTACCGGCAAAACCGAAATTGGTCAGGGCATTCGCACAGCTGTGGCTCAGATTGCGGCCGAAGAGCTAAATATGTCCATGGAGCGCGTGGAAGTTGTACTAGCCGAAACCGGCCGCACCCCCGACGAGCGCTATACATCAGGCAGCGCCTCCATCGAGACTAGCGGTATGAGCATTCGCTACGCCGCCGCGGCCGCCCGACAACAATTGCTTGGCTTAGCTGCCCGTCAGCTCCGAGTAAAAGCAAGCCAGCTCCGTCTTGCTGATGGCATGATACGCACCACCGATGGAAAGCGCCAGCTCTCGTTTACCCAATTGTTAAAAGGAAAACAATTACAAGGTGAAGTAAAATTACCAGTCCAGCTTAAAGCGAAAAGTGAGTACCAGCATGTAGGCAAACCAGTACGACGCGACGATATCGAACGCATGGTGCGGGCTGAACCAGTATACGTGCAAGACTTGCGCTTTCCGGGCATGGTACACGCCCGCGTGCTGCGCCCAACTTCCTATTGGGGGAAATTAGCTAAGCTGGACACCGCCGAAATGCAGCGGCAGATACCAGGCTTGCTCAAAACTGTGGTTGACGGTAGTTTCGTGGGGTTTATTGCTGAAAAAGAGTGCCAAGCCAAAGGAGCTCAGGACTACGGCATCCAGCACGCCCAGTGGACCAACGGCCCGGCGCTCCCCACCAAACAAGCCCTTCCGGAGTTACTCACTACCCTGCCGGCCATTACCAAACGCGCCGTAAATAAGGGCGACATGAGCAGCTTTGATGCGACAACTGCCGGCTCTGCTCCTACCGACGCATCGCTTAGTGCGCGCTACTTTAAACCTTACCTTATGCACGCTTCTGTGGGCCCAAGCTGCGCGGTGGCGCTGTTTGACCAAGAAGATAGTTTACACATTTGGACACATAGCCAAGGTGTATATCCGCTGCGCAACACCCTGGCTGCGTTGCTAAAAATGCCCCCCGAGCGTATTCACGTGAAGGCGGTGCCGGGCTCAGGCTGCTACGGTCACAACGGCGCCGATGATGTAGCCGCCGACGCGGCGCTGCTAGCCCGCGCCTACCCCGGCCGCCACGTGCGCCTGCAATGGTCGCGGGATGATGAGCACGCCTGGGAGCCTTACGGCAGTGCCATGCTCATGCAACTCGACGCCCGGCTTGATTCAGAAGGAAGCATAACGCACTGGCAAAATAATATCTGGTCGGATACGCATAGCACGCGGCCGGGGGGCAAACCCGAGTCGTTGCTGGCCGCCCGATTGTTGGCCCAGCCGGCCTTGCCAACGCCAGCGACGGAAGTGAGCAGTGCCATTTACCGCAACGGTGAGCCGCTCTATGCCATTCCCAACCAACGCCTTGATACGCATTACGTGCAGGGACCGCTGCGCGTGTCGGCGCTGCGGGGGCTGGGGGCCTTCGGAAATGTCTTTGCGCTGGAGTCGTTTATGGATGAATTGGCCTTACAAGCCAAGCAGGATCCGTGGGAGTTTCGGTTGCGTCATCTCACCGATAAGCGCGCCAAAGCCGTGATTCAACGGACGCGGGAGATGATTAAAAACGAAAAGCTGGCCCCTGGTGAGGGATTCGGCCTTGGCTTCGCCCAATACAAAAACCAGGCGGCCTACTGCGCGGTGGTGGCTAAGGTGCACGTGGCCGAAGAGATGGGCACCATCCGCGCCCTGCACCTTTGGGCCGCCATCGATGCGGGCGAAACGATCAACCCCGACGGCCTAAAAAACCAAACGGAAGGCGGCATGATACAGGCCTCCAGCTGGACGCTGAAAGAGGAAGTGCTCTTCAACGAGCAGCACATTACAAGTCGGCAGTGGGAAACCTATCCCATCTTCCGCTTCGACGAAGTGCCCGCCGTGACGGTATCTATCATTGATCGGCCTACTGAAAAGCCCCTCGGCGCGGGTGAGGCTGCCCAAGGGCCAACGGCAGCTGCCCTAGCCAATGCTGTGTTTCAAGCCTGTGGGAAGCGTATTCGGTCGCTGCCCATTCGGCCGGAAAAGCTGGTACAGATCAAGGAATCCTAACTGCGTATGACGTCCCAACTTTTACTTACCGTAGCAGAGAGCTACCGCCTGACCGGTTTGGGCGTGCTAGCTATTGGTCAGCACCCGGCGCCCGTATTGCAGCAATTTGCCTTACACACCAAGCTCGAAGTTCACGTCCATTTTCCAGACGGCCACCATAAAATGGTCGTTGCTAGCGTAGAGGAAATGTCGCGGCCCGCTAAAACAGCTTCGCCCAACGCGGAACCTGCAACACAAAGGGATGCCGTGCTGCTGTTAGAGTCGGATGTAGTTACAGATTTGCCCCCCGGCACCGAAATCTGGTGGTCCGGTGAGGCAGATTTGCTTTCTTGATAGGTGACTAGATGAAAGACTAGGGCGTTACTCTCCCGTTTCGCGCTTGTCAATTTGCCGGTTGATGACAAAATAGTAGACTACCAGGCTCAAGCCACCGAGCAGCACGCCCAGCGGCACCCCAATGGGATAGCCAAACGGCTCACGGCCAATCCAATCGCCGATCAGCGTACCTGTTACCACTGCCGTTACCACCATTCCAATTTTCAGTGTGCGGCGGCGAACATGAAAGGTATTTGGGTCGAGGCCTTTATCAATAAGCGCCAGCCGCTCGCGGGTTCGGGCCGTGAAGTAGAGGTACGCAATGCCGAAGATGGTGCCGAAGAACAAGACGGGCACAATAAGCAGAGTGAAGGAGTTGAAGAGTTCCATGGCAGCTGATTGGTTAGTTGAGGGCTTCATCATCTTGGACGCCCTTGAATGCGAACTGGTTACAAGCGGCAGGGCTTGAAATATTTTACTTTCGGTAGTGTAACCGACCATGTAGAGCCAGCGTCCAATCAGGTAATGGCACCCGTAGCAGACAAAGCGCTGATTGAGCAAGTAGTAGGGGGGGCAAACGGCGGCGTTTGCCGTACTCCTCAACCGGTATGAGCACATGGCGTTTCAGATTGCTTACCGCCTGCTGCGCCACCGTGAGTTGGCCGAAGAGGTCACCCAGGACGCTTTTCTGAAAGCATATCATGCGCTGCCGACTTTCAAGGGCGACGCGAAGTTTTCGACCTGGCTTTACCGTATCGTCTACACAACGGCCGTGTCGCGCGGACGCAAGAAAGGATTGCCTACCGAAGCTCTCCCCACCGACGACGACTCGTCGCTGCCTTCAGTTATCGATACCACGCAGGATCAACCCCAACGGCTAGCCGAACAAGATCAAAAGGCTTACCTCGAAGCCGCGCTGGCCCCCCTGCCTGCCGACTACCATTTGCTCTTGACGCTCTACTACGAGCATGACCACTCCATTGAGGAAATCAGCCACATTACGGGCACGTCGAAGGCCAATGTGAAAGCTCGGCTTCTGCGCACTCGCCGCAAGCTATATACTGCCCTTCATTTGCTGCTAAAGCAAGAATTACCTGAACTGCTATGAGCCCGGAAGAACTAGAAAAGGACAAATTGCTGGCTTCCCTGCTGCCTAAAACGTATCAGCCCCCCGCTCCCGAAACGCTACTCCCTCGCGTGATGGAAGCGGTAGCTGCTGCCTAACAGCGCCAAGCCATTCGGATGGAACCCCTCATCTCCCGCCGGGTTTGGCGTAGCATTGGCGCTAGTCTGGCAGTGCTGCTACTTGTAGATCTGGGATTGGGACTGCTGGCTATTGTTTCTTGGCCAGCTGTAAGCGAAATACTCGGGCAGCAGGTACAACTTCCTTCCTCGCTTCTAGTTGGCGAGTGGGCCACATCTAGCTTACTCGGACAACGTCTGCTGGTCGTGGCCTTGATTATCAGCGGGTTTTTGCTGCTGGATAAATGGTGGACTTTCAACCCGTTTAGGGAGCGTCGCTCCTCCTGAAAACTGTGTTAGAATTCCAATAACATCTCAAATCTACTTTTTTAACCAGCCATTAGCTCCCAGCCAATTCTGCAAACTGGCGCTCCAATCTTCTTGAGTCGTTTTGTTTTTCAAGCCAAAGCCGTGGCCGCCGCGTGGGTACAAGTGCATTTCAGTGGGCACTTTGTGCTTCAGCAAAGCCTCATAGAATACAATGCTATTCATTACGGGCACCGTTGAGTCGTCCTGGGCGTGCACCATAAACGTGGGGGGCGTTTGGGCCGTCACCTGCGTCTCGTTGGAATAGAGCCGGATCTGGGCAGCGGTGGGCTGCTCGCCAATGAGATTAGTGCGCGAGCCAGCGTGCTTCAGGCTATCCGAAAAGCTGATAACCGGATACATGAGCACCAAAAAATCGGGGCGGACGGACGTGGTTTTGTCGGTTGGCTGGCCCACGGGCTGCGCAAAGTGAGTACCTGCCGTGGACGCCAAATGCCCCCCAGCCGAAAAACCCATTATGCCCACGCAGTTGGGGTTGATGTTGAACTTGCTGCCCTGCTGGCGCACTAGTCGCAATGCCTGCTGAGCATCCAGCAATGGTGCAATGGACTTGTCGGGCTGGCTTTGGTCGTTGGGTAAGCGGTATTTGAGCACAAATGCGGCGACGCCCATCTCATTCAATCGCTTGGCTACGTCGTAGCCTTCGTGGTCAATGGAAAGCCGCGTATAGCCGCCGCCCGGACAAATAACCACGGCGGTGCCGTTGGCTTTGTCGCTGGGGGGCAAAAATACCGTGAGCGTGGGCTGCACCACGTTGGAAATGCGCACGCCACCATTGGGCAAGGTCACGCTGGTTTCCTGCACACTACTGGGCTTGGAGTTCGGAATAGTGCCCGTATACAGCGGCAGTATCTGAATTTGGGCGAGCACGGATTGTGCAGCCAGGCACAACAAAACGAAAGGAAGCAGATTTTTCATAAGTAGCGACAGGAATGCATAGGAAGAGGTTTTTCACTAAAATAGTAAGCAAAGTACAAGGAAGCACAGCACTTCGGCAGCGTTTTGTATAGCACAAACCGGATTTTGTATAGGCTCCGGCGTGGGTTCTGCCCGGACCTTTGTAGAGTAAGAAAGAAGATAATTTTTACTCTAACCAACACAGCAGATGAGCACTATCAAAAAAGTAGTATTAGGCAGTCAGGGGCTAGAAGTCGCAGCGGAAGGCCTGGGCTGCATGGGCATGACGGGCGGCATTAACGGCATGAGCGTATACGGCGAGGCCGATGAAGCAGAAAGCCTCGCCACCCTACACCGGGCGTTGGAGTTGGGCGTAACGATGCTGGACACCGCCGATTTGTACGGCCCCCTGCATAACGAGCGGCTCGTGGGCAAAGCCCTCGTCGGCAAGCGCGAGCAATTTGTCGTGGCCACGAAGTTTGGGTTCGAAATAGACGACAACGGCAATTGGACCGGCCAGTACAACGGCTGCCCCAAGTACGTGCGCAAATCCGTGGAACGCTCCCTGCGCAACCTCAGCACAGACTACATCGACCTCTACTACCTGCACCGCGTCGACCCGAATACGCCCATTGAAGACACGGTGGGTGCCATGAGCCGATTGGTGGAAGAAGGCAAAGTGCGTTACCTGGGGCTTTCAGAAGTATCCGCCGACACCTTGCGCGTTGCCCACAAAATATACCCCATCACGGCCTTGGAAAGCGAGTATTCCCTGTTCGACCGCCGCGTGGAGGAAGAGGGAATTATTGAGGCGGCCCGTGCACTGGGTATTGGCTTTGTGGCTTACTCGCCGCTCGGCAGGGGCTTTTTATCGGGTGAAATTAAAACGCCCGATGACTTTGAGGTCAACGACTCACGCCGAATTTTTCCGCGCTATCAGGGCGAGAATTTCTACAAAAACATTGCCTTGGTAGAGAAGTTGAAAGCGTTGGCCGAAGCAAAGAGCGTGACAGCTTCCCAACTAACTTTGGCTTGGGTGTTGGCCCAGGATGTAGTCGTGATACCCGGCACCAAGCGCCGCAAATATCTCGAAGCCAACGTAGCCGCAGCCAGTATGCAGCTAAGCTCTGCGGAGCTAGCTGAACTGGACGCTATTATGCCGATAGGCAGTGTAGCGGGCGCGGCGTATCCGGCTGGCTTTTAGTATTGCTTACTCAACTGCCATTTTCCGTCATTCAGCAATAGTTAGATATAGCCGAACGGCGGAAAAGCAGTTAACTTTTACCATCATGAAACAGCCCACAAAAGAGTTCCGGATACTGTCTACCGTCACCGACTATACCCGGTTTTACGGTTTGCCCGCTCCTGCGCATCCCCTGCTCACGCTCATCGACCTGGCAGCTTGCCGCAACCTGCCGCGGGTGATGACGCCCGTGGTGCAGCAGCTCTACACTGTTTCGTTGAAGCGCAACCTTAAAGGCCAGCTATTTTACGGACACCAATCCTACGACTTCAGCGAGGGCGTGATGGTTTTTCTGGGGCCCGGCCAAGTGTTTGCGGTCAGCGAAACCCTCGATACCTCCGAAATAAGCGGCTGGATGCTGGTCTTCCACCCAGACTTATTATTGAAATACCCTCTGGGCAAGAAAATAACCAGCTACGGCTTCTTTTCTTATGAGCTACACGAAGCCCTGCACTTATCGGCCCGCGAGGAAAGCTTGCTAGATGGACTCCTACACGGGATACAGAGCGAATACGAGCAGCCCATCGATACCTTCAGCCAAGATGTGCTAGTATCGCAATTGGAAGTGCTGCTCAACTACGCTAACCGCTTTTATCATCGGCAGTTCGTGACGCGGCGCACGGCCGAGCACGACCTGCTCACGCGCTTCGAGTTACTACTGACCACCTACTTCGCGCAGCATGGCAACCGACCCCTGCCCAGGGTGCAGCATTTTGCCGACGAGTTCAGCGTATCGCCCACCTAAATCAGCGACATGCTGCGCACGCTCACAGGCCAAACTACTCAGCAGCATCTGCACCACGGCCTGATTGAGGAAACGAAGCGTCTCCTACTAACCACGTCGCTTTCCATCAACGAAACCGCGTTTCAGTTGGGCTTCGAGTATCCGCAGTACTTCACCCGCCTGTTCAAAAGCAAGACGAGCGTTACGCCGGCCGCGTTTCGGTTTTCAGCTCAGTAGAGAGCATTGCCACCAAGTCTTCATCAATCAGTTCTCGGTTTATCCAGCTACCGGCCTTCACGCCGCTGGCACTGGCCATGGTTATCTGGCGCATCGGACTACTATTATCTCCTGCCGCAAAAACTCCGGGCACAGTAGTCTGACCAAACTCAGTTACTGAAATCAGACCGGTAGCGGTAATCTCACAGCCTATCTGCTCCGCTAAATTGGTGTGGTGCCGAAACGGGACGCGGGCAAACATGGCAGTCAGCGGCACCCGTGAACCGTCTTGAAAATAGACAGCGCGCATCAATCCGTTTTCATGCTCAATACGCGAGATAGGACTTTCAATAAGTGGAATGCCCAGCTGCTGTACTTGCCGCTGTTGCTCGGCGCTTAGCGTCGATAGGCCGTTGGTGAACAGCGTGAGGTCCTTGCTCCAGTTCTGAGTAAGGCGAACCAACTCATAGCCTGCGTCACCATTTCCCAACAAGCCCAACGGTTGGCTATGCACTTCATAGCCATGACAATACGGGCAGTGCAGCACCGACTTGCCCCAGCATTCGGCGAAGCCCTCGATGGGCGGCATCAGATCCTCTACGCCCGTCGCCAGCAGGACCCGACGCGCAAAAAAAGCCCCCCGCTCGTCAGTCTGCACCACAAACCCGCTTCCATTCTGGGCGATATTCGTTACGAAGCTTGCCAGAAAAGTTACCGTTGAATAAGCTACCGCCTGGGCTTTGGCCAGGGCCAAAAGTTGCGCAGGCGTTTCCCCATCCCGCGTCATAAACCCGTGCGAATGGGGCGTATAGCGATTGCAAGGCTGGCCACCGTCAATGACTAATACCTTACGCAAGGAACGCCTCAGCATCAGCGCTGCACTTAGCCCAGCCGCACTGCCGCCAATAATTAGTACGTCGTAGGTTGCTTGTAATGCGGAATTGACAGAGGATGAAGCCATAGGTATGGATATAAGAGCAACAGGGCATTTGCTTAACCTTTACAGCAGATAGAGTGCTCTTTAACCTAAAAGTAGAGAAGCCCGACCACAAATGCAACTTTGTTGCATTTGTG
>NZ_JACSCW010000008.1 GCF_014333585.1 Hymenobacter sp. BT188 | reverse complement strand
TTCATCCTGAGCCAGGATCAAACTCTCCATTGTATAAATTTCTTCACTTAGCCGAAGCTAAGCTGCTGTCATGGGCTGACTCCTGCTCACGTATTGACGTAATCATTTAATTCGTGTCGCTTGGTCTTACTTGTTTCAAGTTTGCTTTATTATCAAAAGTAAACTTGAAACGTTTACCATTCGTTACTTTCCAATCATTCAAAGAACGTATGCGCCCTTCCTTTTGAAGGAGCCTTGCGAGCCAATTGACTCGTTTTTTGTTGATGTCCAACCCTCTTTCGGATTGGGGATGCAAAGGTATCTTTTGTTTTTAGATTATCAAGTAGAATCTTTAAAATTTTTATTTAAAATTTCCAGACTCTATTCTTAAAACCTCTTTACTTACCAACTCTTTTTGATTTGGGAGTGCAAAGATAAGAACCTCTTGATTGAAAAAGCAAATAAGTTTTATTTAAAATATCTGCTTGATGAATCAGAAACTATTGGACTGACAGTGCAAGGAGCAATCGTCAATGAAGAACCTTTAGCTTGTTTGCCCACCGCGTTTCGGATTGGGAGTGCAAAAGTGCAGGATAGAATCATCGTTTGCAAGTAGAGAGCGGTATTTTTTACAGTAATTTACTACCGGATCGCTCTGATGGGAGACAGAATATTGAGATACAACTTGTTAAGAACACCAACTATTTCGAATCGCTTTAAGAATCTACCACCAGATTAGTTATAATAGCCCAACTGAACCAGAAGCAGTGCCTACAATCATCTACCACATACATCAGTTGCTGCGATTCTCTAATAAGGAATGAAGATGGCTACGTCTTAGAGCTACTCGCCACACTTGCGACAAAATGCAGCACCTTCCTCATGCTCGGTAGCTTGGCAAACGTGGCAGATAACGTGTTTATAGTTCTTTTGGTAAGGACGTGATAGCTCGGCAGTGACAATTCCGGTAGGAACGGCAATGATGGCATATCCCATAATCATAATAACCGACGCTAGTGCTTTTCCTAGGGTAGTAGTAGGAGAAATATCACCGTATCCAACAGTGGTGAGCGTGACGATAGCCCAAAAAATACTCTGGGGAATACTACTGAAGCCATTCTGCCCACCTTCGATCACATACATTAGTGTGCCGGTTATTACTACCATTGCCACTACAAAGGTTAGGAACACTAATATCTTGTGACGACTAGCTTTCAAAGCCCCCATTATAACTGCGGCTTCTCCTACGAACCGACTGAGTTTAAGAATGCGAAAGACTCGCAATAGTCGGATTGTGCGAATAATCAGTAGATACTGGCTGCCTACTACAAGAAGGCTTAAGAACGTGGGAACGATAGCTAAGAAGTCGATTACGCCTAAAAAGCTGGAGGCGTACTTCAGTGGCCGACGTACCACTATAAGTCGGGTGATATACTCTATAGTAAAGAGGATGGTGAAAAACCACTCCAGGGCGCGCAGATAAGGGCCATACTGCTGATTTATGCTCTGCACACTTTCCAGCATCGCTACTAGCACACTGAGCAAAATGGCCCATAATAGTGTGATGTCGAAGGCTTGCCCGACGTGCGTGTCTGCCTCAAATATTACTTGATATACAGCTTGCTTCCAGCGTGAGGGCTGAGCAGAGGGATTATCTGGCACGGAGTAGCTTTTTATAAAAGTAGGGCAGTATACGATGCGAGAAGGCCACGGTCAAACTGACTTCGCTCTAATTCGGTGTCCTCCAAAATAAACAAATAAGCCCCCCAGAAGCGTGGCTAACCCATAAAGCGACTCGGTAGGATTGTCACGGAGGATAAAAAGCAGCGTCCAGCCGCTGAGCGCCAAGAATACAAGTGGAGTCAATGGATATCCCCACGCGCGATAAGGGCGGGGCAAGTTGGGCCGACGCCACCGCAGCACAAACAAGCCCATGACCGTCAGAAAGGTGAACAGACTAAGGACAAAGCCTGCATAAAGCAGTACTGCTTTGAACGTGGAAGTAAAAATAAACAGAAGCGTGAGGGCCGTTTGAAACAGCATAGCGCGAACTGGGATTCCTGCTTTACTTACGACTGCCATTTCGCGCAATGCTGGCATATCCTCGCCCATGATCTGCATAATTCGTGGGCCAGCAAAAATCATGGAGCTAACCGTAGACAGCAGCAGGCCTGCAATAACGCTTCCCATGAGGCGACCTACCGATTCTCCGAAAAGATGATTGGCCGCTACGTATCCTACTTCTACTTGTCCGGCAAGGCTGGCAACAGGTGTTGAGTAAAGGAAGATGAAGTTTAACGCCACATACAAGAAGACTACGATAGAGGTACCTAGCAGCAAAATGCGCGGTAAGTTGCGCTGGGGGGCTTTTACCTCACCGGCTATGTACACAACCGCATTCCAACCGGAGTAGGCATACGACACATAGATCAATGACACGGCGAACTCTGGACTGAGCAACTGGCCCCAATCGGTGGGCTGGGGGGGAAATTGAATAGGTTGTGGCTCAGCAAGCAGCCAACCAGCTCCGACAAATGCCACTAACACTATTACTTTGGCCGCAGTAATAACTACTTGCAAATAGCTTCCAGCCCTGCTGCTCGTGGCATGAATAGCCGTCAGCACTAACACTACTGCTACTGATAGCCACAGCGGATTAAGCGCTGGCCACAAACTGGTGGCATAACTGCTCAGAGCCATTGCGCCGAGCGCCGTAGGGGCGGCAAACCCCACAGTCGCAGATACCCAGCCCGACAGAAAGCCAATAGCCGGATGATAAATTTGGGATAAGTAATGGTATTCGCCCCCTGAGCGCGGCATAGCAGCAGCCAGTTCGGCGTAGCACCAAGCACCACACAAAGCAATAAGCCCCCCAACCACCCAAAGCATCAGCACCACAAAGCCGCTTTGGATATCCAATAGCTGGAAGCCCAATGTGGTAAAAACACCCGTTCCTACCATATTGGCTACTACCAAGGCCACGCCGGTAGTTAAGCCAATCTGGTAAACAGGTGCTGCGGCTTTAGTCATGCAAGTCGTTTAGCTCTTCTTATACATATAGAGTAAGCTCAGGGCAGATTCTAATTGTGGGCACTCTATATAATATAGGTATCGGCTAAGCTCGCATATATTAGTTGCTTGTACCGTATAGGCAGCGGTTATACTTTGGGGCGCTTGTACAAGGGCACAGTGCTGCATGGCTCCCCATACATCATGCTAGCTGCTACCGGCAGTAGCTTTTGCATGATGGCTACGTAGGCATATGTAGGTACAGGAATGCTGCCACAGCCCTTCACTACTACTTTCGCGTCGCGATACTCTTCGGCATCAATGGCTGCAATGGCATCCTGAAACAATTCCTGCTCCAAGGCTTCCAAATCGCCAAACACGTACCGATGGGCGTGTCCTTGAAGTTTCGTGGCCAACAGCATATATGCCCACGTAGGCACAATAGCATCGGCCGAGCAGATGATAGCTACATTTTTACCGTCGTATTGACTCCAGTCATGGGTCTTAACGAATTCGCGAAAGTCCTTTTCGCGCAGAATAAGCCCTTGAAACAAATTGTGTTTAATATCATACACCACGCGCTCTCCGGGATGCAGCAGCAATTCCAGATTGAGCGTGGTAAGGGCGCTTTGCGCTACACGGTTGATGATTTCTTCCATATCGATAAGACCCAAAGGGCGTCAAATTGGTGCAAAAGTTATTATTGCCTTACTCATCAAATGATGACTCAGGAAGGCCATTCCATTGTTTCTACAACTCTCTACTTCACCTTAGGAGTAGTTGTATAAACTTCCTTCAGATAAAACGGCTCGTAGTACGCAACATCCCGAAACTCCTGACGCTGAAATGCCCCCCAAGCCAAAGCACCCACCGCCACCGCCGACGGCTCGATGCCTGTTAGGAAGCCAGCGTTAGGTTGCTCAGTGAGCAGCGGCTGAAATTTAACTGCTCCGTTGCCAAAGAATAACACGCGGTGCCCACCTAATTGTTCGGCCAACGCATCAGGAGTTAACACCAAGGCTGTGGGGGGCAAAATTTCTCGGCTGTCGTAGGTATATAAAGCGGTATAGACTTCCATGCGCCGCGCATCCAGCATGGGGCAATAAAGATAGGCTTCAGGCGATGCGGTGTAGGCAGCTACTTGCCAGGCCAAGGCCTGCAACGTACTAACAGCCAGCAGCGGAATATCTAAAGCGAAGCACAATCCTTTGGCTGCCGCCCCACCGATTCGCAGACCCGTGTACGAACCAGGCCCATCGGATAAAGCCACCGCCGCCACGTCCTGAAGCTTGTGACCCGTGTTTTCCAGCAGTTGATTTACTAGCACGCTCAGGTGCGACGAGTGCGATTTCTCTAGTCGCAGTTCGGCCTGGCCGACTAGAACACCCGCTTGGTGCACAGCTACAGAGCACACAGGAGAAGAAGTTTCGAGAGAAAGAATAAGCATGAGCTAAGTCTATTTGCGCAAAGGTACAACCGGGAAGAGGCGCAATAATGAGGAGTTGAAATTCCCTTTTGGTTGGCACAAATAAAAAAGCAGGCCCCTACAGGAACCTGCTTTTGCTTATCATAGAATGCCTAAAGGTTATTTCTCCCCTGTTTTCTTGAGTTCAGGGCGAGATTTTGCTTCTGGCGTGCCTGGTTTCAGAAGGGCCGCATAGCGCGCCTGATCATTCAATACATTCAGGGCCATCAGGATATCCGGATCATCGTCGAAGCTGGCTTCGATCTGGCCCTTCTGGAAATAGTAGCGCGATACGATTTCCTGCTCCAGCAACTCCCGAATTTCGGGCTTAAAGCGGGTTAGGTCGTTGCTCTTGTTTGTGGAAACCTTACGACGAATGGCCTCGATTTCAGCTTTTACGTCGTCGTAGTGCTTTTCTTCCTTTGCCCTGCTGCTTAACTGAGCAAGGCTTTTTTCCATATCCGTGGAATAGCTCAAATCCTTTCCGCCTAAGAACTCAATGAATTTCTGATACTCAGTATCTGTGAGGTGAAATTCACGGGCGGGGGGCAAAGTGGCGTGAGCGGCGCGGTAGCGAGTAGCGTAGTCAAACAGATAGTTTTTCTGCAGCAGCACCCGGGTGATATCCGCAATAGCACGCTCTTTCACTTCCACATCGGGAGCTACGCCGCCGCCATCATATACTACACGGCCGCTGGTTGTTTTGAAAGCGGTGCGCAAGGAATCAGGCACTTTCCCCAAGGTGCCATCTTCGGCTCGATGGGCGTAGTCTATTTCCTGAATGCAGCGCCCGCTTGGAATATAGTATTTGGCAGTTGTTACCTTCAGTTGAGAGTTGTAAGACAAAGGCCGAGTGGCCTGCACTAGTCCCTTGCCGAAGGTTCGCTTACCGACCAGCACCGCCCGGTCGTAGTCCTGGAGTACGCCCGACACAATTTCGGAGGCGGAAGCGGAACGGTTGCTGGTCAGCACCACCACCGGCATTTGCGTGTCCAGAGGAGCATCGAGGGCTTTATATGTCTTATTCCAGTCCGTTACCTTTCCTTTCGTGCTCACTATATCCAAACCCTTATTTACGAAGAGGTTAGATACGTTTACGGCTTCGTTGAGCAAACCACCAGGGTTGTCGCGTATGTCGAACACGATTTTTTTGGCGCCCTGCTCTTTCAGCTTCATTACCGCCATGCGTGCTTCCTTGCCGGCATCGATGGTAAAGCCAGCTAGTTGGAAGTAGCCGATTTCAGGGGTCAACATACCGTAGTACGGCACATTTTCTACCTGAATTTTGTCGCGGGTAATGTTGATTTCCACCGGCACATCCTGTCCATAGCGCGTCACCGACAGCTTTGCTACCGAATTGGCCTGTCCTTTCAGCAACTTGCTGATATCGGAGTTATTCTTGGTCGCAACGTTGACTCCGTTAATAGTCAGAATCTCATCGCCGGGCAGCAAGCCAGCTTTTTGCGCCGGATAGCCTTCGTAAGCAGCCTGAACCACAGTTTTTGCTCCCCGCTTCACTACTACCGCCCCAATACCGCCGTACTGCCCAGTGGTCATGGTGCGGAAGTCCTCAATATCGTCTTCGGGAATGTAATTAGTGTACGGGTCTAGCGACTTAAGCATGGCGTCGATACCCGTTTTCACCATTTTTGCGGGCGTTATCTCATCCACGTAATAGGTGTTCACTTCCTTAAATAAGGTCGCGAAAATGTCGAGGTTCTTGGCAATCTCGAAGTAGCGCTCATTATCGGAGGCACTGCGGAAAGAGACGAGCAACGTGGCCCCGCCTAAAACCAGGCCGGCCAGATATTTTTTGCGCATAAAAAGGCTGAAAGTGTGGAAAACAACCTACGATACAGGCACCACTGCAACAGTGGGGGTTGCATCAGTTAGCAAACGCTCCAGCCCTGAAATTAATTTTTTTTCAACCAGCGCGAAAGGCTTTTTTTCCTTGCCCGAATAGATAATCCCTAGCAAGGCAACAGAATGCCCCCCAGGTGCCTCCAGCAAGCGGTATTTATTTAACCGGTATGCCTCCCGCATCAGGCGCTTCAGCCGGTTGCGGTCCACAGCTCGCTTGAAGGAACGCTTCGATACGCTCACCAGTACTTGGGGCGGAGCGGTTGTAGAGGCAGGGGCAGGCAGCCACACCAACCGCAGGGGGTATAAACCAAAAGAAGAACCCCGGCCGAAAAGCTCGTCAATGAGCTTTTTGCGACACAAGTGTTCTTCTTTCGGAAATGAGTAAGAGCGCGCGCCCGGCGCCATAGAGTTGGCTGGCAGGGGCGAATCGGCGGGAGCCGTCAGCGGTTTAGCGCTTATGACGACCCTCGTCGGATACCGTCAGGCGCTTGCGGCCTTTGGCGCGGCGGGAGGCCAGCACACGGCGGCCGTTGGCGGTTTCCATGCGTGAGCGGAATCCGTGCTTGTTGCGGCGCTTGCGCTGCGAGGGTTGAAATGTTCTTTTCATCGTCTTGGAATGCTATTCGGGGATGGCCGGCAAAGGTAAGGCCTTCATTTGTAAATGCCAAACAGTATAAGAAAGTAGTATATGCTTGTTGGCTTTAAGACTTATTTAAGGCATTCTAGCATGCACTTAAGCTTGCAGGGAGACCTGCTTCGTATACATTTGACTTCAGCAACTTCCTTCGTTTTTGGGGCACCAACGTACAATCCAGCCGCAAAGCCTACTTTCCCTTTATGATTCGCTACCACGTCTCGTTTGAGAATCCACTGACTTTTTATCTGCAAATTCAGTTGACGCTAACAGTGCCGGCCGAAGCTACTGAAGCCCTGAAGTTACAGTTGCCTGCCTGGCGCCCCGGTCGCTATGAACTGCAAAACTTTGCGCAAAAGATTCAGCGGGTGGTAGTAGATGATGCTGATTCGGGCGAGGTCCTATCCTACCGTAAGATAACAAAAGACCGCTGGCAGGTGGCGGACGCAGCTGGCCGCACCGTACGAGTGCGCTACAACTTCTATGCTCATCAGATGGATGCGGGCGGCTCCTGGCTCGATGAAAGCCAGTTATACATAAATGGGGTGCAATGCTTTATGTACACTGAGGGTCGTCAGCAGGAGCCTTGCGAGTTGACGCTAGAGCTACCGGACAACTGGCAGATTGCGTGTGGCTTACCCCAAAAAGCCCCCCATATGCTTCAGGCCGATAGTTTTGAGCACCTCATCGAATGTCCGCTGATAGCTAGTCCTACGCTCCAACACCACGAATACCAAGCGCAGGGCATTCCGTTTCATGTGTGGGTGCAGGGCGAATGTAACCCGGACTGGCCGCGGTTGCTTCAGGATTTCGCAGCCTTCTCGGAGGAGCAGTTGAGTCTGTTCGGCAGCTTTCCGGTGTCTGACTACCATTTCCTCAATCAGATACTACCCTACAATCATTACCACGGCGTCGAGCACACCAACTCCACGGTTATCACGCTGGGACCTGCGCAACTGCTTATGACAGATGTGCTTTACAAGGAACTGTTGGGCGTAAGTTGCCACGAATTATTCCACACTTGGAACATCAAAAGCATCCGGCCGGCTGAGCTGCTACCTTACGATTACACGCAGGAACAGTATTTCCGCACTTGCTACATCGCCGAAGGCATCACAACGTACTACGGTGAGTACTTATTGGCGCGCAGCGGCGTGCGCACGGCCGAGCAATACTTTCACGAGCTGAACACGATGCTGCGCAAGCACTACGAAGACGATGGACGCTTCAACTTATCGCTCGCTGATGCCTCAGTCGACCTTTGGCTGGATGGCTACAAGAACGGCGTGCCTGATCGTAAGGTATCCGTGTATCATAAGGGGGCGCTGGTAGCGCTGCTCCTGGATTTGGCGTTGCGGCAGCTTTCCAAGCACCAGCGCAGCCTCGACGATGTACTGCGGCGACTGTGGCTGGAGTTTGGCCAGCCGGGCGTGGGCTACACCGAAGATGACTATATCCGTTTGGTAGAAGAAGTAGCAGGCCGGCCCATGCGGCAGTATTTTGACAGCTTTATTTACGGCACTGCCCCCTTGGAAGAGCCGCTGACCAAAGCCCTGCACTTTGTGGGCTGCACGCTTCTGCAGGAAGAAAACGTATCGGCTACGGAAGGCGTATTCGGGTTTAAAACCATTGTGAAAAACGAGCGAACCGAAGTAGTGAACATCCTCCCCCACTCGCCCGCTGCCGCCACTCTTACCGTTGACGACGAAATAATAGCGGTGAATGGGCAGCGGGTTCAGATGAATTTGCAGGTATTGCTTAGCACTGGGGCTTCCAGCTATGAGCTAAGCGTGTTTCGTCAGAGTCGCTTAAATACCGTGTCGCTGGCAGCTGATCCAACTCGGCGTTTTTGGCCAAAGATTACCATTACGAAACGTCCTGATGCTACGCCGGAGCAACAGGTTAGCTTCAAACAGTGGCTCAAGCAAGATTTTTAATTTTGTGCTTATATGAATTTGTATCCTATTCTTTTTACGCTGGGAGGCATTTTGCTGATCAGCTGTGACAGTAGTCCTCAGGAAATCGCGAAAACTCCGGCAAGAATACCCGCAGCGGCTGTGCAGCCGAAAGTTATTCCACCTGCTGACTCAGCAACGGCAGCCCCAGCGGCCAAGATTTTACGCTCAGAGGCTGATACCCTTAAGCTCCGCAACGGCAGTGTAGCTCGGCTCACCCCAGCCCGCGAAGCTGAGTTTGCCCGCCTCAATGGTATTGACAGCGACACTACCGAGCAGAAATATATCCAGCTGGCCGATGGCCGTGCCCAACGCCGCGCTGATAAACTTCTTCTTACACTCAAAAATGGCCGTACGCTTACGCTAACCAATAATATTACCGATCCGGACGAGGAAAAGCACGTCGTCTACCGCTTCCGGGGCCCTTTAGCCAACAGCAACTTTTGGGTGCTGGATGTCACGCGCTGGGAGTCAGGATTTGTGCTTCTCATTAATCAGCATACCGGGCGGCGCACGCAGTTGTGGGGCCGACCAGTGTTAGCGCCCAATGGCACCCATTTAGTCACATTCAACTCCGATATGGAAGCCGGCTATTCGCCTAATGGGCTGGAGATTTGGTCCTTGGAAAGTGGAATCCCAATGTTGCGCTGGAACCGCGTAGTGAATACCTGGGGGCCAGAGGAAGTACGCTGGCTGAATGACAAAACGCTCATTATCCGGCAGTATTATCCTGACAGTACGCCTCAGATCAAGTATGCGCGGCTGCTGCTGCCCCAGTAGCTTACGGCACAAAAAGCCCCCAGAGCTAGTTCTGGGGGCTTTTTCGTGCCGTTTATCAATCCTTACTTTGCCTTTTGCTGCGAAGGATTGGGGTTGCTGCGGGGCTTATTGGTACGAGCCGAAAGTACTTCGTTCACGTTACCACCGGGCGTATTGCCCTTTATATCGTTGCCCGCTTCGGTAAGGATATTTTGGTTGGCGTTCTGCACTTTAGTTCCGCCGCTATTGGAGCCGCCCTTCATATCCGGGGCTACAGAATTCATATCATTCTGCGGCGAGTCGGAGGGCACAGATTTCTTCTTCGAGGGCTTCTTATTTTCTGCCATTGTAGTAGAGCTAAGGGTGAGAAGATTACTTCGTTCTTTTACCCAGCTTCGCTTTATTTAGTTGCTCAAAGGCGAGAAGCAAGCACATAAAAAAGCCCCCCAGTACCAATAACTGGGGGGCTTTTCTGGATTAATCAGGCTTACGCTTCTATGCTGATCGGCTCTACGTTTACCAGTTCAGCGAATTGACGCTCCCGAACCTCGATTTCCTCTTTGGTCAGATTAACCAAGCGCTCGGTACCAAACTTCTCAACGCAAAACGAAGCCATGGCCGAACCGTGAATGACGGCACGCTTCATATTGTCGAAGCTAATATCATCGGTGGCGGCGAGGTAGCCAATGAAGCCGCCCGCAAATGTGTCGCCGGCGCCAGTCGGATCGAATACTTCTTCTAGGGGCAATGCGGGAGCAAAAAATACTTTGTTTTTGCAGAACAACAGTGCGCCATGCTCGCCCTTTTTGATAATCAGATACTTAGGCCCCATAGCCATAATCTTACGGGCTGCTTTTACCAGCGAGTACTCACCCGAAAGCTGACGAGCTTCCTCATCGTTGATGCTTAGCACATCTACCATTTCAATGGTGGTGATAAGCTCTTCGAGCGCCACATCCATCCAGAAGTTCATGGTGTCCAGCACGATAAGCTTCGGTCGATTGACAAGGCGCTGAATAACCAGGCGCTGCACCTGCGGCGTCAGGTTGCCCAGCATCAGGTATTTGCAGTCCTGGTAAGAATCCGGAATGATGGGGTCGAAATCGGCCAGCACATTCAGCTCTGTTTGCAGGGTTTCGCGCGAGTTCAGGTCCGTCGAATACTTACCCGACCAGAAAAACGACTTCTCCCCTTCTTTTATCTGCAACCCCTCTGTGTCTACGCCGTGCTCTTGCAATAACAGCACATCCGATTGCGGAAAATCGTCGCCTACTACGGCCACCAGCTTCACCGGCTTTACGGAGTAAGAAGCTGACAGCGTGATATAAGTAGCCGCGCCACCAATGATTTTGTCCGTTTTGCCGAAAGGCGTTTCCAGGGCGTCGAACGCCACCGAACCGATAACTACCAGACTCATAAGAAGAGGGAATAAAAGTGATTCAAGCAGATGATTTGAAGTTGACAACGGTACAAACAAAAAAAAAGTCCCCGGAAAAAACTTTCGGGGACCTTTTCAGGGTAAGCAATGGGGCTCGAACCCACGGCCTTCGGAATCACAATCCGATGCTCTAACCAGCTGAGCTATGCCTACCAGATGGGTAATGGAGGGACAAAAGTAGTGGTACGGCGGGGTTATTCAAAAATTATGAGAGAGTTTTTTTGATCGGCGCAGAAGTAGCGCGAAGCTGCCGCCTCGCGCACGAGCAATGCGAGTAGGTGGCACCGCCCTGCTGATGCCAACGCGGAGGAACTCGCTACGCTTGTGCGCGAAGCGGCAGCTTCGCGCTACTCTCCTACCGAAGCGTCGTACCTTTGTCTTTCGCATTACCTTTTTTCATCATGTCCGACGCCACGCCCCAACCCATTTCCTTCGCCGATTTCAAGCTCAATAAGCAGCTGCTTACGGCCGTGGCTGAAGCAGGCTTTACGGAGCCTACCCCCGTTCAACAGCAAACTATTCCGCTTCTGCTTGCCGGGCACGATGTGCTCGGTATCGCGCAGACGGGCACCGGCAAAACTGCCGCTTTTGGTTTGCCCTTGCTCATGAAGGTGAAATATGCACAGGGTATTCATCCCCGTGCCTTGATTTTGGCCCCCACCCGTGAGTTGGCCATTCAGCTCGAAACGCATATAAAGCGCCTTGCTACCCAAACCGATCTACGGATCTACGCTATTTATGGCGGCTTGGGACCCAAAACACAGATCGAAACCATCGCCCAAGGCGTCGATATTCTTATTGCCACGCCGGGGCGCCTACTTGAGCTTTATCTGAAGGGCGACCTAGTCTTGAAAGAGCTGAAAACCTTAGTTCTTGACGAGGCCGACAAGATGATGGATATGGGCTTTATGCCTCAGATCAGGCGTATTCTGGAAGTTATCCCGACCAAGCGGCAGAACGTGCTGTTCTCGGCCACCATGCCGGATAAGGTAGCAAATCTGAGTGAAGAGTTTCTGGAGTTTCCAGTGCGAGTGGAAGTGACCCCGGCGGCCACTTCAGCTCAGAACGTCAGTCAGACGATGTATCAGGTGCCTAACCTGCTCACCAAAATCAACTTGTTGGGCCATCTGGTGCGCGATGAGGAAGTATTCAACCGCGTCATGATTTTCTGCCGCACCAAGGAACACGCCGACAACGTAGCGCACTTTCTGGGGCGCAAAAGCACGGGTGAGGTACGCGCTATTCACGGCAATAAGGGCCAGAATGTGCGTATTAACGCAATGGATGCATTTCGCGCTGGTGAGCTGCGCTTCCTAGTAGCTACTGATGTAGCGGCCCGTGGCATCGATGTACCACAGGTAAGCCACGTCATCAATTTTGATGTACCGCTGATTTACGACGACTATGTGCATCGCATTGGTCGCACTGGCCGGGCCCAGCATACGGGAGCCGCCATTACGTTTGCTAACGCCGCCGAAATGCACCACATGGGTCGCATTGCGGAGCTTATCAATCAAACTATCCCAGAGTTACCCCTGCCACCCGAAGTAACGGTGGCCGCTACTGCCTTCGATGAGCAGCAAGGCATGGATCGGGAGATTGACGATCGTCGTCGCCGCCTTGATCCGAATTTCAAGGGTGCCTTCCATGAGAAGAAGGTGCCGCTGCAAAAGGACATCGATAAGCGGACAGGTTTGCCTTACGTGGAAGGCCCAAACCGTAGTGTAAAAGGGCGCAAGGCGAATCCGTCGAAGGGACGAGCATCGTCGCCAGCGAAAAAAGCGGTAGCCAAGGCTCGCAATCGTCGCAAATAAAGTCTGGTTCTACCCGCCAGATTACTCACTGCATGCCATCAGGCGGTAGCCCGCCCGCACTGTCTCTTCGCACAACGGTAGATACACTCTGACTCCTAAGGCATTGGTGTGCAAAAAAACTAATACAGGAGCGGCAGACGACCGTTCGTGTATAGTGGAAGAACGGCCTTGCAAGGTGAAGGATTGAGGTTTCATAGTAGTAATGATGAAAAGAACGAGATTCTAAATAGCGGGTAGAGCTAAAGATAATACGATACTAGATAAAGCTGAACTGTCTTAAGCACAAATATTTATAGCTTACTTCACATCAAAGCAACAATATAATTTCCCGTTAGGCAATACCCACTTACAGGTATTCTGACCTCAATCTTTGCTACGTAGAAATGCCCCCCAGACTGTCGGTCTGGGGGGCATTTCTACGTAGTTCTATCTCGGAATTATAGCCTCAGTGCTGAAAGATGGGCAAGTGACTGAACTCGATGGTTATGAAGGTGAGAGCAACGCCCCAAATGGCCGCACTCCACAGCATATGCAGCAGAATACGTGAGCGGGGCACATGCAATTGAGTAGCAATGACGGTACCGAGGATGGGGCTAAACAGGATAGGCGTCAGGAAAGCAATGCCGGGCATCCCGAAACGACGAAAAATGCTTACGATACGGCGGCTGCGCTTGCTGAATATGGGTTTTCCCTTACGCTGGCGCCGCTTTCGCATGTGCAGCGCCCAAGCACGGCCCACCCCCGACACGATTACTACACTGGTCATCATGCCAGCCACGGTTAGCCCCCACGTGAGAGCGAAAGACAAACCCGCTGCCGTGCCCGCAACCGGGCCGGCAAAGAACTTGAGAGAGCTCAGTAGGTAAACAGATGCATATTGGGCCAATTCTTTGGCAAGTTCGGGTAGCACGAGCAAGAGGTAGTTACAGCTTGAATGGCAAAAACAGCCAACAGCTTCGGGCGTAAAGGTAACACGAAGCTTGTGCCCCCTTTGGTTCCCTGTATGCTGGCAGATTGTATGCCGTATTAGTAAAGCTGGTTTCTCATAGGCACTCTCCTACTCACAACTTGCTTCCGTATGATAAGTCGCCGGCGTCGCCGAGGCCGGGCATAATGTAAGCCTGGGCGTTTAGGCCTTCATCAACAGCTGCTACCCAGAGTGTCGCCTCCGGGATTTCGCGGGTTACATACGCTACACCTTCAGGGCTGGCAATAACGGCCGCTATGTGTACCTGCCGAGGCGTACCAAAGCGCAACATTGCTCTATACGTAAGTACCAACGATTTACCCGTAGCCAACATTGGATCTGCCAGAATAAGTACTCGCTCGTCCAAGGAAGGCGCGGCCAGATAATCGACCTGCACTTGCACTTGTGACGTGCCTTCAATGCGGTAAGCAGCCGCAAAAGCGCTGGGCGACTGGTCGAAATAATTGAGAAACCCCTGATGAAACGGCAAGCCCGCCCGCAACACAGTAGCCAGCACCGGAAAGTCGCGGAGCTGCTGACTACTGGCCGTGCCCAAGGGGGTTTGTACCGCTTTGTCGGTATAGCTTAGCAAAGAGCTGATGCGATAAGCGATGATTTCGCCTAAGCGCTGGAGGTTGCGCCGGAAGCGCAGACTGTCGCGCTGAACGTCCACATCACGCAGTTCGGCCAAAAAATGATTTGCGATGGATGGCTCGGCGCACACGATGTGTACGCGGTTGGAAAGGTCGGGAGTAGCTTCGGGCGTTGGGTTTAGCGCATCCATTGCAGATACCAGGGTTGGCGGGTTTGAGTGAGGGCCGCGTAAGGCACGGGCGTGGCGCCGAAGTTGGCGAAAAAACGCGCAATAGAGGGAATCATTCCGCCCTCAAAATCGAGTACCAAGCCGGGCGAACCTGCATAACGCTGAATTACATGGTCGAGCAGCAGCAGCGGGGCACCAACTTTTTTGCCCCCCAGTGAGGCGGCGGCAAACAAATAAATAATGGTGTGAGCATGATAAACGAATAATGCCCCAGCCAGTAACTCACCGCTATTCGGAGCTCGTACCTCCAGTATCAGCAGTCGGCTGTGCATCGGTAAAGATTCTACCAGAGCCTCCAAGTGCTGATATTCCTGACTTTTCAACCCAACAGCGACTTTCTCCTTTTTGAACAACTGAATAACAGCCTTCGCCGACATTGTTTCGGTAACTATTAAAGGCTGAGGCTGCTCCTGATTACGACCTAAACGGCGGCGGTAGTCGGGGGAATATCCAGCAAGCAACGTAGCATAAACGGGCGCCAGATTGAGCTGATAAGTTTGGCGCGGTGTCAACTTGAAGCCAGTTGGCGCAGCTACCAGTTCATTTTGGGTGCTCAACTGCAAGTACAGATGCGCAAAACGACCAGCTGGCAGCAAAGCCAGATAGTCGAGCACATTGCGGTGGCGGCTGGCGGCGGTGGTGATCAGGCCAAGCTGCTGCGTAAAAGGCGGCTGATACACGTCGCGGCCCCAAGGCCGCGTTTTAATGGGCAGCGGAAATATGGAAGCATAAGTACCCGTGTCCTCCTTCATTTCCACCACCGCATCCCAACGAACAGCCGTAGCCGCTAGCCACCAAGCGCACGCATACGGCAATGCGTGGGGCGCGGCTGCAATGCAGGCTTCCCAGGCAGACAGGTCGATTTCAGAATGGCGGAGATAACGAAGCAGCAAGGGAAAGTTTGAAAATTACCAGACTTAGTACGGCAACCTGAAGCAAAGGAGCACAGCATTGGGGGGCTATTTTAGGGCAAAAAGATTCAGCAAACCAGCCAACACGTCTTTTACGCAGCGAAGCCGGATCGATTTTCGCGCTGAACCTAATTTGCCCCCCAAGTGCGTAGTTTTGTACAGCCGGACGCCTCAGTGGTCGTTTGGTCCTACTAAGTAGTATGAGAAAATCGTTATTGCTGCTCACAGCGTTGAGCTTTGTAACTGGTCAGGCCGTTGCCCAGGTTAACCCAGCTGGTCCCACTTATCTCCGCATCGACACGCTGGGCGCCAAGCCTGCGGTCCCGGTTCAACCACAAAGTGATGTGCAAGGCACTACCTATGTGCCGCTCGACAGCGACGTGTATCGGCTTATTGACCGCTACACTATTCTCTTCGGCCCCGATTCGCTCAACGACCCGCACACTTCCGTACGGCCCTATACTCGCGCTAGCGTAGCCCGCTTAGCCGAGCGTATTCTTCGCGATAGCACCACCGTGGGTATCACTCGCGCCGACCGATTCAATGCAGACTACCTATTGCGCGACAACTGGCAGTACACGAAGCAGGATGTTGCGGTCAACACCTCGAAAAAGCCTGTGCTGGGGCGGTTTTACCGTAACCAGTCTGATTTTTTCCATGTAGAAACGCCTAGCTTCACCTTGCGCGTAAATCCGGTAGCCAACCTCTCCGCAGGTTATGACACCGACATTGACGGCCTACGCTACCTCAATACGCGCGGCGTGCAGGTGGAAGGTACCATCGACGAAAAGCTGGGGTTTTATACCTTTTTGGCCGATAATCAGACAGCAGCGCCATTTTATGTGCAACAACGGGTACTGCGCGATAACATCGTACCGCACGAGGCTTTCTGGAAAACCTATAAAAACCGCTCCGACCAGTACGACTTTCTGTCGGGCCGGGGCTACCTGACGTACTCGGCAACAAAGCATATCAACCTCCAGTTTGGCTACGACCGCAACACCATCGGCAATGGCTACCGCTCGCTCATTCTGTCGGACTACACGGCGCCTTACCTGTTTTTGAAGGTGAACACCCGCATCTGGAAATTCAATTATCAGAACCTATTTGCGGAAATGACGGCTGAAAAGGCCAACCAAGACACTATTTATCAAAAGAAGTACTTCGCGCTCCATCACCTCAGCCTCGATCTGGCACCTAACTTCAATGTGGGCGTGTTTGAATCGGTAGTTTTTGGGCGCGGCAAAGGCCGCTACGAGTTGCAGTACCTCAACCCGATTATCTTCTACCGATCTGTGGAGCAGGCTATTGGCTCAAACGACAATGCTTTGCTGGGCCTCGATTTCAAGTGGAATATCAAACGGCGGTTGCAGTTGTATGGGCAGGTAGTATTGGATGAGTTCGTTATCAGTGAGGCGCGGGCAGGCAAAGGCTCGTGGCGCAACAAGCAATCCGTACAGCTAGGCGGCCGGTACCTGAATGTAGCGGGTATCCAAAATCTCGATTTTCAAGGCGAGGTCAATTATATCCGGCCTTACACCTATCAGCACCTCGACCAGTACCGTAACTATCAGCACTACAATCAACCCCTGGCTCACCCTATGGGGGGCAATTTGGTGGAGTTGCTCGGTATCATCAGCTACCAGCCCTTGCCACGTTTGAACTTAGTAGCCAAAGGATTCTATACCGTGCAAGGCAATGACGTGGTGGATGAAAATGGCTTTTTGGTCAACTACGGTGGTAATGTGCGCTTACCCTACACCAACCGTCCGCTCCAGCCCGATGGTAATGTGCGCATAGAGGATTTCCGAGTGGGGGATGGTATCCAAACTAATCTTATCCACACCGATTTTACCGCCACGTATCAGGCCCGCCACAACGTATGGCTGGATGCGAAGCTGATTATGCGCCGCGTAACCAGCCCCGATGTAGATAATATAACGAATAGTACAGTGTATCCGTCCTTGGCTTTCCGTTGGAATATTGCGCAGCGCCTCCACGAGTTTTAACAGCTCCTGCGGGCCGCTATTTCCATGACCAATCACTATGATGTCGTTATTCTCGGGGCCGGACCGGCGGGTACGGCGTGCGCGTTGGCGTTGCAACATAGTGGTTTGCGCGTGGCGCTGGTAGATAAAGACCAGTTTCCGCGCGATAAAGTCTGCGGCGACGCCATTCCGGGCTTGGCGCTAAAAGCCATTCGGCAGCTCTCGCCCGCTTTGTACGAGGAGCTGTACGCGTTGCCGCAGAAAGCCGAAACCCGCGACAGTCGGCTGTTTTCTCCCGACGGCGGTGATATTAGGGTACGTTGGCAAATTCAAACCTTCAATAGTCCGCGCTTACACTTCGATGCGCGGCTGCTGGCGATGGTGCGAGCCCATACCGCAACGCATGTTCAGCTCGATTTTCCAGTTAAAGACATTCACATCACAGCTAAGCAGGTCACGCTGCTGCCCGCTAACGACCAGGCGCCACTTTCCTGCCAGCTGCTTATCGGCTGCGATGGCGCGAACTCGGTGGCTGCCCGCAAGCTTACCAAACGTTCCCTCGACCGCGCACACCAGTGCGTAGCCGTGCGCGCCTATTTCCAGGGCCTCACCGACACCGACGAAACTACTACCGAGTTTTACTTCCTACGCGAGTATCTGGCTGGCTACTTCTGGATATTTCCAGTCGGCGACGGCGTGTACAATGTCGGCTTCGGCATGCTCTCATCTGATGTAGCAGCCCAAAAGGTGGATTTAAAGAAAGTGTTATTGGCTATCACTCGCGAGCATCCGCAGGTAGCCAAACGCTTTGCCCAAGCCAGCCAACTAAGTGAAGTAAGTGGCTTTGGCTTGCCGCTGGGGGGCAAATCTCGGCCTATCAGTGGCGACCGTTTCATGCTTTGCGGCGACGCCGCGTCCCTTATTGACCCATTGCAAGGGCACGGCATCGATACGGCTATTCAAAGCGGCATACTAGCGGCGAAGCAAGCCATACGCTGCTTTGAGCAGCAGGATTTCAGTGCGGCGCAAATGCGCTGGTACGAGCAAGCCGTGTATCAACAGATAGGCAAGAAGTTGGCGCGTAGCTACCGGCTGATGCGGTTTATTTCTACCAAGCCTTGGTTGGTAAATGCGGGCTTTGGACTTGCCCGCAATGCCTGGGTAAAGAAATGGCTGCTGAAAGTGGTCGGGTAGAAGCCGATTAACAGTAGGCTGCGCTAATGCCTTACCTTTGCGGCCTCCATGAAAACTTACCTCCGCATTCTGGGCTATGCGCGGCCGTTCGCCGATTTCGTGCCCCTGTATTTTCTGTATACGGTGCTCGGCATCATATTCGGACTCTGCAACTTTACGCTAGTCATCCCGCTGCTCAACGTGCTGTTTGGCACGACAGAGCAGCATACAGCCACCGCTACCGCCCCGCCGGACTTTGCGCTGTCAATCGACTATATCAAGACGACGTTCGATTACTATTTCACGCAGGTCACGCTTTCTCGTGGCAAGCTGGGCGCGCTGAGCTTCGTATGTATGGTTCTGATTGTCTCGGTATTTCTGAGCAATCTGTTCCGCTATCTGGGCTTGCGCATTATTGCCCGCGTTCGGGCTCGCGTGATTCGCAATATGCGCCACGCGCTGTACGAGCGCATCACGCAGCTTCAACTCGGCTATTTTTCAGGCGAGCGTAAGGGCGACCTCATGTCGCGCCTCACCAACGACGTACAGGAAGTAGAAGGCTCCGTGGTAAATACCCTAACCGGCGTCATCCGCGACCCACTGTTTATCGTGGCCTACTTCGTGCTTTTGCTGTATATGTCGGTGAAACTCACACTGTTTACTCTGCTTATTCTACCGGTATCAGGCTTGCTGATTTCGGGCATTTCCAAGCGACTTAAGCGGCAGGCTCATCAAAGTCAGGAATCGCTGGGCACTATGCTGACGGTAATTGACGAGACACTGGGGGGCATTCGGGTTATCAAGGCCTTCAATGCCCAACCCTACATTTTGGGCAAGTTTCGGGCGCAGAACAACGAGTACGCACGCACGCTGCGGGCCATGGCCAACTCCCGCGATTTGTCGTCGCCTATTTCCGAGTTTTTGGGCGTAGGCGTCGTGGCTGGCTTGCTATTCTACGGCGGCACTTTGGTACTGTCGGGCGAGTCGGAGTTGACGGCGTCCGACTTCATCGGTTATCTGATTCTGTTTTCCCAAGTATTGGTGCCAGTAAAGGCGCTGGGCGGGGCGTTCAGTTACATTCAGCGGGGTTTGGTTGCCGGCGAGCGAATTCTGAAAGTGGTAGATACAGAGCCCATCATTCGCGACAAGCCCGACGCGCACGTGCTTCCTCCTTTCGAGCACCAAATCGAGCTGCGCAATTTGCAGTTCAGCTACGGCGACCAGCCCGTGCTCAGCGACATAAACCTTATTATTCCCAAGGGCAAAACTGTAGCGCTGGTCGGCCCATCGGGCAGCGGCAAGTCAACGCTGGCCGACCTATTGCCACGCTTCTACGACCCGACTGGGGGGCAAATTCTGATCGACGGCCACGATGTGCGCGACTGCACCATCCATTCCGTGCGCGAGCAAATGGGCATTGTGACCCAAGAGAGCATTCTTTTCAACGATACGATCTTCAATAATATCCGCTTCAACACCGAGGCCACCGAGGCGCAGGTAATAGAAGCCGCCAAAATTGCCAACGCCCACGAATTCATTCAGCAAACCCCCGAGGGCTACCAAACCTTTATCGGCGACCGGGGCTCGCGCCTCTCGGGCGGGCAGCGGCAGCGCATCAGCATTGCCCGCGCTATTCTGCGCAATCCCCCCATTTTGATTCTGGACGAAGCTACTTCCGCCCTCGATACGGAGTCGGAAAAGCTGGTGCAGGAAGCCCTGACGCGCTTGATGCAAAGTCGTACTTCGCTGGTGATTGCCCACCGCCTAAGCACCGTGCAGCACGCCGATGAAATTGTGGTGCTACAGAACGGCCGCATTGTGGAGCGCGGCACCCACGACGAGTTGCTGGCGCATGCTGGTGGCTTGTATCAGCGCCTTAATAGCATGCAAACCAACGGCATATTGGTGTAGAATTCGGGCTATAACTAAGTGCCAGCATGAAGTTTAACCGCACCGAAAAAGCCCCTCAGACCGTGAAAAAGGCGCTTAAATTCAACCGTTGAAGGCTTGGTTGCGTTTAGCAGGATGGTGCCAAGGTTGCACTGCGCGACGAAAATGGGTAAAGGTCTATATTTAGCCCGCCATTGTGGCTTCCGCGCGTAGTCCGACCACCGGCTTTTCATCCACTTAGCTTTCTCTTCCTATGCTTGCTTTCAAACGCTTAGTCAATGTAGTCGTCATGGTGTATTTGCTCCTGGCGCTGCTGTTCATCCTGATGCCCGCTTCCCGCGACTTTATGATGTCATCAATGGGATTGAGTGGCGACTTAGGGTTGGCAACATTTTACAACACGATGTTTGTCATCGGAGCCATATTGCTGGCTTTAGAGTTGATCGTAGAGAACCTGTACAATGTGGCTTTGCAGCGCGACCTTTCCCGTCAGGCCGGTAAGGTAAACGAGTTAAAAGCTCGCCTCTACGACCATCAGATGGAGCAGCGCGACCGAGACTTGCAGGCGCGTCCGGTTACTACATCGGCCTCAGCAGCCCCCGCTCGTCCCACTACCACAGTGCCCCCCGTTGTGCCCGTTACCCCAGTAACACCACCTACTCCCGTAGCGACACCAACTCCGGCTCCAGCACCAGTACAAACACCGACCCCAGCGCCAACCGCCACTACAACCACTACAACTACCCACCTCGACCCGGTATATGTAGTGCCCACCGATCCGACGCCGGGCACTAATTTGCCCCCTAACCCCAATGTGGTAGAGACACCACCGCATTCTAACGTTCCGCCTGCTTCCGCCGCCGACCTCGAAACGCCACGGCCCTCGCAGTATCCTTCTTCCCAACCTTAGTAGTGACCAATTCGCTTACCAACCGCATTCAGGCCGAACTCACGGAGGCTCGCACGGTCCTCGACCGTTTTCTGGCTGATCCAGCCAACCTTACTGCCATTGAGCAAGCCGCGCGCCTTATGGCTAACAGCTTGCAACAGGGAGGCAAACTTCTGAGCTGTGGCAACGGCGGCTCCCTCTGCGATGCGCAGCATTTTGCTGAGGAGCTCAGCGGCCGCTACCGCCACGATCGTCCTGCATTGGCGGCCATCGCCCTGACCGAGGCCTCGCACATGAGTTGCGTCGCCAATGATTATGGTTACGACCACGTGTTTGCTCGCTTCGTGCAGGCCCTAGGTCGCCCCGGGGATGTGTTGCTGGCCATTAGCACCAGTGGCAATTCGCCCAACATATTACGCGCCGCAGAAGCCGCTAAAGCAGCCGGAATGCGTATTGTAGGCCTCACTGGTAAGGATGGGGGGCAATTAGCCGCTCTCTGCGACGTGGAAATTCGCGCCCCGCACTCGGGTTATGCGGATAGAATCCAGGAGATTCATATCAAGGCCATTCACATCATGATTATGCTGATTGAGGAATTAGTAAACGAAAAAGCCGAGAGCTAGCCCATTTGCGGGCTTGTCCTTCTTCTCAAGAACACAGCTAAAAAAGCCGGCTTCCAAAAAAGGCCGGCTTTTTGGTGTCTATCTTTGCCTAGCTTTCATCTTATCCTATTCAGTTTTTATCAATGCTTACCAAAACCTACGGCTCGGCCGTGCAGGGAGTTAATGCCAATACCATTACAATTGAGGTAGTTGTATCACAGGGGACTAATTTTTATGTAGTCGGCTTGGCCGACAATGCTATTAAGGAAAGCCAGCAGCGCATTGAGTCGGCCCTGAAGTTTCGGGGCTATCGGATGCCGCGCACGAAGGTGGTAGTGAACATGGCGCCGGCCGATGTGCGTAAGGAGGGCTCTGCCTATGACTTGCCTATTGCGTTGGGTATTTTGCACGCCTCCCAGCAGCTAAACACGGAGCAGCTTGGCGATTATATTATCATGGGTGAGCTGGCGCTGGATGGCAGCTTGCGGCCCATTCGAGGTGTATTGCCTATTGCCATTCAAGCTCGCAAAGAGGGTTTCAAAGGCTTTATTTTGCCGCGCGAAAACGCCCAAGAAGCGGCCATCGTGAACAACCTTGACGTGATTCCGGTGGACAGCATGCAGCAGGCCATCGACTTCTTCGAAGGGCGCGAGGAAATTGCCCCCCTGCGCATCGATACCCGCGACGTATTTCAGCACAGCGTCAACCAGTACACTGCCGACTTCGCCGATGTGCAGGGCCAGGAAAACATTAAGCGCGCGCTGGAAATAGCCGCGGCTGGGGGGCATAATGCCATAATGATTGGCCCGCCTGGCGCTGGCAAAACCATGTTAGCTAAGCGGTTACCCAGCATTTTGCCACTCCTTTCCATGCAGGAGGCGCTCGAAACTACCAAGATTCACTCTGTGGCCGGCAAGTTGGGCACTAATGCCTCCTTGCTGACAACGCGGCCGTTTCGGGCACCGCACCACACTATTTCGGACGTGGCGCTCGTAGGTGGCGGCGGTAATCCACAGCCGGGCGAAATCTCGCTTTCGCACAACGGTGTGCTGTTTCTGGATGAGTTGCCGGAGTTTAAGCGCACCGTCCTGGAAGTGATGCGCCAGCCGCTGGAAGAGCGCCGCGTGACTATTTCGCGGGCGAAAGTGAGCATCGAGTTTCCGGCCAACTTCATGCTTATTGCCAGCATGAACCCGTGCCCCTAGGGTTATTCGGTCTTGATAATCAGATATTTAAAGATTAAGTAACAAAATAAGTAACAAGAAAATACATCGTGCTGCGAGTGAAGTTCTTGTAAAAATCAAATTTCAAGCACCTACAAAGCGCGCTCACCTTCGAGCAACTCCCCTACCTTCGCTGCTCGTTAACCATTTTGAAGGAAAATGAGGGGGACCGACACTACAGGCGCATTTGACAAGGCACGCAACGGCCTTTGGGCTTCCATACAAAAGCGCCTTGTCAATCTTTACGAAGCTGACAAAAGCTTTAAAAACAGCCTACGTTTCACAGATACCTTTCCCTTCGCTGCCCAGGCAGTAGAATACGAAGTGCTGGTTGAGTACACGAAGCAGCACACCAAGCTCCGTGACCTGTTTGTAGACGAGGTAGAGCAGCTTGGCGTGCTAGTAAAAGCGGTGAAGACCAAGCCCTACACGAGTGATGAGAAAAAGCAATTGTTCACGCTAATCCTTGGCTACGCAGACTTGCTGTGGTCTGTATGTAGTGAGCTTGAAGAGTGTGTTTCCACTAAGCATATAGTAAACAACGAATGGGAGGAAGCAAAAGCCAGTTTCGAGCGGGTGAAAGCTTTTGCGAGGCTTCATGTGAAAGGAATTGAGGGATTACTATAGGATAAAGTGATTGTGTTTGCGCTTGCTTATCACGCTTTGATTTATAGACCAATCCAGACCGTCAGCGGCCCCCGTCGGTCGTGAGAACCGGCGATTAAATTATTTAATTGATTGGGTCCTCACAGAAAACAGAAATTTGAGCCCGTTTGACACCTAAACTTTTAACCAAAGGATTGTACGGTTAGCCATCGGCGCCCACTTAGGACCTTGTCCCGCAGCAGGAGACGTCTTAGTCTAAGCTTTGTCATGGGTGCTGAGGCAGGTGTAGCTAGCAACCCTTATTTTCGAGGAGGTAAGACCTATTGACCCAAGCTACCGTACCCCTGGAGGAGAGCACTCCACGAGAGACCGCGGCCCACTTTCGCGCAAGCCCTTCCTTTGCAACGCCATCCCGCTGGTCTCTAGGCGCTACCCCCCTTTAAAGCCGAGTACGCCCTACGGCCCTTCCCCGCGGACGTCGCGCACGAGCCGCTGGAAGGCGTGGATGAGCTCGACCGTGTCCATACTTGTGGCCACGCTATGGAAGCCTTGCCCGAACCGCTGCCGCGCCCGCGTGCGATCGGCATAGATGAAGCAGTACTTGCCGGCCGCTTGGCACGCGACCAGAATGCGCTGCAGCGCATTCTGCATCACCGGGGCCTCAAACTGGGCCGGCACGCCCAAGGCGATGGACAGGTCAAAGGGCCCAATGAACAGGCCATCCACCCCGGCCACCTGCACGATCTCTTCCACCCGCTCCAGGCACTCGCGGGTTTCGCATTGGGGCAGCAGCAGCGTCTCGCGATTGCAGCGGGCTAAATACTGCCCTAGGTCGTGGAGCTCGGGCGCGTAGGTGAAGCCCGAGGCCCGGGACGGGCCAAAGCCGCGCTCGCCCAGGGGCGCGTACTTGCCATACTGAACCAGGCGCCGAACCTCCTCCACGGTTTTGACGGCCGGAATCACCAGCCCCTGGGCCCCTTGATCCAGCAGGTTCATCACGGAAGCGCGGGAAGCATCCTTGACCCGTACCAGCGGGGTCAGCGAGTGGCGTTCAGCGGCCAGGATCTGGGCGGCGGCCCCCGCCAGGCTGCTGGGACCATGTTCCATATCCAAGACGACATAGTCGAGCCCGGCCAGGGCCAGGCATTCAATGAGGGCGGGGTCCCCGAGCTGCACGAAGGTGCCGAGCGTGGGGGTGCCCTGCTGCAAGTGGGCGCGCAGACGGTTGTGCATCCAGGTAGAGTTGGGTGAGGCGGCCACGGGGGGCCGGCGTAAGATGGGGATTTCGCACGAACCCGTTCGCCTCCTGCCCGCAGAAGGGTACCTGCGCAGTAGTCCGCTCCGCCCACGGAGCCACCATCCGCTGCCTTTAGCCGGTGGCCGGGGAGAACTGTTGGTGGGTCAAAGGTGACCTAGTGGAATTACCCGCGATAGTCACCTTTCTCGAGGGAGCGTTTAAGAAACGTGACAGTACTACGCAGGCCAACGCCTAACACCCGTTGTGTGGCCCCTGGTAAAATACCACGGGACAATTTTCACTCCCTTCGCCTGATCCTTCTACAAGGGGGCCTAATGGGTGGAGCGAAAGTAGTCTAAGTGGATTGGCTCTCGGTCGCAGCGTCCAAATGAAGAATGAGCTGGGCTTGGCGCACAATCGCCTGCCACTCCGGGTCCGCCAAAATAGCGGCCTCCGTATCGGGCTCCGCGTAGGCCTTGATTTGACGGTCCAGGGTCTGTAATTCCTGCAGGCTAGCCGGACTCATCCCCATATGCTGCTCCCAGGTGAGGAACTTGGGGAAAAAGGCGTCATCATATAAGCGGCAGTACGTTTCGCTGAAAGAATCTACCTCGGATCCCGTCCCCAGCCAGACGCGATGCTGATACGTCGGATCCGCGATATCGCCAAGGGCCGCATAGATTTGCTGTTTCCAGAACGTGTATTCGCGCAGGGTCATAAGAGGAAGATTGGTTAGTGCCCTATTATCAGGCGTTACAGGGTCGAACCTAGTCACCTTAGAACTGATAAGTGGGCCTTATCAGTGCTGACTTTAGACGCTGTACCGGTGTGCAACGAGCGTTCAACAACTGTACAGCATCCCTATAGGGACTGATAACCATGTTCTTATCGGGTCCTATTGCACTTTATTACATCCTGTAAACGCCCTGCCAACGCTGTTTGAACAAAGACCCTTGCGCTGAACGTCGCGTAAGCGCTTACTTTGCCCCGGATGAGCAAGAAGGATTATGTTGCCTATGCGGTATTTTCGATGGTGGCCATGTGCTGCTATTTTGCCGGAAAGGAGGCCTTTGGCTTCTTTGGCGGCATTTTCGGCCTAGCGCTGGGGCTGTTCGCCGGGCTTGCCGCCCTGCGGCTGATTATCCGCCGTTCCCTACGGTTCGGCGTGTATGCGTTGGGCATTGTAACCGTTGGGGGGCTGTCGGCCCTCTACGGCTTGGTGCACTTATCGGAGCGCGCAGTGACCGTGGCCAATCTCCAGGGCCGGTGGGTAGCCGGCGACCCCGGGGGACCCGTTACCTTGCACATCCGGGATTCGACGGCGGTGCTGGACATGGAGGTGTTTTCGGCCCCCCAACGCTTCGCCCTGGTTGTCGCCCACGACAGCTTGCGCATGAGCAGTCCCACGACGAGGCCCTTCGCATGGCGCGTTCATACCCTGACCACGACCCGTATGAACATCAGCGCCAAGCAAGGCGTGTTGACTTTTCAGCGGGAAGACAACGAAGGCCGGCGGTTGGTAACCCCATAGCGAACGCAGTGCTTCGCGTCGAGTAAGAGCTCCTTTCAGACTGCCTTTCCCCTCCCGTTGCTCAACTACCAGCAGCGGCCCGAAGCCAGGTCCGTTGGACGAGACGCAGGTAGCACCTGTTCATAATAAGGACCGATACGACCCTGGTTATCGGTCCTTATCCGAAGGCTGGTGACGTATGGCAAGTGGGGGTTCGGAAACGGTCTGCGTTTTATCACTCGTTTTTGATAAGATGCCACCCACTATAGCCAACACAGAAAACAAAGAAGCCGATGAGTACATAGCCCGGCACTTTATCCCGCTCGTCACTATCCAGGGAGCCAGGTCCCACAAATAGGTCGGGATAGACGGCGGAATGAAATAGCGCCCCCGTTCCTGGGGCGTTCACCGCTTGCCAATACTGGCGACCAACGTTAACCACACGGGCTTGTCCTTGATAGACAAAGTGGACAACATAGGAGGGGTGTTTTCCACCGGAGCCCGCCGTTTTACGAACGATGTCCACCGGCACCGTATGCCCCGCCCGCACCACTTGCCACGCCTGCTGTTTGTGGACCATCACCAGGCTCATCATGACGGTCATGAAAACGGACAAGAGCAAGAGAAAGGTGTAGGGATTCCACAAGCGCGCAAACAGGTTATCCGAGGGGCGCATAGGCTATAATCATATTTCGGGCAGTTTCTTTAATCAGCCTAAACTTAACACTATTCCCAGAGTGCGTTTATAACTACTTTTATGTAAAACAACTTTTCCGTGACGGCAGTCAGTTAATTTTCTGCAGGTGTATACCCGTTAAATCTCATTTTTAGGGCACCCTTAGAAAAGCCTTAGGTGAGCAACTAACACTTTTCCTAGGGTGCGCCCAGCGGCAAGTCCTGGAAGATGGGTGAGCCATGCTGCGGCTCGAGCCGAAAGCCAAAATCCCCCACACCGCAGCGGCACCTGTGCTAGCGTGTGGGAAGGCAAGCTGGTGGAAGCGTTTGTCACTGGACTACGCCTAGCAGGCAGGTCCAGGCGCTAAGGGAGCTTGTGGCAGGCTCCTTGCTTATCCCAGCTGAGGCCGGTGCGCGTAAGCCGGGTACGTCCTGTGGCCTGCTCAGATAAACCATTTGGGTAAGGGTTACGCTGGTAACCCATACCCATGGTATGGGTTACCAGCGTTACCTACTTATCATCATTTGTTCACCGTGCAACGTCAACTGCTTGCTCGGCCTAACCCATTTAAAAGAGCATTAGAGAAGACAATGGGTGACTTGTATCAGGAGGAAAGGAGTTAGATAAGGCGTCTATGGTTATGTGGATTAGTGCTCATTACGGCTGGTTGCTGAGCTTAGCGGGCCTCCTGACCGCCATCCTGGTCATCAACCGGGTGCTTCGCACCGGGCCCACCCCCGCGCAGGCTCCGGGTCCGAAAACCAGCACCCCCATCGGCGGGCCGCCGCGGGCCGGGCGCTCTGGGCTTCAGGATAACTCCGTCAGGGAGCCCGGCCGCCCAACAGAACAGGGCCGCCCGGCGGCGAGTCGCAGCAAGGTAACCCCTAGTCTAGGCTTAAGTGGGGGCGTCGAGCAGCGGCAGTCAGGGTAGCAGAGCCCACCCAACTGAATGATGTAGGCCCCCTAGTTCCCACTCCGGCCCGGGCTGTTGGGGCCGGAGGTGGTCCCAGCAGCTCCGGCGCCTGCAAGGCCTGAAACCAGCGGGCGGCCAGCTTTTCCTCTCCCCGGGCATTAGGGTGCAGGCCGTCGTGCAGGTCCTGGTTTTGAATCTGACTAAACCCAGTATGCTGGTCCACGATGACGACGGGGGACTGAGCCCGCGTTTTCTTTGCGGCTAGGGCCGGCAGCAGCGCATTCAGAGCCCTGATTCTCGGATTGATCCGCTCATTGGGCGGGGCCGCGGGAATCAGCTGGGCCAGCAACACTTTCACCCGCGGGTTTCCGGCCCGCAGCGAATCGATGATAGCGCCCAGGTTGTCGCGTATCTCCGTCACGGGCTTGTCGCCAAAGCAATCATTGGTGCCCGCGTGCAGTAAGACAATATCGGGTCGCTGATCCTGGGCCCACTGCCGGCTTTCGGCCAGCAGCATGGGCGTAGTCCAGCCCCACTGGCCCTGGTGATGTAAGTCAAAGTCCAGGTGGGGCCCCAGTCCGCCCTTGTTGAGCAGGCGCCCGCCCACAAAGTTCACCGGGTAATGGGCCTGCTGCAGCTTCTGCCAGAGGGGGCGGCGGTAGCTCGCATAGTGGCGATTGCCGTGGGTGATCGAATCCCCCAGGGGCATGATGCTCACCCGGTCCTGGTTAAGGTAGGATGAGGCCATTATCCAAAAGGCCAGCAGTAAACCGAGGAGGAGCAGGAAGGCGCGAAAGGGACGAAAGGCACGGATTGCTCGCATGCGAGGGAAGAAGTTAACGAAGCCAGTGATGCATACAATAGGATGGATAGCTTCTTGGTGTTAGCTACTAGGTTCGGTTTCCAGGAGCAGGGATCAAAGGTTTAGTAGTGCGCTCTGCTGCAAAGTGACGGCCAGCATGACGGCGACCAGCCCGAAGAGCAGGAACACCATCAACCACCAGTACAAGCGCTTGAACGGGTCCACCGGGAAGGGCCTCCACAACAGCAGCGGCAAAGACAAGGGCGTAAAGCTATCAAAAAGCGTATGACCCGTCAGCCGTAAGACCAGACTGGTCGCGACGGCCAGTAAGGCACCCGCCAGCAACAGAACCTGCTGCCAGCGGGGAATCTTGGGTATCATAGGACGAGCCGTTTAATATGTCTGGTTGGCCCCCGCTACCGTATAGAGGGGGTCTTCCATAACATTGACCTCGATGATGGATTCAGCCTTGGTCAGCAGCTGCCGGCAATCGGGACTCAGGTGACGCAAGTGCACTTTCTTGCCCGCCCGGTGGTAGCGCTCGGTGAGCTTGTTCAGGGCTTCAATAGCGGACATATCGGCCACCCGGCTTTCTTTGAAGTCGATGACCACTTCCGCCGGGTCGTGCTGCACGTCGAACTTTTCGTTGAAGGTCTGCACGGAGCCAAAAAACAACGGTCCGAACAGCTCGTAGTGTTTAACCCCGGCTTCATCGAGGTACTTACGGGCCCGGATGCGGGTGGCATTTTGCCAGGCAAACACCAGGGCGGCTAGGATGACGCCCATGAGCACAGCCAAAGCCAGGTTGTGCAGGGCGACCGTGATGCCCGTCACCAGGACCATCACCAGCACATCAGCGGCTGGCATCTTGCCAAATGTTTTCAGCGAGGCCCACTCAAACGTGCTCACCGACACCATGATCATCAGGCCCGTGAGGGCAGCCATGGGTACTCGCTCAATGTAGGAAGCCCCGAACATAATGAAGACGAGCAGCATCACAGCCGCTACCATGCCTGAGAGGCGGGCGCGGGCCCCCGACGAAATGTTAATCAGACTCTGCCCGATCATGGCGCAGCCGCCCATCCCAAAAAACAAGCCCGACGTGATGTTGGCTACACCCTGCGCCACGCACTCTTTGTTGGTGCGGCCCCGCGTTTCCGTGATTTCGTCGATCAGGTTCAGGGTGAGCAGGCTTTCAATCAAGCCCACCCCCGCCACAATAGCCGCATAGGGGAAAATCAGCGCCAGCGTTTGCAGATTGAACGGCACAGCTGGAATATGGAAGGGCGGAAAGCCGCCTTTAATGGAGGCAATATCTCCGACGGTTTTGGTATCAATACCCAAGCCGATAACCAGCGCCGACACCACCAGAATAGCGGCCAGAGAAGCCGGAACGGCCTTCGTCAGGCGTGGCAACCCTACGATAATGGCTATGGTGAGACCCACGAGCCACAGCATAGTAAGTAAGGGCGTTCCCGTCAGCCAGTGGCTTACCCCGGCAGCGTCCACCGTCTTAAACTGCACGAGCTGGGACAGGAAAATAACAATGGCCAGCCCATTGACGAAGCCAAACATCACCGAGTGCGGCACCAAGCGAATGAACTTACCCAGCCGAAACACTCCGGCCAGTATCTGCAGAATACCAGCTAGCACAACGGTGGCAAAGATGTACTCCACCCCGTGGCTTTTGGCCAGAGCTACCAACACCACGGCCACCGCCCCGGTCGCCCCAGAAATCATGCCTGGCCGGCCACCTAGCAGGGAAGTGACGAGCCCCATCACAAAGGCGGCATATAAGCCCACCAACGGTGGTACTCCCGCAATGAGGGAGAAGGCCACCGCCTCCGGAATCAAGGCCAGGGCTACTGTGAGGCCCGAGAGGATTTCATTCTTAAAATTTATTTGGTACTGAGTGAAGTATTGAAATACTTGTTGCATAAAACGCGCTGAGAATGGACAAAAGGAAATCTGTCTGCTTTCAGTTGAAAGCAGGGAGAAGAATATCTAAAGCCAAACTTCAGGGCGGAGTAAGCTGAAAAATGAAGGCGTGATGCAGGGGCATAAGCAGAGAAGAAGTGCCTGGAGGTGAATATCAAGCGAACCCAATCAGGCTAATACTTCGAAGGATGACTCTGAAAGCTTGTTTTTGAATGACGGGCATTTAGAGCAGCGGCTTCCGGGCTCGCACCTCGGCCACCCGGCGGGCCAGATCCTGACTATGCAGCGGAATACCCCGCGCGTTTAAATGCGTCGCATCGTGCCAGTACCGTAGGTTGTTGGAAAGCTCGGTAATGGGCTGTTGGGCATAGTTGATATAGGGAATGGACTCAGCCCGTAGCACAGAATCAACCAGGGCGGAAGTGGCCGCCAGATGGCGCGGCTGTTGGTAATAGGTGGCGGTGAAGCAAATCAACTCCATCTGCTCTTGTTTGCAAATGGCAATAAACTCGCGCAGATACCGCAGATGGGCCCTATTGAGGTAGGGAGGTTCCGCGTTCAGCTTTTCCAGCGCATAGAGTGTGCGTACGCTATCCTGAGGTGAGGGCGTTTCTGGCTCATAGCCTTGATTAAGGGGAGCATCGGGGTTACTGCTTACGTAGTTTTTGGCGAGGCTCGCCACGTTGCTGTTATGGCGGTACAGCGCAAAGCTGAACTTCAGCGGGGCCAGCCACGTCCATTCGTTGGTATAGGCCGTCACCAGTGGGTCCTGCCCATAATAGTACTTCAGATACTGAATATCTTCTGGGTAGCTGGGGCGCAGATACTCATCCAGATCGACGTGGAGCAGAATCGTGCGGGGCAGCTTTTGCTTTTGCCGCAGGACACTCAGCAGGGCCGTATGAAAAATCTGCGTCGTGCCATGATGGCCAAGGCTGAAGGTACCCGGGCCTAGACTATCAGGGCAGATATTAGACACCAGCCGCGAGTCGCCCATCAATACGATTGGGGGCGGAGTCAAGTCCAAGTAGGTATTAACCAAGCCCCCTCGCTGGCCGCTACGGACCCGCTCGTACAAATTATCCAGCAGCCAAGCGCCGCCGCGATCCAGCGAAAAAAGCCCCCCCATGAAGAGTAAAAAGAAGATGGTGAAGTTCTTCATAACAAATAGCCGGGGAGGTTAAAACTGGAAATAGATAAATTGCCCCCCAGAGCTGACACCGAAGCACAAGAGCACAACGACCAGACCCAGGGACACAGCCAGCGGCTTGGCCCACCCATTCGTTGGGGCTAGCAAGTGAAAATCGTGGCGACGGAGGAAAGCATATTCGAGCAGTAGCAGCACGGCAACCCGAGGCACAAACGTGCCCAGTTTTTCTAGGTCCAGCGCGGGTGGCGCCGTGTGCAGCACCTCCGTCACGTGGGTCACGACATACCATGCTTGCTCAAAGGTAGTCGCGCGAAAAAACACCCAGGTCAGGCAAATAAGGTGGAAGGTGAGCAGAACCCGCAGGAGTTTAACAGGCCAGCTTAGCGGCTCGCCAACACGTACGCCGAGGAGTTTTTCTACGCTCAAATACAATCCATTTAGAAAACCCCAGATGACGAAATTCCAGGAGGCTCCGTGCCATAACCCTCCCAGCAGCATGGTTAGCATGAGGTTGCGGTAGGTAAAGATTTTGCCCAACCGACTGCCCCCTAGCGAGATATACAAGTAGTCGCGCAGCCAGGTAGAAAGGGAAATATGCCAGCGCCGCCAGAACTCGGTGACGCTCTTGGCAAAGTACGGCAAGCGGAAATTCTCCATTAGTCGAAACCCCATGACCTGCGCCGAGCCTAAGGCAATGTCGGAATAGCCGGAGAAGTCGCAGTAGATCTGAATGGCAAAGGCATAGGTAGCCAGCAGCAAGGACCATCCGGAGTGCATTTCATAGTTATTATAAACTGAGTTGACGTACCCGGCCAGCACATCGCCGACCACCACTTTCTTGAACAAGCCCCACAGTATGCGTTGTAAGCCCATCACCACCTCATTGAACTCGAAGTGCTTTTCCACGTGAAACTGCGGCAGCACGTTCTGGGGCCGCTCAATTGGCCCGGCCACGAGCTGAGGATAGAACATGACGTACAACGAGTACAGGCCCAGATGGCGCTCCGCCGGAAAGTTGCCCCGATACACTTCAATGGTGTAGCTCATGGCCTGAAACGTGTGAAACGACAAGCCAATGGGCAGGATAATGCCCAAGTAGGGCAGCTCATATTGCGTGACGTGAAGCGAGTCGAGCATGGCCCCCACGTTATCGAGAAAGAAATTGTAGTACTTGAAGATGGCCAACACCCCCAGGTTAGCTATTAAGCTAAGGATAAGAAATTGCTTGCGCCGCGGTCCGGTAGCCTTTGCAATCTGTATACCTGCTACATAGTCAATGAGAATGGTGAAAAACAGAATCAGGATGTAGGCCGGAATAAAGGCCATATAAAACCCGCAGCTGGCCCCTAGCAACAGCCACCATCGATGACGGTGGGGAAGGATATAGTATAGGGTGGTGACAACCACGAAAAAAACGAGGAACTCAAAGGAATTAAAAAGCATAGCCAGTCAAGGCACGGCTGCTGGAGCTGCACCAAGTATGAAATCAAACAGGTAATAGGATAAAAGCTTTTAACCGCCTACGCCCGGAGGCACGGCAAAGCAGGGCTACCAGGAACGCCTAGCTAGCCAGTATTAAATAACAGGCTCTCTTTACAGGAGCCTACCGCGTCAAGGCGGGGTAAAAAATAAGATGTGACTAAGCAACATTAATAATAATGTATACAGGAAATAGGGAGTACTGCAGTAGAGAATGCTACAGGACGATTCGTAAAGATGCAAAAGTAGGCTGAACGAATCACTAAAAAATGTATAATTCGGACTTCCTGGTATTTCTACTTAATCTGCTACGGCTCTGGTTTCGCCCGGTCAGTGTTTAATGAAGCGCACACGCTTGGTTCCTGCCTGAAGGTAATAAAGCCCCTGGCTAAGTTGGGAGATATCGAGCGTGATCTGCGTACTCTCGGCCACCTGCCGATCGACCACTTGACCGCGTCCGTTCCAGATAGTAATCGGCGCTGGGCTAACAATACCGCTCACCGTTATCATTCGGTCCGCCGGAATCGGGCTGGCGATTAATTCAGACTGATAAGCTGGTGAGACCGTTACGATGCCGGAGAATCTAACGTCCCCGTTGGTGTCGGTTTGGCGCAACCGGTAGTAGCTTTTTGAATCGCTGGGGGCCATCAGGTCAACAAAGGCATACTCCGTTCTACTGGCTGTGTTACCCCGGCCATCGACTTGGCCCACGGGGGTAAACTGAGTACCTGATCTACTCCGTTCGATAGTGAAACCCACGTTGTTTTGCTCACTGGCCGTAGCCCACTCCAACTGCACACCAACTGGTAGGGGGCGAGCATTAAATCGTACGAGGTTCACTGGCAGCGGCTTTCCCAGCACTGTTTTTAGCGCTTGGTACCACCGCTCCGCCATCTTTTCTTCACCTCGTGCATTTGGGTGTACTTCATCATAAAGATCAACCTTGGGCTCAGTACTAAAACCTGTATTTTGGTCTACTAGTATTACTGGCGCCGCCTCCGTGTTTTTCTCCTTAGCTAAGTCGCTAAGTAAACCGTTCAGCTCAGCGATATTAACATTAATATTTTCGTACACACTAGGGATGATTTGAGCTAGCAATACCTTCACAGACGGGTTAACGGATCGTAACTGCTCGATAATGAGGGCTATGTCATTGCGCGTACTTTCGGCACTTTGTCCACTTATAAGGTCGTTGGTGCCCGCGTGAAGCAAGACAATATCAGGTTGAAAGGAGGTAGCCCATTCTTTACTATAGAGGCTTAGCCAATCTGCTGTCCTACCGGAATGACCCTCATGATTACGGTCAAAATCTGGATCAGGAGGTGCCCCGCCATCATTCAAAATTTGGCCACCCACAAAATCAACATTATAAACGTCAGTTAGCAGTTTTTTCCATAACGCCCGCCGATAGCTATTCAGCTCTGTATCGCCCTGGGTAATAGAATCACCCAACGGCATAATTTTAATCTTCGCTGGCGTTTGCGCGTACGTTGGCAGTAAGCCAAAGAGCCCCAACAGAAGCCCGCGCAATACAGGCAAGATAGTTCTTACAAGAGCCGTATAGGTGCTAGAATTAAACAAAGTAAGTTTCAAGCGAATGGGTTCTTAAGCGGCTCCATAAATGAAGTAGGCTGACTATACGAGTTATGCCTGTCAGTAGGTTTGCCTCGAATACTTAAATACGCGTGCAGTGGTGCCTACACTTAGGGTGTAAAGACAACTTGCTCGATGGCAAAGAGATACTATAAACTAAAAACAAAGATAGGCCAGATATCAGGGAGATGGGTATGGCAACTCCTGATGTAGTTCACCGCCTACACCAGACAGCCCATTATGGCAGAAGAGATAACAGGCAAAACGAATTGCCAATAATATTTTATATAGTATATTTGCTTTATACAAAAAAGGACACCTATACTCTTTTTAGTTTAACTGTATGGGAGCAAAATCTAATGATCATCTATTAACAAGGCCGCGTAAGCGGCTAAGCGATCGGGTACGGTTAGGCCTTGTTCTTATGATTGGGTTTATGCTGCTCTTAGCCATTGCCTACCTGGTAAATCGAGGCTATCGGTATCCAGAGAAGCGAGCCGATTGGCGAAGTGAAGTGCCTCGCCCCTAACGTTCACGAGGTAGAACCTGGCCCCGAAGCGTGTCCAGAAGAGTATAGAGCGTAAAAATTTGGAGTTATTATCCTAGTCATAGGGCAGGCATACCTATTCCAAAACCTATAACGGAGAGCATTATTTAGCATAATGGCCATTATACGACTGAACCGAATTACTTGTCTGGGCTTGTCCGGTTGGGTGGCGGGCAGCAGATCGCTATTTAGGCTAGATTTAAGGGCTGTTTCATATGATACCCATGCCCTACCATCCTCCTCGTTCCCCTCGTCGTACGCTGCCTCGGGCGTTGCTAGCCTCCGGGGCGGCAGGGGCCTTTTTAGCGGGCGTCTTGGTGCCGCCCTTCTCGCGTTACGTTAACATTATCATCTTTCCTCTCTACCAAGAATTCTTTTATGGTCGCCTCCGCGAGTCCGTCTTTTTCACCGGTTTTGCCATCGTAATTAGCCTTCTGCTTTTCTATAGCATGTGGACGATGAGCAAGTACCTATTTCGCCCTGCTTAGCAGGGTGCCAATACCGGTTTACAAGCCTCCTGTATGCCTACCAAGCTATTCAGAATTAGGTACGGGTTCACCCTCGTGCTGCTCGGTGCGAGTCTGCTCTTCGGGAGTAGCTGTCAAAATATAAATCAGCACGGCATCCAGGTTCAGGGCTATCTGCTCGATCAGGTCACCCGTAGGCCCGTACCCAATGCGCGTGTCACCCTTCTCTGCTGGTATGCTGCGGGCTGGGATAAAACCGACTATGTCCGTGTCCAGGTGGTCCCTAATGCTCAGGGGTACTTTGTCGCCACCTTTGAGAAGGGCTATAAAGTGGTCGTGGCCGGGGTTGCCCCAGCCTACCAAGTAGCTCTGCAGGAAGTTACGGTTCCAAAGCAAGCCAGCTTGGGCGTGGAATTACTACTACCGCAGAAAGAAGCCGGTAAACACGACGCGCTGGAGGTGCTCTATGCAGGAGACCTAGAAAAGTATATTGTCCAGACGACGGGCAATTAATACCAAACCCACGCGTACTCATTCCTTTGAATCAGTCATGCTCTAATTACTTAGCATAACTGCCCTTATAAGGCAGGTATCTTAGGAACCTGGATTCGTATCTAGTAAGCTATTTTCCTGTCAGGTCTGCTTCCTTATTCTCACCATGCCGACACCCACTTTGCCGTCCTCCTCCGATATTCCTGAGAAACGGAGGGCCTACAACACGGGGTATCCCGGCCAATGGTGGGCAGCCAGCATCTTGCTCGGCCCGATTCTGGTGGTCTTACTGGGGGTGGTGAAAGGCGGAGGCATTAGCAGCATGGAGATGTTTCCCGTGTTCCTGCTTTTCGGCCTGGTCTTCTCCTTGCCAACCTTCGGGGCTTGTTGGTGGGCCTATGCCCGGTTGATAGACTCCCTGTACTCCGCTTTTGCCATCAAGCTCCTCTTGAACGGGATAGCAATCGGCGGCGTGCTCCTCACCTTTTTTGTAATTGGCGCTACCGGTACCATGGCGATGCCGCTTATCATAGTATACGCGAGCAGTATCATACTGGCGAGCTGCTGCTTTCGAATTTATGAGCCCTAGCGAAGTTGCCTGTTGGCAACAGACAAAGTAGATAAAACGCAGACGAAAGCCCACCCATTAACGCCTATCTATTCCCGGTTTTGTCGCTTAGCATAAGAAGAGTTATACGCAAGGGCTTGGAATAATAGAATCTGAATTACTTACTTCAATTCAGCCCGACTAGTACTTTCTTTAGTAACAATTAAAAATGCCAGTATAAAATCAGGACCACTACCGTGGAAGCTCGCCCGATTCTTGTCCTGCGCTTCTACCGGAGCAGGTTGCCGATACGGTGCTCCTTCTCTTCCTGCTCGAGCAGGCCACCCATTCCCCACGCTTACTCGCTTCCTGTTGATCTGTTTCCGCCTCTTGCTTTTCGTAGGACTGTTCCTCAGCGCAGCCTGTACCAAAGAACCCGCCGCACCGACTCCCTCCTTGCTGGGACGCTGGAACCAAGAGGACGGTACCTTCTACGGTTATAACGCCCAGGGCCAACTCTTACAAACCTCTCCGGCCCCAACCTCACCGCCTCAGTTTTACCTGGAGATCACCGACCTAACAATTGCTCACTATAGTGAAGTGACGGGTCCAAATGGTTTCACGCAGCTCATTGTACCTCCTTCCCCCTATACTCGCCAAGGCAGCATCCTACGGTATGCTAATGGCGTCGAGTTAACGATCGTCGAGTTAACGGCAAACTCGCTGACCTTGCGTTCATCAAAAGTCGTCGTCGTATTTGAACCGCTTACTGGGGTGCAGCAACGAATGAGCGAGTTACACTACCGGCGCTAGCCAGCGGGAGGAAGGAGAGAGCCCCATCGAGGGAGGGGTAGATGAAGGATAAGCCATTCTTATTGCTCTGAGTAGTTTATAACATGCTGTAAACGACCGTTTCCAGCACGTTAAACGTCTTACTTCACGTCCACTACGCCCCGGAAAGCTGAGCGGACAACGTATTCCTCCACGAGTGTTCCCCGCTCCGCATGGCCCCTCCCGCATTTATCACCACAGTCAAAGAGCAATTCGCCTTCCTGGAAGTGGACTTTGCCTGCCGACTCGTCCAGGCCAGGAAAGCGCCCCAGGTCTACGAGTTCCGCTATCAAAACAGCACGACCGGGATTGAGCTCACCTATGAGTATCGCGAGGCCTATTTGTTTATCCTGCTCTACCAGCTCCAAGACGGCAAATGGGTCGCGAATCCTACCCCGATGCAGGAGCAGACTAAGCTCACTGGCTATGCGCTGGATGATGTGCTGCTGCTCCGCAATCCCAACGCCCTGGTCAAGCCCGCCTACGCGTACGGGGCGGATTCGGTCTACTACGAGAAAGAAACCGGCCTGAGTCTATACATCGGGGCGTTTGCGGCGAATTTGCAGCGCTATGCCGCCGATATTCTCCAAGGTGACTTCTCCCTCTTTCCGGCGTTGGAGAAGGTAGTGAAGGAGAGAATGAAAAAATTCCAAAACCCGTAAAATCCGTAAGATTGACCCCGGCCGTTTACACCCCAACTTCTAAAAGCAGTGACCAGCGCTGTGTCATGGATCGCATTTCGGCTCGCTAGGTACTGGCTATGGCCACCATGAATAAGGACCGATAAGAAGGGTCGTATCGGTCCTTATCGGGAGAAGGTACTTTTACACCCCAACCGCTAGCACGGGGTAGTTAATAGCCATCCTTCCCTAGTCCGTCACAATGAGCCCAGGCTGTAGAGTGGCCATTCGGCGCAGGGAATCCTTGGGCGTCTCTTTATACACCTGATCATACAGGGCCATTTGCTGCGCCTGGTTCAATCCCTCCAACTTAACTGGGTGTCTAACCAGCCCACGGGGCACAAACAGCACGTAGTGGCCCTGCTGTTTGTGCCCCACCATCACGGTATCAAGCACCACCTTTTTGGCTGTGGTGATGCGTACCTGCACGGTAAAGGTATCCGTATAGGCTAGGCAGAGTCGCTCCAGTAAGAGCCGCGACTTTTCCGGAAAGGAGTCGGTGTAGATGACCGTTGAGTTGAACGTTACGCGGACCTGTTCGCCTTGGTAGAAGAGTCCCCCCACCTGGAAGTTTTCACATGTCTCCGCCGGCTGTTCTTGTTGGCGGCAACTGGTAGCCAGCAAACTCAGCAGCACGAGGCAGTGAAGGGGTTTCCGCAGGGCTCCTTTCATCAGTATTCGGCGGGCATTTTTTCGATGGACAAGGTAGTCACCCGTGCGTGTACTTCTCGCGGATAACAATCCTGTGGGCCGCGTTTTCTGTCTGTTGGAACGGGTAGCCGAAACTTACGCAACAGCTACAGGGTCTTATCGGTCCCTATCGGGAAGGTGTACAGATGTTGAACGCTCGTCTCACCAGTGTACAGCTTCAACAGTCCGTATTGATAAGGCAGGGTTTTCGGTACTAAGATTAGAATGCCTCTGCGTCTAGAAAGCGGCCCTTTCTTGGATACTTTTCCGACCCTCGAAATCTGCCCGTAAAGGCGGTTTTTGAGGGCTGTTTTTTTGACCCTTTTACGGACAGTGTTTCGTAGCTTTATGGACAGTTTGTAAAGCTCTATGATGAAAGAGGATGATTGCTCATTCACCTCTATTCAGATCTCTCAAGGTAGTATGATGGCTACCACCTGAAGTGTAATGTTCAAATAGTAGCTCTTATTCATTAATGAGGTTTAATCACTAGCGTTAGTTTAATATTTAAAAATCTTTAAAAAAGTATAATGAATAAGTTTCAATTTGATTTAAACAAGTTCGTTTCTTTAGAAGCGAAGGAAATCGTAAATGCTAGAGAACGAGCAATATCAATTCATCATACAAGCGATATTGATGCGGCGGGAGATGAAGTTGAAAAGAAAATTAGAGACCTAATAAGAAATAAATTACCTCTGAATTATTATGTTGGGCATGGTCATATAGCTGACGAGGAACTTAATCTTAGTGGACAGCACGACTTGATAATTGCAGATAATATTGGTTCTCCCATACTATTTAAATCTGAAAATAATACTGAATATTTCCCTTACGAATCAGTCTATTCAATTGGTGAAATTAAATCTACTTACAGAAGCTCGGGGAAAGCTATAGAAAAATATGTTAGTAAAATTAGAAGTTTGCAGGATGTTTTGCGACGTAAAGAAACTCCCCTAAATATGTTAAGCAACACTGTGTCACTTGATCAGAATTTCTTTAAGGTCCCTTCAAATTATGGTTGGCCATATCGAAGTTATGTATATAAATTTATGCTTTTCGCAAACGGAGGAGATTTTAAAATAGAACAATTAAAAGAATTATATAAAAATACCGAAAATAAATATCTGCCCAACGTAGTAGTAATATTTGATCAAGGTATTGTTATTAACTGCGAGCTATTTGATAAGGAAGGAAATGCAATAAAGACTTTGACAATAAATCCATACCCTGAATTCATTGAGCCAAATGAAGCCCACAGATATGAGTGGCTTCTTGTAAAGTTTGGGGAAAGTATTACCAGTTCTAGTCTAGCATATTTATACTTCACATTAAATGATCATCTGCGTAAATGTCTATTGCTAAAACCTGATCTTTCTAGATATTTTCACAACGTTGGATTGTTTAATCCTAAGCTCGCATTTAAAGTATGATATTTAATTTTAAATAGTGAGGTATTATAATTGAATTTAAAAAATGAGAGCCGCCATCTATGCCCGCGTGAGTACCCGCGACAAAGACCAGGACAACGAGAACCAACTGCGTGAGCTACGGGCCTTTGCTGAACGGAAGGGCTACTCTATCTACAACGAGTATATCGATCAGGAGTCGGGGGGCAAGGCGGAGCGCACTCACTTCATGCAACTCTTTCAGGATGCCCACCAGCGGCGCTTCGATGTGGTCATCTTTTGGGCGCTGGATCGCTTCAGCCGCGAAGGAGTCGTCGAGACGCTGAACTACCTACAAAAGCTCTCGGCTTCCGGCGTGCAATTTCTATCCTTTACTGAGCAGTACCTAGACTCCACCGGCGTTTTTAAGGATGCCATTATTGGTATCCTGGCGGCTTTCGCTAAACAGGAAAAGGTGCGTTTAGGGGAGCGAACCAAAGCTGGCATGAGCCGGGCTCGTGAGAGAGGTAAGAACATCGGCCGACCCTCTGTAGATGCTGAGAAGGTAGTACACGTGAAGCAACTGAAAGCTGCTGGCATCTCCGACCGTGCTATTGCAGCTACTTTAGGTATGTCACCCAGTACAGTTGCTAAATATATAAAGCCATAATAATTCGAAAAACACTGGGAAATTGACAATCGTTTTTGATCATTTAAACTAATTTTTTATGCCTTGGAAGAATCAAGCACAGGTTGAAGAAGAACTCAAGCAGATTTCTGATAAAACACGACTTCAAAAGTTTTATAATCTTCGGGAGATTATAAATCAATCCATATTCCCACAAGACTATGAGGCAAATCCTGCATATGCTAGATATCTGGTTAAGTCAGAGCATGCTCAAGAGATATTAGATAGCAATTCTGAAATCGAGGATGAATTCTCTGCATCTGATGTAGTACTTGGATTGATGGACTTCTTTTACTTTAATGATCTTTTAATAGATATTAATACGTCGGACATTGATGAAGTTATAAGATTATTTTCTGAAGAAATTCGCAGTAATAAAGTTAAGCTTCCTCACAGATTTGGTAGAGAATTGTACGATAAATTTAATGATAACTTCAATAACGATAGAACTGAATTCTTGGAATATGATGATGTTGTAAAATTACTAGATTCAACTGAGCAAGGTATATATCAAGTCGGAAACCTAGTAACAGGTCCGTTTGGCATAATAGAGAGTTTAGAAGTAAGGTATCTTCCACCAAGTCTAAAATTACCTCTCTGGCATTGTTCTGATACAGGATGTACTGCTTTGCATTCAGTTCAATTGAATGTAACGGCATCAATGAATATTCAGGCCTATAACAGTATTGCGGAAGCAGGAAAAGAATTGTTTGGACATGATTCCGAGTGGGAAGGACCATATTCCTATTTGCATAGAGGAGAAAAATGGGCGGGTGGAAGGCCTTACACTGATTTATGCGTTCTTATTTCTGACACTATTTTAGGTATTGAGCGTTCTAACCTATTAAAGCAGGCAATAAGTAGTGATCAAGGCGCTTTTTTGCGGAATATTTTGCGCACTTATGGAAAAAAGAAGGCTGCTGAAGGTTCAGTAGATGACGTTGTTAAAAAACTAAGCAGTGCTGAGCAGTTGCAGTTACTATTTCTATTGACTGATGATAGTTTAATAAAGCTTATAGACGATTGCGTACAGCGACGCATAATTAAAATACCGGCAAATGAGTTAAGAGTAGTTCGTACTGGTGCTACAAGTCTATATTCATTAGATAGATTTTGTGAATTATCGATGTATGGTGTTAAATCAGACAGCAGGGATCCACTAGTGTCATTTTCTGCTGCTATCTGGGAAGGATATAACAAAGCAGGCCTCTTAGACGATTTAGCTTGGCGTTGTAGTAAACATGAAGGTTCTGCAACTCCAGGTATGGTGATGGCCTATCTAAGAGATCATTCTCCTCAAGAAGCTGTGCAAACCTTAATTTTGCCGAGTCGAGTGGTCTTAAATTATTTATCAGAAAAATTCATAATGCATCTTATTGCATCTGAGTCTGATACTGACCTTACTAATAGACTTCTTTGGAAGGTGGGATTCGATGTTACCAGATATGAAGCAGATTATATCTCTTTTATTAATAGACTTCAGTCTTTCAATGACACACTTTTGTCGATAAACGAAATAAAAAGTGAAGCTGATAGAGAAGCTATTCGAAGTGCAGGCGTAAACCTTTTTGTTTCGCTAGAACATATATTAGAAGAATTTATTTCTTATAACGTTTGGATGTTGTCATCAGATCATTTTCTGAACACTCATTTTAATTTTAATAATAAAGATGCTGTTAAGTCTGTTTCTGATATTATAGGCAGTAGCAAAGATAGCGGGTCTTTTACTGCTCATTGGGATGATAAGGGTGGAAATACATTAGGGACTCTTTTGGTATACCTATCAGCTACTAGTAATTGGATTGAATCTCTTATTACTAAATCTAAAGAAGACATCAAGAGAGCACCAGAAGATTTGCCTCATTATACAAGTGACGACGAAAGGATTTTTGCATTTGCACATACAGAATTATGGGCTGATGCTACACAATCTGAATTAAAGCGTCTATATGAGCATTTTGACAAAGCTGTTAAGTTATTTCTTACTTCTGCACTTGCTGAAATCAGAAATGGTTTGGATCATAAAAGAACTGATTTGACTTTTCCAGATATGAATGCTATGCTAGCATGTTGCGCTAGGTTAAAAGATGCATTCAACATCATTGACGCGTTTAGATTTTTGCCAAAAACATATTGGCTAAATAGTAAGCAAGTAGATGTTTATGGAAGGATTCAATCAGAGGCGTTTGACTACCAAAAAAAGGCTATAAGACTCTTCGGACCTAGTGAAATGTCTGGTTTACCAAGTATAAAGTTTGGAAAGCCTGCATTAGTACCTTTTGGTAATTTGCTAGGAATACCCAATTCAGAAATTGTCTTTGGTATTCAGGAAGTAAGTCCATATTCTGAATATTGGAATGGGTATCCAAGAAGAAGGTTTATTCCTGCAAAAGAAGCAGAAGGCGTTACTGAAGAAGTTGAGGTGGTGGAGTCAATAGACAACGAGGAATAGACCGTTTATCTGTCCTTCGCGCTGGCTTCGAAAGTGGTGAGGTTTGGGTCCTTCAATGATCCCAAACCTCACCACTTTATTTATGAAAAAGCTTCTACTTACCTCACTTGCTGGTTTTGCCATGTTGTCTGGTGGCACTACCCCAACTCCCTCCTCGACGACTGCAGCGCCCGAAGGGCAGACAGTTAAAGGGCCAACGTATTCGTCGAAATCCCCGAAGCAGGCACAGACGCCATAAGCGCAGCAGCAGTCAAAGCATGTTGAAAAAACGCCCCTACGTTAGCCAACATGGGTGCCTTAACACCTATCTCAACTTGTTCCCTTTCTTGTAACGGACCATAAACGCCCATCGAGATACGTGATGAGATTGGGTTGTTTTGATGCTAGTCGCCTTTATTAAACCAAAAGGTTCAACAGAATTTACTTATGCTAAAGAGTGTGCTCACCGGGGAAGCAGCTCCCCTCCTGTTCGGAAAAGGCACTTCTTAAATAATTTAATGGCAGCGGACCTTGGACTGTAGGAGTCGCCCCCACGTAGAGGCCGGGGTAATTAAATTATTTAATTCCGATAAGGCATCAGGCCTGTTCCCGCTCGCGTAATACCAAGCGTCGCACGCCGGCGGCGGTGAAAGCGCAGCCCCGGCGGGTGCGGTAGCCTGAGGCCGTGAGCTGGGTTGCGATGCGTCGGTAGTCCCATTGCAGGCTGCGGTACAGCCGGGCTAGCTCCATGGCCTGCCGGTTGGCCAGACTCATCTGGGCATTCACTTGACGTTGCGTCTGTCCCTTGGCCCGCGCCTCCGCCGTCAGATTGGCCGGCGTGCCTAGTTGGTGCCCGCGCGCCTTCTTGGCCGCGAGCGCATCTTTGGTACGGGTGGAAATGGCTTTCGCTTCCTTCTCCGCCACGGCCCCCAGCACGTGGATGGTAAACTCATCGGCCGCGGGCATATCGACCGCTTTGAAGCGCACCCGGCTTTCCATGAGCGCCGAGAGAAAGGCCAAGTTGCGGGCCAGCCGGTCGAGCTTGGCCACCAGCAGCACCGCCCCTCCCTCCTTCGCCGCCTGCATAGCCGCCACCAGCTGGGGCCGGCTGTTCTTGCGCCCGCTCTCGACTTCGATAAACTCCGCTACAATCTGCTCACTCGGCGCTAAGAAGGTACGGACGGCGGCCTGCTGCGCTTCCAGCCCGAGGCCACTGAGCCCCTGGCGGGCAGTACTGACACGGTAGTAGGCGACGTAGTCGGGCATGGACAAGCGGGGGTGAATGGTAGAGCCCAAACCTACCCTTTTTTCCTTGTATCATTTTATAAACGGTCGTTCAAGAAATGATACACGACCCAACCGGTACGTTCCGAGCTGGGAGGGGGGCCACATTCACCGCGGCAGAGAAACCAGGAAGGCCTCCCTCCTGCCCTATCCTCGCACTGGTTTCTTTCTTCAGCTACCCGACAAGGTGGGCAGCTAAATCTAGGATATTCCGTATATTTACTAAGGGAGGTGCTTCGTTACCCCCCCTCTTTTTTCCTACCTCCCATGAGTGATACCCCGGACCTTTCCGCCCCTGCCCCAACGGGCTATACGCCCCCGACCGAGCCCTGCCGCTTTCCCAATCTAACGGATAAAGAACTCGACCGCGACATGGTGAATCTGTTTTTGCCCGAGATCGATCTGTTCGCCACCGATGAGGAGCTCGCGGCGATGTACCCGCCCGGTGACTGGGCCCGCATGCAGCGGGAGCTGGACCGGCAGTAACCTTCCCGCCCCGCCCGCGTCAACGGGGAGGGTTCGGCAGTCCGCCACCCCGGATACCCGAACACCCGGCGAGCAGCAGATGCTACGGGGTTTCGCGGCCTGTTTTTCCCTACAATCGGGGGTGTTGACTTAGAAAAGCTCGATCAGGGGTGGCTAGCGTTCTGGCTCGAGGGGGCAAGGAGGGGCAAGGTGGAAAACGGCTACCAAGCGAGCCCCGCCCGCTACGCCAGGGCTTTCTAATTACATAATTTAATCCGGTAAGAAGGTCCCACCGGCAGCCCAGGGTCCCTTGCTCGGACGGAGGGTAGTACCCAGCGCTTCCCGGTACCGGTCCCCCCAGCTGCGGGCCGGGAGGGTGCGCGCTGGGCCTGGCCCGGCAGCGGGGCGTATTCCGCTGGAAGTGTGCTTGACTTCCTCCGGCCACGCCCTCCCGGCCTCCAGGTGCCGTGCGTTGCACGCGCGTAGGGTGCCGATGGCTGGCGGATAGGACGGGAGCCCCCTCGCTTGCCGTGGATACGCATCGCGGCGGCGGGCAAGGCTCGTAGCTGCTGTTGCTCCTCTCGTGGCAGGGCCACCAGCTGCCGCTTTAGGTTAGAGGTCGACGTTTGCCCGGCACTCCGTAGCCCGTCGATACTGGCTTGGACAAGACGCTGCGCGCCCGAGTAAAGCGGGTGGGCCTTCCGCGCCGGCCTGCGTTGCCCGGCATCCACCTGTACCACGCCCTCGGGAATAGCGGAGACGGCGGCAACCTTGGGCGTAGCGGATTCTAAGGGGTCTATGGGGTATTTTTGACTGGTATTTCGGTGTTTTGACCTAGAAACCCCGGTTTACTTGTGGCTAACGTTGTGGCTCGGTTGTGCACTGAAGGGCAGAGTTGCCCCCGGCTAAAAATTAAATTATTTAAGGGGTTTCGCAGCCCCTCTTTTAACCATGTCCCCGTTCCGGGGCGGGGGGCGAGTGGGGCGCGGCGGGGACCCGGTGGCTCAGGCTTCGGGCCGCTGGTTGGCTTGGCTAATCTTGTCGGCATTGCGGTTCACGTCTTCTTTCATTTGGGCAATCTTGAGCTTGAGTTGCTCGCGGATCGTGGCGCCCATGTTTTTGGGGGCGGAGGGCGTTTCGCCGGGTACTGGGGGTACGACGGGAGCGGTGGGGTCCGGCGCTACGGGCTGACTCATGACGTCTTCCGTGGGCCATTCTTTGAGCTTCTTATCCGCGGCCTCTCTGGCAGGGGCTTCCGCTTTGATCTTATCCCAATCGTAGACAAACTGACTCGGGTAAATGGGCGTTTCGTCCATTTCTTCCTGAGTAGCCGGCACGCCCCCGGTAAACTTGGCGTACAAGCTCGTTTGCAGGCGGGCCATAAGGTACTGGGGGTTCTGCCCCATGCGAGCGGCCACGCGGGCAATGATAATATCTAGTATGCTAACCTGTTGCAGCATTTGCTTCCGTAGCACCGGGTCCAACAGGATATTGATATTCATATCCGCTTTGATATTGACCGTGCTTACTTCGCCCTCCATTTCCTTGCGGATTTGCTCCAGTATGCTTTGCAGTTGGCGTTCGTTGGCAATACTCGGGTTTTGGATATAGGCCGCTTTGCGCATCTTATACACCCAGGTTAGCTCTTCCATACGCATGGGCTTATACCCTAAGCGAATCCCTGAGGGGTCATGCTTCACCTCTTCCTGCCTTGCCTTAATGGCTTCCAGGTGGCGGGCTTTGAAGGCGCGCAGCGTACCAATAGACAACTGATAGCCCCAGTCTTTGGTAATAATTTCGTGCACGTCTTCCACCGTGTGCATATTGCCAAACAGCTCTATGAGTTCGGCTTTGCGCGGGTCTAATACCGGGGCTACCTCGGCGTACATGCTCATACTCGTGCGCCCCCCGTAGGCCAGGGAGGTGAGGCCGCCTATTTTGCCCTTGATACTCGAAGCGGCGGCGTGCAGCGCCAGAATATTCTGTTGCTCCTGTTGCGGCAAGGCCACCAGCTTCAGCTTCAGATTATAGGTCGACGTTTGCAAATCAATTTCCAGCCCGTCAATACTGGTGCGGACGATCCGCTCGGGGCCCGAGTAGAGCGGGTGGGCCTTTAGCTCCTGCATGCGCTGCCACGCGTCCACGTTGACTACGCCCTCGGGAATACCAGAGGAGACGGCGGGAACGGTGGGGGGCGTGGTCGATTCTAAGGGCTCCATGGGGTAATTTCTACTAGTATTCCGGTGTTTTGACCCACTTTGCCCCCTTTTCGTCTGGGTAGCGTTGTGGCTCGGTTGGGTGATGCTGGGTGATTAAATTATTTAATGGGACGCGGGCCCGATGGTATCGGGGTACACCAAGTCAATGTGCTCAGCTGGGCGAGCTTAGGCTACTATCGCGTTGGTTCTGGACGTCGGTTTTAGCGCGCTCATGCCATACGCTTGCACTGTATGATGAGAATCCAGCGCTTGAAAAATAACATCCAATGCCGCCAGATCCATTCCTTGGAGATTGCTTGTTTTGAAGTCAACTAACGGTTTTACTATATACTTAAGTAGCCCTTCCATGTTATACACAGGCGTCAATGCTTGTCCTTTCTCATTCGCTTTATTACCAAAGTAGGCTAGCCACTCTGCCACTAATTTCTCCGCAATCAGAGAATTGGGCAGAATAATGTGGAAATGGGGATGGCATCGATCTGCAATCTTGTTTACTTCTAAGCTGCGAACGGCTACGAGGGGAGATGGAAACAATTTCTGCGTAGCTGGCTTACGCCAACGGTCCCGAATGCTCTCGAAGGCCTGTTTCATTTCGTTGATCCGACTGGGCAGTTCTTCTTCTGTGCACGTAGTTAGGGTAAGAGTTACAAACTGCGCGGTTTTCCAACTCTCTAGCACAGGTAAGTACTTACGTAGCACTGTGGCGATGCGCTTACGAGAACAGACTCGGCACCATCGTCGCTTGCAGAAGAAATAAGATGTTACCCAACGCCCATTTTTCAGCAGGGCCTCATTACAGCGGAGGGACTTTTCATATGCTGACCGTAAAGGGGTGGACCGGGTCAGAAGTTGCTGAATTAATTCGTGGGTAAACTCTTTGTCTTTTTGTCTCTTTTCCAGAAATACCCTGGAAGTAGATGATCTGTCCCGACTTATGCCATTAAATGAACTAGGTATACGCTCCGCACTTGCGCTAGTATTCGTGTTTTTTTGACCAGTGGAAGCAGAGATTGGGTGGACAGTTTCGTCCGAGTTCGAGTTGTTAAATTGAATCAAGGCACTTCCCTATTCGGGAGTACAGTCGGTATTTACAGTCTTTAATCGCCTAAATGCTCAAAAACTGTTCTTGCGAACAGTATTCTTAGAATAAAGCACTCTTTCTACTCAATTCCTTTTCGATAATAACGCCGAAGTTCAATCGCTGAAGCCGCAGCTGAATTATTATTTACTTTATCTGCAGATTTCTCTCGATGCGTTTTCGTGACCAAATGACTTTTAAAGGCTATTAGATTTTTTTTAGAATATCTGTTTGTACTGCTTCCTGGTAATGTTACAGGATAAAGAAGTTTTTCGGTTTTGTTTTTTTTATAAAGCCAGGAAGCACTCACCCCTAATAGTTCAGCAGCTTCGTTATGAAATAGGAATATGGTCTCATCTTCTAAAAGCTTATTTGAAGATAGTTCTAACCTCATTGAAGATTCATCTAGGTTAATAGAATGACTCATTGAATTATTTAACCGCCTTTCTTCAGTTTGGAGGCGGTTCGGTACATAGTTGATCAACAAATCACAGAGTTTACCCATAGTGTCGTCAACGACCAATGTACCATGCATTTCATTGGTAGGAGTATCAATATCCCAAAAGAACGGATCGTTATACCTCTGATGCCAAAGTCCACCCTCCTTATTAATACGACCGCTTTTAAATTCGTTTAATAGGTAATTCAGGCATTTGATTCGTTGGTATATGGTCAAGGAATTAAGCTTGAAATCTAACATACCTTGTGGTTCAGAACCGTCATTGCATGCCATCTGCACCAGTAATTCTTCAAATTCGTCAAATATATTATCCATGTGTTATGAATTTTTTAAACAAATAAATCACCAATTGATGAGGTTGCTTTGTTTAATTTCGAATCTAAAATTTTCGCGTATATCTGGGTAGTATCAATTCGGCTATGAGCTAACGCTTTTTGCACTAAAGAGATATCTTCATTCTTGAACAGGAGGCATGTTGCAAAAGTATGACGGGCACAATGCCATGTTATCTTCTTATTAATTCCTGTTGATAATATCCAACGGTCTAGCTTCACATTTAAATACATGTTGTAAGTAAGAGGGAAAATTCGTTCGCTGGCCTGCTTAGTTTCCCCAACCAGCGATAAGGCGAACGCACTCAATGCAAATCGTAAGCGCTTTTTTCCTTTGCTCTTTCGTATTTCAGTATCTAACATGTCTCCCTGAATGTCTTTCCAGGTGAGAGCTGTTAAATCTGCCCAACGGAGACCCGTTGCACACGCAAAAAGAAATGCACGCTTCATCATTCCGTCAACTGGATTAGCCTTTAATTCTTGAACAAGCTTTTTTACTTCTTCTGGATCTAGATAGTGTCTTTGAGGCATAACTGACGCAAAGTTCTTAACAGGAAACGCTGCATCTTTGGAAATAAGCCCCTCTTTAAATGCCATTGCAGACACCATTTTCAGCCGCTTAAAATAGATTTGGGCACAGTTGGAATTAATACCTCGATTACGATTACCGTTAGTTTCTAGGTTTAGGCCAGACTTTCTACTCTCATTAAGAACGACGAGCTTAGTTAGATAAGCACGAAATTCTTCCACGAACTGGGTGGTAAATTGCTGAAAGCCTAAATCTTCTCGATGACTAGTATGCATAAATCTCTCAAAGTGCCTAAAGCAAGAGTAGGTATTGGACTTACATCCACGTCGGGCACGCCGCCGCTCTGCCTCTGCTCGAAAGTAGCTTAAGAAGGATTGTGAATCTCTTTCTTCTGGCTTCGTTGCGCTAAGCTCAGTCTGAAAAACATAAGTACCTTCTGCAAGCCTCCCCTCTAGTATTGATAAGACCCTTTCAGCCTGCCTTTCCACGTCAGCATTAGCTTTTAGAGTTGCTTTATCTTTGCCTGGCCTGATAATTAGCTGAGGCTCTTTATACGTTGGATATTCACGGCGTCCTTTGTAGTAAACATCGAAGTAGTACTGTTCAGAGCCATCGCGTAGCTTACGCTTTCTTAATTTCACACCCATTTTAAACGGTTTAAGGTTTGTTACGATTTGTTACGCCCCGAAAGTAAAAGTCTGTTACGAGCCCCAAAAGCCGCAGCAAAAAGATGCAAAAGGAAGATAAGAGATGTTAAAAGATGACAAAAGATATAAATTCATCTTTCTCATAATCAAGTAATTGCATTACAAAAAATGCGCTTTCCAACTCAAATCAAATGGTGAATAGCCTCTGCCCCTGCGGCTACTACAATCACCCAGAGAAGGAATGTGTTTGCGGTCCCGGCGTAGTGCAGCGCTATCTTAACAAGGTAAGCGGCCCCCTCCTCGACCGTATCGATTTGCACGTAGAGGTTACACCCGTCACGTTTGACCAGATGACGGAAACCCGCAAATCGGAAAGCAGCGCTGATATTCAGCTACGAGTAGAAAAGGCGCGGAAGGTGCAAAATGCTCGTTTCAAAGACTTTCCCGATATTCATTCCAACGCCATGATGCCTTCGCAGATGGTGAAGGATATTTGCCAGATAAATACGGCGGGCCGCGCCCTGCTCAAAACGGCCATGGAACGCCTCGGACTCTCTGCCCGCGCCTACGACCGCATTTTGAAAGTAGCCCGCACCATCGCTGACTTAGCCGGTACCGAAGAAATTCGCATCGAGCACTTGGCGGAGGCTATCCAGTATCGAAGCTTAGATCGCGAAGGCTGGGCCGGATAATTTTTAACTAACTGACCGATGTACAAGCGCTTCGTCAAACCTCTCCTTTTTCAACTCGACGCGGAGCGCGCACATCACTTTGTTTTCGATAATCTCAAGCGCGGCTACCGCGTGCCGGGCACAGCCGCCTTGCTGCGCGGCCTCTATGATTTCCAGCATCCTAGTCTGGAACGAGAGGTTTTTGGGTTGAAATTCAAGAATCCTGTGGGCTTGGCGGCGGGCTTCGATAAAAACGCCGACCTCACCGATGAGTTGGCAGCGCTAGGCTTCGGCTTTGTGGAAATTGGGACAGTGACGCCACGGGCCCAGCCGGGCAATCCAACCCCACGCCTGTTTCGGCTGCCGACTGATGCGGCCCTTATTAACCGCATGGGTTTCAATAACGAAGGTGCTGAGGTCGTAGCCGCACGCCTTCGTCAGCGCCGCTCGTCCATGATCATTGGCGGCAACATTGGCAAAAATAAGGATACGCCTAATGAGCACGCCGCCGCCGATTACATCACCTGTTTCGATGCGCTCTTTGATGTAGTTGACTATTTCGTGGTCAACGTCAGCTCGCCGAACACGCCCAATTTGCGCCAGCTCCAGGAAAAAGCCCCCTTGATTGACTTGCTCCAACAAGTACAGAGCCGTAACCAAGCCCGCCCTCAACCCAAGCCGCTGCTGCTCAAAATCGCGCCTGACCTGACGGATGGCCAACTTGATGATATCTTGCTCATCGCCCGCGAAACCAAGTTGAGTGGCTTGGTTGCCACCAACACCACTATCAGTCGGGAAGGGCTGCAAATTGCCCCCCAGCAGCTACAGCAGCTAGGCGCAGGCGGGCTGAGTGGTCGCCCTCTGCGCCAGCGCGCCACGGAAGTTATTCGGTATTTACACCAAAAATCTAACGGCGAATTGCCGATTATTGGTGTGGGAGGCATTTTTTCGGCTGCCGATGCTCAGGAGAAACTTGCAGCCGGCGCAGCGCTGGTGCAGGTATATACCGGCTTTATTTATGAAGGCCCAGCGGTTGTGAAACGGATTAATCAAGCGTTGGTGCATTGATCTTTTCTACTGTTCTACTGAGACCGTCGTGCAGAGCGGTAGCGAAGCATCTCGCTCGCACCGTTAGATTAGTAATTCTGCGTCAGCACGCGAGATGCTTCGCTACCGCTCTGCATGACGGTCTAAATAAGAATTAGTTAGCTCAAGAGAAATTTTTCTGCGGTATCTGATAAGGAAGATCTACACCTGCTTCTGTAGGCGCACTTCCACTATTTATTCAGGCCGTTGCCCCTGCGAGAATTTCGCTTTGTAGCGCCGCTGCACCCACATTAGCGGCGGCACCATGACCAGCGTGGGCCACAGAAAATTCCAGGGCCAGGGAATGAACGTGAGGCTAGTAGCCGAAAAAGCCGACACCGCCGCGATGTAAGCCCCTACGAAACCCGATATATGGTTGTGCAGCCATTGCCCCGTGGGCCAAGGGCCAGGGCGCCGAAAGGCGCGTAACTGCTGCACGGCAAAGTTGACCCCAATGCTGCCAAACACGAGCGAAATGACATTGCGGGTAACCAACCCATAGACAATTGTGCCCCCAAAAACCACTAATCCCAGCCCTACTCCTATCCAGTCGTAGACGGAGGCTTGCTGCCCTCGGCCCATGGGTTTATGGTAGAGGGAGCGGTAGCCAAACCAGGCCAAGTACAAGCTAAAAATACCCGTCAGGAGCAAGAAGGTGAGACCCTTAACACTGGCTGAGCAGATAGCCGTAGTGCCTGCAACCACCATCGCCCAAAAGAATATTCGGCCCCAAAGCCGATGCGCTGCTCCACCTTTTCGCACCGCCAGAGCGGCCGGCGCCATAAAAAAGCCTACAAATCCGGCCCCAATGTGAAGCCAGCGGTTCAGCAGCAGTATCTCGTCCATGACAGCAGCGAATAAGCGTTGAGTATCAACCAACTCTGGTTGGTTGCTGTCAAATGTGGGCGAAAACGGGGTTTGAGTGAAAAAAATGATTCTGAAGCGTCGGAATCAATAGCTGAAGCAGCGGCTCCGGTAGATGAATTGCTGCTGGGTCGGAGGCTGGGGGGCTTTTTTCATCATGCCGGAGTTCATATAAAGCGTTGTGATGACGAGACCGGCTAAATCTTCATTCCCACTCGCCACTCAATTACGTCGGCGGCGCCGCGGTGCACTTTTAAGTCAATCGAGCCAAAAAGCCGTTCCGTAACGTGGTATTTCAAGCCGATACGCTCGTAGTAAAAGCTGTTCGATTTGTACGGATTATACACGTAAACACCTAGGTGCGTTACCACCGCCATGCGCCCAAACAGCAGTTCGTGACCGACGAGTACCCCCGCTTTTTTCACGTCGATTAGCGCTTCTCCATTGCGAACCGTATCGCGCTGCTCAGCCAGCAAGCCACGGTCGTAAAAGCCCTCTACGCCGGCTACTAGGTTACTTTTGCGGTTAATCCGCCGGCCGGCAATCACCGTCAGCGAGTTTACTAGATACTTCTGCCGGCTCGATTCGTTGCGCTGCTTGTAGCCGAGGGTGCCGCTTAGGTTGAGAAAGTTCTGGCCAATATCTTCCGGCACATAGCCCGGTACAGTAGACACTGGCCGAAATGGGCGCTGCTGATGATAGTTCAGGCCCACGACCACCGTCGGAATATTGATGCCGAGGTTGGGCTTGGTGGTAGCGCCGTTGGAATAATGGTTGAGACCCACGCCTAGCAGTAGGCCCAAATGCTCCGAAATGGCTACATCGTACTCGGCCCGCAGTTGTAGCGTGGCGTTCAGGCGCGAGCTGACAATCAGGTTTTTATGGTTGGTTTCTTGATCGAAGCGTATGGGAAAGTAGCCCAGACCAGTGCCCATGCGTAGGTTCAACTCGTGGCGCGCGGTGCGCAGAAACGCTTTGTTCAGGTACACGGTAGCGGCGTACGACTTGCCCAGCACCGGATTGTGGTAATCGTAGTACGTGAGGGCCACACCTACTTTCGGGTAGCGATACCACGCGTGCCAAGGGGCATTTCCGGTGGTTTGGCGCTGCCAGTTCAGCTCAAAGCCCGTTGGGTGGGCCTGCACCAAGTGCGCTACCCGCGGCGTATGGGCGATAATAAAGCCGCCTTGCACATATGCGCCTAGCACCAGCGGCCCGCGGGGCGCCCCGGTGTCATCTGTACCCTGAGCTTGTACCGACTGGCCACATAAGCCCAGTGCAATGAAAGCAGCTAAAACAATACTGCCCCTATTCAATCGACCAAAAATAACCATAGAGCAGCGTATCGCGACTCAAAATTAGTAAAACTCAGGCCACCGCACCCCGGAAACAAGGCGGTTACTAAATGAACACTAAGCTACTGACCTCATTGTACTTGTCGGAAACAGGGGCGCTCAAAATAGGTTTATACCACTGCTACCACAATATTAATTACTACCTGAGCCGCAACTTTTATACTCGTTTTTACGGTATGAGGGCCGGACATTTGTTTGTCTTGCTGGCATTAATACCAGATTTACAATGTTTTACAAATCCTTTTTATCATTTTTATGAAAAAGTTTGCAGTACTAGCTCTAGGCCTTCTGACGGCTTCCGTCGCCCAAGCTCAGGATCCGGGCGGATTTCGCATTGGCGTAAAAGCCGGTGCCACTTACTCGAACATCAGCGGTGACAACGTAGAGCAAATTACGGGTGCGGGCTATAGCAGTGATTTTGGCGATTACAAGTTTGGCTACAACGCCGGCGTATCGTTGAGCATCCCGCTTAGCTCCGATGGATTCTTCTCCTTCGCTCCCGAGTTGTTGTACAACCGCAAAGGCTACGAAATCACCTCTACCCAGAAAAATCCGGGTACTGGCATCGAGAAGATCGAAGTGGAGCAGCAGCGTGTGTTGCACTACTTAGACGCACCACTTCTGGCTAAGATCAACGCTGGGGGGCTTTTCTTCGAGCTTGGTCCACAGGTGAGCTACTTGTTCGGTTCTAAAAACAAGAGCCAGACTACTACCAAATTCACCAACGGCGACAAAGACAAGGTAGAAGATAACGGTACTTTTCTTGACTACACTGGTGTTAGCCGCGACGAAGCCTACAAATCTGACTTGGCGCAGTTCGACATCAGCGGTGTAGCCGGCATCGGTTACATGACCGAAGGCGGCATCAGCTTGGGCTTGCGCTATGCTCGCGGCTTCAACTCACTGATCGACACGAAAGATCAAGACAACGAGCCAAAAGCATTTAACAATGCTTTCACCTTACAGTTGGGCTACTTAATTCCGACGAAATAGGTAGTTGCTGTTCAGCTTCTTAGAACGGGTTGCCAGCACTTGGCAACCCGTTTTTTTGTGCTGTTTGAAGTTTAAATAATACTGTTTTTATTGGTTTTTGGCGACCCTGGCACACTTTTCGTCTGTGGTTGAGCTGTGCAATTTATCTAACCAAACTTCTTTTGCGCCATGAAAAAAACTGCATTTGTACTCGCCACTCTGCTGTCGGCTGCGGCCTTTGCCTCTTCCGATGCGCATGCTCAGGGCATTCGCTTTGGCATCAAGGGCGGTGCCAACTACTCCAACCTTTCCGGCGACCTGACCAACGAAGACATATACGAGAATAAGTTTGGCGCTCACGGTGGCGTCATGCTGAATATCGGCCTCGTAGACGACGGCTTCCTCTCGGTGCAGCCCGAGGTTTTGTTTTCCCAAAAGGGCTACAAATACGCCGATGATCAATTCACCTTCCTAGGCCAGAACTACACCTACAAAGGCACCCAGACCTACAACTACATCGATGTGCCATTGCTGCTGAAAATCAATACGGGGGGCGTTTTCTTCGAAGGTGGCCCGCAGTATAGCTACCTGCTCAAAGTAAAAGATGAATCGGAGCGCACGACCAATGGCACTGTGTTCAGCAAAGTACAGAACGAGCAAAACCTGGACGAGGTAAACCGCAACGAGATTGGGTACGCCGCCGGCTTGGGCTACCAGAGCGACACGGGCTTATTGATTGGCCTGCGCTACAACGGCTCCTTCACTGACTTTGCCAAAGACGGCTACCGCGACGACGAACTACGCAACGCCCGCAACCAAGTGTTTCAGGTGTCGCTCGGCTACTTGATTCCGAGCCGCTAGTCTGCGGTAAGTAACCGTACAAAAAAGCCCCCCACCTTGTCTTTTTGATAGGCTGGGGGGCTTTTTGTATGATTGGCATAATTATACATGTAGGCAATCGGAAGCGCAATCCTAAGTCAGGAGGCGCATTAAATGCCTTATACATTCATATAAATGAAAAAAACTTTCCTCTCCCTCCTGCTGCTTGGTAGTGTTGCTTCCGCGGGATTTGCACAAGGCATACAGTTGGGTGTTAAAGCCGGAGCCAACTTGTCAAGATATACCGGCGACGGTAAAACGAACATTGAAGCAGTTACTCAAACAGGCATGAAAATGCTGGTGGGCTTTCATGGCGGGGTTACACTAAATGCTCCCTTAAGCAGCGATGGATTCTTCTCACTGCAGCCCGAGCTGCTATATTCTCAGCGAGGCTACCGTTTGGAGGAAGGCACCAATAAACTAACAGTGCGCCACCACTTCATCGACTTACCAGTACTGGCCCGCATAAACGCCGACGGTCTTATTTTCGAAGTTGGTCCGCAGCTAGGTTATTTGATTGGGACAAAAAATACCTTTGAAAACACGACAGCAGGCAACGGCGATGATTACTTTGATGGTGATCATCAGTTTAGTGTCGGCTATATAGCGGGCGTTGGCTACCAAGTCGCTTCGGGGCCCAGCGTGGGCATCCGCTACAATGGCAGCATTTCGGGGGTGTACCGTAACATTGTTGAAGATAAGAAAACACGCCACTCTCTATTTCAGCTTTATGTCGGCTATACCTTTGGTGGTAGATAGTACATAGAATGCAAAGGTATCAAGCCCGTCATCCAAGTTGGACGACGGGCTTTTTTATGATGATAGCCCTAGAAAAAGCTGCCCCATCTGTAGCTACTTTTGACCGATGACTTCGTTAGTAGTCTTTCGCTCTCGGTATTTTATGATAAAGGTACTTTTAGGCTTCTTACTGCTGCTATTCGCCAGCACCACCAGCTACGCCCAACTCGTGCGCTTACGGCCGGGCATCAAGGTGGGGGGCAATTTGAGCAGCGGCGTTGGCCGGGATGTAGAGGACAGCAAGTTTCGGGTGGGCTACCACGGCGGCGCTACGTTGAACGTGAGCATTGGGGAGCGGTTTTCGTTGCAGACGGAAGGGCTATACACAATCAAAGGCGACAAGGCACTTGCTTACGGACCGAACATTCTGTCTGAGTTGCGCTACCTGGATGGCTTAGCACTCTTGCGCTACACGGTCACCGACATATTCTTTGAAGCCGGCCCGCAGATGGGACGCTTGCTGTCGGTCAAGAGCAATCTAGAAGAAGTAGCGGAGTTCAGCGTGGAGGAAGGCCCCTTTCGTCAGATAGAGTATGGCTACGCCTTCGGCTTTGGCTACCAGGATCCGGGTGGCCTCAGCGCGGGCTGGCGCTACCTAGGCGGCCTCAGCAACATCTTTAAAACTGTCCAGTTTGCTGAGAATGAAACGCAGCAGTTACACGTCCGCAACGGAGCGCTGCAGTTTTACGTCGCCTACCGATTCTTCAACAAGCAGAAATAAAGCAAAAAAGCCCCCCAGAATATTTCTGGGAGGCTTTTTTTGCTTTACAACCGGCGAGTATTATTTGCTGGCCGCCGCGTAGTTGCGGTAGAAGTGCGGAATGGTTTCGATGCCCTTCAAGAAATTGAAGACGCCAAAATGTTCGTTGGGTGAGTGAATGGCATCGGAGTCCAGCCCGAAGCCGAGCAGCACCGTATCCAAGCCCAGCTCCGACTTGAACATGGCTACAATTGGAATTGAACCGCCGCCGCGCGTAGGCACCGGCTTTTTGCCATACGTAGTTTCGATGGCCTTAGCCGCCGCCTGATACGCCACTGAGTTTGTGGGCGTAACGACGGGCTCACCACCATGATGCGGCGTTACCTTCACCGTCACGCCTTGGGGGGCAATTTTGGTGAAGTGCTCTTGGAATTTCTGGGTGATTTCGGCTGAAGTCTGGTGGGGCACTAAGCGCATCGAGATTTTGGCGTAAGCCTTGGAAGCGATTACCGTTTTGGCGCCCTCGCCAGTATAGCCGCCCCAAATACCATTCACGTCCAGCGTAGGCCGGATGCTGGTGCGCTCGATGGTGCTGTAGCCCTTCTCGCCATAAATGTCTTTCAGACCGATACTCTGTTTAAAGTCTTCATCGGAGTGCGGGGCTTTGGCCATTTCGGCGCGTTCCTCGGCGCTCAGTTCGTCTACATTATCGTAAAAGCCCGCGACGGTGATGTGGTTATTCTCGTCGTGCAGGCTGGCAATCATCTTGCAGAGCACGTTGATGGGGTTCGGCACCGCGCCGCCATAAATACCGGAGTGCAGGTCGCGGTTCGGGCCGGTTACTTCTACTTCGTGGTAGCTCAGGCCACGCAAGCCAACCTCGATGCTAGGCACGTCATTAGATAACATGCCGGTATCCGAAATCAGAATGACATCAGCCTTCAGCTTCTCTTTGTTGGCCTTCACGAAGATGCCGAGGTTGTTGGAACCTACTTCTTCCTCGCCCTCAATCATGAACTTGACGTTGCAGGGCACGCCGCCGTCCTGGCTCATCATTTCGAAAGCCTTCACGTGCATGTATACCTGGCCTTTGTCGTCGCAGGCGCCGCGCGCGTAGATTTTCTCGTCTTTGATTACTGGCTCAAAGGGCGGCGACGTCCACAGTTCATATGGGTCGGCGGGCTGCACATCGTAATGGCCGTACACGAGCACCGTGGGCAGGCTGGGGTCAATAATTTTGTCGCCGTACACGATGGGGTAGCCGGCAGTCTGGCAAATCTCCACGTTTTCTACGCCGGCTTCTTCGAGGCGGGCTTTGAGAAAATCGGCGGCTTTGAGCACATCGCCCTGAAACTTAGGGTCGGCGGAAACGGATGGAATACGGAGCCAATCGAGCAGTTCGGTGAGGAAACGTTCTTTGTTTTGGTCGAGGTACGTGGGCATGGGGCGGTGAGGTTGATTGGGAATGCGAGAGTAAAAGTAACAATCCCTTGTTGTCGTTTGAAGTCGCTTGACTACGCCGAGCGACTTCGGGTTATTTATCAATGTATTTGTGAACTATCTCCCAAGCATGTTCGATACTAATTCCTTCATTCTGAGCTACAGATAAAGGATGCTCAGTAGGCTCTAACTCAATTGTTGGTCGCAAATTAATCCCATTAAAATGGGCTCTTGTTTTCAAGTTGACTGTTGAGCCAAAAGCAGGAATATCACTACATAGCCAGCTGAAGTAAGGCCCTATTTCAGCTGAGTCAGGGTTCATTACATAATTAGCAAAGTTTTCTTCTTTCTGGCTTACCCATACTCCTAATCCGAAGGTTGCGTCTTGCCCATGTACTGGTATCTCGATAAGACCACGGATGAAGAATTCTTCATTATCTATGACGCAAGTATCCGCAGTCAGTTTTATTCGATATTCCCGCTCATCTTTTGGCACAGTAAAAAATGGCTCTGGCTTAGCGAACCCAATATCAGGTAATGAATCGTGCATTTGCCCACAACAGGCACATTGATAACTCATAATTGAGAGGGATTTTGTGTTAATTTTTATTTCCGCCCAAACAACGGCACTCGGCTCTCTGTCCCGGCGCGGAGGCGGCCGATATTAGCTCGGTGGGTGTAAATCAGCAGCCCGGCCAGCACGAAGCCGAATACCAGCAGCAGCGAATTATCCGGTCGAAACGGGGGCAGCAGCTGTAAGAAAGCAAACGCCACGCCCGCTGCCATCGATGACAGAGAAACGTAGCGGGAAAGCAACAGCACGGCCAGAAACACCAAGATGCATACGCCCACGGTGGCCGGCGCAATGGCCAGCATCATGCCCAGCACCGTGGCCACGCCCTTGCCGCCCCGAAAGCCCGCGTAGATGGGATAGATGTGGCCAACCACGGCCAGCACACCGCAAGCCAATTGAAAGTACAGTAAGTGCCCAGCCTGAATAGCTCCCTGGTTCATCATAACTGTAGCCAGCGACGTAGCGGCCCAGCCCTTGAATACATCAATGGCCATTACCACAGAGCCAGGGCGCTTGCCCAGCACGCGAAAGGTGTTAGTAGCGCCCGAATTGCCGCTGCCGTGCTCCCGGATATCCAGCCCAAAAAACCACTTTCCCATCCACAAGGCCGTTGGGATGGAGCCAATAAGGTAAGCGGCCACAAGGAGGGCAAGCACGGTAGCAATGTTCATAGGGCGGAAGGGCAGAAAGCGCGGGTACGCTCAAAGATAGAAGTTGACTCCGCCTTATACGCAAGCATCAACATAGCATTACGAGAATACCTGTAAAGGCCACCATAACCGATACCACGACGCACTCTACTGACCAACAGAACTCACCTATAGTCCGTCATGCAGAGGCGGAGCCGAAGCATCTTGCGTGTTTAGCCAGATTACTAACCTAGCGAAGCGAGCGAGATGCTTCACTACGTTCTGCATGACGGCCATTTAGAACAACTGCATATTAAAAAGCCCCCCAGAAACTTTCTGGGGGCTTTTTAATATGGTGAATCTTACTTCTTAGGAATCGCCGAAGGGGTCTTCTTCATCAGCTTTTTTCTTCTTCTTTTTCTCCTTCTTAGGTGCCTCCACCGGAGCATCAGCAGCAGGAGCGGCTTGGTCTACAGCTTCGTCTTTCTTCTTTTTCTTGCGGCTGGGTTCTTCTACAGGAGCATCAGCGGCGGGCGTGGTGCCTTCGTCGACGACGGCATCTTGCTTCTTCTTTTTCTTCTTTTTGCCGGTGTCCTCCATGTTGTCGAAAGTGCTCGTATCGTCGTTGCCGCTTACGATGGGAGCCGCTTTGCGCTTCTTGAGGTCTTCGCCCAGATAATCCTTGCGAAAATGGTCGAGGAAGAGTTGCACCTCCTGGTCGTCGCCGAGGTAGAAGCCATATTGGGTGGCCGTGTTGTAGTCGCCCTTGGCTTTGAGGCTGATAATCTCATCGAAGGAGCCGTGCTGAGCTTTGGCCAGCACCACATTGTTGGTGTACTTGATGTAGTACCACGTGCGGGGCTCGGCTTCCAGGTAGATTTCAACTGCGTCGCCGGTGCTCTCCTTCTTGATTTCGATGTAGCCGTCAATCAGTGCATTCAGGTCTTTTTTGCCTACGCTCGCCAGGCCAATTTTGCCCACCGAGTACCAGGCTTTCTTCTTCTCCGACCATTCCAGATTCACCTTGCTCAGCACCAGTGTATGCAGGAATTTGGAAGAAAGTTTTTGCAGAGGCACATAGCTGCCCTTGCGAGCCGCGTAGCCCTGCACTGCCTTGCTACCAATAAACTCACCTAGCTTGTACAGCTCATTCTGCGAGCCGTCGAGCGCCTCGGGAGCACCTTTGATGCTGCCGGCTATGTCGGCCGCCATTGCCTCGATGGCTTTTTCGGGCATGTTAATGTCGAACGCCATGAAGGTATCCAACTCGTAGCGGTTGCTGTCGGGCTTGGCTTTACCTACACCTGCCGCGGTCAGCGAGTAGTCTTTATTGGAGGCAATCAGCTCCATTTTGCCCCGGAAATTCATTACTCCTGTTGCATCATCTAGTTTCAAAACCTGACCTTCATAGATGTTAATGTCATCGGCATCATGGCGGGCAATGGTGAAGTTGCGCTTCTTGGCATCGAAGCGCATGGTGCCGTCCACCTTAAAGATATTCTGGTCGGTTACGTCGGGCTTCACGGCCGCGAAGAGCGGATACACTTTGGCCGTACTACCAGACATAAATAGACCCGTGAGCATGGGCGTGCCATCTTCCGAAGTCAGATCCTGCACCTTGATGCGCATATCCTTGGGGTCGATGCTATCCTGGACAGCAAACCACCCACTCGCCGAGGGTTGGGAGCTAAAGTCGAGACGAGCCTGGCCATCAAAGATGAAGCCGCGCCGCTGGGAGTTCAGGCGTACGTTGCCCCGATAAGGCACCCGCGGCGCCAACTTAAATTTCTCGGCGGCCTGAATATTAGCCACTGCCACTGTGGCCGGCGACAAGGGGTTCATAATGTTCTCCTTTTTGCCCCCCAGAAAGCCTTTGCCGCCACCTTTCCCGAGATTAGCTAAGCTACCCTTCACTGCTACAGAGTCAACAGCGAAGTTGGCGAACTTGATAGCAAACGAGTCGGCCGTAGCATTCTGATAGCTGTATAAGGCGTTGCCCGTGAAGGACGTACGCGACTTAATTTCTATCTGGCCCTTATACAGCTCGTGAAATTTGCTCAGCGTATCCATCACGATACCAGCGTTCTGGAAGGAGCGCATCTGGCCGCTGCCCAGCACATACACTTTGCTGCTGTCAGGCGTAATCCAGGCGTCGGCGGCGGCAATGTAAGGCACACCACCTGCTACCAAGCGGTAGCGGCTCAGGTCATACTGACCAGTAGTACCTCTGAACTTCAGCCCTTTCTGCTCTTCTTTGGTAGAGAAGAAGTACGCCTTGGTAGAGTCGGCACCGGGCGCAACGCGCATTTGCACTAGTTTCTTCTTGAAGTCCCAACGACCACCGCTAAGCGTCGTTTTGAAGTCCGAATAGGGCAGATCGATGCTAGCTTTGCTGCCTTCTTCGCGGGTGAAGTTGGCGTAGCCCTGCTTTATATCGAAGTCGAAACCTACTTCGTTAGCTGTCAGCGCGGGCTTGTTTGCTTCCGAAGATTTAATGCTGAGCGTTGACTTTTTACCCTTGTAGCTGGTAGGCAAGAAGGTGAACTGCTGCGAGCGAATAAACGACTGCGGTCCGTCCATACCGCCGTTGCCATAAAGCCCCCCAGGGGTCAGAATGGTTGTGCCCTTGAAGCCATATTCACCTGCGTAGAACTTCATGGCCATGCCGTTGCGCGGGGTACTGATATACATGGAGTCGGCTTTCACCACCCACTTCATCTCGTAGCCCGGCAACAGCGCTACATTGGCAAAATTCACCCCGTTTAATGGTCCCTGCGCGATATTACCCAACTTACCCGAAGTCACGACGGAGTCTTGATAGAAGATAAACTGCTCGCTTTGGAGCTTGCCCACGAGGTAAGTCAACTCGCCGTTGCCTTGAATACCGCGGTTGCTCATCTGCACCTTGTTGTACAGACGACCTTTGCCGCCGTACACCGGCAGGCCCTCTTTGGGAGCATTGTAGTTGAAGCCCAGTGAGCCGTCTTCCTGGAGGCTCAGCTTCGTTTTAATAGGCGGCAAAATGCCCCCTGACATAAACGTACCCTTAAACCCGACGGCCGAGCGGTTCTTGTTATTCAATGAGTCGAGGCGGAAAGGCGGAATGTCGAAGTACACGGCCGTGTCGTAGGCGCCGCCCAATACTTCGGGCTTGTTGAAGAACACGTAAGCACCGGTAGAAGCGTCGAAGGAGGGATAAGCGCCTAATCTCTTGCGGCCCGACTTGTTCTTGGGGTCGTTGATGTAGAGCTTACCCGCTGAGCTTTTCTTCTTGTTGGTCAGGGAAAAGTCGGTGTCTTTGCGCGTCTTCATTACCGAGCCTTTCGAGTTTTTGCCCTTCACGATGATGGAGTCAATCTTCACCAGATCAATGAAGAAGCCATCGTAGTCAAACTTAAACTCCTTGCCCTTGAAGATAAACGCCGAGGCTACCACAGTACCATTGAACAACACGCCGCGATTTTTCTGAATGCGAATCGTGCTGCTGTCGGGCTTCACATACACCGTCACCGAGTCGTCGGAGAAGTTGAACCGGTCCACGCCGCGCACAATTAGATCGTTGCTGTTCAAATCTAGCGTCGCATTCTTGCCGCTCGGTGACAACGACTTGATGGCGATGTGGTCGTAGTCTTTTTTACCCCGTGAGGAGCGTACATAATGGCTAGCTTTCGGCAGCAGGGTTACCTCGTCGGTGGTGGCGTTCCAGGCCACGTAGCCGTCGCGGGCGAGTCCCGATACGGCGGAGCGGACGTTGGCTTCCTTTACTTTCAGATCGGCAGCCATCTGCGCTACCGTAAAGGTTTTGACATCGCCGTGGGCCTGGCTGTAGCCCACTACCATTTGCAGGGGATGCAGCTTATTAATGGCCTTGATCTGCTGGTAGCGCGTATTCGTATAGAATTCTTTCGACTCAAAGCTGGCCGTTACCTGATTCTTGGCAGTCAGCATCGAAAAGTCAATCAGCGGCGTGCGAATGGGCCAGGTGAGCAGTTCCGTCGCGATTTCCATCTGATGATAAGAATCGTAGTAAGGCGTAGTTTTATACAAACCATCTTCCCGATTCAACTGCAATACCTGGCCGCGCTTACTGTACTTGAGCTTCACGCCGGGGTGCGTCAGGGAATCAGCTTTATCCTGATAAATGGTAACGCCGGCGCGGGCAGCCGTGATGATGGAGTCGCCGAGCACATAAGCCCGCGACGTGGCTGCAAACTTGGTTTTGCCATCAGCTACCACCGTGATACGCGACAAGCTGCCGTCGAGCGAAGCGCTGAACATCTTGCTGCCAGCCAACGAAAAGCCTCCCACGTAGCGAATGTTGTCGCCGAGGTTTTTTACGCGAGCGTCATTGGTTAGGGAAATGAAGCGAGGATAACCCGAGTCGGTAGCGCCGGGCTTTTTCTTTACACTTTTATAAGAAAACGCGCCATCAATAGGGGCTTCCAGCACGGCCGGGTACGTTAGGGTAACGGGCTCGGCGGTGAACTCGGCTTTGGCAATATCAAAGTCATAGCTGGTCATGTCAGCCGTGACGGGGCTGTTGTTTATGGTCCAGGCCATTTGCCCGCCCTGTCCCACGAAGCTGCTACGACCGGGCACTACAATGCCACTGGTTTTGCGCAGCACAATGCTGTCGCCGGGAGTGGCCATCAGCAGGTCGGCATCTTTGATGATGAGCACCGGGCCACGCGTGGGCGGAGCCATGTAGGAATCATAGCTGGTATCAACGAATACGGGCTCAGGAACAGGTTCAGGCGCTTTTACCGGGGCAGCAGCCTTAGCTGGCGTCTTGGCGGCGGTTTTGGCGGGAGCTTTCGCTGGTGCTTTTTTCTTGGGAGTGCCCCAGCCATCGTCGTTGCCCCAGCCATTATCGCTGCCGGAGTCCCAGAGGTCGGCGGTGTCCCAGCCGTCATTGCTTTTCTTTTTGGCGGGCTTTGGCTTGGCAGCTGGCTTAGCGGCAGGAGTAGCAGCGAGTGGCTCCGTTTTGGCTACGGGTGCAGGTGCGGGCGCGACTAACTTAGGCCGAGGCGGAGCCGGAAGCGGGTTGTCATTATCGTTGTAGGCAAAGGTAAAATTGCCTCCCACCACGCGCAGATTGTTGTAGCGCGAGCGATAGAGGGTTTTGGTGTTCAAAAACTGCGCGGTGCTGGCCAGAAACTTTTCCGTAGTCAACAAATCCTCTTTGTCTACTGCCTTAGCTACTACGCCAAGCAGCTCTGTCATCTGCTGGTCGGAGAGGTTTTGACTGGCGCCCGCCAGCACGGCGTTGAACAGTGACTCAAAGTGCGGCCGGGGCCGATATTTCTTTTCCAGCATCTGTTGTGAAACAGCAACAATCGTGGCCTGATGCGTAGCCGTAAGCTTGTTGCTGGCCCATAGCTGCTGCAAGCTGGCAGCGGAGGCTTTGGCCGCCGCATTGTTGGTGCTAGCCATCATGGACTGCACATCCAGAATATATTGGGCTGGTTCCTGAGAAAGCTTGCCCTTGGGGCGAGGGGCCGCCACAGCGCCAGCCGCAACCGGCGGCTTGGGCTTGGCTTGCTGCGCCCACACGGGCACGCTTCCCCCCATTATCAGCAAACAAAACCAACCAAAGACAAGATGCTTCATACTCACACTATCAGGACCATAATAAGACAGCTACAATTTCGCAAAAACCACGCAGATTTTTGAAGTGACGCCCTGAAAACAGCGTAGTTGCAGGATTTGAGGCTTTTTATATAGTATAGTACCTAGCGAATACACTATGAATTGACCATCGCCTTTCTACTTAATGTTATTATAATACAATTATAAGAAATACGCTACACAGAATCATGCACCATAATTCAAGTATGGACCATCCTTATAGCGACTACGGATTAGCGTAAAAAGCCCCCCAACGAAGATACTGGGGGGCTTTTTGCCTCTGTGTAGCTTTACTTAGACTCCATTCCTAGGCGACTTATTTACTATTGTACCAGAATCCGTACAATTAGAAATTCTATATCATGCTGGCAAGTACCATACGTCACCTGTTTCAACTATCCGATCAGAACAAATTGACGGCGAAGTACCTCGTGAAGGCGACTGGCGGTGCAACTTTTATTTAGCCCCTTTAGCATCAGTGGCTTTGGCAACTACGGGCTGATTTTGCAGGATAAAGTTTTCGAAAGCCACGGTGGCTGTGGCCGGACCTTTAGCCAGCAAGCCGGCCCGCACGCCCCGATCCCAGGGCGGCAGGTAAGTACCGTTGATGGGCGTACTCATGCCAGGCATGGCTTGCCAGGTTTTGCCGCCGTCGGTGCTCCAGTCAAAGCGGAACTGATTGCCGCCTTGGGCCTGCATACGCATGGTAAGGGCAGTGGTGGGGGGCATTTTTACTTCGCTCAAGGTTTTCTGCTTACTCTTTTCCAGTTGCCAGAGCTGCACTTTTCCGTTGCCAGCAGTGAGGGCCAGCGTGTTTTCCGGGTCGCCGTGGGCAGCCAGGCCAGCTATGGTGCCAGTTGGTAGCTTGCTGGGGTTGAGCAGCGTAGTGGTTGCCGTGTAGTCGGCGGTGGTGGTGTGCTGGCCGAGTACGGCGCCGCTGTGCTGAGGCCGGGCCGTGAGCTGCAGCTTTCCGTCGCGCAGAGCTACCGTGGGCCGTTCTTCCACGGGCCACTGCCAGGTCGGCAACAGCGTGGGTTGGTCAAATTCATCGTTTAGGTTGCGGGGCGTAGGGGCGGGATCCGCGCTGGCGGCCACAGCGCCATCAGGGCGAAACTTAGGCCATCCATCGGCAGTCCAGGTGAATTCGCTTATCACGCCCTGCCGGCCCACAAACTCGAAGCTGCGCGTATCGTAGGCGTGGTGCAGCATGTACCAACGGTTGCCGCGGTTGAAAACGGTGCCATGACCAGGACAGGCCCACTTCTCATTCTTGGTCAGGATAGGATTCTTGTCGTACTTCTCCCAGGGGCCGAGCAGGTTCTTAGATCGGGCCACGCCAATGCCGTAGGTACAGGTGTGGCCGCAGCAGCCGTTGCCGGCATAGAAGGCGTAGTAATAGTCATTGTGTTTCACCATGGCCACGCCCTCTACTAGGTTGCCTTCCCAGGGCGACGTATTGCGAAACAGCTCCGTTTTTTCGCCGATCAGCGCCGTATGTTCCTCGTTGAGGCGTTGGGCCCAAATGGGCGTCGGTAAGTTGCGACTATTACCGTCCTCCTTCCAGATCAGATACAGCTTACCTTTCTCATCGCGCATCGGAAACCCATCGATGGAGCCTACCTCCTGCCCTACTATGGGCCCGTGGTCACGGTATGGGCCCTCAGGGCTATCGGCGCTGGCGATGCCTACGGCTAGGTTGCCGCCCTTCTGGTGAGCGGTGTAGTAGATGTATGTTTTGTTGCCTTCCTGACTGATCTCCGGCGCCCAGAAGTAATAATCGGCCCACTCGGGCAACTCGTTAGGAAACACATGCCCTGCCAACTCCCAATTAGTTAGGTTAGTCGATTTCAGCAAGGGAAACACCGGCCCCCAATTAGAAGAAGTAGCCGTGGCCCAATAAGTGTCGCCAACCTTAGTAATCGATGGGTCAGGAAAGTCGCCGGCCAACACCGGATTGACGATGTTTAACGCGGGCACATCGGCTTCAGCTCGGGTTTCGGCCGTATTAGTCGTCGGAGTGCTGACAACAGTGGAGGCTTTTTGCTGGCAGGCGCCCAGCAAGCTGAGGACCAGCCCAAAAACCAGATTTGTAGACTTTTTAAGTGTCATAAAGGAGAGAGCTACAAATATTTTAATTGGTGGAGACATGCTGGGGGGCATTTTCAGAATTACTCGCCGCCCGGCTCCGGTAGTTGAACCCCAATGGGCTCTGGGGTTCCGAAGTTGGGCGTATCATCCGCGTTCCAGGTAAACTTCTGCATGCGCGGACTACGGGCGTCGCCGCAGCCTTGGTTAGGACCCGCGTTGGCGTGGTACAGAATCCAGTCCTCCTGGCCGTTTTTCGACTTAAAGAAGCTATTGTGGCCCGGCCCATATGCCCGGTCCGCAGGATCTTTGGTAAAGACGGGTGTAGCCGATTTCGTCCAGGAAGTTGGAATCATTGGGTCGGCGGTGCTGCTGGTAGAGAGTAGGCCGAGGGCATAATCGTCGGTATTGCAGTGGCTGGCCGAGTATACGATGAAGGTCTTATTGTTACGCTTCAGTACCTGAGGACCTTCGTTCACCTTAGGCTCCCCGTTTCGTTCCCACGGGTACTCAGGTCGGCTCAGTTCCGCCCGCGGGCCGGTTATAGTCCACGGGTTGCTCATGGGAGCAATGTACAAGCGCTGCTCCACCGAGCCAGCCTCTTGCCCGGACCATAGCAGGTAGCGTTTGTTGTTCTGCTCCAGAATGGTCGCATCAATGGCCCACAGATCCTGATTGGGCACCGCAATCTGGCCTTTCTCTACCCAAGTGCCTATAGTCGGATCGGCCGCGTCGTTTTCCAGTACCCACAGCCGCTGTCCGCCGCAGCAATTACCAGGGCCGGCCGTGAAATACACGTACCACTTGCCGTCCAAGAAGTGAATTTCGGGGGCCCAAATGTCTCGCGAAGTGCCACCGGTAGCCGATGGCGTCCAGATTACCTTACTCGTTGCCGACCCCAACTCCGACATCTTCGCCGTTTTCCACAGCCGTAGGTTGTTGCCCGTGGTGTGCATGTAGTAGTAAAATCCGCCTTTCTCCGTTACCCACGGGTCGGGGCCAGAGGACAGTACGGGATTTTGGAAAGTAATAGCATCAACGCTAGGAGTAGGCTGCGGAACAGAATTCTGCGGCTTGTCTTTTTCACAAGCTACCAGCCCCAATAACAGTACACTACTCAGAAGGCGGCGAAGCAAGTTGGGAAGCATAAGTTGAATGTTAGTAATGGATACTGGTAATACGCTAAACCCAGTTGCGCGGTGAACAGTTGGCAGGCCCGCCAACTGTAACAGCCGCCCCGACCTGGGCCGGAGCGGCTGTTACGCTACAATTGACTAAGCTGGCGCTTATTGCCACCCCGGGTTCTGCGTGAGGCGAGCTACGTCTACATCGGTACGCAGGATGGGTATCAATCGTGACTTGTTCAGCTCAAAGCTGGTAAAGTCAGGGTCGCGCTGTCTGGCGGCATTGAGCGCCGCTGTCTGGTCGATGCCGGGCTGCGGATCTACTACACCCCAGCGCTTCAAGTCAAACCAGCGCAGACCTTCTCCGGTGAGCTCTGTTACCCGCTCGTGCATAATGCGGGTACGCAAGCTAGCCTGCGTGAAGCTGCCGGCTACCAGTGGCGTCATGCCTGCCCGTGCCCGCACCCGATTGATAAGCGGAATAGCAGCAGCAGTCTGCCCTTGCTCATTCAATGCTTCAGCTTGTAACAACAGCACGTCGGCGAAGCGCATCACCCGGTGATTGATGGGTGAGTCGAAGTTCTCGAAAGTACGGTAGTAATCGGTGGAATACTTACGCCAGTAAATGCGCGAGTTGTTAGTGCTGCCGGGGGCAAATCGGGTATTGAACGGCTCACCATATACCATGGGCTCGGCACCACGGGGAATAGTGTTTGGAGTGAGCTGGGGGTTATAGAAAAAGGTCGCTTCGAGGCGTGGGTCGCGAGTGCCAGCGGCCGTTGCTTCTGTCAGAAACTCATCGCGCACCCAAGGCCGCGCCTCTCCATCCGTAAATCCGTCGCCGGGCACGCCCCAGAACTGCGAGCGTTGACCACCTTCCGATGAGCTGGCGTCGTCGCCATCATTGCCCCCCAAGTTCACGTCTGAGAAGCCAACTTCAAAAATAGACTCCGAATTGTATTCGGTTGTATGCTTAAAGTTATCCTGATAATTGGGCACTAAGCTGTAGCTCGTATTGGATATTACCTTCTGGAACTGAGTGGATGCATCGGGCCAGCGACGCAGCTGCATATATACTTTGCCCAGCAAGGTAGCCGCCGCCCCACGGGTAGCACGTCCAACATCACTGCCTGTGTAAGAGACCTCCAGGTCAGGCTCGGCGGCCTGCAAATCGGCAATAACCTGGTCCCACACCTGAGCTTCTGTGCCCTGCGCAGGCCGGTACGTTACCGTAGACGGCTCCAGAGCCAAGGGCACGTTACCATACAACGACACCAGATTATAGTAATACAGAGCCCGCAGAAACCTAGCTTCCGCAATCACGCGCTTTTTCAGGGTTTCATTCATGGTAATGCCCGGCACCGAAGTTATAACTTGGTTAGCCCGGTTGATAGCCCGGTAATGGTCGCGCCAGATATCACGCGAGGGCTCGAAGTCGTAGTTCACCTGCCGGAACTTGGTAAAGTCGGCCAACTCGCCCCACGGGCTGGAGCTAAAACCATCGTCGGAGCGCAGGTCGAGGGCAAAGTGAAGCCACCGACGGTACGTACCGAGTTGCTGCAGGCCGCTATACACAGCGTTTACCCCTTTAACAGCATCTTCGCTGGTTTGCCAGAACGATTGAGTAGTGGCTATGTTGGGGTTATTTTGTTCGAGTAGATCTTTTTCGCAGGCTGTAGTCAGCAGCAGAGAGCCAGCCAGCGCGCAAAGTCCGAGTTTTGAAATATTCATGTCTGATCAGTTGAGAATTGGAGGAAACGCCCTAGGCTAAAAACCCAGCTGAATACCTGCGGTGAAGGTGCGCACATTCGGGTAGCTGCCTTCATCTAGGCCACGAGTAAGCACGCCGCCCCCGCCCCCGATTGTTTCGGGGTCATAGCCAGAATAGTCAGTAATGGTGAATACGTTTTGGCCCGTGAGGTACACGCGCACGCTGCTTATTCCTTTCACGCGCTCAAGCACCTCCTTCGGAATGGTGTAGCCAAGCTGGATGTTTTTCAGGCGCATATACGAGCCGCTTTCCAGCCAGCGCGTGGAAGCTGCCCGGCTGTTGTTACGAGCCGATGGACCTTCTTTCACCGGCCGAGGCGTAGTTGTGGAAGGGTTAGTAATCGTCCAGGGGTTCAGGTCGCTACGATAGGCGCTATTCTCGTCCAAACGGTCGGTCCAGAAGCGCGTGGCGTTCCACACATCATTGCCCGAAACTCCCTGGAAGAACACAGCCAGATCGAACCCACCATATCCAGAGGTCAGGTTAACGCCATACTGCAATTTGGGGAAAGGGCTACCAGAATGCGCTCGATCAGCATCGTCGGTAATTCTGCCGTCGCCGTTGAGGTCTTTGTAGCGTACGTCACCGGGCTGAGCGTCGGGCTGAGCACTGTTCGCAATGTTGTCTCCCGTCTGGAAAATGCCATCGAACTGGTACAGATAGAACGAGCCAACGGGATAACCCACTTCTGTGCGGGTAATGCCGCCCTCAGGGCCAGCGTTGAATACTTGCCCAGGCACGTCTGTCAGTTCCAGCACTTTATTTTTCAATGTGCTTAGGTTGGCCTGAATGCCATAGCGGAACTTGCTCCGGTTCTCATTGTAGCTGGCTAAAAACTCAAAGCCTCGGTTCTCAATGCGGCCCAAGTTTCTATAAGGGTTGATGCCTGCGTTACCCAGGAAAAAGGCCGGATCAGGAGCCACTAGAGCATCTTTCGTGCGCGATACGTAGTAGTCGGCAGAGAACGTAAACCGGTCTTCCAGTAGCCCTATGTCAAAACCAATGTTTGTGGTAGCTCTGGTCTCCCATCTGATTCCCGTACTAGCCAATTGTGTTTGAGCGTTACCATTTAATACCGTCTGGCTTGTTCCAAAAGGATAGTTAACGTTGGGGTTGATGAACCCTTGATATAAGTAGTTGCCGGGCAAGCCATCGTTACCGAGCTGTCCGTAGCTACCGCGCACCTTCAGGTTGCTGATAGCTGTTATACCATCGAAGAAAGCCTCCTCCGAAACGCGCCAGCCAGCTGATGCAGCGTAGAAGTCTCCATACAGATTTTCGGGACTGAAACGGGAAGAACCATCGCGGCGATAAGCACCTGTGAGCAGGTAGCGCTGGTTATAATCGTAGGTTACCTGAGCAAAATAGGAGCGCTTGGTCCAGATATCGGTGCTGCCACTTACGGCCGGGTTCTGGGAGCCAGCATCTAACGACCAGTAATAAGTTGGTCCAGTGCCGTAGCCGCGGTTGGTAGCGCGCGATATCTCGAACGTGTTTTTCTGCTCCGAGTAACCCACTACCGCCGTAACATTATTGTTGCCGAAGCTTCGGTCAAACGTCAGTGTGTTCTCCGCCATCAGGAACAGTTCACTGCCTCTGCCTTGAAACAGGAATGATGGGTTCAGAGGGTCATTCTGCCGCTGCTGCCCATACTTACGCCGGTCTTCATCGCGAAAATTATGCAGCTCAGTCGCTAAGTTGAGCCGGTAGCGCAGAAAGTCAAATATGGACACCTCGCCGAAGATGTTGCCTTGTAAACGGTAAGAAAGGCCAGTGCTGCGCAGCAAATCCTGGCTGGCGATGGGGTTGGTGCCGAACGTGTTATTATTAGAATTACCAAACGCAAAGCCTCCTGGATTAGCAGGGTCTAAGACGGGCAGCGTTGGGGGAAGCCGCACGACATCAATAAAGGGCAGTCCGTTTACCCGCACCTGATCGGCTCGGGTAAGCAGGGCATTTTGGCCCACACGCAGACGGCCACGATTAAAGCCTGAGTTAAGGCGCAGACTATAGCGCTCAAACTTAGGACCTACGATAGTGCCTTTCTGGTTGAAGTAGCCAGCCGAAATCAGGAAGTTCGACGACTCATTGCCGCCCGAGAAGCCAAGGTTATAGTCTTGGATTCGACCCGTTTGAAACAGCTCATCTTGCCAGTCAGTATCGGTGCCCGTAAGCTGGCTGGACGCAGGCTGGCGTGGCAAACCGGCATTCTCATATGCCAGATTATTCACCGCTGCCCACTCCTGTGCGCCCATCAGGTCGTAGCGTTTCGCAATGTTCTGCACTCCTGTGTAGCCATTGAATGTAATAGCTGGAGTACCAGCACGACCTTTACGCGTCGTGATGATTACCACGCCATTTGCCCCCCGCGAGCCATACGCGGCTAGGGAAGCCGCATCTTTTAGCACCTGCACCGATTCAGCATCGGCCGGATTGAAGTCACGCACATTATCAGTCCATAGTCCGTCAACGATATACAATGGACCGCTGCTGGTACCTCCCAGCGTGCCAATACCACGAACATTCACGTTAGAGGCCTGGCCTGGCTGACCGGAGCTGGTAACGGTAACGCCCGGCAAACGACCCTGAATTGCCTCGTTGACGGTAGCTACCGGAGCCCGACGAATATCCTCAGAACTCACTGATGCGACCGAGCCCGTCACATCCTGGCGGTTTTGAGTAAGATAGCCCACCACCACTACCTCGCTAAGAGACTGTGCATCAGGGGCCAGTGGTACATCAATGGTAGTGCGGCCACCTACGGCAATTTCCCGGGGCGTATAGCCCACGTAGGATACCACCAATGTTGCATTGTCCGGCACGGTGATGCTATACCGACCGTCAACATCAGTGCTGGTGCCGTTGGAAGTGCCTTTTACCACTACGTTAACACCAGGCAGGCCCTCCCCTTTTTCATCCGTTACACGACCAGTTACGGTTACGTCAGGGGCCTGGATTATTGCAGCTAAAGGCAGTGCCGCACGCACGCTGGCCGCGGCGTTAGCCTCGGCGGCTACGGTAAGGGGCAGGTAGCAGATAAGCGCTGGAATGGCGAGCCAACGCAGCTTGGGTACAGTCTTTTTCATAGAGAAAGGGTAGGATAAGGAAGGTGTTCGTTCAGAAGAGGAGAATAGGAGCACATATGAATGGCAAGCAAATCTTACAATTTGGCGCAAACGTTTGCGGACTGTTTGTTAAAAAAATCAGTTAACCAGGAAGAACTAATCTTCGGGGTGAACTGAAATACTACTGGTAGTGGCCAAAGAAAAGTGAGCGAAAATGCGCGCTAAGGGGCATTATAGTTCTCAACCAACTGATTAAGTGTTGTAAGGATAACAGGAAATTAAACTAATGTCAAGACAAATCATGCAATTTATATTAGCTGAACAATTCAATCATAAAACAATAGTCAGGAAATCCTGCATTATATAAAGTAGCATCCAGTGCGTTTTAGCGTGTGAATTAGAGCATGAGTTTAGAAAGAATTTTATGCAGTACAGCTCATAACTCAGTAGGTCAAACACCTAATTCAGCAGCAGCGCCAATTACGTTTTCAATCACGATTTATTTAGTTAACTATTGCATTTACAGATGATTACATCAACAATGTATCATTATTAAAGTGAGTCATTTGTCTGACTCATAGACTGGTTTATCACCTACTAATGAGTGTTCTTCGTATCCATTTCCTTACTCCAAGCTGATAACAATAATCCATACCTATTAGTGACTAATAGGCGCAATCGTTTGCGTTTTACAACTGGGTTTCTCACCTTTAGCCTTACTGTTGCCCCTCCCCTTTTTTTGTTCATTTTAGCTGTATGCCTTTATGTCGTCTCAATCTATAACTACTGCCTTCCAAGACCACTTCGGGTACGCCCCGCTTTTGGTGAGAGCTCCGGGTCGGGTAAATCTGATTGGTGAGCACACTGATTATAATGGTGGCTTTGTACTGCCTGCCGCAGTAGATAAAGAGATTCACTTTGCGGTAGGACTAAACGGCAGTGATACTGCCCGCTTGGTGGCGCAAGACTTAAATGAGACGCATGATTTTTCACTGACCGAAGAGGTAAAGCCCGGCAAAACTCAGTGGGCGAATTACCTGAAAGGCGTTGTGGCACAGATGCAAAGGAAGGGCCTCGTGGTGCCAGGCTTCGATTGTGTATTCGGCGGCAATATTCCGCTGGGCGCAGGCATGTCGTCATCGGCAGCCATAGAATGCGGGTTGGGTTTTGCTTTGAATAAGCTGCTGGGGGACAAATTTGACCGCTTGGAGCTGGCCCACATGGGGCAAGCAGCCGAGCACGAGTTTGCCGGCGTGAAGAGCGGCCTGATGGATCAGTTTGCTAGTTTGTTTGGGCGCGCCGGCCACGTCGTGCGGCTGGACTGTCGCTCTCTCGACTACGAATACTTTCCTTTTGATACGACCACTTATCGTCTGATTCTGTGCAACTCGGGCGTAAAGCACGCGTTGGCTAGCTCTGAATATAACACCCGCCGCCAGGAATGCGAGCAGGGTGTGGCGCTGATCAAGCAATACTACCCTACTGTGCACAGTCTGCGCGATATTACACTGACCCAACTAAAAGAGCATCAGACCGAACTAGGCGATGTGCTGTATCGTCGCTGCTCGTATGTGGTAGAGGAAAACCTGCGGGTAGAAGCGGCCTGTTTGCACCTTCTGGGGGGCAATTTTCAGGCTTTTGGTCAGGAAATGTACGGCTCGCACGCCGGGCTACGCGATAAGTATGAGGTAAGCTGCCAAGAGTTGGACGTATTGGTAGAGTTAGCCCGACCTCTTCCAGGCGTATTGGGAGCCCGTATGATGGGAGGCGGCTTTGGAGGTTGCACCATCAACTTGGTGGAAACCGACAAGGTAGATGCCTTTGTAGAGCACATGACAGCCGGCTATCAGCAGGAGCTAAATTTGACTCTGGAAACCTACCAGGCTACTATAGTAAGCGGCGTAGAAGTGGTAGAAAGCGTAGAGGCAGGCAGATAGAGCCGCTCTGCTTATTTATTAACCATCAATCGCTACTTGCCATGCCATTTGATACCGCCGAACACTCCCACCGCCGCTACAATCCGCTCACGGGTGAGTGGATACTGGTGTCGCCCCACCGCTCGAAGCGGCCGTGGCAAGGGCAGCAGGAAGAAACCCCGGCCGATGTGCGGCTTACCTACGACCCGACTTGTTACCTGTGCCCTGGCAACACGCGCGTGGGGGGCATTGTGAACCCGCCTTACGATAGCACATTCGTATTTGCCAACGACTTTGCCGCACTGCAAGCCGATGCACCCGTGGGTGAGATAACCGTGGGCGGGCTGCTGCGTGCCGAATCTGAATCGGGCGTGGCGCGTGTTATCTGCTTTTCGCCCCGCCACGATCTGACCTTACCGGAGATGGACGAACCCGCTATTCGGCGTGTGGTGGATCTGTGGGTAGAGCAGTACGTGGAGCTAGGTGCCCGGCCGGACATTAATTACGTGCAGATATTTGAGAACAAGGGCGCGATGATGGGTGCCAGCAACCCGCACCCGCACGGCCAGATCTGGGCGCAGCGGACGGTGCCATCTGACCCAGCAAAGGAAACCGTTCAGCAGGCCGCTTACTTTGCTGAGCACGGCCGCAGCTTGCTCAGTAATTATCTGGAAGTGGAGCTACAGGAGAAAACCCGGGTGGTGGTCGAAAACGAGCACTTTGTGGCGCTAGTGCCCTTCTGGGCTGTGTGGCCCTACGAGACGCTGATCGTTTCGCGGCGCCACGTAACCAGCATTGAGCAGCTGACCAGCGATGAGAAAGACGCGTTTGCTGCTATTCTGCGCCAGCTCACGATTCGCTACGACAACCTGTTTCAGATTTCCTTCCCCTACTCTGCCGGCCTGCACCAGCGCCCTACCGACGGGCAAGCGCACGAAAGCTGGCACTTGCATATGCATTTCTACCCGCCGCTGCTGCGCTCCGCCACAGTGCGTAAGTTTATGGTAGGCTACGAACTGCTGGCCAACCCCCAACGCGACGTAACCGCAGAGTTTGCGGCCGAACGCCTGCGCAGTTTGCCCGCCGTGCATTATAAGCAGACGGCGGCGTCTGGAACGGAAGCCAAGTAGCTACATCGTTGAGACAAGCGGATGCTGCTACATAAAAAAGCCCCCCAGAGCTACTCTGGGGGGCTTTTTTATGGGCTAGTAAACAACTATTTGGCCTTGAGTGCTGCTTCAATGGCGGCATCGGCTTTTTCGGCGTTGAGTCTCTTAATCACGCTCGCTTCGTCCTGACGGTAGGGCGTGCCATCGGGATGAAATACTTCGTGAAACCACTCAATTGGCTCACTACCGTCGGCCAGAGGCGTATCCCACTGGTACTTGGTGTTCGTTTTGCCTGCCACCAAGCCCCAGTTGATAGCTCCCACGTTCTGCTTTTTCAGCAAAGGCATAATGTTGGCAAACCGGCTGTTGCGAATACGGGCCATGTACTCGGTGCAGATAAGTGGCCGGCCGTGGGTTTCCAGTATCTCAATGATGCGCTGGTGGGCGGGCGTATCGTCGTAGCAGTGGTAGGTAATGACATCGGAGTTTAGGGCTTGAAAGGTGTTCAGCTTCTCAAAATCCCAGGCCCAAAGGCCCACGCTCAGCGGCTGGTCAGGGTTGACAGCGCGGGCCCAGCGGAATACGTTGCGCACCAGCGGCAAAGAGTTTTCCTTGTGGTTACTGTTGCCCGGCTCGTTATACAAGTCCCAGAGCAGAATACGCTTGTCATTCTTGAACTGCGTCATCACGTCGGTCACGTACTTCTGCAACACTGGCAACATGGTCGAGTCCTGAGAAGTAGGCTCGCCGCCGGGGTCCTGCACCCAGCCGGAGTTGTGAATACCGGGCTTGGGCGCGGGTTGCGGACCGGCTTTGTAGTCCTTGTTCCAGCAGTCATCAAAGAACACGAACATGGTCTTGATCTTATGCTTATCGGCAATGTCCAGGTACTGACCCATGCGCTTCTTAAATCCTTGCGGGTCTTGCTCCCAGGCCAGGTGATGCAAAAACACGCGCATGGTATTGAACCCAATACTTTCGGCGTAGCCTAGTTCTTTATCAATGGTAGCAGGATCGAAGGTGGCAGCCTGCCACATTTCGAGCTGGTTGATGGCCGTGCTGGGCGTAAAATTGGCCCCCGACATCCAATCCTGGGCTTTGTACCATGCATTGGCCTTTTCGGGTGTCCAACGGGTACCAACCGCAGCTTTGGTCGTTTTGGCCGCTTTGGTTTTTCGATTTTGTGCTTGTAGCTGAACGTCAGGCGTTGCCACCAGCAACAGCAGAATAAATAGCAGAGCTTTCTTCATGCGCTTAAAATTTGGGGAGAGTGTGGATGGATAAGAATGTTTTCAAGGGCTTCGGGGCTATTTACTAGTGCTGGCCAGGGGCAACAGTATATGTACAGTTGTCCATTTCTTGCTGCTTATTGGCTTCGCTAGCAACGTTACTTTTCACCGGAGGGCCTGGGCAAGGGTATTCCGGTCGAAATGGGCTGCCCAAAGCTGGGCATATCATCGGCGTTCCAGGTAAATTTCTGGGCGCGGGGCGTGCGGAAACGACCGCAGCCCTGGCCTGCCTCGTCGTTGGCGTGGTAGAGAATCCAGTCTTCAGTGCCGTCCGGCGATTTGAAGAAGGAATTATGGCCCGGCGCATACACCTTAACAACGGGCGCCTGTTGAAAAACAGGCGTGATAGTTTTGGTCCAGGAGCCGGGCTGGAGCAAGTCGCTGGTAGCGGAGGCGGAGAGCATGCCCAACGCGTAAGTATCGGTCCAGCAGCCGCTAGCGGAATAAATCAGATGGATTTTCTTGCCATGGCGCAGCAATTGCGGCCCCTCATTTACATCCACGTGAGGCGGATCGTTTGGGTTATTTAAGTCACCGTTGCGCTCCCAGTGAAAAACGGGCGTGGATAGCTTGTGCCGCTCCCCGTCAATGGTCCAGGGGTTCTTCATCTTGGCGATGTATATTTCCTGCCGGCCGTTTACATCGCCCTCCCAGCCCGACCACACAAAATACAGCTGCCCATTGTGGTCGTATACCGAGCCATCGATGGCCCATTTGTCGGTGGGGTCTGTGATTTTTCCTTTATCAACCCACGTGCCTTCCATCGGATCGGGCGAGGAGTTTTCGAGCACCCAGAGCCGGTGCGTCTGGTTGGTACCGGCGTCGGCGGCGTAGTACAGGTACCATTTGCCCCCCAGATAGTGTAGCTCCGGCGCCCAGATATCTTTGGAGTTGGGGCCGGTGGCAGGCGGCGTCCAGACTACCTTTTTAGGCGCGTTTTTTAGCTGGCTCAACGACTTGGTTTTCCAGAGCGTAATGTTGCGGCCGGTGGTATTGGTGTAGTAATAATAGCCGTCTTTGTAAATGCTCCACGGATCGGCTCCGGAAGGCAAAAGCGGATTGGTAAAGGTGTTATCGGAGGCAGCCGGCGTTTGGGCCCAAGCAGCGGGTCCTACGCTAAAGCCGAGCAGCAATAAAAGCAGCAGTTTTTTCATTCTATGCAGTTGTAAACTGTCAAGTTCCAGGCCGTCATGCAGAGCGAAAGCGAAGCATCTTGCGTGCTGATGTTGTAATGCTAATCAACGAAGTGGGCGAGATGCTTCGCTTTCGCTCTGCATGACGGCCTTAACGTTTATACCAGCGCTTCAAAAAGCCCCCCAGCCTTACTTAGACGTTCCGCTAGGACGGGGCAGCGGTTTTTTGGTCGATACAGGTGCGCCGAAGTTGGGCGTACCATCGGCGTTCCAGGTAAAGGGCTGCATGCGCGAGCTACGCTGTTCGCATTTGCCGGTGGCGGCATCTTTGGCGTGGTACACTATCCAATCCTGCTTGCCGTCGGGCGACTTGGTGAAGCTGTTGTGGCCGGGTCCATACACGCTATTGGCCTCCGACATTTTGAACACCGGCTGGGGGGCTTTTTTCCATGAGCTGGCTTGCAGAAGATCGGCATTTTGGTCGGCCGTGAGCATGCCCAGCGAGTAGTTGTCGTCCCAGCAGGCGCTGGCTGAGTACACGAGGAATAGCTGGCCTTTTTTGCCTGGCAAAAACTCCGGACCTTCCAGAATCTGGCGACCGCCGCCTTTTTCCCAGTTGTAGGTTGGCTTAGCGATGATGACCTCCTTGCCCACTTGTAGGGTCCAAGGGTTCTGCATGGGCGCAATAGCCAGCACGCTCTGCGGCCCCACGTAGGCTGAGTACACGAAATAGCGCTTCCCTTTGTGCTCAAATACGCTACCATCAAGGCCGGAATACTGGGTATTCACCTTGCCCCGATCCGTCCAAGTGCCGGTGGTAGGATCGGCGCTGGCGTTTTCCAACACAAATACGTAGCGCGTCTTGTCGCCAAATTTAGCCTTGTCGGTGGCCGTGTAGTAGATATACCATTTACCGTCCAGAAAGTGCAGCTCCGGTGCCCATATCTCATATGAGTTGGGCCCTGTGGTGGGGGGCGTCCACACTGTTACGGGCTTAGCCTCACGCACTTGGCTTAAGTCTTTGGTTTTCCAAAGCACCAGGCGGTTGCCTATGGTATTCGTGTAGTAATAGGTGTCGCCCTGCCGTATTACCCACGGATCGGGACCATTAGCGAGCAAGGGATTGGTGAAGGTAGCCGCCGTTTGTGCCTCACTAACGAAGGGCAGGCTGGCAAGCAGGGCTATGATGAAGAGAAAGCGCTGTTTGATTTTCATAGTAGGCAGGATATAGGGTAGTAAACGCAAACGTTTGTTTTCTTCGCTACAACTCAAGCCATATTAGATAGAAGCTATCAGTAACCGTAGTGACGCATATCGCAAGAAGTCTGCATTAGCCCGGTTAAGGCGAAGGTTCTTATTCTTACTCATAGCCTGCTAGTGAAGAAAGAAAAGCTAGTAAGTACACCCCTAAGGAATGACTGCTGCTGTAGCCGATTTTGCCTATTCAATAGAAAGTTGCCCAGATAAGTTTGGACGGGCTATGTGGGCAATCTAAGACAGATTATTATATTGTGCAAACGATTGCGCTTCCTTGCACTGTTGCTGACCTGCCTTTTCGCCCTGATCAGCCACCCTGTTTAGCTCCTGCTTATGCTACGAAACACGCTACTCTTTCTCCTGCTTTTTGGTAGTTGCTGGCCTGCATTGGCCCAAAAAGCGACCTTCAATGGGCTGGGCTCCGAGCTAGGAAATCTATACCGCCTCTCCGACGCCCAAACCCGTTCCATCAGCCCCGAAAACTTTAACGGCGCCAAAGGCAAAGGCGGCATGGCCACCGAGGGAACCGGCAAAAATGCCTCCCGCGACTTAGGCCAAGGATGGAAAGTAAGTCCGAGCGTAATAATCAAAGCTGGTCAGACCATCAGGGTGGCCGAAATAAACGGTTCGGGAGCCATTCAGCACATCTGGATGACACCCACCGGACTGTGGCGGTTTGCCATTTTTCGCATGTATTGGGATGGTGAGAAAGAGCCCTCGGTGGAAGTGCCGGTGGGCGATTTTTTTGGCCAGGGCTGGGGGCAAGTAGCCATGCTCAACTCGATTCCGGTGGTGGTAAATCCTGGCAGCTCATTCAACTCCTACTGGCTGATGCCCTTTCGCAAGAAGTGTCGCATCACGATGGAGAATATCGATGAGAAGGATATGGTGCTGTATTATCAAATAGACTACACGCTCACCGATGTCCCCAATGATGCGGCCTACTTCCACGCGCAGTTCCGGCGCCAGAATCCGACACAGTACAAAGTACCCTACACGATTCTGGATGGCGTGAAGGGTCGTGGTCATTATGTAGGCACTTACATGGCCTGGGGCGTGAACAGCAACGACTGGTGGGGCGAAGGCGAAATCAAGTTTTACATGGACGGCGACAAGGAGTGGCCCACCATCAACGGCACGGGCACAGAAGACTACTTTTTGGGCTCCTACAACTTCGAGAACAAGAAAACCAAGCAGTACCAGGAATACACTACACCATACGTAGGTCTGCACCAGGTAATCAGGCCAGACGGGTTGTACCAGGCCAATACGCGTTTTGGAATGTACCGCTGGCACATCCCGGATCCGGTCCGCTTTCAGCAGGATTTGCGCATTACCATTCAAGCCTTGGGCTGGCGCTATAATGGGCGTTATCTGCCTTTACAGGATGACGTGGCGTCGACCGCTTTCTGGTACCAGACGGAGCCGCACGCGCCATTTCCCAAGCTGCCTAGCAAGGATGATTTAGAAACCAAGTAACGCTCAGCCTAGTCTCTGACTCCTATCAATATCAACTCGTTAATCCGTCAATTTTGCCCCCCAGCATGTCTATTTCCTCCTCCCGTCGCGAATTTCTTCAGCGTAGCACGCTCGGCCTGGGCGCGCTGGCCTTTTTGCCTTACTGTACCTCCCGCACCAGCCCCGACGCAGAAAAGGCTGTCGGAGGCGGTAAAGCCGGCGCTACTTATACGAACCCCGTGTACGCCGGGCAGTTTCCCGACCCGTTTGTGCTGCGGCATGAGGGCACGTATTACGCCTTCGCTACTACCGGCCAAAGCCAGAAAAAGGACGGACGAATTTTCTCTATTCTGACTTCCAAAAACCTCTACGATTGGGAGGAAGTAGGCGGCGCGCTTACGCCACCCGCCGGCTCGGAAGGCGCTGATTTTTGGGCCCCGGAGGTGGTATTTGTCAACGGCAAGTTCTACATGTACTACTCCAGGGGCGGCGGCGCTATCAACGCCAATGTAGGTCACCGCCTGCACGTGGCTACCAGCGATAAGCCAGCCGGACCATATCAGGAAGTGGCGCTGATGGATGTGCCGGAAAGCAAGTTCACCATTGATGCTCACCCCTTTCAGGACACTGACGGCAGCTGGTATCTCTTCTACGCCCGCGACTTTATCGATTCTAACGACGGCTACTATCCGGGTACCGGCCTAGTGGTAGATCGGCTTATTGACATGACGAAGCTGGCTAATGAAAGCCGCACCGTGATGCGGGCGCGCCACCCTTGGACGCTGTTTGAAGCCAACCGCCGCATGCCCATTTATGACAACAAGGTGTTTGCGCAGTGGCACACGCTGGAGGGACCATTCATGCGCAAGCACGAAGGCAAATACTACTGTTTCTACAGCGGCGCCAACTTCCTGACCGACCGCTACGGCGTCGATTTTGTGGTAGCCGATTCTATACTTGGGCCATACTCTGATGCCGGCGCCGAGAAAGGTGCCCGCGTGCTGCACTCAGTACCGGGCAAAGTGCGCGGCCCCGGCCACCACTCTCACGCCATGAGCCCCGACGGCAAAACCGAAGTACTCGTGTATCATGCCTGGGACGAAGCCATGAAGGAGCGTCAACTCTGCATCGACCCACTCGCTTGGACACCCGAAGGCCCCCGCTGCCAGGGCCCTACCTACACGCCCCAGCCCAGGCTGACATAGAGCTCCGCAAAAAAGCCCCACAGACTGTCATGCAGAGCGGTAGCGAAGCATCTCGCGTGCTGATGCTGGAGTACTATTACTACTACCGCGAGCGAGATGCTTCGCTACCGCTCTGCATGCCCGCCGCTTATTAAATAATAAGCTGACTTCCTGCTCTACATCTTACTCTTTATGAGACTTATCAAATACCCTCTCCTCCTATTGACTTTGCTTGCGCAGCTTCCTGTGCAAGCTACCGTGCGCGTGCCTAAGCTAGCGGGCGACCATATGGTGCTTCAGAGAGATAAGCCCCTGCAACTCTGGGGTTGGGCCGACGCAGGCGAAGCAGTAACGGTTTCGTTTCGGGGGAAAACCTACCCGGCTAAAACGGGTGGGCCGGGGGGCAAATGGACGGTGACGCTGCCGGCCCAGCCAGCCGGAGGCCCTTATGAGATGACCATCAAGGGCAAGAATACTCTCCAAATCAAGGATATTTTGCTGGGTGACGTGTGGCTGGCTTCCGGTCAATCGAACATGGAATGGCCGCTACAGCAGAACGTGGTCAACTTTAAGCAGGAAATAGCCCAGGCAAACTTCCCTTGCATACGCCTGCTCAATGTGCAGGATGCCACGGCGGCTGCCCCACAGGTGGAGTTCAAGAGCAAAGGCTGGCAAGTGTGCAGCCCCCAGACGGTGGGGGGCTTTTCGGCCGTGGCCTACTTCTTCGGGCGCGATTTACACCAGCAGTATAAAGTACCTATCGGGCTGATTTCGAGTGAGTGGGGTGGCACGCTCGCCGAAGCTTGGATCAGCGGGGCAGCCTTGCGCAAATTTCCGGAATTTGCCCCCCAGGTGGCCGCGCTGGAGTCCAACATGGGCCCGGCGCGCCAGCAGGCCGACTATCAGGCTGCACTGGCCGCGTGGAAAAAGAGCCCCGCCAGCCAAGATCGGGGCTTGACACCGGGGCAACTTTCCTGGGCCGATCCGAAGTTTGCCGCGACTAGTTGGCCTTCAATGCAGGTTCCGGGCCTGTGGGAAGAGCAAACCGATCATCCTGAACTTAACACCTTCGATGGCATTATCTGGCTACGCCGGGAGGTGACATTGCCGACGGCCGCTGCTGGTCAGCCGCTTTCGCTTTCGCTGGCTCAAATTGATGACCGCGACTCTACCTGGTTCAATGGCGTATTGGTGGGCAGCACCAACGGCTACACCCAGCCTAGGCGCTATACCGTGCCGGCCACAGCCGTACGCGCTGGTCGCAACGTGCTGACGGTGCGCGTGGTAGATACTGGCGGGGGTGGCGGCATCTGGGGTAAACCCGAAGAGCTTTATCTCAAAACGGCTACCCAAACTATGCCGCTCACTGGCTCCTGGCAATACCAACCTGCCTACGATCCAGCGAGCGTTCCCAAAAATCCTTTCCCCGGCGGCACTCAAAATCAGCCGACCATGCTTTACAACGCCATGATTGCCCCTCTGGTCCCTTATGCGCTAAAGGGTGTCATCTGGTATCAGGGCGAGAGCAACGCCGAGCGTGCGTATCAGTACCGCACGTTGTTTCCGGCCCTTATTCAGGATTGGCGGGCGCAGTTTGGGCAGCCAGATTTGCCGTTTTTATTTGTGCAGCTGGCCAGTTTTGGCCCCCAGCAAGACCAGCCCGCCGACTATGCCTGGGCTGAGTTGCGGGAGGCTCAAATGATGACGCTCGCGCAGCCTCACACCGGCATGGCCGTCGCCTTGGACCTCGGCAATCCCAACGACATTCATCCCCTCAACAAGCAGGATGTGGGGCATCGCTTGGCTCTGGAAGCGCGGCGAGTGGCTTATGGCGATAAATCGGTTGTGTCTTCCGGACCGACTTATAAGTCGATGAAGGTGGAGGGCAACCGCATTCGCCTGCAATTTGAGAATGTAGGCAGCGGCCTTGTGCTAAAAGACAGCAGCGGGCCGCACCTGAAAGGCTTTGCCATTGCGGGAGCCGACCGCAAGTTTGTGTGGGCTCAGGGCAAGCTGGAGGGCAATACGCTCGTGCTTTACAGCGACCAAGTATCAAAGCCGGTAGCCGTGCGCTATGCCTGGGGAAACAGCCCCTTTGTCAATCTATACAACAAAGAAAACCTGCCCGCCTCTTCCTTTCGCACGGATACTTGGCCAGGTATCACAGAAGGTAAGAAGTAAGATATTTTTTGCGTAAATTACCCAAGGTTTTGCGCTGATTTTTGCACAAAGCATTGCGTTATCAAGTCTTTTTCTCCAAAAAAACTACTTCTGTGGCCAGCAAGCGAGCGTCCATTTCCGATATGGCGAAAGAGCTGAATGTATCCGTCTCTACCATTTCGCGGGCACTTAGCAATCATTCCAGTATCAGCGAGGCTACCAAGAAAAAGGTCTGGAAGCTGGCGCAAGACCTTAACTATCAGCCCAACCATCTGGCAGCTGCGTTGCGCAAGGGCAAAAGCAATTTGCTGGGCGTAATTGTGCCCCACATTGATGGCCACTTTTTCTCCTCCGTAATGCATGGCATTGAGACGGTGGCCAGCAAAGCGGGTTTCAACGTCCTGATTTGCCAGTCGAATGAAGATGTGACGCACGAGCGCAAGAATATTGAAACGCTCATTAATGCGCAGGTAGAAGGCATTCTAGTGTCGTTGGCCCGCACCACCCGCGACTTCAAGCACTTCGAAAAAGTTCGGAAGCGCGAAATTCCGCTCGTGTTTTTCGATCGGGTTTTGGAAGGTCAGGACGTGAATGCCGTGGTAATTGACGACCGCGAAGGCGGCTATCTGACCACTAAGCACCTCATCGCGCAAGGCTGCCAGCGCATTGCCCATTTTGCGGGCCCGCAGCATCTGAATATTTACAAAAACCGCCGTCAGGGTTACTTAGATGCGCTTCGGGAGCACGATCTGCCCATCAATGAGGATCTGATTTTTTACTGCGATATGACCCTCGAAGACGGCATTGTGGGCATGAAACACTTGCTTCAACTGCCTGAGGTGCCGGATGCGGTGTTTTCGGCTAGCGACTTCTCCATTGTAGGCGCGATGCAGGTGCTGAAAGCCCAACACCTACGAGTGCCGGAAGATATGGCGCTGGTTGGGTTCAGCAACGAGTCATTCACGTCTCTCACCGAGCCCATGCTCACCTCCGTCGACCAACGCTGCGAGCAGATGGGGCAGTCGGCGGTGCGCCTGTTTCTGGAACTGGTAGAAGAGAAGAGCACTAAATTTTCACCCCGCCGCATTGTGCTCCAGCCCGACCTGATTATTCGGGATTCTTCTATTCGGGAGAAAGTCGGCGTGTAGCAGTGCCTTAGCTTTCCATACTCAAAAAAGCCCCCCAGCTATGAAAATATCATGGCTGGGGGGCTTTTTATACTAAAATGCACGCGTGCGCTACGCTACTTTCGTAAACACGGCGGAAACCCAGTTATTCTTGGTGAGGTGAGACTGAAAAACCAGCTTTTGCTTTTTGGCTTCCGCTTCAATCAGGGCCAGATCTTCCTGATAAAAACCGCTGAACAGAATAGGTGAGCCAGTGGGCAGCAAGGCCGCGTAGGCGTACATATCTTCCAGTAGCACATTGCGGTTGATGTTGGCCAGAATCAGGTCGAAGGGAGCCTCGCCTTCCAGCACCTCTACCCCACCCAAGCGGCACTCAATGTTGGAGCAGTGGTTTTCAGCGGCATTGTCGGCGGCGTTTTCTACGGTCCAGGGCTCCACATCTACGGCCAGCACCTCACGGGCCCCGAGCTGAGCTGCCATGATGGCCAGAATACCAGTGCCGCAGCCCATGTCCAGCACGCGTTTGCCAGCGTGGTCTACGCCGAGTTGATTTTCAATCATCAGGGCCGTGGTTTCGTGGTGGCCGGTGCCAAACGACATGCGCGGCATAATCACGATATCGTACTCAATTGGCTCGGGCTTGGGATGAAACGGAGCCCGCACCGACACTTTATCGGCAATAACCAGCGGTTGAAAATTCTTCTCCCACTCAGCGTTCCAGTTTTGGCGCGTGATAATGCGGTGGCTATAGTCGAGCGTGCCGATGCCGGAGTAGCGGGCCATTACCTCGGCCACGGCATCGGGGTTGAAATCGCCCTCCCCAATGTAGGCGCAAAACCCTTCGTCGTTGTCCTCAAAGGTGTCGTAGCCAACCTCAGCCAATTCGGCTACCAGAATATCGGCCAACTCGCGCGGGGCCAGTACGCGCACTTCCACAAAATCCATAAGGGTCAAAAAGAAAAGTCAGAAACGAAAATGCCGCCCGAAGATGGGGCGGCAAAGTTCGCAGGAAAAACTCAGCTATAATACGGTTGCTTTGAAGTGGTTGTTGCTCCTTATGTTAAGCCCCAATACTGCTCCACAGCTGGCGGCGCAGAGAGCCCTCATTGCGCCGAATCCGGCTAATCAAAAGCCAAACAGACGCCATGAGGACAGTTACTATGGCCACGCGCACCCACCACCACGGTAGGAACCACAAGCCCGCCGCCACCAGTACGGAAGCCGCACTCATAAGCTGAGAAGTATTATTGCGCATAGCGCTCAGCTCCTTCGTTTTTTTCACTGGCTTAGCATGGCAGAAGCTTGCCCACAAGCCCACACTCATTAACGCGCCCACGCTCAACGGCAACAGCCACAGCACGTCCCACACACTGGACGGAAACAGTACCATCAACAGCACAGCAGATATAAGGCAATCGGTAAGCACTACGGGGAGTGCCAGCCGGAAGTAAAGCTTCAATATGCGCGGCGTCAGGCCAATTCGCTGTATTTCGTTAGCGGCCAACGGCATGAGGTAGCCAAAGAGGTTGTTATTGATATAAGTGAAGCTCAGCACTGGCAGGAACGCGATGTAGAGCATACCATTTGTCCTCATTTTACCATTGGTTTCTACTAGTGTGGTGCAAATGCCCATCAGTACTATTTTGAACAACAGGCTTACCAGCAGAGGCACCCAGACTTTCAACAAGTAGGCTTTGCTCTCGGGTGCTAAGCGGGCCAGCAGACGGATAGATCTTTCGGGGGCACCGGCTATCAGATGGCGAGCGTTGAAAAAGCGCCCCAGCCACCAAAGCTGCACACCCCACAGCACCCACGGCAGCAGGGCCATTATTGCGCCCAGCGCCGCATGGTACGGCGCTTTGGGCAAGGCCAGCCACACGCCGCTCGCCGCCAGACTAATCAAGTGCAGTACTACCACTGGGTGGCGCCAGAGCCCCAAGGAAAACAGCAAGCGCAGATTGAAGCTGGTAGCGGTAGCACTCAGAATCAGTAGCAGGCTAAACCCTATCTCCAGGCGCAGCCGTTGCGCTATAGCCAAAGCCAGCAGCAGCCCAAAAACAAAGGCAAACCGCCGCAGAGAAATAAAATCAAGCAGAAAAGCCGTCACCAGATTTAGCCTGCCTGATACGGGGAAATGCTCGGGCAAAGGCCGCTGCACCGCCCGAAAGGAGGGCATAAAATCTATCAACAAGGTAGAGGTGAACAGAACACCGTTTAGCCCTAGCAGCAAGCCCTGTAGTGTGGCCGCTTTCATATCGCTGTTGCAAATGGCCCCCAACAGCCCACCATAAAGCAAACCTGTACCGAGCAGTAGCATGCTTACGACACGCTCTTCGCCGGCTGCGGGCCAGACAACAGCCAGCAGACGACGCCTTAGCAGGTAGGGCAGAAAATGCCCTAGCGTTGGTTGGTTAGCCATGTCAGATCTTGGGTAGAGGCAGTGGTGGGTTGGAGCAGCTGAAGCAGCGCGTCGTTGAGGTAGGCCTGCTGGCCTTGCAGAAAGTCTTCCATCGTGCCCCAATACTTTACTTCGCTCTCGTCCAGAATAAGCAAGTGAGTAGCGACCTTCTCGATATGCGTCAGGTTGTGCGTTGATACAAACGTGACGGCCTGCGGACGGTAGCTGTTTAGCAAGGCGAGCATGCGTTCGACGGAGAAGACATCGAGGCCGTTGAAGGGCTCATCGAGGATAAGCAGCTCGGGGCGGTGCAGCAGGCAGGACGCTACGGCCACTTTCTGCTTCATGCCCGTTGAAAAGGAGCTGAGCCGCTTGGTACGCACGGTATCGTAGTCTTCCAGCAGGTGAGCCAGCAGACTTTCAATGCGCGTCATGGCGTCGGGCAGTTCGTAAATGCGCGCTACGAATTGCAAGTACTCAATGGGCGTGAGTTCTTCCACCAAGTAGCCCTGATTTATGAGCGCGCCCATGCGCCGCTTTACGGCCACTGGAAACGTTTCGCCCAGTGGTACGCCATCCAGCAACAGCTCGCCGCTGCTGGGCAATAGTACGTTGGTGAGTAGGTTGAACAGTGTGCTTTTGCCGGCCCCGTTGCGCCCCAAGACGCCAACACAACACCCCGTTTGCGCAGCGAAGGAAACGTCGTTCAGGACTTTTTTCGACCCAAATGATTTGGTAATACCGCGTAATTCTAGCTCCATCTAATAAGAAGTATAAACGTGGGTAAGCACTGCCTTTTCAGCAGATAATTTTGCTAACAAGGTACCACAAACCGCCCAGGTACAGCTTACCGTAATGCGCAAAAAGACAGCGCCCACCCAAAATGTTTTGGGTGGGCGCTGGGCTTAATAAGCTGGGTTTCCTACTGCTTACGGCAGCCGGCGTATGAGCGCACGTCGGTGTAGTGAATGCTGAAGTCGGCGAGGTTGCGGTTGTCGGTTACAAACAGGGCGTAATCGGCGAAGTCGCGGGCCATGGTGAAGTACCAGAAGCCGGCTTTATCGGCAAATAGCTTGTTGGACTCCTTGAATATCAGCACATCGGCGAAGGCTTCTTCGGGCTCCAGATATATCGTGGCGAAGCAGTAGCTGCGGCGGCGCGGGTCGGTTTCGAGATAGATGCTGCCGTATATGCGGCATGGCTCAATGGATTGGGCCGAGCTGGGGGGCGAAGTTGGTGCTGGAGCCGGCTGGGGGGCAAAATTCATTCCCCAGCCCAGCGTTAGCCAACTCACTAGCAGCAGATAAAACGTCATGATTTCTTAGTAAAAATATACCTGCTTGCCAGACAACTGTATCGTCTGCCTTGGTTCGGTGACTGAGCCTTTTCCTTCTTAGAAGGACTTGATAATCTCGGTGAAGTCGCGCGATTTGAGGGAGGCGCCGCCGATAAGGCCGCCGTCGACGTCGGGCTGGGAAAACAGCTCGCGGGCATTTTGGGCATTGGCCGAGCCTCCGTAGAGAATGGTGGTATCGAGGGCGGCTTTAGCGTCGTAAGCGCGGGCAATCTGCTCGCGGATGAAGGCGTGCACTTCCTGCGCTTGCTGGCTGGTAGCGGTTTTGCCCGTGCCAATGGCCCAGATCGGCTCGTAGGCAATAACTACCTGCTCAAACTCTTCATTGGACAGATGAAACAAGCCATTCTGAAGCTGCTTACCGATATAGTCGTTGGTCTCGTTCATTTCCCGCGTATCCAGGCTTTCGCCCACGCAGAAAATTGGCTTCAATCCAGCGGCCAGCGCGGCTTTCAGCTTCTGGCTTAGTAGCTCATCGTCTTCGCGGAAATACTGACGCCGCTCTGAGTGGCCCAAAATCACATATTCGCAGCCCACGGAAGCCAGCATTTTGGCCGACACCTCGCCGGTATAAGCGCCTTTTTCCTTTTGATGGCAGTTTTGGGCACCGAGGTGAAAATTGCTGCCTTGGGGCAATTGCCGACCTATAGCCGACAGAAAAGGGGCTGGGGGGCAAATCACAATCTGGACTTCAGAATTGGTCACCTCGTCGGCTACCATATTTGTGATTTCAGATACCAGGGCCAGACCGTCTTGGTAAGTCATGTTCATTTTCCAGTTGCCGGCAACGAGGTTTTGGCGCATAAGCGAAAGGTAAGTGGATGGGAGAATGGATGGAGCCGCAAGTTAGGCGGAGTATCGGCAATGGCGGTTGGTGTCGGTGGCTATGTACGGCTTCGGGACAGAAAAACGCCCCCCAGACCAACCAGTACAGCCCCAACAAGCGCCGCCCAGGCCAACTCGGGGTAAGCAGCGCGCTGCGCTACCCATATGGCTACCAGCGCCCAGGTAAGCACCAGCGGATACACGCTTTCCCGAAAAGCCCGGCTTATTATAAGTCCCAGCGCCACTACCACCGCCAGCAGCCCAAACGCGAGCAGCACGGCCACATTCAGAGGCGTTTGCCAGCCCATGTCGCGCAAGCCTAGGGTAATATTAATTGCAGAAGCCACCGAAATCCAGCCCAAATACAAGGCAAACGGCACACTCACCCACGCAGAAGCTTCACCAGCCAGCACTTGCCGCCGTGCCCGGCCATACACGATAATGAGCGCACCCAGAATGACCAGCATGGTTAGCACGCTCAACCCAATCAGCTCATAGGCAAACAGCACTACCCAGGCAGCCGTAGCCAGACTAGCCACCGTGAGCGGCACGGCAATGGTATCGGGCAGAGAGTTGTGGCGCTGCGCGGGCAACAGCTGCCACACGGCATAGATGGTCAGGGCCAGGAAAATTGCCCCCCAGATACTGAAGGCATAGCCTGCGGGCGTGATAAGCGTCGGATACTGGGCCGAGACAGCGCCCATGGTTTGCCCATTGAAAGGATAAGCCTGGCTGTAATAGTTCAGGCCAATGTTGCCCAGAATACTCAGAGCCGCGAGCCAGCGCCAAACGCGTGCAGCCTTCATCGAAGCAGTCAGTGAGTTGTCGTAAGCAGCAGTTGTCATAAAGTGGATGCGAGGTGTAGTGTTAACATTAACTAGCCTTTTCAGAGGCAGTATTCTGACGCTATTACTGTACGCCTTCTGCTTTATTATTAAAAACAGCTGACAAACCAGGTTAGCTGAAGCTGTATTCTGGTCGCCACTTCTCAATGGTATGATTGTAAATAGCTTGATTAGCCAAGTGCACTGTGCAGGCCGTCCGCGCCCCGGTCAGGACATTAGAATCAGGGGTTTTGTTTTCCTTAATGGCCCGATAGAAGTCGCTCAGCGCATACCAAGAGCCATCTTTCAGCGGTTCAGCACCAGTGGTAATAGGAATACCACCCTCTTTATTCCAAGTGATTTTAGTGGCACCAGTCACTCCGTCTACCGTTCCATACTGCTTTAGCGTTTCCTTCTCCGGGTAATATATGCCCTCATCGATGAGTAGTGAGATGGTGCCCTTTGTGCCTTTGAGCTTAAATAGATAGCCATCGCGAGCGTTGGCACAGGTGGCCCCGAAGTTACCGATCATGCCTTCGCGGGCGTAGCGCACCATCACCTGCACGTTGTCGTAAGTCTCACGGCCATCTTTGTAGTAATCAATACCACCTGTGCCCATTATCTCGTCGGCGTGAGTGTCGAATGCCCAATTGATAAAGTCCATTTGGTGAGAAAGCAGCTCGGCGGCCAACCCGCCCGAGTATTCGCGATACATGCGCCAGTTGATCTGACGCTCCAGGCCGGGCTCGGGCAGCGGACGCCGCCAACTACCATTACGATCCCAACGGCAATCTATCTGGGTTACTTTGCCTAGGTAGCCCTGGGCTATCATTTCCTTCACCCGGTAATACAGCGGCGAGTAGCGGTACTGATGACCCACCTGCAGCGTTTGATTGGGACGCTGCTGAGCCAGCCGCACCAGCTCTTGAGCCTGTGGGATGTCGTAGGTCATGGTTTTTTCCAGAAACACCTGCTTGCCGGCTAGCAATGCAGCTTTGGCCACTGCGAAGTGGAGGTGCAAGGGCACGGCAATGATAACGGCCTCTATCGCCCGCACATCGAGCAAGGCCCGATAATCAGCATAAAGCTTGCCTTTGCCGGCCTTATCTATCTTGCGCGCATCGCGCAGGCGAAAGGGCAGCTCATCGGCTAGCCCTATCACCTCAAACTTATCTGGCAGCTCCTGCAGGATTTTCAGCAAGCCCTTGCCCCGGTCGCCGCAGCCGATGATACCGATCTTTATTTTATCGGCCATGGGTGCGGTGGCAAACACGTCAATCAGCCCGTTGGGCAACAGCAGGCCGCCGGTTAGCAAGCCGGTTTTTTGGAGAAAGTCTCTTCTAGCGAAGTTTGTCATGGGTTCAAAAGTAACCGTTGAAAACCGGAGGTAGCGGTATCGGCCGCAGTCCCGTTGGGGCGCTGATAAATCAGGTAAACCTGTAATTCAGGATGTTGACGCAAAAATACCAAAGCCCCTGCCAAGTCCATGCCCATCAGGGCATTATCGTAGGCGTCGGCCGTCAGCGCGTCGCGGGCTATTACGGTAACGCTGATCATTTCATTCTGGAAAGGATAGCCGGTTTTGGGGTTGATAAGGTGAGCATTTTTCACGCCCCCTACCTGCCGGAACTTACGATAGTTGCCGGAGGTAGTAATTGCGCCCGTCGTCAGGTCAATGATTTGCTGCAAAGCGGGCGCGGCAAAGGCACTGGTATCGGGTCGCTCAATGCCGACGCGCCACCGCTCGCCGCTCGGCCATTTGCGGCCCCGCACCCTAATTTCGCCCCCCAACTCCACCAGATAATCCCGGATGCAGTGGCGTTCCAGCAGCGCGGCCAACACATCTACGGTGTAGCCCTGGGCAATACCGTTCAGGTCGAGTCGAAGAGTAGGCACGTCCTTCACTAAAGAGTCGCCCCGCAAATGAAGCTTATCGGAGCCCACGCGGGCCAGCAGCGCCCGGATAGTTGCTGGCGTCGGCGCGGCCGCTGGCGGGGCCTGTGGCCCGAAGCCCCAGGCCTGCACCAATGGCTCCACTGTGGCATCGAAGAGGCCATCCGTGTCTTGGTAAACCCGCAGCGCCGCGCTGCCTACTATCTTCAGATGTCGGTCGGCCAGCACGCCGCGTCGGGCTTCGTTGAACTGGTTGATTAGGGAGCCAGGATGGTATAGCGAGAGTGAAGCGTCAATTTCGGTTAGCTGTTGGGTTACTTGCTCCTTAGTTACGACACTATCGGGGGCATAGTAAGTAATAGCATAAGTAGTACCCTGAGCGTGGCCGCTCAGGTGGAAAGCCTGAAGGGGAGCCGGCATGGTCACCCACAGCATTAAAAGAGAAAACAGGCCGAATACCATGGGTTTGGGGGCAAAAAGTAAGTATTCGTAGTGTCGGCAGTCGGCACCAAGCCCCGTTTTGGCGCAAGGCGCGGTAGCTGTCCACTACTAAATCGACAAGTTTATTGCTCCAGTGCCAATTTGAGCTTGATTAGAGCAGAGCTGCCGATAGAAAGTATCCAGTTGTGACAGCAGGAAGTTTGATAAATGTGACTATAAACAGAAATATAAGCAATTACGATTAATGGTAAGCTACGGTATTTTCACTTATTAGGCCGTTGCCTACACCCCGTAAAAACTAGGCAGGATAGCTTCATTCAACATTTCACAAAGTTTTTTAAAATAAAAAGGAGTCGTGTAAAAAGTAACGGAAACGTTTACGCAATTAAAGAGACCAATTATATTTTTATTAACTACTAAATTTTCTACGTTTAGTGCACATTCGCCATAGTATCCTGTAAACTAAGCTATTTGCCTTACCTGATCTTGCTTAGTTTCTTGAGTAAGCTAAGCCCTCGGCTTAAGTTCCTCTTTCCTTTCCCTCCCACCACTTACCCTTGACTGATGAATACACTTTACTGTCGTCACTTGTGTCAGGTGATTATTCTTTTAGTTGCGCTGCTAGCTGGTGTAGTCCATAAGGCGTGGGCGCAGCAGACCGAAATCAGCGGTACAGTCATAGAGGAGAAAGGAGGCAGTTTGCCCGGTGTCACGGTACAGGTGAAAGGCACTACTACGGGTACCAGTACCGACCCCGATGGCAAGTTCTCACTGAAATTGCCCCCCGGTGCCACTGCCTTGGTCTTCAGCTACATTGGCTACGCTCCCCAAACCATTGAGATTGGTAACCGGCGCCAGTTCAACGTAACCTTGCGCGAGGACGCTACAGCTCTGGCCGACGTGGTGGTGGTAGGCTATGGTACCCAGAAAAAAAGCCAGACCACCGGCGCTATTTCGTCTGTTACTTCTAAGGAGATTGCTGAATTACCGGTTTCTAACGCCCGTCAAGCCCTGCAAGGCCGGGCCGCCGGCGTCGACGTTATCCAGTCGGGTAGCCAGCCGGGCGGGGGCGTGACGGTGCGCATTCGGGGGCGGCGCTCCATTAATGCCTCTAATGACCCACTGTATGTAGTCGACGGCATTCCGCTGGCCGGCGGCATCGACGACATCAACCCGCAGGATATCGCCTCGCTGGAAGTGCTGAAAGATGCTTCCGCGACTGGCATTTACGGCTCGCGGGGGGCAAACGGTGTGGTGCTGGTAACTACCAAGCGCGGCAAATCCGGCAAATCCGTGGTAGGCTACGATGGCTATTATGGCTTCTCGAACGCGCTGGGGCGGGTTGATGTGATGGATGGGAGGCAATATGCGGAGTACAAGCGCGAATCGCGCCGGACGGCGGGTACCTACGACGACAGTGACCCCGCCGCGGCCGACAGAAAGCTATTTACTGCTGTTGAGCTAGAAGGCATCGAGCAAGGCCGCAGCACCGATTACCAAGCCTACCTGCTGCGGACGGGCGCGATTCAGAGCCATCAGGTAGGTGTGCAGGGTGGCAACGAGAAGACGCAGTTTGCCATTTCAGCCAATTACTTTCAAGAGAAGGGCATCATCAAGACCACGGATTTTACTCGCTACACATTCCGCGTCAATCTCGACCACCAGATCAATGACCGTATTCGGGTGGGCACTTCCACGTTCGGAGTATACAGCATCAATAACGGAGCTGACAGCCCTGTCAATAACCCCGCCTTCGACGGTAGTTCGACCGGTACCTATACGGCGCGGGGCTTCCGTCCATACGGCGGCGCGTTGGAGGAAAACCCCCTAGGGAAACCCTATGATGATGAAGGCAATATTATTTTCCTGCCTACGCCTGATGGCCTGCGCTCCAACCCAGCCGCCGAAGTGGTATCCGGCGCCAATATCGCCGAAACCAAAACCGTGCGCCTCTTTAACAGCATTTACGGCGAGTGGAAAATTCTGGACGGGCTGAAATACCGCCTTAATTTCGGTCCTGACCTGACCAATGAGCGCTTTGGACGCTTCACAGGGCGCTTTACCAATGCCCGGCGTTTGGGCCCGCCCACCGCCCGCACCGAGTACGGGATGCGCTTCAATTACACGCTCGAGAACATTGTCACGTACAATAAGCTGCTTGGCCAAGTGCACAACGTGGGACTGACCGCTCTGCACTCCATTCAGCGCGACAACTACGAATCGGCCTTTATCGATGTGAACGCTGTATCGGCCGAGCCGCAGGAGTTTTATAATCTAGGGCAGGCCGGCTCATTCAACGCTCCCGGCACCGACCTGCGTACCTGGATGCTCCAGTCGTTTATGGGCCGCATCAACTACGATTTCAAGGAGAAATACTTACTCACCCTCACTGGCCGCTACGACGGCTCGTCGCGGTTTGGAGCCAATAATAAGTATGGCTTCTTCCCCTCGGTAGCCGTGGGCTGGAACCTCGGCGACGAGGCTTTTCTCAAGGGTATTTCCTGGCTCGACCAGGTGAAGCTGCGGGCCAGCTACGGCGCCATTGGCAACACCGGTATTACCCCTTATCAGACTCAAAGCCTGCTGGGCCGCACGACCTACGCCTTTGGCACGGCGCCGGCCTACGGCTACCGGGTGGGTACGCTCGGCAACGACGATCTGAAGTGGGAAACCACCACTACCGGCAACGTGGGCATAGACTTCAGTCTGTGGCGAGGCCGGCTCTATGGGTCGCTGGAAGTGTATCAGGCCGATACGCGCGACTTGTTGCTTTTTGACCAATTGCCAATTTCCAACGGCTTCGACCGGGTGCTGCGCAATGTGGGGCACACCCGCAACCGGGGTATTGAACTGACGCTTACTACCGTTAACGTGAATGCGGCCAACGGCCTGCGCTGGTCCACGGACGTGCAGTTCACTCGCAACCGCGAGGCCATTATCGAGCTGTTCAATGGCAAGGCAGACGACATTGGCAATCAGCGCTTTATTGGGCAGCCGCTCCAGGTGTATTACGACTACGAGAAGCTCGGCATCTGGCAGTTGGGCGAAGAAGACGCGGCTAAAGCATTTGGACAGGTGCCAGGCCAGATTAAGGTAAAAGACCAGAACGGCGATGGCCGGCTCGACGCGGTGAATGACCGCGTGATTCTGGGCAGCACCATTCCGAAGTGGGCAGGCGGTATCACGAACCGTTTTGAATTCAAGGGTTTCGACTTATCGTTTTTCGTGTATGCCCGCATCGGCAATATGATTCGCAGCCAGTTTCACACCAACTTCAATCACTTGGCGGGCCGCTATAATAACTTAGATATCGACTACTGGACGCCCTCAAACCCCACCAATGAGTTCCCGCGGCCCAACACGAACCAGGAAGACCCTATCTATGGCTCTACCCTACAATACTTCGATGGTTCCTTCGTGAAGGTGCGCAACATCAACTTCGGCTACAACTTCTCCCCAAGTATTTATCAGGCGCTTAAAATCAGTGGCTTACGACTGTACACAAGCATTCAACAGCCGTTTATTTTTGCCAAATACCGATCTCAGTATAAGGGTATAGATCCCGAAACCTCGGATGTGATCAACGCCGACCAGACGCCATCTGTGCGGCAGATCACCTTTGGCCTTAATGCAAAATTCTAACCTGACTACTCAGTCTTTTTTTGACTTTTTCATATGAAACTTCTGAAACATAGCAAGTTGCTATTGGCTGCAATGCTGTTGCTGGGTAGTCAATCCTGCCAAGACTTGCTGGAGGAGCGCGTGGTGTCGCAAGTTGGGAGCGAGTACATCACCACTGCCGCAGGCTTCGATGCGGGCGTGCGGGCGGTGTACGCCTCACTCCGCGATTTTTACGGACGAGAGAGTGCGATGACCATGACCGTATTTGGCACCGATACTTATACAATGGGGTCTGACGGTTCTTTTAAGTTCGTAAATCAGTACACGACCCAGTTTGACAGCCGTACCCAGTTCGTGGCCGATATCTGGAACTCTTTTTACCTGGGCATTAACACGGCCAACACCATCATCGACCAAGCTGCCAACGTAACGGGCATTGATGAGGCCACTAAAAAGCGCCGCGTGGCAGAGGTGAGGTTTCTACGAGCACATCATTACTTCGTGCTGGTGCAGATGTATGGACCTGTGCCGCTGGTGCTGAACCAGAATACCAAGGCTACGAAAGAAGCTACACGCACGCCGGTACCGGAAGTATATGCCGCCATCGTCAGCGACCTAGAAACGGCGCTACAAGACCTGGCCACGCCCACGCCTGACTACGGCCGAGCCACGAAAGGAGCCTGTGAGCATCTGCTGGCCCGCGTTTATTTGACCAAAGCCACCTCCGAAGCTGCTGCCCCCGACGACTACGCCAAAGCTGCCATATACGCCCAGAATGTTATTAAAAACTACTCGTATCGTCTGCTGCCCGATTATGCCAATGTGTTTGCACAGGGTGCCGGCGAGATAAACGACGAAGTAATTTTTGCCACCCAGTACACCGCCGACCCCACTACCAACGGTGCGGGCAACGAGACGCACTTGTTCTTTGGGATGGAGTACGACGTGCAGGCCGGCATGCGGCGTGACGTTTTCTACGGCCGCCCCTTCAAGCGCTTTCGGCCCACGAACTACACACTCAACACCGTTTTTAGTGATCGGACCAATGACTCGCGCTATCAGAAAAGCTTCCGTAGCACCTATCTCTCCAATAATCCGGGTACGTTCACGAACCTATTTGACAACTCCAAAGCCCGGGTCACTTTCGCAGCCGGTGATACAGCTATCTACCTGCCAGGTGTCGAGTGGACAATGGCTCAGCGGGCCAGAAAGCCCTACCAAGTCTTGGTGCCCAGCCTTTACCGCCCTAACCTCTACCCAACCCTAACCAAGTTTCTAGACCCCTTGCGGCCCGACCTCACTTACACGAACGGCAGCCGTGACTTTTTAATGTTTCGGCTGGCCGAAACGCAGCTCATAGCGGCGGAGGCCCTGCTCAAAACTGGCAAGCCCGCCGAGGCGCTGCCTTTCATCAATTCTGTGCGACGCCGGGCAGCCTTTCCGAGCAAAGAAGCTGCCATGCAGATTACGGCTAGCCAGCTAACGATGGATTTCATCATGGAAGAGCGGGAGCGCGAGCTTTCAGGTGAAATGTTCCGGTGGTTCGACCTTAAGCGCTGGGGGGTACTGATCGAGCGGGTGAAGCTGTATAACCCGGACGCCGCCCCCAACATCAAGCCGCACCATGTGCTACGGCCTATCCCACAGGATCAGATTGACAGAACTGCCGGCGGCGCGGCAGCTTTTCCACAAAACGCGGGATACTGAGAAAAAACACGTCTATCGGATGATCATGCAGCCGGCTGCGCCACATGATCTGAAAAATGCCCCCCAGAAAGTGATATTGGGCCTAGGACCCTTAAGGCCTACGTCTGATAACGCATATTTTAGTAGTTTGACCTAACCGAAGTATACACTTCATTCCATTAATACCTTGAAAACAAACCACTTCTTGCTTACCTGCCTCGCGTTGGCAGTACTGGCTTTCACTCAGCCTCAGCGGGCTGCTGCTACCCCAGCCGATACCTGGCAAAACCTATTTGATGGCAAAACCCTGAAGGGCTGGAAGCGCTTGGCGGGCACGGCCGACTACAAAGTAGAAAACGGAGCTATCGTCGGGACTACTGTTATGAACTCGGGCAATACTTTTCTGGTCACGGAGAAGGAATACGGCGACTTTCAGTTGGAACTCGACCTAATGATTGAGAGCACCGTGAGCAACTCCGGCGTACAGACCCGCAGCCACTTCGATACCCCCGGCCACGAAGGCAAAGTCTATGGTCGGCAGGTTGAAATTGACCCTTCGGCGCGAAGCTGGTCGGGGGGCATTTATGATGAAGCACGGCGTCAGTGGCTCTACCCTCTGGATCTAAACCCCAAGGCCAAGCCGCTTTTCAAGGTGGGTCAGTACAATCACATTACAGTGGAGTGTATTGGTAATGAGATGAAAACCTGGATTAACGGCACGCCCGTGGCCTATGTAGTTGACCCGGTTGATCCGAAGGGCTTTATTGGTTTGCAAGTGCATGGCATTACGACCAAGGAGCAGGAAGGCAAAAAAGTCTACTTCAAAAACATCAAAATCAAGACGACAGACTTGAAGCCTAATGCCTTCCCCGCCGACGTTTACGTAGTCAACTTCGTACCCAACAATCTTACGGCCTACGAAAAGCAGCACGGCTGGAAGTTGCTCTTTGATGGCAAAACCCCGGCTGGCTGGCGCAGTGCCAAGACTGCTACGTTTCCGGCCCAGGGCTGGCAAACAACTGATGGTACACTTACCGTGCTATCGTCTGAGGGAAAAGAGGCAGCCAACGGCGGCGACATTGTTACCAAGGACCAGTATAAGGCTTTCGACCTCTCCTTCGAGTTTAAGCTGACGCCGGGGGCTAATAGTGGTGTAAAGTACTTCGTAACCTTAGACGAGAAGACAGAAGGTTCGGCCATCGGCTTAGAGTACCAGGTACTCGACGATGAGCGCCATCCTGATGCCAAGCTTGGCCGCGACGGAAACCGAACTCTGGCCTCGCTTTATGATTTAAAGAAAGCCGAGAAGAATCCCCGCTTTGTTCATTCCATCGGTGAGTGGAATGTAGGGCGCGTGGTTGTCTACCCCAACAACCGGGTGGAACACTACCTAAATGGGGCGAAAGTACTGGAATACACACGCGGCTCCCAGGAATTCAGAGACCTAGTAGCCCAGAGCAAGTACAAAGTCTGGGCAAACTTCGGGGAAGCTCCAGCCGGCCACATTCTCTTGCAAGACCACGGCAATCTTGTTTCCTTCCGCAGTATCAAAATCAAAGAGTTGAAGTAATTGCTCTCTTCTATCCTGTAAAGCAAGTTCTCATGTCTACCGAACGTCGTCAGTTTATTAAGCAAACTGCCTTAGCCAGCGCCGGGGTATTGTTTTCGCAAGTCAGTTGGTCAGCCAGCAGCTATAAGCGAATTATTGGAGCCAACGACCGGGTGCGCGTTGGGGTAGTCGGTTTCTCAGATCGACACAAGGGTTCGCACATGCCCTGCTTTATGAACCACTACAAAGAATTAAACTTTGATGTGGTAGCCGTGTCGGACATATGGAAACAGCGGCGGGAAGAAGGTGCTGCCGCCTGGAAAGAAAAGCTGGGGCACGATGTGGTGGCCTACCGCAACAATGAGGAGATGTATAGCAAGAAGGCCGTAGATGCTGTCTTCATCGGCACCGCCGATTTTCAGCATGCGCTGCACGCCATTGAGGCCGTAAAAGCAGGCTGCGACGCGTACGTGGAGAAGCCCTTCGCCGAGACGATGGAGGACAACCAGGCCGCCCTGAAGGCCGTCAAAGCCTCCGACCGCATCATCCAGATTGGCTCCCAGCGCCGTAGCGGCAACAACTACCACGCAGCCGATGCCTTTATCAAGTCGGGCAAGTTCGGGCCCATCACCATGGTAGAACTGACCTGGAACGTGAATCAGCCCGGCCGGTGGCGCCGGCCGGCGCTGGTGGCCGGGCTAAAGGAGTCCGATGTGGATTGGAAACGGTATCTGATGAACCGCCCAGCCGAGGCCTTCGACCCACGCAAGTATCTGGAATACAGGCTTTTCTGGCCTTATTCCTCCGGCCTTCCCGGCCAGTGGATGAGCCACCAAATTGACACCGTCCATTGGTTTACTGGCCTGCCGCACCCACGCAGCGTGGTAGCCAATGGCGGAATTTATATGTGGAAGGATGGTCGCCGCAACTGGGATACGATGACAGCTGTGTTCGACTACGGCCCTCTGAATGACCCCACCACGGGCTTCCAGGTAACGTTTGGCTCCCGAATGCACAACGGCGATGAGCGGCCGGCCGAAATCTATTACTCCAACGGCGGTGAGTTGAACCTGATTACCAATCAGGTTTCGCCCAAAGGCGGCTTAAACAAGAAGTTCGCCGAGGCCATGAAGATGCAGGCCAACCTGTTGCCGGAAATGAGCTTGTCCAACACCGAAGCGGTAGTTGCGTCAGCTAATACCGGGGGCGACACGCTGACATCCAATCACATCCGCAACTGGATGGAAAGCGTGCGCAGCCGCAAGCCGCCGCATGCGCCGGTCGAGGCTGGCTACAGCCACTCGATTGCAAATATCATGACCACGGCCGCCGCCCGTACGGGCATGAAGGCCACGTTTGATGAAAAAACTCAGGAAGTGATGGTAGGGGGCAAAGTGTTTACATATTAAGTTAAGTCAGAAGCAATGCTGAACTCTGCGCTTTCCTGGCTTGGAGCCATGCTACTATCCACGCTTGCCTGTTCCGCGGCCTCGGGCCAGCAGAAAGAGGCAGTTCGGATGGTACGAGATGCTAAGCAAAAAAAGATTGATGTGTACATAGGCAAGCAGCTATTCACTAGCTTTTTGTACCCGGATACGCTGGAGAAGCCGGTTTTATATCCGTTGCACACGACCAAAGGCACAGTAGTTACGCGCAGCTTTCCGTTGGTGCCCCGAGCCGACGACCCCACCGACCACCCCCACCACATTGGTCTTTGGTTTAACTTTGAAAACGTCAACGGCCTGGACTTCTGGAACAACTCCTACGCTATTCCGGCGGAGAAAAAAGCCTCCTACGGCTGGATTAAGACGGATCGAATTCTGGAGGTCACCAACGGACCCATCGGCACCCTGGCTTACCATGCCAACTGGACCAATCAGCAAAACGAGGTGCTGCTGGAGGAAACGACCCGTTTTGCGTTTAGCGGTACCAATCGGCAGCGCATAATTGATCGGGTTACGACCCTGAAAGCCAGCACCGACGTGACCTTCACCGACGCCAAAGATGGCCTAATCGGGTTGCGCCTAGCCCACGAACTGCAAATACCGACCGATCAGGACCAGAAGTTCACCGACGACAAAGGCAACGTGACGGTCGTAAAAGGCGGCACCGACAAGCTGGCCAACGGCAACTACCTCACCAGCGCGGGCAAGCGCGGCAACGACGCTTGGAGCACACGCGCGGCCTGGTGCAAGGCATTCGGCAAAATAGGCAGCGACTCGGTCAGCGTCACCATCATCGACCATCCTCAGAACCCGAACTATCCAACCTTCTGGCACGCCCGCGGCTACGGTCTGTTTGCCGCCAACCCCTTAGGCGAAAAGATTTTTACCAACGCAAAGTCGGCCAAGAACCTTCAACTCAAGAAAGGCGAGTCGGTCACGTTTCGCTACCGGATAGTTATCGACGAAGGTAATGCTACCCCCACCAGCAAACAGCTCAACGCAACCGCCGCCGACTTTGCCAAGAGAAGCGTGGCCGCGACTCCGTAAGAGGCTATTTGGGTTTATCGGTGTGGTGTAAAAAAGCATGACCAAGCGAGAAGAAGAGTTCAAGCAGTACGTACGTCACTAGTCCATTTTTCACAGCCCAATACTTAACTTAAGCGGCCGAAAAGTATTATGGCGGCTAAGGGTTTGTAGACACAGTATACAGGCAGGAATTGCGCCGTGTAGCGGTACCAGACCGGCTGACGTCTGTCTGTCAGTCGGCGCTGGAATTGCTTCCGCTGCGCTTCTCTACAAACCTAAAACCGCGTAGCGGCTACTCTGCTTCCCCGGTTAGGGCTGACGCACAGTTTATAAAGCAATATCACGAAATGAAACGTACCCTGCTTACACTGTTGCTGTTTGTCTTTACAGGGCTACCGTCCGCCTGGGCGCAAGCTGGAAACGCGCTTACCTTTAACCACGCGGCTCTTTGTGTGCGTGACCTTGCGGCCAGCACCACTTTTTACAAGTCTGTTTTGGAGCTGCCCGAAACGCCCAATCCATTTAACGATGGCATTCACGCGTGGCTTACGATAGGTCCTCAGTTGCAGCTCCACCTTATTCAGCGGGGCTGTGCGGTGACGCCAGAGAAAAACGTGCACCTATGTTTTAGGGTGGCTTCTCTGAAAACGCTAACTAATCGCCTGGAAAAGCTAAACGTGCCTTATACTAACTTGAAAGGCGACAAGCAGGCACCAACCATCCGGGCAGATGGGGTCAAGCAGATTTATCTTCAGGATCCCGACGGCTACTGGATTGAAATCAATGACGCCAGATAACTGGGCCCAGGACTTGCGCGGACTCATTGCCAAAACCTATTGTACTGGTTCTGGGAGGCTTTTTAAGGTTGTAGCAGTTGCGGCTGCCTCTTCCGCTAGTAGGTTTGCTTGCTGATTGTGCGCTTCCCCGTCTATGGCTGCTGACAGAGCCGACTGTTGCCAAGGGAATTTTTGTTGTTGGTTTATGAAGCCGTAGACCGACGGGCTACCAATTCCGACTTCAGCACTACACTTTGAGCAGACAGAATCGCGCGCTTTTTCTCAATTGCACCCAGCAGGATTCCGGCTGCTGCCTTTCCCATCTCGTAAGCGGGCTGCGTAATCGTGGTCAGGCTTGGGGCAAGCAAGGCGGCAACACCCAGATTGGAGAAGCCAACGACTTTGATAGCGGCGGGAATAGCGCGGTCCAGGGTCTGGCAGGCATAGTAGCTGCTGATGGCTAAATGCTCAACGGAGGCAAAAATACCGTCTATCTCGGGGCGGTGGCGCAGCAGCTTTATAATCCGCTCGGTGTTGCACTCATCGTTGCCGTCACCGCTGAGCACCAGCGCCTCCTCATAAGGAAGGTCGTGGTCGCGCAGGGCGGCCTGGTAGCCTTGCATGCGTAGCCGCCCGATGGATAGTGTACCTGAAACCTGCAAATACGCGATGTGGCGGCAGCCGGCTTCAATCAGGTGTTGTGTAGCGAGGTAACCACTCTCGTAGTCATTGGTGGTCACGCTGGCCGTGGCTATCGCCTGGCATACCCGGTCGAAAAAAACAATGGCTGGCTTACTGACATGCAGCTTTTGCAGGTGGGCAAATTCCCGGCTTTCGCTGGCTACCGACATGAGGAGACCATCAACCCGGCCCCCGGTTAAGTACTGAGTAATAGCGACTTCCCGCTCATACTCATCGTGGGTGATGTAGATGAGCACATGGTAGCCGCTCTGGCGGGCAATTTCTTCAATGCCATTGATAGCCAGCGAAAAGAAAGTGTTGTTCACCTCCGGAATGACCACCCCAATGGTTTTGCTGATGTTGCGGCGCAGGCTGCTGGCGTAAGCATTGGGCTCATAGTTCAGTTCAGCAGCTAATGCTTTTACCCGCATTTTCGTCTGGAGCGACACCTCATAGCTGTCTTGCAAAGCCCGTGAAACCGTGGCAATCGACAAGTTTAACTCCTGAGCCAGTCGCTTTAAAGTAACTTCGTTCATCAAAAAATTTAGCAGAACTAAGCAGCAATGCAGGTGGAACAAAGGAGCTATAGCTCATATTAGAAGTAAAGCTAACGCATTTTGAATAACGGTGGAGGACCTAAGCTACCAGCAGTAACGGTTGTCGAGCCGCTTTGTCATCCGACAACTTTGCAGCTCCTCGAAAGCCAAGTTTGTCGTAAACGTTTACATAGATAAGTAATGCTTCCCCGGTGGGGCAAGCACCAAATTCGCTATACTTGGCACCGCGATTAAGGCGGTTAACGCGGTTTTCAACATCCGCCCGCGACATGCTTGGCACTGCGCCGCCTGACGCTTACTATTAGTTTTCTTTATGCCCATTATCCAAAGCTGGCGCTGGTACGGCCCTTCTGATCCCGTAAGCCTCGCCGATATCCGTCAGGCGGGCGCGACCGACATCGTGTCGGCCCTGCACTACATTCCCAATGGCGAAGTATGGCCCGTAGCCGACATTCAGCAGCGGCAGGCCGACGTAGCCGCGGCCGGTTTAACGTGGAGCGTGGTCGAAAGCGTGCCCGTGCACGAGCAGATCAAAACCCGCACCGGCCCCTTCGCCCGCTACCTTGCCAACTATCAGCAGAGCCTGCGCAACCTGGCAGCCTGTGGTATTCACACGGTCACCTACAACTTCATGCCCGTGCTCGATTGGACGCGCACGGATTTAGCGTATGAAGTAGCAGACGGCTCCAAAGCCTTACGCTTCGAAAAAGATGCCTTCGTAGCCTTCGATGCCCTGCTGCTGCAGCGGCGCGGCGCCCCCGAGGAATACACGGCGGAAGAGTTG
>NZ_JACSCW010000007.1 GCF_014333585.1 Hymenobacter sp. BT188 | reverse complement strand
TGGTAGGCATCCAGCGCCTGTTGAAACTGGGCGAGCGTAAAGCTTTCCTCGCTGCCGGGCAGGCCGGCAATAATGTTGCGTTGTAATTGCTCCCGCTCCGCGTCGCTCATGCCCGCTAAGCGCGCCTCGGCTCTGGCCAACTCTTCCGCCGTGTATTCCTCGGGGGCGCCGCGCCGCTGCAGCAGCAGGGCATCGAAGGCTACGAAGGCATCTTGCTCGAAGCGTAAGGCTTTGGAGCCGTCTGCTACTTCATAGGCCAGATCCGTGCGCGTCCAGTCCAGCACGGGCATGAAGTTGTAGGTGACGGTACGGATACCACAGGCTGCCAGGTTGCGCAGGCTCTGCTGATAGTTGGCAAGGTAGCGGGCGAAGGGGCGGGTGCGGGTTTTGATCTGCTCGTGCACGGGCACGCTTTCGACCACGCTCCACGTCAGACCGGCCGCGGCTACGTCGGCCTGCCGCTGCTGAATGTCGGCTACGGGCCATACTTCGCCGTTGGGAATGTAGTGCAGGGCCGACACGACGTCGGTCGCACCGGCCTGACGGATATCGGCGAGGCTGACAGGGTCATTGGGGCCGTACCAGCGCCAGCTTTGAATAATAGGCATAAGGAAGTAAATACTAGTAGGAGGTCATGATTCGGCTCCGTCTCTGCATGACCTTCTTTAAAAACAGGATTAATGACCAATTATACGCCGCTGTAGGCATTGAAGCCACCATCTACCATGATGGTTTCGCCGCTCACGAAGCGCGAAGCATCACTTAGTAAGTAGATGAGTGTGCCGGTCAGCTCCTCGGGGACACCGAAGCGCTGATAGGGCGTGTGGGCGATGAATTTGCGGGCCCGGTCTGTATGATTCCCGTCAGCGTCGACTAACAAGGAACGGTTTTGCTCGGTCAGGAAGACGCCGGGGGCAATGGCGTTCATGCGCAGGGCGCCGCCGTAGCGCAGGCCCAGTTCCACGGCCATCCACTGCGTGTAGGCTTCCACGGCTTTCTTGGCCATGGTATAGCCCAGCACCCGGGTTAAAGGGCGTTGGGCAGTAATGGACGAAATATTCACGATGGAGCCTTTGCCTTTTTCGGCCATCACGCGGCCAAAGATGGTGGTGGGAATGACGGTGCCGAACAGGTTCAGGTCCACCGCCTGGCGGGTTTGCTCCATGCTCAGAGCAAACAAATCCTGGTCGGGGCCGATGGTGGCGCCGGGCATATTGCCCCCCGCCGCATTTACTAATCCATCGATGGCGCCCCATTTGGCCAGAATCCCGTCACAGGCGGCCTGCATTTTTTCCTGGTCCAGCACATCCGTCAAGACGGCTATTGCTTCGCCGCCGCTAGCCTGAATCGCCGCCACCCGCGCCGCCGCCCGGGTGGCATCGCGACCGAGGATGGCTACTTTGGCGCCGGCTTCGGCTACGGCCAGCGACATGGCTTCGCCCAGCACGCCCGTGGCCCCGGTGATGACCACGACTTTGCCGTGTAAGGAAAACTGATCAAGCGCGGACTTCGGGCGAGGCGTGGAATCGGCGGTTCCATCCGGCTGCACGGGACTAGTAGAAAGCATATAGAGAGGTCGTTTAGGGTAGTAGGGTTAGTTTGCTTTCCAGTCGAATATCGTCGGAGGCAGAGCCAATCATGAGCTGAAACTCGCCGGGCTCGGCGGTCCATTCCAGCTTCTGGTTGTAGAAGGCAAGCTTGTCTTTATCGATCGTAAACGTCACGGTCTGGGTTTCGCCGGGCTTGAGGCGGAGCTTCTTGAAATCCTTCAGCTTCTTCAGCGGCCGCGCTACCGAGGCCACCTAATCGCGCAGGTACAGCTGCACTACTTCCTCGCCGGCGCGCTGACCCGTATTGGTTACCGTCAGCTGCACCTGTACTGTTTGGCCCGCGCTCATGGTTGGCTGGCTGATTTTCAGGCCCTCGTACGTAAAGGTGGTATAGCTCAGCCCGTGGCCAAAAGCGTAGCGCGGCGTACTAGGCGCGTCGATGTAGGCCGATTTATAGCGAATGTCGCCGGGCTTGGTGACGGGCCGGCCGGTGCTGTATTGCTGGTAGCTGATGGGAATTTGCCCCCCAGATAACGGAAACGTAGCCGGCAGCTTGCCCGATGGATTGTAGTCGCCATACAACACATTAGCCAGCGCCGTGCCGCCCTCCGAACCGGGCCACCAGCCGTACAAAATAGCATCAGCCTGATCGGCAATGGCGTTGAAAATAAGCGGCCGCCCCGCCATGATAATTACCACGATAGGCTTGCCGGTAGCTTTCAAAGCCTGAAACAACTCTTCCTGCACGCCGGGCAAATGGATGTCGGTGCGCGACTTGGCCTCGCCGCTCATGTCCCAGGTTTCGCCCACGGTCAGCACGACTACGTCGGCGGCCTGGGCGGTTTCTACGGCTTGGGCGAAGCCGGCGCGGGAGTCGCCCTGCACCTCGCAGCCTTTGGTGTAGAGCACCTGGGGGGTACTTTTGCCGCCGCGCTTGGTCAGGCCGTCATACACAGAGGTGATTTGGGTGGTGTCGGCCAGCACAACCCAGCTGCCGGCCAGGTCGCGCTTGGCTTTGGCCAGCGGGCCAATGAGGGCAATTTTGCGCCGCGAGGTTAGCGGCAACGTGTTCTGCTCGTTCTTCAGCAGCACGATGGACTTCTGCGCCATCTGCCGAGCGGCCATGCGGTGCTGCGGGTCGCTGAGGACTTTTTTCTCCCGCTTCGCATCCGAAAACTTATAGGGATCCTCGAACAGGCCCAACTCAAACTTCTTGCGCAGAATGCGGCGCACAGCGTCATCCACGAGCCGTACATCGGCTTTGCCATTTTTGACGAGCTGGGCCAACGAAGACGAGTAGGCGTCGCTTTCCATGTCCATGTCGCTGCCGGCGGTGATGGCTTTCTGGGCGGCGTCGGCTTTATCCAATGCATAGCCCCAGGCCACCATTTCCTTGATGGAGCCCCAGTCGCTTACCACGAAGCCGGGGTATTGCCACTGGCCTTTCAGGATGTCGCGCTGTAAATAGCTGTTGCCAGTGGTCGGAATGCCGTTCAGGGTGTTGAAGGAAATCATAAACGTGGCCATGCCCGCGTCGGCGGCCGCTTTGAAGGGCGGCAGGTACACTTCCCAGAGCTGCTGCTCGCTCATGTCGACCACGTTGTAGTCGCGGCCGGCCAGGGCGGCTCCGTAGGCCGCAAAGTGCTTGGCGCAGCCCATAATAGCATCGGTGCCACCCAGCGTTGAGCCCTGAAAACCCAGTACGCGGGCCTTGGCAATCTGGGAGCCGAGGTAGGTGTCTTCGCCGGCGCCTTCCATCACGCGGCCCCAGCGCGGGTCGCGGCCCACGTCTACCATCGGCGCAAACGTCCAGTGAATACCCGAAGCCGCCGCTTCCCGGGCCGCCACGTGCGCCGATTCGCGAATGGCCGCCAGGTCCCAGGAAGCCGCTTCCCCCAAGGGAATTGGGAAAACGGTCTGGTAGCCGTGAATCACGTCGAGGCTAAAGAGCAGCGGAATCTTCAGCCGTGACTTCAGGGCTTCGGCTTGAATGGCGCGCGTGGCGGCCACGCCTTTCACGTTCGGCATGGAGCCCACCTGCCCGCTGCGGATGCTGTTGAGCAAATCGGTTTTGCGGTTGCTGGCCGGGCCCGTCAGCTCGCGGCCCGAATACTGGTTGAGCTGGCCCACTTTCTCCGCCAACGTCATCTGAGCCAGCAACTCGCTGACGCGCTGCTCAATCGAAGCCGCCGTGGGGGGCTTTTTCTGGGCCAGAACGCTGGGGCTGGAAGCTAGCAGCAACCCCAAGAGCAGGTAGGTAGGCAGTGGTAAGCGCATGCAGGTAGAGTTAAAAGTCGCCGTGGAAAGGCGAGAACGAATGATAATATGTTCACTGGCGGCCCCGGGCCACAGCTCTTCCATCCGTATCGGCCCATTTCACCCACCAAGGCGGCCGACGCGTGCATCACTGAAAAGCTGCTTTCCCATTCCCCAATGGGGCCCGCGGCCGCCAAGTGAACATAGAAGCACGAACATCTCTCAAGTCCGCACTAGTACTCGATTAGTGTAAAGCCTCCACCATGCCGTCGTAAGCGGGCTTGCGTTGGTAATTTTCGTCGAAGGGCAGGGGCCAATCGGGGCAGCTGCAGTAGCCGCGCACCCACGTGTCGGCGTCACCTACGTTCCAGGTGGTAATACCATAGCGCTGGGCGGCGGGCAGGGCTTTGAAGGCCTGCACCACCGCTTTGTATTTGTCTTTCTGGGCCGCGGCCAGCGCCGGAGTGAAAGTAGCCGTTGCCACTCCATCGCGGTTCATGGCAATGTCCAGCTCCGCCAGGTGCACTGTCAAGCCCGTTTGGGCCGCCGTCTGGATGGCGTTGGCCAGATTCGCATTGGCAATATTGCTGCTCGTGTGCATTTGCAGGCCAATGCCGTGAATCGGGATACCGCGGCTCTTCAGGTTATTTACTAGGTCCAGAATAGCCGTGCGCTTGGTGAGGTTATACTCGTGGCCATAGTCATTATAGAAAAGCAAGGCGGCGGGGTCGGCTTGATGCGCGTACTCGAAGGCCCGTGCGATGTAGTCGACGCCGAGCTTTTGCCGCCAGATGCTGTTGCGCAACTGCCCGTCATCTTCAAACGCTTCATTCACCACATCCCACGCTGCCACTTTGCCTTTAAAGTGCGCTACCACCGTCTGAATGTGGGTTTTCATCAGGTTTTCCCACGCCGCCGTGTTGCCTGGGTAATTAGTCACCCAGTTGGGCAATGACTTATACCAAATGAGCGTGTGGCCGTGCACGCGGGCGTTATGCTGCTGCGCAAACTCGACCAAATAGTCCGCATCAGTCCAGGTGTAAACCGCCTCGCTGGGGTGCAAGGCGCCGAATTTCATGGCGTTTTCGGCCGTCACGCTGTTGTATTCGGTCTTTACGACGCTGGAGTAAGCGGCCCGCGTTTTCAGCAGATTGATGTTCACGGCCGCCCCCATCGGGAAGGGTGCGGCTTGCCGCAGCGTGGTGCTGGGGGGCGTTTTTGGGGACGTAGGCGCTGGGGTAGGCGTCGCGTCGCCGGATTCTTTTTTGCCGCACTGCATTAGCAGCAACAGGCACAAGACAAGGACAGGCAACGGCTTCATAAACGGGTAAGTAAGTGGTGAGCGAAGCGGGGCTGGGTGAAGCGTCAGGAGCGTTTGGGGCGTTTGATCTTGGCTTGCAGCCTGCGCATAGCCCGAGCGTAGCGCTGGCCCATGAGCCGCGCTGAAGCAGCAGCCAGGTGGATGTGGTCCCCGGTGTCGTGGGTACCCTCGGCGCGGATATAGGCGTAGTGCGGTACCGTGCGGGCCAGGGAAGCTACTGCCTGATTCAGGCTTCCCGCCGCTGCATTGGTGGTTTTGCGGCCGAGGCTATCGGTTTTCTCCAGCTGAAAGGCGGGCAACTGGCCGGCCACAAAAGGCACAGTGGGAGCCTGCAGATCCTGACGCAGCCGCGCAATTAGCTCGGTCAGGTTTTGGGCATACGCCTGGCTGCCGGCCGGATTGCTGTCTGATTCACCCTGGTGCCAGAGGATACCGGCTAGGGTGCCATGCTGCATCGCTGCTTTGGCCCGCGCCAGGGCATCGTCGTAGGGATAGGTGTTGGTGGCGGGGTAAAATACGCCCGGCTGCCAGACCGCAAGGGCCGAGCCACCGACCGCGCACGGAATCAACCCAACGGTGATACCTGCCGCCTGCGCAACCAACGTTTTGCCAAAGCTCAGCCCCGGCCCCACGCCGGCTACTGGCTTATCAAAATGCACCGGGTCTTTGGCCACTTCCCATTGCCCAGCCTGGTTCAGGCGCAGCACCCGCGGGTCGGGCACCGTATCCTGGGCTGCCACCCCGCCGCGCCCGGCCATATTCGACTGCCCAATGAGCAGGTACAGCCGGAACTGCTCCTTGCACGCCGGCGGCGCTACCACCTCGCGCAGCCGCGGCCGCAGATTCTGCGCCCCGGCGGAGCTAGTTAGGAGGAGCGCAAGGCTCAGCAGCATGGCAGCGGCATGCTTCATAGCTGGGGCTGGCGTTTGTCGAAGAAGTCAGCTAGGGTGTACATCTGTTGGTTTAGCTCGCGCATCTTATCCAGCAGCGGTTGGTAGGGCTCCAGGTAGTTGTTCACGATGCCCTTGTTGGCGTTCGTGTTCGAAGGCTCCGCGCCCACCAGGGTGGGGGCATTGTCCTGGTACTTAAACCAGTGCCAGCCCACGCAATTCTTCGATTCCAGCAAGCCCAGCGTGAAATTCTGGTAAAAAAGCCCCCGGTCTTCCTGGGTCTTTACCACCCAGCCCGCGCCAGCGGTGTTGGCCGACTCGGGGGCGTCTTCGCCCTTCACGTACCACTCCGTCACCATAAAAGGCTTGCCGGCTACCTGCTCCCACTCGGCCACCCACTTCTTCTCGGGCGTCCAGTTGTTGTAGTAGTTGACGCTCACGGCATCGAGGTAGTTGCCCGCCACGCGCATCAGCTCGGGGTAGTAGCGCTGGGCGCCGTGGAAGCGGCAGCCCAGGTACAGGTGGTTGGGGTCGTTCTTTTTCAGGGCCTTGGCCACGATGGAAAAGTAATGCTCGGCCGCGTAGGCCAGGAAATCCTGGCGGTGCTGGTCGGTGACGGTGGCTAAGGTGATGCCGCGCTCGTCGGCCCACTTTTTGGCGGCCACGTAGCCGGGCTCGGTGGGGGGCAACGTGAGGTAACCGTCGAGGTTTTTGCGCAGCAGCGGCATCTCGTTGTCGGAGAAATAGCCGAAGAGGTTCTGGTCGTTCTTGTTCTGGGCCAGCTGCTTGGTGGCTTCCTCCACAAACGCCTCGAAGCCCGGATCAAACACGAAAATCACGTCGTTGGGGTAGCCTTTGTGGCCGGGCTGCACGTAGGTGCCGCCGCGCTTGCTCCCGTAGCTGCTCATCAAATCCAGGTTGACGGTGTAGGCCAGCGGCTTATCAGCCTTCCCGTTTTCGGCCTGAATCCCCTTGGTGGCCGACCAGGCGCCCGTGCCGGTAAAGCCGTTCGCCAACAGAAACTGGCGGGTCGCGGCCATCCAGTCAGCGTTATCCTTATACTTCTCCTGCAAGGCCTTTTGCGTGCGCGCCGAGCGGCCTGGCTGCACGTCGTTCGGCGCGTTGTGCAGGAAGTAGTAGCCCTCCGGGTCGATGGTCCACCAACGCCCATCGATTTTCTGCACATGGAAAAAGCCCGTGGCCTTGGTGCGCTTGTCGAGCCGCCCACCGTATTTGCTCAGCTTGACGGTCGCCGGCTTGAAGTCTTGGAGCTGGGCAATGGTGCGCGTAGGGTAATTCTTGTATTCGGAGAAACCCGCTTTGCCATCAATGGCGGAGTTGTTGATGGTCTTTTTAGCCGCTACGCGCAAGGTGTACTCGGCGCTGTCGCGGTTCTGAGCCTGAGCTACAGTAGTAACGCCGAGCAGCAACAGAAACGCCCCCACCAGGCGAACGTCAGGCAGCGCGGTGCGCCGCAGCTCGCGGGCTGACGCTGGATTCCTACCCTTACTACCGCTGGCGCGCTGCGGCGCGCGGCGCTGCCTGACGGTCTGGTTTCTCGTTTTCATGCGCTATTTGCCGTCGTATTTCTGGGCCAGCTGCCGGTAGTATTCCTGGAGCACGTAGAAGGCTTTTTTCTTCACGCCGGTGCTCGAAATCAGGCCTTTGCGGTTGAAGCCGTTCTGGTAGACGGGGTGCTGGCGGCGGGTGGCGCGGAAGTCGGCCAGAATCCAGGGCGTCAAGCCGCGCAGGCCGGAAATGCCCCCCAGCATCTTAATCTGGTTCACGTAGAGTGCCTCCTGGTATTCCTCACTCCAACGGGTGTTGGCGTCGCCGTGGTAGCCGGCCAGGGCATCGCCGCCAAATTCGCTGATGATCACCGGCTTCTTGTACTTGATGTCGAAGCTGTACTTGGTAATTTCGCTGGGCTTGCCGCCCCAGTACCAGCCGGCGTACTCGTTGATGCTGGTCAGGTCGAGGAATTCGCCCAGCGGGTCGTCCACGTGAATCACGTTGTCGGGGGTGCGGTGCAGCTCCAGGGCGGCCGAAATCATGCGCGTATCATCCAGGCTGCGCGCTTTCTTCGCCAGATTGCTCATGAACTTCAGGCGCGGCTCACCCAGGGGCGTTTCGTTGCCCACCGACCAGATCACAATGCTCGCGCGGTTTTTACCCACGCTGATCAAATCCGAGAGCTGGGTTTCGGCGTTCTGGTAAGTCGCGGGGTTTTCCCAGGCAATGGTCCAGTACACGGGCACTTCGGCCCACACCAGCAGGCCCATGTCGTCGGCCAGCTTGAGCATGGTTTCGTTGTGCGGGTAGTGGGCCAGGCGCACGAAGTTGCAGCCCAGCTCCTTGGCCCAGGTCAGCATCATGCGCAAGTCGCCTTCGCCGCGGGCCCGGCCCGGAATCAGCGGGTTTTCATCGTGCATGGAAATGCCGCGCATAAAGATGGGCTTGCCATTCAGCAGAATATCCTGGCCCCGCGTCTGAATGGTGCGAAAGCCAATCTTATCCTGAATGGCGTCGCCACTCGCGCTTAAGGCTACGGTATAAAGCTTGGGCGTTTGGGGCGACCAGAGCGTGAGCTTGCGGGCTGGTACGCTGAACGTGGCGCGCCCTTCGGCGTCGGTTTTCATGGTCTGCTTGATGCCCGCTTCCGCAATATTGAGGCTTACCTTTTGGCCGGCCTTGCCTTCGCCGCTGAGCTGCACATAGCCGCTGAGCATCTTGGCGTCGTCCTTGGCCAGCTGCACTTTGTAGTCGACGATGTAGGTGTCCGGGGTTTCGGCGATGAACACGTCGCGGGTGATGCCGCCGTAGTTCCACCAGTCCGTGTTGATGGTCGGTACATCCTCGGGGCGGCGGGTGTTGTCGGCCTTCACTACCACAAAATTGCCCCCCGAGGGGCTAAGCTGGCTGGTGATGTCGTACTGAATGGGGGTGAAGCCGCCCTTGTGCATGCCCAGCTTCTTGCCATTCAGGTAAATGTGCGACTCGTAGTTGATGGCGCCGAAATACAGGAAGTAGCGCTTACCGGCTTTGGGCGTCAGGTCAAAGCTTTTCTTAAACCAGATGGTGCCTTCGTAGTAGAGCAGCTCCGGCCGCTGGGAGTTCCAGTCGCCGGGAATCTGCATGGCCTGCGACTTATCGAAGTCGTACTCAATCAGCTCCTCTTCCTGGGTGCTGCTGGGTTTTTGGTTGTCATAATAGCCACCCTTGCCCGACTTCGACTGATCGAAAGCCTCGCGGCGGTAGTCATAAAAACCGTTTTCGTACGGATCAATAATGTAGTTCCAAGATCCGTTCAGGCTCAGTACCCGGCGCTGGGGGGCATTTTGGAGCAACGCCGACTGCGCTTGTGCTAGCTGGCTGTTGAATGCGCTAAGCAGCAGAAGAATAGCAGCCAGCAGCGTCTTCATCAGGTTTCGTGACATCATGGGAAGAGAAGAAAGGCTGGGGAAGCGGGAAAGAAAGTACTTGCCAGGAACGCCAGGCGGTCAGCTCCCCTCCTCCGCGGAGGAGGGGAGCTGACCGCCTGGCTGACTGTTATTGGCTGGTTAGTTATAACCCGTGTTCTGGGTCATGATAGGATTGGTCTGGATTTCCTAAATCGGCAGCGGGAACAGCAGCTCAGAAGGCTGAATCTGGACGATGGGGTTGGTGGCGCTGTTATTAATTTAACTTGTACTTTGCATGCTTCGCCTTACCAAGTACAGCAGGTTTGCCCTTCAAATCACAGAGCGAACCCGTGTTTATCTACGTAAACGTTTACATTGATTCATCACCCGACCAGCGCTTGATAGCAGGTAAGTAGTACGAGGGCAGCTCGATAGGAAATTCTAAGAGTACTAGTGCAAGGGGCGCTTCGGCAGGGCATTGGATTAGGCTTCGGCCTTACTTAAAATGCGTTAGCTTAACTCAGCTTATATCCTTGCCTTCATCCCCTACCCTTCCTGCTTTCAGCCTTACTTACTTACTTATCTTCATGAGTCAAGTAAACTTGAAACGGCTGGCCCAGGAGCTAAACTTATCTATTGCTACAGTTTCGCGCGCGCTCCAGGATAGCTACGAGGTATCACCCAAACCAAAGAGCGGGTCAAGGCGCTGGCGGTTGAGCTCACCTACCGGCCCAACGCCTACGCCAGTAGTCTGCGCCGTAACGTCAGCAAAACCATTGGCGTAGTGATTCCGGAGGTCGCCAACCATTTTTTCTCGCTGGCTATTAATGGCATAGAGGAAATGGCCCGCCATAGTGGCTACCACGTGCTCATCCATCTCACGCACGAAGACTACGAGCGGGAAGTGGCCATTACGCAGTACCTGACGGGGGGGCGGGTAGATGGTATTCTGATGTCGGTAGCCAGCGAAACCCAGGAGTTCGCGCATTTGCAGCAGCTCTACGCGCGCAAGCCCGCCCTGGTGTTCTTCGACCGGGTATGCGATGCCGTGGCTACGGCGAAGGTCACCACCAACGATTATAAAAGTGGCCATTTAGCGACCGAACACCTCATTGAAGCCGGTTGCGGCCACATTGCCCACATGTCGGTGTCGGGTAATTTGTCCATCGGCCGCATGCGGCTGCAGGGCTATCAGGCGGCACTTGCCGCCCACTCCCTGGCATTTGATGACACCTTGGTGCTGGATGGCGAGGCCGACGATGAGCAGAACACCCAGCTCATCATGGAGCTGCTGCGCCGCCGTCCCGAGGTAGATGGCATTTTCGCCGCCGCCGAGCGGTTGGCCATCAGCAGCTACCAGGCCTGCAAAAACATGGGCCGCTCGATTCTGGGGGAAGTCAAGATCATCGGCTTTTCCAACCTGGGCGTCGCCTCCCTGCTCGACCCGGCCCTCACCACGATTACGCAGCCGGCCTACGAGATTGGCAAGGAAGCCGCCAAGATCCTGCTGCGGGCCATTGAAAAGAAAAAAGCTATTCTGCCTAGCCAGAGCTTGAGGCTGAAGTCGGAGCTTTTTCAGCGCAAATCAACGGCTTGTTAGGATGGGGGGCTTTTTTGCGGAAGTTTTAGCCCCAGAAATGCGGATGTCCGCACCAGGGGAAAGCGCGAACGAGCGTTATTCCTGGCTCAGCTTCCGATTTACCTGGCCCTGGGCAGTTGTTATGGTCAGGATATATCCGTCCGCCGGAGCCGGCTGATGGCGGGGGCTTCCGCCGGCTCCGGCGCCCAATACCGGTGTGGGGGGCAAGTGCGAGAACGCGGTGTTTTTCATCCGTAGGACTGTACGTGGTGACCAGCTGCCCGAGTGCATGGTACCCCGGCACCTGCGTAGCGGCCGTCAAACGGGTTGGGATAGGTCTCAAACACGCCGGCTTGGTTGCCGCCCGAATTGCCCCCCAGCCAACCTCAACGGCTTGCTCATAGCGTCAGCAGCACGGTTGCCAGGCCCGGCGACTGAGCGGCTACGGCGGTCTGGCCGGCCTGGGCCTCCAGGCGAATGATGGCCCGCCCATTGTAGGCCTGCACTTTGCTGGAACCGCTGCTGGTGCCTAAGTCATCGTGGAGCTTGCCCGCGCCGGCCAGAGAGAAATGCACCCAGTTGGCGGCATCCAGACACTGCACGCCCTGGGCGTCGAATAGCTTGGCTTCGATGGTGGTTAGGCCCTTGGCGTCGCTTACTTTTTCCAAAGTCAGGCGGGTGGGCTTGCCCCATTTCCGGGTTTGGTAGCGGAAGCTGATTTCGTGCTGCACGGTTTGCTGGCCCTGGCGCGCCACGACGCGCACCTGGTTCTGGCCCGTTACAAACGGCACCGTCCAGTGCAGGCCGGCGGCGGGGAAATCCTGGCTGTTGCGGTTCTTCGTGCCGTAGCTTTTGCCGTTTACGAACAGTTCAGCCTGCGCACAGTTGGAGTACACTTTCACCATTTTCTGCTCGCCTTCGTCGCCCCAGCGCACGGGCCAGCTGTGGCCGTAAATGTGGACCATCGGCTGGGTGGTCCAGTACGACTGGAACACGTAGTAGGCCTCTTTTTTGGTGAAGTCGCGCTCTACTACGCCTTTCTGGTTCATGTAGGGCACGGGGTTGTCGGGGCGGACGGGCGTGGAGAAATCCTTGAAGGGCCAGTAGGCGGTGCCGCTGAGCCAGGGCATGGTTTCCTGCTCCTTCAGGTGCCAGTCCACGAGGTTGCAGAGGTAGGATTCGCTCCAGTCGCCGTCTTTCGAGACGCGGGCGCTGCCGCCGAACAGAGACGCGTCGCCGGCGCGCTCATCGGCCCGCTGGGCGCTGCTGATTTTGGCTAGGGCATTGTCGGGGGTTTCGGCGTGGCGGCCGGCGTGGCTGTCGCCGCCCCATTCCACGTGCAGAAAGCGCTTCACGCCTTCAAATTCTTTCTGGCTAACCTCCTTGTAGTCAGTGTAGACGCCGCGATACCAGCCGGCCCAGATGGAGGGCGAATACACGTCCACGATGTCTTTGCAGAAGTCGCAGCGACGGATGGCCGTGTAGCGGGCCGGGTCGAGCTGGTGGGAAAGCGCGTTCAGCTCCTTCATGTAGGTCCGAATCCTTTCCTTGTCGAACTCGGGAAAGTCGCCGGCCCAGTCGTTTTCGTTGCCCAATCCCCAGATGATGACGGACGGGTGGTTGTAGTGCTGCTGAATCATGTTGGTGAGCATGCGGCGGCCCTGCTCCTGGTAAATTCTGCCCCCCAGGCCACCCCGACACCACGGAATCTCCTCCCACACCACGATACCCAGACTGTCGCACTGCTGCAACACAAGGCGCGACTGCTGATAATGCCCCAGGCGAATAAAGTTGACGCCCATTTCCTTCATCATCCGCATTTCCTGCCGAATCAGGGGCTCGGTCATGGCGGCGGCTACGCCCGCGTGGTCTTCGTGGCGGTGGGTGCCGCGCAGCAGCAGGCGCTGGCCATTGAGCTTAAACGGCCCTTTTTCCACAAACTCAATGTGCCGAAACCCAACTTTCTCGGTTTGCACGAAGGTGTCGGCACCGGATTTTACGGTTACCTGCACCGTGTACAGCTGCGGCTTGTCCGGCGACCAGAGCAGCGGGTTTTTCAGCGGAAAGGTGTGCAACTCTTGCTCGCCCGCTTTCACTGGATAGCTCGCCTGATGCTTACCCACCTGCTTGCCTTTCGGGTCCAGCACACGCACTTGTACCTGGGTTTCGCCCCCTTGTGCCGGCTCTTGAAACGCGACTTTGATGTTCAATCTGCCTTGCTTGCCGGCCGCGTCAACTTCCACCTTGGCCATCACCCGCGCCAGCGAAATAACGGGTACGTGCACCAGATTCAGGTAGCGATAAAGCCCCCCATAGAGGTTGAAGTCCGATAAATCGGAAGGCATCATCTCCAGGTCGCGCGAGTTGTCGCAGCGAATGGAGAGGGGAACTTTGCCTTTGAATTGCTTGTGGAACGCTTCCGTTTTCTGGAAGTCGGCGACGGCCTGGGTGATATCGACCGTCCACTCGTCGTAGCCGCCCACGTGGTTGCCGACTCTGGTGGTGTGGATGTAGACTTCGGTTTTCTGGCCGGCGCCTTCAAAGTGGAGCAGGGTGCGGCCGTTGGCATACGGATTTTGTACCTCCAACTGCGTGCGGTACCAGCCGGGCCCCTGGTAGTAGTTCACGTCCGGATTGACCGCGTCGCGGGCGTTGAAACAGTGCGGCAGCGTTACTTTTTCCCACAGCGGCACGCTCTCCGGATTGCCGGCGCCCACGAGCCGCACGGCCTCCCACACGCCCCCCAAATCTTGTTTTACGAACTCCCAGTTGTCAGTCAGCCGGGTGCTTTGCTGGGCAGCAGCAGATTTGCCCCCCAGCAGGAAAATCAGAAGGAATACAGCGAGCTTGACAACTTTCACAGGCTAATGGTTAATGCGTATTCGTTTGGCTATCAGAACCTCCCAAAACTTCTTTTTCTCTGCGTCAGGATGACAGACGATTAGAGAGAATCCTTTTAGAATTCACTGTGGCAATCTCAGCACGCGAGATGCTTCGTCCCGGGCTTGATGTGCCACAGGCTCGGCCTAACGGTCAGAGTTTATTGGAGCGCCAGCGTCGCGTAGTTTTTATAGCGCCACAAGGCTTCTAGGAAGTAATAATCGGCATACACCAGCGGCACGTCAATTTCCGAGTTGGAGGGCTTGTTGCCGGTGGAATGCTTCAGCAGGAAAAAGTTATTGGTGCCCGCCGCGGCCAGATACTGCGGTGTGCACAGGCTGCTGAGCATCGCCGTGGCCGCTTCTTGATACTTCTTTGGGCTCTTCGAGTATTTGCTTAGCTCCAGCAACCCCGACGCCGCCACGGCGGCGGCCGACGCGTCGCGGGGCGAGTGGGGGATGGCCGGGTCGTTGAAGTCCCAGTAAGGAATGTGGTCGGGAATCTTGTTGGTGTGCTGGATGAAATAGTCGGCGGCGTGTTGGGCGGCGGCGAGGTACTGCTTGTCGCGGGTGAAGCGGTAGAGCATGGTGTAGCCGTAAATCGCCCAGGCCTGGCCCCGCGCCCAGCAGGAGTTGTCGGCCAAGCCCTGGTGGGTCATCTGCTGGCGCAGCTGGCCGGTGGCGGGGTCAAAGTCGAGGACGTGAAAGGTGCTGTAGTCTTTGCGAAACCGGTATTTCAGATCGGTAGTAGCGTGGGTTTTGGCGATGCGCGCCAACGCCGGGTCGCCGCTGAGCTTGGCCGCCGACAGCAGCAGTTCCAGGTTCATCAAGTTATCGACGATAACCGGGTACGTGAAGGGCGCGAAATCCCAGGAGCGAATGGCGCCCACCGTCGGGCTGAAGCGTCGCACCAAGGTAGTGGAGGCTTGGAGTACTACTTCTTTATACTTCGGGTTCTGCGTTAACGCGTAGCCTTGCCCGAAGGAGTTATTGATAATAAAGCCCAGATCGTGGGTGCTGGTCGTGTTCTTTTCCGCCTCCAGCGTCTCGGTCCAGGCGGCGGCGCGGCGGCGCCAGCTTTCTTGGTTGGTAAGCCGGGCCATGTACCACAGGTTGCCGGCAAAAAATCCGCTGGTCCAGTTGCGGGAGGAGGTCAGCAGGATGGTGCCGTCTTCTTTGGTGCTGCGCGGAAACTTGGTGCTGTCGGGGTATTGGCTGAAATAGCCCGTGTATTGCTTTTCCGCCCGCGCAATCACTGCTTCCACCGGAATGGCGGTGGCCTTTTGAGCAAACGCTGCCTGGCTGGATAGCGCCCAGGCGGAGAGAAAAAGAACGGCTCTGTGCTGTACTCCCATTACTTCATGTTAAGAATGAGTCCGTAAAAGGCGACGCGAATGCGGCTGATTTTGATGACGTGGCAGCAAGCGAATGATGGCTGTAAGGGCGCCCAAAAATTGCCTTCACTTCAACCGGAAAACCAGCGGCTGGGGCAATTTCTGATCGTCTGCGCGTAAGCATGATTTCCGGCAGCATTTGCAGATGCAACCGCCCGCTCACAACGCATTTGTCACGCTCAAAAAAGCCCCCCACCGCCGTTTTCGAAGGCTAGAAGCCGGGGTTTTGCGTGAGGTTGGGATTCAGCAGCACTTCGCTCTGCGGAATCGGGAATAGCAGGTAGTTATCGCTAATGGTGCGGTTGAACGTGGCTTGCTGCACCGGCTTCAGGCGGTTGAGCCGAATCAGGTCGTAGCGGCGGTGGCCTTCGTTGCACAGCTCCCAGGCGCGCTCCCGCACCAATAAGTCCACGAATGCATCTTTGGTAGTGGCCGTGAGCGGCAGCGGCGCCAGGCCCGCCCGTACGCGCACGCGGTTGATGCCCTGGTACTTGGTCGCGTCGCCAGCATTCAGGTTGTTCAGCGCTTCCGATTGCAGGAGCAGCACGTCGGCGAAGCGGGTAATCAGCCAGTTCACGCGCGAGTCGTTGCCGATGCGGCGGTCATCGCGGAATTTGTTGAAGTAGTACTGGGGCAGCACGGTAGTGCCGGCACGGTTGCTCACGTTCCACTCCTTGCGCACGTCGGTGGCCGCGTAGGAGTTGACAAAGGCATTGGTAACCGTGAACGAGGCAAACCCACCCAGCAAGGCCGGCAGGTGTTGCCGCACGATGATATTGCCCACGTTGGGGGGCAAATCGAACTGCACGGAGAGAATATGCTCCGGCCCATTTTCCCGATCGGGCAGGAACACGTCGCCGTACACCGGCGCGAGGCTGTACGTGTTAGAGGAAATCACGCGGTTGCAGGCGGCCAGGGCATTTTGGTTGTCCGTGCCTTGGGCAAACGCCGTGCCGGCGCGGGTCAAATACACCTTGGCCAGCATCGCGGAGGCGGCTCCCGTGGAGATGCGTCCTTTGCTGGCGGCCGGAATTTGATTTTCGGGCAGGCAGTTAGCCTCGGCAAAGGTCAGATCGTCAATGATTTGCTGATATATCTGCTCCTGGGGCGTGCGGGAAGGCCGCAAATCATCATTCGGGCCCGCCACGGGCGTTAGAATCAGGGGCACGTCGCCGAAGCTGCGCACCAGCTCAAAATACCCTATAGCCCGCAAAAAGCGCGCGTTGCCGACGATGTTGTTTTTGCGCGCCTCATCCATGTTGATGGGGGGCGTTTTTTGGATCACATCATTGGCCCGGCTGATCATGCGGTAGGTGTTGATCCACCAGAAGGCAATTTCGCCGTTGTTGGCGGTGTAGGTGTAGCGGCTCAGCTCGGCCCGGTCGCCGGTCGCGGCGCCCACCACCTCCAAGTATTCGCCTGGCAGCTCCGTCACCAACCACACGGTGCGGCCGTAGTGGGTTTGGGCTTGCATGGTGCTAAACACGCCGTTCAGGGCGGCCGTGGCATCGCCCTCGTTTTGGTAAAAGTTGCTGCTGGTCAAAAAGTCGTAGGGCTTCTCTTCCAGAAACTTCTCGCAGGAGGAGAACAGGCCAAGGGAACAGATGCCTAGGAGGATAATCTTCTTTTTCATGTCAGTTGCGATTATGACCTAGTTGATTAAAAGCCAATCCGCACGCCCGCAATGAAGGTCCGGGTGGTGGGAAATGCGTTATAGTCCGTGTTCAAGCTCAGGCTGGAATTACCAAACGAATTCACTTCCGGGTCGAAGCCCGAGTAGTCCGTAATGGTAATCAGGTTCTGACCCGTCACGTAAACGCTCGCCGATTTCACGGTGGCGCTGATGCCCTGCGGCACCGGCACTTGGAGGGAGATAGTGGCGGTTTTGAGGCGCACAAAGCTGCCGTCTTCTATCACGTCGCTCGTGATGCCGGTATTGCGGCGCACCACGCTGTTGGCTTTCGGAATGGTGTTGCTGGTGCCGGGGCCGGTCCAGCGGTCTACCACCGTTTTCAGCTTGTTGGGCGCGACAAACCCTGACTCCAGCTCGTAGCGATTCAGGTTCAGGATGTCGGAGCCTTCTACGCCCTGAATAAAGAAGTTCAGGCTCACGGGCCCCAGGGTGAAGTTGTTGGTGACGCCGTAAATAAACTTGGGCTGGGCCTGCCCGATGATGGTGCGGTCGTTGCCGTCAATGCGGTTGTCGCCGTTCAGGTCGGCGTAGCGCGGGTCGCCGGGGCGTACACTCGTCGTGATACCGCTGGCCGTAATTTCCTCGGGTGTCTGCCAGATTCCCTGAAACACGTAGCCGTAGAAAGCGCCAATGGGCTCCCCGATGCGCAATACGCTCGTGGCGCCCGTAGCACCGGGGAAAATGCTGGTGCTGGACTGACCCACAAACCGCTCCCGCTCCCCGTTCAGGTCGAGCACTTCATTGCGGTTGAGCGACAGATTCAGATTGGTATTCCAGGAGAATTTGGGGGTATCAAAGTTCACCGTATTCAGCGAGAACTCGAAGCCTTTGTTCTGCACGCTGCCGGCATTTTGCAGAATGTTGGAAAAGCCCGAGGTCTGGGGAATAGACACTTGCAGCAGCAGATCCGTGGTTTTCTTGTAGTAGTAGTCCGCCGTCAGGATGACGCGGTTTTTCAGGAAAGCCAGGTCAATGCCCACGTCGGCCGACGCTGTTGACTCCCAGGTCAGCTCAGGATTCGGGATGTTGGAAGCCGTCAGGCCCACCAAGCGGGTAGTGCCGGCGGTGTAGGCGTTTAAGCCGTAGCGCCCCACCGATTGATAGGAGCCAATTTCCTGGTTGCCGGTGATGCCGTAGCTGGCGCGCAGCTTCAGGTCGCTGAAAGCAGTCAGGTTCTCCATGAAGCGCTCATCGATCACCCGGTACGCCACGGCCGCGGAGGGGAAGTAGCCCCACTTGTTGTTTTCACCGAACCGCGACGAGCCATCGGCGCGCATGGTAAACGTGAACAGGTACTTCTCGAACAGGCGGTAGTTGACGCGGCCAAAATAAGACGCCAATGTGTTCTCGCTTTTCCCGGATATGGGGGTCAGAATATTAGCTCCAATGCCGAGGTTATCGCTACCCAGCGCATTGGTAAAGAAGTTATTGGCCGCCGCGGTGTAGTTACCATTGACAAACTGCTGGGACGTAAGGCCCACCACCACGTTCAGGGCGTTGTTCTCGTTCAGCGCCCGGTCGAAGGTCAGCGTGTTTTCATTCAGCCAGCTATAGTTGCTGTTCGACGCTTTCGTTGCGGAGCCATTGGTATTTTGCCCTACAAACGTGGTAGACGGAATAAACTGGTCGCGCTGGTTGCCAAAAACATCAACGCCGCCCGAAATCCGCAGCTTCAGGCCCTTCAGAATTTCATACTCGCCGGCCACGTTGAGTAAGCCGCGCGTGATGGTAGCCTCGTCCTTGGCCAGGTCGGCGTAAGCCACGGGGTTGCCGCCGATTTCCACGTAGGGTATGGGCTGATTTTGCAAGGTGTAGTTGCCGTCGGCGTCGCGCACGGTTTGGGTGGGGCTAAACCGGAGGGCATCCAAAACCACGCCGCCCCCGCTGCCCCCGTTGGTATTCACGGTGGTGCGCTGCTGGAGCGTACGGGAAATCTGGCTAGTGAAGTTGACGTTGATTTTATTGCTGACCTTCTTATCCAGGTTCAGCCGAACAGAGCCGCGCTGGAAGCCCGAGTTTTGGATAATGCCGTCCTGATCGAAGTAGTTGAAGCTCAGGTTGTAGCGCGTATCCGCGTTGCCCCCGTTAAAGCCCAGCTGGTAGTTGCTGATCCGGCCCTGGCGAAAAACCTCATCCTGCCAGTTGGTCCCTTCCCCCAATTGATCTATCTGTTGCTGGGTGAAGGGTAAAGGGGTAGTCGTTCTGTTTTCTAAGTTGTTGAGCGCCTGGGCCTCGTTCAGGTAAGTAGCGTACTCCGTGGCATTCATCAGCTCGTACTGCTTCCGGATATTGCTCACGCCGGTGTAGGCCTCAAAGCTGATGGTATTGGCGCCCGCCTTGCCTTTTTTGGTGGTGATAATCACGACCCCATTGGCCCCCCGCGAGCCATAAATGGCCGTGGCCGACGCATCTTTCAACACCTCAATCGACTCGATGTCGCTGGGGTTGATGGAGTTCAGGTCGCCAGCACCGGGAAAGCCGTCAATCACGAACAGGGGCTCATTGCCGGAGTTGATGGAATTCGTGCCCCGGATGCGGATCGACACGCTGCCGCCCGGCTCCGAATTGGTTTGCGTGACCTGCACGCCACTCACGCGGCCCTGCAATATCTGCTCGGGCCGCGTAATAGGTACTTCCGCTACCTGCTCCGCCGATATGGAAGCGACGGAGCCCGTCACGTCCTGCTTGCGCTGGGTGCCGTAGCCCACTACCACTACATCATTCAGCTCGGTCGTTTTCTCCTTTAGCTGCACCGGACCAACGGTAGAATTGCCCCCCGCGCTCACTTCCGTCGACTCAAAGCCGATAAAGGAGAACACCAGCACCGGCGCGCTTTCCGTGGGCACCGATAGACTAAACTTTCCTTCCGGATCAGTGGAAGTCCCCGTGGTAGTGCCTTTCACCACTACCGAGACTCCCGGGAGCGGCGCCTTGTCGACGGCGCTCAGCACGGTGCCGGCCACCTGCCGGGTTTGGGCATGGACCGATAAGCTCGCGACCAGCGCCAGGAAGATCAGCAAAAGAGTAGGTGTTCGCATGGGACGGGTAGTTGATGGAGAATTAGTATGGTAATCTCCTCAAACTCCCCATCTATCAGCTATTGGGGGGCTTTTTTATTTACGTAAACGTTTACAGTGATTCATAAAAATCTCTCCGTTTAATTATCTAAGATTGACTGCGGATCAGATCGATGAATTATGTAAGCTTCTACCCTCATCTACCCCAACTGAATGTAGAAGCATAGCTACCATTTCTGTAGCTTCTTTCAACTGCCAGCGTTGCTCCCCACGATTGTTTTAAAACGAAATATTTCGTTTGCCCTCTTTTTGCTAAGTTAATTGATGGAGCCGGTAAACCTGAAGCGACTTGCCCAAGAACTGAAGCTTTCGGTGGCTACGGTATCCCGAGCCCTTAATAACAGCAGCAGCACCTCGCCGGCGACCAAGGCCCGAGTAGTAGCCATGGCCTCCAAGTTGAAGTATGAGCCAAACCCCCACGCCAGCAGCTTACGCAGACACACCAGCAAAACAATCGGCGTGATCCTGCCGGAAGTAGCCAATCCCTTTTTCTCGCTGGTGGTAAACGGGATTGAAGAGGTAGCGCGCGACCAGAATTACCACGTCTTACTTTATCTGACGCATGATAATTATGAGCGGGAAGTGGCCATTACCCGCTTACTAGTTGGAGGTCGGATCGACGGCGTGTTAATGTCCGTTGCGAGTGCCAGTCAGGATTTTACTCATCTGGATTTACTAAGAGAGCGCAATATCCCAACTGTGTTTTTCGACCGGGTGTACGACGGCCTCCACACGGCGCAGGTAACAACGGATAATTGCGACAGCAGCTACGCGGCAACTGGCCATCTCATTGATAACGGCTGCCGCACCATAGCCCATTTAGCCGTGTCAAACAGCTTATACATCGGGCGGGCGCGCACGCGCGGCTACGCTGCCGCGCTGCACGATAACCGGATTCCTTTCGATGATGAATTAGTGCGGTACGCGCAACCCAGCCAGCGCCAGGATGTGGCCATGATTCAGGGCTTACTGCAACGTAGGCCGGATATCGACGGCATTTTCGCGTCGGTCGAAAGCCTGGCGATGAGTAGCTATGAAGCCTGCCAGAATCTGGGGCTTTCGATCGTAACAGCGATAAAAATCATTGCCTTCTCCAATCTGGAAATAGCCACCTTCCTAAGCCCTCCCCTTACCACCATCACCAACCAGCGCACGCTATGGGCCAAGCCGCCGCCCGGATACTGTTTGACGCAATCCTGGAAAACACGCCGCTTTCAACCAGCCACAGCCTGGAATTAAAATCAGCGTTGGTTGTCAGAAGCTCTACTTTGGCTGTGAGCTAAGTAGCGCGCATACAATTGGGTTGCTGGGTTGAAGGATTTCCTTAGAATAAGGAATTCTTTTTCCAAAAGGGCGGATTCCCATGCTCAGCACTTTTTAGCTTCTGAGCGTAGTTGGAGGAGGTGCCGTAAGCTACGCCTAGCTGCTTGCTGACTTAGTTCATCGACACGGCTTCGGGCAGGAGTTGGGCGGGCCTGAGCTAGACGGGGGCGGGCCCTGGGCCTTGCCCCTAGGCTAAAAGCGTAGCGGTCGTCCCTGGGTCAAGTCGACGACTTCGTCTCCGTCAACCCTCCCGAGCGCGAAAAGCCCCGCGTTCCTTTGCAGAGGGCACGGGGCTTTGTTCAGCAGATGCTCTAGGGGAGAGTTTAGCTTAAGCAGCGCAACCGCAGGCCGAGGCTCCCCACGGCTACCGGCTACCGGATTTCTGCATTTTCTTGCCCCCGGGGGAAGCTTTGGCCGTGGTCGGTGCCACCAGTTGGCCGTTGCGGACAATTACTTGGCCGTCCACTTCCACGGTCGCGTTGGCGATGGGGAAGCCATTGCTGGTCGCAGCCTTGTTTTGACCGCCCTGCAGTTCATTGCCCCCAACTCCCACGAGTACCATGCCCGCCGCCGTAGCCGGGTTATAGCCTTTCTGCTCCTGCGCCTTCATGGCCGGGTTCAGGCCAATAGAAAAGTAGCTGAGCTGCATCACACTAGGATCATACGTTGCAAGATACTTCTGCAAATCTTCGTTGCCCACGTCTGCCTTCGCGTTCGCCATCTGGCCCCCTTTGAAGTCGGCTTTGAAGCCTTGAAACGGCTTGCCATTCCACGTGCCGGGAGAGGCCACTAACCGGCCCGTGGCCGAGGTCTCCAAGTTGGTACCATAGACCCGCCCTCCCGGTAGAGCAGCCGTGCGGTTATAGATTAGCTTCTCTTGTTGATCGGCGGCCGTCAGCACGCCATCATCGACAAAGACGGGGCGAGCGGCGAGCTGAAAGGTTAGGTCCGTGCCCGCGGGAGAAGTGATATGCACTTTTTTGCCCGTGGCCAGCAGTTGCTTCAGTTGCTGCGCCTGGGTGGCGATGGCCGTATAATCGGCGCCAATGCCCGCCCACACCATTTGCTCATAGCCAGCGTAGTCCATTTGCTGGTTCGCTGCGAAGCTTTTACTGGGGTAGCTCACAAAAACGCCCCGAACTTTGGCAGCATCCAACTTTTTGTTGAGCCCCGCCTCGGCCGCCACTTTCGCAAATTTAGCCTGGCGTTCCGGCGTCGTGCCGGCCAGCACCGTCTTGGCGTCTTCTACGCTGGGCAGTTGAATCAGGACATCCGCCCCTAAGAGCCAATCATTGGATTTCGAGGCTTGAATCGCCGACTCGGGCATTTCCACGCTGGTGGCATGGGCGACTTTATCGGTATTCAGCAGCATATTGGGTTGCCCTCCTGCGCGGGCTACTTCCACGGCCACGGCCTCCATTAGGGGCAGGGTGTGCTGGCCGCCGGTAATCATCACCAGCTCCCCGGGCTTGACACCGGCCGAGGTGTTGACGATCTGCTTGGCAATCTGCTCATAATTCTGGCTAAATGCGGGACTAGCCAGCAACAGCAGACCGAGCAGCCCACTGGTTTGTACGTAGCGGTTTTTCATGCGAACGGGGAATGGAGGGTGAGAAATGGGGAAAAAAGGATCTGAGGCCGCCGTGTTGTTAACGGCTACGGCGCGCGGTGGGGCTGGGGAAGGTGGGGCCGGTAGTCATGAAGCAAGTACCCACTACTCAGTTGGTGGGCGTGAGCTGCTGAGGGTGGGAGCCGACACTAGTACCGTAAAGGGCAGCCCGTTGCTGGTGCCGCCGGCCGTCGTCACGGTTACGGTGTAGGCGCCGGGGGCCAGGCCTGCCGGTACCACGATGCCCCTGATGCTGGTCGCACGGGCCACGAAGCCAGCCGGCGCGTTGGTGGCCGTGCTGGCGCTGGTAAAGGTCACGGCCGTGACCCCGCGTAAGCCGGTGCCCGTCAGACTAAGTAGGCGCCTGGCCACGCCCCTGCTGGCCGAGAGGGCCGTGAGGATAGCGAATGGCATGTCATCCTGGTAGATGCCTAAGTAGGTCCTCACCGCTAAGCCGTCACCCACTGCGGGGCAGCTGCCCCCGGCGTACTCGTCGCCGCTGCCTTCCTGGGCCCTCGCATTCGCTGTGTTGTTCACGCCCGTGCTCCGCTTACTCCACGCCGTGCTATCCCACCTGGCATGCCAGAGCTGGTGGCGGGCCGAGCTGGGAAGGCGGGCGGGGGCGTCGGGTGGTGGGGCGTCGGGGCCACAAGTGGCGGCTAAAGGGTAACAGGTACGCATACGCTTGGGGAAAAAGGGAAAAGTGAACATATCGCGGCTTTCTCCGCGGCCGCGGCCGGCAAATACAATTCCATCCACTAATTCTACAAATCTACCAGCCACCGCAAAGCTGCGCTATGACACGTTGGTGTCATGCTATAAACTAAGAAGTTGTGGTACTTTGTCGGGGTGAATAGCCCAGTGCCCGCATGCCCCCGGCCGCCTCGGGGCTCCCGGGCGTCAATTTAAACCCATCACCTCGAACAAGCGAACGTTACGGCAGGATGCGGCCCAGCATTTCTGCGCAGGGCGGCAGCTAGTTGTTGCTGCTTACACCCACCCCTGGGCGGAACACGCGGCCGACGGGCAAGGGCTGACGCGAGCGTAGCCCCCACGGAACACCTCAATGTACCGCGCGGGATGGGGTGCTACCGCGCCAGCGGCAGGGCCACCACCACTGCGAAGCCTGTTGTCACTGGCTCGTAGCGCACGGTGCCGCCCACGGCCTGGGCGCGGGCCTGCATGTTGGCTAGGCCCCGCCCGCCGGGCCGGGGGCGGCCGTCGTGGCCACGGCCGTCGTCAGCCACGGTGAGAGTGAGGCCAGCCGGGTCCGCCGCCAGCTGCACGGTGACCGTGGTGGCGTGGGCGTGCTTGACCACGTTGTGCAAGGCTTCCTTGTAGATGAGGTAGAAGTTGTGGAGCCGGGCTGGGGCCAGTTCCGGGTCGGGCAGGTCGGGGGCTATGCGGAATTGCACGTCGAGACCAGCGGGGGGCAATACCTCCTGGGCGTGGTCGCGCATCCGCTCCAGCAGCTGGCTGAGGCGCAGCGGGCCGGCGTGGAGGCTCCACACCACGTCGCTCATTTGCTGGCCGGCCTGGCGCGAGGCCAGGGCCAAGGCGTCGAGCCGGTCCCGGGTCTGGGCCGGGGTGTGGGGGGTTTCGCGCAGCAGGTCGCTGTGCATGCTGATTTGGGTGAGCAGGTTGCCCACGTCGTCGTGCAGGTCGGCGGCAATGCGCTGGCGCAGGGCGTGCTCGGCCTGCCAGCGCTGCTCGCGCCGCCGGCCGCGGTGCTGCTGCCACCCGTACACCCCACCCACCGCTACCGCCAGCATCAGGGCCGTGAGGGCGACCCACACGCCGGGCCGCCGCCACCAGTAGGTGCGCGCCCGCACCGGCACGCGCAGCACGTTGCGGGTGGGCGTGCCCAGTTCGGTTTCGCCCCGGATGTCGAGCGTGTAGTCACCCGGTTCCAGCCCCTGCAGGCGCAGGCGGTTGCCGGGGCCCAACTCCTGCCAGGGCGCGGGCCCCGTGCCCCGCAAGCGGTACGCGAAGCGTCCCAGCTCGGACCCGCCGTCGTCGCTTAGGCTCAACGCCAGTTCAGCAAAAGCGTCGCCGGGGGCCAGTTCCAGCCCCTGGGGCAGGGTGCCGGGCAGGTAGTCGGTGCGGATAGTATCGGGCTGGGCGTGGTGCTGGGTGAGGCTGGTGAGCAGCAGCCGGGGCCGGGGCCCGGCCGTGGCCAGGTCCTGGGGGGCGAGGACGCTCACCCCGCCCACCCCGCCCACGTACAGGCGCTGCCGCCCCGCGTCGTACCAGCTCGATTGGCGGTTCAGCTCGTTGGTCGCCAGCCCATCGGCGGTGGTCAGGTCGCTGCGCCGGCCGGTGCGGGGCTCGTAGCGCACCAGGCCGTTATGCGTGCCCACCCACAGCACCCGCCCCGGCCGGGGGGCCAGCACAAAGGCCACCGCCTCGCTGGGCAGCCCCCGGCCCAGCGTCAGCTGCCGCCGCACGCCCCGCCGGGGGTGGAGCAGCAGCAGCCCGGCGTCGAGGGTGCCCACCCACACGCTGTCGGGGTGCGCGGCCAGCACGCAGCGTAGCAGGCTGGTGGGTAGCCGGTAGGGCGGCGGCTCGTCGGGGCCGTAGTGGCGCAGCGCGCCAGTGGCCGGCTGCAGGCAGTACAACCCCCGGTTGGTGGCCAGCCACAGCTCGCCGTTCGCCCCTTCGCTCACGGCCTCAATCTCGCAGTGGTGCAGGGGCCAGGTGGGGTCGCCTTCACGGTAGCGCCGGCGTGTGCGGCGGGCCAGGTCGAGTTCAAACAGGCCCTGCTGCCCGCCCGCCCACACCCGCCCCGCCCGGTCGCGCAGCAGGCAAAAGATGGTTTTCCCGGTGGGCTCGGGGTGGGTCCCGACCCATCTGATTTCCTCAAACCGCCCCCCCGCCAGCAGGCCCACGCTTTGGTCGTTTTCAAAGCCCACGACCAGGCGCGCGTCGGGCAGGCGCAAGCTGCAGTACCAGACGCGGTCGGGTACCTGTCCCCACCAGCGGCGCAGGGGGGCCAGGGGGCTATCAGCGGCCTGCGTAAACGTGCCCGAGTAGCTGCCCACTAGCAGCCGCCCATCGGCTAGCCGGCTGATGGCGCGGGTGCTCAGGCGCTGATCGCCAGTCACGGGCAGCGCCTGAATGGGCGCCCGCCAGGGGCGCACCTTAAACACCCCCGGCATGCCTTCGGCAAACGCCCACAGCCCCGTCCGGTCCCGGTTGAAGCCCAGCCACCCGTTCCACTCGCGGGCCAGGGGCAGCGGGTAATGCTGTAGCTCGGGTGGCAGCCGCCGTCGCCGAATGGACAACGCCAATAGCTCGCCGCTGCCCAGCCAGTACCAGGTGCTGTCCAGTTCCAGCACGTTCAGGCGCGGCACGGCGGCGGAGGAACGGTTGCGCAGCCAGCGGGCTAGTACCCGCGGGGGCTGCGATGGCCGACGTTCATAGAGCACGCTGTCGGTCAAGAAGTAGGGGCCGGAGGGCAGGCGCAACGGCCGGGTGTTCAGCTGCGTCCGGCGGGCGTTATTGGCCGTCAGCACCCGGTAGCGTTGGCTGTGGCTGGCCACCGGCACTACGCGGCCACCTGGCGTCAGCCGCCAGGTGCGCTCAAAGCTGAACAACAGCAGCTGTCCCGCCGAATTGGGCTCGATGGCCGCGATCAGGCCCTGCGGGTACTGCCACACCAGCCGCGCGGGCTGTTGGGGCCGCCGGAGCGAGAGCCGGAACACCTGGCACGGGTCCATCCCTCGGCCAAACCACAGCGCACCTCGGTGCAACAGCAGGGCGTTGATGCGGCTGTGCCGGCCCGTGAGCCGAGGCAATGGCACTTGGCGCAGCTTGCCGGTGGCGGGCACGAAGGCGTAGAGCCCGTCGTGCATACCGACCCACACCGTGCCGGCCGAATCGGCCAGCACCCGGATGGCCTCGCCACGCAGGTGGGGCCCTTGCCGCACCAACTGGTTGAGGGGTACCAGCTGCCGGCCGTCGTAGCGAAACATGCCCTGCCGGGCGGCCAACCAGGCGAAGCCCGCCGGGTCGCTGCTTACGTCGCGGACCCCCACCGTGCTCAGCACGCGATCCGGCTGTTGCACCAGCGTTTGGGCCCGCACCACCGGCCCCGTACCCAGCAGCCAGCCGCTCACCAGCCAGCACAAGATTGTCGTTCGCTTAAGCCGCATGCCAGGCAGCCGGTGAAAGATGGGTATATAGATCACGCGGCGTTGGCGCCAATTCGTTAGTTGAGGTCGTTTAACCCGCCAAAAGCGGGTAGGTCGGTATGCTTAACTTGCTCCAGCAAGCAGGTTTGGGAAGTCTCTAGGAGCAAGCGCCGAGTGGGGCTCGTGTTGTCGTAATCGAAATACGTCGTTACGCGCTGCTGTCCGGTGACTGCTGGGCCACCAGGTGGCCTTGCAGCCCGCGGAGGAGGAAGAGCAGACAGGGTATCTGTTTTGTCATAAAGTCAAGATTATCTTAGAATATTACTCTACAACGGTACAACATAAAGTCCTAACGTGAAAGAGGGAGATGCTGCGGGGCCCTGCCTAGCACTGCCGGTGCTTGGAAAAGGGTTCGTTGCTTCTCCACTCAGGACAACGCCACCAAAAAGGCCGTTAGGCAGCGCGTTTAAATCTAGTCGCGCCGCTTCAGGGCCAGGGCCAGCAGCTCGCCTTTCGAGTTGATGTGCAGCTTGCGGTACACCGACCGCAGATGGTTCTTCACCGTATCGAGGCTGATGCCGAGGGCGTCAGCGATGAGCTTATAGCTGAGCCCTTCTTCCACGGCCGTCACAATTTCCTGCTCGCGGAGCGTCAGGCGGGCCGCGGGCGTCGCCGCGACGGCCACCGGCGGTTGCCGCCGAAACGCTTGCAGCACGTGCCGCGCCACGGCCGGCGACATGGGTGAGCCGCCGGCGGCCACCTCCAACAGGTTGGCTTTGATGACGGGCAGTGGGGTATTCTTCACTAGGTAGCCTACCGCCCCCGCGCAGATGGCCTCGAACACGCGGGCTGCATCGGTGTAGACGCTCAGCATGAGCACCTGCGCCGCCGGCAGCCGGGCCAGAATGAGGGGCAAGCCCTCGATGCCCGAGCGCCCCGGCAGGCCAATGTCCGAGAGCACCAGGGACGGCGGGGTGCCGAGCGCGGGCAGCTGCCGAAAGAAATCCTCCATCGATGCTGCCGTCAGCACGCATTCAAACTCGGCCTGCGCGCCCAGGTAGTGGTGCAGCATGTCGCGAATGGGGGTCTGGTCTTCGATAATGGCTAAGGGCAGGCGCGTGTGCATGGGCCAAAGGTAACGCCCTTTCTCACCCGGCGCTATGACACAAAAGGGGGAGAAAACCCTGCCTTACCCCCCGCGAAAGGTAAGGCCGAATCAGCGACGTTCAAGCGGGATAAGATGCGCGGTTACCCGCTAGCGAAGCGGCGCTGCTGTTAAGCAACTACCACTGCTGTGCTAGAAGAACACGCAGCGTACTCAGTTCTCTGCTGGTAAGTGGGCCTCGGCTAAAAGTTGGGTACAAAAGGTAATCGGAGAAACTGCTGGTCACTTCGCTTTTCCAAGATTAGCAAGGTGTTCACGCCTAGTAATCAAACTCTTGCCTGTATCAGGCAGCTGCTTTAAAGGTCAGAATACAGTTCACTCGTCACCTGTAGTGAGTTAAAAGTACTTTGGTTGATGAACACGTTCTCTGCACTTAATTAGTCTGTTTTCCGTCTGCTTCGCTGGCTGTTGAGTGCTCAGGCAATTTGTACAGAAATACGGACGTCCCTTCGAACAAACAGCCGTAGCAACCGCTATATGCCGGATTTTAGCGGGTAGGTGCCCAGTTGGAAGCGAGTCGCTTGACTTCTGTACCCAACTTTTAACCGAGGCCACCATGGCCCGGCCGCTGCTACGCACGCCCACCGCGGTGGTGGAGCAAATGGGCGGCGGGCTGTGTGGCTTGCCGCTCCGGGCGCGGGCCCCGGAAGTTATCCGCTACTTCCACCGGCGCAAGGAGGGCCACCTGGCCCATCATCGGGGTGGGATCTTCACCCCCGCTGACGCGCAGGAAAAGCGGGCCGCGTAGAGCTGCACTGGTGCAGCTCTACGCGGGCTTCATTTATCTAGGCCCGACGGTTTGTAAAGCGCATAGGCCGCCAACTAGTGCGGCAGGGGTAGGAGGGTGTGGGGTCATTAAGCAAGATGAACCTTAGGCGGAGCGCAGTCAAAGCATGACGGCCTGGAGAGCGTCAAAACAGCTTTTTTATTGGTGTCCACTCACCCTAGGTTGTAATCGTTGTCGCGGATGCTAGAGGTATTAGTTCCTAACGGCTGGAGCGTAGTCGGCACCTCGGAAAAGGTCGGGTTCACGACCGGGAAGGGCACGTACTTGTTAAGGGTGACGTAAGGAAGGCTACTGCCCAAAACTGTTTAGCCTAACCAGACCACCTTAATACCAATTGTGCCGGCCGAAAATGAAGCAGCCAGGAACTACCGAGCAGTTCCTGGGCTGTTTGCCGCCGGAGCGTGGCGGCCTGCCGGCTGTAGAGGCTGCGGAATAAAGAGCTAAAGTTAGGGTGGAATGTCCTTGCCAAGCAATTGGTTACGCGAGCCCTAATTTTTTTGCTGGCGAAAAGAATGCTAAAAAGTGGGTCCTTTAGCCCGTTAGGTCGAAAATGAAATTTGAGAAAAGCAGCGCGAAAAAAAAATCAACCTTGCCGATGCGTTGCCGGGCGCAACAATGCCGTAGTTTTGCAGCATGCTTCAACAAAAAAACTTGTTCCTGAAGCGTGGGACCCCGCTCTACAGGGAACCGCGAGTGGACCGGAAGGTCTGCGCCGCCATCGGTTTTTTCGATTTAGCCGCTGGTATTTCCGTTGTTTTTTCTGAGTGTTGCCCCGCCGCCGTTTCGGATTCCGAAACGGTTTTTTTATGTCCGTCGCGTTCATCAACTGTTGCCCCGCCGCCAATGATTACCTCCCGTGGACGCCAACACCCTCTCCCCAGCCGGGGCAGCTGCCACCATCGGGTTGGCCCATCCTGGCAGCCAGCTCCTGCATCCTAGGTCGGGGCAGATAAGACTTCACCTTGTCCTTTTAAGCTAGACGACCTCACTTTTCCCCAACTCCGGTATGGCACGTAAAGACCTGCTCGACATCGCATCCCTTCACCGTGAGGAAATCGAGTTCCTGCTCGACCAATCCACGTCCTTTAAAAAGCTGTTCACCCGCTCGGTAAAAAAAATCCCCGCCCTCGAGGGCAAGTCCGTGCTCATGCTGTTCTACGAGGCCAGCACCCGGACGCACTCCTCCTTCGAGGTCGCGGCCAAACGCCTCTCGGCGGAGGTAACGAATTTCGATGTCGCCCACTCCTCTATCACCAAGGGTGAGTCGGTACGCGAGACAATTGAAACGCTCCAAGCCATGCGCACCGACTACATCGTCGTGCGCCATGGTCACCCCGGCCTGCCCGCTATGATTGCCCGCCAAACCACGGCGTCGGTCATCAATGCCGGCGACGGGGCGCATGAGCATCCCACCCAGGCCCTGCTGGATGCCTTCACCATCAAGGAAAAATTCCCCGACCCTCGGGGCAAAAAAGTCCTCATCATCGGCGATATTCTCCATTCCCGCGTCGCGCGCTCTACCAGCACCCTGCTGCAAAAGCTGGGCGTGGAGGTCGCTTACCTGGGCCCGGGCTCCCTGGTGCCCAAGTATATCCCGGAAAGCATCCCCCGCTTCACCGACTACGGGGCGGCCCTGGCCTGGGCGCCCGATGTGGTGTACCTGCTCCGCGTGCAGCTGGAGCGCCAGGACGTGCAGTTTTTCCCCAACGTCCGGGAATACCACCGGGTGTACGGCATCACCAACACCCGGCTAGCGGAAATCCGCGACCGCGGCCTCTACATCATGCACCCCGGCCCCGTGAACCGGGGGGTGGAGCTCTGTGACGCCGTCATGGACTATGAGCGCAGCCTAATCACCAACCAAGTTGAAAACGGGATTTCCGTTCGCATGGCCGTACTCGACTGGCTCACGCCGGGGGGCGAATTTCCGCGGCAAGAAGCGTATGCCGCCCCGCTACGAGCCAACTCACCGGTGGTTACGCCCTAAACGCCTGACGCGGCGGCTGACTCCGCTCTTTAATCTACATCTTCCATAACCCTTGCGGCTTACAGAAATTATTAATTCATGCTCCTCCTTCAAAACGCCCGTATCGCTTCCGAAAATTCACCCGTACTGCTTGAGAGCGATGTTCTGATTGTCGAAGGAAAAATTCAGGACATCGGCAGTAACCTAGCCATTCCCGAGGGTGCGCGTGTCATCGACGCGCGTGGTCGGATTCTGATGCCGGGTATGTTTGATGCCCACGTCCATTTCCGCGCTCCGGGATTTGAGAACAAGGAAACCATCACCACGGGGAGCGAAGCGGCCATCAATGGCGGCATTACCGGCGTGGTCATGATGCCCAACACCCGCCCAGCCCTCGATTCGGCAAGCACGGTGGCCACCGTGCTAGACAATGCCAAACGCAAGGCTCGCATTCCGGTGTACACCTCCGGCTGCGTCACCAAGGACCGCCAGGGCAAGGAACTGGCGGAAATCGAAGGCATGCGTTTGCTCGGGGTGAAAATGCTCACCGACGACGGGGATACCACCGCCGACCCGGCGGTGCTGCTGCGGGCGATGCAGTACGCCACCGAGTTTGGGATGTTTTTCGCCAGCCACTGCGAGGTGCCGGAGCTGGCCGGACCGCGCGCCCTGAACGAAGGGGTGATGAGCTACCGGCTCGGCATCAAGGGTTCGCCGGCGTGCGCGGAGGAAATCATCATCGACCGCGACATTCGCCTGGCCCGGGCGGCGGGCGCGCACGTGCATATCCAGCACGTGTCCAGCAAGCTCGGCATGGAAACCATCCGCTGGTGGAAATCCCGCGGCGACGTGAAGGTCACGGCGGAAGTGGCCCCGCACCACCTGATGTTCACCGACGAGCACATCGGGGACTACGACACGAACTACAAAATGAACCCGCCGCTGCGGACCCAAGCGGATTGTGATGCCCTGCTCGAAGGGCTCATCGACGGCGTCTTCGACCTCATTGCCACCGACCACGCGCCGCACACGCCGTTTGAAAAAGCCCAGGACTTCATCAGCGCGCCCAACGGCATCACCGGCTTGGATACGGCCCTGGTGTCGCTTTATCACCACTTCGTCGAGCCCGGAAAATTCGGGTGGGACCTGGTGGTGAAGCGCTACTCGGCGGAGCCCCGCCGCCTGATGGGCCTGCCGGTACCCGCCATCGAAGTCGGCCAGCCAGCCGAGTGTGTCTTGTTCGATACCCAAGCGGAAACGACCTTCACGCGGGAATTCATGAAATCCAAATCCCAGAACACGCCCTTCATCGACCAGACGTTGAAGGGCCGGGTAGACTTGGTGATTCTAGGCGCGGAAATCCTGCTGGAGCGCTAACTGCTCGTGGCGCTGGGACCGGTGTTTTTCAGGATTTGCTCTGAATATCGGCTGCCGCTGGGGCCGCAGCCTTAGCTTTGTGGCCGCGGGACAGGGTTTGCCCCCCACGGCCCGTTTCACCAGCGGGGCAATGCCCCGCCGCCGGCTGTCCGGCCGCGGGTTCGGGCCGGTGACCACGCCCGAGCCCGCGTTTTTTTATTGACCACCTGGGCTTGCCTGGCCCCTTTACCTGCCTCCCCATGAGCACCCTTTCCCCCTCCGACACTCCCAGCCCCCGCCCCGCCCCGGGCCCGCCCCTGATCGGCGTGGTCATGGGCTCCAGCAGCGACTGGGACACCATGCAGCATGCCGTGCAGATGCTCACGCACTTTGGCGTGGCCCACGAGGCGCGCGTGGTGTCGGCCCACCGCATGCCCGACGACTTGTTTGCCTACGCCGAACAAGCCGGCCCGCGCGGCTTGCAGGCCATCATCGCCGGCGCGGGGGGGGCGGCCCACCTGCCGGGCATGCTGGCCGCCAAAACTACGGTGCCCGTACTGGGGGTACCCGTGGCCAGTCGCCATTTGCAGGGGGTGGATTCGCTGCACAGTATTGTGCAAATGCCCAAAGGAGTGCCCGTGGCCACGTTTGCGATTGGCACTGCCGGGGCGGCCAATGCGGCCTTGTTCGCGGTCAGCCTGCTGGCCCTGCACGACCCGGACCTGGCGACCAAGCTGCAGGCGTTTCGCGCCGAACAAACCGAAGCCGCCCGCGCCATGACGCTGCCCGTATGAACGCCGCTAGCAACGCCGAGGCGATGACCCCGATTTTCCCGGGCAGTGTGGACGCCGCGGGCCAGCGGGCCACCTTGGGGGTACTGGGGGGCGGCCAGTTGGGCCGCATGTTTGTGCATGCCGCCCAGCGCTTGGGGTACTTTACCGCCGTGCTCGAGCCCGACGCGCACAGCCCGGCCGGGCTGGTGAGTCACCACCACATCCAGACCACCTACGACGACCCGGCCGGGCTGGCGCAACTCTCCCAGCTGTGCCAGGCCATCACTACCGAATTTGAAAACGTGCCGGCCCAGGTCCTGCAAACCCTGGCGCAAACCCGGCCCGTGGCACCCAGTGCGGCCGTAGTGGGCATTGCCCAAAACCGCATCGAGGAAAAAGCCCACTTCGCCGCCTGCGCGGCCGGGTCGGGGGTGAGCTGCGCGCCCTATGCGGTGATTGAAACGCCGGCCCAGCTGCAGGCCGTCCAGGCCGAGCGGGCGGATTTGCTGCCCGGCATTCTGAAAACTGCGCGCCTGGGCTATGACGGCAAAGGCCAGGTCCGCGTCAGGACCGCCGCGGAGCTGGCCGCCGCCTGGGCGGAGCTGGGCGGCGTCGCCTGCGTGCTGGAAAAGATGCTGCCGCTCACCGCCGAGTGTTCGGTGCTGGTGGCGCGCGGCTGGGATGGGCAAGTTGTCAGCTTCGCCCCCCAGCGCAACGTGCACGTCAATGGCATTTTGGCCGTGACCCACGCCTACGAAGGCAATTTGCCCCCCGCCCTGGCAACCAGGGCCAGCGACGCGGCCGTTTCCATCGCGCAGCACCTGGGCTACGTCGGGGTGCTGTGCGTGGAGTTTTTTGTAGTGGCGGACGGCAGCGCGCACGGCGGCCTGGTGGTCAACGAAATGGCCCCGCGCCCGCACAACAGCGGCCACTACACCCTGGACGCCTGCGATGCGTCGCAGTTTGACTTGCAGGTCCATGCCCTGGCGGGCTTGCCCTTGCCGCCGCCGCGCCAGCATTCCCCGGCCATCATGCTCAACCTGCTGGGCGAGGTGTGGTTCAACGCCAGCAGTCAACCGCGTGAGCCAGACTGGCAGTCCGTGCTGAGTTTGCCGGGCACGCACCTGCATCTGTACGGCAAGTTGGACGCGCGGGCCGGCCGCAAGATGGGTCACCTGACCATCACCGGCCCGGATGTGGACAGCGTTAAAGCCGTAGCGCGTCGCGCCGCTGGTCTGCTCAACTTGCCGGGGCTGGACGTTCTCTAGTGGCCGATGGCTGCTCTTGACCAGACGGGTGCCCGCTACTGCTCAGCCGGCCGCTAGCTACCCTCGTCATCGCCCAGGACCTGACCAACACCGGTGCCGCCGGCCTTTATTTTGCAGAATAGGGAGCGATAAGCCAAGACGGGAGGGTCCTGGCTTCCACCCGCTATAAGCACTGATAACACTTAATTGTGCGCTGAGCTACCCACGTTGAAGATACTCCCTATTTTTAACGAGAAGAGCCAACATGCCGCTTGTTATCGCCTCCTCTTGGGTGAGGCGGGGTCACCCCCGTGCCTACTCGACTTCCACCACCATCTCCACTTCCAGGGCCATGCCCAGAGGCAGGGCGTTGGTGCCCAAAGCCGTGCGCGCGTGTCGGCCCCGCTCCCCGAACACCTGCAGCAGCAGGTCCGAGTAGCCGTTAAGGACCTGGGGCTGCTCGGTGAAGGTGTCCGTGGCGCGCACTGGCCACGCACCAAGCCAAGCGCGCTACCCATGAGGGCGCTCCCGGAGGGAGGCATCCGAAAGCCCGCTTGCTGAGCAACAAAACGCACTACAGCCCGACCGATCCTGACGTGCGCATCTCCATGAAGCCCGGCAAAGCCCGCGCCCTGAACTACCTCTGTAATTTAGCCGTGGACACGGCGAAGGATGTGATTAGCCACATCTAGGCCGATTTCGCCGATAGTCGGGGCAGCGTCTATCTTCCTGTCCTAGCCCAACGGGTGCAACAGCGCTTAGCCGCCAACGAGCTGCGGTTACAGCGGGCTACTCGACGGGCTCGAACTATGCCTTTCTCGAGCAACGAGGCATCACGCCCTGGATTCCAGTGCACGGACCTTACAAGCCCGAGATGGTGGGCTTTCCCTACAACCCGATCGCGGATCACTTTACCTGTCCGGCGAGCAAGCGGCTGCCGTTTCAAAAATACGCGACCGATCCGAACGGCAGTTGGCAGAAGGTCTACCGCGCGCCCTAGCAGGATTGTCAGCAGTGCCCCCGGAAGCCGGGTTGTGTGCCCAAAAGCCAGTGTCGTCACATCGTCCGTTCGGCCTCTGATGCCCCGCGTACAAACGGGCGCTGGCCCGGCAGTGCAGTCCGCAGGGCGGGCGCTGGAAACGACTGCGCCACCGCGCCGTTGAGCTCGTGTTCGGTAGTTTGATTCACCATTATGGGCTACGCCGAATGACTATGCGGGGCAAAGCCGGAGCGCACACAGCCATGCTCCTGGCCGCCATCGCCTTCAACTTGAAGAAGCTGCTCAAGCACCGGCCCGCTCAGCACCTGAGCCTGGCCGTGGCCCTCCCTAACCCGCCTCCCCCACTTGGCACCCTCCCTTTTCAGCTTCGAACCCGGAGTTGCGGCGGTAAACGCCAGCCAGCAAAACAAGACGAGAACTCGAGGTAGCGAGTTCTGCAACAGCCACGGTCCAATCGGGAAACGAACAGTTACTTATTATTCCGCTGGCCGGGATTGGGTCCCCGGCTGTTAGCTGCCCCACCGGCTTAGTAAGCTGCGAGCTCCTTCGTTGGTTATATTTGGTCGAACCTAACGCGTATGACGCCCCTTCGGATGCGGCCTTTTTGGATTACTGCCAGCGCGCGCCGAATGAGGCTTCTAGCCTTCGCCTCCCTGAGTGCCAGCGGGGCGTACAGCCAAGCGAACAGGCCTGCGCCGGTCCCGAAAGACACCCTCCGGACCACCTTGCAAGAGGTGGTCGTTTCCGCCTCCCGGGTGGAAGAAAGCTGGCTGCACTCGCCCGTCACCGTGGAAAAGCTCACCGCCCGGGCCCTGCGGCTCACGCCCGCCCCCACGTTTTTCGACGCCCTGGAGCACCTGAAGGGCGTGCAGGTCCTGACGCCCAGCCTAGGCTTCCGGGTTATTAACGCCCGGGGCTTTGCCAATACCACCAACGTCCGCTTTGCCCAACTCGTGGATGGGGTCGATAACCAATCCCCGCATATTGGCGGGCCTATCGGCAACGTGCTGGGGCCGAGCGACCTCGATATACACCGCGTGGAACTGGTGCCGGGCACGGCCGCGGCCCTCTACGGGCTCAACGCCATTAACGGCTTGGCTACCTTCCAGACCAAGAATCCATTCACCTCCGCAGGGCTCAGCCTGCGCCAGCAAACGGGCGTCAATCACCTCGGGGAGCGCAACCGCCCCCCCTCGGGGTCACGCCGCCTCGCCGACCTCTTGTATACGGAAACGAGCGTCCGCTACGCGCGGGTGCTGGTGCCGGGCAAGCTGGCCTTTAAAGTAAACGGCAGCTATTTGCGGGCCGCCGACTGGGTGGCCAACGACCAGACCGACCTGTTTGCCCAGGGCAACGCTACCACGGGCTTGCTGGGCGCGGACAATCCCGCCCGCGACCCCACCAACAGCTACGGCAACGAGTCCTCGAACCGCACCACGCTCACGCTCGGCGGCCAGCAGTACACGGTGGCCCGCACCGGCTACCGCGAGCCCGAGTTAGTCGACTATACCGTCCAGCACCGCAAAGCCGACGGGGCCCTGCACTACCGCTTCCGACCCGCGGAGGAGCTGACCTACACCTACCGGGTGGCCAACTTCGACAACGTCTACCAGCGCGCCAACCGCTTTCGGCTGCAGGACTACACGCTGCAGCAGCACGCGCTGACCCTGACCACACCCGTGGTGCAGGCGCGCACGTATCTAACCCACGAAAATACGGGCCAGAGCTATAACCTGCGCTCGCTGGGCGAGAACCTGGACCGGAGCTTTCAGCCCGATGCCCCCTGGAATGCGGCGTATAGCGCCGCGTGGCACACGGCGGTAGCCGAAGGGCAAACGATAACCCAGGCCCACGCCTGGGCCCGCGCGGCGGCCGACGCGGGCCGCCTACAATCCGGCACGGAAGCCTTTACCGAGCGCTTAGCAGAGTTGCAGACCATCAACAACTGGGACCAGGGCGCCGCCCTGCGGGTGATAGCGACCCTGCTGCACGCCGAGACCCAGATCAACGTGGCGGAAGCACTGCGGCGGGGCGGCAAGTTGCCGGCCACCGTGGACCTGCTGGCCGGGGCCGAGCACCGCACCTACCTGGTGGTGCCCGATGGCAACTATTTTATCAACCCCGAACCCGGCCAGGACCCGCTCCACGACAAGTTAACGTACGCCAAAACCGGTGGCTTCGTGCAGGTAGGCGGGCGCGTGCTCGCCGACCAACTCCGGCTGACGGCCACGCTGCGGGTGGATAAGAACGACTACTTCGCCCTGAAAGCCAACCCCCGGTTGACGGCGGTTTTCTCGCCCACCCAACGGCAGCATGTTCGGCTCAGCTACCAGAGTGGCTACCGCTTTCCCAGCCTGTTTGAGGGCTTTTCCAACGTCAACAGCGGCCAAGTCAAGCGCATTGGGGGCCTGCGGGTGATGTCGGCCGGGGTGTTCGAGCATAGTTACCTGCGTACGAGCATTGATGCGTTTAACGCCGCCGTTATCGCCAGCATCAACGCCAACCCGTCGGCGCAGTCAGCCACCCAGAAACGCCAGCAAGCGATTTTGGAACACCAGGGCCGCCTCGTAAAAAATCCCTACACCTACCTCCACCCCGAGTACATCCGCTCCCTGGAAGGGGGGTACAAAGCGGTCTTCCTGCCCCAAGGCCGGCTGCTGGTGGACGTTGATGGCTACTATAATTCGTACCGCGACTTTATCGCGCAAGTTGAAGCCTACGTGCCCGTCGCGGCGGACGGCGTGCCCCTGCTCTCCGCCGACCTACCCACGGTAGCGACGGCGCTGAATGCCCGCGCCGGGCAGGCCCGCTACCGCCTCTGGACGAATTCGCGGAGCCGGGTCACGACCTACGGCGCCTCCACTGGGGTGCGCTGGGAGCTACGGGGCGGCTATCTGCTGGGGGCCCACACGACCTATACCCGCCTGCGGCGCCCCGACAATGGGGACGGACTGGAGGACGGCTTTAACACGCCGCGCTGGACCTATAACCTGAGCGTGGCCAACGAGGACGTCTACCACCAGGTGGGCGTGGGCCTAAACTACCGCTGGCAGAGCCGGTACATTTCCCAGACCTTTCTGGTCGCCGGTACGGTGAAAGCCTACGGCACGCTGGACGCCCAACTGAGCTATACCCTGCCCGCGGCTCCCCTGCGCTTGAAGCTGGGAGCCAGCAACGTGCTCAATACCTCCTATGTTTCCTATCTAGGCGCCCCCCGGGTGGGGGGGCTGTATTACCTGACGCTCGTGTACGGGCGCTAAGTATCCCTAGCCGGGGTTTTTCGCTACCACGGTTTCTAGGAAAAGGGCCCCTTGTGGGAACGCTCAGCACCCCCTAGAGGAGCGCCATCACCCGGTGCGAGGCCATAACCCTCGTATAAACCGATCATGTCGGACCCCAGGCGCAAGCCCGACCATTCCCGCCTACTTCCCTGGTACCTTAAGCTGTCCCAGCGAATCTTGTCCAGGTACGCGTCCAGGCACGCCGCATCGGAAAGCTCCGCAGGGGCTGGATATCGTTGGTCTGGGCACCGTAATCCACCGCGCAGCAAAAGCCGCGCAACTGCTAGAGCCCCACCGTCTGCCGCCGATCCCAGCAGCTCCTCTCGGCCACACCAGCAGCATCTGCTGCTCCACGGATCAGGCCCGAAAGGTATGAGAAGTAAGTTCGGGGAGCATCCACTTGTCTTCGGGCTGAATTAGGCTGTTTATCCCTGTGGCGCGCTCCCACCTGTGGCGCGCTCCCAGCGCAGCGATGCCTGTGCCGGTCGTATATTAGGGAAAAGCGAAGCATATTGCGGCAGCTGGACTCGGTGGACGTTGGTTGACCGAAGTCAGTTTCCCCGATTTCTCCAGTTCGAAGGGATGAGGGCGCCGTAGTTCGTATTATAGTGCTTTCCACCCCTGCCGCTGGCTTTGGCCAACAGTGAAGGGGGAGGCCAGCCCATGCGGATTAAGCTTACAAAAGTCCTTGCGGTCAGCCTAGCTAGAAAAAGCGAAGTAAACCAATGAGTACAGAATTCAAACACTTTCTAGCTTCAACGCTCCTAACTCCATGAACGAGTATGCGTCCCCTCTCTCTTCTACTCTTCGTTCTTACTTCGTTCGGGTTTCCTGCTCGGGTCGCGGCCCAAGTCAAGGCCCTGCGCTTTGGCAGCGTCATCACGGGCCAGGGCCAGGTGATATCGAACGCCGTCGTGCTGGTCAACGCCGACCGGATTATGCAAGTAGGTTCCGAGAAAGCCATCGCTATCCCAGCGGGGGCCGAAACTATTGATTTACGGGCCTATACTGCCATTCCAGGCTTAATTGATGCCCACACCCACCTCTCCTTCTACTGGGACAAGGCCCCCGGCAGCACCCCCTGGGGGCAGCTGGGCAGCTTAAGCGCGCCCGTGACGGTCTTCCTGGCCCAGGAAAATGCCCGCAAAGCCCTGGAGACGGGCGTCACGACCGTGCGCGACCTGGGCTCCTTTGACAACATGGACCTGGCCCTGCGCGAGCTTATCAACCGCGGGGCCATGCTGGGACCCCGCATGTTGGTGGCCGGCAATGGCTTGCATGTGACCAGCAGCCCCTATAAAGTGGGGGCTATCCCCGATGCCGGGCAGTGTGACGGGGTGGCCGACGTGCAACGCGTGGCCCGCCAGCAACTAGCCGCGGGGGTGGACTGGATCAAGATGTACGGCTCGACGGGCAGTGACAAGGACGTGACCGGCTTTCAAACCTTCAGCTACGAGGAGATGAAAGCGGCCGTAGACGTGGCCCACCAGGCGGGCAAGCGCATTGCCATTCACTCCTACGGCCCCGACGGGGCCCGCGCGGCGGTGCGGGCGGGCACCAATACGGTGGAGCATGCCATTGATATGGACGACGCGACCCTGAAGGCCATGGCCAAGCAAGGCATCATCTACGTGCCCACCGTCGACCATAACCGCTACTATGTCGCCCATAAGGACGAATATGGCTATGATGCCCAGACCGTGGAGGGGCTGAATCAGTACCTAGGCAAGAATGTTGAAACCCTGAAGCGCGCGATAAAGGCCAAGGTGAAAATCGCGATGGGGTCGGATGCGGTCTTCACCGGCTTTGGGGAAAATACGCGGGAGCTGGAATGGTTTGTCCAAGCGGGCATGAGCCCGGAGCAGGCCCTGCAGACCGCCACGACCACGGGAGCGGAAATGCTGGGCCTGGAAAAGGAGCTGGGTGCTATCGCCCCTGGGTACTTAGCCGACATCGTGGCCGTCAAAGGCGACCCGCTGCAGGACATCCAGGTGGTGATCCAGCAGGTGAAGTGGGTGATGAAAGCGGGTCAGGTGGGGGTTGATAAGACGAAGCGTGCTGACACGCCATGACCTATTCGAGGTGCCTGGTAACCTGATGCGCGGATGACACGGCCATTCTATCATGGGGCAGATGGCGGAACACCCCAATAGCAGGCATCGTCAGGCCAGGGTTTCCAGCTCCTAGGCCGGCAGCGAGAGCACAAATGCGCTGCCCTCCCCTTCCTGGCTCTCGACCGTGAGCGAGCCCCCATACCCTTGGGTAATGATGTCATAGCTCAGCGAGAGGCCCAGGCCGGTGCCAATTCCTGCTGGCTTGGTGGTAAAAAAGGGCTGGAAGACTTTGGCTTGCACGGCCGCGCTCATGCCGCCCCCATTGTCCTGGACCCGGACTTCGACCTGCCCCTCCCGCTGCCGCGTCTGGACGCGGAGCGTAGGTTGATACCCCTTCTGACTTCCCTGTTGCCGGGCGTGCAGGGCGTAAAAGGCGTTGCTGTAGAGGTTCAGCAACACGCGGCCAATGTCGGCGGCTACGAGATTTGTCAGGGGTAGCTGGGGGGCAAAATCCGTGATTACATCCGCCTCAAACAACGGCGTTTTCGTGCGCTGCCCCTGGTAGGCTAGGCGCAAATATTCCTCGCAGAGCGCATTCACGTCGGTGGGCTGCCGCTTGCCCGTACTGGGGCGGGCGTGTTCCAACATGCCGCTTACAATACTAGAGGCCCGCTGCCCATGCTGCCGGATTTTGGTCAGGTTCTCAGTTACGTCGCCGGCCAACGCGGTTACTTCCTCGCCATCCCCCGCAAGGTGGGCTTCTTGTAGTTCCAACATTAACTCGGCACTCACGTCCGAAAAGTTAGTCACGAAGTTGAGCGGGTTCTGAATCTCGTGGGCGATGCCCGCCGTCAGTTCCCCGAGGCTCGCCATTTTCTCTTTTTGCATGAGTTGCTGCTGAGTCGTGCGCAGTTCAGTCAGGGCTTGTGTCGTTTGGTCGCGCTGGACCTGCAGCTTCGCTTTCTGCTGCTCCAGCTGCTCATTGGCCCGTTGCTTGAGCCGGTTGCTGCGCCAGAGTAAAAACGAGAAGCCCCCAATCAGGGCCAATACCGCCAGTACCGCCCAGAGGAGGTTCCGCTGGCGGCGAGCCCGCGCGGCATCCTGCTGCTGGGCTTGCCGCAAGCCCGCAATACGGGCCGTCTGGGCGCGGTCGGCTTGCTCGATTTCGTACTGGGCCACGTGCAAAGCGCCTTGCTTGGCGTTGAGCGAGTCGGCCAAGGCCAAGGCGGCTACGGCATAGCGCGCCGCGGGGTCAGGTTGTCCTTGCTGCTGGTAGAAGCGGGTCAACTCCTGCAGGTAGGCTAGGCGCAGGGACGTTCGTTGCTCCTGCCGGGCTTTGCCGTAGGCCGCCAGCCAATGGGTCTCCGCCCGGGCGGCATTGCCCGTGGCGACGTAGTACCGCGCCCAGGTGGCATCTGCCTCCAGGTTCCCAACCGACGCGGTTAGGGGCAGCTGCAGCGAGTCGACCAACTGCTGAGCTGCCAGGAGCAGCGGGCGGGCTTCCTGCGGCTGTTGCTGGGCCAGCAGCACGGCCCCTTTTAGCAGAAAGATATAGGCCTTCTTTTTAACCCAGGGGTAGATTTCCCGTCCCCGTTCCAGCGGCCGCAAGGCCTGGTTCAGCGCGTGGAGGGCGGCGGGGTAGTCCTGCCGCAGCAGCTGCACCTCCGCCAGGACTTTGTAGGCATAGAAACTGTCACGGCGGTGGCGGCGCAGTCCGGCTACGGCCCGTTGGACGTAAGGTAAGGCCTTGTCGGTATTGCCCCACTCGGCGTACCGGGCCCCAACGGAAGCCAACTGGTTGTAATAGGTCGAGCGATTAAAGGAGCCATACAGCGGCACATCCTGCAAGTAGTGGCTCAGGGCTTGATTGTAGTCGCCCCGCCCCAGGTAATAGCCGCCTAAGCCATGGTGGCAGATGGCCATGTTTTCGGTCGCCCCGCGCGGACGGTAATAGGCCAGTTTCTCGAAAAAGTACCGGCCCCGGGCCTCTCGCTGGTTCAGCTCGATGAATAGCACGCCCGTGGCCGCCAGCACATACGGCACGGGTCGATGCAGCCGGTCAAAGGCCGCCACGGCCGCCTGCAGGCTATCGAGGGCGGCCGCGACGACGTTGACTTGGTAGAGGCAATTTCCCGCCGCCAGCAACCGATACGCGCGCTGCTCGGGCCGGCTCAGCCGGGCACTGAGCACGGCCAATTCCGCCGTCTCTTCCTCGTTCGGGTTCGTCGCACTCCACAGGGGCGCTACATCAACCAAGTGCATGAGCGTGCGCAGGCGGGCCGTGTCCGCCCGCTGGGTAGTCAACACCTGGCGCAGGGAATCGGGGTCGGCTTCCCAGTAGCGGTAGCGGGCCGCCGTCGCCGCCGGGGTTGGCACCGCCCCCAGCCCGGAACCGGCCAGCGGCGTGGTTGGCGAAGCGGCGGGGTTTAGAGGCCATTGCGCCGCCGTGGGGGTAGCCAAACACAGCAGCCCGCAGGCCACCAGCAAGAGAATAGAGCGCATAGCAGCAGGAGGCAGGACCACGCCACGAGCTACTTCTCGGGGTGGGCTAAAAGAAAGCTGAGACAGAGAACGTTAGTCCTCTAAGCTACGCATTTACCCGGTCCCGATAACTACGCTGGGGACGCTGGTTCCATCCTCCTGAGGGGAGCAGGAGGCGGGCGCGTTTTCCCGTCGCGTTGGGGCGGCACGTAGGCCAGGATTCGCGCTGGAGCCTTCCGCTACCTATCAGCTTGATAGCAGGAAGGAAGCACACAAGCAGGAGGTGGGGAATGCCCGGCAGGAAGCGAGTAGTCGGTGCCCTGTTCTGGGGGCATTGGTAGGCGTGGGGTGCGGCTCGCGCCCGCCGGCGTCCACTGACCGTCGCCAAGCAGGATTCGTCCCTACCCGGTCAACACCTGGTCCCGGTCCGTGGTACCGGGCAATTACGCAACTTGCCCGGATTTCAGCCGGAGAACTTCTACCAATGCCAGGCGTCTCACCCGGTTCTACTCCTAGGACCAACGGGTTGTGAAGCTGCTGCTCAAACAGCCATTTGCCAACTTATGCCCGGCTGGTGCGTACTGCCCGCAGACACATCCTACCCATGGCCCTGCAAACCCTGTACGACGCGCCCACGCTCACCATTTCTTACGACTTTGCCAACGACTGGCTATACCTGGACTGGCACGGCGCCCTAGATGATGAATCAGTGATGGCTGGGGCCCTGAAGCTGCTGGAGCTATTACGGCAGGAACGCTGCACGAAAGTGCTCAACGACAACACCCACGTTACGGGCCTGTGGGCCGACGCCGCCAAATGGGGCAGCAACGTGTTCTTCCCCCTGCTGTACGAGGCGGGGTGCCGACACTTCTCCTGGGTATATTCGCCCGAGCGCTACAGCCAGCTGTCGGCGCAGCTGGCCGTGGAGCATACCGCGGCCGGCATCAGCATCATGACTTTTCAGAACCGGGACACGGCGGCGGCCTGGCTGCAGCGCATGTAAGGGCGGCCGCGCCCCATGTTCCCCTTTGGTACCTACTACTGCTATGACCCTTTCGCTTTCTGCCCCCGGCACCTTTTACCCCTTGTGGCAACTGCCGGAGTACTACCTGCTCCTGACCCCAGACTACACCATTCTGGACGCGAGTGACCTGTATTTGGCCGTGACCTTCAAGCAGCGCGAGGCCATCGTAGGCCGCGACGTGTTCGAGGTGTTTCCGCGCGACGAGCAAAACGACTGGCAGGTGTTTGCCGATTCGCTGGATTACGTGCGCGAGCACGCGGCCCCGCACACGATGCCCCGGATTCGCTATGACATGCAGCGCTCCGCCGAGCAGGGCGGGGGCCTGGAAGAGCGGTACTGGGAAACCACCAACTACCCGCAGCTGGACGCGCAGGGCAACCTGCAAGCCATCCTGCTGAAAACCAGCGACGTCACGGAGCAGCACGGGGCCGAAAAGCGGGCCCGTGCCATGCAGCGCGACTTGCGGGAAAGCCAGGAGCGGTCGAAGTTCATCCTGGAGTCGTTGCCGGTAATGGTGTGGACCACCCGCGCGGACGGCTCGTCGGACTACTTCAACCAGCGCTGGCTCACGTTCACGGGGCGGGAAATGGCGCAGGAGGTGGCCTTTGGCTGGCTCGAGGGGGTCCACCCGGACGACCGGGAGTCGGCTGCTACTGCCTGGCGCAAGGCCTACGAATCGGGTGAATCCTACCAGACGGAGTACCGCCTGCGCGGCGCCGATGGTGCCTTCCGCTGGGTGCTGGCCCGGGGCTTTCCGCGGCACACAGCCACGGGCGAAGTGAGCATGTGGGTGGGTTGCTCGGTGGACATCCACGACCAGAAGGCCCTGGTCCTGGAGCTGCTGCAGGCCAACGAGGAACAGGCCGCCCTTTCGGACCAAGCCTACCAGGCGTTTCAGCTGGCGCAAAGCCAGCGCGAGACCTTCTACACTTTGTTTCAGCAGGCCCCAGCGCTGGTGGCCATTGTGCGGGGCCCGCAGTACGTGTTTGAGTTCGCCAACCCCCGCTACCACGAGCTCTTTGCCACCGACGAGCTGGTGGGCCGCACGGTGCTGGACATCGTGCCCGAAGCGGCGGAACAAGGCTTCATCGGCCTGCTCGACCACGTCTACCAGACGGGGGAGCCTTACTACGGCAAGCAGATGCTCCTGCAGCTGCACCGTCGGGCCACGGGCCAGATGGAGTCGCGCTACTTTGACTTTGTGTACCAGGCGTTCCGCGAAAACGGAGTAATTGTAGGCATTTTCAGTTTTGCCTTCGATGTGACCGAACTGGTGGAAGCCCGGCACCAGTTGCAGGCTCTCGCCGCCTCGCCCCCAATCCCTGCGGCTTCCTGATGACGGTCAGTGCGCTTATACCCCTTTCAACGCCCTTACCGATGGATTTAAACACCCTTGATATGCAGCAGGCCCGCATTAAACAGATTCTGTTTAAGTCGCAGCTGCGCTCGGTGCTCTACGGCGTGCGGGAGGCGGACGAGGCCTTGTTTTTGCCCCAGGGCAACGCACTGGGCCAGTGGCTGAGCACCGTCATCAAGCCTAAATTCTTGGGGCAACCCGAGGTGCGGGAAGCCGAAAGGCTGCTGCTGGACATGCTCCGCACGGGGCGCGAGCTGGCGGCGCAGCACGGCCGTGGGCAGATCGAAGAAGCCCGCCGGGGGCTGACGCAGATTGACCGGATGGGGGAGCAGCTGGTGACGGTGCTGCAACAGCTGGGGCAGGACCCAGGGCGGGCAGGAACTGTGGCTTAATGCCGCAGCAGGCTGGTCTACCCCCTTTCAGCAAAATAACAGGCAGCGTACCTGCAGCACGATGCTCGTGATCCTGGTGTCGCCCCAGAGCCTACTGGGCTGGAGCGTGTCGCTCACGTCCCTGCTGTTTCTGGCAGCGCTGGGTGGGTTAGCGGCATACGTAGGGGGTTCCGGGGTGTGGAAGGCCGCCGCGCGGGTCAGCTTCTGGGGCGTGCTGGCCATGGCCCTGACCGCGGCCGTGGGGGCCTTTTTCAACGTTTCTCCCTAACCTGCCTGGCGGCTCAGGGTCTTCTTCCTCCTTTATTTATCCTCCTTATGAACGGTGCCCATCTTCATCTGCTGCTCAACCACCTGCCTATCCTGGGTAGCCTCTTCGGCCTGTTGCAGTTGCTGCTGGCTGTGGTGCGCCAGCTTCCCGGCCTGCCGCAGCTACCATTGTACAGCCTTCAGGAGGTGCTCACCAAGCAGGTGGGGCCTCTTCACTGGAGCCATAGCCATGCCCGAGCGTAGGCACGTCAACAGCTGCTGGTGGGCTTGCTGAAATAAGCTCGCTTCGATTAGCGGGACAGGCCCTTCGCGGAAGAAAATGGCATAATGGCCATTTTGCCCCTGCGTGGGACTTTTTTTGGCGACCGCGGTGCATCAACTTGTTGATGCACCGCGGTCGCCAGACGAGATCGGAAGCAATGGCGGAAAGCAATGATCAAAGTCATGGCTCAACATGTTATTCGGCATTTATTCAAGTGAAGAGCGCAGTTAAATTTAATAAGGTGACAGCGGTGGCCGTTCTTGTTCCGGGCGAGCCCCGCAGCGAGCTGCCTCCGTTTCAGAACGTCCCATTTGGCCGCACCAGCTACCTCAGACCGAGCTTTTTACACCGCTTTTGGCCCTCTCTATGAACCCAGCGCATTGGCATCTGCTCATCAACCACGTCCCCATTCTGGGCAGCCTCTTCGGGCTGTTGCTGCTGCTGCTGGCTGTGGTGCTGCGCACGCAGCCCGTGCTGCTGCGCACGGGCCTGGCCACGCTGCTTGTCGCGGCCCTTCTCACCATTCCCACCCAGGTGAGCGGCGACGGTGCCGAGGAAACGGTCGAAGACCTGCCCGGTGTCTCGGAGGCACTTATTCACGCGCACGAAGAGGCTGCCGAACTAAGCTTTTGGGTTATGGAAGCCACTGGAGTCCTAGCACTGATCAGCCTGCTGCTGCTGGCCCGCGGCCATACCCGAGCCGGGCTCGTCACGTACCTGACGCTGGCCGGAGCCCTCGCCAGCTTTGGGCTGCTGGCCCGCACTGGTTACCTGGGCGGGCAGATCATGCACCCGGAAGCCCGCAGCACTTTCGGGACTGCCGGCGGGGAGCCGGAGGACCATGACGATTGGGTTTCAGGCCGCACAGCCTCCTTGCTTTTCATCATTTGTTGGTATCGCTAACACCTAATGCCATGAATACTTTCCTTTCCTTGGCCGCCGGCTTGACGCTGGCTGTCTTGCCGGCCTGCACCACGGATTCTGCGGCCGATGACCAGGCGGCCAGCCAAGCTAATCCTAAGGCATCCAGCCGCCCGGCACCGGCCCCTGCGGCAGCGGCCAGCCAGCTCAAAGGCTTTCACACCAACATCGAGCGGGCTACGTTGGCGAACCGTAGCTTTCGCCGGGTGCTCTACACCGGCGGGCACTTACAGCTAGTACTGATGAGCCTGAAGCCCGGTGAGGAAATCGGCAGCGAGGTGCACAAAAACCACGACCAGTTCTTTCGCGTCGAGGGCGGCTCGGGCCAGTGCGTCATCAACGGCCACTCCTATGAGGTGACGGACGGGGACGTCATTATCGCCCCGGCAGGCTCCACGCATAATGTCATCAACACCAATGCGGCCAAACCCCTGCAGCTCTATACCCTGTACGCGCCGCCCCAGCACCGGAACGGCGTGGTGCAGGCTACCAGGCAGGAGGCGGCGCAGCACGAGGCCCCTTTTGACGGCAATACGTCGGAGTAATTCTTTGGAATCGGGAAAAATGCCCCCCGCCCCCTACACGTGGGGCAACACAATGAAAATGGTGGTGCGAATCTGCGGATTGGTTAGCCGACGGCCCCGCGTAGTGATGCTGGCCCTACTCCTGCTGGGGCTGGCCCGGCCAAGTGCCGCGCAGGACGCCCGCGCCATTGTGCAGCGTGCCGATGAAAAAGTACGGGGCCGCAGCTCCGAAGGCGAAGCCGCCATTCAGATTGTGCGGCCCACCTGGAAGCGGGAGCTGCTGGTGCACTCCTGGACGCTGGGCAACGGCTATTCCATCATTCTGATAAAAGCGCCGGCCCGGGACAAAGGCACCGCTTTCCTGAAGCGGAAAAAAGAGGTTTGAAACTGGGCGCCCACTATTGAGCGCACCATCAAGCTGCCGCCGTCTATGATGACGCAGTCGTGGATGGGCACCGATTTCACCAACGACGACCTGGTAAAGGAATCCTCTATTGTCACGGACTATATCCACCGCCTGCTGGGCGAGGAAGCCGTGGACGGCCGCCCCTGCTACCGGATTGAGCTGCTGCCCCGCCCCGAGGCCGCCGTGGTGTGGGGCAAGGTGCTGGTCTGGATTGACACCCAGGACTATCTGCAGCTGCGCAGCGAGTTTTATGATGAGGACGGCCAGCTTGTGAACACCATGCATGGCTCCGATATCCGTCTGCTGGGGAGTCCTGCTGCCCGCCCGCCTGGAAATGATTCCCGCCGACAAGCCCAACCAGAAAACCGTGCTGCTCTACCGCTCCCTGCGCTTCGACGTGCCTCTTACCGAAGCGGACTTTACGGTGCAGCGCCAGCGCCAAATCCCCTATGGCGGCCTTTTATACCCTGCTCTTATGTATTTCACCCTGGCCTGGCGCAACCTCTGGCGCAACCGCAGCCGCTCGCTCATCAGCATGGGCTCGGTGTTTTTTGCGGTGCTGCTGGCCGTGGCGCTGCGGGCGTTGTGGCAGGGCACGTTTGATAATCGCATTAAGAATGTGGTCAGCTTTCACACCGGCTACGTCCAGGTGCACCAGGCCGGCTACTGGGACGAGCAGGGGCTCGACAACTTCCTGGCCCTCACGCCGCAGCTTATTCAGCATTTGAGCCAGGCACCGGAGGTGGGTGGCGTAGTACCCCGCCTGGAAAGCTTCGCCCTGGCGGCCTCCGAGCGCCTCAGCGTGGGCTGCCTGGTTGTAGGCACCGACCCGGCCGGCCAAAACCGGGTAGCGGGCCTGCGCCAGCGCCTGGTGCAGGGCCGCTACCTGCGGCCCACCGACCACGGGGCTTTGCTCAGCGCTGGGCTGGCCCGCAAGCTCAGCCTGGGGGTGGGCAATACGCTGATTCTGCTAGGCCAGGGCTACCACGGCGTGGGGGCCGCCGGGCAGTTTCCCATTCTGGGGGTGCTGCGCTTACCTACCCCGGCCCAGAACAACGGGCTGGTATATCTGCCGCTGCGCCGGGCCCAGGCGCTGTTTGCCGCCGAAGGCCGGGCCACGGCGCTGGTGCTTGCCCTGCCCGAGCCCAATGAGCTGGAAGCGGTGGGCGCGACGCTCCGTCAGAAGCTGGGCCTCACCTACGAGGTAATGAACTGGCAGGAGCTGCTGCCGGACATCTACGAGCATATGAAAGGCGACTGGGCCAGCATCTTCATTATCAGCGGCATGGTGTACCTCATTATTGCCTTTGCGGTCTATGGCACCTTGCTGATGATGACCATGGACCGGCGCTACGAGTTTGGCGTGCTGGTGGCCGTGGGCATGCAAAAGGGGCAGCTGGCGCTGCTGGGTGTGGCGGCGGGTGTGGCGGCCAGTGTTCCCCTGATAGTGTATCTGGCGCGCTACCCCATCCCCTTCACGAGCTCCTGGGTCGAAGCCTTTCAGCGCTTCGGCTTCGAGGCCATTATGCCTGCTTCCACCGCGCCCTTCATTTTCATCAACCAAGCCCTGATTTTGCTGGCCGTGGCGGCCGTGCTGGCGCTGTACCCGATTATCTCCGTCTAGCGACTCCGCCCGGTGGAGGCCATGCGGGCCTGATTAATCCTGGCAACTTATCTGATTCGAAATCTTTCTACCCAATCCATTACATCCTGTCGTGCAGAGGCAGGTTTTAACCCTCCTAATATTTCTGTCTTATCCCGAAGTTCATGCTGCTACTCATTGCCTAGCGAAGCCTGTGGCGCAACAAGCTGCGCAGCCTGCTCATCATCACCTCTATAACGGTGGGCGTGTGGGCCGGCGGCTTTTACGCGGGCTTCAGCTGGGGGATGCATGACCAGAGCATCCGGGGAGTCATTGAAAACGAGGTTTCGCACCTGCAGATTCATCACCCGCCCTTCAAGCAGGACTATGAGCCGCGCTACCTGCTGCCGCACGGGCCCGCAGTGGTGCGGCAGCTGCGGGCGCTGCCGGGCCGGGCCGCCCTCTCGGGGCGCACGGTGGTGCGGGGCATAGTGGCCTCGGCCTACAGCAGCGCTGGGCTGCAACTCAATGGCATTGAGCCCGCCGCCGAGCACCAGCTAACCGGCCTGGGCCGCCGCATAGCGGAGGGCAGCTACTTTAGTACCCCTCCAAAAACGCCGGCTATTCTGCTCAGCACCACCACGGCCCGCAAACTGCGGGTAAAGCTGCGCAGCAAAGTGGTGCTCACCTTTCAGGATACCAGCGGGGCCATCACCTCCGGCGCGTTCCGGCGCGTAGGCCTGTACCGCTCCCCCTCAACACGCCCTACGACGAGGCCAACACCTTTGTGCGGCGCGAGGATTTGAACCGGCTGCTGGGCGCCCCGGGCACCCTGAACGAAGTAGCACTGCGGCTGCAGGACCCCGGCACGCTGGCCCGCGCCCCCGCCGCCGTGCGGGCCCGCGCCCCCGCCGCCGTGCGGGCCCGCGCCCCCGGCCTGCTGGTAGAAGACTGGACCCAGCTGGCCCCGGAGGTGGGGCTGGCGGACCGCGCGGGTCAGCGGCCCAGCCAGCTTTCGGGCGGGCAGCAGCAGCGGGTGGCCGTAGCCCGGGCATTGGCCTCGCGCCCATAGTTTGTGCTGGCCCATGAGCCCACCGCCAACCTCGACTCGCAGGTGGCCTTCACGCTGCTCGACATCATGCGGAAGCTGAACCAGGAGGAGAACATGACGTATATTTTCTCCACCCACGACCAGCGCGTGATTGACCGGCCCGCCGGGTGATAAAGCTGGAAGACGGCCGCATTGTGGGGGATGCCGCCCTAACCTCCCCGGGGCTCGCGGCGGCGTCTACTGCCCTTCATGCCTGAGCAGAAATGGGTTGCGCGCGCTCCATAGCAAGAGTGAGGAGGCTAGGGCTACTGGCCGGGCTTTTGTTGGCCACCGCTTCTGCTACCGCGCAAGTCCCTGATTCCACCAGTACCCCGGTGGCGGCCGATACAGTGGAGCAACTACCTAAACGGTGGCAAGTAGTAGGGGACTATTTGAAAGACCTGCAGTTTGTCACGCTGCCCGGCCAGGGCGACTCCATCAGCACCGGCAATCTGCTGCACCACCGCCTGAATGTGCGCCTAAGATCGGGGTGTCTGGGGCCTTGAACCCAATCTCGCGGGTGGCCTGCCCCGCGGTGTCTACTGCAACCAAGAGGTGAGCTGGGGCACATAATGAGTATAATCAGGGCTGGCGCGGGACATATCCGGCAATCACCTGTATACTTGTTGTTCCTACATCGCTTGGCCTAGCTTTCCCGCCGGAGTGGTCGATGGTGTTGCTGCCGTTGAAAAGGCGAGTGTTGCGCCCCCGGCCTTTACTTAAATTGACAAAGGATGTATGTAAAACGCTATTACAGTCTGTGGATGACGATGCGGTGGTCGCGCCGCTCGCTGCTGTATGGGTTGCTGTATTCGGCCGCCATTATTGTGGTGTACGAAGTCACCCATCTTCCCTTTGCCTTGCCCTGGCAGCCCATTTCGGTCATTGGCATTGCGGTGGCCTTGTTCCTGAGCTTTAAAAACAACAGCTCCTACGACCGGACCTGGGAGGCGAGAAAAATATGGGGGAGAATCATCAATGAAAGCCGAACGTTCGCGACGGCCATCCTGACTATGCCGGGGCACGGGGTCAGCGCGGAATGGAAAAAAACCACCATTCATCGCCACTTGGCCTGGCTGCTGGCCCTTAAGCACACGATGCGCAAAGCCAGAACGTGGGAACACGATGAGGCGATTGAAAAGCTGGTGTTTACCCCGACGTTCCGCCAGGAGTGCCAGGACGGGATGGAGCCGGAAATAGCGCCCTATTTATCGGCCGAGGAATTCAGCCAGCTCCAAAAGTACACGAACATCCCCAGCCAGATTTTGAAAAACCAAAGCCGGGCCATCGAACAGCTCTTTCACCGCGGGCACTTATCGGACTACAAGCACGTGCGGCTCCATGCCCTCATCGGCAACCTGTATGAGCTGCAGGGAATGACCGAGCGCCTTAAAAATTTCCCTTTCCCCCGGCAGTACGCCTCCACCGGGCTCTGGATCATGTACATTTTTTGTGCGCTGATTCCGTTTGGCCTGCTGGACGTCTTTGAACAATCGCGGGCATTGCATTACTGGCTGACCCTTCCTTTTTCCACGCTCATCATCTGGTTATATTTTCTGGTGGACCGCATAGGCGACTACTCGGAAAACCCGTTTGAGCGGGCGTATAATGATGTGCCTATTTCGGCTATTGCCCGCACGATCGAGATTGATCTGCGGGAAATGTTGGATGAAGAAACCATCCCGGGGCCGTATCCCGTAGAAAATGGCTTCCTGCTGTAACCTGCCCGCCCTGAGCGGCAGGGATGGTGGATGGGGACGCGGTTGTCGGCCGGCCGGCGGCCCTACGTGTTCGACCACCTGGTCCTCCACCAGGGTGGAGCCTTCGGTCGGGTTCTGGTAGCTGGCCTACCCGACCGCAGATTACCATAGCCTCCCTCCTGCCCCGGTGAGCGGCCTCAGCTCAGTGCCGCCGGGGCTAGAGGTAAGGTGATGATAAACCGGGTCCAGCGCTCTGGCTCCGTCTCCACCGCCAAACTACCCTTGTGAGTCCGGATAATATCCTGGCTGATGAACAGCCCGAGGCCGGTGCCCTTGGAGGTGGGCTTGGTCGTAAAAAAAGGCGAGAACAGCTGCGGTAGATCCCCCCCGGCGATTCCCCGCCCGTTATCCTGGATGCTGATGGCCACGCATTCCGGGGCAAAGGACGTGGTCACCACCACCCGGGGCTCGAAGGGCGCCCCCAGCTGCGCTTTTTCCTGGAGGGAATAAACCGCATTGTTGAGCAGGTTCACCAGCACCAGATTCATCTCGGCCGGCAGGATGCTCACGCACGTAGTGGGCGGCGCGCCATCCTGGATGAACTCTAGAGCGATGCCCGTGCTGGCTAACTGGCTTTCCTTCCGGTAAGTAAGCAGCTGCGCCTCCACAAAGGAGTTGACCGGGGTGGCAATAAACACGTCGGACTTCGCTTGCAGCAGCTTGTCCATGCTGCGCACGATGCGGGTCAAGCTCTGGCCGTGCTCTTCGATCTTTTGGGTGTTCTGCTCCACCATGGTCAGCAGCGGGACCACCTCGGTCTGGAGGTGGGTGTCGGTGGCGTAGGGGGCGCCGGCGAGCAGCTCCTGGCTTTCTTTCACGAACTCGGTGGCTAAGGCGGCGAAGTTGCTGACGTAGTTCAGCGGGTTGAGCAGGCGGTCTACCAGCCCCTTGGTGAGCTGTCCCAGGGAGGCCAGCTTCTCCTGGCGGATGAGCTGCTCCTGGGTTTCCTTCAAATCGGCCAGGGTCTGCCGCAGGTCGGCCAGCAGCTCGTCGGACTTTTTCTTTTCCAGCAGCAGCTCGCGGGTGCGGTCCTCTATCTCCTGCCGGGCCAGGGCCAGATCGGTCACCATTTTGTTGAAGGCGACCCCGAGCTCGCCAATCTCATCGCGGGACTTGCTGTGCACCCGCTGGGTGAGGTCGCCCCGGCCCACGCGCCGGGCTGCGTCCCGCAGCTCCAGGACCGGCACGGAGATGTTGCGGGCCAAGCCAAAGCCAATGACAATGCCGATACTAAACACCAGAAAGCTAAACAGCAGGGAAGTGATCCGAATCTGGCGGCGGCTTTGAATAATGTCGCGGGTGGAGGAAGCCAAGAGAATTTCCCCGCTCATCATGGGCGTGCTGAAGGGCGCCCGCTTGATTACCGTCGTGTCGTTGGAGGTGGCCTCCACCGCGATGGCCTGACCCTCAGGGTAGGTTTTAAACACCGTGCGCTTGATGTGATAGGCCGAGCGCTGGGCGTTCCACACGGTATCCGTCTGCAGCAAGCTCACGAACCGCAGCAGCGGGTCTTGCTTGACGAAATCCATGGCCGTCTGCACGCCCTCGAAGTTTTGCTCCGTCATCGCGATTTTCACCCCCAACGCGACCGTGTTGGCGTGGTTCTGCACTTCCTTGTTGAAGTTGTTGAGCAGGTAGCGCTCCTGGATGGCGGGCAGGTAAAACAGCACAAAGAAGGAAAACAGCAGCACGATGCTGGTCACCGTCAGCCAGATCTTGGTCTTGACCGTCAGGCGCAGCAGGCGGAAAGTAGCGGGCAGCACGGACCAGTTCAAAAGAGGGGGCATAAGCGGCGGGCAGCAAGGGAGAGCGAAGCGTATTTACAGCGACCGTTTTCCATCGATGAGGATGGTTTTTCCGCCCGTGGGGGGCTGATTTACCACGCCGATGGCCCCCGTAGTCTGGGCGATGAATGCTTCCAGCTCATCCTCCGAGTTGAAAAAGTTGGGCGCGTCGGCCTTGCCCTGAAAGACCAAGGCCAGCCAGTACTTGTTCAGCTCGTTGGCGCTCATGTTATAAATCTTCTGGCTGGTGTTGACGCCAATGGGCGTGCTGCTTTTCATCAGGGCAATGACCACCTTGCTCCCGTCGGGCCAGCGCAGGCGCTCCCCCCGCATTACCGCCCTGAGCTGGGCCAGCTTCATTTCCGCGGGCGCGCCCTTGCCGTTGGCAATAACCACCAGGCTTCCGTCCTGGGCCCGGGCGGGCAGATAGGCACCGGTGCTTACTAATAAGAGGAAAAGTAGTCGGGATAAACTCGGCATAACGTTATTGATTAAAAGCCCACGGCCAGCTGAACTGATACTTTATCTACCGCCGCGGCCCGGTAGCTTTTCGTGCGTTGGTACTCGACTTTGACTACCGCCAGGTAATTGAGTTCGTAGCGCACCCCGCCCACGAAGGACCGCACGTTGCGGTCGGTGAAATACACTTCGGCCTGCCGGTAGTGGATGTCATCCACCCGGATGTAGGGTATAATCTTATCCGTCAGCCGCAGACCGGCATAAGCGTAGGAGGCGATGGTGTTTTGCTGGCCCAGGCTATCGGACTTGTTTAAGGCCATGCTACTCTCGGCCAGGAGCTCGTACTTTTTCGTGAACAGCGAGTCCGTGTAGGCAAAGGAGGCCGTCAGGATGTTTTGGTTTATCTTCTCCAGGGCCCGGGTGCTCACCCCGCCCGAGTGGTTGTGGAGCAGGCTGCCGGGCGAGATGACATCGTGGTAGAGGGAAGCTCCGATGCGCCAGCCGTCCCGGGGCTTGACGTGCACGGCCACCGTTAGGGACTTGAAGCGGTTGTTATCAAAGAGCTCCCCGGAGCCTAATCCATTACCCACCATGACATCGTAGCCGAAGCGGAACAAGCCCAGATTCTGGCCCTGCAAGCTCACGCCCGTCGTGTGCAGGGGCACGATGCCCTGGGCAAAAAGCAGGGGGCGTTCAATGGTGGGAAAAAATACCCGGCCGTGGTGATAGGTGTCATTCCAGTAGTTGACGGGGGTATGGTGCTTGCCAATCAACAGGCTATGGTTACCCGCGTAATTGTACTTCAGGATGATGCGTTCAATGCTGATGGCAAAGTCTGTGGGAGAGGCCAGAGAAAACTTGAACACAGTCTCGCCCAGAAAAGATAAGCGCGGCGTTATCTCCGAGGTGATGAATAAGTCCTGCTCGCCCAAGCCAAAGCTTACTTTGCCCTGCTGGTATGAAGCGTAGGTGTCCACGAAGCCCCGGATTTGGGTGCGCTGGGCCGCCAGCGGGTGAGCCCACCCCAGCAGCAAACCCACCACGAAAAACGTAATCAGCGTAAAGTTTCGGTTCATAGAGGAGTATTTAATAAGTACTGAAGTGCGGGGCCCGGCCGCCGGCCCAAGATTCGGGCGGGGCTAGTAGGCCCCGCGGAACCCCTGGCCGCGACCACGCACGGGCCACCGTCCGCCAGCTAGGCACCGACATAATACCATGCATAAGAAGCAAGACCGGGCTTTTAGCCACGGCTAAAGCTCGGAAAAGGAGGCAGTTGCATCGGAAGGATACGGGGGGCGAAGGGGCTAAGGAAACGAGAGCTGCCGGAGCAGATAATTCCCCGAAAATACGACTAAGTGGATATAAGAAAACTCTTAAAGTTACTTCCTTTATTTCTATTTTTTCAAATAACTAGGTTTTCCTAAAATTTGGAAGGGTGGCCCATCCACTGGTCGGAACACCATAGGAAGGCGCGGGGGCAGAAAACCGCCGTGGCGTGTTGAGCCAGGCTGTCGGCTGCGCTTCGCCCGCCGGATGCAGGCGCTAAGCGTAGCGCACGAGGCTCGGGGCCAAAAAATCCGTCAGCGCCAGGCGCAGCTCCACAAACGCATTGCGACCGGCCGCCAGCGTTAACGGCTCTCCCGGGTCGCCGGTGAGATACTGCAGCGCTTCCGCCGCGCCGGCCGGTTGGCCCAGGGTGGTAAGCAGCCGCCGCGGCGGGCGAGGCAGGGCAGTGGCCGCCGCGCGGTCGGCCTGCACCCGGTACACGCCCCCCACCCCGCCAAACCACAGGGAGCCATCGGCATCGGCGAAGGCGGAGCGGCGATTCAGCTCCGGGTCCACCAGGCCCTCAGCTTCGCTAAACACGGCCAGCTGGCCGCTGTCTGGGGTATAGCGCACCAACCCGGCGTAGGTGCACGCCCACACGTCGCCGCCGCGGTCCAGCAGCACCGAGGCGATGCTGTGACTGGGTAGGCCCTCGCTCAAGCTAAGCTGGCGCAGGACGCCCGCGCGGGCATCCACCACCAGCAGGCCCTGGTCGCGGGTGCCGACCCAGGCCCGGCCCGGGTCGGCCGCGACCACGCAGGTCAGCGCGTCCGTGGGCAGGCGGCGCCCGGCCGGAGCACCTACCCGGAAAGCCCGCAGCTGATTCAAGTGGTCGGGTGGCAGCCAGAACAGGCCCTCATTGGTGCTGATCCACAGGGATCGGTTGGTGGGGGCATCGGCTAGGCCCGTGATGTCGAGCTTGTGCAAGGGCCAGCCGGCGCGCTGGTCCGCGCTGCGCCGCAGGGAAGGGAAGTCCGGACTCACCAAAAATAAGCCCGTTTGCCCCCCCACCCAGAGGCGGCCGGCGCGGTCGCGGACCAGCGCGGCGCTGGGATCATCGGTGTGGGCTTTGGGCTGGCCCTACTGGCTTTGCTGGTGCATGTGGGGCTCTGAGCCAGCGGCGTTCCCTTCGCGCCGCTACCTTACCCCCTGATTTACCTGCCGCCCGCCCTGGGCATCTCCCTGTTTCTGGCCCGCGAAATTCGCCCTCGACGCCCAACTCTTGGCAGTCAAGCTGGGCGAGGTAGAGCGCCTCTCGGCTCAGACCCTGGCCCAGGAGCAGGAAAAGCAAGCTTTGCTGACCGCCCACAATGAAACCCTGGAGCAGCAGGTGCAGCAGCGCACCCAGCAGCTGCAGGACTCCCTGGCGGCGCTTAAAGCCACGCAGGTGCAGCTGATTCAGAAAGAAAAGATGGCGAGCTTGGGGGAATTGACGGCCGGCATTGCCCACGAGATTCAGAACCCCTTGAACTTCGTCACTAACTTCGCCGAGGTGAGCACCGAGCTGGTCAGTGAGCTACGCGAAGAAAAAGCCAGCGGGCAGGCGGTCGATGCCACCCTGGAAGCGGAACTGCTCGACGATTTGAACCAGAACCTGAGCAAGATTCACTGGCATGGGCAGCGCGCGGCCAGCATCGTGCGCGGCATGCTGGCGCACAGCCGCGCTCGCACGGGGGAGCGGGAACCGACGAACTTGAATCAGCTGGCCGAGAAGTACCTGCGCCTGGCTTTCCAGGGCTGGCGCGCTAGTGACTAGACGGTGCACGTCACCCTGGAAACGGCATATGACGCCACGGTACCGCTCGTTTCGGCCGTGCCAGCTGAGGTGGGACGCGTACCGCTCAACCTTTTCCAGAACGCTTTCTACGCCGTGCGCCACAGCGGGCGCAACTCGGGCAAGTCGACTACGCGCCGTGCGTTAAAGTAGCGATCCGGCGGCTACCGGCGCAGGTGCAGATTCAGGTCACCGACAACGGGATGGGCATTCCGCCCGAAGTACAGCCGAAAATCTTCCAGCCTTTTTTCACGACCAAGCCCCCGGGCAGGGCACCGGCCTGGGTTTATCGCTGAGCTACAAGATCATTACCCAGGGCCACGGCGGCACCCTCACGGTGGATAGCCAGGAAGGACAGGGGCGACCTTTCGCGTGGGGTTGCCGGTGCCCAGCGCGCCGTCCCTGCCGGCCGCCTAGCGCCGGCTGTCGCTTACCCATAGGCCGTTGCCCCCACCCGACTGCTAGAGCCTCCTTTCCCCCACACTACTCTGCGGTGGCTAGGGGCCAGCTGGCCCGAAAACCAGCACCTTTCTGCTGCCAGCCCGAGAAGCAACGGTAGGCAAAGCGGCTATTTTGCGAAAAAAGACCTGCTAGCTATGGTTCCTGCATCCTGATTTCGTTTGATTCCCAGCCTCGGCTACTCATCTTCATTTTGCTGCCCTCTGTCGGGTATCATGGCGGTACTTACAAACTAGAAAGCTCGTAAAAAGCTATTTATTTGCCTGCACCCCTCGGTAATTATCATCTCCCTTCCAGTCAATTAACAACTGGCGGGGATCCACCCCAACGATAGCGGGTCGGTCAGGTAGCGTCAATAAAATCGTCTGCTGACCGGATTTGATCAGGTGCTTTTGCTGATAAAGCGGCTTGCCTACCCTTTTTCCCTCCTCGGCGGGGGCAAAGACGCCGATTTCCACCCACTCCTGCATCGGTAGCTTCGTTTCGGCGCCGGCGCTGTCCACTACCAGCTTACGGGCCTGCAGGCGGAGCTTCACTTGCCAGGTGCCGTCTTTGAGCGGTTGGGCGGTAGCGGTTTCCGTCGCCAGCTCCCAGAAGGTGTTGGCCTCGAAGAGGTCGCGGAGCAGCGGTTGGAGCGAGTCCGGCGTGGCCGCCTGCAGCTCCCGGTAGAGGTCCAGCGAGGTGGGATGGGGCAGGGCCCCGGGTGGGTGGTTCACTAGCAATTGCCGGAGCGCCGCGTTTACCCGGTCCCGGCCGATGTATTGGCTCAGGGCATACAGCGCGAAGGGCCCTTTGCGGTAGTTCTGGTAAAAGCCCTCGGCTTGCAGCAGTGGCTTGGCGGCCCGTGTGCGTGGGGTTTCGTTTTCTTCCCGCAGGAAGCGCAGCAGCGCCGGCAGGTGCTCGGGCCCGTATTTGTCCTCTAGCACGCCCATGGCCGAGTACCACGCCAGGCTTTCGGTAATCAGGCCGGCGCCCTCCACGTAGGCTTGCTTGAGCTGGTTGCCCCACCACTGGTGGGCCACCTCGTGGGCCACTACGGCCGTCACCAGGTCAAAGCCCCGCTCATCCGCCTTCGAGTTCAACAGGAAAAAGCCTTCCTCCGCCGTGATGTTGATGGGGGCGGCGTGGTGGCCAAAGGCGTAGCTGGCATGGGCTACAAAGCGAAGCTGCCGGTGGGGATAAGGCCCGAACTGCCGGGTGTAATAATCCAGCGACGCCTGGGCGCTCCGGACCATGCGCGCCGGGTTCTCGGTCTGCCCCGGAGGATAGTACACCTGGATGGCCACGTCCTGGCCCGGGCCGGCGGGCGGGTGGCGCCAGGTGCCTTCCTCCACCGCGTAGCGGGCCGAGAAAATGGCGTATTCGTTGCGGATGGGCGCCTCCGTGGCGTAGTGAAAGTAGCGGCGGCCGCCCTTGGCCCAGGTCCGGCGCAGGGTGCCCGGGGCCACTACGGTCTGGGCGGCATCCGTGCCCACGATGGCCTCGAAGCGGATTTGCTCGGGGAATGGGGCGTACCGGCGGGCCGTCAGGTCGTAGAGCGAGTAGGTGGCAGGCCGGGCTGGTAAGCCGTGCGCTTTGCGGTCGCCAGCCTCGTCCAACTCCCGGTAGGGCTGGTACCCCAGCACCGGCAGCCACTCCATATTTCGAAAGCTGGTGCCGTTGGCCAGCACCTGCGCGTCGGCGCCGTGGTTGGAAAAGCCCTGCGCTTTGTGCGTTACCTGGAAGCGCAGGCGCAGCGAGTCGCCGGGTTGCAGGGGCCGGGCCAGGGCGTACATGCGGTAGCCATGCTCCTCGTCTCTATGAACCTGTTTGAAGGGCTGGTCGAAGTTTACCGCAACGGTTTCAACGCCGGCTCCAGTCGCCAGATGAACGGTGTCGATGGGTGCCGGGCTGTTGTTCACCAGTAGATACGCGCCCTGTATCTCTACCGTCCGCTGTTGCGGATAGATTTCTACCTGCAGATTTACGCCGGTTAGCAGGGGCTGGGGGGCGTTGTGGTACCGGCGGTAGCGGTGCTCGTAGGAGGCGCGCTGCGCAGTGGCTGCTGAGGAGCTCAGGTAGCCGTTCAACACGTTGGTGTTGTAAAAGATGAACCCGCCCAGCGTAAAAATGCCCCCCACGGCCACTGCCGAAACCAGTACGCTGGAACGCGTAAAGCGCCGGCGGGCCAGCTGCAGCCGCGCCGCAAAACTGCCCTCCCGGCCCCGCACCCAGAACAGCCGCGCCACCACCGCCAGCAACAGCGCCCAGGCCACCCAATACCCTTTAAACCACAGCCAGGACCCCAGCGACGAGCCAAAACCCGCCATGTCAGTATACGTCCAACTTGGACTGGCGCCAAAGATGAGGAGCTTGTGCTCGATGCCCAGCATAGGCGCAAAGGACATGAACCCGTAGACCAGCAGCGCCACCAGATGCGCCACAAACTTCTGATTTACCAGCACGTGCACGGTGAGGGCCAGCAGGGCAAAAAGCAGGCAGTCGATTAGCTGCAGCCCGAATAGGGCCCGCACGTACAGCCCAATTTCGGGTGAAGCACCACCGATGGCCGCCTGCGCCACCATGCCGGCCGTCATCAAGAAGGCCAGCCACCCCACCAACACTAAGGCCAGGGCCAGAAACCGGCTCAGGAACAGCACCCACTCGGGCACGGGCGCCGCGTTGGCAACCTCACTTAGCCCGGTTTCCCGTTCCCGCCACACCAGCTCGCCGGCGTAGAAAATGGTGAGCAACGCAATAAGGACCCAAAACCTCTCCGGCTGCGCCAGGGGAGCCGTCAGGTACTCTAGGACAAAGTCGGTGCGGGGCAGCAAGGGCACGCCCCGGCCCTTCAGGTTGCCGGATATGGTGGCCCCCACCAGCAGGGCGAAGACGGCCAGCAGCGGCAGCCCGGCCTTGCTTTTGGCCAGCTGCCGGAAGGATTCCCAGGTGATGCGGCGCAACTGGTGCAGTTGCGTGGCCCAGCCGTACGTGCCTCTGGCCGGCGGCAGCGCCTGCCCGGTGCCCCAGTGCAGCTTCTCCCAGGCCGCCCCCGCGGCGGGTAGCGGTTTGCCCAGCGGCGGTTTTTGGCCGGTTCCGGGCAACACAAACTGAAACCGGAAGTAAGTAAACGCCAGTAGGCCCAGCGAAATGCCGAACCATAGGAGGCGGTTAGCGAGAAAGGAGCCCTCCAGCAGCAGAAAACGCGTGTTTTTCTCCTGCGGGCTCCAGTCGATGGACAGATGGCTCAGCACCGGGCCAAAACTCATCGGGTCGGCCAGATTGCCCCATGCGTCCCCTTTTTCCAGCAGCGGCCATATCGTGTAGGACGCCGCAAACAGGGCCGCGCCAACTAGATAGCTGGCCAGGGCCCGGCGGCTGAGCGTCGCCGCCGAAAACTGCAGGGCCGTCGCGAAAAAAGCGTTGGGCAGTGCGATAAAGAAAAAGGTAGTCAGGTAGGGCGCCACCCGGAACGGCCCCAGAATCTCGGCTTCTACCCCGGCACAGTGCATGGCCAACAGCATCCCCACCGGGATGGCGAGCAGCTGGCAGGCGCTGAGGGCCAAAGCGGCCAGGTACCGCCCGCCCAGATAGGCGGCTTTGCTGGTGGGGGCCGCGTAGGTTAGCAAATGCATGCGGGTCTGCACGTCGCGGGCTGCCGCCTCGCCCGCCACGGAGGCGCCTATCACCAGCCAAAACACGCAGCAGATAACCGTGACGGCGGCCATGACGATGGGCGCATTCAGTAAAATGTAGCCGTCCCGCGCATCCGAGGCATAGTTGGCCAGGACCACCAGAAACGTGATGCCTAAGATGACCCCGAAGTAGAGCCAGGTAGCGGCCCGGCGCAGCTGGTAGCTGAATTCCAGCGCGAAAATCCGTTGGAACTTCATAGCGCTACCCCCTCCGCTTTCGGTTGTTGACTAACCGGGCCGAAGCAGCCCGTCAGGGCACTGAAGTAGACATCCTCCAGGTCCGGCTCCACCGGCTCAAACCCGTGGCCTGGCCGGTCTGGGCTGTACACGTGCACCAGGGTGCGCCCAGAAAGCAGTTTGGCGGAAATAACCCGGTGCTCCTGCTCCAGCGCCGGCAGAGCGCGTTTATCGGTCAGCTTGCGCCAGATGCGTCCTTTGAGGGCGGCCACGGCCTCCAGGGGCTCGGCTTCCAGCAGGATTTGGCCCTGGTTGATGATGGCCATGTTGGTGCACAGCTCCGAAACATCCGCCACAATGTGGGTGGAGAGAATGACCACGCTGTTTTCGCCCAGCTCGCTTAATAGATTCAGGAAGCGTACCCGCTCGGCCGGGTCGAGGCCCGCGGTGGGCTCGTCGACAATGAGCAGCCGCGGATTACCCAGCAAGGCCACCGCCACGCCAAAGCGCTGCTTCATGCCGCCAGAAAAGCCCCCCAGCTTCTGCTTGCGCTTATCCCACAGATTGGTTTGCTTGAGCAGGGCCTCGGTGGTTTCCCGGCGCACCGCCCGGTTGGTAATGCCTTTCAGTACGGCGAAGTAGTCGAGCAGCTCTTCCGCGCTGGCTTTGGGGTACACGCCGAATTCCTGGGGCAGGTAGCCCAGCGTCTGGCGCACTGCCTCCTTCTGGTTCACCACGTCGATGTCGCCTAAAAACAGCTGCCCCCCATCCGGCTCCTGCAGCGTGGCGATGGTACGCATCAGGGTTGATTTACCGGCGCCGTTGGGGCCCAGCAGCCCGTACATGCCCAGCGGAATATCCAGCGATATATTATACAATGCCTGCACGCCATTCGCATACCTTTTCGAGACGTTGCGGATGATTAGGCCTAAGGGGTGAGTTCCCATTTTATCGGATTTGCTTCAGTTACCTTTCTATTTCAGAACGAAGCAATTGTTACCGAATCGAATAGCGAAATGTGATATGCTGATGCGGTGAAGTACTCGACCAAGTTGGACTTTGCTTCTGCCAACGCACTGGCAGGCTCCTTTGCCTCTCCCGTAGATTAGCCTTCGTAGCTGGTCGAAACGCTGGCCCGGACCAGCGCCGAAAAACCCACCTTTGTGCTATGGAGCGCGTCAAAAGAATCTTCCGGCTAATTCACCTATCTGTCTGGGTCTTATTCACCTTGGCGGTAGTCTTACAACTTAAAAGTGATACCGACGCCCACTGGCGTAGCACCACGGCAGGTTTTATAACCACCTGTCTGTATGTTTTTTACGGTCATTTTTACCTATTAACTCTTACTACCGGCAAGAGAAAGGGAAGAGACTATTGGCTCCGACTGGCGGGCATCGCGCTGACCGCGCCTTTGTGCTTTTTGCTTTTCCACCAGCAGCCGTTTGATTTTGGGTATTATTCAATGCACTTAATCACCACAGTCCCCATCTTTCTCTTCCTGAGCTGGCTGGCCCGGGTCACCGAGAACCTGGTGCTGAACACCATCCGGAAAGAACAGCTGGAGAAGCAGGCCGTGGAGGCCGAACTGGTGAATCTGAAATCACAGATCAATCCCCACTTCCTGTTCAACACCCTCAACAACATCCACACGCTGGTGTATAAACAGGCGCCGGCCGCCCCGGACGCGGTCATGCACCTGGCCTCGTTGATGCGCTACATGATTTATGAGTCCAATGCCGCCACGGTGCCGCTAACCCGGGAACTGGACTACTTGCGGGACTACGTGAGCTTGCAGCAGCTCCGCTACAAGCACAGTCCGGTGGTCGACCTGCAGCTAACGGGAGAAGCCGAATCCTGCTACATTGCCCCCTTGCTGTTCATTCACCTGCTGGAAAACGCCTACAAGCACAGCCCCGCCCGGCTGGAGCCCGGCGACCTGCAGGTGCGGGTGGAGGTAAAAGATGATAGCCTGGCCTTCCACGTGCAGAACCCCATCGCCAAAAAGCCGGCTACTGCGCTCGAAGAACCGGGCGGCATTGGGTTGCCCAACGTGCGCAAACGGCTAGCTTTGTTGTATCCGGACCAGCATACGCTCACCATTCAGAATACGGGCGAAACCTTCACCGTCGCGCTTACCATTCACGGTCTTACCTCCTTGGCTCATGAAAGACAAGCTCACCTGCTACATCATTGAGGACGAGCACCTGGCCCAGGAAATTCTGGAAGAATACATCCGAAAAGTGTCGTTCCTGGAGTTGAAAGGGACCTTCATGAGCCCCTTGGAGGCCGCCGGTTCTTTGGCGGCAGACAAACCCGACCTGTTGTTTCTGGACATCAACATGCCGGACCTGGATGGGCTCAGCTTTATCCCCATGCTCAGCCCCAAGCCCCTGATTATCCTCACCACCGCCTACGACCAGTATGCCCTGAAGGCGTACGACTTGGAGGTGAAGGACTACCTGCTCAAGCCCTTTACTTTCGAGCGGTTTTACAGGGGCGTGTTGCGTTTGTGCCAGGAAAAAAGCCCCCCACCCGCCCTGGAAAAGGCGGCGGGAAAAGCGGCCGCGAAGCCGGAGCCGGAGCACATTTTTCTGAAGGTGGGCCACCGCATCCAGAAAATAGCGACCCGCGATATTCTCTTTGTGGAGGGGATGAAGGACTACTTGCGGATTCATACCCGGCAAGAAAAGATTATGACGCTCTTGAGCTTTGCCAAGCTGGAAGAGATCCTGCCCGCCCAGGAGTTTGTGCGCGTGCACCGCTCCTTTCTGGTCGCCCTGGACAAAATCGACCACATCGAGAAAAACCGGATTCAGATCGCCGACCAGCTCATCCCCATCAGTGATACTTATGCCGAGGCTTTTTATAACAAGCTGACGGGGTTTTAGGGAGGGTATGTTGGTGGTAAAAAACCGGTAGATACCCCAGGCCCCGGCGGATTCGAGCATGCCTGGGCAGTGGTTGTCTAGGGGCCGAGGCTACCGGCCTTCAGTATCCTGTCCCGGCTCGTAATTGGTATCCTCATCGCTGCCTGCCTAGGCAATAGACGAAAGCGGGTCTCACGCTAGGCAAGGGCTCCTAAAGCTCACTAGGCGGCCTTAGGGACCTGACCGATTCTGCGACCCGTGTGCCTAAGCGTTATCCTGTTCCCTTCGGTGGTCTTCAGCTTCGGGCAAGCAGGTCCTGCTGGAAAGCGAAGTAAGGGCTCAGGCTCCCCCTGCCTTACCAGTCAGCTTGATTTCCCGGCGCTCGCGTAATGATTCGAGTGAAGGGAAGCAGAGGGTGAGTGGGATACGGCAGAAGTAGACAAGAGGAAGGGACGTACCCTATTAGCAAAGCGGGGCCTTACTTGGCCTTCTTATAGCAGTGGGGGGATAAAATTACGCTAAGCCCGTCGGGGCAGCCGTACACTCAGGTGAGCGCGGCCTGTAGAGGCTTGCGGTAGCGTTTGACGCGGGAGATGCCGATGCCGATCAGTTCCACCGTTTCGATTAAGGAGAGGCCTTGTAGGAGAGCATCAAAAAGTGTAGGGACAGAATCTAAAATTGCAGGGCCGGGGATGACCGATTGGCTTATAGCCTTCACCACCCAATACGGCTTCCTAACCTGAGCGGTGATTGAACACCGCCCCACACTTTTTAATGCTCTCCCATAATGCGTTGTAGGGCATATCAATAAATACAAAATATAGCCAGATGTGAGGCCGAATAGGAGGTTTGGCCTTATTTATTTAACAATGCCCTACATTCGTATCCTACGCTGCTTGCCATGTTGCTTTCCAAAACCAATCAGCAGCTGGCCTTGCTGCTACTCCTGCTGCACCCCCTGCTGGCCCCGGCTCAGGCGCGCCTCAACCTCGCCCTGGAGGCCGAGGCCAATCGCCGCCGGCCGTTGCTACTGTGGGCCCGCAAAATGGATGGGGGCACGGTCGTGCAGGTGGATACAATGACGTTCCGGCAGGGTCGGGGCAGCCTCCGCCTCGAGCTGGAAAAAGCCAACGAACCCACTTCCGCCGCCATGTATACCCTGTTTTCTTTTCCCGTAGACTCGGTGCGCGGCCGGCTCGTCACGGTTAGTGGCTGGATGCGCACCCGCCACTTCGCGGGTCAGGCCGGCCTGTATGCCTACGCCCACACGCCCGATAACGACGGCAAAGACCGTCGCGACCAACTCGACAACCTGCCGCCCAACCAGGAGTGGCGCCGCCTGGAACTGACGCTGGCCGTGAAGCCAACCGCCACCGCCTTTGGCCTGGGCGTGCGCGCCTATGGCAGCGGGCAGGTCTGGTTTGATGACGTAGAGGTGCGCATCAACGGCCGCCTGTATCAGGACCAGCCGCTAGCCGGCACCGAGGCCCTGTTGCTGACCGCCCAGGCGCGCCACACCCCTACCTGGAGCTTCGAGCAGCTGCCGCCCGCCGCCGCCTGCCCCGACCCTCCCCGCGTCACGCTGCGCCTGGATAGCTTGCAGCCCCGGCAGGGCCGCCGCAGCCTGCGCCTGACGGCCGCCCCGCCCGGCCGGCCCGGGGAGGCGGTGCCCGTGGTGTACTTGGGCGCGTTGCCCATCGCGCACCTGCGTGGCAAAATACTAAAAGTGAGCGGCTACTGGCGCCAGCTAGTCCCGGCCAGCGCGAGAGGGCCCGCCTCGCCGGTTTTCACCTACGCCCGGCTCGGCACCGATGGCCGCGGTGGCACCGAGTCGCAGTGGAGCTACGGAGTGGTAGAACTGCCCTCGCCCCCCCGGCCGGGTGCCGAGTGGACTGCATTCAGCCTGAGTATACCGGTGGCCGACGACGAATTTGCGACCGACCTGTCGCTGGGTGTGCGCCTGCCCGGCCCGGCCACCGTGCTGCTGGATGATTTTACCTTCAGCCTCGATGGGCGGCCCTACGTACCGGCCCCGCCGCCCGCGCCCGCTGCGCCCACCACTGCTGAGGTAGCCTGGCTGCGTCGGGCGCTGGTGCCAGTCCTTGCGCCGGTGGCCGGTGCGGCGGTCAAAACACCGGATTTGGCCGCGCTGGGACCGCTGATTGGCACTGCGCGGGTAGTAGGGTTAGGCGAGGTGACGCACGGCTCGGGCAGCATATTCGAGATGAAGCACCGACTGGTGCGCTACTTGGTGGAGCAGAAAGGCTTTACGGGTTTCGTGCTGGAAAGCAGCGCCGACTGCGAGCCGCTGAACCAGTATCTGCAAACCGGGCAGGGCGACCTGGCCCGGCTGGTGGGCAGTTTGGGCCCGTTCGGCACCCAGGAAGTGTTGGCCCTACTGCGCTACCTGCGCGCCCACAACCAGCGCCCCGGCGTGGCCAAAGTACAGTTCGCCGGCATGGATATGCAGGCGCCCGAAAACGCGCTGGCGTTCCTGCAACGGGCGGCCCGCCCCGACGACGCGTTTGTGCAGACTCGGCTGCGGGAACTAGCCGCGGTGCTGGCCCAGATTCCGCGCAGCGGCGGTGGACCTGCCATCGACCTATTCCAGACGCCCCACCAGCCCGACGATGCTCGCCTGCAAACGCTGCTGCGCCTCACCCGCGAGCTGCGCACCGGCCTCGATACCCGTTTCAAGCTCGTCCGCAGCCCCGATTGGACTGCCCGCCAGCAGGCGCGCTTCCTGTTTGAGCTGCGCCGGCTGGAGCAGGGCGCCACCTTCCGGCGCCTACCCCTGCGTCAGGGCAGCGACTACCGCGACGCCTGCATGGCTGAAAACGTAGTTTGGCTCAGCCAACACCTGGGTCTGAATGGCACCCCGGCCAAGCTGGCTGTTTGGGCGCACAATGCGCACGTGGCCACCTTCGCCCAACGCCAGCGCCCCCTGGGGGAGTGGTTGCGCGACCGCTTTGGTCCGCTGTATTTATCGTTGGGCTTTGCCTTCGGACAGGGCAGCTACGCGGCCGAGGGCGGTCGCACGTTTCATTCGGTAGCCGCGCAACCTGCCCCGGCGGGCTCGTACGAGGCGTGGTTTCAGGCCGCCAAACTGCCCGCCTTCGTGTTGGATATGCGCCGGCTGGAACGGAATGATGACAACGCCTGGCTTTTTCAGCAGCAGGAGTTTCGCGACATCGGCATTCAGGAGGCGTCGCAGAATTTTGCCTCCCATGAGTTGCGCAGCGAGTTCGACGCGGTGCTATTTCTGCAGGAGTCAAAAGCGGCGCAGCAGCTGAAGTAGCGCGTTGTAGTGTAGACTCACAGAGGGAATGAGTAGTCCAGTAAGCTTGCTCGGAGCCCATGTGAGCATCCATCGGGTTAAAAAAGCGCGGCCGGCAAGTGCTGGCGGGAGCGTTTGACGCGGGAGGGGCTGATGCCGGTTAATTCCACGGTTTCGGTGACGGACAAGCCTTTTTCCAGCGCGATCCGCACTTTGGCCAGGTTCTCGGCATGCAGCCCTTGGGCCGGCCGAGGTGTTTGCCCTGGGCGGCGGCCAGCTGCTGGCCGGCCTTGGTCTTCTCCAGGATGCTCTCGCGGTCGTACTCGGCCAGCGAGGCGAAGACGGAGAGCATGAACTTGCCCGCCGGCGGCGTGGTGTCGATGCCCAAATCCAGGGCTTTGAAGTGGACGCCGCGCGCATGGAAGGAGTTGACCAGGTGAAGACGTGGTCGCGGCTACGACCCAGGCGAAAGAAACGAGCTACTAGCACCGTGTCACCCGCCCGTAACAGGCCCAGCAGCTCCTCGAGCGCGGGTCGCGGCCGGCTCAACCCCGAGATGTTGTCCTGGAAAATGTGGTCGCAGCCGGCCTTGATGATAATGTCCAGTTGGGTATCCAGGTTGTGGTCCAGGGTGGGGCCGCGGGCGTAGCCGAAGGGTTGAGTCATGGGGGCAAGAAGGTAGGTTCTGAAAGTTAACCGCCTGATTCTTTTTGGTCCGACTACTTGGCCCTCCTGTTATCCTGGTTATTGGAACAGGAAGCCAGGAAAGGATAGAGTCCTAATTACCATGACTAATTGAGTCGATTGTTCTACCTAGTTTGGCCTATGCGATCTTACCCGCTCGCCTAAGCAACTGGTGGCCCCCGCCACCAAAAGGCTAAGACCTAGGTAGCTTATTAATCGCGCAAAAATGGTCTGTTCGTTGCGTCGATTTTGGGGTCAATGCCACGGTTCGCTGGGACTGGGCTACGGGGTGCCTACTCTCCCCACGCCTGGGACAGCTGGCCGCCAATCGGAGAGGGCCGGAGCCTAGTCGCTCAGCGAAGGCGGGAGCGCGTGGCTTTCCCGGGTGCGCTGCAGGTAAGCCGAGTACACCTGTACCAGCGGCTGCTCCTCCGGCTCCTGGGTGTGGGCCTGGTGCTGCAGGCGCTGGGCCCAGGTGTAGAGTGCGTTGTAGAGCACCCGGCCCTACTGCAAGAACTGCTGGTCGTCTTGGCTGTTGTAAGCCAGCCCAGCGGAAATGGCCCACAGACCCGCCGCCTGCGGGGTCAGGGCGTGGCTGTCGGTGTCGGCGCCCCGGATGATGGGGCCCTTAGCGTGCAGGGCCGGGTCCGTTAGCGCCTACTTTTTCAGGAAGTAGTCAAAGATGCATTCCGCCCCATAGTGGAAAAACTCCATGCCCCCCGTCGAAGGCAATGGCACCGATGCGCTCGGCGGGGGCCACGACCTCAGGGGCCGGCACGTACGCAATCTCCGCCTGCGGGTCGATAAACCGCAGAATCAGCCAGGGACAGGCAAGCCGTTCAATCTTGGAACGCTCCCGGGTTATCCATTGCATAAGCGAAGGTTGGCGTTGGACCGCTGCCAAACAATGACGCATCCGGCCGCCATGCTGAAAGAGACCTTAGGAATTAGCGTGCCTACCTCTAAGCAACTAATCCGATGCCGGGCATGTATGCTCGGACATCCAAGCCTCACAGTTTACCGGGGCCTGCTCACCGCTACTTCGCTGCTATGACCGTGTTGGTTTTTTGTTTGGCTCACTGCCGCCGCTTGGTTGCCCGTTAGTACTGCCACGCCCCCTGCGGCGAACACGGCCGTCACCGTGGTGGTGACTAACTTGCCGTCCACCAAGGCCACGTTGAAGCTGTACTTGTACCACGGGAAGGCGAACTTTCTGGTCCGCAATCACTACACGCTGCTCAAGCACATCAAGCCTAGCGGCAGCAACAAAGTGGTGTACCCAATGCAGTTGCCGCTCGGGGAGTGGCTATTGTTGTCACCCAGGATTTGAACTAGAATGACGTGGTGGGCCGCAACATGGTGGGGATTCCCATCGAGCCGTTTGCCTTGTCAACAACGTGAAGCCGCGCTTTAAAGTCCCCACCTTTGAGGACTGCATGTTCAAAGTCAGCGGGCCGACCACAACCATCGCCATCTCAATGAAACAAGCGAAGGTTAGCTCTTTGCTGCTTAGGAGCTTGGCTTTGGCTAGCATCCTACGCGGGGGCAAGATCCCACCACCGCTGAGCAGGACTACCTCGCCTCGGCGTCCTATGGGAAAGAACGCGGCTTTCGGTACCTTTACCTCTTGCCTATGCTCCGACTCCACCGCTCTGCCCGCCGCCTAACGGCGACGACCCTGCTGGTCGTCTTTGTGAGTGCGCTGTTGGGGCCGGTGGTAGCACTGGCTCGGGTGCTGTCCCACGAAGCAGCGAAACACCTGCACCTGCCGAGCATGCCGCAGGCTCATCATCACCATGATGAGGCCCACGAGAAGCAGGATCACCCGAATGACCTGGCGCCCGGGTCCAAGTCCGGCGCCCACTCATCTCAGCATGCCTGCAGCAGTGGCGACGGGCAGCAGCTCATGAGTCTTGCCCCGCTGCTCAAGCTGCTCGCCTCACCCGCGGCGCCCGCCGTGCTGGCCCTGCCCCCGGCGCAGCGCTTTCTGTGCCGGCTGTTTCGGGCCTGGGACCGCCAGCAGGCCGTGGTGCTAGTGCCCCCGGAGCACCGCAAACCGAAAATCCCCGACCTGCGCATCTTTCTTGGTTCGCTGGTAATCTGAAGAAGCGCCCCTATCAAGGTCCGCGCTGGAATGGCTATGCTCGTTCCGGTCCGGACCTTTTACGTGCCCGCGGCCGCTCCCTCTGTTTCTAACTTCTCGCTTACCCCTGTTCAGCGCCTCATGCTCGACCGCATCATTCACTTCTCCATTACCCACAAGCTGCTCATCGGCCTGCTCACGCTGGCCCTGATCGCCTGGGGTAGCTACTCGGTGGTGCACCTGCCCATCGATGCCGTGCCCGACATCACCAACAACCAGGTGCAGGTCATCACCCAGATCCCTTCGCTCGGGGCGCCCGACGTGGAGCGGCTCGTCACCTTCCCCATCGAGCAGGCCATTGCCACCATTCCGGATGTGGACGAGGTGCGCTCGTTTTCCCGCTTCGGCCTCTCGGTCGTGACCATCGTCTTTCCCGATGAGGTGGACGTATACTGGGCGCGTAACCAGGTCACCGAGCGCCTCAAGGATGCCGAGCGCCAGATTCCGCCCGGCACCGGCATCCCCCAACTGGCCCCCGTCACTACGGGCCTCGGGGAGATTTACCAGTATGTGCTGCACCCCAAGAAGGGCTACGAAAAGAAATACTCGGCCACGGAGCTGCGCACGATGCAGGACTGGCTGGTGCGCCGGCAGCTGCTCGGCACCCCCGGCGTGGCCGATGTGAGCTCCTTCGGCGGCTACGTGAAAGAGTATGAAGTAGCCCTGGACCCTGAGCGCCTGCGCTCGATGGGCGTCACCGTCACGGAAGTGTACAACGCCTTGGAGCAGAACAACGAGAACACCGGCGGGGCCTACATCGACAAGAACCCGGCGGCCTACTTCATTCGCTCGGAAGGCCTCGCCGGCTCGCTGGAAGACGTGGGCCGCATGGTGGTGCGGGCCCCAGCCGGCGGCGTACCGATCCTGGTGCGGGACGTGGCCCAGGTACGCTTCGGCCACTCCGTGCGCTATGGCATGATGACCCGCAACCAGGAAGGCGAAGTGGTAGGCGCGCTGGTGCTCATGCTCAAGGGCGCCAACTCCTCGGCCGTCATCCAGGCGGTGAAGGAGCGCATGGCCACCATTCAGAAAACCCTGCCCGAAGGGGTAGTTATTGAGCCCTTCCTGGACCGCACCAAGCTCGTGGACCAGGCCATCAGCACGGTGACTACGAACCTGGCCGAAGGTGCCCTGATTGTGATTTTCGTGCTGGTGTTATTCCTGGGCAACTGGCGGGCCGGCCTCGTGGTCGCTTCGGTCATTCCGCTGGCCATGTTCTTTGCCCTCGGCATGATGCGCCTGTTTGGCGTGTCGGGCAATTTGCTCTCGCTCGGGGCCATTGACTTCGGGCTGATTGTCGATGGGGCCGTGATTATCGTGGAAGCCATCGTGCACCGCCTGGCCGTGCTCAAGCGCCCCGCCGGGTCCGAAGTTCTAAGCGCCGCAGAGATGGACGACGAGGTCTACCATGCCGCCAGCAAAATCCGCTCCTCGGCCGCGTTTGGCGAGATTATTATCCTTATTGTGTACCTGCCGCTGCTGGCCCTGGGCGGCATCGAGGGCAAGATGTTTCGGCCTATGGCCCAAACCGTGGGCTTCGCTATTCTGGGGGCCTTTATTCTGTCTCTGACCTACGTGCCCATGATGTCGGCGCTGGCCCTGAGCAAGCAAACGGCCCGCCACGGCTTCTCTGACCGCATCCTCGGCCAGCTGGCCCAACGCTACCAGCGCGTGGTGGCGTGGACGCTGGGCGCCAAAACCCTGATTCTGGGCTCGGCCCTCGTCTTGCTGGTGGGCACGGTGCTGCTGTTTCGCACCCTGGGGGGCGAATTTATTCCGACCCTTGAGGAGGGCGATTTTGCCGTGGAAACCCGTGTGCTGCCCGGCTCCTCCATTACCTACACCGCGGAGAAAGCCCAGCAGGCGGCGGGCATCCTGCTCACGCACTTCCCCGAAGTCAAGGAAGTGGTGGCCAAGGTGGGTTCTTCGCAGATTCCCACCGACCCCATGCCCACTGAAGCCTGTGACTTGATCATCGTGCTCAAGGACAAAGACGAGTGGACCTCAGCCAGTACCCGCGAGGAGTTGGTGGAGAAGATGTCGGCCCAGCTCACCCGTATTCCCGGCGTGACCTTCGGCTTCCAGCAACCCATTCAGATGCGCTTCAACGAGCTGATTTCCGGGGCCAAGCAGGACGTGGTCATCAAGATTTTCGGGGAGGACTTGCAGCAGCTCGACGACTACGCCACGGCGGTAGGCGAGCTAGTGAAAGGCCTGCCCGGCGCCACCGACCTCTACGTGGAGCGGGCCACGGGTCAGGCCCAGATTGTGGCCCAGCTCGACCGCGACAGGCTGGCCCAGTACGGGTTGTCCGTCAAGGACGTGAACCGCACCATTCAGACGGCCTTTGCCGGCCAGGTCGCGGGCCAAGTTTTCGAGCAGGAGCGCCGCTTTGACCTCGTGGTGCGCCTGCAGGAAAGCTACCGCCAGGACATCCGCAACCTGCGCCAGCTGTTCGTGGCCACGCCCGACGGCCGGCAGATTCCCCTGGAGCAGTTAGCGAAAGTAGAGTTGATTTCGGGACCCAGCCAGATTCAGCGCGACGACGCCAAGCGCCGCATCATCGTCGGCTTCAACGTGCGGGGCCGCGACGTGGAAAGCCTCGTGCAGCAGGTGCAGCAGCGCATCGAGCAGCGCCTGAAGTTTGCGCCGGGCTACTACGTGACGTATGGGGGGCAATTTGAGAACCTGCAGTCCGCGCGGGACCGGCTCCTGCTAGCGGTGCCGGTGGCCCTGCTGCTCATCTTTTTACTGCTGTACGCCACGTTCCACTCCATCAGCCAGTCGGTGATGATTTTCACGGCCATTCCGCTCTCCGCCATCGGGGGCATCCTGGCGTTGTGGCTGCGCGGCATGCCCTTCAGCATCTCGGCCGGGGTGGGCTTTATTGCCCTCTTTGGCGTGGCCGTGCTCAATGGCATCGTGCTCATCGGCTACTTCAACCAACTCAAGGAGGAAGGGATGACAGACCTCAGGGACCGCATCCTGCAAGGCACCCACGTGCGTCTGCGCCCGGTGCTGATGACGGCGGCCGTGGCCTCGCTCGGCTTCCTGCCCATGGCCCTGTCCCATTCAGCGGGCGGCGAAGTGCAAAAGCCCCTGGCCACGGTTGTGATTGGCGGCCTGGTAACCGCTACCCTGCTCACCCTGCTGGTGTTGCCCGTGCTCTACTACCTGGAGGAAACCTGGACCGCCCGGCGGGCCGAACGGCAGACGGCAGCATCGGCTGCCAAGGTGGGGGGACTGGGCGTGCTGGTGCTTGCTTTGGGTCTATCGCTGCTATTCGGCAGTGCCCGGGCCCAGCAGCCCGGCACACCAGCCGACGGGGCGCTGAACGCTACCCAGGCCGTGGACGCGGCGCTGCGTCAGAGCGGGACCGTGCTCGGAGCCCAGCAGCAGCTAGATGCCCAGCAGGCCAGCGTCCGGGCCGCCCGTGACATTGGCCGCACTACCGTGCAGGCCAGCTACGGACAGTACAACTCTGTCCACAACGACAACTTATTCACCATCACCCAGCCCCTGGCTTGGCCAGGGTACTACCGCACCCTGTCGGCCCTAGCCCAGGCACAGGTAGCCACCAAGGAGCAGCAACTGGGCTTAGCCCGCGCTGATGTGCGCCGGCAGGTGCGCTTACAATATGAAGCAGCCGTGCACGCCCGCCACCGTCTGTGTACGCTGCGGGTGCAGGATAGCCTCTACACGGCCTTTGTGCGCGCCGCGCAGTTGCGCTTTCGCACCGGCGAAACCGCTCGCCTGGAAGTGGCCACGGCCCTCATTCAGCAGGGCGAAACCCGAACGCTGCTGGCTCGGGCCCGCACCGAGTACCAGGTGGCCGTGCGCCAGCTGCAGGCCCTGCTGCAGCGCCCGCAGCCCGTCGCGGTAGCTGACAGCACCCTGACAGCTCTGACCCCGCACGTCAGCGTCGCGCCGGGAGATACCACCGTTTTCGCTCGCAGCCTCCTAGCACAGGTGCTCCGCCAGCAGGTGGCCGTGGCCCGGGCCGAAACCCGGGTGACGCAGGCCCAGGGCAAGCCGAACCTGAGTGTGGGCTACTTCAACCAGTCCATTATCGGGCCCCAGGTGGTGGACGGCACCACCCGCACCTACGGAGCCGGCGACCGGTTCCAGGGAGTGCAAGCCACGGTGGCGGTGCCGCTGGTGCCGGGGCCGCAGAAGGCCCGGGTGCAGGCGGCCCGCCGGCAGGAAAAGGTGGCCCAAACCGGGCTGAGCCGCTACCAGGCCGAATTGGCGGGCTGCGTGGATGAGCTCTTGCTCCAACGCGCCGAGCAGCAGCAGCGCCTGCAGTTCTACGAGCAAACGGGCCTACCCCAGGCGGCGGTCATCACCCGCGTGGCCACCAAAGCCTTCCAGGCGGGGGAGAACGGCTACACCGAATACCTGCTCAACCTCGAGCGGGCCCAGCGCCTGCGCACCGATTACCTCGACGCGCTGCTGCAGCACAACCAGACTGTCATCGAACTGGACTACCTCTTCAGTGCCGGCGAATAGTCCGCTTCTTCTTGTCTTTTCAGCCTCCGCTTCTCCATGAAAACCACGTTTTATACGCTCGCCGTTCTTTCTTTGCTGCTCAATGCCAGTTGCAACCGGGCAGACCCATCCGGCGATGAAGCCCCGGAATCCGCTGCTTCCGCCGCCGCGACCGACACCACGGCCGCGCCGGCGCACCAAGTTACCCTCTCGGCCGACGAGCAGGCGCTGGCGGCCGTGCGCACAGGCCCCCTGACCCAGCGCGTGCTCGGGGGCGGCCTCAAGGTCAATGGCGTACTCGACGTGCCCCCGGACCAACTCATAGCCATCAGTGCCCCGCTCGGGGGCATCGTTGAGCGCACTTCCTTGCTACAGGGGACGCGGGTACGCAAGGGGCAGGTGCTGGCCACCATTCGCAACCCCGAGTTCATTCAATTGCAGCAGAGCTATCTAGAAACGCAAAGCCAGCTCACCTACGCCAAGGCCGAACTGGACCGCCAGCGCGAACTGGTGCGCGAAGAAGCGGCACCGGCCAAAAATTTGCAGCGGGCCCAGGCGGAATACGGTGCCCTGCAGGCCCAGGCTGCCGGGCAGCAGGCCCGGCTGCGGCTGGCTGGCCTACCCATGGGCTCCCGGCCCTTCGTGAGCACGGCCACGCTGCGGGCCCCCAAGGATGCCTTTGTCAAGACGGTCAACGTCACCGTGGGCCAGAGCGTGACGCCCACCGACGCGCTGTTCGAGCTCGTGGATCCGGACCATCTGCACGTGGAACTCACCGTGTTTGAAAAGGACGTGCCCCAGCTTAAAAAGGGTCAGCGCATCCGCTTCACCCTTCCTAACGACAGCAGCGCCGAGCGCATTGCCAGGATCTATCTCATTGGCCGCACCGTCGACGAGCAGCAGCGCACCGTGCGCGTGCACGGCCATCTGGACCGCGAAAAGGACCCAGCCCTGCTGCCGGGTATGTTTGTGAGGGCAGTGGTCGAAACGACGAATCGCCGCGTGGCCGCCCTGCCCGATAAGGCCGTCGTTGGCTATGAGGGCAAGCAATACGTGTTTCGCCAGGAGCCTGCCGCCGCGGGCAAGCAGGTTTTTCAAATGCTCGAAGTGCGCCGAGGCGAGCAGGCGGGCGGCTACAGCGAGGTATTCATCCCGAACGCAGACACCACGGGTCAGTACGTGACCGAAGGAGCCTATGTTCTGCTTAGCAAGCTCAAGAACCCCAGTGAGGAATAATTACCTGGGTAACGATCCCCTTCTACGATCTCCTTGGTTTGCTTTTTTCTCTTTAACATCTAAGAAGATCTGTGGCTGTTGCAAAAGTGATGTGGCTGTTGCAGAACCCTGCGCAGCGCATGCAAGCACTGCTGCAACTCATTAAAAACGGTCTGACAATCCTGTTTGACCTGTCTTTTGCAAAGTTCGTGAGGCTAAGCATCTGCTCCTCGAACGAACTATATGGTTCTGCAACGGGCCCTAAGCCTTGCTGCCTCCCGCTTCTGCGCTTGGCTGCTTGAGCCCCTAGGCCGCAGCCAGTGGACGGCTGCCGCGCAGGCCGTACCACAGGATGTATAGGTAGCACAGCACCGGCAGTAGCAGGGCCAGGCGCAGGCCGCCGTGGTCGGCCACCACGCCAAACAGCATAGGCACCAGCGCGCCGCCTACGACGGCGGTGCACAACAGGCCGGATCCTTCTGCGGTGTGGCGCCCCAGTCCGGACAAGGCCAGCGGAAAGATCACGGGCCACATAATGGAGTTCATCAGGCCCACCGTCAGCAGACTCCACATGGCTATGCCTCCGGTGGTAGTGCTGGAGATGAGCACCAGCACGGCCGCCGCTCCCGCGTTGCAAGCCAGTAGCTTGGCTGGCGAAAATTTATTGAGCCAGTAAGCCCCCAAAAAGCGGCCCACCATGGCCGCTCCCCAATACCAGGAAACCCGCTGGCCGGCCGCTTCCGGGTTCAGGCCCGCGACATCCGGCAGGGCCAGGTAGTTAACCAGGTGCGAGCCAATAGACACCTCCGCCCCCACGTAGGCAAAAATGCCCCCCACGCCCAGCACCAGGTGCCGGTAGTGCCAGGCGCGTGCCGCCCCCCCCGCCGCCACCGCCCCTTCTTCGGTGGCCGGCACGATCTGGGGCAAGTTGACCCGGCTCAGCATCAGGCTAATGAGCAGCAGCACCGTGCCAATCACCAGGTACGGAATCTGCACCGCCGTCACATCAAGGGTGGCCGCGCTGGCGGCAGTATTCAGTGTAGGCAGGTTGCTCAGAATGAGGGCGCTACCGAGCCAGGGGGCCAGCGCCGTGCCCAGCGAATTGAAGGCCTGCGTAAGCGTTAGCCGTGCCGCCGCCGAGCGTGCGGGCCCCAGAATGGCCACGTACGGATTGGCGGCTACTTGCAGGATGGTAATACCGGCCGCCAGCACGAACAGCGCCGCCAGAAACAGCCCGTACACCCGCTGCGCGGCAGCCGGATAAAAGAGGTAAGCACCCAGCGCGGCCACGGCAAAGCCAATCAGCATGCCCCGCTTGTAGCCCACCCGCGCCACCAGTTTGCCGGCTGGTATACTGACCAGAAAATAGGCCCCAAAAAAGCATAGGTTAATCAGGTTGGCTTGCGCAAAGCTCAGTTGGAAAATGGCTTTCAGGTAGGGAATCAGGATGTCGTTGAGACAGGTGATGAAGCCCCACAGGAAAAACAGGGTGGTTACGGCGCTCAATGCCGTGGTGTAGCGCGGCCGCGTATCGGTGCCCGCAGCGGGCGAGTTAACTAAAGCAGGGGTAGTAGACGCCATAGGAACGAGAAGAGGTGGAAAGAATGACGCACGAAGGTACTCGCAGCGCCAAGCCCGCAGGGCGCAACTTTGTATTTATGTAAGGAAGCTGACCTAATCGTGAAATTGGTAATAATTCGATAACTAGTGGGACGAAACGGACGAAGTACTTTTGCTGTAAAGCTATGACCCTATGACCCTATGACCCTATGAGCACGGAACGAGACGAAAAGACGTTGCTGCGGGCGGTTGCATCGGGTGACAGAGATGCATTCTCGAATTTGTATAGTATGTATCTCAACGGTTTGTACCGCTATACGTGCTTGTTTGTAAAATCCCCGGAAGAAGCCGAGGAAATAGTGCAAGAAGTATTTGTGCGCCTTTGGGAGCGGCGCGGCACGCTTCCACAGCTTGCAGCTTGCAAGGCCTACGCCTACCAAATCACCAAAAACCTCGTAGTCGACCATTGGCGGCAACAGCAGCGGATGGTAGCGCATCGGAAACAATTTCGACCGGAAGTTACTGTCTCAGAATTAGCCGATACCGCCCTGATTTATCAGCAAGACTATCAAATGGCCCAGCGGGCCATTGCGCAACTGCCGCCGAAAAGAAAGCAAATCTTTCTGCTAAGTACCCAGCACGAGCTTTCCCTGGCCGAGATTGCTCAGCTGCTTTCCATTTCTAAGCCCGTGGTCAAGAAACAGCTCTATTCGGCTACCGCTTTTGTGAAAACGTATTTAAAACAGCATGGCAACTGGTCTTTCGGCGCCGTGTGCCTGCTGAGTGCGGTGCCCCTGTCTAGCTACAGCAGGGAAATGGTGAATGCAATTCAGGCACTTATCAGTGGGTAAAAAATAATTTGTTTTTTGGAGGGGTCCTTCCATGCAGTACCGCCGTCTTGTAAAAGAAGCCCCTACCATGACCCCGCAGCAGCGCCGCCTCTTTTTCCAGAAGTTTGCAGCCAACCAGCACACGCCGGCGGAGCACCAAGCATTTTTGCGCTGGCTGGGGCAGGCGTCGGGGCCGGAGCTGGAAGACGCCCTAACGGAGTACGAGCAGTTGCCAGCAGCCGCGGACGAGGCAGCTCCTCCTCCGCGGCTGCTGGCCGGTATTGAAGCCCGCCTACACAAAGTGCCGGCCAAGCCCGCCGTAGCAGCGAAGCGGCCATGGTCAGGCCGGATGTGGGCCGCCGCGGCCGTGATAGGGTTGCTTTTATTCGTGGGCGGCCATTACCTGCTGCTGCCATCGTCCACGCCCACGCCCGCCTTGGTCTATCTGCACAAGCGCGTGCCGGCGGGCCAGATCGACTCGCTTACGCTGCCGGATGGCAGCCGGATCGTACTCAATGCGGGCAGCACCTTGACGTATCCAACGAAGTTCGCCGCCAACCGCCGCGATGTGTCTCTGGAGGGCGAAGCGTATTTCCGGGTGGCCAAGAATCCTGCCCAGCCCTTTGTGGTGCACAGTGGTTCCTTGCAGACTTGGGTGGTGGGCACGAGCTTTAACATATACGCCTATGCCCGGGCGGCCCGGCAGGAAGTGACGGTGCTGACCGGCGCAGTCAGCGTCCGGGATGCGGCGAGCCAGCAGCACGTTGCCTTGCAGCCGGCCCAGCGGGCCGTGTTCGAGCGCACCACCCGTAAGCTGCGTAAAGTACGGATCGCGAAGCCGGGCCTGAGTTTGGCCTGGCAGCGCGGGCAACTCCGCTTTGAAGACGCGCCCCTGGAAGAGGTGCTCGACAAACTTTCCACCCGGCATGGGGTGCTTATTCGCCCGCGCGCCCGGCGCCTCGATAATTGCCGTCTGACGGTACACTTTGAGGACGAAACGCTCCCCGAAGTTCTACAGGTCCTCGGCGCCCTCACGCGCAGCCGTCCTTTCACAGACGATCAACGCATTATCTGGCTGGAGGGCCAGGGCTGCCCGTGAGGACTCCTGCCTGTGCTGCTCTTTTTATTTTGCTAATCTGGCCATCTCCGCTGGCCGGGGGCTTGTGCCTTCCTTGACGGCCCCCGGTCACGCACCGGCTACCCCTGCCTCGGGGCTTGCGGCCGCTCATTCATACAATCTGCCACCTTCTTTCATTCTCAACTCTATGTCCAACAACTACTCTCCTCTTGCCCAGGTGCTGCGTGGCCTACGGCGGCCGGTACCCGGCTTGCTGCTGACTACGATGCTGACGGCGGCCTGGATTTCGCCGGACCTTCCACAGGAAGCCCTGCGCAAGCGCATCAGCTTCCCCGCACAGCAGGGGACGCTGCGGCAGGCCCTCGAAACTATCAGCGAGCAGGCGGCCGTGCCCATTGCCTTTACCAGTGAGTTGCCGCTGCTGGACGAGAAAACCAGCATACAGGCCAGCAGCGAGTCCCTGGCCCAGGTGCTGGACCGGATGCTGGGCCCCCTGGGCTTGAGCTATCGGGTGGTGGCGGGGCAGATTATTGTGGAGAAAAATGCCCCCCAGCCAGCCCTGAGCCGCCCGGTGGGCAGCGTGGCGCTGGAGGTGCAAGGCGTGGTCAGCGACGCCACCACGGGCGAGCCCCTGCCGGGAGCCCGGGTCCAGATCAAGAACTCTACGGAGGGCGCCACCACCAATGAAGCCGGGGCCTACCGCTTGCAGGTGCCGGACGAAGACGCTATTTTGGTAGTTAACTCTCTGGGTTACAACGCGCAGGAAATCCGCGTCGGCACCCAGCGCACCATCAATATCGCGCTGAAAGCCAACGTCACGGCCCTCAACCAGGTGGTCGTAGTGGGGTATACTACCCAGGAAGCCAAAGACGTAACCGGGGCCGTCGGCATCTTGCCCCTGGAGCGGGTACGCAACTTTCCGGTGGCCAGCGTAGATAAGCTATTGCAGGGCCAGGTGGCGGGCGTGCAGGTCAGCAACGACGGCGCACCGGGCGGCAACAGCGTGGTGCGGGTACGCGGCCTGGGTACCCTGGGCGACAATGACCCCCTCTACATTATCGACGGGGTGCCGACCAAAGCGGGGCTGAACCAACTGAACCCCAATGATGTCGAGTCGATGCAGGTGCTGAAAGACGCCTCGTCGACGGCCATTTACGGGGCGCGGGCCTCGAATGGCGTCGTCGTGATTACTACCAAGCAAGGCAAGGCCGGTCGAACGCAGCTGAGTTTCGACTCCTATTACGGGCTGCAGTCGGTGTATAACCTGCCGAGTATGGTGTCGCCGACAGAGCTGGCGCAGGTGGAGTTTGATGCCCAGCGCAACAGCGGCCAGCGGCCCAGCCACCCGCAGTACGGCAACGGGGCGCAGCCCGTGCTGCCGGAATTCTTGCAGCGCAACCCCGACGTGCGGCCGAACCTGAGCGGCACCAACTGGTTTAAGACCATCTTCCGCACCGCGCCCATCCAGAACTACTCGCTGGGGCTGTCGGGGGGCAATGAGACCAGCCGGCACGCCATCAACCTATCCTACTTCAACCAAGACGGCATTCTGGACTACACGGGCTTCAAGCGGGTTTCGCTGCGCGTGAACACGGAATATACCGTGCTCAAGAAGCTGAAAATAGGCGAAAACTTCACGGCCAGCTACGGCCGCTCCACGCAGGCCTCCTCCAATGCCGTGAACGGGGGGGTGGTGTTCGACGCCTTCCGCTTGCCCTCCATTGTGCCGGTCCGCGACGAGGCAGGCAACTTCGCCGGCCCCGCCGCCGGCCTGGGCGACGCGGGCAACCCCCTGCGCGCCCTCTACAACGCCCGCGACAACGCCACCAAAAACCTGCGCGCCCTGGGCAACGCGTACGCCGAGCTGGAGCTGGCCGACAATTTGTTCGTGCGCTCTTCCATCGGCATTGATTACCTGACCAGCAACTTCCGGGGCTTCACGCCCAGCTACGTGGAGGGCATTGCCAACAACCCCATTGCCAGCCTCAGCAACACCAACGCCTACACCGTCAACTGGACCTGGACGAACACGGCGCGCTACAGCCGCACGTTCGGGGAGCACAATGTAGCCGCCGTGGTGGGTACCGAGGCCATCGAAAACAATGAGGAAGGCTTCAATGCCTACCGCGAAAACTTCCTGATCAGTGACCTGGATTTCCGCTACCTCGACGCGGGTCAGGGCTTGCAAACCAACGGCGGCACCGGCTCGGCCTGGTCGCTGTTCTCACAGTTCGGCCGTCTGGATTACAACTTCGGGGGCAAGTACCTCGCCTCGGCCTCGGTGCGGCGTGATGGCTCCAGCCGCTTCCCGGCTAACAACCGCTACGCCGTGTTTCCGGCTTTTTCGGCGGGCTGGCGCGTGTCGGAGGAAGCCTTTTTGAAGCAGGTTAGCTGGCTGAGCAACCTGAAGCTGCGGGGCTCCTGGGGCCAGAGCGGCAACCAAGAAATCGGCAATTACCCAGCCTTCGACATCTACGGCATCAGCCCCTCCAACACCAATTACCCGCTTACTGGCAGCAACGGCACCGTGCAAACCGGCTACACGGCCCGCGCCATCGGCAACCGCAACCTGAAGTGGGAAACCACCACCCAAACTGATATCGGTATCGACTTCGGCCTACTAAGCAATCAGCTGAACTTCAGCGTGGACTGGTTTGATAAGGAAACCAAAGACGTGCTGGTACGGGTGCCGCGCCCGGCCCTGGCGGGGGAAGTGCTGGTACCCTACGAAAATGCCGGCCGCATCCGCAACCGGGGCGTGGAGTTTCAGGCCACGTACCAGAGCGACGCGACCAAGGACTTCCAGTGGGGCGTGTCGGCCAACGGGTCAGCGGTGCGCAACAAGGTGCTGTCGTTGGGTGAGGGCAACTTGGCGATTCCGGGTTACGTGAGCAACAACCTCACGCGGGGTCAGTCGCTTTCCCGCACCGAAGTAGGCCGGCCAGTGGCCTATTTCTACGGCTACGTGGTAGATGGCATCTTCCAGAATCAGGAGGAAGTGGACGCGGCGCCGGCGCAGAACGGCAAGGGCATCGGCCGCTGGCGCTACCAGGACCTGAACGGCGACGGCATCGTGAACGTGCAGGATCAGCAGCAGATTGGCAAGCCTTCTCCCGACTTCACCTACGGCCTGAACCTGAATGCTTCCTACAAGGGCTTCGACCTGAGCGCATTCATCCAGGGCGTGCAGGGCATTGAGATTTACAACTTCAGTAAGTACCACACCGATTTCGCCTTCGACCCTTTTAACAAGAACACGCGCATCCTTGACTCCTGGACGCCCCAGAACCCGGGCGCCACGCTGCCCCAGCTCAGCAAAACCAATGTGAACGACGAGCTGCGGCCCTCCACGTACTTCGTGGAAAACGGCTCGTACGCCCGCCTGAAAAATGTGCAGCTCGGCTACACCCTGCCCGCGGCCTGGACCTCCGCTATCCGGGCCAGCAGTCTGCGCGTGTACGTGCAGGCCCAGAACCTGTTCACCATTACCGACTACACCGGCATGGACCCGGAGGTGAACCTGCAAAACTACAATGCCGCCGACCGCAACCTCGACCAGAACGTGGACCGGGGCTACTACCCGCAGCCCCGCGCGGTATTGTTCGGGCTTAACGCCCGGTTTTAACCCGTCTCACTCTTTCGCATCATGAAAAACAAGATTCTAGTATTGGCGCTGGCTACCGCATTGGCTGGCTGCCAGGAAGACTTTCTCGACCAGGAGCCCAAAGCCAGCCTCTCCTCTACCGACCTGAATAACTTGGCGGCGGTGGAAGCGCTGATAACGGCGGCCTACGCGCCCCTGGGGGGGCAAATTGACGAAGGCAACAATGCCTTCAACTCGCCCGGCACCAACTGGACCTTTGGCGACGTGGTATCCGACGACGCCTACAAGGGTGGCGGGGGCGTAGGCGACCAGAACGGTATGCACCTGATGGAAATCTTCCTGACCAACCCCAACATCATTGATGTGGATCGGAAGTGGCGCGCCGGCTATGAAGGCGTGGCCCGCACCAACCGCGCCATTCAGGCCGTGAACAACTTCGCGGGCATGAGCGCCGCGCAGAAAGCCATCCGCCTGGGCGAGCTGCACTTGCTGCGCGGCCACTACTACTTCGATCTGAAGAAGATCTACAACCGCATCCCGTGGGTAGATGAAACGCCCCGGACCATCACCGAGTACGACCTGCCCAACAACTTGTCGGACGCCGAGCTGTGGAAGAACATTGAGAACGACTTTCTGCTGGCCCAAACCAACCTGCCCGCCAAGCAGACGGACCTGGGGCGCGTGAGCAGGGGCGCCGCCACGGCCTACCTGGCCAAGCTTTACCTGTACACGAAAGACTATCCGAAAGTAATCTCGACGGTGGATGCCCTGCTGGCCACGGGCCTTTACCGCCTCAACGACAACTACCACGACAACTTTGACCCGAGCAAGGAGCACGGCCCGGAAAGCCTGTTCACCATTGAGCGTTCCATCCGCGACGGCACGCCGAGCAACTTTCGCGGCAGCCTGGATGAGCGCCTGCTAAACCCGGGGGGGCCTTTTTACCCAGTTTACGGGTTCGATATGCCCAGTCAGGATCTGGTGAATGCCTTCAAAACCACGGCCGCTGGCCTGCCCCAGACCGACAAGTCGGATGTGGGCGTGAACGACTTTGTGGACCCCCGCCTGGACCACGCCGTGGCTCGGCCCGGCATCCAGTTTCTGGATCTGGCACCCTACGCGGCCACCTGGGCGCGCGACGCCGGCACCTACGGACAGTTCTCCTTTAAGAAGCGCATGGTCAGTTCCCGCTCTACCTTCTATCTCAACCAGTTTCCGTGGGTGAGCGCCCTGAACTACGACATCATTCGCCTGGCGGACGTGCTTTTGTTTAAGGCCGAGGCCCTCGTAGAGACCGGTAATCTGGAAGGCGCCCGCGCCCTCGTCAACCAAATCCGTCGCCGGGCCACCACCGACCAGGTGCGCAACGCCGACGGCACCCCCGCCGCGCGCTACAACGTGGCCCAGTACGCCACCGCCTGGACTGACCCGGAGACGGCCCGCCAGGCCGTGCGCATCGAGCGCCGCCTGGAGATGGCGCTGGAAGGCCACCGCTTCTTCGACCTCGTGCGCTGGGGCGTAGCCGAGCAGGTAATGAACGAGCACTTTGCCCGCGAAAAAAGCCGCCGCACCTACCTTTCCACGGCCCGCTTCCTAAAAGGCACCCACGAGTACTGGCCCATCCCGCAGACGCAGCTTAACCTGAGCAAAGGACTGTTGACGCAGAACCCCGGGTACTAAGCACCATTTTCATGGCACCGTAGCGGTTAAAAACGGCTACGGTGCTTTTTTTAGATTGCCATGGCAAAACGACCTGCTGTACTTAAACGGATGCCTCCGGAGTGTCCCCTCCGCTCCGCTCACTGGGGGGGCTTTTTTCTGGGGTTGTTGGCTTGGCTTTGCGGGGGGCTGTCGGTTTGCCTAGGGCAGGCTTCCTTCCCCCGGCCGCCGGCCGCCTACGCCGACTCGGCGCTGGTCGCCAAAGCTTTTCCCCTGCTCTCCCTCCTGGAAAATCAAGCGGGGCTGCGTCGGCTGGTAGGCAGCAACAAAGCCCTGCGAGCAGTGGCCCGCCACCACGCCGCGCGCACTCACCAGGCCTTCGGCAGAGACCAAGCGGATGCGAAGCGCTACGCCGATTCGCTGTGCTGGAAGCCGCAGGAAATTCAGGTGGTTGGTAATGCCCTGGTGAATACCTATTCCAAAAATATCGCGGTTCGAACCGGACTGGCCCCGCTGCTGAAGGAGACGGGCAGCTACCCACTCTACGCAAGCCAAACGGACACCGCTGCGCTGCGCCTGGCCTGGCGTGATGCGGCTCTGGGGCTCAACCGCATGCTGCAGGTGTATATGGCCAACCAGAAGCCGCGCTACCCGGCCATCGACTCGTCGAGCTTCCCGCGGCAGGACGCGGTTCTCGCCCAGCAGGTGCGGGCGGCGATGCTACCGCTCAGCATCGGGCAGCGCCGCCGCCCAACGGCGTTTTATACCCTGCCGCTGCACGCCGCCCTGCTGGCCCTGCGCCTCAACGACCGGCACGAAGCAGTGCGCTACGAACCCCTGAAGGCGGGGCTGAACGCCGCCCCTTATGCTGCCGTGGCTAGCACGCCGTGGGCCCGCTACCCGTTTAGCGCCATTCTGGTGCCGGGGCTGGGACCCGAGCAGCCGGGCGTAGCACTCGATACCTTAGGAGCGTACCGGTGCCGGCTGGCCGCCGCCCGGTACCGGCAGGGGCTCGCGCCCTTTCTGGTGGTGTCCGGGGGGCATGTGCATCCCAACAAAACGCCCTATTGTGAGGCGGTGGAGATGAAAAAGTACCTGATCGAAACGCTCGGCATCCCGGAAGCGGCCGTGATTATTGAGCCCTATGCCCGCCACACCACCACCAACCTGCGCAACACCTTTCGCCTTCTTTACGCCTTTGGCATCCCCACCGACCGGCCTCTGCTGACGGTGACGGACCCGGCGCAGAGCAGCTATATCCTGGGCATGGCCGAGCGTTGCCGCCGAGAACTCGGCTATGTGCCGTACCGGGACCTGCAAAAACGCTCCCCGGAGGAAAATACCTATTCCGCTGTACCCGAAGTCCGGCAGCCCGACCCCTACGATCCGCTGGACCCTTAACTCTCTTTTACCTGGTATGAAGTATTTCTGGTGGGTAGTGCTGGGGTTGCTACCCCGCTTGGGAAGCGCCCAGACCGTTGATCCGGTCCAGCAAGTCAACGTGTTTCTGGGTTCTTCCGGCGACCATGGGCAGCTCTCGCCCGCGGCCTCGTATCCGTTCAGCATGGTTAGCCTAGGGCCCCAGACCTACCCGAACACGCATACCGGCTACGAGCAGTTGGCCCGCAAATTTCTGGGCTTCACCCATAACCGGTTCGAGGGCGTGGGTTGCATGGGTAGCGGCGGTAACCTGCTGGTCAAGCCGTTTATGGGCCGCGGGCCCCAGGACGCCGAGCTACTGAAACGCACGGAACACGCCGAGCCGGGCTACTACGGCGTCGCCTTCGCCAACGGTCAGAAAGCCGAGCTGACAGTGGCGCAGAAGTTTGGGCTCCACCATTACTCGTTTCCAGCGGGCGAGCGAGGCATGTACTTTGATTTAAGTCACTCATTCGTCAAACGCTTCCAGCAGGAGCAGCACCGCACCCAGGGCAACGCGCTCAGCGGCTGGATTGAAGCTGCCACCACCTGTGATGCTGGCCGGTATCGCCTGTTCTACTACCTGGAAGTAAGCCAGCCCGTGCAGTGGGAAGCCACCGGCGCGCATCAGCTGATTGCCCGCCTACCGGCGGGTGGGGCCACCGAGGTGGAAGTGCGGGTGGCTTTTTCCTCCGTTAGCGCGGCGCACGCGAAGGCCAGTATGCGGCGGGAGTCCTTTCAAACGATCCGGCAGCAAAGCCGCCAGGCTTGGAACACGCTGCTGAGCCGGGTGCAGGTGCAGGGCGACTCGGCCCGCTCGAACCTGTTTTACTCCCTGCTGTACCGGACGTTGCAGTCGCCCTACGTCGTGTCGGAGGCCGATGGGAGCTACCAGGCCATCAACGGTACTCAGCAAAAATCCCGCGTACCGATCTACAACGGCTGGGCCGTGTGGGACAATTATCACACCCAGCTGCCGCTGCTTTCCCTTGCGTATCCCGCTGAATTTCAGCACATAGCTGCTTCGCTTGCCAACCTCTACCGCTTCGGTAAGAAAGATTTTGCCACCCAGCACGAGCCGTCCCCCACGGTGCGCACGGAACACACCATCGTGGTGCTCCTTGACGCCTACCGTAAGGGCTATAAGCTGGATCTGCGCGGCATCCGCGACTCGCTGATTCAGGAAGTGAACCGCCTGGACTATACGCACCCCGATAAGGCGCTGGAGTCGTCGTATGATGCCTGGGCGCTGGCGGAAATCCTCTCCGAACTCAAGGAGAAGAAGCTCAGCGCCCACTACCGGCAAAAAGCGCTGGGCTACAAAGACTTCTGGCGCAAGGATTTTCAGGACATGACGGCACCGGACGTGGACAAGCTGCCGGCCCGCGGCATGTACCAGGGTACCATCTGGCAGTACCGCTGGGCCGTGCCCTTTGATGTGAAAGGCCTGATGGCGCTGATGGGGGGCGAAGCTGCCTATCGTCAGCAGCTCGATGCGTTCTTCGCCGGCGACTATTATAACCATGCCAACGAAACCGACTTGCACGCCCCCGCGCTCTATCATGCCTCCCAGGAGCCCTGGAAATCTCAGGCCCTGCTTCATACGCTCGCCGTCGATACAGTAGTACAGCATTATTTCAACGATAACAGCCGCGGTATCGACCCGTACATAGGGCGCATCTATCAGAACCAGCCTCAGGCCTACCTGCGCACCATGGACGACGACGCGGGAGCCATGTCGGGGTGGTTCGTGCTGACGGCGTGCGGGTTGATGCCGGCCTGCGTGGGCTCGCCGGTTTATTACCTTTCACTGCCCTTGTTCCAGCAGGTGAAGGTTCAGGTGGCGGCGAAGAAACAGCTTGTCATTCAGGTGGAGAAATTTGCCCCCCAGCGGCGCTACATTCAGGCAGCCCGCTTCAACGGCAAACCGCTGGACCGTAACTGGCTCACCCACGAAGAGCTAGCCGCTGGGGGTACGCTCATTCTGGTGGCATCTGACATGCCGAATACCCGCTGGGGAGTTAAGCAGCAGTGGGTGTCCGATGCGCAGAAATCGTACTGAGGTACTCGCGCAGGTAGATACGCAGGCCAACCTTCACAAGAGGGAAAGGCCCCATAACTGTTGCAGCTCGCGCCCTTGAGGTGCGGCAATAGCTTGGTTTCCTGCCCTTCTGATCTACGGGCTGCCTTGGCCATGAGGCACGGAGGTCGTCCCATCGGGCGTCATCGAACCACTGGCATGGTCAGGGGAATTCCTGTGCATCCTCACAGTCCGCCGCGGTCAGGGGTGTGGATGGCACCACCCGCCAACAAAAACCCCGGCGTTGCAGCACCGGGGTTCAGCGAAAAGGAAACACGCACGCCACTCACCAGCGCGCAGTGCCATTTTTTCCGTGCAAAGATGCGGCCTGGATATTACTTCCAGGTAAGGGGCGTGGTACGTTTCCGTGCGAAGCGCGCCGGACTCGGGGCAGCGCCTCCCGCGTTTCTGCCCCGAGTCCGGCTAACGGCATACACTCCAACGGGTTTATTGAGGATGGCGGCTGTAAGCAGCCAAAAAGGCCATTCGAATGCTGCTCAAGACAGCCGGACGCCAGCCAATCAACCGGGTGGCTGCTCCGGTAAAACTAACTGTTCAGCTTTAGCTATTTATGCCATAAGTAGCTTGATAAGCAAAGCGGCTTTCTTCCTCGCGTGAATATGCTGGGCAGGCTTATCTGTGCAAGTTTTTTAGAAAACTTAACATTGAGTTAATAGACTCATTACCAATCATTTTCATATCTTAACGATGGGTTAAAACGTAATTAATCTTCGCTGAGTAGTACCGAAAAGTTGCGGTAATTTTGCGGCGAAATTCAGCGGATACGCCTTTGATAAATAAAAAAGCTCTTTTATGCAAAACAGAATTCTACTGTTTCTACTGCTAGGCTTTACGCTTTTCACTAGCAGCACCACCTTACAGGCGCAGGGCGTGACTACCTCCGCCATGAAGGGTGTCGTGACGGATGCCACTGGCCAGCCCCTGCCGGGCGCAACCGTAGTTGCCACGCACTTGCCCTCGGGCACCATTTACAGCATTGCCACCCGCTCCAATGGGCAGTACGACTTGCTCAATATGCGTATTGGGGGCCCATATGAGCTGAAAATCTCGTTCATCGGCTATTCCCCCTACTCCCGCAACGACATCCAGTTGGCCCTGGGCAAAACTTTTGAGGGCAATGTGACGCTAATGGAAGGCACCCAGGCGCTGGGGGAGGTGGTCGTCAAAGGCAACCGCGACGGCCAGATCAACAAGGACCGGACGGGTGCTTCCACCAACGTCAGCAGCACCGCCATCCGCACCCTGCCCACCATCAGCCGCTCCCAGGAGGATTTTACCCGTCTCACGCCCCAAAGCAGCGGGCTGAGCTTCGGCGGCCGCAACACGCTTTATAACAACTTCTCCCTTGACGGCTCCATCTTCAACAACTCCTTCGGGCTGGACGCGCCCACGCCGGGGGGGCAAACCAACTCCCAGCCCGTATCGCTGGATGCCATTGAGCAGCTGGAAGTGAGCCTCGCGCCTTATGATGTGCGCCAGGGTGGCTTTACCGGAGCCGGTGTGAACGCGGTGACCAAAAGTGGCACCAACGACTTTCGCGGCACAGTCTACACGTTTCTGCGCAATGAGAACTTCATTGGGGAGAAGGTGGGCGACGTAACCGTGCGCAACCCTGAGCTGAAGTTCAACCAGACGGGTTTCGCTTTGGGCGGGCCGATTATTGAGAACAAGCTGTTCTTCTTTACCAACGCCGAAATCACCCGGCGCGACGACCCCGGCCTGACGTTCCGGCCCGCCGCCAGCCCCGCCGAAGCCCAGGCCGCGCTCAATGGCCAGGCCGACGGCGTAAGTCGCGTGCTGGAAAGCGACCTGACCACCATTCGCCAGCGCCTGCTGGATGTGTACGGCTACGACCCCGGCTCCTTCGGCGACTTCACTTACCGCACGTACAGCGATAAATTCCTGGCGAAGCTGGACTGGAATATTGACGCTAAAAACGCTTTCTCGCTACGCTACAATTACCTGAAGAGCTACCGGGAGCAGGGTCCCCACCCGATTGCCATTGCGCCTTCGTCGCGGGTACAGGGGGTGAATACCTTGCAGTACTCCAATTCGGGTTATACCATCAACAACAACCTGAATTCAGTAGTAGGGGAACTGAACTCCCGTCTTGGGGAAAAGCTCAGCAATAAGGCGCAATTGAGCTTTTCGGCCTTCCGCGACTTCCGCGAGCTGCCCGACGCGCCCTTCTTCCCGCAGATTGACCTCACCCGCAACGGCACCACGTACGTGTCGGTGGGAACCGAGCAGTTTTCGGCGGAGAACCGCCTGGACCAGAATATCCTGCAGTTCACCGACAACCTGAGCTATTTTGCCGGCGCTCATGTGCTGACCGGTGGGGTCACGTATGAGCGGTTTGCCTTCGTGAATGACTTCAACCTGCAGCGCTACGGCTACCCGTTCTTCGGCGGACTGGATGTAGACCGCTTTTTTCAGGTAACCGACCGTTCGAATCCGGATTTTGTGGACCTAAATGCCATTGCTCAAGCCGGCACGACCCGGCGGATAAAGTCAGTGGATGTGAACGTGGCCCAGCTGGGTCTTTACGCCCAGGATGAGTGGAACGTGACCCCAGCCTTCAAGCTGACCTTGGGCATCCGCGCCGATCTTCCTATTTATAACACCGAAGTAGCGCAAAACCAGCAGATTCTGAATGCGCCGCTGCTGAACTCGGATGGGCAGCCGGCCACGGTCGACGTGACGGAGTTTCCGAAGGCGACGCCGCTGTGGTCGCCCCGCCTGGGCTTCAACTACTCGATTACCGGCGAGAAGTATACCACCCAGCTGCGCGGGGGCACGGGTATTTTCACGGGCCGCATTCCGTTCGTGTGGATCAGCAACCAGGCCTCTAACGCCCAGTTTGATCCTGGCTACACCTTCCAGATCAACGGTACGGCCCGCGACTTCCGCTTCCCGCAGGTGTGGCGCTCCAACCTGGCCGTGGACCAGGAGCTGCCCGGCGGTATCGTGGCGACCCTGGAGGGCATTTACTCCAAAGACCGCAACGCCGCTATTCACCGCAACTACAACCTGGTGACGCCCACTGAGCGCCTGGACGGGTTTGACAACCGCCTGATTTACCCGGCTAGCGGTCCGCGCATTACGCCCGGCTTCAACGGCCCCGACGGGCAGTTCAGCTTCCTGGATGCCGGCGTGATCGTGCTGGAAAACACGAACCGGGGCTACCAGTTCTCGCTGACGGGCCAGCTGAAGAAAGACTTCGCCAATGGCTTGTACGTGCAGGCCGCCTACACCTACTCGCAAGCCAAGGACGTGACCTCCAACCCCGGCGAAATCGCGGCGGACGCCTTCCAGCGCAACCCCGTGGTGGGCAACGCCAACGATCCAAGGCTGGCTTTCAGCGACTTTGGCTTGCAGCACCGCGTGATTGGGGCCGCCGGTAAGCGCTTCGCCTACGCCAATGACCAGCTGGCGACCACCATCAGCTTCTTTTTCGAGGCCGCTCAGGGCAACCGCTTTTCCTACACGTACGCCGGTGATTTAAACCGCGACGGCATTCCCGGCAACGACTTGCTCAAAGTGCCCGCGACCCGCGACCAGATCAACCTAGTAGACATCCGCGACGCGCAGGGCAACGTGCTCGTGACGGCCGCCCAGCAGTGGGAGCAACTGAATGCCTACATCAGCCAGGACGAGTACCTCTCCGAGCGCCGGGGCGATTATACGGCGCGCAACGGCGCGATCAGCCCCTGGTACACGCAGCTCGACGCGAAGATTCTGCAGGATTTCTCGGTGAAAACCAGCGCCAAAAAGCACACGTTTCAGGTAAGCCTCGACGTGCAGAACCTAGGTAACCTGATTAGCTCCGATTGGGGCATCCGGCGCACGTTTGCCAACAACCGATTCATCGAAGTCGCCTACCCGAATGCCACCTCGAACACGCCCACGTACCAGTTCCGGGGCGGCAACCAGACGTTCTTCAACAACACGGATCTGAACAGCCGCTGGCGCGCCCAGCTGGGTCTGCGCTACCTCCTCGACTAAAGGGCTGCACCGGGTAAAGAAGCCCCCTAGTTTTACATTGGGGGGCTTCTTTGTTAGCTAGAGGGATAAGATTGTTTAGTGCGGCGGCGCTAAGCAGCTATAAATAGCTTTGCTAATAGACGCACTCATAAGCTAAACCTTGAAAAGCCCAGTATTAAAAAGTAGGGAAGATACTCCCCAAAAACGGGTGATTCAGCCAATTCTAGCGGTGCTATTTACCTGAAAGAGTGATGCTTCAGGGCTACCCGGCAGCTGGTTTTATAACGTTAGATGGTAAAGGAGCCAAAGCGCTAAGCTAGGGAGCTGGTTCGCTGAGTTCCCGCAGGTAGCCTTCGAGCCGGTTGAGGTGCTGGCCATAGAGGCGCGGCAAATACCGAGGGGTTACCCAAGCCGTCACCCAGAACACGACGTTGCCAGCCCCGGTCACAGCCTTGGTTAAAAGGTTGGTACAAAGGTTAAATGACGAGTTCGCTATTGCTCTCAGCTTGATCCCAAATACTGCCCATACGTCAAATGAGCGGGTATTCCCCTAAATTCCCTTCTAAGTCGAACTCGCCTTTACAAGTAAGCGGTAGCCCCCTTTTCAGCCAGTCATTCCTTCGTTTGGCTCGGATCGACCTATTAGTCATTCGCCCTGCTGTCGGGAGCATCGCTGAACGTATCGACTAAGTCAACAATGTGGGGCCAGCACGATGCCGAAGTGGCTCCACTTGCTGGCCCTATTTCTACTGGCACAACCGCCACCGATTGGTGGGAGCCGGCAAGGTGTAGTGGCTGTTGCAGAACTCAGCGAAGCCCCTGAAAAGCTGCCTGAGCGGGCGTCAAGCAGCTAAAAATGCTTGGTAAGTAGCAATTTCGGGTGTTTGCGAGCGCGGGAAACTACTTTACGAGGCCAAGCGGGGAGTTCTGCAACGGCTACTGTACCTTTTTGGTCCCTGCCTGTGGCGCCTATTCCTGGGTGAGGTAGCGGCACAAGCAAGAGAACAACTGAGTGTGCTAGCAGTAGAAATAACTGGCAAATGAAACAGAAGTATCTACGAACTATTTCGTACACTTGCATCTACGAAATAGTTCGTACTAATGGCTGCTCGGAATGTAGCCCTCTCACATCCCTTACTATGCATCACCCTCGCCTGTTAGCCTTGCTGCTGGCCGTTGTTGTTCCCTCCTGTTGCCAGGCGCAAAGCGCCGGAGCCCCCGCCGTGAACATCCCCCAGTTGATGGATTCGGTGGCCCTGCGCCTCCAGCAGCACTACATCTTTCCCGAACAAGCCCAGCGTATGGGCGCGTACGTGCTAGCCCAGGCCCAGCAGAACGTTTACGCCGCGTTGGCGACCGACCCAAAACGCGTCACGAAGCAATTGCAGGCGGACCTCCAAGCAGTCCATCGCGACCCGCATTTATTTGTGGAGTACAATCCGGAGCTGGCAAAGAACAGCCGCGTCAGTCCGCAGCCGACTGCCGAAGAACTGGCGCACGCCCAAAAGTATTGGAAAGCCAATAACTACCTCTTCAAGAAGGTGGAGGTGCTGCCCGGCAACATCGGCTACTTCCCCTTCACCGGCTTCGTGCCGGACCTGACAGGGGCTAAACCAACGATCAGCGCCGGCTTACAGTTTTTAGCCAACACGGCTGCCCTCATCATTGATTTGCGCCAAAACAGGGGCGGCAGCCCGGAAATGGTGAATCTCCTAGAGAGTTACTTTTTCCAGGAAAAGACCCACCTGAACGACCTGATTAACCGGTCTACCAACGACACGACCGTGTTTTATGCTGACCCGGCGAAGGTGCCGTTCACGCTGTCGATGCCCGTCTATATTTTGACCAGCCACGATACGTTCTCGGGAGCCGAAGACTTCACCTACGCCCTGCAGCAGACCAAGCGGGCCATGGTGGTAGGCGAAACCACGGGCGGTGGGGCGCACCCTACCAGGCCGGTGTCGGTGGGACAGGGGTTCGCAGTTTCCATCCCGTATGCCCGCTCGCTGAACCCGGTCACGCGCACCGACTGGGAGGGTACCGGAGTGGTGCCGGATGTGAAAGTGGAAGCCGGGCAGGCCCTGGCCAAAGCCCGAGAGTTGGCCTTACGCGCCCAGCGCCAAACGGCTTCAAGCGAGCCGGAAAAGCGGCAAATGGACTACCTACTGGACGAGCTGGTAGCCCAGCGCCCGGCGGCTATGGTGCCGGTGAGCCGACTGCAGCCGTACACCGGTACCTACGGGCCGCTAACGATGTACCTGACTGGCAACAAGCTGTTCTGCAAAAATGCCGACGCGGGCAATTTAGTTACCGAACTTAGGCCGATTGCCCCCCACCGGTTTGTGCTAGATGACAACGCGCACGTCGAGTTTGTGCAGGATAGCACCGGTAAGTGGAATCGGATCAAGCTCTACGTCAGTGACGGCAATGTCTTTGAGGAACGGCGAAAAGGACGGAACTAATCACTTGGAACTACCAGACAGGGGTACACCTTTGGGCAAACCGTTTAACCTTTGTACCAAACTTTTAACCAAGGCCATTACTCGCCTGGATAGCGGAGCCCGATCTGCTCGCGCACCGTGTCCAGTTGCTGCATGAGTTCGAGGCTAAAAGCCAGGGGCAATAAGGGGCTCTCGAGCAACCCTTGGCTCAGGCATTGCTGCACCTGCTCCGCTTCGTAGTGGTAGCCCAGCCCCTGCTTCTCACAAGGCATCTCCTGCGCCTGCGGCTGTCCCGTTAGCTGGAGCCGCACGCCATCCGGCGCGTGAAACCGACCCAGCAGCTGCAGCTGCCCTTTCGTGCCGTAGAGAATGCACTGGTTGTCGGTGGGCGCGGCCAGGGTGGAAAACACACTGGCCGTGGCCCCGCTGGCGTAGGCGAGCACCATCGCGCAGTTCACATCTACGCCGGTGCCGGCCCGCGTCGCCACCGCCCGCACGGACTGGGGCTCGCCCAGGAACAGCTGGCTGATGAAGAGCGGGTACACGCCAATGTCCAATAGGGAGCCGCCCGCCAGCGCGGGGTTGAATAGCCGCCCTTGGGGCTCGTAGGGCGCCGCAAAGCCAAAGTCGGCCACTAGGTGCTTCACCTCCCCAATGACGCCGGCCTGCACCAGCTCCAGGGCTTTGGTGACGGCGGGAAAGAAGCGGGTCCAGAAGGCCTCCATCAGAAACACCCGCTGCTCTTGGGCGACGGTGATCATCTCTTGGGCTTGGGCAGCGTTAAGGGCAAAGGCTTTTTCGCAGAGCACGGGCAGGCCCGCGCGCAAACACAAGAGCGAGTGGGCGTGGTGCTCGGAGTGGGGGGTGGCAATGTAGACCACGTCGATGCCGGGTACTTTCAGCAGCTCCTCGTAGCTGCCCACGGCATGGGCCGCGCCATGGCGTCCGGCGAAGCCCTGGGCTTTGGACAAACTGCGCGAGGCCACCGCGTGCAGCCTCGCCTGCGGGACGAGCGCTAAGCTCTCAGCAAATTTATGGGCGATGGTGCCCAAACCTAGGATGGCCCAGTTATAGGTGCGCATGGCGTCGAAAGGAGAAGGGAGGGACGGTAAAGATAGGGCGCATGGTCGGTACCACCTGGGTGGGACTGGTCAGGGAAGGCGCCCTACGTGAGGCAGAACAGCCCCATCGTCCCGTCCGTTTACTTCATGGACCGTTTTCATAGACACGTTAGGGACGCTACGCGGCTGGTTAGCGCTCGCCCTATAAAAGGCATACGGTCTGCTAAGGGCGTCGTTCGCGTACCTTCTCCGCAGGCAGTGTACCATAGGCTGTTCGTTTACCTTTGCTCACTCTTTACTCGCCCTTATCCGCCGCGGCGCTATCCAGCATGTATCTATTCACCAACGATTACAGCGAAGGCTGCCATCCCGCCATTTTAGCGGCCCTCACCCAGAGCAACCGGAGCCAGCAGCCGGGCTACGGTGCCGATACGTTTACGGCCCAGGCCATTACCCTGCTGCAGGCGAAGCTGGCGGATCCCACGGCCGACATCCACCTGGTGGCCGGCGGCACCAGTGCCAACCTGCTGGCCATGGCCGCTTTTCTCAAGCCCTTCGAGTCGGTCCTGGCCGCGCAGACGGGCCACATCTGCGTGCACGAAGCGGGCGCGATCGAAGCCACCGGCCACAAAATTGAAGTCGCCGCGACGGCCGATGGCAAGCTCCGGCCCGCCGACCTGGCCCCCCTGCTGGCCAAAAGCCCGCCCTTCCATACGGTCCGGCCGCGCCTGGTGTATATCTCCAATCCGACGGAAATCGGCACGATTTACTCCCGGCAGGAACTCACGGACTTGTCGGCCTATTGCCAGGCGAATGGCCTGCTGTTGTACCTGGATGGCGCCCGCTTACCCATGGCGCTGACGGCCGCCTCCAACGACCTCACCCTGGCCGACATTGGCCGCCTGACCGATGCCTTTTATCTGGGCGGCACCAAGTGTGGCGCCCTGCTGGGCGAGGCCCTGGTGATTACCAACCCGGTCCTGCAGCCCGATTTCAAGTACCACCTCAAGCAGCGGGGCGCTTTGCTCTCCAAGGGCCGGGTGCTCGGTATCCAGTTTTTAACCTTATTGCAGGATGACCTGCTGCTGACCCTGGCCCGGCACGCCAATGCCATGGCGCAGCGCCTGGTGCAGGCCGTGGAGGAGCTAGGCTATTCGTTGCTGACGGTTTCCGCTACCAACCAGATTTTTCCCATTCTGCCCTATCGCGTGATTAAGCAGCTCGCGCCCGATTTTGGCTTTTACGTGTGGAAACCCATCGATGCAGAGCAGGCCGCCATTCGCCTGATTACCTCCTGGGCCACCCCGCCCGAAGCAGTCGAGCACTTCATTGCGGCGCTGCGCGCGCATAGCCCCGCCCAGTAAACAGCCGAGGAAAAAGGGTCGGCTACCTATATTAGGGCAACGAGACAGCTTCTCCCCTACTACTTTCTCCTCGTCGCATGCGCCGTTTCCTCTGTATTGGTTTGTTCCTGCTCCTAGCCAGTGCCCTCGGCCACGCGGGCTACCCTCTCCCGGCTCCGAGCCCCCATGCCTCCCAGGAGGTGTTTCCCCTGTTGGAGACGACTATTGCAGAAATCCATCAGGCTTTCCGTAAAGGGGATTGCACCTGCGAGCAATTAGTCACCGCTTATCTGCGGCGCATCGAGGCCTATGATCAGCCCACCAAGCTCAACGCACTGGTGCTGACCAACCCGCAGGCCCTGGAAACGGCCCGGCAACTCGATACGGAATACCGGAAAACGAAGAAGCTGCGGCCCCTGCATTGCATCCCCGTTATTGTCAAGGATAACTACAACACGGTGGGCCTGCAGACCACGGCTGGCTCGCTGGCGATGAAAGGGTTTATACCCACAAAGGACGCCACCGTCGTCGACCGCCTGAAAGGAGCTGGAGCCTTGGTACTAGCTAAATCGAATATGGCCGAGTGGGCCTTTAGCCCCATGGTCTCGATTAGCTCCCTCGCGGGCGAGACGCTCAACCCCTATAACCTGCTGCATGTGCCGGCGGGCTCCAGCGGCGGCACGGCGGCGGCAGTAGGCGCCAACCTGGGCACCGTTGGCCTGGGCACCGATACGGGTAACTCCATCCGGGGCCCCTCTTCGCACACGGCCCTGGTGGGCTTTCGGCCGACGCTGGGACTAGTAAGCCGGGCCGGCATTGCCCCCTTGTATTTGCGCAACGATACGGGCGGACCCATGACCCGCACGGTGGCCGATGCCACGCGGCTGCTGGAGGTGATGGCCGGCTACGACCCGGCGGACCCATTAACGAAGTACAGCCAAGGCAAAATCCCACCAGCGGGCTACCAGCCGTTCTTGCGGAAGGATGGGCTGAAAGGAGCCCGGATCGGGGTGCTGCGCACCTTGAGTGAACGAAAGCCCGATCCCCAGGTCAAAGCCTTGTTCGAGCAAGCCCTGGCCGATCTGCGCCAAGCGGGCGCGGAGATCATTGACCCGGTGCAGATTCCCGACTTTGCGCAGGTAAGCAAAGACCAGTGGTGTGCCGTCTTCCAGCACGACATCAACGCCTACCTGGGTTTCTTGGGACCCACGGCCCCAGTGAAGAACCTGCAGCAGATTATTGCCTCGGGCAAGTTTGCCCCCTACATCGCGGAGAACCTGTCGTATCACCAGCAGCAGGCAGAGGCACCCACCGCGACGACCTGCACGGATGCCTACACGGATCCTAAACGCATAGCCTTCCGCCAAGCGGTGACCGCTGTGATGGATCGCTATCAGGTCGGGGCACTGGTCTATCCGACCTGGAATAACCCCCCGGCCAAAGTTGGGGACCGGAAGGGCTATCAGGGGGATAACAGCCAGCTGATTGCCCCCCATACGGGCCAGCCCGCCTTTACCGTGCCCATGGGCTATACCTACGATAACTTACCCGCGGGCCTGCAGTTTCTGGGTCGCTCCTTTGACGAGGCCGCGCTGATCCAGTACACCTTTGCTTACGAGCAAGCGACGAAGCATCGGAAAGCGCCCGCCCTGTTTCCCGCGTTGCCGCCCGGCAAGACCAAATAACGGTGAGGTGGTCGGGTTAGGTGAGACAGAGTGGGGTGTTCGTTAGAAGGGCTTGTTGTTCAAACATGTGCGGGCACTTGTAGCCCAGCGCCGCGTGCCGGCGCTGGTGATTGCAGTAATCAAAATAGGTGGCCAGTACCACCTGCGCCTCCCCTACCGATGCGAAAGCAGCGCGGTCCAGCAGCACTTGCGTGCTGCGACTCTCACTCGCCAAGCGCAAAGTTTCCGCGCGAATGGCGGCATCCTGCATGCGCCCCGTCTAATTGGTTTAGGAGGAGTGGCGGTAACTCCAGAAAGGTAAGGCCCATCTCTGGCCTGCTTTACCCGGCCACCGCCATGTATCCAGGTGCTCAACCAACCAAGGTGTTAAGCACCTGGATAGCATCTCGGGTATCTAGCACTACAAAACCCGTATTGCTACAGGGGATTCTGCTCAATCGCTTTGTTCACATTGAGCTCGGCCTGAGGGAAGAGAAATTGCCACTCCTTTGCCCCAGCCTCAACCCGGAAGTTACCTCCCGTGATAGCCCAGGCCCACTGTGCGATATGGTTCTTGCCCGTTCTATCCAAAGGGCTATTGGTGCGTTTCAGATCGAGGAACCGGAAACCCTCTCCCCACAGTTCTATCCTGCGCTGGAATAAGATTTCGTCTATCAGGCTCTGGCCCGTGCGCGTGGATCTCACATACTGCGGGTCCCGCGCACTTACCAACGTGAACAGATGGGTGGCGGCCGTGCCCAGTCCTTGCCGGGCCTCGGCTTCGGCCAAGATCAAATACAGTTCGGCTAAACGCATATGCGGCACGTCTCCAATACTCAGGTTGGGGTCCGCCACCAAAAACTTTTTGTGCCCATACGGCACTTTCACCCCACTGGGAGGGGCCGGAATACTGGCTCCGGTCGGGTCCCAGAGCGCCTTGCGAATATCGGTGGCGGGGATCTGGTTGTAAAGCACGGAATTGATTTTCTTCGGGTTCTGCCGGATAACAGTCGAGCTGTAGTTGGCGGACATGTAAGCAAAGAAGGAATAAAAGAAGTTGGTCTGATCCGCCTGTACCTTGCTTCCCCACAGCCACTCCGGGTTTTCTATGTTATTGAACCCGCTCGTATACTGCGTCCGGCTCATTAAGGTAGCGCCGCTCTGCTGAATTGCCTCCTGCGCCAGCCGCGCGGCCACGGGCCAGTTTTGCATGGTTAGGGACACCCGCGCTTTGATGCCTTTGGCCACTGCTGCATTGAAGTGAGATTTCGCGGGTCGGTTGGGTAGGCCGGTCAGCAACCCAATGGCCGTATCCAAATCCGTGTTGATCTGGGCATATACCTCCTCCACCGTCGCTCGCGGTTGGCCCTCCGTCGTGCTGGTAACCATCAGGGGCACGCCTAGCTGGTTGTTTGTTTTACCCGCCTCGTAGCGCTCCCCGAACGCCTGCACCAATTGAAAATGGCACCAGGCCCGGTACACCAACGCCTCGCCAATCACCATCTGCTTTTCCGCCGCTGGCCCCGTCGCGGCATCCAACCCGGTGATGAGAATATTGGCGTTAGCGATGATGCGGTAGTAGAAATAGTACCAGGCATGGTTGTAGGTGGTCGCAGAGGTGGCGTTCCGGTGGGCCGTCCAGTTGTGCTCCCCGGCCCACCAACTGGTTCCTATCGTCTGCACCCAGTCCTCTCCCAAGGCATCCATCATGATCTTCATTGAGCCTTCCCCACCCTGGTTCTGGCTCCCGTTGAACTGAGAATACAACAGCCGATGAATACCGTTCAAGGCCGCCATGGCGTTCTTCGTCGTAGAAAGAACGTCTCCCTCGGTTACGGCATTCGTTGGCGCCGTTTCCAGATACTCCTTCTCACAGGAGGAAAATAGCAAAGCGCTGGCAAGCAACGCGCTGTATATCGTCTTTTTCATGGCTGATCAGTTACTACAAAGAAAGATTCATCCCGAGAGAAAGCACCCTGGAGGGCACATATACTGCCGACGTGGTGCCGGAGAAGGTTTGCGCCACGTTCATGCCCTTGCGCCTGGATACCAGGGCCAGGTTCTCACCGGTGGCGAAGAGGTTCACATTCCGCAGCTTGAGCTTGGTTGTAAGGCTGGCCGGGATGTTATAGCCCAAGCTCACCGACCGGAAGTTCAGATAGGAAGCATCTACTAACCATCTATCTGACGCCGCCGCTAGGTTGACCGTATTTCCTACTTGCAGGCGAGGGACATTGGTGATATCCCCGGGGTTTTGCCACCGGTTTAGCATGTCTTCGTGCATGGCGCCGCCGTAGGTGCCGTGGTTCATCAGGGTCGCATACTGGCCATCATAGAACTTGCCCCCTACGGAGTAGGTGACCAGGGCCGACAACGTGAAGCCTTTGACGGTGAAGGTGTTGGTGAAACCGCCGGAGAACTTGGGAATAGCCGAGCCGGCGTAATGGAACCGGCCGTTGTTGGCATTCGATGTCACGGTATCGGAGCCGATGATCTTGCTGTTGCTCTCATTGTAGGTGATGGCACGGTAGAGTGCATCCCCGTTTTCCGGATCAACTCCGTAGTAGTCCCGTAGCCAGAATGCCTGCAGATCCTCCCCTACTTTCAGCTTCTTGGTGCCGGACACCACCTCCTCGTAGGGTAGCCGGGTTATCTCGTTTTTGAAGGTAGTCCAGTTTACATCCACATTCCAGGTGAAAGCCTTGGTTTTGAGGACATCCCCAGCCAACCGAAGCTCAACGCCCCGGTTGTACATGGCCCCAATGTTCTCGATCCGGCTAGCTACCCCGCTGGAAAGCGGCAGCTGCACCTCAAATAATAAATCCTCGGACTCCCGGTTGAAGTATTCCGCCGAACCGTTCATTCTGTTTTTAAACAAGGAGAATTCGACCCCCGCGTCAAAGCTGTTGTTCTTCTCCCAGATCAGCCCCCGGTTTCCCAAGGTTTCTTGCGAGAAGCCCGGCTCGGCGGCGTTGTTCCGGCCCAGGGTGTATAAGGCCTGCCAGCCATAATAATCACCAATCTCCTCATTCCCCACTTGTCCGTAGGAGGACCTTAGCTTGACCATGTCAACCCAGGTGGGCAGGGTAAAAAAGGTTTCCTTGTCCAGGCGCCAGGAGGCCCCCACCGACCAGAAGCTTCCCCAGCGCACGTCCTTATAAAACCGGGAGGAGCCGTCCCGCCGATACGACCCGCTAAGGGTGTATTTGTCGTTGAACGTGTAGTTTGCCCGACCGAAATAGGACTCGATCGTATGCTCTTGCAAGTACGTGTTGAAACTGTTGGTGGTGCCAAAGTTTTGTAGCTCGGTGTTATCGGCGACTATCTCCCCTGATTTGGAGCCGCTCAGGTAATCCCGGCTTCGGCTGTAATTTTCGTGGCCCAGCAAAAGATCCACCGTGTGCGCCTGCGCCAGCGTCTTGTTGTAATTAAGCAGTTGGTTGGCCGTATAGCTCGTTAAGTTATACAGCACCCGGCCCGCCCGGCCCGCCGGGGCCCCGTCGCCTACTTCGGTGTTTTCGTAGGTCTGTTCTTCATAGTTGGTGATATCGGCGGCAAAGTTGGCCGTCAACTTGAAGTCCTTCAGGAAGGTGACTTCCCCGTAGGTTCGGCCGCCCAACACATTGCGCCGGTAGAGAAAGTTGTTCCATTCCGTTTCGGCCACGATATGCCGGCCCGGGTACACCGGGCGGGTCATGGTAGGAGAAGAGCCCCCCAGATCATAGATCTTTTGCCCCTTCGCGTCCAGGACATATTCCCCCGTGGCCGGGTCATGCTGGTAGATGGGGTAGATAGGCCCGACGCCGCGGCTGAAGAAAAAAGGATTCACAAAGCCCGTGGCGCTGCCTGTGCTCGCCTGATTGGAGTTTGAGAGGGTGTAGTTCAGGTTCACGCCCGCCTTGAACCACTTCGTCAGGTTGGTGTTGACGTTCATCCGGCCGGAGAAACGTTCGAAGTCCGATCTGAGCAAGTACCCTTTCTCGTTTAGGTAGCCCAAAGAAACATAATAGTCGCTTTTCTCGGACCCGCCATTGAAGCTCACGGTGTAATCAGCCCTCGACCCGTCCCTGGTCAGCGCCTTCTCCCAGTCCATGTCATCTTCCCACAGCAGCTGCGCCTCGGGATTCAGCGTCCCATCCGGCAAAACAATCTGGTTATTAGGCACGTTGAACGGGTTGTAGCCCAACAGGCCCTTGACATCGTTGGTCGCCCGTTGGCTCGCCTGCGCGCTGGTAACGGTCGGGCTGATCAAACTATTCCGGTAGGCTTCCCACATCAGTGGGTAGTACTGCTGCGCATTCACGCGGTCATACTCGGGCACTGCTCGCGAGGAGACGCCCTGCAAAGCCCTCAGATTTACCTGCACCCGGTCTTTTTTCCCTCTCTTGGTGGTGATCATCACCACCCCGTTGGTGGCCCGGGAACCGTAAAGAGCAGTGGAGGCGGCATCTTTAAGAATCGAGATACTCTCCACATCTTCCGTGTTCAGGTTCGACAAACCGGCCGTATAGGGTACCCCGTCCACTACATAGAGAGGGTCATTGGCGTAATTGACGGAGCTAAACCCCCGGATGCGTATCTCCGGGCCGGAGCCCGGCTGTCCGGACCCACCGGACACCTGCACCCCGGCCGCTTGGCCGGCAATGGCGTTGGTGATGTTTGTCACCGGTCGTTGCGACAGTTTCTCGGCTCCAATCTGGGCCACGGAACCAGTAAACGTCGCCGGGTCGGCCGTCCCGTAGGCGATCACCACTACTTCATTCAAGCTCTTCGTGTCGCCTGCCAAACTCACGTTCAGCGTGGATTGGCGGCCGATGACAACCTCTTTGGGGGCGTAGCCGATAAAGGAAAACACCAGCGTCCCTTCGCCGACGGGAACGCTTAGGCTGTAAGTGCCCTGTTCGTTAGTTGGCGCCGCCGTGGAGGTCCCTTTGAGCAGGACGGTCACCCCTGGCATCCCCTCGCCGGTGAGGGCATCGGTCACTCGTCCTGTTACCGCCCTGGTCTGGGCCCACGCATGGGTGTAAAGCGCAAACAGCAAAACAAAGCTAGCAAGTAAAGCTTTCTTCATGTGGATTTTGGTTTGGTGAGTGAATAAGGGTTTGTTTGCGCTACCCCACGGTGGTATCGGGGCCGTGGCAATTGCTTTTTATACTGATTTGACTAGGCCCCCAAGGCCCTTTAGAGCAGTTGAATTGTCTTGTGCTAGCTGCCCGGCTGGAACTCAAAAGTGCTGACAGCCGGACCCCAGCCGGGCAGCTAGCACCCGGATTGTATTATCAAGTGATTGCCCTTCCTCCGCCACTGCCCTCCTGTCCAGCCGATTGAGGAATTCATTCACCTATTCGCATGGGCAGGTACCGATACAGAAGGCTGGCCTTCTGCCTCGGTAGAAGTTGTATACAAACGGTCTTGGACAACGACACTCCCGCTCGGCAGGATTAAGCTCGCGGGGGCTACTGCTCTACTGGTCACTGGCTACCCTTGCGCCCACAAAGCGTCTTAGGCCAGTGCAACAATCGCAAGCAGAAAGGTGAGTAGTGTTTTCCCATATGTTTTGTGTGATTAGTTGACATATTTCCTATGCCCGCAGCTAATAAAGAACTTAATCTTAGTAACACCATACTATTGCTAATATTTATTCTATAAAAGCATACTGCCCTTGCACAGGTGGTAGCCAAATGCAATTCTTTCCCTCTAGCTCCCCAAACCCTAGCTTTTCATATGGCCTGTATCCGACTCCTTGTGCATGGGGGCAGGGTCCTTGCAGAAGCACTGGTACGGGCCGCCATGGCTTGGAGGTGAGTAGTGGGTACGTGTTCCACTTCATTGCCCTCAAAGGCCCCGCCTCTCAGCGGTTGAACTAGACCCGGAACGTACTGCCTGAGAGGGTCTAATTAAGTGAGACAGAAAAGGGCATTATCTTCCTTCTGTCATGACGCAAAAAACAAATGCCGGCGCGCCGCGCAAACGTCGGCAATATGATGCGGCCTTTCGCACCGAGGCCCTGCGCTTAGCCAGTGAGAGCCGGAGCACGCAAGCCGCCGCTCGCCAGTTGGGCATCAGCCCTAAACTGCTCTATAAGTGGCAAAAAGCCGCCCATCCGATGCTTGAGGTAGGCAGTGGAGAAGGCGAAAGTGCGGCGATGCGCCAACTGCGCGCCGAGAACCGGCGCTTGCAGCAGGAGCGCGACATCTTAAAAAAAGCCTTGGCCATCTTTATGCCACCGACCCTGTGAGCCGCTACCGCTTTATCCGAGCGCAAACGCCACACTACCCAGTGCGCCGCCTCTGCCAGGTACTGCACGTAGGGGTGGCCAGCTACTACCGTTGGCAGCAGAAAGCGACTGTTTGTGCGGTGCCCCCTGCTTGGGAGCAAGCGCTGTATCAGACGTTTGTTCAGCACAAGCGACGCTATGGCACGCGTCGACTGCGGGCTGAGTTGCACGCTCAAGGGCACCCGATTGGCCGTCATCGCATCCGCCAAGCCTTGCGCCGGCGCGAGTTAGTGGCCTTGCAACCGCGGGCGTTTGTCCCGCGCACGACTCAAAGCGAGCACGGTCCGCGCGTGGCGGCCAATCACCTATTGGACCGACCAAAGCCCACAGCGCCCGACCAGGTCTGGGTTGGGGATATCACGTATTTGCCCTTGCAAAATGGCTGCTGGGCCTATCTGGCTGCTTTTCAGGACGTCTACTCCAAACGCGTCGTGGGCTGGCAGGTGCTGGGCACGATGCCCGAGCAACTGGTGGTTACGGCCTTGCGGCGGGCACTACTAAGTCGGCAACCAGCGGCGGGGCTCCTCGTCCACTCGGATCGGGGCGGGCAATATTATGGCAACGCCTACCGCTGTCTGCTCACCGAGCGGCACCTGGTGCGCAGCATGAGCCGCCGGGGCGAATGCTATGATAACGCCCAGGCCGAAAGCCTCTGGTCCCGGGTCAAAACCGAGGTGCTCCTAGGCCGTTCTGCTTTCGCTTCTATGGCCGAGGCTCAAGCCGAATTAGCGATGTATTTTGACTACTACAATCATCAGCGGCGACACTCTACTTTAGGGTATGAGTGTACGCATACCTTTGAACACCAACCCCCTACATCTAACGCCCAACTCTGTTTCACCTAACCCGACCACCTCAACCCAGTACCAATGCATAGTCGCGTTATCGGTATCCAGACAAGAACACCTCAGCGTCTAGCGACTTGTCATGTCACGTTTCTTAAATCCTCCCTCGAGAAAAGTGCCTAGCGCGGTTATTTCCAACCGGACCTATTTTACCCACTGACGTTTCTCAAAGCCCCGGCGGAAGGGGGCTACCCTTGCTACGCTCGCTGGGCGGCCGCCTGCGTGGGGAACCTGCGAGGGGCAGCCGGGGCACGGGTTGGCGCGAAATCGCCATCTTACGCAGGCTACCACCAGACACCGCACGCAACCCGACTTACATGCTCAACCACCTACGCGCTAAACTCCAGCAGGGCACCCCCACGCTGGGCACCTTCGTGCAACTCGGGGATCCCGCCCTCATCGAATGCCTGGCCCTGGCCGGGCTCGACTACGTGGTCCTCGATCTGGAACATGGCCCCAGCAGCCTGGCCGGAGCCGCCGCCCAGATCCTGGCCGCCGAGCGCCATGGGCTCACCCCGCTGGTGCGGGTCAAAGAGGCCTCCCGCGCTTCCGTGATGAACCTGCTAGATCTGGGCGCCCAGGGGCTGGTGATTCCAGCCATCAAAACCGTGGAGCAGGTCCGGCGCCTGGTCCAATACGGTAAGTACGCGCCCCTGGGCGAGCGCGGCTTTGGCCCGTCGCGGGCCTCGGCCTTCACCTACGCGCCCGAGCTCCGCGACCTGGGGGCGTACCTAGAAAGCTGCAACCGCGAGACGCTGCTGCTGCCCCAGTGCGAAACCCGCGAGTGCCTGGAACAAGTAGAGGAAATCGTGCAGGTGGAAGGCGTCGATGGTCTCTTCATTGGGCCCTTTGATTTGTCCATCGCCCTGGGCGTGCCGGCGCAGTTTGAGGCCGAGATCATGCAGGCGGCGCTGCAGCGCATTCGGGCCGCCTGCCAAGCGGCGGGCAAGTACTGCTTCATCTATGCCGACCGGACGCGGGCCCGGCAGCGGCTGGGGCAAGGCTTCCACAGCGTGGCGACCAGCATGGACACGGTCGAGCTCATCCACGCCTACCAGGGCCTCGTGCGCGGGATACGGGGGCAAGCACCGGAGGGCGTCTCGGGGTAAGAAAGGAAGGCTACACCGTAGAGCCCAACGGGAGGGTCGAAAAGCAGGGGCTACCGCCCCCGCGGGTCGCGCAGCCGCGAGCAGAAGAGCGCTCCTGCCCCATCACGGTAGCTGACCTAATAAGTCATGGGATTACGGACCCTCCCTCCTCCCCTCCTGTCTGCTCCTAAAACTCCCCCTAATTGGGGCCAAGAAGCTGGGCCGGAAACAAAGCGGCGCTTTTCTTTCTGAACCGGCTTTGCTGGCCCTTGCCCCGCCATCAAGAATAAACTGAGGGGGCAATTGAGCGCCGACCAGCTATTTTCAGGGACAGCACCTTGGGTTCTGTTCGTCCTAGACCTACTCCGGCTGGTAGGGGAGCAAGGGGGGAACCTATCGGGTGCCAGCCGACAGGTGTCGGTCCTCCAGCGGAAGAAAAGGCATCTATAATTTCTTCCATTTCAGACGGAAGCGGAGGATCTTGGCCGACCACGGCGGTGAAGCTGATTACGGCTTGGACGGGTGCTTACCAGCTAACGGACTCAAAGCACAAAAAACATCTTCTACTGCTAATAAAAGTATATTTCAGCACAAAACCTTATAAATGGTTTATACCAAAATATACTTTTAAGAACACCCGGGTTTCCAGCGGTAGACTGGTAATTTTTTTAAGACTAATACTTTCCATTAGTTATATACTAAACCGTTGTCTCTCGGAAAGTCTAGTTTACCTTCTTCCGCTTCTTATTCTCCCTTGGGTGGGGGCTAACTTCGCTTTGTAGGCATGCACCGCCCCCAGTAAGAGCCGAGGCGGCTAGACTGGCACGCTCCCCCGCTAGTTGCCTTACTTGAGAGTAGGATACAGGCCCGGGAACTCCGTCTTGAGCAGGTTAGTGGCCACCCCGCCCAGGTTATCAAACACCTTGTTGCCAGCCTCAAAGTCGCGCAGCAGCGGGTGGCTGACTTTCATGAGCTTGGCAATGCGGGCCTCGTCGTCGCCCATAAAGTCGAGCACGTGCTGAATCTGGGCCGCCGTCATTTTCAGCTTCTGCAGGCGGGTGACAATGCGCTGCTGCAGGGTGGGCAGCTCGGCCGCCAGGGCCAGACTCATCTGCTTTTCCCCGGGCCGGGCTTTGCTGCCCGGCCGCGCGGCCGGCCCGGGCCAGCCTTCCTCCCCGAGCTGAGCCAGGGGCTTGGGAATGGTAAAGCGTACGCCCTTGACCTTTTTGCCTTCCTTCAGGGGCTGGTAGACCACCACCCAGCCCAGGGAGTGCAGCTCCCGCAGCGCGGGCTCAAGCACGTAGCGCTTAAAGTCGTAGAACAGAGTGTAGGTCACGTCGTTGTCGTCGCCCAGCACCTGCTTACGCAGGGTCTCGAAGTCCACTTCCCACAGGCCCACGTCATCCCAAGATTTGAGCAGCCAGTACAGGCGGTGGGCGTGGGCGGACTTGAGCGTGAGCAGGGTCTCGATCTCCACGTGGGTGTACTGCTCGGCTAGCTGGAGCAGGAAAGGCTTGATCTCGGGGGCGAAGTTGCCCGTCAGGTAGCCTGTGCCCTCGTTCAGGTCAATGTAGCTGATGATGGAGTAGGCCGTAAAGCGCTTCTTGTTGCCGGTCTGGGACTCAATGCTGACCACCTTGGACATGAGGCTTTTACAGGCGTCACGAATGGTCTCGTACACGCTCCCCCCCTTCTTTTGGGTCATCACCCGGCTCAGGGGAATGGAGATGCCGGGCAGTTCGGTCTGGTCCTGGTGAATGCAGCCCAAAGCCAAGGCGAAGATGCGCGCCTCCACGTGGGTCAGCTTCAGCGGGGCCCGCACCAAGGCGTTGGCCTGGTAGGCGCGCGGGTAGAGAGCAGCGGGCGACGGGGGGGGTAGCATAGGTAGAACGGCACGGGGCAGGAGCCGAAGATAGGAGAAAAAGCGTGAACACAAAGTACCCTCACGCAACAGCCGGCAGCGGGTGCCATTTTTCACGTAGATACTCTTGTTTAGCTCGACCGGTGCCATTTTTCACGCATTTGGGCCGGTCCAGGGTCAGAGTGCCGTTTTTCACGCACATGGTGCCATTTTTCACGTAGAGGTGCCATTCTTCACGCTACAGAGTGCCGTTTTTCACGCACATGGTGCCGTTTTTCACGCACATGGGTGCCATTTTTCACGCTACAGAGTGCCGTTTTTCACGCAGATAACGGTCATTACTTGCTGATTAGCAAATGGTTACGTCGCTCTGAATATAGAATAGTAAAGAATAGCTTAAGAAGACGGAAGAGGTTCCGCTTTTTTTTTGAGAAAAGTGGGGGCAGAAAGAAGCTAATGAGCCGGGGCTAGCCGGGCAAAAAAAGCTCTTAGCGGGGTTCTGACGCCCGGGGACGGTCCAGGAGTGAAGCGGGCGAACCACTTGGCGCGGAGGGTATTATCTCCCCGGGCAATTGCGTGAAAAATGGCACTCCGGACCCGGGGCGGCATCCCCCCACCGGCTAAGCCCGCATCTACGTGAAAAATGGCACCACTCTAGGGGTAAAGGTAAGAACAGATCCGCCGCGATGAGCACCGGCGGCGGGGCTGTCGCCACGGCCGCTCTGGGCCGGCGACCCGTGGGCGTATTCGTTTTCCCGGCGGCTGAGCGGGTTCAGGAGCCCGCACCCAGCTAAACCTGGGAAACCAACCGGTAGAAAGCAGCACGCTTTTCCGTTGTCGAAGCTTGACGCGGAAAACCAGGGGCGCTTCCCGCGCGCACACCCCAACCAGTCCGTAATCTAACCGAGCCGCGGCAGCGCGGTTGTTTAAGCGCCGAAGACTAGCGGTCTGGCTGCCACCTTCGGTCCCCACCCCGGCTACTTGAGCTGGATGCCTGGCGCCGCCATTTGCTTTGCCTGCTCGGCATGGTTGGTCGCGAATTGGGCGTGCTGCTCCGGCGTACGCTCGCTGCCCAGCTCCGCCAGGAACTGCTGCCGCCACGACTCGGCCTGGCGGCCCGCGTCCACGGCGTCGAAGCCCAACTCCTCTACCAGGGCCATCACCTGGTACTTCGAGGTGGGCGGCGATGAGGTTGTTGAACACTTTCACCCCCGGCCGGCCCAGATGCCGCTACACCCATTCGCTCTCGGTGAGCGCGCCGCTTGCCAGCTTGGGTATCTGGCCATCGCGCAGCAGCGGGTAGGGGTAGTAGTTGCTCGTGTCAATCACGGGCACGTCGGCCGGTACGCCCGCAAACAGGTCCTTCGGCAAATCGGGAATGTTGCGCAGGGGGATGGTCACGACGATCAGCCCGCCGTGGCGGGGGTGGCCCCGGTTTTCTGAGCCACGTACCTCAGGGTTTCGGGGCCCCGGGAGTTGGCAATCCGCACGGCGTGGCCGCGGCGGGTAAGCCGCAAAGCGAGGGCACTGCCGATGTGGCCGGCCCCAATGATTCCAAGGTTTATGGCGGGTGAGCGAAGCGAGTAGTGGAGAAACTCCCTGCTTTACGCCGGAGCCTGAACGAAGACCATCCGGCCGACCACTTGTTTTCCCGCGGACTAGGGGGCGGGTTAGATCAGTCGGCCCAAGGGAGCGGTTAGATAAACTGCTCCTCCCCTCCCCTACCGCCCCCCCCCTGGCCCCGGCGGAGGCTTCCTGGGCCGGGGCCAGGGGGGGGCGACAAGATCCGGGCCGTCAGCCGTCCAACTCCGCTGCAGCCCCTTGGCCCCCCGGAGGTACGCGGGGCTGCCTTCGGCGCCGGGAAGGGCCAGCCGAACCAGTCCCTACCCTACCACAGAGTTGTCCGGCGGTTGGCGACCCGCCGTCTTAGCGCAGCTTTTTGCTGCTGCGCAGCAGCTTCTCCAGCGCTGCCGGGGGTAAGGGCTTCTCGGCGTTGGGGTAGTTTTGAAGTTCCTTGGTCAGGGCCGCTTCCGTTACTTCCTTGAACAGGAAGGCCGGCTCCCAGTATTCGGCCTGTTTGAGCTTTAGGTAGGTCTCGCGGGTGACGGCCGTGGTAAAGGAAACCCAGACGGTCTCCTCCTCGGCGGGTGGCGTAGGCGCCGCGTCCGGGGTCGGCTCAATGCGTTCGGTGATGGAGGCGAGGACCTTGTTGCCGAAACGGGGCTTGCTTTTGCTGCTGTCGCTCATAGTCGGGAAAGAATTTCGCGGGTGAGGGCCTGGTAGTCCTGGGCCCCGGCCGATTGGGGCGCCCAGGTGTAAATATTCTCTTTTTCAATCTGGGCTTCCACCAGACTCACGTTGGGCCGGATGGTGGTCTGCATGACCAGGGGGCCAAACACGGGATGGGCCTCGAGCAGGTTGACCATGTCACGCTGGGCGCGGCGGCGATCACTGCGGTTGTACTGGGTGAAAAAGAGCCCCCCCACTTTCAGGGTTTTGTTCAGGCGCTTCTGCACCTGCTGGCAGACCTCAAGCAGCCCCACCAGGCCCTCAATGCCGTAGTACTCGGGCTGGGCGGGAATGAAGACCGCGTCGGCGGCCGTCAGGGCCGCGTAGGTGAGCTTGCCCAGGCCCCCGGGCGTATCGATCAGGCAGAAGTCAATCTCCTCGACTTCCTCCAGCACCTCGCGCAGGGCGTACTCCGCGCCGGGTTTCTTGCTGATGCGCTCCTCGACTTCGGACAAATCCGGGGAACTGGGCACCAGGTAGAGCCTCTCCCCTACTTCCTGCACCACATCGGATAAGCTGGCTTGCCCCAGCAGGATGGCTCCGATTGTTTGGCCCTCGGGCGCCCGGTAGGGAAAGCTCTGGGAGAGATTGCACTGGCTGTCGCAGTCCACCAGCAGGACCGTTTTACCCGCTTGGGTCAGCGCGTAGGCCACGTTCAGGCAGGAGGTAGTCTTGCCCGTGCCGCCTTTGTGGTTGGAGAATACAATTGTCTGCATGGGGGCAATGTAGACAATGGGCACCACATAGACAATTAATGTCATTCACTCTATGGAAACAATTGTTACTATTTTATAAATAGTAACAATTATAACTATTTTATAAATATTTATAATTGCTAGCGCAGCGGATAGGTTTCCCCTTTTCGTTTCTTGTTACCGACTGCCCCGAATCGGTTAAAGCAAGGCTAGGTGGGAACAATTTCAACAATTAATACAATTATCGTAATAGTTACCATAGTAGTAATTACTACTATAGTGGATCTTGCCTACAGGGTGCGCTAACTACCGGTCTCTCCTGCACGCGAGGGGATTCGCCTAAACCGGTTCGAACAGTTAGGCAAGCGCATCACCCGAAATGTCCGGGAGGAGCGGGGGGGGGGACAAACGGGTAAGCCGCGGAGGAGGCAGTGACGGAGAGGTAAGCACCGGCGGTATCCCCATCGGCTTTTCCCGGAAAAAGGCACCGATCAGCCCGCGGGACTAGGAGGGCTAGCGAGTAAGCATCCGGTCGGTACTATTCCTGCTGCGTGGGCCCGCGCTGAGCACCCGCGAGGGGGGCAGCGTCGGTCTCAATAGCCGGTGAAGGGGATGCGCGAATTACTATACCCCTACGGCAGCAGGCACACCCCGGGAATTGTCATAATTAATACAATTGCCACAATCTTTATAATTATCATAATTCTTAAAATTATTGCAATTATAGCATTAAAGCAGGTAAAGCGGAGTGGAAGCCGCCGGACGGCGGCTTCCACTCCGCTTTACCTGGTCGATAGGCAGAGGGAATTTCGGCGCCTAAAGAGGGAGGCACCAAACAACCTGGCGGTCGCGTACGGAGAAGTTGAGCTATGGGAAGCACATCATCTCAGTAGCACAACAGATGGGTACAACTGGGGGTTCGTCAGGCGCAGGTAGAAATACCCAATGCCAGCCAAGCCTAGCATAAAGTCGGGCAGCTGATACGCGTTATACAAGCCGGTGGCCCATAACTCCGTCGTTCGGTAGCGTTCCTGGCCTTCCCGGCCGATAGCCGCTGCCTGCTGCTGGTACTCAGAAAGGGCTAATACGTCGGCGGCCACCAGCAGCACCTCGGCATTACCCGTCAGCCCATGACAGAGCGAAAAATTCTGCTGCTGGTCCCAGATCGAATGCGCAGCGGTGGTCTTTACGGCCGTTATGGCCTCGGCCTTCAGGTCGGGATGGAGCGTTAGTTCATAGCCACGCAGGCGGGATAGCGCAATGCCGGGTGCCCCGTGGCACCAAGCACACGAGCATGTGGGCCCGGCCCCATACCCGCCCCCATGGGCCGGATCTGGGGCATCGGTTAGCCGGAAATCGGGCCAGTTTTGCTGTTGCTGGTCGAAAAAACTATTCTCGTAGCGCAGCCCTTGGAAAGCGGCTTCTTGGTAAACGGGGTTCTGCGTGAAGGCGTACGCTTCCAGCAGCGCATTTACGATGCCAGCTACCCCATGGGCAAAGCCAGTTAGGTTGGGATGATCCCCGCCGGCAATGGTGTTCCAGGACCAGCCCCGCGCTGACCGCTCGACTTTAGTGACCAACAGATCAGCCAGCCGGACGATAAAAGAGCGAAGGGGAGGGGAGGGGTACTCCCTTTCCAGTTGGATGAGCGCCGGAATAGCCCCGGCGGCCCCATCCACCACGTCCAGGCCGGAAAGGTGCAGGTCTAAGGTCGTCACGTGCTCCAGCAGCTGGCACCCTTCCCGTAGTGTCTTCTCATCGTGGAGCCACTGGCCCACCCGAATGGCGGCATAGGCCACGCCCGTGCGGCCGATAAAGAAGCCCAGCGCCGCCTGGGGGGCAATTCGTGCAGCGGTAAGCAGGGCATTGCGCAAGGTGCCAAGGGCGGTTTGGCGAACGAGGGCATCGTTGGTCGCCTGGCCGAGGGCGGCTAAAAAAAAGCCCACCCCCGCCGCGCCGCCGTAGAAATCCGCTTCCAGCGCTTTGAAGTAAGGTTTAGGGTAGGTAAAGGCGGGGTCGTTGGTGGAGGTCAAAAAGTTGCACCGGTCCCCGTGCCAGATGGCGTCGCGGCACAGGCTCCGGCCGATATCGGCCGCCGTTTCCAGGAAGGATCCGCTAGCGGCCGGAGCAGCGGCAATGGCAGGGGGCGTAGATAAGGCATTTTCCATAAAGCGGTAGAGCACCCGGGGGCAGAGGAAGGGAACGAAGAATTGCGGGGCTGGGGAGGCTACGCGAAAGCCGCGGGAAAATGGTAAGGATAGCGGGAGCGAGGATTAAGATAGGGGTGCTCCAACGAAAGTCCAACCTGCTCCAAGACCGCCTGCACGCGCTCGGCATAGTGGCTGGAGGGAAGCTGGGCCTCTACCGCATTGGCAATGCCTTGGGCCAGCAGCCCACACCGACTGGTGCCAAAGCTTTCGTTGGGGTTGGACGGGCTTTCCGCGAAAGCCAGACCGGGCATCAAGCAGCGGGTAAATAGCGGCACGGAGGAACGCAAGTGGGGGGCAAAATGGCTCACATCATCGGCCAGTAGCTTAAGCACGAAGCTTACTAAAGGCTTTTGGAGGTAGAGCACCGCCGAATCGTTGCGGCCGTACAGGTCAGGGCGATTGAGGCATTTGAACTGGAACGGTACCCGATACGCATTGAGCGTCTGCGTTATCCAAGCGGTCAGCGGAGCGGCCCCGTCGGCGGTCAGATGGAAGTAAATCCGGGTTTGAAGCGCTATCGAATCGTCGCCGGGGGTCTGGCCAAAGACGAAATAAAAACCGCTCTTAGCGTCCCGGTGCTCGGCGCGGGCGAGGAGCCGGAGAACGTCCCCCGGTTGCACGGGGCCCCGCTTCGGGGTGTCGAACACGTATTCGCCCGGATACAGCATGCGCTTCTGATTGCCTTTGGTAGCGTACGCCACCCCCGCCTGGTCGACCTCTTCCACTGTCCACGGCAGGTCGAAGCGCTCGGCAGAGTGATTATGACGACGTAATCGCTCCTCAAACGATAGATCGGGTGCCGCCGCGGGTAAAGCAGCTGGCGCATCGTCGGCGTGGTAGAAATGCTGGTACAACACCCCTGCCAGGGTGGGGCGTAGGTTATCCGGTGCAAAGTCAACCGGCGTTGGCACCCGCGCGATCTTGATTTGTCGTTGGGCCGAATCAATCAGTACACTACCCAGAATAGTGTCAAGTTGGTGCTGGTAGGAGGTCGCCATAGCCGGAAGAAAGGTTACAGTCCCAGGACCTGCCGAATGGCCTCATCGGGTGAGCGGAGCATATTCAGGCTAAGCTGCAGCAGGCGGGCACTGTGGGGCGGCATGGCTGGGGCTTGTTGAATGCTTTCGTAGCAGGTATGAATCAGTTTCAGCGCACAGTAGCCCACGGTTTTTTGCAAGTTCTGGCGCGTTTCTTCAGCCGACCATCGCATGCGCTGCGCGTATACTGCCCAGAACTGCCGAATGGAAGGCTGCATAGCTTCTAAGGAGAAGCCGTAGGTATTGCTAGCAGCAGGGGGCTGGGCCGCTGGGGGGGAGAGGGGCTCGTGCACTACCCAGTAGAAAAGATAGCTTTGGAATACAGCGGCCACATCCCAGCAGGGGTCACCAATATCAGCAGTTTCCCAATCGATCAGCCGCAAATCGTAGCGATTCGTTTGCAGAGCGTCCCGATGAATCAAGAAGTTGGCTGGCTTTATATCGCCGTGCGTCAGACTGCTGATCTGCCACTGGTCGCGCACGGCCTGCAGCCGCTGCATGTAGTCGTGGTTGTGCGTGATCAGGTGAATCATCTGCCGTTCCGCTTCGCTTTGCTGCGGGTTGTAGCTGGCGAAGTTGGAGGCACTCCATATGAACACTACCGGTTGCTGCCGCCGAAACAGCCGGAAGCTGGGCAAATCCTGATCGGCGGTAATGGTGCGTTGGTGAAACGAGCTGAGTAGCTCGGCCTGGTGGGTGGCCAGCGGAAGTGGAAACTGCCGCTCTTGTAAGTAGAAGTCGTGGAGATTAATGCTTCCGGGTACCGCCTCGGTGATGAGAATGTGATTGGGGTGATCAAACTCAATAAAGCGGGGCAAAAAGGTGTTAAGCTGTGCATACGCCGCTTCGTTGTTGGCCAACCAATAGCAGGTGGCTTCGGTGCGGAGCGTTTGCGTTTTCTCCTGATCCCAATTCTGCACCTGCTTGACAAACAACGCCCGATCTGCCCCATCATCGGATTCACTATCCCGATTAATCAGGTAGTTAGCGTTGCGGCTGGATGTCTGGTGCGCCGTAAACGTGCCGTCCAGAATGGCATGAGGAGTGAGATAACCTTTGTCCAGTAAATAATGGGCGATGTTAAATCCAGTTAGCAGCATGCACGGGAAGAGCAAGAAAAAGGGCGAGCATTGGTGATCGGTACCAATACTCGCCCTTTTTTAGTTAAAGATTAGTACATCATATAGGGATTGAAAGTCCCGTAGTAGCCGCCCATGTTAGGATCGCCTTGCCCACCCATAAAGCCGCCGCCGGGCTGAGCGATAGTGCCCCCCCCAATTGTCCCGGTTGGCCCAGTGATGGTACCGGTGGGGCCCGTAATGGTAATTGTAATGGGGGGGCGTGAGGTGAACTGGCAGGGTATGCCGCCGCATATAATCGGGTGGCAGGTTTGCGGCCCGCACAAAGTTCTTAAGCAGGTTTGCGGCCCACAGGCCGTTCTCAGGCAGGTGACTGGCCCACAGGCAGTTCTCAGGCAGGTGAGAGGTCTGCATATCGTCCGGACCGAGGTCTGCAACACCGGCCCCGGACAGTTGGGGCCAATCACCGTCCGGACGGGTTGTACGCACTGAATGGCCGGTACCGTCGCCATGAACTGTCCGCCGCCCTGGCCGCCACCCGCGGGGTCGAACTGTCCCCCGAAAGCGCCTGCCCCGCCCATGGCATCGTAGCCCCCCCCCATGGCATCGTAGCCCCCCCCGTATTGGGTAGCGTACTGCTGCATCAGGTCACCTTCCAGGAAGGTGGTTCTCGGGCGATTCGCCGCTTTGGGGTCGCCATAGGTGACCACCACATCGGAGCGGAGCCAGAGCTTGCTGCCCCCCAGGGGCGAGTCGGCCTCGCTTAACTTCACGGCATGTACAATCGCGTCTTCCGGCACTTCCACGAAGTTGTTTAAACTTTCGTCGGAGTATACCCGAAGGTGGCCGCTCTCCGACGACCGACCGATAAAGCCTTGCAACAGCGTTAGTTGGTCCGTACTGCGTAGGTCGGGGCGTACCTGCTCGATCCATTCGTCGTACTCGAACCTACTTTGTCCTTGGTTTTCCATGGTATATAGTGTTTGAAGTGGGGAATAGGTATACTGCTGGAGGGAGGTAGTTAAGGGCTGATTCCCAGCAGCATGTCTTCAAAAGCTTGGTACTCGTCCATCGTCAGCTTCAGCTTGCCAGGGGTTAACAGAGGTGATGGTAGGGGCTCAGCCGGGGTCGTAAGGGACGCTACCCCGGTGCCGGGGGGCAACACCACGGCCCGCAGGCGGGCGAGCATGGTCGCTTTGTGGGCATCGGCTAGTCCGGCCCCGGTGGCTAGGTCGGGGCCAACTCCCGTTACTCCGCCGGTGCGCGGATGGCTGGCGCCCAGGGTCACGTCGATGGCCGTCCGCTGGAGAATGGCGCGGGCGTCGGCCGGCGTGAGCGGGCCGTTGGCCTGCTTCATCAGCGCACAGATGCCCGCTAGCTGGGGGGCCGCGGCCGAAGTGCCGCTAAACGCGGCCCAACCATCGTAGGATAACGTCTGGTCCCTGGCGGGATGGACGCCGCCCGCGCCGCCCGTATCAATCTGATTCCTGGGCTCTACCGGCAGCATGATGTACGCGGCATGGGGTTGCATGCCCACCAAGCCGGATACATCCGGCACGTTGCGACCCGGAAAAATCAGGCTGGCAAATCCGCTGGCGTAGTCACTGGCTCGGAGCGAGCCATCGGGCTGCAGGAAAACGCCCCCCGCGGCAATAACGTCGGGATGCTGGCCGGGAAACCCAAAGTGGCCGTTCCCGCCCGAGCACACGACGGTGATTCCCCGCCGCACCGCGTCGGCGACCGCGGCGGCCAAAACGTTGTCGTCGGAGCGGAGCGGACCGTTTTGGATATCCGACCCCCAACTGCAGGAAATGATGTGCGGATTCAGGGCGACGGCCGCGTTGAAGGCGCCGGCCGAATCCACGAAGCTCATCTTGACCATCGTAAAAGCCACGTCCGGCGCGACCGCCAACAGGTTGGCTGACTCGCCCGTGCCGTGGCCGTTTTCATCGCGGTCCGGGGCGGATGCGCCCGGCCCGAGCACCACCGGGTTGATCCGGTAGCCCCGGGCCACGAAGTAGGGATGCTGGTACCAACCCGAATCGACCATTACCGCATGGATGCCCCGGCCCGTAAATCCGGCGCGGTGGGCGCGGTCGGCATTGAGCCCGAGCGATACGTCGCCCGGAATCCGGAGGTGCCAGTAGCCTACGGGCGGCGCAAACTTGTTGGCGAAGTAGTAAACCGGCCGGTTCAGCGATACTCCTTCGAGCACGTCCGCAAAAGGACTGCCGCCCGGGTCGATCAGGCCGGGCACATCCGTGCTAGGCGAGTCAAACATCTCCGCCGTGGTCTCCTGGCCTTCTTCCTTCACGACGGGTTCCTCGCGGCGCGTAATCTTGGTTTTGAAGGCTTTTTCGTATACCTCCAGGGGCGCCGCAATAGCGATAGAGGTACTGCTGACTTGTAGCACTTCGAACCCACTGGCCTGCAGTTGCTGCACGGCCTGAGCCGTCAGCTCTTTCTCGGATCGAAAGGCCTGCACGGTGTGGGGCCGAATTTCGGCCGGGTGCGCGCTGAATAACGATTTACCACCAATGGAATGCACGGAAGCATGGGCAAACAAAACTTTGCTTTTCGTTACTTTTGCCATAATGCTAAATGCTTAGTTAAAGTATTGGCGGGGTTCAGCAAATACTATTGTCTGCAGGCAGGAGGGTGCCGTGGCCGGAATAAGGGCCGGGTGGTCGGGGCGGTAATACGTTTGGCCAGCCTGCTCATAGGCGCTAAGGTGGATGCCAAAAACGGATTCGAATTGTTGCTTTGTGCCCGATACGGAGAGCGTTATGCCAGCCTGTTCAACGCGAAAGCCAGCTTTTTTCATAAAATCTACGGCCTGCTCTGTCGCGGCCTTAATAGGCCGCACATGGTCTACTTGCTCGGCAGTGGCCGTCGTGCTGGCTGCCGATTGACCGGACGGGGCTTGCAGCACTACCTGAGCATATATCCGTTCCGTTGATTCCATAGCTGGCGTTCGCTAGTGGCCTGGTGCAATGATTCTCTCCATTCAGGTGATTGGCTGGTAACTATTTAATCATCAAGTGGCTGCTCGGTTTATAGGGCCAGTGTCTTACATAACCAAACGCCGCAGGCGTCGCCTCGGCGTTTGGTTTGGCTATTTACCTCAGGGAAACAACCCTGCGCCGGGTCCGGGAGCAGGCTCAGAAAGGGGCCTGCTTTATCTAGGGGTATTACTCCGGTAGGCTTCCAAGCTACGGCTGGAACGGCTGCGGCACATCAGTGCCAACACTGAAAGTATGGGGTGGCAAAGATGGCAGGCCTTGCTCCGGGGCCTTATCTAGCGGATCCAGTAGGCTTGGACCCTGGGTTTGCTTTTGCGGCAACCTTGTCAGTCCGTTTACCCGGTGTTGCCTGAACGTCCCAGCAGGTCTCGCTTTCCTCTCCCGCGGGGAGTGCCTGTGCATGGCGCGGGCAGGGGCCGCAGGACTGCGCGCGCTGACCACCGGAAGGTAGCGGACGAACTCAGAACCTAAACTACTTTTCCCTCTTTCGCATACTCCCGCAGAATGCCCTTCTCCAAGCGCGGGAGGGTAAGAAGATAGCTTTGATCTGCTAGGGCCTCAATGGCGCAGTAGTGGGCCACGTTTAAAATGCCGGCACCTGTGAGTTCGTAGCGCGCCGCCACCTGCAGCCAGTCAACATCATCGGCGATTTGAAGCTGGGGTGGGAAGGTGCTGCGCCAGATGCGGAGCCTTTCCTCGGCGCGCGGCATGGGAAAGTGAATAATGGCCTGGAACCGGCGCACAAACGCATCGTCGATGTTGGCGCGTTGGTTGGTGGCCAATATGACCAGGCCATTATAGCTCTCAATGCGTTGCAGCAAGTAGGCCACCTCCTGATTGGCGTACTTATCATGGGCATCCCGAATGTCGGTGCGCTTGCCGAAGAGGGCATCGGCTTCATCGAAGAATAAGATCCAGTCCTTGTTTTCGGCCTTATCAAAAAGGGTGGCCAGATTCTTCTCCGTCTCACCAATGTATTTGGAAACTACTCGGGATAAATCGATGCGGAAAACGTCTTTATTCGTGCTTTTTCCCAGCAGGCTGGCCGTTAACGTCTTGCCGGTGCCCGGTGGGCCGTAGAAAAGGGCGCGAAACCCGGGTTTGACTTTCTTGCGCATACCCCACTTATGCAGGAGCGTTTCGCTGTGCGTCATCCAGTGCTGAATTTCCTGAATCTGCTGCAGCGTATTTGGGTGGAGCACCAAATCATCCCACTCCATCGCCGTTTGGATGTGCTCGGCCGGAAACTCCATACTAAACGGGGGAAGGCTGACCGTACCCGTTATGAGCAGCTCCATAACCTCCGCATGCGGGATAAGGCGGCCACTCAGGTGCGGTTCGCCCGGCTTCGGACCTTCCAAGGCAATGATGCGTTCTTGGGCAAAGAAATGCTTGGGGCTCAATAAGTCGTACAGCGCCAGGCGCTTTTGCAGGTCATTTCCCGCCAGAATATACAGTGCCGTTTCGCCCGTCGGCAGCAGGCCGCGGTGGTTGGCGCCCCGCACGCCCCCAAACTCCGGAAACTCCCCGCCATCGGGGAGACAGTCACGGATTAGTGCATCAAAAAATCCTGGCTGTAGATGCGGGGCCAGCGCTACCATTAGATATATGAGTTCGACTTCGCTAAGCTGGGTCTGGGCTACCAGCGAGGTGAAAACCGTGGCTTCGTCGGCATCAAACAACGGTAGGGTGGGGGGCTCGGTAGACGACTCACCCGGTGCCGAGGTCAGGCGCCAGACGGTATACGCCCGCAAATACTCCAGCGCCAAAGCAAGGTTATTCATCATACCGCCGCATCGGTTAAACTACTCGATCGGTTAAACTACTCGCCGGGGCCTCTAAAATCAGCCCCCACCTGGTTGGTATACCTCGTGTCCCGGCTGCCTAGGCTCAGGTTAGCCTTCAATGACATGAGCTTAAACGTAGTCAAATTTCGGTTCCAGTTTTCGCGGGCCGGCTGGGTGATGTTGTTTCCTGGAGTGTTGTTTTTGCCGCCAAAGCTCCAGTGTTCCGCAATGGCCGGATCATGGTCGGGGGAGGCGTGCGCTACGGGAATAACCGCCTCGCCGTTTAACGTCTGGGTGTAGCCGTGGCTGGCTTCTAGCGCCGCCGAAGCCTGGCTCAAGAATTTGTCCTTGCTACCCGGCACCAGTCGGCCGGGCAGCAAACGAGCTTTTATGCCCGCGCGACTGGAAGCGGTATCCGAGTAAAGCGTCTCCCGGATGTACTCCCGATGATGAAATTGGGGCATCAACACGAAGTTGACGCCACTTCCCACCAGGGTAACTAGGTTGGATGAGTGCCGGAAATTATGGCGTCTCCAGCTGGTGCCCTCCCCGGCGTACGAATGCGTGTTGGAGCCGCCATTCAGGGTGGTAGTGGTGAAGGAAAGGGTAGTGACCCCGGCTTCTTTACTTCTTTTTAGAACACTTCCTGAGCTGCTAACGCGCTCAAAGCCATTGGCCTGCAGATTCTCAATCCAGCTACCGGGAGCCACTAGCAATGGCGCCGCTACCGGAGCCGCGCCTGGAGTGGCGGGAGCATCGGCCGGTTCTTTTTCGGATGGCTTGCTGCCTTTCGGGTTCAACTGCCCCACCACAAACCAGCGGCCGCCTCTGGCTTCCACGTCCAGGGATTGAAACTGATACCGAATTCGAATAGCCGTCAAAAGGGGCCGAATCACTGCTGCGCCAATCTGGCGGCCCGAAATGGCGTTCACGACGGCTACCGCCGCGCTCAGGCCGGCTTCCAGTCGCTGCGCCGGATCCTTTGGCACCCCCGCCCCGACTATTGCTTTGCCCGCTTTGTGCAGCAGTTTGGCCGCCGGCTGCAGCACCTTATCCACGACAAAGCCTAGGGCCCGATCAACGGGGGTTTTGAGCTGCTTGATGATGGTGCGCACTTTGTCGGCTAAGTTGCCCAGCCCCAGAAGCTTGGCGAGGAAGTCGATGCCGGCCACAATGGCGTTTTTCAACCCAAAAATCACCTTCGACGCAATGCCGCCGATGTTGCCCTGCACCGCCATCTCCACGCCGTCCAGAAACGCATTGACCAAAGCCACAATGCGCTCGATGTTATCCATCAGAAAGGTGATGCCGGCATAAATGGCCTGCGCGGCTTTGATAAAAGCTCCCGCCGGGTTGAAGAGCGTGACGATGTAGGCCAGCACCTTCTTGATCGTCTCGTAGAGCACCGTTTTCTTGATCTTCTCGAAGATCTCCTCCACCGTATTGGCCAGCACCTCTTTGATATGCGTCCAGAGCGCCCCTATGTCGGCGCGGGCCAGCTGGATCAGCTTGTTGACTTCCTGGGCGCCTTCCACCCCTTTTTCGAGGGCGGCAAACACGGGGTCGCCGAGGCGCTGGCGGGCAATGTCGCGGAAGTTATCATAGGTCAGCCCGATGACTTGCAGGGCTAAGCGAAACAGGCCGGCCGTATCTAGCTTGGGGGGCAATTTGGTGCCGGCCCCGCTAACTTTGCCCCCCAGCCAGGCAAAGAAGCCCTCGATTAGGAACGTGTCGAAGTTCTCGACAAAGGTGGCAAAGCCTTGCTTGATACCGGCCGCCAAATTCTCCAGAAACCGGATAGGATGCGCGAGGATGTCGCCAACCACGTGCGCGACGCGCACCAGCACGGTCACCAGCAATTCGCCCAACCGATAGATCGTCAGGGCTACTTCCTCGATGAACTCCGCCGCCCGCTGAATCCAGGTTTTGCGCACGTCCTCGTAGATTTTATCGAAGACTTGGCGCAGCGAGTCCACGTCTTTCTTGTACGACTCGGCCAGGCTGCGGGCCAGCTCGGTCTGCTTTTCAGCCACGCCCGACTCCAGGTTGGCGAACTGCACGCGGTAGGTTTCCACGGCGTCGCCGACCAACGTCTGCTGCTTGGTGCTCAGGCCGTTGTAAAAGCTCTCGGCTTTCGTTTTACCCCGCTGAATAGCCTCCACGGCCTTGTTCAGATCGTCGGCAATGCGCTGGGCAATGGCCCCGATCGTGAGGTCCATGGCATCGATAAACTTGCGCTTCTCGGCCTCAAATACCTTCTCAATCGCTTCGGTATCCTCACCGAAGAAAAAGGCCTTCACCCCCCAGCCGTGAATGGCATCCAGCTGCTCTTCCACCCGCTTCTCAAAGGCATCTTTGGCATCCCGGGAGTCCTTTTCAAACGTGTCTTCCACGTACTTGCCCAGGGCGGTAAAGATGGCTTCCACCTCGTTTTTGGTGCCGTTATAAATCGTTTCCAGCTCGCCTTTAATGCGCTTTTGCTCGTCCTTGTCGGCTTTGTCGTGCTCACTTTGCTTGGTAAAAACGGTCTTGAATCCTTGCCTGCGCAAGGCGTACATCATCCCAAAATCGGCCTTGGCATCTTTGAGGGCCTGTTGCTGGGCGCCGCCGATTACCTGTTGCTCATCGGCCCGATACGTTTGGGGCGCCGCCGCGGCCTGGGCTTGCGCACCTTTTTTGGTGGCGAGGGCCTGCTGAAACTTGGGCTCATTGGAAGCGGCAAACTGCTCTTCGGTGTTGTTGTTTTTGGCCATCAACGCATCCAGCGACTGGCTGTCCTTCGCCAGCGAGATTTCAGCGTCCGTTCGGGGCTTGGGCGCGGCCGCAGCCGGGTCGATGGGTGGGGGCTTGGCGCCGGCTTTTTCTTCCACCAGGGGTTTGGGCTGGTGGGTTGGCTGCTGGCTGTCGGGCGGCGTGGGCTTGTGCGTTTCGGCGGTGATGGGCGCCGCGACGTTTTTGTTTTCTTCCTGAACTTGTTTTTTGACGTTGTTTTTGATGCCTTCCAGCGGCTTTTCGTGCTTGAACCGCTGCGCGTCGCTCTTACTGTGGGGTAGCTTTTTTTCCAGCTCGCTCAGCTGGGCCTGCAATAGCTTTTTAAACTGCGCGGCCGTGAATTTTTTGTTGGCGTCCTTATTCGTAGCGGCCGTTTGATTGATGACGTCCAGGTGCTTTTTGCGGTCGTTGTAAGCCTTCTGCTCCGCCACCGGCAGGTGCGCCGACGCAGCCACCGCCGTGTTTTTCACCTCGGGCGCCTTGTGTCCTTGCTGGGCCTTTTTTACTTGCTGGGTTTGGGTAATTACCTTCCCGAACTCCGGGTCTTCCTGCGGCGTTTTGGGCGCCATCTGAACTGGTGCTTCCGCCTCCTGCGCTTCGTCGGTTTTGGGGCCTGGCTGCGGGATAGTTTCGGGCCCAGCAGCGCCCGGCACCTGCGGCTTGGTCTCACTTGATTTGCCCCCCAGCGTCGGCGTTGCAGGGGTAGCCGGCTGGGGTTGGGCAGGTGAACGATCAGCGGGTTCGGTGGGCGTAACCAGGGGCGTTGGGGCGGATAGCTCCTGGGGTTTTAACCTTACCGCGCCTTCCTGCCAGGCGTGTAAAAGTCCTTGGGCCAGCAAGCTTTTCCCGGGGCCCGCAGTCGGTTGAAATTCGCCCTGGCCCAGAAAGATGTGCTCCTGAAAAACCACCGCCTGCGCTTGCAGCTGCTTATTTAGCTCGGTGGATTCCTTATCCCGGTGCAATCGAATCGCGCTGAAGTCCGCCGACAGGTGCCGCTCGGCCTCCCGCCGAAAGGCCTCGGGCAAGGGCGTCCCGCTCCCCGGGAGCGGGGCTGTACTGGCCCGCCCCTGCACGACTACATCGGGCCGATCAGCGGCCGGGCGCAGCACTTTGTGCGGAGGATGCGTGTGGGTGGCGGGCTTGGCGGGCCGGAAAAAATCGCTCCGGCCGGCTTGCTCAAAGAACGGCTGAGCCGTCCGCGTGGCCGCCAACGGGGGAGTGACATGGACCGATTTTGCCGCCTTGATTTTCATCTCTATTTCGGCCTTTATTAAACAACTATAAGTCGAAAGGCAGCACGTGATTATTGTCGCATTATAAATTGTTTACGTCCACTCCACCCAGAGCAAGCCGGGCATCCAGGGTAGCTGTAACACGGCCCTATTCCAGGGCAGCGATGCAAGCAGAATATCGGGACCTCGCTGCTCCACCTGCAGCCGCCAATCATCGGGGGGGTGGCGGGAAAGCTTGCCGGGGCGCTGCATAAAGGTGGCGCGCAACCCGGCAGGGGAGGTGTGTTTGAGGGCTTGCCAGTGCTGGACCACGGCTTCCAGCAGGGCCATGCTTTCGGCTTGGTCCGTTGCACTCAGCTCCACTGCCCCACCAATCGGCGTTTCGAGCGCCAGTCCGCAGAGAATTTTGGGCAGCCCCAGCTCATACTCGGGCGCTGTCACGGCGCCCGTCGCCAGATAATGCAGCAAGGCCAATGCGCGCGCTGGCTGTACCAGGCGCTCGTTCTCCACCACGCCCAGCTTCTCGAAAAATCGGGGCAGGAAGGGATGCAGCAAGACCAGCCCCGCATCGTCCACGTAGATAGCCTCGGCCGCCGGTTCAGCTTGGTCAGGCTGCGTAGACGGGGTGCCAAAAGGCTCTTCCAAATCGGCCGGCTGCTTAGGTTCGTTAAGCGGGAGGTTGACTGGCGCTACTAGCCTCAGCAATTGGGCCTGGAAACTTGGTGAGAACTGCTCGCTGAAGCGCTGTTGAGCGTTTTTCGATGTTAGCAGCCGCTCAATTTCTGCCTTGTAAGCGGCCGATACTGCGGCCGTTAGCACGGCTTTCTGCACGGCTTGTTCCAGCGTTTCCCCCGGGGCCAGCCGAAAAAACCAGGGCAGCTGACCAGTCTCTAAGAAGTGCAAAAAAGCCCCCCAGGTAGCCTGGGCCGTGGTTTTTAGCTGGGCTTCCGCATTCCCGGTGGTAGCGGCCGTGGCGGCTTTTTCCCGGAGTGCCGTTGCCAGCGCCTGCTCCAATGCCCCCGGCAAGGCCTGCTCGAGCCGCTGCAAGTCCAGCGCGCCCAACTGTACGTCCAAGTACTCAACATACAGGTGGGCCTGCGCGGGCGCGCACCGCTCCAAGGTGCGCTCCAGCACGGCCGGCAACCAGTGCTGGCACAGCGCGGCAAGCTGCCGCTGCACCGCCAGCCCTTCCGCCTCCGTGCCGTTCATTTCTACGTGCACGTATTGCTGCCGAATGAGGTGCATGACTAGGGTATAGGCTGTTCGATTTGACCATAGCAGCCCTGATCCGTGATGGCCGTGAGCCGCGCCGCGCCGCCGGGTTTTTGCAACTGCGCTTCCACTTTCTGGCCCTGGTAAAAAGGCTCCGTGGGCTGGGCGATAAAGGCCTCCCAGACCCAGGCCGTAATCGACTCCTGGGGGACATTTTCGACGTTGCCCGTGAACACAAACCCGTTGTTGTTGGCTTGCCGGTCGATGCTGATAACGGATTTCGGATTCGGGCCTGCGCAGAGCTTTTGATACTCGCTGCCGGTGCATTGATTGCGCTCCTGAATGTCGAAAGTGGGCACCCGGGTTTCTTTGTTGTTGAGCCGGCGGTTAAGTAGAATGGCTCCGTTGAAGGGCGCGCCCGTGGCATCGGGCTCGTTGGTGTAGCGCATCAGTAGGCTGAAGGTGGGCGTGGGCTTGGCGACGGAAAAGGGCAGCTCCAGGCTAAACCGCTCACACACCAAGTGCTCGATCCAGACAATGCCGAAGGGGTCGGTGGCGGCTGGTTCGTAGCTCAGCACCAGGCGGTTGGCGCCCAGCTGGGGCCCAAACTCAGCTACCAGCGCTTGCTGGATACGCTCATTCAGCTTCTTGATGGCCCCGCCAATGGCGTTGCGGAAGTTGCCATTGAGTTGACCATTGGGGATCTGAATTAAGGTGGCGGCCCCTTCCAGCGGGAAGTCCTGGTCGTTGAAGCGCAACTTCACTTCCGCATCCTGCCGGTACGCTTCGTAGGGCGCGCCCTCCACCGGCGGTTGCAGCCACAACCGGTAAGCGCCCCGCCGCGACTGCCCGCCGCAGGGCAAATCGCAGGGCTGCTCACAGCTGTGCTTAACCTCCACCGAAGCCTTGCATCCCTGCTGGTCTTCCACCTCAATGACGGCGGAAGTGCCACTGGCAATAGGCTCCGTTACAAGGCTATCTCCCGTGACGGGCGCCCCGTTTAATAAGTAGGGTGGCGTGCCGCCCGCAATGCGAATAAAGGAACGGTAAGCAGCTGAGCCCTCGCAGGTGAAGTCGGTTTCCTGGAGCAGCAGCTGGGGGGCAATTTCTACGCGCTGCGCTGCCGTCGTCGTGTCGTCCGCGTCGCGCAGCACCAAGCTGTGCGCCCCGACCGGCAGCGTAACGGGCCCAGTGAGGGGCGCGAACTCGCCGTCGTTCACTTGGACCTGGTAGGGCGCGGTGCCGCCGGTGGGGGTTATTGCCACGGCCGCGCCATTATTGGCCGTCGTGCAGCCAGCCTGGGTGGTGAAGGCCAGCGGCTGGCGGCAGGAGTGCTGCACGCGCTGGGAAGCTGTGCAGTGGCGGCTGTCGGTAATGATAATCTCGGTTTCCGTGTCGCCGGGCAAGGCGTCGCTGAGGTAGGCGGGGCCATCAACCGTTCCCCGATTGGCCGAGTACGGTGGGGTTCCTCCGCTGATCTGCAAGCCGACCACGTATTCGTTGTGGTCGCCCACGCAGTCAAAAACCGGCTCCAGCAGGCGCAGCTGGGGGGCAATTACGAGCGTCTGCGGCGCCGACTCCACCGCTTCCGCATCGCGCAGGGTCAGCGTGTGCGAGCCGCCACTTACCAGAATGGCCCCGCTGAGCGGCCGGTACTCCTGGGCGTCCAGCTGGATGCTGTAGGGCGGCAAACCGCCCTCGGGCGTCACTTGCACCTCCGCCTCGTCGTTCGGATTCGTGCAAGCAACTTGGACCGTAAAAGTGGGCGGGGCTTTGGGCAGCACAAACTGCACCGGCGCGCAATCGGAGCAGCAGAGGTAAGGCAGGAAAAAGTCGGCAATAACGGTCCCGTCCGCCAACTCATTTACGGCCGCGGCAATCACTTTTTCGGCTTCATCCTGGGGCGCGGGCGGGGCTACGGCGCTCCGGGTGGGCGCCATCCCGGTGAGCGTGCCGATGATAAAGCGCACGTCCTCATCCACTACCAACTCCTTGTTGGCGCTGATGCGCCCCAGCGCTTCCGCTACCGCCTGCGTATTGAGGCTGCCCGATTCAGAAAGGCTGGTAACCGCTCTGGTGAAAGCTGTGGCCGGCAGGTTGGTCAGATTAAACCGCCGCAGCCCCAGGCCAGGCCGCCGCTGGTCCGGGTCGTCGTGGTACACCACGATGAAGGTGCCGCCCAAGGGCACGCCGGCTTTGTGCTGAATACCGGGGTGTTGCCGCAGAAAGTAACTGAGGAACTGCTTCTGCTTAAGCTCGGTCAGGCGCCGTTGGTATTCAGCCAGCAAGGCGCGAAAGGCCTCCAGGCGGCAGTTATAGAGGATGTCTTCCAGCCGATCGTCGAGCTCTTCCCAGCGCAGGAGCGCCACGTTGCCCTCCAAGTTAGCCGTCGCCTCTTCGCGCTCCCGCTCGATGGCTTCGGTAACGCTGGCCAGGTCCTGATGTCGTTTTTCCAGGCGCCCGAGATCTAGCTGCCGGAGGTCGGGCGTGAGCTGCTCGTAGAACTTGGTAATGTAAACCAGGATATAGAAAATTATGGCGTTCGACTGCGCGACATTCTGCGTGTTTAGAAAATTAATAATCACGCTGGGGTCCAGCTCCGGCAGGGCGCCCGCGGGCAGATTGCTATACCAGTCTTCGAAAAACCGCCCCAGGGTTTGAGGCTGCACCAAAAAGTCGGGTGCGCACTGCGCCAGCAAGGGCAGCTTGGGTTTGGCGGGCGCCGTTATTTTGGTGCGTCGCTCGAAGGGCAGGTCATAGAAATACTGCGTTTGCTTGCAGAGAAAGCAGGTCAGCTCCGCTCTTAGCGTGCCGTAGAGCGTTTCCAGGTCGTGAAACCGGCAGTCGGCGTCACGGATGTCTACGGGCATGGTGGCGTCGAACGCGCCCGTGCGCAGGGCAATGATGTCAATGGGCAGGCGGTGGCGGGTTTTCAGCCCCAGCAGAGTAGTCAGGACCGACTGATAGTTCTTGCCCAAGTGCCCCTCAATGCGCAGAAAATTGTGCGGCTCCAGGTCGTAGCGCAGGGGCTGCAACACAAACGCCGGGGGCGCGGGCGTGTACTCCTCGGCGCGGTAGCTCAGGTTCTGGTTGGCCCGGCCGCGCCGGGTCTTTTGGGAGTTCCACACCTGGTAGAGGGGCGGCGTCCCCGTTTGCTGGTAATAATAGGGAATGGCTTTGTCGGAAATAGGCCCCGCCCCCAGCTGGCTGGGCGTCAGGCGAATGTGCCCATCCCCGCGTGAATTTGTTGCCGCTTTGGGCAGGGGCGGATTGATGGTGAACTGGGCCACCATTTCCACCAGGCGCTGAAATAACCCGCTTACTTCCTGGCTCTGCTGCTCGCAGCCGCTGAGGGCCGCGGAGGACAAGAATGATTGGCGGTACAAGGCCGCATTCGGCACCGAGGCCGGCTGCACAGCGCCCAGCATCAGGTGGCGCGGAAACAGCTCCGACGGCGGGCAGCACGCGCAGAGCAGCTCGGCGCCCTTCCAGCGGAACTCCTCGTAGGCCGCCAGCAGGTCGTCGAAAAAATCGTAGTAATACGGCAAAAAACGCACCTGGCCGGTCGTGGCCGGGGTCGTATCCAGAAAGCCGAACGCCGCGCCGAAACCAGCAAACGGATTAGATGAATACTGGTCTTCAACTAAGGGCCGAAACGCGGTGTACGCCGCCGTTAAAGCCGCGCCCAGGGTTTGCGCCAGCTTCTCGCGCCGGAACACTTCCAAAAAGCCCCCCAGCACCTGCTGGGTCGTCGCTAGGCCCGTATTGGGGACGTCGTAGCGGGGCAGGCGCAGGTCGGGCAGCGCGAGGCGGGCTTGCAGGACACTGTGTACGTCGGTGGGGGTAAGGCCCGTGCCGAGCTTATTGGCCGCCGCAATGATGTTGGTCAGGTCCGCTACCCGAATCAGCAAGCGCCGCACCGTGGCCTTTACCTCGGCGCCCCGGTCGTCGCAGTTATTGGGGCTACAGTTGCGCAGCCCTTCTTTCTTGAGCTCTAAAAACAGCAATACGGCTTTGTCGGCCAGAAAATCAGCGGGCGTGCCCAGCAACGTAGTGTTGGGCTCACCGGCCGGAAACAGCTCCCACAACGGGTATTGCGCCTTGGCAGCCGGATCAATAAAGGGTCGGTATTCCAGCTCCGTGGGTAGGGTATACTCCGCGCGGTAGGCCACCAGGTGTACCTCGTCGGGCTCCACCATCAGGTAGCCCTCCGAGGTTATGCCGCAACCTTTGGTAAGGTGAATAGCGGCCGCGCCCGCCGTCGACGTGAGTTGAATTTCCAGCCCGCAGACGATGCCAATGCCAATGAGGTTGGCGCGCGTCAGCCGCTCCTGCTCGTCTAAATAGGTAAAGACCTGATTTAGATGCGCATTGGTGAGCACCTGATTGGCCTCGAAGACCGGGTAAGTTGCTTGTGTCGGTCGCATGGCGAAGGGCGGTTGTTAACCATTTAAAAGAGATTCGCTCGGGTGGTGTGCGGGGCGCTGGGGGGCATTTTGGGGCTAACTACTATTCCCAAGTGCGGCGTTGTCAGTGGAGCTTAGGGCCGCCGCGGGTGGCTATCCTCTCCGGAGGCGTCGGCCTGCAGGGCTGGCACTATGGGGAGTTGCCGAGGGCGGTGCTGCCCAGCCGCACCGGGTTTTGGTCGCTGCCGTCGTCGCAGTCGTGGAGGGTGGCGCTGGGGTAGGTGTTGCGCAGCTGGCTGAGCAGGTTCACCACCACCCGCAGGCGGTACGACACCTCCCGGTACGCCCCGTAGCGCTCCTGCAGCAGCGCTTCGAGCGCGGCCGCCGTGTCGCTGGCCGCATGGAAGGTGAAGCCGGAGCAGAGCGTTACCGGTTCGGGAGTGAAGGCGGAGAAGTCACTGAAAGCTCGGCCCGCCGTTATGTTGGCTTCCATCCAGTCCGAAAAAGCCCCCCCGTACTGCGCGACGATAGTGGCCGCACAAGCGCACAGCGCCTCCCCGGGCGAGGGCGCCGACGTGGGATAAGAAGCTACTCCCGCCCGCAAGATGGCCTCGACGCGCTCCTGTAGGCGTTCCTCCGTCCAGTCGAAAGCAGCATTCGCCGTCAGCCACGCGCACCAGGCGTCCTCAAACCGCTCAAACTGCCAACCGGTGAGCGCCGTTTGCTCAAAATAGCCCCCCAGAACCGCCTGAACTTCACCCCACAAAGCATCCGTTAAAACGGTGGTGCAGGTAAAGTCAGCAGGGGAAAGATTGGCCGAGAACTCGGCTTTTAACTGGGCCGCCAGCGCGTCGCGCTGCCAGTAGGTCAGGGTTTTGTCGGCGTACCAGCGCCGGAATACGTCGCTGAAAGCTGCGTACAGCGCCAGCGCGCAAGCACAGGCCTCCGCCTCCGACGGCCGAGCGCCCTCCGCGGTCAAGCCTTTGTTAATTAATAAGTTGGTTAATTCATTGACCACCGCGTCGCATGGGTCTTCTATAAACCCATCATTGCCGACCCAGCAGGTTTTTCCCAGCAAATGAGCGGGGGTTTCCTGCTGAATGGTGCGGTTGGCAAACTGGCGCAGCTCCAGATTGGTACTGAAGGGAGCGGTCCAGCCCGGCAGCACCAAGGTAAGCCGAAAGGAGTAGGGGTCTTCCTCGCCGCAGGTAGTGCAAGCGCCGTCGGAGCAGGCTGGGTAGAGCGCATCGCCGGGAAACTTGGGCCGCAGCAGCACGTGCTCCACCACCAGAGCCCGCGCGTGGCTGCTCCACGTCAGCAATTCGTCCCGCAGCGCTTGGGCTGCCGCTTTGGTTGGCAACAAGTCCGGGTGCTGCCCCAGCGGATTGCCGTTTTTATCCTGCAGCGTAAGCCGGAACTGCTCGGCTTCAGCAATTATGTCATAGGCATTGGGCTGAATCATCTGCTTCAAAATTTCCCGAAATGCCCCCTGGGTCGCGCCTTCTGCGGTGGGGCCGCTATGGTTGATTGTGCCGGTCAGCCACAGCTGGTTATGCGGATCTTGCAGGTGAAAATCAGTGAGCGTAAATGGCCCCGGGGCGGCCCCCGTCAGCGTGCCCGAAAACGCTAGATCGGGGTAGCCTAGAAGCAGATTGATGCGGCGTTGGAGGCCCGCAATGTTATCCGGGGCGCAGGGCGCTTGCCGGTACGAAAACGCTTTGCCCCGATCGTGACTGATAAGCGGATAGGCTTTCAGGAAAGCTAGTTTATCGTCAATCAGGCGCGCCCGGCCTACTTCCTGGCCTTGCAGGCTGGTGAGCAGGAGGGTGTATTCGCTGAATTGCTCGCCAAACCGGGCCAGCAGATGATCCAGAAATCGGTTGCGGCGGGCCAGAAACTCCGCCCGCGTTTCCGTCATGTCCTCCAGCGCCGCCTGATCGAGCCCGTCGATGAGCTCGGAATAGCCAGCCAGCACCGAATCGGTGAACTGGCGCACAAAATAGGTGCGCTGCACGGCGGGGTTCAGCGAAAACAAGTCGGCTGTGTGGGCCACCTGGGCCAGCGCATTGCCCAGCAGCTGCTCAAACACGAGCAGGTAGGCTTTCAGCTGTTTGGCCTGCGCCCGCCGCGGCGGCCCCACGTGGGAGGGCAGGCCAGCGGGGCCAATGCCATACGTCAGCGGAAAGGTATGCTGAATGGGGAAGTAGTCCTCGGGGTGGCGGAAGGTGCCCGCCGGCACCGGTAGATCCTGGAGGGCATTTTTGAGCTTGGGCCGGTCGGCTTCCCCGCGCAGCTGGGTCAGGGTATCGCGGGCCTCATCCAGGCGCGGCAGAAAAGGCAGCCCACTTTTGTAAAACAGAAACCGCGACAAGTTAAAATACAGCCGGGGCTGGTGCAGGGCGCTTATATACAGCAGCCACGAAGCACTGATTTTCGTGGGGTCAAACACCGGCTGCCCATTCACCCAGGTCGGGTCGGCGGCGCCTCTTGCCGGGTTGCCTTCCGCGTCGTACTTGGTAAGCAGTAGGTTGTTCACGGCCCGCACGCCCTCAATATCCATCAGCCGATTGATGATATCGGAGGTGCGCAGCACGGATTTGAGCTGGGCTTTTTCCAGATCTTCGGCCCTGATAAAGCCATTATTTAGGGCCGGGCCATTGAAAATTTCTTCCACCGGAATACCTTCCTCCAGCAGCTCCGGCAGCCGGTGGAATGGCACCGGCGGGTTGAAATACTGCGTAAGGGCCAACCAGATCTGGGCCTGCACCCGCTCGATATCGGCGTTGGGGGCTACTTCCACGTCGGCGCACACGGCCACATCTTCTATCTCCACGCCCTGCACGCGGCAGTAATCCTCGTTTAGGTTGCGGTGGGCGTGGAGCACGGCCTTGGCCGCGCTGACCGCCTGCGCTACTTTCAGCAGCTTGTGGCGGTAGCGCTGCACAAACCCCGTCGCCTTTTTGTCGGTCAACAGCGCCGCTACATCACTGACTGCGGTTTGGTTTTTGGCGGTGGTATCCCCAAAAAAGCGTAGGGCCGCATTTTCAATCCTGATTTTCTCGCCACCGGGTTGCAGCTCCAGCTCCCAGCTAGTGTAGAACACGTTGCGCCACTGCGTGCGCAGCTGCGCATCGGTCAGGGGCGTATTGTCGGTTTTATTGCGGTTGAACTTGGTTAACGTCAGGTGGAAGGAAGCGCCATTCTGCTCGGAAAACGCGTCGTGGCTGGCTAGAAAAAGATCCCACTCTTTTCGTTTTTCCAGCTTCCACTGCGGGAAGCGCACTTCCACCGTAACAGGGTGGCGCTGCCCCTCGGAATCGAATACGGCGTAGGTGTAGTCGATTTTGCGATCATTCAAATCACCCAATTCTGGGTCCTCTTCCAGCTCCAGCAGCACTTCGTACAACCCGCGCACCGCCACGGTTTGGGGGGTAAGCCGCTGGTTGAGGGGCTGGTGAAAACTGAGTTGCAGCTTGTCGTCTTCGCACCACGCGTAGTAGGGCACGTCGCAGGCGCATTCTTTACACCAGAGCCAGGCATTGCGTACCGGCTCCAGATCGATGAGCAGGCGGCGGAAGTCGTCGGGAGTGCAAGGGTTGATGGTCAGGATGTCGCGGGCCGTGAAGAAGGACTGATCTGGGAACGGCTGCTTCGGATCAGGAGAAGGGGAAGCGGGGGCCAGCAGATCCTGGATGTCCCAGCCCAGGCGATACGCCAAGTCGGTCAGGGCGTAGCAGAGCGCTTCGAGCATGGTGATGCCCGGGTCGTGCACGTTGTAGTCCGTCCATTGGCGGCTGCCCATCTGCTCAATAAAGCCAATTCCTTCCCGGCGGAGGCGGAAAAAGTCCTCAGCGGGTTTCAGCACGGGGTGCTGCGGGATGGACGTGGGCTTTGGGCTCATGCTGGGCAAGGGCAATGTTCGCGGGGGGCATTCTCCGCCACGGGGTCAATGATCTGGATCAGATGCTGGGCCGCGGGCACCGAAACCAGGATGGAAACCGCCGTAGAACCTTCCACTTCCGGCCGGTCGGCGGTACCCGTTGCGCTATGGAAAAGCTGAAAATCGGTGACGTAGTCCACGTAAGGCTGCTCTTCCACGAAGTTGAGCAGCACGGATTTGTAGATTTTGCCGCCAAAGGAAATACTGCTCTCCCTGCCCGGAAAGGCCCACGGCGACAAGAAGCGGGTAATGGCTTCCTGGAGCTGCTTGACGTAAAAAGCCTCATCATAGCCCTCGTACAGGCGCACCTTCAAGCTGACGGACACTTCCTCAAACAGCGGATTGCGGACGTGCAGCTGGACAAAACAGGACACGCGCTGGCGCAGGAAGGCCGCAATTTCCTCTAGCACGCCCAGGCTGGTGTAGGGCCGCAGCGGGTCGCGCAGGTTCTGCCGCTGCAGGTCGGGAATGGTCACTACCGTCACGTGGCCGGGGGCCAGCTCCCGGTAAATGCCCGTTCCACTGTCATTGGGCTCGTAGTGCAAATGGTTGATGCACTTAACCTTGTAAATGTGCGGGAAAGCCTCCAGCACCAGGTGCTCATAATCCCAGAGCGTCAGCGCGCGGTCTTTGTGGCGCAGGCGCTCACTGACGCGGGTGTAGAATGCGTCGGGAGCTTCCTGCCCGCGCCCGCCGAACGTGGCGAAGGGCTGCGCAAGGGTCTTGATGGCGGCTACGGGCTGGTCGAGCTTGGTGATGGTGCCCGCTGGCAGCACCTGCGCCAGCAAAGCGGGGTCGTTGGCCCGGTCGGTGAACGTGGCGCGCACGGCCTGCGCGGCCACCCGGATCAGCCGGCACGTGGCCTCGCTCTTGCTGGCCACGGCGGCCCGAATCCAGTGCGCGCCCGCGGGCAGCAAGGTGTTGGTGGCCGTCGCCTCCCGGGGCATAGCAAACGTGATGATGCCGGAGTTGAGCAGCTCCCCGGTTTGATCCTCCACGTCATTTGGGGCAAACTCAACCCACTCATTCTGGCGCAGATAGCTCCAGTGAATATGCGGATCAGGCTTTTGGGTGAGCGGAGCCGCCGTGCCATCCGCTACCTGGAACAGCAGCGCTACCTGCTGCGGGGGCTGCAAGCCGCTAAGGCCGAGGTAAAATTCGGCTTCACTTTCATGCTTGGCGTTGTCGCGCTGAAAGTCGAACTGGGGCAGCAGATACACGGGCTTGGCGGGCTGGAGCAGCGGGTGCTGTTCGGCCTGCCCAAACGGGCCCACTTGAAAGAAGTGCGCGGGGCGTTCGGCCAGCGCGGCTTTATCGGCCGCCGAGTGTAGCGCGATGGTTTGCGTGGCTTCATAGTTTAGCACCAGCGCGCTCATCGAGGGGCCTGCCGGCGGGCTTCCTGGGGCGCCGGCGTCTGTTTCCTTGCGCAGGTATTTGATCAGATCGGTTTGGTACTGGGATTGGCCAAAATCAGCGCTCAGCTTAAGGCGGGCAAAGCCGTGGCGGGCGGCTGTATTATAAATCTCCTCGCCCGCCACATCCGGAGCGTCTACCACGGGGGCGTTCAGCTGTTGCGCGAAGGGAAAAGAGGTTGCGGTTACCGCTACGGCTGCACTGCCCGAGGCTTGCCACTGGCCGGCCTGCAGAAAGTCGATTGTGACGGTAGGCGCGGCGCTGCCGTACGCGTCGGGCGGCGTCAGCCACGCGGCCTCCACGGAGGCCGCCGTTAGCGTTTTTTGAAAGGCCTCTTTCGAGCCGATAACCAGCGCGCTGCCCGCGACGGGGGCGGGCCCGAAAGGTTGAAAGGGCTTGGACGTGTCTACCGGCCCGAAGTCGTTGGAAACGGCCAGCGTTTTAAGCCCCGTGACTTTCACCTTAAGGGCGACACTTTGCACGACGGTGTCCTGCAACAACGGGTAGAGATACTGCTCCGACTCCTGCTGCCGCAGCTTAAGCAGCAACAGGGGGAGCGGCGTGGCGAACGTGTAGCCGTGCACCGCGGCGGAATAAGCCGTTACGGCCGGGTCTGCGCCAGTCAATTGTATGACTAATCGCAACACGCCCGACTCGCTGGTAAATTTGGTGGCCGTTTTTTCCAGCCAGCCCTTCTCGGTGGTAAGCAAACACTTAACCTGGCCGGCCAAATCCGCGTAGCTGCCGGTCACCGTGAAATCGACGGTAATGGTGCGCGTGCCCTCGGCCAGCCACAGATAATGCGAAGCAAGTGCAAAGCCTATTTCCGCCGTTGGCATGGGTATGTGCACCAGATTGCCATCTACGTACTGCTTGTGGTAAAATGGGTGCCACGACGCGTCCGGGGACGTTAAGGCAGCCCCCAAACCGTCGTCGGAATTAGCCACCGGCGCGGCGTACAATCGCCCTGTTTGCTTGGCCGCATTGGCCGCGGTGCCCACGGCTTCCGCGCCGTGGCGGTAGACGGTTTTTAGCGCCGTTACGGCAGCCTGGTTGGCTACAAAGTCACGGTCATTGGCAAAGAACACCTCTTTGCCTTGGCCGTCTTTGCCGGCTTTGAATAATTCGCCCCCCAACAGCAAGTGGGACTCCACATTCTTGGCCAGTTCCAACAAAATATGCGCGTGGGCGGGCTTGGGTGGCTTTTCTCGCAGCCGCAGAATATCACGGTAGTAAAAGTCGAGGTGGCGCTGGGTAAGGGTGTTGGCATCGTGACGAGCGTATTCGCGCAGGCGCAAAAACGCGAGAAAAAGAGTGTAGTGCGGCGCGTGATCATCCCAGTCGGTGAACGTGCGCTCCAGTGCTAGTTTCGCCTCGGCTACTACGCGCGCATACACTTTCAGGAACTGTTCAAAAACGGTGGTAAACAGCGTATGCGTGGCCAGGTGATTGACCTGGGTAAAGACGCTGCCACCGCTGCCGTAGCCCGTAGCATCAGCCGCAATTCCCGCCTCGTACGTGGCCCAATCGGGCGCGCCGTTGGGTATCCACTGCGTTGTCAGCCCCGCGGAAACAACCGAGGCGAAGGTGCTCATGGGGCTGCCCAACATGTTGATCGGCGGCGTGGGCACGGCATCCGTGAGGACTCCGAGCGAGATGCCCGCCTTGTAGTAGGCAATCAGGCGTCCGAAGCTAGGGGCCAGCTGGGCTGAAATAAGGTTTTGCAGCACGCTTTTCAGCCCTATTTCGGGCGGGAGCGTGGCCGCCATCATGTCCAGCTGCCGGGCCAGCGTGGCCGCACTGCTGAACAGATATCCCAGGTGGTTTTTCAGGCCCGGCTCATCAGCCTGGTTATCCAGCGTATTCAGAAATGTAAAGAAGGCGCTAACCTGGGCTTTGTACTGCTCCACGTCCTGCACCGCTGCCGTGGCCAGCTGCAGTGATACATCCTGAGCAAAGAACTGCTGCCAATTGCCGACGGCTACATTCTTCTCGTTGTAGTACTTCAGATAGCGGGCATAAGCCTGGGCGAACACCATGCTGTGCGCGGGCGTGCGCTCGTCGACTGGGGCGGAGGCGGGCGCCAGCGCACTGCTCGCGCGCTGCGCCTGACTCGTGCCTTCGCGGCTGAGTTTGAGCGGGTCCGTGTTCGGCGTGCAGGCCATGTCCGTAGCGGGTGGTTATCGTTCGGGTAGTTGGTTCAGGCTGGTAGTCAGGTTGATATCGGTGCCTTCTTTTTTGTAGAAGGGGAAGACGAAGTTGAAGCGGGAGTTGGTGGTGCGCACCCGGTAGATAACCTCGATGAACACCACGCCTTCCAGTTCGCGGCTGCTGTCCAGGCGTACTTCTTCCAGCTTTATGCGCGGCTCGTAGTACAGAATGGCCGACTCAATCTTGTCGGTCATCAGGGTTTTGGTGGTCGTATCGAGGCTTTCAAACACCAGCTCCTCCAGGTTGCAGCCAAACTCCGGCAGCATCACCCGCTCCCCCAGCGTGGTCGACAGCAAAATCTCCAGGCTGGAAGCAATATCAGCTTCCTGTTCCAGCATTTTTACCCCCCGCTCCTGGGGAGTGAAGGTGGGGGGAAAGGACCAGCCGCGACCAAGGAAAACGAGATTCATGGCATGAGGTATTTTGACTGGATAAGCTGCTTTAACTGCGGATACTGCTTCTCAGAAGCGACTTATTCAGCCGCCAATGAGCACCGTGGGCATGCCCGGCCCAATGATGGCCCCGCCCGACGCGGTTACGTCGCCGAAACGGGCCGCGGGCCGCCCCCCGATCAGCACCGTGAGCGACCCTTTCACGATGGCATCGGCCCCGCACGTGTCGCCCAGGCGAGCCGCGGGCAACCCGCCGATCAGCACCGTGGCCGCCCCTGGCGGGAGGATAGGGGTAGGTGCCCCGCTGGTCGCGGGGCTGGTAATCAAATCAGAAACGCGGGCCGCAGGGAGCATTTTTTTAGATGATTTTGGGTAGCATGGGTTTGCGGGTGTGGTCTTCAGTTGATACGGACCAGGCCGCCCTGAACGGTGGTGGTGGCACTGCCTTTCACGGCGGTGCTGGCCGAGGAAAGCTCGGCACTGCTGGTGCCCTGGGCCGTGAAAGCCGCCTGGGCCTTGAGGTTCAGATTTAGCCCTTCGGCTTTCAGGTCTTTGCGGGCTTTCAGGATGATATCCTTGCTGCTTTCGATGGTGATGCCGGCCTCGTTGAGGATGAGTTTATTGCCGTTTTGGTCTTTGATTTCTATCGTTTTATCGGCTTCCGAAAGCCGGATGCTATTGCCCCCGGGCGTGGCGAACACCAGCTCTTTTTTCTGGTCGTCGAAGGTCATTTTTAGCTTTGCCCGCGACACGTATCCCTTTTCATGGTTTGGGTCGGCGGGCGGGACCGGGGCCGGTTTACTGCTGCTGTGGCACATGCCCAGCACCACGGGGAAGCGGGGGTCGTCGTGCAGAAAGCCCACAATCACCTCATCCCCGATTTCGGGGCGGAAATAGGTGCCGCGCTGCGGGCCCGCGTCCAGGGTGGCCAGGCGGGCCCAGGTGCCTTCCTGCTGCTCACTGATCAGCGGCAGCCGCACCTTGATGCGGTCTTCGCCGTCGGGGTCGCCGGTTAGTCTGGTCACGACGCCCGTATGCAGGCCGCTCACGGCCGGCAGCAGGCCTGCGGCCGGCAAGGGGCGCAGGTTGTAGGTAGCGGCAAAAGGCTCCGGACTAAGGCCAAACTGCACGTCGGTTTGCCAGTTGCCCCGGGCTACCTGGTGTCGCACCCCCACAATGAGCATCTTGCCCTGCAGGCGCTCCCCGATGCCCTGCACGTCGATGAGCTTGCCCGGCAGCACGCCGGCAAAGCCCTGAAACTGAGCGCGGCCCCGCACTTTGCCCAGGCGTGCGCGCAGCAAGCTGCCATCGGCCCAGGCCTGGAGCTCGGGCGCGGAGAGCTTGCCCCCGTGCCGCAGCACGTGCGCCGCGCCCCCGAGTACCTGGGACAGCACCTGGGGCGAGAGGTTGCCGTTGCTGGTGGTAGTGGTCGGCTCGGTGGCTTCCGCTTGGGTTACTTGCTGCTCGCTCGCGTTCCAGCTGGTGGCCTTGATGCCGGGGCTCTGCAACCGGGCGTCCATCTCGGCGTCGAGCTCCAGGATGGTGGCGCCAAAGGTGGCCGTCACGGCGGGCTCCTGCTGCAGGTCGGGCTTGGCAATGCGGATCTTGCCATTCTCCACCATCACCAGCAGCCCATTCGCTTCGGCCCGACACAGCACGAAGTCCCAGTCGGTGGCCTCGTACTGGACTACTTCCCGCAAGGTGGGCTGCGTGGCTGCGATGTCCCGGCCGAGCTGGTAGCGGCCAATGATGTCGTCCAGGATGTCGCTGTCCTTTTGGTCGGCGTAGTAGTGGCTTTGCAGTCCGCTCGTCATTTTTACGGCCTCATCGCGGCATTCCACCATCAGGAAGCTGCCGTTCTGGCGAATCTTGACGCTGTGCTTGATGACGATGCCCGTAAACACCGAGGCCTCCTGCGAGCGGTAGCCCAGCTTGATTTCAAGCTTTTTGCCGGGAATGAAATAGTCGGTGTTGCCCACCGCGAACGTGCCGCGCGACGCCTCGCCGTCCTGGATATGCAGCGTGGCGGACGGTATCCGGTTTACTTCCCGCATCACCGCAATCGACTGCACGTGAATGGTGCCGGGAATCTCGGTGCCGTCCACCAGAATAGTAGCCGTGCAGACATCAGGCGTGGCGGGCGTAGGAATAGTGGCGGCGCTGGGGGGCATTTTTCTAGCGGTAGAGAATGAAATCAGTCATAACCTTGTGCAAAAGCTGCTTGACTCAGCCGGGAGCCGCCGTTTTATCGAGGGGCGGAAATACCAGGGACTGGCCCGGCTCGAGGCGGCGGAAGTTGCTGAGGCCGTTGGCCGCGGCCACGTGCAGGTAATAGCGGGCGTCGCCGTAAATGCGGTAGCAGAGCAGGGGTAGCGTATCGCCCCCTTTCACCTGCTGCACGTGGGTCAGGTCCGGGGACTTCTTGTCTTCTTTCGCCGCCCGAATCTGCTCTTCGATGCTGCTTTTAAACTTCACGCGCGCCACCGCCCGAATCGGGCTGCCGTCCGGATTGAACAGCTTATAGGTGACGCTCAGCTCGGTTACGCGGCCCTTAAAAATGGAGTGGCGGCCCCACACCAGCTTGAAGTGCCGCGGTTCGTGGGCGTCGCCTTTGTACTCGATCAGTACCTGCTTGAGCCGCTTCAAATCATCGGCAATATCCGCGCGGGGCTTGCCGTCGATGATGCCGGTGTTGTCGAACAAAAACTCAAAGGTGATTTCCTCCGGCTCGGTGTACTCGTACTTGAGTTGCTTGCCACTGGTGCCCTGGCCTTGGTCAAACTCCGAGAACTTGAGCTTGTAGTCCAGCGTGTAGCTTTCCGGGTTGATGAGGGCTTCGAAGTACGCGTCGTTGCCGATGGCCTCCCGGATGCCACCTCGCTCTGCTTCCTTCGAGTCTTTAAAGCCCAGAATGAGCAGCTTTTCCAGTTTGCCGCCGGTTGCCATTAGCGTTCTTTTTTCGCTTGCAGAATTTGCAACACCTGCTCCACGCACTCGGCCACCATGGCTTGCTTCTCGGCCTCCGTGCTGCCGTTGCGCGCGGGCACCAGCCCCGGCAGCGGCGCCGCGTGGTGGCCGTTTTCCACTGTGTTCACCGTGAAGCGAATGTGCAGTTCCTTGATTTCAATTGGCATGGGAAGGAGGGACAAGGGGGGCGGTAACGAAAGAGCCGGACTTCTTCGTTACCGCACCGTGAAGTAGCGGTACATGAGTTCGAGCGTTTCAACCACGATGGCATTGTCCGTGGAATTGAGGTCCGATACCAGCCATTTTTTCGGAATGGCCTGGGCGATAATCCAGGCGCGCAGGGTCTCACTTTTTTCATTCAGGAGAATGATGTTCAAGTCCGTAGGTTGAAAGTCACGGTCCCGGAAAGCGGCCAGGCACCACCGGATGACGTCCGAGTCGGTGAGCATGCCCCGCTTAAGCACCAGCTCGGAGTACTTGGTGCGCACTGGCAGCTTGTGGGTAAAGCGGTTTTCGCCGCCTTCGCGATATTCCTCCATCTCGTACTCCACTGCCAGCCCCGACACCGACTGAAAGCCCGTGTCGTGCTTGTTCTTGCTGATGCCGAATTCTACGCGGTAATAGAATCCCCAGGGCGGATAGTAGCCGGCCACGGTTGCGGAGCGTTAGATGTTCATCAGCTTCAGGCCTTCGTGCGCGATTTCGATGCTTTCCACGGCCACTTCGTTGGCATCCGATTTCAGGTCGGGGGCCGTGACTTTCACGGGAAAGCAGCGCGTCGCCGACCAGGCCGCCACGGGCTCGTGTTTCTCATTGAGCAGGCGAATGACCACGTCGCGGCGTCCGTTTACGCGCTCGTTGGTGATGTCACTGAGCCACTGGTTGAAATCGAAGTCGCCCTCAAACTTGCCGCGCTTCATGGTCACGTTCTCGTTCTTGCTCAGGCCCGGCATTTTGAGGGTGCTGAAGTCCCGGCTGTCGCTGTGCCGGTACTCAATGACCTGCACCTGCATGGAGAGGCCGGTAACTTCGGTGAAGCTCATCTTAGCGCCTCCCCAGTCCACCTGAAAGTGAAATCGGGGCAATGGATATTCTTGTGCCATAGGGCTTTGTGAAAAAAAAGTGAAGAGGCTTCGGTACCACACATTCAGATCAGGACTCGGCTAACTTGTGCGAGAACTTGAGGATGATGAACTCGGCGGGGCGCACTACCGCCATGCCCACTTCCACGTTCAGACGGCCTTCCAGAATATCGAGCGCGGTCATGGTTTTGCCCAGGCCTACGGCCACGTAAAACGCGTGTTCGGGCTTGATGCCTTGCAGGGCGCCCTGCCGCCAGAGCGTGGTCAGGAAGTTTTCAATCATGGCCTGCACGCGCACCCAGGTATTGGCGTCGTTGGGCTCGAAGACGAACGATTCGATGGCTTTCTTGACCGATTCTTCCACGAAAATGAAAAAGCGCCGCACGTTCACGTAGCGCCACTCGTTGTCGTTGCCCGCCAGGGTGCGGGCGCCCCACACCAGCGTGCCTTTGCCGGTAAAAGCGCGAATGGCGTTCACGGATTTGCCCCCCGCCACATCCACGTTCATCTGGTCCTGCTCGAGGGTTGAAAACTGGATAGATGGCTGAATCACGGCGCTCACGCTCAGGTTGGCCGGCGCCTTCCACACGCCCCGGCTGGTATCGACGGCGGCGTAAATGCCCGCCACGGCCGCGCTGGGGGGCATTTTGCAGATCATGTCGCGGATAGCCGCTTTGGCCAGCTCATACAGGCGGTTGCTGCCAACCTTCAACGTGTCGAGCTTAGCCGTAGTCGCGGCGCCCCCGTTGATACTGTGGTCCACGTCGATCTTAGTCTCATTAATGGCCAAATCGAGGACGGTATCCAGGTTGGGACCGTAGGCCGCCCCGTATTTCAGGTTCTTGGTGCCAATGCCTTGGTTGCGAAAGTTGCCAACCGCCGCCAGCAGATCAGCCGTCGGGTCCGACAGCGATTCCCCGTCGCCGTGCACATCCATAATCACGAAGCGGTCCTTCAACAGCTCGCACTGCGCCAGGGCGGCATCCTGCAACAATTTGAAGTCCCCGATGCTGAGCTGTTGCGCTTCCGGAATGACCAGCAGCGTGGGTTCGTCCACGTTGACTAAGGCATCCAGGCCCTTATGGAGGTCGTCTTCTACCAAAGCCCCTCCCAACGCTTTATAAGTGCCCGCCGAAACGATGTAGCAGGGGCCGCCGCCGTTGGCAAAAAACAGCTGCATCGCATAGTACAGGATGTGTTTGGAGCGGTCCGCTTCCGCAACTTTCCCCACCGCTTTTATCTCCTGGGTTTGGCTGTCGACCTGCGTTTCCGCCACCGCTACCTTAATCTTTTCCTCGGGCTGCGGGCCGCCAAAATACTTTTCGTAGCCTACCATGGAAGCGATGCGAACTGGCTTGAGTACCAAGTCGTCGGCCACCAGATCCTCCGCCTTTTGGGTGTAGCCAATGAAGGCGGGAATAGCGGTTTCTACGGGGGCAATGGAGGGGGGGAACTTGGGAATCTCTTCTATGTAAACTCCCGGCGTTTTGTAGAGAGCTGGCATGGCATAAGGCTGAGTAAGGTTTTGTAAGACAATTACTTATTCAAATATCTCCGAGATGAGACCCGTAGTTCGGCCGGGTACGGCGCTGTCGAAGGAGGCTTTGCTGAGGCCGGTCAGGGGCTTGCGCTTGGTGCCCGCGTTGCCGCGCCGCGTGAGGGGTAAGGCGGTGGGCTCGGCCGAGACCGGAGCGCCGCTGTACTGGTTGAAGTAGTGCCGGAAAGTGGCGCGGTTGCGGAAGCGCACCTGAAACACCGGATACGCGGATTTGGCCAGTCCGCCGCTGGTGCAGCTATACTCGGCACTGCCCGGCCTGACCGCCCTTATCCGGACGAGGGCAAACACGTCGTCGGGAATGCCTTCGGTCAGCTGGATGCCGCGGGCGGGCACCCCCGTCAGGCCGGGCGGGGGCACAATAGCCGGCACGTCGCCCTGGTGCACGTACACCGGCCTGTCGGTGGCCTGGGCGCTTATCTGCTGGGTGGCCGCGCCGGGCTGGTCACTGGTAAGCTGCTCGAGCGCCGCCCCCGACAAGACGAGCGATTCTACCCGGTCGGTAGGCGTGAGGGCCGGGATTTCCTGGGAGAGAAACAGGGCTCGGCTGGCCCCCGCGCCGCGGGCTACGCCGGTTAGGTTGGAGAAAACGGGCACGTTTTCCTTGTAGCGAACCACCCGCTTGGTCGGCTCATCGTAGAAATCATAGATCTTGCGGGCAGGCAGCGTCAGGGCCGTGTAGTCGAAAAACTGGCTACTTTGGATCCGAACGGTAAACTTCAGCACGGTATCGTGGGGAATGACGGTGCCTTTCCGGGTAGCCACAAGGCCCCCCAGCGCCGTGCTTTTAAATACGGCGCCCAGTCCCTGCAAGGTTTGGGCGGTGGCGGGCGTCGGCTCCAAGGAAAGAAAAGAGCGTACGTCATACGTGAGCAGGCGCGCGAGCCGCTCGGCTTCCGGCAACGCGTCGAACACGGTTGGGCCCTCATCCAGCCAATAATGGTGGAGTAGCCTCACCTCAAACAGGCGCTGGTAGCCACTGACGATGCGCTCCGCCATGTTATGGTTCGGTTGGCTGGTGATGGTAAAAGTCAGTGGCGATGTCCGTAATCAGGCCGCTCTCGCTGCGGGCCGCCTTGAACTTGAGATCGAGCATGCGCAGGCGGTACAGCACAAACGGGTACTGTTTGCCCCCCAGCGTGCCCCAGAGGTGGTTCACTTCCTCCAGGGAAGGCGAGTACAAATCGAAAATGAGCTTGAAGCGGTCCAGGTGATCCAGCGCATTGGTAGGAGCATTCTGGCTGATCGACTCGGGCGCGACGCTTTCCGGCGTGAAAACATGCTGGGCCTGAAAAAACCGGATTCCGCGCGAGAGAATCAGCAAGGCATTGATGTAGTCGCTGTGCGTGGCCGCCACCAGAATCTGGAAGTTGAGAAACACGGGCGGGTTCTCGTACGTGGCCGTGAGCTTGACGTCGTTGCGCACGTAGTGGGGGAGGTTTTTCAGCGTGGCTTCCTCCGTAATATTGACCACCGACAGGATCAGCCGGTCGCGCGGCACGCCCCCGTTTTGGCCCCCCAAGCCTTCCGCCAGATTTCCCAGCTTCGCTTCGTTAGGCGGCGTAACCAGGCCGTAAGCCGCCAGGTGCTTGTTTAACTCATTAACCACGATGGAGAGCGCATGCGAGATCATTCTCTTGGGGAAATAAATACGCCTGCAAGGAAGCAGGGCGGGGGACCGTAGGCGGGCAGCCCACTTCCGGCGGGCCCGTTGCCGGAAGCAGCCGGTAGCTAAACTGGCGCGCCGCGGCCGAGTGGGTACGCGAGCCCAGGAGCCGATGAGTAGGGTGGCCTTTGCCCGGTTAGTAGGGCTTCAAGCTAAGCTCGGAACGCAGGGTTTACATCAGTGCCAGCACTGAAACTGGCGCGGCTGGGTACGATGATCAGGCAAGGTGACGTTCGAGCGGCAATTTCTTGTTCTGCTGCCTAGCAAGGTTCCGCCGAAGCCTTCCCACTCCACCCCCGCTCAGTGAGGTCTGAGCGCGCGCCACGAGGCGGCCCGGGGTGAGCAGCAGGAGCGCCAGCCGGGGGGCTTTTCTGAGCCTGGCCCTTTCGACCTCGACCTACCGGGGAAGCAGCGGTTGACAAAGGTGCCTGTTTGCCTGGCCCTCGCTGGGTCGAGGCTGAACGCCCCCTTCCCCGCCGGAATACGAGCGCCAGCGCATTGGGCGTCTAGCCTATTTAGCCTTTTTATTTACCTTACCCGTCTAAACGCCACCTCTCCCTACTAGCGTCGTGTTCAATCTACGCAGGCCGTTGACGGGCCTATTGGTAACGGCCTGCCTGACGGCCAGCGCCCAGCAAGCCGTACCCGACTCTGCTCGCGCTATCCGCTTGCAGGACGTGATCATATCGGCCCGGCGGGGAGCGGAATCCCGGGTGACGGTGCCCCAGCAGGTAGACGTCTTGTCGGCGCCCACGATTCGGCAGTTGAACCCGCCCACGACGGCCGACGCCCTGCAGCAGAGCGGGTGGGTATACGTGCAGAAGTCGCAATTAGGCGGGGGCAGCCCCGTGTTGCGCGGCTTCGAAGCCAATAAGGTGCTGCTGGTCGTTGACGGGGTGCGGCTGAATAATGCGATTTTTCGGGGGGGGCACCTGCAAAACGTGCTGGGCATCGACGCGAACGTGCTCGAGCGGGTGGAAATACTCAGCGGCGCGGGCGCCGTGCCCTACGGCTCCGATGCCCTGGGTGGGGTTATCAGCCTGTATACCAAGCAGCCCCAGCTCGCGGACAGCAGTGCCCGCGCCCCGCGGGTGGGCGCCGCCGGCCTGCTGCGCTACGCCACGGCCGCGCGGGAGAAAACCCTGCACGCGGACCTGAGCCTGGGGTGGCGGCGCGTGGCGTGGCTGACCAGCGTTACCGCCACCGATTTCGACGATTTGCGCAAGGGCCGCCGCGATTATGCCTCCTTCCCGGGCTTCGGGGAGAAACGATTCTACGTGCGGCGCCTGGGCCAGCGCGACAGCGTCCTGGTGAACCCGGATCCTAACCGGCAGCGCGACTCAGGGTACGGGCAACTCGACGTGCTGCAGAAGCTGCTGTTCCGCCCTACTCCCCAGCAGCAGCATCTGCTAAATCTACAGTACTCCACCACCACCGCTGTGCCGCGCTACGACCGCCTCCTCGTGGTGCAAACCAACGGCTTGCCGCGCTATGCCGAGTGGAACTACGGCCCGCAGCGCCGGCTGCTGGCCAGCTATCAATATCAGTACCACCACCCGACGCGCTTTTTTGATGCGCTGCACTTCACCCCGGCCCTGCAACTCCTGGCCGAAAGCCGCCTGGTACGCGACTTTGGCCAGGAGCGGCGGCAGGAGAATCGGGAGCAGGTGCGGGTCTGGTCGGCTAACCTGGACCTGCAGAAAACGCTGGGTCGCCACGAGCTGCGCTACGGCGCGGAGGGAACCCACAACCGGGTGCACAGTACGGGCACCGCCCGGAACGTGCGCACCGGGCAACGGCAGGCGATTGTCACGCGCTACCCCAACGGCGCCACCTACGCTACCACGGGCCTCTATGCCACCCACCGCTGGTCCCTGTCGCCCGTTTTCAGCCTTTCCACGGGGCTGCGCGTGAGCACGGTGTGCCTGCGCGGCGAGTTTGACCCGCGCTTCTTCCAGACGGACGTCCGCCAGATCCGGCAATCCTCGGCCTCGCTGGATGGCAGCCTGGGGCTGGTGGCACAGCTGCCGGGTGGGTTTCGCGCCTCCGGGCTGCTGGGCACCGCTTTTCGCAATCCCAACGTGGACGATGCGGGCAAGACCTTCGAGCAGAACAATGGCACCCTGCTGCTCCCCAATCCCGACCTGCGGCCGGAGCGCGTGCGGACGGCCGAGCTGGAATTGTCGCAAAGGATAGAGAACAAACTGCACGTCGCCCTGACGAGTTTCTACACCCAGCTACGCGATGCCCTCACGGTGCAACCCTATACCACCCCTAGCGGAGCTACTACCGTGGAATTTAATGGCGCGACTTACGCCACCGTCGCCAGCACTAATACGGGCCGGGCACGAATTTACGGCCTGAGTGCCCGCGCGCAGGCCGAGGTAGGCGGAGGGTGGTCGGCACAAGGTAGTCTAACCTATACCCAGGGCCGCGACCGGACGCGGCGCGTCCCGCTCGACCATATTCCGCCGTTGTACGGGCGCGCGGGCATCGGCTACCGCCGCCGCGCCCTCACGGCGGAGGCATCTGTGTTATTTAATGGCCGCAAGCGCCCCAGTGAGTTTAGTCCCTCGGGTGAGGACAACCTCGAGCAGGCCACGCCGGCGGGCGCGCTGGGCTGGTATACCGGCAACGTTCGGGCCGAGTACCGTCTTACGCCGCGCTGGACGGCGCAGGCCGCCGTCGAGAACCTGCTAAACCAGAGCTACCGGCAGTTCGCGTCGGGCATCAGTGCGCCCGGCCGCAACGTGGTGCTGGCCCTGCGCTTCACCCACTAGCGCACGCCCGGTTTCGGGGGGCTTTTTCAGGTTCTCACCGCCCGGGTGACCGTTGCTAGCCGGTTTCTTGCTACTTTACCCGGCGATCATTCTTACCTTACCGTCAATCGAGCGCCGAAGATCGTTCCCCTCCCATCAAACCCCTGCGTATGAAACCTTTCTTACCCTATAAGGCGGCTTTCCTCAGCGCGCTGTTGCTGCTGCTTCTCACTACTTCGGCCGAGGCCCAGCAGCGCGCCAAGCGAAAAAAAGCCCCCCAAAGCACCGCCGCGGTCTATGATACGACCTTGTACAATGGGCTGCGGTGGCGCTCCATCGGTCCTTACCGGGGTGGGCGGGCCGGCACGGTGACGGGCGTGCCCGGCAACCCCAACTTATACTACATGGGCACGGCCGGGGGCGGCGTGTGGCGCACCACCGATGGGGGCGGCACCTGGGGCAACATCTCCGACCGCTACTTCGGCGGGTCCATCGGGGCCGTGGCCGTCAGCGAGTCGGACCCCAACGTGTTGTACGCCGGCGAGGGCGAGCAAACCGTGCGGGGTAACGTGTCCTCCGGCTTTGGGGTGTGGAAGTCGCTGGATGCGGGCCAGACCTGGACCAACGTGGGCCTGAAGGATTCGCGCCACATTGGCCGCATCCGCATCCACCCCCAGAATCCGGATCTGGTGTACGTCGCGGCCATGGGCAACCTGTACGCGCCCAGCGAGATGCGCGGCGTGTACCGTTCCAAAGATGGGGGCAAGAAGTGGGAGCGCGTGCTGTTTGCCAATAAAGACGCCGGCGCGGTGGACCTGATTCTGGACCCCGGCAACCCGCGCATTCTCTACGCCAGCACCTGGAACGTACGCCGTACGCCCTACAGCTTCTCCTCGGGCGGCCCGGGCTCGGGCCTGTGGAAAAGCACCGATGGCGGCGACACCTGGCAGGATATCTCCCGCAGCGAGGGCTTGCCCACGGGCACCCTGGGCATCATCGGGGTGGCCGTGTCGCCGGTAAACTCCAGCCGGGTGTGGGCCCTGGTGGAAGCCGAAAAGGGGGGCTTATTCCGCTCCGACGACGGCGGCAAGCACTGGCAGAAGCTGTCGGATGACCGCAACCTGCGCCAGCGGGCCTGGTACTACACCCGCATCTATGCCGACCCCAAGGACGCGGACGTGCTGTACGTGCTCAACGTGTCCTACCACAAAAGCAAGGATGGGGGCCGCACCTTCCAAGCCTACGATGCCCCCCACGGCGACCACCACGATCTGTGGATTGCGCCCGAGAACCCCACCCGTATGGTCATGGCCGACGACGGCGGCGCCCAGGTCAGCACCGATGGGGGCCTGAACTGGACCACCTACCACAACCAGCCCACCGGGCAGTTTTACCGGGTGGTCACCGACAATCATTTCCCCTACCGCATCTACGGAGCCCAGCAGGACAACTCGACCGTACGCATTCCGCACCGCACGGCGGGCCGCAGCATTGAGGAGCGCGACTGGGAGCCGACGGCCGGTGGCGAAAGTGCCCATATCGCCGTGGATCCGCTCAACCCCGACATTGTGTACGGGGGCAGCTACGATGGCTATCTCTCCCGCATCGATCATAGCACCCAGCAGGAGCGCGCCATCGACGTGTGGCCCGACAACCCGATGGGGCACGGCGCCGAGGGCATGAAGTACCGGTTCCAGTGGAACTTCCCCCTGCTGTTTTCCCCCCACGACCCCAAACGGCTGTACGCGGGCTCCAACCACCTGCACGTCACGACCAACGAAGGCCAGTCCTGGCAGGTGATCAGCCCCGACCTGACCCGCAATGACCCGAAAACCCTGGGCCCCTCCGGCGGCCCCATCACCAAGGACAACACGGCCGTGGAGTACTATGGCACCATCTTCGCCATCGCCGAGTCGCCGGTAGAGGCCGGCGTGATCTGGACGGGCTCCGACGACGGCCTGCTGCACCTCACCCGCGACCAGGGCAAGACCTGGACCAAGGTGCAGCCCAAGGGCCTGCCCGACTGGATTCAAATCAACAGCCTTGACGCCCACCCCACGGCGAAGGGGGCCGCCTACGTGGCGGCCACCATGTATAAGTCCGGGGACTTTCGGCCCTACCTGTACAAGACGACGGACTACGGCAAGACGTGGGCAAAAATCACCACGGGCATTCCCGACACGCACTTTACCCGGGTGGTCCGCGCCGACCCCAAGCGCGCCGGGCTGCTCTACGCCGGCACTGAATATGGCCTGTACGTTTCCTTCAACGATGGGCAGCAGTGGCAGCCGTTGCAGCTCAACCTGCCACCGACACCCATTACGGACCTCACGATCAAAAACGACAACCTCATTGCCGCTACCCAAGGGCGGGGGTTCTGGCTGCTCGACGACCTGACGCCCCTGCACCAGCTGAGCGCGGCTGTGGCCGCCCGCCCGTTTCACTTGTACACGCCCGCCCCGAGCTACCGGATGGAGGGCCGCGGCTCTGCCACGATTTCCCCTACAGCGGGCCAGAATCATCCGGGCGGAGTGCTGCTCTACTACTCCTTCACCCAAAAGCACGATTCGACCAGCACCGTGAAGCTCGACATCTTGGATGCGCGAGGCCAGGTTATTCGCACCTTCGCCAACACGGATAAGGACCTGGGGGGCAAAAATCTGACGAAAGCGGAAAAAGCCAAGATCAAGCGCGAGCTGCTGCCCACCCGGCGCGGTCTGAACCGCTTCGTCTGGGATTTGAGCTACCCCGATGCCCGCCAGTTCGAAGGCCTGATTCTGTGGGGCGGCGGCACCCAGGGCCCCCGGGCCGTGCCGGGCACCTACAAGGCGCGCCTCACGCTCAACCAGGAAACCCAGGAAACGAACTTTACCGTCCTGCCCGACCCACGCAGCAAAGCCACCGCCCAGGACCTGCAGGCCCAGTTTGACTTTCTGCAGGAAGTGCAGCGCAAGCTCACCGAAACCCACGAGGCCATCCGCGATATCCGCACCCTACGCGGCCAGCTCAACACGATCACGGCTCCGTTGAAAGACCAGGCGCAGGCCAAGGATATCGTCGAGTCGGCCGCGGCTATTGACAAGAAAATCACCCAGATTGAAGAGGCCCTGTACCAAACCAAAAACAAAAGCGGGCAGGACCCGCTGAACTTCCCCATCCGCCTGAACAATAAGCTCGCGAACCTGGTCGGGCAGGCCAGCACCGGCGACTACCGGCCCACGGAGCAGGCCGTAGGGTTCCAGAAGGAAGTAACCGAGCAGATCAATCAGCAGCTGAGTCAGTTCAAAATGATCAAGGAGCAAGACCTGCCGGCCCTGAACAAGCTTATCCGGGACAAGAACGTGGATGCCATTACCCTCCCGCCGGCCGCCCCCACCGCTCCCAGTAGCCTGTAGACACATAGTGTTGGTTTAAAGCCCAGATCTATCCCTAGGTCTGGGCTTTTTGCGCCCGTCGCTTATGGGCACCAGGAGCCCCCCTTTGCCGTCCGCAGCAAGATTCGGTTGAGCCCTCCGGCGACGTTAACTTCGGGTAGACAGGACTAGGTAGGAGGTGGTGGGGTGAAGTAAGCGAGCGCTGGGTCTTCGTTAGAAGAGCTTGTTGTGCAACACTATGCAGGCACTTGTAGCCCTGCTCGCCGCGTGCCGTTGCTGGTGATTGTAGTAATTAAAATACGTCGCTAGTTCCGCTGGTAACTCGGCCACCGAAGCGAAAGCAGCGCGATTCAGCCGCACCTGGGTTTGCACGCGCGCCAAAAACTCTTAGCCTGCTCGTGAACGTAGCATTAGCCGCGGCGTGCGGGCTACCGCTTTCACTCGCCAGGCGCAACGCCTCGGCGCGAAAGGGTTCCGTATAGGGGCGCGCTTGCGTGGCGCGCCCGGGTTTATTTTTTGCATCCTGACCGAAGAAGAAGGATGCCTTTTCTGTCGCACTTTAGTGGACCACCTCACGAGTACCTCTGGGTTCTTATTGTTAGGAGAGTGGCTGCAGCAGGTGTTGGACCTGCCGTAGCGGGGAGAGCAGGCCGGCCCCCTCGGCGGCGGGTAAAGAGCCCACCGCGCTCACCAAGTCTTCTACGATAGGGAGGGCCGCCGCTAGTTTTCCTTGGCAATCGGCGAGGGCTAGGTGGGTGCGGCGTACCTGAAAATGCGTACTCACTAAGTTGGCCAAGAGCGTGAGCGCGTCCAGCTTGGCCTCCGATAACACCCGGGGGCGGCTATCAAGGACACACAGCGCCCCTAAGGCCCGACCCTCCGCGTCCCGGACCGGCACCCCGGCATAAAAGATGAGGCGGGGGTCCTGCCGGGTATTGGGGTTATCGTAAAAACGCTCGTCGTAGCGCGCATCCGCCACGAGCAGGGGCTGGGTAGGCTGTAAAATGGTGTGCGCGCAAAAGGAATGGTCACGGGGCTGGCTGCCCGCCGCCATGCCTGCCGTGGCTTTGGCCCACTGCCGGTCGGCCGCCACCAAGTTCAGGGCGGCCCGGGGGGTCCCGCACAATTCAGCCGCCAGGCGGGTGATCTGCTGGTATACCGCTTCGGGGAGGGTATCCAGCAACTGGTGTTCCGCTAGCGAGTGCAGGCGGGCCGCTTCATTCGGAGGCAGGGCGGGGGGAATCATGCTGCGCAATAATAGCAATAACGGTTAATAGGCATTCTCTTCGCCCCGGAAGACATTGTAGGCCGTCCTAAACATGATTTTCACATCCAGGCTTAAGCGCCAGTTTTCGAGGTACCACAAGTCGTATTCCACCCGCTTCTGAATGTGGCGCAGGGTGCTGATTTCGCCCCGGTAGCCGTTTACCTGCGCCCAGCCCGTGATGCCGGGCTTCAGAAACTGCCGAATCATGTACTGGTCTTCTACGGAGGAGTACTCCAGCGTATGCCGGAGCATATGAGGCCGCGGACCCACGATACTCATCTGCCCCAGCAGCACGTTTAGAAACTGCGGAAACTCATCCAGGCTGGTCTTGCGCAGAAAGCGCCCGAGCCGGGTGACGCGGGCATCCTGGCGGGTGGCCTGCCTGGTATTCGACTCGTGGTTGACTGCCATGCTGCGAAACTTCAGGCAATAGAAGGGTTGGTTATGAAGGCCACTGCGCAGTTGCCGAAAAAGGATGGGTCCGGGCGACTCCAGCTTGATAAGCACCCCGAGCAGGGGCACCAGCCAGCTGAGAATAAACAGGGTAGCCCCTAAGCTGATGACTACATCGAACAGGCGCTTCGCGAACTTGTTGGCCACCTGCTGCAAGGGCTCTTTGCGGATGGAGAGAATGGGCAGCTCGTAGAGATAGTCCACGTGTACGGGGCGGTTGATGAAGGTGGCGAAATCAGGCACAAACCGGAAGCGAATCAAGTCCTGATCTGCCTGCTGCATCATGTCATACACCAGCGCATTGTTCTCGGGCATGATGGTGGAGTAGATCTCCGTGACCCGCAGCTCCCGCGCCAGGCTCAGCGCCTCCCCCAGACCGGGCACCACGACGTGGTTGGCGGGCGCGGCCGCGGGGCGAACGTCATCCACAATGCACTCCACGCGGACGTTGAATTCTTCCGCTTCCAGGTACGCGGCCAACTTTTCGGCCACCTTGTTATAGCCCAGGATTAAGACCCGCCGTTTCATGGTCCCTGTGGTACGCACCCACACGCGAAGCAGCAGATAAAACCCGCGGGCCCCCAGCAAGGCCAAAGCAAAGCTTAAAATGGTGAAGTACATAAATTCCCGGGCGAGCGGCAGCGTCGTGCGGAGCAGAAACGCGGTGACCAGCACGAAGAAGGCCCAGGCGAGGTAGAGGCGGCAGGTAACCTGCAGAAAGCGGCGAAAGACCAGCAGATGTTGGTAGGAGTAGAGTTGTCCGAGCCAGGAAGCGAAAGCCCAGCTTACGTTGAGCAGCAGCCAATACTGGCTCCGAGGGGAAAGCCACTGTGCCTGCACCGGATCCGGAATGGCGTGCTGGGTAACCAAAAAGAGCCCATTGAGCAGGAACAAATCCAGCATCAGCAACGGAATCTGCAGCGAGCGTAAGAAGACTTTATCCATGCCACTTCCCCCGGCCGGGCCACTGATTGTTAGGGTAGCACTTGCACGTGTCCATCGGCTTGAAGTATAGGTAACTAGGTAGCTATGGGGCCGGAAAACAAGAGGGGCGGTAAGGAGCCCGGAGCAGCCATCGCGGCCGGGCGCTGCTGCCCTTAGGAACGGGCCCCGTCCCGTGGGGTTCATTTTATTACCGGAAAAGCCTGTATCTTCCCTACGTGTAGCACTGGACCCGCCTTTTTTCCGCCGCCGGCTACACGGGTAACCCTGTCCGCTGTGCCCCGCATATGAACCCCGAAGAAGAATTTTTAGAAAACGCAGCCACGCTGCTACGGTACGCGAAGGAGGAACTTAAGCAATTTTTGGTGTGGACGGACCGGCAGGCCCCCTACGGACAACAAGCCGCCGCATTAGTAGAGCAGCTGGACGGCCTTTCGGCGGCTATGAAGGAACTCCAACGAGCGTACAAGGCGCGCTAAGTTGCCCTTGCCTTCGCTTCGTGACGACTTAGCAGGCGTTTTGGTGGCCACGCAGGGCTTGCACCACGGTCAGGCCCACAATGCGCACATCCAGCGCTAATGATCCTCTTTTAATGTACCACAGGTCGGCCTGCACGCGGTTTTCCATGGCCTGTAGCTTCCGGGTCTCGCCGTGGTAGCCTTTGACCTGGGCCCAGCCCGTGATGCCGGGCGTGACGGCATGACGCTCCATGAAGCCCGCGATGCGCTGAGCATAGTCTTGGGTGTGCAGCAGCATGTGGGGCCGGGGGCCGACCACGGACATGTCCCCGCGCAAGACGTTGATGAACTGGGGCAGCTCATCCAGGCTGGTCTGGCGGATAAAGGCCCCGAGGCGGGTAATGCGGCTGTCGCCCCGACTGGCCTGGCGGGCGTCAGCCTCCGAGTTCAGGCGCATAGAGCGAAACTTCAGACAGTAGAAGGGCTGGCAGTGCTTGCCCGTGCGCAGCTGCTTGAAGAAGACCGGGCCCCGACTCTCGAGCTTGAGCAACAGGCCCAGCAGCGGGGCCAGCCAGCTCAATATCAGCACGACGACGAGCAGGGAGAAGGAAAAGTCAAACCCGCGCTTGAGCAGGGCGTAGCGCTGCTCGGGGCTCAGGGGCCGGGGGGGAAAGATACGAGGCATAAACTAAGGGATAACAATAGGAGAACGCAGGCAGACAAACGGGTCGGGGAAAGCAGAGCAAGAAGGACTAACAACAATGCTTAAGAGTTAGCAGCAGAGCACTAGGATAATTATTCACTGAAATCTTATTAGTTTCTTGTCAAACTTAACCCGCTGGTTTCAACCCTGCAAATAATAGTGCAATCAATTTATAGAATTGTTATAAAATACAATTAGAATTGAAATAGTTACAAATTTATATAGTGTTTTGGAACTATATTTCACTTACTTTATTAAACCCTGGACATTTTCACGTTTGTATCCCTGGCTGGAAAGTAGCTAGATGAAGGTGAGTATGACTGCATCAGCCCAGGCGCTATCGGTGCCGTCCGCATGATTTTCTCGGCGCGGCAGCAAGCCCTACATCGGCCCACCCCACCACTCTGCATTGGTGGCCTGGGTAGTCGTGACCAACTTCCCCATGGGATAAGCGATCTTCTTGCTAACGGCGCGGCGGATCACGCTGCGTTCCTGTTTCGGCCTAGGGGTGAACCGCCATTAAACGGCCCGCGGCCATGTAGCTATGTAGCTATGTAGCTATGTAGCTATGTAGCTATGTAGCTATGTAGCTATGTAGGGCGGCAAAGGTACATGGAAGTAACGGGGAGTGGCCACTAAAAAAGAGTGTGGAAGAATTTCTCAAAGCCGAACCATCTGCGTATCTTTTGTGAGCGCAAGATTCTGGGTTAATGTGTAACTCACTACGCATTGGCCCTGAACACTACCCAAGCCCGGACGCGCTCCATACCTGCTATCCCTTCGCCTTTCCTTTCGAACGGTTATGGCATACGCGATTCTCCGCATAGGCAAAATCAAGTCGCACAGTTCCGCGACCAGCAAGGCTCAGCACAACTATCGCCTGCAGCTCACGCCCAATGCTGACCCCGACCAGCAGCATTGCAACCAGGAGTACCTGAATCACGTCCTGCGCAACTACTGGGACCTGGCGCAGGAGCGCATCCAAGAACTGGGCCTTAAACGCTTGCGCAGCGATGCTGTGCGGGCCGTCGAAGTACTGCTCACCGCCAGCCCCGAGGCCTTCCGGCGCGACGCCCAGGGGCGGGCCGCGGATATGCGCGACGCCCCGTGGACGCGCGACAACTTGCGCTTTTTACAGCAGCACCTTGGCGAGCGCAACGTGGTGAGCTTCACCCTGCACCAGGACGAGGTGACTCCGCACGTGCACGCGGTTGTCATCCCGATTACGGAAGATGGCCGCCTGAGCGCGCGGGATGTCTTCAGCCCCAAAAGCCTACGCCAACTGCAGACCGACTACGCACAAGCTATGGCCGCCTACGGTGTGAGGCGGGGCGTCCACTACAGCACGGCTATTCACTAAGACGTGCGCCGCAACTACGGGGCCCAGCAAACCAGTAAAGAGCAACTGGCTCAGGTGGCTATGCCCCTGGAGCCCGCGCCCTTCAAGCTCGGGGAGATGAAGTGGCACGAGCACCTGCATCCCCAAGCCTACATTGAGCGGGAACTGGCGCGCCTGAACGAACACCTAACCCAGCAATTGGCCTTGGTCAATGCCAAGCTGCAGGAAGTGGCGCAGGTGGCCACCGCTAACGCATTAGCCCAGGAGCGGGCGCGGGTACTGGAAAAGCGGGTAATTACGGCCGAGCAAACCCTGCAAGCGACAGAGCAGCAGTTTCAGGCAACGCAGATGAGGCTAAGGGAAGCGCAAGCCAGCCATACGAAACTCAACCACGTGGCTCAGCAGCTGGCGGTGCACTGGGTGCAAGGCGAGAAGCCAGGAGAACCCGTAGTGGCCCTGGCCGAGCAAGTGCGCGAGCAGGCCCGCCGCCGCATGGAGCAAGCAGCGGCCGAGGTATTGGAGGGCCCGCTGCATAGCAGTGACGAGTTGAAGACTGCGCTGCAAGCGAAGGGCTATCTGATGTGCTTTGATCCCCCGAAAGGGACGGAAATTACTTGTCAAGCAACAGGAACCCGGGTGCCACGTGACCAAGTGCGGCCTAATGGGCAGGATATGCAGGATCAAATGGAAGCAGCCATTACCCGCACCCAGACGCAGGAGTACCACCAAAGCCAGCAGCAAACTCATAGTAGAGGAGTTGGCAAGTGATAGGTGACCTATACATCTGATCGATAGCAGCTTATTTTTAATGTTGACGTCGGGCTGATGCCCAACGCCCGGGCCGTGGCTTGGTTGCTCCGGCTCTCAATGGCCAGGCGCAACGCCTCCGCCTTGAAGGCTGCGTCGTACTGGCATCGTTTAGCAGGCGACGCCCCGCTGGCTTTGCTTGCCCTAAGAGAAAAGATATAGGGCCTTCTGCTGTCCGTCTTGCCTTGACCACCTCATTGATTGCTGGGGATTGTCGCTTACTAGAATTAACTTAGAAAGAGGGCCGCGAGTAGGTGTAAGCCAGCCCCTGACGAAGTTCCTAGCAATAGGCAGGCTATATATTAACCAGCGAGTTATGGCAAAGTACATTATGCGTCACCCTAAGATGACTCTTAGCTTGACTGGCTGTTTTACAAGTTTAAATCCTCACGGCGTAACGGCAACCCTATGAAGTTATCATTACTCACCAAACCGCTTCGTCTTTACGAGATTGATTTACTGCGCTTCTTGGCTGCTCTTAGCGTCGTCGTCTTTCACTATACTTACCGCGGTTATGCGGCGGACCACTATAGCTCGCTTCCTTTCCTTGAACTAGGGCGCTATACGCGCTATGGGTACTTGGGAGTGGAGCTGTTTTTCATCATTAGCGTCTATGTAGTGCTGCTTAGCGCGAAGGGAAAAACAGTCCGTCAGTTCTTTGTCTCACGTCTGGTGCGCTTGTATCCGGCGTTCTGGGTTGCCTGCACCCTAACTTTTTTAGTTAAACGGCTATGGGGTACCACCCCTGGAGATGCCTATATGCCCGCCGTGCTTCACGCTGGCTTTGGTCAATATCTGTGCAATATGACCATGCTGGAAGAGTTTCTCGGCATTGCCCCTCTGGACGGTGCGTATTGGTCATTAACGGTAGAAATCGCGTTTTACTTTCTTGTTTCCCTGCTTCTTAGCTACCGGCTGATGCGGTACGTAGAATGGTTCGTAGCCGGGTGGCTGCTGTACGCTATTTTGCTGGTGCTCCCGCACGCGAATACTCCCTTTGCGGCTCTTTTCTTTCCCAGCTATGCACCATACTTTGCCGCTGGCATTATTTTCTACCGACGGCAGCAAGTGCCGGACCGGGCCTTAACACATTACACCCTACTCGCTTTTGCTTACCTAGCGGCGATCCACTCCAGTCTGCGCAAAGCCACTGAGATGGGGCAACACTACCACGATGAATTTGTGGCTTGGGTCATCGTAGCCATCATCACCCTATTCTTTGCGGTCTTCTTCTTTATCACGACGCGACATATCAACCTCAGCCACTATTCGTGGCTAGCTGGGCTAGGAGCGTTAACCTATCCTTTGTATTTAATTCACAGTGATATAGGATTTGTCACCTTTCACCGCCTAGCAGGCGCGATCAACAAATATGTACTGGTAGGCAGCACCTTACTGGTAATGCTTGTTATAGCACATCTAATTCACGTGCTAGCCGAAAAACGATTTAGTAGGGTTTTTAGAGTCTGGGTAAACAAGTGTCTTCCTGCCCCCTAGCACTTTTGCTCTGGTAAACTGCTGGTTAGGAGTAGGGCGGGCGTAAAGCACGTTCCCTGCCGCCATCCATTCCCTACGGCTAAAAAGCAGAGTGGCGCCGTCCAAAGGCACTCCACACGCTTACTGCCTTTCTGCCCAGGGCGAGTCAACGGCGTCCTTACGACCTACGCTAAAAGACTCTGCTCAGGTAGTCTTCAAGAGCTGCAGTGATAGAAGGTGGCAAAAGGTAAGGGTATAGGGGGGGGCTATATTTACGTAAGATACAGGCAACGATGTATTAAGGTTTAAACCGCTTGCCACATCTAGCCCTCTTATATCCTTTAGCTGGATCGAGGCGCCGAACTGGGCTATCAGCCCTTAATGCAGGAGGGCTTCTTCAAAAGTGGCCATGATACATTCAAGCGATAAATACTGATCGGCGTACTTTCTAGCCTTAGTTGTTACCGCCCGATTATCCTGCGCCAGGGCACGTTGTAAGCCTTGACTTAGGGCAGACTGACTTTCTGCCTCAACTAGCAAGCCAATGCCATGTTGTTGCACCAAATTATGCAAACCAGAGCCTTCATTCGCCGTGATTAGGGCCAGACCCCCTACGGCGAGTATGGTCGTTAGCTTCGAGGGCATAACTAGGTCGCTCGCTGTCGCTTTCTGGATTACGAGGTGCACATCGGCCATATTCAAAAAGTGATTAAGCTTCTCCGGGGCTTGCAGAGGAAGAAAAACTACATTGGTCAGCGCCAAGCTATGAGCCAGCGCTTCCAGCGTGGCTTTGTAAGGCCCGGAGCCACAAATAATAAATTTCAGGTGGGGCTGCTGCCGGTACTCCTGCGCGGCATATAGAATAGCGTCTAGCCCCTGCTTTTCGCCCATTGCTCCGGAATACAAAACAATTCTGTCGGTGGAGGAAAAACCGAACTCCATCTTAAGGGGGGCTTTGTCGGCAATGGGATAAAATAAGGTTAAATCTGTCCAGTTAGGAAATAACACCACCGGCTTCTGTGCTTTGGCTTGGATGCGGCCAACCATGCCCTCAGAAATACTGCTAATAACGTCCGCCTGCTTTAATATGTAACCCTCTGTTTTTAGGAGAAGCTCAATGACCTTCTTGGATTTAATCATTTGCAAGTCCCGGGCGGCCTCAATTTGCAGATCCTGGATATGATAGAAAAATCTGCCATTACGTAACTTTTGGTATAATACACCGAGTAAGCCAAACTGAAACGACGGAGCTACCACGACAACGGCGTCATACTTGGAACCGAGCAACAGGTGAAGTAGTTTGCCCCCCGCGGAAACGAGAAACGAAAAGTCCAACAGGATGCGCTTCAGCCCGGAAGGTTGAGTGGGAACGTACATGGGGCAGCGACAAATTCTTAGCTGACCTCCGGAAGCAAACTGCTCATTTTCGGTTGTATACCAGAACCTATTTCGGGCATAAGGTTCCTGTACTTGCCAGTAAGGATAGTAGGGATACGTCGTAATAACGGTACAATCATAGCCTTGGCGCGCTAGCCAATATATCATTTCTCCGCTGTACTTGCCAATTCCCGTCGGTTCAGGATAAAAATTATACCCGATCAGTAATATTCTTTTTTTCATTAATGTGTACTATCCACGAGTAAATAGGAAGGCATCATCGAATGTAAAGGCTATTTTCTTGTTACTTGAATGGCTGAGCGCTTTCCTGCTTTTCTTAAATAGAGGATGGCGATTGCAGCCCCGCTAGTGTTAAGAATGACATCATCAATATCAGCTACTCCCAACTTGCCAGCGTATTGGATAGCTTCAATAAAAACGCTTAACCCAAGACAGCAGTAAATAAGAGTAGCACTTCTTTTTATCTTAAATAGCCAGCATAACACAAAGGGTACGGGGACAAACAGGAGTACATTCCCCACTAAATTGGCATAAAAGTGATAAGATGCTATGGTAAAACTTACGTTGAAGTTAGTATACTCATCGTATGAGTTGCGGAGGGGCGTAAAATTGACTGTTCTGTCTGTAATGAATCTCCTGCGACGAGCAAAGAATACGATGTAACCAAGCAGAAGCGAGTAACCTAAAGAGAGAACGATTTGTAATAACCTCATAGGTGAGAAAAGATCAATGAGTCGCCAGCCAGCAGCGGTCCGTCTTTGTCGATGGTTAGCGCAAGGCTAGATAAGACCTTTGCCCAGTTTACCCCCTAGGAATAAGTTGAGTGGTTGAATTGCTGATAAGACCATGCTACGCTCTGAACTGAGGAGTGTTGCTCCCTGCCGGGATGGCATGGGGAAAGCCTAGAAATTAAGCTTAATGATTAATGCGAGGACTGGGCTGCAACCGGGTGCTGTTATCGCGAATCCTTCGTGCAGTTAATCCCTATCACATTGTAAAAACCTAGGTGCAAGCAGAAAATCAACCCGATTGTTATCAGGGGTAATGGCTTCGTGCATATGCCAACCTTATAGCTATAGTGCGGGGCGTGAAATAATAGCCGGCCGTTGTGTTATCTCATGGTACTGTAGTACCCCCTTGGCAAAGTAATGTGCCACAAAACTTTTGCGTGTAAGCTGGGCATTCGTAATTGGGGAACCAGCGTGTAGAAGATTAGCGTGCCACATGAGCACATCACCCTTTTGAGCCGTAAAGGCGCAAGGAGTTAAATGGTGTTGCTGAATGATTTCCTCGATCTTTGCTTCATAACGCTGGCGGGTGTTAAGACCTAATTGCAGCGAGGTATGCCCCGCATCGAAGTTTTCGCTCATTACGTAAGCTAGTTTATGGCTACCGGGATAGAAAAGCAGTTCCCCACTACCGGGGACAATATCTTGGAGCGCTAGCCACATAGCGGTCAAGTAACCTAGGGGCTCGGTAGTAAAATGGATGCTGTCACTGTGGGGCTTCTCTCCGCTTCCATAAATGAAATTTACAGTTTGAAAGGGAATGACCTCTTTCTGAAAAATGAACTTTGCTACGGCTGTAACCACAGGGTGGTTAAATGCCTGGTTAGCAGCAGTGCTATGCTGCCAAGCATTAAATATCTTCTTACCTGTAAAGTTGAAATATATTTTGCCCTCTTTTTTTAAATCATCGATTTCGCTATTAAGTTCATCAACTTTATTGGTCATTAAACCGGGAATAATTATAAATCCTTTTTCTGGCCATTGCAGGAGCTGTTCTTGAATTTGGGGTGAGAAGGTAGCGAACTGCGGATGCTGCCGGATGGCATCGCTGGTGATGTCCTCTCTATCCATCCATGGAATATCTGTCGAGTTGTGCTTAATGTCGGCGTGAGCAACTTCTTTCCATATAGCTTTATTAATACCAAACTGTCGATATAATTCCTTGTTTTTACTGAGCTTAGTCAACTTTGATAAGTTGAACAACCAATACGTAAGACGTATCCTACGCAAAAAGCCGGTATACTTCGCTATCCACTCCATTCCCGTTTGATAGAAATTTTTAAGGATGACCATACTATTATTCATAATTATAGTGCAACATTATCACCAAAGTAGACAATAACTAGGTATTAAAAAATAGTATATGCACAGTTATTTATATTAAGCAGCCTTCTCCTTCAGCCAGCCGGTATAATAAACCGACTTGGTGGGTAGACTCCAGCGATAGTGCTGCTTGCGGCTGCGCCCGGCGTAAGTGTTTCTTAACGAATGGGGAAACTATTTTCTAGCTTAGGAAGGCTTACTCTCCCGTATCTTACAGTAGATCTGGGTGAAGTATGCCATTTTAAAGATAGCAAATGCTAACCCTCGGCCACCGTCTCGAAAGCCTCCGTGGAAAAAATAACTCCCACAGAAGAAGGCTGGCCCAATAAGGATGGTATTCATAAGCTTGTATTTAAGGCGCTGCTTCCAGGTCCAGCTTGCGCTATTGGGTTCAATGCTCGATAAATTCAGATAGCGAGCAGCTTCCCAACTAGCGTATTCATTGTGCTTACTTACGTAATGGGATACTCCTCGAAAATCCTGATGATCGATCTTACTGTTTAGAAAGCCAACCTCTCCTGCGAGGATAGGATGTTCATGCACCTCCATATCAAAATGGCTCCATTGCTTTTCGTCAATCCGTTCATATTCACCCGCGCCTACTTGAAAAAGAGCCAGCTTACGGAGGGGGTAGCCTCCTTTTAGCTCTTTACCTAAAAAGTAAATGGTGTAGTTCAACCAATACCCTGCTTTCTGGTCGTGGTCGCGCCCTAGTGTTGTTCGAAGCTCATTTTTGAACGCGGGAGTTAAATACTCATCCGCATCCAAGAACAATATCCACTTAGTCTTGATGGGGTAATTTCGGAGAAACCAATTTCGCTTTTTAGGAAATTCCCCATTCCACTCAAAATGCACGAGTTCGACACCATGTTCCTTGGCAATGGCCGGAGTAGCATCTATACTCCCCGAATCAATTAATACTACATTGAAGGCAAAATCCTTACCAATGGCGGCTAAGCAACCAGGGAGATTCTTTTCTTCATTTCGAACCGGGATAGCAATTGTTAAATCAAGCGCGGAGGCCATATAAGGTAATATGCATTTCGCATCAAGGTGTCCGCTTAGAAAGCTCAGAAACCTTGAATAAGGTAGTGGCCCTTAGCAAACCGGACCCGTGGGAAAAAGTACGCCGCAACCTGCTATTTAGCGCTTTGCTCCAAATGCTGAGGGTTTGCAATGAAGTTTCTTGTTTTGATTGGCAGACAGGGGTGGCCCGCACAGACCATCCACGCGGGCATGTCTTTCGCTACCACGGCGCGGGCCCCAATAACGCAGCCTTCACCAATAGTAACGCCTGGATGGATAAAGGCTTCCGCCGCAATCCACACGTGGTCGCCAATGTGGATGGGCTTCGTGATCAGGGGAAAGCCAGGGTCAGAGTAGTCGTGCGTACCGGCCACGAGGTGGGCCCCCTGGGAAATGATGGCTCGACGTCCTACCGTAATTCTTCCCTGGCAGTAGAGAATTGCGCCATTGGCAATACCGCATTCCTCCCCTAGGGTAAGTTGCCAAGGTGCCCAAATCTTTACTCCGGGATACACATGGACACGGCGGCCTACTTTAGCCCCGAAGCACCGGAGCAGGAAGGCGCGCCATCCATGCATAGGCTTAGGAGAAAACTGAAAGAAGACCGTAGAAACTATACCCCACAAAACTCGCCCAAAGCGATTTTGAAGCGAGAAGGAGGGTCCGTTATAGGTATCCGTATTTATTGACATAATACTAACCTAATGGAAATATTTTCAGCAATGGTGAGGCTCATGGTATTTAACGGTGAAAGGTACCTAAGGCTTGATTCTAATCATAGCGAATGAAAAGAAGAAACACAAAGCCGAAACGAATGAATAACTCAACTTTACTTGACCTACATGAACTAGGAGCCTTAGGTGGTTAGGCAAGCACGGTATCATCGCACTAACATACTGATCGACCAGTAAATAGATGATCGTAGCGTCGCGTTAAGTACAGGTGTTCAGACTCACAGCAGCATAAAATCTTTAGGCAAGCCTTTAACTAGTTACTCTTGGTTGGTCAACATGTTGAGTGCTAAAGTTCTTAAGTGCCTGACTATAGATCTTCGTATCTTCCAAAATCGTCTTATTTTTTCCCGCGACATGTTACCATACGCTTTCTTCCAAGCATTAGGAGTATAGGTGTTCCAAGTTTTATGCCCTTTGTGAAGAACGCTGCCAAAAAGGTCCCATGGCTTAGGAGACCCAACAAAGTGAAGAATGGAATGATCGGCATCCTGTGGTCTATTTTGTCCGGGATACCACGCATTATTAAAGCTAGAAGGAAGATGCGTAAACTCTCCTCCACATATAGCATTTATAATTGTTTGATCATGTGAAATAAGCTTATCACAATATTGGTTTGCTAACTCCTTCCATTGCTCCTCTATGTTATCTTCCCTCCATTTTTTTAAATTAAACAGAATTATTCCACAGTTAAAATAACTTTGTTCTGGAGAAGCTTTAAGCTGATTGATAAAAAAATCTCTATCCAGAGTCCACTCAAGCGTTGATCCATAGACCCCGGCTACGATGGCATCCTGCAAATCAAAATTTCGCAATTGCAATACGTCAAGCAAAACTATTAAGTCTGCATCCAAGTACAGAGCTACATCACTTTTTACATAGTTTGCGATCAGCAGCCGGCCGTAAGTTGTCCAATCACCATGCAGTGATGTAAGGTGCCCAAACAATTGCCGGGCGTTAAAATCAATATACTCTGTACTTCCACTGAAACCCTCCGATTCTAATAACTTACTGATATTAAATTTATCTTTTTTCTGAAAATCAGAACATAAAAACCAGATTTTCAACTCTTGTGAATTTGAGCAATTCCTAATGAGAGAAGTGAGTGTAGCACCTAATCCTTCTAGGCCTCCCGGATTTACATTAAATACAATGTCCATTGCTATTTATTATTTGCGTTGGCTCGTATTAGATTAACTTTCTGAACAGACTAATGAATAGGCGAAAGGAAAATTATAACCTCATTTTTCAGCCAAGCAATAATTAACTTCCTAATATTGATCAAACTTCAACACTTAATTTATATGGGTCACTTTCTAGCCTGGTAGATTAATTTGTTGGAATGCCACTTGAAGGAGAAAGGGGTGTAGAAGAGGAAAAGTGCTGGGCTAACCTTTTACGAACAGTAGCCAACCCATAGGCTGGCGAGAGTAAAAGCGCTTTTGTTAAAAGCCAGCCAAAGTGCAAATAGTCCTTTTTATGCAAGTAGAAGTTAGCTTGCCGGTAAAATATAACCGAATAACCGTAGCGCTGTCGGTTGACCTTCACCCACCATGGACTGCGTTGGCGCTCAGCCATAAACTCATCGACCGTTAGCTCTGCCTCTCCCGCTCGTCGTAGCGCTAAGCAACGGGTGCTATACTCAGCCATATCGAACACGTGCAAGGGCTTGCGCATGGTAACAGAAGCAGCGTGGATACGATAGAGTACTAGCACCTCTTGTATGATCACTAACGAGAAACCTTGCTCAAGCAACCGGTTGCAAAACTCCAAATCTTCACAGGGCCAAAATTGGTTGCGTAAGCCGCCGCTTTCCATAAAGGCGTGCCTGCTAACCATTAGTCCTGTAAAGGCACAATGAACGAGTTGGCCATTAGCCATTGCTTGACGACCTTCCTGTACTGTGCGCAAGCCTGGGTAACGCTGGGTGCCTAGGTATTGCCCTAGTTCATCGATGTAATGACAATGGCAACTGGTTGCATCTACATTGAGCTGAGTTTGATGATAAACTACCTGACGAGCTAAACGCTCAGGTAGCATCACATCATCGGCGTCTAGGAAGGCGCACCAATAGCCGCGTGCCTGACTAACTAAAAGATTAGTAGTAGCGCACTTGCCAGCATTGGGGGCGAAGCTGGCGTGGATCCGCGGGTCCAAAGCGGCATAGTGGCGAATTAGATGAGCTGAACCATCTGTGGATCCGTCGTCATGAAGTAGTAACTCGAAATTTGGGTACGATTGGGCTAGAATACTTTCAATAGTTTGAGCCAAGTAAGGCTCTTGATTATAAACTGGCAGAATTACGGATATCAACGGTGCAGGCATAAGTATAAGAAACAATATGTTGGTCCGACCTTTAAGAATTGTCTTATTCGACAATTTTTAGCTGAAGAATCTTAATAGTGGATAAGTAAATAGAGTGAAGTAGAATAGAGGTAACCACTACTTCGCTATTCTATTCACCGATGCTAGCACCAACTCCATATAGAGGATTTGATCTTTCAGCGCATACACTTATAGGCAAAACACGTTGGTCTAATGTAAGAGTTAATTGCAATATAAATAACTTTATTATCAAAAAATATAATAAGATAGGTAATAAGCAATAGTCTATATAAATTAAATCCAATTATCAGTTACAGGACTCACTTCTCGTGTTTACTGGTTGATGGTACTACCTGTGGGGTACGACAGGCTTCAACCACTGAGCGCGTATGGGCTACTATACCTGGCCATGCCGGTTATTGTCATGATTTTTCTGCCTCCATTAGTGTATAAGGCAATCAAAGGAATGACTAATTACCTGTTTGATCCAAGGTGAAAACTAGCAGAGCGAGGCAATCTGCTAAGGCTACCCTATAGCCTCAGCAGATTGCCTCAATTATTCCGTATTCTGTTCTAAGGCTGCTAGCATTTTGACGGCAGCTGATTTTATGGCAAAACGCAGAAAGTAGGCTGCGTGGGCACGTCTACCCATAGTATATTTCCCTCAGGAGGTAATTGACACCATTTCATTGGAGTTGCTGGACTCTGTGTAAGGTGGTCAGCGGCTTACATACTGGCATTCAATATATTGATCTCTCGTCAACTATTAGCATGGTTTGAAATCAAACTTTAAGCGCTACGTGCTCGAGCCCGCGCTGCGGGAGCTGCACTCCCTGGGCTGGGTGGTGGTCTACCAGCCCCTGAAGGAAGGTAAAAAGGTCAAGGGCGTGCGCTTTACCATCCCCAAGCCCCTGGCTCAGCTCGGGGAGGAGGGCTGGCCCGGGCCGGCCGCGCGAACCAGCAGCAAAGCCCGGCCCGGGGAAAAGCAGATGAGTCTGGCCCTAGCGGCCGAGCTGCCCACCCTGCAGCAGCGCATTGTCACCCGCCTGCAGAAGCTGAAAATGACGGCGGCCCAGATTCAGCACGTGCTCGACTTTATGGGCGACGACGAGGCCCGCATTGCCAAGCTCATGAAAGTCAGCCACCCGCTGCTGCGCGATTTTGAGGCCGGCAATAAGCAGCACTAGTGCCATATCACGATTCATACAGACAAGTTCGCTTATTCCGTGTGCGATTTAAATCGCGTAGCAAAGTGCATAGTGGTTCTCGCGCTTGCAGTACAGTAGGGGTAAGAAGATTGATAGGCCTCTTACTACTAAAACCCCGACAATAGTAAGCTTTCTAGGCCCTGAGTGCCCTGATCAGCATCCTGCATTCTCGTTTTGTATAGATATTTCTGAATGTATAACTGCATCTCCTCTCAACACTTTACTGATTAAAAACCATTTATTGTTAATATTATTATATCTCATATGAGGTGTTAGAATCTAGAATGCAATCGGTGAATTTCAGCCAAAAAGCTCTACTATAAAGCTCTACTATAAAGCCTTGGTGTATAAATATGTGTATAAATTTTTTAACTAAATGGCTATGATAAATTTTTAAAACAAGTATATTTATAAATAATATTTGAGAAGTACCGAAAGATTGCCCAAGCAAAATCCATATGAAGTCCTGAATAACAGATGTATTAAGAAGCAGATAACTTTTTCAACTAGGTATAGGCTATGTTACACCTCTTTACTTCATCCCCCCCCCGAGCAGCCAAGGTTCACTCAAGCGATCCTAAGCCTTATGTATTAGTAAACGTTTCTTCCCGCTTAAAGCGGCCCTTTGATGTAGTAGTTGCCTTGGTAGCCATTGTGCTAGTGTTGAGCTGGCTAGGTCCGCTTTTAGCGCTACTGATTCGCTTGGAGTCGCGCGGGCCCATCCTGTTCAGGCAATTGCGCACAGGCTACAATGGTCAGCCTTTTTATTGCCTTAAGTTCCGCAGCATGCGTCCGAATAGTGAGGCTGATCTCAAGCAAGCTTGTCAGGATGACTCACGTGTGACCAGGGTTGGAGCGTTTATGCGCCGAAACAACTTAGACGAGTTGCCCCAGTTTATCAACGTCTTGTGGGGGGAGATGTCGGTGGTGGGTCCTCGGCCCCATATGCTGCTTCACACGGAAGTGTACGCCCAAGCCATTGACAATTTTATGCTTCGTCATTGCGTGAGCCCTGGCATTACTGGCTGGGCTCAAGTTAACGGTTACAGAGGGGCAACTAGGGAATTAGTAGCTATGCAAAGACGAGTGCACGCTGACTTATGGTACCTGCAAAATTGGTCCTTAGCCCTGGATATACGCATTATATGCCGCACGTTAGGCCTATGGCTGACCCGGCAGCCCAACGCTTACTGATTCTGCTTTAAGCTTATAGCGTGCTAAATACTCACTAGCTGACCGTTGACCACTGGGCCTCGCCTAATCGCGCTAAAGCATATTTGAAAAGGAGTAAAATAGCCTGTAATATATACAATATATTATATTATATATATTACAGGCCCGTATCACTGCCTGAAAAGCGTTCACACAAGCCCCTAACTATACGCTACATGATCTTTTTGCTATCGGTGTGCCATGTACAATACCGCACTCTGACCTCTCTAGTTGGTACTATAATCAGCTAGTTCCCCTTCTATTCCCCCAGTAGAAGGTATTTAATTACTTCAGTCACTCACTATAGACAAATTCCTTATCATGAATTGGCAACGCTACTACATCAAAGGGTTTCTCGCAATGAGATACCTTATTTGGATTCCGTTTCTCATACTAATATTTAGTGTTGATTCTGTGCCCTCTATAGCTCAAACCAAGAATGATGAGCCTATTGAGCGTAAGAGAAAAAAGAAAGCGAAACTGCCGCCCATAGATATAAGTGGCGCTATGCTGGCAAATGCCCAATACAACTTTTCTCCTAGCGGTTTGAAAGGCATTTCTCTTACTAACCCAACCTCCTTACAGTTTGGGCCAGATGGGCGTCTGTACGTTTCTCAGCAGAACGGGCTAATTAAGGTCCTGACGATAAATAGAAACGCCGCGAATGACTATTCCGTTACGGCCACGGAAACAATCAGTCTGATTAATCAAATTCCTAATCACAATGACAATGGGAGCCTAAACAGTGGCGTCAATATCCGGCAAGTAACCGGCATTCTGGTTAAGGGCACTGCGTCTACTCCTATTGTCTATGTCACCTCCAGCGACAGTCGTATTGGCGGCCCCGATGGGGATTTAAACCTGGACACGAATTCGGGGATTATTTCCCAGCTCACGCGCAGCGGCAGCACCTGGACCAAGCTGGATCTGGTGCGCGGGCTACCGCGCTCGGAAGAGAACCATGCCTCCAACGGAATGCAGCTAGATGACCAAACTGGCATATTGTACCTGGCGCAGGGCGGTCATACCAATGCCGGCAGCCCCTCCACCAACTTTGCTTACACGCCTGAATACGCGCTGTCGGCCGCCATTTTGTCTATTAACCTTAGCGCCATCAACGCCTTACCCACGAAGGGCAGTGGTAATACGGCCTATAAATACGATCTGCCGACTTTAGACGATCCGGACCGGGTAAACAACGCCGATGGTTCGGATCCCTTCGACCCTTTCGGCGGCAATGATGGCTTGAATCAAGCTAAACTGGTGCCCGGCGGCCCAGTGCAAATATTCTCACCCGGCTACCGTAACCCCTACGACTTGGTTCTTACTAAGAACCGGCGGATGTATACCATCGATAACGGGGCCAACCAAGGTTGGGGCGGCTACCCCGCGAACGAGGGAACGGCCAATGTCACCAATAACTATGTGACCGGTGAGCCGGGCTCCACCAGCCCTTCCGCTACCGAAGGAACAGTAAATAATCTGGATCACCTCCACTACATCGGTAACCTCAGCACCTATACGTCCGGCAGCTACTATGGGGGCCATCCTACTCCTACCAGAGCCAACCCTGCCGGCGCCGGGCTTTACACGCATACTGGCACCGCGGGCGTATGGCGTACCAGCAAAACCAGCCCGCAGCCCTTACCAACCGATTGGCCGCCCGTCGCAACGGCTAATCCTATTGAGGGTGACTACCAAATGCCGGGGAGCGCGAAGAGCAAGGCCTTATTAACGTTTATTGCCTCAACTAACGGCACCGCGGAGTATACGGCTACCAACTTTGGCGGGGCACTGCAAGGCACTCTGCTTGCCTGCAGCTTTGATGGCAACATATTTAAAATATCGCTCACTGCCGATGGTGCTGGTGTAACTAACCCACTCAATCCCGAAAACAAGCTAAATCAGGACTTACCGTTTGCCTCCGGCTTCGGCTCCACCCCGTTGGATATCATTGCGCAGGGCGATAATGACGTCTTTCCGGGCTCAGTGTGGGCGGTCACGTATGGGGCCAATGCCATCACGGTATTTGAGCCGCAGGACTTTCTGGTTTGCACTGGCAAATACGACAGCAATGATGATGACCAAGATCGGTATACTAACGCTGACGAGATTGATAACGCTTCCCAGCCTTGCTCAGCGGCTAGTGTTCCCCCTGATGCGGACGGTGACTTTGTGTCGGATTTGAATGATATCGACGACGATAACGACGCAATTGCTGATAACATTGACTTCTTTCCTTTAGACGCTACGAATGGTTTAACAACAAATTTGCCTATCAAATACGACTTATTCAACAACTCGCCCGGTACGGGCCTGTTTGGGGTTGGCTTCACGGGTCTGATGAGTAATAAGGATAGCGTTTACAGTGATTTGTTTTTTGAAGACAACCTCATTGCAGGGGGCGCCGTGGGGGCCTTTTCTGTCGTGAACGTCACACCCGGCGATGCTTTAGGCAGCCTTAACACTCAGGAAAACGCTTTTCAGTTTGGCGTAAAAGCGTCGGCAGCCCAATTCACGGTGCAGGGCCGCATGCTCGGACCCTTCTTCAACAACCAAACGCCTCAGAACTTCCAGTCGCAAGGGGTCTACCTCAGCAATGGCGACCAGGATAATTACTTGAAAATAGCGCTGACTGCCAATGGGGGCGTAGGCGGGCTGGAAGTAGTGTACGAAAACGACGGCGTACCTACCGTTACCCAGTTCGCGCTGCCAGGCGGTCTACCCAGTTCTACCCTGGACTTCTATTTCGCCGTCAATCCCACCACGGGAGTGGTGCAACCCAAGTACGCCGCTAACGGGGGAGCAATCACCAACCTTGGGGCACCTATTCAAGTTAGCGGACCTCTTTTCAACGCCCTGCAAAACGGCAAAGCTTATGCCGTTGGTATCATGGCTACATCCCGCGGGGCTTCCCCCTTCACCGCCACCTGGGATTTTATTTACGTTACGGCCGATACGCAAAATCAGGATTGGGTAACCCTAGCGCCGTCAGGCACGCCAAAATGGGTGGGGTTCAGCGTTTCGGTCGGAAACAAAATGCAGGTTTTTTCGGGCTTCAATACGTCATCGGCCACGACTACCGCCAAGTGCGAGTCGTATAACCCGGCTAGCAATACGTGGACCTATTTAGCCGATATGCCCATTCCGGTAACGCACGCGGGCATTGCGGTTGATGGCAACAAGGTGTATGTGGCCGGTGGATTTACTGGTCTGGAAGCTGGAAAGCCGAATACGGACGCCCTGCAGATATACGATGTCGGCACCAACACCTGGAGTAGTGGGCCTAAGCTACCAGCCATAAGTGGCGGCAACGCCTTGGTGCGCGTCGGGCGTAAGCTGCACTCGTTCGGAGGCATGATGCCCGACCGCCAAACGGGCTCTACTGCCCACTACGTTCTGAACCTGGACAACCTGGCAGCTGGGTGGAGCAACGCGGCGCCCATGCCGCAGCCGCGGTGCCACTTTGCCAGCGCCACCGTAGCCGGAAAAATATATGCCTTGGGTGGGCAGGTGGGCCACGACGGACCCAATCAGGACGTAAAATTTGCAAACGTCTATGACCCGGCCACCGATACCTGGACCAATCTGAAAGATCTGCCATACGCCCGCTCCCACAGCGAAGCGGCTACCTTTGTAGCCGATGGCAAAGTAACGTTGGTGGGCGGCGTAATGCCCACCGATCAGATTCTTAACACCATAACCACGTACGACCCCGCCTCTGATAGTTGGGCTGAGCAAACACCCTTGCCAGTTAATCTATTTGGTCCAAGTGCGGAATTAATCGGGGAAGAGATATTTGTCTCAAACGGCTCGCTCAACCAGCGCACAGACCCCCAAACCACGGCACGCAAGCGCTTTTTCCCCCGCACGCCAAACTACAAAATAGGGTTTGCGCCGACGCAGCTCCAGTTATCTGCGGACCAGGGTACTACCACCAGTAAGGAAGTTTTACTGTGGGCACTCAGCGGCTCCGCTTCTTATACCATTGCTACGAACACCCTACCAACTTGGCTCACAGTCAGCCCCGCGACGGGCAGCATAGATTTGCTGGGAGGCAGCGAAGTGAAGCTCACGGCCAACACAACGGGTCTGGCAGCCGGCACCTATACGGCAACTGTTACGGCCCAAGCAGCGGGCTACCCCAATGCTAGCTTATCCGTGTCCCTGACGGTTACTGGGCCCGGAGCCAAGGTCCTGTATCTCTACGGCAGCATCCCGCCCGGCGAGGTAGACATGAAATTGGCCGACACTGGCTCTACGGGGATGTCACAGTTCGACCAGGCACTGAAAGAAGTTGGCATGATAACTTCGGAAGCGCTGGATGCTAGTATTACCCTTGATGCTACTACGCTTAACCAATACAAAGTAGTGATTCTCGGTTCCAATAATCGCCGGTTTACGGCCGCCGAAAAAGCCGCTGTGGCTACCTGGGTAGAAGCGGGTGGGGGCTTGGTGGCCTGGTCCGATGCTGCATTTGGGTGGCAGAGCGGAGGTATTAATAGCACCGCCGGCTCTTTGAGCGACAACGACCTCACCCAACAATTTGGCATGCAGTTCTTGCGGGATAACGGGGTCAGTACCTTTAGCTTAACCCAGTGGGCTATCGATCATTACATCAATAACTTTAATAAAGATACGGGTCTGACGATTAAAGCCGAAGGAGCCAGCCCCATTCGTACTAGTGCGCCGGCTACGATTCTGGCTTATATGCCATCCTGCTGCTCCAAACTCAATAGCTTGGATGGGGCGGTGACGCCCGCCGACGCAGCTATTGCATCAGCAAAAGTTGGCCAGGGCCGGGTGCTTGGCTATTTTGACCGCAACGCCTTTTGGAACGCCGGCGCGGGCACCCAGTTAAGCCAGGTTGATAATAAGCTGTTTGCCCAGCGACTAGTGCAGTGGGCGTCAGGAGTGAACGATGGTGCTACGGCCTCTCCGCCTACCATCAGTACGCCCATCGCCGATATCACGGTGCCCAAAAATAGCCCCCCAACTCAGCTAAATCTGGCTACTGTTTTCACCGATAATGCTGGAGTAGATAATCTAACCCTATCCGTTACAGGAAACGCTGACCCCAATGTCATTTCTACTGCAATCAGTGGTCTGACTTTAACTCTGACTTACGCTGCTGATGCTGTGAGCGCTGCTGACCTGACGATTCGGGCTACTGACGCGGACGGCTTGTATGTGGAAGATACTTTTAAGGTGATAATTTCCGCCACTCCGCCCCCGGACGGGGCCACGGCGCTGCATCGTATCAACGCGGGCGGGGGCCAGGTAACCAACTCGATCGGCACCTTCGCCGCTGACAACGCCTTCTCGCCGACCCCGGGTAACACGTATGGGGTAGTGAACGCCATTGCCGGCACCAGCGATGATGCCATGTATCAAAATGAGCGCTACGGCACCAACGCGGTGATGAGTTATGCCTTACCGGTAACTAGCGGCCAGCAGTACCGCGTGGTGCTCCATTTCGCCGAACTCTACTTTACGAGTGCGGGCCAGCGCCTGTTCGACGTGAGCCTGGAAGGCACGAAGGTGCTCGACAACTACGACATCTTCCAGAAAACGGGGGGCAAGTTCACGGCCATCAGCGAGAGCTTCACGCTGACCGCAGCCGACGGCACCCTGAACCTGAGCTTCAGTGCCCTGGGCAGTGACGGCGGAAAAGATAATCCTCAGGTCTGCGCCATCGAGGTCTACAGCCTCAGTACCAGCCCCGGCAACCAGGCCCCGGTGGCCAATGCGGGCGCGGATAAGGCTATCACCCTGCCCACCAACAGTGTGGTCTT
>NZ_JACSCW010000006.1 GCF_014333585.1 Hymenobacter sp. BT188 | reverse complement strand
ATCGGGCGTGCCGTATCAAGCTGATTTTACCTCTAAACTTGCCTTGAATGCTTGACTTTTAACACAGTTCATGTAAAACATTCAGATAGCCAAGACGCGGGCTAATACACAGGTAGTAAGTTATAGATCAGGTAGTCTGAGCCTCACATACTAGCATTTGAGCACAGTCAGAGTAGGGTAAGCTCAAGCACGCCATTTCGTTGACACAGAAAAGCTATTCATTCACATAGGGAAAGGCGCCATCGAGCGAAAAACGAAGCATAGGGGGTAGGCTGAAAGTAAGTTTGTTACGGATTTACTGCTCGCCATCAAGGATTTACATCACCGCTCACCGCTTCGCTCCATGTTCTCTCGCCTCCGCCTCCGCTATACTTTCGCATTCGGTTTAGTACTCCTACTCAATAGCCTTTCGCTCGATGCTCAAGATGCTAGCGCACCTATCTCGCTTCAGGCTAATGGTCAGGCTAGTGTCGACCTGACTGTCCATCTCCGGCGGGTGAACACCAACGAGACATTTCACACCTTAGATATCGTAACGAAGCAGGTGCGTCAGTTTTATGCTTCTGTTAGCTATGCTCCTGTATGGACCAACGAAAGCGGCCCTACCAAGAATGCCCAAGCTGGTGTAAACTTGCTATTGAATGCTCAGCACTACGGCTTGAAGCCTGCCGAGTACGAGGCTAGCTCGCTTCGCTTGTTGCTGGACTCTTTGCAGTCGACGCCAGCTCAGCCACAGCAACGCCTTGCTGCTGAGGTTCGGATCACGACTGCCCTCATTCGTTTCTCTCAGCATTTATACCGTGGTCGTATTGAGAACAGCTCTATCCGGACTACACAATCAAATGATAGCGCTACCAGCTTCGACGCAGCCGCTAACCTGAGCCAGGCGTTGCAAAGCGGCCAGTTCACGCAGCAGATCCTTGCTGCCCAACCTACTAGCCGCAGCTATGTACGCTTGTTGGCAGCGTGGCAGCGTATGCTAAAAATGGATACCGCCTCTGCTCGTCAAATGGCCTTGCCCGTTGCTCTGAACTTGGAGCGCCTACGCTGGGAGCCTCGTATGGACTCTATCTACTTAGCAGTGAATATTCCTGCTTATAACTTGCAGGTTGTACGTGGCACCCAAGTAGTGCGCAACCACCGCGTAGTAGTAGGCACAACGGAAACCCCAACACCTGAGCTGTACAGCAAGATTGGTTATTTCCAAACGGCCCCCGAGTGGCGCATGCCTTTTAGCATTGCTACCAAAGAAACGCTTCCTAAGCTGAAGCGTGACCGTAACTACTTAGCCTCTAAAAACTACCGTTTATATAACCAAGCTGGTGAGCGGGTTAATGCTTCCGCAGTAAATTGGAACAAGGTAACTCAAGCCGACTTTCCCTATCAGATTCGTCAGGCACCCTCTTCCCGTAACGCCTTAGGCAACGTGGTATTCCGTTTTGCCAATCCTTACGAGGTTTTCCTGCACGACACGCCTACTAAAGAGGCCTTCAAAGCTGAGTACCGCGCTCTCAGCCATGGCTGCATCCGGGTTCAGCATGCTTCAGAATTAGCTCGCTTCCTGTTGCAGCGCGATGGTGGCAAAACCAGCAGTGACCGCATCGAAAAGATGGAGACTAGCATTGATGAAGGTGAGACCAAAGCATTTGGCTTGAACGCAGGAGTTCAACTAGTTGTGCGCTACCAGACTGTAGAAGCCGATGGTGGCCAGTTGCGCCAGTTCCCCGATATCTATCACCGCGATAAAGTGTTGGCTAATGTATGGGACGACACAGCAGTTGAATTCACTATCGCTGCTCGCTAGAGTTGAGTAACAAAAAAGAGAGGCCTCCTTGCTGACAGCAGGGATGCCTCTCTTTTTTGTATGGCTTATTGGCCGTTCAGGTAGTCTAATCACTTAAATTAAAGACGCGTAAAAGCTTGCTTTACTTGGATGTAGTACATTGGTTTTTGCCCCCCAGATCTAAATTTCCAGTTTAAAATAATTTCCCTTGCCCTTCAAAGAAGACTGCCGGATCACCAGATCGCCGGAGATAACGAAGGTGCGGGGCTGGAAGTCCTCCTTCAGCCGCATTTGTTCGAGAAATAACCGCGCCGCCTGCTGCCCGATACGGTAAGGGTGAAGATCAACGGTCGTTAAGCCCGGCTCAATCATGGAGGCCATAAACTCGTCGCCGAAGCCTACCACCGCCATATCATCCGGCACCCGCAGGCCGCGCTTTTTGAGAGCGACCAGCAAATCAAACGCATTAGTATAGTTAATAGCAAAAATGGCGTCGGGCGGCTCGGGCAGGGCCATCCACGCGTCTAAGGCTGCTACGGCTTCCTCCGGCTGAAACTCTATGTGCACCTCGTACTCTGGGCGGAGGGGCATTTGATTGCGTTTAAGGGCATGCTGGTAGCCCGCTAAACGATTACGGCTGATCAGCAAAGACTCCGGCCCCGCCAGGATTGCAATACGCTGCGCGCCCTGCTCAATCAGGTGTTCGGTCACGTTGAAAGCGCCATTCCAGTCATCCAGAATCACTTTGGCGCTGTCCACCTCGTTGCTCACCCTATCGAAATGCACCACCGGAATGCCCCGGCAGGCGAGTGGCTTTACATGGTCAAAATTCTGGGTTTCGCGGGAGTGGCAAATCAGTAGCCCGTCTACGCGGCTGGCGATAAGTGCCTGCACATTACTGACTTCTACCTCATACGACTCCTTCGACTGACAGATCATTACACGGTAGCCCGCCTCCGTCACTACTTGCTGAATACCACTAATAGCCGTGGCGAAAAATGGCCGCTCAATGTCAGGAATAACAACCCCAATAGTCTTGGTTTCGCTGCTCTTCAAGCTCTGAGCCAGTAAGTTAGGCTGATAGTCCAGCTGACGGGCCACATCAATAATAGCCTGTCGGGTATTAGAGTTGATATCGGAGTGGCCGTTGAGCGCCCGCGACACCGTGGAGGGCGCTACGCCCAGTACTTTCGCCACGTCGCTGATCGTGGTTTGATGCCGTTTGCGCTCCGGCGCCGGAAGGGCCTTATTATCCGTGAAGTGATAGTCGCAGGACTTGCAGAAGAACCGTTGGCGGCCCCGAATGAAGCCTGCCCGCATCACCGCATCGGCGGAGGTGCACTTTGTGCATTTCATCATAATGTGAATAGTATTATTTCGAAATGCCTAAACGATAGTGAAGAAGCACTGCGAAATATCCTCCTTGATTATTCGAAGATAATCTAAAATTATTTTTTGTAGAGATGAGTTTTAATAATACCTATCGAAACCGTTTCCGGTAACGTTTCCGGTATTTTTATTTAGAAATCAGCCAGTTAGGCCATATTTTTTTTTGCTTTCGGTTCCAATTGTTGTTCTATCTTCGAGAGCAAGTTACTCTAAATAGCTTGTTGCGGGGTTTTCGGCAAAACCTCCGATACAAACCGCAAAGCTTAAAGTTAATTGGACTTTTATAATACAAAGCGCCCATGTTGCACACAATGCGCTGGTTCGGACCTAATGACCCGGTTTCTCTTCACTCACTTCGCCAAGCCGGATGCAGCGGCGTGGTTACGGCCCTGCACCAGTTGCCCGTAGGAGTGGTATGGCCAAAGGAAGAAATCCGGGCGCGCCAGCAGTTAATTGAGGCAGATAATGGCCAGTATTCGGCCTTGCATTGGGCAGTAGTAGAAAGCCTGCCGGTGCACGAGGACATCAAAAAAGGCTTGCCCGGCCGCACTCAGTATATAGAGAACTATAAAGAGTCGTTGCGCAACCTGGCGGCCTGTGGCATTCAGACGGTGTGCTACAACTTCATGCCAGTGCTGGACTGGTCGCGTACCAACCTGAACTACCAGATGCCCGACGGCTCGCGGGCGCTACGGTTTGTGTGGCAGGATTTCGCCGTTTTCGACCTATGCATTTTAAAGCGTCCCGGTGCCGAAAACGATTACGACTCAACAGTAGCAGCCGGGGCTCGCGCTCAGTTTGAAGCTATGTCGCCGGCTGAGCTGCAAACGTTATCGGATACGGTGTTGCTTGGTTTGCCCGGCTCGGAGGAAGCCTTCCAGCTAAGTCAGTTTCAGGGCCTGCTAGATGAGTACGCCAATATTGGGGCCGCTGAGCTGCGCGAAAATCTGTATTATTTCTTGCGGGCAGTGGGCCCAACGGCTGAGGAGGTGGGCGTTAACATCTGCATTCATCCCGACGATCCGCCGTTTCCGCTCATGGGTTTGCCGCGCGTGGTAAGCACCGAAGCCGACCTCGCTGGTCTGCTGCAAGCCTATAATTCGCCCGCCAACGGCCTGACCTTCTGCACGGGCTCGCTGGGCGTTCGGCCGGATAATGACCTGGCTGGCATGGCACGCCGATTTGCCCCCCGCATTCACTTTATCCACCTCCGGGCTACCAAGCGCGAAGAAAACCCGCGCAACTTCCACGAGGCTGACCATCTGACTGGCGACGTGGATATGTACGCAGTAGTGAAAGAACTGGTGCGCGAAGAGCTGCGCCGTGCCCAAATGGGTGAAGGCAACGCGGTCATTCCTATGCGCCCCGACCACGGCCACCAGATGCTAGATGACTTGGAAAAACGCACCTATCCCGGCTACTCGGCTATCGGGCGCCTGCGCGGACTAGCTGAGTTGCGTGGGCTGGAGCTGGGTATTCGCCGCAGCATACAGGAGGCTGAAAAAAGCCCCCCAGCACATATCGAGGCCAATTCTCTCGCTTCCCGCTTCAATTAATTCTTCTCAATTGCCTTTCCCACCTATGCGATTTCGCTTTCTGCTCCTGCTTGTAGTACTGTGCGTTGGAGCCCATTCTCAGGGCTTGGCCGACGATGGCTACCGCTTGTGGCTAAAGTATGATCAACTGCCAGATGCGCGCTTGCGCAAAGCCTGGCAGGCGCAGGCCAAGGGCATTACACTGGAAAATGGAGCGTCGCCTACTTTACAAACGGCTGCCCACGAGCTGCAACTCGGGCTGCAAGGTTTGTTGGGCCGCCCGGTGTCGGTGGGAGCATCGGGCGGTAAGGGGCGTATCCGTTTGCAAGTAGCCGCCGACCCCACGCTGGGCAAGGAAGGCTACAAAATATCGGAGCTAAATGGCGGACTAGTCGTAACCGGCCCTACCGATGCGGCCGTGCTCTACGGCTCTTTTGCCCTGCTTCGCCACATTCAGACCGGACAAATGCCCCCCACGGCGGCCCTCACCAGTCAGCCGCGCGTTCAGTACCGCATGCTTAATCATTGGGACAACCCCAATGGCACCGTGGAGCGCGGCTACGCGGGTTCTTCCATCTGGAAGTGGCTGGAACTGCCCGAAGTCATTGACCCTCGCTACAAGGACTATGCCCGCGCCAATGCTTCTATTGGCATCAATGGCATCGTAGTAAACAACGTAAACGCCAGCGCCCGTTACCTCACGCCCGAATATTTACGCAAGGTGGCGGCGGTAGCCGATGTCATGCGGCCCTACGGCATCCGGGTGTATCTGTCGGTGATGTGGGCGGCGCCCAAGCTCATTGGGGGGCTTTCTAACTCCGATCCGCTTGACCCTAAAGTGCGGCAGTGGTGGAAGGCCCGCACGGATGAAATCTACAAGACCATTCCCGACTTCGGCGGCTTTCTGGTAAAAGCAAATTCGGAGGGCGAGCCCGGCCCTCAGGACTACGGCCGCAACCACGCCGACGGCGCCAACATGCTCGCCGAGTCATTGGGCCAGCACGACGGCATTGTGATGTGGCGGGCCTTTGTGTACAAAGCCAACTCCAAAGGCGACCGTTTCAAGGAAGCCTACGAGGAGTTTAAACCGCTCGACGGCAAGTTTGCCCCGAAGGTGCTAGTGCAAGTGAAAAACGGCCCGATTGACTTCCAGTCGCGCGAGCCATTTCACCCGCTGTTTGGCGCCATGCCCCGCACCCCGCTCGTGCTGGAAGTGCAGTTAACCCAGGAGTATCTGGGCTTTGCTACTCACCTCGTGTACCTAGGCCCGCTTATTAAAGAATGCCTGGAGTCGGATACCTACTCCCAAGGCAAAGGCTCAACGGTAGCCAAGGTGATTGATGGCACCTTGGAAAAGCATAGCATCAGCGGTATTGCGGGCGTGGCCAACATCGGCTCCGACCGCAACTGGACCGGCCACCCCGTCGGCCAGGCCAACTGGTACGCTTTCGGCCGTCTGGCCTGGGACCACACACTGAAATCGGATGCCGTTGCCGAGGAGTGGACCAAAATGACCTTGACAGCGGAGCCCCAGGCAGTGCGCACTATTACGCAGGTGCTCAACCAGTCGCGCAACATTTATGTGCGCTACACTACGCCGCTGGGTCTGCACCACATCATGGGCCAAAGCATCCACTACGGTCCCGAGCCTTGGCTGGAAAAAAGCGCCCGCCCCGACTGGACTTCGGTGTACTATCACAAAGCAGACTCCATTGGTTTGGGCTTCGATCGCACTGCCAAAGGCTCCAATGCCCTTGCCCTATATGCCCCACAGGTTCGCCAGCTTTGGGGTAATCCGGCCACTTGCCCGCCCGACTATCTGCTTTGGTTTCACCACGTTCCCTGGGGCCAGCGGCTAAGTACCGGCAATACTCTCTGGGATGAATTGGCCACCCGCTACTACTCTGGGGCCGACTCCGTGCTCTGGATGCAGCAGCAGTGGGAGCAGGTAAAGCCCAAAATCGACCCCGAGCAGCATACTGATGTGGCCTCCCGCCTGCGCATTCAGCACCGCGAGGCCCTCTGGTGGCGCGACGCCTGCGTGCTCTATTTCCAGACCTACGCAAAGCGCCCCATTCCGCCCTCGCTCACGCCCCCCATACGTCCGCTCGCCGAAATCAAAGAGCTGGTCGACATCTATCAACTGCGCTAATTATCCCGCTTCATTCTTTCTGGCATGGCACACACCGAACACCTTGTTTCATCGCATACCCAGCCTAGCGGGCAGCACCAACCCAACCCGTTTTCCCTGGAAGGAAAGCTGGCGCTGGTTACGGGCGGCGGCACCGGCATCGGGCTGGAAATAGCGCGCTGCATGACAGTTGCGGGCGCTACCGTCATCATTACCGGCCGTCGTGAGTCAGTGCTACAAGAGGCTGTGACTGAACTTGGCGAAGCTGCTCACTACCTCACCAATGATGTTAATGAACTAGACACGTTGGAAGACTTGGTAGCTCAAATTGAAGCCACCTATGGCCCGTTGGATATTCTGGTAAACAATGCCGGAATAAACATGAAAAAGCCTGCCCTCGAAGTTACCGACGAGGATTTTAACCGCATTATTCACACCAACCTGAACGCGGTTTTTGCCCTCACCCGGACCTGTGCCAAGCGCATGGTAGAGCGCCAGAGCGGGGTGATTATCATGATTTCGTCTATGGCGGCCTACTATGGTATCGACCGGGTAGTGGCTTATGCTGCGTCCAAGTCGGCAGTAGAAGGCATGGTAAAGGTGTTGGCCTCAGAGCTATCCAAGCATAATGTGCGCGTGAATGCAATTGCCCCCGGCTTTATCGAAACCGAGATGAGTCGCACCGCCATGAACAGCGACCCCGACCGCCGCGACCGGGCCATGCGCCGCACGCCCATGGGCAAGTTCGGCCAGCCCTCCGATATCGGCCATGCGGCGGTATTCATGGCTTCTGAGGCCGCACGCTATATCACTGGTGCTTCCCTTCCCGTGGATGGGGGCAATTCCATTGGCTTCTAGGAGCTGGTTCCACTAGAAATTAAGCTTACTCTCACACCTCAAACATCCCACTTCCATGCATTTATCATTACGAAAAACGGTCTTCGGGCTGAGCTGGCCGCTAGCGGTGGCCACCAGCCTACCCCTGGTCGGGGCCATGCTCGTCCCTGTGCAGGTACACGCCCAGGCTACACAATCTATTTCCGGTCGTGTAGTGGCGGCCGATGGTACCGGGTTGCCCGGGGTAAACGTAGTGGTCAAAGGGTCTAATACTGGTTCCGCAACCGACGCAGATGGCCGGTTTACGGTAGCAGCAGCACCAGGATCTACTTTGGTATTTTCATTTGTAGGCTATACCGCTAAAGAGGTACCCGTCGGCAACCAGTCGACGCTCGATGTCACACTGGCCGAGGATACTAAGCAGTTGAACGAGGTGGTGGTGGTTGGTTACGGCGTGCAGAGAGCAGAAGCGGTAACGGGTTCAGTTGCTTCTATTAGCGGAGAGTCCTTGCGCGAAGTACCATCTGCTAATATCTCACAGGCCTTGCAAGGCCGTTTGCCAGGTGTGCAGTTTTCGCAATCCTCCTCCCAGCCTGGCGCGAGCACGCAAATTCGCATACGCGGAACACGCTCACTTTCTGCCAGTAATGATCCATTGATAGTATTGGATGGCATTCCTTTTCCAGGATCCATCGGTGACATTAACCCCAACGATATTCAGAGTGTAGATATCTTGAAGGATGCGTCTGCCACGGCTATCTACGGGTCACGGGGGGCAAATGGAGTTGTTCTGATAACTACCAAAGGGGGTAAATCAGGTCAGAAACCGCAAATAACATACGATGGGTTTGTTGGCGCTAAGACGGTCTTCGCCAAATACGACATGATGGATGGGCCTGAATTTGTTGCGCTTCGTAAAGCAGCGGGCGTCTATACCAACTCCTTGGATGAGGCTGATGATGTAAATACTGATTGGCAGGATTTGCTGTATAAAACTGGTATTCAGTCGAACCACAACTTAGGTGTTTCCGGTGGTACTGAGAACGGACGTTATAATTTCAATGCGGGCTACTACCAGGAAGAAGGTGTAATCCCTACCCAGCAGTATACCCGTTATTCCGTACGTGGTACGCTCGACCAAGGGGTTGGGAAATACATCCGGTTAGGTTTCACTACAAATAATACCTATGGCCTATCCGAAGGCTCCAATGTGGGTATATATGGCGTCTTGAATTCATCGCCAATCGCCAATCCTTATAATCCTGATGGTACCTTAAAAAGAACCATTAGAATGCCCTTGGATGAGCAATGGGTCTATACAAAAGATATAGTAGAAGATTTAGGCGATAGATGGTTAAGTGAAACAAAATCTTTGGCCACTTACAACACCTTGTTCGCGGAAGCTAAAATTCCTGGGGTAGAGGGGTTGAAGTATCGTGCCAACCTAGGGGTAAACTATCGGCAGAGCCAGGGTGGTTCTTACACCGGACAGGGGATAAACGCTGTTAACCCCACTACACCTTCTACGGCATCCGTTAGTAACCAAGTTACTACAGACTGGACTATTGAAAATATCTTGTCCTATGACCGCACCTTTGCTGAGAAGCATAACATAAATGCCCTAGCCTTATATTCTGCCTCGAATAACATTTTCAACCAGTCGCGGATCGCAGCAAGAGATATTCCTTCTGACGCCTTCCAATACTACAACCTAGGGCTAGCTGCCGGCGAAATTACCGTAAGCCCCGGTGATCAACAGTACCGGAAATTCGGTCTGTTGTCCTACATGGGACGAGTGATGTACTCCTATGATGACCGGTATTTGTTATCCGCCACGGTCCGTTCGGATGGCTCCTCCAGACTTTCCGAAGGATATAAATGGAATACCTACCCTGCGGTGTCGGTGGGCTGGAATGTGGCCAAAGAAGCATTCATGCAGAGTGTTCCTGCCGTAAACATGTTGAAACTGCGAGCTGGTTACGGTATAACGTCAAACCAAGCTATTGCCCCGTATGCAACCCTTGGCCTTTTAGCTACCAGACCATACAATTTTGGTCCTACTAACTACCAGACGGGTTTGTTCGTGAGCCAACTGCCAAACCCAACCTTAGGTTGGGAGTTTTCTAAAACCTGGAATTACGGGTTGGATTTTGCCATCCTGAACAACCGTCTATCTGGTACGGTGGAGTACTATGTAACGAACACTGAAGATATTCTGCTTGGTTTGCCATTGCCTCCAACTTCTGGTGTGGACAGCTATACTACCAACATTGGTGCTACCCAAAATAAAGGGCTAGAACTCTCTTTGAATGGTGTAATTCTAGAAAATCTCAACGGCTGGACTTGGGAAGCTGGTGTCAACATGTATGCTAACCGCAACAAGATTGTGTCGCTTGCTGGTGAACAACAGAGGGATGAGGGAAACTGGTGGTTTGTTGGCAAACCTATCAACGTAATCTATGATTATGAGAAAATAGGGTTGTGGCAAGAAGAAGATCCATACAGAAACATTCTTGAGCCAGGTGGAAACGCGGGTATGATCAAGGTGAAATACACCGGCGATTATAATCCAGATGGCACCCCTACCAGAGCTATTGGCCCCTTAGACCGTCAAATCCTGGATGTAAACCCTGACTTCGAAGGAGGTTTCAACACCCGTGTTGCCTATAAAGGATTTGATTTGAGCACGGTAGGTGCTTTCCAACGCGGTGGTATCCTCAATAGTACCTTGTATGGTTCATCTGGCTACCTCAATCTAATGAACGGTCGCCGGGGCAACGTAGATGTGGATTACTGGACTCCAGAGAACACGGACGCCAAATATCCTAAACCAGGTGGTCTCACGAGCGGCGACAATCCAAAGTATGGCAGTACGCTGGGTTACTTTGATGCCTCTTACCTGAAGATACGTACCATTTCCCTTGGCTATAACTTTGACAACAACGCGTGGTTGCAGAGCGCTGGAGTTAGCAGATTACGCCTTTACGTGACAGCTCAGAACCCATTTGTGATGTTTTCACCATATCACAAAGAATCTGGTATGGACCCTGAGACCAACTCTTACGCCGACCAAAATGCGGCAGTAACTACTGGCACCCCGAGGCGTCTGTTGACAATTGGTACCAACGCACCTGCAACCCGCAGCTATCTCGTAGGCCTGAATCTTACCTTCTAAAAAAGAGAAAAATGAAACCCTTTAACATAAAATTTTTCATCGGAGCGGCCCTAATCTCCATGTCCGCGGCTGGGTGCTCGGATCTGTTGGAAGAAGAGCCTAGGAGTATTTACGAGCCCAGCTTCTTTCAAACAGAAAGAGGCGTTGCTGGTGGGTTAACATCCATGTACGCTCACTTGCGTTACATCTATGGGGATGCTTACTTCTATAACGCTACTCTGACCGGCACAGATGAAGTAACCTATGGCAGGGATGCTGACGAGAACTTTCTGGCCATGGACTTCTCAGGCAGGGCGGTGCTTAACGCCAATAACAGCCGGGCAGACAGATTGTGGACGGCTGCTTTTCCTAACATCAACACGGCCAGTGGCATTATCAAAAATGCCAGCGCAGTAGGAACCGTTTCTCCTGCCCTTGTTGCCGAAGCGAGATTCTTCCGCGCCTTCGACTACTTTATGCTGGTACAAACGTTTGGCGGGGTACCTTTAGATTTGGGTTCAGGCGAACTGGAGTTTAACACTAATCCTATCAGAACATCGGTCCGCAATACGGTACCTGAGGTCTATACGAAGGCAGTTTTTCCCGATCTGCTGATTGCAATCAATGATTTGCCGGCGACTCCACGGGTTATTGGCGGCGCAACCAAAACGCTGGCCCGCCTTTATCTGGCAAAAGCCTACCTGAGCTATGCCTGGTGGCTCGAGAACCCTAACAATATTCCGACCTTCCCGGAAACTCCAAGAACAGATCCTGACGGTCGTAACGCCCAGTATTATTATCAGCAGGCGTATGATATAGCAATAGCTGGTATTGAGAGCCCAGGTCCGTTCCGTTTGCAGCCAACATACTATGATGTACACTTGGCAACAAACGACCGCAATGCTGAAATGCTGCTGTTTGCTGACCATACCGAAACCAGCGAGTTATACAATGGAGGTAGCCTTACCTTTGGTAGTGGCGGTGCCCCTGACAACTTTGCTGGCTGGATGATGACTTGGAACTATACCAACATCAGAAGCGCCACTAATGCCAACGGAACAGGCGCTATATCTTCTGTTCAGCGGGAAGCAGCTCAGGCGTTAGGCCGTCCCTGGAATCGTATGGCTCCTACCATTGGTGCAATCGAGAACACCTTTGCCGACAAAACAAATGATTCTCGTTACGATGGTACTTTCACCACCGTGTACCGTGGCAACTGGCCCAAAGCAGGAGTTGCTAACCCCACTTTATACAATGCCAATAATCTGCCAGTTGCCCCAGGTGGCGCAATCCTGACTTTCCTGAACTCAGAACCTACTACTCCTATTACTTACCCTACCGGAGCAGGTGCGAGCAATGTGGGAGCAGGAGTACTGCCCGGTAGAGCGGATTATGTGATTTCGCCGCGTGGTATAAGCCGAATTGTTTATCCAGGTCTTTGGAAGCTTGGTCCTTACCGTACGGATAACGGTACTGGCTTAGGACAGCCTAATGCCGGCAGTACACGTCCGTTCAACATTGCTAAATTCTCTGAACTCTATTTTGTAGCAGCCGAAGCAGCCGTAAAAGGGGCAACTACCAAAGCTGGTCAAAATGCCAGAGACTTAATCAATGTTATTCGTGCCCGGGCTGGTAAGTGGCGTTTTGACAATAATGGAAACGTGGCCAAAGTGCAGGATAATAGCGCTGCCATGGTTGCGGCTACTCCGGCTACTATAGACATCAACTATATCCTGGCAGAACGTTCGCGCGAATACTATGCGGAAGGTTACCGCTGGTATGATCTGGTGCGTACTCAAAAATGGAATGAGTTGTCTTCTACCTACCGTATTGGAGGAACAAACTACGGAGATCATACACCTCTAACCGTTACGCGTACTATTCAACCGCAGCACTATCTGCGTCCTATTCCGCAGGTTCAGCTTGACCGGCTGGACGTAGCACCAGATGTAAAAGCAGCTTATCAAAACCCAGGCTACCAATAGCCTGACGAAAAAGAGGTAAAGGAATTGGCTGTCCAATACGAGCAGCCAATCCTTTTACCCCTTGATAGGATACGTCTCATTAACCAAGAAAAATAATAACTGCCGGCAGTATCACCGAACCCGAGTTCGTTCGGCTGGGTGAGCTGCCGGCAATATTTTTAAAAGATGTATTTACCATTCCACTAGCTAAGTTCAGCGGCGGTCTGCTTTGTGAGCGAAGTGGTGGGGGGCAAATATTCCGATTGATTGCCAAGTGTCGCCCTCACTTACACACTTATCATCTTGTCGAGTAAACATCCTAGACCTAGAAAGCATACCTACCAAATAGCATGAAAATAAAAGCTCTCCTACTTACAATCTGCCTGTTTCTGCTCCATAACGCAGCTCTTTTTGCACAATCGATTGAGTTAGTTAATCCCATTATGACGGGCTTTTATCCCGATCCAAGCGTCATTCGGGTAGGCACAGATTACTACTTGGTTAACTCCACCTTTTCCTACTTTCCAGGCATCCCGATCATGCACAGTAAGGACCTGAAAAACTGGAAGCAAATCGGAAATGTCATCAGTCGGCCTTCGCAAATGAACTTCATGGGCGACCGCATGACCCGTGGGTTATTCGCCCCAGCCATTGAGCACCATAATGGCACGTTTTACGTCACCTGCACGCTGATTGACCACAAGGGCAACTTTGTGGTGACAGCCAAAAACCCTGCTGGTCCGTGGAGTGACCCCATTTTTCTGCCGGAGGTGAAGGGTATCGACCCTTCGTTGTTTTTTGAAGGCGACAAAGCTTACGTTATCTATAACAGCGACCCACCGGATAATATATCACTGTATTCTGGGCACCGCACGATCAAAATCATGGAGCTGGACCCAGTGAAGCTGCAAACTGTGGGCGAGGCTAAAATCTTGGTCAATGGCGGCGTCGACTTGAGCAAAAAGCCGGTCTGGATTGAAGGGCCGCACATCATGAAGCGCAACAACTGGTATTACCTATATGCGGCCGAAGGCGGGACGTCGGTGAATCATACGGAGGTTGTTTTCCGCAGCAAGTCGCCTCTGGGGCAGTATGTGCCTTACGAGAAAAATCCTATCCTCTCCCAGCGGGAACTGCCTAAAGACCGCAAAGACCCTATCACGTCGGCGGGGCACGCGCAGTTTGTGGAAGGACCCGATGGCCAGACGTACGCTATTTTCCTGGCGGTGCGGCCCTACGAAGGCAACCATTACAACACGGGTCGGGAGACGTTTATCGTACCCGTGGTGTGGAAAGACGAGTGGCCGGTTATGGACCCCGGACCCAATGGGGTACAGTACTCCTACACGGCGAAGTTTCCCGAGATAAAACAGAAAGACGCCCGGCCACAGAGCGGCAACTTCAGCTACACGCTCACCTTCGACAAGCAGCTTGATCCAGCGCTCCTGTTTATGCGAACCGTGGATAGTACCAATTTCTCGCTGAGCAAGGCCAATGGGCTCACCCTAAAACTCAAACCGGAAACCTGCGCGGAACTGGGCAACCCGGCCTTCATTGGCAAGCGTCAACAGCACCTGTATGGCAGCGCCGAAACCGAGCTGACTTTCTCGGCTAAGGCGGAGAATGAAACCGCTGGCTTGGTGGTCTTTCAGGACGAGAAGCACTTTTATTACCTCTGCAAATCGTTGGAGCAGGGCAAGCCGGTTGTGCAGCTGTTCAAGAGTACCGACGATCCAAAGAAGATGGAGCCGCTGGCAAAAGCTCCGCTGAAATCAGCGGCTGGCAAAGTGCTGCTGCGCATTAATGCGGAGGGCGACACCTATAGCTTCCGGTTTTCGGAAAACGGCAAAGCCTGGACGCTGCTCAAAGACAAAGTAGACGCGCGTTTCCTGAGCACGCAAACGGCGGGGGGCTTTATTGGCTGCCTGTTCGGCATGTACGGCACTTCTGCTGGGCAGCCCACCGTCAATACCGCTTCTTTCAAGTGGCTGAAATACGAAGGAAACGACCCGGTATACAAGAAGTAAGGCGCGTTATAAACGAAGTCACGGCTCTATAATCAGGCGATGAACTCACTTCTCGAATTTCTTAAAAGTAGTATGAGCTACTGCGTGCTGCTATGCCTGCTGTATGTAGGACTGGGTAGCAGCGCTGCGCAACGCCTACCAAAACAGAAGCAGGTACAGCCGAATCGGAAAGGGGCTTTTTACACCAGTCATTACCCCAACTTGTTACGAGAAGCTGGCTATAGCCAGGCCGACATTGATAAAAAGGTTACCCAAACCTACCAGGCACTATTTGAAGGGCCCAACCGAATTTACTTTGAAGTAGGCGATTCGATGGCTTACGTGTCGGACCTGAAGAATCACGATGTCAGGACCGAAGGGGTTTCGTACGGGATGATGATAGCCGTGCAGCTAAACAAAAAGGAAGAGTTTGACCGCATTTGGCGCTGGTCGAAAAAGTACCTGCAACATCAGGAGGGCCCGTTGAAAGGGTACTTTGCCTGGAGCCTCAATCCGGCCACGATGAAGCGCAACTCCGAAGGACCGGCATCGGATGGCGAACTGTACTTCGTCACCAGCTTGCTGTTTGCCTCTAACCGCTGGGGTAACACCACCGGCGTTAATTACTACCAGGAAGCCCGCAACATTCTGGATGCCATGTGGAAAAAGGATGGCACCGGCGACGTGTATAACCTGATCAACACCCAGCACAAGCAAATCAGCTTTGTGCCCGTCGGTGATATGTATAACTGGACCGATCCTTCCTACCACGTGCCGGCTTTTATGGAGGTGTGGGCCGAGTATGCCGAGGACGGACACGAATCGTTTTATCGGGCCTGCGCCGATACGTCACGGGCGTTTCTGCACCGCGCCTGCGACCCGGTAACCGGCCTTAACTACGACTACACCGAGTTTGGCGGGAAGCCCCACGCTACTAAGTGGGCGCCGCCCGCCTTCCGTTACGACTCCTGGCGGGTACCCATGAACATTGCCATGGACTACGTGTGGTTTGGCAAGGATAAAGCCTGGCAGGAGCAGTACGCCCAGCGCTTTCAGGAATTTCTGCGCAGCAAGGGCATCAACACCTTCGAGGACCAGTTCAACGTGGACGGCTCACGGCCCAATTTCATTCTGCAAGCTGGTAACGTCAAGAAACTGCGGCACTCGCTGGGGCTGGTAGCCACGGCCGCTTCGGCCTCTCTGATACGGCGGAATACGAACGAGCTGGATTTTGTACACGCCCTCTGGAGAGCCAAGCTGGAGCCGTATGAGGATGGCTACTTCGATCCTTATTATGACGGCATTTTATACTTATTCAGCTTGATGCATTTGAGCGGAAAATACCAGGCTATAAAACCTCAGCAGCGCTAAATAAACACTCAGCTTATGTATTCTTTTTCTGTGGGGGGCTTTTTTAATAAAATCGTTTTATTCTGCGGAATACTTATCGCGCCGATTTTTATTTTGCCACTGTTTGCGCAAACAAAGAAGGCTCAGAATCCTATTATCCACGCCGATGTGCCGGATATATCGATAATTCGGGTGGGAGATATTTATTACATGAGCAGCACGACCATGCATATGAGCCCGGGCGTACCGATTATGAAATCCAAGGATTTAATTAATTGGCAATTAATAAACTACGCTTACGATACGCTGGCCAGCTCAGATGAATTAACGCTTACTAATGGCAAAAGCACCTACGGCCGGGGTTCCTGGGCCAGCAGTCTGCGCCTGCATAAGGGCACGTATTACGTAAGCACCTTCGCCCAGACCACCGGCAAAACGCACATCTACTCCACCCGCGACATTGAAAAAGGCCCCTGGAAAGCCGTGTCGTTTAAGCCCAGCTACCACGACCATTCTTTGTTTTTTGATGACGATGGCCGCGTGTACTTGGTGTATGGCGCCGGTAAGCTGCGCCTGGTAGAGCTAACTGCCGACGTCTCCGGTGTGAAGCCTGGCACGACGGAACAAGTCCTTATCGAAAACGCGAGTGCGCCTGCCGGCCCCAATATTAACCTCCCCGCCGAGGGCTCGCAGTTATTCAAGATCAAAGGCAAATACTACCTCTTCAACATCGTCTGGCCCAAGGATGGTATGCGGACGGTGGTGATTCATCGGGCCGATAACATAACCGGTCCCTATGAGGGTAGGGTGGCGCTCCAAGATTTAGGCGTGGCGCAGGGTGGCCTCATTGACACCCCCGACGGCCAGTGGTATTCGTACTTATTCCGCGATTTTGGGGCCGTGGGCCGTATTCCATACCTAGTGCCAGTGACCTGGACCGACGGCTGGCCCGTACTGGGTACGGCCGGAAAAGCCCCCCAGACGCTGGCTCTGCCCGCTAGCAAGGGGCTTATTCCCGGCATTGTCGCGTCAGATGAGTTTGAACGGCGACCGGGCGCACGTGCGCTACCGCTGGTGTGGCAGTGGAACCACAACCCAGACAACGCGCTCTGGTCGCTCACCGACCGTAAAGGCTACCTGCGCCTGCGCACCGGCCGCGTAGATTCCTCCTTTCTGCTGGCCCGCAATACGCTCACCCAGCGCACCATCGGCCCGGTATGTTCCGGAACTACGGCCCTGGATGTCTCACAACTGAAAGACGGTGATTTTGCCGGCCTGGCCTTATTGCAGAAGCGCTACGGACTGGTCGGAGTGGAGCGTACGAAGGACACGAAGGCCATCGTCATGGTGAGCGCGGAATCAGAAAAGCCCATGGAAATGCAGCGCATACTGATGACGCAGAACAAAATTTATTTTAAAGCTGAGTGTGATTTTACGGACCGTAAAGACGTGGCCACTTTTTTTTATAGCCTCGACGGTAAATCCTGGAAAACCGTAGGTAAGCCGCTGAAAATGACCTACACGCTGCCGCATTTTATGGGATATCGATTTGGGTTATTTAATTACGCTACAAAAAATGAGGGTGGCTACGCTGATTTTGATTATTTCCGAATTTCAGATAATATTAACTACTATAAATAAGCGCTAATAATATTTAATTTTATTATTTAATGCCAAGTGTGTAGATAATTTATAAACAAATAAAACAACAAATGATAGATCGTAAACCGTACTGCATGTTGGTTGTTGTTGCCTTTTTTTTAATTGGCACTGCATCGGCGCAAAACCCTTTTATCACCAATCAGTTTACGGCCGATCCAACGGCGAGAGTATTTGGCGACAAGGTATATGTGTATCCGTCCCACGATATTCCCTGCGGGCCGGGGCGCGGGCGCATTGGCTGGTTTTGCATGGAGGACTACCACGTCTTTTCCTCCAATAACCTGACGGACTGGACCGACCACGGCGTCATCGTTACCCAGAACAAAGTGCCTTGGGTGAAGCCCGACAGCTACAGCATGTGGGCGCCGGATTGCATCTACCGCAACGGTAAGTACTATTTCTACTTCCCCACCACGCCCAAGGACACTACCAACGTGAAAGGCTTCACCATCGGCGTAGCCGTGGCTGATAAACCTACCGGCCCGTTTGTACCGCAGCCGCTACCCATCAAAAACGTGCGCGGCATCGACCCTAACGTGTTTATTGATAAGGATGGGCAGGCTTACTTGTACTGGTCGCAGGGAGATATTTTCGGCGCCAAGCTGAAGGAAAACATGCTGGAGCTTGCCTCTGAGCCTAAAACCCTGGGGGAGTTGCCCACCAAAGGCTTGAAGGAAGGACCGTATGTATTTGAGCGGAATGGGACGTATTACTTAACGTATCCGCACGTGGCCAATAAAACGGAACGCCTCGAATACGCCACCAGCACCAGCCCGCTAGGGCCATTCAAAGTGCAGGGCGTCATCATGGACGAGTCGTCCACGGGCTGCTGGACCAATCATCACTCTTTGCTCGAGTTCAAAAACCAGTGGTACCTATTCTATCACCACAATGACTTGTCGCCCAACTTCGACAAGAACCGCTCGGTCAGAATCGACAGCTTATCCTTCGCGCCCGATGGCTCTATTCGGAAGGTTAAGCCAACCCTGCGTGGGGTAGGCCTGACCGATGCCAAGCAGAAAATTCAACTGGACCGCTATAGCCGCCTCAGCGCCAGCGGCGCCTCTGTTGCCTTTCTGGATACCGCCAACAAGTTCCAAGGCTGGAAAACCGTGCTGGCCAACAACCAAGCGTGGGTGCAGTACAACGGGGTAGCATTTGGCAAACAAACCCTCAAGACCGCAACCATGCGCGTGGCCGCCCCGAGTGGTGGCACAGTGCAAGTCCGGGTAGATGGGGCTACTGGCCCGGTGCTGGTCCAGGTAGTGGTGCCGAAGGGTGACCAGTGGCAGGAGATAAAAGCCCCCCTGACCACCGTCAAGCCCGGTACGCATACGCTGGTGGTTTCCGCCAAAACGAATACGCCCGTTGAAATTGACTGGGTGAAATTCGAATAGGAGCCAAAAAGCCCCCCCACTTGTAATCCGTCCATTTTCCTGCTCGCTCCCTAGGCCTGTAAGCCTTTTCCCAAGCTATGAAAAACGTATTGCTTATCATTCTGGGTGAGTTTCTGCTGAGCGTAAGCAGCACTTTTGCCCAACTGACGGTGAAGGAAGCGCCCAAGGGCTTCGACCAACCCACGACGGGTATTGCCACCGGCAAGCTGGATAGTATCAGCTATACTTCGAAAACGGTGGGCACGGTGCGTAAGGCACTGGTATACACGCCGCCGGGGTTTTCCAAAAAGAAGAAGTACCCGGTGCTCTACCTGCTGCACGGCATTGGGGGCGACGAAAAAGAGTGGCTCAAAGGCGGACGCCCGCAGGTGATTTTAGATAATCTGTACGCAGCGGGCAAGCTCAAGCCCATGCTGGTGGTGATGCCCAACGGTCGGGCCATGAAAGACGACCGGCCCGTGGGCAATGTTTTTGGTCCGGATAAAGTGGCGGCCTTTGCCAACTTCGAAAAAGACCTGCTGACTGACCTTATTCCCTTCGTTGAAAAGAAATACCCCGTGCTCACCAGTCGCGAGAACCGGGCCGTGGCCGGGCTGTCCATGGGCGGTGGGCAGTCGTTGAACTTCGGGCTGGGCAACCTGGATAATTTTGCCTGGGTGGGGGGCTTTTCTTCGGCTCCCAACACCAAGCTGCCCGAGCAACTGGTGCCTGACCCCGCCAAAGCCAAAAAGCAACTCAAGCTCCTCTGGATTTCGTGCGGCGACGCGGATGGTTTACTGCCCATCAGCCAGCGCACGCACGACTACCTGTACGAGCACGGCGTGCCCCACGTGTATTACCTCGAAGCGGGCGGGCACGACTTTAAGGTCTGGAAAAACGGGCTGTATATGTTTTCGCAGTTTCTGTTTAAGCCCGTCGATACGGCGGCGCTGCCCAGCTACACCGTGCTGGGCACGCCAGCGGCCACCAACGTGCGCAACGCGAAATACCCTCAGATTTTGCCGGATAACCGGGCCGTGTTTCGCCTCAAAGCCCCCGGCGTGCAGCAGGCGCAGTTGGACCTAGGCCGGAAATACGACATGGTAAAAGACAGCAGCGGCACCTGGACCGTAACGACCGACACGCTGAGCCGGGGCCTGCATTACTACTCCCTGGTGCTCGACGGCCTGCCCGTAGCCGACCCCGCCAGCAACACCTTCTACGGTATGGGTCGCATGGCCAGCGGCATTGAGATTCCCGGTCGCGGCACCAGCTTTTACGCCCTGCGCGACGTGCCCCACGGCGAGGTGCGGATGAAGCGGTTTTATTCCAAGGTGACTAATTCGTGGCGGAAATTCTACGTGTACACGCCGCCGGGCTACGACGCCAACCCGGCCACTAAGTACCCGGTGCTCTACTTGCTGCACGGCGGAGGCGAAGACGAAACCGGCTGGGTCCAGCAAGGCAAAGCCGATTTGATTCTGGACAACCTGATTGCCGAGAAGAAGGCCAAGCCCATGCTCGTAGTGATGCTGGATGGCAACATGGGCGGCCCCGGCGGCCTGCCGGGCTTCGGCGAGCAGACTCTAAAGCGTTTTGAAGACGAGTTGAAGCAAACCGTGCTGCCAGTAGTGGAAAATAACTATCGGGTAGGGGCGGGGGGCAATAACCGGGCGCTGGCCGGCCTGTCGATGGGCGGACTGCAAACCCTGTATGCCGGCATGCGCAACACTGATATGTTCCAGTATCTGGGCGTGTTTAGCTCGGGCTTTTTTGCCAACAACCCCCAACTCTCCGACCCGCAGTATGCCTTCATGAAAGCCAATGCAGGCACTATCAATACCAACCTCAAGCAGCTGTGGCTCTCGATGGGCGGACCGGAGGACATTGCCTACGCCAACAATAAGATGATGCGGGCCAAAATGGATGAGCTAGGCATTAAATACGTGTACAGCGAGTACCCCGGCGGCCACACCTGGCCCGTGTGGCGCCACGATTTGTACCTGTTTGCTCAGAAGCTTTTTTAGTCAAGTGGCCTTGCTAAAGCAGTGATGAGCCACCAATCAGCACTAGTAGGCATAGCAACAAATTGTCTAATTGCTCCCCATGTGTCTTCGATTGCCGAGGTAACTAGTTTAAATCTAACACCCATTTACTTTGCGAGTTAGAGAACAGATAAGAAAACTTCACTGGCTATGGGGGGCTTTTTTGCTCCTACTTAGCTGGATTAGCGGGCCGTTAGCGGTGGCGGTGGGTAAGCCAGCGCCTACCCCGTTGCGGCTGTGGTACGATCGGCCCGCCGCCAACTGGAATGAGGCCCTGCCCCTCGGCAACGGCCGCCTGGGCGCTATGGTGTTTGGCGCGCCGGAGCGGGAGAGGCTGCAACTGAATGAGGAAACCATTTGGGCGGGCGGGCCGAACAACAACGTGAATCCTGACGCTTTACCCGTGATTCAACAGTTACGGACGCAACTGCTGGCTGGGCGGCTGGTGGAGGCGCAGGCTTTGGCGCAGAGCCAGATGCAACCCGCCGGCAACAGCGGCATGCCCTATCAGATGGCCGCCAACGTGTACCTATATTTTCCTGGCCACGACCAAGCTACCGCCTACCAGCGCGACCTGGACATCGGCCGTGCCGTGGCCTCAGTGAGCTACCAAGTAGGGGGCGTTACCTACCGGCGCGAGATGTTCACCTCCCTGCCCGACCAAGTAATACTCGTGCGCCTCACGGCCAGCCGGCCGGGTAGCATCAGCTGCCAGCTTAGCGCCGAAAGCCTGATGCAGCACACCCTCCGCACCGAAAACGACCAGCTAGTACTCGATGGCCGCGGCAGTGAGCATGAAGGGCAGAAGGGCAAGATTCGCTTCCAGACGCGGGTGCAGGCCGTAGCCGAGGGTGGCACTGTGCAAACCACCGCCGCGGGCATCCGCATTGAGCGTGCCAACAGCGCCACGCTCTACATTTCCATTGGCACGAACTTCAACAACTACCATGACGTGAGCGGCAACGCCGCCGAGCGGGCCACTGACTACCTGGCGAAGGCTGTGGGCAAGCTCTATAAGCAGACGCTGGCCGACCACGTCGCCGCCTATCAGCGCTACTTCCACCGGGTGAGCCTGCACCTGGGCGTGACGGCGGCCGCCCAGCTGCCCACCAACAAGCGCCTTGAAAACTTTGCCCAGGGCCAGGATCCGGCTTTGGCGGCGCTGTACTTCCAGTATGGTCGCTATTTGCTCATCAGCTCGTCGCAGCCGGGCGGGCAGCCGGCCAACCTGCAAGGCATCTGGAACGACCAGCTGAAAGGCCCCTGGGACAGCAAGTACACGGTGAACATCAACACCGAAATGAACTACTGGCCGGCCGAGGCTACCAACCTCACAGAGCTGCACCAGCCCTTATTCGCCATGCTTAAAGAGCTGAGCGTAACCGGCCAACAGAGCGCTCGCCAGATGTACGGAGCCCGGGGCTGGATGCTGCACCACAACACCGATATCTGGCGCATCACGGGGCAGGTCGACCCGCCGCAGTACGGTCTTTGGCCCATGGGCGGGGCCTGGCTCAGTCAGCACCTCTGGAACCATTACCAGTTCACCGGCGACCAGCAGTTTTTGCGCGAGTACTACCCCGTGCTAAAGGGCGCGGCCGCCTACTGCGTCGATGCGTTGCAGGAGGAGCCCACCCACCAGTGGCGGGTAATGGCCCCGTCGGTGTCGCCCGAAAATACCTATACGCTTCAGGGTAAGCGCATTGCCATTGTGGCCGGCACCACTATGGACAACCAGCTGGTGTTCGACCTGTTCTCGAAAACCATCCGGGCCGCCGAGCTGCTGAACACCGACCACGCCTTTGCCGACACCCTGCGCACCCTGCGCGAGCAACTACCGCCCATGCAGATTGGGCAGCACGGACAGGTGCAGGAGTGGTTGCAAGACGTGGACAACCCTCAGGACCAGCATCGCCACATTTCCCACCTCTACGGGCTGTTTCCGAGCGGTCAGATTTCGCCCTACCGCACGCCCGAGCTGTTTGAGGCTGCCCGCGTGACGCTCACCCAGCGCGGCGACGCGTCCACGGGTTGGTCGATGGGCTGGAAGGTGAACTTCTGGGCCCGCATGCTCGATGGCAACCACGCCTATAAGCTGCTCACCGAGCAACTGCGCCTGCGCTCCGGGGCGGGCGGCAACTCGGGCGAGGGCGGCGGCACCTACCCAAACTTGCTCGACGCGCACCCGCCCTTCCAGATTGACGGCAATTTTGGCTGCACCGCCGGCTTGGCCGAGCTGCTGGTGCAGAGCTACGATGGCGTCCTGGATTTACTGCCCGCCCTGCCCGATGCCTGGCCTACGGGCGAAGTAACGGGTCTGGTGGCCCGCGGGGGCTACGTGGTAGACTTGGCCTGGAGCAAAGGCAAGATTACCCGTGCGCGCATCACCTCGCGTCTGGGGGGCAATTGCCGGGTGCGGGTGCATAGTCCCGTGAAATCATCCGGTCGAATGGTGCTTCGTTTAGCGCAGGGCGACAATCCCAATCCATTCTACCAAACACTGCCCGTGAAAGCCCCGCTAGTAGCCGAAAAAGTCCCCAAGCGTCAACCCACGCTGCCCGCGTCGTTCGTGTACGATTTCCCCACGGAGGCCGGCAAGACTTATGAACTGCGGGGCAACTGATTCTTGACTTAAAATCATTCAGCATATGATGTTTTCACTCCGCTTACTCTTTTACAAACCTTGTTTGCTGGCCACCATGTTGCTGGCGGTGGGCTTGAATGCCTGCACACAGTCGAAAAAAACAACTGCTTCGGGCGACGCCCTCGGCAAAAAGGAGTTTCGCTACACCAATCCCATCACGCGCGACACGGCCATTTCCATGCGCGACCATTTTATCATTAAAGTGGGGCGGCAGTGGTTTTGTACGGGCACGTCGATGCCAGTATGGTCGGGGCCGAACCCGGGCGTGCGCCTGCTCGTGTCGGACGACCTGATTCACTGGCGGCAACACTCGTGGCTGATTGACGCCAAAAATTTGCCCCCCAATACCCCCTACAACGGTCGGTTTTGGGCCCCGGAGATTCACTACATCCAAAAGAAATACTGGCTCACCGTGAACAGCGGCCAGGTGACGGCCCAGGACCCGAAGGGCATGAGCACGCACAGCGTCTGGCTGTTTTCGGCCGATGAAGTAACCGGCCCTTATAAGTTGGTAAACGGCCCGCTGACGCCGCAATACAACAACGACGCCACCCTGTTTGAGGACGAAGACGGGCAGACCTACCTGTATTGCAGCGGCAACGGGCTGTGGCAAGCCAAGATTGACCTGCCTACGGGCAAGCTGGTGGGCGAGATCAAGCAGTTTCGCGGGGCCAAGGACGCTAACAATCCAGGCTGGATGGTAGGCGGCATCGAGGGGCCCTTCGTGCTGAAGCGCGACGGCACGTACTTCATGTTTTTCTCGACCTGGACGCGGGGCTACGAGGTGGGGCTGCTGCGCTCGAAAACCCCATTGGGCCCCTGGGAGCTGGCTTCACCCGAACCCATTTTTGGTACCCGCAAGCGAGAATACCGCGCCGAAATGGCCCGCAACGGCGGCTACAGCAACCTGCAATTCACCGACACGCCCGACCCGTACCAGGAAACCGGCCACAACGCCATTTTCGAGGGACCCGATGGCCAGCTGTGGAGCTCCTGCCACTACTTCATGTACGACAAGCGGCCCGCGCCCTTCAGCCCCAAGCTTGAAGCCTGGGAAACGGTGCCCCAGCTGGGTATCGAGCCGCTCCACTTCCGCAATGGAATCTTTGCCATAGACGGCCCCACCTGGACGGAGCAAACGGTGCGCTACTAACCTTGCCCGCCGCGCCTAGCCAGCCGGAATTATCTTGCTCACGCTGAATATGCTACGTCCAAAAAACCTTTTGCTATGTGCCTTCCTCCTATTGCTAGGAAGTGGGGTCGCCCAAGCGCAATCCTACCTCTCATTCGACAATAAAGCTGCGGGGCTGGTGCTGGCCGCCGATGGCAAAACGCTGCCGCTCCTGGTGAGCCCTGAAGACCATAAAGGCGTCCTTCGGGCGGCCACCGATTTGCAGCACGATGTCAACAACGCTGGCGCCCTGGTATACGCCGTGGCCTTCGACGATGAAAAGCCCCAGCTGCTGAATATCAGCCAGCGCCGGCCCGGCGAGTCCTGGGTCAACGACAATGCCGAAAAGGCCATGATGGACAACATCTGCATCACGGAATCGACCCACACCATCGCCCGCGCGGGCGTGCACACGCTCCGGTTCTGGGTCATCACGCCCGGCATCGTGTTGCAGAAGCTGGTGATTGATACCGGCGGACTGAAGCCGAGGTACCTCGGGCTGCCGGAAAGTTTCCGCGTGCAGTAGCTACTATGAACTGCCCGGCGAGGGGCTTTTTCTCTTTCGTAACAATTAGGCAAATGCTTTTACCACGAATTATGCACCTGCAAAAAGTGCTTCTGCTTTTATTTCTGGCTCTGACGGCCAGTACCAACCTGCGGGCGCAAAACCCCATCATCCGGGACGTGTTCACGGCTGACCCCGCCCCGCTAGTGTACCGCGATACGCTGTTTCTCTACACCAGCCACGATACGGCCTCAGTGAGCGAAACCAACTACAAAATGCCCGACTGGCGCGTCTATTCTACCACCGACATGGTGCACTGGAAAGACTACGGCAAGCGCCTCTCGCCCCGCACCTTCGCCTGGGCCACCGGCGACGCGTATGCGGCGCAGTGCGTGTACCACAACGGCAAGTTCTACTGGTTTGTGTCCACGTTTCACAAGAAGAACGACAACAGCCAGGGCGGCGCGGCTGTCGGCGTGGCCGTGTCGGACCGGCCGACGGGGCCGTTCCGGGATGCCATCGGCAAAGCACTTATCGTGAATGAAATGACCAAGGACAAACCCCACGCCTGGGATGACATCGACCCCACCGTTTTTGTGGACGACGATAAGCAGATTTATATGTACTGGGGCAATGGCAGCTGCAAGTGGGTGAAGCTCAAGAATAACATGACAGAACTGGCGGGCCCTATCAACACGTTCATGCCCAAAAACTACATTGAAGGGCTCTGGGTGTACAAGCGCAAAAAGCTGTACTACCTCGTGTACGCCAGCGAGGGTACCAAGCCCGAAATGATTGAGTATTGCACGGCTCCTAGCGCCGCCGGACCGTGGACATACCGGGGCATTATCCAAGAAAACGTGCCCAATAGCTTCACTACCCACCCCGGCATCATCGATTACAAGGGCAAAAGCTACTTTTTCTACCACAACGGTGCTCTGCCCACCGGCGGCAGCTACCGCCGCTCCATCTGCGTTGATTACCTCAACTACAACCCAGACGGCACCATTAAACCGATAGTGCAAACGACCAAAGGCGTCGCGCCAGTGAAGTAGCCAAAGCCATCATTTAGCCATGCATTAGCCGGCTATCTAATCTTTATCCCTATTCTCCTCAATCACATGATACGCTCTTCTTTTACTGAATGCTTGCTACGCTGGCGCCCGACTCTGGGCCGGCAAGGCGTGGTATTGACCTTACTCGGTAGCTGTCTGATCAACTCACCTAAGGTTAGCGCGGAGGTGCGCCTGCCGCGGCTGGTCAGCAACGGCATGGTGCTCCAGCGCGACGCCAAACTGACGGTGTGGGGCTGGGGGGCAAAAGGGGAGAAGGTAAAGCTCCGTTTTAAGAACAAAATCTACGCTGCCACCACCGGCCCCGATGGCAAATGGACGGTGAGTTTGCCGGCGCAGCCCGCCGGCGGGCCTTACACGATGAACATTGCGGCCAGTAACCGCATTGAGCTAAAAGACATTCTGGTGGGCGACGTGTGGGTGTGCTCGGGCCAATCGAACATGGAAACGCCCATGAGCCGCCTGCGCGACCGGTTTCCGGAGGAAGTAGCCACGGCCAACAATCCCCGCATCCGGCAGTTCACGATGCCCACAAGCTATTCCTTCAAAGGTCCCAAAGATGACATCGCGAGCGGCAACTGGGTAGGCGTGAGTCCGCAGAGCATCGGGCAGTTTTCGGGCGTGGCCTACTTCTTTGCTAAAGACCTCTATGCTAAGTATCAGGTGCCCATTGGCTTAATCAAAAATGCAATAGGAGGCTCCCCGGCGGAAGCCTGGTTAAGCGCCGAGGCCCTCAAGCAGTTTCCGGCTTATCAGCAGCAGGGGGAGAAGTACAAAGACAGCGCGCTGGTAGCCAGCATTCAGCAGCGCGACCAAGCTGCCGGCCGCGCCTGGCAGCAGCGCCTCTATAAGGCCGATCAGGGCCAGGCGCCCGGCCAAACCAAATGGTCGGCGCCCAACTACGACGCCACGGGCTGGGCTACTATGGGCGTACCCGGCTTCTGGGCCGACCAAACGCCATTGGGCCAAGTAAACGGCGTGCTGTGGTTTCGGAAGGAAGTGGAAGTACCGGCCAGCATGGTTGGCAAGCCCGCCCGCCTCGAGCTAGGTACTCTCGTCGATGCTGATTCTACCTACATCAACGGGCAGCTGGTGGGCACTACCGGCTACCAGTACCCGCCCCGCAAGTACGACTTTGGCCCCGGCGTGTTGAAGCCGGGCAAGAACGTGATTGTGGTGCGCCTCATCAGCACCGGTGGGCGCGGCGGCTTCACCCCCGACAAGCAGTATCAGCTTAGCGTCGGGGAGCAAATTCTGGATCTGCGCGGACCTTGGCAGTACAAGTTGGGCGCCTCGCTGCCGCCCGCGCCTGGCAGTACTTCCTTTCAGAATCAGCCTGGGGGGCTTTTTAACGGCATGGTGGGGCCGCTGTTGCCCTACGCTATCAAAGGCGTTATATGGTTTCAGGGCGAGTCCAACACGGGCAAGGCGCAGGAGTATCAGCAGCTTTTCTCGGCCATAATTACCGACTGGCGCAAGCAGTGGCAGCAGCCCACGCTGCCGTTTCTGTACGTGCAACTTGCCAACTTTATGGCCACTCGGCCTCAGCCCGGCGAAAGCGGCTGGGCCGGCGTGCGCGACGCCCAGCGTCAGACCTTGCAGTTGCCAAATACCGCTATGGCCGTAGCCATCGATGTGGGCGAGTGGAACGATATTCACCCGCTGGATAAGCAAACCGTAGGCAAGCGCCTGGCTCTGGCCGCCCGCCAGGTGGCCTACGGTGAGAAAAAGCTGGTAGCGTCGGGGCCGTTGTACCAATCGATGCAGGTGAAAGATGGCAAGGCCGTGCTCCAGTTCTCCAGTATAGGAGGCGGTCTGGTGGCCAAAGGCGGCGGACCACTCACGCAGTTTGCCATAGCTGGCCCCGACAAAAAGTTCGTGTGGGCACAAGCAAAAATTGAGGGTAACACGGTCGTGGTGTGGCACGACGAGGTGCCGGTGCCCGCATTTGTGCGCTATGCCTGGGCCGATAATCCGGAGGGTGCCAACCTATATAATAAGGAGGGATTGCCAGCTTCACCTTTCCAGGCCACCGTCACGCCCGCCTCCCCTTAATTGATTCTAAGTAGCTCAACTGTAGTATGGATGAATTATTGACAAATGGTATTATTCTATAAGCCGAACAATCTGAAGGATCAACTGCCTAGAAACGTTGCGTTTGACTATTTAAAGATATTTTACGAAATAAAATTGTTGCTCTGTTTGCTATCGCAACCGTTTCCGAAAACGGTTGCGGTATTTTTATTTAGAATTTAAGCTTTCTTGACCATATTTATGAAGAAGGTTATCGAAGCCCGTAGTGTATATTCGGAGACCGAATCGCGAAAAAGCTGACGGTTACTATCTACCAGCTGAATAAGATAGATAGTTGTTGAAGTGCTTGTAAATTGAATTTTACCGCGTATAGGATTTGATTGCCCCGCGCCAGATTGCCTTTCTTTTTAATCCCACCCAGCCATGAAATACCTGCTCGGCTACGATATTGGTAGTTCCTCTATTAAAGTCGCCTTACTAAGTGTCGATACTGGCAAGTGCGTAGCCAGCGTCACGTCGCCAAAGAAGGAAATGGAAATTACCGCGGAAGCGGTAGGCTGGGCAGAGCAACGGCCGGAGCGGTGGTGGCAGGAAGTGATGAACGCCACACGTGAGCTGAAAAGCGAGTATGGCTTTGATGCGTCGCTGGTGGCCGCTATCGGAATTACCTATCAAATGCACGGCCTCGTGCTGCTTGATAAAGACGGCAAAGTATTGCGCCCTGCCATTATCTGGTGCGACAGCCGCGCCGTAGACTTTGGTAACCAAGCGTTTGCGGAGCTAGGCGAAGAGTATTGCCTCCAGAATTTCCTCAACTCGCCTGGCAACTTCACTGCTTCCAAGCTCAAGTGGGTAAAGGAAAACGAGCCCGCCATCTACGAGCAAATCTATAAAATTCAGCTGCCCGGCGACTACATCGCCTATCAGCTCACGGGCCAGATGCAGACGACGGTATCGGGCTTGTCGGAAGGCGTTTTCTGGAATTTCCGCGAGCAGAGCATCGCTCAGGATTTACTCGACTACTACGGCATCAGCCGTGATCTACTGCCGGAGGTAGTCGACACATTTGCCCCCCAGGGCCAGCTTACTGCTGAAGCAGCCCTAGAACTGGGACTGCACGCGGGTACGCCCATTAGCTACCGCGCCGGCGATCAGCCCAATAATGCCTTCTCGCTCAATGTGTTGCAGCCCGGTGAAATAGCTGCTACGGCTGGCACGTCTGGCGTAGTCTACGGCATCACCGACCAGCCAGCGTCTGATCCATATTCGCGGGTCAATGCTTTCGCCCACGTAAACAGCACGCCCGAGCAGCCGCGCAACGGTGTGCTGATGTGCATGAATGGCACCGGCATTCTGAACAGCTGGCTGCGCAAAGTAGTCGGCGAAATGCCCTACGACCAGATGAACCAGCTGGCCGCGCAAGCGCCCATCGGATCAGAAGGGCTCATGTTTTTGCCCTTTGGCAATGGCGCGGAGCGTATTCTCGAAAACCGCCCCACCGATGCTGAGCTGCGTGGCTTAAGCTTCAATATTCATTCACAGGCCCACGTATTGCGCGCGGCTCAGGAAGGAATTGTGTTTGCATTGAACTACGGCATGGACATTATGCGCAGTATGGGCGTACAAGTCCAGAAGGTGCGCGCCGGCAACGCCAATATGTTTCTGAGCCCGGTGTTCCGCGAAGCCTTCGTAAACACCGGTAACGTAACGCTGGAGCTCTACAACACGGACGCTGCGCAAGGCGCCGCCCGTGGGGCCGGCATTGGGGTAGGAGTGTACACCAGTGCGGCCGAGGCTTTCAGTGGCCTGGAGCGCATCCTGACGCTGGAGCCTACTCCGGAACTGCAAAGGCAATATCAATCGGCCTATGCCCGCTGGCATCAGGTGCTTACTCAACAGATTCTTTCAACCAAAACCACCCAGACAGATGTCGTCCAACACTCTTTCTAAAACTGAATTTTTCAAAGGCATTGACACCATTCGCTTCGAGGGACGCGAGTCGGACAACCCGCTATCCTTCAAATGGTACGACGAGAACCGCGTCGTGGGGGGCAAAACGATGAAGGAGCACCTGCGCTTCGCTGTATCGTACTGGCACACCTTCACCGGTACGGGCGGCGACCCATTCGGACCTGGCACTAAGACCTTTGCCTGGGACTCGCACCACGAAATCATTGGCCGCGCCAAGGATAAAATGGATGCGGCCTTCGAGTTTTTTACCAAGCTCGGCACGCCTTATTATTGCTTCCACGATATCGACCTAGTAGACGAAGGCGATTCACTGGCTGAGTATGAGCGCAACCTGCAAGCCATTGTCGATTACGCCAAAGAGCACCAAGCGGCCAGCGGCATAAAGCTGCTTTGGGGCACGGCCAACGTGTTTTCACACCCGCGCTACATGAACGGGGCTAGCACCAACCCTGATTTTCAGGTAGTAGCCCACGCTGCTACGCAGGTAAAAAACTCCATCGACGCGACCATCGCGCTGGGCGGTGAGGGTTACACCTTCTGGGGTGGCCGAGAGGGCTACATGACCCTGCTCAACACCAACATGAAGCGGGAGCTCGACCACATGGGTCGCTTCCTCAGTACGGCCCGCGACTACGCACGCAAGCAAGGCTTCACCGGCAAGTTTTTCATCGAGCCTAAGCCCGCTGAGCCTACCAAACACCAGTATGACTTTGACGCGGCCACCGTTATCGGTTTCCTGAAAGAGTACGGCTTGGAGAACGACTTCATGCTGAACCTGGAAACCAACCACGCCACGCTGGCCGGCCACACCTTCCAGCACGAGTTGCAAATAGCCGCCGATAATAACATGCTCGGCAGCATGGACGCCAACCGTGGCGACTACCAGAACGGCTGGGACACTGACCAGTTCCCCAACAATATTAATGAGCTGACCGAGTGCATGCTCATTATTCTGGAGCACGGCGGCATCAGCCCCGGAGGCATCAACTTCGACGCTAAAACGCGCCGCAACTCCACCGATCTGGAGGATATTTTCGTGGCTCACATCAGCGGTATGGATACGTTTGCCCGCGCCCTGGTGGTGGCCAACAACATTCTGGAAAAGTCGCCATACAAGAAGTTCCGCACGGAGCGCTACGCCTCATTTGATAGCGGCGACGGTGCGGCTTTCGAGAAAGGCCAACTAACCCTAGAAGACCTGCGCACCATCGCCCATAAATCGGGTGAGCCAGTGATGAAGAGCGGTAAGCAGGAGTGGCTGGAAGCCATTATCAACCAATACATTTAAACTGACTAAAACCGAACCGGCTGGCTGCTTGGGTGGGAATTTTTGTGGTCGGCCGGGGACGTTTTATTTAATGTAGCGCAGTATGATTGAGCAGCAGATAGCAGTAGAAGAGCAAAGTGTAAGCACCATCCGCCTCTTATCGGTGGATATGGTGCAGAAGGCTAATTCCGGTCATCCGGGCTTACCGCTGGGAGCCGCGCCTATGGCATACGTGCTGTGGTCGCGGTTTTTGCGTTTTAATCCGCAGGATCCTGCTTGGCCTGACCGCGACCGGTTTGTGCTGTCGGCGGGCCACGGCTCGGCGCTGCTGTATAGCCTGCTGCATCTGTACGGCTACGATTTGCCGCTCGAGGAACTCAAGAACTTCCGCCAGCTGCACTCGAAAACGCCGGGCCACCCGGAGTCTAACATTACGGCGGGCGTGGAAGTGACCACGGGTCCGTTGGGTCAGGGCTTCGCTAATGGCGTGGGCATGGCAATGGCAGAGGCGCATTTGGCCGCCATGTACAATAAGGAAGGCCACGAGGTAGTAAATCACTATACCTACGCTATTGTGAGCGATGGTGATTTGATGGAAGGCATTGCGGCCGAAGCTGCTTCGCTTGCTGGTCACCTGAAGCTGGGCAAGCTCATCTACCTCTACGACGACAACGACATTAGCCTCGACGGGCCTACCAGCCTGTCTTACACCGAGGACCCATTGATGCGTTTTGAGGCCTATGGCTGGCACACCCAGCGCGTGATGGACGGCAACGATCTGGGCGGCATTGAGCAAGCTATCCGCGCGGCCCAAGCCGAAACCGAACGGCCTTCACTGATTTCGATTAAGACGATTATTGGCTACGGCAGTCCGCAGAAAGGCACCAGCAAAGTGCACGGTAGCCCACTGGGCGAGGAAAACCTGCGTAAGGTCAAGGAATATTTTGGCTGGAATCCAGACGAGTCGTTTGTCGTGCCTGATGAGGTGCGCCAACACTTGGCTGAACCCGGCCAGCGCGGCGATCAGCTGCAGCAGGAATGGCAACAAAAGTTTGAGGCCTACCAGCAGCAGTTCAAGCAGGAAAGCGAGCTGTTCCTAACTTCCTTCGCCAGCGATTTGCCCGCTGGTTGGGACGCGGAACTGCCCGTTTTCTCGCCCGCCGATGGTGCTCTGGCTACCCGCCAAGCGTCGGGAAAAGCGCTGGGCGCGTTGAAAAAAACCATTCCTTTCCTCTTCGGGGGCTCCGCCGACTTGGCCAGCTCCAACGAAATGCCCCCCGCAGGAGACCTGAGCTTCCAGCCGGGCAGCTATGAGAAAAGCAACATCTGGTTTGGCGTGCGCGAGCACGCCATGGGCGGTGCCCTCAACGGCATGTCGCGCCACGGCGGCGTGCGCGTGTACGGCGGCACATTCCTTACCTTCTCAGACTACATGCGGGGGGCAATTCGCCTCACTGCCCTTGCCGAATCGGCCGTTACGTTTGTCTTCACTCACGACAGTATCGGCTTAGGCGAAGATGGACCCACGCACCAGCCGGTAGAGCAAGTGGCCGCGCTGCGTACCATTCCCAATATTATCGTGCTGCGCCCCGCTGATGCGAACGAAACCGTAGAGTCGTGGCGCGTTGCCATGACCAAGCCAGCGTCGCCCGTGGTGCTAATTTTGTCGCGTCAGAAACTGCCCACCCTGGACCAAGAGAAGTATGGCTCAGCGCGCGAAGGCGTGGCCAAAGGCGCTTACATTCTGAGCGAAGCCGAAGGTGGCAAGCCCCAGCTAATACTGGTTGCTACCGGCTCGGAAGTGTCGCTAGCCATGCAGGCCCAGCAGGAGCTGCAAAAGCAAGGCATTGCGGCGCGGGTCGTGAGTATGCCGAGCTGGGAATTGTTTGAGCAGCAGGATAAAGCCTACCAGCAGCAAGTGCTGCCGCCCTCTGTGCGCAAGCGCGTTACCATCGAAGCTGGTTCGCCCATTGGCTGGCACAAGTACGCGACCGACGAAGGCACTGTTATCAGCATGAACCGCTTCGGTGAGTCGGGTCCCGGTGAGGAAGTGATGGCCATGTTTGGCTTCACGGTGGACAATGTGGTGGAGAAAGCCAAGGCGCTGCTGGAAGACAAGCCCGCTGAAACGGAGCCCAAGGAAGTTCTTTCGTAAATCTTAAAAGCGATTAGTTAACAAGCCGGCCGTCATGCAGAGCGGAGCGAAGCATCTCGCTCACGCCGTTAGATTACTAATCTGACATCAGCATGCGAGATGCTTCGCTCCGCTCTGCATGACGGCCGGCTTGTTATTTAGCTATTCTAACTCAATGACCAAACTGCATCTAAACCAACCGCTGGGGGGCTTTTCTGAGACAAACACGCCACGTTTTTCCCTGCGCAAGTGGGGGAGGAGGGCCGGGCTCCTTGCCGGGCTCGGACTTGGCTTAACGCTCAGCGCAATGGCCCAAACGGTGCAGGTAACGGTGCAGCCCGGCGACCCGAAGCTGCAAATCAGCAAGCACATCTACGGGCATTTTGCGGAGCACTTGGGCCGCTGTATTTACGATGGTTTCTGGGTTGATGAGAAGCTGAACGTGCCCAAACAAGGCCGCATCCGCATGGACATTGTGGAGGCGCTACGCAAAATCAAAGTGCCCAACCTCCGCTGGCCCGGCGGCTGCTTTGCCGACACCTACCACTGGCGCGACGGCGTGGGCCCCACGGCTCAGCGTCCGAAGATGCTAAACATGTGGTGGGGCAACAACCTGGAGGACAACAGCTTCGGTACCCACGAGTTTCTGGAGCTTTGTAAGCTGCTCGGCACCGAGCCGTACTTAGCGGCCAACGTAGGCAGCGGCACGGTGCAGGAAATGGCGGGCTGGATGGAATACCTCAACTCCAACGACGACACGCCATTGGTGCTGGAGCGCCGCAAAAACGGCCACCCCGAACCCTACGGCGTGACGTGGTGGGGCATCGGCAATGAAAGCTGGGGCTGCGGCGGCAACATGACGGCCGAGTACTACACCGATGTGTATAAGCGCTACGCCACCTTCGCCCACAGCTACCCCGCCTCCCCGCCGCTCAAGAAAATCGTGAGTGGCGCCAACGGCGACGACGCCCACTGGACGGAGACGTGCATGAAAAACATTCCGCTCAACCAGATGTGGGGACTCACCCTGCACCAGTACACGCTGCCCACCGGCAGCTGGACCGGCAGCAAGGGCAAGGCCACCGGCTTCAACGAGCAGGAGTACTTCAACACGATGAAGAACTGCCTGAAAATGGAAGCCGTCGTGACCAAGCACGCCGCCATCATGGACAAGTACGACAAGGACAAAAAGGTAGCCTTGCTGGTGGATGAGTGGGGCGTGTGGACCGACGTAGAACCAGGCACCAACCCGGGCTTTCTGTTTCAGCAAAACTCCCTGCGCGACGCGCTGGTAGCGGGCACCACGCTCAACATCTTTAACAATCACTGTGACCGGGTGCGGGGGACAAATTTGGCCCAAGCCGTAAACGTGCTACAGGCCCTCGTTCTCACGGACAAGGAAAAGATGCTGCTCACGCCCACCTACCACGTGTTTGACTTGTATCAGGTGCACCAAGATGCGCAATATTTGCCCCTGCAATTTACCAGCCCCGACTATGTGATGGGCAACGACAAAGTGCCGGCGCTGAACGCCTCCGCTTCGAAAGATGCCAAGGGCGCGGTGCACATTTCGCTGGTCAATCTGGATACCAAGAAGACCTTAAAGCTGGAAACCGCGTTGCCCGGCGTGACCTGGAAAACGGTATCGGGCCGCATTCTGACTTCGGCCAGCGTGAGCGACTACAACAGTTTCGATAATCCCAACAAAGTGAAGCTGGGGGGCTTTTCCGGGGCTAAAAAGCGCGGCGGCAACCTAGCCGTGGAGCTGCCGCCCCAGTCGGTGGTGGTGCTGGAGTTGAAGTAACCACTTCCCAGCCGCTGCCACATCCTGTATCTATTTCCCGCTGATCCTCATTCTATGAAAATCAACAAAACCCTTACGTACGCCGTTCTGGCCAGTGTTTCAATGGGCTTTATTCAGAAGTCGGAACCAACTCTGAAGGACGCGTTCAAGCAGGATTTTTACGTGGGCGCGGCCCTCAATGGTCGGCAGATTAGTGGTCAGGATAGCAAGGCCACTGCCCTGATAAAGCAGCAGTTCAACACCATCAGCCCCGAAAACCTGCTCAAGTGGGGCCCCGTGCACCCGCAGCCAGACACCTACAACTTCAAGCCCGCCGACGATTACGTAAAGTTCGGGCAGGACAACAAAATGTTCATCGTTGGGCACACGCTGATGTGGCACCAGCAGACGCCCAAGTGGGTATTTGAAGACGCCGCCGGCAACCCCGTGAGCCGGGAAGTGCTACTGAAGCGCCTGGAAGATCACATCAATACCGTAGTGGGCCGCTATAAAGGTAAAATCGGGGGCTGGGATGTAGTCAACGAGGCCATCGATGACCAGCAGGGCGACCTGCGCAAAACCAAATGGCTGGAAATTCTCGGCGAAGATTTCGCCGTCAAGGCCTTTGAGTACGCCCACAAAGCCGATCCTAAAGCGGAGCTGTACTACAACGATTACAGTCTCTACCGCCCCGAAAAGCGGGCTGGCACGATTAAGCTGGTTAAGAGCCTGCAAGCCAAAGGCATCAAGGTTGCGGCTATTGGTATGCAGGGCCACTATGGCCTGACAAAGCCCAGCATTGAGCAGATAGAAGAGAGCATCGTCGCTTTCTCGAAGCTAGGGGTAAAGGTCAACTTCACGGAGCTGGACATTGATGTGCTGCCCAACCCCAGCCGGCGCCAGGGCGCGGACATCGCCGAGACGTTTGCCACCGACGCCAAGTACAACGTGTACACCACCGGCCTGCCCGACTCGGTGCAGCAGCAGCTTACCAAGCGCTACGCCGACCTGTTTGCCCTCTTCCGCAAGCACCGCAACGTTATTGACCGCATCACCCTGTGGGGCGTAACCGACAACGATTCGTGGCTCAATGACTGGCCCATTAAAGGCCGCACCAGCTACCCGCTGCTCTTCGACCGCAGCTACCAGCCCAAGCCCGCCTTACAGGCTGTACTGCAAACGACGAAGAATAAAATGTAGAACGCGTTTCGCGAAAACTAGAAAACTAGCTCCCCTCCTCAGATGAGGGGGGGAGCTAGCCTTAACCTTAGCTTTTCGCTCAGCCTCTTTCCACCCAAAGCTATGTTACTCAAACCCATCCAACTGTACTTGTATCTGCGCCGCAAATGGCAGCTACCCATGCTGTTGGTGTTGCTGGCTGCGCTGCCAACGCTGGCTGGCCCAACTGTGCCGGGCGCCGAAGTCTACGTTTCGACACAAAAAGGAAAAGGTGGCTTTACCCTAGCGGCGGGGGGCAAAACGGCGCCACTTTACGCCAGCAATTCCGACTGGCCGGGCGTACTGCGCGCCGCCAAAGATTTGCAGGCCGATATCAACCGCGTCACCAAGCTTACCCCCACCTTCACCACCGATAAAGCACCGGCCGGCAAAGAGGTTGTACTCATCGGTACCCTAGGAAAAAGCCCCCTAATTGATGGGTTGGTAAAAACTAAGAAGCTCGACGTATCAGGCGTGGCGGGCAAGTGGGAAACCTTCGTGCTGCAAGTGGTGGAAAAACCCATGCCCGGCGTAGAGCGTGCCTTGGTCATTGCCGGCAGCGACAAGCGCGGCACCATATTCGGCATCTATGACTTATCGGCCCAGATTGGCGTGTCGCCGTGGTACTGGTGGGCTGATGTGCCCACGCCCCAGCAGCAGGCGCTGTACGTGGCACCCGGCCGACACACCCAGGGCGAGCCGAAGGTGAAATACCGGGGTATTTTCCTTAATGACGAGGCGCCAGCCTTGAGCGGTTGGGCTAAGGAAAAATTCGGCGGTATCAACTCTAAAATGTACGTCCATGTATTCGAGTTGATTCTGCGCCTGAAGGGCAATTACCTGTGGCCCGCTATGTGGGGCAATGCCTTCAACGACGATGACAAGCAGAGCCCCGTGCTGGCCGACGAGTACGGCATCGTAATGGGCACTTCGCACCACGAGCCTATGGTCCGCTCACAGCAAGAATGGAAGCGCTTCGGCAGCGGCCCCTGGAACTACCAGACCAACGAAAAAACTTTGCAGGACTTCTGGCGGCAGGGTATCAGGAACATGGGTACCAAAGAAAGCATCATAACCGTGGGCATGCGTGGCGACGGCGACGAGCCCATGAGCGAGGGCAGCAACATCACCTTGCTGGAAAAAATAGTAGCCGATCAGCGCAAAATTATTGCCGAGGAAACCGGCAAGCCCGCCGAGCAAACGCCTCAAATGTGGGCCCTCTACAAAGAGGTGCAGGACTACTACGACAAAGGCATGCGCGTGCCCGACGACGTGACCCTGCTGCTATGCGATGACAACTGGGGCAACCTGCGCAAGCTGCCCAAGCTAGGCGACAAGCCCCGCAAAGGCGGCTACGGCATATACTACCACTATGACTATGTAGGCGGCCCGCGTAACTATAAGTGGCTCAATACCAATCCAATTCCGCGCATCTGGGAGCAGATGCATCTGGCTCATGAGTACGGCGCCAACCAGATCTGGATTGTGAACGTGGGCGACCTGAAGCCCATGGAGTTTCCCATCAGCTTCTTCCTCGACTATGCCTGGAACCCTGATAAGATAGGCGCCAACCAAATCGACGATTACACCCGGCAGTGGGCCGCCCAACAGTTTGGGAACAAACACGCCGCTGCTATTGCTGATATTCTGGCTAAGTATGCTAAGTACAACTCCCGCCGCAAGCCGGAATTGCTGAACGAGAAAACGTACAGCCTGACCAACTACCGCGAGTTTGAAACCGTGGTAGCCGACTACAATAAGCTTCTGGTGGATGCGGAGCAGTTAAACGAAAAAATGCCCCCCGAGCACCGTGACGCGTATTTTCAGTTGGTGCTGCACCCTGTAAAAGCCGGCGCCAACCTGAACGAGATGTACTACACCATCGCTCAGAACCATCTCTACGCCCAACAGGGCCGCGCCAGCACCAACGATTTGGCCACCAAAGCCAAGCAGCTGTTTGAGCGCGACGCCGAGATTTCCCGCTACTACAACCAGACGATGGCCAAGGGCAAATGGAACCACATGATGGACCAGACCCACATTGGCTACACCTACTGGCAGCAGCCCCCCGCCGATAAAATGCCCGAAGTAAAGCAGCTGACTCCTGCTGCCACCGCCGACATGAGCGTAGCCATCGAAGGTGCCGAAGCCGCTTGGCCCCAACAATCAGGCGAGGCCGTGCTGCCGACTTTCAACTCCTACCAGCAGCCCACTCGCTACATTGATGTGTTCAACCGCGGTACTGCACCTTTTGAATACACCGTTCAAACCGGTTCGCCGTGGCTGCGCGTTACCAAACCAGCTAAACTAGACAAGGAGCAGCGCTTGCTGGTCAGCGTCGATTGGGGCAAAGCGCCTGCTGGCACCACGCGCGTGCCCATCACCATCAGCGGACCGAACAATAAGAATGTAGTAGTGCAAGCGGTAGTGGAAAACGCGGTGGGGGGCAAATCCAATCTGGCGAAAGGCTTTGTGGAAACAGATGGCTTTGTGTCGATAGAAGCTGAACACTACAGCCAGGCCGTGTACGGCAGCAACGTGAAGTGGCAGACTGTTCCGGACCTGGGCCGCACCCTTTCGGGCGTAACGGTTTTCCCCAGAGCTATTCCGAGCCAGACGCCCGCCGGCAACAGTCCGCATCTCGAATATAAAGTGCAGCTGACGGGCAGTGGACCAGTAACCGTGCAGGCATATTTGGCCCCCACACTCGACTTTACCAACACCACTGGCCTGCGCTACGCCGTGTCGTTTGATGACGAAGCGCCACAGCTCGTTAACCTGCACACGGGCCTGAACCCAGATAACGGCAACCGACCTTGGGAGCAAGCGGTGGCAAATAATATCATCATTAAAACTTCCACCCACACGCTGGCCAAGCCCGGTGAGCATGTACTGAAGTTCTGGCTCGTTGACCCCGGTGTAGTACTGCAAAAGCTGGTGGTAGACTGGGGCGGTGTGAAGCCCAGCTACCTCGGGCCACCTGAAAGCTTTTCGGGCGCCACGCCCGCGCCAAAAGCCGCAGAGGCATCGAAAGGCAGCGTGGGTAGGCGCTAATTCGTTGGAGCCTGCCTATGCTTAAAAGCCTCTCCTTTGGGGGGCTTTTTTTGCGCCCTAGCACTTCTAATGTGCTTTAAAAACTCAATGAGTAAATCGGTTGAATTACTGATCAGCTAAGGTGGCTTAGAGTAGTGGGTAATTGCTTTAACAACTTAAATTATACCGATTTAGAGAAATTTTACGGCCGCAGTCTGACTTGCTTTTCCAGCTTCAAAACAGGCGCAATTATTGAGAAAATGTCGGTGGATGCAACTTAGATTGCCCACTCACATCGTATGTCATCTTCCCCTATTGTTCAAGCTACGCGGCTCTGGCAGGCTATGCTGGGCCAGGAACACGAAATGCCGCGCTCTTTCCTCTGGCAGTATGTGCAGGAAATGGAGCCCGATGAAGCCGGCCCCATCGATTGGAAAAACCGCCATCCCAAGACGCGCATTTACCTGTAAAGTGGCCAGGTTATCTGCGTTTTGGGCACGTATGAGCAGTGGTGCCGTCGCTAGCTGGCTTATACAAAATGACACGCTGTCCCTCTGCAGCAGCACGGCCTGAATTAGAGCTGACTTGAGTAGATCAAGCCGTCTGAGATGAAAAAAGTTAATAAAAAGTCCCCCAGACAACTGGACGATAAAAAAGCAGTCGGTTGCTTTTCGCTTCGGTGCAAAACCGCAATAGCTACAGGTAGTCGCAAGGCTGCATAGCAAGGAAGCAGATCCGTTATATACTATTGGTTACCGTCTTACAATCAGAGGGTTGTTTGGTTGCGTTTGCTGAGCTATTGCTTCAGAAAGCAAACACAGTAGATTTGTTCATAATTCTATAGTGAGTTTCGAATAAATTCTATTCATAATCAGTAGTATAGCGTTGCTCTTCCTCAATGTCTGGTGTTAAGTTATTTGTTTTATGTCTTGCCTGTCCGCTTTCCATCATGAGCAGCCAAGCGCAAAATCCCGCTGGCGCAAAACCCGTTGAGACCTCGCAGCAGCTTTCCGTACGCATTACATTGCCCACCTCCGTGGGATTAATTGGGGATTATGCCAGCATCCTCTTGTCGAAAGAGGATGACAAGCTGAAAAAGCTCACCACTCGCCGCCGTCCTCGCACTAGCAATCCAACAGTTATTTTTGCAGTTCCGCTGCCTAAGAATTGGCTTACCAAAAAGTTAGCAAAAGATGATTAGTATTATTTCTCCCTAAGCTGCCCTTTTTCCATACTGGAATGCAAGAAATGGAAGCAGTAGTATATCAATCGATACCAAGCATTCCTGCCAGTTTACTTCGCTGTTTCAGCACCGGCTTCCCCTATGAAATTTGATGGTCAAATAATAATTAGCATTCTGCTGGCCCAACTGCTGGTAGTGCGAATCTTGCGCCGGTTTTTTGACCTGCCCAATCGCCTGCCTCATTGGGATAAGCTGCTTGGGTGGATCTGGGTGCCGGGGGTGGGACTAGGTATTATTGACCTCCTGTTCAACTTTCGCAACGACCAGCTGGACGAAGTGTATATGCTCTTCGCCTTTATGGTTGTAATACTGGTCGCACTGGCTTTACGGGATTACCGACCGGCCCGCACTGTGTTGCTGGCCGTAGTGCCTTACACCGTGTACTCCGCTATCGAACTGGTGCTGGTAGTATCGGGCTGGAAGCTGGGCGAGAACTATGAAGACGCTTTCGACGCTTCGCAGGGCTTCACGGTCATATGGATGATTACATTTCTGCTGATTGCCCGCAATCAGAAAAAGCACCTTGAGAAAGAGCGCCTATTGCGAGAGGAGGAGGAACAGGAAAAGCAGCGCATAGCAACCCAAAACGCTGAGTTGGAGCGACTCGTAGCCGAGCGTACCGCTACGCTTACCAAGCAGACGGAGGAATTGAGCCAGGCATTAACTGAGCTTAAAACCATGCAGACCCAACTCATTCAGGCCGAAAAAATGGCCAGTTTGGGCGAGCTGACCGCCGGTATTGCCCATGAAATTCAAAACCCGCTGAACTTCGTGACCAACTTTTCGGATGTAAGCGCCGAACTGATTACGGAGCTGGAGGAGGAAAAGCGCAAGCCTACCCGCAATGCCGATCTGGAAACCGAGCTGCTGGTTGATTTGAAGCAGAATCTGCAAAAAATTACCCACCACGGCCAACGAGCGGCGTCCATTGTGAAGGGAATGCTGGAGCACAGCCGCGCCAGCACGGGCGAGCTACAGCCAACCGATATAAACACGCTGGCCGACGAATACCTGCGCTTGGCTTACCACGGCTTAAGGGCCAAGGACAAAACCTTCAATGCCACCCTATACACGAACCTGTATCCGGAGCTGGGGCAGGTAAATGCTATTTCGCAGGATATAGGGCGGGTGTTTCTCAACCTCTTTACCAATGCATTTTACGCGGTTCAGAAAAAGAAGGAGTGCGTATCTGATGGCTACGTGCCCACGGTGAGTGTGAGCACCCGCCGCACCGAGGCCGGCGACGTAGAAGTGCGCGTGCGCGACAATGGCATGGGCATGCCAGCCACTGTAAAGGATAAGATTTTTCAACCCTTTTTCACCACCAAACCCACCGGCGAAGGCACCGGCTTAGGCCTGTCGTTGAGCTACGATATCGTGACTAAAGGCCACAATGGGTCGCTTACGGTGGAAAGCCAGGAAGGCGAATACACGGAGTTTACCATTCGCATACCTGGCTGAAATAGAGTGTTATACGCACTCTTCCTTGGTAAGCTTTTCATTTATCATAATGGCAGCAAGGGAGCCCTCGGCGGCAGCCAGAATGGCCTGCTGCATGCCGGCCGTAGTGTCGCCGGCGGCATAGAGGCCGGGCACTGAGGTTTGCTGCTTTTTATCCGTCCAAACGGCGCCTTTGCTATTGAGACGACAGCCTAGTTGCTCAGCCAGATTAGTGCGTTGGTGCTGGTGCGGATGCACGAACAGCGCCTCGCGCACCAACTTGTCGCCATTCTTGAACAGTACGTGTTGCAGACCGTCTTTCTCGGAGCCTTCCAGGCGTTCAATAGGCTCTTCATGCACCTTAATACCTTGCTTGTGCAGGCGCTGACGGGCCTTATCTGTCAGGCCGCCGGGGCCATCGGTGCATACTACCACATCCTTCGACCACCGGCTGACAAGCAACGCCAGGCCCGTAACTCCTTTTCCCCGGCCGTATACCGCTAACGCCCGGTCGCGCACCTCCCAGCCGTGGCAGTAGGGGCAATGCAGCACGCCGCGTCCCCAGAACTCGCGCATGCCTTCTAGGGGGGGCAATTCATCCTCTACGCCCGTGGCCAGCAATACTTTGCGCGCCGTTATGCTGCGGGTGCGGCTGGCTTCCGTATCGGCCACGATGGTAAAGCATTCGTCGCTCACGCTAACCTCGGTTGCGCGCAAGGGGCAAACTTCCACACTCGGGTAGGCCGTCAGCTGTTCCAAGCCCAAGCGCAGCAGCTCACTGGGTTGCACACCATCGCGGGTGAAGAAGCCCCATACGGCGGGGGAGGGGTCATTGCGCGGAGCGCCGCCATCGCACACGAGTACGCGGCGTAGGCAGCGGCCCAATACCAGCGCCGCGCTCAGCCCGGCGCTTCCGGCCCCTATGATAATAACATCGTAGTCGGTGGCAGGTCGAAGACGGCGGGCAGCTTTGGGAAGAGGAGGAGCTGTAGGCATAAGAAACACAGTAGAAACCCCTATACCAAAAAAGCCCCCCAGCGGTTAGGCCGGGGGGCTTTTTTTAAGTAGAAAATATTTAAAAGCAATTAGCTAAAGTAGATGCAAGTAGCTAAACCTAATATACTTGGCTGCGCCCGCTCTCATCAGTCAGGTTATGCAGCGTTTGAGTAAAGCTCGCTTGTGAGGCCAAGTCTTCTAGATTCAGGTGCAGGCGATACTTCCAGAAATGCTGCGGATTAGAGGGCACGTTAATCTGCTCATCGTGCGGGTTTTCGCGGCGCAGGTCAGCATTCATAGCCAGCAAATCCTGGAGCGGGAAAATAGCCCACATGGCGGGCGAATGCAGGTGCTGCACGTTTATTTCACGCGCTATCCAGGGCTCGCAGTACTGGGGGGCAAATTCGCCCCGATGGCCGAGCAAGTCTTCAAAAAAACGCTGGGTAATGTCGCGGTCTTCTTCCCACCAGCCGCGCAAAGTGCTCATATCGTGCGAGCCAGGGCTGACAACGGACAAGTAAGGTGCATGCGCAGGGTTGCCAAATTCAACCTTGGGGTCGGAGGGCATGCGCTGGATGTTGAGGCCCAGCATGCCCAGCTCGCGCATGACGCCCGGCACGGAAGCCGGCACCATACCTAAGTCTTCACCGCAGATAAGCATATCGGTGGCGTAGCGCACGGGGGGCAATTTTACCAAGCCCTGTCGCCGCCAGAAATCCTCGTGGCGACGGAAGAAGAAATCGTTGTAGATCTCATTAATAAGATGGCGATTATGATCGTCCAGCTCCTTAAACGACGTGCTCAGATACACCGTGATGCGCGGGTGGTAGAAGTCGGGCTCGTCGGCGGGCACAAACAGTACTTCGTTCACCAGCTTGTACAGGCCCGTGCGCAGCCAGCGTAGGTGCTCGGCATTGTTGGGGTCTGCGGCAATTCGCTGGTCAAATAACGCCTCCATCTGCCGCTGGGTGCGCACGTAGTCTTTGAGGCGAATAGCGCCGTAGCCGGCATCCTCCATAAACTCATCAAAGACGGCCTGCGCCTGCGCGTGGAAGATGTGCTGAAGCATGTGCCAGCGGATATACGGCTCGCACAAACGCCCATAGTCAAACCAGCCCAAGCGCTGCTCAATCTCGTGCCGATGCATCGGCAAAGCGGGCGCGAAGTGCCCCAGAAGGCCTTCCACCGAATGCCCTGGAATTTCCCAGATGCGGAAGAAGCCTAGAATATGGTCGATGCGCAGCACATCGAAGTAGCGGGCCAGATGGCTCAGGCGGTTGCGCCACCACTGGTAGTTGTCCTCGGCCATGCGCTCCCAATTGTAGGTGGGGAAGCGCCAGTTTTGGCCCGTCACCGAGAAGTCGTCTGGCGGAGCGCCGGCTTGGCGATCCATATGGTAGAGCTCGGGCTGGGTCCAGGCATCCACGGAGTGGCGATAAATGCCGATAGGCAAATCACCCTTGAGCACCACACCGCGCTCACGGGCGTATTCTACGGCTTCACGCAGCTGCTTATCGAGGTGAAACTGGGTGAAGAAGTGCAGGCCAAACTCGTCGAAATTGGGCTGGTCGGGGGCCGTAAGCTGGTCGAGATTTTGGGGCGTCCGAAACTCTTCGGGCCACTGCTGGAAGTCAGCCGTGCCAAACCGGTCGCGCAGGGCCGAAAAGGCAGCGTAGGGCACCAGCCATTCATTTTGCTCCACCCAAAACGCTTTAAAAGCGGGATCAGCGAGAAAAGCAGCCTTCTCCTGTTGATATAGAAGTTTGATAAACTTCCATTTGGCCTCCATCACGGGCTCATAGTCCACAAAGTCGCGGGCGTTCAACTCCTCGCGCAGGCGGGCCAGCTCCTTGCGGTCGGCGGGCTTAGCCAGCTCCGCAATACCATCCAGATGCAGGTACAGTGGATGCAGGGCAAACACTGAAATTGCCGCGTACGGGTAAGAATCGACCCAGGTGTGGGTGGCCGTGGTATCGTTAATGGGCAGAATCTGCATCAGTTTCAGGCCCGCTTCCGCCGACCAGTCGGCCAGCATCTTCAGGTCCGAAAATTCGCCCACACCTAATCCCTGCTTCGTGCGCAGGGAGAAAACCGGCAGCGCAACTCCGGCTCCGCGCCAGTTGCCAGCTGGGTAGCGAAACCCCTCATCCGCCCGCACCCGCAAGGTATTGGCAGGCGTGGGGGGCAAAATTACTCGGTCGTCGCCGGTTTCCAGATGAATGATCTGGCCAGTTTGCGAGTCGCGGATGGCGTACTTGTACTGGGTGTTCTGGCTAGGCTGCTCCAAGGCTACCTGCGCTGTCCAGGTAGGATAATCTTGGTCGTCCAGAACAACGGCCCGACTAGCATCCCAGGCGCCTAAAGCTTCATCAGAGCCCAGAATACAAACTTGGTGGTGAGGCGCTACCCGTGGCGCTACCAGCTGAAATCGGATGGCTCCCGCAGACCCGATTTCAGTTGCGGATGCTATGGCGCGGGCCTGTGCAGGGGCTACGTGCGACCCCCGACGAAACAGGGCTTTGGTGAAGGCAGCCGTGTGCAGCTCATTGTCGGGCTCGGCGGGAGCGCGCCAATAATCTTCCAGCATGAGGCGAGTAAAAAGCCCCCCAGAATCAGCCACCACCCGATTGTGACCCCACTCCCACTGCTTGCTGCCGTCGCGCTCGTCGAGCAGCACGTACTTGTATTCAATGGGATGAGGGTGGTCAGTGGGGATGCTTATTTCCTGAGTCCAAAGGCCCGTGCGGGCCGCGTAATGCAAAAAAAGCGCGTGGTCGAGGTTCCACTGGCCCAGGCTGGGCTCGGAGCCGCAGACCGCAATGCGCTGGCCAGGCTCGGTGAAATAGGGGAGAGAGAAGCGGATAATCATTCGTAAGAAATCAGATGGGGGCGAAAGATAAGTTTTACTACGCTTTATAGCTGTGCTAAGTAGTAGCTACCTAATCAGGCGGACAAGGTTCGGATAAGTTGGCGCTTCTTACAAAAATTTGATAATCTGAATCTATATAGCTACATAGAGTATATGATAAAATAAATTCTATTATTTCTTAATTTAATAATAAAAAGTCACTCAAAATGATGAAGATTTCTACCCTCGCCAAGTGGGGCATGGCCGTCTTGCTCTTGTCTTCGTTGAGTAGCTGCGAAGACGTTCTGGAGAAATACTTTCCACGGCCCACCCCTAGTGTCCCAACGTTTCCGAGCTTGGGGCTAGATATTCCTTTTTACGCTTTGTCGGGTGGCAGCCGGTTGGATGCATACTCGACCAAGGCCCCCGCCACGCGCACAAGCTCAGTGGCTATTACGGGCTTAGCCAGCGGCGAAACTCTATTGGCCATTGACTTTAGGCCCGCTACCGGGCAGCTCTACGGGGTGAGTAATGCTAGCCGCCTCTACGTGATTAACCAAAATACGGGTGCCGCCCACGCCATTGGCACTGGCGCCTTCACACCTACCCTAGGGGGGGATTTGGTGGGCTTTGACTTCAACCCCACGGTGGACCGCATTCGTCTCGTCACTTCTACGGGCCAAAACCTGCGTCTGAATCCCGAAACGGGCACCGTAGCCAGCACAGATGGCAGCATTAATGGTGTTACGGGTGCTAGTATTACGGCGGTAGCCTATACCAATAACGTGGCGGGAGCCACAACGACAGAATTATATGCCATCAACTCGGCAAGCCGGCAGCTCTATCTGATCAGCAAACCTAATGAAGGCACCGTAGCGCCGATAGGAGGGCTGAATTTAAGTATCATCGGGAACGGTGGCTTCGATATTGATGGGAAGTCAGGCACAGCTTTGGGGCTGTACGCCGTGAGTGGCAATCCTACCTTATTTGCCGTTGATCTTGCTACGGGTGCCGCCAAATCTCTGGCACAGTATGATATAAGCCTGGATTATTCGAGCATTGCCATCCCTACATCACCGGTGGCCTATGCTATTACTATCAACAATGACTTATTAATTGTCAATCCAACAAATCCTTCCACTTCCATTTCCAAGCCCATCATGGGACTGACGCCGAGTGAAGAACTGGCAGGCTTGGATTTTCGACCACTGAATGGGCAGCTATACGCCCTAACTGTGCAGCGTCCGCAGGGTGGTCCTCAGATGGATAATGCCCGCCTGTACACAATCAATGCTGCTACTGCCGAGGCTACCCGGGTGGCCAGCTTATCTATTCCATTGGTGTTCAGAGGTACCTATGGGTTTGACTTCAACCCCGTAGTAGACCGCATTCGAATTGTAAGCCGCTCTGGCATGAACCTACGGGTCAACCCAGTAGACGGCACAGCTATCCAAGATGGTGACCTGAATCCGGGCACGCCAGTAGTGGAAGCCGCAGCTTATAGTAATAACTTCGCAGGCGCCACTACGACCAATCTGTACGTAATCGATACTAGGGATTTCAGCTCCAGGGCGCCTTTTTTGTCCGCAAAGCTGTTTCTACAAAACGCGCCCAATGCAGGAACGTTGATAGAGGTTGGTAATCTGGATCTCAATGCCGGTCCCGGCAGCAACTTCGATATTGGTGGCACTACCAACACGGGCTATGCTGTTTTGAATACTACCGGTAGCACGGAGTTATACACTATAGATCTAGTGACTGGTAAGGCTACCAGCAAGGGAGTATTTGGTAGGAGTTCCGGGGGTATCGGTACGAGTGGCTTTACCGTTGGCCTAGGGTTTTAGATTCAATAGCTTCTCATCCTAGTAGGAGAATAAACGACAGTCCCGACTGATATAAATAGAGCTGTCGTGTACTAGCATCGAAGCCAGATAAAGAAATTAAAATTTTCTAAGACTGAATCTGATTAGGTCTATTATTTATTTTCTCAATCTTATAATTCAAGTAACATGGTAAAAACCTTCTCCCTCGCCAAGTGGGGTATGGCTGTCTTGCTGTTGTTATCGCTGAGTAGCTGCGAAGACATTCTGGAGCAGTACTTCCCTAAGCCTACTCCGCCTACCATTCCTACCTTCCCCCCTTTAGGTCAAGACATTGCGTTTTACGCGCTGGCTGGGGGCACACAGCTTGATGCCTACTCTACGGCTAATGCCGCCACGCGCACCAGCTCCGTTTCGATTACGGGCCTCACTGGTGGCGAGCGGATCTTAGCCATCGACTTCCGCCCCGCTACGGGTCAGCTCTATGGGGTGAGTAGTGCCAGTCGGCTGTACGTCATTAACCAAAACACCGGCAGAGCCCACGCCATCGGTACCGGGCCGTTCACGCCCGCGGTGCAGGGCAACCTAGTAGGCTTTGATTTCAATCCGACCGTGGACCGGATTCGGGTAGTGAGCAATACGGGCCAGAACCTACGCCTGAATCCTGAAACCGGCACTGTAGCCAACACTGATAGCAACATTAATGGTGCAACCGGTGCTATGCTGACAGGTGTTGCCTACACCAATAACACGGCGGGCGCCACAACCACAGCTCTGTATGCCATCAACACGCTGAACAAGTATCTCTACCTAGTTCCCTCCCCCAATGCAGGTACGGTGGCTGCCGTGGGCAACCTGAACCTACCCGTAAGTGGAGAGGGCGGCTTCGATATCGATGCCAAGACGGGCACGGCCTTAGGATTATACAACGTGCACGGAAAGCCTACGCTCTTTACCCTGGATTTAGCCACGGGCGCGGCGCGGACTCTGGCTCAGTACAGTACCAGCTTGGATTACGTTGGTATTGCAATTCCTACGCGAGCGGTAGCTTATTCTCTTGGGTTTTCCATTAGTGGTGGCAGCACACCTAGCTTATCCGTTATTGATCTTACAAATCCTGTCGCCTCAGCTATTGTGAATAGGCCAATCACTGGGTTAAGCCCGGATGATGCGTTAATTGGGCTTGACTTTCGTCCGGCTACTGGGCAGCTCTATGCTTTGTCCGTACAAAGGCCACCTTTTCCGGCCCCGCAAGGTGACAACAGGCTATACACAATCAACCCAGCAACGGGCGCTGCTACATTAGTGGCTACCTTAAATGTGAGAGTAGATGATATCAGCCCAGGTTTCGATTTCAACCCTGTAGTGGACCGAATTCGCATAGTAACTAGTAGTGGCCAAAACTTGCGGGTCAATCCCACAGATGGGACGGTAGTCGAAGATGCCGCGCTCAATCCGAGCGGTAGGGGCATCTATACCGCGGCCTACTCCAATAACTTTGTGGGCGCAACGTCCACTACCTTGTATGTCATGGGCCAAGTACCAAGCGGGCGATTTACCTCTGTCGCAACGCTTTATCAACAAAACCCGCCGAATGCTGGTACTCTGGTAAGCATCGGCGATTTAGGAATTCCAGCCGTAGCCACTGGTAGTTTTGATATTGGTGGCACGAGTAATAATGGCTATGCACTTCTCAATATTTTCGGCTCTACTGACTTGTATTCTATCGATTTATCTACAGGCAGGGCCACGAGGCTAAATGAGGGCGGCAACTACAACCTCGTGACTTCAGCATCGGGCTTTGCCGTGGGCTTAGGCTTCTGAGTTATTCCCGTTTTTCAGTCTCGTATCAAAACAAAGCCCCGGCTCTTGAGCCGGGGCTTTTTTACGTTCCACAAGTTCTTCGTCTACTACTCATCGCATTTCGAGACTTTCGTGCTTCACGCTACACAAGTCGGTATATATAGAGCGTTCTACAATCAAAAAAGCCCCCCAGCCAACCCCGCGCCGCTTTTTTTCGTTGGGTGATACTGAACACTTTAAGCACAACCACACTATCAAATCCTTGCCTACGTACGTTCGCCGCATCCTCTACGGTATCCTGGGGCTGGTGGCTTTTATTGTCCTATTGGTAATCCTGGTAGTGGTGGCTCTGCAGTTTCCGTCTGCCCAGGATTTTGCCGCCCGTAAAGCCAGCGGCTATCTGCAAGATAAAATCGGGACGGAAGTACGGATCGGGAAATTCCGCACCGATTGGCGCAATGCCATTTCCCTCGACGATGTGTATCTGGAAGATCAGAAAGGCGATACGCTGCTGTCGGTGGGGCACTTAGGTGTCAATATTGACTTGTGGGCCCTTACTAAATCGCAGATCAACGTGAAGTCGGTGGAGCTAAACGATGGCACCGTGGGCATTACGCGCACCCTGCCCGACAGTACCTTCAACTTCGACTATATCACGGCCGCCTTCGCTACCGCCGACCCTACTACAGCCCCGGTAGATACCGCCAGCGCCGGCTTTCAGTACAATATCGGCGATGCGCGCCTGACCAATATTCGCCTCACCTACGACGACCAGGTGGAAGGCATGGCCGTGAAGACACGGGTAGGCGAGCTGGCCGTGAACATGGATGCCGTGGATGTGGATGCTTCCACCTACCGCATCGATCAAGCAGCGCTGCGCAACACCGCCATCAACATTGTGCAGAGTAAAAATGCCCCCCCGGACACGGCTGTGAGTGAGCCGCTGGAGCTGGAACTTGGTATGAATAAAGCCTTGCTCGACAACGTCAGCCTGACGTACAAAAATGCCCCCTCGGCCCAGTACATCAACACCCGCGTTGGGCAGGCCGAGATTACGGCCGACAATATCGACCTGCGCAACTCGCGGGTAGCGCTGAACACGCTGCGTCTGCGCAACACTACGTTTGCCTACGCCCAAAACGAAAATGTGCCCGTAGAGGAACGCATCATCAACCCGGCCGAGGCGGTGCGCGACCTGAACGAATCGGTGGAAAAAGCCACTGGTCAGGAAGCTAGCTGGGTAGTCACGCTTAAGAAGTCCGACATCAGCGATGTAGACGTGGCGTTCGACAACTTCAACGAGCCCGCCCAGAAAAGCCGCGTGCGGGGCATGGACTACAATCACCTCAAGTTCACCGACCTGGTTCTGAATACGGAGAACCTCTTTTACTCCGAAAACCGCACTACGGGTCGTATCGTGAACCTAGCGGGCAAAGAGCAGAGCGGCTTTGAGGTGGAAAGCGCTACGGCCGATGTCGTTTTCGATTCGGTGCAAACCCGTCTCGACAACCTCGATCTGATTACGCCTCACACCCGCATCCGGCGCACGCTGGCCATGGGCTACGAGAGCCTGGATGCGCTGGCTGATACCGAGAAACTAGGTCAGCTGCGCATTGAAGGCGACCTGCGCGAAACCCGCCTCGGCTTTCGCGATATTCTGTATTTATCGCCTGATCTGGCCGATACGCCGCCTTTTACCACCGGTGCCAATCAGTCGGTGCTGGTGAGCGGGCGGGTAAATGGCCGCGTGGGCGACTTTAGGGTGCAAAACCTGGATGTGGTTGGCTTCCGCAATACCGTGCTGCGGGCCAGTGGCCGGATCCAGGGTTTGCCCGAAGTGGACCGCCGCCTTTATACCGACCTGAACATAGCGCAGTTCACGACCACAGCGGCCGATATTAAGAGCTTGGCCCCAGCCGGCACTATTCCGCCGGAATACCAATTACCGCCGCGCATTGCCGTATCGGGCACATTTCAGGGCCGACCAACGGCGATGGTGTTTGACACCAATCTGAAAGTAAATACCAGCTTCGGCAACGCGACGGCCGTGGTAAATATGGAGCCCGGCCCTGCCGGCCGCGAGCCCGTTACGGCTCGCTTCTCGGTGCAAAACTTTAATGTGGGCGCCGTACTCCGCGACCCAACTATTGGCCGCGTAACAACCTCCGGCCGACTCAACGCTCGCGGCCTCGACCCAGCTACCATGCAGGGCAGATTAGTGGCCGACGTGCAGCGGGCCGAATACAATAACTACACCTATCGCGACATTGCGGCCACCGTCGATATCGACCGCAACCGCTACGTGATTGCCGCAGAGAGCAAAACCGATCCTAACCTGAATCTGGATGTGCTGGCTACCGTGAATCTGCGCGATGCTAACAACCCGAGCTACGAAGTGCAGTCGCTTAACCTCCGGGGGGCAAATTTGACAGCGCTGGGCTTCTATACCGGCGGCGACTTGCGCGTGCAGGGTAACCTGACCGCCAACCTTAGTGGTGCTGATGCTAACTCCATCAACGGTACGTTCTCGGGGCAGAATGTGGTTGTGGTGCGCGATAATCAGCCCTTCGCTTTTGGGGTGTTGGAAGGCAAAATCGTGCAGCAGCCCGGCCGCTCGGCTGTTGATGTAATCTCTGATATTTTCACTCTGAAGCTGGATGGTAATACGCCGCTGGGCGACCTAGCCACCGTACTTCAGCAACACATCGACCGCTACTTTGACCTCCCCGACGTGCGCTACGTGGCGGGTGGCCCGGCCCGTAATTTCACCTTTGATGTGCGCGTGTTGGAGCCTCGCCCGATTGCGGCGCTGGTGCCCGGTTTAACTAAGATTTCGCCCTTCAACCTGACGGGTGGCTTTGATAGTCGGGATGCGAACCTGACACTGAACAGCCGCATTCCGGTTATCATTTACGAGGGCTTCCGGCTCGACTCTACCCAGCTTACCATCGCCTCCGATCCTCAAAAGCTGGATTACGCACTGCGTATGCGCCAGGCCAGCCAGGATACGAGTCTGCGCCTGCCCAACCCCAGCGTGACGGGCAGCGTGGCCAACAACCAGGTGGCTACCAACGTCCGCATTGCGGAGTCGGATAGCGCTCAACTGCTGAATCTGGCCGGGGTGCTGCAAGTACTGAATCAAGGCGACGCGTACGCGTTCAGCTTCGACGAAAACCTGGTAGTGAACAACCAGAAGTGGACGGTGGCACCGAACAACCAAGTGCGCTACACGCTGGCCTCGGGCGCCATTCGGGCGGAAAACGTGCGCTTAAGTCAGGGGCAGCAGTTTATCGAATTGCAGACGCTGCCGGGGGCTGAATATCCGTTGCAGGCTCGCTTGGGTAGCCTCGATTTGAATATGCTGGCCGTAGCAGGCGGCTTGCAAGATTCTTTGGTGGGCGGCACGCTCAACGGGCAAGCTGTAATTCGCAGTCTGGGCCAGCCGCGCCAGGCGTTTACCGCCGACATGACCCTGAGCAGCTTCGCCTACAACAAGTCGGTTATCGGTGACCTATCGTTGAATGCTACTAACCCCACCGCCGACCGCTACCAGGTAGATGCGCGCCTGACGGGCGGCCCGAACAACAACGAGGTGCGGGCCACTGGTTACTACTTGGCAGCAGGCGATTTGGATATGGCCGTCAACGTAGCTCGCCTGAACCTGAATACGGCCGAGCCTTTTGCGCTCGGCGAGGTGCGCGAGATGACCGGCTACCTCACGGGCCAGTTCACAGTGCGGGGCACCACAAATGCCCCCCAGCTACGCGGTACGCTCAATACCAACGACGCCGGCTTCACCCTGACCCAGCTTGGGGCGCCTTTCACGCTGCCCGATGAGAGCTTGGTGTTTGATGAGCAGGGTATCAAATTCCAGGACTTCACCATCCTGGATTCGCTGAACAACAAGGCCGAAATCAACGGCTACGTGTACACCAAGAATTATATCGATGACTACCGCTTCCAACTGCGGGCCATCACGAAGGATTTTCTGGCAGTGCAAAGCACGCAGCGGGACAATGAGATATTCTACGGCAAGCTGCTGGTCGATTCGGACACGCGCATAACCGGCGACCTCGCGCTGCCGCGCATTCGTACTACGGCCACCGTAGTTGAGGGCTCCGACCTGACGGTAGTGGTACCCAACGACGAGGCCGTGGCGGTAGAACGAGAGGGCATTGTCGAATTCATCGACCTCAGCGCCCCGCTCGATACCATGCTGGCCCGTCAGACACCCGTCGATTCGGCCCAAACGGCGGAAGGCTTTGATATTGCTGCTGTCGTGACCGTGACGGATGAAACGCCGTTTACTATCGTCATCGACCAGGCCTCCGGCGACAACCTGCAAGTGCGGGCCGCCGGCACACTGAACACCGCCATCGACCCAGCAGGTACCATTACCCTCAGCGGACGGCTGGATGTGACGGAGGGCAAATACCAGATGTCGCTTTACGACTTGGCTTCGCGCGAATTCGAAATTGCCCAAGGCAGCTCTATCACGTGGAGCGGCGACCCATACAATGCGCAGACCAACGTAACGGCTATTTTCAATGTAAAAACGGCCCCCGCCGAGCTGCTGGCCGGCCAGGGTGAAGCCGATGAAAGTTTGCAGACGATTGGCCGCAATCAATTGCCTTTCGAGGTGCTGCTGAAAGTAAATGGCGACCTGCTCAAGCCCGTTATCAGCTTCGATATTCAACTCCCAGAAGACGCCCGCACCCAGTTGCGTCCGCAGATTGAAAACCGCTTAGCCCAACTGCGCCAGCCCAGCCAAACCGACGAATTGAACAAGCAGGTGTTCTCGCTGCTGGTGCTGGAGCGCTTTCTGGCCGCCAATCCGTTTGAATCGAGTGGGGGTAGTTTGGTGGCGGAGCAGCTGCGGGGTAGTGCCAGTCAGGTGCTTACCCAGCAGCTTAACAAGCTCACGGGCAGCTACCTCTCCAACTTAGGCGTGGAGCTGGGCGTAAACTCGCAGGCTGACTTCTCGTCGGGCTCAGAGAAAACGCGCACCGACCTGAATGTGGCCGTGCGCCGCCAGCTCTTTAACGACCGCGTGACGGTGCGCCTAGGTACTGATGTGCCGTTGGCTGGTGGCAACCAGGCTTCCAGCGGACAGCAGAGCGTGAGCACTTTTGCCGGCGACGTGAGCATCGAATACGATATTCTGGCCAACGGCCGCCTCCGCCTGCGCGCCTATCGTAACAACGCCTACGGCGACATCGATGGGCAGTACGTGCGCAACGGAGCGTCACTTATCTATCAACGCGACTATAAGACTCTGGCCGAGCTTTTTCAGGGCATCGACAAAAACGTAAAAGAAGAGCGCAAGCAAAACCGCAAACGCGAGAAAGAAGAAGAGAAAACGGCCAAAGACTCGGTACAAACCGTGGCTGCGCCCCGCCGCGAAGCGGAACGCCTGGCCCGGCGCCAGACTACTTCGGGCCGGTAGTTTTATATTTTAAGTTGTCATGCAGAGCGCAACGAAGCAGCTCGTGTGCTGACTCAGGATTACTGATTAGACGATCGCGAGCGAAATGCTTCGCTACGCTCTGCATGACGTTCTGACTATTAGCATTTAACATCAACATTACTCCGTGCTTTCTACGACCTACACCTTTCTTCTTTCCTTAAAAAAAGCCCCCCAGCGTCGGTTGCCGCTGGTTGTGCTGGCTTTGGTGCTGGCCGGGTGCTCCGGTACTAAGTTTATTCCGGAAGGCAGTAAGCTCTACACGGGTAGCACCGTCACGCTCAAATCGGAAAGCGCCATTCCTAACGAATCGGTGCTGACGACGGAACTGGAATCGGTGATTACCCCCAAGCCCAATAGCTCTATTCTAGGGCTGCGGCCTAAGCTTTATTTCTGGCATATGGGCGAGGGTAAAACCAAAGGCCTGGGCAAGTGGCTGGCTGATAAATACGGCGAGGAACCCGTGCTATTGAGCGCCGTGGATACCAACAATGTGAAGGGCCTGATGACCAACCGCCTGTACAACAACGGGTATTTCAAACCCGCGGTGAGTAGCAAGGTGAAAGTAAAGGATAACACCGCCTCCGTTGACTACGTGGCCGCGGTTGGCAAGCCGTATCTGATCAAAGAAATCCACTTCCCCGACCGCGACACGCTCATCGACCGCGCCATTCGGGCCACGGAGCCAAACTCGCTGCTGAAAGTAGGCGACCCGTACAACCTGCAAACCATGATTAATGAGCGGGTACGGATTGACGCGGCGCTCAAAAATCAAGGTTTTTATTACTTCAACCCCGATTATATTCTGTTTCAGGTAGATAGCACGCTGGATAATGAGGCGAACGTTTACCTGAAAATCAAGGGCACGATTCCGCCGCAAGCGGCTAAGCCCTACATTCTCAATCGGGTGACGCTGGACACCGACTACACCCTTTCGGATACCACCGAAGGGGCTAAAGAGCCTGTCATGTTTCGGGGCTACCGGTACTTTCCCGACGAGAAAGTATTTAAGGCGAAAGCCATTACCAACGCCACCTTCATCTATCCTGACAGCATATACCGCCGCCGCCGTTCCGACCAGACACTAAGCCGCCTGATGAGCTTGGGCACCTTCAAGTTCGTGGACATCCGGTACCGTTCCGCCAACCAGCCCGATTCGGGGGGCTACGGGCGCCTCAATTCCCTGGTACGCATGACGCAGGTGCCTAAAAAGTCGCTGCGGGCAGAGGTGCAGATGAACGTGTCCAACATTTTCACTGGGCCGGGCATTGTCTTGCAGTTTCGCAACCGCTCTGCTCTACGGGGCGCTGAGCAGCTGCTGATTAATGGGCGGGCCTCGTTTGAAACCGGCAACGGTATTCAGTCGGGCGTTACGTCTACCACCATCGGGGTAGATGCGCAGCTCCTGGTGCCGCGTCTGATTACGCCGCCTTTCAACATTCGCTTAGTCAACTCGGACTTTCAGCCGCGTACCTTCTTCAACGCGGGCTATAAGTACGTGCTGCGCACCAACTTTTTTCAGCAGGATGTATTTAATCTGGGCTATGGCTACAGCTGGAAAACCAAGGTTACCAACGAGCAGCAGCTTCAGCCCATCAACATAGAATATCTGCGCCTGGCCAACACGGATGCAGCTTTCGATTCTTTATTGCGGGAGCGGCCTTTCCTGGCCAATAGCTTCCGGCAGCAGTTTGTATTGGGTAGCAGCTACACTTATACCTACAACCAGCAGGTGCTGGAGCAGCGCCGCAACCAGATTTATTTTAGCGGTGGAGTAGAGCTGGCCGGCAACCTGGCTTACCTACTGCAAAATCTGAAAGGAGCCCCCCAGAATGAGCAGGGCAACTACGAGCTGTTTGGGCAGGAATTCTCACAGTACACGAAAGTCAACCTAGAGTTTCGCGACTACTTCCGCGTGTCGCCCGATGCTACCAGTGGCAACCGATTTGCCACCCGCCTGCTGATTGGAGTGGGCGTGCCCTACAAGAACTCCAATGTGCTGCCTTATCTGAAGCAATATGGTATTGGCGGCCCCAATAGTGTGCGTGCCTTCGCCGCGCGGGGCATCGGACCTGGCACGTATCGCTCCCAAGATCCGGAAGCCGTGAACAGCTTCTACGACCAGGTAGGCGATATGCGTCTGGAAGCCAATATCGAATACCGCCACGACTTGTTTCCCTATGTGAAGGGCGCCCTATTCGTGGACGCTGGTAATATCTGGCTTATCAATGCCGATTCAGACCGTCCTACTTTCGATGCCAACGGCCAACCTGACGGCAAAAACGGCCAGTTCAAATTCAATAGCTTCTTACAGGAATTAGCCGTAGGCGCCGGCGCCGGCATTCGCATCGATGTGCAGTTCTTCGTTATCCGTTTCGACGCGGCCTACCCGCTCATTTATCCGTTTGAGAATTCGGCTTTTCAAACACCTAATGGAGATGACTACAATAAGCTGGATTCTGGCTTTAAAGCGGTCCGCCTGAATATTGGTATTGGTTATCCATTCTAGCCTCACCTCCCAGCCCCGCGCAACGATTGGCCTCACCCCCGGCCCCTCTCCTAGGGGAGAGGGGAGCCAGCCACTGGCCTAGGCAGCACCTTTCGCTGTCGCTACAGGTACTGCTACCGCTTCAGTTTAGAAATGGGTGTTATTAAAAAAGCCCACAACAGTAAGTCGTGAGCTATTATTTTTCAAATTAGATAATACAAACTGATAGCGGTTACGGAGGCGAGAGCCGACGTGGCTGCGTAGGCCGAGCGGCTGGCTCCCCTCTCCCCTAGGAGAGGGGCTGGGGGTGAGGCCAATCGTTGCAAGAAAAAGCCCCCCAGACGAGCGTCTGGGGGGCTTTTTTTATGCAGCTAAAATTACGCTTCTACCGCTTCCCGTGCCATTGCTTTTTCTGAAGCACCATTGGAAACGGCAGCAGGTACCACCGTCACTACCACGTACTTGGAAGTAGGCGTATTGCTTACTTTCGCTACGCTTGAAATCGGTACCAGCGGGTTGGCCTCGGGGAAGTACGCGCACACATTACCCTTCGGAATGTCGTAGGGCACGGCTACGAACTTCTCTACCGTGCGCTGCTCGCCTTCGAAGTGGCTGGTAATGTCGATGAGGTCTTTGGCTTTGATGCCGCGGGCAGCCATATCCTGCTTGTTCATGAACAACACGCGCCGCTCGCCGTGGATGCCACGGTACCGGTCGTTGTACTCATAAATAGTGGTGTTAAACTGGTCGTGGCTGCGCACAGTCATCAACACCAGCTGGTCGGGCTCCAGGTGGGGCTTTTCCAGAGTGGTAGTCGTGAAGTTGGCTTTGCCGTTTTCGGTCGTAAACTTCCGCTCACGGGGGCCGTTGGGCAGATAAAAGCCCCCCGGACGCCGTAGCTTCTCATTGAAGTCCTCGAAGCCCGGAATCACGCGGGCAATGTGGTTGCGAATGTTGTCGTAGTTCTGAGTCATGGCCACCCAATCCACCTTAGTGCGGTGCCCGATGGTGGCCAGGGCCATACCGCTGATGATGGCTACTTCGCTCAGCATCTGCCCATCCAGCGGCACCAGCACGCCCTTGTTTTGGCTGACTACGCCCATCGAGTTCTCGCAGGACGTCATCTGATGCCCCGACTTCTGCATGTCGATGTCCAGGTGGGTGAAGCAGGGAAGCAGCAAGCTGGTTTCGCCGGTTACGAGGTGGCCGCGGTTGAGCTTAGTGCCAACGTAGACCGTCAGCTTCTGCTTGCGCATGCCTTCCGCAATAAGCTCAGTATCGGGTCCGGCGGCCAGCAAATTGCCCCCCAGACTGAAATAAACCTTGATTTTGCCCAGCACCATGGCCTTGATGGTCTCCACGGTATCCAAGCCTTGCTCACGAGGCGGCGCGAAGCCAAACTCTTTTTCCAGCGCATCGAGGAAGCTCTTGTGGGGCTTTTCCCAGATGCCCATCGTGCGGTCGCCCTGCACGTTGGAGTGACCGCGCACCGGGCACGTGCCCGCGCCCGGCTTGCCGATGGCGCCCTTCATCAGCTGCAGGTTGATGATTTCCTGGATGGTCTCGACGCCCTTACGCTGCTGCGTGACGCCCATGGCCCAGCAGGTGATGATTTTCTGCTTGGTGGCAATGAGATTAGCCGCTTCCAGCAGTTCGGCGCGGCTGATGCCGCTGATTTCCTCAATTTCCTCCCAGCTCGTGTTGCGGATATTTTGCTCGAAAGACTCAAAGCCAGTGGTAAACTCTGCTACGAAAGCGCGGTCTACTACCTGGCCGGGGTTGCGATCTTCAGCTTCAAACAAATGCTTCATGATGCCGCGCAGCAAAGCCATATCGCCGTCTACGCGCACTTGCAGGTATACGTCCGTAATCTGGGTGCCGTCGCCCATCAAAGCGCCTAAGGCCCGCACCGGATTCATGAAATCCTGAGGATTTTTGAAGTGATTGAGGCCGGCTTCAATCAGCGGGTTCACGCTGATGATTTTGGCGCCATTGCGCTTGGCTTTCTGCAAAGCCGTGAGCATGCGCGGGTGGTTGGTGCCGGGGTTCTGGCCAATAATCAGGATGACTTCGGCCTCGTGAATGTCGTTGAGCGTGACGGAGCCTTTGCCCAGACCCAACGTAGGGCTCAGAGCCGAGCCGCTGCTCTCGTGGCACATATTGGAGCAGTCGGGTAGGTTGTTGGTGCCGAACTCGCGCACGAAAAGCTGAAACAAGAAAGCCGGTTCGTTGGGTACTTTGCCCGAGGTATAAAACGCCGCCTCGTCGGGCGAAGCCAGCGCGTTCAGCTCCCGACCAATAATCTGGAAGGCCTCCATCCACTCAACGGGCTCGTAGTGCGTGCCGCCGGGGCGCTTAATGAGCGGGTGGGTGAGTCGGCCAGCGTTGTTCTGGTCGCGGTCGGTCATGCGCGATAGGTCGGCGAGGCTGTGCTTGGCAAAGAACTCAGGGCCACAGCTTTTATCGTCGGCGTCGGAAGCGGTGGCTTTGGCGCCGTTCTCACAAAACTCGGCTACCGAGCGGTGGTCGTCAGGGTCGGGCCAGGCGCAAGAGGAGCAGTCGAAGCCGTCCTTCTGGTTCATCTTGAGCAGGCCGCGCGTACCGCGGTTCATGCCGCCTTCCGCCCAGCTAAATTGCATAGACTTGATAACGGCCGTAACGCCGGCCGCTACTTTCATGCGCTCCTCCAGCTTCAGGCCGGTGAGGGTTTCGACGGGCTGGGCCAGCACCGGAAACAGGTACTTGGCGCGAGCGACTTCGGGAGCTGGAATATGTTCTTCTTCCTTTTTCAACTGTCCTTCGGGATTGTAGTGGTCGGGCGCGGGTGCCTCGCCCTGGTCGGGGCGCTCCCCACTTTTAGGCACGTTATCCTGAGCCGTTTGCTCATGCGTCTGGCCGGCTTTGTTGGGGTCTGCGGCGGGAGATTTTTCCATAACAAAACGAAAGAATGGGGTGAAACAGGGTGGGAAGGCAGAAACCCGAACTAACTGAAATTCAGCGCTGAGTTCTTAGTTAACCAAATTAGGCAATTCTTGGTTTTTAATCATTTTCAAGCTCAAAAGCCAGATTCGCCACGGAGAGCTTGTGCCACGAAATTTCTGTGCACGAACTCAGCAACATCCGTGACGGACATTACCCATCGGCGGCTTAGTGCCGGCAGTCCAGATCCTTCTCGATTAAAACTTTAAGGGACTGTGTATCGGTAAGCAGAAGCGTGGCCGAAAGACCGTTTTGGTCAGTCGTGGTCCACTGGTTGGCCAGAGTAGCGGGCACTTTCACAGTGATGGCGCCGGCCCCATACGTCACCCGAAAATGCTCCGTTTCTACTCGCTCCAGAGCATACGTTAGGACGTCGGCGTTGGTAGGACCCAGCGGCAGTACCGCCGCGACCCGGCCAGCATCGGCAAACTGATGGACCTCTGCCTCAGAGAGGCGAAGGCGAAGGGAATTGTCTTCAATGCGAAGTTTCATAGGGTGCCGGGTTGGTAAGAATGCGCCATTCCCCACAATATACGTTGTAGCGCCCCTGACGAACGAATCCGCAGAGCGTCATGCCAAAGTTTTGGGCGGCCTGCACCGCCAGCGAGCTGGGCGCCCCCACGGCGGCCATGATGGGAATGCCTGCCACCGCTGCTTTCTGCACCAGCTCAAACGATGCCCGCCCGCTCACCAGCAATATCGAGTTGTGCAGGGGAAGCTGTTCCTGAAGCAGCGCCGCCCCAATTACTTTATCCAAGGCATTGTGCCGGCCTACATCTTCTCGCAGCAGCAACAACTCGCCTTCGGGCGAAAACAAAGCCGCCGCGTGCAAGCCGCCCGTTTGCTCAAATAATGCCTGCGCCGCCCGCTGCCGCTCCGGTAGCTGATGAATGACGGCCGCAGCTACGTGGGGGGCATTTTTGGGCAGCACTGGGCAGGAAGCCGCGTGCACCGCGTCGATGCTGGTTTTGCCGCAGACGCCGCAGCTGCTGCTGGTATAAAAGTGACGCTCCAGGCGGGGCAAATCGGGAGTGGCGGCGGGGGCTAGCTCGGCCCGAACTACGTTCTCGCGCTCTTCCTCTTTTTCCACATCGGGGCAGTAGATAATGCCCTGCAAATCATGGCGGCCCCGGATAATGCCTTCGGTGAGCAAAAAGCCAGCGGCCAGCTCAAAGTCGTGGCCGGGCGTGCGCATGGTAATGGAGAGCGTGCGGTGTTCCCGCTGACCGCTGGGCCCGTAGCCAATCCGAATTTCCAGCGGCTCTTCGGCGGCCAGCACATCAGAGGCTACGGTTATTTCTTCGCCTTGCACCTTGTGCACGGTAACGTAGTCGTAGCTGGTGGGGGGCAAAAAAATGGGTGCGGACATAAAAGTGTAAAAGCGAGAATTGTGGAAATAGAACAAGGTAGAGACGCAACACTTTGCGTCTCGTCGTTCGCTCCGCTGTTTAGTAATAAGCCCGGTTCCAGTCGTTCAACGACAAGACGCAAAGTGTTGCGTCTCTACCTTGTTCATCTGATAAGATAAGCCAGATTGAGTACTCGCGCCGCTGGTAATTAACCCTAGGAGCCCGAAGTTAGTTTGTGTCCTACAACAGGCTTTCGTCAGGTTCTTATATTTACGTATGCTTACTCAAGAAGACCGTCAACGCTACCGCCGTCACCTTCAGCTGCCCGAAATAGGGGAGGAGGGCCAGGCGCGGCTGCTGGGCGCGCGGGTGCTGGTGGTAGGCGCTGGTGGCCTGGGCTGTCCGGTGCTGCAATACCTGGCTGCTGCCGGTGTTGGGACGCTCGGCATTGCCGACTCCGACCGAGTGGAGCTCAGCAACCTGCAACGTCAGGTTCTATTCGGCAACGCCGATATTGGCCAAATGAAGGCGGACGCTGCCGCCCGAGCCGTAAAGCGCCTCAATCCATCCATCAAATGTGAAACCCATGCTCGGCGCGTCGATAGGGTGAGCGTCGAAAAGCTGGTTGCCGCCTACGATCTGGTGGTCGATGGCTCTGATAATTTTGCCACCCGCTACCTGCTCAACGACGCCTGCGTAAGCGTGGGCCGACCACTGGTTTCGGGGGCCATTTATAAGTTTGAAGGGCAGGTTTCGGTGTTCAATTATCAGGACGGCCCTACGTACCGCTGCCTGTTTCCGACAACGCCTTCGGCGGCTGAGGCACCCAACTGCGACACTACCGGCGTGCTAGGCGTGCTGCCCGGCCTCATTGGCTGCGCTCAGGCTACGGAGGTGCTCAAGGTGCTGCTGGGGCTGGGCGAAGCGCTGCGCGGTCGGCTCTGGGTGTTCGATGCGCTGAGTTTTCAGTCGCGCATTCTGCGCTTTTCGCGCCACCCCGAGCACTCCCTACTCAACCTCAGCACGGCTTCCCCCGCCGATTATGCGGAGCTCTGCTCGGCCACGCCAGTAGCCGTAACGGCGCCGGAGCTGGCGGAGCTGCTGGCCTCCGAGGCGCCGCCGTTTCTGCTGGATGTGCGCGAGCCGGAGGAGTACTACCGCTTTCATTTGCCGGGGGCCACGCTTATTCCGCTGAGCCAAGTAGTGGCGCGCGCCGGCCTGCTACCCCGCCATCACCCTATTGTGGTGTATTGCCACCACGGGGGGCGGAGCGCGGCGGCTATTACGGAGCTGCAAACCAAGGCGGGCTTCACCAATCTGCAAAACCTGACGGGGGGCATTCATGCCTGGGCACTAGAGGTTGACCCAACTATGCCGCAGTATTGAGGGAAGATTTTAGAAGATAGTGGTTTACTTAGAACACGGGCTAAGTATAGTATTCGATGCATCTTTGACCCGAGCCTGCTTATTCTGCTTCAGCCCTAATTCTACCCCCGTTGGATACCACCACCCGCACCATTACTTACCGCCCCGATTTAGGAATTTTAATTGTGCGTTGGCACCAGGATGCGTCTCTGCCGGTCTTGCAGGCTGATTATCAGACCATGCTGGAGGTGGCGGCCGAACATAACTGCGCCCGCTGGCTGCTGGATGTGCGCCGCCGCGAAAACACCGATCCGCAGCTGAGCGCGTGGGCCAGCGCTACCTTCTACCCCCAAGCCGCCGCCCGCTTATTGCCCCAGCGCCTGCGCTTAGGCGTTCTAAATTCGACTTATATCTACGACCGCTTTCGTAACGACCCAGCGCACCAGCAATACGTGGCGTATATGCTCGCGCCGGAGCGTCCTTTTCTGGTCAATGTTTTTGATGACGAAGGCGAGACCACGCGCTGGTTGCAGAAAGCATAAGCGTCGCTAGAATAATTGCTTCAGCCACCTGTCCGCGCAGCCCTTCTGTAAGATTATAAGTGCCAAAAATGCTCCCCAGTATCGCCCCGGCCCCGCGCCGTATTCGTTTTGACCGCAATGAGCTGGCGGGCGCCTTCGGGGATTTAGGCACCGATCTGCCGCTGCTTATTGGCATCATAGCCGCCTCAAACGTTGATAGCGCCAGTGTGCTGATCATGTTCGGGCTGATGCAGCTGTTTTCGGGTTTTTGGTATGGACTACCGATGCCGGTGCAGCCGCTAAAGGCGTTTGCCGCCTTGGTTATCGCCCAAAAGTTGCCCGGCAACGTCATCTTTGGTGGTGGGCTAGCCATTGGCGTGTTCATGTTTCTGCTGTCGGTGCTGGGGCTGATTGACGGGCTGGCCCGCCTGGTGCCCAAGCCCGTAGTGCGCGGCATTCAACTGGGGTTGGCGTTGCAGCTGGCCTCGCTGGCGCTCAAGGAATACGTGCCCGCCGATGGCTTGGGGGGCTATTTATTGGCGGCTGCGGCGTTTGGCGTCACGGTGGCGCTGCTTGGCAACCGGCGCTGGCCGGCGGCATTGTTAGTTATTGCGCTGGGGGGCATTTATGCCTTGATTTTCAAGCTCGATCTGGCCTCTTCCTACGCCGCGCTGGGCTTCCATTTGCCTACCTGGCACACGCCCAACCGCGCCGATGTGCTGACGGGTGCCCTGCTATTAGCCTTGCCCCAGATTCCGCTGTCCCTCGGCAATTCCATTCTGGCTACCAAGCAAGTCCTCACCGATTTCTTCCCCGAGCGCCGTATCACCGTCCGCCAAATCAGCTTCACTTACTCGCTGATGAATCTGGTCAATCCGTTTTTCGGCGGCGTGCCGGTGTGCCACGGCTCCGGCGGGCTAGTAGGGCACCACGCGTTTGGGGCGCGCTCCGGGGGCTCCGTTATTCTGTATGGGGGGCTTTTTTTGGTAATGGGGCTGTTTTTCAGCCAGGGCTTCGCCCAAATTGTGCAGATATTCCCGCTGCCTATTCTCGGCATTCTGCTCTTGTTTGAATCCCTGACCCTCGCTGCTCTTATCCGCGACCTGACCGGCTCCCGCGCTGATTTGCTGGTGGCCTTGCTGGTGGGTTTGCTTTGTGGCGGGCTGCCTTACGGGTATCTGGTAGGGTTGGTGGTTGGTACGGCGGTGTACTACGCTATGCAGCGCGGCTGGGCAGGCTTGGGTAAGTGATAGGTGCAGCAAACACACGTGTTGCGCAGGCAAACCGCAGAGTTATACCGTCGGCGTGCTCAGAATTCCCCGGATGATTGTTTGGTAGATAGGCGTTTCGGTCATGCCGTTGTGCCCAATTCCGGGCAGCGTAATAAGCCGGTCGGAGGGTTTGAGTAAGGGCTTAAGCTTCAGCGACGAGCCGTAATACACCACCTCGTCCTGGTCGCCGTGGATGAGCACGACCGGCGCTTTCACCTGCGGCAATAATTCGTGGGTGCGCATAGGATAACGAAGCAACACTCCCGGCACCCAGGGATAAAAGTGCTGGGCCAGGTCCTGAAAGCTGTAGTATGGAGCTTGCAGAATGAGCAGCCTGGGCTGATAATGAGCCGCGAGCCAGGTTGCCAGCCCCGTGCCCAGCGAGTAGCCTAGCACCACTATCTGGTCGTCTTGGTACCGAACTTTTACGTGCTCATATGCTGCCGCCGCATCACTGATAAGCTGCTTTTCGGTACTGATTACTCCCTCGCTTTTGCCGTAGCCCCGGTAGTCGAGCATAAACACGTCGTAGCCGAGACTGGTGTACACCGGAGCCACATCGCCCCAGTCGGCCAGCGAGCCGGCGTTGCCGTGTAAGTAAAAGATAAGGCCTTTTGGGGCTGGCGTGGTGAAGAGCAAGCCATGCAGACGCGTGCCATCGACGGCCGCTATCCAACGCTCCTCGAACGATGCGGGGAAGGAGAAACGGTAGTCGGGGGGCAATTTTTGCGGAAAGAACAGCAAGCTTTCCTGCTTATAATAAAGCAGGCAGCATACCGCCGCATACAGCACGAAGACTACGCCAAATGCAACGAGGAAAAGTTTCATGGCATAGGCTCGCGCCTAATTGCTGGTGGCCAAGTAGCTAAGCTAATTTACTACTAAGCTATTACACTACGGCAAGCGGCGCAACTATGCCGGCTGTAAGCTATATGAGCTATCCGCAGCCAGATGTAAGGTATTGTATATCAATAAGTGAGACTACAATTGCCGTAAGGCATGGCGGCCTGCCAAGCTCTTCCTTAGCTCAACCAAAACCTGTGGTTTGCCGTTGAGCTTACCATGAAGCGTATTACTCCGTTTTATTCTTTAGTGCGTGGCATCGGAGTCAAAGACGTATACCACGACAATGATGAGTCGCCATTGCCAAGAGCGTGGAGGAGTTTTATCGGCTGCCGGGCACCGGGAATAATCGAACGCACTGCGCTTTCTGCGCTATTCTTAACCAATCGTTTGATTCTAGAGAGGTAAAGACTTCTGGTCCTCTGTCCCCTCATCCAGAAGGGTAATTACCGCGTCCAGAGAGAGTTCGCCGGCTACAAACTGATTTAATAACTGCTGCTCACGCTGCGCAGGTGCTAGCGGTGTGTTTTGCGTAATAGCCAGAGCCCAAGCTACTGCCCGCTCGCGCCCGTCACGCTGCATCAAGTCAGAAGGTTGCAAAGGTTTCATACCTGCAATTTCCAATCCTCTTATCTTTTGTGCAAGCTGAGCAGACCTGTATTTTCTTGAAATAATACTTAAATAGTAAAAGTAGTTTGCTGCATCAAGTATGTGTTAATACTTACTTAAACGGGGTATTTTTTAAATAAACGCAAAGGGAACGCAAAGGGAACGCAAAGGGAACGCAAAGGGAACGCAAAGGGAACGCAAAGGGAACGCAAAATTAAAATTACGTTAAAATCCCAAATGTCTCTTTTGCTTTAACAAATAAGAGCAGAGCCCTAAGCGCCTAACCTCCGATTGTCGACATCGACTCGAAGCTGAGCTGATGCACAGGGCGCTGTCGCTCGGCCTCGAAGCCATCGGCGGCGCGGTGGCGGAAGGCGTAGACTAGTGCGGCGCATACCTCTTCGTCGGAGCTGCCGCTACGTAGTAATGCCCGCACATCGAGCACACCCTGATCGTAGAGGCAGGTTTTGAGGCCGCCTTCTGCCGTGAGGCGAATGCGGTTGCAGGTGCCACAGAAAGTCCGTGAGTAAGCGGCAATAATACCGATTTGGCCCATGTGGCCCGGAATAGCATAGGCCGTAGCCGTGGCGCCTGCCGGCGTAGGCAGCGCGTGCAGGCCCGGAAAAGCCCCCCGCAAATGCTCCCGAATGCGAATGTGATTCCAAGGCAAGGCAATGGCACCGTGGCTGCCGCCGTTGAAGGGCATTTCTTCAATAAAACGCACATCAACGGGTAGTTCGCGGGTAAGCTCAGCCAGCGGAATCAGGTCTTCGATGTTTTGCCCGTCCATTACCACGGCGTTTATTTTGACCGCAATATTGGTGGCCAGCAGCTTGTATAGCGTATCCAGCACGCGGGGCAGTTCATCGCGGCGGGTGATGCGCAGGAAGCGGGCCTGATCGAGCGTATCGAGGCTTAGGTTAACGCTGCGGATGCCCATTCGTACCAGCTCGGGGATGTGCGGAGCCGTAAGTACGCCATTGGTAGTCAGGCTGATATCCTGAATGCCCGGAATCCGGCTCAGCCGATCCATAAAGGGTACTAAGTCGCGGCGCACGAAGGGCTCACCACCCGTAAGCCGTACTTTGCGCACGCCCAGTCCGGCCAGAATACCGACCACGCGCTCCATTTCTTCGTAGCTCAGCAGGTCACGCTTGGGCATATACTCAATCCCTTCGGCGGGCATGCAGTAAAAGCAGCGCAGGTTGCATCGGTCCGTAACGGCTACGCGCACGTATTCGAGCGGGCGGCCGTGATTGTCGTATAAAACGGAAGGAGCAACAGGCATAGACGAAGTGAAAGGCAGCGGCAATCTATAACGTTCGGCGTCGTAAACCGGACGGTTTCGGAACAAAAATGGTTCGATGTACTTTGCTTTACGTAGCGCCCGCAGATAGGCTCAATTTACGAACTGACATCTCAACAAATGAAACTCAAACTTTCTCTTTTCGGCATCACAAAAGAAATCGTTGGCAGCTCTGAATTGGAGTTGACTGCGCCCGATACGCAATCGGTGGCCGGCCTTATGGAGCAGCTGCGCACTGATTATCCAAAGCTGCGCGACCTTACTAGCTGCGCCGTAGCCGTAAACAGCGAGTATGCCGCCGATGATTATCAATTGCACGAGCGCGACGAAATTGCGCTTATTCCGCCCGTTAGTGGAGGCTAAAAAGCCCCCCAGTCTGATTTTAGCCGCTTATTTTTCTTTACTAATGCTTATTGAACTCACCGACCAGCCCATCGACGTAGCTGCTACCATTGCTGCCGTAGAAGCCGAAGGCGCGGGTGCCGTCAACACCTTTATTGGTACGGTCCGCAATCAGTCTACCGGCCGGCCGGTGGTGCGCCTGCACTACGAAGCCTACGATGCTATGGCCGTGCACCAGATGCGCCTCGTGGCCAAGCAAGCCCAGGAAAAGTGGCCTATGTTGCAGAAAATAGCCATTGTACATCGCAAAGGCACGCTCGAAATTGGCTACGTTGCCGTGGTGGTGGCCGTATCTACGCCCCACCGCGCCGAGTCGTTTGCCGCCTGTCAGTTTATCATCGACACCTTGAAAAAAGTGGTGCCGATCTGGAAGAAAGAGGAGTTCGAGGATGGGCAGGTGTGGGTAGCCGCGCATCCGTAGGGCTTCACGTTGGCCTCACTCCCCGGCCCCCTCTCCCAAAAAGAGGGGGAGCCTGATGATAGTCGTTCTACGCCGCACCTTCGCCTCTCGCCTCAGATACGGCTACCAGTTCCATAGGCTAAGCTCAGTATGAAAAAAGCCCCCCAATATTGGGGGGCTTTTTCACTTTCTAAAAACCAGAAGGCGGTAGCGGTTGCGGAGGCGAAAGCCGACGTGGCCGCGTAGGGCGAGCGGCTGGCTCCCCCTCGCCCTTAGGCGAGGGGGCCGGGGGGTGAGGCCAACTCACTTTCTGCGGCCTCACGCTCCTCGGGTGTGTTTACGTTGCGCAATTCACGCGCGTCCGGGGCCTTCAGCACCGCAATGTCCGAGTTAATTAGCGCCTTGCGGGGGCACGAATAGCCCAGGCTCAGAAACCGCAGGAGCGTAGCGTAGCTGCTGGGCTCCCAGATAGTAATGAGCGGCTCGGGGAAGTCGTTGTGCGGGCTCTGGTAGGCAGTGGCCATCTTGCCCGGTTGGCGGTGCGCTAGGAGGTGATGCAGAGTTTCGGCGGAAAGGAAAGGCAGGTCGCAGGCCACCACCAGCCAGGCCGCATTGGGGTCGAGCTGGAAAGCCGATAAAATGCCCCCCAAAGGACCTAAATCCAGAAAACGGTCGGGCAGGGGCTGAAGAGAAGTGGGCAAGTCAGCGGCCTGGTCGGGGCGGCAGGATACGTGTACGTCGGTGCACACGGTTGCCAGTAGTTCGGCCACGTACTCGCGCTGCTCCTGCCCGTGGTAGCGCAGGCGGCCTTTGTCGGTTTGCATACGCTGACTTTGCCCCCCAGCCAGTACCAAGCCTCGCAGCGGCGGGGCGCTGGCCTGCCACCACTGTTTGATAAAGGCAGCAATGCCCGCCTCATTGTGCAAATCAAGCACCGGAATCTGGTCAGGCTGCGGCAGATGCTCCCGCAGATACTCGGGCAACTTCTGCTCGGCGTTCAGGCGCAAAATGAGCTGCACATCGGTCAGCTTCTCCAGCTTGCGGTCCAGCGGCTTGGCCGGATCGAGGATAATAATCTGCTGCTTGGCCCGAAAATGATTGCCGTTCACCAGCACCAGACTCTGGTGCGCCAGCCACTCCGGCTGACTAAACCGGTCCATAACCCGCGGCTGGTCTAAGCGGCGAAACTGAATCTTGTCGGTTAGCTCGGCCGTGGCGCCGGCTTGCAAAATAGGACTGGCTCCCGCTGTATCATCAGCGTCAGCGGTGGCGTGGTCGGCATCCACGTAGCCTATGCTCAACTCGGGCGCCAGGTGAGGCAGCAGCCGCGCTACCAGATCCTTTATTTTGCCGCAGGGCGCGCCCAGAATAGCTAGCTCGTGCCGGCCAAACTCACCAATGTTGGGGCGAGCCAGCGCGGCGTGCTTGGTGCGCGGCTTGGGGGGCAAATTGGAGGCAGTATTACTCGTCGACATGGTGAAAGTCTTTTTTGCCGCCGGTCTTCTCGAGTAGGCGGGTTTCGCTGATAATAATGTTGTGCGACAGTGCTTTACACATATCATATACGGTAAGCGCCGCCACCGAAGCACCCATTAGCGCTTCCATTTCTACCCCTGTTTTGCCCGTTACGGTAGCTGTGCATTCGATGATGATGGCATCAGGCGCGGCTACTTCAATGCGCACCTGGCAGTCGTCGAGCCCCAGCGGGTGACAAAGCGGAATTAGGTCGGAGGTTTTTTTGGCGGCCATTATGCCGGCCAGAATGGCGGTTTGAAATACGGGGCCCTTTTTAGTGGGCAAGTCGCCGGCCTGCACCAGCGCCAGAATTTCGGCTCCTAGCACCACGCGGCTGCGGGCACGGGCCACGCGGCGCGTCGCAATTTTGCCCCCCACATCCACCATAGATGGCTGGCCGGCGGCGTTGAGATGCGTAAGCGAGCGGGATTCAGACATAAGTTGAGAAGATGTATATTCTTGATTGAACGTCATGCAAAGCGAGATGCTTCGCTGCCGCTCTGCATGACCGCCTATTTTAACTAAGTTGAGGAGCTGCCCGCCGCACGCTGAAACTACAACAGATCGAGGGGCAAACAGTCCGAATAAACCAAATTTACGTTACGCAACCCCAAACGTGCTTCGGTGTTTTCCATCCAACTATTCTCCGTTTTCTATGATTTCTGTCGCCGAAGCCGAACGTCTTGTTCTAACCACCGTCCGCGCGCTGTCCGCTGAAACGGTGTCTTTGCTGGCCGCTACCGGCCGCGTACTGCGTCAAGACCTTACCGCCGACCGGGATTTTCCGCCTTTCAATCGGGTAGCAATGGACGGTATCGCCGTAGCTTTTGGGGCCGTGGCTAGGGGGCAAATTACGTTTCCCATTGAGACTACTCAGTTCGCCGGATCTCCCCCGCAGCCGCTACAGAATCCGCAGGCGGCCGTCGAAATCATGACCGGCGCCGTGCTGCCGCCCGGCGCTGATACAGTGGTGCGCTACGAAGATGTGACGTTTCAAGTGATTGATGGCCAACGCACCGCTACCGTTCAAGCCTTACCTGAGCGCGCCGGCCACAATGTGCACGCCCGCGCCGCCGACCGCCGCCAGGGCGACTTATTAGTGCCCGCGGGCACTCGCCTCGGGCCGGCCGAAATTGCCGTAGCCGCCACCATTGGTGCGGCCACGCTGTCCGTCACACGGCCCGCCCGCCTGGCCGTCGTCAGCACCGGCGACGAGCTGGTTGACGTCGCTGAGCAGCCATTGCCCCACCAGATTCGGCGCTCCAACGCTGCTATGCTGCAAGCTGCTGCTAACGCCGCAGGCGCAACTGCCGAGGCGTTTCATTTTATTGATGACCAGGATGTTTTGCGCCAAGGTTTGCCCCAACTGCTAAGCGACTTCGATGCCGTCGTACTCAGCGGTGGCGTCTCGAAAGGGCAAGCCGATTTCCTGCCCGGCGTGCTGCGGGAGCTAGGCGTTGAGCAGATTTTTCACGAAGTAGAGCAGCGGCCGGGCAAACCCTTTTGGTTTGGGCAGAAGCCAGGCGGTGCAGTTGTGTTTGCCTTGCCCGGCAATCCGGTGTCCACTTTCGTGAACTACTACCGCTACGTGCAGCCTTGGCTGCGCGCCTGCCAGTCGCCGGAAATGCCCCCCACGCCCACTGCCTTCGCCGTGCTGGCTGCTGATGTCAGCTTCCGACCGCGCCTCACGCACTTCCTGCCCGTTCGCCTCGAACTGACCTCCGACGGCCGCCTGCTGGCCCACCCGCAACGAGCCGGTGGCTCCGGCGACTTAGCCAGCCTGCTTCACTGCGACGGTTTCTTAGAATTGCCCCCCAACCAAACAGAATTCGCCGCTGGCGAGGCGTGGCCACTACTACGGTTTCGGAATGGATGAGAATACGCAAAGCATAGCAAGGCCAAATAAAAAGGCGGTCATGCCGAGGCAAAGCCGAAGCATCTCGCGTGTTTAGTTAAGAGTACTAACCTCTCATCAGCACGCGAGATGCTTCGGCTTTGCCTCGGCATGACCGCCTAATAAACCGGTTATCAGCTTAGCGTGGTGGCCTCAATTAAGCTAATACGCTAATCACCGATTCAGAAAACCGCTCCATTTCCTCTAGCTGCGGGCTGCACTGTAATAGGAAGAAATCCACGCCCACGGCCTCGTAAGCACCGATGCGGTCCTGAATCTGGGCGGGCGTGCCGGTGAGACCGGTGCGTAAGCCACGGTTAGACACCGAGTAATCCTGTAAGGACACTTGCTGCTCCAACTGCGTGCCAGCCAGCCACTGCTGGTAGTTGCCATAGCCTGCGGCGGAAGCTTGCACATTGGTAATGCGGTCCAGCTCGCGCTTCACGTCCTGCTCATTATCGCGCACAATGCTGTAGCCGGCTACCCCAAACTTCATGGGGGGCAAATTCTTCTGCTCCCGACGGCGACGCATGTCGGCAATACGCTGCCCTATTTGTTCGGGTGAGTCGCCGTGCATCACGTAGCCGTCGCACTGCGTCGAAATCAAATCCTTCGCCGCTTCCGATTCGCCACCGGCGTATAGGAAAGGCTTCTTGGCTGGCTTGGGCTGCAATACGTTGTCCGTCAACTGATAATACTTGCCATCGTAGGAGAAATGATCTTTCTCCCACACGTTGGTTACCACGTCCAGCCACTCTTTGGTGCGGGCGTAGCGGTCGTCGTGCTGCTCGAAGTGCAAGCCGTACTTGGTCGCCTCATCGCGCCACCACGACGATACCACATTCAAGGACAAGCGACCCGGCGCAATCAGATCGATGTTGGCAGCCTGCTTGGCCAGCAAAGCCGGGTTATGGAAAGTAGGCCGCACAGCCACCATAATTTCCAACTCTTTGGTCACCGCAGCCAGGGCTGCCGCCGTGCTCCACGCCTCCAGAGCCGGTTCTTCCTGCCCTTTAATATCGTTCAGATACAGCTCTGCAATAAGCGTGAGGCTGTAGCCCCACTCCTCGCTGCGCTGCGCCAACTGTTTTACGTAGTCCCACGACGTAGGCATTTGCTCATCGGGAACGTTGCGGAGCCAACCGCCAAAAATGGGAAGCCAATACCCGAATTTCATATCGTAAGAGCGTTTGCGGTGGTCAATTCAAGTTGTTGCTCCAGGTAATCCACGAAGCGGGCATAAGGGTCAAAACCAACCACATTCACGGCATCGGCCACGAAGTTGGACAGGGCATTAATGTCGTAAAACAGTGCCTCGCCCGTGCGGTCATCAATCAGATACTCAATGCCACCCACGTCAATTTTGGCGGCGGCTACAATGCGCTCCACGGCCTCAATTATCTCATCGGGCGGCGTAGTAGCTTCTACCTGAATGCCTTTCTTAGGCGCTTCCGTGAGGCAGAAGTCGCCGGCCGTGGGCTCGTCGGGGATCTGGCAGATTTCGGCGGGGCAGAGGTTAAAGCTCTCGCCCGTTGTGTACACTTTCATGGCGTACAAAAACTTGCCATCCAGCGTTTCTACCCGGGTAATATGCCCCCCACGCGGCGTCACATACTCCTGCACCAACGCCGTCTGGTCGATGCCTAAGTCTATTTGATTCGCAGCCACGGCTGCTTGCAGGCCTTCAAGCGTATCAAAGCGAATAATGCCCGCGCCGCTGCCACCAATGTTCACTTTCACCACAATCGGAAAGCGCAGCTGCTGAGCCGCGTCCACGGCCCGCGAGGCGTGGTTGATCACAAACGACTTCGGGTAATTCAGCCCCAACGACTCGAACAGCGAGAGTTGACGAGCTTTGTTCGTCTCAATAGCCGTAGCGGCTGAGCCGTTGATGATACGCACGCCGAGCCGCTCCAAGTGAGTAGCAAAGCCAGCGGTGTGAAAAATGCCTTGTCCGTGTCCGCGCAGATACGCCGAAGAACTCATTCGATTCACCACCAAGCTATAGCGGCTTTCCTTTTCGGAGGGGTCAAACAGATGATGAGCGGCGTCAATTTTTTCGTAGGGCAAACCGCGGCGGTCTAGCTCCGCAAACAGCGGCTTAAACCATTCGGGGTGCTCGTAATAAATGCCAATAGGCTTCTGTAAATCAGACATGTTAGGTGGTATGAATTGAAAGTTAAATCATTGGAAATCGGCGCGTTGCCAACGGTAGCAAAAGCTGGGGGTCTTTTTTGCTTGAACCAAGCCGAATAAGTTGGAGCGCCGCGGGCCCGCAGCTAGCACGACCTGCGTTAGCCAGTTAGGGTGCTCGACGATGGCAGTCATAGGGTGGAGCCACGAAAGCAAGTAGCACCAAGCAGCCGCTGAAAACGCGTCAGGCTAGGTTACTGGCAGGAAAGGGAAGAGGGGAAAATCAACAACAACCTTGTCCTACCGAGCCCATACAACAGCAGGCCAGCGCAGACTGCGCGCGACAAAGCTGTTGCGTAGCAACGAGGGGTAGAGAGGAAGCGGAGGTGTTGAAAAGATCCACGGTAACTTGTTTTTATATGGTCAGGACTTGGCACCGTTCCACGGGGAGTGGGGGTTGCCGGCGCTTCGCGGAGCCTGTCTCTCTGCGCCTCTGTATAAAAACAATCCTTTGATGGGAAAGAATTGGTAGTACAAATGTACCAACTGGTTATTTAATATTCCAAATCTTAGTGAAATGCAGATGAGTTAGCGCACAGTTTAGGTCTCAGGTTATGCTGAATACTACGAAAGCAGCCACGCCCGTAAGCGAGTAAGCAAACTGCCCGATGAGTTGGAAGCAGAGGCCGTAGCAGCTTCTGCGGAGGTGTCCTGCTCATCATCGTAAACCGCCGTCATAAGGGCAGCTTGTTCGGAAAGAACCAGTTGGGCAGCCTCCAGATCCTGCTGCCGTACATGCAGCCGTACGCCGCCCGAAATAGGCCCGTACGGGCGATTCTCGTTGCTTATGAAGCAGGCAATACCAGCCGCTTCTAGCTGATTCTTGGCCAGGTGCGCTGATATGGAGTTAGCAAATGATTCTAGCAGGACAACTGTGCCGTCGGTTGGCTCGATGAACATAGGATAATGATTTCAGCTAAAACACGAGAAGCACCCCATTAGGTGCTTCTCGTGGTAAAAACTATACGCAGGCTTCGTTATGGAAGCTGCTTGCCGACTTATTTGAACAAGTCCAGTGCCTTAATAAACGTTTGGGAGACGCCCCAGGCGAGAGGCACGCCAACATAAAGCCAGGCTAAAGCGGTTTTCAAACCTGAGGAAGGCGCATTGCCGGCATCTGGAACAGTAGGATTTATTCGGTTTTCCATGTGGAAGATTTTTAACGATTGAATACAGGAACCAGGCCGAGTATTAAGCAGCTACTTTTTTAGCAGCTTCCTCTTTGTAATGATATTTCTCGTTCACGGCAGTGACAAGCATATTGGCAATTAAGCCAACCACCAGCAAACCGGCCATCACATAGAATACCGTTTGATACGCCTCAGCCCCTGTTAGACCCTTTTCCTTTTGATTTTGGTGTAAGTAGTTGACAATCAGAGGTCCCAGAATACCAGCCGTAGACCAAGCAGTTAATAGGCGTCCATGAATAGCTCCTACTTGCATCGTGCCAAACAAGTCGCGCAGGTAGGCAGGAACGGTAGCAAATCCACCCCCATACATACTCAGAATCACGCAGCACACGATGACGAACAACGCCAGGGAATGATTGGCCGCCAGCGTGGGCACCAAGGCGTAGAGTAGAATACCCAAGCCAAAGTAAATCATGTAGGTGGGCTTGCGGCCCATCTTATCCGAGGCCGACGACCAGAAAAAGCGCCCCAACAGATTGAACAAGCTCAGCAGACCTACAAAGCCAGCCGCCGCGGCCGCCGTTACACCCAAACCCTCACCCATCGAGACATCTGAAAATGTTTCCTGAATAAGGGGAGAGGCTGTTTCGAGCACGCCAATACCAGCCGTCACATTCGTGAGCAATACTACCCATAAAAGCCAAAACTGCGGAGTTTTGATAGCAGTGTCGGCATCCACGTTGGCGGCCGTAATAAGGGTTGAGTGCTGGGTGTTGGGCACATAGCCTTCTGGTTTCCAGCCTTCGGCAGGTACCCGAATGGTGAACACACCAAACATCATGAATACCAAGTAAATAGCACCCATCGTGAGCATAGTAGGGGCTACACCCATGGGGGCTGAATCTTTGAAATAAGCCATCAGCGCTACGGCCAGCGGGGAGCCAATCATGGCACCCCCACCAAAGCCCATAATGGCCATTCCCGTTGCTACGCCCGGTCTATCCGGAAACCACTTGATGAGCGTGCTTACCGGCGAGATGTACCCGATACCAAGCCCAATGCCGCCCACAAAGCCATAGCCGAAATACACGAGCCAGATGTTGTGCATGGATACGCCCAGCGCCGAAATAAAGAAGCCGCCGCTAAAGCATAAAGCCGAAGCCAGCATCGCCTTACGAGGCCCAACCCGTTCGAGCCATTTGCCAAATACGGCCGCCGATAACCCCAGAAGTACAATGGCAATGGAAAAGATAACAGCCAGCTGACCGGGTGTCCAGTCGGTAGGCGCGGGTGCGTTCACGTCTCCACTGATAAGCGCTCCCATGGGTTTTTTGAACACGCTAAAAGCGTAGGCCTGCCCAATGGCAAGATGAATGGCGAGGGCCGCGGGCGGGATCAGCCAGCGGTTGAAGCCCGGCCCGGCAATGGTACGGCTGCGATCCAGCCATGAAGTAGAGGTTGCCATGCAGTAAAAAAAGAGTGGTGGGAAATAGGTGAACGGAAGAGTGCTGGGATAGGGAGGCGGCGGATGATGCGCCTCCGGGGTTGAGAATCAGGAAGGTAGAAGCTTTTGGGCCAGATTATCAACCAAAGAGCTATAAATGTTGCTAAACAGCTATAGCTAGTAAGCGCAGCCTATTGCTCAGCCGGCTTGCGGCTCATCCAGCCGCGCAAACCAGGCTGTCGACTGGCCCGCAGAAAATTTGCGAGCCCGCGGGTCATACGCTCGGCCATTTGCTGTTGAAAAGCAGGCGAGGTCAGCAGGCGCTCGTCCTCAGGATTCGAGACGAAGGCTGTTTCTACTAAGGCATTAGGGTATTCGGTAGGGCCGTTCAGGCCGAAGTTGAAACTGCCCACGTTGCCAAACCCTGGCAAGCCTGTAGCCAGCATTTCAGCGTAGAGCGCCGTAGATAAGGGCCGAAATGCCACGTAACGGTAGTAGGTGCTGGTGCCTCGCACTGTTTTGTTGCTGGAGGAATTGACGTGAATACTCACCAGCAAATCGGGGTTGGCTTGGCGCAGGCGTAGAATTCGGTCACCATTGTCCACGCTCACGTCGGCAGCACGCGTCATAAGCACGCGGGCTCCTTTGCGCTCAAGCGCACGCTGCAAGCGTTGAGCAATGGCAAGGGTTAAATCTTTTTCGCTTGCCCCGCTCGCCCCTACCGCGCCCGTACTGGAGCCGCCGTGGCCCGCATCGACGGCTACGGTCAGGCCCCGCAAGCTCATCTTGGCTGGGGGGCGTTTTACGCGAATGGTCAGCACATTCTTTTGGTAGCCAATGCTGTAGCCCCAACTCTGGCGGTGACGCAAATGAAGCACCAGCCGAAATACATCAGGTTGTATCTGCTCGTAGTGCACATCCCCAAGGGCTTGCAAACCTGCGCGCTGCGTTATCCAGTTGGTGTTGGAAGTGGCGCCAAATACATCAATGACCAGTCGGCTGGGCTCGGTGAGTAGCTGTGAGCGATAGGGCAGGCGCTCGGTGAGCGGTACACGCACATAGTCGTAAAGCGAGTCGCCCTGAACGCTCCAGGAGCCGGTAAGCGAGGCAGGTACAAAGCCGCCGGGGGGCAAAAAGCGCACACCGTTCTCGGGTACCCAAACGGTTTGGTTTTCGGCTAGCCGCACCCGGTACTGACTGCCCACTTTGCCATTGATGTGCAGCACCACCAACGAATCGAGGTATCCCATTTTGGCCCCACCCAAGCGGTCTTCGCCCAACCCATAATTCAGGTAAGCCAACGGGCCCTTCGTAACAGCGAGCTGGGGGGCATTTTGATCTAAAAAACGAACCTTATGCAAACTGAAAGCCACGGTGCGCACACTGTCTGGGGTGAGCAGCTCAAAAGTAATGGGCCGATCCTGGAGGGTATCGCCGGGCTGCACCACGTACGTGCCCTGATAGATGCCCAGTTGTCCATTGGTGAGTGTGAGGGGCAATTCGGTCATGGATTTGCCCCCCAGAAACGTGGCGGTAGCACCAGGTTGCCCTTTCAGGCGTACTTGCAACCGGTCGCCGGGGTGCAGCCACTGATCGGCGGCGGGGACGGTTTCGGCCGTTTCAATCAGCGGCGTTTGCGCCAGCATCGGCGTAACTGGAAGCAGCAGGAGCAGCTGCAGCAAAAGTTTGGGTATACCCATGAAGAGTAGTCGGAGTGAGAAGGACTTAGCGGGGGCAGAACCAGCCGTTACTAGTCAGGTTTTAGAGCGTTGCAACCATTTATCTGCCACGAAGCATCATAGCCACGATTGCACGTCCAACTCCTGAACGCAGTTTGGTAAGAGGCAGCTACGGCGCAGCGTTACCCCGGTTTCTTCTCCCCCTTATTACTACCTGTATTTATGCTGAAAACGTTAATATTAACCACCTGCCTGCTGGGTTGTACCCTGTTTGCCCACGCGCAAGACCAGCCGAAGCGAGCGTATGAGGCCGGCATTGAAGTAGTAAATTATAACCCTGCTGGCAACGGCCACCGCTACGATAATTCTCCCGCCAATAATCCGGCTCAGTGGGCATCCGGCGTGTTTTTGCGCTATTCGCCCACTCGGTTTGGGGTACGACTGGGGGGCAATTTTAGCCAAGGAACCGTGAAGCCCAGCTATGATTATTGCGCTGATTGCCTGGAAGGCAAAGTAACCGACAAGGAGCTACAGCTAAAGGTGGGCGCCCAATATGCGCCGCTGAAAAAATTTGATTGGTTGTACGCTTTCACCGACTTCTATTACCGCCGCTATACCTCCACTGGAAACCTTACGGGCGGCTTTTGCGGCTGTCTGGATGTTACGCAAACCCGCACTTCCAATGGCATTGGTCTGAATGCCGGCTTGGGGGCCAAAATCAGGGTGTTTAAAAGCCTGTACCTGAGCCCAGAAATCTACTACGACGTGCTGCGCGTCCGCGACGAAACCAGACAGCAGGATAACCTCAACGGTAGTTTAAGCGCCACCTACCACGAAACCAGGACCATGCACCGTCCCGCCATGCGGCTACGTGCTACGCTGGCTTTCTAAGACTGTTGTTTAGCGCCAACCGGGTACAAATGGGTGTACAGCAGAGTCGCGGCCGTTTCCAGCAAGGGCAAATCGGTGGTGCGCTCCTGGCAACGCTGCATATCGTAGTGGCAAAGCGTACCAAAGGCGATGCCCTGCGCATCGCGAATAAGTACCCCGCAATATGATACAACGGGCGTATCAACCAGGCCCTTCACGCGGGAATCCGTGGCGGCATCGTTGATTTCTAAGGGTGCCTGCTGCCGCCCTACCAAGGAGCAATAGGTGGCCTCCATCGGCGCGTCTTCGCCCTGTTGTACGTTCGGTTCAAACCGGTCATATAATACCTCGCTGCGAAGCTTGTCGCCATCAAACCGAAACACGCCGGTGTAGCGGTGAGGGGTGCGACTGTTCAAATATCTGAGCGCCGCATGTGCCCCGTGCTGGTTCAGTACAGTGCAGAACTCATCGATTTCGCGTAGCATGGACGAGTCCGGCGTTGGCGGAAAGGTAGACATAGGCAGGAAGGGGACGTCGTGGAGGAAGAGGGGCGTAAGACAGGTCCTCAGAAGGCATTAATAGGCGCGGGAAACTGCAATGTATTGAAGATTGATGTACGTACGCTGGTTTACTCCATCAGTTTTCAGTCAAGCACAAATCCTTTAAATAAACAACGACACATAAAAGCCCCCCAGAAGCCCTGAGAAACATTTTATGCGTCGTTGTTATTGGGGGTGCAGTCGTTATTCCTTCACATTACAGACCGCGCTTTGATAGGCAATTACTTAGCATCGGTGGGGTGCAAATGGTTGTACAGCAGATCGGCGGCGGCTTGCATCAGCGGCAAATCGGTGGTGCGCTCCTGGCATCGCTCTACATCGAAGTGGCAAAGTGAACCGAACGGCTTACCCGCATTATCCCGAATCAGGACTCCGCAGTACGACAATACGGGCTTATTCGTCAGATGACTAAGGCGCGGGTCGGTGGAGGCGTCCGTGATTTCTAAGGGCGACTGCTGCCGGGTTAGCAAGATGCAGTAAGAGGCTTCTAGAGGAGCATCGGGGCCGTGCACCACATTAATGGGGTCGCGCCGATCGTAGAGGGCCTCATTGCGCAGCTGGTCACCTTCAAAGCGGAAAACCCCAGTGTAGCGATGCGGCGTGCGGCTATTCAGGTATTGAAGCGCCGTATGAATCCCATGTCGTTCCAGCAGGGAGCTAAACTGCTCAATATCAAGGAGCACGGGTGAAGCGGGAGTAGAAGCGCTGGCCATAGGAAATAAAGGTGGCAGTTGGGCAAAATGAAAAGCTAAATCAACCCTCGTGAATGACTGCAAAGCCATAAGCCGAGCGTTAGAGTATTGCATCGCTCAGCAGTAAATCAGCGGTTTTGCGCTCGGCTTCAGTAGAATATTAAAAATACACTAAAAAAACCCCCCATATACAACATGGGGGGCTTTTTCTTAAGCTATAACGCCTCTCAAAAGGAAACGCGCCTGCCTGAGCGATGCGGCAAGAAATTACTCTTTCACCGCTTGCCCCAAGTCCTTGATATCACGGCCTGCTTCCATGGCCACAAACTCCGCTTGCAGACCCCGGATACGCAGCTCGTCGCGCCCTATTACGTCCAAGCGAATGGCCTTCAAGCGGTCATTTAGGCGGCGATAAATGCTGGTGGCATAATCCCAATCGCGCTGAGTCCACTGGCGGCGCTTGGCGCGCGTCTGGCGAAGCAGTTGGGTGTAGGCGGGCTCAATATTTTGCGCAGTGAGCTGATCGATAGCCGCGTAGGTGCCCAGTAGCTCAGTGGCAAAGGTGGCTTCGGCGGCGGGGTCCAGCGGCTGACGGTTGCGGGCGCGGGCAGTGGCAGTGTAGTCGGCAGCGCGGTCGCTAGCCCGGTCGAGGCGGTCGCCGGCACGGTCGGCTAGCGTATCAAGCTTGCGGGCTTCCTGACGCACAACTTCCTGCCGCTCGCGGGGCGTGGTGTCGCAGCCAGTGAGCAGGAAAAGGCAGGCAAACGAGAGGCCCGCAGCAGGTACTAAACTGAGCGGAAAGGTGGCAGTAGATTTCATACAGGCGTGTACGCAACCACCGCGCAGTTGGATATTCATGCCTGTCGCATTCTAAATCGAAAAAGCCCCCCAGTAATACGCGACCGCCTAGTATTCCTCGTCGGTGCGGTCGCGCAGGTCGCGCAGTTGGCTTTGCAAACCCGGAAAGTGCGGGCAGATTTTGGCTAAGCGGCGCAGCACGCGCAGGGCGCTTCGGTCTTCGCCCAGCATGCGCAGTATCGCAACCCAACCAGAAAGCGCCCCAAAATGGCGGGGCTCCCGGCGCAGCGTTTCGGCAATATCCAGCAAGGAAGCGCGGTATTCGCCCCGCATGTAGTAAGCTGTAGCGCGCTTGTTCCAGCCTTCAGCAAACTCCGGCCGAGTATCAATCAGATACGTGAAATCGGCAATAGCGCGGGTGTAGTCGCCGGCCGCAAGCGCCCGCATGCCCGCCTCCAGGTGCTTATCGAGGGCATGGTCGCCAGTAGTCAGCCAAATCTGCCAGATGCCGCTCTGCAACGCTTCAATTTCCGCTGGCGCCTCTGCCACTTGCAACTTGGCAAACAGATCATCGAGCGTATTCATAGCGAAAGGAAAAAGCTGAGATAAGTGTACGCTGGAACAGATGCTACGTTTGTAAAAAGCTCTCCGGGGGGCTTTTACACCCTAAAAGTAACTCCGAATGTATACGCTTTTGCTAAAAGCAAAAGCCAACAACTCACTTAGTTGCTGGCTTTTGCTCGTGCGGGATATAAATATTTAAAACAGCTCCTTGGCCACGCGCCGAATCGACTCAGACTTGCCCATAGAATAATAGTGCAGACAAGGCACACCGTGGGCCATCAGCTCGCGGCTCTGATTGATGCACCACTCGATACCGATGCGACGCGCGTCCTCATTGTCGCGGCACTGGCTCACGGCCTCGGCCAACTCTTCCGGAATGTTGAGGAAGAAAGTGCGCGGCAGCATCGTGAGCTGGCTTTTGGTGGTCATCGGCTTTAAGCCCGGAATAATAGGCGCCGTAATGCCCGCCGCCCGGCACCGCTTTTCAAAGGCAAAAAACTGTTCGTTGTCAAAGAACATTTGCGTGACAATGTACTCAGCGCCACGGTCCATCTTCTGCTTCAAAAAACGAATATCAGAACCATAGTTGGGCGCCTCAAAGTGCTTTTCCGGATAGCCGGCCGTGCCGATGCAGAAGTTGGTCGGAAACGTATCCTCCTGCTCCTCATCCAGATAACGCCCTTGGTTCATGCACGCTACCTGCTCAATAAGGTCGCTGGCGTAAGCGTGGCCGTCGGGCTCCGGGATAAAGTGAGACTCCGACTTTATCGGGTCGCCGCGCAAAGCCAACACGTTATCGATACCCAAAAAGTGCAGGTCAATCAGGGCGTTTTCGGTTTCCTCCTTGGAGAAGCCACCGCACGTCAGATGAGGCACCGTATCTACATCGAAACGGTTTTTGATAGCCGCACAAATACCGACCGTGCCGGGCCGCTTGCGTACGGTTTTGCGCTCCAGAAAGCCGTTCGGCTGCTTGCGGTATACATATTCCTCGCGATGGTAAGTCACGTCAATAAAGGGCGGCTTGAACTCCATCAGCGGCTCTATGTTGCTGAACAGGTTCTGGATGTTCTCGCCCTTTCTGGGGGGCAAAACCTCGAAGGAAAACAGCGTTTTGCCGTCGGCTTTAATCAGGTGGTCAGTTACTTTCATATAGAACACCAGCAGTAGGCTAGTGAGAGTAGTGTTAGTAAATAAGCTCCCCTCCTCAGCTGAGGAGGGGATGTTTTCGCTTTGCGAAAACGGGGGTGGTTGACTTGTTGCTGGTGTTGTTTAATTGTAGAATAGCGTCTATTAAAAATAGCAGATTACTCAACTAAACAACGCCCTCAACCACCCCAGCTTCGGCTTCGCCAAAGCGTCCCCTCCTCAGCTGAGGAGGGGAGCTTGTTGTGCTTACAGCGCCGTTACGGGTACGCTGGTGGGGTTATAATTGAGGTTGGGGGAAAGCCAGCGTTCGAGCTCCGCAATCGGCATATTTTTGCGCTGAGCAATGTCTTCTACCTGGTCGCGGGCTATTTTGCCTAAGCCAAAGTAGCGCGAATCGGGATGCGCGTAGTAAAGGCCGCTCACCGACGATGCCGGGTACATCGCCAGGTTTTCGGTGAGGATGATACCCGTTTGCTGGTCCGCATCAAGCAGTTGAAACAGTGTGATTTTCTCCGTGTGGTCAGGGCAGCCGGGGTAGCCGGGCGCGGGCCGCACGCCGCGATACTTCTCCTGAATCAGCTCTTCCTTGGTCAGCTTCTCGTCGGCTGAATAGCCCCAGAACTCTTCCCGCACGCGCTGGTGCAGACGCTCCGCAAAGGCCTCAGCCAGGCGGTCGGCCAACGCCTTAATCATGATGCTGGAGTAGTCGTCGTGGTCAGCCTCAAACTTTTCGATAAGCTTTTCAATACCCAAGCCCGCCGTCACGGCGAAACCACCAATGTAGTCCTGGCGGCCTGATTCTTTGGGGGCCAAAAAGTCAGAGAAGGCGAGGTTCGGGATGCGGGGGCCTTTTTCGCCCTGCTGACGCAAGGTGAAAAACTCCGTCATTACCTGCTCGCGCGTATCGTCGGCATAGACCTCAATAGTGTCGTAACCAACGGTATTCGCGGGCCAGAAACCGACTACCGCGCGGGCGGTGAGCAGGTTTTCGCTGATAACCTTCTGGAGCATTGCTTGGGCATCAGCAAACAGCTTGGTAGCTGCTTCGCCGAGGTTTTCGTCCTCCAGAATGCGCGGATATCTACCTTTCAGCTCCCAAGTGTGGAAAAACGGCGTCCAGTCGATATAGTCGGCCAGCTCGGCCAGCGGATAGTTGTCGAGTACTTTCGTGCCGAGGAAGGTCGGCTTGGTAATCGGAGTAATCTCCCAATCAGCCTTAAACTGGTTTTCGCGAGCCGCTTCGATGGTCAGGTAGTTTTTCTCCCGTTGGCGGGTGGCATAGTCGGCGCGGAGAGCCGCGTACTCGTCGCTAACGGTCTTGGCATAGGTTTCAGCACTGGAACCGAGTAGACTAGCTGCCACGCCCACCGAGCGCGAAGCGTCGTGCACATGCACCATCGGCCCGGAGTAGTTGGGCGCCACCTTCACGGCCGCATGCAGACGGGAAGTAGTAGCCCCGCCAATAAGCAGCGGCGTCTTCAGGCCACGCTTTTCCATCTCCTGCGCCACGTACACCATCTCATCGAGGCTGGGTGTAATCAAGCCGCTTAGGCCGATTACGTCTACATTTTGCTTCTCTGCTTCGTCCAGAATGCGCTCCAACGGCACCATCACGCCGAGGTCCACGATGTCGAAGTTGTTGCAGGCCAGTACCACACCCACGATGTTTTTGCCGATGTCGTGCACGTCGCCTTTCACCGTAGCTAGCAGGATTTTACCGGCTGTTTGCCGCTCCGAGCCTTGCTTATCGGCTAGCAGGAAAGGCTCCAGATAGGCCACCGCTTTCTTCATCACGCGGGCCGACTTTACTACTTGCGGCAGGAACATTTTGCCGGCACCGAATAAGTCACCAACTACGTTCATGCCGGCCATGAGTGGGCCTTCAATTACTTCCAGCGGCCGGCCTACTTGCTGGCGTACTTCTTCCGTGTCTTCATCAATAAACTCGGTGATGCCGCGAACCAGTGCGTGTTGCAGGCGCTCGGCCACGGGCAGACTGCGCCAAGCGTCCGCCACCACTTCCACCTTGTCCTTCTGCTTCACTGTTTCGGCAAAATCCACGAGGCGCTCAGTAGCATCGGGGCGACGGTTGAGCAGCACGTCTTCTACCAACTCCAATAGGTCTTTCGGAATCTCGTCATACACGCCCAGTTGGCTGGGGTTTACGATGCCCATGTCCAGACCAGCGCGAATGGCGTGGTAGAGGAAAGAGGTGTGCATGGCTTCACGAACTACGTCGTTACCGCGGTAGGAGAAGCTGATGTTGCTGACGCCGCCGCTAGTAAGGGCGCCGGGCAGGTTGGCTTTAATCCACCGCACGGCTTCAATAAAATCAAGGGCGTAGTTGCGGTGCTCCTCCATGCCGGTGCCCACGGTCAGGATATTGGGGTCGAAGATGACATCCTCAGCCGGGAAGCCTACTTCTTTTACCAGGATATCATAGCTACGCTTACAGATTTCGATACGCCGCTCAAGAGAGTCGGCTTGGCCGTTCTCATCGAAGGCCATAACGACCATAGCCGCGCCGTACTGGCGCACGGTGTGGGCGCGCTCCTTGAAAACTTCCTCGCCTTCTTTCAGCGAAATCGAGTTGACAATGCTTTTGCCCTGCACGCACTTCAGGCCGGCTTCCAGCACGCTCCACTTTGAGGAGTCAATCATCACCGGAACCCGCGAAATGTCGGGCTCGGAGGCAATTAGGTTGAGAAAAGTGGTCATGGCCTGCTCCGAGTCGAGCATGCCTTCGTCCATGTTTACGTCGAGTACTTGGGCGCCGCCTTCTACCTGGTCGCGGGCTACTTGCAGGGCCTGCTCATAAGCCCCCGTGCGGATGAGGCGGGCGAAAGCGCGGGAGCCAGTCACGTTGCACCGCTCGCCCACGTTCACAAACAAGCTGTTGGGGGTGATACCAAACGGCTCCAAACCAGCTAAACGAGTGGCTTTGGGTACTTCGGGTAGTTGGCGCGGCTGATATTTTTCGGCCAGCTTAGCTAGCTCGGCAATGTGCTGTGGTGTGGTGCCACAACAGCCACCCGCCACCGTCACGATGCCTTCTTTTAAGTAGTTTTCAACGACAGCCGCAAATTCCTGCGCCGACTCATCGTAGCCGCCGAAGGCATTAGGCAAACCAGCATTCGGATAGGCCGAAACGTGCACATCGGCAATGCGGCTTAGCTCTTTCACATAGACGTGCAGTTGATCAGCACCCAGGGCACAGTTCAAGCCCACGCTCAGCAGCGGCAAGTGACTGATAGAGTTCCAGAATGCCTCTACCGTCTGCCCCGAAAGTGTGCGCCCCGACGCGTCGGTAATTGTGCCCGAAATCATGACCGGCACCACTTTGCCGCCTTCGTCGAAATACTTCTGCACGGCATACAACGCCGCTTTGGCGTTGAGTGTGTCGAAGATGGTTTCAATCAACAGTGTATCCGAACCACCTTCCACCAAGCCGCGCACCTGCTCTAGGTACGCGGTAGCCAGCTCGTCGAAGGTCACGGCGCGGAAGCCGGGGCGGTTCACATCGGGTGAGAGCGAAGCGGTGCGGTTGGTAGGGCCGATGGCACCTGCCACAAAGCGCGGCTTGTGCGGCTCGCGGGCAGTAAACTCATCGGCCACTTCGCGGGCCAAGCGAGCCGACTCGTAGTTGAGCTCATACGCTAGGTACTCCAAGCCATAATCAGCCTGAGCGATGGTGGTGCCACTGAAGGTGTTGGTTTCCACCATGTCGGCGCCTGCAGCGAAATACTCGGCGTGGATACCACTGATAATATCAGGGCGGGTAAGGCTGAGCAGGTCATTGTTGCCACGCAGGGGCTTGGGATGGTCGGCGAAGCGTGCGCCCCGAAAGTCCTCCTCCGTCAGCGGATGACGCTGAATCATGGTGCCCATGGCGCCATCAAGCACCAGAATGCGCTGTTGGAGAATGTCGTAAAGGGGGGAGGCGGGGCGAGTCGTTTTCATAAGATCTCCTTCAGAAAAAGGCGTTTTTAGCGCTGCTTATCCAGAAAGAACCTCAAAACGCGGCTCCGCACTTATCTTCTTTTGCCCTGGGGGGCAAAATGGGAGTTGGCACCTTGTTTTACTCAGGTTGCCAAGACGTCGTAGGGCCCAGTCCCTCGGTCTTTCTGGATAAGTAGCTGAGCAAAGATACAGCAAGACGACGAAAAAAGTTTACCCTCATTTGCGCACCCTGAAACAAGAAGGGACTGACCAGCTGGTCAGTCCCTTTTAATACTAGGCGGAAGCGGTATTAGAGCGACTTTTTCCGCTCGGCCTGAAACTTCTTTAGCTGCGGATCAATCACCTTTTTGTCTCCCACAACGACGATGGTCATCTCATCGGGGCGGACGTATTTCTTAGCCGCATCCTGCACCTCTTTCGGTGTAATGGTGTGGATGGCTTTTACCTGGTTGGTAAGGTAGCTGTCGGGCAAGCCATGAAAGTCGAGGAAGCTCAGCTGGCCGATAATGCCGGCTGGGGTAGAATTGCGCAGCACAAACAACCCCGCCTCATAATTTTTGATGCCTTCTAGCTCCTCGGCCGTGGGGGCTTCCTTCTGGAGACGCTCAATTTCATACACAATCTCCTTGAGCGAGTTGCCCGTGTGCTCGGTGGTTACGTCGGCTACTTCCGACCACTCGCCGGCCCGATAGCGAGCATTAATGCTGCTGTAGGGAGAATACGTGTAGCCTTTATCCTCCCTGATATTGCGGGTGATACGTGAGCCGAAAGAGCCCCCCAGCAGCGAGTTCATGATTCGCAGACGGGTATAATCAGGGTGGGTAGGATCAATGACGGGCAGGCCGATAACCAACGTAGACTGGGGCGCGCCGGGTCGGTCCTGCACCATCAGATCGGTTTTGGTGACGGGCTTGGCAATCTCGATACGGGGCGCCGGGCCCTTGGTCCAATTGCTCAGGGAAGATGTAACAGCTTCGCGCATGGCCTTTTCATCGAATCTGCCAGCGGCATATACCGATGTACGCTGGGCGCCAAATTGCTTGGCGTAAAAGTCGCGCACCTGCTCCGGACCGTGGGCGTTGATTTGTGCGTCGGTGGGCATATCACGGCCGTAGGGGTGACCTTGGTACAGGGCCATCGTGAACTTCATGCGGGCCTGAGTGCCGGGCCGGGAGCGAGCCAGGTTCGTTTCCCGCTTAAAGTCATTTTTGATACGCTCTATCTCACTGGGCGGAAAAGCGGGGTTTTGCACTAAGTCAGCCATGAGCTTCACTAGTTCGGGCCCGTATTCTGACAACACGGAACCTGAGATGACCGTTTGGTTTGGGCCTACCGACACATCGAGCGAGCCTCCCATGCGAGCGGCTTTTGCCGAAATCTCTTTGGCCGAAAGCGTCGTGGTTCCCTCTCGCATCAGGCGACCCATAATATCGGCCAGGCCGTTTTCATTGGCGCCCTCGTGCACGTTGCCTACTTGCACAATCATGCTCACCGTTACTTTCGGAATGTCACCGTAGGGTACCAGCGTGGCTTGCAGGCCATTATCCAGCGTAAACTCCGTTTTGGGGGGCAAAGTAAAGTCGCGGGGAGTGCCGCCGACGGGTGGGGTTTGCTTCTGAGCAAAAGCGGGGGCGCTAAAAGTACAAGCAACACTTAGCAGGCCAAGAATTATCTTTTTCATAAGATGAAGCTTCATAAGGTACTAGCTTTTAGCCAGTGGGTTGATTGTGAGAATGGTCCGGTTGGTAGAACGCAGGTACTCACGTAGCGTCTTCTGCATTAGCTCGGGCGTCACTTTTCGAAACTCGCTTTCGAGCTCATTGATGCGCTTGGGGTCGTTCTCAAATAAAGCGAAGCTGGCCAGCAGATCAGCTTTTCCGAAGCCGAAGGTCTGACTTACCTGGTCGTACAGGTCAGAGCGCATTTTGACGATGGCCAGATCCAGCAGCTCCTGGCTTACGCCTTCTTTGTCGAGCCGCTGAATTTCACGGTCCAGCACGGCTACTACCGAGTCGGCCGATACAGTTTTGTCATACACCAGGCTGCCATCCCAGAGCATGGGGCCGTTGTAATTGAACATGTTACCGAGGCCCGAATTGATACCACCACTCACCGAGCCCGTGTAGCCGCGCTCCTGCACCAAGGCTTGGTACAGGCGGCTGTCGTTGCCCTGCAACAGAATCTGGTCGAGCAGGCCCATGGCGTAATACTCCGGCGTGTTTTTGTCGGGCATGTGATAGGCAAAAGCCAGCGCGGGCTTGGTGGCCAGCTTATCGTCTTTGCTGAAGCGCTGCTCCTTCTCTTGGCGAGGCTCAGTCAGATCTGCTTTAGGCGGCAACGTTGCCTTGGGAATACTATCGAAGTACTTTTTGACCCAGGTTTTGGCGTCCGATGGGTCAAAGTCACCTACTACGACCAAAGCCGCGTTGTTAGGCGCGTAAAAAGTCTTGAAAAAGGATTCTGCATCTTCCAGGGTCGCTGCGTCGAGGTCCTTAAGGTCGCCGTAGAAGTTGTGAGCATTGTGCCAGTTTTTGTTGGCATACTGGGGCATATCCAGCCATGGAAAGCCGCCGTAGGGTTGATTGAGCACATTGACCTTCACCTCGTTTTTCACCACACCCTGCTGGTTTTCCAGGCTGGCTGGCGTAAGGGCCACGCTGCGCATCCGGTCACTTTCCACCCAAAGTAAGGTTTCGAGCTTGTGAGCGGGCACTATTTCGAAGTAGTTAGTAAAATCAAAGCGTGTGGAGCCGTTATTAATGCCGCCACTGCTCTGTCCTATCTTGTCGAACTCACCTTTGGGCAGGTTCTGAGAGCCCTGAAACATTAGATGTTCAAACAGATGCGCATAACCAGTGCGGTTGCGCGGCTCGTTGCGGAAGCCTACTCCGTAATACACCGCTATTACAACCTTGGGCACAGTATGATCGAGCGAAAGGACCACTTTTAGCCCATTGTCGAGGGTGAGATATTCTACTGGCACCTGGTAGGTAGCTACTTTGGCTACCGGCGCTGCCTGGGGGGTATTTGTGTCGCCGGCCACTCCCGACGTGGTTTTCTGACTACATGAATTCAGGGCAAAAAAGCCCCCAAACCCAATAGCAGACTGGGAAGTAAGCGTCTAGTTGAAAGCATAAGTAGTGGAGGAAGGAGAGTGAAAAGATTTCGGGTTTGCTATATTAAGAAAAGCTAAGCATTTATATAATAGATGCTATTGTTTATCAGGCCGTTGCTTCCTTCTCTGCCCCCTCTTCTACTATATTTCCACTTTCAGCGTGGCTGGTTTGGGCGTTATTACAAACAGCTCACCATGAGGCACAATCGTAATCTGGCCGTACTCCTGGAGTAGCTGTTTATAGGCTTCCGCTACCGGACGCGGGTTACGGTCGAGGTCGTAGAGGCCGCAGGCGTTTACGGTGCCTACTTTGCGGCGCAGGCCGATGTCCCAGTCCACCTGGTCGATGAGGGAATACCACGTGAAGCCCAGCACGGGCACGCCTTCTTCCCGCATTCGCAGGATATTTACCCACTGTTTCCAGAGCCAGGTAGGGGCATCTCTGGCCTCAAAAACGTTGGTTTCGGTGTGCATTACCGGCTTGCGGTAACGGCTGTAGTATTCCAGCGTGATGTTGTACCAGCCCAACACATCCACGCTGGTGCAGATTTCGCCGCTGGGCAGAATGATCTTCTCATTGCGGCCGTAGTAGTCGTTGCCCATAATCTGGTAGCCGGGCGGCTCGCCGGCCATAAACCAGTCGTACTCCCTGCGCGTCAGGCCGTTATCGAGCAGATACGTGAGCACGTCGGCATCGGGGTGGTGGGCATACAGAAGATCCAGGGCCAGAAAGCGCAGCTTGTTATCGAGCTTAATCTGAGAGCACGGACTCGCTTTTAGCTCGTGGATATACTCAGCCGATTCGCTCTGCACGATGATGCAGTCGGGGCGCTGCTCGGCAATTTTTTGGTTGGCCATAATGCTGGCGGCCACCAAGTGCTTCATAGCTGTTACGAAGCTTTTATCAGTGCGCAGTTGCTCGTTCCAAGCGCCATCCTTCGCACTCATACGGGCTGTAACGAAGATTTCGTTGATGGGCGTGTAGTATCGGACCCAGGGGTAGCGTTTGGCTACGGCACCGGCAAACGCAGCAAAATGTACGGGCAACTCGGGGTTCTGAAAATTGCCCAGCCAGTCGGGAACGCCAAAGTGCAGCAGGTCCAGAATAGGTGTAATGCCCAAACGCTTCATCTCGTTCATCACCAGATCAGCAAACTCCCAGTCGTAGCGGCCGGGGCCTTTATGCATGCTGTAGTACGGCAAACCATAGCGCAATACCTTCAGCCCCAAATCTTTGACTAACTGCAAGTCTTTCTGCCAGTGTTCGTAGTGTCCGCACTCAGCCAGCAGGTCGCGGCGGGTACGACCATTATCGATAGTGGGATAGGAGCACTCGATGCCGGTGGCAAACATGAAGTTGCCGGATTCGCCAGTAGGTAGGCCGCTGCCGTCGTGGCCACCGGCCCCGCCATATTGGTCGCCCTCATAACCACCGTTGCCGAATTTGTCTATGATGTGGGTTAGAAATCCTTTAGCCATGAGAGAGGGATAGTTAGGCGTCTCTTCTTTGTTCGCTTTCCAAAAACTTATCAGCCGTGCGTAGGCTCAAGGCCATAATAGTTAGAGCAGGGTTAACGCTTAAGGCGCTTGGAAACACAGAGTTATCGCAGATGTATAAGTTGGGCACGTCGAAGGCGCGACCATCGGGGTTTACCACGGCATCGTCGCCGGAAAGACCCATGCGGGCAGTACCAATTACATGCGCCGAGCGCGGAAACGCCCAGATATCGGTAGCACCGGCTGTTTCCCAGATGCGGCGCATGAGCTGCTCGGCGTGGCGGTTCATGCGGATCTCATTTTCGTGGTTGGTGAAGTGCAGGCGGGGCTTAGGCAAACCGCGGGCGTCTTTTTCCTCAGCCAACTCTAGGAAGTTGTCTTCGTGAGGCAGGCAGTCACCCAGAATGTTGATGCCGGCAATGTGATTGTAGTTGCGCATATACTCACGCAATTTTGCCCCCCAGAGCTTCCGCTCCCGCACTACCTGACCAGCAAACGTAACGGGCATCATGCCAATGCTTTGCAATAGGTAACCACCTGCGAAATCAGCATCTGGTGGGCGGTGGGTGTCCTCGGAAATAAGCCCCCCAGGAATGCCTTTATAGGGTCGAATGTCCTCGGGGAAAGTGCCCCACACCTGCACGCCGGGATGAGCCATAAAGTTGCGCCCCACATGCCCGCTGCTTAGAGCTAACTCATTCAGTAGCAACAGACGCGGCGTTTCAACGGCTCCGGCGCAGATAAACAGATGGCGGCAGCGCTGGCGCTGGGTAACACCGTTGTGCTCATACACGACGCCCGTTACGCGGCCCTGCCCGTCGCGCTCAATCTCCGTTACAAAGCAGTTGGGGCGAATCTCGGCGCCGTGGGCTACAGCCAAGGGCAGAAATGTGACGTCCATGCTGGCTTTGGCGCCAGTGCTGCAACCCGCCTGGCAGAAGCCGCGGTTGGTGCATGCCTCGCGCCAGCCCACGCCCTCCTGATAGTAGCGCGCCGACAGGGCAGCGTTGGCCGCTGGCGACGTCCTGATGCCCAACTGCTGACACGCTCGCTCCATGAGTTGCGCAGCCCCATTGAGCGGCAGCGGAGCCAGCGGGTAGCCACGGCCTCGCTTGGGTCCCCAAGGGTAAGGCGTTGGGCCAGAAATGCCCAGAAAGTGCTCTAGCTCCTCGTAATAAGGCTCCAATTCCTCATAGCCAAATGGCCAGTCGACGCCTACGCCAAAGTCGCGGTTAAGGTGTAGGTCATCGGGTTGGGCGCGAGGCGTATAGGCGGTATAATGTAGCGTGGAGCCGCCTACGCCAGTGCCGGAGTTGTTTTTGCCGAAAGCCACCGGGTCTTTGCCCGCAGAAAGGCGCTCGTCGTTCCAAAAGAGAAACTCCTGCGCTTTTTCGTCGGTGGCAAAATCAGTTTTGGGGTCGTGCCAGGGACCGGCCTCCAGCGCTACTATCTTCAGGCCAGCCATAGCCAAGCGCGCCAGCAGCGGCGCACCGCCCGCTCCGGTGCCGATAACGAGGCAATCGACCTCATCGGTGGGCAGTGGGATTTCGGCGGGCTGGGGCTCGGGCTCAAGCGCCGACTCCTGCATAATCTGCTTTAGCAAAGGGTCTTGCACTTCTTGCTTCAGCGGATTCAACACGCCTTCTTCTATTACTTCTTCGTCGGGCATAATGGTCTTTGAGAAATACGCCGCGGCGTGTTCAATCGTAAGTTGAGAAAGGGCGGAGTGCCACGCTCCCAGAGTGAGTTAGCTCGTTTTTACAAACCTGGCTGGGGCGAAATAGCTTCCGGTTCGCGGGGTTCTAAGTCGTTTAGGCCAAGCCGATTCCAGCCGGTGGCGTCGGCCATGCCTACGTACCCGATTTCTTCCTGGGCCAGGGGGTGAGCATAATAAAGCTCCGTTAACTCGGCCAGCATTTCTTCGAAAAAACGGTCGGAAGGCACTGTTTCCCACGCTTCGCCGGGTGCTTTGCCTTCCTGTAGGAGTTGGAGCACACTGGCTTGCTCATCGGGAGTTAGCGCCCGGAATTCCTGCTGAAACAGTGCATGGGAAGTTTGATTAATGCCCCCCAGACCCATGCGATACGCTTCGCGGTCGGGGGGCATTATGTCGTAGCGCCAGCCGTCGCTACGGCCTTCGGCAAGGCGCTGGTCTACGCCGGGGGCCAGCTCAATGGGGGCATCGGGGCGGTCGGGCTGGGGGAAAAGGCAGGCGGCAACGGCTCGCAGCAGATCGTAGGTGGCCGGCTCCAGAAACTGGGGCTCGTAGGGCGGCGCATCGAGGCGAGCCTGGAGAGCCGTGCGGGTAGCCTCGGTTACAAGTTCGGTGTCGAGCAGGGCACGTACGGTACCGTCGGGGTAGTGAGGAGAAGTCATGGCGAAGCAGCTGATAAGGGAAGCTACAGGTAGTAAACTGCCTGGAAGCCAAAACTTCCCGCTGTGCCACTTATTTAATGCTTGCTTCCACTGCTTTCTTACTGTTGAGCTGGCTTTATGGTTGCCATCCTCCGGGGTACGCCACAGGCCGGAGAAAGCTATGCTGATCTAGGAAGCTGGTTGAGTTATATTCTGGACTGTTCAGGTGAGGTAGGAACGCAATAGTGGGAGTCTCGTCGTTGAACGATTGGTACTGTGCCATCCACAAATAGAAGACTATAGCTAAACAAACTTAGCAACGACGAGACTCCCACTATTGCGCCTCTACCGCGCTAGCTAGGTCAAAACAGCTTCTAAAGCAAAGCCTGAAGCTACTGGTCGCTGGATAATTTGCCCCCCGTAACGTGCACCAGGCTGCCGGTCATAAAAGAGCCGTCCTGTGAAGCCAGCAAGACATAAGCGGGGGCCAATTCTTCGGGCTGGCCGGGGCGCTGAAGCGCTACTTCGTAGCCAAACTTCTCAACTTCCTCCAAAGGCATTGTGGCCGGAATGTTGGGCGTCCAGACGGGGCCCGGCACCACGCAGTTTACCCGAATATTCCGCTCGCCCAGGTGCGTAGCCAACGACTTGGTGAACGCGTGAATAGCCGACTTGGTGGCGGTATAATCGATGAGCAAGGGGTTGCCGGTGAGGCCCACAATGCTACCCGTGTTAATGATGCAGTCGCCGCTTTCCATGTGGGGCAAGGCCGCCTGGGCCATCCAGATGTAGCCGAGAATATTGGTGTCGAAGGTGCGGCGAATCTGCTCCTCGCTGATGTCCTCGAACTTTTCCTGGGCCATTTGGTAGGCCGCGTTATTTACCAGAATATGCAAACCGCCTAGCTCGGCGCGGGTGCGGCGCACGGCCTGACGGCACTGCTCCGGGTCGCGGACATCGAGGCGAAGCAGCAAGCACCGGCGCTGCTGGGCTTCTACCAGGCGCTGGGTTTCCTGGGCATCCACGTCGTTTTCGTTGTAGAGCACGGCTACGTCGGCGCCTTCCATAGCAAAAGCCACCGCCACGGCCCGCCCGATACCGGAGTCGGCGCCGGTGATGAGGGCAACTTTGCCCCCCAGCTTATTGGCGGCCCGGTAAGTGGAGAAGCTCATGCCGGGCTGGAGCTTCATATCGGCTTGTTTGGCGGGGTAAGGAAGCTTCTGCGCGTGCTTCTTCATGTCCTTGGCCGTGGGATGATCAATAGGCGTCGGCGCTTTTTTGGTGGTGGCGTTTGGGGCAGGGGCAGAAGCTTTTTTGGCCATAACAGAGCGGTATGATAGAGTTGGGAGTAGTGTCTACGCAGAATTGGGGCTTGGGTAGCCAGCGCGCGTCTCTATACAAGAAACCCCGCCCTGAAATGTTCCAGAGCGGGGTTTTTCAAAAATCGGCAGTGCCGCTACTTAATAATTCACGATGTCCTGCTTGGGCGAGGCTTCCGTAGTTTCTGCTTCCTCCAACGAAGGGTAGTCGATGTAGCCTTTGTCGTCGCCGCCATAGAAGGTGGCCTGATCGGGCGTGTTGAGGGCTGCGCCCTGCTCGTAGCGCTCCACCAGGTCGGGGTTGGCGATGTAGGGCACGCCGAAGGCAATGAGGTCGGCTTCGTTGTTTTCTAAAGCGGCTTCGGCCGTTTCCTGGGTGTAGCCGCCATTCAGAATAAACGGGCCATCGAAGATTGTGCGCAGGTGCGGGCCTACCGGCTCCTGCCCAGCCTTCGCAGCCATGGAATGGCCCGGCAAGGCCTCAATGACGTGCAGATACGCCAAGCCAAACTTGTTGAGCTGCTCCGTCACGTAGCTGAACGTACCCAGGCGGTCGGAGTCAGAAATGCCCCCCACGTTGCCAGTAGGCGACAAACGGATGCCTACACGGTCGGCTCCGAATACGTCGGCGGTGGCCTCCACCACTTCCAGCACAAAGCGGGCGCGGTTTTCTACGCTGCCGCCGTACTCGTCGGTGCGCTGGTTGGTGCCATCCTGAATAAACTGGTCGAGCAGGTAGCCGTTGGCGCCATGAATCTCCACACCGTCGAAGCCCGCGTCTTTCGCGTTTTGGGCTGCCTGGCGGAAGTCATTTACTACGCCGGCAATCTCGCTGAGCTCCAGGGCGCGCGGGGCCGGAATTTCCTCCATGCCCTTATCTGTGTAAGCCATCACGTCGGTTGGCTTCACGCTTGAAGGCGCAACCGGCAATTCGCCATTGTGGAAAAACGGGTGCGAAATACGGCCTACGTGCCACAGCTGAATAAAAATGCGTCCGCCTTCGGCGTGAACCGCGTCGGTTACTTTTTTCCAACCCGCTACTTGCGCCGCAGAGTGAATGCCGGGTGTGAAAACGTAGCCTACACCCTGGGGCGAAACCTGAGCGCCTTCAGTGATAATAAGGCCCGCCGAAGCGCGCTGCCGGTAGTATTCCACTGTGGAATCGGTGGGCACGTTGCCGTCGTTTTTGGCGCGGCTGCGCGTCATAGGCGCCATTACGAGGCGATTGGATAAAGAAAGAGCGCCCATTTGAAAGGGCGTGAAAAGATGCTTGGTGGAGGATGACATAAGAACTGGTAATGATTGACTTAAAAAAGAATGAAAGCGAATGTGAAGCTTCGTTCACGAGCGCGTCGTGCTAAACCACTGGGGAGCTGTAAATGTTGACCAGCCACCTGATTTGCCGGCACACAGATACCCCAGTTCCGCGTATCAGCGGCACTTGCAAAGGTCTCGTCAATAGGATACATTTGTCAAGTAGGTACCGTAAAGTAATGCAGGTACCTTTTAGAAACTATTGCTGATAATCAAGGACATAAAATGATAACTATGCCAAAGAACTCGCCGATATGTCCGATTACGGCTGCACTTGATGTGCTGGGGGGCAAATGGAAAGTATTTATCCTTTCGTATCTGGCTGAGCACGGCACTCTGCGCTTTGGCGAGCTAAAACGCCTTATTCCGAGAGTAACACAGAAGATGCTGGCCCAGCAGCTTAAGGAATTGGAAGAGGCTGGCCTGGTTAATCGGCGCGTGTATGCGCAGGTGCCGCCCAAGGTAGAATACCGCCTTACTGCCCACGGGCAAACGCTTTGTCCGGTGCTGCATTCCCTGCGCGAGTGGGGCAATCTGCACCGCGAAGCGCTGGGCTTAGGCGAAGCGCCGTGCGCAGAAGTAGCTTCGGACGCGCTGGTTGCGGCCGGATAAACCTCAGACGGAGGTTACTCGCTGGGGGGCATTTTTGACCATTCCGTAACGGGTTTGCGTAGGTAGGCTACACGTTTCAAACGCCTCCTTATGCCTTCATCTACTGCGCCTACCTTTATTTGTCTGCACTACTGGGCTGGCTCGGGCCGGGAGTGGGCTGCCGTAGCCGATGCATTGGCTCCTGACTATGCTTGTCTGGCTCCCGACCTGGGCGGCTTTGGTAGTGCTCCCGCTCCGGTGGGCGGCTATACGGTGCAGGCATATGCTGAAGCGGTAGGAGCGTACATCAGAGAGCTGGACCTGGGTACTTATATTCTGGTTGGACATAGCATGGGGGGCAAAATTGCCCTCGCGCTGGCCGCTCAGCAGCCGGCAGGCCTGCGCGGATTGGCGCTGCTCTCGCCCTCGCCGCCTTCGGCGGAGCCCATGACGGACGAGGAGCGCTCAGCCTCCTTGCACGCCTACGGCAACCCTCAAGCCGCGGCCCGTACGCTGGCCCACATTACGGCCCGGCCCCTGTCGGAAGCATTACAGAAACAGGTCGTGGAAGATAATCTGCGAGCTACCCGCGCCGCCTGGGACGCGTGGCTACTACATGGTAGCCGCGAAAATATTCTAGCTCAAATGCCGCTTATTGCGGTGCCAGCCGTGGTAATAGCCGGCGACGCCGATGCGGTCATGTCGCCGTCGCTGCACGGGCTTGAAACGCTGCCGCATTTGCCCCCCGACACGCCCTTGGAAATAATTGGCGGAGCCGGGCACTTGCTGCCGTTGGAGGCACCGCAGGAAGTAGCAGCACTGCTGCGGGAGTTTGCCGAGTCGCTGGAGCGGTAGGCTTTTAAGGTTTAAGCAACTGATACTGAAACCTCAATTATTAGACGGTCATGCAGAGCGGAGCGAAGCATCTCGCATGCTGACGAGAGGTTACTAATCCCAATTAAACACGCCAGATGCTTCGCTCCGCTCTGTATGACGTTCTGGTTGCTATGGTGTAGTAGCTTTAGAATGTGGCCTAACTCACGGCTGTAAGGCCAAACCAGCTTTCACGCGTGGGTTTTTCTCGTCGGGCTTTTGCAGAAAAATCAGTTCGTTCAATTCGCCCTTGCGCCAGGTTTCAATCATGTCATCGTAGTGGGCCGAGCCGGGGTTGCCGCTTTGGCCCCCTGGGAATACGCCGTAAGCGCGCACCTGGGGGCCCAGTGCCACTACCATGCGCCAGGAGGGGCCGTTGCGCTCCGAAATAGCGTTCACGATGGCCGCGCCGCCGCCTACTTCCAGGTCCATGCGGCCAAAGCCCGTGAGCTGGGCCAGATGCAGAATGTCGGTGCTTTTCTGGTTGGCCCAGCGCCAAGCCGGGCCCTGGGGGCCAAATTTGCGCTGTAGTGAGTCGGTGGCAAACTGGAGAGAAGCCTGCACTAATTGGGGCAGCGTCTCGCGCTGTGGCGTGCGCCGGTCGTCGATCCAGCGGCTGGTGTCTTGGGTTAACAGGAGGTTGTTGGTGCGGTCGCGAGGTGGGAAGCGCATTTCCTGGCCAGTGGCGGCGGTTCCAAAATCATCGTCCCACAAGCGCTTTACCAGATTGCCGTACCATAGATCAAATACGCTGGGCGCGATGGCATCGGCGTCGTAGAAGTAATTCCACTGGCGCAGGTTGTCGTAGGTGCGGCGCTGAGCGGCCGTTAGTTGTTGCGGCTTTACCAAGGCCAGCATTCGCGGCAGCATGAGCTGGGCGTTCAGGTTCAGGTTATCGAGCTGTAGCAGACGCAGGCTGTCGGGAGTAGCGCCCTGCATAGTGGCTAGGCGCTCGTTGATGCGGTGGCCGCGCTCCCACGTCGCAAACGACCAACCCAGATAATACGGGTAATCGGGGCCAGCGGGAAACTGGTTGGCCGAGCTGACGAAGCCCCGCGATGGGTTAAGCACGTGCGGATTGTGGGCGGCCGGAATCCAGCCTTGCCAGTCGTGGGCCGGGTTGGTGCCATCGAGGATAAACTTGCCTTGGTCGGTCCATTTCAGCGGAAACTTCCCGTTGGGCCAGATGGCTACGTCGTTTTGGGCACTGGCAAAAATGAAGTTCTGAGCCGGTGCAGCGTAGTATTGAAGCGCAGCAGTGTAATCGGCGTAGCTGCGGGCGCGGTTCAGGCCATAAAATGCTTTTACCTCGTTGCCGCCTTCGTGGGCCGTCCAGCGCAGGGCGTGGCGAATAGGGGTCTGTTTGTTGAAAACCTTCTCGTTCTGGTCGTACACCACCGGGCCGTGGTGGGTGTAGAGCACCGTGTCGAGGCGGTCGGGGAGGCCGCGCACTTTAATGCGCTCTATCACCCGGCGCACGGGTTTCCAGCGGCCATCGTGCCAGTATTCGCGCTTGGTGTTATCCTTGAATTTCAGCTGATACCAGTCCAGCACATCGGCGCCCACGTTGGTCACGCCCCAGGCTACCTGCTGATTAAAGCCGATGATAACCAAAGGTGAGCCCGGAATGGTGACACCATACACGTTCACGCCCGGCGCCACCAGCTGAACCTGATACCAGATGCTGGGCAGATTCAGCTGCAAGTGCGGATCGTTGGCCAGCAGAGGAAAGCCCGAAGCCGACTTCGCGCCACTTACCGCGAAGTTATTGGACCCCAAATCTGCATCGGGCTCACGCGTTGGCACCTTATCCGATATAGCGGCCGCAAAGGTGGGCGGCGTGGCTGGAATCGAGACGGGGGCAAAATCCTGGGGTGTACCTACCGGTACGATAGGATCTTCGCGGGTCGGATAACTGGGGAAAAGGTCGTTGGTGATGGCCGGCCCGTACTTATTCAGAGCATTGGAGAGGCGCAAATCGTCGGAGCGGCCGCTCAGGTCCCAGGCCATGAGCTTGAGCAGCAGGGCGCATTTCAACGGCTGCCAAGGCTCCGGCTTATAGTCCAAAAGCTTGTACTCGAAGGGCAGCGTTTTATCGGATAAGGTATTTATATAAGTATTCACACCCGCCGAATACGCTTCTAGCACGGTGCGTGTAGTTGGGTCGGCCATTACGACCTCCAAAGATTTCTGGGCCCCGAAAGGCAAGCCCATCCGCCGCTGAAACCGGTCGTACTCCAACGCTCTGGCGCCTACTACTTCCGAAATGCGGCCAGCAGCTACGTGGGTTTGAAACTCCATCTGCCAGAGCCGGTCACGGGCCGTAAGGTAGCCCTGGGCGAAGTAAAGGTCATGGTCGTTCTGGGCAAAGACGTGGGGCACGCGCCGGTCGTCGAAACGGACCTGCACGGGCGCCTTCAGGCCAGACAAGGTCAATTCCTGTTGATCATTTGCCTCAGTGGCGGCCTCAGCATTTTGCCAAAAGCCTACAAACGGACTCAGAAACTTGCCAAAAGGCGGCAGGTCGCCCTGCTTGCTGTTGAGTACCCAGGTAAGCGTAACACTGACCAGCAGTGTCAACAAGGCCTTTGTCCAAGCCATAAAGAATGGTAGAAATTGGGTGAAAAAAGCCCCCAGCGGGTTGGCAACTGCCGTTAAGTTATGCCGAATGCCCGCACATAACAACGTGTGCCCTTCACAGATTACTTCATACCTTGAAGTTTGCCCCCCAGCCCACAAGAAGAAGCCCGAATCTCTGCTACAGCAGAGATTCGGGCTTCCAGAGTAGAGAACTAACCGTTATCGGCCGGCGGCTACTGCATGTGCGGCGGGCTCGATGGGCACCTGAATCTGCCGAACCAAACCGGTGATGCCTCGCTGCTGCAACTGCCGGCGCACGGCGTCAGCGGCTTTGCGGTTGGCAAACTGGCCTACTACCACGCGGTTGAGGGCCTTGCCATTCACGGTTTCGGGCGTCACCGTTACTACTAGCTTGCTGTTGATCGACTGAATCTTAGTAAGCTGATTCTGGGCATTCAGGGCGTTGCCGAAGGTGCCGGTTTGTACTACATAAGCTGCCGTTGAGGCAGGAAGGGTAGTGGGTACCGACGTTTCGGTGGTAGCCAACTGCGGCATTTCCGGATCAATGGTATCGTTGAGGATCTCGGCTAAGTCCTCAGGGGCATCTGTGGGGCCAAGGGGCGTCGTTTCGGGCACTATTTCGGCCACTACTGAAATGGCGCCTTGCTGGATAAGGCCCAGAGGACGGGCGGCAATTTCGGCTAAATCGAGAATCCGCTGATGGCGGAAGGGGCCACGGTCGGTAACGCGTACTACTACCGATTTGCCGTTTTGAGGGTTGGTTACGCGTAAGCGTGTGTTGAAGGGAAGCGTCTTGTGAGCGGCGGTGTACTTGTTGCGGTCAAATCGCTCGCCGCTGCTGGTGGGTAAGCCTTGATGTTGGATGCCGTACCACGAGGCCCGGCCGCGCAACACGACAACTTTCTTACGGGCGGTAGCTGTAGGAGCCTTATCATCGTCGCTGAGCCGGGTGGCAAACGCAGTTTGAGGGAAGGCTAAAGGCAAGGTCAGGAGCAGAGCAAACAGCCAACCGGCAAGAGGTAATCGGAGGGATCGAATCACACTTTTAGACAATTGGTAAACAGCCAAAACTAGAGCGCCACTTTTTGGAGAAGAGTCAACTCCACTAGCGGTAGCTGTTACCAAGTATAATAAATTATATTTTTTGAATAAAACTTGTACAAAAATAATTTGTACTTCCTGTAGCAAAATGCCCTTTTGTGTTTCAGAAAGATGCTCTTAGTATTATTAAAAGAAGGCCCCTAGGGGCCAAAAAGAATGATATTATTTGATTGGTACAAAATTTTGTCATTGGCCTGTTGAGCATGTTCAAAGCCGTGTTGCAAAAGTCCTCGAATTTTGTTACTGGAATAACCTACTTCCTGCGGGGAGATTTGCCGTACTTTGCCCTATGGATTTTGGCCGCCTTTCCGACCTGCGCGGCGTGGATTTCACGCTTCCTCCCGACCACCCCGAAACGGCTTCGTTGCTGGCGCGTGCCCAGGCCACGGCACCGCCTCAGCCTGCCATTTATGTGGGCTGCCCCATCTGGACCAATAAGGCTTGGCTCGGCTCTTATTTTCCGGCGGGCATTAAGGATACCGACTACCTGCATCACTATGCCCGGCAGTTCAACAGCATTGAGCTAAACACCACGCACTATCGCATCCCCGACGCGCCCACCGTGCGCAAATGGCGCGATGCTGTGTCGACGGGCTTCAAATTTTGCCCCAAGATGCCCCAAAGCATCACCCACGAGCGGGAGCTATACAACGCCGACGAATTAACGATCTCCTTTTGCCGGGCCATCAGCGGGCTGGAAGAGCATTTGGGGCTGGCCTTCCTACAATTGCCCCCCACTTTCGGGCCGGAGCACATGCGCCGCTTGGAGCGCTACCTACTCGATTTTCCTGCCTACGTGCCGCTGGCCGTGGAATTGCGCCACCCACGCTGGTTTTCCGACGTAGGGGTGCGCGACACGGTTTTTGCCTTACTGGAAGCACTGAACAAGACGCTGGTAATCACTGACGTAGCGGGTCGCCGCGACGTGCTCCACCAGCGCCTGACCACGCCCACGGCATTCATCCGCTTCAACGGTCACGGCCTCGGCAACAGCGACTACCGCCGCGCCGATGCTTGGGCTGAGCGCCTGGCCGGCTGGTTGAGCGCTGGCCTGCACACGGCTTATATTTTCATTCACCAGAAGGATATTATGCACTCGCCCATCTGGACGCAGTATTTTTTGGAGAAGCTACGCACGCTGACGGGCCTCGAAGTTGCCTACCCGAAGGTTATTGTGCAGCCCGTACAGGGAAGCTTGTTTTAGCGCCTTTGGATGCTCTTAACTTTTAGAGCAGACAGACAAGTCGGTGAGCCTTCTTGCAACAAATTATATTTTTGGCGGATCTGGGGGGCAAATTTTTGGCTTGCCGCTCCGTTACTGCATGGAAAGTTCTTAGTAGCACAATCCTTCTTCTGCCTTGGTAGCAAACAGAAAGCGCGCTCAACGGTAGAGTAGAAGGTTGCCATTGAAATAAAGACCAGATACGGGCTGTAAAGCGGCGAACGGTGCGAACCGAAAGCCGTATCTTGGAACACACTATTGTCAGCGCTTTTCGTTCTCGTTGCTTCGGTATGAAATTATCGTCTTCTCTTCAACTGGCCCTTGGGCTGGTGTTTTCTGTTGTCATAACCCCGGCCGTTGCGCAAACTGTGAGCCTGGACCCCGAAAGCCACTGCCTCATGCTGCCCCTCGACCCAACGAGTCGGGCGCAAGCCTCGCCGCTGGTAGTGGAGGGTGAGGTGCTGGATGCTCGCAGCTTTTGGGATGCCCGCCACCGCCGCATTTATACCGCGCATAGGGTACGTGTTTTTAAAGTTTTTAAGGGCAACGCTGCCGCTGAACTAACGGTTATTACGGAAGGCGGCACCGTGGACCTGAGCCGGCAGGAGCTGACGAATACGCTAAGTCTGTTTCCGGGTGAGCAGGGCGTGTTGTTCTTGTATCCGGCCCCATTTGCTGGCATCGAAGCCGCCGGTCAGGCTTGGGCGGCTTACGGCAGCGAGCAAGGCTTTATTCGCTACGATCTGACGAAGGCTTCAGCCTCGGAGCCCTTTCGGCAGTATCCGTTGGTAAGCCAGAATTTTTACGCTGAGTTGAAGCTGACCACTGGTCAACCCACCCTGGAAGTAAGCGCTAACCCTGTATTAGCTGCCGCTCAGGCTCAGCGGGCGCGGCCTGCCGTAGCGGCTAAAGGCACTGCACCTATCATTTCTGGCTTGTCACCGCTTACCATTACGGCCGGTACCAATTCCGTGCTGACCATCACAGGTTCTGGGTTTGGCGCCACGCGCGGCACTGGCTTTGTCTCCTTTCTGAATGCTGACGACGGTGGCGAAACCCGGACCCGCGCCAAAGCCTCCGACTACATCAGTTGGACCGATACCCGAATTCAAGTACGCGTACCTTCCAATGGTACGGTGCCATCATTGCCTAATAGCAGCGACCCGGAGCGTAGCGCGCCCGCCGGCACTGGTCCCGTGCGCGTAACTGCCTCGGATCAGCTGGAAGGCACGAGCGGCGTACCGATTACCGTATTGTATGCGGTGAGCAACGTGGAAACAGAAGGAACCGGTGAAATCGTCCGACCCGGTCACATCAATCAGAATGGAAAGGGTGGCTACACGCTCCGCTTAGAGTCGGGCTTGGCTGGCAATGCGGCAGCGGTGGCGGCTTTCAGGCGTGCCTTAGCTACGTGGCGCTGTCAAACCGGTATGAACTGGGAAATTGGGGCCAACAGCACAAAGCGCGGCGCGGATGAGGACAATGAAAATGTCATCGGCTTCGACTCTGGGACTGGCGACAGCCAATTGCCCGCGCGGGTGCTGGGCCGCACTACCAGTTACTACGAAGGCTGCCGCATAGGCAGCGGACCCGTTTATTTCTGGGTTTCAGAGATTGATATGCAGCTAGACACTGAAACCGCCTGGCAGTATGGACCAGGAAATCCCTCCACTAACCAGATTGACTTTGAGTCGGTGGTAGTGCACGAGCTTGGGCACGCGCAGCAGCTTTCCCACGTAATTCTGCCCGCCGCCGTTATGCACTACGCCGTGGCGCGGGGCCAGCAAAGCCGGCAGATAAATCCGGTGAGTGATGTAGCTGGGGGGCGTTTATTGTTGCGTACTCGCAGCTTCGTGCCGCCCGCGTGCGGTAGTGTATCGCCGCTGCTGCCGGCCCCGCTCACCAGCGTAGATGCCAACGCCTTGGCTGGGATCGGTAATCAGATAAACTGGACTACGCAGGATGAATGTTTCCTGCGGGAATTCGTCATTGAGCGCGCCGCCGATACCACTGCCTGGCAACCATTGGCTACTGTGCAGCCCGGTAGCGCTGGGGGCCAATACACCTACATCGACCCAACCCCGCTGACGGGGCGCTCGTTCTACCGCCTGCGCGTTCGCCGCCCCGATAATACCCTGGACAACACGCAGCCACAGGCTGTTACAGCGCTTGCTGGTGGCCCCATAGCAGAGGGCTTACAGCTTTTCCCCAATCCATTGGACGAAGGACCAGCGAGCTTACTTTATATAGGTGCTGCTACCGGTCAGCTTACCCTGGATATTTATGATGCCATAGGACGTCGACGCCGTACGGAGCAGGTCAACTATCAATCGGGCCGCCCGTTTTTCCTTACCCTCACCGATCTACGGTCAGGTTGGTACATCGTGCGCTGGCGCGACCAGACTGGTAAAACGGGCTCACTCAATTTTGTGCGCTCCACAAACGACTAGCTGAGTTTCGTAGGGACGAAACGCATATTGAGGCCTCCATCATACCGTGTCAGTTTGCTCAGACACGGTATGATGGAGGCCTCAATATGTATGCTGCTAATTACTTAAAACAGGAACGCAACAAGGCTCGGCTAAAATAGAACGGAAAAGCCCCCCAGCCGTCCGAAGCTGCCTGTTAGCGCTCCAGCAGCATAGCTCCGTACGAATAGCCGCCACCAAAAACAGTGATAATAATTCGCTCGCCGGGCTGCAAGCGAGGATGGTAATCGGCAAGGGCAATGGCGGCACCCGCGCAGCCCGTGTTGCCTAAGTCCTGGATGTTGGAAATGGCGCGCTCGGGTGGTAAACCAAGGGCCTGCACCACATTTTTGGTGATGCGCAGGTTGGCCTGATGCGGAATCAGGTACGTCACATCGTTAACTTCCAGTTTATTACGATCCAATACTTCGCTGGTAACGCGGGCCATATACTGGCAGGCGTGGGTGAATACGTCGCGGCCGTGCGGCATGACGATGCCTTTCTCCACCGGCTTGAGCGTGACGGCGGTATCGGCTTTGCCTACGTGGGCGGCGCCGCCAGTTCTTACGTCTACTACACGTAAGTCGCTGTCAGCGAGGCGCTCTTTGCTGATAAGCAGCGCCGCCGCACCATCTCCCCAGAGATGACCAACCACGGTGTCCTCTTCGTTGTTATAGGCTGTGTTGTGCTCCGATACGATTACCAAAGCTCTGGTAGCCTTATTCATAGCAAAGTAACCCTCCACAACTTCCACGGCATTTAGCAACGATGAGCAGGCCGAAGAAATACTCACCACTGGAATATCAGCCACGCCCAACTCGCGCTGTACGGCGTGCGCCAGGGTATAAATGGTATCGTGGGGGGTGTAGGTGGCGCCCACAATGAGGTCGATGCTATCAGCGGCGATGGCGGGCACAGCGGCCAGCACACGGCGCGTGACCTCAGTGGCCATGGTGTTAGTGTTTTCGCCAGGAGCAGCCTTACGACGCTCCCGGATGCCGGTGCGCTCAATAATCCAGTCGTGGGAAAGGCCGTTTAGGCGGGTAAAATGCTCGTTGGTAATAACCTGGGTGGGCACATACGCCGCTACCTGATGAATGTACACGGGTGGAATGGGGCTGGATGAGGGCAGTGAATGAGGCTGCAAGTTACGGTGCTGCTAGAGAATGCACCATCAAATGGCCTCCTGCCCCGTACTTTGCGCCATCATTTAACGTTCAAACACCTTTAGCGTGCCAGAGTTCAACAGTGATAGTAATAAGATTATGATATTTCGTCTTCCTACACGCTTGATTTTCACGGGCTTACTGATGCTGGTAACACTGGCTGCCAACGCCCAGAAATACCGCACCGCTGCGGGCTTGCGTGTCGGCAGAGACAACTTTGGCGTAACGGTGCAGCAAAAAGTGTTTGAAAGAACCACGCTGGAGGGTATCGGCCTGATTGGCACCCGCGAGGTAAGCGCCACGCTGCTGGCCGAGCAGCACTTTGGTTTGCTGGGCAAAAGCCTGAATTATTACCTCGGCGGCGGCGCCCATATTGGCACCCAGAAAGACGACGGCGGCTTTGGCGGCTTCGATGCTATTGCGGGCGTGGAGTACAAAATTGCCTTCGTGCCCGTGGTGCTTTCCCTGGATATAAAGCCGAGCGTGGAAATCAGCAGCGACGACTGGTTCCGGTTTCCCGCGGCTTTATCAGTGCGCTATATTCTGGTTAAAGACAAAAAAGAAGGCTTCCTGAACGGCGTCTTTGGCGATGACGATGACCGTGACGACCGCCGTCGGCAGCGGGAGCGCGAGCAGAAAAAGCGCGACCGAAATAAGGGCGACTCGCCCCGCCGTGGCCTGTTCGACTTCTGAAAAAGCCCCCCGCTATAGCGTAAACACGCTAATCAGCGCCGATGCTATCATAGAAATGCTTAATACCAAGCCGTAGGCTACCATCATCAGAAGCACTTTGGCCAGGGTTTTAAGGGGTGGCTGCCCGAAGTTGTTGCGTAGCGCCAGGTAAAAATACACGGCTGGCAGGAAGAAGAGCACCGGCTCAAACCAGTCGCTAATGTGCAGATAGCCAAGCAGTAGGTTCACGATGAACAGCACAAACACGAAGCTGTGAAAGTGAATAGAGAAAATAAGGTGAGCTAAGTAATACTGGTGCTGCCGCCGGTACAGCCATTTCAGAAGCAGAGCAAATAGCGGCATGAGCACAAACATGACCGTGGGCAACATTCTAATCCACTTGTTCGTGATTTCGTCGGGGCTGGCATTGAGCGATCTTACGGTTTGGCGCAGCGCCAGACGACGCATGGTAGTAGGCTCTGCTCCCCGGCTTCGGATGGCGGAGTCGATCCGCGCCGGGCTAGGGTCTTTGCTTATATAAAACAGCTCCGCCTGGCTGAAATTCAAGTTCAAAGCCGAGGTAAGGGGAGAGTCGGTGGAATCAGCCTCATACACCTGGAATCTGGTTGATTCAGGAGCGTTAACGCGCACAGAATCAGCAACTTCTTGCACGCCTTTTTTCTCCAGCAGCTTTTTGGTGGGCTCTTTACTAACGGGGCCCATGCTCAGGGATAGCAAAAAGAAAAAGACGAAGCTCAGAAAAACATACAGCCGAATAGGCGGCACATACGGCATTCGCTTGCCTTCCAAGAACCGCTTCGTAAGCTCACCGGGCTTGAACAGCAGCAGCTTAGCCGTACGGAATACTTTGCCGTCGAAGTGGAATAAGCCTTCCAGCGTTTCTTCCAGCACATGCCCCGCAGAGAGGCTGAGCTCATGATTCTGCTGACCGCAGCGGGGGCAAAATTCGTTGGGGCGGTCGGGGGGGAACGTGTAGTGGCAGTTGGCGCAAGCCGGGAGTTTAGTAGCAGTATGAGCCATAAACAGACAAATAAACGAGTAGGCCGCAAGCCACGGAAAACGTGGGCATAAGTACGAACTTTTAACTCAACCCTCTATATAGCTCAACTGAATTTTATGCAAGAAAAAAGCCCCCCAGCAATCGTCTGGGGGGCTTTTTCGGGTGCTGGTTAAACAGGCTTAGCTGCTGCGAACCCGGCCGCTGCCCGCCGTGGAGGCATTTATCTGGGGCTTGCCCGTCACGTACACATTGCCGGAACCGGCCAGGCTGGCATCGAGAGTTTTGGTGACTTCGATGCGGCAGTTGCCCGAGCCGCTGATGCTCACGCGGCAGGTTTCGCTGCGCATGTTGGGTGCATTTACTTGGCCTGAGCCGCTAATGCTTACCTCGTGGCGCGGGCTGGTACCCGACATGGCGATTTCGCCCGAACCCGATACCGACGACTTTAGCTTGTTGGCTTGCACGCGGCTTAGCTTCATGCGACCCGAGCCGCTCACGGAAAGCTCTAGGTTATTGCCCTGAATAGCCTCGGCGGCACTCATATTGCCGGAGCCGCTTACGCCCAAGGCTTCAATGTTGGGCATCGTGATGTAGACCGTAACAGGCCTTTTGAAGTTATAAGACGACCAGCTGAGACCTGAGCCTTTCTTCTCCTGTTTGGTGCCTACGCGCAGCTTGCCGTTGGTTACCGTCGTTTCTATGTGTAAAAGGTCTCTGGGATCGGAATCTACTTCTACCTTCTGGGGGCTGCCTTGGCGTAACACAACATTAAACGAGCCCGCTAGATTGAGCTGCGTGAAGGCGGGCACATTGCGCTTCTCCGTCTCATTTGTAGGGTTCAAACGAAAAGCTGACAGCACAAACAGAGCGGCCAACAGGGAAAGAAAGGATAAGCGTAGGTTCTTCATGGCTTTAAAGTCAGCTTAAGAGGGGAAAGGGTAGATAGTAATTATAAGATGAAGAACTTATACCAACCGTTGCCTCCCGCTCCAAGTAAGTTGGCGCTGCGGTAGCACTTGCTGCCGAAACCCTTCTCTGATAGCACTGCTTCAGGCGCAAAAAGCCCCCAGATCATTGCTGGGAGACTTTCATCGAATTAAAAGAAAATCAAAGCTTAGGGAAAAATACCCCTAGCACTGCATGCCTTCCCGTTGGAGGTAGCCGTGGCCCCACTCCGTCAGGGAGTTGAGCAGGGGCTGAATGAGCTGACCTTGCTCGGTGAGGCTGTATTCTACTTTGGGGGGCACCTGCTGATACACGGTGCGGGTTAAAATGCCGTCCAGCTCCAACTCACGTAGCTCCTGAATAAGCATCTTCTCGGTAATTTCAGGAATGGCGCGGCGCAACTCGCCGTAGCGCTGTGGGCCGTGCAGCAAATACGAGAGAATCAGCAATTTCCATTTTCCCCCCAGCACATTCATGGTCGTGCGCACGGGGCACAGGTTCAGTGTATTAGGTGGCGCGGTTCCTTGCCATTCTGCTTCGGCTTGCTGCTGTTTTGTTATCTTAGACATGAAATTATCAATCTGATTATCAATATTACTAACTATTAGGTCAGCACCCTACTTTTTGGTAGGTACTTGCTAAAAGCGAAGTTACTAAGTTGCTTTGATACTGTAAAGCGAATGGGTTATTACTAAACCCATAAACAGACTTTTAACCGCATAAAACGAATTCATTATGGCTACCTCCAAACACATTGTCGTGACGGGCGCTACCGGCAACATTGGCTCCCGCTTGGTGCATCACTTGCTGGAGCGCGGACACCGAGTGACGGCTGTGGCCCGCTCGGCCGAAAAGCTTCAGCCCTTACAAGCTGCCGGTGCCGAAATTCAGGTTGGCGACCTGGCCAATACTGCCTTTATAACTGACGTGCTGCGCCCAGCCGATGCGGCCTTTTTGATGACTCCGCCTAGCCTGCAAGCTCCTGACTTTCTGGCGTATCAAGCCGGGGTTGGGGAAAGTATTGCCCAGGCGGTGCGCACCGCTGGCTTAAAGCAAGCCGTACATCTGAGCAGCATCGGAGCTGATTTGCCCGCTGGTACGGGTCCAGTAGTAGGTGTTCATCACCAGGAAGCTCGCCTCAATGCCATTGAGGGGCTGCACGTGGTGCACCTGCGCCCGGCTTACTTCATGGAAAACCTGTTGGCCAATTTGCCTCTGATTCAGCATATGGGCATCATCGGCTCGGCCATGCGCCCCGATTTAAGCTTCCCCATGATTGCTACCCAGGATATTGCCGTCCGCGCCGCCGACGCCTTCGAGGCCGACCTGCCCAACCATTCCGCGCACCTACTGCTCGGTCCGCGCAACTATACCATGACCGAAGCTACCCGCGCCATCGGTCAAGCCATTGGCAAGCCTGAGCTGCCCTACGTGCCTTTTTCTTACGAAGATGCCAAAAAAGGTATGCTCCAGGGTGGTCTCTCCGAAAGCATGGCTGGCCTGTATGAGGAAATGATTCGCAACATGAACGAAGAAAAGGTGATGGTGCACGAGCAGCGCACACCTGAAAACACAACACCCACCACTATTGAGGAGTTTGCTGCGCAAGTATTCGCGCCTATTTATCAGCACGTGAGCAGCGCCCAGCCGGTAGCCTAAACTAGTGCGAACAGCCCTTATTCCTTCAGTTTAAAAAAAGCCCCCAGATAACATCTGGGGGGCTTTTTTAGCTGGATAACTCATGTAGCAACTGCATTGCCTCCTCAGCTCGGGCGGTGGTTATAAAGAGGTGGTCGTGGTAGAAAGCCGACACAGCATTGACGCTGATGCCATGAGCCGCGAGCAAAGCGGTAATGCGCGCCAAAAAGCCAACTGCCTCCAGGCTGGAATGTACATTCAGCGTGATCATACGACAGGGGTAGCTGTAGGCCAGCGCCGCTTGCTCAGCTTGCGCCTTCGGCACAATGAGCGTTAAGCCCTCCGCCTCGCGAAAAGTACCCACCGGAGTTAGCAGCTCTGATACTGACTGATTCAGGGGCAACGTGCAGAATACGTACTCCTCAGCTAGCAGAACCGGCTGCATAGAGCGCAGCAGTTGATCCAAGTTTGTTTCACCAGTCATTATAGGGTTGTTACCAAATCTTTACGCGGGCAGAGTCGGGGAGGTAAAGCTTCTGGCCGGGTTTTATATTGAATGCTTCGTAAAACGCTGGTACATCGGCGAAGGAGCCGTTTACGCGTAAGATGGCCGGAGAGTGTACATCGGTGAGGATGCGCTGGGCCAGCACTTCGTCGCGTTGATGGCTTTGCCAGCCGAGCGCGTCTAAGCTACCAGTTCTGGGCAACTATCGGTACACCGACGGTTCCAGTTAATACCACGTTGTACGCAAGTATCCAACGTCAAGCCTCCGGCGCGTGACTAACCGTCATGCAGCGGCGCGAAGCATCTCGCGTGCTGATGAGAGATTACTACTCTTACCAAACACGCGAGATGCTTCGCTCTCGCTCTGCATGACGTTGAAAAAGCCCCCCAGAGCTTTGGATAAGTGACTGGCTCCGATGAAAAGTGCTACGTTTATCGTTACGGCGCGTACCTTAGTCTACAATGTCACTGAAGCTGCTTGTTCTGCTCAATTTTGCCCTGGCGGCGTACCTCACAGGCCTTATCTGGACGGTGCAGCTGGTGCACTATCCTAGCTTCGCCTTTGTAGCGGCCGATAAGTTTGTGGCGTTTCATCGGGCCCACTCCACGCGCATGGGCTGGGCGGTAATGGCCCCGATGGTGGCCGAGCTGGGCTTGGCGGCATGGCTGGCGTGGCAAGGACGGGCCTTGGGAGGCACGGTGTGGTGGAGCCTGGCGCTGGTGCTCCTTATCTGGGCCGTTACGTTCTTTGTCTCCGTGCCTTTTCACAACCGCCTCGCCCAGGGCTTCGATTATATCGCTATCGACGGGCTGGTGCGCACCAACTGGCTGCGTACGCTGGCCTGGACGGCGCGCAGTTCGTTGCTCGGCTATATGCTTTGGCGCTTGCTGTAGGCGTGTTTCGTAGTTCTTGCTTTCTGACTTTTACCACAATCAATGCTTCCGCCCGCCGAATACTTCTGGCCCGAGTTACAGGTGCAAACCAGCCGCAGCAGCGGTCCTGGGGGGCAAAATGTTAACAAAGTAGAGTCGCGGGTGGAACTGCGGTGGCAGGTAGCCTCCTCCCAGCTCATCACCGACGAGCAGAAAGAATTGCTGCTCCAGAAGCTTGCACCCCAGCTCACTACCGAAGGCTACTTATTAATAACTGCTCAGGAAGATCGTAGTCAGCTGCGCAATAAGGAAATTGCTCTCCAGAAATTTCACGACGTGCTCAAGCGCACCCTGCACAAGCCCAAAGCCCGCAAAGCCACTAAACCTAGCAAAGGCGCCGTGCGCAAACGCCTGGAAACCAAGAAAAAGCAAAGCGAGAAAAAAGCTAGCCGGCGGCTGGACTTGTAGAAGCGTGGGCGGAGTATTGCGAAGCCTCTAATTCAGGTCCAAGCCAAAGAGCACTCCAAACCACGGCTTACGCTGATATATCCAATGCTGCCCATCGGGACCCATCAACTGGTCAGCACCGACGGCTAGGCCTAGGTTAAAGATGCGAGCATCGTAAATAGCGGCGGCCCCAAAGTGAATTACAAAGCCTTCGTACTCAGCTACCCGTGTTTGCTGATTCGTGACATCTGGGTTGACAACGGTGGAACCCAGGCCCGTGAACAGGCCGTAGCCCAGCCCCATGGTTCGTACGTGCGGCTGCTGTCGGCCGCTAAGTAGCTGCCGGCTATTAATATGATAAAAATCTAGTCGGCGGCCATAATAAACGGCCGCGTTGAAGTTGGTATTAAGCTGCAGCGGCAGCGGCCCTTGGGGCGGGCGGGCCTTAAAAGGAATTGTAAAGACGTCTAGGTCAAATTTGCTGTCCAACAGGATAACGTGCTGCCCGCGGCGCAAAGGGTAGCTGAAACTGCGGGGAACGTGTGTTTTAGCATCGTTGTCATCCTTGGGCTGCGAGAGGAATTTTAATGAATCCTGCGCCAGCTCTACATATACAGTGCGCTCCTTCCCAATGGCAGCGGCCAGAGCCGGATCATTTGTGCGAAAAAGTTGGTAGTCACCAGATTCCAGCGTAGGCAATTGCCCCACTGCGACACAGCCTGTAAAAAGCCCCCCACTCCCCACCAATCCGGCCAATAATAGAAGGCGATAACCTATTTTTCGGCGCAGAAGGCTAAAACGCAGCATATATCATTACATGACATTTTACGGTACGCGGCGCGCCAGCTTTGCTAGATCCAGCCTTTGCGCTTAAACCAGGTATAGATACCGATAGATATCAGCACCATAGCCGCCATGGCGCCCGGATAGCCCATTTTCCAGGTTAGCTCGGGCATGTATTCGAAGTTCATCCCGTAGATGCCGGCAATAAAAGTCAGGGGCAAGAAGAAGGCCGAAAATACCGTGAGCACGCGCATAGCCTCATTCGTGCGCTGCGACGACAACGACAGGTACAGGTTCATAAGGTTGGTGGCTGCCCCGTCGAGCTGCTGATAGAGCGTTTCTACCTTCGTCTGCAAGTCCTGCGTGTCCTGCATGAGGGTGGTGTCGTCGGTGGCCGATTGTCGGCGGAGCATAGTGAGGATGTCGCGGGTAAGCAGGAGAAGCTGTTTGGCCGCCGAGGCTTTGCGCTTCAGAAAGTAAAGACCCTGTAACGTGTTTGGCACCTCACGCTTCAGAAATATATCTGCTTCGTAGTTGTCCAGCTCCCTGGTCAGCGTGATGGCGGGCTGTACGTAGCTATTGAGAGCATAGCGCACAATGTGGATAGCTATTTCGGCCGGTGAGCTGCACTCTTCGCCGGGGCTGCAGGCTACATTTTTCAACTGACTTAAAACGGGGTGCGAGCGTCGATGTACCGTAATTAAGTAATCGGCAGCGTAGAAAATGGCAATCTTGGTGCTCAGTTCCTGGATGGTGTCGGCCTCGTTATTTTCGGGCGCGACAAATACCCGTAACATGATGAAATTCAGGCCATCGTTGACTTCGAACTTGGGTAAGTGAGTCGGTTCCAGACAGTCGCGCACGAGTGAATCGGGCAAGTCATACTGCTCAGCCACGGCCTGAAGCTCATTCACAGCCGGATTGGTAATGTCGAGCCAGTCAAATTGACTGCTTTTCTGGGTAAGAAGCTGTTCAGTCATAGGCTACAATAAGGAAGTCATAGCCAGCGTCTGCTGCTATGATGGCTGCGAATGACTAAATACGGCTTAAAGCAATGTGCCGCTCAAGAAAAGTAGCGCAAACGAAAAGTAAATCACGAGTCCCGTCACGTCTACGAGTGTCGCCACAAAAGGCGCCGATGAAGTAGCCGGGTCGGCGCCGAGACGCTTGAGCAGTAGGGGCAGCATAGAGCCGCACAACGACCCCCACAGCACAATACCGACCAGCGAAAAACCGACCGTAAATCCAATTTGCCAATAGTATTCGCCGTATTCGTTGGGGTAAAGGCGCGACCACAGCAGAATGCGCAGCAAGCCCACCACGCCCAAAATGCCCCCCAGCATCAAGCCCGTAGCCAGCTCGCGGCGCATGACGCGCCACCACTCACCCAGACTCAGCTCGCCCAGCGACATAGCCCGTATGATAAGCGAAGTAGCCTGGGAGCCCGCGTTGCCGCCCGCGCTGATGATGAGCGGAATAAAAAGTGCCAGCACCACGGCTTTAGCTATTTCCTCCTCAAAATACCCCATGGCCGTAGCCGTAAACATCTCCCCGATAAGCAGAATCACGAGCCAGCCGGCCCGTTTGCGCACCATGCCCAGTAGCGGAATGCTGAGGTAAGGCTCGTCGAGGGCCTGCGAGCCACCGAGTTTCTGGATGTCTTCAGTATCCTCTTCTTCCCGGATGTCGAGAATGTCGTCGATGGTCACGATGCCGAAAAGCACGCCTTCATCATTGACGACGGGCAAAGCCACCCGGTCGTTTTTGCGGAATACCTCAATGGCTTCCTCCTGGTCTTGCATGGTTTGGAGGTGTACAAAGCGCCGATCCATCAGCTCGCTTACCTGCTTGCTGGGGTCGGCCAGCAGTACCTCCCGAATACTGATGTCGTCGATGAGCACGCCGCGTCTGTCGGTGACGTACAGCAGGCTTATCGTTTCAGATTGCCCCCCGTGTAGCCGGATGTAGTCGAGCACCTGTTGCACCGTCCAGCTCTCCCGAATGGCGATGTAGTCGGGCGTCATCAGGCGGCCCACGCTGTATTCGGGGTAGCCCAGCAGCTCCAGCGTCACCTTGCGCTCGGGCTCCGAGAGGGTCTGAATCAGCTCCTTCACAAAGTCGTCGGGCAGAAACTCCAGCAGGGCCGTCCGGTCATCCGGCGACATCTCGTTGAGGATGTCCGAGATTTTATCCTGACTCAGATTGGCCAGAAAGTGCCGCTGCACGTCTATTTCCAGGTATTCAAATACCTGCGTAGCTAGCTGCAAGGGCAGCAGACGGAAAATAATAAGCTGTTCGCGTTCCTCTTCCTCTTCAATCAGCTCCACCACTTCGGCGGGCTCAAACTTCTTGAGCAGTTCCTTTAATTTAAAAAATTCGCCCTCCTGAATCAGGGACGTAATCTGGTCGGTGGTGGGGTGCTGATTCATGAACTACTGAGAGGAGTGCTTCGCTAGGCAAGAATGAGTTAGTGAGAACTGTCCCTCAAAATTAACCTAAAAAAACGGCCTTGCCGTTAACCAGTCGCTAATTTCGAGCGGTAAGAGCTGAACCTGAGAATTGACTGGCAAACTCGATTCGTGGGACGCTGATTTACGGCGCTAAGGTTATGGCAGCGTATACTTTTTGAGTAAAATAAATAAAAGTGGTTACCACACCATCAGCCAGAACGTAGGGAGCAAGCGCGGGTACGTGGCCTATGTCGCTTACCTTCATACTACAGCCGTCGATCGGCGGACCTGAAAAAGCCCCCCAGGGCATTCTACCTTCGCTATTCGTTCTATTCTCTGCCAAATATGTCCAGAAAATCACCTCTCGGAACGCTCGTAGCCCTGGGCGGCGGCGACGACGACGCCATGCTGGCCATGCTCACGGATATGCTGCCCGCGCCTACTGCTACGGTCGAGATTGTAACCACGGCTTCCAGCAACCCTGGTCGTAGCAGCCGTGGCTATCAGGATAGTCTGCACGATCTGGGTTGCCGCTCAGTGCATCATTTGCGCATAGATGAACGCCACGCCGCCGATACCGAGGAAAATCTGAGGCGTTTGGAACGAGCCGCCATGGTATTTTTTACTGGCGGCGACCAAGAGCGTATCACGGAGTTTTGGCAAAAAACCCGTGCCCTGGCCGTGCTGGCCGACCGTTACCGCCACGATGCGGCCTTTATTGTGGCTGGCACCAGCGCCGGCGCGGCCGTGCTCCCCGATTGCATGATTGTGGAAGGCCACGGTGCCCGCTCGCTCACAAAAGGCGGGCTGCGCACCGCCCCCGGTCTGGGCTTGCTAGGGGAGGTGTATTTGGATCAGCATTTTGCCGAGCGAGGGCGCTTTGGACGGTTGGCTCACGCTGTGGTACAGCATCCTACGCGGCTGGGCTTGGGACTGGGGCAGGAAACGGGCATTATTGTGCGGGGCGGCCAGGAAGCTGAAGTGTTCGGCGATGGGGTGGTGATGGTGGTGGATGGGCAGCACCTGCGCGGCAGCAACTTAGGCCGCATTGGCCGGGGCGAGCCGGTAGCCGGCCAAGACTTGCGCGTGCATGTATTGGTAAGCAGCCAGCGGCTGGATTTGCACAGCCGGCAAGTTGTAGCTAATCAGTGAGCATTATTGCTAATTTGCCCCCCACCATCCAAATGAAGACAAATTGTTCAAAGTTGAGAGTGTCGTATAAACTGCTCGGCACGCCTACTAATTTGATTAATTTTTCTACTTACATTTAGTGCCATAAACCGCAAATCCTCACTCATTCCACTTTTTTATGAAGTTAAAATCTCTACTCCTAGTGAGTGGTGCGCTACTCACGGGTACTGCAGCCTCGGCGGGTGGCTATCAGGTAACGCTGGCCGGGCAGAAAAACAACGGTATGGGCGGCGTCGGCGTCGGCTTATCGCTCGACCAGGCTGCTATGTTTTACAATCCGGGGGCACTGGCAATGGTGCGCGAGCGGGGCGTACAAGTAGGAGTTAATGCTACGTTTGCTCGTCAGGCTTTTGTAGCCGAAGGAGGAAGCACCCAGCGTGAGCTGCGGAATTCGGTGGTTACACCTTTCAACCTGTACGCGAGCTTTGGCCCGGCGGAAGGCAAGTTTCGGGCGGGTATTGCAGTATATACGCCTTTCGGCAGCACGCTGAAGTATGCCGATGGTTGGGAAGGCCGCACATCCCTGACCGAGATTGAGCTTCAGTCTGTTTATGTGCAGCCCACTGTAAGCTACGCCATCACTGACCAGATCAGTGTAGGCGCAGGCCTGACGGTATTGGCCTACGGTGCCGTTAACTTGCAGCGCGATGTGCCTTTGCCTGACTCCTTTGGTCATATTGAGCTGGATGGTGAAGCCGAGCGCAAAGTCGGCTTTAATGCGGGTATCTTCTTCAAGCCATCCGAGAAGTTTAGCTTAGGTATAAATTACCGTTCGAAGATTGATGCCGAGGTAAAAGACGGCGACGTGACCTTCACCGGCATCGATCCTAACTCGGTATTGGCTTCCCGTTTTCCTAATACCAAATTCAGCGCTACGCTGCCCCTTATTGCTACTACCAGCATTGGTATCGGCATCATGCCTACTGATAAGCTCACTATCGGTATCGACGTGAACTACGCTGAGTGGAGCGAGTACAAAAGCCTGGAGTTCACCTTCGCTGATCCAATCAACGGCTCTAACACCAGCGTTTCGAAGCGCAACTATGAAGATGCGCTTACCTTCCGCTTAGGTGGGCAATACAAAGTGACGGAAGGCCTGACTCTACGCGCCGGTGGTGCTTATGATGAGTCGCCTGTACGCGATGGATATGTAACGCCCGAAACGCCTGACGCTAACCGTGTAAGCGGTACCATTGGGGCTTCTTACGCCATGGGCAAATTCGGAGTGGACTTCTCCACCCAGTTTGTAAGCATTTCCAAGCGCAGCCAGACGCAAAGCCAATTGGTTGCTAATGGCACTCAGGACCGCGTAGCCGGTACTTACAAAACCAACATCGTGATTCCAGGTATCGGCCTGAACTACTCCTTCTAACTCTTTGCCTCGCTTGTATCGATATGATTTCTAAACTGTTTACTAAATCCGCGCCGTTCTTGGCGCTGCTTGGGTTGGCCCTCACTGGCTGTCAGCCTGATTTGGAAGAAGACATTAAGCCCAGCAGTGGCACCGCTGACTTCTCGCGCTACATCGCCGTAGGTAACTCCCTGACTGCTGGCCAAGCAGATGGCGGCTTATACTTGGAAGGACAGCTGAATTCTTATCCTAACCTGTTGGCGCAGCAGTTCCGCAGCGTAGGTGGCGGCGAATTTGTGCAGCCACTATTTACGGAGGCTCAGCGCAATGGCACCGGATATTTGCGGCTGGCTGGCTTCACTGCCACTGGCAGCCCCATCACGGCCCCTGTAAATACGGCGCTGGCGCTACGGGCAGGTGCAACGGCGGCTCGCCCGCTCTACACTAAGTTCACGGAGCCAATAAATAACCTGGGTGTACCCGGCATTCGCATGGCGGATATTCTTTCGACTACTTATGGTAGCGTAACGGGTAATCCACTATTCGAGCGTATTACTCCCGACGCACAGTCTAACCAGACTTACTTGGCGCGTGTAGCAGCTTCTAACCCTACTTTCTTTACAGCTTGGATGGGTAATAATGACGTGCTGGGTTATGCGACATCTGGTGGCGCAAGTACCGCCCCAGCTAGTTCGCTAACAAGCACCACAATTTTCACTGCCAACAACAACCAGCTCATCGATGCGCTCACAGCAAATGGTGCCAAAGGCCTTGTTGCGACCATTCCAGACGTTACCAACATTCCTTTCTTCACCACAGTAGGTCCATCATTCCGGGCCACTTTAGAAACTCCTCAGCCTGGTTTACCAAATGGTGTTCCTGGCTTAGTAATTCAGACTGGGTCAGCCGCAGGTCCTGCAAGTGCTACCACTCGCAAGCAAATTGCAACTGCTGACATTCGCAATGCCAGCGGTGTGGGTCGCCAGTTGTTTACGCTGACATCTTCGCCTTTCCTTGGCCTGCTGAATCAGCGTACGGGACGTGCCTGGCGCTATGTGTATGGTCAGAGTGGCCAGCCAGCTGCCGGTTTCCCGCTCTTCCTAACAGCTTATGGCATTGATACGCTCCAGACGTTTGGTACCAGCATGGGCAATCCTATCCCAAGTGCTTTTGTGCTTGACGATGCTGAGCAGGCATTAGTACGTACGGCTACTACTGCCTTCAATAATGCTATGATAGCGAAAGCAACAGCGAAAAATCTAGCTGTATTCGATGTGAATGGTTTCTTTGCCCGCGTAGCTACCAATGGCATTGTGACAAACGGCGTGAACAATACAACTCAGTTTATCACGGGTAACTTGTTCTCCTTGGATGGTGTGCACTTGACTCCTCGCGGCTACTCTATTGTCGCCAACGAAATGATAAGAGCTATTAATCAGCAGTATGGCGCATCTGTTCCTACTCTGAATTCAAACGAATATCCGGGCGTTAAATTCCCATAGTTCGTTTTCATTATCCATAAAAAAGCCCCCCAGTCATGACTGGGGGGGCTTTTTTATGGATAATGAAAACGAACCATACTATGACAGTTGCACCGGTTGGAGCACGGGCGGCAACACAGGCGCCGCCTGACCAGCTAGATGCGCCGCAATAACGGCCGCGTGGTAGCGGCCATTCTCAATAAACCACCGACTGGTATTTAGCCCCCCACACACGGTACCGGCTATATATACACCTGCGCGGTTAGTTTCGAAGGTCTCAGGATCATGACACGGGGTACGGGCCGCGTCGGGCTGGGTGTCGATGCCTAACGCGGCGAGCAGGCTGTAGTCGGGGCGGTAGCCGGTAAGGGCGTAGATGAAGCTAGTGGGTAGCGTCTGGGGGGTATTTTCTGTTACTACATCTATCTCTCCGGGCCGGATAGCTGCAATGGTAGTGTTGAACAGGGCCTTAATGCGACCCTCCGCAATACGATTCACCAGATCAGGCCGAATCCAGTACTTCACCGATTCTGCCAGCGCAGGTCCGCGCACTACCAGCGTTACCTCGGCCCCGGCACGAGCCAGCTGCAAAGCCGCTTTGGCCGAGGAGTTTTTGGCCCCCACCACAATTACCGGCTGCCCGACATGGGCATACGGCTCTTTGTAGTAATGACTTACATGAGGCAGCTCTTCGCCCGGTACGTTTAGCTTGTTGGGCACGTCAAAGAAACCCGTCGCCACAATCACCGATTGAGCCTGAATATGCCCCAGGTTCGTACGTAGCTCGTATGCACCGGCTTCGCCTTCCATCCCTAGCACGCGCTCATATAGGCGGAGGTTGAGCTTTTCGGCGAAGGCTACGCGCCGGTAATAATCCAGTGCATCTTCGCGCAGAGGCTTGTAGCCACTGGTTGGAAAGGGGTAGCCACCAATTTCGAGCAGCTCGGGCGTGGAGAAAAATTCCATGTTGGTAGGGTAGCCCACAATGGAATTGACCAGCGCCCCTTTGTCGACAATACAAACCAACAAGCCGCGGCGTTGCGCCTCAATAGCGCAGGCCAGGCCTACTGGCCCAGCGCCGATAACTACTACATCAAAATGAGAATTTGTCGTCATATACAGTTATACCAACTCGCCCTATCAGGAGTTCATAACTACTCAGTTTGCGGCTAAGATTGGTTATGCTTTTTGGGTTTCAGCGCTCTAAAAGCCCCCGTCGACCACATTGCCCAGCTCATTAGCACGGGCTGCAAAAACAACCTACCTAACCGTTTGGCATCGGTATCGAGACCAAAAGCAGAAATGTGGTGCGTGTACTGGTGAATGTTGCCGGGAAACACCAGCGCGTAAAAGGCTGCCAGCCCCAAACCCATGCGCACTCGGTTCTGGCCTTTCAACAGGAGCAACGCCAGCCCCAACCCAGTTTCCACCACCCCCGATGCCAGCACGGTAGTGTCCTTATCCAGCGGCACAAAATCAGGTACCTGTGCCTGAAACTCCTGCCGCGCAAAGGTGAGGTGCCCCGCACCAGCTACAATCATAAAGGTGCCCAGCGCGCCACGGGCGACGTTCTGCAGGGTGGTAGTACGGATTTGATGTGGCATAAGCGTGGTGCCTAACAGTAGTTGAGTAGCCACGCTATACGGCTGGTGGCAGTCTGAGGTGTGCTGCTTCCTTTTAGTTACCGTTTGTGCTCCCCTCTAGCTGGTCATAAGACGAAGTGCTGCGCCCTGGCCCAAATATTCATCAGGGTCAGGGATGCAAAAAGCCTTTATTCTGGACTAATTGTAAGTATATGAGGGAGGTAAGGCCATTTGCTTAGCCCTGCCGCTTGCCACTTTCCATCTCGTACATCGCCTTGAGCCTAATGCGCCTGCAACCAGTTGCTGCCGATGCCTACTTCTACTTCCATCGGCACACTCAGGGGCAACGCGTTTATCATCAGTTCCTTAATGCGAGGCGTGATGTACTCAATTTCCTCTTTGGGTGCGTCGAACACCAATTCGTCATGGACCTGTAGAATCATCTTGGTGCCTAGCTTTTCCTTTTCGAGCCAGTCGTGGATGCGGATCATGGCAATTTTGATGATATCGGCGGCAGTGCCCTGGATGGGTGCGTTAATGGCATTGCGCTCCGTGAAGCCACGAAGTGTCGCGTTGCGAGAGTTGATGTCGCGCAGATAACGGCGGCGACCGAGCAGCGTTTCGGCGTATTCCAATTCACGGGCCTTGTTGATGCTTTCGTCCATGAAGCGCTTCACGGCCCCGAATTCCTCAAAATAGGCCTCAATAATATCCTGCGCTTCCTTGCGCGAAATGCTCAGCCGCTGGGCTAAACCAAAAGCCGAAATACCGTAGATGATGCCGAAATTCACGGTCTTGGCTTTGCGCCGCATTTCGGCATCCACGGCTGAAAGCGGTACGTCGAATACTTTGCTGGCCGTGCTGCTGTGAATATCAATGCCTTGGCGGAAAGCCTCAATCATGGTTGCGTCCTTGCTAAAGTCGGCCATGATGCGCAGCTCAATCTGCGAGTAGTCGGCTGCAACCAGTAAATGGTCAGCGTCGCGAGGAACGAAGGCTTTGCGGATTTCGCGGCCTTTCTCCGTGCGAATCGGAATATTCTGGAGGTTAGGGTTGGTGCTGCTCAGACGCCCGGTAGCCGTTACAGCTTGGTTGAAGGACGTGTGCACGCGACCGTCTAGCTCACACACAAGCTGCGGCAATGCTTCCACGTACGTGGAGCGCAACTTCGTTAGCTGGCGGTATTCCAGAATCAGCGCGGCTACCGGGTTGTCGATGGCAAGCACGCTCAGAATCTCCTCGCCAGTAGCGTACTGACCGGTTTTGGTTTTCTTGATTTTACCGCCACCGAGCTGCATCTTATCAAACAAAACCTCCCCGAGCTGCTTCGGCGAGCCAATATTGAACTCCTGTCCGGCAGCCTGGAAAATCTGCTTTTCCAGGTCCGTAATGTAGCCTTGCAGCTCAGCGGAGTATTCACCCATAGCCGAGCTGTCGATCCGTACACCCTCGTACTCTATATCGGCCAGCACCGGTACCAGCGGATTCTCTACTTCATTTAGCAGCTTCAACAAACCGATTTTAGCCAGTTTGGGCTCGAATACGTGCTTGAGCTGCAACGTCACATCAGCATCTTCGCAGGCGTAGTCGCTAACTTGGCTGGGGGGCAAATCGGCCATGGTTTTCTGGTTTTTGCCCTTCGGCCCGATGAGCTCTATGATAGAAACCGGCGTGTAGTGTAGGTAGGTCTCGGCCAAAATGTCCATGTTGTGGCGCATGTCGGGCTCCAGCAGGTAGTGGGCCAGCATCGTGTCAAACAACGGCCCGCGCACCCGCACGTTGTAGTGCTTCAGGATGGTGAGGTCGTATTTGATGTTCTGACCAATTTTACCAATGGTTTCGCTTTCTAGAAAAGGCCGAAACTCATCTACAATAGCCTGAGCGCCAGCCATATCATCGTGCGGAACCGGCACGTAGTAGGCCTCGCCGGGCAGGTAGCAGAACGATAAACCCACCAGCCGCGAAGTCATCGTATCTAGGCCAGTCGTTTCGGTATCGAAGCTGACCTCTTTCTGCTGCATCAGGAAGTCCAGCAAGGACTTACGCAGGGCCGGCGTATCAATCAGGTGATACTGATGCGGTACGTCGGTCAGGGTGCGTTTGGTGGCGGGGGGCAAAAATTCGTCTTCCTCCTCATCCTCCGCCGTAGCCGTAGCAGCTGGAGCACCAAATAGCGCAATTTGCCCCCCAGCCGCCGCGCGCCGCGTCCGTGGCGACGGCGTAGACGTAGCCGGTGCGCCACCGCTCAGCACCCGCGCCGCGAGCTGCCGGAATTCCAGATCATCGAATAAGGCACGTAACTGCTCCTCATTGGGCGGACCCATTTTCAGGGCATCTGGCTCAAACGGAATGGGCACATTCACGTGGATGGTAGCCAGCTCCTTGCTCATCAGGCCCTGCTCGGCGAAGTTGCGCACGTTTTCCTGCTGCTTGCCTTTCAGCTCATCTACGTGAGCAATCAACTGCTCTACGGAGCCGTACTTTTGGATCAGCGTCTTGGCGGTCTTCTCGCCAATACCTGGAATGCCCGGAATGTTGTCGGATGCGTCGCCCTGCAAGCCTAGAATGTCCGTTACCTGCTCCACGCGCTCAATCTCAAATCGCTGAAGTACATGGGGTAGATCGAGCACTTCGGCAGCATTACCCATAAAGGCGGGCCGGTAAATCTTGATTTTCTCGGTAACGAGCTGGCAATAGTCCTTGTCCGGAGTCATCATAAACACCTCAAAGCCTTGCGCTTCGGCGCGCTGGGCTAGGGTACCAATCACGTCGTCGGCCTCGAAACCATCCACCATCAAAATTGGGATGTTGAAGGCATCAATTACCCGCTTGATATAGGGAATAGCAGTGCCGATATCTTCGGGCATAGCTTGGCGCTGAGCCTTGTACTCTGCGAAACTATCGTGGCGGAAGGTTTTCTTCTGAGCGTCGAACGCTACGCCGAGGTGGGTGGGTTTTTCCTTCTGTAGCACCTCCACGAGCGTGTTCGTAAAGCCGAGTACGGCGCCCGTATTCATTCCCTTGGAGTTGATGCGCGGATTCTTGCTAAAGGCAAAGTGGGCGCGGTAGATAAGGGCGAAAGCGTCGAGGAGAAAGAGTTTTTTGGGTGTTTCGGGGGCGGTAGATTCGGTCATAGGGGCGAAGATACAAGCGGTAGGTGGGCAAGCGTATGGAGTAAACGCGCTAGGGCCTGCCGTGTTCGGTCAATAATACTACTAGTATGCTAAAGCCGGCGTACTTTGGAGCATGAAATACAATTACCTATTCACGCTTCTGCTGGTTTTCTATTCTCTTAGCTCAACCGCCCAAACCACGGCGACCATTGCCACGCTCCCAGCAGCAGAGCACGCCAAAGAGGTAGCTGCTTTCCAGCAGGAACTCAACGCCGAATACCGCAACCCAGCCGAGTCGCCGCTACCCGCGAAAGACCTAAAGAAATTCAAAGGGCTGCCGTTCTTTCCGCTTAATCGCGATGCTCGCGTAGAAGCCCGCTTTGTACGCGATTCACTAGCTGCTCCCTTCGAGATGGAAACCAGTACCGCCCGACGGCCGATGTATCGCAAATATGGCGACGCTTATTTCACGCTTGATGGGCAGGAATTGAAGCTCACGATCTACCAAAGCCTTGATTTAATTCAGAAAGAAGGCTACCAAGATTATCTGTTTGTCCCTTTCACCGACCGCACCAACGGCCACACCAGCTACGGTGGCGGCCGTTACCTCGACTTACGCCTCGGCCAAATTCAAAACGGGAAAGTCGTGCTGGATTTTAATCGGGCCTACAACCCATTTTGCGCGTATGGAGGGCAATATTCCTGCCCCGTACCGCCGGTCGAAAACCGCTTGCCGGTTGCTATCAAAGCGGGCGTAATGAGTGATCATTAAGAAGTAGCAGTAGCGGCCCCAACGTCTGCTTACTGCCGTCCGTACAGTTTGCCATGCGCTATATCTCCCTCGACCTAGAAACCTCTGGTGGCAAGCCACAACGCCATCAGATACTGGAACTAGCAGCCGTAGTGGAGGACACCAAGCGCCCTCGGCCATTGGCCGATTTGCCGGTTTTTCGGCGAGCTGTGCGGCACCACGAGTACGTGGGCACGGCCGGGGCACTAGCGTTGAATGCGCGTTTGCTGGAAGAATTGGCCTGCAAAGAGCCTAATCAAGAAATTTGCCCCCCAGAAGAGCTACTACCGCAGTTGCGAGAATTTCTGCTAGCAGAAGGCTTCAAAGCCGACAAGCACAACTGCGTAACGGTGACTATGGCCGGGAAAAACATTGCCTCTTTCGACCTGGGCTTTTTGCGCGAGTTGCCTGGCTATGGCACTCTGGTGCGGGCCGAACCAGCTATGCTGGACCCTGCCGCTTTCTATCTAAACTGGAAAAAGGATTCGCGCCTGCCCACGATGAGCATCTGCAAGGCTCGCGCAAAGTTTGACGACAATACCGTTGCGCATGAAGCCGTGGCCGATGCGTTGGATGTAATTCAGCTATTGCGGCCGTTTTATGAGCTGCCAGTGTATCAGCAGGTTGTACCATACAGCGCCGAAGAAGCGCATTAATTACCAGTCGCCGCTGGCCCCGCCGCCGCCGGAGCTACCGCCCCCGAAGCCGCCAAAACCACCGCCGCCGCCGCCGAAGCCACCACCAAAGCCGCCTCCGCCACCAAATACGCCGCGGCCGCCGCTGAAGTCGCCGAAGATGATAGGCGGAATACCCATGCCACCAATGCCCCGGCTGCGTCGGCCGCCGGAGCCGCCGCCACGATTGCGCATAAATAGAAACAGCACGAGCACTCCGATTACCAGCCAGAAGGTCCAGCTGGAGCCGCTGTCGTCGCTGCTGCGCTCCCGTTGGTTTGTAGCTGGGTCGGCTTTGTATTCGCCTTTGGCCAGCGCAATAAGCTGATCCGTAGCCCGATCGAGGCCGTCGTAGTAGCGCTGCTGCTGAAAGGCCGGCACCACAGTATTGGAAATAATGCGCTTCGCCAACGCATCCGGTACGGCGCCTTCCAAGCCATAGCCGGTCTGGATGCGGGCTTTGCGTTCTTTCTCAGCTACTAGAATCAGGATGCCGTTATTGGTGCCTTTTTGCCCGATGCCCCAGGCCTCGTATAGCTGCTGAGCGTAATCAGCCAGCTCATAATTGCCCAGCGTTGGGATGGTTACGACGGCAATCTGAGAAGAGGTAGAGTCGTCGTAAGCAACAAGCTTATTTTCCAGTGCTGCTACCTCATCGGGGCGCAGCATGCCGGCCAGATCGTTTACCAGCCGGGGCGGGCTGGGTCTGGGGGGCAAATCTTGGGCGAGGGCTGGGGGACAAATTCCGGCTACGGCCAGCCACAGCAACAAACAGGGTACTAAGATTCGCCAGAAGGCAGAAGGGGAGGGGTGCCTCATGCGCGCGGGGGCGTCGGTTTGCCAAATGAGATAGAATCGTCGAGCTCGTTGCTGTCGGTGCCCGCATCGTACGGGAAAAAGTGCTGCAACTGCTCGCCCACCATGCGCACACCTTTTTCCAGGCCGGTCACATAGTCGTTGGCCCGAAAGTGCTTCAGCACAGTTTCCTTGGTGGTTTCCCAGAAGTCGTCGGGCACGGCGGCGTTGATGCCCGCGTCGCCAATGACAGCGAAGCGGCGCGCTTCCCAAGCCAGATAAAAAAGAACCCCGTTGCGCTGCGCGGTGCGGTGCATGTTCAACTCAGCAAATACCTGCGCGGCCCGGTCCAGGGGTTCGGGGGTAGGGCAGGTGTCTTCCAAGTGTACCCGAATTTCGCCTGAGGTCTTGATTTCGGCCTGTCGAATGGCGGCAACCAGCTTGGCTTCCTGCTCCGGGGTCAAAGGGTTCTTCATTTGTTTCTGATCATGGGTTTGTAGTGGCTGGTTGCCGGCTTTAAGCTTTTACGCCAAGCTGGCAACCACCCGCTAAAACTTAAAACTGTACTGTGGGCGCCTTCTGAGAAGCCGCATCGGCCTCAAAATAGCCTTTTGCCGAGAAGCCGAATACCCCCGCAAACAAATTGTTGGGGAACTGTCGGATGAAGCCGTTGTAGTCGTTAGTCATGTTGTTGAACTTGTTGCGCTCCACGTTGATACGATTCTCGGTACCCTCAATCTGGGCCTGCAGCTCCTGGAAGTTGGCGTTGGCCTTCAGCTCCGGATAATTTTCCGACACTGCCAGCAAACGACCCAAACCAGCGCTTAACTGGCTTTGTGCCTCCTGGAATTTCTGGATGTTTTCGGGGGTCAGCTGATCAGCGTTCAGTTGCACGCTGGTTGCTTTAGCGCGGGCTTCGATAACGCCGGTAAGCGTGCTTTGCTCGAAGTTGGCAGCACCTTTCACGGTATTTACCAAGTTCGGAATCAGGTCGGCGCGGCGCTGGTAGGCGTTCTGCACGTTGCCCCACTGGGCTTTTACGGCCTCATCACGCTCCACCATGCCGTTGTAACCGCACGATGATTGCGTGAGCAGCACCATTAAACCAAACAGGTAGAGAAGAAGACGTTTCATAGGAGTAAGGGAGAGGAAGGGAAAGATGGTTGTAGTTACGCATCAAATATTAAATATGCGCAGTGCAAAGTACGGAAACCCGACTTAGCGGTTGTCTTTACAGTTACTGCCGCACGAATTACTATTTTGCGGTCTTACGCCACGTCTGTCGTTTATGAAAGCTGTTATTCCTGTTGCTGGTATTGGTTCGCGCTTACGGCCTCACACCCACACCCAGCCCAAATCGCTGGTGCCGGTGGCGGGCAACACCATTCTGGGCCACATTATTGACCGGCTGGTGGGCGCCGGCATCGAAGATTTTGTATTTGTGATTGGCTACCTGGGCGAGAAGATAGAGAGCTACGTTCGTCGGCAGTATCCAAATCTGCGTTCTGAGTTTGTGGTGCAAGAGCCCCGCGAGGGTATTGGCCACGCCTTGTGGGTGGCTCGCGAGTATTTTCGCCACGAAACCGACGGCATGCTGATTCTGCTCGGCGACACTATTGTAGACGTGGATCTAAGTCAGTTGCTAGACACTCCCGGTACCGTGCTAGCTGTAAAGGAGGTTAAAACGCCTTCTATGTTCGGGCTGGTAGAAACGGATGCCACCGGGCAGGTGACCAAAGTAGTCGAGAAGCCGCGCATCCCGAAGTCGAATCATGCGCTGGTTGGGCTCTATAAAATTGCCAATCCCGAACGGCTGGCTGTAGCGCTGGAGCGCATTATTGCCGATGAGCAGCGCACTCACAATGAGTACCAGCTTACGGATGCGCTCATGCTGCTCATCAACGAAGGTGAGGAAATGACTACCACACCGGTCGATAACTGGTTTGATTGCGGCCGCAAAGAAAGCTTGCTCGAAGCTAACGCCCGCCTGCTGAACCGCCCCGAATTTCTGGTGACCCGTGAGTACCCCGAGTTTCCCGATACCATTATTATCCCGCCCGTCAGCATTGGCCGCGACTGCCAGATTCGGCACTCCATCATCGGACCCAATGTAGCCATCGGCGACCGCACCATCGTACGCAACACTATTATAAGCGACTCTATCATTGGTTCTTACAGTGAGCTGCGCTCTGCTGTCATGCAGGACTGCATTGTGGGCAGCGACGCTTCCTTCAGTGGCCTGAACCACAGCCTCAACATCGGCGACAACACCGAGATTAATTATAGCTAGCAGTCTGGGGGGCTTTTTTGTCCCCCAGCTTGATATAAGGCTGTTCTAAAAGGCGGTCATGCAGAGCGGAGCATCTCGCTCGCAGTCGTTGCAATGGTAACCCAGCTAACACGCGAGATGCTTCGCGCTGCTCTGCATGACGTGCTATATGACACCTTATACTAGCCATCTGCTGCGCTGCCTAACAGTCTAATTCAAAAACTTTCGATAATATCGATAAGGCCATACACCGTGAAGTGGCACAAAATTTTCCGCGTTTCTCAGCGTTCCTCCACAACCCACCGGCCCGGCTAGCAGTACGCAGGTTGCGGCACGGGCCGTTTGCCTCTATTTTGCTTCTATGAATTTGCCCCCCAGATTCCGTTTTCAACCTGCGCTGGCCGCTGTGCTGTTAGTATTAGCGGGTTGCTACTCCCGCGATGATGTAAAAACTGATGGCGGCACGGTATCCGAGCAGCAGGTCGAAAACGACCAAACCAAAATGTCTCGCGACAACGCCAAAGTCGCCCCCAATGCACCCGCCCCAGCTGTAGAAGAAACCAGCGCTTCCGCTGTGCCGCTGGCCCAAGTGAATGTATTTTTGGAGGTATCGGGCTCAATGGAAGGCTTCATGCCCAAACCCGGTGCCGATGCAAGCAATACTCGCTTTCAGCAGCACGTTGCGCAGTTTTTGTCGGAGTTGAATAATAGCCCAGCAGTAAGCCGTAAGGTGTATTATAGGATCAAAGAGAAGCCCTACCGCGACTCATACCAGCAGCTTTCCGGCACCGTACGCGGCGGCATTAAGGAGCCCGCCAGCAGCACCGATATTCCGACTGTACTTGATACGCTGGTCAGTAATTACTACGATCCGAACACAGTCAGCATCCTGATTTCAGACTTCATTTACTCGCCAAAAAACACCGGCGCTATTCCCTACATCAAAACCGATATTACGGATGCCATCAGCCGCACGCAGCGCCCTGATTTGGCTGTGTCGGTGTACGGCTTCACCTCCGACTTTCAGGGCACGTTTTACCCAGCCATCATGACCGGTGCCCGCAAAGTACCCAACTGCTGCGACACGGATATCCCGTATTACTTCTGGGTAATTGGCCCCCAAGATGCCGTGCGGCGCTTCGATGCGGCGTTGCTGGCTAAGCAACCCGCTCAACAGGTTCATTATGGCATAAAGTACCCGCGCCCGGCTTCTTCGTTGCTGAACCGATATCAGAATAAAGGCGATTGGTACTACGGCGAGAAAACTGCCAGCAAACGTGAGGCTGGTGCCACCTATCACACGGTAGCCGTGCAGGAGGCTTCCGCGCAAAATCCTGTGGAGTTTGTACTGGGGCTAAACATAAGTACCATGCCTGCCTTGTATCAGGACGTATCTTATCTAAAGCAGAATTTGAAGCTCGTTGGTCAAGACACCGACGCGAAGATTGTCAACGTGGCCGCAGCTACCGATCAGACCCGCGCCAGTAGCGGCCCTGAAAATCAGTACACACATTTTGTGAAGGTGCGCTTGACTAAAATGGCCCGCGCTGCGCGTCCTTTGCAAGTTGTGCTCAATGATGTTCGCCCAGCTTGGGTAAGCCAGTGGACTATCCAAAACGACAGCAACATCAACCAAGCTGGCCCGAAAACTTTCGCCTTCGCTAGCCTTCTCGATGGTGTGTCAACCGCTATTGTCGCTGGCCAGCCGGCACCCGTTTTCCAGATCCCACTTACACTTGAGCCCGCCAAATAGCGCCAAGATGCAATAGAGCAAAGCTTGTTTTGCATTGCTCACACAATTCTGTTGAATCTTTAGCGTTCAGCGAATCGCCACTCAAATTTATTTGTACATTTCCGCTATGAAGTCATTTTTTCGCTTTCTCTACGAACTCATCGGTTCCCCCCAACCGCCATCCGAAACGCCAGTTTACCGCGAGGTGATTTTTCCCAACGTCGGCTTGCTGACCCTGGGTGTTTCGCTAGCCTTAGTACTGATTTTCTATTACCTAATAAACCGCGCAATGGGTGTGGCTACCTTTAATAAGGTGCGCCACTGGACCATTTTCCTCATGGCCAATGCCATTATCGCTTTCATCATCGCTATTGTACAGTGCAATAGTCAACAGGTGGCCGAGCATTCTTATATCTATTGGCTGGCTACCATAAACGCGTTGTACGGATTACTCTGGTTCTTTCTCTTCTCCGTTATCCTGCGTAAAGGATCAACCAACGCCAGCACCACACCTTTTTAATGGTATAAAGACGCGATAACCCGCGTCTTTATCGTTTCTATCGTTAAGCTACAGTCAGGCATTGGCCCGATGTCTTAGCGGTAAGACGCTAACACATGCGTTTTTAACGCGTCTGCGAAATCTGATCAATCTGCAAACTCTGCGATTCAATGGCTAAACTCTTTTTATTCGGTATTGGCGGCACGGGCTCCCGCGTTATTCGCTCCCTCACCATGCTGCTGGCCGCCGGCGTACAGCTACCCAATTGTGACCGGGTAGTACCAATCATCATCGATCCCGACGCTCACAACGGCGACATGAACCGGACGGTGGATATGCTGAAAAGCTATCAACAGATTTATAACCGCCTGGGTCAGCGTGAGGATGGCTTTTTCCACACCAACATCAGCACGCTCAGCAGCATTTCGGCTGACACCAACGGCGGTGTAAAAGACACCTTCGTGTTTGATTTCGGCGGCATCAACCAAAGCTTCCGCCAGTATCTGAGCTACGACCAACTCTCCATTGATTCAAAGGGATTAGTGGAGCTATTGTTCACCCAAGACAACCTAGAAAGCCCCCTGACCATTGGTTTCCGCGGCTCGCCAAACGTGGGCAGCGTCGTGCTGAACAAGGTGGTAGACTCACCGGAAATCCGGTTTTTCGCCGACAACTTCCAGGCAGGCGACCGGGTGTTTTTTATCTCCAGCATCTTCGGTGGTACAGGCGCGGCGGGCTTTCCACTGTTGCTTAAGAACCTCAAGGACCAAAACACGCGCCTGAGTAACGCTCGCTACCTGCGCGACGCTCTAACCGGTGCCGTGACAGTAATGCCCTACTTCGCCTTGCAGTCGGAGGATAACTCCATCATTGACTCCAACAGCTTTCTGACCAAGACGAAGGCCGCGCTCAGTTACTACGAGCACAACCTGCAAGGTCTCGACGCTCTGTATTACTTAGCTGACACGCCCGATACGCCCTACGAGAATCAGCCCGGCGGCACAGCCCAGCGCAACAAAGCTCACCTCATCGAGGTATTGGCCGCGCTCAGTATCGTGGACTTCATGCAGTACCCTGATGCGGAGTTGCGCAATGGTGGCCCGCACTTCCACGAGTACGGCCTGGGCGTGGACACGCAGGAACTCAACTTTAGTCACCTACCCGACGAGTCGCGGGAGATGATAGCTAAGCAGCTGACGCAGTTTCTGTACTTCACGCGCTACCACAAGCAGCACCTGCCCACCGATAAAGCCCCTTACCACGACAACCTGAACTTGGATTATGCCATGCGCAATGAGCCCATCTTCAAGGAACTGAATAACTTCCTCCACAGCCCCGAGTTCGGCGTGGATGAGTGGCTGAAAGAGCTGGCCCAAAATCGCCGCGCCTTCCGCCCCTTCGACCTCACCACCGACGACTTCAACGCCATGATTGCCGGCAAGCCCGTGGAGAAAAAGTGGAATGACTTCTTCAATAAAGGTCTCAGTCAGAACTACTTCCTCAATAGCCTAAACGACGCCGCCAAATCCATCCAAGAGCCCGACAACTTCAAGAAGCTGCTGGCTCTGTTTGACCGCGTAACGGACAAGGCTTTTGAAGAAAAGGTAAAAGTGGTATAAGAATAAAGCTTCCCTTCTCAGCCAGAGAAAGGAATTGCATTACTATTCAATAAGACATAAAGGAATGCCCAAAGTCCTTCGCTTACATAACAACGGCTCCCAGCAGGTGCAAGGCTGGCAGAAAACCGCCCCCATTACCAGCACCGAAATTGATACCGTAACCGACCCCACCGGCGGGCGAGCCAAGAACGTGGCCGTGTCCATCCCAACGCCGTTTGCGCGGATGCACTTGTTTGAAACGGCCTTCGATTTCCTGGCTCGTGAAGGGCAGCGCAATCCGGGTTCGGTATACCACGAACTGGTGTCGCATTACTGGGACCTGTTCGAGGTGCTGTATAACTTCAATCTCTACACCCAGGCTGGCCGCAAAATCACGCTACGCCGCTGGAATGCGGAAACGGAATTGCGCAAAATGCAGTCGGATGAAGGCACACGCCTGCTAGGCGAAACCTTGCGCTTGTTCCTGCAGGATGACCGATTCCGTGACTTCACGGATATGTATCTGGTGTTCTATGAGTCGCCGGACCTGCCAGGTGGGCCGCGCTTACTAGGGGGTACTTCGCCGCTTACCCTGCTCTTCACGGCCCCGACGGTAGCACCGCTAGACTTGGAGCGCGCACAGGCTAGGGGGCATTATTTCGATAACCAGATCGTGCTGCTCGAAGATCGCTCGCCGGCTTTCAGAGAGTTCGTGTACGAGATGTTTCTGGCTTATCCGCAGTTACAGCGCCGCGAGTTTGCAGGTAGTGTATTTGCTAGCCTCGACCGCAGCCGCATCAATCAGATGCAGATGCAGGGTGAGCATACGGCCCAGCGTTTTGCCGCTAAGTATCCTGCTATCACTGACTTCCAGGGTAACCTAGTGAGCGTGAAGTACGTGCCGCTTCCTGGCCGCGCCGACCAATCGGCGGTGATGAGCAGTGACTTATTTATTCAGCCCACCCGCGAGAGCAATACCGGCCGCCTGCGCCCCTTGGTGTTGCGACCCAATCTGACTATGCAGGGGGCAAATTACCTCAACGGCCAACCTTGGGACGACCGCACGCCCGTGCCCTACGCCGATGAGCTGACGCTAGAGAATCGGGTGCTGCCCGGCAAAGGCTTCAAGTACCCTTACCTTACGGTAGGCGACTTCCTAGAAGATGCGTTGGTTGAGCTGCCTTATGAGCTCAACACGCAGCGCTTCCACACGGGTAAAGTGACCTTCCAGTACGGCGCTGACACCCAGGGTCGGGCGCGGTTTCCATACCTGCTACCGCTGAAGCAGTCCTTCTTCGAGTACTTCACCGAGCATGATTTGGCTGAACTGGTCACGTTTACCATTGACCTGAACCATGTGCGGGTAAATGTGCGGGTGCCGGTACAGGGGGGGCGTTTTATCACGTTTGAGCGCAGCTACTACCAAAATCCACAGAACCCCAAGGACGCGCAGGGCCGCGAGATTACGGAGAAGGGTCGCATCGTACGGGCCAACATTGGCTTGGGTGTATTCCCATTCTACAAGATGCGCGCCCAGCCCGAGTACAACGACTTTTACAAGGTCATGCTCGTGGATGCCGACAACAGCCCGACTATGCTGCAACGCCGCTACGACCTCACGTTCTTCGTAGGTGGCGAGCGGCTAACCGACCAAGGCGCGGCCCGTCGGGCTACCAAGTTTGAGCGTACCCAAAAAAGTGTAGCAACGGCTGGCAGTACGTATTATGAAATCACCGGCACCCACTTCGACCTGGCCGAACTTACTTGTCCGCCAGCTACGCTTGGTGCGGAGCCGGCCCGTGGTCTTATTGTGCCACGCTGGAAGGAGCTGGACCGTGGTACGCGCCGCTTTACCTTCGCCGTCGATTTTGGTACCAGCAATACGCACGTAGCGTATGCCGATGGTCCTTCGGCTCACCCGCGGCCTTTCACTATTGGCGAGGGCGACTTGCAAGTAGAGTTGCTAAACGCGCCGTTGCCCGATACTGGCTACTCAGCCTTCCAGCGCTACATGCGCGGACCCGGTCAGCTGTTTGACATTCCCCTGATTCAGAATCGGGAGTTTGTGCCCAGCATCGTGGGTGAGCAGCAGTCTGTGTATGAGTTTCCGATTCGGACGGCAGTCTGCGAAACGAACTCCTATGCTAACGAGCCCAGCAAAGTGTTGAGCAATATCAACATCGGCTTCAGTATCAACACCGAAACCAACCAGCCACCCCAGAACCGCTTCGTGACCAACTTGAAGTGGTCGGCGGAGCTGGACCCGCAGGGTGTGAATCGGATTGCGGCCTTCTTTAAGGAAATTCTGCTGCTGATGAAGCACAAAGCGGCCCAGTACGGCGGCATTTTGGAAGATACCCGTGTGGTGTGGTTTGCCCCCCTGAGCTTCGATATGTTCCTGCGCAATCAGTTTCAGCAAGTATGGGATGAAGCTTTCCAGGAGGTATTCCGCGCCCGCCGACCCACTCAGTGCATTTCGGAATCGGTGGCCCCGTACTACTACCTCACGGCCACCAACCAGGTAGTGCCCAACCGCGACGAGAACGTCATCAACATTGACATTGGCGGCGGCACGACTGACTTGTTGATTTTCGCGGAGCAGAAGCCTTCGTTCAGCTCGTCCTTCCGCTTTGCCGGCGACGACCTGTGGGGTGACGGTTATGCTCGCGTCCAGGGCGCGCCCAAGCAAAACGGTCTGCTACGCCTTGGTGTGCAGTACGTGGAAAGCCTGCCTGATTCGGAGCAGAACCAGGAGTACAAAGGCTACCTGCGGGCTGCTCTGCAAAACCCTGATTTTGGTTCGGCTGACGTAACGAGCTTGCTCTTTACCTACAACGAGGCGTTGCGCTTTACGCAGAGCCTGGGCTTGGGCAAAGGACGGCAGTTGCGAGTGCTTTTCTACCTGCACTACACGGCTATTATCTACCATGTAGCACAGCTAGTACAGCATCTGGGCCTGAAAACGCCGCGTTATCTGTGCTTCTCTGGCAAAGGCAGCTTGTATCTGCGGTTGCTCAGCGGCGGCAGTAGCTTGGCGGCCATAGAGAAAATTACCAAGGCGGTATTCCTAGCAGCTACCGGCCAAGAGCCACCGCAGAACTTCCGTGTAATTCTGGCTGATAACCCTAAAGAAGCAACTACCAATGGCGGCGTGCTTTTCGAGGAAAGCGCCACCAGCGCCGCCGACTTTGACAAGATTCGGACGGTGAAACTTAATGGTGCTTTAGAAGGCGCGGACATTGACACTGCTCGTCTCAAAATTCCGCAAGTTGATGCCGAATTGAAGCAGTCGGTAATTGATAACACGCGCCGCTTTCTCGAAATCGTGCTCGACAATGACGATGTGGCTCCGCTGATGCGCGAAGTAGGCGTTGACGTGGATCGGCAGAAGGTGAAAGACTTCTTGCTCCGTGAAATTGAGGATAGCCTGAACTTGGGTCTGCACCAGATTGGCCGCAACCTCGGTCAAGGTGAAACACTGCCGGAAACGCTGTTTTTCTATCCGATGAAACAGGCGCTGTATAACTTGAGCCGGGAACTGATTAACCCGAATTCATAATGCAATAACGCCGTGCAGAAGTTGATTCTGCACGGCGTTATACCGTTGTCATTTTTGCTATGAAAATATTTCCCCGTTTCGCTGCCTTATTGATAGGTGTGATACTGTCTGCCTCAAGTGTCAATGCCCAAACCGAACTCGGCAAACCTACGCTCGACGAGTCAAAAACTCAGATCTGGTGCGCCACGGCGAAGTTCGTGTACGAGGATACAGGTGTGCCTGAGCTGAAGGGCACCTTGCGTTGCGACGGTAGCTTACAGGCATTTGAGAACAGCATTAAGGCCGATAAGCAGAGTGTATACAGCCGTTTGTATAAACCACTGGAGCGGGGGGCAATTTATAACGGGTTGACCACAGATGAGGCGCGACTTAATAAGCTCACCACCGAAATCATAAACCGGCTCAAAAACCCCGCGCGCACCAATGACCCGGTTCGGATGCAGCGCCTGACGGCCTTGGAAACGGGCCTGAAAGGCTTTGTGCAAAACGGTACTCCCTTGGGTGACACCAGTGCTGATCTGGTAGCTGAAGAAGCAGCCGATACGGCTTCCCTGGCCGATACCACAGTAGACTCTGATGTAGGCGTAGCGCTACCAACTGGCACGAGCGTAAGTAGCCCGCGCACGTATGCGGCTGAGAGCACCATCAGCAAGCTTTTTGCTCCTATTGCGTTGGTATTTTCAATACTAAGCTTGGTGCTTTTTGCTTTGCAGCGCGGTCATATTAAGGCCCTGAATGCGCGCGCCGAGCGTCATCGGGCTGCGCTGGAAGCGGTAAAGTTGGCCATGCCAAGTGATAGTCCTTCGCTCAAGAAACTGACGCCCGAGCTACAGCGCGAGATTGAGAAGATAGTGGAGCAACGCGTAGGCGCGGTACTAGCTCAAGCGAAGCCCGCCGCTCAAAATTTGCCCCCCAGACCAGCCGTACCTGCTCCGCCGGCGCCAAATCGTCCCTCAGTGGCCGTAACGCCAAGTGCCCCAACGGTGCCTCCCGCTCCGGTACGGCCAGCGGCGCCCGTAGCGGCTACCCCCAGCCCGCAACCTGCACCGCAACAAACGGCTCCTACGCCCCCGGCTCCGGTGCCTACCTATACTGCACCGGCGCCAATAGCCGAAGCGCCGGTTGCTGTCCCGACGCCTGTAATACCAGTTGGCCCGCCCGCTGCTGCCTCGCGTGATGACTTCGATAGCCTAGTGCCGCCGGTGCAACTGCCCACTCCGGATAATTGGTCAGTGGCGCCTCCGATAAATAAGCCGGAAAACCAACCAGTCCAGACAAGCCGCTACTATGTGAAGGTGCCTGTGAATGGGGGATTCAGTGAATATGACTTGCAGGAACAACCCCAGCATGACAGTATTTACGAAATCAAACTGGATGTCCAACGGCCCGAGCGCGCCACGTTCCGAATCACTTCTAACACGGCGGTACACGCCTATGCTATCCAAAGCGCGCAGTATTCCCTGCGCGAAGCCTGCCGCTACCAGCAGCCTAGCACGCCCGTTTCGCGCATCGTGACGGATGAAGAAGGAACATTGTTTAAAAGCAATGGGGCTTGGCAGATTGAGCAAAAAGCCGCTATTCATTTCGAGTAGGAACGTACCTCAACGCTTTGGGCGTTGTTTCTTTGTGGTCGTATTACTGATTACATTCCACCGCCGCGTATACCAAACGCGGCGGTGTGTGTTTCTACAAACTCTTGCTTGATGCTTGAAATCGTTCTTGAAATAATTGTTGTGCTCGTGGTGGTGGGTTTGCAGATTCGCACGTTCCTGCAAACCCGCGCGCAGGCTCAACGATTAGCGCAGATTTACCCAGCCAAAAACACGCTGCGCGTGGAGCGTCGGCTGGTAACGCCGGCCGGCGAAGATTTGCCCCCCTACGCCGCCAATGCGCCCGCCGATGCTTACCTAATCGACCTGATTCGGGCGGACGCGGTACCCGCTGACTTTCAGGAAATCCTGACTGATACCAACGATTACCTGCGCCATAATAAAGGCGCCGCCGCTGACTTCGGTATTTTGAAAGATATTTCGGAGCGGCAGTCGCAGGTGCTGGAAAATGCGGTGCAGGCGAATGTGGCCACGCCCTTGTATCTGGGTCTGCTAGGGACCTTTTTGGGCGTAATTCTGGGCTTGGTAGGTATTGCGCGAAATGGAGTGTCAGATGAAGATGCGCTCACGCCGTTCCTCACCGGCGTACTCATCGCCATGACCGGCAGCTTTGTGGGGCTGCTGTTGACATTATTAGGAAATGGTTTGGTGCGGAAGGCGCATCAGCAGCTCGACCAAGGCCAGAATAGGTATTATACTTTTCTGCAAGCGCGCTTGTTGCCCGTGCTGCATAACGACATGGCCAACAGCTTGTCTACCTTAAAAGGGGTGCTGGATGCTTTTAATCAAGATTTTATAAGCAAAGTCACGATTTTCGAGCCCATCATCGGGACGCTGACGGAGAACGTAAAAGTGCAGCGCGACTTTCTGGTGAAGCTCAATGAAATTGGGTTTGATAAGATGGCGAATGCCAACTTAGCCGTGTTTGACAAAGTGCGGGAGTCGGCGGAGCTGTTCGGCTCGTTCGTCGGTTATCAGCAGCGGCTCAATCAAATGCTGGAGGAAGGTACTGCCACCGCTAACGCTGTGCGGAGCATTCTGGACCGCTTGACTGGCTTTGAGCGCGGCATCAACAACGTCGGCCAGTACATCGGCCAGCACGATAATTTGATCCAGCACCAGCTCGATTTTTTCCAGCGCCACGAGAAGGAAATGACCAACGTGGCCGCCCGCACGGAGCAGTACTTCGACCTAGCTACCGGCCGCCTCACCGACCTGATGCAGCAGCGCCTAAGCTTCCACGAGCGCGACGCCCAACAAGCCTACGAAAAGTGGGGACAGTACTTCCAGCGCCTCAACGAGGAGAACGTTTTCGACCGCATTACGCATTATTTGGAGCCCTTCAAAAACCTGGACGCCGAGCAGAAAAACCTCTCCCGCGATGTGACTGCTACCCAGCGCGAACTGATGCGCAAAATCGAGATGGACTCGCAGATCCAAGCCAAAATTCTGATGGAGCTGTCCGCACTAAATGAGGTATTGATAAAAGCTACAGCCAAAAACCGCATGCAGCGGGCAATGGATAGCTTGTTTGGCGGCGTGAAACCACAGTAAGCTAAGCGCACCCTTATTTGTCTTTGGGGGCTTTTACAACGATTTTTTAACGAATCCGACGCGAGATAAAGCACTTCTTCGCGTTACACATTCTACTCATGCAGGATTCTCAAAACCGCTCTTCCAACGATTTCTTTTGGCCCAGCTACGTGGACCTGATGACGTCGTTGTTTGTGGTGATGCTGGTGCTGTTTGTGTACAGCTTCAAGCTGTTTAAAGACCGCGAAAACGACCTAAAAAAAGCCAACGGCGACCTGAAAGCCAAAGCGGAAGAGCTGGAGCAGATTACCAAGATTCGGCGCTCTTTGCAGCGGCTGGAGGGCAAATACTTCCGCTACGACCCGAATCTGGAGCGCCACGAATTGCTCGTGCCGGTGCAGTTTAAGGCTGGCCAAGATGAAATTCAGGATGCTTACAAGCCCGCGCTCTTGCAGGCCGGCCGCACGTTGCGTTCTGTGCTCAAAACCATCAAGACGGAGCAGCCGGTGCGCTACTTGGTGATTGTGGAAGGCATGGCGGCACGCTACGCCGGTAATGATGCCCGCAACCGTACGCAGGAGCAGCTTACCTACCAGCTTAGCTACCGGCGGGCGCTGAATTTGCTGAATTTCTGGAAGCAAAATGGTCTGAACTTCAGCCAAGACAGCAATATCGAACTTATAATTGGTGGTAGCGGCTTCTATGGTACTGGCCGTTACCGCGGTGCCAAGGAAGGCGATAATAAGCGCTTCCTAATTCAGGTGATTCCGAAGATCGGGCGGATTGGGAAGTAGGAATGCGTCGACCGATCCTAGGAGTTGACTGGAGTTCGGCGGGGCTGTACCTGTTGCTTTGCTTTCTTGGGCTTATTGCGCTTGCCCCACCATACCAGCGTACCAGTAACGGGTAGGCTAGCCGCAATCAGGCTGACCAAAAAGGCAATAATTTTGCCCCCCAGGCCCAGAATCTGACCGGTATGGATGTCGTAGTTGGCATCAATGAGTTTCTGGCCGCGACTCTTGCCAGCGTCTGGAATGGCTTTGAGCAGCTGACCGGTAGTGGGGTGAAAGTAGTACTCGTCGCGGTGGCTGTAGAGCAAGGACGTCCGGTAGGCGATAGAGTAGGCGGGCTGGTCAGGGGCGACTGGCGCGGCGACGTAGAGCATTTGAGCCGTTGGCGAATCGCGCCGTATCTGCGCGTAAAACTGGTCGATGAGGGGCTGGTCGGGCGCAGTACTTGGCTGGGCCGTCACCTTGGGGGGCGTTTTTTCCTTGGGAAAGTTGCTGCCCGTGTTGGCTGCCAGGTACACCGAGTCGCGCACCCACTCGAAGCTCATCACCAGGCCCGTCAACGCGATTACCAGCGCGATGCTGGCGGTGTAGAAGCCTAGCACGTTGTGCAAATCGTAGTTGACGCGCCGCCAACGGCTGTTCCATTTGATGGTGAAGCTGCGGTGTCGATCCTTCTTACGCTTAGGCCACCACAGCACCATGCCTGTGATGAGCATGACCACAAAAATCAGAACCCCGATGCCCACCACCCATTCGCCCACGGCGACGGGCAACAGCAAATACATATGGATTTCCTGCACGATGGTAAAAAAATCGCGCTTCAGGTTTTTGTAGTGTAGCTCCTGGCCGGTGTAGGGGTCGACGAAGGCGGCGTAAGAGCCGCCGGCTTTGTCCGTACCGTACACAATGGCAGAGCGGTCGGGGCCCATGTACATCAGCCAGGGCGAGGTCAGGCCGGGGTGATTTCGTAGCATGGTAGCTTGCAAATGAGAAGGCGGCAGCGCGGGCGTGGCCGCCACTGGCACTTTCAGCCACGGCTCGGTAGCTTCCCGAATCTCTTCTTGAAAAACAAAAATGGCCCCCGTAATGCTCACGATAAACACCACCAGCCCCGACGCGAGGCCGAGCCAGAGGTGAAGTTTGCGAATGGCTTGTTTGAGGGGCGTCATCAGCAGAAGAATTTAGGCCACTTAAAACTTATACGCCACGCTACCCACAAAGCTGCGTAGCTTCTGTGCGTTCATGGTGGTGTAACCAATCCAGTACCGCTCGTTGGTTAGGTTATCGACCTTGGCCGAAATCCGGAACTTGGGCTGGTCGTAAAAAATGGACGCGTTCAACACCATGTAGGAGGGCAGCGTAAACACGCTGGCCGTTGTGTTCTGAATCCTGTTGTCGCTGGCGTAGTTGCCGCCGAAGCCCAGACCCAAGCCTTTCAAGGCCGAAGCGGACAGGCGGTAGCTCAGCCACAGGTTAGCCAGATACGGCGAAGAAGCCGTGCTGGGGCGGCGGCCGGTGTCAAGGGCAGTGGCGCGCTCCAGGCGGGAATCATTGTAGGAGAAGCCGGCCACGGCGTTGAAGCCCTCAAACGGATTAGCCACCACATCAAACTCGACGCCGCGGCTGCGCTGGGTGCCGTCCTGGGTTTGGGCAAAGCGGGCGGCAGCCTCCGGGCGCGGATCGGTGCGCAGCAAGTCCTTCACCTGAATGTCATAGTAGCTGAGGGTAGCCGTCAATTTGCCCCCCAGCGCGTCTACTTTCACGCCTGTTTCCCACTGGTTGGCTTGCTCCAGATCGGCGATGCGCTGGCCGGTGCTGTCGGGGAAAGCCACGTCGTAGGCCAGGTAAGAGCCGCGGTTGTTGAAGCTGTTCTGGTAATTGGCAAACAGCGAAATCCTATCCTTCAGCGGCTGAAATACGACGCCAAACTTTGGCGACAAGGCCGTTTGCTGATACGCCGGCACCACACCGCCGACCAGGCCGCCGCGGTTATCGAAGTGGTCTACGCGCAGGGCTGCCAGCACACTCAGCCGGTCAGTCAAGTTCAGCACGTCGGAGGCGAAGGCGCTGTAGGTATTGATTTTAGTGGTGATGGGATAAGTGAAATCAGGGGCGCCGGCCGCGTAGCGGGCACTCAGGCTCGCGCCATTAAACTGCGAATAATCGAAATCTGGTTGGTTGAGCGGCACGATGTCGTACACACTGCCGAAGAAGTTCTGGTCGGAGTCGATGCGCAAAAAGTCCAGGCCCAGCACCACGCGGTTGCGCCGACCACCCACCTGAAAGTCGCCGTTGAAGAGCTGCTGCACCTCGTACACCTGCTCAGTGCTGTTGCGGGTCGATTGGTCGGCGCGGGCCAGAAAATTGGCTCCCGGCGCGGCATTGGGGTTATTAGTAGCCACAGCATCGGGCACCAGGTAGAAGTAGGGTCCGAAGCCTTCGGAAAAACTGCGGCTGGCCGAGAAGTTAGTGGACGACGTAAAAGCCGACGAAATCCGGTAGTTCACCTGCCCAAAAAAGTTGGTGCTGCGCGAATCCAGCTCCAGCCCCTTGCCCACGTAGGCGTTGCGGTAGTCAATATTCACGTCTTCGGCCCGCGAAACACCAAACTGAGAGGAAGGGAAGTAAAAGAAAATGAGCTGCTTGCCCACGCTGCGGCCCCGAAACAGCTCCGCGTCGAGGTTGATGCTGAGGCGCTCCGTGGGCTGAAACGACAGGCTGGGCGCAATGGCGATGTTGCGGTTGAAGCCCTCGCTCTGGAAGTTGTCTTCCTTCTGATAAGCCGTGTTTAGGCGGAAAGCCAGCGTTTTGGCCTTATTGAGGGGCGTATTCACGTCGGCGCTGAGGCGGTGGAAGCCGAAGCTGCCGCCCGAAGCCGCTACTTCGCCGCCGAAGCTGTCGTAAGGCTTCTTGGTTACGCGGTTGATAAGGCCGCCGTAGGAGGTGAGGGCACTGCCGTAGAGCGTGGCCGACGGCCCTTTGATAATCTCGACCTTCTCCAGATTGGCCGCGTCTACGTCGCTAGTTACGTTGCCGGCCAGGCCGTTGCGCAACTGGCTCTGCACGATAAAGCCGCGGGTGTTGTAGTAACTGCCGCCGTCGCCGGCCCGGCCGGTGGCTTCCCACATGCGCTGCACGCCGGGCGCGTTGCGCAGAGCCTCATCCACGGTAAATACCAGCTGCTCCGTGAGCAGCTCCTTGCCCACGGTGTTGTACACTTGCGGATTTTCCAGGTTTTGCAGCGGCATCTTAGCCGCGTAGTCCGACTGCTTGCGGGCGAATTTGTTGACGCGGGCCCCGCTTACCACTACTTCGCGCAACTGCTGGGCGTTTTCGATGAGCACAAAGTCGAGGGTGGCACTCTGGCCGCTGGAGACTGTCACGGTTTTCTCCGCCGATTTCAAGCCGATGCCCGAAACGACCAGCGTGTAGGTGCCGGCCCTCATTCTACTCAGCACATATTCGCCCCGGCTGTTGGTGATGGTGCCCTGGCTGCGATCTTCCAGGCCCACAGTAATAGCCTCGGCCGGGCTACCGTCGGAGGTAGTGACGCGGCCACGAATAGCAGCTGTTTGTTGTGCCTGAACAGTTAGAACGCTGCCAGTGAGGATAATGGCTAAGCCAAAAGAGCGGAGGAAAAACATAAATTGCTTATTCAGAAACTTTCTAAAGAGATGCAAAGGAACAACTTATCTTCTTATTTAGAAAGTTTCTTAATAATTTAACTGAACAGTACTAAGACCTTTCTCACCTCATTCTGGTTAACGTATGAGCCGACAGAGGTGCAGTGCTTTTGTTCTGAGCATTATAAATGACAGATTATGCCAGTTATATGGCTGTGCTCAACCTAATAAACACCACTATAGGGAAGGTGTGACTTCATATATTACAAGAAAGCCTGCTTCATTATGATATAAAGCGAAGACGGACTTCTATCTTCGACATACACTCCGCTGCTCTATACCTCATGTACATCACTAAATACCCGTTGCTGGCTTTGCTCGCGCTGGGGGCTTGTCGCTCTGCGGGACCAACTGCCAAATCGGCTACTACTTATTCAGCCAACCCTCATATGGCGGCCGTTACACCATCTAGTTCCTCTGTGAAGTACCCCGAAACCCGCAAATCCGATCAGGTAGATGATTACCACGGCACGTCCGTCACCGACCCATACCGCTGGCTTGAAGATCTCGATTCACCCGAAACCAAAGCGTGGGTAGAAGCCCAGAACAAGCTGACTTTCGGCTACTTGGAAAAAATACCGTTTCGGGATAAGATCCAGGAGCGACTCACCACCATCTGGAACTACGAGCGTTACGGCGTGCCACAGGTGGAGGACGGACAGCTGTATTTCTCCAAAAACGACGGCCTACAGAACCAAGCGGTGCTGTACGTGCAGAAAAATGCCCCCCAGAGCCAGCCGGGAGTGTTGCTCGACCCCAATAAGTTCTCGGCCGACGGCACTACAGCCCTGACCGGCACCTACTTCTCCAACGACCATCGCTATATGGCATACTCCACCTCCGGCGGCGGCTCTGACTGGCTGAAGGTGAAAGTGCTGGATCTGAAGACACGCCAGCCGCTGAAGGATGAACTGGAGTGGGTGAAGGTGTCGGGGGTGGCGTGGGCCAAGGATGGCTTTTATTACAGTCGTTATGCCGCGCCTAAGTCAGGTGAAAACCAGTTAGCTGGCAAAAACGAGTTTCACAAAGTCTATTACCACAAGCTTGGCACCGCGCAAAAGGCGGATAAGCTGGTGTATGAAGACAAGAAAATGCCGCTGGGCTTCCGATTCGCGGGCACCACGGAAGATGAGCGTTTCTTAGTGCTGAGTCTCACCGATGGCGTGGCCGACGGCAACCGCCTCGCCGTGCGCGACCTCACCGACCCAAAGCAGGCCGACAAGTTCACGACGCTCATCAGCAGCTTCGAGCACAATAACTCGGTGGTGGGCAACGTGGGGGGCAAATTGTTGGTACTCACTAACTACCAGGCGCCTTTGTACCGTTTGGTACTTATTGATCCAAAAAAGCCACAGCAGGCCAACTGGAAAACGGTGCTGCCCGAAACCACTTATAAAATCGATAATGTGGAGCATGCGGGCGGCCGCCTGATTGCTACCTACTTGAAAGATGCCAGCAGCCAGGTAAAAGTGTACAGCGAAACCGGAGAGTTTCAGAATGATGTAGAGCTGCCAGCCATTGGTACAGCAGCAGGTTTTGGTGGGCGCCGTGATGCCAAGGAAGTGTACTACGCTTTCACCTCGTTCACGTATCCGACTACTATCTACAAATACGACCTCGCTACCAAGCAAAGCACGGTGTTTCAGGCCCCGAAAGTGGAGGTGAAGCCCGATGACTATCTAACGACTCAGGTGTTTTATAGCAGCAAAGACGGCACGAAGATTCCCATGTTTATCGTGCACAAGAAAGGGCTGAAGCTGGATGGCAAAAACCCAACTTACCTCTACGGTTACGGGGGCTTCGATATCTCCCTGACTCCATCGTTTAGCGTAGCGCGTATGCTGTGGCTGGAAAACGGGGGAGTGTTGGCTGTGGCCAATCTGCGCGGTGGTGGCGAGTACGGCGAGGCCTGGCACAAAGCCGGCATGACGCCCAACAAGCAAAACGTATTCGACGATTTTATTGCCGCCGCCGAGTACTTGTCGGTGCAGAACTACACGTCGCCTAAGCACTTGGCTATTGCGGGCGGATCAAATGGCGGCTTACTGGTGGGCGCCACCATGATTCAGCGTCCCGATGTGGCACGCGTGGCTTTGCCAGCCGTGGGCGTGATGGACATGCTGCGCTATCAGAAGTTTACGATTGGCTGGAACTGGGCTCCCGAGTACGGCACCTCCGACAACTACGCGCAGTTTCAGAATCTCTATAGCTTCTCGCCTCTGCACACGTTGAAACAAGGCGCCGACTACCCGGCCACGATGATTACCACCGCCGACCACGACGACCGGGTGGTGCCGGCGCACTCTTTTAAGTTTGCCGCGGCTTTGCAGGAAAAAGCGGGCGGCGCCAACCCACAGCTCATTCGCGTAGACGTGAATGCGGGCCACGGGGCGGGCAAAAGCACCAAACTGCAAATCCAGGAATGGGCCGATGTGTGGGCTTTTACCTACTACAGCATGGGCCTGAATCCCTACGGGAAATAAGCCCAGAAAAGCCCCCCAACGGTTCAGCTTACCAGTAATAAGAGATTGAATAGCCACTGACGGGCTTTTTTCCGTACTAACCTTTCGCGGGTCGCTTTGTATCTTGCGGCCCGAAACCCAATTGCCCGCCTTATTCGGCTGTTTATGAAGAAAACGCTTGTGCTTGGTCTGTTGGCCGGCGCTTCCCTGACCCTATCCGTGACCTCGTGCAAGAATCCGGATTATAAGAACATGGACGAGAATGTGGCTGTAAAGCCCCTGCCGCCCATTCCCGCCGCTGCCGACACTACCGGCGGCAAGCCCGACTCCAATGTGCCCCGCGAGATAAACGCCGCCAACGCAACGGAGGACATCAAGAAAATGCAGCCTCAGATGTAATTGAGTGCTTTCGCAGCATAGATTACACAATGAGCAATAGCCGATTTGGTGCTATTGCTCATTGTGCTTTTCGGCTCTTATTCACATAGAGCTTACGTAAGTATCCCGAACCTTTTACCTCTCATCTGATGACGACCATCCGCCGCGGCACTCGCGCCGATTTGCCCCAAGTGCTGGCCCTTATTCAGGAACTGGCCGTGTATGAGCGCGCCCCTCACGAGGTAACTAATACCCTGGCCGACATGGAGCGCGACGGTTTCGGCCCTGACCCCATCTTCAAGTTTTTTGTAGCCGAAAAAGCACCCCAGCAGATTGTAGGTTTGGCTTTGTACTACACGGCCTACTCTACCTGGAAGGGTCGAATGCTGTTCTTGGAAGACTTGGTGGTAACGGAAGAAGTGCGTGGTACGGGCCTCGGCAAGCTGCTTTTCGACGCGGTAGTAGCTGAAGCGCGGGCAATTGGCGCGCACCGTATGAAATGGCAGGTGCTTGAGTGGAATGAGCCCGCTATCGGTTTCTATAAAAAAATTGGGGCCAACCTCGACCCGGAATGGCACAACGGTAACCTCAGCGCCGAACAGCTACAAGCTTACATCTGCGCTCCTGCTGCCGAAGCGGCTGTACTAAATGCCCCCCAGAGCTAATAAAAAGAAGTATTCATCTTCAACCCTACAAAAAAGCGCCGTTTCAACCCTGGAACGGCGCTTTTTTGTAGGGTTGAAGATGATAAGTTATTCCATTACCTCCAGTACCGTGCGGAAAGAAACGTACTGACCGGGAAAGCGGATTTCGAGGTCGGTGCGCAGGCCGGGGGCAGCTACGCGCTGATATTCTTCGAGCTGCTCCAGGCTGTGGCAGTAGTACTGCGCGGCGTAAGTGACGCCGCCTTCTTCTTCATCGAGGAGGCGGCAAAGCTGACTGCGAACAAAAAAACCAGTGGCCATCACCTCCGGTATGTGGGTGTCGCGCATAAAAGCCAGCCATTCGTCCGCTATTTCTGGTTCGATGCTGCTTGTTACGTTGTAAAGAATCATGATGTAAACGGTTGATTGTTAAATGGTCAGGCAGCCATTTGATCGGTGTAAGCTTTCCTCACACCCGCATAGGATCGAAGTGAAAGTCCTGAATACGAGCCTGAATAGTTTTGGGGGGCAAATTTTCGCTGATTGTGGCCTGCACCAAGCTAGCTAGCTCGGCATCGCCGGCAAAGCGCAACGACAGAATTTGCTTCAGCGAAAGCCGGTCTTCCAGAGGCCGCAGACTCTGGCCCGTGACCTCAAAATACCGCTGCCGCACCTCTAGCCGAATCAGGCGGTCCTGCAAAGTAAGGGCATAATGCTGACGTAGCATGAGCAGGACTCCCGCCCCTATAACGGCGAGGGCCATGAGGGAAAACCAGAGTCGCGAAAGATCTGAGTCGTTGCCGGCTACCTCAGCATAGCGTCGGCCAGTGTAAAAGGCCATAATAAGGGCCGCCGGCAGCAGGATGAAATGGTGCAACGGGTAATAACGAGGGGTGTTTTTGGTTGGTTGATCAGCCATTGATATGGAATGAAGTGTGAAGGTGTGAACATAAAAAACTCCAGCCGATGGGCTGGAGTTTTTAAGAGTAAAGGCATCTAAACTGCTTGTATAATGTGGCGGCTTAGGTACAAGTGCTTATGAGCGCTTGCGTTCCGCTTTCAAGCGAAGTCTTTCGGCTTTGAGCTCTGCCTGCCGTGCTTTTTCGCGTTGCTTGGTGGCTTTCAGATCAAGTTCTTGGCCCTCTATCTGCTTTTTCTGCGCCCGACGATTAGCTTGCATCTCGTCCTCCTGACGATCCATCTCTTTTTTCTGCTTGCGCATGTCGTCGCGCTGATTGTCTATCGCGTCGGCAGTCTTTTCGCGTTCCTTGCGTTGCTCCTTCAGAGCCTGCTCATTGGTTTTCAACGCGTCTTGCTGTTGCTGAATCCGCACTTGGGCAGAATCAACGGTGGTTTGAGCCTGGGCTGTATGGCTCACTAAAGCGATGCCAACCAGGGTAAGAATACTCAGTAACTTTTTCATAATAGGTCGGGCTTGCCGCTGTTTAGCCTGAAACGCTACGGAGCAGCCGAATGTTACCGATTGCTTAGGAAACTTCCAGATAATCAAGGTCTTTGCCGTAGCTCTCAGGCAAGGTGCTCACGCTCCAGAAAGCAATCAGCAACGATACCACTCCCAGCACAGCAGCGCTACCAATAAGCCCCAGTGGGCCAGTGAGTAACTGAAACGTGGGGGCGAGGATTATTACGGAGCCGCGGGCGAAGTTGGGAGCCGTAGTAGCTACCGTCGCCCGCAGATTAGTGCCGAACTGCTCAGCCGCCACGGTCACAAATAAAGCCCAGAAGCCCACGGATAAGCCCAGCACAAAACACACCGCATAAAAAGTAGTGGTGCTAGCGCCGCGCAAGCCAAACAAGTAGGCCGCCACCATGAGCCCGCAGAAAACCAGGAATACCTGCAACGCACGGTTGCGACTACGCCAAATCTGACTGAGGCCGCCGCTGGCAAAATCACCGAATACCAGCCCAAAATAGCACCAGAACACCGCCAGACCAGCCGTTACCTCGCCCTGCACGCCCAACTCCCGACCAAACTCTGGAGCCAGCGTTATCAGAATGCCGACCACAAACCACAGCGGCACCCCAATAAGCAGACACTTGATGTATTTGGCCAGGCGCGGGCCGTTGGTGAATAAGTCCAGAAATCGGCCGCGAACGGCTTCACTACGCTTGGCCTGCTCAAACATGCCTGATTCGTAGACGCTTACGCGCAATAATAGCAACGCCAGCCCAAGCCCACCGCCGATAAAATAGGCGTTGCGCCAGCCAAACCGCTCGCCCACCCAGTAAGCCAGCATGGCCCCCGACACGCCTACCGTAGCCACTATCATGGTACCATAGCCACGTTTTTCTTTGGGCAGACTTTCAGCCACTAGCGTAATTCCGGCGCCTAATTCTCCAGCCAAGCCGATGCCCGCAATAAGTCGCAGCCAGGCATACTGGTCGATAGTTTGCACGAAACCGTTAGCAATGTTGGCTAGCGAGTACAGCAGAATAGATCCGAACAGAACCGAAATCCGGCCGCGCTTATCACCCAGAACGCCCCACAAAATCCCCCCCAGCAGCATGCCGCCCATCTGCATATTGATCAGGTAAAGCCCCTGACTAGTAACGGCAGCCTGATCGGTTACGCCCAGCGCATTCAGGCTTTGCACGCGCACAATACTGAACAGAATCAGATCATAAATGTCCACGAAGTAGCCCAGAGCTGCCACAATTACCACGGCGCTGAACACAGAAGTGTGTTTCGTTTCGGGGGGCAAAATGGGGGCTGGGGCAGCGGGATTGCTCATATACGGAGGGGGTGGGTGGTTTTGCGGAGGACAGGTGGGGTGAAGGTGGAGATTTTTTGGCAAAAAAGCCCCCCAGAAGCGTTACAAAGCGCTACTATGTGCTAGTTGCTGCGTCCGAAGCTATTCCTCACAGCCACCGTGGCTTCCTGCTACCGGTACGGTATCTTCTACCTGCACCGTGCAATGGCTGATGCCAAACTGGGCCTGTAGCCTCGCCTGCAGCTCCTGCAAGAAGGCGTTGTTGGTGCCACCGGAGCGTACGATATGAGCCGTAAGGGCGGAATCGCGGGTGCTCAGGGACCACACGTGCAGGTCATGAACTTGCGTAACGCCGGGGCGGGCCAGCAAAAACTGACGCACAGCGGCTATATCAATACCCGGCGGGACGGCGTGCAAGCTGAGCTGGACGGTTTCGCGTAGCAGCCCCCACGAGCTGTACGCAATCAAGCCCAAAATACCGAAGCTGATTAGCGCATCGAGCCGCAGCCAACCCGTCCAGAGCACCAAGCCGCCCCCAACCACTACGCCCGCCGATACCAGCGCGTCGGTGAGCATGTGCAAGTAAGCGCCGCGCACGTTTACATCGCCCTGCTGCCCCCGCCGAAACAACCAGGCTGTGAAGCCGTTGACCAGTATTCCGATTCCCGCCAGCAACATCACAATGCGGCCATCAACCGGGGCAGGGTGAAGCATGTGGTCGATGGCATCCCAGAGAATAATGCCGAGCGCCGCGTACAGCAGGGCGGCATTCAGCAATGCAGCCTGAATAGTGGCACTTTTCAGCCCATACGTATACCGTTCGGAAGCAGGCTGACGAGCCAAACGAGTTGCGCCCCAGGCCAGCGCTAAGCTCAGCACATCGCTCAGGTTGTGGCCCGCGTCGGAAAGTAGTGCCGAGGAATTCGCCCACAGGCCACCCGCCGCCTCCGCCACCACAAAAACCATATTCAGCCCAATGCCCACGACAAACGCCCGGCCATAATCGCCCTCGGCGGGGCCGTGATGATGGTGGTCGTGACCGTGGTGGTGAGCGTGCGCCATGGTTCAGTATAGCTGTTTCTACTTAAACACCAGCGGCACCACTAGCTTCACGCTCACATTTCGGCCCATATTAAATACGCCCGTGCGACCATTGGTAGGATTGAAGGCTGCGTATTTCAACCGGCTCAAATGGCTTTGGTAGCCAACGTCGAAGAGGTTGGTGCCCGTTAAGTAGATAGAAAACAGTGTTTTGGCCTGCGAGTTCACCACATCGGCTCCAATACCAGCGTTAACCAGCATGTAGCCAGGCGTGCGGGTTTCGGTGCCAAAAGCGGAGAAGAAGCGATTTTGGGGAAACGTGTGCTCAATGCCAGCGCGGGCGTACAGGTTGGCTAAGTGAGTGCCCGCTTTGTTGAAGTTTACACGCAACTCCGATTGGAGCCGGTCGGCGGGGATGAAGGGCAGGTAGCGCAGGCTGTCGGGCTGGTTTAGCTCCTGAGCGCGCACCATCGAGAAGCTGTTTTCAAAGTGCAGCCAGTCGAGCGGGTGAGGGTGAATATCGATGGTAAATTCGCCCCCCAGCAGGCGGGCGTCGCCCTGACCATACACGAAAACGGGGTCGCCGTCAGTGGAAAGCGAATCGGTACCGGTGGTGCCGGGCAGGCGGCGGGGGAATATGTAGTTTTGAATCTGGTTGCGGAAGGCGTCGATTCGCAGGCCTACGTGCTCAGTTTCGTAGCTGGCGCCCGCATCGAGCTGGAAGCTGGTTTCGGCCTTCAGTGCCGGGTTTCCAATTTCGTAGCGAATGGTGCCCTCATGAATGCCGTTGGAGCCCAGTTCGGCAATATTGGGCGCCCGGAAGCCACGGGCCACGTTGGCCTTCAGCACGAGCTTTTCGGAAGCCTCAAAAGAGGCCCCCACGCTGCCCGATACGTTCCGGAAAGTGCTCACAAAACCCGGGAACTTCATTTCTCCTGTCGGCGCAGGCACGGGCTGTTCTTCCTCATCAAGGAAAAGATTATCGGCCTCAATGCGGCGCCAGTCGTAGCGCAGTCCACCGCTCAAATCGAGCTTGCCGAAGGTTTTCTTGGTGACGGCAAATGCACCGGCGTCATAGAGCTGATAAGCCGGAATTAGGAATTCGACGCCCTTATTCACGTTTTCCTGCCGCATTCCGCTGGTACCAATGGTGGTGTTCCAGCCATTTATTTCGGGCAAAAAGTAGCGCAAACTGTAGTCCACGGTGCGGAGTTGAAAAAACAGCGACTCCTCATAGTAGTCGGCGGGATTGCCAAACTCGCGGCGCAGGTTTTGCTGCCAGCCCACATTCAACGTAATGCGGCTGCGGTCGAGAATAAAATTATTCTCGGTGCCGATGCGCAAGTGGTTGATCTGCTGGCGAGGTACGTGCAGGGTGTAAGTGCGCAGGGCGTCCTCGCTTTGGGGTTCACCAATTATTTCCCCAAAATTGCCCCCCACAACTGGTTTTAGGAACTGCCCCGTGATGGTGTCCCGGTCGCCTTCTACCAGACCCACAATCTGATTGAACGTGCTAAGCGTGAGGTGCGAATAGCCCCAGCTTTTATTCAAGCCAATGTAGCCGTTGCCGTTTAGCTCGCGAAAGCCCGAGTTGAACACGCGCCCATCATAAGGGTTGTGGTAGTTGCTGGCTACTTTGCCGCTATTGCGGGCCATCCAGTTGAAGCCGTTCAGGTTGCCGGCATTCATCACGGAGTAGCCTAATAAATTGTTATTGGTCTGGTAGTTAGTGGCTACTGAACCGATGATTTTGCCTTCTTCCACCGGATCGGGGGCTACAAAGTTGACGACGCCGGCCAAGCCATCGGAGCCGTAGAGCAGGCTGCCGGGGCCCTTGATAACCTCGGCCCGGTCGATACCGGCTTCGTCTATCTCGATGCCGTGCTCGTCGCCCCACTGCTGGCCTTCCTGGCGGGCGCCGTTGTTCAATGTTATGACCCGATTAGCGCCCAAGCCTCGAATAATGGGTTTGCTAATGCCCACGCCGGTCGTGATTTGGGAGAGGCCAGGCGTGTGCGCTATGGCATCAATTACGTTGGTGGCCGCTGCCTGATTCAACTGGTTACGATTTACGACGGTAGTTGGAATTGGCGAGCGGCGCATTTCCGTGCTTGCCGATACGCCCGTGACTACAACCTGCCCGATTTCGGTAGCCGCCGGAACAAGCGCAATGTCCAGTGACTGACCAGCGCCGGTGTCGACGGTGCGCACCACGGTGGTATAGCCCAAGCTGCGCACCTGCATCAGAAAACGCCCTTTGGGCAGGTTTGTGAAGCGAAAAGCGCCATCGGGACCCGTTGCCGTAACTCGTCTAAGATCGGGAAAGAGGATGGTGGCCGATGGCAGCGGCTCGCCGGTGGCCTGGTCGACCACGCGCCCTGTAATAGGCGCGGCGAGGGTGCGACTGGCAGATGAGGCCGGCGAGGAAGATGGTTTTTGGGCAAAAATGCCCCCCGACAGCAGTAATAGCCCAGCGGTCAGAATGATACGCGTCATAAAAATAGATTCAGAAAGCAAAGTAACACGAAGCTTCCGCTTGGTGAGCCGTTCGGATTATGGAACCGTACGCGAACTTTTGGTTTGCGTCTAGTTGCGGTCGTTTTTTGCGCTACATCGCGCCGCAAATGATTGCCAGATAAGAGCCTGGGACTACACAAGAAAACACCGATCAGTGACCGGTGTCTTCTCCAGATTCTCCAAAACCAAACCAGGAGAAAATAGTGGGAGGCCGTTTGCAGCCGACCTCCCTATGCCTGAAATTCCTTTAGCGCACGGCCGTGGGGAAATTTACTTCCACATCGGTATCGCCGGGCGTGGGGGTGCCGTCCTTGCCTTCGGGTTGGTGACGCAATACCACGCGCAGACTGCCGGTGGTGCCAGTTGCGTTGGCAGCGCCTGTCACCACTTGCGTTTGGAGGCCGATAGGTAAGTTTTTGGCGTCGCGGTCGGTGATGGTAACAGTCACGTTGGTGCCAGTGGGCGTGAACACGAAGAGGTGCTCGTCGCTCTCGTCCTGAATCTCGGCAGTGATGTCCTCAGCAGGGTTTTTTGTTTCGTCCAATAAGGTCAGGCGGCCGGTGTAGGTAGTATTGGGCGCTAATGTCAGGTTGCCGATGGTGGGGGCAGTGCCACCGTCGCCATCTGGGTCGCGGTATTCCACCGTCACGGGCGTGCCGGTGCCGGTAGTAGGAGTCAGCACATAGCGCACGGTCGTGATTTGCTCGTTGCTCTCGTCCGGCGTTGGGCCGTCGTTGTCGTCGTCGCAGGAAACAAAGAAAGGTGCCGCCACAAGTAGGCCGATCAGCGATTTATTAAACAGATTGTTTTTCATGAACCAAGATTTTAAAAGGGTTGAAGTGAGTTTAAGACTTTAGAATTGAGCCTCAGGGGGCTTTTTGCTGAACTCCAGCGGCACCCGCAGGCGCAGCGTCACGTTGCGGCCCATCTCGGCGGTGAAGTAGCGGAAACGGTTGAGGTAGTCGCGGTAGGTTTGGTTGAGGAGGTTGGAACCGGCCAGGCTCACATCCAGCGGTAAGTCGCCGAGCTGCACCGTCGTCCCGATTTCGGCCCCCAGCAGCACGTAGCCGGCGGGCGGCAGTGCGTAGTCGAGCACTTCGGTGGGCACGCGAGTCTGGCGGGCCACGCCGTAAGCACCAACCTGGGCGTAGCGTTGGCTGAAGCGGCTGCCCGTCTGCGGGCGCCAGTCGTGGCGCAGACTTAACTCAGCCCGGTCGGCGGGGGTGAAGATGAGGTAGTCATCGAGGCGCTGATCGCGGGCCCGCACTACGGCGGCTTTGCCGGCCAGCTGCCACTGCGGCGTGAGGGCGTAGCTGCCCGACGCATCAATACCCCGGTACAGGGCATCAGTCTGTTGAAACAGAAACGTGGCCACCACGCCCCGAATATTGAGCGGGGGCGGCAGCACCGGCACTTGGTAGATGTAGTTCTGAATGTATGTCTGGTACACGCTCACCTCGCCGTTGAAGCGGGGGTTATCGTGCCAGTTAGCCGTCAGGCCGGTGTGCCAGGCCGTTTCGGGGCCCAGGGGCGGTACTCCACTGGGTCGATCTACGTCGTAGCCGATATCGAAGCGACCGTTGTGCACGCCGTTGCTGAAGCGCTCATTGGCAGCCGGGGCCCGGCGCGTGAGGCTACCAGTGGCGCTCAGCGTCAGGTGCGGATCGGCCTCAAAAATGCCCCCCAGCGAGGCCGCCGGCGTGGTGTACTGAAATTGGTCGGTGGCCACGTAGAAATTGCCGGAGTTGCCGATGGCCCGTTGGGTTTCCAGATCGCGGCGGTCGAGGCGCAGACCGGCTTCGAGCTGCCATTGCTTGTGGCGCCAGCGCTCAATCAGAAAAATGCCCCCCACCTTATTGGTATAGAAGGGAATGAAGGGCCGGCCATCGTAGCGGTTGCTTTGATACGTGCCGCTCAGCCCCACGCTGCCCGTAAGATTGCCGAGCGGTTTATGCTCCCAGACCAGATCGGCAGTGGTGGTCCGGTTGGTATAGCTCAGCTCGGGACGGTCGAGGCGGGCGCGGTTGTCGTTGCGGGGACGGTAGCGGTCATACTCGTCGCGCACGTCGGTCTGGTGGGCCAGCGTAGTAGTGAGGCGGCCCGCCGTGCCCGTGCGTACAAAGCCCGAGAGCTTCAGCAAATCGTGGCGCACCTGCTGGTAAGGGCGCTCAATATCGTAGGAGAAATCCTGCGGTACCAGTGGGCGCCCTCGCCCCACGGCCAGGTCGAAATCAGATTGATTACCCAGGTGAGAATCCGGCAAAATACCCAGCTTGGTATTGAACTGACTGAAGAACACCTCGGCACCGTAAGTGGCTTTGCGCCAGCCCACGGCCCCCGAAAAGTCGTATTCCGCGAAGGCCGAATTCGGGATAACGTACTCGGGGGCGCGTGCCGTGCCGGCCCTTTTGGCTGTGCCCTGCACCCGCCAGCTCAGGGCCGGCAGCCGGCGCGCGTTGCCCTCCACCATCCCTGAAATGGCCCCCATACCATTGTTGCTCATGCCCAACAGGTGCAACTCAGCACCCGTGCCCGCGGAGTCGCGCAGGGACTTAGGCTGCACCAGCACCACGCCCCCGATGGCATCGGAGCCGTAGCGTACGCTGGCCGCGCCCTTCACTACTGTGAGTTGGGAAGCAATAAACGGGTCAATTTCAGGGCCGTGCTCCTGGCCCCACTGCTGTCCTTCCTGGCGTACGCCGTTGTTTAGAATCGTCACGCGGTTGGAGTGCAGGCCATGAATCAGGGGCTTGAAAATGCTGGGACCGGTTTGAATGGCCGTCACGCCGCTTACTTTTTGCAAAGCTTCGCCCAGACTTTGCCCGCGCGTTTGCTGTAGTTCGCGGCCCGTGATGGTGCCGGTAGCCTGAGGCAACTGTTCAGCCACGCGGGTGCCCTGTACCAGTGCCACGCGCAAAGCCACGGCCGATGGATGCAGCTTAAAATCTCGAATCACAGCGCCGTTCACACGCACTTCCAGCGTTTCGGGCTCGTAGCCCAAAAAGCTGACTTGCAGACGATAAACGCCGGGACAAACGTGCAAATGGTAGTTGCCGCTGGCATCGGAAGCCACCACGTCTTCGGTATCGAGCAGGCGAATGGTGGCTCCAGGTAAGGGTTGGCGCGACTCGTGGTCGGTCAGGCGGCCACTCAAGGAGAGCATGCAGCCGGATTGCGCCCACACAGTCTGCGGGCCACTGAGTAGCCACAGCAGCGCCAGCAGCCGGAAGCGGCTTGGCAGTAGAAAAAGCATAAAAAGGGAAACCGGGATGAACTGAACCGGCAGCCGCGTACCTACCAAATCGCGTGGCGGGAAAATGCAGGGGCAGATTTGCCCCTGGGGGCAAATTCATCGGAAATGCGGCTGGAACAAAGGGGCTATACTCGGCTGGGCGGACCGCGCAGCCGCGCCACCTCTACACTATGGTGCGCCTCAGCCAAAATGCCCCCCACAGCCTCCATAGGGGCGTAAAATACCACGAATGGCAATTCCAGCGGCGCTGGCGCCTGGAAGGGGATGTGGTAGAAATGATCGACCTGGCAGTGCTGGTGCTGAACCGTCAGCAGGGCTTTGGCCTGCGACTTATCAATGCGAGTGGCCTGCGCCGATTCCGCCAGCGTGTGCTCGTGTTGGTGCAGCGCCAGTATCCACGCGTCGGGCAGCAGCACCCGCGTAAAGCAGAGCAGAAGCAGGAGAGCCAGACGGGAACGCAAAGTCCGCATTTGCAACAATGTGTCAGAAACAGTTAGGCAAAAGTACGTGGAAAATGGTAAGTAGTTGATAAACCACTCAATTAACTAGTTGCCGACAGCCAGAAGTCGCCCGAAATAAATGATTAGCATAGCGCCAACCAACTTGAATTCGGGGTTACAGAATGAGCCAATCTGAATGTAAACTGTCTTCTGTTTTTTAGACGAATTAAAGAATTTAATGAGGCAGGCCTTATTACGCTATGGCTGAAACTACTATCCAGGTCAAGTTTATAAATTATATATTTTGACTTAATCCATAAATTAATAAGCTATTACATTGTTAAGGGCAAATTACTGGCAAGCAATTCGCTACTTATAATCGTTGCTTTGCTTTTAGCATTTTAAGAAGCTTCTGGTTTTTACTTCCAAGATGATACTTGCTCAAATCGATTGTCTGCGAGTGCAGTACGATGAATCATTATGTCTGCTGCGCTACCAATGGTGCGGTGGCAGCCCGTTGCACAGCTTTGCTCAGGCCATGAACTACTTAGCTGAGTTGGTACAATCTCGCCAGATTAAGCGGGTGCTCGTGGACATGAACGGATTGCCCGACCTGAGTATGAAAGAGCAGATTTGGGTGGGCGTTAACTGGTTTCCGAGGGTAGCAGCTCAATCAGTGCAGCAAGTGGCTGTGGTAGTGCCTGCGGCAGCCACTTATAACCAGATGGTAGTGGAGAGCTTATTAGGACTTGGTCATCATATTGCCCGCTTCGACGTGCAGTTTTTTGCCGACCCAAGCTCGGCCCTGGATTGGTTGACCAACTCGCCCATCCATATGCTGGCGTTGATGGCAGAATGGCAATCGGCCTCCTAAAAAGCCCCCCAGCTACCTACACAACAAAAGCATAACCTGGCGGCAACATTCAGGGCACAACAACTGCCGACCTTTGTAGTATAAAGACATATAATCCACCCACTTACCACCCACACTATGAAAACACTGTCCGCACGACTACTGCGCCGCGTTGTGGCTGCCTTACGTCCCGCTTCCAAAAAACCAGCCCCAGGAAGCGCTGATGCACTATTTGTATAGCTGATTCGTCATTAGTAGGTTACAAATATGGAGAATATAAAAAAGGGCAGCTGAATTCAGCCGCCCTTTTTACTGTGATACTGTTTCAGAAGTCAGCAATTATTTTGCAATCATCAACCGTATGGTTTCCACTTTACCATTGGTGAGCAGGCGGCCAGTGTAGACGCCCTCGGGCAAAGAACTGCCGTCCAATGAAATCTCATATTCTCTGCCAGCCTCGGCTCGGCCGTTGAAGGGAGTGGCCACAAGTTGCCCAAACGGATTGTACACTTGTAGCTGCACCTGCCCCGATTCGGTGGAGCGGAAGCGCAGGGTGGTACGCCCACTGAATGGATTGGGATAAGCTTCAAACAAGCGAATGAGCTTTTCTGCTACTGACGTCAAATCGGTATTCGTACCAACACTACAATCGCCAAGTCTCACCAGACCTTTGGAGTAAGTTAACAGGGCAGGAACGGCATTTTTAGCCACGCAAACTACCTTGCCATTGAGGCATACCAGCACTTTTGCAGCGTTTGGGTTATTGCTGCACCGTACGTCCAGCACCGTTATTGTCACCTGCTGCGTCGCCGTGCACCCCGCTTCGTTGGTGATAGTTACAACGAACGTATAAACGCCGGCCGTTGAAGCCGTGAATATGGGGTTGGCGATGGTTGTGCTGTTCAGGCCAGCCGGTCCGCTCCAAGTGTAGCTCACACCACCAGCGGCCGTGAGCGTCACGCTCTGCGGGCCGTAGCCCAAGTAAAGATTGGTCGGTACGCCGCCCGTGTAGGTATTATTGGCTGGCGTCACGAGCAGTTCCGGGGCCGTAAACACCGGATTGATGGTCAGGTTCGTGCGGTTAGCATTGCCTAGTACGCTGGGGTTGCTGCTCGTCACCCTGATGCGGTAGCGCGTGCCTTCGGGCGTGTTAGCCGGAATAGTGGCCGCCACAGCGTAGCTGCCCGCCGCTGAGGCTGTAACCGAACCAATAGCCGTGGGGTTAGCAAAGCTGCCGGTAGCATCGGAAAGCTCCGCTGTAAACGCCTGGTTAGCCGCGACTACGCCCGCAACGCTGAACGGCACCGACAGCGTGCTGCCCCCGCAAAAAGTAGGGGCAGACAGGGTTGTAGCCGTGGTAATAGTGGATAAGCTGGTGCTTTGCACATACTCCCGCAGCCACTTCAGGGCTGGCCGCTCGGCACCATTCTCAAAGGCAATGTACGCGCCCTGGGCCGTGCGCCAGTGCCCCGGCCGGTAGCCCCACAGCGTAATGCCCTTCACGGCGGGGTACTCGTAGAATAATGGAAACACCCGCTGGTATTCAGCTAGCTGCACATCATCCTGAAGGCCATCCACATCAAACTCTGTAACGTAAAGCGGCAAGCCTGTGGTAGCTAGCAAGTTAAGGTTGCTTACTTGCGTGGCCACCGGAATTCCGCGAGTGGAGAAAGCGTGGCCCTGAATACCAATCGCATCAATCAGGCTTTGTTGCTTGAGCAAGTTAATAATGCCCAGGTAGCGCTGGGTGTTGCTGGTCACATTCACAACGCTGTAGTCATTGATCATCAGCGGCGTATTAGGGAAATACTCGCGGGCTAGCTTGAAGGAATTTATCACCCAATCCCAACCAGTAGCGCCATTGCCACCCAGAGCCTCAATGTAGTTGCCACTGCCCTGATCGGTGGGGCTGCGCTTCAGGGGCGGGTCGTTAGTGGGCTCGTTTACTACTTCCAGGAAGGCAATATCGGGGTAGCGCTGGGCCACGGCCGCAAACCACTCCTTTATTTCCTCCAGTTGTTCGGCGGGGGGCAAATTTTCAATCCAAGCGGGCTGTTGGTTGCCCCACACCAGCACGTGCATCCGAAACGGGACATTCTGACTCTTGGCCTGATTGTAGGCCAAGTCGAGGCCAGTCCAGTTCATCACATCCCGCGTGGCTTCCACGCTGCCCCATTTGCCGTCGTTCTCCGACACCACTTGGTTCCAGTACTTGTCGAAGTTAACGCCCTGAGAATTGCTGAAGGCTCCGCCAACAAACTTCGGTTTGCCGGTAGCAATGGGAGGGCCGGGCGGCACAAAAGGTGGCGGTGGGGGCGTAGTGGAGCCCTGCTGCCCATTATCCAGGTTGCCAACCGTGAAAAACACGCCTGAGGCGCCAAATACGAATTTGTCGATGTCCAGCCCGTTTTCCCGGCTACCGATTTCAAAGGTCTGGGTCAGGTTATTCGCGGGCACCGTGAACGTGCCGCCCCCAAAGGCCGACATCCGGAACCATCTCCACGTGTTGTTGGCTCCCCCAGGACCGCCGGCGGACACAATATCCGAAATGGTGGTGTAGCCGCCGCCTGCCAAGCCGTTTGCGTTTGTCCAGCGGTTGGTTTCGAAGGCCGATCGGGTACCAAAGGAGTTAGCTATATAATAGCTGTCATCGTCGAAGCCGCCAGCACCCACGCGCACTCGGGCGTACAGGTCATAGACGCCAGCACCGGGAAACGTAACCGTATAGGAAAGCACCCTGTTGTCGGCATTAGGACTCTGAGTTACGCCATTGAGCGTGACGAAATTGCCTACCACGCGAATAAAACCGGTTGTGCCTTCGGTATTGAAAGTAATGGCTGCCGGAGCACTAGCATCGCGAAGTGTACCAGCTTCAGCTTGCAAAGTTACTGGGGCATTCTGGCCATATACGGCCAGATTAAGAAAGAAAGCTGTAAGAAGAAAGCTTAAGCGTCGAAGTGTCGTCATATTGGTTTGCTTGGGTAGGAAGTGAATGACTATCAGATGGTAGTGAAGATGAATGTTGTCCACTGATGGCAAGAAAGTTATATCGAACTACGCTGCCGTAATCGTTTTAGTAGGGCACCATTTTTAGATAAACTATGCAAGCGATTGTGATAGGAAAATGCAATCGGTTGTGGTAGCTGCATGAGCTCAAAAGCACAAAATTTTGTTGCTGTGAGCGCGATATAGGTTCGGCTGTGCATGACATGTTAGCAATCGAGGTAGCCACGCTTGATGACGTTAAATACCAATGCTTACTAAACAGTTGCTAGACTTAGTGCAGCTTATTATAACCAAAACCTGAAGGTGGGAGAGGTGCCAAACTGGCAGCTACAGGTAGCGTGGAACAGGTTTTGAAAACCGCTGAATCAAGAAAGCAGGCTAGCCGTAGCCTGCAATTCTGTCCACTTTTCATTTCACGAATCCATTTTTAAGGCGCTATGCAAGAGACAGGTAGTATCTCGATTCACACGGAGAACATCTTTCCCATTATCAAGAAGTTTCTCTACTCCGACCACGAGATCTTTTTACGCGAATTGGTGTCCAACGCCGTTGACGCTACTCAGAAGCTGAAAAGCTTGGCGCAGCTAGGCGAGTTCAAAGGCGAGCTGGGCGAGTTGAAAGTGCGCGTAACCCTAGACAAAGAGGCGCGCAAAATCACCATCTCAGACCGTGGTCTGGGCATGACTGGCGAGGAAATCAAAAAGTACATCAACCAGATTGCTTTTTCCGGCGCCACCGAGTTTGTAGAAAAGTACAAAGAGAAAGATGCCGCCACCAAAGACCAGATTATCGGTCAGTTTGGCTTGGGCTTCTACTCCGCTTTCATGGTAGCCGATCAGGTTGAGATTTTCTCTCAGTCGTATAAAGAGGGCACGGAAGGCGCGCATTGGACCTGCGACGGTAGCACGGAGTTTACGCTCGAAACCACCGAGAAAGCCGAGCGCGGCACCGACGTAGTGCTGCACGTAGCCGCCGATTCCGACGAGTTTTTGGAAGAAGCCCGCCTGCGTACCATCCTCACCAAGTATTGCAAGTTCCTGCCCATTGAGATTGAGTTCGAAGGCACGGTAATCAACCAGACCCAGCCCATCTGGACCAAGCAGCCTGCCGAGCTGACCGACGAAGACTACACCAAGTTCTACCAGGAGCTGTATCCTTTTTCGGAGGCGCCGCTGTTCTGGATTCACCTCAACGTAGACTATCCCTTCAACCTGACGGGTATTCTTTACTTCCCGAAGGTGAAGGACGAGCTGCAATTCCAGCGCAACAAGATTCAGCTGTACTCGCGGCAGGTGTTTATTACCGATGAGGTAAAAGACGTGGTGCCCGAGTTCCTGATGCTGCTCCACGGCGTAATCGACTCGCCGGATATTCCGTTGAACGTGTCGCGCAGCTTCCTGCAGGCCGACGCTGCGGTGCGGAAAATTAATACGTACATCACCAAGAAGGTAGCTGACAAGCTGGGTGAGCTTTTCCGGAAAGACCGCGCTGGCTACGAGCAAAAGTGGTCGGATATCGGTCTGTTTGTAAAGTACGGCATGCTGTCGGATGAGAAGTTTTATGAGAAGGCTAAGGATTTTGTGCTGGTGCAGAACGTGGGGGGCAAATTTTTCACCCTCAACGAGTACCAGGAGTCGGTGCAGGCCAACCAGAAGGACAAGAACGACCAGCTCGTGATTCTGTACACCACCGACGCCGAAGCCCAACACGGCTACGTGGTGGCCGCCCAAGACCGGGGCTACGATGTGTTACAGTTGGAAGCTGTGCTCGACTCTCATTTCATTGGTCAGCTAGAGCAGAAACTCGAAAAAACCACGTTTAAGCGCGTGGATGCTGATACAATCGGTAAGCTCATTGAGAAAGATGAAACAACCGAAAGTGTGCTTAGCGACGATGATAAAACCCGTTTGCAGGAGCTGTTCGCCAAAGCCATCAGCAATGAGCAGATGCATGTGCAGGTAGACGCTTTGTCGCCGCAGGAAGCCCCCGTAATCATTACAATGCCTGAGTTTATGCGCCGCATGAAGGATATGCAGCGCACGGGTGGCGGAGGCGGAATGGCTATGTTTGGCTCGTTGCCAGATAGCTATACCGTGAGCGTGAATGCCAACCACGCCATTACGCAGCGGGTATTGCAGGCCGACGAAGAGGCGGGCCGTAAGCTGGCGCGCCAAGCCTTTGATCTGGCTTTGCTATCGCAGAACATGCTGAAAGGTGAAGCACTAACTGCCTTTGTGAAGCGTAGCACTGACTTACTTGCTACCGAGTAGTACTAAATAGTACACATAGTTTTAAGTAGTACAAAACCCGCTGACTCTGTAGTCAACGGGTTTTGTTTTTAGTGAGACTCAATATTCTAATTTTCTTTCAGGCAGCTTTGAGGGGCAAATTTAAGCCGGGCACCAAATCAGGTTATCTTTACGTTCGAGGCTTTGAATATTGCCTGTTTCACCGATGCGCTCTTTTCGCTTTTCACTTGTTCTGCTGGTTTTGCTTGGGTTGGCTACCAGTGCCTGTACTCGCAAAACGGTTTCGTTTAACAGCAAAGCCGATGATCCGGCCCTAAGTGCCCTGTCTGATTCGCTCGTTCAGACTAGCGACACGACTGGTGGCAAGATCACGCGGAAGGTAATACTTACCAAAGAAGAGGCACGTGCTGCCCGTGCGAAGGAAAAGGCTGCTGAGCGCAAGCCAAAAAAGAAGAAGAATATCTTCCTCGGGGAGCCGATTAAGAAAGCCTACGTGAAGTCGGGAGGGAAGGGGCGCAACCAGATTACGGAGCAATTTTATTACATGCGCACTCCCAAACCCACCGATCCGTATGTACCCACGCGCTATTATTTTGATGCGCGCAAAGGCCGGATTGTGCAGGACAGAGCTGGCGTAGACCCCGGCGACAATAAAGTGCTGCATGGGCCATACAAGAAAATGCAGGGCGGCAAAATAGTGGAAACGGGCTACTTCGCCGTAGGAGCCAAGCACTTGCGATGGGAGCGTTTCAATCGGGAAGGTATTCTGCTAAGCAAGATTCACTACGAAAAGGGCTTCCCGCGCGACGCTGAAATCACGTATTACGATGCGGAGCGTACTAAAATCAAGGAGATAATTCCATATAACAACGGAAAGCTGGAGGGCGAATACGCTCGTTTTCTGGAGAATGGTCAGAAGGACTGGGATGGCCAGTTTGAGAACGGCAAGAAAGTAGGGGAGTGGGCAAAGTATTGGGGCTTCCGCAACCGTCGGCACTATGAGTATCAGTACGGCGAAACGGGCTACGACCCGGAGGTGAAGGAACCAGTCCTTTATAAGGAATACAACCGCAACGGGGTGCTGGTGTACGAGAAAGATAAGCTTGACAAGCGCGATGCCGTTACGGATCGACCGGGGTCGAGGCGGAATTGAGCGGCTCGGTTTACGGACACACTATACTATATAGTGCAGATCAATAAAAAGCATCCTCGAAGTGCTCGATGCGAAAGCCGTCGGCAAGCTGAGTGAGCGCCAGAATATCGAAACGGATGTCGCCACGCCATTCTACTTCCTCCTGATACTGGTCAGCAGCCAAGCGAAAAAGCTGGCGCTTGCGTTCCGTCACAAATTCTTCGGGATGGCCGTAGCGGCTGGATGAGCGTGCCTTTACTTCCACAAAAACTAGGAGCACGTCATCCCGCTGCACAATAAGATCTACCTCCGCGCGCCGGTGGCGGTAGTTGCGGCAAGCTACGGTGTAGCCTTCGTTTAGGAAAAAATCGGCGGCGGCCGCTTCGCCGGCGTGGCCGAGCAGGTGGCCGGAGCCGGGCATGGCAAGAGGATTGCGGGTTGGGTTTGGCGCTTAATATAGTACCTTTGTGCCTTTATTTGCGCGTTTACTAATGAATACGAATCCTGTTGCTACAACGACGGCTGAGCTTTTACCTGCTGCACCTACTGGGGGGCAAAATCGGCGCGTTATTGTAGAACGGCTTGGGCTGGCTGAGTATGCCTCTGCTTGGGCTTATCAGGAGCAATTGCTGGCGGCTACTGTAGCCATCAAAACGCAGAATCGGCAGGCCGCGGAAGCGAATTTGCCCCCCACACCAACGTCTAACTACCTGCTGCTTTGTCAGCACCCTCACGTGTACACGTTGGGTAAAAGTGGTAAAGTTGAAAACCTGTTGTTGAGCGAGTCGGAACTGGCAATGCATGGGGCAACGTTTCACCGCATCAATCGGGGCGGCGACATCACCTATCATGGCCCCGGCCAGCTGGTGGGTTACCCCATTCTCGACCTCGACAACTTCTTCACTGATATCCACCGTTACCTACGCGTATTGGAGGAGGCCATTATCCGTACGCTGGCTGACTATGGGCTAACCGCCGGCCGCATTGCGGGCCTGACGGGAGTATGGCTGGACTACGAAGAAAATGCCCCCCTGCCGCGCAAAATCTGCGCAATGGGAGTGAAGTGCAGCCGTTGGGTAACCATGCATGGCTTCGCGCTTAACGTAAATACCGACCTCACGTATTTCGGCCATATTGTGCCCTGCGGTATCACCGACAAAGCTGTTACCTCTTTACAGCAGGAACTCGGCTATGCAGTGCCGATCAGCGAGGTGGAAAATCGTTTGCTTCCTCACCTAGCCGCTTTGCTGGAGGCTGAGCTACTTGTTTGATTAGCGCATGAAAGAAGATATTATTTTTGATCCTGTTGAAGGCGTTTCCATAGCTATCGTTCCCGACGACGAAGCGGCTACGGAGGAAGGCAAGCCTGGTTGGCAAGTGTATCTGCTCAACCATAACGACTATCCATTGAGCAACGTCATCATTAGCTCCAATGGTTATGGCACTTTGGAGGACGGTGAAAAGGTGCGGACTTCAACCCTGCGGCATGTATTCGCGGAAGTAGAGCCTCGTAGCGCTGTGCCCGTCGAACCTATTGATCCTGACTTATTTCACCTTAATAATCAGTACTGGGTAAGCTACTATCGTGGTCCGCAGATCTTTGATAAGAAGTTCATCTTTGTGCCCGATTCTATTGTGACAGCCAACCTGATTCCTATTGCTCTGCTCGGCCGCGAAGGCGTGCTGCACGGGTAAAAGTTAACGCGCAGATGAGCAGGAGCGTATCCTGTTGTTTGCTTCATCTTTGAGCCGATACGTGATGAATGCCATTGGAATTACGCTGGGGTTGTCGTTTTTGTGGTCCTTTTTAGTGGCGCTGTTTGCGGTGCCTTCTATCATTTACATTGCCCACCTCAAGAACATGCTCGATACGCCCAACGTGCGTACCGTGCATGAGTCGCTCACGCCACGCTTGGGAGGCGTATCGGTATTTGCGGGGTTTATGTCGGCTCTCACCATCTTTGCTGACCTCAACAATGGCGTCCAACAGTTGCTGGCCGGCTGTATCGTCTTGTTCTTCGTGGGGCTGAAAGACGATTTAGTGACCATCTCAGTCACTAAAAAGTTTGTGGGCCAACTTCTCGCTACCGGCATTGTGATGGTGATGGCCGATGTGCGCATCACTAGCTTTCAGGGTATTCTGGGCGTCCATGAGTTGCCGGTTGGCATCAGTTATGCCTTCACTTTCTTAGTCATAGTAGGTATCACTAATGCCATCAATCTTATAGATGGGCTGGATGGCTTGGCCGGTACCATAGTTAGTATTATCGTCACCACGTTTGGTTATTTTTTCTATCGGTACGGCGGCTCAGAATTTGGCAATTATGTGTATGTGTCGGTGTGCGTGCTGGGGGGCATTTTGGGCTTCCTACGGTATAACTTTCATCGAGCTACCATTTTTATGGGCGATACGGGTTCGCTAGTATGTGGCTTTATTGTGTCTATTCTCACAATTCAATTTATTGAGATGGGCGCCCAACTGGGCCAGCCATTCGGTGCTTCAGCTCCATCAGTGGCCGTCGGAATCCTGTTCGTGCCCCTGTTTGATACGCTCCGGGTTTTCCTGATCCGAATGATGGCTGGTCGGTCGCCATTCTCGCCTGATAAAAACCATGTGCACCATCGCATTCTGGCTATGGGTTTCCAGCAAATCAGTACAGTGATGTTGTTGGGTTTATTGAATCTGGTGGTTATCTTATTTGTGATCAACTTCGCTGAGCTGGGCAACACGATTCTTATTGTCGCATTGATAGCCTTCTCAGTGCTATTAAGCGTGTTTCTGGGCGTATATCGTAGCCGCACGGCACAGCAGCGAGTAGCTTCCTAAACCAGTGACAGTCAGAAGTACATATGGAGGTAGAAGTGGCAGCTGGGGGGCATTTCTGCAGCTGGTGTTACTATTATTATCTCTGAGTGCTACTGCAGCCGAATATAAGCCGTTGCCACCCGCACCCCGCACCGGCCTTTCTTACGATTGGCTTATTTATGACGCCCCCCATAATCAGTTAATTCTTTACCTCCCAGATTACCATGCGCCAGCTAAAGCCTACTATCAATGGGTAACTATCCGGCCTGGTCAGAAACTGCCCATTACCTTCACTGCGCGTAAAGACTTAAGTATTTTTCTGGATAATAGGTTGGTATTCACTGCCGCTACACCAGCCTCCTATTCCCTTGACTTAGAGAAGCTTTTGCCCCCCAGTACACCCGCTAGTATGCATCTGCTGTGTATCTGGCATCCTACCGTTTCTCCCGATTTTTCCTCCTTCACCAACGCCCCTGTTCTGCCGATAGTCGCAAAGGGCAAGGTAGACCCAGTACCTTATCAGGCCCAGCTTCGAGTGCGAGGTCACCAAGGGCAAAATGTGTTTCTGTGCTTTTTATTGCTGATTGGGCTGCTGTATGGCGGCATCAAAGCTGCATACCAACCCGGATTTGCCCGCATCTACCAGTTTGACAGGCTTCTTGGCAAATCAAATAGTGATGAGGCGTTTCTGACCAAGCCTACTATCACCTGGCTTAATCTGCTGCTGGTATTTGTGTTCTCTCTTTCCTTTGCCTTACTGCTGGTTGCCATCCACACCAATATTCAGAGCATCGTAATTCTGCGGCGCCTGTTCGATGTACCGGAGTCGGCTATTGTTGTTCGGGTCCTGCTTTATGCTGCTTTAATAGCCGCGTTTGTACTGGGAAAATACTTGTTTTTAGAGTTGATGGGCTACATCTTCGATGTCACCCCACTGGTGATGGTGCAGTACCGGGAGTTTGTGCGCACCATTCTGTTTATGGGCTTGTTTCTACCCATCGTAATGCTCTTTTATCTGGCTCTTAATCAAACCCTACCCGAAACAGTATTGTGGATATCCAACGGGGTGGTTTCCTTGATGTTGGTCGGGACAATGCTGCGGGTCACGCGTACTCTGCATAGTAGAACATCCCTCCTAAATTTGCATTTGTTTTCGTACCTTTGCGCCACCGAAGTAATACCCCTTACCATATTACTTAAGTTGATCGTTTTTACGTACTGATATAATTAGACGCGGGCTACATTGCCTCGTTTTGCACACTTCTTATCGCTCCAAAACTACCCATTCACCCACCCTCTATGGCCGAGAGCAAAGACAAACCGGGGACGGGCCGACACGCCAAGCGTATCTCCAGCATACTTGTCACCCAGCCGAAACCAACAGGCGACGTATCACCCTACTTCGCAATCGCTGATAAGTACGGCATCAAGGTCGATTTCCGGGAATTCATTCAGGTGGAGCCTGTCTCTTACAAGGATTTTCGCAAGGATAAGATCAATATTGCAGAGTATACGGCAGTCATCTTTACGAGCCGTAACGCAGTAGATCATTTCTTTCGTATCTGTCAAGAAGCGAAGCTGGAAATGCCTGCAGAAATGAAGTATTTCTGCATTTCGGAGCAAACTGCTAATTACCTGCAGAAATATATTGTACTGCGCAAGCGTAAGCTTTTTGTGGGTCAGCGTACTGCCGCTGATCTGTTTGATGTTATCAAAAAGCATAAAAGCGAGAAGTTCTTATATCCCTGCTCTGATATCCGTAAGGATGATCTTCCAGAGTTTATGCGGGCTAATAACTTCAAGTTTACAGAGGCAGTGATCTATCGCACTGTGGCCAGTGACCTTTCGGATCTGACGGATGTAAAGTACGATTGTATTGCTTTCTTCAGTCCTTCCGGAATCAGCTCTCTATTCGTTAATTTCCCTGACTTCGAGCAAAATGGCACCCGCATTGCCGCCTTTGGCCCTACTACAGCCAAGGCCGTAATCGATGCGGGCTTGGAGTTGGATATTGAGGCTCCGCACCCCAATGCTCCTTCCATGACAGGTGCCATTGAGCAATATATTCGTTATCATTACGGACCTGACGCAGGGAAAGAGAAGAATAAGGCTGATAAGCAAAACGCTTAAAATCATATATCAGAGGCATTTTCACGAGCTAAACCCTATAGTTAGCTCATTTGATGCGCAGACTTTTTTCCATAGATTTGGAATCAGTTACGTAGGGTATTATGTCCTACTAAAAATCTGTGCTAAAATTGGGTGCCTATATGAAGAGATCTATACTAGGTGCTATGGTTATGCTTTTAGCAGCCACTGGCACTGTCGTTGCCCAACAGCAGCCGCAATTCAGTCATTATGGGTTTAATGGCATGTTTTTAAACCCTGCCTACGCAGGTATTAAGGGCCAGGGAGAAATATTAACTATAGTAAGGGAGCAATACTTTAATTATGGCGGAACATTCGATCCAGGCGGTAACGATCGGACGTTTTTATTATCTGTTTCTACCCCTGTTCGTATTTTGGGGGGCGGTGTAGGCGTAAATATTTATCGCAATACTATAGGAGAAGCCAGCGTTACGACCGCAGCACTGTCTTATTCAAAACACTTTAAGATTGGGGACGGCTTATTAGGTATCGGGGCTCAGGGAATATTTAATAATTTAGGCAAGGGAACATACCGGGCAAATGATGCTGACGATCCGAGTGTGCCATTTGAAAGCTCTGATAGTAAAATTGACGCGGGCGCAGGCGTATGGTATGAGGCTCCTAAATTTTATGTAGGCCTAAGTGTAAATAACTTGTTGAGGTCTCGCTACCAGTTTCAGACAGAAGGCAGCCAGCGAACAGCATCGTATATTGGAGAGAATCATGCTTACTTAACAGCGGGATACAATATAGAAGTTAGTTCTTCCGTTTTTGTAACACCCACTGTCATTGGTAAATTGGTTTTGCCAGGGGAGTTTGGTGACGATGATAAATTTACTTTCGACAACAACTCTTTTGAGGTAGGTGCACGGGCGACTTTGCAGGAAAAATACTGGGCAGGTGTAGGGTATCGTTATGGAGAGTCATTCACTGGTCAACTAGGCATGAGTTTTGCAGAAACCAACTCGTTTCGCGTTGGTTATGCGTTTGACCTAGTTGCATTTAATCAAGATGCAAGGGCATTTAGTTCACACGAAATAATGCTTTCATATCGCTTACCTAAAATGGGCCCTGCTACCCGCCCTGCAATCCGTACCCCTCGATATAGCTTTTGATAGCTTATAAATTTTATTTGTATTTAAAGTGATAAAGCAACTTTTTATAATAGTTGGCCATTCTGGCGCTATTTTTATGATATGAATAGGAGCTTTATTAGATATTTAAACGTTGCCTTCAGCTCGGGCACGAACCTTGCTAATAGTCACAGCAGTTGCTAAGTTTGCCAATTGTAAAATTGTAATCTTTTGGTATCGCCGCCCAATAGTCTTTTTAAACTTCACATGAATAAGTTTCTCAAATTGCCTCTTGTCGCTTTTTCGGCGCTTTTAATGGGAGGCTGTGGTTTTGGCAAAGGACCGCAGGGCGACCTGGTTGGAGCGGAGGACCGTCCAGATTTTAATCCGCAGGAAGTCCCCTTCGGTATGGTTCCTTGCCCTGGTGGTACTTTCCATATGGGCCAAACGGATCAGGATATATCAGCTTCTATGGTCAACATGAATAAGCAGGTGACAATAGCCGGCTTTTACATGGACGAGACTGAAATCACTAATAATGAGTATCGCCAATTTATGAATGCCATTCGGCAGGATTCAATTGACGTGTTGGGTGAGGAGTACGTGATGACGGAGCTTTACCCAGATACTACCGTATGGGTACGTGACTTCACTTATCATATGGGTGATCCACTAATGGAGTATTATTATACCCATCCTGCTTTTGATGATTATCCAGTAGTTGGTGTAGACTGGTTCGCAGCCAAGTACTTCTGCAACTGGCGTACTAAGCATAAGAATGCAGCCAACGAGGAAGCGGGCTCGGCTCCAACTCCTAACTTCCGTTTGCCTTCAGAAGCTGAATGGGAATACGCCGCTCGTGGCGGGCGCGATTTAGCTACATATCCATGGGGTGGCCCTTATTTGCGTAACTCAAAGGGCTGTATGCTTGCCAACTTTAAGCCAGGCCGTGGCGACTATGCCAGTGATGGTTATGCTTACACTTCAGCTGTAGGAAGCTTCTTCCCCAACGACTTCGGTTTGTATGATATGTCAGGCAACGTAGCTGAATGGTGTGATGACGCCTACATGGAAGCTTCTGTACCTGTAGTTTGGGATATGAACCCAACTAACCCTGATGACAACGAACCTCGCAAAGTGGTACGTGGCGGTTCATGGAAAGACATTGCTTATTTCCTTGAGACAGGAACGCGCAACTTTGAATACCAAGATTCAGCTCGTTCCTACATCGGATTCCGCACTGCCATGATTCAAATTGGTATGGGAACTAACCGCCAGTTAAACTAGAGCAGTAAGCGCTATCTCATTTTACATTTTCATACATTCTTCATCCTTTCCAACCAACTTTTTTCAATTCTTATTTAAAATGGCAGCAAAAGGCGGTAATTTCTTCTTTGATGTGGTCATGCCCAAGATTTATGGCATCGGGGCAGCGGTCGTAATCATTGGAGCATTGTTTAAAATTCTGCACTGGAAAGGTGCTGATGTAATGCTGATGGTTGGTCTGGGTACAGAGGCCTTGATTTTCTTTCTTAGCGCTTTCCAACCAACATCTAAGGAGCCTGATTGGGGCCTCGTATATCCTCAATTAGCTGAAGGTTACGACCCTTCTACTGGTGATCCTAGCTTCTCTACTAATAACAACAGCACAGGTCTGACCCGTAAGCTGGACGATATGTTGAAGGATGCTAACGTAACTCCTGCGGCTATATCTTCTTTAGGCGAAGGCTTGAACCGTTTGAGTAATACTACACAGCAATTGTCTTCGCTAGGCGAGGCTACAAATGTGACGGAGGAGTACACTACAAAAGTCCGTACTGCTACTCAGTCGCTTGAGCGCATCACTGCTTCTTATGCAAATACAGCCGAAGCTATGGCTGCTATGTCAGACGCTACCTCTGATGCAAAAGAATATCACTTACAAGTGCAGAACGTAACCAAGAACTTGGGCGCTCTGAATGCAGTCTATGAAATGGAGCTTCAGGATGCTAATACGCACCTCAAGTCTATGAACAAGTTCTATGGCACATTGAGCCAGGCTATGGAGAACCTCACCGAGGCTGGTAAGGAAACCGAGCAGTTCAAGCAAGAGGTGACTAGCCTTACTACCAATCTTCATTCCCTCAACCGCGTCTACGGCAACATGCTGAACGCGATGCGTGCTACCAGCTAGTATTTACACTACGATAGCCAAAAAGGGTTCTGTCCACATAGTTATAGATTAGCAACATACAATGGCGGGAGCAAAAGAGACTCCACGGCAGAAGATGATAGGCATGATGTACTTGGTACTGACTGCTCTTCTGGCCCTACAAGTCAACTCAGCAATTTTGCTGAAGTTTAAATTTCTGGATGATAGCTTGCTGGGTGTCAATGAAAAGACTTCCACCGCTAATGCCAATACAGTAAAAGGTATTGCTGCAACTGTTCAAAAGAACCAGAACCAAGCGCGTGACCTAGCTGTACTAAAGCAAAGCGAAGAAGTACGCCAGCAGACGGCCAAAATGGTGGCGTATCTGCGCGACGTTCGCGACAAGCTCGTTACGTCTACCGATAATACCAAAGGAAAGAACGAGTATAAGAACATGAGTGCCGAAGACAAGGTAGCTATCACAATGCTAGGTGGCAATCGTAACGGCGCGGCTTACCCTATGAAGGATGAGTTGAATAAATACTCAGCTTATATCAAGCAGTATGTTCCTAACGCTGGGCCACTGGCTCTCGACGCTAAAGAGGATCCAATGGTTATCGATCCGGAGCAGAAAAATAAGAATTTTGCTGAACTGAACTTCGAAAATACGCCGTTGGTAGCTGCTTTGGCAGTACTATCACAGAAAGAAACGGAAGTGTTGAAGCTGGAAGCTGATGCATTGAGCGCTCTCGGAGCAAAAGTCGGTGCCCAGACCATCGTTTTTGATAAGGTTGGCGCATTCGCTAGTGCGGAGTCGAATACAGTAGCTGCTGGTACCAAGTACAGAGCTGAGTTGTTCCTGACTGCTTCTGCTAGCACGTTGCGCCCCACTATGACCATGAATGGCACTCCAATTCCAGTAGGTCCAGACGGAAAGGGTAAAGTTGAATTCACGGCTACTCCTGGCGGATTTGATGCTGCTGGTAACGCTAAGAAGCAGTGGATTGGCACGGTACGTTTCAAGCAGAATGGCCGCGACACCACTTTCAAAGTGCCCGTTTCTTATACAGTAACCAAGCCTGTAATGCAGATTCAATCTGCTTCAGTACAAGCTCTGTACTTCAAGTGCGGTAACAAGCTCAATGTACAGGTGCCTGCTTTGGGTGCTCAGTATAAGCCTAGCTTCTCAGCTTCAGGTGCACAAGCAATTCCTGGTTCTAAAACTGGTGATATCACACTGGTACCAAACGCTAAGCAGGTAACCCTTAATGTAAGCAGCAACGGTAACGCTATCGGTTCGCAAACCTTTGAGGTCCGCCCGATTCCAAAGCCAGATATCAAGTGCATCGTAGGTGGTCGTGAGGCCAATGAAAAGCAAGGAACGCCTATCACTGCAGTGCGCAACATGAGCCTGAAGGCAATTCCAGATGCTGGTTTCCAGACTTTCCTGCCTGAGGATGCTCGCTATCGGGTAACGCAGTACGAGATTACCTTGGTTCGTGGCAAGCGTCCAGCTATGCCTGCTCGTACCATCAACGGCCCAGATGCTAACCTGAATGATGTTGTAAACTCGGCTCGTGAAGGCGACCGTCTTTACATCGAAGTGAAGGAAGTTCGCCGTTTGAACTTCCAAAATCAGCAGGAAGAAGTGAAGGTGTCGAAGCAGTTCAACATCCCGCTCGTCTAGTTGCTCTTTCCTGAACTAACCGTCGCTTTTAATTGCTTATCACGGTATGAATAAATTCCTTTCATTCGCTGCTCTGGCCGCCGGCCTAACACTGTCATTGACAGCTTCGGGTCAGGAGCAATCCACTACTGCGAGCAGCAATGGCTCGCACCGGCCTATCCCGAACTCGGACATCATGTTCAGCAAGACGATAACCCGGGCTGTTGATTTGCGTGAAAAGCAAAATAAGCCGATGTTTTCTGAAGGCAAGGAAATCAGCAAGGTTATCCTTGAAGCAGTAAAGCGCGGTGAAATTCAGGCTTATCGTAATGACTCGCTGACCAGCACATATACTCCAGCTGAAGTAACGGCTAACATGTCGTTTGCTGAATCGGCCAACGAGCTTAGCGACGAAGAAAAGGCAGCTGGTTTCACTGAGGCAGATGCTGGTGCAAATGATGATGGTTGGGGTGCTCCTGCAGCTAGACCAGCGGCTGGAAGCAGTGCTCCTGCTACGGCTGGTGCACCTGCCAGCTACGAGTATCGTTATAAGGATTTGTATCAGATGGAGTTGAAGGAAGATATGATCTTCGACAAGAAACGGTCGCGGATGTATCATGACATCAAAACCATCACTTTGTTGGTGCCATCTACCCTTAGCTCAAATACCTCAGGTATTGAAAAGGAGATCGGTACGTTCAAGTACAGTGATCTGGTGAAGATGTTCCGTAACAATCCTGATAAAGCTATCTGGTTTAATCCACAGAACGACGCTCAACACAAGAACCTGGCGGATGCATTCGAGCTATGGTTGTTTAACTCTTATATCGTTCAGGTTTCTAATCCAAGTGATTCTCGTCTGGATGAAATCTACGGTAGTCAACAGCAAGGCATTCTCGCCTCGCAACAAGCTGCTGCTGACTTGATTGAGTACGAATACAACTTATGGAGCTTCTAAGCTTGAGTTAACAATAAAAAAGCCCCCCAGCTACGTAGCTGGGGGGCTTTTTTATTGTTACTGATTCTATAACTGTTTTGAGTAAATACCTACTGATTTACTCCGCTCCTTGCTCCTGTTGCTCAAAATAAGCGAGTAAGACACGCGCTTTCGCTTTGCCTATTTCAGCGACTAGCTCAGCTTCGCTCATTTCACGAATTTTCTTGACTGATTTAAACTTGCTCAATAGCTTTTCGGCCGTAGCAGGGCCAAGACCTTTCACCTCCGTCAATTCCGTTTTGAGCGTTGCCGCATCCCGACGGTTACGGTGAAAGGTAATACCGAAGCGGTGCACCTCGTCACGCATACGCTGAAACAGGCGCAACGACTCGCTTTTCTTATCGATGTAAAGCGGTAGAGGGTCATTCGGGACATAAATTTCCTCCAAACGCTTAGCGATGCCTATAACTGGGATCTGACCCCAAAGATTAAGGTCCTTTAAGGCCTTCACGGCCATGCTAAGCTGGCCTTTGCCACCATCCACAATAACTAATTGAGGTAGAGAAGCGCCCTCATCCACGAGCCGGCGATAGCGGCGTGTCACGACTTCGTACATGGAGTCGAAGTCGTTGGGCCCTATGACAGTTTTGATGTGGTAATGTCGGTAGTCTTTCTTGCTAGGCTTGGCATTGCGGAAGCAGACCATTGCTGCCACCGGGTTGTCGCCCTGAAAGTTTGAGTTGTCAAAGCACTCAATGTGCTTGGGAAGCTCTGTTAGCCGCAAATCCTTCTTTATCGTTTCCATAATACGAACCTCATTCAGGTCCTTGGAGCGATCATTCATACTCTCCTTTTCCTTGCGCAGATAAAGCACGTTCTTGATGCTCAGCTCCAGAAGCTTGCGCTTGTCACCGATTTGCGGGGTCGAAACAAGGACTCCAGGGAGAGGCAAGGGAGGCAAGGCAACATTAGTGAGAATCTCCTTCGATTCACTCTCAAACTCCTCCCGCATCTGCATGATCAGGGGTGGCAAAATTTCCTCGTCGGTCTCGTCCAGCTTCTTCTGCACTTCCAGCGACTGCGTCAGGATGATAGAGCCATTCATCACCTTTAGATAGTTGATAAACGAACTCTTCTCGTTAGACGCAATCGAGAATACATCGATATTCGAGAGCGAAGCATTGACGACAGTCGATTTTGCCTGGAAGTCGTCTAGGCGGTCCAGCTTTTTCTTGAGAGTATGTGCTAATTCGTATTGCTGCTCCTGCGCGGCGGCCATCATGCGCTCCCTGAAATAAGCCTTGGGAACGGTAAGATTACCACTTAACATGCTGCGTATCTGCTGAATGTATTGGTTGTAGGTTTCTTCATCCTGCAAGCCTTCACAGGGCCCTTTGCAGTTGCCCAGATGATACTCCAGACAAACTTTAAACCTGCCGGCCGCTACGTTGTCAGGGGTAAGATTATAGGTGCAGGTACGTAGCGGATATAACGCACGGATCAACTCCAGTATCACGTTCATAGCCGTTAAGTTGGCGTATGGACCATAATAGCGCGAGCCATCGTTGATCTTCTTACGAGTCGGAATCAGGCGCGGAAACCGCTCATTCGTCAAGCATAAGTAAGGATACGTCTTGCCATCTTTCAGCAGGATATTATACTTAGGCTGATGCTGTTTAATAAGGTTGTTTTCAAGCAAAAAGGCATCGGATTCACTGTCTACTATGGTAAATTCGATGCGCTTTATATTCTTGACCAGCTGTTGGGTTTTCTTATTATGATCCTGCTTGGTGAAGTAGCTGCTTACGCGCTTACGCAGGTCTACAGCCTTGCCAACGTAGATAATACCTTCATCATCAAAGTATTTGTATACACCCGGACGATGGGGTAGCTGACGGATTTGCTCTTGTAGATGGGCTTTGGCGGCCATATGCTGGTAATTAGGCGCAGAATGAAGATTCTGATAGAGGTACGCAAATAAAGAACGCGAAGGTGTACAGAGGAATTTCCTAAACCCACAAAGAAGGCATAAAAACAAAATCGTGGCTGGTAAGGCATACCAGCCACGATTTTGTTTTTATTAAAAGCCGATTAGCTAAGTAGGCTTGCTTAAATCTCCTGTCCATTAAGGATATCAAGATCAGTCTGGTTGAGCTTCTGATCCACTGGAATGGTGTCACGTTGGCCACCGTAGTAACGGCTACAGTCAATCTCAATACTCAATGGTTGCGCGGGTTTTGGGAAGGGAGCCTTGCTTACATCAAGACCCTTATCGCCATATACTTTGCGCATGAATAAGCCGTAAATAGGCAGCGCAGCACGAGCGCCCTGCCCGTTGGAGCCATTACGAAAGTGAATGCTGCGGTCTTCGCCGCCCACCCACATGCCACACACTAAGTCAGGAGTGATGCCCATAAACCAAGCATCAGAATAGTTAGAGGTAGTGCCAGTTTTACCCCCCATCTCATACGGAAACTTGAAACCCGTCTTGAGAATGGTAGATGTGCCGCCGCGCTCTGTAGTAGAGGCTTGCAGCATATGCGTCATCAGGTAAGCGGTTTCTTCACTCAAGGCCTCACGGGTCTGGGGGACAAATTCGCGCAGCACGTTGCCATTTTTGTCTTCGATCCGCGTCACCATCATGGGCGAAGTCCACACCCCTTTGTTTACGAAGGTGCTGTAAGCGCCACACAACTCATAGATGCTCACGTCGCTGGAGCCAAAGCCGACAGCCGGTACGGCCTCAATGGGAGAGGTGATACCTAATCGCTTAGCGTAAGCAACAATAGTTTCCGGCCCCAGCTTCTGCACCAGAAAGGCGGTAATCGAGTTCATCGAACGGGCCAAAGCTTGCCGGATGGTAAAGGTGCGGCCCGAATAGCCACCTTCAAAGTTGCGAGGAGTGTAAGCCGCCCGACCAGCTTCCGCTGGGAAGGTAATAGCCAAATCCTGTACCTGATAGCAAGGTGAATAGCCTTGGTCGATGGCCGCCGTATATACAATCGGCTTGAACGTGGAGCCGGGTTGCCGTGTACCTTGCTTTACGTGGTCGTATTTAAAATACTTAAAGTTGGTGCCACCTACCCATGCTTTTATCTGCCCATTTAATGGGTTCATGGCCATAAAGCCAGCTTGCAGGTAGCGCTTGTAGTACGCCAAAGAGTCTAATGGCGACATCGTCATTTCCTTCTCGCCCTGCCACGTGAACACCATCATCTTGTACTTCTTATTCAGATAGTAGTTGATAGAGTCCTTGTTGCCTTCAAAGCGGGTATTGAGCGACTTGTAGCGTTCTGTGCGTTTGATGGCTGTTTGCAGGAAGTTCGGAATTAGGCGACCGGTTTCATCACGCCATGGTTGCTGACCCTTCCAATGCTGCGTAAACAGCTTTTGCTGCTGCTTCATATGCTCAGCTACCGCTGATTCCGCATACTTCTGCATCCGCGAGTCGATGGTAGTATAGATCTTCAAGCCGTCGGCGTAGAGGTCGTGGTCGGTTTCGCGGCTCCATTGTAGAAGCGCTTTGCTCACCTCCCGACGGAAGTATGGGGCAATGCCCTTGTTAGCATTTTCTACATTATAAGTCAGCGCGATAGTCTTAGCCGCCGCCGCTTCATATGATGCTTGATCAATGTAGCCGTACTTACGCATCTGGCTCAGTACCCAGTTGCGCCGGGTTTTTGCCCGTTCTGGGTGCTCTACCGGACTAAAGTAAGAAGGCGCGTTAAGTACCCCTACCAGTAGGGCTGACTCCTCCAGCGTGAGGTTTTTGGGCTGCTTATTAAAAAAGGTTTTAGCTGCTACGTTAATACCAAACGCATTCGATCCGTACTCGTTGATATTCAAGTACATCGTCATGATTTCGCGCTTGGTATAGTTGCGCTCCAGTCGAATGGCCATTATCCATTCCTTGGTCTTGATGATGAGCATGCGCAGGCCTGGCACATGGCTCAGTGTACCGTCATTAAGATCGGCGCGGGTACGGAACAGCACCTTGGCAACCTGCTGCGTAAGTGTACTGGAACCCCGCCGAATGCGCCCCGATACATAATAATACGGAACGGCAAACAGACCTTTCAGGTCAATACCAGAGTGGCTCTCGAAGCGGACGTCTTCAGTGGCGATCAGGCCGTCAATCAAGTTTTGGGGCAGTTCCTCGTAGCCCACCGGCGTGCGGTTTTCGCGGAAATACTTGCCCATTAGCACTCCATCGGCTGAGTAGATCTCCGAGGCGAGTTCGCTCTTGGGGTTTTCCAGCGTCTTGAGGTTGGGCATGCGCCCAAACAGGTTCATAAAGTTGACACTCACGGCCAACACATACACGATGAAGCCAATTAGCCCGAAGCTAAACAGCATCCATAGCGTGCGCGTGATGCCCGTGAAGCGCCCTGACCGTTGGGGCTTACGTGGCTGAACTTTAGTTTTGGTGGCAGGAATAGCCATTCTTTAGGGAAATTATAAGCTAGGAACGCGAAATCAGGAAAGGTATTGAGTGCTGCGGTGGCCTTATATAAGCTGACTGACCAACTCAAACTAATTTCAATTCTTGATTTCTCTTTCGTAAAAGCGTTGATAATCAGCTAAATCCTTGGTTTGAAGTAGCAATGGGAGATTATCAATACCAATAACCAGGATTTGGTAACCCGCGCCCCGTAATCGGCTTAGCGGCGACTGTGGGCCACGCAGTTTTAGGGCGTAGCTCTGCGCCGCTTTCTGAACCGGCAATGTTTGTACCACCACCAATTCCACCGAATCACCGAGGGCAGTAGGTTGCACTTGAAGGTTGTTGGCGCGATAAAAGCGATTATTGTAGGTAGCAAGGGCCGCTGGCAAAGTGGCTACAGGTGCTGCGCCTTTGGGGAAAATAAGCACTACTGCATGCCCCGTGGCTGGGTTATTCAGGTAAGGAGTGGCTGCTGGCTCAGCGGGAGCAGGTGTAGAATTGCCTCCCGGTGCTGTTGCCGGCGCCGGCGTAGTAGGTTGAGTCGCTACTTTTTCATTCGTCGGAACTGGGGCAGGAGCGGTAGGTTTGGCTGTACTACTAGCTTCTGCTGGCTTGGCAACGGTTGTGGCTGACTGCTTGGCGGGAGTTGGATTGGCTTTTGAAGCAGGAATAGGAGCGGAAACTGGCGGAGCTGCCACCCGATTGACGGGTACCACCGGCCGATTATCAGGAGCTATTGCTACGCGCCGCCGAGTATCTATTTCACCAGGCCGAAAGGCAGAGACGGGGGGCTTTTCTGTGGAAGCCAGAGCGCCACTAATGCTGCCTGCCTTATAATCCTGATACGATTTGAGCAAAATGGCCGCTTGTGGAGCCAATGGACTGCTGGGGTAGTCCTTATAAAACTTTTGGACCGCTGCCTGCGCCGATAGTGGCGGTTGGGTTCGAATGGTAAGCAGTGTGTTGAGAAAAGCTACTCGGTCGTTCAGAGCGTTATCCGGATATTGGCGTTTTACTTGGTCCAGCAAGCCCGCTGCCTTTTTAAAGTCCTGCTTTTTATAAAGGACAAAGGCTGAATCTACCAAGACGCCTACCTGCGCATTGGCCAGTGAGGTGCGCCGCAAATATTCCGGGTCGCCAACCAAGCGGGCGTAGGACGAATTAGGAAACGACTGGCGAAGCCGTTGGCTGTATACTTCGGCCTTGGGGTCATTCTGATCTTTGTAGATCAAATACAGGCTGTAATATACTTCGGGCAAATGCGTGCTGTTGGGGTAGCCTGCTATCAGCTTATCGTAGGTTTCGACGGCACGAGTGGGCTCCCGAAGCTGCTGGTTGTAAATGCCCCCCAGCGCGAATAATGCCTCTTCCATTTGCTTCTGTGAAGCTTGAAGCTGTGGCACTGTAAGCGGAATGTTCTGACGGTATTGGGCAACTAAGCCACGCTCAAATGCTGCGGCATCATTAGCAGCAGGGGCAGCACCAGTTGCTGAGTTCACACCAGCGCCGGCCACGCCAGAATTGGTAGCCGGCCCGCTCCCGCTCTGATTCGTAGTAAGGGTGCCGCTAACCTGGCTGCTGACGCGCCAATTGTCTTGTAGCTGTCGGGTGCCCCAGCGCCGAATAAACTCAGACCGGGCCGTGCTAAGCGCCGCCGGATTGTCGAAGTACCATTGGGCGCCAGTGCTCGTATTGGCGAATGCCATTGGATCAATATCAGGATTGCCGGCCCGGGTCTCGCTGACGCCAGTATAGGCCTGTGCTTGCTGCTGTCGTACTTCCTGTGCTTTCTCAGCGGCGGCCAGTCGCTCGGCTTGCTGCTGCCGAGAAGCAATTTCCACCTTAGCATATTCACTAAGCCGCGTGCGTAGCGCGGCAGTATCCAATCGAGCTAATGCCTGTAGGCTGTCCTGTGTTTCGATGATGGTAATCTGCTTAGCGAATTCCTGTAAAATCTGGGCTCGCTCGGCTGTGGCCGCGTACTCAGGGGCCGTGGGGGGCAAATTCTGCACTGCGCTATCGTAATAGGCCGCCGCTAGTTGATACCGTTGCAGATTTTCGTAGTAGATGCGGCCTGCCAGCAGATGGGTATAAGACTTTTGTGCCCGATTGGGCGTAGGCACACGCAACGACTGCTGCACGAGCGCCAGCGCTTCCGGGTAGCGCTGCTGACGATAGTCGAGCCGGGCCATCTCATACAGCACCTTGTCGCGGTACTCCTTATTATTTGGGTCTTTGAGCAGCTTAGCGAAATACTTGTCTAGTCGCGCCCTATCGGTGTTCAGATCAGACACTTGCCCTAGCAGCAGCTTGGAATAGAAATCCAGCTCGTAAGGGGGATTGCGCTTCAGAATCTGGTTCAGCTCAGCATAGGCCTCTTTATCCTGCCCTTGAGCTTGATAGAGTTGCGCCAAAATGTAACGGGTGCGGGAACGCTCATTTTTGGGCTTGATATACGGAATGGCCTTGTTCAGATTCTCAATAGCCAGCTTCGGATTATCAGTTAGCAAATGATACTCCGCACGGGTCAGAAACAACTCCCGGGCAGTACTCTCGCGGCCTTCTTCCTTATCCAATACATCTGATACGGCGGCGGCGTTATCGTACTCTTTCTGAGCCAAGTAAGTGCGCATAAGCCAAATTAAGGCTTCTTGCTTCACTGTGGCGTCTTCGCTGCTGCCGTTGATATAACGGAAAGTCTTGGCTGCCTCCTCGTACTCCTTTTTATAATAGCGTGCCTTTCCAATAACGAGGTAGCTGTCATCCGTCCAGGCGCTGCCCGGTTGGTACTGAAGTGGCAGAGAGGCTTTTTTTATAATATCGTCGAGGTCGGCCGTGATTTTGGTAACAGTCGCGTCGTCCAAGGTTGGGAAGAGAGGTAGGAAGCGGTTGTAGTCGTTGATACGAGCGGCGTACAGCGTAGCCTCAGTCGTACGCATCTTCTCGCGGGCGAGAAAAAAGCCATTATCCCGCGCCACAATATTCCGGTACGTGCGGCCCACCACCGATTTGCGCTCTGAGGAACAAGCAGCCATGCCCGCCACCAACAGCAGCAGCAAAGCCAGCGGAATTGAAAACAGCCGAAAGAGCGGAGTATTAGTCAAAATAGAAAGCAGATCAAGGCGGTGGGTTGGCTATTTAACGCGCCCCAGTAGCCGATTCGTTCGGTGAAGCTGGGGGGCATTTTCTTCTCAACGTTGGGCTTCGGGTAAAATTACTGCTTTTTCCCTGCCTCCTTTTCATATCTGCATAATTCTAAGGAATTGCTACGGGTATTTGTGTGTTGAAAAGTTATACTTTTGCCCCCCATCCTGCTATTTACGATGCCCGCTGTTCCTCCATCCGATAAGCCCACTAACTCCAATCCGGACCGCCTGCGCACTTTTGCTAAGTATTCGGGTTTGGGATTCCAAATGCTAGTCATCATTGGACTGAGCGCGTGGGCTGGCACTGCGCTCGATGAGCGGTTTCAGAACGAGCGGCCTTGGTACACCATTGTATTCATGCTGCTCGGCGTATTTATAGCTATGTATCAAGTCATTCGCTCCCTCACCCGAGACTCATAATTCGTCTACTTACTACCTCATACCTCACCGCTAAGCATTACCCATAGGGCATAACTCTACACCCAAATGATTTTTCTGCGTCAATTTATTCTCTTCTGCTTACTTCTGGGGGGCATTTTTTATGCTTTATCCAGTCAGTTTGGGACGGCGGTCATTCATCCGCTCACCATTTACGTATTTGGATTCTTTGCTCTCCTAACGCTTATCACTTATTGGGTCACTTCCCGGCTCATTCGGGCTAACCCCGATAACTTTATGGGCGCCTACTTCGGTTCGATGGTAGTACGCTTGCTGCTGTCGGTAGGGTTGGTACTAGTATTTCTATATAATGGCGGCGCCCAGGAGCGCCCAGGGCTCTGGACATTTCTGGGGGGCTTTTTTATCCTGTATTTTCTCTTCGCCGGGTTTGAAATCTGGAGCGTCCTGAGTAACTTGCGCCCGTTTTCAAAACAGGGTTAGTCCAATATCCTGCTCCCACCTAAATTACTCTGAATGAAGCGTTTACTGATAGCTCTCTTTTGCATTCTTTCGCTTCCTGTTTTTGCCCAAGAGCACGCGCCCACCGTTGAAGAAGCCACCGACTCGGAAGCCTTCAGTCCCGGCGAGATGATTCTGCACCACATTGGCGATGCCCATGAGTGGCATTTCGCTACTCTTGGCGATGAGAAAGAGCATGGTATTCACTTCACTATTCCGCTGCCAATCATTGCTTATCAAGCCGGTAAAGGTCTAAGTATATTCTCTTCATCGCAGCTTGCTGAAGGCAAAACCTATAATGGCCTGAAGCTGGAGCACGAGCACCTTATAGCCGAGGATGGTGGCAAGGTATATGACTTTTCAATTACTAAAAATGTTGCCTCCCTAATGCTGAGTGCAGCTCTGCTGTTAGGCATTTTCTTCACAGTGGCTAGTCGTTACAAGACGAACAAAGGCGGCGCTCCAAAAGGCGTGCAGTCTTTCTTCGAGCCTATCATCATCTTTATTCGCGATGAAGTAGGCAAAAAAGCCATCGGTCCTAAGTATGAGCGATACATGCCGTATTTGCTCACCGTATTCTTCTTTATCTGGTTCAGCAACTTGCTAGGCTTGCTACCTGGCGCAGCCAATCTCACTGGCAACATCGCCGTGACGCTGACCTTGGCCGTCCTGACGTTGCTTATCACCTTGTTTAGCTCCAATAAGAATTACTGGGCTCACATCTTTGCTACCCCCGGTGTGCCCAAGGCTTTGTTGCCTATCATGATTCCAGTAGAACTTATTGGCGTAGTGGTAAAACCATTTTCGCTCATGGTTCGTCTGTTTGCCAACATCACGGCCGGCCACATCGTGATTCTGAGCTTTATTAGCTTGATTTTCATCTTCCAAAGTGTTTTGATTAGCCCTGTTACACTGGCTTTCGGCTTGTTTATCAACATGCTGGAACTGTTAGTAGCTATTTTGCAGGCGTATATCTTCACGCTGTTGACCGCCATGTACATTGGCGGTGCTGTAGAGGAGCATCATCACGATGCCGACCTCCAAATTGGGGGCGACAACTCGGCTACTCCAGCACACGGTCACTAGGCCATTAAGTTTACATTACTCACCCTGATTTTTTCGTTTTTCACTTCCCTCTAATTTTTGTTTTATGCTTCTTTCTCTGTTTTTGCAGGCTGTCAGTGACGTTTCCAATTCGGTTGGTCTAGCCGTAATGGGTGCCGGTATCGGTGCCGGTCTGGTTGCTCTTGGTGTTGGTCTGGGTATCGGCCGCATCGGTGGTAGCGCCATGGAAGCCATTGGCCGTCAGCCCGAAGCTGCAGGTCGCATCCAAACTGCTATGCTGATTGTAGCGGCTCTGATCGAAGGTCTGGGCCTGTTCGCAGTCGTAGTCTGCTTGCTGATTTCCTTCAACCTCTAGAGATAGGGGCACACACTTAGGCAGCCCGCTGCGCGTCGCTTCGGCGCACGGCGCGGCGGGCTGACTTGGCTTTTTAGTAGTGAGTATTTAGTAGCTGGTAGTTGGCACTGAATATAGATTCCACCCACTGCATCTGAGGTGCTGTCCGTTTATCAATAAGCAGCACTAACTACCAATTACATACTGACTACCCCATACTAACTACCGCTTTATGCCTCCCTTAGTAACCCCCGAATTAGGCCTGATCTTCTGGCAGTTGGTGATTTTCGGCTTGGTGCTGCTTCTGCTGGCCAAGTTTGCTTGGCGTCCCATTCTTGCCTCTCTTAAGGAGCGGGAAGATTCCATTGAAAGCGCTCTACGCATGGCTGACCAAGCCAAGCTCGAGATGCAACAGTTGAAGGTCGGCAATGAAAAGCTGCTGACTGAAGCGCGCCAAGAGCGCGATAAGATTATGCAGGAAGCCACTCAAATGGCTAACCAACTGATCGAGCAAGCCAAAACCAAAGCGAATGAAGAAGGCGGCCGCATGATCGTGCAGGCACGCGAAGCCATTCAGAACGAGAAAAACGCTGCGCTGGCCGAAGTGAAAAACACGGCTGCTCAGCTTTCTATTGATATTGCTGAGCGCATTCTGCGCCGTGAACTAGCCGACAGTGGCTCCCAGCAGCAACTCGTAAACTCGTACCTGAAGGACGTTAAGCTTAACTAAAGCAGCAGGTAGCTATAAGCTAAGGCATTGCATCAAATGGTGTTTATTCCTTAGGCTTCAAGTTACCAGTTTCAAACCCTAACAAAAATGTCTGAACAACGAGCTGCTTCCCGCTATGCTAAGTCTATGCTAGACTTGGCGCAGGAGCGAGGCAATCTGCCGCAAGTGAAGGAGGATATGGATCTGTTTGCTAAAACTCTGGAGCAGAACCGTGACCTACGTCTTTTACTGCGCAATCCCATTGTGAAGCACGATAAGAAGCTGGCTATTCTGCGTGCTATTTTCGGGGGCAAAGTGTCAGAGGTGACGGAGAAGTTTTTCACCATCATCACTCAGCACAACCGCGAAAGCGCTTTGGAATGGGTAGCAACTGAGTTTCAGAGTCAATACGAACACCTCCGCGGTATTCAGGTGGCCCAAGTCACAACGGCTCAGCCTCTGACTCCCGCGCTACGCGAGGAAGTAACCGATCTGGTGCGCCGTCAAACCGGCCTCCAGAGCATTACGCTCACTGAGAAAATTGATGAATCACTCATCGGCGGTTTTATACTGCGTGTGGGTGATCAGCAAATTGATGACTCGGTGCGCAACCGCTTGCGCAAGCTGCGCGGCGAGTTCTCTAAGAACCCCTACCAACCCCAACTATAACTCAGCATCATGGCAGAAGTACGTCCGGATGAAGTATCCGCCATCCTGCGGGAGCAGTTGTCCAATTTCAAGACCGCAGCCGAACTAGAAGAAGTCGGCACGGTGCTGCAGGTGGGCGACGGTGTGGCCCGCATCTACGGACTGGGCAATGCCCAGTCGGGGGAATTGCTAGAATTTGAAAACGGCCTGCAAGCCTTAGTTCTTAACCTTGAGGAAGACAACGTAGGTGCCGTAATGCTCGGCGACTACAGCGAGATTCGCGAGGGAGCTACGGTACGCCGCACAAATAAAATTGCCTCCATCAAAGTAGGTGAAGGCATTATTGGCCGCGTGGTAAACACGCTCGGTCAGCCCATTGACGGCCGTGGCCCAATTGCTGGCGAACTGTATGAAATGCCCTTGGAGCGCAAAGCTCCCGGTGTAATCTATCGTCAGCCAGTAAACGAGCCTCTGCAAACGGGTATCAAAGCTATCGACGCTATGATTCCGATTGGCCGTGGCCAGCGCGAATTGATCATTGGTGACCGGCAGACTGGTAAGTCTACAGTAGCTCTTGACGCTATTCTGAACCAGCGCGAGTTCTTCGAGCGCGGTGAGCCCGTATTCTGCATCTATGTAGCCGTAGGTCAGAAAGCTTCCACGGTTGCTCAGGTAGTAAACGCCCTACAGCGCGGTGGCGCGATGGACTACACGGTAGTTGTTGCCGCTTCGGCTTCTGACCCGGCTCCGATGCAATTCTTTGCTCCCTTTACAGGTGCTGCTATCGGTGAGTTCTTCCGTGATACCGGTCGTCCTGCACTGGTTGTGTACGATGACTTATCAAAGCAGGCGGTAGCTTATCGCGAGGTGTCACTGTTGCTACGTCGCCCTCCAGGCCGCGAGGCTTATCCTGGTGACGTATTCTATCTGCATAGCCGTTTGCTGGAGCGTGCCGCGAAGATTAACGCTTCCGACGCTATCGCCCGTGACATGAACGACTTGCCTGAGAGCATTAAGCACTTGGTAAAAGGTGGCGGTTCGCTAACGGCTCTTCCCTTGATTGAGACTCAAGCTGGTGACGTATCGGCTTACATCCCGACCAACGTAATTTCGATTACGGACGGACAGATCTTCTTGGAAACCAACTTGTTTAACTCGGGTGTACGCCCTGCTATCAACGTAGGTATCTCGGTGTCGCGCGTAGGTGGTAACGCCCAGATCAAGTCGATGAAGAAGGTAGCTGGTACGCTAAAGCTGGATCAAGCCCAGTTCCGCGAGTTAGAAGCCTTTGCTAAGTTCGGTTCTGACCTCGATGCTTCTACCAAACTCACTATCGAGCGTGGTCGTCGCAACCTAGAGATTCTGAAGCAGCCTCAGTTCTCACCTGTAAAGGTGGAAGACCAGGTGGCTATTATCTACGCAGCTACCAACGGCTTGCTTGATAACGTGCCCGTTGAAAAGGTTCGTGCCTTCGAAACCGAGTTCCGTCAGGTTATGCAGACCCGTCATCCTGAGGCTCTACAGGCTTTGAAAGCAGGTAAGCTTGATGACAGCATTACGAACGCTATCCGTCAGGTAGCGAAAGACTTGTCGGCGTCTTACGCCAAATAAATAGTTAGATACCTGAGGATTGGATGAAGTCACTTTTGTAGCTAATCATTCAGTTCTCAGGTATTCAACAAGTTGATAATTAAGAATGGCCAGCTTAAAAGAAGTCCGCAGCCGCATCATATCGGTGCAGAGCACGCAGCAAATCACCAAAGCCATGAAAATGGTGGCGGCGGCTAAGCTGCGCCGCGCGCAGGATAACATCCTACGTATGCGCCCCTATGCCCAGCGGCTAAACAGTATTCTGAGCAATCTGACTAGCTCTGCTGAAAGCGGAGTAGAAAGTGAGTACAACGTGCAGCGCGAAGTACGCCGTGTGCTTGTCATTGCCATTACCTCTGACCGCGGCTTGGCTGGCGCTTTTAATAGCAACGTTTTTAAAGGCGTAAATCAGTTGTTGGCAAGTCGTTACAGCGCTCAAGCTGCGGCCGGTAATGTAACGGTGTTGGCTATTGGCAAGCGTGCCCACGAGTATTTTGTGCGTCGCCGCCTGCCAATGCTGGGTAACTACAACCACGTTTTCGGCTCCTTATCATTCGACACGGTACGCGTTGCGGCTGAGGAAGCGATGGAAGGTTTCCGTTCTGGGCAGTTCGATGAGGTGACGATGGTGTATAATGAGTTTAAGAACGTAGCTACGCAAATAGTACGCGCTGAACAGTTGTTACCGCTCGTAGCCGTTGAGGCTCCTGTCACGGCGACGCCAACCGCCAACGTTGACTACATCTTCGAGCCCTCAAAGGAGCAAATCGTGCAAACATTGATTCCGCAGTCTCTGAAGGTGCAGCTGTATAAGGCTGTGTTAGAGAGCAATGCCTCAGAGCACGGCGCCCGCATGACGGCGATGGATAAGGCTACTGAAAACGCTGGTGAATTGTTGAAATCATTGAAGCTCACGTATAACCGTACGCGTCAGGCTGCTATTACTACTGAGATTCTTGAAATTGTGGGTGGTGCTGAAGCACTGGCCGCAAGTCGTTAAAAAAGATTTTATTACATAAAAAAGCCTCCCATATTTATTCTGGGGGGCTTTTTTATATAATGAAACACTAGAATGCATATCAAAGCTTGGCGTACTGGCGTTGGGCTAGCTGTTTGTCAGGTTTAGGTGCAGTAGGGTGTTGTTCTATAAGATCAAATACATCCTGGGGGGCAATTTCAGTGAAGTTCTTGATTACTTTCATAGGGTTTTGAAACTTGCTGGCCTTCACACTAGTGCTAAGGCAAACGCAGCGCATCCCTGCTTTATAGGCTGATTGTTCACCTAGCACCGCATCCTCAAAGACAATACACCGCTCCGGCGGCACTCCGAGCTGCTTAGCAGCAACGGTGAACGTGTCGGCGTGCGGCTTGCCCCGCTCTACATCAGCCTTGCCCGTGATAGTATCGAACAAGTGACGCAGGTTTAAGTGGTCGATGATATACTCTATTGTTTCGGGAGGCGAAGCTGTTCCGAGGCCTATTTTGAAACCTGCGGCCCGCGCTGCCGTCAGAAAGTCGGTGAGGCCAGCTGCCGCGCGGCGCTTATTCCAGTAGAGAACCCGATACAGAAACTCGCGTTGATCGGCGTATTTCTTAAGATCCCTCTCAGGCACCGGATGTCGGAAAACTGTTTTCAGGATATTGGTAGCTGGCATACCATTCAGGCGCTCTAGCAGCCGTCGTGCATTAGTGGTGAGCCCATGTTCGCGAAATAGTAGCTGAAAGGCGCGAGCTTGGTACGCAGTATTGTCAATTAACACTCCATCCATATCAAAGATGAGAGCGTAGTCGGAAGCGTTAGGCATACAAGTAGAAAGTAGTTTTAATAAAAGGATAATCCGTCGGTGTACGGTGGGTAGGCTATTTCGGCTGCTGGCTCCCTGAATTACGGCCGCGGGCGTCTATCTTTGCGGCCGCAAACCTTGGCTTTTATCGCCAACCGCAAGAAGCCAGGCGGTTACATACGCTACTGTTTTGAAAAAGAGCCTATTCCTGTTGCTGGCCGCTGTCCTGGCAGCACCGACTTTTGCCCAGAAAAAAGGAAAACCCCTTGACCGCCCTAAGCTGATAGTAGGTATAGTGGTAGACCAAATGCGCTACGACTACCTCTATCGCTACTGGGAGAAGTACGGGAATGGAGGCTTTAAACGGCTGCTCGGCGAAGGATTCAGTTACGAAAACACGCACTACAACTACGTGCCGACCTATACCGGGCCGGGCCACGCCAGTATTTATACAGGCACCACGCCTTCCGTTCACGGTATTGTGGGCAACAACTGGTACGTGCGTGAGGCCGGGCGCGCCACGTATGTAACCGAAGACAAAACGGTGCAGTCGGTAGGTGGTACGACAGAGGCCGGGCAACAGTCGCCACGCCATATGCTCACGAGCACCATCACGGACGAACTGCGGTTGGCTACAAATTTTCAGGCGAAGGTGATTGGGATTTCTATGAAGGATCGAGGCTCTATTCTGCCGGCCGGCCATTCCGCCACGGGTGCTTACTGGTATGATGGCGTGAACGGCGCTTTCATTACCAGCACCTTCTACCAAAACAGCTTGCCTGAGTGGGTAGCCAAGTTTAATAGCCGCAACCTGCCGGCTCAGTACCTCGACAAGCCTTGGACTACGCTATTACCCATCGCCCAATACACCGAAAGCACCGCCGACGATGTGCCCTGGGAAAGCACCTTCAGAGGGGAAGCCAAGCCTGTATTTCCCCACGACTTGCCCACGCTGAGCGCCGCGCCAACCGCGCAGACGAATACAGCTCTGCAAACCGCTGGTGAAAAGCCCCCCGTAGCTGCTGGCCGCAACCTCGACCTGATTCGTTCTACTCCCTTCGGCAATACGCTGTCCCTCGATTTTGCCATGGAAGCAATCCGCGCGGAGCAGCTTGGCCAGCGTGGTATAACCGACTTTCTAGCTCTGAGTTTTTCCTCGCCCGACTACGTAGGTCACCAGTTCGGGCCTAATTCTATTGAGGCGGAAGACACTTACCTGCGGCTGGATCTGGAAATAAAGCGCTTGCTGGAGTATCTGGATAAAACAGTGGGCAAGGGCAATGCCCTGATTTTCCTGTCGGCTGACCATGGGGCGGCGCACTCGCCCGACTTCCTGCGGAACCACCGCATTCCGGCCGGGTCAGTGGGGCCACGCATCATGCGTGACTCGGTGCAGCGTGATCTGGTACGTCGGCATGGGGCCGGCAACTGGGTGTTAGCCTACGACAACCAGCAGATATATCTCAACCGGCCGCTTATTGCTGAGCGCAAACAAAACCTTCGTCAGTTTCAGGACGAGGTAGCGGACATTGTATTGAATTTCGCGGGCGTGACGCGTGCCATTACCTCTGATGATTTGCAGAAATCGCACTGGGAAAGTGGCATGCTGATGTACTTGGAAAACGGGTTTTTTCCCAAGCGCAGCGGGGACGTTCTGGTTGTGCTGGAGCCAGGGTGGCTAGAATCATATGCTTATCCCGTCAACAAAGGCACTACCCACGGCTCGTCGGGCAACTACGACACCCATGTGCCGTTAGTGTTCTGGGGCTGGCACGTGCGCCACGGCGAATCGCGCGCTCCGGCTGCTATTACCGATATTGCGCCGACAATTGCCAGCTGGCTCCATATTCAGGAACCGGATGGCTGCACGGGCAAGCCGTTAGTGGAAGTTTTGCGTTAGCATTAGTTTAAGAGTTAGAAGCTGCTTTTAACGGTTAAAATCAGCTTTTTATCGGCTCGCGACATCTTCATTCCAGCTAATCCGTACGCACCTGCGGCCTGCTATTTTTTCTTTACAAGCTCGCGCACGTAGCAGCGGCTGCGTTTTACTTCTGATTTCAAGATTTTACTTTCTTTTTCACAATAATGACTCACTTTAACCCCTGGCACGATGTAGAGCGCGGTGATAACGCTCCGAACGTTGTAAATGGCATCATCGAAATTCCAAAGGGCTCGAAAGGCAAATACGAGTTGGATAAGGCCAGCGGCCTGCTCAAGCTGGACCGCGTGCTGTTCTCGGCGGTGCATTACCCTGCCGCTTACGGCTTTATTCCTCAGACCTACTGCGACGATAAAGACCCGCTTGACATTCTGGTTATCTGCTCCGTCGATGTGGTGCCCATGTGTATTATTGAGGCCAAAGTCATTGGTGTAATGCAGATGATTGATCAGAATGAGGAGGACGACAAGATTATTGCCGTGGCCGCCAATGACATTTCGGTCAATCACTTCAACGATATCGCCGATTTGCCCCCCCACACCCTGCGCGAGATGCGTCGCTTCTTCGAGGATTATAAAGCCCTAGAGAACAAGCAAGTTTCGGTAGAGCGCTTTATGGGCCGCGAAGATGCTTACCGCATCATCGCCGACAGCATCAAGCTTTATAACGATACATTTCCGTTAGGTGGCGCAACCCCGCCCGTGAAGCCTCGCCCCGCTGGCGTGGAATTGTAAAAAGGGATATTTCTGTGCTTTAAAGCGGTCCGCTGGTAGTTTGCCGGCGGACCGCTTATCTTTTTTGGGGCTCCGTCGTAAGGCGGTGTATGCTCACCCACCCACCCGCATCGCCCACATGGCGCTGGCTCTATGAGAACAGTCTATCGCTTGTCGTCACTACTTTAGTTGTGCTGACGCTGGTGGGGCAGCTCTTTACAGGCTGGCACGACTACAACAATGAGCTGAAGCAAATGGAGCTGGCTCCGCTCACCTTAGGCCAGTATTTTCAATCAGGACACTTCATAGAAGCCACATTTGAGAACTGGGAAAGCGAGTTTCTGCAAATGGCCCTGTACGTGTTGCTCACTGTGTGGCTGCGCCAACGGGGCTCCTCTGAGTCGAAAAAGCTGTACGAAAAAGAGGAAGTAGACCAAGATCCTGACCCCAGCAAGTCGGATGCGCCGAGCGCAGTGAAGCGTGGCGGCTGGGTATTGAAGCTATATCAGAATTCGCTCAGCTTAACTTTTTTTCTGCTGTTTCTGGGCGCACTGTACCTGCACGCGTTGGGTGGAGCCGAGGTCTATAATATCGAGCAGGTGCACGTAGGTGAACCACCGATAAGCGTGTGGGGATACATGCAAACCTCCCGGTTTTGGTTTGAGTCGCTGCAAAACTGGCAGAGCGAGTTCCTGTCCATCGTTTCCATCGTGGTCTTATCCATTTTTCTGCGTCAGAAAGGCTCCCCTGAATCGAAGCCCGTGGATGCGAATTACGCCGAAACGGGCAAATAAGAGGGAACCGTACCTTTGGGACTGAGCGTTGAGCTTTTTGCCCCCGCTTGCCCACCCGCTGCCATGCACGATAGTATCGACAAATCGCCGGCTACTGCTCCTGCTTCCGCTTTTACTGGCCTGAAGCGGTGGACAGATGCCGTGCTGTATAGCAGCGTGCTGGTGTCGGCAGCGGCGGCGGGACTCACGTGGGCTACGTTTCTTTTCTGGCGCGTAGATATTCCGGGACGGTTGGGGGTAATGATTTTTGCCGCTACCCTATTCCTGTATAACATTGATAGCGTGTTGCCCTATAAGCATAGGCAACAACTCGTGCTGTCGGGCCGCAAGCTCTGGATGATTCAGCACCGCCGGGAACTGTTTATGGTGGCTTTGGGGGCGCTGGCAGTGGCTGGGGGGCTTTTTTGGCTCGATGGCTGGCAGCCGATGACCGGGTTTCTGGCGCATCTGGCCGCTATTTCGCTGCTATACTCATTGCCCATCGTGCGCATTCGAGGCCGCTGGCGTGCCCTGCGTGATTTTCCGCTCCTCAAGGTATTCCTGATTGCCTATGTCTGGGCAGCCGTTACCGTCTGGATTCCGGCTTTGTACCTGCACAAAAGCCTGACCGCACCAGTGGTAATCGTGCTTTTCGCCCGGCGGTTTTTCTTTATTCTGGCTTTGGCTTTCGTGTTTGATATTCGAGATTATACGAAAGACCTGTTGAGCGGCACCCGCACGTTTCCGGGGATTTTTGGAGTGAAAGCCACCAAAATATTAGCTCTATTATCCTTGGCCGTAGCGGGTATCCTCATTCCCCAAGGCGTCACGCCGCTCTATCTACTGGTACTTACTATTCCCACTGCTTTGGCAGCCTTAATTGTGTGGTACGCCGATGAAATGCGCCCCGATTATTACTTCGCTTTGTTGGCCGATGGCGTAATGCTGGTGCAGTTTCTCGCGGTGTATTGGGTGTCTTGAGCAGCCCTCAATATCTACTCAACAAGCACCTCTAGAACGATTCTTTCGTCGTTAACTCTTCCAAAGCTGGTCCTATAAACCGCGCTATATCTCCCGCAACTAAGCCGGCTTCACCGGTGCTATGGGCTGCTAAGTCCCCTGCGCGGCCGTGGGCATAGATGCCAATCAGGGCTGCGTCCAATGGTGAAAGCGGCTGGGCACGGAGCGCGGTGAGAATGCCCGTGAGTACATCGCCCGAGCCGCCCGTGGCCATACCGGGGTTGCCGGTGCTGTTGAAGTAAAGCGTACCATCGGGAGTGCCGAGGCACGTGTTAGCCCCTTTCAGGATCGTATAGCAGCTATACTTTTGGCAGAAATCGCGTAGCAAATCTAGCCGGTGGTAATCGTCGCGGGCGGGACTTGCTAGACGTTCAAACTCTTTGGGGTGCGGGGTGAGCAGCGAATTGGGTGGAAGTGTGGCTAATAGCTCCCGATTTTCGGCCAAGATATTCAGGGCATCGGCGTCCAGCACGAGCGGCACTTTCGCTTCGCGTAGTAGTTGCGCCAGCACCTGCTGGGGGGCTTTTTCTTTGCCCAGCCCGGGACCGATTCCGATACTGGAGTAGGGGGCAAGGTCGGGTAACTCGGACACGAAATCGGCAGCCGGGTCGGTGAGACACATAGCTTCGGGCACTGCTGTTTGCACCACATCGTAGCCAACAGCGGGTACTCGCAGCGTAAGCAGGCCCACGCCGCTGCGCAGGCAGGCCTGCGCGGCCAGCACCGCTGCTCCTATCTTGCCCTTGCTGCCGGCCAGCAACAACGCGTGACCATAGGTGCCCTTATGAGCGAAACGTGCCCGCTTCTGAAGCCGTCCGGCTAATAATGCGGCGTCAATGAAGTGAAGTTTGGTCGCGGTTTCTTGGATAAACTTCTGGTCTAAGTCAATAGGCAGCACGTGCCACTGGCCAACATACGCAGCATTATGAGGCAGCATAAAGGCCAGCTTTGGCAACTCAAAGCTGACCGTGTGCCGAGCCCTTACTATAGCGCTGTCGGCTGGTTGGGGTGCATCGGAGAAAAGCCCGGACGGGATATCTACGGCTACCACGCGTGCCGAAGCAGTGTTCAGATGCTGCACTACGGCAGCGGCTAGCCCTTCTAGCGGCCGGGACAGACCAGTACCGAACAGCGCGTCAATCACCAGAGTGCCCGCTGGTATGGGGGGCAAATTTGTGGCTGATAGCTCGGTGACGATTATCTCGGGGGGTAATTTCTGGAAGTTTTTCTGAAAATCAGCAGACTGGTTTTCCGACGGTAACACGGCTACCCGCACCGCATAATCGCGGCCATACAGCCGGCGGGCTACCACCAGGCCGTCGCCGCCATTATTGCCGGGGCCACAGAGTATCACTATCTCCCCGGCTTCCTTGGGCGACTGCCGAGCGGTGAGCCAATCAGTGAAAGTAGTGGCAGCGCGCTCCATAAGTGCTTCGGAACTGATGCCTTCAGCTTGAATGGTAGCCTGATCGGCGGCGCGGGTTTGGGCGGCAGTGAGGATCTTCATGATAAGGTGTAGCGTGAAAATGAGACACGCGTTGCTTTGTGCTCGCACTTTCTGCTTACTTTAATCTTAGCGAAATCAGAAAAACTATTTTGCTAAAACGACCAGAACGCAATCAGGCTATCTATTTAAACTTCCACGGCGCCCACGGCGTTTGCACATTAATACATTCTCTGACCGAACCACAAGAATATGCAAACCTGGAACGATGTAATTCGTCTCGCCAATAATGGCAATATGCCCCCCGAACGCCGTGTAGTCAAAACTGACGCCGAGTGGAAAGCCCAGCTCACCCCTGAGCAATACCACGTCACGCGCGAGCATGGCACGGAGCGCGCCTTCAGTGGCGAATACTGCGAGGCCCACGAGGCTGGCCTGTACGCCTGCGTCTGCTGCGGTACGCCGCTCTACGACTCGCGCACCAAGTTTGAATCGGGTACGGGCTGGCCGAGCTTTACCCAACCAGTGCAGGACAATGCCATCAAATACAAGAAAGACACCAGCTACGGCATGACCCGTGTGGAAGTGCTTTGCAACGTCTGCGACGCCCACCAGGGCCACGTATTCCCCGACGGACCGCCCCCCAGCGGCCTGCGTTTATGCATTAATTCTGCCTCGGTTCAGCTAGTGACGGAGCCACAGAAAGCATAAGTAAAACAGCACAGCGCTTAACCTGTGTTCAGCTAAAGCGTGAAAAGCAGCTACCTTAACCAGGTAGCTGCTTTTTTGTGCAGCACCCACGAAGCTGCTGCGGAAATTATCGCAATTTTTGCACCCCTCTCTACTGTTTCGCGTTGAAATAGGGAGTTTCCACCCACTTTTGCCTCCCACCCATTATGTCTTTATTATTCACCGATTTTGCCAGCTGGGAAGCCCATTGCGCCCGTACTGGGGAAGCGCTTTATCAACCTGTGCTGGCCTACGAGATTGAGCAGAAGGGCCGCACTGAAGAGGAAATTTGGGTTGGCGTGCAGCGCGCCTACGACGTGATGCGCGAGGCCGTGCATACCGGCCTCACTGAGAATATGACTTCCCGCTCGGGTATGGTAAATAACGGCGCCAAGAAGATTGCCGCCTCACCGGTTACGGTATTGTCGCCCGAGTTTAAGCAGCTAATCACCAGGGCATTGGGTGCGAAGGAAGTAAACTCGTGCATGGGTCGGGTGGTCGCTGCACCTACTGCCGGAGCCTCCGGGATTCTGCCCGGCGTACTGGTTACGCTCCAGGATTTGCATAAACTCAACGACCATAAAATTCACGAAGGCTTGCTTGTGGCGGCTGGCATTGCGCTCATCATCGAGCAGAATGCTTCATTGGCCGGGGCCGTGGGCGGCTGCCAGGCCGAGACAGGTAGCGCCGCCGCGATGGGCGCCGGCGCTATTGTGTATTGCCTGGGTGGCGACGTAGAGCAAACCTTCGCGGCTGTTGCCATTACTATTCAATGTATGCTGGGTCTCATCTGCGACCCAGTGGCGGGATTGGTGGAGGTGCCGTGTGTGGTACGCAATGCCTCGGCGGCGGCTATCGCTTTCTCCTCTGCCCAGATTGCCATTGCCGGCGTTAATCCGGTTATTCCCGTCGATCAGTGCGTGATGGCGCTGGGCGAAGTAGGCCAAAGCATGGAAACGCGCTATAAAGAAACCGCCCTCGGCGGCTTGGCTAACACGCCCCGCGGCCGCGAGATAGAACAGCATGTATTGGTGCAAGACATCAATATTCTACCCGATGAGGAAAACAATTATTAAGTTAAGTTTTTTGAATAAAAAAGCTCCCCAGAAGCTTCCAGGGGGCTTTTTCACTCCGGGGTAATTCACTTGTCAGCTTCTTTCGTGTCACCGGCCTGGGGCGTAATCGGTTTGAGGTCCGGTGCCATCGTGAGCTTGGCCAAATACTCTACTGCGTGTGAGTAATGCCTGCGCAGCAGATGATACTTTTCCCAAGCCGCTTCTTTATCCGCAACTAGTGGAATGCTAGTGTCGGCCAGAAGGTCATAGGTGCGCATAAATTCGGTGCGCTGTGGGTCCTTCATAGGGTCATTTTCTCCACCATATGACTCTGGTGTCGAGCGAATACGTTCCTGAAAATACCGGTATACCCGGTTGAGCGCAACGCAGCCGGCCTTAAAGCATAGTTCGATCTTCGCGTCGCGGCGCTGATCGACGGTGCTCATGATGAGGGCGGCCGCGTCGAGGAGTGTGCCCATCGCCGTTATCCACGAGCGGCCCGACTGCGGCGAGCGGAAATAAACCAATACGGGGAGTGAGGTGTGATTTTCCTCCAGCTCTACAAACCATTCTTCCCAGGCTTCCCATTGCGGTCCATCGTCGAGCAGGGAGCCCGTACGATTAAGCCAGATCAGCAGGACGGGAGCCGACATTGGTGTGCCGGCTCGTCGCTCAAGGCGAGCTACTACCAGCTCGCGCCGCGAATAGGCTTGGTAAATAGTCGGCAGATAAGAGATGAGCAGAGTAAGCAGCAGTAGCCCAAAGGTTGCTTCGGAGTAGGTCAAAATGCTGCCCGCTATGGACTTAGCATCATCAGAACCCAAGGTAAGCAAAGCACTGTTGCTGATTTTAAAGCAATCAATCAAGGAGCCTTCGCCAATTCCCCAGTAAATACCGGTGTAGCCCACAGCCACCATCAGAAGCCAGCTTATTTCCAGCATAATAAGGCTGGTAGGAGCGTACATAGCCATTATGCGGTCGCGCTGGGCGAAGGTGCTAAACAGCGAAGTAAGGCTGCTGAACAGGCGCCGAATAATTAGATAGGTCCACTTGTTGGTGATTACCAGATCGTTGCGCGGCAATACAAAGGAGCGTATAGCTCCCATTACAGTATAAATTACCAAGGCTGCTCCGGCTGCAAAAGCCAGAACATGCGATAATAAATCGAGCATAAGGAGTAGGAGTAGAACACGGGTATGCCGCTTCTCTACTCTTGTTCAGCTCTGAGGGTTGGTTTTAATGATAAAATATTGCCATTCAGCGAGAAGGGGGCTATTTTCGCTCCTTCCACATCTTGTTGAATGACTTGGGCGCCACCTCTAGCGCGTCGCGTCGCTTGTTCCAGCCCACTTGGCTCAACATGCGCATCAGCACCCAGTTTTTAGCTTTGGCAGGCAGTAAGTTCAGCAAGCGCCGACTCTTCATGGTGCGCATCCACAGTTGAATAGCAATGCGCTCTTCTTTGTCCATGTGGCCTTCTGCTACGCTTTGCTGCCGGTTTTTGAGCAAAATGTTGTGAATGTTAATCTTCACCGGGCACACCGATGTGCAGGCGCCGCACAAGCTGGAAGCATAGCTCAAATGCTTATTCTCAGCCATACCCGATAGATGAGGCGTAATCACGGAGCCGATGGGCCCCGAGTACGTAGCCTCGTAGGTGTGGCCACCGATGTTTTTATACACCGGGCACACGTTTAGGCAAGCGCCACAGCGAATGCAGTGCAGCGCCTCCCGCTTATCGGGCTGGGCCAGCAGATTGGTGCGGCCGTTATCTAGTAGCACCACGAACATCTCATCGGGGCCGTCTTTTTCCAGCGGCTGGCGCGGGCCGGTGTAGATGGTGTTGTACACCGTCACTTGCTGACCGGTGCCGCTAGTGCTGAGCAAGGGCCAGAACAGGTTCAGGTCCTGCATCGTTGGAATTACCTTCTCAATGCCCACAATAGCGATGTGCGTGCGCGGAAACGTGGCCGACAAGCGGGCGTTGCCCTCATTTTCGGTTACAGCCACGGCACCGGTATCAGCAATCAGAAAATTGCCCCCCGTGATACCCACTTCGGCCGAGGTGTACTTATCGCGTAGCAAATGGCGGGCGGTAAGCACAAGTTTTTGGGCATCATCGGTGTGCTCGATGCCGAGGTGCTTAACGAAGATGGCAGCAATGTCGGCCTTGCTTAAATGCATGGCCGGCGTCACGATATGGTAGGGCCGCTCGCCGTTGAGCTGCACGATGTACTCGCCCAGATCCGTCTCGATCGACTCGATGCCGTTTTTCTCCAGAAACTTGTTGAGGTGAATCTCCTCAGTGGTCATGCTCTTGGCCTTCACCACCGTGCGGGCGTGGCGGCGGGCCATGATTTTGCCAATCTCATACAAGGCTTCTTCCGCATTCTGGGCCCAAATAACCTTGCCGCCGCGCTCCGTGAAGTTGCGCTCAAACTCCAGCAAGTACTGATCGAGGTTATTAATCACCTTCGCCTTCAAGTACGAGGCCCGCTCCCGCGCCAGTTCATGATCGTAGTACCAAGTGAGGCCAGTTTGCACGGCCGCGTTGTACTTGCCAATGTTGAAGCGAATCTTGCGCCGGTGCTCTAGATCAAAGGCTTTGGACTCTGAATCGGCGAGAAATTGAATGACTTTAGTCATGGCGGCAAAAGGGTAAGAAAGTCGGCCGAAACCAACAGGGGAAGCACCTGGTAACTCTGAATTCTACCTTAAAGTTACGCCTTACACTTGCTATTCAAGCATTAAAGAGCTTCTTGAATATTCTCAGCCTAGCACCCTAGGTAATTGAAGTAATCACAAAAAAAGCCCCCCAGAGAAACTCCGGGGGGCTTTTTCACCAACTAAAAACTTAAGGTTTGCTCGAATCAACTACGATTCGATTGTCGCGGTTAACTAGCTCCCAGGCAGTATAGAATACCAACTGAGCGCGCTTTTCCATCTTCGGAAACTCGATTTTCTCAACTTCGTCGCCGGCGGCGTGGTAGTCATCGTGCACGCCGTTGAAGTAGAAGGCCACTGGAATCTTGTGCTTGGCGAAGTTATAGTGGTCAGAGCGGTAGTAGAAGCGGTTAGGATCTTCCGGGTCGTTGAAGCGGTAGTCCATGTCGATGTTCGTGTACTTCTTATTGGCCGCCTCATTGATGGCGTGCAGCTCTGAGGAGAGCTTATCAGAGCCAATAACGTACACGTAGTCGCCTTTGCCTTCGTGCTCCTTATCGGTGCGGCCAACCATGTCAATGTTCAGGTCAGCAATGGTTTTCTCCAGCGGAAACACCGGATGATCGGTGTAATACTCCGAGCCCAGCAAACCTTTTTCCTCGCCCGTTACGGTCAGGAACAGAATGCTGCGACGTGGGCCGTGACCTTCTTTCTTGGCTTGGGTAAACGCTTGCGCCATTTCGATAACCGATACCGTACCGGAGCCGTCGTCGTCGGCGCCGTTATTTACCTCGCCGTCAACGATGCCGATGTGGTCGTAGTGCGCCGATACTACTAATAGCTCGTCCTTCTTATCGGTGCCTTCCAAGTAGCCCAACACGTTCTCCGTCGTGAAATCTTCCAGCTTCTTGGCGGCGTTGATGCTCACCTTTGCCGGCTTGAACGTAGCCGCTACGGGCTTGCCAGCTTTGCCTACTGACGTCTGATACTGAGCAAGCGCCGCGGCGGTAGTACCGAGCATTTTGCCCCCCACGACCGGCGAAACGAAGAAAGTAGCTACCCGAGGATTAGCTGCCGCGGGTGCTTCTTTGAACGTGATGCTTGGCCGGCTGATGTAAGGCGCCATGCGAGCGGCCAGCTTGGGGAAGTTGCCGTTCGGGTCGGTATCAATAAAGAAGACGCTGCGGGCACCCTTTTGCGTAGCCATAGCCGATTTGGCGCGGTAGTCGGTGCCCCACTTGCTCGGAGAACCATCTTTACCGAGTACCGGCTGCTTCTGCGCGTTCATCGGCTCGCCCAAGAGAATAATCAGGTCTTTCCCTTTCACATCGCCCAAGCTAGCATAGTCAGAGTAGCCATCCTGCTCAATGCCGTAGCCAGCAAATACCGGCTGAATAGCCGTTTCCTGCTGGAATGGCGAAGCGCCCATCGCGTAGAAATCAGTCAGCCACTTATAGGTCTGGCCACCTACTTTCATGGTAGCACCATCAGCCCAGGTGGAGCGCACCATGGTGAAGTGTTGAAGATATGGATTGTCCGAACCCTGAACGGGACCAGTTAGGCCCAGGTCTTTAAACTGCTTGCTGATGTACTCAGCGGCCATTTTCTGACCTTTCTCACCGGTTTCGCGACCCTCGTAAGCGTCGGAGGCCAGAATCGTGAGGTGCTGACGTAGATCGGCCTGCGTAATGGTGGGGCCATAGGTAGCGGCCCAATCGGTGGCAGTGGCTGTGGCAGCGCTGACGTTGGGTTCGGCGCCCTCTTTGGTAGGGGCTTCCGTTTTCTGCTTGCGCTTTACTTTGACTTTACGCTTGGTGGGCGCATCCTGGGCTACAGCGGAGGTAGCACAGCAGGCCGCCAACAGCAGGGCGTAGAACGTGTTTTTCTGCATGGGGTGGAAAAAGTGAATGAATCAGGAAGGAAATGACGCAGGAAGTGCGAAAAAATTGCTTTTAGCTTAAGCCTTACAGCTTAATGATAAGCACGGAAGCATAAGCCGCGACACCCTCTTTCCGACCCACAAAGCCGAGCTTTTCGGTGGTGGTCGCTTTAATAGAGATATCATCAGCTTCAATGCCCATGACTTCAGCTAACACGCGCTGCATTTCCGAGATGTGCGGATTAACCTTCGGCTGCTCCAGGCAGATGGTCGAGTCGATGTTACTTATGGTGTAGCCGCGCTCGTGGAGCAGGCGCACCACTTGGGCCAGCAAACGTTTGCTGTCGATGCCTTTGTACTGCGGATCGGTGTCGGGGAAGTGAAAGCCGATGTCGCGCAGATTGGCCGCGCCTAGCAGCGCATCACAGATAACGTGGATGAGCACATCGGCATCGGAGTGGCCCAGGGCGCCGTGGGTGTGCGGCACCTGAATGCCCCCGAGCCAGAAGGGCAGGCCCTCCCGGAGTTGGTGTACGTCGTAGCCGAAGCCGGTACGAATTTTCATGGAAGCAGAAATTGGGGCGGAGGAATGAATGACGAGCCTAAGGTACGGTAAAGTAGAGAGGAAGCCCCAAAGCAACGTGTGGGGGGCAAATTTGCGGCCCCGAAAAATAAAGTTGGCGAAGTGTAAAGTAAGATTTGCCCCCCAGCGTCTGCCTAGCTACTAGATAGCCGGGCAAAAGATTTCAAAAAATTAATGGAAACTTTGGATTCAATAAAAGTTTCCTGTGTATCTTTGTACCGGAATTATGGAAATCAAAGACCGCATCTTACTATCAGCTAAAGCGCTATTCATGCGCAACGGTATCAAGAGTGTATCGATGGACGACATTGCTACAAACTTGGCCATGTCGAAAAAGACGTTGTACAAATGGTTTGAGAATAAAGATCAGATCGTGCATGCTGTGATGGTTCACTTTCTGGCGCATGAAGAAGCTGACTGCGCCGGCATGGCAGCTAAGGCAGACAATGCGCTGGAAGAGTTGTTTCAGATGATGGAGTGGAGCAAGCACCTCATGACCAATATTCATCCCAGTATCTTCTACGACCTCCAGAAATATCATCCCCAAGCCTGGCAAGTGTGGGTCGATCACAAAAACCAATTTATCCTCGAAATGATTACCGACAACCTACGTCGTGGCATCAGCGAGGGCCTTTACCGCGCCGACCTTGATATAGCAGTGCTGTCCCGCCTTAGGTTAGCCCAAATAGAACTAGCCTTCAACGCTGAACTCTATCCACCCCGCCAGTTTGATCCAGGTCGAGTGCAAAGCATTTGCCTCGAGCACTTTATGATTGGGTCGGCCACGCTCCGGGGCCACAAGCTGATTAATGAGTACCGTCAGGTGACGGAACAGGAATAAGAACAACGATTCGCTTACTGCTTCCCGCTTTTTATGAAAAACACGTTTCGCCTTCTAATGCTCGCTGTGGTGCTGAGCTTTCTAGGGCTGCACCAATTACTCGCCCAAACGCCCTCCACGGGCCAGTCGCCGGCTTCTAGCGCGCCTATGACGCTGAGCTTACAGCAGGCCATCGACTATGCCTTGCAGAACAAGTCAACCCTCCAATCACAGCGCCTCAACGAGCAGATTGCGTCGGCGCGGGTGAATGAAGTAAAGGCCAGTGGCTTGCCTCAGATCAACATTGGGGGTGGCGTAACGGACAATTTCAAGCTTCAGCGCCAGCTCGTCGATTTTGGCGCTTTCGCAGGTGGAGCTGGCACTCTCAATGGTACCACCCTCACGCCCGATCAGTTGCGCAACGTGCAAAGCGGCCAGAGTGTAGTGTTGGAGCCCGCTTATACACAAGTGGAGTCGTCTGGTCCTCAGCCGCTTGCGTTTGGTTTACGCTATCAAGGAAATGCTGCGGTTAATGCTTCGCAGCCTCTGTTCAATGCTTCCGTTTTTCTGGGACTGAAAGCCGCTAAAGTGTATGAGAAGCTAGCGGTGCGCCAAAGCCAGCAAACGGAAATTGAGGTGGTGGAGCAGGTATCAAAAGCCTACTATAGCACCTTGGTGGCTAGTGAGCGGCTACAGCTGCTAGCCCGTAACGTGCAGCGCCTCGATACATTGCTCTACCAGACCGAGCAGACGTTTAAGGAAGGCTTTGTCGAAAAGCTGGACGTGCAGCGCCTGCAGGTGCAGCTCAATAACCTGCGCATTGAGCAGCAAAATGCCACCCGCCTGATTGATCTGAGTGTGGCCCTGCTTAAGTTTCAGATGGGCCTCGACCAGCGTCAGGCCGTCAACCTCACCGACCGCCTCGACGCGGCCGTGGTAGAGGCTGAGCGCAACCGCCTACAAAGCGCCGGCAACGAGTTCGACTATAGCCGCCGCATTGAATACCAAGTGCTGGAAACCCAGCGTGACCTGGCCGCGCTTGATGTGCGCAACCGCCGGGCAGGCTACCTGCCTTCGCTCAATCTCACCGCCAACTACGGTTTCATTGGCTCTGATCCGCGCCTGGGCGGGCTACTTGATTTTCGCGGACCCAATTCCAGAGCTACCACGCCCAGTGGGCGGCAAGTTCTGAATCAGAACTGGTTTGGCTTCGGCAACTACGGCTTGGCGTTGCAGATTCCGGTGTTCGATGGCTTCCGTAAGCGCGCCTCTATTCAGCAAGGTAAACTAGCACTGGAGCAAGTACAAAAGGGCTTCACCACTTTGCAGCAAGGCATCGACTTGGAGCGCCGTCAGAGCGAGACTAGTTTGCAAAACACGCTTGACGTGCTAGCCAATCAAAAGGCTAACCTTGAGCTAGCCACGGAAGTAGCGCGGGTAGCCAAGATTAAGTTTCAGGAGGGCGTAGGCTCCAACCTGGAGGTGATTACGGCTGAAACTGATTTGCGCCAAGCTCAGACCAACTATTACACTTCGCTTTATGATGCGCTGGTAGCTAAAGTCGATTTCGATAAGGCCGCTGGTACGCTATATCAAAGCACCAAATAATCATAGCTGCGACTGGGGGGCTTTTTGCTCCTGATAGGGCACAAAAAAGCCCCCCAGTCGCACCTTTTTTCATCCTTTCAGTTAGTTAGTGAACCGCTTCCCCTCCATGAAATACAGCATCACTCCCGCCATTCTTGCCCTAACGCTGCTAGCTGCCTGCGGGCAGAAGGACCCGCAGGCTGAGTTGGCCGCGCTGAAAAAAGAACAGGCCGAAAATCAGGCTAAGATTGCCGCTCTGGAAGCCAAAGCTGGTTCTACTGATACAGCTGCAACTGCCGCTGCCGCTCAGATTGTGCCCGTATCGGTGCTAAACGTGAAGCCCGCCGACTTTAAGAGCTACTTAGAGGTGCAGGGCCGCGTCGATTTCGATCAGAACGCTACCGTATCGGCCCGCTCCGGTGGTTCGCTTACCAGCTTGCGCGTACAGCGCGGCGACCGGGTTCGCAAAGGACAGGTGCTCGCCACCATCGACGCTGGTGTACTCGAATCCAACATTGCCGAGTTGCGCACCCGCTTGGACTTAGCTCGCGTGGTATATGAAAAGCAAAAGCGCCTCTGGGACCAGAAAATTGGAACCGAGATTCAGTTTTTGCAGGCTAAGAACAACTACGAAGCGCTGCAACGCAACCTGAGCACCCTCGGCCGTCAGCGCGAGCTGTACAACGTAACTGCTCCTTTCGCAGGCACTGCCGATGAAGTTCTGCCAAAGCTGGGCGAAGTAGTAGCACCAGGTACGCCGGTAGTGCGCCTCGTAAGTGGTACGGGGGGCAAAATTCTGGCCGACGTATCGGAAAGCTACTCCGGCAGCATTAAGGCCGGCGACAAGGCCGTAGTTGCTATCCCTGATCTGGGCAATCAGGAGTTCCCAGCTACCGTGCGCGTGGTTAGCAGTTCCATCAACCCTACGAGCCGCACTTTCACCACGGAGCTGCGCCTCGATAGCAAGTCGAAGCTACAGCTGCGCCCCAACATGGTAGCTACCGTGCGCATCCTGAACTACAACCGCCCGAACGCCACGGTAATTCCAGTTGACTTGGTGCAACGTGACGAGCAAAACAGTTATGTATATGTGGTGGAGCAAAAGGGCAACCAGCCGGTAGCTCGCAAGCGCGTCATCAAGACCGGTGCCACTTATAATGGCGAAGTAGAAGTAACCAGCGGCCTGAGCGCCAATGACAAAGTTATTTCAGCGGGCTATCAGAATATCAACGAAGGACAGGTTGTAAGCCTGTAAGAAGTTAGGAATTAAGCCATGCAGGACATCGAAAAAGAATTCAAGCCCACCAGTTGGTCTATTGATAATAAGACCAGCGTTTATATTATCACGCTGCTGCTATGCGTGGCTGGGGTATTTGCCTATATCAAGCTAGGCAAGGAGAAGTTTCCGGATATCGTGATTCCGCGCATCATTGTGGCCACGGTATACCCCGGTACTTCCCCCACCGACATCGAGAATCTGGTAACGCGCCAGCTCGAGAAGGAAATTAAGTCGGTGAATGGAGTGAAGAAAATCAACTCCACTTCCAACCAGGACTACGCCATCGTAGACGTGGAGTTCAGCTCCGACGTGGATGTGCAGTATGCCAAGCAGCTTATCAAGGATGCCGTCGATAAGGCGTCTTCGGAGTTGCCCAGCGACCTGCCCACGCCCCCCACGGTGCAGGAGGTAAACCTCTCCGAGCTGCCTATCATGAACATCAACCTGGCAGGTAATCTGTCGGTGATTCAGTTGAAGAAGTTCGCCGATGACTTCCAGGATAAGATTGAGGCGCTGCCCGAAATCACCCGGGTAGATATCGTAGGTGCCTTGGAGCAGCAGGTAAACGTAGACGTAGACCTGAATAAGCTCCGCGCTTCTCGCTTGGGCTTCACGGACATTCAGCGGGCTATTGCCGGCGAAAACATCACCATCTCAGGTGGTTCTATTGATGTGGGCAACCAGAAGCGCGCCGTGCGTGTGGCTGGTCAGTATGTCCGCGCCGCCGACATTGCTGATATTCAGATCAAAAACCTGAATGGCTCTGCTGTTCGCCTCGGCGACATTGCTACGGTAGAAGACGCCTTCAAGGAGCGCGAAAGCTACGCCCGCCTCGATGGCAAGCCTGCTATTACGCTGAACGTGGTAAAGCGTCAGGGTGAAAACCTGATTGATGCCTCCGACAAGATTAAGCAGATCATCGACGACTCGAAGAAGACGCTGCCCAAGGAACTGGACATCACCGTAACCGGCGACACGTCTAACGACACCCGCGTAACCCTGCACGACCTGATCAATACCATTATCATCGGCTTCCTTTTGGTAACGTTGATTCTGATGTTCTTCATGGGCACCACCAACGCCCTATTCGTAGGCTTGTCGGTGCCACTTTCCATGTTCCTGGCCTTCGTGCTGCTACCGACGTTCGACTTTTCGCTGAACATGATTGTGCTGTTCGCCTTCCTGCTCGCGCTGGGCATTGTGGTGGACGACGCTATTGTGGTTATCGAAAACACGCACCGCTTGCTGCACGAGCACCCCGAGATGACGACCAAGCAGGCGGCTAAGTATGCAGCTGGTGAAGTATTCGTGCCCGTATTGGCCGGTACGCTGACCACGGTGGCGCCCTTTGTGCCGCTGCTGTTCTGGCCGGGCATTGTGGGTAGCTTCATGTTCTACCTACCCGTTACACTCATCCTGACGCTGATGGCTTCTCTTATTGTAGCCTTCATCATGAACCCGGTGTTTGCCGTGTCGTTCATGGAGCGCGAAGACCACCATAACGCCGAGCGGCCGAAGCTGGATAAGAACTTCCTGATCGGAATGGGCGTGTTGCTGCTTATAGCTCTGATAGGGTATTTGATGGGTTCGCCTTTTGTGGGCAACCTAATGATTACGGTTATCGTGCTGTGCTTCCTGAACAAGTTCGTGTTCGTGCACATGATTGCGGGCTTCCAGACCAAGATTCTGCCCCGCTTCCAGAATGGCTACGCGAGCGTCGTGACGTGGGCGCTTCGCCACCCGGCGCTGATAATGGGTAGCATGGTGGTGCTATTCATCGGCTCTTTCTTTGCCGTGGCCGCCCGCCAGCCTAAGGTTGACTTCTTCCCGAAAGGTGATCCTAAGTTCGTGTACACCTACCTGAAAATGCCAGTAGGCACGCGGGTAGAGGTAACTGACTCGGTAGCCCGCGAGTTGGAGAAGCGCATCTACGGCGTCATCGGCCGTAATAACCCTGACGTGGAATCGGTTATCTCGAACGTCGCTATTGGTGCCGGCGACCCCGGTGAAGCTACGGCTACGGGCGTGTCGCAGTCGCACCTGGCCAAAGTTGGTGTAGCGTTCAAGGAGTTGAGTGAGCGGACTGGTCCGGCCACTTCTACCTATATGGACAAGATTCGGGAAGTGGTGAAAGGCATTCCGGGAACTGAGGTTTCGGTAGACCAGGAGGCCAGCGGCCCGCCTACCGGCAAGCCTATTGCTATTGAAGTATCCGGCGACGATTATCCGGAGCTTGCCAAGCTGTCGAAGAAGGTAATTAGCTACCTCGACTCCACCAATATTGGTGGTATCGAAGATCTGCGCTCCAACCTGGAAGACCGCAACCCGGAAATTGCCGTGAACATCGACCGGGTACGGGCCAACCGCGAAGGCATCAGCACCGCCCAGATTGGTATGGAAGTGCGGACGGCCATTTACGGCTACGAAGCCAGCAAATTCAAAACCGCTGACGACGATTATCCGATTCAGGTGCGCTACGCCAAGCCTTACCGCGAAGACGTGAACGCCATTCTGAACTCGCCGCTCACTTTCCGCGATGCTACCGGTCAGATCCGTCAGGTGCCGATTTCTTCGGTGGCTGAGGTGAAGTACGGCACTACGTATGGCGGCATTAAGCGCAAAGACGTGAAGCGAGTGATTACTATCTCGTCGAACGTACTCAACGGTTTCACTGGCCCCGATGTGGTGCGCGAGATTGAAACGGCGTTGAAAGCTTTCCCAACTCCGGCTGGCTATACCATTAAGATGGGTGGTGCGCAGGAAGATCAGAAAGAGACCAGCGACTTCCTTGGCATAGCTGCCGTCGGTGCGTTGGCCCTCATCTTTATTATTCTGGTGACGCAGTTTAACTCGGTAAGCAAGCCGATCATCATCCTGACGGAGGTAATCTTCTCCATCATTGGGGTAATGCTGGGCTTGGCCATCACGGGCATGAACGTGAGTATTGTAATGACCGGTGTAGGAATTATTGCCTTGGCGGGTATCGTGGTGAAAAATGGTATTCTCTTGGTCGAATTTACGGATATGCTTCGCTCTCAAGGCATGCCGCTGCGACAGGCCATCGTGTTGGCGGGGCGGACGCGTCTGAATCCGGTGATTTTGACTGCCACCGCAGCCATTCTAGGACTTATCCCATTAGCAATTGGCTTGAATATTGATTTCTATGAGATGTTCAACTCGTTTGAGCCGCACTTCTTCATCGGAGGCGAGTCAGTTGTGTTCTGGGGCCCACTAGCTTGGACGATTATTTTCGGTCTTAGCTTTGCAACCATTATTACCCTGGTAGTAGTCCCTGTAATGTATTTGATCAACGAACGGCTCCGTGCTAAGATTACCGGAAACGACCCTGATGCCCCTGTAACGCCCCCCGCCGACGCGGAAGAAATTCGCGCCACTCGCCCACCTGTTTTAGCTGAAGCTTAAACTTTAGACACAAGAAATGAGAAGTGAGACGTTATACTAGCCGCCCTGGTAAACTAAATCTCATTTCTCAGGTCTTACAGTCCCCTTGTCTGTATTCTTCCCTTAATATGATTTCCTCATCTACCTCTGTCCCTTCTACCATCGAGCAGCAAGTGCTGCGCATCATCAGCAAGCGTAAAGCTATTAAGCCCACGCGCCTGCGTATCGGCAGCAACCTAAGTCGTGAGCTTGGCTTCGACACGGTTGATGTAGTAGACATTATTCTTGAGCTCGAGCGCAGCTTCAAAATCACTATTCCCGATGAAGTGCCTTTGAGCACCGTGGGCGACTTTGTAAGCTACGTAGCCTCTCACACACCCAAAATTCGGCAGGTGGCTTAGGCAGAGAGTTTTATTAAGAACATAAAAAAGCCCCCCAGCCTGAGCTGGGGGGCTTTTTTGCCTTTTAAGAATTGCGTCTAGCGTACATTGCCGCCGGTGTCGTTCGAGCTATCGTTGCGAGTGCGGCTGCCGTCGGTGTTGTAGGTATCATCGGCGTGAGGCCGCACATCGGTTTTAGGTTCTGTGTCGTTTGGGCCCGTCAGGCTGGGATTGGGGTTGCTGCTATCGGGCGAAGAAATGCCTGAATCGGTGTTTGACTGTGAGTGGCTGGAACCCGCGGCTGGGTGGTTCAAATCAACGGTGCCCATGCGCTTCGCCGACTCCGGTGCTTCCACGCCCCGATCCAGCGTATGGTCGGGAGACTTCTGGGGGGCATTTTGCGGCTTCGGACCCGCTTCGGCCGTGGTGCCGTCACTTGAGGTCAAAGATACGGCCGCGCCGGAAGGGCTATCTACCGGACCGCTGGTGCTGGCCATTGCACTGCTGGTGTTAACCACAGTCGGCCGCGAGTGCTCCCACGCTACGAAGTGGTCCATTTCTTCTTTCAGTTTGGTAGTGAACCAAGCCAGCAGGGCCACGTCATCGAGCAAGCCAATCACCGGAATAAAGTCCGGAATCAGGTCAATGGGGCTCAGGAAGTAGATGAGCACAGCCACCGCCGCCACGATAGTAGGTGTAGGCACGCCCGTGTACTCACCCGATACGGACGTGCGTACCAACCGGAAAAGCACTTGCAAGCTTTCCCAAGCCTCGTGAGCAAGCGTACCTAAGTCGTTTTTCTCGCTGGCTTTCTGGTAAGCATCATTCAGAAGCTGTTTGATGCGCAGGGGCTTTTTCAGATATTCTTCAGCCTTGCCAAGGAAAGTTTTGAAGAGGGGAGAGGAGGCGATATTCTCGCCTTTGGGGTTCGGAGTATTCATAGAAAAGCGAAGTTGAGAGTGAATTGCTGCCAATCCGCATTGGGCTGGCGCTTGCCTGTTCTATACTGTAACTGCTCAAAATGGTTTTGGCTCAGCAGCTCAACAGTAAGCCACAAAAAAAGCCCCGTTCCGAAGAGCAGGGCTTAATGTAGGGAATACGGGTGGCGGCCAGTTAATTGGTTTCAACGCGACCAGCCGCATAGAAGTTTCGATTATAATAGCCTTGTTGTAAGGAGCTTATCGTTACGCCTCTACTGGTAGCTGAGTGGGCAAATTTGCCATCTTTGAGATAAATACCAACATGGTAAATAGGCTGGCCGGGCCCGCGACGGAAGAATACCAAGTCGCCTTCCTCCATCTCAGTCTTGCTGATGCGCTTCACGTTCTGAAACATGGAGCGCGAGCTGCGCTGAAGGGTAATGCCGTAAACTTCTTGAAAAACGCGGCTTACAAAGCCGGAGCAATCGGTGCCGCGGCGGGTACTGCTGCCGTAGCGGTAAGGGGTGCCGAGCCAATCGGTGACGGTGCGAAGCAGGGCTTTGTTCTCGTCGAAATCGAGCTTCAAACCGAGAGTCTGTGCGTAGTAGTTATAGGCAAGCGAATCGCGGGAACTAGCCGCGGTGTAGTCGTCCGCAGGCGGCACCGGCATATCCGGTGTCCAGGAGGGGAAAAGAGAGGCTTCGGCTAAGACTGGGGCCGAAGCGGTAGTATCGTCAGCAGGGGTGCGGTCGTAAAAGAAGGAAAGCGTGAGCGAGGCAGCGGCGAGGCAATAGAGAAGGCTATGTTTCATTGTCCGTCGTAGGGGGGCAAAATCAATTTTCGGGCGTAGCCGCAAGCGGCGAAAGGGTGGGTCGTATGAGCGAAAAACCGGACTGTTTGTCCAGGAAAAAAAGTGATAAAAAAGCGGTTGTATGGGGGCCAAAACCGACCGTTTGTAGCGAGCCCCATAGGTTAAAGCTAAGCCATAAAAATTTGGGCATCCAAGTTTTACCCCCTAATTGGGTAAATAAACTTCTAATAGTATAAATTTATAAGGGTAAAATTATAGCTGAACCATGGCTAAAAGCTCAACGTTTGGCGTATACTACGCCGCCCAAATAACCACCCATGAAGCCGCCCCGAATTATTGAGAATTCGCCCTTCGCCCGCATTGCCCGCATCGTTCTGAAATCGCGGAGTGTGGCTATGGTTTTGGGCAACAGTATTCACCTCAGCGGAACTACCCGCGAGCAGTTTTTGCAGGATCCTTATTGGGTAGCCCACGAGATGTGCCACATCCGACAGTTTCAGGAGTACGGCATCGCGACTTTCTTGTGGAGGTACTTAGTTGAGTCGGCGCGGGTAGGCTACTTCAACAATAAGTTTGAGGCCGAAGCCCGCCTCGCCGGTCGCCTTGATGCCCACCTTTACGCTGGCAACAAACCTCTGCCCGACCCGGAGCAGATGCACAAGGGCGCCCGTGGATAGGTATGTAGTATATAAATAGCGGCTGGGGGCTTTTTCCTGAATGCGTGATAGCTTAAAAATTACCACGCTCTGCTACACGCTATAGCGCGGCAAGTCGGCCGCCGTCTACTACTAAGGTGGTGCCGTTGATAAAGCTGGACTCGGCGGCGGCCAGAAAGCAGATGGCGGCGGCCAGTTCTTCGGGGCTCCCTACCTGGCCGGTTATCTTCTCGCGGCCACTTTTTACGTTGGGGTTATCCCAGAGCATAGGAGTATCTACGGCGCCGGGCGCCACGGCATTGATGCGGGTTTGGGTATGCGCAATTTCTTGGCTGAGGCCGCGCACAAAGGCTTCTATAGCGCCTTTGCTGGTAGCATAAGGCACTACGTTGGCCGTAGTTTGGTGGGCATGCACGGAACTGACTGCCACAATGCTACCGTGCTTCATGTGGGGCAAACAGAGCTGGCAGAGACGAAACAGGGCCCGCATATTTACATTCATGAGCGTATCCCATTCTTTGGGGGGCAAATCTACCAAGGGTACGTAGGTCATTTCGGCGGCATTGTTAATCAGCACATCTACTCGGTGCCAACGTGCCAGGGTCTTGCGAACAGCCGCTTGCAGGTGCGCATCCTTGCCCACATCGGCCCGCACGAAAAGGGCTTCGCCACCAGCCGCTTTTATTTGACGCACTACCTCGCGGCCCTCCTCGGCGTTGCGCCCCAGCACTACCACACAGCCGCCCTCGCGCCCTAGCTGCACGGCTACCGCACGTCCGATACCGGACGTAGCGCCGGTAACGATACAGACTTTATTCTCGAACCGTTTTGACATATACACTGAGCTGGAGGGCTTTTTTGACAAGAGAAAATAAAAAAGAGGTTGGCCGCCTTTCGCGAAGGAAAAGCGACAACATCTCATAATTGTTCAGCTTAGATGCGCTCTAACTTACTGACGACTACGAATGAAGGCCGAGGCCCGACTGCCGGAAAAAGTATACCTTATTCGCAACCCGGCTTCAAGGAAATACGATATAGACCTAGTGTGACCTGCCGGTCGCACGTAATTATTCGTTCTATTACCCTCACCACTACTATGGAAAACAAGCCAAATCAACCCAACCCCGGATCTACTCCCTCTTCCACTGGCGCAAACGCTGGTGCTTCTTCCCAGAAATCTACTTCGACTCCAGGCTCAGCTACCAAAGCATCGGGTGCTGCGGGCTCGGCTAGCACTGCTAGTGGCAGTTCGGGTGACCAGAACCGTCAGAACGACAGCAGCAATCAGGACCAAAACCGCGAGCAAGGCGGAGCCAGTGGAGCTGTCAAAAACTGGGTCGATCAGTTGGGCTTAAATGACACGCTCAACCAGCTTCCCCAGTCGGTAAAAGACCTCAGCAGCAAGGCTACCAGCCAATTCGGTAAGCTGACTACTACGCAGCAAATTGTAGGTGGCGCGCTGCTTATTGGTGGCCTAAGCTGGCTGGCGTTGCGCTCCAAGAGCAGCGACAAAAGCTACAAGTCTTATAAAGGCAAGAGCGGCAAAAAAGACAAGTCTGGTTACCGCGGTAACGTAAGCTCAGAGTCAGGTAAGTACGGCTCCACTGGTAGCTATGGCTCCAGCAGCTACGGTTCAGGCGGCAGCTATGGTTCAGGTAGCAGCTATGGCTCCGACTCCGACAAATCGAAGTCGGGTTACCGTCCGGCCCCAAGCAGCGGCTCCGGCAATAGCGGCAGCAGCTACCGCTCGGGTAGCAGCAGTGGTAGCGACTATGGCTCCTCTTCTGGCAGCCAGTCGGGCAATCAATCCGGCTACCGCGGCGGCATGGGCAGCAGCTCATCCAGCTCGTCCGACTACGATAGCAGCCTCTAAGGTCTAAGTAAAAAGCCCCCCGGGCACAAAAAAGCCAGACGCTCTCACGTCTGGCTTTTTTTGTGCCCGGGGGGCTTTTATTCGAATATTATAATGTGATGTAGCTTGTATTTCCAACGGAGGATTAAAAGGAAAATGCTGATGGTGAAGACATTAAAACAAATTAATCTCAACCATTCAGCTGGTCCGTGGTTGTACAATCACTTCCCGCATTTTTAACTACTAGTCTTCATCTATGAAAAAGAAACAAATCATCCTTGCAATTGCTCTCTTGGGTATTACTGGCGCTGCCACGGCCCAAACAATGACGCCTGCTCCGGCGGCCACTACTGCTGCAACGGCTACAACGTCTACTTCTACTAACAAAGACTTAGCCGGCAGTGCCGCTCTCTCAACGGAGCATACTACTTTATTAACCGCCTTGAAAGCTGCCGGCCTAGCCGAACAGGCGAAAGCAAAAGGTCCGTTTACTGTATTTGCTCCCGATAATGCAGCCTTCGCTAAGCTGCCAGCCGGCACGGTAGACAACCTGCTCAAGCCCGCCAATAAAAAGCAGCTTACCAAGATTCTGACCTACCATGTAGTACCGGGCAACGTGATGGCCGCTGATTTGAAGGATGGTCAGACCATCAAAACTGTGCAGGGCGAGTCGCTGACTGTGAGCCTAGAGGGCGGCACCGTCACGATTCGTGATGCCAAAGGCGGTTCGGCTACCGTAACCACCCCCGATATCAAAGCCACCAACGGTACCGTACATTCCATCGATGCCGTCTTGATGCCCGCCAAGTAGGCATTCTGTATAGAAAGTAAAAAGGGTCTGCTTCTATAAAGCAGGCCCTTTTTTAGTGTTTCTGGCGCATGAGTAGCCGTTGTGCAATCTGTGTAAAGGGCTCTGAAATGTTAGTTGGTTGTATTTTTACAATTCACTAGCCGAACGAAACTGCCGGTATTAGCGCTTATTCGTTTACGTTTCCGAATTCTTATGTCCGCTGCCGATTCTGCTACCGCCCTGCTTGCCCAACATGGATTGCGCCAAACGCCCGTGCGTCAGGCTGTGTTGCGGGCGTTCCTGGCAAAAACCTACGCCCAGTCTAGCCATGATCTGGAGCAAAGCCTGGACTCCAACACCGATCGCATCACCTTGTATCGAACCCTCAAAACCTTTGAGGAAAAAGGGCTGATTCATCGCGTTATCGACAACACCGATATTCTGCGCTATGCACTTTGCTCGCGCGAATGTGCCCGCCACGCGCATACCGATGATCATGTGCACTTCAAGTGCTCGGCCTGTCAGCATACCTATTGCCTCAACCAAGTGGCTATTCCGGCTGTGGCGCTGCCGGGGGGCTTTCAGGCAGCATCGCGCGAGTATCTGATGACGGGAGTTTGTCAGCAGTGCCAGCCAAGGAGCGCTGTAGCTGTTTGCTAATAAGTTAAAAAAGCCCCAGTGCCAAAACACTACCTTGGTAGAAGCATTTCTACAGGGTGTGCTGGTTAACTCATCTGGGGTGATGCACTCCGCCGCATTGCTTGATCAGTTTTCCTGCGTACAGCGCTATTTATCAGGGTATTGCTCTATCTATAAAGCTTAGAACCTTTCAGTATTTGCTATGCCCGATCCGCCTGTGCCGTTAACCGCCTTAGCCGACCCCAGCGACCTGCTTCACACGCTACTGGATATATCCCTGACGGCTGTCAATCTGCTTTCCCCAGTATATAAAGCGGGCAGCGATGAAATTATAGATTTTACTATTGATTATATCAATCCGGCCGGTCAGCGCATGGTGGGTCCGCTCGAACAGCCCTACGGTACCATAAAGGAGCGCTTCCCCGCTTCGCTACCCAACGGGGTATTTGCTTTCTACCAACAGGTATTTGCAAGCGGCAAACCCGACCAGTATAAGCTGAACTACCAGGCCGACGGGCTCGATAATTATTTTCAGCTGGCCGCCCAGCGCAGTGGTGAGCTGTTGGTAGTAAGCTTTACCGATACCGCCGATCAGGACCGGAGCGCTGTGGAGCTGGCCTTGCGCGAAAGTCAGATTAAGGAGCGGGAGGGGCTGGCCCGCATCGAAACACAGCGCCAGCAGCTGGATACGCTGTTTAGCCAGGCGCCGGCCTGTATTGCCCGACTCTCAGGTCCCACGTACGTTTTTACTGTTGCCAATCCGCTCTACCATCAGCTTTTCGGGGGGCGGCAGTTGGTAGGCAAAACCATCCGGGAAGCCTTGCCCGAGCTGGAAAGTGAGCCATTTTTTGGTTTGCTCGATGAAGTATACCGTACGGGCGAGACATTTTACGGCAACGAAATCCCTATTCATTTCTCCCAAGCCGATTACGAAGGCCCCAATCCGCGCTATTTCAACTTTATCAACCAAGCCACCCACGATGCCACAGGCACCATTGATGGCATTCTGGTTTTTGCCTACGAGGTGAGCGAGCTGGTGCAGACGCGCCGGCAGATGGAACAGGATGAAGCGACGTTGCAGGTGCTGAACCAGCAACTGGCAGCTACTAATCTGGAATTGGTGGCCGCCACCCAGCAAGCGGAAGTGGCCCGGGCCGAAACCGAGCTTGAGCGCGAGCAGCTACGCAATATTTTTATGCAGGCACCGGCCATGATCTGCATATTCGAAGGCCCTGACCATCGATTTCGCCTCGTTAATCCTTATTATCAGCAACTGGTAGGCGAGCGTCCGTTGGTAGGCCGGGGTATCCGCGAGGCAATGCCGGAGCTGGCCGGGCAACCGATCTTTGGCTTGCTCGACAAGGTGTATCGTACCGGGGAAACATTCTACGCGCAGGAAATGCTGGTGCAGCTCGACCATGCCAACACGGGCACCAATGAGCTGGGAGAGAACTTCTACAACTTTATTTACCAGGCTACCCGCGATCTGGCCGGCCAGATTAACGGCATCCTCGTGTTTGCTTACGAGGTTACAGCGCAGGTAAAAGCTCGCCAGCAGGTAGAGCGAAGCCGCCAGCAGGTGCAGATCCTGAACGAGAAACTGGCGACTGCGAATGAAGAGCTTCAGGCCGCAAATGAGGAATTTCTGGTCAACAATGCTGAGCTATTCCGGGCCCAACACCAGCTTGAACAGCTCAATAAGGAGCTGGAAGGTCGGGTACAAAGGCGCACGAACGAATTGCAGCGTGCTCAGGCTGAAACGGAGCGGCAGCGCCTGCACTTGGAGCGGCTGTTTATGCAAGCTCCCGCCGCTATTTGCATCCTGAGCGGCCCTGATCTGGTATTTGAACTGGTTAACCCCAGTTACCAGCAACTATTTCCTAACCGTCGACTATTAGGCCGGTCCATTTATGAAGCACTATCAGAAATAGCGAATAATCGGGTGGCCGAAACGTTTCGTTGCATATACGAATTAGGAGGCACGCACGAGGAACAAGCCTTGCTCATTCCTTTCGCACGGCCTGATGATGGCGTATTGGAAGACCGATACTTCAATTTTATCCAACAAGCTCGCTACAATGAGCGCGGCGAGGTGGATGGCGTGCTGGTGTTTGCCTTTGAGGTAACAGAGCAGGTGGAAGCCCGCAAAGCCAGTGAGGCCAGCACTCAGCAGCTGCGCCTCGTGACCGATGCTCTTCCTGTACTTATTGGCTACTTAGATCGGGAAGAAAAGTACCAGTTTACCAATAAGGCCTATAAAGCCTGGTTTAATCAGCCTGCCGAAGCCTTACTGGGCAGGGCCGTACGAGATGTAGTGGGAGATAAGGCCTACCAAGGCATAAAAGGCTATATCGAGCGGGCACTGGCTGGAGAACGGCTGGATTTTGAGGCCAAAATGCCGTACCGGGAGAATTTTGTCAAGCATATTCGGACCAGCTACGTGCCCGATATTCAGGACGGTAGCGTGGTCGGATTCTACACCATGGTCACTGACATCACGGAGTCGGTGGAGGCGCGCCAGGTAATAGAAGAGGGCAGACAGCAGGCGCAGGCAATGGCTCAAGAGTTGGCTACGACCAACCTAGAACTGAGCAGCATCAACGACCAACTCCGACGCACGAACGTGGACCTGGACAACTTCATTTATACTGCCTCGCACGACCTGAAAGCGCCGATTACCAATATTGAGGGCCTGCTGCACGCGCTGCAACAACAATTGCCCCCCAGCAGTCAGGAGGGCGACGTAAGCTTTATTCTGTCGATGATGCATGGAGCGGTAGATCGTTTCAAAACCACTATCGACCACCTGACCGATGTTTCGAAGCTGCAAAAGGAGCACGATCAGCCCGCTACAACCGTCGATTTAGCTGAAGTTATCGAGGGCGTACGCCTCGATCTGGTGCCTCTAATGGCGCAAGCGCAGGCGCATCTGGAAGTAGATGTAGATATGTGTCCTACGCTTTCCTTCTCGAAGAAAAACCTGCGCTCAGTAGTCTATAATCTGTTGAGCAATGCCTTCAAATACCGCCACTCCGACCGCCCGGCTCAAGTGCGCATTAGCTGCCATACGGAGGCTGAATATGATGTTCTGAAAGTGCAGGACAATGGCCTAGGCCTCGACCTAACCCGTGAACGCCAACTGTTTGCCATGTTTCAGCGCTACCACACCCACGTAGAGGGCTCTGGCATTGGGCTATATATGGTCAAGAAGATAATTGAGAATGCGGGGGGCAAAATTGAGGCAGAAAGTGAAGTAGGCATCGGCTCTGCCTTTTCCGTGTACTTCCGGCGCTGATTTCTTGAGAATCTCTTTAGCGTTGCGCTGCCAAAAAACATGACAAAAAAGCCCCCCAAGGCGCATCAGCGACTTTGGGGGGCTTTTTTACGAAGAGCCTCTTATTGGACTCGAACCAACGACCTGCTCATTACGAATGAGCTGCTCTACCAGCTGAGCTAAAGAGGCGTCTGCTGAACACTAGCTGCTCAGGCCAACAAAGATAGGCAGGCGCCGGAAACTAGCGCAATGCCGGGGGGCTTTTTTCTAACCTCAGCCGCTACCCAGAGCCGGGCAACGTGCCGCAGCGCTTATGCGTTTGGAAAAAGCGTCCGGCCGCAATAGCTGAGCTTAACTTTATTTTGAACCTCCTGCCACATGAAATATGCTACTGTAATACGCGCCTTGAGCAACGGCCTCGCGGGCGCCGCAGTGCTGACGGCTGTGCACGAAACCGCCCGTCATCTTATCCCCGAAACTGCCCCGCGTATGGACGTGCTGGGTATGCGCGGCCTGCGCAAGCTACTGGGCAAGGCAAATGCCCCCCAGCCCGACCACGACACCCTGTTCAACCTGACCATGGCCGGCGACCTACTTTCCAACGGCTTGTACTACAGCTTGGTAGGAACTGGCAAAAATGCCTGGCAACGCGGCATTGTGCTCGGCTTGGCGGCTGGCATAGGTGGCGTGGTGCTACCCGGCCCAATGGGCCTGGGCGAAGCTCCCAGCAACCGCACCCCACAAACCAAGCTGATGACGGTAGCTTGGTACCTGATCGGTGGGCTGGCGGCGGCGGGCGCAGCGTGGGCAACACGCAAGCACCGAAAGTAGCTGTTGGGCCTAGCAATGCTGATGGTAGTGCGACCACGTAACCGGACGTGCTACCTTTGCCGCTGCTATGGTAAAACAGCTTCGCAAATTATTGGTCCAGGCCCTCGGCTTCGAGCGCTATATCCGCTTCGTGAGCCGCGTGTATTTGGGGTTGGTGAGCGTGGGCTGGGGTAAAGCGAAGTATCCCGAGCTGTTTTTTCTGGAAAAGATCATTCGGCCCGGTTTCGTGTGCCTGGATATTGGCGCTAACCTGGGCTATTACTCCGTGGCGTTGTCGCGTTTGGTAGGAGCGAAGGGGCAGGTGTTGGCCGTAGAGCCCATCCCGGATTTCCAAAAAATCTGGCGCGACAATGTGCGCCTGAGTGGCCACAACAACCTGACACTGCTGCCTTACGCGCTTGGGGGGCAAAATACGACTGTGCAGATGGGTACGCCAGAGCGCGACGGTCTGCTTCACCACGGCATGACCAAGGTGGCGGCCTCCAACCCCAACGAAACCTACGCCCGCACCTACGAGGTACCCATGCGCGTGCCCGATGAACTGCTGGCCGATCTGCCACGCCTGGATTTTGTAAAGTGCGATGTAGAAGGCTTCGAGCACGAAGTGTTTCGCCACCTGCAAGCCACGTTGCGTCGTTTTCGGCCCCTTATTCAAACCGAATTGAATGGCCTGGAGAATCGGCAGGCCGTTGTTAATTTGCTGGCGGAGCTGGGCTATAAACCATTTATGCTTTCGCCGCGTTCTGAACTTGTAGCCTGCTCGGCTGAGCAGCTCAGCAGCGCCGTCACGGCCGATTTTTACTTTCAACCCGTTTCCCCGCCTTCCCGCCCATGACCAAGTTCCTCCTCACCCTGCTCATCATTTCGCTGCTCGTGCGCTTCGTGCTGCCCGTGGTGCTGCGTTTGGTGGTGGGCATGTTCATCAAAAAGCAAGTTCGTCGCTACGGGCAGCAGTTTGGCCAGGCGCCGCCTTTCGGACAAGCTTCGCCCTTCGGACCGCCGCCCGGCCCCGCGCCGGCTCCCGGCCAGGTGCGCGTAGAGTATGTGCCGCCCCAGCCCAAAGCCCGCCCAGATACCAAGTTCAACGGCGGTGATTACGTGGAATACGAGGAAGTAAAATAAGCTCTCATCAGAAATGCCCCCCAGCCGCCCGGTTTCTAAACCATGCGCTTGGGGGGCATTTCTGTGCCCGCTAAAATCGTTCGGCCGAGACGGCGCACTTCCTGGAATAAAATAAACGACCTACCTTCGGCGTGCTTTGCCGGGCCCTGGGGGGCTTTTTGGCCGTTAATCGACTCTTCTTTTCGCTGATGACTACTGTTTCTCCCGTTGCCGTGCCCTTGTGGCGGCGGATGCTGCCTCACCTGCTGGCTGTGTTGTTTTTTCTAGCGCTGGTTTTCGTTTACTTTTCGCCCTTGGTGCTGGATGACCAAACGCTCGCCCAGCACGACATTGTGCAGTTCAGAGGCGGCTCGCAGGAAGCGGCCACTTATCGGGCCGAAACCGGCAAGGAAGCCCTCTGGACCAACTCCATGTTCTCCGGGATGCCTACTTACCTCATCAGCACCCGCTTCCCCGGCGACTTATCCACGTATCTGCACCAGGTTTTTACCCTGAATCTGCCGGCGGTAGTGGCCAACCTGTTTCTGGCGCTGCTCTGCGGCTATATCCTGTTTATAACGTTGGGGGTGCGGCCTTTGGTGGCGGTAGTTGGCGCTATTGCGTTGGGCTTTACCAGCTATAACCTCGTTATTCTGGCCGCTGGGCACAATACCAAGTCATTGTCTATTGCCTATGCGCCGCTGGTGCTAGCAGGTCTGCTGGTCACATTTCGACGCAATCGCTGGCTCGGCGCGGCCTTGTTTGCTCTGGGCCTGACCATGAATGTGCGCTCCAATCACCTTCAAATCACCTATTACCTGCTGTTGCTGGTGTTGGTGTTCGGCATTGTAGAATTGATTTATGCCTTCCGCGAAAAGCGTTTACCCGACTTTCTCGGTCGGACGGCCCTGTTAGGTGCCGCCGCCTTATTAGCTGTTGGGGTCAGCTTCGGTCGCCTGTATGTAACGGCCGAATATGGTAAATACTCCATTCGCGGCCGCTCCGAACTCACTGCGCCTTCACCTGGCGCCTCAGCCGTGGCCGCTTCTGATGATGCTCCCAGCGGCTCCGGCCTCGACCGTGACTACGCTTTTAATTGGAGCTATGGGGTAGGTGAGACCATTACCTTGCTCGTTCCCAATTACTTCGGGGGCGCCAGCCAAGGGGCGCTAAGCGAAAGCTCGGCCACTGGCAAAGCCCTCACCCAACTCGGCGTACCACCTGTTCAACTCCGCGATTATCTAAGCCAACTTCCCCTCTATTGGGGCGACCAACCAAGCACCAGCGGCCCCGTGTATGTAGGCGCGGTGGTCTGCATGCTGTTTGTGCTGGGATTGTTTGTGGCTGACCGTCGCTTGCGCACCTGGCTTTTGATCGGTACCATTCTGTCCATTGTGCTGGCTTGGGGTAAGAACTTTGAGACGTTTAACAACCTCATGTTCGATTACTTCCCCGGCTACAATAAGTTCCGGTCGGTGAGTATGGCATTGGTAATTGCCCAACTGGCTATGCCTTTGCTGGCTGTACTGGCCTTGGCCCGCGTGCTGCGCGCCCACCGCACAACCTCGGCACCAGTAGCTGGCCAACCCGCCCTCACGCTTCCCGCCGCCGACTCAGCCGAAACATCTGACCTCAAGCGCAAGCTGCTTTATGCCGTTGCTGGCACGGCAGGTTTGTGCATCCTGGCTTGGCTACTCAGCTTAGGTGCTGATTATGCGTCTCCTATCGATGCGCAATTGCAGCAAAGCGGCTTTCCGCTCGATGCCATTCGTGAAGACCGCGCTAGCCTGCTCCGCGCCGACGTGTTGCGCTCGTTGTTCTTTATTCTGGCTGCGGGGGGCGTTTTATATTTCTTTTTGCAACGCAAGCTTTCCGCTACGGCCGCTGCCGCAGTTATGGCTGGGCTCACCCTCGTCGACCTCTGGGCGGTTGATAAGCGCTACCTCAACGATTCCAACTTTCAGCGTGAAACCGTGACGCAGCAGTTCGTGCCAACTCCTCAGGACCAGCAGATTCTGCAGGATAAGGACCTGAGCTACCGTGTGCTGAATCTGAACAACCCGTTCAACGAAGCCAACACCTCTTACTTCCACAAGAGCATCGGTGGCTACCACGGCGCTAAGCTACGCCGCTACCAGGATCTGATTGAGCGCCAGATTTCGCAGAATAACACGCAGGTGCTCAATATGCTGAATACCCGTTATCTAATTACGCCGCCCAACCCGCAAACCAATCAGCCCTCCCAGGTACAGCGCAATCCGGCTGCGTTGGGGAACGCGTGGTTTGTAAGCGAAATTCAGAAAGTGCAGAGCCCTGACCAGGAAATAGCGGCCCTCAGCAACTTCAATCCTGCTACCACGGCTGTCGTTGATACCTCGAAATTCCCAGTTTCAAAAACTTCTTACAACGCCGCCGGCTCCACCATCCGTCTGACCAACTATTCGCCGGACGCGCTGAAATATCAAGCCAATGCTGCTCAGGACGGCTTCGTTGTCTTCTCCGAAATCTACTACAAGGACGGTTGGAACGCCTACATCGATGGTAAGCTGGTGCCGCACATTCGGGCCAACTATGTGCTACGTGCCATGCCCGTGCCAGCAGGTCAGCATACCATTGAGTTCAAATTTGCGCCTCAGTCCTACGCTATCGGCAATACCGTGTCGCTGGTGTCGTCCATCATCCTGATTTTGGGTTTGATAGGTGTGGCTTTTTATATCTGGAAAAAGCGGCCGGTGCTGGCTGATCAGGATTTGGTGGCCGCGTAATCCCTGCCAAAGAATCTCGCAGCTAAGCTCCGGCTGGGTGTAATTGCCGTATGACAACACCAATTCCGCTGGTTCTCCAAGAGCTGAACGAGCCTGCCGCACACCGTCGCGGCATTCGGTTAATCTTGCTGCGTGATGATTTAACGCACTCCGAACTGCCGGGAAATAAGTGGCGCAAGCTCAAGTACAACTTGCTTGAAGCGCGCGCCCAAGGCCACCACACATTGCTCACCTTCGGGGGGGCTTTTTCCAACCATCTGGCGGCAGTAGCGGCTGCGGGACGGTTGTATGACTTCCGCACAATCGGCATAGTGCGGGGCGAGCCAACAAGCCCGCTGAATCCTACGCTCACCCAGGCCGCAGCTAACGGCATGACCCTGCGCTACCTCGCCCGCGACACGTACCAACGGAAGCAGGAACCAGCATTTCAGGCCGAACTACTTCAACAAACGGGCTCAGCTTATATACTGCCCGAGGGCGGTACAAATGAGCTTGCTCTCCGCGGTTGCGCCGAATTAGTGACAGAGCTGAGCGCCCAAACTTCTTTTGATACGCTGTGTGTAGCCTGCGGCACTGGCGGCACGCTGGGGGGCTTTTTAACAGCGCTGAAGCCTCAGCAGCAAGCCGTCGGTATAGCCGCGCTGAAGAATGGCGGTTTTCTGCAAGATGATATCTACGCGTTAGCAACGGCCGCCGGGCAAATAATTACGGCTCCATGGTCAGTCCAAACGCACTATCATTTTGGTGGCTACGCTAGATTCTCGCCCGAGCTGATGACGTTTATTCAGCAGTTTCAGCAGCGCCATGAGGTGTTGCTCGATCCTTTGTACACGGGGAAGCTCCTGTATGGCATCCTGGATTTGCTACAGCAGGATTATTTCGCCGCAGGTAGCACCGTGGTAGCCGTGCATACGGGTGGTTTACAAGCCTGGGCTGGGTTTCGGGCCCGATTCGAAAGGCGCAGTGCCTGGTGGCCAGAAGTAGCTTAACTAAGGAGGAAGCAGCTTTTAGTAGGATGAATTAAAAGCAAGCAAATATTTGTTACGGCTCAACAGTGCCACATAGGAGTCGGCAACGTATTCAGACTAGCTATTACCCTTGTCCACCGCCCACTATTTTCCCTTCCTGAATGATCCGCTTACTCCGCCGCTTATTACCGTTGTTGTTTTTGGTGGGGTTAGGCTGGTTTTTGTGGGAAAAAGTGCAGCCCACACTGGCTGAGCTGCAAAACCCATTGCGGCCCACTCCGCAAATCACCGTGACCCATAACACGGTGCTAACCAAGGTGGAAAGCCTGGGTCGCATGGAGCTGGTGCGCTTTCGCTTCAAGGATGTGGTGGAATACCACAAAAGCACCTACCGCTTTCTGCCCGATTCCAAAGTAGCTATTATCGTAGCTGGTGAGGCAGTTGGCTGCCTTGACATGACCAAAGTGCGCGCCCAGGATGTGGTGTTTGAGGGCGACTCTATTATAAGAGTGGCGTTACCCGCGCCTGAGCTGTGCACCTGGCGCGTCGACCATAGCCAAAGCAAAGTATACAGCACCGAAAACTCGTTTTTTCAGGATGCCGAACTCATCGATGAAGGGTACCGCTATGCCGAGCGCAACGTGCGCCAAACAGCGCTCCAGTCGGGTATCCTGCCCCAGACCACGCAAAATGCAGAGAAGATTCTGCGCCCCATGCTCGAAATCATGACGGGCCGCCGTGTGGTACTGACCCAGCAAATGGCCCCACCGCAGCGGCCGGCGAAGCGCTAGGGGGCTTTTTTTACTGCCATTTTATTTTCTGCGTAGCCCAGCCTGCGTGCAGCCGCTCGGGCACCTGCTCCAGAATCAGCTGGCGCAAATTGGTGAGCAGTTGGGTGCGCACGAAGCCATGATGCACCACTAGGCTTACTTCGCGCACCGGTTCAGGATCCTCGAAGCGTTTCACCATAGGGTTCTCCTCGGCCTCTTCCAGTACCGACAATTCGGGTACCAGTGTATAGCCATGGTTGCGGCGCACCAATTCTTTTAAGGTCTCAATGGAGCCACTTTCGTAGCTATAGGTGTGCACGCCAGTCGGCGGCGCGCAGATAGTGAGCACCTGATTGCGGAAGCAATGGCCTTGCTGCAGCAGCCACAAACCGGGCCCCGAAAGATCGGAGGGGCGTAGGGTGGCGTGCGCATACAGCGGGTGCGAGGCCGATACATATCCCAAAAACGGCTCTTCCAGCAGTGGCACTTCGCGGAGCTGCGCATCGTCGAGGGGAGTGATAAGTAGCCCTATATCAAGCTGGTGCGCTTTGAGCTGGCGCACCAATTCTTCGGACTGTAGTTCCTCCACGCGTACCCGCAACTGAGGGTGACGTTCGGCCAATGGCACTAAAAACAAGGGCACCAGATAGGGCGCCAGCGTGGGAATAATGCCGAGCCGCACTTCACCAATTAGCTCTCCCTTTTCCACCTCTACCACTTCGCGCAGTAGCTGTACCTCGCGGATCACATGGCGTGCCTGCTGTATTACTTTAACGCCTACAGCAGTTGGCTCCAAGCGTTTTTTCTTGCGATCAAAGAGCAGCACGCCCAACTCATCCTCTAGTTTTTGGAGTTGCATACTAAGGGCCGGTTGTGTTACGTGGCAGCTATTGGCGGCGCCTACAAACTGCCGGTGCGTATCGAGAGCGATAAGATATTCTAGCTGTTGAAGATTCACGATGCGAAGTTAAACTATAAGCGTTGCTGATACTGTTATCAAAACAAATGATTTGATTTATACTTGCACTGACACCATCTTTGGTGGAAATTATATAAGATTGTCTTCCAACGGTTCTCGTATAAGTAACCAATCACCTAACAAAAGCTTACTATGGACCAAGATCAGAATCCCACGTCCGGCAACGGTACGGGTACGGCCGTAACCGGGGCTGGCACTTCGCACGATACGCGTACGGCGGCCGGCGAAAATGCGCAGACCCTCACCACCCGTCAGGGGCATCCACTCACAAACAACCAGAATACGCGCACCGTGGGCAGCCGTGGCCCCGCTACGCTGGAGAACTATCAGTTCATCGAAAAAATCAGCCACTTCGACCGGGAGCGAGTTCCGGAGCGCGTGGTGCACGCCCGTGGTGCCGGTGCCCACGGCGTATTCGAAGCCTACGGCAAAGTAGGCGACGAGCCAATTGAGAAGTATACCCGCGCTAAGCTATTCAATACTAAGGGTAAAGAGACGCCGGTATTTGTGCGCTTCTCCACGGTAGGCCATGGCGGACACTCGCCTGAAACCCTGCGTGACCCGCGTGGCTTCGCAGTGAAATTCTATACCGAAGACGGTAACTGGGACTTGGTAGGCAACAACCTGAAGGTGTTCTTTATCCGCGATGCGATGAAGTTCCCGGATTTGATTCACTCCCAGAAGCCTGATCCGGTGCACAACCGTCAGACCGGGGAGCGCATTTTCGACTTCATTAGCAACACGCCGGAAGCCATGCATATGGTGAGCTTCCTATTTTCGCCTTGGGGTATCCCAGCCAACTATCGTCAGATGCAGGGCTCAGGCGTAAACACCTATAAGTGGGTAAATCAAGCCGGCGAAGCTGTACTGGTGAAATACCACTGGGAGCCTCTTCAGGGCATTAAAAACCTGACGCAAGCCGAAGCAGAAGCCATTCAGGCCAAAAACTTTAACCACGCCACCCAGGACCTGTTTGATAATATCAAGAACGGCAACTTCCCGCAGTGGGAACTGCGTGTGCAGATCATGAGCGACGACGAGCATCCGGAGCTAGACTTCGATCCGCTCGACGATACCAAGATCTGGCCCGAAGATCAGTTCCCCCACTTGCCCGTGGGAAAGATGACGCTCAACAAAAACCCCGAGAATTATTTCGCGGAGGTGGAGCAGGTAGCCTTTGGTACCGGTGTGCTGGTAGATGGACTGGACTTCTCCGATGATAAAATGTTGCAGGGCCGTACGTTCTCGTACTCCGATACGCAGCGCTACCGCGTGGGTACCAACTATTTGCAGCTGCCCATCAACGCGCCCAAGAAGCACGTAGCTACAAATCAGCGTGATGGTCAGATGGCTTATCACGTCGATTCGGCGCCTGGCCAGAACCTGCACGTCAACTATGAGCCTTCCTCGCTGAACGGCCTGAAAGAAGCTCCCCGCTCGGCTCCCGACCACACGCCGGAGTACACGGGCCGCCTGATTCGTCAGACCATTGACCGTCAGAACAACTTCAAGCAAGCCGGTGAGCGGTACCGTCTGCACGAAGATTGGGAGCGCAACGATCTGATCAGCAATATGGTAGGCGCTCTGAGCGATGCCAATGAGGTGATCCAGAAAAAGATGATCGAGTTGTGCACCAACTGCGACCCGGATTGGGGCAATCGTCTGGCCGAAGGGCTGAAGCAAACCGCTAGCGGCGCCCAAGGTGCCACGCAGGCTAACGAAAGCAAAAGCGCTGAAGCCGTGGCACAAGCCGAAGAAATGGCTCACGACGCACGGCCATATTAATAGCAGATAGTCGTAAAAAAGCCCCCCAGACTTAGTCTGGGGGGCTTTTTGCTTTGTGAATACTGCTATTCGTCTTCGTCGTCGGTCTTTTCCTTACCCAGATCCTCTAGGGCCATCTTAATTAGGTCGGACTCGTAGCCTTTGCTGGTCATGAAAAGCTGGAGCTTTTGGCGGCGGATGCGCGGGTTCTTTTCCTTTTCCTGCCGGTCCTTCTTTTCCAGCACATCCACTAGATTTTGGTAGTACTCATCGCCGTCTATCTCCTTCATGCCTTCCTTGATGCAGTACTCTGAGATGCCCTTGAACTTGAGGTCTTGCAGAATGCGGCGGCGACCCCACTTTTTGAGCCGGTATTTGCCCCGCACAAAGCTTTTGGCGTAGCGCTCTTCATCCAGCAACTTCTCCCGGCTCAGCCGAATAATGATTTCGCCAGCTTCATCCTCTGTAAGGCCATAGCTACGTAGCTTTTCCTCGGTTTCCTTGAACGTGCGTTCTTGGTAGGTGCAGAAAGCGGCTATTTTCTGAAGCGCTTCAGGCGGTGTATAAAACTTCTTAGCGGGCTGCTGCATGCGTTGGAAATGGAAGTTGGTAACCTGTACGGGTTTTAACTCAGCCGAAGCGAAAAAGGGTCAACTACCGAGCTCTTTACTGGCCAGTTTGGCTCCAAAACGCATATTATACAGCACAACGGAGCCTAGAATAATCGCGTACGCAATGGCCTGCAGCGTAGTCGCGGCCTCGTTGAAATAAAGGAAAGCCAGCAGAAAGCTCACGACCGGATTGAGATACATCAGAATACCCACCGTGCCTGAAGGCAACGTATTCAAGGCATACAGGTTCAGAAACAGCGGTAGCACCGTGAACACGGCACTCAGAATGGCCGTCATCAGGAGCAGATGCAGGTCGTGGAAACCAGCCAGGGGAGAAGCCCCTAACAAGCTCGCAGTGGGGAGAATAAAGGCGGCAGCCAGGGAAAGCTGCACAGTGAGGAGCACCAGCCGGTCGTAGCCTTGCAGGCGCCGCTGAGTGATGAGGTACAAGGCATACGTGGCCGCTACGACCAAGCTCATAAGTAAAGTGCGCGCCGAGCCCGTACCCAGCAACGCGCAGCTCAAAGCGCTCAGCCCGATGGCTAGCCACTGATTACGCCGCAGCTTTTCGCGGAGCACCAAAAATCCTAGTAGCGCCGTCAGAATAGGGCAGATTAGGTAGGCAAACGAGCCCGCCTGCACACTTACCTTATTAATGACATAAATAAACAGCAGCCAGTTGGACGTCAGCAAAATGCCCCCCAGCAAGGTGCTGCCGGCCACTCCGCGTCGTTCACCTACTGGCGCTGCACGCCACTTTCGCCAGGTTGTGCGCACGGCCGAAGCGCGGAACAGTAGGTTAATAATCAGTAGAATTAGAAGGGAAATGAGCACCCGAAAAAACAGAATCTGTCCGCTGCTGTAGCTGGTGAGCGTACGGAGCGGAATGGGGAAAAACCCCCAAATGAGAAAAGCCGCAAGGGCGGCCAGGTGGTAGCGAGTGAGTTGCACGAGGAAGAAACAAACGTAAAAGACCGCAAAGATACCACACGCCGTACCTTTGCTCTCCATGCTATCCTTCTCCGATTTGCCCGCTCTCACCGGCGGCACCTTGCTCCAAACGCCTCCCGAGGCGAGTCGCGTGCAACACCTGCTGCTCGACAGCCGGCGCGTGGGGCAGCCGGCCGGGTCCCTGTTTTTTGCCATCCGCGGAGCCCAGCACAACGGCCACCGCTACCTGCCCGACTTGTATCAGCGCGGCGTGCGCCTGTTTGTTGTCGATAGTGTCGAAGAGATTCCGGGGGGCAAATCGGCCTTTCCCGAAGCAGGCTTTCTGCAAGTGGAAGACAGTTTGGCGGCCCTGCAGGCGCTGGCAGCCTGGCACCGGCGACAATTTGATATTCCGGTAGTTGGGATCACAGGATCCAACGGCAAAACCATTGTAAAAGAGTGGCTGGCCCAATTGCTTAGCTCCGATGAGCTGATCTGTAAAAGCCCGCGTAGCTATAATTCGCAAGTTGGCGTGCCTCTGTCGGTGTGGGAGTTGAACGCAACGCACACGCTCGGAATTTTTGAGGCAGGCATTTCAGAGCGGGGCGAAATGACCAAACTCGCCGCTATCATTCAGCCCACACTCGGCATTTTCACCAATCTTGGTACGGCCCACGATGCGGGCTTTGCCTCGGCAGAAGAGAAAGTGCAGGAAAAAATGCAGCTTTTTGAAGCTGTAGATACGCTCTTTTACTGCCGCGACCATGAAGCCATTCACAATGCTGCCCAGCAGAGGCTTAATCCGGCCCGAACCTTTACCTGGAGCCGGCAACAGCAGCGGGGAGCAAATTTGGGCGTTACGATAACGGAGGCCAGTGCCGAACGCACGGTGGTGCATGTGAATCTGGTCCGCCCGAGAGTTGAAGAATATACGTTTACCTTGCCCTTCGCCGATGAGCCTTCGGTAGAAAATGCCCTGCATTGTTTGGCTGTGCTGCTCTGGTACGCCGTGCCCACCGCCGAGATTCAGCGCCGCCTCGACCGCCTGCTGCCCGTGGCCATGCGCCTAGAGATGAAGCAGGCCCTCAACGACTGCTACGTGCTCGACGATACTTACAATAATGACTTAGCCGGCCTCACGCTGGCCCTTGATGCCTTGGCTCGTCAGCCGCGCCGTGGGCAACGCACCCTTATCCTTTCCGACGTGCTCGAATCAGGCTTACCGGCAGCGGATCTATATACTCGAATCGCAGCTCAACTGCCCGCTCACGGTGTAGGTCGAATCATTGGCATTGGCGAGGCAATAAGCGCGCATCAGCAGCTGTTTGGCGAGGTCCGGGGGGCTTTTTATGACAGTACCGAAGCGTTTCTGGCTGCTTTTCAGCCCGAGCAGTTTCGCCACGAGACGATTCTGGTGAAGGGTGCCCGCCGCTTTGAGTTTGAGCGGATTGTGGCCGCTTTTCAGCAAAAGATTCACGGTACCGTACTGGAAGTGAACTTGGATGCGCTGGTTCACAACCTCAACTACTACCGTGCCCGCCTCGCGCCCGGCACCCGCCTGATGGTAATGGTAAAAGCCTTTGCATACGGCAGCGGCAGCTACGAAGTGGCCAACCTGCTCCAGTTTCACCGCGCCGATTACCTGGCCGTGGCATACGCTGATGAAGGCGTCGAGCTGCGGCAACACGGTATTAGTCTGCCGATTATGGTGATGAATCCTTCGCCCGACAGCTTTCAAAAGTTGCATCAGTATCATCTGGAACCCGAAATCTACTCCTTCGAGCGTCTGCACGATTACCTGTTGGCCACCCAGGATCAGTCCATGCCGGCCATTCATCTGAAGCTCGATACAGGTATGCGGCGGTTAGGCTTTGCTGAGGAGGACCTGGAAGAGCTGTGCAAACTATTGCGCGAAAAAGCCACCCAACTGCGCATAGCCAGCATGCTGACCCATTTGGCAGGTGCTGACGAAGAGCAGCACAACGATTTCTCGCACCAGCAGCTAGCCGCTTTCCAGCGAATGACTCCGCTTGTGGAAGCCGCTCTTGGTTATCCTGTATTGAAGCATGCGTTAAATTCTGCTGGCATCATACGCTTTCCGGAGGCTCATCTGGACATGGTGCGGCTGGGCATCGGCCTTTATGGAGTAGAAGCCTCGGGGCAGGATTCAGCGGCTCTGCGACCAGTTAGCGCCTTGCGCACAGTCATCTCTCAGGTTAAAAAACTGCCTGCTGGTCAAACTGTTGGCTACGGACGCCGGGGTGTTGCCACCAACTTTGAGCGGCGCACTGCCACAATAGCCATCGGGTACGCCGATGGCTATGATCGGCGCTTCGGCAATGGCGTGGGCGAAGTAGTAATACGCGGCCTACGGGCTCCAATATTGGGCAACGTGTGCATGGATATGTGCATGGTCGATGTAACCCACATTCCCGATGTGCAGGCCGGCGACTCAGTAGTTGTATTTGGTGAGGAGATGCCCTTGGTTGAACTGGCTTCCCGCATCGGCACCATCCCCTACGAGCTATTGACAAATGTGAGCGAGCGAGTAAAGCGCATATTCATAACTGAATAGTTAATCTCTGCTTATATGTCTTTATATGCTATGTATATTCCTTAGTATAATTTAAAAAATAGAAATTGAAATAGATAATTCTGAGTTGATGTAAGTCCCAAAATATAGTAGGATGCTAACGGGTGATTAAATTCAAAATAATCCGTTTATAAGTATGAATGGGTAGACTTCGAATGCTTTTGCAAATGCACTATCCGATTGAGTCATGTTATATTTCGTTAATTTGTAAGCATTAAGACAACTTTCTTATCTTAGTTTATAAATAAAATGGCATTAAGGCCAGAAAAAGTTTTTTTTCTGGCCTTAATGCCATTTTTGTGTGCCTCTGGTGCACGTTTTGTATAAGCCGAAATTTCCGATCTGATGTGGTAACGCATTGCGTCCTTGGCTTACCACACGCTTATCTTAAGCTACCCACATTCATTCCTCACTTCCTTTTGCATGAAGAAAATTCTCTACTCATCTTGTTTAAGCTTCTGTATGGTTATTGGGCTGCTTCTGTCCACTCCAGCTCGTGCGGCAGCGCCTGCATTAGATGGTCTGTGGAAGGGGCCTTTACCTGTGCCAGGCGGCCAGCTAGAGGTGGTATTTAGAGTAGTAGCCCTCACTGGGGGCTCTTTCTTCGCTACGCTTGACGTGCCGCAGCAAAAGATTAGCCGCATGGCTGTCAGCGTTGAAGTAAGAGGTGATACCATCGTATTTATGGCTCCCGAAGCGGGCAGTCAATTCATGGGCTTGGTGTCAGCAGATGGCAAAGCATTGACTGGTACCTGGCAACAGCCTGGCTACCAAGTGGCTTTGACGCTTGGCTACACGTCGGCCCCGATAAGCACGGCCAAAAGTGCCCGACTAACGCCTCCTTATCGCGAGGAGGAAGTAGCTGTGACTAACACCGAAGCCAATTTGACCTTGGGAGGAATGCTCACGGTACCGGCGGGTGAAGGTCCATTTCCTGCTGTCGTATTGATTTCGGATATGGGAGCCCAAGATCGTGATGCTGCTGTAGGTGACTACCGCCCCATGGGCGTGCTGGCCGACTTCCTGACCCGTCGTGGTATTGCCGTGCTTCGCTTCGATGACCGGGGCGTAGGCAAATCAGGCGGTGACTATAATGAGGCTACACCTCCGGCCTTATTAACCGACCTACAGGCAGCTATGCGTGCGCTGCGTAGTCGGCCCGAGATCAATGCTGCCAAAGTTGGGTTTGTTGGACACGGTGAGGGGGGCAATCTTGCTTTGCTCGCCGCCGCCCAAGAAGACGCTCCCAACTTCGTGGTTACCATGGCCGCCAGTGGGTTATCTGGCCGCGACTTGGTACTGCAGCAGCAAGCCGAATTGCATCGCTCCTTGGGCGCCAGCCTGACGCAAATGCAAATAGGAGTTATGCGCCGACAGGCTATTCTTGATGTAATTCGTCAAACGCCTGATAACACTAAGGCTCAGCGCTTAGTGGCTATCATGCTAAGAGAAACGAATCCATCTATCGATATGGCCACAGCTAAGATTAGTGCTGGCTTGTTAACTACTGATAAGTATCGCTACTTTCTGGATTTTAACCCTGCCGATAAACTGCCTAGTGTGAAGTGCCCAGTATTACTGCTTTCTGGTACTGCCGACACGTATATTGAAGCTGAACTTAATCTTAATTCCTTGCAGAGAGGTCTGAAAAGTAGTTCTTCGGTGAATACCCGCAAATTGACTGGCGTAAACCATATGTTTCAGGCGGATCCATCGGAGTGGGCAGTGGTGAATGGCCAGCCACAGCCTACTTTTTCGCCCCAGGCGCAGGAGGCAATCCGGCAGTGGATTATAGTGCAGGCCACGGAGAAAGCGAAGTAAAAGGAAAGCAAGGCAATAGCCTCGGTGAACCGTTGTGGGGTCGTGTTCGTAGAACAGGGCTCCACAACGGTTCACCGAGGCTATGAAAAAGTTCCTCCTTACGATTCTCAGTGCCGCTGTCCTGCTGGCTAGCTGCGACAACCTGAAAAATCCGGCTACCAAAAACGAGCCCGAAGAAGCCAGCGCCGATACAGCTATAGTTTATCGTGAAGGCCAAGAAGGCCCCGCTGTCGCCGTTGCCGAGGGCGATTTGATCGATACCGACGCGCTGAATTTGCCCGACGTCGATTTTCCGGAGGTTAATCTTCCGGACGTGTCTGTGCGCGGCAATGACCAGTACAGCGTGTATGGCATCAAGGAAACGGTGCTGTTTGATACCGACAAAGCCACGATTAAGCCGGGCGCAGCCAAAGCGCTGGAGCAGATCTCCGCTTCTATTGGGCAACGTTCGGCTGGTAAGCAGCTGCATATTATTGGTCATGCTGATTCGCGCGATACCAAGTCGTACAACAAAGAGTTAAGCGAGCAGCGCGCCGAAGCAGTGAAAAACTGGCTGGTGCAGAATGGCAAGATCGAAGCTTCGCGCGTAGCTATTCAGCCTATGGGCGAGTCGAAACCTGTGGCTTCTAACGCTACGGCCGCTGGCCGCCAGCAAAACCGTCGCGTTGAAATAGCCGTGATCAACAGGTAAAAGAAATTGCTGAGTTCAAGCTCAGATTTACAAAAAAGCCCCCCAAACGATGTCTGGGGGGCTTTTTTGTAAGAATAAAATAGCTATTGAACGAAATAAAGTCTACTTAATCATGTCAACTTCGGCCTTGATCATGGCGTTGTAGCGCAAGCCACCAGCTCCCGACATGGTCATCAGTGTCCAGCCTTTACCGAGCGTATAGCTCCAAGTGCGGCTTTCTTTGAATTCAAACGTGGGACGCATGATCTGTCCGTAAGGAGTGTAGTTGTCGTCGAAGTTGGTGGTGTAGAACTTGTCACCGCTTACAATCCACTCCATGGCTACATAGAATCCTTCGTCCGGCGCCACGATGTTGTACTGCGTCAAATCAACCGTAAACCACTGTCCGCCGCCCGGTGCCGACACCACCACGTTCTCAGTCAGCAAGTCGGAGTTTGGCGAACTGTAGTTGCCGTCGGGAGCGTAGATGCGCACCCGGAATGGTTCGCGCGGGAAGCCGTGCTCCCCAATATAGAACGAAACGGAGCGCACGTTACCCAGCTTTTTGCCCTTTTCGTTTTTCACGAAAAATGCATACTGGCTGCCGGGCATGCCCTGAATCATGCCATCGCCGGGTGTGTTAGAGCGGGCTCCCAATTTCAGGTCTTTCACCTTGCTGGCCTGTACTTTAACCTCAGCCAGCTCATATACCCGTTTGGAAACTTCAATTACCATATCGGCCTGGCTCGCGCCACGCTTTACCAGCACAGCTTTGCGCTCGTAACCCAAGGCTAGAACGATCAGCGAGTCCTGGGCATTTTTGGTAGGACCGCTCATTTGGAAGATGCCGATTTCGTTGGTAAGAGCACCGCTTTGCTCATCCTTCAAACCGATGGAAGAGAAGGGAATGGGCTCTTTCGTCTTCTTGTCGATGATACGGCCGGATAGCCGAGTCTCCTGGGCCATACTTAGTGCCGGAAGCAGCAAACAGAAGGTAAAGGTGAATAGTACGCGTTGGAACATAAAGGGAGGTTTACAGACCGGGAGACAAGTTTGTAAGAGAGAGAGGGCTGTGAGAGGGACTTGTTTAATGAAGCTTTGTAAAAGCGCGTAAAGCGGCGTTTAGTATAATTAAATACCGACTTACGAGTAGAGACAGGGGTTTAAAAACAGCTTGATAAGGAGGAGAAAGCAGCTATGCTCTATTTATACATGTCTACCTCGGCCTTAATCATGGCATTGTAGCGCATACCATTATTAGCCAAGGTGATTAAGCTCCAGCCGCGTCCGATAGTGTAATTCCAGGTGCGGCTTTCTTTGAATTCGAACGTCGGCCGCAGGATCTGACCGTAGGGCGTGTAGGTGTCCATGAAGTTGGTGGTGTAAAACTTGTCACCCGTCACGATCCATTCCATGGCGACATAGAACCCTTCGTCCGGCGCCACGATGTTGTACTGCGTCAAATCGACGGTGTACCAGGCGCCACCTTTCATAGCCGATACCACGACGTTCTCAGTCAGTAAGTCGGAGTTTGGCGAGCTATAGTTGCCGTCGGGGGCGTAAATACGAATGCGGAACGGCTCGCGAGGAAAGCCATGCTCACCAATAAAGAATGACACGGTGCGTACCAAGCCTAGTTTCTTGCCTTTGTCATTCTTGACATAGAAGGCATATTGAGTACCGGGCATGCCCTGAATCATGCCGTCGCCGGGCGTATTGGAGCGCGCTCCAAGTCCGATTGGCTTTACCTTGCTAGCCTCAACTTTAACTGCGTTGAGCAAGTATTCGCGCTTGGGCACCTCAAGAATTATTTCCTCCAGATTCTTATCGCTTTTTCTTACCAGAATGGCTGTGCGCTTAAAGCCCAGCGCTATCACAATCAGCGAGTCTTTCTGATTTTTCTCTGGCATGGCTATCTGAAAATAGCCGTATTCGTTGGTCAAAGCACCTACTTGCTCTTCTTTCAACCCGATGGAAGCGTACTGAATAGGCTCCTGGGTTTCTTTATTAACTACTCGACCTGAAATTCGGTCGGCCTGCGCGAAGCTGAAATAAGGCAGCATCACAGCAAAGACGACTAAAGAAAGTACACGTTTAAACATATTGAAAATGAGTAGTTGTACCCCAAAACTACAATGAATGTGCCAATGTGATCCCTGTTTTCCTTGAATAGTTATACCTGTGCAATTTTCTGATGGAATAATTCTAAGCAGATTCTTGTACCATATTATAAGTGGTTGAAGAAAACCATCTTTTGGCCGAAACCTAAATGGGGCGTACCTTTGTTTGAATCCTGTCTAAATAACCAATCCTGCCTGTGGCTATTCGTTCTACTACCGCTGCCCCTACGACCCAACGTAGTGTGAAAGACCTTCGTCTGGGCGAGAGCGGGACGATTTGCTGTCTGCAGGATCCCGAGATGGCATTGAAACTGTTAGAAATGGGCTGCATTCCGGGTACGCAAGTGCGCCTGAATAGCCGCGCTCCGTTGGGGTGCCCCATCACGCTGGTACTCGGCGACGAAGATTACACGCTTTCGCTGCGAGTAAGCGAGGCGGCTACTATTTTATTGAAAAACTAACCGGCGCGGATGGCTCGCCTGGCAACTATACATACATTGTCCGCTCCGGCGGCCGTCGCCTCAGGCGTTGATAGCATACCTACGCCTCACGCCCGTGGAGAGCTTACGCGGATTGCCTTAGTGGGCAATCCTAACTCGGGCAAGTCCTCGCTGTTTAATCAGCTTACGGGGCTGAACCAGAAAGTAGGTAACTTCCCCGGGGTAACTGTTGATCGGAAGACCGGCATCAGCCAGCTTACACCCCAGCACCGCGCCGAGATTATCGACTTGCCGGGTACGTATTCACTGTACCCGAAAAGCTTGGACGAGAAGGTAATCACGGACTTGCTTTACGACCGTGAATCGGCTCAGTATCCTGATTTCGTAGTAGTAACGGTTGATGCTTCCAATCTGCGGCGTAACCTATTGCTGTTTACTCAGCTCGCCGATTTGGGATTGCCTGCTGTATTGGCTCTCAACATGATGGATGTCGCCGAGCAGCATGGCGTGCATATCGATACTGCTGAGCTGCAGCAGGAGTTAGGTGTCCCCGTGATACCTATGAATGCCCGGAAGGGCATTGGAGTGGCTGCACTCAAGATTGTAATGGCGCAGCATCTGGACGCACCTACGGTAAGCTTTTATGAGCCCGCGGAGGAACTGCTGCCCATGATCCGGCAGATTCGATACTATTTCAATTTGCACAACGATTATCTGGCGCTGCACTATGCGCACCAGTTCCGGCATATCAGCTTTTTAACGCCCGATCAGCGCCAGTACGTGCAGGAGTTGGTTGAGCAGTATGGCTTCGAGCCTACCGCTCGCCAGGCGCAGGAAACCATTGCCCGCTACGCCCGCATCAATGAGATTCTGCTCAACGCGGTATCAGTGACGCGTACGGAGCGCAATGAGCCGTACAGCAATAAGTTAGACAAAATCCTGACCCATCGGGTTTGGGGCTACCTGATTTTCTTTGGGGTGCTGTTTATGATGTTTCAGGCCGTTTTTGCCTGGGCCAGCTACCCCATGGACCTGATCGATCAGGGCATTGCGTTGATCAACTCACTTATCCAAACCAACTTCAACGGGCCGCTGATAAATCTGCTGACTGAGGGGGTTATTGCAGGTCTGGGGGGCGTTTTGATCTTTATTCCACAGATTGCCTTGCTGTTTGCGTTCATCGCGGTATTGGAAGAGACAGGCTATATGGCCCGCGTCACATTCATGATGGACCGCATTATGCGCAAGTTCGGATTGAACGGTAAGAGCGTGGTTCCACTCATTTCGGGCGTGGCTTGCGCAGTGCCCGCTATCATGAGCGCCCGCACCATTGAGCACTGGAAGGACCGTATTATTACCATCTTCGTTACGCCGCTGATGAGCTGCTCGGCCCGGATTCCGGTATACACGGTTCTGACGGCTTTAGTGGTACCTGATGAAAAAGTGCTGGGCTTCTTCAATTTGCAAGGCGTGGTGCTGATGGGCTTGTATCTACTAGGCTTCCTGTCGGCTATCTTCTCGGCTTTAGCCTTGAAATTCCTTCTCAAAACCCAGGAGCGGAGCTACTTTATTATGGAGTTCCCGGTGTACCGCTGGCCACGCTGGAAAAACGTGGGTATTACCATCGTTGAGAAGGTAAAAACCTTCGTGTTTCAGGCAGGTAAAGTCATTGTGGCCATTTCCGTTATTTTATGGGTACTAGCCTCATATGGTCCGGGCGATGCCCTAGATAAAGCTGAGCAGCAGGCCCGTGTTATAGCCGCCCAGCAGCAACTATCGCCGGAGGAAACCGACAACCGAATTGCCTCTGAGAAGCTCGAGAACTCTTATGCTGGGCTGTTTGGCCGAACGTTGGAGCCAGCAATTCGTCCCTTGGGCTTCGACTGGAAAATTGGTATTGCGTTGATCACGTCTTTTGCGGCCCGCGAAGTATTTGTGGGGACCATTTCTACGATTTATAGCGTAGGACAGGATGCAGATATGCGCACAGTGCAACAAAAGCTCGCCGCTGAGAAAGACGAAAATGGGCAGCCATTTTTTACACCGGCACGCGCGTTTTCTCTGCTAGTGTTCTATGTATTTGCCATGCAGTGCATGAGTACGCTGGCCGTTGTGTACCGCGAAACCAAAGGCTGGAAATGGCCCCTGATGCAGCTAGTCTACATGACAGGCTTGGCTTACGTGTCGTCGCTGATTGTGTATCAGGTGTTTAAGTAGAAGGCGTTCTAGTACCGTTTACTTTCCTAGTAGAAACACCGCTGGCTGCTTATGAATCTCGGGTAGCTTGCCTTTCCAATCACCTACGGTATGAGTTTGGACAAACTCATTTGGAGCCGTAAGGCTGGCAGCAATGCACAAGCGGGTAGTAGGCTGTAAATGCACCAGCAAGTCATCCAGCAGCGGCATATTGCGGTAAGGCGTTTCGATAAAAAGCTGCGTTTGATGTTGCGCAATAGCCGTCCGTTCTAACTGCTTTAACGCCGCGATTCGCTTGGCTTTTTCGATGGGCAAATAGCCGTGAAAAGCAAAGCTTTGCCCATTCATACCCGAAGCCATCAAAGCCAGCAGCAGCGACGACGGCCCCACCAACGGCACCACCTTAATACCTAATTGGTGCGCCACCCGGGCCACTTCTGCGCCCGGATCAGCCACACCAGGACAGCCTGCTTCCGATAATATGCCCGCATCTTGGCCGGCGGATACCAGCTTCAGCGCTGCTCTAATTTCTGCTTCCGATGAGTCTTTGTCAATCACCGTGAAGCGTAGATCTTCGATTACGTGCGCTGGGGCTACACTTTTCACAAAGCGCCGGGCCGTGCGAGCATTCTCTACCAGAAAATTCGAGAGTGCAGCCACATGGGTAGCTACCGGCGCTGGCAATACCTGCGCGGCCGTATCATCGGCTAGAATAGTGGGAATAAGATAGAGGATGCCGGGCAAGAGAAGTGAGATTTAAGATGTAGTGCAAGAGGTTAGTACCCTAACCTTGCATAAAGGCATTAACCAGCTCAAACACCTTGTCTGGAGCTTCGGCATGGAGCCAGTGACCCACATCAGGAATGGTTTCAACCTGAGAATTGGGGAAGAGCGTCGGAATAACATGCAGCTTGTCCTCCGTCGTGATGTAGTCTGATTTTCCCCCCCGAACAAATAAAGCGGGCTTCAGGAAAGGCTGGGGGGCTTTTATCTCCGCACCGACGTGTGCCATATGTGAGGTGAGCGCCTCTAGGTTAAGGCGCCATCCAAACGAATGGTCTTCGCGGCGGTAAAGGTTTTTTAGCAGAAACTGCCGTACCGAATCTTGCTTTATATGCTGGGCCATCATCTCGTCGGCCTGCTGCCGGTTTTCTACGCGCGGTAGATCTACAGCGTGAAGGCCCGCCAAAATGTTGTCTTGGTGGAGCATATCCGAGAAGCTGGGCGCAATGTCCAGCACCACCAGTCGCGCTAGCAAATCGGGGTAATCGAGGGCGAAGCGCATGGCTACTTTGCCCCCCATGCTGTGACCGAGTAGGGTAGGGGCTTCGAGCTGGAGTTGGGTGAAAAGCTCCCGCACGTCCTCACTCATCAACTCATAGGTATGCTCCTCGGTATGGGGCGAACGGCCGTGGTTGCGTAAGTCCACGGCAATAACCCGATGATGTTCCGCCCAGCGTTTAGCCAAGGTTTGCCAATTGTCGAGAGTGCCAAAAAGGCCGTGCAGAATAACTAGCGGTGTGCCTTGGCCCTGTTCGCGGTAGTGTAATTGCATAGATAGCGAGGTTCAAATCTTCTAGTAAGCAAACGCGTTTGGGGATGATGCGTTGCCAATTCGGTCACTCAGGTCCAGCAAAACCAGCGCTGCCGGTGCTCCAGGGGCGTATTACGCAAGAATTCTGTCAGCGGAGCGAGGTTGAGTAGCAAAGACGTAAGCGTGAGTACTTCGCCAGTGCGTAGGTGCAGGCGCAGAAAGTCGTAGTTGCTCCAAAATAATCGCTTCGACTTGCAAGTAACGCGCTCCACGCGCACCAGTTCGCTTTGTCGGAACGGAATTCGCACACGTCCCTCATACACTTCCAAGCGATTGTCCTTCGGGTCAAAAACCAGCGTGGTGTGCAGATTGCGAGCGTAATATTGAGCGTGCAGCAGCAATGCTGGCATCGAAAAGCCCAGCAGTACGGCTGCCAGAGCCAGCAGCAAAACCGCCTCGTGGGGCGCTAAGTGAGTCGTGTAAAAGTAGAAGCCCAGATTAGGCAAGCCCACGCCTAGGCACAGCAACGGCCAGAATAGCAGGTAAAATTGCCGCAGAAATGTAGGCCGATAGACTTTGCTTTTCTGTGAGAAAAAGCTGGTGATAAAGCGTAGCCCGAAGACAATGGCAAACACGACCACCCCAATTTCCAGCAGGGGCCGCAGTATCTGGAATATCTTCACCGCTTACCGAACCTGAATCCAGGCCTCGCCCGGCGTATGTGGCCGCAGCGTGCCAAAGGATTGCAAGTCAAGGCCGTACTGGGCAAAAATGCCCCCCACCGCCTCGCGTCCTTCCGGCGCTACGCACACCAGCAAGCCCCCCGACGTTTGGGGGTCGCAAAGCCACTGGCGCTGCTCATCTGTCACCGGCCCGATTTTGTGGCCGTAGCTGTCCCAGTTACGGATAGTGCCGCCGGGAACTGCTTTTTGCTGACGGTATTCCTCTGCTTCCTTGAGCAAAGGCACTTTCGCGAAGTCAATTTCTGCCGTCACGTTGCTGCCTTCGCATACCTCCGCCAAGTGCCCGAGCAGACCAAAACCAGTCACGTCGGTCATGGCGTGCACGGCGGCTAGTTGCCCAAGTTCGTAGCCAATTTTGTTGAGCTGCATCATTTGCTGGGGGGCAATTTGCTCGTGCTCAGTCCGCAGAATGGCGCGTTTTTGCGCTGTGGTCATCATGCCCACGCCCAACGGTTTGGTAAGGTAAAGCTCACAGCCAGGCGTGGCCGTGTCGTTGCGCTTGAGGTTGGCAATATCAAGCATGCCAGTCACGGCTAGGCCGAAAATGGGTTCTGGTGAGTCAATGCTGTGGCCGCCCGCCAGCGGGATGCCCGCTTCGGCGCAGATGCTACGGCTACCTTCAATAACGCGGCGCGCCACCTCAGGGGGCAATTTATCGATGGGCCAGCCTAGCACGGCAATAGCCATAACCGGTCGGCCGCCCATGGCATACACGTCGCTGATGGCATTGGCCGAGGCAATACGCCCAAAGTCGTAGGCGTCATCTACAATGGGCATGAAAAAGTCGGTGGTACTGATAATGGCCTGACCGCCGCCGATATCGAACACAGCCGCATCGTCGCGGGAGCTATTGCCCACCAGCAGCTTATCGTTTTGAGGCTGCGGAATGCTGGTGTGCAGAATTTGGTCAAGCACTTTCGGCGCGATTTTGCAGCCGCAGCCTGCCCCATGACTATACTGAGTAAGGCGAATCTGGTCGATTTCTTCGGAGATCATAAATTCAATAAGGAGGTTATCGTGGTGCTTCGTAGCTTGATGTAGAACCTGGAATTAAGCTACGCCTCGGGAAGCAAAAAGAGACTGGGCAACTACCGTTTTGGCCGCGGCCCGCACCAGTTCCGCGTTCACCACCGGGTCGCAGGTGTGAGAAGGAACACGCACAATGGTGCTGTTGATTTTGGTGTTTAACCCGTGGCCGTAGGTTTTGTCATAATAATCGAGGGCGATGTCCACCATTTTTTCCATATCGCCCGCTTCAATGGCCGCCAACGCTTCCTTCGTTGCCAAACCACCCAATCGCTTACTAATGCGCTGAATGGCCCCGGCTAACTCAGCGGGGTCTTCGCGACCGTACTCAGCTGCTAACTTACTGGTGCGCACCGTCCGCGGAATGTCGAGCACCACGAGTGGGGCGAGGCGCATTTGCTCGAAAAGTGGCTTTGGAATCGTCACGCGGCCAATAGACAGGCTCTCGTCTTCGAACCACGGCATGGCATTGGGGGGCAAATTTGACAACTCAAGGGCTAACTCATTCTCAAATTGCTCGGCCGTAGGCTGCGGCGACAACCCAATGCTGCCAAACGAAGAGCCTTTGTGGCTGGCCAAACCCTCCAGATCAACAATAGGTTCGCCCTGACGGGCTAACTCGTGCAGCACGTCGGTTTTGCCGCTGCCCGTCAGGCCGCCAAGCACGAATAAAGAACGCGGCTGGGCAAATTGAGTTAGTGCCCAGCGGCGATAGTCTTTGTAGCCTTTGTCCAGCAGATGCACTTTAAAGCCGGCCAACTCCAGCAGCCACAGCACGGCTCCGCTGCGCATGCCCCCGCGCCAGCAATGCAGACGCACTTCCTTCTGGGGGGCAATTTTCTGCGCCAGCTTCACCATCTTACTCATCTTTGGGCCAAAAAAATCCAGACCGATATGGATGGCTTTCTCCTGACTGACCTGCTTATAAGTAGTGCCAATGCGGGCCCGCTCCTCATCCGTAAACAGCGGCAAACTCACGGCCCCCGGAATGTGACCATGGGCATATTCTACCGGAGCCCGCACATCCAGAATGGGCACCTCGGGCGGGCCTTGCAGAAAATCGGAGAGAGAAAGACGAGGCATGTAGTAGAATTTGGTAGAAACGCAGCCTGATAAAATAAGCCAAAAGCGCAAGGTCTAACGCCGCAGCGGGCGTGATGCGTTCCTACAGTAATTGCCGGCGGTACAGCTGAATTGTGTTTTCCAACCCGAAATAGAGCGCATCACAGACGAGCGCGTGCCCGATGCTCACTTCTTCCAGCCCGGGTAAATTCTGCTTTAAGTAAGCAAGGTTATCCAGGTCTAAATCATGGCCGGCATTCAAACCGATACCGAGTTCCTGCGCCAGAATAGCCGCAGTACGATAAGGGGCAATAGCAGCGGCCGGATCAGCATGAAAATGTTGCGCATACGCTTCCGTATACAGCTCAATGCGGTCGGTGCCGGTACCTACGGCGGCTTTCACCATAGCTGGATTGGGGTCTAGGAAAATAGAAACCCGGCACCCCAGCGCCTTAAGCTCCGTCACGACGCCCAGCAGATAAATCTGATGCTCGATGGTGTCCCAACCGGCATTGGAAGTAATAGCATCAGGCGCGTCTGGCACGAGGGTTACCTGCTCGGGGCGCACTTCTCGCACCAGATTAATAAAATCGGGTGTCGGATTGCCTTCCACGTTTAACTCTGTAGTCACAATCCGCTTAAGGTCGCGCACGTCCTGGTAGCGGATATGGCGCTCATCGGGCCGTGGGTGCACCGTGATGCCCTGGGCCCCGAACCGCTCACAGTCGCGGGCCACTTGCAGCACATCGGGGCGGTTGTGGCCGCGGGCGTTCCGCAGGGTAGCGATTTTGTTTATGTTTACGCTTAGTTTTGTCATCTCGTTAGAAAGCGAAAATTGGCTTTGATCTGAAGCCAGCGCACCGCGAAAGTACGCCGATTTTACGGGAGCTTTTTTGGGTTCGTTGGCTTGCCGCCCGTTCGTCACAGGCGGCTTTTTTTACTTTACAATTCCTCTATTATGGCCCTGAAAGAAACTATCGACGCTGCTATCAAGCAAGCGATGCTTGCTAAAGATAAAGTACGCCTCACGGCTCTGCGCAGCATCAAATCGCAGATATTGCTGGCCGAAACAGCTGAAGGCGCCCACGGCGCAGCCCTCACGCCCGAAGCCGAAATCAAGCTGCTCACCAAGCAGGCCAAGCAGCGCCGAGAAGCTGCCGAAATGTATCAGAAGCAGTTTCGCTCCGATCTCGAAGAAATTGAGCTGGCGGAGTTGGCCATCATCGAAGAATACTTACCTCAGCAACTCTCCGAAGCCGATTTGGTTGAGCGCCTCGTTGATATTATCCAGCGCGTGGGCGCCACTGGTCCTTCAGACCTAGGCAAAGTAATGGGGGTAGCAGCTCGCGAGTTAGGTGGCCAAGCAGACGGGCGCATGATTTCGCAAGTTGTAGGTCACTTACTGAACAATACAAACGTCTAGTTTTTAAGGAGTTGAACCTGGAAGTTGCCTGAATCTATTTCTAGCTCCAACTCCTAATTTTTTAGCCCCTTCCAAAATGTCTGGTTTCGACCTCTTTCTGCTTTTGGTGGTGGGCGTGGGCGCAGTGAAGGGGTTTCGGCGGGGCTTAGTGTTGGAGGTCGCGTCACTGTTGGCCTTTGTGCTAGGGGTGGTAGGCGGGCTCAGCTTGCTCAACGATGCTATTCCGCTGGTTCGGCATTATGTGGGTGAGGCCTTTGGGCTACTGCCCATCGTGTCATTCTTGTTGGTGTGCGTGCTCATTGGTTGGGGAGTTCATTTATTAGGCAGCTTCGTAAAGAGCGCCGTGCATCTGACCCCGCTCGGCTTGCTCGACAACTTGCTGGGCGGCGCTGCTGGGGCGTTGAAATGGATATTGGGCTTAAGTCTGCTCCTACACGGTTTGGGCTTAGCTGGCGTAAATCTGCTCTCCCCCACCCTAACTGGCGACTCGCAGATGCTCACCGTTGTGCGACAGGCCACCCCGGTAGCCTTGGAGGTGGTGGGTTTTGTAATGCCATTCGCCAGTACGCTTCTAACCCGCTTGCGGGGGGTATTTTAGAGCTGAACTATTGAGCCATTACTGGAGCTAATTTGTTTGTCGCTTGTAAGGTGAACAATCAAGGCTTTAAGCTTGCAACCTTTCAACCCATCAACAGCTCAGTCCCTTAGTTATTCAACTAGTTAGTTATCCTGTGCGGCTTCTTCTGCTCGACAACTTTGATTCCTTCACTTACAACCTGTTAGACTACTTGCAGCAGTTGAATGTGCAGGTGCAAGTCGTGCGCAACGATGTGCCTTTGGCGAATATCAGGGAGCTTGAGTTCGATGCAATCGTGTTGTCGCCGGGGCCAGGTACACCGGGCAGGGCAGGCGTAATGCCCGAACTAATCCAAGCGTATCATCAGCGGGTACCAATGCTGGGCGTGTGCCTAGGGCACCAAGCATTAGGCGAATTTTTTGGGGCAAAACTGCAACGTGCTGTGCGGCCTATGCACGGTAAAGTTTCGGAAATCGAAATTGCCCCCCAAGAGTCGTTATTCGAAAATTTGCCCCCCAGATTGATGGTCACCCGTTACCACTCCTTAATAATCAAGGACTTGCCCGAAGTACTTGTGCCATTGGCCCACACTACGGATGAATATCAGGAAATAATGGCCTTGCGTCACCACTCATTGCCGCTCTACGGCGTACAGTTCCATCCCGAAGCATTACTGACGAGTCACGGCTTAGCCTTGCTCGGCAATTGGGTCAAGTGTTGTATCATTGCAATGGACGCCCGGTCGGCACCCGCCGTACCCGCGTCTGCCCGCTGAGAAGCCGAGATGATGGAATTGCAGATTAAGGAAAAGAATGGATTTCAGTACGTGGAGGAAGGCACCGGCGAGGTGCTCCTGCTCCTGCACGGCTTGTTTGGCGCCCTGAGCAACTGGCAGGACGTTGTAAGTGATTTCGCGCGCGACTACCGCGTCATCATTCCGATGCTGCCAATTTATGAGATGCCCCTCACCAAGGCTGGCGTACCTGGATTGGTGGGGTACGTAGAGGAATTTGTGGCCGAAATGGGCTTGCATCAGCCTTTTACACTACTTGGTAACTCGCTGGGTGGTCATGTGGCACTGGTTTATACGCTGCACAATCCGCAGCAGGTGCAACGCCTAGTGCTCACTGGCAGCAGTGGTTTGTTTGAAGACTCGATGGGCAGCTCGTTTCCAAAACGGGGCAACTACGGTTTCGTGCAGCAGCGGGTGGCTTACACATTTTACGATCCTTCGTTAGCGACCAAAGACTTAGTAGATGAGGTGTTCAACGTTACGAACTCTAACATCAAGGTACTTCGTATCATCAACATCGCTCGCTCAGCTCAACGCCATAATTTAGCCAAAGACTTAGGCCGAATTCAGGTGCCAACCCTGCTCGTCTGGGGCTTGAACGACACGATTACCCCCCCAATAGTAGCGCACGAGTTTCACCGCCTTATCACCAACTCCGAGCTGCATTTTCTGGACCACTGTTGTCACGCGCCCATGATGGAGCGCCCCGAGGCATTTAATGCACGGCTCCGTCAGTTTCTGCATAGCACTAAGCACCAGCAGGTCATTAGCTCCGTAACATAGAAGGCAAATTGCGTTTCAATTTGTAATTCGGGGCCAACTTAGCTAAACAAAGTTTGCTCCTTGGCGCTTGTTTGCCTTTTGGTTTGTAGCTTATCCACGTTTACTTCCGTTTCTCAGCCTACACATGCATTCTATGCTTGCCGAAGAATTGCTCAACCATATGATTCCGGCACTACAAGTGACGGACTCGACCGGGAAGGCTGCCAAATGGCTGGAGGAGTTTCACGTGGGGCAGCTTCCCGTCGTCGACAACCGCCAGTATCGCGGTCTTATTACCGAATCTGATCTGCTGGACTATGACCAGACGGAGGAGTTGCTCAGCCACCTGACGCTGGGCTACGCCGATGTGCACGTGCAGCACGATCAACATTTCTATAGCATCATGGAAATAGCTATCCAGAATAAAATTCAGCTGGTGCCCGTCCTCGATGAGCAGCGCGAATATATGGGTGTAGTGACGGTAGGCGATACGCTGGCCGCGCTTGGCCAGATGCCCATTGCCGTAGGGCAGGGGGGGATTTTGGTGCTTTCTATGGATGAGCGCGATTATTCTCTCACCCAAATCAGCCGGTACGTAGAGGAAAATAACGCCAAAATCCTGAGTGCCCACGTTGCGCAGGATGAAAGCGACCCATATAAAATTCGGCTGACGCTGAAGCTCAACACACCTTCGCTCACCCGCATCGTAGCTACGCTGGAGCGGTTCGGGTACGTTATCACCGCTCAGTTTAGCGGCGCTACCGATGTAGGCGAAGGCGAGCAGGACCGCTTCGATGCTCTTTTGAAGTATTTGAGTTTGTGAGCCTAACCTCTTCTGGGTAAGAGAGTTGTATTCGCAAAGAATAATAGCTTAGCCGTGCACTGCTGTAAGCTCTAAGCTATTCTTGGCGTTGCGGAACGACACTTGTGTTTCGCCTGATACTCCATTCTTAATGCTACTTACTTGAGCCTGCTCGCCTGTTTGCTTTCCTTACTGCTGGGCAGCAGCATTTTGCCCTCCAGGCTGGTTCCCGATTCTCTAAAACGCGCTCCAACTGATAGCCTGCTACAGACGCAATGCCCGCAGTATGCCGTGGTGCGCGTGGGTACCATTTTGTTTGCGGGCAATGAGGTCACCAAGGAGGTAGTACTACGTGCTGAACTAGATTTCCACGAAGGAGATACCCTTGATGCTGCTACGTTGGCTGCTCGGCTTGAAAATAACCGCCTGCGACTATTCAACCTGCGGCTGTTCCACAGCGTCATTCAGCAAACAGTTTGTCGCAACGGCGAAATTACCGTGCTGTTTGCGGTCCAGGAACGATGGTACACCTTTCCCATTCCAACGCTTTCATTTGCTGAGCGTAATTTTAACGCCTGGCTTGACCGCCCCGACCGATTGCGCCGGGTCAACTACGGGCTATACATTGTGCGCAAAAACTTCCGGGGCCGGAATGAAGAAGTACGCGCTAATGTGCAGTTAGGCTTCAACCGCCGCTACGAGTTGTTTTACGAAGCGCCAGGCTATGGTCCGCGCCGGCGTATCGGTTTTGGGGCGGGCATCTCATACACGCGTAGCCGTGCCCTCGACTACGCCACCATTCGCGACCGACTCGTCACGTTTCGCCCCGAAGATGGCTTACCGCTTATGCGCCAGTATGGCTCATTGGGGCTACGTTGGCGCCAATCGGTGCAGCGTTTCTCTGCCTTAGATGTAGCTTATTATAAGGAGCAGGTTTCCGATTCGGTTGTCGAACTCAATCCTGTATATTTTCTAAATGGGCCGCGGCGGGAGTATCTGGAACTTAAACTCACCAGCACCCTGAATCAACGGAATACGTTTGCCTATCCCCTTACCGGCCGATTCGCTCAAGTAGTCTTGTCACATCGCATTTTCCTGACATCAGGTAACGCCAATTTTACTACCCTCGTGGGCCGGTATTCCCAATATTTCGCGCTGGGGGGCAATTTTTACTACAATTTCAATTTGCAGAGTCAACTGCGGTTTGCCCAACGGATTGGCTACGCCGATAACCGAGCTCTTGGCTACGACTCACATGTGCGGGGGTATGATGCCTATGTTATAGACGGCCGTCACTATGGATTAGCGCGGCAAAGTGTGTCATATAGACTTCTTGATGCCGGTAAAATCAAGCTGCAGGGCATAACTAATTCCAAGATAAACAGCTTACCCTTGGTTATTTATTTGAATACCTTTACTGACGCCGGGTACGTGTTAGCCCGAACAACTTTCCCAGAAAACAGATTGCCCAACCAACTATTGGGGGCCGCCGGGGTCGGGCTGCATTTCGTCACCTACTACGATCGGGTGCTAACGGTGGAGTACACCCGAAATGGTCGAGGAGAAGGCGGTTTCTTCCTTCGCAGCGATTTTCCTATCTAAACTCTATCCCGACGGTTTACCGAAGGTTACTCTTTTGTTATGAAAATCGCCATAATTGGTAAGCCCCTAGACGATTCTAACTTGCCATTCGTGCAGGCTCTGCTAAACGATCTGGTATCTCGTCAGACCGAAATTCTCATTGCCGAGTCGTTTCATTCCTCCCTCTCATCCCGGCTCCACTTGCCTGAAAAAATCACGATTTTTCAGCGTGGCGATTCTTTGCGAGGCGTACAATTCGTTCTTAGCATTGGTGGTGACGGTACTCTATTAGATACAGTAACCTATGTTGGGAGCCTACAAATTCCGATTTTAGGTATAAACACCGGTCGGCTCGGTTTCTTGGCTACCATCACGCCAGAGCGTATAGCTCAGGCTATAGACGCCTTATATAAAGGACATTTCGTAATTGAGGAACGAAGTTTGATCCGCGTAGAAACCGATCCGGATGTTTTCGGTAAGATCAATTTTGGTCTTAATGAATTCTCCATTCTCAAGCGAGACACGTCGTCTATGATTGTGGTGCATACCTATATCGATGGCGAATATTTGAATTCTTATTGGGCAGATGGCCTGATTGTAGCTACTCCTACCGGCTCTACAGGCTATTCTTTGAGCTGTGGAGGACCCGTGATGTTGCCACAAACCAACAACTTTATTATCGCACCCGTGTGCCCACACAATCTTAATGTGCGTCCTCTAATCGTGTCAGACCGTAGCGTTATTTCCTTTGAAATAGAAGGTAGAAGCAACAATTTCTTGCTGTCGCTCGATTCACGCTCAGTTCCGGTAGAGGCTAATGTGCAGATTGCTGTAAGACGTGAAAACTTTGGGGCACGACTGGTCAAATTGAATCACGTTAATTTTCTGACCACCTTGCGCAGTAAATTAAACTGGGGCTTAGATCGACGTAACCCTGCTGGAGCCCCCGTATAAGTGAAGGGCTATTTGTAATATTTGTTTTTAAAGTTCCTTACAAACCCTACTTTTGTCGCTGACTGCTACTTGTGCCTATTGGCTACCTCGCTTTCTCAAAATCTGATATTACTAACCTTGGTTTGATTATGAAGCATTTCTTTACCCACACCTTAGCTGTGTTGCTCGTGCTTGCACTGGTAGCCAATGAGGCAAGCGCCCAGCAGTTTAACAAACGGAAACAGTACAATTCCGTAGGAGTAAGCCTGAACGCTATGAATTATTTCGGTGATATAGTACCGAAGGCCAGTGTTCCCAGTTTCCGTTTTGCTGCTACCCGGCCCAACATAGGCCTGACTTTCACACGCCGTTTTGCCCCCCGGATATCTGGTCGGGCTGGTCTGTCTTATGGCCGTATTACCGGCGATGACACGAAAGCTGCTAACCAGAACGATTCGGATGCCAAGTATCGCTACAACCGTAATTTCGCTTTCCGCAATGATATAGTTGAATTGTCAGCTATCGGAGTTTTCGATCTGATCGAAAACCGCAATACCTACGTTAAGCGCCCTGATTTTGTGCCTTATGTGTTCGCTGGTATTGCTGCCTTCTATCATAACCCCAAGGGTTTGGTAAAGGATAACGCAACGACTTTGACTCCTGGTGATTATGTAGAGCTTCAGTCCTTGAATACAGAAGGCCAGACAGAAGGCTACAGCAAAACCCAGATCTCCATTCCATTTGGCGGTGGCGTTCGTTACAAAATCAATAAAGACTTTGATATCGGCTTGGAGATAGGCTGGCGCAAGACATTCACTGACTACCTTGATGATGTAAGCGGTAACTTTGCTGCCGACGCTGATCTTCGTAGCCCTGCTGCTGAGTACTTCGGTCGTGATATAACGCTTAGCCGCACTGGCGAGTTTGCTGGCTTCAATGATCCAGGAAATATGCGTGGCAAGAGCAATGAAGATGATTGGTATATCGTTACTGGTATCACGCTCAACTACATTCTTCAGCCACGCGTGAAGAGTCCTAAATTCCGATAGCCGTATAATATCTGGCTGTCTATTCCACTCAAGAGTCAGTCTGATGCTGCATTTGCTTCTCCGCATAACACTCCTTACTTGCTTTTTGCAAGTAGGGAGTGTTTTTTTTATTGCTTCTGCTAATGCTCAAAATACCAGTGAGTTGGGTATTGGTATTGGGGGGCTGAATTATAAAGGTGAGCTCTCACCCAATTATCAGTTCGAGAATAATAGGCCGGCTCTGACTATTTTCTATCGAAAGGATATCTCAGTGCCAATTACACTCCGGGGGGCTTTTACAGGCGGCATGCTCCAAGCGAACGATGAGAATGTACAAGGCGTAAATGATGCGACAGCACCATTACATAGTTATCGGCAAGCTACTATGAAGGGTGGTCTGGCTGAGGTGTCTGGCGTATTGGAATACAACTTTTTCAATTATCATAACCGAAAGGATAAGATTCACTTCACGCCTTATGTGTTTATTGGCGTTGCAGGATTTTATGCCAATACAAAAACGACTTTCGAAGGGCAAAGCTTTAATATTCCCAATACCAGTGGAGGTATGCTAGGTGTTGCTATTCCAGTTGGTGCGGGAATAAAGTATGCATTATCACCTAGGTGGAACCTGGGGTTGGAAGCTGGGGCTCGCAAAACCTTTACAGATAAATTAGATCATCTAAGCAACGAAAATGCATTCATAGCAAATCGGAATACCAAGGATTGGTATTTCTATAATGGTGTAAGCATCTCCTATACATTCTATAAAATTTATTGCCCCGACTAAAGCGCAGAGGAGTAGCGCTCATTCCGACGGAAGGCAAATGCAACCATTTGCGTAACTTGCAGCCTCTTTACGCAAAAAATAGCAATGGCCTCTAGGTCCGAAGTTGACTCTCAGAATTTACCCGCCCACGTAGCCGTTATCATGGATGGTAATGGCCGCTGGGCTAAGCAAAAAGGTGGCCTACGCATTTTTGGTCACCAGAGCGCCATTACGGCTGTGCGGGATACAGTGGAAGCGGCAGCCGAACTGGGCATTGCGTACCTAACGCTCTACGCTTTTTCGACCGAAAACTGGGCCCGGCCAGCCTATGAAGTGACAGCCCTGATGCAGTTGTTGGTACATACTATTCGCCAAGAAACACCGACTTTACTTAAAAATGGTATTCGGCTCGAGTCTATTGGGCAGATTGATAGTTTGCCAGCATCCTGTCAGCGTGAACTAGCTGAAGCGAAGGAATTGACCCGCGCCGGCACCCGTATGACGCTTGTACTGGCTTTAAGCTATAGCGGGCGCTGGGACCTGACTCAGGCCATGCGCCGCATTAGCGAAGAGGTGGCTGCTGGCCGATTGGAGCCTACCGCTGTAAATGAGGCCACAATAGCCCAATACCTTGCTACGGGGAGCATTCCTGACCCTGAGTTGCTTATTCGGACTAGCGGAGAGCAGCGTATCAGTAACTTTTTGCTTTGGCAACTGGCTTATACTGAACTTTATATCACTGATTTGTTGTGGCCTGACTTTCGGCGTGAACATTTCTATGATGCCATTCAGTCCTATCAGCGGCGCGAGCGCCGTTTTGGCAAAACCAGTGAGCAACTAACCGTTTCGTAAGTTTTTAGAATGATTGCTTCTCTCAATAGATTTATCAGGCTGTTAGCCCTCACATTGTCGCTTGGATTAGTTGGCGTTGGACAATTGCGTGCCCAAACGCCTGCGCCTGCATCAGCGCCTGCCGAGCCTCAGCGTTACGAGCTGGGGGGCATTACTATTAGTGGAGCGCGCTATCTGGATGCAAATACGCTGATTGGAATAACTGGACTGCGGGTAGGCGACCCGATAACTATTCCAGGGGAGGAGATTGGTAAAGCCATTCGCCGCTTGTGGGAGCAAGGCATCCTCGGTGATGTGAGCGTGTCTGTTACTCGCATAGACGGACAGCGCGTTTTTCTCGACTTCTTCCTGAGTGAGCGTCCTCGCCTTTCTAAGTTCGATTTTGTAGGCATCAGCAAGAGCCAGGGTGATGAGCTACGGGACAAGATCAAGCTTATCCGGGGTAAAGTGGTTACGGACGCACTATTGAATAACACGCGCACTCAGGTGCGCAAATTCTACACGAATAAGGGTTTTCTGGATGCCAAAGTAAACATCACACAGGTACCCGATTCGAGCTTGTCGAATAGCGTAGTACTAAAAATTAAAGTAGATAAAGGTGATAAAATCCGCATTCGTGACATTGCTTTCGAAGGTAATGAGGCGTTTTCTGATAGTAAGCTCCAAAAGAAGCTAAAGAAAACAAAGGCTAAAAAGTCATATAAGCTGCTGACGGCTGGTAAATTCCAGCGTGCTGAATACGAAGAGGATAAGCTGAAGCTATTAGAATTCTATAATGCTGAAGGCTACCGAGATGCTGTTATCGTTGCTGATACTTTGATTCGGCAGGAGGACGGTCTGGCCTTGCGAATTACTGTGGATGAAGGACCGAAGTATTACTTCCGCAATATCACCTGGAACGGTAACTATCTGTACGATGATAAGACGCTAGCCTCTGTGCTAGGTATCAAGAAGGGAAGCGTTTACAATAAGGAAGAGCTTGAGAAGCGCATCAGCTACAACCCTACCGGTCAAGATGTGCAGTCGCTCTACATGAATGACGGTTACCTGTTTTTCAATATTGATGCGGTTGAAACCAAGATTGAAGGTGACTCTATTGACTTAGAGATGCGCATAAGTGAAGGTGTTCAGGCTCGTATTAAAGAAGTAAATATTGCTGGTAACACAAAAACCAGTGACCATGTATTGCGCCGTGAACTGCGTACGCTGCCGGGTGATAAATTCAATCGGGAGTTATTGATTCGTTCACAGCGGGAGATTTCTACACTTGGCTATTTTGACCCAGAAAAAGTCGGCATTAATCCTGTCCCTAATCCTGCTGAAGGCACAGTAGATATTAACTACACAGTAGTTGAGAAGCCTTCTGACCAGATTACGCTTTCGGGCGGTTGGGGTGGCTTTGCTGGCTTCATTGGTACGGTAGGCTTGGTTTTCAACAACTTTTCGCTTCGTAAAGCGGGGGATTTTAGCAATTGGAAACCCGTACCAGCCGGTGATGGCCAACGGTTGGCACTGAATATTCAGGCAAACGGATTACAGTACCAAGCTTATTCTTTTTCCTTCACAGAGCCTTGGCTGGGTGGTCGCAAACGTAACTCGCTCACCTTTAGCCTAAACAAAAGTATTCAGCGTTTGGGACAAGCATTAGATGCTAGTTCAGATCGCTTTATAAAAGTGAATAGCGCATCTATCGGCCTAGGACGGCAGTTACGCTTTCCTGATGATTATTTCACGTTGACTAACTCGCTTTCCATTAGCCAATATAAGTTGAATAATTACTCTGCTTTTGGCACTGAGTTCTTCAAAAATGGTACGGGTAATGCCAACAATATCACGCTGAATACAACTTTGTCACGCAATAGCATCGACAATCCGACGTATACTCGTCGCGGTTCGTCGCTGTCACTAAGTCTGAACCTGACTCCTCCTTATTCGGTGTTTAAAGGGGCGCACCCTTCCGTGAATGAATGGGTTGAGTTTCATAAGTGGATGTTTGATGCTTCGTGGTTTACACCTATTGTAGGTAAGCTAGTATTAAACTCTCGAGCACACTTCGGCTATATTGGCTCCTACTCCGACCGGCAGATAGGGCCTTTCGAGCGATTCAAGATGGGTGGTGCCGGATTGGGCTTTGGCGGAGCAGCCAACTTCTTAGTTGGTACCGAGTTCATTGGTTTGCGGGGCTATGGTGACCCCGGCGACGCCACCGCCATTCCTACGGCTCGGCAGTCATCAAGTGGGGGTGTGGCTTACAATAAATACGTAATGGAGCTACGTTATCCAGTGTCGCTTAATCCGGCAGCTACTGTATATGTCTTGAGCTTTGCGGAAGCAGGTAATTCCTTTGATCAATACACCAACTACAACCCTTATAAGCTGTACCGTTCGGTAGGTGTTGGTGCCCGCATATTCATGTCGGCATTCGGTTTGCTCGGTTTTGACTATGGTCTGCCGCTTGATACGGTGCCTGGCCAGACTAAAAAGGAGGGGATTTTCCACTTTATAATCGGCCAGCAGATTCGCTAATTCATTAGCCAGTTAGCTGGGTTCTTAAAGTCGTCGCCATGAAAAAGCTACTCTATTCTTTTTTTCTTTCACTAGCAGTACTGCTAACGGCTTCTACAGCCCAGGCGCAAAAATTCGGGTACGTAGATTCCGAATTCGTGATGGGAAAATTGCCGGCCTATGCTGCTGCACAGCAGGAGTTAAATACACTGTCTGGCAACTGGCAGAAGGATATCGAGAATCAAAAGAAGGATCTTGATAAGCTATATCGCACTTATCAGGCAGAAGAGGTGTTACTAACAGAAGCCGCAAAAAAGAAGCGGCAAGATGAAATTCTGAAAAAGGAACAGGAGATTAAAGCTTATCAAAATAAGATTTTTGGTTTTGAAGGACAGCTGTTTAAAAAGCGTCAAGAACTAACAAAACCTGTTCAGGACCAGGTATTTGAAGCCATTGAACGAGTGGCTAAGAAAAAACAACTCGCGATTGTATTTGATAAGGCTGGTGATTTAACCATGCTTTACACAAATCCAGTGCATGACTACACTGAATTCGTATTGGAGGAGTTGGGGTTGGCTTCTGAAGAGAAAAACCAACTTGGTACCAAGGGCTCAGTCCAGACGGTAGAAACGCCTGCTACGCCCACCGATGGCGTAAATGCTGAAGCTGCTGACGCGCCGGCAACAACTCGTCCGGCACCCCGCACTCGGCAACCGGCTCAGCCGGTAAAACGAAAAAATTAACTTTGACTTTCTAACTTGCAACTTCCCTTTTAATGACCACCATGAACAAAATCCGCTTTGCTTTGGCCGCGGCCGCCCTCATTTTCACTACTTCTACGGCTACGCTAGCGCAGCAGGCTCCGCTAAAGATCGGATATACTAGCGTGGACTATGTGCTCAGCCAGATGCCTGAAAGCAAGCAGATCGAGTCAGATCTGAAAGCATACAGCTCGCAGTTGGAAGCTCAGCTAAAGAGCAAGATTGCTGATTATCAGACGAAGGCTGAGGCTTATCAGAAAGGTGCCAGTGCGATGACTGAAGTTGTACGCGCTGACAAGGAGAAGGAGTTGACGGGCCTACAAGGCTCTATCCAGGAGTTCCAGCGCAGCGCTGACAACTCACTCCAGCAGAAGCAGCAAACGCTGCTAAAGCCCGCTTTGGATAAGCTACAAAAGACGATTGATGCAGTAGCTACTGAAAACGGCTATACGTATGTATTGAATTCGGATGGTGCTAGCCCTGTGCTGTTGCACGGCCCGAAAGAAGGCGACATCTCCGACATGATACTGAAGAAGATGGGCGTAACGCCTGGTGCAAATCAAGCTTCGGCTCAAGCTGCTCCGGCTAAGACTACCCCTGCTGCTCCAGCGGCAGCACCAGCTACTACAGGCAAAAAAAGCAAGAAGAAGTAAGCACTTCATCTGCTACATATCAGGAAAGCCGGGACTTAATGTTCCGGCTTTCTTGTTTTTGAGACCTTATTAGCAACAGCAACCCATTCGCTTATGCTTACTGAAAATTTGCCCCCCGATGATTTAACTGATGAAGAACTCGGCGAAGGCGGCGACGAACTTTATGAACACCACCGCATTCAGGTAGATCGGGGGCAGGAAATGCTGCGCATTGACAAGTTTTTGCTGAATCGACTTTCGCATACCTCCCGCACCAAGATTCAGAATGCTATTCTAGCTGAAGCGGTGCAAGTGAACGAAAAGGTCGTAAAGGCCAGCTATCGGATAAAGCCGTATGATATTATTACTATCACGCTGCCAGAGCCTCCCCGCGAGTTCAAGGTGGTGCCCGAACCGATGGAACTGGATATTCCTTACGAGGACTCGGCGCTGCTCCTTGTAAATAAGCCCGCAGGGTTGGTAGTGCATCCGGCTTTCGGTAACTGGCAGGGCACATTAGTAAACGGACTGGCGCACCACCTACAAAACCTGCCTACAGGCCGCAATGGCGAGATACGTCCGGGCCTTGTGCATCGCATTGACAAAGACACGTCGGGTCTGCTGGTAATAGGCAAATCGGAGTGGGCAATGACACACCTCTCGCAGCAGTTCTTTCATCATACCATTGAGCGCACGTACTTGGCGCTGGTCTGGGGTGTTCCGAAAGAGATGGAAGGCACCATAAGGGGCCATGTAGGCCGTAGCGTGAAGGACCGCAAGGTACAGGCAGTATTTCCCGATGGTGAGCAGGGTAAGCCTGCTGTAACACATTATAAGGTGCTCAAAACGTTTCGGCACGTAGCGCTACTGCAATGCAACCTCGAAACTGGACGAACGCACCAGATTCGGGTGCATATGAAGCATATTGGCCATCCGCTGTTCTCAGATGCTACTTACGGTGGCGATAAAATACTGTACGGACAGCGTACAGGCGCTTATAAGGCCTTTGTTGAGAAAGCTTTCGCCCTAATGCCACGACAAGCGTTGCACGCCAAATCCTTAGGTTTTGAACATCCTGATACCGGTCAGCACCTACACTTCGAATCAGAATTGCCGGCCGATTTTGCTGCCGTGCTGGATAAGTGGGAGAAGTTTGCCGCCGATGTCGATGAATAGCTTAATTAAGCTGGCTTGCTTCAACGATCAATAAAAAAGCCCCCCAGCATTTGCTGGGGGGCTTTTTTATTGATCGTTGAAGCAAATTACTTCTTACGCTTCGTAATCTCAGTGATAGCAGTGCTAGCCTGCGTGTCATTAGGGTCAAGCGCTATTACTTCCTTCCAGTAAGGCAGTGAAGTGGCCTTCTCACCTTTCTGATAGTAGTAGTAACCCAGATACTTGTTAGCCTCAACCAAACCTTCCTTATACTTAGTAGGGTCGTTAGCTTTGGCTACCTCAATAAACTTCTCATAGTGAGGCTTGGCAGTACCTTGCTTGGAGTCTGGATCCAAACCAAAGTTAGCGCGAGCACGCATCAGGTATACAGGCACGTAGGTTGGACGAGCCGTAGCTACAGCGCTATATAACTTATCAGCTTCAGCGAACTGCTTGTTCTGCTCATAAGCACGAGCCAGATAAATCTGATCAGCTAGCTCAGGCTTATCACCTTGAGCGGCAATTTTGGCCTGATATGTAGCAATAGCCTTCGCGTAATCCTTCTTAGCGATATAAGCCTGCGCTAAGTCGTTCTGAAGATCACCAGCTTTATCAGGGTTAGCCTGAATGGCCTTCTCGATAATGGCAACACCCTCATCCGTACGGCCAGCACCCATCAGCATTTTGCCATAATACACGTTATCCTCGGGGATAATCTTGTTGGCAGGAGCCATCTTCATGTATTTCTCCATCGCTGGCAAGGCCAGGTCGTTCTGCTTGTTCTCATAAAGAGAGTAAGCCAGCAGACGATTCATTGTCAGGTTGTTTGGGTCCGTCTTCAATACGTTTTGTATCTCAGTCAGAGCCTCTGGGTATTTGCCAGTCAGATACAGGAAAGAAGCATACTTAGCATTTGTGCTAGGCGTCTTCTCAGCTATTGACATGTATTTCTGAAAGGTAGAAAGCGCTAAGTCGTATTGCTTAGCGAAGTAATACATTTCAGCTAAATCGCGATAAGCAGGAGCGAAGTTTGGGTCAAGGCTGATCGCCTTCTCAAAAGAAGTACGAGCTTCGTTGAAGTTACGTGAGCGCACATACAATTGACCCTTGCGGTAGTTAGCCATTACCGAGTTTGGATCGACGATCAATGCACGATCGTAGCTGCCCATTGCCTCGCCGCCGCCATTCTCAGACTTCTGATAAATGTCGCCGCGAGCGATCATTAGGCCCAAATCGTCTTTGCCTTTGTTAGCAGCTTGTGCAGCATTTACATAGGCTATAGCCTTAGCCGTGTCCTTAACGTCAGACTCAGCATATGCTTGGGCAATCATTTTTAGCGTGTTGAATGCCTCCTTTTTCTTGGTGGCTTTCACCGCTTTATCAAACTGATTTGCCGCTTCTGCCTCATTTCCTTTTGCCAGTGCAGCACGACCAGCGGCTACCAACGACATTGGAGAATCGGCATTAGGGGTGATCTTGCTGAAGTAAAAAGCAGCTGAATCGGGCATTTCCCGCATTTGATACAGGCGACCCAATTCATACATCGCTTCAGGCGATTGGCCTTGACGGAGTAGTGCAGCGCGGGCTTCACTATAGCGCTCCAATTCGAGTGACTTTTGGGCGGTCTGCGCACTCTGAGCGAAAGCGGTAGAGCCGGAAACCGACAAGGCAACGAGGAACGAAAGCTTCCAGGGCTTGAAGTTCATGAGCAAAAGGGTTAGTGGAGAAGAGTGAGTAAAAAAGTTTTAAGTCTACTTAGTTGAAGTTGTCACGATACGCGTTTGGCCAGTGGCCGGCATCAGTCCTGACTTCAAAATAATCAATTGGCCTTTAGTGCCAGCTACAAAAGAAGCAAATCCGCTGCCTAAACCCGTACGAGCTTCGCGGTTAATAACAAACAGCTCGCGGCGCAAAGGATACGTTTTGAGAGCCAGATAAGCCTGATACGGTTGTACGTAGTCGTCAGGTGACTTAGGATTGTCTAGGGCACTGATGCCCACTACCCGCACCTTTTGCAGAAAGCTCTGCACCGATGAGTCGTCACGGTCACTTATCCAGTTGGCACCCACCACGCCGATTGCGTCGGGATGCGTAGCAACGTAATCGAGTAGTTCAGGGTTCGATTTTGCCGCGAACACGCGCTTCGTTAAGGGGGTTCCCTGAGTTACTGAGTCCTGAACATAACGGGTAGTGCTGGAACGATTCGCATCAAACACTACATTGATATCTCCCAGTCCTTTTTTGCCGCTTACCTGTGCCCATTTCTGGGTTTGGCCAGTGAAAATCGCCCGAAGCTGAGCCATTGTGAGTAGCGAGTCGGGGTTGCTCGGGTGCACAATGATTGCCAATCCATCAGTAGCAATTTTGGTTACGCGCGGCGTGATGGTTTGCTGCTTAAAGGTTGCTTTCTCTGCATCTGTCAACTGCCGCGATACAATTACGGCGCGTACTTTATCTGCGAGCAAGTCCTGCATGACGGCTTCCTCTGGCTTGTAAACAGCCGTGACAGTAGCTGATTGGTAAAGTTTCTGAAAAGTGTCGACCTGTGAACGCACGATAGGCTCAAACGTTTCGTCCACACTGATGTTGAGACGGCCACTGGTAGGTGTATCTCTGTCAGCGGGATTGCCTTGGTTACAAGCTGTGGTGAGTAAGCCGGAGAGCAGGAGCAAGGTGCCGGCTGCTCGCCAGTTAGCGCGCAGAAGTGTCATTGGATTTCTTGAAATGTTGCTGATAGGTGCGGACAAATCTAATAATTCCGTAGAGGACAAAAATGCCCCCCAAAGTGCGTTGTACGGCCGGCGACAACGAAAATGCCTCAGGCGAGGCAAACCAAAGAAAGATGCCCAAGCTGATATAAGCTAAGGCCATAAACAGAGAAAAGTAGCGCATAACATTATTAGCGCCGCGCTTTCCTAAGCGTTCATCCGTGGTTTCGCGATTCAACATAAGCGTGATCTAACGGGGAAAATTATTCAGTTAGTGCCTTAACGTATAAAAGTAGGTAGATTGTTCGCCTCTCAGCCCAAAATATATATCATCCTGGATATTTTAAGTCTGGATATATACAGAAAATCCAGGAAGCAGCGATTTGCCCCCTGGATTTTTTTGTGCGGTAAGAAAGCTGCATTTCTTACTAATCTAAGCTTGCCTGTTACTCAAGCACCGCTTTACTGATATTGAAAAGTAATAGGCATTGTATAGCGCACAGGAACCGCATGATCATTTTGGCGTCCAGGCATCCAGGGGGGCATTTTACTTATTACCCGTACTGCCTCCTCGTCTGTACCGTAGCCTAATCCTTTAATTACGGCTACATCTGAGATGGTGCCATCAGCATTAACCGTAAAGGAAATATACACACGACCGGAAACCGCGGCGCTTGCTGCCTGGCTCGGAAAGCGCAGGTTTCGCTGCATATAACGGCGTAGCGCCTCCGGGCCACCCACAAAGTCGGGCATTACTTCTGCCGTTAGGAAAGGCTTGGTAACTGATCCGGCAGCCGTCTTGCCCGAATCGGTACCGCCTGCACTTAGAATATCGGTTACGAGGCCAGTATCACTTCCCGTAATTGGGACCGGACCAATAATAGCTCCAGGAGGAGTAGTTTCACCAATAGCATCCTCCATTGGAATGGGATTCTTTAGCAACTCATCTGGTACCACTCTTGAGATTACATCAGCCGGATTAGCCTCCACGACTACTGCGCGTGTTGGGGGAGATATAACTACTGGAGCTATTGGTTGAGGTGGAGTAGGGGGCAAAATAACGCGCTCAAGCTCGATGATCCCGGGCTCGGTTGGAAGCGTAGCATCTGCAATAGCTGGAGCTAAGCGTTGTACCAAGATTGGAATGCTAAGCAGCGCTAAGCAAAGAGCCAACGTGGCAGCTAAGGCCGTAGCCAAGTGCCGATTGTAGAGCCGACGTAGCAGATAGGCGCCATACGCTTGATTGCGGCCGTCGAAGACGATATCGTCGAGGGTGGCGGTGAGCAGATTGAGGGTTTTCATGGGTTGTATAGGCTAAAAGGTGAAAGGAGGCCGCAACGCGCATTACCCAAGCCTTATAGTACCCACTTCTCATTACTGCCTCACTGGCTTTCAAACTCTCAACGCTCTATATATTTCAACTGGTATGCATGCCGACCAATATATTTTTACAAATAAAAACCCCAAGCAACACGACGGTTACTTGGGGCTTCAAGCCTCGAAAAGCAAGAAATTTACTTGATAGCGAAAGTTACCGGAACAGTAAATGATACGCTTACTGCACGGCCATTCTGCTTACCAGGAGCAAACCTCGGCAGAGTCTTCACAGCGCGAACGGTTTCTTCGTCGCAGCCGGCCCCAATGCCTTTGGTGATTTTCACATCCGTTACCTCACCTTGTGGGTTTACGGTAAAGTTTACGAAAACCTTGCCCTCAACTTGGTTGCGGAGTGCCAATGCTGGATACTTGATGGCCTTTTGAATTGCGCCAACAATAGCATCATTACCACCAGGAAATTGCGGCATTTGCTCTACGTAGGTATACACTTTCGTGTCTACTACTTCAGCTACTGCTGCATCACCTTCACCGTCCAAACCGCTCAGATCCACCTCATCAGTGTTGCCTTTTACGGTTTCTGTAGCAACCACCTTATCCTTCAACTCTTCCTGATCCGGAATTTCTTCCTCCTTTACTACCTCTTCATCTTTTTTGATGACGGGAGGAGTAAACTTAATCGTAGAGAGCTTCGGCGGTGGCGGTGGTGGAGCCTCTGGTGGTGGTGGTGGTGGTGGTGGTGGTACCGCTTTATCAAGCGGGGGCGCTTCCATTAGCTCATTTACTTTTAGGTTCTTCGCATCTTCCACTTCCCGACTGTTCTCGAACATACGGGCAATAATGGGGAAACTTACTAGAACTGCAAAGATTGCAATGCCGATGAGAAGAGCACGTGTTAGGTGCTTGCTATACAAGCGACGGAGCACGAAAGCTCCGTAGGCCTTGTTGCGACCTTCAAAGACGATATCGTCGAAGGATGCACGGGCCAATTGCGCATTATCCATCATAGCCCTGACTTCGTTATAAGTACAGTATCAGCTGGCGAAATATCCACCAGTGCGTATTTCTTCTGGTTCGTGATATTCATCTCGTCCAGAATGTCAACCATGTTCTTGTATACTGATTTTCTGGCTGGTTTAATCAGCACTACAGTATTCGGATTGCGACGCATCCGATCAAGTAACACTTTACGAACACCAGTAGCACCATAGTTAGTGACCTGCAACTCAGGTTTTACGTCGTCGGCCAATAGACCTTCGTAGTAATACACCTTGTTTGCTTCACCCAAGATTAGCGTCATCGCATTCGACGATTTAATCTCGGATGGTGGATCACCTTCTTTTGGCTTTACCGGCATCGTCACCTGCATTACGTTCGGCTTATTGAACGTAGTCGTGAGCATGAAGAAGGTAAGAAGAAGAAAGGCCAAGTCAACCATGGGTGTCATGTCGATTTTGGTCGACATTTTCTTGGCCCGTTTCTTCCCACCTCCTCCGGAATCGGCTTGTTGTTGTATTTCTGCCATTTCGCTACGATCAGTTAGTTTCCGGCTACTATTTTGGGTTTCATCTCCAAATCAGTAATCAGGTTGAAGCGGTTGATATCCTTGTCCTGCATGTACTTGATAAGTTTGCGAACCGTCGGTACATCCGCGTTATTATCGCCTTTGATGGCAATATAAACCGGCTTCTTGAAGAGCTGTTGGTTAGCAGCTCTTCCCTGTATCACCCAATCAATGATTTGATTGTTCGTAGAGTCAGTTGGAATACCCGGTTGCTTAATGGTTTTTATCTCTTCCTTACTGCGGTCGAGAAGAGAGCCAAGCTGCTGAATGGGTACACCAAAACTGGTCATTTGGCCAAAGCGCTTCTTTTGTTGGGGCGTAAAGGAGATACCATATTTAGCACCTACTTTTTCCAACATCAAGATTTTTGCAGGCTCACTGTCCAGTGCAAAATAAGTTTTGCCGTCCTTATCTACTGAAAGGGTAATGAGGTTTGTTTCTGGCAGCTTAAGGTCCGAAGTAGAGGATGGCGTGTCCACCATTACAACTTCTTCAGGGGCGAACTTGGTGGTGAGCATAAAAAATGTCACCAGCAGGAATGCCAGGTCCACCATCGGGGTCATATCCAACGAGGGGGACATTCTATGGGGCTTTACTTTAGGCATTTCTGGCTTGTTTAGTTTGAATTCAACAACGGTGGAAGCCTAGGCTTTAGTGCGTTAACTGCAACTTATGCCGTGTAAGTTTCCTTTTCGCCGTGCTGAGCGGCAAACGTCTGAATAATGCTGAAGCCAGCCTCGTCGATGCTGTATGTCAACTCGTCAATTTTGCTCGTAAAGTAGTTGTAGGCAATGATGGCCAGCGCTGAGCCAAGGATACCCAGAGCCGTGTTGATCAAGGCTTCCGAGATACCGTTTGCAAGAGCTGTAGCATCAGGGTTACCAGCTTGCGCTAGAGCCGAGAAGGCCTTGATCATACCAGCTACCGTACCCAACAAACCTACCAGCGTAGCGATAGAAGCAATTGTCGAGATGATAACGAGGTTTTTCTCCAGCATTGGCAATTCCAAGGCAGTAGACTCTTCAATCTCTTTCTGGATCGACAGAATCTTCTGGTCTTTGTCCATACCACGCTCACGAGACATTTCCTGATACTTCAGCAAACCGGCTTTCACTACGTTGGCTACTGAACCTTTCTGTTGGTCGCAAACAGCTAATGCACCCGTGATGTCGTTCACATTCAGTTTCTGACGGATCGAACGAACAAAGCTTTCGATGCTCTTCGTGCCGCGGGCTTTGCCGATAGTCAGGTAACGCTCGATGGAGAACGTAATAACGAGCAAGAACAAGGTGAGCAGGATGGGTACAATAAAGCCCCCCTTGTACACGATGCCAAGGTAGTTACCCTCAAGTGGGTGATTCTCATTGTTACCACCTTGGAAGTTAGCACCGTTGCCGAATACAAACTCGTAGATGATAATCGATACTATAAGCGCCAACGGAATTACGATGGCGGCGAACGCTGATCCGCCTTTCGCGTCTTCCTTAGGAGCAGCGGTAGCGGCGGCAGGCCGCACGTTCTTGTTCATGGCATTCTTCTGTTCCATTGTGCCGGAGGATTAGGGGGTTGGTAGTGAAAGGTTGAGAGGTAAAGGAGAAAATGAATGGGGTATTTGGTGAAAAAAGAATAGCCTAAAGACGACGGCGGCCCCGCTCACCCTCATATTTTGCCCCCAATAATGGAGATAAAATATGGGTCTGCTCGTGTGCGGGGCCTAGTTTCTCAGAAGGTCTATGCTTGGCAAACCTAAATAAAAACCAGCGTGCCGCCAAATGAAATATGGGTTTAAACGGTTTAAAACGGTGTGCAACTTAAAAAAAAGCTATTTTCCAACGCTCTTAGAGGTAGTTGAAGCAGGTAGTTTTTTGGCCCTTTCCCAGTACGTATCCATCTCTGCTAGGGTTAAATCGGTGAGTTGGTGTCCATCGCGGGCGGCTTCTGTTTCAAGGTATTGAAATCGCTGAATAAACTTACGGTTGGTACGTTCTAAAGCTTCTTCAGGGTTGATTCCAGCGAAGCGGGCAAAATTTACGAGCGAAAATAATAAGTCGCCAAACTCGCTCGCCGCACGCTCCGAATCGATAGAGTCAGCGTTCTGGGGGGCAAATTCGGCTCCGAACTCGCCCAGTTCTTCCTGTACTTTTTCCCACACTTGAGCTGGCTCTTCCCAGTCAAAGCCCGCCCCGCGCGCTTTTTCCTGGATGCGCATGGCCTTCACCAGCGCTGGCAAGGATATGGGTACTCCACCTAGCACTGAGGTGTTTCCTTTTTCTTTCAGCTTTAACTGCTCCCAGTTGCGCTTTACCTCCTCTTCATCCGACACCTGCGTGTCGCCATAAATATGCGGATGACGAAAAATTAATTTTTCGCATTGTGCATTCAGAACGTCAGCAATATCAAAACGGCCACTTTCCGAGGCTATTTTTGCATAAAAGACCAAATGCAGAAATACATCGCCAAGTTCCTTTTGCACATCCGCTAAGTCATCGCGCAGGATGGCGTCGGAGAGCTCGTAGGTTTCTTCAATAGTGAGATGTCGTAAGCTTTGCATGGTTTGCTTACGGTCCCAGGGACACTCAGCGCGTAGCCGGTCAAGCACGTCCAATAGACGGCTAAAGGCAGCTAACTGCTTGGGACGACGTGAAGGAGAAGACTTTTCCATTAAATCAAATATACGGTCTCTTTCAGCATAGAGTAATGATAGCGCAGGCAAGAAGGCCCGTGCATCAACGTTGAAAAATGATTTAAGGACTAAAAATTGTCGTTGTCCTAAAACTACTTTCATAGAGAAAGCAGCGCGTTTGTCTACTTTTGCGACTTAAAATAACCATTGCTTGTGGCACTAATAAAATCAATTTCGGGTATTCGGGGCACTATTGGAGGCGCAGCAGGAGATGGGCTTACGCCTATCGACGTAGTAAAATATGCTGCCGCTTTCGGAACGTGGGTGCTGGATACCACGCAGAACAACACCATCATTATTGGCCGCGATGCCCGCATTTCGGGCGAAATGGTGAGCAAGCTGGTAGCAGCCACTTTGCAGGGCTTAGGTATTCATGTAATAGATCTGGGCCTGAGTACAACGCCTACCGTAGAACTGGCTGTACCCGCTAAAAAAGCCGGTGGCGGTATTATTCTGACTGCTTCTCATAACCCTAAGCAGTGGAACGCGCTAAAGCTGCTCAACGACAAAGGCGAGTTTATTTCTGAACAGGATGGACAGCAAGTATTAGCCTTGGCTGATGCAGAGCAATTTAACTTTGCGCCGGTAAACAAGCTAGGGCAATACAGCACTGATTCCAGCTTTCTTAAAAAGCACGTAAAAGCCGTGCTGGCCTTGCCCTTGGTAGATGTAGAAGCCATTCGAGCCAAAAATTTTCGGGTGGTAATTGACTGTGTCAACTCCAGCGGCGGTTTGGCTGTGCCTATGCTACTGGAGGCGTTAGGTGTCTCAACAATTGAGAAGCTCCATTGCGAGCCTACCGGTGACTTTGCCCATAACCCCGAGCCGTTGCCCGAAAACCTGCGCGATATTGCACGGGTGCTCGAAAAAGGCAGCTATGACCTTGGTATTGTGGTCGATCCCGATGTGGACCGCTTGGCGCTGGTAAGCGAAAACGGCGAAATGTTCGGCGAGGAGTACACCTTAGTAGCCGTGGCCGATTATGTGCTCAAGCAGAACGGTGGCGGTAATACGGTAAGCAACCTGAGCAGCACCCGCGCCCTGCGCGACGTGACGGAGCGCCTAGGGGGCAATTATGCCGCCGCTGCCGTAGGCGAGGTGAACGTGGTGAATATGATGAAGCAAACCAACGCTATTATTGGGGGCGAAGGTAACGGGGGCATCATTTTCCCTGAGTTGCACTACGGGCGCGATGCGTTGGTGGGCATTGCTTTATTTCTGACTCACTTGGCAAAATCTGGGTTGACGATGACGCGCTTGCGGGCGTCCTATCCGAATTATCACATCTCGAAAAACAAAATCGAGTTGACGCCTGACATCAACACCGACAAGATTCTGGAGCAGGTGCAGCAGCGCTACGCGAAGCAGCCCATCAATACCATCGACGGAGTCAAAATAGAGTTTGACAAAGAGTGGGTACATCTGCGTAAATCCAATACGGAGCCCATTATCCGCATTTACGCGGAGTCTGAGTCGAATGCTACCGCTGATCATCTGGCCAACAAGATCATCGGAGACATCAAAGAGATTCTCTCTACTAAAGCATAGATTTGATAAGATGGCTGGCACAGGGAAGATTTTCTGTGATGGTCGCTTATTCATTCCTCTTGGTATTTACCTCCCCATGCTATTTATCGGTGCCTATGTCTCAGCAAGCCGTTTATTTCGATAATGCCGCTACCACGTCCCTCGACCCTGAGGTGCTGGAGGCTATGATGCCCTTTCTGCAAAACCATTTCGGCAACCCCAGCAGCATTCATGGTCATGGGCGACAGGTGCGGGCAGCTATCGAGAATGCGCGCAAGACCATTGCGCATTTGATAAATGCGGCACCAGCGGAGATTTCTTTTACTTCGGGTGGCACCGAGGCTGATAATTATGCTGCCTTCGGAAGTATTCGTATGCTGGGGTTGCGCCATGCCATCACTTCTCCTTTGGAGCACCATGCCGTGCTGCATACGTTGCAGGCGCTGGAAAAAAGCGGTGATATCCAACTCAGCTACCTACGCCACGATGAGCGAGGCCAGTTTGATATGGAGCATCTGGCTGTGCTGTTGGCCGCACACCCGCGCTCCTTCGTGAGTCTAATGCACGCCAACAATGAGATAGGCAACATCAACGACGTAGAGGCTATTGCTGAGCTATGTCAGCAGTACGACGCGGTTTTCCACACGGATACGGTGCAGACCATGGGCCATTATCGCCATGATGTGCAGCAGCTTAAAACGCACTTCCTGGTCGGGTCGGCGCATAAGTTTCACGGCCCGAAAGGAGTCGGCTTCCTCTACACCCGTTCCGGTACGCAGGTTACGCCCCTGATTCATGGCGGCGCTCAGGAGCGCAACGTACGGGCCGGCACTGAGAATGTATATGGCATTGTGGGGCTAGCCAAGGCTATGGAAATTGCCTATCGGGATATGGCCGACCACCAGCGTCATATTCAGGACTTGAAAGACCTGTTTATAACCTCTCTGAAAGCTGAAATCGAGGATGTGCAGTTCAATGGCACCTCCGCCGACGCCGAACAAAGCCTATACACCGTACTGAATGTGAGCCTGCCGCCCTCGGATATTAACGAGATGCTGCTTTTCAATCTTGATATTAATCGGGTGTCGGTTTCGGGTGGGTCGGCGTGTTCGAGCGGCGCTAATGCGGGTTCGCACGTGCTAAGCGCGCTAAACTGCGACCCTAAGCGTGGAGCTATCCGCTTCTCCATGAGTAAGTATAATACGGCAGAGGAAGTAAAATTTGCCGTGGAGCAGTTAGCCAAAATGTATCGGAAAGTGCCAGCGTAAGCTTGTCACATTCCACAGAAGCAAAAAAGCCCCCCCGGAATTTTCTGGGGGCTTTTTTATCATATATAGTATCGAGACAGAATATTAAAGTTGTGTATTACAATGTTTTAATACATAGCGCGAGTCCGGATGATTAAAGCTACCAGGTGCATTCAGTACCTATTTTGGCTGCTGTCCGTACTGCTTTCCACAGACTTGCTTTAATCTGACTTATGGCTGAAATAAATATTCAACGCAAAAAGAACTCGTTCAGCCCATGGCTGCTGATTTTGTTGGTGCTGGCGGCATTGGCCGTAGGAGCTTACTTCCTGCTGCGCGCCGACTCGGAGCCCGCCGCTACTGCTCCGCCTGCAACTGGCACTGTCACTCCAACAGATGCTGATACCGAGGCACAAGCGCGCGCTACACCCCCGCCCGCCGATGGCGGTCCGCAAGCCGTAACGGATATGGCCGCCGAAGAAACACCGGCATCAGCCGAAGAACTGGCTCGGTTCGCGGCGGATGAGGATGATACTCCCGATTACGCACGTCGTGGCCTCCAACTGCTCACGGCTACCCTCGTTGACTTAACCGACCGCAACGACTTGCGCGACAGCAACATTACGGAGAAGCGCAATGACCTGACCAGCGCCACCAGTCGCTTGAGCGAGAACTCCCAAGCTAGTGTACGGCCGGGTTTGGTGGCGGCGGCGGCTTTAATGCAGGCAATGCAGCAAAAATCCTATCCTGCCCTGGCGCGCCCTGTTGCGGAACTGGTACAACGCGCTGACGAGTTGCCCAATCAGATAACAGAGGCTGAAGTGTCCGCGGTACGGGAGTTTCTGGTGCGGGCCGCCGATGTGGTTGGCACATTAAGTAAGCCTGCGGCCTGATTTCGTGTACAGAATAATCCCGCGGTATTTCTTCAGGATTATAGTTCATTATCTATTTGACTTTCATTTATTTACCCATGGAACCAACTTCTGCTCCTATTCCACCCGCTGAGGGTATGCATCTACGACGTCTGCGCGATTTAACCGAGTTTGAAGTAGCAGATAGCAGCCCCGATGTGCGTGGCTGGAGCGTGCGTGGCGCCGATGGGCAGAAATTTGGCGAAGTAGCAGAGTTAATAGTAGAGGAAGATGCGTTGAAGGTTCGCTACCTCGATATTGAGCTGAGCAGCAACTTGCGCGTAAACAAAAACGAGCGCCATATTCTGCTGCCCATTGGCGTAGCTGCTTTGGACGAAGAGGGTGATAACGTGTTTGTCCCGGCCCTGACGATGGAATCGGTATTGGAATATCCGCCTTATTCCGAGATTCAAATCAGCCGCGACTACGAAGAGGCGATGCTACGGGCTCTGAAGCTGCCGTTACCCGAAACCGGTTCTGAGACTTTCTACAATCAGCCTTCCTACGATGAGCAGCGCTTCTATCAGAACCGTCGGCCCGCTGAGTTAAATGCCTTTCGCAGGCGTGACCAGAATGGAAATATTGTTTAGCTAATGCTGGGGGCTTTTTTTAAGAAATAATCGTTGTTGAGCTAAATGCCTTGTAGAGTGCCCAAAGACTCCAGACAATAACCATCAGGCCCACACCCGCGAGCATCCATCGGACGGGCAGATTCCCGGCAAGGCGCGCTGCCAAAGGAGCCGCTGCTATACCTCCCACAATCAGCCCCAGCACTACTTGCCAGTGCGAAAACCCAAGAGTAGTAAAAAAGGTAAGCGCACTGGCAAAGGTGACAAAGAACTCGGTGAGGCTGACGGAGCCGATAACATATTGGGGAGCGCGCCCTCGCATAAGCAGCGTGCTGGTAACCAATGGGCCCCAGCCGCCACCACCGAACGAGTCTAAAAAGCCCCCCGCACCGGCCAGCCAACCAATATGCTTTACGGGGCGGGAAGGGCCCGGCCGCTGAAAAGCCTGCCGCAGAATGCGCAACCCTAGCAGCAACAGATACACTGCTAGCGTAGGCTTTACCCAGGCGGAAAAATGCTCTCCGAAGTAAGAAAGCAGAAAGGCCCCGCTTACAGCCCCCAGCACTCCCGGCACCAGTAATGCCCTGAACAAGCGCCGATTGACATTGCCCAGTCGGTAATGACTGTAGCCAGAAGCGCCACTGGCAAACATCTCGGCTGTATGAATACTCGAACTCACCGTAGCCGGCGACATATTCATTGACATCAGGCTAATTGCTGTCACCACACCATAGCCCATGCCTAGCAACCCGTCAATGAGTTGGGCCACAAATCCAATAGCCACGAAGAGGTAGAACGTCTGAGCATTGCTGACCACTTCCCATATCTGCTCCCAGGAAATAGCAAGTGGCAGCACATTCATAATTAATAATATAGAAAGCGGCTGGTTACTGCTTCATTAGGGCGTTAAAAAACCTCTGTGTCTGAATAGCCAGTGACTGTTCAGGCATAGAGGTTTTTACGTGCTGGAGAACTGATTAATTCTGGCGAATCATCTCCGTCACTGCATTTACCCAAAGCGGGTGAGTATTTAGAGATGGTACCAACTGCCAATGCTCACCACCGGCTTCCTCAAACAACTCCTTGAATTCTTCGCCCACTTCAATGGTGGTTTCCAGACAATCGGCTACGAAAGCGGGACTGAAAGCCAGTACGTTCTTAAATCCTTTCGCTGGTAGCGGCCTCAAAATCTCATCAGTATAAGGCTGCAGCCAAGGGTCGCGGAGGCGGCTTTGCAAGCGACTTTGGAAGGCCACCGTATATTGATCTGGGCTTAGCCCTAAGCCTTTTGCCACTAAGCGCGACGTAGCAAAACACTGAGCACGGTAGCAGTAGCGGTTGTTCTTGTTATACGTATTGCAGCATTTGCCCAACTGGCAATACCCGTTGAAGCTGCCTTTGAGCACGTGCCGCTCCGGAATACCATGGTAGCTGAACACCACGTGGTCGTAGTCGCGCTTCTCCATCTCAGCTTTTCCTAAAGCCACAATGGTGTCGATAAAACCTTGATTATCGGCGAAGGAGCTGATGAAGCTGATGCTGGGCACTATCCACCACTTGCGCACTATATCCATCACCTTTTGCTGCACGGAGCCTGTACTGGCCGAAGCGTACTGTGGAAACAGCGGCAGCACAATAATGCGGTCGACGGCGGCTTCACGCAATTCTTCCAATGCTTTTTCGATACTCGGGTTCTGATAGCGCATCCCGAAGGCCACTACATACTGGGAGCCTAACTTCTCTTGCACCAGTTTCTGCAAATCGAGCCCGTGAAAGAGGAGGGGAGATCCCCGTTCGGTCCAGAGTTGCTGGTATATTTTGGCCGATTTGGGGGCCCGCAACGGCACTACTAAGCCCTGAAATAAGGGATAGCGCACAGCGGCCGGCATATCCACTACACGGCCGTCGGTAAGAAATTCGTTGAGGTAGCGGCGCACGTCGCTGGTTTGGGGCGAGTCGGGCGTACCAAGATTGACGAGCAGAACGCCGATACGGCGCTGGGGGGTATTTTCAGGCATAAACAGTACAAAACGTCGGACGCAATACAAAGGTAGAGTACCAATGGTTTGCGCTAACTAGGAATGCGTAAAGTAGGAACAGATAGACGGACTAAAAGTCTTATATGGTGCTTCAGATACCTAACTTATTGGGCACCACGGTACACTCGTCCGAAAGCCGTACCTTTGCAGCCTCATTTTCAGCAGCATCCTCGTGAATCCCGAACCCAAACCGCACCGCGCCGGCTTTGTAAGCATTATCGGCAAGCCCAACGTGGGCAAGTCCACGCTTATGAACGTGCTCGTGGGCGAGCGGCTCAGCATTATTACCAGCAAAGCCCAGACGACGCGCCACCGCATCATGGGCATCCTAAACGGCGACGATTTCCAACTCGTCTATTCGGATACGCCCGGCATTATTCAGCCCAAATATGAGCTGCACAATGCTATGATGAGCTTCGTGTATTCTTCCCTAGAAGATGCCGACGTGATTCTGTTTGTGACCGATATTTACGAAAAGCACGACGAAGAGCCCGTAGTAGAGCGCCTGCGCCGGGCCGATACGCCAGTTATTGTCTTGGTTAATAAGATTGACCAAGCCGAGCAGGCTGAGGTAGAAGCCAAACTGGCCTATTGGCGCGAGCAGTTGCCCAATGCCGCCGAAGTATTAGCTATATCGGCCTTGAATGCTTTGGGTACCGAGCGTGTTCTGGAACTGGTACTGGAGCGCTTGCCCGAGCACCCGCCGTATTACCCTAAAGATGAGCTGACCGATAAGCCAGAGCGGTTTTTTGCCGCCGAGATGATTCGGGAAAAAATCTTCAAGCTTTATAAAAAAGAAGTCCCTTACAGCTGCGAAGTTGGTGTGGAGGAGTTCAAGGAAGATGAGAAAATTATTCGCATCCGAGCCACTATTTACGTGGAGCGGGCCAGTCAGAAGGGCATTATCATCGGTCACAAAGGCGAGGCGCTGAAAAAAGTAGGCACTTGGGCGCGGGAAGAAATGGAGAAGTTCTTCGGCAAACAGGTGTTCTTAGAAACCCACGTAAGAGTCAATGAAAATTGGCGCACCGACCCGAAAGCGTTGAGCCGGTTTGGCTATCAATAAATACTTAAGAGGGAGCGGTTTCACACTCCTCACCTCTAAAATCAAGTCCGACCATCTTTCATTTAATATCCCCGGGCACTGCCAGACGTAGGTCGGACTGGCGGCTGGGGCATCGTATCATGAAGAATACCATCGCTATTGTGGGGCGGCCCAACGTGGGCAAATCCACACTTTTCAATCGCTTAGTTGGCCAGCGTAAGGCCATAATGGATAACGAAAGCGGCGTAACCCGCGACCGTCACTACGGCTACGGCGACTGGACCGGTAAATACTACACCGTTATCGACACGGGTGGTTATGTGCACGGCTCCGACGACGTATTCGAAGAAGAAATCCGCAAGCAAGTAAAGCTCGCTATTGACGAGGCCGATGTGGTCCTGTTTATGGTTGACGTTGACGCTGGCTTGCACGGCCTAGATGAGGAGTTTGCCAACGTTTTACGTCGTTATCAGGGCAAAAAGCCGATCTACTTAGTTGCTAATAAGGCGGATACGAACGCTCGGGCACACGCGGCCGGTGAGTTTTATGCCTTAGGTGTAGGCGACGGCGATATCTTCACCATTTCCAGCCAGAACGGCTCCGGTACCGGTGATTTGCTGGATGCTGTGGTTAGTCACTTCGACGATCCATGGGAGGAAGAGCCTGATTCCGGTTTGCCGAAAATTGCGGTTCTGGGGCGTCCTAACGTGGGCAAATCCAGCTTGTTTAACCTGCTGCTCGGTGAGGAGCGGACCATCGTGACGGATATTGCCGGCACCACCCGCGACGCTATTCAAACCCGCTACAACGCCTTCGGTAATGACTTTATCTTGGTAGATACGGCCGGTTTGCGCCGTAAAAACAAGGTGCACGAAGACATCGAGTTCTATTCCGTACTGCGCTCTATTCGGGCTATGGAAGAATCTGATGTTTGCATCGTGATGCTTGATGCCACTCGTGGCATTGAGGCGCAGGATGTGAACATCATCGGCCTAGCTGACCGCAACCGCAAGGGTATTGTGATTGTAGTCAACAAGTGGGACTTGATTGAGGATAAGCAGACGAATACCGTAAAGGAGTTTGAGGATCTGATTCGGGAGAAAATTGCTCCGATCAGCTATCCGCCTATCATATTTACGTCGGTGCTTACCAAGCAGCGTGTGCACAAGGCCATCGAAACGGCCGTGCAGGTGTATCATAACAAGACCAAGAAGGTTCCGACCTCCCAGTTGAACGAGGTGATGCTGCGGGAGATTGAGGCCCACCAGCCGCCGTCGGTGAAGGGTAAGATGGTACGGATCAAGTACGTGACCCAACTACCCACGCACAACCCGGTTTTCGCTTTCTTCTGCAACCTGCCGCAGTACGTGAAGGACAGCTACAGCCGTTACTTGGAAAATCGACTGCGCGAGCATTTCGACTTTACGGGTGTGCCAATCGGTATTATTTTCCGCAAGAAATAGTCACTTATCCAACCGAATAGAGATATCCTGGCAATAAAGAGGCAAGCAATTATCATTTTTATTTGGTTGATTTATTCCAGTAAAAAGCTCCCCAGAGTGACTCTGAGGGGCTTTTTACTGGAATAAATTGATGAAATATACTGCCATCTGTAAATAATTAACAAAATTCTTGGTCCTGTCGGGTTACCTATTGCTGATTAGGGTATAAAGCTCCGAATCTCCTGTTAAACCGCTTGCGGAAAGATGTGAGATTCACCCTAAAATTGATTTTTCAACCCCCTCTCAAATTTACCCTGATCATGAAAAAAGTATTGTTCCTCGCCCTCGCTGCTGCTTCGTTCACTTTCGCTTCTTGCGACACGAAGACTGAAAACGCTCAAGAGAATGCTGCTGAGAACGTAGAAGAGGCTGGCGAAGTAAAGGCCGACGCTATGGAAGAGGCTGCTGACTCGACCCGCGACGCTGCTGAGAACACGTCTGATGCTATGGAAGATGCTGCTGACGCAACTCCTTCTACTACTACTCCTGCTGCTACCACTACTCACTAATTCGAGTAGCGCACAAGCGCAAAAAAAGCCCCCCGGACCTGCTCCGGGGGGCTTTTTTATTGACAATACTTTTTCAATTGAGCCGTCGCTGTAGCATACTGTCTACCACTTCAAACAGGCGACGCGGCTCGTAAGTGCGCCACGGTAACTCATCAAGCTGGCCGCCGAAGTTTACATAGTTATCGATGTTGTACTGGCGCATTTCGCGCAATACGTGCTCCTGAAAATTGACGCCGGCAATCCAGCCATCTTCCACGTCCTCAAACCATTCCTCATAGTACGAGTCGTCGGAGCCGTGGAAGTTGAACACGTTTTCCCCAATGAGGATAAACTTGCGGATGCCCTCGTGCACCATCAGATCAATGATGTTGCGCTTGAGTTGCATTACGTCGTTCTCGATGGCGTCGTTCCACTCGCCAATGAACTCTATGACCGCAATACCCTGCTCGTAATCTACGAAGAGAATTTTGAGAAATAAGGTGTCAGACTCTAGGCTATCCCATTGAGGGTGAATGTAGTAGCCGTAGATAGTATTGGTGAAGGAATCAAGGCTGTTTTCGGCCTCGAACAGGGGCGAGCGGGGATCTTCGGAGGCCGAATACTGCTCAATCCAATTATAATGCGGCTCGATGGTGTGCACGGGAAGGCGGCTGTTTTTTTGATAGAAACGTGCCACCGAACGTTCTGTTCCATACACCGCTCAAAAATATTGGCTGGATATAAAGCAGAGCTTAGCGCTACCAATCCCCGTTATTGATTAGCATGAGCCGCCAGCGCCGCCCGCACCGAGCCATGCTTCTGCAGAAGAGTGGCAGCTTCCGCTTGCTCAATGCCTAGCTCATCCATCAGCATTCGTTCGCCGCGGTCCACGAGCTTGTAGTTGCTGAGCTGCATATCCACCATTTTATTGCCTTTCACTTTGCCCAGCCGAATCATGGTGGCCGTGGTGAGCATGTTAAGAACCAGCTTCTGCGCCGTACCCGCTTTCAGACGCGTGCTCCCGGTTACAAACTCCGGCCCTGTAACTACTTCCACCGGAAACTCGGCTGCGGCAGCTACCAAAGAGCCGGCATTGCAAACAATACAACCCGTCGCAATTCCCTGGCTCCGCGCCTGCTCCAAACCACCAATTACATAAGGTGTGCGACCAGAAGCAGCAATGCCCACCAGCATGTCATTCTGATTGATGCTATGCTTTTGCAAGTCCTGCCAAGCTTGCTCAGCGTCATCTTCGGCATTCTCCACGGCCTGACGAATAGCGGTGTCGCCGCCGGCAATAATGCCGATAACCATACCCTGGGGCACGCCAAACGTGGGCGGACACTCGGAAGCATCCAGAACCCCCAGTCGGCCGCTCGTACCCGCGCCAATATAAAATAAACGCCCCCCACGCTGCATACAAGCCACCGTAGCATCTACCAGCGCCTCAATTTGCGGCAACGACTTGGCGACGGTCTGCGGCACGGTCTGATCGACGCTGTTCATACCGGCTAGCAGATCGTGCGTAGAAAGGGTTTCGAGGTTGTTGAAAAGGGAGGCGCTTTCGGTGGAGTTCATGGCAGAGGTCGGAATAGGTGGGTGGAATGACGGCGCTTACGGTTACCGGCCGGTCTGGTTGGCAGTGACGGGGCTGGGGGGCAATTTTAGCCGGCCAATCACCTGGAATTTATCGAAAACATGCGCCGTGTGCGGGGCGTCGCGGTTAAGCTCGGCGGTAAGGTCTTGGCCGGCCCAGTGCCCGTAGTGGTTGCCGCGTGTCCAGAGGCGAGACCGACCCACATCGTAAATTAAACCTTGGTAACCAACCCAAATCTCATCCCGATCCTGCCCGTTGCGCAGTGCCAGCTGCGATACCGTATACTCAGGTAAAGTGTCGGTTTTTAGGGAATGATCTTCGGGTTTCGCCGCTGATGAAAGAGGGTTATACATTTAGAATAAAAGAAGCTTCTAAGAAACTTGAGCTCAAGTGGCCACCAAAATGGATCAGCCCAATAGCGCCTGCGTCAGAATCCAACGGTTGGGCAAGTCGCCTTGCGCGGCGTACACGTAGTCTTCGTAGCTGCACGGCACCACCCGTTTAATAGCACTATCCGCCAAACTCTCTACTTCCAACCACCATTTCTCGGTGCGTTTAGCTTTGTAGAAGACGAGCTTGGCCGGTGTACCGGGCAGGCCCACGGCGTAGCGCTTGAAGCGGGAACTTTGAAAATCAGTTTCGCCGCGCCGATGATAAAATCCTTCTATAAAGTACCAAAGCATTGTAGCCAGTGTGGCGGCGCCCAAGCCGTGCGGATCGTAGTCGGGGCGGTAGCCGTAGAGGCCGAAGCTGCTGAGCTGGTCGTTGTGGCCGGCATACCAGGCCAACTGTGCCGCTTCCTCGCTGGTCAAGCCGAAAGGGTTGGCGGGTGAATAAGCCGGCGCATCCTGCCAGCGCAGCGCTGCTACATCGAAGCTTACAAAGTCGGCCTGACGCAGCAACGGTTCGGCCTGGCGCACATCCGTACGCACGGCACCCAAGCGCAACGTTTCGAAATGCAGCTTTTCCAGCGCCGCCAATACTTCCGGCGTCGCCAGATATTGCTGGTGCGCTAGCTGGGCAAAGTTGAACAGAAAGCTGGGCTCGTGCATGAGCATGCGCCGAAGGTGTGAATCCTCGGCGGCGGCCGAGTCATGCTCGGCCATATCCACGCGGGCATCCACGGTAGCGAAGCTTACAGCCCTATCAAGGGTTTCGTAGGCCAGGAACTGCCCGTAATCCAGGTCGTGGCTGCCGCCCAACAGAATGGGCACTGTGTTGTGTTCGAGCAGCGTGGCCACTATTTCGCACAGGCGGCGGTAGGTGTCTTCCAGCGTAAGGCCGGGGCGCAGGTTGCCCAAGTCTGTGAGGCGGAGCGGGGCCGCGCCCTTCTGCAGCTGGTAGAAACGGTGTCGCACGGTGTCGGCTCCGTGTTTAGCAGGAGCGCCGGCCGTACTGCCTCGCCACTCATTCAGGCCGATAATGGCCATGTCAGCATCCCGCCAATCCGGAAACGTATCCAGAAAGCAGGTGAGATGCGCCCCGAGCGTGGTAGGAGCAATGAGCGGAGGCACTAGCTCCTCAGGGAGCGGATCGAAAAAGATAGCCAGATTCATCGGGCAAAAGCAAGGCAGGCCGGCGAAATTACGCAAATCGTGGCAGCCGTCCACCATATTTGCCCCCCAGTGATTCAATCGCACCGTGGTAGTTGGCTTTCCGCGAAAAAATCCAGTTATTTAACCAGTATTTCCCACCCTTTCGCTCTTATTAAATGGAAGTTCGTCGCGCGTTTGATATTCTGCCTAACCAGCTTGCGAAGTATCCGAAATCTGATTGTCTGGCCGCCAAAGTCAATGGTGAATGGCAAAAGATGAGTACCCAACAAGTAAGTGAAGCAGCCAATCAGGTAAGTCTGGGGCTGCGGCAGTTGGGAATCGGAAAAGATGACAAAGTTGCTATCATCTCCATGAATCGTCCGGAGTGGATGCTAGCCGACTTTGGCATTTCCCAACTTGGTGCCGTAAGCGTGCCTATGTACCCTAGCATTACGGTTGAAGATTATAAGTACATCTTTACCGATGCCGGCGTAAAGGCCGTGTTTGTGTCCGATAAAGCTCTGTACGCTAAGGTGAAAGAGGCCACAGCTGCTTTGCCCGAAGTACAGCACATTTTTACTTTCGATAAGATCGAAGGAGCCCGGCACTTCGACGAGCTGCTGGCTATGGGGAAGAAAGACAACGTAGCCGATCTGGACCCAATAAAAGCCGCCGTGCAGCCCGACGATCTGATGACTATCATCTACACTTCAGGTACTACTGGTAACCCCAAAGGCGTGATGCTCAGCCACGATAACCTGCTCAGCAACTGTCGTAATTCACAGCCCTCGGTGCCCGTTACCAAGGACGACACGGCCCTGAGCTTCTTGCCGCTTTGCCACATTTTCGAGCGCATGGTGACGTATCTGTACATGATCAACGGCGTGAGTATTTACTATGCCGAGAGCATGGAAGTCATTGCTGACAACCTACGCGAAGTAAAGCCGCAGATTTTTACCACCGTGCCGCGCCTGCTGGAGAAGGTATATGATAAGATAGTTGCCAAGGGCCACGATCTGGAAGGCGTGAAGAAAAATCTGTTCTTCTGGGCGCTTGATCTGGGCTTGAAGTTCGACACCCAGAAAAACCAGGGCTTCTTCTACAACACCCAGCTAGCACTGGCTAACAAGCTCATCTTCAACAAGTGGCGCGAGGCGCTGGGGGGCAATTTGAAGTGCATCGTGTCGGGCGGTGGGGCGTTGCAGCCGCGGCTGGCCCGCGTGTTCTGGGCGGCGGGCATACCGGTGATGGAAGGCTACGGCCTCACCGAAACCTCCCCTGTAATTGCCGTGAGCGGCTTCGAGCGGGAGAATAACTTCATCGGCGCCGTAGGCCCCGTGATTGACAATACGGAAGTGAAAATCGCCCCGGACGGTGAAATCCTTACCAAATCGGCTTCGGTGATGAAAGGCTACTATAATAAGCCCGAATTAACCAAAGAAGTAATCGACGAAGACGGCTGGTTTCATACCGGCGACATTGGCGAGTTTGTGAACGGTCGTTTCCTCAAGATAACGGACCGCAAAAAGGAGATGTTCAAGACCTCGGGGGGTAAATATATTGCCCCCCAGGTCATCGAAAACAAGCTGAAAGAGTCGCCGCTGATTGAGCAGGCCATGGTAGTAGGCGCCGATCAGAAGTTTCCGTCGGCACTGGTGGTGCCCTCGTTTGATGAGCTCAAGAATTGGTGCAAGCGCCACAATGTGCCCTTTACCTCGAACGAAGAGATTGTGAAGGACCCGAAAATCGTGGACATGTACGAGTCTCTGGTCAAGGACTACAATAAAGGGTTTGCGCAGTGGGAGCAGGTCAAAAAAATCTGTCTCATGGATCATCTCTGGACCGTAGAAACCGGCGAGATGACGCCCACAATGAAGGTGAAGCGCAAAGCCATTACCGAGAATAATCGAGCCTTAATCGAGAGCTTATATCATCAGAACGCACTTCGCTAACCGAAACGGCCCCGCTAATAAAATAGCGGGGCCGTTTTGCTTGGGCGCATTACTGAACATAATGGGACACAACTTTTTTATCGCAAAGTAGTATGCAAGCCTAACATATTCTTTGTATGTTTACCGGACATCCTCTCCCCGATGAAACCCGAAGAAACCGTCGATTATAACGTTAAAGTCTGCTGGCATGCCATTTCGCGCATGTATAATACGCAGGCTGCCAAGCACGACATCACGACCAGCATCGGTTTCGTGCTCCTGAATATTGATCAGGAAAATGGCACTCCCGCCACCAAAATTGCCCCCCTGCTGGGTCTGGAGACGCGCAGCCTCACGCGTATTCTGCGCAGTATGGAAGAGCGTGGCCTCATCTTCAAGCAAGCCGACACTCAGGACAAGCGCTCCGTGCGCATCTTCCTGACTGAAGAAGGCCTGCGCGGCAAGGAGATTTCGCGCCAGACGGTGCGCCACTTCAATCAGAAAGTGCGGGAGAAAATTCCGCAGGCGCAGCTGGACACCCTTTTCAAGGTGATAGGCCAGATCAACGCCATGATCGAGAGCAAATCCTTATTCGACGACTTCACACTTAAGCCGCTTCGCCCCGAAACCACCTCCGCCTAGGGGGCTTTTGGGGGCGTTTTGCCTTCTATCTATTCTATTCTCTGCCAACAGATTACCCGTTTCAGCTTTATGAATCGAACTATCAAGAAAGTAGCCGTGCTCGGCTCCGGCGTAATGGGCTCGCGCATTGCCTGCCATTTCGCTAACATCGGTGCCCAAGTGCTGCTGCTCGACATCGTGCCCCGCGAACTGACGCCTGAGGAAGAGGCCAAAGGCCTGACGCTGGAAAACCCCGCCGTGCGCAACCGCATCGTGAATGCCTCCTTACAGGCGGCCGTGGCTTCCAATCCTTCGCCCTTGTACCGCAAGCAGGATGCCTCGCGCATCAAAACCGGCAATTTCGACGATAACCTCAAGGACATTGCTACCTGCGACTGGACGATTGAGGTAGTTGTGGAGCGGCTTGATATCAAGCAAAGTCTCTACGAAAAAGTAGAAAAGGTGCGCAAGCCCGGCACGCTCATCACGTCAAACACCTCTGGTATTCCGATTCATTTATTGGCTGAGGGCCGCTCCGAAGATTTTCAGAAACACTTCTGCGGCACCCACTTCTTCAATCCGCCCCGCTACCTGAAGCTGCTCGAAATCATCCCGACGTCGGCCACTGATGCGGCCGTGGTGGATTTCCTAATGCACTACGGTGACCTGTACCTGGGCAAAACTACCGTACTGGCCAAAGACACACCTGCTTTCATCGCTAACCGCGTGGGCGTGTTCGCCATCATGGACGTGCTGCAAATCATGCAGCAGCTGGACCTGACGGTGGAGGAAGTAGACAAGCTTACTGGTCCAGTTATCGGTCACGCCAAGTCGGCTACTTTCCGCACCTCGGACGTGGTAGGTCTGGACACGCTCATTAACGTAGCTAATGGCTTAGCGCAAGGTCTGCCAAACGACGAAGCTAAAGCTGTATTTGAGCTACCCGACTTCCTCAAGCAAATGGGCGAGAAGAAATGGCTGGGTGACAAAACCGGCCAAGGCTTCTATAAGAAAGTAAAAGGCGCGGGGGGCAAATCTGAGATTCAGGCCCTCGATTTGAAAACGATGGAGTACCAGCCCAGCCAAAAGGTAAAATTTGCCACGCTGGAGTTGACGAAAACTATCGAGCAGCTGGCCCCGCGCTTCAAAGTGCTGGCCAGCGGTAAAGACAAAGCCGGTGAGTTTTACCGCAAGATGTTCGCTGGTCTGTTTGCTTACGTTACCAATCGAATTCCCGAAATCACCGACTCTCTATATAAGATAGACGACGCGTTGCGGGCCGGCTTCGGCTGGGATATGGGTCCATTTGAAACTTGGGATGCGCTGGGTGTGCAGCAAGGCTTGGAGCTGATGCAGGCCGAAGGCAAGCAGCCTGCCGCGTGGGTACAGGAGATGCTGGGCGCCGGCCGCACTTCCTTCTACAAAGTATCTGAAGCGGGCGCCAAGCAGTACTACGACCTCGAAAGCAAGAGCTACCAATCGATTCCGGGCGTTGAGAATTTCGTAATTCTAGACAACCTGCGGGCCACGGGCAAAGTACTCTGGAACAATGCTGGTGCTAGCATCCATGACCTCGGCGACGGCGTGCTGGGCGTGGAGTTCCATTCCAAAATGAACACCCTCGGCTCTGATGTAATTCAGGGCTTAATGAAGGGTGTGGATATGGCCGAAGCCGGTTACCGCGCTCTCGTGGTAGGAAACGACGCGCCAAACTTTTCTGCGGGGGCCAATTTGGCCTTGCTTTATATGTATGCCCTCGAGCAGGAGTTCGACGAGGTAAACCTGATGATCAAGCAGTTCCAAAACGCCATGATGCGGATGCGCTATTCCAGCATTCCCGTCGTGACGGCACCGCACGGCTTATCGTTGGGTGGTGGCTGCGAAGTCTGCCTGCACGCCGATAAAGTTGTAGCGTCGGCGGAAACCTATATGGGCTTGGTGGAGTTTGGCGTAGGCCTTATTCCGGCCGGTGGCGGTACCAAGGAAATGACCTTGCGTACGGCGGCTAAGTATGAGGAAGGCGAACCGGAATTTAATCTGCTGCGCAACACGTTTGTAACGGTAAGCACGGCTAAGGTTTCTACTTCGGCCGCTGAGGCGTTCGACTTAGGTTTCCTGCGGCGCGGCGACGAAATCGTAGTAAACAGCCAGCGGCTTATTGCCCAGGCCAAAGCCGAAGCGCTGGACCTTGCTGATGCTGGCTACACCATGCCCGTACAGAAAACCAACATCAAAGTGCACGGCAAGGGCGCGCTGGGTATGTTTATGAGCGGAGTGTACGCCATGAAGGAAGGCAAATACATCTCGGAGCACGACGTGAAAATTGCCAACAAGCTGGCCTACGTCATGTGCGGCGGCGACTTGTCGCAGCCCACGGAAGTAAGCGAGCAGTACCTGCTAGATCTGGAGCGTGAAGCGTTCCTGTCGCTGACTGGTGAGCGGAAAACGCTGGAGCGTATCCAGAGCATTCTGACTACGGGTAAGCCCTTGAGAAACTAGCTTATAGCGCCGGGTCTAATTCCATTACTTTCTTCAAGATCTAAGATAATGAATGCATATATCGTAGCTGGTTACCGTACGGCGGTAGGAAAAGCCCCCCGGGGTGGCTTCCGCTTCACCCGTACCGACGACCTCGCCGCTGAGGTGATCAAACACCTCATGGCTTCCGTACCCCAACTCGATCCTACGCGTGTAGACGATGTGATTGTGGGAAATGCGGTACCTGAAGCCGAGCAAGGCCTGCAAATCGGGCGTATGATTTCGTTGCTGGCTTTGCCCATAAACGTACCAGGCTTAGTGGTAAACCGCTACTGCGGTTCGGGTATCGAGACCATTGCCATGGCCGCCAGCAAGATCACGGCTGGTATGGCCGACTGCATTGTGGCCGGTGGCGCTGAGAACATGTCGCAAGTGCCGACCGTGGGCTGGAAAACAGTGCCTAACTACAACCTGGTTAAGAATCACCCGGACTATTATCTGGGCATGGGTTTGACTGCTGAAGCTGTGGCCAAAGACTATGGCATCAGCCGGGAAGACCAGGATATGTTTGCTTACAACTCGCACCAGAAGGCCATTAAAGCCATCAAGGAAGGTAAATTCAAGAAGCAGATCGTGCCTATCACGGTCGAAGAAACTTACCTTGATCAGGCTTCGGGCAAGAAGAAAACGCGCTCTTACGTGGTAGATACCGATGAGGGCCCTCGCGCTGATACTTCGGTAGAAGCGCTGGCGCGGCTACGGCCCGTGTTTGCGGCCGGCGGCAGCGTTACGGCCGGCAACTCTTCGCAGACTTCCGACGGCGCCGCTTTCGTTATCGTGATGTCGGAGCGCATGGTGAAGGAGCTGAACCTGGAGCCTATTGCCCGCATGGTGACCTACGCCGCTGAAGGCGTTGACCCGCGTATTATGGGTATGGGCCCGATCAAAGCCGTGCCGAAAGCGCTTAAGCAAGCCGGTATGAAGCTCGACGATATTGATCTATTTGAGCTAAACGAAGCCTTCGCTTCTCAGTCTATTGCCGTAGTGCGCGAGTTGGGTATTGATCAGGAAAAACTCAACGTAAATGGTGGTGCCATTGCTTTGGGTCACCCACTAGGTTGCTCAGGGGCTAAGCTCAGCATTCAGCTCTTCGATGAGCTGCGCGAGCGGGGTAAGAAGTACGGCATGGTGACTGCCTGCGTAGGCGGTGGCCAAGGCGTAGCCGGCATCTACGAGCTACTCAAATAGGTTAAAATAAGAACTGGACAGGAGAATATCCTGTTTGTATAAATAGAAAGAAAGCCCCGACGCAATTGGGGTTTTCTTTCCACTAAGTACTCGGCAAGCCTAACATATTTTTGTATATTTCGGTAATGAAATTTAAGACATTGTTCGGCCCATATAGTCGGCAAGCCTAACAGTTTCGTTTCTATGCAATTCCAGAAAATCAATCACAACTCTCAACCTCACATAGTCATGGAAGTATCAAACACACTCAGAAAAGGCGGTGAATTCATCATTAAAGAGACGGATGCGCAAGACGTGTTTACGCCCGCAGAATTCACCGAGGAGCAGAACATGATGTACCAGACCTGTCTGGACTTCGTGACTAGTGAAGTATACCCGCTACTGGATCGCCTCGACAATCACGAGGAAGGTCTGATGGCTGGGTTGATGAAGAAAGCGGGTGAGCTGGGCTTGTTCGGTGTATCGATGCCAGCCGAATATGGTGGCTACGACATGGACTTCAACACCGCTCTGCGTGTGACCGAAGGCGTGGGCGGCGGCCACTCGTTCCCGGTGGCCTTCGCGGCGCATACGGGCATTGCTATGTTGCCCATTCTGTATTTCGGTAACGAAGAGCAGAAGACCAAGTATTTACCTAAACTAACAAGTGGCGAGTGGGCCGGTGCTTACTGCCTTACCGAGCCCGGCTCGGGCTCCGACGCATTGGGGGCCAAAACCAAAGCCATCCTGACCGAAGACGGCCAGAGCTACGTGCTGAACGGGCAGAAAATGTGGATTACCAATGCGGGCTTCGCTGAGGTATTTATCGTTTTCGCTCAGGTTGATGGTGACAAGTTCACGGGTTTCATTGTAGAGCGCAACACGCCTGGCCTAACTTTCGGCCCCGAGGAGCACAAGATGGGTATCCGTGGCTCTTCGACCCGTCAGGTGTTCCTGTCGGACGTAACGGTGCCGAAAGAGAACGTGCTCGGTGAGATTGGCAAAGGCCATCTTATTGCTTTCAACATCCTGAATATTGGTCGCATCAAGCTGGCCGCCGCTTGTTTGGGTGCCAGCAAAATGGCGCTTAACCTGAGCATTAAGTATGCTAATGAGCGGGTGCAGTTTAAGCTGCCCATCTCCAAGTTTGGCGCTATCCGGCACAAGTTGGCGGAGCAGGCTGTTCGCGTGTACGCAGCCGAGTCGGCTATTTACCGCGCCGGTATGGATATCTACCGCATGGAGCAGGAGTTGTTGAGCCAAGGTAAATCATCGAACGAAGCCTTGCTGGGCGCCGCCCGCGAATTTGCCGTGGAGTGCGCGATGCTGAAAGTGGAAGTTTCGGAAGTACTTGACTTCGTGACCGATGAAGGCGTGCAGATTTTCGGAGGCTACGGCTTTTCGGCCGACTACCCCATGGACCGCGCTTACCGCGATTCGCGCATCAACCGCATTTTTGAGGGTACGAACGAAATCAACCGCATGCTGGCCGTTGACATGATCTTGAAAAAGGGTCTGAAAGGCGAGCTTGATTTAATGGGCCCCGCTCAGGCGGTACAGCAGGAGTTGTTGGCCATTCCAGACTTCGCCGAAGCTGATGACTCACTGTTTGGCGCGGAGAAGAAGATTATTGCTAATCTCAAGAAAGCAATCCTGATGGTAGCCGGTACGGCCGTTCAGAAGTACATGAACTCGCTAGCTAAAGAGCAGGAAGTACTGATGAACATTGCCGATATGTCGATCAAGGTGTACACGGCTGAGAGCACGCTGTTGCGGGTTGAGAAGGAAATCAGCCTGAGCAACGAAGCTGCTATGGCCAACCAGATCGATATTGCCCGTGTGTATCTGGCCGATACGATTGACTCCGTTACCAAAGCGGCCAAAGATGCTATTGCCGCCATGACCGAAGGCGACGAGCAGCGCCTGCTGGCTACCGGCCTCAAGCGCTTCACCAAAGCGGAGCTGTTCAACACTAAAGAAGCCCGCCGCCGCATCGCCGCCGCCATGATTGAGGCAAACGAGTACGTGTACTAGTTAATAGAGCTAAGCATTAAAAAAGCCCCCTAGATTCATTCTGGGGGGCTTTTTTAATCACTAAATCTGTGACTACTTCACCGCGATTTTATTGAGTTGTAGCGCGGCTGATTTCTTACTTGGCCGGCTCACTCCCACGATAGTTTTGGGGTCGAGCCAAGCGGTAAAATCTTTTACATAAGCCAGTTGCTGATCATTTGCTACGTTAAGACCCAAGCCTTTAGCAGGCTGCACTACGCCGGTTTGTGCGTTTACCCGGCGCAAGTACAGGTCTGATTTGCCTTTCAGGTTTTCCTGCGTTAGAATATGAATCTCGGAACCAAAAACCCCCACGCGGTAGCCAATGCCAGCAAAAGCTTCGGCAGGCGAGGCTACCTGCTTTTTATCGATGATACTGTGCCACTCTGGTAGCTGAAACTCATTGTAGCCAAACAGGTGCAGTTCGCGAGCATGCACCGGCGAAGCGTCGCCACCCTCCTCATACTTTTTCTCCGCTACGATTACCATCTGCTTCTCCTCCGTGAATAGTAAGTCAGTCAGGTACACGTCTTCTAAGCGCTTAGCTGTGGATTGCGTTGCCTTGTTTACTTCTGCCAGGTATTCGGGCTTAAAGCGAAACTCGGGGGCAAACTTCATCGTGCCCTCGCCCGCGAAATCGAACTTTACTACTTTCAGGCTGTAGTAAAGGCCCGTCAGGCGCTCGGTGCAAATAGCGGCGGCGTAGAGCGTAGTGTCTGGTCTAAGAGCAAACTTGGCATCGAACACCATTACGGCCTTGCCCTCAAAGGAGCCGCCCAACGCCACCGACATGACTTTGATATCCGCATTATCATTGCGGTAACGACGCACAGTGAGCTTCTTCATATCGTCGCTCAGCAGGGTTACATACTGCGTACCCTCGTTGTCGATGTGAATAGTATTCGAAAAAAAGCCCCCCAGATCCTGAAAATTGTAGATGCGGTCCTTGAGCCTGGTTAGCTTTTCATCGTACACGCTGGCGCTGATAGACCGAATCTGCTGGTCGCGGGTGACGTACTGCCACGCCACGATTTTGGTGCCGTCAAGTGAGAAGGCCGCGCCGGGGCGGCGATTGCGGGCGGCAGTTTCGGTGAGCTTTTTCTGGGGGGCAATTTTGCCGGTGCTTAAATCAAAAGACTGCGCCGCTAAGCTTTGGGTAGCCCCGTCTTTGCGGTATACAATAGCTGTAACCTGTTGCTTACTATGGCTAAATCCATCAATACTTTCCTCGCTAGTGAGCGGTAGTGGTGTAGACCAGAGGCGCTTTAGCTCTTTGTCGTAACGCTCTACGGCGTATTCGGTAGCCGTACGGTGTGCCAGAATAACAAAGCTGCCATCAGCCATAGGAAGCGTCTTTTTAGCTACCCGTTGGTTATAGCGGTCGTCAGATTTTTCTGGTAAATAGGTAAAAGCTACTGATCTAACTCGTTGCCCTAGCGCCGGTACAGCCAAGCTCAGGCTGAGAGCAAAGATAAGGCAGTATGAATGAAGGGATGCAAATCGCACGTTGAAAGGCAGTTGAGTTAGAAAAATGATAGTTATCGGAAAAAAATAGGATCAAAGGTATCCATCTCCGGCCGCATCTCGTATATGGCGCCGCTACCAGTTGAGTAACCTATCAGTAAGTAATCATTTGTTGATGAAGCCTTAATATTCTGGTGCTCAACATAAGGGTTTGAGTGTGCTTACTTTGTGGATGGAATGTATGTAAATATGAAATTACCGATAAGCGCTTTCTGCTCGCTACCTTAAAAACGGAGGACAAAAGCATTAATAAAAATTAAAAAACGCTTCCGAGCATCCTAAATCACGTTTACTACTATTCCCCATTTGTTTCCTTGTCTGTTTGCCAACTTTGGCTTTAACTTTGTGCGCCTCTAAGGCAGTCGTTTATTAGATTACCTCCTTATATGAAATCATTACTAAAGTTTTTATTACTGTTTAGCCTCATCATTGTTGGTAAGTTGGTGAAAGAGCCCGTTGCCGGAGATATTGCTGCTAAGGGTGCTGCTAAGGGTGCTGCTAGGAACGAGCTGCCTGTGCATATGATCTCTTTCTTCTCGCGTCAGGCTACGTTGCAAGGTACTGCCCAGGAAGATGGCAAGCAGTGGTGGTTGCAAGAACAAGCACAGGTAAGTAATAATTAGAGCACGCATTTGATAAGCAACTAGTTAGTTGCTTTTTTTATGCTTCTTAGCTAAACGTGCTTTAGCTAATCCGGCTCCAGTTTACTGTCGTTGCCGGCAACGACTCAATATGTCGGCGGATGTTGAGGTTTTCGGGGCGACTCAAACTGGGGTCTTCACTGAGGAGCTGCTGGGCTGCCGCCCGCGATTCGCTCAGAATACGGCCGTCTTTGGCTAAATCAGCTATGAGCAGATCGAGCACGCCACTTTGCTGCGTGCCCATCAGGTCGCCGGGGCCGCGCAGCTTTAAGTCAATATCAGCGATTTCGAAGCCATTGTTGGTGCGCACCATTGTTTCGAGGCGAGTGCGCGAGTCCTTGCTCAGCTTGTAGCCCGACATTAGGATGCAGTAGCTCTGGTCAGCGCCGCGGCCCACCCGGCCCCGCAGCTGATGCAGTTGAGACAAGCCAAATCGCTCAGAGCTTTCAATTACCATTACGGAGGCATTTGGCACGTTTACGCCCACCTCAATAACGGTGGTAGCCACCATGATCTGCGTTTCCTTTTTGATGAAGCGCTGCATCTCGAAGTCTTTCTCCTCGGCCCGCATGCGGCCGTGCACAATGCTGATTTGAAACTCAGGGAAGGCACGCGCTACGCTTTCGTAGCCGTCCGTAAGATCCTTGTAGTCCAGGGTTTCCGATTCCTCAATCAGTGGATACACGATGTACACCTGTCGACCCAGATTGATCTGATCGCGCAGAAATTGAAACACCTTCAGTCGATTAGCATCGTAGCGATGTACTGTTACGATGGGCTTGCGACCAGCGGGCAGCTCATCAATCACCGATACGTCGAGGTCACCATAAAGCGTCATGGCCAGCGTGCGCGGAATGGGCGTAGCGGTCATTACTAGCACGTGTGGTATCACGTGTGGGTTTTTCTGCCACAGCTTCGAGCGCTGGGCAACACCAAAGCGGTGCTGCTCATCCATGATAGTCAGACCTAGGTTGCGAAACTGTACTACATCTTCCAGCAGGGCATGAGTACCCACCAACATATGCATCTGGCCTGCCCGCAATGCTTCATGCAGTACCCGTCGCTCAGCAGTACGCGTGCTGCCCGTAAGCTTGCCAATACTGATGCCCAACTGGTCAGCGTAAGCTTTGAGGCCAACATAGTGCTGATCAGCCAGAATTTCGGTAGGCGCCATCAGGCAGCTTTGGGCACCATTATCGGCAGCCATGAGCATAGCAATAAAGGCCACGATGGTCTTTCCTGAGCCCACGTCTCCCTGCAAGAGGCGGTTCATCTGCTTGCCAGCGCAAAAATCCTTGTAGATGTCGTGAATAACACGTTTCTGGGCACCAGTGAGGTCGAAGGGTAGATGGTTCTTATAGAAATCAACCAACGACGGCACTTCTCGAAAAATCTGGCCGGCTAGCTCTACTTTGCGCTGGTCGCGCTGGCGCAACAGTTTGAGCTGGACATAGAATAGCTCCTCAAACTTGAGCCGAAACCGCGCTGCTTGGAGTAGCTCAGGGCTCTGCGGGAAGTGAATCTGCTGCAACGCATCAGCCTTGCCCATGAGCGCGTAGTGCTGGATCAGCGCCGGCGACAACGACTCCTGAATGTGCGGGGGGGCAATTTTGAGCAAGTCGGCCACAATGCGGGCTAGCGCCTTGCTATCAATACGATGGTAGTTCTTAAGCTTTTCGGTGGTATTGTAAACGGGCTGCAAGAAGCTTTGACCCGGCTTCGCCTCCGTTACTTCCTCTAGTTCTGGGTGAGCCATTTGTGGCTTGCCGTTGAACATGGTCGGCTTACCGAAAACAATGTACTCCTGGTGGTTCTTGACGACGTTTTGCAGGTATTTTACGCCCTTAAACCATACCAGTTCCAACTCGCCACTCTCGTCAGCAATTTTAGCTACTAAACGCTGCTTAGGGCCTTCGCCCAACACTTCACGGTTGCGCAACACACCCTTCACCTGCACATACGGCAGGTCATCGTGCAGGTCGACGATGTTATAGAATTGGGTGCGGTCGAGGTAGCGGAAAGGGTAGCGCTGAATGAGGTCGCCGTAGGTAAAGAGGTTTAACTCCTTTTGCAGAAGCTGCGCCCGCTGGGTACCTACCCCCCGCAAATATTCTATTTTGGTATTGAAGAAATTGCTCATTCATGGGAATGAGCAATGCCGGGGTAAAACGAATGCGTCCTTAATCCCTGCATTGCTCACTAAGCAAAACGTTATTGATATTTTAAGGTATTGAGCATCTGCACGATATCCTTCTTGACATAGTCAATGATCGGGGCGAGTGAATCATTAGCCGTCGCGATAGGAAAGTAAAGAGCTCCGCGAAAAAAATGCTTGGTGCTATCAGTCGTATAAAACTGAAACTGGCTGGGCACGTCACCGGCTAGTTCAAATACGGCCACCTTCATTCCGCTCGGCGTTTGCATGATGCTCTCGTCGATGGCCGATGCCTTGATTTGGTGCTTGCTGGTGAGCTTACGCGCATCCTCCATCATCTTGTTATAGAGTTTGGGGTTCTGCTGCACATTAGTATAAGTGATCTGCACGTTAGCGCCCAGCTTCGGGTAATAAACGTTAATCCAGTTGGGCTGCGCTAAGTATGATGAATCCCGCAGAATACGCGCGTGCTGCGAATACTCAAAGGTATAGGGGCGGCCCGATGGGAGCTGCTGGTAGCTATGGGGCGGCAAATCAATACGATTATAACCCTTAGGCTTAGGCGTATAGTCGCCCCCAGAAGATGTGCAGGAAGTAAATATGGCCCCCGCAAAAAGCAGGACCGCACTCAAACCGTGGAAAAGTCGAAAAACAGGCATTTGAAACAATGCGAAGATGATAATCAAAGGTAGGCGGAAATGAAGATGTTGTCTCAATCTACTGATTCGTTCCTGAAAGCCTTGAAACGCAAAAAGCCCCGGCTTCGTGCCGAGGCTTTCAGGTAGTATAACCCGTTGGGGGGCATTTTTAAAATGGTAACTGGTCTAATTCCGGCTCCTGACGGAAGGTTTGAGCCTCCGGAGTTGGTGCAGCCTGAGTAGTAGTTCCGTCAGTATGAGGCTTACCACCCAGCATGGTCATCTCATCAGCCACGATTTCGGTAATGTAACGGGTCTGGTTGTCCTTGTCTTGATACTGACGAGTCCGAATGCGACCTTCGATATATACCTGATGGCCTTTGCGCAAATATTTCTCAGCTACTTCCGCCAGGCCACGCCAAGCAGTAATGTTATGCCACTCAGTACGCTCAATACGGGCCCCGCTTTTATCCTTGTGAAACTCATTTGTAGCCAGCGTAAAATTGGCCACACTTACGCCACCCTCTAGGTGGCGCACTTCCGGGTCTTTACCCAAATTTCCAACTAAGATTACTTTGTTAACTCCTGCTGACATAGCTTGATTAATAAGGGTTTACGAAGCAAAATAAGCTGCTTCCTATTCCTTTAAAGATACAAAAAATACACCTGCCATCCAAGCCGAAGTCGGCTTAAAAACCGGGTCTTCCTAAGTAATTACTGATCAAAACGGCCTTAGGTAACTGCTCTATTTCTGTACTAGTGAAAGCTGCCAAACCAGTAGCCGTCAGGGTGGAAACGGGCAGTGGCGCTTCTAGCCAAACAGGGTGAAAACGCGCCTCCACCTTCTGGTGACTCAGCACATGCCGGGCCGCGTAAGCCGGCTCCGAAACGCTACTAGTATCCAATTTGCCCCCCAGAGCTTCTATCGCGTCGAGCAGGTCGGTGGGGGGCAAATCGGGGCTTTCGGTTTCCGTAAGCGCAAAGTCGTAGAGGCCCTGCCAGATGTCTTTGTCGGTACGCTTGCGGAGGTAAACAGTGTCCTCGTAGCGCAACACCATATAGTGAAAATAGCGTGTACGTGCTGCTTTAGCCTTGCTTTTAACGGGCAGTTCCTGCACCATGCCGTGCTGAAAAGCGAAGCACTGACCTTGCAGGGGGCAAAAAAGACAGTCGGGCTTCAGAGGTGTGCACTGAATAGCCCCAAACTCCATAATAGCTTGGTTGAACTCAGCGGGCGAGGCTGCTGGAATAAGCGTATCAGCCAGCTGCTGAAACACTTTACGGCTGGCCGACGCGGCTATATCCGAGCTGATGCCAAACACGCGGGCCAGCACCCGGTACACGTTGCCATCAAGCACGGCCACCTGCTCGTCGTAGGCAAAAGAGGCAATAGCGGCGGCAGTGTACTGACCCACGCCCTTGAGTTGGAGCAGGCCCTCATAGGAGCTTGGAAATTGCCCCCCAAACTCGCTTGTAACTTGTTTGGCGGTGTGATGCATGTTGCGGGCCCTGGAATAATAACCTAAGCCCTGCCAGTGACGCATTACCTCATCCTCGGGAGCCGCAGCCAACTCCTGAACGGTAGGATAAGTTGTTACAAAGTCGAGGTAATAGGGGAGGCCCTGCTTCACGCGGGTTTGCTGTAAAATGACTTCTGAGAGCCAAATAGCATACGGATCACGCGTGTGACGCCAGGGCAGTTCGCGGCGGTGGCGTGGGTACCATTCGAGAAGAGCGGAGGCGAAGAAAGGGTGGGCGGAAGCAGAAGAGAGGGAAGTCAATATATTGAGAATAAATAATTTAGGAAAGAAAGACAGAGCCGTGTGGAATCAGTAAATAATGTTGCAAAACCAAAAAAGGAAACTACCTTTGTGGCCCCAATTCATAAGCGAACAGCTTACCGGGCAAGGGCTTACGTGTTGAATCGGGATATTTTGCCCAGCATATTTTTTCTCTCCATAGTACATTTCATTTACCAGCGTGACTAAAGCAGAAGTAATCGCCGAGATTGCCGACAAGACCGGCATCGAAAAAGGAGACGTGTCAGCTACCGTTGAAGCCTTCTTCAAAGTAGTAAAGGATTCGATGGCCGACGGCAACAACATCTACGTACGCGGCTTTGGCAGCTTCGTAAACAAGAAGCGGGCAAAGAAAGTGGCTCGTAACATCTCTAAAAATACGTCGATCATCATCGACGAGCACTTTATCCCTAGCTTCAAGCCGTCGAAAACATTCATCGGCAAAATCAAAAACAGCAAGAAAATTAAGGAAACCGCTCAGGCTTAATCCTTCTTTTTCTTCCATTTACTTTTTGCCGGCTAGCCGTCGGGCGCTCCGTAACTGGGAGCCCGGCGGCCTGCTTTTTCTGCATGGCGTCACGTTCCCGCTCACATCAGTTAATTATACTAGTCATCGCCCTCGTGCTGGTGGCTGGGTTATTTCTGTTGCCCAAGGTAACGGTGAAGCCAAAAGAAGGTAAAGGGGAAATGAATCAGGATGCAGCTCGGACGGCCAACCGCGATGGTGGCGGCCCTGCTACAAATGGTTCCAAGGCCATTGCTTCCTCGGGCGATCAGGAGCAAACCACTGGGCCAGCAGGTGCTACACCTGAGCAGCCGCATCAGCAGGCTACAGCCGAGCAAAGCCGCGAAATCAAGCAATTGGCCGCGCGCTACAATAAGGAGCGCGATCCGCAGGCTCGTTTGCGCGTAGCCTCTGACCTAGCTACTAAGTATAAGGCCATCGCTAAGTTTGATAGCGCTGGCTATTACTACGAGCAGGTAGCTATTGCGCGCCCCGGTGAGCAAGCTTGGAAACGGGCCGCTGATGAGTACTTCGAGGCTTTTGGCTTCGCAGCTACGGAGGAGCGGGCCAAAACGCTGAGCACTAAAACCCGGGAACTGTACGAGAAGGTGTTGAAAAATAACCCCGATAATCTCGACGCCAAAACTAACTTGGGTATGGCTTACATGGCCAGCGACAACCCCGTGCAGGGCGTCACGTTACTGCGCGAGGTGCTGGCTGCCAACCCCCGCAATGAGAAGGCGCTCTATAACCTAGGCATCCTCTCTATTCAAAGCAACCAGTATGATAAAGCCGTAGAACGTTTTCAGGAGCTTGTGAAAGTGAATCCAGAAAATGTGAACGGTCAGTTTTATTTAGGCGTTTCTTTGGCCCAAACGGGTGCTAAGGAAGAAGCTAGAGCGGCTTTTACTAAAGCGAAAAGCCTAAGCAGCGACCCTAGTTTGGCGGCCTCCGTTGATGAGGAGCTGAGCAAGTTGGAATAAATCGGCAGATTTGTAATTCCGAAACTCACTGCACTTGATGCAGGAGCGAGGAATAAAAGGTCAGCTATTCGACAATAGAATCATTCAACCATTTAACCTACAACCACATGCCCTGCGGTAAAAAGAGAAAGCGTCATAAGATTGCCACCCACAAGCGCAAGAAGCGTCTGCGCAAGAACCGTCATAAGAAGAAGTAAGCCCCGCGGGGTTAGCTGGCGGACGGTTGAGGCTTCAACCAAAGTCCGTTTATCTCTCATTTAGTATCCTTGAGAGTGGCTGGTTTGATGCTTTCCCCGTGGCTCGGAAGGGAAGCTGGTGCCTTGGTGCACTGGCTTCCCTTTGTGGGTTTCGGGGGGCAAAGGCAGGCGCTTTTGGGGAGATTAGTTAAGCTACCGAGACATTGAGTAACGAATTAATCATTAATTCTGCTCAGGATGGCGAACGAATTGCCCTGCTCCAGGACAAGCGGCTCATCGAATATCATTTCGACCGCAACGACACCAACTATTCCGTTGGTGACATATTCCTGGGTACGGTCAAGAAAGTGATGCCCGGTCTGAACGCTGCGTTCATTGACATCGGGTATCAAAAAGACGCTTTTCTGCACTATGGCGATTTGGGCGAGAACTTCCCGTCGCTGAATAAGTGGGTGAAAGGCGTACAATCGCAGAAAATCACCGTCGGGCCACTGAAGACTTTTCAGTTTGAGGAGCCGCTCGACAAAGTCGGCAAGATCGACACCGTGCTCAAAAAGGGCCAGCAACTGCTGGTTCAAATTGTAAAAGAGCCCATTTCGACTAAAGGTCCGCGCCTATCCACCGATATTTCGATGGCTGGTCGTTACCTCGTATTGGTGCCATTCTCCAATACCATTAGCGTCTCCAAGAAGATTGTCAGCCGTACGGAGCGAGACCGCCTCAAGCGCCTTATCGCTTCTATCAAGCCTGACAACTTCGGCGTTATTATCCGAACTGTAGCGGAGGGCCGTGAGGTAGCCGAGCTGGATAAGGATATGCAGAGCATGACGGCTAATTGGGAACAGCTCTTCCAGACCCTACGCACCGCCAAGGAGCGTGATAAAATTCTGGGTGAGCTGGGCCGCACTAGCTCCATGCTGCGCGACATGCTCAATGAGTCCTTCGACGCCATCACCGTCGATTCGGCGCCGATGTACGAGGAGATGCGTGCTTACCTGGAGAAAATCGCTCCTGATAAGTTGGGACTGCTCAAGCACTATACTGGCAAGGTGAAGATGTTTGAGCATTTCAACATTGAGAAGCAGCTCAAAACGCTGTTTGGCAAAACTGTAACGGTGCCCGGTGGTGGTTACCTCGTTATTGAGCACACCGAAGCTTTGCACGTCATCGACGTAAACTCGGGCAACAAGAGCAACCAGGAAAGCGACCAGGAGGCTAATGCCTTACACGTAAACATGTCGGCGGCTCGCGAAGTGGCCCGTCAGCTGCGCTTGCGTGATATGGGGGGCATTATTGTTGTCGACTTTATTGACATGAAATCAGCGGAGAGCCGCAAAAAAGTGGAGGACGCGGTGAAGGATATTATGAAGCACGATAAAGCGCGCTTCACGATTCTTCCCATCACCAAGTTCGGCTTGCTACAAATCACGCGGCAACGCGTGCGGCCCGCTGAAAACATCATCACCGGCGAGCTATGCCCCACCTGCGGCGGCACCGGCAAGATTTCGGCCTCTATCCTTGTTACCGACGAGATTGAGAATAGCATTGAAGATTTGCTCGTGACCCAAAACCAGTCGGGTATTACCCTGCACGTGCACCCTTTCCTGTACGCGTACTACACCAAAGGCTTGGTTTCCAAGCAAATGAAGTGGTATCTGAAATACTATAAGTGGGTAAAAGTGACCAAGGATACTAGCCTGGGCCTCACCGACTACCGCATTGAGGACGAGCGAGGCGAAGACATTGAGCTGCACTCACCCGCAGCCGCTATGGCTCGCCTCCAAGACCGCGAAATAGAGATTATCGATTAAGGACTAACGGTTTTTTCTGCGAAAAGCCCCTGACCAAGAAGAAAGCCCGCCTCGCTCTGGATGAGCAAGGCGGGCTTTTTGATAGACCCGAGCTGTGTTCTGTAAATTAGTATTCGGTCAAAAAAGCCCCCCAGCCACATCTTCCAAGTATAAGACGCGGCTGGGGGGCTTTTTCTGGCTCGATTAGAACTTGATGCCCAAGTCAAGCGCTACTTCTCCGTTTTTTAGGGTAGCACCATTGAAACCATTCTTTTTGAAGTAACGGTCCACATTAGCAAGGCCGTGATGATAGGAGAGACCGGCAAACACTTTTGTGCTCTGACCCACTTGATATTCAGCCCCGAGGCCACCAAGTAAGGCAGCATCCGGAATGATAAAGTGCTTCGTGGCCTTTTCGCCACCGAATTGGTAGAATTTTTCGCCATCAATGCGGGCTGCTACCAAGCCGCCAATTTTGCCCCCCAACTGGAAGTAAAGCTTAGTATCCGTGGTGATGTCGTTGGTAAACAGCTTCACGGTTAGCGGTATCTCTAGGTACTGAAGGCTAATCTTCTGCTCATTATCCTGAATAGTGGTATTGGCATCATAAGAAACAGTACCGCCTTTGCTGGTGAGTTGTAAACCCGTGCCGAAAGCATAGTTTTGGCCAAAGAAATAATCGACAACTAAGCCACCACCGATACCGACCTTGCTTTTCTCCGATTGAAAATTGTATTGCGAAGGTGCATCAGCCCTCAGGTAGGCAATAGATGGTGAAAGCTTAATGCCAATTTCAACCTGAGCGGAAGCAGTACCGAGGGAAGCGCCTAGTAAGAACAGGGCTAAGAGTATTTTTTTCATAATTAAACGGATAAAACGACACCTGAAACACGAAAGCTGACTGGCTGGCGTTTCGTTTTGGCTATTTTCGTCCCAAAGATAGAACCGTGTATTATAAATCTGCCCCCCCGCGTGCCCGTTTTGCCATTTGGCTAAGTACTCTATTGCTCCTGGCTGGCTGCAAAAAGGCTAACACCTGCGAAATAAACCCAGAAGTAGCCAAGATAGAGGCGCCCGTACAAGTTGAGCGTCTGGAGCAATCATTCTTTGCTATCAAGAACGAAGCGGAGGCCCAGCAGTTCTTGGCTCGGAACCCGTTGTTGGCCAATCAGTTTCTGCAGCGCCGCCAGTACCCTTCCGATGCGGCTCTGGCGGCTACTCTCACGCGCCTGGCTACCAATCCGGGGTTGCAGAAGCTAGGCCGTGAAACGTTAGCTGAATTTTCCAGCACCGACACGCTGCAGATGGAGCTAAAGCAGCTGATGCAGCACGTACGCTATTATTTCCCCGACTTCCGAGTGCCACCAGTCAAGACGTTTGTAAGCGGCTTAAGCCAGGATTTATTTGTGAATGATAGCCTGATGGTACTCAGCCTCGACTTCTTCGTGGGCCCTAAAGCTAGCTACCGCCCCAATGTGCCCGGCTACATCTTGCGGCGCTACACACCTGCTCACCTATTACCGACCGTAGCGCAGGCCATTTCCAGCAAGTACAACCAACCGTTGCCCGCTAACCAGCAAACCATGCTTGGTGAGATGATACAACTAGGTAAGTCGCTTTACTTCACTGAGAAGGTACTGCCCTGCACTCCCGATTCGGTACTTATTGGCTACACCGCCGAGGAACTGGCCGGGTTGGAGTTTAATGAAAGTAAGGTGTGGGCTCATTTTATCGAGAAAAAATTGCTCTATAACAACAGCCCTTTTACCATTCAGAAATACGTGAGTGAGCGCCCCAATGTGCCCGAAATTGCCAAAACGGCCCCTGGTCGTATTGGTGCCTGGGTAGGCTGGCAAATTGTGCGCAAATACATGGACAATCATCCAAATGTGACGCTTGCTAAGCTCATGGCCATGAAGGATCCACAGGTTATTCTGAACGAGTCGCGTTACCGGCCAAAGCGTAAGTAGCTTCAGAAAATTTGCCGAGCAAAAGCGAGAGGAAGTAAGAGATAGTTTTTAGTAGCCGAAGTGCATATCGCGGTTTTCAGTCAGTATCATACCAACCCCGATTGTCCGGCCACCAGTCGGCATTACACCCTGCTCGCGCATTTGGCCCGCACGCATCGTGTAACGTTGATTACAACGCGTACCTGGGAGCCACAGCGCCTTACCCAACAGTTTCCGTGGGTGCCGGAAGGCGTAGAAATGCGAGCCGCCGAAGTACCCTACCATAATAAGATGGGTGTCGGCCGGCGGGCATTAGCTTTTGGGCAATATGCAGCCTATGCCCTGCGCGAAGGCTTGCGTTTGGACAAGCCGGATGTTATCTGGGGAATATCTACGCCGCTAACGGCTGCCTGGGCCGCGGCGCGAGTTGCGCGCCTACGGCGGGTGCCGTGGGTGTTTGAGGTGCAAGACTTATGGCCCTCCTTCCCGATTGCTATGGGTGCCGTGCCTAATAAGATAGCTCAAAAACGGCTGTTTGCCTTGGAGAAAGGATTATATACCAGCGCAAAACATATTCTGCCTCTATCGCCCGATATGTCACGCTATATTGAGGCTCTAGGGATAAGCTCAGCTAAAGTAACTACGGTTCTCAACGGTACGGACTTTCACCTAGCCGCTACGGCCACCGACGCGGCCGTAGCGGCTTTGCGGCATCAGCAGGGCTTGACGAGTCGCAGAGTGATATTGTATGCTGGTACTTTCGGGCGGGCTAATGACATCCCAACATTGGTTGCCGCGGCCGAAAAGATGGCCCCCAGCCATCCGGATGTTACGTGGTTATTTATTGGGCATGGCTTTTATGAACCCCTGATTCGAGCAGCGGCTGTCCGATGCACTGGTATTCGCTTAATTGCCCCCCAGCCCCGCCACGCCGTATTTACGTGGTTCAAAATGGCCGAGGTGTCGGTTGTTTCTTTCTTGAATCTGCCTGTATTAGACGCAAATTCACCCGCGAAATTTTATGACAGCCTTGCCGTGGGTACTCCTGTAGTGGTCACGAACAATGGCTGGACAAAAAAATGGGTAGAAGACTACAGGTGTGGCTGGTACACGCCCGCCGGCGACGCATCCATGATGGCTTCATGTCTGAGTGACGTATTGGCCAACCCTTCCAACCTGAAACAAGCAGGAGAAAGGGGAAGAGATATTGCCTTGCTACATTTTGATAGGCAACTGATAGCAGCCGAGGTTCAGACGGTGCTGGAGGACGCAATATCTAATACCAACTAGAACTACTTATGTACTATGTTGTGCCTACAGATAGATTATCTGGGCTGCTGGGGGGCAATTTTGGCTCCGTTAAGGATCCAGCATTATCAGCAGCTGGCAAGCCAAAGTGCTCCGCATAATACTTGCAAATATCCATCAGGGGACAAATCGCGCATTTAGGCTGGCGAGCTACGCAAATGTAGCGGCCATGCAGAATCAGCCAATGGTGAGCTTTGGGAATTAGCGCTTCGGGAATGTAGCGCACCAGGTCCTTCTCCACTGCCAGCGGCGTAGTTGATGAGCGATTAACTAGCCCAAGCCGGTGCGACACACGGAAGACGTGCGTGTCTACGGCCATTGCGGGCTGGTTGTAAATAACGGATACAACCACATTCGCCGTCTTTCGGCCGACGCCGGGCAAGCGCTGTAACTCCTCAATGGTGCTCGGAACTTCACCTCCAAAGTCCTCCATTAGCATCCGCCCCAAGCCAGCTAAGTGTTTCGCCTTATTATTTGGGTAGGATACGCTGCGGATAAAAGGGTAAACATCATCTGCTGATGCCACGCCTAAGTGTGCCGGTGTCGGAAAGTGACGTAGCAACTCGGGCATTACTAGGTTTACGCGCTTATCGGTGCACTGGGCACTGAGAACTACGGCCACAATAAGCTCGTACGGATTGGAATACTGTAGCTCCGTTTGCGGCTCCGGGAAGTGCGTGGTGAAGTAGTCCAGAAAGCGACGAAACCGTTCGGCCTTGCGCATAAAAAGAGGGAATGAGTAATGAAGCAGCAAAATACGCTACTCTCATTACTCATTCCCTCTTTTCTCTTCTACGACGGCGTCAGAAAGGTGCGCGAATACTGTAGAATGGCTTGGGTAGTGGCAGGCTGAGGGCCGCGCTGCAAGCTGGTGAGGCAACGCTGGGCCAGCAGCAAATCGGCACAGCGGGCAGCCAGGTCAGCATCATGCACCAAGACCTGTTCTACTTCTTGGCGTTCCTTATCCGGCAACTCGTTGTACACGTACCGGATCAGCTTCTCTTGGGTAAATGTTTTGATCATAGAAAACGGGTTGTGCGGCCATTTTTTTCCGCAGGTTGATAAGCGCGTAGCGCATCCTCCCCAGAGCGGTATTAATGCTGACCCCCGTTGCATCGGCGATTTCCTGAAAGCTCATATCGCCATAATGACGCATAACAAGCACTTCCTTCTGCGCCGCGGGCAGGTCCTGAATTAATTCGCGTAACCGGGCATGGGTCTCTTCGCGGGTGATGGTCGCTTCCGCGCCCTCTTCCGCTAAAGCCAACGAATTAAAGGCATGGCTTGTTGTATCGAGACTCAATAAAGGTTTGCGTTTTTCGCGGCGGAAGCAGTCGATGGCCAAATTGTGGGCAATACGGCAGATCCAGGAAGAAAATTTTCCTTCCTCATTATAGCGTCCACCCTTCATGGTGTGGATGGCTTTTATAAAGGTGTCTTGGAGTAAGTCTTCAGCAACAGCTTCATCGCGCACGATGAGCATAATAGTAGTGAAGACGCGGGCTTTGTGCCGCTCCAGCAAGAGAGCGAATGCATCTTCTTTGCCGGCAATGTAGAGCGAAATCAACGCGGAATCACTCGGCTGCATGGTTTCCATAAAGGCTACGGGTTAAGAGAACGTAGAGCTTTAAGTCAAATAGTGCAGGTTGCCGGTGAAAGAGAAAATTCTTATAAAAAGATAACTGGAAGAGTCAAATGTATAAAACTAGTTGACCAAATACAATGTGATAAACAATCTATTAAAATATTTTTTCTGAGTGATTCAAAACAAATTATTAAATATTGGAAATCAAGTATTTATTATTTCTAATTCTCAAAAACCAGTGAAAGTAACTACTGAAAATGCCCTAAATACAGGCTGCAAGTGTGTTTACTGATGAGCAATAACAACACCGCAATGCTGCTGCAAACCAGATTGAGTAAACAATAATAGGTAATTCTGCCGTTAAAATGTGCGCTTGACCGACTTAATTATGGTAGCCAGATTCCTCTAAAATACTAATACGAATTTGTTGCACCACCCGGATTTAGTACAATAGCGCGTAGCCAGACGAAAAAAGCCCCCCAGTGTTCGAGTACTATAAATTCTGTTGCTCACCATGCACTCACTACACTTTATTTGCCTGTTAGCTATACGCACCATCGTGTGAAAACCAATTTTGAACGCCATTTGTACTTAAGTCCAAATCATTACTAAAGCTGAGGCTGGTGCGAGGTAACCCTACTTTCCAACGGGGTTGCGCTACCTTTGGGCCCGATTTCGACCCGCGTTTCTCTTATGTCCGTACTTTCCTCTGCCGGGCCTCACGATCCATACGCCGCCCTGCGACTGCCCGAGTTTCGACGCCTGTTGTCAGCTCGCGTGTGTATGACTGTCGCTACCCAAATTCAGGGCGTGGTAGTGAGCTGGCAAATGTTTCAACTCACGAATGATCCTCTGGCGTTAGGCCTGATTGGCTTGGCCGAAGCAATCCCCAGCATCGTGGTGTCGCTGTACGCCGGGCATGTCGCGGACTCGGTGCGTCGCAAGAATATTATTGTGGCCGCCGTCACCGTATTGCTTTTCTGCTCCGTGACGCTGTTCATGCTCACTCGGCCAGTTGGGTCGTGGCTGCTGGCAAAGGATCAGTTTTATACGCTGCCACTGTATGCTGTCATATTCGTGAGTGGTATTGCGCGCGGCTTTCTGGGGCCAGCGCTTTTCTCCTTTATGCCCCAGCTTATTCCCGACCGTGAACGGCTATCGAATGCCATTACGTGGAATAGCACCACGTATCAGGCGGCTGCGGTGCTCGGCCCAGCTATTGGGGGGCTTTTATTTGCCAAAGCTGGCATCAACACCGCTTATGGTGTCGATGCGGTACTGATGGCGTTGGCCCTGCTGCTGTATGGTAGCATTGCCGGCCGCGCCTTGCCCGCGATAGAAGGGGAGCGTCTAGATTTAAAGGAAAGTATTCTGTCGGGTGTGCAGTTTATTTTTAGTAACCAGCTGGTGCTGGCTGCTTTATCACTCGATTTGTTTGCAGTGCTTTTTGGTGGGGCAGTGGCCCTTTTGCCCATTTTCGCCGATTCTATTCTGCGCACCGGCCCTGAAGGCCTAGGCTACTTGCGAGCCGCCCCGGCTGTGGGCTCGGTACTCATGGCTGTAATGATGACGTATTTCCCGTTGAGGCACCGGGCCGGGCGCAAGCTATTGTGGGCCGTGGGGGGCTTTGGCGTCGCGACCATATGCTTCGCGCTGTCGCGCAACTTCTGGCTGTCGTTGGTACTGTTGTTTCTTACCGGAGCGTTCGACTCAGTCTCGGTAATTGTCCGTTCTACACTGCTGCATACGTTCACCCCTGAGCATATGAAAGGCCGAGTTTCGGCCGTGAACAACATTTTTATCGGTTCCTCCAACGAAATCGGCTCCTTCGAATCGGGAGCGGCAGCCCGGCTTATGGGTGTGGTGCCGTCGGTGATATTTGGTGGCGTGATGACGCTATTAGTAGTGGGAATCACGGCTATTAAAGCTGATAAGTTGCGTCGCTTAGACTTGACACCTGAGCCTAAACCTGTTGCAGCAGCCTAGCCCTGGCCTTGCTTTTTGCCCTTGCCGGGCTATCTACTCAAGCCCAAAATAGCTCCGCCTCTGTGCTGGAGCGTAAAGTAACGGTGATCTTCAACCAGGCGCCGCTCGAATCAGTGCTGCGTACGCTGCGGCGCCAATATGGCGTGCGAATCTCCTATAGCAATACGGCGCTTGATTTGAGCCAGCCCGTGACGCTCAGTGTTCAAAATCAACCGTTGCGCTCTCTACTCAATACGGTGCTGGCGGGTAAAAATATCGGCTATGAGTTGGTGGGCGACCAAGTGGTGCTGCACTCCACAACTCCGTCCAAGCCTAGCCTTGACTCAGGTGCAAATGCAGTAAGTAAGGGCGCTGCGACGAAAGCAACTGCCGCGTTTACTTTAACCCCCAACAAGCCGACAGCATCTAGTAAATAGCTACTAAGTAAGAACCCCCCCCCCCAGGTTTCAACCGCCGTGGCTGCGAATGACACCACGAAGTCAGGAACTCAATCGGTGCAGACCGCCGCGCCAATCACCAACGCTAGTGTAGCCTCCGTTTCAGCTGGCCCGGTGGATACAGTCGCCGCAACCGCCTGGTCAGATTCTACAGCGCAGCCTGCTACCCCAGAAGTAGCCGCAGAAAAAACGAGGTGGCCTACTGTCACTAAGCAGGTACAGGTTTCTTTTCTGGGACCTTTGGGGTCGAATGGATTGCGGAGCGGCCAAACGTAAACCGAGTGTCTTTGAACGTACTGGGGGGGCTATTCGGCGGGGGTAAATGGGGTGGAAGCCGCGGGGCTTTTCAACGTGGATCGCGACTCGGTGCGGGGTATACAGGTAGCCGGTCTGGCCAACATAGTGGGGCGCAACCTTACCGGCTTTCAGAGCGCAGGTTTGCTGAATGTGCTGGGCGGAACCGCTACAGGGTGGCAGGCAGCGGGCTTATTCAATGTAGCTACCCAACCCGTAAGCGGTGCTCAAACGGCTGGTCTATTCAATTATGTCGGCCCTGCCAAAAAAGCCCCCCAGTCAACGGATAGTGAGATTACAGACGCTAAAATGCCCCCCGGTCGACCAACGATGCAGGCTGCGGGCTTTTTCAACGTAGCACTGGGAGAAGTGTGGGGTACGCAAGCTGCGGGCTTATTCAATGTCGGCGGTACGGTGCGGGGTGTGCAGGTGGCGGGGCTTCTCAATATTGCTGACTCGGTGGCTGGCGTAAGTAGTGCGCCGCTCAACTTCGTGCGCCGCGGCTACCACCGTGTGGAGGTAATAAATACGGAATCGTGGCCGGTGAGTGCCAGCCTGAAGCTAGGCGGCTCGCCCAGTTTCTACACCTTTTTCACCGGCGCCTACAATGGCTTCGGCAGCCGCGACCGACACTGGGGCCTCGGCTATGGCGTGGGCACGGAGGTATTTGCCCGGCGCCGCGTCAGCTTAAGCCTCGATGCAGCGACTATGCACGTAAACGAGGAAAGCCGCGGCTGGACTGAAGACCTGAATCTGCACAACCAGCTACGCTTGCTGGTAGGCTTCGCCCCGCTGAAAGCAGGTGGCCGCTTGCGCCTTGTAGCCGGGCCCACAGTGAGCGTGCTCGTCACCCAGCGCTACGATACGGAACGGGCCCAGGTATATTCCAGCCTCCTACAAAACCGCAGCCTCTGGCTGGATGATGGTAGCGCAACCACCCGCGTCTTGGGTTGGGTTGGCTACATCGTTGGGGTGCGCTTATAAGCTTATAAACAAAACTCGCTCACCGCTTCCTCCGTGCATCATCTGCGCGAAGGAAGCGGTGAGCGAGTTTTGCTAGAAAAAGCAAATACCGCTACCGGCTGGCCTGACTCTTAGGCTGCTTAGAGAAGTTAGGCTTCAATCGGTTGAAGAAAGCAGTGTGCGCCGCTAGCTTTTTACCGTCGGGCTGCCCGCTACGCTCCATAACCCACTCCCGGATGGTATCCAGAGCCTTGGGTGAGAAAGCAGGTTGTTGCTGCCCATTTACAATAGGCCAATCTTTGACGTCGGGTTGAAAAGAATGGTTGACACCTGCCAGCTTATGCACGGTCACATCGCGGTTAGCGTTGAGACCTTTCGATAACATGGAAAGATTTGTGCGAGCTGCTACTTGTAAGTCATCCACGCCATTCAGCGCCAGCACAGGGCACTTTACATCGGACAATTTGTGGGTAGGGTCGAAATCCATGAAGTAGCGCGACCAAGGCGTAGTGAGCTGAATGGCACGCGCCTTCGCCATTACCGGATCTATGTGCGTGTTATTGAGCCGTAGGATACCGGCCAGCTTTGCTCGCGCCTGCGTATCGTCGGGGGTCTGGCGTATCACTTCTACCATGCGGTTGTGCAGGTCTACAGCTGCCTGCACTTGCTGGGCATCCGACCCAATAAGGCGCATAATTTCTACCTGCTGACGCAAGAGTACGTCCCGGCCGGTTAATCCATAGCCTGCCAAGGATACCACAAAGTCAGGGGTCTTCGTATGCTGGTCGGCTGCGGCCAATAAGGCTACGTTGGCGCCTTCGCCGTGGCCCAGCAAGCCCACGTGCTGCGGATCGATGAGTTCGCGTGAGCGCAGGAAAGTCAAGGCTGCTTGCGCATCGCCTACTAAATCGACGGTGGTAGCCGTGCGGTAATCACCGCCTGATTTGCCCACGCCCCGATCATCAAAACGCAACACTGCAATGCCACGCCGGGTAAGATAATCGGCGAGCTGTCCAAACATGCGGTATTCCTGCTGCCCGGCATCCCGATCCTGCGGACCTGTATCAGATAGCAAAGCCACCGCCGGAAATGGACCTGGGCCTGCCGGAATGGTAAGCGTGCCCGCGAGCTTCAGCTTGGCACCAGTATTCATAAACGTAACATCTTCCTCCCGGTAGGGAGGAGTGAGGCGAGCTTTTTTAGCTACCGGCGGCGTTGAAACTACCAGCCGCTTCAGCACGAGCGGAGCAGTGAGGCCCGGCTGTTTCCAGGTTCCGGTGAGAGTAGCGCCTCCCTGAGCCACTTTACCCACAAAACTGCTGCCGGCCTGCTCCATACGCAGCGTCAGATCGTTGCCTTTAAGCTCAACTTCTACCGGCATGCGGTTAACCCGCTGCTTGGGCACGTCAAGCGCTGCATAGTAGGAGCCATTGGTGAGCGGCATGATGGTGATAATCAGTTCTAGGCTGCCCCCCGGCACCTTCAGCAGCCCTTTCCATTGCCCTTTTAAGGGAGTAGGCTCACCAGCTACGCTGATTGTAGGTAGCCAAAGTAATAGACAGACAAACAGAGAAATGAATAAAGATTTCTTCATAAAGTTAAAATATGTGACATCCCTAAAGTCCGTGGAAGAAAACGTAGCCGTACCTTCTTAATCATGAATAATTAAGAGTAGAAGAGAATTAAGAGCTATTTCGGGATAATTTAATACAAATATTTGCACTAGCACAATTCGTGTGCCGTTCAGATAGTAGGAGCCTTGTATTGGAAAAATATAATAACTTACTTGGCAGGCGTCAAAGACTAGTGCTGACGCTTTAATAGTCAAGCCACGACTTACCTAGCCCGTTGCACAATCCAGTCGCCCATTGCTTGCAGGGCGGTGGGGGAAAAGGTCTCAGTAATGCCCTCGTACTCGGTTACAGCACCAGTGGAAGCCGTTTGAAAGAGGTGGTTTAAGCCCGATAACTCCCGCACTGTTACGTCGCGGTTGCCACCGGTTTTCAAGGCTTTCTCGATCGACTTCAGATTAGGCTCGGCTGCTACCAGCAGATCTTTGGAGCCATTGAGGGCCAGCACCGGGCACTTGATCGTGCGTAGGTTTTTGGGCGGATTATCCTCCAGCATAAAGCGGTAAGCGGGAGTTGTCATCATGGCGGCTTTATCCTCCGCTAGCTTTTGCATCTGGGCAGCCTGCTCAGGGGGCAGCGGAATAGGCGGAATCATGGCCGGAATGAGGCGGGCCCGCGCGTGCTTATTGTCGCTGATCTGCTGCACGATATTGAGTAAAGCCCGCTGGCGCTGCTCTACGCCGGCCAGAATCTTGGCGTCATGGGTTTTCAGGCGGGAGATATCCAGCGTCTGCCGCACAATTACTTCCGGTCCGAGCACACCGGGCGTAGCCAGCAATACCAAGAAGCTTGGGCTTGAGGTTTGCGCTTTATTGGCGGCGGCAATGGCAGCCGTACCGCCTTCGCTGTGGCCAACCAGTCCAAGTCTTTTGCTATTTATCTCACGACGGGTACGCAGAAAGTCCAGCGCGGCCTGGGCGTCGGTGGAGTAGTCGGCGGCCGTGGCCGTGGCCGAATTGCCCCCCGACTGGCCCGCGCCGCGGTCGTCGAAGCGCAGTACGGCAATGCCGCGGCGGGTGAGGTAGTCGGCAACAACCCAGAAGGGACGGTGGCCAAACACGGCCTGGTCGCGGTTTTGGGCGCCGGAGCCGGAGAGCAGCACTACGGCCGGAAATGGCCCGGCGCCTTGGGGCAAGGTCAGGGTGCCGCCGAACTGAATACCGGCGGCTTTATTGGCAAATCGAACTTCCTCCTCACGGTAAGGAAACGGCGCGGCGGGCTCTTGGGGGCGCTTGGCGTTTTTGCTGCTTACGGCCGATTTGGTGGATACCGTGGTCGGGGCCGCGGCAGCCGCTGCGGCTACGACGGCTGTAGAGGTGCGTTGCAACAGAAGGGGCAGCCGTGCGCCGTTCTGCCGCCACCGGCCCGTGATCAGGCCGCCGTTGGGCGCTATGCGACCCGCAAAAGAGGCCCGAATGGCACTGGCCTGTAAATGCAGGCTGTCGCCGCGAACCTCTACACGCTCCACGGCGATATCGTGAGCGTTTTGGGTGGGTATATCGAGGCTGGCTGTGCGCTTTCCATTCGTGTCAGTTATATCAATCTGAAGTTGGAGCAGCTTACCGCTCGGTATTTTGAGGGTGCCGCTCCATTTGCCCCCCAGGGTTGGGAGGGGAGCGGCGCTGAGCAGGGAGGCACTACAAACAAGTGCCAGTTGAAGGAAAAGCAGAAGTGGGGTGGTAGAACGCATATACGGCGGGATAGGAATAGCTACAGTGGGTGCAAAACGCCAGCCAGGGATGAGAATAGTATAACGTTCCGCAAATTTTGCTACTTCACAAGCCTGTTCTTCATCACTGCCAAAGGCGGGCTTTGCGTAAGTAAAGCGCGGCCGGCTGGGGGGCATTTCTAAGGTTGAACGACAGACTTTATGATTTAGCGCCTCGCGCCAAGCCTTTTGGTTACCTGTTTCGGTAGTATCTTATCATACAGCAATTCTAGTTTTTGCCCTTCAGCATGCTCACACCCCACTATATGCGATTTGGTTTTACTCTTCTGCTTCTGTCGTGGCTGGCGCTAAGTGGCTACGCCCAAACAACGGCGCCACCCGCCGCCCAATGGACGACCGAGCTACGTCAGTTTGCCCGCCAGGACAGCCTCAAAAAGCCCCCCATCGCCTCCATTCTGTTCTACGGCAGCTCCTCTATTCGCATGTGGGAAACGCTGGACACCGATTTTCCCAATCAGCCAGTGCTGAACCGTGGCTTCGGCGGCTCGCGCTTCCCCGATGCCATTCAGCTATTCGATAGACTGGTGGTGCGCTACCGGCCGCGGCAAGTGGTGCTCTACGAAGGCGACAACGACATAGCCGCCGGCGCCACGCCCCAGGAAGTGTACACCTCGTTTCGGGCGTTTGAGAAGCTCATGCGCCAGAAGCTGCCTAAGTCAGAACTGGTTTTTATTGCCATCAAGCCCAGCCTGGCGCGCTGGGAAATGTACCCCAAAATGCAGGATGCCAATAACCTCATCCGTCAATACATAGAGAAGCATCCCAAGCGGCTGCGCTTCGTGGATGTGGGCCCGCCCATGCTAGGCGCCGACGGAAAACCCCGGCCCGAGCTATTCCTGGAAGATGGCCTGCACATGACCCGCACCGGCTATGAAATCTGGACCCAGGCGGTAGCGCCGGTTTTGGCGAAGTAAGAAAGCTATTAGAGGGATTGTTCCAATTATTACTAGAACGTCATGCAGAGCGGAGCGAAGCATCTCGCGTGTTTAGTAAGAGTAGTATTCCTATCTACCGCGAGCGAGATGCTTCGCTGCGCTCTGCATGACCGCCTAGTGACTGTCTGAGCACTGCAAGGAGCAAAAGCACTACCCTCAGCAACCGCTGGGGGGCTTTTTTATGTCGGCGGCAGGCAGCTTTTCGTGTTGGGGGGCAAATGTGCCAGCCGCGTGCACGCAGCTTCAGCTCGAATTACTTTTTGCTCATCGGTGGCGGCGGCCGCTACCCACGCCACCCAGGCTTGTTGGTGCTCGGCACTCAGGCGCTCGTAGGCTTCCAGCGCGCCGGTCACCTCCGCCAGACACTCCCGAAAGTCATCAGCGGATACGGTGAGCGGCGCCTCTTCATCGGGGCAGAAGAGCACCAGCCGCACCACGTCGCCTGCCTGCTTGCCTAACTCCTTGCGAATAGCAGCCTTCACCGGCAGAAACAGCCGGCCCTGACCCATGGACATCAAGTGAGCGTTGGTTAACTCAAACGCATCGATGTGCCCGCTCACCAGCAGCGTGCTGAAGTAGCCCTTGGAGCCCGAAAACGACGCTGGCGCCGATACGGGCGCATACGTCCAGCCACCTTTGCCGGAAAATTTCTCCAGCGTCACTTCCGCATTTATGACTTCGATGGGCATAATAGAAGATAATTGAGCCTAAGACTCGTTAGTTAGGGAGCATTACTTCATCAATAGGTATTCATTGATTTTGCTTGCATATCTTTAGTTAAGCTGAGGATAATCTTGCTTCTCATGTAGTATTTTATTTATAGAAACTAAATCTGTCATAATCTGCATCATAATAAATTTTTGTGTTATATGATTTGGTAAAAGTTATTGGATGATTTATCAAATATTCAATTTCTCCAAAATCTTGAGGTAATGTCTTTCTTTTGATTTCTCTAAATTTTAAAAAATGATAAGACAATAAAGCAGAATATACAAAACGTTTTGTCCAATCATTATAAGATATCTCCTTTATATCCCAAGGTTCACCTTTGTAAGTGTCAAGCTTTATCAATTCGTGATTAGTAAAATGGTATTCTGAGTGAGCGAAAGCATTTCTTAATGACGTATGGAAGCCTTTAGAAATCACTGTGGCTAACTTTAATTTTTTCTGTTCTAGTTTATCCCGTACATCTGATCTAATATAATTATGCTTGCTTTTTTCAGGAACTACAACTTTTCATTCATAACTTTTTCCATCAATTAGAGAAGCAAGTCGATATAATTGTTTTAAATAAGATTTGCTTTCCCATACATGAGTGTAAATCATGAGTTCCATAGTAAGCCTAAATTCATTATCTTTTGTCTGATTTATAGAATCAGAAAATGAATAAAAACTATTCATAAATTTGATAAAAAAATTTAATCTTGATTGGTCTTTATCTCTGTCTTCAATATTATCTATAGTGAATGGATTTAACTTTATACTTGATTTTTTATACTTTTCTTTGTATTCGCCGTCAGCCAAAAAAAGAATATAGCTGTTGTCTATAGAATGAGTCTTTAAATAACTAAAAGCTTCTTCTAAGCTTTCAATAACTTCTTGTTCAATTGAAGTAAAGTCTGTTTTTGTAATCATTTTAAAAGTGAAAAATTAACATGATACTAAACGTTTCTATTACGAATACTCTAAGTACGATAAGTATACCTTTAGTACGCAAGACAGTAGAGCAAATCATACCAACAGCAGTAAACTTGGGCTAGTCATCTATCAACTAGTCATTGCGCAAAGTAACCACCCAGTTACCAACCCAACCACCCCCGCCGTACCTTTGCGAATTCAAAACGCTGTGGGCGAAACCTTCCACCCGCTGCCGGCTGTTACGTTACCTATGCCCAAAACTGCTTCCCTCCAGGTGTCGGCCCCCGCGGACGACCCGATTGACGCGCTTGATCCGCGCGAGTTTATTCTGATTAAAAATGCCCGGGTTCATAATCTCAAAAACCTCAGCGTAGCGCTGCCGCGCAACAAGTTCATTGTCGTTACGGGGCTGTCGGGGTCGGGCAAGTCGAGCCTGGCGTTTGACACGTTGTACGCTGAAGGTCAGCGCATGTACGTGGAGAGCCTGAGCAGCTACGCCCGCCAGTTTTTGGGCCGTATGGACAAGCCCGACGTCGATTATATCCGGGGCATTTCGCCGGCTATTGCCATCGAGCAGAAGGTTTCTATTAAGAACAACCGCTCCACCGTCGGCACCAGCACCGAGATTTACGATTACCTCAAGCTGCTGTTTGCCCGCGTAGGTCGCACGTTTTCGCCCGTGAGCGGCGAGCAGGTGCGCAAGGATACCGTGGCCGACGTGGTCGATTTTCTGTTCACGCTGCCCGATGGTACTCGCGTGATGCTGCTGGCGCCGCTGACTCCTTCCGAGGAAGGCCGGAAGATGAGCAAAGAGCTGGATTTGCTTCTGCAAAAAGGTTACTCGCGGGTGGTGACCGAAGACGGCGAAGTGTCGTTCATCGAAGACCTGATTGGGGAAGGCAAGCCGGAAGTGAAGGGCGCCGTGCACATCATGATTGACCGCGCCGTGATTCGGCCCGGCGACGAAGATTTGCAGTTCCGCCTCTCCGACTCGGTCCAAACCGCCTTTTTCGAGGGCCACGGCACCTGCCTGGTGCGCCTCGACGACGAAACCCGCACCTTCTCCGACCGCTTCGAGCTGGACGGTATGAGCTTCGAGGAGCCAAGCGTCAACTTCTTCAGCTTCAACAACCCCTACGGCGCCTGCCAGACCTGCGAAGGCTTCGGCTCGGTGCTGGGCATTGACGAAGACCTCGTTATTCCCGACCAAAACCTGACTGTGTTTGAGGGCGCAATTGCCCCCTGGCGCACCGACAAGCAGAGCGAATGGCTGAAGCCTTTGCTGAAAAACGGCATCCGCTTCGATTTCCCCATTCATCGCCCCTACAATGAGCTGACCGAGGCCGAGCGCCGCTTGCTCTGGGACGGCAATAAGTACTTTGAGGGCCTCGACGCCTACTTCCGCTGGGTGAGCACCCAGACGCACAAAATCCAGTACCGCGTGCTGCAAAGCCGCTACCGGGGCCGTACCACCTGCCCCGATTGCCGCGGCACCCGCCTGCGCAAAGACGCCCAGTACGTCAAGATCGACGGCCAAAGCATCACCGACGTGGTGCTGCTGCCGGTGAGCAAGGCCCTGGAGTTTTTCAACAACCTAACCCTAACTGAGCACGACGCCAAAGTGGCCGAGCGCCTCGTAACGGAGGTAACCAACCGCCTGGGCTACCTGCACCGCGTGGGCTTGGGCTACCTCACGCTCAATCGCCTGAGTAGCACGCTCTCGGGGGGCGAATCGCAGCGTATTTCGCTGGCTACCTCGCTGGGTTCGGCGCTGGTGGGCTCCATGTATATTCTGGATGAGCCCAGCATCGGCCTGCACCCCAAAGACGCGGAGCAGCTGATTGGCGTACTGCGCTCTTTGCAGAAACTCGGCAACACCGTGATTGTGGTGGAGCACGAGGAGATGATGATGGAGCAGGCTGACCAGATTATTGACATTGGTCCTGAAGCCGGGTCGGGCGGCGGCAACCTCATGTTTCAGGGCACTTACCCCGAGATTCTCAAGGACACCAAAACCTATACCGGCCAGTATCTGGGGGGCAAAATGGAGGTGAAAGTGCCCACCTCGCGCCGCCCCTGGCGGAACGCGCTGGAAATAACTGGCGCCCGCGAAAACAACCTCAAAAACGTCAACGTGAAGTTTCCGCTGAACGTGATGACGGTGGTGACGGGCGTATCAGGCTCGGGCAAATCGACGCTGGTAAAGCGCATCTTGGCCCCTGCCCTCATGAAGCAGCTCGGCGGCGGAGCTGGCGAGGCCACCGGCAAGTTTGACCGCCTCATGGGCGTAAACGGGCAGGTGACGCACGTAGAATTTGTCGATCAGAACCCAATTGGCAAGTCCTCGCGCTCCAACCCGGTGACGTACGTGAAGGCTTACGACGCTATTCGGACCTTGTTTTCGGAGCAGCCACTGGCCAAAGCGCGGGGCTTAAAGCCTTCGCACTTCAGCTTCAATATTGAAGGTGGGCGCTGCGAAGTGTGCCAGGGCGAAGGCCAGGTGAAGATTGAGATGCAGTTTATGGCTGACATCTACCTGACCTGCGAAAGCTGCAACGGCCACAAGTTTAAGCAGGACATTCTGGACGTGAAATTCCAGGATAAAGGCATCGACGACGTGCTCGACATGACCGTAGCCGATGCCGTGGAGTTCTTCAAAGGCCAGCCCAAAGTAGCCGAACGCCTCAGACCGCTGGACGACGTGGGGCTAGGTTATATCCGCCTAGGGCAGTCGGCGAACACGCTTTCGGGCGGTGAGGCTCAGCGCGTAAAGCTGGCTTCCTTCCTGACCAAAGGCGCCACCTTGCAGCAGGATAAGATCCTGTTCATCTTCGACGAGCCCAGCACCGGTCTGCACTTCCACGACATCAACAAGCTGCTCAAAGCCCTGAACGCCCTGATCGAGCAAGGCAACTCGGTCCTAATCATCGAGCACAACGTCGACATCATCAAGTGCGCCGACTGGATCATCGACCTCGGTCCGGAAGGTGGCCTCAATGGGGGGCATTTACTGTTCGAAGGCACGCCCGAGGACATGGTAAAACTCAAAGACACCAACCACACGGCCCGTTTCCTGGCCGACAAAGTGTAGCGCCACCAAACCAGATTTCTCGTAAGACGAAGGAGCCGCTACCCAGCGGCTCCTTTTTTTATGGCACTATGATCTTAAGCGTCGAAGAAAAATTCCGAGTAGGAGAGCCAGAGCCCGGCGAGAAAAACCGCCTGATAGGGAGCACGGCGGCTAATAACGACTTTCAAGTTCTATTTGAAGACGACGGCACCACCGGCTACTTCTACGCTTTGCGCAATGATGCTGAGTTGGAATTGCTTGATGCCCTTCACATCTACAACGTGGCCGATATTGAAGATCGGGAGATGCCCATAACCGCCCAAATCTTCTGGGATGAAGCCCAAAACACGGCCGTACTGCTCATCAATGGTGCCAGTCACGCGCTGTATGATTTCCAGCGCCAGGCTGGGTTCTGCCGCAACGCTTTTCCACCCGCCCAAAATGGACAAATAGGCTCGCGGGAGCTAACGGATGAGTTAGTGGATAGATACTTTGCTGCCTAAGTGGCCGGGGGGCAAAGTTGGTTGTCAGAACAAGAATTGTCTATCACCCACTTTACCGTCATCCTGACGAAGGAAGGACCTCCTCACCTAAGAACGAATCCTTCCACTTGCCATAAGGTCCTTCCTTCGTCAGGATGACAGGGCGGAAACAACATCAGCAACCAGAGGTCAGCGGAGCTAACGACGAAACGCAAAGTGTTGCGTCTCTACACCGTTTGGGAGGCGATTATTCCGCTGCTAGGCTGCGCGAAATGCCCAGTTCCAGGCCGCGCAATTCGGCTAAGCCGCGCAGGCGGCCGATGGCCGAGTAGCCCGGGT
>NZ_JACSCW010000005.1 GCF_014333585.1 Hymenobacter sp. BT188 | reverse complement strand
ATAATGGCGGAATCTTATTCCTCCCTTTTCCTTCTCAGCAGCCTCAAGTTAGGGCGGGTAGGCGAACATAGGATAATACTCAGCTTAGTAATGCTTGTCGCGCTGGCCACTGTATTATTTCCCTTAGGCCGGCTGTTGCGTAGTTAATGGGCTTTGTGGCCGAGATATAAGGTAGTATAGCTACGCCGCACACAACTGGAACGTGGTTAGGAGGTGAATTTCAAATTGATTGGGGCTAGGTAACCGAGGGCTGAGTGGTGGCATTTTCGCAGTCGCTCGGCTGTGCAGAGTGACGCCTACACCGGAGCGTCTCGAGCCAATCGAGTTACTATTTCAACGGCCACCAACGCGTCGCAGTGTTACTAATGAAGCGTAAATGCCACTCGGCGCAGCCGAGCGACTCCTACGCTCTAGCAGCTGCTAACTGTTCCTGTTGCTCATTCCCAAAAAATTCGCACCTTATAAGCCGATAGTTCTAACCCCACCTCCTCCGGCTTATGATCTTTACGCCCAGTCCTATGCTGCTCAAGCTGCTCTATACTCGTGGCAGCCTGCGCAACACGCCTAACGGCGTGGCTTTCAGCATCAAGAACCGTCTTGACACCGTCCGCTTCACCCGCCTCGACTACGTGCAGATCGATGAAGAGCGCATTACGCCTGATCATATTGCCCTTGACCTGGGCGATGGCGACATACGGCCCGCGCCCGATGTGCTGAGCCGCACGCCCGGCGGCCTAGAGTTTCTGGTGGGCCACAGCATCACGTTTTACCTGACCACGACTGCCTTGTCAGAGGGTTTGCACGGTGTACAGGTGCAGTTCGCAGCCGATCCTTTCGGCGACCTGCACGTGGAGGTAGAGGACAGCATCGTAACCCAGTCGACCAACCGCACGCGCATTCCGCGCCAGGATGCCGACGACTACGCCGAGGCCGCCATTCAGGAGCGGCAGCACTTCGCCCAGACGTACACTGGCCAGGAGTTCGAGCATCTAAAAAAATACTCCTTCGACCCGCACATGCTACAGGGCAACTGCGAGCATTTTGTGGGCGTGGCCCAAATTCCGTTGGGTTTGGCCGGGCCGCTTACTGTGCACGGCGAGCATGCCCAGGGCGATTTCCTCATTCCGATGGCTACCACCGAAGGTACGCTGGTAGCCAGCTACAACCGGGGCATGCAGGTGCTCAACCTGTGCGGGGGCGTGAAGTGCACCGTCATCGGCGACGCCATGCAGCGAGCCCCCGTGTTCGTGTTCGATGATGCCCGCGGCGCCCGCGACTTTTCCAAGTGGGTAGAGGCCGAAATCGACTCTATTCGTCAGGAGGCCGAAAGTACTTCGCGCGTGGCCAAGCTCCAGTACATCGATACGTATCTGGCCACCAAGTTTGCCTACCTGCGTTTCAACTACAGCACCGGCGACGCTGCCGGGCAAAACATGGTTGGGCGCGCCACTTTTGCCGCGTGCTCCTGGATTCTGGAAAACTATAAGGGGGCCGGCATCCGCCATTTCTACCTCGAATCCAACTTCGCCACCGACAAAAAAGCCTCCCAGATCAACGTCATGCGTACCCGCGGCAAACGCGTAGTAGCTGAGGCCGTCATCAAGCGCGATATTCTACAGCAACGCATGCGCGTGACGCCCGAGCAGCTCGCTTATCATGGGCAGGTGAGCAACGTGGGGGCCTTTATTTCGGGCGCCAACAACAACGGCGCGCACTCAGCCAACGGCATTACGGCCATGTTCATTGCTACTGGTCAGGATGTGGCCAACGTGTCGGAGTCGTCGGCAGGTGTGCTTTATTCGGAGGTAACGAAGGAGGGCGACCTGTATTTGAATATCACTATTCCGTCTCTCATCGTAGCCACGCACGGCGGCGGCACCGGGCTGGCCACACAGAATGAGTGCCTGCGGATGCTGGGCTGCGTGGGCCGGGGCACGGTGAACAAGTTTGCCGAAATCGTGGCGGGCGTAGTGCTAGCCGGCGAGCTAAGCCTAGGCGCGGCCATCTCGAGCAGCGACTGGGTAAGCAGTCACGAGCAGTACGGACGCAATCGGTAAAAGCGTGCTTCAGGCTTTATGCACACCTGACTTTGGGGCTGTTGGGCCTACTTAATACTCTATATCTATCCCATTTAAGATGAAACGAATAAGCTTGATAGCGTTATTGAATTTGTCGTTGATTAGCGTGAGCATAGCTCAAAATCAAGCGGTAACAATGAGCGAAATGGGGCGGCTGACGGGGGGCTCGTATACGCCCTTTGAATACCGCCGCATCGTTGATCAAACCAAGCTTACGCACGATCAGGCCTACTATACTCCTGACTGGAAGGCTGGTACGATATTGCTATCCAATGATCAGGGGCTGGCGGTGCCAGCAATGCGCTTCAATATGGCAATGCGACTGGTAGAGGTGCAGGACCCGACCGCAGAAGGAGGTATTCGGGTAATACCACCAGCCAGCGTGCGCGGTTTTATACTGGGAGCAGCCGGACAAAACGGGCAGGTTTTCGAGGTTCAGTCGTATCGGTCGGCAACGTATAGCGGCAAAAACTTTTTTGAATCGCTCAATCAGGGCCCTGTGCGCTTATTTCTGCTTCACGAAGTAGTAGAACGGCCAGCCGCCCGCAATTAAGCTCTTGGCGTTGAAACACGCGCCGCCCAATACCTGCGCAGTACCCAGCCGTACGTGTTGCGCGCCGGCCAGGAGCGAGTTGAGGCATTAAGTTTGAATAAGAAGGCAGTGCTGCGGCTGTTCAATGAAAAAGCCCCCCAAATAGAAGCATACGCTAGTCAGAACAATCTAAGCTATGAGCAGCGGCCTAGCGTAGTGAGAATGATGGAACACTACCAGACCTTAATCAGATAACAGTCAAATAGTTATCTTGCGTATAGCTTCCGCATAGTAAAGCATGATTTTGCTATTGGAATTACATTTATGAAAAGTTCCCTTATTATCTGCCTTGGGTTCGGCGCTACCTTACCTCTGCTTTTTTGCTCGGCTAGCTACGCACAGGAGACTGTTAACATGAGTCCGGGCGTAAATGGGCCTTCTATGGCACAGTTGCGTCAGGAAACCTTCCAGGTGGGCGTTCGGAATGCCCATCAACAGCGAATAGTGGAGCAGCTTAAGATGGCCTCACCCCTGACCTATTATGATAGCGACTGGCGGCCGGGCACCGTAAAACTGGCCAATGGACAGGAAATCAAAGCTCCTATGCGCTACAACTTGGTGGCGCGGGCGCTGGAAATTCAGCGCCCAGGTTCTCCAGCCAAGCCAGACAGCGTATTACTACTTCCGCAGTTTCAGGCAGCACAATTTGGCACTGCTTTACCATCCGTATTTAGGGAGTTTGTGGCTCATCCGTACCAGTCGGAACAATCGCGCCACGACTTTAACCTGTTTGAAAAGATAAACTCCGTGCCAGGACCCGTGGATCTATTGCTGCTGCACGAAGTAGTTGTCCAAACTACATCTTCCGCCTTCGCTCCTGGCGGTACTGGGCGGCCCGCCGATCAAAGAATAGAGCGCTTAAGTCGTTTGTATGCCCGTACACCCAAGCGCACTACTGTACAGGAGGTAAATCTTAACAAGACCGGTGTTCTGTATCTATTTGGAAAGGATGCGAACCGGATGGCGAGCTACGCTTCGGCTCACAAGCTTACATTCGTCGATTTGGCGCACGTAGTCCAGATAGTCGACGAATACAACAGGACAGTTCAGCCCGAGTAGCCTCCGTAAGTCACATAAAAAAAGCCCCCAAGAACTACTCCGGGGGGCTTTTTTTATGTGGTTTGCATCTCTTAGTTACAACGGATCAGCAGTCACTTTGAAGCGTGAGTCGGCACGCATGGTAATATCCTGAGCGACGGCGCGCTTCACGCGGGCTTCCGTGGTAAGTGTGTAGCCGGATGCCTTGAGGTACTTATCCAGTTTGGCACCACTTGGCTTAAGATCGATAACCTTTTGCCCCGTCGGCACCGGATTAAGCGAAGCCAGTGCTACCCGGTCATTCTGATCAGTGCTGATATAAAGGGTTACGCTTTCTAAAAAGTCGAAATTCTCATTATTTGGGTCGGTAATAGTGAGCGTAAGCTTGTTCAGGCTCACATCCTTTACCAAATCAGCGCGGGTATCTTCATTTTTGAAGCGTTCCTCTGAGCGGGTTGTCACGGCTACCGGCGCAACAGGAATTAACCCTACCACGGCGTTGCCAGCAACTTTAATGTTCTGAGTGTCTTCGATGTAGAAAGTTAGAAGTTGATCAATTTTCTTGCAGCCGACGGCTAACAACAAGAGAGCTAGGGGAAAGACGAACAGTATTTTTTTCATATGATTGGCTTTTGACGCAATTCCGCAACAACTCGGCCAATCGGTTTCACTTACTAGTAAATCGTTTAGTCCATCATATCGGCGGCACGAGGGGCTTCGTGCTTGAAAACTGGGTTCCAGCTCATCGGGTATTTATCATCCACGTATTGCAGGGCCGTTTCGGTGAGGTACATGGGGCGGAAGGTATCGACCATCACTGCCAGCTCGTGGGTTTCCTTTTTGCCAATGCTGGCCTCTACCGTGCCGGGGTGCGGCCCGTGGGGCAAACCGCTCGGATGAACCGTAAACGACGCCAGATCAATGCCTTTGCGCGACATGAAATTACCAGCCACATAATAAAGCACCTCGTCGGAGTCGACGTTGGAATGGTTGTAAGGCGCCGGAATACTCTGGGGGTGATAGTCGAACAGGCGCGGCACGAAGGAGCAGATGACGAAATTATTTGCTTCAAATGTCTGGTGCACGGGCGGCGGCTGGTGAATGCGGCCCGTAATGGGCTCAAAATCATGAATGGAAAAAGCGTAGGGAAAGAAGTAGCCGTCCCAGCCGACCACATCAAAGGGCGAATGGGCGTAGGTGAGCTGGTGCAGATAGCCCTCTTTTTTCACCTGTACGCGGTATTCACCGGGCTCATCTTCAATAATCAACTCCGTGGGAGGGCGCATATCCCGCTCACAGTAGGGCGAGTGTTCCAGCAGCTGCCCGAAGTGGTTGCGGTAGCGCCGGCACGTTTCGATGGGGCTGAACGACTCAATAATGAGCAATCGCACGGGCCCTTCTTCAAAATGAAACTGGTGAATAATGGTCCGCGGCACCACCACGTAGTCGCCAGGCTCGAAGCTGACTTTCCCTAACTGGCTCCACAACTCGCCGCGGCCTTCGTGCACGAAAATTACCTCGTCGGCCAAGGCGTTTTTGTAGTAATACTGCATACGCCGCTCCGTTGGGTTGCAGATGCTGAGCATCACATCGGCATTGCCCATCAGTGTTTGTCTGGCTTGCAAGTAGTCGCCGCCAGTGGTGGTCTGGGCAAGAGTGCGTAGATGGCTGGGCTGCAACGCTCTGTCTTTTAGCAGCTTTTCACTGTAAGGCAATGGTTCGCCGACTTCTTTTATCTGGGTAGGCGGGTTAATATGATAGAGCAAGGAGGAGACGCCGTGGAAGCCGAGCGTGCCCACGAGTTGCTCCGCATAGAGCGATCCGTCGGGCTGACGGAACTGGGTGTGGCGCTTGCGCGGAATCTGGCCGAGGCGGTGGTAATAAGCCATAGAAGTAGAGAAAGCAAGGGTGGGTTTGCTTGATAATACGAGCTGGAAGGTCGGCAAATTCCCCTAAAAACGCTACGTAAGAAGCTCGTCAAGCGCGTGAGCCTTACCTTTGCAGGCGTACACCGTCCCTCTTATCTACTTCATTTATAAGCAGCTGCTCACCAACTTTTTATTGAAGCTAAAGTTTGTAGCAAAACTATCCCCTATTGTGATTTGTGCTTTTCTTTCGCCTAAACGACTTGGGCAGTTTGCTTTCCTGGTTTTGATTACCGCGTTCACGCCTAATGCAAGCTCCATACTGGAGACAGCGCCCAAAAAAGCCCCCCAGCCAGTCCGCGTTCGTACGTTTGCCTTCGAATACAAGACAACCGTTCGAGATTTGCCCCCCAGCGCTAATGCCGTTGATCTGTGGCTACCAGTGCCGCACTCCGATAAGTCGCAAACTATTAGCGACTTGAAGATAAAATCTCCGCATGGGTATGAAGTAGTGAAGGCGCAGTATAATAACCAAATGCTGCATTTGAAGGTGAAGAATCCGTCGGCAGCGCCTTTCACCGTATCGGTGCGTTTTCAGGCGGCGCGGCGCGAGCACCTGAACCCAGCCGTGGCACCCAAGTCGGCCACTGGGGCTACTAAAACCACCGAAGCTCCGGACTCCAATATGGCCCGCTGGCTAAAACCCGACCGCCTCGTGCCGCTGGATAACAAGATCAAGCAGTGGGCCAACGATGTGGTGGTGCAAGCCAATGCGCGCACCGATCTTGAAAAGGCGCAAGCTATTTATAATCACGTGGTTTCTACCGTTAAGTACGACAAAACCGGTCAGGGCTGGGGCCGCGGCGATATCTATTACGCCTGCGATGCTCGTCGTGGCAACTGCACCGATTTTCACGCAGTATTCATTGGCTATTGCCGCGCCCTCGGTATTCCAGCGCGCTTCAGCATCGGCTTTCCACTACCTCCTGAGCGCGGTACCGGCGAGGTGAAAGGTTATCACTGCTGGGCAGAGTTTTATACGCCCGAAACCGGCTGGGTGCCTATTGATGCATCAGAGGCGGCCAAAAACCCTGCGCAGCGTGCCTACTTTTTTGGTGCCCATGATGAAAACCGCATAGAGCTGACCCGCGGCCGCGACCTTACGCTGGCCCCGCGCCAGCAAGGCGCGCCCCTCAACTATTTCGTTTATCCCTATGCGGAAGTTGATGGGCAACCATTCACAAGTCTGGAGCAACATTTCTACTATCAAGACTTAAAATTGCCCCCCAGCAAGCGTAAATAGCTTTTTCACGGATGGGGTAGAGACGCGTATTCGCGTCTCAATCGTCGCGGTCGTTGTTAACTTTGTAGCTGTGGCGCGGTACCAGCCGTTCAACGGGGTAGAGACGCGTATTCGCGTCTCTACCCCGTTTGAAAACATGATGTCGCTAGGTGTGTTAAAGCCAAAAGTTGAAAAGAGCAGTCATGAATCGCAAAAAGGCCGGTCGTTTCCTATAACAGGAAATGACCGGTCTTTTAAGTACTTGATAATAGTAGAGTTTTAGCAAATAGTAACAGATAAATAGGTTACTGTTTGGCCACCACCAACTCAGTGGCAGCTTCGCGGACATACTCATTCGAATCGGTGCGCAGAGCGGCTACCAACTCAGCAGGGAGGCTGTAACCGGCGGCTTGCAGCGCCAACACACTAGCCAGACGCATGTAGGCATCCTCATCGGTGAGGCGAGGCAGCGCGTACTCCACAGCTTTCGCTGGATGCAGATCGGACAGCGTGTTTAATGCATACCGGCTGACCAGCTTATGATCGTCGTGGCAGATGAGAAACTCCATCAGTTCCGTACGGTGCGGAATGACATAGTGCGCTACGTGTTCAGCGGCTAAGTAGCGGGTGTGGTAAAGCGGTGAAAGCAACCCGCGCTCCAGCAGAATGGTGCGACGAGCGGGCTTCAGTGTTTCAAGGCATTCATAGAGAACATCTTCGTGCAGATAGTCGGCGGTAATGGCTTCCAGCAGCAAGTCGATGCCGCTCACATCGCCCCAGCCGCCATTCTGCTTTTCAATCTCCGATATAGTGGCCCGGTGCAGGTCGCTACGGTAGCGCCGACGCTCCATGGTATCGTGGTCGTCGTCCCAGAAGTTTAGCTTCAGTTCTTCCACCAACACTGTTCCGCCTTGCCGCCGCGCCATATAGCTCCAGAATTGCTCTAAAGCCTGCTGCAAATCTTTGTGTGTGTCGCTCATTCGTTGTCCGAAAAAAGTTACTTGCGTCTACCGTAACGGCGGGGCTTTCCACCAAAAAAACAGCCTAAGGAGGTGTTAGAGTCCTAACAACAATCACCTATTAATCAATCAATTGAATTACTACTACCTATCTGTTTTCCCGACGCGCTTTTGTGCGCTACATGGCGGAATAGTGTGATAGGCAAGAACTATGCTCAGTTGCCAGTAAGCTGAGCCGTACTCGTATCAATGGCGCGTAAGGCCTGCTGAAATTCTATGTCTTGCCCGGCTAGCACTGTGTAGTAAGCATTTTTGCCGTAAGCAATCCGCGCAATGTGTGCCTTAAGTTGAGTACGCAATAGCGGGGCCGCCCGGCGCAAACCAGCTGCATCGGCTACCAAGCCTGTGCGGGCAGCCAGTGCACTCAAGGCTTGCAGTTGGGTATCCGTGATGCGGAATGAGGCATTAAACTGCTCAAAGCGCAGACCTTCCAGCTCGGCCTGATGATCCTGGTAAAATTTCAGCGCGTACTCGCGCACCAGATTGCGACTTTGCAAACGGCGGAAATACTTGGAGAAGGCCGTGGTATCGCGGGGCACAAACAAGTCGGGCATGATACCGCCGCCACCGTACACTGTGCGACCGTGCATCGTGCGGTACCGCAGCGAATCGGCGAAGTGAATGCTGTCGGCGTGGAAATACTCGCCCTGGCGCTGACGCTTGGCCAGTTCCTGCTCATACTCAGCGTGCCCACCCTGATACGATTTCTGAATGGAGCGACCTGAGGGCGTATAGTAGCGGGCAATAGTCAGGCGCAGTTCCGAGCCATCATTCAGAGCGATGGGCTGCTGCACCAAGCCTTTACCAAAGGTGCGACGACCTACTAGCAGGGCGCGGTCGTGGTCTTGCAGAGCACCGGCCACTACTTCTGCGGCCGAGGCGCTGCCCTCATCCACTAACACTACCAGGGGTCCTTCTTCAAATTCGCCCAGCACCCGAGAATACGTCTGGGTATCGTATTGGTCGCCTTTACCGTCCGTATACACAATTTTGCGGGTGCCAGCAATAAACTCATCGGCCATTTTGGTGGCGCGGTCGAGGTAGCCGCCGGGGTTACCCCGTAAGTCCAATACTAAGCGCGACATGCCTTGACGGCGCAAATCACCTAATGCCTGCTTAAACTCCTCGTAGGTATTGTTGGCAAACCGGCTCACTTTGATATAGCCAGTCTGATTGTCAACCATATAAGCTACTTCCACTGAATTGTTTGGCACCCGCTCGCGGGTTACCGTTACGTTCAGGGGCTTGGGTGATCCACGGCGCTGAACCTGGATTTGCACCCGGCTGGCCCGGGGACCGCGCAGTTTGCCGTACACCAGTTCGGTCGTCATGTGCACCCCTGATACAGCCTCGCCATTCACGGCCAGTAGTTGATCGCCGGGACGTAGGCCAGCATGCTCCGCCGGGCCGCCCCCCAGCGAAGCTATTACTGTAACCGTGTCTTGAAAAATATTAAACTCTACTCCTACGCCATCAAAATCACTTTGTAGAAAGGCGGAAGCCTGGGTTTGGTCTTTGGCTGGAATAAATACCGAGTGCGGATCGAGGCGCTCCAACATGCGGCCAATGGCGTAGTCAGAAAGGGCTTCGGCATCAACCGAATCGACATAATCGCGGTCTACGTAGCTCAGAATCTCTTTGAACTTCAGGTAGCCCCGTGAAGTACTGTCAGGGTTTTGACCCGATGGCCTGAAAGGATTGGCCCCTACCAACATCCCGCCTGCCAGCACCAACGCTAAAAGCCATGGCTGCCGCACTTGGAAGCGGGAAGCACGAGGCGCCGACGTCGGAGCGAGCTCCTGAGCAGGCGTCGAAACAGTGTTCGACTTGGCGTTCATAAAAGTCTGGAAGAGTAGATGTTTTAACTATAAACTGCAGTTAGCGCCAAGGCAACATTCCAAATCTATTAAAACTATTACGGGAAAACCATGCCTATTATTAGCTGTGTATTGATTTCAAATAACAATACAATTTTATATTTTGTAAGACATATTTATAATATAATAGGGCTAAACAGACGTATCTATGCTTCACAATGCTATCTTTCCTGAATGGTTTATTATATAAATTTTTCAATAAAAAGAATCACTAGTGATTCCAGCTTGTATTAGCTTAAATCAAGCGGACGCGCCCAGCATTACAGATGAGGGCTGTATCTTTGAGGCGGCTAGCGGGATTACTGCACGCCCTTTATTTTACCTTGAAGCGATGAGCCGAATTCTTGCCATTGATTACGGCAACAAGCGCGTGGGACTGGCCGTGACGGACCCGTTGCAGCTCATTGCGACGCCCCTCGAAACCATCCACAGTCAGGACCTGTTGGCTTACATACAGGCGTATCATCAGCGCGAGCCGTTGGCGGCCATTGTAGTAGGAATGCCGCGCACCTTGCTCAATGAGCCAACCGATGTGACAAGCGCTGTGGTTGGTTTGGTGCGGCGTTTGCGGCGCGAGTTGCCGGATGTGCCGGTGCACGAACTCGACGAGCGCTATACCTCCCGCATGGCGCACGCGGCCATGCTGGCTGGGGGGCTTTCTAAGAAAGACCGGCGCGACAAAGCCACGGTTGACCGCGTGAGTGCCACGCTTATTTTGCAATCTTTCCTTAATTCCCGATGATTTACCCCATCGTTGCCTTCGGCGACCCAGTATTAAAGACGCCTGCCAAAGACATATCAGTAGATGTTGATGCTCTGGAGCTGAAACAGCTCATTGCCGATATGTATGATACCATGTATCACGCTCGTGGCGTGGGCTTGGCCGCTCCGCAGATTGGACGCAGCGTGCGCTTATTCGTTATCGACTCGGCACCTATGCTGGACGACGAAGATGAGGACGACGAAGAAACTGCTGAAGCTCCGTCAGCCGACGAAAATGCCCCCCAGGATCAGCCCGTGAAGCGTGCTTTCATTAACCCCGTGATGGTAAGTGAAACCGGCGAGGAATGGGGCTTCGAAGAGGGCTGTCTGAGCATTCCGGGCGTGCGCGAGATGGTGTATCGGCCGGCCAATATCGTACTGCGCTACGAGGACGAAAACCGCGTGGTGCACGAAGAAGCCTTCTCCGGCATGACGGCCCGCGTTATTCAGCATGAGTACGACCATTTAGAGGGCATTCTGTTCACCGACCATTTATCGGGCTTCAAAAAGCAATTGCTGAAGGGTAAGCTTACGCGCATTAGCAAGGGCGATGTGAAGGCCGACTATCGGCTGCGCTTCGCGGGACAAGGGCGGCGCTAAGCCAATAGAAATTGCCCCCCAGCTACCGGTCATGAAGAAACTCCCGTTGCTTTTGTTGCTTTTGCTGCTGCCTTTGCAGCCGCGGGCATGGGGGTTCTTTGGGCATCGAATGATTAATCGGCTGGCGGTATTTACCCTGCCAACCGAACTGCTGAGCTTTTATAAAAAGCACATTGATTACCTCACCGACCATGCCACTCGGCCCGACCAACGTCGGGCCGTGGTGCCAGGCGAGGCGGCTCGTCACTTCCTAGATATAGATGCGTACAGCGACAGCGCCATCGTACGTTTGCCCCGCAACTGGGCCGACGCTGTAGCCAAGTATGGCGAAGACACCTTGCAGCGACACGGCATCGTGCCGTGGCATGTGGCGCGCATGCAACTCCAACTAACGGAAGCCTTCCGTACCCGCGACGCCAACCGCATTCTGCATCTTTCCGCTGACTTGGGTCACTACGTGGCTGACGCGTGTGTGCCGTTGCACAGCACCCGCAATTATAACGGCCAGCTAACCGGCCAGCGCGGCATTCATGGATTGTGGGAAAGCCGCCTGCCGGAGTTGCTGAGTGCCAACTATGATTTCTTTACCGGCCCGGCGCCTTACTTGGATAACCCCGCTTTTAGCATTTGGGAAGCGGTGGGCCGATCCAATGCTGCTGTAGACTCGGTGTTGCGGTTTGAGCAAGAGTTGACCGCTCGCTTTCCCAATGACAAGAAATACGGTTTTGAGGAGCGTGGTGCCCAGGGTGCCGTGCGGGTGTATTCGCGCGAGTTTAGCCGGGCTTACCACGAGCGCCTGCACGGACAAGTAGAACGGCAAATGCGGCGGGCGGTGCAGCTAGTGGGCGCGTTCTGGTACACCTGCTGGGTAAATGCCGGTCAGCCCGATCTGAAAAATTTGCCCCCCAGCATTTCCGCCGCCGAGCAGCGCCGCTTGGATAAGGAAAGCACGGAGCTAAAAAATACCCCCCAGCGCAGTATTCCGGGCCACGAGGACTAAACCGGAAACCCCTCCTACACCTATGAAAGCCCTATACACCATTCTGCTGCTCACCGTTTCCAACCTCTTTATGACGTTTGCCTGGTACGGACATTTGCAATTCAAGAAGATAACTTGGCTGCATGGGCTGGGGTTAGTTGGCGTGATTCTAGTGAGTTGGGGCTTAGCGTTTTTTGAATACGTGTTTCAGGTGCCGGCCAACCGCATTGGGTTTGAGGAAAATGGCGGACCATTCAACCTGTTTCAGCTTAAGGTTATTCAGGAGGTCATTTCGCTGAGCGTATTTGCGCTGTGCGCGGTGTACATTTTCAAAACCGATAAGCTGGCCTGGAACCACGTGGTGGGCTTCGGGCTGCTGGTGGCGGCGGTGTATGTCATCTTTCGCAAATGGTAAGCTGAACGGTGGTACCGTTGGAAAGCGGTAATTTGCTCACCAGTCGCGCCAAATGATGCCGACTCGCTGCCCCTAGGGGGCTTTTTTGTGCTACTTCCTATCTATGCTACGTAACTGGTTTCTTTTTTTCGGCCTTCTGATTATGGGGCTCGGCGGACCCACCCTGCCGGCTCAAGCGCAGAAAGTTGGCTTGGTGCTAAGCGGGGGCGGCGCCAAAGGTTTGGCACACGTGGGCGTACTGAAGGTTCTGGAAAAGAACAAGATACCGATTGATTACATCATCGGCACAAGCATGGGCTCGGTGGTAGGCGCTATGTACTCAGCTGGCTACTCGCCTGCTGAAATTGAGGAAATTGTGATGGACCCCGACTTTCAATACTGGGTGTCAGGCGAGCAACTCCAAGATAAAGCCTTCAACTACCTGAACGCTGATGCCTCACCGGCGGCCCTGCGCGTGGGCGTGGCCATCGACTCGTCGTTGAACACGCGCATCTCGCCCAATCTGATCAACGACGTTAACCTAAACTTTGCCCTGGCCAAGTTTCTGGCTCCGGCAGCCGCTGCCGCCAACTACGACTTCGACAATCTGTTTATTCCCTTCCGCTGCCTCGCCGCCGAGGTATTTACCCGTCGTCAGGTAGTACAGGAAAACGGCTCGCTCGCTGACGCGGTGCGCAATTCGATGGCTGTACCACTGGTGTTTCGGCCCATCCGCAACCCCGATGGCCGCTACCTTTTCGATGGAGGCATTTATAACAACTTCCCCACCGACGTGATGCGGTCTGCGTTTCAGCCCGATATTATTATTGGGGTGAACGTGGGCGACGTAGCCTACAAAAAATACCCGTTTGAGAAGGACGATGAGCTTTTGCTGGGCTCCATCGTGTTTTTGGGCGCCGACGTGGCCGATACGCTGGCCGTAGGGCCGAACGGGGTATTCATTCAGCCCGACCTGGAAGGCTACGGCGCCACCGACTTCGACAAAGTGCGCGAGCTGATCGAGCTGGGCGAAAAGGCGGCGCAGGATAAGCTCACGCAGATGCTGCGCCGCATTCCGCGCCGCGTGGATACGCTGGCGCTGGCCCGCCGCCGCCGCGAGTTTCAGAATTCGGCCCCTGGTCCGGTTTTTAAACGCATCACGGTGCAAGGTCTGGCCGAAAAGCAAAACACCTACGTAAGTCGGTTTTTTCGGCGAGAGGGCCGCAGCTATACAATCGACGAGATTGAGGAAGGCTACTATCGCCTCGCGGCCGACGACTTTTTTCGCAATATCTACCCGCGCATTCGCTATGATCAGGACCGGCAGGGCTATGTATTCAACATCGATGCCCGCCAGAATAATAACCTCTCGGCCGAAGCAGGTTTCGTATTGGCTACGCGAGCTGTGGATAATATTTATGTGGGTCTGGAATACCGTTGGCTGACCAAATACCTGTACTCTGCGGCCGCAAATGCCAATTTGGGGCGCTTCTACAATGCCGTGCAGGGCCGGTTCCGGGTCAGTATTCCAGAGAAGCTGCCCTTCTTCGTGGAGCCCAGCGTGACCTACAACAACTGGAGCTACCAGCAGACTGGCGGTCTGCTTGGCCGTGACATTCAGAATACGCTTATCGAGCAGAGCGACCTGGCATTGGGCGTACAGATCGGGATTAGTCCCCGCTACCGCAGCCGTGTTTCGTTGGAGGCTGGCTACTTTGGCAACCAGGATAACTACGCCAATACGCGGGAAGTATCATCCAGCGACGTGCTGGACCGCACCAGCTTCCGCGGCCTGACGGCGGCAGTGCGCTATAGCCGCAACTCCCTGAACCGCAAGCAGTACCCTACAGCCGGACGTCGGGCTTTGGCTAGTATACGCGGCGTGCAAGGCACCGAAATATATAGCCCGGGCTCTACCTCGGTGTTTGAGAACGAGTACCGCGACGACCACCAATGGCTGCAGTTTTCAGCTACCGCAGAGCAGTACTTTATGCTGCCCAGCAAAAAGCAGATCTGGGGTTATTTTGGAGAAGTAGTAATCAGTGGGCAGGCCCGCTTCGCCAACTTCCGCTCGTCTCAGACGACCTCCCCGGTATTCTCGCCGCTGGTTGATTCGCGTACGCTGTTTCTGGACAACTACCGTTCGCCGCGCTACGCTGCTGCTGGTCTGCGCTTCTCGCAAAGCCTGCTGGCCAGCAAGTTGGAGTGGCGTTCCGAAGCCTTCGCCCACCTTGTGTACAAGCCCTTGCGTGACAGCGAAGGTCAGCGGGCCATCCAAAAATCCGGTTTCGACCGGCCTCGCTTGACGGCTAGCACGGGTTTCGTGTATCAAACGCCCGTTGGGCCGCTAGCCTTGCACGGTATTTACTACGACGACTCAGCTAAGCGCTTTGGGGTGTTCGGCCATATCGGCTACCTGCTGTTTCACGGCCGTTCGCTGGACTAAGATATTCAACGAACTGTCCTCCTATTCCGAGTACCATGAAACCACGGCGTACCACTCCAGCGCTCAAACACACGCTCGTTTTTTCACCTGAGCGTGTGTTTGAGCGCTGGACGGCGGCTGAAATTGCCCCCCAGCAGGAGATGGAGCAATGCCGGTTCGTGGCCTGCGACTTCTCGAGGGCCAACCTGACCGATAAGCGCTTCATTGACTGCGTGTTTGAGCGTTGTAACCTATCATTGGCTACGCTGGCGGGTGCGGGCTTGCAGAACGTAATGTTTCGGGAGTGCAAGCTTTCAGGCGTGCAGTTTTCGGCCTGTCGGGATATGTGGTTTGAGGTGGAGTTTGCTCATTGCCAACTTCCATACGCTTCCTTCCACGGCAAGCGCATGCGCGGCGCCCGCTTCGCAAACTGCGTTCTGACGGAGGCAGATTTTTCCTACACCGACCTCGCAGAAGCTGTGTTTCAGGAGTGCAATCTGACGGGGGCGATATTCGAGCAAACGCAGCTCACCGCCACTGATTTTACCACCGCTTCCGGCTTCCTCATCGACCCTGATATGAACGTTGTGAAGCGGGCCCGCTTCAGTCTGGAGGGCTTGCCCGGCCTGCTCAGCAAGCACGAAATCATTGTTGCGTAACGGCAATCTGCTTGCTTGGTAAATCCTTATTTCTCCACTAAAATCGTGGCGGTACAGGGGGGCATTTTAGCGTGAATGGCTTGCGGCTGGGCTTAATGTGAGTACCACTGAAACTGTGGGGTAAACAGAGAAATAGAGAAGCTAAGCGTTTCTACTTCAGGTCCCTCCTTCCATTATAAGTAAACTAAGTAGTCAGTCTGACACAAAGTTTGCTAAGGCGCTAGGCGTTCTTTATAAAGTCTTAAAATACTTATGTGAGTCGGCATAATGACAGCCCGGAAATAAGCAAATACTACTGGCGACAAACAGTAACAACGGTTGTTCTTGGTAGCGAATTTGCTGACTGTACAAAAATTTAAGTCAGCAGAATCACAATCGAATTTATATAGGTGGGGGGCTTTTTCCGAATACGGCACTTATCATTTTCACATCATCTTGCCGTGATAGGTTTACAGCACACTTTGACACTTACCCCACTTCTAACCCATTAGTACTTATGAAAAAGTTTCTGTTTTCCGCCGCTCTGCTAGCCACTACTGTACTGCTTACGCCTGCTACTGCCTCGGCCCAGGGTGAGCGCCCCGACAAAGCCCAGCGCCCTGCCAAAACGGAGCGTCCTGAGAAAAAAGAGAAGAAGAACACAAAAGATGCAAGCGCAACGGCTCCCGTTAACCACGGACAAACGGTAAGCGATGTAGCCCAAAATACCACCCTCACCGGCGCCGACAAAGGAGCCGGTGTAAGCGCAGTGGCCAGCGAAGGCCGCTCAGCCAGCAAAGGCAAGAGCACCGCCCGTCCTGAGCGTATTACCCGTGGCAAGCAAAGCGCACGCGGCAATGCCAACCGTGCTGCTCACTCGGGTGGTCGCGGTCCGGCAGCCGGTAGCCACCAGACAGGTGCCAGCCATCAGGGTGGTAACTAGTCGTCACGGCTTGCCCAAGCGCCACGTCACCGGCCCGAAGACGGTGGTTAACTCCATCGGCTTCGGGCTGGGTCTGTGGACCAACTTAACCGAGGTCCGAACCCTTCAATAATTACTTTCCCGCGCCCACCAGGCAGTATAGCAACGATGAAATCTCTCCTTTCTCTACTCGTAGTAGCTTCCTTGTCGCTGCTGATAAATCAGGCGCAGGCGCAGGCACCCGTGATCGGGAAGCTTAGCCGTTCGGATACTCCTACGCTGCTGGCTTCCGCTGTAGTGCCGGGGCAGGGCGATAAGTCTGCTACAGCCCAGGGGGCGGGCTCTTCAGCGCCGATCAAAGCGGTGCCCCAGACAGAGGCTAAGCGTAAGCCCAAGCGGGTAACCGACGCCACTGCACCAGAGCAGCGTGCTACCAGCCGCTCGGCCCGCGGAGCTCGGCCCGAGCACAGTGCCCGTAGCGCCCGGGGTGGTACCGAAGCAGGTCGTGGCGCTAGCCGGGCAGCAGGCGCCGGGCGCGGGCGTGGCAACTAGCATCTTCATCTTCTTTCTTCACGTTCTATGATGTGGTTGCATAAGCCGTATGCTTGGCTTATCGGAGGCGTACTGACAATAGGCATGAGTTTTCCCCAAATTTCCTGCGCCCAGGATGTAGGCAGTGGGCAACCCACCGGGGGCGCTACAGTGGCTCCCGCCATCGACAATAATGCCCCCCGTCGGGGCAGCATCACAGCCACCTTAAGTGCTGGCAACAACTCTTCCTTTTTTGGGCGTACCCAAACGGAGCGCTACCCGTATGCTGCCGCCGAGCTAATCTACAAAAGCCGCTTTGGCGTGTGGGGTTCGGCCGTGAGCTACAATCTGTTTTCTACCAGCAGCTTCGTGGATGAAACGGACTTGTCGGTGGGTTGGGACGTTGATCTGACCAAGAAAATAGACGCCTCCATCAGCTACTCCCGTTTTTTGTTCGCCGCTAACAGCCCGTTGGTAAAGTCCAGCGTCAATAATTCGCTCGATGGCTACCTGGGCTGGGACTGGGGATATGTATACTCACGCCTGAATACAAGCTACGTGTTTGGGGAGTCCAGCGACCTGTTTCTTATTCTCGACAATTCCCGCTACTTCGAGATTGACAAAGTGCTGGGGGGCTATATTGCAATAGAGCCCCGGCTGAGCGCCACTATAGGGACGCAGCGCTTTGCCCAAACCAGCCTGGTACAGCAACGGCAGCGTGGCAATGGTGGTCCGCCGGCCGGCCGTGGCCCTGGCACGGGAAGCCCCACCACTGAGACGAGCGAAACAACGCGCTTTCGCCTCCTCAACTACGAACTGCGCCTCCCCGTAACCTACGCCCGCGGCAAGGTATCGGTGCAGGCAGCCTGGCGCTACACCGTGCCAGTCAACCTGGTGCCCGATGATGTCTCAGTAGCCCGATCTTACCTGACCGCCAGCGTGTCGCTGACCTTATAAAAGCCCCCCAGTACTTTAGCATGACTGTCCTGATTGTCGAAGACGAACGTACGCTGGCCCGGGAGCTGGGCTTGTTTCTGCACCAGCAAAACTTCAACTGCACCGTGGCTCGCACCGCGCGCGAAGCCCGCGAACAATTGGCTGACACACCCTTCGACTTTGTGCTGCTGGACCTTGGTTTGCCTGATGGTGATGGGCTGCAGGTGTTGGCGGAAGCCAAGCAGAACGACCTGACGGCGGCCGTCATCATCCTCACCGCGCGTGGAGCCGTGGAAGACCGCATCCGGGGCCTGGAGCTGGGCGCCGATGACTACTTGGCCAAACCCTTTTCGCTGCCGGAACTGCTGGCCCGCATGCATGCCATTACCCGGCGGCGCTTTGGTCTGCACAAGCCCCACGTTGCCTGTCATGCCTTTGAGCTGGATCTGCAAACTCGCCGACTGCTGCACGCGGGCTTAGCGGTTCCTTTATCTACTAAGGAATTTGATGTGCTGAGCTACCTGGTCCTGAACCGTAACCGGGTGCTCACCCGGCTTCAGCTTACCGAGCATATCTGGGGCAACTTACCCGAAATGGGCTTCGACTCCAATTACATTGATGCCCATATAAAGAATCTGCGCAAAAAGCTCGGTCGCTACGCCAACGCCGATTGGATAGAGACTGTCCGGGGCCTGGGTTACCGGGTTACCTTGCAGCACTAACTAAGTGGTAAAACCGCAGAACACCACCCGGCCTCAGCCCTGACGGCGTAATTGTACCAGTGATTTTACCTGTTTAGAAGCGTGAAGCTCGGCACCAAGTTTTCTTTGTTTAATGCGTTGTCGCGGGTGGCTATTCTGCTGCTGCTGGTAGGCGTGCTGCCTCCTGTTATGAGCCGCCTGGCGCTACACAGCACAGATCAGCGTCTGCAGCAGAAGAAAGAAAAGGTTCTGCGCCTGATTCGGCGCACGGGTATTTCCACGTTTCTGGAGGACGACCAGTCGTCGTATGGCAGCTACAACCTGTTGAAGGAAGAATTTATATCGCTTGAGGAAATTCCAGCCGGCCCGACCATCAACCTTATTGAAGATTCGAAACGGGCCGTGGAAGATGAGATAGTGGAGTATCGGGTACTCAGCTATTCATTTGCTCAAAACGGGCAGAACTATCTGCTGGAAGTGGGCCGCAGCACGGGCAGCATCGGCGAGACGGAGCGCAACTTCCGCCAGTATGCGTTTTATATTCTGCTGCTGGCCATCGGCCTAACGACGCTGGCGGACTTAGCCTTTTTTCGCTATCTGCTGGAGCCGCTGAGTACCATCATCAGCCGACGCCTGCGCAACGTGCGCCACCCGGCGTCTTTTAACCTGGAGCCTCTGGCCACGAGCACCGACGACTTCCGGCACCTCGACGAGAGTTTGCTCACTATGATGCGCACCCTGCAGGAATCCTTTACCAAGGAGCGCAAGTTTATTGCCGATGCCTCGCACGAGTTGCTCACGCCGCTGGCCGCCTTGCAATACCGCTTCGATAATATGCTCGCCGACGATACTTTGTCGGAGGAAAACCTGCTGCGGGTAGTGGAGTCGCAGCGCACGGTGCATCGCCTGCGCACTATTATCAAGTCGCTGTTGATGATTTCTAAAATTGAGAATGACCAGTTCGCCCGCACCGATGAAGTGTCGCTTCAAGAGCTAACGGGCGAAGTAGCCGAAGAACTCTACGAACGATTGGAAGTCTACGGTCTCACCCTTCACCGCGTGGTGCAGCCCGATTTTGTCGTGCACCAGTGTAACCGCGGGCTGCTGTTCACGCTCTTGTCCAACTTAGTGAGCAACGCAGTGAAATATAACCGCGAAGGCGGGCAAATTCACTTACTGGGGCGGCCCGCGCCTGCTGGGATGGGCTATATTCTGGAAGTGCGCGACACGGGGCAGGGTATCCCCAAGGAACAGGTCGCGCGCCTATTTCATCCCTTCGATAAAGGTCCTAGTGCCACCCAAGACAGTTACGGACTGGGCTTATCCATCGTCAAAACGATTGCCGATTTGCACGGTATTCACGTTGAGGTCAGCTCCATTGAGGGCTTAGGATCGTCTTTTCAACTCATTTTCCCCACCGTAGCATCATCTGCTCCAGCACTTTCGGTGCTCCCAAGCTCGGTTAGGGCTCCACTATAATTGTGGCGGTGCTGGGGGGCATTTTTAGCGCGAATGGCTCACGGCTGGGGGGCATTTTCTCGATGCCAGTCGGCATGAGTTGGTCGCCGCGCAATACGACCGTGTAGCTACCAGCCGGCACCGTGACGGAAGCAGGGGCTAGGTTGCCATTGAAAATCACTACGATATTCCGCCACGTGTCGCCGCCAGCGTGGTCGCGCAGACGGTAAGCAATGGTGCCGGGGGGCAAATCTGGCAGAAACTCAAGGTGCTGCTGAATTAGCTCATGGGTGGGCAGGCGAAAAGCCGGGTGAGCCCGACGTAAGGCCAGCAACTTCTGATAAAACGCATATACCGGCGCATAGCGGGCTTTGCGGCCCCAGTCAATTTGATTAACGCTGTCAGGCTGGTTGAAGGAATTGTGGGAGCCGCCTTTCGTGCGCAAAAACTCATCGCCAATAGGCAAAAACGGGATTCCCTGCGAAGTAAACACAATGGTATTGCTGAGGATATCGCGCTGAATCAATTCAGCTTCGGTCGCGCCCGGGTTCGATGATTTTAGCTTATCCCAGAGCAGCTGGTCGTCGTGGCAGGCTACGTAATTGATGGTTTGGGCGGGTGTGCCGGCCCAGGGCGCTTTGCTGTAATTTACCTTCAAGTAATCGACCTGCGGGTGCTCGGTGGCCGCCACAATGCCGAATTTTACGCTCTCCTCCAACCCCGGATGCCCGCTGGCGAAGCCCGGCTCCGTGCGCCGCGATACGTGTCCACGCACGCCGTCGCGCAGCTCGTCGCTGAAGGCGGCAATACGTTCCAGCCGCTGTACATTGGCTTTCACCGCCCGTGCCGTCTCGGGCAAGGGACTGGGGCCTGCGGTCCAGCCTTCCCCATACAGCAAAATACTGTGATCCTGCTGATCGAGGGCCACGCGCACGGCGCGCATGGTTTCGATATCCAGTACGCCCATCAGGTCAAACCGAAACCCATCGGCGTGATACTCGCGGGCCCAGTACGCCACCGATTCCACAATGAGCTTGCGCACCATAGGCCGCTCTGAGGCTATTTCGTTGCCGCAGGCGGTAGCGTTGGAGTAGCTGCCATCGTCATTGTGTCGGTAATAATAGCCCGGTACGAGCTGCTCGAAACTGGTGCGGGACGCATCGGTGGTGTGGTTATACACCACGTCGAGCACCAGGCGCAGGCCGCGCCGGTGTAAGGCCTGCGCCACCTGCTTCAGCTCCCGGATGCGGGCGGCAGGGTCGGTGGGGTCAGTAGCAAAAGAGCCTTCGGGCACGGAGAAGTGCAGCGGCTCGTAGCCCCAATTGTAGTGGTTTTCACTCAGCTTGCTTTCATCGATGGAAGCAAGGTCATTGGTGGGCAGCAGATGTACATGGCTGATACCCAGTTCCACCAGATGATCGAGGCCCGTGCTTACACCATCAGGCCCATGCGTGCCGTGCTCCGTTAGTCCCAGGTATTTACCCTTATGCTCAATCCCGGATTTCGGGTGCATGGACAGGTCGCGCAGATGTAATTCCCCGATTATTACGTCGGTGGGCTTGGCCAGCGTAGGGCGTTGGTCATCAAGCCAACCCATTGGGTTCACCGAGGCCGGATCGAGCAAAACGCCACGCTGTCCGTTGAGCCCCACGGCATGCACATAGGGGTCAGGTACTTCGGCCATTTTTTGCCCCCCAATGGTTGCCTGCACCACATAAAAGCGGCCAGCCGGCTGCGCGGGCAACGTAAAGGTCCAGGTGCCGCTTTCGGCCTTTCGCATAGCAAAGTCGGCCACCGACTCCCCTCCTATGCCATTAGTGTAAAGCTTGAGGTGCAGCGCTTCTGCCGTGGGGGCCCACACCCGCAACGTGGCGCGCCCCGCTTGGAATGTAAGGCCCAGATCCGGCCCGTAGTACACCGGATAACTGGTGAAGTCGGGGAGTGCGGGCAGGGCAATAGTGGCTGACCTTACGGCGCAGGCATTCAGCAATACTAGCACCGGCAACAATCTAAAAAGTTTCATAGAGCTAAACCGAAGGATCTAAGTTCGGTTTTCGCTCGCATTTAGTAAGATGAAACCAACTGTTTCTCAATAAAAAAAGCCCCCCGACATAAGGTTGGGGGGCTTTTTTATAAGCAAGTATTGCTGCTTTATTGATACTGAATATATAATGGCTTTGGCGTGAGGGCTAGTACTTCTGCCGGCGTCATGATGTGGTGCGGAGCGGGGCGGTTGTCGTACTCGTAGAACAGCTTGAAGCCGGTGTACTGCACGGGCTCTTTCTGAATGTACGCCTTATAGGAGTCCTTCTTCAGGGTTGGGTCGCCCCAGCCGTCCATATGCATCACGATCTGCACGCGGGGGTCGAGCTTGATATTTTTGTAGTTCGTAATCATGCCTTGGGTGAAGCGGTGCACGGTGAGCACCTTGGGGGGCAAATTGTTCTCGCTCACGATGCGAGCCAGAAACTTCACGGCGTAGTTCACGTCCTTGGCGTCGAAGGTACCGATTTTGCGGCCGGGCTTCACACCTTTGGTTTCCATCGCGAACTCCGGGTCGATGCCCATGTGCACGATAGGATCTTTCAAGTAAGGCTCCAGCTTGTGCAGTTCGTTTTCCAGGTTGCTCAGGCCCACCTGCACGTCCAGAAACACGATGCAGTTGTGCTCTTTGCCCCATTGAATAACTTCTTCAATAGTCGCTTTGGAGTTCATCAAACGGTATTTGCCGTCTTTGCCGGGCGCGGCCTGGGCCGTAATAGTCACGTTGTGTATAGCTGCCTGCACAGGAATGCTAGGGTCAGCGGCCTGCCACTCGGCCAGCACTTTGTCGAACTTGCGGAACATCTGATCCTTGGGCTCACGGCCCAAGATACCCATGCCTTTCGCCCGGATGTTGCCATAGAAAGCCACAATACGCTTGCCGGGCAAAATGGCCCCTGGTAGCTGGCCATTGGCTTTTACAATAGAGTCGGCCTTGAGTGAGTCGCGGCGCATGGCGGCAACTTTCAGCGCCGCAGAGTCAACGACAACTGGCTTAGCAGCCTCAACAGAAGCTTTGGCGGCGGGAGTTTCTCCATCGGTGCGGGTGCCGCAACCGGGTAAGGCAGACAGAGAAAAGAGGCTTAAGGTGGCGGCCACTACGGCGTGACGCGGCGAAAACGGTAACAACACTGAATAAATCTTGATTAGAAGGCCAAAACTATCTGCAAGTTAGGCCATTTCGGGCAGTTAGCGGTGACCTAAACGCAGAAAGGCCCCGACAAAATTCGGAGCTTTTCCAGCGGTTCCTCCTTATGTATAGGACTATAGAGCCCAGGGCTTACACTTTAGCACTTTGGCAAACTAACCAAGCCGCCAAATAAATTGCTGATCGGGACGGAGTAGGGTGCGAATTGAATAGGTACTACAAATCGCACTGCTACCGGCTCGCCATTCTGCTTGCCAGGCGTAAACCGTGGAAGCTGACGAACAGCATTCAGTGCCGCTTCGTCGCAGCCCGAGCCTATTCCCTTCTCAACGGACGCATCAGTTACGTTCCCCTCTTTATCTACTATAAAAGCGATAATGACTCTGCCCTTCACCTTGCTGCGCACGGCCTCGGCGGGGTACTTGAGCTTACTCTGAATGAAGGCGACAATATCATTATTGTTGCCCGTGCGAAACAGCGGCATTTCCTCTACACTATTATAAACACTGTTGGCTGTAGGAGGGGGCGGAGGTGGGGGCGCAGGCTCAGCATCGGGAGCTGGGGGTGGCGGCGGAGGCGGGGGTGACATTTCGGCATTCTGAGAAGAAGCGCGCTTAGATGGAGCAACTGGCTCCGTGTGTCGCTCACAGGCGACGGTAAACGCTAGTAAAGCCACTAGTGGCAGGGCAAGCCACTGTTTCCAGCGGCGGATGGGGGAAGTTTGGTGAATCATGGCAATGCGACGTAAGGTTTGGGAATGAGAAAACGAGTGCGCAAGCGGAAGGGAGAAACCAAGGCGGGTGGCTACTTGCCGGGCCAGTAGGTGAGTATATGAATGTGAAGGTGAGGTAATAGTAGTGTCGGCACTCAGCGCCGCCGCGTCGGCCAGATACTCGTGAGTGAGCGTAAGCGCCCGGGCGCACAGGTGCACAAATGGATTGAACCAGAGCACGGCACTCAGCACTTCCAGCAGCAGCCGGTCGTAGGTGTGGCCTTGCTGCACATGCGCCAACTCGTGCTGTAGCACTTGGTGGGCTTCCGCATCGCTAAGTGGTAACGATTCATCCCAAAACACGACCCGCCCAAATGAGCTGGATGGCAGCTGACCACCGGTACGCACCAGCGTGTAGCCAGCCTGTTTTTCGCACGGCCGATGACGAGTAGTCAGCCAAAGCCTGGCCAGCCCAAAACACAGCCGCGCCAACGTGGCCAGCACACCAATTATGTAGCCCACCATTACCCATTGCGACCAATGAAGTCCAACTTGGCTACTGGATGCGCCTACCTGGGCAGTTGGCAGCAGTACCGTTGCTATGCCTGGCACCAGTACCGTCGGGCCTGCTGCCCAACTGCTTGGCCAACCTAGCGGGAGCAACGGCAAGCTCGCCGCCAGCAGCGGCCCCAGCACCAGGAACGTCCGGTTGTAGCCAAAGCTCCGCTCACGGCGCAAGGCGAGGTGGTAACAGAGCCACCACACGCTCAACAGTACCGTGCTGAGCATCATCCATTTAAGCAGGCTGATTGGGTTCATCGGAGTCGGTGGTTGGAGGTTGGGTGGCATGGCGCAGCAGCTCATCGAGCTGAGCGGCATCGAGGTTTTCTTCCTTCGCAAAAAAGGACACCAGCTGCGGAAACGAATTCCCGAAATAGCCCCCCAGCAGCTTGCGCAGCGAGAAGCGACGGTACTCATCCTGCGCGACCAAAGCCTCATAGCGGTGCGTGCGGCCGAATGCTTCGTGCCCCACAAACCCCTTTTGCTCCAATATGCGGATGATGGTGGACACAGTATTGTAAGCAGGTGGTGGCGCTGGCATTTCGGCAACTACTTCTTTCACGAAAGAGGGGCCGCGCTGCCACAGCACCTGCATCACTTGCTCCTCGGCACGGGTTAGTTCAGGGAAGGTTTGCATGGGGGGCTTTTTTGTTAAGATGAATCTACAACTAATAAATTAGTTGAAAGTGATTATTGGTTCTGTTTTTTCTCAAAAGCTAATTAGGTAAGCCTTCCTGTTATCTCTGTAGCAGCACGAAATCTTTTGAGCAGATTGGTGTTATGAAGGCAGCTTGCCCCAACAACTTCCTAATGTCTTTGAAAATCAATAGTCGCCGCTTGCCTTACTTCACCTTCCTTTTCTGGCTGAGCCTGCTAGTGGCGCCCGGCCTGAGCTGCACCAAAGAACCGGCCTTAGAAGCCGCTGCGTCCGCCATTCCGGCAGCACCCATCACGCCGGTAGCGAGCAGCCGCCTGCTGAGCAGCACCCTGATTGGTGAGTACACGCCGAGTACGCTCGCTGGCCGCGTGCCCGATCTGCCCATCGTCAGTGCCCTGACCCAATATTCGATTCGGGTGTATAAGCTGACCTATACTACGCCCAATACAGATGGGCAGCCTGTGACGGCATCCGGTGCGGTATTGGTGCCCATGGCATCGCAGCCGCTGCCGCTGCTGAGCTATCAGCATGGCACTATTTCGCCCAAAGATGAAGCGCGAGCTCCCTCCTACTACCGCTCCGGCGGGGAAGTATGGACGGCCATATCGGTGCTGGCTTCTTCGGGCTACATGGTGGTGGCTCCCGACTATATTGGCTATGGCGCTTCCAAGAGCTTACCGCACCCGTATGAGCACGCGACTTCGCTGGCTTCGGCCTCGCTGGATATGATGCGGGCAGCGCGGGAGTTTTGCAAGCAGGAAAAGATTGAGCTGAACGATAAGAACTTCCTGCTGGGCTACTCAGAGGGCGGCTTTGCCACATTGGCTTTGCACAAGCTGATTGAGGAAAAGCACGCGTCGGAATTTACCGTTACGGCCAGCGCCCCCGGTGCGGGAGCGTACAATAAGTCAGCCTTCGCCGACTATATATTGAAGTCGGATCAGCCACTGAATTTTCTCAGCTCCTATGTCTGGGTGCTGGACACGTATAATCGGGTGTACAACATCAACCGGCCTTATACTACTTATTTCCAAGAGCCCTGGGCCACACATCTGCAAGCCAATCCGTTTGCGAAAGTACCTGAACAGCCCAAAGAGCTATTCACGGAACCCTTCCGGGCGGGTGTGCTAAACAAAACCGACCAGCCCATAACGGCCGCCTTCCGCGACAACGACATCTACGATTGGCGCCCGCGTGCTCCGCTGGCGCTATTCCACGGCACCGCCGATGATTACGTGCCCTTTTTCAACTCTGAACATGCTTACAAGGCCATGCGCGCCCGCGGTGCTACGCAAGTAGAATTGCGCCCCATCAAGGACGGCAATCACTTCTCTTCCGTGCCCCAATACACGCTGGAGGCGCTGGCCTTTTTTGGCGAGTTTCAGGAAATTAATTAACCTGCTTTCTTTGAGGATGGAAAAGAAGTATTGCAATGGCTGTCAATCATAGAAGTTTGCCACTACCAATTGATTGCACCAAAAAAGCCCCCCAGCCTTCCTCAATTGAGAGGCTGGGGGGCTTTTTGTGATGTTATGCCTATGTCTAGAATTGAAGTTTTAAGTCGAAGGGGATTGTCTGCTCTTTACGAAGGCTTGGCGCAGCCAAACGCCCGCCAGCGCAGCTAGTCCGCCAACCACTCCGCCCAGCACGGCCGTCACCAGCACCAGCAGCCAGCCGCGCCCCCCCAGCGGAATTAGCTCGGCTACGCGGTGACTGAGGTGGCCTTCGTTCTGCAAGTTCAGCCAGCTGGCTAGCACCAGCCAACCCAGCCCAACCCCAGCGAAACCTGCCCAAAAGGCCCCCCAGCCGGTGCGCGCTAGTACCATAGCGAGCACGAAGGCCACCGGCGTGATAACCCACCACGGGAGCACCAGTTGGGCAGCAGTAGCTACGATGAGAATCAGTAAGAATAGCTTTAAAGAACTGTTCATAAAAGAATATTCGAGGGTAGGCAAGGTACTTAGGTTGCTGGTTACACAACCAGAAACCAGCTACTTTGACGGTCATGTAGAGCGGCAGCGAAGCATCTCGCGTGCTGATGTTGCCAAGCTAAATAACTAAACACGCAAGATGCTTCGCTGCCGCTCTACATGACCACCTTTTGGTTCAGCACTGTTTTCTACTGCGCTTGCTCAATTTCCTGGACGGCTTTGTCTACTGCTTGTTGAGCCTGTGTGGCACTGGCCCCTTTTTTCTTCTCCTTTACAGCTTGCAGCAGAGGAATTATGGCTTTGTCGGCGCCTTGGCTTTTGAACTGGATGGCAACAGCTTTAATACGGTCGAGGCTTTCATTGAAAGCTGTTGGGTCATCTAGGCGTGTCATCATCCCGAGCATGCTTTCAAAAAGCATGGCTTTGGTGCGGGGGCTTCCCGCATCGAATTTGTCGCGGATATAGGGCCACTGGGCCGCGCCACCGTGGGCCGCATACACCTCAGTTATAGCAGTGGTGAGGCCATCTTCCTTGTTGGTTTCAAACGCTTTGGCCTGCACCAATGCTTTGGCTGGCCTCACTTCCGCTAACGCCCGAAGCGCAGCACCCTGCACGGCATAGGACTCGCTTTTGAGCTTCTGCGCAAACAGCTTTTCATCGCGCTTTTCCTTGAGCTTGCCCAGTGTCATCAAGGCCTCGGCTTGCACCACGGTTTCTTTATCGGAATTAGCCAGCTTGCGCAAAACAGGCGCCGCAGCTTTGCGCAAGGCTGCATTTTCGAGGTCTAATGACTGAATAGCCAACATGCGCAGGCCGTAGAACTTGTCGTTGAGACCGGCCAGCAATACGCCACGCGCGGCTGCTTCAGTGGGCTTAGCTTTAGCGGCCACAATGGCTTCGTGACGATCTACGAGTAGGGGGGCACTTTTGTACTGATAGGCATAAGCGGCCAATGGCTTGTTGTCCGTTTTTTGCCAAACCATCGTTTTGGTGGCGTCCACGTTTACCAGATCGGGCTGGGCGGCGAGCGGAAACTCCAGCGTTTCAGTGGCTTTGCGCAGCACTACGTTTCGGCGCTGCGATTTGCCCCCCACATACATATCAATGGCGAGCGGAAGCGTAAAAGGCTCGCCCGCCTGGGTTTGCTTTACGGTCACGGACTGCACTTTGCGAGCTGCGTCCCAGGAGTAATCGATTGTCACGACGGGGTGGCCGGGCGCGAAATACCATTGGTTGAAAAACCAGTTTAGATCCTGCCCAGATGCCGCTTCCAGCGCCAGGCGTAGCTGGTGAGCCTCGCCATTACCCAGCGCGTTTTGCTTCAGATATTGGTTCAAACCAGCAAAGAAAACTGGGTCGCCGAGGTGGGTGCGCAGCATTTGCAGGATGGCCCCACCCTTCTGGTACGACACGAGGTCAAACATCTCCTCTTTGTCTTCATAATTGAAGCGCACGAGAGGTTTCGCGGCGTCGCGGGGGCTGCTGAGGTAGCGGCGCAGGTAACGGTAGTTGTGCGCGTCGGCGGCATCCTGGCCATATTTGTGTTCGGCCCAAAGGCCTTCGCTGAAGTCAGCAAACGACTCGTTTACAGTCAGATTGCTCCAGCTTTCGGCCGTCACGTAGTCGCCAAACCACTGGTGAAACAGCTCGTGCGCAATCACAGAAAGCCCCCCAGCGTAGTCGCGGTCAATCATTTGGCGGGGGGTCTGCTGCACGAAGTCGCCGTGGAGGGTGGCGGTGGTGTTTTCCATGGCGCCGCTCACATAGTCACGCACCACAATTTGGGCGTACTTATTCCAGGGGTAAGCCACGCCGAGCTTCTTGGAGAAAAACTCCATCATCTCAGGTGTGTCGCCAAAAATCTGCTTGGCGTAGGGCGCGTAAGCAGGCTCGAGGTAATAATCGACGGCCTTACCCTGCCACTTATCCTTATAAATCTTGAAGTCACCGACGGCTAACATAAACAGATAGGGCGCGTGGGGCTGCTCCATCTTCCAGGTATCGGTGCGCAGACCCGCGCCGGCGGGCTTTTGGTTTACCAAGGCTCCGTTGCTCAGCGTGACATACTTACTCGGCACAGTCAGGCTGATTTCCGAAGTCGTTTTTTGGTTGGGCCGGTCGATGGTCGGAAACCACACCGACGAGGCTTCCGTCTCGCCCTGGGTCCAGATCTGGACGGGCTTGCCGGCCACGGCACTGTCGGGGTTGATGAAATACAGGCCTTTGGCGTCGGTGATGGCGGCGCTGCCTTTGGTTTTTAGCTCGTCGGGCTTAGCCGTGTACTCAATGTAAATAGTGTACTCAGCGCCGGGCTGGTACGCCTTACCCAAATTTACACGCAGGTTTTGCTGATCGGCGTAGGTGTATTTCAACGGCTGCTGATTGCCGCCATTCACCAAGGCCACGGTCTTGATATCCATGCCTTTGGCATCGAGACGTAGCGAATCGGTGACGTAGGCGTAGGGCTTCAAGGTTAGCCAGGCTTTGCCGTAAGCGTAGCGCTTTTTATAGTCAAACTGTAAGTCGAGCTTGGTGTGCACCAAGGCGTTGATTTTGCGGTCTGTTTCCCGGTATTTGGCGGGCGCGGCAGCCTGGGGCGAAGGGGCGGGAGTTTGGGCCAAGGCAACGGCGGTAAGTAATAGAGCCGCTGCGGTGGTGTACTGTTTTTTCATGAAAGAGAAACGAGCGAGTGGGAATAAGCAAAGAGTTAGTGTTGGGTATTCTGTATTAAGAACAATATGATTTCGGCCGTCATGCAGAGCAACGCGAAGCATCTCGCGTGTTTAGCATGAATGCTAACCTCACGACAGCACGCGAGATGCTTCGCGTTGCTCTGCATGCGTTCTTATAAGGTAAAGTGCTGCTATAGGCACCCTAGTTACTTAAAAGTTGCTTGCTTTCGGCTCCGAATACTCTTTTGCGCAAGCCCATCATTTTCAAAATTTGGTTTTGCCTCCTCACCGAACCCTTTCTGGTGTTGCATTCGTTTTGCTCCTACCTTTAAAACCGGATGTCCACCCCTTCTTTCGATCCTTCTCAACTCACCCGCGACCATGTGCTGCGCGCGCTCCGGCACATCGACCGGCAAGGGCTGAATTTGCCCCCCAGCACCGTTTACGACCTGGTGTATCGGGGCCGTCGCTACCCGCCCCGACCAGTGGCTCAGCTGGCCTACCGCTTAGCTACCGGCCAGACCGACGCCAAGTGGCCGCTGCCCGCTGGTGGCCCGACGAATGGTTTGCTCGAACACCTCGATTTTACGGTGGCCACCAAGCGCCCTAGTCTGGCCAACTCTCCTTTAGATAATGACGTGGCCACCCAGCAGGCCATGCAGGATTTATACACCGGTCGGCCCAGCGACACGGCTCCCATCGAAAAGGCGAAGGGGCAAAAACTAGAAGTACAGGAGCCCGTTTCCAGCTACAATTTGCCCCCCATAACGCCCTACGACCGCGCCACGGCCTTGCAGGAGCTGTTCGTGTCAGAGCAAAAACTTGATGACACGTTATCAGCGTTGCGGCGCCGACGCAATCTTATTTTATATGGCCCGCCCGGCACGGGCAAAACCTTTCTGGCCCGACGCCTGGCTTGGCTGGAGCTAGGCTCCACGGATATCACCCGCGTGGAGCTGGTGCAGTTTCATCCCAGCTACAGCTACGAGGATTTTGTGCAGGGCTTCCGGCCCGATGCCCAGGGTAATTTTCGGCTGACGCTGGGCGTGCTTTTGGAGTTTTGCCACCGAGCCACCCAGGAGCCCGACAAGCCTTATTTTCTGCTGATTGATGAAATCAACCGAGGCAATCTGAGCCGGATTTTTGGCGAGCTGTTTCTGTTGCTGGAAGCCGATAAACGTGGCCCTGCGCACGCGGTGCGTCTCCCGTATTCGCCCCCGCATGTGCCCCGGTTCTTCGTGCCCGAAAACCTGTACGTTATTGGCACGATGAACACCGCCGACCGGTCCTTGGCACCGCTCGATTATGCTCTGCGACGCCGGTTTGCGTTCGTGAAAATGCAGCCAGAATTTGGCGCGCCTTTACAAAGTTTTCTAACGCAAAAGGGTGTGCCGGCCGCTGTCATTACGCGGCTTGTGACGCGGCTCACGGAGCTTAATCAGGCCATCAGCGACGATCCCGATTTAGGTGAAGATTTTCAGCTGGGCCACAGCTATTTCTGCCAGCCACCCACTAATTCGGCGGCCGCTGATAGTTGGTTGACGCTTGTTCTGGAACAGGAAATTGCGCCGCTGTTGGATGAATACTGGCTAGATCAGCCCGCAAAAGCGGCGGCTCATAAAAAGCGACTGTTGCGGTAGTGTTGTGCCATGATTCCGATTCAGAACCTTTATTACCTGCTCTGCTACGCGTGGAACCGTTTGCCCGAGCAGGAGGAGTGGCTGACTTCGGAAGCGACGGCTTTTCATCGACCCGTGGAGTTGCTGGGGCGAGTACTGCTCATGGGCACGCGACGACTGTTGAGCCAGGGATTGCGGTCGGCCTACGTGGCGCGCGAGGAAGATCTGGCTGAGTTGCGCGGGCGCGTGTTGCTGGATGCTTCTCTATCGCGCGACTTGCTGCGGCGGGGCCGGGCCGTGTGCGCTTACGATGAGTTGGGGCCCGATACCCCTTTCGTTCGGCTATTGCTGGGAGCCTTGGATCAGATGAGCAGAGCGCGGCAAGTATCGGCTACTCTCCGCCAGGAGTTGCGCGCGGTGCGGCGGCGCTTTCCCACCGATTTGCCCCCCACGACACTCAGCAGCCATGCCTTGCGGACTGTGCGTCGCACCCGGCCGACGGGCCACGAAGCTTTACTGCTGAACGTGTGTGAGCTTTTGTACCGAAGCGCACTTCCTGAACCTGCCGCCGACGGCCGCACCCGCTTCATGGATTTTCGGCGCGATGAACGGCTGATGGCTCAGGTTTTTGAGGCGTTTGTGCGCAACTTCTACCGCTTGGAGCAGCGCCGGTTTCGGGTGCTATCAGAAACGATTAGCTGGCAAGCCGCCGCCGTTGAGCCCGAAGACCTGAGCATGCTGCCCGCCATGATTACTGACACTACACTGGAGTCTGCGGAGCGCAAGATCATTCTCGATACCAAATACTACCGCGCCGCGCTGCGCCCGCGCTACGACCGGCAGCGGCTAATCTCGCCGCATCTGTACCAACTGTACGCCTACTTGCAGAACCAAGATTTGTCCCCCATCCAACTGCTGGAAGGCATTCTGCTTTACCCTGCCGCTACTCGTGAAGTGGATTTGCGCTATACCCTCGGCGGCCACCCCGTTCGCGTCGTGACCCTTGATTTAAACCAGCCCTGGCCCGGCATTGCCGCTGACTTATTAAAACTGATTGAATAAGATGGAACGTCACTACCTCTCTCCATCTGTCATCCTTGAGCTAGCGGTGAAGGAGAGCAGCGGTGCGGACTATTTGTATCAATTCAATAGTGTATAACATTCTGTTCAATGCAGCCCCGGGGGGCATTCTTTGTCCTTGAAATTGAGTTTCTCCCGATTTCTCTCTAAACTTAAATCTTCACTCATCTTCCCAAAACCTTACCCTCTTGAAAAGACGTGATTTTGTAGGACTCTCGGCCCTGGCGGCGGGGGCTGTGTTCCTGCCCAATTTTCCCGGTTTCGGTGGCACGCTGGTTAGCCCAGAGCGGTTGCTCGAATCAGTTATGGATGCCGCGGTGAACAAGCGTTTGGCCGATGCGGCGCTCAATGCTGCTAAGTCAGCAGGTGCTTCGTACGCCGATGTGCGTATTGGCCGATATTTGAACCAGAGCATTTTCACCCGTGAAAAGCAGGTGCAAAACATTGCCAGCGGTGAGAGTTTTGGCGCCGGGGTGCGGGTGCTCGCAAATGGCACCTGGGGCTTCGCGGCTACCAATACGGTCACGGAAGCCGGCTTAGCTAAAGCTGCTCAGCTGGCCGTGCAGATTGCCAAAGCCAACTCCAAAGTGCAGAAAGAGCAGGTCAAACTGGCGCCCGTCAAAGGCCACGGTGAAGTGAGCTGGAAAACGCCGATTCAGCAGAACGCCTTTGAGGTACCTATTGCCCAGAAAGTAGAGTTGCTGCTGGCCGCTAATGCCAAGGCCTTAGATAACAGCGCCAACTTCGTGAACTCAGCGCTCTTCCAGATTAACGAGCAGAAGTACTTTGCCAGCACCGACGGCTCTTACATTGACCAAGATGTTCATCGCATTTGGCCAACGTTTGACGTAACGGCCATCGACCGCGCCTCCGGTAAGTTCCGGACGCGGCAGGCGCTAAGCGCGCCGATGGGCATGGGCTATGAATATATGACTCCAAAGGCCGCCGGCAAGATTGCTGGTCCTGCGGGCACCGGCCTTATCGGCTACAAAGACAGCTACGACATTCTGGAAGATGCTGCCTTGGCAGCAAAGCAGGCCAAGGAGAAAATCACCGCTAAATCGGTGGTGCCAGGCAAGTATGATTTGGTGCTCGACCCAAACCATTTGGGCCTGACCATCCACGAAAGCGTGGGTCACCCGACGGAGCTTGACCGCGTGCTCGGTTACGAAGCTAACTACGCCGGCACCAGCTTTGCTACCCTGGAGTGGAAAGCCAAAAAGCAGCCCTACGGCTCCAAGCTAGTGAACATTGTAGCTGACAAGCTACAACCAGGCTCATTGGGTGCGGTTGGGTACGATGATGAAGGGGTGAAGACCAAGAGGTGGGATATCATTAAAGACGGCGTACTCGTTGATTACCAGAAGATTCGCGACCAGGCCGCCATGGTGGGTCAGAACGAGTCGGACGGCTGCTGCTATGCCGATTCCTGGAGCTCCGTTCAATTCCAGCGCATGCCCAATGTGAGCTTGCAGCCTGGCAAAGCCAAGCTGAGCGTAGATGAGATGATCAAGAACGTCGACAAAGGCATTTATATCGCCGGTCGTGGTTCCTTCTCCATCGACCAGCAGCGCTATAACTCGCAGTTTGGCGGCACGGTGTTCTATGCCATCAATAAGGGTAAGATTGACGGCATGTTGGAAGACGTGGCTTACCAGACCAACACGCTAGAGTTCTGGAACTCGTGCGCCGCTATCTGCGACGAGTCCGACTACCGTCTGTTCGGGTCGTTCTTTGATGGCAAAGGACAGCCTTCGCAGGTGTCAGCTGTGAGTCACGGTAGCGCCACCACCCGCTTCAACGGCGTGAACGTCATCAACACCGCCCGCAAAATCGGGTAATGATTGCTTCCACCGCTGGGAGGCAAATTCACACATAAATAATCAGTACAACCACATATAATGGCCATACTTTCCAAAGAAGAAGCTCAGGCAATCCTGACCAAAGTGCTGAGCTACAGCAAAGCCGATGAGTGTGAAGTCACGCTTAACGGTAGAACGGGCGGCAACGTGCGCTCCGCACGTAATGCTATTTCAACCGCCGGTGCTGTTGACAACGTATCGCTAGCCGTAGAGTCGCGCTTCGGCAAACGTGCGGGCGTCGCTACCTGCAATGAGTTTGATGAAGCCACACTGCGTCGCTGCGTACAGCGGGCCGAAGAGATTGCTCGTCTCGCTCCCGAAAGCCCTGAATATGTCCCCTACCTCGGCGCTCAGAAATACTTGGCTCCGTCGCCAGCGGCGTTTGCAGCGGCTACTGCCAACATTACCCCCGACTATCGCGCTCAGCAAACGGCCGCCAGCATGAAGCTGTGTGAGCAGAAGAAACTCAGCTCTGCCGGCTTCCTGAATGACGAGGCTGGCTTCATTGCCAAGCGCAACAGCAAGGGCCTCGAGGCCTATCAGCAAATCACCAATCTGGAGTACTCCGTAACGGTGCGCACGCCCGACGGCACCGGCTCGGGCTACGCTACGGCCGACTATAACGACGCCAGTAAGTTCGACGCTGCCCGCCTCACCCAGATTGCTGCCGATAAAGCCGCTGCCTCAGTAGGTGCTAAAGCCATTGAGCCCGGCAAATACACCGTGATTCTGGAGCCCGCTGCGCTGGTAGCTAATACCGATGCTTCCCTCCTCGCCGCTCTGATGAACGCCCTCGACGCCCGCAACGCCGACGAAGGCCGCTCTTTCCTGAGCAAAAAAGGTGGTGGAAATAAGAAGGGCGAAAAGCTATTCGATGAGCGCGTCACCATCTATTCCGACCCGCTGAACGCTGAGATTCCGACCCTCACCTTCTCCGGTGACGGCCGCCCGCAGCAGAAAATGACCTGGATTGAGAAGGGTGTCGTGAAGAACCTTTACACCTCCCGCTTCTGGGCTCAGAAATCGGGTGTGCCCGATATCCCTCGCCCCAGCGGCTGGATTATGGAAGGCGGTACGCAGTCAGTACAGGACATGATTAAGGGTACCGAAAAAGGTATTCTGGTGACGCGCTTGTGGTATATCCGCCCTGTTGATCCGCAAACGCTCCTGTACACGGGTCTGACGCGCGACGGCACCTTCTACATCGAGAACGGCAAGATCAAGCACCCCGTGAAGAACTTCCGTTTCAACGAGTCGCCCATCATTATGCTCAACAACCTGGAGGCTATCGGTAAGCCCCAGCGCGTGGGGGGCAATTTGGTGCCGCCGCTCAAGATTCGCGACTTTACCTTCACCAGTCTCTCCGACGCCGTCTAGCGTTGGTCACTACGAAACCCGTCGGCCTTGTCCGGCGGGTTTTGTACTTACATTCTACTCCTCACTCAAACTTCTACTTTCTTGAAACGACGCGATTTTGTCGGGCTGTCGGGCTTAGCGGCCGGCGCCCTGTTTTTGCCCAGCTTCCCAGGCCTGGGGGGCAATTTGGTTACGCCCGAGCAATTGCTGATACCCGCCGCCGACGTAGCGCTGAAAAAGCGTTTAGCCGATGCAGCGCTCAACGCCGCTAAGTCAGCAGGCGCTTCCTACGCCGACGTGCGCATTGGTCGTTCCCTGAACCAAGGCATTTTCACCCGTGAAAAGCAGGTGCAGAACATTCAAAGCACAGAAAGCTACGGCGCTGGCGTACGCGTACTGGCCAACGGTACTTGGGGATTTGCCGCCACTAACACCGTAAGTGAGGCCGGTCTAGCCAAAGCTGCCCAGCTAGCCGTGCAGATTGCCAAAGCCAACTCCAAAGTGCAGAAAGAGCAGGTCAAACTGGCGCCCGTCAAAGGCCACGGTGAAGTAGCTTGGAAAACGCCGATTCAGCAGAATGCATTTGAAGTACCGATTGCCCAGAAAGTGGAGTTGCTGTTAGGTGCCAATGCGAAAGCCATGGACAACGGTGCGAGCTTCGTGAACTCAGCTTTGTTTCAAGTAAATGAGCAGAAGTACTTTGCTTCCACTGACGGCTCCTATATCGACCAAGATATTCACCGTATCTGGCCAACATTCAGTGTAACGGCCATTGACCGCGCTTCGGGCAAGTTCCGCAGCCGTCAGGCGTTGAGCGCGCCAATGGGCATGGGCTACGAGTACCTCACGCCGAAAGCGGCTGATAAAGTAGCTGGCCCCGCTGGCTCTGACTTAGTAGGCTACAAAAACAGCTACGACATCCTCGAAGATGCTACGGCTGCTACCAAACAGGTAAAGCAAAAGCTGACGGCCAAATCGGTAACGCCCGGCAAATACGACCTCGTACTGGACCCTCATCACTTGGGCCTAACCATTCACGAAAGCGTAGGTCACCCGACCGAGCTGGACCGTGTATTGGGCTACGAAGCCAACTACGCCGGTACCTCGTTCGCCACCTTGGAGTGGCGCGCCAAAAAGCAGCCCTATGGCTCGAAGCTGGTAAATATTGTAGCCGATAAGCAGCAGGCAAATTCGCTCGGTGCCGTTGGTTTCGACGACGAAGGTGTGAAAACCAAGAAGTGGGACCTGATTAAAGACGGTATGCTCATCGACTACCAGAAGATTCGGGACCAAGCCGCGATGGTAGGTCAGAACGAGTCGGATGGGTGCTGCTATGCGCAGTCGTGGGCTGATGTGCAGTTCCAGCGCATGCCGAACGTGAGCTTGCAGCCTGGCAAAACCAAGTTGAGCGTGGACGATATGGTAAAAGGCGTAGACAAAGGCATTTACATTGCCGGCCACGGTTCCTTCTCGATCGACCAGCAGCGCTACAACTCGCAGTTTGGCGGTCAGGTGTTCTACGAGATTAACAAAGGCAAAATCACGGGTATGCTGGAAGACGTAGCCTACCAGACCAACACCTTGGAGTTCTGGAACAGCTGCGCCGCCATCTGCGACGAGTCCGACTACCGTTTCTCGGGCTTCTTCAACGACGGCAAAGGTCAGCCTTCGCAGAGCAGCGCCGTAAGCCACGGTAGCTCGACTACGCGCTTCAACGGCGTAAACGTCATCAACACTGCCCGTAAGATTGGATAATGGGAACTCCCGTTCTAGCTCTCCATCAGGAACAGGCTAGAGCGGAGGCCAATTGTTGCATAACTACCATATAATCAGCTAGCAATGCCCATTCTCTCTAAAGACGAAGCTCAGACTATTCTTAAGAAAGTTCTGAGCTATAGCAAGGCCGACGAGTGCACCGTAACCTTGCAAGGACGCACCCGGGGCAACATCCGCTACGCCCGCAACAACGTGAGTACCGCCGGCGCCACCGACAACGTGTCGCTGGTGGTGGAGTCAGGCTTTGGCAAACGCTCGGGCGTCGCCACATGCAACGAGTTCGACGAAGCTACGCTGCGTCGCTGCGTACAGCGGGCCGAAGAAATTGCCCGCCTCGCCCCCGAAGACCCTGACTATGTGCCGCTGCTGGGTCCGCAGCAGTACCTCACGCCAGTGTCGTTTGCTCAGACGACTGCCAGTATAACACCTGATTTCCGGGCCAAGGCTGCCGCCGATAGTATTGCTTTATGCCAAGAGCGCAAGCTTACGGCGGCAGGCTACTTAGAGGATGGCGCCAGTTTCTTAGCCATGCGCAACAGCAAAGGCCTCGAAGCTTATCAGCAGGACACGAATGTTGATTTCTCCGTCACCGTCCGCACACCTGATGGTACCGGTTCGGGCTACGCAGTAGCTGACTTTACCGATGCCAACAAGCTCGACGCCAAGGCTCTGACCAAAATTGCGGCCGATAAAGCGGCTGGTTCGGTGGGCGCCAAAGCCATTGAGCCCGGCAAGTACACCGTGATTTTGGAGCCGGCCGCGCTTGTTTCCGACGAAGGGTTGCTCAACAACCTGATGTACTCGCTCGACGCCCGCTCAGCGGATGAGGGGCGCAGCTTTTTGAGCAAAAAGGGGGGCGGAAACAAGCTCGGTCAGAAGCTATTCGACGAGCGTGTTACTATCTACTCCGATCCGCTCAATGCGGAAGCGCCGGGCAGCGTGTTCGATGGTAACGGCTTGCCCGTGAAGCGCACGGTCTGGATCGAGAAAGGCGTGATGAAGAATATGTACTATTCACGCTTCTGGGCCCAGAAGAATAACGTTGCGCCCACCGCTTTCCCCAGTGGCTTCATCATGGAAGGCGGCACCCAAACGGTGCAGGACATGATTAAGGGTACCGAAAAAGGTATTCTGGTGACGCGCCTGTGGTACATCCGCGACGTAGACCCTCAAACCTTACTCTTTACGGGTCTGACGCGCGACGGTACCTTCTACATCGAGAACGGTAAGATCAAGCACCCCGTGAAGAACTTCCGCTTCAATGAGTCGCCCATTATTATGCTGAATAATATTGAGGCAATAGGCAAGCCGCAACGTCTGGGGGGCAATTTGGTGCCGCCGCTCAAGATTCGCGACTTCACCTTCACCAGCTTATCGGACGCTGTGTAATCGGCAACTTATTAATATAAAAAGCCCCCCAGACAATCTCTGGGGGGCTTTTTTATGAAGCTGTGGAAATTTAGGGTTAGTTATTTCGACCTAGCTGGAAGCTCACATAGGCCTGAAACACGCGGTTCTTTAACTCCGGGTCGTTGACACCGCTGATGTTGCGGTAGTCGCTGATGTTGTTGAGGCTGGTGGTAAAGCGGCCACCGACGGCCAAGCCCAGCGGCAGCTTGATGCCTGCGCCAACCGCCACACCCAAGTCGCTTTTCTTAAAATCACCACTCGAATCGCGGTCAAAATCAAGGTATTCCTGTGGGCCGGAGCTGGTCATATCTACCTGTAAGCGGCCATTATCTTGAGCCGAAACCAAGTAGCTGAACTGCGGACCAGCCTCCACGAAGACGGGCCCCAGGTTCACCTTCGCTAATACGGGCAGGGTGAGGTAGTGCAGTTTGGTATCAAACTCCTCCAACGACTGGTTACGAACGAGGCTACGGGCTTGGGCGCCTTGCATCGAATAGAGCAACTCGGGCTGCAATGAAATGGGGCCGAGGATCTTCTGTTCATAAAAAATACCGGCATGATAGGAGGTTTGATACTCGGCATCGTCGCCGACGTTGCCGCTGAGTACAGCGCGGTTAATTCCGCCTTTCAAACCAAATTGGGCATGTGCGCTGAGCGCTAGAGAAAATAAGCTAAACAGCAATAGGACAGTGCGTTTCATAGTAGTTGCGGGTTGGAGTAAAAACCTAATACGCTGAAATACCAAATTGTATTGTAGGCATTGGTGTATTATTTATACATGATTTATTTGCATTAATTGGGCCAGAATAAATTCACAAGCCAAGAATAGGTTCTTCAAGTCCTGCGGATGAGTCGATAGGAGGTTGTATTTTCCGACCGGAATTTGCCCCCCAGGCAACTTTGTTGGCTCCGCGCCGTCTCTTTTCCGTCGCTTACCTGCTTCTATGCCCGCTCCCTTTACCTTCGTGCGCCTCCAATACCGTTCCGGCGACTGGGATTCTGTGGATGAGCGAATGCCCACCAACCTGCTACACTCTCTGATTCAGTACACTACGGTGCCCGTCAATCAGAAGGAAAAAGTGGTAGCCCTAGACAGCCCCGATTTATTCAGCTATCCGTTCTGCTACTTGTCAGGGCACCGCTTGGTGCAGTTTTCGGCGGCCGAAAAACAGAATTTCACCCAGTACGTGCGCAATGGTGGCTTCGTATTCGTAGACGACTGCAACCACGACATCGACGGCCTGTTTGCCCGCTCTTTTGAGGAGCAGATGCGCCAGTGCTTTGGGGCCGGGGCGCTCAAGAAAATCCCCAAAACGCACCCCATCTATAAGTCGTTTTTCACTTTCAAAGATGGCCCACCGCCCACTGCCTTCGAGCTCAATGGCTGGGGCGACGACCTCATCCACGACTATCTGAAAGCGGTGGAAATCAACGGCCGCATTGGGGTCTTGTATTCCAACAAAGACTACGGCTGCGAGTGGGACTACGACTACCGCAACAAGCGCTGGCTGGCCGAAGACAACACGAAGTTCGGCGTCAACATTTTGATGTATGCGCTGACCGCTTAACCTTGACAGAACACTGCGACCCGAAGGAGGGCGCAAGCCAAATACTGCGCCTTCCCTCTGCGAAACTCTGCGGGAAATGGCGCCAGAACGAAACCATTGCCCGAAAAAGCCCCCTGCATGACCGAACAAGAAGTACACCGCCTGCTTGCTAAACTACCGCCGCTCAAAGAAGAAATTGCCAAAGTCATTGTCGGTCAAAGCGAAGTGCTCGATGAGGTACTCGTGGCGCTGCTGGCGGGCGGCCACGCCCTGCTGGAAGGCGTGCCGGGCCTGGCCAAAACCTTGCTGGTGCGCACCTTAGCCGCCGCCACCGACATGTCGTTTCGGCGCATTCAGTTCACCCCCGATCTGATGCCTACCGATATTCTGGGCACCGAAGTACTGGAGGAAGACCACGGTACGGGCCACCGCTCCTTTAAATTTAACGAGGGGCCGATTTTCGCCAGCTTAGTATTGGCTGACGAGATAAACCGGACGCCGCCCAAAACCCAGGCTGCCCTGCTCGAAGCCATGCAGGAAGGCCATGTAACCTACGCTGGTCAGGAGCACGCCTTGCCGAAGCCCTTCTTTCTGCTGGCTACCCAAAACCCCATTGAGCAGGCCGGCACTTATCCGTTGCCCGAAGCTCAGCTCGACCGGTTTCTACTTTACGTGCGCATTGGCTACCCATCGGAACAGGAAGAATTAGCGGTACTCAGCGGCACTACCGGCACCGCCCGCGCCGAGGTGAAACCAGTGCTGGGCAGTGCCGATATTCGTCAGTTGCAGCAGCTTGTACGCCAGGTGAGCCTAAGCCCGGAGTTGCTCGATTTTGTGAATCGCTTGGTGCGCGCCACGCGGCCGGCTACTACGCAGGTGAAGTTTATTCAGGATTACGGCCGTTGGGGTGCGGGTCCGCGGGCCGGGCAGGCCCTGATTCTGTGTGCCAAAGCACGGGCTTTGCTCCAAGGCCGCTTCGCCGTGACGCTGGATGACCTGCGGACGCTGGCGCCGCCGGTGCTACGGCACCGGGTGCTGTTAAACTTTAATGCCGAAGCTGAGAATATTACGGCCGATGACGCCGTAGCCGAATTGCTGAAAGCCGTAGCCGTTTAGCCAAGAACTATATGCTGGCTCCAGAAACCCTTCACGCCCTGCGCAACTTGCCTTTGGCTGCCAAACTGGCGGCGGAGGGTTTTCTGGCTGGTCAGCACCGGAGTCGGCGGCGAGGCGTGGGCCTGGAGTTCAGCCAATACCGCCCCTACCAGCCCGGCGACGACCTTCGCCGCCTCGACTGGCGCTTGGCCGCCCGCTCCGACCGATACTACATCCGCGAGTCGGAGGTGGAGACGAGTCTGATGATTCATTTGCTGCTCGACGCGAGTGCCAGCATGAATCACCGCGACGATAACGGCCTGACCAAGCTGGATTATGCCCGGCTGGTGCTGGCAAGTATGGCGTATCTGGCCACTAATCAGGGCGACGCGGTAGCGCTCAGCATTCTAAAGCCAGAAGGGCTCCAACATTTGCCCCCCAGGGCTGAATCGCGGCAGTTGCCTCGTCTTTATCATATGCTGGAGAAGACTGAGGCAATAGGGCGTTTTCCGAGTACGGCTACGTTGGCTCCCCTTACCTCCCGGCGCCAGCGGGCTCTGACGGTTTTTGTGAGCGACTTATATGAGGAGGAAGCCGAGATGGAACGCCTGCTCACTCGCTTGCAGGCCGTAGCCGGCGAGGTATTGGTACTGCACTTGGTGGCTCAAAACGAGCTGATGTTTTCCTACCAGGGCTCCATCACGTTTGAAGACTTGGAAACCGGTCAGATTCTCCAGCTTGATGCCGATCAGCAGCGGGTCGCTTATCAGCAGAACCACCAGGAATGGCTGCGTACCACGGCGCAATCGGCCCGACGCCACGGCTTTGACTATCATCAACTTAGCACCACTGATCCGCTAGATCAGGCAATGCGCGAGTTTCTGCGCCGCCGCGAGGCACAGATGTGAGCCGTGGGGGGCTTTTTCGATCTACTTTGTGCTTTTAAATGAGTGATGTTTTATTCATTATATATCAACCCAATAGATGGTCATGCAGAGCGGAGCAAAGCATCTCGCGTGCTGACACAGGATTACTAACCTTAACTAAACACGCGAGATACTTCGCTCCGCTCTGCATGACGGTCGATTAGATAAGTCTTTCATTACTAATTCTTAAATCAATCTTGTTCACCCTACTCACTCCATCTGCGTTGCTGGCATTGCTGGGGCTGCTAATACCCTTGGCTATCCACCTTTGGAACCGGCGGCCGGGCCGCACGGTGCAAGTGGGCAGCGTAAGGTGGCTGGCGGCAGCGGCCAACCGGCGCCTGCGCAGCCTGAAGCTGGAGCAACTCCTATTGCTGCTGTTGCGGGCGGCTGTGGTTGCGATATTGGCGGTGGCATTGGCTGGGCCTGCCTGGCAACGGCCCGCACCGCCGGCCCGTGGTCAGGTACTGGTAAGCCCCGAGCTGCTGACCTCCGCTGCGCTACCAAGCGTACGCCCGCTAGTTGATTCGCTCCGGCGCCGCGGGTACGAGGTAAGTCGTTTAGAGAAAGGACTCCCGTCAATCTCACCAGAAGAGTGGACTGCGCTAGTAGCGAATCCAGCGCCCTCTGACTCTGTAGGCTATTCAACCAAACCAGATTTTTTATGGGCGCGCGCAGCCCAGGCCGCGCAGCGTTTTGCAGATCGGCCCGTGCATTTACTCACACCAGCTAAGCTAGCCGACTTGCAAGGCACCCGCCCTAATTTGCCCCCCAACCTAACCTGGCAGCTTATCCCTACTCCCGACTCAAGTGCGTGGGTGCAAGCTGCGAGCCTTAGTGATATAGATAAGCTACGCCTACTAATTGGGCGTAGCGATGAAGAAAAAACCACTTTTCAGGCGGTTACGGTGGCGCGGCCAACTACGGCTGGAACTCTGCTAGTGCCGGGTTTGCCCGCCTTGCAGTATGAAACACGCGCTAACAATCAGGCGGCTGTGCACCTCGTACCTGATCCCGTAGCTACACCTGTGCAGGCCCCCATGCGTCTGCGCGTGTATTATACCCCAGACCAAGCCGAGGATGCGCGCTATTTAGCAGCGGCATTACGAGCGGTGAGTAGCGGCCTGTTAGTGCCGCCAGTCATTACCGTTTCGGCCACCGCGCCCTCCCCTTCCGACTCGCTGACTTGGGTTTTCTGGCTGAGCAAAGCACCTATGCCAGCAGCCTGGAAACTGCGTGTGGGCAAAGGGGTAAACTGGTGGCAACAGGCAGCAGGAACGGGCACCCCCGTTGCGGCTTCATTTGGACCTGTTGGAGCAGAGACACTTATTCCAATTTTGCGCCGCGATACGGCCGCTATTTTGCCCCCCGCCACTGCTATTTGGGCAGATGGCTCAGGCCAGCCTGTACTGTCACGGCGGGCGGAAGGGCGCGGCCAGGTATACACGCTGCACACGCGCTTGAATCCAACGTGGAGTGGCCTCCCGGATAGTCCAGAATTGCCGGCTTTGCTGCTTGGGTTGCTACAGCCACCTATACCAATTCCTGCTTTAGCCCGTAATGACCAGCGGGTAGTTGCTCCGAGCCAAGTTCAAGCAGCTATTCAGCGTAGCCCCGATCTTGCCCAAAAAGCCCCCCAGAAAGCAGTTCAGCCAGCTCCTGATACGTTCACTGATTTGCGGGCTTGGGCAGTACTGTTAGCGGCTTTGCTTTTTGGATTGGAGCGCCTACTGGCCCGTCGGCGGCCCACTTCTTCTCCCGTTTCTCCTACATGACACCCACTACCCAAGCTGCTGTAGCGCCTTCTTTGGTCGCCTCGCCCGCACTCAGGGCCGAGTGGCGCCGCTATGCTTTGCGCCGAACGGGCGCGCTGCTGTTGCCCATCGTGGCGGGGGGCATTTGGCTGGCGGTAATTGCCCGCTATTGGCCGGTACCGATGTGGGCCGTAGGAGGTGCTGCGCTGCTGTTGGCTGCTTACGCCATTATCCAGCTACGGCGCTTCTGGAACCCTGACTTGGCGCCCATAGCGCGGCAGCTCGACCGGCGTTTTGCCCAACTGGAGGATAGCACTGGCCTATTGCTTCGCGAGCCGTCCGAATTGAATTTGCTTGAAAGCCTGCAGCATCAGCGGGTGAGTAGTCGCTTGCAGGAATTGCAAGCAGCGGACAAGACCTTACTGCCGTTTGATGTTCGGTCGGCGCTGGGCTGGGCTGGGCTGCTACTTGCTCTGGCGGGAGCGGCCTGGTGGCTGCGACCAACTTCGCAGGCCATAGCACCAACTGTAGCCCCCGCCGTAGCGCTGAATTTTCCCGAAGAAAAGATTAACCCTGCGGCGCAAGCCGCGCCGCGAGTTATTGATACGCGCATCAATGTGACGCCGCCGGCCTATACCCGCCGCCCTGCTACGAGCGCCGCTATGGCTTCTTTCCGCTGTCCTAGTGGGTCGCGAGTGCGGTGGACGGTGCGCGTAAACCGAGCCGCCGACGCTCCGCCTCAACTGGAGTTGGGCACGCGGCGGGTGGCTTTTCGGGCTGTGTTAGGGCAAGCTAATACCTTCGTAGCTGAGCAAGTACTGACGGCATCTGTGCTTTATCGAGTACGTTTTGCGGGCAAAGCCTCCGATGACTATGCTATTGACGTGCAGCCCGACCAAGCGCCCGTGGTTCAGATTCAGAACCCGAAGCCGTATACTCTCATCGAGTTTGGCGACAAGCCGCAAATAGCGATTCGGGTAGCCCTGCGCGACGACTACGGCCTGAGTCGGGCCCGTTTGGTAACGACGGTTGCGCAAGGGCAGGGCGAAGCAGTGAAGTTTACGGAAGTTGTGACGGACTTAAGCGGCCCACTGCGCGGACAGCCCGCGCAAGCCACCGCTACCCATCTACTTAGCTTGCCAAAGCTCGGTCTGACGTATGGGGATGAGGTATATTTCTACGTGCAAGCCTGGGACAACGCCCGTGGCAGCACCCGCTCCGACACCTACTTAGTGCAATGGGAAGACACGGCTGTAGTTGATGGCACTTCCGACTTATCGTTGGGTGTAAATGTGGTACCAGCCTACTTTAGGAGCCAGCGTCAGATCATTATTGACACCGAAAAGCTGATTGCCGAGCAGCCTCGCTTGCCTGCCACTACGGTTGCGGAGCGCGGCAATAACCTAGGCTTCGACCAGAAGATTCTGCGTATGCGCTATGGCAAGTTTTTGGGCGAAGAGTTTGAGCAAGGCATTGGTGAAACAGCCACTCGTCCGCCCGCAGCGAAAAAGGAGGAAGATAACCCCGCCACCGCCGAGCAAGAACAAAGCACCGAGCAGGAAGAGCATTCGGCCGACGATGGCCACGACCACAGCGGCGACAAATTTTCGTCCGCCACCGACGTTCCCGGTGAGGCTGCCACCGCTGCCCTTATGGAGCCTTACATGCACTTGCACGACGACAGCGAAACGGCCGACTTTCTGGAGCCAGAGGTGAAAGCCAAGCTGCGTGGCGTGCTGGCTCAAATGTGGGAAGCGGAGTTGCGGCTGCGCACCAGTCGTTTAAAGGAAGCGTTGCCATATGAGTACCGCGCCCTGCGCCTGCTCAAGCAAGTGCAGCAGCAAACGCGCGCTTACGTGAAAAAATCGGGCTTTACGCCGCCGGTATTGCCGGAGGCTACGCTCCGGCTTACGGGGGAGATGGGTAATGCCGCCGCCCCGCGTCGGGAGCAGAAAATTGCCGCCCCGCCTACGCAGCCAGCCGTGCGCACCGCGTTGCGTTGGCTGGGCGCTACCCGCCGCGGCCAAGTCGCCAAACCGGCTAACGCCTTGCTACTTGAACAAGCTGGTCAAGCCTTGGCGCAAGCCGCGCTGGAGCGTCCGGGGGCCTACCTCACCGCCTTGCGTGACCTGCGTGGCCTAGTGGCCGATGTGCGCGCCGGCCGGCCGCTGCGCCTTGAGCTTGTGCCGTCGGTGGAGCGGGCGCTTACCGGTTTGCTGCCACCACCGGCAGCAGCACCTACACGGGTGCTGACTGCCAACCCGCTGGCCCAGCGGTATTTCCAGGAACTAAGCCGGTAAGTTTTGTCTAAAATGCCCCCCACGTTTCTTTATTACGCCCTGCTTACACTGTGTGTGCTGCTGGTTGTTGGCTTGACTTGGAGCGCCCTGCGCCGGCCCAACCAACAGCGGCTTGCCTTGCGTCTATTGGCGGGCTTACTAGTCGGAGTGGGATTGTGGTTTACAGCTTTCCCGCCTACCCGCAGCGTAACAGGCTCGCAGTACGAGACCATTTTACTTACCGAAGGCTTCCAGCCAGATACACTGCAAACCCTATTGCGTCGCTTAGGACCAGCCACCCGCCTGTGGCGCACCGGTTCTGTAGTCGGAGCTGATACGGTTAGAATAGCTAACCTTCTACAGATCAGAGAGCAACAACCCAACCTGCGCCGCTTGCACGTGCTGGGCCAAGGTTTACCGGCCGCTGACTTGCCCATGCTCGGTCCGGTCCGGCTGGTTCGGTATGCGCCCCCGGCTCGCGCGGGTTTTCGGACAGCTAATTGGACGCCGCGGGTGGAGCTAGGCCAGCCGTTGCAGATAGCGGGCGCCTTCGATAATTTGCCCTCCAGCGCCAATAACATCACACCAACGTGGGTACACTTGCGAGCGGCGGGTGCACCCCGCGATTCGGTGCGCTTAACAGGCGGCCGGGGAGCTTTTCAGCTGAGCTATGTGCCGAAGGCAGCCGGATTGGCTGTGTACGAGTTGGTAGCGCGGCGTGGGGGGCAAATGTTGGCCTCCGAACCCGTACCCGTAGAGATAGTGCCCACCCGCACGTTGCGGGTGTTACTGCTGGCAAGCACCCCATCGTTTGAATTCAAATTCCTGAAAAACCAGCTTGGCACGCGACAGCACGCGGTAGCCTTGCGCGTAGGCATCAGTCGGGGCCTGACGCAAACTGAATTTCTCAACCAGTCTACCCACGATATTTTCCGGCTTACACCCGCTTTGCTAGCGCGCTACGATGCCATCATAGCCGATGTGGGTACGCTGGCCACGCTTTCCGGGGGCGAAGTTCAACAGCTCACTACCGCGCTGCGCACTGGGGGGCCGGGACTTATCGTGCTGGCCGATGCTGCTCCGCTGCCGCGCCTCACGCCTGCTCGGGCCGCCTTTAGTATTGTGCCTGTCGCTACGGCCGCATCTGCGAAGCCTCAGCCTGTACTGTGGCCGGGGGCTCCCGGCCGCACCACTGCTACAGTGCCGGCTACCTTGCGGCCATCGGCCCGCTTGCGACCCCTCATCACAACTGGGCAGGGGCAAACTGTGGTAGCATCTCAGCGCTTGGGGGCCGGAACAATGGTCGTATCGGTACTGCCCGAAACCTTCCGGTGGGCCCTGCAAAATGATTCGCTGACCTATAATGCCTATTGGAGCCGTCTGCTGACTGCCGTAGCGCGACCCGAACCGGCAACGGCCGCTTGGTGCGTAACAACAGCCTGGCCTCACCCCAATACGCCCGTAGAGGCACAGCTAACGGCGGCCAGCTTTCCTACTACCGCGCCCACCGTGCAAGGGGCTGCGGCCCAGCCTATACCCCTGGCTATACGTCAGGATACGCGTCTACCTGAGTGGAGCACCGGTCAGTTTTGGCCCGACTCAGCGGGGTGGCACCGCGTGGCGCTGGCCGAGAAGGCGGTGCATTCATTTTACGTGTTTGGGGCGCAAAATTGGCTCGGCCCCGAAACCGAGCTGCGCCAGCAGGCGGCCCAAGCTTGGCTAGCCGACGCATCTGCTTCCGCTGCGGCTTCACCTGTGCTCACTCGTCAGGCGTGGCCGGCGACTTGGTTCTTCGGCTTGTTTTTGCTGGGAGCAGGCTTTTTATGGCTGGAAGAGAAACTCTAGTCCTAGAGCTACAGCCTTCCTAACTATTATGCCTACTACTTTATAGCTAAAGCAGTTACAGAAGATTACCTACACAAAAAAACGGCCCAGCTTCCTTTCACAGGAGGCCGGGCCGTTTGGCAACTTACCAGTTTAAGCCGGTAGCTGCTTACTTTTACTCTTGAGTCGTAGTAGTGGTAGTCGAGGTCGAAGTGCCGTCAGCAGGAGCAGTCATAGCAGCAGAGTCTGCAGGAGCAGCCATCGTAGTGTCGGTAGTAGCCGGAACGGTAGTCTCAGTGCTCACTTCGGTGGTAGTAGTTTCAGTCTCAGCAGGCTTCGACTCGCAAGAAGTCAGGGCAGCAGCGAATACAAAAGCCAAGGCAGATACTTTCAGGAAGTTCTTCATTTTGGTGTTAGGTTTGAAAAGTTGTCTAAAAAACGTCCTTCATACCCATTCGACTGAAAGGTAACCCAGCAGTAGAAAATAATTTTTGGGGAGGGTTACTAAGTCATCCTCTTTGTATTAAAGACCAAAGCGAATGGGTAAGGGTCAACCTTCCTACACTGATGAAGAGTTCGTGGCTGCCATCCAGGGCGGCGACGACCGGGCATTGGCACAACTTTACCGCCTGCATCTGCCCATGATTTCGCACTTGGTGCTGCAAAATAGTGGCACCGAGGACGAGGCCAAGGACGTGTATCAGGAGGGCGTAATGGTGTTTTATGAAAAGGTGCGCGAGGGCTCTTTGGAGCTGAGCTGCCAGATCAAAACCTACCTCTACGCGGTGTGTCGGCGACTGTGGCTCAAACGGTTAGCTGAGAAAAACCGTTTTGGCGGTCGTCTCGAAGACCATGAGCCCTACCTCGAAACCGGTGCGGAAGCGGATGTCGACCAAGCGGAAGAGCGCGATCAGCGCTTCGCTACGATGGCCGAAGCCCTCAACCACTTGGGAGAGCCTTGCCGGTCGCTGCTTGAAGGTTTTTACCTGCAGGAGAAATCCATGCAGCAACTCACGGCTGAGTTTGGCTATACCAATGCCGACAACGCCAAAAATCAAAAATACAAGTGCCTGGTGCGTCTTAAAAAGCTGTTTTTCACCCATTATAAGGAAGAAGAATCTTTTTAGCGACAAGCTCGGTTCCCAGTATAGAGGAAGCTCGCTTCCGACCAGTCCTATGAAAACTGAAGCTGATTACTACGCTTTATTTGACGCTTACCAGAGCGGACAGCTGCCCCCCGAGGAACACGCTGCTCTGGAGCGCCGCTTGGCCGCCGAACCGGATTTAGCCCAGCAGCTTGCTGATTTCAACGAGCTGACTGCTACGCTCCATGGCTACGGCCGGCGCCTGACTACGCGGCGTAAGCTACGGGCCATGCAGGCTGCGCTTGATGTGGAGAAAGCCGCCACGGAAGCTATTATCGAAACTGGCTACCCCACCATGCCGGTCATGCGCATTTCGCGCACGGAGCAGCATCTGCGGGAGTTTTGGAGCAGCCACCGCGCCACTATCGCGGTAGCAGCCTCCGTGGCTATACTGGCGGTGTTTGCCACTTTGCTTGGGCTGGAGATGTGGCGTACCGCTCAGCAAAAGCCTTCGCTATACGGCTACACCGTGTTGCGGCGGGAGGTAGAGCGCATCAAGCGCAACCAGCGCGCGATGAACAAGGCCCTCACCTTGATGGATGAGCCGCGCCCCACCGAGGAAGCAAATCCGGGTAAATTCAGCGGAACGGGCTTTGCCTTGACTACCGATGGCTACTTGGTAACGAGCTACCACGTCATTCAAGGAGCCGATTCGGTCCTGATTGAGAGCCGGGACCGGCAGCGCTTCCGCGCCGAACCTGTTTTCTCGGATGTCGCCCACGACTTAGCTATTCTGCGCATCACTGATCCAAAGTTTAATGGCTTTGGCCGCTTGCCTTATTCCTTCAAGCGTGGCTTGGCCGAGCTAGGCGAGCGAGTATATACATTAGGATATCCACGTGAAGATCTGGTATTTAACGATGGTTCGCTGAGCGCCCGCTCGGGTTTTGAAGGTGATACCGGGTTTTATCAGATTTCCATTCCCGTGAATCCAGGCAATAGCGGTGGGCCGCTGCTTGATGACCGCGGCAACCTGATCGGTATCATCAGTGGTCGACAGACGGATGTACAAAGCGCCGCTTTTGCTACTAAGTCGTCATACCTGATGCGCTTAGTCGATTCGCTGGCCACGGCGAAGCCTGCTCAGCCTTATAACCTACCCCGCTTCAACCAGTTAACCGGCAACACGCGTCCGCAGCAGCTGCGTAAGCTACAGGATTTCGTTTTTGTGGTAAAGGTCTACGAATAAGCGCTGTTATTTCTTACCCCAAAAAGCCCCCCAGACAGACTCTGGGGGGCTTTTTTGTTGGTTGGCAATCTGGATGCTGGGTTATGGCTACTGTATACCTGAAGCTTTGGTTATACAGGCTTATCCAAGGTTAATTGAAAAAAGGACAGCCCGCGAATGAGTTTTTGCGTACACGCTTCCCGGTGGCTTAGCCACTATTCTGTATCGACTTTTCACTCGTTTCGCTAACCTCCGCTATGGACAACCAAACACAACTAGAAACTCAATTAGAGAAAATTCTGCCTGAAGACGTAACCCGTACGCTCGAAAGTGCCTACCACGTTATCTTTCAGGGCAACCACGACCGTATTGACGACCTGCTCCTTCATGGTGGCACGCTACTGAAAAAGACAGCTCAGCGTTTGACGACTACCCAGCTGATTCTGGGAATCGCCGCTATTGCTGCCATCGCGGTAGTCGTAGTGAACAAGGCCATCGATGCCGCTGACGACAACGATACGTCGGCTGAGCCGGTGAATGAGCAAAAAGATAAAAAGCCGAACAACGGTCCGAAGCCGCAAGCGAACCAAGCTTCGTAAGCTTTTAGCCTGCCAATAAAGCTTCTTAAGGCTTTCTAGTATTACTTAAAAAAGCCCCCAGATAGTGTCTGGGGGCTTTTTTAAGTAATACTAGGCCAAGCTTTGCAATTCAGCAAAACGGTCAGCAATAATTCGATCATATTATATATAAATAAGAAAGTATTTTTTATGATACATATAAGTTCATATGTTTAGCATACCCGATCCACCTAAACCAATCTCTTTCACCTTTTTTCCACCTCCTATGCCGCACAAATACTTTCTACTTTTTGGCACTCTGTTGTTTATGGCTTTGGGCGAGACAGTTGGCACAGTGGCTGCTGAAATAAGACCTTTGGCCGCAACAGCACCTATGGCCATCGGGCCCTATGCCAAGCGCAAGCCCATTAAAGCGCAGTACAAATACAAAAAAGCCCCGCGCCAGAAAGGCCGTCCACTTGTTCGCGCCATCTACTAAATAGCCAACAAAAAGCCCCCCAGAGTCTGTCTGGGGGGCTTTTTGTTGATACTGCGTTCAAAATTTCAGTGCTTACTAACTAAAGCAGCAACAGCTTAACAGTCATTGTAGCTCAAACCCGGCTAAACTTAAGCGGCCTCCAGCACATCAGGAGAGTTATGCGCCGGCGAATTGACGAGGGTGCTGACGGTATATTCCTGCATCAGCTCGGTGGCATATGGGCGCAACAAGTGTTGGTGCTCATCCACCGATACGCCGTCGTCGAGCCAGGCCAGCTCCGCTTTTCGGTCTGGCAGTATCACGGGCATGCGGTTGTGCAGGCTGGCCATCAGGTCGTTAGGCTCCGTGGTGATGATGGTGAAAGTAGGCAGCACTTCGCCCGTTTCGCGGTCGGCCCACTCATCCCAGAGGCCGGCAAAGGCAAACGGCTGCTCGTTGCGCAGCAGAATACGGTGGGGTACCTTGGCTTTTTTACCCTTGCTTCCGGCTGGCGGCGCCACTTGCTGCCACTCGTAAAAGCTGTCGGCCAGCACCAGGCAGCGCTTGCGTTGGAGCAGCTGCCGAAACGAGGGCTTCTCGGCCAGGGTCTCGGCGCGGGCGTTTATAGGCTTCAGCGCCGTTTTAATATCCTTCACCCACCCCGGCACCAAGCCCCATTGCACCAGCTGAATCTGGCTGGGGGCGCTGTTGGTAATGATGGGCAGATGCTGCGAAGGCGCCGCATTATAGTTGGGGGGCATTTCTTCCATAAACTGGGCATCAAAACGCTCCTCAATGGCGGGAGCCGGCGAGATAAATGTATAGCGGCCACACATAAGCTGACTGGAAAATCAGTGAAAGAAAAGGCTTCTTAAGGCACTAAAAGCACGTATCTGGTTACGCCGGCCCGCCAGTAGAAGTTGTGGGCGAAACGCCCCTCTTAGCCAGGCGCGGGACCAGTATAGCTGCTGGGGGCTTTTTGCCGCTGTTCCATCCGAACACGATACCGCGGCTGCCGTAACGACTAGGGTAGCATTTTCCTTCCGCTTATGGATCAGCCGTTTCTGCTTTGCTTACTAGGGGTCGCGTCTTTGATGCTGGCTCACGTTGCGCCCGCCCGGGCGCAACGCACGCCGCCCGTATACCCCACGTTAGGCAGCATTATCCGCGACCAGCCAGCCATAGATCAGTTGGTCGCGCCCGATGCCAAAATCGAAGTACTGGCGTCGGGTTTTACCTGGCCCGAAGGTCCGGTGTGGTCGAAGCAGGAAGGTGCGCTGCTGTTTTCTCATGCGCCCCAAAACGTGATTTACCGCTGGAAAGAAGGCGAGCCCTTGGCCGAACATCTCAAACCCGCCGGCTACACGGGTTTGGGCACCTACAGTAAGGAGTCGGGCAGCAACGGCCTTGCCTTCGATAAGCAGGGCCAGCTGGTAGCCTGTGAGCACGGTGACCGGCGTATATCGGTACTGCTAAAAGATGGTGGCAAGCGCACCCTAGCCGATAGCTACGAAGGAAAGCGCCTGAACAGCCCCAATGATCTGGTTATCAAATCGAACGGCGACATCTACTTCACCGATCCGCCCTACGGCCTGCCCGAGCAGGAAAAAGACCCACGGCGCGAACTGGATTTCAGTGGGGTGTATCGGGTAGCGAAGTCGGGGCAAGTAACGCTAGTGATTCAGGATCTGACGCGCCCCAATGGTGTGGCTTTCTCCCCCGACGAAAAAACGCTGTACGTCACCCAATCGGACCCGAAGCGGGCGGTAGTGATAGCCTATCCGGTGCGCGCGGATGGCAGCTTAGGAAAAGGCCGCGTTTTTTTCGATGCCACGCCACTTACCAAAGAATTAAAAGGTATGCCCGATGGCATTAAGGTAGATCAGCAGGGTAACGTCTTCACCACGGGTCCCGGCGGCGTGCACGTATTAGCCCCCGATGGCACTCATTTGGGGCGCATTGGCCTGCCCGTAGCGGTTGCCAACCTGGCTTGGGGCGACGACGGCAGCACGCTCTATCTGACGGCCAGCAACTATCTGTGCCGTATTCGCACCAAAACAAAAGGGGCTGGCTGGTAAGCAAAACAGTAAACTGGTAAAGCTGGTTATGAGGTTGGTTTGAGGCTAATTTATAAGCCCTTCGCTTCTGCGGACGCCCTACTCGACTAGTAGGCCTCACATCTATCCTATACTGACTTTTTTACAAGATAGTCGGATAGATATATCCCAAATGACTAGTGCGTTGCGAGCAAGCTCCACTGGTATAAGTCCAAACTTTTTGGCGAGCTGTGTATTATACTTCCATAACACAGCAACCCAATTCCAAGATGGACAACAGTCAGCATGCACACCCCACGGGTGATTCAATTCTTGAAGAGGTAAATGGCCCGGCAGCCGCCCAATGCCCCTTCAGCAGCGGCGCGCTGCAACGCAGCGCCGGCGGGGGGCGCACCAACCGCGAATGGTGGCCCAATCAGCTCAAGCTCAATATTCTGCGTCAGCACGCCAGCATTTCCAATCCGCTGGGGGGCAATTTTAACTACGCCGAGGAGTTCAAGAAGCTCGACCTGGCGGCCGTGAAGCAGGATCTTTTTGCCCTAATGACGGATTCGCAGGACTGGTGGCCGGCCGACTACGGACATTACGGCCCCTTGTTTATCCGGCTGGCCTGGCACAGCGCCGGCACCTACCGCATCGGCGACGGGCGCGGCGGCTCCGGCTCGGGCGCCCAGCGCTTCGCTCCCCTCAACAGCTGGCCCGACAACGCTAACCTCGACAAGGCTCGCCTGCTGCTGTGGCCCATCAAACAGAAGTACGGCCAGCAGATCTCCTGGGGCGACTTGATGGTGCTCGTCGGCAACTGCGCCCTGGAGTCGATGGGGTTCAAAACTTTTGGCTTCGCTGGTGGCCGGGAAGACGTGTGGGAGCCCGAGCAGGACATCTATTGGGGCTCGGAGGCCGAGTGGCTGGGCGATGAGCGCTACACCAACAACCGCCAACTGGAAAACCCGCTTGCCGCCGTGCAGATGGGCTTGGTATACGTGAACCCGGAAGGCCCAAACGGCAATCCTGACCCAGCCTTGTCTGCCCGTGACATTCGCGAAACCTTCGGCCGTATGGCCATGAACGACGAAGAAACGGTTGCTCTGATTGCCGGCGGCCACACCTTCGGCAAAACCCACGGCGCCGCCGATCCCGGCAAGTATGTAGGCATGGAGCCCGCCGGGGCCAGTATGGAAGAAATGAGTCTGGGCTGGCGCAACAGCTACGGCACCGGCAACGCCGGCGACACCATCACCAGCGGCCTCGAAGGCGCCTGGACCAGCACGCCCGCTAAGTGGAGCAATGACTACTTCAACAACTTGTTTGGTTACGAGTGGGAGCTGACCAAGAGCCCCGCCGGGGCGCACCAGTGGCGGCCCGTGAATGGCGGCGGCGCTGGCACCATCCCCGATGCCCACGACCCGGCCAAAAAGCACGCCCCCTTCATGCTCACCACCGACATCGCCCTGCGGGTAGATCCGGCGTATGAGACGATTTCGCGGCGCTTCCATGAACACCCCGACCAGTTTGCCGATGCTTTCGCCCGCGCCTGGTTTAAGCTGACCCACCGCGACATGGGCCCGATTGAGCGCTACCTCGGCCCGGAAGTACCCACAGAAGAGCTGATCTGGCAAGATCCGGTACCAGCCGTTACTCATGCTCTGGTGGATGACCAAGACGCCGCTATCCTGAAAGGCAGGATTCTGGCCTCCGGCCTGTCGGTGCCCGAATTAGTGTCTACCGCCTGGGCATCAGCCTTTACTTACCGCGACTCTGACAAGCGCGGCGGCACCAACGGCGGCCGTTTGCGTTTGGCTCCCCAGAAAGACTGGGAGGTGAATAATCCGGCGCAGCTGGCGCAAGTGCTGCAAGTGCTAGAAGGCGTGCAGCGCGAGTTCAACGGTGCCCAGACCGACGGCAAGCAGGTATCAATAGCCGATCTGATAGTGCTGGCGGGCAATGCCGGCATCGAAGAGGCCGCGCGCAACGCCGGCCACGAGGTGACGGTTCCGTTCGCGCCCGGCCGCACGGATGCCTCACAGGAGCAAACCGACGTGGCCTCGTTCCGGGCCCTGGAGCCAGCCGCCGACGGGTTCCGCAACTACCAGAAGTCGCATCACAAAGCTTCGGCCGAGGAAATGCTGGTGGATAAAGCCCAACTGCTGACGCTCACTGCACCCGAGCTGACAGTATTGTTTGGGGGCCTGCGGGCCATCAATATCAACTTCGACCACTCGCAGCACGGCGTGTTTACTGACCGGCCGGGCGCTCTTACCAACGACTACTTTATCAATCTCCTCGACATGGGCACTACCTGGAAAAGCACGTCGGACGCGCAGACGGCCTTCGAGGGTCGTGACCGCAAGACTGGCACCGTAAAATGGACCGGCACCCGCGTAGACCTGATTTTCGGCTCGAACTCCGAGCTACGGGCCCTAGCCGAAGTGTACGGCTATGCAAATGCCCAGGAGAAATTCTTGCGTGATTTCGTAGCTGTGTGGACCAAAATGATGAACCTTGGCCGCTTCGATTTAGCCTAACGATGACGCAGCCAGACAGGCTGCACTAGCTACTGCACTGCGTTGAAAAAAGGTGGCCTTGCAAAAGGCCACCTTTTTTTGTTCAGGCTATAGGCTGTATGATGCCCGAAACGTTTGCACCAATTCCTGAACAGACTCCTTCCGCTATTTATAGCAATACGTCTTCCACAGACTGAATAGATGTTGGCAGCTTTAACTCGGTGGCAACTATCTGTGCCGCGTGCGCACTCTTACCAAAAGGGTTGGTTGGCAGCGTAACCTCCGTTCCTATTATCTATGACATTATTTCTTATCTAAACTTTCGCGCTGCATCTTTTTCCGTCATCTTGTATTGATTCATTACCTTGAGCAGCACCCCATTGGTCCAGCCGAAGCCATCCTGCAACGGGTACTCGCCACCGCCGGCCTCCAGAGTTGTGTTCACTACATTATACTTCTCCAGTAGCTTACCCGTCTGCTGAAATACATTGCTGTTAAGCGCTACCCAACGACTGGCAATCGTGCTGGCCAGCTCCTTTTGACGGTAGTTTTCCAGCCCCCGGATGGACATGTATTGCAAGGGAGCCCAGGCGTTGGGCGCGTCCCACTGCTGCCCGCTGGTGTTGAGGGTGGTTAATAAGCCCCCCTGCTTCAAAAAATCTTTCTTTAATCCGGCGGCTACCTGCCGGGCCTGCTTGGGCGTGGCTAATTCAAAAGTCAGCGGAAAAACGCCCGCCAGCGTGCGGATAGTCGAGCGCTGCCCCAGCACCCAATTGTAGTCCTGAAACCAGCTGGTTTTCTTATCCCAGCAATACGCCAGAATGGCTTCTTTACGCCCGGCTGCTTTCTCCTGATAGCTACGCGCCTGCTCCGCGTTGCCTTGCAGCTCGTAAGTGCGCGACAGAGTCTTTTCGAGGTTATACAGCAGACAATTTAAATCGACGGGCACCAGATTGGTCGTTTGGATAGAGGCCAGCTTCCCCGATTCATCGAACCAGCGCGTGCTGAAATCCCAGCCGGAAGCTGCCGCCGCGCGCACATTGCGGTAAAACGTGGCTGCTGGCTGGGAGCTGAGCTTGGCGGCCGTCACATCTTCCACGTACGATTCCTCGCGGGGCTGGTCGCTGGCATCCCAGTAGCGGTTGAGCACTTGGCCGGAGGGCATTTTCACCACTGTGCGGTCGGCTTGCCCAACGGCCAGCGAGTCGGCGCCGGCCATCCAATAGGCGTACTCCCGCAGCAGGGGTTCCTGGTAGCGCACCAGCACCGTATCGCCCTGGCTCTGCGCCAACAGGCCCACCATCAGCGAAAAAAACGGCGGCTGCGAGCGGGTCAGGTAGTACGTCCGGTTGCCATTAGGCACAAATCCATACTTGCCAATCAGGTAGCTGAAGTTGTTCAGAATTTGCCGTATAAGCGCGAATTGCCCATCTTCCTGCAAGCCCAGCATGGTAAAGTAGGAATCCCAGTAATACACCTCCCGAAAACGCCCCCCAGGCACAATGTAAGGGTGAGGCAAGGGCACTAAGGACGAAATTTGCTCCCCAGCATCAGCCGGGCGCGCCAGCACCGACCACAGCGTATCGATATGAGCCCGCAGCCCGGCCGCTACATTGCTTTGGTAGAGCGTAGTAGAAGCGGTGGGGGGCAAAAAGTGAGCGTCGACAAAGGCCTTAAGCTGAAAGCCCGGCGTATTCTTTTGCTGCGCATACGCCTGCATGATAGCCTCCGGGGACTCTTTGGGCAGGGCATCCACGAAGGTTTTGTTGTCGGGGTATATGCGGCCCAACTGCACTTCCTCAAACAGCCCCGGATACAGCTGTCGGGGCGTGAGTTGTTGGGCGTGGACGCTGATAATCAGCGGAAATAGCAGAAACAGGAGCAACCGTCTTTTCATACGTAGTGGGCTTGGATGGGGCAGGTTCTGAAAAAGTACGTAAACTCTCCCACTTCCGCCGGGACAGGCAGGCATTCTCTCCGGCAGGCAGCAGAGCAATGTGCAGTCTGTTACTCTTTCTGCATCTAATAGTCATACAAAAAAGCCCCCTAGATGTCTACTGGGGGGCTTTTTTGTTATTGATTACAATAGCCGTAATCAACAGGCTAGCGAGACGCTGTCAGCGGTTGAGTGCAGTACTACGTCAGCTATGCGCAGCCGGCACTACTTCGTAAACAAACGCAGCACCGCGCGTCCTGATTCGCGGATTCGGCTCGGTTGATTGCTTAGTGACTCTAGCGCAGGAGAGGCAGCGCCGGGGGACAAAATTCCGTTTGCCAGGTACTGAGCATCGGGGGCAAGAGAGGCGGGCACTAGTTGCAGCGCAAGCTCAGTGTAAGCTGAATTAGGCTCCAGTTGCAACTCGGTATGGGCAGCCACCAGGTAAGGTTCAGCTAAATGTTCATTCAAAATCATCGTGGCATTCTCCTCTAGCGCATAAAGTGCCTGATGGCTGGTCGTCTCCGATTTGGCATACTCCACGACGCGCACGAAATAAGCCCGGTTCGGGTCCAGGTTTTTAACCATCACCGTATCCACTTCGCCATTGGCTACCACGAAGCTACCGCCGGACAATGCCTGTCCTTTACCAAAGCGGGCATTAGCCACATAGTCGGCGCCATCGAGGGGAAAGTCATCAACGGGGCTATCGGCTTTCATGAGTACCAACCGACGGTTGCCGGTACCATTGGCCCACTTAAGCAGAGCACTCGTTTTCGTGAAGGAAGTACCCGTAAGCTGGGCGGCGTTTTGATCAGGCACAACCAGGTTATGAGCAGGCCACTTGGAAGCACCACGAATGCAGGTCCAGCCCAAGCGGTCAAGCTCGGTCCAGAAGGCAGCGTCATCGCGCCGGGTATTCAGCAGGATAGTCCAGGTATAGCCTTTTGCCGCCCGCACCAGATAGGTGGCCGTGCCATCGAGGCAGCCACTGTGCCAGCGGTTGCCCTTGTTTACCTGCCACCCTTTCGCATACCGCGCATTTACGGCCGAGGGTTCTACCATTGTAGCTATAGTAGCCGCGTTTAGCAACTCTGGCTGCCCCGGAGCGCCATCCACAGCCATGAGCAGGCGCGTAAGGTCGCGGGCGGTGAATATCCAACCGCCGTGGGCGTTCATGGCTTCTACGTTGCAGCCGCCGTAGGCCGCCGGCACCGTTTCGCCGGTGCCGTAGCACGACGATTGTTGGAAATGGCTGTCGTACTCGGCTTCACGCTCCTGCTTATCTACCAACAAGTTGCGTCCGAGGTGAGCTTCGCGCACGCCGCTGGGCAGCAACAGGTGGTCGCGCACCCAGCCTTCGTACGATTGCAGGGTTACGGCCTCAATTATCTTACCCAGCACTAGGTAGCCAATATTAGAATAGGCGTAGCGAGCGCCGGGCCGGAAGTGCAGACCTTTACTCAGCATAAAGCGCACTAGTGTAGAGTCGCCCACGGGATTGGGCACGTTCATTACCTGGGCCACATGCTCAGGAAAATCGATGGGGTCGCAGCTGGCAAAACCGTCGCAGCTTTTCTCCCGGTCCCAGCCGGCGCTGTGTTCCAGCAATTGCTGCACCGTGATATCATAGATGCGGCGGTCGTCGATAACCTCCGTGTAGTAAGCAGCTGACAGATAGCCCTCCGGCCCGAAGGCTTTGTGAGCGAGGTCGAGGCGCCCTTCCTCCACCAGCTTCATAATGGCCATCGCCGTGATGGGCTTCGATAAGCTGGCTACCCGCATCAGATGGTGGGGTTGCAACGGAATGGTGCGGGCATGATCGGCGTAGCCAAAAGCACGAGCGTACACGAGCTTATCGCCGCGGCTAAGCGCTACCGACGCGCCCAGCACGTCCCACCGCTGCACAAACTGTTGGATGGCGGTATCGAAGTGGGCAAGTTCTGGAACTGAGACTCCCGTTTGGGCACTAGCCCGTAAGGAAAGCAGCAGTAAAACGAGCGTGTAGAGTTTCTTCAAAAATGGGAGATAAAAATGGCGTAACAACAAGCTCGCTTCTGCTTTAGCGCAGCGCTTGTTGTTACGCCATTTTTATTCCACAATTCCAATATTAGCGGGTCAATAATCTGATGATTATTATAAATTTTTCATGAGCCAAAACATCCTATTAGACTGAAAACGTGATAGTATATATCTAAATAAAGACCACTGTGTACATATAAAAATTATATTATTCTATGCTTAGCAACTCAAGTAAGAAGTGGTGTTTCCTTATGTTTCACCCATGGCACTAGGGCACTGGTTTTTAGCTCAATTAAAGGCGACAAAAAGCCCCACACCCCACCTGCTTTGTGCGTCATCCATCTACCTAATAAGGGGCGCAGAAGAAAGGCTTGGGAGGCTTTTTTTCGGACCATTTATTCGGTAATCGGAGCCGGTTGAGCTTTATGCGAAGGAGTGCCACCGCTGACCAAACGTGGCCAGCCATCCTGGTATTCCAGCCGGTCGAGGAGCATGATGCGGCGGGAGTAGCCCTGCTCAGCGTCGACGGCGTCGAAGGTAGGCTGGCGCGGGTCGATGGCGTGGTAGGCCAGCCAATCCTGCCCGGCCGCATCGGTCACCACGCAGTTGTGGCCGGGAGCGTGCCAGTGCTCATTGCCTTCGAGCAGCATACTATTTGGGTTGCCGGTGGCCTGGGGCAAGGTTTCGAAAGGGCCGGTGGCACTGCGCGAGCGGGCGACCAGCACGCCGTAATGAGCATCGGGGCCGCAGCAGTTGTTGCCGGAGTAAAACAAGTAATACCACCCATCGCGCAGAATAACCCACGCACCTTCTACCAAGCGCTGATAGTTGGTCGGCGCCTTATCCGGTACTGGGTGAATCAGTTCAATACTAGCACTCTGGGGGGCAAAAGACACGCGGTCGGGGGCTAGTTCCCGCACTTTAATCGGCCCGAAGCCCGAGCCCCAGTACAGCAAGCGCTTGCCCGTAGCAAGGTCGTCGAAGCTCATGGGATCAATGTTAATGAAGCTTTTGCCGCAAAGCAGCGGCTGACCAATATCCACAAACGGGCCAGCTGGCGCCTCAGCCACCGCTACAGCCAAGCACAGATCTTCCTTTTTAGCAACGTTTGGCAACGCCGAAAAGTACAAGTAATAGAGGCCGTCATGCTCGCTCACATGGGGCGCCCACAGCTTTTGGGTCGTGTCGGCCCAAGTGGGCTTTTGCGGCAGCGCATCACCCAGCAGTTCCCAATCAATGAGATTAGCGGATCGCGCCACTTGGATATTGATGATGAGCTGCTTACGCCATTTTGTTTGGGTGCCGTAGGCGTAATAATAACCATCGGCGGCCCGTATAATGGTTGGATCGGGAAAGTCCTCGTTGAGAATGGGATTGATATACGTGCTGGGGGGCTTTTTTGCAGACATACGGCTAATACTTAGGTAAAAAGCTTGTGCATCAGGGCGGTAGCTGACGAGTTACACATGGTTAAATACGTTGGAAACGCAACAGTAGCTGTTGCTTTGGGTTAGGAGGTATTACTTGTGAAACGAAGCATGCCATTCGCTCCGTAACCACAATTCTGTTCCGCCTCACCTCGCTTCCAAACCGTACAGCAGTACCTACCCTCGTTTTCGCATCATGACCAAAACCGTTTTCATTGCCGCCGCTGAGCCGTACAGCGGCAAGTCGCTCGTGTCGTTGGGCTTAATTAACATGCTGCTGCGCAAAACGCCCAGAGTCGGCTACTTTAAGCCCATCATCAACTTTGAGCCCGCCGAAAAAAGGGACACCCACATCGAAACAATAATCGGCCATTTCAGGCTGCCCATCACCTATGATGGTGCCTACGCCTACACCCGCGCGGCGGCCATGCACCTGGTGGAAACGGACACGCAAGGCGATATCATTGATACTATTATACACAAGTTCAAGGCTTTAGAGGAGCACTACGACTTCATCGTGGTGGAGGGCAGCGACTTTCTGGGAGCGGGAACAGCGTTTGAATTTGACGCCAATATTTCCATTGCCAAGAATCTGGGTGCACCGGCTATTCTCATGATTTCGGGCGAGGCAAAAACGACTAATCAAATAGTGAATGCTGCCCTCACGATGCTGCGCAGCTTCGAAGCCCGGGAGGTACCAGTGTTGGCTATTATGGTTAACAAAATGCCCCCCAGCGAAGCCGATACCGTGCGCGAGCTGCTTAGAGGGCAATTACCGGCAGGCATCGTCCTGACTGTTATTCCCGAAAACCAAAGCCTGCGCAGCCCCAGCATGAAGGAGATTCAGGAGCAGCTGGGGGGAAAATTATTGCTCGGCGAACACCTTTTGAGCAACCAGGTCGACAATTTCATCACCGGGGCCATGCAGGTACCTAACTTCCTGCGGCGCATTAAGGAAAACGTGCTCATCGTCACGCCCGGCGACCGCGCCGACATTATTCTGGGCGCTTTGCAGGCCAATGCCTCGGCCAACTTCCCGAAAGTAGCGGGCATCGTGCTCACCGGCGACATCGGCCCCGACGAGTACGTGGTACGTCTCCTCGAAGGCCTCGAAACCGTGATACCCATCCTGTCCGTCTCCACTGGCACCTTCCTCACTACCACCCAGATAGGCGCTATCCAGTCGCGCATTTCGCCCGATAACCCGAAGAAAATTGAGCTAGCCATCAGCACCTTCGAGCAGTATGTAGATGTGGCCGCGCTGGAGGAAAAGCTGGTCACGTTCAAGGCGGAGGGCATCACGCCGCACATGTTTCAGTACCAGCTCATGCAGTGGGCCAAAAGCCAGCGCCGCCACATTGTGCTGCCCGAAGGCAACGACGACCGGATTCTGCGCGCCGCTGCCCGCCTCCAGCAGATGGACGTGGTAGACCTGACCATTCTCGGCGACCCCACGGCCATCACGGCCGCCGTCAACCGCCTGGGTTTAAGCCTCGATCTGACCCGAATCCAGCTGCTTGACCCGGCTCACGCGCCCCGCTTCGCCGAGTATGCCGAAACCCTCTACGAGCTGCGCAAAGCCAAAAACGTGAACCTCGACATGGCCCGCGACATGATGACGGATGTCTCCTACTTCGGCACCATGATGGTTTACCAGGGCCACGCCGACGGCATGGTATCGGGGGCGGTGCACACTACCCAGCACACCATCCGGCCGGCCCTGCAGTTTATTAAAACCAAGCCCGGCATGTCAGTGGTGTCGTCCGTGTTTTTTATGTGCCTCCCCGACCGTGTGGCCGTGTTCGGCGACTGCGCCGTGAACCCCAACCCCACTGCCGAGCAGCTAGCCGAAATTGCTATTTCCTCGGCCGAAAGCAGCCTGCGTTTCGGCATCGAGCCCCGCGTGGCCATGCTCTCCTACTCCTCGGGCACCTCCGGCGAAGGCGCGGAAGTAGAGAAAGTGCGCCGCGCCACCCAGCTCGTGCACCAGCTCCGCCCCGACCTGCAAGTGGAAGGCCCTATCCAGTACGACGCCGCCGTCGACCCCATCGTGGGCCGCCAGAAGCTCCCCGACTCCACGGTAGCCGGCCAGGCCAGCGTGCTCATTTTTCCCGATCTGAACACCGGCAATAACACATACAAAGCCGTGCAGCGCGAAACCGGCGCCTTAGCCATCGGCCCGGTATTACAAGGGCTGAATAAGCCGGTAAACGACTTGAGCCGAGGCTGTACCGTGGAAGACGTAGTGAATACGGTGATTATCACCGCTATACAGGCGCAGGGGTAATTAGTAGCATAGGGCGGAATCTGCCACAATACAGGTAGGTCGTGCGGCCATAAATTTAAAATCAAATAAGAGGTCCCGCCTATAGCAAATACTGTAGGCGGGACTTTTTATTTGAACCTGACGAATCGTTACTTAGCCACCGCAGCGGCGGGAGGTGCCAGCTTGTAGCCCAGGGTTTGGTACACAGACAACCTGTCAAAGTAGATATAGTCCCGGTCGATCTTCCCGTTTGTTACGTGAGCGTTGTAGTGAACAGGGAATGTGACATTTTTGCCACTTTGAGTGAAGCTGTAATTGCCCCACAATGACACCCAATTACCTTTGAAATTCCCCGATTTAACACGAAACGTCGCCTTTACAAAGTCGAATTTTCGGTTTGATTGCACCTTATAGTCCTGCTTCCATCCGCTCACTACTTTCTCAGCAGTAGATGAGTCGGCTGCAGAAGGACCATACCCTTTGTAATTGCTTGCCAAAAGCATTTTTGCCTTATCTGCATTTCCTCCTACTAACGTATTCACATACTCAGTCACAATATTGATATCCGCATCCGCACTGAGGTTTTCCTCCACCGTGTCTTTATAGCGCGCCAGTGTAGCGGGTTTTGTTTGTGCTTGCACTGAATTTGTTGCGACCGTGAGCAAGAGGGCAGCAAAAAGCATCGTTGATGTAATTGTTTTTTTCATTTTATTTTTCAAAAAAATGTTGAAGGGTAAGTGAGGTATAGGATTATGTGGACCTAAAGTATATAAATGTATTACATTTTTTAATTATTTTGATTTTATTTAATAATAAACTTAGGCGCCGAGAAAATTATGGTTGGTGAAATTTGATACAGGTCACTTTGCCGGATCCGCGCATGAAAAGTAACACTTGGATAATCTACTCATTTTACCCATCGTCAATTGTGCTACGTACAGAACTTTTCTATCCTGTTTCGATCTTGCCTCCAACTCATTACTATGCTCCTCCCTCCCAGAAAGTAGAGTTAAGGGTATTATTTTATTCTATGAACATCTTCGTCGTCAACTACAGTAATAGTCCCATCAAATGTCAACTGTTTCGCTAGCCCGTCGAACGCATTGATCTGAGAAATGCAAGCCGCAGATCTATAAATCATCAATCATATCCCCAAGATCACTCACGCCTAAGGTGAATTGTATAATAATTATGCCCAAGATTATTTTTATAACTCCAGGAATATAAAAACCAGTTTTTTCCTTGAGAAAAGCATTGACCGGAGGAAAATATATTAATGATAGAAACAGGTAAACAATCCCCGGAACGGGGTGCACTAAGAATACATTTGCTACGCCAATAGCAAAAACAATTATACCAAATACCCAACCGATAATACTTGATGGGGTGGTTTTCCTTTGCATTGCATTTTCTTTCATGGTCCTTGTGGATGTTTTGAGAAACAGCCAAGTAACAGATTTAAACAATTAGTTTTCAACTCTCTACATTTGCCGCAAGGGCATTGCTCAAGGATTAGAAAGATGCCATCATCAGGTCAATCTTATCAAAGAGTTCACCCACACCTAACGATGCCCAAAGAATAAAGAAGCCCAAGAGCCATTTTACTATTCTAGGAATTGCAAACCCAGCTTTTGCCTTAATGAAGGCGTTCACTGGAGGAAAAAAAGCAAGAGATAATGCGATGATAAAGAGTCCGAATCCGGGATCATTGCCCCAAAAGGTATTCACGATGCCGATGGCCAAAGCCAGCAGGCCAAACAGCCAGCCTATTAAACTTGAAATAGGTGTCGAAGCATTTGAAGTAGCATTCATGACAGTTTTCTTTTTAAATGAAAGTGAAAATTAAAAATAAAATGGGTTATTATTAATTTTGAGGGCCGCTCAACTATTTAAATAAATCCAAAACTGCAGAAACAGCAAATCAAACCTAAGGCTTTCCAATATTATCTTTTGCAGCCTTATCATATGCAGCTAAACAAGTATCCAGCGGTTGGCAGTTGTTGTGAATACAATCACAGAACTCGTAGCATGCTCTAGATTTATCACTGTCTTTACATTGCTTCCTACAATCTATTAAACTATTGGCGGGCATAATTTCGCAAGCAGCTGTAAATAGCAATGTAGCAACAAGCATGAATAACATTTTTTTCATTCTCCTTTCTGTATTTATAATAATTTCTTTTCTTATTATTAGCTTATCAGATCTGTTTGTTTATTGAACGGAAGGATAAATTTTAATTTGTCATAGTCCCAGCAAAGCAGGTATAAATTAGCCAGTACCATTAAAGGGGCAGTCACCCACGATCCTACAAAACGCACTGCAAACGTCAGGATACAAATGTTTAAAATGATGGGGAAATAAAGGACTGCACCTAAGGTTGCGGTGCGCGGAATCAGCAATAAACAGGCTGCCGTTACCTGCACCACTCCCACGAACGTGTAGTAAAACCCAGTGCGATGAAATGCCTCCAGATAATGACCCATTGGATGACAAATGGGCAAATCGGTGAACCGCTCACCCACAATTTTAACGTAACCTGAAGGCAAAAAACCCATAGCCAAAACTATCCGAGTGAAAACGGTGAAATCCCGGAGCCATCTAGTTTGCCTTACCCTACTATGAAGACGATCAAGTGCGGAAGAGATACTCATGGTTTTTCAGTTAAAAGCTTCTACACCCTTTAGGAACAGGCTGTTAGGTTAGCCATTGACGCAATTGCTCTGAGGTTTTTTCCGATGATCCTTTCCTTATATCGAACGACAATTCAAAAGTACTTTGTTTTTCAAAGTTACCAAACAAAAAGGAGATTATTAATTCATACTTTATCTATCTAACTCATTACAAGTAGTTTAAAAACAATTCATCGAATCCAGCTGCCTTCTATTGGCGGGCGAAGGCTCATGAGTTGAGGCCTTGGTCGAATGGTAAAGCGAGTGCTTTATCGGCTTAGATAAGTTTAGGCGATGACTTCAGGGAATTCAAGTGAACTAGAAGTGGGGGCCAGTACGTAAGCGACTTCTATGTACTTATTCGTCATCAATTCCGGCAGCAGCTCTATTAAGTATCAACTCTTCCGCTGGCCCGCCGAGCAGCCCGTGTGCAGCGGTCTGGTGGAGCGCATCGGCCTGCCCGATGCCAGTATCACCCACAACGTTTTCACCAGCGACGCCGGGGCTGTTATCCAGCGCAGCCTGCCCCTGCCCGACCACGAGGCTGGGTTGCGGGAAGTTGTCGGCTTGCTCACCGACCCAACAGAAGGCGTACTCCGCGACCCACAGGAAATTGAAGTGGTGGGGCATCGGGTGGTGCACGGCGGCGAGGCTTTCGCTGCTACGGCGCTCATTACCCCGGCAGTGAAGGCTGAAATCAAGCGACTATTCTCCCTGGCTCCCTTACACAATCCGGCCAATTATCTGGGTATTGAGGTGGCCGAAAACCTGTTTCCTCAGGCCCAGCAAGTAGCGGTGTTTGATACGGCTTTTCACCAAACTTTGCCCCCCAGAGCCTTCCGTTACGCGCTGCCTACGTCATTCTACACCGAGTTCGGCATTCGGGCCTATGGCTTTCATGGCACCAGCCACCAGTATGTGGCCGCCCAGGCCGCTACTTACCTGGGCAACCCGGCAGCCAAGATCATCACCATTCACTTGGGCAATGGCTGTAGCATGGCAGCCGTGCTGGGGGGCAAATCGGTGGATACCAGCATGGGTTTTGGGCCGCTCAGTGGCCTGGTGATGGGTACGCGCTCCGGCGACCTTGATCCGTCGATTATTTTCCATCTGATAAATGAGCGGGGCTATGAGCCGGCTCAGGTGCAAAACCTGCTCAACAAAAACAGTGGTATGCTGGGCCTTACTGGCTTCAGCGACATGCGCGACATTACCAAAGCCCTGCTAGCTGGCGACCCCACCGCCGCGCTGGCCTACGACCTTTATGCTTACCGCATTCAGAAGTACATTGGGGCGTACGCTGCCGTGCTCAACGGCCTCGACGCTGTGGTATTCACGGCCGGTGTGGGCGAAAACGACGCCCGTATTCGCGCCTTGGTCTGCCGAAGCATGGAGTTCCTGGGCCTTCACCTTGATGACGGCCGCAACGAGAAATGGGCCAAGGAGCTACGCGAAATTAATCAGGCGGAAGCGCGGGTGAAGATTCTGGTGGTGCCCACCAATGAGGAGCTGGCCATTGCCCGGCAGTGTGTTGCTTTATTACAGTCAGTATAATTCGGCGCGCGGCCCAATAGGAAACTTATTGGCGCTGTGGCCTGTATGCCCAATGCCTGGAAGCCGGCCAACCTTAGCAAATCTGTTTGAGGCGGTATCACACTGGGGTAGAACCGTGCATTCGTTGTGCTGACTGTTTTTTCCTCTTACACTAAGCTTATGATGTTTTTTGAAGTCGCGCTACTTGCGCTTGGAACTACATTGTCAGCGGCTCCGCTCGGTGCCACCACTTCTGCTGGCACTTCCCCGGTAAGTGTAGTCGTGACCGACTTGCCTTCTACCAAGGCGACACTAAAGCTGTACTTCTACAACGTGAAGGAGAATTTTCTGAAGCGGGGCAACTATACCATGCTCAAGTATGTGAAGCCCGCGGGCAGCAAACAAATTACGCTGCCCATCGACTTGCCCAATGGCGAATGGGCTGTAGCCCTTACCCAAGACATGAACGAGAATGACTTGGTAGACCGCAACTTTCTGGGTATTCCTACCGAGCCGTATGCCTTCTCGAATAACGTGTGGCCTACTATGAGGGCTCCCGAGTTCGACGAGTGTAAATTCAAAGTGAATGGCGCCAAAGTTGTGACCATTTCAATGAAAAAATAACAGCTTGCATCTACATAAAAAAGGCCGGCCCCACGCTGATTCGTCAGTGTGGGGCCGGCCTTTTTTATGTAGATGCAAGTTTAAAGTTCAGCCTGCTGATTAGCGGCCAAAATCATCCTGCACGCGCACAATGTCGTCTTCATCAGAGGGCTGGGTGGCGTCGGTGTGCTGCCAGATTTCCGCCAGTACGCCCCAATCGTCAAGGCCGACTAACCGATGACGCTCGCCCTGTTTTAAGGTAATTAGCTGGCCCACGGCGTAGGTTTTTACTTCACCCTCCTCATCGGTAGAGCTTGTTACGACACCTACGGGGCCTTGCAGCACTTTCCAAACCTCGGCGCGGCGGTGGTGGTATTGCCACGACAGCCGCTTTTGGGGCGCTACAATCAGAATCTTGGGGCTCAGCTTGCCCGAAATGCGTAGGTCTTCTACGGCCATTCCATCAAAATAAGCATCGGCAAAGGGCTGGGCTTGGTCTTCATTGATGACAAAAAAGCCCCCCCATGGGCGCGATTGATCTTGCTTGTCGATGGTAAATCCCTGCGCCTGAAGCTGTTGCTCAGTCTGCTGAAACAAGGCCTGCTTTTGAGATTCTGTATGCATTGGAGAAATAAGTAAGAGACAAGAATACGGGAACTATGCCTGACTTCAAATAATATACCGCTTACCCTACCAGGGGCAACGCCCTTTATGCCTTGTGCTGCCCGTCAGGATTTGAGGCCAGATCCAGTGGAATATCTATATAGAAAGTACTGCCTTTGCCTTCTTCGCTTTCAAACCAGATATGGCCCCGGTGCAGCCCCACAATAGTTTTGATGATAGACATCCCCAAACCCGTGGTCTTTTCGCCGCGCAGACCGGGCCGGCGGGCTTTGGTAAAACGATCAAACAAGCCGGCCTGCAAGGCCTTCGGAATGCCGATACCGTCGTCGGCTACGGTGAAGCGTACGGTTGTGGGCTCTTGTGCCACGGTCACGGTGATATGGCCACCATCGGGCGTAAACTTGACGGCGTTCGACAGCAAGTTGTTGAGCACCTGCATAAACTTATTGACGTCCAGGCTTATATAAATAGGCTCTTGGGGGGCAATTAGCTGGAAATGCTTATCCACCAGCGACTCCGATTGCTCGTAGCTTTCCATCATCTGCTGCACGCGCTCCACCATATCCACACGCTCCGTTTTCAGCTCCACGTTGGCGGAGTCCAGAAACTCCTGATCCACAAAATCGCGGATGAGATTTACGCTCTCCTTGCAGGTGGTCTGCATGATGCTTATCATCTCATTGAGTCTCTCATTCTGCAAGGAGCTAACTTGCTCGCCCATGTATTCGGCCAGCTGCTGTAGCATGATAAACGGCCCCGCCAAATCGTGCGAGAGAATTTCCAAGGTGGCGTTTTTCTTGGCGTTGAACTTATCAGCGTTGGCTATATACTCCTTCTGGCTGGTAATCACTTCTAAAAAGCCCCCCAGCAACTCTTTTTCAGCCCCGGTTTGCTGGCGGTAAGGTTTCAGCTGCAGCCATTGCTCCGCGCCATCAGGATCCAGCAGGTTGCCATCAGGATCCAGCAGGCGGAACTCAATTTCCTTTTCTTCCAGCCTGCCACGCTGCCAGCGCCGCCAGCAATTAGCTAAGTAAGGGCGGTCATCGGGGTGCAGGCGCGCAATGAGTTGGTGCAGCTCCTGGTTCACCTGATTACGGTTGCCGCCCATTATATGCTCATAGGCCTCGTTCACGAATACTACTTCGTTTGCAGCAGGGTCATACACGAAGAAGACCTGGTTAAGATTCTCCACGAAGTCTTGAAAGAAGGGCACAGGATCAAGCATAGGAGGCATAACAGGAAGAGTTCGTGGCGCTAACTTATACGGCGAGCACCTCTTTGGTTGTTACTCATATAAGAGCAGCCGAAGGTAGCCAGAAGGTAAGGCTTGCGAAGTGCAGGGCCAAAAGTACGCTACCTCACACTTGTAAGGCTCCGGGGGCAAATTAGCGCAGCGCAACCGGGCTATATAGCTGGAGTTGCTAGCACTTTTACACTGCCTAACGGTAGTAAAAGCAACTACTTATAATTTAATCATTCCGATATGAATTTTACCTTTTTCAATACAAAAACTTGACTTCCTCCTATAAGCTCTATACATTCAGCTACTTATATACTTCAAGTACCCGCGCTACTACCTATCCACCTTTTGCTACACCATTTCATTTTTACTCATGAATTGACCTAGCAATCTATATGACTATGCCCGCAGGGGATGTATTAGTTGCTGCCCCATCCACGCTACACCGCTTAGGCCTGACTGCTATGTTGCGCGAAACATGGCCGACCCTGCGCATTTGTATCCTCCCCGACCCCGACCAGCTTCTGGCTCTGCTGGCACAGCAGCGCTTCACGCTGGTTATTGTCGATGCCATGGCTGCCGACTCCAGCTTGCTGCCCCAGTTGCTGCAGCTGCACGGCGCCCACAGCCAGCAGCAACTAGTGCTCCTCACTAGGCGGCACCTACCCAGTACTACTTGCCACCTGCTGGCGCAAATGGGCTACACTTTACTTCCACGCCGCGCTACACCCACGGAATTGATAAAGTGCGTAGGCGGCCTAATTCGCCCGGATGATTCTATTGGCTGCGCCACCCGACCTGCCCGCCGAAGCGCGCCGCCTACACCTTTCAGCCGCCGCGAGCTGGAGGTATTACGGCTGGTAATTGCCGACCACTGCAACCAGGAAATTGCCGACCGCCTGTTTCTGAGCGTGCGCACGGTGGAAAGCCACCGCCGGGCTTTACTGCAAAAAACGGGGGCCAAAACACTGGTAGGGCTGGTAGTACAGGCGATGCGGGAGGGCTGGGTGGCGGCGTAGAGGCCAGTGGCACTAATGTAGTGCTTGTAGTAAGCTTATATGTAGTCAGAAAGTAAAAGGTAGCTGCCCGCTAAACTCAAAGAAGCCTTAGCTACATGTGTAGCTAAGGCTTCTTTGAATAATTAAGTATGGCAATTACCTACCCCAGCTTCTTGTACCGTACACGCTTGGGCTCCACATCACCCAGACGCTTCTTCTTGGCTTCCTCATAATCCGAGAAGTTTCCCTCAAACCAGACCACTTCCGAGTTGCCCTCAAAAGCCAGAATGTGCGTAGCCAAGCGGTCGAGGAACCAGCGGTCGTGGCTGATGATAACGGCGCAACCGGCGAAGTTCTCCAGCGCGTCTTCCAGCGCCCGGATGGCGTTTACGTCCAAGTCGTTAGTGGGCTCATCGAGCAGCAGCAAATTTGCCCCCTGCTTCAGCGTTGTGGCCAGATGCACGCGGTTGCGCTCTCCACCGGAGAGGTTACCAACTTTCTTTTCCTGGTCGCCGCCGCGGAAGTTAAAGTTGCTCACATAGGCACGGGCATTCACCGGCCGTCCCGCCAGCAGCATGGTTTCGGTGCCGCCTGAAATCGTCTCGAACACGGACTTGTTGGGCTCCAGCGTGTCGTGCTGCTGATCCACGTAGGCAACCTGCACTGTGGGGCCAACCTCAAAGGTGCCGGCGTCGGCTTCCAGTTGGTTAGTAATGAGGCGGAATAAGGTGGATTTACCCGCTCCGTTCGGTCCGATAATGCCCACGATACCACCCTGAGGCAGAGCAAAGCTCAGGTTTTCAAATAATAGCTTGTCGCCGAAAGCTTTGGAGATGTTGTGGGCTTCAATTACCTGCCCGCCCAAACGAGGACCGTCGGGAATAAATAGCTCCAGCTTCTGCTCCTTTTCCTTCACATCAGCGCTTACCATCTTGTCGTAGCCAGCCACGCGGGCCTTGCTCTTAGCCTGCCGGGCTTTGGGCGACATACGCACCCACTCCAGCTCCCGCTGCAAGGTTTTCTGGCGCTTGCTCTCGGTTTTCTCTTCCTGAGCCAAGCGGTTCGACTTCTGCTCCAGCCATGAGGAGTAGTTGCCCTTCCACGGAATACCCTCACCGCGGTCCAGCTCCAGAATCCAGCCAGCTACGTTGTCGAGGAAGTAGCGGTCGTGGGTTACGGCAATCACGGTGCCTTTGTACTGCTGCAAGTGTTGCTCCAGCCACAGCACGCTCTCGGCGTCGAGGTGGTTGGTGGGCTCGTCCAGTAGCAGCACATCAGGTTCTTGCAGGAGCAGGCGGCAGAGGGCTACGCGGCGCTTTTCACCTCCCGAGAGGTTGCCCACGATGGCATCACCGTCGGGGGTGCGGAGGGCGTCCATGGCGCGCTCCAGCTTGCTGTCCAGGTTCCAGGCGTCCAGTTGGTCGAGGCGCTCCTGTACGATGCCCTGACGCTCGAGTAGCTTGTCGAAGTCGGCATCTTCGGCCCCGAAGGCCTCGTTTATCTCGTCGAATTCCTTGAGCAGCGCCACGGTTTCGGCCGCGCCTTCCTGCACCACTTCCATCACCGTTTTGGTGGGGTCGAGTTGGGGCTCCTGTTCTAAGTAGCCCACCGAGTAGCCCGGCGACCACACTACTTCGCCCTGAATCTGCTTATCGACGCCGGCAATTACTTTCAGCAGCGACGACTTACCTGAGCCGTTCAGACCGAGCACGCCGATTTTGGCGCCGTAGAAAAACGAGAGGTAAATATTCTTGAGAACCTGTTTCTGGGGCGGATACACTTTGCTCACGCCGGCCATTGAGAAGATGATCGTTTCGCTCATAGAGATTGGTGGGGGGCTTTTTTTAAAGTTTTTAGGCGACAAAACAAGCTGCCGCGACAGTCAGATTTCGTATAAAAAAGGCGGTCATGCAGAGCGGAGCGAAGCATCTCGCGTGTTTATCAGGATTACTAATTAAACACATCAGCACGCGGGATGCTTCGCTCCGCTCTGCATGACAGTCTGCTGGATAAGGGCTTAGATCAATTCGTCCGTTTCAACTTGGTTACCCACTCATAGCCTAACCTTGCGGCGTTGGCTTACGTTCGGTTCAGATAACCCTGGCTAACTCGGCGAACCGGCCAAAGGTAGGCAGCCTGCCCTAAGTTTCCGCCGTTTAAACCCAGGGTTTCACAGGCAGCGAATGTGCTTTCCATCCCGTAAACTTGTAGTCAGCTAATACCGTTCTTTACCCTTCCGATCCCACCACCTAGCCGCTTTCGCGTTATTATTATCATTAGTATGGAACCACAAGATCACCTGCTGGCCGAAGCCCGGCGCTACGGCTACGTCGAGGGCGACCAAGTGTGGCTACGCTCGTTTATGGATTTGCCGGCCCGTCAGGTTGGGCAGGTTAAAGAATCCGAGGAGGCCTCGCTTCAGTACTTTGCTCAGCGTTTCGAGAGCTTTCGGGCCAAGGTAGAAGACTTACTGGCTAAGATCGAAGAATCGGAGAACAAGGGTTCTTTTCTGATGAAAGCCCTGCACCTGAAGGAGCAAATGGCCTCCTACGATGCTCTGGGCGATTTTGAGGCCCTGCACCACCGCCTCACCGAAGCTGAAGAAGGCATTAAAGTAACAGTAGCCCGCAACCGCGAGAAGAACCTGAACACCAAGATTACGCTGATTCAGGAGGCTGAGGCTCTGCGCGACAGCATCGACTGGCAGACGGCCGGCGAAAAGCTTCAGGAGCTGCGCCAAGCCTGGATAAAGACTGGCCCCGTAGAAAAGCACCTCACCGAAGAGCTGGAAAACCGCTTCCGCGAAGCAGTAGATCAGTTTTTTGTACGCAAAAAGGAGTTCCTGGCCGATAAAAAGGCTATGTCGAATCGGGTGGTAGACAAGTACCGCGACCTGATCCGCAAGTCGGAAGCCATCCAAAACTCGGAAGACTACGAAGAAACCACCCGCCAACTCAAGCAACTACAGCAGGACTGGAAAGAGGTGGGCGGCTCTTTGCCCCGCAAACAAGCTAATGAATTGTGGACGCGCTTTCGGGCTGCTCACAACCACTTTTTCGACCGCCTGAAAGAGCACATCAGCACGAAGCGAGTGGATGCCAAAGACGGCTACATGGATGACAACCTGAGCCGCAAGCGCGCACTGGTAGCCGAGGCTGAAGCCCTGCTTAATCAGCCAATGTCGGCGGCCGTGGCGCGCGCCAAGGAACTGCAGGCTGCCTGGAAAAAGGTGGGCCCCGTACGCGGCGAAGAATCTGACCGCGTATGGGAACAGTTCATCATGGCCTGCGACAAAGTATTTGAGATGAGCGCATTGGAGCACTTTATCCGCAAGCGTCAGCCTAATGCACCAGAAACCGGCTCACCCGAAGACAAAATAAACGCTCGCGTGCAGGCCCTCCGCGACTTTATCAAGTACGATAAGCAGGAACAGGAAGTGCTACAGGAAAACCTGGGCAAGCTCAGCGACTCTCCCGGCAACGAAACTTTCCGCAATATGCTGGAAGGAAAAATCCGGGGATTCGAGCGAAAAATCCGCACAAAAACCGATCTTATTGAGCTGTTACGCCAGCGCTTACCTGCTTAGGCTGAACCTTACAGCACTTTTTACGTTGTCGGGAAGCAAACGCCGTTGCGCCGCTTTGGCAGGCGTTTTCAGCCGGCCGGGTTTTTGCTCATCGGCATATCACAACTTTACATTTGCCCACTTTTTTTGTAGCACACCATTATGTATTGGACTCTGGAACTTGCTTCCTATCTGGAAGATGCCCCCTGGCCCGCCACCAAGGATGAACTGATTGATTACTCCATCCGCTCGGGTGCCCCGATGGAAGTGGTGGAAAACCTGCAGGCATTGGAGGATGACGGCCAACCCTACGAGAACATCGAAGAAGTTTGGCCGGACTACCCGACCAAGGAAGACTTCATGTTCAATGAAGACGAGTACTAAGAAAGAAGCCAGGAGTTAGCAGCCGAAGTTAGAACGGATTGGATGAGTGGTATACCCGACAGTCAGTCTGCTCCGACCGCCAGCGCTCAACTCTCAACTCCTTTAACAATACAGAATCTGGTTGCGGGGTATGAACAGCGCGTTCTGCTCCGCAACCTTTTTTTGTGCGTGCCCACACCGGCATTTGTAGCCATTGTGGGGCATAATGGCTGCGGCAAAAGCACACTTTTCAGAGCGCTTACCGGCCGCATACCTTACCAGGGCAGCGTGCAGGTATTTGGCCACGACCTACGCACCGAGCGCCAACCAGCGGCTAGTGGTTTGTTGGCCCATCTGCCCCAGCGCAATACTGTCAGCTTCCCTATTGAAGTGCGTGAACTGGTCGTGATGGGCCGCTTCCGCCACCAGCGTTTTCTGAGTGTTTATGGGCCCACTGATTACGCCCAGGCTGATGAAGCCCTGGCCCGCGTGGGTGCCGCTCACCTCGCTCACCGCGACTTTACTTTGCTATCTGGCGGTGAGCAGCAGCTGGTGTGGCTAGCGCAACTCGCGCTGCAAGACGCTCAGCTTTACCTCCTCGACGAGCCCACCCAACAGCTCGACGTGTATTACCGCCGCCGCGTGTTCGATCTGCTGCAAAGCTGGGTATTAGAGGCGGGCAAAACCGTACTCTGCATCACCCACGACCTCGACAATTTGCCCCCCATGACGGGCTACTTACTCAATTTGTCGCTTCCGAAGCCAGAATTGGAATTATTGACCCCTGAGAGCGTGCGGGGGGCAAAAGCGTATCTGGAAAGTGAGGAAAGCCTGCGGATTGAGCGTATTTCTTAAGCTTGCACCTACTCTCTTCGTTTCCCTGGCTTGCCTCGTAACACCTGCCCGATAGAACGCATAAATGGCCACGGCGTCACCGAGTTCATCACCTGAAAGTTCTCGACCCAGGAAGTGCGCTCATCTAAGAAGTCAAAGATGCGCTCCACTGGATTATGCTGGAATAATTCGGTGAAAATATCGCGGGTGGTTTCGCCGCGGCGCTGCATGATATCGAGCAGCAAGGTATCGAAGAGGCGAAATTGCCACCGGTCGCCAGTAAGGTCGGACGGTGGGGTGCCGGTAGTAGCCAGCGCTTCCACTATGCGGGCCGTATGCGCCTGAATGCGTTTGAAAGCGTAGCCCGTACTTGGCTTAGCCCGCCCAGCGCGCGTCCCCAGATTGATAATATTTGCCCCCCGACGGGCGGGTAGCGGATGATCGGTCATGGGAATAGCGCCTACCTCTTCCGCCTCTATTCGGTAGTTTTTTAAGCTGAGCGTGATAGTGAGATAATCATGCATAGCGGCTTCGTAGGCAGCTTTGGGCAGTAGCTCCCCTGAAAACAGTGTGTACTCTACCAATGCCCGACGCGGGCTGAAAGGCAGCACATACATAAAGCGCGGCTCATGGTATTGTGGCCCCCGAAAATCCATAAATTCCACAGTTTCCGGATCGAACACATCCTGCTCGGTTTCTACCTCCCAGCCCACAAAATGTTGGAGCAGATAGCGGTGCTTCTCCGGTTGCTTATCAATAACCGGCGGCCGACTATCAAAAGCGTATCTAGCCGTAAATTCCCCAGCCGATGTATGCGCTACCACACCGCTGGGGGGCAAATTTTCGAGGTTATCAACAGTAGCACGGACTAAAGTGAACTGTGGGGTGTTGGCCAGAGCGGCATGTACGAACTGGTAGAAATCCAGCCCCCGAATCATCTTGTAACGGTGGCGACTAAGCGGGAAAACTTGCTCGAAGTCCGGACTACGAAAGGCTAACTGCTGCCACTCGTGGGCGACAATGCTATCAAACGGCGACGGCGCATCTGACCAGAATGACCATGTGCGGTCGTTTTGGTCTTTGGCAGCCGGCTCCAACAGCAGTACTCGCTTGTTGCGCAGGCGTGGCTCCTGGGCCAGCGCATACGCCAGACTCAGGCCGGCGGCCCCACCACCCACTATCAAATAGTCGAAATCAGTTTGCACAAACACAAAAAACCGGCGACGGAAGCATTTCCGTCGCCGGTTCAAATAACGGCTTAATACCTGAGCTTGTTTCTGAATTAGAAGTTTGGCGAGAGCAGGTACTTGGAGTAGAAATCGTCGATGATTTTGACGGCCGAAGCGGCATCATCCACGATTTGCACCAACTGCATATCCTCAGCAGAGATATTGCGCTCCTCGTACAGCATCACTTCCTCAATCCACTTGAACATACCTTCCCAATAGCGAGACCCAACCAGCACGATAGGGAAACGGCCAATCTTCTTGGTTTGAATCAGCGTGATAGCCTCAAATAGCTCATCTAGTGTGCCAAAGCCGCCGGGCATACCGATGAAGCCCTGCGCGTACTTCACGAACATCACCTTCCGTACGAAGAAGTAATCGAAGTTGATGATCTTATCGGGGTCGATATAGATGTTGTGAAATTGCTCGAAGGGCAACTCAATGTTGAGACCTACCGAACGGCCGCCTTCAGAGCGAGCCCCTTTGTTGCCGGCTTCCATGATACCAGGTCCACCGCCCGTAATTACGCCGTAGCCATGGCGCACGAGCTTGGCCGCAATCTCCTCAGCTACTTGATAGTAAGGATTGTCTGGCTTGGTGCGAGCTGAACCAAAAATCGACACGCAGGGGCCAATTTTGCTCATCTTCTCGAAGCCTTCCACGAATTCGGCCATCACCTTGAAGATCTGCCAGGAGTCGGCAATCTTAATCTCGTTCCAGTCCTTGTCCACGAACGCGCGCCGGATGCGCTGCTCATCATCGAGCTGCAGGGTGCGCTGCCCGCTGGTTTGCTCCCGAATTTCGCTGATGGAAGTTACCTTGTTGTCGTTCACATTAGGCTGACTGATCGTCTGTCCACTACCTGCATTCAGGGTTTCGTCGTGGATTTTGGTCCGACTGGTTTTTTTAAGCTTAGTCATAGATACTGCACTTTTAAGCCCGCTTACGGGAATTAGCAAGCACTTTTCGGCGCCGCGAGCCTGTTTTTAAAGAAAAAGAAAGATAATTAGAAGCCTAGCGACCAAAACGCGCAATTGCCCTCCTCCCAAAACCGGGGCGTGCAAGATAAGGCTTTGGCTCTGTTGTGCAAGACAAGGAGCTTACTTACTCCACCTGTTTTACTTCGAGCGGATGGCAATAACCGGATCAAGGTTGGATGCCAAGACCGCTGGAATAATACCTGCCAGAATACCGATGACCACCGATACGGTGAGCCCCAGCGTTACGTTGCCAGCCGAAAGAAACAAAGGCAACGAATCCTGGGGTATCAACGTGATCAGAAAGACTAGGAAAATGCCGGCCGCGCCACCAATCAGACACAGGAAGATAGCTTCGAACAGAAACTGAAACAGGATAAAGTAGTTTTTGGCCCCCAACGACTTCTGAATACCAATAATGTTGGTGCGCTCCTTCACCGATACAAACATGATGTTGGCAATACCAAAGCCCCCCACCAGCATAGCAAAGCTGCCAATAACGGCGCCAGCTACTCCAATTACCGAAAACAGCTTGGAGATAAGCTCACCGAACATCTCGGGTCGGTTGAGGGCAAAGTTGTCTTCCTCGCGCGGCTTGAGGCCCCGTACGTTGCGCATCACACCTTGCAACTCCGATTCTAGATTAGCGAGGTTTTGATCGTCTTCGCGGCCTTTCACAATGATATTGGGCGATACGCCGCCCATGCTACTACCATTATTGACGGCAAAGATTTGGCTGAACATGCCGAAGGTAATCAGGCAGTTGGTATCATTACTGGGCGTGTCAATCAGCTTTTTACCTTCTTTTTTCATCACCCCAATCACGGTGAATTTGCGCCCACGAGCCGAGAACTCGCGCCCCAAGGCAGAGCTGCCACCAAAGAGATTTTCAGCGATGTCGGCCCCGATAATGGCTACGTTGCGGGCGAGGTCAATTTCCTGGGGGGTAAAATAGCGGCCTTCCGCAATGGGTACCTTTGAAACCTGCTGATATTCGTAGCTTACACCCTGCAAGTTACAGTCGGTAAGGCTGTTATTGCCGGCCTTCAACGTATTACCACCCGTATTAGCCATAATGGCCATTCCCATATGGCTATTGGGGTTCAGCATGCGCTGTATAGCGCGAAACTCGCGCTGGGTGGGCACAGGGCGGTTGAAATATTTCCACCAAGGCCGATTAGGTTCGAACTTCCAGGGCCACTTACCAACGTAAACCACTTTCTCACCCAGAAAATCCATGCTCTGCCGGATATTCGACTCCAGCGAATCGACGACGGTAAAAACGGCGATGATAGCAAAAATGCCTACCGTGACGCCCAGCAAAGAAAGAATAGTGCGCAGCAAATTGGATTTGAGAGCTTGCCACGCGAAGCGGAAGCTTTCCAGTGTCAGGCGCAAGGCGAGCATGGAGCGGGAGGTTAAGTAGCTAAATGGTTGGCTGACTGAACTAATACAGTTTCCACTGGGCAGTAGTTCAGCTATCAGTAAAGGAACAAGTTAGCAGTTTAATCTGCCACTATTACAACTAGTTAGCTGTTCATTCATTTAAGCATTCTATGCTGATTCCGGGCGAAAAATAACGATTAATCCGGCCATTCTACGTACTTTTGCCCCCTGAAATTTTTGTTAGCTTCCCCCCCTATTGCCCATATCCGACCATGAAACTGTCCGAGTTTAAATTTGACCTGCCCGAGAACCTGCTGGCGCAGCACCCGGCCAAAAACCGCGACGAGTCGCGCTTGATGGTAGTACACCGCGATACTGGCAAAATCGAACACCGTATTTTCAAAGACATTATTGAGTATTTCAATGATGGCGACGTATTCGTGATGAATGACACGAAGGTGTTTCCGGCGCGGCTATATGGCAATAAAGAAAAGACGGGAGCAAAAATTGAAGTGTTTTTGCTGCGCGAACTGAATAAAGAAAGCCACCTGTGGGACGTGCTGGTTGATCCGGCCCGTAAAATCCGGGTGGGCAACAAATTGTACTTCGGCGAAAGCGACATGGTGGCCGAGGTTATTGACAACACCACATCTCGGGGCCGTACCATCAAATTTTTGTTTGATGGTCCTGACGAGGAGTTTTACAAAGCTCTGCACGACTTAGGTGAAACGCCGCTGCCCCGCGAGGCCATCACCCGCGATGCCGAGCCAGCCGACAAAGAGCGCTATCAGACCATTTATGCCAAGCACATTGGTGCCGTGGCCGCTCCTTCGGCGGGCCTGCACTTTACTCGCGAGGTACTGAAGCGTCTGGAAATCAAAGGTGTGGAAACCACTGCCGTCACGCTGCACGTTGGTTTGGGCACTTTCCGTCCGGTGGATGTGGAAGACCTGACTAAGCACAAGATGGACTCTGAGAACTTCATCGTTCCTGCGGAGGCGGCCATTATCGTAAATAAGGCGCTGGATGCCAAAAAGCGTGTGTGCTCGGTGGGTACTACTACCATGCGGGCCCTGGAGTCATCCGTATCGGCGCACAATCGTCTGAAAGCCAACCAAGGCTGGACCGACCGGTTTATTTTCCCTCCGTACGAGTTTAAAATCGCTAATACCCTGCTCACCAACTTCCATACCCCGGAGAGCACGCTGATGATGATGACGGCCGCCTTTGCTGGCTACGATCTGTTGGCGGAAGCCTACAAAGTAGCTATCAAAGAGAAGTACCGCTTCTTCAGCTACGGCGACGCCATGTTGATTCTGTAAACCAGAAGTCAAAAGTTAGATACCATCTTTCTTCGTCTTCACCAAAAAGCCCGGTTACCTTTGATGGCCGGGCTTTTTGATGCTCGTTATACTCCTTTTTCACTCTCGTAGCTGTTGCTCATGTCGTCTCCTAATCGGTTTGCTATACTTGTGGCTGGCGGCAGCGGCACGCGCATGGGCGCTGGTCAGCCGAAGCAATTTCTGGAGTTGCTTGGGGAGCCGGTGCTGCTGCATACGCTACGCCGCTTCGCCGAAACCAGCCTAGGGGTGCAGCAATTTGTGGTGGTTTTGCCCCCCGATCAGTTTGATACGTGGCACCACCTCTGTACCCGACATCAGGTTTCAATTCCGCATGCGGTAGTGGGTGGGGGGCATTCTCGATGGGCATCCGTACGCAATGGCCTGAAGCACCTGGCTACCTACACCGAAGGCATTGTAGCGGTGCATGATGGTGTGCGGCCGCTAGTGTCGGCGGCAGTTATTGAGAACACGTATGCGGCCGCTGCTGAGCACGGCGCGGCTATAGCCGCCGTGGCACCCAAAGACTCAGTGCGCGGCTTATCCAAAGAAGGTTCCTATGCGATGGACCGTTCCCGCTTGCGCTTAGTTCAGACACCTCAATGCTTTAATTTGGAGCTCCTGCGGCGGGCTTATCGGTTGCCGGAGTTGCCTACTTTCACCGATGACGCGAGCGTAGTGGAAGACTTACATCCCATTCACTTGGTAGAAGGCGACTATCGCAACCTCAAGATCACGACGCCGGAAGATATGCTGCTGGCCGAAGCAATTCTGCGTAGTCGGTAGCCGATTGCGGCACTGTAGCCTAAGGCATCATCCGAACGCCAACTTTCTCTTGTAATTTGCCCCCCAGGCGACGCAAGGACTACCCCACTCGGAGCCGCTTTCTACCTTTCACTGATTCTTATGTATACCTGCTTGCTCTACGATGTACGCGACGGTGTTGCGACGATTACTCTTAACCGGCCCGATGTATTCAATGCCTTCAACGACCCGCAGAGCTATGAACTGCAGGATGCTCTGAAGCAGGTAGGGCGTGACGCCTCGGTGCGGGCCGTAGTGCTCACCGGTGCCGGACGGGCGTTTTGCTCAGGTCAGGACTTGAAGGCAGCGCAGGGAGAAGAGAAACGGTCTTTTTATGACTCTTTGCATAAGCGCTACAACCCTATTATTCGGGCTATGCGGAGCTTACCGAAGCCTATTATTGGGCGGTTGAATGGAGTAGCCGCCGGCGCTGGTTGCTCGCTAGCGCTGGCCTGCGACGCGCTTATTGCCTCCACCGATGCCTCCCTAATTGAGGTATTTATCAATATTGGGCTGGTACCGGACTCGGGCTCATCGTACTTCTTGCCGCGCTTGGTGGGCACGCTAAAGGCGTTTGAGCTGTGTACGCTGGGCTCTAAGGTATCGGCCGAGGAGGCGTTGCGGCTGGGCCTAGTAAATCAAGTGGTGGCACCCGAACAGCTCGACGAGGTTACGTACGCTCTGGCAGCGCGCTACGCCGCGGCACCCACCAAATCGATTGGCCTGATCAAGCAAATGCTGAATAAAGCCAGTGCCTCAACTCTTGATGAAATGCTGGACTACGAAGCCTATTGCCAGCAGATTGCAGGCGAGTCAGGGGATTATCGGGAGGGCGTGCAGGCATTTTTAGAGAAGCGCAAGCCTCAGTTTCGTGGGGCTTAAAATAGGGCATCAAGCTGCAATTTTGGTTTGACAAAAAGCGCCACCTTGTAGTAAGGTGGCGCTTTTTGTTAGATGCTTTGCGAGCTGTTTTGGCGATGCTCAGCTATATCAAAGCCTCGTAAGAGAACGTAGAATCTCTGGCCGATGAAGCGCCATTTTCCACAAGCATTCTAGCAACTTGTGATGCAGGCAACAATTAGCAAGTGGGTAATAGCACGAAGTTTCTTTGCTCTGTTGCTAGCCGTGTGCAGCCTTCCACTGCAAGCGCAGGGACTAACGGCCGAGTTCTTTGGCGGTACGGCCTGGAGCTTACCAACCACTCTTCGGATAGAGCAGCCCAGTGAGTCAGCTATTCGCTTTCGAGCGCGCTACCGCACACGGCCCTGGCACGGGTCGCCATACTACGCCTACAGACTAGGCTACCGGCAATGGAGTGCAGAGCTGGTGCACCACAAGATTTACCTCCAGAATTCGCCACCTGAGATTGAGCATTTCGAGGTATCACATGGCTATAACATGGTCATTGTAAGCCGGACGATGCCTTTGTTGGAACAGTCCAAGGTTTTTCGGATTGGCATCGGAATGGTGATTGGCCATCCGGAGGGAAGCGTGCGCGGCAAACCTATCAATCCGGTGCGAAGCTGGCTCGGCGGTGGCTACCACATTGCGGGAGTTGGTTTTCAGGCCGCTGCCGGCCCACCAATCGGAGTAGCAGATCACTGGTTTTTCCGGCCAGAGGCAAAGCTAACGGCGGCGTGGGCCCGGATGCCATTGGCAGATGGCGGCACTGCTACCGTACCGAATATAGCGCTGCATATGCTGGTGGGGTTTGGCTACCGAAGCACGCACTAAACAAACAGAGCGAGTCTGGGGGGCTTTTTCACGTGAAAAAGCCCCCCAGACTCGCTCTAGCCTCTGCATTTTTCTGCTATCCTGCTATCCCTGATAACCACCTGCTGAGGCGGCCGTATAGGCAATAGCTTATTTTCCATTCCTCTAACTGTTTGTGTGCTATGGCTTCTACCCGTTTTCTGCTCTTAGGATGCTGCGTTGCCTTGGGTTCCTGCTCGCCCGATGCCAGCCAAAAGGATCCGGTAGCGGAAGCCAGGTTTCAAAACGAAAAGCGCATTGGGGAAGCCGCCGTGACTGAGCGACAGGAGCGCGACGCGGACTTCATGGTAAACGCTGCCAGCAGTGGAATGCTGGAACTGGAGATGAGCAAGCTGGCCCAGCAAAAATCAGCTACTCCGGCGGTCCGCAACTTAGCCCAGCGCTTAGTTCAACAGCATGGGCAGGTGAGTACGGCGCTGCGAAACTTAGCGCAGCAAAAGAATCTGATGCTGCCCAGCGGCCTTGGCGCCGACCAGCAAAAACAATATGCCGATTTAAGCGCCCTGACCGGTACGCAGTTCGATAAGCGCTATGTGGAAATGCTGCTGGAGGCCCACAAAAGCGATGTAGATGCCTTCGAGGATATGAGCAAGGACGCTTACGACGGCGACATTCGCGGCTTTGCTGCCAAATTTTTACCCACGATTGAGCAGCATCTGGATGAGGTGGGCGTCGTGGAAGACCAACTAGAAGACTTGCCTTAATTTTTCATTGTTAACCTGAATTTTACCCCATGTTTCATTTCCCAAAACGCCGCTTATTCTCTGTTCTTGCCTTATTCGCCGCTTTGTCGCTGACTAGCTGCGGCAATACTGAAACCCGCACTGATGGCACGGCCGGCGAGGCCGTAGTCGATCAGGAAGAAGCCGCCGAGCAAGGTGGCGTACAAGCTGACGCTACCGTTATCGACAACGAAGAAGGCGCTACCGTTACCGCCGATGCCGACTCCCTGGAAGAGGTCGACAATGACTAACCTTCGGATAATCTGATCCGTACACTAATGACTCTGAGCAGTTGCTCAGTTGTTTTCTGCCGCTAACCATTGGCTTTTACGCTGATTGTTGGCGGCAGACCCATTTTTTTACAGTACAAGCTCAACCATTCCACCTTCTACTACCGCTATGAAACGTACAATCATGAGCCTGTTTTGTGCAGGTATGCTACTAGCTACCAGCGCTTGCAGCAACGAAAAAACAGCCACTACTGACACCCCAACTGATTCAGAAGAGGCTGGCGGCAACGCAGGCGATAACTACATGAACGCCGCTACCGATGGCGACAGCGCCACGGCAACCATGCCTTCCGACACTACTGCTGGCGGTTCGGCGGCCGCTGCTGGCACCGCTCCCGCTGGCATGAACGCCAACAGCGCAGATCCTAACGGCCCAACGGCTCCTCACAAAGACGACCCAGAGTTCATGAAGTCGGCCGCGCACAGCGACCAGAATGAGATTCAACTGAGCCGCTTGGTACTGGAGAAAGGTGTAACGGGCATGGCGAAAGACCACGCCAACATGATGATTACGGATCATACTAAGTCGACAGCGGATTTGAAAACGCTGGCCCAGAAGAAGAACGTGACGCTGCCCACTGATATGGACGCCGAGCATAAAGCCATTGCTGATCAGATGCGTAAGCTATCAGGCAAGCAGCTAGAGCAGCGCTTCCTCCAGCAGATGGTGACCGACCACCAGAAGACGCTGAATACGATGCAAGCGCACGCCAAGATGACCAAAGACACTGAACTACAAGGCTTTATTACAAAGACTACGCCTGTCATTCAGAAGCACTTAGATATGTCGAAGCAGCACGCTGGCATGAAGATGTAAAGGTTTAAAACCAATCAAAAAAGCCCCCCAGAGTCTTCTGGGGGGCTTTTTAATTAAGCGAATTTATAGCACGAAGCTAAGACGCCACCTTATCGTCGGCGTACTTGCTCACTTTCAGCTCCTCAGCCAGAAACTTACCAGTATAGCCTTTGCCGGCCTTTGCCACTTGTTCCGGCGTGCCTTGGGCCACAATAGTGCCACCGCCGCCGCCGCCTTCCGGGCCAAGGTCAATGACATGGTCGGCCACTTTAATTAGGTCGAGGTTGTGCTCGATGATGAGGACGGTGTTGCCCTTGTCTACTAGTTTTTGCAGCACATCAGAAAGGTGGCGAATATCCTCGAAGTGCAGACCCGTGGTCGGCTCATCGAGAATGTAGAAGGTTTTGCCAGTGTCCTTTTTACCGAGTTCCGTTGCTAGCTTCACCCGCTGGGCTTCACCGCCGGAAAGCGTGGTAGCTTGCTGGCCCAAAGTCAGATAACCCAAACCTACTTCGTTGAGAACCTGAATTTTACGAATAATACGCGGCTGATTCTCGAAGTACTCTACGGCTTTCTCTACCGTCAGGTCGAGTACGTCGGTGATGCTTTTACCTTTGAAACGCACTTCCAGGGTTTCGCGGTTGTAGCGGCGGCCTTTGCAGGTTTCGCAGGGCACGTGCACGTCGGGCAGGAAATTCATCTCAATGGTGCGCAGGCCAGCACCCTCGCAGGTTTCGCAGCGTCCGCCCTTCACATTGAAGGAGAAGCGTCCCGGGCCATAACCCCGTATTTTGGCCTCCGGCAACGAAGCGAATAGACTTCGAATTTCGGTAAACACACCCGTATATGTGGCCGGATTCGAGCGCGGCGTCCGCCCAATCGGCGACTGGTCTACCTCAATTACTTTGTCAATCAATTCCAGCCCTTCAATGCCCGCGTAGGGTAGCGGGTCGCGCTTGGCATTGAAAAAGTGTTGATTCAGAATAGGATACAGCGTATCGTGGATGAGCGACGACTTACCGGAGCCCGAAACGCCCGTCACTGCCACCAGCTTACCGAGCGGAAATTTAACGGACACGTTTTTCAGGTTGTGGCCGGTGGCACCCTTCAGTGCCAGCACGTTGCCTTCCCCTTTGCGCTTCTTTTTGCGCAACTCAATGTGCCGCTCCCCACTCAGGTACTGCGAAGTCAAGCTCCCCGATTTGAAAATCTCGGTAGGCGAGCCTGAAGCCACAATATGCCCCCCATGAATGCCCGCGCCCGGCCCAATGTCCAGCACGTGGTCGGCATTCATGATCATGTCCTTGTCATGCTCCACCACAATCACCGAGTTGCCGATGTCACGCAGGTGCTGTAAAGCCTTGATCAAGCGCTCATTATCGCGCTGGTGCAGGCCGATGCTGGGCTCGTCCATAATATACAGCACGCCCACGAGCTGAGTACCAATCTGGGTAGCCAGGCGAATACGCTGCGATTCGCCCCCCGACAGCGTGCGCACTGAGCGGTGCAAGCTCAAGTACTCCAGACCCACTTCGAGGAGGAAACCAATACGCTTGCGCAGCTCCTTGAGTAGCTCCCGCCCAATCACGTTCTGGCGCTCACTCAGCCGTTCTTCCAGCCCTACAAACCACTGGCTGAGCTGGGCAATGTCCATTACCGACAGCTCACCAATATTTTTGCCATCGATTAGGAAGTGTAGTGACTCTTTTTTCAAGCGGTAGCCACGGCACTCGGGGCACTCTTGGGCCTGCGTGTATTCCTGAATCCAGGCGCGGATATTCTCCGAGTCAGACTCCATCTGGCGGCGCAGAAAAGGAATAATACCCTCGAATGGCTCCGTATAGTTGGCCTTTTTGGGGTCCGCGTCTTCATCCTCGGGCACGCCGTAGAGCAGGCGCTCCACCAAGTCTTCAGGGAGCTTTTCTATCGGCGTAGACAGGCTGAACTTTTGCTTTTTGAGGATGAGCTGGAGCTGCTGAAAAATCCAGATGTCCCGGTACTCGCCCAGGGGGGCAATTCCGCCCCGGCTGATGCTTAGCTTCTTATCCGGCAGCACCGAGTCCTCAGTGATTTGCTGCACCTCACCTAAGCCATTGCAGGTAGGGCAAGCGCCGTAGGGCGAGTTGAAAGAGAAAGTGTTCGGCGCTGGGTCGTCGTAGGCGATGCCCGTGGTGGGGTCCATGAGAAAGCGCGAAAAAAACTGCGTTTTCTTCGTGTCCGGGTCCAATACGAGCATAGTGCCTTTGCCGTGGGTCAGCGCATTCTGCACCGAGCCCGACAACCGGAACCGGTCCTCCGCTTTAACCACCAGCCGATCAATGACGATTTCGATGTCGTGGATTTTGTATCGGTCCACCTGCATCTTGGGCGTCAGGTCGAGCAGTTCGCCATCCACGCGCACTTTGGCAAAACCGAGCTTGGCAATCTGCTGAAACAGCTCCCGGTAGTGGCCTTTGCGACCTTTCACCACCGGAGCCAGCACGACTAGCTTTTTCTCGTTGAAGTGCTTGAGAATGTAGTTGATAATCTGCTCGTCGCTCTGCCGGATCATCTTGGCGCCCGTAGCGTAGCTGAATGCCTCCGCCGTGCGGGCGTAAAGCAATCGCAGGAAGTCGTAAATTTCGGTGATGGTACCCACGGTGGAGCGCGGGTTGCGTGAAGTGGTTTTCTGCTCAATGCTGATTACCGGCGACAAACCCTCAATTTTGTCCACATCGGGCCGCTCCAGGCCGCCCATGAAAGAGCGGGCATAAGCCGAAAACGTCTCCATGTAACGGCGCTGTCCCTCAGCATAAATCGTATCAAAGGCCAGACTGGATTTGCCTGAACCCGAAATGCCCGTGAACACCACCAGCTTACCTCGCGGAATCTGAACCGAAACGTTTTTTAGGTTGTGCTCTCGTGCCCCGTACACTTCAATAAATGGCGCCTCCACATCGGCCGCGTGGCCGTTGGTAGCCACTACTGTGGCAGCAAGCTGGGGGGCAATTTCGGGAGTGACGGGGGCAACGGAAGCAGATGTTTTCTTAGCCATGCAGCGCGAATCGAATAAGTCCGCAAAGGTAGGCAAAACTCACCCCTTTCACTATCCGGAATAGCTTATTTGCCAGAGGGTTTAGCAGAATATACCGGGGGTTTAAGGGAACTAAAATTCTACTTGCTGTATAACCATACAGTGCGCAGCGCAACAGCTGGATAATAGTTCGGCGGCCGACACGCTTCTGGTCTTGCGCACACCCTAGCGTTTGGCGCTGTTCTTGCCCACAGTAGGATAATTCCTTCACGCTACATTCTCCCTTCATGTCCTTCCTACCCAAACTCACGCTTGCTGCCGCTTTTGCGCTGGCTATGCTAGGTACTACCGAACCAGCCCAAGCCCAAGTAAATATCAATATAAATCCCCCCTCTTGGGGACCCGCGGCCCCAGCCGGCACGCAGTACTACTACATTCCTGAAGTAGGTGGCTACTACGACCTGCGCGACCAGCATTATGTGGTGCAGCGCGAAGGCAAATGGAAGCGCGTAAGGACTGTGTCCAACTATAATCCCAGCAGCTTTCACCCGGTTGTTATCAACTATGTGGGTGCGCAGCCATGGGTACTTATCCGGGAGCACAAAGGGAAGTACCCGAAGGCTGGTCATCCGCACGGAATGCCCCCCGGCCAGGCTAAAAAAATGCGCGCTACCTACCCTGCGGGCAACGTGATAGTTGTCCAGCAACCAGGGGGACACCCCGACAAGGGAAAGGGCCACGGAAATGGCAAGGGAAAAGGCAAGCATTAACTCCTCTTTCTACCTCCTACTAAAACACCCCGATTGGTCACCCAATCGGGGTGTTTTGCGTTTTAGCACGCATGAAAACCTACCAACCCATCAGCTGCTCTTTCTACGACGAGCTAGAGGCCCGCGCCACCACCCGCCAGCCCTGCACCCTCACCTACCGTCTGGAGCCCGATACGCCCCCCAGTACCTACCAAGGTATTATCAGTGACTTGTTTATCAAGGATAAAGTAGAATACCTGCGCTTGCAGGAGGGCTTCGAGCTGCGGCTGGATGCGCTGGTAGCAGTAGACGATAAAGAACTGCGCAATTACTGCTAAGCGTGCTTCTTTACCCTGTATTCGTTCACTAAGCCCAAAGTCTCAGGCATAGTATTACGGCAACAGATCGAACGGAAAGAGTTAAAGCCTCGTTGCCACGAGCAGTCCTGTACTGCCCTTCTGATCTTGGCGTACCTGGCTGATAAATCTTACCTTTCTGATCTGCCACACTCTGCCTATGCCTGACGCTACTCAATTGCCTACGATTCCAGAGTCTCCCGAGGCAGAAATTCGTGTCTTGCGCGAAGAAATTCGCCAGCTCCGCGAGGACCAAGCAGCAGCCACCGCGCAGGCAGCCAAGACTCATCGTTACCAGCAAAGCCAGGCTCGCTTCCGCACAGTGTTCGAGAACTCGCCCCTAGGCCAGAAAATCATTACTTCCGACCTGACCATCCGCCAGGTTAACCCAGCCATCTTATCCATGATGGGCTATAGCCGGCCCGACGAGCTTATTGGCCGGCGCATTCTTGACTTTTCGCACGCGCACTATCGCGATGACTGGAAGCAATTGCAGACGAAGCTGTGGGAACATAAGCTACCGTACTTCGTCTTAGAAACCTGCCTGGAGCGCGCCGATGGCTCTACCTTTTGGTGCCAGGTAACTTCTGTCCTGTTCCCCGACGATGGTGGCGAGCTCGGGTATACCATCTTAGAGGATATTTCTGAGCGCAAAAGTTTGGAGACCAGGCTAAAACGTCTTTACGACGCGCAGGAAACGATTCTACAACTGGCCACGCACGATATAAAGGCCCCTATTGCCCACATCGAATTGCTGACAGACCTTCTTCAGCGTGAAGTACACAGCCGGGGCGGGGGCGAGCCGTCTGCACCAGAAATGAGCCATTACCTGATGCTCATTCAACAGGCCTGCGCCCAAGCTAGCTCCTTGCTCGACGACGTGCTTTACGTAGGTGACCTCGATGTGCATGGGCTACAGAAAGATTCAACTGATCTAAATGCATACCTAACGGCACAGCTTGAGAAGTATCGTCTACAAGCTCAGGATAAAGGCATAAGCCTAGCCCTCGACTTACCCACTGAGATCATTCATGCCAATATCAATCCTGAAAAGTTCAGCCGGGTATTGAGCAACCTGCTCGGCAACTCCCTGAAGTTTACCCCTACTGGAGGAACGGTTACGATCGGCCTGCAGATGCACGATACCCGGGCCCTTCTGACGGTGCAGGACACAGGTATTGGTATCCCAAGTAAGCTACACGCTCATTTATTCGACAAGTTCAACCCTACTCGGCGCGCGGGCCTGCACGGCGAGATTACTACTGGCCTTGGGCTGTTCATCGCCAAGCAAATTGTGCAGCTACATGGTGGCGAAATCTGGCTGGAAAGCCGTGAACAAGAGGGCACCTGCTTTTTTATTGAGCTGCCTTCCCAATAGAGTGGCGTTGCTTCGCGCAAATTTTACTTCTTCCTCATACAAAAAATGCCCCCCCCCGCATGTACGGGGGGAGGGGGGGCATTTTTTGTATGAGGAAGAAGTACGTTAAAAAGTAGAAGCGCTACTTATCAATTTTAAAACTCTGCGTTTTTTGGGAAGCGGGGGAAAGGAATCACGTCCCGAATATTGGCCATACCGGTCACGAAAAGTACCAGCCGCTCGAAGCCCAAACCAAACCCAGCGTGGGGGGCAGTTCCGAACTTCCGTAGCTCTAAGTACCACCATAGCTCGTGTTCCTCCACGTGCATCTGCTCCATGCGGGTGCGCAGCTTTTCCAGGCTTTCCTCACGCTGAGAGCCGCCGATGATTTCGCCAATGCCAGGAAACAGAACGTCCATGGCGCGAACGGTATGGTCGTCGTCGTTGAGCTTCATGTAGAACGCCTTGATATCCTTGGGGTAATCAGTTAGGATAACGGGCTTTTTGAAGTGCTTCTCAACCAAATAACGCTCATGCTCGCTTTGCAGGTCGGTGCCCCAATCCACGGGAAACTCGAACTTCTGCTTAGCGACTTTCAGAATCTCCACGGCCTCAGTGTAAGTCAGGCGCTGAAAGTCATTGTCGATTACAAAGCGCAGGCGGTTAAGCAACTCCTTGTCGTACTGGTCGTTGAGAAACTGTAGATCGTCGGCGCACTTCTCCAGCGCTTGACGCACGAGGCTTTTGAGGAAATCCTCGGCCAGGTCCATGTTGTCCTGCAAGTCGTTGAAAGCCACCTCGGGCTCGATCATCCAGAACTCCGCTAAGTGGCGGGCCGTGTTGGAGTTTTCGGCGCGGAAAGTAGGCCCGAAGGTGTATACCTTACCCAGCGCCATAGCGGCTACTTCCGCCTCCAGCTGGCCCGATACGGTCAGGTTGGTTTGCTTGCCGAAGAAGTCCTCCTTGTAATCCACGGAGCCATCGGCGGTGCGGGGCGGGTGCTCGGGGGGCAAAGTTGTAACTCGAAACATCTGACCGGCGCCCTCGGCGTCCGAACCGGTGATGACGGGCGTGTGCACGTAGTAAAAGCCGTGGTCATTGAAATACTGATGTACAGCAAACGCTAAGGCGTGGCGCACGCGTAGCACGGCGCCGAAGGTATTGGTGCGGGGCCGCAGGTGGGCAATTTCGCGCAGAAACTCCAAAGAGTGTCCTTTCTTTTGCAATGGATATTCTTCTGGATCAGCAGTACCAAGCACTTCTATCTCAATAGCTTGAATCTCTACCGCCTGACCTTTACCCTGAGAAGCTACCAGTTGGCCGCGCACCGACAAGCAAGCGCCGGTGGCCACGTCCTTCAACGTTTCCTCCGGAAACTTCTCCGCATCGGCTACCACCTGAATATTATGGATGGTAGAGCCGTCGTTCAGGGCGATAAACTGCACATACTTATTTCCGCGGCGGGTGCGCACCCAACCTTTTACTACTACCTCGCGCTCCAGCTCCTGGCTTTGCAGCAGCTGCTGTACACTCGACCTTCTGACGGACATCGGACTCGAATTTCTGTGGTTTATAATCTATGGGGGCAAAGGTAGAGGTTTTCGCTAGCGCAGAAATTTGCACTGTTCTTTAATGCTTTCTGATGGCCTCAACTTTTTTACTTCAACTCAAGTAGAGAATACGCTACATTTGAAGTAGTGCCCCATTTCACCGTCGCTGGGGCTTATTGCGATTTCTGTGTATGCAACGACTTGATATGAAGCAGCTTCTCTCGCAGAAGCTGTCTCCCCAACAGATCCAATTCATTAAGCTGCTGCAAATTCCGACGGCGGAATTAGAGACGCGCATTAAAGAAGAGCTGGAAGTAAACCCAGCGCTGGAAGAAGGCGACGAGAATGAGGAAGAACTGGAGCGCGACGACGATGACGACAGCGATGACGATTTCGATGATCCCGACTCGGAGTTCGATAACGACGACAACACCCTTGACGAAGACTTCGACGACCGCTCTGAGGAGCAGCCTGAGGTAGAGCTTCCCAAGGATGATATCGCCGATGCGCCGGACAACCAGGATCTGGACCTGAGCGACTACCTCAACGACGATGAGATTGCCGGTTACAAAATGCAGGGCGACGGCCCCGGCGACGCTGAGGACGACCGTGAAATGCCGCTGGCCGATACCGGTTCTACGCTCATCGACTCGCTTTTTGATCAATTGGGCTTTGCTAACCTAGATGACAAGCAACTAGCGATTGGCCGCCAATTACTGGGCTCTATCGACGGCGACGGCTACATCCGGCGTGATCTATCGGCTATTGCCAACGACTTGGCCTTTGCCCAAAATATCGAAGCTACCCCGGCCGAGATTGAGCGCGTGCTGCACGTCATTCAGGCCTTTGACCCGGCCGGTATCGGGGCGCGCGACCTGCGTGAGTGCCTGCTCCTGCAACTAGAGCGCCGTCCCGTAGATGACACCGTGGAGGCTGCCGAACGCATTCTTTCCGAGTGCTACGACGAATTTACTAAGAAGCACTATCCGCGCATTCAGCAGCGGCTCGATCTGGAAGACGACGAGCTAAAGGATGCTATTGCTCTAATTCTGAAGCTCAACCCGAAGCCCGGCGGCAGCGGCCCTACTGGCTTGGGCAAAGTACAGTACATCATCCCCGACTTCATTCTTACCAACGACAACGGTCAATTCAACTTAACGCTGAACTCGCGTAATGCCCCCGATTTGCGGGTTGCGCCGGCGTATACCGAGATGTTTCAGGCCTATGATAAGGCCTCGAAAAAAGATCGGAAGATGAAGGAGGCTGTAACGTTCGTGAAGCAGAAGCTCGACGCAGCCCGTTGGTTTATTGATGCTATTCGGCAGCGCCAGCAAACCCTGCTGCGCACGATGGATGCCATTGTGCGCTACCAGCGCGAGTTCTTCCTGGAAGGCGACGAAAGCAAGCTTCGCCCCATGATCCTGAAGGATATAGCCCAGGAAATCAGCATGGACATTTCGACCGTGAGCCGGGTAGCAAATAGCAAGTCGGTACAAACCGAGTTCGGCATTTATCCGTTGAAGTACTTTTTCTCCGAAGGTATTGCCACTGATTCGGGTGAGGACGCTAGCTCGCGGGAGGTGAAGCATATTCTGAAGGAAATCATTGAGGGGGAAAGCAAAGGCAAGCCGCTTTCTGATGATAAGCTGGAGAAAATGCTCAACGCTCGTGGCTACAACATTGCCCGGCGTACGGTGGCCAAGTACCGCGAGCAGCTCAATATTCCGGTAGCTCGACTTCGAAAGGAGTTGTAGAGTTGGGGGGGCTGGGGGGCTTTTTTTACGCTTAACCTACTCAGCTTATGCGACTTCTTCTGCTTCCTTGCCTGCTCCTATTAGCCACTGCCTGCGAGCGACCAACTGGGTCTACTGTAAATTCCACCGATACCTCGCTCCCGGCCGATGGTATGGTAGGACGCGCCGCGTCGCCCAGCATGGGCTCTCCTTCCATTGCGGTGGCTACCGAAGGTCTGGGGGGCATTTATCAGGGATTGCTGCCCTGCGCCGACTGCGCTGGTATCGAAACTGTGCTTTACCTCTATCCTGACAGCACTTACATGGAACGCCGGACCTATTTAGATCAGCCCAAGGAAGGCAACAACGATCAGGTAAGCTCCGGTCGGTGGGCGCAGGTATCGGCTAATCTGGTGCGGCTCACGCGGCGCAGCCCCGCCGGCCCCACTGATTACCGTATGCGTCCCCGCGCTCTACAACAGCTTGATCTGGATGGGCAGGAAATAACCGGTGATTTGGCCGAGCGCTATGTGCTGGCGCAGGTAGGCAACTTTTAGTTTCTAGAATTCGAAGCCAAAGTCACTGTAGCTTAGGGCTTGCAATCCTACTTTCTACTCTGTTGAATAAATCATTGGCAACGGCTCTTTCGCTGGCGTTCCATCCGTTGCTGGTGCCATCCTATCTGTTCTACGTGGTCTGCTATCAGCTGCCGGGCGTGATAGCGCAGCCAGCCGTAGCAGACCGCTGGATAGTACTGGCCGTCGTGTTTGGCTTTACATTTTTACTGCCCGCCTTGGGTACAGGCGCTTTGTACTGGTTTGGCCGCCTCGATTCGTTGCTTCTGCGCGAGCGGGCCCAACGGCCGCTACCTTTGTTGTTGGCCGCTATCAGCTTTGCCGGCGCTGCTTTCCTCCTGCACCAACCGCCTTTTGCTCCTCTGCTCGGCCGCATGATGCTGGGCATGACTCTGGCCGTTCTGCTAACGCTTATCATCTCGCTGCGCTGGAAAATCAGTGCTCATGGCGTGGGCGTGGGGGGCTCTTTTGGGCTGTTTTTACTTCTGCATCTTACAAATGCGGCGGGCTGGGCTGGCTTTTGGTGGCTACTGGCCGCTGCCCTTCTGGCTCTGGCCGTACTTAGCGCCCGCTTGGCTCTTGATGCGCACACGCCGGCCCAAGCCTGGGCTGGACTGGGCCTGGGAATCAGCGTGGTGATAGGGTTGGTGCTGGGAGTTGCTTCTTTCTAAATCCTTGCTTTAGTACTAAAATTTGCCCTTGACCGCTGCCTCGGTAGGTGTATCTTTACCGACCGCCCATCTGTCGTCATTACCGCGCATGCCCCTTTCCACTTTATCGGCCACTCCCGACTCTGCAGAAGCTTTGCTCACCCAATTACACCACGAGCGAACCCGGCGGGCGGAAGCAGAACAGGAACTCGCCGCCCTACGGTATGAGCTTGAGGTTGCCCAGGCCAATGCGCAGCGCCATCAGTCGCGGCTGACGGCATTAGCCCAAAACCTAAAAATGGGCATAATGCTCGTGGACAACGATGGCCGCGTGCTTTTAGTCAACCGGCCTTATTGCCAGCTCTTTGGTATTCCCGACGAGCCGGAAAGCCTGTATGGAGCTATGGGCTTGGAAATAGCAGCGCGCAGTCAGCATAACTACTCCGATCCGGCGGCCTATCTAGCGCGGGCCAAAGCAGTAAGAGCGGCTGGTCGTACGGTGATGAGTGAGGAGGTAATGCTGGCTGACGGCCGGGTGCTGGAGCGCGACTACATAGTGCTCGATGACGTGCTGGCCGGCCGGTTGGTTTGCTACCGCGACATCACTATTCGTTATCGCCGCAATGCCCGCGCAAGTACTATTTCTCTGCTGGCTCAGCAAAGCCCGAATCCGATATTGCGCCTTACGCCCGGCGGGGAGCTCTTGTATGCCAACCCAGCGGCATACCAGCTTGCGCAAATCTATAAGCAGGACGGCCCCAATGAGCTGCGCACTCAGCTGGTAGCCTTGGTAACGATAGCGCTCCGTACAACTGCTCATCACCAGCGCGATATAAGTGTAGAAAATGAGCATTATCTGCTCATTGTGACTCCTGTGCCTGGCGAGAACTATGCGAGCTTATACCTAACCAACATTACGGCTCGCCGGGAGGCAGAGCAGAAGCTAGCCCAACAGCGCGAGTTCTACGAAACTATTCTTAATCAGCTGCCCGTTGGCGTAGCCGCTCTAGATGCTGAGCACCGCTACTTATTTGCCAACCCGACAGCGGCTCCCGACCCTATAACTCGCAGCGAGATGCTGGGCATGACGAATCAAGAGGCTTGTTTGTATCGGCAGCGTCCTCTGGCCTTAGCTGAATTACGCGACGCTTACTTCGCCCAAGCCATCCAAGAGCGCCAGGGCATAAGCTGGGAAGAAAATTTTCTGGAGCCTGGGGGGCAAATCCAAGTATTGCGCAGCTTCCAGCCTGTATTTAATCCTGATGGCTCGCTACGCATGGTAGTCAGCTCAGGACTGGACATCTCAGCCCGCCATCAGGCAGAAGAGAAGCTGGCGGCGCAACAGCAGTTTTACGAAGCGGTTCTCAATCAGCTGCCCGCCGATATAGCCGTACTCGATGCTCACGGTCGCTACGTGTTTGCCAATCCGGTAAGCATTAAAGATCAGGACATTCGAGAGTGGATAATTGGCAGGACTGATCTAGACTATTGTGCATACCGCCAGCGGCCCACCGACGTGGCCGAGAATCGGCAGCGCATGTTTGAACAAGCTGTGCGCGAGCGGGGCCAGGTAACGTGGGAAGAGTTGACCGTTGGCAACCACGAGCCGCGCTACGTCCTGCGCCGATTCCAGCCGGTATTCAATCCCAATGGCGAGCTGCATTTAATGCTGGCTTACGGCCTCGACATTACGGAGCGTCATCAAGCCGAAGAGCTGCACCGCCGCAGCGAATTGGTTGTGCGCGAGCAGCAGGAGTTTATTCGTCAGATAGTCGATACCGTTCCTAACCTGCTCTATGTCAATGATGAGGAAGGAAACATTATGTTTTCCAACACCGCATTTGATGATCTAGCTAGTCGGAGCAATCATGCCCGAGTGCGGAAGAACGAGGAATCACCCGAAGAAACTGAAATTCAACAGCTTAACGTGCTTAACCGACGAGTATTGGCTAATCGGCGGGAACACGCAGCCGAAATGCCCTTTACCTTGGCTAGCGGCGAGGTGCGGCACTTTCAGGTAGTAAAGCGGCCATTGGTCCGCCCCGAGGGCACGGTGCAGGTGCTTACCGTCAGCACGGATATTACGGAGGTAAAGCGCATTCGTCACACCCTAGAGCGCAAGGCCAAGCAGTATCGCGACCTAATGCAGTACACGCAAGCGCTTATCTGTACCCACGACCTCGACGGCGTTATTCTTTCTGCCAACCCAGCTTTGGCAAGCCTTATGGGCGTCGCGGTCAGTAACATGGTAGGGAGGCCGCTTGCTGAAGGCTTAGTAGTAGACCAAGAGGCTGATCTTGTCGATTACCTAGCTGCATTTCGCCAACAGCGGGAAGTATCGGGCATTGTGAGCGTAAAGCCGGTTGCTAGCTCTGGCCCACGCTACTTGCTGTATCACAACTGTTTAGTAGCCGAGGCCGGTGAGCTACCCTATGTGATTGCCTACGCTCAGGATATAACCGACCGTATACTGGCCGAGGATGAGCTACGGCGGGCAAAGCTGGTAGCTGAATCAGCAGCTCGCTCGCGGGAGAACTTCTTGGCTAACATGAGTCATGAAATCCGCACACCTATGAATGGAGTGCTGGGCATGGCCGGTTTGCTGGCACGTACGGATCTGAACGCTCAACAGCGCGAGTACCTCGACATTATTCGCAACTCCGGTCAGCACTTGCTGGGTGTGCTAAACGACGTGCTAGATGTAGCCAAAATAACTTCCGGAAATCTAGAGCTGGAACGTACTCCCTTCGACTTGTGCCAGGCCCTGAAAATGGCGGGTCAAACCGTCGCTTTTCAGGCAGCCGAGAAAGGTATCAGCTTCGATGTACTACCTCCTGCCCTCACCGAGCCACTGGTGCTCAGCGACCCGTATCGACTCAAGCAAGTATTACTTAACTTACTCAGCAACAGCATCAAGTTTACTGATAAGGGCAGCGTAGCGCTGACGTGCCAACTACTAGATGAGACGGCTAAAGAAGTTACTATCAGTTTTCAGGTAAGCGATACGGGCCCGGGCGTGCCCCTTCATAAACAGGAGGCCATCTTCGCTAGCTTCTCGCAGGCCTACGCCGATACGACGCGCCGATTTGGGGGCACGGGCTTGGGCCTGACCATCAGCAGTAGCTTAGTGGAGCAATTGGGCGGGCACCTGCTAATGTGCAGTGAGCCGGGACGTGGCAGCACGTTTAGCTTCACACTCACCTTCGAAAAAGCCCCCCAAGGCACCACTGTCGCTACTAAAGCCGACGCGGAGCTTGAGTACGCTACGGCGGCAGTGCATGGCATGCGTGTACTGCTAGTGGAGGACAATGACGTGAACCGCCAAGTAGCGCAGTTGGTATTGGCCAACTATGGGGTGGCCGTCGATGCAGCTTCCAATGGTGCTACCGCGCTTCGTTTGTTCGAGGAACAACGCTATGATTTGATCCTGATGGATATCCAGATGCCCGGCATGAGCGGCCTGGAAGTTACCGCTCAAATCCGGCGGCATGCTGACTCTGTTCGGGCTCGCACGCCCATTATTGCGCTCACTGCCAACGCATTCCATAAAGCCAATGAAAAGTACCTGGCCGCCGGCATGGATGACTGCCTTACTAAGCCTTTTGAAGAGGCCGAGTTGCTGGAAAAAATGGGTGCCTTGCGTCAGGCATCGACGCAGGCCACACGGCCTCTATTCGACTTAAGTGAGCTGTACCAGATGGCGCACGGCCAGACGAAGTTCGTGCGAAGCATTCTTGACTCCTTTCTGGAGAATACCCCAGAGGTTGTGACTCAACTTACCGCCGCCGCCGAAGCCTCGGACTGGGCGCAGGTTGCCGCCTTAGTGCACAAGATTAAGCCTTCGCTCAAGGTTCTACATGCCCACGATTTGCTGACGCCTATCCAAATGTTGGAAGACTCTGATTCCCTCGCAGAAGAAAGCGCAAAGGCAACCAAACAGCTTATTCAGTTACTACAGCAGTTGCTCCGGGCCTTGGAGCAGCGCCGGCAGAAGCTCTCGTAGATAGTAGCTCTTATAGAAACTAGTATCGCAAATCTACACCAGCAGGGAGAACAGGTTGTAGCCGCTCTGCCACCCGCTGCACAGCTTGCTGGAAACGGTCGTAGGAGAAGGGCTTTACCAAGTAATCAGCTATGTTCAGCTCGTACGCTTCCATGCCAAAGCTCTCGTAGGCGGTCGTAAAAATCACTTCCGGCGGCTCGGGCAGCAAGCGCATCATCTCGATGCCGTTCAGGTCGGGCATCTCCACATCCAGAAAAAGCACATCAACGCGGCGACCTAGACTGAAAAAATTCAGGCCTTCTACGCCGCCTTTCAAGGAAGCTACCAGATGAAGGGAGTCGGTGAGGCCAATGCAATGCTGAAGGGTTAAGCGATTAATCTCGTCGTCGTCGATGATAGCACAGGTTAGAATGCGGGGAGAGACGGGGCCTTCAAGCAACATAACTAAACAAACAGGACAGCAGAAGAGAATGTGCGTGTAAGCAATCAAAAAGCGCTCCTAAAAAGCAGTTGATAAAACAACCAAATTACCGGCCAGATTATCGAATCAAGCATTTTCCGATAAATATAATCCAACCAACGACCAATTTGATTGAAAGATATCAGCACAGCAATTGGAGTACCGATGTCAACAACAAATTATTAGACTTTGGGTAAAGCTAAAACAGGAGCTATTATTTTAGAATAATTCCGTTGTCTTGCTACTCAGACCTATCAGTAGTGCTGGGGGGCTTTTTTGAATAAATCGGCGCTAAGCCAAGCTGGAAATAGAGTCAATTTTCTCCATTTCTTGTCGCACCATTTCCTGCACAGTGGGCAAATCATAATCTGCCTCGGTTTGGATATGCGGCATGAGGCGCTGCATAATGCTTTCCTGCCGCTGGCCGTTGGCCCAGGCATCGGCGTAGGGCGTGTCCGAAAACGTGACCTGTGAATAAAGTGGCAGCCACTGATCGGGATACTGAGCTGAAATCTTACTTTCGATTTTCTTTTGCAGCAGAAAGCGCGGATCAGCTACCCGGTCGCGCATTTCCTCGAAATTATAAATGGCTAGGTCGGCCATTGCGTCGGCGTTGGGTTTGCGCTGGCGCTGAAACTCACTGAACACCATATGCCAATCCTCACCGTACTGATTGAGTAAAGAATCCAGAACGCTGCAATCTTCGAAGCCGGCGTTCATTCCTTGCCCGTAAAAGGGCACAATAGCGTGCGAGGCATCTCCGAGCAGCACTATTTCATCCTTGTGCACCCATGGAAAACACTTAACCGTAATCAGGGAGCCAGTTGGGTTCTGGATGAACTCTTCAGCCAAATCGGGCATAAAAGGCACCGCATCGGGAAACCTTTCCTCGAAAAACTCCTGCACCTGCGAAGCCGTTTCTAGGGCCGTAAATGACTCCTGGCCTTCATAGGGGAAGAACAATGTGCAATTAAACGACCCGTCCAAGTTGGGCAGGGCAATCATCATATACTGCCCCCGGGGCCAGATATGAAGGGCGTTTTTCTCTAACTGCCACTCGCCGTTGGGACCAGCTTCAATGGTTAGTTCTTTGTAGCCATACTCCAAGTAGCTCTGAGAGAACTCGTAACGGTCTGTTTTCTGCATGGCTCCGCGCACCGCCGAGTAGGCGCCATCGGCTCCAAACAAGCGGCGAAACGGCAGCGTTTGCTCCTGATCGGTGAGCGTGTTGTGCATTTCCAGCCGCCGGGCACGCAAATCGACGTGTTGGCAATGCTCATTGAAATGCATGCGGATGCGCGGATCGGCCTCCGTGAGGTTGAGCAGCGTACGATTCAGCCCACCGCGCGACACAGAATAGATGGCCTGGTTTTCGCGGCCGTAGGGCTGATATGTGAGGCGACCCTGCTGGTCGTGCATCACACGCCGATACATGGGTATGGCCACTTCTCGTACCTGCTCGCTGATCCCGACACCCTCAAGCGCCCGCCAGCCTCTATCCGACAACGCCAGATTGATAGACCGGCCTTCCACGGCTCCGCTCAGACGCGGATCAGCGCGGCGCTCATACACATCAACTTGGTGACCGCGTCGGGCCAGGTAGAGCGCGAGCAGCGACCCTACCAGCCCCGCCCCCATAATGGTGCAAGGCGACAGATCGGTGGCAGCAGCCACAGTGGCAGAAGAAGGCGTACCCATAAGCAAAGAAGCTGAAAGCCGACAAGTAAAACGACGGGCGGCAAAAGTAGTCGTTTACGACCTATTTGGCCCGGTGGCCAAACGAATGCGCCAGAACTGCTACTGGGGGGCAATTATCTGACTACTGTAGTTGATTTTTGGCCTCAACAATACGCCGAAAAGTTAGATTCAAACGCGCTTCCACCATGCGAGCAGTTTTTGGCAGCGCGTGTTGCCAGCGCTGCTGCGTGGGGCCGCGCATCACTAGCAGGCTGCCGGAGGGCAAATCTACCCCAACAGGCGCATGCGGAGGTGTGCCAGCGCCGGGCCGCAACCGAAAACGACGAGTTGCGCCAAGGCTTACAGAGGCAATAATTGGGTTTGGGCCCAGTTCCGGCTCGTTGTCGGCGTGCCATCCCATACTATCTTGGCCAGTGCGGTAAAGATTGAGTAGTACGCTGTTGAAATCCGCCCCGGCAGCATTACTTACCTGCTGACGCAAACGCTGCAAAGCTGGTGTCCAGGGCTGTGGCTCTAGGCTTAACCCTGAGTAACGGTAGCGCGCGGCAGGGTCGCCGTGCCAGGAGGTAAGGCGGGGCTGCATCACCTCTTTGCCAAATAGCTTAATGGGCTCGTGTCGCCACGGAATGGTATCGAACAATTCCTGAAAAAGCTCTTCGGCCTCTGTAGGGGGCAAAAAGTGCTGATCGAGCAGCACTTCGGCATCGGGCAGGAGCAAGAGCGTGAGCGGCACGGCGATTATTTAGGACGTTGCTAGCAATGCCTCACAACGAATTATTGTCCTGGCAGCTTGCCGAGGAATTTAGCCAGAAAACTAGCCGCCCATAGGGTCAGACCAATTTTGATGGCGGCACAAATGATAAACGGCAAAAGCCAGCTACGGCTCTGATAAGGCGTTGACCCCACATAACGGGGCCAAAACCAGAAGATATACACCACAATGGCCGGCAGATCGAAGAAGGCCCCAAACCAAGGATTCAGCCCATAGCGCTGCACAACCCAGTTTAGAATCAGGCCACCCACAACCAGATAAGCGATTATAAACAGAACAAGCCGCACAGTAGCACCAGTGCGCTTAAGGGCGCGAAAATTGAGCGCTAACAAAGCTCCACCTGCTAACATCGAGAATACCACCGAAAATAAGGTGATAGTGCTGGGCGAGTACAACATTGGGCCCGTTTCCGCTGCTTCTTCCGCGGCGGTGGCCTCAACGGCACGCTGTTGCGCCTCAGCTGTTTGCGCTACCTGTTTTTGAACTTCAGCCTCCAACTCGGGACGCAGCTGGGCATCGTCAGGATGAGGCTCACCGCGCCGGGCCAGCTCGTCGAGCGCAGCCAGTACGGCATCTTCGCGGTACTGGGCGCGGCCGCTCACATACTGCTGGAGTTCAGCGAGGGTTTTGCGGCCCATTTTGGCCACGTAATCTTCAGTCATCTTAGTAATGAAGGGCGAGGAGGCTGCAAAAAGGACAGCCACAAATTCCTCTACGTAAATTCACTCCAAAACGAACAGCTAACGCACTCGTTCTGCCCATGCAGCCATCAGTTCGCCCACGCGCTGCACTTCCCCAAAGGTGTTATACAGCGGCACCGGGGCCAAGCGAATCACGTTGGGCTCGCGCCAGTCGCCGATTACGCCGGCCTCCGACAAATAGTCAAACAGACCGCGGCCGTCTTTGTGTACCAGCAGAGAAAGCTGGCAGCCACGGTCCTGGGGCTCAGAGGGCGTAATAATTTCGAGGATGCTGGGGGGCAAATTCAGGTTGCGCAATACAAACTCCAGATAAGCCGTGAGCTCCTCACTCTTGCGCCGAAGCACAGCAATGCCGCCCGCCTCATCCACAATATTCAGGGCCGCGCGGTGCATGGCCAGCGCGATGATCTGCCCGTTGGCCAACTGCCAGCCCGCAGCCCCAGCCATTGGCTTAAAGCCTTTTTTCATTTGAAAGCGCTCGGACGCATCGTGGCCCCACCAGCCCGCGAGGCGCGGCAAATCGGGGCGGTTGGCGAAGCGCTCGTGCACAAATGCCCCGCTTACGCCACCGGGGCCAGAGTTGAGGTATTTGTAGGAGCACCAGCAGGCGAAGTCCACGTCCCAGTCGTGGAGGTGCATGACCAGGTTGCCGGCCGCGTGCGCCAAGTCGAAGCCTACGGTAGCGCCTACCGCGTGCCCAGCCTTGGTAATAGCCTGCATATCAAACGCCTGGCCCGTGTAATAATTAATGCCCCCCAGCAGCACCAAAGCCAGCTCTTCGCCTACTTCCCGAATTTTAGCTTCAATATCTTCGGTGCGCAAGGTGCGCTCACCGGGCCGAGGTACCAGTTCCACAATGGCATCATCGGGCGCGTAGCCATGCAGCTTCACCTGCGACTCTACCGCATATTGGTCCGAAGGAAAAGCACCGCCTTCCATCAGCACTTTGTAGCGCGTGGCTGTAGGCCGATAAAAGGAAATCAGCAGCAGGTGCAGGTTGGTAGTCAGATTGTTCATCACAATGACTTCCAACGGCTTGGCGCCTACCAGCCGCGCCGTGGAGTCGGCCAGCGTTTCGTGGTAGGGCATCCAGGGTGACGACCCGCGAAAGTGCCCTTCCACGGCCTGCCGTTCCCACGATTCCAGCTCCTGCTCAATGGCGGCCCGCACAGTTCGCGGCTGCAAGCCCAGCGAGTTGCCGCAGAAATAGATGCTCTCGCCCCCATCGGGTGCGGGCGGAATGTGAAACTGCTCGCGGAAGCGGCGTAGCGGATCTTGGGCGTCGAGGGTAGCGGCGAACTCGGGGGTGGCTTGGAAAGTGGTCATCGGAAGCAAAGATAGCCACAATGGGTTTGCTTACCCATACCCGAACAGGACCTTCTAGGCGGGCACCGGCGCAGGCTTTTCCATCACCGTTCCGCAGTTGCGGCAGGTGCGCAGCTCATCCGATTCCCAGAAACGGTTCATGATGGGGGGCAATTGCTGCACGATATCCGTGATTTCGGCGTACTCCTCGTGCAGCTTGGTGCCACAGTTCTCGCAAAACCACAGGAAGCCGTCTAGCTCGCCAGCGGTGCGGTAGCGCTCCAACACCAGCCCCACGGTGCCAGCCGGGCGCCGGGGCGAATGGGGAACCCCACCCGGTAACAGAAACATCTCTCCGGCCCGCACCGGAATATCGACCGGCTTCCCGTCCTCAATTATCTTAATAACAATATCGCCCTCAATCTGCAGAAAAAGCTCCTCGCCTTCGTCGTAGTGGTAGTCTTTGCGGGCATTAGGCCCACCCACCACCATCACGATAAAGTCTTTATTATCCATAAAGACCTGCTGATTGCCAACGGGCGGCTTCAGCAGATGGCGGTGTTCATCAATCCACTGCTGAAAATTGAAAGGACGGGCGAGAGCCATAAGGTTTTGCTGCTTTGTAAACGTGAGCCGAAGTAACCGGCAAATAACAGGTCTGTTTTACGGAAACAGCTGGTTCGTAGCTACCTCCAAACGAAAGGTTATTCCCGGCCCTCTTTACTCGGCCACCTGACCGTTGCTCTTGCGAGTCTTTTCTTCTGGGTAAGCCATGAAATAATAATTGAGCGACTTCTCAAACTGCTCCACAAACTCCGCGCGGGTGAAAGACGGCTGTCCGGCCAGCCACCGCGCCATCGTGGATACGTGCAGGTTACCAGCGCCCGTGAGCAGCTCGAATATCTGTTCGGGGCGCGTGCCGTAGCAATCGGAAGCGCCCAGGCCATGCTCAAAAATGATGGCTGGCCGGCTATGTTGAATCGTCTTCGCCGCGCCTTGCAATACCTCCAACTCCGCACCTTCCACATCAATCTTTATCAGGTCGATGCGGGTGCCGGGGGGCAAAATTTGATCAAGGGGCTGTTTTTTGACTTTAATCAATGTGTCCACTTCATCGGCCTTATCATACTTGCGCTTTACAAAGCCGCTATAAGCCGGATTGGTGAGCACATAGTTGAAGGACGTTTCGCCGGTCATGTTGCTGAGGCCCAACTGGTAGAAGTGGCAGTTGGCGTAGTCCGCAAAGTGTGTGGTCAGCTTCTCGTATAAATCCGGAATGGGCTCGAAGCCATAGTGTTGGCCCTGGGGGGCATATTTAAGCATCAACTCCAGCACTTCGCCCTTGTGGCAGCCCACATCCACGCAGTTTGCCTGCGAGTGGCATACCGCCCGCAGCACCCGCTCCGTGTCGCGGTCATATTGCTGGTTTTTAGTGAAAGCAATAGGAATGCGCTTTAAAATCCTTTTGGCCAACTCCTTCATGAAAGGGCTCTGAAACTATCGTAGGTAAATAGTAAAGGGCAAAAGTAAGCAACTATGCCATGCCTGCCCTTACCTGCTGGGTTTGGGTGAAGCGAGGAAGCGGCAGCTTCGGCATAGCATAGTCCTAATACGTTATTGAATTTATTAAGTCGTGCGGCTGCCAAACAGGTACTCCGGCTAGAACCTTCTACTTTCGCGGAGTCGGTTGTTTTAGCTCCTATCCTTTGGTAAAGTTCGATACGCTCTCCATTCTCATTCCCGTTTACAACGAGGCCCGCACCATCACGCAGGTGCTGGATATGTTGCGGGAAGTGGAATTGGCGGGAAATATTCAGAAGGAAATCATTCTGATTGACGACTGCTCTACCGATAACTCGGCAGCACTTATTACCGCTTATGCCACCCGTCATCCGGCGCTGAGGCTACGCTTACAACAGCACACAACCAACCAAGGTAAAGGGGCGGCTCTGCACACTGGCATTCGCGAGGCCACCGGCGACTACATCATCATTCAGGACGCCGACCTCGAATACGACCCCGCCGACTACAACGCCCTAATCGAGCCAGTTGTACGCGGCTTTGCGGATGTAGTGTATGGCTCCCGCTTTATGGGGGGCAAACCGCACCGGGTTTTGTTCTTCTGGCACAGCATCGGCAACGCGGTGCTTACCTTCCTCTCCAACATGTTCACCGACCTGAACCTGACGGACATGGAGACCGGCTACAAACTGTTTCGCCGCGACATCCTCCAAGGCCTGTCGTTGCGAGAGAAGCGGTTTGGCTTTGAGCCGGAAGTGACCGCCAAAATGACGCGCGTTCCCGGTATACGCATCTACGAGGTGGGCATCAGCTATTATGGTCGCACGTATGCCGAGGGCAAAAAAATCAGCTGGCGCGACGGGCTCTGGGCGCTGTGGTGTATTCTGCGGTATGGCTTAATAAAATAAAGAAGAAGTTAAGCCCAACAGTATCATTATCAATAATTTATACCAAAGACTACTTTGCGTTAAGCGCTTAGACAAGCTTGACTACTCCAGTATTACAAGAGACACATCATCAATATACACCGGCACCTCCGCATTTGCGCGCCATAAGAACACCCTTATTTCGTGGCTATAGGCAATGTTTTCCGGCAACCTGATTGTCTTCTCGGCCTTTACCCAAGTTCTATAATCATTTATCATGTTGGTGAGAACAACACCATCTTCAAATATTTTCTCTCCCGTTACGGGTTCCAGAATCTGGAGTTGATAATGAGCTGTGGCCTTATTACTAGGAAGATATGCCCAGCAAGACAATTTGACTTTGTAGGGCTTACGGGAACTTACTTTCCCCAGAAAGTTTCTAAATCCCATGCTGTATTCTTGCGCCTTATCTACCTTGATGGAGTACTTGCCACTATGTGCTTGCTCCGAATTAAGAGATCCATTAGCTGGAATCCAGCCATCAAATGCCTCAAAATCATTGGTCATGATATAATTGGCGTTTTTATTCTCCTGATCACCAGAGGTGGAGCAGGCAGCGATTAGTGGCAGCAACAGTAGCAGCAGTAAATATTTTCTCATACAGTCAAACTGCTGGAGTAGTCCTAGGTGATGATGAGGAGAAGCAATTAACCAGACACCTAAGCTACCGGCCATTTTTAGGGTTCTTTGCCATATTTTTTATTGTCAAAACTACCTAATCTTCCTAAATAACCCGAGGCTACTCGACAGTCGGGCGGTGGTTTCTTTCTGTATCTTCGCGGCTCTCAGATAGGCGTGTCGCAGGGCCTGCCTCCTTATTTTATGCACTATCGTCCTGGCTTGCGAGCTACTATTTTACCCAGCACTGCCCGCTTGCACCCTGCTTCACTAGCAGGTTTTTTTTCGCCTACAACTGGGCTCCTGCTGCTCTTGCTAGCGCTAGCTTATTTCCCCCTGTATTATGACCTGGGCCGTCATCCAATTCAACTTTGGGATGAGTCGCGGCAGGCTGTGAATGCTGTGGAAATGCTGCGTAGTGGTGATTGGCTGATAACACGCTTTGAAGGCCAACCCGACTTGTGGAATACCAAGCCCCCACTCCTGATATGGTTGCAGGCGCTAAGTCTATACTTCTTCGGGTTTTCCGAATTGGCCGTGCGGCTACCTACTGCCTTGGCTACTGGTGGTACCATACTGATAGTTTACTTTTTTGCGGCTCGTACCTTACGTCGGCCCTTAGTAGGTTTTTTAGCAGGTCTAGTATTAATCACCAGCCTAGGGTATGTACGCTTGCATGTAGCCCGCACAGGCGACTATGATGCCCTTCTTACTTTCTTTCAGACCCTACTCTGGAGCAGTTTATATCGCTATTTGGTTACTGGTCGTAAGCGCGAGGCTGCGCTGTTGACTGTAGCCGTAACAGGTGCGATTCTTACGAAAGGTGTGGCAGGTGTATTAGGTTTGCCAGCGCTATTCTTATATGTGCTATACCGGCGTCGAATAGGGTGGCTGTTACGTCAGCCAAGTTTCTATTTGGCAGCGGGCAGCACCGTATTCTTAGTAGCCGGATACTATGGCATCCGCGAATGGGCGGCCCCTGGCTATTGGGCGGCGGTACAGCAGAATGAACTAGGCGGACGTTTCGACACTGTATTAAGTGGGCATCAGCACCCCTGGGATTACTATATTTTAGCCATGCAGGAGCTGCGCTTTGCCCCCTGGCATTGGGTATTGCTACCAACGCTGGTTCTGGCATGGAGACAGCCCCGTCGTCCGTTGCAGCACGCTGTGGTGCTGCTAGCATTGTTCAGTATAGTTTGGCTCTTGGTCATTAGCAATGCGCAAACGAAGCTTGAATGGTATGATGCGCCTGTATATCCAGCCCTCAGTTTGTTAGTAGGCTTGGGGCTTTGGTGGCTAGGGCGTGCAGTGGTTTCAACCTACTTCGCTGCGACCTACAATCAGCTGTTAGGTGCTTTAGGGCTGATAATCTTTGTTTTTTATGCACCCTACCAACGAGTGCTCGAGCAAATAAGAGAGGATCGATATAGCGACTATGGTCTTGGGCCTAATGCTCGTATTGGCAGCTACCTACGGCAACTACATCATGATCAACCGTTAGCTGACAGTCTGCAAGTGCTTTACCCTGGTGGCTACGATGCCCGGCTTACCTATTATCAACTTACGTCTCCGCAGCGTTTTCAGAAGAACATAACTATAATATCGCCCGGCGCGCAAAAGTCTCTGCGCCCACGCCAAGTAGTAGTAGTATGCGACCCAAATGAAGCGCTTCGTCTTGATTCGCTATACCAAACTGTGCCTTTGCACAGCGCTGAAAACTGTAATACGCTATTGATTCTGCGGCCCCGCTAAGGTTTATTGAGATTAAGGCTCAACGCTTAGCTTCATGTCATCCAGGTATGCGGGAGCAGTAGCACTAGCCCGCCATAAATAGATTCGGACCTGATCCATAGGATCTAAGACTGTAGGTAAAGTCAGCACCTTGCTTACCTGCTCCCAGGAATTGACCTTGTTGATGTCAATCTTCTCGTAGAACACACTGGTTTGATCAGCTCGTGTGATTTGAAAAACTAAAGCTGCAGCGCCTGGCGCGGTCAAGTATCCCCAAGCCGTTAGCCGTACCTTATCAAACCGCTTAGGCGAAAGGCGAGCTAATTGATTCGTATACGTCTGGCTGAACTCTATATTTTGGTCAACTTTAATCGAGTAGAGACCGGTATGCGCTTTCTCTTTATTCAGTGACGGGTTCTCAGCTACCCACCCTTCAAAGTCCTCGAAACTGGTGGTGAATAGCACCCGATCAGCAGCAACATCAGGAATCTTTTCCTTTGTCTCATTAGCATCACTCGAGCAAGCAGTTATTAAGATAGCAAGGGCAATCCAAGTAGTCAGACGAGGCATAAATGAGGTGAGTATACAAAAACGCAGTTTGCAGCAAATATAGACCTATATACCACAACTGTAGCTGAAGGCTATCGGTCCCAATTCTGTAGTTTTGTTGCCATTCGCTGTTGTCTATCCGACTCATTTAACTAGATAACAGCTTTTGTTCTCCTACTTTCTCTTGTGATTTTATTGAATGAATCTATCTCGTCGAAATGCGCATTGGCTTGGCATGGCTGGGGTTGGGCTAGCTGCTGCCGGTTTACTCACTGTGCTTTTCTCCTTTGTCTTAGCTAATCCTAATGACTATTTCTTTCTCGCAGCTGGCGATGGCCTCCAGAGCTATTACGTCACTGCCTTTTATGCTTTTTACGACACTGGAATCCACTTCAGCGGCATGAACTATCCCTTCGGGGAAAACTTCACTTACCCTAACTTACAGCCACTCATTGCGCTGTTTATTAATGTGTTGCATCGCTTGGGTTTGCCAGCTGCTGAGCGCACCATAGCCATCACCAATTTAGTGGCTTTATTGGGCGTGTGGCTTACTCCGCTGGTTGTATATGCTATTTTGCGGCGTTTGCATATGCCAATTTTGTATGCTGGCCTAATGGCTTTGCTGATCGGTTTTTTATCGCCCCAAATCCAGCGCTTGGGTGCGCATATGTCGTTAAGCTACCCTTGCTTCGTGCCGATATTATGGTACTGTATTTTACGGATGCAGGAGGCTCCGCGCCAGTTCAGGTGGTATATGCTGTTTGGAGTAAGCAGCCTGCTTATGGGATTAGTTCAGGTGTACTTTTTAGCTTGTGGTTGCTTTTTTCTCTTGGCCCACGTGCTTGTACTGAGCTTTCAACGTCCGCGCCCTATAGCACTGCTATGGCGTATGGCTTTAGCTGCACTATTGCCCTTGGTGCTCTTTCGAAGCTGGCTTTGGCTTACAGACCATGTCACTGACCGCCCACCGAATCCCTACGGCTTTCTAGTATACAAAGCGACGCCTAGCGGCGTATTTACCCCAGCCTTATCACCCATGCGCGAGGTGTGGGCGGCCCTATTACCTGCCGGTGATATTAGCTTCGAGGGAATGTCCTATGTGGGGTTAGTAGCTACTGGAGTACTACTCGTTTCGGGTATGCGGGTGGCACAACACGTGTGGAAGCGGCGCGGCCATAAGCTGCGCCTCCGACGCGCAATGCCTACACCTTTGTATACAGCACTTTGGGCGTCGGGCCTGCTATTGATTTTCTCCTTCGGAATACCCTTTATTTTCCCAATGTTCTCGGGCTTAGAAAAGTATCTAGGTCCGTTGAAGCAGCTGCGGGCCTTAGGGCGTTTTGCCTGGCCCTTCTATTTTGTCTTTACTACCTACACAGCTTACTACTTATATCGTCTGTGGCGGTATCAGCGGCAACGCAACGTAGCAGTGCTGGCATTACCCTGGCTACCGCTGTTAGTTATATTATGGGCTGGAGAAGCCTGGATAAATATTGCCACCAAAGCGAAGGAAGTAGCTCAGGGAGCTGGCGCACGGGACTTCATGAGCCGCGAGAATAACCTGCTAGTTCAGCATTTGAGTTGGGCGAGCCGCCAGCCCAGCGATTTTCAAGCCATTCTCCCCCTGCCTTATTTCAATAATGGCAGTGATAAGATTGCCTTACCCGGCTCAGAGGCTTCTATAGCTCAAGTTTATAAACTATCAATTGCAACAGGCCTACCCCAACTGTCTAGCTACATGCCTCGAGCTTCTGTAGGGCAGGTGCTGCAGCACGCGCAATTGCTGAGTAGCCCATTACTGGACAAGTCCTTAGTGCGTCATTTCCCCTCAACTAAGCCCATACTGCTTTTGGTGGCTGAGGGCGCGCTGTCGCCGGCGGAGCAGCGCTTGGTAAGTTTGGCCCGTCCCCTTATTTCATCGCCTGAGGTAAAGCTGTATGAATTATCGTTGGCGGCTTTAACAGCAACAACTCGGGCTCAGGAAAAGGCTAAGGCCGCCAAGCTGCTGCCTACACTGCCAGTGCGTGCCAATGGTGTTCAGACAACCACCTCAAAGGGTGTATTCCTGCAATCCTTCGATACTAGCCCCGATCGTCGGGGGCGGCTGGGGGCTGGAGCTTTTTATGAGCCCGCAGAGAAGTTCTCTATCCTATATGATGGCCCCGTTCCCGCACCAGCCGATACGGGTCGCTATGAAGTCAGCGTCTGGATACATGGCAAAATGGATGAAGGGTACGGCAATATGCAGGTAAAGCAATATATAAATGGCGTACTAGTAGATCACCAATTAGCTGATGCCCGATTAAGCACTGATATTGATGGCGACTGGGTGCGGGTGGCGCTCCCTATTCGAGTAAAACCACGAGTTGACCGCCTAGAGGTACTGTATGATAATAGCGAATTACTGGTTGATGACTTACTTATTCGACCACTGGATACGGATGTGTACTGGTATGACGAGCGGCGGCGTCTAATCTTAAACGGTTACAGCATAGAGCCTTGATGCCCTACTTGCTAGTATAACTATACTTGGTATTATAGGTGGTAACTCTTAGTCATAAACTGATAACTACCTTTGTATCCATTGTATCTATGGACGTAGCTTACTAGAACCTTCCACATTATCTATCTCTTGCTTAGCCTCCCACTACAATATGGATTTAGCTTATGAAGTCACTTATCACCAATTAGAAGAGCAAAATTGGTGGTTTGCCAGTCGCCGAGACATGGTTTTTGATATAGTAAAGCACCTAAAACTCCCTTCTACTGCTCCTATTCTTGAAATAGGTTGCTCTGGGGGGCCTTTGTTGCTGGCATTACGTGCGGCAGGCTATAAGCATCTAAAGGGGATTGATGTAAGTGAGAAAGGCATCACACTTGCTCAGGAACGAGGGTTGACAGATGTCGCCGTAATGGACGGGGCACACTTAGACTTTCCAGACGCTTCCTTCGACTTGGTGATTGCCTCTGACGTACTTGAGCATATAGAAGATGAAGCGCAAGCTCTACGTGAGTGGCGGCGGGTGCTTCGCCCAGGCGGCCGCCTACTGGTTTTTGTTCCGGCCCATCAATACTTGTGGAGTCGGCATGACGAAGTAAATCATCACTTCCGCCGTTACTCGGCCAAGTCACTGCGTACGGCCATTACAAAGGCTAGCTTACGGGTCGAACGCCTAGCATTCTGGAATTTTACTTTGTTTTTCCCGACTGCTATGGTCCGCCTGATGCAGCGTGTATTACCAAAACCTGAAGGCCCGGTTACGGGCGACCTGGTTCCTTTGCCACCCTTGGCTAATACGGGGTTGCTGCGCTTAATAAAGGCTGAAAACCGGTTGCTGCGGGTTTTAAATTTTCCGGTTGGGGTAAGCGTCTTTGCTCTGGCGCAGAAGGCGGAATAGATTTACATGCGCCCTAGCCTTTTGAAAGCCAGATATTTAACACCTTCTGCTAAGTAAGTTTAACCTCCCTACTATCCGCACTGCGCTCGTTTTGGCACTTATTCGCTTCCTACCTCCGACTACCTGACTTATGGACTTATCTATTATTGTTCCCATCTATAACGAAGAGTCAAACATTGAAGCCCTCTACAAGCGGTTGCGCAGCGTGATCGACCCAATGGCTTTGCAATACGAGTTCATTTTTATTAATGATGGCTCGCGCGACTGCTCCTTATCTTTAATCCATGATTTAACGGCTAGCGACCTGCGGGTTCGCTACATTGATTTCAGTCGCAATTTTGGCCACCAGATTGCCGTCACCGCTGGCTTAGACTTAGCAGCAGGCGCGGCTGTGGTAATCATTGATGCTGACTTGCAGGATCCTCCCGAGTTGATTCCTAAGCTGTACCAAAAGCTACAGGAGGGCTACGAGGTAGTATATGCCAAGCGTCGCTCACGCAAGGGGGAAAGCGCTGCCAAGAAGTTCACAGCCAGATTATTTTATCGAGTGTTGGCTAGTATTACACACATATCCATTCCGGTAGATACGGGAGATTTTCGCATTATCTCGCGTAAAGTGGTGAATGCGTTGAAGCAAATGCCCGAACAAAACAAGTTTATCAGGGGGCAAATTTCCTGGATTGGCTACCGTCAAACCTATCTAGAATATGATCGAGCCGAGCGGGCAGGTGGGGCAACTGGCTACACGTATCGCAAAATGATCCGCCTGGCATTAGATGGTATTACTGGCTTCTCAGATGCACCTTTGAAAGCAGCAACTATAGGCGGATTTATCGTGTCTGGAGTTGCCTTCTTGGTGATGGTGTATACGCTCTATGCCCGATTTATAACCAAAGATTACGAACCTGGTTGGTCGTCTCTCATGGTAAGCATTCTGTTTATGGGCGGTATTCAGTTAATAGCCATCGGTATAATCGGAGAGTACATCGCTCGGCTAAGCGCGAACGTAAGGCAACGGCCTCTGTACATCATCTCTGACACTAATATTCCACTGGAAGAAGTTCCCGCTCCAACAATGCCGTTAGCTCCGCATAATAGTTAAATAGCTACGGACAACTCATTTATTCGAGGACAATTCTAATAAGCGGTTTTCCATAAAACCATCTCACTTCAAACGCTCCAGCATTCGCTCCAACTCTTCCAAAGTCGTTTCGCGGAAGGCTAAGGCTTCAGTGGCATGGCGGCCGGTCGTGGTTTCGCGCAGGGCCACGAATGGCACATCGTTTTGGTAACGAATCCCAATGATGACCGCCCGTTTGTTGGCCGGCACATTTCGGAAAGCATAGCCTCCTTCTTCCGGCTGACCAGTTACCAAGGTTTTGGCCTCCCGAAACACGAGATAAACACTAGTGCCGGGGTCGGTATCGGCAGTAGCGATAAGGTCGGTGGCGGGGTTGCCGGTGGCGTGCCACACCCGGTCGCAGTTGAGCCAGCCGAGTTGGGCGCTGCTGAATAAGTAACGGTCGGTGGGCTCTACGTTGAAGCTGGGCTCACTGGAGGGCATTTCTTCGTTAGCCAGCGCCATCGCTGAGTCGGGCGTGGCCTCCATATTGGCAGCACTATCGAGCGACGAGGCCATGCCTGCGTGAAAGGCAAAGCGTACGGGCAGTACCATCTTAACTTTCACGGCTTTGCCGGCCTGTAAGCCAGGTTTCCAGCGGCCGGAGGTTTGGCGCAGCACGCGCAACAGTTCCTCGTCGCAGCCGTCGCCGATGCCCCGCACAATCTTGGGATTCACCACGCGGCCGGCCTCATCGACTACAAAAGCGGCAAAAACCAACCCTTGCGTTTGCTTAGCAATGGCTTGCTTGGGGTACCGAATCAGCTTATTTATATCGGCGGGTCCTTTGCCGTAGGCGGGCATCTTTTCGGGCTCCGTATAGAATTTCTCTTCGGCTGGCTCTGCCTTCAGAGTAAGCGCTACCCAGCGCAGCAGCTTGCGCCGGTCCCCCAGCCCGCGCGAAAGGCGCATTCCAGGCTGGCGGCGCGGGGCGGGCATATCGATTTGAATCGTTTGCCCTTCGGCCACGCGCAACTGCTGCCCTTGGGCCGAGGCCTGCACCAGCACAATGCCACCCGTTTCGAGCAGGTCGTTGTTGTCGGAAACGGTGGAGAGGTTGGAGAGCAGAATATCGGCCATGGAGTAGCACTCCTTCAACTCAACCCACACGGGGCCACGAGCAGGAGCTTGCTTTTCCGTTACCAACGAGCCGGCCGGAATCCGCACAATAGTGCCTTCGCGCCCATGCACTTCACTGGCTTGCGTAGGATCAATGCGAAAATACTCGCTGGCTTTCAGCGTGATATCGTGCAACTCCGCTTCGGGTGGCGGGGGCACGCCGGGGGGCAATTTGGTGATGCCCCGCAAGCTCCGGCGGCTCAGAAGTGGCGCATCGGGGTTGGTACGCTTGGCCAAGCGGTGCCATGAAGCTGAGTTGGTATCCAGTGGGGTAGCTGCTGGAATGGTATCCAAAAAATCCTCGGCCATCTCTGGTTCTGATGCTTCCGTGACAGCCGGCTTGTCGCGCTGACACGCACTTGCCATCAATAGAAAGCCAGCCAGGCCGAGGATTTTTGGTATGCGGACCATTAGAAACTGCAGCTTATAAACAACGAGAAAGGTGAAATGAATGACTAGTTCATCCCGTAAAAAAGCCCCTCAGACAACCTCTACAGGTTTTTCAGGATAAAATCGGTCATCTGGCGGTAGAGGTGCAGGCGCGTGTTGCCACCCGAAATACCGTGGTTGCGGTTGGGGTAATACAGCGTCTGGTAGTCTTTATTGGCTTTCACCAGGGCATCGGTCCAGGCTACGGAGTTCTGGAAATGCACATTGTCGTCGCCGGTGCCGTGCACCAGTAAGTACTTACCCTTCAGCTGCTCCGCAAATTGCACGGGCGAGTTGTCGTCGTAGCCACCGGGGTTTTCCTGGGGCGTTTTCAGGAAACGCTCGGTGTACACGGTGTCGTAGTAGCGCCAGTTGGTGACGGGCGCCACCGAAATACCGGCCTTGAACAAATCGGCCTCCTTGGTCATGGCCAAGGCCGTCATGTAGCCACCGAAGCTCCAGCCCCAAATGCCGATGCGGGCCTTGTCCACGTAGGGCAGCGTGCCCAGGTATTTGGCGCCTTCACCCTGGTCGATGGTTTCGAGCTTGCCGAGGTTGGCGTAGGTGCTTTTCTTGAATTTTGCCCCCCGAGCACCCGTTCCGCGTCCATCTACCGATACCACGATGTAGCCGTTTTGGGCCAGCATCTGGTGCCATAGATAGTTAGTTAAGGCTACGCCACCGCCGGTATTATCGAGCACGGTTTGGGAGCCGGGGCCGCCGTATACGTGCATCAGCACAGGGTATTTTTTGCTCGGGTCGAAGTTGGCGGGCTTAATCATCCATCCGTTGAGCGTGGTGCCCTCGGTAGTTTTGAAGTCGAAGAACTCCACCTTGCCCATGTTGTACTGGCTCAGGGTTTGGCGCAGGGCAGCATTGTCTTCCAATACCTTCACCAGCTTACCATCTTTGCCATCGCGCAGACTCACGGTGGTAGGCTCGCCGGCGGCAGAGTGGTAGTTGAGGTAGTAGCGGGTATCGGGGCTTATGTTCACGACATCGGAGCCGGCGCCCGTTTCGCCCAAACGGCTTTTGCCTTTGCCTTTCAAGCTCACGCGGTAGAGGTGGCGCTGCAAGGGCGAGGCTTCAGTACTGGTAAAATATACCTGCCCATTTTTCTCGTCGAGGCCTTCGATGGCGCCGATTTCCCAGTTGCCTTTGGTAAGCTGACGGGCCAGTTTGCCTTTCATATCATACAGATACAAATGGCGGTAGCCGTCTTTTTCGCTGCTGAAGATGAACTGCTTACCGTCTTTCAGGTAGCGGAGGTCGTCGGCTACGTCCACGTAAGCAGGGTCGGTATCGGTGAGCACCACCTGGGTTTTGCCCGTGACCGCATCAGCGTGTAGCAGTTCCAGCTTATTCTGCAGACGATTCATGCGCTGAATGCTGAGCAGATTGGGCGTTTTGGTCCAGAGCACCCGTGGGATGTACTGGTCAGCCTCGGGGCCCACGTCCATCTTGGTAGTGCGACCCGCCGCTACATCGTGCACCGATACGCTTACCACCGAGTTTTTCTCGCCGGCCTTGGGGTACTTGTAGCGGTAGTCTTTGGGGTAAAGTGCGCCCCACTCCTGCATATTATACTCGGGTACCTGGCTTTCATCGAAGGTGTAAAAAGCCAAATGGCGGCTATCCGGCGACCAGAAAAAGCCCTGAGCGAAGGAAAATTCCTCCTCGTATACCCAATCGGCGGAGCCGTTGATGATTTTATTTACGACGCCATCGGTCGTCACGGCTTTTTCCTGCATCGTGGCCAGATCGACCACAAACAGGTTGTTGTTGCGGGCGAAGGCTACGCACTTGCCATCGGGCGAGAAGGTGGCATAGCTTTGCTTGCCGCCAGCGCTGAGTGGTGCTAACTTCTTGGTAGCCCGGTCAAACACGAAGTAATTTGCCTTGGAACTGCGGCGGTAAATAGGCTCTTCAGCAGTCCAGAACAGGATTTTCTGCTCGTCAGCATTGAAGCTGTAGCCATCTACGGCCAGGGGTTCGTTGCTGCCGGCCACGCGCAAATCTTGGGCGGCAACTAAGGTACTGACGGGCTTGCCGGTCGTTACATCCGACTGCACCAGATTGCCCCCATCGAGGGCGGAGTAGTAACGGCCGTCGCGCATCCAGTTGAAGCCAGGTATCGAGCGGGCCCGGAAGGTGGGCTTCGACCAGATATCTTCGAGGGTAATGGCTTGTTTTTGCTGGGCAACCGCCTGGGGGGCAATTTGGGGTACTAACGCAGGACTAGCCGTGGTGAGAAATAAGGCCAGCCCGAAAGAACGAAACTTCATAGAGTGAAATAAAATGACGGCGGAGTTATGTGGGTTAAAGGTATTCAATAAATCAAAATGGTAGTAAATTTTGGACCCTGGGGGGCAAATTGGATTAAAGTAGCCGGCACCATACCGGCTGTTGCGTACTAGCTTCGGCCCTGGGGGCGTTAGCATTCGCCTCCTATCCCCGACCTTTGTTGTCTATGCGTCTGTCTCTGATTCTTCTGTCGCTGCTGAGCTTGCTGGCAGCCTGTACCCCCGACCCCGGCTCCGGTCCGCGGATTGACTTTGTTGGTAATAGCCGCTTTGTGAGCAACAACCGCCTCGTGACGGCTCCCGGCGATACGCTTTCCACCCGCATCTTCGCCGACAACCGCGACTCGGCCAATGGGCCGCTGCTCCAGCGCCTGCTCATCACGGTGAAGTATGAACCTCAGTCGAGCCCCTTCATCTACGCCAGCCCCTACGACCCCGAACTGGCCCCCAAGGATAGCGTGGTATATCTCGACTCCTTGCTTACGGTTCCTAAGCTTGCCTACCAACTCACTTTTGGCACCCGCACTACTTCGGGCCGCGAAACGTGGCGCTTTGAGGTCACCGATGCTGATGGCAATAAAGCCAGTCGCCGTTTCTGGCTCACGACCCGCAAAACTGACTCACTGACTGTTACTTACCATGAATACATTGCCCGCCTGCAAGCGCCCACGTCACAACGCACCATGAGCTTTCTGGATCTGGACGCCGGCTTGCTGTTTCCCAATACCGCCGTTCGCACCAATCCCGTTGTGCAGCAGCGCATTGACGTATTGTACTTTCCTTCCTCTGGCAACGCGCCCATTCTCGTCACGCCCGCCGAGCCGTTGTTTACTGCAAATGGTATTTTAGGCATCAGGGCTTGGCCGGCTAAAAACCAGACAATCCTCAAGCAAACCCAACTGCTTCCTACTGCCTTTGCTGGCGCTACCAACCCACAAGCCCTTACCACAGCTTTCGACAACGCTCAGAACACAACCGTCACGCGCACTGGAGCGCTGGCCCTCAACCAAGTGTTTGCATTTCGTACCACTGGGGGGCAAACCGGATTGATACTAGTAGAGAAACTCCCGACCTCCGACCGCCCGACCGTCGATTTGCGCGTGCGCGTTACGAAGCAGCAGCCTTAATACTCGCCTAGCCATGCTCGCTAACCCCTAGACATGTGCGACTGATAATTCTAGTCTGAGCAAATGCCCGGACCGGCATCGCAAATCTTAACTAGGCAAGAGCACCAAAAAGGCACGAGCCGGACCCGTAATCACGGATCCGGCTCGTCCTTTTTTGAGTGGTATGACTACTCTAATACGGTTATTTCCAAATCGTCGACGTAAGCGGGCTCAATACCGCCATTATTCCAAGCGTACACAAATATCTGGGTGTCATAAGTAGCTTCGGGAGGCAACGTAATGTCAGCATATCGTCTGATCCAACGGCCATACTTTTGATCTTTTCCAAAAGTGATGCCTTCCCAGATCAGCTTTGTTCCATTCGTAGGATTAACTAGTTCGGTTACCAGTACGGGGTTAGAATTTTTGGTAGGAAGCAGCCCCCACGCCGCAACCCGGATTTTATTGGGCCGAACTTTACTGAATTTACCTAACATGTTAGAGTAGCTCATGCTATAATTCAGGCCTGGTCCCACCTTTAGCGCGGTAGTACCGGAGTGCGCGGCCTCTTGTGTAAGGCTCCCTGCCGTTTCCGCAGGTATCCATCCCTCCAAGTTCTCAAAGTCATTATGGGCAACTACGTTGCCTTGGGGAGCTTCCGGTTTTTTCTTTGAACAAGCATTTAGCAGGCTGCACAGTAATAGAACACAAAGGGGAAATCGCATAAAATGTAGAAAGGGAAATACGGGAAGCAGAATGACTATTTAGGTAAAATCAGGCCCGCAAAATAGAGCGTTTTCTTAGTTGAAAACAAAAAAAGCCGGGCTAGCTGTCTGTTGATAATATATTTGTGACCAGCCTTACTATCAATCTTGACTAAAACGTCTTCGATTCTCACTAACCAACGTCGCTATTCAATCCTCTATTTTCTTGTATGCTTTCTTCCCCTGAAACAGGCTTACCCTCTTCTGCTGATCCTTGGCCGCGCTGGTTGCCCCACTTGCTACTCCTACTGCTGCTGCCCTTAATTTTCTATTCATTATTCTATCAATTGGGGGGCAATCCTATTCCTATGTGGGATGAAGGCCGCTTAGCTGTAAACGCAGCTGAGATGGATCTAAACAATAACTGGATAGTAACATATTTTGGCGGCGCGCCTGATATGTGGAATACGAAGCCACCTCTTATGATCTGGCTGGAGGTACTCTCGTTACGGCTGTTTGGTTATACTAACACTGCACTTCGGCTACCCTCTGCCTTCGCCGCATTGGCCACGGTCATCGTGTTGTATGTTTTTGCCCGATTTTATCTACGGCAGATGCTGGGGGGCGTTTTTGCCGTTATAGTGCTCCTCACTTCCGATGGCTATATAGATCAGCATGTTACGCGCACCGGCGATTATGATTCCTTGCTGACGCTTATGCTCACGAGCGCTGCGCTGTTCTTTTTTTGGTATTTAGAATCGGGGCGTCGGGTGGCACTTGTGGGCTTTGCCACGGCTATAGTTCTGGCAGCTCTCACCAAAGGCGTAGCAGGTCTGTTTTGGCTACCACCACTTGTCTTTTATACAGTATGGCGCCGACGCCTTTTCTGGTTGCTGCAGCGCCGGGAGGTATACGTAGCCATGATAGCAGTCATAGCAGTTATTGCCAGCTATTATATAACCAGGGAACAGTATAATCCTGGCTACTGGAGAGCGGTATCAGACAACGAGTTGGGTGGACGCCTGCTGGGCACACTTGACAATCACTCTCACCCGTGGTACTGGTTTATCCAGAATCTCTACGATAGAAGATTTGCCCCCTGGCTGCTGGCGCTACCGTTTGGCTTGTTCATGCTGGGCATACAGCCCCGTGATACACGCAGCCATAAGCTAGCTTGGCTAGTGGCGCTACTCTTCGTGTTTCATATTACTATCATCAGCACGGCTAAAACAAAGTTGGTGTGGTATGATGCACCCGTATTTCCTTTAGCCTCCCTAGTTGTGGGACTAGGATTTGGCCGCGCCGCTGAGATGCTCTTACGCCAGCAGGTTACGCCCTGGAAACGCACTAGCCTTGTTCTACTGTTCATCGCTGCTTTATTCTTTTACCCCATTCAGCGCATCGTTGACAAACTAAATTACCTTTACAGTCTGCGCTTTACTGACAATAACCTGCAGCACGGGTTTCAGATTAAAGCACTACGGGAGCAAGTTCCACAGGCAACTGAATACACCGTCTTTAGCGATCAGAATTACGAGCCAACGATGACATTTTATGCCATAGGAGCTCGCAAAGATTATGGCCACGATGTAACCATTAAGTATCGTTCCGAAGGCTATACTTTACATGTTGGTGAGTTAGTCCTAGTGTGTGGAGAAAGCGACAGAGCCTTCGTGCAGGATCGTTTCGAGACTATCCCCGTACTGCGTGAAAACAATTGTGCAGCATTGTATCTACAGGCCATAAAGAAGCCTGAAAGCGAGAAGTCGAAAAAGACAGGGAAAGGGAAGGTAGCAAAAGCGGAAAAACCTAAAAAATAGAATCAATAAAAAAGGCTGCCTCCATAAGTGGAAGCAGCCTTTTTTGCGCGGTAGCTACTGCTAGCTAGAAAGTAATACCAGCGGTTACGGAAGTAACGAAGCGGTTGGCGTCTACAGTAATCACAGGCTCATTGCCGGAGTTCAGCGTGTAAGCCCGATAGTATTGGTTACCAGTATTGTACACACCAGCTACATCCAGGAAAAACTTATTCTGGCGAATGCCAAGGCCACCAGTGAAGTAGTTTTGAGTGCCATTTAAGCCACTGCCTTCATACGGGCTGCCGTAGCGTGCGTACCCCATCCGAAAACGAAACGCATTGTAGCGGGCCTCACCACCAATTCGCAGATTCACCGTAGGGCGGTACAGCGCGGCAATGGCGTCGTTTTGCGAATCGAAAGAGCCGGAGAGTCCGGTATCCGAATCGTCCTTCAATCGTGCGCTCGGATAGTTTACGTATTCCAAGTCGCCGCTCACAAAACCGAATTTGCCAATCAGCACCGCTACGCCCCCAGATGCCCGGAAAGGTGTTGTCAGACCGTAGCTAAATTCGCCACCCGTGGAAGCTGAGCCATCAGAGACCCGCTCGATAACCTGTCCATTCTCGTTCACAAACTCAATAGCTGGCGTGAATTGCGTAGTGAGCGAAGTGCTATAGGTATCATCAAGCTGCATGAATGTTGGCGTTTGAACGGAGGCGCCAAAACGAACCTGGTCATTAGGCCGATAAATGGCCCCCAAGCGCGCATTGAAACCATTTCCTCGCGTCTCCAGATTATCCCGCAGTGTCAGGTTCACTCCACTGTTTGGGTCGGTGCCCACCTCATTGAACACGCGGGTTTGAATAAAGCGGGTGCTTACAACTCCAATGGCGCCCCCGATATAAATCTTATCCCGGAAGCTGGCTCCATAGCCAAAATCAAACTGGGTCTGCGAGCCCTCATTCACGACGGTCTCCTGCTGCTGGATAGGGCCATTGCGCGGTACCGTCACAACCTGCTCAGCCGTACCCGGACCGTTATCCTGAATATTAGTCAGGTAGGCCCCGTAAGCTAGGCCTTCCAGATCTAGGTAGTTGCCTGTGTTATCCTGATTTATAATATCATCCAGCGTTTGGGGCAAGGAGCCGTTCAGCAGGCGCGGCTCACGAAGACGTTGAAAAAACGACTGATTATCCTGGACAGTGCCCGAATAGCGGAAACTCGTGTTAAAATCGTTTATTCGGTTGAGGCCCACGGCAAACGCCCCAGCCCGCCAGTCCGATGTGTTATCATCGTCGGGGCGACGATTCACAAAAACGGCCCCCAGGCTTCCTATTTGCAAGCCATTGCGCGATTCTGAGAGTTGAGCACCTGTACCCGAGGTAGTGGTATTGCCGATGTTCAGCCCCGGCGTGAAAGTCACTTCCGACTGCTGAAAAAGCCCCAGACCAGCGGGGTTGCTCACCAGGTTGCCTAGGTCGGCGCCCACGGCTACATTGGCGCCGCCGATACCCAGCGTGCGGGAGGTGCCACCAAATTGCAGCTGCGAATACCGTAGTGCATCCGTTTCACTTTGGGCAAAGGCGTGGCTGGCCCAACCCAAAAGGGTCAGACCAAGCCAGTATTTCAGGTTTTTCATGAAGGAGAGATAGACAAGTTCGCGTAAACGAACGTGCGCAGATTATTATTGAGCTTACGCCTTTGGCTTAACGAATGCGTCCACGGCTTCCGCCGCTGTTGCTGTCACCGCTATTGCTAGGGCTAGGGCTGCTCATCGAAGGAGATGAGTAAGATTCCGAACGCGAAGGCTGCGAATATGACTCGGAGCGCGATGGCTGTGAGTACGTCCGGGTTGAACGCTCAGATCTTGAAGATTCAGAGCGCTCAGGACGTGACACTTGCTCCCTAGGCGCGTTGCGCATCTCCCGACGTGATGGGAAGGTACGAGTAGGCTCAGCAGGTGAGGCAGTACCAGCGTTATTAGCTGGATCTACCGTGCGCCACCGGCGTGGCTGGCTGGCGCTGGTTGCCGATTCGGTAACCACACCAGGCTGCGAAGGCTGGGCAGTAGGCTGCGGGGAATCTGAGCCTGACGCGTTCAGCACACGACCACGGCCACGGCCGGCAGTAGTAGGCGCTGGAGCGGCGGAACCATCAATCACGTTGCCACCCCGGCTGCGGGTAGACATGACAGGACCGCTGTTGGTCGGACGGTCCAAGTTATACGCTTGGCTGCTACGGTCGCGGCGTGGAGCCACGTTTACGTTGCTACGGCGGTTGTCGGTGTAGTTACGATTATACACGTTGCCGTACCCCAGGCCGCCGTAGCCTAAGCCCCCATAGCCATAACCGCGCAGCCCCCCATAGAAGCCGTTGTTGAAACCATCGTAGTAGCCGAGGCCATAGCCGCCACCGTAACCATAGCGCCATGGGCGCGCCCATGGATTGCCGAAGCCCAAGCCAATATTAATGAATGAGCCGCCGCCAAAAGCGTAAGGGTTGTAGAAAGGATCGTAGAAGCCGCCGTAGGGCGAATAAGCACCATAATAGGCATTAGACCCGTACCAAAAAGGATCGGTATAAGCTAAATCGTAATAGCCCAGGCCGGTGCCACGGTATGGCTGATGAAAGCGACGAATACGCGTCGAGTAGCCATAGTCTTCATCATAATATTCATCTGAGCCACTACGCACGTTCGATGAGGCAGCACCCTCGTTGTAATCAGGATTGGCCGCTTCATCAGTGGTGGCTTCGTAGCCGCCTTCCTCATACGAGGCAGGTGCAGCCGAAGCAACGAGAGTTGTCTTATCCTTAGAACTATAGTAAACACCGTCGGTCTCCGTGGAGGTGAGCGCCGACGTGCCAACGCAGCCCCCAAGCGTAAGCAGGGCCAAAGTGGGCAATAAGGCTGGAAGGAAATTTTTCATGTCTGCTGGCGCGAAAGTGTGAACCAAGAAAGGAGAGAATGCGGGTAACCTAACGGGACCCTCGCTCTTCTCCGCTAATGTAGCGGACTGCTTGGGTTTTAATAACGTAATTTGCCCCGAAACGGTGCCTTTTGTTGTGTCAAATGTTGTACCAGAGTACGAACAGATTTGCTTATTTAAAGATACTCCAAAGATGAGTAAAAGTTTGCCGAAGCGGAGCGAAGATTATTCGCTGTGGTACAATGAGTTAGTGAAGCGCGCCGGCCTCGCCGAGAACTCGGCTGTACGAGGTTGTATGGTTATCAAGCCATATGGGTATGCCATCTGGGAAAAGATGCAGCGCCAGCTCGACGATATGTTCAAGCGCACGGGCCACGAAAACGCCTACTTTCCGCTGTTTGTACCCAAAAGTTTATTTGAAGCCGAAGAAAAAAACGCGGAAGGTTTTGCCAAGGAATGCGCCGTAGTAACCCACTACCGGTTGCAGACCGACCCCGACAATCCGGGGAAGCTGCGCGTCGATCCGAATGCGAAGCTGGAGGAAGAATTGATTGTGCGGCCTACTTCGGAAGCCATTATCTGGAGCACCTACAAAAATTGGATTCAGAGCTACCGCGACCTGCCTTTGCTCATTAATCAGTGGGCCAACGTGGTGCGCTGGGAAATGCGCACGCGCTTGTTTCTGCGCACCGCGGAATTCCTGTGGCAGGAAGGTCATACAGCCCACGCCACCGCTGAAGAAGCCCTCACCGAAACGCGCCAGATGCTGGATGTGTACGCCGAGTTTGCGGAAGAGTGGATGGCCCTGCCGGTGGTAAAAGGTGTGAAGACAGAAAATGAGCGCTTCGCGGGTGCCCTCGAAACCTACTGCATCGAGGGTTTGATGCAGGACGGCAAGGCCTTGCAGGCAGGCACTTCTCACTTTCTGGGGCAGAATTTTGCCAAAGCCTTCGACGTACAGTTTACCAACAAAGAAGGCAGCCTGGAGCACGTTTGGGGTACGAGCTGGGGCGTAAGCACCCGCCTGATGGGTGCCTTGGTTATGGCTCACTCCGACGACGATGGCCTGATTTTGCCCCCCAAGCTGGCTCCTATCCAAGTTGTTATTGTGCCTATCTACAAAACCGGCCAGCTTGATGAGCTAAAGGAGCGCATCCGGCCGATTCAGATGGGCCTGCTGGAGCGTGGCATCAGCGTGAAGCTCGACGACCGCGACACGGAGCGCCCCGGCTTTAAGTTTGCGGAATGGGAGCTGAAAGGCGTACCCGTGCGCTTGGCCATCGGTATGCGCGACTTGGAGAACGGTACCGTGGAAGTAGCTCGCCGCGACACCAAGGAGAAGCTGAATCTGCCGCTCACCGACATCGTGAACAACATCGATCAGCTGCTTCAGGATATCCAAAAGAATATCTACCAGCGCGCTCACAACTTCCGCGAAACCCACACTACCCGTGTGGACAGCTATGAAGAGTTCAAACAAGTGCTCGATGGCCTTGGCGGCTTCGTGGTAGCGCACTACGACGGTACCCCCGAAACGGAGGAGCGCATCAAGGAGGAAACGAAAGCCACGATTCGCTGCCTGGCGCTTGCCGAGCCTGATGAAGATGGCTTCTGCATCGTGACTGGTAAGCCCAGCACGCGGCGCGCTCACTTTGCGCGAGCGTATTAGGAGTGTTGCCTTTATTAAAAAAGCCCCCCACAATTAACTGTGGGGGGCTTTTTTACTGTTTATTCTGTTAGCTGCAAGAACCAGCCGACTCAATAGCAGTAGTTAGCTCCTCATCCGAAAGCTCTTCCAGCCAGTCTTTATCCAGTTCCAGACGCACAGTTTGGGCGCCGCCGCTGGGCGTACAAACTACTGTCACGGTTCCATCTTCGGTTTCGGCTAGCTTGGTGGCTTGCTCGGCGGTTTTGCTGTCGAGGCCAGCGTAGGCTTGCACGCAGGTCCAGGCGGTATTTGATTGGTCGGTTATCTCACGTTGTTTCATCATGACCCCAATACGAAAGTAGATCGCAATTGGTGGGTTCAACATGCCTCATCTTGCTTACCCAAATATGTCTGGACGGTACTTCACAGAGAAATGCCAACGAACCAAACCACCTAGATAATAGCAGCAGAAGCTCGGCGCTTGCTCTGGTAACGGCGGTTGTTTTTGTGTATATTTAAGAACACATCCTACTTTCCTTTCTATGGACTGGCTTACCGTTGTTTTATTGTTGCTTTTCGGCCTGCTGTTTTTGGTAGTTGAGGTGCTCTTTATTCCGGGTACTACTTTGGTCGGACTGGTTGGATTTGGGTTGCTGGTGGTGGGCGTATGGCTGGGCTACCGTGATTTGGGCACCACGGCTGGCCACTACGCGCTGTTGTTTTCAGTGGTGGCGGCGGGTGTGATGCTGTATGTCGGCCTTCGACCGAAAAACCTGCATAGGTTTGCCCTCACCGATGTGAATGACAGCCACGTGCGCGATGTGCGTCGCCCCGATGTGCAGCCCGGTACTACCGGACGGACTCTATCGGCGCTACGGCCCGCCGGCACTGTTCTGTTTGGCGAGGACCGGCGGGAAGCCGCCACGCGGGGTGAGTTTCTGGATGCCGGCACCGCCGTGCGCGTTTTGCGCATCGAGCAGAACCGTATTATTGTAGAGCAAGCCTAACCTTGAAAGCCGCGCTGGCTCAGCTTTAAAAAAGCCCCCAATTAGTCTTTTCCCCTATTTACACCCAAGTCTACACCCTCACTTAATGGAGTTTCCCTTTATTCCGCTTGCCATCGCGGCCGTAGCTCTGCTCGTATTCCTGTATTTCTTTCCCATCGGGCTCTGGATTACGGCTATTTTCTCGGGGGTGCGGGTCAGCCTGTTTCAGCTGGTACTAATGCGGGTGCGTAAGGTGTCGCCCACGCTCATCGTCAACTCGCTGATTACGAGCACTAAGGCGGGCCTAGAACTAACCGCGAACGATCTGGAAACGCACTACCTGGCCGGCGGCAATATTCCAAGCGTTATCAAAGCGCTTATTTCGGCTGATAAGGCCAATATTCCGCTCACCTTTAAGCAGGCCACCGCTATTGACCTAGCCGGTCGCGACGTATTTGAGGCCGTCACTACTTCCGTTAATCCCAAAGTTATCAACACACCCAATGTGGCGGCGGTAGCGCAGGATGGTATTCAGCTCATTGCCAAAGCCCGCATTACGGTGCGCGCCAACATTACACAGTTGGTGGGTGGCGCGGGTGAAGAAACGATTCTGGCCCGTGTGGGCGAGGGCATCGTAACCAGTATCGGCTCGTCGCGCTCCCATAAGGAAGTCCTCGAAAACCCGGATAAAATATCGAAGCTGGTACTTAGCAAAGGCTTAGACGCGGGTACTGCCTTCGAGATTCTCTCCATTGATATTGCTGACATCGACATCGGCGAAAACATCGGGGCAAAGCTGCAAATCGACCAGGCCACCGCCGACCTGAAAGTGGCCGAAGCCAAAGCCGAAGAACGCCGGGCTATGGCTGTAGCCGTGGAGCAGGAAAACCGCGCTAAGACCCAGGAAGCCAAAGCCCGCGTAGTTGAAGCCGAAGCCGAGATTCCGAAAGCTATGGCGGAGGCATTCCGCAGTGGCAACCTCGGCATCATGGACTACTACAAAATGCGCAACATCCAGTCAGACACGGACATGCGCGACTCCATTGCGAACCCTGGGGGGCAAAGCAGCAGCATCAAGCCCGGCCGCGACGAAACCCGTCAGACCTGATAAGCAGCGGTGGCAGCCAGCGCTTTTGCATTTATGCTTTTATAAAAAAGCCCTCCGAACACTTAGCGTTTAGGGGGCTTTTTTTCTTTGCAATCAGGCTATACAGCCCGGGCAAAACCTGTCTGTGCTTATTCCTGTGGCAGCTCTCGGTTAAAATGAGCTTTCAAAATATCGTTTACTTTCTCTTTGGTCAGTGGCTTATTCATAAAGCCCGCAATGCCTAGTTGCTGTACGCGCTCTACGTCGCGCGGGTGCAGCGAAGTAGTGAGCATAATAATGATAACATGTTCTTTAGGTGCAATATCGAGTTGGTCGTAAGCTTCCAAAAACTCGAAGCCGTTCATCACAGGCATATTTACATCGAGCAATACCAGCGTTGGGCATACCGACTCCCGGCATTCCTTTTCAAACATTGAAAGCGCCTCCTTACCGTTCAGGGCCGTAAGCAGCTTCTCCGTCATGTTAAGGCCTTCCAAGAGCCTTTGGTTGAGAAAATTATTAATGCGGTCGTCGTCTACTAAGAGGGTGCAAGAAATCTTATCCACAGGCAAGGTTGTATCAGGCGATCAGCGTAGGAGAAGCGTGACTTTATTGCCGCTTCCGACAGTCAAATGCTCTGTTTGCTTAGAGATACGCTGACTTTTCGTTTTTAATTTGAAGTACGGCTACTCGCTGAAGTAGACGATAAAAGGGAAGGTCTGGTTTAGCTGACCGTGCAAACTCCTCCTACTCATGAAGTATATACGGGCCATGAATTCCATATAAAAAATGCCCCCCAACTCAGCTGGGGGGCATTTTTTATATGAAAAGTATCAGATAATGAACTGCTATTTCTTTGTGATCCTGAATTCAACCCGACGGTTGAGGCGGCGCGTTTCCTCTTGGTCGTTGCTGCCTACGGGCTTACTACCACCAAAGCCTTCCGTGGTAATACGAGTGGCAGAAATGCCTCGGGCCACCAAGTATTTCTTTACCTCATTCACGCGGTCAAGGCTCAGCTTCACGTTCAAAGCAGGGTCGCCCTGATTGTCGGTGTGGCCTTCTAGCTTGATTTCCATATTTGGGTACTCTTTCATAATCCCGATCAGGCGTTGCAGCTCGGGGTAAGAGTTCTCACGCAGAAAGAATTTGCTCTGGGCAAAGAAAATATTGGTCAGCTTGATGGTTTGCCCTACCGTGAACGGAATCAGGTACAAATCCTGCGTCAGCTCGGTGTATTTCTGCCGGTCAGTTACGTCGATGTTGTCGCTTTCCGAAATGTAGTCGGCGGCCTCCGCTCGGTAGCCATAGTGCGCTCCCGAAGGAAGTACAATTGTATAAGAGCCATCTACCGGGCTGGTTTCAGCCACGCCCAACTCTTCGCCGGTCAGCAGGTTTTCGTAGCGAATTTTGGCGGCAACTGGCTTTTTGGTGCTGGCATCAAGCACGCGTCCCCGAACCAGGGTTACTATTTCCGGCTTAAACTGAGGTGTGAGGCCAATGCGAAAAATATCGCGTGAGCCTTCTGTACCGTTGCGCGACGACACGAGGTAAGCGTCCTCTCCCGCTGCCGATACGGTATAGTAAGCGTCGAAGTCAGAGGAATTGATATTGGACCCCAGATTACGTGGCTTAGTCCAGCTTGTCCAGGTATCGTCGAGGCGCTTGCTGTAGAAAATGTCGCTTTGTCCGTACCCACCGTGGCCTTCGGAGGCGAAGTACAAGGTTTTGCCATCAGCGGCCAGAAAAGGGGCAAACTCGGCCTTTTTGGTATTTATCGAAGTGCCCAAATTGCGAGGTTTGCCCCATGTTTTGCCATCACTCTTGAGCAGACTCACATACAGATCCTGCTGGCCTTGTCCGTCTTTGCGCTGTACTGCCATCAGTAGTTCCTTGCCCGACGTAGCAAGATAGAAATCAACGTTTTCGGGGTCGTCGTTATAGAAATCCTCTACTTCAATCTTCGTTGGCTTTGTCCAGCCGGTGGGCGTGCGCCGGGCCAGACTCAAGCCTTTGGGGTCCAATGAGCCATCGGGATTGTACACGTTAATCAATACCACAGCATTACCATCCGACGACACCGAAGCTAAGCCATTGGGACCGGGCGTGTTAATGGGTCCACCAATATTCTTGGCGGGGTTCCACGACTTACTTGCAGCATCGCGCAGCGTGCTGTACCACACGTCCTGCACATCATCTTTGCCCCCCACGTTCTGCGGGCTTTCCTGACGAGCGAAGAACAGCGTCTTGCCATCGGGCGATATAACCGGGTGAGTATCAACATACTTTGAATTGACAGTAGGCCCCAAGTTCACCATCGACGAATCAGCCGACACGCCGTTGTCATCTGCGGCGGCCGTTTTAAACTCTTCTTTCACCATGGTGGCCACCACGTCGGCAATACCAATGGCATCAATCTGATTCACGCCATTTACTTTGAGCGTGTTCATGGTGACCCGTACGCCAATAGTCCGGTAAGTGCCCGGCTCAAAAGTCACTTGCAGAGAGCGAAACATTTCTGGAATGGGGCCCGGGTTCTTGTTTTCATACACCTGATGCTTGCCGCCGCGCGTGTCGATTAATTCAATTTTAGTGACCGAGCCAGGATTAAAATTTTCCACTACCGTCACTTGGCGGGCAATCAACGACTTGCTAAAGCGAACTTCCACGAACTCCTCTTTCCCTTCTTTCTTCGGAATCCAGGCATCGTTGCTCACTTGGCCGAGCGGCTTGGCGTTCGGCTCACCTAACACCTTGTCAGGCGAAAACGCCTCTTTTCCCTCAGCCTTCTGCGACGATACCTCTACTACTTTATTGGCCCATACAGCATGTTGAGCCTGAGCTTTTAAGCTCACAGCTAGTACGACCGCCAGCGTAAAAAATGACTTGTAAAAATGCATAGTTAACACCAAAAAGATATTGCGAGAGAGCTCATTAAGCTCATCTTTGACTTCGTTTCTTGCCCCATCACCATCCAAGTAGTTTAGGGAGCGGCTCCGGTCTGCGAAAGCCAAGCCAAAACTACTAACTGTGAACGTAAGGGAAGATTTTTTTTAAAAATAGAACTTTTTCTTTATTAAAAAGAACCTATATAATCTAACACATTAAAAAAAGCCTGTTCACGCTGAGCATGAACAGGCTTTTACTGAAAATAAAGTAATCAGCAACAGCTGCTTAGGGCTGAAGGGTAAACGTACGGGTGACGGAGTTGAACGGCCCCGGAATAACGGTACCATTGCTGTCGACTAGCTCCAGCTTTACGGTGTTTTGGCCGGCGGGCAAGCCTTCCATCATATACGGCAGCCACTGATCAAGCATAAACTCGGTTCCGTTGATGGTAGCGCGTACTTTGTTTCCTTCAGGGCTAAGCGTAGTGTTAACTAGATAAAAATCCAGCATTACTTTCTTCGTATCGTTACCTGAATAGGTATCCTTAGGCCGGCTGTAGAACATGTGTGGAGCGGCCAAATCGGCCCCCAGCGGGGTGGCGCGCGTAGAACCAACATTGATCACGCGCAGGTCGTACGCGCCACGATGCTTAAGGCTTTCGTGATAGGAGCGTGACAGAAACGACAGCACCACGTGCTGACCATCAGGGATATTCTTAGTGAACTCGGTCGTGTAGTGAGCGGTGTAGGGCTCATTGTCGACGATATTATGAATGTGCTGACCTTGCTGCGAATTTGCCATGTGCTCCGCGTGTATGCCGCCGGTCATTTTGGTCAGTTGGAAGTTACTCAAGTCATAGTCGAAGGGCACAGCACCGGAGGCTACGGTATTGCCAGAGGTCGGCGACTTCAGCCGCAATTGTGACTCCGGGTATTTAGGCGAGTCGTTGAAAGGAGTCAGGCGAATACCATTCTTTTCCATGCTTGCCAAACCACCGGTACCAGGCGCTGTGTTCTCAGCAATAGTAGCCGTTTCAGTTTGCTGACGGGTGGTATCGCAGGCTACTACGCCTAAAAACATGGCGCCGCTTAAGAGTAAAGTTGATGCTTTCATAATGAAAAAGGAAATAGTACCAAAGAAGCCGAATATCGGGTAATGTTGAGTTGCAAAGATGACATTTGATTTTTGAGTACCTTGCACAACACGAAATGATTGCTCAAAAGTATCTTGATTTTCCGCTATGGACCCAACATTGCTGGAAGAAATTCCATCCCTCGATCTAGCCGACTTTCGGTCCGGCGACCCGGAGCGCAAGCAGCGCTTCGTTCAACAACTCGGCGATGCTTACCAAAGCATCGGCTTCGTGGCCCTGCGTAACCACGGCTTAACCGAAGAGCAAACCACCCAGCTCTACGCCGACGTGAAATCTTTTTTCTCGCTGCCCGATGAGGTAAAGCAAACCTACGAGAACCCTGCTTTGGCCGGGCAGCGCGGCTACATCGGCAAAGGCAAGGAGCACGCAAAAGGCCGCAACACCGGCGACCTGAAGGAATTCTACCACGTAGGCCAAGAGGTAGACGACCCGAACGACCCCATTAAAAACGAGTACCCCGACAACATCTGGCCGAAGGAAGTACCTACCTTTCACCAGACGACGCTGACCACGTACAAAACGCTGGAAGCTGCGGGCAAAGACGTACTGCGGGCCATTGCTTTGTATCTGAACCTGCCCGAAAATTACTTCGATGATAAGGTGCGCAACGGCAACAGCATCCTGCGCCCCATTCATTACTTCCCCATCGAGAACCCCGATGCGGTGCCAGCTGATGCAGTACGGGCCGCCGAGCACGGCGATATCAACCTGATTACGCTGCTCATGGGCGCTTCGGCTGATGGTTTGCAAGTGTTGCGTCGGGATGGCAAGTGGATTCCGATCACGGCTCTGCCTGATCAGATTGTGGTAAACGTGGGCGACATGCTCCAGCGCCTGACCAATGGCGTGCTCAAAAGCACTATTCACCGCGTGGTAAATCCGCCCCGCGAGAAGATGAATTCTTCGCGCTTCTCCGTTCCCTTCTTTATGCATCCTCGCTCCGAAATGAGCTTAGCTGCCTTGGAGAATTGCGTAACGCCCGACAATCCTAAGCAGGAAGCAGACATCACCGCCGGCGAATTCCTGAATGAGCGTTTGATTGAGCTTGGCTTGAAGAAGAAGTAGCTGTTGTTGTCAGCTAACTTCTGACAACCGATAATTGAGGTAAAAAAGCCCCCCGGCATTTTTCTGGGGGGCTTTTTTCTGATAATACCGTATCTTTTCTTCGCACTATGAAGGCCTTAGTATCTGGCTGTTAAAAGTACCAAGCTCTAAAAAAGTGGAAACGGAAGAGGTTAGCTTGGTTCCCCCACCCCGCCGGAGCGGCAACCGCACCAAGCGCGTACGCGGTATCATTTTCCTGAAGGATGTGGCCGTGCTGGCTCTCACCAGCTTTGGCGGCCCGCAGGCGCACCTAGCCATGATGTTCCGCTTGCTGGTTGATAAGCGACGCTACCTCACGTCGGCGGAGTTGGTGGAGCTAACGGCTTTGTGTCAGATTGTGCCTGGCCCTTCCTCTACCCAAACGATTACTGCAATTGGCTTCCGGCTGGGCGGCCCCAACCTAGCCTATCTCACGCTGCTGGTCTGGATGATGCCCGCCGTGACGTTCATGACTGTTTTCGCCCTCAGCATCAGCTATTTGGATGCTGGACTGGTAGCTCGACTGGTGCAGTTTGTGCAGCCTATTGCCATTGGCTTTGTGGCTTACTCAGCGTATAAAATTGCCGAAAAGGTAATCCATACCAAGACCTCTGTAGCCCTGATGGTGTCGGGGGCCATGCTTGCTTATTCCTTCCAGTTGCCGGCCGTATTGCCCTTACTTCTATTGGCTGGGGGGCTAATTACGGCCTTTCGGTATAGCAAACTGCCGCAGGTGGAGCAAAAGCAGCCACTGCGCGTGGAGTGGGCCAATTTTATTCTTTGGCTGGGTGTGCTAGTAGCTGCGGCCGTACTAGGTCATTACACACGCTGGCTACCGGTGCGTCTTTTCGAGAACTTCTATCGCAACGGCAGCCTCGTATTTGGGGGCGGGCAAGTGCTGGCTCCGCTCCTGTTTGCTGAGTTTGTGGAGTTTAAGCGCTACCTCACAGCCCCGGAGTTTCTATCAGGGCTGGGACTGGTGCAGGCCATGCCAGGGCCTAACTTCTCCTTTGCTTCCTATATCGGTACGCTTGCCATGCGGCGGGAAGATGCTGGTGTGAGCGGCCAACTGTTGGGTGCATTGGTTGCTTCAGCGGGTATTTTTCTGCCGGGCACCTTTCTCATCTTCTTTCTGATTCGCTTCTGGGACCAGCTGAAGCAGTACCGCGTGGTAAAAGCGTCGTTGGAAGGCATTAATGCCGTGAGTGCGGGCCTGGTGTGGGCAGCCACCTTTCTGCTCTACCATCCGCTGCCTGATACGCCCATCAATCTGATTTTGGTAGCCGCTACTTTCCTGCTGCTACTATGGAATAAAATCCCGTCCTACGCTATCATCGGGGCCGGACTATTAGCTGGACTCTTGTTTTAACATTTCTCTGACACAGACATAAAAAAGCCCCCCAGGTCAATTTGGGGGGCTTTTTTATATATTATTTCTGTGTATTTACGCTTCCAGCATCTGCGTTTCGGGCAGGTTCATCAGATAATCGCCATAACCGCTTTTGCGCAAGGGCTCGGCAATTTTTCGCAGCTGATCAGCCGTAATAAAACCCTGACGGTAAGCGACTTCCTCAATGGATCCTACTTTCAAGCCCTGACGATGCTCAATTACCCGCACAAACTCGGAGGCCTGCATCAAGCTCTCAAACGTACCGGTATCCAGCCAAGCCGTGCCGCGACCCAGAATCCCTACTTTCAGCTTGCCACGACGCAGATACTCCTGATTTACGTCTGTGATTTCGTACTCGCCCCGAGGGCTGGGCTTGAGGTTACGAGCAATCTCAATTACTTCGTTATCATAGAAGTACAGGCCCGGCACCGCATAGTTGCTTTTTGGAGCTTTAGGCTTTTCCTCAATACTAAGAGCCTTTTTATCAGCATCAAACTCTACTACGCCGTAGCGCTCGGGGTCATTTACGTGGTAGGCATACACCACGCCACCGTCGGGGTTGCTGTTACTTTGCAACAATTGTTCTAGTCCTTCGCCGTAGAAAATGTTATCCCCCAAGACCAAGGCTACTTTATCATCACCGATAAAGTCGGCACCAATGACAAACGCCTGAGCCAAGCCGTTGGGCACTTCCTGAATGGCATATTGGAAGTTGCAACCCAAGCTCTTTCCATCCCCAAGCAAACGCTTAAATTGCTCCTGATCATGGGGCGTGGTAATGAGCAGGATATCCCGAATTCCGGCCATCATCAAAATAGACAGCGGATAATAAATCATGGGCTTGTCATACACCGGCATAAGCTGCTTGCTAACGGCCAGCGTGAGGGGATGCAGTCGGGTGCCGGATCCACCGGCGAGTATAATACCTTTCATTTGTTAGGAAGACGAACCGAGTATAAATAGAATGAGACACGAACGGCCTGCATGGCCGCCCAAAGTTTAGTTGCTCTCGCGAATGAAAGCCTGATTTGCTTTAAACCACGCCAGTGTTTGCTGTAAGCCTTCCCGAATGCGAATCTGAGGATCATAGCCGAGCAGGTTCTTTGCCTTAGAAATATCAGCCAGCGAGTCGCGAATATCACCGGGCCGATCGGGGCCATATTCGGGTGTGATGTCGGAGCCAGCTTCCTCCTTCAGGATGTTAAACAAGTCGTTGAGCGACGTGCGGTCTGCTACGGCAATGTTATACACCTCATTCAGCGCTGCCGGATTCGTGGTCAAAGCCGCTCTGATGTTGGCCTGCACACAGTTTTCGACGAAAGTAAAGTCGCGCGTCTGGCCACCATCTCCGTTCATACGGGGGGCTTTTCCTTGCAACACCGCGTCAATAAATAGCGGAATTACGGCCGCATAAGCACCATTAGGATCTTGGCGGGGGCCAAAAATGTTGAAGTAGCGCAAGCCGATAATAGGCATGCCATAGGTTTTACCAAATACATCAGCGTAAAGCTCATTGGCGTACTTAGTCACAGCATACGGCGACAGAGGCTTCCCGATACGGTCTTCCACCTTCGGCAGGTGAGGTGAATCGCCGTAGGTTGACGAAGAAGCCGCATATACAAAGCGCTGCACGTTAGCCTCTTTAGCAGCTACCAGCATATTCACGAAGCCTCCCACGTTCACATCATTACTAGTGATGGGGTCATTGATAGAACGTGGTACGGAGCCCAGCGCAGCCTGATGCAGCACCACATTTGCCCCCTGGCAAGCGTCGCGGCACACCTGTGGGTCGCGGATGTCGCCCTCGATAACTTCTAATGCCGGGTGCTCCTCAAACAGACGTATATTTTTGCGGAAGCCGTTGGAGTAATTATCCAGCACACGCACGCGCCCGGCGCCGTACTTAAGCAGGTATTCAACCAGGTTGGAGCCAATGAAGCCAGCACCACCCGTTACCAAAAAAGTCAAGTTATCGAGGGGCTGGTCGTGAAAAGGGGTTTCGTACACGTTATCGGGGAATGTGAAGGAAAGAGGAGCCACTACCTGCTAGGCATGAGTTGTGGCTCCTCATGCATTAATTACTGTACTGCTTAATATAGTATTCTTGGTAGGCACCGGTAGTCACTCGCTCTAGCCATTCGGTATTTGCTAGGTACCAATCTACCGTTTGGGCCAGGCCTTGCTCGAACGTAACAGAAGGCTTCCAGCCCAGTTCTTTCATGATTTTGCTGGAATCGATGGCGTAGCGTAGGTCGTGCCCGGCCCGGTCTTTCACGAAGGTGATCAGCTTGCGCGAAGTGCCAGGAGCCTGGCCGGTTTTCTCGTCCACTACATCACACAGCAGATGAATCAGCTCCAGGTTTTGCCACTCATTTACGCCCCCAATATTGTAGGTGTCACCCACTTTGCCTTTATGAAACACCGCATCGATGGCCGTAGCATGATCTTTCACAAAGAGCCAGTCGCGCACATTTTCGCCCTTACCATACACCGGTACCGGCTGCTGAGTGCGGATGCGGTGAATAGCCAACGGAATCAGCTTTTCCGGAAAATGATTGGGTCCGTAGTTATTAGAGCAGTTGCTCAGCTTCACCGGCAAACCATAAGTGTGATACCATGCCCGCACAAAGTGGTCGGAGCTTGCCTTGGAAGCCGAATAGGGAGAGCGAGGATCATACGCCGTGTCCTCCGTGAACATATCAGGACCCATTTCCAGGGAGCCGTATACTTCGTCGGTACTTACGTGGTAGAACGTTTTGCCCTCATACCCCAGCGGTTTCCATAGGTTTTTGGCCGCATTCAACAAGTGCACCGTCCCGAGCACATTAGTCTTTACGAAAGCCAACGGGTCAGTGATAGAGCGGTCCACATGCGACTCGGCAGCGAGATGGATTACTGCATCGGGTTCTTCGCGCGCAAACAGCTCATCAATGAATGGCTGATCGGCAATGTCGCCTTTTATAAAGCGGTAATTAGGCGCGTTCTCTATGTCGCGCAGGTTTTCAAGGTTGCCCGCGTAAGTCAGCGCATCCAGATTGATAATCTGGTACTCTGGGTATTTGGTTACAAACAGGCGCACTACGTGCGATCCAATAAACCCAGCACCGCCAGTGATAATAATTTTCATTTGCTTACAGTTGAACCTTTAAATGATTAAAAAGCCATTGTTCAGCTCTTTAACCCGCATTATCCGCCATCAATTTCTGCTGCCACTTCCAGGAGCTAGCCAGGCTTTCCTCTAAGGTAGTAGTGGTTTCAAACCCTAGCACCTGATTCGCCTTCGTTACATCGGCATAAATTGCCGGAACGTCGCCGGGGCGAGGAGGACCGATCACGTAATTGAGCTTCTGGCCAGTTGCCTTCTCAAATGTCTGCACTACTTCAAGTACGCTATTGCCGCGACCGGTGCCAACATTGAAGGTTTCAACTGGCTCGCTTTCACCCTTTAACAGACGTTCCACGGCCACCACGTGAGCCTTTGCCAAGTCTACCACGTGAATGTAGTCGCGGATGTTGGTGCCGTCGGGGGTGTCGTACGTATTGCCAAAAATGGTGAGCTTCTCCCGAATGCCAGCCGCCGTTTGGGTCACGAAAGGCACCAGATTGTTAGGTACGCCTAGCGGCAACTCACCAATCAGGGCCGAAGGATGAGCTCCGATAGGATTGAAATAGCGTAGTAAGATTGTACGCACGCTGCTATTCGGCGCGGCCACTACGTCACGCAGTATGTCTTCACATATCTTCTTCGTGTTGCCGTAGGGCGAGGTAGCCGGCTTGGTGGGCGTCTCCTCCGTAACGGGCAGATGGTCGGGAATGCCGTACACGGTGCAAGAAGAAGAAAATACTACGTTAGGCACCTCAAACTCCTGCATTACTTTCAGGAGCGTGAGTAAGGAGTCGATATTGTTGTGATAGTAAGCCAGTGGCTTCTGCACCGACTCGCCGACCGCTTTGTAGGCGGCAAAGTGGATGGCACCGCGCACGTCTTTTTCGTGTGCAAAAACCTTCCGCAGCGCTATTTCATCAGCGCAGTCGATAGCATAGCACGCAATGCTCGTACCCAGAATCTCTTTTAGTCCGTGCATCACAGACTCGGAAGAGTTACTGAAGTTATCGACAATAACGGGCTGATATCCAGCTTCATACAGCTCTACCACTGCGTGCGAGCCAATATAACCTGCACCGCCTGTTACTAATATTTTCGTCCTTTCCATATCTAGTTTGTTTCCTTACAAGCTCCAGTAATGCATATCCTGCATCTTGCTGCGGTACAGTCCCTTAATATCAACTAGTACGGCGTTTTCGGCCGTGATTGACTTAAAATATGCTTCGTTCTTTTCGAGGTAAGGCTTATGGCTGACGGCTACAATAACGGCATCATAGTCAGTTCTTGTCTCATCGGCGGATGTGAGACGGAAGCCATACTCATGGTGTAGCTCGTCAGAGTCCGCGTGGGGATCCACGATGTCCACGTTAACAGAGAAGTTTTTCAATTCCTGAATCACGTCGGCCACCTTAGAGTTACGAATATCTTCTACGTTTTCCTTAAAGGTAGCACCCATCACTAGTACCCGACTTCTGGCTACGTCCTTACCCTGCTTAATCATCATCTGCACCGTTTTGCGGGCGATGTAAGCGCCCATATTGTCGTTGGTGCTGCGACCCGAAAGGATAACCTTGGCATCGAAGCCTAGCTCTTTCGCTTTGTACGTTAGGTAGTAAGGGTCGACACCAATGCAGTGACCGCCTACCAAGCCGGGCGAGAATTTGAGGAAATTCCATTTGGTGCCCGCAGCCTCCAACACCTCGTAGGTATTGATGTTCATGCGGTCAAAAATCAACGACAACTCATTCATCAGCGCAATGTTGACATCGCGCTGGGTGTTCTCGATAATCTTGGCGGCCTCGGCCACTTTAATGCTGCTAGCCCGATGCACACCAGCCTTCACCACCAACTCATAGAGTTTGGCAATGATGTCCAGCGACTCATCATCGCAGCCGGCCACCACTTTTATAATGCTGGTCAGTGTGTGCTCTTTATCACCGGGATTGATACGCTCGGGTGAGTAGCCCACCTTGAAATCCTGAGGGAACGACAGGCCCGACAGCTTCTCCATCACTGGGATACAGTCTTCCTCGGTGCAACCGGGATATACGGTGCTTTCAAACACTACGTAATCACCCTTTTTGAGCACTTTGCCTACGCTGGTTGAGGCACCCAGAAGGGGCTTTAAATCAGGCATGGCGTGCTCGTCGATGGGCGTGGGCACGGCCACGATGTAGAAATTGGCCTCACGCAATACCTCCAAAGAGTCGGTGAACGTGATGTCGCAGCCCTCGAAGTCTTTGGCCTCCAACTCGCCGCTGGGGTCTATGCCATTTCGCATCAAGTCGACGCGGGCGGCGTTTATATCGAAGCCGATAACGCTGAGTTTGCGGGCAAACTCAAGGGCGATAGGCAAGCCCACATACCCAAGACCGATAACGGCTAGCTTGGCTTTTTTCTGAAGTAATTGCTCGTACACAGGGAGAGAAAATTCTGAGTTTTGACTTATGGATTTTGGATCGAAATAACAGGTAGCACCTGATTATCAACGGTTAATTCATACTGCATGCCGCTTTCGGGGCAAGTTGCTTGCCGGCTGGCATCAAAAGCAAGGCGATGCCCCGCGCGGCTTATCCAGCCTTGATGCCGGGCCGGATTACCATACACCAAGGAGTAAGGAGCCACGTCGTGGGTTACTACGGAACCGGCGCCTACAAAGGCGTATTCCCCCAACCGAACTCCGCATATAATAGTAGAATTGGCCCCCACGCTTACTCCGCGCTCCAGCACGGTGGGTTGATATTCGTGGCGGCGCGGCACGGCGCTACGCGGGTTGCGCACATTGGTAAATACGACGGAAGGGCCGAGAAAAACATCATCGGCGCACTCTACGCCCGTGTAGAGGCTCACGTTGTTTTGCACTTTCACGTTGCTCCCCAGGCGGACGCCGTCGGCTATCATTACGTTCTGCCCGATGCTGCAGTTTTCGCCCAGCTCGCAGCCCGCCATCAGGTGGGAGAAGTGCCAGATGCGACACCCGGCGCCAATGCGGCAGCCGTCGTCGAGCACAGCGGTGGGGTGGGCAAAATAGGCAACCGTATCAGTCACGAAAGCAGATAACTAGCTCGGCAGGCCGCCGATTTTGAGCCCGCAAAGGTAGGACTTTTTAAGTTTTAGAAATTTCGGGAATACAACTTTGAGAAGTTCGGATTCTGTGAGCCTGCGGGCACCTACTCGCCAATTATCCCGGTCACCATGCGGTCTTTGCCGAATATATCCTGCTGAATTTGCCCCCCAGCGTACCCCAGCTCAGCGAGTAGGTTGAGTACGGCCGTTGCGTATTGCTCGTTTATTTCGAAGTATAATTTGCCCCCCGGCCGCAATAATTCCTGCCCCAGCTCAGCGATGCGCCGATAGAAAAGCAGTGGGTCATTATCCGGCACAAATAGCGCAGTGGCCGGCTCGTATTCCAATACGTTGGGTCGCATTCGTGCCCGCTCACTTTCCAGCACGTAGGGCGGATTACTCACTAGTACTGCCAAGCTGCGGGGGGCAATTCCGGCCGGCACATCCCGCAGAATATCGACTTGCTGAAGCTCTACGCTTGGTGCATAGCGGGCTGCGTTGCGCCGCGCTACGGCCAGCGCCTCCACCGAAATATCTACTCCTATCACCCGCGCCGTGGGCAACGCTTGGCTCAGGGCAACTGGAATACAGCCCGAACCGGTTCCAATGTCCAGAATAGTAAGCTGGGGGGCTTTTTTTTGCTCTTTAATAATGAGCGCCACTAGCTCCTCCGTTTCGGGCCGGGGGATGAGGGTGGCCGGCGTCACTTCCAGCTCCAGTCCCGCAAAGTGAGCAGTGCCTAGTACATATTGTAGGGGCTCGTGGCGCAGGAGTCGGGCTTGAGCAGCTTCTATGAGTTGCTCCTTCTCTATTGGTAACAACTCAACGGCTTGCATGCGGCGCGTTAAAGGAGTCAGTTCTAGATAATGCTCAATCACCTGCCCCGCAATGGCAGCGGCTTCAGGCTCAGGATAAATGCCCCCCAAAGCGGTGGTGAGGCGGCGCGTTAGCTCCAAGATGGTCATACGAGGCGAGGTTTGTACCTTCGGCCATAAAGCTACGTTGCTCCCACCCCGTATGCGTGATTTTGATGAATTGATAATGCGCCGCGCCCTCGACTTGGCCCGACTAGGTCTAGGCTATGCGCGACCGAACCCAGTCGTTGGCTGTGTGGTTACTCACCAAGGCCATATCATTGGCGAAGGCTGGCACGAGCGCTACGGCGGTCCGCACGCCGAGGTAAACGCTCTAGCTGCCGTTGCTGATAAAAGTCTGCTGCCCAAAAGCCGCGTGTACGTTACACTGGAGCCGTGTGCCCACTTCGGCAAAACGCCGCCTTGCGCCGACTTATTGATTGAAAGCGGCGTACGCGATGTCGTTATCTGCAATCTGGATCCTAACCCGCTGGTAGCCGGCCGCGGCATCGACAAGCTGCGCGCGGCTGGTGTGCACGTGGAGACAGGCGTGCTGGAGGCGGATGGTCGGTGGCTAAATAAGCGTTTCTTCACTTTTCAGGAGAAGAAACGGCCCTACGTGGTCTTGAAATGGGCCGAAACGGCCGATGGATTATTGGCCGGACGGTTTTATCAGCCCATTCAAATAAGTGGCGCGCTGGCCCGCGTGGCGGTGCATCAGTGGCGCGCCGAGGAGCAGGCTATATTGGTAGGTACCCGTACGGCGCTGCACGACAACCCAAATCTGAACGTGCGCGACTGGCCCGGCCAAAATCCCGTGCGCGTGGCTATCGACAAAAACCTCAGTTTGCCCCCCAGCCATCATCTGCTCGATGGCAAGCAGCCTACCTTGGTTTACACGTACCGCGAGCGGGCTGCCCGGCCCAACATCGAATACATCAAGCTGCCCGAAGCAGAAGACTTATTTCCTTGTATTCTGGCCAACCTCTTTGAACGTCAGATACAATCGGTGCTGGTGGAGGGTGGCCCTACTGTGCTGACTTCTCTGTTAAAGGATGGCCTTTGGGATGAAGCCCGGATACTGCGCAGCCCTAAAAATCTCGGCGCGGGCATCGCGGCACCCCAATTGGGTATCAGGCATTTGCACGAGCAGGTAACTCTGGGCGACGATATGCTGTTTATCTATCACCACTACCGCACGTAAGCAGCAACAGCTTGCTTCGCCGTAGCTCGACTTTGTTTTACATCTCACGATCACAAAAGCCGCAGCTTACCCTGCTTTTCTCATGGCTGAAGAACTCATTCTCGACCTTACGCTCACTAAAGCCGAAAAATACCGTCAGCTCCTGCCCCAGATTGAAGCCCTAACCACAGGCGAGCCCGACCTGATTGCCAACTTGGCTAACACGATGGGCGCTTTAAAGCAAACCTTCGGCTTTTTTTGGGTGGGCGCTTACTTAGTAAAAGGTGATGAGCTAGTACTCGGACCCTTTCAGGGGCCTATTGCCTGCACCCGTATCCGGCACGGCAAGGGCGTATGCGGCGCCAGTTGGGCTCAGGCCCAGACCCTCCTCGTGCCCGACGTGGAGCAGTTCCCCGGTCATATTGCCTGCAGTAGCGAGTCGAAGTCAGAAATCGTGGTGCCGGTACTGAAAGATGGGCAGGTGGTTATGGTGTTAGACGTAGACAGCGACCAGCTCAACGACTTTGACCACGATGATCAGCAGGCTTTAGAGCAACTCGCCCAACTGATGGCAAGTTGGTTTTAAAGGTGATACTACTATGCGCAAAGTGGTTCTGTACATTGCCGCGAGCCTCGACGGCTACATCGCCTCGCCTGATGGCTCAGTTGATTGGCTACCGCCTCTCCTACCGGGCGAGGACTATGGCTACACTGAATTCCTTTCGACGATAGACACCACTTTGCAGGGCCGCACTACCTATGAACAGGTGCTCACCTTTGGTGAATGGTCGTATCCTGAGCTTATCAATTACGTTTTTACCAGCAACCCTCCCACTGAAGCGGTGCATCCGTCCGTTAGGTTTGTAACGACAGATACAGTCGAGTTTGTCAAGCAATTGCGGCAAGAAGAAGGTGGCACAATCTGGCTTATTGGAGGCGGTAAACTTGTGGCACCTTTACTGGCCGCAGGGCAGGTTGATGAGTTGATGCTGTTTGTGGTTCCGAGGCTACTAGGTAACGGTATTCCGCTGTGGCAGGAGCCAAAACACTCGCAACCGCTCAAACTGTTGCGTAGCCATACTTGGCCCGATGGTATGGCGTTGTTACATTATCAGCTAACTAACATTGAATAAAAAAGCCCTCAGACTAAGTCTGGGGGCTTTTTTAGATAAAACAGATTGTATGTGCGGGTTAGAAAAGACTTGGAGTTTCCGTTTTTAGCTGGGCAATAACTGTTTCACCGCCCTTCACTTTATCTCCAAGCTGCACTTTCAGTATTGTATCCAAAGGCACATAAATATCGACGCGGGAGCCGAACTTGATGAAGCCGAACTCTTCGCCCTGGCTTACTTCGTCGCCTTCGCTCACGTACCACACAATGCGGCGGGCCATGGCGCCGGCAATCTGCCGGAAAAGGACCATTGGTCCGGCTTCCGACTGCACCACGACGGTAGTCCGCTCGTTTTTGGTGCTACTCTTAGGGTGCCAGGCTACCAAGTAGTTGCCGGGGTGATACTTGAAATAGCGCACGACACCCGAGATGGGGTTGCGGGTGATGTGCACATTGATAGGCGACATGAAGATGCTAATCTGCTTGCGCATATCGTCGAAGTACTCAGGCTCGTGTACGTCTTCAATCACGACAACTTTTCCATCGGCGGGAGCGATGAGCAGATCCTCGTGAGTAAGCAGATTGCGGTAAGGGCTGCGGAAAAACTGTAACAGCAGCAAAAACGCTACGGCCGACGCCCCTACAAATATGAAGTTGAAGGTTTCGTTGCGACTATTAAACCGGAACAGCAACAAATTAACGGCCAGCAGAGCCAGTAGCGTAAAGAATAGTATACGTCGTCCTTCTTTGTGAATCTTCATAAATCGCAGATTAGCTGCGCTGACCTAAGGATGAACCCAACCAGCAAAATGCGCAGCTACAGGGTTTCAACTAATCAAACAGATAAGAAAACTGATTTCGTTGCCGAGTTTAGTCACGAATGTACAAAAGCCTGACAAAGATAGCCCGGACCATTGGCCCGGGCTATCAATTAGACAGTTTTACAACTACTCTGTTTGCATACGCACAATTCAGCTATGTGGTCTAATAACCAGTAAAACTGACTTTAGCGCAACACACGGAAGGCTTAGTAGCCGCCGCGGAATTTATACGTCTGGGCTACTTTATCGATAGCTACGATGTAGGCCGCAATGCGCATAGGCACTTTGTATTTCTGGCTGGTGGCATACACTTTCTCGAAGGCGTCGTTCATGATGCGCGCTGCGCGCTCAATCACCATACCTTCGCTCCACTTGTAGCCCAGGCGGTTCTGTACCCACTCGAAGTAGGACACAGTAACGCCGCCGGAGTTGGCCAAAATGTCGGGCACTACCATAATGCCCTTGCGGTTGATAATATCGTCGGCGCTGGCGGAAGTAGGGCCGTTGGCACCTTCCACAATCAGCTTCGCCTGAATTCGCTCAGCGTTGTGCTCAGTAATCACGTCCTCTACGGCCGCTGGAACCAGTACGTCTACAGCGCTGGTCAGCAATTCGTCGGGGTCCATGGGAGTAGCGCCAGTGTAGCCTTCTAAGCGGCCGTTATGCGCGTTTTTGTAGGCAATAGCTTCGTCGATGTTGATGCCTTCTTCGTTCCAGTAAGCGCCGCTGATATCCGATACACCTTTAATTTTCACGCCTTTCTCGCAGAGCAGCTTTGCCGCCCACGAGCCTACGTTGCCGAAACCCTGCACCGCTGCCGATGACTTAGTGGGGTCCATGCCAAGCTTTTTCATAGCAGCAATGGCGGATACCATTACGCCCCGACCCGTAGCTTCTACCCGGCCCAAAGAGCCCCCCATTACCAAGGGCTTGCCCGTCACGACGGCAGGCGACGTTGCGCCTGTGGTCTTAGAGAATTCGTCCATGAGCCAAGCCATTTCGCGGGGACCAGTACCCATGTCAGGCGCTGGGATGTCGCGGTCAGGACCAAAAACGTCTTTCAGAGCCAGCGTGTAGCCACGGGTCATGCGCTCAATTTCGCCGGCACTCATCTTTGTTGGGTCACAGATAATGCCGCCCTTGGCGCCGCCATAGGGAATATCAACTACGGCACACTTCCAGGTCATCCAGGCAGCCAGCGCTTTTACCTCGTCGAGGTGCACATGCATATCGTAGCGGATACCGCCTTTCGACGGGCCCAGAATTGTGTTGTGCACTACGCGGTAGCCTTCAAACACCCGAATCTGACCATTGTCCATGGTCACGGGAATGTTGACGATTACCTGCTTGTCAGGTGCTTTTAAAACATTGTAGGTTGATTCGTCTAAACCCAGAATCTCCGCCGCGATATTAAAGCGCGACATCATTGATTCAAGTGGATTTTCGCGGTCCACGATTGGGGCCGGCTCTTTGTACACCGTGGTGACAGCCATAGAGGAGGATTGATTGAAAAAGGGTGGGAATTATAATTAGAGGCGCATTAAGGCCGGGTGGAGCCGTAAATGCGCCCTAGGTTTGGGGTGGTCAAAGGTACTAGGTTTGTGCATACGCTGAATAAACCGCCTTGGTACTTCACTATGCAATAATTGCCCCAATCCAGACGCTGTGACCTGTTTAAAGAGCGGAAACAGGTTTAAGCTCCACAGGTGAGAGCCACGGAGGCCAGCGAATATATATTTGAAGATCAACGGCATAACAATTGAGCTCAGGCAGTAATCTTCGCAGACCAATAAGTGCGCTGCTAATGCAGGCTTATTCCACCAATAGCTGCAGCAGCACCAACACCGGCAGCACCAGCAGCAACGCATCAAACCGATCAAGCAAGCCGCCGTGACCGGGCAGAATGCGGCCGGAGTCTTTCACACCTACGCTACGCTTGAGCATCGACTCGGCCAGGTCGCCGAGCACCCCAAATACGGCGACAACTGCTGCGGCTACCAGGCGGTGTGAAAGTGGCATATCGGGCAACAAATAGCCTAAAGCCCAGCCCATAACTAGTGTGAGCAACGCGCCACCAATCCAGCCCTCCCAGGTTTTGCCGGGCGAGATGTTGGGGGCCAATTTGTGCTTGCCCATGGTTTTGCCAGCAGCGTAAGCACCAATATCGGCGGTCCAGACAAGGAAGAGCAGGGCCAGAATCCGGCGGAAGTCGTAGCCGGTTTCAGTAAAAGCCAGCACGCTGAGCAAACTCATCGGAATGCTCACGTAAAACAGGCCTAAGAGATTGACCCCAATGTTTCCGAATGGATTCTTGGAGCGTGGCCACAGAATCATTTCCCGCAAAATCAGCAAGACCGGGATGAGAACTAAGCTACTGAGCAGGGCCCGCTGAATTAGAAAGCCGAACGAGTAAAAAGCCACTGAGCTACCCGGCGCGGCATCCGCGTTGTAGATCTGAATGGCTGAATTGCCCTCCGTATTGTAATGTCCGGCTCCTGCAATTAGGTGTACGCCCATAAAAAGCAGCACGCTCACACCTACTCCCATAGCCGCTACCGGCGCGTAGCCGGTCTTGCGCATCATGCGGTAAAATTCGAGCAACATCTTGGCCTGTACCAAGGCAAAAAACACCGCGAAGCTCCACGCGCTGTACCAGATGCAGCCGAACAGCAGCACCGCGCCCAGAGCCCCGAAAATAACGCGCTGCGTGAGGTTGGACATCGGCTTCTTGCCCGACGGCTGATCGGTCAGAGTGGATTCGGCTGGGGCGGGCGTGGGGGGCAAAATAGCGAGGTTAAGGGAAGGTAAACGTTAGGAAGCCGACTTGTCGTCATCGACCTCAATACCCCGACCGCTAAGCGTGTGGCGCTCATGTGGGACTGGCGCATTGGCGGTGCGCACGGCTACCCCGGCGCTGCCAATAGTATGGGCTTCAGTAGGTTCGGCAGTGGGGGCCATTTTTTGGGACAGATAATACAGAATGCTAGCGGTGAGCAAGGCCGAAATCAATACAAGCGGCCACGGAAGGCTTTCGGTTGAGTCGGGATTGAAGGCGTCGGTGGTCAAGGCGCGCTTCTGCACTAAGTATAGCAGCAAAAGCTGAAACGCATTCTGGGTGAAGTGAGCCGCCATAGGCACCAGAATATTGCCACTCCATGCATAGAGGTAGCCAAAAATTACGCCCAGGGCCAGACGCGGGATAAAACCAAAAAACTGAAAGTGGATGGCGCTAAAAATGGCGGCTGCCAACCAGATACCGGCGTGGTAGCTGCCCGTCCACTGCACCAAGTTGCGCTGTACCACTCCGCGAAATACCAACTCCTCACTAATGGCCGGCACAATAGCAATGACGAGCAAAGCTACCAGAAGACGCGTAACGGAATTGAACTGTGTCAGCGACTTGGTCATGGCTTCCGCTTGATTCTCCATCTGCCGAGCCCACGTTTCAAAGCCCTGCATGAAAGGCGGGAAATGCATCTTGGCATTCCATTCGACCAGGCTCGACATGGCGGGCAGGCTGACGATGACAAGAACCCCAGCCAGCAGCAGCCATTCGTTGTGCGTGGGCCGCCGGGGGGCAAAATACTCGGCCCAGCGGTAACCCTGCATCCAAGCCAGCGCTAACGCCGAACCGGCAAACCCAATGAACAGCGTCAGGCCCTGACTAAGCATGAGCAGTGACCAGCCATTGGGGTGTGAGTCGGGGCGGCGCGTGACGTTACCCATTTCCAGCAAGCCGATATCGTAGATGCTGCTGGCCAGAATAGCAATGAAAAATGTTGCCACGCACAAGCCGCCTACCATCAGGCCAACGAGCAAGAGCAGGGTCAGCAATGGGTGCAAGCGGCTGGACACGAAACCTTTCATAGCAGACAGGTGGTTACGGGAAACTTGGAAGTGTCGTAAATTTGCGCAAATTCCTCTAACTGCCTACTTGTGGTACACATCCGCGACCTAGCTCTGCCCGATTTCCCGTTGCTTTTAGCTCCTATGGAGGACGTATCCGACCCGCCGTTTCGGGCCGTGTGCAAAGCCAACGGGGCTGATTTGATGTACACCGAATTTATTTCCTCGGAAGGCCTGATTCGGGACGCAGCCAAAAGCAAGAAAAAGCTCGACGTGTTTGACTACGAGCGGCCTATCGGCATTCAGCTGTTTGGCTCCGACGTGGCAACTATGGGTGAGTGCGCCGCCATCAGCACCGCCGCCAGCCCCGATTTGATTGATATCAACTACGGCTGCCCCGTAAAGCAGGTGGCCTGCCGCGGCGCCGGCGCGGCTCTGCTGCGCGACATTCCGAAAATGGTCGAAATGACGTCGGCAGTCGTCCGCAATACGCACTTGCCCGTGACGGTGAAAACGCGCCTAGGCTGGGACGACGACACCAAAAATGTGGAGGAAGTAGCTGAGCGCCTACAGGATATTGGCATTGAGGCGCTTACTATTCACGGCCGCACCCGTGCTCAGCTCTATAAGGGCGAGGCCGATTGGACCCTGATTCACCGGATCAAAAACAACCCGCGCATCCACATTCCCATCTTCGGCAACGGCGACATCGACTCGCCCGAAAAAGCAGCGCTGTACAAGGACCGCTATGGGGTGGATGGAATTATGATAGGTCGGGCCAGCATTGGATATCCCTGGATTTTCCGCGAAGTGAAACACTATCTGGCCACGGGCGAAAAGCTGGCGCCGCCTACTATTGAGGAGCGCGTAGCCATGTGCCGCATGCATTTTGAGAAGAGCATTGAGTGGAAAGGCCCCCGCGTAGGTGTGTTTGAGATGCGCCGGCACTATGCCCAATACTTCCGCGGCCTGGAAGGAGCCAAGCAGTGGCGCACCCGCTTAGTCGATGCCGAACAGCCCGAAATCATTCTGGAAATCCTGGAAGAAATAGCCACCGCCGAGCCCGTGATGGTGGGATAAGGCCCAAGTCAGGCATTTGCCCCCCAGACTAGTTCTGGCTAACCTAGTGATAGGCCCATCTGCCGAAACTGAGCCGCTGAGTCGCGGGCACCCCAGCGCCGCTGCACTTTGCCGTCTCGGACCACGAAGTGTTCCATCGCGACAATCTCATACGTCTTGCCTGTAATAGCGCTTCCACGAAACGAACCTACCGATTGTCCACGCTCTGTATAACGCACTGCCACTTCATCGCCCTCAGTTAGTATAGACTCTACCTCTAGCTGAATGTTGAAGGCGTTATGCAACTCCTGCCAGACTGGTATTACTTGCTCCATACTACCCCAGCCGAGCACCCCATACACTAGCGCATCAGGGGCAAAAACAGTGCGTAAGGCTAGCATATCACCTTGGTTAAAGGCTTTCACATAAGCCTGTACAACTACTTTATTAGCTTCTGTCGGCTCCATGGTATCGTTTAAAACATAAGTCGTAAAGCAGCAGTCTGGCACAAGAATCCTCACAGCTACAAGTCTACAGAACGGCTTGATAATTAACCAATCAACTATTGATTTTACGTGTCTGGCGCTGAACATCCAGTTGGTGCCACTCACCAGCACCCTCCTAATACCTCATCCGATCTTTGTAGCCATTATGCCTACTGCTCCTCCCGTTGCTCCTACTATTGCTGCTCCAGTTGCTTCTATCGCCCCTGTCCAACGCATTCCGGCCTCGGCTTGGGTGTTGCTCGTTGTGCTGGCCTGCATCTGGGGCACGTCGTTTATTCTGATGAAAAAGGGGCTGGAGGTTTTTTCGGCCTTGGAACTGGGGGCGGCGCGAGTGAGCATTGCCGCGCTGGTGCTCTTGCCGTTTGGGCTGCGCCATGTGCGGCGCGTAGAGCGTGGCCGCTTCAAGTATTTGCTGCTGAGCGGCGTGGTAGGCACATTTATTCCGGCGTTCTTATTTGCTTACGCCGAAACTAAGCTGGCCTCGGGGCTGGCCGGCGTGCTTAATGCCCTGACGGTAGTGTTTACGCTGCTTGTGGGCGCGCTATTTTTCCGGCAGCGTATTACGCCGCTGCGGACGTTAGGCATCGGGCTCGGCTTTGTGGGTACGGTGGTGCTGATGGGCTTGGGCGGCAGCGGAGGCTCGGCCACTCCTACTGGTCTGGGCAATGCTTGGTACGGCCTCTACATCGTGCTAGCTACAATGGGCTACGGCGTTAGCGTGAACGTCATCAAGCACCACTTGCATAGTATTCCGTCGCTGGCGGTCACTAGTCTGCTCCTTATGCTTATCGGCGGGCCGGCTCTGATTTTCCTTTTCGGCTTCACTGATTTTCTCACGAAGCTTTCCACTGTGCCCGGCGCTTGGTCGGCCCTGGGTTACATTGCGTTGCTGGCCTTTATGAGCACAGCCGTAGCGATGGTGCTGTTCAACAAGCTGATTCAGGAGTCTACGGCGCTTTTTGCCAGTTCCAATACTTATCTGGTGCCTATTGTGGCGCTGGGCTGGGGTGTATTGGATGGCGAAACCATCAATATGCTGCACTGCTTGGGTATGATTATCATTCTAGGGGGCGTTTTTATGGTGAACAGAGCCAAGTAAATCACGCCCTATGGTTTTGCAGGCTTACCTCATTATCCACTACCAGCCATAGCGCCACACCAACAGTCCCAGCACGGTGAAGGCGGCAAGCGCTAAGCTCCAGGGCCAGTTCGCCTTTATTAGTCGCCACCATCTAGTTGGCTTGCGTCTCCTTTTTCGCACTGCTTTCAGCATGTTTAAACGTACGCACAAAAAATGAGCTGCGGATTCTCGGCATTTAGCCTGCTTATTCTGGCACCTTAATGCTAAGTAGTGCCTGGCTTTAGCGTCTAAAAAGCCCCCCACAACTCGAATTGGACCCAGCGGTGGGTGCGTCCGCCCCGAAACTCCGGCGATACCCACGTAGCCGACGGCTCGAAGCGTAGCCCACCGTAGGCGAGCACCACTCCGCCGCTTCCCTGCACTACCCCACGCTTCAGCTCGCTTGCACGCAGCGTATAAGGACTTTGCCGATTGAGTATTCCGCCCTGCATTGTAGCATTATAGCCCACCACTCGTCCTTCCAGGCGGCCCTGGGCATAAAGCTGAAATTTTTGCCCCCCAGCTCGGTTGCCCGCCGATGTTATCCCTAAGTTGCTGAAATACGGGTTCATTTTGCCCGCCCGCATTAGAACGCCCGTGGCGGCCAGCGTGTGCAACGTGCCCACCGAAGCCCGCGCTGTACCAATCAGTTCTGCAAATTTATCCCCCGCAGCTATTTGCTTCTCAGCAGCCACTTGGTAGCCCAGCACCAAGTCGTTTCGCACCTGATAATCCCAGCCCCGCGGGGTGGGCGCATCCAGTAATTCATGCACTTTGGTTTGAAAGCCTTTGGCCCCGGCGGCTGGCCCGATAAAGCCGAGGTCGAGACTAGCGGTAAGCCGCTGCCGGTATTGAGGCTGATTAGCAATACGATAAGGCGAAGCGTAGATATAAGAAGCATACGGCCGGTCGCCCAACCGAATAAAGGCGTCCTGAATTCGCAATGGCGTAAAGCCATCATACAATAGCTTCACGCCATGATAGTGCACGGCAGCCATTTTGCCCCCCAGAAGTATTTTATTTATCGGCGACTTAGCCAGAACGGGCAGCACCACATTCAGGCTCATGCCTTGGGTAAAATAATAATCGGTGCGAAAAAAGGCATCGTTGGCGAAGGAATAGACGATGATATGGTCAGGGCTGACGACACTGCTGTCGGGGGGCATTTTTTGAGCCAGCCCTATTTCAGTGAGAGCAAATGTCAGCAGTAAAGTACTCAGCCAGTAGCGCATAGTGCGTTATGTACGCAGCCTATCGCCAGTTCAGTTTTTCTCTTGTGTATGCGAGAGTGAGGCTATAGGATGAGCGTTCGTACACCTCTTAGGCGACCTTCTTCAGCCCTAGCTTACTATGCTTGTAGCCGTAGCCAAAATACACGCCGAGGCCCATTACCAGCCAAGCAAAAAACAGCAGCCAGTTGCTCACACCCAACTGCGTCATCAGGTACAGATTGGTAAGCAGGCCCAGCACCGGCAGCAACGACAGTCGATTACGGAAGGAAGCAATGCTCAGGTACACGCAGAAACCCAGGAACACCAACATCGGGATATAGTGGCGGAAGCCTTCGTAGCCACTATCGCCACGTACGGCCCGACCAAACTCAGCTACTTGCTCGCCGTTGTAAGTAAGCAGCAAAATGCCCCCCACAAGCACCACGAGTGGCACTAGGAACTTGCCATTGAGGTAAGGCACCTTGAAGCGGGCTTCGGAAGTGCCGTGCGGGTCAATCAGCAGAATGCCACCACATACCAGCGCAAAGGCGAATAAGGTACCGATGCTGGTCAGGTCAATTACTAGGTCCATGTTGAGCAGCAAAGCCGGAATACCCACGAATAGGCCCGTGACGATGGTGCTGAAAGAAGGCGTGCGGAAGCGGGGGTGTACGCGGGCAAATACGGGAGGTAAAAGTCCGTCGCGCGACATCGACATCCAGATGCGAGGCTGGCCAATCTGGAACACGAGCAGCACTGAAGCCATGGCAAAAATGGCGCTTACCGCCACCAAGCCAGCCAGCTTAGGCAGGCCCACTTTGGTGAAAACAAAAGCCAGCGGGTCACCTACGCCCAGCTCTTTATACGACACCATACCGGTGAGTACCAGCGTGATAATTACATAAAGAATGGTGCAGATGATCAGGGCATAGATCATGGCGCGGGGCAAATCGCGCTGCGGGTTCTTACATTCTTCAGCAGTGGTACTAATAGCATCAAAGCCGATGTAGGCGAAGAATACAGCAGATACGCCTTTGAGCACGCCGCTCACACCGTTAGGCGCGAAAGGGGTCCAGTTGCCAGTATTGACGTAGAAAACGCCCACGATAATTACTATGGCCACTACTATGAGCTTGAGCAGCACCAGAAGATTAGAAGCGTTTTTTGACTCTTTGATACCGACATACACAAGGCAGGTAATGAGGAAAGTGATGCCGAAAGCAGGCAAATCAATGACTAGGCGCAGGGAATCGGTGATTTGCGGCGCGGCAATCCAGGTTTGATAGCCAGCCATATCAGCCGGTGAGGCTTCGGTGAGTGGCCGCCCGGCCAGCATCAACTCCAGCACATTGTGGTAGCCTTGGTAGGCGCTCTGAAAACCCATACTTAGGTAAGCAGGCACCTCTAGGCCAATGCCTTGCATAAGTCCGGTAAAGTAATCGGACCAGGAAATAGCCACCACGATATTGCCCACCGCGTATTCCATAATCAGGGCCCAGCCAATAATCCAGGCCGTTAGTTCTCCAAACGAGGCGTAGGCATACGTATAAGCCGAGCCGCTAATGGGAATGGTGGCGGCAAACTGCGCGTAGCACAGCGCCGAAAACGCGCAGGCAATAGCAGTGAACACGAACAGCAGCGACACGGCCGGACCACCGTCGTGGCTGGCATTGCCGATGGTGCTGAAAATACCGGCCCCAATGACGGCGGCAATGCCTAGCGCCGTGAGGTCGCGGACGGTAAGGTTGCGTTCCAAGGCGCCTTCCTCGGTGCTGCCGGGGTGGACGGCAGTATCGACGGGCGGGTTTTGCAGGATGGTGGAAATGTCTTTACGACGGAAGAGGGAGGAGAAAGAACTCATTCGGAAGGTGAGAAGCGGAGGTTTGGGGGGCAAAAGATAAAGAATATTGCGGCGGGGCTGCATAACCCGACAGCAGCTTATTGCATCTGTGCCAAGCACTGGATTTAGAAGCAGGCAACTGGGCACTGGGTCTTGACTCAACTTTCAGCTCAAAAGTTTTGGCTAATCCATATGGAATCGGGGGTGAGGCGGCATCAACTGGGAAACTTGTAACTGCTAGCTGCCATGGCGTACCGCTCTACCATCTCCATTCCAAAGCCCTGTCACGAAAACTGGGACCAGATGACAACTGCCGCCCAAGGACGGCATTGCGCCGCCTGCGACAAAGTAGTGGTGGATTTTACGCGCATGACCGACACCGAAGTAGTGCTGTGGCTCCAACAAGAGCAGTCGGGCCGAACCTGCGGACGATTTGCAACGTTGCAACTGAATCGACCGCTACTGACGCCGACCGCGCCTTTATCCCGGTGGCCCCTATGTGGTTAGCGGCCACAGCAGCCGTGGCTGGGTTGCAGGCGGTAGTAGTACCCGAGGCTCAGGCTCAGCGTATTACCCCTACGGAACAGCACATAATCACGATGGAAATGGTGGCAGTGCCGCGCCGCATGGAGCCACTTGCCCTAAATTTGCCCCCCCACGGTAGTGCGTGGCTCCGTTACAGAAATAATACTGGGAAGAGTCTGCCGAGCGTACATATACTGCTCAAGAATACCACTATCAGAACTTCGACAAGTAGTGACGGTTCGTTTGAGCTGAAGATTCCTATCTCGGCTGATGAACAAACGTTAATCTTTTCATCGATCGGTTATGTCATTGAAGAAAGACGTTTGAGTGACATACAACAGGAAGAAGTTATGATAACTCTAAGCCTAGATACAGACACAACAGGTGAATTTATAATACCCGACTACCCTTCTCATAAGCCTTGGCCCTGGCGCCTACGAGCCGGATGGAGGTACTTAACGCAACCTTTTCAACGCCATTAACTCAAGCATTACCAAACCTTTTGCCCCCCAAAGGCATTATTCCGGGGTATGAGAAATATCCTGCTGCTCTCCCTATCATTATTCTTTGCTACTGCCTGCACGCTTAAGCCAACCAACAAACATGACGTTTTCACCGAAATCGCCCAACTACCACAGGAGGAAGCGCCGCATTTGCGTAACTCTCTGGAGTGGTGGTACTTCACAGGCCATCTGAAAGACAAAGTGACTGGTGAATCCTACGGCGTGGAGTACGTGTTCTTCCACTTCAACCCCACGGGCAAGCAGGATTACCAGATGGTGAACTTTGCCCTCACCGATCCGCAAACCAAGCAGTTTCGCTACGACTATAAAGTGGAGCGGCTGCCCAAGCTGCTGCCCGCTACGCTCCCGCTTAGCCTATCGATGAAGAAGAAGGATGAGCGCTGGACGCTAAGCGGTCAGGAAGGCAGCTACCATCTGCAAGCACGCATGGCTTCCCATCCGGGCTTAGCCGTGAATCTAACTACGATGCCGGCCAAGGCCATTTTGCTGCACGGCGGCACAGGCTATGAAAAATACGGCCCAGTAGCCCAGGCTGGCTATTATAGTTACCCGCGCCTTGCGGCCACTGGTACCATAGAAGTTGATGGGAAGCTCCGCGAGGTAGAAGGCGAGCTGTGGTACGACCGCCAATGGAACTGCAATTCCGTGACCACGAAAGACCTCGGCTGGGATTGGTTTTCTGTGCAGCTTGATGAGCCACGGGAAGAAATTATGGCCTACCAGCTTTTCAATAAAGCTACCGGTCAAACTGTAAGCGGCGGCTCGCATTTTGGCCCTCAGGCCGAAAACATGCACTTGGCCGCCGATGATTTTCAGCTGGAAACGATTGACTACTGGACCAGCCCGGCTACAAAGCTGCGCTACCCCAGCAAGTGGCGCCTGCGGGTGCCCAAACAAGGCTATGATCTTACCATTGAGCCGGTTATGCTCGACCAAGAACTAACGCTCAAGCTGCTGCCCGGTATTAAGATGAGCTACTGGGAAGGCATGTGCCGCGTGACGGGCACTCATAACGGAAAGCCGGTCAGCGGCAATAGCTACGTGGAAATCACCAACCGTAAAGAGGTGAAGCTGCCCCGCTCGAAGCCAATTGAAACTCCGGCCGCCACCAGCATCGCCCGTTAGCCACTGGCTACTAAGTCTTTATTCGCCATTCAGGATTATCCGAAAGGTGGTGCCTTTGCCTAGCTCTGACCATTTTACGAACAGTCGGCCCTGGTGGTAATTCTCGATGATACGCTTGGCCAACGCTAAGCCCAGGCCCCAGCCGCGCTTTTTGGTAGTGTAGCCGGGCAGGAAAACGCGGTCAATTTTGCTCTTGGAAATGCCCTTGCCGGTGTCGGTGATGTCGATGGCAATCTGGGACTTATTACGGGCGGGTCGGCGCAGATGAATAGTAATACTGCCGCGGCCATCCATGGCATCAATAGCATTTTTGCAGATATTCTCGATCACCCAGTCGAACAGCGGAATGTTGAGCTTAGCCGGTGTATGCGTAGGCAGGCTGGTTTCAATTTTAAACACCACTTTTTTCGATACCCGGCTTTGCAGATAAGCAATGGCGTTCTGTGTTACCTGCAGGATATTTTCATCCTTAAGCACGGGCACCGAACCGATATTGGAGAAGCGCTCCGTGATGATTTCCAGACGGCGTACGTCCTTGCCTAGCTCCTCCACAATGGGCTCATCCCGAAACCGCTCCGACTCCTTTAGGTATGTGTGCCAGGCCATAAGGCTGCTCAGGGGCGTGCCTAGCTGGTGAGCGGTTTCTTTGGCCAAACCTACCCATACTCGGTTCTGCTCGGCCCTGCGCGAGTAGCTGAAGGCGAAATAAGCGATAACACCCAAGCAGGCAATAATGGCCAGCTGAACCAACGGATAGTAGCGCAACTGCGTGAGCAGCACGGAGTCTTGATAATAAATATAATTGCGCAGCCCCGCCGCGTACTCCACCACAATGGGCGGGTGCTGGGCCTTCATCTTCTCGATTCGCTCGCGCAGAAACCGAATAGTGGCCTCATCCGACATGCCCTTAGGCAAGTCAATATTTTTGGTGCCCTGAATATTTCCCTGATCATCGGTGAAGATGATGGGAATGGTGGTGTTGGCATCAATGATCTGCTCCTGCACAAATACCAAATTGGTTTCCTCCTCTGTGCTGATAATATAGCGCTGGGCCTTGGCGTACAGGTCTATCTGCTGCTGCTCCCGCTCGGATAGGCGACCTACCAGAATATTGGTGTAGATAACGGTAGCGGCGGCAATGAGCAAAGCGCCAGCCAGCACCACAAGCTTAATACGGGACTTCTGATCGTAAATCGGTAGCAAAGGCAGAAAAGCTGTAAGGCACAAATGCCCCCCACGGGAGGCTCAAAGAACTATAAACGCACGGGCAACGAAGATACGTGCCCGCGCCCGATGCAGATGCTTTCACACTAGATCAGGTTCCACGGTTCTGCTTGACAGCAGAGCGCCACACGAATTTTTTAAGTTTATCTGCGCACCAAAAAGCCCCCCAGCTTGGTTATACGCCTTTTGACACGATACTTTAGGTAATCTCGAACCACCATGGAGCAACGGCTGTTTTCACACTAGCGATTTCCGCCGTATTTTTGCCCCCTGATTCTCGCACTAGCACCAGCTATGCTCCACCCATTCAAGGCTGTCAGCCTGTCTTTCAAGAAAGCGCCCCTAGCTATTCGGGAGCTTATTGCATTAGACGAGGCTGCTTGCCGCCGCTTCCTATATACGCTCCACCACGATCTGGGTCTCAGCGACCTGCTCGTGCTTAGCACCTGCAATCGGACAGAGGTGTACTACGCCGCCGACCACGACCAGAGCACGGCCATCATCACGGCCTTGGGTCATCTGAAGGGTTTGCCCGAAAGCCACGCCTATGCGTCGTACTTCGATGTGCTTGACACCTACGAGACGGCCGTTCTGCACCTCTTTGAGGTAGCGATGGGCCTCGATGCTCAGGTAGTAGGCGACTTACAAATCAGCAATCAGGTTAAGAACGCCTACCAGTGGGCCGCCGATGCGGACGCCGCGGGCCCGTTTTTGCACCGCCTGATGCATACTATCTTCTTCACCAACAAGCGCGTTCAACAAGAGACCAGCTTCCGCGATGGAGCAGCGTCTACTTCTTATGCCACGCTGGAATTGGTAGAAGAGCTGACGGCCGACGTCGCCAACCCGCGCATTTTGGTAGTCGGCTTAGGCGAAATTGGGGCCGATGTATGCCGCCACCTCGGCGACAGTAACCTATTTACCAACGTCAGCATCTGCAACCGTACCCGCACCAAGGCCGAGGAGCTAGCCCTCGAGTGTGGCCTGCGTGTACTCGACTTTGAAGACCTGGTAACGGGTCTGAAAGATGCCGACGTGGTTATTTCATCCATCAACCGTGACTCGCCCTTTTTCACTACTGATATGGTGGCGCGCCTCGACGTACTGAACTATAAGTTTTTCATCGACCTCTCGGTACCCCGTAGTGTAGAGGCAGAAGTGGAAAACGTACCAGGGGTGCTGGTATACAACATCGACGCTATCCATAGCAAGGCTAGCGCAGCGCTAGAGCGGCGCTTAGCTGCCGTGCCACAGGTACGCGCTATTATCGCCGAAAGCATTACCGGTCTCTCCGACTGGACCAAGGAAATGCTGGTTTCGCCTACCATTCAGAAGCTGAAGAATGCTTTAGAGCAGATTCGGCAGGAAGAGATGGACCGCTATCAGAAGAAAATGGCCCCCGAGGAAGCTAAGCGCATGGACGAAATCACTCGCTCCCTGATGCAGAAGTTTCTGAAGCAGCCAGTGCTTCAGCTAAAAGCAGCCTGCAAGCGCGGCGAAGCTGACCAGGTAATTGATATCATTACCGAGCTATTCGACTTAGAAAACCAGCCGACAACTGTTTAATAAAAAGCCCTAACAAGGTACTAACCAGACGAAAAAAGACCGCTATTAGCGGTCTTTTTTCGTCTGGTTTCGTGAGTGAAACAGGTAATTACATAGATTCGCAGCAATCTTCGAGTGAGTCGATCACGTCGAGCAGCTTAGGAATGGACAGGGAGTAGTAGATCTTAGTACCAACTTTGAATGACGACAGAATACCGCGGTCTTTCAAAGTAATAAGATGCTGAGAGGCAATGGCTTGAGGCAAGTCGAGCGAACGGTAGATCTCCGTTACGGTCATCTTGTCCTCCTTACCCAGCAAATCCACGATTGCGAGGCGTTTAGGGTGGGCCAACACTTTCAGCATTGCGGCAGCCTTGTCTACTTTCTTGGATTCTACGCGCGCCAGCAGTGGTTTCATATACTAGTACAAAGGTGGAAAACTTAGGGAGAGAATAAGGATCATACGATATTCTATACCTGCAAAGTTCCTTTGAAACGAACATAGCGCTGAAAAGATTTGCTACAGGCAGAGTTTAGTGCGGCTTTACTCACAAAAAATTTAGTTATAAAAGCTTATTCCTAACCGCTAGCACGGGTCTACTTACCTTTGTGCCACATTTTTCACTCTATCAATTTTCTTGTATTTCTAATGAAAGACCTGCTGGCCCAATTTGAAAATAAGCGTCCCGAAATAGTTTTTGAATGGAAGGATGCCGAAACGGAAGCCGAAGGTTGGGTTGTCATTAACTCGCTGCGAGGCGGGGCGGCCGGCGGCGGCACCCGCATGCGCTTGGGCCTGGATAAGCGCGAGGTAGAGAGTTTGGCCAAGACCATGGAAGTGAAGTTCACGGTGTCAGGGCCAGCCATCGGGGGGGCAAAATCGGGTATCAACTTTAACCCCCACGACCCACGCAAGCGCGGCGTGCTAGAGCGTTGGTACAAAGCTGTTATTCCGCTACTTAAAAGCTACTATGGTACTGGCGGCGACCTGAACGTAGACGAAATCCACGACGTGATTCCTATTACCGAGGACTATGGCCTGTGGCACCCGCAGGAGGGCATCGTAAACGGTCACTACCACGCCACTGAGCCGCAGAAGATTCAGAAGCTGGGGCAGCTGCGCCAAGGGGTCGTTAAGGTGATTGAAGATGCAACGTTCACGCCCAGCCTGAGCCGCAAGTACACCGTGGCCGACCTGATTACTGGCTACGGCGTAGCAGAGGCGGTGCGCCATTACTATGAACTTTGGGGCGGCGAACTAGTTGGCAAGCGCGCCATTATTCAGGGCTGGGGCAATGTAGGCGCAGCAGCAGCCTATTATTTGGCTACCCACGGCGTCCGCATTACGGGCATCATCGACCGGGCCGGTGGGTTGCTGCGTGCGGATGGATTTTCGCTGGAGGAGCTGCGACAGCTGTTTCTCGATAGAAAGAACAACACGCTTGTCGCTAGCGGCTTGCTTTCCTTTGAGGAAATAAGCAAGCGTATCTGGTCCTCAGGGGCCGAAATATTTATTCCTGCCGCCTCGTCGCGCCTGGTTACGCGGGATCAGGTAGAGCAAATGCTGGCGGGCGGCCTGGAGGTTATTTCCTGCGGAGCCAATGTACCGTTTCAGGATCCCGAAATCTTCTTTGGGCCAACCGGTGAATATGCCGACCAACACGTTTCCGTCATTCCCGATTTTATCGCCAACTGCGGGATGGCTCGGGTATTCGCGTACTTGATGGAAACCAACGCCGAAATCACCGACCAAGCCATTTTCGGTGATACGTCGCGTGTTATTCGTCGGGCGTTGGAGCGCACTCGCCTACAGGGTGACGACCGTACGGGGCTGGCTCAGAAATCGTTTGAGATGGCCTTGCGGGAGCTAGTATAGTTTGTTGATTGTTCTCTCAAGAGGGCAATCATATTTTGTAATTCCATGACTGTCAACGAATTTCTTCAGTACCGCATCTTCGGCAACAACGTCGGCACCTATCTCGTGTGCGGGGCTATTCTGCTGGTTGGGTACGCTTTCAAAACCTTGCTGTCGCGCTTTTTGTCGCACTTGCTATTTCGCATTCTGCGCAAGCAAACGGAGGGCGTTAGTGAGAAGCAGTTTCAGGTTTTGCTCATTAAGCCAATTGAGGTCGTCGTCGTTCTGATTACTATTTTTCTGGCGTTCAAAGTGCTGAATTATCCGGTTCGCACCTCAGATCTGGACAAAAGCGAGCACTGGTTAGAACTGCTTATTTTTCGGATTTACCAGATTGGCTTTATCACCGCTATTTGCTGGGTCATTCTGCGGCTCATCGACTTTTTTGTGCTGGTATTCAGCCGTCGAGCCGAACTTTTACCGTCCCGGCTTAATAACCAGTTAATACCTTTTGCCAAGGATCTGCTGAAGGTGTTTGTGATGATCATTACCTTTCTAATTATTCTCAGCAAAGGCTTTGGCGTGAACGTGACGGCCCTAATTGGTGGTCTAGGCATTGGCGGCTTGGCGGTGGCTTTTGCGGCCAAGGAGAGCCTCGAAAACCTCATCGCATCCTTCACCATCTTTCTTGACCGCCCCTTCAATGTAGGCGACCTAGTGACGGTGGGCGGCGTAACCGGCACCGTCGAAAAAGTGGGTTTTCGCAGCACGCGGCTGCGCACAGTGGAGAAAAGCTACGTGACGGTTCCCAATAAGTCGATGATCGACAAGCCGTTGGACAACCTGTCTCTGCGCACCGCTCGGCGCGTCAACTTCACGCTCACCATCAGCCACGAAACGACTAGCGACCAACTGCGCCGCATTATTGCCGATGCCACCGCCACCATCCGGGCACACCCCCTCACGACCGACGAGGTACAGTTGCAGTTTACGGCCCTCACGCCTACTGCCAAGGAGGCAGCCGTGCAGTACTTCGTTGAAACAAATAACTACGATGAGTTTTTGGCAGTGAAAGAGGAGCTGAACTACGCTATCGTGGAGGCTGTAGAACGCCACGGTGGCAAGTTTGCCAATATGCTGGCCAGCACTCAATCGCCCGTCGACCGGCTGCATGGCCTCGAATCAGCTGAGCAGCCTCTTTTGGGAAAGTAATAGCCGTTCAAAAATCTTAAGTGCATAAAAAAGCCCCCCAGAATATCTCTGGGGGGCTTTTTTGTAGAGATATAAAACTGGTTCTACCGACGACCACCCAGCAGGCCGCCGAGCAGGCCACCTAAGCTGCCACCACCACCGAGGAGGCTACCCAGACCACCGCCACCGGCAGAACGCGGTGCCGAGTTAGGACGTCCGCCCAAACCACCCAGAATAGACGTGAGTGAGCCTAAGCCACCGCTGCCCACATGTGAGCCACGCTGGGGTAGTTGCTGACCGCCACCACCCATTACGCTACCCAGCAGGCCGCCGCCTAGCAGACCGCCTAACAGGCCACCCATACCGCTGCCGCCCATGCCGCCCATCAGGCCACCCATGGTGCTACCGCCCATTAGGCCGCCCATACCACCGCTACCCATCATGCCGCCACGGTTGCCACCGCCCATTACGCGCGACAGCACCATTGGGGCCACTACGCCCAGCAGGCCACCCATCAGGGCGCCTTTTGGGATACCAGCGCTTTCGAGCTTATCCGTTATGCCGCCAAAGAAGCTTTGCTTAGCGGGGTCATTAGCATCGTGGGGCACTTTTTCGGCTTGATCAACCACTTGCTCCAGCGTGTGCTGCTGCTGCTGATTGATGCCGAGATAATTGGAAATTTTGTTAACCATGGCCTCTTCGTCGTTGGAATAAGCTCCATCGGCGCGGGCAAAGCTGATCAGGTCGGTTACCAGAGAAAAGCGGAGCTCACTACCTTTCAGTGCGTCCAGGTTCTGTTGTACGGTGCTATTATTGGCATCCTGAGCGGCGCTTACAACCTGCTGAGTAGCACCACTAGACAGGCCGGCAGCCTGAGAGAGCTGCTGCAAAAACTCGATTTCGGCGTCTGAAGCCTGACGGTCAGCCGAGGCTAGGCTGGCGATTACGCTGAGGTAAGCGGTTTTTTCCTGTTCGGAATAGTTCTGTAATACTTGCGTGCTGTTATCCATAGCGGTTGAGGTTGGGAGGAAAGAAAAATACCGTTCTCCTTAACGCGCTACACACGGAAATGTTGATGCTCAACTGTTGCCTATGGCAGATCCGGGTGTTACAATCACTTTTACTTACAGTTAATAACGAGGAAGCTAAAAATCAAAATATTCGTCTGGCTGCGGCTGCGCTGGCTTCTTCACGGGTTTTTTCATCTCAAATGGCTTACGGATCTCAGCAGGACGGGTAGCAGGCGTCGCGGCAGGATCAGTAGCGGCGGCTGGTCCATCCAGTAAATCACCCAGATTAAGCCGTGGACCGCCGCTGGGGGGCGTTGCGGCCGCCCGGTTGGCCTGCGCCCGCGCCCGATCGTAGCTAACCTTGAAGTTGTTCTCATCCCCCTGAATAGCCAGCAGCAGGTTGGGGCCGGTAGTGCCGCTTCCTCCTACCGAAGCCCGGTGCAGCAGCCCCGGCAATACTGGAATAGAGAGGTGATAATCCATCTGCTGGTCGAAAGTATGCGTGCCCGTAACGCGAATAATGGAAGCCGTGCGCACATTCGAGCGAATTTCCATTTCGGGCATATAGACCGTCCGACTCTGAATATAAAAGTTATTGGTAAGCTCGGCGAAGCGCAAATGCCGCAACTGTTCCCGACGTGCTATCATGGAAAGCTTCTGCAACGGCTCAAAATTATTGAGTTCCCCATCGCGCACTGTTGCTCTTACTTCGGCCTCCATACGGTCGGTAAGTGGCGTGAGTCGGCGGTCGAAATACAGGTCCGACTCGCCCGAGGCCGTAAGGCGGCCACGCAGGTGGCGAGCCGTGATAAACTTTTGCCCAAAGTCCTCAAACACGTAGAACAAGCTATCGAGCGGCAACTGCGAGCAGGCCATAGTGGTATGCACCTTGAGCAAATCGGGCTGACGCGCATCGATGCTCCCCCGAATACTTGCTTGGCCTCCGGCTGCTGCTACACTCAGCGTAGGCGAGGAAATAACTTGGTCGCGCAGCCGCACCGTGCCGTTCAGGTTACGCCCCCGAAACCGCCTAAACTGTACCCGGCTAACGCTGGCCTGCACATCCAACGCCAGATTGGGCGCTACGTGAAACTCGTATTCTGATTGCCGGGCGCGCTTTTTACTTTGTGGAGTGCTTTTCGGCGAAGCAGTCTCCGCCAACTGCGCACTCAGCAATTGGTCAAAATCCAGTAACCGCGACTCCACATCGGCCTCTACTAATAGCTGTTGGCGGGGCAGCAACAGCCAGCCCAGCGCATTCTTGAACAGACCATTTACCTGAAAGTCAGAGCGCCCAATCCGCCCTTTAAAATCACTGACCGCTACATCATTACGACGGAGAATAAAATTACCGCTGAGCCCCGTAAACGGCTGCCCGAAATCGCGTAGGCGCAGACTCACGCCCCGCAGCGTCAGGTCGCCGCTGGACTGCACCGTTGCGGCTGCGGGTTGGGCCCGAAAGGCTCGCAGATTGCCGTTGAAGCGTACAGCCAAGCGTGCGTCGCCACTGGCTGTGCGCACAGCGGCCACCGGATAGAAGCGCAACGCACGGGCCACATCAAGGTCGGCCCGCAGATCGAGTTGGACCGTAGGATCTTCGAAGTTCTGATACCGCAAATTGCCCCCCAGCGCCCGCCCATGCAGGGTGCCGCGCACTTGCCGCAAAGCCAGCGTAGACGTGCGCAGCGAACGTTTATTCCCATTGTCAAAGGAGCCCGTCAGATAGACGTGCTCTACGGTTTCTCGGTATTCAGGATGGTAGAAGGAAGCATCGCGACAGCCAAACTGCACGTCTACCCGCGGATTGCTGTAAGCAGACATAGCTCCGCGCACCGTACCCCGAAAGTATACTTCCCCCCGACTGCGGTAAGCGCTTAAGTTACCAGCTAGGCGCGGCGGCAGCAACGCCACCACCGATTGTATATCGGTCTGCCTACCTTCCAAGCGTAAATCCAACTGCGTTTCGCCCCCATACCCTACCGTACCCGCCACACTATACGTAGCGGGCCCAATGCGCAAATCGGAGGGCTGAATGGCAACCCGCCGGCCGGGCCGGTCAATGGCTATCAGCGTCTTGAGCGTCATTTCCTTCTGCCGAAAGTATTTATCCTGACCTAGCTCGATAGCCTCAATGCGCGCCTTCCCGTCGGCTTGAATGTCGATAAGCTCATCTGTCACCGAAAGCCCTGCACGCAAGTCGTGGGCCCGAATAGTATGCCGCTGGCGACGAGCTACATCATCATATACTACCAGCACGCGGCGCAGCACAATCCGCTCCAAGTCAAATGCGAAGGGTTTATCATCAGAGGCATCCGACGAGTCAGCGCGGAAAACGTCCCAGTTCGGTTGACTTTGCGCATCATAGCGCACCTGCACCGTCGCTGAGTCCAAAGTCACGGCGCGGATGCGGTAGCGGCCGGCTGCAAGGTCCCAGATATCGAAAGCACAGTACAAGCGACGAGCGCGCGCCAACGCCACAGTATCTTGAGGCAAAGATCCTCCCACTACCACATTCTGCAGCGTTACAGATACTCGCGGAAACTGATCGATCAACGAAAGATCAATTTTACCCACTTGCACAGGCGTACGCAGGTGCCGGTTGGCTTCCCGCACAAACAGCGCAATAATGCGCTCCTCCCCTAGCCAGATTCCCAAAATGCTCCCCAACAGCAGCAAAATGCCTCCTAGCAATGAGTACAGAAAAAACTTTTTTAAGCGAATCAACAACCGAAGTTTTCTGGTAGTGAAACAGTTGAGAGATTTTCTAACCTCTCTCACAAAAAATAATAGCCCGAAGGTCGCGGTTTTTTTTGCGTATTCGAAAATGACCTGCCATATTTGCCATCCCAAACGGGAACAAAGGGAGATTAGCTCAGCTGGTTCAGAGCATCTGCCTTACAAGCAGAGGGTCACTGGTTCGAACCCAGTATCTCCCACCAAAAAGGACAGTCGGAAACGGCTGTCCTTTTTTTGTTTATAGATCTGAAATTTAGGAGAAGCACAACTGATTAAACCCCGTAAAAATCAATAATTTTATTCGTTTTAGTGGGATCTTTATAATAAAGTAACCTGCTGAAGCGTATATCGTATTCAGTTTGTCACTATAGCAGCTACAATGCTGCTTAATAGCCCCATCTCTCCTACCCTTCCTGTATTATGAAACATTTACTGACCTTCAGCCTTTCCTTATTACTGGCTGTCACTTTTACTTCTTGTGGTGAAGAGAATGAGCCGGAAGCAGATGATCCTAAAACGACTCTGTTGATCAATAAAGATTGGCGCGCAACGGCTGATGTCAGCGTAACCACAACCAGTGCCGGCGCTACTACAACCGTAGATAATTACGCGGCTTTGCAAGCTTGCGGCAAGGATGATTTTATCCGCTTCAGCGATAATGGCGTTTTGGAGATAAATGAGGGGCCAAGCAAATGTGCTGCTCCTGATCCACAGACAGCAAAAGGCACTTGGAGTTGGAACGCCGACCGTACGGTCATAACTTTTACGGAGCCATGCTTGTGCCCCAATTTCCCCTCTACGCTCAGCGGTCCTGCCGATTTAACTTCCTCTACTATGACGGTTAAGCAAACATCGACTAGCAACGGCGCAACGACTGTCCGTACTGTTACTTATGGGTCTATCTAAAGGCTAGCACAGTAATCACAAAAAAGCCCGCTTCACGAATGAAGCGGGCTTTTTTGTGTCTATGGTTTTGCATTTCAACAAACACTCTGCTTCATAACTCTTGCTCGTTTAGCTGTTAACTTGCGCACTTACAGCAGCACTCTTTATGCCTGACTTGTTTCGTTTTCGCTTCTTTAAGTCGGGCAGCCAATGGATTGTGGGGGGCTTTTTTGGGATACTGCTTGGCCTAGGTCTTTGGCTGCATGATGACTACGGTGTGTCGTGGGATGAGCCCAACAACCACCTCAACGGGCTGGTGAGTGCCAAGTACTTGGCCCAGTTGGTTGCACCTGAGTTAGTAGCCCGCCAAGCCAGCAGCCGCCTGATTCCTGACATCCAGAAGTTTGCTGATGCTGATCACGGGGTGGCTTTCGAATTGCCCCTAGCCTTGCTGAGCTTTGTCTTTACCCATGGCGATTCGCAAGCGTTCTACCGCCTTCGTCACTTTTGTATTTTTCTTGTCTTCGTGCTCGGGGTTTGGGCTCTTTATCAACTTGCGAAGCAACGCTTTGAAAGCTGGCACTGGGGTTTGCTCGCAGCCGGACTACTGGTCCTCTCGCCCCGTTTTTTTGCTGAGTCCTTTTACAACGGCAAAGACATCGTGTATATGGCCCTGTTCACGCTGGCTCTCTACACGCTCACGCGCCTGCTGCAACGCCCTACCTTGGGGCGGGCTGTCATACATGGACTGGCGACCGCACTGGCCGTGGATGTGCGCGTGCAGGGGTTGCTGCTGTTGCTTGTAAGCGTATTAATGCTGGGCCTAGAAGCCCGCTACCGAGCGCCGGCCGAGCGCGGGCAATTGCTGCGAGTGGGCGGAATATATAGCGTAGCTGCGCTGACTTTAACGGTGCTGGGTTGGCCTTACTTGTGGGCTTTACCCTGGAAAGACCTCTTAGCGGCTACAAAGCGAATTAATCAGTATCCTTGGCATGGGCGGGTGGTGTACTTTGGGCGAGTCCTGCCGGGCACGCAGCTCCCTTGGCATTATATCCCTACATGGATAATCATCACAACGCCTTTGCCTTACATACTTGCCACCTTAGCCGGAGTGACCGCCTGGATGTGGGAGATAAGTCAGCGAGGGCGCGCAAGTCTGAGCACATTTGCTGGGCGCCTCGATCTGCTTTTCGTTAGCTGGTTACTGGTGCCTGTGCTGCTGGTTATTGTATTGCGCCCGGTGGTGTATGATGGCTGGCGGCACTTATACTTCATCTATCCAGCGCTGGTGCTGCTGGCGGTGCGGGGCGTGCATACGCTCATTACTATAGCGCGGCAGCGGCCTCAATGGCGGCCCCTTGCTATGGGTGCTTTCTTGGTTGTCATCTTCGGAATGGTACACGCCGCTTGGCGCATAGTGCGCGACCATCCGCACCAGCAGACGTATTTCAGCATTTTGCCCCCCAGCTATGCCCAGCGCAATTTCGACCTCGACTATTGGGGACTTTCCTATCGGCAAGGGCTTGAATGGGTACTCGCTCATGATCAGGCGCCCAACATTAGCGTGTACTCGCCCTGGCCCAGTGGCCACCTAGTTTATACAAACTCGCTAATTTTGCCCCCCACTGATCGCGCCCGCTTACGCTTTGCTAACTACCGAAACGCCGACTACATCCTCACCAACTATCGTTATCGGACGCAGTACTTCCCCGACACTATCGGGCGGGAAGTTCATACTATCCGGGTTAATGGCGTGCGCATCCTATCGGTTTTTCGACGCACCGGCCAATAAGTCGAGTATGGGGCTGCATCATTTAGCCTTTTTATAACTATACCGCTCGCCCGCTTGGTGTCGTTTCTTAATTCGTGATGTCACTCCTTGAAGTTTCTACTGCCCAGCACCGCCGGCAATTTCTGGATCTGCCTACCCGCATTTATCAAAACCATCCCAACTGGATTTCGCCTATCGACAATGATATTGAAGCCGTATTTGACGCGCGGCGCAATCCCAACTTTCGACATGGCACCGCCACCCGTTGGGTTCTCACTGATGCCCAAGGCACAGCTATTGGTCGCATCGCCGCCTTTGTAAATGAGCTTACCGCGCATACCGACCCTACTCTGCCGACTGGAGGAATTGGTTTTTTTGAGTGCGTTAATAATCAGGCGGCAGCCGACCAGCTATTCAGCGTTGCCCAAGAGTGGCTGATGGCTCGGGGAATGGCAGCGATGGATGGACCTATTAATTTCGGGGAGCGCGACCGTTTTTGGGGCTTGTTGGTCTCGGGCTTCACGGAGCCTAATTATGGGATGTTTTATCATCCGCCCTATTATCAGCAGCTATTTGAACACTATGGCTTCCAGGTGTATTTCAAGCAATACACCTGCCACCGGGAAGTAGCCGAGCCGCTGCACCCAAGCTTTGCGCGCACCGCCGAGCGCTACGCGCAGGAGGAGCCTGCGTACACATTTGCTCACTCAGGAGGTCGCTCAGCCGACCAAATGGCCCAGGATTTTCACCACGTGTATAACCTGGCTTGGGCCAATCATTCGGGCATCAACCCGATGACGCTGGACAAAGCACATCAGTTGGTACGCCAAATGCGGCCCGTAATGGATACCCGCCTGCTTTGGTTTGCTTATCACCAGGGTGAGCCCGTGGCTTTTTTTGTGAGCCTACCTGAGTTAAATCAGATTTTTAAGCACGTGGGGCCACGGTTAAATCTGGGGGGCAAAATCCGGTTTGTGTTGGAAAAATGGCGCTACGAACGCCGGAAGCCACGCAAAATGTTCGGCGTTATCTTCGGCGTGGTGCCCGCCCACCAAGGCAAAGGCGTCGAGTCGGCGATGCTGGTACACGCCCAGGAGGCGATTGTAGCGGCCGGCTACACGGAGATAGAGATGAACTGGATCGGCGACTTCAACCCCCGTATGTTGGCTCTTACGCGCTCTATTGGGGCCCGCATTTCCAAAACGCACGTTACGTACCGCAAGCTTTTCGACCCAACCCGTAAATTCGAGCGCAGCGCTATAATCAGGTAGCGGAGCGCTACGCCTGCTGCCGAAACAGTGTATCGAGCGCCAGCACCTGCGGTATAAGCAATTGCTGATCATCATTATATACGACATAATCGGCGCGCTGCATCTTCTCCTCCTCGCTCATTTGCTTGCCTACAATGGCCAGAATATCTTCAGCGGTACGGTGAGGATCGCGGCGCAATACGCGCGCCTGGCGCACGGCTTGGGGGGCAAAAACCGTAATAATGCGGTCGAGTTGCCGATAGGCACCCGACTCAAAAAGCAACGCTGCTTCCTTCAGCGAGTACGCATGCCCTGCTTGCTGCTGCGCTACGGCCCAGGTTTCAAAGTCGCGGCCTACGTGCGGATGCACCAAGGAATTAAGCAAAGTTAACTGCGCGGGGTCAGAGAAGGCGACGCGGGCCAAGTAGGCTCTATCCAGCTGGCCGGTCTCACTAAAAGTCTTAGGGCCAAATGTGGTCACCAGTTCTGCTCGCAAGCTCAAATCATTGGCCATAATCCATTTAGCCCGATAGTCAGAATCGTAAACCGACACACCTAGCAGCTGAAATAACCGGCAGACAATACTCTTCCCCGATCCAATCCCGCCGGTAATACCAATCCGCAACATACTCATCGACTCCGTGAAACCCGTACGGCGGGCGTTTTGATGAGGGTGCCCCGAGCTAATGAAGGCGCTTGTACGAGCATAGGCTCCAGGCTAGAATCGGGGGCCGTTAGCTTGCGATAGTTCAGCATCACTCGCAGTTCCTGCAGGTTCAATCGGGCAGTATCCTCAGGGAAGCACTGCACTTCTACGGTTATGGTAGCGGGGGAAAACATGAATTGCTCTCCGACCGGAAAATTATTGAGCTCAGGGACTATTTGCACAGGCACCGTTAGCAGGGGGCGCGGCTGCAGCCGCACCTGGATTTCCTGCACATTCGTTTCAACCGACGCCGGACCGCCGATGGGCACGATGATAGCACCGTCGCTGCTACCAGCCGGCGCTTTGGGCAGATGCACAGGGTAAGGGCTGGCCAGGCGGTTCACGGTGCGGGCCGGTCCTCTAAAAGCAATGCTTTCGGGCACAAAGCGCGCTGCGTAGGGCAAAGCGGACCCATCAATATCTGGGCTGAGCGTTAACGGCAGGCGGCGCGTTATCAGTTCGTCGAACTCCACCCAAAGCGTATCAGTCAGAATATAATTGAACTGCATACCTTCCATCGCTGCCTGCAAGGCGGGCCGCAACGAGCTGCCCGTAACAAAGCGAGTAGCCGTGGGCACGCGGCTTATAGGAACTTCCGCTGGCTTCACGTCCAGCATCAGTGCCTTGCGTAATAGTTTCCACCCGCGCCCCGTCACGTTTACAGCTACCTCACTGGGGAGCGGCTGCACCGGTATATAGCGCGTTGTGTCGTAGCGCCAAGTCAAGGGGTAAGTAATGCGGGTAGAATACGTTTTGTTCAGCGCATTTAGCAGCCAAAACGTGGAAGCGGCCACAAAACAAACGGTAACTGCCCGCCAGTAGCTGCTCTCCTGCCCGTAAAACGGACTGGTGAACCAGCGAACCAAACGGGCAGCACGAGTGAGCGGCAAAGTGGTAGAGTTAAGGCAATTATGGCGTTGTTACGGGCGCCTTTGCTGCTGGAGTTACTTCCCGCGCAATAGCACTACGGTCAAACTTAAGGCGAGTGCCCCGGTCTACTTCAATAATCACCGACTCTTCGTGCACATCCACGACTTTGCCGTGCAGACCTCCGATCGTAACTACCGTAGCGCCTTTGGTCAGCGACTCGCGGAATTTACGAGCCGTAGCAGCCCGCTTCTGCTGCGGCCGGATCATGAAAAAATAAACCACGGCGGCAATAGCCACCGGAAACAGAAACTGAGTAATGCCCCCCGCCGGGGCCTGCAATAAAAGCGTGAGGAACATTGGAGAGGTGTTGGGTGAACGGAAAACGCCGAAGCTACCAAGTAGCCGGCTTCACACGAATCAGCAAAAATAACAAGAGCGGCTTGAGGGCCGCCCTTACTTACCGTTTTATTGAGCTAACGGACCGTTTTGGCCGTCAGGTAGGATGTTGGTACGAATGGCAATTTGGGTGATAGTGGGCTGCGTGTTGGCCCGAATAGATACTTGCTTGTTCTGCAGGCCAGTTTTGCCTTGGCTATCAAACTGTACGTCAATGGTTCCTTTGCCGCCGGGAGCAATGGGCTCTTTGGTCCAGTTAGGAGTGGTGCAACCGCAGGAAGCCGTTGCATTTTCAATTAGCAGGGGGCTTTTTCCGGTGTTGGTGAACGTAAAGGTGTGCTTTACTACCTCACCCGGCTTGATGTCGCCAAAGTTGTGCTCGGTTTCCGCGAAGGTCATCACCGGCGCATTCGGGTTGGGCGCTTCGGTTTCGCTGGCCACGTTGGGGTTGTCAACTACCGGGCTAGCCGTAGCATCGGCAGCGGTGGCGGCGGCGTTCATGCCGGCGGTGCCTACATCAGTGGTCTTGTCGGAGTTGCAAGCGCCCAGCAACATGGCAAAGGCGAACAAGGAAGGAATCAGGGTACGTTTCATGGAGATTGTTTGCAGACCGTCTTATTTGGACAGCCTAAGTTCTTCGTTTTCAATTAAAAAAACTAAAACAGGTGAATGCGGTGCAGGGTTCCGGCACCTAGCAGCCACTTGCCCCTAGTGAGGCGCACAAAATTAGGCGCTGGGAGGCTTTTTCTATTTCAAATTATCAATTACAGCTTGGGCAAATTCGCTGGTCGAGGCCTTGCCTCCCAAGTCGCCAGTGCACTTTTCCTTTTGCAGCAAGGTAGCGTCCAAGGCAGCTTCGAGGCGGTCGGCGTGCGTGTGCTCGCCGAGGTGGTGTAGCATCATCAGGGCTGAGCGGAGCAAAGCCGTAGGGTTAGCTTTGCCTTGGCCGGCAATGTCAGGAGCCGAGCCGTGCACCGCTTCAAATACGGCCATATTATCGCCAATATTTGCCCCCGCTACTACGCCCAGGCCACCTACAAGGCCAGCGCAAAGGTCAGACAAGATATCACCGAAGAGATTGGTAGTCACGATAACATCAAACTGCTCGGGCTTATTGACGAGCTGCATGCACATGTTATCAATGATCTTGTCCTCAAACTGAATTTGCGGAAACTCAGCGGCCGCCTCTTTGCAGGCATTGATCATAAGTGTACCCGCCATCTTGAGGATGTTGGCCTTATGGGCCAGGGTTACCTTTTTGCGGTTGTGCTTGGCTGCGTACGCAAATGCCGCTCGGCAAATTTTGCGCGAGCCCTGCACCGTAATGCGGTTGAAAGAGTCGGCAATGCCTAAGCGCTCATCCCATACTTCGAGGCCCGAATACAAACCCTCGGTATTTTCGCGAAACAGCACCAAATCAATTCCTTCGTAGCGCGTCACAATGCCGGCGTTAGTCTTGGAAGGGCGAACATTCTGGTACAGGTCGTACTTCTGACGCAGCGACACGTTGATGCTGCGGAAGCCTTTCCCAACGGGCGTCGTGATTGGGCCTTTCAGGGCCACGCGATTTTTCTCCAACGAATCTAACAACGCCTGCGGAATCAACTCGCCCGACTGGTCGAAAGTCGTTTGGCCGGCGTTCTGCTCTTCCCACTGCACGGGCACCTGGGCGGCACTGAAAATATCTGTAACGGCCTTCGTGATTTCGGGCCCGATGCCGTCGCCGGGAATAAGGGTGATTGTATGCATTCTATTGATCTACTGATTGTTTGATGTGCAAATGTGCCGCAAAACGAATCGGCATTTTTAGGTAAAGCGAAGTCGCTACTTGGCTGCGTGAAATGCGAGTGTGCTGATGCGCCCCGATGGAAAACCATCCTAGGCACATCAGCACACCGTCAAATCAGCGCATTACCTAAACCGTCTTACGAGAATTGATTTGGTTGATGAGCTGGTCAACATCGCCGAGCAGCTGCTCTGCTTTGTCTTTGGCTTCGCGAATTACTTTCTGCCCTTCCGACTTAGCCGTTGAAGGACCGGCATCTACCCGGCTCGTCACTAAGCTTTCGGTAAGATCAGCGAGTACCTCACGGTACTTTTCGAGCTGATAACTCAGCCAGCTGCGGGTTTCGCGGCCTTTTTCAGGCGCGTACAGCAGACCCAAAACGGCTCCGGTAAGGGCACCGCCCGCGAAGCACACAAGGCCGGTAGTGGTTTTGCTACCCATATTTTTTAGAGAAGTGAGTACAAACAGGTGAGAAATGAGACGTTAGTTACTACTGAGTACGCAAAGACGCAAAATGAGATATATAGTCACCCTACTAATGGGTCAATGTCCTGCTTGCTACCAGTTCGTAATCCAGCTTAACTATTACTGATTGTCAAGCAAGCCACGACCCGACTTGCGGATAGCACCGCTAGCCGTCAAATCCTGGGCCAGCTTGTCCAGAATACCGTTGATGAATTGCTTGCTTTTGGGTGTGCTGTACATCTTGCTGATTTCAATGTACTCGTTGATGGTCACCTTCACTGGAATGCTGCGGAAAAGGTGCATTTCGCAGAGAGCCATCTTCAGCACGATCTTGTCGAGTTGGGCTACGCGCTCCACGTCCCAGTTCTGTACTGACTCGGCAATCAGCTTTTCGTAGCGCTCGTCATCGGCAAGCGTCTGCTGATAAAGGCTCTGCGCAAACTCCTTGTCCTCGGCCCAGTTGGCTGAAAGCGCCATGAGCTCCATGTTCTCATCGGCGGCCTCGTCCAGCATCTTCACCGTTTTGACCACCAGGTTTTTGACCACTGAGCGGTTTTCCTCCCAGTTCAAGTCGGCCTCATCCAGCTGGGTAGCCAGTGCGCCTTCCTTAAAGACGAAGGTTTTGTACAAGTGCTTCAGCGCCTCCTGGTCTTCGGCATAATTGCCCCCCGGTGCGGCCAGATACGTCTGAAAATCAGCATCCTGCTTTATTTCCTGGCGCCAGGCGGTGCGCAGTGCATCCATTTCCTGCTCGCCGTTCCACTGCAGCTTGCGCCGAATGGTGAGGTCCTGCAGCTGCTTATTGCCCACGAGCTTTTCCAGTACCTGGTTTTGCTCAAAGCGAGTAGTATCGAGCAGGGCTTCCTTGGACGGCGTAAACCGCCGCGCTTCCCGGTCGCGCTCGTCTTCCATCACCCGCAGCAAAGCCGTGGGCAGGTTCAGCAGATGAATGTACTGGTCGTGAATGCTCTCCGCAGCGTGCAGCATTTGGCCCTCAAAGAAGGTTCCTTCTTTCTTGACCTGCTTTTCGTAGAAGCTGATGGCATCGGCCACGGCTTCATTCACAGCCGCATCTTCGGTTTTTTCCGGCGTTTCCTTGGTCTTGTGCCACTCTTTGAAGATAACTTCCGCCAGCTTGCGCTGCCCCTGCAGCACCTTACGGTCCTGGGGCTCGGGAGAAGTGAGGTCGGGGGCGAATTCCTCGGCAATGCGGTCATTGGCCAGCAGAAAATCTGACCCTACTGCCTGATGGTAAGCGTATAGGGCCTGCATAACCTTGATGCGAAGCGAGCGACGATTGAGCATTCTGATGTGGTGTCTGTTACGAGTTGTGAGTTGCCTGTTGGCAGTCAGAAGATACCGCTTTATAAAAGAGTTTTTCCGCTACCTACCGAAAGGCAACCCACAACGCGCAACGCAATTAATAAGTTGATTTTACCTTGCCTAATGCAGCAATACGCTGCTCAGCTTGGCGGATAGCGGCTTTTTGAGGATGAATTCCCTCGAGTTCAGCCTTGTTAAGCACTTCAGTAGTGAAGTCGTAAATCTTTTCGGTTTGGCTGAGGGCCGACTTACGGCTACCGCCAATTACTTCCGAGTAGACGTTAATTAGCCCCCCAGCATTAATGAGGAAGTCGGGCGCATAGATGATGCCTCGCTCTACCAGGGCCGGACCATGCACGTTCTCATCCTGCAGCTGGTTGTTGGCGCAGCCCGCAATAACGCGGCACTTCAAACGGTCAATTGTGTCACTGTTGATGGTAGCACCCAGCGCGCAAGGCGAGTAGATGTCGACTTCCTGATCGTAGATCTCATCAAGACCAACGGCTACCGCGTTGTATTTGGCGGCCATTTCCAGTTTGCGGTCCTCGTAGTAGTCGGTCAGCACGATTTTGGCGCCTTCCTTAATGAGGTGCTCCAATAAATAGCCCCCCACGTGGCCAACGCCCTGCACCGCAATGCGCTTGCCCGCCAGGCTCTCCGATCCGAAGGCCTTCTTGGCGGCGGCTTTCATGCCCATGTAGGTACCGAAAGCCGTCACTGGCGATGGGTCGCCGGAGCCGCCCATGCTCTCGGGCAGGCCAGCTACATGCTTGGTTTCCATGCGGATATACTGCATATCCTTGGTGGTCATCCCTACGTCTTCGGCCGTGATGTACTTACCGTTGAGGTTCTTCACGAAGCGACCAAACTTGCGCAGCAGGGCTTCGGTTTTTTGCGTTTTGGCGTCGCCAATGATGACGGCTTTGCCGCCGCCTAGGTTCAAGCCCGAAATGGCGGCCTTGTAGGTCATGCCGCGCGATAAACGTAGCACATCGTTCAGGGCGTCTGCGTCGGATGCGTATTCCCACATGCGAGTACCGCCCAAGGCTGGGCCAAGCACCGTGTTGTGAATACCGATAATGGCCTTAAGGCCCGTCTCGTGGTCGTGGCAGAATACGACCTGTTCGTGTTGATGCTCGGCAATCTGACCGAAGACCGAGGTATCGGTCAACTCCTGGATTTCAACCATGCGGGACAAAAATTAAAAAGGGTGGGTGGGAAGGTAAACTGGGTGGAAAGCGGTTGTTGTATCTTTGAGGGCAAGACGAAGCTCCAGTGTGGTGAATCGTTGTGGTCGTAACTAACGTTAGACGTACGACGATTTGCAGAGCTAGAGCTTAGCATTACCCCTCAATTTGGGGGCAAAAGTAACCCGATTTTCTGATTTTGCCCCCCAGCCGTCGGGCTTACACCGCTTGGCGACTCCCTTCGCTACCTCATTCCAACCCCTCGACCTGTGCGCGCTCTTGCCTCTACCAATAAGTATTTGTACCGCTATAAATGGCATTTCCTAGGTGGGGTGCTGTTCGTAGCGCTGTCGACGCTGCTGGCTATTTTCCCTGCCCAAATCGTGCGCTACGCCTTCGATCTGGTGAATGAGGGCATCGATTTATATCACCTTTTTGCCGGCACCCAGGCGCAAAGCGGCGTGTATGAGTTGTTTGGGCGCAACGTCCTGCTCTACGGCCTACTCATCGTGATTATGGCGTTGCTGCGGGGTATATTCCTATTCTTTATGCGCCAGACGCTTATTGTCATGTCGCGGCGGGTAGAGAACGACCAGAAAAACGAGATTTTCCAGCACTACCAATCCTTACCGCTGAGCTTCTACCGGCGCCATAATACCGGCGACCTGATGTCGCGCATTTCCGAGGACGTGGGCCGGGTGCGCATGTACATCGGGCCGGCGCTTATGTATTTTATGCAGCTCGTTATTCTGTTTGTGCTCATCATTCCGCTGATGCTGATGGTGAACGTGAAGCTGACGATTTATACGCTTTTGCCATTACCCATTCTCTCCATCAGCATTTTCTATGTTAACAATCTGATTGAGCGCAAGTCTGATGAAATTCAACGCTCCCTCTCCAGTATGACCACTTTTGTGCAGGAGGCATTTTCGGGTATTCGGGTGCTGAAGTCGTTTGTGCGCGAAGAGGATTCGCATCAGCAGTTTACCGTGGCCAGCGACAATTACCGGGAGAAGTCGTTGAGTTTGAACTTTGTGAATTCCCTGTTTTTCCCGTTGATTCTGTTCCTGGTGGGTTTAAGCACCATTATTACCGTCTGGATTGGCGGGCAGGAAGTTATTCGCGGTACTATTAGCGTGGGCAGCATTGCTGAATTCTTAATCTACGTGAACCTGCTTACTTGGCCCGTTACGGCTCTGGGCTGGACCAGCAGCCTCGTGCAGCGGGCAGAAGCTTCACAGGCGCGCATCAACGAGTTCATGAATCAGAAGACGGATATCATCTCCCGCCAAAATGTAGAGCGTGACATTCAGGGTGATATCGTATTCGATAACGTGTCTTTCACGTACCCTGACACTGGTATTCAGGCCCTTAAAAACGTTAGCTTCCGAATTCGTCCCGGTCAAACGTTGGCGGTTATTGGTAATACGGGCTCGGGCAAAAGCACCGTGGCCGCTCTGCTCTGCCGCCTCTACGACGTAACGGACGGCAGCATTCTGGTAGATGGCACCGATGTGCGCGACTATGCCCTGACCTCTCTGCGGGAGCAGATCGGCTACGTACCCCAGGATGTATTCCTGTTTTCGGACTCCATTCGCAACAATATCAACTTCGGCCTCGAAAACCCGACCGAAGAAAGAATGCTGCAAGCGGCCAAAGACGCCAACGTATACGACAATATCGTGCAGTTTCCGCTGGGCTTCGACACCAAGCTCGGCGAACGGGGAATTACCTTATCTGGGGGGCAAAAACAGCGCGTCAGCATTGCCCGTGCCTTGGTTAAAGAGCCGAAAATTCTGATTTTGGATGACTCGCTTTCAGCCGTAGATACCAACACGGAAAATGCGATTCTGGGTAGCCTTCAACGCATTATGGCCAACCGCACCAGCCTGATAATCTCTCATCGGGTATCATCGGTGAAGCTAGCTGACGAGATTCTCGTACTCGACGACGGCCAGATTGTGCAGCATGGCACCCACGCTGCCCTCATGGCGGATGCAAATGGCCTCTACCGTGCTCTCTACGAACGGCAGTTGCAGACGGAAGAAGTGTAAGGCTGGCATCAGTAAGCCAACGACACAAAAAAGCCCCCTAGATACGTATTTAGGGGGCTTTTTTGTGTCGTTGGCTTACTGACCAAGCATTACCCGGCGCATGCCTTTTCGTTCGCCGGCGGTGCATTGCACAATGTAGTAGCCAGCAGGCAAACGACTTACGTCGAGGGAAGTGGGCTTATTACCCACCATCATGTTGCGAGTCAGCACGGGCCGGCCTTCGCCGTCGTTTATTTCTACACGGGTAGGACCCGCAGCGTCGGTGCGCACAATCAGGCTCTTAGTCAAAGGGTTATTATCCAAGCTCACCTTAAGCGCCCCGGAAGTGGCTGCCGGCGCATCCATCTTATCAGTTATCAAGGAGGGTGCGGCCGTGGGCTCAGCAGCATCGGTGGGCTTCTCTACGGCAGCGGAAGCTACTGGCGCGGAGGCCGCAGGTGTGGCTGGCTTAGCAGCAGAAGTTGCGGGTTTTGCGGCGGGTTTCGTTTGGGCGTGTGTCGGCACCGTTAGCAAAAAGACCATTCCTAAGCCCAGCAATACAGTAAAGTTTTTCATATGCATCCGAAACGAAAGGGATAAAGTCAATATCCTGTAAAAGTATCATGCAGTTGGTATTCTTCTATTCTAATTTTCCCCGTTATAACTGCATTCTATTCAGCCTCAACTGATAAGTAGATGCTCTCCCATTTACTGGCAACCGTCTTCTTCTTTTCATCAAACTTTTCAGTTTGGGTTTGGAAGCGCTTGGGGAGCTTTATCATTTTTGGCCACAAATTTTATCCTTCCGAAGATTGTGCCAAACCCAAATCGTCTCTTATCTTTGCGACTCGATTCTATCGGGGTGTAGCGTAGCCTGGTATCGCGCCAGCATGGGGTGCTGGAGGTCGTAGGTTCGAATCCTGCCACTCCGACAGAACAGTTCGCTGTTTAAAAGAAGCCTTCGAATTTCGATTCGGAGGCTTTTTTTGGGCAGTAAAAGGAAGGCTTGGTGCCCCCCAACGGCACCTCTCTCGGGGTGTAGCGCAGCCCGGTAGCGCGCGTCGTTCGGGACGACGAGGCCGTAGGTTCGAATCCTGCCACCCCGACTTACTCTAACTCTCAAAAAAGCCCCCCAGACGATTGTTTGGGGGGCTTTTTTATATATTATAATTTAATTATTATATCTACTATACAAGATGAAGTTAGGGTTGCGTTCTTTGCCAGCTTGGTATTCAATCACTTTATCTCTTTACTCCCTTTTCCACTATCTGTATGAAGAAGATCGTTTTTCTGGCATTACTCTTATCTCTAAACTTCTCAATAGCTCAAGCTCAAATAAGTAGAGGCACCTCTTTAATTGGGGGAAGTATTGGATACAATCGGTCTACTAATGAGAGCAAGTATGTTGGGTCAGTCATTCCTGCCGGTCCAAACCCAATAGAGCTCACTTATCAAAATTTTAATGTCAATCCAAATGCAGGTTACTTTATAGCTGACAATCTAGCTGCAGGGCTGTCTTTGGGATTTGGTACAACAAAAGAAATTAGGCCTTATTCTGAAAGTGCCGATCCCGCCCGCCCGAACAAACTAATAACAAAATCTAGCGCTTATAATGTGGCGCCTTTTCTGCGTTACTACTATTTCCCGATTGAGAGCTTCGGATTTTATAGCCAATTATCAGCTGGATTAAATCATCAAGTTACTACCACTACATTTGATGAAATTGACAATGAACGTAAAAGTAAAACTAATGGAGGGGGTGTCAGTATCACTCCAGCGCTAGTTTTCTTTCCTTCTCATAAACTAGGTTTGGAACTGACTGCTGGTAGTATTGGCTATTCTCGCACTCGCACTAAGCCTTCAAGTTTACAGGAGGGACAATATGATAGGGAAACTAAAACCTCAAGCTTTGGAGCCAATTTTGGCTTGAGCACTCTCACGCTAGGAGCCTCTTATTACATAGGTCGCCAATAAAATCGCCATTCTACCAAGCACAAAGCCGGCCCCGATGTCTATCCGGGCCGGCTTTGTTTTGAGGTTTCTCTACTTAACTACTGCCAACACTTCCGCCGGCCCTGCGTCCGGAAATTGCTCCACATATACTTGGCGCAGGGGTATCTTCTGTTGCTTTGCGTATTCTTTAATGCCACTATACAGCTTGCCGGGTGCTAACATATAACTAGCTTCCAAGCGGGCCTGCACTACCCGCTGCCCACCGCTGAATGTGCTGTAGCGGTAGCCGGGGGGCAAATTCTGTGAAACTGTATCCGCTACAATAAGGCCGATAAAGGCTTTTACTGTGTCGCCGGCCGCCTCGGGGTCGTTGTAATAGATATTGCCGAGTGTGCCCTGGAGGTGATTCTTCTCCCTGTACTGTTGCGCCTGACGAAACAGAGGTCCAAACTCATCTCCCTGAACGGGCCCATTGTAGTAGCGCCCAGCCAAAAAGATGGGCTTCGCAGTTGTAATCACCGTTACTTCAGGCTGACGGAAACCTCCCAGATAAGCATATATGCCACCCAGAATAAGCACCAGAGCAAAACCGATAAGCCAGAACCAACGCATTATGTAGTGTTTAAAGTGAGTGCTACAAAGTACAATGTGAATTAAGAAGTGCGAGCACTACTTCCCAGATCCACTTTTTCATTGTTCAGCTCCATGCTTACGTCTTTGTACTGCATCTGGTAGAGCTGCTGATAGAAGCCCCCATGACGCAATAGTTCTTCGTGGGTCCCCGATTCCTTGATCTCGCCGCGGTCAAGCACGATAATGCGGTCGGCCTTTTGAATAGTGCTGAGACGGTGCGCAATAACCAGTGAGGTACGGCCCTCCATAAGTTTGTCGATAGCCTCTTGTATCAGCTCCTCCGTTTCGCTATCGACCGAGGAAGTAGCCTCATCCAGAATAATAATCTGCGGCTGGTATACCATGGCCCGCACGAAGCTAATAAGCTGACGCTGACCAACGGAGAGCGTCGCGCCGCGTTCCATTACCGGATAATGCAAGCCGCCCGGCAGTCGCTCAATAAAGCGTCGGGCACCGACTAGATCGGCTGCTTCCCAGATTTGGGCTTCCGTAATATCCTTATTTCCCAGCGTGATGTTGTCGGCGATGGTGCCTGCAAACAAGAACACATCCTGCAATACCACCCCAATGTGGCGGCGCAACTCTTTCAGATCGAACTCGCGCAGATCGTGCCCATCGACGCGGATAGTACCTTTGTTGATTTCGTAGAAGCGGCTGAGCAGGTTGATAATAGAGGTTTTGCCCGCACCCGTAGCACCCACGAAGGCGATGGTCTGACCAGCTTTTACGTTAAAGCTGATGTCGCGCAGCACGTACTCTTCGTCGTTGTAGGCAAACCAGACTTTTTCAAAGGCCACATCCCCACGGATGGCGGCTGGCGCCAGCGTGCCAGTATCGGCAATAAGCTCCTTGCTGTCAAGCAATTTCAGCAGACGGTCCGTACTTACTAGGCCAAGCTGCAACGTATTGAAGCGGTCAGCAATTTGCCGAATTGGCCGGAAGAACAGCGCATTATACAGGATAAAGGCAATAAGCGCCCCCTTTGAGATAGTGCCCTCAATCTGGCCCTGCGCCGCATACCATACCAGCAACCCTACGCCAATAGCGGCCAACACCTCAGCCACTGGGAAGTAGATGGAGTAATACAGCACCGACTTCACATTGGCCCGTGTGTGCTCCTGGTTAATGGCTTTGAACTTGCGAAACTCGCGCTCTTCGTTGTTGAAGATCTGCACTACGTTCATGCCCGTTAGGTGCTCCTGCACGAAGGAATTGAGGTTGGCCACTGCCGTGCGCACCTCCTGAAATGACTGCTTTACCTTCTCTTTGAACACATACGTGCTGATAATCAAAGGCGGAATGACCGACAGGCTCACCAGCGTGAGGCGCCAGTCAATCCAGAACATAAAGCCCATAATGAACAGCAGTTGGAGAATGTCGCCAATCATGGCCGCTAACCCCTCGCTGAACACATCCGACAAAGTTTCTACGTCGGAAATATTGCGGGTTACCAGGACTCCAATGGGTGTGCGGTCGAAGAACTTAAGGCGCAGATTCAGAATGTGTTGATACAGATCAACCCGAATATCGCGCACGATATACTGACCCAGCCAACCGCCAAAGTAGGTTTGCAGATAGCTTACCAGTGTGTGAGCCACCAGTAATACCAGCAGCAAGGCAAACATGTTGTTTACGCCCGTCAAGTCGCCCTGCTCGATGCTGCGGTCCACCATTTTCTGGATCAGAAAAGGGCGCAGGGTGCCCAGCGCGGCCGTAGCAACGGTCAGGAAAATTAGAAAATAAAATATCCGCCGGTACGGCCGCACATACTTCATCAGGCGGCTTAGCACCTGCCAATCGAAGATGTTGCCGGTTTTGGTGGCGGTAGTTGTTTGCTCCACAGAGGATTTTTTAATCAATACAGGGTACTAAGGAGAAGTAACCACACATAAGCCTTAGAGGTTGCAAAAACAGCAGCGGCTTACACTCACTTTTGCCCCCCACACTCGTCACTCCTGCGGAGGAAGGATGTTAAGAAGTCGGCACAAAGTACGGCATTCCGGTAGGCTCTTCGGCTGCGACCAACTCCGACGGGTACTCAACTCGGCTCAGGAACAAGCCTTTCGCCACCGCAGCGCCACTAGCGGCAATACGGCTTTGGGTATGTAGGATATGGCCAAACTCCTCCGGTGTCAGCTTGCCCCGGCCTACGCTCAGCAGCGTTCCTACCACCAAGCGCACCATACCGCGCACAAACCGGTTGGCCCGAATGCGAAACACCAAACCGCCCGGAATAGAATGCCAGCCCGCTTCATAACACACACAGATGTAGTGGTTTTCGCCGCCTTTTACTTTGGAAAAGCTGGTAAAATCGCGGGAGCCGATGAGGTAGGCGGCCGCAGTATTCATCGCGGTCACGTCCGGCGCACGATCTAGGTAAAGGCTTTGATTAACCCCGAACGGATCAGGAATGAGGCGCACGAAGTACTCGTAGGTGCGAGCTTCGGCATCGAAGCGGGCGTGGGCTTTGTCGGGTACGGTATGCAGGCGCCGCACGGCAATGTCGGGGGGCAATGCGCGGTTGAGGCGATACAAAATGGTGGCCTCGTCCAGCGTGGGGGGCAAATCGGCGTCGAAGTGCGCTACCTGGTGGCTGGCGTGCACGCCCGTATCAGTGCGGCCACTGCCTACCGTATAGACGGGCTGGCGCAATACCTGCGAGAGGCAGCGGTCTAGCTCTTGCTGTACCGTAAGGGTGTTAGGCTGCACCTGCCAGCCGTGAAAACGGGTGCCATCGTAGGCCAGATGAAGAAAATAGCGCATGTAGAGCGGAGGCTTTGACGAGCACAATTGCTGCACTGTCTGAGGCCGTTTAATAAGGCGCAAGCTACTGCTTATGCTACTTTACTGAAGCGTAAAGCAGAGAATCCATAATTTGGCCATCCTTGGTGATACTCTTACGCAAGCGCGCTTCTAGCTCATAACCAGCCTTTCCCAGCACGCGTGCAGAAGCAGCATTCGGGGCAAACACCACAGCATACAGGCGGCACAAGTCAAAATTGGTGAACGCGTAGTCCGTCAAGGCGACAACTGCCGCTGTCGTGATGCCGCGGCCCCAAAACTGCTGCCCTAGAAAGTAACCGATTTCTGCCGAACGCCGATTGACATCTTGCTTGAATAATACGCTGATGCTCCCGGCCGCTTCCCCATCTACCTCTATGCACAAGTGCACGTCGGTCATGCCTTCCGGACTTAATACAAAGCGCAGATGGTGCTCAGCATCAGTGAGCGTATAGGGACTGGGGAACCGGTCGCGCAGGTTAAGCCAGATGGCGCGGCTATTACCGTGCGTGCTTAATGCCTGAGCATCACTAAGCTGCCAGGGCCGCAGCCGCGCCCCATGCACGAGTAGTTCCAACGTGGGGCGCAGCCGGGCAGCAGACATAAGCTGGGGGGCAAATTTAGACCTTCTCGTAAATTACTGCCGCACCCTGCCCTACTCCTACACACATGGTAGCCAGTCCGTAGCGCACGCCTTCGCGGCGCTGCATTTCGTGCAGCAGCGTCGCCGTGATACGCGAACCGCTAGCGCCCAGCGGGTGGCCGATGGCAATAGAGCCACCGTTGACGTTCACTTTTTCAGGATCAAGCTCTAGGTCGCGCATGCAGGCTATGGACTGAGCGGCAAACGCTTCATTTAGCTCAATCAAATCCATATCGTTCATGGTCAAGCCTGCGCGCTGCAATACCTTTTGGCTGGCGGGCACTGGTCCGAGACCCATGTAAGCCGGATCTACACCAGCAACGGCGGAGGCGACCACGCGGGCCAGAGGCTTGAGGTTATAACGCCGCAGTGCCTCTTCGCTCACTACTATCACTCCGGCCGCGCCGTCGTTGATGCCAGCTGAGTTGCCAGCCGTTACGGTACCATCTTGGGGCTGGAAAGCAGGTTTCAGCGTGCCTAATTTCTCCAAGGTAGACAAGCGCGGTGGCTCATCGGTGTCAAACAAGGCAGCGTCACCCTTGGGGTTGGGCACGAATACAGGCACGATTTCGCGGCGGAAACGGCCTTTCTCGTTGGCACGGTGATACTTGCGCTGGGAGTTAAAGGCAAATTCATCCTGCTCCAAACGCGTGATGCCGTATTTGCGGGCTACGTTCTCGGCCGTTTCGCCCATGGCATATGGGTGATGCAGCTTCGAGAGCTTCGGATTCACAAAACGCCAGCCCAAAGTGGTATCATGAGCAGTAAGCTCCCGGCCGAAGGCTGTTTCTGACTTCGCCATCACGAAAGGAGCGCGGGTCATGCTCTCGGCGCCACCGGCCAAATACACGTCACCTTCACCGCAGCGCACAGCCCGCGAAGCATCAATAATGCTTTGCAAACCTGAAGCGCACAGGCGATTTACGGTGTTGCCGGGCACCGTAGTGGGCAAGCCGGCTAGCAGGCCAGCCATACGAGCCACGTTGCGGTTGTCTTCGCCAGCCTGGTTGGCGGCACCAATAATAATGTCTTCTACGGCCGCCTTATCCAAGGTTGGATTGCGGCGTAATAGCTCGCGCAGTATGTGTGCGGCGAGGTCATCGGGGCGGACGCTACTGAGCGCACCGCCAAACCGTCCGATAGGGGTGCGGACGGCATCTACTATATAAGCACTTAGCATTGGCTTGGAATGCGGTTATTACGGTCGTTGTTGGCTACTTTTGCCGGCCCGTAGGCTTCGGCAACGCGGCGCGAACCGTCAAACCACAAAGATGATACAAAGAATCCAAAGCGTGTTCCTTCTTTTGCTGGCCTTGGCCATGCTGAGTGTATTAGTATTGCCCATCTGGAGCAAAACCGACCCCCTAACCGGGCAAGAAGTAGTGCTATCGGCCTACAAACTGGCTTTTACAAACCCTCAAGCGGGCTCACCAGCGCCGACGCCAACCTATCTCATTGCTATTTTGGCGCTGGTTTCGGCGGCAGTGGCGGTGTATGAAATTTTCCAATTCAAAAATCGTTTCCGCCAGCTTAAGCTAGGCTTAGTCAACTTTCTGCTGATTGTAGCTACCATTGGCGCGGGCTTCTACTACTCTGGGGTAGGCGAGCAACTGCTCAATATCAAAGTTCCCGGCGAGTTTGAGGCCGGCTTTTACCTGCCTACTCTCGCGCTGCTGCTCAATGTGCTGGCCAACCGCTTCATCCGCCGCGACGAGCAACTCGTGCGCAGCATGGACCGGCTTCGGTAACTTCTACTGCACTACCGAGTCACAAAAAAGCCCCCCAGAAACATTCTGGGGGGCTTTTTTAATGCTTAATAGATTATCTATCGCCCTCGGTTGCGCTCTACGAAAGCCTCCAGCTCACGGGCGCTGGAACTGAAGCGAAACACGTCGTAAACCCGATAGAAATTCTGCCGATCAGCCACCGCAGGGTACGCATATTTGGCTAACTCCAGCTTGTCTTTATCGAAGTCGAACTGCGTGAGCAGGTGGCGCAAATCATCGGCCCGGATGCCCGTTTCGCTCAAGGCTTGGCGGGCCACTAGCAGCTTGTCGCTATCGAAGGAACGATTTGCCAGCGCTTGTGCCAACGCGTCGACGTCCTGCGGCGTCATTACCTGATAAGCGCCAGGGTAGGCCGTGCCCGGACCGTTGTGGTACGCCCCATAAGGGTCAACGGGCGCGTTCGGCTCCCGTCGGTCATCATCGTAAATGACGTCATCGGGATACGCCCGACGGCCAGGTCCGCGGCCTAGGCCGAGCGGCACGGCAGCTACTTTCCGCAACGCTGGCGCGAAGCCATTACGGGCAATAAGCACGTAGCTAGTCTCCAACCCCGGATCCAGAAACACGCGCGTACGGTAGTTGACGGCCCGACCGTAAGGCGTCGGAATTCGAAATTCAGCCCAGTGGAAACCCGGAGCAAGGCGGTCGATGGACACTTGGCGTACGCCGCCACGCGTCAGCGGCTGCCCATCGAATACCAAGTGAAACGGCACCCCGCGCTCGGAAGCAAAGTTGACAATAACCGGCGCCGCACGCAGCTGGGCCGATAATAGCACCAGCAAACTGATGCTCAGAAGTAAGGCCTTTTTCATGTGTGAAGAATGTGAGAGCAATAGGGATGCTCCCGATAGCTTCTTTAAGCCAAGTATTATGCCATTTTGAATATAGTAAATCCTATTCGATTTCATAGTAAGGTTAGCGTTTTAATTATCAGCCTCTTATTACTTTAGGTCGTTTCTAACTATCTCTATCACTTGTTCTTAGGTGTGTTGCTGAAATTAGCTACCACAAGATTGAGGGATACACCAAAGCACAAAAAAGCCCCCCGTACGTGTACGGGGGGCTTTTTTGGTTCTATGCAGATCGTTATTCAGCTATGCGCGTCACTTTGAACTCCGTACGACGGTTGCGCTGGTGCTGCTCCTCGGTTTTGGCGTTGCGAACGACTGGTTGCGTTTCGCCATAGCCTTTGGCCGTAATGCGCTCTTTCGCAATGCCTTTGGAAATGATATAATCGACCGCTGATTGCGCACGACGCTGCGATAAGCTGGCGTTATACGCGTCCTTACCGCGCGAGTCAGTGTGGGAGCTTAGCTCAATCGTGATTTTGGGGTTGTCATTCAGCGTTTCAACCAGCTTGTCCAACTCAATTGCGGCATCAGGACGAATGTCGGCTTTGTTGTAATCGTAGAAGATATTCTCGACTACAATGGCCACGTTCTTCACAATCTTATTGAGCGTGAGTGTCGCGGGCAGGCGAATGTCATTCACTAATTCCGGCAACTGATCTTGAGCCGGCATCTTGCCTACCGTCGTTACGGAAGTACGGGCCGTGAAGTAGCCGGGGCGGTCAGCCACCAGTGCATAGGTCGTGGCCGAGTCGAGCTTGAAGCTAAACTTACCGTCAGCATCGGTGGTGACTTCCAGAAGTTTACGGTTGCCATTGGCAAACAACTCCACGTTTTCGGAGGCGACGGGCTTCGTAGTCCCGGTTTTGGCGTCGCGCTCCAGCACAGTGCCATCCACGAAGAAGTTGACGAGCTTGGTGGTATTGCGGCGGAAGCGGTACAAGTCGTCGCTGCCTTTGCCACCTGCCCGGTTCGAAGAGAATACACCCACGTTTTGGGCCGTGAAGTAGGGAGCAAAATCGTCGCCGCTGCTATTGAAGGGCGCGCCCAGATTGCGCACTTTGCCCTTATCGACCACAAACACATCCAGCTTGCCGATGCCGGGGTGCCCGTCGGAGGAGAAAAACAGCGTGCCATCGGGAGCAATGGCAGGAAAGCTCTCATTGCCCGGCGTATTGATTTCAGGACCCAGATTTTCGGCGGGCGCGAAACGACCATTGGCGGCTATGGTCGCTTTGTAAAGATCGGTGCCGCCTTCGCCACCTTTACGGCCGGAGGCAAAGTAGAGCGTTTCGCCATCGGGGGAGAAAACAGGCGAGAAGTCGTCAGTGGTGCGGTCGTTGATATTGATGAGCGCGGGCTCGGTCCAGGCGCCACTGCGGTAGTAAGAAGCCCATAAGTCAACGCTCAGGTACCCCTTTTTCTTACCACTATTCGAGCGGGCAAACACGACCATTTTGCCATCGGGGCTATACGTGGCGCTTGCTTCGTGCATGCCTTCGGTGTTAAAGATGGGATCCAGCTTGCGAACGGTGCCGCCAGTCATCTTCTCCGCATCCTCAAAGCGAATGGCATACAGGTCATTAAACCCTTCCCCATTGCCTAAGTACTTCTTTCCATCTCGGCCCGAGGCAAACACAATTTCCTTGGTGTCCGGAATCATGGTGGCGCTAAAGTCCGCCGACTCGGAGTTTACTTGATCGAGGGGTTGAATTTCATCGCGCGTTTTTAGCGCCAAAAGCTCTTTGCTCAAGCGTGTATTTTTGGCCTCTATTTCGGCCCGGGCAGCCAAGGCGCGGTTAGTGCCCAGCTTTACGTAGTCATCAAACTGGGCAATAGCCTCATCGTATTTACCATTGGCTTTTAGTGCCAATCCATAATAGAAGCCAGCATCAGCGTTCTTCAAGCCTGCTCCAACGGCCATTTTATAATATAGCTCGGCCTGCTCGATACGGTTGGATAGTCGATAGGCTTCGCCTACCCGAAAATTGCTTTGGGGGGCATTTTTGCCCCGCTCCGCCTGCGCTTTGTATAAGGCAATAGCCGTTTCATATTCACCGCGAGCAAAGCGCTTATCGGCTTTCGTACCAGATTCGGAGGTAGCGCAGCCGCTAAGGCCCAACGCAGCCACTGATCCGGCGGCAGCCCATACAACAATAGAATTCTTCATAGAAGGAAAGCAGTAGGAAGGGTAAAGCTGGCAGCGTAGACTAGCAATGTTGTTATGCCTAACAATAATACTAAGTTTCGGCAGGAGTAGAGCCGTAAGTTCAACGCTGCGGCGAGGGTTGAAAGTATTTGGCTAACCAAGTCTCAGCGGCCGGTGCGGGCCACGCTGCCGCTAGCTTGCCGTGCTGGGCAATGGTATTGTCAAAATAAGGCGTTTCGGGCTGGAGCTTGCCAGTGGCCACCGCCTCACGTAACGCCCGCCGGTCGAGCAACTGCACCTGTCCATCAACGAGGAAAGCTAAGTGCGACTTCTCCAACAGATTTGCACCCAGTTGCTTCTCCAAGCCATGCACAAATCGCACGGAAGCATCAATAGAGCAGCCACTTGCACCAGCTACCGCTTCATCTAAGCCCAACACCAAAAACTGTCCGTGCCGAAAGGCCGCCGAAGCGCGTAGCGTGCGGCCATGACTGGTCCACTCGGCGGCGAACTGAGCCAGCGCGGGCTCAACAGCCGCTAGCTCTGCCTCCGTAAGCGGCCGGTCAGCCTGATAAATCCAAATGCGGGCGCTGGGGGGCAATTCTTTGAACGGAACAAACATGGAGGAGTAGCTTGAAACTTAGAAATACACACTCTAATGATACAAAGAAACAGCCTCGCCGGGAAGTTCCGACGAGGCTGTTTCGAATAAACAAAAATGCCTTCCAGCTCGATGCTAGGCGTTCAATCCTTCAGCACTAGCAATCAGCTCCGCCAAATCGAAAACCTGCACATCCGACTCACGCTCTTTGTTCTTCACACCGTCGCTCATCATGGTCATGCAGAAAGGGCACGACACCGCAATAATTGCCCCCTGCCCGTTAGTGCGCGGGCTTGGCGTAGCGCCGGCATTGCCATCTTCTACACCACGCGTTTGCGCTAATGCAGGAGCGTTGCCATCCAGCGTAAAGAGAGCTTCTTCAGTGCGCTCGATGTTCACTTCTTTGTTGCCCGGCTCTGCTTCTTTCCACATCTGCGCGCCACCCGCTCCGCAGCACAGGCCATTAGCCTTACTCCGCTTCATCTCCACCAAGTCAGCATCGAGGGTGGCTAGTACGTCGCGGGGCGCTTCGTAAATATTGTTGGCCCGGCCCAGGTAACAAGAGTCATGGAACGTAATGCGCCGACCTTTAAACTCGCCGCCGCCAGCCACGCCTACTTTGCCTTCGTTGATAAGCTGCTGAAGGAACGTGCTGTGGTGAATAACTTCATAATTGCCCCCCAGCGCCGGGTATTCGTTCTTTATCGTATTAAAGCAGTGCGGGCAGGCCGTCACAATCTTCTTGATCTGGTAGCCATCCAGGGTAGTGATGTTCTGCATGGCCTGCATCTGAAACAGGAACTCATTGCCGGCGCGCTTAGCGGGGTCGCCAGTGCAGGTTTCTTCCATGCCCAGCACAGCGTACTTTATGCCTACGTGTTCCAGAATGCGTACAAAAGCCCGGGTCACGCGCTTATAGCGGTCGTCGAAGGCGCCTGCGCAACCCACCCAAAACAGAATTTCGGGTTGCTCGCCGCGGGCAGCCAAATCGGCCATAACAGGAACGGTAACTTGACGCTTGGTGATTTGCTCAGCCATTTAGTTAGTTTTTGATATCGTTTGCCATGCTATTCGTTGGGTGGCATGACGCTTTGGTTTATGCTGTTACAGCTTGTTTCTCGGCCAAATACAGTTCATCAGCCCAATTGAAGCGGTCGGAGGGCGAAAAAGCCCACGGCGCACCATTATTCTCAATATTGGAGAACATCACATTCAACGAATGCGGTGCAGCCGACTCTTCTAGCACCAAGAAGCGGCGCATCTCAATGATAGACTCGAGCGGGTTAATATTTACTGGGCACGACTCCACGCAGGCGTTGCAGGTTGTGCAAGCCCACAGCTCTTCGGGCGTTACCTTACCACGCAGCAACGTGTTTTGATCAGCTTCTACTTTTACCCGCTCCGTGCCTTTGCTAGCGTCACCGTATTGGTTAGGCTGAAAAATCAGCGGAGAGTTGTACTTCTCCTCCATCCGGTCGCGGGTATCCATGATGATCTTACGCGGCGACAATAGCTTACCCGTGATATTGGCTGGGCACGAGGCAGTGCAGCGTCCGCACTCCGTGCAGGAATACGCGTTGAGCAGATTAGTCCAAGCTAAATCTTCAACGTCTTTGGCTCCAAATGAGGTAGGCGCTAACGCCGAGCCGTCGGGACCTACTGGTGGGGCGGGCACCTGATAACTAGGGTCCATCATGGCTTTTACCTCATGGGTAATGCTGTCCACATTCGAGAACTGCCCCTGCGGCACCAGCCGCGAGTAGTACACGTTCGGGAAGGCCATGATAATGTGAAAGTGCTTGCTGCTCGGCAGGTAGTTCAGGAAAATCAGAATCCCCACAATGTGCGCCCACCACCCTGCACGCTCCAGGAAGTGTAACAAATTCAAATCACTAGGGAAAATGCTCATTAGTAATGAGCTAACTGGAAATGAACCCGGCATCTCCAAATTTTGTAGACGATGCCACTTTAAATCAGATGTGTTCATCACAAACAGCGCTACCATCAGCACTACTTCGATGTACAGAATCATATCGGCATCGATACGCGGCCAAGCACGCATTTCGGGCCCTGAGAAGCGACGCACCTTTTTCACATTGCGCCGCCACCAGAAAGCAATAACTGCTATAATCACCAGTGCCCCCAATATCTCATTGGTCGCCATCAGCACATCATACACCGGTCCCAGAAACTGCAAAACACGGTGCGTACCAAATACGCCGTCAATTACAATTTCAATCACCTCAATATTGATCACCAAAAACCCTACATACACCACCAGATGCAACAGAGCTGGTGTAATACGCTTGAACATTTTCTGTTGTCCAAAAGCCACTAGTAAGGTTTTTTGCAGCCGCTCCCCGATATTGCCCGACATATCCCGGTCACGGCCTACGAGAATGTTGGCGCGGATCTTTCGCGCTTGCCAGGCAAACAAGCCGAAACCGACAATGGCTACCAGCAGGAAAATGATGTTTTCGATAGTCACAGGAAAGTAGTTGGGTGGTGGGTTCGACCGAAAAGTACTCGTTATGCCTAACAAATTTAAGATTTTAAGCGAAAACTTTTTTAAGGTAAGTGTTGCAGCTTACTTTTGGTTTACTACTTTTGCCACTCCTAAGCCGTAAAGGACTAAGGAAAGTTGGTAACGTAGCTCAGTCGGTAGAGCACAGCACTGAAAATGCTGGTGTCGTTGGTTCGATTCCAACCGTTACCACTAGAAACCCTCTTCGCAAATAGCGGAGAGGGTTTTTTGTTTTTGGGGTAAAATCGTCAAGCATGATAGGTAGATTCTACAGCGTACCACCTCAGCTTAGGCAGCCAAATTTAATGCTGGATACGGCGCTGGAGAGCAAATCGTGCGGTGTACTGGCTTTATACTATCAAAAACTTACCGGTGTACTTGGGCAAAGCTAAGTACACAGATTGTCTATAAGATTTGGACAAGCCGCTACTAAGCTAGCTGGTATTCACTACTTGTCATCGGCCTGCTAATTCCAATGCGAAGTGGGGTTTTGGCTGATGTATTACCATCAACTCAGAAAAAAACCGAGCGCTATCTGCGCTAAGAAGCTTTTTTTCACTTCTTTTCCAGCTGAATGCATCCTGTAGCTGCTCGGCAGCTGAATAGCCGATGATAATACTTCTGCGCCACCTTCATTCGCTCCTATGAACTTACTAGACACTTCCACCGAACGCATTCCAACTACCGTTTATGTCGACTCGGAACAGGCTTCCGTAGCCGTAGCCCAAGACATAGCGAGTCTGATTCGGCAACGGGCGGCGGAGGGACGAAGCTGTGTACTTGGATTAGCTACAGGCTCCACTCCTACCCGCCTCTATGAGGAATTGGTGCGAATGCATCAACAGGAAGAACTTAGTTTTCAGAATGTTATTACGTTCAACCTGGACGAGTACTTCCCAATGGCTCCGGATTCCTTACAGAGCTATGTGCGGTTCATGCACGAGTATCTGTTTGACCACGTGGATATTCCGGCGGCCAATGTGCATATTCCAGATGGCACAGTGCCGGTGGAAGAGGTGGTGGAATTCTGCCGGCGTTACGAGGAGCAGATTCGGGAGGCAGGAGGTATTGATTTGCAGATTCTGGGTATTGGGCGCACGGGACATATTGGATTCAATGAGCCCGGTTCCGGCGCGGCCTCCCGTACTCGCCTCATCACGCTCGACCATATTACCCGGACCGACGCGGCCAGCGACTTTTACGGAGAAGAGAACGTACCGCGGCGTGCTATTACTATGGGCGTAGGTACTATTCTGGAAGCCCGTGAAATTGTATTGCTAGCCTGGGGCGAGGGAAAAGCCGCCGTGATTAAGCGCATGGTAGAAGGCGACATGACGGACTCTGTGCCAGCTACTTACTTACAAAAGCACCCCAACGTGCGCGTTGTGCTGGATGAGGCCGCCGGAGCTGAGCTGACCGCCCGAAAAACGCCGTGGTTAGCCGATCTGCCTTGTAACTGGCAGGATGCGGCCTTCGTGCGCAAGGCCGTGACATGGCTAGCCCGCCAGTTGCAAAAGCCGATTCTTAAGCTCACTGATCAAGATTATAACGAGCATGGGCTTTCGGGTTTGCTGGCCGAATCGGGGCAGGCGTATAGTATTAATATTAAAGTATTCAATGAGCTGCAGCACACCATTACGGGTTGGCCGGGGGGCAAACCTAGCGCCGATGACTCGCACCGCCCCGAGCGAGCGGAGCCGTTTCCGAAGCGGGTGCTCATTTTTAGCCCTCACCCTGATGATGATGTAATATCGATGGGCGGTACCTTGCTACGGTTGGTAGATCAGGGCCATGAGGTGCACGTAGCCTACCAGACATCGGGCAACATCGCAGTATTCGATGAAGAAGCTATTCGTTTTGCCGAGTTTGTGGCCGACTATGATGAGGCTTTTCGCCTCGATGAGCAGCCTGCCGAGAATTTATACAGGCGCGTAGTCGACTTCCTGCAAAATAAGGCTCCCGGTCAGGTCGACTCAAGTGAGGTACAGCAGATTAAGGGATTGATTCGGCGGGGTGAGGCGAAGTCGGCCTGCCGGTATGCCGGTGTGCCCGACGAGAATGCACACTTCATGGATCTGCCGTTTTATGAAACCGGACGCGTACGCAAAAAGCCCTTGGGCGAAGAAGATATTCAGCTTACCATTGACTTGCTGAATGAAATCAGGCCCCAGCAGATTTATGCCGCCGGCGACTTATCTGACCCGCACGGCACGCACCGCGTTTGTCTGTCGGCCATTTTTCAGGCAGTACAGCGCCTAAAAGCGGAAGGGGCGGAATGGCTGCAAGATTGTTGGGTGTGGCTTTACCGCGGTGCCTGGCAGGAATGGGACATCGATCAGATCGAAATGGCAGTCCCCATCAGCCCGGAGGAGCTAACGCGTAAGCGGCGAGCCATCTTCAAGCATCAGTCACAGAAGGACCGGCCGCTGTTTCCTGGTGCCGATCAGCGCGAGTTCTGGCAGCGGGCCGAGGAACGCAACCGCACCACCGCGCAGATTTACGACCGCCTAGGTCTGCCTGAGTATGAGGCTATTGAAGCTTTTGTGCGTTGGCATTACTGATAGTAGATCTTACTGGAAACGAATACCACATATCCGATTAACCTATCAAGCGCTTCGACAAAGTTAAACCAGCCCAAAAAAGCCCCCCAGCTATCTGATAATAGATTGGGGGGCTTTTTTGGGCTGGTTTTTTATTGACAGGTTTGTTTTTGGGCTGTATTGGCGAAACTATAGCCTAAGCGTACCGCCTGCGTGAATGCCGCGCATGCTTCCACGAGTTGGCCTTGGCGCTGAGCTACGCGCCCCAACAGATAGTGAATCTGGCCATTATTAGGGTTTGCTTTCGCTACCAGCTGATAATCCTGTTGAGCGCGGGCGTAGTCGCCGAGGCGGTAGTAGGCTAGCCCCCGCAAGGTGAGCGCATAGAGCGTTGGGGCCTTGCCCGCCACGGTACGCTGCCGCAGACCAGTGCTCAGGTCGCGGACCGCAAGATCAAACTGTCGCTGGGTGAGCAGTCGTATTTCGCCCCGTAGTATCCAGGCTCCAGCGCGCGTTGAGTCCAGCGCCACTGCTTGGGTCAGTAGCTGATCGGCTTGGGCGGGTTGCTGCTGGCGCGCTTCATAACGGCCTAACCGGTGCAAAATAAAGGCGCGGTCGGCGGGATGGGTTGTGTGGGGCAAGGCTGCGCGGTAATCATTTTGTGCAATGGCGGGCTGATGATAAATCAGCTCCGTGATTTCGGCGCGGCGACGCAGTGCCTCCGTGTAGTCGGGCTTGAAGTGCAGGGCCTCCGAAAAAAAGCTGTGAGCAGTGCTCCACTCCCCCTCGGCATAGGCACGCAGTCCATCATCATAGTTTCCCACAGCCGTTACGTGGTCCATGGTCACTTTCACCGAAAATATAAACAGCACGAATAGACCGATGAACCCGGCTGTTAGCAGGTAGTCACGGCGCGTGAACTTCCGGCGCTTCGGGATAGTGCGGTAGTGGCGCTCCGCCGACCCGGCCGGGGTACGCGTGCGCATCGGGGCAGGCGGGGGCGGCATAGGCACGCCATATACGCGCTGGCCTTGCTGGCGATAAGCTTGCTGCTGGCGCTGCACCTCCTGCGCCTGAGCAGCGCGGCGCAACTGGTGGTCGTAGACGGCCCTGCGGCCCGCATCAGAAAGTACTCGATAAGCGGCGTTTACGGCTTTAAACTGCTCCTCATATCGGGTGCTACCGCCGTGCTTATCGGGATGGTACTGAATGGCTAGGCGCTTGTAGGCCGCTTTAATGTCGCGGACCGACGCCGTGGCTCCTACACCTAAAACTTGATAATGATTCTGACTCAAAACACGGCAGTATAGGGTAAAAGTAATTCAATTTTCAGACACAAACCCGCCTTTTTCGTATGTGCAATTGGCCCGAAAAACCAGTTGCTAGGCGCTTTTTCTGGCCTTCGACCTACTAACAACTTTTCTTTCCATTCTATCCTTCCGCCGTATGGCTTTCGACGACGACTCTAAAACGCCCCCCACTGACAGCCTGATAGGCAACCTCAAAGGCTACCTTGATACACGCATCGATCTGGTGCGCCTCGAAGCGCAGGAGAAAGCAAAAATGGCTTTTGTGGCTACTGCGCATGGTGTCACGATGGCGATAATCGGGCTATTCTTCTTCATTTTTCTGAATGTATTTCTCGGCTTGCTTCTCAATGAAGCGCTCGACAGCCCTTATTGGGGTTTTGGAATAATAGCGGGCTTCTACTTGTTGCTGCTGATCATTTTTGTGGTTGGTGTCGACAAGAAGCTGTTTCAGGGCCTGGCCGACAAAACATTGGACAACACGATCTATAAATCTGATAAGCGTAACTAACTCATGGCAGAGCTACACAACCCGTTATTCGAGGACGAAAAGGAATTTCTGGAGCGCCAGAAGCTCGAATACGAGCGTGCCCTGCTGGGCGACGTTGACCACATTAAAGAGAAGACGCAGGAGGTGGGCAAATATGCCGCCATTGGAGCAGGAATCCTGGGAGGCATTTGGTTGATTTCTAAAGCGCTACGCAGCCGCGACGACTCGGATGATGACGATGAAGGCTACGAAGAGTTTGAGGACGACCGCCTAGCTCGCAAGGCGCAGAAGAAGCGTGAAAAGCTGGAAAGAAAGCAAAACAAAAACGCTCATCGGGCGTCCTATGTTTCTAATCCGGCAGTGCACGAGGCTAGCCGCCAGAGTGTTGGCGACGACTATGGCTTCGGTGGCGGACATCAGTTTGACCGTGGCCAACAATATGCACCCCACGCCGATCGGGCCGATCTAGCGCCTGACGTATATCATGCTTCTGCCGAAACCGACCCTTTCCCTCCCCTCGCTTACGATGAGGAGCGCCGTTTGCCGGTTCAAGCGTTCGATGCTCACCAGTCCTATTCCCAGAAGCAACCCAGTATGGTAGCTTCTGTGTTGCAAAGTTTCCTGCAGTCGGATACAGGTAAGATGCTAACGGCCCAGGTAACAGCCGTTTTGATGGCGTATGTGGCCAAAAAAGTCGGTGAATATTTGCCAGTGAACAAAAATTCCGACCTTGCAGACAATCCGACGGTAACGCATATGGAACCGGAAACAAAGGACATCGACTTTACTTATCACCACGACGACGCGGATGCGCCACAGCAGTCTCTATGAAACGCTTAGCAACCGCCGCCAGCGCGGCCAGAAATCTCTGGCGGTGCTCCTCGATCCTGACCAACTGGACGAGGCCGGCTGTCGGCATTTGCTAGCGCTAAGCGAGACTTATCCTATCGATTACTTTTTTGTGGGCGGCAGCCTGGTGATGAATACTCACCAGGCGTCGCTCATTTTTTTTATAAAGAGGAATAGCTCGGTACCTGTGCTGCTGTTTCCGAGTCATAGCCTGCACTTGGATACTCAAGCCGACGGCATCTTGCTATTGTCGCTTATATCGGGCCGCAACCCTGATTTCCTGATTGGGCAGCACGTAGTAGCTGCGCCATTGTTGAGGGCCAGTAACCTCGAGATTTTGCCCACCGGCTATATGTTGGTAGACACTGGCCGACAAACTACTGCCAGCTATATGAGTGGTACCACGCCCTTGCCCTACGATAAACCTAGTATCGCGGCTTGCACGGCTATGGCGGGCGAGCAGCTAGGACTACGTCTGATGTATCTTGACGGAGGCAGTGGCGCTATGTATCCGGTTGCGCCTGCTATGATTCGGGCGGTGCGGGAGGCGGTGGAAGTACCCGTAATAGTGGGTGGCGGCATCAACACTAGGGAGAAAGCCCAGGGGGCTTTAGAGGCTGGTGCCGACGTTATTGTGGTTGGCAATCAGATTGAAAAAGCCCCCCAGTTTTTGGCTGAGATGTCTGGAGTTATTCAAAGCTTCAACGCTATACTTGATACCGTATAGAGTGCGCTTTTAAAATATAGCTGTGTACTTAACATCAAAAAAGCCCCCCAGACGTGGTCTGGGGGGCTTTTTTATACTTAGAATCTTTAATTAGATATTCATAGCTGATTCGCGGCGGCGCATCTTGCCAGCAGGAATACCAAACATCATCTTGAAGCGACGGCAGAAATAAGCCGTGTCCTTGTAGCCCACTTCTTTACCAATATCGCGGATGCTCTTCTTGGTCGTGCGAAGCAAGAATACCGCGCGCTCCATGCGCTGGTATTCGATGTAGTCTTGTGGATTGATACCGGTCAGCATCTTGAAGTACTGACCCACATAGTCTTCCGACACGTTGGCTACGCTCGAAAGCACCTTATTCGACAAGTCGCCACCGATGTTCTCCTTGATGTAGTTGAACAGATCAATTAGGCGTGGATCCTTGAAGTAAGTGCTGTTGGTAGCAAGCTGCTCCACAAACATCTTGTTTTTCAAGATGTAGCGCACGATTTCCACCACAATATTCTCGGTGTAAATCGTAATCAGACGCTCACGGCCAGGCAGTTCCTGCAAGCTTTCCTCTACCACCTTAATGACTAGGTTAGCCAGCTTGGAGTTATTGGTAATCAGGAAGGCCGGCACGTCCAGCGAGGCGAAGAAGTTGACCGAGTCAAACACCTTAGCCTCAAAACTTACGTGGCTATGGCTCTCTTCTGCATCGCCGATGAGGTCGAGGTCGGAGTTGGAATGGAAAAACTTATCCTTGTTGCTGATCAGGTCGTCGTTGGTGATCAATTTGCCCCCTGAGCCACCGTAGTTCACTTTTGTAGCGCGGCCACCCGGTATGAACAGCATTTCGCCCTCTTCTACTGCTTGCTCCTCATCGCCGAAAGCAATGTGGCCTTTGTGCAGCAATATCAGATTGTTACCAACATCATAGTAATTGCGCACCGTAAAAGGCTGTTGCAATACCAAGTTCTTCGCCTTGATGTAACGTACACCAAGCGATTCAATCACTTTATTGTAATCTTCCATATTCGGGGATGTTTTGGGTAGGGATATCTAGGGGGCCGCACAGGCGTCTACAGGTAGACAATGCAAAACAACATATAAAAATTCACAAAAACGAAAAACCCAGCCATTTTCTGACTGGGTTTAATGCAAATAATCTAAATTTTAAGCTATGAACTTCTTATTTTAATAATTCCCGCGAGATTACAATTTTTTGAATCTCGGATGTTCCTTCGTAAATCTGGGTGATTTTAGCGTCTCGATAAAAGCGCTCCACATGGAATTCTTTCACAAAACCATAGCCTCCATGCACCTGCACTGCTTCTGCAGTTGCATCCATGGCCACTTTAGAAGCAAATAGCTTGGCCATAGCACCTGACTTAGTATAATCAGCGTGGTTATCCTTGTCTTGAGCAGCTTGCAGGCACAGCAGACGGGCTGCATCGATGTCGGTAGCCATATCAGCTAGCTTGAACTGAATAGCCTGATGCTTAGAGATTTCAACGCCAAAGGCTTTGCGCTCTTTTGAATATTTCAGCGCCAGTTCGAATGCTCCAGAGGCAATACCTAGTGCTTGGGCAGCAATACCGATACGCCCCCCAGCCAGCACATGCATAGCGAATTTGAAGCCGAAGCCGTCGTCGCCAATGCGGTTTTCCTTGGGCACTTTCACGTCCGTGAACATGAGGGAATGCGTATCGGAACCCCGAATACCGAGTTTGTTCTCCTTAAGACCAACCACAAAACCAGGCGTGTCTTTCTCTACAATGAGAGCGTTGATGCCGCGGTGCTTTAACTCAGGGTTGGTTTGAGCAATAACCAAGTATACCGAGGCCGTTGAGCCATTGGTTATCCAGTTTTTGGTCCCGTTAAGCAGGTAATGGTCGCCCATATCCTCGGCGGTGGTGCGCTGCATAGTCGCATCGGAACCGGCTTCGGGCTCGGAAAGGCAAAAGGCGCCAATGATTTCGCCGCTAGTCAGACGGGGCAGGTATTTCTGCTTTTGCTCCTCCGTACCGTACTTCTCTAAGCCCCAGCAAACCAACGAGTTGTTTACCGACATAATAACCGAGCAGGAGGCATCTACTTTCGATATTTCCTCCATAGCCAGCACGTACGATACCGTATCCATGCCGCCGCCGCCGTACTCCGGGCTGACCATCATACCCATGAAGCCGAGCTCGCCCATCTTCTTGATTTGCTCAGCAGGAAACTTTTGGTGTTCGTCGCGCTCAATAACGCCGGCCCAAAGTTCGGATTGGGCAAAGTCGCGGGCAGCCGCTTGTACGGCCAGTTGTTCTTCGGTGAACTGAAAATCCATTCGTAAAAAGCTTGGGTGGGAAACTAGGGTGGAAAGTTAATCACTAACTCGGGAGAGGCAGGCAAGTTACGCTCATTCGGGCTTCACTTAGCTACATTGATAACCGATCTACCAGCACAAATGTCTAGCTTAAAAAATAAAAAAGCCCCCCGGTCGCTCTGGGGGGCTTTTTTGTGGTTCAAATCTAATAAAGCCAGTTACTCATCCAGGTTAGTCGCGGCTACGGCCACCCATAAAGATGCTAACGTAGTAAAGCAGCGTTGCGAGGGAGCTGATAGCCGCTACAACATACGTCATGGCAGCCCACCAAAGAGCATCTTTAGCCATGGCATGCTCCGAGGTTGTCACGATGCCACGCTTATCAATCCAGGCCAAGGCCCGCTTGGAGGCATCAAACTCAACTGGGAGGGTAACAAACGAAAACAGTGTCGTGAGAGCGAACAATGCAATGCCAATACCCAGCGGAATCATGGAGGTATTAATCATAAATACCCCAGCGATGAGAATAAAGGGCATAAACTTCGACACGGCACTCAAGGCGGGCACCATAGCGGAGCGGAACTGCAACATGCTGTAGGCCGTAGCGTGCTGAACCGCGTGGCCGCACTCATGAGCCGCAACAGCCGCCGCCGCCGCCGAACGCTCTTCATACACGGCCTCGCTCAGGTTCACGGTCTTATCGGCGGGGTTGTAATGGTCAGTAAGACGACCTTCAGTAGAAATAACGCGCACATCGGTAATGCCATGGTCAGCCAGCATAAGCTCGGCGATTTGCTTACCGGACAAGCCTGATTGCAGACCTATTTTGGCGTATTCAGAGAACTTGCTGCGCAAGCGCCACTGAATGAGCCAGCTTACAACCATCGCCAGAATGAGGAATAGATACATGGGCTTGGAGAGAAAAATGAATGATTAAGAAGGAAGCTGACGTATGCGCTCCACGATCCGCGTGGTACTGTAGCCAGCTACGAGTGGTACGGTAAGTACCTGCCCGCCACTATTCAACACCAATTCGTGGCCGACAATTCCACTGATTGCGTAGTCATCACCCTTCACCAGAATATCGGGTTTAATCAACTCAATCAGAGTAAGCGGAGTGGGCTCATCGAACAGTACTACGGCATCCACGAACAAAAGGGACGCCAAGATGCGCGCCCGTGACATTTCGTCCTGTAGAGGCCTTCCCGGCTTCAAACAGCTGACAGAAGCGTCAGTATTCAGGCCCACGACCAATGCCCCACCCAAGTGCCGCGCCTTCTCCAAGTAATCTACGTGCCCTAGGTGCAGCAAGTCGAAGCAGCCATTGGTAAAGACCACCGGGCGATTTTCTGCGCGCCACTGCTCTAGCAATGGCGTTAAGTCACTACGGTCAACAATCTTATCCTTGCTCCACATCGGCAGTTGTAGCTACGGCCAAAGACACAGCCTTGCGGCGAGCCATCCGGCCAGATTTCACCATACTCATTATGAAGCTTATTCCGCCCATCAATACCACCAGCAAGGTTTGAGACCCATGCACTACTAGTGCATAAGCAATACCGGCTTCCTTTGAAACACCATACACGAGCAGTGTAGCTTGCACCATTATGTGAAATGTCCCTATACCGCCTGATACCGGTGCTGCCATCCCAAATGCCCCGAAGGTGAGCACTGCCAAGGCAGCCATCATGCTTAGGGTATAGGTTTCGGGGAAGGCGAAAAAGGCCAGGTAATCCATTAGATAATAAACCAACCAAGTAAAGAGCGTGTGCAGCAAAAACACGCCTTTATTTTCGAGCTTCAGCACACTAAATACGCCTGACAGCAGTCCTCTTGCCAGCCCAACAATACGGTTGAAAAACGCATTCTGACGCAGCCTTTCCAAATTTCTTAATAGCGCATAGGCGCCCATCAGGAGCAATAGTAAGGAAATAGCAGCAATGGCCAGCAATGTGGTTCGGTAGGCAGCAAATGACTCATAGTTATCAGTCAGCAAGCCCATTACAAATGACCAAAATTTATCAAATTCCAGTAGAAGTGTTGCCCCTAGCAGCCCCAAAAGCACAAGCACATCAATGACGCGCTCCGCAATGACAGTACCCAACGATACTTGCACAGGCACGCCACTACTCCGACGCAGTACGGAACACCGAATTACTTCTCCCATGCGTGGCAGCACCATATTAGCCAAATAGCCCACCATCATAGCATGATACACATCCCAATAAGAAGCTTTGTAGCCGGTCGGGTCTATCTGCATTTTCCATCGATAAGCACGGCTCAGATATCCCAACACGGATAAAACCATAGTAACGAACAGCCAGAAATAATTGGCATCCCGCACGTACTCGCCGATACGGCTCAGATCCTGCCCGCGCACGGCATACCACATCAGCAGCCCCGATAAGGCTAATAGCAGTGCATATTTAAGTATAGTGATCAGCTGTTTCATAATAACGTGACTAGGAGGCAGGCAAATGGGTAGCGCGTTAACGCACCACCCATTTGCACTCTTCAGCTTATACTAACCGATTGTGTTGATCGGGGAAGACAAGCGTTGGCTTGTGAGCGCGCGCTTCCGCAAAGTCGATGAGAGCATATGAAAAGATGATAACGATATCCCCTACGGCCACGCGCCGGGCAGCAGGACCATTAAGACATACCATACCCGAGCCACGCTCTCCGCGAATGGTATAGGTTTCAAATCTCTCGCCATTGTTCACATTTACTATCGTCACTTTCTCGTTTTCTACCATATTGGCAGCATCGAGCAAGTCCTCGTCGATGGTAACACTACCAACATAATGCAGTTCGGCCTGCGTGACTTTGGCGCGGTGAATTTTAGACTTTAGAACCTCGATATGCATAGAAGAAAATGCGTTTGAAATAAGGGCGGCAAAGATAAGGGTTGAGTCTTGAATGCATCATTGCCTCACTTTCTGTTAGCAGCCGACAGGCGTATTCTAAGCTCAGAAAAAAGCCCCCCAGGTGGCTTAGTATTGCTACTAGCCTACCTGGGGGGCTTTTTACTTGCTTTAATCCAACAGCCTACTTGGCCTGAGCTAGGCTGGCGCTAGTTACGGCGCGTAAGGCGTTCACACGGCCATGACCGTAGTTATCATCACGACCGGGGGTACCTAAGTCATCGGCCGAGGCACGCATGATGGCTTCTACCCGCTCAGGAGCCATTGGGCCGCCATTCTTACTGATGATCAGAGCGGCTACGCCGGCTGCGTGTGGGCTAGCCATACTTGTGCCCTGCGCCCAGTTATAGCCTGTGGGACTTCCGCTGCTATACACCATGTCCCACGCATAAACAGGCGCGAATCCTATTTTATAGAACACGCTTTGCACACTAGGATGCGCAGCACTACCACCGGGAGCGGCGAGATCAATAGCCGGCGACCCGTAGTTACTATAATAAGCAACTTGGTCTAGGCTGGTGTTAGGATCCAGTGCCAAACCGTAAGGAGCAGTAGCCGAAATAGAAATCACGTGCTTCGAGTCGGCGGGCACAAAAGTCGCGTTCTGATCTTTGGCATCAATCCCGTCGTTGCCAGCCGCAGCTATAAGGGTCACGCCTTTTTTGGCTGCGTAAGTCGTGACTTTGTTAATGGCCTCCACTAGTTCAGCGACTTCTTTTTGAACCTCGCTATCCTTCACCAAAAAGTCATCCGATGGATCATTTGGTGTGCCATTGTTGTCCATGTACTTACCATTGCGGGGCAACCTAGCGCCTAAGCTCATGTTGATCACATCAACCTGCTCATCAGCAGCGTACTTGATGCCTGCAATTATCCAAGAGAACTGCCCGGAGCCAATATCACCTAACACCTTTACCAAAATAAGTTTAGCGTCTGGTGCTACGCCAACTCCGCCATTAGTATTATCCACGGCCGCAACAGTGCCTGCTACGTGCGAACCGTGACTAAAAGTACTTCTGTTTCTGGCGAGCTCGCGATTAAACTGAGCTGGTTGGCCAGGCACGAAAGAGATACTTTTCTCAATATTGCCTACCAAATCGGGGTGCCCCAGATAGAATCCTCCGTCCAGCACGGCTACACGCACGTTCTGGCCACGAGCTCCGGTGAGCCAAGCCTCTGGCGCCTGAATAGCAGTATGGCCCCACTGTATGGGGAAAACAGGATCGTTGTCGGCGCTGGTGGGGGGATTGGTATTCGCTGCCTCCACGGTCTGCTCCTGTGGGTCGTAGCCCTGATAAGTATAATCGTGAATAACCGAGCGTACCCCACTGATTTTGCTGGCCTTCGCAATGAAGTTCGGGTCGTCGGAAGTAGCAGTAGCAATACCCACACCGCTGAGTAGCTTGGTTACTTTACCATTGGCTCCTCTGGCTTTGCCCTCAATATCTGCTGGCAGTGCATCGGTAGCCGAAATAATAATGTACTGATTGCCCTCGCGCACGACGGAAGTCGAGACTGATCCATCAGTGGCGCTAGTGGACGTGCGCTGGCTAAGATTTTCTGAAGGATTCAGATCCTCTTTGCTGCACCCAAAGGTGAAGAGTAGACCAAGGCCTAAACAAGAAAGGAATTTTGGAGTAAAGTGTTTGTGCTTCATTCTTGAGTTTATATGATTAATCGATGCACTAACATAACTCAAATTATATTGACACTGGTCCATTTACCAGAAAAAATATAAAATTTCCTTCTACAATTTACTATATATGGATTTGAATCAGTAATATATTATTGTTTTACAAGCCTTTATCACTTATCAGCAAATTATCAATTAAACGTACCTCTGTCAGCCATGCGGCAATGCAAAGAGCAACGTCTTGTGATTTAGAAATTCGCTCTATCGGTTGTAAGGTATGGGCATCGGCTACCTCAAAGTACTCCAACACAATGGTTTCTTCCATCGCCAAAAATTGAAGAACATCGTTTTTTACACTAGCTACGGGCCGCTTCTCCTCCAACAATTTGGCACCCAATTGTAGGGCTTTATAGAGTTGGGGGGCAATTTGTCGAGCGTCTGCTGATAACCGCCTGTTGCGTGAAGACATAGCTAAGCCATCGGCCTCGCGCACTGTTGGGAAAATAATAAGCTCCAGATCAAATGATAAGTCAGCCACTAGCTGGCGAATAATAGCGACTTGCTGCAAGTCCTTCTGGCCAAAATAAGCCCGATGAGGGCGGCTCAGGTGGAACAGCTTGCTTACCACCGTGGCCACTCCATTAAAATGACCGGGGCGATGGGCCCCTTCCATGACTTGCTCCAGGGAACCAAAATCGAAGCGCAGCTTGCTGGGCTGAGGATACATCTCCTCTACCGAGGGCAAAAACAACGCGGTGCATCCAACCGGCTCAAGCAAAGCAGCATCGGCTTCGGGCAGGCGCGGATAAAGCCGAAAGTCGTCGGGATTATTGAACTGCGTTGGATTAACAAATATACTGACTACTACTACGTCGTTTTCAGCAGCGGCGGCTTGTACCAGCCGTAGGTGGCCATCGTGTAAGGCGCCCATAGTAGGCACTAAACCAATGCGTTGACCATCGCGGCGCCATTTTTCGGTTTGGGCTTGCAACGCGGCGGCCGATTGCAGTATCTCCATAAGGTAGAAGGCCTGAGGGAAGGACCCGCAGGTGGGTTTTATTGAATTTCCGCTTAAAAATGTTTAATTTTGTGCATCCAAAACTATTGCCTCTTACTTAATCACCTCTACTAACCCGATATGTCCAAGTTGAGAATACTCTATGCTGCTACGGAAATCAACCCGTTTTTGCAGACGACCAAGGTAGCGGAGTTTCTGCGGATGTTGCCGCAAGGCATGCAGGAAATGGGGATGGAGATCCGCATTTTCGTTCCTCGTTTCGGAATTATCAACGAGCGTAAGAACCGGCTGCACGAGGTAGTTCGCTTATCGGGCATCAACATCGCCGTGGGCGAAGAAGAGAAGCCGTTGATTATCAAGGTAGCATCTATTCCAAATGCTAAGCTTCAGGTTTATTTCATCGATAACGAGGATTATTTCCACCGTAAGTCCGTGTTGGTGGATAAAAACGATAAGTTTCACGCCGATAATGACGAGCGCGCCATCTTCTTTTGCAAAGGTGTGCTTGAAACCGTGAAGAAACTAGGTTGGGCGCCCGACATCGTTCACTGCAACGACTGGATGACCGGCCTGATCCCGATGTATCTGAAAACGACGTACAAGAAAGACCCGATTTTCAAGGATGCCAAGTCGGTGTTCACGATTTACAACAACGAGTTCGATCACAAATTCAGCGGCGACATCATTGAGAAAGCCAAGATGCTGGACATTGATGACAAAATGCTGGCTGCGCTGAAATCAGCGGACTACGAGGGCTTCATCAAAGTTGGGATGGATTATGCTGATTCGGTAGTAAAATCTGACGAGGATTTCAGCGACAACATGAACGCGATGTTCACTGAGTATGCCCAGAACACCCAGAAGAAGTGCATCGGTCAGGTGGGCGCCGACGAGAACCTGTTGACTTCTTACTACGCGCTTTATAATGAATTGGCCAGCTAGCGCCTTCCGCCTCACCGCGACCCTCTGCTTTTCCGCCGCTTTCCTGCTTACTACCAGCTGCGACGATCCGAATGACATTCGGGTGGATCTGCCGGATACAGCTTCTATTACCACTGACTACAGCGAGTTCAAAGCTTCCGTAGCCACTATTTTGCAAGACTCGCTCGAAACGCTGAAAGCCGACAACTTTTTGGTTGGCCAAATCAGCGACGCAGCTTTGGGAACTACTACGGCCCGTTCGTTCCTGAATTTGCAGGTAAATATGCCGGCTGATTCATTACCTGCTAAGTTCAGTGGCACCGTGCTGGACTCGACGGTAATGATTATGAGCTTCGATCAGGTATATGGCAGCGCCACGCAAGCTGTGCGCTTTGATGTATCTGCCCTGCAGCAGAAGTTAGACGACCGCAGTTCTTACAACGCAAATACATCTGTCCCAGTAGGCCAAGTGATTGGCGCCAACCTTGCGGGTTCTCTCAACCGGACGCGGCGCGAGCGGCAACGCATTGCCTCCACCGTCACTACCGACACCGTTACTGCTATTGTAACGGTGCAGGACCGCAGGGTAAGGCTCGCGCTTTCGCGTCCTGGTCAGACTACAGCTTTCCTGGGGGGCATTTTTTCAGGTTTGCAAAGCGAAACCTTCACTCAGACTCAACTGGATGCTCTTTGGAAAGGCGTAGCTATCACTCCAGCCAACGGCTTCTCGGGTACAGTTGTGGGTTTCAATCGGGCCAATGATCTGCGGGTGGTATTTTATTATCACGATGCCACTAGTCCTAGAAAGTGGCGCTCGTATTCTGTTTACTTTGGCAGCCCGCCTCGTGGAGCCAGCGAAGCCGCGACAAGCATCAACCTGAATGCGCCGCGCTACTTCACTCAGATTATCAGTGATTTATCGGCGACTGGCCCGTTTGCTCGTCTCACAAACGGGCAGGCAGCGGTAACGTCTTCTGAAGTCGGAGGTATCACTTACGTACAGGAAGGTGTCGGTTTTGGCACTCGGCTAGATATTCCTGCTGGTCTTAAGGCGCTGAAGGATCGGAAGGACATTGCCATCAACCGTGCGGAGCTCATTATACCGGTGAAGCCATTTGCCAATGCCCTGTTTCCATTGCCACGGCGGCTTTATTTGTATGAAGCCAACGCCAACAATCAGGTATTAAAGAGCTTAACCAATAATTTTCGGACTGACCGGGTAATACTAGGTGATAGTATTGGCGGCCAAGGTCAACGCGTAGAAGCGCAAGCTCGTCTTTACGACTTAGGGAATAATAACAACTATTATAGCGTTCTGATTACGAATTACGTACAGAACTACATCTACACCCAGACGGACGCTACCCGCCCGGCCACCCTCATTCTTTCTCCCACACTTCGGACTTTACCCACCCTTACCCTTAACCGAGCTGTACTCGACGCTGACAACATCACGCTCCGCGTCTATTATTCTAAATTGCGCTAGCAATTTGCCCTTTAGGCGGCCTCAGCACGTCGGCACGACCTTTGTGCCGGAGGCGGGCCGTCTTTTCTTTTCAAAACTATAATTTCCTGACGCGCTATGTGCGGAATCGTTGCTTACATCGGCTATCGTGAAGCCTGCCCTATTATCATTAAAGGCTTACGCCGCCTAGAATATCGCGGCTATGACTCGGCCGGCGTGGCCCTGCTCAATGGAACCCTGAACGTATACAAAAAGAAGGGCAAGGTTCAGGAGCTTGTTGATTTCATTGAAGAGAAAGACACTCATGCTCGAATCGGAATGGGCCATACGCGTTGGGCAACGCATGGCGAGCCCAATGATGTCAACGCTCACCCGCACTATTCTACCTCCGAGCGTATTGCCATCATTCACAATGGCATCATTGAGAACTACGCTGCGTTGAAAACCCACTTGCAGCAGCAAGGCCACGTATTTCACTCAGATACTGATACCGAAGTATTTGTTAACCTGATTGAGGAAATCAAGAAGCAGAACAACTGTTCTCTGGAAGAAGCGGTTCGCCTGGCTTTGCACGAAGTAGTAGGCGCTTACGCTATCGTAGTGTTGAGTAAGGACAACCCAAACCAGCTAATCGCGGCCCGCAAAGGCTCGCCATTAGTTATTGGCGTTGGCAAAGACGAGTTCTTCCTCGCCTCCGATGCGACGCCCATCATCGAGTACACCAACGAAGTAGTGTATGTAAATGACTATGAGCTAGTCGTTATTCGGGATGGCAAGCTGGAAATCCGCTCAAAGGAAGACGTTAGCCAGACTCCTTATATTCAGAAGCTGGAGTTAGAGCTTGAAAGCATTGAAAAGGGTGGTTATGAGCACTTTATGCTTAAAGAAATCTTTGAGCAGCCTCGTTCTATTCTCGATTCCATGCGTGGTCGTCTAGAGCTAGAAGCCGGCCATTTGAACATGGGCGGTGTGCGGGCCTACGAGCAGAAGTTTGTAAACGCCCAGCGCATTATCATCGTGGCTTGCGGCACTTCCTGGCATGCTGGATTGGTGGCCGAATACTTGCTCGAAGACTTGGCGCGCATTCCGGTAGAAGTAGAATACGCTTCAGAATTCCGCTACCGTAATCCGGTTATTTCGGAGCGTGATATCGTTATTGCCATTTCCCAGTCGGGCGAAACGGCTGATACACTGGCCGCTATTGAGTTAGCGAAGAGTAAGGGCGCAACCATTTTTGGTGTCTGCAACGTGGTGGGTAGCAGCATTGCCCGTGCTACTGATGCCGGTGCATATACCCACGCTGGCCCCGAAATCGGCGTAGCGTCTACGAAGGCATTTACGGCGCAAGTAACAGTGCTTACGCTGTTGGCTATGATTGTGGGTCACAAGCGCGGCACCTTATCCGACGTGAAGCTGCGCGAGTTGATGGTGGAGCTGAGCAATATTCCGTCGAAAGTAGAGCAAGCGCTGCTTCTCGATACTGAGATAAAGCAGATTGCTGAAATCTTCAAAGACGTTCCAAACTTCCTGTACCTGGGCCGGGGCTACAACTTCCCTGTCGCATTAGAGGGAGCACTCAAGCTAAAGGAAATCAGTTATATCCATGCTGAGGGTTACCCTGCTGCTGAGATGAAGCACGGCCCCATCGCTCTGATTGACGAGAACATGCCGGTGGTAGTTATTGCGACCAAAGACAGCTCTTACGAGAAGGTCGTTTCCAACATTCAGGAAGTGAAAGCTCGCAAAGGCCGCATCATTGCTGTAGTAACCGAGGGCGACCAGGTGATTCCGGCAATGGCTGAGTTCGTCATTGAGGTGCCCGCTACAAGTGAGGTGCTGATGCCGCTCGTGTCAGTAGTGCCACTGCAACTGCTCTCCTACCACATTGCTGTACTACGCGGCTGCAACGTCGATCAGCCCCGTAATCTGGCTAAGTCGGTGACAGTTGAGTAATACACTGAACGCGTCAGTGAGTTATTAGTAAAAAGGGGTGCAAATCGCATCCCTTTTTTATTTTATTATTAGTGGAGGTATATGCGCTTTCCTATTTTTAAGCATTATGCTTGGTCCTTTGGGCTAAACATCTTTGCACTATTTTGTCTGCTACCATTCTTGTTGTTGGCGGCTTATTGTCATCCCTATTTAGATGATTATGAGTATCCCCAATACGTACGAAAGATGGGACTTATTAATCACACCACTTCTACTCACCTAAGCTTATCAGGCCGATTCTCGTCTTCACTTGCAACTGGTCTGCATCCATTTGTTATTCATGCAGATGAGAGCTTGATTAATTATCAAGTCTACGTAGCAGGCATAATACTACTACTTGCCTGCTCTATATACGGCGTAGTAATGGCTACGCTGGCTGGAGGCCCTATACTTCTGCGAACCAAATTGGCGGCTGGCAGCGTCATACTTAGCTTGTTTTTACTGTGGCTCCCTAATCCTACTGAAGCTTTCTATTGGTTTATTAGCACTCTATCTTACATCCTACCCTGCATCTTAGAAGCACTACTACTTATAAGTATTTGCTTACTATTCACGATTCAGCAGCCTGTTACGCGTGGTATTATTTGGTCAGGTGCTTTTCTGCTGGCTTTTCTGATTCCAGGATTTTCTGAAATAACCGCTTGTATCAGCCTAACAGCTATGCTTATTACGCTGCCATTATTACTGCGTCGCAGAACAATTTTTGGATGGTGGGCGATTTGGTTGGCTTCTGGTTTGGGTGCTACTTTAATGCTCAGTGCACCAGGCAATTTCATTCGAATTCATCAAGTGGGTGTGGGAGTAATTTATCCGCCTCATGCCGTGTTTTCTGCTACTATAGCCACTTTTTATACACTTGTCAATTGGCTAGGCACTGGTTCAATTGTTATTGTCAGCGTTCTGATATTGCCATTCTTTCAGCGCATTGCTAACACTCTAGCTGCTCCCGTTCTGCAACGCCTCACACAGTATGTGCTTGTGTGGCCTCTTTTACTTGTGGGGGGCATTTATAGCAGTTATCTGCTCACCTATTTATCAATTGACGCCCCACCACCTCTGAGATGCCGAAATCATCTTTATTTCTTTTTTGTAATCATTTGGTTTATATCCATTTATGGATGGGTCGCGTATCGTTTGCAGCAAGGGAAACACGTAACTACAGTGTCTGGCGGTGCTCGCCACCTATTGCTGTTATTAGCCGTCGTATTACTTTGGAGCGACCATGATGTAGCGCTGAGTCGTATTCATCTAAACAGGGGCTTTAATACCGTATTCACGGCCTATCGCGACTTACTTAACGGCTCAGCGGCTCACTATGATCAGCAGCAGCAAGTTCGCTATCGTCTTTTAACTGGACCAAAGCTTGACGTACTATTACCAGCTCTAACGGCGCAGTGTAAGACTATTGAAGGAAGGGACCTATCCACTGATCCAAGATGGTGGGGCAATCAAGGCTGGGCAAAATGCTTTGGAAGACGCACTGTTAGGGTAGTAATAGGTAAGTAAAGGGTATCAAATTAAGTAGAGACTGCAAGGTGTTTTTCTTCGCCGTTTACCTGGGCTGTCCATTATACTACTTTCCGCATCGCTCCTATTTAATGAAGCGCTCCATATTTCTGTAGATCAAAAGACTCGCCGCGTAAGTACATGGTTTTCAGCAGCGGGCACACTTTGTAGCGTTCATCATGCGTATCCTGCCACAGCGCTTCCAGTACATCGTACACTCGGCTCACCCCGATCAGATTAGCCCACTCGAACGGCCCACGCGGGTAGCTGGTACCCAACTTCATGCTCTTATCAATATCCTGGATACTGGCTGTGCCTTCCTGTAACGTGTAGCAGGCTTCATTGATAATCATACACACCACTCGCGGCGTTACTAGGCCCACGCGGTCCTGCACCACGCGATAGTCGGTGCCCAAGACTGCGCAAATTTCAGCGAGTTGGGGGACGTTTTCGGAGTTGTAAAGACTAACTTCCAGCAGCGGTCGGTTAAGCAGAGTCGGCAGGCCACAAAATCCGAAAAGGGTCGGGTTGAACTGCTCATCATTGGCGCTCCAAACCGCCTCATCCAGTGATGCACTGGAACACTCAAGAAAAACAGTCTTTCCAGCTAAATCAAACATACCCCAATACCTGTGAGGACCAAAGTGGAAAATGACATCACTGCTGCGGATTGAGCTTTTAATCTCTCTCTTTAGTTTCTGCCACTCTTCATCCGTAGCCTCTGTTATCTCAAAATAGGTGTATTGATGGTCTGAGCCAAACTTGGTTTCTAACTCGGTTGCCATGTGGGCTCCATCAATAATCAGCAGGTGCATATTTTCTCGTAAGTTTCGGCCTAAAGATACCTTCCATCCTCACAACCCCACCAAAATGCCCCCCACCATCATTTATTCCCCCGATGCTCCGGCTCCTATTGGCCCGTATAGCCAAGGTATTCAAGCTGGCAACACGGTTTACGTTTCGGGTCAGATTGCCCTGGATGCACACACTGGCCAGCTCGTAGGCAACGGCGACGTAACGGCCGAAACGCACCAGGTAATGCGCAATCTGCAAGCCGTGCTTCAGGCCGCCGGCCTTACGCTGCGCGATGTAGTAAAGTGCAGCATCTTCGTGAAAGACCTTGGCAATTTTGGTCTCATCAACGACATTTACGGCAGCTACTTCGAGGCCGACTACGCACCTGCTCGCGAAACCGTAGAAGTTAGCCGTTTGCCCAAAGACGTGCAGGTTGAGATTTCCTGCGTAGCCGTTCTGGCCTGATAGTTTTAGGCGCATCTTCATCATAATCACCCAGCTACAAAACCGCCCGAGCCAGCCGGCAACGGGCGGTTTTGTCGTACCTTCGCGCCGCGTTTTTTAGTCTGAGCGCGACTATTTGTTTGTATGGAAAGAGAAGTTCGGGTGCGATTTGCGCCCAGCCCTACGGGGCCGCTGCACATTGGCGGCGTGCGCACTGCGCTGTATAATTATCTACTGGCCCGCAAGCTGGGGGGCAAAATGCTGCTCCGCATCGAGGATACCGACCAGAATCGCTTCGTGCCTGGTGCCGAAAAGTACATCATGGAAGCCCTGCATTGGGCCGGTATCCAGATTGACGAAGGCCCGGAGCAAGGCGGTCCGCACGCGCCCTATCGTCAGAGCGAGCGGAAGCCGATGTACCGGCAATACGCGCAGCAGCTCATCGACAGCGGCCACGCCTACTACGCCTTCGACACACCCGAGGACCTCGACGCCATGCGCGCGCGCCTCACGGCCGCCAAGGTGCCGAATCCGCAGTACAACGCCATCACGCGCAACCAGATGCGCAACTCGCTTACCTTACCCGAGGATGAGGTAAAAGAGCTGTTGGCCAATGATACACCTTACGTTATCCGCCTGAAAGTGCCTCGCAAAGAAGAGGTGCGCTTCCAGGATTTAATTCGCGGCTGGGTAGTAGTACATTCTTCGGCTATTGATGATAAGGTCCTGATGAAGTCGGATGGAATGCCAACCTACCACTTGGCCAATATCGTAGACGACCATCTGATGGAGATTACCCACGTGATTCGGGGCGAAGAGTGGCTGCCCTCGGCGCCCCTGCACGTGCTGCTGTACCGCTATCTGGGCTGGGAGAGCACCATGCCGCAGTTTGCCCACTTGCCCCTGCTACTCAAGCCCGATGGCACGGGCAAGCTTAGCAAGCGCGACGGCGACAAGCTCGGTTTTCCCGTTTTCCCGCTTGAATGGCATGGTATCGACGGCGAAACCGGCGAGCCGACTGTCAGCAGTGGCTACCGCGAAAGTGGTTATCTGCCGGAGGCATTTATCAATTTCTTGGCGTTTTTGGGTTGGAATCCAGGTTCGCAGCAAGAGCTGTTCACGATGGACGAGCTGATCGAGTCTTTCTCGATTGAGCGCGTCAGCAAGTCGCCAGCCCGCTTCGACCAAAATAAAGTGCGTTGGTACAACGAGCAATATTTGCGAGCTAAACCCGATACGGAGCTGGCGCAGTACCTGCTGGCTGCTTTGCGCGAGCACAACATCGAGTGCTCGGAGGAAAAAGCCGAACTGATTGCCGGCGTAATGAAGGAGCGCGTTACGTTTCCTCAAGATTTCTGGCGGGAAGCGCAATACTTCTTCGAAGCCCCAACTACCTACGATGAGCAGGTGATAACCAAGAAGTGGAACGCAGCCACGGCAGCCGCACTAGCCGAATTTGCCCGTGAGCTACCTACCTCGTCCGACACTTCACCCGACGGCATTAGAGCATTGCTCACGCAGGTACTCGAGCGCCAGGGTATCAAGATCGGGCAGGTGCTACAAGCGCTGCGCGTAGTGGTAACAGGCGTTAGCGCCGGTCCCGACCTGATGGCGACGATGAGCATTATCGGGCCCGCTGAAACTGCCCAGCGCATCGAAACAGCCGTGCAGAAGTTGCCACAATAACTTAGATGTAGGGGCTTCATTCCGTGCTGCCCCTACTTTCCGCATCCACTACAGGGGCCGCGCCGTATTGCTACGGGGCGGCCTTTGCGTTTTGGAGCAGGGTGCTGTGACCTAACACACCGAAAACGGACGACGACATGGCTAAGAAACCCGTCAAAAAGAAGAAAAACGACCCGGAAAAGAAGGCCAGGGTACACAAAGACCTGGAAGGTTTTGAGATAAAAATCAATCCGCTGGGTGAAATTACCTCCACCTATACCATCGAAGAGGTCAACCAGTTTCTGAACCGCCATGTGCGCGACAAGAAGCTGGTAAACCGCGATGGGCAGTTCGGCGATAAGATTGAAGAAGACGAAGATTTTCCGCTGGAAGAAGGCACGCCCGAGCCAGAAGAAACAGAAGAGGAATTTATGCGTCGCACGAGCCGCGAGGCCAAGAAGCCCAAGAAATCACCACGCGGCGCGGCGGCTGATTCTGATGAGGAAGAGATGATTCCAACCACCGAATCGCCGGAATAGCAACGTATCACCTTCCAAAGAAAGCCCCCCAACAACCATTGGGGGGCCTTTTTGAGTGTCAACTACTTAGCCTCAGTGCTGACATAGTAAAAGGTAATAAGCCAGCGTTCAATCTTCTAAGCAATCATAGCATTTCACTATACTTGAGAAACTTTTGCTTTTCTCTCTTTCGCTATGCAATCCCACGACGTAGACTACCGCATTCTGGGCAACGATATTCAGGTACTCGAAGTAGAGCTCGACCCGAACGAAACCGTCATTGCCGAAGCCGGCGCGATGATCTACATGGACGAGGCCATTGCCTTCGAAACGAAGATGGGCGATGGGTCGGAGCCTGATCAGGGACTGATGGGCAAGCTGTTCTCGGCGGGGTCGCGCTTGCTCACGGGTGAGTCATTGTTTATGACGCACTTCACCCACCGTGGCGGCTATGGCAAAAGCCGGGTAGCATTTTCGGCACCGTATCCCGGCACCATTCTTCCGCTTGATTTACGTACTCTTCCGCAGGGATTAATTGTGCAGAAAGATGGTTTTCTGGCAGCAGCGCGGGGCACTAAAGTCGCAATTCACTTTAACCGTCGCTTGGGCGCAGGCTTTTTTGGCGGCGAAGGCTTTATCCTCCAGAAGCTGACCGGCGATGGCAAAGCCTTTATTCACGCCGGCGGCACCGTCATCGAAAGGCAACTAAATAATGAATTGCTGCGCGTTGACACGGGCTGCGTAGTTGCCTTCGAGCCCAGCATCGACTTCGACATTGTACGCGCTGGGGGGCTAAAATCGATGATTTTTGGAGGCGAGGGATTAATGCTGGCCACATTGCGCGGCACCGGTAGAGTATGGATCCAATCGATGCCCGTCAAGAAACTGATTCAGGCGCTCATGCCCAATGGCGGCAATGCCAAAAAGGAAAGTGGCGGTCTGTTAGGGAGTTTTCTTGAAGAGTAAACTACTCATATAAGGTCGTGTTTTCGCTACCCAGGCAGATGCTTGGCGCAATGCTATTCACGGGTTTACTAACCGCCGCTAAGTTGCGTAGCTATAAAGCCAATGCTAATTACTAATGTGCAAACCAGGATACCAAGCAGCCCTATGGTTACGATGGCACTCAGCGAAGAAAGCTCGCCCTTATCAGAAGTATCGTTGCGGCGGGAAACATAGGAGCGGGAGCGGGTAGTAGGGGCGGGCACAGTGTGAAGTCTAATCGTTTGAGATTTGCACAAAGTCAATACCCGCGTAATATATCAACAATAATGCCGTCTAAAATAGTTATATCTCATCTTTATTTTCGCGTATTTAATAAACACCTAAAGCCTTAGGTCATAAGTCCTGTTACAGAGGCAATGCACCTAGAGCTTTCTCACCGATTGTAGCTTGCCTGTATTGTACGTTTCTATTTTCTCAGCTTGCCCGCTGGGTGAATACGAAATCCAGTCACCTAGCCAGTAGAAGTGAGCATCCGTAGCGTCGGTTTCAAATTGTGCTTGACCACGTTTTGCCACCCGGCCATTGGGGTGATAATAGGTAATAAGCTGCCGACCAGCCGGCCGACGCAAATAGATTTCCTGCCGCTCAAGTAAACCTGACAGACCGTAATATTGCCAGCGCCCGACTGGCTGGCCATGTTTGAAACGCCCTTTAGTGCCTATTTTTTGGTACTGCTCGTCATAATAGGCATTCCATCGGCCATGCCGCTCGCCGGTGCGGTCGTACTCATTAAGCGACCAAAATCCGATGGGAAGCCGGTTGCGTGAAGTAGCAGTAGAAGCTGAGCTAGCACAGGACGAGAGCCACAGCCCCAAGCCTACAATCCAAAGGTTCTGACGCATACGAGTGCTGGTTGAAGTTGAAGCGGAGTTACAACAACGCACTGCACACCACCAGGAGTTTCAACTAAGGACGTGCATTTTTTCAATCCTCATATCCGGGTTTAATTAGCTGGTTATGAATTTATATAATGCGTAAAATTTCTTCTAGCAACTCGCGCGAGTTGCTGAGGCGGGGCACTTTATGCTGGCCACCGAGCTTGCCTTTACTGGCCAGCCACCGCTCAAATGTGCCTGACGGCGCTACGGTAAGCTGGGGCGGGGCCAGAGCCAGATCACGGTGACGCTTGGCATCATAGTCGGAGTTGAGCTGGCGCAGCGTTTGGTCCAGCACGGCAACGAACTGGTCGGGGCTGGGGGGCATTTTTGTGAACTCGATAAGCCACTGATGGCCGCCACGGGACGTAGCAGAAGCATCGAAGTAAATGGGCGCGGCTGTGTAGTCTCGTACGGTGGTACCGGTAGCTTGGCAGGCGGCAGCAATAGCGGCGTCGGCATTTTCAATCACGACTTCCTCGCCGAAAGCATTTAGGAAATGCTTGGTGCGTCCCGTGATACGGATACGATAAGGCGCCAGACAGGTGAAACGCACCGTATCGCCGATTTTGTAGCGCCATAGCCCAGCATTGGTACTTATGACCAAAGCATAACTGCGCCCTAGCTCTACTTCATCTAGCTGAAGGGTACGCGGGTTTTCTGCCTCAAACTGATCAGCAGGGATAAACTCATAGTAAATGCCGTGGTCGAGCAGGAGCAACAGGTCTTCCGAGTTAGGCTCATCCTGCACGGCGATATAGCCTTCCGAGGCATTATAAATTTCCAGATAACGCATACGCTCATCCGGAATCAACTCTTTGAACAAGGCTCGATAGGGTCCGAAGGCCACCGCACCGTGCAAAAAGAGGCGCAGGTTAGGCCATACCTCCGTGATATTATCGGCGCCGGTCAAGGTCGTTACGCGGCGCAGCAAAAGCATCATCCAGGTAGGCACCCCAGCCAGCGTAGTCACATTAACGTGCTGTACGTGGCGGGCAATACGCTCAATTTTCTCTTCCCACTCATCCAGCAAGGCTAGCTCCAGCGGAGGAGTACGCAGGAACTCAGCCCACCGGGGCAAATTCTGCATAATGACCGCCGAGACATCGCCGACGCGGGAACTGGAGTCGTCGGGGCGGAAAGGATTGGGGCCGTGCGTGCCGCCCAAGGACAATGTTTTGCCCCCCAGAATCCGCTCCGACGGATACAGCGCTGTAGCCAGAGCCACCATGTCGCGGCCGGCGCGGTAGTGCCCCGCATCCAACGATTCGCGGGTAACGGGAATGTACTTGCTCCGCGCATTGGTCGTGCCGCTGGATTTGGCAAACCACGTCACCTGGCCCGGCCACAGTACGTTGGCCTCGCCTTGTAATACCCGCTCAATAGCGGGGTATAAATCTTCGTAGCTGCTGACGGGCAGACGTCGGGCCAGTTCGCGGCCATCGAAGGCGTCAGCGAAGCCGTATCGCTTTCCCCATTCCGTAGCCTGTGCCGTGTGAAGCAGCCCTCGTAACAGTTCGCGCTGCACCTCATGTGGGTGGTTCCGAAAGTGGTTGATAGCAGCCATTCGCCGTTGCACGGCCCACGTCAGGACAGAATCAATCATGGAAATAGTGGGGTTGAGCGGTGATTCGACGGATAGTTACAACCAAAAAACCTCTCGTATCAAGCTTTGCCTGACGCGAGAGGTATAGCACGAACTGCAAACCACCGCTAGATTTTTCGCTTATACTCGAAATGCTTACCTAAGTATACACGGCGCACGGTTTCGTCAGCGGCCAGCTCTTCGGCGGTGCCGGCTTTAAGCAGCTTTCCTTCGAACAGCAGGTACGCCCGATCGACGATACTGAGCGTTTCGTTCACGTTGTGGTCGGTGATAAGGATGCCGATATTCTTGTGCTTGAGCTTAGCTACGATGCCCTGAATCTCCTCAACGGCAATGGGGTCGACACCGGCAAAAGGCTCATCAAGCAGCACAAATTTAGGATCGACGGCCAGGGCCCGGGCAATTTCGGTGCGCCGCCGCTCTCCGCCGGAAAGCACCCGACCCAGGTTTTTGCGCACGTGCGTAAGGCTGAACTCATGGAGCAACTCCTCTACCTTATCGCGCTGGGCCTTCTTGGGCAGATCTGTCATTTCCAGCACCGCCAGAATGTTCTCCTCTACGGTCAGGTCGCGAAAAACGGATGCTTCCTGAGCCAGATAGCCTACCCCACGCTGGGCCCGCCGAAACATAGGCAGCTTCGTGATATTTTCGTCGTCGAGGTGTATGGTACCTGAGTTGGGCTTCACCATGCCCACAATCATGTAAAAGCAGGTGGTTTTGCCAGCCCCATTCGGCCCCAGCAAACCCACAATTTCGCCCTGCTCCACGGTCACGCTCATGTCGTTGACTACGGTGCGGGCTTTATAGGTTTTAATCAGATGGTCGGCGCGTAGAATCATGGGGTAAAGGTAGGACGGTTGGCGGGTTTCAGCGTATTGAAAACAAGCGGTCAGGCTGCTATCTGCTGCCTGACCGCTTATATATGAGTTCTCTCAGTTACGCTTTGGGAGCGAGCAGTTGAGTACGTAGAGCCTGCTGAGCGGGTGTGGGGGCAGGACTGGCCTCTACCACGTTGGTTAGCTCTACCTCAAACTCCTGCGGCGTAGCTTGGCGCTCCTGGGGGGCTTTTTGATCTTTGGATTGAAAACGCACTTTCACCGGCGCGGTTGAAGTTGGCTCTACTAACGGGCGCAGGAGCTTTTCGGCATTCGACATATCCAGCTTGGTGCCATTCACGGCCAGGATTACATCGTCGTCTTGCAGGCCGAACGCATTCTGATCGGGCGCGGTGGAGGCCACTTTGAACTGCTGCTTCTCCGTATCGTAGCCGAAGCCTAAACGGCCAAATGCCAGCACTTTACTTTGCTCTGTGGGAGCGTAGCGCCAGCCTATTTTGGCGAAGTACTCGGCGTAAGGTAGCGGCTGATTGCCAATAACATACTGATCAAAGAACTGCTGAATCTGTGGATTGGTAAGGGCCACGATTTCTGGGATGAGCTTATCGTCCTCGAAGGAACGTGTGGGACCGTACTTCTGGCGTAAGGTCAGCAGCACGTCGCGCAGGCTCTGACGGCCCTGGCTTAGCTCCTGAATCCGAATATCGAGCAGAAGGCCAATCAGCGCGCCCTTGTCGTACACGTTCTGGTACATATCCTTGTAGGGCGGCACCAGAATATTGCGGCTCATTTCTGTGAACGACACATCCTTGAACTTCGAGGCATTGTCGATTTTCTCCTTCATCTTTTCTCGGAATGCGTCGGGAGTTACTAAGCCACCGCGTACCTGCACGAGCTGGGCAAAGTACTCGGTTACGCCCTCGTAAAGCCATAAATGCTGCGACATTTTAGGGTCGCGGAAGTCAAACTCGCCAATTTCACGGCTGTGAATGTTCAGCGGCGCTAGCATGTGTAGAAACTCGTGCGAGGCCACTTCCTGCACCATGCTACGCAGGCGCGCCGAATCCGGAAACTCAGGCAGAAAGTACACTGAGGAGTACGAATGCTCCATAGCCCCGAAGCCGCCGTCTTTGCTGATCAGCGGGGAGCCTAACGCCGGGAAATACATCAGGAAATGGTACTTCGGCACCGGCATTTGCCCAAAAAACTGCGTCAGGGCTTCCGCCATCGGGCGCATAATCTCGCGCACGTCGGCGGCCTTTATCTGCCCCGTTTCCGACACCACCGATACCCCAATGCGGGCGCCGCCAGTAGCGAAGCTGGTCGTGTCGGGGCGGCTGTAGAGGATTGGGCCATCGGCCAAGTCGACGTAGTTGGGCGCGGTATATAAATCTTGGGTTGGCGTGGGGGCCTTTTTTTCCAGAGAAGTGGCGCCGTATAGGTCAGCGGGCCTAGCTACCGTTACCTGGTAAGGAACCATCTTGTAACCCTCCAGGTAGCCGTACAGCCCGTAGTGGTTGAGCACATAGTTGTTGCCTGCTTCGAAATTGGTGCCGCCCGGCTGGAAGATATAATCGTCGCCTTGTTTGGCATCCCAGGTATCATCTACCAAATACTCAAGGCGTGTCAGTCCTTTGGCTTTGTTGATGACAAACAGGTTAGGATTCGGCTGCGTGACTTTTAGGGCTCTGCCTTTTTTGTCGAACGCCTTGAAGCTGGTGACGAAGCGGCCGTAGTCTTTTTTGGAGTAAGAGCCGGGCACTACCGAAGGCATCACATACGATACCTGCGACTCTTTCACAGGCGGCGTATTCACAACCACGCGCACCTGATCATTAACCACATTCTGCAAATCGACGGCAATCTGATAACCCGCGGAAGCTGGCTGCTGCGCCTGAGCCGCGACGGCGGCCCCTAATCCAAGCCCGAGGGCAAGACCAAGAATTTTCATGCAATAAGAGTATCGGGGAAGTAAGGGAGCGGTTAAAACGAGCGCACAAGGTATACATTGCTCTTCGCGAATTCTTCTCAACGCAGAATAGCCGGGCCGGATTCCCTATACTGCAGTTTGACGCTAAATGCGCCCTACTTTTGCCCCCCAGAATGACTCGTTATACTACTGTTAGTCGCTATGCGCTGGGCCTGCTGCTCGTGGTAGCCGGAGTGCTGCATTTTGTAGCGCCGGCACCGTATGTGCGCATTATGCCGCCCTATCTGCCGGCTCCTCTCCTGCTGGTATATCTGAGTGGCTTTTGCGAAATCGGGCTGGGACTGGGGCTGTTTTTCCGACAAACCAAGCGTTGGGCGGCCTGGGGCACAGTGGCACTATTTATAGCCGTGTTGCCCGCTAACGTGTATATGGCTCAGGCCAATGACTCCTTATTTCATTTGCCAGCGTGGCTCGTGTGGGGTCGGCTGCCGTTGCAGCTTGTGCTCATTGCCTGGGCGTGGAGGCACACGCGGCTGTAGCGCGAACTTTTAGTTCGCGTATAGTTAAACAATAAGCTGGGGGGCATTTTTACCAGCGGCTGAAGCAATGTGCGACCTGAAAGTTCGCGCTACATCTCAAGGCGTTACTTTTGCCCCCCCCCAAGTGCTCTATTTCGCTTTATGACAACTACTCTACCGTCTACGCGCTGGCAACGTTTGTTGCATCACCCTGCAAGCTTGCCGGCCGTTTATGCCCTGCTGACGGTGGCCGCTACGGTGGTGCAGTTTCTGAAAAGCAGCAATCTGCCGTATACCAACTACAACAACTACATCATCTTCCGCAACGCGTTTTACCACCTGTTGCAAGGCCAGGACATGTACATTCTGCACCTAGTGGAGCAGTACGATTTGTATAAATACAGCCCCACGTTTGCCCTGCTCATGGGTCCATTTGCTGTGTTGCCCAATTTTGTAGGCTTGCTGGGCTGGAATGCCTTGAATGCCGCCGCCCTCTACTGGGCGGTGCAACAGCTGCCCACCATTGACACCAGAGCACGTCGCGTAGTCCTCTGGCTGTCGGCCATTGAGTTGCTGACTTCTATGCAAAATGCCCAGAGCAACGGTCTGGTGGCTGGGCTTATCATTGGGGGAGCGGTGGCGCTGGAGCGCGCCCGGCCGGGTAGAGCGGCGCTGTGGCTGTTGTTGAGTGTGTTCGTGAAGCTATTTGGGCTGGTGGCTTTCGTACTGTTTTGGCTGTATCCGCGCCAGCGGGTGCGCTTTGTGCTGTGGTCGGTTGGGCTAGGAATTGTGCTGGCGCTGCTGCCTCTGTTGGTGGCGTCGCCTGCTGAGCTGCTGGCCCAATACCAAAGCTGGGGCGTTATGCTGGCCGCCGACCATTCGGCTTCCTTCGGGTTGTCGGTAATGGGGTGGCTGGAAACCTGGTTCGGATTTTTGCCCCCCAAGACGGCCGTGGTGCTGGTAGGAGCCGCGCTATTTTGCCTACCGTTGCTTCGCTTTAAGCAATACCAGCACGCCGCGTTTCGGACGGGTATGCTGGCGGCGGTATTGTTGTGGGTAGTCGTGTTCAATCATAAGGCCGAGTCGCCGACGTTCGTTATTGCGGTGGCGGGCGTGGGGCTGTGGTGGAGCTTGCAGCCCAGCCGGCGCTGGCCCGATCTGGTGCTCCTGCTCAGCGTCATTCTGTTCACGGTGCTCTCCCCCACCGACTTGTTTCCGCGCTTCCTGCGTAAGGCCTACGTAGTGCCTTACGTGCTCAAGGCCGTACCCTGCATCTTCGTTTGGGCACGCCTGACGTACGAGCTGCTAACCCGCAATTTTGCCCCCCAGCCTACTTCTGCTGCCAACGCACCTGTTAAGGCGGTTTCAGCTGCCTCTCTTTCCGTTTAGCTTATGCCCCCCGAATACGCTCAATTATTGATGAAGCTGGTCAAGTATGGAGTGGTGGGAGGTTTTGGGGTAGCCGTCGATTTCAGCTTGACTTATCTGGCCAAGGAGAAGCTACGGCTGAATCCGTATGTAGCCAATGCCATTGGCTTCAGCGTGGCTACCTGCGTCAATTTTTTCCTGAATCGTGTCTGGACTTTTCGAAGCCAAGACCCGGCTATCCTTGGCCAGTTCGGATATTTCGCGCTGGCAGCCATTATCGGATTAGGCCTGAACACCTTGCTTCTACGCTGGCTGTATCAGCGCTGGAAAGTGCCGTTTTACGTGGCTAAGCTGATTTCTACCGGCGTAGTAGTGATCTGGAACTTCGTGATTAACGCCTTTTATACGTTCGCTTAATCAGGGGACAACCTTTACTCTTCCCAGCGAATATCCTTTATCCGCAGTTGCAGACTTTTCACGCCCCGGAACTCGTTCATTTCCACCGTGTAGCATACGCTAAAGGGGTTGCCCTGCATGATGCGGTCAAGGTATTCACCTAGTCCAAAACCAATGGCATCTATCGTGTAGTGCCCATCCTGGGTGAGCACGAGCTTGAGGTGAGAGTTGCCAACAATACGCGCCGAATGAGGCACGATGTATACATTCCGCGACTCAAATACCGGGTTAGAGTTGCCTGGTCCGAACGGCTCCATTTGCCGAAGCAGATTAAAGAAGCCCGGCGTCACGTCGCTTAGTCGCAGTACGCCATCGATTTCTACTGGCGGAATGAGCTGCTCGGGCAAGATTCGGCCGGCCACTATACGCTCAAATTTCTCGCGGAAGGCGGGCACGTTTTCGATGGGCATGGTAAGACCAGCGGCGTACATATGCCCTCCAAACTGGTCGAGCAGGTCGGCGCATTCACCAATGGCCTCGTGCACGTCGAAGCCTATTACGGAGCGAGCCGAGCCGGTGGCTTTGCCGTCGTTGCTGGCCGTCAGGATGATGGTAGGGCGGTAGTATTTGTCGAGGCAGCGCGAGGCCACAATACCTACCACACCCTTGTGCCAATCCTGCTTGAAGAGTACCGTGGAGCTAGCCGTGCGCAGCACCGCATCGTCCTCAATCATTTGCAGCGCTTCTTTCGTGGTGCTGGTATCGAAGCCGCGCCTCTCCTGGTTGGTTTTATCAACTACTCCAGCTTTCTCCTTCGCTTCTTCCTTGGATTGAGCCAAGAGCATGGCCACTGAGCGTTTGGCATCGCCCATGCGGCCGGCGGCATTAATACGCGGGGAAAAGCCAAAAACCAGACTTGTGATATTCAGCTCATTTACGCCCAAGCCAGCCAACTCGCGCAGGGCGTCGAGGCCGGGACGCTGAGGGCGCTGAGGGTCATTGAGCAAGCGCAGGCCATGATAAGCCAGAATGCGATTTTCGCCGGTAATGGGCACGATATCGGCCGCGATACTGACGGCCAGCAAATCAAGCAACTCATGGAGCGGCTCTTCATCCAGACCCAAATGCTCGCCCAGCGCCTGCATAAGCTTGAAGCCTACGCCGCAGCCTGACAGCTCCTTGTACGGATACTCGCAATCAGTGCGCTTAGGGTCGAGCACGGCCACGGCGGGGGGCAATTCCTGGCCGGGCAAGTGGTGGTCGCAGATGATAAAATCGACGCCGCGGGTGTTGGCATAGGTTACTTTATCCACCGATTTTACGCCACAGTCCAGCGCGATAATCAGCGCATAGCCGTGCTGCGCAGCATAGTCAATGCCAGCTTCCGATACGCCGTAGCCCTCTTGGTAGCGGTCAGGAATGTAATAGTCGATGCGCTCGGGTCCGAAAAGCGGCAGTAGATACGAGTAGACTACCGCTACGGAAGTAGTACCGTCCACGTCGTAGTCCCCGAATACGAGCACCCGCTCGCCTTCATGCAAGGCACGCACGAGGCGCTCCACGGCGCGGTCCATGTCGCGCATGCGCAACGGGTTGGGCAACTCCTGAAGTACGGGCCGGAAGTAAGCGCGCGCTTCCTCAAAAGAACTTACCTCTCGCTGACAGAGTAAGCTAATGATGGCCTCGTTTACGCGCAACGCATCGGCCAAATGCCGCACGGTGGCCGGGTCGGGCACAGGCTTACGAATCCATCTCTTTTCCATACTAGTCGGCGGGGGTCGCCTACAGCGGACGACGACTTCAAAAGTAAGCAGAAAAACGCCGCCTCGCCCACTAATGCGTATTTTTGCCCCCCAGTCTTTTGCCCTAGTACTTTATGAAAAAGCTTCGCGCGTTTTACCAGCAATACCGGCAATATATCCTCACTGATGGGCTGATGTACCTGGTTTTCATCCTGTTTATTGCGCTGCTGTTCGTTTTCTTTGCCTAGAGTAGCCACAAAGCGAGCGCAAATCGAAGCTGATTATAGTAAGCAACAACTACACTTTCGCTCCAGTTTCTACGAGTTATCGCCGCGCAGCTTGCGGAAGCGCTTACGGGCTTCGGCTACATAAATACTCCCCGGATACTTCACCATAACCTGATTGTAGAGTTCCTGAGCTTTAGCTTGATCTTTCACGTCTTCTTCCATAATAGTGGCCGTCAGGAAGAGAGCGTCATCGCTGAGCACATCGTATTTGGGGTTGCCGGTAATTCGACTGAGCGTAGTAATTGCCCCCTGATAATCGCCGATGCGGCGCTGAAGCTGGCCTTTGAGATACCAGGCATCGTCGGTGAGCGCGTGGCCGGGATATTTCTGCAAGAGATTATCGAGGCCCTTCAAGGCTTCCGTGAGCTTATTCTGAAATACCAACTGCTCCACGGCAGCGTAGTCGCGCAGAGCCACGCCAGACGTATCCTGTGCGGTATTATCGGTGATGAGCAGGCTGAGCTGCATAGCATCGTTGGCGATTTCACGGCTGGTGGCTTGCTTTAGAATATCAAGGTGGCTCTGGGCTAGCTTGAAGTTACCGGCGTAGTAGTTCAGGCGGGCGTTGCGGAGCTTGGCATCGTAGCCCACGGGTGAATCCTTGTGCGACTTTTCCACTTGCGAATACAGCAGCGTGGCTTCCCAGGGCTCATTGCGTAATAGATAAATGTCGGCCAGGTTGAGTTTGGCGTCGTCCACTACTGTCAGGCTGGCGCGGGGCATATCAATTACCTGTTGCAAAAGCGCCATAGCTTTGGGCTTATCGTCGAGCTGAAAAGCATAGAGCGTAGCCATATTGCGCAGCACTGGAGCAGTTTCGGGCGTGCGACCCAATTCGGTTAGCACCTGCTCATACTCGGTAATGAGGCTGCGTATTTTAGTTACATCAATCGGAAAGGTGTTGCGCACCTGCTCCTCGCGGGTTTGCACCAAGCGCTGCCGGGCCACGGGGTAAAACGGCCCCTGCTTATGCTCCCGAATCACGTACTCGTAGCCGGCAATGGCGCTTTCGTAGTCCTTGTTGCGCTGGGCAATAGCGGCCAGATCCAACACGCGGCCACCCTCGGCGCGGGCGCGGCGGTCGAGGGCTTTAGCCTGCACGAGGGCGCCGGTGAAGTCGCGGCGCTGCACCTGTAGCCACAGCAGCAGCTCGCTGTACACCACCTGGTCGGGGTTCTGCTGGACGTTGGTAAGCAGAATCTTCTCCAACACCTCAAAGTCCTTTTCCTCGCGCAGGCTGTTCTGAAGCATGTTGCGCACAAAAGGCAATTGCCGGTCGTCGTCGCGGATGAGGCGCAGGGTTTCGGCCATCAGGGGGGCATTTTGCCCACTCTGGGTGTAAAGCTGGATGAGCTGGGGGGCAAATTCGGTTTCGTTGCCCGCCAGCTGACGCCCGCGCAGAAAGGTTTTTTCGGCCCACTCCGGCAGCTTTCGGTTCATGAACTCCGTAGCTACGGGCACCACCTGCTCGGCCGTGAGTTGACTTACTACCTTCTCGTACTGCTTGGTGGCGGCAGATTGGTCACCACTGTTGGTATAAATGCCCCCCAGCAGCACGCCGTAGCCGATTTCCTTGGGCTGCTGCCGAATGGCTTTCTTCACCAGCTTCTCGGCATCGCGGTGGCGCTTTAAGCTCTGTAGCGCGCTTACGTAATCGGGCAGTACATTGGGAGCCAGTTGCTCATCGGCGCGCAGACGGCCAAAGAGGAAAGCGGCTTTCTCGTTTTCGCCCTTGCGCACGTACTCGCGGGCCAGGGCAATATCGCCTCCTTCCTGCTGAGCATGCAGAGGCACCGATAGAGCCACACCTAGCAGGATTAGAAAGAAGAAACGGAACCGACGAAGATTAAGGAATAGCATAGAAGCGATTGGAGACGTGTACAAATAACTGGTTACGGGCCAGTTTCATTTCACCACCAAGAAGAAAGTAACGCAATGACCAAGTAAAAGATCGGAAGAATCTACTTAGTAATACTTCACACTTTGGTTAATAGTGTGTGAGGTATAACGGATACTGCCGGTATATACACTCAACAAAAAAGGGTCGCTTTTGCGACCCTTTTCACTTAATCAACTAGCAACTTCGGTTTAAAAGAACTTCGTGCGCTCGTCTTTGATGTTGGCGTTAGCTTTTACGGCTTCGTAGGTGGCGCCATCGGTGCGGGCGGTGCGCTGCGAAGCAAGCTGTTGGCGAACGGCTTTCAGATCGGCAGGGGCAGCAGCGGGTGTGATGCTCACAGGCTCCACGATTACTACGCCTTGCTCACCCTGGATGGGCGCTGACTTTTGGCCAGGCTTCAATCCAAATACTTTACCTACAGCTACTGGCTCAGCGCCCAAGCCCTGAATGATGCCAGAGCTGATAACTACGTCATTAGCCGTTTTCACCTGAGCTTGTGAGCCGTAGCCAGCAGCAATTTGCTCCAGCGTACCGGTCTTGCCTTTCAGCTTCTCCATAATCTGCTGGGCCTTCAGGTCATTGCGAACTGCGGCCGTCAACTCAGGCCGGATGCTGGCTATATCAGCAGTGCCTTTGGTGCGCTCGCCGGTGAGGGCAGCAATCACGTATTGGTCACCAATTTCAAAAACCTCCGATACATCACCGATTTTGGTTTCCGGTCCGCCCTGGTTTGCACCGTAAGCCCAGCGTACAATTGCCCGAGCACCTTGCATGTTGTTCACAGCCTGGTCACCGCGGCCAAGGCCTTTAACCTCCAGCTTTTGCAGCGACTTATCAGCAGCTACTGCTTTGCGGAAAGCCTCCAGGTTGGTAGCGGCACCTTTCAACTCCTGCGCTTTCTGATAAGCAGTTTCACGGGTAGCTTCACTCGGCACAAGGTTCTTCTGTACGGCGGCTATCTGATATGTTTGGTTTGTCTTAGGAGCCGTAACCTTGATGATATGGTAGCCAAAAGAGGTTTCTACTGGATTAGGCAGCAAGCCAGTAGCAGTAGCTCCAAAAATGGCCTTCTCAAACTCCGGTACCATGCGGCCCTGCGTGAACCAGCCTAAGTCGCCGCCGGTAGCGGTAGTACCATCGGTTCCGTACTGACGAGCCATAGCAGCGAAATCAGCACCACCTTTAATTTGAGCCAACACATCTTTTGCCTTAGCCAAGGCAGCAGCTTTGGCTTCCGGAGTTGTGTTTTCGGGCTTAATGAGAATGTGGCTGGCACGGGCGGCAGGCTGAGTGCCGGCTTTTTGGCCAGTCACTTTGAAGATAGAGTACACGCCATTCTCAGCATAAGGTCCGTACACCTGGCCTACTTGCAAGGGTAGTTGCTCACGAAGCTTCTCAGGCAAATCGGCGGGCGAAACGTAGGCACCGCTGTAAGGCTGGTCGGAGTTAAGCTTGGCGAACAGCGAATCGTTGGGTGCCGAGCGGAACTGAGCAGTCAACTGATCAACAGAAGCACGAACGGCGGCGCTGTCTTCTTTCGAAGCCGTTACAGGAATGGTCACATACTCAATGTCACGACCATCTTCCACCTTGTAGCGGCCTTTGTTTTTATCCAGATAAGCCTGTAACTGCTCGTCGGTTACTTTCACCGCCGAATCCGAAATAGAGAAGTACGGCACAATGAGGTAGCGAATATTGGCGCGGGTGTTCTGAGCTTCATGGAAGCGCTTAGCCTCGGCCGACGTTACGTAGGTGCTCAGCTTAAGCAGATTGTTGTACTTCGTAGCCAAACGGTCGGGGGTTAGGCCAGCTTCAAAATTCCGCCACTGATCCTGCGCCTGGGGGGGCAATTTGTCGAGGTTCTTTAGGTACTCTACAACCTTGTTACGGTCGAACTGGCCAGTTTGTGGGTCAGAGAAAGCTTGACGAATGCTGGGGTGCACGTTGCGGCCCTGCACCATGTCGTATAGCTCATCGTCGCTTACTTCTAAGCCCAGCGCCTCAAATTGCTCCTTGAAAGCAATACGGTAGATGGTCTGATTCCAGGCTTGGTCGCGTAGGTAGCCTAGAGTGTTTTCGTCGGGCTGACGTCCCTGCTGAGCGATAAAAGCCTGTTTGGCTTGCTCGAGGGTGTTATTGAAGTCGTTGAGCTCCACTTTCTCACCGGAAATCTCCCCTACCGTCGTATCGTTACGATTGAAGAGTCGGTTCTGACCCGAAATCAGGTCGCCGCCGATAATGAAGAGCAGTAGGCCAAAAACGATGGCGCCGACGGCCCAGCCCGATTTTTCTCGAATCGTGTTAATTAATGCCATGTACTTGAAAAAAAGCGCAGTATAGAAAAGTGGAAAGAGTCGCAAAATAACCAGAATCCGCCGGACATTCAAAGCGCAGCGCCAGAATGCCGCCCGGCAGACGATTACCTAGCGGCGGCCTTTCTTGCGGGGAGCAAGGTTGCGCGACTGTGATTTGGTGGGTGCAGACTTCGTGGGCGCGGTTGGACTGGGCGTATTGGCTTTGGTTTGACCGAGGTAGCGGTACCACATCATGCAGGCAAACGACACCATAAACAGCCAATAATTGCGCGAAATAGCATCCAGGCTATTCGACAGAATGGTTTCGTAGACGCCAATAACTAGGGCTACTACCGCCACGGAAAACAGCACGGTGCGCCCCAGCGCTCTATCAAATTTAAAATCCATGCAGTTGCTACAGTGTAAACCAACGGATTGCGTTGGCTAGTTGGTTTAATCGCTTAAAGAGCCCCCCAGCCATTCAGGAAGTAATTCACTAGCATGGCTGAGGGGCTTTTTCGTTACTCTTCTACCGGCGCTTCGACGGTGAAAACGCCAGCGGGCTTGAGAATTTTGTAGCGCGAGAAATTCTGGTTGGCAGTCAGGCCGGTACCGGTCAGGATCTCGGTAGGCGTTTCGACGCGCACAAATTTTTCGGTGTAGATGATGGCTTTTTGCTTGTCGTAATACAGCTCTTCGGAGTTCATTTTCTGCTTCTTCTCCTCATTGCTCACCCGCACATCATTGCGCACGAGGTAAAGATCTTTGGCTTTGTCGTACCGGCCGTACTTACCCTGCAGCGTATTCACGATGCCACCATTCTTCGAATAGAAAGTCACCTTCATACCCTTCGGGTACACCTGGTCGCCGCTTTCAAATTGCTGCGACACAGGAGCCGTCAGCTTGATCTGGAGCTTGGCCGAGTCGCTGACCAGCATGGTCACGTTGGTGGCTTCCAGCAAAGGCCCATTGTACACCACTTTCTTTTTAACCTCGGCGTCGTTTTTCTGGCAGCCCGTACTCAAACCGGCCACCATTAAAATGCCCCCCAGGAGCCTCATCCAACTGCGGCTAAGCGCTTGCACGAGCGTACCTTGGTTACTCAATGCGCCGCTTGATAAACCAGCGGTTGTTGAGCGTTAGACCTAGCTGCACCCGCACATAGTCCTCGCGCACGTTGCCGTTGGGGTTCGCCTCGTTAGGGTCGGTGTTGCCGCGCTGCCCGTAGGTAAAGGCCAGGTTCATGCTGGCGGCTTCCAATGGCGTAGCCGATGGTACAGGAAGGCTGAAACCCCAACTTACAGCGCGGTCGTAGAGCGTTTGGCCAGCCGGACGGTATGGCAGCTGCGCGGCGCTAATACCAGCACGGTAGGTTACCCGCTTGAAGTAGCTATCTACGGAGGTCGGATCAGGAGTGTATTCGCCCCCCAGCCCTACGCGCACCGTATTATCCAAAGGGGTACCGATGCCGGCCCCACCAGTAATACCGAAGGAGCGAAACTTCGACCATTGCTGATGAGCTACATCGAGGTTGGCGCTGAAGTTTTTATTGTTGTCGATGCTGATGCCGAACTGAGCCATGGCGGGCACGCGGGCCTCGCCTTTCTGGCTGTCCTCTAGCTGAATACGCTCCAGCTGATTGCCGGCAATGTCTTCGCGGTCAAGAGAAGTATTGCGCACGCCGTCTATGCTCGAGCGGAAGGTATAAACGCCCCCCAGACTATAGTTGAGCTTGCTATTGATGGCGCCGCGGTAGTGCGCCGCGCCCCGAAAGGTGAAATCGGAGTAGCGCACGTGTTCCAGCAATACAACACTGGCCAGTTGCGAAGGGTCGGTAACGCCTGCGGGCGCTACCTGCGTAGCTACGCGCTGGTCGATGCTACCGAATACGTATGCGGCCGTACCGCCCACTGTCAGGCCTTTAGCCAATCGGTACGCCTGCCCAATGTAAGCTTCCGACAGGCCACCTTCGCCCTGATAGCGCTTGAGCACCTGCGTGCCAGCAGGTCCGGAGGCTACGGTTTCGACTACGTTGCTCTCATAATCGACGGCGCTGTAAGGCTTCAGGCCAACAGCGCCAGCCCAACTCTTGGATAGTGGCACAGCCAAGGCCAGGTAGCCCAGCGTACCGCTTCCGTCGCGCTGAGAATTAGTTTGGTTGCGAAGCGTTTTGATTTGCCCATTCACAGCCATTTCGTAGGTAGTACGAGCCGTGTAATAAAGCAGAGCCGGGTTCAATTCGTTTATATGAATGCTGTTAGGCGCGGCCAAACCGACACCGCCCATTCCTTGCTGACGCGCCCCGCCAGTATTGAGGTTGAAATCGCCCAGGCCCAAGCGTGAGTACGGCGAGTTGCCGAGCCCTTGTCCTTGGCTTTGCGGCGCTGTTGCCAAACCCATCAACCCTACACCGATCAGGCCGGCTAATTTATTCTTCCACATAGTCAATGGTATGCACCAAAATTCGGTGAAGCCCGAGCAGCACGAGTTCGGGAATTACAAAGATAGGGCCTTTGAGCCGCGATTGAAAAAAGGCCGCGTCGCCGCCCGCCAGGAGTACCCCTAAAGCGGGCCGCAGAGCACGGTACTGATCAAGCATTCCATTCACTTCCGCCACGGCTCCATTAAGCACCCCGCTTCGAATAGCAGATTCCGTGTCATCACCGGTCAGCGGAATCTCAGCCGTAAGGTCGGGGGGCATTTCCAGTAACGGCAGCCGGCCCGTAAACGTGTGTAGTGCCTGAAAGCGTAGCCGTAGTCCCGGCGCAATACTACCGCCCCGGAACGTATGCCCGCCTTCTACCCAGTCGCACTTGATGGCCGTACCCGCGTCAATTATCAGCGAGTCGCGGCCCGGCCGGAGCCACGCTGCGCCCACTGCCGCCGCTAGCCGATCAGCGCCGAGGGTCTGAGGAGTTGCGTATCCGTTACGAATAGGAAGAGGCGTAGATGCCGGCTTAAACTCTACTATCCGCCCCGGCACCCTCGTGCGCAGATCAGCAGCCCACGCATCCGTTGGACCAGCCACCGACGCCAGAATAACGTGGGCTGGCTTCCAACGTTCCACGACCTCGCTTACCTGTCCTTTAGTCTGAACAGTGACGGTTTCGCGTAGCACATAATCCTCGAAGCAACCGTATTTCACGGTGGTATTGCCAATGTCGAGGGTGAGAGTGCGCATGAAAACAGGGCTTACCTGCGGCATCTGCTTAGTCAGCACTTCTTTTGAGAAATAGCTTTCTGAAGTTAGCCGTTAAGGCAGTCGAGATTAATTGGATAGAGAAGTCAAAAGCGACGGGAAGGGCCAAAAGCAAAGGACGCCTTACCGACTTGGTCATGAGTCGGTAAAGCGTCCGTAGGTTGCTTCTTACAAGAAATACTTCAGGCGAATAACTTCCTTCTCGTTCAGGTAGCGCCACTTGCCACGAGGGAGATCTTTTTTGGTAAGTCCTGCATACTGTACGCGGTCCAGAGAAACGACTTCGTAACCCAAGTACTCAAATATGCGGCGCACGATACGGTTGCGACCAATATGCAGTTCAACGCCTACAAAGTGCGCATTGCCGGCCACCACGGCCACATCATCCACCTCCGCTTTGCCATCTTCCAGCTCAATGCCTTCGGCAATCTGGCGCAAATGATCTTCGGTGAGCGGCGTGTTCAGCTCCACCTGATAGATCTTCTTGTTCTTGTGTGACGGATGCGTAAGTTTCTGGGCCACCTCACCATCATTAGTGAAGAGCAGCAGACCAGTTGTGTTGCGGTCTAGGCGGCCGACCGGGAAGATGCGCTCCTTGGAGGCAGTGGCTACCAGATCCATTACCGTTTTGCGGCCCTCCGGGTCATCGGTGGTAGTAATGAAGTCTTTCGGCTTATTGAGCAGCACATACACCTCCTTTTCACGCTTGAGGTTGGTTTTGCCATATTGCACGGTATCCGTGGGCTGCACTTGGTAGCCCATTTCGGTAACTACCTCGCCATTCACCCGAATTTCACCGGCGGCAATAAGTGCATCTGCCTCGCGACGTGAGCAAACACCCGCGTTGGCGATGTAGCGATTCAAGCGCAGCGTGTCGCCAGCCGAATCGTCTTCTTCCCGCCGACGCTTGTTACCACGGGTTTTATCCTCTTCGTAAAACTTTAGGTTCTTGTAAGCAGGAGCTTCGCCGGGTACTTCGTCGCGCTTGGGCTTATCTGCCCGGTTGCTGCTGGCATCACGCGCTGGCCGATTCTCGGGCCGCGCCGGACGCTCACCAAATGGTCGGGCGTCGCGGGGAGCAGAGGAGCCGAAGTCGCGGCCACCAGCATTGCTACGGTCGCCGTAGCTACCACGCTCACCGGTGCTGCGGGGGGCAAAATTACCGCGCTTGTCATCGGTGTTGCGGTTGCCAAATCCACCTTCGCGGCGTTGGTCGCCGCGGGGGGCAAATTTGCCTCGCTCATCGTCGCGACGTGGGCCACCGAAGCTGCCTTCGTTGCGGTCGCGCCGTTCGTAGCCACCTTCGCGGCGTTGGTCGCCGCGGTCAGCATCTCTGTCCTGGGGGGCATTTTTGAAATCGAAAGGCCGTGCCGGGCGTATTGGCCGGTCCGGACCTGATTCGTCAGTCCGAGGGTCGCGGCGAGTGTCGGGCTCATATGGAGCCTTAGCCGGCGCCGGCTTATCGGTTTCAAAAGGATTGACCTTATTAAACTTCCGGTTGCGCTCACCTGCCCCACCGCGCGGAACGGCTGGCTTGCCTTCCTGCCGGTATGGCTGGCCGGGCCAGTTAGCTTTAGGCTGATAAGGTTGCGCTGGCCGCTCATCGGCGCGGTCACGGTCGCGACCAAAGCCACTGTCGCGACGTTCGTCGAAGCGGCGGGGAGCATCGCGGTCGAATGAGCGAGTGGGGCGCTCGTTATTATTGCGGTTGAAAGTAGGCCGGCTGTCGCCATCGCGCCGGGGGGCAAAGTTGCCCCGTGACCCGCGCTCCTCCCCGCGGTTGAAGTCTCCACCAGTTGGCCGACTGCTTCTATCGCCAAATTTGCCCCCCGCGTTTCCGCCACCAAAGCGACCACCACCGGGAGTATTACCCGTGTTAGGCCGACCAAAAGTAGGGCGCGAAGGGAAGTCGCTGCCACGACGAGAGTCGTTGCCATCCCGATTAGCAGGTCGGTCCGAGGACTTACGGAAGCCTTCGGAGCCCCCCGTATTACCGGAAGGACGAGAGTCGTTGCGGCCGTTGCGGCCACCGTTAAAATCAGGTTTGTGCTTTTTGCCCATGGTCGGGAAAGTAAGTGCCGTATCGCTACGGTACGGTTGAGAAGTAAATATCGCTAAATAAGACGAGGTGATGCTAACGCACTAGTCAACAAAACAGTGCCCGAACCTGCGCCGCAACCCTACTTTGGGTAGCCGGTCGCAAGTCCGGGCAATCTGTAGGTAGCAGGAAAGCTATTAGTCGCGGCGCGCCATCTTAGCCTCAATGGAATGCTGGGTGTGAGGTACAGCCCGCAGACGCTCTTTCGGAATCAGCTTGCCGGTGCCAATGCACACACCGTACGTACCGTTCTTGATGCGCACCAGCGCATTCTCCAACTGCTGAATGAACTTCATCTGGCGCGAAGCCAACTGGTTCATGCTTTCCTTTTCGGCCGTATCAGCGCCATCCTCCAATACCTTGGAAGAAGAGGCAGTATTGTCGGTACCCGAATCGTTGCGGCGGCTCAGTGTTTCTTTGATAAATGACACCTCCTTACGGGCGGCCGTAAGCTTGTCCTGGATGATTTCTTCGAACTCCGCTAGATCTTCTCTGGAGTAGCGTATGGTTTCTTCACTCATGTTAGCTAAGGAAAGTAAACTATTGAATGTGAATTAATTAGCCAACCTTTTTCAGAACGAAGATCAGCTTTGTACCCCTTCTAACACTGGTTGAACCAGTTTAGTTGTTAGAAGATAAAATGGCTTTAGGGAGTTATGAATTTGGTATTCTGACGGATTCCTATGGTGTATTTGGCCGCAAAGCTACGCTTTTGTGCGCTAATTGACCACTATACATTCATCTTAACAAAACTCTAATCTTGTACTTATCAGAAGCCTAGCATTTGAATAGCAGCTACAGCCGCTTCCACTCCTTTGTTGCCATGTTTGCCTCCCGCCCGATCCCAGGCTTGCTCCAGGGTATTGGTTGTCACTAAGCCAAAGATGACGGGCTTATTATATTTCAATCCCACATTCGTTATACCGTTGGCTACGGCATAGCAGATGTAATCATCATGCTTTGTGTCGCCTTTAATCACGACGCCTAAGCAGATGACGGCATCAATCTCCTCATGCTGGGCCAATAGCTGAGCGCCTAGTGTTAGCTCAAAGCTACCCGGTACTGTATTGCGAAAAATATTGACGGCTTGGGCGCCATGCTTGAGCAGGGTCTCGTAGGCACCGGCGCTGAGTATATCCGTTATTTCGCGGTTCCACTCGGCCACCACCAAGCCGAAACGCTTGTCAGTAATATCAACAAAGTGGTCAGAGTTGTAATCGCTAAGATTTTTAAGAGCGGTTGCCATGGATCAGATATTTGTAGAACGATCGTCTTGCGAAGGGTAAGTATGAGGCTGCTTATTCTTCGACGTGATATGGATGAACTCACTATTAGCAAAAGGAAAAGGACGGTAAGAAACCGTCCTTTTCCTTTTACGAAACCGCAGAGTCTACGGACTTGGAATGATTACTTACCAGCCAGAGCTTGAACGCGGGCCAAGTATTGTTTAGCCTCCGTTACTTCAGCAGCATTCTGATACTCATCAACGATTCTGGTGTAGGCCTTAATGGCTCCTTCATAGTCTTTGGCAAGCTCGCGGGCCGTAGCTTCCTTCATCAGGTAGCCAGGCGAGAAGTATTCGTTGGACTTAAAGTTAGCAGCCTTCTCATATTGATCAGCTGCCTCCTTGAACTTGTTCAGTTCCAGATAAGCGTCACCGATCAGAGAGTAAGCACGGGCTTGCACCAGCAGATCATCTGAAGTGAAGTCTTCCAGATAGTCAATAGCGTTTTGGTACTTGCCATCTTTTAACGCAGCTACACCAGCATAGAAGTTAGCCAGATTGGCTGCCTGCGTACCATTGTACTCCGAAGTGATAGTAGCCAAACCATCGTACTGCCCATCACCCTTGAGGGCTTTGTTCAGCGAATCAGCTTCCCAATAGTTCACCGCCTGATACATGGCAGCCTGTCCCTTTTCATTCTGGGTATTACGCCATGTGTAGAACGCAAACCCGCCAACAACGGCCAGTACTACCACCGCTAGTAAGCTTAGCAAGGCCGTCTTGTTGCGCCGAACAAAGTCTTCAGACTCCACCAGCCGGAGAGCCAGCGCGTCGGGGTCTTCCATCAACGGATGCTCGGTCACACCGTCCGTGACAGGTTGGTTTGGATCTGCGGGCACCTCGGTTCGCTGGCGGGCGTTAGGGGTATTGCGCGTGTAGGGAATCTTCGACATTACGGGGGGCAAAAAGGCAGCCTCGCGGCTGGGGAAATTCGACAGTTAGTCGCGGATATAAGGATAGTCCTGCTGCACGTACACGTCCTTGTAGAGCTCGTCGGCAGTGGGATATGGCGAGGTTTCAGCAAACTCTACGGACTCATTCACGGCCGCTTTGATTTGCTCGTCAATAGCATTAAGATCGTCCTCGGTGGCCATGTTGTTCGTCAGGATAGTATGACGAACGGCCTCGATAGAATCGCGTGAGCGATAGTCTTCCAATTCTTCTTTTGTCCGATACTTCGCTGGGTCGCTCATGGAGTGGCCCTTGTAGCGGTAGGTTTTAAACTCGAGCAGCGTAGGTCCCTCGCCGGCGCGGGCGCGCTCAGCCGCTTGGGCGACGGCCTCATGCACGTCTTCTACGTTCATAGCATTCACCGGGAATGAAGGCATATCATAACTCTCGCCCAGCGTGTACAGTTCCGTTACGTTAGAGCTACGTTGCACGGCAGTGCCCATTGCGTAGCCGTTATTTTCGATAACGAAGATAACCGGCAGCTTCCAGAGCATGGCCATGTTGAAGGCCTCATGCAAGGCACCTTGACGCACGGCACCATCGCCCATATAGCAGATGCAGAGGTTGCCTGTCTTGTTATACTTTTCTGAAAAAGCAATACCAGCACCCAGCGGAACCTGACCACCTACGATGCCGTGCCCACCCATGAAATTCACTTCTTTATCGAAGATGTGCATGGAGCCACCTTTGCCTTTGGAGCAACCGGTAGCTTTCGCAAACAGCTCGGCCATGATGGCGTTGGGCGAAGTACCGAGTGCCAGCGGATGAGCATGGTCGCGGTAAGCCGTTATCCACTTATCATCTTTAGTTAAGGCTGATACCGCACCGGCTACGCAAGCCTCCTGACCGATGTACAGGTGGCAGAAGCCTTTAATTTTTTGCTGACCATAAAGCTGCCCGGCCTTCTCCTCAAACTTGCGCATGAGCTGCATTTGCTCATACCACTGCAAGTAAGTCTCCTTAGGAAACTTTGGATTGGCGGGCACAGTAGCCTTGGGCGCACCAGTCGCTTCTTTCGCTTCCTCGTTAGAGGGTGGCATACCCGAGTCAGGCTGGTTCACCGTTTTGGTAACCGACGCCGCGTCGTTACCGTTGGAAGTGCCTTTCGGGCTTGCCGCTTTTTTTGCCGACTTAGTCGCTTTTGAGTCAGCCTTTACTTTCGTCTCCGCCATCGTGCTTTCGGTTGTTCGCGTTTGGGATGCGAAAGTACGCAAAAGGATTGCAATTTCGAACCGGATGATTCTGGAAACCCTACACCTATTGTTCTTTAAAAATTACGATGAAGCCACTTTGGCTTTCTCTCCTCACATCAATTGCTTTGTCGGTGACAATGGAAGTGGCAAGACGAATCTGCTCGATGCTATCCACTATTTGTCTCTTACTCGAAGCGCCTTTGCTACTGCCGATGCCCAGAGCATTAAGCAGGGTGCAGAGTTTTTTGTAGTGAAGGGCCGCTTCCAAACGCCCCCCAGCGACACCGACACTATTCAGTGCAGCCTTCGTGTAGGGCAAAAGAAACTGGTCACGCGCAACAAACAAGCATATGAACGTATTGCGGATCATATAGGTCGCTACCCAGTAGTGCTTATCTCACCTTATGATACCGACTTGATTCGGGAGGGTAGTGAGGAGCGGCGCAAGTACTTTGACAGTTTGATCTCCCAGTTGGATCATGACTATCTGGAGCTCCTTATTACTTACTCTAATTTACTGCGTCAGCGCAACGCTTTGCTCAAGCTTGCCGCTGACGGCCGCGGTTACGATCGCGACTACTTGCTGGTACTTGACGAACAGATGGTACCCGCTGGGGGGCAAATTATGGAGCGGCGCCAACAATTTCTGACGGAGTTCACCCCTCTTTTTCAGCGCCACTACCAGCAGCTGGCTGATGGCCGCGAACAGGTAAGCCTTGAATATAAGAGCCAACTTCCCGGCGCCGACTTTGCCCATCTACTTCGCACCAATGAGCGGCGCGATATCACGTTGCAGCGCACCACTATTGGACCTCATAAAGACGACTTCACTTTTCTAATGGATGAGTTGCCGGTTAAGGGTTATGGTTCTCAAGGCCAGCAGAAGTCGTATGCTATTGCTTTGAAGCTTGCCCAATTTGAAATCTTTGCCAGCCGCAAACAACATAAGCCTCTGCTCCTGCTTGATGATATCTTCGACCGGCTCGATGAAAAGCGCATCACTCGATTAATGCAGTTGGTAGCAGAATATACCTTCGGTCAGGTCTTTCTAACCGATACACACCTGGAGCGCACCGACCGAATTCTTGCAACCATCTCGGAGCAAGTAGCTCGCTTTGCGGTGCACAACGGAACCGTTACTGCCCTTTAGCGGAGCTTGAATATCGTACCTTTGTAGCCATCTAATTTTGCCCCCCCGGTAGCTATTCTGCTATCTGGCTCGCGCATTATTGTATTGCATTCCCTTGAAAAAACCAAGCAACTCCGACAACTCGCGTCAGGCTGATATTGTCCCTTTAAAGGATGGTATTAAGGCGCTGCTCAAAGCGTATCGCTTACAGGGTAAGCTCAATGAGGTATTCGTCGTGTCGAGTTGGGAACGCATTATGGGTAAGGCTGTAGCCCTCAAGACCCAGGAGATTTATATCAGTAATGGCAAACTCTTCGTGCGCCTAAGTTCGGCCCCCCTCAAACATGAACTCGTTATGGCTAAGACGCGCGTAATGGAGCTTATTAATGATGAGGTTGGTGAAACCGTTATTAAAGAGGTGGTTTTCCTCTAGCCCAGTTTTCCTTATTCCTATATCATCCTTTGTGGTTCGGAGCTCAATGCTTTGTGGCAGCTCCTATAATGATGTGAGCATGGGCTGCCCCCTATCTCGGCCCCAACAGGAAAACCTGTCATCAGTAAGTCGGCGAGTCACCCTTTCTTAGTTCCGACACGACTTTCCTTATTATGTGTTCTTGGTCGCCATCGGCTACACTAGGGCTACATGGCGAGCTATATCTTCACGTCAGTCAGCTAGGTGTTGCTCACCTTTAAGAGCAATCCCGAAGGCTACCTGCGCGCCTCCCCCACGGGCCCACACCTCGCCTTCTGCATTTAGGTCTTTACATCTTATCCCGAACTTTCTTTTTATGTCATCTTCCCTCCGACCCGAATTCCGCTTAGTGTCCCACTCGCGGGTAACTCTCACCGAACTTATGATACCATCATATGCCAATCTGGGGGGCAAAATTCATGGCGGGATTCTGCTATCGCTTATGGACAAGGTAGCTTATGCCGCCGCCGCAAAGCACGCCGGCACTTACTGTGTGACGGTGAGTGTAGATGGTGTAAACTTCCTCCAGCCAGTTGAGGTGGGCGAGTTAGTATCACTGCTTGCTTCCGTTAACTACGTTGGTCGCACCTCGCTCGTAATCGGTATCAAAGTCATTGCCGAAGACGTTCGGACCGGCTCTGTGAAACATACCAACACCTGCTATTTTACCATGGTTGCCAAGGATGACAATGGTCGTCCTACCCCTGTGCCGGGCCTGCTTTTAGAAACTCCTGATGACACGCGGCGCTTCATGGAAGCCATCAAACGCAAGGAGCTAAAAGCCCAATACAGTGTCGAGTTTGATAACGCTCGCTCTATGCTAGCCGTGGCTCAGCAGGCCGATCTGTTGCGAAATGAGAACTGTCAATTGGGCTACTAAATACTGTTGCTTTTTTATGCAAATCCAAGGCCTTAACGGCACTTGCTATACTACCCTAGTACACGCCCGTAACGGCCACATGTTTCACGTGGAACATATTTGTCACTTAGGACTGTACACTTTCAACAAGAGCTCATTATAGGCCTCTAACAAGGCTATATACTTAGCCTGAAGAGCCATAAGCTGCTTAACAGGGTCACTATCGCTAGATTGTAACGGCGCAGGGCGATGCGTTACACCACTTGTAACAGAAACAGAAGGTGTAACGGACACAAAGGGTAACACTACTTGTTGTAACGATGTAAAGTCTTGCGAAAAATCATGTGTAATGATTTCGCCAACTTGCTTTACGAAACCGTAATCAAGTGTTTCTTCCTTGAATTTACGATAGATAGTTGGACGCGTAATACCCAGTTCCTCCACAATGCGTGTGATGGAAATACCACTGTTTTTGATGGCATCTTGAAGGATTTTGCCCTGGTGCGGCATAATTAAGCGTTATATATCGGTGGGGCTGTAAAGGTGTTAAATTTGTTTCATACGTACAAATATGTTCGCAAAAACGAACAGTTACACAATGTGCAAATACAATACAGTATTACAATACGTAACATTGTACACTTTACAGCCTCACTGTAACAATACATATCGTTACCATTCTTGTTACATATGTATAAATACAATATAAACCTGCCTAATAAGGCTGAAAAAGCACTTTTTAGTTAAGGGCACTTGTAACACCATATCGTACGCCTGAAATAAACTCGCCAGTATAAAGAAGTAGTTAATTTTTATCCCGAAGACGACGCATTACTACACACTGAACAGAGGTACACTTCTGCTTAGTGCTATCGTAATAGTAAACCCACTAGGAGGTCAGGATAGTCAGTAGTGATACCGTCGACGCCAAGCGTAAGGAGGCGTTGCATATCGGCTGGTTCGTTTACTGTCCAGGGAATGATTCGCATGCCATGAGTATGGGCTTTTGCTACGAGTTTCTCATCGACAAGGCGGTGCTCTGGGCCATAGACAGCGGGCACAAAACCCAGCTCCCTCAGGTGATCAGCAAGCGGATGTGCATCTTCAACCAATAGGCATAAGGGCAGATACGGAACTTGGTTCCGGGCGGCTTGCAAAACCCGTTTATCGAAGCTCAGCAGTGTGGTACGTTTAGCTACATCGGCAGCGTGCACGACCGCCGAGACCAGTTCGACGAAGCGTGGTGGGGAAGGATGCAATATGCCATCCCCAGCCAAGCTGCTTTTTATCTCAATGCTGAAAAATGGCAACGGTCGGCCGAGGTATTGAGCATACCTATTTGCCTCCGCAATTACCTCCTGCAGCAGGGGTTTGTAAGCGGCATTAAGCAGTTGATGGGGAAAGCGCGGGTTTCGAACAGAGCCGCAATCACAGGGGCGGATGGCAGCGTATGGCATCAAAAAAAGATTGTGCAAACGCTCACTGGCGGGGTCGATGCGCTCGCCGGCAGCATCCCGACAGATAGCAGCTGAAAGCCAGGGCTCGTGCGATACAACCACCTGCTCATCGGCTGAGATGACGACATCTAATTCCAGGGCATCTACCCCCAACTCTAAGGCATAAAGGAAGCCCGCAAGCGTATTCTCAGGGCGCAAGCCACGACAACCACGATGTCCATGTACTTCAGGAAGTATAAGTGGCTTGGGGGGCATTTTTCAGCACATTAGGGAATCCTGAATACGCATGCACCTCTTGCTCGGCTAGCTTTAGTTGGCAAAAAGCCCCCCAGAATACACTGCATGATTTTAAACAGAGAATGTTTCTGGCATTTATACAGACCAGATGCCAGCAATGAAATGCGGTACTTTGGCCCTCCTTAAAGCGTAATCAATTCCTTTTACCACACTCTATGAAGAAAGTATTGTTGCTCGCACTGTTGATAATTGTCGGAGCAGGTGGCTATTGGTACTATCGCATGGTAGTAATGGCAAGTCCGCAGTACTCGCTTGCGCAAGCCGCCAATGCTGTCCGCACACATGACGTTACCACTTTTGAGCGCTACGTAGACGTTGATAGGGTAGCGCGCAACTTAGTCGACCAGGTTTCGGATGAAAGCTCCGCACTGGAAGGACTGAACGTGAACGGGGCGATTATTCAAAGCGCCCTACGGCTGCTGAAGCCGCAGCTGGCACAATCTGCGACGCAAGAAGTAAGACGTTATATCGAATCGGGCTCGGCGGAAGAAGTGGCCGCAGCAGGACAAAATATTGGTGGAATGAACGTGTCGGTGATGGGGTTGGCCGGTCGGGTGATTGGGCCAAACCCTCAATTCAAGGGGATCAAATACGTTAATCAACAGGATGCCCAAACTTTGGTTGGCTTAGAAATAACGCAACCTCAATACGACACTACTCTGGTTCTGGAATTGAAAATGCTCGACCAAGGTGACTACTGGCGCGTGACGGAAATTGCCAATATGGGCACCTTAATTAAGCATACAGCTCGATTGGAGAAGCAGCGCATACTGAAAACCAGATAGCTAACCAAGCAATTTTAACTAACTATTCAGAGCTCTGAGAATTGAATTTAAAAACACGAAAAGGCCCCGGCGCAAGCGAGCGGCGGGGCCTTTTCGTGTTTTTTAAGCGGGAGTTATTTACGCCCTGAGAACAGGAAGTAGATGATAGAGCCAAGGAAAGGGAAGAACCATATTACCAAGCCCCAAATAATCTTTTTGCCGATAGACCAGTCCTGCTTGATCAGGCTGACAACGGCCAGCACAGCCAGCAAAAGATAGATAATACCGGCAATGGTGATGTTACCGTTGGAACTGCGACCTGAGCAACCACCAAGCAGAGGAGCCAAAGCCAGAGAGAAAAGCATGGCTACAGCGGGCAGTCGATTAGTAAGAGAAAGAAGCTTGTTCATAGCAGGTGTTGTTGGAGAGAAAAGATGATATGATGCCCTTTACGGACCTGCTGAGATATTAGATATTATTTTGCTTATGTTTGATACACAAATATTTAATAATCAACTAGTTAAATAAATAAGATTGGATTTCTTTCCAGAAAATCGATCCTGAGATCGGAACGAGTAGCAGTGTCAGGATGATACCGTAGATAGCCCCATAGAAGTGAGCATCGTGGTTGATATTATCGCCCTGCCGACGGCCTTGGTAGTAGGAATAAGCCAGGTAAAGGATACCAAAAAGAACACCTGGAATGGCAAAAGGAATAGGAAAGATGTAGATTCCTCCCTCAATGGGCCGGAACAGAATACTTGCAAAAATGACGGAGGCGACGCCACCCGACGCTCCTAGGCTGTGGTAGTTGGGGTCGTTGCGATGGCGTAGATAAGTAGGAATGTCTGACACAATAATGCCCCCCAGATACAGCAGTAGAAACCGCCAGATACCGCCCATTACGCCAAACACCTGCACAAAGACATCCTGAATGAGGCCGCCAAAGGAGTAAAAGGCCAGCATGTTAAAGATGAGGTGCATCCAGTCGGCGTGCAGGAAGCCGGACGTGAGGAAGCGGTACCACTCGTTGCGCCGGCGCACCAGAAAGGGCGTCATGATCCAGCTTTCCCGCAGAGTTGGGTTTGACCAAGCGTATAAGGAAATGCCCCCCGTCAGGATAACGAGCACGAGCACTACATTCAGATTAAGCATCAGGAGACAAATAAGAAGTAATAAGGAGGAAGCCGCATTTACGGCTCCTATGCGTCTTTGACGACAGTAGTAATAGCCAAGCTCAACTTAAACCGCAAAATGCTGACAGCGGGCCTAAATTTGGCTAGAAACCGAAACTAACTCTCGCGAGCCATTAGCTCAAGTGCCCACTGCCGCAAAATGGCCTTGCGCGGCGTTGGTGCCGTGACGCGGTCTAGGTGCAAAAGTGCGTCTTGGAAGTATTCATTTATGCGAGCTTCCGTTTGAATGCGGATGCCAAGCTGGTCATAGACTGCTGTAATTGCCTGAACCTTGGCGGCAGTGTCAGCGCTGGGCTGGCCGAGGTATTGGGCCAGCATAGCTTGCTGGGGGGCATTTGCCTGAGCCTGGGCCGTGAGCAGCAGAAAGGTTTTCTTATCCGACACGATGTCGCCGCCTACGCGCTTGCCGAAGGTAGCCGCGTCGCCATACACATCTAGCAGATCGTCGCGCAGTTGGAAGGCGATACCAACGTCGGTACCGAATTGGCGCAGGTGGTCGGCATCCTCCGTGGAAGCACCACCCAGCAAGGCTCCTAGCTCCAGACAAAAGCCGAGTAGCACAGCTGTTTTCAGCCGAATCATATCCAGGTATTGCTCGATAGAGACGTGCTCATTCGTCTCAAAATCCATGTCCCATTGTTGGCCTTCACACACCTCGGCTGCGGTCTGGCTGAACTTGCGCAGCACGGTTGGCAATAGGGCCGGCGGCACGTTTAGGAACAGCTCATAAGCCCGCACCAGCATCACGTCGCCGCTCAGGATGGCCACGTTGGCGTTCCACTTCTCATGCACCGTGGGCTGGCCCCGGCGCAGGGGAGCCTGGTCCATGATATCATCGTGGAGCAGGGTGAAGTTGTGAAAAACTTCGGTAGCCAAAGCCGGCCGTAGCACGGGGTCCAGCTCATCGGTGAAGAGGTGAGCGCCCATCAGGGTAAGCAAGGGGCGGATGCGTTTGCCCCCCAAGGCCATGATGTAGCGAATGGGCTCGTAGAGGGCTACTGGCTGCTGACCGTACTCAAGACTAGCCAGGGCGGCGGTTATTTTTTGCGTGAAATCAGTGGGGCTCACAGGGGCAAGATGTATTGAGGCGGGAAAGGTACGGAGGAACGGGCTGGAGTGGATTAGACGTAATGCTGGGGGGCAAATTAGCGCAACAGAAAAGCCTGATGTCCGCACACTGTGCAGCCATCAGGCTTTCTAATCTTAAATGGCCACTATTTAACGGCGGCGCTTACCACCGCCGCCTGGGCCACCACTGCTTTTGCCGCCACGGTCCCGCTCAGGTCCTCGCTCCGACCGACGGCTACGGCCGCTTTCCTCGCGACGCGGTGTATCGTTGCGGCGTTGCGACATAGGGCGCTCATCTACCAGTTCGAAGTCGATGGTGCGGTCGAGCAGGTTGGCTGCTTTCACGATGACTTGCAGCTCGTCGCCAAACTGAATGATGCGCTTGCTGCGCTGGCCAACGAGGCGGTAGTTATCCTTGTCGAGCTCGAAGAAGTCGCCGGGAATATCGCTGATGCGGATCATGCCTTCGCACTTGTTCTCCTCCACTTCCACATACATACCCCACTCCGTGAGGCCCGATACCACACCCTTGAACTGCTCACCTACGCGGGCAGCCATGTACTCCACCTGCTTGTATTTGATGCTGGCGCGCTCGGCATTTGCAGCTAGCTTTTCACGCTCGGAGGAGTGCTTGCACTCTTCTTCTACGGGCTCAGCCTCCACGTTTTTGCCCCCCTGCAGGTAGTGTTCCAACAGGCGGTGCGCCATCATATCGGGGTAGCGACGGATGGGCGAAGTGAAGTGCGAATAGTGGTCGAAGGCCAAACCGAAGTGACCCAGCGGCTCAGTGGTATACTTAGCCTTGGCCATGGTACGGATAGCCAAGGTCTGAATTACATTCTGCTCAGGCTTGCCCACTACGTTTTCCGACAGGCTGTTCAGTTCATTAGAAAGCTTCTTAGGGTTCTCCAAGTTCAGGTCGTGACCAAACTTCTTGGCGAACAAAGCGAAGTTCTGTAGGCGGTCGGCATCGGGCGCATCGTGGGTACGATACACCATAGTGAAGCGCGGCTTGGTCTTCTTTTTCTGGAACACGAAGTCGGCCACCTTGCGGTTAGCCAGTAGCATAAACTCTTCAATGAGCTTATGCGCATCCTGGCGTTCCTTCACGTACACGCCCACCGGCTTACCATTCTCGTCTAGCTGGAATTTTACCTCCTGCGTTTCGAAGCCAATAGCACCTTTCTTGAAGCGCTGAGCCTGGAGTTTCTTGGCAATGTTGTTCAGTGTATTTACCTCTTCAACAAAGTCACCCTCCCCCGTTTCAATACGTTCCTGCGCTTCGCCATAAGCAAAGCGACGGTCGGAGTGAATAACGGTTTTGCCAAACCACGAGTCATAGAGCTTGCCGTTCTCGTCCAACTCAAACACCGCTGAGAAAGTCAGTTTGTCTTCATTGGGCCGCAACGAGCACAGCCCATTCGACAGGCGCTCGGGCAGCATTGGAATCACGCGGTCGACTAAGTAAACCGAAGTTGCGCGGTGGCGGGCCTCCCGCTCCAGCATCGACTCGGGCCGCACATAGTGGGTCACGTCGGCAATGTGAACGCCGATTTCCCAGTTGCCATTCTCCAGTTTTTGGATGGATAGCGCGTCGTCGAAATCCTTAGCGTCGGCGGGGTCAATGGTGAAGGTGGTGATGTCGCGGAAGTCGCGGCGGCGCGCAATTTCGTCTTCCTGAATGCGGTCCGAAATACTTTCCGACTCTTCCTCCACATCCTGAGGAAACTCGAACGGCAGCCCAAACTCCGCCATGATGGCGTTGATCTCAGCCTCGTTCTCGCCGGCCTGGCCAAAAGAGCGCACGATTTCGCCCACAGGCTGACGTCCGGGGTCCTCAGGCCACTCCGTGATGCGCACGAGGACTTTCTCGCCGCTACGGGCATCTTTGAGGCCTTCGTGAGGCACAAAGACATCGAAGTACATCTTGCGATGGTCGGGTGATACGAAACCGAAGCCGGCGTTCTGCACCGTCAGTTGGCCTACTATTTCTTCCCGCTCCCGCTTTACTACTTCCAGCACGTCGCCCACGGGACGGCCGTCGCGCTCACCACGCAGACGCACTCGTACTGTGTCGCCGTTCATGGCAAACTTCAAACGGTCAGTGAAAACGCGGATGTCGTTTTCGCTTTCCTCGCTTATTACGAAAGCGTACTTATTGGTAGCCAAAGCTACCGTACCGGTGATGATGTCGCCACCGGAGCCGGGTCGCTCGCGGAAGCGTTGACGGTCGTCGCCAGGGAAGTCGAACCCAGCATCGCGCCGACGATGTACTAGTGGATCCTGCCCAAACTGAGCCTCAATGGCAGCGCCATCTGGCCGAGATTTGCCCCCCTTGTTACGGCCGCGCTCAGGGCGCTGGCCGGCGTCGGGCTGCATGCGTAGCGCGGCCGGGTCGGTAAGGCGGTAGTCGTCGTTTTGGAGCAGGGTAAGCTGATTGGATTTGCGCAGGGCTTTGAGGTGATCAAACACCTCTTCGCGCTGCTCTTTGGTGGTCACGCCGAGGCGGCGTGAGAGTTGACGATAGGAAAATACTTTGCCGGGGTTGTCGGCAAATACCCGGTACACTTGCGTTTTGGTAACGGGGGCAGCAGCGGCTTTTTCGCCGCGGGCAGCTTTCGCGCGAGGGGCGCGGGGAGCTGCAGATTCATCTTGTTTCTTCATTCGAAAAGAAGGTGCCGCCCAATGGTTGTAGTTTTCGCAGGCGGCCGAGTATAGGTAGGTTGGAGTATACGCAGGTGCGTTTCTCCGGGGTTATTCAAAAATCAGAAGTCGCCGGAAGGGCGATTAAACGTGGGTGGAAGTAAAGGATTCCAGCTCCAAAGTAGATACTACGGAATATTAGAGAAAATAACTATTTACTGATGATAATGATGCGTTATGAAATTATTGTGATGACCTATTAAGCTCCTCCTTGAGCAAGCATGAAGCTTATTATTCACCAAAGTAGTAGTACATACTCTGAGTCTGCGTTTCACTGCAGTTATTGCAAAAAAGCCCCCAGCTAACTGTTCAGCAGTTTTGCAAGTCGGAACTTGGCGCTACGCTACTTCCGCCGCCCGACGTGCCTGGGCCGCCCGGATATCAGATGGTTCATCTTTTGGGATGGCACTGAGCAGGGTACGGGTGTACTCATGCTGGGGATTAGCATAGACCGCCGCCGCAGGTCCACTCTCCACTATCTGCCCTTTGTTCATTACCAACAGTCGATCCGACATAAACCGGGCTACCGATAAATCATGGGTAATGAAGAGGTAGGTGATACCAAAGTCACGCTTGAGCTGATTCAGCAAGTTCAGCACCTGCGCCTGCACCGACACGTCAAGCGCGGATACGGACTCATCACAAATAATGCACTTGGGCTGCAATGCCAACGCCCGCGCAATACAAATGCGCTGGCGCTGCCCACCCGAAAACTCGTGCGGATAGCGCAGGTAATGATCTTCGCGCAGCCCTACGGTGCGCAACAGCTCCATCACTTTAGCCTTTTGCTGTTGTTTGGTGCCTCCCACGCCGTGCACCTGCATGGGCTCGATGATGGCCTCTCCTACCGTCATCATCGGGTTGAGCGCCGCATAGGGGTCTTGAAACACCATCTGGAACTCGCGCCGCCGCCGCCGCAACTCGCCCGCCGGCAGGGTAGCCAGGTCAGTGCCTTCGAACAGGATGCGACCCGCCGTTGGTTCCACTAACCGTAACAAGGCCCGGCCTAGCGTCGTCTTGCCGCAGCCCGACTCGCCTACCAGCCCTACTGTCTCGCCGGAATAGATATCGAAGCTCACGCCATCCACCGCTCGCACGTACTCCTTAGTCCGATTGAACAAGCCTTTGCGGATAGGAAAGTGCACGTTCAAGCCTTCCACCCGTAGCAGAACCGGCCCAGTCTTTTCGGCCGGTTTCGAGCCGGTTTCACTGGCTAAACTTCCCCCCAAAGCAGGCTCTGAAATAGCAGATTCTGAAGACGATTTTATGGCTGAAACAGGCGTAAAATGTTCCCCGTGGAACATTTTGGGGATTTCGACTGGTATGTTCTCCGTCAGTGTAGGCGCTCTATCTAACTCAACGCTAGGAGCTTCGGGCACCGGAGCGCTGATTTCGGTGAGCTGGCCAGAAGCGTCTTCAGCCATAAAATCGGCTACAACGGGCAAGCGCTGCTTACCCACGGAGAGCTTGGGCCGACAGGCCAGAAGGCCCTTCGTATAGGGGTGCTGAGGGTTGGTAAAAATATCGAGCACAAGGCCCTGCTCTACCACCTTTCCGCGATACATAACGAGGATGCGGTCAGCGATTTCGGCTACCACACCCAAGTCGTGAGTGATGAAGAGGACAGCCGTGTTATTCTGACGCCGCAGGTCGTCGATAAGCTGGAGCATGCGGGCCTGTACCGTCACGTCGAGGGCAGTGGTGGGCTCGTCGGCAATGAGGATTGCGGGGTTACAAGCCATGGCCATGGCTATCATCACCCGCTGTTTTTGCCCCCCAGAGATTTCGTGCGGATAGGCTTTGAAGATTTTCTCCGGCCGCGGCAACTGGGCAGTTGCGAAGAGCTCGATAGTCCGGGCTTCGGTTTCTTTAGAGGACAACGAAGTATGCAAACGCAACGCTTCTACCACTTGGGCACCACAAGTGTGCACAGGGTTGAGCGAGGTCATCGGCTCCTGAAAAATCATCGAAATCTCGTTGCCCCGCACCCGCCGCAACTGCTCATCAGAAAGCTTTAGCAAGTCAACTTCGCCTAGTTCCTCAGACTGAAACCGCGTCTGGCCAGTGGTCACACGACCGGGGGGCATTTGTATCAGCCCCATCAGCGCCAGCGACGTCACCGACTTCCCCGAACCCGATTCGCCCACGATAGCCAGCGTCTCGCCCCGGCGCAGCTCAAACGACACGTCATTCACCGCCCGTACGTCGCCGCGGTGAGAGGTGAAGTCGATGGTAAGATTAGAGACGGTGAGGAGTGGCTGCACAGAGTGGATAGCTAAAAGAAGAGATGAAAGAACAGGCTGTAGCTAAAATCAAAGCTACCTAAAACGGCTGTCATCCTGACAAAGGAAGGACCTTATCGAACCAGAAAGACGATTGTGTCAACGTCTCGTTCTAGCTTGATAAGGTCCTTCCTTCGTCAGGATGACAGAAGACTTTTAGCGTGAAAGCAGTTAGCTACAGTTGAACATGCTCCGTCGACGTTGGCTCGGTGTCGCGGCGAGGGACTACGGTTTTCGTAGGGGAATCTTCGTGCTGGAAAAACTTACTTTGATTGAGCAGAATAAGCGCTACTCCGATAAAGATTGCTGAGTCGGCGATGTTGAAGATGGGCCACAGCGAGAGGTGAGAACCACCAATTAGTGGCCAACTCATAGGCAAAAAGCCTTCGTACAAATCCAGATAAATCATGTCGATTACCTGGCCATGTAGCCACGGTGTAGGCGCTTCGAAAGGGGCGTTATTGTAGATCACGCCATAGAACATAGAGTCGATCAGGTTGCCGATGGCGCCGCCCAAAATAAGCCCCCCACAGGCTAGCAGACCGGGATGCGTGTCTCGAAGACTGTGCTTGCGAATGAGATAGGCAATAAAAGTGACGGCCACCAAGCGAAAAGTGGTCAGGATAATCTTGCCATAGGGCGCCGGCAGCTCTACCCCGAAAGCCATGCCCGGATTTAGGGTGTAATGGAGCTTAAACCAGTCGCCGATGAGCGGAATTTCGCCCGGCATTCCTGGCTCCATATAGGTGTGCACCGCCCATTTCGAGACCTGATCGATGAGGATAACCAGCAAGGCCAGCAAGTAATATTTCCAGTACTTCATTCTTGTGCTTCTAACGCTTGAGTACAAGCTCCGGGGGGCTTTTTGTGCCGTTTTGGGCCTGATTTATGAGTTTTTAAACGACTTTAAACGCACCCCCCAATGCTTTGTGCGAGGTTATACCAACCGGGCTTTTTACGGCTCGGTTGGCTATTCATTATCAAGCAGTTACCACTTCCAGCTGAGCCGGCACGCTGTAGTCATCAAACTCCAGGGTCACGCCGCCCGTCAGCTCCGGGCTGAATGTGAGCGAAAGCGCCTGGGTTTCAGTGCGGATATAGTCGCCGAAGAACTGCACGGCGGCCGCCAAATCGGGCTGCTCACCGCCCAGCGTGATGCGGATTTTGTCCTGCACTTCCAGGCCGCTGTCCTTGCGCAGGTTTTGCAGACGATTAACCAGCTCACGGGCCACACCTTCGCGGCGCAGCTCGTCAGTCAGCGTCACATCGAGGGCCACGGTGAGCGGACCGTCGGTAGCTACAAGCCAGCCGGGCAAGTCGTCGGTGCGGATTTCTACGTCGTCGGGGGCCAAATTCAGTTGCTCCCCTTCTACTTCCACGGCCAGCGTTCCGATCGATTCCAGTACGCTGATTTCCTCGGGCGTCATCTGCTGAATGCGGGCCGCCACAGCTTTCAGCTTCGGGCCATATTGCTGACCCAAACGCTTGAAGTTAGGCTTCACCGACTTCACCAACACGCCGCTGGTGTCGTCCAAAAATTCCACGTGCTTCACGTTTACCTCAGCGCAAATCAAATCTTCCACCAAGCCCACCTGGTCGCGGGTGGTGTCGTTGAGTACCGGCACTAAGATGCGCTGCAAAGGCTGGCGCACTTTCAGCACCGACTTTTTGCGCAGCGAATGGGTCAAAGAACTGATGCGCTGGGCCAGTTCCATACGCTCCTCCAGCGCCGTGTCAATCCGACGCGTGTCGGCTTCCACGAGCAACGTGAGATGCACCGATTCGGGGGCCAGCGGCGTGTTATTCGCTAAGGCTTCCTGACGCATGCCGTCGGTCATATTCTTGTAGAGCCACTCGCCGAAGAAGGGCGCGATGGGTGCCATCAGCTGCGCTACGACCACCAGGCATTCCTGCAAGGTCTCGAAAGCGGCCTTTTTATCCGTGGTCAATTCGCCCTTCCAGAAACGGCGACGCGAGAGCCGCACATACCAGTTGGACAGCTGATCGGTGACGAAATCCTGGATGGCGCGGGCCGCTTTGGTAGGGTCATAATTGTCGTAATGCCCCCTAACTTCCAGAATCAAGGACTGCAACTTCGATAGCACCCAACGGTCCAGCTCACTCAAATCGGTGAACGGAATACGGTCGAACTCGCGGGTGCGGAACTCGTCGAGGTTGGCGTAAAGCGCGAAGAAGGAATACGTGTTGAACAGCGTACCGAAGAAGCGACGCTGCACCTCCGTCACGCCAGCGGGGTCGAACTTGAGGTTGTCCCACGGTGGCGCGTTGACAATCAGATACCAGCGGGTGGCATCGGGCCCAAACTGCTGGATAGTCGCAAACGGATCGACGGCGTTGCCAAGGCGCTTGCTCATCTTCTGCCCGTCTTTCGCCAACACTAAGCCATTGGCAATCACGTTCTTAAACGCCACGGAGTCTTCCAGCATCACGCCCAAAGCATGTAGCGTAAAGAACCAGCCGCGGGTTTGGTCCACGCCTTCGGCAATAAAATCGGCGGGGAAGTTCTTCTGAAATTTCGCTTCGTTTTCGAGCGGGTAGTGCCACTGCGCGTAGGGCATAGCGCCGCTGTCGAACCACACGTCGATGAGGTCGGTTTCGCGGTACATGGCCTGGCCAGTGGGCGACACGAGGAAAATATCGTCCACGTAGGGCCGGTGCAGATCAATTTGCCCCCCAGCCGTCAACGGGTTGTGGGTCATAATCTCGGCGGCCACGGCCTTGTCAATTTCGGCGCTCAGTTGGGCAATAGAGCCAATACAGATTTCCTCCGAGCCATCTTGACTGCGCCAGATGGGCAGCGGCGTACCCCAATAGCGCGAGCGGCTGAGGTTCCAGTCGACCAGGTTTTCGAGCCAGTTGCCGAAGCGGCCGGAGCCGGTGCTTTCGGGCTTCCAGTTGATGGTTTTGTTAAGCTCGATGAGGCGGTCCTTCACGGCCGTGGTCTTGATAAACCAGGAGTCGAGCGGGTAGTAAAGTACGGGCTTATCGGTGCGCCAGCAGTGCGGATAGGTGTGCTCGTACTTCTCCACTTTGAAGGCGGTGCCGTCCCCTTTCATCCGAATGGCGATACTCTCATCCAAGGTTTTGTAGTCGGCGCCGGTTTCGTCGTGGCCGTCGTAGTTTTTCACCAAACGACCACCAAACTCACCCATCTGCAGCACATAGCGGCCCGTCCGATCTACGATAGGCGTCAGCTTGCCTTCGGCATCGGTAACCAGCAGGGCTGGGATGTCATTGAGCTGAGCTACCCGGAAGTCATCAGCGCCAAACGTAGGCGAAATGTGCACGATACCAGTACCGTCTTCGGTCGTAACAAAGTCGCCGGCAACGACGCGGAAACCTTTTTCCTCGCCTTCAAACGGAGTGAAATCGAAAAGGCGCTCGTAGCGGATATTCACGAGATCTTGACCCAAAAACTCGCCTTCCAAACGCCAAGGCAATACTTTGTCGCCGGCTTTGTAGTCTTCTAAAGAAGCCTCAGCACCTTTTTCTGTGAAATAGCGATTCACCAAATCCTTAGCCAGCACTACCCGAATAGGCTGATGCGTGTACGGGTTGAAGGTGCGCACCAGCGCGTAGCGGATATTCTTGCCTACGGCTAGGGCCGTATTGCCCGGCAAGGTCCAAGGCGTAGTGGTCCAGGCGAGAATAAACGTATCGATTTGCCCCCCAGAGGCAGAATTACCCCCCAGGTTTTCCACACCCGCGAATAGCTTTTCCGAAGCTTCATCCCGCTTCACCTTGAACTGCGCCACGATGGTCGTGTCCTTCACATCACGGTAAGTGCCGGGCTGGTTCAGCTCATGCGAAGACAAGCCGGTGCCGGCTGCCGGTGAATAAGGCTGAATAGTGTAGCCTTTATACAGCAAACCCTTGTCGTAGAGCTTCTTGAGCAGCGCCCAGCAGCTTTCGATGTACTCCGATTCGAAGGTGATGTACGGGTCGTCGAGGTCAACCCAGTAGCCCATCTTTTGTGTAAGGTCGTCCCACTGCGCCTTGAAGCGCATCACGGTTTCGCGGCAACGCTGGTTGTAATCGGCAATCGAAATCTTCTTGCCGATATCTTCCTTCGTGATGCCCAGTTCCTTTTCAACCTGCAACTCAATGGGTAGACCGTGGGTATCCCAGCCGCCCTTGCGCGACACCTGTTTGCCCAGCAAGGTCTGATAGCGGCAGAAGATATCCTTCACCGTCCGGGCCATTACGTGGTGAATGCCGGGCGCACCATTTGCCGACGGCGGACCTTCGTAAAACACGTAGGTGGGCTGCCCCTCGCGGGTGCTCACGCTCTTCTCAAAAATGCCGTTTTCCTGCCACCATTTGAGGATGTCGGTACCGACTTGGGCGTAGTTGAGCGGCTGTTTGTATTCGGAATATTTCATGGGGTGGTGTTCTGTATACTCCAATTCCATCGCCTTCTATAAGTGAGAAAACAACGGAACAGATTGAAAACTAGCTTTCGGTACCTATCCGCTTCACCGTCATACGGCTGAGGTTAAGCTCGTAGTCATCGTCTTCCTGGTGATAATCGTCGTCGTAGTGCTGAAGTAGTGATTGGTCGATGGTCTCATCCTTGCCGTGCTCAAATGTTACGAGCAGGCAGGGCAGCAGAATCAGGTTAGAGAAGTTGGTAATGAGCAAGCTCGCCGACATCAACAACCCCAAGGCTTTGGTGCCACCGAACTCGCTGAAAGCAAACACACTAAAACCCAGAAACAGTGTAATGCTAGTATAAATCATACTAGTTCCCGCCTCCCGCAAGGTAGTGCTGATAGCGGCCTTCACTCGGCGGCCGTTCACGGCTAGCTCCTGCCTGAATTTGGCTATTAAGTGGATGGAGTTGTCGCCGTCAATACCCAGGGCAATGCTGAAAATCAGAGCCGTGCTGGGTTTGAGCGGGATACCAAAGTAGCCCATCAGGCCACCCGTCAGAATCAGGGTAACCAGGTTGGGCAGCAACGTAAAGAATACCGCCCGCAACGAGCGGAACAGAATTAGGACCACCAGGCCGACCAGCGCAAAGGCAATTATAATACTCTCCTTCAGCGTGTTAATAAGGTATTCGTTGCCTTTGGTAAAGAGAATGGTCGTGCCCGTCAGCTTCACCGTCATCCCCGAGCCGTTAAAGATCTCCTGGATTTGAGGCTGAATCTGGCGGTTAATCAGGGTGTCGAGATTGCGGGAGCCGATATCCGCAATCTTGAGGGAGATGCGCGCCCGCTGGCCAGTAGAGTCAGCAAAGGAGCGCAGCAGCTTATCACTCATCGGGCCATTAGCTGATTCTTTACCTCTCGACTGAGCCAAGTACCGCAGGATAAAGTTCTTCTCCGAATTGTCGGGGAGGCGGTAATACTCGGGGTTGTCGTTGTAGAAAGCTTGGGTCGAAGCTTTAAGGAAAGTAACAATGCTAACCGGCGACGACAGCACGGGCTGGGTGCGCAGGTATTTCTCCAACCGGTCTATCTTCTCCAGGTTCTTAATCTTAAGGATGCCCTGCTTCTTGCCCGTGTCAATAACGATTTCCAAGGGCATGATACCATTGAAATGCTGCTCAAAGAACTTCAAGTCGCTATTTACGGAGCTTTCTTTGGGCAAATCGTCTACCATGTAGGAGACCGATTTGATCTTCGTGATACCTAACAACGAGATTGCTACCAGGCCTGCTCCTATCAAATACACGGTGCCGCGGCGCTCCAACACCAAGTGCTCGAAGAACTCCAGCAGTTTAGTTAGCGGCTTGGCATCTAGGTGCTTTAGCTGTTTGGGTGTGGGCGGCGGTAGGTAGGTAAATACAGCCGGAATCAGGATAAATGAAACGGCAAAAGCCACAAAAATATTGATTGTAGCAATCAGCCCGAACTGATACAGTATGGCAATATCAGTGAAGCAGAACACGAGAAAGCCAATGGCCGTTGTCGTATTATTCATCAAAGTCACCAACCCAATTTTGCGCACCACGCGCGTCATGGCCAGAATCTGATTACCCGATTTTCGGTAATCGTAATGGTAGCGCGAGAGTAGATACGTACAGTTGGGAACTCCGATAACAATCAGGATACTGGGAATCAGGCCAGTAAGAAGGTTGATTTTGTACCCCAATAGCACCATGGTGCCCACGCACCAGATTACCACTACCAGTACCACCAGAATAGGGAAGATAACGGCCGCCCACGTTCGGAAGAACATGAACAGGGTAGCGCCCATCATAAGCACCGTGAGCAGCACGAAAAACTTCATTTCGGCCGCCACTTTCGTGGTCATGGTGGAGCGCACGTAGGGCAGACCCGCGTAGTGCAGACGAATACCGGTTTTCTTGCTGAAAGCCTCTGCGTGGCCCAGAATCTCATTCATTACGGCCTGACGTCGTGACGAATTCAAGTACTTGGGGTCCATGGTGAGGGCCAGCAATGTGGCGCCGGTACTAGGTGAAATGAGCTGGCCTTTATAGAACTCCACCCGATTCACTTCCCGCATCAAGCTGTCCAGCTCGCGTTGGGTTTCGGGGGCTTTCGCAAAGATTGGGACAGCCTTAAACTGCTGAGTAGCGGTGTCTTTGCGCAAGGCAAAAACCTTTGTGACTGACAACACACCGTTCACACCCTCTACGCCGCTTAGGGTATCGGTGAGGTTGCGCAGCTCGGTGAAGTTGCCCAGCTTATACACGCTGCTGTCCTGCAAGCCCAACACGAGTACATTGCCATCTTCGCCGAAGGTCTTCTTGAAATTCTGAAAGTAGACTACGTCCGGATCGTCCGGACTAACGACCTGGGCAAAGTCGTAGGTCATTTCTACGTCTTTGGCTTTCCAGGCCATAAATACAGTCATCGCGGCTATGAGCAGGATAAGAATCCGCCGCTGCTTGATGACGAAAAGCGCAAGAGAGCTCCACATAGGCCGTTAAAATGCAGCAAAGGTACGGAAAGCCGAGTAGGTAGTAAGCCTAGAAGTTTTCAAGTACCAACCAACAGTCCTAGGCAACCGAAAAGTCTGCATTTGAATCTTTCAAGTTGAATTTTTGTAAACGAAGGCAGTTCAATCCGCGTATTAGTCCCTCTACCGCAATTTTTGCCCCCCAATGCCGTTATAGACGCTGGTTCGCCACTGTCCCGCTTCCATGATTTTGTACCAAACGCCTACTGTGTCCCTTGCTTATCATGCTGCTACTGCTACCATGCAGCTGCAGTATGCGGCATCCTCATTGGCGGAAACTTTTGAGAAAGTATATCAGCTGGCACTTGAAGCTATGCACAATCTGGGTGTGGATAAGTTGCTCTTGGACTTGAAGCGTAACGCGCCGCCCACCGACGATGACGAAGAGTTTCTGCTGGCACCTATCATGCGTCATTTGCCGGCACACTCATCTCGGCAGTTGTTTATTGCGGCTCTGCTCTCCGAAGGCCAGTACCAACACCAGATGGGCTGCTACTCCCCTTCCTTCGACCGTGCATTTGCCCCCCAGCAAGTGGAGTTCAACTACTTCACCTCACGCCGCGAAGCCACCGACTGGCTGAGTGACAATTAGGATATGGTCTTACGAAAAAGCCCCCCAGAACTGCTCTGGGGGGCTTTTTATGCGTTTTCTAAGTAAAGTCTACAGTTTCTCAAAAATTCGCTTGAAGCTGACAGCCTCGCCGATGTAGTTGCGCAGCTCGCTGATCGGCATGCGGGTTTGCTCGCGGGAGTCGCGGTGACGCACGGTTACGGTATTGTCTTCCAGCGTTTGGTGGTCGACGGCAATGCAGAAGGGCGTACCGATGAGATCCTGGCGGGTGTAGCGCTTGCCGATGGCGTCGCGTTCCTCGTACACAAGGCGGAAATCGTGGCGCAGCTCGTCGAAGATTTCGGTGGCTTTCTCGGGCAGGCCGTCCTTGCGCACTAGGGGGAATATGGCGGCTTTCACCGGGGCCAAGGCTGGGTGCAGGCGTAGCACGGTGCGGGTTTTGGTTTGCTGCTGTTCACCCTCCCCTTCCGTAATGGTTTCTTCAGTATATGCCTGGCACAGCGTGGCCAGAAACAGCCGGTCGGCGCCCACAGAGGTTTCCACTACAAAAGGCACATAGTTGCCGTACGCCTTGCCGTTCTCATCGAGGTCGTTGTCGAAAAACTGCTGCTTTTTGCGGCTCAGCGTCTGATGTTGGGTCAGGTCGAAGTCGGTGCGTGAGTGAATGCCTTCGATTTCCTTAAAGCCGAAAGGGAATTCAAACTCGATGTCCACGGCTGCGTTGGCGTAGTGAGCCAGTTTGTCGTGGTCGTGAAAACGCAGCTTTTCGGCGGGCAGGCCGAGGGCTTCGTGCCAGCGCTTGCGCGTTTCTTTCCACTGCTGATACCACTCCATCTCGGTGCCAGGACGCACAAAGAATTGCATCTCCATTTGCTCAAACTCCCGCATGCGGAAGATGAACTGACGAGCGACAATCTCATTGCGAAAAGCCTTCCCAATCTGGGCAATACCAAACGGAATCTTCATCCGGGCCGACTTCTGCACGTTCAGGAAGTTGACAAAAATGCCCTGAGCTGTTTCGGGCCGCAGGTAGATTAAGCTGGAATCATCAGCCACTGAACCCACCTGCGTCGAGAACATCAGGTTGAACTGACGTACCTCGGTCCAGTTGGCGGTGCCGGACACGGGACAGGTTATTTTCTCATCAATGATAAGCTGGCGCACGCCGGTCAGGTCCTCGGCCGTGAGCAGGCGGCCCATGTCGGCCAGCAGCATGTCAGCGCGTATTTTGTCGCCGGCGTTTTCGTACTGGGCGGCTTTTTCCTCCAACAATACGTCGGCCCGGTAGCGCTTCTTCGAGTCCAGATTATCAATCATGGGGTCAGAGAAGCCGTCGACGTGGCCGCTGGCTTTCCAGGTGAGCGGGTGCATGAAAATGGCCGCATCGATGCCCACCACGTTCTGATTGAGCTGGGTCATGGCCCGCCACCAGAGCTGCTTGAGGTTATTCTTCAGCTCTACGCCGTTGGGGCCGTAGTCGTACACGGCTTGCAGGCCATCGTAGATTTCGGACGAAGGAAATACGAAGCCGTATTCCTTGGCGTGGGCCACAATGTCCTTTAGCTGGGTATTTTCGAGAGAGGGTTTCTGCGTCGCGTTGCTCATAGCAGCAAAGATAGGCTGCTGATTCAACTGAGTGGAGGAAAAAACAGATTCGTAGCTTACGGCGCTATTCATGCAGACGAAGCCGTAAGCAATTTGCTCCCAAGCCACTGCCCAAATCTTTTTTATAGCTCAGTTAGCCGCTCACCGGGTCGCTTGCGTATCGGGGCCTTTACGACTGGTATTGTTAACTACAAATTTTCGCTGATTGCACAACGAAGAAATCTGGCGCAGGATGTCAGGTAACAATTTGATAATCTTGCCCCGTTTTTGGTAACATTACCTTTGGGCGCCCGTTTTTTTGTACCTATTTCCCCTCCTATGTTTGGCTTAGAGCCTCAAGTGCTGTTTTTGCTGCTCCTCTGTCTGGTAGCAGCCTGCGCTTTTGAATTCGTCAATGGCTTTCACGATACGGCTAATGCCGTCGCAACAGTCATTTATACCAATACCCTGCGCCCTTGGGTGGCCGTTATCTGGTCGGCTTTCTGGAATTTCATTGGCGTGTTTGCCGGTGGTATTGCCGTGGCAATGGGCATCGTGTACCTGCTGCCCGTCGAGAGCTTGGTAGATCAGAATGTGTACCACGGCATTGCCATGGTGGGTGCGCTTATTCTGTCGGCTATTCTCTGGAACGTGGGTACCTGGTACTATGGTATTCCGGCTTCCAGCTCTCATGCGCTTATCGGTTCTATTCTGGGCGTCGGTATTGCGTTTTCGCTGCTGCCCGAGTCTAGTGGAGCGGCTGTCAACTGGAGCAAGGCCGGCGAAACCGGCGTGGCGCTGCTCGTGGGGCCGCTGTTTGGCTTCACGCTGACTATTCTGCTCATGTTCATCTTGCGCCGGTTTGTGCGCAACAAGGCCATCTTCCGGGAGCCCCACAAGCGCAAGCCCCCGCCCCTCTGGATTCGCCTGATTCTGATTGTGACCTGTACGCTGGTCAGCTTTTTTCACGGCTCCAACGATGGCCAAAAAGGCGTAGGCCTGATTATGCTGATTCTTATCGGCATCGTGCCTACCTTTTTTGCTTTGAATGATGACCTCAATCCTCTGGATATGCGCGCTTCTCTGGCCCGTGTAGAGCAAGTGGTGAAGAAGGTAGACCCCGCAGAGCTAAGTGCTGAAGACCGCAAAACGCTGGTTGAGATTCGTACGCAAACCGATGCCCTTGATAGTGTTTTCGTGGGAAAAACCAGCGTACGTCAACTTCCCCAAAACGCCCGCTTCGAGATTCGTAAAGCAATTCTGCTCCTCGACAACCGCACCAAAAAACTCCTGGGTAGCGAAAAGCTAAACCTGAGCAGCGCTGACCAAGCTATCTATAAAGCCGGCGTAACCGACCTACGATCTTACACCGATTACGCGCCTTGGTGGGTACTTCTTATGGTGTCCACGTCTTTGGGCATCGGCACGATGGTAGGCTGGCAGCGTATCGTTAAAACTATTGGTGAGCGCATCGGTAAAGAGCACCTCACTTATGCGCAGGGTGCCTCTTCTGAACTAGTAGCAGCCAGCATGATTGGGGTATCCACGGCTATTGGTTTGCCTAGTTCCACTACCCACGTATTGTCATCAGCCATTGCTGGCTCTATGGTGGCCAACCGCGGTGTGAAGAACCTGAACCCCCAGATGGTGCGCAACATTGCATTGGCTTGGGTACTTACCCTGCCCGTCACAATGGTATTATCAGGGGCCCTGTTTTTGTTCTTCCGGGCTATCCTATAAGGCTGAGTCATTCTTGAATAGAGCCAAAAAAGCCACCCTCTAAGAGGGTGGCTTTTTTCGTTTTGAAGCTTTCTGTTAACAACTGTGGACAAGCCACTGGGGGCATTTTCCACTGATTTAATTGTGTAAAGTGTCGGGTTAATAGGCACTTATCCACTTTTCCACACACAAAATCATGTGTTTTGTGGATAACTACTAATTAGCTTGGCCATTGTACTTCCAGATCGTCAGATATAAACACTCCAAAGTTGACAAACTGTAGCTCATCCTCATCGAAGTATAAGTCAATCATCTCCTTCTCATAAGAGAGGCGAACTTCGCCGGTCTCCATACGCTCAGTTTCGGGGTTGTTGTACCCATGCTGACGCATCAGTTCCTCAATAGCGGCCTGGCTCTTGCCGTGAATTGGCTGACCGAAAAGGCGCAAGCCAGGGTGGTCCGTTTCGATGCAGCTGAGGCGGTAGTCATCTTCGCGGTCGAAGTAGAGGGAGTAGCCTTCCTCCAAGTAGTTCCAAGCTTGATGCTCGAACTCGTCGTCATCCTCCGACTCTTCAATTTCTTCGGGCTCTCCCATCAGGGCGCGCACCTCGTCCATGGAGGCTCCAAACTTCAGAGGTCCCATGCCGGTACCTAGGGTGATTTCGTTTTCTTCCATGCTGGTTGGTTGGTCTGGCTTTGTCATAGCCGTGGGGTGAGGTCTAAGTTTAGATAAAGGTAGGAATCTGTGGCTCACTTGCCGTAGCGAGCCTGAAAATCGGCGCGCTGACGCTCGTACTCGGGGTAGTGCTGGGCCTGGTCCCATTTCTGTTTGAAGATGGCAGCAGCGGCAGCTTTCTCGGGGTCTTCGGGGGAGCGGGGCAACTCAGCACGTCCATGAGCTCCGCTCTGACCTTTTTTATCGTCGGGCACCGGGCCATCGTACTTTTTGCCTCCCTTATGATTGGCGTAGCGCCGGGCTCGGGTAAAGCCCATTTGCAGGAATTTACGCGCCATATCAGCTCCTACAAAGTCGTTGTCTTTCAGATAGCCCAGAAACAGCTCGTAGATCCGCTCCGATGACTCCTGCGCTATTTCGGGCGTGCGAAAGCGCCAGTACGGCAGTATCTCCGATTTATAAGGCTCTACTAATAGCACGCCCTGCTCGCCTTTGCCCACGCGATACAATTCGGGCTGCTGCCGAAAATCAACTTTTTTGAAATCGAGCGAATAATCAAAGGGCATGGCGGCCTGCTAAAGCTGAACTGCTGTATACGCGAGAAGCCGCAAATTGTGTTGGGGGGCTTTTTTGGGAAACGCCCGATTTATCCACAGGGTTAATAACTTTTTAAAAGAGATTTTAAGAAATATTTTTTTAATCCCCCACCATTAGGGCTGTGCATAAGTTGATAAGATTTCAGAGTTATAAACAGTGCTGAAAACTTGTGTACAAGCTAGGGCTTATGCACCAGCTATCAACAGGGTGTGTGGATTGTAACTTGTTGATATTAAATAAATTAATTACTTTATTCACAATCCACGACGTTATCCACGAATCCACAATTCACACGAACCAGGCAGTGTGGATTAGGTCTTTTCTGAGGGGAAGTTGTCCACCCTTATCCACAGCTTAACTGTGCTGTGTTGGCTTTCATACCTGCAAAAAAACTTGTCCGCAATTTCTCCACGAGTTATCCCCACGTTACGCCCGTATTATCCACAGATTACCTGTGCGTATTTATAACCCCGTGGATAACCTCGTGTATAGCCTGTGGAAAACCACAAAAAAGCCCCCCAGGGCATCTGCGAGGCAATTCATATAGTGTGGATAGCTCGCTAGTAGGTCGGATCACCCATTTTGAGGCCTAGATGGAAAAGGTGTAACGCAGCAACTCAGGTTGCGTCCACACCAGGAAGCCAAACCCACATACTTTCGTAATGAAAGCGACTACGGTACGCAAAAGGCACTTTGCTAGAAGCTGATATTCTCCTCCTGTTCCCAGTTAGCACGCACGTCAAGCTTCTTGGGAAAGATATAAACTGGCTCGGCGGGCAGCCGAAACTGCGGGTCGCCTCCGTACCAGGTACCGTTGGCATCAGCATCAATCAGAACACGAATCTGATACGAGCCAGGGGCAATATTGGTAAATACGTAGCGGTTTTTCGGGCTGTCGAGTACGGCTACGGGCTGAAAAGCATCATTGATCAGCTGAATCTGGTAGCGCTTAAACTTGGTTTGGATAGCCCCGGATAGCGTGCCGGAAGGCGACTGCTCAGAGATGCGCAGGCGCAGGGGCCGCAGTCCCAACGACCGACCAGTGACGCTGCTAACAGCGGTGCTATCGAGAATGATGGTGGCAGTTTTGCGAGCCTTAAAATTCGGTTTCACCGTCAGACGGACGCGGTCAGGGCTGAGCGTACCATCCTGCGGCAGGCGAAGCGGACGGCGGGCAGTCGAATCCTCTACCAGCATACCAAATGGCTGATTGGGGGGCAAAATGACCGGCTCAGTAAATAGAAACTGAACCTGACCCTGATAATAAACTTCCTGCGGATTACCTTCTACGGTGTAGGCTGGCGCACGCCGCGCCGGCGCGTTGCCCTGAAAGCGCACATTGATAGTATCGCGGCCTACGTTGCCCACACTGTCGGTAGCGGATAGTAGATAGCGGCCCTCGGTAACGGCTTTCGTTTTGTAAAGCATCACCGATTTGCCCTGATCAGCTACCTGCAACGCATTATTTAGCTGCGCCACGGCCTCCGGTGAAGTTGCTCCGCCACCAGGTAAAGGGGCCAGCACAGCCTGCCGAATGCCTTCGTTGTAGCTTACTTTAAACTGCGTGGGTGCCCCCTGTCGGCCGGTGGCTAAGGGGCGACGGGCATCAGGCCGCACGAGCACCAGCGCTATCGAGTCGAGGCCGGGCGCCACCGTAATCAGCTCCGGTAAGTAGGCTATCCTCTCCCCTTCTTCGTAGCGGCGCGTATTATTCTTGTCTTGTAAAGCAAACAGGCGGTAGCGACCTTCCCGTAGGTTTTGGAAAGCGTACTGCCCGTTTTTAGTGGTGCGAGCCAAATAATAAGGCCTTCCCCGCCGAATATTTGCGGTGTCGGCTTCGGGATAAAGTATTACCGAAATATCCTCAGCTGTCCGCTTGGTAAGCAGGTCTGTCACGCGCCCGAATACCCGACCCGAATCCAGATCGGCACCGGTGCTGAAGCTCAGCATGACGTTAGGGGCCTCATTATTTTCCGTGATGTCCGTAATGGCCTTACCGAAATTGAACGAGTAAGTCGTGTTTTTATCGAGGGGCTGCTCGAAAGTAAGCGTGATGCCACCTTTGTCTTCACGCACCTGATACTTATTCTCTTCCGGAATAACGGGCGCGATAATCAGGTTCTTCTGCAAGTCCTTCAGCTGCACCGTCTCCGAAAACTCCAGCCGAATACTGCGCTGGGTAACGTTGCGGGCGCCCTGCTCCGGCGAAGTACGCACCAGCTTCGGAGGCGTCAAATCTTTGGGTCCACCCTCCGGCGAGCTAACGGCCGCGCAGCCACTCAGTCCTACCCCAATTCCCAGTAAAAACAGCAAATGAGCGCGTACAGACATCAAAGGTGAAATGGGGATTAAATGAAGGGTGAAAAACAGAACGTCATGCCAAGATGCTTCGCGCTGCTCGGCATGACGTTCTGTTTGTTGCTCGTACTTCTACCGTTTAGCAGCTACGTAAATTAAGCTGGAATATTGCCCTTCATGCTCCGCCGCGTACTGATTGGACTTATAACCGGCTTTGAGGACGCTCAGTAACCCACCATTACGCTCGGCGCGGTGCTTCTCGCTGAGCATGCTTACGTAATAAGCATCCAAAGGCAGCGGCAGTGTTTCCCGCACCGACAGCTTATGCTTTTTGAGCAACTGGGTCATGGTTTTGGGGCTGAAATGATACAGGTGGCGCGGCACGTCGTAGGCCGCCCAATCCTGGCGGTAGTGCTGTGCGTCGAAGCTTTCCACGTTGGGTACGGCAATTAACAGCACGCCATCTGGCTTCAGCAGACTGATGAGGTGCTTCAAGGTAGCAGCTAGCTCATGCACATGTTCGAGCACGTGCCAGAGTGTAATCGCGTCGAAGGACTCAGGAGAAAAGCCCCCCAGATCGTCCGTGCCGATGGGCTGACCTACGCGGCGTGCGGCTTCTTCGCGGGCTCGCGCATTGGGCTCTACACCAACTACCTGCCAGCCATTGGACTTACAAGCAGCCAGAAAATGACCGGTTCCGCAGCCGTAATCCAATACTTTTCCTTTGCGGGGGGCTTTTTTATTCAGCAACGCCACCTTACGACGCATGGTAAAAAACCGGGCGACTTTGTAGGCTTGATTGATAACGCCCTGAGCGCCGCTATTGTGCGACACGTACTCGTCCGACTCGTAGTAGCGCCCGATATCAGCTGGGCCCGGGCGTGGATTGGTGAACTGAAAGCCGCAGCTCTCGCACTGCACAATGGCAAAGCTTTCCTTGCTTACTGACTTATCTTCTACTACCAGCTTGTTGCGAAACTCGCTTTTGCCGCACACCGGGCAGGCTGACAGACGTTCGTAGGACACAGGCTAAGGACTAAGTTTTTAGTAAAAGTAGTAGATATGGGTTGGTACTATTTTACCCGAAAAAAAGCTCAGTAAATGCTAATCGAATAATTAATAAAAACTGCCACACCAAACTGATGATAGAACTAATGTAAAGACAGCCCATTTCACTGCAAGCCAATAATATCGCCTCCACAATTGGTGAATGAATAAGACGAACCCTATTATCGCCTCAATTGCTAATAGGTAAAAAAGTGCCTCAAGCACTAAGCCAGAACGTATTATATGGGGTACAGTAAGTGGCACCTTGCTCACCCAAAGCAATAATCCCCCCAAGCCAGCTATTGTGACCCCAGCGATAGATAGAAGTGAACGAGAGGCATTTCGCCATAGCGAACTCGCACTAGCCGCTTCCAACTTACTTTCCTAAGTAGACCATCAATACCGAAATATCCGCTGGCGACACGCCGCTAATGCGTGCAGCTTGGCCGATAGTTTCGGGTTGTACGCGCAGGAGTTTCTCGCGTGCCTCATGCGACAAAGCTGGCATTTGCTTGTAGTCCAAGCGGCCTTGAATCACGAAGTTTTCCAGCTCACCCACGCGGGCAGCCTGTAAGTGCTCCTTTTGAATGTAGGATTCGTACTTGATGGCAATAATAGCCTGCTCCAAGCTGTCCGCCTGAAATTGGCCTAGTTCCAACACGAGCGTTGGAAGGTGACGCGTAAGGTGCTCCAACTCCACATTGGGACGGCGCAGTAGATTTACGGCCCGCGTTTTCTCGCTGATAGTAGCCGAACCTAGTTCCGTGAGCAGCCCGTTTATCTCGGTTGGCTCAATGGATTTCTTCTGTAGATATTCTATTATCTCCGCCGTCTCACGCTGCTTTTGCTCTACGCGCTGCATACGCTCATCCGACGCCAAACCCAGCGCGTAGCCCATAGGCGTGAGGCGCAAATCAGCATTATCCTGGCGCAGCACGATGCGATGCTCGGCGCGGGACGTGAACATGCGGTAAGGCTCGTCGGTACCTTTATTCACCAAGTCATCAATAAGAACCCCGATGTAAGCCTCACTCCTTTTCAGGACGAACGGTTGCTTGCCGTGCACGCGGTTGTGAGCGTTGATACCAGCCATTAGGCCCTGGCAGGCAGCTTCCTCGTAGCCAGTGGTGCCGTTAATCTGGCCCGCGAAATAGAGGTTGCGCACGCGCTTAGTTTCCAGCGTCAGATTAAGCTGGGTAGGCGGGAAAAAGTCGTACTCAATGGCATAGCCGGGTCGGAACATCTTGGCATTCTCGAAGCCCGCAATTTTACGCAAGGCCCGGTACTGCACGTCCTCCGGCAACGAGCTGCTAAAACCGTTGATGTACATTTCCACGGTGCTACTTCCCTCCGGCTCCACAAAAATCTGGTGACGGTCCTTGTCGGCGAAACGGTTGATTTTGTCCTCTACCGACGGGCAATAGCGCGGTCCCAACCCCTTGATGCGACCCTGGAACATAGGCGACTTCTCGAAGCCAGTACGCAGGATCTCGTGCACCTCTGGGTTGGTGTAGGTGATATAGCACGGGCGCTGCTTGACCAGCGTAGGTGTGTCGAGGTAAGAGAAACGACCGGGTATTTCGTCGCCGGGCTGCTCTTCCATTTTGGAGTAGTCCAGGGAGCGGCCATCCACGCGGGGCGGCGTACCGGTTTTCATGCGGCCAGCTTCAAAGCCCAACTCCAACAACTGCTCGGTCAGGCCAGAGCTAGCTTTTTCGGCCGCACGGCCACCACCAAACTGCTTTTCGCCAATATGAATCAGACCGTTGAGGAAGGTACCGTTGGTAAGCACCACCGCCTTGCCACGAAACTCCACGCCCAAGGCCGTTCGGATACCTACAATGGTTTCATTTTCAACAAGCAAGCCGGTTACGGCTTCCTGCCAGAAGTCTACGTTGAGCGTTTGTTCCAATGTTAGGCGCCATTCTTCAGCGAAACGCATCCGGTCGCTTTGGGCGCGCGGGCTCCACATGGCCGGACCTTTAGACCGATTCAGCATCCGGAACTGAATCATGGTCTTGTCGGTCACGATGCCACTTTGCCCCCCAAGGGCATCTACCTCCCGCAGAATCTGCCCCTTGGCTACCCCGCCCATGGCCGGATTGCACGACATCTGGGCGATAGTGTTCATGTTCATGGTTACGAGCAGCACCTTGGAGCCAAGGTTAGCGGCAGCAGCGGCGGCTTCGCAACCCGCGTGGCCTGCGCCTACTACAATAACATCGTAATCTTCTTGCTGAAACATGGCTGGGGGGCTTTTTTTGCTGTCATACTAACAGCAAAGAGCTTATAAGTAAAAGGCAGACGACAACCTATCTATCGTTTGTGCCAGACCTGCTAGATTGGATTGCACAACGACGAATGCGCCCTTGTACGTTCCTGAAAACCAAAAAACCGCCGCCGTTCAAAACGGCCTGCGGTTTTCTGATAATTTCTTAGAAAAGAGGAAAGGCAACGTGCTCAGAACGTGCGCAAAGATAGGCAGTAATCCTCTTTTTTGCGCATGGCCGTTTGGCTCAGTAGGTCTTTATCCTGATAGCCTAGTAAGTGCAACATGCCATGAATCATGACGCGGTGCAACTCGTCGCAGAAGGGTACGCCCAACTGCTCGGCATTTTCGCGTACTCGCTCCACGCTGATGAAAATGTCGCCCTCAATAATGTCCGACGTGTCCGCATTATCGAAGGTGATAACGTCGGTGTACGTGTCGTGGTCGAGGTACTCTACGTTTACGCGATGCAGGTATTCGTCGGAGCAGAAAATGTAAGTAAGCTGCACAATCTCATGCTCGTGCACTTCGGCAATGCGCTCGATCCAAGCTGTAAGGGCCTCCGCCTCCGCCAGCTCAAAATCTACATCCTCTACAATAAACTCGATGCCGTGTACCTCGTGCGACTGCTCGGGCAGGCCGTTATTCATCTCGTCCTCGGTACCTGGCGGGTGCTGGTTCATGCCGCGTTATGATCGGAAGATAAGGAGTCTGAGCCCGAGGTTTCCAGATCGGAAGTAGGAGCTAACAGGAACGTAAGCTGAACATTGCGTCCCTCTTTCTGAAACTCTACCTCGTCGGCGAGGTGGCGAATCAGAAAAATACCGCGGCCCCCCGGGTTTTCCAGGTTTTCGGGAGCCGTAGGATCAATCAGATTGGTATAATCGAAGCCATCACCCTGATCCTCCACCTCAAATTTGATACGGTCGGAAGCTACATGCAGCGACAGGTACACGTTTTTATCCTTATCGAATTTGTTACCGTGACGAATGGCATTATTGACGGCTTCCGTAACCGCCACCATGATATTGCCATAGATATCATCTTCAATATCAAAGGTATCCTTCGAATTGTCGATGAAGCTTTCTACCACGCGAATATTCTCAACGAGCGAAGGAATCTGTATTTTAACCTGCTTCATAGTAAAAGTAAGAGGGAGGGCAGCAGCAGTAAAAGTAGCGAGGCGCTACTTCATTTTCTGAAAATATTCACTTACCTCCCGCTGATAATAGGGCGTGAGGGCGGGTGGTACTGTGCGGAGTAGCTCAGTTTGCCGCTCTTTTTGCCGCTTATATTGGTCAAAAGCGGGTGGAAAAACGGGTGGCTTCGCTTGAGCAGTCTGTGCTTCACGCTTATCATCGAGGTCCCGCTCCCGGGCCGATTTCTCGGCTTCCAGCAAGCGAGTCAGGATTTGGCGCTGGCGCATAACAGTTTCCTCCGTCAGCCGCTTGTTTACGAGGTCGGTTTCGGTTTGTTCCATTAATTTTTTCAGGTCGCCGGTGCCGCCTTGGCCTTCCTGACCTTTGCCTTTTTGCCCCCCAGCCTGCTGCTGCATTTTATCCAGCTCCTTGAGGGCCTCGCGCAGCATCTGCTGCTGTCCTGCCAGCTTCGCCAGCTCCTCCGACAACTCCCGGCCCTGCTTGCCGCTCTGCTGCAATTGCTGAATCTGCTGGTTGAGCTGCTGCTGCATACGCCCCATCTGACCTTCGCCGGCAGCCTGACCTTTCTTCTTTTTCTTGCCCGGCTTGCCGTCGCCCTGCTGGTTCTGCTGACTCTGGCGCTGCTGCTCCTGCATTTGTTGCAAAGCATCGTTGAGCATCAGGGCCAGGTTGTTCATGCTGGTCATGGCCAACTGCTGGCTACTGGTGGCGCGGGGCACATTGCGCTGCCGAATCTGGTTCAGCGACTCGTCCATCTGGTTGTTCATCTCCCCTACTTCGCGGGTTACGAAGCTCTGGATCTGAAATACCTTTTTGGCCAGCGCGTACAGCGAATCTTGCACGATGGCTGCGTCGTCCTTAAGCTTGCGCTGGGTCTGGCCGAGCTGCACAAAGCGCGGGTCCGTCTGGTCTACCTGGCGGAAGTCTTTCATCAGTCCTTCCTGATCAAAGCTGATTTTGAGTAGATTTTCCAGGATGTCGCGTAGGCTGTCGATGTTTTCCTGCTGCTTATCGCCTTCCTCTTCTTCCTGCTGCTCGCGCATCTGCTGGGCCATTTTCTGCATTTTCTGCCCGGCGTCCTGCTGGCTCTGACTGGCCTTTTGGTTCTGGTTTTTGCTGAGTTGCTCCTGGCTCTCCTGCATCTCCTGATCCACCTGCTCCTGCTGATCTTTCATCTCGTCGGCGCCATTCTCGCCATCGAGCTGCTCGTCCAGCTTCTTCAGGTCTTGGAGATCCTGCTTTACTTCGTTGAAATCCTGCTGCTTTTCAGCTTGCTGCTTCTGTAGCTCCTGCTGCTTTTGTTGCTGCTGGGGGCCTTTTTGCTGCGACTTATCGTTCTGTTGGGTTTGCTCGGCTAGCTGCTGCTGCTCTTTGGCCAACTCTTCCAGCTTATTGATGGCGTTTTCCTGCTTTTGCTCAAACTGTAGCTGCTTGAACATTTCCAGCGCGCGCTCTAGCTCTTTCTGTAAGGTGTTTTCTTTGTTTTCGAGCTGCTGAAGCAATTTCTGCATTTCAGGCTGCGTCTGGTCCTGCTGCTGCTCCAGTAGCTTTTGCAGCTCTTCGTACAGCTTTTTGGTTTCGGGGTCGAGCAGCGTTTCCATCAGCTTTTCCAACTCCTTGGCCTTTTCTGCCATTTCCTGGCTTTTCGGGTCAAGCTGGTCTTCGCGCTGGTTCATCTCCTCAAACATCTTTTTCATGTCGGCCAGTTGCTGATCCATCTGCTGCTTCTGGTCCAGCATATCCTGCAGCTGCTTGCGGTCCTGGAAGTTCAGCTCGCGCTTGGTCTTGAGCTTATCTTCCGTCTTGGCCAACTCCCGCTCCAGCTTCTTCGACTGCTCCGCCGACTTACTCATCTGGTTCTGCACCGACTGCGACTGCGCGTTCAGCTGCTCGCGCATCTCTTTGCGGGCCGGCAGCCGGAACTCTGAGTTGCGTGTGCGGGCACTTTTAGGGCCATTCACGCCGTCGTTATCCCACACCTGCACAAAGTATTCGAGCCGGTCGCCGGGCTTCATGTTAAGGCCTGCCAAATCCCACTGGTAAGCATAGGCCTGCGCCGGACCACTCTGTAATGGCAGCGCCCGCGTTTTATAGCCCGTGTTGGACTTAGGCCCCGATGTGACTCGGTAGTTTAGCTGCAAGCGCGTGAAGCCATAATCATCGCGCAAATTGCCCCCCAGCCCTAAGTAGCGCAAAGACGTTGTATCGGAGAAAGCCTCCAAAGTTATTTCTGGTACCTGATCAGGAATGGCGGTAATTTGGTACTGAATAGGGTCGCGGTTGAGGCTGGCGGCATTGCGCAGGCGGACAGCATATTCCTGGCTGCGCAGCACGCGGCGCGAGGCCTGAAACTGGTCGTTGGCCGCGGTGGCTGTTACAGTTTCATCCGGGTTTTTAAACAGCAGTTGCAGCTCATCGGTAGCTGTGGTGGCAAATTCCCAGCGCACGGTACTGCCTTCGGGCACCGTCAGGTTGCCACTGTTTCGGATGGTTTCGGCGGGTTTGCCGAGATAAGTGGGGTAAGAAACGTGCACCGCAAAATCGCGCAAGTCGGGGCGGGCGCGTACGGTCAGGTCGTAATCGTCGGAGGTAAAGCCGGCGCCGGCCAGTTGAAATTCGGTGCTGTTTTGAAGCTGCCGGAATTCATAGCTGTAGCGGTTGCTGCTGCCAGGCTCCTTGGTCAGGCGCCGCTCACGGCCATTGTAGCGGATGTTAATCTCATTAGGTAACGCTTTGCCTTCTATGCGCACCTGCAGCTTGAAGTCTTCGTTGCGAAAGGCCTGTAGCTTCTTGTTTTCAATGATAAACTCAAATGGCGCGGGGGGCGAATATGCGCGTCGGTAATGCAGAATGCGGCCCGTACCCTGCACGAACAGGCTCGGGTACACGAGCAGCACGCCCAACACGATGGCAGCCGGCACCGCCACATACTTCCACAGAGGTCGGCTTTGCTCTTTTATCTTGATGCCTTCGCTAAACTCTAGGCCAGTAAACTGAGCCGCACGCTGCTCTAGGCTAGCCGCAATCAAAGCATTTTCACGTGCTTGTCCCTGCAATTGCAAGGCGTTCAGTAGCTTATCCTGCACCTGCGGAAACAACTCGCCGACACGCTGGGCAGCCTGCTCGTCGGAAAGCAGGCGCCGTAGGTTGGTGAGGGCGGCCAGTGGCTTCCATATCCAGTGCAGGAAGGTGTAAACCACTAAGCCCAAGAAGCCAAACAGCAGACCGCCCCGCACCCACGTAGGCAGGTACAGGAAGTATTCCAGCAGGCTCAAAATCAAAAATAACGTCAGCAAAAGCCCCCCAGCCACTAGCGCACCGCGCACGAGCAGGTTGAGATAAAACTTACGCTTAAACGCATCGAGCTGACCCAGCACCTGTTGCAGCGCCGGCAAGCGAGTAGTTGTAGTTGCGTTAGTATCTGACACCGATTCTTTCTTCACAAGGTGTAAAAACGCCTTTCCGGGCTGAGGAAAGATACGCATTAAAGCCGCGCGTGACTTTCGTCACCAGTCTATTTTGGAACGACAACCGCTGGGGGGCAATTGTTCCAAGATAATGCTGCACCAAGAGTAAGTTTAGTGTTACCGCAGCTCCACTACGGCTGGGCAATGATCGGAGTGCATCACATCAGGCAAAAGACCAGCACTAGCCACGCGCGGTTGCAGGGTATCATCTACCAAGAGGTGATCGAGGCGCCAGCCCACATTGCGGGCGCGGGCCCCGGCTCGGTACGTCCACCACGAATAATGTCCCCCAGCGTCGCCATGGTGGTGGCGAAACGAATCGGTGAAGCCGTCGGCCAGGAAATCTGCAAACCAGCGCCGCTCTTCGGGCGTGAAACCCGTGCTGTTTTGGTTGGCTTTTGGGTTATGCAGATCGAGTTCGCGCTGGCAGCAGTTGAAATCACCTACGATGACGAGCGGCGGCAAAGTAGGGCGTAAGTCCCGCACGTATTCGCGGAAAAAATGTAGCCATTCCACCTTAAACGCCTGCCGCTCGGGGCCGCTGGTGCCAGAGGGCATGTAGGTGTTAAGCACCGAAAACTCGTCGAAATCGAGTCGTAACACCCTCCCTTCACAGTCGTAGCACTCCGTACCGCAGCCGACGGCTACGTTGTTGGGCTTGTGCTTAGAAAACGTAGCTACACCACTGTAGCCGGGCTTGGCGGCTGGGTGCAAGTATGCCTGGTAACCCAACGCTTCGAAACCCGACACGTCGAGCGGCTCGCGGCCGGCTTTTATCTCTTGGAGGCAAAGTACGTCGGGCGCGGCCTCCCGCACCCAGTCAAGCAAGCCCTTGCTCAAAGCGGAGCGCAGGCCATTGACGTTATAGCTGATAATCTTCAAGGAAAGAAATAAGGGGTGTTGAACGAAGGACTAGCGTAGTAAGCTAGTCCTTCATCCACTTATCAAAATACTCCAGAATGTGCCACTTTAGCATGCGCTCCTGTTCTTTGAGGTTGGCAAAAGGCACGGGCCGCAGTAGCTTATAGTGCGGCCAACCATCCTCATCGACGCTTTCTAGCTCGTAGTGGCCGGAGAGGCTAAAGAGACGGCAGGTAGCAATGTGCATCAGGTCCTGTTTCTGCTCCTTGGTAAACGGCCCAGCACCCTGACCAAGCTCCTGCACGCCAATAAGCAACAACAGCGCGTTCAGATCCGGTTTTTTACCAAACCGCTCCCTCATGTCATTCATTAACTGCCACCAACGGGCTTCAAATTCGGCCTCGGTTTCCTGCGCGTCCATGCTTATGCGTCGTGGGCGTGAGGCGGCGCAGCTGTTACGGCTTCTTCTTTGAGAGCTTCCCAATACTCCACGGCGCGGCGAAAATGCGGAATCACGATGCTGCCACCAATGAGGTTGGCAATGGCAAACACCTCATAGATTTCCTCATCGGTGAGACCTTCCTCATGGCATTTGCCCAAGTGATATTTGATGCAATCATCGCAACGCAATACCATGGAGCAGGCCAGGCCCAGCATTTCCTTGGTCTTGACGTCGATGGCGCCAGCTTGGTAGGTATTGGTGTCGAGGTTGAAAAAGCGCTTGATGACCTTGTTGTCGGCCGCCATGATCTTTTCGTTCATGCGCTCCCGGTAGTCGTTGAATTCGGTGACGATACTCATATTGAATGGAGGATGTAAGTCAGAGGTGAGAATCTATAACACGAAAGTAGGCAGAAATGCCCCGCATATTTGCTAGGTATTGCTGGGCCCGCTACCTTACTCCTTGCCTGATTTCTATCTTTTTGCAGTTTTAGCTATGCGTATTGTTCGGTTGTGGCGTGTTGGACTAATGGTGTTTCTGGGGGCCACTTTCTTCACCTCCGGCATGGCTAAGCTTTACGCTGGACACCACTTTCCGGGCTGGATTGGACCCGTATGGCTGATTGAAAAACTTCAAGCGTATCAACTTGGTATGTACGCGGCATTCATTGCGCTTAGCCAAGTTATAACTGGGTTCTTGCTGCTCACACGCAGGTTTTGGCTGCTCGGAGCCATAGCGCTGATGCCTATGCTGCTCAATATTCTACTGATTACTATCTCACAGAAATGGGCTGGTACGCCTTACGTGATTGGCGTGATGCTGTTGATGGATATGGCTCTGCTCCTGTCAGAGTATCGTCGTTTGCGTGTGCTTTGGACGGATGAACCTTACGTGCCACGTTCTGGAAGCCAACCTAGTCGCACCCTAGTCGGGCATTTGATGTGGTCGTTGGGCTTAGTATTGGTAATAGCCGCTATCCTTGTTTCCTATCAAACTCTTAGCTTAAGTTATTGGCTAGTGTGTGGCGGGCTACTTCTGGCTTGGTTTAGCTTTTTAGCTGACCGCCTCAGAAGCGTGGCCACGTTTTTGCCCCCCAGCGCTTCATGATTCGCACTGCGCTGGCCGACTTTGTTTCTCTCATTTTTCCGCAAGTTTGCTTAGCATGCGACGAGCCGTTAGCCCGCGGCGAAGACCATATTTGCACGGGCTGCCGAGTTCAGTTTCCGTATACCGATTACCACAAATTGCCCCCCAACGAGAATCCGTTGGCCCGTAAGTTCTGGGGTAAGTTGCCCGTGCGCTATTCCCTAAGCTATCTGCGTTTCTTGCGGCGCGGTCGGGTACAACATTTACTGCATCAACTCAAGTACCAAGGGCAGCGGGATATCGGGCGCGTACTAGGCCGTTGGTACGGTACTGAGCTCACCGATCATGGCCTAGCTACGGAATTCGACCTTATTGTGCCCGTTCCATTGCACCCGCGCAAACTGGCTAAGCGAGGCTATAATCAGTCCGATACTTTCGCGGAGGGCTTATCAACGAGCCTTCAGGTGCCGTGGAGCGCCACTGCCTTGCGTCGCACCGAGCATACGTCTTCCCAAACCCAGAAAAACCGGGCGGAGCGCTGGCAAAACGTAGCGGAGGTGTTTGAAGTAAGTCAGCCAGCAGATATTCTAAATAAACGCATTCTCATCGTAGACGACGTGCTGACTACTGGTGCTACGCTTGAAGCCTGTGCCGCAGCCTTGCTAGCTGCAGGCTGTAGCGAGGTTAGTATTGCGACCATTGCCTGCGCCGAGAATTAAACTCGATTTGGATGGTATGTAAGCCGTGACCACTCTGGTAGTTTACCAACTGACTTTGATACAAAGAAAAAGCCCCCCAGCACTCGGCTGGGGGGCTTTTTCTTTGTCGTTAATCGACTACTAAGTCAGACTACTTGTTCGAGCCAGCGTTGATCATGGCGCAGCGGAAACCGATAGCAGCAGTAGCTGAGTCTTCAGCCATGAAGCGACGGGTGCCGGGCGACAACCAGTAAGCTACGTCCTTCCACGAACCACCTTTGTATACACGAACGTGGTCATCGATGAGCGACTGGTAGCCTTTCTTATCGTAGCCAGTGCTGCTGCCGTTACCCGATTCTGCTGGGTCAAGGAAGCCGTTGCGGCGGAAGGGGTTCAAATCTTCTACGTCCTCAAACGAGAGCGGACGATAAATATCTTGTACCCACTCGTTTACGTTGCCAGCCATGTTGTATAGGCCGTAATCGTTCGGAGGATAGTTATAGATGTACTCCGTAATCATGGCGCCATCATTCAGGCTACCAGCGATACCGGCATAGTCACCGCGGCCACGCTTAAAGTTAGCCAGGAACTGGCCCATCTTCTTACCGTAGGGGTTACGCACTTGGCGACCATCCCAAGGATAGATACGCTTGTTCTCTTGGTTCTCGTTGCCAACTTCCTGGGTACCAACAAGGGCCTGAGCAGCAAATTCCCACTCAGCCTCTGTGGGCAGACGGTAATTAGGCAGGGTATTACCATCTTCGATAGAAGGCTTTGCTGCGCCAGCACCTTCTGCTGCATCAGCGGCTTCGTCGGCAGCAGCATTCTTTTTGCTGCGGCCAAATAATCCACCACCTTTTTTCTTGGATGTGCCACCGCCACTAGCCAAAGTCTCATTCACTTTAGCTGTGCGCCAAGTGCAATAATCATTAGCCTGGAGCCAGCTAACTCCTACTACTGGGAAGTAGCGGAAGCCGGGGTAGCGCAAATAATAGTCTACGTACGGGTCGTTGAAGGAAAGCTCACGTGCCCAAACGGCGGTGTCGGGCAACGCTGACTGATAGAACTCCTCTGCTGAGTCTTTGCGAACGAAGTGCAGGTATTCCAACCAGTGAATGTTAGCTACTTCCGCCTCGTCCATGTAGAACGATGCGATAGTAACCGTCCGCTCCACGTTGTCGCGGGTCATGGCCACATCTTCTTCGGCTGAGCCCAAAACGGTACGGCCACCTTCAATGAAGATCAGGCCCGGGCCTTCTGGAATACCAGCGTAGTCGGATACCTTCATGCCCTCTTCGGTGTTGTACTCGATGCCCGTCGTTGAGCTGTACTTACCAGGTTTAGTGGCGGTCGGCGCCCCTTTACTGCAGGCAGCCAACGCGCAGGCTCCCACGATGGCAAAGCGTAAGTATTTGGAAAGATTCATGATGTAATAGAAACTACCTGAGAGAAAATGATTTAGAGAAGGTAATTTGACGCAAGTTACTTATTTGTACTGTTGTTTAGAAAGCAGGAGTCGGAATAGCTTTGAAGTTGCGGTGCCGTAAACGGCGCCATGCGTCTTCTATTCGATCGAAATTGCGGACGCTGACCGAAAGTTCATGTGCGCCACCCAAATCGGCACTAAAATCACTCAGGCTGACATCGTAGCTGTAACCGAAGCGGAAAACGCCAGTGCTGATGCCCGCAATAGCGGCGATAATCTGCTGCGGTTGGGGAGCACCGGGCAGCGGCATTCCCCGATACACGGCACCGAGAGTAATAGGAGAAACGGTACCATATAACCCAACTTCCGCCCGCTGCGAACCACCCTGCCGGGTGTAGCTGGCCGTACCGGTCAGGCTAATCTCACGAGTTTTGATGGGAGTGGAAGTGCGCACGAAATAATGTTTGTAACCAGTATTAAAGTTCAACCGCATCGGCAGCTTGGTTTGGGTCGCAAAACCCAGATCTGGCTGATTTAAGTGGTGTGCAGCAGCCCCTATCCAAAACCGTTCCGTATATAGTAAACCACCCACGCCAATCGTAAGATAATTTATCGGATCCACGTCCAGAGTCTCTGCTGTGGGAGTTCCAATGAGGCCTTCATCCGAAAGTTGGTCGCCAAAAACAAGGTTTCCGTAGCTTACACGCTGATTTCCGTAGCTAGCCTGCAAGCCCGCGCTCAAACTTATATATTCCGTAAGACGAGTGTGATAAGCATACAAACCTCCTACCTCAAAGCGCGTGTAGCCGACGGAACCCGTGCGGTCATAGTTCAATAAAAGGCCGACGGCACTGCGTTGGTTGCGCATGCGGTAGTCGGCAGCTAGCTGGCTGGTTTGGAAGGTGCCCGCTAGGGTCGGGAATTGATTGCGATAGTTAAGTGAAACGCTATAATCATCGAGCAGACCGGTAAAAGCCGGGTTGGTGTGCAGGCGCGTAGCGTAGGGCTGGGAGAAGTATAAGTCTTGGGCCTGCGCCTCCGAATGCAAGCCAATGCTACAACCCACTGCCAATACTACCGGCGCCACAAAGCGGCTCCAAGTACACCAAAGCCGCTGGGGGGCAAAAAAAGAAAGTAGAGGTAGATGCATAAAGAAAAAACACTAACGCGCCATCTATCCCGTTTGGTACACGGGAAGCAGGTGGCGCAAGAAGTAAAAGGCAATCTTGCCCAATAAAGTAAGTAAAATGTCCGTGGATCGAATGTTAGACCTAGCGACGACCATTAGGTTAACATTGCACTATTTTTGCCTATTCAGGATTTAAAACTCAGGTAGCACGTGCTCCGGTGGATGGATTGTGCCCCGAACTTGTACGCTTCTCCTGATTCAAAGCCTCTTACTCATGCGTAAATTTTTTGTTGGCCTACTCGTGTTTTTAGTGGTGCTGGTGGCAGCTATTGCCCTCACGCCGCTATTATTCAAAGATAAGATCAAGCAAGCCCTCGATCGGCAACTGGCTGAGCGCGTGGCGGCTAAAGTAGAATATGATCCGGCCAATGTGAGCTTGAGCTTATTTCGCACTTTCCCTGATCTAGCGCTGAGCATCGACAAACTGCGCATCATCGGGCAAGATTCGTTTGCTCGCGATACGTTGGCTTACCTGCCCGCCTTTCGGGTTGGGCTGGATTTGATGAGTGTCTTGCGGGGCGAGCAGATCAAAATTAAATCTATTCAACTCGATCAGCCCGATATAAATCTGCGCGTGCTGAAAAGTGGGCGCGCCAACTGGGATATTTTTCTGTCCGATTCTACCCTGGCCACCCAAGGCAAGGATACCAGCCAACTGAGCGTGGCTATAAAGGGTTGGGAAATCGTGGGGGGCAAAATTCGCTACGAAGACCTGACAATTCCCTTCGCGGCGCAGGCTCACAATGTGAACCACACCGGCTCGGGCGACTTCACGCAGAACGTGTTCGATATGGTGTCGCAGACTACAGCAGATCGTTTCACGATGAACTATGCCGGCACGGACTATTTATCCAACACCAAGCTCAACGCCGACGTGACAATGGCTATGGACTTGAATAAGATGCTGTTCACGTTCAAGGACAACCAAGTGCGCATCAATGACTTCCCGGCCAGCTTTGCCGGCACCATTGCCATGCCTCAGGACGATATAGACTTCAACTTGACCTTCAAAGCCCTCGAAACCGACTTTAAAAACATCCTGAGCGTTGTGCCCGGCATATTCACGGAGCGCTTCAAGAATATTGAGACGGCCGGCAAAATGGCGTTCGATGGCTACTACAAAGGCACCATGAGCGATGTAAAATCGCCGGGCTACGGGGTGAATCTGCAAGTCAAAGATGGCATGTTTCACTACCCCGATTTGCCGCAGGCGGCCCGCAACATCAACGTGGATATGGTGGTGGACAATCCTTCGGGCTTCACCAACAACGTCAAAGTAAACGTGAAGCAGTTTCATCTCGACTTAGGCAAAAACCCTGTGGATGGTTCAGTAGCCATCGACGGATTGGAGCCGATGCGCGTGGATGGTCGGGTGAAGGCCAATGTCGATTTGGCGGAGGTAATGAAGGTGTATCCTGTTCAGGATCTACTGCTGAAAGGGCAATTATTCGTGGATGCAACGGCTAAAGGCATTTATTCTGCCACTCAAATGCCCGTTGTGCAGGCTGCTATGCGCCTAACCAATGGCTATGTAAAGTCGAAAAAATTTCCGGCGCCCATTGAAAATCTGACATTAAACGGTACGGTCACAAACACCACGGGCAAGCCCAACGACACGCGCCTCAATATTCCACAGTTCCGTATGCTGCTCGACGGTGAGCCACTGGAAGGCCGCATTGCCGCCCAAAATATCGACAAGCCCATCTTCGACACCGATGTGCGCGGCACTGTGGATTTGACCAAGCTGACCAAAATCTTCCCGCTGGAAGGCATGACCGTGACGGGGCGTTTGAACGGCAACATCGCCGCCAAAGGCAGTATGGCCGATATTGAAGCCGAGCGTTACCAGAACGTAGTGGCTTCAGGCACCGTGAATGCTCAAAACGTAACCTACAAAAGCGCTGATTTGCCCCAAGGCGTAAAAGTGACGCGCGCCACAGCTACGTTCAACAACGACAAGATCGTGCTGCAAAACATGAACGGCTTTGTAGGTAGCTCCGATATTGCCGCTTCCGGCACCATCAGCAACTATATGGGCTACTTGTTCACGTCGGGTCAGCCTTTACGCGGCAACCTGACGGTGAACAGCAACCGCTTCAACGTGAATGAGTGGATGGTAGATGAGGTGACTGCCAAGCCTACTACCACGGCCAAAACTGCCGCGCCTGCCCAAGCACAAGGTGTACTGCAAATCCCCAAATTCTTCGACCTGACGCTGAATAGCAACGTCGGCCAAGTGGTGTATGATAACCTCAAACTCGACAATGTGAAGGGGACAGTAGTGGTGCGCGACGAAACCGTGCGCATGGATGGGCTGACCTTTAACACGCTGGGGGGCAGTTTTGCCACAACCGGTAGCTACAGCAGCAAAGATTTGCAGCATCCCAAGTTCAACCTCGGGCTGAACATCAAGAACCTGAACTTCCAAAACGCTTTCCAGGCCTTTAACTCCGTGAAAACATTAGTGCCTCTGGCCGCCAATCTGGAAGGGATTTTCTCTACGAACTTCAACGTAAGCGGTGAAATGGGCCCCGATATGATGCCCGTGTACAGTTCACTTACCGGCAAAGGCTTGTTTGAGATAGTACGGGCTGCCGTCAGTGATTCGGAGGTGATGGACAAAATCAGTGCCCTCACTCAGTTTCAGGAACTGAAGAAGTTTGTGGTCGAAAACAAAGACGTAGCGGCTGAGGTGCTCAACGGCAATTTCATTGTGAAGCCGTTTGACGTGAACGTGGGCCAGATCAAGATGACTGTGGGCGGTTCCAACAACGTGGATGGCAACCTCGAATACATAACAGCCTTGAACGTGCCCACCGGCAAGCTAGGCAACCAACTCAACGCCCGCCTCACCTCCCTCACTGGCGTTCAAAACCTGGAAGGCACTGACCGCGTGACCCTCGGCCTGACGATTGGCGGCACGGTCAAGAATCCGCAGGTAAAGCTGAACAGTGGCAGCGTGAAGGCGCAGGCCAAAGACTTAGTGCAGAACATTGTGCAGGCCAAAGTGACCGATGCTAAATCGCAATTGCAGGCCCGCGCGCAGGTGGCGCAGGACAGCCTGCAGCGTGATTTGGCCCGTCGCCAACAGGATTTGCAGGAAAAGGCTCGTCTCGAAATTGAGAAGAAGCGCCTCGAAGCTGAAACGAAAATTCGGAGCCAAGCTAAAGACAAGCTCAACGGTATTCTGTTTGGCAAGCCCAAAACGCGTCCTACCGAGCCAACAGAGCCAGCCACTGCTACACCGGAGCAAACGCCGGCTCCGGCTGATACTACTAGCACAGGCAACAAGTAATACTTCGGTCTCAAGAAAAAGCCCCCACCAGATAATGGTGGGGGCTTTTTCTTTGGTGAGATTTGAAAAGGAAATCTTATACGACCTGGTTTCAGTATAAAAGTATATTTATTTCTTATGAATATGATAAATCTAATAAATCTGGCTTGAATATGGCTAGTGTATCCTTCAGCGACTCAAGCCTCGTTCCCCCTTTTTCATCCGCCCTCTCTTATGAAAATCCCTCATTACCTGCCCATTGCATTACTTGCTGGGCTTACGTTGGCGAGCTGCGCCGATGACAAAAGCAGTAACAACGCTACCAAGCTGCAAATCCGTTTGACGGATGCGCCCGGCGACTTCCAGAAAGTAACGCTGGATGTCCGTCAGATTGAAGTGCACCTCAAGGACGAGCAAAGTTCCGATGGCTGGGAGTTATTGCCTTTCACGCCCCAAACGCTCAATATACTTGACTATGTAAATGGTCGCTCCGCGCTGCTGGTAGATACCGACTTTGAGCCCGGTGATTTGAAAGAAATTCGCTTGGTACTTGGTCCAAACAGCACCGTCACCACCCGTGATGGCCAAGTGTATGAACTGAAAACGCCTAGCGGTCAGACTTCTGGCGTTAAGCTGAAGCTGAGTAACGCGACTTTGCGGGAGCGTGAAACCTTCCAGCTTCTGCTCGACTTCGACGTAGCCAAGTCGATTGTGCAGCGTGGCAACTGGCGCCCCGGCAACGACAAGAAAGAGCGTTTTCTGCTGAAGCCAGTTATTCGTGTTATCGCCCAGGATATTGCTGGTGGTCTGCGCGGCACGGTTACGCCTAGCGCGTCGTTGCCCCAAATATTGGCTATCCGCGCTTCTATCACGCCTGCCGATACTTTCAGCACTTCCGCTGATGCCTCGGGCGGATTCCAATTGGGTAGCTTACCCTCCGGCGTTTACCGTGTGGAGTTCTTCCCTACCACTACCGCTCCTGCTAATCAGCCAGCTTACAAAAACGTGGTTCGCACCGACATCACAGTTACTAATAATCAGGTAACTGAACTGGGTCAAACCAAACTTGATTAGGTCAGGACCAAAATTGAAAAAGCCCCCCAGATACCTTCTGGGGGGCTTTTTGTTTATAAACAACGTGTTCAGGAAGCAAAGTTGTGCTTACTTAGCGCTTAGTGCCGGCTCCAATGCCCGAACCAACTCCAGCAGTTCCCGCTGAGTCGATTGAGTTTTATCATGGGCGTACCAGCCGTGAAGCTGGGTAGCGAATTCTTCAAAGGGTAGATTCTGGCTTTTTAGCTCCCGAAACATGGCCTGGGCGGGCGCCGGACGAGGGCCCCATGTAGCAGCTTCCGTAAGCGTATCGGCATGCAATACAATGAGTTTGGGAATTGAGCGCCCGCCGTCCGTGAGATAGCGATCCATCAGATCCAGGTTCTCATCGCGCAGCAGATACCGTGATTCCAGCTTGCCATTGCTGGCTTGCGCAATCGCTTCGATTACGGGCACAATCTGGGCCGCGTCGCCGCACCAGCCTTCGGTGAGCGTCAGCCACACGTGTTTTTTTTGCAGATTGTCTAAGGCTTCGCGCAACTCGGGCAGCAGCACAATGGTTTTATCTACCCGCCGCATCCGCTGGATATTCAGGCGAGCGTACTGCAAAATGTGCTCTGTTTGGTTGGGGCCGGTCGTAAGGTTTTGGGCCATCAACTCATCAATAAGCTGGCGGTAAGAAGCGTAAGTATAAGCTGAGGCCAAGCGCTCAGGAGCCAAAACAGGAGAAAGGGGAGCAGACATAGAGAGAGTGTATTAAGGAGAATGGCTGGATAACAAACAAAAACCCTTCTGGTATGCAAGCCAGAAGGGTTTTTACGTAAGAGCGGCAAGCTCAGTAGCTACAGGCTCACGGTTTCCTTCGCCGACAACTCGCGGCAGTAAGTGATAAAGTCAGTATTGATAGGCTCTAACCCATTGTCGCGCAAACGAGTGGCTACTTGGCCGCGATGATAGTTGGCATGCACGTGCACGTGAGTCAGCACGTCGGATACCTGGCTCACGTAGGCGTCGCCCACTGAGTTGGTGTAAGTAATGGTGCGGTAAAGTTCGGTGTCGTCGGCGGCCTGAGCCATCTGCAGCAGGCGGTTAGAGGTCTGGGCGTGGAGTTGGTGCAAGCCTTCCAGCGTATGTTCCTGCCACACTTTCACTGGGCTCTGCGTGTCGGTGAGGCGTGCAATCCAGATAGCCTGCGCGTTGAGCACGTGGCTAAATAGACGCAGGGCCGCGGCCGGAATTTCGGCGCCGCCCGCTACTGCTTTATCCAGGTGAGCAAGCAGCGTATCATTGGCCCACACGTTATAAGCGGCCAGTTTTTCGATGGTGTTAATCATGGAGTTGAATGATAAAAACGGATTAGAAATCAACCGTAGCAAATGGCTTTCGAAAGGTAATTGAGAGCCAATAGTGAGGGGCAAATTTATCTGAAACCAAGTAGAATAGCCTACCGGGGATCTTGCCAAATCAGTCTTTCGCGCGATCTTTTCTGAAGAAAATCAGAGCATTTGCCGTCTCCTTTGCCCGTAATGCCACCGTCAGGCTGACAAATAATTTTGCCATCGGCCGCGTAAAGCGTAGTGAAAAAGTCGCAGCAGGGAGCCGTTTCATAATACACCACCTGGTTGTTGTAGAGGTAGCGGAATACCTGTACGGGTGGGTTGGCGGGTTCTTCGGCCAGTATTTTCTGAATACGCTCCCTCAGCCAGACTGGCTGCCTCGTGGTGTCGGCAATAGAGGAGCGAGCGGGCGTAGGCATTACCGTGTTGGCGCTGGTTGGAGCGGGAGTGCTAGTGCCCGATACGCTGCCCGTCACAGGAGGATCGGTGGGCGTGGTCACGGTCACACCAGTTTGACAACCTGCTGATAATAAGGTCGTCATCATGAGGAAAGTAAAGAGTAAGGCAGAGCGCATAACGAGCAAAAGGAAGCAGTGAACAAGAAGCAATAGGCTACTTGCGAGGCACACATCCCATTTAAGGTGGGCCTATAATCGGAACAGTAGTTCTTACGCCGCGCTTTGCTAATTGTTCTTTAGGCCCGTTTCGCGCTACTCAATTAAAGCCCATACCTGGGGGGCAAATATGAGCGCACCAACTACTATGGCCGCCAGTGCCGCCAGCAAAACGGCCCCCGCAGCTACATCCTTCGCTTTGCCCGCTAACGGGTGATACTCCGGCGATACCAAATCAGTTAGGGCCTCGATGGCCGTATTGGCCAACTCTGCCGTCCAGACGGTGCCAACGGCTAGCGCCACGATCGCCCACTCCGTCCGGCTGATGCCAAAGTAAAACCCCAAGCCTATCACGACCACCGTTGCCAAGGCGTGAAAGCGCAGATGCACCTCCGAGCGTAGCGCCGACGCCACCCCGCGGAAGGCATGCCCGAAGCTGTCGGCCCGACGCCGTAGCAAGCTGCGCTGGTTGGGGAGCAAATCAGCCATGATTCTCGAAATCCTTAAAGGTAGTGGTGCGCAACTGATGCCATTCTGGTTTTAGGACACTGAAAATGACTGTGTCGCGCCGCCGTCCGCCTTGGGTGTAGCGGTGGCTCCGCAGAGTACCTTCCTCCGTTGCTCCCATGCGACGCATCGCCGACTGCGACTTCAGATTATGAGCATCCGTTTCCAGCTCTACTCGCTCGCAGCCGAGCACGTCAAAGGCATGTCGAAACAGCAAATGCTTCGCCGCCCGATTTAGGCCGCTGCGCTGAAAATCAGTGCCCACCCAAGTATAGCCGATGGACAGACGCGCGTCATCCGGATAGATATTGTAGTAGCTCGTGCTCCCAGCCACCTGGTTCGTTTGCTTATCTATAAGTACGAAAGGGTAGCGCTGCTCCTTCTCACGGCCTTGCACCGCCGCCGCAATGTAAGCGGCCAGACTAATGCGGTCGTCACCGCGGGTAAGGGTAAACTGCCATAGATCGGGGTCGAAAGCGACGGGTTGCAATCCCTCAAAATCGTGGGCAGTCAGGGGGCGCAACTGAGCCCGGTTATTTTCAAGAATAATGTCTTGGGCGAAATCCATAGAAAGGGCAGGTGCGTGAAAGACAGCCCTAAAGATGCTGGAAAAAAGAAAAGCCACCACTCCAGGTAGGAGTGGTGGCTTTACACATACAGTTGAGCTTTAGCAGCAGCTTGACTTAAGGGACCGTCACAAGTACATACAGTGCAGCGTTAAAGTGCTCATGGGGCGTGTTGAAAAGCAGCTATTACCAGCAAACCGCCCCTATTTGGCTTGCTCACTCACTAAGTATTGCTCAATGAACTCCGACATGGCCGCCGACTGATAATCACGGTTACTTTTTTTACGGAATCCGTGACCTTCGTCTTTCGCCATGAGGAAATAGACGTCGTTGCCGTTTTTCTTGAGGGCTGAGAGCATTTGTTCGGCCTCGGTGTAGGGCACACGCGGGTCATTTTGGCCCTGCACAATCATCATCGGCTTCGTGATTTTCTGCACATTGTTCAGGGGCGCAATCTTCTGCATATAGGCCCGCATGGCCGGGTCCCGCTCGTCGCCGTACTCGGCCCGCCGCAAGTCGCGGCGGTACTCTGAGGTGCTTTCCAGAAAGGTCACGAAGTTGCTAATACCCACCACATCAATGCCAGCGCGCAGGCGGTTATTGAAGTTAGTCATGCAGGCCAACACCATGTAGCCGCCATAGGAGCCACCGTACACAGCCACGCGGCCCGCATCGAGGTCCGGTTGTGTCGCAATCCAGTCGAGCAGCTTGCCGATGTCCTGCACCGAATCTTCACGCTTCATGCCGTTGTCGGCCGCTAGGTAGGTTTTGCCGTAGCCCGATGAGCCGCGTACGTTGGGGAAGATGACCGCCACCCCCAACTCCTGCACCATGTACTGAGTAGATGGGTCGAAGCCGGGCCGAGCTTGTCCCTCTGGTCCACCATGAATATTGATAATAACGGGCAGCTTGCCCTTGCGGCTAGCAGGCTTGTACACGAAAGCCGGAATCTGACGCGGCTGTCCATTTATTTGGTCAAAAGTAGGGTAGCGCACCAGCGAGGGCTCTACCAGAGTAGCCGGATTCAAGCCCCCGATTTCGCTTTGTGTCCAGCGCGTAGTTTGGTTGCCTTTTAGCGCCAGCGAGTACACATCACCGGCAGTCTTGGCGTTGGAAAAGGTGTAGCCCAGCCGCTGCCCATCACGACTGAACTTAAGCCCGCCGATCAGGCCCTGGGGGACATTTTTCACTCGCTCGTATTTGCCGGTTTTGGTGGTCAGCAAGTACAACTCGCTGAAGCCATCGGCATTCACTGTAAAAGCCAGCAGGTCGCCTTTGGGGGTCATTTCCATTTCGTCTACGTCCCAGCTGATGCCGGCTGTGAGCGGCGTTTGCTGCTTGGTAGCCAGGTTATAGTAGCGCAAAGTATGAAACTCTGTGCCCTCATCGCTGACTAAGTATAGGCCCTTGCCATCCTCGCTAAACAGCGCCGAACCGTAGGATATTTTTTCGTTTTTGGGATTGAGAGGTGTGGCTTTACCTGTGGCCACGTCCAGCAGAAACAGGTGGCTTTCGTTAGCCGATATATACTCCTGCGCCACGATGGTTTGGTCGTCGGGACTCCAGTCGGCGGCGTTCCAAGAACCGCTTACTTCCAGCAGGCGCTTCTCGGCTTTAGGGTTGCCCACTGGGGCCATGTACAAATCATAGTCGCGGCCGTTGCGACGGGTGCTGTTGTATACATACCGGTCGCCGCGGGTGCTCCACAGCACGCCTCCGTTCTGGCTTTTGCCATCAGTAAGCAGGGTGTACTGGCCAGTGGCACGGTCGAACCAGTAGTTTTGGCGATTTTCATTGCCACCTACATCCTTAGAAAATACGAAGCCATTGTGCTTAGGATCGGGGCTCACGGAGGCGCCGCCCACAGGCTCGGGAAAGAACGTTAGCTGGCGCCGGTCGGCACCGGGCGCCGCTACGTGGTGCACCTGCGCGGCATCGCCAAAGCGGGTGCTGATATAAATACCGCCTTGGTGGTCCCAATCGAGCAAGCCAGCTGAGCGGGCATTCTGGTAAGCGTTCAGTCGTTCGCGTAAGGCAGGCGTAGGCGTCGGAATCCGTTCGATAACCAGATTTCCCTCCTCTCGGCGGGCCGGACTCACAGTGGTGGGTTGCTGGGCCAGCGCGCCTAAGGGCAGTAGCCATAGTAGACTAAGTAAGGGTCTTTTCATAAATGGGGCAGGTGGAAACTTGGTTAAAGCAAGATGTTTATGGACTCAAGTAAGGTACATCTAAATTCCCTGGTATCTAACTACTTATTCAAGCTGCTGCCACGCGAGCAATACCGTGTCCATAGACAAAATAAAAGCCCCCCGCTCATAGCGGAGAGGCTTTCAAGGCAGGCAGAAGTTGATGTTCAAAGGGCTGTAGCGGCCAACAATTTGACTAGAGCTCTTCGGGTATTAGGTGCGCGCTTTGCGTATGAGGAGTGGAGGACGATAGAATTCAAACATAGCTCATAGAGCTTTATTCACTCCGTAAACCCCAGCCCTTGCAACAACAACTTATACTCAGCAGGTGGTAAATGCCCCCCACTAGCCTGCGGGTGACCATGAGCAAAGTTAGCGGGCGGGGTAGCGCCAATTCGGGCAAACGCCGCCCGCAGCATATTCGGAATATGGAGGTCGCGGCTGGCAGCCCGCCCCGATATAGCCACGGCACCATCGGGCAAGTAGCCAAGGTTAGCACATAGCACCACTCTATCGGGCAGGCGCTGAATCCATTGCTGGGCAACGAGCGGGTGAATCTGGCAGGGCGAATCAATGGTGATAATTGCCACTGGCGCGGCGTCAGGCCCTTTGGGCGGGAACTTGGGGGGCATTTTGCGTGCGATGGCCAAGGCTGCGGCTACTTCTGCGCGGTAGGCGGCCAATGTTTCGTCTTGAGCCAGACCACGCGGGTTATCATCGTGCAGCAAATACTGCAAGGGCAAATCTAGGTCAAAGGCGCCCGCGCGACGAGCGGCATTGCACATAGCTACGGCCTCCTTGAGCCACTTGGCGGTATGCTGCTTTTTGGTTTCGGCCAGCGGCGGCCACTGCGCTTGGTCGCCCAAATCGGAAATAATTCCGATGGCCGCCACCCAGCGCAAGTCGGTCATGTCGGTTTCGGCGGCCAGCAGCTCATAGGCCAGCCAAGCCGAGCAGGGAACGGGCTCCAGGCCGTAGCCGGTGAGCACGGTAGCACCGGCCGGCGGCTGACCTTCGGGAATGTGATGGTCCACGTAAAGCACAGGTATGCCGTCTGTTTCCAAGGTGCCATTTTCATGCACACCCAGGTCAGTGACAATAAGGGCATCAGGCTCGAAGGCCAACAGCTTCTCGCGCACCGCAGGCGTTAAAAAGGCGTTTTCACCCTTACCAGAGGGCAAAACTTCCACTTCCCAACTGGCATTAATTCGGTTTAGTCCGCGCCCAAATAAGCCCCCCGCAGCCAGTCCGTCCGCATCAAAATGGCAAAACACGACTACGCGGCCGGCATCAGGAATCTGGTCAAGAAAGGCACGAAATGGCGCAACGAATTGGGGATAGGCAGACATGAAAACGGGCGCCCAGCCTGATAGCTGGTCGCCCGTTGTTCGTAGACTCACTCAACAAGGTTGTAGCGTGGGCTACTTCTTTATCTCGCCCACCATATCCTCTGGCTTCAGCCACTCATTAAACTGCTCTTCGGTGAGGTAGCCGAGCTTGAGCGCCGTTTCCTTGAGGGTGCTGCCTTCGCGGTGGGCAGTTTGGGCAATTTCGGCCGCTTTGTAGTAGCCGATGTGAGGGTTCAGGGCCGTTACCAGCATCAGGGAGCTGTTTACGTGCTTCTTGATGTTCTCTTCGATGGGTTTGATGCCTTCCGCGCACTTATCATTAAACGACACGCACACATCACCGATGAGGCGGGCCGAGTGCAGGAAGTTGTAGATCATCAGAGGCTTAAACACGTTCAGCTCGAAGTGGCCGTTCATGCCGCCGATGTTGATGGCTACGTCGTTGCCCATCACCTGCGCGGCTACCATAGTCATAGCCTCGCTCTGGGTGGGGTTTACTTTGCCGGGCATAATGCTGGAGCCGGGCTCATTATCAGGAATATACAGCTCGCCAATGCCAGCGCGCGGGCCGGAAGCCAACAGCCGAATGTCGTTGGCAATCTTCATTAGGCTGGCGGCTACCGTTTTCAAAGCGCCGTGCGCCTCCACAATGGCGTCGTGAGCGGCCAAAGCCTCAAACTTATTTTCGGCTGTCACAAAGGGTAGACCTGTTAGGTCAGCAATATGCTTGGCAACGTTTTCGGAGTAGTTGGGGGGCGTATTGATGCCCGTACCGACGGCTGTACCGCCCAAGGCCAGCTCCGACAAGTGAGCCAGCGTGTTTTTGATAGCCCGCAAGCCGTGGTCGAGCTGCGATACGTAGCCCGAAAACTCCTGGCCTACAGTTAGCGGCGTAGCGTCCATGAGGTGGGTGCGGCCAATTTTCACCACATGCATATACTCCTCCGACTTCCGCTTAAGTGTGTCGCGCAGCTTCTCAATGCCGGGCATCGTCACTTCCACCAGAATCTTGTAGGCCGCGATGTGCATGGCCGTGGGGAAGGTGTCGTTCGAGCTTTGCGACTTGTTTACGTCGTCGTTAGGAGCCAAGGCTTTCTTCTCGTCGCTGAGCTGGCCACCCTGCAATACGTGGCCGCGGTAAGCTACCACCTCGTTCACATTCATGTTCGACTGCGTACCCGAGCCGGTTTGCCACACCACCAGCGGAAACTCCGCGTCCAGCTTGCCCTCCAGAATCTCGTCGCACACGCGACCAATCAGCTCGGCTTTTTCGGCTGATAATACGCCGGCGTCGCGGTTGGTGAGGGCGGCGGCTTTCTTCAGATAGGCAAAGGCGCGGATGATTTCCTTCGGCATTCGGTTGATATCCTGAGCAATGCGAAAGTTATCAATGGAGCGCTGGGTTTGGGCGCCGTAGTAGGCGTCGGCGGGCACCTGTACGGGGCCCATGGTGTCTTTCTCGGTGCGAAAATTCATGAAGCGGAATGCTGAGGTGGCAAATTGGTTCGAGGGGGTAAAAGTACGTAACGCCGGGTCGGGGGGCAATGTTAGGACTCAGCCAGTCAACGCGCGCTTGCGTACAACCCTTCTGGCTCCCTTCGGAGTCGTTCTAAAGCTCTTTTCCACCTCCAAACGCCCCAAGCTATGAGTAGCATCAAAAAAGTAATTGAAGTACTGGCCAGCTCCGACAAAAGCTTCGAAGACGCCCTCCAGCGCGCCCTTACCGAAGCCAGCACCACGCTCAAGGGCATCCGCTCGATCTACATCAAAGACCAGAGCTGCAAAGTGCAGGACAACCGGATTGTGGAGTACCGCATCACGGCCAAAATTACCTTCGAGGTGCTGCACAAGTGGAACGCTGGCGCCATTGGCAGCGCCGAAACTGAGCAAGCCGAAACGCCCGGAACCGGCGGTGGCACTCCCGATTACAGTCACGTAGAAATGAAAACTCAGCCCGACCTGCCCCGCGAAGTAGAGCCCGGTGGCAGCGCTACTGCCTCCGAAAGCGGTGGTGGCTACAGTGGCTAAAAAGTAAGTTGAACCAGAAAAAAGCCCCCCCAGAGTTCGTCTGGGGGGGCTTTTTTGTTGAGTCTTAACTTGAAAATGAATCAGTCAGTCGTAGCACCACGGCCGCCATAATTTCTATAAACGAAACGGCACCGTAATACGCACCTGCTGAGCTGTACGGCGTCCCCCGATAATGCCCGGAAACCAGGCCGGTCCTTCGCGCACCAGGCGCATGGCTTCTTCGTCGCACTCCTTGCTCAGGCTGCTCACGACTTTCAAATCCTCAATAGCACCGCTGGCAGTTACCGTGAATCGTAGTTTCACCGTTCCCTGCGTACGATCTCGCAAAGCCTTTTCGGGGTATTTCAACTCCTCTTTTAAGTATTCGTGAAAAGCTGGTAGGCCTCCTGCTGGCGCGGGACCAACGGTTGGTGGCGCGGGCATTTTGCCTTTGCGTGTCACTACCACTTCGCTGAGGCTCCTGGTATCGGAGGCGAGGGCCAGGGTGAGCGGAGCACTTGGATTGGTCAGCTTATATTCTCTTGTCTGATAACCGATAGAGGCAATCGTCAGGGTCGATTGGCTATCGGTTACGGGCAGCGCGAAGGAGCCGTCGGCCTGGGTACTCACACCTTGCTGGGTGCCTTTCACCAGCACCGTCACCCCAGGCAATCCTTCACCGGAGCGCTGGTCTGTAATTCGGCCTCGAACCATGCTCATGCTTGAACCCGGAGCATTGCTTGCCAAAGACCGCGCATCGCTACTGGGGGGCATTTTTGCAACTTGCTGGCCTGAGTCGGCAGGGGGGGCAGCAGTGGGCGCTGTAGCTCGAGCCAGAGAAGTACGTGCCCGGTCGGGTGGGAGAGGGGCGGAAGCGGAAGCAACTGTCGGCGCTTCGGCCGCCCCCGCTAAGTTTGGGGTAGAAGTACTATCCGATACTACTTTATCTTTCCGATCAGAAGACTCGGTTCTTATCGCTGCTATACCAGCATTGACCGATTCAGCCATACGAGCCGAGCGGGTACGACCAGCTGCTCTTAATTGAGCGGAAGCCACTGCCCGCGATGGCACCAACCGAGTCAATTCAGGTTCTGACGCATCAGCTGCCACTATCTCCGCTGGCATCGGCTTCGATTCCATCGCCTCCACCTCGGGTTGGGGCGCTGGCGGCGTCATTGTCTTTTGTTGTGCTTCTATCTCTTCCCTGCGCATTACCGTTGCTACCGGCTCCGATTGCGCCTCGGTTTTGGATTGATTGAGCCGCCAGCCAACGATGCTAGCTATTAGTAATAACACGACGCTGGCCATTTGCAGCCAAGGCCAATCTGCCGCTGACTTCCGGCTGATATCCGGCGCTACGCGAGTGCGCAGGCGACTTTGTAGGTCGGTTAGGCTGTGGTCGGTGGTAGCGGCGTCGGCCATCTCCAGGCCTTCCAATACTTCGGCACAGCGCTGACAATCAAGGGTGTGTGCCTCCACGCGGTGCTGATCGGCTGGCGCTGGCGTACCGGCCACGTACTGCCGCAGCAAGGCCACAGGCAGGTGCCCACCGGGTTCGGGGGGCAAAAGTGGAGAAGGTAGCTGGTCAGTGGGCCGCATCAGGAGAAGAAGACTCTAAGTATCGTTTGAGGTTGCGCTTGCCGTTTTGCAGGTGACTTTTTACTAAGCCCAGTTCGAAGCCGGTGATGGTAGCGATGGTACGATAACACTGCTTTTCGAGGTAAAACAGTTCCAAACATCGTCGCTGACCGGGTGGCAGCTCAGCCAGGGCGAGTTCCAAGGCTTGCAGGCGTTCTTCGGTCAAAGCAGCTTCGTCGGGGTCATCAGGAGGTAGATGCGCGGCCACCGCCGATTCCATACCGACTGCATCCGGAAAGTGCAACACGAGCGCGCCGCCATTCGGACCTGCGCGCTGTCGGGCGCGCAAAATCATCAGACAGTGATTGCGAGCTGTGGTATGCAGCCAAGCTGGAAAGTTATCGACCTCGTGCCGCTGTAGGCTTTCCACCAGCTTTTCAAATAGCTGCATCACCGCGTCTTTCGCATCGTCCTCATCGCGCAGGTAGCGCCGACAAATAGCCAGCACTGCTACCATATGTCGCTCATAAAGAACACCTAAGTCGGCCACATTACCGTGTTGCCGGTAGCGCACCAGCAACTCCGCATCGGCTAACGCGGCAGGCAACTCAGGACGACGGCGTTTGAAGAACATAAGGTGCAGAGCAGGCAGCCAATGAAGCGGGAAGCTACTGCTTGGGGGGCAGAGTTCCGCCTTGGCGCGCTGAGTGAGTCATGGAAGAACTTTTTGGGCCTATTAAATTAAGTCGTCATGAAGAGCGGGTTCACAATCTGAAGTGTAACATAGAAAAGCCGCCAAGAACCGCCATACTGGGCAACTCTTAGCGGCTTTTCAATTCTGAATAGAACGGCCTATATCATCCCTATCAGCAGAAAGCTCTCAACTCGAAAAGCAGTCATTAACACTAAACAGGATGAAGCCTCAAAATTACTCCTCACTTGGGATTGGGCTGCCGGCACGCATGAATTGCCCGAAAAAGATGCTGTTTAAAAACAGCTTGTTGGTGCCGTACCAGAATGCCCGAAAGTTGGGATTATCTATCAAGGAAATAACACGACCAGCGCCGACGTCGGCAATATCCACAGCGGCGGTGCTGCGTAGCTTCCGCTCGTTCGCTTTAGAAATGAATCCGCTGGCTAAAGGCTGGGCGGTATACATCAGCGGATTGGCATAAGGACTAGCCGAGCGCTCCATGAATACGGTATGGTCGCGAAACAAGAATACATCGGGACTGTCGTAGCCGTAGCCTAGCGGGTGCGTCAAATCGAGGCGGGCATGAAAGATAGAGCCCGGAATTTCCTGAGCGCTAGAAGTATTACGCATGCTCACATACGGCTGCTGGGGGGCAATCCTTGGCTGGGGCGGTGCTGCAGGGGAGGCTACCTTAGGAGTAGGAGGCCCCGACGTACCGGCTCCGGCCGCCACTTCTGGGGCGACAGGTGTCGGTATGGAGCCAACGGCTTTAAACTTAGCGGTAGAAAGTCCATTGTCGGCTAGCCACTTAGCTCCTCTACCAAGGGCTAGCAACGTGTTGCCCCGCTGTACCCACGTGCGCAATTTCTCGCGAGTAGGAGCAGAAATGCCGTTGTAAATTCCATCCGACATGACAATAACCGTGTACCTGTCCAGATTAACGCGGTCTAGTGCTTCGGGAGCAACAAGGCTCGGCGTCATGCCGAAGCGTTGATCGAGCAGGTGCCACGCTTCACCTACCTCAGCTGGGCTCACCCCCGTACCAGCCAGCAGCATAATTTCGGGTTTTTTCAAGGTCAGAAAGTTTGCGCTACCCAGCTTTAGTCCCTGCTCCGACAAGCCAGTGGTAATGCCCACCACGTCGAGGCCATTTTCCGCGGCTACTCGTTGCATGAGGGCGTAAAGGGTGTCGGCGGAAACTGTTTGCAAACCCGCTGGCACCAGAATGCTGCCGTAATCCATTTTCTGGGTGCCGATGTAAAACGGCTCGGTGGCTACTTTCACCGTCACTTTGCGGGCCAGCAGGGTATTTAGGGCTCGAGGAGCATAATAGCCGTGCCAGCTAAAGGCATACGCGTAGGCAGTTTTATCGCCCACTAATCGGCCCGTTGGAAAACTAATGCTGTCGAGGCGCTGGCCTAGTAAGCCCGATTTAGGGGCTTTGGTCACGGAGGCAGTGGCTAGTCCAAACGCGTGAGGCAGAGTCCAAGCGGAGATATCATAGAAAATACTGTCCTGAAACTTCGTACGCTCCTCGAACATAGACTGAATCAGCCGAAACTGGGGCTGATCGGTGGGCACTATATAAGCATTGGAGGGCGTAAAAGTGTGGCCATCCAGCTTCAGGGGGCTTTTGGGGCGATATATGGCAATCTGGTGCTGGTGAATAATACGAGCCAGCTCGGAGGAGCGCGCAGGATCCTGATCGGCACCAAACACGTAGGCTTGCACACCCTGATCACGCGCTTCGCGTGCTGCTTGTTGGTAAAAGTCGCGCTGGTAAGTCAGCAAATCGACCCGCATCGCTTGCACGGCTGCAATGGACGAGAGCGTAGTGGCTACCTGGTTGCGAATGGCGAAGGGAAAGCGCAACACGCCGTTCACGCTTTCTTGGGCGTGGCCTCGGGTGCTGGCCTGCTCAAACAAGATGCCTACGGCCCCATTCACGTCGGGATAGGTTGAGCCCTTGCCGTAGTAGAAGTCATCGTATCCTTCTTCTGTAAAGTACAGGGAGCCAATCTTATCCAAAGCTTTAGCGTGGTAGCCAGCAATGCTTTTTGTGAGTTCGAAGTTGCGGTTCGGAGTAAGAGGGTGCTTGCGCGCAGGTACGCCGGGCTGAAAGAAGAACGTGGAATTGGTGCCCATCTCATGGTGATCCGTCAGCAGATTGGGCTTCCAGGCATGGAACTGCTGGAGGCGCCCCCGTGACTCGGGGTGCTGAAGCGGCAGCCAGTCCCGGTTGAGGTCAAACCAGTAATGATTGAAGCGTCCGCTGGGCCAGGTTTCGTTTTGCTCCTGGTTATTGGGGTCGGTTACAAGCGTTTTGCTACGACGCGAGTTTACCCAACTGGCAAACCGGCTCATACCGTCAGGATTGATGCTGGGGTCTACCAGAATCACCGTGTTGCGCAGCGTTTGATCGATGTCTGAGCCCTGGGCCGCTGCCAGATAATACACGGCTAGGAGAGAGGCGTTGGTGCCGCTAGGCTCATTGCCGTGCACGCTATATCCCATCCAGAGCACAGCCGGCATCCGGCTGATATCCAGCCGACCTGATGCGGCCGGGTCGGTTAGCTGATGGTGCTGCGCCTTGATTTGCGCGATGTTGCGCTGGTTTTCGGGTGAGGTAATCGTCAGTAATACCAGCGGCCGGTGCTCATGCGTGCGAGCGTATTCCGTGAGCGTAACCCGGTCGGAGGCCGCATCCACGGCCCGCATATACATGAGCAACTGGTCGTGGCTCACGTGCCATTCTCCCACTTCATAGCCCAGCACCGAGGCCGGCGTTGGGATGGCTGGGTTATAGGTAACTGTCTGGGGCAGGTAATACGCCAGATTGGATTTGGTTTGAGCTAAGGCTGGAAGCGATGCTAGCAAGAGCAGCAGCAAACCGTAATACTTTTTCATAGTTGAGGAAGGAAGAAGATGAGCTTAAAATCACCCTCGAGTGTGCAGAATGCAAGTGGTGGGAGCAAAATTTGCCCCCCGTCAATGGCTCGTTGACAAGTGGTCTCTTTACTGCGTTCGGAATATTGAGCGGGAATTGGTACGGGCTTTAAAGCCTGTTTTTCCAGTCTCCCATAATAGTCAGTAGGCTTTCGGCCGGAGCAGTTTGTAGGTTTTGGCATAGAGTAGTGTTCAGGAACTTGGCGAGGTGAGAAACTATATCAGAGCCTTTAATATAGCAGATTGGCAGATGTACCAGTAGTGAAAATAGCGGCTGCAAGCCCCCACACTTAGTTTAGAGCACAAGCTACACGGGCAGGGTGATAATAAATGTCGTGCCGCGGCCTTCCTGGCTTTCGACGCTGAGCGTGCCACCATGGCCCTGGGCAATAATGTCATAGGAGAGGGAAAGACCCAGACCCGTACCCTCCCCCGTTGGCTTGGTGGTAAAGAAGGGCTGGAAGATTTTCGCCTGGACGCTCTCGGGCATACCGGTGGCGTTGTCTTCTACCCGAATTTCCACGTGTTTCCCTCCGTGTTTTGTGCTCACCCGGAGCGTCGGCGTAAAATCCTGCTCGCTTCCCTGCTGCCGCGCATGTAGAGCGTAGAAGGCATTGCTGTAGAGGTTGAGCAACACCCGCCCCAGGTCGGCAGCTACGAGGTTTGTTAAAGGTATCTGGGGGGCAAAATCCGTGATTACCTCGACCTCAAACAATGGCGTTTTCGTGCGCTGCCCCTGGTAGGCTAGGCGCAGGTATTCCTCACACAGCGCATTGATGTTGGTCGGAATTCGCTCCCCGCTGCTGGGACGGGCGTGCTCGAGCATGCCGCGTACAATACTGCTGGCCCGTTGCCCGTGCTGGCGGATTTTGGTCAGGTTCTCCGTCACGTCTCCGGCCAGGGCGGCCACCTCCTCGCCATCGCCCCCTAGGTGGGCTTCCTGCAGCTCCAACATCAACTCCGTACTCACGTCCGAGAAGTTAGTCACGAAGTTCAAGGGGTTCTGAATCTCGTGGGCGATACCGGCTGTGAGTTCCCCCAGCGAGGCCATCTTCTCTTTCTGAATCAGTTGGGCCTGGGTCGTGCGCAGCTCCGTCAGAGCCTGGGCCGTCTCGTCGCGTTGCCGCTCGAGTTGTTCATTGGCCCGCTGCTTGAGCCGGTTGCTGCGCCAGAGTAAAAACGAGAAGCCGGCAATCAGGCTTGCCCCACCCAATACCGCCCAGAGGATGTTCCGCTGACGGCGGGCACGGGCGGCGTCCTGCTGCTGGGCTTGCCGCAAGCCCGCAATGCGGGCCGTCTGGGCACGGTCGGCTTGCTCAATCTCGTAGCGGGCCACGTGCATCGCCCCTTCCTTGGTGTCCAGCGAATCCGCTAAGGCCAAAGCGGCGACGGCATAACGCGCGGCGGGAGCGGGCTTTCCCTGCTGCTGGTAAAAGCGCGTCAACTCCCGCAGGTAGGCCAGTCGCAGCGGGGTGCTGTGGGCCTGGCGGGCTTTGCCGTAGGCGGCGAGCCAGTGGGTTTCCGCCCGGTCCTGGTCGCCCGTAGCGACGTAGTACTGCGCCCAGGCTGCGTCCAGCTCCAGCGCGGCGGCCGTCGTGACCAGCGGCAGCCGCAGCGAATCGGCCAGGTGCTGGGCCTGGGGCAGCAGCCCGCCGGCTTCGGCCACGTGGCCTAAGGCGAGCAGTGACTGGCTTTTCAGCACCAAGGCGTATGCCTTGGCGTTCAGGATGCTACGCGCCGGGGCGGGTCCTGAACCGGCGGCGAAGGTGAGCACCTGGTCGGCCGCGCGCAGGGCGGCCGGGTAGTCCCGTTGCTGGAAGTATACATAGCCCAACAAGCGAAGATAAGTGCCCCGGTTGGTCCTGCTATTCCTGGTCCGGGTTGATAAGCGCAGGTAATGCAGGGCCTTGGCGTAGTTGCCCCATTTGGCGTAGCTGCCGGCCACACTCACCAGAAGGCCGTGGTAGAAGTTCGGGGAGACCGAGCGGCCTAGTTCCGCGGCCCGCAGGTACTGGCTGGTGGCTTGGTTGTAATCGCCCCGGTAGGTGTAGGAGCCGCCCAGGGCGTGATAGCACACAGCCAGGCTAATGGTGTCCCCGCTGCGCAGGTATTGAGCGCATTTAGCTTGGTAGTAAGCCAGGCGGGCGTCTTCGCGGTTGAGGGCGCTGAAGACCTCGCGCAGGCGGGCCAGAAGCCACGGCGCCGGCCGAGACAGCTGGTCGAAGGCCGTCACGGCCGCTTGCAGGCTGTCGAGCGCGGCGGCGGCCTCCACCTGTGTCCCGGCCAGCAGCAAGCGGTAGGCGCGGTGTTCCGGGCGGCGCAGGTGCTTGGTTAGCGCCACGACCGCGGCCAAGTCGGTCCCTGCCAGTTCCGAGGCGTACAACGAGCAATCGATTAGGTGCAGCAGGGTACGCAGCCGGGCCGTATCGGAGCGATGACCGCTGAGTACTTGGCGCAGCGAATCAGCGTCGGCTTCCCAGTAGCGGTGGCGGGCCGCCGATTGCACCGTTGTTTGCGCCCTCACTGGTCCGTAACTCAGCACCAATAGCCCGAGGACGAGCCACCCCGCCACTCGGCGCAAGAAGAAAACAGTCATACGCTAGAGGAGGAAAGTGATAGTGAAGGTGGTCCCGTGCCCTTCTTGGCTGTCCACCGTGAGGGCACCACCGTGGCCCTGAGTGATAATATCGTAGCTCAGCGAGAGACCTAAGCCCGTGCCTTCCCCCGGTGGCTTAGTGGTGAAGAAAGGTTGAAAGATTTTCGCTTGCACGGCGGCAGGAATGCCGGTACCGTTGTCTTGCACGCGGATTTCCACCTGTCCATTCACCCGCTTTGTCTCGACGCGCACGGTAGGCTGATACTCTGGCTCCCCTGCTTGCTGGCGCTGGCGCACGGCATAAAAGGCATTGCTGTAGAGATTGAGCAGCACCCGGCCTACATCCGTCCCGACCATCGTCACGGGGGGCAATTCGTCCCCGTAATCTGTGTGTAGCGTCACGTTGAAGCTTTTATCGGTGGCCCGCAGCCCTTGGTAAGCCAGGCGCAGGTACTCGTCGGCCAGGGCGTTCAGGTTCGTGGGTACCCGTTCCCCTTCACTGGTACGGCTGTGTTCCAACATGCCCTTGACGATGCCCGACGCCCGACGCCCGTGGTGACTGATTTTCGTCAGGTTCTGGGCTAAATCGCCGGCTAGTTCGGTTGCTTCGGCGGCGTCATTGACGGCTAGGGCTTCCTGGAGTTCTTCGACTAACTCCGCTGATACGTCCGAGAAATTGGTCACGAAGTTCAAGGGGTTCTGAATCTCGTGCGCAATGCCGGCGGTTAGCTCCCCCAAAGAAGCCATCTTTTCCTTCTGAATCAGTTGGGCCTGGGTGGCTCGCAGCTTCGTGAGCGAAGTGTCTAGTTGGTCGCGCTGGCTTTGCAATTCCTGTTTTTGCGTGGTAACGGCCGCATTTAGCTGATTGAGCTGCTCGTTGGCCCGCTGCTTGAGGCGGTTGCTGCGCCAGAGCAAAAAGGAGAACCCAGCAATCAGTCCAGCCCCACCTAGCACAGCCCACAGAATATTTCGTTGGCGGCGAGCACGAGCCGCTTCCTGCACTTGGGCTTGCCGCAGCGAGGCAATGCGGGCCTGCTGGACGCGGTCGGCCCGCTCGAACTCATACTGGGCGACGTGAAATGCCCCCTGCTGGACTGCCAGGGAATCGGTCAGGGCCAGCGCCGCCTGGGAGTAGCGGGCGGCCGGCACTGCTTTCCCTTGCCGGGTGTAGAAGTCAGCTAGCCCGCGCAGATACGCCAGCTGCAAGGGTACGCGCTTAATCTGTCGAGCCTTCGCGTAGGCCATGCGCCAGTAGGCTTCGGCCCGCGCCGGCTCATCCCGAGTCATGTAGTAGCGTGCCCAGCTGGCATCCAGCTCCAGGGCGCCGTCGGTGTTGTACAAGGCTAGCTGGAGCGAATCGGCCAGCTGCTGCGCCCGCGCTAGCAGGGGTCTCGCCTCACTCAGACGACCGAGGTTGAGCAAGAGCGCCCCTTTTAGGGCTAAGGAGTGAGCGTAATCCCCTGGCTGGCTGGCGACGTAGCGGCGAGTTGTGTCGGTGGGGGTGGCCTCCAGGGCCAGGTTGGCGTAGCGCAGGGCGGCGGGGTAGTCGTGCAACTGACGGTAGGCCTGAGCCATACCGCGGTAGATGAAGCTGTTCGTGTCGAACCCGGCGCGCGGGGGCAGGGCCGCGAGCACGGTCAGGGACTGACGCAGAAAGTGCAGGGCCTTGGTTGGGTTGCCCCAATCCGCGTACCAGGTGCCGGCCACTTGCAACTCGTTTGCCTGCAGATAACGGCTGAAGGTGCTGGCCAGGTCGGCAGCGCGCAGCATGTAGCTGATGCCTTGGTTATAGTCCCCCTGCCGCACGTGTTGACCCCCCAGGATACGATAGCACATGTACAGGTTCTCCCGTGCGCCGCGCCGTTGGTAGAGCGCCGCCTGGGCTTGGAAGAAGGCTACGTACGTCTCCGGAAGCTCGAGTGCCCTCATCAGCGGATACAGCCCATAAAGCACTCTCGGCACGGGTCGCCCTACTCGGTCAAACGCGGCGAGGGTCGCCCGGGCCGAGTCGAGTTGTTGGGCCAGCGGCGCTTTGGCCTGGGATAAGGTTAACCAGGCATAGGACAGCCGATACGCGGCAGCCTCGGGGCGCTGGAGCCGGCGCGTGAGCTGCACCAATTCCTGACTTATCGGGATTTTCTCGGCGACCGAGGTATAGCCTCCGAGGTCGTCCAAATGCATCAAGGTCCGCAAGCGAGCCGTGTCGGCGTGTTGGGTAGTCAGCAACTGCCGCAGCGAATCCAGTTTGGCATCCCAGTAGCGTCGCGAAAAGGTTTGAGCCGCCAGCGGACCGCTGGATAAGAGCAGGAACGTTAGCACCAGGCTCAAAAGCCCAGCGTCCTGTTTCAGCCGAGGTAGCGGAAAAGTTGACATAGATACTAAAGAACTAAGCGGGTAGGGTGATAGTGAAGGCCGAGCCCCGCCCTTCCTGGCTTTCGACGGCGAGTACTCCGCCGTGGCCCTGGGCAATGATATCGTGGCTTAGGGACAGGCCTAGTCCAGTTCCTTCCCCCGTGGGCTTGGTGGTGAAAAAGGGCTGAAAAATCTTTGCCTGCACGTCGGCCGGAATGCCGAGGCCGTTGTCCTGCACCCGGATTTTTACCTGTCCGTTCACTCGCTTGGTCTCGACGCTCACCGTGGGCTGATACCCGGCGTCGCCCCGTAGCTGGCGCTTTTGCACAGCGTAGAAAGCGTTGTTAAATAAGTTGAGCAGTACCCGGCCCACGTCCGCTCCCACGATTTCCACTGGAGCCAGGTCAGCCGCAAAATCCGTGTGCAGCGTGGCATTGAAGGTCTTGTCGGTGGCCCGCTGGCCTTGATAAGCAAGGCGCAGGTATTCCTCCGTCAAACGATTTAGGTCGGTGGGTTGGCGCTCTCCGGCGCTGGTGCGCGAGTGTTCCAGCATGCCGCGCACGATGCCCGCCGCCCGCTGTCCGTGCTGGGTAATTTTGACCAAGTTCTGCTTCAGGTCGCCCAGCAGCTCGGCTTCCAGCGCCGCGTCGCGGGCGGGGCGCTGCTGCTCTTCTTCCAGTTCCTCCACCAACTCGGCCGATACTTCGGAGAAGTTATTAACGAAGTTCAACGGGTTCTGAATTTCGTGGGCAATGCCGGCCGTCAGCTCACCTAGCGAAGCCATTTTCTCCTTTTGAATCAGTTGAGCCTGGGTGGCGCGCAGCTCCGTAAGCGACTTGTCGAGCTCGTCGCGCTGGGTTTGCAGTTCGCCCTTCTGACTGGTAACGGCTGCATTCAGTTGGTTGAGTTGCTCGTTGGCCCGTTGCTTGAGCTGGTTGCTCCGCCAGAGCAAAAACGAGAACCCCGCAATCAGTCCGGCCCCACCTAGCACAGCCCACAGAATATTCCGTTGGCGCCGAGCACGGGCAGCATCCTTCTGCTGGGCTTGCCGCAGCGAGGCAATGCGAGCCGTCTGCGCCTGGGTGGCTTGCTCAATCTCGTAACGGGCCTCGTGCAATGCCTCTTCCCGCGTGTCAAGCGAGTCCCCCAACGCTAAAGCAGCGACGGCATAGCGCGCCGCCGGACCAGGTTTTCCCTGCTGCTGGTAAAAGCGGGTCAGCTCCCGCAGGTAGGTCAGGCGTAGGGGCGTTCGTTGCGCTTGCCGGGCTTTGCGGTAAGCGGCGAGCCAGCGGGTTTCCGCCCGGGCGGCATCACCCGTGGCGACGTAGTACCGCGCCCAGGTGGCATCCAACTCCAGGTTACCAGCCGGGGCGTTTAGGGGCAACTGCATCGAGTCGACCAAATGCTGAGCCGCTAGGAGCAACGGCCCAGCTTTCTGCGGCTGTTGCTGGGCTAAGAGCACGGCCCCTCTCAGCGTGAAGGTGTAAGCTTTCTTTATGGCCAAAGGAGTTATTTCTGTTCCCGTTGGACGCCGCAGGGCTTGGTTGAGGGCGCGCAGGGCAGCTGGGTAGTCCTGCCGCTGTAGATACACCTCCGCCAAAGTTTTATAGCCAAAGAAGGGGTCGCCGCCCCAGCGGCGCTGCTCGGCCACCGACTGCTGGAGGTAATGCAGAGCTTTGTCCGTATTGCCCCACTGGGCGTAGATATCTCCGACTACGGCCAGCTGACCCGCGGCGGAACGTCGATTGAAGGTGCGATACAGCGCCACATGCGGCAGATAGTGGCTGATGGCTTGGTTGTAGTCGCCTTGGTACGCGTAGTAATTCCCCAAACCGAGGTGGCAGGCGGCCATGTTTTCGGTGGCCCCACGCTGACGGTAATAGGCCAGCTTGGTCTGGTAGTAAGTGCCCTTGGCCTCGTTCTGGTTCAGCTGGTTATAGAGCGTACGCATGACACTGAGCAGATGAGGCACGGGCTGACCCAGCCGGTCGAACTCCCCTACGGCGGCTTTCAGGCTGTCAAGGGCAGCCGCCACATCCTTCGCTTGGCGGAGCCGGTTTCCGGCCGCTTGCTGGCGGTAGGCACGCTGCTCGGGCTGGTGCAGTTGAGCACTGAGCAGGGCCAGTTCCGCCGTCTCTTCTACATTGGGGTTAGTCACACTCCACACGGGGGCTATATCGGCCAGGTGCATGAGCGTGCGCAGGCGGGCCGTGTCGGCGCGTTGGGTGGTCAACAACTGGCGCAGGGAATCGACGTCGGCTTCCCAGTAGCGGTAGCGAGCCGCCGCTGACGCTGGAGTTTGCGTCGCCACCGGCCCGGGGCCGGACAGAGGGGTAGTCGGTGAGGCGGCAGGGCCGGTAGACCGCTGGGCAGCCAATGGGGTGGGCAGGGTTAGTAGCGCGCAGGCCACTAGCAAAAGAAAGTAACGCATAGCAGCAATGACCACGCAGCGAGCAACTTCTCGTGGCTGGAATAAATCCAAGTTATGATTGGGTTTTAATGGAGCAAGCTAATCATTTACTCGGCGTATACCAGCAGAATATAAGACTCATTTTTAGCGGTTTGCTACCATTGGAACAGACCTTAGACATCGTGCTAAGCTGGAGAGGAAATACCACTTTATGAACGAGCTGACATGAGGCTGTCTTTAGTCTGTTGCCTCGATATAAGGGCCATTAGTAAGTGAGCATATTTAGCGGATGCTTATTCCGCTGTGTTGTCAATTAGAATCGAGTCGCCCCACACGTCCCTCTGCACAACGGCAGGTTGGCTCACCAGCTACGGCCTCCTATTCTAGGCTTTATTGACCTGTACTAAGAGGAAGGAAATATTGCACCTCTATTAGCTAGCTTGAAATTTCAGATAGCTACTACATCGTCTCATCAGGCATGCCAACGGAGGCTTATTCATAGCATAAGCGGCTTAGATCCAACCAATAAAAGCAGAAAAATTTGGTGCAAACTTGTTTTCCTGCTCGGGTTTCCTCAGATTTGGGCAGCTAAACGGCTACTTCCTTCATGCGCACGGCTTCCAATCGGTATTATCTTACCTCGTATTTTTTCTACGCCAGCGCGTAGAACCGAGGCCGCTTGCCCCACACCAACCCAGACCAACCAAGCGCCCCGGATTCCCGAGAGGCGCTTTTTTTATCTCCTGAGTATTCTTCAATCATGCAGTCCTTCACTTCTTTTTATTACGGCTTCTATTACTTCTTCTACCGGGAGAAACAGGGAGTCTTTTATACTGCTTAATCGAAAGAAGCAACAAAAAAGGCCCCCTGTATCCCAGGGGGCCTTTTTCATAGAAAAAAATTCAAGCACCTCATGACACCAACTATCGCCATTCAGGGCTTCGCTGGCAGCTTTCACCAGCTAGCCGCTCACCAGTACTTCGGCCCCGAAACCGCTGTGACGCCCTGCGCTACCTTTGCGGAGGTGGTGCGGCAGGTAGCACGCGGCACGGCAGCGGGTGGTGTGATGGCCATTGAGAACTCTATTGCTGGTAGTATTCTACCTAACTACAACCTGCTCCAACAATCCGCGCTGCGGGTAATTGGTGAGGTGTATTTGCCTATTCGGCAGCATCTGCTGTTGTTGCCCGGCCAAACTTTGGCTGATCTGCGGGAAGTTCACTCTCACCCCATGGCCCTGCTCCAATGCGCCGACTTTCTGAACCAGCACCCCGAGTGGAAGCTTGTGGAGACGGAGGATACAGCCCTGAGTGCTCAGCGCATCCGCGAGGGTCATCTGACGGGTATAGCCGCCGTAGCTGGTAAGGCCGCCGCCGAGCTTTTCGACTTAGAGATAGGAGTGGCTGATATCCAGTCGGTACCGGAAAACTACACGCGCTTTCTTATCATCAACACGGCCGAAAATGCCCCCCAGCCAACTACGGCCAATAAAGCGTCGGTGTATTTTCACACTTCCCACATGAAGGGCTCGTTGGCACGGGTACTCAACAAAATCGCCGACCACGACCTGAATCTCTCCAAGCTTCAATCCTTTCCCCAGCCTGGGCGCGCCTGGCAGTACTTCTTCCACGCCGACCTGGAGTTCGACCACGCCGACCAATTCCACGAAGTGCTTCAAGACTTAGAGCCACTCACCGAAGATCTGCGCGTGTTGGGACTTTATCAAAGAGGAGACCAGCAATTAACCGACTCAACACACGCCAGTTAGCAACTGTAATTACCACCATGAATATCTCCACCGCCGACCGCCTCCAGCACACAGGAGAATATTATTTCTCCCAAAAGCTGCGCGAAATCGAGGCTATGAACCAGGCGGGTGCCGCCGTCATCAACCTGGGCATCGGTAGCCCCGATTTGCCGCCGCATCCTAGTGTAATTGAGGCTTTAAGCACAACAGCCGCACAGCCGAATACTCACGCTTACCAAGGCTACCAGGGCAGCCCGGCTTTGCGCCAAGCCATGGCCGAGTGGTATCAGCGTGCTTACCAGGTGGAGCTAAACCCGGCCAATGAAATCCTGCCACTGCTGGGTTCTAAGGAAGGCATTATGCATATCAGCATGACGTTTTTGCAAGCCGGCGATGAGGTACTGATTCCCAATCCGGGCTACCCCGCGTACCGTGCTGCCGCCCAGCTTAGCGGCGCCACGCCCGTCGACTACGACCTGACGGCCGCCAATAACTGGCAGCCCGACCTTGACGCCTTAGCCCAGCGCGACCTGAGCCGAGTGAAGCTCATGTGGCTCAATTATCCGCACATGCCCACCGGCGCCCCCGCCGATATAGCGTTTCTAACGCGCTTGGTGACATTTGCTCAGCAGCATAATATTCTGCTGGTGCATGACAACCCGTACAGCTTTATTCTAAACGACAACCCACAGAGTTTGCTGGCGGTGCCGGGAGCCAGAGAAGTGGCCTTGGAGCTGAATTCGCTGAGTAAATCGCACAACATGGCTGGCTGGCGCGTGGGGTTGCTGGTGGGGCGGGCCGAATGGCTGCAACAGGTGCTACGCTTCAAGAGCAACCTCGATTCGGGCATGTTTCTGCCGGTGCAACGCGGGGCTATTGTCGCGTTGGGTCTGGGAGCTGATTGGTTTGAGCAGCTCAATGCTACGTATCGCGCCCGTCGCGAGCAGGTTTTTAACTTGCTCACCACTATTGGCTGCCAATTTGATCGGCAGCAAACGGGCTTGTTTGTCTGGGGGGCAATTCCGGCTGGCTACGCTGATGGATACGCTCTCAGCGACGAACTGCTGTACCAAGCCAAAGTGTTTATCACGCCGGGGGGCATTTTTGGCAGCAATGGCAACGATTTTATTCGGGTGAGCTTATGCCAGCCTGAAAGCGTACTGACTGCCGCCCTCGAACGCATCATCACGGCGCGAGCTTCCGCGCCTATTTTCCGATAAGAATATGATAGTCAGTATAATAGGTGTCGGTTTAATTGGCGGCTCTCTGGCTCTAAGTTTAAGGGACTCTGGCCTAGCTACCCATATTATCGGCGTAGATCAAAGCTTCGAAAACCAAACGAAGGCCCTGAGCTTAAATCTGGTCGATGAGGTAGCTGACCTCACATCCAGCCTCAGCCGTGCTGACTTGATCGTACTGGCCGTGCCCATGGATGCCATGCTCACATTGCTGCCTCACGTTTTGGATTCAGTTGCTGATCACCAGGTAGTTATCGACGTAGGCTCGACTAAGCAAAAGCTACTTGGCTGCGTCGAGCAACACCCGCGCCGCGCCCGTTTCGTAGCCGTACACCCCATGGCAGGCACCGAGTATTCGGGTCCAGAAGCGGCTATACAGGGCTTGTTTCAGGGCAAAACCCTAGTCATCTGCGACGCTGAGCACAGCGACCCGGCTGCTGTAAGTCGCGTGGGGGGCATTTTTGAGCAGATAGGGATGCGGCTGGTGTACATGGGTGGGGCCGCCCACGATTTGCACACGGCTTACATCTCTCACATTTCGCATATTACCTCTTTTGCGCTGGCTCTCACCGTACTAAACAAAGAAAAAGAGGAGCAGCAAATCTTCGACCTGGCCAGCGGCGGCTTCGAGTCGACGGTGCGTCTGGCCAAAAGCTCGCCGGATATGTGGGTGCCTATTTTTCGCCAAAACCGCCTCAATGTGCTCGACGTGCTCAGTGAGCATTTGCGCCAGCTTCAGCACATGAAAGACGTGCTGGAACAAGAAGACTACCCCGCTTTTCATCAGCTCATCGAGCAAGCCAACCTCATTCGTAAAATCTTGAAATAATGGACAATACCCAAACCACCACCACCTCGGCCGCTGAGCTTACCAGCAAAAAGCCCCTGCTCATCTCCGGCCCCTGCAGCGCCGAAACTGAGGAACAACTCCTCGATACCTGCAACCAACTAGCCCAAACCGGCCGCGTCGATATGCTGCGCGCTGGCATCTGGAAGCCGCGTACTAAGCCCGGCGGCTTCGAGGGCATCGGCACGAAGGGTCTGCCCTGGCTACAAAAGGCCCGCGAGCAAACCGGCCTGCCCGTGATGGTGGAAGTGGCGACGCCCAAACACGTTGAGGACAGCTTGGCCTTCGAGATGGACGTACTCTGGATTGGTGCCCGCACGACAGTGAATCCGTTTTCGGTACAGGCCGTGGCCGATGCCCTGCGCGGCACCGACGTGCCGGTGTTCATCAAAAACCCTATTAATCCCGATGTGGAGCTGTGGGCTGGAGCGGTGGAGCGCCTGGCTAAAGCCGGCGTGAAGAAAATCGGCCTGATTCACCGCGGCTTTTCCAGCTACGGCAATACTGAATACCGCAACGCGCCGCTCTGGCAATTGCCTATTGAGATGAAGCGCCGTATGCCCGAACTGCCCCTGATCTGCGACCCCAGCCACATCTGCGGCCGCCGTGACCTGCTCGCCGATGTAGCCCAAAAAGCTATCGACCTTGACTTTGACGGCCTGATGCTGGAGTCGCACCGCGACCCAGACCAAGCCTGGAGCGACGCTGCTCAGCAAGTAACGCCTACCAACCTAGTAGCCCTCCTCGACAGCCTCATCTGGCGCCACGAAACCACCGATAAGCAGGAATTCCTGACCGTGCTGGCTAAGCTCCGCGACCAGATCAACCACATCGACGACGAGATTATGCAGCTCATTAGCAGCCGCATGGCCGTAGCTGAGAAGATTGGTACCTACAAAAAGGAGAACGACATCACCATTCTTCAGCCCAACCGCTGGAATGAAATCTTAGATCGTGGCGTACAGAAAGGTGCCAAGCTAGGCCTCACCAAAGATTTTATCCTCAAGTACTTCGACGCCATTCACCTGGAATCTATTAACCGTCAAAACCGCGTGATGAACCCGCACGATGACGTTAAGTAATGGCTGGGGGGCTTTTTCTCCAACAGGGAATATGGCTAGTCATGTATTGACAATACTGCTTTAAGAAGTAAACTAGCAAATCACAGAGTTTAACGTAAGCCCTTTTCTAAAGGCGGTCATGCAGAACGCAGTGAAGCATCTCGCGTGCAGTCGTTGGGATTACTAATCCAGCATCAGCACGCGAGATGCTTCACTGCGTTCTGCATGACCGCCTTTTGGATTGTTAACGGTTCGTTACCTTTCAGGCGCGGCCTCGTTTAACCAATTTGTACTTTATAACAGCCATTTCTAGTGGATAAGCGTGATTTCGATGCGGTAGTTGTCGGTTCAGGGCCGAATGGGCTGGCGGCAGCTATTACGCTCCAGCAAGCCGGCCTATCCGTTTTGATACTAGAAGCTAAAGATGCTATTGGAGGCGGACTGCGTTCGGCGGAGCTCACGCTGCCCGGCTTTGTGCACGACATTGGATCAGCCATTCACCCGCTAGCGGCAGAGTCACCGTTTTTCAAAACCTTGCCCCTGGCCGAACATGGCCTGAACTTCCTCACTCCGCCGGTAGCCGCCGCTCACCCCTTCGATACCGGTCGGGCTGCCACTCTGGTCGCCTCCTTAGCCGATACGGCGCACCAATTGGGTCCCGATGAAAAGGCTTACCGGCAACTGATCCAGCCCATCGTGCGCGACTGGCCAGTGCTAGCACCTGCTATTCTGGGACCGTTGCGCATCCCGAAGCATCCGCTAGCTATGGCCCGCTTCGGCCTCGACGCCGTTACTTCGGCTACGATGCTGGCCAAACGGTTTCAGACACTGGAGGCGCGAGGCTTGTGGGCCGGTATGGCCGCTCATGCCATTCAGCCCCTTACCAACGTCACTACCTCGGCCATCGGATTGGTACTGATGGCTATGGGGCATGTGCGCGGGTGGCCGCTACCGGAGGGCGGTGCCCAAGCTATAGCGCGGGCGCTGGCTTCTTATTTCGTGTCGCTGGGGGGCAAAATTGAAACGAATGCTCCCGTTAGCTCCCTCAAGCAACTGCCCTCCACCCACGCCGTACTTTTCGACGTCACGCCGCGGCAGTTGCTCAAAATTGCGGGCCATACCTTCTCGTCTCTCTACCGCTGGCAGCTGGAGCGCTACCGTTACGGTATGGGCGTGTTTAAAGTCGATTGGGCCTTGGATGGGCCGATACCATTTACCGCGCCTGAGTGCCGCCAGGCCGGCACCATACATCTGGGCAACTCATTGGAAGAAATAACTGCCTCTGAGCAGCAAACCAGCGAAGGCAAGCACCCCGAGCGGCCCTTTGTGCTTTTGGCCCAGCAAAGCCTCTTCGACCCAACCAGGGCGCCAGCGGGCAAGCATACCGCGTGGGCGTATTGCCACGTGCCCAACGGCTCACGCGTTGACATGGCCACGGCTATTGAAAACCAGGTAGAACGATTCGCTCCCGGCTTCCGCGACCGGGTACTGGCCCGCCATACCTTCAATACAAGCGAGCTAGAAGCGTTTAACAGCAACTTAGTAGGCGGCGATATCAACGGCGGCCTGCTGGATGTGACGCAGCTCTTTACTCGGCCTGTGATCCGTGCATCGCCATATCGCACTTCGGCTAAAGGCATTTATATCTGTTCGTCCTCCACGCCTCCGGGTGGCGGCGTGCATGGCATGTGTGGGCACCATGCCGCCCGGCAGGCTTTGCAGGATGTGTTTAAGCGCCAGCCAGCTTCCTTGCTTACCACTTAGCTATCAGAGGCATTTGGAGAACTCGGCTTCTGGCACAAGGAAAAAAAGGAATCTGTTGGCCACAAAAAAGCCCCCCAGAATATCCGGGGGGCTTTTTATTGGTTGTTGAAAGAATAGGGCGCGGAACTAGAAAGAAAAGTTTACTGAAGCTTTAATCACACGGTTCTGAGCGTCGAAACGGTCGTTTTTATCCAGGGAAGTAAGGCCGTAGTCGTAGCCAGCGCTCAGGCCCAGGCCGCTGTCGAACTGATAGCCCAGCCCGCCGACTACCCCAAAGTCCAACTCCCGGAATTGGTTGCGCACGTCGAAATCCTGTTTGAAGGCCGAGAAGCCTAAAGCACCGGCTTCCACCCGTACTTTATTGCTCACCAAGTACGACGCCTGCGGGCCGGCATAGATGTAGAGGCCGCGCGTGAGGTAAGCCTTGGCCAGTACAGGCACATCAATATAAGCCATGCGGGCAGTGGCCGTTACGCGAGTATTCAGGAAGTCGAACCGCTCAAAAGGAACACGGCCCGCGAGCTGGGTGCCTTTTTCGGAATAGATCAGTCCGGGCTCAATGGCGAAGTGAGAGCCCAGGGGCAGGGTTGCATACAAGCCAGCGTGGAAGCCGGGCTTCATTTCGCGCGTCACGGCGCCATTGGTCAACTCGGCCACATCAAGCACACTTTGCACGGCATCACCCGACCAATCGGCAACGTTGACGCCCGCCCGGAGGCCAAACTGTACACCCCGGCCAGGAGCAGCAATAGAAGTGGTAGTGGAATATTGCTTCGGACGGGGCGCTAAAGGCGCATTATAGGGTTGCCGAACCTGGGCCTGAACACCAAAGCCAGTAGAAAGGAGAAGAGCAAGCGCGGCCAGGCGACCGCAAAGACGCAGATTTTTCATATCCAGGAAATAGTAGAGAAGGAGAAAAGAAACGCCGCTAGTCGCTATGTGCACTTCGGAATAGCTGAGCGTTGCAAGGTATTATTGCAAAACCGTGCCAATCACTGCGTTATGCAGTGGTTGTGGTTGTAGCGTTCTGATTTATAGTCAATTAAAAATCAGAATAAGTACATGCAATCTTCTCTATACTTCTTGGACTGGTACCAAAAATTACTTTTAAAGTGATTTGAGTCTGCTGGTTTAAGTGTGCCGCCAACTCAAACAACACAGGTAATTTGCCCCCAGCCTATTCCTGAGAAGTGGATTGAAGCAGCTGATCAATCACGGCGAAAGCTGGGTTATTGGCGGGGAGGGCCTGCACCAAAAACTGACGAGCCAGCACAAGCTGATTGTGCGCCTGGGGGGCATTTTTCTGATCGAGGTACAGGTGCCCCAAGTATAAGCGCTGGTAGCCTTGCGCCAGCGGCTCCTGATTGGGCACCGCCGCCTGCTCGGTGAGAAAGGTAATCAGGTCGGGCGCCTGATTATTAGTTACATACAGATCGAGCAGCTCACGGTAGGTGCTTTCATCCTTGGGTGCCAATTGGTAAAGCTGATTGGTAAGCCGCACAATCTCCGGCTTGTTGTTGCCTTTGAGGGCAGCCAGCAGCTTGGGTTTTACTGTCGCTAGCTCGGTGGGGTCGATGGGCTCAGGGTCGGTGGAGGCCGGAGTGGTGCGGGGCTTCGAGCGGGCTGAAGTCTTGAGGGGGCGGCCTTCAGCCTTGCGCTTTATTTGCTCCTCAATATCGGCCAGCATGTAAGCGGCGTCGGATTTGAACTGCTCATCCTTGTACAGGTTGAGGGCAATGCGCACCTCATCCCGCGATTTTTCTAGCTGCTTCAGCTCAAGCAAAGAGTAAGCAAAGTGGTAATGAGCATCGGGAAAATCCTTCTTGAGTTGAATAGAACGCCGGAAAGGCGCCACCGATTGGGCAAAGTTGCCGAGGCGCTCGTGAGCATAGCCCAAAGCGTAATAAGATAGATAATCGCCGTAGCCGCGCAGGTGAGCCACCTCATAATGCCGGACCATGAGGGCAAAAAGCCGGTCCTCGCCCTTCGCCTTCTCAGCACAATCGCACTGCTGGGCGCTGTAATAATAGTCGCCCAGGGCTTTATCAAGCTTGTAATTGGTGGGGTTGCGCCGCTTGAGGTTGAGCAGAGCCGTCTCGATGGGGAACCGATATGCCGAGTCGTAGGAGCGCTGGGCGCGCATTTGCTCCAGCGTTTCTACCAAGGCCAGATCCTTCATCGAAAAAGTCTCATACTCACGGGTGGTAATGTGGTACGACAAGGCAATTTCCTGCTTGCGCATCACTATTGCCGGCCGGGTGTTTTGGCGGTCAAACTGCTGGAGCAGCACGAATGCCGAGTTGTACTTGCGCTGGGCTACCAGGTCATTAGCTTGCTTTAGGGCGGCTAATTCGGCTTTATCAGTCTGGGCCGAAGCGGCAGTCAAGGTCAGCAGGAAAGCGAGAAAAAACGAGAAGACGAGACGCATGAATAGAGCAGGAAAAATGAATGCGGCAGCAAAGCCTTGCCGAAGATACCGGGTTGAGAAATAATCCTGACTTTCGCTAACGTTTTACTGTTCCCATTTATGCTGTCGTACGCCTTACTCAAGCCCCTGATTCAACTGGGGCTGCGCGTTTTCTTCCGTCGAATTGAAGTGCCCCACCGCAAACGGCTGCAAACTCCGGGGCCGCTTATCATTGCTGCCAATCACCCGAATACACTCATGGACCCGCTGATAGTAGCCGCCAATCGGCGCGACTCAGTGGCTTTTTTGGCGAAGAGCACCTTTTTTAAGGGACCGTTTATGAAATGGCTGATGGCTCAAACCAACTCCATTCCTATCTACCGGCGCCAGGATGCGGAGGGCGAAGACGCCGCCCACGTAAGCCCGGCCGAGCTAGCCCGGCGCAACGAAGCCACATTCGGCCGCAGCTACGACTACCTCGACCAAGGCGGCACCATCATGATTTTCCCGGAAGGCACCAGCGTGACCGAGCGGCGACTGCGCCCCCTCAAAACCGGCGCCGCTCGCATCGCCCTGGGCGCGGCAGCGCGCCACGACTTCAAGCGCGAGGTGCAGATTCTGCCGGTGGGCATTAATTATTTCGACCCCAGCCGGTTTCGCTCCGATGTGCTGCTCAATGTGGCCCTACCTATTCAGGTAACCGATTTTGCGGCCCTGTACGCTCAAGATCCCATCGCAGCCGCCGATGAGCTGACTGAGGAAATTCGGCGGCGGCTGGAGGAAAACCTGGTCATAACCCGCGACGCGGCCGAAGACGAACTGGTGCAGCAAGTGGAGCGCACCTTCGGCGAACACCTCGCCCCCGACGATGACGAAACCCTTTACGATAACTTCGAGCTTAGTCGCAACTTGTCGGAGGCTATTATCTACTTCGAAAAACACGACCCGGCTCGCTTGCAGGAAGTGCGCGAGAAGCTAAACGAGTACATGCAAGAGTTGCGCGCATTGCGCCTCACAGATGAGTCGTTGGAGTCGAGCAACAAAGGCGAACGGTGGCTGCGGGGGGCAAAAACGGCGTTGAAGCTGGCGCTGGGCTTCCCCGTGTATGTGTATGGCGTAGTGAATAATTACCTGCCTTATCGGATTCCATCAATGGTGGCCCAGCGCGCCACCAAGGAAGTTGAGTTTGTGGCTCCTATCCTGATGGTGACGGGCATGGTTACCTTCAGCCTGGCCTACGCCGCCCAGATTGCCCTCGTACACTACTTTGTGCAGGATTGGCGCCTGACTACCCTCTACGCCCTGAGCTTGCCGATTACCGGGTTCTACGCTCTTTATTACTGGAATAACCTACAGGACCGTCGCCAACGCCTGCGGGTGCTACGGCTGTTTCGGCAGCAGCGCCCGGCTATAGAAAAGCTGCTGCGACAGCGCACCAGTATTATGCGGCTGCTCGCCAACGCACGGGCTGCTTATCTGGCTGGTAATGAGTTGTAAAGCTTTGGCTTGGGATTACACGCGTCTAAAAAGTGAATTTGCCCCCCACACCCAACGTCAGCACATCCGTTATTTTCAGCCCCGACAAGTTGGTAGCTAAGCTCACCACGTACAAGTCATTGGTACCCAATTCATAGTAAAGCGATACTGCCCGCTGTCGGCCCGTTGCATTAGGTTTCAATTCGCGCGTGACCCTCCCGCCTAAAAAGGCTCCGAAGCGCACCGTCGATGACCACCAATAGTAGCCTTTATAGTACTTGCTGTCGCGGGAGCGGTTGAGCGTGCGTGATGGGGTATAGTTCACTAAGCCGCCAAAAGACAGCGGGTGCATGCGCCACGCGGCATCGCGAAGTGTAATGGTGTAGGGCGTGTACGTGGTTTTGAGGGTAAAAATGCCCAGCGCTTTGTTACCCGCGTAGTGCCGGGGCACGTAGCCGGCCAGCACATCCACGTCGAGCCGCTGCCGTAACAGGCTATAGCCCATACCACCGCTCACCATGCCGATGCCGCCGGCCGTTTGCAGCACAGCGTGCTTTGGCACATACCAGCGCTGCACCGAAAGGGTTGCTGCCGAGTCAGTTGGGGCTTGGGCTGCCGCTGGCAATGCAGATAGAATCAACCCAAAAAAGCCCCCTAGAAGTAAAAAAATACGCATAGCTAAAAGGCGACTTTCTCGAGCTTAAACTGATCAGCGCCCCACACGGTCAGAATTACGTACTGACGCTTCTCAAAAGCAAAGGAGTTGATGTAGGTCACGCCATCCGCAAACGGCTCGCCGATGCTAAAGCTGTGGGCGTGACCATTGAGGTGAAAAAGCAGGCGGGGGGCTTTTGCCAGCGCCTCAGTGAAGGGTTTCACCAGCGTAGGGTCGAAATCTTCGTTGCTCGGCGGCACGTGGCAAAGCACAATTTGGCGACGTATGCCCACGGTATCAGCTAGTTGCTGCTGTAGCCAGCCTACATCGGGCACTTTCCCATTGAAGCCATACTCGCGACTATTCGTGTCGATGAGAATAAAGCGGGTGCGGTCGTAGGTAAACGTGTAGTTCAGCGGCCCGAATATCTCCTGATATGCCTGCCGGCCGTTAGCTACCTGGTCGTGGTTGCCGATAACGGTCAGATAAGGCACCTTCAAATGGCGCAAGCGGTCATTAACCCACTGCATCTCGCGGCGTAAGCCAAAATCGGAAATGTCGCCGGCTATTACGAGGGCAGAGATGCCGCGCTGACGATTTACACTTTCCACAAGCGGGCCAACTTCATCATAAAAGCGTTGGGAATCGCCGGTAAACACGAAGCGCAGCGTGTCACCGCCGGTTGGTTTTGGCTGAGCTTGCAGGCGCGCCAGGTTTTTGGCCGTCAGGTCACGGTCGGCGGCGCGTACATCGTTAGGGCTGAATTCAAACAGCTCGCAGCCCGTAAGTAGCAGGGTAGCCGCCGTCAGAAGAATAGCCTGACGAATACGGGGTATTAAAGTAAAAAACATTAATTCAACGAGTTGTAAAATATAAGAGGCTAAATAACGAGGTGTGTTATGCAACGCTAGGCGAATCAGGACAGGCGATAGTGGCTAAAACTCACCGCTTGTTACGCCTATTCATCCAGGTATTCGTGCACAAACTTAATCGCCATCGAGCCTTCGCCCACAGCCGACGCCACGCGCGCCATAGCGCCCACCCGATTGTCGCCGGCGGCGAAGATGCCCGGCACGCAGGTTTCGAGCAGATACGGCTCGCGGTTGCGCTTCCAAGCCGCCGCAAAACGTGGGTCAGTCACTAAGTCGCGGCCCGTAAGCATAAAGCCGCGCTTATCGCAGAGAATAATGTCTTGTACCCACTCGGTGCTAGGTTTGGCCCCAATAAAGACGAACATGGCCCGCGCCGGCCGCACTTCTTCCTGCCCGCGGTTTACAATGACTACTTCCTCTAGATGATCCTGCCCGCGGACTTCCTTCACCTCGGCAAAAGGCAGAATCTCAATATTTTCCGTTTGCCCAATCTGGTCAATCAGATACGCTGACATCGAAGCCGCCAACGACTCACCTCGAATCAGGATGAACACGCGGCGGGCGTACGAAGCTAGGTACATGGCAGCTTGCCCGGCCGAATTGCCGCCGCCCACGATATATACATCCTGCTGGTCGCAGGAACGGGCCTCGGTGCGAGCCGCGCCGTAGTACACGCCGGCGCCGCTCAGATGATGCTCGCCGGGCACGTTCAAGGTGCGGTAGCTTACGCCGGTGGCCAGCACCAGCGCACGAGTCCGCACTTCGCTGCCATCGGCTAGGGTCAATACTTTGTACTCGTCTTGCAGACAGAGATTAGTGACTTCCTGGGGGGCTAATAATTCGGCGCCCAGCCGAATGGCTTGTGCCCAGGCCCGGTGAGCAAGCTCGGCGCCGCTCAGGCCCGTCGGAAAACCGAGGTAGTTTTCGATGCGCGAGCTGCTGCCGGCTTGTCCGCCAGGTGAGCCTCGCTCAATGACCAGCGTTTTCAACCCCTCCGAAGCACCATATACCGCCGCCGCCAGTCCCGACGGGCCGGCTCCAATCACAACCACATCATAAAGCTCGGCGGAAGCTTTCTGCGACAAGCCTATTTTGAGGGCCACCGCCGCCCGCTCGGGGCGGGCCAGCGCAGAGCCATCTTCAAACACAATTACCGGCAAATCGGCGGGTGTGAGGCCCGTGCTTTGCAACAGCGTAGCCGCTTCAGGGTTCGTTTCAAAATCCAGCCACTGATACGCGACCATGTAGCCCGCCAGAAAGTCTTTCAATTCATGAGAAACCGGCGACCACTGGAAACCGATCAGCCTAAGTCCCTGAAAGCGCGGCTTATAATGCGCTTGCCAGGCAGCCAGCAAGTCGCGCAACGTGGGGTAGAGTAGCTCCTGCGGCGGGTCCCAGGGTTTTAGGAGATAGTAGTCGAGGTGGGCATTGTTGATGGCTCGAATAGCAGCTTCCGTATCGGCGTAGGCCGTGAGCAGCACCCGCTTGGCATCTGGAAAAATTACTCGGGCCTTTTCCAACAGCTCCACGCCTTCCATTTCGGGCATGCGCTGATCAGCCAGGAGCAGGGCCAGCGGTTCGGCGCGGGTAGCTAGCTCATTCAGAATTTCCAATGCCTCCGGCCCCGAGCTGGCCCGTAGCACCCGATAGTCGCGGCGAAACTCACTCCGCAAATCCCGGTCGATGGCGCTAAGCACCTGCGGATCATCATCCACAACAAGAAGAACTGGCTTTTTCATGGCGTTGATTCGTGCTTAGTAGACTATAGACTAATTAATAGATTAGTAGACGTCATGTTAGTAGGAGGTGCTCATGCCGAGCGGAGCGAAGCATCTGGCGTGTTTAGTGGGAGTACTAACCTCTCATCAGCACGCGAGATGCTTCGCTGTGCTCTGCATGACGTTCATATGTTACAGATTCAATCCAAAGGTACAGACGCGCTGGGGGGCTTTTTTACTTCAACTACTCTCGTACCAGCCAGAAAAAGCCCCCCGGACTTAGGTAAGCGCAGGAAGCCACACGCTAAACTCGGTGCGACCGGCCACCGAGCTTACCTCCAAGCGTCCGTTGTGACTGCGCACAATACGCTGCGCAATATCGAGTCCCAAGCCGGAGCCGGCGCCCGCTTCCTTGGTGGTAAAGAAGGGCTCAAAAATATGATTCAGCACATCGGGCGCGATGCCTGTACCATTATCGATAATGTCTATGCGCACAAATCCGCTTTGCAAATGAGTGCGCACCGTAATTTCACCTCCGGTGGCCACAGCGTCAATGGCATTGTCGAGCAGGTTCGTCCACACTTGGTTGAGGCTGCTGACTTGGCCGCGCACCAACGGAAGCTGGGGGGCAAAATCGCGCTTCAACTGGATCTTTTTGGCGCGTAGCTGGTGGCCCAGCATGGTGAGGGTGCTTTCCAGGCCGCTGTGTACATCTAAGGGCGCGCGGTCGGTGGCGCGGTCCATGTGGGAGTAGGTTTTCACGCTGGCCACCAAGGTGCTGATCCGGCCGCCGGCTTCCTGCACATCCCGAATGAGACGCTGCGTAGTGAGTTGGCCTTCCAACCAAGCAAAAGCGGCGGGCAGAGCCGCCTTGGGTAAGTCGGCGGCTACGGGGGCAAGTGTATCCTTCGTGACGCCGGCCTCCAATAGTCCGGCCGCGAGGCGGTAGCCATCGGCTACTCCTTGTTCTTCAAGCCAATCGGCCAAATCGTCTTCATAATCAGCGCACTCCAGCGCCGACATAGGCTTCTCATTGGTGGTTATTTCGGTGGCTAGCAGGGTCAAGGCTTTCAACGCTTCCGGAGTGGGGCAGTGCTGAAGCAAGTCCAAAAGCTGCGTGGGTTTGGCCAGGGTCAGCTCCTGTAAGGCCTGCGAAGCACGGGCAATGGCCGCCGCCGGATTATTCAGCTCGTGCGCCAACCCTGCCGACAGCTTGCCGAGGGCGCGCAGCTTGTCGTCGCGCTCTTGCCCGCGGGCTTCATCACGGGCGCGGTCACTCATCAGGGCCACTAAGCGCTGCGTCAGCTCCGGACTCGTCCGCTCCAACTCCGGAAACAGGTCGCGGTGCAGCACAAATACAACGGTAGGCATTGTTGCTATGCTATAGCCATTTACAACACGTAGCCGCGAATACGGCAGCACACCACTCACCTGCCCCGCACTCACTCGGAAAATAGGCTCGCGATTACCATTGCGCACGGCGAAAAACTGCAGTTCACCCTGAAGCAAGGCCATCATGTACTCGGCTGGGTCGCCGGGTTTAAAAATGACTTCGTCCGCCGCATATTCACGTCGCTCGCCGTGGGTTAGAAGCCAATCGATGGTTTCGGGGGGCAAATCGGCAAATGCCGGAACAGCGGCCAGATCAGTAGGAGCAAGACTAACCATATTATACGATAACTAAGGGAGAGTAAATCGCTATATAACAAGCCGCCAGCAGCTTGGGTTTGGGAAACTCAACTGCGGCCAGCCGGGGGACTTTTTTGCGGACTACAAACGCTTAAAGACCCAAAGCAAGATAAGCCCAATTCAATTTTAGCTGATCTGGCGCTACTAATACTTGCCACCACCGACAGCCAGAACCAGTGAGCCCCGGCAAATCTCGATCTTGCCAAACTTTTCCTTCCCGCTGAGCATTCTATACGTTCATCCGAACCGATTCATGGCCAAAATCAAGACCCTTTATTTCTGTCAAAAATGCGGTGCCCAGTCAGCCAAATGGATTGGCCGCTGCCCGTCGTGCGGGGAGTGGAACACCTACGTGGAGGAAGTAGTAGAAAAAGAAAATAACCAATCTACCGGCTCTTGGAAGCCTCCCACGGCTTCGCCCAGTGCCAAAACCAGCGCAAAGCCCCGACCCATCGGCGAGATTCACTACGAAGAGGAAGCCCGCATCGACACCCACGACGGTGAGCTAAACCGCGTGCTCGGCGGCGGCCTCGTACCCGGCTCTCTGGTCCTCATTGGCGGCGAGCCTGGCATTGGCAAAAGCACGCTTATGTTGCAGATAGCCATGAGCTTACGCCAGCTCAAGGTGCTTTATATATCGGGGGAGGAAAGCGAGCAGCAAATCAAGATGCGGGCTGAGCGCCTCGGCGACCAGCACCCCGGCTGCTACATCCTCACCGAAACCAACACCCAAAATATCTTCCGCCAGATTGACCAGCTACAACCCAATGTGGTGGTGGTCGATTCTATTCAAACCCTGCAATCTGGCTTAGTGGAGTCGGGGGCCGGATCGGTGTCGCAAGTGCGGGAATGCACAGCCGAGCTGCTTAAGTACGCGAAGGAAACCGGCGTGCCCGTGTTGCTCATCGGTCACATCACCAAAGACGGATCCATTGCCGGCCCCAAGATTCTGGAACACATGGTGGATACGGTGCTTCAGTTTGAGGGCGATCGGCACCTGAGCTACCGGATTCTGCGCACCATCAAAAACCGCTTCGGCTCTACTTCTGAACTGGGTATTTACGAGATGCAGGGAGCCGGTTTGCGCCAGGTATCCAACCCCTCGGAGATACTGCTGAGTCAGCGCACCGAAACCCTGAGCGGCATTGCCATAGGAGCTACGTTGGAAGGAAACCGGCCTTTGCTGGTAGAAGTGCAAGCCCTTGTAAGCCCCGCCACATACGGTACACCCCAGCGCAGCAGCACCGGTTTCGACTCCAAACGGCTACAAATGCTGCTGGCTGTACTCGAAAAGCGTAGCGGCTTGCGTCTAGGGCAACACGACGTCTTTCTAAACATTGCCGGCGGCCTGCGCCTCGAAGACCCGGCGCTCGATTTGGCAGTGTGTGCGGCCGTTGTTTCCTCGCTCAACGACATTCCGCTCAGCGGCGAAACCTGCTTAGCCGCCGAGGTTGGATTGAGCGGCGAAATACGGGCCGTCAGTCGGCTCGATCAGCGTTTGTCAGAGTCAGAAAAGCTCGGCTTTCAGGAAATGTACATTTCGCAGTTTAATGCTCGAGGTTTGGACTTGGGGCGCTTTGGTATTCGAGTACACCCGGTTGGGAGGCTAGACGAAGTGTTAACAGGCCTGTTTGGGTAAAAAATTTAGGCATGTTTATAGCTGGTAACAGCTATACAATAGCTCCAGCTATTCCGGTAAAATACCTTTTTGTCCCTTCTATAGTGGCTATGAGAGCTTTTACGCAGCTTACCTTCCTAAATTTCAACTGATACCCTGATAAGACGTTACGAAAAAGTAAACCGGAATATTGGACTTTATAGGTTTTTATGCCTTATCTTCGGGGTAAGAATTGTCTTATCCCTAGAATATACTGAATTGATCCGTTCAATCAGACATTAGTATTTAGCTAAGTATTCACCACGGATCCTCCGTGCTGTCGATTGCCTACTGCATGAATTCTGCTTCAAAAAAATCGCCTTTCCGCTTTCTTATTGGTCTGCTGACCGTTGCGCTGTTGGCTCCCGTCGTAGGTCGGGCGCAGGGCACCGTTGTGCTGACTGGTAAGGTGAGCAACCACAAGACCGATACCATCGCCGTTTCTTTTCGCGAGCATCCGCTTGACCCCAAGGAACATATCACGTACGCGCGCCTTGATAGCAAGGGGGAGTTTCGGTTGGCGGTGGCAGTGCCGGGCCCTACTCGTGCCGACTTGGTGTACGGCGACGACGTAGCCGACTTGTTTCTAGAGCCGGGCAACGCAATTGAAGTGCGCTTCAAAAGCAATGACCTAGCGTCCAGCATTAAGTTCAAAGGCCCTGGCTCAGCAGCCAGCAGCTATCTGGTTGAGCTAGATGAGCAGTTTATCGAGAACGATGGCTTTCAGGTGCTGCCCGATAATATCATGCTTTACGAGCCCGGCTTCCTGAGTTTTCTGGATTACCGCCGCAAGGCCGAGCAGAAGTTTCTGGACGGCTACGCGCAGGATAATCAGGTATCGGCTGCTTTCAAGGCTTATGCCCAAGCTGAGATTGACTATAGCTACGCCAACGACCGCCTCACTTTCCAAGACCTCCGCGAGCAGGTAGTAGCCACCGAAGGCCGTTTGAAAATGACGCCTGAGTACTACAGCTTCCTCAACGATGCGAAGCTTATAAACAATCCCAGTGCCTCCCAAAGCGAGCAGCACCAGGAGTTTTTGCTGAACTACATCCATTACACGGCGGTAGCTGCCAATCATCACCGCTCCGACCCCGATTTTTACTGGGTGTGCTATGACCTAGCTAAAAAGCAGCTGGACGGTCCAGTAAAGCCCTTAATTATGGGTCGTATTCTGCAGGAGTCATTTCGGTTTGGACACGTGAAGCAATCGGCGGCTATGCTGGCTGACTTCCGCAGTGTAGACCCTAAAAATGAGTTTTATCCGCTGTTGCAGCGCGATTTTGAAAGCCATAAGGCCTTCGCTATTGGTGCGCCGGCCCCCGATTTCAAGCTCGTGACGGTGAAGGGCGACACGGTATCGTTGCGCGATTTTGCTGGCAAGCTGGTCTATCTGAACTTCTGGCGCACAACCAGCGGCCTGAGCTTGCGCGACCTGCCGTATGCTCAGGATTTAGCGAAGAAGTTTGAAGGCAAGAATATCGTGTTTCTCAACATTGCCCTCGATGAGAATGATCCTGCCTGGAAGCAGCTGGTGGTGAGCAAGAAGCTGCCGGGCGTACATGTGCGGGCTGCGGGCGGCTTGCGCTCAGCGCTGGCTAGGGCCTACGCCTTGCAGGAAGTGCCTTCGTATTTTCTGCTGGCAGAAGATGGCTCTTTCCTCAATACCAAGCCTAAGCGCCTGAGCAGCCACGCAGCCATCGACGAAATAAAAGAGTCATTTGGAAAGGCCTCTACATATACCAGCGCATTGCCAGTAGGAAGCGAGAAGTAACCTGATTTAAAAGCAAAAAAGCCCCCCAAAACTAGTCTGGGGGGCTTTTTTGCTTTACAGAAAGCAGCTAAGCCGCGCGGAAGCCGGTTGCTTGCTTAATAGTGCGCTCGGCGCCGGAAGCTGGCTCGGCGTAAGTATGGTCGCTTACCTCAATGGAAAGCTTCTTGCCCAGCAATTGCTTGGTGTCAAGGTCTTTGCCACCCTCAGCATGAATGCCAACGGCCGAATAGAGAGAAAGCAAAATGGGCATGGCGGCTGGCGAAGTGTAGAAACGCTGAGTTAGGAAACCGTCTTCGTTTTCCATACGCGCCGCAAAGAATGGCACATTCTGGTGCTCGCTGGTGCCTTCCTGAATATCGGTAATCTCGACCACGTGGCGGCCATCGGGCAGAAAACCTTTCTCATGGCCTTTTTCAACTGGAATTTTCATAGTAGCAAATCAGGGTTAGATACTGATTAACGGTAGGACTAGAGTGGGGTTCCGAGAGATGGTATAAAACCGCGGCAATAGAATTATATTTCAACTCAACAATCAGAAATTCAAATACTTGTGGAAATATTACAAAGCTTTTTCTTACATTCAAATGAGTGATTTAGCTCACGCTATTTATACCTCAACAGTTATTTTCCTTGGCTCTTATCTCCCACTTTTCACTTCCCAACCTATGCTAAACAAACTTACCGGCTATTGCCTTTTGGCATTAAGTTCCGTAGCGTTTTCCGCCTGCGACCAGTTCGGCCTAGAAGACTGGCGAGGTAATGGGCAGCCCGCCCCCCGGCCCAAAATAGCGTTGACATCCAATAATATGGATGCCCGCCAAGTCGTATTAGGTCCTCCGTCACGAGCTGTGGGTACTTATTCAGGCCTCTACGATCCACAAACTAACGTACTGGTTTCTACTATCGGTTATTATAGAAGTGGTGAATTCATTACCGGGACACTATCTGAGCCAGTAACAGCAGCTCACCTACACCGCGGGGCACCCGGGACGAACGGGCCTATTGTTTTCTCCTTTCCTTCCCTCGCCCTGCCCATCGGGACTACTGTGACCCTTTCCGAGGAAGACGAGGCCTTACTGCTCAACAATGGGATGTATGTGGATGTGCATACTCAGCTTTTTCCGATGGGCGAACTCCGGGGCCCTATTAGTCGGCAATAAAACCATTTAGGTCTAGCCTAACCACATTGATACTAAGGTGATAAAAGCTCATTTCATCCTCCTTACCCATGCTAAAAAAACTCACGTCCGGCTTTCTCTTCCTGCTAAGTCTGGTTACTGTTTCCGCCTGCGACCAGTTTGACCTAGATGAGCTACGCAAAAAGGCACCTCCTAGCACCCCCGACATCTCCCTATCCGCGAGACTCACGGGTAGTCAGCTTGTGCCAGCAGGTAGTGGGGGCTTAGGCACTTTCGCGGGTACTTATAATCAGCAGACCAACATTCTGGCTTATACTGTGACATTAAACTCTGCGTTTGGGGCTGGTCCGCCAGAGGTGCTACACCTGCACCGCGGCGCGCCAGGGACTGTCGGGCCCATAGCCTATACGTTGCCTTCGACCACGAATGGAACCATCACCTTAACTGAGGCTGATGAAGCTGTGCTGCTGGATGGTAATCTGTATGTGGATGCAGAGACGCGATTTCGTGAGGGGGACCCGCTCGTTATCGTAACCCGGGGTGCTATCATGAGGCAGCCGCCCACGCCTGCTCCTGTTCCTGGTCCTCAAGTAGCTCTCACAGCTCAAGTAAGCGGTAGCCAGGTAGTGCCGCCAACTTCTTCTACTGTCACAGGCTCCTTCAATTTATTGTATAACAAGGATACCAATGTACTGACCTACTACTCGAGTAGTGTCTTTTCACCTTCAACATTTACACCCGTGCATCTACACCGGGGTACGCCGGGCACCAATGGACCCATTATAGTGGAATTACCTCTTCTTTTTGGTTTCTTGCCCCGAGGCGAGGCAACCATTCCGGAAGCAGACGAAGCGTTATTGCTCTCTAGTGGCACTTATATAGATTTGCATAGCGCTGAGTTTCCGAATGGGGAAGTTAGGGGAGCAATCGTTCCGTTATAGGACGAACTGCGTTTTGGCAGGAAATACAAGAAAGCCAAATTGTTATGAACCAGATGCGGAGCTTTGTCGTAAGTTCTGCTAACATGTTTTCTGGTTCAATTTTCCGCGCCAGCGGGCTCCACTTTCCTTCTTTCCTATAACCCACCTTTTACTACCTAACCAATGCTAAAAAAACTCACTTCCGGTATCCTCCTGGCCTTTAGCCTGGTGGCGTTTTCGTCCTGCGACCAAGTAAACTTGGATGATCTGCGTAAGATCATTAAGCCTGCTCCAAACCCAAATGTAGTTTTGACAGCTGTGATAAACGGTAGTCAGGAAGTGCCACCGACTCCATCGGCTGCTACGGGCACTTTTTCGGGCGTGTATAACAAGGATACCAACGTACTGACCTACACGGTAACGTATACGGGCCTGACACCGCAAGCGGGACACTTGCATCGCGGTATGCCGGGTGTGAATGGTCCAGTGGTTCACCCACTTCCACAACTCACCTCCCCTATCACAGCAACAGCTACTTTCACCGAAGCGGATGAAGCTTTATTGCTGAACAACGGGTTTTATGTGAATCTGCATACTCCTGCTTTTCCGGGCGGAGAAATCCGGGGTGACATTAAGGTAAAATAACACAGCCCCATTTCATGAAAAGCCCCCCATACGACATGCATGGGGGGCTTTTTTGTGCCTTAGAGGTGCTGGCTAAACTTTAGGGGCATTATTGTTCAGGCATTACCGACCTTTGCCCGCACCATGGCCTCCACGCTCACCGACGCGCTCAATCTGCTTTCCAAAACCACGCCGCGCCGGGCGCTCAATACTGCGCAGGTAGTGGGAAGCTACGCCCTGAGCAAACTAACCGGCAAGGCGCGTCACTGGGGGCTGCCTATGGCCTTGTCGTTTGAACCGACCACTAGCTGCAACCTGCGTTGCCCAGAGTGCCCGAGCGGGCTCCGCTCCTTTACCCGGCCCACCGGCATGCTGCCCGACGAGCTATTCAAGCGTACGATCGACGAAGTAGCGGCGCGGCTCTGGTATCTGATTTTCTATTTTCAGGGCGAGCCCTACCTGCACCCTCATTTTCTGGAATTGGTAAAATACGCCGCGGATAAGGGCATTTATACCGCTACCAGCACCAACGCTCACTACCTCAACGACCAAAACGCTCGGCGTACCGTGGAGTCGGGCCTAGACAGGTTGATTATCTCGCTGGATGGCACAACTCAGGAAACCTACCAACAATACCGCGTGGGGGGCAAGATTGACAAGGTATTGGAGGGGACGCGCAATGTGCTGCGCTGGCGCAAAGAGCTAAAATCGAGCACACCGCGTGTGGTGTTTCAGTTTTTGGTAGTGCAGCCCAACGAGCACCAGATTGAGGATGCCAAGCGGCTGGCGAAGGAAATGGGCGTAGACGATGTGTGGTTTAAAACCGCTCAGATTTACGATTACCAGAATGGCTCGCCCCTCATCCCGACCATCGACTACTACTCGCGCTACGAGAACAACCAGAACGGCACCTGGAGTATCAAAAACCGCCTGCTCAACCATTGCTGGAAGATGTGGCACTCCTGTGTAATCACCTGGGACGGGCTAGTGGTGCCCTGCTGCTTCGATAAAGACGCCGAGTATCGCCTTGGTGACTTATCTCAGCAAACTTTCCGCGGCTTGTGGCAGGGCCCAAAATACCGGCAGTTTCGCGCCTCCCTGCTCAAAGGCCGCGACCAGATTGAGATGTGCCGCAACTGCACCGAAGGTACCCGAGTGTGGGGCTAAGGATGCTTTTCTGTTGCCTACAAAGCTGATTCTGCGGGGCCGAAATAGCAGCTCTGAATGAACGCGTGTTAGATGTCGGTAGAACCTCTATCCTGTTGAGCGCGTTGTTACTAGTGCAGCAGCCCGCGCCTACGGGCTTTTCGTATGTTGCACTTCTGCATTTCCTTCTATGGTCTTACAAGCAGTATTTGCCTTGACTTCTGATTTTTCAAATACGCTTAACCTCGTCACCGATAAGCTCGTTGCCTGGGCCGAGCAGTTTGTGATAATGCTGCCCAACTTGGTGGTTGCCATTTTGCTGCTGACGGTGACCATATTTGCCGCGCGGCTAGTAAAACGCGTAGCGACCCGCTTTCTGCCGCGCGTATCGCACAGCGTCACAATCAACAGCCTGATTTCGACGCTGATGTATTTTGTGGTGTTGCTGTTCGGGCTGTTTTTCGTGCTGTCGGTTCTCAACCTTGACAAGACCGTAACCTCCCTGCTGGCTGGTGTGGGTATCATCGGTCTGGCCTTGGGTTTTGCCTTTCAGGACATTGCGGCCAACTTTATCAGCGGCATCATCATCGCCATTCAGCGACCTTTCAATGTGGGCGACATGATTAAGACCAACGACTACTTTGGCGTGATTGAGCGCATCCGGCTGCGCACCGTGGATTTGCGCCAGCCCACCGGCGAAATGGTGCTGGTGCCTAACCGCAAAGTGTTCGAGAATGCGCTGATCAACTACTCCGTCAACACCATGCGCCGCGTCGATCTGGACTGCGGTGTGGCCTATGATTCTGACCTAGAGCAGGTGCGGGAAGTGGTATTAGAAGCCGTGCAGCAGGTGCCTCACCTTGTGCGCGAGCGGGCTCCAGAAGTCATGTTTACGGAGTTTGCCGACAGCGCCATCACGTTTCAGCTCCGCTTCTGGATTCCTTACAAGCGGCAAGTCGACTTCGTAGGGGCTAAAAGTGCGGCTATTATGAGCATTAAAAAAGCCTTCGACGAGGTCGGCATCAGCATTCCCTTCCCCATCCGAACACTTCATGTGCCTGGCGGATCTGTTTTGCCTATTGCCCTGCAAAACGAAGAAGTGGATACCAACAAGAGCTGATAATCAGCGTGAATAAAATCCTTAACCTAAAAAAGCCCCCCAGCACGTTGCTGGGGGGCTTTTTTAGATTCTTGTCAATTCTTATTTGTGGTCCTTCTTGAGGTTTTTGCCTAAGTCTTCTACCAGCTTAAGAAACTCTAGGCTATCAGAGTCGCCGGCTGGGCCGTAGGCGGAGGAAATTGTGCCACGCGTACCATCGGAGCACTCCAAGGCGTAAAGAATAGACATATCATCGGGGTCGCTTTCACCTTCGAAGCGGTAAAAATCCACGATGGTTACGTCTTCGGGTCCGTAGCTGATGGTTTCGGAGCTAAATGGGCGCAGGCGGCCGTCAGCAACCCGAAAATCTTCGGTAAAACCGTCTTTGGCCAGCTTTTGCTCTACCATAATAAGGGAGCGTTCTTCTTCTTTATCTTGCATGATCAGGGGGCGTTTGGGAGTGGAACGGTGCGGCAGAGTAGGGGATAAAAAACAACCCCGTGCCGACTATACGCAGTCGGCACGGGGCGAGGTTGTCTGAATCGACAATAGTGAATGTTATTTATTTAAAGCCGGCCCGGCTTTTTGCGCTGCCGCTTCAATGGTGCGCTGCAGCCGGTCGACATCAATGGTGCCGCAGGCCCCGCCGCAGCCCTTGGCGCAGCCCGTGGTGCTTGGGGAGAAAAATGCCCCCCAGAATATCCGGCCCACATAGATAGTGGCCGCCAGAAACAAAACGACGATGAGGAAATATTGGAACAGCATAGTGCCCACAAAACTACGCAATCCGGAAAAAAGTTTGGCCCCTGGCCCGACTACTTCCAATAATCGCCAATCGTTTGCTGCATCTGGCGGTGTATCTGGCCATTGGTAGCTAACACTTCTCGACCAAAAATGGGGTCGCCATTAGTAAGAAACTGAGTGACATGGCCACCAGCCTCGCGCACCAGCAGCACACCAGCCGCTACGTCGTAGGAGTTGATGTTGAACTCAAAATAGCCATCAAAGCGCCCGGCAGCAACATAGGCCAGATCCAGCGCCGCTGAGCCTACGCGGCGGATACCGTGCGTCGACTGCATAAAGGCGCCCATAATTTTCAGGTACGCATCGAGCCTATCGAACTTGTAATAAGGGAAGCCCGTGGCCAGCAGCGACTCGTGCAAATTGGCCGCTGCCGATACATGAATCGGCTTTTCGTTGCAGAAAGCACCGCCGCCCAGCGCTGCCCGGAAGCACTCATCCTGGTTGATTTCATACACCACGCCCACCACCAGCTCATTGCGGTGCATCAGTGCCACGCTCACGCAGTACGCAGGCTGTCCGTGTATAAAGTTGGTAGTCCCATCAAGCGGGTCGATGATCCAGTTATACTCTTCGGTTCTTGCCTTGGCTTCGGTACCTTCTTCCGTAATAAAACCAGCTTCAGGCAGGAGCGCATGGAGTTCTTCCACCAGCTGCTTTTCGCTTTGCTGATCGACGTACGAAACCATATCATGCAAGCCTTTATGCTCTACTGTAGCTAGGTCGAAGCTGGCTGCCTCCTGGCGAATAAACTGCCCGGCCCGGCGCGCTATGTCAGCTACCTGCAGGCTTAGTGAGTTGAAATCCATAAGTTATATTTTTCGTCATCAGAGGAATACAGGACCTTCCCACGCCAAAACAAGACGATGTTTTGTTCGTCGTTCACGCGTGGGAAGGTCCTGCGTTTCTCAAGAGGACAATTGAGTTTTTTTAACACCAGTAAACCGGCGCATCAATGTAAAGCCCAGCAGTAATCCTGCCAGCACTTGCATCATCGGGCCAATCAGCTCGCCGTGGCGCACGTAAAACGTTAGCTCTGAGTTGAGTTGAACGGTGGCCCGGCTGGCGGCGGGCACCCACCAATCTGTCTGAGTCGTGATTTCGCCCTTCTGATTTATAAAAGCCGAAATGCCCGTATTGGCCGACCGTGCAATCGCCCGCCGGGTTTCGATGGCGCGCAGGGTGGCATATTGCAGGTGCTGCTCGTGGCCGGGCGAGTCGCTCCACCAGCCGTCATTTGTAATGATGCCCAGCAGCGTCGCCCCATTCTTTACATATTCCGCCACAAAGTCGCCGTACACCGATTCGTAGCATATGAGTGGGCCCACCCGCAGCGCGGAGTCGGCAGGAGAGCGGAATACAGTGCGCTCCTCTTGGCTGCCATAGCTACCCACCGTGCCGCCTAAGTCAATATTGGCAATGATTTTGGTGAGGAGTGGTGGCACCTTTTCTACGCCTGGCACTAACCTAGATTTGTGGTAAAAAGTAGCTGGAGTGCTCGCAGTTGGCAGAAAAGCGGCCGTATTAAACACATCGTAGAAGCCCGTATCATCGCGGAAGCGGGCCGTGACGGAAGCCGTTTCCTTGCTCGGATACGCCACCAAACTGGTAATGCCCGTGATAAGCTCCAGATTAGGATGTTGGGCCAACATGGCCCGTACGCGCTGGGTGCTAGGGTTCGCATCAAACTGATTTTCCCACTGCGCCTGGTCCAGTGAGGTTTCGGGCCAGAGCACAAGACGCGTTTTGGGCGTTAGGTTTTCAGTAGTCAGGCTAATCAACCGGGTAACCTGCGCCTCAAAGGGAATGAAGTTTTCCGCCCCCTGAAACTTCTCCTGATAGGGGTCTATGTTCGGCTGAATAACCAGAACCTCGACTGGGGGGCCTTTTTCCTGATAGTTGTAGCCGATAAGCTTGGAAAGCCCGATGGGCAGCAAGGCAGCTAACAACGGAATCATAATCAGGCGCTGCACCTGCACGCGGCTTAATTCTGGGGCACCGGGCCTACTGGCTACCGCATATTTTTGCAGGGACATAAAGGCCAGAATATTCACCACCCAAATCCAGACGGAGCCGCCCAAAAAGCCGGTGTATTCATACCATTGCACCCAACTGTTGGCTTGCGCAAAGCCGTTGCCGAGGGTGAGCCAGGGCCAGGTGAGGTCCCAATGCAGGTGCAACTGCTCAAAGGCAATCCAATAAACAGGCAGCGAAAGATAGCCTAGCGTGGGCCCCGCCAGTTTTTTGGTGTGGTAAAAAGCCATGGTAGGCAGACACATCAGCAATGCATTCAGCACCACGGCCGCGATGCCGCCGCCCAAGGTGCTATAGCTCACCCACCAGGTGGTAAAGGCATTCCAGAGCACCAACGTCAGATAAGTGTAGCGAAACACCTTCCAGCCGCTGGCGCCGCGCCGCGTAAGCAGCTGTTCCATCCGCAGATACGGCACCCAGCCTACGAGCAGCAGCAGCGACATGCTGGCGGGGTGTACGGGCCAGCCGGCCCACAAAAGCCCAGCGCTGAGTAGCGCCAACAGCGAGGGTTGCCAATAAGCCCACCCTGATCTAGGGCGCGGGGCCGTGGCAACGGCTGGACTAGTCTTTACTTCCTTGAACGACAACAACGATTTCTCCTTTAATGGATGAACGGCCCGCAAAGTTGGCTGCCAGCGCGGGCAGCGTGCCATTTACGGTTTCCTCAAATAACTTAGTTAATTCCCGGCTCACCGACGCCTGTCGCTCGGGGCCAAATACCTCGGCCAACTGCTCCAGCGTCTTCACAATACGATGCGGCGATTCGTAAAATATCAACGTGCGGGTTTCGGTGGCCAGTTCCCGCAGGCGGGTTTGGCGGCCTTTCTTCACGGGCAAAAACCCTTCAAACACAAACCGTTCGGCCCCAAACCCCGACTTAAGCAATGCTGGCACAAAGGCAGTAGCCCCCGGCAAGCATTCTACTTTCAGGCCCCGGCTCAGACACTCGCGCACCAGCAAAAAGCCCGGGTCGGAGATGCCCGGTGTGCCGGCATCCGACACCAGCGCCATGCGTTCGCCTTTTTCCAGGCGCTCAATGAGGCGGGCCACGGTTTGGTGCTCATTGTGCAAATGATAGCTGAGCAGCGGTTTTTTCAAACCCAAATGCTGCATGAGGCGGCCGCTGTTACGGGTATCTTCAGCCAGCACAGTGTCTACCTCGCCCAAGATGCGAATAGCCCGCAGGGTGATATCCTCCAGGTTGCCGATGGGGGTGGGCACGAGGTATAGAACAGTGGTCTTAGGGGATTCGTCGGGCATAGTGGCACAAAGGTAGGCTGATGCGAGGAGGTGCTAAACAGGAAAGCAAAAACGCAGCAAGTAGCCCCTCAGCTAGCGCCGTGCTCGGCGGCCAGCCGGTCGATGGCTTCGGCCAGTCGGTGGTCGCGTTTGGTAACGGTGTTGCCCGCATCGTGAGTGTAGAGGCGAAACTCGACGGTGTCGTACACATTGGACCACCACGGATGATGATTCTGGCGCTCTGCTTCGGCGGCCACGGCTGTCATAAAAGCAAAAGCCGTTTTGAAATCGGAGAAGCGGAAGCTGTGGGAGAGAGCGTTATCGTGTTCGGTCCACATGGGGGCTTTTTTAGTTGAGGAATTAGACAATAAAGCGCTCGGCACGAACGCTTTTTACTTGTGGTAAGCCACGCTCTTTCTATTCAACTTAAACCAAATTTCGCAAACCAGAGTACACTTCAAGGTAATCCACCCACGACTTTAAACGACGCTTTCTATGGCTATTGATCCTAATAATCGTCCCGTCCGCGTCATCAACGACGACACTACCGATCAGGAGTTAGCTGCTGGACATATCATTCCCGACGCCGATCCACCCAAAAACGAAGCTGCCCGCGGCGGTTTTGGTAACCGAGACGGTAAAGAAGGTTTTGGTACGGATAGCGGCAGCGGCAATACGTCGATTTCCGTGAACGAAGATGCGGATAAAGTAGGCCATCCCGCCGATAATATGTTGACCGTGGGAGAAGGCGCTAATGAAATTGCTGATCAGGACATTCCCGACCCTGATATGCTCGACGACGATGACGCCGAACCAAGGAAACGCCCCAATCCTTCCGAAGCTAACGCTACAAAGGCGCAACGTACTCTGCACGGTGCCGGCGAGAGCGATGTCGATGGCATCCGGGCTACGCTGACTGCCAGCGACCACGACGTATCGACTGTGCGCGACAGTGCCCCCGGCGAAGCTACGCCCGAAACCAACGCTGACCTTAACGACCCCAACGCCCAGGAATCAGGCATTTTGCGGGGCGAATAACGCTTGTAGTTCCAGTATTTCACCACTTTAACCTGTTGAAATCATGCCGTACAAAAGCAATAATACCAACCAGCAGTCCAAGGAAAACAAAGGCAATCCGGCTACCGGAGGCAAAGCCAAAGGCGACCCAAACAGCGCACCGATCAACGAAGACGAGTTGACGGAACGCTTGGCCGATGAGTACACCAACGACGGTGAGGCCGATATTCCGCCCCACATGACCAACAACCCGAACCGCAACTACGACAAGCCAAGCATAGATAAGCCAGCTTATAGCTAATTGAAGCCCAGGTAATTGTCTTGTTCATATAAAGAGCACTTCTTCCGTTGGGGGAAGTGCTCTTTGATTTATCAGCTACTGGTCTATCTACCCAAAAAAGCCCCCCAGCGTCTTTTGCATGAAAAATTCCGTAGGCTTTTGTGTAAAGATATTACTGTCGATTAACGCCCTAACACTCTAAACGCTAATGGCTCGCTACGCTACCACCGATTTGCACGGCTGCCTGCACACCTTCCGCCACGCGGTAGAAACGAAGTTGCGGCTGCGCGCCACGGATGAGCTGTACGTGCTGGGCGACTATGTAAACAAAGGCCCTGACAGTCGTGGCGTGCTCGATTACTTAATGCAGCTACAAAAAGCTGGTTTTCAAGTGTGTTGCCTGCGAGGCAACCATGATCAGGATCTGCTTGATGCCGCTCACGGCCGGGACTCTGTTACCTGGGCCTCGGCCGATGACCGGGCGTTGACGCTACAAAGCTTTGGAGTGAAAGAGGCGGCTCACATCCCTGAATCTTACCTGCGCTGGCTCGATGCGTTGCCCTACCAACTGGATATTCAGGGCTTTACGCTCGTTCACGCTGGCTTTGATTTTCGTTTGCCCCCCCAGCAAATGCGCCAGGATTGGAACACGATGCTTAATATCAAGCAGTTCGTTTTTGATGCGTCGCGGCTACAAGGGCGGCGCTTGTTGCATGGCCACGTTCCTACGCCCACGGCCGAAGTTCAGCGGCAAGTAGATGCTCGCCAAGGAGCAATTGGCCTCGATACGGGCTGCGTTTACCGCCACAATCCGGAGCTGGCTCACTTAGCCGTGCTGGACCTAGATTCGTTTCAACTTCAGCTTTATCCTAATCAGGAAGAACCGTATCCGATAGCTCGCCGCTGAGCACATCAAGATTTGGGAAAGGAGTTGTTGAAAGACTTACCTGCTCATAAAAAAGCCCCCCAGCGTCTTGACTGGGGGGCTTTTTTATTGGTCTTGGAGTACGTTGTCGTGCAGCACGAGCTGGGCATCTTCCCGGTACGGATTGTTGGGGTCGTCGGCTACCTGCCGCAAAATAGCACGAGCCTCTACCGGGTGCTTACTACGCCAATGCACCATCCCCAGGTGATAAAGCGCCTTACCAGCCAGCGGAGAGTTTGACTGCTGACTTACGCGGCGCAGGTAAGAGCGCGCGGCAGTTGGCCGGTCTTGCTGAAGCAGAAAAATGCCATTGTAGTAGAGCAGTGTATCCTGCCCCACCTGATCGGGGGAGAGGCGCTGCAAAATCCGGAGCGCGTCGGGGTATCGGCCCGCTTGGTATTGGTGCATGGCCTCGGCTAATAAAGGCCTGCGGGCAATGCTCGGGTCATCTTCCGATAAGCCCATATCTGGCTGATAATAGCGGCTCCAGGCAGCAGGCGCGTCCGATTCGCTAGGACGCAGCATCAACCACGTACCGATGCCGACCAGAATCACGCCCATAATGGCTAGCAGCCAACGCCGACGGGTCCGCCGCCGAATGGTGGCCGGGCTGCGCTGTACTCGGGTCAGGGCTTGTTGACGTTGGTCTAAGCTTTGGTCCAGCGCCTGAAGTTGTTCCTGCAATATCTCATGGCCAGCCGCCCAGCGCAGATCGGCCGTTAACTGCTCGTAAGCCTGGTGCGCCTTCAGCAATTCAGGGTCTTCGAGCATGCGCTCCTCAAAGGCTTCCTGCTCGGCCGCTGATAGCTGACCGTCAGCGAAGCGCTCCATATCTTCCAAATACGGGCGTAAGTCGAAGGACGACGTCATAGAAGAGGTGGAACTTTGAACCAAGGCAGCGCGGGAAGCTAAAGAAGCATGAGGAATGAGACGTGAAGGCCGCTAAACAAGAAAGGGGCCAGCATCCGGCTAGGTATCGGTAGAGGGTAGCGTATGGCAGTCAGCGTCGGGGGTTTGCAACGCTACTTCATACAGCTTGCGCAGGTAAGTAGATTTCTGAATACGAGCCACTACAGCATTAGGGTAGCCCATTTTGCCGGCTACTTTCTCGAAGTTATAACCCCGAAAATAAAAGTAAGAAAGTACTTGCCGACAATCGGCGCCCAGCGCGTGAAACGCCCGCAGCAGATGCTGACGTCGGTTGGCTTCGGCCTGGGGCAAACGCTGAACGGAGGAATCATCGAGGCGCTCCCGGGCCATGTCATAAATGAAAGCGCGCAGGTCGGGAGGCATTTTGGTCAAGCGGCCATCGGTAGCGCGGTCGTAAAACTCCAGCAATACGGCCCGCAGCGTGGCGTGAGCGGTAGCTGGTTCCTGCTTATAATGCCACTTCGCCCAGCGCGCAAAATGGTCGCGGTTCTGCTCGTAGAAAGTAATCAAAGATCTCTGATTGCCCACACGAAGCTGGGCCAGAAGTTCGGCGAGGGGCGATACCATAGAAATGCTCACGTAGCGTATGGCAAGTAACGAGGAACAAACGACATGCGGAAGAAGTATCCCGAGTTTGCCGGCAGCTTATTAGTAAATTGCTGGTACCTGCTGCTGAACATTGCCACGAGCTGTGTATTTATTGCTAAATGATTCACCCCTACCTTTGAGGCTATGGAAACGACCACAACTACTCTCGCCCCCGATACCGTGCTGTTTGACCTTATTCGTAAGGAAAAAGAGCGCCAAACCCACGGTCTTGAACTCATTGCCTCTGAAAATTACGTCTCGGAGCAGGTGATGCGGGCGCAAGGGTCTATCCTCACCAATAAATATGCCGAAGGCTTGCCCGGCAAGCGCTATTATGGCGGCTGCGAAATTGTAGACCAAGTAGAGCAGCTGGCCATCGACCGCGCAAAGGAGCTGTTTGGCGTAGAATGGGTGAATGTGCAGCCGCACTCCGGTGCCCAAGCTAACGCTGCTGTGATGCTCGCCATCCTTAATCCCGGCGACAAAATTCTGGGTTTTGACCTAAGCCACGGGGGGCATTTAACGCACGGCTCGCCCGTCAATTTCTCGGGTAAGCTATATAAGCCATCTTTTTACGGCGTGGAGCCCGAAACAGGTCTTATCGATTGGGAGAAGGTAAAGGAAACCGCCCGCCGCGAACAGCCCAAGCTTATTATCTGCGGAGCCTCTGCCTACTCCCGTGATTGGGATTATAAAGCTCTGCGCGAAGCTGCTGATGAAGTGGGCGCTTTGCTGCTAGCTGATATTTCGCACCCCAGTGGCCTGATTGCCAAAGGGTTGTTAAATAATCCGTTTGAGTATTGCCACATTGTGACAACTACTACCCACAAAACGCTGCGCGGACCGCGTGGGGGGCTTATTTTGCTGGGTAAGGACTTCGAGAATCCGTTTGGCCTGAAAACGCCGAAAGGAGAACTGCGCATGATGTCGGCGCTGCTCGACTCCGGCGTATTCCCCGGCACGCAAGGCGGACCATTAGAGCATGTGATTGGTGCTAAAGCAGTTGCCTTCGGTGAAGCCCTCACCGAGACGTATGCCGACTATACACGTCAGGTTATCCGTAATGCTAATGCCTTGGCTACAGCATTTACGGAACGCGGCTATCAAATTATTTCGGGCGGCACAGATAACCATTTGATGCTAATCGACTTGCGTAGCAAAGGCCTCACCGGCAAGCTGGCCGAGAACACCCTTATCAAAGCTGATATCACCATCAATAAAAACATGGTGCCCTTCGATGATAAGTCGCCTTTCGTGACTTCAGGTATGCGTATCGGCTCAGCGGCCGTTACGACGCGCGGCCTCGTTGAAACGGATATGACGCGCATTGTGGAACTGATCGACGATGTGCTCATGCACCACGATGACGAAGCACACCTTAGTCGAGTACGCGGGCAGGTAAATGAGTGGATGCAGGCTTTTCCGCTGTTTGCCTAGGCAAAAAATATAGCGTGGACATACGAACTGGATGCGGGAAAAGCGTTAAAAAAGCCCCCCGCTACCATCGTTTTTGGCTGGCTGCGACCTAGGCAGCCAAAAACTTCGTACGTCTGGCGCAGGCACTTAACTACGCAGGTGCTACCTACTTCATGTTATTAACTCAAGTATCAGTGGATCAAACTAGCATCCAAGCCGAAAACCGGCCGGGCGAGCCCCAGGAGATGTCTTTCATCGATCATCTGGAGGCCCTGCGCTGGCATATCATTCGCGCCGCCATTGCGGTCTTAGTGTTTACGCTGGGGGCTTTTTTGGCAAAAGACTTTCTCTTTCACGACCTGATTCTGGGCCCTTCACGTCCCGATTTCTGGACGTACCGCATGTTTTGTGAGTTTGGAAAGCTAATCCATGCCCCCGACCTCTGCGTGGACCCTATTACGTTTGATATTCAGAACCGTCAGATGAGCGGGCAGCTGACCATGCACATCAGTAGCTCATTTATTGTGGGTCTGGCGATGGGTTTCCCTTATACCTTCTGGGAAATATGGCGCTTTGTGAAGCCGGGCTTATATCCACACGAGCAGGCGAACTCGCGCGGCGCAGTATTCTTCGTCTCGATTCTCTTTATTCTGGGCTTGTTGTTTGGCTACTATATTGCTGCGCCGTTGAGCATCAACTTCTTAGCGTCTTATCAGCTTGACCCCAGCATTGAGAATCAGATTGACTTGCAGAGTTATCTGAGCACGCTTACTACAATGTCGCTGTCCTGCGCTTTTGTATTTGAGCTGCCGATGATCGTGTTTTTCTTGGCAAAAGCCGGTCTGATTACGCCCGAAATCATGCGCCTGTACCGCAAGCATGCGATTGTCGTCATTCTCATCGTGTCTGCCATCATCACGCCTCCCGATGTATCGTCCCAGCTCATCGTTACCATCCCGATTTTGCTGCTGTACGAGGTAAGTATCAATATTGCCCGCATCGTACGCCGCAATAGCCTGCAAAAGCTCAACGCGGATTTGGTGGCTAACAACGGCCAGAGCTAAGCACTCTATTTAGCTCTATCATTCACAAACTGTAGCACAGCACCGAGATGAAAATTGCCATTGGCTCTGACCACGCCGGATTTGAGTACAAGCAAATGCTAGCCAAGTGGTTGCGCGATGCCGGCCACGAGGTGCAGGACTTTGGTACCCATTCGCCTGACTCCGTGGATTATCCTGATTTTGTGCATCCGTTAGCCTCCGCTATCACGGCTGATGAGTTCAAGCAGGGAATTCTAGTTTGCGGTAGTGCCAACGGTGTGTGCATTACCGCCAATAAGCACCGAGGCATACGAGCGGCCATTGCCTGGGAGCCTGAACTAGCCTCCTTGGCCCGTCAACACAACGATGCCAATATTCTGTGTGTGCCGGCCCGCTTTATAAGTGAAGAGGCCGCCCGCGAAATCACCGACAAGTTTCTTAACACCGAATTTGAAGGTGGTCGCCACCAAACGCGCGTCAATAAGATTGACTGCTAGCTACTTGAGCCGGTACACGCGTGGCGTGCTGGTTGGCTGATAGCGTCCAAAAATGGCGGGCAGCTTATAGCGCAGCTCTGGCAGCAAACCTACCTCATCAATGAGGTAAGTGGGCGGCTGGGGGGCAAAATTTTGCGACAACCGGAAGATGGCAGCATACTCGTTGAGGTGGCCGAAATCAGCTTGCGCTAGTCGCCAGTCGAGGTAAGGCGAGGCCAAACTATTCTGCACATACGGGCGCCGGTCGGGGCCGAGCACTAGAAGGCGCTGCCCTTGTACGGCCGTATAGGCGGGATGGGGCTGCACCGCATAACGGCTTTCAGCTGGAATCTTTACTAACTCTTCTATGCCCAGCGTAGCTCGATACCGGATTATCAGAATGCCTCCCAACACGATCAGCAACAGCACATCGGGTACCCAAGGGCGGGGGGCTTTTTGCCAGAGAAAGAGGCCAAAATAGGTGAGAGGCGGCAAAGCCAGCACCAGCGTGCCGGGCGCTACACCGCCCCCGACTGCCATCATCAGGCCCGAAGCCAGTAGCCAAACCAGCATCAGCTGCCGGAATTTTACCTGAAATACTAGCCCCAGCGACGTGGTGAAGGCACGCCCCAACGCAAGCAGCAGAATAATTCCGGGCAGAATCAACAGCCGTAGCTGCACCCACAAGGGTAGGCCATCCGTGCCAGCAACTAGGCCTTGCAGCGTAGGCCGCAGATGAAATTGAACGAAGCCAGGCAGGCTTTCTGTGTATAGGAAAAAAGTAGCGACAACGATATACGGAAAGAAAAACCCGCATAGCAACAACAAAAAGCTGCGGAAGGAGTTGGCCGCGAATATGATGACGGCGAATAACCCAACCAGCAGAAACAGCGCCAGCGGCAAATAGCACAAGGCCGCCAGTCCAGTCAGAAAGCCAGCTCGAAAAAGGCGGCGGTTGTCGTAGCCCTCGCGGGTGGTAGGCAATAAAGCGCTTAGCGCCGTCACAATAAATGTGTGACCCAGCAGCAGCGGCGAAAGTGTATCGAGCTCGGCGGTAACGCTGGCTACGAGCAAGTAGGTCAGGGCCGCTACATACCCCCGTTCGGGGTGAACATCGGCGCGATTGAGCACTAAGTTGAGCCGCAACGCCTGGAATAGAAGCAGCGCCAGCGCTAGGATGCGATAAAGCCACAGCGGCCGACTAGCAATTAAGTCAAGAACTGCAAAAACAACAGCCGACAAAGGTGCCGTGCTATCGTAGAGGTCATGATAGAGAAGCGCGCCCGCGTGCATCCGCTCCCCAATCAGCAAAGCCCGCAGCTCGGCAGCGGTAAGCGGCACGCCCAGCCAGAGTAACGGCAGCCTAATGGCCAGCACCAGCACTAGCAGCGTGATCAAACGGGTAGAAAGCGGCCTTTTAAAAAAACGCAGCAAGGAGAAGTGTGTGCAAAAGGTTTAGTTAAAAGGCCAGTCGAAAGTGCTGAACACAATACTTAATCAGGTTTTGCTGCGTAAAGCTAAAACGAAAGCGCGTGGAAGGCTCCATGTGAGCCCGTTGGCTTTGATTATCACCCCCTGGTTGGAAGTCTGCTTACGGAGTGTGAACTACTGATTGCCTAAATCTTACCTTTGTCGGCTATTATGGAAAGTAAACGTCAGCAAAAATTCGCCAGCTTGTTGCAACAGGATCTGGCCGCCGTCTTTCAACGCGACCTGCCTCACCTGTTCCCAGGTTTGCCCCCCGGCATCAGCACCGTGCGCGTATCCCCCGATTTGGGCGTGGCCCGCGTATATCTGAGCCTGCTGTTGGTGAAGGACAGCGAGGCTGTGTTGCGCGATATCCGTGACAATAGCAAAGCCATTCGCCAAGCCTTAGCTAAGCGAATCCGCAAGCAAGTACGTGTTATACCGGAGTTGAATTTCTTTCTTGATGACAGCGCATCGTACGCTGCCCGGATGGATGAGGTAATCAACACCCTGCATATTCCGCCCGCGCCGGCGCCCGACGACGAAACGGATACGCCCACCGAGGGCAAGCGCCCCAAGCTATTTGCCGACGAAGACGAGTAATGTTGGGTAGGCAAGCGGGAAGCAGTACGCTTCATCAAAAAAGCCCCCCAGAATACTATAGAACGGCAATTTACCATTCACAACAGGTAACAGAACTTTGTATTACGATCCGATTAAAAAGTCGCTGGGAGAGGTGTTTAACCGCACGCCCTGGCTGCGCCGCCTCTTCTATTATCTGCTTGATTTGCTGCTGCTGCGCACCTGGCACGTGCACCGCGAGCTGCGCCAGTGGTCCAAAGGCCGCACCGATGAAGCTCTGAATATCCTCGATGCAGGCTCCGGCTATGGTCAGTATACCTACTGGCTTTCCGGGCTGAGCAAAAAATGGCAGATTCTGGCCGTCGATGTGAAAGATGAGCAGATTGCCGATTCAAACCGCTTTTTTCGCCAAATCGGGCGCCGGAACGTGCAGTTTGCCGTGCAGGACTTGGTGCTGTATCAGGAGCCGAATACGTTCGACTTAGCGTTGTCGGTGGATGTGATGGAGCATATTCTGGAAGATGTGGAGGTGTTTACGAACATTCATGCGTCGCTCAAAGACGGTGGTATGTTGCTGATTTCCACGCCCTCCGATCAAGGCGGCTCCGACGTACACGGCGACGACGAAACCAGCTTTATCGAGGAGCACGTACGCGACGGCTACAACATCCACGAGATTCAGCAGAAGCTGCGCACCGCCGGCTTCGACCGCATTGAGGCACAGTATAGCTACGGCGAGCCCGGCCAGATTTCGTGGCGCCTCAGCATGAAGTACCCCATTCTGATGCTGGGCGCTTCCAAGTGGTTCTTTGTGCTGCTGCCATTCTATTATCTAATCACGTTTCCGTTCTGCTTGCTTCTAAACTGGATCGACGCCAACTCCAAACATGATTCTGGGACAGGTCTAATCGTAAAAGCCTGGAAATAGCCCCCCAGCGCATCAGCTTTCCGCGAAGCGGCGTATCTTGCCTTGCTACTTTTCACCAGATGCTTGAGTCAGTTGACGAGCGCATGGAGAGAGAAGCTTCATCTAACAACCACGAGGAGCGTCCGTGCCACCTCAAAGATTTCATGCGTCGCGCCAGTTAACTCCGTGATAAGCTCCGCTTTTATTCCCCGTTTGCGCCCCGCATGAACGTTTCGTTGCTCATAGCCCGGCGTTACTTTTCGTCTAAGAAAAAGCGCAACATCATCAGCATCATCTCCAACATCTCCATGATTGGAGTGGCGGTGGGTACCATGTCGTTGATTATTGTGCTTTCCGTGTTCAATGGGCTCGAAGACCTGGTACGCACGCTCTACGGCAAATCTGACCCCGATCTGCTGATCACGGCGGTGGAAGGAAAGTCATTTGAGGTAAACAACACGCTGCTCAACCGCCTGCGCACCGCGCCCGGCGTGAGTCTGGTGACCGAAGTAATTGAGGACAATGCCCTGCTACAGTACCACGACCGACAGATGGTGGTGAAGATGAAAGGGGTAACCGGTAATTATTTCGCTCAAACCAATATCGATTCATCCATTGTGGAGGGCGACCACCGTCTGCGCCGCGGCGGCGAGGCGTATGCTCTCATCGGGGCCGGGGTGCAGCACGAGCTAAGCATTGCCCTCGACAACCGCTTCTCGCCTCTGCGCCTGTTGTATCCGCGCAATACGGGCAAGCGCACGCTGTCGATGAACCCCGAAAACGCCTTTTCCGAACAGTCTATTTTGGCGGGGGGCGTTTTTCTGATTGAGCAGCAGATTGACAATAGTTACGTATTCGTGCCGCTCGATTTTGCCGAGGAGCTGCTGCAGTATGGCAACCGGCGCACGGCGCTGGAAGTACGCGTGGCCGAAGACCACCCAGTAGAGGAAACCCAGGCCGATATTCAACGCCTGATTGGACCCAAGTTTAAGGTGCTGAACTCCGATGAGCAGCACGTAAGCTTGCTCAAAGCCATCAAAGTAGAGAAGATGTTCGTGTTTATCACCTTCGCCTTCATTCTGCTCATTGCCTCGCTCAATATCTTTTTCTCGTTGTCTATGCTTGTCATCGATAAGCGCAAAGACATTGCAATTCTGATGGCGATGGGTGCTACCAACCGCACTGTGCGTAATGTTTTCTTGCTGGAAGGCGCTATTGTAGCCTTTGTTGGAGCCATTGTCGGGCTTGTGCTAGGCATGACGATTTGCTGGCTTCAGCAAACTTTCGGGCTGGTATCCATGGGAATGGCTACTAGCGTTGTCGATTCTTACCCAGTGAAAATGCAATCCTCCGACATTGTACTGACGAGTATTGCCATTATTATAATTACCATCTCGGTCTCCATTCGACCTGCGCTGAATGCCTCGCGCCTCGATGTACGCGAAAATCTGTAACGCCGGAGCCCATATCGGAGTATGCATTCTATAAACCCGTCGTAGTACTATAACCGACGGAACTGTAGTCTGTGCTCATCATAATTAGTGACAGATTATACTTTGCTTTTCGCGAGAAAAGTTAATATTTGATGTTTGTCATTGATTTCTACGCCGTTGCCGGCGCTGATTATGAAGGTTTCTACGTCGCAGCCGTTTCAAATTGTTTATTCGCTGCTCGAACACGAATACTTAGGGTATTTATTTGAATCCTACGTAGTGCAGCGCAACCCGCGCGGACAATTAACCCTTCAGCATCAGACAGTTTCGGTTAAAAATGCTCCCGAATTTGCTGCCGGCCTTGACCCTATCGATTTCGAACTAATTGCTCTCACCGATCAGATTCAGCAGGATTGCGTCATTAAAGAGTTCTGGCCCAAAAAGACGACCCCCGCTGATTTCTTCTTCAAAATCTATGACCCTGAAAAGGGAGACAAAAGCTTACAGGAGCAAATAGCCCGCTACGTGCAGGAGCGCATGGGGCAGATTCTGGCGCGTCTGGGGGGCAAATGTGTCTTCATTATGGGCAAAGACGGTGAGCCCACCTGGCGCGAAATAAGTATGGCCGATGAGCCCGCGTCAGTGCTTTTCCACTTCCGCCGTAACGAGGATAATACCCACTATTTCCCCACTATCCAGTACAAGGGGCAAAAGCTGGATTTTCAGTTTAAGAATGCCGTAGTCGTAAGCGCGCAGCCCGCGTGGCTGATGGTTAGCGATGTACTCTACAGCTTCCGCAATGATGTGGATGGCAAGAAGCTGCAACCCTTTCTGAATAAGAAGTTTATCGTTATTCCACGTCAGGTAGAGGACAGCTACTTCCAACGCTTCGTGGCCCCGCTGGTCGAGTCCTTCGATGTGCACGCCCGCGGCTTTGATATTCGCTCGGAGCGCTACGTAGCCCGGCCCCAACTTACGTTCTCTGATGTGCCTGGCGTGTTGGTCGTAACGGAGGAAGCATCACGCGCTGGCGCTCGCAATGGAAATCTGCCCCCCAGCGCCAATACTACCGTCTCTTCCGGCCACATTCACTTCGATCTTTCCTTCCGCTACGGCGACCACACCGTGCCCAATAGCTTCGATAAGCGGGTGAGCGTAAAGCTGGAAAAAACCGCCGACAGCTACATTTTTCATCGCCTCATTCGCAACATCGACCACGAGGAGGCTATGATTAAGGAACTTGCTGACCGTGCGCTGGAAGTGCGCAACGGTCGGGCCGTGCTTGAAAAAGCCACTGCTTTTCGCTGGCTCCATAGCCACGCCGAAGATCTGTCGCGCCTTGGCTTCACGGTGCAGCAAAGCACCACTTCAGGCAAAGACTACTTCATCGGCGCCATTACGGTGGAAGTAGGCATCACTGAGTCCAACGACTGGTTTGATGTGCACGGCACGGTGCGCTTCGGAGAGTTCGAAATTCCCTTTGTAAAGCTGCGCTCCTATATTCTGGGGCGGCGCCACGAGTACCGCCTGCCCAATGGCCAGATTGCCATCATTCCGGAAGAGTGGTTTTCACAGTACCTGGAGCTGTTCGCGTTTTCGGAAGAAACTGATAATACGCTTACGCTGCGCAAACATCATCTGGCCTTGGTCTCGGACTTGCAAAATGGCAACCTGGCCACCGTTACCATGTCGCGGAAGCTGGAGAAGCTGCGGGGCTTTGAAACTGTAGAAGAACAGGCTATGCCGACTGGGTTCAAGGGCAAATTGCGACCTTATCAGAAGGCTGGCTACGATTGGCTGCACTTCGTGAAAGACTATGGCTTCGGTGGCTGCCTGGCCGATGACATGGGCCTTGGCAAAACCATTCAAACCCTGGCTTTGCTGCTTCAGCGCAAAGAAAGCGGCGATAGTTCTGGCTCGGCTTCGCTGCTTGTGATGCCTACCTCGTTGGTTTTCAACTGGATGAGCGAAGCCTTTAAGTTTGCGCCCAGTTTGCGCCTTCTTATCTACACGGGCACCTACCGCGACAAAAACGTAGAGCAGTTCTCAGATTATGATGTGGTGCTGACCAGCTATGGTATCGTGCGCCTCGACGCGGAGCTACTCAAAACCTACAAGTTTGACTACGTCATTCTGGATGAGTCGCAGGCTATTAAAAACCCTTCATCTACTACATCCCAGGCTGTCCGTGGGCTGCACTCGCGCCACCGCCTCATTCTGACTGGTACGCCGGTAGAGAACAGTACGATGGATTTGTGGTCGCAGATGTCATTTATCAACCCCGGTTTGCTGGGCTCGCAGGCATTTTTCCGCAAGGAATTTCTTAAGCCCATTGAAAAAGGCAAGGACGAAACTCGCACCCGGAAGCTCCATGCGCTTATCAAACCCTTTATTCTGCGTCGTCATAAAGCCCAGGTAGCTAAAGAGTTGCCTGAGAAGATAGAGCATATAAGCTACTGCTCCATGACGGATGAGCAGGCGCAGTGCTACGAAGAAACTAAGAGCTTCTACCGCAATAAGATTCTGCGCAATATTGAGGAGCACGGTACGGCCAGCACGCAGTTTATGCTGCTTCAAGGCTTAACAAAGCTGCGGCAAATTGCCAATCATCCGCGCATGGCTGACGAAACCTACGAAGCGGAATCGGGCAAACTGCGTGAAGTAGTGCGCATGATTCGCAGCGTGGTAGCAGAGGGACACAAGGTGTTGGTATTTAGTCAGTTTGTGAAGCATCTCGATATTGTGCGGGCTTCGCTCGATGAAAAGCAAATTGAGTACGCCTACCTCGATGGCAACACGCGTGATCGGCATAAGGAAGTTGCTCGTTTCCAGGAAACCGAGGATTTGCGGGTTTTTCTTATCTCGCTTAAAGCCGGTGGAGTAGGCCTCAATCTTACCGCTGCTGACTACGTATTTATCCTCGATCCGTGGTGGAATCCGGCCGTGGAAGCACAGGCTGTTGACCGCGCCCACCGCATAGGCCAGCAGCGAACGGTGTTTACCTACAAGTTTATCTCGAAGAACACCGTAGAAGAGAAGATTCTGGCTTTACAAAATAAGAAAATCCAGCTCGTTACGGACTTGATTTCAACTGACGAGACCATTATTAAGAGCCTGACGAAAGAGGATATTGAGGAGTTGTTGGGGTAGGTGGACTAGTGCAATCGGTTATTTTGTCCACCACGTGTTACTGTTTGGCGGCATTCCAGGCTTGTTGCGGCTGATCGGTAGTTACGCCACTAAAATCTCCTCGTAGGGCTTTAAGTGCATATTTCTCCGCGTCAATTTCCCGGCGGGTTCGGTAGCCTAGCTTGCGAAAAATGGGTAGCGGCGGGCACCAACCCTGGATTGCGTGCCAGAGTAAAAACGATGCGACAACCCCGGGTAATGCAATCCAGCGCCGATCAACGGTACGGCTGGCAGCAAAGCCTAGCAACGACAGCGTGGAAGCATTCGCCATTAGTGTGCGGTCGATGTCCCACTCTTGATCTAGCTCCTGTATTCGTTTTTCCAAAGCGGCCGGTCCGGCTTGCGCACAAGCCCGCACCCGTGCGGCTGCGTCACGATCTAGTTCGGCGTTAATTTTATTAGAGGTACTGCGGCGGCTAGGGTCGTGGCTGGACATAAAGTGGGAGCGTCGAAGTGAAATAGCGTGTTCCGTTCTACGACCCCACTTTTAATCTGTTGCTAAAAGCTAATTGTTTGATACTTAGGCTGCCGCTTCATGTGGTCTGATAGCCTAAAAAGCCCCTCACCGCAATAGCGAGCACAAAAAATAGATTCTTATTCTCAGCGCGCCAGCTATAAGTTAGAAAAGGAATTCCGACCCGCTCGCAAGCCGCACATGTGATGCTGGTTAAGGCCAATTAGCAACCCTGCCATATACTAGCTCTGGTGACGTAACTCAAGCAAGAGACAAAAAAGCCGGAAGTGAAGAGCATTGAAAGTCTCGTAGCTTTTTCGTTTGGAGATGAGCACCAGTGATTATTCTTCGTTATATACATCTAGGTTAGTAACATTCAGTTTAATACTCAGCGTGTTTTATCCTGCCAAAGGCAACACGTGTAAGCCGTAGCCAACTACTGCCCCTCCCAGCACCAGCCACGCCGAGTTGACCTTATACCGCAATAGAAGCACAGCGCTGACCACAACAAGCACTATAGTAGGTGCATCCACAATCGCCGTACGGGCGAGCGTGAATGAAACGGCGGCCATAAGAGCCCAAGAAGCGGCATTAAGCCCGTCGAGGAAGGCACCAGCTAAGGGCGACTGTCGCAAACGCTTCAAAAGCGGAATACTTAAGCCAACAAAAAAGAAGGCGGGCAGAAAAATGCCCCCCGTGGCCACTAATGCTCCTGCCCAGCCCAACAGCACGTAGCCCACGAAGGTAGCCGTCGTGAATACCGGCCCCGGCGTGACCTGTCCGACCACTACTGAGTCGAGCAGTTGCGCCTGAGTAAGCCAGTGAAAGCGTTGCACTAAGTCGGCATCGAGGAAGGCCAACAGCACGTAGCCGCTACCGTAAAGCACCGAGCCAATTTTGACGAACACCAAAAAAAGCGGTCCCAAGCCCAGTGGAGCGCTACCGGCTGCTTCATTTGGCCTTAATCCAAAAACCGCCGGCATCAAAGCCAGTGCCGCCACGGTGCCCACCAACAGCAGTAGCGCTGGAGGCACCTTTTTGGTTTCCAGCGTTGGCCAGCGCAGGGCACCCATCGCTACACCGGCACCAAACAGGAGTAGCAACTCGTTTACGCCCCATAGCGCCAATGCCAGTCCAACAACGGCCAGCAGCTGCAATGTTTTGGTTTTGAGCGCCGAACGCCCCAGGCTCCAGAGTGCCTGCACGACCACCGCCACAATAACCGGCTTCACGCCATAAAGCACGCCGCTCATGGCTGGTAAGGTGCCGAAGCGCACGTAGGCCCAGGCAAAAGCCATAACAATGAGCATTGCCGGCAGAATAAAGCAGGTGCCCGCCACCAGCAGTCCTGCCCAGCCGCGCCGCTCGTAGCCAATGTGGATAGCCAGTTCAGTGGAGTTGGGGCCGGGAATGAGGTTGGCCGCGCTAAGCAAATCCAGAAACCGCTCCTGGGTAAGCCAGCCCCGCCGACGCACGACTTCTTCCTCCATCATGGCAATATGCGCCGCGGGTCCGCCAAAGGCAGTAGCGCCCAAGCGTAGAAACAGCAGCGCCAACTCGCCGAGCGAGTTAGTCGTGTCTGTCCTATCCATGGACTCCCAGCTGCAAGCGCTCACAGAATATATCGTTGAGCAGCACGACTATGCAGATACGAGTGTTGCTAGTAGCGTGGAAGCGTTGAAACATGCATTGCAATAACGTAAATCTAAGAGGAGAGGCACAATTACTCTGAATACTGAGCCGCTGGTGGTGACGGTAAGCTAACTTTCTGTTCTGGCTAAGTCTCAGCCCGTTCGGGCATAATGCGGCAGCTTTTGGCTTTCCTCGCTGTTTTCTTCTTAACTATCCGTCTATGAATCGTAAAAACCTGCTGCAATGGCTTCCTTTCGCCGTTCTGGCCCTCGTTCTGCTCACCGACCTGCGGCCGATTATATTGGGAGGCATGCAGCGCGGGTTGCTGGCTACCGGGCTATGGAAACCTGATCTGCCGACGTTAACTAATGGTGCGCCAAAAGATAAAATAACGCCCGCAGGCGGCGCGGCTTATCCCCATAATCTGCCTCTGGTCGCGCTGGGGGGCAAAAATGTCAATTTGAGTGAGCTGAAAGGGAAGGTAGTATTTGTGAATATGTGGGCGAGTTGGTGCCCGCCCTGCGTGGCCGAAATGCCGGGCATACACGCTTTATATGAGAAAGTAGATAAGACAAAAGTCGCTTTTGTAATGATTTCATTCGATGAAAAACCGGCAAAGGCGCAGGCGTTGCTCAAGCGGCGTAGCTATACTTTCCCCGTATATTTTCCTACGGGTCCGCTGCCGGCACCCTTCAATTCCAGCGCTATTCCTTCTACCGTCATTCTTGGCCCCGATGGACAGGTAGCCGCCCGCCACGACGGAATGGCGGAGTACGATACCCCGGAGTTTAAAGCAGCGCTGGAAAACTTGTTTATTCCTAATGGCTGAGCATGGCACTACAGCCGAGGACTATGCGCTACAAAGGGCTCCAGGCGGACGCGCAACGACCGGGGCGCGGACTGCTCAGTCTCTTCGGGCAGGCATTTTACTAATTCGGCAAACTGTGACGCCGCCAGCAAGTGCCCGGCCATACCCCAGTGCGGATACTCGCGCCGCGGCCTTCGAGAGCGCGTAACTACGGTTACCTGCCGGTGCCGGGTATCAGCTTGAATGCGGGCGAATAAGTTCTCTACCTCCGTTTCCGCTCCTTCCAATATTTGAGCGAAGTGCTCACCATCATAAAATAAAACCCCTGTAATATGATGGATAGAATTGAAGTTGCGGGCTTGCGTAACCAAGGACTGCATAGCCTCTGCGCTCAAGGGCGCTACAGCTCGGCTGACATAGATTAGTTGATAGAACATAGCGGCCCGCGCACAACAGGGCTTCGCCGCTAACCACGGCTGGGGTTGCGTTTGGGTAAGAGAAGATACACAATTAGCTGCACTTTTTTCTCTTACAAAGGCACCGGGAAAACCGCCACTGACAGGAAGTTGAACAGCTGCCGGCGATAAATAAGAAAAAAACCCGGACCTTGTATAATACGTTGACTTGTTGCAGGGAGCAAATTTGCCCCCCACGATCAGGCAAACGAAGCACATTACTATCTGAGCCGCAACCTATAGTTGATGGTGTTCAACCGGTGTATGGGTAGTGATGACAACGTAGAGTGTGCCCTTATACAGATCACAAATCGGGTTGTACGCCCTCAGAAGCGCTATTATTCGTAGAAATAAAAATTTAAATTAACCAGACTGACCCTTTTTGGCCAGTCTTGACGTTAGCTGTTTATGTCCACTTCAGTTAAGCGCCCACGGGCGCGCAAACCCATCGAAACTACTGGCCCCGCAATGTCGCATGCCGATCATCTGCTTTCTCTGCACACTCGTGAGCAAGGCAAAACGGTGATGTACAAGCAAGACGCTTGGGGCCACGTTGAAACGCGCTTCGTGCGCACTCAAAACGTGCCCGTTTGGGAAGCTAAAGGCTTCACAGTCCGTTAGTAATTAAATTCCCCTTCCCACTTCGCTTCCTGATTCTATAGCTGATCAATAGCTGAACCAGCAAAGCATTGTCTGATAGCCTGCACTCCCAAAGTGCGGGCTTTGTCACGTTAAGCATTGAGAGCTTTGTTTATCGTAGGACAGAAAATATACGTTGGGGGGCTTTTCTACTTGCCACGGTAGCGCAACTACATGTTGCAGGAGCGCACTTAGCAGGAGCAAATTCGGCTAAAATGTAGGCTTAGCCGGCGCCGACGCCTTTCGGCCCAATTTCTGTTTCTTGAGTTGCGGCAGCGACGGTCGGTGCTACGTCTTCTGATTCCTCTTGTGATTATCCGCAGCATTCCCCATTTCTGTTTGCAATACGACCAAGTGCTAAGTGTACTGCGCTTGGAATGGATAAGTGGCCCCGACATGAGCGAACTCCATACGAGCTCACAGCACTTGCTGGGTCTGATCCGCACCTTGAGCGTGCGCCATCTGCTACTCGATATGAATACAGTACCCGACTTATCCCTAGCCGACCAGGTGTGGCTCGGCGACCATTGGATGCCCGAGCTGGTGACGCTGACGCTCGAGCGGCTGGTGCTGGTAATCGACAGCTTTCGGGTTCATAATCAGCTGGCTATCGACGCCCTACACGATCTGGTGCAGCCGGGTATCCGCTTCGACGCGCAGTACTTTCCCGACTCTATATCGGCTATGGACTGGCTCACTGATGGATCGGGACGCTTGCCCACGTTGGCCGCCGAATGGGACGCTCGGCATGGCAATGCTCCTCAATTGGTCCGCTCAAGCTGGCTGCCGCTTACGGTCACTCACTGACCACCACGGCCATCTGATTATTGGCCGCATTAATGGCCAACCGACTGGCTTTATTCAGGCCCGAAGTCGTTCCAGTCATCTTCACTGGCTTCCAGCCATCGCGGTGCCCAGGCCGGCAGGCGTAAATCTGCTGCCCGTTGCTCATCAGCATCAGACCATTTTTTGTCCAGGCCAAATCTTCGGACCCCTCTAGCGCCGGACCAAGAATGCTGATAGCCCTAGTGTTAGTATCAAACCGCTTGATTAGCCACTTGCCGTCCGGCGTTTTCTCCAGGAAGCTGAGGGCGGCCTGATTAGGTATTTGTTTCAGCGAGCGGCCAATGTTACGGGCAATGATAGTGTCGCTGTTGGTTGCCAGGTTGAGGTAGTGCAACTCACTGCTGGGCGTTGCCAGCGCGTATACCAGCAGGCGCGATTGGTCAATCCAGGCATGATACCCAACTTTCAACTTGTCTATTAAAACAGTAGGTGGCCCGCCCGCCAGGGGGTATTTACCTAAGTCCTGCTGCCCATTGTCGCGCTGAATAATGCAGGAGAGAGACTGTTGGTCGGCCGTGAGCAGGGGCGAATATTCCCGCTCATGCGTAGCCGTAATCTGCTGCGTTTGGGCCGTTTTATAGTTGTAAGATTTAAGATCGGTACGGCTGCTGTCCGTGCTGGAGGAGTAGTAGAGCAGCGGCAGCGTAGGGTGGAAAAAAGGCTGGTTATCGTAGCCTTTGTGCGGCGTAATGTTGCGCGGATTGGACAGCACTACCGTGTTGCCTTTCACCGACAAGTCGACCAGATAAATGTCGGTATCTACCTGCGCCGAGGCCAGGAAAGGAAAAAGGCCGCAGAAAAGAAGTAGTAGTCGGTTCATAGGAGAATGGGCTAAGAAAAGTGAAAGTAAGGCTAGTTCATGACATATGGTTTTTTGCTTGTCGCCTCTTACCTTGTTCGCGGCTGTGCCCACTTTGTGCCCAGCTAGTTGCTATGAAAAAACAATACACGGCGAGTCTGATTTTGCTCCTGACTTTGGTAGGATTTGCGGGCCCCGATTCGGGGGTGCAAAAGGTGCGGCGGTACCGCCAGACTCACGAATTACCATTGCTGACAGAGTATATGCAGTTTCTGACCATTCCAAATGTGGCCGCGGATAGCGCTAATCTGCGCCAGACGGCCGGTTTCATTTTGAGCATGATGCAGAAGCGGGGCATCAAAGGACAGTTATTGCAAGCGAAGGCCCCAGGAGTGCCGCCCGCCGTGTATGGCGAGGTGCGTACGCCCGGCGCAAAGCGTACTATTATATTTTATGCGCACTACGATGGTCAGCCGGTTAATGCGGCGCAGTGGGCCAGCGGGTTAAGTCCTTTCAAACCCCAGCTAACCAGCGCCGCTTTGACTCATGGGGGGCAATTTATTCCGATGATGCAGACTGGCGAAACGTCAAAGCCGGACTGGCGCCTCTATGCCCGCAGCAGCTCCGACGACAAAGCCGGTGTGATGGCCATCTTAGCAGGCTACGAAGCTTTGGTGCAAAGCAAGCAGCGGCCCGGCGTCAACATCAAATTCTTTTTTGAAGGCGAAGAAGAGAAAGGCTCACCGCACCTGAGCGAGATTGTGGAAGGCAACCGCGCCCTGCTCGCCTCCGACCTCTGGATTATCTGCGACGGGCCCGTGCATCAGTCGGGGCAGAAGCAGGTGGTGTTCGGCGCCCGCGGCGACGTGAATGTGGGCCTCACCGTGTACGGCCCGAAGCGGCCTCTGCACAGCGGGCACTACGGCAACTGGGCACCAAATCCAGCGTTGCTTATGGCCCAGCTGCTGGCTTCTATGAAGGATAGCACCGGCCGCGTGACCATTGCTGGCTTTTACGACGACGTAACTCCGCTTACCGCCAAGGAGCAACAAGTCCTGAGCCGCGTGCCCAACCTCGACGCGCAGATACAGCAGGAGCTAGGTTTTGCTCGGGCCAATGGTGGGGGGCAAAGTTTGAATGAATTAATCAATCAGCCTTCCCTAAATATAAATGGAATGCGCAGTGCCAATGTAGGCGCGCAGGCGGCCAACGTGATTCCTACAACCGCCGAGGCTACTCTGGATCTGCGCCTCGTGCTTGGCAATGACTGGGAGCGGCAGGTAGCCAAAGTGGTGAGCCACATTCGACGCCAGGGCTTTTTCGTAACAACCCAGGAGCCCACCGATGCCGAGCGCGCCCGCTATCCGCGCATTGTGCGCCTCACACCTCACACGGGCTACAATGCCGAGCGCACTTCCATGGATTTGCCTCTGGCTCAGGAAGTAGTGGCCGCCGTGCAGCGCACAAGCACACAGCCAGTAGTACAGGTGCCTACTTCCGGTGGCAGCCTCCCGCTGCACGTGTTCAAGAAAATAAACGCGACCACGCTCACCGTGCCCGTTGCGAACTACGATAACAATCAGCACGCCGAAAACGAGAATATTCGGTTGGGTAACCTCTGGGATGGAATGGAAACCATGGCTGCGATTATGCAGCTGAAGTAGCGTGATTTCGTAACTACATCAGCCCTTTCTGCATGCACACGCTGTTTTCAACGCCCACATATTGCCCATAATTGGGGATGCGTTGGTAGCCGCTTCTTTCATAAAGGCGGATGGCTTCGGGCTGCTTCATTCCAGTTTCCAACACGCAGCCTTTATAGTGTAGTTCGCGTGCCCACTGCTCCAGTTCCGCCAGAATAGCCGCCGCAACGCCTTGGCCGCGCCAGGCTGGCTGTACATACATGCGCTTGATTTCCACTAGCTCGCCGCTAAACTCCTTGAACGCCACGCATCCAATCGGATCTTCCTGCTGATATACGACTACTACGTGCTTAATAGAGTCAACCTTGTTGAACTGGGAATAAAAGGCATGGTCGGCGCCGTCGCGCTCCCCCAAATCGTGGTCGAGCAGTTGCACTAGCGCCCGAAAGTCGGGGTTATCAGAGGTGGTCCGAATTAGGTGTAGCATAGGAGCAAATTACTATACATTGACCGAGTTAACAGCGTATGCGATAGTTGTAACCTAACCTCGCAGCTACCTGTTTGATGCTATGCATCTTACTCTCCGCACACATGTAGCGCAGCCGCCCGCTCAGGTTATGGCCGGTTTCACCCGCGAGCTATTTCTGCAGCTAGCCCCCCCGTTTCCTCCGATGCGCCTGCAGCGCTTCGATGGCAGCCGCCGGGGCGACCAAGTGGAGATTGAACTGGGTGTTGGCCCCATCAGCCAACGCTGGACCAGCCTGATTACCGACGACGGCGTCCTGCCAGATGGCACCCATTATTTCGTGGATGAAGGCCAGCAGTTACCGGGACCCTTGCGCTTCTGGCGCCACCGCCACCTCATGCAGCCCGCCCCCGACGGCGGCACCGAGATTATTGATGCCGTAGAATTTCGAACGGCCTCGCCGGTGCTGGATGCGCTGCTCTACCCCGTGATGTGGGCGCAATTTGCCTGGCGCAAACCTATTTATCGGCGGCTGTTTCGGTGAGGAATAATACGTATCTAAGCTGGGCAGCAGCCCACTTGTCTACCCTTTCTCGCTACTCATCGTAAGGGTAGACAAGTGGGCTGCTGGAAATTGTCGGCTAACTCGTGCTTTCGTAGTTCCCTTATAAAGCAACGCTGAAAGCGCCCTGAGTGATAGTTTTCGTGAGGGATGGATTGATATTGCCCGTGCCTGTAAAGGTGAAAGTGCCCTTTGTAACGGCGCTGTCAGGGTAGAAACAGTAATGGAGCCGTTGGTCGAGCGGCAGAGGCCATCGCCGGAGTGCGCCGCATACACATTCCAGCTATTCGGCGCCAGAGTATAAGTTCCTAGCCTTTTAGGCATCCGCAAAGTTATCCCTGCGCCCCCCCGGGAAGCGTCCAGGCTTCCTTCAACTGTAATATCAGGGCCGTCCGTCGTCTGCATGGCGAAAGATGTCGACGCGGTTCGGTCATCAACGGTCCAGGTGAGGATTGTTTGATTGGAGGGTGCCGGGTCCTGACGGAAGCAACCGATCAGAGCGGTCAGCAAGAGTGCTTTTGGTGCAGCAGTCCGGAAAAAGCGCTGGGTAAACGTCATATAAGTAAAGGCTACCAGAACAGTAAGACATCAGTCTCGATCAAACTAAATAAAACGGGTTCAAGCATTCCATCCTAGCAATTGCCTAACACCTTGGTAAGATAGCTTCTACCGGCGGTGGTGAGCTAAAACTCCGCACGGCTCCACGGTCATTCGATGCGCTGCTGTATTGGTTTCTGTAGACGCCAGCCCATTTACGGCGGCTGTTTCGGTGAAGGGGCCGAGTTTGACGTACTTTTGCCCCCCAGCACTCTTTTATTCCTCGCCGCCATGCCCGCCATCGTCATCCTCAAACCTGGTAAAGATCAATCCTTGCGTCGCCTGCATCCGTGGGTATTTTCGGGCGCCATTGCCCGCATGCAGGGACAGCCGCAGGAAGGTGAGGTAGTGATTGTGCACGCTTCCAATGGCGAACAGTTGGGCGTGGGCCACTATGCACCGGGCTCTATTGCGGTACGTATGCTGGGTTTTGGCCCCGAGGCTACAGAACCAGATGCCGCCTTTTGGGAGGGTAAGCTGCGAAATGCTTACCAGCTGCGCCAACGGTTGGGGCTTACCACTCAAGGCAACAATTCTTCTCAGCCGACTGCCGGAAAATCCCTACAGTCGGCGAAAGCCGACGCTACCGATGTGTATCGCTTAATTCACGCGGAGGGCGACGGGCTGCCGGGCCTGATTGTGGACGTGTACGGCGATGTAGCTGTATTGCAAGCTCACAGTGCAGGTATGTACTTGGCACGGCCGCAAATAGCTGAGGCATTGAAGGCCGTATTAGGCGACAAGTTGCGCGCCATCTATGATAAGAGCGCCGAAACAGTACCGGCCAAAGCTGCTCCTGAGGCGAAGAACGGTTATTTACTGGGCTCTTCTACTGGCACCGAACATCTGGTACACGAAAACGCCCATCCCTTTGCCGTAGACTGGGAAACCGGTCAGAAAACGGGCTTTTTCATCGACCAACGCGACAACCGCGACTTGCTGGCCCGCTACTCGGCTGGCCGCCGTGTACTGAATACGTTTTGCTACACGGGGGGCTTTTCGGTGTATGCTCTGCAAGCCGGTGCCACTTTGGTGCACTCCGTGGATAGCTCCAAGCGCGCCATCGAGCTAACCGAGCGCAACGCGGCCCTCACCGGATTGGAAGATAAGCACGCGGCCTATGCCCAGGATGTGTTCACATTTATGAAAGCCAGCGAGGAGCAATACGACCTCATCGTGCTCGATCCGCCTGCGTTTGCTAAGCACCTCTCGGCCCGCCACAATGCCCTGATGGGCTATAAGCGTCTGAACGCAGCCGGCCTGCGCCGCATCGCGCCGGGGGGCATTTTGTTTACCTTCAGCTGCTCGCAAGTAGTTAGCCGCGAGCTATTTCAGGGCGCCGTGCTGGCGGCAGCTATTGAGGCGGGCCGGCAAGTGCGGGTTCTCCATCACCTTACCCAACCCGCCGACCATCCAGTAAGCTTGTTCCACCCGGAAGGTGAGTATCTGAAGGGCTTGGTGCTGGCGGTGGAGTAGGAAAGGCAGAAGAGATTTATTGCAAAATTTCAAGCTAAAGAGCATGAAAACATAGATAGAATTATCTATGACGTAAACATATGCCATAGTATGTCGTATATTTGCGTCATACTTCATGGTTCCTTTATGACTTACGCCAAAACCACTGCCTTCACAGCGGAACAGCAGCAGCTAGCCCGCATAGCAAAAGCTTTGGCGCATCCGGCACGCGTCGCTATTATTCAGTTGCTGGCTTCTAAAAGAACCTGCATTTCCGGCGACATCGCGGCGGAGCTACCATTGTCGCGCACTACGGTGTCGCAGCATCTACAGGAACTCAAGGCGTTGGATCTTATTCGGGGCGAGATTGATGGCCTCACCGTTTGCTATTGCCTCAATACCGAACTGCTACGCCAGGTACATCAGCAATTCACAGCCTTTTTTGTCGAGGCGACGGCCACGGATAGCTGTGCGCCGGGTAGTGCTTGCTGCTAGCTTTTACTTCATTTCTAACCTTTCTGCACTTATGGAAACTGCTGTTTTTCCCCGCATGCACGTCTCGCTGTACGTGTCTGACCTGACCGCTACGGTCAACTTTTACACGGCTTTCTTTGGGCAGCCAGCCGCCAAAATTCGGCGTGGCTACGCCAAATATGTGTTAAATAAGCCGTCGTTGATTATCTCCTTCGTTGAAAATCCCGACCGTGTGGCCAGCAACTTTGGTCACTTGGGCTTCCAGGTCGAAACGGTGCAGGAGATGGAGCAACACTTGGAAGTAGCGCGCAAAACTGGCCTACTGCCCCGCGAAGAAATGGGCACCAGCTGCTGCTACGCCAAGCAGGACAAGTTCTGGGTAAACGACCCTGATGGCGTGGAGTGGGAAGTGTATTACTTCCACGAAGACGCCGAGTTCAACGACCCGCGCTATCAGGAAGAATATGACCAAGCCAACGGCAGCAGCAGTCAATGCTGCATCGCGTCGGCCGCCAAAGCCGCGACGGTTGCGGAGGAAGTGCTGACTACCGCACCTATGGCCTTCACGTTGGTAGACGCTACGCCGGCAAACTCAGGCGCAACGGCCTGCACACCGGGCGGCGGTTGCTGCTAACGCGACCAGATAATACCAGTCTTACTATGACATCTACTGCACTTTCACCCCAAGAATACATCCGGCAGCATAACCTGATCGGCATTCGCGCTGGTCAGGAGCGTCCTTCTTTCCTTAACATCTGGATGGTCGTGGTCGATGACCGCATTTTTGCTCGATCGTGGGGATTAGCTGAAAAAAGCTGGTTCACTACCTTCATGGCCGACCCGCTCGGTGCCATTCGCTGCGGCGACCAGGTAGTGCCCGTGCGGGCCGTAGTCCCCACCGATTTGCTGCAGCTGAATGAGCGCATAAGCCAAGCCTACCTCGATAAGTACGACTCGGGCGCCAACTCTCCCTATGCACAAGGCATCATCCAGCCTGAGCACGTGGCCCACACCGTCGAGCTTGTGCCGCTCTCCCCTAATACACCTTCAGCAACCTGATTCTGGGGGGCTTTTTCTGGTTGTCCTGATGAACACCATAGTATGAAAACCTATCAGCCTCCCATTTCAACTCCTGCGCCCCAAGCGGTAGCCCGGAAAAAGCTTTCGGGCCTCGATAGAGGTCTGACACTCTGGATATTCCTGGCTATGGGAGTGGGCGTGGCGCTAGGTTACTTTATGCCAGGTGTGGAGCGGGCCGTCGACTATTTTACGGTCGGCACCGTGAACGTGCCCATCGCCATCGGCCTGATTCTGATGATGTACCCGCCCCTGGCCAAGGTGAAATATGAGCAGCTGCCCACCGTTTTTAAGAACACCCGCATCATCGGCCTGTCGCTGGTGCTGAACTGGCTGGTGGGGCCGCTGCTTATGTTTTTCCTGGCTATCTGGCTGTTGCCCGACAAGCCCGAATATATGATGGGTCTGATTCTGATTGGCATTGCCCGCTGCATTGCTATGGTGCTGGTATGGAACGACTTGGCCGATGGAAGCCGGGAGTATGCGGCCGGGTTAGTCGCTCTAAATTCCATCTTTCAGGTGCTTTTCTACTCGGTGCTTGCGTGGCTGTTTATCACCGTGCTGCCGCCGTATTTTGGGCTGAAAGGCTACGCCGTAAACATTGGCATCTGGGACATAGCGCAGAGTGTGCTCGTGTATCTGGGTATTCCGTTTCTGGGGGGCTTTTTATCGCGCCTGATACTGCGCCGCCTCAGGGGCGACGCCTGGTATGAGCAGGTATTTATTCCCGCCATCAGTCCCATTACCTTGATTGCCCTGTTGTTGACTATCGTGGTCATGTTTAGTTTGAAGGGCGAGCTGATCGTGCGGATTCCCCTGGATGTGCTGCGCATAGCGCTGCCACTGGCGTTGTACTTCGGCATCATGTTCGTCGTCAGCTTTGTGGCCGGCAAGTGGCTAGGGGCCAATTATGCCGAAAATGCTTCCATCGCCTTCACGGCCACCGGCAACAACTTCGAGCTGGCTATTGCCGTGGCTATCGGCGTGTTTGGGCTGAACTCGGGCCAAGCGTTTGCCGGCGTCATCGGGCCGCTGATTGAGGTGCCGGCCCTGATTGCTTTGGTTAATGTGGCGTTCTGGTTTCGCCGCCGCTGGTATGCCGGCCGAACGGTGACCCTACAAGCTTAATTTTCGTGTTGCGGAGCAGAAGATTTTCCACCATTCGCAATGAACAAATCCATATTCCACGTCGCCAACATGGACTGTTCCGCCGAAGAACAGCTCATTCGGATGAAGCTGGGGGGAAATGAAGCCGTGGAAGGGCTGCATTTTGACTTGCCGGGCCGGCAGCTGACCATTTTTCACACTGGTGCCGTGGAGCCTTTGGCGAAAACGCTGGAAGGACTTCGGCTAAACAGCGCTCTAATCGCGACGGTGGACGCTGGCCTAACTGATCTGACCGAAGATGCGCCCGCCGACCGACGGCTGCTTTGGACGGTGTTGGGCATCAACTTCTTCTTCTTTGTGCTGGAAGCCCTGACTGGCTTTCTAGCCCACTCTCTAGGCTTGCTAGCCGACGCCCTGGATATGCTGGCCGATGCCCTGGTATATGGCCTGGCCTTATATGCCGTCAGCCGGGTCGTACGCACGCAAAAACGAGTGGCTAAGCTCAGCGGCTATTTTCAGCTTGCCCTGGCCGTGGGCGGTCTGGGCGAGGTCCTGCGGCGCTTTGCGGTCGGGGAGCAGGAGCCGGACTTTGGCCTGATGATGGGCATCTCGGCGTTGGCCCTAGTGGGCAACTCAGCCTCGCTGTATCTGCTGCAAAAGTCGCGTAGCCAGCAGGCGCATATCCAAGCCAGTCAAGTGTTTACCTCCAACGATGTAATTGCCAATATAGGGGTAATTGTGGCTGGAGGGCTCGTGTATGTTACTGCCTCTGCTTGGCCTGATCTAGTCATCGGCCTTGTGGTGTTCGCGCTGGTCGCGCGCGGAGCCTTCCGTATTTTTCAACTCGCTAAGTGGACTGTTCATCAGTGATTCAATTGTTTTTCAACCAAGACCACCATGCCTGATAAGAAAAACGTGTTGGTGCTGTGCACCGGCAATTCCTGCCGCAGCCAGCTTATGCACGGCTACTTAACCCAAAGTCTGGGCGAACAAGCCAATGTGTACAGCGCCGGCATCGAAACCCACGGCGTGAACCCCAAAGCCATTCAGGTGATGCAGGAAGACGGCGTGGATATCAGCCACCACACCAGCAACCATGTATACGAGTACGCGGCCGTGCCTTTCGATTACGTTATTACCGTCTGCGACAACGCCCGCGAGGCGTGCCCGGTGTTTCCATCTTCCGCCACCATGCTGCACCACAACTTCCCCGACCCCGCCAAGGCCACCGGCACCCATGACGAAATTCTGAACCAGTTTCGGGCCGTGCGCGACCAGGTAAAAACGTACGCTCAGGATTTCACGCAGCGCTATTTCAGTTAATTAATAGCACTCAACAGCCACACATGAACTCCCTTTTTCGCGACGTACTGGTGATTGGAGCGGGGCAGAGCGGCCTGGCGGTGGGCTACTATCTGCGCCGGACCGGTTACTCGTTTGTACTGCTCGACGACCAGCCCCAGCCGGGCGGTGCCTGGCCCCACGGCTGGGACTCGCTGCGGCTGTTTTCGCCGGCCGACGCCAGTTCGCTGCCGGGCTGGCTGATGCCGCGCCCCGCTGATAACAGCTATCCTACCCGCGACGCTGTAATCGAGTACCTCACTCAGTACGAGCAACGCTATGAACTGCCGGTACACCGCCCGGTGCGGGTAATTGCCGTGCGACGCGACGCGGTAGGGTTTGCGGTAGAAACTGATCAGGGCACCTGGCACACGCGGGCAGTGGTCTGTGCCACCGGATCGTGGTCCAATCCTTACATTCCGAGCTGTCAGGGGCAGTCGGATTTTCGTGGCCTGCAACTGCACTCGGCCCACTACCACACACCAGCGCCTTTCGCCGGAAAGCGGGTGCTGGTGGTTGGCGGCGGCAACTCGGGTGCGCAGATCTTAGCTGAAGTATCGCAGGTTGCCCAAACCAAGTGGGTAACAGAGCATGAGCCCCGATTTCTGCCGGACGACGTGGACGGCCGGGTACTGTTCACGCAGGCCACCCAGCGCTACCAAGCCCAGGGCGGTGCTGCGGCAGCGCCCCCGCCTTCTTTAGGGGACGTGGTAATGGTTGATCTGGTCAAAGAGGCCCGAAAACGGGGAGTGCTGCAGGCAGTGCGGCCGTTTGTTCGATTCACCCCGAATGGCGTTATCTGGTCTACCGGTGAAGCCGAAGCTTTCGATGCTGTGATCTGGTGCACCGGCTTCCGCCCGGCGCTGCCATTCCTGGCGCCCCTGGGCGTGCTACAGCCCGATGGTCGCGTGGCTACTGAAGGCACCCAGGCCACCGCGCTGCCGGGCCTGTGGCTGGTAGGTTATGGCAGCTGGACAGGCTTTGCCTCCGCCACACTAATTGGAGTGGGGCGTTCGGCCCGGGCGACTGTGACGGAAATTCAGCACTTTTTGACAACTTGGGCTCCTTCCTAATTCTTCGCTCCTATGAATTGCGACGTACCCGCTCTTTGGCTGGCGCATAAGGATGCGCTCCGCAACTACATCCGTAAACGTGTGCCCGACGAGGCGCAAGCCGCTGACTTATTGCAGGATGTGCTACTGAAGGTGTACGGCTTCTGTCAGGCGCGCTCCGGGGTGGCCAATATCCGCTCGTGGCTGTTTCAAATTGCCCATAATGCCATTGTGGATGCCGTGCGCAAAAATCGTCGGCTGCAACCGCTGGATGAAGGGTTTGATGTAGAGGCTGAATCTGAAAGCGAAGCCTATCAGGAAGCCGCAGATTACATTCTGCCCATGATTCAGCTGCTGCCTCCGGCTTATGCCGAGCCCTTGCGCCTGGCTGATGTGGAAGGTGTTAAGCAGCAGGATATTGCCCGGCAGCTAGGCCTGAGCTTGTCGGCCACGAAGTCGCGGATTCAGCGGGGGCGGGAGATGCTACGTGATGTGTTCACCGAGTGTTGTGTGCTCGAAATTGATGCGCAGGGACACTTGCTGGGCTTCGCGATTCGAAGTGATTGTGGCTCCTTGCAGACCTACAAACAGACGTTAGAAAAAAAGTAAAAAAGGCTGCGTCTTTTGATCGGGCTGGTCGTCATGACGGGGAATTTAATTTCTAACCCCACATAAACCGACCATGAAACGCTTCCACGTCAACGTCCGCATCAAAGACCTCACTGAATCGGTAGCCTTTTACACAGCACTTTTCGGCATGGCTCCCACCGTCTTGAAGGACGATTACGCCAAGTGGATGCTGGAAGATCCGCGCATCAACTTCGCTATTTCGCTTCACCCCGAAAATGCTGGCATTGAGCACCTTGGCATTCAGGCCGAAAGCCCTGAGGAGTTAGCTGAAGTATATAGTCGCCTCAAAAATGCCAAGTCTGCTATCCGCGAGGAAGGCAAGTGCACGTGCTGCTACGCCAAATCGGAGAAAAGCTGGATTACGGACCCCCAGGGCGTCGACTGGGAGGCTTTCTACACGTTTGGTTCGGCTACGGTGTACGGTGAAGGCCAGAATGCCCGACCCATCGCCCAGCCGCAAAATGCTTCAGCAGTGTAAAAAAGCCCCCCAGCCGACTTTGTGCACCACCGGATGCGCTTTGGTGAACCCAAAGGCAGGAGTGTTGAGTTAAGATGGGTGTATTTGGTTCTGCTCACTAACAATTCTGGTGTAGTAGTGGTAGAGTTCAGCAGCGTGCCTCGCCAACGTAGGTGGAGCGTGCTGCTGAACAGCTATTTTTAGGCCCATCAGGGCTACGTACACACCCAATTGGCGTGAAGCAAACCAGCATAAAAAAGCGTACATCCGCTTCTTCTCTCAAGCAACCCGCTGCCATTATTGGGGCGGGCATTGCCGGTATTGCTACGGCCGTGCGGCTGGCGCTCAAGGGGCACGCCGTCACGGTATTTGAGGCCCAGGAGTCGTTTGGGGGCAAAATGTACCAGTTTGAGCTGCCCGGCGGCTACCGTTTCGATGCGGGCCCATCGCTGTTTACTCTGCCCCAACTGGTAGACGACTTATTTCGGCTGGCTGGGCGCGACCCGCAGGACCACTTTCGCTACGAGCGGCTTGATCCCATCACGCACTACTTTTTCGCCGACGGCACGCGCCTGAAAGCCTGGGCCGATGAAGAAAGGTTTGCCGCCGAAGTAGAAGAAAAATTGGGTGTGCCCGCCGCCGACGTGCTGAGCTTTCTGCACCGCAGCGCCTCCGCCTACGAGGCCACGGAAAGCACATTTCTGCATAAATCGCTGCACAAAGCCGCTACGTATCTCAGCCCCGAAGTGCTGCGGGCGGTAGCGGCGCTGCCGGCGCTGGGCCTCACGGGCACCATGCACCAGCGCCACGCTAAAGCCTTCAACGACCCGCGCCTGGTGCAGCTTTTTGACCGCTTCGCCACCTACAACGGCTCCGACCCTTACCAGGCGCCCGCCACCCTTAGCCTGATTCCGCATTTAGAGCACGGAATTGGAGCTTTTTATCCTGTGGGGGGCATTTATAGTATTGCCCAAAGCCTTGTAGGTCTGGCCGAAGAGCTGGGAGTGGAGTTTCGCTATAATGAGCCCGTGGAAGAAATCCTGACCGCCACGAGTCGCGTTACCGGCGTGCGCACGCCCCAGGATGTGTATGACTTTGGCTTGGTAGTCAGTAATATGGACGTGGTGCCTACCTACCGCCGGCTGCTACCGAGGCAGCCCGCGCCCGAACGCACGCTCAGCCAGCCGCGCTCTTCCTCGGCCCTTATTTTTTACTGGGGAATCGCCCACGAATTTGCTGAGCTGGACCTGCACAACATCTTTTTTTCGCAGGATTATCAGCAGGAATTCAAAGCCATTTTCGAGCACAAAACCGTCAGCGCTGACCCGACGGTGTACGTAAACGTAACGTCCAAAAAAACGCCCCCCGACGCGCCTGTGGGCCACGAAAACTGGTTTGTGATGGTGAATGTGCCCCACCATCAGGGCCAGGATTGGGATGCACTTATTGCCCAAACCCGCCGCGCCGTGCTTGATAAAATAACCCGCACGTTGGGCGTTGCCGTAGAACCTCTCATTCGGGCTGAGCGGGTCTGGGACCCGCGTGGGATTGAGAAGCGCACGTCGTCTTTTGGTGGCGCTTTGTACGGCAGCAGCTCCAATAATGCGCTGGCGGCTTTTCTACGTCATCCTAACTTTTCACGTCAACTTGAGGGCTTGTACTTTTGCGGCGGCAGCGTGCATCCCGGCGGCGGCATTCCGCTTTGTTTGCTCTCGGCCAAAATAGCGGCTGAGTTAATCAAGGGCTAATAGTAATGGTTTGAAAGAGCGCCCGTTGCTTCTGAAAAACAACCAATGCCAGCCAATTGCCGCTATTAGGTTTTAATTGATAATTTCCTTCTCTGTGTCTTTTTCCGAATCCACGCAAAGCTTGCCCATCGCGCCGCCTACGGGCACCGATCCGGAGCAACGCCGTTTGCGCATAGCGCAGGGCATTCTGCTCCTGTTTCACGTCACGGGCTTTCTGGGCCTGGCGCTTTCCCAGGATCCCAGCTTTTTCCTGCAGTTTACACCCCTCACTCTGCTGCTAACGGCGGCGCTGCTGCTGGCTTTTCACCCCGATCATAGCCCCACATTTATCTGGTTTAGCTTGGTGGTGATGGTGGTCGGCTTCTTTGTGGAAGTGGTAGGCATCAACACGGGCTATATATTTGGGCAGTACACCTACGGCGATACGCTGGGCTTAAAGCTATTGGGTGTACCGCTGCTGATCGGGGTAAACTGGTGGATATTAACGTATTGTACTGGTGTGCTGGCTCGCTACCTACCACTGCCCAGCATTGGGCGCGCAGTGGTGGCGGCCCTGCTAATGGTGGGCCTCGATGCCTGTATTGAACCTATGGCCGGCCCGCTGGATTACTGGCAATGGCAATACGACCTGATTCCGCTACTCAATTTTAAGGGCTGGTTTATCATTTCATTTATTTTACAGATTTATTTCAACCGCACTCAGTTCACTAAACGTAATGCACTCGTGCCGTTTGTGTACCTATTGCAGCTACTATTCTTCTTCGGATTAGGGTTGGTGAAATAGAAGGATAAAAGTTAGAAATCATCTTGTTAATTAAGGAATGCGCGCGTCTGGCGCGCTTTTCCTATGGCTATAGTATGTTACAGACTTTTAAGAGCAATCTGCTGAAAGAGGCCCAGTTAGTGTTTGCCCGCTACGGCGTCACTCGACTATCTGAAAGCGAGTTGATAGAGGCTCTGCACGTAGCGCCAGCTACTTTCTATGGCATGTTTCGCGACAAGAACGACTTAGTCGTGCAGGCCATGGCCTACGATTTAGAGCGGCAAAAACAGGAGCATCAGGAGTTGTTTGCTAATTTCTCGACGCCCGTTGAGCGCCTATTGGCTGTGTATGCGCATGGCTTCAACGAGATAAATAAGGTGACAGGCAGCACCTTGCTCGAGATTCAGCACCTGCATCCCAAAGCCTGGACCATGATGCAAGATCATTTAAAAAACTACGGCTTTCTGATGCTCCGAGACCTCATACAGGAAGGAGTGCTTCATCAGCAGCTGCGTCATGATATTGATATTGAGCTGGTAACCAAAATATTAATGCAAATGCTGAACATGGCTTTAGACCATGAGCTTTTTCCCCCCGACCAATACACCCGTGCAGAAGTGATGCGTAGTGGGTTCTTCTATTATATACGGGGTCTGTGCACCGATTCGGGCCTGCGCCTGGTGTCTCAGCACTTTGCTAAGCTGTAAAAAGCCCCCCAGCCAATAGCGGGCAGTGGTGCAAAGCCTCATGTAATCAGCGCCTTAACCCGGTTGTATGCAAAACATTATCTTCTTCGGCGATAGCCTCACGGCTGGCTACCAACTACGCGCCCACGAAGCTTTTCCAGCCCTGATTCAGCAGCGCCTTGATGCGCTTAAGCTGCCTTATAAAGCGCTGAACTATGGCGTGAGTGGTGATACCACGGCGGGTGGCCGGCACCGCGTGGCCAGCGTGCTGGCCCGGCAGCCCGTCGGTGTGCTTGTGCTAGCGTTGGGCGCAAATGATGGCCTGCGCGGCATTCCGGTTCGCGAAACCACCCAGAACTTACAGGAAATCATTGACCTAGTAAAGCTCAAGCACCCCGAGGCCAAAATCGTGCTGGTGGGTTTGGAGTTTCCTTTCGACCTGAGTGCCTTTGGTAGCCACCAATACGGTCGCTACGCCGCTGAATTCAAGGCGTCTTTCCGCACCCTAGCCGATAAAAACAGCGTGGCCTTCGTGCCGTTTCTGCTGCAAAATGTGCTCGGTGTGCGTGCCCTGAATTTGCCCGATGGCGTGCACCCCAACGCCGAAGGACATAAAATTCTGGCGAATAATGTATGGGCTATCCTGCAAACGGTTCTCGTCTGAGCTGCTGATTGACTAATTAAAAAGCCCGTCATGCAGAGCGGCGCGAAGCATCTCGCGTGCTGATGCAGAAGTAGTAACTGTCATGCTGCGCTTGCCGAAGCATCTCTACACGAGTAGTAATCTCAACGAACCGGTAGAGATGCTTCGACAAGCGCAGCATGACGGTATTCTTGGTTGAGTTTAGTAGTCCAACGTCAGCACGCGAGATGCTTCGCGCCGCTCTGCATGACGAGCTTGTAATATGTGAGCGTAGTTCTAAGATATAAGAAAGCCCCCCAGAGTACCTCTGGGGGGCTTTCTTTTGCTTTGATTAATTGTTGATTACGCTTTGTACATCAATTCATAATACTCCGTAGCCATGCGGTTCGATTCGAATTCTGGCTCAACTTCACGCATACCGGTTTTTACTACTTCCAGGAATTTCTCGGGCTGGTCGTAGTAGAGCGGCACAATCTCGTTTTCCAATACGGTCAGCAGGCTGTCGGCTTCGAAGTCGTCCTTGTCGTGCTCAGGGCGGTTGAGCTCGGCGTGGGGGATGATAAAGCCGTTTTCGCCGTGGCGCACAAACTCTGGGATCCAGCCATCGGCGATGCTAAGGCTGGCGCTGGCGTTCATGGCGGCCGTCATGCCGCTGGTGCCCGAGGCCTCACGGGGGAAGCGGGGCGTGTTCAGCCAGATATCCGAACCTTTCTTCATGGCCGCTGATAAAGACAGCTCATAACCAGTGAGTACCGCGCAGTTTTTGAACGGGCGGGTTTGCCGGATGATGTCGTTGAAGAGGTTGATGGCGCCATAGTCTTTCGGATACGGCTTGCCCGCCCAAATAACCTGCACTGGCCGATCAGGGTTGGAAATCAACTTCTGAAAGCGCTCAAAGTGACGCAGGATCAGGTCGGCGCGCTTGTAGCCGGCAAAGCGGCGGGCCCACACTACGGTCAGGACCTCGGGGTCGAGAAGGGTACCAGTTTGGTCGGCTACAATGTCAAACAGCTGCTTTTTCAGCTCACGCTTACGGGCTTTTAGTGCCACGTCATCGTTGGCTGCCAGCGCCTCATGCAGTTCCTGGTCGCGCCAGTAGGTGCCGTTTTGGGAATTGGTGATGGGAATGATAGGGCAGATGCCCGCATTTTCGCCCCACATCTGGTTGGCCACAATGCCGTGCACTTTCGATACGGCGTTGGCTTTGCGCGAGAAGCGTAGGGCCGTAAGCGTATAGTTAAGGCGGTCATTTTCTACACCGGCCACGCGGGTTACTTCCTCGGCGGACACATTGCCGAAGAAGCTCATTTTGGCGAGCAGCTTCATGTCGTGCTCCTCGTTGCCGGCCAGCTCGGGCGTGTGCGTGGTAAACACCAGGCGCTTCTGTACTTCTTCCAGCTTGCGGCCGTGCTTATCGTAGAGATAAAAAGCCAGCGGCAGACCGTGGCCTTCGTTGAGGTGATAAGTGTCAACCTTCACGCCTAGTTCATCCAACAATTTGCCACCGCCCACACCCAGCAGAATGGACTGCGCCACGCGGGCCGCCGTATCGGCGTCGTAGAGGTGGTGGGAAATGGTGCGCGAGATAAAGTCGTTTTCCGGAATATCGGTGGTAAGGAAGAACATGGGGGCCGTGCCGAAGGTATCGGGGGCCAAATACATGGCCTTCACTTTCACCTCTACATCGTGAATGATGATGGGGAACACGAGGCCAGTGTCTTCTAGGAAGGAATAATGCTTCTGGCGGAAGTCGGCGCGCATGGTTTGGTCCTCGTTGCGACCTTGGTCGTAGTAGCCGAACGACCATAAAATGCCAATGCCAACGAGGTTCTGCTTTAGCTCATAGGCCGAGCGCATATGCGAGCCGGCCAGGAAGCCGAGGCCACCGGAGTAAGTTTTGAGGGCCTGATCCAGGGCAAATTCCATGGAGAAATACGCGGCCTGGGGGGCAAATTCGGGGGCGGGCGTGTACGGGTTGAATTTGAATGCCATAAGGGGAAAGGTCGGAATGAAATGGTAGGGGGCGGGCCAAGCTCGGCCTTAGCGGCGGCCAAGGTCAGCATTTCGTTTCAAAAAAAGCGGGAGCCGAATCAAATATTCGGCTCCCGCTGTAAAGCAGGATCGGGAGAAGAGAAGGAGTTACGAGTGACTATGCTCTAGCTTCTTGAGCTTTTTGTGGGTCTTTTCGGATATGTGCAGCTGGCGCTCCACCGCCGTACGGATGGCAGCGGGCAGGGTTTTGTCGTCGAGGGCATCCTGGTAGGCTTTGAGGGCCCATTCTTCGCCGTACACGTTGGAGCCCAGAATGGCTTTCTCATCGGAGCCAGTGATAAGGGCTTTCGCGTCCATCCAGCCGCGGTAGAATTTGCCTTTGAGCGTGGTGCCGGTTTCGGGCTCGCCGCCCAGCTTGCGCAGGTGGCCGTTCAAATCCTTTGAGAATTGTTGGCTCTGACTGACGAGTTGCTTGTAGTAGCCTTGCAGTTCGTGGTCCTTGGTTTCCTCCACCGCTCTTTTGTAGCCTTCGATCCGGTCATTTACGAAGAGCAGCAGTTCTTGCAAAGTGTCGATGCTGTTGTTGGTTTCGGTAGCCATAGTGTTGAGTAGTAAGGGTAAAGAATAAGTTAGTGCCCGATGAATCAGGTAGAATTAGCAAACGAGGAAGCGCAGAAAGGGTTGGTGTTTTAAGGGTAGTTGTTACCCTAAAAGAGAAGCATAATTCGCTCATAAATAGGATTTAGTAACTAAAACATAATTATGTCATTACACTTTGCCCTGCACTAAACCGGTACTTTTACCCGACAGCTCTTCTTTCCCATCCTTATCTCCGTCTATGAAACTATCACGCGTACTCACCGCCGCGCTGCTGGCCTTATCCGTAGCCTGCGCCAAAGTAGAAGACCTTAGCCCACAGGCTTCTACCGTCACGACTACCAACACGCCGCAAGACGTAAGCTCGGCCGGATTTCCCGAAACCTTCGAAACGGGTACCAAAACCGCTTACACCACTGGTTCCGTCACGCTCGGTTCGGGCTCCTGGACGCTGAATGACGCCCTTATCGGCAACACTACCGCCGATGCCAAAAGCGGCGCCCAATCGGCGCGGGTACGTAATGTGGGCTCGCTCACCATGAACTTTGATGCCACTACCGGCGCTGGCGCTGTGAGCATCAGCCACGCCAAGTACGGCACCGATGGCACCAGCACCTGGGAGTTGTGGGTATCGGTGAATAGCGGCGCTTACACCAAAGTAGGATCTACTATCACCACCAGTAGCAGCGCGCTGCAAACGGCCACATTCGCCGTGAACCGGAGCGGTAATGTGCGCCTGCAAATTCGGAAAGTGTCGGGTGGCACCTTCCGCATCAACTTAGACAACATTGCCGTGGAGCAATACGGCACCACTACCACGCCGCCACCGACCACGGGGGGCAAAAAGTTCTTGTTTGACGGCTCGCACGGCGAGCTGGCCGGCAATGCCGACTGGGTGCTCGACGTAGAAAACGGGGTTGCCGTGCGCTTCCCCTCACCGGCCCAAAGCGGCATCACGAGCACTACTCCCGAAACCTACTGGACGGGCGCTATTTCGGCTTGGGGAGTGGCACTGGCCAAGCTCGGCCACCAAGTAGAGCAGCTGCCAGTGGGCGCGGCTCTTACTTACGGCAATACTTCCAACCCGCAGGACTTGGCCAACTACAGCGTTTTTGTAGTCGATGAGCCGAACGTTCTGTTTACGGCGGCGGAGAAAACGGCCATTGTGCGCTTCGTGCAAAATGGCGGCGGTCTGTTCATGATTTCCGACCACGACATCTCCGACCGCAACAACGACGGCTACGATTCGCCGGATATATGGAATGATTTGATGGCGAACAACTCGGTGCAGGCTGACCCCTTCGGCTTCAAAGTAAACCTGGATAACTTCTCCGAAGATAGCCGCAACGTACGCGTATCCAGTACCAATACTATTCTAAATGGTTCGCAAGGTGCTGTTAGTCAGCTGTCTTTCCACAATGGCGCCAGCATGACCCTGAACCCAACGGCCAACTCTACCGTGCAGGGCCTCATTTGGCGCACCAACTCTACCCAGGGCAACAACCTGGCAATGGCCGCCAGCAGCACCTTTGGCACCGGCCGCGTGGTTATTGTTGGCGACTCATCGCCCGCGGACGACGGCACCGGCTCGCCCGGCAACACCGTGTACTACGGCTGGACCGAAAACGCGAGCCACTCGCGCCTGCACATGAATGCCTCACTGTGGTTGGCTAAGCTACAGTAACCTATAGCTTTACATTGCTTAAAAAAGCCCCCCAGCCTAGGTTGGGGGGCTTTTTTCTTAACTTAACAATGCTCGCAAAGACCTCCATCAATACTAGAGTACTTTCCGAATGTGCTTACCTTGCCACCCCACTCATGCCTATTCCTACTAACCCTATGAGATTTTTTCGCGTTTTGCTTCTCCTCACGTCTGGTTTGCTGACGGCTACCTCAGCTGTTGCCGTGGCCACGCCCGAGGTAGCGTCTATCACTGCATCGAAGAAAAAAGCCGGCCCCATCACCCGTATCGACCCCACGTTTTGGTGGGTGGGCATGAAGAATCCGAAGCTGCAATTGCTGGTGTATGGTCCAAAAATAGGCTCTAGTAAAGTCAGTCTGAAGTACGACGGCGTGACTCTGGATGGCACCCAAAAGCTGGAGAATCCGAACTATCTGCTCGTCAATCTGACCATAAATGCCAACACCAAACCGGGCAAGTTGCCGCTGGAGTTTCAGGGCGAGCGAAAGATCAAATACGAGTACGAACTGCGCGCCCGCAGCACGGAAGCCGGACGTATTCAGGGCGTTACGAGCGCCGATTTCGTGTACCTGCTCATGCCCGACCGCTTCGCCAACGGCGACCCGAAGAACGACGTGGTGAAAGGCACCATGGTGAACCGCGTAGCGCGCGACTCCATGTACGCCCGCCACGGCGGCGACATAAAAGGCATTGAAAACCACTTCGACTACCTCAAAGAGCTGGGTGTCACGGCTATCTGGCCCACGCCCATCGTCGAAAACGACATGCCCAAGGCCAGCTACCACGGCTACGCCCTCACCGATTATTACGCCGTGGACCCCCGCTACGGCACCAATGAAGACTACGTAAACTTTGTGCGTAATGCCCACCAAAATGGGCTGAAGGTGATTCACGATGTGGTGCTCAACCACATGGGCAGCAAAAACTACCTCTATTTGGATCAACCGGCCAAAGACTGGTTTCATCAGTGGCCCACCTTCACGCGTGGCAACTACCGCGACGGCACCGTGAACGACCCCTACGCTTCCGCCGAGGACCGCAAGCTGTTCAATACCACGTGGTTCGATACCACCATGCCCGACCCAGCCCAGGAAAACCCGCTAGTGGCTACCTACCTGATTCAGAACTTTCTGTGGTGGGTAGAATACACCGGCCTCGACGGCTACCGCATTGACACGTACCCATATTCGGAGCCAAGCTTTCTGATGAAATGGGGCAAGGCTATTCAGGACGAATACCCGCAGCTGGGGATGTTTGGCGAAACCTGGGTGCAATATGCCGAAGGCGTGTCGCAGCAGGCATTTTGGTCGCGCAATGCCTTTCCGGCTGTCAATGGCTTCAAGAGCAACCTGAACGGCGTCACTGATTTCATGCTGTATTACTCCATTCAGGATGCGCTAAACAAGGAGCCCGGCTGGTCGGAAGGCATTTCAAAGATCTACTATACCCTCCAAAGCGACTGGCTGTATGAGAATCCGAATCGCAACGTCATCTTCCTCGACAACCACGACCTGAGCCGGATTTTCTCGGTGCTGGGCGAAGACGTGAACAAGCAGAAAATGGCCCTCACTTGGCTGCTGACCTGCCGTGGCATCCCGCAGCTCTACTACGGCACCGAGATTCTGATGAAAAACTTCTCCAACCCCGACGGCCTCGTGCGCGCCGACTTTCCAGGGGGCTTTCCCGGTGATAAGGAGAACAAGTTTACGGCCGCAGGCCGCACAGTGCCTGAGCAAGAGGTATTTACGCTGGTAAGCAAGCTGGCCAACTACCGCAAGGCCCACCCGGCTTTGCACAGTGGCAAGCTCATGCACTACATTCCAGAGGATGGCGTGTACACCTACTTCCGCTACAACGATAAGGGCGAAACGGTGATGGTAATGATGAACGCCAACAAGCAGGAGAAAACCGTAGATGGGGGGCGTTTTGCCGAACGCCTGACCGGCTTTACCTCTGCCACCAACGTGGTTTCGGGGGCTACAATAGCGGACTTGAAAACGTTGCGTATTCCGGCGCAAACGGCTTGGGTACTGGAGTTGAAGCGGTAGCTTGTGGAGGCCGCCGCCCGCCGAAGGCGCTGATATTTACATGGCAAATCGTTAAGAATAAACCTTAATGTTCTGTATCTTGAAACTTCCATCTTTCGAGGGGTCAAGGAGTTACAGGGAAAGTATGCTTCTTCAGCGCCTTCGGCGAGTTCAACTTAACAGAACCATATGACCGACCTCACCGATAAAGTTGCCATCGTCACGGGGGCCAGCCGGGGCATCGGCCGGGCTATTGCGTTGCTGCTGGCTATGCAGGGGGCCAAAGTGGTGTGCGTGGCCCGTTCCGCCGACGATCTGCTCGATGTAGCCCACAAAATCAACGGCTTAGCCGTACCCGCCGACATATCAGATGAGGATGATGCCCAAAACATCGTTGAAGTAGCCCTGCGCCACTACGGCCGCCTCGATATGATTATCTGCAACGCGGGTGTGGGCAGTTTCAACTTGCTCGAAAACGTGGATTCCGCCGAGTGGGACCGTATTTTTAGAGTAAATGTGAAGGGCACCTTTTTGGTGTGCAAAGCCGCCGCGCCTCACTTCAAGTTGCAAGGCTACGGCCACATCGTGGGCATTGCTTCCGATGTTTCGAAGCGCACCTTTGTCACGGGCGCGGCATATGGCGCCAGCAAATATGCTCAAGATGCCGTACTCAGTGCCCTGCGCAAAGAAATGCGTCCGCATGGGGTTAAAGTCAGCACCATCTATCCGGGCCTGGTCGATACGTACTTCAACGATTCTCACCCCGGCGGCCCAGAGACGGAGAAAACCCACCTCCGGCCTATTGATGTAGCCCAAGCCGTCCGCTATATCCTGGAAGCGCCACCCCATGTTGTGGTCGATGAGTTAATGCTCCATCCCCTAACCCAAGATTATTAAAGGCTTGATAGTCTGTGGTATAATTTGACTGTAAAGCAGCAGCATGTCTTACTGCAAGAGTTGAGCTTATCAACTTTATATAGCAGCAACTATCTATCTTCCTATCTTGCCTCTCTATGATGCATAAACTTCTACCTATTGCCGCTTGTGCGCTGGCATTAGCCGCGTTCCAGCTTTCTCCTCCGACATCTTCCGTTTCCGTGACCAATACCACTACGCTACCGGACCCAAATACCACCGACGAAACTCCGCAGGATAACAAGCTCGTTATCTATCAGTTACTGCCTCGCCTGTTTGGCAACAAGAAGACCGTGAATAAGCCCTACGGCAGCAGCGCCGAAAACGGCACTGGCAAGTTCAATGATATTACGGCGCCCGCTCTGCAAGCCATTCGGGAAATGGGCGTTTCGCACGTGTGGTACACGGGCGTTATCGAGCACGCTACCATGTCCGACTTCACTAAGTACGGCATCCCGCTCGACGACGCTGATGTGGTAAAAGGCCGCGCCGGCTCGCCCTATGCCATCAAGGACTACTACGACGTGGACCCCGACCTGGCAGTAGATGTAAAAGACCGCATGCGAGAGTTTGAAGCCTTGGTGAAGCGCACCCACGACAACAAGCTCAAGCTTCTTATTGACTTCATTCCCAACCATGTAGCCCGCACTTATAAGTCGGATGCGAAGCCGGTGGGTGTGGTAGACTTGGGCGAAAAGGACGACAAAACCAAAGGATTTGCCCCCCAGAACAACTTCTATTACCTGCCCGGCAAACCGTTGGTTGTGCCTGCTTCCTACAATCCGCTGGGGGCAGCGGCAGGGCCAAAAGAAGACAAGAAGTTCGCGGAGAACCCCGCCAAAGTAACCGGCAACGATGTGTTTTCGGCCACGCCAAGCGTCAACGACTGGTTTGAAACCATTAAGCTTAATTACGGTGTCGACTACCAGAATGAGCGCAAAAAGCATTTCGAGCCCGTACCCGACACGTGGAAGAAGATGCGCGACATCCTGATTTTCTGGGCCAAGAAAGACGTGGATGGCTTCCGGTGTGATATGGCCGAAATGGTGCCTATCGAGTTCTGGGCCTGGGTAATTCCGGAGGTGAAAAAGGTAAAGCCCGACCTGGTTTTCATCGCCGAAGCCTACGACCCCAGAGTATACAAGCAGTACATCGCGCAGGGAAAATTCGACTTCCTCTACGATAAGGTAGGCCTCTACGACGGCTTGCGCCGCCTTATGCGCGGTGAAGGCAACACCGACGACATCACCAAGGTCTGGAAGGAGGAAAGCCGCGGCTTCAGTTCTAACATGCTGCGCTTTCTGGAAAACCACGACGAGCAGCGCATCGCCTCGCGTGATTTTGCTACCGACCCGCGTACGGCTATTCCGGCCATGACGGTATCAGCTACGCTGGCCACTGGGCCTATAATGCTTTACTCGGGGCAGGAAGTAGGCGAGCCGGGCCGGGGCGCTGAGGGCTTCAGCAGCGAGGATGGCCGCACCACCATCTTTGACTATTGGGGTGTGCCCGAGCACCAGAAATGGATGAACGGCGGCAAGTTCGATGGCGGCCGACTCAGCGCCGAGCAGCGTCAGCTTCGCGGCTTCTACTCGCGCCTGCTCAACCTTACGGCCAGCTCCGACGCCATTCGGCGCGGTAAGTTCTATGAGTTGCAGGATGCCAACAACCTCAGTAAAGAGTACGACCAAAAACAGGCCTACAGCTTCCTGCGCTACACCGATAAGCAGAAACTACTGATTGTCGTTAACTTCAGTCGCGACAAAACCATGCAGCCGACCATCATCATTCCGAAAGAAGCGATGGCTGCCATGGGCCTGAATACGCAGCAGCAGTTCACCTATACCGACTTGCTCAACGAAGCTCCTCCCACTGACAATCTCTATTTGACATTGGCCCCGCTCAGCGCCTACGTGTTTGAGATTAAGCCCAAGCAGTAGCAATACCTCTCCTCCTTCATGATTAGGACACAGAAAGGAGAAAAAGGAGTTTTTGAACTAACTAGTACGCCCCACCAAACCTCCCACCCATCATGGCAAGCAGCCCCGTTGTAGCCGCCCCAAGTGCCCGCGAAAAACCCCGCCTGAGCTTCTGGCAAATCTGGAATATGAGCTTCGGCTTTCTGGGCATTCAGTTTGGCTTTGCGCTCCAGAATGCCAACGTAAGCCGCATCTTCGAGACGATGGGGGCCGACGCCGACAACATCGCCTTTCTGTGGCTGGCCGCCCCGGTCACGGGTATGCTGGTGCAGCCAATCATCGGCTACCTCTCCGACCGTACTTGGAGCCCGCGCTGGGGCCGTCGGCGGCCATTCTTCCTGATAGGGGCCATTTTGGCTTCGCTGGCGCTGCTGGCCATGCCCAACGTAACCGCCCTGTGGATGGCCGCTGGTATGCTCTGGATTATGGACTCCAGCATCAACATCAGTATGGAGCCTTTCCGTGCGCTGGTTGGTGACTTGCTGCCTTCGGAGCAGCGCACGACAGGTTTTGCCGCCCAAACGTTCTTTATTGGCATAGGAGCCGTGGTAGCATCGTCGTTGCCGTGGATGTTTACCAATTGGTTTGACGTACCAAATACGGCGCCTGCCGGCCAGATTCCGCAGTCAGTGAAGTATGCGTTTTATATGGGCGGGGCGGCCTTTTTCCTGGCTGTGCTCTGGACGGTGCTGCGTACGCGGGAGTATCCTCCCGAAAATATGGCGGAGTTTGAGGAAGAAAAACGACGCAACGCGGGCTTTTTCAATGGCGTGCGGGAGTCCTTCGCGGGTATTTTTGCCATGCCCAAAACCATGCGTCAGCTAGCACTGGTGCAGTTTTTCTCTTGGCTGGCTTTATTCTCCATGTGGATTTATACTACGCCTGCCGTTACCAGCCACATCTACGGCACCACCGATGCCACGTCCAAACTCTACAACGAAGGCGCCGACTGGGTGGGCATTTGCTTTGCCGTGTATAATGGCGTGTCGGCCATTGCCGCCCTGTTGCTTCCTTACCTAGCTCGGGCTACCAGCCGCCGCTTCACGCATATGCTGTGCTTGGTAGCGGGCGGAGTGGGGCTGATTTCAATCTATTTTATTCAGGACCCGAATATGCTACTGCTCTCCATGCTGGGAGTAGGTGTTGCCTGGGCCAGCATATTGTCAGTGCCATACGCCATGCTGGCCGGTGCGCTGCCGGCCAACAAAATGGGCTACTACATGGGCGTGTTTAACTTCTTTATTGTGATTCCGCAGGTAGTAGCTGGCCTGATTCTGGGGTTTTTTACCAAGAATGTATTTGACGGTGAATCCGTCTATACGCTCATCTTGGGGGGCGTTTCTATGATTATCTCCGGCCTACTTACCCTGCGTGTAGATGACGCAGATGACATACGCGTCCCGACCACGGAGCCTGTCGCCCTCACTACGCCGGCCTACGACGCGCCGGTGGAAACCGATCCGCGACTATAAGAGCGTCTGCCCAAAAAAGCCCCCCAGAAGCTTTGATAGGCAGCTGGGGGGCTTTTTTTATGAAGTTGAAGCTAACGGAAGCAGTACAACCTGACGTAGAAGCTCCGTATTAGTACGTGAATATCAGACGTTAAAATCAGCATTTACCCAGCAACGTTAGTCCCAAAACCGACCGTATTCCTTTGAGTTATCCGGCCGCATTCCTGCCCTGCGCAGTTGAGCGCGGCCTATTTTATTAAAAGGGTCTTTTATGGTAATTGCTGCGGTTTTCTTTGGGTTGTTTTTCGGTTTATGTGCGCTGATTCTGCTCCGCGTGCTCCGCGTACAGCACATTGCTCCACTGGGCGCGGCGTGTCCGAAAGTGAGTATTCTGATTGCCGCCCGCAACGAGGAAGCTACCATTGAGCGTTGCCTCACCTCCCTCACCCGCCTCAACTACCCAGCCGAACAGCTCGAAATCCTGATCGGCGACGATGCTTCTACCGACAATACCATGGGCGTTGTACAACGCTTTATTGCGGATAAACCGCAGTTTAGGCTGCTTCCTATCCGGCACCGGCTGGGTACGGCCAAGGGCAAAAGCAACGTGCTGGCTCACCTGAGTCGGGCGGCCACCGCGGATATTTTTCTTATTACCGATGCCGACATGGCGCTGGCGCCCGATTGGGTCCAGACCATGCTGGCGGCGGCTCCTGCTGGCGTGGGCGTCGTGACGGGGGCCACTACGGCCGACGGCAGCTTGTTTGGCCGTTTGCAGGGCCTCGACTGGCTGTTTGGCTTGAATATCATTCGCTTGCTCACCGAAATGGGCCAACCCGTAACCGCTGTGGGCAACAACATGCTCGTGACCCGCGAAGCCTACGAATCGATTGGGGGCTACGAGGCGCTGGCGTTCAGCATTACCGAGGACTTGCAGCTGTTTGCCCAAATAGTAGGGCAGGGGTGGGGATATCGTAATCTTATGGACCCACGCACGCTGGGCGTATCGGTCCCCCAACCAACGGTAATGCACCTGCTGCGTCAGCGGAAGCGCTGGATGAAAGGCGCCACGCGCTTGCCCTGGCAGCTATCTGCTCTGTTTAGTTTGTACGGCCTGTTTTATATGGTGCTGTACTGGCCGGGCTTCCTGGCCCCGTCACTGATTGTCAGCTTGTTTGCTGCCAAGCTAGTGTTACAGACGCTATTCCTGCATATCACCTTGCGCCAGGTCGGACGCCGCGAAACGTTGGCGGTGCTGCTGCTTTACGAGCTGTACCTGTCCGTAATGTCGGTGGTCGTGCTGACTTATACGCTGTGGCCGAGCTACATACAGTGGAAAGAACGGCGCTACCGTTGGGCAGAAGGTTAGGCCTTACTCCAATCAAACGGCGCTGATTACACGTTTGAAAACCGCGCTGGGGGGCAAATTTTCGGCCTTGGCCTAGGCTCCACCCATATGCAGCCACTGCTGCGCGGGCTGCTCTTCGGTAAACACCTGAATGGCAGCGCTCTGCTGAACGGCCACCGAATAAGTTGGCTCCAGCAAAGCCAGGCGCTCCCGAATAAGCTCGCTATGATAAGGCGTTACCAAGTAAGCAATACGGCGCGGAACATGCGGTAATGCCGCTCCCATTCGGCTCCGAAACTCAGTTAAAACCCAAGCAAATTCTTCGGCCGATGCCAGCCCGCGGCTGCGCAAATCGACCAGCCACCGCCCCGCGCTGGCCGAACGCGCCAGATGCAGCGCAGCCGTATATCCCTGCTGATGCTCGGCCGTGGATACGGGCCGCGTCCAACGCAGAAAAAGCAATTGTAAATCGGGCCGGTAAGAAAGACGTAAAAAGTCGAGGTCGAGGGAGAGCATAGCGCCAAATAGCCTGCGAAGATACCTTCATATCCGCGCTTGTCCGCTCTCAACAGCCATAACCCTTTAAAAGATTATGCTCTCTTGACAGGAGCGCTTCTGCTTTGGATTTCGCTGAATAAGCTCAGTCGAAACGGTGGGAATAGGCTGTGAGCTACAGTAAGTTGCGGGTGAAATGCCCCCCAAAGTAGTCTTATTTGGAGAAGGTGGTAAAAAACAGGTAATCTTGGATCGGAGTACGTGCGTCCTAACGGTAAAGCACTGTGTCTTTGCTCACCATTCCCTTTTTCTCACACGCAGTAAGAAGTACTTTTTATGACCCCAAAATCATTTTGGCTGCTAGGCCTGGGCCTCACACTGGCGATGAATCCAGTGGTGGCTCAACAAACCCCGGCACCTAAGAAAACCACCAAGCCAGCGGCCGCAACCGGCGGTACTAAGCTGGTGGAGAAAGTTGCCCGCAAAGGCACTGAGCTGGTGATTCCTTACGAGAAATACCTGTTGCCTAACGGCTTAACTCTACTCGTGCACGAAGATCACAGCGACCCGCTGGTACACGTTGACGTAACGTACCACGTAGGTTCAGGGCGAGAAGAAATCGGAAAGTCGGGCTTCGCTCACTTTTTCGAGCACATGATGTTCCAGGGCTCCGACAACGTGGCCGACGAGCAGCACTTCAAGACCGTGACGGCTTCGGGCGGCACGCTTAACGGCTCAACCAACCGCGACCGCACCAACTACTACGAAACTGTACCCAGCAATCAGCTCGAAACGGCCCTGTGGCTGGAAGCGGATCGTATGGGCTTCCTGCTTGATGCGGTAACCCAGCAAAAGTTTGAAGTACAGCGCTCTACCGTGAAAAATGAGCGCGGTCAGAACTACGACAACCGCCCTTATGGCTTGGCCGGTGAGAACGTATCTAAAAACCTGTACCCTTACGGCCATCCGTACTCGTGGATGACCATTGGCTACCTGGAAGACCTGGACCGCTCGGACGTAAATGACCTGAAAAACTTCTTCCTGCGCTGGTACGGACCCAACAACGCCACAATTACCGTCGGTGGCGACGTGAAGCCCGCTGAGGTAGTAAAATTGGTGGAGAAATACTTCGGCTCTATTGGCCGTGGCCCGGCCGTGGAAAACATGAAGCTGCCCGCGCCGAAGCTCACCGCTGACCGCTACGTAAGCTATCAGGATAACGTGCGCTTCCCGATGCTGCAAATGGTATTCCCCAGCGTACCGCAGTACCACCCCGACGAAGTTGCCCTCGATGCGCTGGCCGAAATTATGGGGCGGGGCAAAAACTCCTTGCTCTATAAAAACCTAGTGAAGAGCCAGAAAGCCGTGCAAGCGTCGGTTTCTAACCGCTCTTCAGAGCTGGCCGGCGAGTTCGGCATTACGGCCCTGAGTTTTCCGGGCAAAGGCTTGGACAGCATGGAAGTAATTGTGCGCCAGACCCTGGCCGAGTTTGACAAGACCGGCGTGAGCGACGAGCAAATACAACGCTTTAAGTCGAGCACTGAGGCTGATATAGTGAATAGCCTAGCCAGCGTCAGCGGCAAGGTGTCGCAACTGGCGGCCTACCAGACGTACACGGGCAACCCGAACCGCTTGACCGAGGAATTGAAGCGCCTGCGCGCTCTGACCAAAGCCGATGTGGTGCGCGTGTACAATCAGTACATTAAGGGCAAGAAAGCGGTAATTCTGAGTGTCGTACCGAAAACAGCGCCTAACCTGCTAGCGAAGGCCGACAACTATACCATCTCGAAAGAAGGCTATAAGGCTCCGGCTGATATCTACAAAGGCCTGACATACGCCAAAGCGACCGATACGTTTGACCGCAGTAAGCAGCCCAAGAGTGGTACTAACCCGGTGGTGCAGGTGCCCGCTGTGTGGCAGGAGCAGTTTAAGAATGGCCTGCGCGTGATGGGTACCCGTAACACGGAGATTCCCTCGGTGACCATGCTGCTGACCATTCGCGGTGGCCACCGCCTAGAGCAAGCTGACCGTACCAAAGCAGGTATTGCATCCTTGACAGCGGCTATGCTCAACGAAGGCTCCCAGAAATACACTGGGGAAGAATTTAGTGCCGCCCTCGACCGCTTAGGCAGCACCGTGCAGGTTAGCGCCGGTGCCGACAACACGACGGTGTATATTCAGTCGTTGACCAAAAACCTGGACCAGACCATGGCCTTGGTGGAAGAGCGCCTGATGCGCCCGCGCTTTGATGCCGCCGACTTCGCTCGCATCAAAAAGCAGACCCTGGAAAATATTGCCAACCAGAATACTCAGCCCGTGGTCATTGCTGATAAGACCTACAGCCGCTTGCTCTACGGTAACGATGATATCATGAGCATTCCTGTTAGCGGCACGCAGAACTCGGTGCAGAACATCTCTCTGGAGGACGTAAAGCAGTTTTATGCCAAGAACTATGCGCCGAACATCTCCCATTTGGTAGCTGTCGGGGATGTAGATCAGAAAGCGCTGCTGCCGAAGCTGAGCTTCCTGGAGAACTGGAGCCGCAAAGAAGTGGCCCTGCCTGCGGCGACGGTAGCCTCCAAGCCCGACAAGACCAAGCTCTACTTTGTCAACAAGGACGGCGCGGCCCAATCGGAAATTCGCATTGGCTACCTGGCCCTGCCTTACGATGCGACGGGTGACTACTACAAAGCGTATTTGTCTAACTACATTCTGGGGGGTGCTTTCAACTCGCGCATCAACCTGAACCTGCGTGAAGACAAAGGCTACACCTACGGCGCCCGCTCGGGCTACTCCGGTAGCCGCTACGCTGGACCATTTACGGCCGCTGCTGGCGTACGGGCTGATGCTACTGCTGCTTCCGTCAAGGAGTTTGTAAAGGAGATTGATGATTACCGTAAAAAAGGCATTACCGACGAGGAACTCGCCTTTCTGAAGTCATCGGTAGGGCAAAGCGATGCGCGTCTCTACGAGACGGGGCAGCAAAAAGCGGCGTTCCTGGGTCGCTTGCTCGAGTATGATTTGAGCCCCGACTACCTGAAAAAGCAGACCGAGATCTTGCAGAACCTGACCAAAGAAGACGCGAAGGCCAGCGCCGAGAAATACCTGCCCTTAGAAAGCATGGTGCTGGTGGTAACCGGCGACAAGCAGCAACTGCCCGAACTCCAGAAGCTAGGCTACGAGGTCATCGAGCTGGACCTGGATGGCACCCCCGTCAAAGCGGATATGTCCGCTTCCTACAACGTGGTAGCGCCCGCGGCCCCCGAAGAAGCTCCTGCTACCGACAAAAAGGCCAAGCGGAAGATGAAATCGGAGGACGGTAAGAAGATGAAAATCAAGGAGAAGCGCGAGAAAGCTAAATAATCCCGAAGTTTCTTCAATCGCAAAAAAGCCCGATTCCACATGGAGTCGGGCTTTTTCGTGTTGAGGGAAATGGGCGTTCTTTGCGATACGTACTTTTGGCTGGCTTACAAGCTTCGCCTTGTTTAGCATTGTGCCTCTTCAGCAGAGCTATAATAATATATAAGTCAACAAAAAGAAGATCTTGTATTATAGATCTGATTATGCTTTTTACTTCCTACAGTGCCGGATAATCTGGAAGAACTTACGCGCTTTGAGGAGTTATTTCGGCGTAATTACCCGCTTCTATGTCAGCGGGTGCAGCGCATCACCCGCGACTTATCTGTGGCCGAGGACATTGTGCAGGAGGTATTTGTGAGCTACTGGAACAGTGAGCAACGGCTGAGTATTCAAGCCCCTGAAGCATATCTCTATAAAGCCGTTATTAATAAGGCGCTTAATGCAGTAAGCATACAAAAGCGGCGTAGCGTGCTGGCTATACAGTATGGAGCCCAACAACCCCTCACGACTAGCTCCGCCGATCAAGCTTTGCAGTTGGAAGAGCTTCAGCAGCAATTGGATCTCGCACTGGCTACGTTGCCGCCCATGTGCCGAAAGGTATTTCTGCTAAGCCGCTACGAGGAGATGAGCCACCAGGAGATTGCTGACTTTCTGGGTATTTCGCCCAATACCGTGGATAATCATATTAAAAAAGCACTTAGCATTCTTCGACAGGCGCTGCTGAATTGGCTGCTTTTATTCCTTGTTAGCTGAATAAATAAGGGTAAAAAATCTGTCTGGGGGGCTTTTTAGTAATAAATAATAAAATTTTTGCGGAGCGAGTAGCGGTGCGGTGGCTTTCACTGGTCATAGAAGCAGAGACCACCTAAAAGGCCTTTCTCGGCGCAGTAGAGAAGGGAGAGAGTGGTTTCATTAACCGTTTACCATCTACTCATTTGGATACTTACTACTGGGACCTGGCAGCCCGTGAGTTCGCGAATACGGCTACGCTGGCCGAGCAACAGGAGCTACGGCAGTGGCGAGCAGCGCAACCAGCCCACGAAACCCAATATCAACAGCAGAAACAGCTTTGGGAGAAAACTGCGTCACCCATCGCTGGGGCAATAGATGTTGATGCAGCCTGGCAGCAGGTAAGTGCTAAGATTCAATTACAACCTGAAATTGAGCCGGCAGCCCCTAAAGTGATACCGCTGTACTCGTATGCGATGCGGATAGCAGCTTCGGTGCTCGTGCTAATAGGTCTTGGCTGGTTCATGTATGGCTACTTCTTCTCCAGTGCTGCTATGCAGGTGGTAAGGTCAGGGAAGAAGCGGATGGAAATCGTGCTGCCGGATAGTAGCCGAGTATGGCTCAATGAAGGCAGCACACTTACTTACGCAAGTAAGTTTGATAAGTCGGAGCGCTCAGTGAAGCTAGAAGGGGAAGCCTTTTTTCAAGTGCGTCGCAATCCACAGCAGCCGTTTGTTGTCGAAACGGGGCCAGCCACAACGAAAGTGCTGGGTACTTCTTTCAATCTGCGGGCTTACCCAACCGACGGGGCAGTTGAGTTGACAGTGGCTACGGGTAAGGTGGCCTTCACCAGTAAGCAGGGCACGGCAGCGATTGTAACACCGGGCTATGGAGCGGTGCTGGAAAAGCAAACTAATCGAATTACCAAGAGGCGCGTGGCCGATGAAAATGCTTGGGCCTGGCAGTCGGGGCAGCTACGGTTCGCTGGCCAGCCGCTCAGCGAGGTATTGCCGGCGCTGGAGCACTACTATGGCGTCACAATTCGGCTCTCGGATACGGCATTGGCAACCTGCCGCTTCACGGGCACCTTCAATCGTGCGCCCTTAAAAGAGGTGCTGCAAGTGTTGGAAGCCACTCTGCAACTGCGCTATACCAAGCCAGTCGCGCAGGTTTATCAGCTCCGGGGGCCCGGCTGTCAAAATCGCTAGTTAAGCTATAACAGGTTTTTATCACTTTATGAGAAGACATCTACTGTGTAGTGTCATTGGCTGGATAGCCGTGATAATCTCGGCTCTTGGTCAAACTTCACCACTGGATCAACGCGTATCAGTGAAGGCGACTGACAGCTCGGTTCAGCAAGTACTGACGGACTTGGCCACAACGTATCACCTAAGCTTTTCCTACGCGCCCGACCTGCTACCCCTACAACGGAAGGTGAGCTTGCAGGCCGAACAGCAGCCCTTGCGGCAAGTGCTCGACCAACTATTTCAAGGCTCCGGTATTCGCTATCAACTTATTGGTCCGCAGGTGGTGCTACAATTTGCCCCCCAGATTAACCCTAATAAGGTAAAGAAGGGAATAACCATCAGCGGCCACGTGACCGATAACACCTCGGGCGAAGCCTTGATTGGCGCAAGCGTTTTGCTGGCCGGGGAACTGACAGGTGGCGTTAGCGCAAACACGTACGGGTTTTATTCCTTACGCCTACCCGCCGGTCCGGCGCAGCTGCAGGTGCGCTACCTGGGCTACGCCCCGCTGGATGTGCCGCTCGGTACGATTCGGCGTGATACGGTGATTGCTTTGCAACTGCAACCCCTGGCGCGGGAACTGGCCGAGGTACAAGTAACAGGTGAGCAGGCTACTGATTTGGACCAGGCAAATAGACTGTCGTTGCGCGGTGCGGAGCTCAAGCAGCTGCCTCGCCTGATGGGGGAGGCGGATGCTGTTAAAGCCTTGCAATTGCTGCCGGGAGTGCAGGCCGGCCGCGAAGGCTCTTCCGACTTGAGCGTGCGGGGCGGCGGACCGGAGCAGAACTTAGTATTGCTGGATGGCGTGCCGGTGTACAACGTGTCGCATCTGCTAGGCACGTTTTCGGTCTTTAATCCGGATGCCGTAAAAAGCGTGGACCTGATCAAAGGAAGCTTTCCAGCGCAATATGGTGGTCGGTTATCCTCGGTGGTAGACGTACGATTGAAGGAGGGTAATAACCAGCAGTTTGGCGGCGAAGGAGCGATTGGTCTGATATCCTCGAAGCTATTGCTGGAAGGACCTATCAAAAATGAGAAGACTTCATTCTTGCTGGCGGCACGGCGCACTAACCTCGACTTGCTGACCGCCACTGCGGCGGCTCTCAGTGGCGAGGCGCTGAGCAACTACCACTTTTACGACCTGAACGCAAAAGTGAATCATACCTTTTCACCCAAGGACAAGGTTTTCCTGAGTGTGTATGGTGGCCAAGACAAGTTTTCGGATAAGCAGAAATTTGGCGACGCCAATCAGGTCGAAAAGCAGAAGTTTGCCATGCGCTGGGGCAATGTAACCGGCGCCTTGCGCTGGAATCACACCTTCAGCCCGCGGCTGTTCAGCAACGTTACGCTCATTCACAGCCGGTACAGTTTCGGTCAACGGTCGGAGCTTACGCAGCAAGTGAGCGAGCTTCAAATCAACCGCTCTTCCGATTATAAGTCCAGCATTATCGACTGGGGGGCAAAAGTGGACGCTGATTATTACGTGAACGCCCGACACAGCGTACGGTTTGGGGCTAACTACACCTTGCACGCATTCAGCCCCGAAGCCTTTGTGTTGAAGACGGGTGGTCTCACGTTTACCTCCAATGCATTCTCCCGCATCCGGGCCCAGGAAGTATATATCTACGCCGAAGACCGGGTGCAGCTAAGCAAGCGAATGCAAGCGAGCATCGGCCTGCACGCATCAGGCTTCGGGGTGAATGGCACCTTTTACTCTTCCTTACAGCCGCGCCTAGCCGTTGGCTACAAGGCGGCCAGCGGCTTTAGCTTGCGTGCCTCTTACGTCACGATGGCGCAGTATCTACACCTGCTCAGTAACGTCTCAACGGGCAACCCCACGGATATTTGGGTGCCGGCCACCGACAAAGTGAAGCCGCAACGCTCGTGGCAAGCTACCTTGGGTGCGGCCACGAACGTAGGCACTCAGTGGGAGCTGACCTCCGATGCCTATTACAAGCAACTACGCGACGTAACGGAGTTTAAAGACGGCGCTGATTTTATTTCTGATTTCTTTAGAAATGGCCCCCAGACCAACTTTGCTAATCTGGTTTCGGCACCTTATGAAGAACGCCTTGTCAGCGGGAAAGGCTGGAGCTATGGCTCGGAGTGGCTGCTACGCAAGCGCCAAGGCAAAACCACCGGCTGGCTAGGCTACACACTGGCTTGGTCGTGGCGGGAGTTGCCGGGTATCAACTTCGACCAAAAGTATCCTTACAGCTACGACAGCCGCCACAGCCTTTCCCTGGTGGCGAACCACCAACTCACGGAGCGCCTAACACTGGGGGGCAATTTTATGTATCGTACGGGCTTCGCGACGACACTGCCCACTACTTCTTATCAGGCGTATAATGAGCCGATCTATCAGCCGGGCACTAGCACGCCATCCGTGCAGACGGTGGACTACATCGGGGAGCGCAACAACTATCGGCTGGGTGCCTATCACCGCCTGGACCTGAGCCTGACGCACACCAAGAAAAAAAAGTGGGGCGAGCGCACCTGGAATGTATCGGTGTACAATGCCTACAATCGCAAGAACCCCTACTTCGTGCGCCTCAGCAATGCAGTGGCTGGCAGTAGCACGCCTCGGCGCCTATATCAGGTCTCTCTGTTTCCTGTTTTACCTTCCTTTAGCTATGGCTTTACTTTCTAATAAAGGGCAGATGAGCCGTTTGATTGGCCTGAAATATTGGCTGCCGGCGTTGGTTATGACGCTGACGGGCTGCGAAACGATAGTAGAGCTAGAGTTGCCAGAGCCAGAGCCGCTGCTTGCAATTAACAGCGTCATAAATCCGGATAGTGTATTCTCAGTCGATGTCAGCGCCAGTCAGAGTCTCTTTGCTGGTCAAGCTTATGCGCCTATCGAAAATGCTATTGTGGAGGTGTACCAAGGCGGACAATTCATTGGAAATCTGCAACAGGTGAGCAACGGACGGTATCGTAGTACCGAGCGCCCACAACCATTACAGCCCTACGAATTGCGGGTAAGTGCGCCTGGCTACCCTAGCGCCAGCGCAACGACGGAGCTTCCCGCTTCGCCGGAATTAAGCGAGATTAGTGCCACTAAAGTGCCGTCGTTAGACTCGGATTTTACTATTGTAGAGGCCTCTTTCGTGTTAGCCGACGACCCAGCCCAGGAGAACTTCTACTACATCCAAGCTTATACTCCGGATATAGATAGGTTTAATAAGAACAAGCCGTATAATCGCTCTGTAAGCATAAACCTGCTCTCGCCTTTCGAGGCGGAGTTTAGCATGGAAACCCGGTCTTTTTTTAGTGATCGACTCTTTAATGGCCAGTCGCTGCGGCTGCAATTCCGTCTGGAAAACAGCGCCGATAAAACAACCTACGTGCGCGTGGCTCGCATCTCGAAGGCCTATTATGAGTACGTACGGGCGTTAAAAAAGCAATCATACGGCGATAATGTGCTGACAAGTCCGGGACCTGTAGCTAACAATATCCAAAGTGGACTGGGTTTGTTTGGCAGTTACTCAGCTAGCGTAATTGCTGTCAAACCATGATTGCAAAGCTTTCTAAAGTAGCACCCGCCTCGTATTTGCTATCTCTTGATAGCTTCATCACTCTCTTACACTAGCTTGCCAGCAGCATCTCCGCCACTTGGCGACCTGTAGCCAGCGCCGCATTCTGGGAAGGATAGGCCGCGTAGTCACCACAACGGTACAAGCCCTCGGCCACCCTTAGCTCCTGCTGTGGCGTCTGACCCGCCGTATATACAGGCAGCGCATACGGAATATGATAAGTGCGCAAATGCTGCCACTGAGCCGCTTCGGGGCCAAACCAGGCTGTCAGCTCCTGGCGTAAGCGCTCGGTGAGTGTGTGCTCGTCAAGGCCGTGCTCGCCGTGGGTGCTCACCGATACTAAAGTGCGGCCCTGGGGGGCAATTTCGGGCGCTATGTCGCTGGGAAAGCTGACGTTGTGCGCGAGGCAATTGGAGGCTGCATTCAGCCGGAGCAGGCCATCGCCGCGACCAGGGGAGCGGTCGGCCGAAAAGTAAGTGCAAGTGGTGCGCCGCCAGGCTAAAGTTGGCGCGGTGTGCGGACTGGGGGGCAAAAGTTGGGCGGAAGTCTCACCATCGGTAGCTACCACTACGGCGCTGGCTGCGAAGGTTTCGCCGCTGCTGAGCTGCACAAAATTGCCCCCCACGGCCTCCACCAGCGCGTTCAGCCGCACGCTGCCGGCAGGCAGGCGGGCCGCTAGCTGCTCAGGAATCTGCTGAATGCCGCGGGCCGGCACCACGGCTTCGCCAATGACAAACTGTTGAAAGACGAACTCGAAGAAATTGCTGGCCGTGCTCAGCGAACGGTCGAGGAACACACCACCGAAAAAGGGTCGAAAAAATGAGTCAATTATTTGCTCGCTCCAGCCATAGCGTCGCAGAAAGGTGAGCGTGTCGGTGGCGGGGCGCGCTAATAGCTGCTGGCTGGTTTGGGTGCGAACATCTAGTGCCAACTGCACAATCCGCAGCTTATCGGTGAGGGAGCCAATGGGTGAAGTTAGCGCTGAAAAAGCAGCTAGCGGCTGCTGTAAGGGGTTTTGTAGGGTTGTTTCCTGGCCATCGGCCAGACGAATCACTGCCCCGGAGCGGAAGGCCCGTAAGTCGGCCGCGCCATAGTCGAGCAGGCGCTCTACTTCCGGGTAGCGCGTGAGCAGCACCTGAAAACCCCGGTCAAGCCGGAAGCCTTCGGGCGTGACGTCGGTTCGGACCCGGCCGCCCACTGCATCGGCGCCATCCACTACAAGCACCGGTCGACCAGCGCGGTGCAGATAATTAGCGCAAGCCAAGCCGGCCAGGCCAGCACCAATGATAACAACAGGGGCAGAAGTAGACATAAGTGGTTGAAAAGTAATGCGGGGGGCAAATTTGCCTATAAACTAAGCCTTAGCTAAAAACTACCCTCAGCGTCAAAAAGAGTCGTGGCACCACACCGCCTAAAACAGCTTGGGGCGCGGCTTCATGATTTTGCGGGTTTTCATGGTGTAAAACTCCGCTACGCCGGTGCGCTGTAGCTGCACCCGCCAGACGCCCATTGGCTCACCCAGCCGAAACCCCATGGACTTATCCGCTGGGTACCGCTGCTTAATCAAGGCGTAATCGGCGGCGCTTAGGTCTTTGCCTACTTCCCCGTGGCAGCGCAGGCACTGCTGGTCGTTGAGGATAATAGGTCGCTGGTAGCTAAACTGCTCCGTGTTGAGCCGACTAACCAGCCGGGCAGTGTCGGGCCGGAGCTGGCTGGGGGGCAAATCTGCTTGGTTTTGTGGGTTGCGCGCCCGCTGACTCAGGCGGCGCGGCGTAGCCTCCAGCACCTTGGCCAATGAATCGACGGAAACAAACGTTTCGGGGCGACAGTAGGGGAGGGCCGCCGCTACGCCGCCGTTGGCCAGCTTTACGGTTAGCACGCGGCGCAGCTCCCGGTCAGCGTGGGCCGTGAGCGAGTCGCCGGCCCAGCGCGTGGCGCGCAATAAGTCGGCGGGCATAATGCGCTTCACCGCCATGTTTTCCAGCTTGATGGCGATTTTCTTCCCGTCTTTGATGTGCTCAATCTGATCGGCGCTACAGGCGCACAGCAGTCCGGAAAGCAGCAGAAAAGCCCCGGCAAGCGGGCGAAAATCATAGCGCATGAGCAAAAAGTAAATAGGCACAGCAAAGAAAGGATAACCAGCGCACTAACTACCCGCTACACCGCCTCCAGGTTTCGCCGGTACTTTTATCGGAGCAAAAACTCCTGCAAAGCCGCGTAGTCAGGCTCCAGCAGGATGCTGTGCTTGGGCTGGCTCAGCAAGCCCTGCACGGCCGCCGGCACCGGCACCACCTGCCCGATTACCGGCTCGACCACTTCCGGAAACTTAACCGGGTGCGCGGTTTCCAGGAAAATGCCCTGATCAGCGGGATGCTCAGCCAGATAATCTTTCAGGGCCTTGAACGCCACCGCGCCGTGAGGGTCAAGTAAATAGCCCGTTTCCTGATACACGCGCCGGATGGTTTCCTTCGTCTGCTCGTCGGAAATAATGGCCCCACTTATCAGTTGGCTGATAGCGGCGTGACGCTGTTCAAACAGCTCCAGAATCCGGCCGAAGTTGCTGGGGTTGCCTACGTCCATCGCATTGGAAAGCGTAACGACGGCCGTGCGGGCGGTAAAGGTGCCCGTGCGCAGGTAGTCGGCTACGGCTGAGTTGGCGTTGCAGGCCGCCACAAAGTGCCCGATGGGCAGCCCCGACGCGTGAGCGAGCAGGCCAGCGCAGATGTTGCCGAAGTTGCCGCTGGGCACCGCCACCACCGGGGGGCTTTTTTGCGTCCATTGTTGCAGGGCGTAGCAATAATAAAATTGCTGAGGTAGCCAGCGGGCCACGTTGATGGAATTGGCGGAGGTCAGCTGCCGGTGCGCCGCTACCTGCGGGTCAAGGAAAGCCTGCTTCACAAGGCGCTGGCAGTCGTCGAAGTTGCCGCGCACTTCCAGGGCCGTGATATTCTGGCCGAGCGTGGTCAGTTGCAGCTCCTGCAGCGGGCTTACCTTGCCCGATGGATACAGGATAACGACTTCCACGCCTTCTACGCCCAGAAACCCATCGGCTACGGCCCCGCCGGTATCGCCGGAAGTGGCTACGAGCACAGTAACCGGCTCTTTTTGCTGCCGCGAAAAGTAGCCCAGACAGCGGCTCATAAACCGCGCCCCCACGTCCTTAAATGCCAGCGTGGGGCCGTGAAACAGCTCCAGCGCGGCAATCCGCTCGGTCACGGGCACCAGCGGAAACTCGAAATCCACGGTTTCCGCGCAGATTTTTTGCAGCACGTCTTCCGGGATAGTATCGCCCACGTAAGGCCGAATGACCTCAAAGGCTACTTCAGCCTGCGGCATTGTAGGGAGGTTGCGCAGCAGCTCGGGAGCGAATTTGGGTATTCGCTCCGGAAAATAAAGCCCCCCGTCCGGTGCCTGACCGGCAACGGTAGCGGCCTGAAAATCAACGGCTGGCGCTTGCTTGTTAAGGCTGTAGTAACGCATACTGTAGGAAGAAGTCAGTTGGCAGTGAGCGATGCTGAAGCAGAGTCTGAACTCAGATGCTAGTGCGTAAAGCGCACGCCGATGGGGTTAATAGTGCTGACGTGAATATGAAAGTCAACGTTGAGCTTCTCATATACCGCCCGCATAGCTGCCGCCACCGCCTGGGCCGTGGCCTCCGTTTCGCTCAACATAAAAATGGACGGCCCGGAGCCCGAAATTCCGCCACCTAAAGCTCCGGCTTCCAGACTACATGCCTTCACGGCCGCAAATCCCGGAATCAAAATACTGCGGACCGGCTCAACTATTATATCTTCTAGCGAGCGGCCAATCAATTGGTAATCTGACTTTAAAAGGCCAGCTACCAGCCCACCCACATTGGCCCACTGCCGGACGGCGGACTTCAGCGGCACTTCCTGCTTCAGAATCTGGCGGGCATCGGCGGTGCGTATCTCAATCTGTGGGTGCACCACCGTCACGTGCAGGGGCGGCGCCGACAGCGGCACGATATCCAGCGGGTCGGTGGAGCGAATAAGCGTAACGCCGCCGTAAATGGCCGGCGCGATATTGTCGGCGTGCTGGGCACCAGAGGCTACTTCTTCCCCAAACATAGCGAACTGAACCAGCTCTTCCAGTGAAAAAATGCCCCCCAGCAGCTTGTTGGCACCCACTACGGCCCCCGCCGCGCTGGCCGCGCTGCTCCCGATTCCGCTGCCCGGCAGAATGGCTTTGTTGATGCGCACCTCGAAGCCCGTGCCCGCAGGCGCGGCCTTCAGCAAAGCCAATAAAGCCGCTCCGGCCACATTGCGCGCGGGTTCGGTGGGAAGCTGGAAGTCATCCTCATGCGTAATCAGTACGCCCGGCTGGTCAGTGAGGCGCATGTGCATGGTGTCGTAGGGGGCTTCCAAGGCAAAGCCCAGTATATCGAACCCGCACACCATATTGGCCACGGTGGCCGGCGAATACAGCGTCAGAAAATCAGTCATAAAGAGGATGTAATCCCAAGCTTTAGTTTGGGCGATGTAGCGCGAACTTTCAGTTCGCGTTTCGTTGAACAAGTCGTTGAAAAAGCCCCCCGTGCAAGTCGTTCAACGAAACGCGAACTAAAAGTTCGCGCTACATTGCCATGACGCCCAAGCTACCTACGCCCGCGCGGCCCGGATGATATCAGCGAAAACGCCCGAAGCGGTGACATCGGCGCCCGCGCCGGCTCCTTTCACCACCAGCGGCTGCTCCGAATACCGATTGGTAAAGAACAGCACCGCGTTGTCTTTGCCCTGCAACACGTAGAAATCATGGCCCGGCGCCACGCCTTGCAACCCAACACTGGCCTGCCCGTCGGCGTAGCGCGCCACAAACTTCAAGCGCTGGCCCTGAGCCGCTGCCGCATCGTACAAGCTACGGAAGTGCGCTTCGTGCACGGCCAGCTGCTGATAAAACGCTTCCACATCGCCTTCCAAGCAAGAGGCCGGCAAAAAAGACTCGTTGTGAATATCAGCCAGCTCCATTTTCTGACCGGCTTCACGGGCCAGGATCAGGATTTTGCGGGCCACGTCGGTGCCGCTGAGGTCCAGGCGTGGGTCGGGCTCCGTGTAGCCTTCGGCCTGCGCCTGCCGAACTATATCGGCGAAGGGAACGGTGCCATCGTAGTGGTTGAACACGAAGTTGAGCGTGCCGGATAGCACCGCTTCGATGCGCCGCACCTCGTCGCCGCTGCGCAGCAGGTCGTTGAGAGAGCCGATGATGGGCAGCCCCGCGCCTACATTGGTTTCAAACAGGAACTCCGCGTTGAATTCCTGGGCTAACTCTTTGAGGTGGGCGTAACTCGCATAGGCTGAGGAGCAAGCCACCTTATTGCAGGCCACCACCGCCACACTTTTCTCCAGCAGTGCCGCATAAATCTGCGCTACCTCGGCGCTGGCCGTTACATCCACAAAGACGGTGTTGCGCAGATTCAGCTCGTGAAGCTGCCGAACGACCTCCGCTAAATCAAGCGGCTGCCCTTGCTCCAGCGCCGCCTGCCAATCGTCGAGCGCAATGCCACCGTTTTCGGTCAATACAAAGCGCTGACTGTTCGCTAATCCGACCACGCGCAAATTCAGCCGAAGCTTCTCGCGCAGCCATTCCTGCTGGCGGGCCATTTGCTCCAGTAATTTGCCCCCCACGTTGCCCACACCCGCCACAAACAGGTTTACCTGCTTCGCCGTAGCCTCGAAAAACGCCTCGTGCAGCACGTTGATGGCCTTGCGCACATCAGTGGCCCGAATGACGGCCGATATGTTGCGCTCCGACGAGCCTTGGGCAATAGCGCGGATATTCACGCCATTCTGGCCCAATGCGCTAAACATGCGTCCGCTGATACCGGGGTGATTGCGCATGTTATCGCCTACCAAGGCCACAATAGCCAGGTCGTTTTCGCAGCGCAGCGGCTCTACTTTGCCAGTTGCTCTTTCAGTGGTGAATTCCTCATCTACAGCCTTTTGCGCCAGTTCGGCATCGGCGGCGCGGACCGCCACGCAGATGGAATGCTCCGAGGAGCTTTGGGTAATTAGTATCACGTTGATGCGCTGCTGGGCCAGTGCCCCGAACAGCCGCCGCGAGAACCCCGGAATGCCTACCATGCCGCTGCCCTCCAGGTTGAGTAAGGCCAGCTGCGCAATGCTCGACAGGCCCCGCACGACATCCTTATTGGCCGGCGGATTCACTTCTACCAGCGTGCCTTCGTCCTGGGGGGCAAATGTATTCTTGATCCAGAGCGGTATGCCCAGGCTTCTTACTGGCTGAATAGTAGGTGGATACAATACCTTCGCCCCGAAGTGCGACAGCTCCATGGCCTCCTGATAGGAAATACGCGGGATGGGCCGGGCCAGGGTTACCAGGCGCGGGTCGGCGGTCATCATGCCGCTGACATCCGTCCAGATTTCCAGACGCTCCGCCGCTAGTGCCGCCGCAAAAATGGCGGCCGTATAGTCGGAACCGCCGCGGCCCAGCGTGGTCGTTACGCCCCGCGCATCGCTGCCAATAAAGCCCGGCACTATATACAGCTGATTTGGCTGCGCCGCCACAAACGCCTGAATCTGCTGGTTGGTCGTCTCGCTATCGACTGTTGCGAAGCCGTGGCGCGAATCGGTGCGGATAAGCTGGCGGCTGTCTTGCCAGCAATGTGCTACGCCCTGCGTTTTAAGATACGCAGCCAGCAGCCGCGACGACAATATTTCGCCGAAGCTCATCAGCCGGTCGAGCGTGCGGTCGGATAACTCACCCAAGGCAAATATGCCGTCGCAGATGCTGTCCAGCTCATTGCAGTGGGTTTTGACCAAGCTCAGCACCGCACTTTGCTCCGCAATAGGCAGTAAATCCCGCACCACGCCTAAGTGTCGGTCTTCGAGGCGCTGCAACTGCGTGCGATAGTGCGTCGAGCCCGCCGCGGCCAGGCGTCCGGCTTCAATCAGGGCATCGGTAGTGCCGCCGAGGGCCGATACCACAACCACGGTAGTCGTGTGCTGGGCAGCGGCTTCGACGAGTTGCGCGACGCGCTGAAGATTGGCCGCCGTAGCCACCGACGTACCTCCAAATTTGAGAACCTGCATAAGACAGAAGCTAAAGGACACGAAAAAGCCCGTCGGGACCGGCTTGGCTTCGGGTCAGGAAGCGGCCGGCGACGGGCTGCGAAACATCAAGGCAAGGAGAGGTAGCGCAGCCCGTCTAGCGGGTTGTAATACCTGTTGTATAGCTAATGGTGGGCGCGGGAAAAGAGCCCCCCAGAGCAGAAAATGAGTAATTCGAATTAGAAAGTGCGGTCATCGGTGCAGACTTACAGCTGTAAAGTAAGGATTTTCTGGAAAGGATAATAGCGAATGAGCTTTACATCTTGAGAAAAGAAGTAGGCCAGTGCCCTATTGCCGTGCTTGCGTTCATAGCGCAATGCAACTTGTCGTGCGCGTGGCCTGTTTGTTTTCAGTACCTTTGTAGTCCCAATATAATTCTCTGAAGGCAAGATGCTAGAAAAACTGGAGGCCATTCGCCAACGCTACGACGACGTGAATGAGCAGCTAATGCAGCCCGAGGCGATGAGCGACATGAAGCGCTACAAATCCCTCAATAAAGAATACAAAGACCTTGGCCGCATTGTAGCTGAGTATCGCAGATACCAGGAAGTACTCTCTAATATTGAGGGCGCCCGCGCAGTTATATCCACGGAAAAAGACGAAGATTTCCGCGAGATGGCGAAGGCCGAGCTCGACGAGCTGCTGCCCGAGCAGGAGCGCCTGGAAACCGTTATCAAAGATCTACTGCTGCCCAAAGACCCCAACGATTCCAAGGATGTAATCATGGAAATCAGGGCCGGGGCTGGTGGCGACGAGGCGGCCATTTTTGCTGGCGACTTGCAGCGGATGTACATGCGCTACGCCGAAAAGCAAAACCTGCGCATGGATCTGATTGACGCCACCGAAGGCACGAGCGGCGGCTATAAAGAGATTATCCTGTCGGTGAAAGGCGAGGACGTGTACGGCAAGCTTAAGTTTGAGAGCGGCGTGCACCGCGTGCAGCGCGTACCCGCCACCGAAACGCAGGGCCGCATTCATACATCGGTAGCTTCTATCGTGGTAATGCCCGAGGCCGAGGAACTGGACGTGGAAATCGACATGAACGATGTGCGCAAGGACCTGTTCATGTCGTCGGGTCCTGGCGGACAGTCGGTAAACACGACTTACTCAGCTGTGCGCCTCACTCACTTGCCTACGGGCTTAGTAGCTCAGTGCCAAGACCAGAAATCGCAGCTCAAGAACTTCGATAAAGCCCTGCAAGTATTGCGCTCACGCATTTACGAAATTGAGCTAGCCAAGAAAAACGAAGCCGAAGGCGCCCAGCGTAAAAGCATGATTGGCGGCGGCGACCGTTCCGACAAGATTCGCACGTACAATTACCCCCAGGGTCGGGTCACAGACCACCGCATTGGTTACACGGTATATAACCTAGCCAGCGTCATGGAAGGCAACATCGACGATTTCGTGGAGCAGCTGCGGATTGCCGAAAGCGCCGAGCGTTTGAAGGAAGGCGTATCGTAAAATTGTAAAACGAAACCCATTGGCTAGTGCTTTCAAAGAGAGAGTACTAGCCAATGGGCTTTTCTTTTCTAAGTATACTGAAGCAGTTTATTACTATTTATTTATCAATTGATTCGTGCGCTTATTTCTTCCGATACCGCTCATTCTATTCAGCTTCGCAGCCCTGCTGCTCGGCTGTGAGCCTAAGGAAGAAATTGTAACGCGCGACTCCAGCGCCCGCTTGGAGTTTTCGGCCGATACGCTGCTTTTCGATACCATTTTCGTGCAAACGGGCACCGTCACGAAGCGTTTGTGGGTGTATAACCGCAACCGGCGGGCCGTGCAGGTGGAGCAAATTGCTCTGAAAACTGCCAACTCACCCTATACTTTAACTGTTAGCGGCGCTTCCGGACCATCGACACAGGATGTGGAGATTCGGGGCCGTGATAGTTTGCTATTGCTGGTGAAGGCGAAACTAGGACCGGGAGCAGAAAACACCCCGTTTCTGGTGGAAGACCAAGTGCAGTTTCGCACCAATGGCAATGAGCAGCAAGTAGCGCTGGTAGCTTACGGTCAAAACGCTTACTTCCACACGGCCGAAACGCTGGCTTGCAACACCGTCTGGCGGAATGATAAACCCCACGTCATCTATGATTTCGTGCGGGTTGATGCTGGATGCACGCTCACCATTGAGGCCGGCGCCCGCGTGTATGTACACGCCGGGTCGGGAATTGTGATTAAGGGGCGCTTGCTGGTAAACCCGGATTTGGCCCCCAGCGAGGAGCTAAAGCCCGACGACCCCCGCTTCGTGCGCTTCGCCGGCGACAGGCTGGAAGCGGCTTACCGCGAAATTCCTGGTCAGTGGCGCGGCATTCAGTTTGATGCTACAAGCCAAGGCAACGTGGTTCGCTACGCCGAAATCAAGAATGCTGGCTTTGGCTTGCTGGTGTTCAACCCTGAAAACCGTCAGCCTCGGCCTAATGTGCTGGTGGAGAACACGATTATCAAGAATATCTCCGGAGCCAGCCTCAATTTTGCCAGCGGTAGCGCCAGCTTTGATGGAGCTGGTATTCTAAGCTTTTCCGGTGACTTTACCTTGCGCAATTGCCTGCTCACCAACTGTGGGGAGTTTGCGGTTCGCGGCTTGCAGGGGGGCAATTTTGCGCTCAACTTCTGCACTATCGCCAACTATACTCGCGGCTTTCTGCGGCCGAACCCTTCTTTAGCTTTTTCCGATGTGCTAACGCTTGCTAATGGTCAACCTGGTCCGTCAGTTTTGCCGAGGGTAAGTATTTTGAATTCGATTGTGTGGGGTGATAATACAGATGAGTTAGGCTTTGAAAACGTAAGCCGCTACGCGAATCAGATCACGGTTCGTAATAGCCTGCTCCGTACTACTGCTTATCAAGGCGCTAGTAGCGCTACTCAACCAGGTTTTGGTGGCACTGGCACCGATAATATCTTTAATACAAACCCAAAGTTCTACAGTTCGCCCGACCGGCCTCGTGGCAATCGTTTCGATTATCGCCTTGATACGCTCTCGCCGGCCAGCAATCGTCCTCTGCTCGCTCCTTTGCTCGCCCGTGACTTGCTCAATAAGCCCCGTGCTACCACTACTCCTGACTTAGGCGCCTACGAGCGCCAGAATCCGTAGTTTGTTTTATGATTTGGTTTCAAAAACGTCTGCGCCTACCCGCCGTGCGGCGAGGCTTCCATCTCATTACAGACTTGCTCACGGCTGAATTGCCAGAGCTGGAAGGAATTGAAGTGGGCACAGCGCATTTTTTTATCCAGCATACGTCCGCCAGCCTGAGCATCAACGAAAACGCGGACCCCACGGTACGACAAGACTTCGAGTCGTTCTTTAGTCGCATAGCGCCCGAAAACGCTCCCTACTTCCGCCATACGCAGGAAGGCCCCGATGATATGCCGGCCCACCTGAAAGCGGCGCTTCTGGGCACGACCGTAAGCGTGCCCATCACCGATGGGCGGTTAGCGTTGGGGACTTGGCAGGGAATTTATTTGGGTGAGCACCGCAACGACGGTGGGCGTCGGTGGGTAGTAGCTACGCTGATGGGAACGGTCACCAAGTAAGTAGGCCACACAGCTTTTATTTACTAGAAGACAGATTTTACAAAAAAGCCCCCCACTTCTCAAATGGGGGGCTTTTTTGTGTAGTACTAAATAGCCGCTTACGGATTGATCGTCTCGATGGTGCCGTCGGGCTTGCGCTTCAGCTCGGTTACTTTCACGTTGCGCAGCCAGGTTTTGCCTGATAGTTCGGTGTCGTGGTAGAAGATGTACCACTTGCCGTCAACCTCCACGATGGAGTGGTGAGTTGTCCAGCCTTCGACGGGGTTCATAATGACGCCCTGATAGGTGAAGGGGCCATAGGGGGAGTCGCCAGTGGCATACACGAGCAAGTGCGTGTCGCCGGTTGAGTAGGAGAAGTAGTACTTGCCGTTGTATTTGTGCATCCAGCCGCCCTCAAAGAAGCGGTGCTTGTTGTCGCCCGACAAAAAGGGCTTACCATCTTTGCCTACAATCTTTACTTCCTTTACGGGCTCCGCGAGGCTTATCATATCGTTGCTCAGGCGCGCTACCCGCGGACCCACGGCCTCCTCATTCGGGGCGGGCTCCTGTTCTTTGGGCTTGCTGGCGTCGTATTTACCGGTGCGCCAGCGCTGGAGCTGGCCGCCCCAAATGCCCCCCACGTACATGTACGACTTGCCATCCGTATCCGTAAATACAGCTGGGTCAATGCTTAAGCTGCCTTCCATGGGCTTGGGCTGCGCCTTGAAGGGGCCAGTTGGCGATTTGCTGGTAGCTACGCCAATGCGGAAAATATCCTGCTTATCCTTTACCGGGAAATAGAGGTAATACGTGCCGTTTTTGAACGCCGCATCCGGCGCCCAAAGCTGTCGTCCGGCCCAGGGAATATCTTTGATATCCAGCGCTATGCCGTGGTCCGTGACCTTGCCGCCAATGCTGTCCATGGACAGAATATGGTAGTCGCGCATGGCAAAATGGTCGCCATTGTCGTTCTCCGGCATGCCCGTTTCAATGTCATGCGACGGATAAATATAGATTCGGCCATTAAACACGTGGGCTGATGGGTCAGCCGTATAGATGTCCGAAATCAGCGGCTTATTCAGGTATTTCTTCGAGCCAGTAGAATCGGTGGAAGCAGTAGCGGTGGAGTCGGCTGGAGTAGTTTCCGATTCGCTGGTGGAAGTGTTGCTTTGGCAAGCGCTGCCTACTGCCAGTGGAAGCAGGCAAACAAGCGTGCGCCACGATGGTAACAGGAACTGGGGGGCTTTTTTCATAGATGGTGGTTTGGCCGGAATGGAGAGAGTAGTAGTGAATATGCGTACGGAAGCAATGAACCGGCAGTATAACAGTTCCTGCTACTATGGCAAAGAAAACCAAATCTAACGTGTAGGGCTTGCGCGTAAAGCCACTGAAAGCCAACGCTCAAATTTTGCCTCCCCGCACTAATTCAGTACACGTCCGGCCGCCGAATAGCGCAACGTATCGAACAGCACCAGCTTTTGCACGCCTTTCACCTGATAGTCCAATAAGTGCCCATCGGTGGTATGCATCACCACGCGCTTCTGCGAGAAGAACAGCGGATTATCCTGAGTAAGGGTGGCCGTAATTTCCCGGGCCACTGCTGGAGTGGCAACGGCCGACAGAACCGTGATGCGCTCCACAGAGTTGTCAATGCCAGTTTTGCGGCTATAAGTGCGCAGCAGCGTGTCGCCCTTGGCCGCCGAATCGACGGCATAGGCACCGCGCAGCGCTGGCTTGTTGATATCCGTCTGGTAAAAGATCTGAAGCTCCTTGCTCCAATCTACTTCGGGCACACGCGTCGTCTCCATTTGCCCCCCACGTAACTCCACGCGCTTTTCCACGGCTGGATTGCGCCGTGTTAGCTCCTGCGTTTGGGCATCCAGAAAACCCTTGATATCGAAATACATGGGTTTGCGAGTCTCCTTCGCCGGAGCCGGGCCCACCGCTTCCGATCCACAAGCCGAAACTAGCGCAAGTAACCCCAGCAGCCAGCAAGCCTTATGCATTCGCAGTACTTGTGGCAGCAGGTTGCAGCAGCGATTGTCCGGTCATTACGGCCGGTTGCGGAATGCCCATCAGAGCCAACACCGTAGGCGCAATGTCGCCGAGCTTGCCATCGGCCAACGTACCACGGTACGTTGTATCTGCCAGGATGCAGGGGACTAAATTGGTGGTGTGCGCCGTATTGGGAGTGCCGTCGGGGTTAATCATCATGTCGGCATTGCCGTGGTCAGCAATTATGATGCAGGCGTAGTCACTGGCTAACGCAGCCTCTACTACATCTTTAGTGCATGCATCTACGGTTTCTACCGCTTTCACTGCCGCCGCAAATACGCCAGTGTGGCCCACCATATCAGGATTGGCGAAGTTGAGCACTACAAAATCGGCTGATCGGGCCTGCATTTCCGGCACCAGGGCGTCGCGCAGGTCATAGGCGCTCATCTCCGGTTGCAGGTCGTAGGTAGCTACCTTGGGGGAAGGGCGCATAATGCGCGTTTCGCCGACAAACTCCGTTTCGCGGCCCCCGGAGAAGAAAAACGTAACGTGCGGATACTTCTCTGTTTCAGCTATACGAATCTGAGTTTTGCCCATTGCGGCTAATACTTCGCCCAACGTGTTATCCAGATTATCCTTCTCAAAAATGGGCGTTACGCCCGTAAAAGTAGCGTCGTAGTTGGTGAGGGTAAGGTAATGCAGGTTGAGCCGGTGCATGTTGAAGGCATGGAAGTCCTGCTGGGTAAGCGCCAGCGTAATTTCCCGGCCCCGGTCGGTGCGGAAATTAAAGCAGATAACGACATCACCTTCCTGAATAGTGGCAATAGGCTGACCATCGGCGCCTACTTTCACAATGGGCATAAGGAACTCATCTGTCACGCCCTCCTTATAGGAGTCGAGCATGCTCTGAATCAGGTTTTGCGACGGTGTGCCTTTGCCGTTTACCAGCAAGTCGTACGCTACTTTAATCCGCTCCCAGCGGTTGTCGCGGTCCATAGCGTAGTAGCGCCCTACAATGGTGGCAATCTTGGCGCTATTCCGCTCCAAGTGCTTCTCCAGGTCATTAACGTAGTTTACACCGCCTTTCGGATCCGTGTCACGACCGTCGGTGAAGGCGTGAATAAACACTTTGTGGACATCGGCGTCATGAGCCAGGGTGCAAAGGGCTTTCAGGTGCTCGATATGCGAGTGCACGCCCCCATCGGATAGCAGACCCATAAAGTGCAGATTCTTGCCATTGGTGCGCGCGTACTCAAACGCCTTTTCCAGCGCGGGAATGGTGCCCAGCTTTCGCTCCCGGATAGCTTTATTGATCCGCACTAAGTCCTGATAAACCACGCGGCCGGCCCCAATATTCATGTGGCCTACTTCCGAGTTGCCCATTTGCCCATCGGGCAAACCTACAGCCTCGCCTGAGGCCTGAAGACGACTGTGCGGAAAACGTTGAAAAAGGGAATCAACGAACGGAGTTCGAGCGGCATCAATGGCCGAAACAGCTTTGTTTTGAGCCAGACCCCAGCCATCCAGAATAACGAGCAACACCTGTTTGTTCATGCCTGCAAAGATACGGATAGCGACCTTAACCCTATATTGTGTTCTTCCAGGATCTTTTCAATTAACTTAGGACTGGTGCAAATTAGTGGGGGAATAAATCAATTTGTTGTCTCTTGGCATAGTTTTGGAGTTAACTCTTTCGTACTTTTCCTGTATATGAAACGCAAAGTCTTTCGGGCTTGCCTGCTAGTTTGGCTAGGACTACTTTCTGTAGCTAGCTATGCACAAAGCGAAGCCTTTGGGGCCGTAAAAGGCGCCATTCGCAATGGTTCGGCCCAAGAATTAGCCCCTTATTTAGGTCCGAAAGTGGAATTAGGTTATGATGGCGATAAGAAAAGCTACAGTGCTGCTGAAGCCGAATCAGCCCTCAAAGCTTTTTTCACTAAAAACCCTCCAACCGCTTTTGAATTTATTCATCAGGGAAGCAGTAATGAGGGAACAAAGTATGCCATCGGTAAATACACAGGCAAAGCGGGTACATACCGCGTGTTTGTGAAGATGAAGCCCGGTAGTGGTTCACCCACCATCGACACGATTGACTTCACTCAGGAATAACGGTCGGGCAACCGGCATAGTATAGCCAGACAAAGAATTTTTTATATGAAACGAATACTACTCCAGTTCTGCGCCATTCTGTGGTTTGCTTTGCTGGCTGTTGGAGTACAAGCGCAAGGAGAGTCACTGGGGGCTGTCAAGGGGGCAATTCGTAATGGCTCGGCCCGCGACCTTTCCCAATTCTTTGGTCCTACTGTAGAGCTTGCCTTCGATGGTGACAAGCAAAGCTATAGTGCTACCCAAGCGGAGTTTGTGATGAAGGATTTTTTCGCCAAGAACTCGCCGGCCAGCTTTGAGTACGATCACCAAAAGACCAGCGCAGAGAGCATCCAATACGCTGCTGGTAAATACATTGGTAAAACAGGTTCTTACCAAGTGTTTGTGCAAATGAAGCCGATCGGTGGTGCTTTAGTTATTGACTCCATCAATTTCACAAAAGAGTAAAAGCATAGGCAGACGCCCTGACTACTAAGCTCTAGCTATGCATTTCAAGCCCAGCATCCGACCGATGCTGGGTTTTATGCTTTAGTACGAGTTTACCAGTTTACAGCGGACATATACGAAGAGAGGTTAGAGCAGAGGCTTTGTCAGGTGCTTTTTCTATTTTTGCACCGTGCAAAACGCTCCCTACCTCACCCCTGAAGCCATATCCACGTTTATTCGCACGGCCCTGGCCGAAGATGTGGGCGACGGCGACCATTCTTCTCTCGCTTCCATCCCGGCGGATGCTCAGAATCGGGCGCATTTATTAGTGAAAGATGAAGGTGTGCTGGCTGGTGTCGCCTTGGCGCACCACATTTTCCGCGCCGTCGATCCTGACCTGCGGGTAGAGGAGCTGCTGAGCGATGGGGCCCGCGTTCAGAATGGGAATATCGCTTTTCGGGTGGAAGGACGCTCACAGAGTATTCTGACGGCTGAGCGGCTGGTGCTCAATTGTATGCAGCGCATGAGCGGCATTGCCACCCACACGGCGCATCTGACCAGCCTGCTAACTGGCACCCGCGCCCAGCTACTCGATACGCGCAAAACCACTCCTAATTTTCGACTGTGTGAGAAATGGGCTGTCCTGATTGGTGGAGGTGTAAACCACCGCTACGGCCTGTTTGACCAGATTATCCTGAAGGATAACCACGTTGACTACGCCGGCGGGATTCGGGAGGCTATTGAAGCGACGCATGCTTATCTAAAGCGCACAGGTCGTCAGTTACCCATTGAAATAGAAACCCGTACCCTCGCCGAAGTACAGGAAGCACTTGATACGGGCGGCATCGACCGTATTATGCTCGATAATATGCCCCCCAGTCAGCTGCGAGAGGCTGTAACGCTTATCGGGGGGCGTTTTCCTACCGAAGCGTCGGGTGGCATTACGGAGGATACGATTGCCACAGTGGCCGCAACGGGCGTCGACTTTATTTCCGTTGGGGCACTTACTCACTCACTCAAAAGCCTGGACTTAAGTCTTAAAGCGTACTAAGTGGTTGTCGGAGCTGCGCATGGCCAGTAGCCAGAGCAGCCACCCGTAGGTTAGCCATTTACTCATTTAGCAATTCCAATTACTCTAATGCAGCAACCAAATCAACGGGGCTTCCGTCAGGCGCAAGGAGCCGCGCCGCTGGCCATCCGTACTAAAAAATACCAGCTGAACACCAACACCTACACCCGCATGGCCATGGCACAAGTGTGGAAAAAAGAGTGGTGGTACGCGCTTATTCCGTTGGCCATTGGGCTGTTTCCGGCCCTCATCTGGCCTTCTTGGTGGTGGATAGGTCTGGCGGTGCTACTGACCGTGCTGTTTGTGCTGCTCCGCTCGGCTCAGATTACGAGCGTGACGCAGATGGAGCAAAGCAAGCCGCTTTTTGAGCGTTTTAACTATGAGATTGATCAGCGCCAGATTCTGCTTCGCCTAAATGAAAAGCAGGGCATGAACCTGAGCTGGGACATGATTGGGCGGGCCAAGCGCGATGCTGAAGGCTTCACAATGTGGCTGCGCCCCGGCGAGGCGCCCGATGAGGTGACTGGCTGGCGCCGCTGGATTGCGCGCACCTTTGATGTGCCCGTTTTCTTGCTGCTGCCCCTGCGAATTTTCAATTCGCCCAATGATATAAAGCTGTTTGATGCCATGCTGCGCCGCAAAAACCTGCTGCCCGCAGCACCAGCAGCGGCCGCTGATGCACCAGCGGCGTAACATTTGCCCCCCAGGGTCGGTAATCCGTACTTAGCTGAATGGCTTGCTGGCTGACTGTTCAGATGAAGCAGGCAGCGAGGTAGCTTTTCCAGCACTTACTCATTAAGCACATATTAGTTTAAACCCATGAATAAGAATTTGTTGCTCGCTGGCGTGGCCAGTCTCGCTTTATCAATGTCTGCTTGTAGCAGCGAACCTTCTTCCTTCCGCCCCGACAAGCAAGTGTCGTTCGACCAGGTAGCGCCGGGTTCACGTACGTCCGACAACTTCGACCAAGGCACGGCCTACGAAACCAACCAGGCAAAAGGTGCCGCTATTCCGAAGCCAGTTAGCTCGGCAGTAGAAGGTGTAGACGGCAAGCCCAAGCCTTCGGCAGAAGCCAGCATCTCGGCTAACGCCGAGGAAGCGATGCGCACCAATAGAAAAGAGGAAGCCGCCAAAATCAACGCTAAGCCCAGCCAAGCCGATACTATGGCAAATGGGAGTGAGATTCAGCGCTAAGCTTTTAAGAAGCTTTCATTTAGCGACTTAGCAATAGCCGCCGTTGGCATCGTGCCAACGGCGGCTATTGCTTTACCTGCTGGTCTCACCTCCTGTGGGGGCAAATTTCTTGCTTACAGCAACCTGGCGGAAGGAAAGTCAGCTTAAGAAAGCTATTTTATCTGTAACATTGTTGCAAATATCTTTGCTCAATACTCCGCCTAGGCGATAATCTGGCCACAGGCTTCTCCTTTCATCCCATTCATGTTACAGCCTGCCCTTGAGTGGTTTATCAGTTGGTTTGACTCTCCTTATTACCATCTGCTGTACCGCGACCGTAATGAGGAAGAGGCGAAAGCTTTTATTGATGCTTTGCTGTCGCATCTGCGGGTTAAGCCAAATGCGAAACTGCTCGATTTGGCGTGTGGCAAAGGTCGGCACTCGATGTACCTGAGCCAGAAAGGCTATGAGGTTACTGGCGTCGATCTGTCGCCGGAGAGCATCACGTATGCGCAGCGGTTTGGGCATGAGCGCCTGCACTTTCACGTGCATGATATGCGCAACCCACTCCCGTTTGGGGCGTTCGATTTCATCTTTAACCTGTTTACCAGCTTTGGCTATTTCGCTCAGGAAACGGAAAACATCGTGGCGCTGCGCTTCGCGGCGGATGCCTTGCGGCCGGGGGGCAAAATGGTGATTGATTTCATGAATACGGAGCGCACGTTGCGCGAACTGGTACTCGAGGAAGAGAAAACCGTTAGCGGTATCACCTTTCACATCAGCCGCCGTCTCGACGATGGGTTTATCGTCAAAACGATTCGCTTCCAGGATGCGCTGGGGCAAGAGCAGCAATTCGAGGAGCGGGTTCGGGCACTGAGCCGGGACAACTTTGAGGAGTATTTTCAGATGGCCGGTCTGCGCTTAGCCGAAGTGCTAGGCGACTATCAGCTAGGCTCGTACAACGAAGCGCTCAGCCCCCGCATGATCTTTATAGTAAAGAAATAAAGTTGATGAACCGATAACAGGCGAGCTTATTCTGCTTGGTTATCAGCGCCATCACTGCCTACCTAATTAACACAGTACCCATGTGGATTGCCGTTCTGCTACTATTTTTAACCGTGTTGGGCGCGGGTCTGCTCACTCGCCTGCTGCCCACGGCCCGCACTACGTGGATAAAGCCTTTGCTGGCTTTTAGTGGAGCTTACCTCTTTACGCTTACCATTACTCACCTGCTGCCTGAGGCTTTATTGCTGGTGCCCAACGATGAGATGCACCGTATCGGCTACTATGTACTGGGGGGCTTTTTTGGGCAACTTTTATTGGAGGTTTTCTCGCAGGGCGTCGAGCATGGCCACATTCACCACAATACGGCGCATGATGGGCAGGTACCATTTCTGCTCTTGTTCTCGCTGGTAATCCACTCTTTTCTGGAAGGCAGCATCCTGGTTAAGCAACCGGAAGCCACACCTAGCAACGAGAACTTTTATGCTATTCTGGGGGGCGTAGCCCTACACCACATTCCGGCCGCTTTTGCCCTGATGGCGGCGTTGCTGTTGCGCCTACACAGTTTTAAGCGGGCACTGCCATATCTGGTGCTGTTTGCGCTGGCCGCGCCCATCGGCATTGTAGTAAGCAACTACGTGGTGCTAGAGGAGCTGATGACCGGCGGCTTATATGCCGCGCTGCTGGGCTTAGTGGCGGGTAATTTTCTACATGTGTCGACCACCATTCTTTTTGAAACCAGCCCTGAGCACCGTCTCAATTGGCCCAAACTTGGTGCTACGCTCGCCGGCCTGCTGTTGGCGCTGGCCATCGACGTCTAGCTAGAGCAGTAACGGCCGCTATAGATCCAGCAGCGGGCCGGATTTGTGCAGAAAATACTCCAGCTGCGCGACGCGGGCGCGCTGCTGGGCTAGCTCGGCCTGGAGGTTCAGCAGTCGCTCACGCATAGCCAATACAATGTCGATGCCTTCCGCGCTCAGGCCCAGCTCATGGTGCAATCGGGCCAGTCGGGCCAGGTCGTCGGGCTCGGCGCGGAGCGTATCGGGCGTATCAGCCGGATGCAGCAGGCCTAGGTCTACAAACTCCTGAAGGTCAGGCTCACTCAGGCCGTAGCGGATGGCGCAGTCGTGGAAGGTAATAGTGATGATGGACGACGTTTCCATAGCAGATAGTAAATAGCGGGTGGTAACGGCAAATGGGTATTATATCATGACGCTTCGCCCCGAAGCTGAGCCAGCTGCCGAAACAACTCCTTTTCTTTATCCGTGAGGTGCTGAGGCAAAGTCAGATCCAGCCGCAGGTACAAATCGCCGAACTGGCCGGGCTGCTTATAAATGGGAAAGCCTTTGCCCCGCAGACGCAGGCGCGTGCCGTTCTGTGTTTCAGGCTTCACATTAATCTTAACCGGCCCCGACAGCGTATCGACTACCTGCTGACCACCAAGCAGCGCGGTATAAATGCTCACCGGCACATCCAGCGTCAGGTCGGCGCCGGTGCGGGTGTAGCGCGGGTCGGGGGCTATGCGGAACGTAATGTAGAGCGAGCCGGCCGGGCCGCCGTTGCGGCCGGGCGCACCCTGGTCGCGCAACCGGATGGTCTGGCCATCTTCTACGCCGGGCTGAATGTTGATGCGCAGCTTTTTGCCATTGACGGTGAGCGTACGTGGGCCGCCTTCGTAAGCCTCGGCCAAGGTCAATTCCAACTCAGCCTGATAGTCCTGGCCGGCGCTGGCTCGCGCAGAATGCCCCCCAGCGCGGCCTTCGCCCCCCATACCGCCAAAAATGGAGCTAAAGAAATCGGAGAAGTCGGCGTTGCCAAATGGGTCGCCTCCACCGGCCTGCCCGTAGCCGCCATAGCCACCGGGCTGCCCATACTGCGACCAGTCAAAGCCACCCCCACCGGCGCGGCCCGCGCCGGCAGTTTGTTGGTAGCGCTGCCAGTCGGCACCTAGCTGGTCGTATTTGCGGCGCTTCTCCTCATCGCTAAGCACTTCATTGGCTTCGTTGATCTCCTTAAACTTGCGCTCCGCCTCCGCATTGTTCGGATTTACGTCGGGATGGTACTGACGGGCCAGCTTGCGGTACGCCTTCTTGATCTGGTCGGTAGTAGCCGATTTATCCAATCCCAGCGATTTGTAATAATCCTTGTAGTCCACTTCGTGTGTTGGTGAAGGTTGAGTGCTGAATTTTAACTGAATAGGCTACTTCGGCTCTTAGATGTCAACTTACGAACGCCGGCAGCCTGATGTAGTATTCAACTTACAGCAAGCCGCTTACTTTTTCAGCGGATCGTGACCCCAGTTCATCAACGAATAGCGCCAACGTGAGTGCTCCACGTCTTTTTCTGGCCCTTGAGCCAGATGCCTACTAATGTACGAGTGAACCTTGTGCATGTGGGCTTCATCGGCCTCCGTCATATCTGCTTTTTTCTTGTTCAGGATCTCAATAATACGCTCGCCCGACTTATGGCCGATGCTGGTGCCGTCGCCGCTGTCCTGGCCCACCGAGTTGGATTCCTCCGTGCCAAGCCATTTTTTTAGCTCGGTTGCGGTCATATTCACTTGCGCCTTAAAATCGGCGTAAATATTGTTTGATGCTTTATCGGCCGCCATATGAACTGCTGATTTAGAGGATGAAAGAAGGTGCCACTGATGTGGCTATTTTTCTTTTCTAACGCGCTTGGCTTACGGTGGGTTGCTGGCTTGTATTGGTGCACACCCAGCGGTTGCCTCTTGAATTCGCTTTACTTATATCTCCCACTCTCCATCCCTCTTTTCTCATGAAATTACGTGGTATCGTGCTTCTGGCTTTCGCCTTAACTACCAGTGCTGTAGCCGCTTCGGCTCAAACAAAAATGCCCCCCCGCAAGGCTGCAACACCTCGTCCGAAGCCAGTAGCGCCCGGCGTGGCTACTATGAAGGATGGCGTGATGATGAAGGAAGGCAAAGTGCTAGTGACCCAAATGGGGCGTACTACACCGCTGACGCAGGAAATGAGCCTTATCAATGGCACCAAAATAACGCCGACCGGCACGATAACTACGCCTGCCGGCGTGAGCACTCAGCTGACGGAGGGCGATATTGTTTCGCTGAGTGGCCGTATTACCACTAGTGCTCAAAAAGCAGCGCAAGACAGCCTTCTCCTCGTTAAAAAGGAGGACCTCAAGAATAAAGGCAAGAAAAAGAAACGCTAGGCTTAGTCTACTAATCCACACAGTCGGGCGGCTCAGACCAGTAGGGTTGGAGCCGCCCGACTGTGTTTAGACCTGGGTGTAGTCCAGCAAAATCAGCGTGGCCTCGTCATCGTCGCGGGCTTCTACTACCTCGTCCATCACGTATTGGATTTCCGCATCGGTCCAAGCCTGGGCTTCGGCGGCTTTCACAAACGCAGCCAGCGCTACAAAGCGACTTGATGCAGCAGGTACAGTCCAGCGTACTTTTTTGCGAATTCTCATGCGAGACAAATAGAAATATTCAGGTAAAAAAGCCCCCCAGCTTAGCGTGAGGGTGCTGTCTTTACCACTTTCACCTTTACTGGAACCACCCCAGCGTCAATCAAGTCAATTTTGCGGGCGGCTTTGCGCGACAAGTCAATGATGCGGCCTTTCACGTGCGGTCCGCGGTCCGTCACGGTTACTTTCACTGAGCGGTTGTTGCGCGTGTTGGTTACGCGCACCACCGTACCGAAAGGGAGCGTGTTGTGGGCGGCCGTCATCCTGTTGGGACGATATACCGTGCCGCTAGCCGTTTTGCGGCCATTAAATTTGTTGGCGTAATACGAGCCCTGCCCGCTCTGGGTGAACGTATTAGCGCCACCGGCGCAGGCGCTCAGCAGCCACGGTAAGCTTAGCAGCCAGCAAAAACGACGAAAGGAAAAGCGAGGCATAAGCAAATATAAATGACACAAAGCTGGAGCTTACACTCACTCCGGCTTTTCGGGAATGCGCATGGCAAGCAGCATGGCAAAGTTTCCCTGAAATACGTTGAAATCGACCGGGCCGCGAATACCTGGCACGTGCGATTCGTCGCTGTGCTGCCAGATAATCCATTTGTCGCGGGGCAGGAGGGGCTTTTCCACTTCGTAATGAGCCAGCCACAAGGGATACTTATCGAAGTGACCAGCTAGGTGCCGCTTGTAGAAATTGTAGTTGGTATACAGAATAGGGCGCACACCGTAGTGCCGCTCTATCAGGCGCAGCCAGGTGGCTACGTTGCGCCGCATCACGGCCACGTCGTGAAATTTGGGATCTTCCACATCGAGCACGGGGGGCAAATCGCCAGCCTTTAGGGGCACGTTGCGTACAAAAAGATCAGCTTGCTGGGCGCCGTCGTAGTTGGGCTGAAAGTAATGATAAGCCCCACGGTAAACGCCCGCGGCCCGCGCTTCGCGCCAGTTGCGCTGGAAACGAGCATCGCGCAGGGTAATGCCCTCAGTGGCTTTAATGAAGGCAAAACGCACCTGGTGTTCTGCCACTTCCGGCCAATCGATGCGGCCCTGATACGATGATACATCAATACCATGAACCGTGTAACCGGTAAGCAGGGGCGTTTTCTCGCGGCCCGTCAGCTGATGAGCCGTATACTTAGCATACGTCAGCCGTGCATAGCGGTTGATCTGCCGCCAGTTGCGCCCGTAAAAAACTAGCGCCGCCAGCAGCAACCCCAAGCTGATCAGCAGGGGCAAACGCCACCGAGAAGCGGCGGAGCGGCGGGGAGCAGTAGGGCGTGGTCGGGGTCGGTTCATCAGCGTGGCCATCACAAAGGTAACGCACATACCTGCCTGGCTCGTACCTAAGCTAGTGGTTCCGGCACAGAAAAAGCCCCCCACCCACCACAGGTTGCTTATCAATGACTGCTTTTCCCGACCTTTCGCTTCTTAACGCTCCGCCACATGGCTACTTCCAACCTTTCCGACGCCCGCGATGAATCGGGCCACCTCATCCGTGAGCTACACGGCATCACCCTGGCCCAGATTCTGGAATACCTGGTGGCGCATTATGGCTGGCCCGGTTTGGATGAGCGCATTCATATCAATTGCTTCGCCGTCAATCCCAGCATCAAATCCAGCTTGGTATTTTTGCGCCGCACACCTTGGGCCCGCACCAAAGTGGAAGAGCTTTACATCAAGACACGAAGTCAGGAGGTTTTGAGCAAGAAAACCAAGTGAAGTAAGACCGGGGGGCAATTATTCATCTAGCGCTTTTAAAGTAAACAATGGCTGACGTTTCGCAGAAATCGAGTTCTCAGGCGCTGTTGATTGGCTTCGTGTGCTTTGTGGTGTTTGAAACCGTGACGTACTATGTCTTGCGTTTCGCTACCTCCGGCCTAGGCATGAGCGACCAGATGCAGCCCGAGAATACCATCGTCAGCAATTGGGTGAAAACCGTAGTATTCCTGCTGCTGCACTTGCTAGTAATAGTAATAGCGGTGCTGGTGCTCAGCAACCGGCTGCCGCGCCGGTATCGGGGGCAGGTGATGGGCTGGTTTTATCTGGCGCTTGTTACCGGGTTTATGCTGCTGATACCTCTTTTTGATTAGCACAAAAAAGCCACTGCGGTTAAGCAGTGGCTTCAGTGAAAAGGTGTCGGTCGGTCCCGACGTTATAAGCAACTAAGCGGAGCCTAGCGCAATTTGATATCGATTTCGCGGCGACGGCTCGCCGAATCTTGATAGGGAATGCGGACGCGCAGCTCGTTTTCCTCGTGCACAGCATCAATGCGGTCGAGGTCGAGGTTAGCGGGCAAATCCAGCGTTTGAGCAAACAGCGGAGCGCTCATTTTGTCATCCTCCTCGTGTCGGTAGTCGCAGTACACGGTCAGACGGTTGTTATCGAGCAATACGTGGAAGTTCTCGGGGCGCACCGAAGGCGCCGCCACCCGCACTACCACACCCTTCGCCACCTTATCGACGCGCAGCTGCGCCTGGGCCGTGCCACCGCCCAACGTGTTGAGCAGGTTAAGCTGGGGGGCAATATTGCGAATGAATTCTTGGCTTATCAACTTCATGGTCAGGTCTCTTTCTTGATTGTGATGGGGTTATTTCAAACGATGTACCAACGTCTATTATGCGCCACCAACGCCGGGTTTCGGCCAGATTGGCGCCTTAGAAGCCGTCTGAAACCTGTTTAAACGGCCATAGTGACAGGTAATAGTGCGGTGCCTAAGCACAACTTTGGGTGCCTCCCAACCATGGCTCGCGTTGCTTCCGTATAGAATACTTTGTCGTACTGCCCCTGTTAGACTATATGCAGCTCCAAACGTTTAATACGACGCGCACCGCCCGCTACTATTGCGTGGGCGAACCCGGCCCGACGATTCGTCACGTCTGGTTTTGCCTGCACGGCGAAGGCCAATCCGTTGCCGATTTTGCTGCCCAGCTTGTTAACCTCGTGACGCCCGAGCGCCTGCTGATTCTGCCCGAAGCTCTCTCACGCTACACCTTGCCGCCCGCTCCCGATGGCACGCTGAGTACGGGCGCTACGTGGTTTGCCGCCTCCGACTTGTTGCCCGACCTCGCCGACCTCACCAATTACCTCGATTCCCTGGCCGAAACGATACTGGCCGCTTGTCCGCCTGATACCACCGTTACGGTACTGGGCTACGGGCACGGTGGGGCGGCCGCCTGTCGCTGGCTGGCTAGTAACCGTATCAACTATGAACGCCTGATTCTGTACGCCGCCATCTTCCCACCCGAAATTGACCGTCGCGCCACCCTTGTTGGCCTACCCGATCGGCCAGTAAATGTGGTAGCCACCACCGTGGACATGTACACGCCTGAAGCCGCCGGCGAAGGCCTTGTGCAGGATTTGCTTGATGTGGGCCTTACGGCGCAGCTGAGCTACGTGGCGGAAGATGGCCTTACGCTGGCAGCTCTGGGCGCTGGCGCCGAGACTATAAACTATGAACCGAATCCTAACCCTACAGAATAAAAAAGCCCCCTGAAGTAATCAGGGGGCTTTTTTCGTGAACTGATTATTGCTGAGAACTTACTTAGGCATTCCGCTTGCCAGAACTCTGGGCTTCCGCCGAGTCGCTATACGACGATCCATCGGCTTGGCCTTGATCCTGCTGCATATTGTATCTGTCATTGCTAGACTGATTTTGTCCGTCGCCCGACTGCACAGAGATGTCGCTGGCTTGCTGGCCCATACGCTCCGACATCTGGCCGCTGCCTATATTTTGCCCCCCACGAATATTGATTTGGTGACGCATGGTTTTCTGGGTGTCTTTCGGCACCATTACCCGCAGCACCCCATCCTCAAATGATGCTTCTATTTGGCTGGGGTCTACGGTATCAGGCATTTGGAAGGACCGCTGAAACGACCCATAGGAACTCTCCACGAGGTGGTAGCGCCGGTCGTTCTGCTCATTTTTGAACTGCCGCTCGCCCGAAATAGTCAGGCGGCCCTGCTGAAAATCAACCTTAATGTCTTCGCGCTTCATACCTGGTAGCGCAGCCTCAATTTGGTAGCCACGCTCCGTTTCGTAAGCATCTACCTGGGGAGAGAAACTGGACAACCGTCCCCGAGAAGCTACGGTGTCGTTAAAAAACCGGTCTAGCATGGCACTAAAAGGTGACTGGCTCAACCCTGAAAACGAGTCCTGATATTGCTGAATAGCCATGGCGGTAACAAAGTTTGAGAGGTTAAACCATTGTTTTGAACATGAACTTTTTACCGCTCTTTTTTGCGCTAGGTTACATTAAAATATGCCTTTTTAAGCTCGTCAGGGTGTTTTTCAGTAGAATTCCTGTCAGCTCTGTGGGTTCTCACTAGTGGCCGTAAAACTACGCAGTGCAGTAGGCCACCCGTTACTCGTGACGTGAGAAGAAAGCGGCTTATTCGGGCACCTCACACTACCTATAATGTATCGTCGTTTTGCTCCAGCAACTCCATCTGCCAGCGTATCTCTTCCAGCTTAATAGGGTAAGGAATTCCATTCCGAATAGTTTGATACAAAGCCTTAAACAGCTGCATGTAGTCGCCCTTTGGGGCCGGGTAAGAATGAGTGGTAAATTGACCGTCGGCACTAGCTAACGTGAGAACACCTTCCTGGCCGGGCGCTTCCAGACCATACGCAGCATCCTGGGGGACAATTCCTTGCTGAAGTTGGGTTTCCTGCACATCGGTGCGGGCCTTGCTGAAGCTACCTTGCGTACCATGAAGCACGAAGGAGGCTTGCGGCTGCGCTACCAGCAAGCTACTGGTCAGAAATACCTGCAAGCTATTGGGATAGTGAAGGTGAAAACTGAAGTAATCCGGTACCTGCGAGCCGGGCCGAAACATGCCAGTAGTTTTGCGGCTGAAGGTGGGCTTACCAAACAAACTAATGGCCTGATCTATCAGATGCGGACCAAGGTCATACACAAGTCCGCTGCCCGGAATGGGCGTTTCCTTAAATGCTTTCGTATTTAGCGCCGTTTTGTAGCGGTCGAAGCGGAAGTGGACTTCGATGAGCTGCCCGAGCTGTCCGCTGTCAATTACCTGCTTTACGCTCTGGAAATCACTATCCCAGCGCCGGTTTTGGTAGGCCAGCACGTGCCGGTTCATGCGCTGACCAAGTTCTTCCAACTCCTTTACTTCGGCCGAAGAAGTCACCAGCGGCTTCTCAATCAATACATGCTTGCCCGCCTGTAATACCTGCCGGGCTAGATCGAAGTGCGTGTTGCTGGGCGTATTCACTACTATAAGCTCAATTTCGGGGTCAGCGAGCAGGGCTTCCACACCGTCGTAGCTAATCAGGTTCGGATAATCCTGCTGGGCCTGCTTCTGGTGGCGCTCTGTCACGGCACGCAGCACAAATCCGGGGTGAGCAGCCAAAAATGGCGCGTGAAATACCTTGCCCGACATGCCATACGCCAGCAGGCCGGTTTGAATAGAATTCATTGTCATAGTAGTAAGGTAGTAAGCATGGGCAAGCCCATAGTTAGTCGATAGCTACGATAAACGGTCTAAGCTGGCTGATTTATACTTCGTAAAGGAGAGGGAAGAATAATGATTATTAGTTAAAATAATTCTTTAATGAATGCAAAAAATAGTATAGATTATTATCTGTCTTATACACAGCATGTTAAAAATTCGGGCGTACACAGCTCGACAGCCATTATTGGCAGAATGTTTGCGAAAAAAGGTTGTAAAGCGCTATATTAGACAAGATTCGTTTTCCTATGCCGCCGCTTAGCCTTGCTGGGCGGCCGGTGAAGGAAAATCAAAATCAAGAGTTGGATTTATAAGAAAAATACAGTTGGACATCACACCTGTATTTTACCCGCAAAGAAAGTTCACTCACGCTGCCCTTCATACTTTCTGATCCTGGCGCTCCCAAGCTGATGACTACCTAAGGTTATTGGCCGCTGCAATGCACTTCCAATCTGTTTTTTCTGCTTCAAATACGCTGAGCAACCTCTCAGAGTACACATACCGCTAGTCAGGTTTGGGCCACCCGCCCGTCAAACCGTGCCTTTCCAGCGGCCGAGAGAATTTATTTCCCACCCTCTTTTTCTCTAGTTGTGTCTTTCGATCTAGAAACAGGTGCCTCTGATGCCAGTTCGCCCAGCGAATGGCCTCTTCCTTACCCCGTGGCTAGCCAGCCGGTGGTAAATACTGCGCCGCTAATTGAGGCCGCGCCCGCAGTCATCTACGATAAGCTCATTCTGCCCGGCGACTTCCCCGATCCAACGATTACCAAAATTGGTGATACGTATTGGGCCAGCGCTACTTCCGCCGAGTGGGGACCAGTTTTCCCCCTGCTAAAGTCTACGAACCTCGTTGATTGGGAAGTGGTGAGCTATGTGTTTCCGGATAGGCTGCCTGAGTGGGCCGACTCCAACTTCTGGGCGCCGGAAATCAGCCACGAAAATGGCAAAACATACATCTGCTACACCGCCCGCAAAAAAGGGAAAGGTAGACGTGGTCAGCTATGTGTAGCCATTGCCAGCGCCGACGACCCGGCCGGCCCCTACACCGACCACGGCCCGCTGATAGGTCAGCGCAAAGGCTCCATCGATGGCTTCCCGCTGCGCGATGAGAATGGCGTTCTCTATATGGTGTGGAAAGAGGATGGCAACGCCTACAAAAAGGACACTCCTATTTGGGCACAGCGCATGAACGAAAGTCGTACGGCGCTGATGGGCAAAAAAGTTGAGCTGTTCCACAACGATACTCCCTGGGAAGGCTGCCTGGTAGAAGGCTCCGCCATCGTGCGGCAGGGCGAATACTTCTACATGTTTTACGCAGGGAATGGCTGCTGCGGCAAGTGCTGCACCTACGCTACGGGTGTGGCCCGCTCCAAAAAGCTGCTAGGCCCTTGGGAAAAATGCCCCCAGAACCCCATTCTAAAGAAAAATAAAACCTGGAAATGCCCCGGCCACGGCACCGTGACGAAGTACGAAGGCCGTTGGTTTCTGCTGCACCACGCCTATTACACCGACAGCCACGAGTTTGTGGGTCGTCAGGGGTTGCTAAGCGAGTTCACCTGGAACGCCGAGGGATGGCCTGAGTTTGTGAATAACAGCCCCCAGGCCGAACCCTTGCGCGATTTGCGGGTACTGAATGTGAATGATGATTTCCCTGGTAATCGCCTATCGGCCGCTTGGCAGTGGCCGGTAAACGAGCAGCCTACCGTGGGTGTCAGCGACGGTCAACTGCTGCTGACTGCTCGCCCCACGGGCATCGGAGCGGTGGTAGCGCAACGCACGTTTACGGCAACGTACAAAGCAGCCGCTACCCTTGATTATGGCGCTTTGGCGCCCAATACCTACGCGGGGTTGGCGGCTATCGGTGACCCTCAAAATGCCCTAGCGCTGGTAGCTGGTAATGGCCATTTGCAGCTGTGGCATATGAAGGGCAGTAAGCATCTGACCCTGACTGAAGTAAAACTGGAAGATTGCAAGATGCTCTGTTTGCGCCTGGAGGCATGGGGCGGCAGCCGCTTCCGCTTCGCTTTCAGCACAGATGGCGGTACTGCCTGGCAGCCCGTCGTGCTAGATAGCTTTGCCCTGAATGGCACGTATCTGCCTCCGTGGGATCGGGGCGTACGGGTAGGGCTTCTGGCTCAGGGGCCCGACACCTCCACCGTGGCCTTCGATAATTTTGCGCTGCGCAACTGCCGCTAAGAAGTAGCTTTATTATAGTTGTATCATTATCATTCTGTTACCATAAAAAAGCCCCCCAGAGCTAAGCTGGGGGGCTTTTTTATGGTAATGAAACCGACGCAGAAGATAAAGCAATTGTGCTGGGTTGCAGCTGCCAGCCGGTCGAAACTGAACGGAGGCATTTTGGGACTGTGGTTTATTTCCTGCCTGTTTTAGAAGTTATTAGTAACTACGTTTAAAGCAAAAGCCCAAACGGCTGCCCTTACTAATGCTAACCATTCGTCGCGCCACCACTACTGACCTGCCCAGTATTCTGCTGCTAATCAGCCGTGTGGTGCCGCTCATGCATGCCGCCGGCAATTATCAGTGGGAAGCGTCCTATCCTAATGAAGCGGTGTTTCGGCAGGATATTGACCGAAAACATTTATGGGTTGCCGAGTTGGGGGGCAAAATTGCTGGTGTGGCGGCCCTCACCACCGATCAGGACCCGGAGTACGCCCAAGCCGATTGGGATGCCTCGCTGCCCGCCCTCGTCACACACCGGCTGGCCGTCGATCCGGCCGCGCAAGGCCAAGGCGTAGCCGCTGCTCTGCTTCAACAGGCAGAGCAGTTAGCCATAGAGCAACAACTGCCTGTGCTGCGCGTCGATACGAATTCGGAAAACCGAGCCACCCAACAACTCTTCCCCAAATTAGGCTACCGCTTCGCCGGCGAAATTACGCTGGCATTCAGGCCTGGCTTGCGCTTTTTCTGTTACGAAAAGCAGTTAGCGTAAGCCTTCCCAAAGAATTTTTCATCGGATTTCAGGTCACTTTCAATTGGCAGTGAAGTAAGCTACTGCCATCGCGCCTCTGTGTCTAGATGGTTTCAACTGGCTGAACCGCGTCCGGCCAAGACCCTCTCTTAGTACCTTTTCACTCCAGTTAGAATATCTGCGCCTATTTAGAACTTATGGAGGAGCAAAGAGGCAAAAATTACATAAACTCTATTCATTTATATTATCCCATTATTTTTTTGTTACGAATTCAAGGAATTTATATTTTATTAATACCTAAGTTCTATTTCAATTGTACTTTTGTCACTGGGTTGCACAAGGTTGCGCAACTGGAACCTAGTCGAATGCTTTTCTCTTAGCTCGAGTATGCCAAAATTTCTACACAGTCCATTTCGCTTTTTGTTGCTGTTTTCGTGTCTGGCTTTCCAATCGGCTCCTGCCGGTCAGCAAGCGGCCAGCCTTACCGCAACTAACCCCCAGGAATCCTTCGACACTGGAACGAAGACGGATTATACTGCCGGAACGGTAGCCTTAGCTACCGGCACCTGGACGCTGACTGATGCCGTGCTCGGCAATACAGAGGCCGACCGTAAGAATGGCGCCCAGTCCGTGCGTTTGCAGCAAAACGGGAAGCTCACCATGGAGTTTTTTGTGCCCAATGGTGCCTCCACCATAAACGTACAGCACGCCATTTACGGTACCGACGCCAGCAGCAGCTGGGAGCTTTGGGCGCAGGCGCAATCGTGCAACTGCAACAAGTGGACGAAAGTGGGCAACACGGTATTTACTACCAGCAGCACACTCCAGGCCACCGCTTTCACCGTCAACATTGCCGGCAACGTCAAGTTCGAGATTCGCAAGACGTCAGGCGGGCCAAGCCGCCTGAACATCGACGACTTTGCCGTAACCGATTTCGGCGTTGTTCAGCCCTCGATTGACAACGACCACCTCGCTTTGGGCAACCCCAGCGGTGCTGTCACCGACGTCAGCTATCCTGGAAATTATCTGATGGTGAAGCCTCAGTATAAACTGAGCTACAACCGCGATCAGGGCAAGCCTAACTGGGTAAGCTGGCATCTTGATGCTTCAGATCGGGGGACTGCTCCCCGGGTAGACGTTTTTGGACCCGACCCGACTCTTCCTGAAGGCTGGTATCAGGTGCAGGCGACTAGCTATTCCGGCTCGGGCTTCGACCGCGGCCACAACTGCCCTTCCGCCGACCGCACTTCCAGCCCAGAAGATAACGCGGCGACCTTTTTTATGACCAACATGATGCCTCAGGCTCCCGGTAACAATCAAGGTCCCTGGGCAGATTTAGAGGAGTATTCCCGCTCTTTCTTGCCTAGCGCAACGAATCCTGCTGGTAATAGTGAGGTATATATTATCTGCGGTAGCTATGGTGTAGGCGGCACCGGTAGCAACGGTGGCGTAACCAATACCCTCGACCAAGGTCGCATTACCGTCCCAAATCGCACGTGGAAGGTAATTGTCGTCATTCCTATTGGCGATAATGATGTGGCCCGCATATCAGCCTCCACGCGTGTTATTGCCGTGGACATGCCCAATACGCAGTCACTTAATACTAACTGGGGCACGCATCGCACCACGGTTGACGCCATCGAAGCATCTACTGGCTATGACCTGCTCTCGGCCTTGCCTATAGAGGTACAAACAGCCATTGAATCGAAAGTTGACACTGGCCCAACTAACTAAGTCCATTCTTCCAGACCTTTTCAAAACGACATAATCGTCTATATGACAAGTTTTTATAAAACTACTGGGAAGTTTGGGCAGTTGCCGGCTTTCCTGACTTGCTTACTTTTCTTCGTTACGCTACAGAGCTGGGGCCAGACGCCCGCTCAATTAGCCACTGGAACTTACACTCAGACATTTGACGAGATAGGGAGCGGTGCAGCGGTTACTGTACCTACAGGTTTTCTTTTCTCAAGCGAAGCTGCACCCACCTACACGAGTGCCAGTAACTATAAGGTTACTACCGCCGCCGCTAACGGCACAAGTTTCACTGCTGGTGGTACCTATAATTTCGGTGCTGCAACTGTCTCTACGGACCGTGCGATTGGCTTCTTATCTAGTGGCTCAGTCCTTCCCCCTCGCCATATTCTACTCGCAATCCAGAATACAACAGGTGCCGTAATTCAGGATTTAAACGTCCAGTTTTTATTTGAAAAGTATCGCACAAATACCCGAGGCTACGAATGGAAGTTCTTTACTAGTACCGACGGAAACACATGGACAGCACGGACGGATGGTGATCAGGCCTTTGCTGGCGGAGTAAACACATATCATTATCCACCTGTTTCGGTGTCCAAATCAGCGCCATTAGCTGGTGTCAACATCGCGCCAAATGCTACTTTCTATCTGCGTTGGACCTACCAAAGCTCAGAGGGAACACTTATCACCAACGCGCAAGGTATTGGTATAGATGACGTTACTTTAACGGCAACGTTAGAAGGGGGCACCCCACCTACTCCGGCAGCCAGCATCACTACTACAGCTTCTGCTTTTAATAGTCCTTATTGCATTACGGCTACAGCAGGCAGCGCTCCATTCAATGTGGCCTATACCAGCAGCGGCACCTTCACGGGCGGCTTCAAAGTGCAGCTGTCAAACGCTTCGGGCGAATTTCCTACTAACGTAACTGATAACATTATCGGTAGCGGCACTAGCTCCCCAATTTCGGCAGCTATTCCTAAGGGTACGCCAAGCGGCACTAAATATCGGCTGCGGGTGGTAAACGATGCACCCGCTACTTATGGCTCGAACAACGGCTCTGACCTGGTCGTAAACTTAACCTCTGACAGCAACCCGGTTACCGTGACGCCGGCCACGGCTCAGACGATAATTACTACCGGTACAGGTGATGCCCTCACCGCTAGTGCCGCTGCTAATTCTACCTTCACCTGGCTTTATGGCACTAGTGCAGCCGGGCCATATACTTCGGCTATCGGCGGGGCTACTTCGGCTACTTACACAGTACGGGGGGCAGATTTTCCCGGCGTGGGCACTTACTACCTGGTTGCGCAAGCAACTGTCACTACCGACTGCGGTACGGCTACGGGCCTGAGTGCACCTATTACAGTAACTGTCTCAGCGCCTCCTACTACGCCTGCCTTGCTCGTATCAGCTTCTACTCTTTCTGATTTTGGTAGTCTGGCCGTGGGGGCCGGAACCGGGCTGAAGAGCTTTATGGTGGAAGGCAATAATTTAAAAGGAGGCATCATCATCACACCGCCGGCTGGTTTTGAAATCCGGACGGGCAACAACCCATTCGCCTGCTGCACTATCGAACTGCAGCCGGCCGGTGGCAATGTGCCTAGCACTACGATTGATGTTCGCTTCGCTCCAACGGCTCCCCAAGCGTATAGCGAAACGATTCCGGTGCAGAGCGCCGGCTTGCCGGATCAGGCAGTAGCAGTTACCGGCACGGGCGTTAATCCCATTTATCCGGCTACGCTAAGCACTACGGCCATCACCGAGCTTACCCCGACCAGTGCCAACACCGGCGGCACGGTAGCTGCCGATGGCGGCAACGCGGTAACAGCTCGCGGCATTGTGTGGGCTAAAACTCCTAATCCGACTATTTCAGTCACTACCAAAACGGCTGATGGCGCCGGTACGGGTGCTTTCGCCAGCGCTATAACTGGCTTGGTGCCAGGCACTACTTACTTCGTGCGTGCTTACGCAACCAATAGTGCAAGCACTGCTTATGGCGAGGAGATTTCCTTCACTACCGTAACGGTGCCACTGGCCGCCGAGCCAACCACTCAGCCCACGCTCACCGCCAGCCAAGTAGCCAGTACCTCGCTTCAATTGAACCTAGCAGGCGGCGATGGCAAAAAGCGCCTAGTGGTAGCCCGCCGCGGAAGTGCCGTAGATGCCGTGCCCACTGATGCTACCACGTACATTGCGGATACAGAGTTCGGTAAAGGGAGCGTGCTAGGCGTAGGCAACTTCGTAGTGTATAACGGCACCGGTGACAACGTGACCGTAACGGGGCTCCGCGCCAATGCTACATATCATTTTTCGGTCTTCGCCTTCAATGATAACGACACGCCCTACGCCGAAAACTACTTAGTAACTGCCCCAGGTACTTTAGTTCAGGCAACTTCAGCTGCTCCTGCCGCTCTGCTGCTGGAAGAAAACTTCGATTACGCAGCTGGCTCTCTGCTAACAGCTAACGGCTGGGCAGCACACAGCGGCGCGGGTACTAACTCAATTGCCGTTACGGCAACCGATGGCTTGTCTTATTCCGGCTACAGCGCCAGCAGTGGCAAAGCAGCCGCGACAGTTGGTAATGGCGAAGATGTTAACCTGAAGCTTACAGAACCTGTGTACGCCGGTACGCCAGTATATACTTCTCTGTTGCTCAATGTAATCAGTGCGGGTACTGCTGAATACTTTTTTCATCTGGGCCCCGCAGCAATAGGGTCTACCTTCAAAGCTCGATTATTTACACGGGCTGGCTCTACGTCGGGCACAGTACAGTTTGGCATCAGCGGCAATGGCTCTACTATTAAGTATACAACTGAGAGTTATCCGTTGAACACCACCCATTTATTAGTAGTTAAATATGACTACGATGAGGCTGGCAGCATAACCAAGCTGTTCGTTAATCCGGCGGCCGGTGCGGAGCCCGCAACAGCGAGTGCTGAAGTTGCCGAATTAGGCAGCTCTCCTGCCAACATTGGCGCAATGGCAATCCGCCAAGGCACCAACGTTCCGAAACTGACAATCGATGGCATTCGGGTGGGCAACAGCTACCGGGTAGTGCGTACTGGCCTTATTTGCCTGGAGCCAGTGCCCGCCTTTACGGCGGCTACGGCTTGTGTAGGCTCCGCCACAGCCTTCACGGACGCTTCTACTGTCGTTGAATCCAACGCTACATATGCCTGGGATGTAGAGAGTGATGGCAAAGTGGATTATACAACCGTTGGCAACATCAGCCACACGTACGCCGCCGCTGGTACCTACACGGCTACGCTGGTTATTACGCAGGGCGCTTGCTCGGCTACCTACACCCAGAAAGTAACGGTGCGTGAGCTGCCAACCGCAACCTTAAGCGGCACCGCTACCGTTTGTGCCGGTACCTCTACTTCGTTGAGCGTTGCACTTACGGGTACTGGTCCCTGGAGCCTGACGTACACGGACGGTACCACGCCGGTTGCGGTTACGGGCATTACCAGCTCTCCTTATGTAGTTTCGGTTAGTCCTGCTGCTACTTCCACGTATTCCCTGCTCGCGGTATCGGATGCCAACTGCACGGGCGCTGCCTTCACAGGCACGGCTATTGTGACGGTTAATCCGCTACCGGTGCCGACCATTACTGCTACACCTTCTAATACGGTGTACACTGGCGGCGTTGCCACCAACCTGTACCTCGGCTACGGCCCGCAAAGCCTGACGTTGACGGCCGCTGGTGGCACGAAGTATAGCTGGAGCGGGCCGACTGGCCTCAGCAAAACCGATATTGCTAACCCCGTATTCACGGCTGGCAAGCCCGGTACTTTCGTCTACACCGTGACGGTCACCAACGAGTTCGGCTGCGTTGCTACCAAGGCCGTAACTTTAAAAGTGGTTGATGTGCGCGGCGGCAAGAAGAATGCACAGATTCTGGTCTGCCACAAGGGTGTCAATACTTGGGAAGATATCAAAGAAGTGGAAGGCCACCTGCTCATACATAAGGAGCAGCTGGGCAGCTGCGACGGCAATACGCTCACCGCTTCGGCCGCAGCCACTGCGGTGGCTACCGAATATGCTGCTACAGCTCATGTGTTTGAAGCATATCCTAACCCCTTCACAGAGCGTGCTACCCTGCGCTTCCGCGCCGCTGAAACTGGTAAAGCGCAGCTGTTGGTCTACAATTCGGTAGGCAAGCTAGTAGCTACCATATATGATGGCGTGGCAGAAGGCGGCCGTACCTATGAGTTTACGGTAGAAGGCGCAGCCTTGGCCGAGGGCGTGTACACCTGCCGCCTGACTACCAATGGAAAAGTAGAGACCAAGCGCCTGGTGCTGGTGAAGTAGCCCACTCTGCGCATATAGGCGCAACATTTTGTTCCTAAGAAAAAAGCCCCCCAGAGTCTGTCTGGGGGGCTTTTTTGTGACGCATTTATTTATTCTGAAAAAATCCTGCAACTAATTACGAACTATTCGTATAATTACGAAAGTTTCGTAATAACCATTTATGGAAAGACTAACTCACCCTGAAGAAGAGGCCATGCAGGTGCTGTGGCAGCTCAATGGCGGCTTTACCAAAGACGTGCTGGACTTGCTGCCCGCGCCCAAGCCGCCTTACACTACGCTGGCCTCCACCATGCGCAACCTGGAGCGCAAGGGCTATCTGCGCAGCGAGAAGCTGGGCAACTCTTACCGATTTGCCCCCCAGATTGCCGCCGAAGAATATCGTAAGCGGTTTATGAGCGCTTTTGTGAGCGAGTACTTCAAAAACTCCTACAAGGAAGTCGTGTCCTTCTTTGCCAAGGATGAGAAGATCAGCGCCGAGGAGCTGAAGGAGATTATCGGCATGATTGAGAACGGCCAGCGCAAGGACTAATGACGGCGCTGCTTTTGTATCTGCTGAAGGCAAATGGGGCGCTGCTGCTGTTCGCGGGCCTGTACTATGTGGGGTTGCGGCGGCTCACGTTTTATACCCTCAACCGGGCGTATTTGGTGTTTGCGCTCCTCTTTTCGGCTGTGTATCCAGCCTTAGATGTAGGGGCCATATTTGCCCCCCACGAACGACTCGGTGGCTCATTGCTTACTATCGTGCCTAATTGGTCGGGCGCTTTGGCTGCCCCGTCAACGCCTCTGTTCGGCTGGATGGATGCTCTGATTGCCATCTACTGGGCGGGCGTAGCGCTGATGGGCTTGCGCCTGCTGGGTCGGTTATTCTCGCTCTATCGTTTGCACCGAGCGGCTGTGCCCCGAATGGTGAGTGGCGTGCTAGTGCGGTGCCTGCCGGGGGCCAGCAGCCCGTTTTCCTTCGGGCCATTTATTTACCTGAACCCTGACCAATACCCGGCCGCTGAGCTGCCCGCCATTCTGTACCACGAGCATGTGCACGTGCGGCAGTGGCACAGCTTGGATATAATGCTGGCGCAGGTAGGGCAGGTGTTGGGCTGGTTTAATCCGGCGGCGTGGTGGCTGGAGCGGGCCATGCAGGAAAACCTGGAATTTCTGACCGATGACGCGGTACTCCGCGCCGGCGTAGTACCGCCGAAAGAATATCAATACAGCTTGCTCCGTCTCAGCGGCTTGGCATCGAGTGCCTCGCTGGCCAATCATTTCACACTTCTAACCCTTAAAAATCGAATTGCTATGATGAACAAACCTTCCTCTGCCAGCGCGCATCTGGCGCAATATGCACTCGTGCTGCCGCTTGCCGTCGCGCTGCTTACCTTCACTACTTTACGCGCCGGGCAATATGCTTCCTCTAAACCGGCAACCGTGAAAGTTGAGGGTGTGAAGTATTATCTGGATGGGAAGCCCACTGTGAAATCGGCCGTGGAAAAGCTGAATACGACCCCAGACGTCATTGCCAACGTGCAAGTATTAAAGGGTAAAGCAGCCCAAGCGCTGACCATAGATGCCGCAACCGATGTGGTAGCAGTGACTACTAAAGGAAATGAGCGCCTGCCTGCCGTGCAAGCGTTGGATGCTAAAATTATCAGGCTGCTGCCGGAAGCCGATAACAAACCTGAGGAGAAAGTGGTGCCCATCAGCAACCTGCACCCGGACGCGCTGGCTTATATCACACAGCATTTCCCGGGTCATCGCTTGGTTGAACTGCTGGAGGTAAAGGAGAAGGGTACAAGCGAAGTGCGCTACAAAGCTGTCATTGCCATGGGCCGCCGTCCTAAGTATGTCGTGTTTGACACACAGGGCAAGGCGCTAGGAAGCTTTGACGCGACCGGCAAACCGCTGACTAACTAGAGTGCCGCAGCAGAAGCAACTCGCCAAGAATTAAAATTTATAGGTATTTCCTTTTTATTCACTTCTTAGCATGAAAAACGGAAAGAAATCTCTTACAAGCCGTATAGCTAAGCGCTTGTTTATTAGCCCATTGGTTGTGGCATTAAGTTTAAGCGCCGCTGCCCCCGCTGCCTATGCCACCGTCCCAACTACCGTGGTACAGAATGCAACAGGCTTGCCCGATGGTGTGTTGTATTATGTAGATGGCCAGAAAGTGAGCAAGGAAGTGGCCGAAAAGGTGAATCCTGCTAGCATCGCTATGGTGAACGTCCTCAAGGGCGCTACTGTCCGCCAGATAGTGGGCAATGTACCCGAGACGCAGGTTATCTTGATTACGACCAAGGGCAACGAAAACGCGGCTCCGGTGGTGGAACTGAATAAAAAGCTGAACCGTAGCGTAGATCTTACTAATAAGCTACTGCTCGTAGATGGCCAGCAGGTGACGCTGACAGAAATGGAGCGCCTGCTGCCGAGCCAACTTCAGCAAGTAACGGTGTTGTCGGCGGACGATGCTGTGAAGGCTTACGGCGAAAAAGGCAAAAATGGCTCGGTGTCGGTAATGACTAAGTAGCTGCTTTGGCAAACCCCGGCACTGACCTGCCGCGTAAACGGTGGTGCTACTTACCCCCCTGCTATGCCGCTCCACCGCCTTTTATTCGATAAGCTCAACAAAATCTATGAGCCGTCCGCCACGATTGATGACGTGTTTAAAGGCCACGATATCACCTTCGTGACCAACGAAAATGGCGAACCCGTCATGCTGTTCATCGGCAAGCGCCGTCCCGATGGCGTGATTATCGGCGAGCGGTACAAGCGCACCATCAAGCGGGCCTCTGGTGATGCTCAGGCGGCAGCAAGCCATTGGGACTTGAAGGGAAAATCACACATGTAAAAAGCCCCCTAGGCATATCTGGGGAGCTTTTTTATTGCCTTTCAAAACTCACGACCGTCATGCAGAGGGCAGCGCAGCATCTCGCTCGCGGTAGTAGGAATAATAATCTGACACCAGCACGCGAGATGCTGCGCTGCGCTCTGCATGACCGGCTTTTAAAAGCAATTGATTAGCCCTCCCAAGTGCCGAATTTGCCAGCGCGGTAGTCCTGGTATGCCTGTTGAATTTCGGCGTCAGTATTCATCACGAAGGGACCAGCAGCCACTATAGGCTCTTGAAACGGTGCGGCGTGCCCTAGCAGCACCACGGCATCGGTGAGGGCTTCGAGATGCAGGTCGTCGCCGTCGTAGTTGAACTCCAGCAGGCGACGGGCTTCCGTTTGCTCGCCGTTTACGCGCACCTGGCCCCGGATGGTGTAGAAGAAAATGGTGCGCTCGGCGGGAATCGTCAGCGCCAATTTGCCCCCCGCCTTCATTTCCACGGTGGCCAGCTGCATATCGGTGAGGGGCTGCATGGCCCCGGCCGTGCCCAGCCAGTTGCCCGAAACAGCATTGATAATAACCCGGCCTTCGTCCTGCACTATCGCCGGGATATCGGCTTTTTGCAGGCCGGTGTACTGGGGCTCGGTCATTTTGTGCTTGGCCGGCAGATTTACCCACAATTGCAAAATCTCCAGGTCGCCGCCGGTGCGCTTGAAGGCGGGCGACGATATCTCGGCGTGAATCAGGCCGCTGCCAGCCGTCATCCACTGAATACCGCCGGCCTCAATCACGCTTTCGTGGCCGCCGGAATCCTGGTGCATAATGTCGCCAGCCAGAATAAACGTGACTGTTTCAAACCCGCGGTGGGGGTGAGGTCCGAAAGGCAACCCACGATTGTTGGGCCGATATACCTGCGGGCCGTGGTGGTTCAAAAACAGAAAAGGATCGAGATGATCGACCGACTGCGTGGGCAGGGCCCGGTAGGTAATCAGGTCGGCGATAGGAGCGCTAACGGCTTGGTGCTGTTGCTTGATGGTACGCATGAGGTGAAAAAGTCAGTGGTGAAGTGGCGAGTTGGCCTGCGGGAAGAAGTACCAGACAGCAGCCCGATAAGTTTACGGTAACTGACGGTTCGTGAAGTTACGATTGGTGAAGAAGCCGCGAAGTGATACTACGAGACGAGTGAGTGGCGCCACGATTTTTTTCGTCCTAGCACCAGTGCTTTCTGCCGTTGGGTTACGGGCCACGGTAAAAGGCTTTCTTTGTAAATCACTAAAGCCTCGTATGCAGGATTTGCCTGCGGGGAATATGCAGCCCGCGCCGCGTCACTTAGTCTTTCCCTGACCTCATTCGGCATCCAAACCTTGTCACCTCTATTCTATCGCATGCAAATTCATTACTACACGCTTCCCCGAACTCTGGCTGCCACCGCCGCTCTTTTGCTGGCCGGCTGCGCTACCAGCACCCCCCCAACCGACACCGCGGCTGCTACCGCTACGGCAGAAGCTACCGCTGCTGAGCAGCCCAGCATTAAAGGCGTCGGTATCGATGTGGCCGACATCGACCGATCGGTGGACGCCTGCGAAGACTTCTTTCAGTTTTCGGGCGGCAATTGGCTTAAAAACAATCCGATTCCGGCCTACGCTTCCAGCTGGGGGCCGCGCAACCTGCTCGGCGACCGCACCCAGGCCCTGCTGCGCCAGCTGCTGGAAGAAGCCGCGGCCAACACCAGCGCCGAGAAAGGCAGTAATGCTCAGAAAGTGGGCGATTACTACGCCTCCGGCATGGATTCAATGGCTATCGAGAAGGCTGGTACCGCTGCCCTGAAGCCTGAATTGGCACGCATTGCCGCTACCAAAGACCTCAAGAGTCTGCCCGCTACGGTAGCCACTCAGCATCAATTGAGCACGGGGGCCTTTTTCCGGGCCGGCGTTTCGCCCGACCGCAAGAACAGCACCGTGTACGCCGTCAACCTGAACCAGGGCGGGCTGAGCATGCCTGACCGCGACTATTACCTGAAGGATGACGCGCGCTCGAAGGCCGTGCGGGATGCCTTCGTAACGTATATGACCAATACGTTTCAGCTAATGGGCGACCCAGCCGCAACGGCCGCCAAGAAAGCCGCCGCCATTCTGCGCCTGGAAACCCGGCTCGCCAAAGCTTCCAAAACCCGCGTAGAATTGCGCGACCCCAACGCCAACTACAATAAGATGACGGTGGCGGCCTTCCACCAGCAGTTTCCCGCCGTTGGCCTGCCTACTATTCTGGCCCAAAACAAGCTCGGAGCCGCCAAGGAGGTTATTGTTGGGCAGCCGCAGTTTTTTCAGGAGTTGAACGCCGTACTGAAAACCGAGCCGCTCGCTGACCTCAAAACCTATCTGCAATGGCAGCTAGTGAGCTCCGTAACGTCGGCGTTGCCCAAAGCGTACAGCGACGAAGCTTTCCGGTTTGCGCAGGTACAGAGCGGCGCCAAGCAGCAGCCGGTACGCTGGAAGCGCATGCTGGCCGCCACCGATAACACCCTGGGGGAAGCCTTTGGCCAACTCTACGTGGATAAAGCCTTCTCGCCCGAAGCCAAGCAAAAGGCCCTAGATATGGTGGCCAATGTGAAGGAATCGATGGCGGAGCACATACAGAGCAACACTTGGATGAGCGATGCCACCAAGGCTGAAGCCCTGAAAAAGCTCAACGCGCTGCGCGTCAAAATCGGCTATCCGGATAAGTGGAAGGACTATTCGGCGCTGACCATCTCGCGCGACTCGTACCTGCAAAACGTGCTGAACGCCCGCAAGTGGAACTACCAGCAGAACGTGCAGAAGTACGGGCAACCCATCGACCGCAATGAGTGGGGCATGACGCCGCCCACCATCAATGCGTACTACAACCCGCCGATGAACGAAATCGTGTTTCCGGCCGGCTACCTCCAACCGCCTTTCTTCGACCCTAACGCCGATGACGCAGTGAACTACGGCGCCATCGGGGGCGTGATGGGCCACGAAATCACGCACGGCTTCGACGACCAGGGCCGGCAGTACGACTCCCAGGGTAATTTGCGCGACTGGTGGACGAAAGAGGACGCCGAGAATTTCACGAAGCGCGCCGCCATCGTGGGCCGACAGTACGACGCCTTCTCGCCCCTCGACTCGGTATATGTAAACGGCAAGCTGACGATGGGCGAAAACCTGGCTGACTTCGCCGGCCTCACCATTGTGTACGCCGCTTTGCAAAAGCAATTGCAGAAGAAGTACGGCAACGGCCCGCGCCCCAAAATCGACGGCTTCACGCCCGAGCAGCGCTTTTTCTTGTCGTGGGCGCAGCTGCGCCGCACCAACATCCGGCCCGAGGCCCTGCGTCAGCAAGTGCTCACCGATCCGCACTCGCCGGGCCAATACCGCACCATCGGCCCGCTCATGAACATGCCGCAGTTCTACGAAGCCTTCGGCTGCAAACCCGGCCAGAAAATGGTGCGCGCCGAAGCTGACCGGGCCAAGATCTGGTAGCGTTTTGTGTTAGTAATTGATAAAAAAGCCCCCCAACATAACATTGGGGGGCTTTTTTGCCTTCTATAAATAGCACATCGTGCAGATAAATAGCACGTCATGCAGAGCACAGCGAAGCATCTCGCTCGCTTCGTTGAATTACTCTTGCAACGTCAGCAGGCGAGATGCTTCGCTGTGCTCTGCATGACGTTCTTTGGAAACAACTGTAATCGAAAGACTTCGCATTGCTCTGCATAAGTGATTCTTTGGACGGGCTTCAGAGTCATGACGCATTACCTGATGACGGCTATATTCGCCCTCCAAAATTCCGCAATTATGGCCGCTGAGAAGCTACCCGATCTGCTCGAAACTACCTACCGATCCGACCTGAACCTGTTCGTCGGGCGCTGGGGCTACCAACCTCCGGTGGAGGCGTTGCCTCATACGTATAAACAGCTTACCCAAAGTGCATTAGCTACCGGATGCCGCTTCTGGCTACAGGATATCCGGCGGCGTACGCTCAACGATCCGGCCATCACCCGCTGGTTGTTCACCGAGTACTTTCTGGATATGGCTGCGCAGCTGGGCGGTCGCCTGTACGTGGCTTATCTCACGAGTCCAACGCTGCTGGAAACCATTATCAACGGGCCCGGCTACGAAGTGCCCGATGGTTCCGACAATCAGCCTTTTGCCGTGTCTTTCTTTAGCAACGAGGGCGATGCGATGGAGTGGCTCAGTCAAGCGCAAACCCGGGATTCGCTGATGCAAGCTTAACGGCGCTAAGGCCGCTGGGGGGCTTTTTGGTCGATAATCTGCTTGGCTACTTCCGGCAGTGTTTTCCCTTGATAAGTGGGCGATGGCGCCAGCGGATACAACGTCTGGCCTTTGCGGGTAATGAACCCCGCCGATAGTCCGGCGTGCAGCGCACCCGCAATATCCCAGCCGTGGGCGGCAATCAGGGTAGCGGAAGTGGGCTCTGCTCCGGCCTGGCGCGCGGCGGTATGATAGACGTCGAGCTGCGGTTTGTAGCGGCGCTGATCATCCACACTCAGGCCCTGCTCGAAGTAATGAATGATGTCGGCGTAGCGCAGCTGCTCGTCGAGCACGCTGCGCGTGGAATTGGTAAGCGCCACCAGCGAATAACCGGCTTTAGCGAGCATTTTCAGACCTTCGGGCACGTCTTTGTGCGCCGGCAGCTCTGTCATGAGAGCCAAAAGCTTATGCTTCTCGGCCGACTTCAGTGTTCTTTCCTGCAGCATATTGGCCGTCATATCCAGGGCCGCGTCGCCGATGGTGCGAAAGTCGTGGTAGTGGTTGGTCACCGTATCGACCAATGAATACTGTAGCAGCAGCCCAAACCATTGCTGAAAAGCTGCTTTGTTGTTGAAGGCTTTGATGAGCGCGTTTTTCAACTTGCTCATGTCCAGCAACGTTTCGTTTACGTCGAAGAGGATAACCTTGGAATTGCCGGTAGAGCGGGGCTGCTGCATAAGTGAATAACGACTGACCAAAGGAACGAGTAGACCTGCATACGTAGCAGCCCTTTACGCAGACTGCTACTACTCGTTTTCTGGGTTTAACAGAATAGAAATACGGCTTACTTCTGCTTGCGCAAAAATGCCCGAACAGTCTGGAAGTATTGCTCCGGCACTTCCCAATAAGCCTTGTGGGAAGCATTTTCAAAGACTACCAACTGCGAATTGGGCGTTTGCTTCTGGAAATAAGCCACCGTGGCGGGAGCAGCTTCATCGTAGCGGCCGCATAAGTAAAGCACTGGCACCGTGAGCTTTTTGAGGTCGTTGGCGCGGGAGTAGTTTTTCAGTGAGCCAGTGGCTTGGGCTTCGTCGGGTCCCCACATGGTTTCGTATACCTGCATGCCGAACGTTGGATTTGGCGGCATTGGGCCGTTGCGGTACAGGTGCTGGCGGTTGTAGAGCGTAACTGCTTCTTTATACGCTTGTTTGCTGGGCTCATCGGTGGCGGCATACAGGCGCATCGCCTTTTGCTGAGCGGGCGGGAGCTGAGCAATGTAGCGCTCCGCATCCTGCACCCAGCGCTTGGTATCCAGCAATGGGCTCGACTGAATAAGGCTGACGACAGTGGGGGGCTTTTTGGTGAGCAAATACTCGGTGGCCAGCGTGCCGCCCCAAGAGTGACCCAGTAAATGCAACTTCGGGTAGCCCAGCGCCGCTACTACCTGCTCCAGTTCGGTTACAAACCGCTCCAAGGTCCACAGCTGCGGATTATCCGGTTTATCCGATTTGCCGCAGCCTAGCTGGTCGTACATAATGACGGGCCGCTCATCGGCCAAGGCCACAAAGCCCTCGAAGCTGCCGCTCCCCGACCCCGGCCCGCCGTGTAGGAGCAGCAAGGGCGTTCCCGGCTTGTCGGCTCCCATTATTTTGTACCAAACTTTGCCCCCTGGCACACTGATATAGCCTTCTTTCATAGTTGGTTGGGCCTGTAAGGCAAAGCCCAGCGCCCAGAAAACGGTGGCCAGTAGCAGCGTGCGACGTGACAGGAGTAAGTACTTCATGAGATCAAAAAGTAGGGCGGAAGTGGTGCCGGCTCAAACTTGCACAAAGTTCGGCAGACGAGATAGCGGCGCCATCTATTCGTACAAGTCCTGCGGGTCGGCGGCGGCCAGATCTACCAGGAATTGCCCAATATTAGTGGTCACCGCTTCTAGAAACGCCTGGCCTTTTTCGGTGGTCGCCTCAGCTGGGTCGCCCACGCCCGTGTCGGCCGATACCTTGCTCCACTCGCGCTGCGCCCACGCCCAACCTTGCTTGAAGGCCTTGACTTTGAATTGCTTGGATGCGCCGTCGCCAGCTTCTGATAGCGGACGAACTAGCTGGGGGGCAATATGCAGCATGGCGCTGGTTTCCATAGCATCGGCGTGGTCGCCTGGGGCGGTGAAGAACTGGCTGCGGTCGGCGGCCTTAAACCAGTTGAGCGTGCAGAGAAAAACGCTCGGAAACTCTGCTTGCAGCTCGCGCAGCATCTGCCGAAAGTCGTTGCCGCCGTGGCCATTCAGCACCACCAGCTTCGGAATGCCCTGCCGCGCCAGCACCTGCACCATATCGCGCAGAATGAGTAGTTGGGTGCTGGGATTCAGGTTCATATCGAGGGTGATATCTAACTGGCCAGTGTTCACACCGAAGGGAATGGTGGGCAGCACCACCACTTTTGCCCCCCGGTCCCAGGCTTTGCGGGCCGCTTCGGCCGCCACGTAGTCGCACTGGTAGTTGTCGGTGGCGTAGGGGAGGTGGTAGTTGTGCGCCTCGGTGGCGCCCCAGGGCAGCACCACTACTTCGTACTTCGTTTCTTTCACCTGCTGCCAGGTGGTTTCGGCAAGGATATAGGGGCGTGGAGTCATAGGAGAAGGACTAGAAAAGAATGCTGCTTGGCAGCTATAAGATGAGGTGGAACGCTGGACATCAACCTACGTCAAGCGGCGCGGGAAGATTAGCTATCCACATGCGAATTTCCTCTATGCTTTTGCCTTCTAGTGTCAACAAGCCCTCGTATGGATCGCCGCGCAGCTGCAAGAGGGTCGCAAAGGCAGGCTCCGTTTTCAGGCCTTTTTCTTTCAGCTGGCGCACGGCCCTGCGCCACGCTTCACCCCCGGCTTGCAGCACCACGTCTTCCACGACCATATGCCGGAAGGCGTGTTGAGCTTCCGTAGGACAATCCTGCCCAAAAATCTCCACCTCAAACTCCTGGTAACGAAAGCGGCACACCACCGACGCACGGTGGTTGATGATTTTCTGCGCTAGCGCAAACTCGGGAAGGTGGGCATAGTGGGAGCGGAGCAGCTCAGCGAAAGAAGACACCTCAGCAGGAGCTACGGCACACAGCACGTCGAGGTCGCTGCCGGCAATGTCAATGTCCAGCGGAATGGTGCCGGCCAGCACCGGATCAAAATGGCGCAGCGTGGTCAGTACGCCTAGTTTTTGCAAGGTGGCATAGGCTAGTTGCTGGCGCGGGGTGCCCGTTTGTAAGTAGTATAAGTCCTTCCAGTTTGTCATTGTAACCAGATTATTAACGCTTTCGGGCTGCTAACTGATAGAACACAGGCAGTAGCGCGCCGCGCCACACAATTGCCGACCTCCTCCGTTACTTTGCGTAGACAAGCTACCCTTAGAAATCCACCCCACCCAACTATGCAAACTTCCCGACTCGAACACGATTTTCTTGGCGAACGGGCCATCCCGACTGATGTCTACTACGGTATTCAGACCCTGCGCGCGCTGGAAAATTTCGACATCACGGGTATTCCACTCCGGTCGGAGCCGCTGTTTGTACAGGCGCTGGCTTATGTAAAAAAGGCTGCTGCCTTGGCCAATCGCGACTTAGGCGTGCTCGACCCAACCATTGCCGAGTGCATCGTGCGGGCCTGCGACCGAGTGGCCGCCGGCGAGTTCGACAGCCAGTTTACCACCGATATGATTCAAGGCGGCGCGGGCACTTCGGTGAATATGAACGCCAATGAGGTGATTGCCAACGTGGCGCTGGAGCTGATGGGCAAGCAGAAAGGAGAGTACCAGTTCTGCCACCCCAACAACCACGTCAACTGCTCCCAATCAACGAACGACGCGTACCCGACGGCCTTTCGTATTGCGTTGAGCAATAAGTTGGTGGGCTACAGCCACGCGCTGGGACAGTTGGCCGATGCGTTTGCTGAAAAAGGCGTCGAGTTTCGGAATGTGCTTAAAATGGGGCGCACGCAGCTCCAGGATGCCGTGCCCATGAGCATGGGCGACGAGTTTAAAGCCTTTGCGACCAACCTGCGCGAGGAGCTGCTGCGCATTGAAGACAGCCGCAGCCTGATCAGCGAGATTAACATGGGCGCCACGGCCATCGGTACGCGGGTAAACGCGCCGGCCGGCTACGCCGAAACCGTAACCGAGCACCTGCGCCAGATTACGGGCCTCGACCTGATACTGGCCGGCGACCTGATTGAAGCCACCTACGATACGGGCGCCTACGTGCAGCTATCGGGAGTGCTGAAGCGCACGGCCGTGAAGCTGTCCAAGATTTGCAACGACCTGCGCCTACTGTCCTCGGGCCCCCGCACGGGCATCAATGAAATAAATTTGCCCCCCTTACAGCCCGGGTCCAGCATTATGCCCGGCAAAGTGAACCCCGTAGTGCCGGAAGTAGTCAACCAGACGGCTTTCTACGTTATCGGGGCCGACCTGACCGTGACGATGGCCGCCGAGGCGGGCCAGCTACAGCTTAATGTGATGGAGCCGGTTATCTCGTTTGCCTTGTTTACCAGCATCTCTTACCTGACCCGCGCCTGCCACACCCTGCGCGAGAAGTGCGTAGTGGGTATTACGGCCAACAAAGAGCACGCGGAGCGGCTGGTGCGCAATAGTGTGGGCATCGTTACGCAGTTAAACCCGGTGCTGGGCTACGAAACCGCCTCCGAAATTGCGAAAGAAGCCCTGCACACCGGCAAATCGGTGTATGACGTAGCCGTGACCGAGCGCCAGCTCCTGACTCAAGCCAAATGGGACGAAATCTTCACCTTCGAAAACCTGATCCGGCCGCACTTTATCCAGTAGCTGAATAAAAAGTTGTGGCCCACGGTAAAAATGAGGTTTTATCGTGGGCCACAACCTGTTAGCGTCTTTTAGGGCCCGCCAACCAGATACCACCCGCTACAAGGGCCACTATGCCCAACACGGCGGCTGTAGTACTCAGGCGGTGGGGCGAAGCCCCAACAGTTTCATGCGCTTCGACTGCTTCCGCAATGGTTTGGCCGCTAGTAGCGCGCAGAATCAGGCGAGTGGTTTCCTCGGGCTGATCCCACTGCGGAAAGTGCCCACAGTTGTCGAACCAGCGCAAGCGAGCATCCGGAAATTTGGCTAGCGCCCGCTCGGCCTGGCTCGGAAAACACACTCTGTCTTGACGGCCCCAGCCAATGATGAGAGGTGCCGTGATAGTGCCTCGCGGCGCGCCTTGCTGCTTTTCACCGTAGGCCAGGCTGTACAGCAGCTCATTGAAGGAAGGTGCGTTGGCGAAGGTCCGCATCTCATCCAAGGCTACATGGGGGGCAATTTTCCAGGGTTTCGCTGAGAACTGGGCAAACAATACCGTGCGGCTCGCACTGTTGCCGGTTAACTGCGGCATTACCGGCTGCAAGGCACGCACTAGCTTGGTTGAGACGGCCACAGTATGATAAAAGACCGGAATCTCCCAGCCTTCCCAGAACCCGCCCGGATCCAGAGATACGACTGCGCCTACCACGCCGCCCCGGCGCGCCAGCTCCAGCACCAGGCGCGCGCCCATCGAGCTGCCCACCACGTCGATACCCAGTAGGTTTTGAGCGCGCAAAAAGTTCGTCACCGCGTCGGCTAGCGTGCCGATGGTGACTGGCCCATCCAGAGGGGGTGTATTGCCGAAGCCTGGTAAGTCTACAGCAATTACGTCGCGCTCGGCAGTAAGGCCGTCGAGGATGGTTTGCCAGGAGCGCCAGCTGCCGCCGATGCCGTGTAATAGTAAAAGCGGCTGGCCGGTACCGCGCCGGATGTGGTGCATATCCATGAGAAAAGCGTAAGGATGAGAAGGTTAGAAAAAGCCCCCCAGCCACTTATGAGTAGCGGCTGGGGGGCTTTTCGTTCGAGAATCTCGCGTAGGTCGAAGCTGAAGCGCTGCTTTTTCTTACGCGGTAGATGTAGGCTTAGATGCCGGTGTAGAAATTAATGCGCGTGCAGAAGCGCTCGACTCAAAGACTAGTAAGTTAAGAAAGGTCTCTCTACGGATTCGTCGACCACATACCGGCTTCCTTGATAAACACCCGCCGGTTGAGCTTCAGCTGCGCGATGATAAGCTCGGCCAGATCTTCAGGCTGGGCTACTTTATCGGGGTTGCCATCGGTGAGCTTGTTGCTGACGGCCAGCTCGGTAGCAATGGTGCTGGGCGTGAGCGCCGACACACGGATATTGTGCTTACGCACCTCCTGCATCAGCGACTCGGTGAGACCCATGACGGCAAACTTCGAGGCGCTGTAGGCGCTGGTGCCCGCTGCGCCGCGCTGCCCGGCCGTAGACGAAATATTGATGATGTCGCCGGTCTCGCGGGCTATCATCTGGGGCAATACGGCGCGCGTGGCATAGTACACGCCCATCAGGTTTACCTGAATAATACGCTCCCATTCCGTGGGGTCGAAGTCCAGGAACTTGCCGAAAGTGCCGATACCAGCGTTATTAATAAGAATATCGATGGGGCCAAGCTCCTGCTCCACACGAGCAGCGGCAGCTTCCACGGCGGCGCGGTCGGTGATGTCGGCGGCGACTACGGCAGTTTTGCCCCTCAGATTCTTAATATCGGCGGCAACGGCCTGAAGCTGCTCCTCGGAGCGGGCCAGCAAGCCCACATGTACGCCTTCCTGCGCCAGCGCTAAGGCTACCGCGCGTCCAATTCCTTTACCTGCGCCCGTTACAAGGGCAACTTTTCCTGTTAATGATTCCATGCAATTTCAGCTAAAAGGGAGAGTGATACACTGCATAACCACCGAAGCCAGCAGGTGTTTGGTCGCCTGCGGTAAGTAGCTGGTATACGTCGGGTTCAGTTTCTAGCGAAAGGAGGAATGCAGAGAAAAGTCGCTCTCAGGAGCAAGCACAAATGCGTCAGCATGCAGGCGTAGTAGTCTAGGCCATAAGCAGCGAGCAGCCCCATTTTTGCCCTACCAACTGATCGTTGAGGCAGCTGATGAGCTGGTGCACGGTTTTTACTTGCTCCAACTCTGTATCGGGAATACGGACGTGGTAGAGATTTTCGAGGCGAATAACCAACTCAAAAAAGTCGATTTGATCCATACCCAAGTCCTCGCTAAAGCGGGAATCGTTGGAAGGTTTGGCTGTCAACGTGGGCTTAATGGGCAGGTAGCTATACACCTGCTGCTGAATAGGTAGCATACGAAAGAAAGAATAGAAATTAGGGCAGCGTGCGCCGTTGCAAAGCCGCTTGTAGATGTAGATAAGGAAGCTGCTCCCACGCCTGTGGCAGGAGGCCATTCGTAAGCTATACGACGTATCAACTAACTTTTTACCTTGTCAAGGCGCCTGATATTTTCCCTGATACATGAGTGAATATCCCGAAAAATGGCAGAAGCTCCGACGTGGGGCACGTAACCAGTAAGCCAGTATAAAAAAGTCCCCCCGGAATTATTCCCGGGGGGCTTTTCATGATGAATTTATATGCAATAGCAGATGCAGCAGTAGTTGCCTATTCCTTGCCAAACCGCTCTAACATCACCGTAGGCTGATCTTTGTACGTGGTGCGATGGTAGGGTAGGTAGCCAAACTTCTCAGCCAGGCGCAAGGATGCTTTGTTGGCCGGATGAATAATGCACACGGTGCGCATGGGCCCAAAGTGCGCGTCGCCCCAGGCAATGGCCGCCGCTACGGCCTCCGTAGCGTAGCCCTTGCCGTGGGCGTGAGCAGCCAGCACCCAGCCAATCTCGGGCGTGCCGTGGTTTGGGGGCACGATGTCGCGCTTGGGATCAGCAAAGCCAACGGCACCAATAAAGGCACCGGTTTCTTTTTCCTCAATGGCCCAGAACCCGTAGCCCATCAATGCCCAGTGACCAATGCTGCGGAGCATAGTGGCCCATACTTCTTCCTCCACCATGGGGCGGGGAGTCAGGTAGCGGTAAAACTTGGGGTCGGCCCACATGGCCACATACTGCTCAAAATCACTGGGTTTGTACCCCCGCATAAGCAAGCGGGCCGTTTCCAGCACGGGTACCTGATGAAGCGGAGGGTTGAGAACCGGGGTAGTAGTTGCCTGCATAAAGTATAGGTAGTATCGACGCGCGGGCTAAAGTAATAAGCGCAAACATAGAGACGACGCTTGTGGGGTAAGGCGGGCGCCGGGCACGCGCCCTAGTAATGCCCGCTCCCCACGCATTTAGTTTTTCTACGAAGCCATTAATAATAGCTCTTCCGCCTAGTTCGAAATCGAACGCTCTGTCCGGGAGCGAACAGTTTTCAGGAGAGGTGTTCGATGTATATTTGTTATAAGTATCTGTTTTATAATAATTTATATAAATGGCACGGGTGTTGGAAATTTATCTATGCCTCTACAATTCAACTGTTCACAACCGCACACACGCTGCTTTTTCCAGCAATGGACTCGGTAACCAACAGGGTGATCATAGAAGGAAATAGCCGCTGTTAAGCGGTGTATCTGGTAAAGTATCCATCATTTCCAACCCCAAACTTTTTATCATGAAAAGCTCCTTCACTTCCGCCGCCGCCTTCGCCGCCCGTTTTGCTTCTAAGCCTGCGTCAGCTCAAGCCCAGCCGGCAACCTCTACTTTGGGTTATTTGCGTCGGGCCACCTTGGGTGTGCTCTTGTTTGGTGGTGCCCTGTTCGCCGGCCCTGCTGTAGCGCAGCAGCAACCCGTAAGCATTGATAAAGTAGAACCCACCGTCTTCCAGGTGCGCACCCAGAATTTGGCCAAGCAACACGGGCAGCTACAAGTGTATAGCCTCATCACTGGCCAGAAGCTGTTCGATCAAGCGTTTGACCAATCGTATTATTACTGCCGCCTCAACTTTGATAATTTGCAGCCCGGCGAATACCTAATGTGCCTGAAGGTGGGAAAAGACAGCTATCGGTACACGTTGCGCGTGAAATCAAATGGGGAAAACGAAGAAGTAGCTGTGCGTAATGTGAAAGTTCGGTTGGGCAAGCAGAGCCAGCAGGTGGCCGCAATCAATACCTCGGTGCCAGTAGCGGTAGTTCCTACGCTGGCAGCGGGCGGATTATAAGAGCCGCCCAAGAATAGTTTACAACAAAAAAGCCCCCCAAACACGTTTGGGGGGCTTTTTGCTGAAGATAAACTTCCGAAACGCTTACCAGGAACCGCTGTTATTGTTGGTGTCGTCGAAGCCAGCGCCGCCCGTGTCATCGGAAGCGGTGTCGTCGTAGGACGACGTCTCATCGGCGGAGAAGAAGTCGGGCTCAGAACTATCGGCGGGTAAGTCGGAGAAATAATCGGGGTTCGTTTCCTCCACATTGCCAGTGCCTTCCAGCGCCGGGAAGCCACCGGAAGAGGCCGCACCTCCCGCGCCGGCGGCGTAGGTGTTGGCGGGGTCAAGGTTCTGAGGCGCGTTATTATTGGGATTCGCGATGTTGTTGCCAGCGTGGTCAGTGTGTCCGCCCGAGGCCATCCGATTGCCCAGGTAAGCGCCAGCCGCGGCGGCCGCGCCCGTTGCCAAAATGCCCCCCATGCCGCTGCTCAGACCACCGCCGCCTCTGTTTATGGTGCCGGTGCCCAGAAAATCAGGAGCTGGCTGGCGCGCATGTCCACGGGTGTAGTTGCCAACCGGCCTCGCGGCTTGGGTACCGCCAGCCGATTGGGTGCCCAGGAAGTCAGGCGTTTGAGTAGGGCTTTGATTCTCATTGGAATAAACAGTTCGGGGCGCGGCCGGAGCCTTGCGCCGAAACATCCGCATCACCAGCCACAGGATGCCGCCAATCACCAAAGCTCCAATGGCTATGGTGCCCATGCCCAGCCCCGGAGACGAAGGCTCAGGCGACGCAGCAGAAGGTCGAAAAGGCTCGGAGGCTGGCTCGGAAGCCGCGGGCAGCTCATTGTTCAGGCTTGATTCATCGGTCATGAGTCCTGGCCCTGCCGTAGCACCCGGTGATGCTGCTCCCGGAACCGCCGCAGTTGCTGCCTGCTGCTTGCCATCGGGGGCATAGTTAGGGTTGGCGGCCAGCATCAGAGAGTTGAGGCCGGCGCGCAGACCAGCAAAGTAGCGGCCCTGCTTGAAGCTGGGGGCCATTTCCTGGCTGATAACGCGATTAGTCAGCTCCGGGGTAATCTGAGCGCGCAGCCCACTGCCCGCCTGAATTGTGACCTGGCGCTCCTGGCCGGAAAGCAGCAGTACAATGCCGTTGTTTTTACCGCGCTGACCCACGCCCCAGGCTTCACCTAGCGCGCGGCCGTAGTCGGCCACCGTGCGGCCGCCCAGCGTGGGCACCGTCACGACAACAATCTGGGTGCCGGTGCTATCGGCGTAGCGCCGCAGACCGCCTTCCAGGGTTTTGGCGTCGGCGGGGGAGAGAAGCTGCGCTTGGTCAGTTACGAAGCGAAAAGGGGTAGGTCGGGGCGGCAGTCCATCGGGGGGCTGCTGCGCGCCCAATACCGGCCCACTCAGGCCAGCCGACACAAACAGGAGAAGGATAAATAGGAAACGAGGCATAGAGAATAGGGTGGAGTGAGAGATAGAAATTATTCTACCTGACTTCTACGTTTCTGCCGACTAAGTGGCCGTAGTTGCCTGACGCTTAGTTTTCCACGTCTTTGCTCTGTACACTTCACCTTCATTTCTTACTATAACCAATGCTCCTCTTAGGGCCTTGGAAGCTGTCAGTATTCCACCCTGAATACCAATGCCAGCTACTGCACGGGCGCCGAAGTACCTGATTGAGAAGGAAGCACCACTTCGGCCAATGCTTTTAGGTCGAGGTCGGGTACAAAACTATCGCACAGGGTGAGTATTGAGAATAAGTAGCGCCGTAGCTCGGCGGGCTGGGGCTGCGGCTGACGTAACGCAGCCTGCACTAAGTGCAAAGACAGGTCGGCGAGGATAAGCTTTTTGCGCTCCAGCGGGTCGGTGGCTTCTACGGCCGCGGTCTCGCTCAACGCGTGCGCTTGGTGGACTAGTTGAAGAATAGCGTTTTGCATAACCGGATAAAGATTTAGTCAGCCTGTAAATGTTCTGCCTTCCAGCGCATGGCCGTCAGCACGCGGGTATGGCCGCTCGGATGGTCGAAAAAAATCATCTCTTCCAGCGGACCAGGGTCAATTTTGCGATACTCCGACAGCTTCATGGCCGTGGTGGCGAAGCCGTCGGGCTGGCGGGCCGCGTTCAGGCCAAATACGTCAGCCTCCTGTTCCTGCGTGCGGATAATGGTGTTGAAAGCGGGCGTCGCCAGAAACATAAACACCGCAAACAACGCCACCAGCAGGGGCAGTCCACCCACGTCAGCAATGCCAGCAATACCCCAGCGGGGTCCGTAGCGCCCAATAAGCCGATGAAAGGCCCAATCCACAAACCGCAGACCCACGCCGATAATCAGGACGAGGAAGATCAGCATTTTGGGAATGTGGTTCAACACGTAGTGGCCCAGCTCGTGGCCCATTACGGCCTGCACTTCGGCGGGCGTGGAGCGGTTGAGCAAGTTATCGTTGAGCGAAACCCGAATGGTGCTGCCTAGTCCGCTTACGTTGGCGCTGATGCGCTTGCTCTGCCGGGAGGCATCTACGAGGTACACATTGTCGGCCGGCACGCCATTGGCCCGCGCCATGCTCAGAATCTGGTCGCGCACGGGGCCGGCGGGCAGTGGGGTGTACTTATTGAACAAAGGCGAGATAAACACCGGTGACACGAATATGGATATCACCAGAAACACGGAAATTATGGCCGTGCCCCACGCCCACCAGCTCCGCCCCGTGCGCCGAATGGCCGCATACAGTGCCAGCAGCACCAAACTCCCGAACACCAGCGATAGAGCCAGGCCTTTTAAGTCATCCGTTAACCATTCGCTGAAGCTCTGGTTGGATAGGCCGTATTGATGCTCGCGGAAATAGTCGTCGTAGAGGCTGAGCGGGAAGTTAAGCAGGTAAGCCAGCAGCAGATACAGCGCCGCATAAGCCAGCGTAGGCAGCACCTTGCCGGGCAGCCGCGACGTCCAGCCCTTGATAACTCTGGATAGGCCCAGCGCCAGAAATATGGCCGCCACGCCCAGCGCATACACCAGCCCCCAGATCTGTAGCCAGTAGCCGCCCTCGAAGTAAGCATCGGAGCTGGCTTTTTGAGCGGGCGTGAGCGTGTTCAGGTAGTGCTGGGTGGCGGCTTCAATGTTGAACGCGGCGACCGAATCGGTGACGGCGGGAGCGGCCAAAGCCGGAGCCGCGAGCAGACCCAAGGCCAGTATTGTTAGAAAATGCCGTTTGAAAAGAAGCGTCATGGATTTAGCTGGAGGAGGGGACTAATTCGGCTACTGTATGCCGTAAAGCAGAAGGGAGTAATTCAGGTAATATATAATAATTGCAATTTATTTACCGTATGTCCTGACAATCTTCTTCCGAATAGCCAGTAGAAGGCCGAAGTCGCAACCGAACATATTGCTGCAGCCACGTCAGATAGAGGTTATACACCACATTGGTAAGCCCGATAAGCAAGGCCCAGCGCCCATAATCCTGCGCGGCGGCATACAGGCTGGTCAGCAGAAAAAACAGAAATAACACCAGGTGAAATCGCTCCTGATGAGAGGTTGCGCGCACCAACGCGGCCCTGTTGGAGTGGGTGCGTACGCGTTGGTATTGCGGATACTGCCGACGAATCAGGCGGTGAATAAAGTCGCCGTGCTGGGTGAAGCGGTTGACCACGTGCACACCCAGCTTGCGGTAGGCGGCAGGCGTGCGGCTAAGCTGCAAGTGCCGAAACCCCGAAGCAGGTATTCCAAAAGCCAAAAGGCTGACTATAAGCAGACCATACAGCCGCGGCTGCTCCATGTGCTGGTAGCAGAACACACTGATTGGCGTCAGGCTCAGCACCGACCAGAACACATTTGGCACCGCATTGTACCAGCCTAGGCGAATAGTGGAAGGCGCTGGCGTTTTCTTACCAATGGGGTGCATGGGGCAAGGGGAAGCATAAGCTAAGCTACATAAGATGCAGGCTCGGTGTTACGCCTTCGACGCGCAGCAGCAGATGCTTCAGTAAGGTTTGGGTGCTGGCATACAGACGGTCTGGGTACTGTTGAGCTGAGCGACTGGGGGGCTTTTTTCTACGCTTCTACAAAGAATGCACTAGTGTGTAGCGCGCACGGACCAGGTGCAAAATCCAGCACCAAATGGATTGAAAAAATTCTATGAAATCTGGGTTTATCTTTATTAATTAGGTGCAGCAAGCTGATTATCAGCCATTTAATTTAAAATAATCATATTATCTTTTTTTACTCCAAAAGCTAATTGCCATGAATTACAAACGTTACTTCCTGAGTGCAACCATAATCATGACCATCATTACGGGCTGCAACGACATTGATGGCCTCGATGGATTGCTGGCTTCTCAACGACCTATTCTAACGGATGATCTGGTGAACCCGATTGGGATGAGTGTGGCGCCAAACGGCCGTGTGTGGGTGAGTGAATCGGGAACAGGAGGTAACGACGGCCGCGTATCGGTGGTGTCCGGCACCGGGCAGGTGTATCCGGTATTTACTGGTTTTCAGTCTGATCTGCGGCCGGATGGGGAGGTAACGGGTATTGGCCACGTGCTCTATCGGGATGGCATCCTGTATATTCTGGGGGGCTATTCTGGCAAATTGTACCGCGTCGATGTATCGGGCTACCGGCTCGGCGATCCGGTGCGCCCGGCCTCCAGCCTGACGTCGGAGGATATCGGCACGTTTGTGCTGTCGCAGAATCTGTCCGACCCGATTGATTCCAATCTCTACAACATGACCTTCGGGCCCGATGGCAGCCTGTACATCACGGACGCGGGCGCCAATGCTATCATCCGGCGGGATAAAAACAACGGAACGCTGAGCGTATTTGCCCGCTTCCCCAACATTACGCCCCAGACCCAAGCCGTGCCCACGGGTATCGTGCACGATGGCAGCCGGTTCCTAGTGAGCCTACTCACGGGCTTTCCTTTCGCTGCCGGTTCGGCCAAAATAATGCAGGTAAGCAACAGCGGCGTCGTGAGCGACTACCGCACCGGCTTCACCACTCTCACCGATATCGACTTGTCGGCCAACAAGGCCCCCGTAGTGACTCAGCTGGCCGAGTTCGTGTTTCAGCCCCCAACAAACGTAGGCTTCCAGCCCAATACCGGCGCCGTGCGCAACGAATCGGGCACCGTTCTGCTGGGCGGCCTCGACCGCCCCACCGACATCGAGCGCATCAGCGGCAATACCTACTATGTCCTAAGCAATGGCAACGGCACTATCCGCAGAGTAACGTTTTAAACGTGCTTTATTACTTGTGATAGATACTGTTATAAGCGCAAAACGCCCAGCCAACAGGTTGGGCGTTTTTGCGTGTACTCCTGTACGCTAAAGCGCTTGCCTACACAATTATCAAGTCAGCGCCAGACCGCGCGAAATTCATACATTCCTGTATCTTTCGTTCGTGGCCTTGCCCGCGAATGCCCGCTCGATTGACTGAGCCTGGGGGGCAAATTTGCTCGGCTGGCTCGTTTCCACCCACCCTTACTTAATCTACGTATCGATGAGCCAGATCCCCGAGTCGCCATCCCGGCGCGAGTTTATCAAGCACAGCGCCGTCGCTGCCGCCGGTATCATGATCGTGCCGCGCTTCGTGCTGGGCGGCAAGGGCTACACCGCCCCCAGCGACCAGCTGGTAATTGCCGGTGTCGGCGTTGGCGGTAAGGGCGAGAGTGATCTGGCCATGTTTGTCAAAAGCGGTAAAGCCCGCATCGGCTACCTCTGCGACGTAGACGACCGCCGCGCGGCCAACGCCCGCAAAGCCTATCCGCAGGCTACTTACTACAAAGACTGGCGCCGGATGCTGGATAAGGAAGCGAAGAAGATCGACGCCGTGTCCATCGCCACACCCGACCATAACCACGCCGTCGTGACGCTGGCAGCTATGCAGCTGGGTAAGCACGTGTACGTGCAAAAACCACTCACCCACGACATCCATGAGGCCCGCGTACTCACCGAAGCGGCCAAACGCTACAAAGTAGTAACGCAGATGGGCAACCAGGGCGCCTCCAACGACGGCGTGCGCCAGCTCCAGGAGTGGTACGATGCCGACATTATCGGCGACGTTCACACCGTGTACTGCTGGACCGACCGGCCCGTCTGGCCCCAGGGCATTGCCTGGCCCACGACTAAAGGCACCGTGCCCCCGGAGCTTGATTGGGACCTCTGGCTCGGCACGGCCCCGTACCGCGACTATGTGGATAAACTGGTGCCATTCAACTGGCGCGGCTGGTGGGAATACGGCACCGGCGCCCTCGGCGACATGGGCTGCCACCTGCTGGAAGCGCCCTTCCGCGTCCTAAACCTGCAATACGCTAATGCCGTGCAGGCCAGCGTGGGCAGCGTCTACGTCGATGAGTTCAAGCGCGGCTACTTCCCCGAGAGCTGCCCGCCCTCCAGCCACGTCACGCTGACTTTTCCCAAAACCAACAAAACCAAGCAGGATATTACCGTGCACTGGATGGACGGCGGCATCCAGCCTACTCGCCCCGACGAGCTAGGCCCCAACGAACTGTTTGGCGACGGTGGCAACGGCACGCTCTTCGTCGGGACCAAGGGCAAGATGATGGCCAGCACCTACTCCGCCGATCCGCGCCTGCTGCCCACCTCCCGCACCAACGAAGTAAAGGTGAAGCAGACCATAGCGCGCGTGCCCGGCGGCGCCGACGGCCACTACGGCCAGTGGGTAGAAGCCTGTATTGCCGGCCACGGCAAAAAGACCGTCAGCTCGCCCTTCGAGCTGGCCGGCCCGCTCACCGAAGCCCTGCTTATGGCCAACCTCGCCATCCGCGGCTACGACCTCCAGCGCCCCAAAGCCAATGGCCAGGGCTTTGACTACCCCGGCCGCGGCATCGAGCTGCTCTGGGATAATCAGCAGCGCAAAATCACCAACTTCGACGAGGTCAACCAATTCGTGAAGCGCGACTACCGCGCCGGCTGGAAGCTGGGCAGCTAATAGAGAGGCCAGAAAGTGGGCTTCATCCAGCACCAAAAAGAACGTCATGCAGAGCAACGCGAAGCCTCTCGCATGCTGATGTTGCCACACTAATTGTCATGCTGAGCTTGTCGAAGCATCTCTACTGGTTAGTAACCTCAACGAAGCGGGAGAGATGCTTCGACAAGCTCAGCATGACGTTCAATTTGATTAGTGCTCACACTAAACACGCGAGAGGCTTCGCGTTGCTCTGCATGACGGGCAGGAGTGACAAGAGTTTGAAAAGAAAAAGCCCCCCACGCTGCCAACCGGCTCCGTGGGGGGCTTTTTCTTACGCTGCTCCTGCTTCGTAGCGCAGCCACAGAATCCCGTCGGGGCGCTGCTCGGCGCTTAGGAGCTTGAAGGGCGTGGCGGGGCCCGGCGCATCGCCTTGCTCGAAGATGGTGGGCGAGGTGGGCGCGCCATCCACCACGGGGTAATGCAGCAGGCTTAGCTCATCAATCAGACCGGCTTTGAGCAGGGAGCCGTTCAAGTGCCCGCCCCCTTCCAGCAGGATGGTCTGAATGGGGAATAGCTCGCCCAGCTTGCGCAGGACCAGTGCAAAGTCGATTTCCTGGGCGCCACCGAACAGGTACGACACGCCTTTCGCGCGCAGGTACGCCAGGTATTCGTCGCTTACCTGCTCGGTGAGGATGCTGATGATGTGGTCGTCGTCGATGGCGGACGATTCCCAACCTAGCTTTCCGTGGGCATCGACGGCGACGGCAAACGACTCGGCCCCGTGCGCGGCCACGAAATCGGTGCGGGGCAGGGGGGAGGCTACGGGCTTCAGGTCGGGGGCCAGGCCGTGGGTGAAGTCCTTTTCCATGGTCACGCGCCCGCACAGCCAGGCCTGGGCCTCGAAGGTGGCAGCCGTCGTTTCGTACTCCTTGGTGTTGGGCGAGTCGCCCCAGCGGCTGAGAATGGTGCGCCCGTCCAGGGAACACATCATGTGGCAGATTACCCGAGGTTTCATAAGTAGCAGGAAGATGTACGTCTTGCTGTACGTAAGTTGAAACCGCGGCTGCTAATGATTATCGGTGAATCACTAACTGCTCCCGCGACAACTCCAGGTAGCTATGCCATTGCAATGCCTTCGTTAGCTCCGGTAGATACCGGCGAAATAGCTCCACTAGCTCATTGGTGCTGATGTTGCCCGTAGAAACCAGCAGTAGCTTGTAAGGGCGACTATGCAGAATAAAGCTATTCACAAAGTCAGCATCCTTGGTAATCACAATGCGACTCTCACGCACTGACAGCTCATTGATGCCATCGTCGGGGGTGTGGTTGGCTTCCGGCAGATCGAGCGTATGTAGCGCGTCGAAACCGGCTTCGTGGGCAAGCCAACGTGCCAGATGCTTAGGCAACTGCGCATCTACCAGTATCTTAATCAGCGACGCCGCCATTAAGAAGCCATCCGGTAGAAGGTCTTGGTTTTTAGTAGTTCCGCGGCGTAGGCTTGGCAAGCGCGCAAGTCCTCTACTTCTAGGTCTTCATAGTCAGCCAATATTTCGGCGTCCGTCATGCCCGAAGCCAGCAGTTCCAGGATGTTTTGCACTGGATAGCGCAACCCGCGTACGGTGGGCTGCCCATGGCAGATAGTGGGGTTGACAGTGATGCGGGAAAGTAAATCAGCCATAGAACCAAAGTACGGAATTTCTGAAAGAGGCGCGGTTCCAACTTGCTGCTGATGGGACAAGTGGAGTACAGCCTCCACTTCAAAGCTGGTCACGAGCTACAAGCTCGCGCTAGTGGGAGATGGTATAATTTGCCATACAAAAAACACTAGTTTGTCGCCACTTTCGCTGATTTTCATCCGTTGCAAAACGGCTTCTAAGCTAAGCTAAGCGTCTTCTGTAAATTTACAGAAGCAAATGTTTGCTATTAATCTGTATTTCGAACTTACTTTAAACAAGGAAGAAGCTAGAACACTCCCGTTCTAGCTTCTTCATACTAGTTCATAACTATCTACAGAAACCAGCTGTTGAGTAAGGCAAGAAACGCCTGAACATAAGAGCCTAGCAAAGGCTCCCATGCATCAAAAGCTCTTCCTAATGCGCTTACTACTCCTAGTCCAATAATCAGATTGGAGCAGATGTCGCGAAAGGAAAATTTCTTACCAAACTTAGAACTGTTTCCCCGCTTTGTAACGGCCATAGGACACAGGATTTAGTTTGGAAAATCGGGGCGTCTCGCTCCTCCCAATGAGAGGTACCGCGCCAACGGTACCTCTTTTTTGTTTAGTCGCTTCTAAGTCACAGGACACCACTTTTGCTGTGACTCTAGGGGCTATGGTCTCATGTTCCGGGTTTTAGTGCTGATATAAAAATGGGCAGGGAAATACTCCCTGCCCATTCTTTTAGATTACGAACCGCAAGCCTCGCAAGCGTCTGGATTATCCAGCGAGCAAGCCATGTCCGAAGCATTCTGGGCGGCTACGTTCAGCGGCTCCAGAGTCTCGGCGGCTTGTTTCTGCACCGTGAACTTGATGGCGTCGGCGGCGGCTTTCGTGCGCAGGTAGTACATGCCGGTTTTGAGGCCCTTCTTCCAGCTGTGGAAGTGCATGCTGGTGAGCTTGCCGAAGTTCACGTTCATCACGTGCAGGTTCAGGCTCTGGCTCTGGCAAATAAATGCCCCCCGGTCGGCCGACATATCGATAATGCGGCGCTGGGAGATTTCCCACACCGTCTTATACAGGTCTTTGATGTGCTGCGGGATGCGGGCGATGTTCTGCACCGAGCCGTTGGCGGCAATGATTTCGTTCTTCATCTGCTCGTTCCAGATGCCGAGTTTGATGAGGTCCTTGAGCAAGTGCTTGTTTACCACCATAAACTCTCCGCTCAGCACGCGCCGCACGTAGATGTTGGAGGTGTAAGGCTCAAACGACTCGTTGTTGCCGAGAATCTGGGCGGTGCTGGCCGTGGGCATGGGCGCCACCAGCAGGGAGTTGCGCATGCCGTGCTCTATTACCTGAGCGCGCAGCGTTTCCCAATCCCAACGGCCCGAGTCGGGCGTCACGTTCCAGAGGTCGAACTGAAACTTGCCCTGGCTCATGGGCGAGCCGGCGAAGGTTTCGTAGGGGCCATTTTTCTTGGCCAAATCCATGGAAGCCGTGCAAGCCGCGAAGTAGATGGTCTCGAAGATGTCCTTGTTCAGGCCCGTGGCTTCGTCGCTCTCGAAAGGCATGCGCAGGGCAATAAACGTATCGGCCAGCCCTTGCACGCCCAGCCCGATGGGGCGGTGGCGGCGGTTGGAGCGCTCGGCCTCGGGCACGGGGTAATAGTTGATGTCAATAACCTTGTTCAGGTTCTTGGTAGCATGGTAGGTTACATCATACAGCTTCTGGTGGTCGAACACCATCTGGCCCTTCTGCTCGCCTTCCTTCACGAAGCGTGGCAAGGCCAGCGAAGCTAGGTTGCAGACCGCAATTTCGTGCTCGTCGGTGTACTCCATAATCTCGGTGCACAGGTTCGACGACTTGATGGTGCCCAGGTTCTGCTGGTTCGACTTGCGGTTGGCCGCGTCCTTGAACAGCATGTAGGGCGTGCCGGTCTCGGTCTGGCTTTCCAGGATGGCAAACCACAGCTCTTGCGCCTTGATGGTCTTGCGGCCGCGGCCTTCCTTCTCGTATTTTTTATAAAGACGCTCGAAGTCCTCGCCCCAGGTGTCGCCGAGGCCGGGGCACTCGTTGGGGCACATCAGGGTCCAGTCGCCATTATCCTCCACGCGCTTCATGAACAAGTCGGGCGTCCAGAGAGCGTAGAACAGGTCGCGGGCGCGGTTTTCTTCCTTGCCGTGGTTTTTCTTCAAATCCAGGAAGTCGAAGATATCGGCGTGCCAGGGCTCGATGTAGATAGCGAAGGCGCCTTTGCGCTTGCCACCGCCCTGGTCCACGTAGCGGGCCGTGTCGTTGAACACCTTCAGCATCGGGATGATGCCGTTGGAAGTGCCGTTGGTGCCCTTGATGTAAGAGCCCGTAGCGCGCACGTTATGAATGCTCAAGCCAATACCGCCCGCCGACTGCGAAATCTGAGCGCAGTTTTTCAGCGTGTCATAAATGCCCGTGATGGAGTCGTCCTTCATAGTGAGCAGGAAGCACGACGACAACTGCGGCTTCGGTGAGCCGGCGTTGAACAGGGTAGGGGTAGCGTGGGTAAACCAGCGCTCCGACATCAGCTCATACGTCTCAATAGCCGATTCAATATCGTCCTTGTGAATCCCGATGGCCACACGCATGAGCATGTGCTGGGGCCGCTCTACTACTTTGCCATCCATACGCAGCAGGTAGGAGCGCTCCAGGGTTTTGAACCCGAAGTAGTCGTAGCTGTAGTCGCGGTCGTAGAGGATAGCTGAGTCGAGGGTCGCCGCGTGCTTGTGGATAACTTCCCACACGTCTTTGGCAATGAGCGAAGCGTTTTCGCCCGTCTTGGGGTCCTCGTAGGTGTACAGCCGCTTCATGGTGCTGCTGAACGACTTAGAGGTCACCTTATGCAGGTTGCTCACGGCAATGCGGGCCGCCAGAATAGCGTAGTCGGGGTGCTTGGTGGTGAGCGAAGCCGCCGTTTCGGCCGCCAGGTTGTCAAGCTCAATGGTCGTAACGCCGTCATAAATCCCGTCGATGACCTTTTTGGCCACTTCAATCGGCGAGACATACACCATGTTGAGCCCGTAGCAGAGCTTCTCGATGCGCGCCGTGACTTTGTCAAATTTCACGGATTCGCGCCGGCCGTCGCGTTTAATTACCAGCATAAGCGTGTGCGTTTTGGTAGTTGGATATGAGTTTGCCGGCTCTGTGAGAGCAGGCAGTATAATCGGGAAATTGGGGTAAGCCGCGAATGGATGTGGCTAATCGTTGCGGAAGATATTTCTTACAGTTGGGTAGGACAAGACTTATCAACAGAAGTTATCCACATAGTCCAAAAATGTAGCACTGGGGGGCAAAATTGATGAGCAGCGCTAGGGGATTGGTGCTAAATTTTGGGAGTGAAATTGGGTTGTAGTGTTGAGGGAAATTTGGTAGGCGGCGCTAAGGAGTGGCCTCACCCCCTAGCCCCCTCTCCTAGGGGAGAGGAGGACCTAGCTTTTAGTTTTTCTAGAATATTAGCTCTTTTTAGTTAGTAGCTTTTAAAACTAGTTCCTCCTCTCCCCTAGGAGAGGGGGCTAGGGGGTGAGGCCCCATTGAACGAGAAACCAGCCAACAAAAAAGCCCCCCAGCCAATGCCGGAGGGCTCTTTCATTGAAAATCAATACCTTAAAAATCCTCGTCGAGTGAGAAGGCGTTTTCGGTGCGCTCGCTCATTACGCCGGCTTTCTGGTATTCAGCCACGCGCTTCTCGAAGAAGTTGGTTTTGCCCTGTAGCGAAATCATCTCCATGAAGTCGAAGGGGTTGGAGGCATTGTAGATCTTGCTGTAACCCAGTGACACAAGCAGGCGGTCGGCTACGAACTCGATGTACTGCGCCATGTTCTTGGCGTTCATCCCGATAAGGTTCACGGGCAGGGCATCAGTCACGAACTCCTGCTCGATAGTCACCGCGTCACTAATGATGCTGTGCACGCGCTCCTCGCTGAGCTTGTTCTGGAGGTAGCCATAGAGCAGGCAAGCGAAGTCGCAGTGTAGGCCTTCGTCGCGGGATATAAGTTCGTTGGAGAAGGTGAGGCCGGGCATCAGGCCGCGCTTCTTCAGCCAGAAAATAGAGCAGAATGAGCCAGAGAAGAAAATGCCTTCCACAGCGGCGAAGGCGATAATGCGCTCAGCGAAGTCTTCGGAGTTAATCCATTTGAGGGCCCACTCGCCCTTTTTCTTCACGCATGGCACGGTTTCGAGCGCGTTGAAGAGGCGGTCTTTCTCCTTGGGGTCTTTAATGTAGGTATCAATCAGCAGTGAATAGGTCTCGCTGTGAATGTTTTCCATCATAATCTGGAAGCCGTAGAAGCAGCGCGCTTCAGGCATCTGCACTTCCTGCATGAAGTTGACGGCCAGGTTCTCGTTCACAATGCCATCGGAGGCCGCGAAGAAGGCCAACACGTGCGAGATGAAGTGCTTCTCGTTATCGTTGAGGTTTTCCCAGTCTTTCTGGTCTTGGGAGAGGTCTATTTCCTCGGCGGTCCAGAAGGAAGCCTCTGCCTTTTTATAGAATTGCCAGACATCGTCGTTCTGGATGGGGAATAGCACAAAGCGGTTGGGGTTCTCAACGAGCAGTGGTTCCATAACAGATAGCGTATTGAAGGTGAAACGTGACCAAAAATATGATCAGGTAGTGGCTTGCCAACCCTGCGCTAAACAGAATTGTTTGGCCTGACTCACCACAAAATTTGGGCGGTCATGGGATCAAATATAAACCCGACCTCCGGCAAAACGCCCCCCGAAAACCATTTTTATTCTATTAATTTTTACCTATGCTCACTGATGAGCTGTTGATAACGCTTTTGTGGAAAGAAGCAATTTTTGGCCTAAAACACCCGAATTTTGAATACTTATCAACATTTCGAATGTGGACAATCCAACTTATCCACAAAAAGTGTATTCGCGTGCCCAGCGCGTGCTGTTAAAAGACTGTTTGCAGCGCGCTATTAGCTTAACAGAAAAGTCGTTTTGGCAGCCGACCAAATGAAGACTAGTGAGTTAGGTTTGGTTTTGAATCCTAAACCTGTTACTTTTGCCTTCCCATTTTTAAAACACGCGAGACGCCGATGTACGCAATCGTCAACATAGCTGGCAAGCAGACCAAGGTCGAAGCCGAGAAATTTGTTTATACCCACAAACTAGCCGGCAACGTCGGAGACGTAGTTGAGCTGGGCAACGTGCTCCTGACCGACAATAACGGTTCGCTCACTATCGGCGCTCCGTTCCTGGACGTGAAAGTGAAGGGTACCATCTTGGCACAAGTAAAAGGTGACAAGGTATTGGTGTTCAAGAAGAAGCGTCGTAAGGGCTATAAGAAGCTCAACGGCCACCGTCAGGACTACACCAAAGTAATGGTCAACAGCATCGGGTAATTGAATTGACTGATTGCGTTGCTAAGTGAGAATAGTCTTCCACTCTTAGCACCAACAGACAAGTCAACACCACTAACGCACAACACATACAACAATGGCACATAAGAAAGGCGTCGGCTCATCTAACAACGGCCGCGAATCGCATTCTAAGCGCTTGGGCGTGAAGATTTTCGGCGGTCAAGGCATTATTGCTGGCAACATCATCGTTCGTCAGCGTGGCACTAAGCATCACCCCGGTCAGAACGTGGGTATCGGCAAGGACCACACCCTGTTCGCTATGGTAGACGGCACCGTGCAGTTCCGCAAGGGCCGCAAGGACCGCTCGTTCGTATCGGTAGTACCCGTTATCGACGAGACGGAGCTGACCGAAGCAACTGCTGCTTAGTCTGAGCTACTAGCCAATCGGACGCCACGCATTTCGTGGTTAGACGATAGAATAATCAAAAAGCCCCCCAGACTCTACCTGGGGGGCTTTTTACGTTCGTGTTGGTAGCTGGAGCAAGTAGCTAGCTCAAACGGTAGAGCACTGGCTTGCTTGGGCTGGCATCTAGCTCAAGGCTAGTAATCTGAAGGTTAAGCAGATATAAGCCGTCTTTCAGCTCATCAGGCACGAAAATTAGCTCTGTAATCGTACTGGTGCGTCGGGTATGCTCTGGGTATTGCCAGAAAGCGTGATGAGCAAGGAGCTGGCCGCCATCTTCTTCCCGGTCTACACTAGGCAAGTCCAACAGAAGGTGTTCGATGTGATGATCGGCAAGGTACTGGACTAATGCTGGCTCTATATAGGTAGGATTGGTGCCGGAATATTGGCGGGTGCGCTTGGCTTTATGATTGGGCAGCGTCCGCAGAATAATTGCTTCCGGTAACACCTCAGAGCCAGGAAAAATGCCTCCCAGTGCCGATTGTGCGTCTGCTAGCATCACGACTTGGTCGCCGTTGGCCTGCTGGCGCGGCTCCACGGAAATAAGCCGAGCCACAAACAGAAAGCGCTTCAGGCAGCGATTAATAGTCGCCTCCGGATTGGTGGAAATGTGGCCGTAGCACTCCGTATGTGTGCCGTTGCCGTGGGGCGTGAGGTGAACTCGCTTATAGTTCGTGCTGCCGCCCTCGGCTACACTCCCCACAAAATCGCCTACTCGGATGGTGTCGAACTGCACCGGCTCGGCCCAAAAGCAATTCACTTGGTTCGAGCCAGGTGCTAGAGGCAGCGAAATATCTAGCGGTGCGCTGGGGTCGAAGGAGAAGGTGTGGCCGTGGTAGGGGTAAGTAGCAAGCATTCGGGGGAGCGAAATGGGAGGGAATTACCGCACTATATCAATACGCTTTTCGGCTGCGGCTTCTTGTTTTGCCTGCTGCTTGTGGAGTAAGTCATTCAAAATCTGGCTTATCTCTTGAGCGTGCGTGAGAACCATAAAGTGCGTGCCGCCGGGAATAAGGTAATCGACGGGCGCGGGAGAAGGTGGAAAAACTCGGTCGCGGGAGCCCAGAATCTGTACGCAACTACCAACGCCGGTGCTGTCCCAATGTAGGAGCTGCTTAATGGCCCAACTGGTATAAGCAGAGTCCATGTCGCGCAGAATGGCCTTGAATATTTTGTATTCTAGGTTGTCATCGATCCCAAAGTACCAACGCCCGGCCCACGGAAATAGCTTGAGCAAGGATGGAGGCACCAATTTATACACCCGCGTCGCCCGAATGAGTCGGAGTAATAGAGGCAGCCGGTCAGCATCCGGAATGCTGGACACTAACACCGCGCAGGCCCGCGGTCGGATACGGCAGATTTCCTGCGCTACCACGCCACCAAATGACACGCCTACCACAAAGCAGACCTGATCCTCGGGAATTGCCGCCGCCATCCGTTGCACGTAGTCCGGCAACGGCTCATCGCCTATCGGCTTCAACCATTCCAGCACCTGAGACGGACCGTGCAGCAAAGGGCGCAGCTTATGAAAAACACGCTCATCAGCCCCCAAACCAGGAATCAGGTAAAACATGAGCAGTAGATGGGTTGAACGGAATTTTGAATAGCCGCTGAATTAATCACTAAAAATAACGTCATGCAGAGCGAAGCATCTCGCGTGCTGATGTATGAGTAGTACTCTAGATAAACATGCGAGATGCTGCGCTGCGCTCTGCATGACGACCAAGCTTAGTAACCAACCACTAGACTGAGAGAAAAAAGTGTTTTTAACTCTATAGCAAACAGCACATACGCTTAAGGTTCGAGCCGCAGATACACACCTTCCAAGTAAAAGATATTGTGGGGGGCAATTTCATCGTCATCCTCCTCATCTTCGTCGCCTTCTTCCTCTTCTTCACCCTCCCCTTCATCATCTTCATCTACCAACGTAGCCGGATACGTGCAGGCGAGCTTCATAGCCACGTTTGGAAGGGGGACGGGGGGCTTTTCTTCGGTGGTGTACTCCAGGAGGCAGGGCCATTCCGTGACGGTAGCCAGCGCCTCGGCTACTTCTTCTTGCAATGACTCCGCTCGCTCGCCAGCTAGGCGAAGCAATAGGTCTAAGGCTGGAAACTGTAAGCCTAAGTGAAAGAAATGCAGGCTGTTGTCGAAGTAAGTAGTAGCCCAAACCGTTACGTCATCGGTCGTATCGAAAACGATGGCAGTGATTTGGACGTGCTCCACAAAAAAGTCAGCATCGTCGGCGAGGGCATCAATCAGGCGTTCCATAGGCACAGATTACGCTGATTTTATTGATTTAGCCAGCGGCCTGAAATAATTCTAGGGTGATGTGGTCAGCCAGCAGTTTTCCCTGGTCTGTAAGAATTAACACCTCATCGTCCAGCGTGGCCCAACGGTTTTGCTCTAAATCCCGCAAGTACTCAGTGCGTTGGGCGCGTAAGTCTACCCCAAATTCCTGGCGCAGACGCACTAAGTCGCAGCCGCGGGCAGTGCGTAAGCTGGTCATCAGGTATTCATTGGCGCGGTCGGTGGGCGAGAGGACTTCGCGGGTAGTGGGTACCTCATTCTGCTCCAGCAGGCTCGTGACGTAGCGCGTGTTATTCGCTACCGCAAACTCCCGACTTGTGCCATCAAAAGAATGGGCGCTGGGGCCTAAGCCCAAGTAAGGCACCCCACGCCAGTAATTTGAGTTGTGCCGCGACTCGCGGCCGGGGAGGCAAAAGTTGGAAATCTCGTACTGCTCGTAGCCGTGCGCAGTTATTTGGGCCAACAGCATTTCGAACTGTCGGGCCACAAAGTCATCGGGTGGCGGGGTGAACTGCCCTTTGCGCAAGCGCCGCCCAAACACCGTATCCGGCTCAATGGTAAGCGCGTAACACGAAAGATGAGGTACGTCCAGCGCAAAAGCCGCTGCCATATCCTGCTCCCAAATACGGTGGTCGGGAGCCGGCACGCCATAAATCAAGTCCACCGAGATATTCTCGAAGCCCGCATCCTGGGCCAGTCGCACGCACCGCGTCGATTCTGCGGCAGAGTGGGCCCGGTTCATCAGGCGCAGGTGGGGCTCGTGGAAGCTTTGCAAACCAATACTCAGGCGATTGATGGGCGACGCAGCTAGCTCCCGGAGCTTATCAGCAGTAAGGTCGTCGGGGTTCGCCTCGAGGGTAATTTCGGCCTGGGGGGCAATTTCAAAATGTTGGTGAATGGCGTCAAACAAAGTGTCTAATTCCGCCGCTATCAGCAGGGAGGGAGTGCCACCTCCAAAATAAATGGTGTCGAGCGTGGCCTCAGGACCTAGGTAGTCGCGGCGCAACTCTACCTCTCGCACCAGCGCGTCTACCAGCTTGCCTTTCAGCGCCATAGAAGTGCTGAAATGGAAGTCGCAGTAGTGACAGGCTTGTTTGCAGAAGGGGATGTGGAGGTAAAGGCCAGGCATTCAGAAGAAAAGGTAGCGTATGTGGTAACACCCAGAGATGCATAATTAGTTTAGGTGATTGTGCCTTGGCCCAATCGAAAAGGAAGCGGCGCCTTCCGCACCATTTCCTGGTCCGTTCTGCAAGGTACCCAGATCGTAAATCTCCATTGCGCGAGTCGCAGAAAGAGGACATGACGGTAGCCCTGCTATCCGCATTCCAACCACAGGTGTCAAAATTAAATGCTTCCAGTCCACGTTCTTTGCCCTAATGTGTGCCCGCATCTTTTTTTACTGTGTGCTGAGTCTGCTACTCGGTTGGCCCAGCGCGATACAGGCGCAGGTAACGCCCACCCCGGCCGCGCCCAACCAGCCTGCGCTGCAGACGCCACCTGTGCCACCGGCCCGCCCTGACACCAGCACTACGCGGCTGCGCAAACCACTGCGGGGGGCAAAATACATTCAATTTAATACCGAGGAAGCAGACCGACCCACGCTCGTACGCTACCGGTTTCGGCCCAACGCTCCCGACTCGCTTACGTCTCTGCGCACCATCCGCGATGTGGTGCTGGCCATGCAGGCCGACGCCTACCTCACTGCCTCCGCCGATACCATGCGCTGGAGCCGCGACACGGTGCAGGTGCGCCTTTATGTGGGCGAGCAATTTCGGTGGGCACGCCTGCGCAATGGCAACCTGGGCGACGGGCTGCTTACCAAGGCCGGCTACCGCGAAAAATTCTTCCGCGACCAGCCTTTCCGCCCTCAGGAATGGACCCAGCTCCAGCAGCGCGTGCTGACCGAAGCCGAAAACCAGGGTTACCCTTTTGCTACCGTGCGCCTCGATTCCGTTGCGCTTATCGGCTCCGACATTGAAGGCCGCGTGGTGCTCGATCGTGGCCCAGTTATCGTATTCGATTCTTTGCAGGTGCTGGGCACTACCAAAACCCGAACCCAGTTTTTGACCCGCTACCTGCAGATTTTTCCGAATCAGCCCTACAGTCAGCAGCGAGTAAATGCTATTGCCCGCCAGTTGCGCCAGCTTCCTTATATACAAGTTAAGGCTGAGCCTGAGGTGCGTTTCGCGCAGGGAAAAGCGCGGGTATACTTACTCCTTGACGATCGGCCGGCTAACCAGTTCGATGCCATTGTGGGCGTGCTACCCAACCCAAGTCCCGGGCCGGGTCAGAACAAGGTGCAGCTTACCGGCGATGTGACCATCAGCCTGCGCAACATTCGCGGCGGGGGCAAGCAGCTAGGCCTGCAATGGCGCAAAGTAGACGCCGCCTCTCAGCTCCTAGACGCGCAGTACGTGCACCCTAATTTCTTCGGCTCGCCCTTGGAAGTGGGGGGTAATTTCAATCTTTATCGGCAGTCCGACGCATTTCTCACCCTGCGGCCTCGCCTTCAGGTGACATACCCCACGGTACGGGCCGGGCGCATCAGCTTCTTCACCGAGTTCCGCAGCTCCCGCCTGCTGTCCGATTCCACCTTTCGGGAGCTACGGGCTCTCCCCGAAAATATCGATTCCGAGTACACTTCCTACGGCATCGACTACTCTAAAAGTACCCTCGATGACTTATATTTTCCACGCCGGGGGGCTTTTTTTAGCAGCCTGGCTGCTGTGGGCAACAAGCGCATCAGCAAGAATACCGACCTAAACGACACGCTTTATACGCGGGTGCCTCTGCGCTCCACCCAGGTTACGCTCGGTGGCCGCGCCGAATACTATTATCCGATTGGTCGCAACGGCGTGCTGCTCGGCCGGGTGCGAGGTGAGTCCTTGCTCAACGACCGCCTGTTTCTCAACGACTTATTCCGCTTGGGGGGGCTGGCTACGCTACGTGGCTTCAGCGAGTTTGCTTTCTTTGCCAGCTCCTACGCGGTTGGCACTATGGAATACCGCCAGTTCACCGGCCCCGATTCCTTTGTGTTTCTCTTCCTTGATCAGGCATACCTGCAACGTAAGCTAACTAAAGGCGCCAACGCCGATGCCCCAACGGGTGTAGGAGCAGGAATCAGCTTTCGTACCGGCGCTGGTCTGTTTCAATTGGTGTATTCTGTTGGCCGCTCAAAGCAGCTAAATCAAAAGCTAGCGCTCAATGCTTCCAAAATTCACTTCGGAATTACCAGTCGTTTCTAGACTCAAGTACTTAATCACAGCTTTGCCAGAGAATAAAGCAGCTGATTATCAGTGTAGAAGGCCCGAAAAGCAACTTTTTATGTTACAATACCACCTAATTCCAAAAAAGCCTCTTACATTTGCAGAACCAAACAGTGCGGGGTGGAGCAGTTGGTAGCTCGTTGGGCTCATAACCCAAAGGTCACAGGTTCGAGTCCTGTCCCCGCTACCTAAAAAGGCCTTTCCAGATCGGAAAGGCCTTTTCTTTTTTCAGGGCACCTGACTGTACCTGTTTCCGTGCTTCCAACTCTTTGCTAAGGCGCTTTAATACGTGTACCTAAGCGTAATGCAAAGTCTGAACCCGGGAACCGTTAGCGCATTCACCTTGAGCCAATATTAGGCGGATGGGATTCAGTGCCATCTAAACAACGGGGTTGCTTTGGCCATTCTTATAGCCAAAGTAAGCCCTTGTAGAACTCCAGACACTACGCTGTATACACCACTGATCCTCTCTCAGGCGTATACTCATGAGCCTCCAGATGAACCAGCACCTGATCCATTGTTAGCTCCCCACGCACGAAGGCCTCGAGTAGCAACTGATGATAAGGACCCGGAGTGAGAAAGGCGTATGAAGGAAAATGGAATGCTAACGAGACCGCCAAGCGATGCGCTTGATGTGAACTCAGGGTGGAAGTAGAACGCATGATCAGTCCAGTATTATTACGGAATACAAAGATCGATAATACGTATTTTTCTCGCAAGCTGAACTGAGCAAGTATTTATACGGGCAAACGCATTCCATCACTGCCGATGGAACCGCCCCCTTGCAACAACAACGTGTACATAACTGAAGTGTAAAAGCCTTCTCTAGAGGCCCGTGAGTGATAGTGCTGAGTACAGACGCTCTTATTAGTGCCTGTTACGTATTTCTACCTATAACAAGGAAATATCGAGCCAAAACCATTAGCGTAAAGGTTTATCCTCAAGCCCACGAGTTTAAGATGTCTAATCAGCTTGTTGCGGTAATCCTCTCAAAACCAGTAGCTTGAAATGGCTGCGGTACCCAAGGCCATAAAAAAAGTATCGTGAGGTAAGTGCGCAATAGCTTGTGTTCTACAAAAGCCGCAACAAATACGCAGCCGAAGATTCAGGGTAAATCACACGTTTAATTATCCTATAAGGCCTATCCAACACTTTTATCTCTGCCGTATAATCTAGTGAGTTCTGCTCGAAGCGGCCCGGTTTTCCTCCCACCAGAACCAACTCATGCAGGTATATCACGAAATTTTGCCGCGTACGTATCGACTTTTCTTGGTACAAGACCCAAATCAGCAACCCGCGCTGCCTCTCTTGTAGGAGGCACTGCAACGAGCAACTCGCAGCGGGAAACGCATAGTGTGGTTTGATTGCCGCTTGCCCCGGCTGGATATGGCAACACTGCGTCTGCTTGCGCACTACCGGAAGCGACTGCGAGCCATGGGGATACGGTTTCGCATCAAGCATGCTCCATTTACCAATATGCCATCCTAAGCCATAGAAGCATACTTTTCAGGTAGGATGCCTCATAAACAGCCACAGGAAAGCAGATGGCTGAAATCCTATCCTGCCCTCCTGCTACTTAAAAATAGGTAACAGCAGTTTTTGGCAGCCTTAAAAGGCCCCAATGCACATCTGCTGTCTGCGTTTACGTGAGCATCTAGTATAATTTTTAACTGCGGATTATGCCCATTCATCCCGAATTAGAAAAGAAGCTTAATAAGACATGTGAACCCTCCACCAGCATCCACGATGTATTTAAAGGATATGATATCACCTTCGTGACTAATGAGCATGGTGAACCCGTGACGTTATTCTTTGGCAAGCGCCGACCTGACGGCCTCATTGCTGGTGAGCGCTACACGCGCACAATCAAGCGGGAAGATGATGGTTTGGCGGTAAAATCCAGTCACTGGGACTTACGTGGCAAGATTATGCGCTAGGAAATATGTAGGCTTAGTCACAAATTTTCTTGCTTGCTTTCAAATGCGAGAACGTTTACATGTATATTTAGTAAAGATCTTCTAACGCTCCTTCCGGCTTGTGCCAGATTGTATGTTGGACAAAGGGGCCCGCGCACCCCACTAGCTTGCGCCACCTCCATACTCCTGCTTTTACAGGCTAGTGGTGTCTTATCTAATGTTAAGTGTCTATGAATCAATTGTTCTACTCCAGTTTTTATGTTACGCATTTCCTCGTTTTCGAGGCACTGTATCTGTGCTGTCGGCTTTTTTGTGGTAGCCACTGTTAGTGGGGGGCTTTTTTACTTAAATTTTATCGCCAGCAGCCGGACGCTTGCTACTCAGACTGCTGGTCCCGCTGGGGGGCTTTTTTCCGGCCGAGAAATATATGCCAAACTTGATGGGGGTAGGCTGGCTAACCGACCCGACGCTGGCTTTGCGCAAGCTACAGCCTCGCCGGCTGCTCCAGCCACCAACGAACTCACGACCGTGCTGGCTGATGTGCAGCGCCGCGCCTACTTTCTGTATCAATCCAGTGAGCACTCAGCTGCCACTATCGCCGATAACCCTGATCAGGGGCTAATTGCTACTTTGGGCGCTGCGGCATATACCGTGGCCGCTTCCGCCGACCGCGCCAAGGCTTCCCGGGCGTGGCAGCTAGGCTTAAAGCTACGCGGCATCGGTCGAGGCGATAAGCTGGAATTTTTGCCGGAAGACACTTCCACCGGTACCACCTGCCAGGAAAATAAGGCGGCATATACCCACGGCGCAGCCTTCGCCGTCGATTATGAGAACTCGCCGGCAGGGTTGCGTCAGAACTATACTTTGTTTCAGCGGCCGGCTGGCCGGTCCGGTCCGGTGCAGGTGCAGTTGGCTCTGCATACCAATCTGCAAGTAGCAGCGCACGCGGATGGGCAGGCATTGAGCTTGCGCGAGGCCGGCAAAGAAGTGCTGCGCTATGCGGGCCTACGCGCCTGGGACGCAACCGGGCGGGTACTAGCGTCGCGAATGCAGCTCAGCGCCGATGAAAAAACAGTAGCGCTTGTCGTGGATGATGCGCACGCCACCTATCCGCTCATTATTGATCCGCTCATCAGTACGCCCATCACTATTGCTGAGCCTGGCCCGAAGAAACGCACCACCTTCGGCCATCGCATAGCGGGAGCCGGCGATGTAAATGGAGATGGCTATGACGATGTCCTCATTGCGGCCAGTGATACCTTTAATAAATCAAGTGTTGTTTACCGGAGCCGGGTATACCTCTATCATGGCAGCAAAAACGGATTGGTTACCGCCGATCCTACGGTCTTAGTTGCTCCTGCAAATACGCGCGCCTTTGGTCAGAACATGGCAGGAGCAGGGGATATTGATAACGATGGGTACGACGATATATTAATAAGCGCCGAAAGCATCAGTAGTGGGCCGAGACGGGTATACTTCTATCGAGGCTCCAGCACTGGCCTCATCATCGAAGATCCCACCTTGCTGGCTTCCCCCGGTAGCAATAGCGGCGATTATTTTGGTAACAGTGTAGCGGGCGTCGGCGATATCGATGGCGACAGTTATAATGATGTAATGGTTGGCGCTTTTGGCAATAATAACTACCAAGGACGAGCTTACCTGTATCGAGGTACTAGCACAGGGTTAAACATAGATCCTGTCATCATAGCCAACCCAGCCAACACAGGTGAAGATTGGTTTGGCGTCAGCGTGGCAGGAGCTGGTGATGTGAACAAGGATGGCTACGCTGATGTGGTGATTGGGGCTCAGGGGGCACTCAATAACCGGGGGCGTGCTTACGTATACCACGGCTCTGACGCTGGATTGGTCACACCGCCCACCATACTAAATGAGCCTCATGGGGTGAGGCTCAGCCAATTCGGTGTAAGTGTATGTGGAGTAGGAGACGTAAATGGCGACGGCTATTCCGATATTCTGGTAGGGATTATAGCCGGCTTGGGTGGCACCCCGAACCGTGCTTACTTCTACAACGGCGGCCCTGACGGGATTAACACTACCCATATAACGCTTGATGACCCCATGGCAAAGCCGGGGAGCTTTTTTGGGCTAGACATTGCCAGCGCTGGGGATGTGGATAAGGATGGGTATGCTGATGTACTGATTGGAGCCTATGGTTCCGAGGGGAATAAGGGCAGAGCCTATCTTTATCATGGGTCCAGTTCTGGGCTGCACACCACAAGCTCTATTACATTGAAGACACCGGAAAGCACAACGACTGCCTTTCTATTTGGGAGTGTAGTAGCTGGGGTCGGGGACATCGATGGGGATGGGGATGACGATATAATGATCGGCGACCCATACGCGAATAGAAACCAAGGCCAGGTCTATCTTTACCAGGGTTCCAGCATTGCCCCCTTACCAGTTGAGCTAGTAAGCTTTACGGCTGTAGCCAGCGGCCCATCTGCGGTGAGCCTAACCTGGGCTACAGCCTCAGAAAAGGAAAACGCCAGCTTTACGGTGGAGCGCAGCACTGGGGGGCAAATTTTTGCCGCCATCGCCAAGCTGAATGGCGCCGGCACAAGCACTACCTCGCACCGCTATACTTTCCGCGATGAGCACCTGCCGCCCGAGGCAGCGGCGCTCTATTACCGCCTTCGCCAAACTGACTTTGACGGCACGGTGAGCTATTCACCCGTGCGGGCTGTAAAACGCCCTCAAACCGAAGTCGCTTTCCACGTGTACCCCACGGTAGCGATAGCTGGTAAAGTGCGTTACAGCTACAATGGGCCCGCCAGCACCGCTACGCTGGAAGTACTAAATCAGAGTGGGCAGGTAGTTCGCTACCATGCTCTATCTAGCACTGAAGAGGGCGACTTGTCACTGGCAGGCTTACCCGGCGGCGTATACACCGTGCGATACAGTGCGGATGGCAAGCTCTATTATCGTCGCTGTGTGGTAGAGTAACCGATCGGCTGATCATTTAATCGCTATAACCTTCCAACGTTTTCCTAGCGAATGGAGCTTTATACCGGCTTCTGTTCCCGCGTATTTCCCCGCTTGGCCTAAACAAAGAAATAGTCGTTGAATTTTGCTACAGACTATCTTGTAGTAGAATTTTCAACTCTCATTTTATGGCTGTTTCTCCTTCCTCGACCAAATCTCTTACGCTTGACCAAGTTCACGCCCGCAATCAGGAGCTTGAGCAGGCATTAGCGCGGGCCTTAGCTGCCCGGGATGAAGCTGAGCAGCAATTGAATGAGCAGCGTTGGTTTCATGAAACTATCCTGAACGCGCTACCGGTGGAGGTAGCCGTGTTTGATACGGAGCGTCGCTACCTCTATGTAAACGAGCAGGCTGTGCCCGATTCGGAAGCCCGTAGCTGGATCATCGGCCGTACAGTGGAGGAGTTTTGCCAACAGTATGGCTACCCGCTTGAGCTGGCTGAGTATCGGCAGCAAATGTTTGGGCAAGCCATGGAAAGTGGCCAAGTGGTAGAGTGGGATGATATTACGCCGGGCACTGAAAAACCCCGTATTCATCACCGTGCTTTCAACTATGTCGCTTCAACTGAGGGGAAGCCAGCACTTATGCTCGGCTATGGCCTTGATATAACAGAACGTCTTGCCGCCGAGCGAGAAATGAAAAAAGCTAAGGAAGTAGCGGAAGCTGCTGCCCGGGCCCGGGAGAATTTTTTGGCCAATATGAGCCACGAAATTCGCACCCCACTTAATGGGGTGCTAGGGTATGCCAATCTGTTAGCAAAAAGCTCCTTACAGCCTCAGCAAAAAGAGTTTGTGCAAGTGATTCGCTCGTCGGGGCAGCATTTGTTGGGCGTACTCAACGATGTACTGGATATGGCGAAGATTACTTCGGGCAAAATGGAGTTTGAGCAGGTCGCCTTTAACCTCTGCGATTCGATGGGGCAGGCAGTGCAGCCACTAGCGCTGCAGGCAACTCAAAAAGGACTGGGCTTTTACGGGCAGCCCCTGCGTATGACTTGCCCCGTGCCTTGGGTAATAGGTGACCCACACCGGTTGAATCAAATATTGATCAACCTCACAGCCAACGCAGTAAAATTCACCGATAAGGGCAGCGTTTCGGTGGGGGGCTTTCTTAAGTCTGAAACCGACACTCACCTTACCGTGGAGTTCCGCGTAACCGATACGGGCATCGGTATTCCCGCTAATAAGCTGGCTCATATTTTTGAGGACTTCAACCAAGCCTACGCCGACACTACCCGCCGCTTTGGTGGTACCGGCTTGGGATTGAGCATCAGTCGAGCGCTAGTAGAGCAATTGGGCGGCACGCTCACCGTAGAAAGTGAGGAGGGGCGCGGCAGCACCTTTGCTTTCAGTCTTACATTGCCCCGCGCTACTCCGTCCAAGGTAGTTGAAGCAGTTTCCGCGCCGGAGTCAACCTCCAATAGTCTGCGCGCCAAGCGCGTGTTGCTGGTAGAAGATAACGAAATTAACCGCGACGTAGCCCGCCTATTTTTGGAGGGCTGGGATATGGTGGTGGATGAAGCTGTTAATGGCTTAGTAGCGCTAACAATGTTTGAAGAGCAGCACTACGACATCATACTGATGGACATTCAGATGCCCGGCATGAATGGAATGGAAACAACAGCCATCATTCGCCAGCATGCTGATAAACGAAAGGCTGCTGTACCGGTGTTAGCCCTAACGGCCAATGCTTTTCAGGCTGATAATGAGCGCTACCTCGCAGCCGGCATGAATGATTGTTTGGCCAAACCATTCGATGAGTCGGCGCTGGAGGCCAAACTCACGGCTCTGCTCGCTGCTGCTCCTCCCAAGCCCTACGACCTGAGCCAGCTTCGAGCCTCGGCACAGGGCAGGGAGGCTTTTGTTGTTAAGATTATTCGCTCGTTTCTAACGAACATTCCGGATAGCCTACAGGGATTAAAGGAAGCTGCTGCTGCCAGTCAGTGGCCACGGATAGCCGAAATAGTACATCACATCAAGCCCAACTTGGCAGCTTTAGGAATTACCGCAGCTGAGCCAATGGTCGCAAGACTAGAAGAATGTCGTCATCTTCTGGGCGCATCACCAGCCGAAGCCTCCGAGGTGCATGCTACAGTTGTCGAACTGGTAACCTTGGTAGAGCAAGTACTGGAAGCGTTGCCGGAGGAGCTGCCGCAAGAATAACTCAGAGGTTGCGGAGAGAACGATAAAAATCGTCTTGGTACGACTTGCCAACAGGTACTTCATACGGCCCCACCTGTAGCATATTGTTTTCAATAGAATCAATGCGCTGAGTATTGACGATATACGACCGGTGCACACGAACGAAGTGCGCAAGCGGCAACCGCTCGCTAATGGCCTTCAGCGTCAAGTAAACTATATGCTTCTGAGTGGGGGTCACGATAACCGAGTAGGTAGAAAGCGCCTCGATATATAACACCTCATTAAAATCGAGGCGCAGCATGCGGTTATTCACCTTCACAAAGATGTCAGTATTGCTCTTTGAAATAGGTGGTTCGGTGCTGACAGGAGAGGGAGTAATAGCAACCCGGCGTTCGGCAGCTAAAGCAATTGCCTGACTGAACCGGGCATAATCGACGGGCTTAACCAAATAGTCGGTCACTTTCAACGCAAAAGCATCCACGGCAAAGTCACGGTGGGTAGTGACTAAAATAACCTCAGGCTGAGGCTCTGGCAGCAAACGCACTAAATCTAGGCCGCTAAGGTGAGGCATCTCAATGTCGAGCAGTAGGATGTCCGCCTGTTCACCGCTCCGAAGAAAGTTGAGCCCTTGTATTGCGTCAGGGAGGGAAGCCGCTACCTCTAGCGATTCAGTCATTTCTACAAAATGCTCCAACATGAGGCGGTTGATTTCATTATCGTCGATAATGACGCAACGGAGTCGGGCATCGGGCATAGGCAACAGCTTGATTTACGGGAGAAAGCAGAATCCTAGATGGGAGATAGGCAGAGCTAGTACCCTTACTCAGTAAGTTTATTAATTGCTCCTCAGGGCACAAAGTTTTATTCGATAAGTGCCATGCTTGTGTTCAACGGGAGAATGATTACCGAGGTTCACTACTCATTATCCTATGTTCGCCTACCCGCCCTAACTTGAGGCTGCTGAGAAGGAAAAGGGAGGAATAAGATTCCGCCATTAT
>NZ_JACSCW010000004.1 GCF_014333585.1 Hymenobacter sp. BT188 | reverse complement strand
CTGCTCCAGAAATCGTACATGCGCGGCAGGTGGACCGGCCAGTCGACGTGAGCAAACTCGTTGAAGACCGGCGCCAGCAAAGCATCCGCATTCACCTTATTATAAAAGGTATCTACTAGCAGTTTTATGTCGGCTTCGTTTTGAATATCGGGGCGGGAATTGAACATGCGTTAGGTAGAGAAAAGTCAAAATGGGCTTGCTGGGGGGGCTTTTTTACGCGTGCTGTACGCGTCGGCGCTGCGCATTCAACGTCTGCCGGTTGAGGGTAAAATAAGCCAGCGCACCGGTGCCAAGCAGCAGCAGCAGCTTCACCGCTTCGGCCACTATATACAGCAAATGCAGGGAATTGGGCGGCGGCGGGTTGCCGCTCAGCAGCGCCTCGGCCCGCACATCCAGCGCCGGCAGCAGCCAGAACGTTTGCAGCACCACCACAAAGCTAAGCGCTGCCAGCCCCGCCCACACGCGCCGGTCAGGCCGCAGGTACAGGGCGCTGATGATGGCCAGTGCGCACAGCCCGATTTCTACCTTATTCAGAGCATGAAACACGATGCGGCCGATGCCTACACCCAACGGCACCGTGATGTGCGGGGCCGTGAACTTAAGGGGCGCTTCCAGGAAAGAGATGCCCCCCACCATGCCAGCCCACAGAAAAAGGGCCGCTACAAGTACAAGAGGAAGAGACTGAGGCATAGACAAAGAAAAAGCAGTTCGGATGACGTGGCCCGCACCCAGAATAAACAAGTGGAAGCGCTGACCGGAACAGCCGCGCTCTAGTACAAAGGTCAAAGGAGTTCCGTTCGGCCGGCTTAACATCAATCAAGCCCGCGCTTGATACTTATCATCGTTCGGGCGGGCTTCAGGGCGGAGCTTTGTCGCTGAACCTATTGTAGCTGCCAGTGCCTGCCGTTCTCGAACAACCCGCTACTCATCTTGCCTGTGCTCACTGTGGCGATAAATGCCCCCCAGAGCCATTATTGCTCGCCGATAAGCCCTTTTGCTGCGCCGGCTGCCGCACCGTGTACGAGCTGCTCGACACGAATAACCTCTGCACTTATTATAAACTGGATGAGCGGCCCGGCCTGAAAGTAAAGGAAGTAGAGCTGCCCGGCCGCTTCGATTACCTCGACTCCGAAACCGTACAGGCCCAGCTCCTCTCGTTTCGCTCCGAGGAGCGGGCGCGGCTGACGTTGCAGGTGCCCCAAATGCACTGTACTTCTTGTATTTGGCTACTGGAAAACCTGCCTCGCCTCAACCCTGGAATTGTGGAAGCGCGGGTGCAGTTTCTGCGCAAGGAAATCACCATCACCTACTTACTGGCCGATACCAGTCTCAAAGAAGTAGTACGGCTATTGGCCTCTGTGGGCTACGAGCCGCAGATTACGCTGGCCGAGCTAGGTGCCCAACCGCACCGCGCCGGCCGCACGCTTTACTACCAACTGGGTTTGGCGGCTTTTGCCTTCGGCAACGTCATGCTCTTGGCTTTGCCGGAATATTTCTCCTTTGTAGAGGATTTGCAGGCCGGTTTTGGGCAGTTTTTTGGCTATTTGAGCTTGCTGCTGACTTTGCCAGTACTGCTGTACAGCGCACGGGGCTTTTTCAGCTCGGCTTGGCAAGGACTGCGACAACGCTACATCAACCTCGATTTTCCGATCAGTCTGGGGCTGGCCGCGCTGTTTAGTGTCAGCACTTATGAGGTCATTTCCGGTAAGGGGCCAGGGTATTATGACTCATTTACGGGGCTCGTCTTCTTCATGCTGATTGGCAAATGGGTGCAGCAGCACACCTACGACGCCCTGCGCTTCGACCGCGACTTTACCTCCTACTTCCCTGTGGCCGTAACGCGGCTGACGCCGGAAGGCGACCAGTCCATTTCGGTCAAAGAATTGAAAGTAGGCCACCGGATTCGGGTGCGGCACCAGGAAGTAGTGCCCGCCGATGCGGTGGTGCTGCGCGGGGTCGGCCAGATCGATTATTCCTTCGTGTCGGGCGAGAGCACGCCGGTGGCCCGCGCCTCGGGTGAGTTGGTATTCGCGGGCGGGCGACAGTTGGGTGAGGCCCTGGAACTGGAGGTCGTGCGCGATGTATCGCAGGGCTACCTCACCCAACTGTGGAACAACCCGGCCTTTGCCAAACAGGATAACGACGCCACCTGGGAAACCTACGCCAACCGCGTGGGGCGTTATTTTGTGGCCGTAACGCTGCTGCTGGCCCTGGGCACGCTCGTGTATTGGGGGCCACGCGACACATCCATGATGTGGCGGGCGTTTACGTCGGTGCTGGTTATTGCCTGTCCGTGCGCCCTGTCCTTGGCTACGCCGTTTACCCTCGGGGCCGCGCTGCGGGTGTTGGGCCGGCACAAATTCTACCTTAAGAATTCGGCCGTTATCGAAACCCTGGGCCGCGCCGACACGCTTATTTTTGACAAAACCGGCACACTCACCGACACCACCCAAGCGGAGGTGCACTACCGCGGCCGGCCGCTGTCAACGCTGGAGAAGCGGCTTGTTGCCACGGCCGCAGCCCAGTCCACGCACCCGCTGAGCCAGCGCTTGGCGCAGGAGCTATCCACTGAGCCCATGCCGCTCACTGGCTACCAGGAGCATCCCGGCCAGGGTATCAGAGCCACGGCGGAAACGGGTGATACAGTGCGGCTAGGCTCGGCTGCCTTCGTGAGCGGAAAGTGGGCTTTTGCTTCAGGAATTAATTCTATCCAAAAAGCCCCCCAGCCAGCTGCATACGCCCAAACAGCGGCACCAGAGGCGCCCGAAACCCGCGTCAACATTGCGCTGAATGATGAGCAGGCTGGCTACTTCACCTTCCACAACGTCTACCGCCCGGCTCTGGCCAATGTGCTTGCCAAGTTGAGCCGCCGCTACCGTCTGGCCGTACTATCCGGCGACACCGATGCCGAGCGCACTCGTTTACAAACGCTTTTCGGGGAAGATGCCGAGCTTCATTTCCGGCAGTCGCCGACCGATAAGCTGGCGTATATCGCGGCCCAGCGCGCTCAAGGGCGTACCGTGGTCATGGTAGGCGACGGGCTGAATGACGCGGGAGCATTGCGCGCCGCCAACGCCGGCATCGCCCTCACCGACACGCTCACCAACTTCTCCCCCGCCTGCGACGCCATTCTGGATGCCAGCGAGTTTCAGCGGCTGGCCACCTTCCTGGGCTTTTCGCGCTTGTGCCTGCGCGTTGTTCTGGTCACGTTTGCGCTATCGTTTTGCTACAATGCTTTCGGGCTGGCGCTGGCCGTGCAGGGACTTTTCACGCCTATTGTGTCGGCCATCCTGATGCCTATCAGCTCTCTGAGCGTAATGATTGTATCGACGCTACTGGTGCGCTGGGCCGCGCACCGTTACCATTTATAATCCTGTTGCCATGACTATTATCTTCTTGCTGATTGGTATCAGCCTACTTGTGGCGCTTGCGTTTCTGGGGGGCTTTTTGTGGGCCGTACGCAGCGGTCAGTACGACGACGAGTACACACCATCTGTGCGCATGCTCTTCGATGAGGAAGAGGAGAAATAGTACTGAATTGATATCAATCAAGCCCGAGCTTGATATCCGTCATGCTTTGCCATGGAGGTGGCGATGACCTTTGAAGCAGTAAAAACACTTACTGTTTCACTCTATGGAAGTCGCACCCGTTACGCCCCTTATCATTGCTGAGCCGCCCCTGGTTCAGACCCGAGTATCCCGCGCCGTCGACGAGTTTTTCTACGATAATAAGATTGTCCGCGACTTCGGCATCGCCACCGTGTTCTGGGGAATAGCCGGCATGATCGTCGGAATTCTGGCGGCTTTTCAGCTAGCCCTGCCTGAGGCCAACATGAATACGGCCGTCACCACGTTCGGTCGCATCCGGCCCTTGCATACCAATGCCGTCATTTTCGCCTTCGTCGGCAATGGTATTTTTATGGGGGTGTACTACTCTTTGCAGCGACTGTGTAAAGCGGCCATGTACTCCAAAAAGCTCAGCCAGATTCACTTCTGGGGCTGGCAGCTCATCATCCTTAGCGCCCTGATTTCCTTGCCTTTGGGCTACACTACCAGCAAGGAATACGCCGAGCTGGAGTGGCCCATCGACATTGCCATTACGCTGGTATGGGTGGTGTTTGGCTGGAACATGTTCGGCACCATTGCCAAGCGGCGCGAGCGGCACTTATATGTGGGCATCTGGTTCTACATCGCCACTTTCCTCACCGTGGCCGTGCTGCACATTGTCAACTCGGCGGCGTTGCCCGTTAGCTTCATGAAAAGCTACTCGGCCTACGCCGGGGTGCAGGATGCGCTGGTGCAGTGGTGGTACGGCCACAACGCGGTTGCCTTCTTCCTGACTACGCCCTACCTAGGTTTGATGTACTACTTCCTGCCCAAGGCAGCTGGCCGGCCGGTGTACTCTTACCGCCTGAGCATCATTCACTTCTGGTCCCTGATCTTCATTTACATCTGGGCTGGTCCTCACCACCTGCTCTATACGTCTTTGCCCGACTGGGCCCAAAGCCTGGGGGTTGCGTTCTCGGTAATGCTGATTGCGCCCAGCTGGGGCGGCATGATCAACGGCCTGCTCACATTGCGCGGCGCTTGGGATAAAGTCCGCGAAGAGCCCGTGCTGAAGTTCATGGTAGTGGCCATTACGGCTTACGGCATGGCCACGTTTGAGGGGCCGATGCTCTCGTTGAAAAACGTGAATGCCATTGCCCACTTCACCGATTGGATAGTAGCACACGTGCACGTAGGCGCCCTCGGCTGGAACGGATTCCTCACCTTCGCCATGCTCTACTGGCTGTGGCCCCGCCTCTACCGCACCGAGCTGCACTCCAAGAAACTAGCCAACGCCCACTTCTGGCTGGGCACCATCGGTATCCTGTTTTACGCCCTGCCCATGTACTGGGCCGGCTTTACCCAGGGCCTGATGTGGAAGCAGTTCAACGCCGAGGGCATGCTGCAATACCCCAACTTTCTCGAGACCGTGCTCCAAATCGTGCCCATGTACTACATGCGCGGTATCGGTGGAGTGCTGTACTTGAGCGGCGTGTTTTTGATGATGTATAATCTGATAAAAACGGCCAACGCGGGTACGTTGCTGGCTTCAGAAAACGCCCACGCTCCTGCCCTGCTGCCCGCCAGCGAAGACCCACACGCCGACGCCGGCCACTGGCACCGCTGGATTGAGCGCCGCCCCTTGCAGTTGGCTATTGGCGCCACGGTCGCTATCCTGATTGGTGGCGTAGTGGAAATGGTACCGACCTTCCTCGTGAAGTCTAACGTGCCGACCATTGCTTCAGTGAAGCCTTATACCTCCTTGGAATTGCAGGGCCGCGACCTCTACATTAAGGAAGGCTGCTCGAACTGCCACACCCAGATGGTGCGCCCCTTCCGCTCCGAAACCGAGCGCTACGGCGAGTACAGCAAAGCGGGCGAATTTGTGTACGACCGGCCCTTCCTGTGGGGCTCCAAGCGTACCGGTCCCGATGTGCATCGCGTGGGGGGCAAATATCCGCACTCCTGGCACTACAACCACATGATGGACCCCACCAGCATGTCGCCCGGCTCCATTATGCCGCCTTACCCCTGGATGTTCGAGAACGAGATTGACTACTCCACGCTGCCTGCTAAAATCCGAGTGCTGCAACAGCTAGGCACACCTTACCCAGCGGGCTACGATAAGCAAGCCGTAGCTGATGCGCGCCGTCAGGCCGAAGGCATCGTGCAAGAGCTGAAGAAGGAGGACATCGAGGTGAAATCCGAAAAGGAAATCGTGGCTTTGATCGCCTACCTCCAGCGCCTCGGCACCGATATCAAAATGAAGCCCGAGCAGGCTACCGCCGCTCAGTAGCATGAATTATAAAAGAACGTCATGCTGAGCTTGTCGAAGCATCTCTACAGCAATAGTAATCCAACGAAGCGGTAGAGATGCTTCGACAAGCTCAGCATGACGAACGGAAATTATTCAAACCTCAATCCATCATGGACAAGAAAGTATTGCAATCCATTGCCGGCGTCGAGATATACCCCATTATCTCCTTCCTCATCTTCTTCCTCTTCTTTCTGGGCCTGCTGATTTACGTGGTGTTAGCTAACCGCCAGCACTTCAATAACATGAGCAATCTGCCGCTTCTCAGCGACGACGAGACCCTGAAGGCCCACCTCGAACAAGACGCATCATGCTAACCAAACGCGCTTTTTTGCTAACCGCCTCTGGCCTCCTCCTTACCGCCAGCATGGCTTTTGGGCAAACACCCGCTACCAGTACCGATATGCTGTTCTGGCTGCTGGGGGGCATTTTGATACTCGTGCTGCTGCTGGTGTTGGTCGCTGGTGCCTCCCTGGCCTCGGCCACTCGGCAAGTGCGCCATTATGAAGCGTCAGCCACCAATCAATCTATCACGAAAGCTGAGGAAGGAGCACCCACATGTTAACGCACCGCAAAATGAATTATGGGGCCCTGACCGCTCTGCTGGCGCTAACCGTCGGCACAACGGTAGCCCAGACAGCGGAAGCCACCACACCCGCCCCGGCGGCCGGTGGCCAGGATGCGCAGATAATGCTGTTCTGGTTTTTGCTGAGCACGCTGGCTTTGGTCCTGATGGTGTTTCTGCTGCTCTTCACGATGATTATCGTGCGCATGAAGCCACAGCTGCGCAAGGTGTACGAGTTGCCCACGGTGCACGACACCTGGAGCGGCAAAGTACTCGGCCTGCTCATCGGCGACACGCGCCTGGTAACCGGTGGCTACAAAGAGGAGGACATGGGCCACTCGTACGACGGCATTACGGAGTTCGACAACGATTTGCCGCCGTGGTGGAAGTATGGCTTCTATTTCACTATCGTGTTTGCAGTAGCCTACATGGGCTACTACCACGTGGCCAATGCCGGAGAGCTGCAGATAGCTGAATATGAGACTGAAATGCGCCAGGCGGCGCTGCTGGTGTCCAACGAGCCCGACGACCCCAACAAGCTCACCACCTACACGGCCCTGCTGACGCCCGCCGACCTCAGCGCCGGCAAGTCCATCTACACTACGAATTGCGCTCCCTGCCACGGGGCCAACGCTGAGGGCAAAGTAGGCCCCAACCTGACTGATGAGTACTGGCTGCACGGCGGCGACATAAATGAGGTGTATAAAACCATCAAGTTTGGGGTCACCAGCAAGGGCATGGTGGCCTGGAAAGGCAAGCTCGCCGGCAAGCAGATTTTGCAGGTATCCTCCTACATCGAGTCGCTGCAAGGGTCTAAGCCAGCTAATGCCAAAGAGCCCCAGGGCGAAAAAGCAACTGCTGCCAAAACCATAGCCGCCAAGTAGTACCGGCCCACCCCATCTTCCTCACTTCAGCCCGATTTGACCGTCGGCGCACCAGCCAATGCCTGTTACCACGTTCCATCCTAACGACGACTTTCGCGACTCCATCGCTACGGTGGATGCGGCGGGCAAGCGCGTTTGGTTATTTCCCAAGAAGCCTAGCGGAGCCTTTTACCGCGCCCGCAAGTTGATTAGCTACGGCCTGCTCATCGTGCTTTTTGCCGGTCCCTGGCTGCGCATCAACGGCCTGCCGGTGCTGATGCTGAATCTGCCGGCGCAGAAGTTTATCATCTTCGGCCAAATCTTCTGGCCCCAGGATTTCTTTATTCTGCTGCTGGCGGCCCTCACGTTTCTGCTGTTCATCATCCTCTTCACGGTGGTGTATGGGCGGGCGTTTTGCGGCTGGGTGTGTCCGCAAACCATTTTCCTGGAAATGGTTTTCCGCCGCATCGAGTACTGGCTGGAAGGTGATGCTCCTCAACAAAAAGCCCTGGCCCGGGCCAAGTGGGACTGGAACAAAATCTGGCGCAAAACCAGCAAGCACGCGCTGTTTCTGCTGATTTCCTTTCTAATTGCCAACACGTTTCTGGCCTACATTATCGGTTCGGATGAGCTAGTGAGTATCATCACCGATCCGCCCCGCGAGCACCTTGGCGGCTTGGCTTCGATGGTGCTGTTCACGGGCGTATTTTATGCCGTGTTCGCCCACTTCCGCGAGCAGGTGTGTACCATTGCCTGCCCCTACGGCCGCTTGCAAGGCGTGATGCTCGACAAAGACAGCCTCGTGGTAGCCTATGATTATCAGCGTGGTGAGCCCCGCAAGAAGCTGCGCAAAAACCAGACGCGCACCGCCGGCGACTGCATCGACTGCCACCAGTGCGTACAGGTTTGCCCCACCGGCATCGACATCCGCAACGGCGCCCAGCAGTTGGAATGTACCAACTGCACCGCCTGCATTGATGCCTGCGACAACATCATGGACCTGATAAACAAACCGCAGGGCCTGATTCGCCACGCTTCGGAAAACAACATTGCCCAAGGCAGCAAATTTCAGCTGAGAGGACGCGTGAAGGTGCTGTCGGGCGTGCTGATGGTGTTGCTGATGGGCCTCACGTTTCTGCTGGTGTCGCGCTCCAATGTGCAGGCCACGGTGCTGCGCACACCAGGTCAGCTTTTCCAGAAAACCGACCACGGCACCATCACCAACCTCTACAACGTGTCCGTTATTAACAAAACCAATCAGCCTTATCCTATCACCCTCAAGGTATTGGAGCCGCTGGGGGGCAAAGTTTCGCTGGTTGGCAAGGAAAACATGACGCTGCCCGCCCAAGGCATCACGGAAGGCGTGTTTTTCGCCGAGTTGCCCAAGTCGGCGCTGCTGACTACGAATCAGAAAATCCGCATCGGCATATTCAGCAAAGGCCAACTGATCGCGGAAACCAAAACCAAGTTCCTTGGGCCCGCGCAATAGCCCGCCCCGAGTTCATCAGCGGGCCTCCTCGTCCGCTCACCTTCGCTTAGTTGTATGACCACTTCCCGCTTTAATCTCTGGCCTTACGCCATCATTGCCACCTTCGTGTTGTTTGCCAGCTACATCGGCTACATGGTGCAGCAGGCCATGAGCACCAGCGTCGACCTGGTCAGCGCCGACTACTACCAGCAGGAGCTGGCCTACCAAAAGCGCATCGAGTCGGTGGCCCGCACGGCGGCACTGCCAGCCCCTGTTCAGGTAGACTACGAGCCAGCGGCGCAGCGCCTGACGCTAAAATTGCCCCCCAGTCTCGCTGGCCAAGCCGTGCAGGGCACCGTGCACTTTTTTCGCCCTTCCAATCAAAAGCTGGATTTCAACCTACCCTTTGCCCCCACCGGCGAGCCAGCGCAACAGCAGCTGAACACCAGCAAGCTCCAGCCCGGCTACTGGCGTCTGCGCATCGATTTCACCGCCGGCGGCCAGCAGTATTTTGTCGACAAAGAGCTTTCCATCTAATCTATCGCGGACCTTCATATTCCTCGCTTAAATCATTTACTAGCAGATTTCAAGGTCTGCGCTATCATCACATCATGCTCTGGGCAGGCTTTCTTTTTGGGCTTTTGGGTAGTTTCCACTGCGTGGGCATGTGCGGTGCCATTGCACTGTCGCTGCCCGGCGCAGGCGGCCCCGATTGGCGCTACCTGACCGGACGGATACTCTATAACCTGGGCCGCGTGACTACTTATGCCTCGCTTGGGGCAGTAGCGGGTCTGCTGGGTCGGGGTCTCCAATTGGCCGGCTGGCAGCAAAGCTTATCGCTGCTGTCTGGGGGGCTTATTTTGGTGCTGGTAGTGGCACCAGAGCAATGGCTGAGCCGGGCTGCGGCTTTGCTGAAACTGGATGGTGTGCTGGCCTGGGTGAAAAGACAGCTGCTGTATTTCTACCAACAGCCTTCGCTCAGTGCCCTGTATATCACAGGTTTGCTGAATGGTTTGCTGCCCTGCGGCATGGTGTACCTAGCCTTGGCTGGCGCCCTGAGCGTGCCCGGCGTAGCGGGCGCTGCGGGCTACATGGCCTTGTTCGGGCTGGGTACGCTGCCGCTCATGCTGGCGCTCTCACTCTCCGGGCAGCTAGTGCCCAGCGTGTGGCGCGGCCGCATGCGGCGGGCAGTGCCCGTGATGGCCACCTGCCTGGCTCTCCTATTCATAGTGCGCGGCTTGAGTTTGGGCATTCCATACCTGAGTCCGCAATTAAACGGCCCTGCCAAAATCACCAACAGAGGCTCCATGCAGCAGCCCGCGACGGTGCACTATTGCCACGACCCAGCCGCGGTTGCGGAAATCAAGCCCACTCCTGCTTCCAAATAAGTTCTGCTTATCCTTCCTTCTTAACGCGTTGTTGCCATGCAAACCATTCTCGTGCCCATCGACTTCTCGGCCGCGTCCGAAAACGCGCTGGTTTATGCCAACAAGCTAGCCCTTCATCTTCCGGCTGAGATTGTGCTGGTGCACTCCAACCCCGGCGCTCCGCTTACCCCCGAGCGAAGAGTGGCCCTGCTAAGCCGCTTGCAGGCCCTGGCCGAACGCCTCCGCTACCATCACCTCACGCGCCAGAGTGGCCGCCGCATCCATTACCATTTTCACATGGCTACCGCCTCCCTCGCCGACAGCCTGGAAGTACTGGTAGGCGGCTACCACGCCTCTCTTGTGGTAACGGGCTTGTCGCTAATGGATTGTGCTACGGCCACGGCAGCGGGCAACCCGATTACGCTCTTGCCGGAGCACGTAAGCTGTCCAGTGCTCATCGTGCCGCCGGGCCGCCATGAGCTGGCTAGTCAAGTGGTTGTTTCCGGCGACTTTTCCCGGCTTAATGCCCAGCAGCTGGCACCACTCACCTCCCTGGCCCGCACCGCCAATGCCCACTTTGATTTGGTTCAGTTTCATCCACCTACCAGCACCGGGCTGGCACCACTGAAAAAAGCCTTGATGGCAGCGCGCGCTAACCTTACTAACGCCACCGTGCACCTGATCCCCGAAGAAGATGCGCTGGAAGATATCAGCGAATTCTGCGCTCAGCAAACAGCTCAATTATTGGTACTAGCAACAGTAGATGGCTGCCTGATTCGCCGTTTTTTCAACCCACACTATATCAAAACGAACGCTTATCACCTGCGTATTCCGGTGTTATTGCTCCCCACAAGCACGCTCCCCACCAAAGCCTGCTGCGACCAGTGTTCCCTGCGTCAAGCCGCCGAAAACCGGTTGGCGGCTCGAATTTCAACCGTCACTTTCTGAACCTTACATAACTACGAATATCTCTATCATGTCATTACACATGCTTACCGAAACCACTTACTCCACCGACACTCAATCTACCCGCGCTACCGTCGCGGCGTGGATGCGCCAATTTCAGGACTGGCTGTGCCAGCAGCTCGAAGCTGCGGATGGCCTCGCTTCGTTCCGGGAGGATAAATGGGTGCATGAAGGTGGCGGCGGTGGCCGTACGCGCGTAATTGCCGAAGGAGCTATTCTGGAGAAAGGCGGCGTAAACTTCTCGGCCGTGTGGGGAAAGATGAGCGAAACCGCTGCCCGTCAGCTCCTCATGCCCAACCCTAATTACTTTGCTACGGGCGTATCGGTGGTGCAGCACCCGCGCAGCCCTATGGTTCCCATTTCACACATGAACGTGCGCTACTTTGAGGCGGGCAACGGCGAGGCTTGGTTTGGAGGCGGTCTCGATCTGACCCCGATTTACGTGGATGAAGCGCAGGCCCACTGGTTTCATGAGCAGATTCTGCAGGTCTGCAACCAACATAATCCCTCCTATTATCCACGCTTCAAGCAGTGGGCCGATGAGTACTTCTACCTGCCTCACCGCCAGGAAACGCGAGGCGTGGGGGGCATTTTCTTCGACCGTCTCACCGTTGGCAAAGACGGCAGCTTCGAGGAGCTGTTTGCCTTCGTGCAGGCCGTGGGCGAAGTGTACGGCCGCACGTATTCGGAGCTCATGCGGCGCAACGCGAATCTGCCCTTTGGAGAAGCTGAGAAGCAATGGCAGCTGGTGCGCCGGGGACGCTACACCGAGTTCAACCTAGCCATCGACCGCGGCACCAAATTCGGCCTGGAAACCGGCGGACGCACAGAGTCTATTCTGATGAGTTTACCGCCCCTGGCCGCCTGGCATTACGACTATCAGCCCACGCCCGGCTCGGCTGAAGCGGCAACTCAGGCCTGGCTCCGGCAGGGTATCAACTGGGTATAGCATCCCATTAGCACAAGCATTCAGCTCTGAGCTCCGAGTACACTCTGACCATCAAGCAGCTTCCTTTTCAACCTCTACCCAGACTTCAGCATCAACGCTCTACGATGATTCTCAAACCCTTACTTCCTGGCTTGGCCCTATTGCAGGCGGCCTGCGGCGACGTCAAAAATCCAAATGGTATGCCCGACGAGCCCACCAGCAGCGCCCCACCCCAGGTGGTAACGGCCAACGCACCCAAACCCGACTCAGCCGCGGCCAAAACTGAAAACCCTGTAATGCCCGCCGACACGGCTATAACGGGTGCCTGGCTGCTGCTCGATGGCGCGCTCAGAAGCCATGACGCTCAGGTGCTTAACCAGCTGGTAGATCCAGAGTATGGCCTCTGGATTTTGGAACAAACCGGAAACGTGCCGCTCGTAACGCGTGTGGCGGATAGCGACCAATTTCGCGACCAGCAGCATCGGCCACTTTTCGCGCTCGATAAGAAGCTTATGACGTGTGCCGCGCCGCAAACCGTAGCCACGCTGCCCGCCGCGAACTGTCCGGGGGGCAAATTCGCTAGGGAAGGCTGCTTCGCTGGGCCGGCCACTGGGTTTCGTGCGCTAAATTTCTGGGCGCAAGCCTCGATAAAAGGAGGCAACCGCAATCAGGGCCAAGCGGCACAGGGGCGCACCGTTCGCTCCGTACTTCAGACGAGCACCGGCTATCAATTTCACTTTGCTAAATCGGCGGGGGCGGGTGGTCGCTGGCGCCTGATTTTTATCGATCTGCGCGGTGCTTGTCCGGCGTAGTTCCTGGCTGGGGGGCTTTTTCAAATATTTAGACCCAAACGCACCTCTTTTTGCTAGGTAAATCAGTCCTTAAGCTCCAGCCTCAACGAGTTCGTCTTCCAGAGCAAATAGCTCCGTGAGCATAGCCACCAACTGGTCGGCTTCCCCGCGCTGGCAGGCGGCTTTTAGCTGCAACACTGGGAGCTTCATAAACTTCTGCGTCAGTGACTTAGTCGCGTCGTCGAGTCGGGCTGCCTCCTCCGCGCTCATATTTTTCTTGAAGCGGTTTACCTCCTGTTGGCGCAGCTGCTCCAGCGTAATTTTCAGCTTCTGAATAACCGGCGACACCTGCAAGTTGCGGCTCCACTCGTGCAGCTCGGCCATGCATTCGGCAATGATTTCGCGCACGTGGGGCACCGCCGCCACCCGCCGGGCCAACGCCTCCGACGCCTTATTCTGGATAGCATCAATATTATAAACCAGCACGCCCGGCACCTGCTCGGCGGCGGCCGCAATGCTGCGGGGCACCGACAAATCAATAAAAAACTTGGGGCTCAGAATAGTTAAGCCGGCCAACAGTTCGCGGGTAAAAAATGGCGAAGGCGTGGAGATGGCTGAAATAACCACATCGGCTGCCTGTAGGCCCTGCGTAAGGTGGGCAAAATTCAAGATTTGCAAGCCGCACTCGGTAGTCAGTGCCTGAGCGGCGGCCGGGGTACGGTTGCAGATAGTGACTTCCGTAAAGTGCTTGCTCTTGCCAAAATGACGGCAGATATCGGCCCCAATCTCGCCTAAGCCCACAATGAGAACCCGCGGCTGGGCAATACTAGCCGTCAATTCCTGCACCAGCTCCAGCGTGGCATAAGACGTAGAAGCGGCGCCGTCGCGGAAGGCGGTTTCCTGCTGCACGCGCTTGTTGGCGGCGAATACGGTGTGGAGCAGCCGATGCAAAAAAGGCCCTGTAACATTTGCTTCCGTCGAGCGCTGGTAGGCTCTTTTCACCTGGTTGCTGATCTGCATATCGCCCACCACCTGCGCGTCGAGGCCCAAGGCAACTTCAAACAGATGCTGCACTGCGGCCGTAGCGGAGTTGAGAACGGTGAAGTAGGAATAGTAGCTGCTCGCATCCATTTCCTTCAAGTCGCCTAAGGCTTCTACAATGGCGGCGCTGTTGTCGGTATCGGCAGTGTAGTAAACCTCGGTGCGGTTGCAGGTACTAAGCACCAGCACGTCCGACAGGCCCAAGTGGTTGTGCAGCGTATGCAGCAGGCGGCCGCACGTCGCCTCATCCAGTGTCAGCAGCTCGCGAATGGCCAGAGGGGCTTTTTTGTAAGAGAGACTGACGGCCTTAAAGGATTGTTTCATAAAGTATTGCCGGAACAGAAAAGGCAGCGTGAGGTGGGTTTAATCAACTACAATCTGCTGCCTAGCCTAGGCTTTGGAAGTGGGCAGATTACAGGCTCAAAGTTTAGCCTTGGCGGCTGCCCTTTCTATGACTTTACTCAGATACTGCGATGATTACCGTCATATACACGCACCTTAAGCAGTCCGTATTTTTGGTGCAGCCGACAGCTAAAACGCAGCTATGTGCGTGGCCGGCCCGGCTCTCGCTCTTTTCACCGCCCAATGCATATTCGCCTTTTTTCTCTTACGTCTGCTGTCTTCTTTTCGCTCCTGCAATTGCAATGCGGGGGCCAGCAGCAAGGGGTGACCACCCCGGCCGACCAAACAGCTGGTATTAGTCAAGATTTGCCCCCCACTGAAACGCCAGTGGGTGAACTCATTCTGGCCCTGCTCGATACAACTGCCGCGGGCCCTGCGGCCGTAGACGAGCGCCTGGGGCTACAGGTCGGGCCCCACGTGCGGGCATTTTACGGCGTTACCCCTCAACCTGTCTGGTCTCAGCCCAACGACAGCCTCACCACGGAAGCCAAAGCGGTACTGGCCTTGCTAGACCAGGCTCGCGCTTATGGCCTCCAGCCCGAATATTACGCTACTGATCGGCTGGTTGCATTGCGTGACTCGCTGCGCCTCCCTGCTCCTTCCAGCCCGCAGCAACGGGCGCGCCTCGACGTGTATCTGAGCGATGCCGTGCTGCGCTTTATGCTCGATTTGCACCGGGGCAGGCTGCGCACGTATGCGGCCTCACCGCGGGAGCGGGCTACAAGGCAGGTTTTTCAGCCAGCCGACTTATTGCGGGAAAGCCTGACTGCGGGCAAAGTGGCCGACGGCATTTTAGCGTGTCAGCCCCATAACCGGGAATATCGGCAGCTGCAGCAGGCACTGGAGCAGTGGCTTAGCACGCCGGTTCCGGCCGACTCGGTTGCCCAGTATCAGGTGCGGTATGAGCAGGTGGCCCTGAATCTGGAGCGCTGGCGGCAGGAGGCTATTTCAGATTCAGAATACCTGCTGATAAATCTGCCCGCGTACAAGCTGGAAGTGGTGCGCGGCGACAGTGTGGTGCGCCAGCACCGCGTGATTGTGGGCCAGCCCAAAACGCCCTCGCCTACCCTGAGCAGCACCATCGACCATTTTACCCTGGCGCCCGACTGGCACGTGCCCCGCTCCATTGCCACCAAGGAGATTCTGCCCATTCTGAAAAAAGACGTGGACTACTTGGCCCGGAATAACTTCGCCCTCTACGATGAGCGCGGCCGCCTGCTCAACCCCTACCAGATCGACTGGCAGCAGGTCTCGGCCAAGAGTTTTGCCTACACTATCCGGCAGTCGGCCGGCTGCGACAATGCCTTGGGCAACATTGTGTTTCGGTTTAAAAACCCTTACTCCGTGTATCTGCACGATACGCCGGTGCGGCAAGCGTTTACTTACCCGATGCGGGCGCTCAGCCACGGCTGTATTAGGCTCCAGAATCCCATGCAGCTGGCAGCTTACCTGCTGGCGCGTGGGGGGCAATTCAGGAAGCTACCGACTGATGAGGAGTGCGCCCGCCAGTCGAAGCCGCAGCACATTCGCCTAGCCAAGTCCATTCCGCTGCATGTGCGCTACTTCACCTGCGCCACCGAGAACGGCCAGCTTCGCTTTTATCCCGACATCTACCAGCGCGATAAGGCGCTCAAGCGCGCCCTTACCCTGATTGCGCGCGAGTCGTAGGACTCCTTCAACTGCATGATTTAAAACAGATTGTCTCATGATTTAAATCATGGCTGTGGGCGGCCGCATTTTCGAATTTTGTACCGCTGCTTGACCACGCTGGTAGAGTTCATGCCGCAAAAAAGCCCCCCAGCACTTGTTTTCGGCCTGTCTCACCACATCAATTTAAGCCTGTAGTCATGACGTTGAACCTCACTCAGTCTGCGCCCTCCACCGTACCAGCTTCCGACAAGCCGGCCCTAACGTTGATTGTGCTGACTGATTTCTTTCCGGCCGCGCATCGGGCTATTAAATACGCGGCCGAGTTGGCGGCGCCCCTCGGGGCCAGGTTGCTGCTCCTGTACGTGCGCGACAATTTTCAGCTCGATAGCAAGCTGGATCCCGACAGAGAAGAGCGCGACCAGGATCTGCACGCCGCTGTGCGGGCGCTGACCGACGAGCTGTACGTGCCTACTACCATCGAGATGGTAGCTGACCTGCAGCTTTCTACGGCCGCCGATCTGGCTAAGCGTCATGCGCCGGCGCTGTTTGTGCTGGGCCGCGCCGACGAAAGCCTGAACGAAGCTGAAGTGGGGGTAGCGGTGCTGGAAGTGCTACGTGGGGGGCATTTGCCCCTGCTGGTAGTGCCCGAAACTTACCAGGGCTCCTCCACCCCGACCCAAGCCGTAGTGGCGGCCGACGGCGAGCCATTCACTCTGGATAAGCCTTTGGCTGCCTTGCAGTTATTGGCGCAGCTAGAGCCCCGCATGACCGTCGTAACGGTGTCGGGCATTGAAGACAACCAGGCCTGCGCTACGTCGCTGCGCCAGGTAAAAGCCAGCGGCCTCGCCGATGCGGCCAGCCATGTCACGCTGGAAGCCATTCGGCACACCTATCCGGTCGAAGGTCTGCTCAAAGCCATTACGCTTATTAAGGCCGATCTGCTGATTCTTGTTGCCCGCCGACGCAGCTTTCTGGGAACGATGTTTCACCGCAGCGTCACGAACCGGCTTTTGCGCACCTGCCACATCCCCATGCTGGTATTGCCTGCCATCGATGGCTAGCGCGCTGAGCATGGCCACCTGATCTGAACTAACTACTCTTTCTACTGCTATGAACAAGCAAATCACGTATCCCGCTCTTCACTCAACCTACCCGTCGGTCGCGCGGGTGAGCCGGTCAGCGGCCGGTTCGCGCGGCCGCCAGCGCATTGCTCCTTCCCATGACGTGACTAGCCGTCCGGAAGTAAATCACCAGCTTAATGACACGGTTACGGAAGCGGCGGGCCTGGCCCGAAACAATGACGCCTGGGGTTACTACGCTGGCTCATTCTAAACACCAGTCTTAAACATAAAAAGCCCCCCAGGTAATCAAATGATTACCTGGGGGGCTTTTTTACGTGCATCGTTACTGCCGGCGGTTACTGCGCCAGGTAGCCGCCATCCACCACAATGGCCTGGCCCGTTACGAACGATGCTTCATCGGAAGCCAGCCACAGCAACGCACCTGTTATTTCTTCGGGTTTGCCCAGCCGATGCATGGCGTGTTTGGAGGCAACCGCTTCTTGCAGATCCTTGTGCGCATCGTCGATGCCTGCTTTGGTGAGCATGGGCGTGGCAATGAAGCCCGGACAGACTGCATTTATCCGAATGCCCTGCGGCCCGTATTCCAGCGCGGCGGTTTCGGTCAGGCCGATGAGGCCGTGCTTGGCCGCCACGTATGCCGATGCGCCCGCAAAGCCCACTTTCCCCAGAATAGAGGCCATATTGATAATGACGCCCCGCCCGGCCGCTACCATGGCCTGAAGCTCATACTTTTGGCAGTACCAGACGCCGCTCAGGTTGATGTTAATCACGCGCTGCCACTCCTCATCGGGGTAATCGGCGCTGAAGGCCGAAGCACCACCTATGCCAGCGTTGTTAATCGCTACATCGAGCCGGCCGAAGGTGTCGAGCGTTTGGTTAATCAGATTTTGCACGCTGGCCGATGAGGCTACGTCGCAGGCAATAAACAAACTTTTGGGCCCCAAAGCGCTCAACTGCTGGGCCACCGCCTCTCCTTCCTCCGCCGACACATCGGCTACTACTACGTGGGCGCCCGCTTTAGCAAACGCTTCCGCGGCGGCTTTCCCGATGCCGGAAGAAGCTCCGGTAATCAGCACAACTTGATTTTCAAATGATGGCATACAGAACACAGACTATTAAAAGGTTAATCACACTATTCTACTCACAGTCAATTCATTATATTCATGATGCGGGGTAGGCTTCTGCCAACGCCGCGGGATACACGCTGGGCGGGCAACACAAGCACCGGAACCGGGCTGTGCAAAATCATTTGCGCCGTTACGCTGGTATGAAACAGCCTTTCCAGGAATCGGTGCCGCCGCGCAATCATTACGAGCATATCGGCCCCCTGCTCCGATACCGCCTGCAATATTCCTTCGCCAGCGTGGGTGTGACACACATGGTAAGGGCGCACCTGGCGAGGGAGGTCGCGGGTGAGACCGGTGTCCTCCACCGTTTGAAGCGCCCGCTGGGTGGTGTGGCGAGTAGCCGATTCGGTGATGTGGGCCACCGTCAGATCAATCTGCAAAGCGTTGAAGAAGTCGCGGATGGGGGCCACATGCTCACCTAGCTCAAACCCATCGCCATCGGCGGCCAGCAGTATGCGCTGCGGCACCTCGATCGGCAGGGTATGCGGCGGAACAATAAGCAAGGGATAGGGACTTATTTTCAGCAGATTAAGCGCGGTAGTAGTCACCAACACATCAGGAATATCTTCGTCAGCCGGCCGGCTCAGCACAATCATCATCGGATTATGCAGCTTGGTGCTTTCCAGCACGGCCTCTTCCACACGGCCCGAAGCCACTTCTGCCTGAGCAAGCACGGGCAGGTCACGGATCAGGTGGTTTAATGCCAGATCCGTTTCTTTCTTGGACCTGACTACCCGCTTACCCGTCAGCAATTCCGGGTCGAGCAGGGAAGTGCGTTCTACGTGCAATAGCACCAACCGAGCTCCGAGAGGCTTCGCTATGGCAGTAGCGAAGGCTAAGGCTCGGTTGGAGCCGGCGAAAAAATCGGTCAGAATAAGCAGGGCAGGCTTCATAACCATCTAACGCTTTGTTAAAGAGCCAAATGTGGCATTTCATCAGGAAATAAGCCATGTGACAAATCATGATCAGCCATGATCTTTATCAGGTTTTCAAGTCCGTGATTTTCAGCGCTGAGCTAATTGGGGGGCTTTTTTGGGTAGCGCTTTAGCTCAACGAGGGCTATTCATCTATACAAAAGCCCGAACTGTCGATTGTGTGCTGTAGCAGAAATGGGTTCGAACGAAATTCGATCATTCATTCAGCAACTCCTTCTCCGACAGCTACCTCATGGAAAGAAAGAATTTTCTCAAAAGCTTATTAGTAGGCGCCATCTCCACTCCTGCTCTGCTCAGCGCCTGCGGCAAGGAATCGGATTCGATTACGCCGTCAACGGGCGGAACTGGAACCGGAACTGGCACCAGCTCCGGTAGCTGCGCCGTAGCGCCCACAGAGACAGAGGGCCCTTTTCCTACTAAAGCGCCCGCCTCCTATGTGCGCAGCGACATAACGGATGGCAAAGCCGGCCACAAAATGACCGCCAAGATTACCATCACAAACACTAATAATAGCTGCGCGGCCCTGGCTGGGGCCTTGGTCGACATCTGGCACTGCGACGCGGAGGGAAACTACTCCGAGTACGGCGGCAGCGGGATGCAGTCGACCAACTACACCAACGTGCACTTCCTGCGGGGGCGCCAGACCACGGATGCCAACGGGCAGGTGACATTTACCAGCATCTTTCCAGGCTGGTACAACGGCCGGGCCACGCACATTCATGTGCACGTTTACGCCGCCAACGGTACGTCGCTGAAAGTAACCCAGATTGCTTTCCCTGAAGGAAGCGGGTCGGCGGTAGCGGCGGTAAACGGCTACGGCAAGGGCCTGAACGGCTACACCTACAATGCCAGCGACAACGTGTTCAGCGACGGCGTAACCCAGGAATTGGCCACCGTAACAGGCAGTACCACGGCAGGCTTTGAGCTGTCAATCACCTTCGGGGTAGCCGCCTAACGCGGCACCCAAATTTGCCCCCCAGAGACCAAAATGGGGTTCTATAACGGTATAGTTTTCCTTGCATGTCTACCCGCCTGATTACGCTGTGCTACCGCAAGATCATTGACGCAAACGCCAGCCGACCGTGGGAGAAAATGGTGTTTGAAGATACCTACACGGAGTTTCGGATGCAGGCGCAGCTATTGAATCAGGAGAAGAAATACCGCTCCTTTGGCGAGTTGCTGCACTACGCACCCGGCGCCGACCAGCTTCACTTTCTGGTAAGCGCGGCGGTGCGGGGCTATGTGCAGCAGTTGGGCGGCCTAGTGCCCGACGTGATCGACAACCTGGGCCGGCACTTCCTGAAGTTCAGCAAGTTTCAGTTCGAGATTATCAACTCAGACCTGCTCGATAAAGCCCGGCATCAGGTAGCCATAAATTTCTACTCAGAGCCGCTGATGTGGCATGACACTATTGGTACGCAACTCCTGGTATCGGAGGCAGCAGGTGTGGGGGGCGAAATACTCACGAACCAACTTTCACTACTTCCCTTTCTGTCCATTTATTCCTTGCAAACGCGCGACTAACATGATTAAGCAAACACCGGGTAAGATATTCTTAGGCGACCAGCGCGGAGCAGCCGAAACGGCTCAATATCGGCGCTATAGTACCTTCCAGTTTGGCGCCTATGTACACGAGCATAAGCAGGCGTTTGGCAACCTACAGGCCGTGAATGAGGAAACTCTGGGCGGCGGCCAGCAAGTAACCCTGAAGGTAACAGAAGCTACCCATGTGCTCATTATTCCTGTAACCGGGGCCGTTAGAGTTGGGCTCCTTCAGGAAACACCAGCCCTGACCCACGTTGAAGAAATGCACCTGCTAACGGTGCCTGCGGGCAGCACCCTGCACTTTGCGAACCCCTATGATAACGAGGTGATTACTTTTCTGCACCTCTGGATAAGAGTACCCCAGACGGCCGAAGGCGCTTTGAACCGCCTATTTACCTTCAACTGTCAGGATCAACCCAATCAACTGGTGGAGGTAAAACAGATAGTTCCTGTTCAGGTAGCAGATCAGACGGGCGTTTCGCTTCCGTTTAAGGTGAGTATCGGCCGATTTGCGGGCCGCCAGGAAACCTTGTACACCTTAAAAAAGCCTACCTCTCAAGTATTCCTTTTCGTACTGGCGGGAGCATTTGAGGTGGAAGGCAGACTGTTGCACGAGAAGGACGGGCTCGCCTTGTGGGACACAGCGGAAGTGGAGCTGGAAGCGTTGAGCAATGAGGCCGTGGTGGTGGCTATTGAACTGGAGGCCTCCATGACCTAGCAACTTCTCCTAGTGGTTTGATGAGCTGACTTTTGCCCCCCAGCCTCTAGTATTACCCGACAACCCCTGTACTTTGAACACGTTTATTCTGCCCACGCCGCTGGCCCCAAAGCCAAGCGGCGCGCACGTTTATTTAGCAAAAGCACCCTGGATGCCCTTTTTTATGCCGCGTCAAGCCCAGACCTGGTTACTGCACGCCGTCATTTGGGTGCTGTTGGGCGTACTGTTGTTCACCCAGCCGGCAGGGCGATTGTCAGGCAGACCTTATTATCTGCTCCAAGCGGCGCTGTTTGTTACGTCGCTGAGCATTTTTTATCTAAACAGTAACTGGGCCGTGCCCCGGCTCCTGTACCATCGCCGGGTGCTGCTCTACATCGGGTTTGTGGTGATAGTCGTACTTGGGGTGGTAATGGCACACCGTCGCTTGCAAACCTATTTTGAAGCCTCAATCGGCAACTTCCGTCAAGAAGTGCCCCAAAGTTATGGGCTAGGTCCCCGCGAGCGTGGGCCGGGTGGGCCACAAAGGTCGCAATCGGGAATTTTGGGTTGGGTTAATCCGGCGGTTGTGCTTTCTACGCTATTGGTGGTGGGGCTGGGCACTAGCGTTGCGGCCGTGCAGCGCGGGCAGCGTGAAAGCCAGCTACGCCAAGCGTTGGAGCAGGAAAAGCTTTCCACTGAACTCTCCTGGCTGAAAGCACAGATCAATCCGCACTTCTTTTTTAACACGCTCAATAATATCTATTCCCTCACCCTGCTCGATGGAGAGCGGGCGCGTGAAGCTATTCACCGTCTCTCCCGCATGATGCGCTACGTGCTCTACGATACCCAACATGGCACCGCGCAGCTTAGTCAGGAAGTGCAGTTTTTGCAGGATTATATCGACCTGATGCAGCTGCGCCTAACCGACAACGTCCAAATTGAGTTCACAACCCCTCACCCGCTGCAAGAGGCGCCGATTGCTCCCATGATCCTACTTACGTTCGTGGAAAACGCGTTTAAGCACGGCGTGAGCACACTGGCTCCCAGTCGTATACGCATTACTGTACAGCAGCCGACGCCTCAAACTTTGGAAGTAACCGTGCAAAATAGCGTATTCGCGGATCGGCCGGTGGCCTTGGATGAGAACAGCGGCATTGGACTAGTGAACACCCGGCGGCGGCTTGAGTTGCTGTATCCCAACCGCCACACGCTGACCGTGACGGAGCAAACGCCCGAGCACGAATACCAAGTGCACCTACTGCTTCGCCTAAGCTAACCCTTTGCTATGACGCTTACCTGCATTGCCGTCGACGACGAACCACTGGCCCTCAAGCTGGTTAGTCACTTTATCGAGCAAACGCCGTTTCTGCAGCTCGTGGGCACTTATAGCAGTGCGGTGGCGGCGCTTCGAGGCTTACAGCACCAACCCACGCCAGTCGACTTGCTTTTTCTGGATATTCAAATGCCTGACTTGAACGGCCTGGAGCTGGCGCGTGTGCTAGATCGAGGGCCGGGTGGAAACGGGCCGCGGGTGGTATTTACAACGGCGTTCAATCAATATGCCCTGGAAGGCTACAAAGTAGATGCGCTTGATTATCTGCTGAAACCGTTCACGTACGAGGAGTTTTTACGGGCTGCGCAAAAAGCGCAGTCCTACGCTGCCCTTAAGCAGCCGTCTTCCTCACCTGCTCCAAATGCCTCATCTGTACCGGCGCCAGAGGAAGATTATCTTTATCTGAAAGTCGAGTATCAGCTCGTGCGCGTTCCGTATCAGGACATTCTGTACGTAGAGGGCCTAAAGGACTATGTGAAAGTACACCGCCGCAGTGAGGCCCGGCCTTTGTTGTCGCTGATGAGCCTGAAATCATTGGAGGAGCGGTTACCGGCCCGGCAGTTTATGCGCATTCATCGCTCCTACATTGTAGGGCTGCAACATATTACTGCCATCGGACGCGGCGCGGTGCAAATAGGGGCCGAAACCATTCCCGTCAGCGACGGATACCGCGAAGCCTTCGACCAGTTTATCAGTCGCTGGAAATAGTTAGGTAGCTTAGTCGTTGCCTATTAAAAAAGCCCCCCAATAACCTATTAACAGGTTGTCGGGGGGCTTTTTTGATGTATTTAGTTGAAAGGAGTTATAAAGGCTTCAAGTAAGTTTCAATGAAGAAATTGACTCCACGCGCCAGCTTTCAGGGAACCGGGCTTATGCTTTGATCCTGAAAACTTACCTGAAACACTTACTCAATCCAGATGCTTCTATACTACGCTGCCAGTGGTGCGTATAAGCTCCTGTACATCTGATTATTTGCTTTGCCAACTCCTACCCTTCTTTTCTACATTCTGCTGGGTATCAACCTGGTGCTGGTGGCGTGGCTGCTGTGGCGCTATTTGCAGGAACGCCGCTATCGGCGCTTGCCATATATAGCTCCGGCCGTGCGCGACTGGGAGCAGCACCAACCCGACCCGGCGTCGCCGCTGCGCCACCGCATTGCCTTGGTTGGCGACTTAGGTGCCGTAGCCACCGATGGCCGCGACCCGGTATTGAACCTACTGCACAGTTGGCTGGAAGAAGCTGGCGCCAATAGTACGGTGGTTGTTCTTGGCGATAATGTGTACCCGACAGGCTTGCCCGCTGAAACGTCCATCGGTCGGGCGGCCGCTGAGCGACGCTTAGATATCCAGCTCGATGCCTTGCGCTACCCCGGCCGGGTAGTGTTTTTGAGTGGCAACCACGATTGGAACAAAGGCCGCAGCGACGGTTTTCAGTATCTGCTGCGCCAGGAAGCATACGTGCGGGAACACTTGCCCGCTGCCCAATATTTGCCCCCCGGCGGCTGCCCCGACCCTGTAACTGTGCAGCTGGCCGATAATCTGCTACTCGTGGTGCTCAATACGCAGTGGTGGGTGCAGCACGGCACGCGCCCCCTTGGGGCAGCTTATGGCTGCAAGGCTACGGATAGCCGTATGCCTTTCCAACAATTACAGCTCTTGCTGGAAGCCAACCGCCATCAGCAGATTGTGGTAGCCGGGCACCACCCGCTTTACTCCAATGCGATGCACGGCGGGCAGTTCACGACCAAGCAGCACGTATTTCCCCTCACGGCTGTGCACAAGCGGGCATATGTACCCCTGCCGGGTGTGGGCTCCCTGTTTCCGATGTACCGGCGGGTGGTGGGCGCGGAGGAGGACATGGCTCACCCGCGCTACCGCAAAATGCGCCGCCGCCTGCTGCGCGTGCTGCATCAGTTCCCAAATATCATCTACGCCGCCGGCCACGACCATAACCTGCAATACTTTGCTTACAAGAATGGTCATTACCTAGTTAGTGGCTCGGGCAGCAAAACGGCGTATGTAGGCAAAGGCGGCAAAGCGACCTTCACCCACGAGCACAAAGGGTTCTTTACCTTGGATTTCTACGAAAACGGTGAAGCCTGGCTACGCACGCTAGAGCCCGGCAACGCCGACGGTACCGAACGCGCCCCTGAACCATTTCGGCGCCGCTTGCTAGCTGGGCTGGGGGGCATTTCTGGCGCCGCGTCTACTCCAGCGCGGGCGTCAGCACCTGCAAGCTCCGCGGATTAATCTCTACCTCAACTGGTGTATCCAACTCCAGGGGTTCACCATCAACCTGTACGAGTACTCGCGGCTGCCCCGGCACTTGGATGCTGGCGCGGCGGCAGCGCAAGCGGCGCGTATACACCGACGTATCGAAGGCATCGGTATAGAGATGATATAGAATGCCTAAGGAAGCCGTGGCGGGAAATGGCTCAATCAGACAGAGTTCGAACTCGCCGTCGTCTAGGCGGCTGTCGGGATTAATCACCACGTTGCTGCCGAAGGTACTGGCGTTGGCAATAGTGAGCATAAACGCTGGCCCTTCAAACTGTTCGCGGTCGGTTTCGATGCGGTAAGTAACAGGCTCGTAGCTGAGGTATTCCTGCAAGGCAATCCGAATATAAGCGCCCGGCCCGCGCGTGTCACCGCTGCAAAATCGCTCCACTACCAGCGCATTAAAACCCAGATCGGCTAGGTGAACCGAAAAATTCCCACTCACGTGAAGGGTGTCCAGAGCGCGCAGCTTGTGCTGCCAAATCACATCCAAAGCGCCGTTCATATCCTGCGGAATGCCTAGGTCTTTGGACAACCCATTGCCGGAGCCCAAGGGCAGTATTCCCAGCGGAATTTTGCCCCCCAGTAGCGCCTCGCCTACCAAGTTCACGGTGCCATCGCCTCCAGCGGCAAATACAGCATCGTAGGAGTTGGCTGCTAGGTGCGCCTTGAGCTTGTCAAGGTCGTTTTCGCCGGAAGTATGAAAAAACTCGGCTCGGCGGCCGCGCTGCGAGCAGAAATCGGTGATGGTGGTTTCTATATTCTGCTTATCGATGTCGCCGGAAATCGGATTGAGGACAAACAGCAGCGAATGCAGGTGGGGCGTTGATTCAGCAGCCATTGCAATAGGTTTTAAGAATAAAAGGAGGAGAACGAAGGCGGATAATGAGTTTCCTGAACTCCGCCTTACGTCTCCTCCTTTCCTGTTCAGGATTAGGTAATTACTGCTTCAATCCGCTGGGAACGCCACTGGGGAAGCGCTCCGAAATTTCCTTTTCCAGTACGCCTACGCGGTTGCCCGGATCGGGGTGGGTGCTCATAAACTCAGGGCCGCGGCTTTGGCCACCGGCCTGCGCCAGAATCTCCATTACTTGAATCATGGCGCGGGGGTCGTAGCCGGCATCGGCGGTGTATTGCACAGCCAGGCGGTCTGATTCGAGCTCATCTTCACGTCCAAAGCGCAAGGAAACTACCTTCGCAATAGCCGCTGCTACGGCCGCTTTGCCAATGGAGCTACCGGGACTATCCGGGTCGTAGGCGGCGATAGTAGCGGCACCGGCCAAGCCTTGCGTCAGCTGCGATTTGGCTAACTGCTCAGCGGAATGGCGGCCAATGACGTGACCAATCTCGTGGGCCAGCACGCCAGCCACCTGTCCTTCCGTCTTCATGTTTTTCAGCAAGCCGGCCGTAATAAATACTTGCCCGCCGGGCAAGGCAAACGCGTTGATGGTCTGCTCATCGGCCAGCAGATGAAAATCGAATTTGTAGGGCGACTGATCAGCTTTGGATGACTGGACTAGCGCGGCGCCAATGCGTTTTATGGCAGCACTGGCCTGCTGATCAGGGTGCAGACCACCGTATTGCTGAGCCATCTGGGGGGCAGCCTGCAAACCGAGCGCGATTTCCTGCTCAGTGGTCATGTTTACGTGCTGCACCTCGCCGGTCACCGGGTTCGTTTGGCGGTTGCAATAGTAGGTTACAAAGGAAAAGGCGGCAACAGCCAGGGCAATCAAATAACGAAGGCTTCCTCTCATGGTAGTAGGGAGAATTAGGGGAGGGAAAACGCGGCTTTAATGTGAGCCGACGGGCTTCTAACGCGCACTCAGCAGCAGGGTTGCTACAGAGAGGCACCCAATTTGCCTTGGTTAGCGTATCAGGCGCAAAACTGGTTCGCAACCGGTTCCTCTTGTTCAGTTGTACTCCCTAATCTCCCTCTTTTATGAATCAGAAACGCACCTTCGGCGCCATCCTTACCATTCTGGGTATTATCGGCATTATTTACGCCGCTTTAGGCTTTTTAGGAATAGCCGGCGTGAATCTTAGCAAGATCAACAGTCTGGTACCTTTCATCGTAGGCCTTATTTTCTTCTTCGCAGGCATCAACTTGGTGAAAACCACCAGCGACCGAGCCTAGCCGATATTCTGCTTTCGAAAAGTAACCCGTCACTAAAAAAGCCCCCCAGAATTAGTTCTGGGGGGCTTTTTTAGTGACGTGAGTTATCAGCTAGTTTAATCCTTTCACCTGAGCAAAAGCTTGCAAGGCCGGATCTAGCTCGAGCCAGTCGGAATCGTAGTGCACGCCGGAAGGCGCGTGCGCAAACAGTACTGTGCCATCCTTTATAGTTCGGATGATAGCACTGCTTTCTTTCATGGGCAGCGCGGGGCAACCCTGGCTGCGCCCGAGCCGACCGTGGCGTTGCACGAATTCCTCGCACACATACTCGGCGCCGTGCACTACTACCGCACGGCTGGCAGCATTCGTATTGTAGCTTGGGTCTACGCCGCGCAGACGCAGGGACAAGCCGTGCTTACCGGTGTAGGTCTGACTCGTCACGTAAAAACCCAGGCTGCTCATCTCCGAGCCTACTCGATTAGAAAAAGCCTGCGCAAACTCCTGACCCGTGTTTATACCGTGGGCGACCAATGTATGGTGAACTACCCGTGATTTCTGCAAATCAATAACCCACAGACGCTTCAGACGACTAGAACGGTTGAAATCGATGATAGTAAGGGTGTTTTTGGCTGGATTAGCCAAGCCGCGCTTCTGAAGCTGATAATAGCCCATCAGTGCCTGACGATACACATCGAGGGGAAGGCCGGATGCAGGGAGGCCTGCCAAAGCGTACGTATGCAGCGTATGCTGCTCAAAAGCCGCCAAGTAGGTAGCTCGCCGATTCTCACTCAAAACCGATTCCGGGGCGTTATCCGCAGTTGATTTAGCTTTGGCAGCAGGAATAGCTACTGGGGGGCAAAAAAGGGATAAAAGACTCAAGGAAAGGCAAGCGAAGGCAGTCGGTGTACGCATTATCGGCTGGAGCTGGTGTTGCGAAAATAGGGTAAAACAAGGCTTACGCAAAAGTCGGGCCTTTCAACTTTAACATCATAATGCAGTAATTATTGCTTAAAGAACTCAAAAATCGTTTTATGCCCGCTGATGATCAATTGATCAAATAGCAAAAAAGCATGTTTAACGCTATCATCTAGAAGTTTATAGCTCACATTTACGTATGATTAATCACATATAAAGACACAAATCGCTACTACAAAAATTAATGAAATACAATGCAACATTCTATTATTTTCACTGTATTATACAATATAATTACTTCTGCGTTATAAAATTCTATTACCCTCCGCTCCTCTCACCTACTGCATCGGATTCGCTTGAGTAAGCGGGTTCATGATACACTCTTGTCATACAGCCTCTTATGACAACGTTTAGCGCCTTATCAAAACAACTGCACTGTGAGTTGCAGCCGCTGATGCATGCGGCTGAGATTTCACCTCAGATTCAGCAGCAGCTATTGGCTCGTCTGACATTGTTCCTGCTATTCACTTCGCGCCAGCCACCAGCTACGCTTAGTGTTCGGGTGCCCCAGCCTTTGGAAGGCGCGGAGTTGACGCTTTACTATTCCAATGGCCAGCAGATTACGCTGCTTACGCGTCATACTAGATCATTAGCGCCCGCGACCGAAAAACTATATGATACAATGGTAACCTTACAACAGCGTGGTCGGCAATTAATACAAAAAGCCTGCTATAGCTGGGAAATGGGAAAAGTGTTCGACACTTACTGCAACCGTAGCGCTTAGAAAAACACGCTGAAGAGCGTTGCCATGGCTTTTCAGACTAATAACCAGGTTTTAAACACAGCATATTCCTACTGCTTAATTCTTGGAATTACAAAGGATAACTGTAAATAAAACCTAGTGCTAGAGTGTAATATATATTAAATAATTACATTTTGAAGCATCGTTCCATATAAGCTGGTCTACTTGTTGTTTATACAGAAATTATCCTTAAATTTATGCATTAAATTGTCTTTTGCCAAGCAATAATAAAGCAAATACATACTTTCATATTGTTCTTCATTCGCATAAAAACAAACTCTCTGACCTTTGTAAGTAGCTTTTGAGCAGAATTAAGGTGTAATTTCAGTAGATTAATCGGTAATTAGTTTTCAACTTACTGTTCAGCTTCGATAAACGCCTTATTTCTCACTCCTACTTCTGGCCCAGATTAGCTTAAGATTACGCTTACCAGTACCTCGCCCCGCTCCCTGCTTCCGCCTTTGCATTTCTCTTATTCATGTCTTCCTTGCCGCACTTAATCGCGCGTGCTACGGCTGCCTATTACCGACAGGCCCGTGAGCTTTATCCTACTGAAACTGACTTTAACGACTGGCTCGACACGCTAGACGCTGATAATCGTCGCCGGTTCCGACAGCAGGGCCTCGACATGACATGTCTCCTCCCTCAGTTTCAACTTTTTTGTTTAGAGCGACGTGGTATTTATCTACGCGAGTTTATGGCGGCCCGCCTCACTTCCGATCAGTTTGAATATTGGGAGCAGGAGAAGGCTATATCGGATTTTAAACCATCCACCCCGCCCACTGACTTATTCTAAGCAACTAATCGTCTTTCATTCGGTTCTTAACAAGTAGCTTAGCGGCATAGCGTCGAATACTCAGTCCACTAACGGCCGACCTATCGCCCCACCTTTGCGCTTGTCAGCCTATGCACCTATTTCGAGTTTTTGCGGCCGGAGCGGCCACCTTATTTCTAACTGCTTGTGGGCATGCGTTGCCCAAAATAGAAGGGTTTGATGATGCGGCATGGCGCAGCGACCCCTACGCCTGCCAAAATAAGCGAGCCGCGCAGCTACCAGCGTTGAACCGCTACCGGGACCAGTTGTATGGAGCCCGCATTGCCAGCATTGACAACTTACTCGGCCGCCCCGATGAGGAAGAACTGAGCGCTCAGACTGAGAAAACCTATTATTATTATGTTGAGCCCGGCACGCAGTGCGAACCAAGCCATCAGCGCTCCTCTGCCAACAAAATTACCCTGCGCTTCGGTCCTTTAGGAGTAGTAACGGAGGTTTTGTATGAACGTCCCTTGGCAGTGCCGGCATCATAGAATAACGTGAGAGCATTTCTATGCCAGCATGGCGATAGGCAGAAAAACAACCACAAAAAAGCCCCCCAGATATGTTTCTGGGGGGCTTTTTTGTGGTTAAAAAATATTTTTTCAACAGGTGGTCGAGGCTATTTAGCCTAATCCGCCTTCGTTGGAATCAGTTTTACTGGGTTGATCAGGCTGTTGATTTTGCTCAGCACGGAAAACACTTAATTGAGTTGGAGTCAGGATGCGGCTGCACTCAGCTTCGTATTGCGCCTCCAGCTCAGCAGCTTTTTGACGACGCTGCTCGGCATCCGTGAATTCGTACTCAATTTCATTCAGACGAGCGAGTTTGATCTGATTGACCGAGCGCAACCGAATGTACTGGGCTTCATTCAACCGAAGATTGCTGCTCATATCACGTGTCAGGTTATCTACGCGGGCTAATGATGGCATTAAGCTACCTGGACGCTCAGCATACACGTCGCGCTTTTGAGCGGAGGCAGGCGCGTAAAAACAGCAGATGAAAAGTGCGAGTAGAAATATTGATTTCATAGAAAGCAGTGATAAAAAATACTAATGCGTGCGTTCAATTAAAGGCTGAAACGAGTGGATAATAAAAAGGTTTTGTGTAGCTGCCTTTTTATATAGTACAAATATATATGCTATAAGTATAACATACAAAAGATTTATAAAAATTTCTGAATTTGGTCCAATCCATCTATCCCCATAGTTTCGTAGCAAACCTTTCCCGAAAATTGCCACCAAGAAAAAGCCCCCCAGAACAGTTCTGGGGGGCTTTTTCTTGGTGGCTACTTGTATACTCAGCTATTACTCAATTCCCTTCATGGGCTTATGATCAGGGCTCTTAAAGTACTGCATAGCGATGAGCGAGACAATCATACCTCCCATTGCACCTTGCAATACAATGGCGAGGAAGGCAATTGTTACCGATAAGTCAAAGCCAAACAGATCCTGAGCCTGCGTCTGCTCCATAAAATCGCGATTAATGGAGGAATAGATAATGAAGAACAATCCAAAAGCGACCGAAGCCACGAGCGACGTCACGATACCCGTTCCAAAACCCTGCAAATACGGTAGCTTGTCGCCTTTCTCGCGCTTAAGACGCGCGATTGCCACGCAGGCTCCTACGGCCAGAATACCGGCATTTAGGAAGCTGTATTCGATGCGAACAAAGCCCAGCAGATTGGCAATCAGGAAGTAAGCCATCATCGCAACGCCCGTGAACAGACCTACGCGAACTCCATTGTTTTCAGCGGTTAATCGAAACGCACCCATACAGGTAAGGGGAAAATGTGAAAAGGTGAATCAGTGAGGTAGAGGAACTGCCAGGGCAACGATAACTGTTAGTCAGTCGCCTAAGATTAGCATTTCCATTTGCTTTTTATACTCTTTTATCCGGCGGGATGTTGTGCAAGCCATATATTTTTTTGGTTTTTGACACCGCAGGGGGCTTTTTTTCTAGCCAAATTGTTGAGTATGAGCACTACACTGTCTTTGCCTGATTGTCTATTTTGACGTTTATAGTTAGCCAGACAGCGTGTGCGCAGGGCATTTTGCGTACTTTTGCGCGCCGAATTGTCCTTATTCCAAGGTTGGCACCAACGATTTTTCGTTTTCAGCATCCACACCTCTATGATTAGTACCTCCAATGTAAGCCTGCGCTACGGTAAGCGCATATTGTTTGAAGATGTTACCATTAAGTTCATGCCCGGCAACGTGTATGGCCTCATTGGAGCCAATGGAGCTGGTAAATCCACGTTTCTGAAGATATTATCGGGCGAAATTGAGCCTAATACGGGCTCAGTGAATATGCCTGCCGGTGCCCGCCTTTCGGTGCTGCGCCAGGATCAGTTTGCCTACGACCAATACCCCGTTCTCCAAACCGTGATTATGGGCCACACGCGCCTGTGGAAGGTGATGGAGGAAAAAGACGCGCTGTATGCCAAGGCCGACTTCACGGACGCCGACGGCGAGCGGGCCGCACAGCTGGAAGGCGAGTTTGCTGACCTGGAAGGCTGGAATGCCGAGTACGAAGCGGCCGAGTTGCTGTCGGGTCTGGGTATTGGTGAAGATAAGCACTTCACCATGATGGCCGACCTCGGCGGCTCCGACAAAGTGCGGGTGCTCCTCGCGCAAGCCTTATTCGGCAACCCCGACGTGCTGCTGCTCGACGAGCCTACCAACGGCTTGGATGCCGAAACGGTACTGTGGCTGGAAAACTTCCTCGACTCGTTTCAGAACACAGTGATTGTGGTCAGCCACGACCGCCACTTTCTCGATGCCGTGTGTAACTACATGGCCGATCTGGACTTCTCGAAACTCACGATGTTTCCCGGCAACTACTCCTTCTGGTACGAAAGCTCCCAGTTGGTGATGAAGCAGAAGCAGGACGCTAACAAGAAGACCGACGATAAGCGCAAAGAACTGGAAGAGTTCGTGCGCCGCTTTTCGGCCAACGCCAGCAAAAGTAAGCAGGCTACATCGCGCCAGAAGCTGCTGCAAAAGCTGACGCTGGAAGACATCAAGCCCAGTTCGCGCCGCTATCCATATATCGCCTTCAAGGCCGATCGTGAGGCCGGCAACCAGCTGCTAACGGTAGAAAACCTGAGCAAGAAGGTGGACGGCCAAAACGTATTCCGCAACGTTACTTTCTCGCTGGATAAAAAGGATAAAGTAGCCATCATCAGCCGCGACGACCGCGCTCCTTCCCTCCTGTTTGATATCCTGTTCGAGCAGGTGCGGCCGGACACGGGCAACTTCAAGTGGGGCACCACTATCACGCCATCTTACTTTCCGCGCGAAAACCACGAGTTCTTCGATACCGACCTGAACCTAGTAGATTGGCTGCGGCAGTATTCTAGGGAGAAGGATGAGAGCTTTATTCGGGGCTTTTTGGGTCGTATGCTATTCTCGGGCGAAGAGTCGCTGAAGAAGTCGAACGTGCTGAGCGGAGGCGAAAAAGTACGTTGTATGCTATCCAAAATGATGTTGGAGAGCGGCAATGTACTGGTGATGGACGACCCAACGAACCACCTCGATCTGGAAAGCATCACGGCGCTCAACAACAGCCTGCGCGATTATACCGGCTCGCTGCTGTTCGTATCACACGACTTACAGTTTATTGAGACGATTGCTAATCGCATTATCGAGCTTACGCCCGACGGCATCATTGACCGGCGCATGAGCTACGAAGAATATTTGGCCGACGAGACCATTAAGGCTCAACGCCAACGCATGTACCAACTTGTGTCTTAAGCTCGTTGCAGCTATCTATGAAACGCACCTTGCTCCCGTGGGCCCTGGCTGGGGCCGCCCTGTTTATGGCTCCGGCCGCTGCTTTAGCCCAAACTGATACGACGGCACGGCCCGCGCCGGCCAAGCCACAGCTGAATACGGCTCCTCCGGCCGCACCTGTACCCGTCACCCCGCCAACTCAGCAGAAGGAGTACGAGGCGCGTCCGGCCGTGCCCGTACCACCACCGCCACCCGTAGACGAGCCTCTACCTACTCAAACCAGGCCTAACAGAGACAGCCCGTCTGGGTTAGAGTTTCCAGAAGGTAGCCGGGCTTCGGAGCAGCCAAAGCCGCTGCGCAAGTACTTCCTGTACGCCAATTTTGGTCTCGGCTACAATGGCAGTTCAGCCTACGGCAGTCAGTTCAGCGCCAGTATAGCGCCTGCTATTGGCTATCGTATTAATGAGCGATTTGCGGTGGGGCCGGGCATATCGTATGCTTTCAACAACTACTCGATTCCGGCTCAGTTCCGGGCTCCGGGTACGCCTTCCAGCTATCAAACCAATAATATTGGGTTGAAAGGCTTTGCTCAGTTTATCTTCTACAAAGACTTTTTTATGCACGGTGAATATGAAGTAACACGAGCGGAAGTGCTATTCCAGGACCAGAACACAGGCGTTATTTCTACCGGCAAGATTACCGTGAATACGCCCCTAGCAGGCGTTGGCTACCGCAGCCGCTTCAGCGACCGGGCTGCTGCCGACATTGTAGTGCTCTACAACTTCAACGATGGCCTCGACGATATCTATGGTCAGCCTGTCATTCGCTTCAGCTTTCTGTTTGACCTGAAGTAACCGAAAATTGCCCCCCAGCGGGGCTGCAACGCCAAAGAGCCGCTGTTCCATCCGGAACAGCGGCTCTTTTCGTTTTTTAGATTCTTTAGAAGGCTGAGCAGCACCTAACAGCTACTCATACAGAGGCATTTAAACGGTGCCGCCCCGAACCAAACGCAGTACCACAGCGATGATGGCGATGACGAGCAAAATGTGAATCAAGTTGCCTAAGCCAAAGCTATTGAAGCCCAGGAAGCCGAGCAGCCAAATAATAACGAGGATGACGGCAATGATGTACAGGAGATTTCCCATGGTATTAGGGTTGAGGTGTAGGGTGAGGGAAAAACAATTTCGTCGGGAGCTAGTTGATTGTGGTTAGGAAACCAATTAGCAAGCGATTTGCGGATTTGTACGCGACGCTTTTCAAAAAAGATATATCTCCCTAGCGCAATTTATTTATTAGAGGTTCTAAATATGATCTAAAAGCCTCTCTACAGGCTGGAATGCGTATTTATAAAGTAATTTTATTTTTTTCAGATTGTACTTAATTGACTTATTACTTAGCGAATAGTATTCTCTGAGTAGGCCGATGGAGGTCACAGTTGGGGCTGGCTGCATTTCAGATTAGTTTTGCGCCCCGGCCCACCGGTCGTCACATCCATCTTCCCACCCACTTATATTTTCGTATGCTCCACGTCGCCGTTATTGGCTCGGGCACTATGGGCAATGGCATTGCTCACGTTTTTGCCCAGCACGGATTTCCTGTTACGCTCATTGATATTTCACAGCCCGCTCTGGATAAAGCCTTGGGTACGATTGGCAAAAATCTGGACCGCCAGGTAGCCAAAGGCAGCCTCAGCGAAGGCGACAAAATGGCCACTATGGGCCGCATTACTACTCACACCAGCATTGCTGAAGGTGTCACCAACGCCCAGCTTGTGGTGGAAGCGGCCACCGAAAATGTGGACCTGAAGCTGCAGATCTTCCGCGACCTCGACCTGTACGCACCCGAAGGAGCCATTCTGGCGTCCAATACGTCTTCCATCTCCATTACGCGCATTGCCGCTGTCACCAAGCGCGCTGAGCAGGTAATCGGGATGCACTTCATGAATCCGGTGCCAGTAATGAAGCTCGTGGAGGTTATCCGCGGATACGCTACTTCCGATGCGGTAACGCAGCAGGTAATGGACATTTCGCGCCAGTTGGGCAAAACGCCCACGGAGGTGAATGATTACCCCGGTTTCGTGGCCAACCGCATCCTCATGCCCATGATCAACGAGGCTATTTATAGCCTGTTTGAGGGCGTGGCCGGCGTGGAGGAAATCGACACGGTAATGAAACTGGGCATGGCCCACCCCATGGGCCCTTTGCAGCTAGCCGATTTTATTGGCCTTGATGTGTGCCTGGCCATTCTGCAGGTGTTGCACGAGGGTCTGGGTAACCCCAAATATGCCCCTTGCCCGCTGCTGGTGAACATGGTAATGGCCGGTCGCTTGGGCGTGAAGTCGGGCGAAGGCTTTTACACCCACTCGCCGGGCAGCAAGGATCTGGTAGTTGCTTCTCGGTTTCGGAAGTAATTTTTTTCTTCAAAAAAGCCCCCCAGAAACTATCTGGGGGGCTTTTTTATATCTGAACACTGGTAACCTAGCTGTTATTCTGCGCGAAGTTGACCCTATTGCTTTACTCAGAAGTCTATTGAGGCTGATTCAAACCTTTCAGGGCTCACTTGCTGTTACTACGTAGTTACCGGTTACTGCCGCCATTTATCGAATAAGCGGCGTGGCTGGCTCCCAACTCACCTAGACTAACCCTTGACAATGGAACAAGCAACATTTGGCGCCGGCTGCTTCTGGTGCGTAGAGGCCGTTTTTCAGAACCTGGAAGGCGTGGAGAAAGTCGTGTCGGGCTACACCGGCGGGCGCATCGCCAACCCTACGTACAAAGAAGTATGCAGCGGCCTGACGGGTCATAACGAGGTAACGCAAATCACCTTCGACCCGCAGAAAATCACGTTTGAAGAACTGCTCGAAGTGTTCTGGAAAACCCACGACCCGACGACCCTCAACCGTCAGGGCAACGACGTAGGCGACCAGTACCGCTCCGGCATTTATTACCACAATGAGGAGCAAAAGCGCCTGGCCGAAGAGTACAAGCAGAAGCTCAACGAGGCCCATGCTTTTCCCAAGCCCATCGTGACGGAAATCCTACCTTTAGGCACGTTTTATCGGGCCGAAGACTATCACCAGAACTACTTCAACCTGAATGGCAGCCAGCCTTACTGCCAGTTTGTAGTAAAGCCGAAAGTGGATAAGGTGAAAGCGGTGTTTGGCGAAAAGCTCAAAAAAGCAACGGCTTAAAACAGCACGCTTTCAGCAGTTATCAGCAATCTGTGAAAAAGCCCCCCAGACATATCTGGGGGGCTTTTTTGGGCCAACATGGCAAAAACAATTATTTTAAGCGTATCAACTGATAAGGGGGCGTTGTACCACCTATTTCGCGACTAACATTACATTCGGTTTCACTAGGCGGGCGTTGGTTTACAGCCTCATTCTCATCTGATTTTTACTCCCATTATGGCCGCCAACGACTCTACCCTCTTAGCCTTGCTGGCCCAAAAATGTCCGCGCTGTCATCGGGGCGACCTTTTTACGCACTCAGCTTTCAACCTGAGTAAGTTCACAGACATGCCCGCCAGCTGCCCGGTCTGTGGACTGCAGTACGAGCCCGAAACCGGTTTTTACTGGGGCGCCATGTACATCAGCTACGCCTTCTCCACCGGCATTGTGATTATGGTGGGCGTATTGCTCTATAACTTTTTCGGCGACCCGGATACGTGGGTGTACATCGTAACGGTGTCTATTGCCGTGCTGCTGTTTACGCCTGTGCTGCTGCGCTACTCCCGCGCTGTGATGCTGTACTTCTTCGGCGGCACCGGCTACGATCCGGAGAGAGCTAAGCGCACATTTCCTAATTCAAACGACTAGAGCCAGTTACTTATTCACAGTTGCTGTATGGTCGGGGTTTGAGGTGGATTGCGCATCATTCGTAATAACCTTGCTTTCAGGGCTTCTAAGTGCTTTGTACACTTCAAACCAGCCTGTGCTCAGAACCGCTACGCCAGCACAGATTACCAGTTGCAGCCAGCTAAGCGATTGTAGCTGAAACAGTTGCTGAAGAGCAGGCACTGCGAGGCAAAGCGCCAGCAAAACCAGCGTGAGGGCCAGCATAGCAGGCAGCAACGGATTATGGTAATACAGCGAACGGCGCAGCGTATGGTGGCGCGACCGGCTCACGAGCGTAAGCAGCACGTTGGCCAGCACCAGCGTCGTAAAGGTGAGCGTGCGGGTCAGTGGCTCAGAATAGCCCTGCATCTGGGCATAAGCGGCCACACCCAGCACCCCGGCGGCAATTACAAGGCCCTGCATAAGACTGCCGCCTAGCTCACCAAGTTGCAGAAAAGTAGTCGTGACTGGCCGAGGCGGGCGCTGCATGGTATCGGCTTCCATCGGCTCATTCTCGAAGATAATGGAGCAAGTCGGGCCCATGATAAGCTCCAGAAATATGACATGCACCGGCCCCAGCAGCACCGGATACTGCCACGCCAGCAAGGACGGCACTAACACCGTGAGAATAAGCGGAATATGGATGGCGATGATGTACTGCACCGCCTTTTTCAGATTGTCATAAATCCGGCGGCCGTAGCTGATGGCCGTAACCATACCACCCAGATCATCATCCAACAATACGAGGTCGGCGGCTTGCCGGGCCAGCTCCGTGCCCCGGTGGCCCATGGCTACCCCAATGTGGGCCGCCTTGAGGGCCGGCCCATCGTTGACCCCGTCGCCGGTCATTGCCACCACTTGTCCATTGGCTTTAAGCGCTTCGATCACGCGCAGCTTGGCTTCAGGAAACATGCGGGCATACAAATCAACCTCTCCTACTTGCTGTTCCAGAGCCGCAGGTTCCAGCGCCATTACTTCGACTCCGGTTAGCATCGGCTCCTTGTGTCGCAGGCCAACCTGTTGGGCTATGGCAGCGGCTGTCAGGGCATTATCGCCGGTAATCATTTTTACTTGCAGGCCAGCCTCATACAGCTGCCGGAGCACGGCCGCCGCTGTCGGCTTGGGTGGATCAGTAAAAGCAACCAGCCCCTTAAACTCCCAAACAAAGTTTTCCTGCGAGGCCGGATATACCTCGGGGATATCCGTGCAGCTGGCTACCCCCAGTACGCGCAGGCCCGCCGTCGTCAGCTGTGTGAGCACAGCCAACGCCTGAATCTTCTCGGCTTCGGGCAGATGGCACCGGGCAATAATGCCTTCGGGGGCGCCCTTACAAGCAACGATCAGGCGGCCATCAGCATGCGCAAAGATGTGCGTCATCATGGGGGGCTTTTCCCCCAGCGGATATTCGTGCACCATGCGGTAAGCCGGGCGCTGGTCGATGAGAGTTATTTGGGCATAAGCCCGATGCAAAGCCTGCTCCATCGGGTCGAAGGGCGTAGGCTCGCTGGCCCACATAGCAGTTTCCAGTAAGTCAGTTAGCGGTGCTGGAAGCTCTTTTTGCTCCTCAAAAGGAAGGGGACCCGTCTGGCCAGGGTAATAGAGCTGGCTCAGCGTCATACGATTTTGGGTGAGCGTTCCGGTTTTATCAACGCAGATAACGGTAGCCGAACCCAGCGTTTCTACCGTTTGCGGCTGCTTGGTCAGCAGGCGCTGCTGCATAAGCCGCCAAGCGCCCAAGGCCATAAAAGACGACAGGGCCACCGGTATTTCCTCCGGCAATACGGCCATGGCAATCGTTAGCCCATGCAGCAGCCCATGCGCCAGGCTGCCTGAGTCCCACCAGTTGTAGGCCCACACTACAATGAAGGCCACGCCGCCCACCATTGCCATGCGGCGTACAAACGAGCGCACCTGCTGCTGAAGCGGCGTCGGTGGCGTCTTCACCTGTGAAATTAGCCCCCCAATGAGGCCCAGCCGGGTTTGGCTGCCCACCGCCGTAATCTGCACGATGCCCGTACCGCCCACCACCGACGAGCCAGCAAACAGCTGCTGCTGACCGTCGGCCACTTTGCTCACCGACAACGACTCGCCCGTCAAAAATGACTCGTCGGCTTCCAAGTCATGGGCTTCGAGCAGCACGCCATCGGCCCCCACCTGCTCACCTTCCGCCACGAGCAGGATATCGCCTACAACAAGCTCGGCGGCGGGTAGCGCCACATCCTGACTGGCCCGGCGCACCCGGGCCAGCGGTTGCGCTAGCTGTTGTAAAGCAAGCAACGCCTGGTCGCTGCGGGCTTCCTGATATAGGGAGATGCCTGCTACAATTGCGGTGGCCCCCAGCAGAACGTAGGCTTCGGAATAACTGCCAATAATGAGATAAATGCCCGCCGTAGCGACCAGCAGCGCAAACATTGGTTCGGTTGCGATGCCGCGCACAATTCCCCAAAACCGGTGGCGAGTGGCAGGAGCTAGCACGTTTTCCCCGAAGCGCTGCCTTTGAAGAAGTACCTCCTCGGCAGTCAACCCTTCAGGTACGATTTCGGACCGGGGCACCTCGGTAGTGGAAGCAGTTTGGAGCGGAGCCAGCATAAGCAAATTCTTAAGAATCAGCTGAGTACTCCTGTGAGTAAGCAGCCAGAAAGAAAATTACAGCGTCCGACTCTTTCTGTCTCTGATGTAAATCATTGGCAGCAATGATATTAAGCACAAAACCCGTCTCTGGCTTGATCTACAGCGCTGTAAACCAAGTTAAAGACGGGTTCTATGCTTTCTTCACTACGGAAGAAGGCTAATTACAATAAGCTAAACAGCTACGTTGTGCTCGCGCAGGGCGTCATTCAGCGAAGTTTTCAAATCCGTGCTTGGCTTGCGCTGGCCGATAATCAGGGCGCAGGGCACATGGAACTCGCCAGCCGGAAATTGCTTGGCATAAGAGCCGGGAATAACCACCGAGCGCGCCGGCACGTGGCCACGATATTCTTTGGGCTCCGGACCTGTAACGTCGATGATTTTGGTGCTGCCCGTAATAGTAACGCCAGCTCCAATCACAGCTTCCTTACCGATGTGGCAGCCTTCTACCAGAATGCTGCGCGAGCCAATGAAAGCGCCATCCTCAATAATAACCGGCGCTGCCTGCACGGGCTCCAAAACGCCCCCCAGACCCACACCGCCGCTCAAATGCACGTGCGCGCCTACTTGCGCGCAGGAGCCTACTGTGGCCCATGTATCCACCATCGTCCCCTCGCCTACCCAGGCACCAATGTTCACGTAACTGGGCATCAGGATAACGCCGGAGGCCAAAAAGCTGCCGTAGCGAGCCGTAGCGGGCGGTACTACGCGCACGCCTTGGGCTTCGTAGCCAGTTTTAAGGCGCATTTTGTCGCGATACTCGAAGGGTTTCAACTCCAGGGTTTCCATCTGCTGAATGGGAAAATACAGGATGACGGCTTTTTTCACCCAGTCGTTTACCTGCCACTCGCCGCTAGCGGTGGGCTGGGCCACGCGCAAGCGGCCTTTGTCCAGCTCTTCGATTACGGCATGAATAGCGTCGGTAGTAATGGATTCGCGCAGTAGGTCGCGGTTGTCCCAGGCGGCTTCGATGGTGGCTTGCAGGTCGGTCATGAAATGAATAGAAGTAAGTTTCTAGCCAGCAAAACTACGTAATTAGGGTGTGTTGCCGGGTATAAGTATATAAGCCCCCTGCTGACTATGTCTACGGTCTCATGAGAACTAGGCACATTAAGTCAAATCAATAGTATCGTTCTCGATTAGCTACAGTCGTATGGAGGCGCAGGTAGTCGTGTAAAAAGCAGGAGATTTCAACCTACATAAGGTGGATATGCCGCGCGACGCCTTTCGCGTGCAGTCTTTGTTATATTAATTACACAAAGTAGATTTCTAAATGTATCTCTCACCCCACTCTCTGTCATCCTGACGCAGGAAGGACCTTCTTACGGTAGGGCAATTCATTACCATGCTAGTTGTTCTATAGTGAGAAGATCCTTCCTGCGTCAGGATGACAGAGAGTGGGGCAGCTATTGCCCACGAGAGGCGTCGTGCCCCGCGGCATGACCGTTCTTTTAGTTTAGTATCTACACAGTCTAGTGAAACGGTAAACTCTGAACCATGACCTTCTTGGCTTTCCACGGCAAGTCCACCGCCGTGACCTTGGGCAATAATATCGTAACTCAAAGATAGGCCAAGGCCTGTGCCCTCGCCGGGGGGCTTTGTGGTAAAGAAGGGCTGGAATATCTTCTCACGCACTGCTTGACTCATACCCGTGCCGTTGTCCTGTACCCGAATGTGCACGTGCCCATCCACTTGCTGGGTCGAGACCCGCACTGTGGGCTGGTAACCGGCTTCGCCCACCTACTGGCGCTGGCGCACGGCCAGGTACAGTAGCGTGAGCAAAGCACTAATTCCCAGAAGAATGAGAAAAGGTGTCACCGCACCTTTACTTGTTGCCTCACCTTGCCAATACTGCTATGGCAATTACAGTCGTATCGCAAATTGGGGCCGGTAGCTATTACCACGCAGTAGCGGCTGCCCGGGGGCGTAGCGCACCGCCAGCACCTGCTCGGCCGGTGCACCCGTTGGGAGCACGACTGGCCCCACCAAGCCATGGGGCAGTACCCGAGCTGCGTCGGCGTCATTAAGACCCTGGTGCGCGAGCAGGTGGCCGTTGAGGTAGATCTCGCAGGTCCCAATCAGCCATGCACTCATCAATACTTCACGCTGGTGCAGGCTGTCGCCGAGACGGAAGCGCAGGCGTAGCCAACTAATCTTCATGCCCAGGACAGCCGGCAGTTCCCGTCGGAGCCGAGTGGGATCGAGAGTATCCCAGGCGCTGTCATCGAAATCGGGTCGGGCCCACTGCGGGTTGTCGCCCAACTGATAGCGCCAGCCTTGGGTGAGTAACAAGCCGTTGCTTGGTAAGCGGGAAACCTGGAGAGTGACCGTGTCGGCGGGCAGCGGGACAGCTACGGTGGAGAGGAACAGCAGCCCGCAGGCCACCAGCAAGAGAAGAAAGCGCATAGTAGGGCGAAAAACCACACAGCGAGCTACTTCTCGAGGCTGGAATTAATCCAAGTTATAGTTGGGCTTTAAGGGAGGCAAGCTAAGCGTTTACTTACTGCTAATCAGCAGAATAAACACCTATCTAAAGCCCTTAGATACCAGCAAAGGAAGCTCAGATAAGAAAGCCAAAAGCGGGCAAAGCGGTACACAATCTCCATATTTGGGCGAGCGTTCATTAGCCGAGCTTCTTCAGCCGACCGCTTATAGAAATGCCTCCATAGTTATCATGAAAAAAATCAGTCTGTTCCTTTTCGGTATTAGTGCTTTACTAAGTGGTTGCCAGCCCAAAGCCGATACCTTCGCCGGCCGCTTATCCGTAGTCGAGACGCCGCAGGTATTCCGATACCGCCCAGGCCTGCCAGCCCGCGTGAGCGCCCACCGGGGTGGCGGTAATTATCCTGGCTACCCCGAAAATGCGTTGGAGTCCTTTGCTTATTTGGTTGGTCAGACGCCCATGATTATTGAGTGCGACATCGACCTGACCCGCGATAGTGTGCTGATGCTTTTGCACGACAAAACGCTAGACCGCACGACCACCGGCACCGGCCCTCTTATCAACAAAACGTGGGCTGAATGCCAGGAGTATCGGCTGGAGGACAACTTTGGCACTGCCACCAACTTCCGCATTCCTACCCTGGAGCAAGCCTTGCGTTGGGGCAAAGACAAATGCTTGTTTACTCTGGATGTGAAGCGTGGAGTGCCCTTTACGAAAGTGGTAGACATGATTCATCGTACCAACGCGGCCAGCTATGCCGCCGTTATTACCTACAATGCTCCCGATGCGGCTACTGTGTATCGGCTGGATCCTCAACTGATGATTTCGGTGTCCATTGGCGGTCAGGAAGACTACGAGCGCCTACGCGCGGCCGGTGTGCCCGACCAGAACATGATAGCCTTCGTGGGTACTGCCGAGCCCGATCCGGCGCTGTATCAGTTTTTGCATACCAAAGGAATTGCCTGCATTTTGGGCGTTCTGGGCAACCTCGATAAGCAGGCCGAGACTCGCGGCGACCAACAGTACCGCACTTTCGTGCAGAACGGCGCCGATATTCTGGCCACCGACCGACCCCTCGAAGTCGCCCAAGCGCTGCGCTAATGCCCGCGTCAACCTCAAGTGGGCGCGTAGTGCTGCTGGCCTCTGTGCTCAAGCCGCTGAATGATACCCGAATGCTGGGCAAATTCGCCCGCACCTTGCTTGCCCGCCCCGGTGTGGTGGTACACGTAGCGGGCCGGCGGGCATCTACTCCCAAAAAAGCCCCCCACAATCTTTATACCCACGAATTGCTGGCTGGTTCGCGCCTGAGCTGGCAACGATTACTAGCTCAATGGCGCTACTGGCAGCTCCTGCGCCGCCTACGCCCCGCCCTTGTTTTCGTGCATGCCCCAGAGCTACTGCCGCTTACGTTACTGTGGCAAAAGCTGACGCCTGGGGGGCTTTTTATCTATGATGTGCGCGAGAACTACGCTCTCAATATCCAAACGCAGGCCGTGTATCCAGCCTGGATTCGTGATACGCTGGCTGGCCTCGTGCGGCAGATAGAAACGTGGGCGGCGCAGCAGGCGTCTGCTGTTGTGCTGGCCGAGCGCAGCTACGCTGATGAACTGCCCTTTGGCCAATCCGAACGCACGGTTATTCTCGAAAACAAATACCAGCCTCCCCAAGGCGAAACGCCACAATTTGCCCCCCAGCCTCTGCCCCAGCCCGGCCAGAAGCTACAGTTGCTATATTCAGGTACCATTTCCGAGTTGAACGGCGTGTTTGAAGCTCTGAAGCTGACGCGCCAGCTGCAAACCATCTGGCCCCAAACCCGGCTGACGATTATCGGGTATTGTCAGCAGCCGGATCTACTGCGTCGCTTCCAGGAAGCTATTGCGTCCAGCGGCGACGGGGTCATATTGATTGGTGGCGATACGCTGGTGCCCCATGAGCAAATTGTGGATGCCATCCACCAAAGCCACATCGGGCTGCTTCCCTACCGGCCCCACGCCAGCACGAGGCGCTGCCGCCCGACAAAGCTATTTGAGTATATGGCCCATGGGCTACCGGTTCTGATTCCGCCCAATCCGCTCTGGGAAGAGTTAGTGAGTAAGCATGGGGCAGGCGTTGTACTAGAGTTTGATAGGCTTACTACCGCCAATGTGCGCGCAGTAGCTAATGCCGTAGCCGGTCACAGGTTTTATCCGAATGGCATTCCGACGGAAGTATTTTGGGATACCGAAGCCCAAAAACTAAATCAGGTGATCGATTCTATTTGGTAACTGCTGACCTTTGCGCCCCGTTTATGGAACGGGGACCTATTTTTTTTAACTTCGGCCCCTTTTTCTCCGTTCCTCGCCCAAAATCCCCCTTCCTATGAGCACCCTCCGCCAAACCGAAATTGCCGGCGTCGGCCACTACGTACCCGACCGAGTGGTAATGAATGCTGAACTCGAACAACTCATGGAAACCACCGACGCCTGGATTCAGGAGCGGACGGGCATCAAGGAGCGTCGTTGGTTCGAGGAAGGCAAAGACACCACTGCTAATATGGGCGCGCAGGCCTCTCGTCGCGCTCTGGAGCAGGCCGGCCTCCAGCCCGACGATGTGCAGCTCATCATTTTTGCTACCCTCTCTCCCGATTATATCTTCCCCGGCTCCGGCGTCCTCCTGCAACGTGAACTAGGCATCAAGGACAATATTCCGGCTTTGGACGTACGCAATCAGTGCTCGGGCTTCATCTATGCTCTTTCAGTAGGCGACCAGTTTATTCGCACCGGCATGTATGATACCGTGCTGGTGGTCGGTTCCGAAATTCACTCCTCCGGTCTGGATAAAAGCACTCGGGGTCGGGCCGTATCCGTCATTTTTGGCGATGGTGCCGGTGCCGTAGTACTGCGCCCCTGCACGCGGGAAGGCCACGGTATTCTGAGCACTCACCTGCACGCCCAGGGCGAATTTGCCGAGGAGCTTATTGTGAAAGAGCCCGGCTCGAACCGCGAAGACCGTGTTCGGGTAGCCATGGAAAACCAAGAGGAGATGTACCCTTACATGAACGGTACCAACGTGTTTAAGCACGCCGTGGTCCGTTTCCCCCAGGTCATCAACGAGGCGTTGGCGCAGAATGGCTTCCAGCCCCAAGACATCGACATGCTGATTCCGCATCAAGCCAACTTGCGCATCACGCAGTTTGTGCAGCAGAAAATGCAGTTACCCGACGATAAAGTGTACAGCAATATTCAGCGCTACGGCAACACTACCGCCGCTTCTGTGCCTATAGCTTTAAGCGAGGCCGTAGGTGAAGGCAAAATCAAACGCGGCGACCTGGTTTGCTTAGCTGCTTTCGGGAGTGGCTTCACCTGGGCCTCCGCCCTGATTCGCTGGTAAGCTGAGCTACGACAAACAGGAAGCGGAAAATAGTTACTTTCCGCTTCCTGTTTGCATATTTAATATCTAGCCAAACGTTTCATCCTTCAATCGACAAAGTGCCCAGTCACACCGAGGAAAATTATCTGAAGGCAATTTATAAGCTGTCGGAAGCACAGCCCGGCGTGGAGGTGAGCACCAACCGCATTGCCGAAGTGCTCCAAACGCGCCCTGCCTCAGTGACTGATATGCTACGCCGCCTCGGCGAAAAAGGATTGTTGCACTACGAGCGTTACCGTGGTGTGTCGCTTACCCACGATGGCCGGCGCGTGGCCTTGCTCACCATTCGTAAGCACCGACTTTGGGAAGTTTTCCTTGTAAATAAGCTGGGCTTCAATTGGGACGAGGTGCATGACGTAGCCGAGGAAATGGAACACCTGCAGTCCCCGCTGCTCATCCGCCGCCTCGATGAGTTTCTAGGCTTCCCCCAACTTGATCCGCACGGTGACCCCATCCCGGCCGAAGATGGTGCCATTGTTCGGCCGCAGCATCGGCTGGTTTCAGACCTGCAACCTGGCGAGGAAGGAACCGTCATGGCTGTCAAAAATACCTCTGTTCCCTTCCTTCAATACCTCGACAAAGCTGGACTGAGCCTCGGCGCAAAGATTGAAGTTCTGGATAAAGTAGCCTTTGATAATTCTTTGGAAATCAGAATTAACAGCAATAAGGTTACGCTGATCTCTAATGAGATCAGCTGCAATTTATTTGTGGCTGACTAAGCCAGATCTGGCACTTCGCGCAGCCTCTCATGTGTTAGCAAAAACGCCCCTAGTCACCAGTGACACAGCTCGAGCTATCCGGCATTAGGCTGCGGAAAGCGGCGCTGAAATTTGCCCCCCAGTACTCCCATTTATGTTGCTGCCTCCTGTCCTTTCCGATACCATCATCGCCTTATCTACGCCGCCGGGCGCCGGGGCTATCGCAGTCATTCGCCTTTCCGGACCGGATGCCTTCTCTCTGACTAATGGCTTCTTTCGCGGCAAAGATCTCGCTGAGCAGCCCAGTCACACTTTGCACTACGGCACCCTACGTGAGGCTGATGGTCGCATCCTTGATGAGGTAGTGGTATCCTTATTCCGGGGGCCAAATTCTTATACCCGTGAAGACGTAGTAGAGATAAGCTGCCACGGATCCGACTATATTGTGCAGCAGGTGCTAACTGCTTTCACGCGACGGGGCGCACGCTTAGCCGAGGCCGGCGAGTTCACTAAGCGTGCCTTCCTGCACGGTGCCTTCGACCTAGCCCAAGCCGAGGCCGTCGCAGATCTGATTGCCGCCGATTCGGCCTTGTCGCATCAGGTAGCCATGCAGCAGATGCGGGGGGGCTTTTCGCGGGAACTGCGCGACCTGCGTGCCCGACTAATTCAGTTTGCTTCCTTACTGGAGTTAGAGCTGGACTTTGGTGAAGAAGACGTAGAGTTTGCGGACCGCACTGGATTGGTAGCACTGCTACAAGAAGTACAAGCATTAGTCCGCCGTCTGCTCCGTTCATTTGAGTTAGGCAACGTTATCAAAAATGGCGTTATCACCGTCATTGCCGGACGGCCTAACGCAGGCAAATCTACCTTGCTCAACGCCTTACTGAATGAGGAGCGAGCCATCGTATCGGCGGTAGCCGGCACCACCCGCGACCTGATTGAAGATGAGGTTAGCATCGAGGGTATTCGCTTCCGATTCGTGGATACGGCCGGCCTGCGCGAGACGACGGATGAGGTAGAATCTATCGGAGTTGAGCGCACTCGCCAGCGCGTACGCCAGGCAGCACTGCTTCTTTATCTATTTGATTTAACGAGCAGTACGCCTGGCGAAGTTCAAGCAGAGATTGAAGCGCTGAACCCTGGGGGGCAAATTCCACTGCTGGCGGTTGGCAACAAACGCGACGTAGCTTCTGAGGGGCAACTACAGGCTTTCAACGACCAGCCAAATACCGTCCTGATTGCGGCTAACCGCGGTGAAGGCCTTGAGGAGCTACGCGCTGATTTGCTGGCCCGCGCCCGCGGCACCGGCCTCGACCAAACAGGTGCGTCAACCATTGTCACCAATTTGCGCCATGCTCATAGCCTAGAAAAAACCAACGCCGCTCTGGACGCCGTTCTGGTAGGCTTAGCTACAGGTGCAGGCACTGAATTGGTGGCTGCTGATTTGCGTCAGGCCCTGGCGGCGCTGGGTGAGATTACGGGTGAAATCTCCTCAGATGATTTATTAACAAGCATTTTCACTCAATTCTGTATCGGTAAATAGCTGCCTACTTACGTGCTTTTTAGTTCCAAGGCCCTGAATCGAATAAAACCGTGTTTGGGGGGCATATTGCTCGTTTTAACCTAAACAACATAAGTCGCCGAGTTGTAGTATAGTGTTCAAACATCGATTATCCTTTCCGGCTTGCTAGTTATTCTTTAGTTTCGCCCCGCAACCACCCTCTAACCCACGCTTATGGCAGAGTCTGCTGAACTTATCCTCGACGGTAAATCCATTTCTTTACCAGTCATTGAAGGCACCGAAAACGAAAAAGCATTTGATATTGGCAAGCTGCGTGATCAGACGGGTTACGTAACCCTCGATTCAGGCTACAAGAACACCGGCGCCACCAAGAGCGCCATTACCTTCCTCGATGGCGAAGAAGGCATCCTACGCTACCGCGGCTATCCTATTGAGCAGCTCGCTGAGCGGTCGAACTTCCTGGAAGTAGCATATTTGCTGATCTACGGCTCTTTACCTACCCAAACGGAGCTGGACAAGTTTGCTCACCAAATCACGACACACACGCTGGTGCACGAAGATGTGCGCAAGATATTCGACGGATTCCCGTCGGGGGCCCATCCTATGGGCATTCTATCTAGCCTGATTTGTTCGCTTACTGCTTTTTACCCAAAAAGCCTCGATCCAAATCAAAGCCCCGAGGAGACCAACCTGAATATTATTCGTCTGATTGCCAAAATCTCGACGATTGCAGCTTGGTCGTATAAGAATTCGGTAGGTCACCCGCTCAACTACCCCCGCAACGACCTCGACTATTGCTCGAATTTCCTGTACATGATGTTCGCTTTCCCTACGGAAAAGTACGAAATCAACCCTGTGGTCGTAAGTGCACTGAATAAACTACTAATTCTGCACGCCGACCACGAGCAAAACTGCTCTACCTCTACGGTGCGCCTGGTGGGTTCGGCTAATGCCAGCTTATATGGCTCCGTTTCGGCCGGTGTGAACGCTCTGTGGGGCCCATTGCACGGCGGAGCCAACCAAGAGGTGATGGAGATGCTGGAGGCCATTCAACAGGACGGCGGCAACACCCAGAAGTGGGTGGATAAAGCCAAGGACAAGAACGATTCTTTCCGCCTGATGGGCTTTGGCCACCGTGTATACAAGAACTTCGACCCCCGCGCCAAAATCATCAAGAAGGCCGCCGATGACGTGCTCAAGGCATTAGGTATTGATGATCCGCTGCTCAAAATTGCCCAAGAGTTGGAGCAAGCAGCGCTCACCGATCAGTATTTCGTAGAGCGCAAGCTGTATCCGAACGTTGACTTCTATTCCGGTATCATCTACCGGGCTATCGGTATTCCAACGGAGATGTTCACGGTGCTCTTCGCGATGGGCCGCCTACCCGGCTGGATTGCCCAGTGGAAAGAAATGCGTGAAAACAAGGAGCCTATTGGTCGTCCCCGCCAAATTTACACCGGTGAGTTGGAGCGTGATTATGTTGGCATTGATCAGCGCTAGTTGCTTACGAGTCATACTAGCCACATAAAAAAGCCTCCCAGAACTTATCTGGGAGGCTTTTTTATGCATTCCTCTTCATAGGGAAACAGCTTTAGTTCTTCACCGCTGTCATTGTGGTTTTAGACTGGTTGTACGCTACCATTTGCTTAGGCCACAGAATGGCGGCAAGGTCCCACTCGTAGTGCGATTGAACTTCGGCCAAGTACTGGTCAAGAGCAGCTGGATCAGACGACAAGCGAGTCTTAGCTTCCTCCATTTCGGCAAGCATTTGCAAGTTTAAACGCTTGACCTTCACATACTGACCTTCATCGAGGCGCACTTTCTGAGCCATCTGACGAGTAAGCTGAGTAGCGCGTGCATTGAGTGATGTGCCGTTGTCAGCGAGCGCAGTAAAGGATAGCCCTGAAGCCAAGCTGATCATGACACAAACCAGAGTATAGATTCTTTTCATAAAAGGAGGGATTTGAGAGTGAGAAGAGAACGGTTAATTACTACTATTCTGCCATCGGCCAAAACGCTGCTTTGTGCTTCTTGATTGACAACTATTAGAACACCTAAATATAAACTGATTTAAATTAAAATCAACACATTTTATTAATTAATTACCATTTATATAAATATAATGTTGCTTAACACAGAAAAGCTAGCGTTTTACTGAGCAGCTAGAGAAGTCCATTTGCAAGCCCTGTTGTCTTCAAATGAAAGCTAAAGCTGTAAAATAGCCCACTTTGAGTGGGCTATTTTAAAACTAAAAAACAGTCTTAAATCAAGATTAGTTAGCGGCATTCATCAATGCCGTCATGCTGCTGCGCGACTGTTGGTACATAGCGAACTGGTTGGTGCGCATTACTCGAGCAAGCGCTACATCATATTCGATCTGCACTTCAGCCATTTTCTGATCTAGGCTCAACGGATCGGCCGCATAGCGAACTTTCAAGTCATCCATGTCGGATAGCATCTTCACGTTGAGCTGTTTCACTTTTAAGTATTGCCCCTCGTCCAGCCGTGCCTTATTGGCAATAGCGCGGGTGAGTGTAGTTGCCCGAGCCTGAATAGCTGTCGATTCGTCGGCTGCCGATGTATTAGTGGAAGCTCCCTGAAGGCACAGGATTAAACAAGCAAAAAAGTATACTTTTTTCATAATGGTAGGTAAAAGATGTGAAAGTGGAAAATTAATATTTAACGGGTTTTACATGGTGACACAGCTATAATTCGTTGCTGATCACTGTAGTGCCACGACTCAAATGTATGTGGAAATATTTAAAAAAAAACATAATTTTTATCACTATTCTATTGTTATACTTTTACTGCAATCTGTTAATTCGTTCGTTAACAGGCTTTTAATTATTCTATCAGCAAGAAATACTACAACACAAAAAACCCTAACTTTTATAAAAGTTAGGGCCTATTTTGAACTATTTCTATTGGATAAACTAGAGTATCCTAAACTCTATACGTCTGTTTTGTTGACGATGGATATCGGAATCATTCGGTTGAAGAGGCTTGGTTTCGCCATAACCTTTAAAGCGTAGTCGGCTAGCCTTAACTTCGTTTGCCACTAAATAGTTATACACAGCTTTCGCCCTGTTTTGCGACAAAACCATGTTGTCAGTATCAGCTCCTACATCATCAGTATATCCCGAAATCTCTACTTCTATATCCTTGTACTGACGCATAAACTGTATCAAGCGGTTTAACTCCGTACGTGATTTGGGCTTAAGATCGTACTGATTGGTATCGAAAAACAGGTTGTTCAGCACGATGCTACGCCCGGCCTTTACGGGCTCCAGATAAATATCAAGAGTAAGCGGATCAAAGCGTCGCTTGTCGGTATAGTCAAAGCTCAAGCTCTTCATCAGATACTTATCTGCCACGGCATACATTGCGTATTGGCGCCCTTCGTTGAGCACCACGGTGTAGTCACCCGATTCGCTATCGGAGGTTACATACTGCACCAACTCATCGGTTTGCAGGTCATACAGCTGCACATCTGCCCGCAGAGGCTTTTTGGTAGTTGCATCGAATACGCGGCCCTGCGTGTAAGTGCTGGTTTCACGGGCCCGTACTTCGGCTGGTACCTCAAACCCGAATAACTCTACCGGGCGGTCGCGCTCCTGCTTTACGCCCGGCTCGGTGGCACGGGAGCGGGAGCAGAATCCGCGGCGGTTGTCGGATGTAATAAAAAGGGAGGCTTCATTCTCGAAGGTGTTCAATGGATAGCCCAAGTTGCGGGGCTCGCTCCAATGGCCGGGGGCTTGCATCTCACAGCGGTACACATCTAAGCCCCCCATACCAACAAGGCCATCGGTAACATAATACAGCGTAGTGCCGCTGGCGTGAATGAACGGTGCCATATCCTTGCCGGGCGTATTCACAGGCTCTCCAACGTTACGAGCTGGACTCCAAGTATCATCAGGCTGAAGCGTAGTCACGTAGATATCTTCTTGACCTTTACCACCCCGGCGGGTTGAGGTATAGTATAATGTCCGCCCATCGGCCGAGAGAGTGGGTTGCGAGTCCCACTCAGGCGAGTTCACATTGCGACCCAAGTTCTGCGGCTTACTCCAGTTATTACCGGTGCGGCGCGAGATATACAAATCGCAGCTGCCTACGGAGCCAGGACGGTCGCAGGAGGTGAATACAAGCGTTTTACCGTCGCCGGAGATAGTGCTGGCTCCCTCGTTATAAGGCGTATTGATAAGCGGAGATATAGATACTGGCTGCCCAAACGAACCATCATCATTACGCTTAGCGATAAACAGGTTCTCGTCGCTCGTTTCCTCAGCAGTAGGCCGAATGGTATAAAGCAGGAAACGATTATCGGCAGTAAGCGCCGGAAAGTATTGAAATCTATAGGTATTCAAGGGCTCACCCAACCGCTCAGGTGTCATACCTACCGGATTGGCCATAGCCTTTATCGCAAAATCACAGTTGTTAAGCTGACGCTGGGCCCTAGCTAGGTTTTTTTGGCTCTTGGGGGCCAATTTCAGGTATGTCTTATAACTGGTAGAGGCCGTCTGGTAATCACCAAAGGTCATAGCCAGTTCCCCTAGTGTATAATAGTCAGCGGAACGCGTGGGGCTGGGGGGTAATTTTGCTAAGCCGGCTCGGTAAGCTTCGAAGGCCGCCTGATTTTCCCCCATAGCCTTGAGCAGGGAGCCTTTCAAGACAAATGGCTCGCCCTGGGATGGAAACTTATCGTTGAGAATCAAAAGCGTTTCGAGGGCTTTCGTGAAATCGCGCTCTTTGGCCTGCTCCTGCGCTTTTTCAAACAAGTGGCGGGCCTTCGTATTCGTGGTAGAGAGTTTGGCTTGCGCTACTGCAACGGTGGTAGGAATGATGGCCCCCACTAACAGCATCAATAGCACGAAAACAGGTAGCGAACGGCGCATAAGCAGAAGCTGAAAGCTACGGTATATCGAGGTACTTATGCGTCTGTAAAGACACCTGCCACTGCGGGTTTTGCTTTACATAGTCCACAATAAGTGGGGTCATCTGTGCGGCGCGGCTCCATTCAGGTTGCAGGTACAGGCGAGTGTGCGCGCCTACTTGTGCGGCGTGCTCTTCAGCCCATGCAAAATCACTCTTGTTGAACACAACTACCTTCAATTCATGAGCCAATTGTAGCACTGAAGACAATGGAGCCTTGAATTTTTTGGGCGAAACGCAAATCCAATCCCAATCGCCGGTCAGTGGATACGCACCCGATGTTTCGAGCCAGGTTTGGCAGCCGGCTTCTTTGAGCGTAGCCGTAAGCTGCGTTAAGTCGTGCATTAGTGGCTCGCCGCCCGTCACTACCACGTTACGGCCCGGATACTGCTTCACTGCCGCGACCATATCAGCCAACTCAACTCGCGGATGCTTGCTCGCATCCCACGACTCCTTCACATCGCACCAGTGGCACCCTACATCGCAGCCGCCCAAGCGAATAAAATAAGCAGCCCGACCTGTATTATAACCTTCTCCCTGAATGGTATAGAACTGCTCCATCAAGGGCAGTGCGGCATGCATAGATGCCACCGACGCCGAGCCGGCCATAAGGGGAATTGTGTGCAGCAAAACAGTAAAATATAGTAAAATAAAAAGTAAGCCAGGCCCACAGCCCGGATGTTTAAACGCTATTGCGCTAGTCTTCCGTTCCGCGTAGCCACTTTTAAAAGTAGTGTAACCACCCGGACTTTAAAAGCTTTATTTCAACAGAATGGGATTCTACCGGGCGTATATTTCTCCCTTGGCAGCACGTAATGTATTGAGTAAGAGCATCGCAATCGTCATTGGTCCTACCCCACCCGGTACGGGCGTGATGTAAGAGGTCTTAGGTGCTACACCAGCAAAATCCACGTCACCCTTCAGCGTAAACCCCGACTTCTTGCTAGGGTCAGCTACGCGGGTAGTGCCCACATCAATAACGATGGCACCGGGCCGCACCATGTCGGCCGTAACGAACTCGGGGCGGCCAATCGCAGCCACCACGATATCAGCGGTGCGAACAATCTCGGCCAGGTTACGAGTACGTGAGTGACATAAAGTAACCGTACAGTTACCCGTATCTAAGTTCTTGGCAAGCAGAATACTAACCGGAGTACCAACAATGTTACTGCGGCCAATAACCACGCAATGCTGCCCACTGGTTTCAATACCATAGCGGCTCAGCAGCTCCACAATACCGGATGGTGTAGCCGGCAACAAAGCTGGCAAACCGGCCACCATGCGCCCAATGTTCATGGGGTGAAATCCGTCCACATCCTTCTCCGGCCGGATGGTCTCGATAACCTTATCAGCCGAAATGTGAGCCGGGAGCGGCAGCTGCACGATGAAGCCGTCAATGCGGTCATCCTGGTTGAGTTCCTCCACCTTCGCCAGCAACTCCGCTTCCGTGATGTCGTCCTCGTAGCGCAGCAGTGTCGACTCGAAGCCGACTCGCTCGCAGGCCAGCACCTTGTTGCGCACGTAGGTTTCAGAGCCGCCGTCGTGGCCGACCAGAATCGCGGCCAGATGGGGAATTTTGCCCCCCACTGCCTTTATCTTTTCAACCTCGGCGGCAATCTCTACTTTAATGTCTTCGGCGATTTTCTTGCCGTCGATGAGTTTGTAGCTCGTAGCTTCGGGGGCAGTGGTCATGCGGGTATCAGCGATATTATTCGGAAGAAGTAGTACTTGTCTTACGTGCCTCATTATGCGCCGCAATAGCAGCGGCGCCGGACTCCTGCAACTCTTTCTCCATCGTGGGCCAATCGTCGCGCCACCGGAACTTGCGCTCTTGTCCTTTGATAATCTTGTCTAGCTGTACTTCGGTGGTACAGTTCTCGGTGAGTTTGTTAGCCATTGGTTTGAAGGTTTCATACAACGGCTTGTCAGGAAGTGTATGGGTGAAAAATGAGGTAAGCAAGCATAAAAAACGCGCCCCATGAGGCGCGTTTCAATCTTTAATCAGTCGAGTTTTAGCACTGCTAGGAAGGCTTCCTGTGGAATTTCCACGGAGCCCACTGAGCGCATCCGCTTCTTGCCTTCCTTCTGCTTTTCAAGCAGTTTGCGCTTCCGGCTAATATCGCCGCCGTAGCACTTGGCAATCACGTTTTTGCGCAAAGCTTTTACCGTTTCGCGTGCAATAATCTTCTGGCCAATACTGGCTTGAATAGCAATATCGAACATCTGGCGCGGGAGCAACTCGCGGAGCTTCTCGCAGATGCGCTTACCCCACTCATAGCTCTTGGAGCGGTGCACAATGGCCGAAAGTGCGTCAACTTTCTCACCGTTGAGCATGATGTCGAGCTTTACCATATCCGACTCGCGGAAGCCAATCAGCTCATAGTCAAGGGATGCATAACCACGGCTGATGGTTTTGAGCTTGTCGAAGAAGTCAAACACGATTTCTGACAGGGGCAGCTCAAAGTTCATCTCTACGCGCTCAGAAGTCAGGTAGCTCTGGCCCTTGATGATGCCGCGCTTTTCCATGCACAGGGTGATAATGGCCCCCACATAGTCAGCCGCCGTGATAATTTGGGCTTTGATATAGGGCTCCTCAATGTGCTTGATCAGGTTTGGCTCCGGCATTTCGGAGGGCGCGTTGATGGTGAGCAATTGATCTTTGGTGCCCGTGGCGTGAAACTGCACGCTGGGAACAGTGGTAATCACGGTCATGTTGAACTCGCGCTCCAGGCGCTCCTGCACGATTTCCATGTGCAGCATGCCCAAGAAGCCACAGCGAAAGCCAAAGCCCAGGGCCGCCGAGGTTTCGGGCTCCCATACCAGGGAAGCGTCGTTGAGCTGGAGCTTTTCCATGCACGAGCGCAGCTCTTCGTACTCCGTGGTATCCACGGGGTAGATACCAGCAAATACCATAGGCTTCACGTCGGCAAAGCCGTGGATGGCTTCCTGTGTAGGCCGGGCGACGTGGGTGATGGTATCGCCTACTTTTACTTCGCGGGCTTCTTTGATGCCTGAAATAAGGTAGCCAACGTTGCCGGCGCCCATTTCCTGGCGCGGCTCCTGGTTGAGGCCCAGAATACCAATTTCGTCGGCACCGTATTCCTTACCAGTGGCCATGAAACGGAGCTTGTCGCCCTTGCGCATGGTGCCGTTCTTGATGCGAAACAGTACTTCAATGCCCCGGTAAGAATTAAACACCGAATCAAAAATCAGGGCTTGAAGCGGGGCTTCAGGATCGCCTTTGGGCGCCGGAATCCGCTCGCATATGGCGTTCAGAATGGCTTCAATACCGATACCGGATTTGCCGGAAGCCGGAATAATATCTTCCCGGTCGCAGCCAATGAGGTCCACGATTTCGTCGCTTACCTCCTCGGGCATGGAGTGCGGCAAGTCGATCTTATTAAGCACCGGAATGATTTCCAGGTCGGCCCCGATGGCCAAATACAGATTGGAAATCGTTTGGGCCTCAATTCCTTGGGAGGAATCGACGATAAGCAGGGCCCCTTCGCAGGCGGCAATGGAACGGCTTACTTCGTAGCTAAAATCGACGTGGCCGGGAGTATCAATCAGGTTGAGCGTGTACACTTCCCCTTTGTAGGGGTACTGCATCTGGATGGCGTGGCTCTTGATGGTGATGCCTCGCTCCCGCTCTAGGTCCATGTTATCGAGTAGCTGAGCTTGCATATCGCGCTTCGACACCGTGCTGGTGAATTCAAGCAAGCGGTCGGCCAGGGTGCTTTTACCGTGGTCGATATGGGCGATGATGCAGAAATTGCGGATATGCTTCACTGGCGAGGGTTTTACAACTACAAAGGTAGGCAACAAGGGGCGGAAAAGCTATCTGAGTGCTATGGATGGCAATCAGGCGTTGTATTAAGACAGTCATGCAGAGCAGAGCGAAGCATCTCGCGTGTTTAGCAGGAGTAGTAATCAGACATCAGTACGCGAGATGCTTCGCTCCGCTCTGCATGACGTTCTTTTTTAAGAATTTCTTGCCCCGTGCTAATCCCACTGGCAGGCAGCCAGAATCTACCCCTAGTATTCTCTCATTTCATACCCGCATCATCTCATTCTAGTTCATTGGGTATGACAAATGCCCGGAAATACTGTTGTTAGACTAGTCAAACTAATCTAACCTCAACACCTCTCCCATGAGCATTACCCTCAAGCAAGCCCAACAAGCCCTCACCGCCGCCCACGAGGCAGCCGTGCAGCACAACGTAAAAATGAACATTGCCATCGTGGACAGCGGCGCCAACCTCGTGACATTTCTGCGCATGGACGACGCCTGGCTCGGCTCGCTCGATATCTCTATTAAGAAAGCCAAAACGGCCCGTTTCTTCGACATGAACACCGGCGAGATCGGCAAGATTTCGCAGCCCGGTGGCTCACTTTACAACATTGAGCACTCCAATGGTGGCCTCATCACCTTCCCCGGCGGCATCCCGATTCGTAACAGCCAAGGCGCGGTAATCGGCGCTATCGGCGTGTCCGGCGACACGGTGGAGAACGACCATACGGTAGCCCAAGCCGGCGCCGACGCCGTGCAGGCAGTGAAGGAGTAACACGTAGCCTTAATCTAATAATACCTAGCAAAAAAGCCCCCCAAGCCTGTAGTTTTTACGCTGAGGGGCTTTTTTGCTCTTTGTTCGATTACTCCAAGCTGGTGCGGAGCTACTGGCGCCGGCATTCAATCCTTACCTCCAAAACCAACCTTTATAACTATGGCAGACAATCGCGGCGTCGTGTACCTGGGGCCAGGCAAAGTGGAAGTGCAAGACATTGCCTTTCCCGAGCTGAAGAATCCTAAGGGGCGCAACATCACTCACGGGGTGATTCTCAAAGTCGTATCCACCAATATTTGCGGCTCCGACCAGCACATGGTGCGCGGCCGAACTACGGCGCCAGCTGGCCTGGTACTGGGCCACGAAATAACTGGCGAAGTCATTGAAACTGGGGCCGATGTAGAGTTTCTGAAAAAAGGCGACCTAGTGTCGGTGCCTTTTAATGTGGCATGCGGCCGGTGCCGCACCTGCAAGGAGATGAAAACTGGTATCTGTCTGACTGTGAATGAAGGCCGTGCCGGCGGGGCCTACGGCTACGTGGATATGGGCGGTTGGATTGGGGGGCAGGCCGAATATGTGATGGTACCCTACGCCGATTTCAACCTGCTCAAGTTTCCTAATAAAGATCAGGCTATGGAGAAAATCCGCGACCTGACCATGCTGAGCGACATTTTCCCAACAGGCTTCCACGGCGCCGTGAAGGCCGGCGTAGGTCCGGGCGCAACGGTTTATATTGCTGGCGCTGGCCCAGTAGGCTTAGCCGCTGCGGCTTCGGCCCAGCTCTTGGGCGCGGCTGTGGTCATTGTGGGCGATATGAACAAGGCCCGTCTGGCTCACGCCCGCTCTTTCGGCTGCGAAACGGTGGACTTGACCCTCGACGCGACTCTCACGGAACAAATCACCCAGATTCTGGGGGTACCTGAGATTGACTGCGCCGTCGATTGCGTGGGCTTTGAGGCCAGCGGCCACGGCGCCGACTCCAAGAAGGAAGTGCCCGCCGCCGTGCTTAACTCGCTTATGGAAATCACCCGCGCCGGCGGCTCCATCGGCATTCCCGGTCTGTATGTAACTGAAGACCCTGGCGCGGCCGACAAAGCCGCTCAAAAGGGCAGCCTTTCCATTCGCTTTGGCTTAGGCTGGGCCAAAAGCCACTCCTTCCACACCGGCCAAACGCCCGTGATGAGCTACAACCGCCAGCTCATGCAGGCCATTCTATACGATAAAGTGCAGATTGCCAAAGCCGTGAACGTGGAAGTTATCACTCTCGATCAAGCTCCGGAAGGCTACGCCGAGTTTGATAGTGGAGTGGCTAAGAAGTTCGTCATCAACCCCCACAACCTGATTCCGGCATAAGGCGGTTAGTCCAGCCAGAATAAGCTCACCTAAAAAAGCCCCCCGGATACCTTCTGGGGGGCTTTTTATATTTATGAGTAAGCTAAGTAAGTATCAGCAGACAGCAACCCCAACTTAACCTCCTACCTGAGGTGGCGTATTAAAGTGGGTAAATGGTCTAGTTTTTCTCGCTTTTCCACACTCCCGTTATGAGCCTTACCTTAAACCCAGCGGCCGTCCAGTTTGCCAAGCGCCTTATCGAAGACGGCCATTATAAGAACGACCAAGGTCATTGGGGTGAGCATAATCCCAAGACGGCAGCCCAAAATAGCTACCTCAGCAAACACGAAATTGAGGAATACGGTCAATGGCACCTCGGCCTCGATATGAGTAAAGCCGAGGACACCAAAGGCCGCTACCACTTTCCCTACGGCGACTTCAAAACCGTGCACCGCGACGGCCTTATTGCCGCTAAGGAACGCGCCGCCCAGCAAGGCTACACCGATATCGAACAGGCCGCCGACGAACTACTCCAGACGCTGGAAGCGAAAGCAGCGAAATAGGACTCTGCATTCCGCGCCCATTTTCCGTACTTTTAGCGTATGCGTAATCCATTCGAATCCGGCGGCATACTTCTGGGGGGCTCTTATTTAGAGCGCATGAGCGACGACGAGTTTTTCGACTTCTGCCAGCAGCACCCCGACCTGCGCATTGAGCGCACGGCGAATCACGAAATTATTATTATGTCGCCTACTGGCAGTCTTTCTAGTCAGCGCAATGCTGAGATCAATTTTCAGCTAAGTCTGTGGAACCGGGAGCGGCGGTTAGGACGCGTATTTGATTCCAATGGTGGTTTCCGCCTTCCCGATGGCTCCATGCGTGCGCCTGATGCCGCCTGGCTTGCCAACGCCCGCTGGAATGCGCTGACGCTGGAGCAGCAGAAGAAATTTGCCCCTCTATGCCCGGAATTTGTCTTGGAGCTAGCTTCCGAAACCGACAGCGTAACTGACTTGCAAGCCAAGATGCTGGACTGGCTGAGCAATGGCGCGCAACTCGCGTGGCTCATCGTGCCCGAAACCGAAACGGCTTATATCTATCGTCCCGGCCAGCCGGAGCCGGAAGTCGTGCAGGGCTTTGACAACGAGCTTTCAGGTGAAGCAGTGCTGCCGGGGTTTCGGCTGCGGCTGGCGGAGCTGCTGTAGTATTGATTATTGAGATTTCGTAGAACCAAGGACTATGTTGGTGAATCAAATCAGCCTGCAATGCCCAAAACTTATATGCCTAACCTAGATACCATAGGCTTTTGTTTACCTGACTGGTATTTAGCTCTGATGAGCCATAAGCATGAAAAATTCTATGATCTTGAGGAAGGCAAGTATCTACACTTATGGCCGCTGGCCGAGGTTATAGAAATAAACCACGAGTACAATGCTGACGAAGACTTCCCAGTGTTCTTCTTGATAGGAACTTATGAAAATGGCGAGGCCTGTGCCATTGAGAAGGAAACTGGCAACATTTATACTGTTCCGTTTATTGGTGCTATTCCAGATGATGTGATTTATGTCGGTGAAACATTAGAAGAACTAACAGCATACTTGCACGAGCCTTGGTAACAAAAGTCTCTATTGCCGCGTCAGGATCTTTCTAATGTTACTCTATTCCAAACTGCACCCACCACAATACCCCTAGTATAATACTTATGGTGAGCCAGAAATTATAACCAGAGTCGTTTAAGTATTCTTTATAAGAACGCTCTTTACGTCTTAATAAGCCGCGAAAGAAGACCCATCGAATTGAGCCGCCAACTAGCCCAAAAAGCCCTTCAATGATTATTTCACTTATAAATTCTGCTATGAAGTTTCCTATGGCTTGATGATAGTCGGAGCATGAAAGCTGAAAGCATACCAAACATCGTTAGCTGTCTAACAAAAAGCCCCCCGCTACCGCGCCGGGGCTTTTTTCGTACCTTAGCCCCTCTTACCCCACCCCATTCCACCCGCTATGCAAATTGCTCCCGTAGCTCCCTATAAACCACAACATCATATCCGCATTGTGACGGCGGCAGCCCTATTCGACGGCCACGATGCGGCCATCAACGTTATGCGCCGCATCATCCAGAGCAGCGGCGCCGAAGTCATTCACCTGGGCCACAACCGCTCGGTGCAGGAAATCGTGGACTGCGCCATTCAGGAAGATGCTCAGGCTATTGCCATTACCTCCTACCAAGGCGGCCACAACGAGTACTTCAAGTACATGCATGACCTGCTGAAGGAGCGCGGCGCGGGCCACGTGCGCATCTTCGGTGGCGGCGGTGGCGTGATTCTGCCCAGCGAAATTGCCGAGTTGCAAGCCTACGGAATTGAGCGCCTCTACTCCCCCGACGACGGCCGCGCTATGGGTCTGCAAGGCATGATTAATGACCTCTTGCAGCGCTGCGACTTCCCCACCGGCCAGAACCTGAACGGTGAGGTGAGCCACGTAAAAGAGAAAGACGCCCGCAGCATCGGCCGCCTGATTTCGGCCGCCGAAAACTTCCCTGAGGAGTTTGAGCGCGTGAAGAGTCAGCTCGTGGCCGAGTTTCAGCAGCAGGAAAAAGCCCCACACAGCGGCAACGGCTCTACCCAGCCAGAAGCCACTGGCGACACGGAAGTTGCAACTAGCTCCGCTCCTATTCTCGGCATTACGGGTACGGGCGGCGCGGGCAAATCCAGCTTGGTAGATGAGCTGGTGCGGCGCTTTCTAATGGACTTCCCCGAGAAGACCATTGCCATTATTTCCGTGGACCCCAGCAAGCGCAAAACCGGCGGGGCCCTGCTCGGCGACCGGATTCGGATGAACTCCATCAACTCGCCGCGGGTATACATGCGCAGCCTGGCCACGCGCCAGAGCAACCTCGCCCTGAGCAAGTACGTGCAGGACGCCGTGGACGTGGTGCGCGCCGCCAACTACGACCTGATCATTCTCGAAACCAGCGGCATCGGCCAGTCCGACACTGAGATTATCGAGCACTCCGACGCCAGCCTCTACGTAATGACGCCGGAGTACGGCGCGGCCACCCAGCTCGAGAAGATTGACATGCTGGACTTCGCCGACGTTATTGCCCTGAACAAATTTGACAAGCGCGGCGCCCTCGACGCCCTGCGCGACGTGCGCAAGCAGTACCAGCGCAACCACGGCCTCTGGGACCAACCGCTGGACTCGCTGCCCGTGTTTGGCACCATCGCCTCGCAGTTCAACGACCCTGGTATGAACCGCCTGTACCGGGCCGTGCTGAGCATGTTGGAGAAAAAGACAGGAGCCACTTTTGCCTCCCAGCTCGAGACCACCACGGAGGACTCGGAGAAGATTTACATCATTCCGCCTCACCGCACGCGTTACTTATCTGAAATCGCTGAAACCAACCGCAACTATGATATTTGGGTACAGAAGCAAGCCGAAGTGGCCCAGCAGCTTTACGGCCTCGACCAAAGCCTCAACGCCGTTAGAAGCCTCCAGTCCGGCGGATCTGGTGCCGGCAGCGGGGGCAGCAGCAACGGAACCGACCCCGGATCACTCGTGGCCGGCTTGGAGAGCACATTCCAGGAAATCAAGCTCCGGCTCGATGGTCAGAACTGGAAACTCCTGGAGACCTGGCCGCAGAAGGTAGCCGCTTACAAAGCCCCCGAGTTCGTCTTTAAGGTGCGCGACAAGGAAATCCGTATCCTGACGCACACCCAAAGCCTGTCGGGTCAGCAGATTCCGAAAGTGAGCATGCCCCGCTTCACGGCTTGGGGCGACTTGCTACGCTGGCAGCTCCAGGAAAACGTGCCCGGCGAGTTTCCTTACACGGCCGGCGTGTTTCCGTTTAAGCGCGAGGGCGAAGACCCCACCCGGATGTTTGCGGGCGAAGGTGGCCCCGAGCGCACCAACCGCCGCTTCCACTACGTGAGCATGGGCCTGCCCGCCAAGCGCCTGAGCACGGCCTTCGACTCGGTGACGCTCTACGGCGAAGACCCCGACCACCGGCCCGACATCTACGGCAAAATCGGTAACGCCGGGGTGAGCATCTGCTGCCTCGACGACGCCAAGAAGCTGTACTCCGGCTTCAACCTGGCCAACCCCAGCACATCGGTGTCCATGACCATCAATGGTCCGGCCGCGCACTTGGCTGCCTTCTTCATGAATGCCGCCATCGACCAGCAGTGCGAACTCTATATAAAGGAGCACGGGCTGGAGCAGGAAGTCGAAGCCAAAATCAACCAGATTTATCAGAATAAAGGCGTGGTGCGCCCCAGCTACCAGGGCGAGCTGCCCGCCGGCAACGACGGCCTCGGCCTGATGCTACTGGGCGTAACCGGCGACCAGGTTTTGCCCCCCGATGTGTACGCCACTATCAAAGCGCGCACGCTGAGCCAGGTGCGCGGCACCGTGCAGGCCGATATTCTGAAGGAAGACCAGGCCCAGAACACCTGCATCTTCAGCACCGAATTTGCCTTGCGCCTGATGGGCGACGTGCAGGAGTACTTTATTAAGGAGAAGGTTCGCAACTTCTACTCGGTGAGTATTTCGGGCTACCACATTGCCGAGGCTGGCGCCAACCCCATCACCCAGTTGGCCCTCACCCTGAGCAACGGCTTCACCTTCGTGGAGTACTACGTGAGCCGCGGCATGGACGTGAACGACTTCGCGCCCAACCTGAGCTTCTTCTTCTCCAACGGCATCGACCCCGAGTACGCGGTTATTGGCCGCGTGGCGCGCCGCATCTGGGCCAAGGCCATGAAGCTGAAGTACAACGCCAACGCCCGGAGCCAGATGTTGAAGTACCACATCCAGACGTCGGGCCGCAGCCTGCACGCCCAGGAAATCGACTTCAACGATATCCGCACCACGTTGCAGGCCCTCTACGCCATCTACGACAACTGCAACTCCCTGCATACCAACGCCTACGATGAGGCCATCACCACGCCCACCGAGGAATCGGTGCGCCGGGCCATGGCTATTCAGCTCATCATCAACCGGGAGTTGGGCCTGGCCAAAAACGAGAACCCGCTGCAAGGCTCCTTCATCATCGAGGAGCTAACCGACTTGGTGGAGGAAGCGGTGCTGCTGGAGTTTGACCGCATCACGGAGCGCGGTGGTGTGCTGGGTGCTATGGAAACCATGTACCAGCGCGGCAAGATTCAGGAGGAAAGCCTGCACTACGAGATGCTCAAGCACACGGGCGAGTACCCCATCATCGGCGTGAACACGTTCCTCTCCTCCAAAGGCTCGCCCACGGTGCTGCCCGCCGAGGTTATCCGCGCCACGGAAGAGGAAAAGCAGTACCAAATAGCTATGCTCAACAACCTCCACGCCCGCAACGAAGGCACCACGGAGCAGCGCCTGAAGCAGCTACAACAAGTAGCCGTGCAGAATGGCAACTTGTTCGAAGAGCTAATGGAAACGGTGAAGTTCTGCTCCCTAGGGCAGATTACGAATGCGCTGTTTGAGGTTGGGGGGCAGTATCGTCGAAATATGTAAAGCTGCTTTATAGTTTGACTAAGAAGGCGCGCTATCTTGCTTAGATAGCGCGCCTTTTTTGCTAGTTATAATTAGTGAGGTGTTTCTCATTAAATCCAATATGATAAAAATTCAGGGCACTCAAGAAGACAGCAATGCACTTGCAGACTATAGTACGCTTTTATCAGAAGACATTTGTAATATTCTAAATTGTGCATCACCCGTCTCATTAATTGATGACACATATTTAAACATATTAAAACGTATTAGGGCTAACTTGTTTGGAATTGCTATACAGCTTACAAGCTGGCCTAAATTTCATGAGCTTAAACTACCCATTGATTTATTGTTCAGAACTCTACTCACAGATTCACTTACCCTTTTGTACTTAGCAACTTTTGACGAATCAGAGCAGTCTTTTAACAACGAATTAAGCCTATTGGACACAGGTGTTATAAGTTACATTAAAACCTATTTAGAAAATTATCATCTTATAGATGATGATATTACGGAATTTAATAAAGAAGATTTTTTAAATAACTTATATAAATTAGTCCCTCATCTCAGATCAGATTCTGATATTAAGATTAATAGGAAGCCAGAAAGTATAAGACATAATAGTAATAGTACTCTATTTAAAGCGACTACCAATCAAATACCCAGAGGAAAACTAACTGAAGAGGCAATGTTTGAACAAATAAAATCGCATTTTGGTACGGCGCATCTATCTTACATATACATTTACCAACGTTTATTTTCACAAAGCCACCACTTTGCAAGATTTAATAAGGAATATATTAATTGGTCGCAAGAGCATGTTTGTTTAAACTGGTTCATTGCATTAGGTGGCGTTTATCATACTGTAGATATAATCTCAGGTATGCTAGGGATGCATGCCATTTCAGATCAAGTCAAAAATAACGTAAGCAAAATGTGGGGTTACGTTTCTGATTGACTATTTAATTCCCCCAACTGGCGCGAGCTTGTAGCTCGTGACTAGCCTTGAGGTGGAGGTCGTACCTCCCCTGCCGCAGCAGCGGCAAACAATGACCGCGCCGCTTGGGGAAATCCGGGCGGCGTTGTCGTTCTGGCGGGGGAGGCGCAGCCTCCCGGCATGGCTGGTCACGAGTTACGCTGCGCTAAACTCGCGCCAGTGGAAAGTCATTGCGTTATGTGGTGTTTGGATAATCCTGCATCTTGCTGGCATGAGTGAGAAGTATAAGATTCAGGATTCGCAGAAGCTCTACTTTGTTTCCTTCGCTACCGTTAGCTGGATTGACGTGTTTACGCGGCGGCTTTACAACGACATTTTTGTGGACAGTCTGCGTTATTGCCAGCAGCACAAAGGACTGGAGCTTTACGCGTGGTGCCTGATGACTAATCACGCCCACCTGATTATCAGCAGCGCCCACGATAACCTGTCGGCTATTCTTCGTGATTTGAAGCGCCACACTTCCAAGAGTATTCTGAAAGCCATTCAGGAAAACGACCAGAAAAGTCGCCGCGAGTGGATGCTGTGGATGTTTGGGAGGGCCGGGCAGCGCAATGCCCACAACGAGCAGTATCAGTTCTGGCAGCAGGACAACCACCCAATCGAGCTATACTCCAATCAGCTCCAACGCCAGCGCCTCGACTACTTGCACCGCAACCCAGTTGTAGCCGGCTTTGTGGACATGCCAGAGGATTTTCTCTACAGCAGCGCCCGCAGCTATGCCGACCGGTCCGGCTTGCTGGATGTATTGTTTATTGGTTAAAAAAGCCCCCCAGATTCCACCCACTCTCCTATGCCCCGAATTCTACTCGTCATTGTGCTGGCCCAGTTCTTATGCACCTCCCTCTGGTTTGCGGGCAATGCTATAGCGGCAGATTTGGCGGCCACCTTGCAGCAGCCTTCCACCTTTGTAGCTCATCTGACCAGCGCTGTCCAGCTGGGGTTTATTGCCGGCACGCTGGTATTTGCCCTGCTAGCCATTGCCGACCGCTTTTCACCGTCACGGGTGTTCTTTTTCAGCGCCTTAGCGGCCGCGCTCTGTAACCTGGGCATTAACCTCCCCGGCGTGGAAGCGGGCAGTTTGCTCGCCTTCCGGTTTTTGACCGGTTTTTTCTTGGCGGGAATTTACCCAGTGGGTATGAAAATAGCTGCCGATTACGCGCAGACGGGCTTAGGCAAATGGTTGGGGTTCTTGGTCGGGGCGCTGGTGCTGGGCACGGCTTTCCCACATCTGCTGAAGAGCGTCACGGCGCAGCTGCCGTGGCAGTACGTGGCCCTGGCTACCTCAGGCTTGGCGGTGCTGGGCGGCCTGGCCATGCTCCTGCTGGTTCCCGACGGCCCCTACCGCCGAACCGGGCAACGCCTGCAAGTCACGGCTTTTTTGAGTGGCTTCCGGTTGCCGCGCTTCCGCGCCGCCGCCTTCGGGTATTTCGGCCACATGTGGGAGCTGTACACCTTCTGGGCCTTTCTACCGCTGATACTGACGACCTACAACAACGCCCACCCCGACGCCAATTTACCGGTGTCCTTCTTGTCGTTTCTGCTGATTGGAGCGGGTGGCCTGGCGTGCATGGGCAGCGGGCTGCTCTCGCGCAAAATTGCCCCCCAGCGGGTGGCCATCACGGCGCTGGCTTTGTCGGGGCTGTGCTGCCTGGTGTCGCCGCTGGTGCTGCGCAGCCCGTCGGGGGGCTTTTTTTTGAGCTTTTTGTTTGTTTGGGGACTGGTAGTTGTCGCCGATTCGCCCATGTTCTCCAGCCTGGTGGCGCAAAGCGCGCCGGACGCATCCCGCGGCACCGCCCTAACCATCGTGAACTGCATCGGATTCGCCATCACCGTTGCCAGCATACAGTTTACGAGCTGGCTCAGTGGCTTTGTAAATGCCTATGACCTTTATCTAATTCTAGCTGTGGGCCCGGCGCTGGGTTTACTGGCCCAGCTAGGTCGCCGGCCAGGGCCAGCTACAGCATCGCAGTAAGGAAAGGTAAGCGGTTGCCGGGCTCGCGCTACTCACGCCCCCCGAACGTCATGTAGAGCAACGCGAAGCATCTCGCGGGCTGATGCCAGAACCAGCATAGCCGCCTTTTCAAGGAGTTAGCATGGCAACGAAGCCCGCGAGATGCTTCGCTACCGCTCTGCATGACCGCCTATTTTGTGTCAACGACACCATGCGAAATGATTCGTCGTTGGCTTGATACGCAGAATGTCCTAAATTACTAAACCTGAATTTTTGGGTTAAACAGGTTAAAAATGTGGTGAGCCTTAAAGCTGGCGGTGCTTTCGATGTGGTTTGACTAACGACGAACTTGGTTTGTCGGAAAGCACATCTATGCTATGGGTAAATACGTAGGTTCACCTTGATGCGCAATCCTTTAAATAGTTGTATTTGGGCAATGAATCTACTAACAGTGTTTTTAGCGCTGGTCGCCTGTTCATCACCTGAACAGAAGACTAGCATTCTAACTCAGGATCCGGATACAAGCGTACGCTACATTCAGCAGCGCGTGGTGTTGCCAGAGGTGCCGCAACGGGGCCGCGTGCTCGACCGTAACGACTCGGTGCTGGTGGCCACTCGCACCCAATATCTGCTGAAGCTGCCGCGCCGCCCACCGCTCGACACCGTTGCGCTGGGCCAACTACTCGGCTGGGGGCCAGTTGCTACCCGCAAGCGCATTGCGGATGCCCTTCCTTATGAAGACATGCCAGCTGGCTACCCGGTTGAGCTTAGTCTCACCGCAGCCGAAGCCAAACGAGTGCGCCGCCAGCGCAAGGACTGGCCCCAACTAACTTTGACGGAGCGCCCCCAGCGCACTTACACCACCACTGTGGGTGCCCACTTCTTGGGGTACAAAAGCGATGAGGCCCAGGCTTTCTTTAAACAAGCCAAGCGCTACCGACGCGGCCGCTTCTATGAGTTGCGCAACGGCGGGCTCGAAACCTACTACAACGGCCTGCTCAACGGGAACCGGGGCTATCTGCACCCTTTAGTAGATTCGCTGGGCCAGATCCATGGCAATTGGGCCCCGGATACGGCCTTTCAACAAGGCCAGGACCTGCACCTAACTATTGACGTGAAGCTGCAAGCCTACGCCGAGCAACTGATGGGCCGCCGCAAGGGCTATCTGGTGGCCCTGGACCCGCGTACCGGCGAGATTCTGTGCTATGTATCGGGGCCCGTATTCAAGCCGGCTACCATCACCGCCCCTGATCAGGCCCTAGTGCGCGCCAAGCTGCTGGAACACGAAAAAATGCCTTTAATCAACCGGCCAGCTACACTGGCTAATCCGCCCGGTTCGGTATTTAAGCTGGTGAATGCTGCGGTGGCGTTGCAGCTAGGCGCCATCACCCCCACCACCGCGTTCCGCTGCGACCAAAAGCTGCTTAGCTGCGTGCACAAACACCCCCAGCCAAAAGACTTGACTTTGGGCCTGCAGTACAGCTGCAACCCTTATTTCTATCAGGTGATGCGGAATGTTATTAACCACGTACCTGATAGTCTTGCGCAGGATTCGGTAGCCGCTCGCCACAGAAATTTGGCCTCGTGGCGCCGCTACGTTCGGTCGTTTGGACTAGACTCGGTAATGGGCGTGGACTTGCCGCGTGAAGCTCCCGGCTTCCTCCCTACCCCCGATTACTATGATAAGGCCCGCGGAACGAGTAAGTGGACCTATCGCTCGATCTATTCCCTGAGCATCGGACAGGGCGAAATCAACCTCACAGGGCTGCAAATGGCCAACATGGGGGCCATTATTGCCAACCAGGGGTGGTATTATACGCCCCACCTGGTGCGTAATGTGGGGGACAGCGGACCGCTGCCGCGCTTCACCGAAAAGCGCTACACTCTCATCGACAGCGCACACTTTGCTGCCCTGCTGCCCGGCATGGTAGCCGTTATGCAGCGCGGCGGCACTGCCGAAACTTCCAGTCTGGCCGATGTGGGCATTACGGTGGCGGGCAAAACCGGAACCATCGAAAATGATGGCGACGACGACCACGCCGCATTCGTTGGCTTTGCTCCGGCCGAGAATCCGGAGATAGTTGTGGCTGTATACCTCGAAAATGCAGGGTTTGGAGCTACGGCGGCCGCGCCCTACTCTGTTCTTGTAATGGAGAAATATCTGAGAGGCAGCATTGCGCCCAACCGCAAAAAGTGGGAAGCACGCATCCAGCAACGTGCCCGGCGCGGGTACTGACCGGCCCGCCACGCCGGAAGCGTAGCAGAAGCTTCAGTAGCTCCACATTACCGACTATGGCTTAAGTTTAAGAAATAACGGACTCTTTTTGGCCTCAAAAAAGCCCCCAGAACCATCCAATCCTTCCTGCGTTATTCGTAGCCTACGCCTCCCCGGAAGTAAGGAGTGACCTCCCACCCTATCCATAGTTATGACAACTACATTGCGCCGTGGCGATGGCAGCACTTACCTTACGGTTCGCTATGACCAGAGCGAAAACTGGATTCATGCGCAATGGTTTGGTTGTCAGACCCTTGGAACCGTGATGGACGGCGGCCTGACCTATCTGGACATGATGCGCCATGAATCGTGTCCGAAGCTGCTCAACGACCACCGCAACCTGGTGGGCACGTTCTTAGAGGCCAACGACTGGATTCAGCAGGTCTGGACGCCTCTCATCATAGCCGCCGGACTGCGCTCCATCGGGCAGATTGTGTCACCGGATGTGTTCGGGCAATTATCCATCGAAGACCTTCAGCACCGCATCAGCGACAAGCTCGACATTTACCTGTTCGACGACCTGGACGCGGCCCAGAACTGGCTGCGGGCGCAGTAATATTTGCCCCCCAGAATTGCTTGGCAGTGCTATTTTGCTTTTCGTTTTTGCATCATTAATTCCCAACTCTCACACCGTGAAAAAACTCCTACTTGCCTCCGCTTTCCTGTGCTGCTATGCTGCGCAAGCCCAAAAGCTTACCCACACCGAGCGTAAGATTGTAGCGGCGGTGCAGCAGAATATGCCGCAGAGCGAGAAGCTGCTGGAGCAGGTAGTGAACATCAATAGCGGCACGCTCAACCTGAAAGGCGTGCGGGAAGTGGGCACAGTATTCCAGAAAGAATTTGACGCCATAGGCTTCAAAACTGAATGGGTACCCATGCCCGAAACCATGAACCGGGCGGGTCATTTGGTGGCCCAGCGCAAAGGCAAAAAGGGCAAGAAGCTGTTTCTCATCGGCCACCTCGACACGGTGTTTGAGCTGGACATGCCTTTCACCAAGTACACCCGCCTGAACGACTCCACTGCCACCGGGCAGGGCGTAAATGACATGAAAGGGGGCAACGTGGTTATTCTGGCGGCGCTCCAGGCTTTGCACGCCAACGGTCTGCTCAAGGACGCTACAATCACCGCCTATTTCACCGGTGACGAGGAGCGCGGCGGCAAAGGCCCCGAAAGCCGCGCCGACTTTATTGCCAAAGCCAAAGAGGCTGACGTGGCACTGGCCTTCGAAACTGCTACTAACCTGCATACTGTGGCTACGGCCCGGCGTGGCAGCAGCACTTGGCAGCTCAAAACCTTCGGCAAGGCAGCCCACTCTTCAGGCATTTTTAAGCCCGATGTGGGTTATGGTGCCATCTATGAAGCGGCCCGCATTCTGAATTCGTTTCGGGAAACACTGAGCAAGGAGCAATACCTCACCTTTAATCCTGGCCTGATGGTGGGCGGCTCGGAAGTAAACTACGACGAAGCCAAAGCCCGCGGCGAAGTGGTGGGAAAAACCAACATTATAGCCCCCACCGCCTCCATAACCGGTGACTTACGCTTCCTGACCGAGGCGCAAAAAGAGGCCGCCCGCACGAAAATGCGCGCCATCGTGGCCGAAAGTCTTCCCCAAACCCGGGCTGAAATAACCTTCTCCGATGGTCTACCTGGCATGGCTCCTACTCCCGGCAACCAGAAGCTGGCGGCCCTCGCCGACCAAGTGAGCCGCGACTTGGGCTTCGGCCCCGTAGCCGCCGGCGACCCAGGCTCGCGCGGAGGCGGCGACATTTCCTACGTAGCGCAGTACGTCGATTGTCTGGATGGCTTGGGCGTGTCGGGCAAGGGCGCGCACGCGGCCGGCGAAACCATCAACTTAAAGGAGTTTCCGATGTTGGTAGAGCGCGCCGCTTTGATGATTTACCGGCTTACGCGTTAGATACGTATTGCTAATTTGCCCCCCAGACTAACTTTGGTCGGCAGATCACAGTCGAAATTTACCCCCACAGCAATAGCGGAAGCACTTATCTACTTTACTCATGGAGCAACAAATTCAGCAGCAGGTTCAGGACTATTATGGCACGCAGCTGCGTACCAGTCAGGACTTAAAAACCAATGCCTGCTGCACCGACGACATCCCAGCGGCCCACAAAAGGATACTGGCAACGCTGGAGCCGGAGGTACTGGAAAAGTATTACGGTTGCGGGGTGTGCGTACCTGAGGCCGTGCAGGGCTGCACCGTGCTTGACCTGGGCTCAGGCAGCGGGCGCGACGCCTTTTTACTTTCCCACCTTGTGGGTGAGCATGGCCGCGTTATCGGCGTGGACATGACGGAAGAGCAGTTGGCTGTGGCCCAGCGGCACGTAGCTGCCCATACTGCTCACTTCGGCTATGCCCAGCCCAACGTGGAGTTTCGACATGGCTTTATCGAAGACCTGAGCACCGCTGGCCTCACTGACAACAGCGTCGATCTGGTGGTCTCGAACTGCGTGCTGAACCTTAGCACTGACAAAGCCGCTACCTACCGCGAGATATTCCGGGTGCTAAAGCCGGGCGGTGAGCTATACATTGCCGACGTGTTTGCCGACCGGCGTATTCCGGAGGTTCTGCGCCATGACCCGGTGCTGTACGGCGAATGCCTGAGCGGCGCGATGTACATCGAGGACTTCCGCCGCCTGCTTATGCAGCTTGGCATTCGCGACTACCGCCTCACGGCTAAGCGTGTATTGACCATTGATAACGACGAAATTCAGCAGAAAACGGGCAATATCACTTTCTACTCACTCACCGTCAGGGCCTTCAAGCTCGACCTGGAAGACCAGTGCGAAGATTACGGCCAAGTGGCTATCTACCTCGGCACAGCCGATAACCCGCACCGCTTCGTGCTCGACGACCACCATGTGTTCGAAACGGGCCGCCCGCAACTTGTGTGCGGTAACACCGCCGATATGCTCAGCCGCACCCGCTATGGCACCCATTTTCGCGTTGATGGCTCCAAGGATCAGCACTTCGGCTTATTTTCGTGCAGCCCGGCACCAGTGACTTCCGTCAGTGTTACACAAACCAGTTGCTGCTGAAGCAGTAGCAACTGGTTTGAATAATGCCCATTGAATTTGCCCCCCAAGGCATACTGTACGTAATTAAAGTCAGGGCACGACTACTTTTCTGCGTTGCTGTGCCATTGAATGGCAAAATAGCCGCAAGGTTCTTTTCCGGTGTTGGTGAAGGCGTGGGGTACGTTGGCTTCCAGAAAAACGACATCGCCCGCCGTGGCCTTGTGCGCTTTCTGATCGATCAGAATCTCGCCGCTGCCTTGCGTCATCAGAATAATCTCCTCCGTGCGGTGCGTGTGCGGCGGATGGCTGGCAATGCCCGGCATGAGCATAGTAGCGTGCACATCAAACCGCTGGAACATGCTTGATGGCCGGTCGAAGACGGGCCGCGTCTCCTTTGTATCGGTTTTCACAACTTTAAACTGGCCCCAATCCTTCATAAAGGAGCCGCCGCCTGCCTGGGCCCGTTGCTGGTCTACGCCGTCTTTCGACTTGTAGCGCAGCACATAATACGTGGTAGGCGCCCCCGACACATTGCGCAATCGTTGTTTGTCGCCGGCGCCAATGAGCATGACACCGCCGGGGCCGAGGATTTTGGTTGAGTCCTGAATGGTGGCGGCGAGGCTTCCCTCCTTCACCACTACCAATTCCTCTGCATCGGTGGCGGCTGGTTGGGCTTGGTTGGCCTGCCCAGCCTTCAGGGTAAAGATGTACACCTCCAGTTGCGTCAAATCGAGGGTGCTGCCTTTTATGAATAGGACCTGCTCTCCGCCCTTTTCCGTAGTTCGGGTGGTGCCTTTGTACACTGCGGATGGAAGATCAGCCGTTGGAGCAGTGCTGCCCAATAATAGGGCTACCACAATAAGTAAAGCAGTTTTCATAGCTAGATATTTGGCAGAATTAGTAAAAATTGAATACCGTTACTTACGCTTGACGGAAACGGTGGGCGGCTGGCTGAAATAATGCCAGTTGGTTTCCGCTTGCTCTTTGGTGTAGCGGCCGTTGAACACCAGCAGCCGGTAGCGCAGCGTGTAGGTTTGGCCGGGGCTCAGAAGCCAGTCTTTGTTTTTGGTGGGCGAATAGTTCACGAATACGTCGCCTTTACCATTCTGCGTTTCGGGCCACACCCGCAGCGGTTCCGGGTGGTTGTAGTTGGCGGGAGATGACATCATCAGGGCTCCGCCGTAGTCTTTGTCGAGTTCACCCTGCACAATGCACCAGCGGGCCGTGGAGCCGTCGGCGTCTTTGCGGGTTTTGCCCCCCGAGGTCAGGATTTCGCTGTTGTCCTTGTTCCATTTTTCGGTGGCTCGCCAGCCAAAGCCCCCGTACCGATACGTGAGCAGCCGCACCGGGCTGGGGCTGGCACATGTGAGGTTGATGGTCACGTCGGCTATGTAGTAATCGGCATTGCTGGGCTGATACACCCGCACCGTTTGCAGCTCGTTCAAGGCTACTTTTTCTTTGCCGCCCTTCTTAAACGCCACGTGCTCTTGCTCAACCTGATATTCGCTGAATACGGGGCCATCGGTTTTGGAAACCACGCCAGTGAAGCGCACGGTGCCTTTCCGGTCTTTCAGGTTCCAGAAATCAACGGTGTCGCCTTCGAATAGCACGTGCGTCCAGGGGTTCCAGATGCCGTAGTGGTGGTAATGATCAGGGGCCTGAATGCGGGTTAACTCTTGCCCGCCGGGCGACCAGAGTGGATGGATAAAGCCGCTGCGCTTAAACGCCGTATCGATGCCGGTGGGCGGATACACCGTGTGGTAGTTGTATTGAAGCAGGTTCTTCGCGCCGGCCTGAACAAGCAGAGCGCCCTCTTTGTCGACTATGTTGATGGTAGGTGGCTTTTTTGTCTTCGCTCCTTTCACCAGTTCGTACGTTCGCTTCGTCAGAGTGCTGCTGCGGTTTTCAACGTTCCAGTGAAGAATTCGGGCTTTTGCTTTCTCAATCTGGTAGGGCACGGGAGTGCGGATATTGCCCTGTACTTCTACTAAGCTCAGTTCAGCGTCCGACAGGGATGTGATGGCATCTAGGCTCGTCTGCACCGGTATAATTTGCTGGTTAGTGGAGCGCGGCAAGGTTACTTCCAGCGTTGCCAACTGCTGCGCAAACGCGCTGGTGCCGAGGCCAGTAAATAACAGTAACAGCCAGAATTTCATCATCTTCATACTACAGTAATGGGAGTAAGGATTGAGAAATCAGGCAAAAAAGCCCCCCAGCCAATGAAGCCCGGACGAGTTAATGACTGTTGACAATCGGGGACACAGTATACTAAACTTGCGGTAGTTGGGCGTTAGAAGCAACTCACTGTTGCCCCTCACCTTCTTATAGTGGCTTCGTATCTATCATAAATAAGCTAAACTCAAGTATACAGGTATGAAACTCAGCTTTTGGTGTGGCATACTAGCCCTCGTGCTTGCTGGGCCTGCGCGGGCCCAATCTCTGGCGGGCGAGTGGCAGGGCGTTGAAACTGACCCCAGGGAAGAAGGCAACTGGCCAGCCGTGCTTCGCTTGCAGCAAAATAAAGACGCCAAGATATTTGGAGTGCTTTATCAGGAAGTAGGTAACCAGCCGACCATGACGGTTACGTTTGAAATGCAGGGCGCGCGTACGGAAGACGGGGTCAGCCTCACCCATACCCGAAAGCTGAGCGAGACGGGCCAGACGCCCTGGACTTACTGGTGCGATGGCTCCATCACGTTTACCTACGATCCGAATCAGGAAAAGCTTGTGGGCAATGCGACCTACCGCCCAGTAGGCGACTGCGACGTGGGGACGTTTACATTGTACCGCATCAAGCTAAAATCGTCCCCCACGGTGCCGGCCAATACGGAAAGCACCCTGCGCGTATCGGGTCAGGATGTGCGCTGGTACGCCGACCCTGATTTGAAGCAGCGCGTAGCTACCGGCAATACGTATCGCACCAAGCTCAGTAAAACCACCACCTTCTACCTCACGCAGGGCTATTTTGCCACCAGTCAGAGCCCGGTGGTACCGATTACTATTACCGTAGGTGGAACGGAAGCTTCAAAGCCAGTTGCTGCTGCCCCGACTCCCGCCCCGGCTGATACGGCGCGCCCGGCGGCACCCATTCTGGCTCCCTCGGTCAAGCCGATAGTATTACCCACTGTCCTATTCAAGTTGGGTACACCCGAGTTGCTGCCAACAGCCATTCCGGCTCTCGACCAGCTAGCCGCCGAGCTCAAGGCTCGCCCGACGCTGAAGCTGCGCGTGTCCGGCCACACCGATAAAATTGGGGAGCCCCAGAAAAACCAGATACTATCGGTGCAGCGAGCCGAGGCGGTGAAGTCTTACTTGGTAAAATCGGGGATTGCGGCGGAGCGCATCAGCACCGCCGGCTACGGCGACTCGCGCCCAATCTACCGCTCGCCCGACGCCCGCAATCGGCGCGTGGAGGTGGAAGCAGTTAAATAAGTTTAGAAGACGCATCCTGAGTCTATATTTTCAGGCTTGAATGTGCAAATCTTATGTCCTAGTGTTCCAATCAATGGTAAACACAGTCAATTTAATTGCCCAGCGCATGCGCCTATTTAAATCCTTTACATTCGCGACTTCTCTATTGCTGGCAAGTCAATCGGCGGCTTTCGCTCAGGCTGCTAACAGCTGGAATAACAAGCAATGCGCCGTTGTGCTGACTTATGACGATGCTATCGACGTAGACCTCGACAATGCTATTCCAGCGCTCGACTCGTTGAAGCTGCGGGGGACATTTTACCTGATTGGCTCCTCACCCGTGGTGGGCAAGCGCCTGAGTGAGTGGCGACAAGCGGCCGAGCGCGGCCATGAGCTTGGCAACCATGCCCTCATGCACCCCTGCGACGGCAGCCAGCCCGGCCGCAGTTTCGTGACGCCCGATAACGACCTGAGCAAGTACACCGTGAGCCGGGCAGTTAGCGAAGTACGAACGATGAACACGCTGCTGACTGCCATTGACGGCAAAACCGCCCGCACGTTTGCCTACCCGTGCGGCGACCTGCACATTGGCGGCGTAAAGTTCTATGACCAGCTAAAAAACGATTTTGTGGCCGCCCGGGGCGTTACGAGTGGACTGCAAACAGCCGCGCAAGTAGACCTGACGAACATCGACAGCTACATGATCAATGGCCAGTCGGGCGAGTATCTGATTGACTTGGTTAAAAAGGCTCAGCAGTCGCGCACGGTGCTGGTGTTTCTGTTTCACGGCGTGGGCGGCGGCCATAGTCTGAACGTGGATTTGAAAGCGCACCGCCAACTGCTGCGCTACCTCAAGGCCAATGAAAAGGATATCTGGGTGGCCCCGATGGTAGAAGTAGCAGAGAAGATAAAGGCCAGCCAGCAAGGCGAAGCAGCTAAGAAGCCGCGTGGATAATGCGGATGACACGAGAATTGACTTGACAACAAATTAGTTATGCTTGCATAACATATTAATAATCTTTACGTATTACCTTTGTACCCAACAAACTGATAGAGTACCACATACACCATTGACATGAAAAAGAGCACTGCCACCGTTTCGTCGCTTTTATTGCTGGGGGGCCTTGGTTCTTTGAGCTATTTGGCCGCGCAGGTTCGGGAGTTTAACCTGTTTTTCGACCTGCGGGACGAAGAAGAATGCTACTACTGCTAAGCTTCTCAGTCGCCGTTTTACGGCCACGTTTTTTTAATTAGTAGAAACGGGTTCCGCTGCACAGCGGGACCCGTTTTGTTTGGCCCCATCCAAAAAGCATCTTTCAAAATCAGGAGTTTAGTAGCTAAGAATAAAAAAACCACATCTATTCGAGCCGGTTTTCGGTACTTCACTGTAGCAATGGCCTCCGCCGGGTCGTTCGTTTCCCCTTCCACCGCTGCGTTGGCATTTCATTTCACGTTGGAATCTGTGAAATCTGCTCAATCAGCAAAATCTGTGATTTATGAACTTAGAAAGCCTCAAGGAGCAAATCAGCTACATCATCGGGCGCGATTTGGCCCGCAACTTTGCCCAGCAAGGTCTTGACCTTGACATCGAGGTGCTGGCCAGCAGCATGAAAGAAGGCCTGGCCGGACAACCCAGCCGTCTCACGCAGGACCAGATGCGCAATGCGATGGAGCAGTTGCAGAGCCAAATGCAAGACCAGGATGACCAACAAGGTGACGGCAACGCCACCGTAAACGACCCTAATGCCATGAACAACAAGCAAGCCGGTGAAGACTTTCTCGCCGAAAACAAGAACAAGCCCGGCGTAACCACCCTGCCCAGCGGCCTGCAATACGAAGTGCTGACCGAAGGCTCGGGCCCCAAGCCCTCGCTGACCAGCAACGTAACTACCCACTACCACGGCACCCTCACTAACGGAACGGTATTCGACAGCAGCTACCAGCGCGGCCAGCCTGCTTCATTCCCAGTAAACGGGGTAATTGCCGGCTGGACAGAAGCGCTCCAGCTGATGCCCGAAGGCTCGAAGTGGCGCCTCTACATCCCCTCTGATCTGGCCTACGGCAAGCGTGGCGCCGGTCGCGACATCGGCCCCGACTCGGCGCTGATTTTCGATGTGGAGCTGCTGAAGGTGAATAAATAAGCTTTGCTTCTAATTAAAATTGCCCCCCAACTTGCTTGTAGTAGCCGGCTGGGGGGCAATTTTATACGCATCATGACGAATAATCAGAACGCTGGAGAGACGCGACACTTCGCGTCTCAATCGTTGCGGTTGTTGTTTAATGAGTGCGGCATGTGTTGTTCAACGATTGAGACGCGAAGTGTCGCGTCTCTACAGCGTTCGGCCAGCTCAAAGCACTCGTTTAGAGATATTATCAGTTTACCCCATGCTCCCTTCTGAAGAAGATCCTACGCTGCGCAGCGCCAACGGGCGCGTGGTCCTGACGGCTGACGCGCTGGAGGTAGACGGGCAGCGCTTTGCCCTGCTGGAACTGGATGCGGTGGAGCTTAAGCCCATTCGGTGGCTGCTGTGGTTTTTGCTGGGGGGCATTACGCTGGCTGGCTTTGCTTTAGCTTTTTTACAGAACTGGCTGCGCACCGTGCCCGCCGCCCTGGGCCTCACGGCGGGAGCTTTGCTTTTGGCTTACGGCAGCCGAGGCACTAATCGGCTGCGCTTGTACCGGGCTGGTCGGGAAGCGCTGCACTTTGCTTTGGCCGGCGACCCGCTGCCCTGGCAGAAGCTGGCGGCTGAGGCCAACCGTCGCATCCGGCGGCGCCATGAAGAAGCGGCGGCAGCGGCTGTGGCTGCCTGGGCCACTGATTTGCCCCCCACCGAAACCGACCCGAACTCCTGGCCGGGACCACCTACTCCCCCACCCGATACGGCGGCACTTACGAGTTGATTTGCCTTACCTTTGGGCGTTTTTTCGTTTGGCATTAGCTTTTCCTCTTCCCCCTCACTTTCATGGACGCCACAAAATCGCACTCACACACCGCCATCTCTACTGGCGGGTTGCTTATCGCGCTCGGTATTATCTATGGCGACATTGGCACGTCGCCGCTCTATGTGATGAAGGCCATTGTGCCGGGCAATATCGATCCGCGCCTTGTGTATGGTGGCATTTCCTGCGTCTTCTGGACCCTGACCCTGCAAACCTCCATCAAGTACGTATTGCTCACCCTCAATGCCGACAACAACGGTGAGGGGGGCATTTTTTCGCTTTTCGCGCTGGTGCGGCGGCGTGCAGCTTGGCTTACTATTCCCGCTATTATTGGCGGTGCTGCCCTACTCGCCGATGGTATTATTACGCCCCCTATCTCCGTCTCGTCGGCCATTGAAGGACTGGAGGCGGTGTACCCGGGTATCCCGACGGTGCCCATCGTCATTGCGATTCTGGCGGCTTTGTTTTTAATGCAAAACTTTGGTACCCAGATAGTAGGAAAAGCATTTGGACCCGTCATGCTGATCTGGTTCAGTATGCTGGCCACCCTGGGTATCGTCTGGATTTCGCAGCATCCTGGCATTCTGCGTGCAGCCAACCCTGCGTATGCCTACGACTTGCTCGTTCGCTTTCCGGGCGGATTTTGGCTGCTGGGGGCCGTTTTTCTGTGTACTACTGGGGCGGAAGCGCTGTACTCCGATCTCGGACACTGTGGCAAAGGCAATATTCGCATCAGCTGGATTTTTGTAAAAGCCTGTCTACTAATCAATTACTTTGGGCAAGGCGCCTGGCTGATCGAACATCAGGGTCAGCAGCTCAGTGGCCGCAACCCGTTTTATGAGCTGATGCCCGAGTGGTTTTTGCTTATCGGTATTGGCATTGCCACAATGGCCGCCATTATTGCCTCCCAAGCCCTTATTACGGGTTCATTTACGCTAGTGGCAGAGGCTATTCGCTTGAATATGTGGCCCAAAGTGAAGCTTAATTACCCAACCGATATGAAGGGTCAACTGTACGTACCCAGCATGAATCGGCTGCTATTTCTGGGCTGCATTGGGGTGGTGCTGTACTTCCAGCGATCCGAAAATATGGAAGCGGCTTACGGTCTGGCCATCACGCTCACCATGCTTATGACCACCACGCTACTGGTAGTATGGCTCCGTTCGCGACGGGTGGCCATGCCTATCGTGGTATTATTTGCCGTGGTGTACGGCCTGATTGAAGGAGCCTTTCTGATTGCCAACCTCATCAAGTTTCCGCACGGCGGCTGGGTGTCGCTGGCTATTGGGTTGGCGCTGATTGGGGTGATGTACGTGTGGCTGCGGGCCTATTATATCAAGCGTCGCCTCACGGAATTTGTGAAGATTGAGCCTTATATGCAGGCGCTGAAGGACCTCAGCGACGACGATTCCATTCCTAAATACTCGACGCACTTAGTGTTCATGACTTCGGCCGAGCGCGCTACCGAAATCGAGTCCAAAATCATCTATTCCATCTTTCAAAAGCGGCCCAAGCGAGCTGATATTTACTGGTTTGTGCATGTTGACACCACCGACGAGCCATATACCATGCAATACAAAGTGGTAGAGCTCGCGCCCGATGATGCCTTCCGCATCACCTTCCGTTTAGGGTTTCGGGTGGAACAACGGATCAACCTTTATTTCCGCCAGGTAATTGAAGAGTTGGTACGCAATAAAGAAGTGGACATTACGTCCCGCTACGAGTCCCTAAGCAAGCAGCACGTGACCGGCGATTTCCGCTTTGTGGTACTGGAAAAGTACTTATCAGTCGAGAATGATTTCCCGCTAGTGGAAAAACTGGTGATGCAGGCCTACTTCTATATCAAGCAGTTCATAGCGTCGGAAGAGAAGTATTTCGGGTTGGAAACCAGCTCCGTTAAAGTAGAGAAAGTACCTCTGGTTATTGCGCCCGTTCGCAAGGTAGAGCTAGAGCGTATCCGTTAAGAATAGTCTTCGAAGTTCAACAATTGTTTCACAAAAAAGCCCCCTATATATTGTCTGGGGGGCTTTTTTATACCTTAGAAATACGAATACTACTGAGCCGTGCGCAACCATTTGGCCAGCACTGCCTGCTGCTCCGGGCTCGGAGTTGGCAGCTTTTCCACGCGGTAGCGGCGACCAGTTGAGGCCAGCAGCGGGAACGTAAGCTCCTTCATTTGGCCATCGCGGGCTACCAGCAGCTTCACTTCGGTGCCGGCGGCGCGACCAGTCAGGGTTTTGTTGGGGTCGTCGGAAAGACGGTTGCCATCGAGGGCTAGGATTTCGTCGTTCACATTCAGGCCACCTTGCCAGGCGCTGCCATCGCGCAGCACGCTGGTCACGGTCAGTTTGCCCCCCGCGGTGCTCACATTGGCCCCCAGCGCGCCTGTGGTGGCCGCGGGCTCCATGACCAGCGTCAGGCCGGCGTAGCCAAGAGCCGTGGCGTAGTCCAGGGTTTGGGTATCGTACACGCGGGTGCGGAAAAACTCATCGTACCGACGACCGGCAACTTTCTCCACGGCATCCTGAAACTCATCATCGGTGAAGCCGCGGCGCTGCTGCTCATAGTAGCGCTGGTAGAGGAAGCGCATCACATCGTCGAGGCTTTTCTGGCCCTTGGTTTCGTTGATGATCATCAGGTCTAGCACGGTGCAAATCAACTCGCCTTTGTCGTAGTAGCTGATGGTGGAGTTGACGGAGTTTTCGTTGGGCCGATAACCTTTAATCCAGGCATCGAAGCTCGATTCGCTGGCCGACTGCAACTTATTGCCCGGCTGATTTTCTACGCGGGTGATGCCGTTGCTGAGGCTCGCCAGATAATCATTGGGAGTCACGAAGCCGGCCCGCTGCACGATAATGTCGCCGAAGTAGCTGGTGCCGCCTTCGCTCAACCAGAGCATGCGGGTGTAGTTTTCGTGGTCATAATCGAACGGTCCCAGCGCCACAGGCCGGATGCGCTTCACGTTCCAGAGGTGAAAATATTCGTGGCCCACCAGCCCCAGAAATCCCTTGTAGCCGGCTTCGGTGCTGTAGGCATTGCGCGATACGGATAAGGTGGTCGAAAACAGGTGCTCCAGACCGCCGGTGCCGCGCTCAATGTTGTGAATGATGAATACGTAGCGGTCCAGCGGGTTTTTCCCTACCACCCGGTGCGCTTCTTCGCATACCCGCTTCATATCCGCGAGTAATTTGGCCTCGTCGTAGCGCGCATTGCCAAACATGGCAATCGTGTGAGGCGTGCCGCTGGCTTCAAACGAGAGTACTTTATGGGTACCTATCTCGATGGGCGAGTCGGCCAGCTCGTCGTAGTTGCTGGAGCTAAAGGTGAATGGCGCGCCGCCAGCCACTGGCTTCAGACTGGTTGTCACCTGGTTCCAGCCAGCGGCGGGCTGTACGGTGATGGTGCTTGCCAGGGGCTTGCCTTCGGCCGGATACATGAATACGCTGGTGCCATTGAGGTAACCGTGAGCGGCGTCCAGAAAGCTGGTGCGCACGCTTAGCTCGTAGGCATACACGCGGTAGCGAACTGTAAAGTCCTTGGTACGCGGATGATACACCCGCCACGTGTTTTTATCGATTTTCTCAGCACGCAGCTTGTTTGAGCCGGCCGTGGCCTCAAAGCCTTCCACGTGCTTCGCAAACTCGCGCACTAAGTAAGAGCCGGGCGCCCATACGGGCATTTTGACATCGGTGAACTGTTTACCAAAGCCCCCCAGCGACATTTCCACTTCGTAAAAGTGGGTTTGCGGAGCTGGCATAGCCAGAGTGTAGCGCAGCGTAGGCGCCGCCAGAACCGCGCTGAATTGACAAAACAACAGTAGCAGCGCTGCGAGCAGCACCAAGCGAAAGCGAAAATGAGGCATGAAGTAAAGGGGTGTGAGTGAAGGAAACAGTAGTTGGAGGGCTAGACTCAGGAATACCTCCAAGGTTGCAAAGTAACGCCGAAATTTGCCCCCCAGCGTTTGATACGCCGTTCGGGTGCTCAGGCCGCGCCGCGCATCCACCGGAACCAAAAACACCCCACTGTTGCCGGTGGGGTGTTGGAATGCGAAGCGGTAAGCACCCCCGGCCCGATCACTCTACCTGCAAGCGCACCCGCCGTCGTCGACCTCCATGATGGGTTGAGCTTGAGTGTGGACTAAAGTATAGGCATACAGAGCCTATACGACGAGTAAGTATCGTTTCATACAAACAGAATAAAGGTAAAGAAGGGAGTTAGTACTGCATGTCGAAGCGCCCGCTAGTGATGCGCACGGTATTCCCAGCCCGATCCACGGGCGAGAAGGAGAACTCGCCCGAAACGATGCGCTTGACCGAATCCAGGCGGGTAATGGTCAGCACCCCGTTATGCGTGGCATTGGTTTCATAGTGTTCGGCTCCCCGACTAAACGTTCCCCCACTGGATCTTCCCGTATTTAATGGGGCATACAGCGGATAGGTGCCCGGCCCCGAGCGGGCATTGCCTAGGTACAGGCCAAAGCCGGCTTGATCATTGGGGTTGGCATTCGGGCTATAATTGCCATAAAGGACCAACCTGCCCTCCCCATAATAGCCCCCTAGCCGGGGCCTATTCCAATTCCCTTGAGGCAGCCAGACAGTATCATTGACCAGAAAGCCCACGGTGTTGCGCCCGGTCTGGGTGGCTTCAGGCAAAACGGGCACGGCGGGCTGGGGGTCGAGTGCTTTGCTGAACAGCCCCCGACATTGGCCAAAGAGGAGGCTGCCCGAGCACAGGGCGAGCACTAACAGGGATTTTCGCATAAGGCGAGGAAGAGATAAGTTAAATGGATAGGCGCTGCCGCGAAAGCAGGTAATAAAATATAAGAATATTGCAAGTGGTAGGTAGACCGGCAACGATAGAGCGGCAAGCACGAGCCTACAAGTGATTACTTTAGAACAGGATAATACGGTAAATATAGGCGGGTAAATGTGTTAAAGAATAAATGAGTGATTCATTTTGCCACGATAAGAAGTTGGTCGTCAACTTCTAATTATCCTGTTGTAGCTGGAGCTACCCCGGCTGCACGCCCCGCTCTGCCTGAGCACCTGAGTACAACCGGCAAGTGCTTCTGTCTGGGCACCTTGGTAGGAATGGCTTCGTAAAGCCGAAATTTGCCCCCCAGCTACCCCTTTTGCACTTGGCGATGCCCGGCCCACCGGAACCCACACCCAACCTGCGCCGTTAAGGCGCACAGGCAGGCCGTTCACCCCACGGCTTGCCTTATCTACTATGCGCTACGTCTGGATCACCTTTATCGGCTTAGCTGTGCTGATGCTCAGCTTGTTGGTTTGGCAGCGCCAGCCTTCGAAAGCCCCCGTTGAGGCAGCTTCGGTTGCTGCGCCTGCTACGCCAGTTTCCAAAACGCAGGCCCGCGCCGCTGTGTGGGTCAGCAATAAGCCCGTGCCGCGCGCCGATAGTGTGGTGCGCTTCGCGATGGAGCAGCTCGGTACACCCTATGTGTATGCCGGCGCCACGCCCACCAGCGGCTTCGACTGCTCGGGCTTTGTGATGTACGTGTACGGCCGCTTTGGCATTGATGTGCCCCACTCCACGGCCATGCTCATCAATACCGGTCGCCCCATTCCGCGCAGCCAGGCCCGCCCCGGCGATCTGGTGATATTCACGGGTACCGCCGAAACCTCTACCGAGCCTGGCCACGCTGGCATTATCATCTCGAAGGCCGGCGAGCCCATCCGCTTCATTCACTCTTCCTCGGCACGCCGTGAGTCAGGAGTGAAAATAAGTGCGGTGGATAACACCGGCTATGAGCGCCGCTTTATGGGTGTGCGCCGCGTGCTGGATGCTGATTAACTCTTTTGCAGTTTGGGTAAAGCAAAAAGCCCCCCAGAAACATTTCTGGGGGGCTTTTTTGTAAAAGGCTTTCATCGACGTAATTCAAACGAAAGCGCGGCGAATGGCTACAAAAAAACGATGCCCGGTCGCCTGTGCAGAACCTACTAAAAGGCTGCTGGGCGAACCGGGCATCTAATCCTTCAAATCTTACCAAGCGACGAGTCTGGGGTTCAGCCCCGTCATCCTTTGTGTAAGACCTTGCCAGAATGCGGGAAAAAGCCTTATTAGAGCATATTTCCGCGCGAAAGCTGTTGTTAAGCGCGTCCGGCGGTGAAGCAGACTACATTCGACAGGCTTGGCAGGACTTGGTTGGGACTACTAGACATTTTGTACCTCCTTTCTTTAGATCCGACATCCCTCAATCGCGTTTCCCAGCACCTTAGGGACCCTTGAAAGAGGTCGTAGCACTCACTACTGATCGGTAAAGTTAAAAGACCCTCGGATGGTTCAAAATAAAAAACCCTTTTTTTAGCTCAATGGCTAATATTTTTGGCCAGATGACTGAGGATCAAGCAGTTTTTAATTTAATAAAATTCAGGCTTTGCACATAGGCTATCCTAAAATGGGGCTGGCCTCAAAGTTGCAACGGCCAAGCCCAACAGAACCTCTTGGGCGATTACCATAATTCAGGATTTTTCTTCTATCTTTTCCCACAAATCCTACCCTTTACCTCATGAAAAAAACCTTGTTCCTCTGTCTAACCCTCCTGTTGGGTTACTCTGGATTGGCTTCGGCCCAGTCACTCTCGCCCTTGGGCACGTGGACCAACTCTGAAAAGAAGGCCACGTTTGAAATCTATAAATGCAACGGCGACAAGCTCTGCGGCAAAATTGTGTCGCTGACGGTACCCAACGATCCGGCCACGGGCAAGCCCAAAACCGACTCGATGAACCCCGATCCGAAGTTGCGCTCCAAGCCCCGTCTGGGCCTCGTGTTCATGAAGGGCTTCGAGTACGACGAAGGCAACAAGTGGGACGATGGCAAGATCTATGACCCCGAGACGGGCAAAACCTACTCCTGCTACATGAAGATGGAAAACGCCAACACCATGGAGGTGAAAGGCTACATTGGTTTCTCCATGATTGGCCGCTCCCAGACCTGGACCCGCGTAAAATAAACCACACCTGCTCCCGGCACGTAAAAGCGACGCTCCCAACCGGGGCGTCGCTCTTTTTTGTACCTTACTGCTTTCTAAACTTAGGTTGGATATGTGCGGCGGGTTCTTCTTTTCAATCCCTTTTTCTTGAAACACCTCTTCCTGACGTTGTTGCTGTGCCTGGCAACCATAGGGGGCGCAGCCGCCCAAACCCACTCCCCGCTAGGTGTGTGGAAGGATGATGCGGGCGAAACCCACGTCGAGATCTATCGGTGCGGCAACTCGAAGCAGCTCTGTGGGCGGCTGGTGTGGCTAAGCGAGCCGCAGGATTCGACAACCAATTTGCCCAAAACCGACCGCCGCAACCCGGAGCCGGAAAAGCGCAATCAGCCCCTGCTCAACCTCGTGGTGATACAAAACCTTAGCTATGACCCTGACGATGAGCGCTGGGAAGACGGCCGGATTTATGACCCGATGAATGGACGCACCTATTCCTGCTACCTCAACATGGTCAGCAAAGACCGCATGGAGGTAAAGGGCTACATTGGCTTTTCCTTAATCGGGCGCTCCCATTATTGGTCGCGGGTGAAGCCGCAGGTCATGGGAGCTAAATAATGAGCAGCTCTCATGTAGCCCTACGGCCTTTAATACACCGCCTGAACATGGTACGATTTGCCGCGGAAGGAGAAAGCGTCGCCGGGTCGCGCAGACGTCATAGCCTGATAAATGGGCGAAAAGGCTGATATAACACAATAAGGCTGCCCCTCGACTTTTATCTCGCCTAGGCTCAGGGCAATAAAGAAGGTTTGACTATCGGTGACTACGACGGAGCCCAGGCTGGGCTTATTAATGGAAGGACGCACATCCGAAACGCGTTGCAGCACTTGTAAGCCAGAAAGAGCTTCGTCCAACTGGCGAGCAAAAAGGTCGCGCTGAATATGGCAGGCCTCCCGAAACGACTCGAACTTATCCTCAGTAGCGCCTTGGGTTTCGTTGGCGCTTTCCTCTACCAGCAGCATCGCTTTGCGGGCAGTATCCGCTTTTTGCTGTTGAGCCCGCCGACATTCGGCCAATAGTTGATGACGTAACGCAGTGCGTTGTTTGGCAGTCATTTGCATAGAATAACTTAGAGATAAAGAGCTTAAGGATGTCTATTTTGAGCCGTGCGTTGCACATCACCGAAAAAACTATTTCAGACGGGTAATGTTGCTCCCTATAATCCCTCTCTATCGCTCTTGTTTACTTTTTTAAAACAGCTTCTAAGTCAAAGATCGGCTCCCAACCGAACCGACTGGCAACCAGCCGTGCGCACGCCGGCACAGATGAAACGCCACGAGCAGTGGCTCGCTGACCGCGTGTACCTGAACTGGGCTGGTCCTTACTTTAAAGCGTATCACTTTCGCAAAGCCGGGGTGGGCAGCAGCCAGGGTCTGCGGGTGCAACTGATCACCGACTGCGGCCGACAGGGAGCCATTTTCTTCTTCGATCCCAGTATCGGGCCGGGTAACTTCCGCCACTTTTTCGACTTTACCTGCGAACGGGTGCTGGAGCTTGGCTACAACCTGTCGACCTCCGATCAGCGCACGCTGGTGCACCCTACCTACACCGAGACGATTGACAAGCATTTTCTGAAGCCTCAGCCTAAAGATTGCTCGGAGACGGGCCGGTGCAACCAGCGCTACGGCAGCATTACCATCGATCTGATCAGTATCAATGAGCAGCCAGGGTTCATCCGGTTCTTTGCTAATCCCTACCACGACGACATTTTTACCCCGGCGCACTCCTTCGATGAGCTGATGGCAGCCGTTTATCAGCTGCCCCCTGCCGATGAGCAAGTGCAAGCTCGGATTGCGGAATACGCCCGCGAATAGGCATTTTGCGCCATAAAAAGCCCCCCAGTATGTAACTTAGCCTTACCCAAATTGCAAAATACTTCGGCTGCTGGTTGAAGCGTTTTTTTGGCTTCCACAAAGGGCTGAAAACGGGTTTGCGCGCTGAGCGCTATAACTGCACACCTCCCCGCACCTTTTCGCGGCCGTCGCCCTGTTCAGCGTAGTCGCCCTGGCCTTAGTGGAGGATCTGCACGAACATTGGCGGATGAGATGCTCGCTATCGGGGCGCATCTGGCGAAGCTCCGCGTTGATTCCCGTTAAGAGGCCGCAGAACTTCTTCATCTGCTCGGCGGGAACTGCTAGGTGCAAGGGGTGATCCATCTGGCAGAAAAAAGCAGCCGGTAGGCAAAGAGCTTGTCGGCGAAAAAGTCATTGAGGAATTCTTCCTGGAAAATGAGAAAGGTGAATTCCAGTTGGTCGGGGTCAAGCTTCCACTGCCTTTTTTGGAAGGGTGAGATAAAGATAATGGTGTTATCGTGGATGGGAATGGTTTGCTGGTTTAACACCACGTGACCTTTTCCCTGCTTGAAAAGCAGAACTTCAAAGTAATCTGTGTTGTAGAGTTCGGTAGTCAGAAAGCTAGCGGGCAACTCGTGCCCCAGGCCCACCCGCAGCAGAATCTCTACGCCGCATTCAGCTTTATGGAATTTGATTGTTTTCAAGCGGGAAAGATGCTAGGAGGAACGTGGCCTACAAATTCATATGATGGACAGTCTCGGCCCGGAAATGAGAACTGAATAGGCTGTAGTATTAGTACGTGTTGCTGCCTTCCCACTAACACAAGACGAGTACATTTTAGCCCCTTAGGCTTCTCCCTAAGTCTTATCGTGCTCTATCTTCGGTTTCCTGAGAGCACAAATACGCTCCGGCTGCTGGCCGGAGCGTATTGTAATTTGGGTAAGGCAAAGAGTATGGTGCTGGGGGGCTTTTTTATGGCGCAAATAGTAGACCTATTGGCCATTATTCACGCACAAAACGCAGCCGCTTTTGCTCGCCGGTACTACTGGTGAGCAACACATGATACAGTCCGCTGGCCAATGGGCGCGTATTGAGCTGACTAGCAGCCGGACTCAAGCTTTGGCGCAGCACCTGTCGGCCAACGGCATCAATTACCAAGGCTTCCACTGGTTCTAGCAGATCAGCCAGCGCCAGAAAGTCGCGGCAGGGATTAGGAAAGGCACTTACGCTAGCCAGCGTGCTTTCCTCGCTGTCGATGTCGACCAAAGCGGTAGTGCGCACAATCGGTCCGGTGGCATTTAGCACCCATTGGTCGGGGTCAAGCTCAATGCCGGTGACCGTGCCCGCTACTGCTACACTAAAGGCGGAAACCAGCTGGCTTTGGCGCAGCCGCACCACCTGGCTACTGCCCGTATCGAAAGTGATTTTATAATCCAGCTCGGTTTCAAAAAAGGGCGTCACGCTGGGCATCGAGGTGATTTCGGTGGTTTGCAGCAACAAATTGCCCCCCACCTGATTCCACCGGACGCTAAAGCTGGGGAAGCCCTCACCGGCGTACCACTGCTCAAAAAAGCCCCCCAGCGAGCGGCCTGCCTCTACCTCAAACACGCGTTGCAGATCGGCGGTGCGGGCGGTGCGGCCAGCATACGTTGCCTGAAACGTGCGCAGTACGCGAAAGAATTTGGCGTCGTCGTGGAGCAGATAGCGAAGCATGTGCACCACGGCTGCCCCTTTCTTGTAGCTCAGGCGCTGATCAAAAATGCGGCCTACGCTGGTGGTATCAGGTACGCGCACGCTGCCGCCGGGCGTATTGATGAGCACGCCCGTTATCCGATCTATCCGAAACTGTACCTGCTCATGCGTCTGATCCATCCAGAAGCGAGCGGCTTCGGGCGTGGCTAGAGCCTGCAGCGACAGGTATTCGCCGTAGGAAGCAAAGCCTTCGTTCAGCCAGATATCTTCCCAGGAAGCGCAGGTCACGTTGTTGCCAAACCACTGATGAAACAGCTCGTGGGCGGTGAGCGTGAAGTTGAAGCCATCCTGGGTGGTCATGGTTTGATGCTCCATGCCACCGCCGATGGGCGCCATACTATGCCCGTATTTCTCATTGGCAAATGGATATGCTCCGGTCAGGGCTGAAAAATTCTCCAGAAAACCAGATGTTCGGTCTATTTCCGCGCGATTATCGTTGAGCGCGGTCTGATTGTAGACGTAGTTGATAATAGGCACTCGCACGCCGTTGGGCATATTAGCGTAGTTTACATACTCCAAATACGGTGCTACGGCCACCGAAACGAGGTAATAAGCAATGGGATGGCGCGACTTCCACTCGTAGCGGCTGCGGTTATCGGGCAGCGGCACCACGCGCGTCAGCACACCATTTGAACCGACTTTATTAGGGTTCTTGGTGGTAATCCAGACGTCGGTAGAGTCGGCTTTGTCGGTAAGCACTTGCTTACAGGGCCACCACTCGTAGGCATGAAAAGGTTCGCTCAGGCTCCAGGTTACGTTCACATCGTAGCGGGGCACATAGCGCGTGTCAAGGGCATTGCCGATGGCGGCGGAGCTACCGTTGGGAGCCGTGCCGTGGTAATAAATAATGGCGTCGAACAAGGTATTGGGCGCCACTGGCTGAGGCAGCGTCACGCTCACGTCGCCAGATTCGCGGCGCGGTGCGGGGGTGCGACGTCCATTCACTAGCACCGAGTCGAGCAGCAGCGCCGGGTGCAACTCGAAGGCCAGCACGTCCAGAATTTGCCCCCCAGCGCGTGCCCGCAGCCGCACGGAGCCCCCCACCGTGCGAGCGTTATTCTCTATGTCAAGGTCCAGCTTGTAGTACTTTACGTCGTAGCGGTCCATGAGGCGGCGGTGGGCCGGCGTGGTCAGCTCCTGCCTCGTGCTGGTCCGCAAGTGCGTTTCGGCGCAGCCACGAGCCGCCGAGCCATTCAGGCCGGCCGCTACTGGGCGGTAAGTTGGGCGTTGCGCCTGGGCTTTATGACCGATTATCAACAGGCAAACCCAGAAAAGCAGAAAGCGCGTCATGAAGGAAAAGTAAGGGCAAATGGCACCTGAAGTTTACGTCCTTTTCAGGGGGCCAAAATAGTGGCGGGTATGCTAAAAACTCTGGGCTGATAAAGTGGGTTCCAGGGTCGCAAGTTGTATATTTAAAGACAACTCCGCCCTGATTACCAAGCTATTCGACTAATGCTTACACATCTACGCTTTCTTTTAGTTACTAACCGACTGCGGTTACTACTGCTTTTGGTTTGTAGCTTTTTCGCCCTCCAGGTCACCGCCACTCATATCGTAGGTGGTGAGCTTGATTTGCAGTACCAGACAGGCAGCACCTACCGCATCACGCTGAACCTTTACTTTGATGCCCTAAATGGCAATCCGGGCGCGCTGGACCAGGATCTGACGGTCAGTATTTTTGAAAAAGGCACGAACCGCCGCCTGCAAAATGTAGTGCTGCCCCTTTCCACCAACACGTTTGTAGCTTATACTAACCCAGCCTGTACTCAGCCTTCGCTGAGCACTCGCAGCTTGGTATATAGCCGCTTGGTGGAGCTGCCAGCCAGTATTTATAACAGCGCTGGCGGCTATTATGCGGTGGTGGAGCGCTGCTGCCGCAACAACGGCATCAACAATATTGTGCTGCCCGGCAATGCGGGTCAAACCTTCTATCTGGAGTTTCCGGCCGTGGTGCGCAACGGGCAGCCCTTTATCAATTCTACGCCCCGCATTTTCCCCCCACTGAGCGACTACGCCTGCCGCGGCGACTTATTCTACTACAACTTCAGCGGGCAGGATGCCGACAAAGATTCCCTGGTTTATGAGCTGGTAACGCCACTCAACGGCAGCTCCGATCCCGCCGACCCAAAGCCCGTTGTAGCCGCGCCAGCGCCGTATTCGTCCATTAACTGGAACCCTGGCCTTGGTACTTTAAACCAGATTCCCGGCAGTCCGACGCTTACTATCGGGCGCTTTACGGGCCGGTTGGAAGTGCGGCCTACCCAAATTGGGCTGTTCGTGTTTGGCATAAAATGCTCCGAGTATCGCAAGGGCGAGAAGATTGGGGAAGTACGCCGCGATTTTCAGCTAAAAGTGCTCAATTGCCCCAGCAATATTCCGCCCGAAATGGTGGTACTCATGCCCAATGCCCCACGCGCCTACCAACCCAGCCGCGACACGCTGCGCCTGCAACCCAACGCCGACCGTTGCGTCCGCCTGCGCTTTACTGACCCCAACCCTACTTCTCGCCTAACTTTATCATTGAACCCGGTAAATTTTACCGGCCCTCTACCCACTTTCGCGAGCGTTACACAAGGCTTGGTTCGTGCCCCCGGCGCGCCCGATACGCTGGTGTCGCAGCTGTGCTTTCCGGCCTGTCTGGACACAAAGGGCAAGGTGTTTTTCGTGGATGTTATTGTGGCTGATGATGGCTGTGCGCTGCCAAAGCGCGATACGGTGCGGGTAGCATTCACGTCGGCGCCAGTGCCCAATGGCGTGCCGCGCATTACCACTACTGCCAATACACTGCCCCTACGCGCCCGCCCCGGCGACCTGATAACGTTCGATGTAGCCGTCACGGACCCCGAAAACGACCCTATCACGCTTACGATGGCCGGGCGCGGCTTTCAGGCGGCGGCAGTGGGCGCTCAGCTCACGCAAGGGCTGAGTGGTAATCAGGTGCAGGGTCGCTTTAGCTGGCGCGTGCCCTGCCCTACCACTAACCAACGACTTTTCGAGTTTGAGCTGGCCGCGACCGGCTCACCCTGCGCTGATCGGCAGGCCACCACCGTGGTGATACCCGTGCAGGTGGAATACAACAACCGGCCGCCAACGCTTACCGCCGATTTGCCGGCGGCCCTGAGCGCGGAGCCCATAGTCATTCGCCGGGTGCTGGGGGGCTTTTTTGAGGCTACACTTGAAGGCCTCGATGCCGACTCCGACCAGCTCACCCTGACGGCGGCGGGCAATAATTTCGATCTGGCGGCGGCGGGCATGAGCTTCGTGCCAACCAATGGCGCGGGGCGGGCTACGGGCGTTTTCCGTTGGGAACCCAACTGCGACCAGACCACGCTGGCGACTCCCTTGGAGGTTACGTTTCAACTGCGGGAAGCCACTTGCGCGCCTGTGGGGCAGCAACGCACGGTGCGCTTCGAGGTAGCTAGCGCGGATACGCTGACCTTTTTGCCCCCCAACATTTTCACTCCCAATACTGACGGCACCAACGACTTCTTCGAGCTACGCGATTTGCCTCCCAACTTCTGCAACGCCGAGTTCTCTGATATCAGGATCTTCAACCGTTGGGGAAAGCAGGTGTATACCTCAACAAGTCGCAATTTCCGCTGGGACGGCAGCAATATGCCGGCCGGTGCTTACTATTACCTGATCGTGTATACCGACAAGCGGCGCTACAAAGGCAACGTGACGATTGCGCGGTAGCCACATTAGAGGCGGCGGCAGCCGTGGTGCTGAACTACTCTAGCATTACTTTTGCACGACGCTACTCGTCCTCCTCTTTGCTCTGATATGATTTTTACCAAGAACTCTGGCTTACTGCTGGGCCTGCTTTTGGCCGCTACGGTTCCTAGTTTGGCCCAAACTAATCCGAAAGCTGCACCAGCCCAAGCTGCGGCGCCTGCCCGCAAGGCCACTCCCTTTGATGGTTTGCGGAAATATATGGCTGAGAATACGCGCTACCCGGAGCAGGCTCGCGCGAAGGGAGTTGCGGGCACGGTACACGTGCGCTTCGAGCGCGACGATGCCGGTCGGATTATCAATCCTAGCATCGCGAAATCGTTGGAGCCCAGCTGTGATGCCGAGGCCATTCGAGTGATTAAAACAATGCCCCCGCACCTGCTCAATGTGTTTCCGCCCGGCATGAGCATGCTGTTGCCAGTCGTTTTTCCGGCACCCGGCTCAGAAGCCACCAAGCTATAATTAACCAATATCAGGTTTAAGCCAAAAAAGCCCTCCAGATAGTTTCTGGGGGGCTTTTTTCATGCAAAATTCAGCCTAATACAAAAACAGGAACAGGGCAAATAACGCTATCCACAAGCCATCCAAAAAGTGCCAATAAATGCCCAGCATCTGAATCTGGCGGCGGCGATATGGATTGCGGATAAACACCAGCGTCCGCACTCCGTCGCGGGCGGCATGCGCGGTGCGCAGAAATAGAATCATCAGGAACAAAACGCCCCCCAGCAGGTGCAAAATGTGCAGCGCCGACAGCAGATACACGTACGTACCGCTGGCCTCACCATTAAAGAAAACACCCTGCGCAATCAGTTCGCGCCACCCCAGACCCTGCAACCCCACAAAAATAGCCGCCAGCAATAGCGTAGCGCCCAGGCAGCGAGTAAGCATCGTAACGTCGTCCTGCTGATAGAGCCGCCGGGCCTGACTAATGGTATAGCTGCTGACAAGCAACACAATAGTGCTGATGGAAAAGTAGCGCGGAAACGGATGCATACCTTGCGGCATAGCGCTATTAAAGCGCGTTTGGGCATAGGCCGTAGCAAGTACTACAAACAGCACTGTGCTGGCTATCATACTCAGATACAGCAGCATCTGCATGGGTGGCATACGCTCCATGCGGGAAAGTGTGGATGCTGGCTGGCCCGCGCCCACTTTATTTCTATGGTCTTTATCAGAATTCATTAGCTGGAGGTGGCAGCGTGTGCTTGGGCAAACCAATCCAGCGGCCTTTAGTTCCGAAAAAGTGGGTCTAAAGCCGCAGCTTGGTTTATCCAAGATACGCAAATCAGCCGCCGCCGACCAGTCTTTTTTAGTGCTATTTTTTGTGCCGGCATACTCGCCTCTAGGTAGTTAAGCTTTGCCCGGAGGCTGCGCGGCTTCTCCCCGTCGTCCTTACGCCGTGCCGAAGCCTATTGCCCAAATAACGGAGCGTGCCAGGCCATGGGAATATCGGCCTCATACTGCCCTGGCGTGACGGAAACGCGCCCCAACAAACGACCTTCTCGTTGAAAGCCAAGCTTCTCGTAGAGCGCAATGGCGCGCCCATTGCTTTCGCGCACCAGCAGCTCTACGCGCCGCACGTGGGGATATCGCTCCTGAATGTTCGATAATAAAGTCGTGAACAATCGGTGTCCGAGTTGCTGCCCCTGATACTGCGGGTGCACGGCCACTGTCAGGTCACCCAGCACGTGCGCAAAGATCTGCAAGCCGCTGGAGTAGGCATGAATTTCACCCGCCAACCCGGCGCCATCCGGCTGCTCCACTACCAGGGCAACACCCGTAGCCAAGCTGCGCGCAAGAAAGGTATGCACGTACTCGACCGTTATTTCGGCGGGCTGCCGCGCCAGGCCGCCACCCTGCTCCGCTACCGTAATGTAGTGAGCCTGAATGGCGGCCGCATCAGCAGCGACGGCACCACGAATCAGTAGCTCCGACATAAATCAGTTACCCCGGAAGAAAGACCCAATTTTGCCGAGCACGGCGTTGAAGTGGATTTTGGGAGCACCACCAATGCCAAACGTAACGTGGGTTTTGCCTGCTACCCGCAGCTCCAGCACCAGGCCCAGCGTGCGCGCTAAGTCATGGAGCTGCTGCAACGGGTCGAAGCCGGGCGGCTTGGGCTTCTTAGGGCCGGGCGGACCGCTGGTGGCCGCGTCGAGCACGCGCTGACTGGGGAAGTTGACAATGAGGTAATTACCCGTTCCCGCCACCTGCACGTGGTCGTCGTTGTAGGAGATGACCAGGCGTGCGTCTATTTCCAGACCCTTAACCAAGATTGGAAGGGTTGCTGGGGGGCAATTGTTGGCCGCTGCCGGGGTTTTCGCCGCGGGTGCGAATGCGCAAAGAGCCATTGAGGCGCCAGGTAGCGGCAGGCGCCGCTGGGTTCTGCGCATTGGGCACTTGCAATTCTATCTGGTCGAAGGCACAGGATAGCTCAACACCGCCTGAAAGCTTGGAGAGCAATGAGGCAGCGGTATCGGCCCAGTTTGGGGCATTTTGGGAGGAAGAGTCAGCCATAAGTTGGGGCGGAATAAGAATGAGAGATACGGCTCCCTATAGGGGCCACGTTGCTAAACGTGCGAGTTGAGGCACGGTTTTGTATTGGTTCGAAAGCTACCACCTGCCAGGGGCAAACGCAATTTTGTGCATTCGGCTATTATCTACTATATTCCATATAGCGTATGGAAGCTCAGCCGTAGCCGCTTTGGCTGCCAAAAACCTTACTCTCATGCCCCAATACTATTGCTCTTTGCTTAGCTCGTGCGCCTTGGTTCTGTTGAGCCTCACTACCCAGGCGCAGGATTCGCTCCCCGCTCCGGCTGCTTCCACCTCTCTCGACTGCACCCATCCGTTCGGTCTTGATAGCTACATGGAGCTGGTCTATTCCATCACCGATGACCGCGGCAAGCCTGCCGGTACCATTCGGCAGCGCGTGGTAAGCCTGGGGAGCCAGACCAACAAAAAGAAAACCATCACGACCAACACGGCCTTGGTCAAAAGCGGCTTGTACGACGTTAAAAACCGCCTGATTCGCATGCAGGATCTCACCTACGGCTGCCGCCAGGATACTACCTTCACCGACGGCATGAGTGAGATAGAATTTAAAAATATGTCTTCCTTCCGTGACCGTCGCCTTGCGTACGCGCCCGTAGGACTAGCGTGGCCCAATCAGCCCACCGTAGGCAGCATGCTGCCCAACGGCGGGGTTTCGGTGCAGGTGAGCAGCTCCGCCGTAGATATTGCGCAGGTAAATACTACAGTTCGCCGCCGGCGGATTGTCAGTGGGCCGGCTCCGTTGGTCACGCCGGCTGGCACCTTTCAGTGCTACAAGGTAGAGTCGGAACGTGAAGCCAGCATGGCGCCCCGCGAGGATATGGTGATGCGCACCCGTACGCGCGTGATTGATTATTACTCCCCGACCGTGGGCATCGTCAAAACGGAGGTTTACAACAAGAACGGTAAGCTGGCCGAAACACGACTTCTCACCGCTCGCAACGCTGGCAATCAGCCGTAAGCTCTATCTTCGGGAGCTGTTTCTGCCTTTTAATCTAACCCGTCATGTCTAAGCCTTTTCTGCTGATAGCCAGCGTAGTTGTGTTGGCCGCTTGTCAGTCATCATCTACTTCCGATAACCAGGCTGCTGTTTTAACCCCTGATGCTACCGAGAAAATGCCCCCCAGCACCGCAGTTGCGGGTGGCAAAACATATGGGGCACCTATTACGGCCGCCAATGCCGTGCCCGTCGCTCAGCTCACCCAGTTGCTTGGCACCAAAGATTCGGCGCAGGTAAAGCTGGTTGGCAAGGCGACTGAAGTGTGTCAGGCGAAAGGCTGCTGGATGACAATAGCTATTGCCGATGGCAAACAAATGCGCGTCCGCTTCAAAGATTACGGCTTTTTTGTCCCGAAAGACATCAGCGGCAAAACCGTTGTCATCAACGGCTGGGCCCACCGCGAAACCGTTCCGGTTAGTGATTTGCGTCACTACGCCACCGATGCGGGCAAATCAGAAAAGGAAGTAGCGGCTATCACTAAGCCTGAGCAACAGCTTAATTTTGAGGCTGATGGCGTGTTGGTGATGGAAAACAGCCTTTAGATTTTTATAGTAAAGCAAAAAGCGGAACGGAGTCGTAACCATACGACTTCGTTCCGCTTTTTGCTTTAAACCTTATTCAAATTCACAAGTAACAATCGCACAAGAAGAAACGGCGTGTGCTCAAATCCGTAGCTTGCAAAGCCAACGAACTACGTTCCATGACTGCTATACAAGACCAGATAAAGGACCTCACTGAGCGCCTCCACCACCTCAATTACCAGTATTATCAGAAGGATATTTCTGAAGTTCCAGACCAAGAGTTCGACCATATGCTGGCCGAATTGCAGCGCTTGGAGCAGCAGCACCCGGAGTTTGCGCTGCCCAACTCGCCTACTCAGCGTGTAGGCGGCACCATTACCAAGCAGTTTCCGACGGCCCTGCACCGCTACCCCATGCTTTCGCTGGGCAACACCTACTCGGAGGCCGACCTACGCGAGTTCGACGAGCGGGTGCGCCGTGGCTTGGGCGGCGACGATTTCGACTACGTCTGCGAGCTGAAGTTCGACGGTGTAGCTATGAGCCTGACCTATACCGACGGCCAACTTACCCAAGGCGTAACGCGCGGCGACGGCACCCGAGGCGACGTAGTCACCAACAATGTGCGCACCATCAAAAACCTGCCGCTCCACCTGCGCCCCGCCAATAATCAGCCCTCCGAGTTTGAAGCCCGTGGGGAAGTATTTATGCCCCTGCACGTATTTGAAGAGCTAAATAAGGAGCGCGAGCAAAACGGGGAAGCGCTACTAGCCAATCCGCGCAACGCTTGCAGCGGCGCCCTCAAACTCCAAGATTCAGCCTTGGTAGCGGCCCGTCGCCTGCGTTTTTTTTCCTACGGATTTCTCAGCCCGAACCGGGGGGCTTTTCCGACCCACAGTGCTTCGCTCGAAGCGTTGCAAAGCTGGGGCTTGCCCGTATCGGATAGCTGGCGGCGGTGCCACTCCATTCAAGAAGTGCTCGACTTCATTCATGAGTGGGAGAAAAAGCGCTTTACCCTACCCGTTGCTACCGACGGCATTGTAATCAAGGTCGATAATTTTCGGCAGCAGGAAGTGCTGGGCTACACGGCCAAAAGCCCACGCTGGGCCATTGCGTACAAATATCCGGCTGAAGCCGCCCGCACCCGTCTGCGAGAAGTGCAGTACAACTTAGGCCGTACCGGGGCCGTGACGCCCGTGGCCCACTTAGATCCCGTTCCGCTGGCCGGCACCGTGGTTAAACGCGCTTCCGTGCACAATGCCAACCAGATTGCTGCCCTCGACTTACGGCTTGGTGACATGGTATTCGTGGAAAAAGGCGGCGAGATTATTCCCAAAATAACCGGCGTAGATATCACCGCCCGCCCCACCGACAGCCAGCCAATCAGCTTTCCGGCTACTTGTCCGGCCTGCAATACGCCCCTTATTCGCCCCGCCGGTGAGGCCCATTATCGCTGCCCGAATGAGCGCGGCTGCCCGCCTCAGCTAAAGGCCCGCCTCGAGCACTATGTATCGCGCAAAGCGCTGAATATCGACGGCCTGGGAGCCGAAACCGTGGGGCGTTTCTTCGACCTAGGCCTTGTCACAACTCCCGCCGACATATATGACTTGCCACAGCGGCGCGATGAGCTGGTGAAGCTGGAGCGTATGGGTGAGAAGTCTATTCAGAACCTTCTAGCCGGAATCGAAGCGAGCAAGCAGGTTCCATTTGATCGGGTACTGTTTGGGCTGGGCATTCGATACGTGGGCGAAACCGTGGCCGATAAATTAGCTACTCATTACCGCACTATTGATGCTCTGGCGGCCGCATCGGCTTCCGAGCTGGCGGCCGTACCGGAAGTTGGCGGCGTGATTGCTGAGTCGGCAGCGGCGTGGTTTCAGGATGATTTTAATCGCCAAATCGTTACCCGCCTGCAAGCCGCAGGTGTCCAGATGGCTCTGACTGGCGAAGCACCCAAGGCCGTCAGCGACCGACTCATGGGCTTGACCTTCGTGCTATCGGGAGTTTTTGAAGACCATAGTCGTGATGAATTGCAGCAGCTAATTGAACAGCATGGTGGCAAAGTAACGGGGTCAATCAGCAAAAAACTCAGCTATCTGGTGGCCGGCGACAAAATGGGTCCTGCCAAGCGCGAAAAGGCAATCGGGTTGAAAGTGCCAATCATCAATGAAAACGATTTAATAGCCATGTTACCGACTCCGGAAACGATTGCGGAGCCAGACATTTTTGTATCTTTGCCCGTAACCCCGCCGGACAACGAGCCGGTGGAGCCGCCGACTTATCCTGCCCCTGTTACGCCTTCACCGGCGACGGGCGGCGGAGCAGGTCAACAGGGTTCGTTGTTTTAGCGCTTGCGCTCACGCACCCAGCCGGCTCCCGGGCTGCCTTATATATACTGTGGGTCACATTGGCCTTCCACCCGGGGCCAGGACCTTCCCACCCTAGCCCACAGTTATATAAGGCGGCCCGGTCGAGCTGGAGCGAGCTGCTGGCCATTTTTCTTCTCCTTTTTGACTTCCTGTTATGAAAACCCTTTTGCGGGGCTTCGGCCTGCTTTGCGCTATTACTATTCTTGTCCCCGTTGCTTCGGCCCAAAAAGCCCCCCAGCAGGTTTCAACACCAGCATCGGGAGCAGTAGATGCGGTTACGGCAGCTAAGCTCATCAAGCAGCCCAACGTGGTGGTACTGGACGTTCGCACACCCGCCGAGTACGCGACAGGCCATGTGCGGGGCGCTAAAAACGTTGATTTTCGGGCTCCTGATTTTGCTCAGCAGATAGCGCAGCTTGATACTACCAAAATGTACATGCTTTACTGCGCCTCCGGCAACCGGAGCGGCCAGGCCAGCAAGCTAATGAAGGCAAAAGGTTTCGCTAAAGTGGTCGATGCCGGTGCATTTAAGACTTTGCAAGCTGACGGCTTGAAAACCGAATAATGCTGGTCTGACGCAGTAAGCTGAAGTGCTTGTGATGAGCGTCAGCTTATATAAAATGGTGCTTATTAAATGCCGTAAAAACGCGACACAAGGCCCATAAGAAAGCCCCCCAGAAGTAGTCTGGGGGGCTTTTTTTATAAGAATTCAGCCTATTAAAAGCTGTTTTTCATGCTATTATGCAGCGTCCGGGGCGACCAGTAGCCGCTGGCAATAATGCGGCGAATGGTAAACAATGGGTCCTGCTGGTCGCGCTTCTCAGCCAGAACAAAGGCGCTCACAAAACCGCGCTTCTTCAACTCCGGAATAGCCTCGGGATTCCATAAACCGAAGGGATAGGCGAAATAGTTGATCTTTTTGCCCGTAATTTCCTCTAACGTCTTGGTGGGTTTCTCAATCTGCGTTACCCAATCCTCGCCCTGATACTTTTTCACGTTGTGGTGATCCCAGGTGTGCGAGCCGATGACGTGGCCCTGGTCGGAAAGCTCCTTTACCTGCGCCTTGCTCATGTAGCGGGGACGGCCCAACGAGACGGTCATAATAAAGAAGACACCTTTGAAGCCGTACTTATCCAGCTCAGGCTTGGCTACCGTAAACTGATCCAGGTCGGTATCATCGAAGGTGAGCATGACGGGCTTGGAGGGCAGCGGGGCACCAGTTGTCAGGTAAGCGTACAGCTGATCGGGCAGAATGGTGTGGTAGCCGCTGTCGGCCAGCATCTTCATCTGATCGCGAAACTGAGCCACCGGCACGATGTAATCTTTCGCATTCTTTGAGTCCTTCGGCTTCCAGTCACGGACTTGGTGATAGCATAGGATTGGTACCTGCGGACGCGCCAGAATCTCGGCGGCAGTGGCAATTTTATTCGCCGGAATAGTCTTCGGATCAGGAGCCGGTGCGTTCGGATTGGCTGGTGCAGCGGCGGCTGGTGCAGTCGCAACAGTATCGACAGCAGATGGTTCCTTCGACTCCGAAGCGGCAGCTGATTTGGTTTCGCAACCAGACAGGGCAAGCGTGGTGGCCAACATGCTGGCCACAAAAAGAGGGGTACGGGTAAGCTTCATTCGGGGTGTGAGCAGGAAAAGGAAGTCGATATTTTTTAAACGAAAGAAAAGGGCAGAATAAAGCATTTGACGGTAGTCACTTACCTTCACGCAACCAATCCAATTACAAAACAACGGCTTATTCCCGCATGGACCAACAAGATTCTCACCTTTCTGCCCTGCGTGGCACGGGGGTCGCTTTAATTACACCTTTTACCTCTGCCCCCGACCATGCCGTGGATGTTGAGGCCCTGCGTCGCTTGGTCGATTTCGTGGTAGATGGCGGCGTTGAGTACGTGGTAATCAACGGTACAACGGCTGAGTCGCCGACCGTAACGGCACCAGAGCGCGCTGATATTCTGCGCATTGTGCGGGAGCAGGTAGCTGGTCGGGTACCGCTTGTGTATGGCATTGGAGGCAACGATACAGCGGGCGTTGAACACCTACTGCGCACCACCGACCTAACTGGCGTAATGGCGATTCTTTCGGCCAGCCCCGCTTATAATAAGCCTTCCCAAGCCGGTATCGTAGCCCATTATGAGCGCCTGGCTGATGCCTCTCCCCTGCCAATTATCCTGTATAACGTGCCCGGCCGCACCAGTTCCAACATGACCGCCGCCACGACCCTGCGTCTGGCTCAGCACCCCAATATTATAGGTATCAAAGAAGCCAGTGGCAACCTGGAGCAGTGCATGGCCATTGCCGCCGGTCGCCCCGCCGGATTCCTACTCATCAGCGGCGACGATATGCTGACTGTGCCCATGATTTCCTTCGGGGCCGAGGGCGTTATCAGTGTGCTGGGCAATGCCTTCCCCGACCGCATGAGCAGCATGACGCGGGCCGCGCTGGGGGGCAATTTTGCCGAAGCCAGTGAGCTACTTTTTGGCTTTCTGGATTTGAACCCCTTGATGTATGAAGAAAGCAACCCAGTAGGCGTGAAAGCTGCCCTCGCGGCCCTCGGTATTTGCTCTGATGCCGTACGTCTGCCGCTCGTCCCTGCCTCGGAAAGCCTGACAGAACGGGTGCGGCAATTGATTTAAGGAATCCGAATAATAACAAAAAAGCCCCCCAGACCAAGTCCGGGGGGCTTTTTTGTTAAAATCAAGCGAGGGATTAGCTACCAGCCGCTTGCCAGCACATCGGCTACGTGTAGCGTTTGGATAGGCTTTTTCTCCCGTCGAATGTAGGCATCCAAATGCATGAGGCAGCTTGTGTCGGTGCTCACGATGTAGCGGGCGCCAGTAGCCAGGGCGTTTTCTACTTTCTGCTCGGCCATAGCTACCGAAATGGCTTCAAACTTCACGGCAAACGTGCCGCCGAAGCCGCAGCAGGTTTCGCTTTCATCCATTTCCATCCGCTCCAGGCCTTGCACGGCATCGAGCAACATGCGCGGCGCAGCTTTAATACCGCATTCCCTGAGGGCTGAGCAGGAGTCATGGTAGGTGTATTGGCCAGCTAGCTTAGCTCCCGGTATGGCCTTAATACCCAGCACGTCCACCAAAAACTCCGTCATTTCAAAAATGCGCCGTTGCACGCCGTGGTAACGAGCTTGGTCGGCGGAGCCCTCAAACAGCTCGGCATATGCGTTGCGCACCATGCCCACGCACGAAGCCGACGGACTCACGATATACCGATTTTGTCCCCCAGCCGGAAAATCGTCCAGAAACTTGGTGGCTACCTCGCAGCTTTCGGATTTGTAGCCGGCGTTGTAAGCAGGCTGCCCGCAACAGGTTTGGTTGGTATTGTAGTGCACCTCGCAGCCTACGGCCTCCAGCACCTTCACCATGTTCATGGCAGTCTGGGGGAAAAGCTGGTCTACGAAGCAGGGAATGAATAAATCGACGATGGGCATAGCGAAGGTTGAAGCGCGAATCGGGGAGGAAGCTAGGCGGCGCTTCACTCAGCGAGCTGACATGGCGCTGGGGGGGGGTTTATAGAGCCGCAACTGCGGAATTAAGCAGTAGTTGGCCGCAAAGGCCACAGGTTCAATTTATCGTTTAACAAAACCAAATACTTCCCCAGCCGCTACCTGAGCAATCCGGAAGGCGTCCCGATCAAGCCCCAAATCTACGCCAGTCTCGTCAAAGTAGGCCACCAGTTTTTCGGTGGGCATGTTACCGGTGAGCTTGTCAGTTGCCATCGGGCAGCCACCTACGCCGCCAATGGCCCCATCGAAGCGGCGGCAGCCAGCCCGGTACGCCGCGTCTACTTTCTCGCGCCAGTATACCGGTGCTGTGTGCAGGTGCGCGCCAAATTCAATTTGAGGGAAGGCCGAAATCAGCTCGCCAAATAAGGGCGTAATGGTATCGGGCGTTGAAGCGCCGATAGTGTCGGAGAGGGCCACAATACGCACGCCCATATCGGCCAGTTGCCGGGTAAAATAGGCTACCACTTCCGGACTCCAGGGGTCACCGTATGGGTTACCAAAACCCATCGAAAGGTAGGTGACGAGCGTTTTGCCAGCCTTTTCGCACACATTGTGCATCTCAGCCAGCTCCGTGATGGCTTCCGCAATGGTCTTGTTGGTATTACGCCGCTGAAACGTTTCGGATACCGACAACGGGAAGCCAATGTATTGAATCTGAGGATAAGCCGCAGCCGTTTCGGCACCGCGCAGGTTGGCCACAATGGCCAGGAGCTTGGTGCGCGTGTTGCTCAAATCGAGGCCGGCCAGCACTTCTTCCGTATCCCGGAGTTGGGGAATTGCTTTCGGCGACACAAAACTGCCAAAATCCAGGGTATCGAAACCGACGCGAAGCAGGGTATTTAGATAAGCGATTTTGGCGGAGGTGGAAATAAACTCTGGCAAGCCCTGCATGGCATCACGCGGGCATTCTATAAGCTTCATAAAGTAAAGAGCAGAATTGGGTGGGTAGCCTGGGGCGGGAAACAAAATTAGAAGGAAATCGGTGGGATTGATGCAAAAAAACCGTTCCTACGCTTTGCTGATAAGTCTGGTTAAGACCAATTAGTTGCCAATCTGAAAGGAAAAGCGACGCCGCTCCAACCAAACACTATGTCTTACCTTGACGGAATGAACAAGGCGTACTACCGAACCACTCGGCGGGCTCCGGGGTTATTTATGCAATTCGTAATTCTAACCCAGTCTGATGCCTTTACGCTCCGTGCGCACGCCGTTTTATCTGTTATGCTTTTTATTGTTGCTTTCTGCCTGTAGCAAGCAACAAACGTTGCAGGCCATATTTCAGAAAACCACTCCCCACGAATCCTACGCGCGCCGACTGCGCCAGAGTGGCCTCGACCAAACGGCCCTTGGTCGCGACTGGCTTGCCGCCGCCGACCGCGCCCTGCGCGACTCGCTGGTGGTAACACTTCCCTTCCAGGAGACCGGTTTTTTCCGCGCCGATCAGGCCCGGGCGGCCGCTTACCGCTATGCTGTGCGTGAGGGCGAAACCGTGCGCATCAGCCTGACGCTGGATGCCGGTGCCGATGTACGAGTCTTTCTTGATGCTTTTGAGCTTAGCCCCGATAACACTCCTCCCCGCCTCATCACCTCGGCTGATACGGCCGCGTCCACTTTTAGCTACGTGGCCGAGGATGACCGCCAGCACTTATTGCGGGTGCAGCCCGAACTGTTGCGCACGGGGCGCTATACCCTGCGCATTCAGCGCGAGCCGTCATTAGCTTTCCCAGTGCAGGGCAAAAACGATGTGGCCGTAGGTAGTTTCTGGGGCGTAGACCGCGACGCTGGCGCCCGGCGCCACGAAGGCATTGACATTTTTGCCAAGCGTGGTACGCCCGTGGTAGCGGCTGCGCCGGGCCATATCACTAGGGTAAACGAAACGCCGAGGGGTGGTAAAGTGGTCTGGCTGGCCGACACCGAGCATGGCCAGCACCTCTACTACGCCCACCTCGACCAACAGCTTGTGCAGGCTGGTCAGACGGTGCAGATCGGTGATACATTGGGCTTAGTAGGCAATACCGGCAACGCTCGTACTACACCGCCCCATCTCCATTTCGGCATTTATCGGGGCGGCCGCGGGGCTGTTGATCCTTTTCCTTTCGTGCGCCGCGCTGATGCGTTGCCTCCGGCTCCACGCACCAGCCCTGAGCGCCTTGGTCAATGGGTGCGGGTGCGGGAGAAGCGCGCCGACCTGCGCTTAAGCCCCGCTGCGAAGGGCGCTACTACCGTAGCAACTTTGGTGCGCGATACTCCGCTGCTGGTAGTAGGCAGCCAAGCCGATTATTACCGCGTAGAGCATCCTGGGGGGCAAATTGGCTACATCGCCGCCCGTTCAGTGGTATCAGCCGCGGCGGAGCCTCTGCGCCAGGAACTGCTGGCCGCCGCCACCGATTTAATAAAGCTGCCCCAAGCCGGCGTAGCGCCTTTTGATACGTTGCCCGCCCGCAGCAGCGTTGCTGTTTTGGGCGAAGTTGGTGGGTTTCAACTAGTGCGCAGTGCGGCAGGCATTGTAGGCTGGGCCGCTAAAGCAGGTTAAAATAAACATCACTCTTTTGAGCACTAAAAAAGCCCCCCAGAATATTTTGGGGGGCTTTTTTATGTCTGCTTAATTCTCTCTGAAAGCTTACTGGGCAACGACTACCGCGCGCTGCAATTCCTTGGCATACGCAATACGGCGCTCGCGGCCGCCCGCCCCGATATAGTCGAAGCCTACGGCCTTATTGTCGCCCTGAATAGCGGTCCAGACTTGCGGCTCTACATCTTCGGGCTGGTCGGCGTTGCGCGGAATAGCGGGCTGCGTGAACCGGTCGGTGCTAAAAAAGGTATTCATAGCCTTCAAAATGGCTATTTCTTTATCGCGCACCGTGGCCGAGCTGGGGTTTTCCAGATCCCGGTCGCTGAGCAGCGCCGTGGCGGGCATTACCTCATTGCGGATGGTATCGCCGGTGGCATTAATGATGATAAAGCGGGCCTGTGCGTTCAGGATTTTAGGCCCCTGCAACAAAAGCACGAAGCTGTCCTTCTCCTTATTACTGGTGAAGTTATGGCTGGCCCGAACGGTATTCAGAATGCTGCGCTCAGTGAGGCGGGCGCGCTTATTAGCAGGCGTTGGGGTAAATATTTTACCGTCGCTTTTAGAGGTAGCCGTTTCGCGCTCAGTCGTTATACACGACGCTTGAAACAGTAAAGTAGCCACTGAGGCAGAGAGAAAAAGTTTTTTCATTATAGACTAAGGAAGTATGCAGGAGTAGTTCGACGACACTACAGATTTGAAACATATAGTGACCAGCTTTCACAGCTAAATTTGTACCAAAGGAATCATTTTAGAGCGATTTAAACGTAAAAAAAGCTGGATTTATCTTAGAATATGGATACTTCATTAGAACAGCCCTAGCTCCAGACCTATCACTAGGCGCGGGAATTCTGGGTAGCGCGGCGCATCAGCCAAATCCTTAAAGCTATCGGCGAGCCGGTAGCGAGTTACCACAGCGTAGCGCCCCGAACCCAGCCGTGCCCCCACCCCGTACGACCAACGGTTTATATAGTTCAGTTTACGCTCCGTTACCTCTATTAGCCCAGCGCCGTTAGGGCCGGGTTTGTCGACGTAGTGATGCGCCGAACTGATAATCCAGCCGCCCCAGCCCGTCAGGTCGAGGTAGCGGCCCACCACATTGCCGCGCCGACCGATGTTCAGGCGGCCATATACTTCGGCCTGAGCCTGAGGCAGGGCAATGGTTTCGCGTTGGTGCTGATCAGGAGTGGGCAGAAATTTCTGGTCATTCTGGGCCAGATGATACACTAGGCGAGCATAGCGCAAATCGAGGCCAACTGCCGCCGTCTGCGACAACCGATATTTCTGCCGCATTCCTACAAACATCTCCCCCGACCGCCCATAGCGCAACTCAGCACCCGGCCCATCAAATTTGCCTACCACGGCCGCATAGCCCAGGTAGAAATGACTGAAGAAAGTCCGATTGGGGCCCGTGTCGGAGCGGAGCGTATCGGCGGCCACATTGCCGCGCAACAACACACTTTGAGCCTGAGCTGCAGGTATGCCCATGAGCCATGTAGTCGCGCAGGCCGCGACTGTCAGCAAGCGCAGAAGCTTCATTTAGCTGAATAAGTAGAAGTGAACCCCCGATAATGCACCTGCACCGTGTCGCCAGCTTGTAGGTTACGCAGAGGTATTTGCAGCACAGCGCGCTGTTTCACGTCCAACACCTCGTACGTGCGTAGCACCCCGCGGCGGTCGGATACGTGCCAGTACAGGTAGCTGGGTGGGTCGGGCAAAGCAGACGTGGCACCGGCTGGGGGTTTTTTTTCGGCACTTTCGGATACGGGTGGGGCCAGTTCTTCACGGCCAACAGCCGGCACTGAGACAGGTTTATCTTTACCAGCAGGCGCCTTTACATCCACCGAATCAGAATACAAAGGCAATGCCCGCGCAGCCACCTCCCCAACACCCGGCCGAATGATAACTGCCAACATACTATCGGGCTGCGCTACAAAATCGAAGGTAGCGGCTGTGGGGGGCTTTTTCGAGACATCTGCCGTAAACCAGGAAGCACGCGGCATTCCATACCCATGAGCATAGTCGTAGTAAGGATATAGGTTGGCCGAGGCCTGCAGCTTTTCGAAGAGCTGCATAGCCGTTAGGTTGCGGTTTTGCTGCCACGCGCAAGCCGCAAAACCCGCCAGCAGCGGACTCGCAAACGACGTGCCCTGGGTGCGCACATAACCACCCGGCGCGGCCGCCAGCACTGTTCCATAAGCGGTTACATTGGGCTTAAGGCGTTTATCGGCCGTCGGGCCGTAGCTGCTGAAGCCGATATGCAGGAAGTTGTCAGGGTCGAGACCACCCACGGCCAGCACCGAGTCGCCATCGGCGGGCGTACCGATAGTGCGCCACTCCGGGTCGAGGCCGTCGTTTCCGGCCGCATTCACCACCAATATTCCCTTGCGCACGGCCATGGCTGCCGCGCGGGCCACAAGGCTATTGCGGCCATTCATCTGCTCAGGAAAGTAGCGGCGGCTGGTGTAGCCCAACGAGGAATTGATAATATCGACTCCTTGTCGGTCAGCCCACTCGGCGGCAGCCAGCCACGCTTCCTCCTCGGCGAATTGCTCGCGGTGCAGCTGCTCGGTGCGGGCCAGCAAAAACTCGGCTTCAGGGGCCAGACCCAGCGCTGTTCCGTCGGGCAGAATACCGGCTATACACGAGAGAACCTCTGTGCCGTGGCTGCCGCCAGCGTACACATACGGCTGTTTTTTAAGAAAATCGTAGGTCGCCAGAATACGCTTACCGGTGCGTAAATGCTGGAACGCCGCGTGCTGGTCGGCGCCTGAAAAGCCTACATCGAAGATAGCAATCCGCAGCCCACGGCCGTCGAGCTTGGCCTGGCGAAAGTCAGCTAACCCTAGACTGGCCGTTTGGCTGAATGCCAGCTGATGGTCAGTAGCGGATACTTCCGGCATACCACGCTCCGGCGCTCCTGGCTGGGCAGCCGGAAGCATAGGCGCATCAGGCCGGCTTTCTACGGTTCGCACACCCGGCAAGCGGCGCAGCGCGGCAGCTTGAATTGGCGTTGCGCGACAGGAGACAGCATTAAACCAGCGGCTTACGAACACAACTGAATCGACCGCAGCCTGCACCTGACGCAAGTAGTCGGGGCGCACGGGGAAATCGGTGCTGTCGATGAGAGGCAGCTGCTGGCGTTTGCGACGAGCCAGGGCCTGGGGGGCAAAATATGTAGTTGGATCAAAGCGGACGCCGGCTTTATCGCGCAGTACCACCCAGTAGCGGGCCGTAGGCGGCGTGGCGGCGTGAGTAACATGGCAAACCCCACTCAACACCAAACTGAGAAGCAGAAAAAAAGCCCGCACGAAGGAAGAATGAATACGCAAGTGATGCGGCGGTAAAATGGTAAGCTGAAGCGACCACGAAGATACGATAGTGGTGTAAGGTGCGTGCTGTCTGGGAGGCTTTTTTACTTTTTCAAACGAAACCAGTACAACGCTTTGCGCTGAAGGTAGCGCGAAAAATATTTCCCGCTACCTTCAACCCCGCAAGCTCAAGGGTTGCCGTATGTGGGCCGTCCAAGCTTATGCTGGTCTTTACTTTCTTCTTAAATCCTTTTTTATGAACTCTACTGTTTCCCGAACCGCACTAGTGGCACTTTGGAGCGCAGGCACTCTCCTGCTCGGCGGCTGCAACAAGAAAGAAATAGCAGCCCTGCAGCAGCAAAACTCGGAGCTGCTCAGCTCCCGCGAACAATTGGAAGCCCAAAAATCAGCTTTGGAGCAGGAGAAAGCTCAAACCGAGGAAGCTTTGCGCTCCAACCTGTTGAGCAAAAATCAGGAAGTCAACCAGTTGAACGAGAACCTAGGCACCACCAAGGAGCAATTGCAGGACCGCGAGCAGCGCATTGCCGAGCTGCAACGCGTGCTCGATCAGAAGGAAGCTGCCGTAAAGGCCCTGCGCCAAAAGGTGGGCGACGCACTGCTGGGCTTCAATGCCAACGATCTGACGGTGAATGTGAAGAACGGCAAAGTGTACGTTTCGCTCTCTGAGCAGCTTTTGTTTAAATCAGGCTCCACCGTTGTTGATCCGAAAGGCCAGGAGGCGCTGAAGAAGCTCGCCACTGCCCTCAAAGGCAACCAGGATGTAAACGTGTTGGTGGAAGGCCACACCGACAATGTGCCCATTGCCCGCGGCACGGCCGGCATGAAAGACAACTGGGATCTGAGCGTGCTGCGCGCCACCGAAATCACCCGCATCCTGACTACGGCCGGCCTCACTCCTGCTCAGGTTACGCCCTCTGGTCGGGCCCAATATCTCCCCATCACTGCCAATGCTACCCCCGCCGAAAAGGCTCAAAACCGTCGCACCGAGATTATCCTGACGCCCAAGCTCGACGAGCTTTTCCAGATTTTGGAAGCTAACTAAGTCGCCTGTTTTCTTATCATTCAGCCTGCTTGCTGCATGGAATATTAGGATGACTGAAGCTGGTTTTATCGGTCATTTTTTATAAAAGGTTAACAACACAAAGGGTTCAAAAAAAAACGGCTGCCTCGCTTGGGGCAGCCGTTTCTTTTTGAACCCTTTGTGTATTTATTCAGAGGAGTGATTTCCGTTTGATGCTCGTTTTCACACAGTTAAATCTTAATTATAAATTACTCATTATAAAATAATTAAATCATAAAATTTAAACCTGCGCTTTCAAATCGAATTCTTCAATGGGCAACCAGTGCTGGCCGTCGTGGCGGAAGAGTTGAAGGCTGCTCACGAGGAAGGATGCAGTATAGGAACGGGCCTGAAAAAGCTGGCGCAACGCCGACACGTGGCTGGGAGGCAAATCGCGGGTGGCTAGGGTCATATGCGGAGTAAAAGGACGCGTTTCGCGCGGGATATCCGCCAGTCGCGCTGCACACCACCCAGCGAGGTCTGCGTGGAAAGCCTGTAAGGCCGCAGCCTCCGTCACGCGCACAAATAAGGTGCGGTTACCAAACCAATCGAAACCCTGTAAGCCTACGCTAAACGCCTCCTCCAGTGCAGCAAAATCACGTAGCTCCGCGCGCAACGTCGCCTCCGCTTCCGCCGCTTGCCGCCACGGCGGAATGAGTGTGATGTGTGCCGGCAAACGCACCGCATTGCGGCTGCCCGTCAGCGTGTGCACCTCCTGCTTCATCGCCCAGACCTCGGAAAAAATCGGCTCGGGGGGCAAAATGGCGACAAGGTATAGCGGATCCATTGCTTGCTAATCTATCAGGTTCGGCACCCTGTCTAAACAATTGTAGAGACGCGTATTCGCGTCTAATCGTTGCGAATATTGTTTAGGTAGCGTAGTACCGAGTTCAACAATTAGACGCGAATACGCGTCTCTACAATTGTTCAGCTATTACTCTACAAACCGTATTTGCTGAGCAAATACACCAGCGCGGCCATACTAGCACCGCCAAGTTCCAGCTCGCGGCGGTTCACTTTGTCGAAAGTGTCGGCGGCGGTGTGGTGAATATCGAAGTAGCGCTGGGAGTCGCAGTCGTAGCCGATGAGCACTTTTGCCTGGTCTTTCAGGGGGCCAATATCGGTACCGCCATGACCAACCACGAACTCGCCGCTGCCGTAGGGGGCAAATAACGAGCGCCACTGCTGCATCCGGGTCACGGTCTCCGGGTTTGTCGTTTCCAGGGCAAAGCCACGGGGCGTGAAGCCGCCGCCATCCGATTCCATGGCCGCTAAGTGCTTCTCGTTAGCCGCTTTAGCCAACTCAGCGTACTTTATACCGCCCCGGTTGCCGTTCTCTTCATTCATAAACATGACGGCACGCACGGTGCGCTCCGGCTTCAGACCAGTGGCTTTCAGCAGGCGCAGCACTTCCATGCTTTGCACGCAGCCCGTGCCGTCGTCGTGGGCGCCTTGGCCCAGGTCCCAGGAGTCGAGGTGGCCGCCAACGGTGATAATCTCGTCGGGGTATTTAGAGCCTTTGATTTCGCCAATCACGTTGTATGATTTCACGTCGGGCAACGTCTGGCAGGCCATTTCCAGCTCAAAGGTCAGGTTTTTATCGGCCTTGAGTAGTTGGCTGAGGCGGTCGGCGCCGTTGGTGCTGAGAGCAGCGGCAGGTACTTTGGCCACATTGTCTTCGTAGCGCATCGTGCCCGTGTGGGGGAAGTCGTCGTGCGCCAAGCTGAGCGAACGGACCAAGGCGCCCACCGCGCCGCGCTTGGCGGCAGCTGAGGCTCCGGCGCGGCGCTGGTCGCCGGCTTCGCCGTAGGCCTTGCCGGTTTCAATGTACGTCGGGTTCATGGGGCGGTTGAAGAACACAAACTTGCCCTTCACTTTCTCCTCCGGCAGCCCCGCCAATTCATCCAGACTCTGCACCTCCACTACTTGGGCGCGCAGCTTGCCATTGGTGCCCACCGAGCCACCCAGCGCACAAACCGGCACATCTACTCCTTTGCCTTTCGCGACTTTGATCTGGCCTTTTTCCTTCGCCCCACGCACCCAGTGCGGCACCATCACTTCCTGCAAGTATACGCGGTCGAGGCCTAGCTTTTCCATCGTCACTTTGCTCCAGTCTACTGCTTGCTGGGCCTGGGGGGAGCCGGCTAAGCGCCCACCAATCTGGCCGGTGAGGTAGCGCAGGTTTTCGTGGCTCTGCCCCCGCAGCAGGGCTTCATCATAAATGCGGCGAATAGCCAACGAATCGGACTGGGGGGCTTTTTGGGCCAGTGTGGGCGTTGATAAAAGAAGATAAGCAACGCCCGCCAGCAGCGGGTAGCGGGAAACGAAAGAGGGCATAGGAAATGAGGATCAGCAAATGAAAAAACCACTTCAGTCGCTACGAGAGCGGCTGAAGTGGCTAATGTACAAGGAAACCAGAAAGGGGTTGCACGGCTACGCGCCCGCATGCACTAAAACCACCAGGTTAGGACTTGGCCCCGATGTACTGTATTTTTTCCAATTAATGAGTCTGATTCGGGAGTTTGGTCTGCAAAAACGAGGAGGATTACCCTCTGGTCCTTCAATTGCTGAGACGCTATATCATTCGTTTTCACATCCTATGTATATGCTTATGCTTAATATATACTCTATCGGCCCTTGGCGAGCCTTACTTGTCATTCTGTGCTTGGGGATGCTGGTTAGCTGCCAGAAGCCAACGGACGGCCCGACCCTAGTTGAGGGCCAAGTAGTGGAACACATGGGCCGCCAGCCCGTGGGCGGGGCCACCGTGCAGGTCTGGAGGCGGGTAATGGTGGAGGTTACGCCCCCGTGGGCCAAGGCCAGCCTACTGATGCGCAGGGGCGTTTTCGTTTCCGCTTCGAGGCTGACAGCAAGAGTGGCTACATCGTTATGGCCACAGCCCCACTCGGCTACGTGACAGACTGGGGTCTGGCTCCCAGCCTGACGGCCGGGCGCAAGAACGAAGATCTGGTTATCCCCATGTATGCTCCGGCCTGGGTGCGTCTCGTGCTGGTCGATGAGCCGCCGAAAAGTCGGGTAACACTAAATGTACAGGGCTATAACGGACAGGATAAATGGCCTTATCCAGCCAGAGATACGGTCTTGATTCGGCCTATTTTAGCGGACCTAACGAATTCTGTTACTTGGTTGATTTACGAGCCTGGGCAGGATAGAAAAGTAACATACCCTTTCCAAGTAGCTTCCTTGGATACAGTTACGATACGCATTCCTTTCTAAGGAAATTGAGTCGAAGGCCAGACAGAAGATTTTATTTAACACAAAAAGGGACCGTTGCTTCTATAGCAACGGTCCCTTTTTACTGGGGAGTTCAAGTTTAATGCCCTACTCCAAACTGATGCGTAGTAACCGTAGCAGAGCCCGTGGGGGCATCTTCACCTCGAACAGATAATCGTACTCACCACAACTGGCGCGAGTTTAGTAAAGTGATTTTGTTCTGGCGGGGGAAGCGTAGCCTCCCGGCACGCTAGACACGAGCTGCAAGCTCGCGCCAGTTGTGAAGATTGTACTTAGATGTAAGCTTACATCTAATGCTCTGCCCCGAATCGATGCGTAACCACCGTTGCTTCGCCTGTGGGGGGCACTTTTACTTCGAATAGATAATCATACTCACCATCCTCAACCGTGGTAATCTCCGATTTGGCCCCCAGCGCCGTCACTAAAGGCAGCAGCGTATTCGAGTGGCCCACAACCAGTACCGTTTTGCCCTTCTGCTCCTGCAGGATGCGCGCGGCCAGGTCGGCGGGCTTATCATAGACTTGGGGCGTGCGTTGCAGAGCAGTAGCCAGAGGAGCGGCCGTAGCACGGCTGCGCACGGTGTTCGTGACATAAAGCGACTCGATATTGCGGCTGCCCAGGGTGTCGCGCAGCGTGAGTGCCCGCTGCTCACCGGTAGGCGTCAGAGGCGGATCTTTCAGCGCCGGATCAGCTTCTTTTTCGGCATGGCGCACCACATAAATAGTAGTTACAGCCGCGCTGGGAATCTTTTCAGCAGTGGATCCAGACGCAGTTGGCCGCTCCGATGAACAGCCGACGACCGCACTCACGAGCAAAACCAGGGAGGGAATTAGGTGTAGAAAGCGCATAGAGAATGAAGGAAAGTGTGAAGCAATAACGCCGGGCTAAGCGCCAGGTTGCATTATTTGAGCGCCATAATCTGCTTCAGCTCAGCCTCGGTCACGGTGAGTAGTCCCACTTTGGGCAAACGAGCCGTAAGCGTACGCCAGTCGGGCTCCTGCTTGAAAATAGGCTGGAGGAGCTTCAGAGCGGCGGGTACTTGCTTATTATTGGCGAGCGTAATGGCATGCCAGTAGCGCATCTCCAGGTTTTCCGGAAACATCTTCTCAGCAGTCTGGTACTCGCGCATGGCGCCGGGCATGTCGTTTTTCTCTACGGCTAAGTCGCCGGCGTTCATGTGGTTATAGGCACGGTGCAGGCGCAGCAGGCGGTCCAGCTCTTTCAGCGGGGCCGGGTTGTCATCCACTCGCAAGTCAATCAGCCGATCCTCCCAGGGCGCATTGGTGGCTTGGCCGCGCACCACCAGCAGGGCCGCCGACTGCTTGCCCCTAATGTCACCGCCTACAGCTTGGGCAGCATTCAACGCCGCCATCACCCGCTCGGCCAGAGGCAGATTGGCGCTTTGCTCGAACGCTTTGGCCATGGCTGGCCATACCTTCTCGCTAAGCATCATATTGGCTTGCACTGAAAACTCCTTGCCCGTAATATGACCCGCGTAATCCACGCATTTTTCGCCGGTGTGGGCGGCCACGTTGCCTTTCGCATCCAGAATGGCTACCTGGCGCACGGCCTTGCCTTCATCGGTGCTGAGCAGCTCGTCGAGGGCTTGCTGGGCTGTTTTGCCGCTTTTCATCAAAGCCAAGCCGCGCATTCCGAAGGACTTATTGGTAAACGACTGGGTAGCAACCACGCCTACGCCGGCCTCGCCCCAGCTTACCGACGTGCCAACCGAAAACCAGTGGCTTTGCACAGCCACGGCCATCTCGCCCGTTTTGGGGTCGCGAGCCACAATGGAAAAGGTATGCGCTAACGGCTCGGTGGCCGAATATACCTGCGCCGAAGCGTTGGGCAACAGACTGAGCAGCATAGGCAGTACTAGTAAAATAGTGTGTCTAAGGAGCATAAAAAAAGTAGTTTTGGATGGTTCGCGGTTCAAGATACAGCCGTTTCCGACTCAGGGTGTTTTCACGGGCACTTTGTTGTTAGCTACCCTTCCCAATAACTGCCCTACTCTCTTCCCTTTGAGCATCGCCCCTGCCCCGCCCGTTATCCGCGTCCGCGACCTGTGTAAGTACTACCCCGGCCATGTGGCTGTGCAAGACGTGTCGTTTGAGCTGGCAGCGGGTGAAACCCTGGTGCTGCTGGGCCCTAGCGGCTGCGGCAAAACCACGTTGCTCAAAATGCTGAATCGCCTCATCGAGCCAACCTCCGGCACGGTGGAAATTAATGGCGTGGCAGTGGGTCGGCAGCAGCCGGAAGTATTGCGCCGCGGCATTGGCTACGTAATTCAGCAAGTGGGCCTGCTGCCGCACTACACCGTGGCCGAAAATGTGGGGGTGGTGCCGCGCTTGCTGGGCCATGCGCCCGCGGCAATTGCGGAGCGTACTAACGCGTTGCTCACGCGCCTACATTTGCCCCCCAAGCGCTTCGCTCATCAGTATCCGCACCAGCTCAGCGGCGGGCAGCAGCAGCGTGTGGGAATAGCCCGCGCTCTGGCCGCCGATCCGCCCATTATGCTCCTCGACGAACCCTTCGGTGCTCTCGATCCGGTAACGCGGGCCGGTATCCGGCGCGAGTTTCGGGAGCTGGAAGAGTTGCGCACGAAAACGATGGTGCTGGTAACCCACGACGTGACCGAAGCCTTCGAGTTGGCCGACCGTATTGCGCTGCTAAATGGGGGGCAAATTCAGCAATTGGGTACGCCGCACGAACTGCTGTTTCGTCCGGCTAATGACTTCGTCCGTGACTTCTTCGCTGCGGAGCGGCTGGCTCTACAACTGCGCACATTGCGCCTCCATGAGCTACTCCCATTTTTGCCCCCCACGACGCAAAAATCTTCATCCAGCACAACAGAATACGCAGTAATAACCAATTCATTTCCAGCTATTAGATTATTATCACCTAATCACACAGTTCAAGAAGCATTTGAGATACTGACGGAGCCGCGAGCAGCTGCTGCACCTACCGATCAACAGCAAGCTAACGACTCTGTACACCACGTGCTCATCGCCGAATCAGATAAAAAAGCCCCCCAGCGCCAGGTCACTTTACCGGAGCTGATGGCCGCTTTTGCCCAAGCCATTCACCAAGCCGAAACCGCATGGAAGTCCTGAACGAGCTGCTGGCTTTCTGGCAAAACCAGGCCGGTAAGCTCGGCCATCAAACCCTGCAACACATCGGCCTTACGGCAGCTTCCCTCCTGCTGGCGGTGCTGGTGGGCGTGCCGCTGGGGCTCCTGCTCACACGTCGGCCGCGGCTGGCGCCGGCCGTGCTGGGCTTCACCGGCGTACTCCAAACTATCCCCAGCATTGCTTTGCTTGGCTTCCTGATTCCGGTGCTGGGCATAGGTCCGCAGCCGGCCATTTTTGCGCTGTTTCTGTATTCCTTGCTGCCCATTGTGCGCAACACGTTGGCGGGCGTGCAGGGCGTGAGTCCGGCCGTGGTAGAGGCCGCCCGTGGCCTAGGCCTTACCGATGGGCAGGTGCTGCGCCGGGTGGAATTGCCGCTGGCTTTGCCGGTGCTGTTTGCGGGCATTCGGACGGCAACCGTTATCAATGTGGGCGTGGCCACCCTGGCTGCTTACATTGCGGCGGGTGGCTTGGGCGAGTTTATCTTCGGCGGAATTGCCTTGAATAATCCGGCTATGATTCTGGCTGGCGCCATCCCGGCCGCCGCATTAGCCTTAGCCTTCGATGCAGCGCTGGCCCGCCTCCAACGCCTCAGCGCCCGCCGTCTCACCCGCGTGGGAGGCTTTTTGTTGGTGCTATTGCCCTTGCTGGCGGGCTTGTACCTGCTGCCGCGCGCCACGGGCAAGCTGCTGGCAGGCTTCAGCCCCGAGTTTGTGGGGCGGGCCGATGGGCTGCCGGGTCTGCAAACGAAATATGGGTTGAGGCCCTTACCCAGCGTGATTCTGGCGCCGGCGCTCGTGTATGAAGCTGCCCGCCACCGCGATGTCGATGTTATCGACGGCTACTCCACCGATGGCCGCATCAAGGCGTATAACCTACGCGTGCTGCGCGATGACCGGGGGGCTTTTCCGCCCTACTTTGCCGCGCCAGTAGTGCGCCAGGCGGTGCTGATGGCTCATCCGGAGTTGCGCCCCGTACTGGAAAAGCTTGCCGGCCGCATCAACGACTCGGTGATGACGGAGCTGAACTACCGCGTAGATTACCGCCACGAAACGCCCCGCGCCGTGGCCCACGACTTTCTGCGCCGCCAGGGCCTATGGCGGGCACCGCAGCCTGTCAATGGCGCCACCATTACGCTGGGCTCCAAGATCTTTGCCGAGCAATACATTCTGGCCGAAATGTACGCGGCCCTCATTCGGGGCTACACTAACCTGGATGTCGTCACCAAAACCGGCTTGGGCGGCACTAGCATTTGCTTCGAGGCGCTACGCTCCGGCGACATCGATCTGTATCCGGAGTACACTGGCACGGGTCTGCTGGTGCTGCTCCAGCCTGCTCCCGCCACCGTTGACTCGCTGGGGGGCAATCCGCGCGCGGTATTCGACTACGTGCAAACGCGTTTCAGGCAACGCTATGAGCTGGAGTGGCTGAGCCCCTTGGGTTTCAACAATACCTATGCTCTACTCATGCGCCAGCAGCAGGCTGAGCAGCTGCAAATTGCATCTGTATCAGAATTAGGCGCTTATCTGCGCAGGTAAATAAGCTTAAAGCATAGAAAAGCTCCCCAGCAACTTGAATAGCGGTTGCGGGGGGGCTTTTTATGTCTTTATAAATCCGTCTGCTTTCACGATATCGGCAAAAATCAGCCGCTTCATTTCAGCTTACACTATCGATAATATACTGACTATAAACAGGATAACATGTCATAACAACTCCATTAATCTTATTGAATTAAACTAGGATTAAATCCGGAATAAATTACGAATGAGGCAATCCGGTCGAGTTGGCGCATCGTAGCTAATCCCAACCAACCCCAGTCTTTCATTCTTACTACATCCGGAAATGAGAAAACAGTCTTACCTCGTCAAGTTCAGTGCGTTTGCTCTTGCCTTATCATCTCTGACCAGTTGCGAGGATGTATTGGAGCAGTACCTCCCCCAGAATAGCAATAGCAACGACAAGCCCGTTCCCAGTCAGGATATCCCCTTTTACGCCCTATCGGGTGGGGTGAAGCTTGATCTTTACTCTACTAAGAATCCTGCCCGAAGCTCCGCTTCTACTGCCATTACGGGTTTGCAAGCTGGCGAAAAACTGCTGGGTATCGACTTCCGCCCCGCCACGGGCCAGCTTTATGGCATCGGCAGCACCAGTCGCCTGTACGTCATCAACACCGCCACCGGCGCAGCCCGTGCCATCGGCAGCGGCCCTATTACACCCGCCTTGGAGGGCGATATGGTAGCCTTTGATTTTAACCCCACCGTTGACCGCATCCGTGTGGTGACCAGCACGGGCCAAAACCTGCGCCTCAATCCCGAAACCGCAGCCGGCACTATCGTCGATGGCAGCATTAATGGGGTACCCGGCGCGGGTATAACTGGCGCCGCTTACACAAACAGCGTAGCCGGCGCCAGCACCACCGTGCTCTACGACCTCGACCCCGCCACGAATACGCTGTATCGCCAGGACCCACCCAACAACGGCACGCTGGTAGCCGTCGGCGACCTGAAGCTCGACATCAGCGGCAACGGCGGCTTCGATATTGATGCCAAAACGGGTACCGCGCTGGCCCTTTTCGACGTGAATGGCAAGCCTACGCTCTTCACCGTTGACCTGGCCACTGGCGGCACCAAAACACTGGTAAAATATGACAACAACGCAGCGTATACCGGCCTCGCCATTCCAACCCAGCCGGTAGCCTATGCCGTGAGCGCCAACAATCTGTTAATTTTCAATCCGACCAATCCATCCGCCGTTGTAACAAAGCCGATTACAGGCCTAGCCTCAGGCGACAACATTTTGGGACTGGATTTCCGCCCTGTGAATGGTCAGTTATATGCCCTTGGCAGTGGCAGCCGCCTTTACACTATTAATGCCTCGTCGGGGGCAGCCGCTACAGTTGCTACCTTAAGCACTACGCTGGCAGGCACCAGCTTTGGTTTCGACTTCAACCCAGTTGTTGATCGGATTCGCATTATCAGCAATACCGGCCAGAATTTGCGTGTGAATCCCGCCGATGGTGTGGCTATCGTGGATGGTAGCCTGAATCCCGGCACTCCCGCCGTAAGCGCCGCCGCCTATGAGAATAATTTTGCTGGCACTACCGCCACCAACTTGTTTGTGATTGACTACACCACCGATAAGCTGTACCTCCAAAACCCGCCAAACAATGGCACCTTAGTAGAAATCGGCAGCCTTGGTATCAACGTAGACGCTGCGAATGGTTATGACATCGGCGGCACCAGCAACACTGGTTACGCTATTCTGACTGCCAGCGGCGCTACCAAGCTTTACAGCGTCAGTAAGTCCAGCGGCGCAGTTATGGCGCTCGGCGATTTTGCCGGCACTGTGAATGGCTTCGCGGTTGGGTTAGGTTTCTAAAAGCGTATTTGCCATCAAGCCTAGAGTAACAAAAAGCCCCCCAGCCATGCGCTGGGGGGCTTTTTGTTATGATCCTTAGAGCAAATGAATTATTTGGCAGAAAGCACTAAGGTCGGCTCAGAGCAATTGTGAGCGCGGAATTGGCAGGAACTGATGAATAACTCGAAGCATATAGCCCTTATTCGATAAAAACATTATATATTTAATTATATTTATTATGTTTTTAATCCTATAACACTGATGTTATGTCAAAACTCGCTTTTCTCGCCAAGTGGGGCGTAGCTGCTTTGCTCATGACTTCGCTGACCAGTTGCGAAGACATCCTGGAGCAGTACTTCCCCCACAAACCCAATCCGACTACTCCCTCTTTTCCCCCACTCGGACAAGAGATTTCGTTCTACGCTCTGTCTGGGGGATCGCGCCTCGATGCGTACTCTACGAAAGATGCCGCCACACGCATCAGTTCCGTGGCCATTTCGGGCCTCGGCAGCGGGGAGAAACTATTAGCCATCGACTTTCGGCCCGCTACCGGGCAGCTTTATGGGGTGAGCAGCGCCAGTCGCCTCTACGTGATTAACCAGAATACGGGCGTGGCCCGGGCCATTGGGGCAGGCGCTTTCACACCCGCGCTGGGGGGCAATCTGGTGGGCTTCGACTTCAATCCCACGGTCGACCGCATCCGCTTGGTCACCAGTACGGGCCAGAACCTGCGCCTCAACCCCGAAACAGGCACCGTAGCCGCCACCGATGGCTCTATTAAAGATGATACGGGGGTGACGCTGACTGGAGCCGCCTACACTAACAACAGAAATGGAGTTAGCACCACGGCCCTGTATGCAATTAACACCCAAAATCAGCAACTATACTTGGTCAACCCACCCAACGATGGCACCGTCGTACCGGTCGGCAGCCTGAATTTGCCGGTGAGCGGGAATGGCGGCTTCGACATTGATGCTACGACCGGTACAGCCTTAGGTCTATATAGCGTCAATGGGCAGTCCACCCTGTTCACCGTGGACCTAACCACGGGGGCCGCACGGGCGCTCGCAAGGTATCCTGCGAGCCTGAACTATAGTGGCCTAGCCATTCCCACTCGGCTTGTCGCCTATGCTTTGGATACGCAACGGCATATAAAAGAGCCCATACAGTATAATGGCTTATACACCATCGATCCAATGGTTAGTTCTGGCTACTTCCGTAGAGAAATCGGAGGTCTCACCGACCGCGAAGAGGTTGTGGGGCTAGACTTTCGGCCAGCCACTAGCCAGCTTTACCTGCTCACCTCCGCCAATCGCCTTTATACACTTAATCCGGCTACGGCCGAAGCCACGCTCGTGGCCACGCTGAGTATTCCCTTGGAAGGTGGCATCTATGGATTTGACTTTAACCCGGTTGCCGATCACATTCGCATCGTGAGCGTTAGCGGCCAAAACCTACGGGTGAATCCAGTGGACGGCGTAGCCATTGCCGATGGCCGTATTAGTCCCAGTGGATCACGTATCACTGGGGCGGCCTACAATAATAACTTCGCGGGCGCCACGACGACCAGCTTATATGTGACGCACAGATCGACAGCGCCCCAATTTTCCTATACTGGTACGTTGTACCTGCAAAATCCGCCCAATGAAGGCACGCTCGTAAAAATCGCCCCTTTGAGCAGTGGGATCATGCACTTAGATATTGGTGGCACCACTAACGTGGCTTATGCCTACGGCGATGAAAGTGACGGATCTTATGCCACCAGTAAGATTTACACCCTTAATCTGACCACGGGAGCACTGACGCCTCTACGTACCATTACTGACCCTGTTCTACACGGCTTTACCGTGGGCTTAGGCTTCTAAGATCAAGTCTTGTTAGCTTATATTTCCTACACTATACGCAAAAAAGCCCCCCAGAGCAGCTCTGGGGGGCTTTTTTATACTCGATTCACTTTACGGATTTACCACGCCGTAATCTTCCGACTCCACGGGATGAGCTGCCGGAATACTGGTGGGCGCTGGCTGGCCGGGCAATTGCATCTCCCAGCCCTGCTGCATCTGCGTGAGGCCGGCGCGGGCGGTGAGGTCGAACTGACAGGGCACGATGGATACAAAGTTGTGCGCCAAGGCCCACTCGTCGGTTTCGTCGCCTTCGTCGAGGTTTACGAAGCTGCCGATCAGCCAGTAGTAGGGGCGCTGGTGCGGGTCGTGGCGCAGGTCGAACTCTTCCTGCCACTTGGCGCGGGCCTGACGGCACAAGCGGGCCCCCAGAATGGGGATATCTGACTTTTTGGGAATATTCACATTCAGGGCCGTACCGGCCGGAATGCCGTGCTCTAGCGCCTGACGGGTAACGTGCTCCACCCATTCTTCGGTGTGTGAAAAGTCGGCAGAGTGGCCGTAGTCGCACAGGGAAAAGCCGATGGCGGGGAGTCCTTCAATAGCCGCCTCAATAGCCGCCGACATGGTACCGGAGTACAGCACGTTTACCGACGAGTTGGAGCCGTGATTAATACCTGAAACCACCAAATCAGGCTGGCGGTCTTTGAGCACGTGATGTTTGGCCAGCTTCACGCAATCGGCAGGCGTACCAGAGCATTCGTAGGCTTCGATGCCCTCGAAAATAGTGCTGGAGTCGAGGCGCAGCGGGTGACCAATCGTAATAGCATGGCCCATGCCCGACTGGGGCGAATTGGGCGCCACCACCACTACTTCGCCAATGCGGCGCATGACGCGCACTAGCGTAGCAATGCCGGGGGCCGTAATGCCATCGTCGTTGGAAATCAGAATCAGGGGTTTGGAAGGTATAGCAGCCACAGGAAACAGAATTTGAAGTGAGTAACCGAGCCGCAAAGGTAGGCAAGCCCGGCGGCATACGCCTTAATAGCCGTACTCCAACTGCTTTCAAGTCAACGACGAGCGCACCGCTACCGTATGGCATCGGTACTATGTTCTACTTCTCTGCTTCCGCTCGGGCCGCAGCATTGCTACTGGCCCTGACTGCCGTTAGCGCCTGCGACTCTTCCCCGACTCAAACCCCCGTGTCATCGAGCGGCGAACAGCCGTTTCAATCTTCGCCCCCACCTACAGCATCTGCCCCATCGGCTACGTCGCCCCCGCCACCGGGCACCCCCGAGAAACCCGTATCGGCGGCCAACCCCACTACTCCCGACTCCCTGCATCTGCTCAGCTCCGACCGCGTCGGGCGCTTGCGCCTGAATACCAGCGAGCAGGCTGTTCTGCGTCTGATTCCGGCCAGCCGCCGCCGTAGGTCAACGCGTACCGTTGAGGGCATTACGTATCCTGTGTATGAAATAACCGATGCGCAGCAGCCCACTGCGCCGCCCATCATGTTAGAAATGGCTGGCGATGAGCAGGATGGTTTTCGTATCTGGCGCATCCGTGTCACCGACCCGCAGTACCGCACCGCCGATGGCATTGGCGTAGGCTCGCCCTACGGCGCGGCCCGTCAGCAATACGGCATCACCACCATCGAGAAAACCGACGCCGGCCTGGTAGCCGTATCCGATGCGGTAAATATGTCGTGGGTTCTGGATGAGCAATCTTTGCCCCCCAATCGCTCCAGCCAGCTGCGCCCTACTGACGTGCCCACGGCCACGCGCATTATCGGAGTATTGGTGTCGCGGTAGCGCGAGGAGCGAGTAATTGTATTACCCTATATTTCCTGTACTTTGGCAATGTCGAGCTACTTAATGGATTAGCAGCCCGCAACCACCCACGATTCTATCATCTACCTATTGCCTATGCTTCTGTTCGAAAACACCTATCGTACGCGTGATTTTGGGTTGTTGATATTGCGAGTGGGCCTGGGTATGATGTTCACCATTCATGGCTATCCGAAGCTGATGGGTGGTCAGGCCGCCTGGACCGAAGTAGGTGGCGTGATGAAGCTGGTCGGGCTTGATTTTGCCCCTACTGCCTGGGGACTTCTGGCCGCCGTAGCGGAGGCCGTTGGGGGGCAATTATTAGCTGTAGGGCTGTTTTTTCGAATCACCTGCGCCGCCCTACTTATCACCATGATTATGGCCGCCATCATGCACATCAGCAAAGGTGACGGTTTCAGTGGCTACTCCCACGCCGTTGAGTCTGCGTTTGTGTTTTTAGGGCTTCTATTCATCGGCCCCGGCCGGTACAGCCTGGATAAACTACTGTTTCCAGGTCCGCGCCGGCTTTATCAATAAACGGCTCCGATACTGCTTAATTACAAAAAGCCTCCCAGATACTGAACTATAGTATTTGGGGGGCTTTTTCTTAGTTGAGTGAATCCGCTGAAACTTGCTTGAAAACTTACTAAAACAATAAATATCAGAATTATGCATAATAAATATTTTCGAATTTAAAACACAATATACTGTACGATAATGCTTTATATCTCAACAATATCATATCCTAAAACTTATTTTTACAATAATATACTTCTGAACACCTGATTATCACTAACCTACGTAAGTTTATCTATCAAGTCATATTAATTCTTTTTTACATCCTATAATCTCACTAGAATGCTAAAACCCTTTTCCCTCGCCAAATGGGGCTTGGCTGTTCTATTAGTGTCCTCGCTCAGTAGCTGCGAAGACATCTTGGAGCAGTACTTTCCCAAAAACCCCAACACGCCCACTTTTCCCGGCTTAGGCCAGAATGTTCCCTTCTATGCCTTATCGGGCGGCAACAAGCTGGACTCTTATAATACAGGGAATACGGCTTCCCGTACGGGTACCGTCGCCATTACGGGCCTGGGCAGCGGCGAAACGCTGCTGGCTATCGACTTCCGCCCCGCTACCGGCCAGCTCTATGGGGTCAGTAGTGCCAGCCGCTTGTATGCGATTAACCAGAACACGGGCGTGGCCCGCGCTATCGGTGCTGGGGCCTTTACTCCTGCTGTCTCGGGCAACTTAGTCGGCTTCGACTTCAATCCGACCGTGGACCGAATTCGCCTAATCACTTCCACGGGCCAGAACCTGCGCCTGAACCCGGAGACGGGCACGGTGGCCGCTACCGACGGGGCTATCAATGGTGCCGAGGGCGCCATGCTGACCGGCGCGGCCTACACCAACAATGTGGCCGGGGCCACGTCGACGGCCCTGTATGCCATCAATACGCAAAACCAGCAGCTCTACTTAGTCAATCCACCCAATGACGGCGCGGTCGTGCCCGTGGGCAGCCTGAACCTGAAGATCAGCGGCAATGGCGGCTTTGATATTGATGCCAAGACGGGGGCGGCCCTGGGTCTATACTCCGTCAATGGGAAGGCCACGCTCTTTACCGTGGATTTAAGTACCGGCGCAGCCCGGCCCTTGGCGGAATACGCTGCCAACCTGAATTACTCCGGCATTGCCATTCCTACCCAGCCCGTCGCGTATGTGACGGAAGCTTTTGATGATCCACAAACCAGAGATTTGGTAAATGTTCAGTTACTGTCATTTGACCCCACTGATGTTTCCAATCCTAGGTCTTACCAATCCAGAGGAATTAGTGGCATTGACCGCGGGGATCTTATCGTCGGCCTGGACTTCCGACCGGCCACGGGCCAACTCTATGCGCTGACTTCTTCCAGTCGCCTCTATACTTTTAACCTAGGCACTGGCCAAGCTACCTTGGTTGCTACCCTTAGCATTCCCTTAGAACGTGGTAGCTATGGCTTTGACTTCAACCCAGTAGCTGATCGCATTCGCATTGTGAGCAGTACTGGCCAAAATCTGCGGGTGAATCCGGTAGACGGCGTAGCCATTGCCGATGGGCGTATTAATCCCAGTGACGTAAGCGTGCGTGGGGCGGCCTATGACAATAACTTCGCCGGCGCTACCACGACCAGCTTATACACATCTGGCCGTACTTCAACTAACATTAGCACCCTGTATCTGCAAAATCCGCCTAATGCAGGCACTTTGGTGGCAATCAATCCTTTGAGAACTAACATCAACCATCTTGATATTGGGGGAACGACCAATATGGCTTACGGACTTGAGGGTTCATTTACTACGACAGTTTACTCGATTAATTTGACTACTGGAGCTCAAACGCCACTGCGGCAACTTACTGGACAGGAATTTACTGGCTTTGCCGTGGGCTTAGGCTTTTAAGCGTCCCTCTTTACCTTCTCACACATCATATCAGCAGAAAGCCCTGACGTGCACGTCAGGGCTTTCTGTTTTTTTAGCGTTGATTGCAGAAAATTCACTGCTGCATGCTCGCCCTTCTACTCTCCGCCTCCCTACTTTTCATCGCGCCCCCTGATTGGCGCACGCCGTTCGAGAAAGGTAATGGCAATACCACTGCCACCTACGCCGAGTGCATAGACTACTATAAAAGACTCGACGCGGCCTATCCCGAGATTACCTTGCGCGAGGCGGGGACTACCGACATCGGACAGCCGCTGCACGAGGTAATTGTGTCGTTGGATGGCGACGCGGACCCGGCTTCGGTGCGAGCCAAAAACCGGCGCGTGGTCTTTATTCAAAACGGCATTCACCCCGGTGAGCCCGAAGGCATTGATGCCAGCATGATGCTTGTGCGCGACTACGTGCAGAAGAAAGAGCTGCGGCGCCAACTCAAAAATGTAACATTAGTACTCATCCCAATTTACAATGTAGACGGCTCCCTGAATCGTAATAGCACCACCCGCACCAACCAAAATGGTCCCCAGGAATACGGCTTCCGTGGCAACGCCCGCAACCTCGATCTGAACCGCGACTACATCAAGCAGGATTCGCGCAATGCTCGCAGCTTTGCCCAACTTTTCCAGCGTTGGCAACCCGAAGTATTTGTTGATACACACACATCGAATGGTGCTGATTACCAGTATACCATGACGCTGATTGATACCCAGCGCGACAAGCTTCATCCGGCCATGAGCGAGTACATGCAGCAGCGGCTCCTGCCGGCTTTGTACGCGGGCATGGAAAAGAAGAAATGGCCCCTGACGCCTTACGTTGACTTTGAGGGCCGTACGCCCGAGAGTGGCATACGAGGCTTCCTGGAAACACCGCGCTATTCCACTGGCTACACGACATTATTCAATACCCTGGGCTTCGTGACCGAGACGCATATGCTCAAGGAATTTGCCCCCCGGGTGCGCGTCACCTACGATTTTCTGGATTTACTCATCCGTACGGTAAACCAGGATGCAGCCCAAATCAAGCAGGCCCGCGCCACAGCCGACCAGCAAACCCGCACCCAAATCGAATTCCCTTTAACCTGGAAACTCGACACGACGCAGGTAGACAAGTTCAGCTTTCGGGGCTACGAAGGCCGCACCAAAACCAGCGAAGTAAGCGGGCAGCCCCGCCTGTACTATGACCGCAAAGCGCCCTTCACGCGGCCCATCAACTACTACCACACCTACCGCCCCACCACAACCGTGCGCCGTCCCGTAGCCTACCTTATTCCGCAGGCTTGGGGGGAAGTACTGGAGCGCTTGCGCCTAAGTGGCGTGCAACTGCAGCGCCTCCGTAGCGACACTACCCTCACTGCCGAAGTATATTATGTAGAGGATTATAAAACATCGCCACGGCCCTACGAAGGCCATTATCTGCACTCTCAGGTAAAGCTCCGGCCTGAGCAGCAAGCACTAGCATTCCGCAAAGGGGATTACGTAGCCATCCTCGACCAACAGGCCGCACGCTACCTAGTTGAAACCCTCGAGCCACAAGCCACAGACTCCTTCTTCAACTGGGGCTTTTTCGACAGCATCCTACAGCAGAAAGAGCACTTCTCCGACTACGTCTTCGAAGACCTAGCCTCAGAGCTACTCCGCCGCGATCCGCAACTCCGCCAGAAGCTCGAGGCCCGCAAGAAGGAAGATCAAGCCTTTGCCAAAAGCGCCAGTGCCCAACTGGACTTCATCTATCGCCGCTCCCCGCATTATGAGAAATCCTACCAGCGCTACCCCGTAGCCCGCTGGCTGGGGGGCAAATTGCCGGTAGAATAATGCTCTATGCTCTGTATTTCGATCTATTCACCATAGAGAGTCACAGGGGAAGCGTCCCACTTATGGTCGTTGTCACAAATAAGGTGGTCATGCAGAGCGTTAGCGAAGCATCTCGCGTGCTGACAAGAAGGCTGACAAGAAGTTAGTAATCCCACTCACTAAACACGCGAGATGCTTCGCTAACGCTCTGCATGACAAACACAGGTGTTAAGCTTCGTTTTCAGTATAATCTTAAGCCTTTTCCTTCCAAATTTAAGTTCACCACATGCCCATTCTTGAAATCGAGAACCTCTCCAAAAACTATGGCAGTACGCAGGCGCTGAAGGGTCTGAACCTCACGGTGGAGGCCGGCAGTGTGTACGGGTTATTGGGACCAAATGGCAGCGGCAAAACCACCACGCTCGGCATTGCGCTGGGGGTACTACAACCATCTGAGGGCAGCGTTCGCTGGTTTGGGGGGCAAATTTCGAGTGCGAGTAAGCGGCGGGTGGGAGCTCTGCTGGAAACCCCCAATTTCTTTCCCTACCTCTCCGCTCGCCAAAACCTTCAGATTGCCGCCGAGGTGAAAGGTGCCGACACGGCCACTATAGCGGAGGCACTGGAAATAACCGGCTTGGCTGCCCGTCAGCATGATGCTTTTCGGGGCTTTTCACTAGGCATGAAACAACGGCTCGCTCTGGCGTCTACGCTATTGGGCCGCCCGGAGGTTCTGGTTCTCGACGAGCCTACAAATGGCCTCGACCCGCAGGGCATTGCCGAAGTGCGGGCGTTGGTACTGCGCTTGGCCGCCGAAGGGAAAACGATTATTCTGGCCAGTCATCTGCTTGATGAGATTGAGAAGGTTTGTACCCACGTAGCCGTGCTTCAGCGCGGCGAGTTACGAGCGGCGGGTTCGGTCAGCAACATCCTAGCCGTTGCCGACCGTATCGTACTGCGCCTAGCTCCCAATGCCGCGCCGGCTGCGCTGCTGGAGGCGCTGGGGGGCTTTTCCTGGGTAACTGATGTGCGACCCGAGCCGGGTGGGGCGTTCAGTGCGGTGCTGGGTACTGGCTATCAGCCCGCTGAGCTAAACCAAGCTCTTTTCCTGCAAGGCTTAGTGCTTAACAGTCTGGAAGTTAGGCACCGCAGCCTCGAAACGCAGTTTTTGGAGCTCACCAAGTAACATTCACCATTCTCATAGTCTCTCTCAACAACCTCATTTTCTTATTCTTGCCCCATGCTCGTACGTGCTGAACTCCGTAAGCTCCTGCCCTATCGCACGGTCTGGATTGTGCTGGCGCTTTTTGTAAGTCTGCTGGCTTTCTTCGTTTCAGTAGGCGGCAACGTGACCATCAATGGGCAGACCATGGGCAGCAGCCTGTATGCGTTTCCGGGCTTGTGGACAAAGCTGGCTTACGTAGCGAGCTACTTTCATCTGCTGCTGGGCATTCTGCTCATCATTCTCATCACCGACGAATTCCAGTTTCGCACCTTCCGGCAACAGCTCATTGATGGCTTATCGCCGGCCGGACTGATACAAGGCAAACTGGCCGTATCGGGACTGCTGACCGTGTTTGGGATGCTCGTGGTACTGCTAGTCGGGCTTTACTTCGGGCTCTCCTATGCTAATGACTCCAGCATTTCCCCGGCGGAAGGGCTCTTCGACGCCCTGCTTCGCTACGGTGTGCAGGCCTTGGGCTACCTTAGCCTTGCTGCCCTATTTGGCTTCCTAATTCGAAAGAGCGGACCCGCTATTCTGCTTTTCCTGCTGTATTCCTGGGTAATTGAGCCTCTGCTGCGCTTACCCGTCGAGGACCACATTGACCGATATTTCCCCACCAAGGTATTTTCTAGCCTTACCCCCAACCCGACGCAGGCCATTCTCGAAACCATGACCGGCCCCACCAGCGCCCTCACCGCCACGCAAGCTGTGCCGCTCGCCCTAACCTATGCCGCTGTCTTTTGGCTCGGCAGCTACCTGCTGCTTCGCTACCGGGATTTGTAACGTGTTCGGCGTTTAACGCCACAGCATAAAAAAGCCCCCCAGAAGATTTATGGGGGGCTTTTTTATGCTAGGTATCGAAACGGTCTGCTTAAGGCTGCTTTTCTTCCGTCAGCGAATTAGCATAATTCACGATGAACGCCAGCTCGCGGGCAATGGTAAAGTTCAGGTTGTTTTGCTTGGCGTACTTCTCAATCTGGCGCGCCTGCTTCGGGTAGGCAGCCAACAAATCCTTCTTCGGATTGCGTAGCGGAATAATATTGCCTGTTGGCGTACCCAGGTAGAAATTGTCCTTTATCTCCGAGTACGAGCCCGCGTAGCGCGAAGGCCCAGCCGGATACCCACCATAGCCGCCCCCGTAACCATAAGGACCAGCGGCATACACAGGCCGCTCGACTAGGGCTTCGCGGCGCAGCAACACCGTAGGACCACTGCTCAGTTGCTCAAAAAACGCCGGCGATTTGTAGTCGCTGTAGTCGTTGTCACGGTTCCAGCGGTAAGTGCGGAATACCCGCACCAAGCTAGTGTCGGGTCGCTCCCGGCGATTCGGCAAGGGTCCATTGAAGAACGCGGGGCTACCGTAGTAGTAGCCCCGGCGCGCATCATAAAAGTCGTCGTAGTAATATGCATCGCGGCGCTGGTCGAACTGCTCGCCTTTCACCGCAAAGCTCTGCACGGCCACCGCCGAAAGCGTATTGATGGTATTATTGGGCATGGTCATGCGCACCACGTCCTCATTGCGGTGCAGTACGAGCGGCCCTTCCAGCGTATCGCCGTTGGCCAGCAGAATGGTACTGCCCGCAAACTCCTGCACGAAATTACTGCGCTGCGCCAGGGCAGTCGAAGTTGGGAAAAAGCTAAGCACCAGGGCGGCCACGCCGGCACTCAAAACGGAACGCAGGATTTTCATAGCCAGAGTAATATAGCCAAAAAACGCGTTTTCCGGCCTTTAGGCTATAATTCTTTTTCGGCTTCTACCGTCGTTTTACCGGGGTACGGCTTACTCAGAATCATGTGACCGAGCTTATCGCGCTTCGTAGTTAAATAACTCTGGTTATGTTGGTTGGGTTCAATTTCGATAGCTACGGTTTCGACAATTTCCAGTCCGTAGCCCATCAAGCCAGTACGCTTGCGGGGGTTGTTAGTCAGCAAGCGCATCTTACTAATTCCCAAGTCGCGCAAAATAGAAGCACCCACGCCATAATCGCGCTCATCCATGCCAAAACCCAACTCTACGTTGGCTTCCACCGTGTCGCGGCCCTGCTCCTGTAGCTTGTAAGCCTTTAGCTTATTCAGCAAGCCAATTCCACGGCCCTCCTGGTTCATGTACACCACCACACCCCGACCGGCCTTGTTGATCTGCTCCATGGCGCGGTGCAATTGCGGACCACAATCGCAGCGGCATGAGCCAAAAATATCGCCGGTTACGCAGGATGAGTGCACCCGTACCAGCGGTGGCTCCGAGCCAGTTAGGTCTCCTTTTACCAGAGCTAAGTGCTGAGCACCATTAGAGCGCTGGGTGAAGGCATAAAGGTCGAAATCACCCCACTGAGTAGGTAATTTGACGGTAATGTCACGCGTAATCAGGCTTTCTTTGGCCAGACGATACTTGATAAGGTCCTGTACCGAAATCAGCTTTAAATTCCAGCGCTGAGCGACTTCCTCCAGATCGGGCAGACGAGCCATTTCGCCATCTTCCTTTAGAATCTCCACCAGTACCCCAGCCGGCTCAAACCCCGCCAAACGCGCTAAGTCTACCGCAGCCTCCGTATGGCCGGCGCGACGCAACACGCCTTCCTTGCGCGCTTTCAGCGGAAAAATATGACCCGGCTTACCTAGCTCTTCCGGCTTGGTAGTGGGGTCAATAAGGGCCATAATGGTCTTGGAGCGGTCGGAAGCGGAAATGCCCGTCGTGACACCGTGGGTAAGCAAGTCAACCGATACCGTGAAAGGAGTCGCGTGCAGGGCCGTATTACGCCCCACCATAAGCTCCAAACCTAACTCCTCGCAGCGGTCTTCGGTAAGCGGTGCGCACACCAAGCCGCGACCGTGAGTGGCCATAAAATTCACAATTTCGGGCGTGGCACAGCGGGCAGCACAGATAAAGTCGCCTTCATTTTCGCGGTCTTCGTCGTCGACCACGATAACTACTTTGCCGGCGCGAATATCGGCAATGGCGTCTTCTATTGAATTAAGCATGAACGTAAGTGATGCAGATTAAAGGATGTTGCGGCGGTCGGCTTTTGGAAAACCTATTCGCAAAGCTGGCAGAACAACCACCAACGGCGCCACGAAGTTACGACAGGCAAAATTCTCGAATGGTAAACCGCTATATAAGCCAAATTAAGCCAGACCCTAGATCATCGAAATGCCCCCCGGAGACGCGAGTACGCTTCTCTACTCCTTTGCCAGTTCTGTAGCGCGCTGTTGAGCCGCTTTGATGCCATCTACCAGTGTTTCAGCCAAGTGGCCCGCCCGAAAAGTACGCAACGCTGCTTCGGTAGTGCCGCCTTTAGAGGCCACGTTGGCAATCAGCTGGTCGATACTTTGGTCGGAATTGTTCAGCAAATGAAAGGCCCCCAACATCGTCTGCTTTACCAGCAATCCCGCCACCGATTCCGAGAACCCCAGCTCCTGCCCGGCTCGCATCATGGCCTGCACGATGTAATAGAAATACGCCGGGCCACTGCCACTGACGGCCGTAACAGCATCGAGCAGGCTCTCATCTTCCATAAAGATAGAGCGGCCCGTGGCGTTAAGGAGGTTTTCGACCTGATGCAACCGCGTACGGCTCACCTCGGAAGAAGCTGAAAAACCCGTGATTCCCATACCTAGCAAAGCCGGCGTATTCGGCATAGCTCGCAGTACCTGCCGATGCTTGAGTTCCCGCTGCAAGCGCGCAATCGGGATGCCGGCCATGATGGATACCACTACCTGTTCAGGCTGTAGCACCTGCCGGAGCCCATCGGCCACCCGACCAAAATCCTGGGGCTTTACCGCTACCAGCACCACATCGTAGCTACCTACGTCGGCGGAAAGCAAGCCAGTTGGCATACCCAACTGGCTGGCATTTAGGCGCTCACAATGCGCGTCGTCGCGGCCCAGCAGCAGCATATCGGTGCGGGCCACGAGATTGTATTGCAGAAACGCTTTCGCAAAAGCTCGCCCCATGTTGCCGCAGCCCAGAATAGCGATGCGTAAGTTCTTATTCATGAGGATTAAGTAGTTAGTAATGCGCAGAGAAGCTTATTTCGAAGCCACTCTGATCAGCAACTTTGCCGGCAGTCCCCGTTGCTGTTTAAGCTAAATTCAAGAATGCAACGTGCTTATCCTAGGGCTTTTCAAACAAGCGCTCCAATCGGCTGGTAGCCGTGGCCCAGTTGTAGTTTTCGCGCACAAACTCAAGGCCCCGTTTGGCCAGTGATTTTGCATATTCAGCCTTAGCGAGCAGGTCGCTGATGTGCGCTGCCAGTTCCGCCGCCGATTGGCCAACAAGCAAATGCTCTCCTACTGTTCCGCGTAAAGCATTGTTTGCCAATGGAGTAGTTACGCAAGGCAAGCGCATAGCCATAGCTTCGAGCAGCTTATTTTGCAGGCCTGTACCTACGCGCATGGGCGCCACAAATACGCCCGCCGCCGCATACGCCTCGCGAATATCAGAAAGCCAGCCGCTGACTGTTACGGTAGGTGAAGCCAGCGCCTGCACCCGCGGCGCCGGCGTGGTGCCGGCAATCAGCAGGCGGGCTGCAGGATGTTGTTGCCGTACTAAAGGTAGGATTTCCTCAGCCAGAAACACGGCAGCATCCACATTCGGATGGTAGTTCATGTTGCCGCAAAACAGAATCTCGTATTCTTTTTTGCTTTGTACAGGCCGAAAATAGTTGGTATCGATTCCGTTCAGCACTACCTCAATCTCGGCCCGACGCGGGTGATCGATAAGCTGACGGTCTTGGTCGGAGATGATGGTGTGGTGGCGAAACCACTCAAATGCCGCCGCCTCGTAGGCGCGCAGACGCTCTGCTTCCAGCTGAAACACCGGCCGCTGCCACTGGGGGGCTTTTTCGGCCCGGCGCAGCATGCCAGCTGAGAATACATCCATGTAATCGAGGGTGCAGGGCAGGCGCTGCGTGTGTGGGCGCAGGTATTCGGCCATGCGAATAAGCTGGCAGTACGCGTGGTCGGGCTTAAACTGGATCATTATCTGATCGAGGCAGCGCTGGGCCTTGGTATCGTGAAAGTAGCCCACCTGCAACGGGCGCCCATTGGCGAGGGCGCGGGTCATGTTCAGGGCAATGCGGGGCCGGCGGAGCTGATGAATGTGCAGTCCCCCTTTGCAAAGGGGCGTCACGGTCGCCAGCGCGGACGGCGTCACGGGCTCATCGGTGAGAGCAAATAAGTAGATCTCATGGCGCTGGGCCAGCTCACGGAGTTGATGGAAGGCACGCAGCTTGTCGCCCTTGTCAAGCGGGTAGGGAAACCGGGACAGCAGGACGAGCAGCTTCATGGGGGGCAAAGTTAGACGCCGGGAGCAGTCAGGCTGCGGTAAAGGTCTACAAAGTGCGTTATAACCTGCTGATTATCGTAGGTACTCAGGATAGTTTGGCGGGCCGCCTGCCCTATCTGGGTGTGGTTCAAATCGCCGTTGTAATAGCTTTCAATACGATTAATCCACTCGCTGGGCTCATCGCAGAGCACAATATCATAGTCGTTGCGCACGCTGATACCCTCGGAGCCCAAGCCAGTACTGATTATGCACTTCGCCAATGCCATGCCTTCAATAATCTTGATGCGCATACCGCCGCCGCTCAGCAAGGGCACAATCATGATTTCATAGCGCTGCATAAACTCCGCTGCCGACTCCACAAAACCGTGTACGAATACGTTGCCCCCTTTTAGCCGCAGGATGCGCTCGGGCGTATCCTTGCCGGCAATATGCAGCTCCAGTTCCGGCATTCGCTCGTGTACGTAGGGCCACACATTGGTCAAAAACCAGTCGAACCCTTCCAAATTAGGCAGCCAGTTCAGCGAGCCAATCATGAACAGCGTTTTGGGTTTGGGCTGAATAGCGGAATCAATCTGAAACCGACTCAAATCTACGCCGGCCGGGATGAAGACCACCGGCTCGGGGCAGCCCATGGCCCGCAAGCGGCGCTGATCAGGAGCCGTAATAGCAGCTACGGCATTGAAGCGCGGCAAATACTTTTCCTCGAAGCGCTTCAGCCCATTCGCCAGATGGTGCAGATACATGGCTTTAAGAGGGTTGTGCTCCCGTTCGGCCAGCATCTTCCAGATGGTATGCTCCACATTATGAGCGCGTAGCACCACCGGCAGGTTGGGGGCTTCCGCCCGGATAACGTCCACGTACCAGGCTACAAAAGTGCCTTCTACCTGCACCACGTCGAAGCGTTCTGTGCGCAGTAGCTGTTTTAGCTCCGCCACCATTTGCTGGCTTACAAAACGCTCTACATTATAAGGCACCTTGCCTAGAAGCAGGTTTCTTAGCGCCTTTAACGGGTTCAGGCGCGTATCAACGGGCACCGTAAGTAGGCGCACGCGGAGCAAGTGGCTTAATACATCCGCCGACTGTTGGTGCTTGGGCGTGTTGGCGGCCAGCACTGTCACCTGGTGTCCGGCACGGGCTAAGCCAGCAGCTACGTCGTACATGGCAATAGCGCCTCCATCATGAGGCGGAAACGGCACACGCGGACAAAGCTGCAGGATATGCACAGGAAGTATTATGGAAATTATATATTAATCAGGAGTCGCAAAGCTACAAAGAACCCACAGGCGACCAAGCTGGCAGGTGGCTTAGGCCCGATATAGGCGAATGAGCTCATACACTTGCTCATCCGTACCCAAAACCAGCAGTACATCTCCTGGCGTGGGCACAATATCTGGATTGGGACTTACCTCCAGCTTATCATCGCGGTGTTTAAGCCCAATAACCGTAGCACCTGTTTGGGCAAAAATGTCCAGCTCTCGGATGCTACGAGTGCGCCACGCCGGTTTTAGGTCTTCCAGGCGAAGCTCTTCCAGACGCAGCTTATTTGGCCCCAAGCCCGAAATCATATCCAGAAACCGAATGACTTCGGGGCGAATCACGAGATTGGCCATATGCGAGCCCCCTATTTCATCGGGCATGACTACTGAGTTGGCTCCTGCGCGCAATAGCTTACGCTCACTGGTCTTGGCGCTAGCTCGGGCAATAATGCGAATGCTTGGATTCAGCTCGCGGGCCGTGAGCGCTACGAATACATTATCGGTGTCTTTGGGAAGCGTCGTAATGAGCGCCCGAGCGCGGTCTACGCCGGCGGCGCGGAGCGTATTGTCGTCGGTAGCGTCGCCTAAGATGGCTAACAGGGGTGTTTTGCTGGCATCGGCAGCCGTTTTAAGCAGCGCTTCATCCAGTTCAATGATAACTACCTGCGTACCGCTGGCCCGCAATTCCTCACAGGCCTTGCTCCCATTGCGGCCGAATCCACACACAATTACATGGCCTTTCAAATGACTAATCTCCTGGTCGGAACGAAACATAGCAAATGCATTGAGCAACCCACCCTCGAAAATATAGGTGGTGAGCACCGACAAAAGGTAGGCAACAACCAGCAGGTTGAAGAATATGTAAATCGAAACAAATAGCCGCCCGGCCGATGACAAGGGATGCACTTCGCCATAACCAACCGTTGATACGGTGATCATCGTCATATAGAGGGCATCGAGCAAGCTATACCCCTCGATGGCAATAAAGCCGATAATGCCGGTACCCAAGCTAATAACTGTCAGCAGTAAAGCCAACAGTAATCGGTTCAGGTTAAGACGCTTCCACATGCTGCTTTTAAGTCAAAACCTATTCCGTGCTGGCGATACCATGCTAGCATCAGCATAGCAAGCTAGCCGATTCTGCCCAGAAAAGCCCCCAGAGTATGCGCCATCTGCTTAGCTCTCAGTACAGCAGTACTACCCGCTTCTCGGAATGACCGTGCCCAGCATGCCGCCCAGTTGGTTGTCCATCTGCTTGAGCAGCTTAATTGCGTTTAGGGTTTCCATCAGGTCGGCCTCGTCCATGGGTTGGCGCAGGGCGTCGAGGCGGGTAGCGAGTTCGCGCTGCACGGTGCATTTATTAAGACGCAGCACGGCATTGTCGCAGGCTTGCTGGAGCAGGTCCAGCTCGCGGGGCACGTAGATCTGGTGGGTGGTCCAGTTGGGACTCAGTTCATACTTTTCGGTAGCCAAGTCGCTTACCAATTGGCGAATATCGCCGCGGCCGTGCTGAATGAGGGTGCGTACATCGGGCCAGCGGCCCTGCTCCATTTCGGTGCGGCAGAGGTGCAGCAAATCGGCGTAGATCGGCGTGAGAAACACGTTTTCCTCCAGCTGCCCAAACAGGTATTGGGCCACGCTTACCTCATTGGCCAACTGTTGCGGTGCATACAGCAGAATCAGACGCACGATTTCTCGCTCGCAGGCCTGCAATACATCCGGCACGGGCTCTACTTCCTCACTGGCTCCGGCATCAAAAGTCTGGGGGGCAAATGCGTCGGATGGCGCGCCGTACATGGCGGCTTCAGCTTCCTCCTCCAGCGAGAGTGGCCGCGTATTCGCGTAGGGCTTCTGGCTTTGGGGGCGAGAGGCTGGCTGGCTGGTGGGCGGCGCGGCAGCCGTCTGGGGGGCATTTTTGCCCCCCGCGCTCTTCACCAGCTTGTTATATTCCGTGATAAGTACCTGCTCGTCAATACCAAACGTGCCCGAGGTTTGCTGCAGGAACACCTGCCGCTTAATCGGGTCGGGCACCTTGGCGATGCTCTGGAGCACGTCGCGGATGGCTTCGGCTTTCTTCACCGGGTCCTGAGCGGCTTCGCGGGCTACGAGGTCGGTTTTGAAGCTGATGAAGTCCTTGCTGTGGTTTTCGAGGTGCTCGCGGAAGCGCTGGTCGCCTACTTTGCGGATGTAGCTGTCGGGGTCGTCGCCGTCAGGAAAAAGCACCACGCGCACGTTCAGGCCGCCTTCCAGAATCAGGTCGATGCCGCGCAACGAAGCCCGAATGCCGGCCGCGTCGCCGTCGTAGAGCACGGTCACGTTATCGGTATAGCGCGCAATGAGCCGTATCTGGCTTTCCGTGAGCGAAGTACCCGACGAAGCCACCACGTTCTTAATCCCGCCCTGGTGCAGACTAAGCACGTCGAGGTAGCCTTCAACTAAGTAGCACGTTTCCTCCGCCCGAATAGCCTGCCGTGCCTGGTACATGCCGTACAGCACATCCGACTTATGGTAAATATCCGACTCGGGCGAGTTTAGGTACTTGGCCGTCTTGTCGTTAGCCTTCAGCGTCCGCGCCCCGAAGCCAATGGTGCGCCCGGCCACGTTATGAATCGGGAACATGACGCGGCCCCGAAATCGGTCGTAGCGCCGGCCAGTGTCCTGACCTTGTTCGTCGTCCTTTTTAATGACGAGGCCCGTTTTTTCCAGATACTTCCGCTCATAGCCGGCTTTTTCGGCGGCCTTCAGCAGATCATCCCACAGGTCAAGCGAGTAACCCAGCTCAAACGTTTGAATAGTCTGCTGATTCAGGCCGCGCTGGCGCAAATAGCTCAGACCAATACTCTGCCCTTCCTCCGACTCCATTAGGAGCTTATGGTAGTGGTCTTTGGCCCAGTTGGAGATGATGTATTGAGAGTCTTTCTCGTTTTGCACGAGCTGCTGCTCAGGCGTTTTCTCCTCCTCCTGAATCTCAATGCCGTACTTTTTCGCCAGATACTTGAGCGCCTCCACATAGCTGCTGCCCTCAATATCCATAATGAACTGCACCACTCCGCCGGCCTTGCCGCAGCCAAAGCATTTGTACAATCCCTTAGCCGGTGCCACCGAAAACGAGGGCGACTTTTCGTGGTGAAACGGGCAGCAGGCCCACATATTCTGGCCTTTGCGCTTGAGGCTCACAAAGTCGCCGACTACCTCCACGATGTCGGCTAAGTGCAGGATTTGATCTATTGTTTCTTTGGGAATGCGGGCCATAAAGGCAAAGGTAATACCGCACCGCCCGGAAGTAACACCGACCTTCGGCTTGGCCTGATATTCAAGCCAGCGCATACTGCCGCATCATTTCCAAAAGAGTTTTATAAATACTCTTTTGGAAATGAGTTGTATCCACTACAATATAACTATACTTACTTTTAGTATAACCCCTTCCCAATCAAAAACTTATCACCACTTATTTATGAAAAAAGCGACTACTTTTCTCTCCATCCTCTTGCTGGCGCTGCTGCCGTGGCTTTCGCCGGCCCAAAGCAGTCAACCCGCCCTTATCGATCGGGAGCTGCTGTTCGGTGACCCCGAAATTTCGGGAGCTCAACTTTCGCCTGATGGCAAGTTCCTATCCTTTATCAAACCCTACAATGGCACCCGCAACATCTGGGTGAAAGGCTTGAACGAGGCCTTCGACAAGGCCCGGCCTATGACCAACGACCAAGCCCGACCGGTGCGCGGCTACTTCTGGAGTCGCGATGGCAAATACTTGCTTTACAGTCAAGACAAGGGCGGCGACGAGAACTTTAACATCTACGCCGTGAACCCAGCCGAGACACTGCCTGCCAGTCAAGCTGTGCCCGCGGCCCGCGACCTGACCGGCCTTAAGGGCGTGCGGGTGCTAATTTACAACGTGCCCCTCACCGACCCTAACTCGCTCTTCATTGGCTTGAATGAACGCGACAAAGCCTGGCATGACCTCTACAAACTAAACCTGACTACTGGCGAAAAGACCCTGGTGCGCCAGAACAACGACCGTATCGGCGCTTGGGAGTTTGATTGGAATGACCAGCTGCGAGTAGCCTCGCGCTCCAACCCTGACGGCAGTACGGAATGGCTACGGGTGGAAGGTGAAAAAATGACGCCATTCTACAAAAGCTCCATTGACGAGCAGAGCAACGTAGTTTCTTTTGCCAAGGACAATAAGCGGGTGTACTTGATCACGAACATGGGCACTAACCGGGATCTTTCTGAAATAGTGCTCCTAGACCCAGCCACTGGTAAAGAAGAGCCCTTTCAGGCCGACCCAATGAAGCGAGTGGATGTCGGCAACCTTACTATCTCGGAAAAAACTCACGAGCCAATTTATGTGAGCTTTGAGGACGAGCGGATGCGCCGGGTGTGGAAGGACAAGGAGTTTGAGAAGGATTTTAAAACAGTGAGCAGTCAGTTACCGGGCCTTGACCTGTACCCGGCGTCGAACACCACCGATGAGCGGCTGTGGCTGATCTCGGCCAGCTCGGCTACACAACCTCCTGTGACTTATCTCTTTGACCGCCAAACGAAGAAGCTTACCAAGCAGTATGAAACACGGCCTAAGCTGAAGTCCTCCGACCTGGCCGAGATGAAAGCGGTGCGCTACAAGTCTTCGGATGGCCTCGAGATTCCGGCTTACCTGACTCTACCCAAAGGCGTGGCAGCGAAGAACTTGCCGATCATCATTCTGCCGCACGGAGGGCCCTGGTCCCGCGATACCTATGGCTTCAACGCCATGCACCAGTTCCTTGCTAACCGTGGCTACGCGGTACTTTCTCCCAACTTCCGCGCTAGCACTGGCTACGGTAAAAAATTCCTGAACGCCGGCAACAACGAGTGGGGTCAGAAAATGCAGGACGACCTGACTTGGGGCGTTAAATATCTGATCAGCCAAGGCATTGCCGATCCTAAGAAGGTGGGTATCATGGGTGGTTCGTATGGCGGCTATGCCACCCTAGCGGGCGTCACATTTACCCCCGATTTGTACGCTGCGGGCGTGGCCATCGTGGCTCCATCCAACCTAACGACTTTGCTCACCACCATTCCACCGTATTGGGAAGCCATTCGTCAGCAGTTCCACCGGCGCATGGGCGACCCCAGCACCGAGGCGGGCAAGGCACAGCTCATACGCCAGTCGCCGCTCACTGCCGCCGACAAGATTAAGACCCCGCTGCTGGTAGTGCAGGGCGCCAACGACCCTCGCGTGAACAAGGCTGAGTCCGACCAGATAGTGGTTGCCCTGCGCGACCGCAACTACCCTGTGCAGTACCTACTGGCACCGGATGAAGGTCATGGGTTTGTACGCCCCGTGAACAACATGGCCATGTTGGCGGCTTCCGAGAAATTTCTTGCCAAGCAACTTAACGGACGCTACCAGGAAAGCATGAGCCCCGCCGTAGCGAAGCGGCTAAGTGAAATAACGGTAGATCCTAAGACGGTTGAACTCAAGAAAATCGGGAAAGCTACGATGGAAATGAAATAGTCAAAATAACGTCATGCATAACAGAAAAGCCTCTTTCGTTGAAAGAGGCTTTTCTGTTATGCTGGCTTCAATGCGCAAGCTATTATAAGTAGCACTTAGGAATAGCTATTGTAAACCTAGCCCTTTTTGTGCCTCCAGCAAGAGATCATGCACTACTAAGGGATGCCGGTAAGACTAAGCAACTTCTACCCACATTTCCGGGTTATCTTTGCACTTTGATACACCAATCTATGGCTATTACTCAAGAAGACGTACTGCGTGCCCTCAGCTACGTGGAGGAGCCCGATCTAGGCAAAGACCTGGTGACGCTCAACATGATAGAGGACGTACGCATCGACGGCCTGAACGTCTCGTTCTCCGTCATTCTCACCACCCCCGCCTGTCCGCTCAAAGAGCTGATTCACAACGCTTGCGTGCGCGCCATTCATACCATGGTAGACAAAAACGCGGTGGTGAATGTGAACCTCACTTCCCGCGTAACGACTGCTCGGGCAGCCAATTCGGCTATTCTCAGCGGAGTTAAAAACATCATCGCCATTGCCTCGGGCAAAGGCGGTGTAGGCAAAAGCACCGTGACTGCCAACCTGGCTATTGCGCTGGCTCGTACCGGCGCTAAAGTCGGTCTGATCGACGCCGATATTTCCGGCCCGAGCATGCCCACGATGTTTGGCCTAGAAGACTCACGCCCCCATGTATTCCAGACGCCCGAAGGCAAAAACCTCATTTTGCCCATCGAGAAGTTTGGTGTAAAGCTGATGAGTATCGGCTTTTTGGCCCCCAGCGACAATGCTATTGTGTGGCGCGGCCCCATGGCTTCGTCGGCGCTGAAGCAGTTCATTTCGGAGGTCGATTGGGGTGAGTTAGATTACTTGCTCATCGATATGCCCCCCGGAACCTCCGACATTCACCTGACACTGGTGCAAACCGTGCCCGTAACGGGTGCCCTCATCGTAACGACGCCGCAAAAAGTGGCGCTGGCCGATGCACAGAAGGGTTTGCAGATGTTCCGTCAGCCCCAGATTAATGTACCCGTGCTGGGCGTAATTGAGAATATGGCGTGGTTTACGCCGTCTGAATTACCTGAGAGCAAGTACTTCATCTTCGGTGAAGGCGGCGGCAAAGCCCTCGCCGAAAAGCACGAAGTGCCGCTACTGGGCCAGATTCCGTTGGTGCAAAGCATCCGCGAAACCGGCGACCAGGGCACACCCGCTATCACACAAGAAGGAACGCCCGCCGCAGCCATTTTCGAGCAGGTAGCCGAAGAAGTAGCCCGCCAGATTTCTATTCGCAACGCGGTGGCTCCGCGCACTCAGGTTGTCGAAATGACGCGCTAATCAGGGTGTTTTAGCTGTTTTTTGTAATGCATAAAGCTATTGCCGAACTTCCCAACCTTACGGTTGGTTGGTTCTTAACCGGCTAAAAGCCTTACTTTTGTTTTGCTAATTTTTTGTTTGTCTGGTTGTCGTAAACCAGTTGAATCAATAAAATCAGCGTTAATCTGCGATTCATGACACATTCTGCTGCCGTTGAAGAACATCCGCTCTTATCCCGCGTCGAGCAGGCCCTGGACACGATTCGTCCGTACCTGGCCGCCGATGGAGGCAACGTGCGTGTGCTGAACATCACGGACGATATGGTACTCCAGCTGGAGCTATTAGGTGCCTGCGGTACCTGCCCTATGTCGCCGATGACGCTGAAGGCTGGCGTAGAAGAGTCCGTGAAAAAAGCGGTGCCCGAAATTCGGTCGGTGGAAGCTACCAACGCTACCCCAATGGAAGAGCAACCCGCTGGCCAAACGGGCCATCCTTTGCCCCCCACGCCCGTACCTACGCCTCAGTTCTAGATTTTACTGCTTGTAATAGACAGCGCCCCGCTCCTGCCGATTTCGGCGGAAGCGGGGCGCAATTGTTTTGGGGAATCTACCAGGAAAACATTAAAGTGTTTATGAATTGCTACAAATGAAAATCGCTGTATTCAATCACCCAACAGGTAAATAGTGATTTATGGATGTATTTTTAATGTTCAGTCATAATTCAATAAACACACTGTTAGGCCCATTCTCTCGTCCATTTAGAAATCAGAAACACTAATAGGGATAAGAGAACTAATATGCCTGGTATAATCATAGAATACATTCCAATCGCAAAGCCATACCCGCCATTCCCTTCTTTAGGCATATCTACATATTCTGTCACCAGCCATGTTATTGTCAGAACATATAATCCGACAATTAACCAGTAAAAAAACACTTTTAGTCCTTTACGGATTGTCGCACGAATTATAAAAAACATAATTGCTATGTAAATAAATTGAATAATAATAAGTTCATCAAGTCCTGCCATAACTATTATATTATATCTCTGGATTTCGACTTTATAAAATTTTTATAACAAAAGCCTTTAGTTCGATCATTTTACTGTCGCGAAATTGCCAGACGTCGCAGTATGAATAATCGGCCATTTTTCCTGATTCGTCCTTTAAACTGATTTTGCCCCCAACTAGCGCCGTGCCTAGCCTTGAGGTGGAGGTTGTATCTCCAATGCCGCAACAGCGGCAAACAGTAACCGCGCCACCTGGATACTTCGGGTGGCGTTGTCGTTCTGTCTGGAGAGGCGCAGCTTCCCGGCATGGCTGGTCACGAGTTACGCTCCGCTAAACTCGCGCCAGTTGGGGGATGCTAGCAAGTTGCGCTGCGTTGAATTCGCGCTAGTTCAAAACTTTATTTTGAGTAATGTGATGAAACCCCTCTTTCCAACTTAGAAAAGGTTGTCTCATTAAGTTTTATGACAGCAACAAGAGGATTTCCGATAATTAGCTCTTTAAAGTCGAAGAAAATAAATTTCTTGTTTCGCACTTCATTTATCTCCTTCCAAGGAATAAGTATTGGGTCATGAAACAAACGAAATAAAAAGATGGGTTTTAGATAGATTCCTTCATTGGTAAATTCTAGTAAAAGTGAGTTATTATAATTAGCCTTATTTATCAAAGCGGAAATCAATCCTATCCGATTGCCAACAAATTTGTCATTTGTTTTATAGTGTAAGACAAGGTCACTCCAACCGAGTTTAGAAATAAGATAGGTAACAAATACCCATATGCTAATAAAGAAGAATGAAAAAAGGTAAACGAGATACTCCATTAACTTTTCTTATTATTAGTCTGGTGTTAATTGCAGTCAACATCTATATTGCCGCTACCGAAGATATACCGAGTAGCGGGTATCGCCCGAACGGTAGCGTGATTACCGCTACACATCCCGTAATCGTAGCGGTAATCAGCAGCGGAAGCTGCGACTCAAGGTAGCCGGTTTCATTGGGTTCCCCCAAACTTCTGTTTGGTTTGCAGTCCTTTGGCGAGTGGGTCTACCTTTGCCGCTCCTCCTACCAAGTATTTGCTCTATGGCCAGCCCCAACGACCCCGCGCTCCGATCCTGGATTGACATTCCGCCTACCAGTGACTTTCCGATTCAGAACCTGCCCTTTGGCGTGTTTGAAACGCCGGAGCGCGGCACTCGCCTGGGCGTGGCCATCGGCGAGTATGTACTGGACTTGTACGCGGTTTGTCAGTATGGTTTTTTTGAAGATCTGGACTTGGGACCGGCTCAGCCGAAAGTGTTCCGGCGGCGTTCGTTGAATGCTTTTATAGCCTTGGGCCGCCCTATATGGCGGGCCGTGCGCCAGCGGGTAAGCGAGTTGCTACGCCACGACAACCCCAGCTTGCGCGACAACGAAGAAACGATGCGGGCCTGCCTGCTGCGGCAAAGCGAAGTGGAAATGCGGCGCCCCGTAAAGCCCGGCAACTACACCGATTTCTATAGCAGCATTGAGCATGCCACCAATGTAGGCACCATGTTTCGCGACCCAAATAATGCGTTGCTGCCCAACTGGCGACATATTCCGATTGGCTACCACGGCAGGGCCAGCAGTATTGTAGTGTCGGGTACGCCCATTCGCCGCCCCAATGGGCAGCGCAAAGCGCCCGATGCCGATACGCCCACGTTTGGCCCATCTCAGCAGCTTGATTTTGAACTGGAAGTAGCATTTATAAGTGGCCGTTCGACGGAGCTGGGCTCTCCGGTTCCGATACAGTATGCCGAAGAGCACATTTTTGGCTTGGTGCTATTTAATGACTGGAGCGCCCGCGACATTCAAGCCTGGGAATACGTGCCGCTGGGGCCTTTTCTGGGCAAAAGCTTCGGCAGCAGCATTTCGCCCTGGGTCGTGACGCTGGATGCGCTGGAGCCTTTCCGTACGGCCGGCCCAGTCCAGGAGCCGGAGCCGCTGCTGTATTTGCGCCAGCTGGATGCACACAACTTTGATATTAACCTGGAAGTGGCCATTCAGCCCGAAAATGCCCCCCCGACAGTGGTTAGCCAAACGAACTTCCGGTACATGTATTGGAGCATGGCCCAACAGCTCACGCACCAAACCAGCAACGGCTGCAACCTGCAAGTGGGCGACCTCTACGCCAGCGGCACTATTAGCGGCTCTACGCCCGACTCGCTGGGCTCGATGCTGGAACTGACTTGGAAAGGCACTCGCCCGGTGCCATTATCTGATGGTTCGGAGCGCAAATTTCTGCTCGATGGCGACACGGTGACGATGCGTGGCTACGCGGAAAAAGATGGCGTGCGCGTCGGGTTTGGCCAGGTAAGCGGGATGATTCTGCCAGCAGTGGAGTAGCAGCAATGGCGTAAGCTACTTATAGTATCATAGTTTATAAAAGGCCGCTTCTTGCTGGAAGCGGCCTTTTTATGTTATCTCCGAAGCTTAAAAAAGCATTCTCAATTGTATCGATGGCCAATACATATTGGTCTAAGTGAAGTAGATTTAACACTACCCGTATAAACACGCATAAGCAGTAGTTTTAGTACGTATTCTTATTTGATTTAACACTTAATTACCCCCCATTTACCTCACTCCCGCAACTTTAGAAATACAGGGTAGTACCATTCATCACCGCTGTCAGGCGATTGTTTATTGTAGCGTTTATCTCAACGCTACCTGGCAGTGCTTTACAGCGGCTCGAACTTCTACCCACTACCTAAACGCCGGAAACGTATGTTAGCTATGGAATACCGGGGCCCGAAAAGGGTCCGTGCCGTTCAAAAACCAATGCCCGAAATCAAGCATCCTCAGGATGCTATTGTGCGGGTAACTCGTACCTGTATCTGCGGGTCGGACCTGCACTTATACAACGGCAACGTGCCTGACACCCGCGTGGGCTCAACGTTTGGGCACGAGTTTGTGGGTGTAGTGGAGGAAGTTGGCCCTGATGTAACCAAGATTAAGGTGGGCGATCAGGTGTTGGTACCCTTTAATGTTGCTTGCGGCGAGTGTCACTTCTGCAAACAGAATATGTTTGGCAACTGCCATGAATCGAATAGCATGGCGACGGCCGTGGGGGCCATTTTTGGGTACTCACACACGGCTGGTGGCTTCGATGGCGGCCAGGCAGAATATGCTCGCGTACCGTATGCCAACGTCGGTCCAACGGTTATTCCGGCCGGCATGGACCCGGATGATGCTGTGCTACTCACAGACGTAGTGCCCACAGGTTATCAGGCAGCCGAAATGGCGGGCATTCAGCAGGGCGATACGGTGCTGGTATTTGGTGCTGGCCCGGTTGGTATTATGGCGGCCCGCTGTGCGTGGCTGTTTGGCGCCGGCCGCGTTATTGTGCTCGATAATGTTGACTACCGCCTAGAATTCGTGCGTGATTATGCGCCCTGTGAGGTGTATAATTTCGATGAAATCGGCGACCCGGTGCTGTTTATCAAGAAAATAACCGACTGGATGGGTGCCGATTGTGTGATTGACGCGGTAGGAGCTGAAGCCTCCGGCGACCCGATGCAGACTATTACGGGCAGAAAGCTGCTGCTGCAAGCTGGTTCGGCCACAGCGCTGCACTGGGCTATCAACTCTGCGAAAAAAGGCGGTGTCGTTTCAGTTGTGGGCGTGTACGGCCCGACCGATAACCTGGTGCCCATTGGAAATATGATGAATAAAGGCCTCACTATGCGGGGCAACCAGACGTCGGTTAAGCGCTTGCTCCCGCGTTTGATTGACCACGTGATGAACGGCACGCTCAACCCGAAAGCAATTATTACTCACCGCATTCCGCTGGAGGAAGTAGCCGACGGTTACCGCATGTTCTCCGCGAAGCTGGATAATTGCATCAAGACGGTTATGATTCCCCCATCCGCTAACAAGTAAAGCCGACTGATCATGGAAAATACAATAAAAGATTACAAGCAGATTAAAGGCTGGGGTGTAGATGCGGATCCGAAGAACGACCCTACCTACCCCATGCGGAATAGGATGAATGTGTCGCAGGACCCTGACAGCCACTCGCACCCCACCCCGATGCAGCATGATGATACGGAGGTGCTGAAGTCGAATGAGCGGCCCCGCGTAACGGCTGTTTATGGTACTACCGTACCGCCCAGTGGGCTGAGCGGCATGATCCGGCGCTTTGCCTTCCGTTACAGCGAAAACGAGTATCGCCACTGGCTTCCCCTACTGGTGGCCGACCGCGTAAACGTGGTGGAAGGTATCCTGGAAGACTTCTCTAAGGGCACAATCCCGAATATTTTTGCCGAGAAGGGCTATGCCGTGGAGTGGAAACACAACCGTACAGCCTTCGTGACCAAGATGGCCGCTATTGCGGCGGTTACAGCTGGGGTTGTAATCCTGCTAAGCTCCGATTCCAAAAAGAACAAGGGCTCGCGCAAGATTAAAGGATATAAGAAGGGGTATCGCGGCTATGCTGATACGCACGCCCTATAGAATTGCAATTCTCTAAAAAAGCCCCCCAGATAAGTTCCGGGGGCTTTTTTAGTATACAGCCAACTATACATTTGGGTTTAGAGACGCGCATTCGGGTTTCAATCGTTGCGGCCGTTGTTTAGTGTGTCATCCTGACGAAGGAAGGATCTTATGCCCGATGCACGACTATTCTAGCAACGACTCTTTCCAACCTAATAAGATCCTTCCTTCGTCAGGATGACGGGCGCTTGTTGTTAAACAATCAGACGCAGATCCGCGCCTCAACATGTTATTTTTTACCAGCAATAATTTCATCTACTATACCGGGATCAAGCAAGGTAGTGGTGTCGCCGAGGTTGCTGGTTTCGCCTTCCGCCACTTTGCGCAGAATGCGGCGCATGATTTTGCCGGAGCGCGTTTTGGGCAAACCTGAGACAATCTGAATCTTATCGGGCTTGGCAATTTTGCCGATTTCAGCCACTACCGTTTCGATAATGCTGGCTTCTACGTGCGACATTTCGTTGGGCTTCACGGGCTCACTGCAAATAACGAAGGCATAGATGCCCTGCCCTTTCACATCGTGCGGATACCCAACTACGGCCGACTCTACTACATAGGCGTTTTCGTTGATGGCATTCTCAATTTCGGCCGTGCCGAAGCGGTGGCCCGATACGTTGATGACATCATCGACACGGCCAATAATGCGGTACATGCCATCCTTGTCGCGGCGGGCGCCGTCGCCGGTGAAGTAATAGCCCGGGTAAGCGCCAAAATACGTTTGGCGGCAGCGCTCATGGTCGCCGTAGGTGGTGCGAATAATGCCCGGCCACGGATACTTGATGGCGAGGTAGCCTTCCTCTTCGTTGCCTTCAATTTCCTTTCCTTCCTGGGTAAGCAACACGGGCTGCACACCGGGCAACGGCTGGCCAGCGTGGGCCGGTTTGAGCGGAGAAATGCCCCCCAACGCCGAAATCATGATGCCGCCGGTTTCGGTTTGCCACCACGTATCCACAATGGGGCAGCGCTCCTTGCCCACGTGGGTGTGGTACCAATCCCAGGCTTCCACGTTGATGGGCTCGCCCACAGTACCCAGAATGCGGAGGGAATCGAGGGAGTAGCTGAGTACGTTATCGAGGGGCGTGGCCATGAGTGACCGGATAGCGGTTGGAGCCGTGTAGAATATATTAACGCCATGCTTGTCAATTACTTCCCAAAAGCGTCCGGCGCTAGGATACGTCGGAATGCCTTCGAACATAAGCGTAGTGGCGCCACTTAGCAGCGGCCCGTAGAGCAGGTAGCTGTGGCCCGTCACCCAGCCGATATCGGCGGTGCACCAGTACACGTCGTTTTCATTTACCTGAAACACATTGCGGAACGTGTAGTCAGCCCACACCATGTAGCCGGCCTGGGTATGCACCACCCCTTTCGGCTTGCCGGTGCTGCCCGACGTGTACAGGATGAACAGCATATCCTCCGCGTCCATTTCCTCAGCCGGACACGATTTTTCAGCCTCCAACACTTCCTCGTGGTACCACACGTCGCGGCCTTCCTGCATGTGCACCGGCCAGCCTAAGTGCTCGACCACAATCACGCGGCGCACGCTAGGACAAGTTTCCAGCGCCTCATCCACTACCCGCTTCACCGGAATCTGGCGGGCGCCGCGGTTGAGGCCATCGGAGGTGAGGACGGTGGTCGCCTGCGCGTCGTTCACGCGGTCGGCAATGGCCGTGGCGGAGAAGCCAGCAAACACCACCGAATGCACCGCCCCAATGCGGGCGCAGGCCAGCACGGCAATAGCCAGCTGCGGAATCATAGGCATGTAGATGCACACCCGGTCGCCTTTTTCCACGCCATTATTGTGCAGCACGTTGGCAAACTTGCAGACTTCCTGGTGCAGCTCGCGGTAGGTATAGCGAATCTGACGGACTTTGGGGTCGTTGGGCTCCCAGATGAGCGCCAATTTGTTGCCGCGCGTGGCGAGGTGGCGGTCGAGGCAGTTTTCGGTGATATTGAGCTTGGCGCCGCTAAACCATTCATTGTGCCCACCAACGAGGTCGGCCTTAACTACCGTATCCCACTTGCGGCGCCAGGTAAAGGGCTCGGCCACGTCTGCCCAGAATTGCTCGGGGTTCTCGACGCTGCGCTTGTACGCGTCGGTGTATTCTTCGAAGGTGCGAATGCGCGAATGTTGAGTGGGCATAATAGGGAGAGTAGGTTGTGTGGAAGTTTCTACTGAGTGAGGCAGGAAGTTTACCTCTGTGATGGGTATCGAATGCTAGCGCAGGATTTATACTTTCTCAAATGCGGCCCCTATCCCCCGCCGCTCCAGCCCCGCCCGAATCTCGTCGAGAATCAGGGGGTCGTCGATGGTGGAGGGAATGGTGAACTGGTCGCCGTCGGCTAGTTGGCGCATGGTTTTGCGCAGGATTTTGCCCGACCGGGTTTTGGGCAGGCGCTTTACTACCAGCGCCTGTCGGAAGCAGGCAACCGCCCCAATCTGCGAGCGAATTACCTGTACCAATTCCTGCTCCAGGGCATCTTCCGCAATGGATTGGCCATCTTTCAGCACGATCAAGCCAATGGGCCGCTGGCCTCGGAGCTCGTCGGCAATGCCTAACACGGCGCATTCGGCCACGGCCGGATGCGCGGCCAATAGTTCCTCCATTTCGCCGGTGCTGAGGCGGTGGCCGGCCACGTTCATTACGTCATCGACCCGACCCATAATGAAGAGGTAGCCCTCCGCATCGCGGAAGCCCCCGTCGCCGCTGAGGTAGTAGCCGTGAAATGTGGTCAGGTAGGATTTGCGGAACCGCTCATCATCCTGCCAGAGCGTGGGCAGGCAACCGGGCGGCAACGGCAGGCGCACTGCTACCAGACCGGTAGTACCGGCGGGCACTTCGTGGCCGGCTTCATCCAGAATCTGGACATCGTAGCCCGGAACGGGGTGCCCGGCGCTACCAGCACGTGTAGGGGGCATTTCTGGGAGCCCTACCAGCGTGGCCAGCATCGGCCACCCCGATTCGGTTTGCCACCAATGGTCAATGACAGGTACGCCCAACGTTTGGGCAGCCCAATCATAGGTAGCAGGGTCGCAGCGCTCTCCAGCCAGAAACAGGTAGCGCAGTTGGCTCAGATCGTATTGTTTCGCCAAATTGCCCCCCGGATCTTCTTTTTTGATGGCCCGAATGGCAGTTGGCGCCGTGAACATTACGCGCGCACCGTACTCGGAAGCCACGCGCCAGAAAGTGCCCGCATCGGGCGTGCGCACGGGTTTGCCTTCGAACAGCACCGTGGTGCAGCCTTGTAACAAGGGTCCATACACGATGTAACTGTGGCCCACCGCCCAGCCAATGTCAGAGCCGGTAAACATAGTTTCGCCAGGTGCCAGCCCATAAATGGCGCTCATGCTGTATTTCAGCGCCACGGCGTGTCCTCCATTATCACGCACGACGCCTTTGGGTTTGCCGGTAGTGCCGGAGGTGTACAGGATGTAAAGCGGGTCGGTGGCGTACACGGGCACGCAGGCCTGGGGTTTGGCTTTCAGCAACTCCTGGTAATCAAGGTCGCGGCCAGATTGCATGTCGGCCTGCACGAAAGGGCGCTGGAACACCACCGTGTAGTCGGGCTTGTGAGTGGCCAGCGCAATGGCCTCATCGAGCAGAGGTTTGTAGGGAATAATCTTGTCGATTTCGATTCCGCCCGAAGCCGACACAATAACTTTGGGTTGAGCATGATCGATGCGTATAGCCAGCTCGTGGGGGGCAAATCCGCCAAAAACAACGGAGTGCACCGCCCCCAGACGGGCGCAGGCCAGCATAGCAACTACCGCTTCCGGCACGTTGGGCATATATATAATTACCCTATCCCCTTTCGCCACGCCCAGATCGCGCAGGCCGCCAGCAAAACGTGCCGTCGAATCGCGCAGCTGCTCATACGTGTAGTGCTGCTTGGTTTGGGTCACCGGCGAGTCATAAATCAGCGCCACCTGCTGCCCACGACCAGTCTCGACGTGATGATCGAGGGCCAGATAGCAGGTATTGAGCATGCCGCCTTTAAACCAGCGGTAGAAGCCGTTGTCGTCCTGAGACAGGATTTCCTTGGGTTCGTCGAACCATGTCAGTTGCCGGGCCTGCGCGGCCCAGAAGGCGGCGGGGTCGGCGAGGCTGGCCGCGTGGGCGGCAGCATAAGCAGACGGTTGGGGGGCATTTTTCATGGGGGTGAGTTATTACTCTTCCGATTGAGTGGGATTAACTTACTAACCAGAACGTCATGCAGAGCAAAGCGAAGCATCTCGCGTGTTTAGCTGGATTAGTACTCAAACATCAGCACGCGAGATGCTTCGCTTTGCTCTGCATGACGTTCAATTAATAATGTATGCATACTCAAAGACTTACAAAGAATCACTCAGCGGCGGTAGCTACCATTTCCTGCACTTTACTTACCAGCTGGCGCGTGCTGAAGGGCTTGGGAATGTAGAGGTCAGCGCCGGCTTCGTAGCCTTTCTGCACGTCCGCTTCCTTGCTTTTGGCGCTCAAGAAAATCACTTTCGTTTCCTGGCGGTCAGGATTGGCGCGCACGTGGCGGCACACCTGATAGCCATCCACGTCGGGCATCATAATATCCAGCAGAATTACATTGAAAGCCGTTTGATTGATGGCCTCCAGCGCTTCTGTGCCATTGCGGGCGATGCTGACGTGGTAACCGTTTTTGCGCATCAAAAACTCCAACGACATCACGATATTGGGCTCATCATCAACGATTAAGATTCGGGGCTGCTTCATAGAGAAAAAAACGGATCAAGAGCGGAATTCGGGGTAAAAGCGGAGGCTGACTGCTCCGTGAGCTCATGTAGTTTGCGGTTACTTAAACTTAGGTTTGGGTGCCGGCGGCAGTTGGCTGGGGCGCATTGCTGCTCGTCGAAACAGGCAGCTCAATGGAGAAGCGCGCGCCTTGGTCGGGCCTGCTTTCTACCCAGATGCGGCCAGCGTGCAGCTCCACTATCTTCTTGGTGATGGCCAGGCCCAGGCCAGAACCTTCGGGCTTGCGGGTAGTCTGGTTTTTGGCCTGGAAAAACTTGTCGAAAATCAGCTCATGGTAAGCCGGATCGATGCCTTTACCGTTATCCAGCACGCTGATGCGCAAGGCCTCTCCCACTACTTCCGTGAGGACGCTAATTTGCCCCCCACCATCGGCGCGGCACGATTTGATGGCGTTGGAAAGCAAATTGACCAGCACCTGCATCAGCCGGTCGCGGTCGCCGGAAAGCAGCGGCAGACTGGACGGCACTACCACATTGAGGTGGATATGCTTGTCGCGCATAAGCTGGCCCACCGACTCAATGGCGTCGTTGATGATTTCGGCCACGTCCAGGGGCGTACATTCCAGCGTGGCCTTGCCCGATTCGTACTTTTCCAGGTCCAACACCAGCGTAATCAGCCGGCTCAGGCGCTCCGACTCGCGGGTGATGGTGTGCAGGAATCGGAGGCGTTCTTCTTCCTCAATTTCCGGGTTATCGCTCAGGATTTCCGACAAAGCCCGAATACTGGTGAGCGGCGTGCGCAGCTCGTGCGTGACCGTGTAGAGAAACTCATCCTTGCGCATATCCAACTCTTGGAGCTGGGTGTAAGCATCGCGCAAGTCCTCGGTGAGGCGCTGCAATTGGCGCGACTGTTTCTGGAGCTGGCGGTTAGCTTCCAGCACTTGCTGGGATTCTTTCAGAATACCCACCACATTATCAAAGCTGATTTCCTCCACTCCCACCGCCGACGAGAACAGCAGCCGGGCCGAAGCCGGGCCGATACTACCGGCCAGCAGCTTTTCAGCATAGGCTACCAGGCGCGGATCGGCCTGGGGGGCAATTGTGTCGGCCGATTGGTTGTCGGCATCCGGGAAGCGCTCGGCGAAGGCGTGCAGGGCCTGGGCTGTCCGTTTTTTGCCTAGGAAGCCAGTGAGTAAAGCCCGCAGATCGGGGAGCGGAGCCGCAGAACTAGGCCAGCCGCTGGGGCCTTCAAACACGGTGCGGTAGCGGAATACATCCACAAATACATCGGCCTGCCGCTCTTCCAAAGCTGTGGGCTGGCCCGCCAGCGAAACCCCAACATAGAGGCCCACATTGAAAAACCAGCTCCAAAAAAGTCCGTGCGAGAGATAATCCAGGTCGCTGAGGCCAAATAACGCGAAGGGTCGGAGCCAGCTTTGGCCGAATAAGCCATCAGTGAGCAAGCTCTCGGGCAGCAGCCCCGGCCCAACCATGGTGGGCATAACGAGTGTGAAAAACCACACAAGAAAGCCCCCCAGAATCCCCGCTGTCGCGCCCTGATGGGTGCCGCCTTTCCAGTACAAGCTGCCCAGCACTACGGGTAGAAACTGCGCTACCGCCGCAAACGAAACCAGCCCGATATTCACCAGCGGCAGCAAATGACCCACAAAAATATAGTAGCCATACGCCAGCAGCAGCACCAATATCACGGCTAACCGCCGGCTTTGCAGCGCCACCTGACTCAGGTAAGCAAACCAACGCGTACGCACCTCGGAGCGGGCGGCGGGCACGCGCACGAGCAAGGGCATGAGCAGGTTATTACTCATCATTACACTAAGGGCAATGGTTTCGACGATAATCATACTGCTGGCCGCCGACAACCCACCCAGGTAGGTGAACATGGCCAGCCAGCGCTGGCCCGCGTTCAGAGGCAAAGCCAGCACAAACGTATCGGCATCGAGGCCGCGGCCCCCGTAGAGCAGTACCCCACCGAAAGCAATGGGGAGCACAAACAGATTGATGACGATGAGGTAGAGCGGAAACAGCCACATGGCTTTGCGCAGGTGGTCCTCATTCACGTTCTCGACCACCGAAACCTGGAATTGCCGGGGCAGCAGCAGTATGGCCGACACGCTGAGCATGAGCAGCGTGAGCCACTGCGTAGCGCTGGTGCCCGCCCCGCCCAGCGTAAACAGACGGTTGAGGGCCGGCTCAGCGGCCGCTTTTTCAAACACGTCGCCGAAGCCATCAAACAGCCCGTACGTGACAAATAGCCCCACGCCCAGAAATGCGATGAGCTTCACTAAACTCTCTACGGCAACCGCCAGCACCATGCCCTCGTGGCGCTCGGTGGCCTCCACGGAACGCACGCCAAAAATGATGGTGAAAAAAGCCAGCGCAACGGTGGTGTACAGGGCTGAGCTGGCCGCCTCCCCACCCGCGGCTACAATGGAAGTTGCCGCCGCTCCCCGAGTCATAATATTAAACGAGGCAGCTATCGCCTTGATTTGCAGAGATATATAAGGAATAATTCCCAACACGCACACCACAGTTACGAGGGCGCCAAGCGAGGCGCTTTTGCCATAGCGGGCCGATATAAAATCGGCTATGGACGTGAGGCGCTGCAAGCGGCAGATACGGATGATTTTGCGCAGCACCAGCCACCAGGCCGGAGCCAACAATGTCGGACCCAGGTAGATAACGACAAACTCCAGCCCGTGACTAGCAGCGTGGCCCACGCTGCCGTAGTACGTCCAGGCGGTGCAATACACGGCCATGCTCAGGGCGTACACATAGGGGTTGCTCACCAGCGAACGGCGTTCGGCCGAGCGGCGCTCCGCCGCGTAGGCTACGCCGAAAAGCAAAGCCAGGTAGCCGAAAGAAAAGCCGATGATGAGCAGCTGGTTCATGTATTACCCAGAGGGAGCTGGTGTAGAGAAAGCCGAACGTGAATGGTGCTTGTAGTTAAGGAAATCGTCAATTTTTAACTTTCCGGACCAGCCAGCCCGTGAGCATAACCAGCACCACCCAAGCCAGTAGCACATAGAGGTAGAGCACCGGAATGCCCCCCACCCGACCGTTATGATCAAAAACGGCCAGCAACGGATAATTGAGCAGCACCGCAAACAGCAAACCCAGAAACAGCAGACGCTGCCCGCGACGGTGTTCGGCCTGCTCTTGGGGCGACATGGAAGCCATAAACGACCAGAAATAGTTGAAGTAAAACCTGTGAATGCAGCTATACTCAGTAGGCAAAAGCATGCGGGTAGAATGTACGCATTCGCTGCTAAAAGCCCCCCAAACGCTAGTTAGGTCTGCTCATCCAACCAAAAAAAGTCCGTCGTGCCACTGGCCCGACGGACTTTTACAAGTTAACAGCGCTGGGCGTCCTGTTATCGAATCCTTAGTGGGTACTGCCAGAGCCTTCCTCCATGAGGCGCACGTTGCGCACATCTTTCATCATCGCCTGCCCGATAAACCAGCAGATCAGGGCAATGCTAACTGGATAAATCAGACCGGCAAAGCTGCTGTATTCTTTCAACAACGTACCCTCGGGCTTGGTAGCGGCCCACAGGGTGAGGGCCGTAGCAATGAAAGGCACAAAGCCACCAAACACGCCATTACCAATGTGATAAGGCAAGGAAAGTGAAGTATAGCGAACTTTGGTGGGGAACAACTCTACCAGGTAAGCCGCAATCGGACCATAGGCCATTGTCACGAAGAGTACGAGGCAGAAGGTCAGCGCCGTCATGGCCATCAGATTGGGATTCAGGGACTTCATCACGGCAGGCACGGCTTTGCCGGTGGCATCTACGGTAGCGGCAGTCACTTCCGTAAGAGGGCCAGCAAAGGCTTTGAGGCCGTAGAAAATGGGAATGGTAAATAGCGCCCCGCACAGTAGCCCCATCATGATGATTTTCTTGCGGCCAATGCGGTCCGATAAGCTGCCAAAATACACGAAGAACGGAGTAGCGAGCAGCAGGGCCGCGCACAGCACAATACTGGCGTCGATGAGGTCAAGCTTCAGCACGTTCTGCATGAAGGAGTAAGCATAAAACTGGCCGGTGTACCATACAACACCTTGGCCCATGGTAGCACCAAACAGCGAAATAAGCACCAAACGGCGGTTTACGGGGTTTACAAACGACTCGCGCAAGGGGTTCGTGCTTGTTTTGCCTTCAGCCTTCGCTTTCGCAAAGAGAGGCGACTCATGCAGTTTGCGGCGGATGTAGTAGGAAGCAATTACCAGCGCACCAGAAAGCAGAAACGGAATGCGCCAGCCCCACTCTTTAAAGGCTTCTTCGCCCATGCTCTTGCGGGTAACAATAATTACCAGAATGCTCAAAAACAGACCAGCCGTGGCTGTAATCTGGATGAAAGAGGTAAAGTAACCCCGGCGGTTATCTGGCGAGTGCTCAGCTACATATGTGGTAGCGCCGCCATATTCGCCCCCCAGGGCCAAGCCTTGCAGCAAGCGCAGCAGCGTAACGATAATAGGTGCGGCAATACCTATCTTGTCGTAGCTCGGAATAAGGCCGGTTACGAATGTGGCTCCACCCATGATTAGCAGCGTAAGCAAAAAGGTGTACTTGCGGCCAATCATATCACCGATGCGACCGAAGAACACTGCTCCGAAAGGCCGCACGATAAAGCCCGCTCCGAACACGGCCAGCGTACCCAGAATGGTGTCTTCAATCTTGCCCGTGGTGCCAAACAGCACCGGCCCAATAATGGCCGCCAGAGAGCCGAAGATGTAGAAGTCGTACCACTCGATGACAGTACCTACGGAGGAGGCCGTTATAACCTGCCAGATTTTACTTTCCGATACGGCGTTGTTGTCGTGCTCTACAGGCGCATCCGCGACAGTGCCATAGCCGGGATTAACAGTGTTTTCCATGCTGATTGGGGGGTTATGTTGTGGAGTATAGGGAAGTATCGATGGAGTTTTGACGAAATCCGCACGCTTTCAAAGCGGCCAGCTACAACAGCGTATTACAGAGACACCTGGGTCTGGAGCGTGATTTCGGGCCGATAGTTCAGGTTGTTGATGTTTGTGAAGTCGGGCCGGGCGCGGTAGTTGAGCGTGAACTTGGCGTTGTGTCCATCGATGTAGAAATTGGCCCCCGCATCGAAAATATTGACGTTTCTGATTTCACCGTTGGAGCGGCGCAGGCCTTCGTAGCTGGCCAGCAAATGGGAAGCATAAGGCTGCACGCGCAGCTTCGGCCCCAGCAGATTGGTTGGCAGCAGATAGCCCGCCTGCAGATAGCCTACATTACCTGTACCGGAGTGGGGCACAGCGTTGCCCCGGCGGGCATCAGTGCCATAGCCAGGATTGGAAGCCCCGATAAACCGCACGTGATTAGGGCCCATGTTATAGTTGTAGTACACCCCGTACAGGGTAAAGGCAGTACCAGATTCTTTGTTGATGGGTGTGTCAAAAAACACATCAGCTGAGAACAGCGCAATGTCATTTTTTGTCGTTTGAATGTTGTTGGGATCGGCAATCTGAGCGCCATTTACGATGCTGCTCGTGGGCCGCGACACCATGCCATCATTGTTGTAAAAGAAGCCTGCCCCAATGTTGAATACCCGCTTGGTGCCTAGGTAAGTGCCCACGTTGAAGGGCAGCAGATTAGCCTCCTGATCTAGGAACTCGTAGCTGAAATAGCCCTGGTAGACGTGGTCGGTGCCTTGGGGATTATACTGGGCGGTATTGGTACCGGTATTTACGGCGGTCGCGCCCGTGCCTACGGTAGTACCCAAGCCCAACGGGGTGCTTAGCGCCCCTGTCTGATTCGTCAGGAAAGACTCGTTTACGCTCAGCACGTAATCCAGCTTGCCAACTCGGCCCTTGCCGTACACCCCGATACCGCGCACAAACTGGTCGATGGCTTCGATGGTAGGCCAGTTGGTGAGCGGTGCGTCCAGCGTAAGGTAATTGATGGTGCTGGAGCGCGTCATGCGTGACAGGCCGTTCTGGTAGTGCATACCGGCCCCCAGATTCAGGTATTTGTTCACCTTATACTCCACTACCGCCTCGTGCACAAAAAGCTGCGGCTTCTTAGCGTCGGTAGCCGGGGCCACGCCGCCGCTCACGGCTGTTTGGTTGTTAATACCAATGTGGGTGTACACCAAAAACCGCGGATTTAGCTGCGACAGCACGATAAAGCGCGAGCGGCGAAGGGCAAAGTCAATCTGGTCGCTCTGGGGCTTATTGGGTGCGCGCAGGGTGCCAGTGTTATTCTCCGTGTAGCGCGTCCAGACCTGGTGCCAGGTGATAAAACGCAGATACTTTGAGCCATCAGGCGATAGGGGCACCTTCATGCCGGCCCCGTATGGCACAGACTCCGTGGCCGTGGGGGTAGGTGGAGCGGGTGCCGGCGCTGCTGGCGGTGGGGCGGGTTGTCCTCCGACGGGTGGGGGCTGTACCTGGGCTGAAGCTCCAGCGGCGGATAATAGGGCACTGATGGCCAACGCGTAACGGGCGGTTCGCATAGGGTCTGGGGGGATGGGTAAGAAGTGTGGGAACATCTACCCGAAACCAGAGCGATTCTCCGGTTCGGCCCAACCAAGTAGGAAAATCCTCGCAGCGAAAGCACACCCTTGCTATACTTCCGCTAAGTGCTATAGCTCTATACTCCCTTAAACCGCTCCCAGCGAATCATCATGTACTTATCGCCTAGCTCCGTGACTACCAGCCCCGCCCCTTTCAGTTGCTGCGGGTCCTGAAAAAACTCCGCCAGTTCCTTCTGATTCAGTATTTTATACGTGGGGTGATAGTCGGTTTGGCGGGGGGCTTTTACGCCGTACTTTTTCACCCAGTTCATCACACTCACGTGGCTCACACCCAGCAGGCGTTCAATCTCGCGGTAGCTGACGCCCTCTACGTACAGTTGAAGCGCCTTTATTACATAATACGAATTGATTTCCCGGCCCACCTTGGCTACCGAGAAATGGTAACCACAATTCTTACACTTATAACGCTGCCTGCCACCTACAACCCCACTTTTCGTAGCTTCCGTGGTGTCGCACTTGGGGCAGGATGGCTTGGTCATGGGGGGCTTTCTTCAGACAGAAAAAGTATAAGCTATATCTATTTAGTAAAGATATATCAGATTAGCTAATTACATAGTAAACCAACCTATTTATAGCTGTCTGCCAGCAGTCTACAAGTTTCTCATAACCAGCGCAACACATAAGAATATCAGCTCGACTCACGAGCTTAGCAACGCCGCCAAAACCGCATCAACCGCCAAACTCAAGCGGTACAGATCGAGGCGGTCAATAGTATCGGTGGGCTCGTGGTAGTGCTTGTTGCGGTAGAAAGCGGTGTCAGTGACCAGCACGGCAGAATAGCCAAACTGCCAGTAGTTGAGATGGTCGGAAAAGTCGAGGCCAGGCAGCCAGGTGGGCGCTTTGAAGCGCTTGACGGGCAAAGCAGCCACTTGGCGACAATGCCGCGCAAAATGCCGCCCGAAGCTTCCATTGCCAAATTTCTGGGCCACAGTCAGGTAATTGCCGCGGCTTCCATATACTAAGCTCAGCAGGCTGACGGGGTAATCCTGCGTGTTTTTGCGGTCATCGTAGTAGCCCAGGGTTTCCAGCGCTACCATGCCGCGCACAGGTATGCCTTGGTCGTGCAGGGATTTGGCGTGGATGTAGCTGCCCATGTTTTTGGTACGGAAGAATGGTGGTTCTTCCAAGGTATAAGCAACCAGATCAACGCGGTACGAAAGCTGTTGCTGCTGGCCCATCAAGCGCGCCAACTCTAAGAGCGCAGCTACGCCCGAGCCATTATCGTCGGCACCGGGCTGGTCGCCGCACACATCGTAATGGGCGCCTACAATGAGTCGCGGCCCATCCGTGGGGCCAAAGGAGCCGATGACGTTGCGGTAAATTTGCCCCCCAACCTCGTAAGGCTGGTCGCTGAGGCGGGCGCCAGCGACGCGCAACTGTCGGTTGACATACGCCGCCACTGTGTCGAGTACGGCTACCTGCCGATAATTGCGCGGCTGGGGTGTAGAAGTCAGGTATGTGAGGTGTTGTCGCAGGCGCACGGAGTCGGCCTTGGTAGTGGCGCTAACATGCAAGGTGCTCAACAGCAAATAAGTGAGCAAAGACAATCGTAAATGCATAAACTGCGCAGGTATTAGCTAAATCCTATACGTCGTGAAGTTATCTATTAACTATTCTTGGATACAGCGTGTCAGCTTATTTCTAGCAGTCCTAGTTTATCTGCACACCGAAATTAGCGAGCCTTTATTGCTGGGACCACAAGTATTTATTTCACTGTTTTTGGCGTTGCTTCACGTTGTTCTCTGGGGATTTGGATCATCAGAAATATCAGTTGCGATACGCCGATATCTGGGTCCGACACTTCTAGCTTCTTTGCTCAGCGTTCCCTTAGTAATACCTATTTATAAATGGCAAAATACGTTAACTAAACGTCGCGCAGATACCATTATTCAACAATTGGAAAAATACCAAAATAAGGAAGGCCATTATCCTGAGTCGCTTACGCAACTTAAACCGGGCTACTTGACTAAATTACCACGCACTGCTAAAGGCTTATTATTTCAACGGCCTTTTCGCTATAGTGAAATTGCGGACAACTCGCGAACAGCCCATTCTTTTTGGCTAGGTTACGACTCTGGGGCTTTCGTTGAAATTGTATATGACGGTTTATATGGAAAATGGTACATCAATGATTGACAAGCAATTATCGCTATACCTAAACAATAAGCCCTACTCTGCAACTCCAAGATACTCTGGCGGCACCGCCTCCGTCAGCCAAACGCCATTCGCCGACAGGTAAAAAAGCCCCCCAGCCCGGTGCAATCGGCCCGCTTGCACCGTGAGCACTACTGGCTTGCCATGACGGCTTCCTACGGTCACGGCTGTTTCCGCATCGGCAGATAAATGCACGTGCTGCCTACTACCACTTCGCAGTCCGTCCTTTCGTATTGAATCGAGAAAGCGTGTGGCCGTGCCGTGGTAAAGGAGTTCGGGTGGAACCACGGCGGTTAGCTCCAGATCTACGGCTACCGAGTGGCCCTGATTGGCGCGTATCTTCGCCCCATCAGCGGATAAGCTGAACCGTTGCTTATCGTTAGTGGCTACTACTTCGTGCAGTTGATTTGGTGTTACTTCATGCCCATGAGCGTGCAGGGCGCGGAGCAGTTCGGTCACGTCTATCCAGCCTTGGGTATCCAATTGTAACCCGAATGCTTCTGGCTTATGCCGCAGCACGTAACTCAGCGTCTTACTCAGTTGTTGATTTTGCATAGCACAAGCGATAGATCATCTTCGCGGCTTGAAAGTACAAACACGGCCCCTCACGCATTCCCATTTCTAATGTCCCTTCCCTCCTTCCGCACTATTGACCCAGCCACCATCAAGCCCAGCGAGCTACACCCATTTCTGGTCGGTGCCGTAGCGCCGCGGCCCGTGGCATTTGCCAGTACCGTGGATGCGGAAGGAAATGTAAACCTGAGTCCCTATAGCTTCTTCAACTGCTTCGGCTCCAACCCGCCTATTCTGGTGTTTTCGCCGGCCAACCGGGTGCGTGACAACTCGCAGAAACACACCCTGCAAAACGTGCGCGAAGTGCCGGAAGTCGTCATTCATATCTGCGACTACGCTATGGTCGAGCAAATGTCGCTGGCGAGCACGGAGTATGAAAAAGGCGTGAATGAGTTCGTAAAAGCCGGTTTCACGGAGGTGCCCAGCCAGAAAGTAAAGCCACCCCGAGTGGCCGAAGCCCCCGCAGCCTTTGAGTGCGTGGTGGAGCAGGTAATCGAGTTGGGTCAGAATAATGGCGCGGGCAACCTCGTTATTTGCCGGGTAGTTCTGGCTCATTTTCGGGAGGATATCGTGCTGCCCAGCGGCACTGGCATCGACCCGTTTAAACTCGACGCCATTGCCCGCCTCGGCGGCGACTGGTACTGCCGCGCCTCAGGCAGCAGCCTGTTTGAGGTGCCCAAGCCCAACCGCAACATGGGCATCGGCATTGATCAGCTGCCCGAACATATTCGCAACTCCGATCTACTAACCGGCAACAACCTGGGTCGCCTGGGCAATATTGAAGCTACTGCCCTGCCAGACGCGGCAGAAATAGAAGCCTTCCGCGACGATCCGCTGGTCGCTTACACGCTCAGCAAGTATGAAAAAGCGCCCCAAGAGCAACGCCAGCAGCTAGAGTTATTGGGGAAGAAGCTGTTGGAAGAAGGCCGACTGGTGGAGGCATGGAAGACGTTGCTCCTGGCTCAGCCAAAATAAAGACGAATACCTACAATGGCCGGACCATCTCGAATAAGGGCAAAGGCATTAGCTCCCATTGCATAGCCTGCAAAAACGAATAGAGCGGCCCGCTTGCCAGCATCGAAATCACGAGCGGTTTTTCCGGAAAAGCAGCCTCCACCGCTTGCAAAAGCTCCCGGCCACGCCCCTGCCGCCGATGCTCAGGCCGCACCAGCAGCGTCTGCAGCAGCGTACGATCTGGATCTTGGCGCAGCATCACGTACGCCTTTTCATCGAGCTGAAACGCCCGACTAGGCGTAGCAGCTCCCGTCAGCGTCTCGGGGGCATACATCCACGAAATATTGGGCTCACCTTCTAGCAGCACAAGTCGGGCTACTTCCGCTGGGTCTATCTCCTGTAATTCTCGGCGAGCCGCTGGGGGGCTTTTTGGAGTGGGTACATGCCGGAAGCTAAATAACTCGCGCTCATTCCGGAAGCCCAACCGTTCGTAGAGGCGGCGCGCCCGCTCATTAGCCGCGAATACTTCCAGCAGCATCGACCGGTCGCCGCGGGCAATAGCCTCATTTATGGCCGATTGCAGCATCTGGCGGCCGTATTGTTTGCCACGCTCATCCCGCACCAGACCCATAGCCGCTACACGGCTCGTCCAGCCCCGACGGGCAATGAAAACCACCCCAATTAGCTTCTCTCCCCGAAACCACAGCTTGCTCGCTTCGGCATCTAAATGCTCACCCCGAAATCGGCGCTCAAAACTGACCGGCGTAAATACCATGGGCACCATGTATTCCTCGAAAGAGCGGTTCATGGCATCGGTTACCTGGGCGGAAGTAAATTCGAGCACCGGGTGAGCAATGAGTTCTACGTCAGGGGTTAGCATGGGAAGAATCTATTTAACGAAGGCTGATTCGCTTATACATCTGAGCAAGCTTGGGCGCGCTGTTCCTACATTCGATCAGGCTAGTGTGTAGTTACAAGCATGTTGCAGATGGAGTCACAAAAAAGGCCATTTCAAATTAGAAATGGCCTTTTTTTAAGGAATAAAAATCTGTCTTCTAACCAGCTAGTTACGAACCGCAATCATTAGCCCAAGCTCTTTATAGCGCATATTGAATTTCTTCGCAATAGCCGAATTAGTCAATGAGCCTTTATAAATGTAAACACCAGCGCGGAAATGCTCATTGGCGAACAACACTTCATTCACGCCACCATGCTGACTGATTTCCTGCAGAATTGGCGTAAAAATGTTGCTTAACGCACCTGTAGCAGTGCGCGGAACGCGGGAAGCCACGTTCGGCACGCAATAATGTACGACGTCGTATTTGCGAAAAACGGGCTTGCTGTGGCTGGTCATTTCTGAGGTTTCAAAACAGCCACCTTGGTCGATGCTGACATCAATAATAACTGAGCCGGGCGCCATCGTGGCCACCACACTTTCGGGCACCATGAAGGGAATGCGACCTTCTTCCACATTCAGCGCGCCAATCACCACGTCGGCGCGGCGGATTTGCTGATTTAGCACATAGGTATCCAACGTACTGGTGTACAATTGGGTACCGAGGTTTTGCTTGAGTCGGCGCAGCTTGTAGATGTGGTTGTCAAACACTTTTACTTCGGCCCCCAGACCTGTGGCGGCGCGGGCAGCATACTCAGCTACGGTACCCGCTCCGAGAATGACGACTTGGGAAGGTGGAACACCCGTAATGCCCCCCAGAATAATTCCTTTGCCTTCATTGGAGCGAGCCAAATACTCGGCAGCGATGAGCATAACCGTGGAACCCGCAATCTCACTCATGGCGCGTACTACGGGTCGGGCGCCGGAGGGGTCTTTAATCAGCTCAAAAGCAATGGCATTGATCTTTTTGCGGGTAAGCGAAGAAATATAGTCACCGGTAAGTGAGCCGAACTGGAGGGCGGAAATCAGGGTTTGGCCCGCCCGCATGAGGTTAATTTCGTCGGTGGTGGGTGGGGCGACTTTCAGGATGATGTCGGCCTCGTACACTTCCTTTTGTGAATAGGCGATGGTTGCGCCTGCCTCCGAGAACTCGTGGTCGGAATACTTGCTGGGCTCACCAGCACCGCTTTCCAGCACGATTTCGTGGCCTTCGTTGATGAGGTGCTTCACGGCCTCGGGGGTCAGACCCAGCCGATTTTCCTGTAACGATGACTCGCGGGGCAAACCGATAAAGAGCTTGCGTCGGCGCGTCTCCACCGCCAGCATCGATTCTTGCGTGAAATAGGCACGGCTCGTAGCCAGCGACTCGAATCCCGGGGGTACTGCTTCCTGCATTATGGCAAGTAAAAATGTTGACCTAAAGACGCTGAATTAAAATGTGCAGGCAGAATGCAACTAACTTAAAAACAGGGTTGATTCTGCTTCAATTTTGCTGTTTAACTCATCGTTTTTAATTGAAGAACGCGTGCTTCTTCGCCGGTGACCGTGAGCGTGACAAGTAGATGGCGCGGGGGCAAAAGATCGGATACTCGGCTTGGCCATTCTATCAGGCAAAGATAGCCAGAATCGAAGTACTCAAGCGCACCCATTGCTAAAGCTTCGGCCGAATTATCGAGGCGGTAAAAATCAAAATGGTAGATGGGCTGATTGCGGGCGTCGCGGTATTCATTTACCAAGGAAAAAGTAGGGCTACTCACTTCGGAGGCTGGCACGCCCAGGTTTTCGCATAGTGCCTTAATTAGCGTGGTTTTGCCCGCTCCCATTTCGCCCTCAAACAAAATGATATTGTGGTCGCTGAGGGAAGCCCGGAGCTGCGCAGCGGCGGCAGGCAAGTCGGCGAGCGATGGAACGGCTATTTCAGTTTCAGGAATTGCCATAGTGCAGGGCGTGGATATGCTACTTCAGAATCTGATAAATGCGCACGTGCTCGTCTTTGTGTACGCGCGGGTTAAGGGCATGTAGCACCTGGTCGTAGGGCGAGGGCGTGATAGTATGCTCTAGTTTCAGGTTTGGAAACAACAAGCGCAGACGGTCGAGGCGGCGGTCAATGTCTTTGTCGCCCACCAGCAACAGGTAGGTTGGCCGGCGCTGGGTGTAATTCATCTCGCTGATCAGCCGCCGCAACGGCTTCTGGTCGTTGAGCGCGTAGGTCATCACGAAGTTGGCCGGCAGGTGACGCTGCTGTTGGTAGCGCCGCCATACGCCGCTGGAATCTGGAATGAAGGCGCTGGCTTCGGCTCCCATCCGACCCAGATAAAATATGGGGGGCATTTTGGTGCCGTGGGGGCCAAAATCGAGCACCAAACCGCGCAAATCAGTCTTCTGCGATAGATAGACCATAGGCTCGACGCGGCTTTTTTTGGAATAAGTTAGCGCCAAAGCCAGCGCTACAATCCCATTGAGGACCCAAAAAAACCGCCAGCTATTCGCCAGCAATTGTGGGTGTCGGTGCCAGAACGCAGCGCCGGCCACGTACCGCTCCCACCCTATCACGCCCAGAATAATGAGCAAGGGAAACAGGGGAAGAATAAATCGTTCCTGCTTATTCGGGAACAGGGAATGAGCAACAAAAAACAGCACTCCACCCCAGAAAAGTAAGGGTGCCAGCCGCCGGGTACGAGCGTAGCCAAGCACCAAAAAGGCGCTAATTGGTGGCACCAAAAAACCCAAAACTGTGAGCGCAAAGCGGTAAACAGGGCCCGTGCTATACTGAAAAGCGCCTTTCGAATTGAAAAGAAAATAAGCCACCAGCGAATGCATGGGATAGTCAAATAGAACTCCGTCGATAGTGCCTTGGACCAACCCAACCACGCCGATGAAGCCAAGCGCGAGCCACGCAATAGCTTTCCACTGCTGCCGAAATACCAGTACTGCGCCGGCCCCCATCAAAAACAAAGCCGTGTGGTAGCGAAACAGAAATGATACACCAAACAAAGCGCCAGCCAACCAAAAATGCCGCGCCTGTAGCCGGTCGCGGTAGCGCACGAGCACATAAAAGCCCCCCAGATACGGTGGAATGCACACCATCTCGACCAGATTGCGTACACTCATAAACGGCATAAACCACAGTACCGCTAACAACAGGCCCGCCCTTCGGGCGTACGTTTCGCCAGCTAGCTCTTTCGTGATTTTGTAGCCCAGATATACTGTGAGCAGCGAGTAAACCCCGTGCAGGAGACGCACTAAGGTCATTTTGGCGTCAGGATTGGTAAAGCCGACTGAATCGAGAAGCCAAAAAAGTCCGTAATGCAGCCCCGTGTAGGTCATGCTGTGGCGGGGCGGCAAAGGCTGGTGCAGCCAGGTGGTAAGGCCATACACCCAATCTTGGGCGATGCTGATAACGTCGAAGTGGTCGTCGTGAAAAGCGTAGCCCTTCGAGAAAAAAGCCGCCAGCACGCGCAGGCCCAACGCCAGCAATAGAATGGTGCGCAACGGGGGCAGATACTCCTGGCGCGCCGATGCTTGCTGGGCAGGTTGAGGCGAAAGGGTAAGCGGGTCGGGCATACAACAGACAGACGTAGTGCTGGGTCTCTGACGTGGACCAGCGGAATTAAACGGGCGCAAGTTCAACAATTCCTTTGGGCCACCGGTTAGCTTTCGCGCTATTTTCGGAAGCTGACTGCAGCACGCTCAGTGACTACACTTAACTTTCCGGCTACCAACCGGCTGTTATCTTTAAGCAAAAAAATGCCCCCCATGACTGTATCCAAGATGGCCGGTAGCTTGATCGGCTCTGAAATCATAAAAATCGGCAATGAGGTAAGTGAGATGATCAAGAAGGGAGCAGCCATCTGCAACCTGACCATCGGCGACTTCGACCCCGCTATTTTTCCAATTCCTGAAGAGCTGCGCGATGGTATAACAGAAGCGTATGCAGCAGGCCAAACCAATTATCCGCCGGCCAATGGCGTAGCCGACCTGCGCATCGCCGCCGCCGATTTTGTGCAACAGCGTCTGGGTCTGAGCTACTCCCCGGCCGATGTGCTGGTGGCAGGTGGCTCGCGCCCGCTCATCTATGCTACCTACTTAGCCCTGCTCGACCCCGGCGATAAAGTGGTGTTTCCGGTGCCATCGTGGAACAACAACCACTACTGCCACTTAGCCAGTGCGGAAGCGGTAATGGTGGAAACCAGCCCGGCCCACGACTTTATGCCCACGGCCGCCGAAATTGCCCCCCACCTGCCCGGCGCCACGCTTTTAGCGCTTTGCTCTCCTCTTAACCCAACCGGAACCGTATTCGCCCGTGCCGATCTGGAGGCTATCTGCGACTTGGTAATAGCCGAAAACCAGCGCCGTGGCCCCGATGAAAAGCCCCTGTATATTCTGTATGATCAGATTTATTGGATGCTCACCTTTGGCACCGCTCAGCACTTCGACCCCGTAAACCTGCGTCCCGAGCTGCGCGACTACGTTATTTATATTGATGGTATCTCTAAGTGCCTCGCTGCCACTGGCGTGCGGGTTGGGTATGCCTTTGGCCCGAGCGGAGTAATCGACAAAATGAAGTCGATTCTGGGCCACGTGGGCGCGTGGGCTCCCAAGGCTGAGCAGGTAGCCACCGCGCATTATTTGCCCAACACCACAGCCGTCGACACGTACACAGCAGCGTTTAAGCAGAAAATTCAGCGCAGCCTCGACACGCTTTATAAAGGACTGCAAGACCTGAAAGATGCAGGCTATCGGGTTGATGCTATTGCGCCGGCGGGGGCCATTTATCTTACCGCGCGGCTCGATGTGCTCGGAAAAACCACACCGTCAGGTCAATTACTGGCCACTACCCGCGACCTGACTTCTTATCTGATTGCTGAGGCGGGCTTAGCGTTGGTGCCCTTCAGTGCCTTTGGTACCGCCGACACTTCCCCGTGGTTCCGCCTCTCAGTGGGTGGTGCTTCGCTGGAGTCGATTGAGGCCGCTTTGCCACGACTGCGGGCGGCACTTACAGGATTAAAATAGTCATTACAGAGCGGTTTGGGAAGCATAGAATCGCTTTTCAGCAACCATATTGTTTCTCCAATTCTTTAATCCTTCTGCAAATCCTTAGATTGACAAAATTTTTGGTTGCCTGTTGAGCTTGCGAAAGCGTAACAGGCAACCGATTATTGTTCTGCTTACGCCACTCCTACCCTTGCGCTGCCGGTGTTTTTAACTGGCTGACAAGGGCCCGTCATCTCCTCCACCGCAGCGTCGCAACAGCGCTTGCTCCTGATGATCATTCGACCTACGCTTTTATCCACATCTATGTCAACCAACAATTTAGCTCCGCTCCCTCTTATATAGTCTTTATGCAAAGTGCTTTACCTACTTCGGCCATGGGTCGACTAGGTTATTTGCTGATACTGCTTCTGCTGACCTCGCAATCAGCCCTTGCTCAAACCCAGGCTAACCTGAGTAGCGTTACGGGTCGGGTGCAAACTGCAGATGGAGGCGTACCCATACAATTTGCCAACGTAACCCTGCACCGCGCCGCAGATTCGTTGGCGGTCAAAACAGAGTTCAGCGATGCCCAGGGAGCCTTTCGGCTGGAGCAATCAGCGGGGGGGTCTTTTTTGGTTTCCGTCACTCAGGTTGGCTTCATCCCTTATTGGAGTCCGACCTTCGAGTTGACCGCTGGGGGGCAAAATTTAGCCAATATCTTCCTGCAAGCCAGCGTAGCTACCCAACTCAAAGAAGTAACCGTAGTAAAGCAAAAGCCTTACTATGAGCGCTTAGCCGACCGCACGGTGGTGAATGTGGAAGGCTCAACACTGTCCGCAGGCAGTACCACACTTGATATTCTGAGCCGAGCACCCGGTGTAACTCTAGACGGCAACGAAGCCTTGGCGCTACGTGGCCGACAGGGTTTACTAGTATTAATTGATGGCAAAAGGCAGCCCATGACCGGCTCCGAGCTTTCTGAGTATTTGCGTGCGCTGCCGGCCGAGCAGTTGAGCAGCATTGAGCTAATTACTTCCCCCCCAGCCAAATACGACGCCCAGGGAGGAGGCATTATTGCTATCAATCTCAAAAAAGATCAGCGCCAGGGTACTAATGGCACTGCGAATGCCGCTTACGGCCGCGGCCAATACGGCAAATTCACTACGGGCCTAACGCTGAACCACCGGCAAAAGAAGTTAAATGCCTTCGGCTCTTACGCGTATGCCAATCGGGAAAACTTTCAAAAACTCACGTTCGACCGTTTCTTTTACGTCAACAGGGTTTTGCAAAGCAGCAGTCTCCAAAGAAACAACAGTCGCAGCCACCTTCAATCGCACACCTGGCGGGGCGGACTCGATTATACGCTCTCAAAGCGGACAGTTGTAGGCTTCGTTGTTGGGGGCCTGGACAGCCGCATTCCAGGTTTTGCTACCAACAGAACGTTATTGTTTGATGCCCAGAATCAACCGTTGCCGGCCTATCGGTCCACCATTAACCGGCGCCCCTACAACCCTAGCATTACAAGTAACCTCAATTTCAGGCATTCTTTTGCTGACTCCAGCGGAGCTCCCACGCTCTCGGTGGATATTGACTACGACCGCTTTAACCGCTACGCTGACCAGGAGCTGACCACGTTCTTCAGTGAACCCGGACGATCGGCGGCTATACTGGACGGCGACCAGGAGGGTAACCTGACCATTCAGTCAGTAAAGGCTGATTACACGCGCAATTTGCGTCGGGCTACGCGACTGGAAGCTGGCCTTAAAGCAACCCTGATTAATTCCGATAACGACTTGGTGTTTGATGACATTATTGATGGAGTAAGGACGCTCAATCAAAATTTTAGCAACAGTTTTCGTTATAACGAAAATATTAATGCGGCTTATTTTACCCTGACGCGCACTTTGCCTAAGCTTACTATATCGGCTGGGCTTCGGGGTGAGCAAACCAACGTGGATGGCCAGCAGGCAATAGGCAATGAAGGCTTCGACCGCAACTATTTTCAGCTTTTCCCTAGTGCCAGCGTACAGCGTAAGCTATCGGATAAGCACGATCTAAGCCTCTCCCTCAGCCGCCGAATCAACCGGCCCACGTACAATCAACTCAACCCGTTCCGGTCCTACGTAGATGCCACCTCCTACCGCACCGGCAACCCTTACCTACGGCCCGAAACCAGCTATAACATAGAGCTTACCCACACTTTCAAAGAAAAGTATAGCGCAGCGCTTAGCTATAGCATCACTGATTTACCTATTATCCCTATAATTCAACCAGCGTCTGAAGGTGGATTCTATGTCGTAAATCGTGACATCAACCTTCGTAGTCTACAGAATTATGTTTTAACCTTAACCGCCCCACTGGAGCCAACCAAGTGGTGGAGTGTTTATAACAATGTATTGGTGTACTACAATCATTTTGAAGGGAAAGTAGCCGATACAATGCCCCCTCGTACTTGGATAACGGTTAATCTAAGCACTAATAGCACATTTAAGTTTGGTACTGGTTGGTTGGCCGAGCTAAATGGTACGTATCTGGCACCCGAACGCTACGGGTACGAGCGGCTCCGGGCTCGCGGCCAGATAGCCATCGGAATCCAAAAGCAACTTTGGAATAATAAAGCTTCGGTGAAGGTGAACGCAACCGATATCTTGTACACAAGTCCCGTTCGCTCAACGTATGCTTACGCAAATTTTGAAGACACCTTCTATAATCGGCTCGACGCGCGGGTTGCTACGCTCTCCTTTACCTACCGCTTTGGCAACGATAAGCTAGCTCCTATTCGTAGGCGCCAAAGTGGAGCTGAAGACGAAAAGCGACGAGCTCAGTAATACTTCTTGCCAGAAGGCTAACCGATATTGGATAGCAGAATCACTAGTTAATAACGCTTCTTGCATAAAGCACTATACTTATATGCCAGATTGCAATCACCTCTACTAAATTCAAACTATTTCATAGTAGCTCATAAAAAAGGCAGACTGTAGTAGTCTGCCTTTTTTATGAGCTACTTAATTTAAGATCCTTTGGGGCTAAGCGTTACAAAAGGAATAATAATTTCCTCTAGCGAAATACCACCGTGTTGGAACGTGTCTTTGTAGTAATTCACGTAGTAGTTGTAATTGTTCGGGTAGGCGAAAAAATAATCACCTAACGTGAATACGTAGGCGGTGCTCACGTTTTCGCGGGGCAGAAAAATGCGTTCAGGTTTACGCACTACATATACGTCCTTCTCCGTAAAACCAAGGTTTTTACCGTGCTTGTAGCGAAGGTTCGTGTTTGTGTTACGGTCGCCTACAATTTTGAAGGGGCGCTTAACGCGGATAGTACCGTGGTCAGTGGTGATGATAAGCTTGCCTTTCTTGTCCGCAATCTGCTGAAGCATTTCATATAAGGGCGAGTGCAGAAACCAAGAGCGGGTGAGCGAGCGGTAAGCCGACTCGTCGCCAGCTAGCTCCCGAATCATCGCCATATCGGTGCGGGCGTGGGAGAGCATATCTACAAAGTTGTAGACGATGACATTAAGCTTATGATTATTGTGCAGGTTGCTCATCTTGCTCAGCAAGTCTTTGCCAGCCTGAAGATTAGTCACCTTGTTATAACTAAACTTTTGCTTCTGGTTAGCCTTCTGGAACATGATTTCCAGAAACTCGGCCTCGTTCAGGTTCTTGCCTTCATCATCGTCGTCGGTCACCCACAGGTTGGGATACTTCTTCTGTATATCACCGGGCATCATGCCAGAGAAGATTGCATTGCGAGCGTAAGCCGTCGTGGTAGGCAGAATACTGTAGTACATCTCCTCCGTGTCCACGGTGAACATCTCGGCAATGATGGGCTCTAAAATCTTCCACTGATCGTAGCGCAGGTTATCAATGAGTACGAAGTAGACGGGCGTATCGCCAGTGTCTTTGAGCAGCGGAAACACGCGCTTCTGAAACAGCTCATGCGACATGAGCGGAGCATCGTCCACTTCCTTATTTACCCATTCCTCATAGTTCTCCATAATGAACTTGGAGAAGTAGGTATTGGCCTCATCCTTCTGCATGTTAAACACGTCGGCCATGCTCTTGCCTTCGGTCTCATCGATCTCCAACTCCCAGTAGACCAGCTTTTTGTACACGTCAGCCCACTCTTGGGGCGAAAGACGGTCGCCGAGTTGCATACCCAATTGACGGAAATCGCGCTGGTAGCCGGTATTGGTACGCTCGCTCACTAAGCGCTTGTTGTCCAGCACTTTCTTTACAGAAAGCAAAATCTGGTTGGGATTAACAGGCTTGATGAGGTAATCGGCGATTTTGGAGCCGATCGCCTCTTCCATGATATGTTCTTCCTCGCTCTTGGTAATCATAATGACGGGCACCGTAGGCCGCGCCGCCTTAATTTCAGACAAGGTTTCGAGGCCGGTGAGACCGGGCATATTTTCGTCGAGAAATACGATATCAAAGCTCTGCTCAGCTATTTGCTCAATGGCATCGGCGCCGCTGTTAACGGGCGTGACGTCGTAGCCGCGGTCTTTGAGAAAGAGAATATGGGGCTTGAGCAGGTCAATTTCGTCGTCGGCCCAAAGGATGTTGTATCGTTGCATAAGGGTGTTTAGAGGTACGTTGCTTGAATAAGAGTGGCAGGGCAGCGGTAGTGCGAGTATGCCCGGAGCATAAAGCTCCGCAGTCACTAACGCTCTGCAACTGAAGTTTCGTCAGTAGCTTTACTGCCAATCGGTAGATTTTGATCCGAAAAATTCAGATTTCTCTATTTTTTGTAATTAACTCATCCGTTAAGTAAGGCATAATAAGATCGTTCTGGTTCCCTGGCTGGTTGCGCGAGCCGTATCGCAAAGTTTTAGTTCGCGGGTCGTTGCACAGGGTTCTGGGGGGCTTTTTTTACACCTACCACAATGCGCTGCGCACGCTCAGTGCCTTTTCAAACGCCTGCTCCCACTCATTAAGCTTCAGCTTAATGTAACTGCCAATGAACAAGAAAAAGATATTCAACGACCCGGTGTACGGCTTTGTAACAGTGCCCACCGAGCTCCTGTTTGATTTAATAGAGCACCCTTATTTTCAACGGCTGCGCCGCATTCAGCAATTAGGACTCACTGGCTTCGTGTATCCGGGAGCGTTGCACACGCGTTTTCACCACGCGCTGGGGGCTATGCACTTGATGAGCATGGCACTGCGCACGCTCAAAGACAAAGGGGTGCAGATTTCGGCGGCGGAAGGGCAGGCAGCACTGGCGGCTATTCTGCTGCACGATGTAGGCCACGGTCCCCTCTCGCACGCTCTGGAAACGGCTATTTTTGATGAGGTGCCGCACGAGCAGTTGTCACTTTATCTGATGCAGCGCCTCAATGCCGAGCATAATGGCGCCTTGGATAAGGCCATTGCCATTTTTCAGGGGAGCTACGCACGGCCGTTTTTTCATCAGCTGGTGAGCAGTCAGCTGGATATGGACCGGCTCGACTACCTCAACCGCGACTCCTTTTATACCGGCGTGCAAGAAGGCCGACCGGGCGCTGACCGTCTTATCAAAATGTTGACCGTAGTAGATGAGCGCCTTGCTTTGGAAGAAAAGGCCATTTACTCGGTTGAGAATTTCCTGGTGAGTCGGCGGCTGATGTACTGGCAGGTGTATCTGCACAAAACGGTGACCAGCGCCGAGCAAATGATTATCCGGATTGTGCAGCGGGCCCGCGACTTGGTACGCACGGGGCACGAGGTACCAGCCAGTGCCGACCTGCATTTCTTCCTAGCCAAAGCCGTTACGATACTGGACTTCGAGAAAGACGATACGATACTGCAACGCTTTGTGCAGTTGGATGACCATGATATCTGGGGGGCAGTAAAGATGTGGGCCTCTCACCCCGACCGCGTACTGAGCTATATGTCGCGCAGCCTGCTTGACCGGCGCCTGTTCAAAATAATCCTGCAGACTGAACCGTTTGAGGAAGAGATGAAAGCAGGCGTAGTCGAGTTGATTGCCGAACACTTCAATTTGCCCCCCAGCGAGGCCAGTCTGCTCATGCTTGCCGGGCGCATCAGCAACAATGCCTACGACGCCGACGGCAAGGATACGATTGATGTCTTAACCAAGTCGGGACGGGTGGTAAATGTGGCCGAAGCATCTGATTTGCCGAATATCCGCGCCCTAGGCCAACGGGTGGAGAAGCATTATATCTGCTACCCAAAGGAAATAGCGCAATAAGGTTTACCCTCGCTTCAAAGCATTATAAATAGATACGCGGTTATTTGACTGACATTTCAGCTTAGCACCAACCACGACTATTCACCAACTGATTTTATTTACTTTTGCCCGATGGAATTTACTGTAGGCCAAATAGCCGAAGTACTGAGTGGAACTGTCGAGGGCGACGCGTCTATGCGCATCGACCGGCTGGCAAAAATCGAGGAAGCGCAGGCTGGCTCTTTGGCTTTTCTGGCAAATGCCAAGTACGAGCCCTACTTATATACAACGGGTGCTTCCGCCATTATCATTAGCAAGAAGCAGGCATTGAAGCAACCTGTAGCAGCTGCTCTAATTCGCGTCGATGACCCGTATTTGTGTTTTAGTCGCTTGCTGGAGTTTTATCAGCAGACAACGCGTACGGGTCGGCGCGGCGTAGAGGAACCCTCCTTTCTGGGGGCCAATTCCAGTATTGGGGAAGGGCACTTCCGGGGGGCTTTTTCGTACATAGGCGAAGGCTGCACCATTGGCCGTGACGTGCTCATTTTTCCCCACGCTACCATCGGCGACCGGTGCCGCATCGGCGACGGCACCATTATTTACGCGGGCGCCAGAATTTATGCCGATACCGTTATTGGGGCGCGCTGCACTGTGCACGCGGGCGCCGTATTAGGCTCCGATGGCTTCGGATTTGCCCCCCAGCCTGATGGATCGTACCGTGCCATTCCGCAAATTGGAAATGTAGTCTTGGAAGATAACGTCAGCATTGGCGCTAATACTACCATCGACTGCGCCACCATGGGTTCGACTATCATCCGGGAAGGCAGCAAGATTGACAACCTAGTGCAGATAGCCCACAATGTAGAGATTGGGCGTCATACCGTGGTAGCTGCGCAAACGGGTATTTCGGGCTCAACCAAGATTGGCGACTATTGCGTGCTGGCGGGCCAAGCGGGCCTGGCAGGCCACCTGACCTTGGCTAACCGCACGACCGTCACAGCGCAGTCGGGCGTTGGCAAATCAATAAAGGAGGAAGGGCAGTTTTTGCAAGGCTCCCCGGCGTTTAACCTGCGTGATAGTTTGCGTGCCAACGCTATTTTCCGGCATCTACCTGAACTAGCGCGGCGCCTCGACGCACTAGAAGGCAGCAAAAGCGCAACAGAAAAGCTTTAGCTTTGCCTCTTAGAAAACCGGAAGTCGGAAACTAGGAGCTAAAAGCTCACAACTAGTAGCCAGGCCGGGCTTCTTTTTCTTCTGCTTTTGGTAATGTCATCCTTCCAGCTTCTAGCTTTCAGCTTCTAGCTCCTCTAATGAACGACAAGCAACACACTATCAAGTCGCCGGTTACTGTGAGCGGCATTGGCCTGCACACGGGCGTACAGGCCACCATGACCTTTTGCCCAGCACCAGTCGACCACGGCTATAAGTTTCAGCGCATCGATTTGCCCGGTAAGCCCATTGTGGATGCCGACGTTGATAATGTGGTGGACCTTTCCCGCGGCACTACCATCGAGCAAAATGGTGCCCGCGTAAATACCGTGGAGCACACGCTAGCTGCGCTGGTAGGCCTGCAAATTGATAATGTGCTGATTCAGCTGGATGGCCCTGAACCTCCCATCATGGATGGCTCCTCGTATGAGTTCATCAAGCCTTTGCAGGAAGCTGGCTTGGAGGAACAGAATGCGTTGCGCAACTACTTCGAGATTCCGGAGAGCATTCGGTACGTAGACCACGCCCGTCATGTAGAGCTAGCGGTGCTGCCTTTGCACGACTACCGCGTGACGGTAATGGTGGATTATAACTCCCCCGTGCTAGGCTCTCAGCACGCCACCCTCACTGATATCACCCATTTCGCTACCGAAATAGCCTCCTCACGTACCTTCTGCTTTTTGCATGAGTTAGAGGCCCTTTACAAGCAAAACCTTATCAAAGGCGGTGACCTCAGCAACGCTATTGTGGTAGTTGACCGCGTGGTAAGCGAGGAAGAACTGCATGATTTGGCGGAAATGCTCGGCAAGCCCAAAGTGGCAGTCAAGAAGGAAGGCATTCTGAATAATGTAGATCTGCGCTACAAAAACGAGCCCGCTCGCCACAAGCTTCTGGACTTAGTAGGTGATTTGGCCTTAGTAGGTCGTCCACTGAAAGGTCAGATTTTAGCAGCTCGTCCTGGCCATGCCGCCAACGTAGCATTCGCCAAGAAGATTAAGAAGAAGATGATGGAGGTGGACTCCTCTCCGGTGCCCACCTATGACCCTGGCCGCGAGCCGGTGATGGATATCAACAAGATATCGGCCACCCTGCCGCACCGCTACCCATTCCTGCTCATCGACAAAATTATCCACCTCGATACAACTACCGTGACGAGCGTGAAAAACGTGACGATGAATGAGCAGTTTTTTCAAGGACACTTCCCCGGCAACCCCGTAATGCCCGGCGTTATTCAGATTGAGGCTATGGCCCAAACTGGCGGTATTCTGGTGCTAAACACGGTGAAAGATCCCGAAAACTATTGGACTTACTTCCTAGGAATTGAGAACTGTCGATTCCGAAAAAAAGTAATTCCCGGTGACACCATCATTTTCAAATGTCAGCTACTCGCTCCTGTTAAGCGGGGAATTGCCAAGATGAGCGGCAAGGCTTTTGTGAATGGCAAAGTGGTGATGGAGGCAGAAATGAGCGCCGCCATTGTCCGCAAAGACGCTTAGTTTTTCAATTAACAATACAGAATGAACCAGCCCCTCGCCTATATTCATCCGGAGGCTAAAATTGCGCAAAATGTAGTGGTAGAGCCTTTTACCACTATTGATAAGGACGTAGAAATCGGCGAGGGCACATGGATTGGGCCCAATGTGACAATCATGCAGGGAGCCCGGATTGGCAAGAACTGTAAGATTTTTCCAGGTGCCGTTATTGCCGCTATGCCCCAGGATTTAAAGTTTGCGGGCGAAAAGACGACGGCTCATATCGGCGACAATACCGTGATTAGGGAGTGCGTGACCGTAAATCGGGGCACTATAGATCGGATGCGGACCGTGGTGGGGGCCAATTGCCTGCTTATGGCATACGTACACGTAGCCCATGACTGTATAGTTGGTGATAACTGCGTGCTAGCCAACTCTGTGCAACTGGCCGGTCATGTAGAAATAGGCGACTATGCCATTGTGGGTGGCATGTCAGCGGTGCATCAGTTTGTGAAAGTAGGACCGCACACCATGATTTCGGGTGGCTCGCTGGTGCGTAAGGATGTACCACCATTCGTGAAGGCAGGCCGCGAGCCATTGACTTACAGCGGTATTAACTCAATAGGTTTACGTCGCCGGGGCTACTCCGATATTAAGATCGGTGAGATTCAGCAGATCTACCGCTTGCTGTTTTTGAGTAAGCTCAATAATGCCGACGCGCTGGACAAAGTAGAGCTGGAATTGCTGCCCTCGCCGGAGCGGGATGAAGTTGTAAACTTTGTGCGCAACTCTGGGCGGGGAGTGATAAAAGGCTATTCACGCAGCAGCAACGGTAGCTCCGACTACTAGTCGTTTATGCAGATTCAGGCTACCGGACTTGGCAAGCGCTTCAACCGCGACTGGATTTTCCGACACCTGACCCACACCTTCCGGCCTGGTACTGCTACGGCCATTCTGGGGCCCAATGGCGCTGGGAAAAGCACCCTGCTTAATACGCTTTCCGGACAGCTATTGCCCACCGACGGCACACTTACCTACAGTTTGCAAGGCAAGCCAGTGTCGGTAGAGGATATCCCGGCCCAACTGGCCTATTGCGCGCCTTATCTGGAGCTGATTGAGGAGCTGACGCTAAGTGAGTTGCTCTCCTTTCACACCCGCTTTAAGCCTCTTCGGCCGGGACTTAGTATGCGAGGCCTGATCGAGCTGCTATATCTGGAGAAATCTCGTTATAAGCTCATCCGCGATTTTTCGTCGGGTATGAAGCAGCGTCTCAAGCTTGGATTAGCTTTATACAGCGCCGCTCCTCTCCTGCTTCTCGACGAGCCCACAACCAACCTGGATCGGGCCGGCGTGGCCTGGTATCAGGAACACATTCATGCTACAGTGGCGGGCCGGTTGGTACTGGTGAGCTCCAACGTAGCGGAGGAGTACGAGTTCTGTCAGGAGCAGCTAGACATAACCAGCTTTGGCGCCACAGCAGCTCGCTAGCGCAGAATAAAGCCCCACGCTTTTCGTAAAATGAATGTTCGGCAGGTGTGTGCTTCGTAACTGAATTTTCGCCAAATTTAAGAGTGCTGCAGCTTTCTCTTTTTATTGAAGCTCATCCATTTGTGCGGATCGTAACGTGGTGAATAAGGCTTTCTTGTGCAGGTTTTGAGCTGAACGCTCACAATTGATTAGTTAAAAAACGACTTTATTTCCAACGCAAAAACCATTCGGACCGTATCTTCGCAACTACCCAAGGGTAGTACAGCTGCCTAAAGTATTCTTCTTTCACCCATCACCTGCCCTGACACGGCCATGAGACAATACGACGACCTCGACGACGATTCGCTCGATGATGACGAGCTAGATAACTTCGCCAAAAGTGGCGGCCGCGCTGGTATCGGCAGCACCGAAGACCGCCTTAGCGCCAAGTATGCCGACTACCTGATGTGGCGCGATACGGGCTCCTCGCACGATGAGGCGCTGGACCTAGCCAGCATGACGGAGGAAGAGTACACTGCTGCCGAAGCTGCGGAAGATCCGGATAGCAGCGGCTTTGCTTCCTTGGATGACGATGACGACTTTGATATCGCCGATGATGATGATGACCTCGGGAGTAGCCGCTCCGGTCGTGGTGGCCGCATCAGCGACGATGATGACTATTAAAGACCTATAATTAACACTAAAAAGCCCCCCAGTGTAATGCTGGGGGGCTTTTTAGTATTTTAAAAGAAGGCTAAATTTTTTTACCAAACACCCGCTTGAGCAATTCACTGCCGCGTGCCATCGGATTTTCCCGAATGTTGGCTTCCTCCTGCGCGATGAGGGTAAAAAGCCCCCCAATGGCTTTGTCGGTAGCATACTGGTTCAGATCTGTATTGACGGGCTGCACCAGCGGAATGCGGTTATAGCGCGTCGTTAGGTCGGTGTAGTAGCGGGTGGCGTTCACCTTGTCAAGCGACTGCTGGATTATAGGCTTGAAAGCGGTGGTGAGTTGGGTAGTAGTGGTGCGACGCAGATAGTTGGTAGCCGCATCTTTCTCGCCAGTCAAAATGCCCCACACGTCTTTAAAGGTCAGGCTTTTGATAGCGGCTAAGAAAATAGGCTTGGCACTCTTGGCCGCATCCTCGGCGCCGCGGTTCAACGACAGCTCGAACTTATCGACCTGTGAACCTAAGCCAATGCTACGCAGCGTATTAGCTACACGCTGGGCATCGGGCGGAAACGGAATGCGGATAAGCTTGTTGAGGTAGAAGCCATCTTGCTGAGACGCTTGGTCGGCGCCTTTGCTGATACCTTGCACCAAAGCTTCTTTGAGGCCACGGACGGCTTCATCTTGCGTGATGCTACCAGTGGAGCCTTGCGTTGGAGTCTTGGTAGTTGGGGTTGTCAAAATGCCCCCCAGTTTGGGTAAGCGAAAAACCTGCGCTGAGGCGGCCACATGCAGACCAAGCAACGTAGTTAATACGAGTGAATAGCGAATCTTTTTCATAACTCGGGGCAACTAAAGTGTAACGACCAATGGGCCGGGCGTACTGGCTAAGGCACAAACCGGACCAAACCATCCTACTTTTTCTTTCCTTATTCCTTTCTATGCGGCAGGTACCTAATGCAGAAATCATTACCATCGGCGACGAGCTACTTTATGGGCAGGTTGTGGACACCAACTCGGCCTTTATGGGCCAGGAACTAGGCAAGCTGGGTATACGAGTGCGCCAGATAACGAGTGTCTCGGACCGGGCGGCTGAAATCGTGCTGGCGCTGGATGCGGCCCGTGAGCGCGCCGACGTGGTGCTGATTACTGGCGGCTTAGGCCCCACCAAAGACGACCTGACCAAGCATATTCTCACCGAGTACTTTCGCACCGAGTTGGTGCTGCATGAGCCTTCCCTGCGCGATGTGGAAGGTATCTTTGCCCGCTTCAACCGGCCCATGCTGGAAGTAAACCGCCAGCAGGCCTATTTGCCCGCCGCCTGCACTCCTATCCGCAATGCTGTGGGTACGGCGCCGGGCATGTGGTTCGAGGATAGGAACGTGGTGTTTGTGTCGATGCCAGGCGTACCGTTTGAGATGAAGCGCATGATGACTGACATTGTGTTGCCTAAGCTCAAAGAACATTTCCATACAGCGCCCATCGAGCACCTAGTCATTCAGACAGTGGGCATTGGTGAGTCATTTTTGGCAGAGAAAATTGCGGACTGGGAAGACAGTTTGCCCCCCAATTTCAAGCTGGCTTACCTGCCCCACCTAGGTGCCGTACGCCTCCGCCTCACCGCCACCGACGATGGAATCCCCGACCTGCGCGGACGACTTGAGGCCCATCTGCCTTTACTTCAGGAACGGCTTGGCGACTACATTTTTGCCGTTGGGGAAGTGTCGTTGGAAGCTGCTGTTGGTCAATTATTAGTTGAGCGCAACCTCACCATTGGCACGGCCGAGAGTTGCACGGGCGGCTACCTGACTCACAAGCTAACCAGCGTGCCAGGCAGCTCGCGCTACTTTCTGGGGGGCATTTTGGCGTATCATAACGATATCAAAATCAAACATCTAGGCGTAAGCACTGAAACCTTAGCTACACATGGCGCAGTGAGCGAGGCTACCGTGCGCGAGATGGCCGAAGGAGCCCGCAAACACTTGGGCGTAGATGTAGCACTAGCAACAAGCGGCATTGCCGGCCCCGGAGGCGGCACCCCTGAAAAGCCCGTGGGCACCGTCTGCATTGCCTACGCCGACGCTCACCAAACCATCAGCAAGCAGTTCACTTTTGACCGTGGGCGTCAGCTCAACATTGAGTATACAACTACTACCATCCTGAATCTGCTGCGACAGAGTTTGCCGAAAGCTCCCTAGCATAACTGCTTACCCGCATTCCTAATCAGCACCAGCCTTAATTATACCTGAACGTTAACTAGACCCGAATGGCAGCAATGCCGCTCGGGTCTGGTGTTTTATTACTATGGTAGTTTGAGGAGTTTACAGGTGAGTAAATACAAAAAATAAAGGTTGGTGAACTTTTTCTAAAAATTTATAAAGTACTATTAAACCTTATTAGCTCATCGCCCTCCAAGTGACCAAAGAACCCATTCTCCACCCTTTCCCCTTGCACGCATTATGAAAATGTTTACTCTCCGTCCGGCTTACATGGCTACCATCGCTAGTGGTATGTTGCTACTCGCATCCTGCGATAAGAGCCAGGATCCTACCGCCATTGAAAGCCTTACTTCGGCCGAAGACAGCGGAGTAGCCGAGGATACTAATGCTTCTGCCAGTGACCTGCTTAATGCAGCGGCCCCGCAGGATGCTACCCAGTCGGGCAGCACGACAGTAGCTAGCGCCGCCGATCTGGCTCGCCTGCTTTCTGGATGCGCAACCCGCACCTACGATGCCGCCACCAAAACGCTAACCTTGGACTTTGGCCTAACAAACTGCATAGGGCCCAACGGTGTGGCCCGTCGTGGTAAGCTTGTGGCCGTATTTAGCGGCCCTTATCGCCAGACCGGAGCCGTTATTACGGTGACGCCAGTGGAATATTTTGTGAACGACAAGCAACACACGGGCACCCGCGTACTGACTAACTTGGGCAATGGCTCCTATTCGGTAAGCGTTGCGCAGGCTAGTGTTATTACCTCAGAAGGCACCCACACTTGGTCTGCTCAGCGCCAATATACTCGCACAGCTGGCTTCGGCACTCCCACTATTCTTGATGACAAATACAGTGTAACAGGTTCAGCAACAGGAACTAATCGCCAGGGCATAACTTATTCCGCCAAGATTGAGCAGCCACTCTTAAAGGAATTCGCCATTGGGTGTGCCCGGCACTTTGTAGCTGGCACCGTCAGCGTTACGAACTCTCAGCAGAAGACGATGCTATTGAATTACGATCCTACAGGCACACAGTCCTGCGACAATATTGCCTCGGTTACTATCAACGGTCGCACCCGCACAATTCGGCTGCGTTAAATCCTCCCGACCAGCAATTACCATTAATTAATTTTTTGCTTTAGCCAATATAAAGTCCCCAATCTACCTTCTCAGGTTAGATTGGGGACTTTTGCGTCTTGGTTACCCTTCTATTTTATAGTAGCCACAAAATCAAGCTCTATCGTCAGAATTGATTTGATCAGAGGAGTTAATAAGCGAAATAAGCTTTCCGTATTAGCTTTTTCGAAATCAGTTCTCAAAGTCCAACAACGTGGGGTTGTTTTCAGAGTAGCAGCTATAACACCCAAACAACTGCTTTCTGATTAACACACTCTGTTTTCTGGTATCGGCACGCCCTCATGCCTACACCTCAGTTTATGCTACCCGCTAAAACACCTACCTTTGATGAAGCTTGACGGGCGTCCACCCCGCATATTATGGCGCGCACTGAGCTAATTTTCTGACCTTCAACACCCAACAAACCCCAACCCCCAATAACCGCATGGCACGAGTGGAAATGGTGATGCCCAAAATGGGCGAAAGCATTATGGAAGGCACCGTCCTGAAATGGCTCAAACAAGTAGGCGACGCAATTGAGCAGGACGAATCCGTACTGGAAGTAGCTACTGATAAGGTAGATACCGAAGTACCTGCCATTCATGCCGGCATTTTGCAGGAGATTCTGGTACAGGAAGGCGAAGTGGTAGCCGTAGGTGCTCCCATCGCTATTGTCGAGACCGACGCCAGTGCTGCCACATCGCCCCCGGCTGCACAAGCTGCTGCTCCTGAGGCAGTTTCTACCGCTGCCTCTGATAATGGCGAAGACATTTCAGTTGATATTCCTCACTTGCCAGAGCCCGCCCAATCTTCGGCCAACCAGAATTCAGCGCAGCCTCAGCCTGGCCGTTTCTACTCGCCGCTGGTATTGAGCATTGCGCGTCAGGAAGGAATTTCAATGGCTGATCTGGAATATCTGCCCGGGACTGGCAAGGAAAATCGCGTCACGAAGAAGGATATTCTGGATTACGTGGAAGGCGGCAAGAAGTCGTTGAGCCAGGCAGCTAGCGCGGCCGCGCCTACTCCTCAGAATGCCCCCCAGCCCATGTCGGCGCCCGCTGCGCAGCCGCTTCAGGCGCAGCCAACCGCCCAACCCCAGGCGGCACCAGCCGAAGCGACTACCAAGCCCGCTACGGCGCCCGCCAGCAAGCCTGTGCCCTCTGTGAGTGGCAACCAGGAATTGATCGAGATGGACCGCATGCGTAAGATGATTGCCCAGCGCATGGTGGACAGCAAGCGGATTGCCCCCCACGTCACGTCCTTCGTAGAAGCAGATGTAACTGAACTGGTAAACTGGCGCAACAAGCACAAAGATGCCTACAAAAAGCGTGAGGGAGAAAATTTGACCTTCACGCCTATTCTGATTCAGGCTATTGCCCGCGCTATTCAGGACTTCCCCAATATCAATGTATCGGTGGATGGAGACTACATCATCAAGAAGCGCGACATTAACATTGGCCTGGCCGTGGCGCTCCCTTCCGGCAACCTGATTGTGCCCGTGATTCACAATGCCGATCAGCTGAACCTAAACGGGTTGAGCAAAAAGGTAAATGATCTGGCTAACCGGGCTCGCATCAACAAGCTAACCCCTGGCGACTTGGAAGGCGGCACCTATACCGTATCCAACGTGGGCTCGTTCGGCAACGTGATGGGTACGCCCATTATCATGCAGCCGCAGGTGGCTATTATGGCTTTGGGCGCTATCAAAAAGAAGCCCGCCGTTATCGAGACGCCGCAGGGCGATTTGATTGGTATTCGACACTTTATGTTCCTTTCTCACTCCTACGACCACCGTGTGGTTGATGGCTCGCTGGGTGGCATGTTCGTGCGCAAAGTGGCCGACTACTTGGAGCAATTCGATTCTAATACCGTTATCTAAAGTAGCTCGCGGCACCTTAACAGGCGGCGCGGCTGCACTTGAATAAGCCCGTCTACTGGACGGGCTTTTCTTTTTCTAAATCAGTTGATTATGAAAAATGTACTTTCCCTCATTGCCCTCGTTATTTCCTTGGGGCTTATCATCTTTTTGTACTTACAGCTAAGCTCCACACAAGAGCAATTACGCCAAGCCGAGCAGCGCTATGCCGACTGTGAGAAGGTAACCTTCCAGCTGCAAAACCAGCTCACTGCCAAGCAACGAGAGGCTGAAGCGAAATAAAGCCCAGTACTAGTGAAGCTACAAAAAAATGCCCCCCAGATATTTTCTGGGGGGCTTTTTTCGGCGGGAAAACCTTACGACTTAATTCCCAAAAGCATCAGCATAAATGCCTGCTGCCGGGCTACATCACGAATGGACTTGAAACGGCCCGAGGCGCCGCCGTGGCCCGCTGCCATATCAGTGTGCAGTAGCAGTAGGTTGTTATCGGTTTTCATGGTGCGCAGCTTGGCAACCCATTTGGCGGGCTCGAAATACTGTACCTGCGAGTCGTGCAGGCCAGTGGTAACGAGCATATTGGGGTATGGCTGCTTTTTCACGTTGTCGTAGGGAGAGTACGAGAGCATGTAGTCGTAGTATTCCTTTTTGTTAGGGTTGCCCCACTCGTCATACTCGCCGGTAGTGAGCGGAATGCTTTCATCCAGCATAGTAGTTACGACATCCACGAACGGCACACCAGCCAGTACACCTTTGTAGAGGTCGGGGCGCATGTTCACTACGGCACCCATAAGCAGGCCACCAGCGCTACCACCTTGAGCAAAGAGCTTAGCTGGCGAGGTAAACTTCTGTTGAATCAGGAACTCCGAGCAGTCGATGAAGTCAGTAAACGAGTTTTTCTTCTTGAGCAATTTGCCGTCCTCATACCACTGCCGACCCATTTCCTGCCCGCCCCGAATGTGGCAGAGCGCGTAAGCAAAGCCGCGGTTAAGCAGGCTCAGGCGGGCCGCGCTGAAGGTCGCGTTGGAGATGATGCCATACGAGCCATACGCGTACTGAAGCACCGGCGCATTGCCATCTTTCTTGAAGCCCTTCTTATAGACAATCGAAATCGGAATCTTTGTACCGTCTTTGGCCGTGGCGTACGTGCGCTCGGTCACGTAATCTTCCTTGTTAAAGCCCCCCAGCACGGCTTGCTCCTTGAGCAGCGTTTTTTGCTTGGTGACCATGTTATAGTCGTACGTGGAATTGGGCGTGGTAAGCGAGGTGTAGGAATAGCGCAGCACTGGCGTATCAAACTCGGGATTCACGCTGATGCTAGCTGAGTACGTAGGCTCCCCGAAATTGAGGTAGTGCTCCTCACCTTTCCAGGGGCGCACGCGCAGGCCTAGCAAGCCTTCCTTGCGCTCACCCAGCACGAGGAAATTCTTGAACAGCTCCATGTTCTCCAAAAACACGTCTTTGCGGTGCGGAATAATCTCTTTCCACGCCGTTTTGGCCGTGTTGCTAACAGGAGTTTCGAGCAGATGATAGTTGGGAGCACCCGCATTCGAGCGGATATAAAACTTGTTGCCGAGATGATCTACGTCGTAGAGATGGTCCCTTTCGCGGGCCAAGAATACTTTGGGCGCAGCCGTGGGGTTGCTGGCGTCGATGTAGCGCAACTCCGAGGACATGGTGCTACCCATTCCGATGAAGATGTACTTCTTCGACTTGGTACGGCCCACGCCTAGGTTGAAGGTGTTGTCCTTTTCCTCGTACACCAGCACATCCTGCTTGGGATCGGTACCTAGCGTGTGCCTGTACACCTGATAAGGCAGCAGCGTGGTGGGGTCCTTTTTGGCGTAAAAAAGCGTCTTGTTGTCGGTGGCCCACACGGCATTGCCGCTGGTATTCACGATTTTCTCGGGGTACAGCTTACCCGTTTTCAGGTCCTTGAAGCGCAATGTGTACAAGCGGCGGCTTACTGTATCGGCGCCGTAGGCCATCACTAGGTTGTTGTCGCTGACCTCGTAGCCGCCAATCTGGAAGTAGGTTTTATCCTTACCCAACTCATTGGCATTGAGCAAAATTTCCTCAGGCGCCTTCATATCGCCCTTCTTGCGGCAGTAGATAGGGTACTCGCTGCCAGCCTCGTAACGAGTGTAATAATAGTAGCCGTTGTCGCGGTAAGGCACCGATTCGTCCTGCTCTTTTATCCGGCCTTTGATTTCGTTGAAGAGTTTGTCTTCCAGTTCTTTGGCTGGCGCCATCTGCTTGTCGAAGTAAGCATTTTCGGCATTGAGGTAGCTGATTACCTCGGGGTTTTCGCGCTCATTCAGCCAGTAATAGTTATCGGTGCGAGTGCCGAAGGGCGAGGTCAGCTGCTTGGGCTTGATGGGCGCGAGAGGCGGCGTGGTCATGGAGTAAGTAGTAGGCTGCGTCTGGGCTTGCGCTACGCCCAGCGTCAGGGCGAAGGCACCAGCCAGCCAGCGTAAGGAATGGTTCATAGAATGTTAGGCTGAGGTTAGAACTTAGAACAAGCTAAAGGTACAGAAATGAATCAGCCTTGCTCCCAGCACGAAGGCATAATTGCTTCAGAAATGATTATTCACAAAAAGCCCCCCAGCGAAGTTCTGGGGGGCTTTTTTATTACACCCTACCTAAAGCGCAGCTAAGCTTTGCTCCAGCGCCGTGATTTTTCCTTCGGCGTCGGCTTGTTTCTGCCGCTCCCGTTCCAAAACGTCGGGCTTGGCGTTTTGCACAAATTTTTCGTTGCTCAGTTTCTTCATAACTGACTCCAGGAAGCCGCGAGCATACTCAATTTCCTTAGTCAGGCGCTCGCGCTCGGCACCTAAATCGATGTGGCCTTCCAGGGGAATGAAAAACTCGCCTGTGCCTAGCACGAAGCTTACGGCGCCAGTTGGGGCGGCGCTTACGAAGCTAATGTCGCTCAGCGCCGCCAACTTGCGAATTACACCGTCATAATCGCGCAGCAAGGCAGCTTCCTCAGTTTTGGCTGCCAGCGTCAGGGGCTTATTAGGGCCGATTCCTTTCTGGTTGCGCACGTTGCGGACGCCAGCTACCACCTCCAGCACTTTATCCATGCGGCTGAGGATGTCGGCAGCATTGGCCATCGGCTGCGGCTTGGGCCAGGCGGCCACGCACACGTACTCTTTCTCTCCTCGCTCGTCCAACTCATGCCAGATCTCCTCGGTAATAAAGGGCATGAAAGGGTGCATGAGCTTAAGCAGCGTTTCCAGGTAAGCCGTGGTCTGGCGCAGCGTTTCTGGGTCGATAGGCGCTTGGTAGGCTGGCTTGATCATTTCCAGATATACCGAGCAGAAATCATCCCACACGAGCTTATACACAGTCATCAGTGCATCCGACATGCGGAACTTGGCAAAGTGCTCGTCTAGCTCTATCTGAGCGCTTTGCAGCTTAGCTCCGAACCACTCTACTGCTTTCTCATTCGCAAAAGGCAAGTCAAGATTTATTTCCCAGCCCTGAGTAAGACGGAAGGCGTTCCAGATCTTGTTGGTAAAGTTGCGGCCCTGCTCCACAAGGCGAATGTCAAACAGCAAGTCGTTACCAGCGGGCGACGAAAACAGCATACCGGTGCGCACCCCATCGGCGCCGTACTGGGCAATAAGATCCAGAGGATCGGGCGAGTTGCCGAGCTGCTTGCTCATCTTGCGGCCTTGGTCGTCGCGCACGATGCCCGTGAGGTACACGTTGCGGAACGGCACCTCTTTGCGGTACTCCAGACCAGCCATAATCATGCGAGCCACCCAGAAGAACAGAATCTCGGGAGCCGTTACGAGGTCGTCGGTAGGATAGAAATAGTTGATGTCAGGGTTGTCCGGATCTTTAAATCCATCGAACACCGAAATCGGCCATAGCCACGCCGAAAACCACGTATCAAGCACATCCTCATCCTGACGCAAGTCACTGATTTTCAAATCGGCGTTGCCGCTCTTTTCACGTGCTGCTTCAAGCGCTTCATCTGCGGTGAGAGCAACCACGAAAGAGCCATCGGGCAGGTAGTAAGCCGGGATGCGCTGCCCCCACCAGAGCTGCCGCGAGATGCACCAGTCGTGCACGTTTTCCATCCACACCCGGTACATGTTCTTAAACTTGGGCGGGTGCAGCTTGATTTCGTCGTTCTCCACTACGGCCAGCGCCTTTTCGGCCATATGGTCCATTTTGCAGAACCACTGCATGCTCAGGCGCGGCTCAATGACAGCCCCAGTGCGCTCGGAAGTTTGGAGCACGCTAGCGTAGTCTTCGATCTTATCGAGCAAGCCAGCAGCCTGCAAATCTTTGGCTATCTGCTTGCGGGCAGTAAAACGATCTTGGCCTACATAGAGCACGGCCTTTTCATTCAGCGAGCCATCGTCGTTGAGAATGTCGATAACCGGCAGGTTATGCTTTACGCCTAGTTCATAGTCGTTCAAATCGTGGGCCGGCGTCACTTTCAACGCGCCTGTTCCGAAGTCAATGGCTACATATTCATCCAGAATAATGGGAACTGCGCGTCCCAGCAACGGAATGCTTACTTGCTGGCCGTGTAGGTGCTTGTAGCGCTCATCGTTGGGGTTTACAGCTACCGCTACGTCGGCCATAATTGTCTCGGGGCGCGAGGTAGCTACGGTTAAAAACTGGCCCTGCTGCCCTACCACTGGGTAGCGCAGATAATACATTTTGGCCTGGGTATCCTTGGCAATTACCTCCTCATCGGAAATAGCCGTGCGGCTCTGTGGGTCCCAGTTTACCATGCGGATACCGCGGTAAATCTGGCCCTTCTGGTGCAAGTCCACGAACACGCGCAATACAGCGTCGGTCAGCTCAGGCTCCATAGTGAAGCGGGTGCGGTCCCAATCGCAGGAGGCACCCAGCTTTTTGAGCTGCTCCAGTATGATACCACCGTATTTCTCCTTCCATTCCCAGGCATGCGCTAGGAACTCCTCACGGGTCAGGTCGCGCTTATCGATGCCTTTCTCCTTTAGTAGGGCTACTACTTTGGCTTCAGTAGCAATGGAGGCATGGTCGGTGCCGGGCACCCAGCAGGCTTCTTTGCCCTGCATACGGGCACGGCGCACCAGCACATCCTGAATGGTATTATTGAGCATGTGGCCCATGTGTAGCACGCCCGTCACGTTGGGCGGCGGAATCACCACGGAGTAGGCAGGCTTACGCGGGTTGGGCTTGGCTTTAAAAAAGCCCTGCTCCTGCCAACGCTCGTACCATTTGGCTTCTACGTCGGCGGGAGTATAGGTTTTGGCGATGGACATGGGCGCGGGGGGCAAATTCAGTTCTAAACAATGACAAAAGTAGGCATTTCAACTGGGCAAATGCCCCCCAGAACATCAGATTGGCTAAAGTGCCAAGGAATGTCAATTCTTATCTTCTGGTCCTACCTTTGCCACTTGACGAATGGCTAAGCTCTAGGTTTAATGTATTTTTAATCTAGTGAGCCGTTTTTTAAATTATTTTTACAAGTTCTCCACTCTCCCCCAAGTCGGCATGGCCGCTTTGTTCTCCTTTCGAAAAGTACCTAAAGTTACCCCCAGCACGCCTGAGCCGGTTGTTTTGCCCCCCACTACCTCCGTACGAGTCGGGATGGGCCAACTACTGGTGGAGGGCGGGGAGCCAACGCGCAACTTGGAGCGAGCCGCCCGCATGATTGGTGAGGCAGCGCAGCAAGGCTGTGAGTTGATCCTGCTGCCCGAAACGCTAGATTTTGCCTGGACACATCCGAGCGCCCTCACAGAAGCACAGCCTATTCCAGGACCATTCAGCGACTTGCTTTGCCAGCAGGCAAGCAAGCACAAGATCTATGTGTGCGCTGGCCTTACGGAGCGGTTGAATGGCCGTAATTACAACGCCGCTATTCTAATAAATCCCGAAGGCGAAATCATCGTTAAATATCACAAGATAAACTTATTAGGGGTTGAGTTGCCGTTTTACTCCGTGGGCCAAACTCTGAACGTAGTGGACACGCCTTTAGGTAAAATCGGGGTTAATATCTGCGCCGACAACTACCTCGATGGCTTGCCCATTGGCCACACGCTGGCTCGTATGGGCGCTGAGTTTATTATCTCTCCTTCTTCCTGGACCGTCGATTATTCGCTGACGGAAGAAGATGATCCGTACCGCGAAAAGTGGGTAAATCCATTTTCAATTTTGGCTCGCCTCTATAATGTAGTGGTGGTCGGGACCACGTCGGTGGGCTATATTGTAGGCGGGCCGTATGAGGGCAAGAAAAGCGTTGGCTGCTCTTTGGCGGTCGATGCGAGTGGCGTGCGCGCCCAGGGTACTTTTAATGAGTTTGCGGGTGATTTGGTAGTGGCCGATTTGCCTCGCCCTATTCGTCCGGAGCAGGGAACGGCCATTGGCGAAATGCTCCAACGCAAAGGCTATCAGTTTGATAAGTTGCTTTAGAATAACGCCTATCCATTTATTCACGTTATAAACCCCACTAAGCAAAGCCTCAGATTTCATAGTCTTTCACTTTTACTTTGCCGCTTGTCCGCTCCACTTTCATCCTCTACTAACGCACCGACCAGCACAACGGAGCTCACTGCTACAACTGTGTCTGCTCAACAGCCGAAGGCGCCATCCCAGCGCTGCACTCGGTGTATTATGGATAGCACCGTGCCTGGTATTCAGTTTGATAGCCGCGGCGAGTGCAGCTTCTGTGCCTTGCACGACAAGTTTGATAAAGCTTTTCCGCTGGGTGAAGCTGGCCGCTTGCAAGTGCAGAAGCTTGCCGACGATATCAAGCGTGCGGGCCGGGGCAAGAAATACGACTGCGTACTGGGCGTAAGCGGCGGCCGCGACAGTTCGTTTACGCTCTGGTATTGCGTCACAAAGCTGAAGCTGCGTCCGCTGGCGGTGCATTTCAATGACGGCTTTGGTAATCCTGTGGCGGGCGAGAACATGGTAAAAGCTTGCCGTAAGCTGGGCGTAGAGCTTCGCACCATCACCTCCGACTGGCGCGAATCCAAAGACCTCAAAATTGCTTTTCTCAAAGCCTCCACTCCTGATATGGAGGAAGGCACTGACCTCGGCATTGCTACTGCTTTGTATGGAGTAGCCGCAAAGGAAGGCATTCAGCGCATCGTGATTGGCCAGAGTTTCCGTACCGAAGGCATCTGCCCGTTATCCTGGAATTATCTGGATGGCCGCTACTTGAAAGCTGTGCATAAGCGCTTCGGCACGGTGCCGCTGCGACCTTGGTCGCCCGCTGATCCGGGTTTCAATCTGGATTTGAAGGAGATGTTTTACTACGCCTTTGTGCGGCGCATTAAGACGGTAACGCTGCTTTACCACATCGACTATGTGCGAGCAGATGTTGACGAGTTGATTGCTCGTGAACTGGACTGGGTAAATCCGGGCGCTCATTACTTCGACGACCTTTACCAGAGCGTTATCTACTACCTCAACCGCACCAAGTTCAACATCGACCGCCGACTGTTCAACTATTCAGCTCTGGTGCGCTCAGGTCAGATGTCGCGGGAAGAAGCTTTAGAGCGCACCTCCCATATCAATTCCATAGAAGACCCGCGCGTGATTGACCTCTGTATCAAGCGCCTTGGCCTGACACGTGCGGAGTTCGACCAGATTGTAGCTACACCCCCTAAAACGTTCCGCGACTACCCGAATAACTATTCGCTCATTCGGCGGCTGCGCTGGCCTATCAAGGTACTGAGCCAACTGAATCTGATTCCAGAGTCAGCTTACGACAAGTATTTTAACTGTGGTACATAAACCCTGATTTCGTTACACTCATATCTGCAAAAAAGCCCCCCAGAACTTTTCTGGGGGGCTTTTTATAAGCTACATCCTAAAATCACGGGCTGCGTTGGTTAAGCAGTGAGATGGAGCCACTCTTTCTTCTTGAGCAGTTCTTCCTGAGTTTCGCGCAAATCGGGGTCGTCCACACAGCAGTCTACGGGGCACACGGCGGCGCACTGCGGCTCTTCGTGGAAGCCAACGCACTCGGTGCACTTATCCGACACGATGTAGTAATATTCGTCCGAAACCGGCGTTTGGGGCGCCGTGGCTGATACTACGGCTCCACCATCAACTTCCACTTGCTTCAAAGAAGTGCCATCGGCCCAGCGCCATTGGGCACCACCTTCATAAATCGCGTTGTTGGGGCATTCAGGTTCGCAGGCACCACAGTTGATGCACTCGTCGGTTATCATTATGGCCATAGCCGCAGTCGTCTTGGTTTGGGTACTAGTAATTGAACATATATGCTTACGCAAAGATGCCCCCCAAAAGTTGGTTGGGACCAGCAAAAGTAGAAACTAACCTTGTTTTAATTTTGAATGTTCAGCTTTGAGGGACGAATAAACGAAAATTTGTCTCTCACGGCTGTTCCCACTGTAGTATAATGGCTTTTTCTGTCATCGTACCAACCAGTTCCACTTATCAGAAACGTTTAACCTAATGACATATTCCGAACGCCAAGCTGCTTTCATTGCCCTTGGCCAACGCCTACGCCACCTCACCGAAGACGAAAAAGCCGACCTTTTTAGTCGAGCTCGTAATAATAATTCGTGGTTCGATGCGCCCAACGTCGCCTCGGCCCTGGATGGAATTGCGCGCTTGCTGGAAGAAGATAGCTTTCGAACCTGGGCAAACCGTTATTCAGCCGAACCCCCTACGCCGCGTGCTGTGGGTGTAGTGATGGCAGGCAATATTCCGTTGGTGGGCTTCCACGATTTGCTGTGCGTAGTGCTCAGCGGGCACAATCTGTTGGCAAAACCCAGCTCCGACGACAAATTTCTGATGCACTGGATTGTAAATGAGTTCACGCGCATTGAGCCGCGCATGGCTGAACGCATCACTTTCGTAGAGCGCCTGAATGCCGCCGATGCCTTCATTGCTACCGGCTCCGATAATACAGGCCGCTACTTCGAATATTATTTCCGCAACAAGCCCAACCTCATCCGCCGCAACCGCACCAGCTTAGGAATTTTATCGGGCCAAGAAACTCCAGAAGAGCTAGCCGCCTTGGGTGCCGACATTTTCCAATACTACGGCCTAGGTTGCCGCAACGTATCGAAGCTCTTGGTGCCCAAAGACTACCGCTTTGATAAGCTGCTGGACAATCTGCAACCCTGGGAGCGTGTGCTGGAACAGAACCGCTACCAAAACAACTACGACTACAACAAGAGTATTCTGCTGGTAAACCGCGTGCCGCACTTCGACAATGGCTTTGTGCTGTTCACGGAAAGCGCCCAACTCGTGTCGCCGATTTCGGTAGTCCATTACGGCACCTACCGCGACGAGGCCGACCTTCAGCAGCAACTGGCGCAGGTAGCTAATCAAACGCAGTGCTTGGTGTCGGCTGGGGGGCAATTTCCGGGCAGCTTCGCCTTTGGGCAGGCTCAATGCCCTAGCGTAAGCGACTATGCCGATGGCGTGGATACGATGGCTTTTTTGACGGCTTTAACGTAGACAATAACATATATAATGCCTCTGGGGCGCTTACTGTAATTCGGCTTGTCTGGATTACTTTGCCGATCTACGGTACTGCCTCTGCCGCTTCACAGGCATTTTGCACACTTAACCGTTTTGTGCTATGAACGCTGACTTTACCGATGTTGTGACCGTCGAAAAAGAAACGATTTCCGGCCAAATATTTCCCCACGATGATGTGCTTACCGACCCGGAAGCGAAGCTCAAGCGTCGCCGTGATGCTGAGCGCGCTGCGACGTTAGGCAACGGGTACCAAGGCAAGTTGGATATTTATTTTCAAACGGCCGATGGCGTCACTAAACGCGTGCAAACCACCGTGTGGGCTGCCCACGAAGAGTATATTACACTAAAAGCAGGAACCACCATTCCCCTACGTGCTATACTTCACTTCGAATTTTACTAAAACAAAAAAGCCCCCCAGTGATGCTCCGGGGGGCTTTTTTGTTTAAGAGTTGTTAGCAACGATCCAGCGTTTTGGCAATTAGATCGTTCATGGTTTGTTCGGCATTAGTGGCAAATTCGCCGGTAGACCGATTAGCCACAATCGCATTCAGCGATACAATTTCGTGGCCCAGCATGCGGCCTAGCGCATAATAGCCGGCGGTTTCCATCTCAAAGTTGGTGAGGCGGAATTCACCTTCAGCGCTTTCGTACCGGAAGTTCTGAAACTGCTTAATCAGATCGGGCTGACGTAAATCGAGGCGGAGTACGCGGCCCTGCGGACCATAGAAACCAGGGCACGTGAGTGTGTTACCAGTCAGCATTCCAGCCCCAATCTGTTCCCGAATAAGATCGTGGCCACGCACGCAGTACGGGCGATAATCGAGCTGCAAAGCCTTTTGGATGCCAGTACCTACTTCCACCTCCAGACCGGTTTCTACCAGCGGATAAAACTGCATAAGGGCATCAAGGCCTACGCCGTGTTCTGTCACGAGGTGAGCACCTAACGGAATATCAGGCTGCAAAGCGCCGCTGGTACCTACCCGAATAATGCGCAGCGTAATGCGCTCTTCCATGGGCCGCGGCTCGCGTGTTATAAAGTCAATATTCACCAGTGCATCCAGCTCATTCAGCACTATATCAATGTTATCGGTGCCAATGCCAGTAGAAATTACCGCGATGCGCTTGCCCTTGTAGTAGCCCACGTGGGTCACGAACTCGCGCTTGTTTACCTGCGTCTCGATGGAGTCAAAGTGCTGACTCACCAGCGCCACCCTGTCTGGGTCGCCAACGGTAATAATGGTTTCGGAAATATGATCAGGCAGCAGGTTGAGGTGATACACGCTGCCGTCGCGGTTCAGAATGAGCTCGGAGTCGAGAATAGGCATAGGAAGTGGGATTAGAAAGTGGCGCGAAGGCGGCAAATTAGTTATAACCTGTTACGCAGCGGCTCAGGCATAGTTTGCGGGCTTCTACTCTCCCCGTCGAGATACAACTGATTTCGAACTTCACTCGTTGGAATTAAGATACATTCACCAACGCCCTATCCCATGAGCAACACCCAGATTCAGGGAAAAGACTTTTATAATAGTGTGCTGCAGTTCTATGATCAGGCCGCGCAGTTTTCAAAACTTGATCCTGGCATTCTCTCCCAGATCAAGGCTTGCAACAGCATTTACAAGGTTAATTTTCCGGTGGAAGTTGATGGGCATGTGCAGGTTTTTGAGGGAATACGGGTGCAGCACAGCCACCATAAACTACCCAGTAAAGGCGGTATTCGCTACAGCGTGTATGTAGATGAGGAAGAAGTGATGGCACTAGCTACACTTATGACCTTCAAATGTGCCCTCGTCGATGTTCCTTTTGGTGGGGCTAAAGGCGGCGTCAAAATCAACCCGCGAACTAGCTCCGTGGAGACGCTGGAGCGAGTAACGCGCCGCTATGCTAGCGAGCTGATTAAGAAAAATCTTATCGGTCCGGGCATGGACGTGCCCGCCCCCGATTACGGCACGGGTAGCCGCGAAATGGCCTGGATTGCCGACACATACCTAGCGTTCAAATTCGGCGACACCAATGCGCTGGGCTGCGTAACTGGCAAGCCGGTGGGCCAAGGCGGTATCCGCGGCCGGACCGAAGCCACAGGTCTGGGCGTCTTTTTCGGCTTGCGCGAACTCCTAGCCGACGGCGAGCTCCTGAAAAAACTCGGGATGACGAGTGGCATGGCCGGCAAACGAATCATCGTACAAGGATTAGGCAATGTAGGCTACCACGCGGCTCACTTCTGCGAGTTGGAAGGCGCTATCATCACGGGGATTGCAGAGCGCGAGGGGGGCATTTTTAACGCTGATGGTCTCGATGTAGCTGCCGTGTTTAAGCACCGCAATGAAAGTGGCTCCATCCTTAATTATCCCGGCGCGCAAAACGTAGCGGAAGCCAGCCAACTCTTGGAGTATGAGTGTGATGTATTGTTGCCCGCCGCGCTGGAAAACCAGATTCACGCTGGTAATGCCGCTCGCATTAAAGCCAAGATAATTGCGGAAGGTGCCAACGGCCCTACTACCAAGGATGCCGAGAAGATTCTGATCGAACGCGGCGTTGTTATCCTCCCCGACCTTTATCTAAATGCGGGGGGCGTTACGGTTTCTTACTTTGAGTGGCTAAAGAATCTCTCGAATGTGCGCTTTGGTCGCATGGGCAAACGGGCAGAAGAAGCTTCGCTCCGCCGCCTAGTAACCACCATCGAACAAACCACAGGCAAGAGCATCAGCGCCCAGGAACGCGAGCTAATCATTCAAGGCGCCGACGAAACCAGTCTCGTACGCTCGGGCCTAGAAGACACCATGATTGTGGCTTACCATGAAATCAGAGAGGTAATGCACCAGATAAAGGGCATCGAAGATCTGCGCACTGCCGCCTTCTACAGCGCCATTGAGAAAGTAGGCGTCAGCTATCAGTCATTGGGTATTTTCCCATAAGCCCAGATGATTTTCGAAAGAATCAAAAACACAAAAGGCAGCACCGTATAGTGCTGCCTTTTGTGTTTTTGATTTGCTTTAAGTAGAAATGCCTATCGGCGCCTCTTAATATGATGGAGCGCGGTAGGAAACTAAGCCTTGCTCGGGGCGATAGTTGTTGCTCAGCTTCGGATATGTGCCCGTGCCATCATACGCCCGCTTATCGGGGTGGGCTTGGCAAGTGGTTGAGCAAGCGCCTTCGAGTTCTTGGCCACAGTTTTCGCAGAGTGCCAAATGAGCGTTGCAGTGCGGATTGGCGCAGTTTACGAGCCTATCGGAAGGCGCATGGCAATGGTGGCAATAAGAGATAATTGTGGGATTGACGCTGTTTACATCCACCGCTACGCGGTTGTCGAAGACGTAGCATTTGCCCTCAAAATCTTCGCCACCCTCTTCAATTCCGTACTTAATAATGCCGCCGTGAAGTTGGTACACGTTCTCGAAACCCTGCTCCAATAGGTAAGCGCTGGCTTTTTCGCATTTGACGCCACCAGTACAATAAGTCAGAATTTTCTTGTCCTTAAACTCCTTTAGCCGCTCCACCCGTTCGGGGAAGTCGCGGAAGTTTTCCATGTCTAGGGTGACGGCGTTTTTGAAACGACCTACATTGTACTCGTAGTCGGAACGCACATCCACCACTACCACATCGTCGCGGTCTTTGAGTTCCTTAAACTCTTGCGGTGAAAGGTGTTGCCCAGTGCGCACATGGGGCCGCACGTGACGCAAACTGCTGTGCACGATTTCAGGCTTCACGCGAACATGCAGCTTCTGAAAGGTATGCGCAGGCGCTTCGTCAACTTTAAATTCCAAGGCTGAAAAGCGCGGATCGGCTTTTACAATCTGCATATACTCCTCACAGTCAGCCGCTAGCCCCGACACCGTACCATTGAGACCTTCAGCCGCCACAATAATGCGACCTAACAGCTTCAAACGCAGACACAGCCGATGATGCTCCTCACGATACGCCTCCGGATTTTCAATCGGTGAATAGCAGTAGTAAAGCAGAACGCGATAATCCATCTCTGAAATGGTGTTTTGTGCTACGAGTGAATGCTAAATCAAGTACGAAGGGTTCCGGGGGGCTTTTTTGTGTGACAAAATGCATGTCTGTCCAGCACCCAGAAGCCAGTGCCTAAACTTTCGTGGCGGGGTTCCCGAATACCGTCTGGTTTGCTGCCACATCAGCCACTACAACCGAACCAGCACCCACCCGGGCTTTTGCCCCGATTTTTACGCCTCCTACGATGATAGCGCCCGGGCCGATAAACGCCTGCTCGGCCAGCACGGCACCTGCATTAACGATGGCACCCGCTCCTATCTGCACAAAGTCGGCTAGTTCTACCTGCACATCAATTACAGCGTTGGCTCCTATAAGGCAGCTGTTACCCATTTTGCTATTGCTCGATACGACGGCTCCAGCCCCAACAAGGTTGCCGTGCCCCAGCCACGCCTGTTCCGAAACGCTAGCGCGAGCATGAATGGCGTTCACTGGCACCACCTCGTACTCATCGCGGAGCATATTAGTGAGGCTGCGGCGGCTGGCCGTATCCTCGGTGGCCACGAACACTTCGCACTTTTTGCCCAGAAGCTTGAGCAGTTCGCGGTCATCGGTGTTGCCCATTACGGGTACATTGTTTAGCTCGGTGTTCTGCAGTTTAGCATCGTCGTCGAGCAGACAATACACCACAACATCGTTGCTTTGAAAGGCATCAAGTGCCGTTGCGCCCAAGCTTTGAGCACCCAAAATAATAACTGGATTTTCCATGTGAAGCGAAAATGCCCCCCAGGGGCGATTTTTTCTAAACCACAAAGATACACCCTACTGCGAGCGGGGCCAAGTATTGCGCAATAGTCAGTGGCCATACGCTCACTACTTAGCCTTACTTATCCCTGAACTGCGGCAGCCAACGGACCGCATATTCATTTTGAAGCAGCAGAAATACTAAGTACGGCAGCAAAACCGCCCGGTAGCGGTTCAGGGTGCCCAGGTTAGGAGTGCTAAGGCCTAACAAGGCAGCTAAAGCCAAGCAGTACAGCACCAAAATAACTACCAATGCGAATGGCAGGTAGCCGGGCCGATGTCGAGCCAGCGCTACGAAGGCCACGCCAATTAGTAGCAACAAAGCCAAGTTTTCGAGCCCGGCAACTATGTACAGGAGCTGTTTATCTTCCCCCAGCCAAGGGCGAGTAATAGTGCTTACAACAGCCTTTGGCGCATAGCGAAGCATGCTTTCCAAAGTAGGCTTTAAGTCGGCGTATTCAATGTGTGGGCGGGTTCGGGAAGCCCTCAGTAGTTGGTGATAATTGTTGCTTAGCTGATTAGTAAACTTATTCACGCGAAGAACGGGAATTACCTCAGCAGCTACCCGCATCCCTCCTACCAGCACTACCAAGATAATGGCCAGCTGCACAAGCCAATGCCGGGCACGGCTAAAGAACTGTTGTAGCAGATGCACTACTATAAGACTAGCTAACCCACCCAACAGCAGACCAGCAAAGAAAAAACGCATTTTAAAGTGCAACCACGCCAGCAGCAAAGCGCCAACTATTCCCACTAGTCGAACAGGTTGGCCGCCATACACCCAGCCGATAACCAAAGCAGTGAGCCAAGCTCCGCTCCCTATCAATAAGCTCTCTTTCGTAATGCCCGACGACCAATAAACGACGGACGGCCACGCCAGCCATGCCACTGCCGCCGCCCCTACGGGTACTCGTGGTAATGCCCCTTCTACTGCCCGCACCAGCTGCCAGCTACCGACAAAACTAAACAGGCTCAGATAAGCCCCATTCACCAGCGTATTCCCCAACGACCCTAAATTCAATACCGATAGTAGCTTGATGAGAAAGAAGGTATTTGAGAAGCCGTGAAATATGAGTTTTCCCCCATAGCCATGAAATTCTTCTCCCAACAGCGTCTGTAGCCAAGCGCTGGGGTTATCCCATAGCTGAGCGTTGAGCAGCTTGCCCCAGAACTGAAAATATGCAGCGTCGCTGGTGAGCATAACGCAGGCAGCGGAGCCCGCCAAGAGCCTGAGCCCTAAGGCAGGTAGCAGCACCTTGCGCAACGCAGAAGCACGAGCTTGCCGCCGCAGCCAGTATACCAGCGCTACTAGCAAAAGTATATTCAGCCCTATAGCGACAATAATCTTCACTTGGGTGGCAAATTATGCTGCAGAATTCGGCTACCAATGGCGCACTTCAGGCAGCGTCGGGGCTGGCAATAACCACGATGCATAGCCAGCAGTCCTTGCGAGTCGGCGGCGGTGCGGTGCTCAAAGTGCAGAGCTTCGTAAGGGGCCGTAAGATGATTATGCTCAGCGGGCAACTGCTCCAGCAAGGCTATAGCTTGCTCCACCAACTCGGGCTGGCCTACGTGGCGGGCATAGGCTACACGCAGAGGCACCACAACGTTGATTATCAATAGATGAATGCTACTTCGGCCCAGAGCAGCTACTTTGCCGGGGCTGCCCGGCCGGTAATGCGCCTGCCAATAAGGAGATACCGCCACCCGAAAAAACTGCTCCAGCGCCGCTATGCTAACGGCCGTGAGCAACGCATCAAACAGGGCCGGACGGGCATGAAGCAAAGCCGCTAGCTGAGCAATACGTACCGTCGGAAAGTTGGCGGGCCGCAGGCGCAGGAAGTTCCAGGCATGGGCAGGCAAAGCCAGAGAAGCCATCTCATATTTATGACGCAGAAACTCATACTCCCGGCACAATTCGACCAGGTAAGCATCATTGGGGGGCAAATCGGAGGCAGTGGGCAAAAGTCCAGCCTGCCCAAAAAGTAACGCTTCCGTCTGAAGCGAATCGTGGCGGTGCCGCCGCAGAATGCTTAGCGGCACGGCTTTAGCCAAACGAGCTAGCGGCTCACTATTTTTCTTAAACCCAAAAGCGGCGGCCAGCACATGATAAGCCGTGGCTCCCCAGTCGCCGCCTAAGTGTTTATTCTGAACTTCTATCAGATCAGCTTTTTGCTCTACTCTTTCCAGTAACGCACGCCCGAGCATCATGGTGCGCGTAATGCTCGGCACCAGTGGGAGAAACGGCGCACACGGCACCGATACGGCATCCAAATTACCCCCCAGCGCGGCATAAGTGGTCAGTAGTGCAGGCATTAAGCGCGGCGCTAAGGTCAGCGAAGGAATGTCGGATCCATTGGTGCGCTGCACGGGCTGGTCGGCGGCATACACCACATGCAGTACTACTTGGTCGTATTTCGGGTCTGTCTGGTGCTGGTGACGCTGCCAGTCGGAGGCGCGCAAATGAATTTCCACCGCCCCGTTCCACTCTACCTCACCAATCTGAAGACGAGCATTCAGAAAGTCCGGACCAGCATCCGTATTGTGGTGGCCGGGGCGCAAAACAATCAGCTTTTCGCCCTGGTCCGTCAGCAAATCTGTTTTATCAAAATACTGGTGCTGCCAGACATAGTGCAGTAGCTCTTCTTTCATAAGTGATAAGGTGATCCAATATAAGTAAGTGGTAGTGATGCTGAGAATAAAGGCAATTATTAACTCTTTATTCGGGCAAAGGCCGCATACAAAAACCAAGCACTTATTTGAGACTATTCACCAAAAAAACGGCCCGCCTCCACTAGAAGTGAAAGCGGGCCGAAATTTAATAGCGACGGATTAACGCAGGTCAATCACCTTTACGCCTTTATACTTGGTCTTATCGAAGTTGAAAGTAGTAGCATCTACCGGCGGATTAGGCTGAAATTTGCGAATAGTAACGGTAGTCCGACTGCCATTCTTTTTGAACATCTTCCAGCTTTTCAACGACTTATCCGCCTTGCTCACAGACAAACGCACTTTGAAGACCTGATTATTTCGATCCTCGGGGGCCAATTCAATGATATCGACAGCCTCACCAGCTTCTTTGGCTTCCTGCACATATGAGTACTTGTAGCCTTTTTTATACAACGTATAAATCTGAGCCGGCGAAATCTCCCCCTCTTCAGGCTCATAGTCGGAGATGTTCACCTCGTTCTCGTCCTTCATGTAAGTCCACATGGTCTGGCCGTTGTTGATGATCTCCTGACCGCTCAACTTCAGCCGAAACTTTTGGCCACTCACCGTAATATCGCCGGTCATGTTCTCCTTCACCTTGGCCGCATCGTTTTCGAGGGTTTGGGTGAAAGTGGCTTTAAATGCTTTCATTGCCTGATACTTGGCACTCATCTGGTCGAGAATTTTACCAGCTTTGGGGTCCTGCTGTGCGGGGGCGGCTGCAACTAGTGTAACCGATAACGTCAGCAGAGCGAGAAATTTTTTCATTTGGGAGGAGAAATTGCTGTTGCAAAGTGGGGGCTCAGAACCAGAAACTCTATTGGTAACCATAAAAACAGAGGTAATAGTTCTTCCGTTTTTATGCTACAATTTCCAACCTTAAGCACTTATTTCTAGGTTTTGTTCAGGTTATTCAATAATTGCTCCAAACTGTACTCGTCTGGAATTAATACCTCCCGGGCCTTGCTGCCTTCAAAGGGTCCTACGACGCCGGCGTGTTCGAGTTGGTCAATTAAGCGTCCGGCCCGGTTATAGCCCAGCTTTAGGCGGCGTTGGAGCAGTGAGGTACTACCCTGCTGATGCGTTACGATTACGCGGGCGGCTTCCTCAAACATGCTGTCGCGGGAGGCAGGGTCAAAGTCTTCGCTGTTGCCACCCGTATCACCTTCGGCACCAGCTACTTCAGGCAGCAAATACGCCTCTGGATAGCCTTGCTGCTCACCGACAAAATCGCAAAGGCGATCTACTTCGGGCGTATCAATAAAGGCGCACTGCACGCGAATCAAATCGGAGCCGGCCGAGAATAGCATGTCGCCTTGTCCAACCAGTTGATCAGCGCCACCTGTATCCAGAATGGTGCGGGAGTCAATTTTGGAGGTCACTTTAAAGGATATACGGCATGGGAAGTTGGCCTTGATGATACCAGTAATAACGTTCACGGAAGGCCGTTGTGTAGCTACAATCAGGTGAATACCAATGGCACGCGCCAACTGAGCCAGACGCGCGATAGGCGTTTCCACTTCCTTTCCTGCTGTCATCATCAAGTCGGCCAACTCATCAATAACAAGCACAATGAACGGCATGAAGCGGTGGCCTTTTTTAGGGCTAAGCCGACGCTCCACAAACTTGCGGTTGTACTCCTTCAGGTTGCGGCAGCCAGCGTCTTTCAACAGGTCGTAGCGCCGATCCATCTCCATGCACAGGGAGTTAAGCGTGTTCACCACCTTCTTTGTATCGGTGATGATGGCCTCTTCCGTGTCGGGTAGCTTAGCCAGAAAATGGCGCTCGATTTTGTTGAAGATGCTCAATTCCACCTTTTTAGGATCGACGAGCACAAACTTCAGCTGTGAAGGATGGCGCTTATAAAGCAGTGAAGCCAGAATCACGTTCAGGCCCACCGACTTACCCTGACCTGTAGCACCGGCCATGAGCAAGTGAGGCATTTTGGCCAGATCGGCCACAAATACTTCGTTGGTAATGGTGCGACCAAAGGCAATGGGCAAGTCCATTTCGCTGGTGCGAAACTTCTCGTGGCCCAGCACCGAGCGGATGCTCACCATTTCCTTTTTGGTATTCGGCACCTCGATACCGATGGTGCCTTTACCGGGAATCGGCGCGATGATGCGGATACCTAACGCGGCCAGGCTCAGCGCAATATCATCCTCCAGGCTCTTGATCTTAGAGATACGCACACCGGCATCAGGCACAATCTCATACAGCGTAACCGTGGGCCCGATGGTGGCTTTGATGCTGGCGATGTTAATACCATAATGACCCAGCGTCTCCACGATACGGTCTTTGTTGTCCTCCAACTCCTCTTTGCTCACCTGGGCTTTGGCGGCACCATAGTCGTTGAGCAATTCTAGGGTTGGATATTGGTAGCGCGAAAGGTCGAGCGTGGGATCGTAGTTCTCTGTGCCTTCGGCAAAGAAATCATCCTCATCGGCCACGGTGATGGCCATGGGGGGCGTTTCGGCGGGAGTAGCCGGAGCTACGGTCAAAGGAGGCGAAGTGGGTGCAGTGGTGTCGTCGGCCAGATCAGCCATGGAAAGCGGCGTGGGCACACGGCTGGTCACGGGAGCAACCTCAGCATCAACAGGCATTTCGACCGAGAAGCTAGGTCCGCTGTTTGCAGCCGAAGCAGCTAATGCTGCCGCGCCCGCCGTGGCCACGCTGGGTGCCACCGATAATGGCAAGGCTGCGCCCGCCGGAGCCGTAACACTAAAAGCCGGGGAAGCAACCGACCCCGTAGGTGCCGGGCCTTCCACTTCAAATTCTTCGTCATCCTCCTCATCCATCGTTGAGGTGAACGGGGGGGCAATTTCTGCTTCGGCCTCTCTTCTAGCTACTGACTTTGTAGAGCGAAGCGTCATCTGGGGAGCAATTTCCGTTTCTTCAGCATCGAGCGAGGCAGTAGGGTCTGCGCCATGATTTACGCCCAGCCCGGTGCGGCCATACAGATCTAACCCATTGGTGCTATCGTTGGTACTAGAGGCGTCTGCTTCCTCTTCAGCGGCCGTTCCCATGCTTAGGCTGGTCACATTAAAGAAGAAGACAACGAATGAAATTAACAGAAAAGCCAGTAGTAGCACCGTACCCCAACCAATAAGGCTATCGAGCCAGGAGGCAACTTCATAGCCGATGCCGCCGCTCAAAAAATCGAGGGTATGCGCTAGGTTTGGGTCGGCATCAGGGGTTTGAAGGGTAAGCACAACATAGCCCAGCAAAGCACTCAGCCACAGCATCGAAAACAGGCACAAGGCTATAACATAGCTGAGCGACACGCCTACGCCAGCCCGTCGAAACACGATTTTGTAGCCTAGAAAGAAGACGATAGGAATGACCGCAAACGCGGCTACACCGAAGCCTTTATAAATGAGCACTTGGGCGGCCATTGCTCCTAATAAGCCCAGCCAGTTGCCCGACTCCTGCCCTGCTTCCTTAGCAGGCGTGGTGGCCAAGCTACCTACCACGCTCTGATCGGCGTGCCCCGTAAAGAGGAATGACACGAAGGCTATAGTAAGATAGATAGACCCTAGCAGGAAGAAAAATCCGAGGAATAACTGAAAACGACGGTCGCGCAGAAAGCCAAAAATACCACTCAAAGAGGGCAGCTTAGGCCATTGGCGCGGGGGCTTCAGGGCTTTGGCAGCAGCCTTGGCTGCCGCTGGTTTGGAGTTAGCCTCGCTGCGGCGACTGTTTTCGCGGGGAGCCGGCGTGGGCTCAGGTGCGGGAGCTGGACGCGTGGCGGGTCGGGCAGCTGGGCGGGGCTCGTTGCCGCGGGCTGGCGGAGTGATGGGTTGTTTATATGTATTCTTTGCCATGCTTAGGCACCGAAAGGCTAAATGTAGAGGTCACAAGGTGGCAGTGTGGCTTTTCTTGGGAACAATTTTTCCCGGCAGCCAACACCTCACGCTTCGTAAAGATACACTTGCCCGCCCGCAGTCCTAACCGAAAATTTGCCTCCCAGACCGCTCCATAGCCTAAATAACCTGGTTCCAAAACCATTACAGGTAAAAAAGCGCACTGTAAAAACGAACACGTCGCCCTAGGTGAAGACAGTATGGACCTTCACTCAAGGCGACGATGCAAAAAATCGGCGACTAGCTGCGCGGGTGAAACTCAGTAATGACTTGCTTCAGGTAATCCCGGTCAAGGTGGGTGTAAATTTCGGTGGTGGTAATGCTTTCGTGGCCCAGCATTTCTTGCACGGCCCGCAGGTCGGCGCCTCCTTCAATAAGATGAGTGGCAAAGCTGTGTCGGAACGTGTGCGGACTCACGGTTTTGCGAATACCTGCTTTATCGGCCAAGGCTTTGATGATATTAAAAATCATCACCCGCGACAATTTTGCCCCCCGACGGTTCAAAAACACGATATCCTCGTGGCCGCGCTCAATGTCGAGGTGGCAGCGTATGCCGGTGAGGTAGATGTTGAGGTGCTTCAGCGCGTCGCGGCCGATGGGCACGAGGCGTTCTTTGTTGCCTTTGCCTGTGACGCGCACAAAGCCCTGATCAGCATACAAATTAGATAGCCGCAGCTCCGTCAGTTCCGATACGCGCAAGCCTGAAGAGTAGAGCACTTCCAAGATGGCGCGGTTGCGGGTGCCTTCGTTGGTGCTAACGTCCACGGCGTCCAGCAATTGTGTTATTTCCTCATACGCCAGCGTATCAGGCAGCTTACGGCCGATTTTGGGAGCTTCCAGGGTATCGGTCGGGTCTATTAGCAGCATATCTTCCATTATGAGGAAGCTGTAGAAGGCCTTGATGCCGGAAAGCGTGCGGGCTTGGGAAGTAGCGCCAAGCCCCAATTCGCCCAGCCAGGCCAGAAAATCACGCAGAATCCGGGTCGTTACCTGCTCCGGGTTGGCCGGCAGCTTCGATATTTCCAGATACTGCCGCAATTTGCCTACATCCCGCACATATGCCTCCACACTATTGCCCGATAACGATTTTTCGAGTTGTAAATAGCCTTCAAATTGCTTGAGGCTGACGGACCAATTCAATAGTATAAAAGTTAGAAGCGTGAGGTGTGAGGAAGAATCCAAGAGTCGTGCCGAATGGGGGGCTTTTTCCAGGAATCTGTAGGAGTATTGGGGTCGGGTAATAGTTGTAGCAGCAAGTAGTACTTTTTGGCTCAATCTAGAAAACGCTAGTTTTAGCCACGTTCCCCGACCTTTACCTTTTCGCTTCACTTCTGCTTCATGAAAATCATCATCATCAACGGTCCCAACCTCAACTTATTGGGTCGCCGCGAACCGGGCATCTATGGCAACCGCTCTTTCGAAGACTTTCTGCCCGATTTGCACGAGGCATTTCCCGCCATCAAGCTGGAGTACTTTCAGTCGAGCCACGAGGGCGAACTTATTGATAAGCTGCACGAAGTGGGTTTCACCTACCACGGCATTGTGCTCAACGCCGGCGGCTACACCCACACCAGCGTAGCACTGGCCGATGCCGTAGCCGCTATCAATACGCCCGTAGTAGAGGTACATCTGTCTAACCTAGCAGCCCGCGAAGAGTTTCGGCAGAAAAGTCTGCTCGGCAAACACTGCATTGGCACCATCACCGGCTTCAAACTCGACAGCTACCGGCTGGCTCTGCATTATTTTGAAGGCTTGCGCCCGAAGCGCGTTGGATTCAAGGTGTAAAGAAAAGGTTGTTGTTGGGGGGCTTTTTTGCGCCCATGCCTAAATGTTGGACATGAATCAGGTCGAGGGAGACGTTAGTTGCTTCAAGAAAGGAAGCGGTCAAACCCCGCTCCTACTACCTTTGTCTTCTCCACTCGCAATCCCCAACTGAATGTATACTTTCAATCCTGGACCATCGGCCGTGTATCCGGCCGTGCGCCAATACCTTACCGATGCCTTCGATGAAGGCTGGCTGTCGGCTCCGCACCGCGGCGAGCGTTTCACGGGCCTGATGCGTCAAACCGTTACAGATCTTCGGGCCAAACTCAATATCCCGCAGGACTACACCGTATTTTTTCTCAGCTCGGCCACTGAGTGCTGGGAGGTGTTAACGCAAAGCCTGACGCCCACCAAAAGCTTTCACTTGTACAATGGTGCCTTCGGGGAAAAGTGGTTCGACTATGCCCGCGCCCTGCGCCCTGCCTCTACCGGCCAGGCTTTTGGGCTCGATGAGTTACCCAATGTGCATACGCTCCCCTTCACCGACGACACCGACCTGGTTTGCCTTACCCAGAATGAAACCTCAAACGCCACTCAGCTCCGCGACGGTTTTATCCTGAATGTGTTCAACCGACTCGGCAACGCCTTGCTGGCCATCGATGCTACTTCGTCGCTGGCAGGCATTCAGCTGAAGTATATTAAGGCTGATATCTGGTTTGCTTCGGTGCAGAAGGCTTTTGGCCTGCCTGCTGGCTTGGCTCTGATGGTACTTTCGCCCCGCGCTGTAGCCCGTTTCCGCCACCTCAACGAGCGCGCGCACTACAACAGCCTGACGGCTCAGTACGAGAAAATGCTCAACTGGCAAACCAACTACACGCCCAATGTGCTGGGCATCTATTTGCTTAGCCGCGTGCTTCAGGACCGGGCGCCTATCAAAGCCGTACACCAGCACCTTCAGGACCGCGCCACCAAGCTCTACGACTTCTTCGATAGCGCTACCCAGCTCAGCCCGCTCGTGCAAAACCCTGAAACCCGCTCCACTACCGTTATCGGCTTACAAGGCCCCCCAGCCCTGATCGACGAGGTAAAGCGCAGTGCCTTGGCGCAGGGCATGCAGCTTGGCAATGGTTACGGCACCTGGAAAGCCAATAGCCTGCGCATCGCCAACTTCCCAGCCATCCCGGATGCGGCCTACGAGAAGTTGGTGCAGTTCTTTGCCAAAGACTTTGCCTGAATCAATGGTTGCCTGAGTGCAGGATAGAATGGGTGAATAGTAGGTACCCGATTCAGCTATCCACTAAGGCAGCCATTCACCCATTGCTCATGTTCTCTTTAAAAGAAATTTTCTCCGTCACGCTTACGCTGTTTGCCATTATTGATATTCTGGGCTCCATCCCCATTATCATTCAGATTCGGCAGCGGGAGGGCAAAGTGCATTCCGAGAAAGCCACGCTGGTAGCGGGGGTGCTGATGGTGGTATTCCTGTTTTTGGGCCAGAGCATTTTATCTCTATTTGGCGTTGACTTTCAGTCGTTTGCCTTAGCTGGCGCCATCATCATCTTCCTTATTGGTATGGAGATGATCCTGGGCATTGAGCTATTCCGCAATGATCCGCTGGCCGCTTCGGGCTCCATTGTGCCTCTGGCTTTCCCAATCATCGTCGGGGCCGGCACCATGACCACCTTACTCTCGTTGCGGGCGGCTTACTCCTTACCTAATGTACTGGTAGGCATCGCGTTGAATCTGGTCTTTGTCTACGGCGTGCTCAAAAGCAGCGCCTGGATTGAGCGTAAGCTCGGCAAGGCCGGCGAAGACATTCTACGCCGAGTGTTCGGCGTGATTCTACTAGCAATCGCCATCAAGCTGTTTAAAGCTAATTTTTAAATGGTTAAGGGGATGAATGGTTAAATGGCTGCTTGTTCAACGACTTACAGAACGCCCAAGCATCTAACCAGTCACCCATTTAACTATTTAGCCATTCGAAAATGATATATCTTTTTACCGACGGATCTTCCCGTGGAAACCCCGGTCCGGGCGGCTACGGAGCCATTCTACGCTTCGGCCGACACGAAAAGGAGCTTACTGAAGGCTTTAGGCTCACCACCAACAACCGCATGGAGTTGTTAGCAGTCATCGTTGGTTTAGAGGCCGTCACGCGTCCTGAAATGCCCATTACCGTTGTCACCGACTCCAAATATGTGGTTGACGCCGTTGAAAAGCGCTGGGTATTCGGGTGGGCTATGAAGCCTGATTTTGGCAAAAAAGCCAATGAAGACCTCTGGCGGCGTTTTTTAAAAGTGTACAAGCAGCGCACAGTGCATTTCCGTTGGGTGCGTGGCCACAACGGCCACCCCGAAAATGAGCGCTGCGACCGACTAGCGGTGTTCAGTGCCACGCAAGGCAAACTACTCGTGGACGAAGGCTACGAGCTTATCGAAGCTAAACGCTAGAACTCACTTTGTTCCTCAGTATATCAACCGCAAAAAATAGCCATAGTACTGCTGCAATTAAATAAGGAATGCGACTCCCCTACTATTCTTCATTAACTGGTGTGAGAGCAGTAGCTGCGTTTATGGTTTATTTACACCATTATAATCCAGGGCAAACAATATTCGGAAGCCAAATTTTAAAATCTGTATTCTACGAATTCCACGTAGGGGTTACCATCTTCTTTACGCTCAGCGGCTTTCTTATTACCGAACGGTATTTCACCACAGAAACACTATCACTCAAAAACTTAAGAACATATATTATAAATAGACTTGCCAGAATATATCCACTCTATATAGTTTTATCTTTACCTGTTTTCTTTATTGCCTTTTATAATGTCGGATTTACCAGATATTATTTATATGCACTCATACTTAATATCACGCTTCTTAAGAGTTTGTCTTTAGAATATGCATTTACTGGCATTCCTCAAGCATGGTCGCTAACTGTTGAGGAATGCTTCTATTTCTTTGCCATATTCTTTTTTGCCGTCTTATATAGTCGCCGATTTAGTAAAGCTATAGTCTGGATATCAGCTATCATTCTACTGCCTACTACAGGGTTTTTATTAGTTCAAGTCTTCCACTATCTGCATTTACCATTCTTCGAAAACGCCTCCTTCGTGGCCTATAACACCTTCTTTGGTCGTTTTTATGAATTTTTTATTGGCGCTGGTTTAGCGTTGTTGCTAAAGAAAGTAAAAACCAAACATGATTTTTCTGTTTTAACATATGGTGGCATTATCTTATTCTCACTGGGTATATTTGCTCTAATGAAAATAAAAGTGGCATATGGAGCTAATTTCGGCATAAGCCCTCCTATTGGCACTGCAGTAAATAACCTTTATCTACCTTTGTGTATAGCTACTATATTCACGGGTCTGCTTCGAGAGAAAAGCCTTGTTTCAACATTCTTATCTACAAAGCCATTAGCTATACTTGGAAAAAGTTCTTACGCATTTTATTTAATTCATATGGGGCTTATCCATGAACTACTGTCGCCGTATTTCAATGAGAAATCTACATTAGGCGCTTTAGCCATTTATTTGATTTTGGTAGCATTATCTGTAGCTCTGTATTACTTCTTTGAAGAGCCTGTGAATAAAAAAATAAAGTCACTTACTTCTCGTCACAATTGGCCAACTCCTACTTCCAGTTCAAGCAATTCCGCGTTGAGCAAGGCCAGTGTGCGATGAAGGTGTGCACCGATGCCTGTGTGCTCGGTGCTGCGGCCAACCTTTCCGAGTCTACTCGCCTTTTAGATATTGGCACAGGCACTGGTCTGCTTGCTTTAATGGCGGCCCAGCGCAATCATTCGGTTCAGATAGAAGCTGTTGAGTTAGATGAATCGGCGGCTGCGCAAGCCATTGGCAATGTGGCTGCTAGTCCTTGGCCGGAGCGAATCAAGGTTCACGGGTCGAGTTTGGCACAATTTGCTAGTACCCAGCCCGAGCCCTTCGATTATATTATCTGTAATCCGCCTTTCTTTCGCCATTCCCTGCGCTCACCTGACGCGGCACGAACGACAGCCCGCCATACTGCCGCTGATACTTTATCCTTTGAGGAGCTCACAGCTTTCACTGCACAATACCTCACTCCCGCTGGGCAGCTTACTGTGCTATTGCCCCCGCCAGAAATGCATCATTTAGAACAGAAAGCGGCTCTGGGGGGCTTTTTCCCCAGCATTCAGCTTCACCTACATCATCGCTTGGGCAGCCGCGCTAACCGGCATATCACCACCTTTACCCGAACGCCAGAGGCCACCAAAAACTATAGTTTGGCCATATACACCGAAGCTGAGGCGACCTATTCTCCAGAATTCAAGGCTCTACTACGCGATTTTTATCTGGCTTTCTGAGTTGCTCTTGCTGTTCTCAGCAAAGCATGGCACCTTGAGAATCAACGATAAAATTTGGGTGGGTTTTCGAACTTGAATCGCTTTCCATCAATTCGATAATTCGCTTTCCTCTTCCTGAAACTTAATTCCGTAGTCAGCTTCCAATTCAGCTAAAATAGGCTCGTAGATGTCGGCGTGCGTAGGAATAACCACGCCACGCTGCGGTACCAGACCACGGGCTAGGCGGCGCACGGCCATACCAAGGGGCAGCCCTACTGTTTTGGCCATTGCCGTGTGCGTGGCATCGCCGCCGGGCACCACCAGCGAGGATGTACGCCGATACCGTTTGCCTTGCAACATAAACTCAAAAAGGTGCTGCATCACAATCAGGTCGTGGTCGCCGGGCTGGAGGCGCCATTTTTCGGTCAGTAAATGCTCCAGCAGTTGAGCGGGTGTGGCGTTGGGTAGGCCAACGGCGGTATGTTTGAATAGCCCAAGCCAGCTGAGCAGTCGCATTTCTTCTCCATCCGGATTTAACCCTAGATAGTCAGCCAATTGAGTCGCTAAATTGCCCCCCACGGAAGCGGCGGGAGGCAAATAGGCGGCGATGAGCTGCGGCCACGTCCAGTCGGCCGTATTGCCTAGCTGCACGGTGTCGTCAGTAAGGCCAAGGCGCACCAGCGCATTCCAGGCAGCACAATAGCCCGGCCGGCGCAGAGTGCCACGTAAAATAGTTGGGATAGCATCGAGGCCGTAGGGCGCACGGTAGCTGAGCGAATCGCGGTTGGCGTAGCCTTCAAACTGCCCGTAACCGGGCAATTCCAAAACCTCTAAGCGGCGAAAGAGCTGCTGATACGGAATAAAGTGAGGCTGGCCATTTTCGAGGTATTTGGCGGTACTTTGGCCAGCCAATACCACGTTGCGCGGGTTCCAGGTAAACTTGTACCGCCACGGATTATTCCCTTCAGACTCGGGAGTAAGTAAACCGCCGCAATACGATTTGAAGGATACTAATTGCCCCCCACGCGCCCGAATGACTCCTATTGCCTGCATAGCCGACATATGATCGAGGCCGGGGTCGAGGCCGCACTCCATCAGCAGCGTCACGCCAGCAGCCTGGGCTTCAGCATCTAAGGCGCGGATTTCATTGGTGGCGTAGCTGGCGGTGGCCAGATGGCGGCGATTGCGCAGACACGCACGGGCTACCACCGGATGAAACGCCGCGGGCAGCATGGAAATCACCACGTCGGCGGCGGCTACCAGCTCCTCCAGCAGCGCATCGTTCTCAATATCAAAAGGTACAGCGCGGGCGTATTCGGTGTGCGCTACTAGTATAGGTACCAGATGCGCAGGCTGCACATCGGCCACGGTGAGGTGCCAGCCCTCAATAGGAGCATAGCGCAACAGGTAGTTAATCAGAGAAGATGCCGAACGCCCGGCCCCGAGCAGCAGAATATTTTTCAAGAGAAGGGTGCGTAGTGATGCACAAGTCTACGAACTCTACCGCTAATCCGCCGTCTGGCAACCGGTCATTGCCCTCTTTGCGAATAACCAATATATTAAAGCTTCTAGGGCTTAGCAACGTATGAAATGAGTGCTTGGGGGGCAAATCTCCGAATGTTTTAATGTTGATACACTTGTAAATGGATAAATGTCTTACATTCACCGCCCCTTCTCCTACCGGGGCCGCTTGGTTGGTGATGGAACGCTGCATTTCCTTAGACCTGCCAATGGCTCACCCGTTACAACTGACTATTACTGTGGATGTACTGGCTTCCGAAGCGGAGCTCACCCCATCCGAAGCCACCATCTGGCACGCGGCACGCGCGGCCACTGATCACGCTTACGCACCTTATTCTCACTTCAACGTCGGGGCCGCGCTGCTCCTCGACGATGGCTCTGTTTTCCGGGGCTCAAATCAGGAAAATGCGGCGTATCCATCGGGTTTGTGCGCGGAGCGTACGGCCTTATTCGGCCTAGCGGTAAGCCAGCCCGAACGACGCATTGTTGCTATGGCCGTGGCCGCGCGCCCGGCCCAGGGCGACTTTATGCTGGCCATGCCGTGCGGAGCATGCCGACAGGTAATGACCGAATACGAAAACCGTCAGGGCCAACAGATTCCGCTGCTCCTGCCCGGCCCCGATGGCACCATCTACCGGTTCCGCACCCTATCCGATTTGCTGCCGTTCCAGTTTTCGGCCGAAAATCTACCGGGGCAGCCAACTTAGTTGTTGCGGTAACATTCTACTTATCAGGTGTGGCTTTAGCTCAGGAACATCGGCTTACGGTGGCGCGTACCGCACGCTATTATCAGTTGGGTGAGCTAACCGAGCGCACCCGGCACATTTGGTTTGTGTGCCATGGTTACGGGCAGCTGGCGGCCTATTTTATCCGGCATTTTGCTGTTCTCACTGAAGCCAACGACACCGTGATAATAGCCCCGGAAGGCCTGTCCCGCTTTTATTTGTAGGGCAATGGAGGCCGCATTGGGGCGAGTTGGATGACACGGGAAGACCGGCTATCTGAGATTGACGATTATGTGGCGTATTTAAACCAACTGGCCGAAACGCTGCTGCAAAAAAGCCTCCCAGATGTAGCTGTCACTGTGTTTGGCTTCTCGCAGGGCGCAGCTACAGTTAGCCGGTGGCTGGCCCGCGCAACGTTTCGGCCAGACCGGCTCATTTTGTGGGCCGGCGCTTTCCCCGATGATATAGACTATGCGGTGGCCACCCACTTATTGCAACGCCTGCCCGTAGTGCTGGTGTGCGGCGACCAGGACGAATTTATCAAGGAAGCTGATCTGCAAAAGCAGCGCGACTTCCTGCTTCGGCTGGGTGTAGAGCCCACCATTCTGCACTTTGCGGGCAAGCATGAGCTTCATGCCGCCACACTGCGGCAATTGAAGTAGCTGGCTGCCTAGCTAGTTTTCTGAGTAGTTTTTATCTTCTGGGTTGGGGTTTTGGCCTTTTTTGGGGCCTTATACCGTTTGTTGGCCCAGGTGAATAACGACACCTCGGCATAAGCATTGGCCCCGTAGGGATTGCTTTTCTCGAAGAGCGCCTGCAGGTTATTGGAGCCAATGGTCAGAGGCCCAACCCGTAGCATCAGACCATAGGCCATCATCTGATAGTTGTTTACCAGCGAAACCGGCGCGGCAATTTCCAGCCAGCGCGTTTCGAGGCGGGGCGTAAAGGCCGCGTAGGAAAGCTGGCGCATCCCGATGGCATAGCGCCCACGCAAGCTCTGGCTTACGGCTGCGTTAGCATAAATTTTGCCCCCCACGTGGTAATCGAAGTCCACATTGAGCGCCGTGGGCAGGCCCGCTACAAACTTGGTGTCTTTGCTCAGATCCTGCGCCCGCAGAATCCGCTCGATGCGCTCATCAAAGTTATCTAAGTCGATGCCGTTCACATCGTCATTGCTCACGCCTAGGTTAGCCGTTTTGATTTCGTTGTAAGCCACGGCCTGGTCGCGGTAGCGAATGCCGCCGATGTCGGTGATGGCTACGGCCAACCGATAGCGGTATTTGTTGCGGCCGTGGTCTACCTTTTCTGCTCCTTTCGCATCCCGATAACGGTAGCGGTCACCGTCGGGTCGGTACTCATAGACGAAGCCAATATCTGCCCCCCAGCCGCTGCCGGGCGTGTTCTGCCCTCTAAGCCAACGCCCGCCCTCCTCCGTATCAAGATCGTCGAATGCCCGCGGATTGGAATAGCCAAAGGCGCCATCAAGGTTGCGGATTCGCACGGTGGTATCACTCACTCCACCTGGCGCAGCCACTTCCAGATTCATGCTTTTGGCTTGTAAATACGCTGATCCGGCACCCATCAGACGCTTCACCGTGATGCCTGTTTTGAGAAAGTGCGGGCCTTCATCGAACACAACCCGTCCGTAAGTCAGGTTCCATTCAGCAAAGGCATTCATGTTGAGGTTAAGCTTGTTATCGGTAAAGCGGCCACCATTCTCGAATTCGTCCACCGCATTTCGAATCAGTTCCTGCGAGACGTTATTGCCCTGAAGCGCAGCCCGCACCCGCGTACTCCCCGCAATGCTGTGCCTGGAATTTAAGCGAAGCAACAGGCCCGGCCCGCGAGCATTCACGCCTGCACTCACCAGGTTAGGTCGGTCGCCTGTGCGTTGTTGGAGGTAGCGGCTTTCCAGCTCAAAATCTTCGCTGGGGCTATTCAAACTCCAAGGGCCGGTATAGCGGTAGGCGGTATTGGTGGCGTGCCCATCAATGGCCAGCAGTTCCAGCTGCACGCTGTAACGATTATCGGCGATGGTAGCCGGGTTCCAGATTGCGCCTCCTATCCCTGCAAAGTTGCTGTGCGAAGGATTGAACATTTGCTGGGCAGTTGCATCATAATTGGGAAGCGCGACAAGCAGCGAGCCACAAACATAGAATAGTAGAGATTTTCTCATGTAGGCAGGTGTGGGTTAGTAATTGATCAGTAGACAATTGCGTTTGCAACAAACAGAATAGCAATGCTACAACCTTGCATTATTTTATGAAATACCTACATTTAAGTAATTTCATATTTGACGTTATATTTATTCGAAGGGTTCTTTTGATTCCTAACTAGATATGCACCGAGGTACCGACCAGTTGACTTATCCCGTGTTTACCTGCGATAAATCAGCATTGGGTAGTGTGTCTTATTTCCACTTTTGCCCCCCGGCCATGCCCAGCTATATAGGGGTCTTTTTGCTGCTTTGGGTGAGTTTGGTTCTGATACCGACAGCAACGAAAGCTGATCCTAATTTGCCCCCCAAGCTTTCTGATACGCTTTACCTGCGCGAGTCGAATGGCATTCACCTCTCTGAAACCTACCGCTACACCACGGAGTCTTTTTCGGCCCCGCCCACCCCTGCTCACGCTGACAGCCTGTTTCGGGCTGGTGCTTTTACCGCAGGCCCATGGCACCGGACGCTCAACTTAGGCTTTGTGCATCAGCGGCTTTGGCTGCGGCTGGCCGTTGTGAATACTCTGCCGCAGCGCACCCGTTTTATCTGGAGCCTGTACAACTACACTGATAGCGCCACGCTGTATTACCGTAGGGCAGGCGACGAGCAGTTCACGCGTGTATCTGCCGCTTCCTCCCAAGTTCCGGCTGCTGAGCGCATATTTCCGGCAAGAGCCTTATGCTTGCCTTTCACGCTAGCAGCCGGCGAGCACGCCGAATTGTACCTACGCATTGATCATCACGCGGGGGCCCTTTATGTGCCCACCGACGTGACAACGACCGAGGATTTTCTGGCCTGGGAGGTGAATTATGTCTTTTATAAGCGCTGGATTTGGCTTATCGGGTTTTATTTGGGCAGTGCCGTATTCAACCTGGTTTTGTTCGGTTTTCTGCGCGACCGAATTCACCTCTGGTATGTGGCGTATGTGGTTTTTACCACGATTTTCCTGCTGATGGAGGATGGGCTGGATGCCTTAGCTTTTCCGGCCAGTGTTTACCGTCTACTGTGGTCTATTGGTCAGTTCAACTTTATGCTGCTGGCGGCAGCCTGCGGGCTCCGCATTCTTCAGTTATTCCTGCGGCTGCGCAACGGCTGGCCGATTCTCCACCGAGTAGGCACTGGTCTGGTTATTACGGCCGCTGTCTTTGTGCTGGCCTATACGCTGCTTTATCCGGTTGCTCGCGCTCAGGAAGGTACGCTGGGGCTTACGCTGCTCAACGGTGGCCGGGAGGTATTGCTGGTGGCCATTTTTACTTACTGCTGGGTTGCGCTGATAGCTGTTTTCCGCTCCCCTCGCCGCCGCCGTCTGGCCATCTACTATTCCCTCACCTACTTCTTTTTCTTCGGAGGATTTGTGCTGTTCTGGCTAAACCACGTCGGGCTTACTACCCTGCATCTGGTCGAGCCTAATGCCTTGGCCTGGGGGCTATTTCTGGAGCTGTTGGTTCTAAGCTTCCTACTCACAGGTCGTTTTCGCCACACACTACGTCAAAATGCCAAGCTGCGTATCCGGCAGCTGCGCGAACGCAATGACATGAGTGCCCGCCTAATAGCTGCTCAGGAAGAAGAACGTGAACACCTAGCCCGTGAGCTCCACGACGCTTTAGGGCCAAACCTGATGGCATTACACATGGCTTGGCAAGGGCAGGCAATTCGTGATGCGCTGGCCGCTTTTCCCGAAGCCGCTGCTGCCGCTCGCCAAACCGAGTTGCTGTTGCGCCACCTGCGCGATGAGGTGCGCACGCTAAGTCATGCGCTGCTCCCTGCCGAGCCTGGCCTAGGTAGTTTAAGTGACTCGATTGCGCACTTAGGGGAGCTATTAAATCTCTATGGCAACCCCACAGTGCATACCTATTGTGATACCGGCCTCGACACCATCCCTCAGCCTCTCCAAATGTCGGCGTACCGTATTGCGGCTGAGCTGCTTAACAATGCGGTGCGCCATGCGCGGGCCTCCGAAGTGAACGTGCAATTGCTCCGACACCCAACTTCCTTAGAGGTTTTGGTAGAAGATAATGGGAAAGGCTTTGAATCGAGCTCCGCAAGCAACGGTATCGGTTTGCGGGGCGTACGCGCCCGCGCCGACTATCTGGGCGGCCAAGTCCACATCGATAGCTCCAGTGATGGCACCAGCATTATGGTTTGGCTACCGTGTTGAGTTAAGTCAGTCTCGTCTATAAGGTCACAATGAGTTGTTGGTAACCACCTCACGCATGAATCAAGCTTTATCCTCTGGCGCACCAGCTTTGCCTTGCCGACTGCTCATCGTCGATGACCATCAGATGCTGATGCAAAGCCTGACCTTGCTGCTGAATGAGCAGCCCGACCTGACGGTAGTAAGGCAGCTCCGGTCGGGAACCGATCTGCTGGCTTGGCTGTCGGCCGCGGCTACCCCAACCGCTGATTTACTCCTGCTCGACTTACACTTACCACCTCCCGATGGTCTCACCTTATTACCTCAGTTGCGGCAATACTGGCCCCAACTGAGGGTATTAGTTTTGAGTACGGCCGCGGCGGGTCCTGAGCTTATTGAGCGAATAGCTGCCAGTGGTGCGCGTGGCTTCGTTTCCAAATCGGCAGATGCTGACCTGCTGCTGACGGCCATACGGGCCGTTCATAGGGGCGAGCTAGCTTTTCCGCCTCGGCTTCAGCAGGCTACGTTGCTCACGGTTGGCGCTACAGCGGAGCCGTCGCTTCGCCTCCAGCGCCTCTCGAAGCGGGAGCGGGAGATTGTTCGGCTAATCCGCACTGGACATACCTCGCGCGTCATCGCTGATCATCTTTCGCTGTCGGAGCTAACCGTAGCCACGCACCGGCGAAATATTATGTACAAGCTGGAGCTACAGAACCTGGCTTCGTTGGTGCAGTTTGCCATCGACCACGGCTTATAAAACCTAAAAAGCCCCCCAGAACTTAATACCGATTCTGGGGGCTTTTTATCAAGTTTCTCCTTGTAATTCGAAGCTTACAGCTCTTTTCGCATGGTAGTAGCGGCCGCTTGGGCTGCTGGCAAAAGCAGAACTTCCGCGATGTTCACGTGGGCCGGGCGCGTTACCATAAACTGAATGACATCCGCCACATCTTCGGCCCGCAGGGGCTCGTAGCCTTTGTACACGCTGCTGGCGCGGTCGGTATCTCCTTTGAAGCGAACCGTCGAAAACTCGGTTTCCACCGCTCCCGGGTTAACCTCGGCTACTCGAATGTGGTGGGGCAGCAGATCAAGGCGCATGCCTTTGGAGAGCGCGGCCACGGCCGCTTTGGAGGCACAATACACATTACCATTGGCGTAGGTTTCGCTCCCGGCAATCGAGCCAATATTGATAATATGGCCCTGTTTGCGCTGTACCATGCTGGGCAAAATAGCCTGACTCACATTGAGTAGGCCTTTTACATTGCTGTCCAGCATCTGATCCCAATCGTTGGGGTCGCCATCCTGAATGGGCGCCAAACCATGAGCACCGCCGGCATTATTAACGAGCACATCAATCTGTTGAAATTCAGCCGGCAGACTAGCCACGGCTGCATCGGTGGCCGGGCGGTCGCGCACGTCGAAGAGCAGCAGATGCACTGGTGTAGGTGCCAGCTGTTGCGCCAGCTCCTCTAGCCGTTCCCGCCGGCGCCCCGTCACAACGAGCTGGAAACCAGCCTGTGCTAGCGCTACGGCCGTCGCCCGGCCAATTCCTGAAGAAGCACCCGTGATAAAAGCAGTTTTCATGATAAGCTGTACAAGTATAGAAGTCCAAAACAAGAAAAAAGCCCCCAGCGCGTGTTTTCGTGCTCTGGGGGGCTTTTTGGACTATTGATTTATTCAAAAGTGAGATACAAGGTAACTGTGTGAGCGCGCATGCTTTGCAGGCTGCGGCTATACACGTTGTCGCCGGGCTGCAAGAGGTTGGTCAAACCGTGGGAGAAGCGCAGCTCAGGCGCAAACTTAAACAGGGGGTAAAACAGGTCGAGCCCAACACCATACTCAATTGCAATGTCGCTATCATCGGCGCGGAGCAAGTTGCGCTCAGGGTCTTTGCGGCGGTTACCCACGTTAAAGCTCGGCTTCACGCCTCCGACCACATACACCCGCGTGTTGCGCCGCCGGTCCGAGTGAAACTTCAACAACAGCGGGAATTCCAACTGCGTGCTTCCTATTTCCTGTGTCTGGATAGAGTCGCTGGTGAGCAGGGGCTTAAACTCCACACGACGCGTGATGAAGCTCACTCCCGGCGTAAAACGCAAGTTGAAATGGTTGGCCAAGCGCACATCACCCACGAAACCAACCGAAAAGCCAGGGCTAATAATAGAGTTAGCCGTTACTGCCTGGCTGCCTACATACGCTTGCGACTGCTCAATGCTGTAGCTCGAGAAATTGGGGGCAACATAAAAGCCGGGATGAAACCAGCGGTTGTCGTAATCTGCCAAGTTATCAACCGTGATAGACTTAACATTGCCCCTTTTACCAATTTTGGCGCGGGTCTTTCGCTGCGCCTCTGCACTTAGTGGCAGCAGCAGCAAAACGAACCCGACAAGAGCCAGACAAATTATTTTTGAGCTGTGTAAATGGAGCTTATGCCGAACGTGAGGGGTTGCCATGCGGGATTTTTGAAGCCAACCTGCGTTAATATGGACAGGAAGTCAGGACCATCGGGAAAAGCCTGCACCGATTCGGGCAGGTAGGTGTAGGCAGCGCGGTCTTTGGAAATGAGCTTGCCAAAAACGGGCAGTACGCGCCGAAAATAGAAATTATACGCTTGCTTGAGCGGAAAGGCAGTCGGTTTGGAGAACTCCAGAATCACCATTTTGCCCCCCGGCCGCAGTACTCGCTGCATTTCAGCGAGCCCTTGCTTAAGGTTTTCAAAATTACGCACTCCAAACGAAGCCGTCACCGCATCAAAGTGATTATCTGGAAAAGGGAGGCTTTCTGAATCTCCCAATTCTAGCTGAATCCGGTGAGAAAGGCCTTTATCGACCAGCTTACGCCGCCCCACCTCCAGCATACCTTCTGAAATATCAACGCCAGTCACCTGGGTTTCCGGCGACAGACGCAGGCTCTCAATGGCAAAGTCGGCCGTGCCAGTAGCAATGTCCAGAATGCGCGTCGGGCGCAGATCCTTCAACTGGTTCACGGCCTTACGCCGCCAGTAAATATCGGTACCAGCGCTCAGGAAGTGATTCAGGAAGTCATACTTGCCAGCGATGCTGTTAAACATCTGGGCTACCTGGGACTTCTTGCCGGCAGCATCGTCTTTATAGGGTACAACGGTCATAGGGCTCTGGGGCGAACAACGAAGGAAGGAGGGCAAAATTGCTCAAACATAACGCGCCGGGGGGCATTAAGTTAAAAAAAACGGGTCGGGCATAATGCCCGACCCGTTTTTAAGGGTATTCGAAAGCCGATTAGTTGTTGTCGGTCTTCACTTTAGTTTTGCCATCAGCGTCTTTCACTTTCGAGTCGATCTCGCCGTTTTTGGCTTTGGTTTTCGACTCTTCGCCATTGGGTGACTCCGTCTTGATTTTCACTTTCTCGTCATCCACTTTCGTTTTGATCGTAGTGCCATCAGCAGTTTTTACTTTGGCTTTACCATCGGGCAACGCAGTTCCCATAGGAGCAGCAGTAGCAGAAGAGTCAGTAGTCGTAGTTGGAGCAGCAGCCTGAGAAGTAGTTGGCGTAGTGCCTGTGCCTGTAGTGGTAGTGCTGTTACCTGTGTTCAAGACTGGAGCAGGCTCGCCTTCACGCTGAATCACACGGAACTCAACCCGACGGTTAAGCTGCATGTTCTCAGGCGTATCGTTTGGAGCAGCCGGACGACGCTCACCGTAGCTGGCAGTTACGAGGCGAGCATCAGAGATGCCCTTACGCAGCAGGTACTTGTAAGCAGCCGTCGAGCGGTTGTCGCCGAGGGTCATGTTATACTCATCTGTATTGCGCGAGTCACAGTGGCCTTCCACCGAAATATTTACGCCGGGGTTAGCCTTCAGGATGCTAGCAATTCGATCCAGCTCCGTGATAGACTCAGGACGCAGAGCGTACTTGTCAGTCTCGAAGTAGATTTTCTTGAATGCGTAAACATTCGAGCTATCCACGTAAGGCACGTAGAAGTTCTTCTCAACGATAGTAGAGTCGGTGGTGGCTACAGGCACTTGGAACTCCTCGGTAATGATGTTCTTACCATCTACCGATATAGCTACCTGATAAGGACGACCCGACAGGACGCTTACCTGATAATCGCCGGTTCCGGGCTTTGTTACGTCGCGGTAGCTAAGAGCTGTTTGGTCAGCCTGAGTACCACTAAACACTAGCTCTACACCTGGAATAACAGTGCTGTCGCGCATGCTGAACACTTTACCACGAATGGTAGCGTTCTTAATGTAATTGATGGTGTAGATATCCTTCTCACCGTAACCACCAATGCGGTAGCTCGACAAGTAAGCATACGTACCATCTGGGCTCAAACGGTAGTACGTATCATCGTCAGGAGTGTTGATAGGATAGCCCATGTTCTCGGGCCGTCCCCACTTCCGACCAATAGAATCGTAAGTAGACTTGAAGATGTCGTAGCCACCCATGGTGTTCAGACCACGTGAGCTGAAATACATAGTTTTGCCGTCCTTGCTTAGGTAAGGGCTGTCATCATCATACTTAGTGTTGATGCCAGTTACCGGCTTAGGCTTACCCCAGTCTCCATTACCAGAGCGGGTAGATACGTAGATATCCAGCGTGTTATCCTCAGAGTATTTTCCCGTAGAAAAATACATCGTCTGACCATCTGGCGTAATGTAAGCGTCCGACTCAAAAGCGCTGGTGTTAATGTTGCCATTCAGCTTTTTAGGAGGAGTCCAGTCGCCGCCCGTTTTTTCAGAATAAAACAGGTCGCCATTCTCATCTTGGCGATACATCAGCATTTTGGTGTCGTTGTCATACACCTGTATGGAGGCGTCGTGACCTTTACCATTGAGGACACCGCTGAGCGAACGGGGCTTCTCCCATTCGTCATCGCTAATGCGCTTGGCTTCAAAGATATCTTCGAAGTACTCACCATCAGAGGCTAGGTTGCCGCCTTTTTTGGTATTGCCACTATTGGCACCAGTTACATTTTCGCCACGGGAAGTGAAAAGTAGAACTTTGTCATCGGCAGAAATAACGGGACTGTGCTCAGAGTGAATCGTGTTGATTGTAGGTCCGAGGTTCTTAACAAAGATGTCCTTTGGGGTGCTGAACTGAACCTTTGCGTTTTTGCTATGCTGAATCAACTGAGCCAACTCCGCTTTACGCGTGTCTTTTTGCTTCAGCGTAGCGTTGTATGTCTGGTAGTGCGTGATTGCCTCATCGAAGTTGTAGTTGAGGTGATCTACGCGGCCCAACCAGTACTCAACGTCTTTAGAAACCTTCGGCTTTAGGCGCTGCGCTTTATAGATATAGTCGCTAGCCTTTTCCTTGTCAAACGACATGTATGAAACACCGGCCCGGAACAGAGCAAGCGCATTGTTTGGCTCTGCGGCTAATACCTGCTCGTAAAAAGGAATAGAAGCTCGGTAGTTCTCTTGAGAAAAGAACTTATTCGCAGTCTTGAGTTGCTTGCGGGTGCCCTGAGCCATTGCGGGCTGAGCTACAGCAGCGGCAAGTGCGAAGGCGCAAGAAGCTTTCAATAAACTTCTGACTAAGTTATCCATTGTTGAAGGGGGTTTAATACTAAAGAGTGCAGGATGTATGAAGTAGCAAAAGGCGCTTACTTATGAGGAGAGGACTCCGATCAAATGGGCCCTTATACTTAAATGTAGTTGTAAGGTTAGAAGGCGTTCGGCACATTTTAAACATTGAGTTTAAAAAAGTGCAAATAACAGTTCTATTAAACCAGCATATTTCTATCCAAAAAGCAGATACATGGCGGCAAAGATAGAAATTTTATAATACGACCTTCATCCTATACAATTTAATTAAAAAAAATCCTGTAACGGCTTTAAAACCCATTAAATCAATAGTCTAAATATTTAAGATTTCATAAAAAAGCAAGTTCAGTATAACCCCTAAAATGTTGCTCTGAGGGTAGCCCAAAAATCTACGGAGCGGTACGGCCAAGGCTTTCACTTACCTTTGCAGCATCACCCGTGCAGAGAAAACCATGCTGATTCGCGAAGCTAAATTTATCACAAGTAACTCACGTGCAGACCAATGCCCGCCTGCTACCCTGCCCGAATACGCTTTTATCGGGCGCTCGAACGTCGGCAAATCCTCGCTGATTAATATGCTCACCAATCAGAAGGGACTCGCTAAAACTTCTTCCTCCCCTGGCAAGACACAGCTGATAAATCACTTTCTTATTAATAATGAGTGGTACTTGGTCGACTTGCCGGGCTACGGCTACGCCAAGGTGAGCAAGACGGCGCGGGCCACCTGGAGCAAGATGATTAGCTTCTACATGCGACAACGCGAGAATCTGACCTGCGTGTTTGTGCTTATCGACTCGCGCCACCCTCCCCTCGCCCCTGATATTGAATTTATCGAGATGCTGGGCAAAGAAGGCGTTCCTTTTGTGCTCGTGTTCACCAAAGCCGATAAGCAATCGGGCTCCCGTACCCAGCAAAATGTGGTCGATTATACTCGTAAGCTGAGTGAAACTTGGGACGAACTTCCGCGCTATTTTATCACGTCAGCGGAGGATATGACGGGCCGCGATGAGGTGCTTGATTTTATTAACGAGATAAATAAGCAACTGGCTCAAGCCCCTGATAATTCTTAAATTGGCCTTGTAATTGCCCATGTGAGAATATTAATTTTCGACGTAATTATCTGTTTTTTTCATGAAAAAAATCTCATTTGTTTTTTTGCTGGCTTTATTATTCGGTGCAGTTCCGAGCTTTGCTCAAACTCCAGCCGCTAAACCAGCTACCCAAACCGGCGTAGGAAAAGCTATTCCGGTAGCTGAGTATTACGAAGGTGGCCAGGAAGCCATGTATGCCTTCATCGACAAGCAAATCAACTACCCTGTGCTTGCCCGTCGCAATCGTATTCAAGGCACTTGTATTGTGAGCTTTACGCTGAACACAGATGGTACCATGACCGGTATTAAGCTGGTGAAGGGCGTAGGCGGCGGCCTCGGCGAAGAAGCTTTGCGCGTGGTGCGCCTGCTCAAGTTCAACAAGCCCGATTACGCGATTCTGACTAGCTTGCCCATCGTTTTCCGCTTGTCGGCTAACAAGCCGGCTGGCAACACTGAATAACTTTTCTTTTTCATCCCAACTGTTTTTTTATGCCCTACGACCTGAAGGAAATTGCCGCCATAAGCGGAATGCCGGGTCTTTACCGCTTGGTGCGTCCAACCCGCAACGGCGTTATTGTAGAGTCGCTCGATGAGAAGGCGGCCCGCTCGGTAGCCTCAGCCCGCAACAAGGTTTCGCTCCTGCAGGAGATTTCCATTTACACCCAGGATTACGACCAGACGGTGCCCCTGACGGAAGTATTCGACCGGATTTATCAGCAGCATGGCAATAGCCTAGCCCTCACCAGCAAAGCTGACGACCGCGACCTGACGGCTTTCATGGAAGGTATCATTCCAGATTATGACCGTCAGCGCGTGTATATGTCTGATATCAAGAAGCTGGTATCGTGGTATCATGCCGTAAGCAGCCGCCTTGACTATCAAGCGCCTGCGACTGAAGAAGCTGCCACTACTGAGCAAGCAGAGAAACCTGCCAAAAAAGCCCCCCAGGCCAAATCGAAAGGTGCAGATACGGCTGGCACTCAGCAGGAAGAAGCGGCATCTGACGAGGCGCTGAGCACGGCAGGTATTATCCCGGCCGAAGGCGAATCAGACGAGCTTACCAACCCCGAAGCGGGTGATGACACGCAGACGGCCAAGAAATCTAAGAAAAAAGCTTAGCTCTCATTAAATAAATATTGCTTAGTACATAAAAAAGCCCCCCAGATCATTTCTGGGGGGCTTTTTTATGTACTAAGCAATATTTATTTAATGAGAGCTGATTACAACATTAGTTGAAGCTTGCTCTTTGGCCAAAAAAGCTTCGGCCTTCTCAACCAGCTCCGTAGAGCCGATAAACAGCGGACAGCGCTCGTGTAAGTTGCTTGGCTCGATTTCCATGGTGCGCTGGCGGCCATTGCTGGCTTTGCCCCCGGCCTGCTCCACGATGAAGGCCAACGTGTTGCACTCATACAATAAGCGCAGTTTGCCTTGGGGGGCTTTTTTGGTAGCAGGGTAGATATAGATACCGCCTTTGAGTAGGTTGCGGTGAAAGTCGGCTACCAGTGAGCCTATGTAGCGAGCTGAGAAGTTATTCTGCTTGCAGTACGTCACAAATTCGGCGACTCCTTCAGAGAAAGAATCGGAGCTACCTTCATTAATAGAGTAGATAGTGCCCGTTTTAGGCGAAACGATGTTGGGGTGCGAGAGGAAAAACTCACCCAATGACGGCTCATACGTAAAGCCGTTTACCCCATTGCCTGTCGTATACACAAGCATGGTGCTGGAGCCATAAATAACGTAGCCAGCCGCAACCTGGTGGGTGCCAGGCTGCAGGCAATCCTGCTCCGTACCATCGGTGCCCGTGGGCGACATACGCCGGTAGATGCTGAAAATGGTCCCGATGGATACGTTTACGTCAATGTTGGATGAGCCGTCCAGCGGATCGATGGCCACGATGTATTTGCCCTGCGTATTCCCGGTTTGGATCATCTCATCGTCCTCTTCCGATACGATGGTGCACACCTCGCCGCCGTTGCGCAGGGCCCGGATAAAGCGAATATTGGCAATCACGTCCAACTTCTGCTGATCTTCGCCCTGCACGTTGCGGTTGCCATAAGCGCCGGCAATGTCAATGAGACCCGAGCGGTTGATTTCGCGGTTCACGATTTTGGCCGCTAATGCAATGTCACGCAGTAGTTGAGAAAGCTCCCCGGTAGCGTAGGGAAAGTCTTCCTGCTTGCGCATAATGAATCGGTCGAGGGTGGCGCCGACCGGAAGTGCGAGTTTATTATGATCCATGTGGGTGGGATAGATAACCGTGGGTCTGGTGTACAAAACTAAGTGATTTGAATTGTTTACGAAGCGCTGAGTTGCAGCAATTGTACCTTTTCGAGCACAATTCGCAACACTAAAGCCGAGTACGTACTTTTGGTCCATGCAGGAAAAGCCCCGTTTGCAGGTTTACAAATTTGGCGGCGCCTCGGTGCGCAATGCCGAGGCTATTCGCAATCTGGCGCGCATTGTAGGCGCAAATGCCCCCCAAGGTCATTTACTGATTGTGGTGTCGGCGATGGGCAAGACGACGAATGCGCTGGAGGAGATATTTCATCTGGCGCACTCCGGTCAGGATTATGACACTCTGCTCGCCGTATTGCGGGAGTACCACCAGAACGTGGCAACGGAGCTGCAGCAGGAGGCTGGGGGGAAAATTGGCGCTGATAATGTGGCCGAAGGTCAACTGGAAACCCTTCTGACCCAGCTGAGCAACCAGCTCACCACCCTCACTCCCGGCGACTACGACCGGCAGTACGACCAGATTGTAAGCTATGGCGAGCTACTGGCGACCAGCATCGTGGCGCAGGCGCTGGGTGCGCATTGGCTTGATTGCCGGCCCCTACTTCGCACCGACCACACTTGGCGTGAAGGCCGCCTCGATTGGCCCACTACTGAGTATAATATTCGTGATGAAGTTCCCCGCCTCCTACTCACCGGTCCCGTCGTGACGCAGGGTTTTCTGGGCGGAACGGCCAGTGGCGCTACCACTACGCTAGGCCGCGAGGGCTCCGATTATACCGCTGCCATTTTTGCGTACTGCCTGCACGCGGAGTCTGTTACGATCTGGAAAGACGTGGCCGGCCTGCTCAATGCCGACCCTAAAATATTCGCTGATACGGTGCGCTACCCGGAAATCAGCTACCAGGAAACCATTGAAATGGCGTATTACGGCGCTTCCGTCATTCATCCCAAAACCATTAAGCCGCTGGCGGTACAGCATATTCCGCTGTATGTGAAGTCGTTTCTGGACCCCACAGCCGAGGGCACCCGCATTGGTGACTGCCGACACGCGGCTTTGGCGCCGGCTTTTATCCGCAAGACCAATCAGTGTCTCATTTCCTTCGAATCGAAAGATCTCACTTTCATTTCGGAGGAAAATCTGGAAGTCATTTTTGGTGCCTTGGCTCAGGTACGGCTCAAGATTAATCTGATGCAGAACTCAGCCATTTCCTTCTCCGTCTGTACCGACTTTTCCGCTTATCGCCTCGAAAAGCTGCTGGATCACCTGCGCGACCAGTTTACCATTCATTACAACACGGAGTTGGAGCTCTACACCATTAAGAACTACGACTCGGCTAGCATTCAACGCCTCACCAACGGCCGCGAGCTGCTGCTAGAACAGCGTACCCGCCTTACTTTCCAGTTTGTCTCGCGGGGAGGTTTGAATGAATTCATAAAATAACTTTACCACAACCCATCCCATCCCCTACATGGAATTCATAACCGTTACGCCCGCCGCACGTCCGCAAGTAGCGCTCATTCAGCTTAATCGCCCGAAAGAGCTCAACGCCCTGAATTTGCAACTTATGCAGGAAGTAGCCGCAGCGCTGAAAGAGCTGTGCGCCGACGATACCGTGCGCGTCATTGTGCTCACCGGTAACGAACGGGCTTTCGCGGCCGGCGCCGACATTAAGCAAATGGCAGGACGTACGGCCATCGATATGCTCACCATCGACCAGTTTAGCACCTGGGACCAGATTCGGAAGACGCATAAACCGCTGATTGCCGCCGTTTCGGGCTTTGCGCTGGGTGGTGGCTGCGAACTGGCCATGACCTGCGACATGATTGTGGCTTCAGAAACAGCACAGTTTGGGCAGCCCGAAATCCGCATTGGCACGATGCCGGGCGCGGGCGGCACGCAACGGCTTACCCGGGCTTTGGGCAAGGCGCGCGCCATGGAAATGGTGCTTACCGGCCAGCCAGTTTCGGCCCTGGAAGCCGAGCGCCACGGCTTAGTGAATCGGGTGGTGCCGGTGGGGCAATACCTGGAAGAGGCGTTTCGGTTGGCGGCCAGCATTGCGCAGATGTCACCGGTAGCGGCGCGCCTCGCCAAGGAGTCGGTGAACCGGGCGTTTGAAACGCATCTGGATGAAGGCCTGCACTTTGAGCGCAAGAACTTCTATATGACTTTTGCTTCCGAGGATCAGAAAGAAGGAATGGCTGCCTTCGTAGAAAAGCGTCCGGCCGATTTTAAGGGGCGCTAGTATCTAAAGTGGAGTAACGTATAAGACTGCGCCCCTCTTTACATCAGTGTCACATTTTTGCCCCCCAGAGAACAATATTGTACTTCTATACCTTATTAAGGTAGCATTTAAGTAGAATTCATTCTTTCTGTGAGCACTTCATCTGAACACACTGACGCTTCATTGCCAGCGGCGCCCACCCCCCAATGGCTGCGCGACCGGCTAACCAAGGCGGGCCTGCGAGCTACGCGTCAGCGTCTGCTCATTCTGGAAAGGGTGGTAGTAGCAAAAGGCCACCCGACAGCAGAACAGGTACACCGCCAGGTGCTGACGTATGATGCTACCGTGTCGCTAGGCACCGTGTATAAGGCCCTGGACAGCTTTGTTACATTGGGGCTTTGCAAGCGCGTGCCTACGGCTGAAGGCGCCTGCCGCCGTTACGATGCCGACTGCTCCACTCACCACCACTTGTATTGCTCGAACACGCAGGAAATAATTGACTACTGCGACCTACAGCTAGACGCGCTGATTCGGGAATTCCTGGAAACGCGTGGCTTTCAGAACTTTCGGCCCCGCTCCTTTTCTCTGCATATCACCGGCGAGCGGGCCGATTCGACAAACGAGCAACAATAATTGCCCCCCAGCTTTATCTTAGCGTATAGCAAGGCTGCCGAAGCTGCACGTTAGGATAAAATGTGACGTTAGGCAACGTACCAGTCTTTTACGTTCACCTTATTCCACCCGTTTAATAGCATTTCCATGGCAGTTTTAGTTGGCAAGCGTGCCCCTTCTTTCAAGGCTACGGCCGTTGTTGATGGCGAATTCGAAGAAGAGTTCTCCCTCGATCGATATCTGGGCAAAAAGCATGTTATCTTTTTCTTTTATCCCGCTGACTTCACCTTCGTTTGTCCGACCGAAATTCTTGCTTTTCAAGATAAGTTGACGGAGTTTGAGTCGAAGGGCGTTGCCTTGGTAGGCTGCTCTACCGATACGCACTTTTCGCACTTGGCCTGGCTCAAGACGCCACGCGCGGATGGTGGTATTGAAGGCGTCACCTATCCGCTGGTTGCCGATGTTACCAAAACCATCGCGGCCAATTATGACGTACTCGGCGGCCACTATGATTACAACGAAGCTGGGGAAATGACCTTCATTGGCTCGCCCCTCGCCTATCGGGCTCTTTTCCTGATTGATAAAGACGGTATCGTGCGTCATCAGCTCATCAACGATGGCCCGCTGGGACGCAACATCGATGAGGCTCTGCGCATGGTGAGCGCCCTGCAATATTATGAGGTGAAGGGTGAACAATGTCCGGCCAACTGGACGGAAGGCGAAGAGGGAGTATTCGCAACGCGCATCGACGTGTTTGACCACCTTTCCAAACAGGGCGTCACCCAATAATTTTACATTTCCTACCCACGACAAGCAGCAGCTCTGGCCACTTGGTCAGAGCTTTTTTGCGAATGGCTAACCAGAAGACTGTAATTTTGCCCCCGCTTAGCTGTCGAACGATGACTGCACAGGCAAAAAGGCAGAATGTGTAAGCTGACACTGAGCAGCTTAGCGTACCCTTTTCTTACCAACTGACAATCAATTCATTGCTTTTCCTCTATAATCTTGCTCTCCAAACATATGCCTTGCTGCTGCGCTTGGTTGCATCGTTTGTGCCTAAGGCGGAGCAGTGGCTGAGCGGGCGGCGTGGACTGCTGCCCCATATTCAGCAGACGCTGAAGGACGAAACGGCGCCACTGGTATGGTTTCACTGCGCTTCGCTGGGCGAATTTGAGCAGGGCCGACCACTCATGGAAGCGTTTGCCCAAGAGCATCCGCACTTCAAAATTGTGCTCACATTCTTCTCGCCGTCCGGGTACAACGTGCGCAAATCGTGGCCCGGCGCACACTACGTGTTCTACCTGCCGCTCGATACCGCTGCCAACGCCCGCACTTTTCTGGATGCGGTGCGCCCACAGCTGGCCGTGTTTGTGAAATACGAGTTCTGGTATCACTTCCTGACCCAGCTTCAGCGCCGCGGCGTGCCGGTGGTGTGCGTATCGGCTATTTTCCGGCCGCAACAGGTGTTTTTCAAACCCTGGGGGGCTTTTTTCCGCAAAATCATCAGTCGCTTTACGCACATCTTTACCCAAAATGAGGCCTCGGTTGAGCTGCTGCGCACTATTGGTATCCGGCAGGCCAGCGTGGCGGGCGACACCCGTTTTGATACGGTGGTACGCACGGCCTTGGCTTCGCCCAAGCCATTGCCTTTAGTGGAGGCCTTCGTGGCCGATGGCACTCCGGTGTTCATTGTAGGCAGCAACTGGCCCGAAGATCTACCGGCCCTCACACCCCTGCTGCGCCTATATCAGGAGCAGATGCGCTTCATATTTGCCCCCCACGAAATCACCGAAACCAATCTGGCTTTGGTGGAAGCGGCGTTGCCCGGCCGGGTGGTGCGTTACTCCACCGCCACCTCGGCTACTGTGGCCAAGGCGCGGGTATTACTCATGGACAACGTGGGTTTGCTAAGCCAGTTGTACCGCTTTGGTACGTACGCCTATATCGGGGGGGCTTTTGGCAAGGGGCTGCACAATACACTGGAAGCGGCGGCTTTTGGCTTGCCGCTGTTTTTTGGGCCTACCTATACCAAATTTCAGGAAGCCGTCGATCTGGTAGAAATGGGGGCTGCATTTCCGGTGCACACTGCCGATGAGTTGAAAAAGGCCTTTGGGCTACTGTGGCACCAGGATGACCTGCGGCTGCGCGTACAGGATATGAGCCTAGAATACGTGCACCATCAAGCGGGAGCTACCGCCACCATTATGGCGGCATTGGCAAAAATGAATGTAGTACCCGTTGCAAACAAAATTTAATCAGGCACTCCCCCATGACTGGCACTGTCATCAAATCAACCGGCTCATGGTACCTAGTGCGCGAACATGGTACGGGCGTGCTGCACCGCTGTCGGCTGCGCGGCAAATTCAAGCAGAAAGGCCTCAAAGTAAGCAACCCATTGGCCGTAGGCGACCAAGTTGAGTTTACGGTAGAACAGCAAACCGAAGGCGCTGGCGTAATTCACCACATCGAGCCGCGCCGCAACTACATCATCCGCCGCTCAGTGCACAAAACCGAGCACGCCCACATTGTAGCCGCCAACCTCGACCAAGCCTTGCTGGTCGTGACGCTGGTGTCGCCTGCTACTTCGTTTGGCTTTATCGACCGGTTTCTAGTCACGGCTGAGGCTTACAGCATTCCGGTAACGCTCATTTTCAATAAAACCGACCTATACGACGACGATCTGTTGGGTTATCAGGATCAGATTTCGAATATGTATCAGCGCACGGGCTATCCTAGTCTGCGCTGCTCCGCCGAAACGGGCGAAGGTTTGGAAGCCGTTGATGCCTTGCTTGATGGCAAAGTAACGCTACTGTCGGGCCATTCGGGCGTGGGCAAAAGCACGCTTATCAATGCGCTGGTTCCTGATCTGGACCTGAAAACAGCCGAAATCAGCGAGTTCTCTGATAAAGGCGTGCACACCACCACGTTTGCCGAGATGCTAGAAGTACGCGAAGGCACTTACCTAATTGATACGCCGGGCATTAAAGAACTAGGCTTGGTTGATATTCCGCCGGCTCAATTGGCACACTTCTTCCCCGAAATGCGGGCCTTGCTCAATCAGTGCCGCTACCACAACTGCCAGCACGTGCACGAGCCCGGATGCGTGGTGCGCGAAGCGGTCGACAAAGGTCGTATCGCTCTGCCGCGCTACGATAGCTACCTTAGTATGCTGGCCGGGCAGGACAACCGGCACTAGATTTTCCTCCATGATGTTTGGGTAACCAAGTGCCGAACAATCCCGCTGTATCCTCGTTTTCTTTAGAAAACTGAACGTATGCAGCTCCAAAATTCAACTTTCCTTATTACCGGCGGCACGCTGGGTATCGGCTATGCCACCGCTAAATTATTGATTCAGCACGGCGCTAAAGTGGCCATTACGGGTCGTACGGCAGCTACCGTGAAGCGCGCCGCTACTGAGTTAGGCGCCCTCGGCATTACGGCCGATGTTAGTAAGCCCACCGACGTGCAGCGCACCTATCAGGAGTTCCTCGCAGAGTTCGATCACCTGGATTGTCTGATCAATAACGCGGGCGTGGGCACGAGCAAAAAGCTGGTTGACCTTACGCCCGAGGATTTTCAGCGGGTGCATGATACCAATATTGTGGGTGCCGCGCTGATGGCTCAGCAAGCCGCCAGGCTGTTCATGGAGCAAAAGTCCGGCAACATCATTAACATAGGCTCTTCCGCTGCTACCAAAGGCTACGAAGGTGGCTCTATCTATGTGGCTTCTAAGTTTGCACTGCGCGGCATGACCCAATGCTGGCAAAGCGAGCTGCGCAAATATAATGTGCGCGTCATGCTGGTAAATCCCAGCGAAGTAACAACGGCCTTCGGCAGCAAGGAGCGCCAGGAACGGCCTGAGCAGCCTAATAAGCTACGCGGCGAAGAAATTGCTTCCGCTATTAAAGGAGCCCTCGAAATGGATGACCGCGGCTTTATCACCGAGTTGAACGTGTGGGCTACAAATCCCTTCTAAAAATCAGTATTTAATAAAAAGAAAAAGCCCCCAGACCGAGTCCGGGGGGCTTTTTGCAATACTAACAATAACCCAGATTACTTTGTGGGCATCAATACTTTGTCAATTACGTGAGCGACGCCGTTGTTAGATAGCACATCAGCTTGCACTACGTTGGCACCATTTACGGTCACTTTGCCACCCGCCGTGCTAACGGTCAGCTTTTCACCCTGAATGGTGGTCAACTGCTGACCATCCTTCAAATCGGCGGCCATCAGGCGACCTTTTACTACGTGGTATGTCAAAATACCCGACAGCTTCTCTTTGCTTTCAGGCTTCAAAAGGCCATCAAGAGCACCTTTGGGCAGAGCCTCAAAAGCAGCGTTGGTGGGAGCAAATACGGTGAACGGGCCAGCGCTGGCCGCTTCGTCATCGAGGCCGGCAGCCTTCAGGGCCGTCGTAAGTGTGCTTATCTGCGACACAGCCATGGCGTTTTCCGCCAGGTTTTTACCCGAGGTATCCATGCGCGAGGAGTCGTTCATTGCCATCGCTGGGTCCATGGCCGTGGTATCGGTCATAGCCATGTCGGTGGTTTCGGTGGTGGTAGTCGTCTCGGCAGTTTTGTTGTCACCACAGCTCGTCATGCCAAAAGCAAAGGCGGTGGCGGTAAACAACGTAAACGAGGTGTTTCTCAGGGTCTTTTTCATAAGACGCAGATCAGGGTTTTGGTTGAAGAAAAAAGAAAGTAAGGTGGTAAGGCAGGAAACGAAAAAGCAGATTACCAGGTAATCATGACTAAGCTTACGCAACAAGCTGAACAGTGGACGCCCGCGCCCTATGTTTTGGCTACCTTTGCGCCGCTTAGTTGAGCTTAATAAGCGTCAACTTGCACTTTGTGTTTAAAAATTTATTTTCTACCCGCATGAAAACTGCTGAGATTCACACCAATAAAGGTGTAATGAAGGTCGAGTTCTTTGAAAAAGATGCTCCACAGACTGTCAAGAACTTCACCGACCTCGCCCAGAAAGGCTTCTACGACGGCCTGAAATTTCACCGCGTCATCCCCAATTTTGTGGTGCAAGGCGGCGACCCCAACACCCGCGAGGGCGCTAAAGGAATGCCCGGAACTGGTGGCCCCGGCTACAAAATCAAGTGCGAAACCTCCGGCGACAACCAGTACCACGACCGTGGTATTCTGAGCATGGCGCACGCTGGCAAAGACACCGGTGGCTCGCAGTTTTTCATCGTGCACTCACGTGAAAACACCGCCCACCTCGACCGTGTGCACACCGTGTTCGGCAAAGTAGTAGAAGGCTTGGACATCATCGACCAGATCAAACCCAACGACGAGATCCAGAAGATTGTAGTGACTGAGGCGTAGTCAACTGTCAAACAACTATATAAAAAAGCCCCCCAGACTCAGTCCGGGGGGCTTTTTTGTGTTGTTCTCGTTTGCACAGCCAAACAGTAGTAGCAACTATTGTAAAGCCTGATTATATCGCTAGAACATATTGAAATCCAGATTATTAAGTACTTATATATAGTATATGCAAAGTCGAATAAACGCCACAATTGGTTTGACTTGACCATTTACAATGTCCTACTTGGAGTGAGCATAAACGCTACGCATTTCAGCGGCGCGTGCTAGCCGATTAGCTGCATCACTCCCCTTGTATGGCCCCTCCCTTTACTCCCGCGTTTGCTATTGTGCGGCTGTTTCGCCAACGCCTGGTTGCTACCACGCTCAGCTGGCTGTCACTGATTGCCCACTTATTCCTGGTTTCGGGTTGCAACTACTACCGTACTAAGCCTGAGGAAATAACCCCAACGGCAGTTACCCAGCTGGCCGAATCCAAGGTATTTCTGGTCCATCAGGGCACCTCGATTTGGCAGCTTAACAATCCACAGCTTAATGGTGAGGTACTTACTGGCCAGAAAGCAAACCTAAATCCTGGCTTAGCTCCTTATGTTGTGCCTACAGCTTTGGCCTCGCCTCGCTACAAATCCAGAGATAAGGAGCAGGTCTTAAACCTAGTGCATGTATATATCACCGACTTGCAAGCGGGAGAAGGAGAACAAGTCAGCATTCCGCTAACTGCAATGAATCGGATTGATATAGTCGAAGCGAATACTGGTAAAACCGTGCTTTCTCATGTGCTTGGTGCAGTGGGCATCGGGGCAGGTATTTTTACCCTCATTGGTGTTATCGCTCTGCTCACCAAAAGCTCCTGTCCATTTGTATACGCGCATAATGGACAATCCTACCAATTTGTGGGCGAGGCGTATAGCGGAGCCATTTTCGCGCCAGCAGAGCGCGATGATTATATGCCTCTTACTTCTATTAAAGACACTGGGGGGCAATTTAAGATCAAAATCACGAATGAGCTGCGGGAGCGTCAGTACACTAATGTTGCCGAACTGTGGGTGGCGCACCACCCCAAGAACGTACAAGTATTGCTAGATAAAATCGGCAACGTGCATACGATTACCCAGCCGCAAGCACCAGCCAAAGCGGTATCCATGCGCGGCGTCAACTACACCACCCAACTCGTTGCCACCGACCACAACGTATTTCTCTTCAACGAAACAGCGCCAGGCGCTACTCAAAACAGTGTGGTGCTCAGCTTCAATAACCCTACCGAAGCCAAAACGGGCAAGTTGGTGCTCCACGCTCAAAACTCCCTGTGGCTGGATTATCTCTATGGCGAGTTCACCAAGAAATTTGGGAGTGCTTTCAACGAATGGGCTCACACGCAGAAAGATGTTCCCGCTGAAAAGTTGCATCAGTGGTCATTAGATCAAGGCATCCCATTAAAAATCTCTGTCAAAACGGCCAACGGCTGGCAACTGATCGATAATATTACCACGGTTGGCCCCCTCGCCTCTCGCGACCTGGTTATTCCCTTCAAACTGCCGGCCGGGCTAAATTCTCATCCGTTGCAAGTGAAAATAGAAACGGGTTTCATGTTCTGGGAGCTGGACTATGCCGCCGTCGATTTCACTCCAAACCAGCCCGTACGCCTGGAAAAAAGCCCCCCAATAACAGCTCGCGACGAAATCGGCCGCGACCAGCGCGAGGCTCTTTCCAAAGTTGATGACGACTATCTGCGCCAGCTTCAGCCGGGCACGGAGGTAACACTCACCTATCGCGCCACGCAGCCAGCGGCCGGCCAGCGCAGCACCGCTTTTTTGCACACGCGTGGCTATTACGAGCACATTCGGCAGTACGAGGGAATGCCCAATCTGCCCCAACTCTATGCTTTCCGCCGGCCGGGCCGCTTTATCGAGTTCTCGAAAGAAAAGTATCAGGAGTCGCAGCAGGAAATGAATCTGGCCTCAGTCAATCCGTAAGTACCATGGAATCAACCCTTATTTCAGAGCTGAACTTCCTGGATGCCGTCCCCGCTCCGGCCGCTGCCTTGCCGTCAAGTCCCGTTGACTTGCCAACTTTGCCCCCCACGGTGGTTTCGTCGCCGCTTAAGCGGGCTTTGCTGAATGGTGTGATAAGTCTGGCGGAAAAAAAGCTGGTGTTCCAGTATTTGCGGACGCCAGCCCGAATACTTCAGGCAGCCAAGCAGGTGCAGCTACTGCGCACAACCTACTACGGTGAGCATCGGGTGCAGAAAATAGCCTGCGTGGCCGGGCGCTACTACCAGGAATTTCAGAAGCCCGGTTGGCCATCGGCAGCTTTCAACAGCTACATAGCCACCACGCTCAACCGCCTAGTGCCTTTCCGCGCCGAGCAGAAAACCGTGCAGATGGTGTTTCTGGCCATCACCAAAAAATGCCCCCTGGCCTGCGAGCATTGCTTCGAGTGGGATGCGCTTAACCAGCGGGAGAAGCTTTCTCTCTCTGATTTGCACACAATGGTAGCCAACTTCCAAGACCGCGGCGTCACCCAGATTCTTTTCAGCGGCGGCGAGCCCATGGTGCGTATCAATGATATGCTGGAGGTGCTGCGCACGGCTAGCTCCGGCACCGACTTCTGGGTATTCACCTCCGGATTCAACTTTACGCCCGCCAATGCCCAACGACTCAAACAAGCTGGCCTGACGGGCGTTTCCATCAGCCTCGATCATTATGAATCCGCACGGCACAATGCGTTTCGCGGGTCAGCAGAGGCGTATGAGTTCGCCATTCAGGCGGTGGTTAATGCCAAGGAAGCCGGATTGGTCGTCGCCCTGACGCTGTGCGCCACTCAGGCGTTTACCACTGTCACCAACCTGATGTCGTACGCAGCGATGGCCAAGCAGCTAGGTGTCACGTTTATTCATGTGCTGGAGCCACGGGCAGTGGGGCATTATGCTCAGCAGGAAGTTGATTTGAGCCCGGCCCAGACCGCGCTGTTAGATGAATTTTACCTAAAGCTCAACTACAGCGGCGACTACCACGACTGGCCCATCGTGCACTACTATGGCTACCACCAGCGGCGCATGGGTTGCAGCGGCGGCGCCGACCGCTTCCTCTACGTAGACACCGACGGTGACATGCACGCCTGCCCTTTTTGCCAGAAGAAGTCGGGCAGCGCGCTTTTAGCCTCGTTTGATGAAGCGCTACAGGTAGTCAGGCAAAGTGGTTGTCATCAGTTCCCAGCATCTACCATGTGAGTTGAAATTTTCTTTGTGCGGAAGCGGGCCTGTTCTGATACAGCCCCGCTTTTTCTATGCTCATAGAAGTCGAGAAGCAGCAAGTATCCGTGCGGCTTTAAAGAATATGGAATCGCTAAAGCTGCCTTTTGAAGCGACTGAAGCAAACCAAGAAAAAATGTAATGTTTCCCTAACTGACCTAAGCTGAGTAATTCCGTTCTTTACCCCTCACCCACTAACCCAAACCCCTCTATGAAACATCTTACTCGCATAGCCGCTTGCTGCTCGCTTGCCTTTTTGGCAGCCTGCAACGACGATAACGGCAATCCGTTCGTCATCAACAAGCCTATTCAGGTTACGTCGCTCCGCTTTATTGGAGAGCAGATAGTGCCGTTCGGTCAAACCTTCAATGGCACCACGCTGGGGGGCTTTTCCAGCATTGATTACCGTGCGGATAATGGCTCTTACTATATTATGTGCGACGATGCTTCTGCGTTACAGCCCGTTCGATATTACACGGCCAACCTCAATTTCAACCAGAATCAGTTTTCGGGCGTCACGTTCACGAGCGTTACTACGCTGAAGCGGCCCGACGGCAGCAACTTTCCCAGCCTTGCCGCCGACCGCAACAATGCCATTGACCCGGAAGGCATCCGCTACGACCCCACCACAATGCGCATTATCTGGTCGAGTGAGGGCATTCGCAATGTGACTCTCACGCCCCCCACGCTGAATCAGCCTTTCCTGCGCGAAGCCAACCTCGATGGCTCTTACGTGGCTGATTTTAGCGTCCCATCGTTGTTTCGCATTCAGGCTACCGAAAACGGTACCCGCTCCAATGGCGGCTTCGAGGGCATTGACCTGACAGCCGACGGCCGCTACCTGTTTGCTGCTCAGGAAGAGCCTCTGTACGAAGATGGTCCCCGCGCCGACGTAGGTGTAGCCAATTCGCCTACGCGCATCGTGCAGTTCAACAAAGCCACGCGTCAGCCAATTGCCCAGTACGCCTACCAGCTCGACGCGGTACACCAGGCGCCCAACCCCTCCAACCAATTCCGCCTTAATGGAATAGTGGAAGTGCTTACCCTTTCGGACAAGAAATTGCTCGTGATGGAAAGGTCATTTGCCGTGGGTGCAACGCCCGATTACTCAGTGAAGATCTACGAGGTTGAACTGGCTGGTGCCACCAATATCTCCGGTCTCAATTCATTGCAAGGCGCGAATTACAAGCCCGTGCGTAAGCGCCTGTTGCTCGACGTAGCTTCCACCGGCATTCGTCGGATCGACAATCTGGAAGGCATGACCTTCGGCCCGAAACTGCCAAATGGCAACCGTTCCTTGATCCTGGTTTCCGACGACAACTTCAGCAATGCCCAGATTTCGCAATTCCTGGCTTTTGAAGTTAGGCCATAACTGATCACAGGAAATTGCGTCTGAAAAGGCAGCTTATGTTTTACTTAGGCTGCCTTTTTTGCTTAACCGTGATAAGCTATCAGTTACCAAAAGGAGGCCTCAGCGCGCTGTAACAAGCGTATTATGAACAATTTATATAGCCAGCCCGTAAGGATAGTATTACATACAATATTTATACGATGATGTTCAGAACTAACATACAACGAGGCATACTACTTCTTTCATTACCCTTAGCGATGAGCTGCACTTTAATCAGCGGTGGCACTTCCTCCGATCCGCAAGTGCAGGAGTTGGAGCGCCAAGTAGAAGAGCAAAAGCGGATTGCGGATGAGGCTGAACTGCGTGCGAAAAGCGAAAACCAGGAACTCAAGGCTCGTCAGTTGCGCTTGAAAGCAGCTAAAAACGAAGCCAAAGCCCGGAACATGTGATTCCATTCGTTTCGCTTATTAAAAAGCCCCCCAGCCATAAGCTGGGGGGCTTTTTTGCATATCGCTCTTGCTAAACAAACCTAACGGCGACGGCGGGGCTTCTCTTCTTCCTCATCCTCGTCTTCATCGCCGCCGAAGCTGGGCATAGTGAACATGGAGCTGAGCAGGTCCTTGAACTGCGTGCCGGCCGTCACGCGGTTGCGCGAAATCAGGCTGTGCTCGGCCAAGCCGTGCAGACAGAACTCCATCAGGAAATAAGTGGTGTCCTTGTCCTCGTTTGGGTGCAGGAATGTCACGATGTCGCGCAGGCCGGGCACCTCGTCCAGCGACTTGCGATACTCCTTATCAGCAGAATCGTTAAGTACATCGACGGTGTTGCCGCTGCCAAACCAATCCTGCACCGTTTTGTAGGGGTTCGGAATGGTCTTCTTTTTCTTTTGCTTATCCGGGTCGGGAAAATAGTTCAGGAAGTAGGTCCGAATGGCTTTGCCCATTAGCTTCTCAGCCACCAGGCCGGCTCCCTCCTGCTCACCTTCGTACACCAGCTCTACTTTGCCGGTAAGGGCGGGCACAGCTGCCATGAAGTCGGCGATGCGCACGTAGGTCTTCTTCTCGCCGTTAATCAGCGCCCGGCGCTCCGCTGCGCTTATCAGGCTTTCGTAAGCAGCAATAGTCAGGCGAGCCGATACACCGCTCTTAGCATCTACGAACTCAGAACCACGAGCTTCAACGGCCACTTGCTCCACGAGGTCGCGCACCAGCTCGTTGGTAGTCACCAGGCCTTCTTGCGCGGGCTTGATGCGGGCTTCCTGACGAGTGATACGCTTGCCGATTTCAATCGACTTCGGATAGTGCGTAATGATCTGAGAATCGATACGGTCCTTAAGCGGTGTCACGATGGAACCACGGTTGGTGTAATCCTCGGGGTTTGCCGTGAACACGAATTGGATATCCAACGGCAGGCGCACTTTGAAGCCGCGAATCTGGATGTCGCCTTCCTGCAAAATATTGAAGAGCGACACCTGAATACGAGCTTGCAAATCGGGCAATTCGTTGATAACGAAAATGCCACGGTGCGAGCGCGGAATCAAGCCAAAGTGGATCACGCGCTCATCCGAGTACGGCAGCTTCAGCGTGGCCGCTTTAATGGGGTCAGCATCACCAATGAGGTCGGCTACTGATACGTCGGGCGTCGCCAGCTTTTCGGTGTAGCGGTCCGAGCGGTGCATCCACGATACGGGCGTATCATCGCCTTTCTCGGCAATCAGGTTTTTGGCAAAAATGGACAAGGGCTGCAACGGGTCGTCGTTCAACTCCGAGCCTTCTACCACCGGAATAAACTCGTCGAGCAGGTCCACCATAAGGCGGGCAATGCGGGTTTTGGCCTGACCACGCAATCCCAGCAAATTGATATGATGCATGCTCAGAATTGCCCGCTGCAAGTCTGGAATCACGGTTTCTTCGTAGCCGAAAATGCCAGGAAACACCTCCTCCTTACTTTGCAGCTTGGTAATCAGGTTATCGCGCAACTCTTGCTTTACAGAGCGCGACTTATAGCCGGAGTTTTTTAGGGCACCGAGGGTGGTAATCTGTTGAAGTTCTTGAGAAGAAAGCTGGGCGTAAGCCATATAAAGGGGAAGATATTGCGAGAATAAAAATTACGACACAAGAAGAACCGTTAACTTCCTCCTCAACTCGGGAATGAAGCTTGTTGTTCAGGCGCTCTACAGCGACTTACGACGGTTCTTCTTGTAGTCTTCGAAAATCAGGTGACCAAGGCCTTTCAAGCCACTGAAGTACGCTTTGCCTTGGTTTACCTCCGTAAACTCATTCACGAATTGCTGCAAATACGGATCTGAGGCAATCATGAAGGTGGTAATCGGAATCTTAAGACGACGGGCAGCGGCAGCAAGGTTCAGGGTTTTGTTGACGACTTTGCGGTCGAGGCCGAAACTGTTTTTATAGTAGCCGTTGCCTTCTTTCAGGCAGGTGGGCTTACCGTCCGTTATCATAAAGATCTGCTTATTAGCGGTTTTGCGCTTGCGCAGCAGATCCATAGCCAGCTCCAGACCGGCCACGGTGTTGGTGTGATAAGGACCGACTTCGAGGTAAGGCAAATCCTTGACCTTGATTTCCCAGGCGTCGTTGCCGAACACGATAACGTCGAGGAAGTCCTTGGGATACTTCTGCTTCACCAACTCGGCCAGGGCCATCGCTACCTTTTTAGCGGGCGTGATGCGGTCTTCGCCATATAGTATCATGGAGTGCGAAATGTCGATCATAAGCACGGTGCTGGTTTGCGACTTGTGCTCATTTTCGCGCACCTCCAGGTCGCCTTCCGCCAGCATAAACTCATCGGTGAGACCGTGGTTGAGCTGGGCGTTGCGGATGCTTTCGGTCATCGAAATCTGATCGAGGGAGTCGCCGAAGCGGAACTCGCGCATATCGGTGCTCTGCTCGTCGCCTTGGCCCGTGTGAGGCGTGCGGTGGTTGCCGGTGTTGCTCTTTTTGAGCTTGCCGAAAATCTCTTCCAGCGCCGACTTCCGAATGCCCTGCTCAGTTTTGGGCGTGATCTTGAAAGCACCCCGCTCCTGCTCGTTTTCATCAATGTAGCCTTTGGTTTTCAGGTCATCAATGAAGTTGCCGATGCCGTACTCGCCATCGGTCAGGCCATATTGTTTGTCGAGTTGGGAAAGCCAGGAAAGGGCCTCTGCCACGTCACCAGACGTGATAGTGACCAGTTGCATAAATAACTTAAATAAAGAATCGAAGCCTTTTTCAGGCGATTCATCGGGCACGAAGTCCCGGAAGCGAAAACCAGCAGCCATAGGAAGGGGGATTGAGGCTTAAGAACAACAGCGCGGGCGGCAATGTTCATCCAATGCGCCACAAGCAAGTTACAGCTTTGTCAAGATACACTGCGACACGCATTTGCGTGTTGAACAACGGTGGCGCTTGTTTGTATTGCATTGGTAACACCATCAGCGTACGACACACGTAAAATCACGCTCTGATCCACTTCTAGCAATTTCTCTTCCTATGAAAGCTATCTGGAATAACACTGTTCTGGCCGAAAGCAACGACACGGTAGTTGTGGAGAACAACCACTATTTCCCCGCTGAATCAATCAACCGCGAGTTTTTTGAGGAAAGCATTGCCCAAACTACTTGCCCTTGGAAGGGCCGCGCCAGCTACTACTCCGTACGCGTTAACGGTGAGCTGAACAAAGACGCTGCCTGGTATTACCCCGAGCCCAAAGACGCTGCCAAGCAGATTGAGGGCCGCGTGGCGTTCTGGAAAGGCGTGCAGGTGCAGCCATAAACATCCCAAAAAGCCCCCCAGCGCAACCTGGACTGCTTCCGACCGTTTGCGAAAAGAGGTTGGCCGGATAGGCTGGCCGATTATGTCATCAACGGAATTCGTTATGAAGCAGTATTCATTTCAGGGCCTTCTGGGGGGTTTTTTAGTGGGATTAGCTGTCGTAGGCAGCGGCTGTGATAGTCAGCGCACGGCAACTGAAGGCGCTAATCCGACCGCGCCTAGTGCGGAGGCCACGGTGCCCATTAGTTTCCAGAAAGAAGTAGCCCAAGACGATTATCGCTTTAGCGTACAAACAACTGGCACCGGCACTAGTAGAACTCTTTCCCTGACCGCTGTCAAGGATAGCCGAGAGCTGTTTAAGACATCTGTCCCGATTGAGGGCCAAGTGAGCGACGCGGTAGCTACCAATCTCAACGACGATAAGTATCCCGAGCTGTTCGTCTTTGTGGCCGGGGCGGGCAGCGGCTCCTATGGCCGGCTGGTGGGCTACGAGTTTATGAATCAAGGTCATAGGCCTCTAAATTTACCAGAGTTGAGCGGCCCGGCCGCTGCGGGCTATATGGGTCATGATGAGTTTCGGGTGGAAGGCAGACAGCTGTTACGCTCTTTCCCCGTGTATCGCCCCGACGACCCGAACAGTACGCCTTCCGGTGGCATTCGGACGGTTACTTACACCATGGAACCTGGCATGGCGCTATCGGTGATTGGTTTCAACGATGCGCCCGCGCAGGCTCAATAAGTTTTGAACTTCAAGAAAAGCCTCCCACAAGCTGTAAGCTGGTTTGTGGGAGGCTTTTTGTTGGAAAGACCGCAAGTTTCGGGTGGCAGCGACGCGGGTATGGCGGTACATTTGACTACCATCTCAGCTATTTTCCTATGACGGATTACGAACGCATCGCGGCGGCCATTGCCTACGCCCGCACCCACTTTCAGGCCCAGCCCGACCTGGAGGAAATGGCGCGGCAGGCGCACTGGAGCCCGTTTCACTTTCAGCGCAAGTTTCAGGAATGGGCCGGCGTATCGCCGAAAAAGTTTCTGCAATATCTCAGCCTCGACCACGCCAAAACCCTGTTGCGGCAGCAGCTTTCCGTGGCCGACGCAGCGTACGAAACCGGCCTGTCGGGTCCCGGCCGTCTCCACGACTTATTTGTGAACCTGGAAGCCATGACACCCGGCGAATACCGCCAGGGCGGCGCCGACCTGCATATTGACTACAGCTTCGGTGACAGTCCTTTTGGGCGCTATCTGGTAGCCACGACTTCCAAAGGCATCTGCAAGCTAGTATTCCCCGAAACCGATGAGGCGGCGGTAGTGGAGTTGCGTCAGGAGTGGCCCCAGGCAACTAGTACTGCTCAGGAAACAGTTGTTCACGGGCAGGTAGCCCAGTTTTTCAACGGTTACTTCTCTCCCACCGAACGCTTCACCATGCACCTCAAAGGCACGCCTTTTCAGTTGAAAGTATGGGCTGCCCTACTGCACATTCCCGAAGGCCAGCTGATTACTTACTCCCAGCTTGCCCGCGTAGCCGGCCACGAGCGGGCCGTGCGGGCCGTAGGCACAGCCGTAGGCGACAATCCCATCAGCTACCTCATCCCCTGCCACCGCGTGATTCGCCAGACCGGCGAATTGGGCCAATACCGTTGGGGCGCGACTCGCAAAGTGGCATTAGTTGGTTGGGAAGCAGCACGTGTTCACCCTAATGCGCTGGTACCCACCCCGGGAAAAAATCTAAGTAATACTTAACGACCAATGCCCGTCAGGCAGAGCGGAGCGGAGCATCTCGCTCGCGCCGTTAGATTACAAATCCTGCATCAGCACGCGAGATGCTTCGCTCCGCTCCGCCTGACGGGCTTGTGTTGAAGTCGGAGCGTAGATAAGTGTAGAAATAAAAAAGCCACCCAGAAACGTTTCTGGGGGGCTTTTTTAATGATGCTGGCGAATTATTCAATCCACTTAAACTTGTATTCGAGCTTCGGTACGGGCATGCGGTCGGCTACGCGGCGCAGGCGGTTGGGCAGCGCCATGATATACTCACGGGCCTTTTCTGCCTGACCATTGAGGCCAGTGATCTGGTCGATTTTCCAGGTGTTAATGAGGCCTTCCAGAATATCGGTGTAGTCCTGGCTGGTGTATACGCCGAGGCGCTGGGCGGCGTCGGTGAAATGGCCGAACGTTTTACCCATATCAACACCCATCTCACGCATGTAGTGGGCCGGCATCACAATCTTCTTGCGCATCATATCCTCGAAGGCCAGCATCATTTCAGATGGGTCAACTTCGAAAATCTTATCGACAAACGTCTGATACACACGGGCGTGGCGCGATTCGTCGCCGGCAATCATACCGCAGAGCTTGGAGAGCTGGTCATCACCGGCCTTGCGGGCCAGCGTACCTACCCGGCGGTGCGAGAGGTTAGTGGCAGCCTCCTGGTAACTGGTATAAATGAACGCGCGGTAAGGGTCGTGGGCCGTGCCGAGGTCAAAGCCATCGGCAATCAGATACTGCGTGCTTACCTCAAACTCGCGCATGTTTACGCGGCCCGAGAGGTATAGGTAACGGTTGAGCAGGTCGCCGTGGCGGTTTTCCTCCGCCGTCCAGCCCCGAATCCACTGGGCCCAGCCGTTGTTAGGGTCACGATTTAGGTCGTCGAGCTGGTGAAACCAAGCTTCGTAATTGGGGAGTGCTTCTTCAGTAATTGTATCGCCAATGAGCACAGCCAACAAATCGTAGCTGAGTTCTTTGGCGCGCTCACGCATGAGCTTTACTTCGTCAAAAAACGTATCGAGGCGGGAGTCGGGCAGGAAATCGGAGGGCTGCCAGCTATCTTCCACTTTTTTGAGGAAGGTGCCCATGTTTTCCCGTAAAAAGGATTCCAGATGCTGAAGCACCTCCCCGCGGGAGGTTACGGTTGCGAGCATGACGTAGGGGTAGTTAGTAGAAGGGAACGGAAGGCCAAATGTAGGCATTCCCATTTCTCAAATACGTTATATAGCTATTCTAGGGCTATTACAAAATTTTGGCTTTTAAGGCTTTTCTATAATTCTTGGCCGCACTTCGTAAAGCTGAGGCAGGGTAGAGTCCGCCGTTATCCTATTGAGGAGAGTGAATGTTAGGCCGAGCCTGTCTGATGAGCTGGAATACTGAGAATATCGTTGCAGAAATGGAACGACTTCAGGGGCTAAAACCCACTGTACTCCGGGCCGTTCGGCCAACCGATATAAGCTGGTGCCGAAGTCGCGTGTGCCAGTAAGCTCTTGCCGAAGCGTAGGCAGCGAAGGATGCAGCGTGGCCCAACCCGTGAGCGGCAACTGCGGCCCTGGAAGGTCATATATCTGAAAGGGCGACAAGGACTTATACGCGACTTCCAGGTTCGCCGTCACCAGAATTTGTCCCCCAGCCGTGGCGCGGTTTAGCTCGGTGAGGTAAGCTTCGTGGTGGAAGCGCTCGGCGGCTAGCAATTGCTTTCTATGCAGTGTTTTATAGCCGTAAACTCCTGTCACCAAAACCAATACGCCCACTGCCAAGCGTGGAAACGGCACTCGCGCTGTAATGGATGGTCGCAGCCAATATGCGACATTGCCTAGGGTAAACAGCGTGAAAAGCGGCAGCCCAAGACGCGGCGGCAGCTTTAGCCCTATTCCTATAATCAGGATTAGTGAGGCAAAGCCAAGCTGAGTCAGCCAGAACACAAGCCGGCCGCGAGTCGAAGAACTGCGCAATAGGCTCACAAAAATGAGCGCGTTAAGCAGCAGCAGTGGAAAGTAGTCGCGCACTACCAATCGCGCTAAAATGGCCAGCTTTGTGGGAGCCAATTCACACAGAAAGTAGTCAGCGTTTTTTGGGCTGGTTCGCTGGAAAAAATCTTCGTTGACTAACATTGAGTCACTTAAAATCCAGAGGTTAACGGCCTGCACACCAAGCGTATCGAGAGTGGTTTTGGGCTGCGGCTGGTACAGCTGAAAGTCATTGAGGTTGGACTTCAGCACATCCAGGACGCGAAAGCGCGTGGCTTCAGGCGAGCGAGTAAACGTGAGAAAAATCCCCCCCACTCCTGCCAGCAGCAACGCCGCAGCCAGCACGTAGGCGCCACGGCGCTGGCCCAGCCAAATGCCACCCGGCACCGCAACCAGCAGTCCCAGCACGGCCGCGCTGGGCCGAATCAGCCAGGCCAATCCGAAAGCTACTAACCCGACTACTATAGCCCAGCTTCGGTCGGTGCGCTGGGCAGCAAAAAGCCCCCCAGCTCCGGCCAGCAGTAAAGGCACGCGCATGTAGTTGAACCACAGGCTATTCTCGATGAATACTAAGCAAAAAAAGATGATCAGCACTAGATTTATTTGCTCCGATGTTAGGTAGTCAGCCAATAGGCGGTTAAGCACAGCGAAAAGCAAAACCAGAGCCGTGTAGAGCAGAGAATAAAGCGATAACCCATACCAAGGCACCGCTGGAAACTGTGCATATAAGGCAGCCAGCATGGGAGCAAATCCGTGAAAATAAAGGTGCAAATCCGTGACGGGAGCAGCGGCCGTAACACCCCGGAGCAGCTGCGTAATGATGAGGTCGTCGTTGGTTTCGTAGTAGGCACCCAGCCCACCGATGGACATCGCCAGCAAGAGCAGTGGCAGTAGTATTACCCGAAAAAAGTCCCCCAGAGTAGCGGTGTTCATGCCTGCAAGGTAGGGAGCGCCGCGAGTTAAGTTAGCAGGTCATGCGCGGCACTGCCTACCTTGCGGCCGTGAATACTCGTCCTTTCGTTCGTTTAGCTTTCCTCACGCTGCTGTTTGTGGGGCTGTTTACTGTTGCGTACTTCTTCCTGACACACGAGGGCTTATACGCTCTCGACGATTATTACTATTCTCGCTATGCCCAGCAACTAGCCACGGGCACCTTCCATCTAGCTCCCGACCCTCAGGGGTTGCTCGTTGATCCGTTGCGCGAAAGGCCCCTAATTTTTGGACCTGTTGCCCTCTTGTACAAGGCCTTCGGCATCAACATTATTACCACAACTGTGTGGCCGCTGCTGGCCACTCTGGGGTGCGCAGTAGTGCTTTGGCTTTTGTATGGGAAGCGCGAACCCATAGTGGCAGCGGGCGCGATAGTTCTGTTAGGCCTTCACTATTTCACCCTTAATCTCACTAATTATCTATACCCGGATAACATACTAATGTTCTGGTGTATATGCTGCGCATCTGCGCTAGTCGTTGGAAGGCGTGATGGGCAGGTTTCGGGAGGGTTGTGGGGGGCTTTTTTTGCTGTACTCAACTTCACGGCTTTACTCAGTAAGGAGACGATTGTGTACTATCTACCCTTTTATGTAGGCGTGCTTTTACTCGACGGATGGCGCCGGCGCAACCGACAGTTTTGGCTGGCAGCCTTCACAGTAGGTACTGTGCTACTGCTGAGTTATCTGGCCGTTTATCAGGTATATACTGATGACGCGCTGTACCGCATCCACTTAATTGAGCGCACCAATGAGTTCTTGAAAGAAGGCAATTACATCCTTGGCAAACGGGGGGCGTTGTTCTATCGTCTTACCACTGCCCCGCTCGATTTTTTCATCGGCACTGGACTCGGTGGCGCCTTACTATTTGCCTGCGCAGCCTTGATAAATCAACGCCGCTGGCCCGATTCAGATGCTAAATACTGGCTGTCACTGGCCGGTTCCACGTTGGTCTTCTACTGGTTTGGCAGCACTTCGCTTACCCAGTACAACCCCATTACCCTTTTGCCGCGCATGACCACTCCCCTGTTGCCTCCACTATGTTTGGCAGCAGGTTTCGGGCTTCGTGATTTTAGTCGCTCCGGACGTGGCGCGGGCTGGATAGCGCTGGCTTTGCTGGCTTGTGCAGGTTGGGCGCGAAGCTCAGTTTCCGTGATTTACGGCGGACTGAGTTTGTATTTTGGATTAATGGCAATTCTGGCTAGTCCTTCTGCCCGCGTCAGTTGGCGGCGCCCCGGCACCTATGCCTTCGCCGCCTTGCTTCTGCTGGTGGTCGGCGGTACTACTGCGGTCAGGCCAGCCTACTTTATGACAAAGTCAAGCGTGTCATCACACTTTGAGCAGAATCAACTGATTGAAGGCTATTTACAACCCCCGGCGCAAGGCGTTGTGTTCGTAGACGACTACTTGGTAGGCAACTACGATTATTACTATGGCCATAAAAAGCCCCCCGGCATTCATTTTCGGCGCTATGCCGCCCGCGATTCCGTTCGCCTGATGCCCGGCCAGCAGGCATGGCTGCTCCTGAACCGCAGCACGCTTACCAACGATGAATTAACGAGAAAGCTTATCCGCTATTCGGAGGAGGAAGTACTGGCTTGTTATCCAAGTCGGCAACTGGTGGCCGAAGTGGGCAAGGTCAGTTTATATAAGCTTGATATGGGCGGAATGGCAACCGCTCTGCCAGTAACTACGCTGCGCAGAAGTGAATAATAACGCCTATCTGCGTTTGCGTTTAAACAGATTAATAACGTACTAATTTGTGAATAGCATCAGCAGACAGCTCACAGCTAGCAACAGAGTAACCATGTAAGTTTGGCGACGGTAGTAGATAGATGTTTTCATAAGCGCGTCACTAGCATTTAATTTATATCCAAATTTCCCGATAAAGCAGCTGCTTAACAAGGAAAAATAGAGGCCAATTGTGACATGTCTTACGACTGAATAATAGGCAATTACAAATAAAAAATACAAGTATTTAAAGGAATACAAGCCCTACACTGAACGCTTCTCACTAGGCGTTTCTAGAAGATTAAAATAAGAATATTTGATTAAGCCAGAGCTCTTGCAAGCAGTTTCTCAAGCCGGTAAGCAGTATAAAATCTTTATTGCTAAAAGTCTACTATACCGGCCAAAATCGCATTTCCAACGATAAGCGGGTGGCGTCTGCGTTCAGATTTACGGCCCCGCCGTGTAGCAGATAAGGCGAAAAGAGCAACACCTCCGAAGGGCCTGGGTTGGGACGAATAAGCTGCAAGGGCTCAACAGCATGTTTGACAGCTGGCACCGTGTAGGTAACGCCATTGTACACAGCCCCATTTTGGGTGCGTTCTACGCGGTTTTCAGGCCACCAATGACTGCCCGGAACCAAGCTCAGTGATGAGTCGGCGGTGCTGCCGGTCACCGGCACGTAGATATTAATGCAGTTATCATAATCAGGCAGCCACACATCCCGGTGAAGCGGATTATTATCAGACCGGCCGGGCCTTACCAGACGCAGATGAAACAGGCGCATTTGATCAAACGGATTGTAGGCTTGTACTGGGTGGCCGCACAGCTCCGAAACCCGCGCCTCGAGTAGTGACGCCGGCACAGGCAGCCGCTCAATTGTGGACTCCTTGGTCAGGTTTACCACTGCCAGATGCCGCTGTTGGTCATCACCAATCAATTTGTGGTAGTCAGCAATTGGAAAATCAGCCGCTACAGGCAAGCCTGCTGCCGCCAGCGCCTCGCGTACCAGTACTGCTAAACCCTCCTGTAATTGCTGTTGCTCGGGTGCTGGCAGAAACTCCGCCACTGTATAGCCAGCGCCGGCCCAGGGGGTACCACGGGTAAGGTCGATGCTGTCAGCCAGAAGGACTTTATCTTCCGCCTGGCCACTTTCACCCTCAATTTGGTAAGTCACCTCGCGTGCGTTGATGCTGGCTTTCATACAGTGGAAAAGGTTTGATTTTAGGTAAGGTAAGCGCTATAAATACGGCAATGGTTCAGCGTACCGAACCATAATGGTCTCGCAAATTAGGACAAAGCGGTAGTCAGCCGCAAAATTACATTCCTCCGTCCGCCTTCTCCTAACGCCCCAACATTGGGTAACTTGCCCCCGTGTCTGCGTCTCCCTTCCGTCTATTGCCCCACTTTACACTTGTATTTGTTGGGCTCTTCACTATTGCCTTTTTCCTTTTTGCTCATGAAGGCCTGTACGATTACGACGACTACAATTATGCCCGATACGCCCACCAGCTAGCCACCGGCACCTTCGACCTAGCCCCCAATCCGGGCCATCTTGACTATACCCCGCTCCACCAGCGCCTGATGGTTTTCGGGCCTGTTGCCCTATTCTATAAGTTGCTGGGCATCAGAATATTTACGACGACCATCTGGCCCCTGCTCTGCACGCTCGGCACAAGCCTCATATTCTATCTGCTTTACCGTCAGCGAGCTCCGGTAGTTGCCAGCGCGGCAATGTTACTGCTGGGTCTGCATTACTTCACGCTCAACCTCAGCATCTACCTCTACCCCGATAATGTGCTGATGTTCTTTGCTGCGGGCAGTGCAGCGGCGCTCTTACACGGCCGTCGGGCCACGCAAGGGCAGCCGGTTTGGTGGGGCGTGGGTTTTGCCTTGCTGAACTTTGTGGCCTTGCTGAGTAAGGAGACCATCGTCTATTACCTTCCTTTCTACTTAGGCGTTTTGCTGCTTGATGTATGGCATCGTCGTCACGGTAAGTTCTGGCTAGCCGCACTAAGCATTGGCGGGGTATTGCTAGTTAGCTACCTATTTGTTTATCAAGTAGCTGCGAACGATGTACTGTATCGCTTTCGTGTTATTGAATCTGTCAACGAGGTGCGGAAAATAGGCAATACATCCACAGGCGATATTGTGGCTCGCATTACCTATATGCCGCTTCAGCTACTTGTAGGTACAGGGCTTGGAGTTGTGTTGCTGCTGGTGATAGTAGCTGCCATTAAGAGCAACAAATTGAGCAGCGACGCGCGTTTTTGGCTAGCGTTAGCGGGCAGCTCGTTGGCCTTTTACTGGCTGGGTAGCACATCGCTCAGCTACTACAATCCGAATTCCTTGCTTCCGCGCATGCTTACTCCACTCCTGCCGCCCCTGTGTCTAGCAGCGGGGTTTGGGTTGGATTATTTTGCGCGCACAGGCCGAAGCGGTTGGTTACTAGCCCTGGGCTTGTTAGGCTGTGCGGCATGGCTACGAAGTAGTATTAGTATCGTGTATGGGCTGCTGGGGGGCTTTTTTGCATTAGCGGCCGTACTACGATTCGTAAGTGTTGGTCGCAAAAAGATTGAGCGATATGGGCCAGGCACTGTAATTTTTGCCAGCGCTACGCTAGTTGCCTTAGGCTTAATTATGGCCCTTCGTCCTGCTTACTTTATGACTAAGCCGAGCAACTCGGGCTACTTTGCTCAGCAACGTATAATACATCAAGAACTGCGCGGACCGGCTGGGGGAGTCGTGTTAATGGATAATTTCTCGCTGCATAAGTGCGAGATAATGTATGGATTTCAAGTTCCTAATGGCTTACGTTTTCACCCTTATACTGCCTATGACACGCTTCGCAAGGTGCCGGGCCGGCCAATCTGGCTGCTGATTAACCGTCCGGTCCTCAGCAACGATGAGCTGATTCCGCAGGTAATCAATGAATCAGCTGAACAAGTGCTGACCCGTTTTCCGCGCCGTAAACTTCATGCCCAAGACAATGGGGTGGAGTTGTATTTGTTGCAGGATTAAATTGAAGTAGATGTTCTTAAATGGGTTTGCGTTGACAGCGTCAATCAGCGCAGGTTAGCGTCGCAAGCGGCTCCAGCCGGCCAATAGCCAATCGAGGAGGTGCGCTTTATTCGTTTGACGCAACAACGCATAAAAGGCTAGTGCGTGCGTATGATTGCCCCAACGCACCGTTTGCCGCATTTCCCAGCGCAGGCGCACCGCTAAAGCCGCCACTTCCTTCGGTTTTTTACACAAATCCAGAGCCTTGTGGCAGGTCTGGATAGTGGAATCCAGATGGGGATCTGAGGGTAAATAAGCCGTGCGCGACATGGCCTGAGGATGCTTGCGCTTGCGGGTCGTTACCTCGTCCAGAAAGTAGAAATGCCAGTTGCGCGCCGCCCGAACCCAGAAATCGAAATCTTCATAATAAAGTGTCTCATCGTAGCCTCCTAGCTCGTCGAGGGTGGCACGGCGCATCATCATGGTGGGCGTGCTGATAAAGTAGCGCGCCAGCACATCGGCAAACACGTCGCCGGAGGCAGGGCGCGGCTGTATTCCCTTCGCGGTACGCCGGAAATGGTGGCGCATGAAGCGCGACTGCTCATCTATCAGCTCTGCATCGGAATACACCACACCATAGTTCGCGGGCAGACGCTGAAAAGCCGCAACTTGCTGCGCTACGCGCTGGGGCAGCAGCACGTCATCGGTGGCAAAATCAATCAAAAAAGCCCCCCGCGACTGTCGGAATGCTTGATTGAAGCCAGCGCACAAACCCAGATTTTGAGTATGCAGGATTAGCTTCCAGGCAGGATTGGCGGCCGCGTACTCGCGCAGAATCCGGGGGCTGGCATCGGTGCTGCCATTGTCTACCAAGAAAACCTCGAGCGCAGGGTATGTCTGGGCCAAAATGGAATCCAGCGCTTCCCGTAGGAAAGGCGCATGATTGTGACACAGCGCGACAATCGTTACCAGCGGTTCGGGTTTGCTTGAGGCCAGCTGGGGGGCATTTTTCTCCTTTTCATCAACCATTGCCGCGCCGTAGATAAGAGCGAAAGTACACCGCACTCAATAGCAACAACACCCCGAAGCGTCCCGCGTGCGCCAGTGGCACACCCAGCAGGCCGTAGGTTGGCAACAACCCTTGCAACAACGCTACATACAGCATTGCCGAACCCGCCTGCACCGCCACGTAGCGGCCCACTTGGGCCTTGGCCGTAAGCAGAAACAGCAATAGCCAAGTTAGAAATTTAAGCCAATCTCCCAGAAGCTGGGGGGCAAAAAGGGAACTAGCTGCCGCAAAACGCTCGTCGAAAAGCAAAGGCAGCAACCAGTCGCGCAGAAGATAAATTAGGCTCAGCCCTACAGCCAGCACCGGCGCCAACAGCAGCAGCACCGTTCGCACATAAGCCTGTTGCGCACTTGGCTGGGTGCTAAGTGCGGCCAGACGCGGGTAGTATACGCTGCTCATCAGGCCCGTAAATACCATGGTGTAGTTATCTGAAACTTTCGCCACGGCTTGCCAGAGGTCGGTTTGGGCCAATCCGAAGCGCGCAATTAACACTTCGCGAAGCGCAAAATTCACGGCCGTTCCAAACAAAAGCAAACTACCCGCCATCAGCAGAAAGCGGCCTAAACCCCGCAAGGCTGTCCGGCTTACCTTGCCCCGTATGCGCGGCAAAAGGCCTGCCCGCCAACATACTACCACCGTAGGTAGTAGCGTAAGGCCCTGCGCCAGCAGATACGTAAGGAGCACTTGCTCAATGCGCCATCCGAGCGCTAAGGCTGCTCCTATTCCACTCACGCTCAGGAAGCTAAGCGTTACCGTCAGCCAAACATAAGCCCGCAACTTCCCGGCTGCCAGCAACACCGAGCCAAGCAAGGCATGCGCCGAGAGCATACTGATACCCAAAACAAACCACAAGAACCAGCCGGCAGTCAGCCGGAATACGCCCACCAAGGGCCCCGGCGCCAATACCAGCGCCAGACCGCCCAGCACCAGGCCTACCATATTCAGGATAATACCGGCCCCAAACCAGGCCCGGTAGCGGCCCGAGCCGGCACGCAATGGCGCCAGATATTTTACCACGCCCACGTGCACGCCATCGTTGGGCAAGGTGGTGAACAGCGCCAGCAGATTCTGAAAATGCGCCAACAGCGTAAGCCCACCGGGGCCGCCGTACAGCGCCAGCATTTTATTCAGAAGCAAGGCGCCACCCGTCCGCGCTCCGATGCCCAGCGTTGAGCCCAAGGAGCCGCGCAAAAACCGCCCAAGCACTGTGGCTTCAGACTGGGAGGCAATTTGGGCAGTGCCGGGGGGCAATTTGGAACGCACGAATCAGGGTTTTACAGTTCCACCTGCTAACGTGAGCTGACCTGAAGGAGAATGGCCGTAGCGCTAGTGGTTATCGGGTGCAATATTACCCGCTGAGCCGTATTAATTTTCGGAAGAAAGCAGACTTGTCAACGCAGCTACTCAGCCTCCCACTCCAGAGTCAATTTTAAACTTAAAACCCCCCCCAGATGCCGCTTAAACTGCAAAAGCGATTGATTTAAGCCTGTAGGCAGCGTAGAAGTACCCAAATCGAGCAGAGACAAGTTGCTGGCGCGGCCAAAAGCGTGCAGCCCTTCATTGAGTAACACCACCGGGCTAAACGCGTTATAAGTCAGTGGGCTAGCTGGGTAAAAGTTGTACAGTACCCGCTCGTTTACCTGAATGGCTACCGTAAGCGCAGCCCACTCACCCATCGGGTCGCGCACCGAGAACAGGAAATGGTTGTTGGGGAACACCCGAAACAGTTCGGTCAACCTTTCCTCGCTAAGCGACAGATGCTGCCCTTTTTCCTCACGGCAGCGCCGTAAAAACTCGTAGGCTTTTGGCAGAAAAAACAGCGGTTCCTGCTCAAAGTGAAAGCCGTGGCGCCGACACTTAGCCAAGCGCCGCCGCTCCGATGGGTGCAGTCGCGCCTCAAAGTTTTGCTCCAGTGGCAAGTGGTTATTCAATTCGGCTAGCGTCACCTTATAGCTTAACTGGCTCAATACCTGCGTCATCAGCGCGCTTCCTGCAGGGTCGTAGGCAAAAGGATAGGCGCGTATGCGTAGCCGCCGCACTCCTACTTCCTCAAGCATTGCGTGCACCGCCAGCATAAAAGACTTTAGCGCCGCCGCCGGTACTCCAGCAGCCATCTGAATTCCCCCAAATGGGGCCTGATACGGGCTGTAAGCCAGCGCATTCGTATCGGCATCAATAAAAATATGCAGTTGGGCTGCGGTCTGGGCGCGAGTGTGGTCTTCCAGGTAAAACGCCAGATGCTGGCCCGCCGACCTTTGTAGGCCAAGATGAGCCGGCTGCAGGTACAGAAAAGACTCGAACGCCAGCGGCAGAGCAGGTTCGCTACCCTGTCCACACCGCACCACGTACTGGGCTTCAGATGTAGAGAAAGCAAGCAGTTGGGGAGCGCCTGTGGTGGAGTTCACTAAAGAAAACGTCAAATTCGGACTGCGAAATTACGAGTAAAACCGCGCGGTTCGCTTTACTTATCAAACAATGATGCCATTAAACCAAGCCGTTCCACTCGTAAGTTGAGGTCAATCTGATCCTAACCCTCCTTACCTTAGATACCGCAAACGCTTCATTTTTTCCTTTTGCAGCATGGAACCCACTTCGTCGCAACCCACCGCTAGCCCAGCGCCCGACAGCCCAGAGACGGAGCATCCTAATGGCGTAGCCGACCGCGACGCGACACGGCAGGCCAAGGAGCAATCCGTTGGCCAGCGGCCGGGCACGCTCACCATCCGCTCCGACGCCTTGATCCCGCGCTTGTTCATGATTTCGTACACCAACGATTTCTTTCTGGAAAAAGAGTACAGCAGCTATGCTGAGCTAATGCAGTACTTCCAGGCCAACCAGCACCTCAAGCACTGGATTGATGTTCGTGGCTACAATGATTTGGCGCTGCTACAGCACCTAATGGCCGATTTTGCTATTCACCCGCTTCTAATGGAAGATGTGCTCAGCGATTATCAGCGGGCCAAAGTAGATATTCTCGACGATGGGCGGCTGTTTTTGGTGTCGCGCATGACGGAGTTTACGCCGCTATTAGAAATTGACGACGACCAGCTTTCCATCTTCACGGGGCCCAACTATATTCTCAGCTTTCAGGATGACTACGAAGACTGTCTTGAAGCCGTGCGTAACCGGCTGCGTTCAGGCTTCAGCCAGATAAAAAGTCGTTCTTCCCTCTACCTCGCCTATGCCCTCACCGATGTAGTGCTCGATCACTACTATCCGACCATGGCCGCCATTGGCGACTATATCGAAACCCTAGAACACCGGATTCTGACCGGGCGGCGGGGCGACCGACGCCTGCTCAACCGTATTCTGCACGTCAAGAAAGATATCATTCGTTTCCGGCGCCTAGTGTATCCTGAGCGCGAGAAAATCGCGGAAATTCTACGGCAGCCCGAAGACGTGATACCTGATGATATCAAGCTATTCTTCCGCGATTGCTACGACCACGCTATCCAAAGTCTCGACCTGGCCGAGAGCTACCGCGAATCGGTGAGCAGCCTCGTGGAGCTGTTTATGTCAGATCAAAACAACCGGATGAATGAGGTAATGAAAGTATTAACCATCATCAGCAGCATCTTCATTCCCCTCAGCTTTGTAGTAGGCCTGTATGGTATGAACTTTCAGCGCGAAGCACCTGATGGCCGCATCAATCATCTGAATATGCCGGAACTCTACGAACCCTGGGGCTACCCCGTATTGCTGGGTGTTCTGGCTATTATTGTAATGGGTCAGCTTATCTACTTCTACCGAAAAGGCTGGCTTACTAGCCGCTGAGCAGTTAGTTATCCAGAATGCAAAAAAGCCCCCCAAACCCTGAATTAGGGCGTCTGGGGGGCTTTTTTGAGCGCAGGATTAGCGCCGGGTTTGCAGGGAAGCAGATGGGGCCCGTGATGCGGGCGAGCTACCAGAGTTGAGCTGGTTGTTTTTGTGCTTTTTATAATAAGCAGTAGCCTCCCGATATGATTCTGATTTACGGTCGGCCTTGTCGCGCACCACGCTGTAATACCGAAGCGCCGTTTTCACATCACGCTGAGCCGCAGCCATTTGGGCCAGGCTTTGGTTGGCATACACGTAGAATCCAACTGTTGTCTCGCCGGCTGATTCCGCAAATACGATGCACCGCTCGTAGTAATCTTTGGCCTTCGCTTGGTCTTTGTAGCGTAACTGCATCAGTGAGCCCAGCATATAGGTAGCATACTTACCGCTTACGCCCTCGTAGCCGGGCATTCCCCGGTTGAGCTTCGCCAAAATATCGCGGCTCACCCGCTCGCATTCCTGGTTTTGCTGCTCCCGAAAGCAAGTAAGCGCGTAGATGCGCTGAAAGTAGCCGTTATCGGGGTAAGTAGTGGCCAGATAGCGTGCTACAGGAAGGCATTGGGCAGGATTATCTTCCTCATTCAGCAGGATTTTCATCAGGAAGAATTTCGCTTCCATGCCGGTATAAAAGCCATTATCGGCCACAGTACGCAGCTGTTGCAGACCTAGCTTTTGGTTGCCCTTGGGGAAAAACAGCAACACTGGACGTAGCAAAGGATAATTCTCCGAAATCCAGACGGCATAATAATTCATGAGCGCCTCCCCTAGCAGGAAGTCAGGGCTCAAGCCATTAGCTTCCTTGCTCTTAGCTAAGTAGTCGAGGGCGCGCTTGCTGCTTACGGTCGCTTTGCGCCAGTTAGACCGTTCCGCGTTCAGGCGGGCATCGAAGCCATAGGCAGCAGACAGAAAAAAGCAGGCTTCGTAGTTCTTATTATCGGCTTCGTACAGCTTCTCGGCATGGGTAATGGCCGTATCCATATAAGCATATAGCAGCTTATCATACTTTTTCTCCTGCATGTTGGTAGGCAGAATCTTCCACCAAGTACTCAGGCCAAGCAGGAAATACGGCATCGGATGCTCGGGGTAGCGCCGCCTCAACGACCGAAACTGCTTCTCCGCTTTATCAAATTTGAAGTTGTACAGATTGTCTACCGCACCTTCCAGTTCTGTCTGGATATCCTGGTCGAGCAGCAGCCAGCCTTTCGTATCTACGGCGCCGGGAAGCACCTCTACATCAGCTACCTCTATACCGGGCATGACGGGCACTGGCGGCACGCCGTTAGAGCTTTGCGCTAGTGTTAAGAAAGGAAATAAGCCAAAAAATAAGAGTAAAAGTTTTCTATACATAGTACAACTTTAGAGCCTTCTTTCCTTTCATTACTTGAAGTTAGAAACTTGCAAGTTAAAACAACATTTTTGGCTATTTATCTTCGATTATTATAATAAAAAATAAACCCCGTTATCTTCGCAGGATAACGGGGTAATGCAAGCAATTAGTGTACCTAAGCCGAAGAATGGTTCTGGTAAAGGCTCTAATTCATTTTCAAATCAGTGCGTCGCAACTCTGCTTCTACTGTACGGAATAAGTAGTAGGTACCAGTCACAGCCTCGTAATGTAGACCAACTTCAGGGGCGGTGCTCACAAATGGCTGCCCTCCTACCAAGCGTCCCTGAGAGTCGTAAACGTAGGCCCGATGGGGAGCCGGCTCCGTGATTACAACTACGCGCCGACCGGCGCCAAAGTCAAAGTATTGGATAGGCTTGCGGCCCGAGGTCAGGAAGTTTTGCGTTAAAAGCTGGCGGCCCGATGGTTCAAAGATACTTACTCTGCCGCCCTCTTCGCGCGCTACCACGTAGCTGCGGCGGGCTTGGTCAGGCACGAGGCGAAAGACTGAGCTGCGGCTCCAGGTAGCTACCCGGCTGCGGCTGATTACGTCGCCACTTAGGTTAAAGGTAATTCTCTCCCCGTGCTGGTTTACTACCGTAAGGCGGGTGCGACCCAAGGTAGTACTTGCCTCCACGAAAGCGCCCGTATTGAGTCGGGAGCCCACACTAAGGGGAAAGCCGGGATACAGATTGCCTTGCTGATTATAGGCATACACATAGCCATTCTCCAGCAGCGCCACAATTACTGTACGTCCGCCAACAACCAGATAATGAGGTGGCGCGGCCAAGTTGAAATCCAGTCGCTTAGGTTGCCAGCCGGGAAAAATCCGACCATTGGTATCAAACAAAAACAGATTGCCACCGCCGCCGCCAACTAGCAGGCCGGGGGGCGTTTTTCCGATGGCTGGACCTGCGGTAAGCGAACTGGCGCGTACCGTATCGGGCAGGTTCAGGGGGAAGTTTGGCGCCAAACGCCCCTGTATGTCGAGCAGGTGCAACTGAGTGGGCGTAGCTAGCAAATAGCCCAAATTGCCCCCCACCGGTAATCGACTGACGGGTTCAATCAGCGGCCCCGGCAGCGTATCTGACCAGGCTACCACATTATCGGGAGTTACGTAGTGCAGCACTTGCGCCTTGTCCTGCACGAGCACGCCGGGTATCCTGGCTCCTTTAATGGTTACCAAGGTAGGTGAGCTGGATAAGGGAGTTTTGAAGGTGAGTAAGCCGCCCGTAGCATTGGCACCTTGCAGGCCGGCCACAGCCGGACCTACCGCCGGATGACGCAGCAACAGCTGGGTGTAGTATTGGGCATCTTCGTCGGCTTCATTGGTGGGAGGCACAAACTGCAATGCCAGCTGGGGAAATCGCTTAAACAAAGCCTCGTTGCGCAGCAGGCCCGCCCGGCGCTCCTCCACCAAAGCCCGCAGCAGCACGTTCCAGCTATTTCGGGTATCCATAATTAGGCTTACGCGCGCCAGCGGCTGCGTTTCTTGCAGGAAGGCAACCTGCGCGGGCGAGCTGCTCCAGGTGGCCTTACTAACCACATCATCCAGCCAGGTGCGCAGCGTAGCAGCATCTTTTCCAAAGGCCAGATAATCACCGACCTGCGCTATCACAGGAGCCTCATCGAAGCCTGTAAAAAAGCCCCCCAGAAGGCGGCTGGGTAATTCGGGCACACCGCCCTGATATATCCGGTAAGGACCTACCCGCTCAAAGGAAGGACTCGTGCCGGTGAGGCGGCGCAGCTGGCCCAGTAATGTAGCCGTGCGGAGTGGATCGGGGCAATAAACCAGCGCGAGCTTAGCCGGAATCTGGCGGGGCGACGAAGAGCCTAGATAGCACAAAGCGGCCTCCCGGCTGAAGGACGCCGTCAGGCTGTCGAGCAGAGAACTGGTGCGGTCCGCGAGCGTATCGATCGGGGCTGACCGCCGCGCCACCGGAAGCCTGGTCATGTCCTGCAAGCCGAGGTGTAACAGCAAGGCGGTGCGCAGCGGTAGCACGTCGGCCATGCGCAGGCGCTGGGCAGATTGGCCGCGCAGACGCTGGTGCAAAGCATCGCGGGTGGTTTCAGGATTAGTGAAGCCGTTGAATAAGATCTTATTGCCCACAAGCTTCATTCCCAGCAAGCCATTGCGCCCTAGGCCCGTTATACTTTCCAGGCTGGGCCGCAGTTCAGGGCGAAAGAAGACACCCAGAAAGCGCGGGAACTGCCGGTAATTAAGCAACAGCATCGCATCTACATCCTTATGCTGGAGATAGTCGGTATTTTTAAAATCGGCAGCAATTGAAGGTAGTTCGGGTTGCTCCAGGCGTCTTACTACCGTTTCCACCAGGCCCGCATTAGTACTCATAATGAGTTGGTTGCGGTAGTTCAGGAACGTAATTCCATGGCCCGTGCCCCGCAGCCGCAAGTCCGTAATCTGCTGGCCACGATATTCCCGCGTGGTTACGCGGTAGCGCGCATCCTGGCCCAAGCCGTTTATCAGCCCCCGTAGCTGACGGTATTCTCGTACGGTGCCAATAGGCACTTGAAACAAGAGGTCGAAAGTAGTAGGGCCCGTGACGTGTAGGGAGGTGAGAACCAGCTTAGTGCCCAAAAAGCCCATCACCACACTTGGGCTACCAGACACACTATCAATCAGGGCCGAATTCTCCTCGATCTGCTGAAAGTAGCGCACCCCGGTTAGGTTGTCCCAAATTTGGGTTTCCTTCAGATGGCGCACCAGCGTAGGATGGTCGCGGGTGGCGATAACCAACGCAGCATCGTCGGGCACCAGTGCCCAGGGATCCACGGGGGTGCTGGCCACCGAACGGCGGTAATACAGGTAAGAGCCGAGGGCCGAAACCAGCAGCAGTCCTACCAAAAACACCAGAAGCTTCTGCGACATTAGGTGGCCGGGGTGCGTGACAAGGGGGCAAAGGTAACTATTCGGCTATGCGCCCCGGAAGGTTGTACGCAGATAGGCTGCACATGACGAAGAACCTCGCTACTCAATAAAATTCACCTGCTGGGGCGGAAACAGCCGCTGCACCAAATTTTCTAACCGACGCTGCGTGTTCCGCACCTTCTTTTTAATTGGCAGCTTCTGATAATCGAAGGTACTCAGTGCAGCCAATTCAGCCTCTACCGTACGTGTTTTGAGGTGAGACTCAAGGAAAAAAGCGCTGATACTTGCATTCCAATCGTCTTTGGTGCTCCAGTAGTGCCCAATGTAGGTACGCGCCGCCCAAAGGGTATAGGTTTCGGCCAAAGCCACTGACAAGGCAAACTGCTCAATAAGGCGCGGCGTAACCTGCTGCTCGCATAGCTCGTCGCAAATGCGAAGCGCCAACTCGATGGCCTCCAGATTCTTGGAAGCAGGAATGCCAACCACGCCAGCATTCCACATGGGGCGCTGCTCGTGCATAGCGACGCCGCCAAAGCTCCGATCTTTTACCTGCTGCCACATTCGTCGTTCCGTTTTACTAGTCAGGTTGGCTAAGGAGCCTTCTGCTTCGTGCATGAAAGCTATTCCATCGGCTAACTCCTGGCTTATTTTAGCTAACGAGCCGTGTAGAAACGTGTCGGTATCGAGGTAGAGCAGCGGTACTTCTGGGTGCTGACGAACGGCGTACTCCAGGGCCTTAATCTTGGCCCGCCAAAAAAACCTGTACTCTCCCTGCCACTCCAGTAAAGTATGGGCGTCGAGCGTATGCACGATTATGTGCTGGGCCAGATGCAAATAGAAATCGGGGGCGTCGGTAACGACGGTAATCCCAGCCAACCCACTGTTCTTTTGCCGCAAAAAGGATAAGATGGAAAAGTGCGCCTGAAAGTGATTTTGCAGGTTGTTACCAAATACCAGATAAAGGAGTTGCATGGCGTAATGTATGATTTCTGGCCCAATTCAGTTCAGAGTCGGCTTTCCTTTGACTTAAGATCTTTTTGCCCTACTTTTTAACTATCGCAATGAAGTGAGGCTGACAACAAGATGCCTAAGCGGCGCTGATGCCATGACGCTGACAGGCGTAGCTCGGCAATAAGGTATTAACCTCAAATGGCTTACAGCGGATGAACTCCTTACTTTATTTAGCCTACGGCTACAATGACATTTGCAGTGAAGCCCTTTATAGCATTCTGTCTTACAACAAGGTAGCCCAAGCTTCGCCAGCCAATATTTGTGTTTATACGGATCGACCAGAAGAGTTTCAGAAGGTGCTAGGAGAGCGGTCAGATGTTAAATATCCAGCTATTTCACCCGAGCAATGGCAAGCCTGGTACGGCAGCCGTGTGTACCTGCTCAAAATCGCGGTATTGGAACACGCTGCGACACACTACCCTGGCAATCTGTTGTTTGCGGACACCGACACTATTTGGATACGCGATCCTGCGCCTGTTTTTCAAGCCATCGCAAGGGGGCAGCGGTTCATGCACATTTGTGAAGGCACCATGGCTGAGGGCAATGAACTCAGCCGCAAAATATACCGTCGCCTGAACAGACATCAATGGCATATTGGTAGCTATTCACTTCATATACATGCTACTACGCAGTTGTATAACTCGGGGGTAATTGGGCTTCCCAGCCCCGCAATAAAGGCGCTACCGGATGTGCGCGAGTTGGCTGAGGCTCTGTACTCCAGTTATAACAGGCACATTATGGAGCAGTTAGCTTTCAGTATGCGGTTTCAGGTAGATGGGTCCATTGCCGAGGCGGCACCGTATGTGCTACACTACTGGAATCTGAAGGACATAAGGCCAACTATGGCTCAGCTTTTTCAGAAGTACCAGCATTGCGGCCCCGATGAGCTGTACGAGCGCGCCACCCGCCTCGATATTCCGCGCCTGCATCATGAGGAGTTGGCTTACCGCAACTTGCCCCGCTGGCGGCGCACCATGCTCAAGCTAATGGGGCGCCACTGGCGGCTGCCGAAGCTGGAGGTTTAGCACTCCCATTTATACCTTTTCGGCTATAATTTGCCCCCCAGATCAACCCTATCGAACTGGAAAGGGCTTTTCTTTTCTATCTTCCGCCCCTGAATCTACTTCTACCCTCTCTCATGCCTGAAAAACAAGGTCAATTTCAACGCGCCATTACGCTCTTCGATGCCATCATGATTGTGACGGGCAGCATGATTGGTTCTGGTATTTTCATTGTTTCCGCTGACATCTCGCGGAAAGTAGGTTCACCCGGCTGGCTGCTGGTCGTGTGGCTGGTTACCGGCTTTATTACGCTGGCCGGGGCGGTAAGCTATGGCGAGCTGGCCTCCATGTTTCCGAAGGTGGGGGGGCAATACGTATATCTGCGTGAGGCCTACAATAAGCTCGTGGCCTTTCTGTATGGCTGGTCGCTGTTTCTGGTTATCCAAACCGGTGTAATAGCGGCGGTAGCGGTGGCCTTTGCACGGTTTGTAGGAGTGCTGGTGCCGTGGTTTAGCGAAGACCATATTCTGTTCTCCATCCTAGGCTTCAGGCTTAACACCGTTATGCTATTAGCGGTGCTTATGCTTGTGGGCCTGACTTGGGTGAATGCGCAAGGAGTGCGCGGCGGCAAGCTTATCTCGAACATATTCGGTACTACCAAGCTGGTAGCACTAGCCCTCCTGATTATGTTTGGTTTGGCGCTGGGCATCAATCAGGAAGCCCTCGCCGTCAACTTTAGTGATATGTGGCAGGCGGCTAGCTTCTCCCCTACGGGCGAGGCAGTGCCCCTGAGTGTCTGGGGGCTGGTTGGCGCCATTGGCTTGGCAATGACTGGCTCGTTGTTTAGCTCCGACGCCTGGAATAACATCGGCTTCTCCGGCGACGAAATCGTGCGGCCCGAGCGCACCATCGTGCTCAGCATGGCCATCGGTACGGCCATTGTTACGGGCTTGTATCTACTTATCAACCTAGTATATCTACTGGTGCTTCCTTTGAAAGGCAGCCCCGAGGCGACTGATATTCTGGGGCGTGGAATCATGTACACCAAGGGTGACTTGGTAGCTACGGCCGTGGCAGAGAGCATTTTGGGTCGGGCCGGCGCGTACGTAATGGCTGTGCTTATCATGATCAGCACATTTGGTGCTAACAACAGCATCATCCTAAGTGGGGCGCGCGCTTACTACGCTATGGCCAAAGACGGCTTGTTCTTTCCCGGTATGGCACGGCTCAACAAAGCTGGCGTGCCTGGTGTGGCGCTTTGGGCCCAATGCCTGTGGGCCTGCGGGTTGTGCCTGACGGGTTCTTATGGGCAACTGCTTAACTATGTGATGTTTTCGGTAATTCTGTTCTATGTAATCACCATCATTGGCATCTTCATTCTGCGCCGCACGCGCCCCGATGCGCCCCGCCCGTACAAAGCACTTGGCTATCCGGTTATTCCGCTGCTCTACGTCATTCTGGCCTCTGCCTTCTGCGTTATCCTGCTTGTATCGCCCGAGACGGCGCGCGACTCGGGCCTTGGGCTGCTGCTGGTAGCCGTGGGAGTGCCGGTGTACTTCTTCTTTGGCAAGCGGTTCGCTGCTCGTCCTGAGTCGAAAGTGAAGGTTTAAAGTCATAACCTATAAAAAAAGCCCCCCAGCTATGTAGCTGGGGGGCTTTTTTGTGGGCGGTGCCTAATATATTATTAGTCTTTGCGTTGCTCAGCCGTTTCAGTGCTGGGGTGCAGACTCATGGTGAGGGGGGCGCTGCTGCTCACTATCACGTCGCGGTCTTGGTAGCCACCGTAGCCATAGCGAAGGGTTTTCTTACCAGCAGCCGGCACTTCCAAGGAGAAGATACCTTGCTCATCGGTGGTAACGGCTATTGCGCTGCCCTGCAAATAAACGGTGGCACCAGCTAACGGCTTACCTTCTTCGTTGCGAATGCGGCCGGTGAGCACCACTGTAGCGGCGGTAGAGCTAACAGCAACCGGAGCAGCTTCAGTAACTACCGAAGTTGCCGGGGCAGCAACCTTTCCCTTCTTATCCTTCGCGGTAGGATCGTTTGCGTGAGCAAAATTGGAAAGTAAACAGCTGCCTGCTATCATCAGAGCCAGCATTGGCCGATGTAGGGCCTTAAGGGTAACGAGTGAGGTCATTGTAGCAGCAACAGGTAGTGAGAGGGGCGGGTGAAAGATTAGGTGGATTACTCCCGTTCCTAAGTTTCATGTTGTAAATATATATGAATCGTCACATATCAAACAATGCTTTTATAAATATTTAGTCATAATAAGTGACACAATCATGATTAAGGCTGTTTTAACACAGCTAAAGCACTTTTTCAAGAAATATTTTTTCGAAGCTCGACCATAAATATTTATCAATTGCTATACTAACGACCCATAGCTATATTTATAAATGGGCAAATCAGCCTAAAACATACGCTTTATAAAGCCCGGCTGACACTTTCAGTGGCGCATATAGCAGCTGTAGCAACGCAACAGCGAACCACAGCGAAATGCACGCAAAAAACCCCACGCCGGGAGCGTGGGGTTTTTTGCGTGCATTTCGCTGTGTGCTATTTATTGTGAGATAGTACCATCCTTAGGTGGCTCGCCGGAAGTGCTGGCTTTCTTCTCGCCAAACTCCTGTTCTCCCGAACGCACTTTGTGATCTAGCTCATAGGTACCTTCGGCTTCAAAACCAGGACCTTGAGCTTGCTCGCCGGCATTTTTATGGTCGTTGCCACCTTGGGGAGTAGTTTCGTCGCCCCCGATGTGCAGGTTTTCGAGTTGGTCTTTCTGGTCGCTGCGCTGGGTGTAGCCGTTGGCACCTGTATTGCGCTGAGCCGACGGGTCATTCGCTTCTTTGCCGTTGCTTTCGGTCTGCTGAACCTTCTTATGGGCCTCGAACTCCTCGTTTTTAGAAACGCCCTTGCCCTCGGTAATGTCGCCGTTCTCGTTATTATCGTTGTCGCCGAAAAGTTTATCTAAGATCATCGTCGTATGTTTTCTGGGTGGAATACCTGAGTTTCTTTTGCTTACGGCTGATGGCAACACACAGTTATGGCTATAGTTGCGGCACCACCCTGTCTTTACAAGGTGTTTAGCGACCAATCGTATGGATAATAATCAACAGTATAGGTAGCCGGAATGGGCTGCGCGGCCCGGTACTGATTGAGGTAAGGAATAAGAGCCTGCCCCGATGCTTTAAAGTCATCGGCGTACCACTTAAAGATTTCCGAAACCTGCACTTTTTTAGCCGCTGCATTCAGCCGAATAAACGTAGGATCAGTGAGCACGCGCTTGGTTTGAGCTGACAGCTGAGCATCAAGTGTGGGAGCGGCAAAGGATTCGCGGCTGAGCCGGGGGCAGCCTTTAGCAGCGCATACTAAGGCAAAATGAATACGCGAGTCGTTATAAGGCTTCCGTAGCTTATTAGTTTCCAACTCATTCAGCGTCATTTTTTCGCCGGCTACGGTGAAAGTCAGCTTATCAAAAAAGCCCGGCACCTTCATCACCGACGTTAATGGAAAGCGCTCCACTACTGCCCCAATCACAACTAGGTTGTAGGCGTTGAGATAGAACGCTTTGCGCTCGGCCGCCGGGATATTTTTGGTATCGAAACTCCGCACGGTTTGCAGCAGATTATTCAGCTCAGCAGGCTGCTTCTTGATGGCGGCGTAGTTTACGTTGCCATCAGCATTCACATACTTTTGCAGGAAAGCCGACGTGGCAGTAGTGAAAGATGGCGCACTTGGAGCTGCCAAAATGCCCCCCAGCGGTAGCCAGAGGGCTATTAGCAAAATCAACAGGCGCAAGGGTCGAAGGATCTGAAATCCGGAAGGACGCATAAATGAGTAAGTTTAGGGGAAATACGGCCAACTGATCCACCGTGGATTTGCAAACCTGACACCACTAACCAATGTTGTGCTCTGCAAGTTGCGAGCTACGCTCGGCTGGGGGGCTTTTTTGATATGTTATGCTTTTAAAGGTCGGTCATAATAGGTAGTCATGCAGAGCGGTAGCGAAGCATCTCGCGTGCTGACTCAAGATTACTAATCTCAGCAAACACGCGAGATGCTTCACGCCGCTCGGCATGACAGTCTACCTGCATAACTATCAATAAAGAGAAGACGCTTAATACTCAACATCTAAAACTCATCCATGCACCTGGTTATCATCGGTAACGGTATTACGGGCGTGACGGCGGCCCAAACCGTGCGGCGCCTCCAGCCGGCGGCGCGCATCACGCTCGTGTCGGATGAGAGTGAGCACCACTACTCGCGCACGGCTCTGATGTACGTGTACATGGGCCACCTGCGCTATCAGGATATAAAGCCCTATGAGGACTGGTTTTGGAAAGAAAATCGGCTTGAGCTGGTGCATGCGACGGCTACGGGCCTTGATGCTGACCAACATCAAGTTCAGCTCAATAATGGCCAAACTATTTCCTATGATAAGTTGCTGCTGGCCACCGGCTCCGTGTCGCGGCGCGCAGGTTGGCCCGGCCAAGAGCTGCTAGGAGTGCAGGGCCTTTATGGGCTGCCCGATTTAACCCAGATGGAACGGGATACGCAGGGTATCAGCCGGGGTGTAGTAGTTGGCGGCGGCCTGATTGGGGTGGAGCTGGCCGAAATGCTGCACACCCGCCGCATAGCTGCCACGGTGCTCGTGCGCGACCAACATTATTGGGGCTCCGTTTTGCCCCCCGAAGAAGCTGAACTCGTAGACCAGCAGTTTCGTCAGCACAAAGTGGACGTGCGCTATCGCACGGAGCTGCACGAGATACTGGGCGATGCCAACGGCCGCGTGCGCGCTATTGTGACCAGCCAAGGCGAGGAAATACCGTGTCAGTGGGTTGGGTTGGGTATCGGTGTCACGCCGAATTTAAGTTTGGCCCAAAGCTCGGCAGTAGAAACCGACCGGGGAATTCTGGTTGATGAGTTGCTGCAAACTAACCTACCCGACGTGTACGCCGCCGGCGACTGCGCCCAGCACCGGCAGCCCGGCGCGGGCGAGGTGCCCATCGAGCAGCTTTGGTATACCGGGCGTATGCAGGGCGAAACCGTGGCCCACACCATATGCGGCCGGCCTACCCCCTATCGGCGCGGCGTGTGGTTTAACTCGGCCAAGTTTTTTAACCTCGAGTATCAAACCTATGGTCAGGTGCCCGCGCGCACGCCTAGTGATGTGGAAAGCTTCTACTGGCAGCATCCTACCGGCAACTGCGCCCTACGCATCAATTTTGCCCCCCAAGCTAATGATGCGGTGGTTGGGTTTAACGCGATGGGTCTGCGCCTGCGCCAGGCAGTATGCGAAAACTGGATCAAGACCAAAACGCCCATCCAGACGGTTATCGGGCAGCTAAAAACCGCCAACTTTGACCCCGAGTTTTACCGCCGCCACGAGCCAGCTATTCAGCGGCAGTTTGCTGAAATGTTGGCCGTAAAACGGTAATAACTGAATTAAAAGAGCGTCTACTTGATTTATCGTTCTTAGCACCTTCACCTGACTGTCAGGTATTTCTCATTTAATTGCTCCCCGTGGATCTTTCCAAACTCTATCGTCCCAGCGCCCTCAACAGCTACCAGTTCATCGCCATCACCGGCCTGATCATGAGCATTGGCGCTCACCTGATACTTCACTTTTTTGCCCCCCAGCAGATGCCAGAAGGCTTTAACTGGCTGTATCTGTGCTGGACGGCCGTTTATATCATCGGCTCGCTCATAAACCTTTTTGGCAAGCCCGACGAAGGCCACCATCACCACCATCATTAAGCTAATTTGCTCACACTAGATGATCGTGTGGAGCAGAATGAAGCGTCAGCACGCGAGATGCTTCGCTCTGCTCTGCATGACGTTCAGTAAAGTTATTCTCATTACCCCTCGCTGCTCTTCTATGGAAGTTACTTCCGATCACTCCTTTGCCCTTGCACAGGCGCCTTTACCGGTAACTGATGCGAAGGAGAAAGCTACACTAGCAGCTGTGGCGCTGGGGTTGCTGGCATTGCTAGGTGCTGCCTTCGATGCTGATGTGGCCCGGGCTCGCCTGAGCGTGTATATTGCCCTGGCTCTTATCAGTGGCGGTACGCTGGCTTGGGCCTGGTATAAATTTGGGCGAGGGGAGGCGGGCGTAAAGCAGAACAACCTGTGGCTGCGCGCCAGTACCAGCCGCGGGGCCATTGCTTGGATTACGGGCTTGGTGCTCACGGGCTTCTATGTCCTGCTGTACTGGTTTCCGCAGTACCTCGAAAACCTAATCCGCACGCTTGACCCATTCAGCCAGGCGTTGCGCAACCGCGCCGCCGACCAGTGGTTTTTGTACGGTACCTTCTATACGCTGGCCGTGCTGCTCATGGGTGGCCGGGCCTTATGGAAATATCGCCACTCCCGCTACCAGCTCATTCGTACCGTATCGGTGATGTTTTTTCAGCTGGGCTTCGCGTTTTTGCTGCCGGGCGTGCTGTTATTTTTTCAACAACCCGAGTTCTACTTCTCATACTTCTGGCCGCTGAAGTATGATTACCTGTTTCCGGGCGGAGTGGCTGATCTGGTAAGGAATGGCGGTCTGGGCGTGTTTATGGTGTTCTGGGGGGCAATTATGTCGCTGGTAGCTACGCCTATACTCACCTACTTTTATGGTAAGCGCTGGTATTGCTCGTGGGTATGCGGCTGCGGTGGCCTGGCCGAAACTGCCGGCGACCCTTATCGTCACTTATCCGACAAAAGCCGGGCTGCCTGGCGCTGGGAAGTACGCCTCGTGTATCCCATTCTCGCCCTGATTGTATTGATAACGATACTGTTATGGGTGAACCAACTGTATGGCAGCTTTCTAGGGGAAATTGGCAATAGCCTCAACAGATTCTACGGTTTTGCTATTGGAGCCGTGTTTTCGGGCGTTGTGGGTGTGGGCTTCTACCCCATTATGGGCAACAGGGTGTGGTGCCGGTTTGGCTGCCCCATGGCGGCTTACCTGGGTTTGCTCCAAAAGCACTTTTCCCGCTTCCGCATTACCACCAACGGCGGCCAGTGCATCAGTTGCGGCAACTGCTCCAACGTCTGCGAAATGGGCATCGATGTAAAGCAGTACGCTCAGCGTGGCGAGCCCATCATCCGGGCCTCCTGCGTGGGCTGTGGCATGTGCTCCACCGCCTGCCCGCGCGGCGTACTCAACCTAGAAAACGCCCCCCGCGAAGGCCGCTACCAAGGCAGTCAACTTATTCACGCGGATTCATTGCGGATACTGAGCTAGGCTTTGTTGCCTGCTAATAAGACACAAGGCCACACGACTTATAAGTCGTGTGGCCTTGTGCGTTGAGATGCATTTGTCATTCTAGGCCGTCATGTCGAGCGGAGCGAAGCATCTTGCGTGTTTACCAGGTTTACTAATCTAGCATCAGCACGCGAAATGCTTCACTGCGTTCTGCATGACGTTTAAAAAGTTTAGCATCAATTCTTTACCTACTTCAGAAACGCCAGCAGCGCGGCTTGAAACTCCTTCGGCACCTCCAGATGCGGAATGTGGCCTACTTTCTCTAGGGCTACCAATTTTGCCCCCCGGATCTGCTCGGCGGTGCGCTTTCCTAACGCGGGGTATTGGCCCAATGTTGCCAGCACTTTCGCATCTTTCACTAAGCCCTTGCCTACTACCGTACGGTCTTGCTGACCAATGATAAGCAGCGTAGGCACGGCTACACGATTGAACTCGTAAGCCACTGGCTGCTGATAAATCATCTGATAGGTAAGCGCACTGGCCAGGGCAACTTTCGGGAAATCGGGGTGAGTTGTTTGGGCGGCCAGCGGGCGCACCCACTGGTCGTGGGCTGCGGGGTAGCCATTGGGGTAATAGGTTGCGTGGTACTTGCGGATGCTCGCTTCCGTGGTTTTCAGCTCCGTTGCCAGCGACTGATCCACCGATTGAAACGGCACCCCGACGCGGTAATCCTCCAGACCAATGGGGTTTTCCAGCACCAGCCTTTCCGTGGTTTCAGGATAAAGCAGGGCAAAGCGGGTGGCCAGCATTCCGCCCATGCTATGGCCCACAATTATGGCTTTGCGCACGCCCAGCGTGTCGAGCAGCTGCTTCGTATTGTGTGCCAGCTGATGAAACGAATAGTAGAGCGTCGGCTTATCTGACTTACCAAAACCCACCTGATCAGGCGCGACCACCCGAAAGCCAGCTTGGGTCAGCACCTTAATAGTCTCGCGCCAATAAGCGGCAAAGAAGTTCTTACCGTGCAAAAGCACCACGGTGTGGCCGTTGGCGCGGACGGTGGGCGCCACGTCCATGTAAGCCATGCGCACAGCCCGTCCCTCCAGTTTCAGCGCCAACGTTTTGACGGGGTACGGATACGCGTAGCCGTCGAGGGTAGCGTTGAGACTGGGGGGCGTTTGGGCTAAAAGCTGAAGCGGCAGCAGAAGCAGCAGGAACGGAATAAGCTTTTTCATAGGGTTGTGGGGTACGACTAACGTAGTACGCCCCGCTACACCAAGCGTTCTGATTCTGCTGGCTTCTTCACCTACAAGCTGCCGATTACTTGGCCAGCTCCGCCAGCACTTCTTTTGCCTTCGACACGTGGTCGGTAGCGCGCTGCATAGAGTTGAAGATGTATTGAATTACGCCCTCCTTGTCGATTACAAACGTGACGCGGCCGGGCAAAATGCCGAGTAGCGAGCGAGGCACTTCATAGAGTTTGCGCACTTTACCGCCTTCATCAGCCAACAATGGAAAAGGCAGCCGGTGCTTTTGAGTGAATTTCTGGTGGGAAGCTTCGCTGTCGGAACTAACGCCGATTACCTCTGCTCCCAGGTCCTGAAAATCTTCGTACTGGTCGCGGAAGGAGCAGGCTTCGGCCGTACAGCCGGGCGTATCGTCTTTAGGGTAGAAATAAAGTACAATGGCGCGCTTGCCACGCTGGTCGGCGAGGCGGAAGGTAGCGCCGGTGGTAGTGCGAAGGGTAAAGTCGGGGGCTTGGTCGCCAATCTGAAGCATGTGAGCCGCGTATAAGTGAGCAGGAAAGATAGCGCGAAAAAGAATCGGCATCTTTGTGCAACTCGCCTCCTGTGTATGTCCGATTTGCCCCCCGCCCCCATTATCGATGTTATTATTCCCGCCTACAACGAGGTGCATTCGATTTCGCACGTTGTACTAGAAATTCCGAAGAACCTGGTGCGGGAGATCATAGTGGTTGATAACAACTCTACTGATGATACGGGGCTGATAGCCAGAGCATCCGGCTCTACGGTGCTGGTGGAGAAGCGCGCCGGCTATGGCTATGCTTGCCTTCGGGGCATGGCCCACTGCTTTGCCCGCCCTCCCGAGGAGCAGCCCGATATCATCGTGTTTCTTGACGGCGACTACTCCGATTATCCCAAAGACATGCCCCAGGTGTTGGCGCCTATTCTGCGCGGCGAGGCCGATATGGTAATTGGCTCCCGAGCCCTGGGCAAACGGGAAAAAGGCTCCATGCTGCCCCAACAGATATTTGGCAATTGGCTGGCTACTACATTGCTGCACTCCTTCTACGGTGCCCGCTACACCGATCTGGGCCCTTTTCGGGCAATCCGGACCTCGGCCTTGAAGCGACTGAACATGCAGGACAAAACCTACGGCTGGACAGTTGAGATGCAACTTAAAGCGGCTAAGCTCAAACTGCGCACCACCGAAGTGCCTGTGCGTTACCGCCGCCGTATCGGCAAATCGAAGGTATCGGGCACGGTGGCGGGCACGGTGGGCGCGGGCTACAAGATCCTGTGGACGATTTTTAAGTATTTGTAAGCAAACCGCAACCAACAAGGCTTCATGGAACGGGTTGAAGGAGAAGGCATACTTTCCACGGCCGTTTTTGCAATGCTCCCTCTCATGCCCCTTTTACTGCATTCATGAAAGAGCTGGAAATTCTTCTTCTGGTTCTTTATGGGTTATGTCTCACCTTTATTCTGGGCTTTAGCCTGAGTCAGTTGCAGCTCACGCGGCTGGCCCGGCGCGCCTATCGTGGCCCGGTATTACCGGCCCCTACTTCTCCTGTTGAGTGGCCTTTAGTAACGGTGCAGCTGCCCGTATACAATGAGCTATATGTGGTAGAGCGGGTCATAGATGCGGCCGCCGCCCTCGCCTATCCGCTTGACAAATTACACATACAGGTACTCGACGATTCTACTGACGAAACCGTTGCGCTGGCCGCCACCCGGATAGCCTGGCACCGGGCGCAAGGTATTTATATCGATCATATTACACGCTCTGATCGTGAGGGATTTAAAGCCGGCGCTTTAAAGCATGCCTTAAATTGTACAGATGCTGAGTTGGTGGCTATTTTTGATGCCGATTTCGTACCCGAACCCGACTTCCTGCTGCGTACCGTACCCTACTTTTCCGATGCGACAGTAGGTGTAGTACAAACGCGCTGGGCCCATCTCAACGAGGAGTATTCGTTGCTTACAGAGTTGCAAGCTTTTGCCCTGAACGCACACTTTTACGTGGAGCAGGTGGGGCGGCTGGCTGGGGGGCATTTTATCAACTTCAACGGTACGGGCGGCGTGTGGCGGCGGCGCTGCATCGAAGAATCGGGGGGCTGGCACAGCGACACGCTCACTGAAGACCTGGACCTGAGCTACCGGGCACAGCTGCGCAACTGGCAATTCGTGTATCTGCCCCAAGTGGTGGCACCCGCCGAGCTACCGGCCACTATGGATGCGCTGAAGTCGCAGCAGTTTCGCTGGACCAAGGGCGGCGCCGAAACTGCCCGCAAGCACTTAGGCAGTGTGTTAAGGTCGGGGCTTCCCCTCTCCACCAAGTTGCACGCCACCTTTCACTTGCTCAACAGCACCGTTTTTCTGGCCATCCTGATTTTGTCTGTGCTGAGCGTACCGCTGGTATTTGTGCGGCAGCAATTACCAGAGCTCGAACCCGTATTCCAGCTGGCCAGTGTGTTTTTGCTTACCCTGCTGCCGTTGGTATACTATTATTACACGGCATGGCGCTACGATAATCCGGCGGCGGGCTGGGGGACTTTTTTACGTAAATTCCTGTTGTTCCTGGCCGTATCTATGGGCTTGGCTCTGCACAACTCAAGAGCAGTACTGCTGGGACTGATGGGTCGCCGCTCAGCTTTTATCCGCACTCCCAAAATGGGCTTGGTCCGGCGGCAAGGCACCTGGCAGGGCCGCCGCTACCGCACCGGCCGCTTCGACGGCCTCACGGTGCTGGAAGGACTGCTTATGCTGTACTTTCTGTTCGGCATTGGAGCCGGCTTGTACATCGGCGACTATGGTCTGCTGCCATTCCACCTGCTTTTGGTGGTCGGCTATGGCTTGGTTTTTTATTACTCAGTCCGTCACTCCAAATAGGCTAAACTGCTCAAGGCTAACGCAATGCCCCGCCTTTCTACTCGTCAGCTCATTGCTCTCTTGCTCAGTGCGGCGGCATATGCGGGGGTAGCCTATGCCACGCCACGGGCAAATTTTGGGCAGCTACTCGGACTGATGGCTGTGGCATTTGCCGCCTATATCTGGCTGGTGCGCAGCCAACTGCCGTTGCGGGTAGCCTTAGTTGCCGGGCTGCTGTTTCGGCTGCTGTGGCTGCCCGCTACCCCCGCCCTCTCCGACGACTATCACCGCTTCCGCTGGGATGGCCTGCTGGTGGCTGGGGGGCAAAATCCTTATCTGCACCGCCCCACCGACCTGCTGGCGCCCCCTGCTCCGATTGGCAACGCGCAGCTGCAGCAACAACTCACCGATCTGTATCCTAAGCTCAACTCCCCTCATTATTTCTCAGTTTACCCACCGGTTTGCCAGGCCGTGTTTGGAGTGGCCGCCTGGCTTTTTCCTCACAGTGAACGGGGCTTTATATTTCTACTTCGGGCCGTATTAATAGGCGCGGAATGCAGTACAGCTCTGCTGTTAATGAGCTTACTACGCGCCTTCGGTGAGCCAAAGCACCGAGCTTTATGGTATGTGCTCAATCCGCTGGTTATTGTAGAGCTGACGGGCAACCTTCATTTTGAAGCCTTGCTTATCTGCGGGCTGCTGGCGGCTTGGTGGGCCTTAGCACGGGGTCGTTGGGTGTGGTCGGCGGGGGCGCTGGGGCTGGCGGTGGCCACTAAGCTGTTGCCGCTGCTGGTGCTTCCATTTCTGATCCGGCGCCTGGGTTGGGGGGCTTTTTTACGCTATGCGGCTGTGCTGAGCTTGGTTGTGGGGGGCTTTTTTGCGCCTTTCATGTCCCTTGACTTGTTCAGCAACTTCGGCCGCAGCCTCGATCTGTATTTTCACACCTTCGAGTTCAACGCCAGCTTCTACTACCTACTCCGAGCGGCAGGCTACTGGCTGGTAGGCTACAACCTGATAGCCACCATCGGTACCGGCCTGGCCCTGACCGCCGGGCTGCTCCTGTTGTTGTTAGCTTGGCGTGAGCAACAGCCTACAGTAGCCTCTCTGGGCCAAACGCTGTTGCTGGCACTTACGCTTTACTATCTGCTAGCTACAATAGTACATCCTTGGTATCTGACACCGCTGATTACGCTAGCCTGCTTCACGCCCTATCGTTATAGCATTGTCTGGTCAGGGATGGTCCTGCTTTCTTACGCCGCTTACCAAACTCCTGTTTACTCCGAAAACCTTTTACTAGTAAGCATGGAGTACGGGCTGGTGATAGGAATACTTGTATGGGAAGTAGGCTTATTAAAACGGAGAGGTTTGTTTACGGATGCCCAGCAGATCAAAATCAACTAACATCTTCACACCAGTATGTATATCAAATATTTATCTAATTAATATATAAGTATATAAATATTATAGTCAACCAGTTTTACGTATTAATTTTAGATTAATTTAATATGATTGGTTTTTATTGCTACGTCAAACACTTAGGTTTAACCCATTAAAATCAGCTGTTTGCTAGTATTAATACGCACTCCATGTACCTCACCAGGGAAAGCATTCCCAGAAATATCTGTTAATGCCTGGCTTAGAAATACTGCTTGATTTACCCTCTATCTGCATTGCCCACGACCATTGTAACCAGTGGCTCTATGTAGACTGGAAAGGCGAGCAAAATGAGTCATCTATTTGGGTAGGTCGTCAACAACTGGTAGAATGGTTACGGCGCACCAAATGTCAGAAAATGCTGAACGACAACTCTAACTTGGAGGGGCCCTGGCAGGAGGCCTTCCAGTGGTTGGACGAAGCGTTTTTTCAGACCCTCGCGGATGCTAGCCTGCATTATCTGGCTTGGGTGTACTCCCCCAATTACCTCAGCCGGAGTGTCATTGATGACGCACTTTCTTGTATAAGCAAGCCGATGGTCGTCAGCTTTGAGGATGTTGCCTCAGCCTATACCTGGCTCAGCGAAAGCGTGAGACCTTATCAGGTTAACAATCTAATTCAATAGCAATTACCTCATTGTTTCTCAAGTTTTCCAGTAAGCATATCGCCGCACCAATTTGAGGCGTAGATTGCGTCCATCCCAAGTAGTTTGACGCAGCAGAACGTTGGGATATTTCTTGGCAAACCAATACACATTCTGCTTCTTATCGGCCAGCGAGACCGTCACCCGCCACGCGGTCTCGGGAGTGTCAGCAGCCAAACCATCTTCTACCTTCACCTGCGCATTATAATAGCTAGGCCGGGTGGCTTTGCTGTTTTGCTGCAACTCCGTAACGACCACCTGAAAGGTGGGTTTGCGGGTAAAACGGAGGCTACGCAGGGTGTAAGGCAGTGCATCCTCAAAAAGCGCGTCGCGCCGAAGCTGCCGCTCCCCGCTACCCTGGCCATCCCAGTAAGAATTATAGGTCTGGAGATAGTGGAGGCCTTCGTCCGTAATGGCCTTAAACGTGTTGCCACACCACTCCTGGGAAGAGGTTGTCATCTTGTGCAGGGCCAAGGGGTCATCGCGCCGAAAAAACAGGGAGGTTAGGTAATGGTAAGGATACTGGTCGGTTTCGATGCGGCAGAACTGATTCACCTTCATCACCGGAAATAAGTCGGGCCGCTGGAGGGTGTCGGCTTTCACATTGAAATGCGGCGTAAACTCCTCTTTTACAGTGATAAGCGTATACTCGAAGCGACGTACTTTGTCGTAAATGACTCGTTCGGCCTCGTAGGTTGCCACTTCGGCCAGTCCGTCTTCCCACCATTTGGCCATCGCCCACTGCTGATTGAAGTGAGGTGCCAATTTGAGCAAAGCAGCATTATCATCCGGCACTGGCCTGCTCTTCCTCCCCGATACTACTTCCTCTTCGGAGGAGCAGGCGGCAAGACCATTGCCTAAGGCCACGAATCCCAAACCGATTATAAAACGACAGACAGCGTGCATACGAACTAGCTTAATCAAGTAGAATGATGCTAGTACGGCGAAACGGAACGGTAGTACTTACTTAGTTTGATTTTCTGCCGCGCGCCACACGGCCAGATCGTCGGCCGTGTCCACATCGTGCAAAGTAGGCAGGCGGGCGACTTGCAGGCCCAATCGAGCCACATCCGCTAGGGTATCGGTCAGTACGGAGGCGGTGCTCCAGGCTTTGTTTTGAAATAAATCCTGGTGTAAAGCATTCATACCTAGCAGATAGTAACCACCATCAGCGGCGGGCCCAACCACCACATCGTGCGTAGCCAGTAGTTCGAAAGCCTGGCTTAAAAGCGTAGTGCTAAGGCCAGGGCAATCCGTTCCGATGATTACCACAGAGGCAGCACACGCTGTAAATGCCTGGGTGAATGCAAGCTGCATTTTGCCGCCTAGGTCGCCGGGTGGCTGCGGTTGCCAATTGTATTCGGGCCATTGAGCAGCTACAGCCTCTGGCGTTAAGGGCAAACTGGTGGACTGTGTTAGCCACACCGTTTTTTGCCCCCCAAAGCCATCGGCGGCGGCACGGGTGCGGGCTAGCAGCTCACGGTACACAGCTAAAGCTGCATCGTCGCCGATGCTGCGCGCCAGCCGGGTTTTTACCTGGCCCAACTCCGGCAACCGGGCAAAAATGAGCAGATGCTGTTGGTGATTATTAATGGCCACGCCGTGCGGTTTACGCTATTAATAGACCTGCTGGCCTTGCCGCAGCCACACGCTCCATAGCGCCGAATACGGGTGAATCTGACGCGTAGGCCCGGCAGCGTTGTATACCGGCCGCCCTTCATTCACCCACTGAAAAATACCTCCATACAGGTTGCGTACATCACGGAAACCCAGCGCTTTGAGTCGCTCTCCTACCCGCTCGCTACGGTAGCCCACTGAGCAATACACAACTACCGTTTGATCTCGGGGTAAGCCCTTGAATTCGTTCTTTTCAAAAGAATCAAAATCGACAAACCGGGCACCTGTCAGGTGGCTTACTTTGTATTCAGCGTGAGTGCGGGTGTCGAGCACCAAAACCTTTTTGGGCTTGTCTCGCAGCATATCGGCCAGTGCGGCGGCCTGAATAGTAGGCACCGTTTCGCGGTACAATGTCCTGAGCATTTGCCGGTACGCCGGACTCACCATCTCCGGCACAGACGTATCTTGCCCGCAGGCTGGGAGCGTCAGCAGCCCTAGGAACACCACCAATGCACGCCAGCAGTTCGTCATTTTCAACGTCAAATGGATAAGCTGCTAGGCCGTGGCGCCGCCACAGCTGGAACCAGCGCCAGCGGTACAGCCGTAGCAGTGCTGATTAATTACAATGGCCCGGTCTTGCAAAGCGGTGGCATCGAAGAAACGGATGTGCTGGGGGGCATTTTTTGCCACGTTCAGAGCGAGTTGTTGATTGAAGTCGCAGTCATAAAGCTGCCCGTCCCAACCAATGGAAAGCGTGCTGCGGCACATCACATTAGCCGCCGCCACAGGGTTGTACGCGGCCACCAGCTTTTGCATGTAGCTTTCGTAGTTTCCGCTTTCCAGCAGGTATTCCATAAACCGGCTGATTGGCAGATTGGTGATAGCCAACAAGCTATTGAACACCACCTCATGCTCGCGCAGCAAGCGCTGCTTGAACTCACGCTCTAGTCCGACCTGACGGCCCGGCAAAAAGGCCCCCGATGGATTATACACCAAGTCAAGCAGCAAGCCGGAGCCTTCTACGCCGTAACCCACCGCATTCAGCATGCGCAGGGCTCGGATAGAGCGCCCAAAAACACCCTCGCCCCGTTGGGCATCCGTGCGGGCGGCCGAAAAATGGGGCAGCGACGATACCACCCGCACGCCATGCTGAGCGAAGAACTCAGGCAAGTCATGATACTTCGGGTTGGCTACAATAATCGTCAGGTTGCAGCGCACGATTGTCTGCCGCCCCAAGGCCGAAATCTGCTCCACGAACCAGCGAAAATCGGGGTTCATTTCTGGCGCTCCACCAGTCAAATCAACTACTGGAATAGTAGTTTGAGCCAGCGCATCGAGGCAGAGCTGCATGGTAGCGCGCGTCATTATCTCGGTGCGGTCGGGGCCGGCATCTACGTGGCAGTGGCGGCAGGTCTGATTGCACATCTTGCCCACGTTCACCTGCATCACAGCCAGCTCGGTAGGGCGCAGCGGCAGCAGGCCCGATTCGTGCAATTTGTGGGCAAACGCCGGCAGCCGGGCACCGGCCGCTTCTGCCTCACTCAGCACCGTAAGCTGGTAGCTGGTATCGGCAAGGGCGTGGTGTTGGGCGTGCAGTGATTTCATGGACTCAATGGTTGGAGAAGTAACTAGCTGAATGGCTGATTGATGGGTCAAAATGGTGCTTCATTCAGCGTCCACTTAAGCACCATTCAGTCATTCAACCATTTATCTACATCGACAGTTCTTTGGCTTTGTTCATCATCTGTACGCTGTGCACCAAGGCCGCGCCGCCTTTGATGGCCACCGCTACATGAACGGCTTCCATCATTTGCGCTTCGTCGGCACCTTTCTGGAGCGAGTCTACAGTGTAAGCGTCGATACAGTAAGGGCATTGCACGGCATGAGCCACGGCCAAAGCTATGAGAGCCTTTTCACGCTCAGATAAAGCGCCATCTTTAAAAACTTCACCGTAATAATCGAAGAACTTACGGCCCATTTCGGGCTGCCAGTCTGCAACATTACCAAATTTGGCCAGGTCGGCAGGATTGTAATACGTTGATTTTTCCATGGTTGTGAGGGGACCCAAGTTAAATTGCTCTAATAACTGTTTCAGAGCAGGTTGGTGTTTGACTGGTTTACAGTTTGTAATCTCTTCATTTCAATTATTCCAACCAAAAAGCCCCCCAAGCAGCTACAATAAGCAGGACCTACTTATCGAGGCAGTACTGCTGCGTTCGGTAAATAGGTCCTGCCAACCGCCCACTGGCAGCAAAATGAGGTAAGCTTAAATATTGCCAACTACTGTCAGAGTCGATAACGTAGGATTGACGCTACCACCCACGGGCTCTACCGTCATGGCAAACGCCTGAGCACTGGCAATATCTTTCATCTGCTGTAGGCTGTCGCCAGCTGTAGTAGCGGCGGCCAATACGCCCGCATCAACCGGCTTGCCGTTGTCCAAAGCCCACAGTTGATATTGTTTGCCCGAAGGAGGCGCAGGCAATTTGCGCACATCAAGGTATACGGCCTTGGTTTTAGGGTTATATAGAACCCGGGCGCTGGCTGATGGAGCCGCAGCCGTACCAGCCAATGCCACCGTCCGAAAATCGTCGCTGCGTAGCACTTCCAACTCCTGCTGACGCACCGCCAACGTTCGCTCCGAAGCCTGCATTATAGAAGCTGTACGGCTTTGCTCGGTGCGGGCAATAGCCAGATCAGCGGCCGCATCGCGCCAGCGGGTGTACAGCACGAAGTTAGCGAAGCCACTGGCCAGCAACAGTGCCACCGAGGCAGCCAGCATCCAGCGGAAAGCAGGCCCGGAAGCATTGTTAGCTGTTTCGGGCTCCAAAGGAGTCATCTGGCGAACCACTGGTTCGGCAGGTGCAGCAGGCGCCGCTGTATCATTGGTCTGGGGGGCTTTTTGAGCTTCCGCTCGGATAGCAGCCTGCCAGCCGGACAACACCCGCTCACGCATAGCAGCGGGGGGCGTTTCGGCATGAGCTCGGGCATAAATGCCGAGGGCATGCTCCACCTGATCCAACTCCTGTGCAATTTCGGGATGCGCTGCGGCCTGTGCTTCGACAGCCGCACGCTCTGCCTCGTTCAGCTCGCCAAGGGCGTACTGTTCGAGGATGCCTGATTCGATATATTCCTGAATGTCCACGATTACCGAACCAATTTTGCGAGTACTTTGATAGCCGCCCGGGCACGGGTTTTTACCGTACCGAGGGGCAGGTTTAATTCGTCTGCCACTTCACTTTGTGTAAATCCGCCAAAGTACAGCAGGTCAATAACTTGTTTCTGCTCAGGGTTGAGCTTCTTTGTTATTTCCTGCAGGCCGATATGGTCGGGCTGAAAACCTGTAGGGGCCGCCTGACGCACCGCGGCGCTGTCCTCCAGCGGCTGTGTACGACTACCTACGCGGTACTGTCGAGACCGGATTTTGTCGATAGCTAAATTCCGACACACGTTCACCACCCACGTAAATAAACGCCCCTTAGAAGCATCGTAGGAGGGAAAAGAGTGCCATATCTTAACTAAACTTTCCTGCAGGACATCTTCGGCTATTTCTTCTTTTTTGACAATTCGGAGAATCACCCCATACAGGGCCGCCGAATATTTATCGTAAAAGACAGTCATAGCCGCCTCGTCGCGGTCGCGCAACCGCTGCACCAGCAATTCCTCGGGGGCAGGTATTAACGATTCTGGGTGGTTAACTGACACTGGGATCGGACTGAAGGAAGGAGGCTTACATAAAACTGAGACAGCCGCCGAGCGAATGTAAAGCATAAAGCTCGTATTTCGCTAGCTCGGTAGGTTGCCGAAACCCCCCACGCAATTGATTGCATTGCTGAGTTTCCGTGAATATACCCTGAAACTACATTTTTGTTCACGCATCTACCAACTCTCCTCGGGTTGCGTACCCATATTAAATTTCCTCGTTCTTCATCCTTGCTTCCGTTATGGCTATCGAATCCTTTAATCCTTACACCGGACGCGTTGTGCGTCGTTTTCGGGCATTCTCCTGGACTAAAACGGAACGCATTCTGGCGCAGGCGGCCCGCGAAGCACTTACCTGGCGCACTACAACCTTTGCGCACCGTGCTGAGCGCATGCATCGCGCCGCCACCCTCCTCCGCGAACGCCAGGATGAGCTGGCCCGCCTGATGGCCATAGAAATGGGTAAGCCTGTAGCCGATGGTCGGGCAGAGGTAGAAAAATGCGCCCTAACCTGCGATTACTATGCCGACCACGCCGAGGAATTTATGCGCGATGAACTAATTGAAACGCAAGCCCAGCGCAGCTTTATTTCCCATGAGCCTCTGGGCGTCGTGCTGGCCGTAATGCCCTGGAACTTCCCTTTTTGGCAGGTAGTTCGCTTCGCTGCGCCGGCCCTAATGGCTGGTAATGTGGGTTTGCTCAAACATGCCTCCAATGTGCCCCAGTGTGCTCTGGCACTGGAGGCCATTTTTCACGATGCTGGCTTCCCTCCTGCCACCTTCCGGACCCTGCTGATTGGAAGCGATTTGGTAGAAAAGCTCATTACTGATGATCGGCTAAAAGCGGTGACCCTGACGGGCAGCGAGTTGGCCGGCTCAAAAGTGGCCGCTACTGCTGGCGCCCACATCAAAAAGACCGTGCTTGAGTTGGGCGGCTCCGACGCCTTTATCGTGCTGGCCGACGCGGACTTGGAGCTGGCCGCCAAAACAGCCGCCCAGGCCCGCATGATCAACGCGGGCCAGAGCTGCATTGCGGCCAAGCGGTTTATCGTGGAAAAGCCAGTAGTTAAGGAGTTTATCAACCAGCTAAAAACCCATCTGCTGGCTTTCCGCACCGGCGACCCCTTGGATGAAGCAACGCAATACGGCCCTTTGGCTCGCCCCGATCTAGCCGACGAGCTAACTGAGCAAGTGGAAGACTCCGTGCGCCAGGGGGCAAAAGTGGAGCTGTATGGGGGGCAATCTGAGTCGGGGAATGCCTTGTTTCGGCCGATGATTCTTTCCCGCGTGAAGCCCGGCCAGCGAGCTTACCATGAGGAGTTATTCGGCCCCGTAGCGCTTATCCTGGAAGCCCGCGACGCCGACGATGCCATTCGCCTAGCTAATGACTCTCCTTTCGGCCTGGGTGGTGCCATCTGGACGTGTGATGTGAAGCGGGGCGAAGCACTTGCGCGCCGCGTGGAGGCGGGGGCCGTTTTTGTGAACTCTATGGTAAAATCTTCGCCCGAAATGCCCTTTGGCGGCGTCAAGAAATCGGGCTACGGGCGCGAGTTGTCGCACCTTGGTATTCGGGAGTTCGTCAACCAGAAAAGTATCTGGATAGGCGGGGGTACCCCGCTGAAAGATGGCACGAAAACAGAGTAGCCAGCCCCAATACCTATCATTTACCCTGTGCCTAATGATTGTTAATCAACGGTGTAGGTCGGGGTGGCAGCACTTGCCAAGCTTAAGCGTTCTAGGCTTTCTGAGGCATGAAATGCCGTAGCCGGGTGAGCATATTTCGTACTTCTTCTTCAACATACAGCGTGTCGCACTCCAGCAAATGGCCCTGGCAATACGATACAAAGAAAGGCGCCACCTTTTCCTTCATCATCTTTTGAGCCACCGGATTTTCATCGGAGTTCAGACGCAGGAAACGGATGGACGCAAACATCTCCTGATCAGCAAATTGGGCAAGGTGCGGCGCAAGCTGCTCACAGATCTCACAGTTGGGTGAGGTAAACTTAACAAACACTTTCAGATGCTCATGAATGAGGCGGCGCAGGCCTTCATCATCGGTATCTAAAATGCCCACGGGGGTAGAATCTTTCATAGTAGCAGCCAATACAAACAAAGACAACCCCAAACCCAACAGCACGGCCCGCAGACAAGAAAGCCGCCCAAAAGATTCCCAATTGGCGCGGCCCCCTTAGTACATAGCTATACTTCAGTTACTTAAACTGCTTTCAGCATCATGGCTCGAATGTATTTGACGGGTGCGCTGCCGTAGCTAAGAAACTGCTCGTTGAATGATTTCAGGTCAAATTTGTCCCCCAGCTCTTTCTTCAGCTCTTCGCGCAAGTCGTAGATGGCAGTGTAGCCGCTGAAGTAGCTGCTGAGCTGCACCTGCGAGAGCGTGGCCCGACGCCACTTATTAGTCGTCTCACTTTCTTCCTGAAAGCCATCACGCTGGAGCATCTTCAGGGCCGCTTCGCGGGAAATATTCCCCACGTGTACCTCATGGTCTAGGATGGTGTTGAGGGTCACGCGCATATTCCATTTGTCCCACATCAGCCAGATTTCGTCGCTATTCTGGCCGTAGCCGTTTTCCAGCATCATACGCTCAGCATACACGGCCCAGCCTTCTACCATCGCGCCGTTGGCGAAAATGGCCTTTACCAGCGAGGGCGAGCGATTAGCATACACCAGTTGGGTATAATGGCCCGGAATAGCCTCGTGGATATTCAGAATCTGAAGGGTATAGTCGTTATACTCACGCAGATAGCTCTCGGCCTGAGCAGGCGTGAGGTTATCCAGCGGCTCCACGTTGTAATAGGTGTTGGCAGCCTTATCATAAGGGCCGGGGGCCGAAATGCTGGCACCTGCACCGCTACCGCGCATATAGAGCGGCGTCTCGCGCACGACAAGCGGCTTGCTTGGGTCCTGAGTGAGCAGCTTTTTATCGTTGACGAACTTCACCAGCACCGGAATCTGAGCTTTCACGGCCTCCACAAAACCCGCTTGCGTCGCGTGCTTCTCGGATAAGCGACTGATTACCCGCTGGATCATGGCTACCGAATCGGTGGGCATGGGCTGACCAGCAAAGTACTTGGGCCACAAACGGGCAGCGCGGCGGCCCATATCACGCAAGAGATAAGCACGGTTATCCTGGGCTTTCTGATACACCTGATCGGCGGAGTAAGCCGACTGAATATCCAAAGTAAACTTGCGGTCGAACAGCTCTTTGCCCAGGCGGAAGCTGCGAAATTTGCCCCCCGCCAGCACTTCGCCGCGCAAAAACTTCAGATAGTTCTCAATTACCAGGCGCGTGGTGGCAATGCGGTCTTGCAGTTCTTTCTTCTCACGCGCATCCAGCCCGGAGCGCTTGATAGAGTCCTGCAACGCTGGCCCGAATACCTGCAAGCCGCCCTCATTCTGTAAGATGGCTAGCTCGGTGTGCTCGCGGGTAGGCTGCTTGATGTTGGTTTGGGCCGCCTCGTAGTAATCAGGGGCGTGGTCGATTTTAATAGAAATTGCCCGTAAACGACGGTCCAACGGATAGTAGCGGCCGTTGAGGATTTCGGCTACTGAGGCGCCTAGGTTATAGCTCGAAGGGTCCCAAGACCAGCTACGGAGAGTATCGGTGTAAAAGCGCGACTTATCCAGGTAGTTAAGCAGCAACTGATAATCCGTCTGGTTATTTGCTGCTAAATCATTGACCGCAAAGCCCGTCAGGCGCTTACGCATGCGGGCTTGGGCTGCGGTCTCTACTTCCCGCCGTGCCGCCGTCGGGATAACCAGCAGGGAATCATAACGATGATTACCCTTTGCCGAGGCCAGTCGTGGATTGTAGTACCAGAGCGAGTCGATAAACTGGCTCTTGAAGCGCTCAAAGCTCTCATTAACTTCAGCGGCGGGGTCGGCGGTAGCAGTAGTATCGGAGCTGCCGCAGCTACCGAGAAGTGAGGCAGCCGCTAACGTACTGACGGCCAGCAATGATTTTAGGGTAGTAGTTGAGCGCATAGAAAGGGCAGTTTGGGTAGCAAGGTAATGGTCAGGGGCGGGTAATGCTAGGGTTTTGGCAGAGCCTAACACTCTAGCCCACTTTCTCTTGCTTAGCCAGCGCCGGGGGGCTTTTTGGCACGAGGGGGGGCTGCCTTTCTAGTCAGGTACGGATGTCGTGTAGCTTACGGGTCCGCCAAATGCCTGTCCTATGGCTACTAGCTCCACCCATCTGTCACCCTGCTTGCGGCGGGTAAGCACGGGCTGACCACCGCCGGTTTCCGAAGCACTACCCCAGTACAGACGTACCTGTAGCGTCTCATTTACGACGGTACCCGCTACGCTTACTACCCCGACACCACGCTTGAACAGCCCATTCGTAGTGAGCGTAAACAGAGAATTATCGCTGTGCGCGATGCTGTAGCCCCGCTGCACGAGCACCTGCGCCAGCCGCCGCCAACTCTCCGCATATGTACCACTCAGAGCCAGCACCATCGTGTCATCGTCTTTGCTGGCAATCTGAGCTCCCGATAGAGCAGTAGCGGTTTGAGCCTGCACTACTTGGATTGATAAAAATAGTAAACTGACGTAGAGTAGTTTCTTCATACCTCAAAGTATCAATTTATCCGAATATTTAGGCACATTCATCTTGTACTGTGGTGTCACGTCTGATCGTTGCAGTCGTTGTGCAGGTGACGCTGTGAAGGTCATTCGCTGCGCTGACTGACCTGTGGTTCAACGATTAGACGCGAATACGCGTCTCTACCCTGTTCTAATAAGTTAGCTTATTGGGGCTTCTTTGTATTGTTGTAACTCCAAAAAGCTCCCCAGCCATGCGTCTGCCCGCCTCCCTACTGTTTACTGGTTTGCTCCTAGCCCTGGCACCATTGGCCTGCTCCCAGCAAACACCTGAAACTCCTGCGTCCACGCGACCAAGCGGCCCGCCTGCCATAACAGTACAGTCGGCTAGGCCGGCCCTGCTCGAAACCTTTGAAACGGGCAGCAAAGGCGCTTATGCTGAGGCTAATGAGGTTCTGCCCTCTGGTTCCTGGCACTTCACTGATGCTATGATTGGCTCCGCGCCCACCGATAACAAAAACGGCAACCGCGCCGTGCGTCTGCGAGGCCGTGGCCGCCTACGCATGAACTTCGACGCGCCCGCAGGCATCCAGTCAGTGCGCATCAGCAGCGCTTCTTATGGCGACGACGCGCCCAGCACCTGGGAGCTGTGGGTAAGTCAGGATGGTGGTCGCCAGTACCAGCGGGCCGGCGCGGCGGTGCGTACCAGTGGTCCGCGTCTCACCCTGAGCACCTTCGGGGTAAGTCCGGGGGGCAAATTGCGGCTGGAAATCCGCAAAACAGATGGCGGCAACACCCGCCTCAACCTTGATGATATTGCCTTGCTCACGGCGGCCAGCGCTGCTACGCCGGCTGAGGCACCTGCTTCCGTACCCGCGCCCAACTCGCCAGCCCGCACTGCCGTTGTGGTCAGCCGCGACGATAATATGGCCCTCGGCAACCCTAGCGGCGCTACTAGCAGTCTGAATTCACCCAACAATTACCTACTCAGCAAGCCTCAATACGCTATGAGCTACAACGCCGGCCGGGGCATTCCGAACTGGGTAAGCTGGCACCTCAACCGCGCCTGGATGGGCAGCGCCCCCCGCCAGGACGACTTCCGCCCCGACCCTGCCCTACCCCGCGGCTTCTACCAGGTTTCCACCGGCAGCTACCTCGGCTCGGGCTTCGACAGGGGCCACAACTGCCCTTCTGCCGACCGCACCACTGACCTCGACGACAACTCGGCTACCTTCCTCATGACCAATATGATACCACAGGCCGCTAATAATAATCAGCGCACTTGGTCGGGGCTGGAAGAGTACGGGCGGCGGCTGGTAGATGCCGGCAACGAGGTCTACATTATCATGGGCAACTACGGCAAGGGCGGCACCGGGCTCAACGGCCGCGCCACCACCATCGATCAGGGCCGTATTACAGTGCCCGCCCGTATCTGGAAAGTGTTAGTTATCCTACCCGAAGGCACCAACGACCTCCACCGAATTGCTGCTGGCCAGGCCCGTGTGCTGGCCGTAGACACGCCCAACGATCAGAGCGTTAGCCCCGACTGGAGCCGCTACCGCGTATCAATCGATGCTATTGAAGAGGCTACTGGGCTGGATTTGCTAAGCAATATTCCTTTGGAAGCGCAAGACCGCCTGGAGGCACGAGTGGATACGGGGCCTACACGGTAGTTAGGCAATAAACAATTACAAAGGTGGTCATGCAGAGCGGCGCGAAGCATCTCGCGTGCTGATGTGAGGTTACTAATCCTAACTACCGCTGGCGAGATGCTTCGCGCCGCTCTGCATGACGTACTAGGTGATTATTTAATGGCAAACTCCTAATTCCTATTTGCGTACGCCACCCCGTGACAGCCATATTGCACCCCAGCGACTATTCTGCTTGGCAACTTGTAAAGAACTTCGCCGTATTTTTGCCCCGAGCTATCTTCTAAGCTAGTTCGTTCCGCTCCCCTTCCTCCTCACATACTATCCTGCCCATCATGCGTCCGTCGGCGCGTCATGGGCTTTTTTTGTCTCAATGCTCGTTCGCCCGAGCTATGCTAATACTGCTTATGCTTACTCAAACTTCTGTTCAAGCTACTTCGCCGCGCGTGCATCGGGTGGCCGTCAGTGCGATTTTCTTTTTGCAGGGCTTATGCTTTGCCAGCTGGGCATCGCGCATACCTACAATTCAACAACAGATGGGCTTCTCTGACACCCAACTCGGGCTAGTGCTGCTGGCGCTACCCGTGGGCCTGATGTTGTCCTTACCGCTGTCGGGGTGGTTAGTGGCCCGGCACGGCAGCCGCTGGGTAGCGCTGGCGGGGGCATTTCTGTACGCTATTACCTTGCTTACGCTAGGATTTGCTGCCAATCCATTGCAATTGGTGAGCTGCCTCGTGTTCTTCGGGCTGGCAGCCAACATGCTCAACATTGCCATTAACACGCAAGCAGTAGGCGTGGAAGCGCTCTATAGCCGTTCGATTATGGCATCGTTTCATGGTGTCTGGAGCTTGGCTGGCTTTGTGGGCGCGGCCGTTGGCACTATTATGATAGGGTATGGCATCAATCCACTGGCCCATTTTGCCTTGATCACGGGCCTGATCATAGCGGGCGTGCTGGTGGCTGGACGCTACATATTGCCCGCCGACGCCAATAGTGCGGCCACCGACCAACCAATCTTTGTCTTACCCGATAAATCCTTACTTATCCTAGGTGTCATTGCCTTTTGCTGTATGATCTGCGAAGGCGCTATGTTCGATTGGAGCGGTGTTTATTTTCGGAAAGTTGTGCAGGCCGAGAAAGCCTGGGTGGGTGCCGGCTACACCGCATTTATGAGCACCATGGCCGCGGGGCGCTTCGTGGCCGACCGCTTCACGAGTCACTTTGGCCGCGCCCGAACCCTACAGTTGAGCGGCCTGCTGACAGCCTCAGGACTACTACTGGCGGTGCTATTGCCTCAGCTCTGGCCAGCAATTATAGGCTTTCTGCTTGTCGGGTTTGGGGTTTCGTCGGTGGTGCCGCTGGTGTACGGAGCAGCCGGGCGCTCCACCGTCATGTCGCCGGGCGTGGCGCTGGCGGCGGTATCTACAGTCGGCTTTCTTGGTTTTTTGATTGGCCCGCCACTTATCGGGCTGGTTGCGGGCGCTACCAGTCTGCGCATCTCCTTTTCAATTATTGCGGTGATGGGACTGTGCATTGCCCTTCTGGCAGCACGGGCGAAGCTGTAGCTTCGGGTTCTGGCTGGGGGTCCTATTTCGCCTGGCCAAAGTAGTTGCCGGGGTTCCAGGTGGGGCGCTGGGCCTCGTTAGCAATCTGGTAGCCGATAAGGAAATTTAGCTGAGCGTACTTCTTGCCCGCTTCGAAATCAAATACCCCATTTATATCATCCTGGGGCTTATGATAGTACTTGGCCCGCCATGCCTGTACCTGCTCGCTTAAGTTGTTTTTACCGTCGGCGGTCTTATTCCCATACTTGACATGAAGTGCCGGAATCCCCTGAGCCACAAAGCTATATTGATCGGAGCGAATAAAGCGATTTTGAGTGGGCTCGGGGTCGTCTTCAACCGTCAGGTCCATCATCTGGCTGGCTGTGGCTACGGGCCCGGCTAAGGAGGAATTCTCCGCTCCCAGCGCTACCACCGATAGCAAAGGAGCAATGATGGTGGGCATATCGGTGTTAATGTTGGCCACCAATTGCGCTTTGGGCACCGTCGGGTTTTGGGCAAAATACGCTGAACCTAGCAGCCCCATTTCCTCTCCAGTAACGGCTACAATGAGGATGGAGCGCCGCGGTTTTTGCTTGAGGTTTTTGTAGGCGCTGGCAATTTCCAACAGACTAGCCACGCCCGTAGCATTGTCGTGGGCGCCGTTGTAGAGCGAGTCGCCCTGCACGGGAGCACCAATACCCATGTGGTCGAGGTGGGCGCTATGCACCACATATTCGGCCCGGAGCTGCGGATCGGAGCCGGGTATTTTGCCTACTACATTATAGCTGGTTATATCCTGGTAGCGCGAGGACTGGGCGGCACTCAGGCGCGGCAACAAGACGATTGAGGCCGCCCGACCAGCACGCAACGTGGCGAAAGCACTAGCCGTATCGGTAGCCGCGCCGGCAAACAGTTGGTGTAGAGTAGCCGCATTCACGGCGCCCAACACCTGAATTTGCCCCCCAGCGTAGCTACGCGACACCCGCACTTTGCCATCGGGCCCGAGCACGCTTACAACGCCTCTACCGAAGTTTGGCAGCTTGGTAGAGGGTTTGGGAAAAGCCAATAGTACCCCTACTGCTCCATGCCGCGCGGCCGTTTGCAGGATAGTCAGTACATCGATGTTGTAGAGGCGTACGGCGGCCGGAAACTGCTTCGGCGCCTCCCTCGTCACGACGACCACTTTGCCCTTTACATCGAGGCCGGCGTAGTCGTCGTAGCCCAGACTTGGGGCGCTGATGCCATACCCAGCAAAGACCATTGGAGCGGCCGTTACGCTCGTGCGGGGCACTTCCGGATTCGGATACAAAACAAACTCTTCGCCCGCCTTTAATACAGTAGTCTGGCCTGCTGCGCTTTGCAATTGCATGGTGGCAGCAGATTCCGTGAAAGCGCGTCGTAGCCGGACCTCTTGCGTAAACGTGCCCTTGTCGCCGGCCGGCTCTACTCCCGACTTTTTTAGCTGCCCTGCCACGTACTCAACGGCCATTTGATAGCCCGGCGTACCTGGCAATCGGCCTTGCAGCTTATCATCGGCCAGGTACTGTACGTGAGCCTTGTAGTTGTCAGCGCTTACTTTGCTCAGCGCTTTCTGAATTGGTTTTGGAGGCGCAGCAACCGATTGAGCCAGGGCACTTTCACTGAGTAGTAGGCAAGCGCTAAGCAGAGAAACACAGTATTTCATTCGTCTGGAAGTAAGCTATGGCAAGAGTTGATTTTCTAGGTTTCCGTCAGCACTGTTTTAAACCCGACTAGCTTGCCTTCCTCCGTTTTCCCCAGTGCAAACGCCTGAATCTGGGGGCCTTTGCCGATGCGGTAAACTTTAGCTTCTTGTAGCTCCTGCTTCATAAACATCTGCAAGGCCTTATAACGGTTGGCTAGTTCTACATTGCCAAGCACACCATTATCAGCCGTATGGTTGCGCAAAAACACAGTTAACTCCTTGGTTTCTACCGGTGAGCCATCGGGCTGACCGAGCAGTTTCAGCAGCGCAGCGTCGGTTAGCTCGCCATTGGGGGCGGCGTAGCTCACTGCTTCCAGCGGCGCGTCCGACTCGCTCATGTAGAACAGCCCTTTGGTCATAGTTTGCAGTTGGTCCATGACAGTATCGGAGGTTGGAGCTGTAGTATCGGCGCTGGGGGGCATTTTGGCCTTGCTGGTTTCGCGAACTGCCTTCGAATCAGGCGCTGGCTCCGTGGCTTGGCCTGTTGGGCCTGCTTCTCCTTCGGGGAGCAATTTGGCGCTAATAGCGTCGGCCAATTCCTTCATGCGCGCTTCGGCTACTTTGATTTTCGGATTCGCAAAATTCATATCCGACACTCGGTTCATCGGAATCAGATGGATATGCGCGTGCGGCACTTCCAGCCCAATTACGGCCACGCCAATGCGCTTGCACGGCACGGCATCGCGTACGGCCTGGGCCACGCGCTGAGCAAACTGATGCAGGCCCGCCAGCTCGGCGGGGGGCAAATCGAATATATAGTCTACCTCCCGCTTTGGAATGACCAGCGTGTGACCTTCTACCAACGGGGTAATATCCAGAAAGGCCAGATGATCAGCGTCTTCAGCGACTTTAAAGGCTGGTAGCTCGCCCGAAATGATACGGGAAAAGATAGAAGGCATGGCGAATGGTTTATGGTGGTCAGAATATCCTACGTGCTCTGGAATATACACCACGGACTACGAAGGTATGTGTCTGTGCCTCCTATACGGACAAGCCTACACTGAAGGTAATTACGGTTGATACTGTAAGTCAAAGCGGCCATTGGTGAGGCGCACGGTTTCCGGCCCTTCCCCACTCGTTTTTTGAGCCGTGAACTCGAAGGTACCCGAGATGATCTTCGCCACCGAGTCGAGGCGCGTGACCGTAAGTTGGCCCGTGGCCGTAGGGCCGGTCAGGTACTCGGCACTAGGCTCGGGATTAGAAGTGCTGTAGTTCGCGTAGGCCGGCGTCGTGTTGGGAAAGGAGGGCCGCGCTACCTCATTAAAAAGGTAGCGGCCTGGCGCTCGCACCTTTCGGACGTTAAGGATAATGTAGCGGTTGTGCTTCGCTTGATTGTGGACGAAAAGAAAGTCCATAGTGCCATCGGAGAAGCGCGAGACAATGACCGCCCGGCTGTTGAAGGCATCCGTGGTGGGTTGATAGGCCCTCCCATCCTGGAGCCAGCCGACGGTACCCGCCCCAGTCTGGGTGGCTTCCGGTAGCGTATCGAGTGGGTTTTTCTCTTTTTGGCAACCAAACATGCCTAATAGGATCATGCTACTCACTCCAAGGAAGGTTTTCATAAAGTACCGTGAGCAGTGGATATATCAGGGAAAATAGAAAAATGTCCTAGCAAGGTAGAAATAAGCTGGAACGCAAAGAGGCGAGACCGTTCCAGTCTCGCCTCTTTGCTCCTATTGTCAGTACGCTACAGTGCTTAGCGCGAAATCTCCAGAATCTGAAATTGCAGCTTACCAGCCGGCACCGTGATTTCGGCCACGTCGCCCACAGATAAGCCCAGCAGACCCTTGCCAATCGGTGACTTCACGGAAATCTTACCGGCGGCGAGGTTGGCTTCTTCTTCGGCTACCAGAATGTAGTCGAGCACCATGTTGTTCTTCATGTTTTTAAGCTTGACTTTACTCATTATCAAAGCCTTACTCGCATCGATGTTCGATTCATCAATGACGCGGGCATTGCCAATAACTTCTTCAAGCTTGGAGATCTTCAGTTCAAGGTGACCTTGCGCGTCTTTGGCGGCGTCGTACTCCGCATTCTCGCTCAGGTCACCTTTGTCGCGGGCGTCGCGCAGTTGCTCGGCAGCCTCGGCCCGGCCGCGGATTTTAAGGTCCTGGAGCTCGTCCTTGAGCTTTTGTAGGCCTTCAGGTGTGTAGTAATTAACAGTGGCCATGACGGTGGGGTGGTAAGCTAAAAAACAAGAAGAACGGTCGGCAAAGCCAACCGTTCTCCCCAACAGGTTTAGGACAAATATACGCAACCTGCCCAACTTACGCTAGCTGAGCCGCGCCGATGCCCGCAGAAATGCACCAATTTTTTGGGCCAGTACCTCATTAATGCGCTGGTAAGACTGATGCGTCCAGCCGCCGATATGCGGCGAAAGAATAACCTGGGGGGCTTTTTTCAGAAAATCGAACGTCGTCTGCTGGGCTGGCGTGAGCGTATTGAGCTTCTCATTTTCGAGAACATCAAGGGCGGCGCCTCGCACCTGCCCACTTTGCAAGCCCCGCACCACAGCTGCCTGATCCAGCACTTCGCCCCGAGCGGTATTGAGCAGCCAAATGGGATTGCGAAAACCCAGCAACATGGCCTCATTCACAAAATGGTGATTCGGCACTGAATACGGAATGTGCAGACTCAGCACCTCCGCTCGCTGCTGCAATTCACTTAAGGTCACGAGCGTGGCTTGGTGGTCGGGCGCGCAGGTGGGGTCGTTGTCATAAGCCAGCACGGTGCAGCCAAAACTGGTGAGCCGCTGAGCGAAGGCCCGCCCCATATTTCCGTAGCCAATTATCCCGACAACTTTGCCCCCCAACTCCTCCCCTCGGTTGGCCTCACGCTGCCAGATATTCTGGCGCACTTCCTGATCGGCCCGGGGAATATTGCGCAGCAATGCTAGTAGCAGGCCCAAAGCGAATTCACCCACCGCGTCCCGGTTACCTTCGGGCGCGTTCAGGAGCGTCACGCCCGCCGCCTGCATGGCTGCTTCATCTATATTATCTACCCCGGCCCCGGCCCGGGCCACGTAGCGCAGCCCTGGGCAATGAGCTAATAACTTAGCCGTCACGCGCACCTTGCTTCGCACCACCAATCCCTCATACGCATGTGCTGCCAACGCCGCAGGCACTTCCGCCGCCGTCAGATCGGGCCGGTAGTGGGTGGTGAGATTGATTTCCTGAAAAAGGCTTTGCCAGGATGGATGCAAATCGTCGACGACGAGACAAAGGGACATGATTGGATAGTTTTTACTGTTTTCAGGATGCCCTACTGTCTGGCGACTACTGACACACCTTATTAATAGGTGATAAGCAAGTATCGAAGCCCGCTAAGCTTACTCCGCAGCCTGAGCTTCATTCTGCTGATGCTGCTCGACTAGTTTGGTTAGGCCCACAAACTCGGCCACACCTAGCTGCTCAGCGCGCTTATCGAAGATAGGATCAGATGTAACTTCGGGGGGCAAACCGAACGGCTTCAGCGCATTGCGCAAGGTTTTGCGGCGGGTTTGGAAAGCCTGCTTCACCACCCGAAAAAACAGCTTCTCATCGCAATCCAGCCGCTCGGTGCTGTTGCGGGTAAGCCGAATAACAGCTGACTGCACCTTGGGCGGCGGAACAAACACATGGGGCGGCACCGCAAACAGCATTTCCACGGTATAGTATGCCTGCACCAGCACACTCAGGATGCCGTACGCTTTAGAGCCCGGCGGTTCAGCAATGCGTTCAGCTACTTCCTTTTGCAGCATGCCCACCACCTCACGCACCTGCTGACGGTGGGCCAGCACCTGAAAGTAAATCTGGGTGGAAATGTTGTAAGGAAAATTACCAATGATGCTCAGCGGCTTACCGGGAAACAGCTGGCTCAGATCCTGCCGCAGGAAGTCGGCGGAGATAATTCGCCCCCCAAGCGAGGAAAAATTACGCTCCAGATAAGCCACCGACTCGCGGTCAATTTCCACCACGCTCGTCTCATAAGCCGGATTCTGCAGCAGATTACCCGTGAGAACGCCCATACCTGGGCCAATTTCGAGCACGTGGGCCACCCCATCGGGCAAACGCAAAGCGTCCACGATATTTCGGGCAATATTGGGGTCGGCCAGAAAATGTTGACCGAGGTGTTTTTTGGGGCTAACGTGGTCCAAATGACAAAGTCTAAAAGTGAAAAGCCACAGGCTGAGAGCCGGGAGAAAGCCAGAAAAAGCCGCTGCTACCTTGAGCTTCCAGATGCGAACCTCTGAGTCTCAGCTTTTGATTTTTCTGCTCCCTGCGAAAACGCCTACCTTGCGGCGCCCAAAGATACGCCTGTCGGTGGGCTTATGCCTTTCACTTCCGTCCTTCTGCTGTTTATGGCCCTTCAACTCACGTACGCTTCCACGGTGCCCACAGGCGCCGATACTGTTTTCGTGCTACCCGCCGGTACTCGTGAATTGCCCCCCAGTGCCCTCACCGACCTGCCTGAGGCGGCTCGAAACTATGTGCACGAGCAGCTCACTGCCGATAATAAGTTTATCACCGTCAATCACTTCTCCCATCGTCATTACTTTATAGTAGCCGCTGCCAAAGCCACTCCTGAGCTGGTAGCGGAGGACTTGCGCAAGGCTGGCCACAAGCTGCACGCATCGCTTAAAGCGGATAAAGTAACCGAGCTTTTTATTCAGGACCTGACCACAGCTAGCACCGGCGCCCTACCGCTTGCAGAAGGCATCTACCTGACTGCGTATCAGTTTGGAGGCTATAAAACGGACGAGAAATCACGTCAAAATGCCCCCCTCACAAAAGTAAATCTGGTGGGTGCGAACCTCCAGGCCGAGACAGTTCAGGAGTTGGAAGGCATACTGCAAGGCGTGTCTCTGGCACGTGACCTCGTTAATGAGCCGCTCAACCGCCTCAACGCCATCCAATTTGCGGAGCGAATGGCGGCGGCGGGCGAAGACGCTGGTTTTCACACCGATATTCTGGACCTCGCCCGTATCGAAGCGCTGCGTATGGGCGGGCTTATCGCCGTAAACCTGGGCAGCCCCGAGCCGCCGACCTTCACTATAATGGAGTACAAACCGGAGGGGGCCAAAAACGAGAAGCCCTACGTGCTCGTGGGCAAGGGCGTAGTCTTCGATACGGGTGGCCTGAGCCTAAAGCCTACGCCCAACTCCATGGACATGATGAAGTGTGACATGGCGGGCGGCGCAGCCGTAACGGGCGTGCTGTATGCACTCGCTAAAAATAAAATACCGCTGCATGTAATCGGTTTGGTACCTGCCACCGACAACCGGCCTGGTGGCTTGGCCTTCGTGCCCGGCGACGTGCTCGAAATGCACAGTGGCCTTACGGTTGAAGTCCTCAATACCGATGCAGAAGGTCGTCTGATTTTGGCTGATGCGCTCAGCTTCGCTCGCAAATACGAGCCAGAGCTGGTTTTCGACATTGCTACCCTTACCGGCTCCGCTGCTCGCGCTGTAGGTAAAGAGGGCTTGGTAGCAATGGGCACCGCTGGCGATGAGCGCATGCTTCAGCTTAAGCAAGCAGGCAACCGCACCCACGAGCGCATTGTGGAGCTACCGCTTTGGGAAGAATACGCCGAGCATATCAAGTCTGATATTGCTGACATCAACAATCTGGGCAAAGCTGAAGCTGGTGCCATCTCGGCAGGCAAATTTCTGGAGCGCTTCATCGAAGGCACGCCTTGGATTCACTTAGATATTGCCGGCCCAGCCTTCCTCACGGCCCCCGACAGCTACCGTGGCAAAGGCGGCACAGGCACCAGTGTGCGGCTGTTGTATGACTTTTTGAAAAGCACGTACTAACGCATCTCGCTCTCCCTTTTCTTATTAAGACGAGGAATTCAATCCTCCCAATTCCCTAGCTCCACCCCATGTCCCAATTGCCACGCCTCGGCATTTCTGTCGGCGACCTCGCCGGTATCGGACCCGAAATCATTTACAAAACCCTGCGCGATGTGCGCTTGCTTAAGTACTGCACGCCGGTAGTTTATGGCACTGCCACGGTGCTCTTCGACGATTTCCCGACGGAAGAGCGCACCGAGCCGCTAACGTTCCGCCAAGTGCGCGCCGCCGCCGATATTGCTACTGGCAAACCCAACGCCGTTACGTGTTGGGACGAAGACTTTGTGCTTACGCCGGGTCAGCCCAGTGCAGCTAGTGGTACTGCCGCCCGGCAATCATTGTTGGCTGCCTGCCGCGATTTAAAGGAAGGCTTGTTGGATGGCATTGTAACGGCACCCATTAGTAAAGAGAATACCCAGGCCGACGACTTCCGCTACCCCGGCCACACGGAATTTTTGACCAGTTTTTTCGGAGCCCCTGAGAGCCTGATGTTCTTGGTAAGCGAAGATCTGCGCGTGGCCACTGTGACGGGTCACATTCCATTGAAAGACGTTTCAAGCAGAGTAACGAAGGAGCTTTTAATAAAGAAGCTGCGGATTTTGCTAACCTCCCTGCGGCAGGATTTTGGGATTCAAAAGCCTCGTGTAGCTGTATTGGGTTTGAACCCGCATGCTGGGGAGAAAGGCTTGCTAGGCACTGAAGAAGCTGATACCGTGACGCCCGTCATTCATCAATTCTTGGAAGAAGGCCACTTGGTTTATGGCCCCTTCCCTGCCGACGGCTACTTTGGTACTCGCCAATACCACCAGTTCGATGCAACACTGGCTTTATATCATGACCAGGGTTTGATTCCATTCAAAACGCTGGCTTTTGAGAGAGGGGTGAACTTTACAGCCGGCTTACCCATCGTGCGCACTTCTCCTGACCACGGCACAGCCTACGGCCTGGCAGGCACATTCAAAGCAGATGAAACCTCATTTCGGGAAGCCCTTTATCTAGCTTGTGACTTAGTTCGCCAACGGCAAGGGCTAGTAGTAGAGAAACGACGTTAGCCACTAAGATAAAAAGCCTCCCAAGGCAAGGCTGGGGGCTTTTTTTTGCGCCCAGCAGCTCTTTCCTAACAGAAATGACCCATTTCTTATTAAGCCAACCTATACAGCACTAAACCGAAACTTTCTTTCTATAAACGAAATATAATTTGTTCTTTTAAAATTCAGCTGTAGTTTTGCGACAGAAATAAGCGGAGCCACTTCGGTTCCGTTTTGCTTTTATCTCGTTTTCATGGTGCTTCAAACCCCTACTGACTATCGCATTGCCCTGCGTCGCCTCGACGCGCTGGCAACTGCTGGAGTTGAGGGCAACGCCGCGCTGGAGGCCGAGTTTCGGGAGTTGATCATAAGCATCGACACCTATGAAGGCAAATTAGGGCTGCTTCCCATTCCAAATCTGCCAACCTCACTTGCTGAGATGATTGAGCTAAAACGACAGCAAATGCGCCTCAAGCAGAAAGATTTGGCGCAACTGCTGGAAGTGCCCGCCGGACGACTTTCACAGATTCTGAGTGGCAAGCGCCGAGTTACGCTCGATCTGGCCAAACGCCTGTATGAGCGTCTCGGCATCCCTTCCGATTTCATTCTGAAAAACGCATAGCTGCTCAATACCGCTTCTCTGCTTTAAAAAACGGCAAAATCTTCCTACTTTTGCCCCCTGCTATAAATCTCAACCGTGAAGAAGGACTCGCAATACGACATAGCTATTGCTAAACTGGCCCATAAAACGCACCATTTTGCGTTCGAGCTGGGTAGAGCTTTTTTCGAGCAGTTTGATCAACAGTTGATTCAGGATGGCCAACTTCATGCTGATGTGGAGTTGACCAAAACGGATTTACTGCTGACGCTCGACTTTCACATCAAGGGCACCGTGCGTCTTATTTGCGACCGGAGCCTGGAAGATTTTGACCAACCCATTGATGTGCGCCATCAATTGCGCGTACGCTTTGGCGACCAATACTTAGAGTTGGACGACGACGTGCTGCAAATCACGCCTGATACCCAAACCCTCCCTATTGCTCAGCACTTGTTCGATTACATTGGGTTAGCCATTCCGATGAAGAAGCTACATCCGCGTTTCCAGAACGAGCCCGATGATAATCCTGACGCTGACGCCAAGCTCATTTTCACGACTCGGCAGGCTGACGATGAGGACGAAGACAATTCTGACCCACGTTGGGACGCGCTACGGAATCTCAATTAAGCCTATCCTGTCAATTCGACTTTCTCCCTTTTAAATTCACATTCAACTTTCATAATTTCCCATGGCACATCCTAAGCGCCGCCAGTCCTCGACCCGCCGCGACAAGCGTCGCACTCACGACAAGCTAACTCCAAAGGCTATTTCTATCTGCCAAACCACTGGCGAGACTCACTTGCGCCACAAAGCGTACGTAGTAGATGGCGACTTGTATTTACACGGCAAAGTAGCAGTAAAGGACTTCGCTCCAATCGCCGCTGCAGCCGCCCCAACCGAGGACGAAGAATAAGCCCTCGCTTTGCTGGTAGCGTCTGCATGCCAGCCCGCCTTTTCGACTCCGTACTCCCCTTGATTTCCTGTACATGAAGATAGCCCTGGACGCAATGGGGGGCGATTTTGCCCCCCAGGCTGCCGTCGATGGTGCCGTAATGGCTGCCCAGCAGCTAAACGGTGCGGCTCAGATTGTGCTCATCGGCCAGGAAGAGGCCGTGCGCCCTTTGCTCCAACAGCACGGCGCCGCCGCTGCCGACCTCCTATTTATCCCGGCCACGCAAGTAATTGCGATGGGTGAGCATCCCGCCAAAGCTTACCAGCAGAAGCAGGATTCCAGCATTGCCGTAGGTTATCGAATGTTGCACGCTGGCGAGTTAGATGCATTCTGCTCAGCCGGTAGCACAGGCGCTATGCTGGTGGGCGCTATGTTCAGCGTGAAAGCTGTACCCGGCGTATTGCGGCCAGCCATTGCGAACTTCGTTCCGAAGCTATCAGGTGGGCAAGGCATTTTGCTAGATGTAGGAGCCAATGCTGAGTGCAAACCAGAAATGCTCGAGCAATTTGGCGAACTGGGCTCGCTCTATGCGCATTATGTGTTAGGTATTGAAACCCCTAAAGTGGGTTTGATGAACCTGGGTGAGGAAGAGGGCAAAGGCACAACCTTAACGCAGGCTGCTTATCAATTATTGAAGGTAAATCCGCACGTGCAGTTTATCGGCAATATCGAAGGGCGTGACCTTTTCAACTCCAAAGCCGACGTAATCATTTGCGACGGCTACACAGGCAACGTATTATTGAAGATGGCAGAATCCATTTATGAGATTTTGAATGAGAAGAAGATGCACGACCCCTTCTTTGACAACTTCAATTATGAAGCTTTTGGTGGCAGTCCTATCTTGGGCATAAATGATAATGCTATCATTGGGCACGGAGTGAGTACGCCGCTGGCTATTTGTAATATGCTTTTACAGGGTTACAAAATGGCCGAGTCTGGTATTTCAGACCAAATCAAGAGCACCTTTAAGTCTTAGTGACTAAGTCCGGCTCTGGCCGGACTTTTTTTGCCGCCTTCGTCCGTCTTTCTCGATGAAAATAACTGCCGCTATCACCGGAGTGGGTGCCTATGTACCCGACTACGTACTCACCAACAAGGAACTTGAAACCCTGGTGGATACTACCGACGAGTGGATTCTGAGTCGCACAGGCATACAGGAGCGGCACATTCTGAAAGGCGAAGGACAAGGCACCTCCGTTATGGGGATCAAAGCCGTCGAGCAATTACTAGCAAAAACGGGCACCAAAGCCGAGGACATTGACCTAATTATCTGCGCTACCACTACCCCCGACTTAGTATTTCCTGCTACCGCTAATATAATCTCAGCAGCGGTGGGGGCCAAAAAAGCGTTCAGCTACGATATGCAGGCTGCCTGCTCGGGCTTTATGTTCGCTTTAGCTACAGGTGCCCAGTTTATTCAGACTGGCACTTATAAAAAGGTGATCGTAGTAGGTGCCGACAAGATGTCGAGCATTATTGACTACACTGACCGTTCTACCTGCATTATTTTTGGCGATGGTGCCGGTGCAGTTCTTTTAGAGCCTAATACTGATGGCCTAGGATTGCTCGATCAGCAGCTTTGCTCCGACGGCAATGGTGAGCCATTCTTACATCAAAAGGCAGGTGGCAGCCGTCGTCCTCCGTCGGCAGAGACTGTTGCAGGCCGGGAACACTTCGTATATCAAGAGGGGGGGACAGTATTCAAATTTGCGGTGAAAAATATGGCTGATGTAGCTGCTCAAGTAATGGAGCGCAATCAGCTTACGGCCGATGATGTAGCCTGGCTGGTACCGCACCAAGCCAATAAGCGCATAATTGACGCGACAGCGCATCGCATGGGTGTCGGTCCCGAAAAAGTGATGCTTAACATTCATCGCTATGGCAATACCACTAACGGTACCATTCCACTTTGCTTAGCCGATTACGAAAGCCAGTTGCATAAAGGCGACAACCTTATTATTGCCGCATTTGGTGGAGGCTTCACTTGGGGGTCATTGTACCTCAAATGGGCATATGATACCAAGTCGAGTCAGTAAATAGTCTGATTAGTCAACTGCACGCAGAAAACCTCTATACTTGCACTTTCGAAAACGCTGAACTTAGTACGTTAACGATTGAGTAGATTCTGTACAAACGTTATTAGCGCAATTCAGAAACTCATGTTCAGCCTTTAACTTTCAATAACTAGTATCTAAAAAATGGCCACCACCGCAGACTTCCGTAACGGCCTCGTCCTGAATTACAACAACGAGTTGCACGTTATTACCGAGTTTCAACACGTGAAGCCTGGAAAGGGCCCAGCCTTTGTACGCACCAAATTGCGCAACATTAAAACCGGGCGTGTAATTGATAACACCTTTAACGCAGGTGTGAAGGTAGAAACCGCTCGGGTGGAGCAACGTCCTCACCAATTCCTATACAAGGATGAGTACGGCTTCAACTTCATGAATAAGGAAGATTTTGAGCAGGTAACACTGCCTGAAGCAATGGTGCCCTTCGCCGATTTGCTGAAGGATGGGCAGGAAGTCACTATTTTGTTTCACGCCGAAACGGAGCAGCCGCTCACAGCTGAACTGCCAACTACAGTGGAACTCGTAGTAACCTACACCGAGCCTGGTTTGCGTGGAGATACCGCCACTAATACGCTTAAGCCCGCAACTGTAGAAACGGGTGCCCGTATCCAAGTACCCTTGTTTATCAACCAGGACGAAAAAATTCGCGTGGATACCCGCGACTACTCCTATGTCGAAAGAGTTAAATAAGTCGCCGCAGAAGCAGCCTGCTATGAAAGCCAAAGAACTACAGGAATTGCTCGATTTCATCGCCAAATCGGGTTTGAACAAAGTCAACATCGAAACTGAGGAATTTAAAATCTCAGTTCAGCGCGACCCCAGCTATAAGCCGGTAATAAGTTCCTCGATGTCTGCGCCAGCGCCAGCTGCTGCGCCTCAAGTGCCGGCTCCAGTAGCTGCTCCTGTTTCTGCACCTGCACCAACAACCACTACGCCTGCTACTACTAGCGAGCCTTCTGAGTCCAATTATCAGGCACTGAAGGCCCCTATGATTGGCACTTTCTACCGTTCCAACAGCCCCGATTCACCTGCTTTTGTGAACGTAGGTGACACAGTCGAAAAGGGTCAGGTTATCTGCATCATTGAGGCTATGAAGTTGTTCAATGAGATTGAAGCTGAAGCTTCAGGCCGTATTGTAAAGGCGTTGGTAGAGAACTCCTCTCCAGTAGAATACGATCAGCCCCTGTTCCTGATCGAGCCAATGTAATTTTTGGGCCTTGAGGTCTTGGTAGCTTAGGTTTTGGGCGAGTCGGATGACTTGCACAAGCATCTAAGCCACCAAGGCTTTTCTTTTTCGATCAGGTTCCCCCAATTATTTGCTTCCAAAGCTTCTTCATCATGTTTAAAAAAATACTGATTGCTAACCGGGGCGAAATTGCACTGCGCATTATTCGCACGTGCAAGGAAATGGGTATCAAAACGGTAGCAGTATACTCCACTGCTGACAAGGAAAGTCTTCATGTTCGCTTCGCCGACGAGGCAGTGTGCATCGGTCCTCCCCCCAGCGCACAGTCGTACCTAAACATTCCGACCCTAATTGCAGCGGCAGAAATCACGAATGCCGACGCTATTCATCCTGGCTATGGATTCCTTTCGGAAAACGCAGAATTTTCGCGTATCTGTCAGGAAAACGGCATCAAATTTATCGGTGCTTCGCCCGAAATGATTAATAGCATGGGCGACAAGGCTTCGGCTAAAGCAACCATGAAAAAAGCCGGGGTACCCACTATTCCCGGTTCGGAAGGCTTACTCGATTCGCTACAGGATGCGCTGAAAATCGCGCACAAGATTAAATATCCAGTTATTCTGAAAGCTACGGCTGGTGGCGGCGGACGTGGTATGCGTGTAGCGCGCACCGACGAGGAATTGGAGAAGGGCTGGCATGATGCACGCACCGAAGCCAAAGCAGCCTTTGGCAATGATGGTATTTACCTTGAAAAGTTTGTAGAAGAGCCACGGCACATTGAAATCCAAATCGTTGGAGACCAATTTGGCCGAGCTGCCCACCTTTCCGAACGTGACTGCAGCATTCAGCGCAGGCACCAGAAGCTAGTAGAAGAAGCACCTTCTCCGTTCATGACCAAAGATCTGCGGAAGAAAATGGGTAATGCGGCCGTAGCTGGCGCGAAGTCCATTCGCTACGAAGGAGTAGGTACGATTGAGTTTTTAGTAGATAAAAACCGTGATTTCTACTTCATGGAGATGAATACCCGCATTCAGGTGGAGCACCCTGTGACGGAGGAAATCATCAACTATGATCTGATTAAAGAGCAGATTAAAGTAGCTGCGGGCGTACCTATTTCGGGCAATAACTACGAGCCCAAAATGCACGCTATGGAGTGCCGGATCAATGCTGAAGATCCGCGCAATAACTTCCGCCCTGCTCCTGGCAAGATCACAACGCTCCATATTCCTGGTGGCCACGGCGTCAGGGTTGATACGCACGTTTATGCTGGCTACACTATTCCGCCGAATTACGATTCGATGATTGCTAAGCTTATCACCACTGCTCAGACTCGGGAAGAATGCATTGTAAAAATGAAGCGTGCATTAAGTGAATTCGTCGTGGAAGGCGTGAAAACTACTATTCCATTTCACTTAGCTCTTATGGATAATCAAAGCTTTAAGGATGGTAACTTCACCACTGCCTTCCTGGATACGTTTGACTTTTCAACTATCTAATTAGAGATCCTATTTCATAACCAATAAAAAGCCCCCCAGAACTATTCTGGGGGGCTTTTTATTGGTTATGAAATAGGATGTTCTATTTCCTGCACTAACTCACTATACCATTGTTCACCATACTTGCGAATCAGGGGCTCTTTAAGAAACTGATAGACCCGCACACCCAAATCGGCGCCAAAGGAGCAGGCAGGATTGCAGATGCCCCATCGATCATAGTTTAGGGCTTCAAAATCCTCGTACTTGCTGATGCGAATGGGATATAAATGGCAGCTGATAGGCTTCTTGAAATTGGTGGCTCCGGCCAAGTAAGCCTGCTCGATGCCACACTTTAAAATGCCACGCTCATCATACAGAGCATATGCACATTCTCGGTCATTGATGGTAGTGGTGCTAAAGTCGCCTTCCCAATCCTTGATATAAAGACCTTGTTGTTCAATAGCCTGCTGACCCGCTTCGGTAAGAAAAGGCTTTATATTGGCGTATTCGGCTTCAAGAATGGCTAATTCGCCTTCTTCTAAGGGAGCACCTAGGTCACCCTCTACGCAGCAAGCACCTTTGCAAGCCTCGAGATTACAAACAAAGAAATTGTCGCGAACGTCATCGGAGATGACGGTGTTCTGGATAATAATCATGGGAATGAGAGGCAGAACCTCACGGGGGGCTTTTTAACTCCGTCAAATAGTCGCAGGCGTTAAGCCAGCGACGAGCAAAGTCCCGAGAGAAATGAATTGACAAAGATAACCCCGAACGGGTGCTTCCTGGTTTCCTGGGGGGCAAAACCTTACCTTTGTTCCTTCGCCAACGAGCCGGTTTACTTGAAAGAATGGCATTAGATTATCATACCTTATTGAATCCCTCGCAGGCCGCTGCCGTGCTGCAAACGGAAGGCCCCTGCATGATTATAGCTGGTGCTGGTTCTGGCAAAACGCGCGTACTGACGTATCGTATTGCGCATTTGCTTGAGAAAGGCGTCGACCCATTTAATATCTTGGCCCTGACTTTTACCAATAAGGCAGCCAAGGAAATGCGTGCCCGCATTGAGAAAGTAGTGGGCCCTGAGGCTAAGAATGTGTGGATGGGCACCTTTCACAGCATTTTTGCCCGCATCCTACGCTCCGAAGCTGAAAAGATTGGCTTCCCGCGTCACTTCACCATTTACGACACCCAGGATTCCAAGACGCTGGTATCGCAGATTGTGAAGGAACTGGACCTCGACGACAAGCTGTACAAGCCTAGTATGGTACTGGGGCGCATTTCGTCAGCGAAGAACAAGCTGATCTCAGTGCAGCAGTACTTGAGCGACCCAGTCATCAAGCAGGACGACGAAGCGGCTTTGCGGCCTAAAATTGGCGTAATTTATCAGCAGTACCAGTCGCGGTGTTTCAAGGCTGGTGCCATGGATTTTGACGATCTGTTGTTTAACACGAATGTGCTGTTCAAAGACCACCCTGAAGCGCTTAACAAATACCAGAATATTTTCCGGTATGTGATGGTCGACGAGTATCAGGACACCAACTATTCGCAGTACCTGATTACGCGCAAGCTGGCCGCGAAGGAGCGTAACATTTGCGTAGTTGGCGACGATGCGCAAAGCATTTATGCATTCCGGGGGGCGGATATTACCAATATCCTCAACTTTGAGAAGGACTACCCCGAGCTTGAAGTATTCAAGTTGGAACAGAATTATCGCTCTACCAAGAACATTGTAAAAGCGGCCAACTCGGTCATTAAGAACAACAAAGCGCAGCTTCGCAAAGACGTTTTCTCCGAGAATGAGGAAGGAACGCTCATCGAAGTGCTCAAAGCGGCTTCGGATAATGAAGAAGGCAAGCTGATTGCCAACTCCATCTTTGAGGACAAGATGAACCAGCACTTGTCTTATGACCACTTTGCGATTCTCTACCGCACCAACGCCCAAAGCCGGGCAATGGAAGAGGCCTTGCGTAAGCTAAATATTAAGTACAAGATTGTGGGGGGCCTTTCTTTCTACCAACGGAAAGAGATTAAGGACTTGGTAGCTTACCTACGCCTCACGGTAAACCCGAATGACGAGCAGGCGCTACGCCGCGTTATCAACTACCCCAAGCGCGGCATCGGCGACACGACGGTGAGCAAGCTCATTAACACGGCCGAGGAAACCAATCATACGCTGTGGGAAGTGGTAGCAAATGCGACTTCATTTCTGGGAGCACGGCTTTCGGGAGCTATAACGCAATTTGCGGAGCAGATTAAAAGCTACGCTGTAATTGCTGGCAAAGAAGATGCGTTTGAGGCTGCTAAGTTTATTGCCAAAAACTCCGGCATGATTGAGGAGCTTTATGCCGATAAAAGCATTGAGGGACTCTCGCGCTACGAGAACATTCAGGAACTGCTGAACGGTATCAAGGCGTACACGGAAGATCCGGAGCGTGATGACAAGTCACTGGCTTCTTTTCTACAGGATATTGCCCTCGTTACTGACGCCGACACCAAAGACGCGCAGCAGGATGGGGAGGCCGTGACGCTGATGACCATTCACTCAGCCAAGGGTTTGGAATTCCGTAATGTATACATCGTGGGCTTGGAGGAAAACCTGTTTCCGTCCCAAATGATGATTACGTCGCGGGCTGATTTGGAAGAGGAACGTCGCCTTTTCTACGTTGCCATTACGCGGGCGGAGAAGAAGCTAACCCTCAGCTATGCCACTTCGCGCTACCAATGGGGAAACTTGCGGAGTTGTGAGAAAAGCCGTTTTCTGGACGAAATTGATCCGCAATTCGTAGATTTCAAGTTCTCTGCGGGGCCGGGTAGTGGCGAGTCGCCATTTGGGCACGTTTTGGAGCGGCGTAGCAACCTAATTCCGCCCGCTCCGCGTAAGACGGTAGCCACCAGCTACAAGCCTTCAGCAGATTTTCAGCCTTCCGATACTTCTAATCTGGCCACCGGGCAGCGAGTAGAGCACCCTAAATTTGGCTTCGGCACGGTGAGTAAGCTCGAAACGCAGGCCGGTTCCACCAAGGCGATTATTCAATTTGAAGAGGTGGGTGAGAAGACGTTATTGCTGAGTTTTGCCAAATTGCGAGTGCTGAGTTAATTGGCCGCACTCAGTGCCCACCACAGCACTCTTCAGAGCGCTGATTCTTCTTGTTTTTATCTTTTCTCATGTCTCTTCCCTCCCCTCATAAGCACGAGTTGCTCCAGCGCGAATACGGCCAGAGTACCTTCCAACTTGTGCAAACCCTGCGTACTATCGAAGATAAGGCTGAGCGTACGCGCCGGGCTCATCAGATAGTACAGCTTATCTTCCGCCTGAACGCCAATTTGCGCGACCAGCCCGACGCCCAGCAAAAAGTATGGAATCATCTCTACGAAATGGCCGATGAGGACTTGGACGTAGATAGCCCATTCCCGCTTACCAGCCTTGCCCAGCTGCATCAGCAGCCGAAGCGGGTGCCCTACCCCAGCAAATCGCCCAAACTGAAGCCATACGGCCGCAGCGTGGAAGCAATGATCGAAAAGGCACTGACGCTGGAAGACCCGGCGGAGCGCGAGCAGGCGACTATTGCCATCGGGCGGACGATGAAGTTTCTGTACCGCTCTTATAGCAAGGAGAATGCGAAGGATATTACCATCCTCAAGCATTTGAAAGAGCTTTCGGGGGGCAAATTGGAGCTCGACCCGGCTCAGGTTGACGCGCAGAACTTATTTGAGTTTGCTACCAACGGTCGGCCCGCACCATTTATCGTACCCCAGCCCCGCAACGACCGCTCCGACCGTGACCCACGCCGCAGTGGTGGTGGCGGCAATCGCCGCGACAAGCAGCGCCGTGGTGGCAAAAAACGCCAGGAACCACAGCAACCTCCTCAGTAATTTTTATCAGGGAGCTAGGAGTTTTGGGCTTGAATATCAGTTGTCATAAGCTTCTCTCCTAGCTCCCAACTTTTAACTTCTTTTTTAATGGCCTCTTTTGAAGTAATTGGCGGACACCCGCTTAAAGGCGAGATTATACCCCAGGGGGCAAAAAACGAAGCGCTACAGATATTATGCGCCGTACTGCTTACCAGTGAGCCAGTTACAATTAGCAACATTCCCGATATCCGCGATGTAAACAAGCTCATCGAGCTACTGCGTGATATGGGCGTAAAAGTGGGCAAGCTCGCCACCGATACCTACGTTTTTCAGGCTGACAGCGTAAACTTAGATTACCTCGACTCAGAGGAATTTGTAGCTCAGGGCCGCGCCCTACGCGGTTCCGTCATGATTCTGGGGCCCATGTTGGCGCGCTTTGGTCAGTGTCAACTGCCAAGACCAGGCGGCGACAAAATTGGGCGGCGGCCTCTGGATACGCACTTTTTAGGATTGCAGAAGCTGGGGGGCAAATTGACTCTCGAAGGCAATGACTTTTACCGTATTCGTACGGAAGGCAAGCTGCAGGGTGCTTATATGCTCCTCGACGAAGCTTCCGTAACAGGCACGGCCAATATTGTAATGGCTGCCGTGTTAGCCGAAGGCATTACCACCATTTACAATGCTGCTTGCGAGCCTTATTTGCAGCAGCTATGCAAAATGCTGGTGCGTATGGGGGCCAAAATCAACGGTATCGGCTCCAACCTACTCACCATTGAAGGCGTGGAAAGCCTCGGCGGCACCGAGCACCGCATGCTGCCCGATATGATTGAAATCGGTTCTTTTATCGGTCTGGCAGCCATGACGGGGTCCGAAATAACCATCAAAGACGCGCATATTCAGGAGCTTGGTCTGATTCCGGATACATTCCGCAAAATGGGTATTCAGCTGGAGTTTCGAGGCGATGATATCTTTATTCCTGCCCAAGATCACTATGAGATTGCTACTTATTTGGATGGCAGTATCCTGACCGTATCAGATCATACGTGGCCGGGCCTCACGCCTGATTTGCTCAGCATTATCCTCGTGGTGGCAACCCAGGCAAAAGGCACAGTTCTCATTCACCAGAAGATGTTTGAGTCGCGCTTGTTCTTTGTCGATAAGCTTATTGATATGGGCGCACAAATCATTCTCTGCGACCCTCACCGCGCTACTGTCATTGGCCTCGATCAGCGTAATCGCCTGCATGGTATCTCTATGACGTCGCCCGACATCCGGGCTGGCGTGGCGCTGCTTATTGCGGCTCTATCCGCCGACGGTCGTAGCGTAATTGACAATGTAGAGCAGATTGACCGTGGCTATCAGTTTATTGATAAACGCCTGAATGCGCTCGGCGCGCAGATCAAACGACTGTAATTCAGATTATCAAGTCATAAAAAAGCCCCCCAGAAACGTTTCTGGGGGGGCTTTTTTATGACTTGCTAACTATTCAACGATCATATCAATGACGCTCGTTACCAGTGACAATACAATGCTGAATAGCAAAGCCGCCAAGAAGCCGTCGAGTTTGAAGCCGGGCAGCACCCAATCGGCCAGCAACACAATAGCGGCGTTAATGACGAGCAGAAACAAACCCAGAGTAAGCACGGTAATCGGAAAGCCCAGAATCTTGAGGATAGGCTTCAATACGGCATTCAGCACCGCCAGTACCAGCACCAGAAGCAGAGCATCGCCAAAGCCATCGAGGTGAGCACCGGGCAGAAAGTAAGCCAGGGCATAGGTGACAATGGCAGTGAGAATGAATTTGAGTAGAAATCCCATAGGGTCAGAATGATGAATGAGCGAAAAATCCGACCCCCAACCGGGAGTCGGATTACGGTACGCAAAAATGCAAATATCGTTGAGAGTCTATTCTTCGTCTTCTACTTTCTTCATGTCGCGGGCGGCAATGCGCCCCTGCGATACGGCCATCCAGTTGCAGAGCTGATACAGCAGGCGGGCACCCACAATGCCATTCCAGTCGGTGTCGCCGGGGGCTACTTCGTTTAAGTCGCAGCCGATGATTTCACGACCTGAGCGCACCACCATCCGAATCAGATAGAGCGCTTCCTCAAACTCCAAACCACCAGGTACGGGCGTGCCGGTGCCGGGGCAAAGCTTCGGATCGAGACCGTCGATATCAAAGCTCAGATATACCTTCTGGGGAAGCTGCGCGATAATTTTCTTGCACTCCTTCCGCCACGATTTGCCGGCAAACAGCTCTTCCCGCAGAAAGCGCTCCGGAAACATAATGATGCGGCCATTACTGCGTTCGGCCAACTCTGCTTCCTGCTGGCAGAAATCGCGAATACCTACCTGCACCAGCTTCTTCACCTGCGGCAGTTGCAGCGCATTATACATGATAGAAGCGTGCGAATACTCAAAGCCTTCGTAGGCCGGGCGTAGGTCGCAGTGAGCATCAATTTGTAGAATACCGAATTCTTCATGGCGCTCCGCCAACGCGTGAATGTATCCTAAGGGCGTGCTGTGGTCACCGCCCAACACCGCTACCGCCTTGCCAGCATCGAGGTGAGCACCGGCTTTTTGCTTGAGCCACTCCAGCAATGCTTTGCCCCGAACCGTAGCCTGACTGGTGGCCGTGGCATGTTGGGGGGCTTTTTCGGCCGGCTGCCCGTCCTCCAGCCACCGAATGTAGCTGGAGGTCTGCTCGCGTAGCTCGCGGCTTTCGGCGGCCCAGCTTTCATCCTCCTCTTCCATAGCTAGGCCTAAGCGCCAGGCATCTGTAATATCCAGATCGTAGAGGTCGACTTGTAAGGAGGCTTCGCGGATTGCGGCTGGTCCCAAAGCCGTACCTGCCCTATATGAAACCGTCACTTCCCAAGGCACCGGCACAATAACTACCTGAGCCTCCTCAACGGTGAAAGGCAATCCAAAAATGCCCCCCGCAGTGTCTCCCAACGCATTGGGGTCGAACGAGGCGAGTTTCTTTTCGAGATTTGATGAATGAGAATTTGACATGACAAACGAATTAGAAAAGGAAATAGGCACCAAGTCGGCGCTACAAAAAAGCAGTGTTTTTTTATAAACTGAGCACATCTCCATGTGGTCCTACGCAATAAAAAAGCTGTCATTTTGGGTGGTTCAACCAGCCGCGATACGTAATCTGCGACAGTTGATATCTACCAAAATGACAGCTTTTGTCCCTTATAGGGCTATTTAGCGGGCGGCTTGCTGGCCGTTGAGAAAGTCGTAGGTCCGTATTATATCCAGAATCTTGACGAAAGTCTCACGGTCAAAGAACAGCATCAAAGGCAATTCAACCGAGTTGTTTTTGTCGGAGAACTGTGTAATAACCGAGAAAACCATAGGCTGAAATAACGGATTTTGCGTCACCAACCGAGTTAGGGAAGAATCGAGGTGGCCTTTGGGAGCAATAGGCGGCGCGCCGTAGATATTGGCTTTGAGGATATTTGCCAACTGGGTTACCAAAGCGCCCGTGATAATGTTGCTGATTTCCAGCAATAGCGACTCTTGCAACTCATCTATTTCCACCGATTCGGGCTTCACCAGACGCAAACATACCCGCGACAGGCGTTGCACATGCTGCCCCGAGAAGAACATCAGCGTTGAGCCATTGAATTCACCCTTTATGTCGGACTGAATAACTACGTGGTCTTTCTCGTACACTTTTACGCGCTCCAGAATACTGGTTCCGGGTACCAGGTCAAGGCTAGGAACCTCCAGTAACACGGTTTCCTGGGCAATAGAAGCAAAAGAATCGGCGGCGCGAGCCAAGCCAATATTCAGTATTTCCCGAATAATGTCTCGCTCCAGTTCCGTCATGTGCAAATCCATACAATTCAGTCGGTTGGTACGAAAAAGCCACTATAGGCAGTTTCGAAATCTGCAATACGTGTTTTAAGGTCGTTTGGCCAAGAATAGTCGAGTTAATGCTGGCACATCGAGCACAAGGCACACATGCCCGCTGCCCAGCAACGTCACGCCCCCGAATAAGTCAATGGTATCCAACGGTTTACTCACAGGCTTGATAACAATGTCTTGCTGACGCAAAAAACGATCGACAATCAAACCCAACTTACGGTTATTATAATCTACGATGATGATGCGCTGCCGTCCTACTAGGTCTTCATGGATGGCGGCCGGCAAGGGGCCGTCGCCGCTATGAAGCAGGGTTTTCAGGTTCACTATCGGCACGTTTTCCTCTTGGATACGTGCCATCAGCGTCCCTCCTACTACATGTAACTCCTCAGGCTCCAAGGCCACTACTGAGTCGGTGTGCATGAGTGGGATAGCATAGCTTCGCTCCTCCAGCTCAAACAACAGGGCACCCTTTACAGCAATAGACGTAGGCAGCACCAAGGTAAAAATAGTGCCCTGACCTAGCTCCGACTCGACCCGTAATTGCCCCCCAAGCGAGTCGATAGCCAGCTTCACCACGTCTAAGCCAACGCCCCGACCCGATATTTCTGTCACCTCCTTGGCCATTGAAAAGCCCGGCTCAAACAGGAACGCCCGCACTGCATTCGCATCGAGGTTAGCAGCTACCTCAGCTCTCACCAAGCCCCGCTCTATTGCCTTACGCCGCACGCTTTCTACATCAATACCGCGGCCATCATCAGCTACCCTAATCAGTACATCGTCGCGCTCCGTTTGGGCGGAGAGTGTCAGACGCCCTGCAGGACTCTTATTTGCTTTCTGCCGCTCTTGAGGTGTTTCAATGCCGTGGGCAATGGCATTGCGTACTAGATGCAACAGGGCATCGGTGATAATTTGAAGAATATTTCGGTCAATCTGGATGTCCTGGCCTTCCAGCCGCAGTGTTACTTCCTTTTGCTCCGAAGCAGCTACATCGCGTACTACGCGGGGAAATTTATTGAAGAGCGAGCCGACATTTACTAGGCGCGCATCCATCACGCTATACTGCAGCTCGTCGGTAATACGAAACAGGTGGGAGGCAGCTGCCTGCAGCGCTGGGTGACCAATTTCCCGGCCCAGTGTCATGATCCGGTCGCGGTCAATAATCAGCTCACCTACTAAGTTGAGCAGGTGGTCCAGCTTTTTGATTTGAATATAAACCAAATCAGACAACTCGAGCTTGCGGCCGGCCTCTTCATCAGTGTCCGATTCGGCGATAATCAGGATAGGTTCCTCGCCTTGAACTAATCGATCAAGATTGGCAAGTAAATCCTCGGTGGGGGGCATTTCGGCATCTTCCCCAACGGCCCGAATCATGGCGCCTAAAGTATCGACGCCGGTAAACAACACCGGGACGACTGTTCCAGCAAAGGATTTCTCTTTGTCTCTAATCAAACCAAATATGGTTTCCATCTCATGCGAGACTTCGCCAATTTGATTGTAGCCCATCGCGCGTGCGTTGGACTTGAGGTTGTGCATAAGCCGAAAAAGCTCATTCAGGGCGGCTGTATCTTCCGGATTTTTCTCCAGCTCGCTGATATGACGGCTCATGGCGTCATAATACTCCAGCGCCTCGGACATAAAGATCTCCCGGTACTCCTGTTCCCGTGACTTCATTAGTTTACGGTCGCTAGAGATTGAGAAAAACGGGCAGTTGAAGCAGGTAGCGCAGCACGCTGATTTATAATCTCCGCAATCTGATCCAGTGGCAATACGGCGTTGGCGTGTCCGGCCCGAATCACGGAACCAGGCATACTAAATAAGGCCGCTGACTCCTGGCTTTGCGCTATAATGCGGCCTCCGCGTGCCCGAATAGCCTTAGCCCCTCCGGTTCCGTCCTGCCCCAAACCAGTCAGGATTATACCCAGCACCTGTGAGTTGGCCGCCCTAGCAGCCGAGCGCATAAGCATATCAATGGACGGGGCATCAGCTGACAGGTTGGGCTTTGAGCTAAACCCAATCTGCCATACTCGCCAAGGGCCGCGCTGCACAGGTTTCAGCACCATATTTTGCCCCCCAGGAGCTATAATAATCTGCCCCTCTTCTATGGGTATTCCTGCAACGCCAATTTTAACTGGCAATGGAGTCAGTCGTTGTAAGCGCTTGGCAAATGAAGCGGTAAAGTACGCGGGCAAATGCACCGCAATGAGCAGAGTAGAAGGCAAAGCGGGATGCAATGCCTGTACAAGTTGCTCCACAGCGGCTGTGCCTCCCGTAGAGGCGCCTATCACGGTCAGGCTCTGAGGCTGAGCACTAACTATATGACGAAGCGGATTAATGAAAGTGGCTACACGCGGCACAACTGGTATAGCCCGCAACTGCTGAAGTACGGCTCGTCGAAACGCCTGCTCATTGCCCAACTGCAAAGGCGCGATGTAGTTATATACTCCCCAACGAGCAGTTGCACACATAACACCTGCCAAAGGAATGGCAGTGGCATAAAGAAGTACCGGACAAGAGTGCTGCTGCTGGAGCCGATTAAGATACGGCAGGCTATGCTCGCCCAGAATTACCAGTGCAGGCCGAAACCTTCGAGCCAGAATAACCAGCTCATCGGCACTGCTAGCCGAATCTACCACTTGGTAGCCCAGCTGGGATTGCAGTAAGTGAGTCAACTCCAACTGCACTAAAGCAGGGAGTTTATCAAGCAATACAGTAAAAGGGACGGGTAAAAAGGGCACGGAATAGGTGGAAGCGCGGAGTAAGAAGGCTGAACGAAATAAGTATACATATGCCCTGGGGGGCAAATTTGACCTTAGGCGTCGTTTTCTTCAGAGTTTTGCAAAGCACTGCCTACAATCTCGAGTACCTTTTCCTCAGAGAAAGGCTTCACGATGTAAGCCGAAGCACCACTTTCAAGCGCCTCATTCACAATTATTTCCTGCCCCACCGCACTGCACATTACCACTTTCACAGTAGGATTTACCTGACGGATTCCCTTCAGAACATCCAGGCCCGTATTATCAGGCAGAATAACGTCGAGCGTGATCAGATCAGGATTGGTAGCACTCGTCATTTCCAAGGCCTGCTGACCATTGGCGGCCTCTCCTACCACCTCGTAGCCAGCATCAGTAAGCATATTCTTTAGCATCGTGCGCATATAAAAGGAGTCGTCCACGATGAGAATGCGGTTTTTCATAAAAGTAGAATCGGTAGAAGGAAAAAACGGAAAATAAGCTAAACAGCAATGTTAACCCTTGTACGGGCAGCCACTCACTAAGATTAGGCTTTGGGTTGAAGCTGCATTATTTCCGTTGGGGTGAGGAGCTTCAGCATATCGAGCACAATAATAATGCGACCGTCCAGCTTAGCAATTCCCTCAATGTATTTGTCCTGAATGTTGGCATCCTGAATAAATTCTGGCGCTTTCTCAATGATTGAAACCGGAATCGACAACGGCTGCGGCACTTCACGTACTACCAGCCCAATCGTATAGTCTTTGGCTTCAATCGCTAAAGTATACGTGATGGCTGGCAATGCTTCTGCAGTTGAGCGCAACTGAAATCTTTCCTCCAAATCAATAATGGCGATGATGTCGCCGCGCAAGTTGGCAATTCCCTTCACGAAAGGAGGCGTCTTGGGCATACGAGCAATTTCCGGGGTAATAGTTACCTCTTTCACTTGCTCGATGCGAATACCATATTCTTCGCGTCCCAATCGGAACACAATTAATTGGATAAGCGCTTGCTGCTTAATAACCTTCTTTTCGCTATTCGACTCTATTTCAGGCATGAACAAGATTGATATAGGCTTGCCACTGCTTGATTAGGGTAGTGACAAGCCTGTAAATAGACCTGAGAGGAATTAGTTGGCTTTCGCTTTGGCCCGGGCTTTTGGAGCCTTCTTGTCGGCTCCATTTGCCGGCTGCGCCTCCACCGATTTTCCATTTACGGGAGCCGGACGCCGCGTCGCCGCTTTTTCTGTAGCAGGTGCTTCCGGTAATTTGCCCCCCCGTGCGGGTCTGGCTACCTGAGTAGCCGTCGCCGTTGGTTGAGCATTGTCATTACGCCGAACAGGCCGTTCCCTTTGAGTGGTTTGCTTAGGCGCAACTGCTTGGCCGTTGCGAGGCTGTGCCATCTGAGTTAAGCGCTGGCGACTACGACGCGGCTCTGGCTCTGGCTCTGGCTCCAGATACTCCATCAGCTGGAAGGCCGACAGACCAACTTGCAAGTCATCAGCAATATCTGTCAGCTTTTGGCTGGAGGCAGTCAGTTCCTGCATAGAAGTGGATAGCTGCTTGGCTGTACCTGCCACTTGCTGCGTACCAGACGCCGTTTGCTCAGCAATAGCTACAACTTCCTCTACATACTTTACTACGTCGCCGATACTGATTTTCTGAACTTCGGTAGCCGTAAGAATGTCACGGGAAGTACGTAGCGTTTCGCCGCTGCTCGTTGCAATATTTTTGAAGGCGGAGCTGGCTTCAAACGTCGCGTTTTTACCCTTCAATACTCGGCCTTCCATGGTTGAGATAGCCGTAGCTGCTGAGCTTGTATCCTTGCGTACGTCGTCAACCAGCGTAGCAATTTCACTGGCTGACTTGCGCGAGCCTTCTGCCAGCTTGCGAATCTCTTCGGCTACTACTGCAAAGCCTCGACCAGCCTCACCAGCGCGGGCTGCCTCAATAGCAGCGTTCAAAGCCAGCAGGTTGGTTTGCGAAGCAATGTCTGTAATTACTCCCAGCGACTTACTGATTTCCTGGCTGCGCGTACTCAGTACTTCAATCGTTTTGGACGTTTGGGCAGCAGCGTTGGAAATCTCTTCCATGTTCTTTACCACCTCAGCTACTGTTTTCAGACCAAGCTGAGAAGTTTGCTCACCCAGGATAGCGGCTTTGTTCACCACATCAGCCTTACCGGCTGTTTCCTTCGTAGCCTGCATGATTTCTTCAATCAGCTTAAAGGCTTGGTCTGTCTTAAGTGCTTGGTTTTGCGCGCCCTCGGCCATTTGCTGCATGGCCAAAGCTACGTCGACCGTTACACGGCTCATCTCCTGACCTTTACCGGCCATTTCTTCTGATGAAGTTCCTACCACCTGCGACGAATCATTGATTTCGCCCAGCAGTTCGTTTAGATTCTCAACAGCTAGGTTCAAAGCATTCGACATAGCCATGATGTCGCCAGCGGTGGGTACTTCAACACGCTGGGTCAGGTCACCTTCCGAAATGGCTCGCACTACGCGGCTCACTTCCAGAACCGGAGATGCAATCGATTCGAGCAGTTCGTTGAGCGTGTCTACCAGTTCTTTCCAAGAGCCGCTTACACCGCCTACTGTTGCGCGCTCCGTCAGCTTCCCTTCCACACCGGCTACTTTAGCCACACGGCTAACTTCCACCGCCAAGCGGTTCAAGTCGTCCACCATTCGGTTGATGGTATCAGCTAGCTCGGCTACCTCGCCTTTAGCGTCCAAGGTCAGCTTTTGGGTCAAGTCACCTTGCGATACAGCTGTTACTACTTTTACCAGTCCCCGCACCTGTGTGGTGAGGTTCGAGGCCATCGTATTTACGTTATCGGTCAGGTCTTTCCATACCCCACTCACGCTAGGCACATTGGCCTGGCCACCGAGTTTACCCTCGGTACCTACTTCCTGCGCCACACGGGTTACTTCGCCGGCGAAGATGTTCAAGGAGTCCACCATGCGGTTGATGTTGTCCTTCAAATCCAACAGCTCACCTTTTACATCAACCGATACTTTCTGGCTCAGGTCACCTTTGGCAACTGCAATAGCTACGTTAGCAATGTCCCGCACCTGACTGGTCAGGTTTGAAGCCATCGTATTTACGTTATCAGTCAACGCTTTCCAGGTTCCACTCACGCTGGGCACATTGGCCTGACCGCCGAGTTTGCCTTCCGTACCTACGTCGAGGGCCACACGGGTTACCTCGCCAGCAAACAGATTGAGCGAGTCCACCATCTGGTTCAGGTTCTGCTTGAGTTGTAGCAGCTCGCCCTTTACATCCACCGTAATCTTTTGACTTAGGTCTCCCTTAGCTACGGCCGTGGCCACATTGGCAATGTCGCGCACCTGACTGGTCAAGTTCGAGGCCATCGTATTTACGTTGTCCGTCAGGTCTTTCCAAGTACCGCTTACGCTGGGCACATTGGCTTGGCCGCCCAGAATACCTTCAGTTCCTACTTCACGGGCCACGCGGGTTACTTCGCCGGCGAAGATGTTCAAGGAGTCCACCATGCGGTTGATGTTGTCCTTCAAATCCAACAGCTCACCTTTTACATCAACTACAATTTTCTGAGTTAGGTCACCTTTGGCTACAGCAGTAGCTACGTTAGCAATGTCCCGAACCTGTAGAGTCAGGTTGGCGGCCATGGTGTTTACGTTATCTGTTAGCTCCTTCCAGGTTCCACCTACACGAGGCACATTGGCTTGACCACCCAGCTTTCCTTCGGTACCCACTTCACGGGCCACGCGGGTTACTTCATCACCGAAAATATTCAGTGAGTCCACCATCTGATTCAGAATGTTCTTCAGCTCCAGAATTTCTCCCTTCACGTTTACCGTCATCTTCTGGCTCAAGTCTCCCCGAGCTACAGCGGTAGCGACGTTAGCAATGTCGCGAACCTGACTGGTCAGGTTCGAAGCCATGTAGTTCACATTATCAGTCAGCTCCTTCCACACACCAGCTACGTTGGGCACCGAAGCTTGTCCGCCCAGTTTACCCTCCGTGCCTACTTCCAATGCCACACGGGTTACTTCGCCGGCAAACAGATTGAGCGAGTCCACCATCTGGTTCAGGTTCTGCTTGAGTTGTAGCAGCTCGCCCTTTACATCCACCGTAATTTTTTGGCTCAAGTCGCCTTTGGCTACAGCGGTCGCTACGTTGGCAATGTCGCGAACCTGACTGGTCAAGTTCGAGGCCATATAGTTTACATTATCAGTCAACTCCTTCCACACACCGGCCACATTCGGTACCGAAGCTTGGCCGCCCAGCTTGCCTTCCGTGCCTACTTCCTGGGCCACGCGGGTTACTTCGCCTGAGAACATGTTCAGCGAGTCCACCATTTGGTTCAGGTTCTGCTTGAGTTGTAGCAGCTCCCCCTTTACATCCACCGTAATCTTCTGCGACAAGTCGCCTTTGGCTACAGCGGTCGCTACGTTGGCAATATCTCGAACCTGACTGGTCAGGTTCGAGGCCATATTATTTACGTTGTCCGTCAGATCTTTCCATACCCCGCTAACATTCGGTACCGAGGCTTGGCCGCCCAGCTTGCCTTCCGTGCCTACGTCGAGGGCCACACGGGTTACCTCGCCGGCAAAAAGATTGAGCGAGTCCACCATTTGGTTCAGGTTCTGCTTGAGTTGTAGCAATTCACCCTTTACATCCACCGTGATTTTTTGGGTTAGGTCACCTTTGGCTACAGCCGTGGCCACATTGGCAATGTCCCGTACCTGACTCGTCAGGTTAGAAGCCATGTAGTTTACGTTGTCGGTCAACTCTTTCCAAATGCCCCCCACGTTGGGTACTGAAGCCTGGCCACCGAGTTTACCTTCGGTACCTACTTCCTGTGCCACGCGGGTTACTTCGCCGGCAAACAGGTTTAGGTTGTCAATGGTCTTGTTTATGGTTTCGGCCATCACTTTGAAGTCGCCCGAAACAGGAATTTGGAAGGTCTCATCCAAGTTGCCCTTGGAGATGTTCTTCAGTACTTTACCTACTTCCAATACCGGAACGGCGATGCTATCCATCAAACCGTTGATATTGTTAATCATATCGCGCCAGAAGCCTGAGGCGTTCTCGCCGGAAGCGCGAGCCTTCAGGTTACCCTCTACACCGGCAACTTTTGAAATGCGCGATACTTCGCCCCCCACGCCGCCAATCATTTCCACCATCGAGTTGTAAGCCTCAGCGATGTCAGCGAAAATGTCGTCGTTCTGCTTGGTTAGCCGCACTGATACATCTCCTTTTTTGAAGGCATCAAGCGCATACAGAACTCGGGTAAGCTGCTCGTTTACATAACCGTCATCCTGCGTGTTATCGAGGTTACGAGTGCTGACCCGTCTGCGTGTTACTGTGCTACCACCAATTGGTGCTTCTTTCCGCTGTGACTGGTTATTATCGGCTGCAGCAACGGCAGCATCTGTGGATCCCGAAGCCAATGCCGATGAATTAGAAGCCGGACGAGTGGTGGTTTTGGTAGTCTTACCTGAAGCCATACAAAATGTAGATTGCGAAGCGTGCTAAAAAGGCACTGCTGAAACAAACCGGAGGGTGGACCGGTAGCCAGACTTACAAAGGTAATAAACTACTGGCTTCCGCAGCAATGGAAATAAGCTGTTATATAGGATTCGTTCAACCGGCGACGGATGAACTACTTATCCAAAATATTTGCTCTTATACAGTTCTACTTAGTCTGGATTTGGGCTAGGAGCTGTAAGGATAATTAAGATGGTATAGGTGACTGGCCGGATTATTCCATCATCTTTGCGGCAAAATTCAACTTTTGCCCCTCTTAGGCCGTTTCCTAGTTGATACCCACCTGTATTTGGTTGCCAATCCCCTTTATATGATCAAAAATTTAGTCATAGTCGAGTCACCGGCCAAAGCCAAGACCATTGAAGGATACTTGGGCAAGGACTTTATTGTAAAGTCCAGCTTTGGCCATGTACGCGATTTACCGAAGGATAATAACGCTATTGATATTGCTAATGGCTTTAAGCCAACGTATGTAGTTTCGGCCGATAAGCGCGAGATAATTGCTCAGTTGAAAAAGCTGGCAAAAGAGGCCGAAGTTGTATGGTTAGCGAGTGACGATGACCGTGAGGGGGAAGCAATTAGCTGGCACCTTGCTGAGACTTTGAATCTGAGCGACGCCAAAACGCGCCGTATCGTATTCCGCGAAATCACTAAAAACGCTATTCTCAACGCTATTGCCTCTCCCCGAGAGATTGACCTTAATTTAGTAAATGCTCAGCAGGCCCGCCGTGTGCTCGACCGTTTGGTTGGCTTCGAGTTGTCGCCGGTGCTCTGGAAAAAAGTTAAAACGGGTTTATCCGCTGGCAGGGTACAGTCGGTGGCGGTGCGGCTGGTTGTAGAGCGGGAGCGTGAAATCAATCAGTTTAAAACCTCATCTGCTTACCGCGTTACAGCACGTTTCGATGCTGGCCGGGGGGCAATTTTGGAGGCCGAGTTACCAACGCGCTTCAAAACAGAAGCTGAAGCACAGGATTTTCTGGCTCGTTGCGTGGGGGCTATTTATCAGATTGAAAACTTAGAAAAGAAGCCAGGCAAACGCTCCCCAGCGCCGCCTTTTACCACTTCTACACTTCAGCAAGAAGCCTCCCGCAAACTGGGCTTCTCCGTGGCTCAAACTATGAGTGTGGCTCAGAAACTGTACGAAGCTGGTAAGATCAGCTACATGCGTACTGACTCGGTAAACCTGTCACAGGATGCGCTAGCGGCGGCTCATGTGGAAATTAGCCGGGCTTATGGTGAGGAGTACGCTCATAAGCGTCAGTTCAAAACAAAGTCAGCCTCGGCTCAGGAAGCTCATGAAGCTATTCGGCCTACTGATTTTGCCTTGGTAAAAACAGGCTCTGACTCTCAGGAGCAGCGCCTCTACGATCTGATTCGCAAGCGGGCGCTGGCTTCGCAGATGGCCGATGCGACGGTGGAACGCACCGTGGCTACTATCGGCATCAGCACGCAGCCGGGCACTACGCTTACGGCTACTGGTGAGGTGATTACCTTCGAGGGTTTCCTGAAAGTGTACAGCGAGTCGAAGGACGACGAGGAGGAAGATGGTGATTCTACCTTCTCCCGTGGCTTACCTCCTCTGACGGTTGGTCAGCAGTTACCTTTGCAGTTACTGCGCGCTACGGAGCGCTATGCTCAGCCGCCGGCTCGCTACACGGAAGCATCCTTGGTGAAGAAACTGGAGGAAATGGGTATCGGACGGCCTTCTACCTATGCGCCTACCATCAGCACGATTCAGAAGCGCGGATACGTCGAGAAAGATACCCGTGAAGGCAAGGAGCGCAGGTTTCGGGTGCTCACGCTGGAAGGTGAGGAAGTGAAGACGGAGGTTAAAACGGAAACGTACGGGGCTGAAAAAGCGAAGATGTTTCCAACCGACACCGCTATGGTCGTCAATGACTTCTTAGTGGAGCACTTTCCTATTATTATCGACTACCAGTTTACGGCCAAAGTGGAGGGCGAATTTGACCTCATTGCCAACGGCCAGGAGAAGTGGGGCGATATGCTCTCCAACTTCTACGGGGCATTTCACGAAACCATTGAGCGCGGTCAGGATATTGAGCGCAGCACATTAGGCTCGAACCGCGAGATTGGTATTCACCCCGAAACTGGGCAGAAATTGACCGCTCGTTTGGGTCGTTATGGCCCTTATGTGCAGATTGAGCCGAAGGAAGGTTCTGAGGAGAAGGCCGTGTACGCAAGCCTTCGCAAAGGCCAGTTTATAGAGAACATTACGCTGGAAGAAGCGCTCGATCTGTTCAAGTTGCCGCGCATCGTGGGGCAGTTCGAGGAGAAGGATATGACGGCTTCACTTGGTCGTTTTGGTCCTTATATCCGCCACGACAGCAAGTTTTACTCGCTTACCAAGGAGCAGGATCCGCATACTATTACTGCCTCGGAAGCTATTGAGCTTATTGAAGCCAAGCGCAAATCGGATGCGGAGCGTCTGATCAAAAGTTTTCCGGAGCGCGAAGACGTACAAGTGCTGAACGGCCGCTTTGGTCCTTACATTGTGGTGGGCAAGAAAAACGTGAAGATTCCTAAGGGCGAAGAACCGCAGGATCTCACGCTGGAGCGCTGCCTGGAATTGGCTGAGCTAACCCCCGATAAGCCAGCTAAAGGTGGCCGCTTCGCCAAAAAAACGTCAGAGAAAACCGTAGATGAGCCGGCTGTTGCCAAGAAAAAACCAGCCGCAAAGAAGCCAGCCGCGAAAAAGGCTACAACAACCAAGAAGGCTGCGCCCGCGAAAAAGGCAGCAGCCAAAGCGAAATAGCAAATCTCATGATAGTGAATAAAAAAGCCCCCCAGAAATTATCTGGGGGGACTTTTTTATGTGATAAGTGACCAATCTTCTATTCACCTAAACGCTGGCGCAGACTCTGTACCTCACGCTCCAACTCTAAGTTGCGAAAGGTAACTTTCATTTCCAGATCAGCATAAGAGCGCTCTAGCCGTTGCTGAAGCTGCTTTTGCTCGTGAATATCGGTGCAGGTACCAAACCATTGCTCAATGTTGCCTTGTTCATCGATGCGCGGCAAGGCTTGGCCCAAAAACCAGCGGTAGGAACCGTCTTTGGAGAGAAACCGATATTCTATTTCGTAAAACTCACCGGTAGCTAGCGAATGCCCCCACCGCTCTCGGGCGCGTTGGCGGTCGTCGGGATGCAACAGGTTATTCCACATTTCGCTGCCGCGGCTTTGCTCCACAGTATAGCCTGTGTAGTCGATCCAGCGTTGGTTGAAATAGGTGTGGTAGCCAGCAAGGTCCGTAATCCAGACAAGTTGAGGAATGAGCTCGGCTAGGAAGCGAAATTGCTGTGCGTTAAATTCAGTATCAACAGATGACATAACGTAGTAAGTAGCAAAAGGCGAAATCAGGGCCGGGCGAGCTGCATTTCCATACCCGACTGAAAATAAAGACTAAGCTGGCTCTGGGCTCCATCGGTGGAGCGGCGCAGACGCGTGACTAAAGCGCGCGTTTGTTCGCGCGCCAACTGCATTTGCAGATAAGGACGACTAAGCAAACTGTCACGCTCCACGGTCCACTGACCATTATCTTGCTGCGTGGGGGCTTCTACATGCAGCAAGCCAGGCTGCAGCTGCAGGTGCGTCGCTTGAGCTAGGGCAGAGCCAGGGTCATTTCGATTCAGTACCCGATCTGCCACCCGCCAGTTGCCGGTGAGGTAGTCGTCGGGCAACTGTTGAAGGTTAACGTCAAATAAAAGATCGATCATAAAGGAGCTAAGCAGATCGGTGTAGAGACAAATTTACTTAATGCCATTTTATTCTCATCAGTAGTTGAGGGTACTATAGAGCAAACTCAAAACAGACTAATAAGATTAAGCTGGACTGTTGAGCGTAAACCCATTTTAGTCTTGTTTAATTTCAACTGTGGGCATATTCTAGCTAGTAGCACTAGTATAACAGTGACTTAAAGGCCTTTGATTTTCTAGCTCACATCAATTTTTGTTTCTAAATATCAGTTACAAAAGATTTAGCCGAAGCAAAAGGTGCTTAAATGAATTTAAAAACATGTATTGCAAAGACATACTTAATACATGCTTTTAAGTAGGCTTAATACATGCTTTTAAGTAGGCTAGTTAAGATGAATAAGGATACGGTTGGCCGTTTTTTGGTAGTTATTCGTACTCAGGAAAGAATATTTCACCCGACAAACCGGCTTACACCGTGTCAAAAAAAATAGTAGTACTAACTGGTGCTGGCATCAGTGCCGAAAGTGGCTTGGCTACTTTCCGCGGAGCTGATGGCCTTTGGGAGGGTCATCGCATTGAGGACGTAGCCTCACCAGAAGGATGGGTACGCAATCCTGAGTTGGTGCTTGACTTCTATAATCAGCGACGTAGCGCCGCCCGCAACGCCCAGCCTAACGCTGGCCACCATGCCCTAGTAGCGCTAGAAAAAGGCTATGAAGTGGTTATCGTAACCCAAAACGTAGACGATTTGCACGAGCGAGCTGGCAGCAGCCGGATTATTCACTTGCATGGTCAGTTGTTTCAGTCGCGCAGCACGCGCCATGAGGAGCTTGTGTACCCCATGACCGGCGACCGTATTGAGCTAGGAGATTTGTGTGAAAAAGGCCACCAGCTACGGCCTAACATCGTGTGGTTTGGAGAAGCCGTGCCATTGATGGAGCGTGCGATTGAAGAAGCTGCTACTGCCGATATATTTATGGTGGTTGGCACCTCATTGCAGGTATATCCAGCGGCCAGTCTGCTGCAATTTGCCCCCCAGCACTGCCCAATCATCGTAATTGATCCGCATCAGCCGCCATTGGTAGGCCGACGCAACGTGCGCTTCGTTACGGAGCCCGCTAGTACGGGTGTTCCTCGCGTAGCTACGGAATTGCTGTCGGAGTATTAAGTAATAAAGCGAACTATGCGTAAAACAGCTTCGCTTAATCAGACGTAAGCTCAGCACTGCCCGGTAAACCTGTACTGGTTCGCTTCCTATGGTTTTATGCCAATGAGAGGTAATAATCGGAGGCCATTTTTCCTTCTTTTAAGCCTATTTTCGACAAAGGCTTATCTTTGAATTTCAATTCCTTTTCCACCACATCAACCTACCTGATGGAGTATCCCCTACTGAAACTAGCCGCCATTGATATAGGATCGAATGCTGTACGGTGCCAAATTTCGGCGGTTCTGGTTTATGGGGGGCGTTTTCGGTTGAAGCGCGTGGAGTATGTGCGCTACCCTATGCGCTTGGGTGAGGATGTATTTGCCACCGGCGACATCTCGCCCGCTAAGGCCGATAAGTTTGTCAAGTTTCTGCACTCTCTGAAGCTGTTGATGGAAGTGCACGAAGTAGCGCACCACTTGGTGTGTGCCACTTCCGCCATGCGCACCGCCAAAAATGCTCCGGCTTTAGTTGAGCGCGTGCGCAAGGAGCTAGGCTTGACTATCGAAGTAATTGATGGCCAGGATGAAGCCATGTACATCAATAGCGTAATTGAGCACGTGCTTGAGGACAATAAGCACTATCTGCACATTGATGTAGGCGGAGGCAGCACGGAGTTCAATATCTACCACAACCGCCATAAAGTGGCCACGCAGTCGTTTGAAGTTGGCTCCATTCGACGGATGCAACAGGCCGAGTCTGGCCTCAACACCGATGCTCTCAACGGCACCTGGGAGCGGATGGAGGAATGGGTAACCGAAAACGCGCGTCGCTACCATGTCACGCGGGCAATTGGTACTGGCGGCAACATCAATAAGCTGTATAGCTTAGCCAAAACCCAAACCACGCTCGATAAGCCCATCACACGCAAGCGCATCGCTACTCTGCTAGACAATCTGACCAAGATGACCATGGATGAGCGGGTGAATGTGGCCATGCTCAACCCAGACCGCGCCGATGTTATCGTGCCGGCGGGTCAAATCTACCTTTCTGCTATGGAGTGGGCTAACATCAACAATATGCACGTCCCCGATATCGGTTTGAAGGACGGAATGCTGCAAACGCTGTTTGAGCGCCATTTCGAGGACTTTCGCCCGGTCAATGACCACTCTACTATTCCGCCTCACCCCGATGTCCAGAACTCGCACAGCGGAGCTGAATAGTTCGAGGCAAGTACAAAAAAAGCCCCCCAGACGCTGATCTAGGGGGCTTTTTTATGTTGAGATAAGGCAGTAATTAGACGTCCTGAGGAGATTCTACACCGGGCAATTCCTCCTCGGCAGCGGAGTTGAAAGTTGCCAGTTCAGTTTCCATTTCGGCATCTTCCATCTCAGCATCCGTTGGAAAATCAGGGGAAGTTAAGGGAGGTCCTTCGTTGGAGGCAGCATTGTCCGTTTGCACATCCGCGCGCGTAAGCCATTCGTCATACAAAGAGCTTTCAGACACAGCCGCGTAATGGCGATGATAAAACTCCTTGTGCACGTTGAAAATAGGCTCATCAGGAGCGGGGTTGCGACGCACATATGCCCCATCCTCCCGCATCAGGTATGTATTCTGGTTGTCTTTGAGATTGAAATACAGAATGTTAATTGCCTCCCGCTTCAGGGCGGGGTTTACAATTAGGAATAGAGCTTCAATGCGCCGATCAAAGGAACGCACCATCAAATCGGCGGAGCCTGCATACACTTTTGGCTGGCCGCCGTGATGGAAGTAAAACATTCGTGAGTGTTCTAAGTAGTCGCCTACAATACTGCGCACCTCAATATTTTCGCTTAGGCCAGCCCGGCCCGGCCGTAGACAGCAAATGCCCCGTACGATAAAGCGAATGGGCACGCCAGCCTTACTGGCCTTATAAAATTCGTCAATCATCTCCTTGTCTTCCAAGGAGTTCATCTTCATCACAATGCCACTCGGCAGGCCCTTCTTCGCGTTTCGAACTTCTTCCCGAATCAGATGAATGAGCTGCTGACGCATATCTTTCGGGGCCGTAATCAGATACTCATAGTCATCAGGCTGAGAATGGCCGGTAATAACGTTGAAGAATTCTGACACGTCGTGGCCGTACACATCGTTGGTCGTCAGCAGACTTACGTCGGTATAGATGCGCGACGTTTGCTCGTTGTAATTGCCTGAGCCTAAGTGCACGTAGCGCGTCACCTTCTCCCCTTCCTTGCGGATAATCATGAGCATCTTGGTGTGCGTCTTGTACTTGCTCACGCCATAGATGACAAAGCAGCCAGCCTTCTCCAGGCGGGCACCTTCCCGAATATTACGCTCCTCATCAAAACGCGCCTTCACTTCAAACAACACGGATACGTGCTTGCCGTTTTCGGCTGCTTTCAGTAGCGCCGCCGTCACCCGAGAGTCGTCGGCCAAGCGGTAGATAGTTTGCTTAATACCCAGTACGTGAGGGTCTTCGGCGGCTCGCTCCAACAGGCGCACAACAGGATCGATACTATTATAAGGGTGATGCAGAAGCACATCATGATGCTTGAGGTACTCAAACATGTTATCCTCGGCACCTTCGGGCAAGCTAAGCGGGGCCACGGGAGCCGGCTGGCGGGCCGCTTTTCCCCGGAAGTTAGGGTGCTTAAGAATTTGCAGCAGCCCTTTCATATCAATCATAGAGTTGATAACGAACACGTTGCCGTTATCAATTTTCCAGCGCTCCTTCAAAACCGCCATGAGTACAGGTGACGCGTCCTTCTCCACTTCCAGACGCACTACACGGCCCTTCTTGCGGGTTTTTAAGCCAACCTGAATTTCCTTGATGAAGTCTACGTCGATGTCATCTGACTCTTCCAGCGTAAAGTCGCCATTGCGGGTAATGCGAAACAGGTTGGCCGACTCTATCTCGACGTTGCGAAAAAGCTTGGGCAAATTAGCGCGTACAATTTCCTCGATAGGCACAAAAATCACCTTGTCTTTGCGCGTCAGCTCAAAGAAGCGGGACAAGTTTTGCGGAATCTGTACAAAGGTGAGGCGCTCCTGTCCCTTCTCCCCTTCAGCTTCCGTACGCGTTACCACCCCCAGAATCAGCATTTGATTCATCATCAGCGGGAAGCCATGGTAGGAATCGTACACCATAGGCGTGAGCAGCGGAAACAGCGTGTTTTTGAAGTAGCCATCCGCTTTCTTCAACTCCAACTCCGTCAGCTCATCCATCCGCAGAATGTTGAAGCCATTTTTCTCAAACTGCGGCTTCAGCTCATTCAGGTAAGTGAGCGATTGATCGTTTACAAAGCGGTGAGCAAAATCCAGCAGTTTGCGCCGAAACGGCATTTCCCGCAGCCCCGAATAGTCGATGCGCTCCTTACCGTAGTCGATATAATTGTACAGCGACCCTAGCCGAATCATGAAAAATTCGTCGAGGTTGGAGCAGGTAATACTCATAAACCGCAGCCGGTCAAATAAGGTGCGCGACGGATCTTTGGCTTGGTCGAGGACGCGATAATTAAAGCGCAGCCAGCTTAAGTCGCGGCTGATATACTTGCTTTTGCGGATAAGGTCAGCTGATTTGAAGAGTTTCATAGCGAAGAATAAGGCGCAAGTGGCAAGTTACAGCGCCACACCTGTCATTCCGAACAGAGAAAGGAATCTATCCTAGTTGTTACTAAAAGATAACTCCAAAATTCAGAAGATGGTATGCAGCGCTTGCTGTAGTTATAAACAAAAAAAGCCCCCCAGCATGCTGGGGGGCTTTTTTGACACTTCTGCCTTTATACGTCCAGCTTGGCGTACTTGGCGTTTTTCTCGATGAACTCGCGGCGGGGAGCTACTTCGTCGCCCATGAGCATGGAGAACAAATGGTCAGCTTCCGCGGCCGACTCTACGTCTACGCGCTTCAGCGAGCGGGTATCAGGCTGCATGGTGGTGGTCCAGAGCTGCTCGGCGTTCATCTCCCCGAGACCTTTGTAGCGCTGCACGTTCACCGTTTCGGGCTTACCGCGGCCTAGCTCTTCCTGAGCAGTCTGGCGCTCTTGCTCGGTCCAGCAATAGCGCTCTTCCTTACCACGCTTCACCAAGTACAGAGGTGGCAGCGCAATGAAGATGTAGCCATTGTCAACCAACGGCTTCATGTAGCGGAAGAAGAAGGTCAGAATCAGAGTACGAATGTGCGAACCGTCAATATCAGCATCGGTCATGATGATGATTTTGTGGTAACGCAGCTTTGTAATGTTCAGACCTTTAGGATCAGCTTCAATACCAGCCTCCACATCGGCAGGGGTGCCAAACGACACGCCTAATGCGGTAATCATGTTCTTGATTTCCTCATTTTCGTAGATGCGGTGCTCCTGCGCCTTCTCTACGTTCAGGATCTTACCCCGCAGTGGCAGAATAGCTTGAAAAGCCCGGTTGCGACCCTGCTTAGCAGTACCGCCAGCCGAGTCTCCTTCGACCAGATACAGCTCGCAGATTTCAGGATTCGACTCGGAGCAGTCGGCCAGCTTACCTGGCAAAGAGTTCGAGCCCAATACCGTTTTGCGCTGCACCATCTCACGGGCCTTACGGGCCGCAATACGGGCGCGAGCCGCCAGAATCACCTTTTCAACGATGATACGGGCTTCTTTGGGATTCTCCTCTAAGTATTGGTTCAGGATTTCACCTACGGCCTGGTTTACAGCGCCGCTTACATCAGAGTTACCCAGTTTGGTCTTGGTTTGGCCTTCGAACTGGGGCTCCTGCACCTTCACTGAAATGACAGCGGTCAGGCCTTCGCGGAAGTCGTCGCCCTGAATCTCCACCTTCGCCTTCTCCAGCATACCCGACTTGTCGGCGTAAGCTTTCAGCGTACGCGTCAGGGCTGAGCGGAAGCCAGCCACGTGAGTACCACCTTCGATGGTGTTAATGTTATTTACGTAGCTAAAAATGTGCTCTTGGTACGAGTCGTTGTACTGCAACGCCACTTCTACCGGCGTGCCACCCTTTTCACTGATTACGTGAATAGGCTTCGGCATCAGTACCGTACGACCAGCATCGAGGTAGCCAACAAACTCACTCAGGCCACCCTCCGAATAAAACTCCTCATACAAGAAGTTGCCGTCCACGTCGTTGTCGCGGCGGTCGGTGAGGGTGATGCGGATGCCTTTGTTCAGGTAAGACAACTCGCGAAGACGAGTAGCAATAGTTTCGTACTTGTATACCGACTCCGTGAAGATGGTATCATCGGGTAAAAACTCTACCTGCGTACCGTGCTCTTCGGTATCACCAATTTGCTTTACCGGATACTGCGGAACACCAATCTTGTACTCCTGCTCATAGAGGTGGCCATTACGACGCACAGTTACTTTCAGGTCCTTGCTCAGTGCATTCACGCAACTTACGCCTACGCCGTGCAAACCGCCGGAAACCTTATAGGAATCCTTGTCGAATTTGCCCCCCGCGTGGAGCACTGTCATAACCACTTCCAGGGCCGAGCGACCTTCTTTCTGGTGGAAGTCAACGGGGATGCCGCGACCGTTGTCGCGGACGGTTACTGAGTTATTTTCGTTAATGGTAACTTCAATTCGGTCGCAGTGGCCGGCCAAGGCTTCATCGATTGAGTTATCGACTACTTCCCACACTAAATGGTGCAGGCCCTTAACCCCCGTATCACCGATATACATCGATGGCCGCTTGCGTACGGCTTCCAGTCCTTCCAGTACTTGAATACTATCCGCAGAGTACTCAGCGGGGACTCTTTTCTCTTTCGTTTCGCTCATGGAATGCGGGTAAATTCAGCGTCAGTGTTAATAGGCAAAGATACCATTTTTAATCGGTTTTTGCCAGCCAAAGCCGGATTGCATCCTCCATGCTAGCAATCAAAATAGACCTACTTTTCAGGTTGATTAACAGCCGCTTTTGGTACTACTTGCTTGTATACAGATAACGTATCATATCACAATTTTATACAACCCTTGGTTGGCATTTAACACCGATTTTACCAGCTTCATCAGTGTTACTCGCTCTGGGCAAAGGGTACTAAACCTGCTACTTTAGCTCTTGTACTACTCAACCAAACGGAACTCTGGCTTATGGATCGTAGTTCTGAAACCTGCTACATTTGCCTCTATGTCACACGAAGTTGCCAACCTTACGCTAGCCGAAGCTACTCGCCATGCTCCATTCGTTGAGTATGCTCGCTGCCTAAATGCCGCCGACCGCCCTTTCAATCATAATGGTGATTGGCCCGAGGAAGGTCAGTTTTATCCTGTGCGTGTTGTTGACTCTCATTTGGAAGGTATTCCTTTAGTCCATGTATTGGGCTTTCAAGCGGAAGCGCCTTACTTTAATGCCTTTGCTCCTCACCGCTTTGAGCTGCTTTATACCGTCTGGTTAAATTGACCCATTACATCATACGCATTATCAAAAAAGCCCCCCAGAGCAGTTCTGGGTGGCTTTTTTACGAAAAGGTGCCAGCGTAAATCTATAAACCAAAAAATAAACAGCCACCTAAAATTATGTATAAGTAGCTGATAATTAATAATCTAAAAACAAGGTTCGAACTAGCGACCCTCAGCTTGGGAAGCTAACTAGGTACTATAGAGTGAATAGCTTCAGCAGTCAATTAGACTAAATACATTGAAGTGCCAGGTATCCAGTTGTAGAATCGCTTAAAGCATAGGCGGCAGGAGCAGGTCTCCGTTTTGCCATGAAAAAACACCGCCGCAAGCGCACACCCTTTTATCGCCGCATGCCGAAGATTGAGTTAATCGGCTGGCTGCTAGTCATCCTTATTCTGACCTTACTCTAGGCAATAGTCAGTGCCTACGGCTGGTAGCCATCACCTGAGCCCAACGCTTGATAGCGCTGGGCTATTGAACACTGGGTGAGTCTGATTAAAGTCTCCATACCCCCTCCAACTATTCTGCATTTACTACACTGGTGGGCGCACGCCCAAAGTACACGCTCCTAACCGGATCAAGCAATGGCTGCGCTCTAACCTCCCTTTTAGGTTAGATCCATGGTAGGAATAAAGAATTAACAAGCGTAGTGTGTTCTGGTATACTAATTGTTTACTATTAATCCTGTAAACAATTTCACTTTTCCCTCATCCCTATGAAAACCCTCCTTCAGCGGCTATCCGTATTCCTTTTCGTTTCAGGTCTCTCCCTAAGTGGCAATGTTGCCTGGGCTCAGAACACATATGGTGGTGCTCCACAGCGAGGTAATGGTGCCTTTGTGCTGAAAGGAGAAACTACCCAATGCCTACCGAATTCTTTACTTGGCGTGCCTGCCCTAGCTAGCACTGATTGTGTCACGATGACTCGGGAGAAGTTGGTTTCTACTCCTTCGGGCAAAGCAACCATCGTATGGCGGGGTACCGTTCCTGCTGCCTCTCGCCCGGCGCAACGGGTAACCTTCAATTCTACTTTTACCGAAAATACCCACGGTGAATCACTCGGACGCACCTATAACACGGTGGCTATAACCGATCCCAATGGTGCTATTACATTAACCTTGAAAGAACAGTCGAAGGAAGGCTACGGTAAAAAGCAGGGTCGTAAATAGCTCCACTTTAGTCATGCAATAACCTGCCGTCACTTACTTAAATTAAAAGCCCCGCATCCTATCTCTGAATGCGGGGCTTTCTTATAGGTAATGGCTCACAAGGTTGAGCCGGCTTTTATGTCATATAAGAGCCACACGTCCTAATTGTAGTTGCTTGTTCTGTTGAATAGTGACACAAGCTTGGGTTGTATTTTTTTCTCCAGAACAAAGGCGGCGGCTAAGGCTAACGTAATGCATGCGGCGAACCGTACACTAAAGGTCCATAGACTCCCTGAAAAGTATTCGACTTTGTGTAACATCACAATGATTGGCAGGTGGATAATGTAAAGCCCATACGACAGCGCCCCCACCTTAATTAACAGTTCAATTAAGCGTGCTGATGCTTTCTCTACTATAGCGGGGCTTACATAAATAAGGGCCATTCCTATAAGGTAAGCGAGCGATGAAAAAATATATTCGTTCTGGTTGATAGAGTCTATATTCTTGAGAAGGTAGACAAATGTAAGTGCTGGTAGCAGCAGTAGGAATGCCGTTATTTTGTTTTTGTACGGAAAGTCTTTATCCGTAAATATTAATAGAAACAGGATGAAGTAAGGGAGGTAGGAGAAGTCGGAAAAGTTGACCATAGCATCATAGCCCCGTACCGCGCCATATTCCAGTCGGGTACCCGCTATAAGTCGGGTTGTTTTCAATAAGAGCGTATCAAGAATATTGAAATTTCTTAGGCTGATGAAAATAAAGATGAAGCCAACCAGCATATGGTACTTTGTCTTCGTTCGAGACAAATCCGTTGTGTGGCGTGCTAAGGCTAAGCCAGCCAGCCATAGCGTGAGGCCAAAGCTATAGGAGCTAAGGAGGGTGTGCTCCGGAAAGAGCAGGTTGTTGACGACGCCCACAGCTAGGGCACACACGGCGGCTAAGACAGGTTTTATATTGAAAAATGACAGAGGAATAAACAGCAGATAATAAAGTATTTCATAATGCAGTGACCAGCTGGGATTGTTCTCCCAAATAACGGAGTTAAGAGCACCTGCGTAAGGGTCATGTTGCCCCAAATCGTGCTTATGGGATAGGCTTTGGCTATCATTATGGTAAATAGCATACTCAGAAAATAGATTGGATAAATACGCAATAATCGCTTCTTTATGTATTTACCAATTGTCCCCTTCGTAAGTGCTTGCTTATTGGATATTCCAATTACATAACCCGAGAGTACAAAGAATAAAAAGACGCTGATACGCGCCGGAGGTTCAAACGAAAAGGGGCCTGTTATGGCATAATTGGGATCCAGAAACTTTGGAAATACAAAGGCGTGACTCCATACTACAATCAGGGCCGCAACCCCTCGTAGTGCTTCTAAATTGTACTGAATTTCTTTTTTTGGGGCGGTTACTGCTTGCGCCTTACTCTCACTAGGATGAGGACTTGTTACAGAATTAGAAGACATCTAAAAGGTATAACGGGTACACATAAAGGATGCAAAGCTACTATCTGAACAAGGAAGTCTGTCTGCAGCGATGGATGTAGATAAGTAAAAGCTTCCCTCTTGGTGAGAATTTTTATGCTAGTGGAGCTATATAAATTAGCGAGAATCAAGGTTCGAACTTGCTACCCTCCACTTGGGAAGTTCACTACCAGCTAATGCCACTGCGTACTAATTATAAGTTTTGCGTCTATTCTCAACCCTACTTGAAAAGAGCAAACTCAGTTGTATGAACCGGCAACAAAAAAGCCACTCAGCAATACTGCTAAGTGGCTGATTATCAATGTACCCCGTAAGAGATTCGAACTCCTGACCTACTGCTTAGAAGGCAGCCGCTCTATCCAACTGAGCTAACGAGGCAAAAACTAAGCTATTAAAAACAGAATACTGGGTTACATAAAAAAGGCCTTTTGCAGTTTGCAAAAGGCCTTTTTTGGGAAATGTGTCGGGGTGGCAGGATTCGAACCTGCGGCCTCCTGCTCCCAAAGCAGGCGCGATACCGGGCTACGCTACACCCCGAAAAGAGAATGAGGAATAAGAACTGAGTGTGAAGAATCTGTTTGCAATTCCTCATTGCTCATTCTTGATTCCTCATGGAAAAGGAATGCGGAGAGAGGGGGATTCGAACCCCCGGTAGCCTTTAGAGCTACGGCAGTTTAGCAAACTACTGGTTTCAGCCACTCACCCATCTCTCCAAAACAGGTCTCTTCCGGTCGAAGAGTGCGCAAATATACAACTAGAAGCGAAGAAACAGCCTTCTCGAAAAAAAATATCTTCCTTTGCTTATCCTGCCATCCCTACACCTAGCTAGTAATAGGCCGCTATATTTGTTGCAGTAGCCTGAGTAACTGTATAGTTGGACAGCTGGTCATTTACTTATAGTACCAACTACATTAGTCGTATTTTTTTATGAATTGGGCTTATCCCCTTTCCTGGCTTGAGTTGGCTTGCGCAGGTATCTTTCTGATCCTGTATGTTGGCTACGCGATCCGTACGAGGCGATTAGCGGCACCTTTGGGTCAGCGAGGATGGCACCTTGGCTGGAAACTACTTTTGCGAACGGTTTACTTTGGTTTATTTCTGCTAGCCTTGCTTGGGCCAGCTTACGGTGTTACCCAGCAGCCAGTGCGTACAGCGGGCAAAGATGTATGGCTACTCGTCGACCTTTCGCGTTCCATGGACGCTACTGACGTAATTCCATCTCGCCTGCAAAAAGCGAAAGCAGAGCTCACGCAGTTGATTAGCCGTTTTCAGGCTGATCGTATAGGCTTGCTGGTTTTTGCGGCCGACGCCTACGTGCAATGCCCGCTAACGTACGACCAAAGCGCGCTCCGTCTTTTCATTTCTACCCTTCAAACTAGCCTAGTACCTGTTGGCAGTACTGACTTGGTGCCGCCGTTGGAGTTAGTTCTGACTCGCTTGGAGGCAACGAAACGGCCGGTAGGTTCGGCGGCCCGTTCTACAGCGGTAGTTGTAATAAGTGATGGAGAAGACTTTGGCGAAAACTTAGAGCCTACCTTACGGCTGCTTGCTCGCTCTGGGGTGCGCTTATTTACGGTAGGCGTTGGCACTCTTGAAGGCGCGCGCGTTCCGCGATTTACCAACGGTGGATATGTGCGTGACAATAAAGGCCGGGAGGCAGTCACGCGGCTGATGCCTACTACGCTACGTCGGCTTGCGCAGCAAACTGGGGGGCAATATTTTGAACTGAATGATCGGCGCAACGAGTTTCCGTTGTTAGTGAATGCCCTGAACCGCCTTGAGGGACAAGCAGAGCAGGTGCGCACCGTGGCCGTGGCCGATAACCGCTACAGATTTCCGCTGTTGCTGGCCTTGATACTGCTGGCGTTGGACATTGTTGTTACTATTCGTGTAATAAAGCCGTGAAGAATGTGTTGCTACTTTTTTTACTGCTGATCGGCGGCTGGGGAGGCTTCACCCGCATCCGTGACCGAAACGCGGCTATACAGGAAGGAGCCGCTGCTTACGCCCGGCGAAATTTTGCGAAGGCTGCCCAGGCTTATCAGCGGGCCGTGGAGGAGTTGGGCACCAAGGATGAGGCGGCTATCCTGAATCTGGCTCATGCCTGCAACCGGGTCGGACGGGAGGCAGCGGCGAAGTCCTACTATAGCCGTTTGATTACAAGCAAAACGCCAGCTATACGCAGTGTGGCGCAACAGCAGTTAGCCGTGTTGGCCGTGCAGGGAGGTGAATTCGCACAGGCCGTGAATCTGCTGCGGCAGTCGTTGCTGGCCGATCCTACGAATGCCGAAGCGCGCTATAACTATGAAGTGCTACGCGATTATCTGACACGCCGACCCAACACACCACGCATTCCACCGCCGCCTTCCGGCAACGCTTCCAACCCGAGGACGGAGCAAGCTGCGCCCAGCTCTAAAGATGTAGCTAACCAATCTCAGCCGCGAGCAGGCAATGACCGCAAGGGCCAGCTTGACGAACCCAATTTGCCCCCCGACCCTCAAAATGCCCCCCAGCAGCAACCAAACAAATCTGGGCAGTCAAATAATAATCAGCCCGGAGCAGCCCCTGGCAATATGGCTCGTGGTGGCTTCCAGCCTGGTGAGGGCGCTGAGCGTAATGTGTCCAGCGGCTCGGAATCCGGCAATGTGCGCGGCCTCAGCAACGATGGAAGTGGTGAAGAGGCAACCGATGGCCGCAGCCGACGAGCCGGTACTGAAGTAGCTGACCTCGACGAGACCCAACTCCAGACCCAGCGGGCACGCTTGCAGCAGATGCAGCTCAGCACGGGCCGCGCCCGGCAAATACTGGAGTCGTTGGGAGCGGCAGAACAGCAATACCTCCAGCAGCTACCACGGAGGTCAGTTCGTAAGCAGGCCAGCGACAAACCAGCTTGGTAAGCACCATAAAAACGAAGGCAATAAACTCCGGGAAAGCGGACGCTACTCGGGTTATTCGTACTTTTGCGGGCCGAAGCTTCGGCTCCATTTTTCTGATCCACCCCCACTTCCACCCATTTTTATGCAAGTCAAAGAAGTAGTTATTGTTGCTGCCGTACGTACGCCAATTGGCAGTTTTGGCGGTAGCCTCGCCTCGCTTTCGGCCACCGATTTGGGCGGTATAGCCCTAAAAGGTGCTTTAGAGAAAGCCGGCGTCGATCCTAAGGAAGTGCAGCAAGTAATTATGGGCAACGTGATATCGGCTAACCTTGGCCAGGCACCTGCCCGCCAGGCCGCCAAAAAAGCTGGCTTACCTGATACTGTTGAGTGCACCACCGTTAATAAAGTATGTGCTTCGGGCACTAAAGCAATCATGTTTGCTGCTCAGGCTATTATGTTGGGGCAAGCCGACGTGATTCTGGCTGGTGGCATGGAAAGCATGTCCAATGTGCCTTATTATCTCGATAAAGCGCGTTTTGGCGCTAAGTACGGCCATTCTCAGATGATTGACGGCCTGATGAAAGACGGCCTCTGGGACCCCTATAACGACTACGCTATGGGCAACGCGGCCGAGCATACAGCCAAGGAAATGGGCTTTACCCGCGAGCAGCAGGATGAGTTTGCTATTGAAAGCTACACGCGCAGCGCAAAGGCAGCCAAAGCCGGCAAAAAGAAGGATGAAATCATTCCCATCACAATTGAGAGCCGTGGCAAAACGACTGTAATCGAAGATGATGAGGAATACCTGAAGGTAGACTTTACCAAAGTAGCCAGCCTGAAGCCTGCGTTTATAAAGGATGGCACCGTAACGGCGGCCAACGCTTCTACTCTGAATGACGGAGCCGCTGCTGTGCTGCTCATGAGCCGCGAGAAGGCCGATGAGCTGGGCATCAAACCGTTGGCTCGCATCCGGGGTTTTGCCGATGCTGAGCAGGCACCAGAGTGGTTTACGACTTCACCTTCGCTGGCTATTCCGAAGGCCTTGAAGCACGCTGGCATTAATGCCAGTGAAGTGGATTTCTATGAAATCAACGAGGCTTTCTCAGTGGTATCGTTGGCCAACAACAAGCTGCTGAACCTAGAAGGTGACAAGGTAAACGTGTACGGCGGAGCCGTGTCGCTGGGTCATCCGCTGGGTGCTTCGGGCGCACGCATCGTGACAACGCTGCTGAATGTGATGCAGAATGAAGGTGGCAAAATCGGCGTGACGGGTATATGCAATGGCGGCGGTGGCGCCAGCAGCATTGTGCTGGAAAAGCTGTAGAGCTCCTTTTTAGGATAAAAAGCCCCCCAGACACATTCTGGAGGGCTTTTTTGATGCACTAATTCCGCCTCAATTCGACTTAATAGGGCCACAAGGCCTGCGAATGCACTTTGCCGCTTTTTCCTGCGTTCTTGCGTCTATGAAACGAGTTATTTTCCTATTACTGCTGCTTTCTACCACGGCTCAGGCCCAGAAGCTGCGCCGCCTGGTGAGCTACCGCGACTCAACCAATAGGGTGGTGCGCGAAGTCTACTCCGCTTTGGTGAGCCCAGCCGATACCATCATGGAAGGGCCTTACAAGCGTTTTTACCGCTCAGGCAAAGTTGAAGCCCAGACCAGCTATGCCGGCGGCAAGCGGGATAGCGCTTACGTGGAGTTTTTCGAAAACGGGCAGCGGCGGATGGAGGTAACCTTCAAGCAGGGATTGCGGCAGGGTCCTTTCAAAACGTATTATGCTTCCGGCAAACTAGCCCAGGAAGGCACCTACGCCAATGACCAGCCCGATGGCACGCTCAAAACCTACCACCCAAGCGGAGCCATTAAGCTGGAAACATCGCTGGTAAATGGGCAGCCGGTGGGTGCCGTGCGGGAGTTGTACCCATCGGGTAAGCCCAAGGTGGAAACCACGTATAAGAACGGCCAGGCCAATGGCCCCATGAAAACGTACCATCCTAACGGTCAGCTGCAAAGCGAGTCAACGTATAACAATGGTCTGTTGGCGGGCCCCTACAAAACCTACTTCGACAACGGCCAGCTGGAAAGCGAAGTAGTTATTGACAAGGCAGGCAAGGGCACGCAGAAAAGCTACTACCGCTCGGGTAAGCTGCGCACGGAAGGCAACTATGTGGCAGCGGCTCTGCAAACCCGGCGCGTAACGAATCCCCTCGGCGATGACCTGACTAAAGGGGCTGCTCCCGGGGCTGGCACGGCTAACCTGGATGGCCCGGCAAAGGCTTACTATGAGAGTGGCGCCGTAAAGAGCAAGATGAATTATCGCGCTGGCGTTTTGACTGGCCAGAATCAGGATTTCTATGAGTCAGGGAAGCTGGAGAAGCAAACTGACTACAGCAACCAGGCCCGCGACCGGAAGGTAACCGCCTACTATGAGTCGGGCGGGGTGAAGCTGGAGCAGCAGTATAAAAATAATGTACCTGCTGGTACGTGGCGCACATTTTACCCCGATGGTAAACAGGTGCAAACCCAGGAGACCTATGTAAACGGCCGGCTGGCCGGTGAGAAGCTGACCTACTACCCTACCGGCACAATAAAAACCAAGCTGCTATACGAAAACGGCCGCCCCACTGGTATAGGACAGGAATTTTATGCTTTGGGAAAGCTAAAATCCGAAACGACTTACGTGAAGGGATTAAAAGTTGGTGCTTACCGCCAGCTGCGGGAAGATGGTACGCCAGAGGTGACAGGCGCATTCCGCAACAATAAGGAAACGGGAGTCTGGACTTACTTCGGACCCGATGGCAAGGCAGTAACGCAGAAAAAAACCTTCCGAAACGGCGAAGAGGTAACAGCTGGCAAGTAGCATCAGTTTACAATTCAACCTCAAAAAAGCCCCCCAGATAAGTTCTGGGGGGCTTTTTTACTTCACAAGAGCTCAGCAAAGAGGTAGCCACTGACTCCAATCTTACCGAATAACCAAATTATTTATCATAGTACCTTGCTTCACATAGTACCTTCTGATATATTTGTTCCATCAATTAGAATTACTACCTGCCGCTCCACCAAGCCCAACCGGGGCTTCCTGATCGGCGGAAGCCAAGGAACAATAACGGGTACATACCACATAAACGGGCCCTGCTAAAGGGCACTTAGTACTACCTACGACGTGAGGCAAATTCTCGCATTGAGGTACACTACCAGCACCCGTCCCAACCTTTTATTTATCGAGTGAATGCCTGCAATAGGGCAACCAGCGGAACCGCGGCCGTCTGGGAGAACATCCTATTGCCCAAATTTTTCCACTCCTCTCTCCTTCTTTTATGAACTCCTCTTCTACTCTTCGCTGGGCGCTGCGGTGCCTGGGGCTCCTTCTTGTGCTCTTACCAAACGTATTACGGGGCCAGCAAAAAGCCCCCCAGGGTGCTGTTTCGGGCGTTTTGCTCGACGCCAGCAATGGACAGGCGCTGCCGTTTGCCAACGTTGTGCTACTGCGGGCCCAAGACTCAAGCTTCGTGGCGGGCGCTCAAACGGGTGAAAACGGCTCGTTTGAAGTAGCCCCTGTGGCACAGGGAAAATACATGCTCCGCGCTACCGTGATAGGCTACCAAGCGGGCCGGCGCTTGGTTTCTATTACAGAAGCAACGCCCGAAGTAAAGCTTGGCTCCTTAAAATTGCCCCCCACGGCCACTCAGCTGGCCGGCGTAACGGTGCAGGGCGAGCGGGCCACCGTAGTTGATAACCTTGATAAGAAGGTCATTAACGTAGAGAAGGACTTGAGCAGCGTAGGCGGCACGGCCGTAAATGTGCTCCAAAACGTGCCTTCCGTGTCGGTGGACCAGAACGGCACCGTGAGCATGCGCGGCACCAGCAATATCACGGTGCTGATTGACGGCAAAAACTCTGGTGCGGCCTCTGGCGGCACGGGTACGCGCCTGGAGCAGATTCCGGCCAGCAGTATTCAAAGCATTGAAGTCGTGACCAATCCCTCGGCCCGCTACGATGCGGCCGGCGCTGGCGGGATCATCAACATCATTCTCAAAAAGCAGAAAAAGGACGGCTGGAATGGCTCGGCAGTGGCCAACGTGGGCACCCGCGACAAGTACAATACGTCGTTGAGCTTTAACCGTCGGACCGGCAAACTCAATGTATTCGGCTCTTATGATGGCCGTGACGACCACTACCGCAGCCGCAATACGATGCAGCAGTTGGCAACTGTGGAAGGCGTATTGCGCACCACCGATCAGCAGGCAACGGGTCTGCGCCACAGCCGCAACCACGGCGGGCGTCTGGGCCTCGATTACACAATTTCACCCGAGCAAAGTATCTCCCTGACGGTACAGCCCAACTTTAATCGGGCCGACCCGAATGTGATGAATCAAACCGCCCTTCTCCGCACCGGCGACCAAGATCCTATACTCCAGCAAACGCGCTCGGTGGTGACGGAGGATGTAAAGACAGCCGATGTATCGGCGGACTACAAGCGCACCTGGGCTGAGCAAAAAGGCCGGGAGCTAACGGCCAGCACGGGCTACACCCGCCTGTGGGCCGATGTAATAGTGGGCCAGCAGTTTACCAATGATGAAGTAGCTCAGTTGGGCTGGAAGCAGGATTTTCGGGTTCGTATTCACGCGCTTAATGGCCAAGTTGACTATGCGCATCCACTGGGCGAGAAAAGCCGTCTGGATGCGGGCCTGAAAACGGAGTGGGAAACGAATGAAGGCACGGATGACTTTTTAGTACAGACGGTCGCCGACCAGCCTATTTATTCCCGCGACGCCGACCGCTCCTTCGCTTATGACGTCAAGGACTTTGTGCAGGCAGGCTACATCACCGGTCAGCACGCGGTAGGCAACTGGAGCTACCAGGGCGGTTTGCGGGCCGAATACACCAATACGCAGGGGGAAGTGCGCGGCGGCCGGGGCAGCTTTGAGCTCGATTACCTGAATGTATTCCCTTCCGCCACCGTGGCCCGCACCATCAGTAAGCACGATCAGCGCCTGCAAGCCAGCTACTCCCGCCGCCTCAACCGTCCGGGCTTTATGCAGCAGCTGCCTCTGCCCATCTACATGGACCAGCGCAACTACCGCATCGGCGACCCCAGCCTGCGGCCCGAGTATATCAACTCCTTTGAGCTGGGCCACCAGATAACGATGGGCGACGCCACCGTCACTTCCACCCTTTTTTACCGCCAAACCAACAATGCCATTCAGCGCTTCCGCCGGATAGATACTACCGCCACTCGCCTGCTGAATACACCCGGCGTTATCACGGCAGAATACTTCCAGAACTTCGGGCAAAGCACCAGTCTGGGAGCCGAAATGTCAATTAATCAGCCCCTAGCAAAGTGGTGGAAGCTGACCGCTAACGGGTCGTTATTTCGCAATAGCATCACGGCCGCTACTGGCACCGAAGCCAGCCGGCGCAACCTTACGGGCACCTTGCGTCTGCTTAATACCTTCATGCCTACGCCCAAGCTGGATGTGCAGCTCACGGGCAACTACCGGGCAGCTGTGCTCACGCCTCAGGGCCGCTTAGCGCCCGTTGGGTCCGTGGATCTGGCCTTGCGCCACCGCCTGTTCCAAGATCGGGCGGCCCTCACGCTCCGCCTCAGCGACGTATTCAACACCCAACGTCAGCGCATCACGGCCTACTCAGAAAATTTCGAGGCCACTTACAATAACAAGTGGGAAACGCAGGTTGGATATGTAGGCTTCTCCTGGTATTTCGGCTCCAATAAGCCCCCCAAGAAAATAGAAGCCGCACCGCAGGGCGGCGGTGGTTTCGGCGGCTAGCCTTACGATAGCCTTGCAGCTATTCCGGGTCATCGGGTGTCACTTGTACATGGTCTTTGATGCTTAAATAACTGAGCAAATCTTTGAGACGATGCAATGAGTTTTACTTGGTGGCCCGAAACAGATTCAGTAGTTCGTCAAAAATTTCGTCCCAAAAAACAGCGTTTCAAACCTTCAAACGCATCATTCAACACATTTAAAAAAATATTTCAGGTGTCAGGCAGCCCTCACAATTGCTTCTGCATCTATACCCCTGAAAGCAATTCGAAGATGAATCCGAACTCTTACGCACCCTCCTTCAGCCTCTCCTTTTTTCCCCAGCCCGCTATTTCTCAACCTTAAAAAAAATTTTAACAAGTACCTTGCTTTACATAGTACTGTCACTTATCTTTATAGTGTTCTCTTCCGGTTCGTGGTAGTGCTTCTTTCAACCAGCACCCCGATCAAGCCACCCACCGGAGCCGCTTCCAGCCTGACGGGTTGAAGCCTCCCGCCCCACTAGGTTCGCGCCCCCGGCGCCCGACCATCTGGGCTCGCTAATCGTCTTTTTCTAGTTACCTGCCTCACTCCCGAACAGAACCGCGGCTGTTCCCCTGTGCCCAGGTGGCTCCTTTTCCTCTCCTTTCTAAACTTTCAAATCGCCATGAAATCCTCTGTCATCAACCGCTTCCTTGCTGCTCTTATCTTCGTTTTAGGTAGCCTTCAACTAGTTGCTTCCGGCCCCGAGAACGGCCGTCTTACCGGTCAGCTTCTCGATGGCGAAACCCAGGAGCCAATTCCTTTTGCCAACGTAGTGCTGCTCCGCGCCGATGATCACTCCTTCGTACGCAGCGTGGCCACCAATGCTGAAGGCACTTTCAAGTTCAATAATATACCACTGGGAGACTACACGGTGCGCACTACCGTACTGGGTTACAAGTCGTTGAAGCCCGTTGTATCGCTTAGCATGTTGCAGGGCAGAGTTGCACTCGGCTCGGTTGAAATGCAGCCGCTGATGCGCGGTCTGGCTGTGCGGCCCTCTAAAAAAGATGCTCCAATCATCCGTCAGGCTAAGGTAGCTTCTGCCAGCCGTACGCTGACAGCCAGCACCTTAACAGTTCGCTAGCCGACCACTGCCTTTTAGTGCTCTTCTATCCGCCCGACTTGTTGCTCTCCGGCCAGAGCAGTAAGCCGGGCGGCTGCATAAAAGCCCCCCAGCCGCCTTTTCAGTACGAAATACAATCCGGGAGTTGGCGCTATTTAAAAAAGCCACTACTTGGGCCTTTATGCTCTTACGCTGGCTCATGGCTGCATTTGTCGCCTTCATTTTACTGCTGCTGACGGGTACGCTGGTGCCCACAAACAGCGATTTCCGGCAAACGTCCGATGGCATTCAGGTTTTTGTGGTGTCCAATGGTGTTCACTCCGACCTGGTATTTCCCGTGCGCGAACCCCGCACTGCTACCTATTGGCTCCAAAAGCTGAATGATTCGACGGTGGTCAGCAAGTTTGGGCGGTATGAGTATGTTGGATTTGGCTGGGGAAACGAAGCTTTCTATCTGGGCTCGTATGGGGGGCAATTTCCGGGGCTCGGCGCTACGTTGCGAGCCGCTTTCCCATCGCCCACGCTTTTACACATCGATTTTTATAAAAATGCCCCCCAGCCCGGCAAGCGAGTAGCTTCACTACTTATTTCCGAAGCGCAGTACCGCCAGCTAAGCACCTTCGTGGAGCAATCATGGCAAACCGATTCAGTAGGCCGCCCGATGCTGACGAACGCAACTGGCTATACTCCCGACGATTTTTTTGTGAGGGCCAAAGGCAAGTATCACCTCCTGCGTACCTGCAACGACTGGACAAACCGGTGCTTGCGCACCAGCGGCCTGCGGGCTGCCTTGAAGGCTCCTTTTGCTGCCTCTGTACTGTATCAAGCTCGGCAGGCAGCCAAAAAGCCCCCCAGACAACTTCCAACAGATTGACTGTCGGGCTGCAACCTATTAGACCTAAAGCGGTTCTTTGCTCGATTCCCGCTGCTCCGGTTCGGCTGAAGCAGCGGGTTTTACGTTAGGTAACTGTAGGCTTCTGGCTGATTGATTTTGTTTGGTTGTTATTGAGTCTCATGTATTTGAATTTACTACAAAGGGGCGCTCACGCTCGATTACGCTTTTTTTTCGCCTTATTTCTTTCTCTGGCTATAGCCTGGCAAGCGCAAGCTCAGATGGGCACGGTAACCGGCTCCTTGGTAGAGCAAAGCAATGGGCAGCCCGTTCCATTCGCCAACGTGGTGCTGCTGCGGGCGCAGGATTCCACCTTTATTTCGGGTGCCCAGACCACCGAAACCGGCACTTTTGCTATTGAGAATGTAGCGTTTGGCACCTATACCTTGCGGGCCACTATTCTGGGCTACCGCCCCGTGCGGCGCCCCGTTACGCTGAGTGCGGGCAGCCCGACGGTGGCACTGGGTCCCGTTCGTTTGGCATCTACCACCACCCGCCTCAAGGAAGTGGTAGTGCAGGGGGAGCGCGCTATTCTGACCGATAACCTCGACAAGAAAGTAATTGATGTCTCGAAAGACCTGACCACCACCGGCGGCTCGGCAGTGGATGTGCTCCAAAATGTGCCATCGGTAACTGTAGATCAGGCGGGCTCGGTGAGCTTACGCGGCTCGGGCAACGTGACCATTTTTGTGGATGGCAAGCCGACGGGCGCCGCTGGCGGGGGCCGCTCGGCTGTGCTCGACCAGATTCCGGCCAGCAGTATTCAAAGCATTGAAGTCGTGACCAATCCTTCCTCCCGCTACGACGCGGAGGGCACGGCCGGCGTTATTAATATCATTCTGAAAAAGGAGCGCAAAGACGGCGTAAACGGCATCGCGACTGTGACAGCCGGAACCAAAGACAAATACAACAGTTCGTTGAGTTTGAACGCGCGCAAAGGCAAGCTGAACGTATTCGGCAGCTACGATTTTCGGCGCGATCGGCGCGTTGGCTCCGGCAACTCTTTCCAAACATCTACTTTCCTGAACGCCGATGCGGTAGAACAAACCCGCATCCTTGACCAGAACGAGCAAGGCCTCGACTACCGCACTTCCCACGCTGGCCGCTTTGGCTTAGACTATAACCTGACAGATTATCAAACAATTACTCTGAGCGCGCAGCCGCGTTTCAACCGGCAGCAGGAATTTGAGAGTCAGGCCAACCGGCAGTCGGCCCCGAATGGGGGAATTTTGCCCCCCGGCAGCAGCTTTAATCTGGCTAACGCCGAGCGTGAGTTCAACCGCTCAACTGACTACGCACTCGACTACCGTCGTACGTGGAAGGATCAGCCCCGCCGCGAATTGGTTGCCAATGCCGTATTCACGCCCATTCGGAGCGAAAGCGAAAGCATCACTAACCGCATTCCCTACGACGACTCGCCCTTCGTGCAGCAGCGCCAGCGTTTCGACAACGCCATCGACCAAGCCTCAGCCCAACTCGACTATGTGCATCCCTTCGGAGAGAAAGGCCGCCTGGAGGCTGGTTTTAAAAGCGTACTGCGGAAGTTTGATGCCGATTACAAGTTCTTCGATGCCCTGGTGCAGAACGACTTACTCTCCAACCGCTTTCTGTATGAGGAATATATTCAGGCCGGCTACGCTACGTACGCCAACGCTACCGGCAAATGGAGTTACCAAGGTGGCCTACGCCTGGAGCAGACCAACACGGAAGGCAACCAGTCGGCCGCTATTCAGGATACTACATTCACTCGCAGCTACTTAAACCTCTTTCCAAGCGCCGTACTGGCCTACGACCTGTCTAAGGACCAGCGCCTACAGCTCAGCTACTCACGCCGCCTCAACCGGCCGGGTGTTAACCAGCTCAACCCTTTCATTGACCGCTCTGAGCCTCTGAATACGCGCAGCGGCAATCCGGCTTTGCTGCCCGAATACATCAACTCCTATGAGCTAGGGTTCCAGAAGTTTTTTGGCCAGTCCAACTCCTTCACAACTACCGCTTTCTATCGCCAGACCAACAATTCTGTGCAGCGCTTTCGCCAGTTGGGCTTCAATGAGCAACTCCAGGCGCCCACTACCAACCAAACAATTCTAAACCTGGCCCGCGGTACGGCTTACGGCCTTGAGTTGGTTGGCTCAACTACAGTTGCCTCCTTCTGGAAGCTTAACGCCAACCTATCAGGGTTCCGCAACATCATCGAAGGCACAGCACCCGGCACCGATATCGACAACCGCAACTTCACATACACCGGTCGTTTGAACAACAACTTTACGATCACCAAGAAGCTCGATTTCCAGTTATCGGCTAACTATCGGTCGGCGGCTGTCACGGCCCAGGGCCGGCGGGGCGAGTTCTTCTTTACTGAGTTTGCCGGCAAATACACGGTACTAAAGGACAAAGGGAGCATCACGTTGCGCGTGTCGGATATATTCAATACGCTACGCTTCAACTTCGATTCTTTTGGGCCCGGCTTTGAATCGCAAAACAGTTTCAAGCGCGAAACCCGGGTAGGCTTTTTGGGCTTCACGTACCGCTTTGGCGGCGCTCAGCAGCCCGAACGGCGCCGCCGCGGCGACCGTGGCGACCAGCAGCAACAAGGCCCGGAAGACCCAAGTGAAGGAGGCATAGACTAATTTTATAATAGAAAAGGAAGCCGTGACGAATAATTCGTCACGGCTTTTTTGTTTCAGTAAAACACTGTTTATCAGCTTACTAATTCATTAATTACAGTACAGCTCATCGACCGTAATAGTAGCTGCATTTTATTTCAATTAAAAAAGTGCAAAAAGACAGCTTTTGTACAATTAATACGTATTAGCCGCAGAATACTCGATTATTTACCGAAGTCGGAACTACGCTGGCCCTAACCCGCAAGCCCCCGAATCAATCTTAATATCTACTGGCTAGGCTCTCGGTGATAGCTGCCCTGTCTGACATTAATATGCTTGATGTACATCGCGAAATATTACCGGAAAGCTACCTACTAATCCTAGCTCCTGATTCGCATACTCCCGACGAGGAGAAACTGAGTAGGGCGCTATTTCGGGCCAGCCGAAGCAGCAAGCGGGCTGTGTGGGTAGATTGTAGCTTGCTGCAACATATGCCAACGGAGGCAATTGAATTGCTCCTGGCTTATGCCTATCACCTGCGCTGCCAGGAGCGACGGCTCGTGCTTTGCCATGTGCCGGAAGAAGTGCAGCACCACTTTCTGCACCTGGATGCCGCCTCCCAGCCCCTCATGGTTGCCTCCTTACTTGATGCTGACCTGGGCGTAAGCGAATAGCTTTTTACGCAATAAAAAAGCCCCCCACAAACGTATTGGGGGGCTTTTTCTGTGAATAGCCGTTGAAATTACATCCACCACTCAGCTTACTGCCTTAGCTGTATTTGCAGTTGTGTAATAGGGTTGATGAAGCGTGCGGCCAATCGTTGTTACCTTCGCAGCCCTATTGATCTGCATTCGATGAGTATCCAAAAACCCAGCATTCCGAAAGGCACCCGCGACTTTGGCCCCGCCGTGGTGGCGCGCCGCAACTACATTTTTGGCGTCATCCGCCGTACGTTTGAGCTGTTTGGCTACGCCCCGCTCGAAACGCCCACGCTCGAAAACCTCTCCGTGCTCACCGGCAAATACGGCGACGAAGGCGACCAGCTGCTGTTTAAAGTGCTGAACTCCGGCGACTTCCTGAAAGATGTCGCGCCGGAAGATATTGCGGAGGGCACCCGCAAAGTCCTGCCCAAAATTGCCGAAAAAGGCCTGCGCTACGACCTGACGGTGCCTTTTGCCCGCTACGTGGTAATGAACCGTGGCACGCTGACCTTTCCTTTCAAACGCTACCAGATTCAGCCCGTATGGCGCGCCGACCGCCCGCAGCGCGGCCGCTACCGTGAATTCTACCAGTGCGACGCCGACGTAGTTGGCACCGATTCGCTGCTCTGCGAAGCGGAGATTGTGCTCATGATGTGTGAGGTGCTAAACGGTATCGGGCTCACCGACTTCACTATCAAAATCAACCATCGGGGCGTGCTGCGCAATATTTATGAGGCGCTGGGCGGCGAAGGCAAGGAGTCAGATTTGTTTGTGGCCATCGATAAGCTGGACAAAATCGGCCGCGAAGGCGTAGAGAAAGAGTTGGCTGAGCGCGGCTTTTCAGCCCAGGCATCGGAGCACTTATTTGAGCTTTTGGCTACCTCCGGTAGCTATGGCGAAAAGCTGGAGAAGTTGGACGCTGCTTTCCAAAAGGCCAGCTTACCGTCGGAGAGTGAAGGTTCGAACAGCCCTTCATACAAGGGTATACAGGATTTACGTGAGGTACAGGATTATCTCACCAGCTTCGGCTTCACGCAGTTCGACAAAGTAGAATTTGACCCCACGCTGGCCCGCGGCCTTTCCTACTACACCGGCTGCATCTTTGAAATCAAGATCAACAACGTCAAAATTGGCAGCGTATCCGGCGGCGGGCGCTACGACAACCTTACGGGCGCTTTCGGGCTGCCGGGCGTGTCAGGCGTAGGCTTCAGCTTCGGCGTCGACAGGCTTTATGATTGCCTGGAAGAGCTGAACCTGTTTCCGCCAAATGCAGCAACCACTACGCGCTGTCTGTTGGTGAATTTTGACGAAGAAGCGGGCCGCTCGGTGCTGCCTGTTTTGCGTCAGTTGCGAGCGGCGGGCATTCCGAGTGAGCTGTACCACACCCCAGACAAGCTGGTGAAGCAGTTTAAATACGCCGACCAAAAAGGCATTCCTTACGTGTTGCTGCAAGGCTCTGAGGAGCGGGCGCAAAACCTTTTAAAGCTCAAAGATATGAGCACTGGCCATGAGCAGCTGCTTGCTTTGGATGACGTATTGAGCAATCTGAGTCAATAAGTAAAGCTTTGATAATCGGTTTTTAGAAGCGCCGCCCTCACATCGAACGCTCCCATCACAATCGGCTTTCTCCCACCCCGAATGTACTCCCTCAACCCGACCACCCACCTCAGTCTATCTACCTTAGAGCACCTGCTTCGCGAGCGACCCAAAGTTGTATTGAGCGACGAAGCCCGGCACCGCGTTGCCACCTGCTATGAGTATTTGCGCGACCGGCTGGAGCAGTCGGACGCGCCAATATATGGCATCAACACTGGTTTCGGGGCACTTTGCAACACCGGAATTGCCCCCCAGCAACGCCGCCAGCTCCAGCTCAATCTTCTGATGTCGCACGCCTGTGGTACCGGCGACGAAGTGCCCGAGGAGGTAGTCCGGCTAATGCTTTTGCTTAAAGCACAGAGCCTAAGCTATGGGCATAGTGGCGTGCAAGTGGCCACGGTGCAACGCCTGCTCGACTTTTATAATCGCGAGATGTATCCGGTGGTTTATCAGCAGGGCTCCCTCGGGGCCAGCGGCGACTTAGCACCTTTGGCGCACTTGTGTTTGCCGTTGCTGGGCCTGGGAGAAGTAAATTACCAGGGCTACCGCCTCGCCTCCGCCGACGCCCTAAGTTTGTTTAGCTGGCCATCCATTGAGTTGGAAGCAAAAGAAGGACTGGCACTACTCAATGGCACTCAGTTCATGCTAGCATACGGCGTGCATTGTACCCTGCGCGCTCAACGCCTGGCCAACGCCGCCGACGCGATTGGTGCGTTGTCGCTGGAAGCCTTTGGGGGGCAAAACCAACCCTTTGATGCCCGCTTACACCAATTGCGGCCGCATGCCGGGCAAGTGGCCGCAGCCGAGCGCATACGTAACTTTCTTTCTAACAGCGAGCTACAGGATCAACCCAAAGCTGCCGTTCAGGATCCTTACTCCCTCCGCTGCCAGCCGCAGGTACACGGTGCCTCCCGCGACGCCTTCGCTTACGTGGCGCAGGTGATGGAAACAGAATGCAACTCGGTGACTGACAACCCCAATGTGTTTCCTGCCGACGATGCTATTTTTTCAGGGGGCAATTTTCATGGTCAGCCCCTGGCCTTGGCCCTGGATTTTCTGGCTATTGCCGTAGCCGAGTTGGGGGGCATTTCGGAGCGTCGCACATACCAGTTGCTCAGCGGGCAGAGAGGTTTGCCGCCCTTCTTGGTGGCAGAGCCGGGCCTAAACTCTGGCCTCATGATTCCGCAGTACACGGCGGCTGGCATCGTGAGTCAGAACAAACAACTCTGCACGCCCGCTTCCGTCGATAGTATTGTGAGCAGCAACGGGCAGGAGGACCATGTTAGCATGGGCGCCAACGCGGCTACCAAAGCCCGACGCGTGGTCGAGAACGTAGAGCAGCTCTTGGGTATCGAGCTAATGACTGCCGCGCAAGCACTAGCGTTTCGACGGCCGGCTCGAACCTCAGCCGCGCTGGAACAGATAGTCGAGGATTTCCGGCAAAAAGTAACTTTCGTAAGTCGGGACCGGGTGCTGTACCCCGATTTGCACGCCGCCGCCGCCTTCGTTCGCACCTACGAATGGCCGTAATTAAGACACTCATTTTCGCCTGTATGGCTTCACAAAGCCTACATTGGCAAAAATATTCTTTACTTAAGGGTAGCCTATTCAATTCTCAACAATACAGGAACTTGACTTATTAGTGATGGAGTTTGCAAAGGCTTTTATGCAGGCATAACTTCTTACTTTCAGTCATCCGAAAACGCAAACACCCCTTGGGTACGTTATAAGCTTCGTGAAAAACTTCTATCGTCTTTTTGTTCTACTTCCAGCGTTGCTATTGGCTACGCTGGCTCCCGCCCAAACCTGTGAGAACACGCCTAACTCGGGGGCCGATTTTAAGATCGTTGATGCTTCTTCAGGTACAGAAATATCGACCTTGTGCGCGGACCGAGAAATAAGACTCATAGATAATAGCGGTCGGCAACTCGACCCGAGCGTTGTGCGCTACGCCACCGGGGCCGCTATCACCTGCACTGGCTCCGACTTCTCAACCAATGCTTTATATACGCCTAGCGCCGCCGACGCTACTCGCGGCTTTGTGGTTATTACTCAAAACACCCCCCAGGCCGTTGGGGCTTCGGGTATTATTTTCTCCAAACGCCTTGAGGTAAAGGCGTCGCCAGCACCCACCTTCACGCTTACTTCGTGCTCCGCCGACGTTGTTCAGGTAACTATTACTGACCAAGCGTACACGGCTAACCTCTACACCGTGAAGATTGGGAACAACGTGTTTCCTAACGTAGATAGAAGCCAGCCACGCACGTTTTCCGTTCCCGCAGGCGTCACGGCTGTAACGGTAACGGGTAACTACGCAGGCAATAATCAGTGCAGCAACAGTAGCACACAGAACTTTACGCCCGCAGCAGCGCCTTCATCCCGCCCTATACTTACGAAGCTTGAGGTGCGCGATAAGAATATTGTATTTGATTTCGATAACATCCAACCTGGGTTTCAGTATGAAGTTCAGGTGGCTGAACCTGGCGGTTTTCGTACCGTTGCCAGTCGTATCAGCGGCAACGGTATCGTGCGGGATTATACTGTGCTTAATGCCCCGCTGCCCGGTTGCTATCGTATCCTTCCCTCCTCGGCCTGCGGTACTGGCTTAACTACTGGTTTGCCAGCTTCTCCTCTGGTTTGCTCAGTTAATTTATTTAATGCTATCAGTCTGGTTTCTACGTCAGCGAATGGAGTCAATAAACTCGAATGGAAAACTCTCGACCCTGTAGTCGGAACTTTCCGAATAGAACGAACTGAGCCAGGAGTGAATCCCACAATTATAGCAACCTTGCCTGGCAATGGCCCCCATGAATACTTCGATAACACAGCGAGTTGTGGTACTACCTATACGTATCAAGTTGTGGCTCTGGTAGATCGGGCTGCTTCGTGGTCCAACAAAGCATCCGTAACGACAGCAGCTGGTACTGCGCCGCAACCCCCGCGTCTGGTAGCAGGCTTCACGCTCAGCAATAAAGTGGAGTTATACGCTACTAATGCAGTTGGCCAGCCGTTGCCTAATGAACTTACCTTTCTGCGAGCTTCCCCTACTGCTGTTGAATTGGGCGTGGTAAACGCACCTACAATCAGCGACACGCCCGAAAACCTGAGCGTTACTAATCCACCGGTTTATCTTGCCCGCCGCCGCGATGCCTGCGGCAGTATATCAGCCGATAGCAACCCCGCTTCTCCCGTAGTACTGGCCGTTGACCCTCAGTCCGAAGGAGCCCGCTTCACCTGGTCGCCGCTGGGAGGTCCTGATGCCGCTATTCCGGTGCAGTATCAGCTGGTACGCCTGGCGCTTAATGGCTCTACCATCGATATCATCCCCGTAAGCGGATTGAGCTACGTAGATACTCAACCTCCTACTAATCAGAGCACCGTGCGCTACCGCATTGAGGCTACAGGGGGCGGCTTAGCTACGGCCAGCTATTCTAACCTAGTGAATGTTACGCGTCAGCCCCGCCTGGCAATGCCGACAGCATTTTCACCCAATGGCGACGGACTAAATGATGTATTAGAAGTAAAAGGGCGTTTCCTGAGCACATTTGTTTTCGTTATCATTGACCGCAATGGCCAGGAAGTGTTTCGCGGCACCAACCGTACCCAGACCTGGGACGGGCGCATCAATGGGCGGGCACCCGTACCTGGGGCGTACGCGTGGCGCTTCGAGGCCCTCACCGATGAAGGCAAGCCATTCGTGCAGCACGGCGCCATTACCATCGTACGCTAGCCGAAGCAGTAAATAGTGAGCCCTATAACTCAGGTCTGAGCTACTTAATTGCTCTAGCAGGTACTGAAATTGACAAACGAAGTACCTTTGCTTGTCAGTCGTCGTACACGAACTGCTTTGGGTGCTGCCTCTGCACTGACACCGTGAAAACCAGGTGCGGCACCTACTGCACTGCTTAAGCAGGTATTAGTCAGCTTCTCAAAACCTCATTTAAACGCCCTCAGGGCACTATTTTGGCTTATGTTTGATATGATGGGCATGATGGGCAAAGTGAAAGAGCTTCAGGATAAGATGAAGCAGGCCCAGGATGAAGTACAGTTTTTGACCGCAACGGCCGAGTCCGGCGGGGGCTTGGTGAAAGCTACAGCCAATGGCAAGCGCAATGTGGTGAAGCTGGAAATAGATGAGTCGCTGCTCAATCCGCAAGACCGGGAAATGCTGGCTGACCTTGTAGTAGCGGCAGTAAATAAGGCTCTCGATGAAGTTAGTGAGAAAGCGAAAGAAGAACTTAAGAACAAAACGGCCGGTTTGATGCCCAATCTTCCGGGCCTCGACCTTGGCAATTTTGGCCTCTGATCCTTTCGCGTCACCTACCCTTTCGCTCCCGCACGTAGCCGTCGTTATTCTTAACTGGAATGGCCGCGAGCTGCTGCGCACTTTTTTGCCCACCGTGCTGGCCCACTCCGATGGTGCCCGCGTGGTGGTAGTTGATAATGCCTCCACCGACGACTCGGTGGAACTGCTGGGGGGCTTTTTTCCGAGTGTTGAAGTTATCCAGCATCCTGAAAATCTGGGTTTTTGTGCTGGCTATAACCAGGCTTTAACTCAGCTCGATGCCACTTACTACGTTCTGCTTAATTCTGATGTAGCCGTAACGCCGGGCTGGCTGCAGCCCTTGGTGGCGCTGCTGGATCGGCAGCCTGCGGTGGCCGCTTGCCAGCCCAAGCTACTTGCTCATGCCGCACCTACGCAGTTTGAATACGCGGGTGCCGGCGGTGGCTACCTCGACCGCTTAGGCTATCCTTTCTGTCGGGGCCGTTTGTTCGAAACCCTCGAAACCGACCACGGCCAGTATAACGACGCTCGCCCCGTAGCCTGGGCCAGTGGCGCCTGCATGGTAGTGCGGGCCAGTGCCTGGCATGCGCTGGGTGGACTGGAAACAGCTTTTTTTGCCCACATGGAGGAAATTGACCTGTGCTGGCGTTTCTGGAATGCGGGCTACGAAGTATGGTATGAAGGCAGCAGCACGGTGTACCACGTGGGCGGCGGCACGTTGCACAAGTCCAACCCCCGCAAAACTTATCTCAACTTTCGCAACGGCTTAGCTCTGTTATACAAAAATGCCCCCCAGAGTGAGTTGGGGGGCATTTTTATCCAGCGAATTGGTTTGGACTGGATTGCGGCCTTACGTATGCTGGCTCAAGGCGCCTTTGCTGATGCACGTGCCGTGCTGCGGGCGCATCGTGATTTTTTTAAAAACCGTACCTATTGGCGGCAGCAGCGAATGGCAGCCCGACCTCACTTACGGGTGTCGGAGCGCCCCGGCGTGTACGCTCGAAGTTTGGTGTGGGCTTATTTTGGGCTGGGAAAACGGACGTTCACCGACCTACAAATCCCAGACGGTGCTCCGCTGCCGCCGCAACGCGCGGCGCACGTTCATCCAGAAAGCCAGCGCAAAGTATAATACTACCGGCGATCCGAAGGTGAAGAAAGAAGCATAGACGAATGATAATCGCACGCTGCTCGTGGAGAAGCCCAGCCGGTTCCCCAAGGCATTGCAGACCCCGAAGCTCTGCTTTTCGATGAAGTCGGTTAATTGTCTCATTGCTCCTCAGTATGAAGCCCTTACACAGGCTATGATTGGTCAAAATAACGATAAAAGCACCGAACATCAAGCTGCGTGCTGTAACTAGCAAGCAATTTTAGCCGGCAAAACCGAGTTTTGCGTTTGTTGCTTCAATTCGATAACCCGGCTTTCCGCCTTTAAATAGATCTATGAAAGATGCTTTTCGCTCGCTTCTACCAGCTTTTGTCTGCCTAACGATCGTGGCGCTACCGGGTTGTACGCTACCGCGGATGCTAAAGGTTGCGCAAGAAGGTCAGGAAGTGCGTGTGCAGCCGGCGGTGCTGGAAAGTAACGGCGAAAACGTGCTGTTTGAAGTAACGGCCCGCGTGCCAGCCAAGCACTTACGCAAAGGCAAAGCCTATAATCTCGACCTCAGCTACCGCTACGGAAATGGCTTGCAGCAGGATACGCTGGGTCGCATTACTTTTGTTTCGGGCGAGTATCTGTACGACGAGCAGGATAAGAATAAGCTAGTTATTACCAAGCAGTTTTCCTTTCCGTACACGCCGCGCAAAAGCCCTGGCACGCTGATAGCCCGCCCCGATGCGCGCCGCCTCAAGCCGGGGGGCAAAATGGTAAAAGGCAATGAGCTTCCGCTGGCTCGGGGCATCGTGACTACCGCCCGCCTCGTGGTACGTCAGGATTCGACCTTGGATGTGCTACCCGAAACGGTTAGCAATGATCGCAGCGGTACTCGCATACTGCCATTTTTCTTCGATGCCGGAAAGTCGGCTATTCGCAACTATTTGGGCACTAACGTGGCCGCGCTGGAAGACTTTATCGACTCCAACCAGCGCACCGAGCGGGTCATGATTGTGGCTGGTCACTCTCCCGACTCTCTTGATGCCCACGACCCGCGCCTGGCCGACCGGCGGGTTCAGGCTCTGGCCAAATACTACAAGCAGCGCGTCGACGGTTTTTCGTATCATAATTCGGTGCGCAGCATCGTATTTGAAACGCAGGCTTATCGGCAGCGCTGGGATTTATTTCTGAGCAAAGTGCAGGAATCAGCCCTCAAGCCCGAGCAAATTGATTCCGTTGTACAGATTGTGAACGATACGCGGGGCTCTTTTGCACAGAAGGAAAAGCGGCTTCACACCTTATCCTTTTATGATTACCTCGAAGATTACGTGTACCCGGTGTTGCGCTTCGGTACGGTAGCCGTGCAGTACACCGCTCCGCCCCGCTATGATTCTGAGGTATATCTGCTCTCCAAGAAGATTGTTGAAAAAGCGGCCGAAACGGATGCTCTCACGCCGGAGGAGCTGCGTTATTCCGCTACGCTCACGCCCCTACTCGCCGAGAAACAGCGCATTTATGAAACCGCTGTAGCCACTACCGGCCGCTGGGAGGCTTATTATAACTTGGCGGCGGTGCTCTTGCAGCGCTCTGAAAAAGAAATAACCAACAAGTCGCGCCGGGCCTACCAGCGCCGGGCGGCTACTTATTTCACGTTGGCCGCTCATCGTAACCCCACGGCTGAGCTGTTCTTCCGAGTAGCAACCGCTTATCACCGCGCTGGCGATCAGCTTGAGGCACTTCAGAGCTATGATTACGCCATTAAGCTCGGCGGACCGCGCCCCGTGCTAGAGAAGGTTTTTGCGGATAAAGCTGCGCTGGAAATCGAAATTGGTCAGCTCGACGACGCTTTGCGCAGCCTCAGCTTCAGCGGCAAATCTTACCAGAACACCATGAATTTGGCCTTGATCTACCTGATTAAGCAGAATTATGAAGGCGCTACAACCTTATACCAGGAAGCCTTATCGTTGAAGCCTGATGATGCAATGGCTTACTACTGCCTAGCCGTAGTAGCGGCCCGCGCCCGCAACGAGAGCCTTGTAGGAGAGCGGCTGCGTCAGGCTGTGGCCTTGGATCGGGCTTATGCCCAGCGCGCCGTGGAGGATATGGAGTTTAGTAGCTATGCTAGGTCGAAGGCATTTTTGGAGGCGCTGCGGTAAGGATCTAAAGCATCGCTTCTAATTAGGAAGCTCGTTCTTCCATCCTTCATTTGCCCCGGCGCCCTGTGCGTTGTAGCTTTACGCGCCGGTGTAGCGCCGGCTTTTCTGTCTCTGACCTTTCGATTTCGTTAACCAGAATAACTATGCGGACCATCCAATTCCGGGAAGCCCTACGCGAAGCCTTGTCTGAAGAAATGCGCCGCGACCCGCGCGTGTTTCTGATGGGCGAAGAAGTAGCCGAGTACAATGGAGCTTATAAAGTAAGCCAGGGTATGCTCGACGAGTTCGGCCCCGAGCGCGTGATTGACACGCCCATTGCTGAGTTGGGCTTTGCCGGTATCGGGGTAGGTGCAGCCATGAACGGCTTGCTGCCCATCATCGAGTTCATGACCTTCAACTTCTCGCTGGTAGCCATCGACCAAGTTATTAACTCGGCGGCCAAGATGTACTCGATGTCTGGGGGGCAATATTCTATTCCTATCGTGTTCCGCGGGCCAACGGGCAGCGCTGGTATGCTATCCAGCCAGCACTCGCAGAACTTTGAGAACTGGTTTGCCAACACGCCCGGCCTGAAAGTAGTGGTACCCAGCAACCCGTATGATGCAAAAGGCTTGCTGAAAAGCGCCATCCGCGACCCAGATCCAGTAATTTTCATGGAGTCGGAGCAGATGTACGGCGACAAAGGCGAAGTGCCTGAGGAGGAATACCTGCTGGAAATCGGTAAGGCCAATATCGTTCGGCCTGGCACTAGCGTTACCATCGTAAGCTTCGGCAAAATGATGAAAATCGCGACGGCCGCCGCCGATGAGCTGGCTAAAGAAGGTATAGAAGCCGAAGTTATTGACCTCCGCTCCGTGCGCCCCATTGATTACAATACGCTGATAGAGTCAGTTAAGAAGACAAACCGCATCGTTATCGTAGAGGAAGCCTGGCCGCTGGCCAGCATTAGCTCCGAGCTAACGTACACCATTCAGCGTCGCGCCTTCGACTACCTCGATGCGCCCGTCGTTCGCATCACCTGCATGGACGTGCCCTTGCCCTACGCGCCAACCCTCATTGAAGCGTCGTTGCCCAATGTAGAGCGCACGGTGAAAGCAGTGAAGGAAGTACTGTATCAGAAAGCCTAAAGCAAGCTTTCCTGAACTCAGTTTATACAAAAAAGCCCCCCAACAGCAGTTGGGGGGCTTTTTTGATACCTTTCCTAATACAGCAGCTTAGTGACGCAGCCAGGGCAGATTGTTTGACCCACCGCTTCCGACAGCCACCAACATCCTGCCACCCATAATACGAGCCCAAGCGCAGCTAATGCACTCAATGCCGGGCGTGAACGAAACCGAAGCCACCACTCGGAGGGTGAAAAAAGGAATACTACTGCGCTGAGCAGAAGCAGATGGAGCGGCAGTAAAAATCGGTTCTCAATAGCAGTAGGAATAGCTGCGGCACAAGGCAACAGGAGCGCCAGCAATACCCAGTAGTGTTGCTGGCGCAGCTGCTTGGGCCGGATGGTGGTGAGGGCCAGCGCTATTAGCACATAATTCAGAAGCTTTAAGGGCAGTGATTCCGGACTATTTGCCGTCAATCGGTAAGGGGTTGGATACCGGATGTCCAGTCCATTGAACAGATGGCGAGAGTAGCGCAGGAAAAAATCGACGGGCTGCTGAGCTACCAGTTGCAGATACTGTGCATACGACGTGTATTCCCGCTGCTTCAACCGTTCAAACAGCTTCACCCCCGACTGATCAGCATAAGGTAAAGCGCCTGGATAAGTTAAAGCTCCATCATATAGCTGCACGCGTGTTCCCCAGGCAAGCTGTTTTAAGTAAAATGATTCTTTGTGACCTTCCATCCGAGCCAGCGTCAGGGGGGTGTTTTCATGAAAATGAATGCGGTTGATAGCCCACTGCGGGCCAAGGGTGAGCGCCATACCAACGATGAGGGCGGCCCAACGCCAGCCGGTGGTCTGGGAAGAATGCCGGTGGCTCCACCAAATTGCTAGGCCCAAAAATGGCAGCAAGCTTAGCAGGTATACGGGGCGCATATTGAAGGTAGCAGCGATGCTCAGCCCGGCCAATAGCCAAGCCAGCAGTCCCGGCCGGTTCAACAGCCACAGGCTCAGCAGCAACGTACCCAGCGCGGGCATATCGGTGAGGGTGAAACTGAAGAAGTCACGCCAAAAAATAAAGCCTACTAACACCAGCAGCAGCCAGCGTCCTGCTATAATCCGACGGCCAGTGATACTCGTCCATAAGCCAGGAATCAAGAACCCGAACAGGACAGCAGCCCACACGGAGCCCAGCATCTTGGCGGCCGTGAGCATAGAGCAATCGGTAAAAAAACGAAACGCCAGCGCCGGAAACATCATTAGCGGCCCTACATACCCCCGAAGCGGATCGTCGTAGTACAGCAGTGAAAATGACTGGTGGTGCCGCTGAAATTTCACCGCCATTACCCAATATTGAACGGCGTCATGCTGAAGATTACCGCCCTGAAAGTCGTTGAAGGGAAGATAGATCAGATAAACAAGCCACACAAACGCTATTCGCCACCCAACTGCCAGCGGGCTACGCAGGAAATCTTGTACCTTATTCCAACTCATAATTTAATCGCGGACTTTATACGCAACGCTTCTTTCCAGCTCTATTCGCGCCCCTGACGAATGACGCAGGACTTACTTGGGGGGCATATTTTGCGTATCTTTTGCCAAAGCTACGCCGCTGTGCGTAACCTTCCATTCCCGCGCACTACAACCATGAATCATCGTCTGAATCTACGTTTTGAGCAGCTTGAACGAGCTACCAATCAACTTCTAGTGCAGGTAGAGTTACTGGGCGAACGAGCCAGCATCTCGCCCGGTCCCGGACAATGGTCGGCGGTACAGGTGGTACATCACCTGCTGGTCTCCGAAACGGGCATTAATCAATACATCGACAAAAAGCTGGCGCAGACGGAGGATTTGGAGGAAGCGGGTGTGGGGGGCTTTTTGCGGGCCACCTTGCTGCGAGTGCTGCTGCGCCTGCCTTTTCTGCGCTTCGCCGCCCCTTCCAAGCTCAAAGGACTGACGCCCGATGAGGTCCCACCCTTGCCTATGTTGCGGGCCGAGTGGGAAAGCGTGCGCCGTAAGCTGGAGCGCACCTTGAATGAATATCCTTCCAAGCTCCTGAACCGAGCCATTTTCAAGCACCCACGGTCTGGTATGCTTACCATTTACCAAACCCTGGATTTTATGGTTGACCATGTGCTACACCATCAGCGGCAGGTAAGTCGAATTGCGCAAGCAGTTGCGGCCATGCCACCGCCGATAGTGGTAGCTCATAAAGAGAATCAGACAACATAACCCAGAGTTCTATTCCTTCTTCTCTCTCACGATATCGGCGTAAGTTTCATGGCGCGTCACGTGCTGAAATGCCTCCACCATCTCGGCCGGGGGTATCGTGAGCTTTCGCAGGCTGAGGTCGAGCCACGCGCCATCTACCGATACGGTAGCCGCCATACGTCCATCGGCTTTGTATATTGTATGAATAATGCGCCACCGGCTGCCGTCGGCGCTCAGCCCACCCAATTCGGCCGTCACCCGGATGGTCTCGCTGATGCCTATTTCCTTAAGAAAACGGGTGTCTTCTCGGAACAGAATGGGGCCAATGCGCAATTCAGCAAAGCGGCGCATGGTAAAGCCCTGATCAGCCAGAAAATCGAGGCGTACTTGGGCAGCGTAATCGGTGTAGGCGGAGTGACGCATATGCACGTTGGGGTCCATATCGGCCCAGCGTACGGTAAAGGTTTTTTCGTAAACAGACATTCGGGGGAATAAGCGGGTTTTCGTTTGACGGAGTTTGGGGGGCAAATTAGGCCCTTTCTAGTTGTCGGCGGTGAGTCCTGAACCAACACGCTGATTACCTGCCCAGTAATACCTGGTTTGAGAAGTCACAAAAAAGTTCTACAGAAGAGCACTGGGGGGCTTTTTGAGCCCAGGTCTTTAGCTAGACACCGAATATCTTAGGCTTATTCCAGTTGATTCAGCCCATCTGACCTTGTTCCTACCAACCTCAATTTGGACTCCCTGAATGTTTGCCCCACTTTTACCCGCCTATGAATCCTAACCTGCACCACCTCATCACTATTGCCCAAAAGCCCCAGCGGCGTATCATTGGCCTGATGTCGGGCACCTCGCTTGATGGTCTTGATGTGGCGCTGTGCCGGTTTGAGGGCAGTGGACCAGCTACCCAAGTGCAGGTAGAACAGTTTGCCACGGTGCCGTACACGGAGGAGGTGAAAGCAGAAATCAGGCGGGTGTTTGCCAAAAGCACCATCGACTTTGAACATTTGTGCCTTCTCAACCCCTGGGTAGCGCTGCTGCACGCTGATATAGTTCTGGACTGCTTGCGCACCTGGAAAATTACCCCCCAGGAAGTGGATTGCATCGCCAGTCATGGCCAAACGGTGTTTCATGCTCCCAAAAGTCAGCACGGCAAATCCAATTTCCCGAACGCCACGCTTCAGATCGGCGATGGCGACCATGTGGCCGTGCGTACCGGCATTCTCACGATCAGCGACTTTCGACAAAAGCACGTGGCCGCTGGCGGCGAAGGCGCGCCGCTGGCCGTGTATGGCGATTATCTACTATTTTCCAAAGCCGGGGAAGACCGCATCCTGCTCAATATGGGCGGCATCGCCAACTTCACGTTTCTGCCTGGCTCCCTCGATGTTGGGGCCATGTTCTCGACTGATGTTGGCCCGGGCAATACGCTTCTGGATGCGTTCACGCAGCTTTATTTCCCCGATAAAAGCTACGATGTCGATGGCACCATCGCGGCTCAGGGCCAGGTGCACGAGCTGCTGCTACGTGCATTGCTCAATCATCCATTTTACGCCGCGGCCTTCCCTAAAACCACTGGACCGGAGCTATTTAGTCGCGACTACGTAGTACAGGCCCAGCAACAAAGTAACTCGGTTGGCCTCTCCCCTGCCGATCTGCTGGCTACGCTCGTCGAATTTAGCGCGGCGGGCATTGTGCGGGCTATCCGGCGCTGCTTTCCGACTTCCGATGCGCCGCTGACCATATATGCCAGCGGCGGCGGTATGCACAACCCAGTGCTGATGAAGACGTTGCACTTACAGCTACCTAATTGCCGCTTTCTTACTACCCACGACCTGGGAATCAATCCCGACGCGAAAGAAGCCGTCCTTTTCGCAGTGTTAGCAAATGAAACCCTGGCAGGAAGCAATGCGCCGCTCGGTAGCAGCCGGCCAGGTATTCCAGCAGTATCGATGGGCAAAATTTCGTTCGCGCAGTAGCCTCTGTCTAGATTACTGATTTGCCTGATGTGCACCGGCACTCAGCGTCAGTCGAGCCAGATACTGCTGTTGATCGTCTTCAGCAATTATTTCCAGCTCATAGCCAGCTTCTTCGGCATAGTCCTGCAAAATGCTGGCCTCCACAAACAGCCACTGAAAAGGCGCGCCCGTTTCGCCCTCATACGTCATGGCGTATTCTATTTCGCCGTAATAAGGGCCATTCAGATCAATGAGCAAGGCGCCCTCTTCGTCTTCGTAGAGGTAGGCAACATCTGATGAAGTGGCTAAAATTTGCCCCCCAGGCGCAAGAAAACTGCGTGCATGTTTCAGAAAACGCGCGAGTCCATCAAGGGTGCCAACTAGGCCTAAGCCATTCATCAGCATCAGAATAGTATCAAAGTGTTCGCCGCTCGCGGGAATGTCAAAAAGGTTGTGGTGGGCTACTTCACGCACGCCTCTCTCCTCCATCACCTGCACCGCGCCGGCCGATACGTCGAGGGCGCGCACCGAAAACCCTCGGTTTTGTAATTCTAATGCGTGTGCGCCCGCGCCGGCTCCCAAATCCAGTATTCTACCTTGACATTCTTCAAGCGCGCGGCGCTCTAATTCAGGCATTTCCCAAAGCGACCGAAAAAAATAACTCGCGGGCAGTGGCTCATCTTCACTGACGTTGGTGTGCACCGTAAGCGTAGCAGATTCATCACCACGCAAATAAGCAGTTAATGCGTGGCCCAGCGGATCGGAGTTAGTAACAGAAGAAGTCATAAGTTGAAGATACGCGCAGTTGCATCAACAGGATATAAATTATTTAAAAGTAGGAACGTAAGGCAGCAGACAAAAACCAAAACGATATCAACAGCTACCAATGTTGGCTTTTTAATTTATACAAGCAAAGAGACAACTTTGTTAGACCTGATATTTCAGAGATTCGGTCATTATTAGACTATAAGCATCAGCAGAATTTCTTGCCGGCAGGTCTTTATATATTATTAAATCCTAAAAAACACCTTCATGCAATAATCGGGATTTATGAAAGAAGCCCCAGTCTAACTTAAAGACCAGGGCTTCTTAATTTATGCAACAGGGGGCTTAATTACTCAGCCGCAGCCTCTTTTCTGGGGCGACCACGACGGCCACCGGTTCCCGTACTAGCAGCGCGGGGCTTGCGCTCTTTGCGTTCAGGGGTGTAAGATGGGTCCAGCAACGCATTGGTCTCGCTGATGAGGCTGGTAAGTTTTTCCATGTTCTTACGAACCTGGGCTAATACCATCTCATTATCTTCCGCATTTTGAAGAAGTTGCTGTAGTTTGTTTAAATCTGCTGCGGCCATTTTAGGAGGATTTGAAAGGGGAATAAATTAATTTCTTTGGCAAAAGAAAACATTAATTATGACACCAACAAAAAATAAAATTCATGTCGGTATTTTTTCTACGAGCAGATATTGATAAAGGATACATTATTCTTAAGCGTTTAAGATAAAATGGCGATAGTTTGTTTCATAACATGCCTATACAAAAAAATAATTACTCATCCCTAGGAGGGAATAAGTCAATTTTTTAGTATCCCCAATTGGTCGGTGTCAAGGTATTATTGTTGCAAGATTGCATCCTTGCCTTTGCAATTTGCGTTGTAAAGACACCTCCACTTTCACTTTATCCCATTATGGCCAGCAACCTTGACTACCTAAATCCGGCCCTTATTCCACTCGAAGAAAAAGTTAAAGCCTATCTGGAAGCTGAGGAAGAACTGGAAAAGGCACAGATAGAAGCCCGCTCGCTGGCAACATCAGACCTTCCCCCCACCGCCGACGGCTTTGAACAACGCCCCCCTACTGGTAGCTTCGATCAGCATGCTGATGAGCTACAACAGCGCCTGAATAATATGATTACTGATTTGGATCTGCTTCGTCGCGAGATTGTTGAGCTACTGCCCGTGCGCGATGAGTTTGTGAAAGTTAACTTGGGATATGGCCCCAGCCGCGTGGGTGCCTTTACGATACCTACCGCTGCCGGCACAGAACCTAAGTATCAGCTTAGAGTAATTCACTAGTTCCCTATAGCATATTTGGCACAGAAAAAGCCCCCCAAGTATACCTGGGGGGCTTTTTCTGTGCCAAATACTCCAAGAAGGAAGAGAAACTGATAAACAAAAAAAGGCCCCGCTTAGCGAGGCCCCTTTCCACAACCAAAACACCTAAAAAAACTATTCTTTCGAATACTTAATTAGCAAGCATCGGGCCAGAAACAAGGCATTTTTCATTTATATGGTAATCTATTTTAAAATATCATGTACTAAAGTTTTAATTGAATTATTAAATAGTTTATAGATCACGAGGCAAATATTATAAATGTGGATTTATTTATAATATTTTATACTGACTTGCTAGACAGCTAATTACAGAAACAAATATCCATCATTTTTCTAGCAAAATGCAATTTTAGGGCACTTTCCGGAGCTTTCTTTGCTCTGGTTTAAAATCAATTCCACTATTATTTATTGTTCATGAAAACACTTCTTACCCCCTTCACCAGACGGTCAGATACTGTTAGAAAGCTCTTGCGAATAGCAAGTGCGTCGTTATTCTTATTAGCGTTTGGCGAGCGAGCGCAGGCGCAGTTTCCGCGGGTCGAGTCATTCAAGAATGGTACCGCCGCTGGTTTTGACATGTTTGGCACCGCTCGGCTTACAGGTACTGGTACCAGTGGCACGGGGTATTTGCGTCTTACCGACGCAACTAATAATCAAGCAGGTACAGCTATTGACCAGACGGCTTTTCCTGCACCCCAAGGCTTTAGTATTTCCTTTGAATTCTTCTCGTACGGTAGAACGGGCACTTCTGGAGCCGACGGCTTCAGCGTTTATTTGATTGATGGTGCAACGAGCAACTTCCGCATTGGTGCTGATGGTGGCTCCTTAGGATACGCTCAGCGCAAACGAGATGCGAATAGCGCTACTATTACTCCTGGCGTATCGAACGGCTACGTAGGAATTGGTATTGATGAGTATGGCAACTATTCCAACGCCAGCGAAGCTCGATCGGGAGGCTTGGTTGCTAGCGGCTTGACGCCTGACGCTGTCACCATCAGAGGTAAAGGTAATGGCACCGCCTCGACGGACTACCCATATATAGCTAGTAGTGGACAGCTTGGTTTCAGCTTGGATGTAGCTGCAGCACAAGCTCAAGAAGGTAGCGGAGATTACCGGAGAGCCTTTATAGATTTTATACCTTTCACTAATGCTAGCGGCGTAACTGCTTACCGCATTACGGTTCGCATTCAGCACGGGAATACGGTAACCACAGCGCTTAGCAACGTAGAATTGCCGCCGCCGCCGCCTACACTCCGGATTGGTTTCTCAGGCTCTACAGGTCTTTTTAATAATACGCATGAGATTCGCAATCTAGCTATCGTTCGGCCTACCATTGCCAACAATGACCAGTTCCGTACGCGTTATGGAACCGCTGCCTCATTTAATGTAACTACCAATGACCAGGCGCCAGGTAGCAGTCTGAATCTTAACTCTGTAGACTTGAATCCATCAACGGCTACTGTTGATAAGAGCTTTACGGTTACAGACAAAGGCACTTTTACTGTTGATGAACAAGGACTAGTAACTTTTGTGCCTGTCAGTACTTTCGCTGGTGTAGTTGAAATTCCTTATACTATTCGCGACATTCTCAATACACTGTCGAACGAAGCGACTATCACCGTTTTCGTAAGTGGTGCCGATTTGGCTACGAGTCTAAGTGGATCAACAACAGCAAACCCAAGCTCACGCGTAACTTACACGGTAACAACTAGCAACTTAGGTGGTGAAACAGCCTTTAATGTAATTCCAACACTAAGGCTTCCTTTAACAGCTACCAATGTAAGTTTGCCAACTGGCGCTACCATTGCTACTGTGGGCGGCGAGCAGGTTGTTACGTTTGCCACCGTTAGTAGCTTACTAGCCAACGATCCGGCAATAGTTAATGCGGTAACATTTACCGTCCCTACTACTGGAACAGTTACGGGTACCGCTTCATCTACATCTAGCGTACCCGACCCGACCTTAACAAACAACACGGCTACCGTGAGTACGCTGGTCAGCGGAGTTGCTAACGTATCTACATCTTGCGCTACGCCTGGTAAAGATGGCTTTGGTACTCTTATCAGCACCTCCGTGCCAAACACCTATTTCCCTGTAGCTATTCCTACCACAGTTGCCGCTGGCCAAAACAATATTGTTCTCGGTACAGCAGGAACTGGAAACACGCCCATTAGCGCTGGTGACCTTGTATTGATTATGCAAATGCAGGGTGCTACAATGAGTATCGATAACTCATCGTCTTATGGTACGATCAGCAGTGATGCTACATATACTGCTGGTAAGTATGAATACGCCATTGCCACGAACGATGTACCACTGACTGGTGGTACCTTAACACTGGCAAAAGGAGTAACTAACCAGTATGAGAGCAACGCTGGCGGTACTGGTTCTACCAGCCAGCGTCGGTTTCAGGTTATTCGCGTTCCCCAGTATTCTTCCGTTAGCATTACAGGCACACTTTCTGGACCAGCCTGGAATGGTACGACAGGGGGTGTACTAGTGCTGGACGTAGCGGGCCAAACCCGTTTCGTTTCTAATGCTTCAATCAATATGACGGCCAAAGGCTTCCGTGGTGGCGGCGGCGTAAGCTACTCAGGCGATGCTGCCAATAGAACGGATTACGTTACCGCCCCTGCTTTGGCGCACGGTTCGAAAGGTGAAGGTACAGCGGGTTCACCCCGCAACATTTACAACGGAACGGCGGTCATTTCCAATACTATTAATGGGACTGTTACGGATGGTTATTTTGGCGGCAGCAATGGAGCCGGTGCCCCTGGAAATGCCGGTGGTGGGGCTACTGATTATGGCATCAGAATTAATGGAAGTAACAGTACTTATAATAACTCTGGCAATGCCGGCGGAGCTGGCGGCGGCAACGGTGCTAACGGCGGTGTTGGTGGTTACGGTTATGAGTCAAGTAATAATGGTACTGGCTTACGTGCCTTAGGTGGCGCTGCTACTTTAGAATCATCTATTTCTCGCATTGTGCTAGGTGGCGGCGGTGGCGCTGGCTCTACGAACGATGCAAATGCGGCGCAAAGTAGTGGCGGCGTTGGAGGTGGCATTATCATGCTTCAAACCGGCTCTATCAGCGGCACAGGTTTACTGGTAGCGAATGGCGGCAACGCGCCATCAGCCAACGGCAATACCTCTGGTGGCGGTGGCGGCGGCGCTGGTGGTACAGTTCTCATTCGAGCTACACCTCCTGCTACAATTGGTAATGGATTGAATGGAATTACTGTGCAGGTAAATGGTGGCAATGGCGGTAACACTAGTACTGGAGGATCAGACGAATACGGTCCTGGCGGCGGCGGGGGCGGCGGCTTAGCTTATTCAAATGGTAATTTGAGTAACTTCGATGGAGTCGGTGGAAGTGCTGGCAGAACAGGTTTATTAGACCTTAGTGCTTTTGGTGCAGCTAACGGCACATCGGTTACAAATCCATCTGTCAGTACTACTGCTGTTCCGACTAACAATATTGCTGGGGCTGGCTCTTGCTTACCTACGCTTGCTGCAACGCTGTCTACTCCCACTCCAAATGTTACGCGTAGTGGTGATGCAGTAAATCCTGCTACTTATGCACTTGTTATATCAAATACGGGTGGAGCAGCAACAGGTGTGAGCGTAGAAACAGCGTTAACCACTGACCTCTTCAAATATGACAACACAGTAGCTCCTACTGTGACGCTAACACTAGCTGGTGGCATCCCCTCGCCTTATACAGAATACACTGCTCCAACTACTAGCACAAGCACTCCCGTATTCAGTGGTCTGAATATTCCTGCCGGCGCTACGCTCAGAATCTCCTTCCGGGCTACTATCGCCAGCACTGCTGTCAATAACACGGCTTATCAGGCCTCTGCAACTGTACGCTTCCTCGATCCTACCCGCCTCACGGCTACGAGCATCGTATCACCTGCTGGCACCTTCGCCGGTGGTGGAACTGTACCGGGCAGCAACTACGCCGCAGCCGCCAGCACTGCCGAGGATGTTACCATTGTGCGTCCGCTGCCCGTAGAGTTGAAGGAGTTCAAGGCTACAGCAGTTCGTCAGGATGCTCAACTTAACTGGGCTACAGCTTCGGAGCTCAACAATGACCGCTTTGTTATAGAGCGCTCACTTGATGGCTTGTCTTTCAGCACTATCGGAACGGTACGCGGTAAGGGCACCACTACGCAGCAGTCGAAATACAGCTTCACTGATGCTGGCGTGGCCCGTTTTGGTGCGCTGATTTACTACCGTTTGAAGCAGCTGGACTTCGATGGAACTGCAACGTTCAGTCCAGTGCGGACAGTTAAATTTGTGGACGCTATCAAAGTTGACGTATCCGTGTATCCTAACCCAAGTCAAGGTGGCGCTACACTCGACTTAACAGCCTTACCTGCTGGCAACTACCAAGTCCAGTTACTTGATCTGACGGGCCGCAGCCTACAAATCCTGACGCTGGCTGGTCAGCAGGAACACCCATTGCAGGTGCAGGCGCTGCCTCATGGCTCCTACATTGTGCGAGTACGCGGAGCAGCTGTGAATGTAGCACTGCCGCTGGTTCGCAACTAACTTGGGGCAATAGCCCGTGTCTCATAAAAAAGCCCCCTGAATGATCAGGGGGCTTTTTTGTTGCCATTACTTCATATAGTTTCTTCACTAGCAGTCAACAGGTTATATGGAAGTAAGTAACTGTTGATTCCGACTTTATTCCTCCTTAAGCCCAGACAATGTAACTTCATTGCTGGGGGGCTTTTTCTCCCTGCAAAAGTCAGTTTTCTCCTTCCCCTATTATACTATGGAAGCTCCCCGCGAAGAATTTATGCGCGAAGCCATTCGCCTATCGGTTGAAAAAATGCAGGCTGGTTATGGTGGTCCTTTTGGGGCCGTCGTCGTAAAAGATGGCCAGATTATCGCGCGCGGCTTTAATCAAGTTACCAGTACCAACGACCCCACTTGCCACGCCGAAGTTGATGCCATTCGCAAAGCTTGTATCGCCCTGGGCACTTTCCAGTTGCAAGATTGCGACCTGTATACGAGCTGCGAGCCTTGCCCTATGTGCCTGGGGGCCATTTATTGGGCTCGTCCGCGCCGCGTATTCTATGGCAACACCAAGCAAGATGCCGCCGCTATTGGCTTCGACGACCAGTTTATTTACGACGAGATAGAGAAGCCGCTGAGCGAGCGACAAATACCGATGCAGGAATTCTTGGGGGCTGAAGCCAAAGAAGGTTTCACAGCCTGGACAGAGCACGAAGCACGAACGGAATACTAAAAAAAATCCCCCAGAACACCTCTGGGGGGCTTTTTTGTAAAGCTCCGAGCAGCTTATTTCATACCGCCGCGCATGCCCATCATTTTGGCCATTTGCTGCATGCCACCTTTGGTGCTGCTCATTTTGTTCATGGTACGCATCACTTTGCGCATGTCTTCGAATTGCTTCATCAGGTTGTTGACCTGTTGAATATCAGTACCGCTGCCTTTGGCAAGACGACGGCGGCGCGAACCGTTTAATAACTCGGGCTGGGCGCGCTCTTTAGGAGTCATGCTTTTGATAATGGACTCGATTGGCTTGAAAGCATCGTCGTCGATATCCACATCTTTGATGGCCTTGCTCATGCCCGGAATCATTCCCACCAAGTCCTTCAGGTTGCCCATCTTCTTGATTTGCTCCAGCTGGGAGAGGAAGTCGTCGAAGTTGAACTGATTCTTGCGGATTTTCTGGTTGATGCGCTTGGCTTCGTCCTCGTCGAACTGCTGCTGGGCGCGTTCTACCAGCGAAATCACGTCGCCCATACCCAAGATACGCTGGGCCATCCGGTCGGGATAGAACATGTCCAGCGCCTCCATCTTCTCACCCGTTGAGATGAATTTGATGGGTTTCTCAACTACAGCCCGAATGGAAAGAGCCGCACCACCGCGCGAATCACCATCAAGCTTGGTAAGTACCACGCCATCGAAGTTGAGGCGGTCGTTGAAAGTTTTGGCCGTATTTACCGCATCCTGACCCGTCATGGAGTCAACCACGAACAGCGTTTCGGAGGGGTTTATCGCCTTTTTAACCTGCTCAATTTCGCGCATCATCTGCTCATCCACGGCCAAGCGGCCAGCGGTATCGATGATGACTACTTTCTTGTTGTTTTTCTTGGCGTAAGCAATACCATTCTGCGCAATCTCGACGGGGTTTTTATTTTCAACCTCCGAGTAAACCTCCACTCCTACTTGCTCGCCCAGCACTTTCAGCTGGTCGATAGCGGCCGGACGATACACATCGCAGGCTACGAGCAGGACGGTACGGTTTTGCTTTTTAATGAACGTGGCGAGTTTACCGGCGAAGGTTGTTTTACCCGAGCCCTGCAAGCCCGATAGCAAAATCACGGCTGGGTCACCTTTCAGTACTACGTCCTCTTTTTCGCCTCCCATGAGCAGCGTTAGCTCATCGTAGACAATTTTGGTCATGAGCTGGCCGGGCGAAACGGCCGTAAGCACGTCGCGGCCCATGGCCTCGTCCTTTATTTTGTCGGTGACTTCCTTGGCCACCTTGTAGTTCACGTCGGCATCGACCAACGCCCGACGAATTTCCTTGATAGTCGCGGCGACGTTGATTTCGGTGATGCTACCCTGACCTTTCAGGGTTTTGAAGGCCCGGTCGAGCTTGGTAGAGAGATTATCGAACATCTTGTGATGTAGTGATGTGAAAGGTGCTAGTATGCCTAACTGCCTGATTAAGAGGCTTGAGGCAATACAATAGGTCGCAACGGCAAGTTCGCCTCCCCAAAATTAACCCAAAAAACCCTGAAAGCCCACGGCTACGTACCTTCGCGTGCTCAAACCTGCTTTAAAAATGCCCCCCAAGCCCCTGCGTCTGCTTGTTATTACGTATTACTGGCCCCCTTCAGGCGGGGCGGGCGTGCAGCGAAGCTTGAAATTTGTGAAACATCTGCCCGCTTTTGGCGTGGAGCCAACGGTGATTACCGTGGATGCGTCACAGGGAGCTTATCCAGTAATCGATGAGTCGCTAGCGGCGGAAGTGCCGGCTAGCGTGCGTGTGTTTCGCACAAATACGAGCGAACCATTTGACTCCTATAAAAAGCTCACCGGCCGCAAACAGATTCCGCACGGCGGCTTTGCAAACGAAAGCAAAAGCAGCTTGCAACAGCAGGTTTTCAAGTTTTTGCGGGGCAACCTGTTTATTCCAGATCCGCGCCGAGGCTGGAACCAACACGTTCTGGGGCAGTGTGCCGAGCTATTTGCCCAAGGCCACACTTTCGACGCGGTGATGACTAGTAGTCCGCCGCACTCTACGCAGCTTATTGGTCTGGAGCTAAAGAAGCGCTATGGTCTACGTTGGATAGCCGACATGCGCGACCCCTGGACGGATATTTACTACTATAAAGAACTGAACCACACCCCGCCCGCGCGCTGGCTCGATGCCTGGTACGAACGTCAGGTGCTGGAGCAGGCCGATGAAGTGCTAGTTACCAGCCCCGACACCAAGCGCCTGTTTTTAGGGAAGTCGCCGCGCCTTACGGCCAGTAAATTTCATGTGCTGCCCAACGGCTATGATGAAAGTGATTTTCGGGAACCTAGCTCCCCACCCACTGATTGTCTGCTGATTACCCACACCGGCACCATCTCCGAGACGTATCATATTGAACTGTTTCTGGCGGCCTGTGCCACTTGCACCACGCGCCATCCGGATGTACCCCTTAAGCTGCGCTTTGTGGGCACCGTGTCGGCGGGCGTGCAGGAGCAGATACGAGAGGTAGGCTTAGGCAAACACACGGAATTTGTGCCTTTTGTGCCACACGACGAGTCGGTGAGCTACTTGCTGCGGTCTACGGCATTGCTCATGGCCATTCCGGATGTAGCGCACAACTTCGGCATTCTACCAGGCAAAGTATTTGAGTATCTGGCTTCTAACAAACCTATTATCTGCATTGGCCCCGTAGGTTCCGATGCCGATAATCTGCTGGAGGAGTGCGGAGCCGGCCGTGCCCTCCCCTACGACACCTACAGCGGCATGCTCGACCATTTGGATGGTCTGTTTGCTGCCTGGCGAATCAATTCCAACCTTGATTTGCCAGCCATCAATCACGCGCAGTATTCGCGGCGGGCGCTTACGCAAAAGCTGGCTAAGCTGATCAAATAGGCTTTTTACTTCTGGAGCTTTTCCCAAGCATTGCGCAGCTTACTAGGCAAGTGGCTAGCTAATTGTGCTCGCAAATCGGTCCAGGTAGAGCGGGGCAGCTGGCGGCCGTGCCAGGCACCGAGAGCTTGAGCCAGGCGCTGAGCGAGTGTGCGGTAATGTGCGCGCTGATAATGGCGCAGATTATTGGTGACATCTGCCGGCGTACGAACGAAATCGCGCACATCAATGATAAAGCAATTATCAGCGCTGGCCACGAACTCAGCCAACGCTTGGTTCATTTGCGCGTGACGCTGCGCGGCGCCCGTTTCGGCGGAGCCGGGAACTTCTATTTCAGCCCCGTTGAGGAAGAAAATGGGAATAGCCGCCGGCAGCTGGCTCCGTAGCCAGCGCAGATTCGCTTGAAAGTCAGCGGGCGAAATTTGCCCCCCAAACTCGAATTCAGATTTAAACTGACCCAAAAAAGCCTCGTCCATTCTTCGGAAGCGGCGTTGAGCATATTTTGCCGCCAACGTAGCCGAATCAACAGCTAGAATATTCTGGTAGCCACCAAATGGAATGGCAATGCCCGTTGCCTTTTCGCGGTATAGCTCCTGCGTGTAGTCCATAAGGGGGCTGTATACTAAAGCATCATACTCGGCCGTCCACAAGTTGGTAGTGAAAGCTTCCTCTCCCAGAAAAGGCAGCTTGTGGGCCAAGCGTTGCTGCTCACTAGGGGGCAATTCGCGGGTCAGACGGAGCAGAGACGTATGCTCCACATGCACCGGAATTTGGTGCTCATTTACGTAATTAAACTCTTCTATTACGTCGATGGCAAAGGCCTGCAAGAAGGGCGTTAGCTGCCCTAAATCACAGCCACCTTTAAGTAATACCCGAAGCTTGGGATGGTTTTTATCCGGAATATACCCCCCAGCAGAAACACGCTCGTCATCAGTGCTCATAGAGGTTGTGGATGACGTCGGAGCCTTAGCATCTGGCGAATCCAGCGTAATCCAGTCAGGCTTATCCGTTCCATTCAGCTCTGTAGCCACTTCGCCTTCCACTTTTAAAGCCGGAAAACCGAGCCAGGCATATATAAACTGTTCAACGCCCAGATGCAGAATGCGGCAGGAAAACACCAGTTGCTCAAGTCGATTTTCCTGCAAATTCAGGCAGTAGACACCCACTAGACCATAGTCGCCGAATCGATCGCGCACCCGCACAGTGCCCCAACGAAGCGCAGCATCCGTGAAGCTGGCTTCTAAATCATCTTTGGCGACTCGCCTCTTCGTGAAATTGAGTTGGTTGGAGCGGTTAATCAATTCCTCAATGCGGCTCAGATCAGCATGCACGGCAGCTCCTTCCCGAAACTCGATGCGCACCTGCGAATCGCGCAGAAACTCCAGATTATCCTGGTAAGCAGCGCGGGCCTGCTGCTGACGCTCGAGCAGTTTGTACTGCTCCAGGCGCGTTAGGCCGGGGTCGGGTTTGCCGCTGAGTAGCAGCTGAGGAGCAAATTTTGGCAATTCAGCCGGATCGGCTACCTGAAGCTGGGGATTATAATACTGCGCCTCCGCCCGATTAATCGGATTATCGTCCAGAAACAGCGCGTTTGGCGCTCGCAGCTGCATCTGCGCCAGCAACTCTTTAATAATAGGTCCTTTCGGCTGCCAGCTTATTTGGGGGAAAACAAACAAGTCGCGAATGCCCAACTCTACTAGCTTGGCTTCGGCGGCGGCAAAATCATTTTTGGAAACGATGGTGTGCACAATGCCGCGGGCCGCTGTAGCACGCACCAGTTCCAAGTTATCGGCAATGGCTTCCACGACTCCTTCCGAAAGCGTACCGCGCCAAAAAGTATCATCCAGATCCCAGATAATGAGCTTGATAGGTTCGGACATGAAGAGACGCTGTAAAATAAAAGATGGTCATGCGCGGAATGCTCGGCACGACCAATAACCAACAACAGTGCAAAAGTACGCAACCCCGGCGCGGATTGCCTACTTTTGCCCCCCAGCGTCTTTTTCCGGATGGCTGGCCTCTCTTTGTCTTTCTATGGCACTCGATTTAAATAACAAATCCATCCTGGTTACCGGTGGTACGGGCTCTTTCGGCAAGCAGTTCGTGCATACCGTGTTCGAGAAATTTCCGCAGGTAAAACGCCTGGTCATTTACTCGCGCGACGAGCTGAAGCAGTACGAAATGTCGCAGATATTTCCGCACTCCAAGTACCCGGCTATTCGCTATTTCATTGGTGATGTACGTGATGCAGAGCGCCTCAAGCGTGCCTGCGAAGGCATTGATGTACTGGTGCACGCCGCTGCCCTCAAGCAGGTGCCCGCTGCTGAGTACAACCCGATGGAGTGCATCAAAACCAATATTTTTGGAGCTGAAAACGTCATTAATGCTGCTCTAGACTGCGGCGTGAAAGAAGTAGTGGCGCTCAGCACCGACAAAGCCGCTGCACCCATCAACCTCTATGGCGCTACCAAACTCTGCTCCGATAAGCTTTTTGTGGCCGCCAATAACATGAAAGGCAAGCGTGATTTGCGCTTTTCCGTCGTGCGTTACGGCAACGTAATCGGCTCCAGAGGCTCGGTAGTGCCGTTTTTTCTGCAACAGCGCGAGACCGGTGTGCTGCCCATCACACACCCCGATATGACGCGCTTCAACATTTCGCTGGAAGAAGGCGTCGATCTCGTGCTGTATGCTTTGGAAAACGCTTGGGGAGGCGAGATTTTTGTTCCTAAAATTCCGAGCTACAAAATTACGGAAGTCGCCGAAGCCATCGGCCCCAATTGCAAGCACGAGGTAGTCGGCATCCGTCCCGGCGAAAAGCTGCATGAAGCCATGATAACCGAAACCGATGCGCTGAGCACGGTGGAATTGGATCGGTACTACGTCATTTTGCCTTACACGCCGCAGTGGGATGTGGAAGAGTTCATTCGCCATTTCAAAGGCAGCCGCGTGCCCGACGGCTTCTATTATGATTCGGCCAACAATGACCATTGGCTGAACGCCGAGCAGATTCGGGAGGAAATTCGCCTGCACGTCGATCCAACATTCACGGCTTAACCAGCTTCTTCTATTATCTATTCAAAATGTCGCTCTGCACCAAGAGCGGCATTTTTTGTTTCACGCTGCAAGCTTTGTTGACCACAGCACCTGCACAGATCCGGGTGCCACACCAAGCGCTTGGGCTGTGTATATTTACCAGACTATGACTAATGCCTCCGTTACCTTTCAGCCCACACGTGCTATTCCCTATGGCCGTCAGCATATTACTGAAGACGATATACAAGCTGTAACCGATACGCTCCGGTCCGATTTTCTGACACAGGGACCGAAGGTGGCAGAGTTTGAAGAGAAATTTGCGGCTTATATCGGCGCCAAATACGCGGTTGCGGTAAGCAATGGCACGGCGGCTTTGCACCTGTGCACGCTGGCCTTGGGCGTACAGCCCGGTCAGCGCGTCATTACTACGCCTATCACATTTGCTGCCTCCGCCAACTGTGTTTTGTATTGCGGGGGCGAAGTTCATTTTGCTGATATCGACCCCGCCACCGCACTCATCGACTTAAAGCAAGTACGACGGTTGCTGGAAAGTCACCCTAGGGGGCATTTTCACGGCCTTATTCCCGTCGATTTTGCGGGTTTGCCCGTGAATATGGAGGAAGCGCGCGCGTTGGCTGATGAGTTTGGGCTGTGGCTGATTGAGGACGCCTGTCACGCACCGGGGGGCTTTTTTGTGGATTCAAAGGGTAACGAGCAGCGCTGCGGCAACGGACAATTTGCTGACTTAGCCATTTTCAGCTTTCACCCCGTCAAGCACATTGCCACCGGCGAAGGCGGCATGATTACGACTAACCGCCCAGACCTTTACGAAAAGCTACTCATGCTGCGCACCCACGGCATCACCAAAAATCCGGCGCAGCTTCAGCAAAACCCCGGCGGCTGGTATTACGAAATGCAAACCCTGGGCTATAATTATCGCATGCCTGATATGCTCACGGCGCTGGGAATCAGTCAGCTCCAGCGCGCCAATGCTGGCCTTGCTCGTCGTCGCGCTCTAGCCGCCCGCTACGATGCCGCCTTTGCCAAAATGCCCCCCATACGCTCATTGACCACGAAACCGGGTCATGCGTATCATCTCTACGTAATTCAGATTGAGGATCGTAAAGGCTTATATGATTTCCTGCGCGAGCGGCAGATTTTTGCGCAAGTACACTACATTCCGGTTCACACGATGCCTTATTATCAGGAGCTAGGTTGGAAAAGTGGGGATTTCCCGCAAGCTGAGGCGTACTACGCCCACTGTCTAAGTTTACCCATGTTCCCGGATCTGACGGATGAGGAACAGCAGTATGTAATTGACTGTGTACGAGAGTTTGTGCGCATGTAACAAGAATAAAAGGCAAGAGTAGAGACAGGTATTAAAGCGCCTAATAGTTCGTAGTAAGCTGGTAATTAATGCTTTCGAATTCTCCTAAAATCGGTATTATCTCTCAGGCTCGCATGACTAGTACGCGCCTGCCAGGGAAGGTGCTATTGCCAGTTGCTGGCCAGCCGCTGCTACAGTATCATGTAACACGATTACGTGAGAGTGGCTTACCCATGTACCTGGCAATTACCAGTAACTCTACCGACGATGTGCTTGCTGAGTTTGCTGCGCATGCCCATTTGCCCTGTACCCGCGGCGATGAGCAGGATGTGTTGGGACGTTATTGCCAATGTGCAGAGGAAAATCAACTGGACATTATCGTGCGCGTTACCTCTGATTGCCCCCTACTGGATGGGCGGCTTATTGCACAAGGCGTACAGGAATATCTACGCCACCAAGACTCACGTCTTTACCTCTCCAATGTATTGGAGCGCACCTTTCCACGGGGCTTCGACTTTGAGATTTTTTCCCGCGAGCTATTAACTGAAGCCTACCATCAGGCTGTCTTACCTGGTGACCGGGAGCATGTGACGCCGTATATCCACCAGAATCGTTTGGGCAATGTTCATTTTCAACATGTTACTCGCTCTCCCAACCGCAGCCAGTACCGTCTGACCGTGGATACTCCCGACGACTTCCGGCTTTTAAAACTCCTCATCGAGAATCATAATGCTGCTGCTTTAACTTCTGATGAAATTATTGCTCTACTAGATCAGCACCCGGAGCTGGTAGCGCTGAACGCTCATATCGAACAAAAGATAGCTTGATGACCGCCCACCCCAGCCTGCCCCGCCTCGTGCTCCGCGCCGATGGAAATCCACGCATTGGGCTGGGCCATGTGATGCGTCTATTGGCGTTGGCTGATATCCTGCGCGATGAGTTTGGGTGTGTATTCGTTATTCAGGAGCCTGATGCTGTGCTCCTTAATCAGCTCCAGGAATCCTGTTCAGAGGTTGTCGAAATGCCCCCCCAACCTGCGGGTGGTGAGCCAGCCTGGCTGGCCCAGCACGTGTTGCGCCCCAATGACATACTGGTGCTCGATGGCTACGGCTTTGAGTTGAGTTATCAGGAAGCCGTGCGCGCTCATGTGGCCAAGTTAGTTTGCCTGGATGATTTGCACGCCTTTCCCTTCGCCGCCGACTTGGTGCTGAACCCTGCGGGGGGCATTTCTGAGGCTGATTATGACTTACGACAGCCTGGGGCTCGGCTGTTGAGCGGACCAGCCTACGCGCCGCTACGAGCCGCTTTCTGCTCCGCCGCCCCCGCTTCTCACACAGTTGCTTCGCCCTCATCCGTGTTGGTTTGTCTCGGCGGGGCCGACCCTACGCATCAGACCCAACGCGTGGCTGCTACCCTGCTCACGCTGCCCGTCGTTGAGCAAGTGCAGATAGTAGTAGGCAGTGCGTATACCGGGTGGGAATCGTTGAGCCAGTGGGCTGAACACGAAGCTAAAGTTACGCTGCATCGAAATTTGCCCCCCAGCCAGTTAGCGGAGCTTATGCAAAGCTGTGGGGCGGCGGTGTGCTCGCCCAGCACCATCAGCTACGAGTATTGTGCGGCGGGGGGCGGCTTACTGTTCCTGTTGCCTACTGCCGCTAATCAGCATGATCTGCACGAGTTCTTGCGGGCGGCAGGCATGGCTTTGCTGTATCCCAGCGCTGCTAATGTGCTGACTTCACCGGAGGTGATGCGCATTGCAGAGCAGCTCCGAACGGCCCAAAAACGTTATTTCGACGGCCAAGCTCCTGCACGTTTACGCCAAGCTTTCAAGGCCTTACGACTGCCAGATGCGCCTTTCCGCTTGCGCCTGGTTACCGCCGCCGATTCCGCTCAGCTCCTGGCCTGGACGAATGAGCCAACCGTACGGCAGGCTTCCTTCAATCCTCAGCCCGTACCGGCCGAGTTTCATGAGCGGTGGCTAAACGCCCGTCTTGCCGATCCTTATGCCCTGATGCTTTTGGCCGAAGAGGAGGCCACCGGCGCGCCTGTTGGGCTCATTCGCTTCAGTATTTCGCACGACGAGGCCACATTGAGCTACTTGCTTGACCCAGCGTATCGGGGGCGCGGCTGGGCGGCGGTGCTACTAGCCCTGGGCACCACGCATTTGGTGCAAACTTTCCCTCATCTGCGTCGGATAGTTGGGCATGTCCAACTTCGGAATCAAGCTTCGTTACGTGCATTTGAGCGGGCGGGCTATGCTTTGCTCCCCGTCGCTTTATCAGGCGAGCCTGATTCGGTTACTTTTGCGTGGTGGCTGTAGCTTTCTCGTCTGGCGTGGTGCCACCACGACTCTTTTCGCCGTTGATGCCAACACGCTTGAATCGTTCAACGAAAGTGTCACCACCGTGCCTGATTGCAAACAGCTTGTCTTAGCTACCGACTTTTCGCTTCTAACTCCTTCAAGATGCATATCGGCTCCCGCCCTATCGGCCCCGACCAACGGCCGTTTATTATTGCTGAGCTTAGCGGCAACCATAACCAGTCGCTGGAGCGAGCTTTGGCCATTATTGATGCCGTAGCGGCCGCAGGTGCTCACGCCATCAAGCTCCAAACCTATACCGCCGACACCATGACGCTCCCCGGCGCTTACCGCATCGACGATCCTGACTCGTTGTGGTACGGTCGGGAGTTGCACGAGCTGTATCAGGAAGCCTACACGCCCTGGGAGTGGCATGAGCCATTGTTTGAGCGCGCCAAATCGCATGGGATGCTGGCCTTCAGCTCGCCCTTCGATGAAACGGCGGTTGATTTTCTGGAAACACTCGATGTGCCTGCTTATAAAATTGCCTCCTTCGAAAACACCGACTGGCCCCTACTGCGGCGCGTAGCTGCTACCGGCAAACCTGTGATTATGAGCACTGGAGCCAGCACTCTAGCTGAAGTAGCCGAGGCCGTGGAAGTATTGCGTGAGGCTGGCTGCCAGAAGTTGATTCTGTTAAAATGCACCAGCACTTATCCCGCCACACCCCAAAACACCAATCTGCGCACTATCCCGCATCTGGCCCAGCTTTTTCCTGATTGTCCGGTGGGTCTTTCCGATCATACCATGGGTGTGGGCGCGGCCGTAGCCGCCGTAGCGCTGGGGGCCTGCGTCATTGAAAAGCACGTAACCCTACGCCGATCCGATGGCGGTGTCGATTCGGCTTTTTCCCTTGAGCCTGAAGAGGTAGCCACCTTAGTCACCGAAACGGAGCGAGCCTGGCAGGCATTGGGGCATATTCAATACGGTGTGCAGCGGGCCGAGGAAAAAAGCCGCCTGTACAAACGTTCGCTGTATGTTGCCCAGGATATTCGGGCAGGCGATATGTTTACCAAAGAAAACCTGCGCGTAGTGCGTCCCGGCGACGGTCTGCCGCCCCGCTACTTCGCGCCCCTGCTCGGTAAGCCTGCCCGTCAGGATTTGCGCGCGGGTACGCCACTCACCTGGGAAGCGCTGTAGTCTCGTCATGCCCTATTTGGCTCAGCTCGTTGCCCGCACCCGCGACATTCTGCAACTGCGCTTCACCGATCTATTTGTGCAGCTTCCACCCCAGATGCTGGGGGGCATTTCGCCGCACAATCCACTGAAGCGACTTGCTAAAGTATTGGGGTACACGGCCCTGCGGCTGGTAGGCAACTGCTTTCGGCCCATCCATAATCCGGAACCGTTGCGAGGAGCAATTTGGCTGTATGTTGTAAGCCAGAACAACTACCAAGCGCTAGATTTTATCCGGTCTGGGCTCCCCAACAGTGTATTTGTAGCTGGCCAAAGCAAACAGATCGGGCGTTACAACGGGAGCGTGAATCGCCTTTCGCTCCGCCTCAAGCTTTTGTACTACTGGCAGTTTCCGCTGGTACTGGTTGGGTTATGGCGTACAGAAGGAAGCCGGGCAGTGCGCTTTTTCGACCTGATTTTTAACGCCATCGGCTACTACGAAGTGTACGTGCGGGCCCTGCGCCATTACAAGCCCAAAGCCATCATTTTTGCTAACGACCACAATGATGACGCTCGCGCCCTCCTGCTCGCTGCCCGCGCCTGCGGAGTCCCGACTGCCTACGTGCAACACGCCAGCGTAAGTACTTATTTCCCACCCCTGGGCTTCGATTTGAGCCTACTGGAGGGTCAGGATGCGCTGGACAAGTATCAGCAATGTGGGCCCATCCAGGGCCGCGTGGAGTTGGTGGGGATGCCCAAAGCCGATGTCTATCTCAGCCAGCGCAATACCGCGCCGGCCGTACGGCGCGTAGGTATTGCCGTCAATTTGCTTGACGATACAGAAGCCATCCGGGCTGCTGTAGCTTACTTGGTCAGGGAGTTTCCTACACTCACTTTCACTTTTCGCGCCCACCCTGGCGATACCCGCGACTTTAGTTTTTTGCGCGAGCATATTCACCTCTTGTTTTCCAATGCGCGCCAGCAGAACATATTTGAGTTTCTACACCAACAAGACGCTTTAGTAGCCGCCGATACCTCTACACACTTAGAGGCTACACTGCTCAATCTGGCGAGCCTGTATTACCGCTTTGGTACTCACACTGTTGCCGATGATTACTATGGCTACGTGGCTCATGGCTTGGTAGAACGAGCCTCTTCCCTACTCGAATTGGCTACGTTGCTACGAGGCTATGAGCAGTACAAACCTTCCAACCTTTACCAGCGGGCAGCTTACTATAATTCAACTTTAAGTACAAAAAATGAAGGCCTCAGCACCAAACTCGTTTTAAAAAAGTTGGCGTCCTGGATAAATTAAGGTTATTACGTGATTGATAATTCTAATATAACTTTAGAATGAATAAATTTTTACTTTCTTTAGAACCTAGAAATAATATAAGATTATACTCTCTGCTCTTATTGCTTCTTATGTGCTGCTATTCAGCATAAGCTCAGAGCCTTCCGGGAGCGGCTGCAACATCCAGACAGTCAGCCGAACGCTAACCACCCAACTCTGTGTACCCAACATCATCACGCCCAATAAAGATGGTCGCAACGATGCCTTTGTGGTAGCTTCCTATAATGTGGGTGAATGGTCATTGGCTATTTACAACCATTGGGGAAAAGAAGTATATCAAACGGAGTGCTATTTTAATGACTGGGGTGCTAGTGTAGCACCGGGCATTTATTACTACATGCTGCGCCGTGGTGCTACCAACAGCGCTCTCAAAGGCTGGCTGGAAGTGGTTCGTTAGGAAAACAGCCTGATTAGCAGGCATGGACTCGAACAACGTATTTTCGTGCTTATGCCTGCCTATCCTTCTGCAATTTTGCCCCCCATCGCCAGCCAGCCTGTATTGGAAGCAGCGCGCCTGGCTTATGTGCTACGTCATTTCAGGCAAGCATATGCGGGGGTCCCAGCGCTGACTATTAGCTACGCGAATCAATCGCAACTTGTCATTGTCGACCACTCAGATGGGTTTTTCCAGCAGCAGCACCCGTTTCCACCAGCACCAAACTGGCGGGAGTGGCGGGGCAAGAGTATTCCCTTCTTTTTTGATACTAATCCGAAGAGTGAACTGCTGGAGCTTTTGCCCGGCAGTCGAGCTATCATACATGCCGATATAATCTCGGCAGCCTTTTATCTGCTTAGCGGCTGGCAGGAATACTTTTCGGAAGAGCGCGACCAGCACGGACGATTTCCCTACACCGTCAGCGTGCAGCGGCAATATGGCTTTGTGGCGGTATCTGTAGTGAACTACTACTTCGATGTGTTGCAGGCAGCGGTAGAGCACGTTACTGGCCAAAAGCTGCGTCTACGCACTTGGGGGGCAAATCAGGCATCATTCGCGACCTTTATAACGCATGATATCGACAATTGCCAGAGTGCCTGGAAGGGCGAAGGCAAAGCGGCGCTCCGCAAAGGTCAATTGGGTTTGTTTGGGCGCTTAGTGGGGCGCCGGCTGCAAGGCCACGACGCCTGGAATAACTTGGAACAAGTGCAGGGCGAAACGGCGCGCTGGGGGGCAAAATCCACGTTCTTTTTTCTCGGAAATCCAAACCGCGCCGCCAATGGCACCCCGAACGCTGATTACGACCTGACCAAGCCGAGCTTCCAGAAACGCATTCAAAACTTAGCTCAAAACGGTGCCGAAATAGCCGTGCATGGTAGCCTCGGAACGGCCCAAAATGCCCCCCAGCTCCAACAGGAAAAGCAAAAGCTGCCAATTCCTGCTTTGGGCAACCGTTTTCACTACTTAAGTTGGGAGCCGCGCCAGACGCCAGCGGTAGTGAGTGAAGCCGGTTTTACTTATGATTCCACACTGGGATTTGCGGAGCATTTCGGCTTTCGCAATTCGTACTGTTTGCCCTTTTATCCCTTTGATTTTGAGCATGGCGAAGCGTTTGAGTTTCTGGAAATTCCGCTTAATGTGATGGACGCCACCTTACATCACCCTAACTATCTGCAACTTGCTCCGCACGAAATTCTGCCGGCTCTTACGCCTATGCTTCAGGAAGTTGAGCGGTTTGGGGGCGTGTGCACGGTGCTTTGGCACAATGAGAATTTTGCCCCCCAGAATCAAATAAATGGTCCTGAGCAGTTCAAGGAGCTATTGCAGTACCTTCGCAGCCGCAATACAGCATTCGTTAATGGCACGGATATTTTAGCTCACATGGCATCTTCGGAAGTGTCAGCAGCATCTTAACAAGTAATTACAAATCAATTAATTAGAAAACAGTACACTTGGGCATCGTTCAGCGGCAGGGACTGCGCAACACCATTATTGCCTACATCGGGTTAGGCCTCGGCTTCGTGAATACCGTGTTGGTGCTTCCCAACTTGCTGGCCGCCGATCAGATTGGACTGACGCGGGTGCTTGTGTCAGTAGCGACCATTTACGCGCAGCTCGCCGCCTTCGGGTTTGCTAGTACTGGCATTCGTTTTTTTCCTTATTTCCGCAATAAAGCTGCTGGGCACCAAGGGTTTCTGCCAATGCTGCTGGGAGTTCCGCTCCTGGGTTTTGCCGTTGTGACTATCATCTATGTGCTCGGTCGGCCGTTTCTATTGGCCCAATACGAACGTGATGCTGCGCTGCTCAACCCCTACTACTTCTGGGGGGCAATTCTGGCGCTTTTTACCCTATTCTATTCATTGCAGGATGCCTACCTGAAAGCGCTGTATCAAACGGCCTTCTCGTCATTTGTGCAGGATATCCTGCTACGCGTGCTCACGGTGGTAGCAGCCCTTTTGTTCTCGCTCGGGTATCTGACCTTCCATCAATTTGTGCTGGCTTTTATTGGCAGTTATGGCCTTGCCACGCTGTTACTGGCGCTGTATGTCATGTACTTGGGTGAGTGGCACCTGCGACCCTCCAAGGCGGCATTGGCAGTGGTGCCGGTGCGGGAAGTTCTCAGCTTCAGCGGGTTCGTTATTTTATCAAGCTTATCGGGCACTATCATCGGCTCCATCGATTCGCTCATGGTAGGCTCCAGTATCAGCCTGGCTGCCACGGGCGTGTACACCACCGCATTTTTTATCAGCACCGCACTTACTATTCCGGCTCGCTCGCTCAATAAGATTGCCTTCCCGTTACTGGCTGAGTACTGGAAAGCGCAGGATATGCCACGTATGGCCGACTTTTATCGTCGTACTACACGTCTCAACACGGTTGTTGGGTGCTGGCTGGCGCTGGGTATTGGCTTAAATCTGGACTTCATTTACTCGTTGATGCGGCCCGAATTTGCGGCCGGCGCTACATCTGTTTTGCTGCTGCTGGCCGGCCGGCTTTTCGACAGCATAACGGGCGTGAACGGCCTGATTCTCGTCACCTCGCCCCGCTACCGCTTCGATCTGGTGTTCAACGTGTCGCTGGCCGTTGCCACGGTGCTGCTCAATTTGCTCCTGATTCCGCTGTACGGCCTCACCGGCGCGGCTCTTGCTACCCTCCTGGCCATGACAAGCATCAACGTGGCGCGTACCTGGTTTGTATGGCACGCCTACGGTTTGCAACCCTTCGATTTTCGAATTCCGCTGGTGTTGGGCATTGCGGTGGCGACTGGCGTAGCGGCATGGCTGGTGCCATCTGTTCACTCGATATTCATCACCATGCTTGTTCGCTCCGTGGTGCTTACGGGCGTGTATGGGGGGCTTTTATTATTGACTCGGGCTGTACCAGAGGTCAGTAACTTGTGGCAACAAGTACGCCGACGGCTCCCATTTTAAGGCTAGGCGTTGGCTAATGGCTCTGACTCGGTAACTATGCTCATGTGAGTAGCGCGCCAGATAAGCCAGGTTCCACCAGCGAAAGTAACGGCTGATATGACCATTATCAGAAAAAGCATCGAGCCCTCAGGTAGTAAAGCAATAGGGTCCTCTAGATTTTTCCATTTCGGATTTTGCATCGCTATCCAAGCCATTGCATTGTTCAGGAAATGCACCACAATGCACGCCGCCAACGACTGCGTGCGGTAGTATAGCCAACCCAAAAAGAGCCCCAACAAAAACGCCGAAACTACCTGGGCCGGATTCAAGTGGATGATTCCGAATAATAAACTAGACTGTAGTATTGCTTTGCGGGGGCTGTAGTTTTTAAGCAATCCTGGCAGCAGCAAGCCCCGAAAGAGCAACTCTTCCAAAATAGGCGCTGAAACGCAGATAACAAAAAAAGAGAGTCCTGGAAACCCACTTAGCTTTCGCATCGAATCGCTCATCCAGTTGGGCAGATGCAGGAATATAACCAACGTACGCAAAGCCATCTGAGCGAGTACCAGTAGCGGCAGCAACCAATACACCAACGGTATTTCACGGGCCGCCAGCAACCGCAACCGATGGCGGCGAACCGCCGGAATTCTCCAGATCAGCAAGACGACAATAAGTGCCTTGGCCAAATCACTGGCTATCACGGTCACAATAATGGATTGCGCGTGAGTTGTAAAGCGTAAAAAGGGAATAGATAAGACGCCTAAAACCAGAGCCAGCAGCATAAACCAACCAAGCGCGCCCCAGCTTTCACTGATGGTTGGGTAAGCAGGAGATTGATTTATAGGGGTTTGAATTTCAAATTCGGGTAACGATTCAATCATCGGATAGCTATAGTAAGAATAGATGTTTAAAGCTACTTAAAACAACTGCATAGCTATACTTCTCTTATTTGAATGATGACAAAAATCGGTTTTGCTACCAGAATAAGTCGGTTATTCATGCACAAAAAAGCCCCCCGCCTTATTTGTAGCGGGGGGCTTTTTTGCAGGATTGGATTCACTAAGCCTTCACCTTAGCTTGCTCCTGCGCCAGTCGCAGTTTGCTGTGCTTCTTGCCGTATAGGTAATAAATCACCAGTCCGGCGGCCAGCCACACGATGAGGCGCAGCCAAGTATCCCAGGGCAGCGAAAACATCATCAGCAGGCAGGTCAGAATACCCATGATGGGCACCAGCGGCACCCACGGCGTGCGGAAAGCACGGGGCGCGTCGGGCTGCTGCTTGCGCATGATAAGCACGCCGAGACACACCATCACGAAAGCCAGCAGCGTACCGATACTGGTCATTTCGCCTACCACTTGAATGGGCACTAAGCCGGCAAAAGCGCTAATTAAGGCCGCCAACAGTACATTTGATTTGTAAGGCGTCTGAAAGCGGGGATGAATCTCAGAGAAGATCTTAGGTAACAAGCCGTCGCGCGACATGGAGAAGAACACCCGCGACTGACCTAGCAAATCCACCAGAATTACGGAGGTGTAGCCAATCAGAATGGCGATGATAATAGCCTGACTCAGCCAGGCATAGGGCGTTTTCTCAATGGCAATAGCAACGGGCGCGGCGCTGTTTTTAAACTCCGTGTAGTTGGCCAGACCCGTCATTACATGCCCAAACAGCACGAACAGAATAGTACACACCACCAGCGAGCCGATGATACCAATGGGCATATCGCGCTGGGGTTTTTTGGCTTCCTGCGCCATTGTCGCCACAATATCAAAACCGATAAAGACGAAGAAGATGACGCCGGCTCCGCGCAGAATTCCGCTCAGGCCGAACTCACCAAACGTGCCCGTATTGGCCGGAATATACGGCTGATAGTTAGCCGGATCGATATACTGCCAGCCGAGCGCAATGAACACCAGCACCACCGATACCTTCAGGGCCACAATGGTCGCATTGACCCAGGCCGACCCTTGCGTACCCCGAATCACGATGGCCGTGATGGCCAGCACGATCAGAATAGCGGGCAGATTGACGAACCCGTGCACCACCGAGCCATCGGCCAAAGTAGAGGTTTCGAAAGGTGACATGACGAGCTGAGCAGGAATATGCAGGTCGTACTTGGCCAGGAAACGCGTCAGATACTGCGACCAGCTGATGGCCACGGCGGCGGCGCCTACGGAGTATTCAAGCACTAAATCCCAGCCAATAATCCAGGCAAACAGCTCGCCCAGAGTAGCATACGAGTATGTATAAGCCGAGCCGGCCACGGGTACCATGGAAGCAAACTCGGCGTAGCACAAGGCTGAGAAAGCGCAGCCAACGGCGGCCACCAAAAACGAGAGCGTAACGGCCGGCCCGGTATGATTGGCGGCCGCAATACCAGTGAGGGAAAAGAGCCCCGCCCCAATAATAACCCCTACCCCAATGGCGACAAGGTTAAAGGCACTCAGACTGCGCTTGAGGGTGTGAGTGCCGGTTTCGGCTGCCTCTTGTCGCAGCAATTCCAGTGATTTCTTGAGCATAAAAGGTAGCACGAAGCCGCGCCTCGTGTTGAATAAAAAGAATGGAGATAAGAGAAAATAAGCGCTACCGAAGAGGCAGTCAGATCAGAAAGCAAATGACGCCTCTACCGATTCGGCAGTGACTTTATGGGCTGAGCTTCAGCCAAAGCAGAGGCTGCAAGCAAAATGCCCCCCAGCAGCTACTTGCCGCCGCGGGTCGGCAAAGCCAGGAAGACGAGGAGATTATCGAACGCTCAACAACAGCAACAACCCATGTCCAGACAAGTAGCCCAACTCAACGTTTGGGGTGACGTGGTGGCGAAGGAAAGTGGAGCGGGTTGGAAGTGAATGTTCACAGCAATTTGTTTTTATATAGTCAGTCGATACTTGCGCTGACCTCGGTTGGCACCGTTCCAGTTGTGCTGGGGGTTGCCGGCGTTTCGTCGAGCCTTTCTCTCCACGCCTCTGTATAAAAACAATCCTTTGATCAGAAAGAATTGGGGTCGCAAAGGTAGTCCGTGCCGCGCAAAATCTGCATATCAGTCAATTTTTATTGTGCATCCGAAGGTTTTCGGGCACTAAAAAGCCCCCCAGCGCCGAATGCTTGCTCGGCGACTGAAGGGTTCAGTAAGACAATAAGGGCATTTTTAATAGTTGTAGGAAGCGCCGAGCGACACCCCGGTCGATTGGCCCAAATTGCGGCCGCTCACATACTGGCTAGCCCCGAGCACCACCCCAAACCCCTTGGCGATGGGCTTGAATACGCTCATCCCCACCCGGGTGTAGTTGACGCGGGTAGCCGTAAAATCGCCGGTGAAGCCGGGCTGCAAAATATCGGTTCCTTTGCTGCTTGACTGCTGAAAGGATGCCCAACCCTCGGCGTACAGTTTCAGACCAGCATAGCCTACTTTGGCATCAGCAATAAAGGCGTTAGGCACCTGCTTATTGCGGTAGCTATAGCCGGCCTGTCCGGTCAGGAACACGCCCGAAGCCATTTTTAGGTGCGCAATTCCCAAGGTATTGAGCTTAGTGGCGCGGTTGCCGATAGCGATAATATACTCCAAGCCGGTATTCGACTGGTAGTTGCTGGCGGGCGTACTAGCACCTACCACTCCTAATAAGTCGAGCACGCTACCGCCTAACTCAGTTGTAAAAGCTTTGAATTTAAGTAAGCCTGAAATGTCCTGCAGGCCACTGCGGGAATTGGTGTAGCCTTCGTTGTTGCCTTTGCCCTCCGACTTGATGTAGGGCAGGCTGATAGTAGCTTCTATCTGGTCGGTGATGCCATAAGTGGTGTACACGTTCAGCGACGAAACCCTTATCTCCCTGAAAACAGGTACTCCCTGCACTTTTTCGGGAACCAGATACACGCTCTTGTAGCGCTCGGCGGTGCCCGTGAAGGCAACTGAGCCGTGCCCTTTTCCAACCATAAAACCACTCACTAAACTCTGAGCCTGCAGGTGTCCGGTGAGCAGGAGCACCGCTATATGCAGGAGAAAATACTTAAAGTAATGTTGTTGCATGTGTTGCTTGAGGTCAATGAGTTGAAGCAGAATAATTTACAGACGATTTCTCCGGTAGAAATGCAATGATCCTGCATTTCTACCGCAGTTATTATGTCGCACCATACGAGGCCGATTCTATGCTTGGATTTAGCTACAAAAAATATTTTTAGTGGCTAAATCCAAGTGCACACCCGTTTCGTTTATTGGGCATCTCCATTAGATCAATTATATTTTTTGCTCTTAATCTTGCACTTAACACATTTTATGTATTCTTCTTTTCATAGTCAGGTAGTAGCGGGCCTGCTAACTGTTGCTCTACTACTGACTGGCTGCGCTGACGAGAAATCAGAAGCCGATCCGTCTATTGCGGGCGTGGCGGTAGCGGGCCGTGATTTTAGTCTGCTGGAAGATGCAGCCATACGTGGCGGCGTGGTAGATGTGCTGACCAACAAGAACCCTAATGACCCGGAAGGCAAGGGAAATTTCACCGTTTTTGCCCCCCACAACGACGCCTTCGGCCGCTTAGGTTTGCGTAGCGCCAGCGACCTTAATGCGCTGCAAACGGCTTTTCTTACCACCACGCTTCAGTACCACGTCGCGAACAGTTCCCGCCTTATCGGTGCGCTGCCGGCTGGTACTAACACGCCCTCCGTGCTTGGCCTTACCCGGCGCATGGTGACACGTGGTGGCAACCTTTATGTGAATGGCTCACGCATTGTCAGTACAGATATAAAAGCTTCAAACGGCACAGTTCACGTCATCGACAAGGTGCTGTTGGCTACCGGGGCCGACATCGTGCAGTCGGCCATAGCGCTGAGCCGCGCCCAAGTGTTTGTAAAGCCCGAGCTGACGTATCTGGTAGAAGCTGTGCTCTACTGCGACTTGGCTGGAGCCTTGTCTGCTACGCCAGGCAGTGCCCCGCTCACAGTGTTTGCGCCCACCGATCAGGCCTTCAAGGATTTACTCGCTCAATTACTGGGCACGCCCTCTACTTCCCCAGCCGACATCCGCAAGCTACCGAAGGAAGTAGTTACCAGCGTATTGCTCAACCATGTGGTGCTGGGGGGCAAATTCACTTCCGAATTACCCGAGAGTACTTCCATTACGTCGGTTGGCAACACACCCGTTTTGTTGGGAGCTTACAACAATGGTGTGCTGCCTGTACGCGGTGCCGGCAATGGTGCTACCACTGCCTCCATGGTTATTCCCGATGTGCAATGCATCAACGGTGTAGTACACGTGATTGACCGCGTGCTGCTACCTCAATAGCCGAACAATACCGCTTCCCCTGCCCCGATTACCCTGCGCTTCTACTACCTATTGCTCACTAAGCCTTTTCTGGCTAACCCCGGAGGAGGCAATTGCCCACTTTATTACATGAAGAAGATATTTACCGGCTCCTTATTGGGCTGGTGCCGCGTTCTGCTTACATCCCTGCCCCTCCTCCTTTCTGCCCAAGCGTCAATTGGCGGCCCAATTTCATTGGAGGGCGATTGGAAAGGCTCGCTTACCGTTCCAGGGGGCAGCCTCCCCATCAGCATAACCGTTACGGAGTTGACCAATGGTACTCGTTTCGCCGTGCTCGACGTGCCCGCTCAGCGTATCAGCCGAGCAATCATGACGGTAGATGTGAAAGCTGACACCCTCATATTTGAAACCCGCGAACTGGGTTGCAGCTACACCTGCGTGCGGACCCCCGACGGCAAGCAGGTGCAGGGAAAATGGAAGCAGCAGGGTTATCAAACGACTCTGGCGCTAAACTTTTTTCCGCCGCCCGCCAGCCCACCCAAAAACTTCAAGTTTCCGCCGCCCTACCGGGTGGAGGATGTCGTGTTGACCAGCCCACGCGACAAAACTAGCCTGAGCGGCACTCTCACTATTCCGCCTGGTGAAGGTCCTTTTCCGGCCGCCGTGCTACTTTCCGATATGGGCCCCCACGACCGCGACGTGAGTTTGGGTGAGTACAAGCTATTTAATGCCCTGGCTGACTACCTTACCCGCCGCGGCGTAGCTGTACTCCGCCTCGACGACCGTGGAGTGGGCCAGTCGGCGGGCAGCCTAACCGCCCTTACCACCGCCGACCTGGTAAAAGATGCCCAAGCAGCCCTTAGCTTTCTGCGCACCCGCTCCCTCATTGACTTCAGTCAGTTGGGATTAATCGGGCATGGCGAGGGCGGCAATATCGCGCTATTGGCGGCGGCCCAGCCGTTGCCACCGAATTTTGTTATTGCTCTAGCCGCTTCGGGTTCTGTGGGCGACGAGTTGCTACTCCATCAGCCAGGGGTCTTTTTACAGGCTGGGGAAGCTGATACCATGCAGGAAAACCGGGCACGTCAGCTCCTTAAGCTACAGCAGGAGCTAGACCTAAAGGCCACTGAGCTGCGAGCCAAGGGTGCCAACGCCGCCCAAATAGAAACCTACATGACACAGCAGCAGGCACGCCTGCGGGCTGCCGATAAAAAACGGCAGGAAGCAATTATTAAGCAGCAGAAGACGTTGCTGGAAGTTATTCGCCAAACCCCCGACAACGCCCAGGCGCAGGCCATGCTCACCAACATGATTAGCCAGCTCAACCGCAGCCTGCCACTGGAGGCCGCGCAAACCAGAGCTGCCCAGATGACCTCCCCCTGGTACCGATCTTACATGGCTTTCAATCCGCAGCCAGAACTAAGCAGGGTAACTACGGCCGTCCTATTGCTGCACGGCACCGACGACACCCAAGTCAACTTGTCGAACCTGACGCTGCTGGAAAAAGGTCTAAAAGCCAATAAGCGCGTGCAGGCTATCCGTTTGGAGGGCATCAACCACCTTTTTCAAGCGCCTATAATGGAATGGCCCGTAATTAGCGGCGAACCCAAACCAATAGTTGCTCCTGCGGTGCAGCAAGACATTCTGGCTTTCATCCGTCAGACGTTTGCTCAATAGGCTCGCAATTCCCCTGGGGATGGCTTTCAATTACATGGTACCTTCCTTGCTCTACCGACTGTTCAGCTTTTCTTTAGCTGGCGCATTCGGTAGCAGTTCATGGCCGTTTCGCCAAGCTGCTCGATAAGGCGGTAGTTGGCCACTGCTCCCACTGCTGCCCCAATCACGGGCACCAGTTGGGCCAGTTTCGCTAGGTCGATATAGTCGCGGTACTCTTGCTGAAAGGTGCGCCAATCGAACTCGTTCACGTCAGTAGGCAGCGTGTGGCGGTACTCGTCCCAATTGGCGATGCGGCGGAATACCTCGTTGCGGGTGTGTTGACTGGAGAAAGCCAGTTGGAAGATGTGCAGCAGGTAAAGCCGCTCGGTGTAGTCGCGCACATCGTGGCCGTAGAGAGCGGCTACGTCGAAGAGCAGCTTGAGCTTGAGGCCCAGCAGCAATGGAAAATCGGCCAGACCCAGCAAAAAGCCCCCCGCGCCCGTTACAGCCCCTTCGGCCGACGCCGTGTTGCGGTAGTAGCGAATACGGGTGCGCACGGCCGTTTCCCGTTCCGCCCAAGGCGCTTCCAGCAGTGGCTGGCGCGTGGTGTGCATCGACCCAAACAACACCCCACGCACCATCTGCCGAATAGCCGTCGTAATGGCCTCATGCACGCGCTCGGGCAGCAGGGCATTCAACCGAATTTGCACCCGCCGCGTGAAGCGGTTCAGCAGCGTCGGCGACTTCTGCATGCGCTGTTGCCAGGCGCGGAGTTCGGTGAGAACTTGTTGGTCGGGGAAGTCCATGTAGGTAGTTACGTAAAACCGATAAGTAGTTTATATCTACGCTCCCCCACGTTACTTCAAGCTATAAATCTGCTCAATAATTTCCACCACCTTCACCCCTTCCCGAGCGTTCGTTTGAAATGAGTCACCACTCCTAACAGCCTCAATAACCTCTTCTATCACCTGTACATGGTTGGCGGCGCTGCCTTGGTAGAAGCCGTAGTGATTGGCAGGATTGGTGGGCAGTAGCGGCGGGCACTCGTAGTCACGGATGTGGCAGTGCTCCACTTTATCCATGTACTGCCCACCGATGCGCAGGCTACCGTGCTCCCCGATGACGGTGAGGCTGCTTTCCAGATTACGGTCCCAGACGGCGGTGCTGTAGTGCAGGGTGCCGGTGCCCCCGCGCACTAAGTCGAAAGTCACGAGGCCGCTGTCTTCAAACTCAGTAAGATGCTGGTGATTGAAGTTGTGGAAGTGGGCTTGGAGGTTAGTAACGTCGCCGAAAACCCAATAGAGTAGGTCGATGAAGTGGCTGAATTGGGTGAAGAGGGTACCGCCGTCCTTGGCGCGGGTGCCGTGCCAGCTGTCGGGGCGATAGTAGCGGGCGTCGCGGTTCCAGAAGCAATTGATCTGAACCATAAAAATGCCCCCCAGCCGGTTTTCCTCTATCACTTGCTTCAGCCAAACGGCCGGCGGTGAGTAGCGATTCTGCATTACTCCAACTACCAATCGGCTGGCCTGCGCGGCGGCAGCTAGAATCTGCTCGGCATCGGCGGTGCGCAGGGCCAAGGGCTTTTCCACCAGCACGTGCAGGCCACGGCGCAAACCGGCAATGGCCTGTGGTGCGTGCAAATAGTTGGGCGTGGCTACGGTGAGCACATCGGCAGCGGGACCTTGGGCGAGGTATTCTTCGAGCGAAGTAAAGAAAGGCACCCCAACAAATTCGGCGGCCAGTTCCGTATGCAACTCCGTCCGCGCATCAATTAAAGCGGTAAGCGTAGCGCCCGGCTGGCGCTGCACTAGCGCCGCGTGGCGTCGCCCGATGTGGCCCACCCCACAAATCACAAAACGAACTTCAGCCTGTTTGGCCCCAACGGGTAATAGTATACTCATGCAAGAGAGCGAGTTAAATTGAAAAACGCCCGGACAGTAGAAGTAATATAATGGAGTTGCGCCTCGCTCAGCATCGGGTGAATGGGTAACGATAGCACCGTATCACATAATTGCTCGGCCACCGGAAACTGCCCAGCCGGGTAGCCAAGGTAGGCATAGGCAGGCTGCAAGTGCACTGGCACCGGATAATATACCATGCTCGGTACGCCGTGCGCCCGCAGATATTCCTGAACCTGGTCGCGCTGGGGGGCTTTTTCCAGGGTCAAGGTGTATTGATGAAACACATGGCTGCTCTGTGGATCGCGGTATGGAATGCAGAGGCCAGAAATGCCCCCCAGCGCCGCATCAAAATAGTCAGCGATGCGCTGGCGGGCGGCAGTCCAGGTTGGTAGATGCGGTAGCTTTACGCGGAGCAAGGCGGCTTGCAGGGTGTCGAGGCGGGAGTTGAGGCCGATGTGCTGGTGGTGATACTTGCGGGTTTGGCCGTGGTTGGCGAGTTGTCGCAGGTAGGTAGCTCGGGCGGCATCATGCGTAAAAATGGCACCGCCGTCGCCGAAGGCTCCGAGGTTTTTGGCCGGAAAAAAGGATGTCGTGCCCACCTCTCCTACTGTGCCTGCATACGTCTGCTGGCCGTCAGCAAACCGATACGTAGCGCCAATAGCTTGAGCGTTGTCCTCAATCAGCGGAATAGCACGCCTAGTTGCAATCTGTTTCAGAGCCTCCAGATCAGCACATTGACCGAACAAATGCACCGCTAGTATTGCCCCCGTACGTGGTGTAATAGCCGCTTCTACCGCCGCCGGATCGAGGCAGAAAGTGGTAGGCAATACATCGACGAACACCGGCCGCAGGCCCAGCACGGCGGCGGCTTCAGCGGTGGCCACGTAGGTGAACGCAGGAAGAATAATCTCAGCGTCAGGGGGCAAATTCAGACTCATCAGCGCTAGTTGGAGCGCGTCGGTGCCGTTGGCGCAGGGTATTACATGAGGGCCGCCAAGATACGCGCTTAGCTCCTGAGCAAAGGCCGCTACGGCCGGCCCATTAATAAACTCCGCTTCTTGGAGCACGGTACGCAGGGCATCGTCGAGGGCGGGTTGCAGGGGAGCGTGCTGAGTTGCCAGATCCAGCATGCGAATGGGGGCGGGCGGCACAAGATTGGTGGGCAATGGGCAGGCAAATGAAGAGTGGGCGCTAAGCACCAAATATAGCTGCAACGCCCAAACTAGCAGCCCAAAGGGCACGCAACCACTACCCGTGCGCCTGCGTTTAGCCAACCGAGGATCAGGCTTCCACACTGATCATTTTATTTCAGACTTAACACCCTACTGCCATGTTTAAGAAACGAATAACCATGCATACCCTGGCCCTCTTGCTGATGGCTGGTGGCATCACTTTCTCGCAAGCCAGCTGTTCGCGCCAAGACCGCGCGGAGGTTTCGCAGGGAAGCGACCAGGCCTACAACGACTTCAAAAATTTTGTTGCCGAATCGGAAGCTAAAGCACAGGCGGCCAGCAATCAGGCTGAAGCCGATTACGAGCGTGAAACCACCCAGATGAAGGCCGACTACGATGCCAAAGTAGCGGCCGTAGATCAGTACGCCGACCAGTACGACGAGGCCCGCCGTCAGGAAATCGAGCAGCTTCGGACCCGTTACACCACCGCGTATGATCAGCGCGACCAGGCGTGGCGCAACAAAACCAATACTGCCGGCACTACTACCGGCGGCACCGACGCTACTACTGGCGTAGCCAGTGGCGCAGGCACGATGAAAGTGGGCAAATACTATAAGCCCACCAATCCGGCTGCTCAGCTCACTGCCGCCAACGCTCGTCAGACGTACGAGAACTTCACGCAAATGATCAAGCAGAACGAAGACCGCTACGACATTGACGATTGGCGTTACATCAATGCCGAGTGGCGGGCCTTGGATGAGGCATATGATGCCGTAAAAGGCGACATCAGTGCCAATGACTTAGCAGCTATTCAGAAGGAAAAGCTGAAGTATGCTGCCTTCAAGTCGGTTGATAAAACACAGGCGCGCGCCGCACAAGGAGCCAATGCCGTGAGTGGCGAGGCCAAAGAAGTGAAAGAAGAAACCGCCGACGAGCGCAGCAAAGTAGGCCAGGCCGTTAGCAACACCGCTTCTGATGTTAAAGAAACCGGCAAAGATGTTGGTAAAGGTGCCGCTAAAGTAGGCAAGAAAGTAGGTAGCGCCGTAAAAGGTGCTTACAAAGAAGTAAAGTCGGAAGTAAAAAACACTGACAACGACTAAGTAGCCATTTTCAAGTTTTCAGTTCCCAAAAAAGCCCCCCAGAAAATATCTGGGGGGCTTTTTTGGGAGTTTTCAGTAGTCACTGTTTCAAAGCCCGCAGTGCCCAGAGCAACTTCAGGATATCCAGGTTTCGCAACTGAGGAGTAGGCCCGAGTAACTGACGCCAAAGTAGCGGCTCAACTGGGCCTAATGCAATACGCGTAGCCGTACCTAAACCGAGGCGTTGCAGGCGCAAAGCCACTCGCAGCAGTTTGGTATCAATCCCCAAGGCTTCACTGCGATATAAGTACACCAGGTTCTCTACAGCCTGACGAGTGTTCAGCAGGAAAGCCTCACCAGCCTCCAGCCCATCGTGTAGCACAGGGTTATCCAGATGTTGCACCCTAATTCCTGCGGCCTGTAATCGCCACCCAAATTTGGTATCCTCATGCCCATAGCGCGTGAGCGTTTCGTCCAGTTTTACCTGGTTGAGTACATCCGCTTTCAGCAGAATATTCTTAAGCTTGAATTGAGAATGAGGATTCTGTTGACGCACCGACGCGGAAAAAGCCTCCCGCCTGCGTCCGTAGTGCCAACGCAGGTAGGTGGCAGCATCGGTGGGCAACGAGGAAGTGTATGTAGTGCCGCCCACCAGCACGGGAGCCTTCGTCTGGGCAATGGCTGCGGCGTAACGCGCCAAAAAGCGCGTATCAGGCAGATTTACGTTGTTGTCCAGCAGCAGAAGCCACGGCTGGCTGGCAATAGCAGCTAAGCGGTTGCGCGCAGCCGAGCGCCCAACATTATGGGGTAATTCCTGATAAATTACTTGTAGCGAATTAGCCAGCTTCCGATTGAGTTGCCGGTAATGCTCCGCAGAGCCATCATCCAGACAGATAATCTCTATGGCTCCGTCCCAATCCGGTGCCTGCTCCGCTAATGCCTGTACCAGACTGGTAACGTCACGATTGAAAACAGGAATCAGAATAGACAGACCGGGCATACACGTAAGCGGGGTCTTTTGAGGGTTGGCTGGCCGGTTGCTGAATTCGTTATTCAGTCAGCTTGAAGGAAACCTGGGCTGAATCAATCAATTGCCCGTTCTCACACTTCAGCACCCGCTTCGGGTACTGACGGATAATCTGGTAGTTGTGCGTAGCCATGAGCACGGCCGTACCCGCATTATTGATTTCCACAAACAAACGCATGATGTCAGCGGCTACTTCGGGGTCGAGGTTGCCGGTAGGTTCGTCGGCTAGCAGTAGCAAAGGTTCGTTGAGCAAGGCGCGGGCAATGACTACCCGCTGCTGCTCGCCACCCGAAAGCTGGTGGGGCATTTTGCTGGCCGAGTTGGCCAAGCCCACGCGCATCAGTACTTCCGACAAGCGATTCTGAATGCGGGCCTTACCGCTCCAGCCCGTTGCTTTCAATACGAAAATCAGGTTTTCGGCCACGGTGCGGTCGAAAAGCAGCTGAAAATCCTGAAAGATTATTCCCAGCTTGCGCCGCAGATACGGCACCTTGCCGGAGCTAAGCTTTTGCAACGGAAAACCGGCCACAGTACCTACGCCCCCACCCAGCGGCAAATCGGCATACAAGGTTTTCAGCAACGAGCTTTTGCCCGACCCCGTGCGACCCACCAGATAAGCGAACTCGCCTTTTTCGAGGGTGAAGGTGATCTTTTGCAGTACCGTATTCACGTCCTGCATAATGTAGGCGTCGTGGAGCTCAACAACGGGTACGGCGGAATCTGACATAGTAACTATAACGCGAAATGAATCTGAGCCTATTGCCACAGCGGGCAAATCAATGAATGCAATGGCTGAGGGGCTTTTTTAACGCAAAAGCTCAGACTTCCAGCTTTTGCAGCTTACCAAATTCCAGCCCGGCAATAACCCCGGCCAAAGCGTCTTCCTTGCCTTCCAGCCCGTAGCGGTGCAAATCTTTCAAAGGGCGGTCGGCGCGGAAGTAGGCAATCAGCACAAATTCCTCGTCGCGGAGCTGAATATAATCCGGGATTTTTGCCTTGCCTTTTACTTTGATGATGTACATAGGGAGAGAAGCTAGGATGTAAAAGCTGGAGAGTTAAAAGTCGAGAAGTTGCTCTTCGCTTCTAACTCTCCAGTACCTAACAGAATTATCCGTTCACCTTCTTATGATCGGCTAAGAACTGCGCTAAGCCTTTGTCGGTAAGCGGGTGGTTGAGCAATCCGGTGATGACGTTGAGTGGGCAAGTCACCACATCAGCCCCGATTTCAGCGCACTGAATCAGGTGCGGCACATGGCGCACCGATGCGGCCAACACCTGGGTTGGGTAGCCGTAGTTGCTGAAAATATCCACAATCTGCTGAACCAGCACCAGGCCATCGTGCCCGATATCGTCTAAGCGGCCCACGAAGGGTGACACGTAAGTAGCACCAGCTTTGGCGGCCAACAGGGCTTGCCCAGCCGAGAAAATCAGGGTGCAATTGGTCTTGATGCCCTTTTCGGAAAAGTGCTTGATGGCTTTCACCCCGTCGCGGGTCATGGGCACTTTCACTACGATATTGGGGTGCAGTTCGGCAAACATCTCGCCCTCGCGCACCATATCCTCGAAGGTAATACCAATAACTTCGGCCGACACATCGCCATCTACCATCTCGCAGATCTGCCGATAATGGGCCATAATGTTGTCCATGCCTTTGATGCCTTCTTTGGCCATCAAGGATGGGTTGGTAGTTACTCCGTCCAGTACACCGAGTTCGACGGCTTCCTGAATTTCACGGAGGTTAGCGGTATCAATGAAGAATTTCATGCGGCAGGTTATTACAAGAGAATGCCCCAAAGCTACCCATTTGCCGGCAAACGCGGCACTGGGTTTCGTTGGGGCATGGGCAAAAAAAAGCGAGCCAAAATCGCACCGCTCAACCGCCTACCCTTGCTACCTTCCGGTCCTGGGGGAGTTCAGCAGGAGCTGGTCGTTCTGACTCGCCGTTACAAAGATAGGCTACAGATTCGGCAGATGAAGCCCTTTGTCCCGATTATTTTATGATATGACAGCTAATCACAGAGTATCAACCACTTCACTTTGCTGCTTGTCCACCTGTGAATGGCCAGAATCTGCCAGTTGCGAAAACCAGCGCTTTTTCGCCTTGTATAAATAGCATCTGCGCTCTTTTTGCACGCTCGCATTAGCCTCCTTACCTTTGCCCATGCCCCAACAGATTCTGATTCTTGATTTCGGCTCCCAGTACACGCAGCTCATTGCCCGACGCATTCGCGAGTTGAACGTTTACTGCGAGATTCATCCCTACACGCACGCCCCGGCCCTCACTGAGGATATCCGGGGCGTGGTGCTTTCAGGCTCCCCATGTTCCGTGCGCGACCCTGAAGCACCCAATCCTGATTTAAGTCAATACCTCGGCCGCGTACCGGTGCTGGGTGTATGCTACGGCGCGCAGCTGCTGGCTCAGCAGGGAGGCGGCGAAGTATTGCCCGCTACTATCCGCGAGTATGGCCGCGCCCGCATCAGTCACCTCGACCACGGCAGCCCGCTTATGCGCGAGCTGAGCCTCGAATCGCAGGTTTGGATGTCGCACGGCGATACGATCAAAACGTTGCCCCCTGGCTACGAAATCATCGCTAGCACGCACGAGGTAGATGTGGCTGCGTATCATATTACTGGCCAGGACACCTACGGCATTCAGTTTCACCCCGAGGTAACGCACTCTACCCAAGGCAAAACGCTGATGCGCAACTTCGTAGTCGATATATGCGGCTGCGACCAAAGCTGGACGCCCGAGCATTTTGTAAGCAGCATGGTAGCGGCCTTGCAGAACACTATCGGCGAAACCGACCAGGTAATTCTGGGTTTATCCGGTGGCGTCGATTCAAGCGTGGCGGCTTTGTTGCTGCACGAGGCTATCGGCCCACGTCTGCACGGCATCTTCGTGGATAATGGTTTGTTGCGCAAAGATGAGTACGAGGGCGTATTGGAAGCCTATGAAGTGTTGGGCCTGAACGTGCGCGGCGTAGATGCTTCGCAGCAATTCTATTCGGCCCTAGCTGGTCTTTCTGACCCGGAGCTAAAGCGCAAAGCCATCGGCCGTACTTTTATTGAGGTATTTGAGCGCGAAGCCAAAAAGGTAGAAGGCGCCACGTGGCTAGCCCAAGGTACCATTTACCCCGATGTCATTGAGTCGGTATCAGTGAAGGGACCAGCCGTGACCATCAAGAGCCACCACAACGTGGGCGGCTTGCCGGAGCTGATGAACCTGAATGTGGTGGAGCCGTTGCGGATGCTCTTCAAAGATGAAGTGCGGGAAGTAGGTGCGGCCCTGAATTTGCCCCCCGACATCCTGAATCGTCACCCCTTTCCCGGCCCGGGCTTGGCCATCCGTATTCTTGGCGACATCACGCCCCAGAAGGTACAGCTGCTTCAGAAAGCCGATGCTATTTTCATCGACTCGTTGCGCGAGTATGGCCTCTACGACAAAATCTGGCAGGCGGGCGTGATGCTTCTGCCTATTCAGAGTGTAGGCGTGATGGGTGATGAGCGCACCTACGAGCAGGTAGTAGCTCTGCGCGCCGTGACCAGCGTAGACGGGATGACCGCTGACTGGGCTCACCTCCCCTACGACTTCTTAGCCCACGTATCTAATAAAATCATCAACCAAGTGCGCGGCATCAACCGCGTGGTGTACGATATCAGCTCCAAGCCACCCGCTACAATTGAGTGGGAATAGACTAGGTTTACACACAATAAATAAAATCCAAGTATAGGAAACTGATATCATTTATTTATTAGGCACTTCTTAACCTACTGATCTAGGTAATAGTCTCCTTTAGAGCTTTTGCTCCTCTTAAGCCATATGCTATAAAAAAGTCCCCCAGCAGATTGCTGGGGGACTTTTTTATGAGTGTATATTCATTGGCTAAGCTACCTCACGCTACATGTAACGATCTTCCTCTATTCTGTGTGAACCTGACAACTGCCGGACTGTCAGGTAGCCGAGCATTAAGAAAGCCGAAAATAGAATAGTCACGCCGTAGGTTGTAGGATGAGCAAAGGGGTGCACTATCCGGGTCAGGATATCATAGAATAAGGTGAGCGGATTGGTAAATACATCCCAGCTATTCCAGCGCAGATAGCGGCCCAAATAAATACCGAAGCTACTGAGCACAATGGCTATTGTGGCAAAGCTCCAACCGGCTATAGTGCCCATGCGACGCCGCACCAGGCCCTGCATTTCGATAAGGGAAGCGTAAGCCAGCATCAGCCCGTTCCAAGCACAGGTCAGGATAAGAGCCAGATCGTACCAGTAAGGCACGCCGGGGCGCTCAGCCAGATGGAATAAGTCAGTGAGAATGTAGGGCGCGTTCGGAAAAAACAGCAGCCAGATAGCGCCCGTTGGCAACAACAAGCGTCGCCGAATCGGTCCGGCGGCCAGGCCCAGCATGGTGCTAAGTCCGAATGGTATCAAGGCCAAAAACAGGTTCCACAGCAGGAACACAAACGTCAGCTCCTGCGTCATGAATACCCGAAAAGTAATCAGCACGACACTCAGGGTAATGGATGCGCCCAGCACAAACAGCAGTCCGAGACGCTGGCGCAGATGAGTTGTGGAAGGTAGCTGAGGCAGAGAAACAGGCATAAGCAGGCGAAGCGATGAGAGAAGTACCGTAACGACCAAGTGCACCATTTGGGTATAGCCGAGCCGCGCACACTTGCTAAAGATAAGACTTGACTTGGAAACTCAGAGCTGGGTTCTATCAGCCACTGATTGCGCCACTTGCTGGACGTGAATTCAAAAATTTGCCTCCTAGCGGCCACAGCAGTCAATCAGCAAGCCTTCGGCAGATATCATCCCCGCCGATCCTGCGTACCTTTGTATGGCGCGCGTGAGCATTCCCCAAACGCGCGTTTTCTCTCCCCCTTATTCCATTGCCCCTCCTCTATGAGGCACATGTACTCTCTTCGCTTACTTACCTGCCTTTGTTGTTTTTGGTGCCTGACTGTAGCGCCAACACCGGCCCAGACGACACCCGCTCGGCCGGCCAGCAAACCAGCTACTACAAAGCCGGCGACCACAAAAGCCCCCCAGACCGCTAGTACAGCTTCCACTAAAGCCGTAACTACCAATAAGCCAACAACACCGACCACAGCCCGCAAATTGCCCCCCACGGCGCCAAAAACGGCTACAGGGAAACCCCGCCCCGCTCTCCCCACCAATCTCAACTCTTCCGATCAGAACACGCGCTACCAAAACGGCAAGGTGCTGCTTGACCAAGGCCGTTACGACTTAGCGATGCAGGAGCTGGCGCCCCTTACGCCCCCTGCGGCTCGCTTCGAGCGTGGCGCTGAGGCCGCTTACTTGTATGCTGTAGCCGCTACCCGCGCTAAGAAGTGGGCTGAGGCAGAGCAAATGCTCAATCTGATTCGCGCCGAGTACGATAAATGGGAGAACCTACCCGAGGCCATGTTCCTGCAAGCACAAGTATCGTTTGAGCAGGGCGAGCCCGACAACGCTTTGCAGGTGCTTGAACAGATTCCGAACAAGACACTTGCTGCCGAGCAGGAAGGCATGAAGGCTACTTATTTGGCTCGCATTCAGGATAAAGCACTGTTTCAGAACCTATTACAGCGCTATCCCAAAGATGCGGCCGTAGGGCGAGCTTACGCCGACAAGCTGATAGCCGGTGGTTGGTATACAGAAGCTGACAAGCCCGTTTTGGAGCAATTAATCAAAGATTTTTCCCTCGACCGGGCCCGCTATTCGGCTATTCCCCAGGCTCAGAAAAAGGCCATTTACCGAGTAGCCGTCCTTCTGCCTTTCGAATTTAATGACCCAAGCTGGGAGAAAGTGCGTCGCAATCAATTTGTTACGGACCTGTATGCGGGCTTGCTGCTCGCCCAGGACTCCTTGCAGCGTGAAGGTCGCCCCGTGCAGCTTTTTGCCTACGATACCGGCGCCGACACAATCCAGTTGAAGCAAGTGCTCACCTTACCTGAGTTGGCCAGTATGGACATGATTATCGGTCCCATTTATAAGTCGGGCAGCAAACTGCTGGCCCGCTATGCCCAGCAGCGGCAGATTATTACCATCAATCCGCTTTCGCAGGATGGCAACCTGATTATCAGCAACAACTGGCATTATCTGTTCGAGCCCAGTATGGCAACGCAGGCCCAGGTAGCGGCTCAGTACGCCTTTCGCACTTTCAGCGGCCGCACGGCGGCGGTACTTCACGAAGACACCAGCGACGACTTAGCCTTCGCGCAAGCCTACAAAACGGCTTACGAAGCGCTGGGGGGCAAAGTACAAGTGTTGCGGCGTCTCAACTCCAACCTAGAAGAGTCGTTGATAGCCGGCTTTACGGGTGTCGACCTAGCTAGCCTGGGTCATTTAGTTGTTGCTTCCGACAACCGCAAGGCCGGGGCGTATACGCTTAAGCATCTCCAAAACCAGGCTGCACAACTGCCGCTTATTACCTACGGTTCGTGGCTGGAGAACCCGTCGGTGAACCCCAGCCGCCTCGATGCGCGCGATGTGTATCTGATTCATCGCAAGTACCTTGACCCTACAAGTTTTGGGGTGCGTCGCTTTCGCCAACTGTACGTGCAGCGCCACAATTTGCCCCCTAGCGTCTTTGCTCACTCGGGATTTGAGTTGCTGTACTACTTTGGTCACCAGTTGCATCAGCACGGCCCTGCGTTTCAACAGGGATTGGCCACATCCGGCCCAATTTCGGGCGTTCTTTTTCAGGGTATTGGCTATCCTAACGGCGCCCACGACAATCAATACGTACCGCTTATCAAGCTTGAACGATTGGAAGTAGAAGTGCAGAATCCGGTAGGCGGCCGTTAAGCTGAGCACCAGTATTCGCCTTACTTTATCTAGACTTTTACGCCTGTTCTCTGTTTTATCCCTATGAACTCAACATCACTCTCTCCTGCTCCTGAGCTTACTCTTACCACTAGCGAAGCTCTTTTTTCTCGCGCCAAAAACCATATTCCCGGCGGTGTTAATTCGCCGGTACGAGCCTTTCGAGCCGTAGGCGGCCATCCGGTATTTATGCAGTCAGCGCAGGGCGCTTGGCTCACGGATGTAGATGGCAACAAGTACCTTGATTTTATAAACTCTTGGGGTCCAATGATTTTGGGTCACGCCCCACAGGTTGTGGTCGAGGCTGTGCAGGCGGCCATTCCTAGCTCTTTGTCATTTGGAGCTCCGACTCGGCGAGAGGTAGAAATGGCCGAGTTGATTAAAGCCATGGTGCCCAGTATCGAAAAAGTGCGGCTAGTAAACTCTGGTACGGAGGCTACCATGTCGGCCATCCGCGTGGCGCGAGGCTACACGGGGCGCGACAAAATCATCAAGTTTGAAGGCTGTTACCATGGCCACGGCGACTCGTTCCTTATTGCGGCCGGCAGTGGCGCGCTCACGCTGGGCACACCCGATTCGCCGGGCGTGACTGCTGGCGTCGCCCGCGATACAATCACTGTTCCTTACAACGATACAGAGGCCGTGCGGCATGCTATTGAGGCCAACGCGGGCCAGGTAGCAGCGCTTATCTTAGAGCCGGTTGTCGGAAATATGGGACTGGTAGCGCCAGCCGAAGGTTACCTACAGGCTCTTCGCGATCTGTGCACCGAGCACGGCATCGTCTTAATTTTTGATGAGGTAATGACTGGCTTCCGCTTGGCCCGTGGTGGAGCGCAGGAGCTATACGGCATCAAGCCGGACATGACGACGCTGGGCAAAATCATCGGCGGCGGCATGCCTGTGGGCGCTTACGGTGGCCGCCAGGATATCATGGACAATGTAGCGCCCGCTGGCAAAGTTTACCAGGCCGGCACGCTCTCCGGTAACCCTATTGCCACGGCTGCTGGCATTGCTCAACTAACTTATTTGCAGCAAAACCCTGACCTGTACACCGAACTCGACCGCATCACCGCTCGCCTGGCTGATGGCACTCGCCAGATTGCTGCCGACCTTGGCTTGAACTACACTGTCAACCGTGTTGGCTCCATGTTCAGCGTGTTTTTTACTGATAAGCCAGTTCACAACCTTGAGGACGCCAAAACTTCTGATACAGAAGCATTTGGTCGCTATTTCCAGGCTATGCTGCGCCGGGGTATATACCTGGCACCGGCTCAATACGAAGCGCTGTTTGTTAGTACCGCCATCACCGACGAGCTGGTAGATGTGTATCTCACAGCCTGTCAGGAGTCTATGCGAGAAGCACACGGCTTATAAACGAATGATTTGTAAGGTAAAAAAGCCCCCTAGAAACTTTCTGGGGGCTTTTTTAGTGAATTGGGAATCGCGCGTGGGGCAAACGGGAATGCTTGGAAAAGAAATAGACAAGCCATTGGCTTCTGCGGTAATAGTCAGAGCTAGTATTCGGTTTGCCTGCATTTACCAGTTATTTGACAAGGTTGGTCGCTTTTTGCTCAAATATTGCCTTTCTCTATCGTAGCCATGAGCTAGCGGTTACCTTTGCGGCCAAACTGTAGCTCCTCTTATGGCCCAACTTCGTCTCTTTTCTTCCTTATTTGTGTTGTGGTGCCTGCTCGTGCCTGCCTCACAAATAGCACAAGCCCAGACACCCGCGGAGGCCAACAAGCGCTTGTTTGACCGAAGCATTGATGAGTTAAACTTTCGTACCATGGAAACCGTGTACGACAAGTCGTTTACCCGGCGCAAGTTTCCGGTTACGCTTCGCACTTACCAAGCCCGGCGCGAGTTTGACGACTTCAATAATAACGCTGACCTGAAGAAGCTGTTTCAAAACTACAACGATGTATCGGAGCGCTTTAAGAACCGTTTTGGCAAGGGTCGCCGCGATTTGGCCGAGTTTCAGAAGCAGCTCAACTCCGTCCTGATCGACAAGAACTTTGAGTTCTTTATCCGCGTGTTACCCCGCGATGAGCGGGTGGCACTTATTCGATCTTTGCAGCGGATTATCAAACAATCTACTGCCCAATTTAACGCATCCGAAGATCCGGCCCCGGAAGACCTGGCGGCTGATGGCGCGGCTGTGCCTCCCGCCGATGTTGATGCTGATCCGGAAGCGGCAGCACCGACCGAACCGCTCGAAGACCCCGCCCCGCAGCCGGAGGCCGGAGCGCCGGAATCTACTCCTGCCACGCCCACTAGTACTACCGACAGCCCCAAGCGCCACGATTGGGTTGACTACTTTACACTCCTGCTGGCCGGTACGTCTTCATTGCTTTTAGTTTATCTGATCGTGAGTGTGCTGCCTGATCTTCGTGCCCGTCTAGATGGGTTAGCTGATCAAATAGATCCGCAGGCTCAGCGCCGCACACCGCGCCGCGATGCGATGGACTTACCCGAAGACCGCTATGAAGAGGAAGACAATTAACAGCCAAGATGCTTTAAGCGGTGAGCAAATACGGCTCACTACAATGCCTCTTAATTGTTAATCCATTTTTATTACTTGAAATATGATTCTTACTGATCAGCAGATCCTGGCCGAAATAGAGCGGGGCAATATCGTCATTGAGCCCTACGACCGGGCTTGTTTGGGCACTAATTCGTACGACGTCCATTTGGGCCGCTACCTCGCAACATATCGCGATGCTGTACTCGACGCTCGTGCCCACAATAAGATTGATGTGTTTGAAATGCCCGACGAGGGCTTCGTGCTTCAGCCTGGCACTCTTTATCTGGGCGTAACGGAGGAGTACACGGAAAGCCACGCGCAGGTGCCATTTCTAGAAGGTAAATCCAGCGTAGGCCGCCTTGGTATCGATATTCACGCCACTGCCGGCAAAGGCGACGTAGGCTTTTGCAACACCTGGACGCTCGAAATATCCGTAACCCAACAGGTGCGCGTTTATCCTGGCATGCCTATCGGTCAGCTTATCTATTTCGCTGTGCAAGGAGATGTGCAGACATTCTACAATCGAAAAGCTAACGCTAAGTACAATGAGCGCACCGATAAGCCCGTTGAGTCGATGATGTGGAAAAATGTATGGTAAGAAAGGCTTGAAGTACCTGGGCCAAATAAGTAGTTATGTAGGTGCGCTTACTGGATAATGAAAATAAAAATTTGGCTAATAGCCGTGCTTCATTAGGTGAGTGCTGAACCCACTGGCACAGTTTTTCGTTACTATCATACACGACTGTTGTCGCAAGCTTTATGCTGTCCCGACCAGTAACAATTGATTTAGGAGCTGATAAACGACTGACACTGATGAGAAAGACACTTGCCACCGCTACCCTGGCTCTCACCGTTGCTCTCGGTGCGCAGGCTCAACAGAAGCCTGTCGCCTCTATGCCGCAGGACCAGACCCGCCCTACCCCACGACTGAACGCCGTGCAGGAGCGTGCCCAACGTCTCTCCGATCAAATGGCTCGGGAGTTGCGTCTCAATGGCTATCAGGCCACTAAGCTGCGCGCCATTAATGAAGATAAAGTTGCTAAGATGGCTGCCATCGAGCAGCAACATGCTGGCAACCCCACTCTCATTGAAGAGAAGTGCAAAGGTGTGTGCAAAGAGCGCGACAAAGAGTTAACTGCTGTGTTGTCGACCAACCAGTACAGCGACTACTATAGCTCTCGTAGCTCTTTCTATAAGTATGATAAAGACTATGCGGCTACGGCTTCCGATTTCCTTTTCGTGAATTCGGTGAAGAATCCGCTACCAGCTAACAGTAAGGGTGCCACCATTGGCCCGGCCAAAACAACCACCCCTACTCGTTCTGCTTCTAGTTCCGGTAACCGATAGCACCCCATATATCATAAAAAAGCCCCCCAGAAACTTTCTGGGGGGCTTTTTTATGATATATGGAAGCAGACTACTTGTTCTTGCTTTCTTCTTCCTCCAGATGCTGCATGAGCGTACGGCACAACTCCTGCATTTTGGCGGCCATAACCTTGTCGTTGGTAGCTGTAGTGATGCTTTCTGCCATTGCTCCGATGGTATCCACGTAGAAGCGCTTCATCTCATCAACGGGCATTTCCTTGGTCCAGAGGTCGATTTTCATAGTGCCCCGCTCGTCTCGGTCCCAAAGAGCGATGTTGATGGCTTTGGCGAAATGAATATCGGGACCAGCATCAGTAGCCTGCCAGCTGATGGCTTCCGGAACTTTCTGATCGTCGAGGGCAATACTAAAGCGAATTTCAGATTTCTTCATTACTTGAATTGCTAAATAGCCTTGAGTTAAATGGTTGATCGTTGCGGCCATGTTGTTGCCAGCAGAATGATCAGCCATTTAACCCAAGGCCATTTAACCATTAAAATTTAAACGTAGTTGTTAAGCATTACCGGCATCACCAGCATCAGAATGCTTTCGTTGTCGTCGGCAGTGGTTGGCATAAGCAAACCAGCGCGGTTAGGCGTACTCAGTTCCAGGGTAATTTCTTCGGAATCAATATTGGAAAGCATTTCGGCCAAGAAACGGGCATTGAATCCGATTTCCATATCCTCGCCCTCATATTGACAGGCCAGGCGCTCGCTGGCTTCGTTGCTAAAGTCTAGATCCTCAGCCGAAACTGTTAGCTCGGAGCCAGCCAGACGCAACCGAACCTGATGAGTCGTCTTGTTCGAATAGATGGAAATACGCTTTACCGAGTTCAGGAAATCGGCGCGGCTGATGATCAAGCGGTTCGGGTTGCTAACCGGAATTACGTTTTCGTAGTCAGGATAGCGCTCATCAATCAGGCGGCATACCAAGCGCATCTGGTTGAAGCTGAAGAAAGCATTGGAGCTGTTAAACTCAACTTTCACCGTGGTAGCCTCCGATGGCAACGCGCTTTTTAGCAGGTTGAAAGCCTTACGCGGAATGATCAGGTTAGCTGATTGACCTGCGCCTACATCCAAGCGGCGGTAGCGCAACAGACGATGACCGTCCGTTGCTACAAACGTAGCTTGGTTATCGGCCAATTGCACCAGAATACCGGTCATGGCTGGCCGCAGCTCGTCGGTGCTTACCGCGAAGATGGTTTTGTTGATAGCCCGTGCTAATGATGTCGATGGAATCTCAATCGGAGTTGAGCCCTTCACTACCGGAACGCGCGGGAAATCAGTGGCATTCTCACCGGCCAACTTATAGCGACCATTAGCCGAGCTTATCTCGATGGTGTACGTTTCCTCGTCGAGCGTAAACGTAACCGGCTGGTCGGGCAGGTTTTTGAGCGTATCCAGCAGAATGCGGGCGGGCGCAGCAATGCGACCTGTTTCGCGGGCTTCAACCGGCAGCTCGGTTATCATACTGGTTTCCAGATCGGAAGCCGTAATAGTCAACTTGCCGTCCTCAATCTCGAAAAGAAAATTCTCCAGAATGGGCACTACGGGGTTGTTCGTGACTACGCCGTTAATGCTCTGGAGCTGCTTGAGCAAGGCAGAAGACGAGACAATGAATTTCATATAGTGGGGGTTCGGCCAGGGTTGGGGTAAGGCGACAAAGATAGGAAACACACCCGGCTTTGCCAGCGCCAGCAGACAGGAATAACGCAACCTGCCAGTCAGGATTTTGGGGCAAAGTGTAGTATGACGAAAACCTTAAAATATTTGTCGCGTGACGGGGTTAGTAAAAGCTTTTTAAATGTTAAAAAACACGCTGAGCGACCTTGATAATACAGTATTGCATGAAATTGGCTAATGTTGATTTGCGCAAACAAAATCACTTTTTGAGTCTATGGCTATAGAAGTTTTACACCATCTAGTTTACCAAAGTGCCGCTACCCTACCCATGGGTGACAAGGAATTGCAAGCATTGCTAAAACAGGCCCGCGACTGGAATACGCAGCACCAGCTCACCGGCGTTTTGCTTTACAGTGAGCATAATATCATGCAGGTATTAGAAGGGCCCCAAGACGAGGTTCTCTATATCTTCAATAAAATTGAGCGCGATGTACGTCACCGCAACGTGACGAAGCTGGCTGATGGTGAGATTCAGCAACGTAATTTCTCCCAATGGTCAATGGGTTTCAAGGCGGTGGCTCCAAGTGACTTTCAGCATCTGGCTGGCTACCTGAACATCAATCAACCGGATTTTTTGCCCCCCAACCCGACGCAGAGTGACGCGTCTTTGCATTCGATCTTAGCCTCCTTCGTTACCGACGAAATTATCCGATTTTAAACGATGCATACCTACGCTTGCGCCGCCACGCCCGGAATAGCCCAAAAGCTCCCAGTAACACCAGCGGCGCGCCGATATTGAGGATTTGCCAGCGACGGCGCTGCTCCGCTATTTTCACTTTATCCAGCGGCCGCAGCATAATCTGCTTGCTGCGAACGGCGATGAGGCCGGTTTCGTCGAGCATATAATCGACGGCGTTCAGAGCTAGTTCGCGGTTGGCAAACTCGGTGTTAGCAAGTCGGTCGAAGCCAAGACGGAAGGGTTGGCCAGTTTTGGGGTCCAACTCGCTGCGCACAAAGTCGCCATCACCGATGATCAGGATTTTGCCGGGACGAGCATTGGCTGCGGTGGCCGGTTGAAACTGCGTGGTACCCGGCTGAGCACGATTAGCAAACAAGGAACGAAACTGTCCCTCCAGCAGATAACCAACTGGCTTGAAGCTCTCGCGGTAGAGCTTGGCATTGGGCTCCATGCGGGCATCGTTCAGATTGACAGGCACTGGTGAAGGCAACACACGGGTATAGCGTGAGGTGAACAGCAGCGGCGTTTTGCGAATACCTACTGCCTTTACCGTGTCAATGGTGCTCACAAACTTGGTGTACACTGCGTCGAGGTTGCGGGTGATAGGGTGCGGGCTAAACTGATTGATAAGTGGATAAAACTGCCACGGCATCGGCTCGACGGTGGGCTGGTCGCCGGTGGTGCCCGTCACAAGCGGGATTACGCCGGAGTTCAGGTCAAGTACTAGATTTGGGTTGATACGGGCGCCGTACTTAAATAACAGGTCTTCTAAGTTCAGCTGATACGGAAACGACAGCATGCCGCCGCGGGCCGCGCTGTCTAGATTGACGCGCATAGCATCCACGAAAAAGAGGGCTTTGCCCCCCTGTGTAATGAACTGGTCGAGCTTAAATTTTTCGATTTCAGTGTATGCTTGCTCGGGCTTCGCCACAATCACGGCGTCGAGGGTGCGCAGGTTGGGCACCGCGGCCAGATTGACCCGATATACATCGTAGTACTCCTGCAACGAGCCAATCAGGTCGCCGGCTTGGGCGTTGGTCAGTTCTCCGTGACCTTCCACCACTCCAATAATTTTGCGGCGGCCAGGGGACAATTTGCGGATGTTGCTGGCCAGCTCATACTCCAGACCTTCAATGCTCTGATTCAGGCGCACATCAGAAGACGCGGTTTGGTTGCCGCGCAAGAGCAGCACTTGCTTCTCGCGCGGACCAACGGCCACGGTAGCCCAGGGAAAAATGATTTTCTCAACCCGCTTACCATTTTCAGTAGCTGCCAGATTAGTGGGGCGCAAGCCTTTCTTAATCAGGGTTTCATAGTACTCACTGCGCGCTTTCTCGGAGCTGGCAGCGGAAGGATCGACGAATACGTAGCGCAAATTTGCCCCCCCGAATACCTGCATTTCATTCAGGGTTTCGCGCACAGCCTGCTGAAGGCGGCGAAAGGCGGGCGGAAAGTCACCGTCCAGATACACCGTGACCGTCACTGGCTCCGGCAGATTTTGTAGCAGCTGTTTGGTAGCCGGCGACATGGTGTAGCGCTTTTCCTCCGTCAGATCGAGGCGAAAAAAGAGCCGCTGTCCGACGAAGTTGAAAAGCAAAAGCAGACCGATGATCAGCAGAAATCGGGTGAGGTCGCGGCGCTTGCGAGAAGATTGAATCGGTGGTTCGGGCATGTTGTGTGGGGCTTGCATCCTAGCTTTTCTCTGTAGGGTCAAGATGTAAGCAGTGTTACCAATTGCGGCTTTGCAGCACTAACCGCGTAGCTAAAAGCAGCCCGGCTATCAAGCTAAAAAAATACGTCAGGTCGCGGGAATCGATGAGTCCTTTGCTGATGTCACGGTAGTGAGCGGCAATTCCCAGCTGACTGATGTAGTAAGCGGCGCTGCCTTCAAAGACGGAAGCCAGGGAATCGAAACCTGAATACACCAAAAAACAACCAACAACGGCCACCAAGAAGGCAATTATTTGGTCACGGGTGATGGCAGAGGCAAATACACCCATGGCCACAAATACGCCAGCCAGCAGCGCCAGCCCCAGATAAGAGCCCACCGTAGCCGCTGAATCGATGTTGCCTTCGGGGTTGCCCAGCTTATACACTGAATAATAATAGAGCAGCGTGGGCAGCAATGCGAGCAATGCCAACAGCAGACAAGCCAGAAATTTGCCCCCCAGAATCTGCCCATCGGTGAGCGGACGGGTTAGCAGCAGCTCAATGGTGCCTGCCTTCTTTTCCTCCGCAAAGGTGCGCATGGTGATGGCCGGAATCAGGAACAGAAAGATCCAGGGAGCAATATTGAATAGGGTTTGCAGGTCGGCGTAACCGTAGTCAAGCACGCTACTATCTGGAAACACCCACACGAACAGCCCAGTAGCTACCAGAAAAACGCCCAGCACAACGTAGGCGACTGGTGAGCTAAGGAAAGCATTGAATTCTTTGCGAAGAATGGCAAACATTGGGTCAATAAGTGAAAGAAGGTGGTCATGCAAAGCGAAGTATTTCGCGTGATTAATGGGACTTCTAATCAAACGTCAGCACTCGAGATGCTTCGCTGTGCTCTGCATGAACGCCTAGTGATTTCATTTAGTCAGATTCTGGAAGACTTGCTCCAGCGACTGTTCTTCCTGCCGTAGCCCCAGCAGCACCCAGCCTTCCTGGGCCGCGAGGCGCGAAATTGCTCCCCGGACATCAGCGCCGGCGCTGGCCCGGATGTGATACATGTTCTGGGGGGCAATTTCGACACTCGTAATGCCTGCCAGAGCGCGCAAAGGAGCTGGGTCGATAGCCTGCTCAAACTCGGCGCGGATAAGCGTATCGCCGGCGGCACGGGCACCTAAGTCGCTCACCGAGCTATCTGCCACCAGCTGGCCCCGATTGATGATAACGACGCGGGTACACAGAGCCGTTACCTCGGGGAGAATATGGGTGGAGAAAATCACAGTTTTGTCTTCCCCTAGCTCCCGAATGAGCGTGCGAATCTCGCCAATCTGGTTGGGGTCGAGGCCAGTAGTAGGCTCGTCAAGAATGAGTACGCCGGGGTCGTGAATGAGAGCCTGAGCCAAGCCTACGCGCTGCCTGTAGCCTTTCGATAAGGCTCCAATCTGCTTGTTCTGCTCCCGGCCCAGCCCTACCCTATCCACCATGGCCGCCACGCGGCGGCGCCGGTCAGCACCTTTCAGCCCGTGCACGGAGCCAATAAATTCGAGGTACTCATGCACATACATATCCAGGTAAAGTGGGTTGTGCTCAGGTAGATACCCAACTTGGCGGCGTACTTCCAGCGGCTCGGCCAGCACGTCGTGGCCGGCTACGCGCACGGTGCCGGCGCTGGGGGGCAAATACCCGGTCGCAATCTTCATGGTCGTGGACTTACCGGCCCCGTTTGGGCCCAGGAAACCCAGAATCTCGCCTTTACCTACCGAGAACGAAATATCATTCACGGCCGCTTGAGTACCGAAATTTTTGGTCAGATGCTGTATTTCAACCATAGAATGTAGCGCGAAGCTCCAGCTTCCGGCATCGTTGCGCCAGCTAAAACGGAGCGCCCCGACAGTTTCGTACAATAAAGCGTGAAGCTGGAGCTTCGCGCTACAAGTTTACTTTTTAGGCTGTAATGGCCGCATTTCCATATCCACAATGTGGAAATTAAATGGAGTTTGCAGCGCATAAACAATGGTGTCGGCAATATCCTCAGGCTGCATCATGTGCTCGTTGGCGTCGGTGCCGGGGATATCATCGAAGAAATTGGTTTGCACCGAGCCCGGATACAGGCAGGTTACTTTAATGCCATCGTTGCGCACTTCCTTAAACAAGGACTGTGAAAAGCCTCGAACAGCGAACTTAGACGCGCAATAGCCCGCCATTTTCTCTATGCCGGTTGTACCAGCAATAGACGAGATGTTTATGATATGCCCAATTTGCTGACGCTTCATGGCAGGCAACACGGCCTGGCAGCAATAGAACGTGCCGTGTACATTGGTATCAAACATCGTGTGCCAGTCGTCGGCCGAAAAGCCATCTACCGGACCGGCAATGCCCAGGCCAGCGTTGTTCACAAGCACATGCACCTCAGCACCGAGCTGAGTAATTGTTTTGGCAAACGCGACTTGTACACTGGCTTGCTTGCGCACGTCGCACTCAAAAAAATGGAAGTGCTCATGCTTCAAATCCTTCGGGCGGGTACGTCCCCAGCCGGCCACTATGGCGCCTTGATCCAGCAATGCCTGCGCTGTGGCCAGGCCAATCCCTTTGCTGACGCCCGTTAGAATAGCTACCTTGCCGGTCAGGTCCATAGTTTGGTATGTTGCGAGTGAATAGTTGGTTGCAAGTTAGCTGCCCGCAGCGGCTTTTTCGCAGTTGGGTAAGTCTGCTGGTGTTGATGGCATGGCTTTCGAGCTGCGCGAAGGACCACGAAGGCGACTGTTTTAAAAGTACGGGCAGCATCGTGACGGAGCGCCGGGCGCTGCCACACTTTCAGGATTTAGTCACCTACACCAACGTAGATGTGACGCTGGTACAGGATACGACCATAGCTGAACCCTATGCCGAGATCCGAACGGGCAAAAACCTACAAGAGGATATCGAGCTTCAGGTAGAAGATGGACGGCTTACTATTCGCAATACGAGCCGCTGCAACTGGGTGCGTCGCTACGACACGCCGCGCGAAGTGACCCTGCACGTAGCCAGCATCCGCGACGTAGCCTTATTGGGCGCGGGCAACATCAGTACTTCCGGCAACTTCCGCGTCAGCACCGTTTTCTTTCACCTCGTAGGGGCCGGCGACTACGACCTCGACCTAACCAGCGACATTGTGTATCTGGATATGTACGAATTAGGGGATGTGCGCCTGCGCGGCGCGGCCGATGAGCTAAGTCTAATCGTGGGCGGGCTTGGCTCAGTGCGAGCCACTGACTTGCAAACCAAGCGTTGTTTTTTTGAGCTTACCCGCAGCAGCGACGGATCAGCTTACGTCAGTGCTTCCGACGTTGTGGGGGGCACCCATGCCGGCACCGGTACGCTTTACTACAGCGGCAATCCGGCTGCCATCGACATCCGGGTAACCGGCAAGGGCAAGGTAGTAGAGGTCAATTAACAATGGGCTTACCAGCGACTGGCTAAATATCGCCTAGCTGCGGCCGAATCAACAGTTCTTCCACCACCGCCTGCGGCGACAAGGTGTAAGCTCCGAAAATGGCTTCAGCTACGTCTTCGGCCTTAATAAAGCGCTCGGGGGGCAAATCGGCGCCTTCCCAGCTAGCCGTAAGGGTAGCCCCCGGCAACACAGCCGTCACCCGGATACTCTGCTCTTTCAGCTCTTCGCGCAAGGCTTTCGTCAGGCCAAGCAAGGCAAACTTCGCTACGCTGTAAGCGCCGCCACTGGGGTATGCCCGCAGACTGGCCACCGAGCACATGGTGAAAATATGCCCCCCACCATGCGCTAACATGCTGGGCAGCAAGGCGCGGGTTACATCATAAGTGCTATACAGGTTCACGTCGATCATGTGGCGCAGCACCGATCCATCCTCGGTGTCATCCTGTAGGCGGCCGGGCGTAAAGGCTCCGGTATTGTTTACCAACACCTCAATTTTGCCCCCCAGAGCCAGCACGAAATCGGTGAAGCGGCGGGCCTCGTCGGGTTGGCTCAGGTCGGCGGAAAGCGTATAGAGTTCACTGCCTGGAATTGCCTGCTCTATATCAGTGGCGAGTGTAAGCAAATCGGCGGTAGAGCGGGCGCAGGTAACCACCGCGAAGCCAGCCCGCGCAAAGCGCATGACCACAGCCCGCCCAATTCCCTTCGTTCCCCCGGTAACAATGATATATTTTTTCATTCCTTTACTTGTTGAGTTCGTTTTTACGTAGGGTTACCAAACGCGGGCCGAGCATTTGTTGAGGCGTAGCTGTTTGCTCTGCAAGTTCCTGTATTTCTCCCTTCCTTCTTCCGCTTTATGGTCAAAAACTTCGGTGAGTTTCTGCTTTTCATTCAAAGTATGGTCACGCGGACCGAGCGCCTCAAAACGCTTTGGCAGCGCACCCTCGAAGAGTCCGTAATTATTGGCTTCGATTCGGTTTTCATCGTCGCCATCGTCAGTGCATTTATTGGAGCTGTTACGTGCGTTCAGATTTCCTATAACCTGGTTAGCCCGCTCATTCCAAAATCGACCATTGGCTTTATGGTGCGCGAAATGACCATCTTGGAACTGGCGCCTACCATCACCAGCATTGTATTGGCTGGTAAAGTCGGTTCCAGCATTGCGGGTGGCTTAGGCACGATGCGCATCACCGAGCAGGTAGCAGCCTTGGAAGTAATGGGCATCAACTCAGCTTCTTATCTAGTATTGCCCCGTATTGTGGCGGCCATTCTCATGTTTCCGCTGCTGGTTATTCTGGCTATGGCGCTTTCTATTTTGGGCGGCTACTTAGCAGGCACGCTCACCGGCGCTATTTCAGCCCAGGAATATATTGAAGGTCTCCGCACTGATTTTATTCCTTACAACATCGCCTTTGCCTTAATCAAATCGGTCGTATTTGCCTTCCTCGTGTCGGCTATTTCATCGTACAAAGGCTACTTTACCACGGGCGGCGCATTAGAGGTAGGAGCAGCCAGCACCGGTGCCGTAAACAACTCTATTATTGCTATTCTGATAGCCGACTTCGTGTTAGCAGCGCTGCTTTTGTAAAGCAGTAAGTTGGGCGTAGGATGGCAACACAGAGCCCCTCGCCCAATTGTCCCGCTCTAACCCCTTCTTTTATTATCTGTTTTGAACTCATGATTGAAATTCATAACGTCCAGAAATCCTTTAATGGCAACCAAGTGCTAAAAGGTATCACCTGCACGTTTGAGACGGGCAAGTGCAACCTGTTGCTGGGTGGCTCAGGTACTGGCAAAAGCGTGCTGCTGCAGTGTATTGTAGGCCTGATGCAGCCCGACATTGGCAGCATTACCTACGATGGCAGCGTGTTCACCAACAACAAGGTGCAGATCAGACAAGAGATTCGGCGCAAGATCGGGATGCTGTTTCAGGGCTCGGCTCTGTTCGACTCCATGACGGTGTACGAAAACATCGAGTTCCCTCTCAAGATGCTGACGCCTGAGATGACCAAGGAAGAGCGCCGCGACCGTGTGGAGTTCTGCCTGAAGCGGGTAGGCCTTGAAAATGCGGGCAACAAAATGCCCGCCGAAATCAGCGGCGGCATGAAGAAGCGCGTGGGTATTGCCCGCGCCATTGCCCCCAACTGTACCTACCTCTTCTGCGACGAACCCAACTCCGGCCTCGATCCGCTCACCAGCCTCAAGATTGACGAGCTGATTCACGAAATCACCCACGAGTACAACATCACCACCGCCATCATCACCCACGACATGAACTCGGTGATTGAAATCGGCGACCACATCATCTTTTTGCATAAAGGCCAAAAGCTGTGGGATGGCACCAAGGAAGAAATTCTGAACGCCCAAGTACCTGAACTGAAAGAATTTATATTCAGCAGCAGTTTGGTGCGAGCCGCCAAAAAAGTGGACGACGAATCGGAAGGTGGCCTTGCAGCCATTACAGAAGGTGAATCAACTAGCGCTTAACTCTGCGTTTATTTTCTGTAAAAAGCCCCCCAGACTAACTTCTGGGGGGCTTATTTATTCAATCTATTCTACGTTTTCTGGTCACGCAGGCCTGTCAGGTGGGCTAAGTGGTGCTGGCCGTGCCAAGCATAAAGTACCAGGGCTTGATCTAATGTATAGTCCCGGTCGTTTCCGGGATGATAAAAAGTGCGCTGCCATTGCGCTTCCGTCAGGTGGTGAAGCAATACGGTCCAGCGAATATGCAAAGCCTCCAACAGCGTTAAGGATACGGTGACAGGTGTTGCCTCTACGTCAGGAAGTTCGGCCCAGGCGTGCTCATCGTAAGGCCGCACAGTGGGCCGTTCCTCAGTGAGGGCCAAGCGGAAACGTGTGTAGCTGTTGATGTGCGAATCAGCCAGATGGTGAATGACTTGGCGGCCCGTCCATCCACCGGGCCTGTACGGCTCTAAGAGTCGGACGCCGCCTATTTCCCGCGCCACAGTATTAAGCTGGACTGGTAGCTCTGCTATCTGCTGAATAAAAGTCGCGCGCTCCGGGGCGGTAAGCGGGCCAGCGGGCAGCGTCGGCTGACCGATTGGGTAGCGAAGATCAGGACTGGGGGGCATTCTCAATTGGTTGAGTGGAAGGATAGGGCACAAAAAAAGCCTTCCATACAAGGAAGGCTTTCTTTCTAACATGACCAAAACTTAGCCGTTACGCTTATTTAGCTCATCGCGGATTTTGGCCGCTTTTTCGTAATCTTCTTTTTCGAGGGCCTGAGCCAGCATCTTGGTCAACTCATCCAGCGACACCTGACCGCTAGGGTCGCGGGGACTGGGCGCAGATGCCGGAGTACCGCTATTGTCCTCGTCATCGTCGTCCTCGTCATCATCGTCCGAAGCATCTTCAGCGTTTTCGTCAAGGTCGCTCAGGATGATGCCGGCTTCGCTCAGCACACTTTCTACGGTAAAGATCGGAACCCCGAAACGCAGACCGATAGCAATGGCGTCGCTGGGGCGCGCATCAATTTCAAAGGTTGTGGCCCCATCGGAGCACACAATTTTGGAGTAAAATACGCCTTCCTTCAAATCCGAAATCATCACTTCAATGATGGCCACGTGCACGTGCTCAGCAAACGACTTAAACAAGTCGTGGGTCAGCGGACGGTTAGGACTGATTTTTTCTATTTGAATCGCAATGCTCTGCGCCTCAAACATGCCAATGATAATGGGCAACCGGCGGTTGCCGGTTTTTTCACCCAGAATAAGAGCGAAAGAACCCGATTGGGATTGGCTGGATGACAGGCCGAGGATTTCGAGCTGAATTTTCTTCACAAGCGATTAAGCTGATTTTGGGTGTGTCGATTCGCGTTTACTAAGCTAATAATCAATAAGTTAATACACTAAATAAAAACAAAGGCATTAACCTATCAAAACTCAATTTAGCAGCGCATTAATTCAACTCTTTAACGGCCTGAGTTAATTTCGGTAGTACGTCGAATACGTCGCCAACGATGCCATAATCAGCCGCTTTAAAGAACGGAGCTTCCGGATCTTTGTTAATAACAACGATAACTTTTGACGAGTTTACGCCAGCCAAGTGCTGAATAGCGCCCGAAATACCGCAGGCAATATACAAGTTAGGCGACACCGTGATACCCGTCTGGCCTACGTGCTCGTGGTGAGGGCGCCAATCGACGTCGGATACGGGCTTGGAGCAGGCAGTAGCCGCACCCAAAGCTTTAGCCAAGTCTTCAATCAGATTCCAGTTTTCAGGACCTTTCATACCGCGGCCACCAGATACAACCTTGTCGGCTTCAGGTAGCAGGATGCCACCAGCTTGCTCTTGCATGATCACCTGCTTTGGTGCATCGGCGAAGTCAGCATCGGTGAGCTGAGCTGAGAACTGCTCTACAGTAGCAGTTTGGCCAGCGTTGTGCAGAGGCTCCATCGAGTTCTTTTTCACTGCAATAATCTTCCGCTCTCCGCTCAGAATAACGTCAGAGAAAGCCTTGCCGGAGAAAGCACCGCGCTTCACTACAAATTGCCCCCCATCCATCTTAGGAAGCTCTACCACGTTGGTAGCCAAGCTGGCTTGCAGACGCACCGACAGGCGCGAACCCACAGCCGCTCCAATGTTGGAGTTAGCCAGTACAATTATCTGCGCGCTTTCCTGCTGGGCTGCCGCAGCAATCAGCTTGGTGTAAGCGCCGTTTACGAAATCCTTCAGACGGGAATCGTTATCGTGTAATACTTTGCTGATGCCTTGCTCGCCAAGAGTGGCAAGGTTGGCCTCAGTAGCCTCGCCCACGGCCACAGCCGTAGCCGTCGTGCCAAGCATCTGGGCTACCTGACTTCCGTATGAAGCCACTTCCAGTGAGGACTTTTTCACCTCACCGTTATCACACTCAACTACAACTAGAACAGACATTTATTTAGACATAAGAAGTGAAGTACAGGAATTGAGATGTTTGCTAGAGAAGCTTGATAGAAGCAGCATCTGCTTTGTGGTTCTCTAAACTCAATCCTGTATTAAATTACTTTGGCTTCGTTGCGCAGCAGCTTGATCAGGTCGCCGGCCGATTCGGCGGGAATAAGCTTTACACCCTGCTTCTTGGGGGGCAAAGCGAACGCGGTAACCTGGGTGCGGGCAGCTTCGCCGGTAGGCTCTACTACTTTCAAGGGCTTGGTTCGGGCCGTCATGATACCACGCATGTTGGGAATGCGGGGCTCGCACATGGGCTCCTGACACGAAACAACGAAAGGCGTAGCCACCTCCACTATTTCTTTGCCACCTTCAATCTCACGCTCCAGCGTGGCGGTATTGCCTTCTACATCAAGCTTAATGGCCGGCGCTACGGTTGGAATGCCGAGTAGCTCGCCAACCATGCCATGTACCTGAAAGCCGTTGTAATCAATGCTTTCCTTACCCATCAAGATGATGTCGTAGCCACCTTCTTTGGCGGCAGCCGCAATTTGCTGAGCTACGAAAAAGGCGTCGGTGGGCTTGGCATTCACGCGGATAGCATCGTCGGCACCAATGGCTAGGGCCTTACGGATATTGGGTTCCGTATCGGCTTCGCCTACGTTGAGCACGGTCACATTGCCGCCAAGTTTTTCCTTTAACTCAATGGCGCGGGTGAGGGCATATTCATCCCAAGGATTAATTACAAACTGCACCCCAGCCTTGTTCAACTCCTTATTATCAGGAGTAAAGGTGATTTTGGTGGTGGTGTCGGGCACGTTGCTGATACAAACGAGAAACTTCATCGAAGGTGCTTATATGGACAAATAACTACGGGAAAGCCCCTAATTTCGGGCGAAGATACAGAAAACTCCTGCCCCATGGAAACCTCACCCAGCCGTTTACAGCAACTCCTGGCCTTCTACGCCGATGACCCTAACGACGCATTTACGATCTATGCGCTGGCCACCGAATATCGAGCAACAGAGCCACTACTGGCTATGAAATATTATCAAACGCTGCTGGATGAGCACCCCAACTACGTGGGGACTTACTACCACGCGGGTAAGATGCTGGAGCAACTAGAAAAGCCCGAAGATGCCGAAAAAGTTTACCGCCTAGGGTTGCAGGTAAGCCGTAAAGCCGGGCAGATGCACGCCGCCAGCGAGCTACAACAGGCTCTGAATCAGCTGCTGGGCTTAGACTACGAAGACGAGTAAAACGACTGGCTTACTTTTTTTGCATTAGCGTGCGAGCTGCTTCCACGGCTACCCGAGCATTGGGTGCATAAGCATCGGCTCCTATAGAGCGCCACAGCGTTGGGTCAGCATTGAATGGCTCACCTCCTACCATCACCCTTACATTATTGGCACCAATCGTATTGTTCTTGGCGCTAATTAGCTGGCGCAGAATACCCACATGGTGAGCCATCGAAGCACCGATTACCAGCAAATCGGCCTTGAAGCCCACTACCGCCTTCCAAATTCCATCCGTAGGCGTATTTGCGCCTAAGAAGTAGGGCGTCCAGCCATCTAACTCCAAAAAGTCGGATACCATGCGTACCGGCATACTATGCAAATCGCCGGATACCGTGGTAGCTACGAAACTGAAGCCATTTGAGGGCGTTTTTTGCAGATATGGATGGAGCATAGCCATTGCCAATTCGGTAGCGGCGGTGCAATAGTGTTCTTGCGCAACGCTTATTTCGCCTTTATGCCAGCGCGAGCCTACCTCCCACTGCACGGGCATAAATACATGCTCGTAGAGAAGGCGTACGTCAATTCCGTCTTTGGCTTCTTTTCGGAGTAAGTTAATGGCTTCTGTGCGCTTTCCGGCCAACAAGTGCGCTAAATAGGCATCAGCAAGTTCTTTCAGGGGTGCCTCCAACGGCGAAATGACTGGCGGTGTAGGCTCAACCGCCAGCACCGGATGCTCCAACTCTTTAAAAGCCGCACTCAAATAGCCAGCCGCGGCTATATACTCCGCAATGGGTAAGCGCTGGGCCAGAACCTGCTTCAAGGCCGTCAGCTGCTGGGTTAGTATCTGGTCGTGGACCGCGTCGGCTGGATGGTGCCGGGAATGAAACAAATGCGCCTCAAATAGGCCGGCACTGTTCATCAAAATGGCGTTGGCTAAAGCAGTAAGATGCTCTAGCAGTTCTTGCTCAAGTGCTCTACGGCTTTCTTCACCTCCCCCACAATATTCTGAGCCTGGTGATAATTGGCAATAAAGTACTGAGGCTTCTTTTGTAATGTTCTCGGCCTGTTGATTAATGGTTTCGGCCGTACGTTGCTGTTTTACATTCATTGCTACTTTCCCATTGCTGCCATCATAACACTGCTGCGCAGTCTATTTCCTCAACCGCTAAATACTTCTAATAGAATGTATTGTGTAGGGAAAGGGCACTAAAGCTACTTCGTGCTTTTACTGTGAACTAGGCTGGCTGGTTTCACATATCGCACTTTCGCCCACAATTTAATATCGAGATTGTGCTTCGTATAAAATTCAGTGTCTCAACAACAACATTTATAACAGAATAAAGCGAGTTCAGCTTTTCACAAAACAGCGTTTATCTCATTAGGGGGCTTTATTATTCTCTTATTTCCGCCAAGCTCTATATAGCCAGCATTTGTGCTTTTCCTGGCAACGGCGACATCGTCCGTTCGTGGCACTGAACTTTCTCTGATAGTCTGGTGTCAGAGGGGGCATGCGTAAAACCGCTTTTTTGGTTGCTGGGGGGCTTTTTGTAGCTGCTCCAGCCAGTCTGCTAGCCCAGACCACCGACCCTACACTCAATGCTGATGCGCCCTTCGTGCGCAACATCCGCCCTGACCGGCCCGGCCGCACCATTACAACCAATATGGTACCCTTGGGCCAGGTGCAGGTAGATGCGGGCACCAACCGCTTTGAGCCGGCCGAGGCCACAGGTTTTGGCTCGACTCGCACTTTATCTGGCGCTACACTGCGCATTGGCTTGCCCAGTCATATTGAGCTGCGCCTCACGCAAGGCTACCTCCATCCTTCCGACAAGCGTGCCGCCGCTCCCGCAATAGCTGCATCGGGCGATTTTGAGGTACCCGTTCCTTCTACCGCTTTGCCCGGTGGTTTTGCGCCCCTGACCATCGGGGCTAAATTCTTGGCCTCAACGGTGCCCAATGCCCGCTCTCAGGTGGTGCTACTGGGCGAGGTAACACTACGCAATGGCGACACATCTTTCCCAAACAAGGTTTTGGAGCCCGGCGCGCGCTTATTAGTGTCGCAACAGTTAGGACAGCGCTATGGTCTGGAAGCGAACTTCGGCTTTCGTCAGCGTGGCTTCCGCGCTGCCGACACCAAGCTGGGCACCTATCTTGGCACGCTGGCCCTGAATGGACCGCTGGGGGGCAGTTTTGGCTTCTTCGCCGAAACCTATACCACCTGGCAGCGCGAGTCAAAGCTGGCACCCGGTGCTACGGCCGGTATTTATTGGCGGCCGCTACCTAACCTGCGCTTCGACCTAAATGCCGGCCAAGGCTTCACCCCCGAAGCCGAAGGCTTATCCGTGGGGGCTGGCTTTAGCGTGCGCCTTCCCAAGTAGACAATTCGTTATTCGCCTAAAATGAAGCGGCCGCCCCGACACTAAACTGATAAGTGTCGGGGCGGCCGCTTTTACTTTACTTTAAAGCGCTACGGGCGCTGACCTACGCTGGCGGGCTCAATGCGAGTTGGCGTTTGCTCGCCGGCTATAATGCCAGTAGCACTACGCGCAATGGCCGAAATGATGGCCGTCATGTTGGTCATATTCAGGCTTTCCACTTCGTCATCTACTGTATGATAGAGCTTATCCGTCGGAATCTGGTCGCTGCTGATTGTGTGGGCCGGCACGCCCAAGCGGGCTAGCGTAGCGTTATCGGAGCGATAAAAAAGGTTCTGCTCGGGGTACGGATCTGGCTCGAAGCGGAAGGGCGTGCCTTCCAGCTTTTGCTGGAGCAGCTTGCCAAAGTCGGAGCGCTCGTAGCCGGTAATGAAAGCAGTCTGGGGGCCAAATTTGGCTTCCTTTCCAATCATCTCGATGTTGAACATGGCCACCACCTTCTGCGGGTCAATCTGCTGAGAGAAATATTTCGAGCCGAAGCCCCCGATTTCCTCCGCGGTGAAAGCCACGAAAACCAGCGTCCGCTGATTCTTCTTTTTCTTCTTGCCGACCTCCAGCTTATTCTTCTTGAAGTACTCTGCCAGAGCTACTACGGCCGTTGTGCCGCTGGCATCATCATCGGCCCCGTTGGCAATAGAGTCGCCGGCCACAGCTGGCAACGTCCCAATGTGGTCATAGTGAGCCGAAAACACCACCATTTCGGCCGCGCGGGCTTTGTCCTTGGCCTGTCCGGGCAGCACCCCTACCACGTTGCGCAGCTCCACTGTTTTAATAGTTGTCGTGGCAGTAGCAGCAAATTTGATAGGAGCCGCCGGAGCGGCAGCCAGCACAAATACGCTGGCGAAGGGCTTCGGCTGTTCGCCCTGCATATTGCTATGACTCAGGTAGCCAGCAAGTTGCTTGAAACGCTCCGTATGCGCCGGATCTACGAAAACCAGCGTGTTGGCAGTTGGCTGCAGCAAAGCGCCCATCTGCTGCCGCACGTTGTCCTGGGGGCCAATAATGACCACGCGCGGCGGCGTGGCATCCTCGCTGGTCCAGTTGAGGGAAGGCAGCCCCGATACGGGCAGCACGTTTTCGGGTGCAACTACCGAGCCGTTGAGTGTTACACTGCCGGCAACCGTGTGTACTTCGTAGGCCGGAAACACCTGCTCGTAAGTGGTTAAGCCCGGCATCTTCTCCAGCCCAATCCGGTCAAACTCGGCGGCCAAAAACTTAGCAGCCTGCAAGCCGCCTGGCTTACCGGCTGCCCGGCCTTTCATGTCATCAGCCGCCAACGTGCGGATAACACGCTCAACGTTTGCCTGCTTAATATTTTTTTGTGCTTCAGCTAATTGGCTTATAAAGGCCAATCCAAGGATCAGGACAAGTTTTTTCATGGCTCAAGGTAGGAATTTTGCCTCACGACAAAACCAATAATCACTGTTCACCTATCTTCTGTCAGGCTTTTCACTTACTGATATCCTTATGCCTATCCGCCCGCTCCTGATTCTGCTGCCATTTCTGCTTTTCAGCGCCTGCACAACCGTAAGAGAAACACCCCCCGATGCCAGCCTGCGCAATACGCGCTGGGTGCTTCGAACCCTGGCTGCCACCCCTATTACCACCCTCGCGAGCAGTCAGGAAGTTTACCTACAGTTCAACGCTACCACCAACCAGATAGATGGTTACACGGGCTGCAACCGTTATTTCGGCCGCTTCGAACTACCTACCCCTACTACGCTGCGCCTCTTAAGTATTGGCTCTACCAGAATGTTCTGCGAAGCCCGCCAACAGGTAGAAACCGACTATTTAAAAGCCCTCCATGACGCTTCACGCTTTGAAATACAAGGCAACACCCTACAGTTGTACGTAGAAAAAAGCGACGAACCGCTGGCAGTCTTTGAGGCCGTTTATTTAAAATAGGTGCATAAAAAAGCCCCCCAGAATGATCTGGGGGGCTTTCATTAAGTCGCTAAAGCACAATTTATTTGGCGGGAAGCGCAGGCAAGGTATTCAGCCAAGGCGCGAAAGCCACAAAATCGGCTTCGGTACGTAAAGCCGGGCGCTTCTTAAGCTCCGCCTGAATTTGGGCCGAGTGCTCGGGCAAAGCAGCCGCCAACGCCTTGGCGTTAAGCTTAAAGGGCTGCAAGCGACCATCGGCCGTGCGAATGTAATAGTCCGTTTGGTCGAGCAGCTCATCATAGCGACGGTCGGCGCTGTAGGCTCCGCTGTAGCTGGCTTTTTGCAGGGTTTTGCGCTGAAGCTTGAGCAGGCTGTAGTTGCCGGGCACTAATACTTCAAAATACTCCTGCCGCAGAGCCGGGTCGGGCGCATCATAAAAGCGCTTAAAAGCTCGCGGCTGACTTTTGGTGGGGTCATTTAGCACGAAACCCTCCACCTTATTCATGTCCACATAAGTGGAGTCTTTAGGGCTACGTAGCATTAAAAGCAGACGCTGATTAGCATCGTACTTCAGCTTGGTTTCGGGCAGGGGCACTTTGGAGGCCAGCTGAATAGTGCCCGGTATCCAGGCCGAAATCAGGTAAGGCGTACCGCGTACACCCTCGTAGCGGTTGTCGTAGCTGATGGCAGCCGAACCGTTCACCAGCGACTTCAGGTTTTCCTGAGCGGCATTGCCCGAGCTAACAACCGAGCTTTGGGCATGCGCTTGCAGACTTACAAAAGCACCCGTTGCAATAAGAAAAGTGCGTGAGAGATTCATATTTGATTAACAGAGTGAATAGGAAATGTCACAACTTCGAAAATATATACAATTTTCTGGATAGAAGCCGCACTCTACCCACAGTCGCACTTATCAGCTCAGCGTCAATACAAGGTCATCAGCATTTACTAAGGTTCCTTCTCCAAGGTGCAGGCTCTGCACGGTAGAGTCGTCGGGAGCGGTGATGGTGGTTTCCATTTTCATGGCTTCAATAATGAAGAGCGGTGTGTTGCGCTTCACCGCTTCGCCATCTTTCACCAGCACTTTCGACAGCATTCCTTGCAAAGGAGCGCCCACCTGGCGCGGATTGGCTTTGTCGATCTTCTGATTACGCACCGTTTTGACTTCCACCGAGCGGTCGCGCACTTCCAAGTTGCGGGTTTGGCCATTGAAAGAGAAGAACACGGTGCGGTTGCCGTCGTCGTTTACGTTGCCCACCGAGCGCAGCTTCACAATTACCGATTTGCCCCGAGCAATATCAATGATGGTTTCTTCGCCGGGTTTGAGGCCGTAGAAAAACACCCGCGTCGGAATCAGCGACACGTCGCCGAACTGCTGCACGTGCGCCCAATACTGCTCGAATACTTTGGGGTAGAGCAGGTAGGAAAGTAGATCCGTAAACTTAGTCTGGGGGCCAAATTTGGTTTGAAACGCCGCCCACTCTTTATCGAAATCGATAGGCGCCAAGTGCTCGTTGGGCCGGTCGGTGAAGGGCTTTTCATCCTTCAGAATCAACTTCTGTAGCTCCGCGGGCCAGCCGCCTTCTGGCTGCCCAATGTCGCCGCGGAACAAGCTCTGCACCGATTCGGGAAACGACAGGCTCTCCCCTTTTTCCAGCACGTCCTGTGTTGTCAGGTTGTTGGTTACCATAAAGAGCGCCATGTCGCCAACCACTTTCGACGAGGGCGTTACTTTCACGATGTCGCCAAACAGTTGGTTGACGTCGGCGAAGGTTTGCTTTACCTGCTCAAACTTATCGCCCAAGCCCAGCGCCGCCGCCTGGGGCCGCAAGTTGGAATATTGCCCCCCAGGTATCTCGTGCTGAAACACCTCCGAGGTGCCGGCCTTCAAACCCGACTCAAAGGGATAGTAGTATTCGCGCACCGTTTCCCAGTAGTTCGAAAACTCATTCAAGCTCCGCTGATTGAACTCCCGGTGGCGGGGCGTACCGCGCAACATCTCCACGATGGAGTTGAAATTAGGCTGCGAAGTAAGACCCGATAAAGCTCCCAGCGCCACATCAATTACATCTACATCGGCTTCTACTGCTTTAAGGTAAGTAGCTGCTTGCAAGGAAGATGTATCGTGAGTATGCAAATGAATAGGCAAACTGACGGTAGATCGAAGTCCCTGAATCAGCTCGGTGGCGGCGTAGGGCTTGAGCAGGCCGGCCATGTCCTTGATGCAGAGAATATGGGCCCCGGCATCTTCAATCTGCTTGGCTAGGCGCAGGTAATAATTGAGGTTGTACTTGGGGCGCTTGGGGTCCAGAATATCGCCGGTGTAGCAAATGCTGGCCTCGGCCAAGCCTTGCGTCTTGTTGCGCACAAAGCCGATGCAAGACTCCATACCGGGCATCCAGTTAAGGGAATCGAAAATGCGGAAGATATCCACGCCTGTTTCCCAGGCCTGCTGCACAAAACGCTCCGTGAGGTTATCCGGATAAGCCTTGTAGCCCACGCCATTTGCCCCCCGGATAAGCATTTGCAGCAGAATATTCGGAACCGCAGCTCTGATTTTAGCCAGTCGCTCCCACGGGTCTTCGTGCAGAAAGCGAAGCGCCACATCAAACGTAGCGCCGCCCCACACTTCCATAGAGAAAGTCTGCGGATGCATTTTGGCATAGCGCTCTGCTACCTTCAGCAGGTCGAAAGTGCGCATGCGCGTGGCCAGCAAGCTCTGGTGAGCGTCGCGGAAGGTGGTGTCGCAGTAATGGATGGGTTTATCGGCGCGCAGCCACTGGGCAAATCCTTCGGGACCGAGCTCGGTGAGCTTGTCTTTGGTGCCGGGATGGTGCGGCTCGGTGATGTTGGCAAACGGTATTTTGGGCTTGCGCAGGTCCCGTGTGGGATCAATCAGTTTTTTAACGTCGGGGTTGCCGTTCACCACCACGTCGCCGATGTAAGCCAGCACTTTGGTGCCACGGTCCTGGCGGGGCTTGTATTGAAATAGCTCCGGGTGGTCTTTGATGAAGTCCACGTTGGCCTTACCATTTACAAACTCGGGGTTGGCAATGATATTTTGCAGGAACTGGATGTTGGTCTGCACCCCCCGAATACGGAATTCATCCAGCGTACGCGCCATTTTTTGGGCCGCACCTTCCAACGTAGGCGCGTGGGCCGACACCTTCACCAGCAGCGAATCGAAGAAGGGCGACACTTTCACGCCTTGGTACACCGAGCCTTGGTCGAGGCGAATGCCGAAGCCACCCGCCGAGCGGTAAGCCACGATGGTGCCGTAGTCGGGCTTGAAGTCGTTTTCGGGGTCCTCGGTGGTAATACGGCACTGAATGGCGAAGCCGGTTTTGAGCGGTTTGCCCCCCGGCTCCAGTCCTATCTCGGACGAAGAAAGATTATAGCCGGCCGCAATGTAAATCTGCGTTTTGATCAGGTCGATGCCGGTAATCATCTCCGTCACGGTGTGCTCCACCTGAATACGCGGATTCACCTCGATAAAGTAGATGCGGTCCAACTCCGGGTTCACCAGAAATTCCACCGTGCCCACGTTGTTGTAGTTCACGGCCCGACCCAGACGCAAAGCGTATTCATACAGCAAATGGCGCTGATGATCAGCCAGATCCAGTGCGGGAGCAATTTCTACCACCTTCTGAAAACGGCGCTGCACCGAGCAGTCACGCTCATACAGGTGCACAATGTTGCCGTGATTATCGGCTACCAACTGCACCTCAATGTGTTTAGGGCGCTCTACAAATTTCTCAAGGAAAACGGTGTCGTCGCCGAAGGCTTTCAGGGCCTCATTCCGAGCTTCAAAAAAACCCTTTTCCAGCTCGTCATCCGTTCTGATTACCCGCATACCGCGCCCGCCGCCGCCCGAAGCTGCTTTAAGCATAACCGGATACCCAATGCGATGTGCCTCTTTCAGCGCTACTTCCAGATCAAATAACTCCGCTTCGCTGCTTTCTATAATGGGTACTTGGCATTGCACGGCCACGCGCTTGGCAGCTACTTTGTCGCCGAGGGCCTCCATTACTTCGGGCCGGGGACCCACGAAAATGACGCCCTCCTCTTGGCAGCGACGGGCGAATGTGGCGTTCTCGGCCAGAAAGCCGTAGCCGGGATGGATGGCATCGGCACCGTTTTCTTTAGCGGTGCGCAGAATTGCCTCAATATCCAGATAGGGTTTCAGCGGCTCGTCGTCGCGGCCAATTTGGTAGGCTTCATCGGCCTTGTAGCGGTGCAGCGAATACCGATCCTCATAGGTGTACACAGCCACCGTCGGGATTCCCAACTCGGTGGCGGCGCGCAGCACCCGGATAGCAATTTCACCACGGTTGGCAACGAGTAGCTTTTTGATATTCATAGTTTGGACGTAGTAGGGAGCGGGAAAATGGAATTTGGACGAAGCTAAGCAATTGCGCTACAAGCTTCATGAGCCGCCAGCGAATTTTTGCTAGTTGCCACTTATTCGCAATATCGGCTTTATTGGTTGCTTCGAAATAGCTGCTGGTTATCAAGATAGGAAGCATTGCTAAAAAAGCCCCCCGGTAGTGTCCTGCTCCATACAAAATCCCCTGCCCGGCCACCGAAAGCCAAACAGGGGATTCATGCCAGAAAGAGCTCCAGATTTAGCGTGCGGCTCTGACGGAGCTGGCCCCACTAGCCCGGTTGTTTACTAGGCGTGCATTGCCTTTGTAACGAATGTCGCTGGCACCGGAAGCAGTTGATGAAAGCTCCCCATCAATATTCACCTGGGCCTCGCTGGCACCCGAAGCAACTATCTGAGCGCCTTTTGATTGCAGCCCATACGCTTGGTATTCACTACCGCCACTGATGTTTACTTTCTGCCGGTCAGCCTGACCAGACAGCTTCACATCGCTGGCTCCAGAACAGTTCACATCCAAGCTTTTAGCATTTATGTTGAGCGTTATATCACTGGCCCCGCTGGCTTGTACTTTGAAGTCGTTGGCGGCAAAAGTTGATTGCCCCTTCACAGCCGACGCCCCGCTCACGGAAATTGCCCTCAGTTTAGGGCAGGTGATATAAACATTGACGCTGTTTTCACTGCGGCCTACTAAGTCCCGCCAGTTGAAATCACGGTCGCGGTATATTTTCAGGGTACCATTCTGCACCTCCGTTTTCAAGTACTTCTGTACGTCCTCCGAGGCTTCAACTATCACGCTGGTTTCGCCGCCTTGGCGCAGAAATACATTCACCGCACCACTGGCGCTCACAGCTTCGAAGCTGCCTGTGTTGCGGGTTCGCTTCGTCTGGGCTTGCACACAAAAGTGAAGTGTACAGGCTACTAAAAGCAGGATAAGCGTTCTGAAGGGAGCCGAGGCTTTCATGGTGTAGAATAATTATCTGAGAGTTGTCGAGGTAGATGAGCTAGAGAGATCAAGGGTTGCTTAAGAGCAGATAATATAATCATTTGGATGATTATATAGAGAACTAAAATCTCGAATGGCATTTACTATCAGCAAGTTGGGTGCTGGGAGCAACTATTTTTTGCCTTCTCTACAGACAGCTTGCAACCTTCTGCCTGCGAACTGCCTCACTTCTACAGACCACTGGCAGTTCTACTGATATGACACAAATCTTTACACGCTCTTTTTTGTGGCTAGCAATAATTTTCGTGCTCGGCAGCTGCGTTGAGGATTCTGATGTTAATGCCGACCTGCTCAACAAGCGTTGGCAATTAACATCCGTAGGTGAATTTCCTATACTGGCTTCCAGCTTTTTCCAGGATAGCCAGTCTTATATTCAGTTTGAGGCGGCTGGCAACAAGTTGCAAGGCTTATCAGCATGCGACGAGATTGGGGGGCAATTTTCCTTTAACGCCGGCACCAAAACCCTTACGATTACTCAGCTCACCGTGAAGCAAGGCACCTGCTCGAGTCCGGTAGTGGGTGGGCACTATTTATTAGCGTTGCCTCAAATTAGGCGGTATGAGCAAGACGGAAACACGCTCCGCTTGTACGACGCTACCCAGTCGACATTGCCTCGCTTGACCTTTCGCGCAGACGACTAAGTTTATGCAATTACTTTATGTTATTCACTGATTTTTAGCGTATTACTTATTCCTTATTTTATTTATCAGGCCGGCAGAAGGTGCGCTTCTGCCGGCCTGATTTATTAATAGGTCGCTGCTTTCGCACCATCAGGCCAACACACTCAGTAGTAGTAATTGCGCGGGGCGCAAACCTTGGCCGCGTGGTTCAGTTGTGAAGTGACCCTTCTTACCTGAACCACTCCATGGATTTTGCCCAAAAAAACATTCTTATCGTCGGTGCCTCGTCGGGCATCGGGTTGGCTACGGCTAAGCTGTTGCACGGTCTTGGCGCCCAATTGTTTACCGCCTCGCGCCACCTCTCACCCGAGCTGGCCGAGCTGCAAACGACCCACCTAGAGCTCGACGCTACCCAACCACTTGCAGCTACCGCCTTCGATGCCCTGCCTGACACTCTGCACGGCTTTGTGTATTGTCCCGGCAGTATCAAGCTCCGACCTTTCGAGCGGATTCCATTGGATGATTTCCGGGCTGATTTTGAGTTGAATGTAATGGGTGCTGTGCAGCTGCTGCAACCTCTGATGAAGCGACTAAAGAAGGCCGAAGGTGCTTCGGTTATCTTGTTTAGCACGGTAGCCGCTTCCACGGGCATGAGTTTTCATGCCAGCATTGCCACTGCCAAAGCCGCTTTAGAAGGTTTAACTCGCGCTCTGGCCGCCGAATTTGCCCCCCAGAACATCCGCGTCAACGCGGTAGCACCGTCGCTGACCAATACACCGCTGGCGGCACCCTTGCTCAACACGCCCGAAAAAGCGGATGGTGGGGCCAAGCGTCATCCGTTGCAGCGCATCGGGCAGCCTGAGGATCTGGCTTACATGGCCTCCTTCCTGCTCTCTGACCATAGTAGCTTTATTACTGGTCAAGTGATGCCCGTTGATGGAGGTATGGGCCGTTTAAAGTAAAACAGCCAGATTCACATTAAGCTACCCTCATAGTATGGCTAAAATCACGCTTTTCTGGCACCGGCGCGACATTCGCTTGCATGATAATGTGGGCTTGGCGGCCGCACTGCAAAGCGGGCATCCGGTAGTGCCGCTTTTTATTTATGACCGCGAAATTCTGGATTTGCTTCCTAGCCGCCGCGACGCGCGTGTCACATTTATTTATCAGCAAGTTGAACGCTTAGCGGCCCAGACGGACGCCGCGGGGGGCAACTTTCTAGCTATTTACGGGCGGCCGCTGGAAGTATTTGAGCAGCTGATGAGCCAGCACGAAGTCGCGGCCGTGTACACTAATGAAGACTACGAACCCTACGCTCAAGAACGTGATACGGCCGTAGCGGCAATCTGCCAGCAGCACGGCGCCCAGTTTCGAGCATTTAAGGACCAGGTGATTTTTGCCAAAAGCGAGATTCTGACCAAGTCGGGCACGGTACCGAGGGTATTCGGCTCTTATCAAAAAGCGTGGTTAGCGGCGTTGCGCGATGAGCATTTACAGGCATATCCGTCGGCCGATTTATTTCGTGCTGAGAACCTGCACCGGTTGGTAAATGCGCCGGCCCGTCCAACGCTGAAGGAAATGGGATTCGAGCATTTTGAACAGTTCGTGCCCGCCGCTGAATTGCCGGATGAGGCCCTGGTTCGAAACTACCACCTGACCCGTAATCAGCCCGGCTTGGTGAACAGCAGTACGCGGCGGTCGGTTCACCTGCGCTTCGGCACCCTGAGCGTGCGGGAGGTTATGCGACAGGCCAAAGAGCTGAATCCTAAGTTGCTATCCGAATTAATTTGGCGCGACTTTTTTATGATGCTGCTCTGGCATTATCCCTTCACGGCCACCGAGAGTTACGATCCTAAGCTGCGCCGCGTGCCGTATCGCAACAACGAACAGGAGTTTGCAGCGTGGTGCGAAGGCCGAACGGGCTACCCGTTGGTGGATGCAGGCATGCGGGAATTGAATGCCACTGGCTACATGCCTAATCGCGCCCGTATTGCCGCTGCCGGCTTTTTGGTGAAACATCTGCTCATCGATTGGCGCTGGGGCGACCGGTATTTTGCTGATAAGCTGCTCGACTATGATATGTCGCAGAACGTGGGCAACTGGCAGTGGATGGCCGGCACCGGGGCCACTTCCGCGCCGTGGTTTCGAGTATACAGCCCCCAAAGTCAGCAGGAGCAATATGATCCTACGTTTTCCTACGTGTGGCAGTGGATACCAGAGTTTGGCACCTGTGATTATCCCAAACCAATTGTAGACCACAAGTTTGCGCGCGAGCGGGCCATCGAAACCTTGCGCGCTGCTTACCGGCAGGCGGAGTAAAACCGACTGGTGCTGCGTACTTCAACTTTACCATGTCGTTCGCTGTTGTACTAACACTATGGAAAATACGGAAAAGGAACGCATTAAGCAGGGTTACTTGACTTACGTGCTGGATAAAAATAGGCCCCCAGCTTCGGTATTTAAGCTTACTAAACGGCTGAATATCCCGGAGGAAACTTTCTATCGCTATTACCCCAACTTTGAGGCCGTTGATCGGGAGCTGTGGGCTGACTTTGGCCGCCAAGCTCGCGAAAAAGCGGCGCTGGAACCAGTATGGCAAGAATACGGAGCCCGCGAAAAGCTACTGGCCTTTTATTATACCTTGCTCGAAATCTTGAAGCAAAACCGCAGCTACGCCCTCATGGCCCTGCGCCGCTCCATGCCGAACGTGCCAGGCATTACGCCCCGGGTACTCGATGATTTCCGCAGTGAGTTCATCATGTTTATTGAAAGCTTGCTGCGCGATGGCCGCCGCACCGAGGAAATTGCCCCCCGCCGCTTCGTCCAAGACAGCTACCCGCGCCTTTTCTGGACGCAGGCGCTATTTGTGCTCACCTTCCTTGCCAAGGATGAAAGCCTGAACTTCGAGCGCACCGACGCGGCCGTGGAGAAAGCGGTTACGCTCAGCTTTGACTTAGTGGGTCGCAACTCCTTCGATTCCGCCCTCGATCTGACTCGTTTTCTGCTGCATAAGCGTCGCTAATGGCTGAATCTGTGGAAAATTTGCCCCCCAGCATCTCGCTGGCGGATGAGAGCGTGCCCGGCCGTCAGCTTGATTCACTGCCCACTACCAAAGTGGCGCGGGCGGCACGTTTTGCCAAGTCGGGGCTGAAGGTGGGCGCCAACTATGTGAAACATTACGCGCGCCGCTCGGTGGGCGCTACCAGCAGCGAGGCTGACTTGCACGCGGCCAACGCCGCGGAGCTGTACAGTACGCTAAGTGAGATGAAAGGCTCAGTGCTGAAGGTGGCCCAGATGCTGGCGCTAGAAAAGAAATTTTTACCCCCCGCCTACGCCGACCAGTTTGCCCAAGCTCAGTATCAGACGCCGCCGATTTCGGCTCCGCTGATTATCAAAACTTTCCGGGATGCGTTTGGCAAGTCACCCTTTGAACTGTTCGCGGAGTTCGACGTGAACGCCCGGCAAGCTGCCAGTATCGGCCAAGTACACTATGCCCTTTCACGCGACGATAAACGCCCCCTAGCGGTGAAAGTGCAGTACCCCGGCGTGGCTGACAGCATCCGCTCGGATATTCGGCTGGTAAAGCCCATTGCCTTACGTGTGATGGGTCTTGATGAGGCACAAGTGCGGCCTTATTTGGAGGAAGTAGAAACGCGCTTGCTTGAAGAAACCGATTATAAGCTGGAACTGCGGCGCGGCTCCGAAATAGCCGCCAGCTGCGCGCAATTACCCCATCTGGAGTTTGCCCGCTACTATCCTGAGCTATCCTCGGCCCGTATCCTGACGATGGATTGGCTCCTGGGTGAACACTTAAAAGAGTTTCTGCGCACAGAACCCAGCCAAGAAATTCGTAACCAGTTGGGGCAGGCGCTGTGGGACTTCTATATGTATCAGCTAAATACGCTGCTGAAAGTCCACGCCGATCCACACCCCGGCAACTTTCTGCTACGAGCCGATAACGGCGGCACCGTGGGCGTGCTAGATTTTGGCTGTGTCAAGGAAATTCCGGCCGATGTGCATCGACTTTTCAATGCGCTGCTGGCCCCCGAAACTCTGGCTGATGAGGCGCGCCTTGCCGCCCTGCTCGACGAAACCGGCATTCTGCGCTCCACTGATACCCTCGAGCGCCGCGCCCTGTATGTGCGCACTTTGCACGCGTCGCTGGAGTTGGTTGGGCGTCCTTTTCGGGAGACTACCTTCAACTTTGGCGATCCTGCTTACATGGCGTCGTTGTATGCTTTAGGTGACGATTTGATGCAGGAGCCGGAGTTGCGCCAACAGCGTGAGCCTCGCGGGTCTGAGCATTTTATCTATCTTAATCGGACTTACGTGGGCCTATATGCGCTGCTCACTGAATTGGGAGCGCACATTCGCACGCAATAACACGCAGTGGTGCCTCCACCAAAACTATATCTGGTGCTCCCGGTTAATGCGTCCTGAACCAGCACCGATTCGTGTAGCAACATGAATTATGTTAGCTCAGGACGCATTTTCTTTTTCTCTCTATATTTCCATGAAAAAACTCTGGACTCTTTGTGCAGCGCTACTCAGCGCCGCAAGCGTGGCCTCGGCCCAAACCACTACCATGAGTTGCTGCGCCAAGCCAGCGGTAGCCACCGAAACATTCGCCATGCTCGCCTCCAACACCGATTTTTCGGGTGGCCACGATGCGCCGCTGCCGTACTCCTATGAGGGCGAAGGCGAAATGGTCAAGTTCAAAACTGCCGATGGCCAAACTGGTCAGGGCTTCGAAATCAAAAGCGCTACGCCCTCCAAAAAGTATCTATTCGTGATTCATGAGTGGTGGGGCCTGAACGACTACATCAAGAAGGAAGCGGCAGCTTTCGCCCGTGAGCTACCCGGTGTCAACGTCATCGCCCTCGACCTGTATGATGGTCAAGTGGCCACTACGCCTGACGAAGCCGGCAAGTACATGCAAGCCGTAAAGACTGACCGTGCCCAAAACATCATTCGTGGCGCCATGCAGTACGCCGGTCCGGATGCACAATTTGCTTCTGTGGGCTGGTGCTTCGGTGGTGGCTGGTCTCTACAAACGGCGTTGCTCGCGGGGCCCAAAGCTGTGGGCTGTGTGATGTATTATGGTATGCCCGAAAAAGACGTTGCTAAGCTAAAAACCCTGAATACTGACGTGCTCGGCATATTTGCCAGCGAAGACAAGTGGATCAACCCTGAAGTTGTAGCGCAATTCCAAAAGGACATGGCCACCGCTAAGAAGAAGGTGACCATCAAAAGCTACGCCGCTGACCACGCTTTTGCTAACCCATCCAACCCCAAATACAACCAAAAATTTGCCGCTGATGCCCACACCGCAGCTGTAGCTTATTTGCGCAAGAATTTCAAATTGAAGTCTTAACTCTAAGACGCAGAAAAGCCCCCCAGATGTATTTCTGGGGGGCTTTTTTGTGTACGCTGTGGTGAGACAGGGCGTAAGGATAACGGCTAACTTTCCGGCAAAAGTTGAGAGTCGGGTTACGCCGGCTTCAGTTGCCAACTATCCGCAAGCAAGGCGGCCATTTCCGCAACGCTGGCCGTGAGCTGCTCCCAAGAGTTGAGCACGAAGTATTGCTCCTGAAACCGCTGCTCCGAATATGGCGTGTCGAGGACCGTCGAAAGCTCAAAAGCGTGGCGAGCAGTTTCATCGTGCACGCAGTGGTGAATTTCACCGGCTGAAGACAACAATCCAGCCCCGTAGATGCGCGGCTGTCCGCCTTCCTGCACCAGCCCAAACTGGACCGTGAAGCCATACAACCGCCGCAACCGCAACAAAGCGGGCATATCGTGGCGGTGCTGCCTACCTACGATGCCCAGAAACTGTAGGAAGTCGGCGAAGGCCGAGTCGGTAAGCAGCGGCGCGTGCCCAAATACGTCGTGAAACAAATCGGGTGTCTTCACAAAGTCGAACTGCTCCATCGCCCGCAACCGTGTAACGGCCGGAAACTTACGCTCCGCCAACAACGCAAAAAACGTAGCATCGTCCACTGCTTCTGGCACGGGTACTAACTCCCAGTTCGTATAACGCTGCAGCTGCTCACTTACCGCATCAAAGTGCGGAATGACTGTGCGCTGGAAGTCAAGGCGCGCGAGACCAGCCCCAAAGGCTTGAGCCGCACGCTTATGCAACAGAGCCGTCTGGCGGTCGAATAACACTTTCCAGACGAGTTGATCCTGCGTAGTGTACTGGTCGTGGGCTTGTTCGAACATAGCTCTACTAAATAAAATAATGACACAAAAAAAGCCCGACTCTTGACGGAGTCGGGCTTGAGGTTTCGGGGTTGAAGGTGGTTACTTACCTTCCTTTCCGGCCATGCAGCTCGACTCCGCCTCCATTGGGGCGATTGACGGTTAGCATAATGCATTTGGCGGATTGCAGTAACATGGAGGCAAATATAGAAAATCAGAATAATAAACTACACTCAACTATTCAACTTATTTTCAGACAGATACAAAAGTCATAAAAAATGATATTGGGGGGCTTTTCAGTTGTAAAATATTATACCATCGTAGCTAACAACCTCTCAACTAAATAATAAGTGTTGTTATAACGAGTAGCAAATGTCATGCAGAACGCTGAGGTTGCGATGCTCACTTTAACTCCATTAAAGTAAAGCGTTATGCAGAGGCAGAGCCGAAGCATCTCGCTCGCGGTCGTGAGATTAGTAATCCCGCCTAAGCACGCGAGATGCTTCGGCTCTGCCTCTGCATGACAGCCTTTTTGGAAGCTACTCCTTCAGTTATTAGTAGAAGGTGCTTTTATTGTTTGCCATTTACTTCATACCCCATACTCAGATTTGTATCGCCAGTCACGCGCAAGTCAAGGCGGGCTTTTTGGTCTGACGACGGGTTCAGCAGAAGTGCGGTCGAGCCAGGTAAGAAGTGGAGTGTAGCCCGCTGGCCGGGCGCCAGAGTAGCTTTGCCAACAATACCGCCCCCACGTGGCCGCTCCTTTATTTCTACCGGCACCTTTCCCGTATTGCGCGCTACCACCCGAAAGGCACCAGGCTGCCCGCCGCCCAAGGCGAATTGCTTGCCGGGCTCGATGAGTAAGTCGGAGTTCAAACTGCCACCTGCCCAACTGGTCGTTGCCAGGAATAAGGTCAGGACGGCAGCCCCCGCCGAGGCCACTTGCCGAGTTGGTACAAAGCGGCGCAACCAGTTGGTATTACGCGTGAGCATATAATCGAGGGAGTAGCGCCCACCGCCTACTACGGTTACGAGTATGAAGCACCAGAATAGGAGCTGCTGGTAATTCATACCCACAATAAATTCAGGATTTTCGTACCATAAAAAGGCAATGACAAAAAACTGAAACGCCAACTGAAACGCACCTAAGCGGGTGAACAGGCCGAAGGCAATCAATAAGCCGCCGGCAAACTCTCCCCAACAGGCCAACCAAGCCCACATATAAGGAGAGGGAAACGTGAAGCCCAAGTTGGCTACTTGCTGTACAAACCAATCGGGGGGAGCTAGTGCGCTTGCCTCACCGGCCAACTTGGCGGCCTCGGTGGCGGTAGTCATGCTGACGAGTTTTGCCCAGCCAGCCCCAATAGCGATGGATAGGCCGATGTGCAAACGAAGGAGAAGCCAGGCAATATCGGCGAAGCGGGAGCCCAGAGGAGTGGCGGAAAAAAGAAGCTTTTTCATGGTCGTTGAAGGAGTGATTGAACGACCCAAAATTGCCACGCACTCCCCTCTCAAAAGCCCCAAATCACAGCTTGGGATGTCCCAACTTATGGATTGAGCCTAGCTGCTACTTCGCTTGGCGTCGCCGATTTCAGCTTTTTGAAAACTCGGTTGAAGGTTGACTTGGAGTTAAAGCCCGATTCCAGCGCCACCGCCAGCAAGGTATAGTGCTGGAAGCGCGGGTCTTGCAGCTTGCGCTCGGCTTCAGCGATGCGATACCCATTGATGTAGTCATTAAAGTTTTGCCCGAAGCACGTATTGATGACGCGCGAGAGCAGCGAGGTGTTGGTACGAAGCTGACCAGCCAATTCACTTAAGGTCAGTTCGGGTGCCAAATATGGTCGCTCGGTTTCCATGTGGCGGGAGAGTTTTGTGGCCCACCGCGTCAGGTCTGAGTCGGGCGCAACCTCTACAGTGCCTAACTCAGCAACTGAAGCCGACGCCTGGGGGGCTTTTTTCTCGAATTTGCTTTCCAGTTCTGCTGGTTCGAGCGCTTCAATGTTTATCCTATCCGCGACGGTACTAGTGCTTGCTTGAACGTCATCCGTACTGGTGGGCTGAAAATGTAGAGCTGGCGCTGGCTGGTAAGGAGCCAGTAAACCAGCAATACCTAGGTAATAAATCAGCAGACCGGTTGCCAGAAACGAATACCACACCTGGATGTAGGACAGCGGCGTCAGCACTTTATTTACCAAGCCGAAGAAAAAGGAAACTAGCAGACCCACTAGCACCGCCACTATCAGATTGCGCAGCCATTGGAAGCTGATAGGACCTGTGTTAGAGTAATTATCGTCGAGGTAGCGGCGGTAACGCTGATAGTCGCGCAATGTGAGCCAGCCGTACGCAAATACCGATACGTAACCTAGCAACTCTACTGTGCCATCTAATACTTCGCTCACATTGGCGAGCTTGCCTTTTGTACCAAAGTGCTCAGTAAAAGGCTCTCCCAGGTTCCAATGCTGCCACACAACATCATGGCCAAATACCATAAGCCGCCAGCCTAAGTACACCACCGCAGGCAGAAAGTGTAGCTTTTCGGCCTTGCCAAATCGAAAGTCTTGATTGGTAAGACTTCGAAAATAAAAGTAAAAAGTAGGTCCCAGAGCCAGCCAGTGACTGAAGGGGAAATAAAACATAAAGGTGGAGTGGGCATCGTGGGAGTCGTACCAACCCGCGAAGCCCAGCATCCACTGCGTGAGGGGTAGCGTATTGAGCAATAATAGTAGAGCTAGCCACCAATCGGAAGCTAAGCCGCGCCGCCACCCACGTACTAACAAAATCCCTATAAATACCATGCCCTGCACAAAGAAGGGCAGCAGTAACGAGCTATAGGGACTGAATTGAAAAAACATGCGCTAAAGCTACACGACCAGCCGATTACGACATTACACTAACTCCTTCCGCAACTCGTACACGCGGCGTAGGTTTTGAATAAGCCGGCTCGATTCATCGAAATTCAACGTTTGCTGCCCATCAGAAGCTGCTTCTTCAGGCTTTTCGTGGGCTTCGTAGAGAATACCATCAGCGCCGGCCATGACGGCGGCAAGTGCCATGGGCGCTACATAATCGCGGATACCGATACCGTGCGAGGGGTCTACCACGACGGGCAGGTGGGTTTTCTCCTTTAGAATGGGCACCGCATTCAAATCCAAGGTATTGCGTGATGCCGTTTCGAAGGTCCGAATGCCCCGTTCGCAGAGAATCAGCTTTTCATTACCGCCCGAAAACACGTATTCAGCCGAGGACAATAACTCTTCAATGGTACCCGAAATACCGCGCTTAATGAGCACGGGCTTGTCTACACCACCGAGGGCGTCTAGCAAGTTGAAGTTCTGGGTATTGCGGGCGCCAACTTGGAACACATCCACGTAGTCGTGCATTTCCTCTACCTGCGACACCTGCATTACTTCCGTTACCACTTTAATGCCTCGTTCGCGAGCCATTTGGTGGAACTGCTTTAGGCCTTCCATGCCCAGACCGCGGAAGGAATAAGGTGAGGAACGTGGCTTGAAAACGCCCCCCCGCATCAGGCGCACGTTGTTATCAAGCAGATGCTGCATGATTTTTTCCATCTGCTCTTCGCTCTCAATACTGCACGGCCCAGCTACCAGACTAAGCGATCCTTCGCCGATATGCACACCATCACCGAGGTCGAGTACAGTGGGCCGCACGCGCCACTTGCGCGACACCAGTTGGTAGTCATCTGATACCTGATGAATATCCCGGATTCCGGGCAGTTGGCCTATCGCACGCAAGTCGACCTCTGCCTTGCCGATGCCCACTAAATAATGGGCGCGCTGGGTCGTCACCTCCGTAACCTTATACTTCAGGGCTTTTATCTGATTGATAATATCCGCTTTGGTATTCGCGGCAATATCTTTTTCGAGTTGGATGAGCATGGATTGCTGATGCTGAGAAAGGTGTTGGAGTGCTTAATTCAGCACTGAGGAAACAAAAGCTTTGGCGGCGGCGGGTGCATCGTCGGCGCCTTCAAGGGCCCGAATGAAGGCGGAGCCGATGATAGCGCCATCGGCGTAAGAGCACGCGCGGTCGAAGCTGGTTTTGTCGCCGATACCGAAACCAATGAGACGCGGATTGCGCAGATTCATGGCCGCGATACGCTCGAAATACGCTTCCTGCACACCTTTACTTTGGGTATTTTGCCCCCCAGTAGTGCCGGGGCCAGATACTAGGTAAAGAAACGAATCGGTCAGTTCGTCGATGCGGCGGATACGGCTCTCGCTGGTTTGCGGCGTGATAAGGAACACGGGTCGCAGGTTATAGCGCCGGAAAATATCCTGGTATTCGGCTACGTAATCATCCAGCGGCAAATCGGGCAGAATAATACCATCGACACCGGCTTCGGCAGCTTGGCGGCAGAAATTCTCCACTCCAAACTGCATCACCGGATTCAGATAACCCATCAGCAACAGCGGCGTGTCGGGCACAGTTTGGCGGATATCGTGAAGCTGCTTGAACAGCACGCGCATATTCATGCCGTTGGCCAGCGCGGCAGTGCTACTTTGCTGAATCACGGGACCGTCAGCCAGCGGATCAGAAAAGGGCATTCCGATTTCGATCAGGTCGGCACCGGCGCCGGAAAGAGTTTGAATCAGCGGCACCGTAGCGTCAAGCGTGGGGTAGCCGGCGGTGAAGTAGATGTTGAGCAGTTTGCCTTTCTTGGCAGCAAATGCTTGTTGGATACGGTTATTCATTGATTCGTTTGTGAGTTAATGCAGGAAGTAGTTGGCAACCACATTAGTGCATTTGCTCCGCGTATTTCAGGTAAGTATCCAAGTCTTTATCACCGCGGCCCGATAAGTTTAGCACCACAATATCATCTGGGCCCGCCCCTATTTCGGGTAAAGCCGCCAGCGCGTGCGCCGTTTCCAAGGCTGGAATAATGCCTTCTAAACGACTCAACTCGGCTACTGCCCGCAAAGCCGGCTCGTCTTCAATCGAGATAAACCGTGCCCGGCCTGATGCGCCAAGGAAGGCGTGCAGCGGCCCAATACCGGGATAATCGAGGCCCGCTGACAAAGAGTACGGCTCCGTAATCTGCCCGTCTTCGTCCTGCATGAGCAAAGTGCGCGAACCATGAATAATGCCTGGCTTACCCAGCACTGAGGTTGCCGCAGAATGGCCCGAGCTAATGCCCTTGCCTGCCGCTTCTACTGCAATCAGTTTCACGGAAGGCTCATCGAGGAAATGATAAAAAGCTCCCGCCGCATTAGAGCCGCCGCCCACGCAAGCTACCACGTAATCAGGCAGCTCACGACCAACTTTCTCCAGCAACTGCTTTCTAATCTCTTCACTGATAATGGCTTGTAAACGTGACACCAGATCGGGGTACGGATGCGGGCCGACCACGGAGCCGATGATATAGTGCGTATCAACGGGGTTGCTAATCCAGTCGCGGATGGCCTCGTTGGTGGCGTCTTTTAGGGTTTGGCTGCCACTAGTTACAGGGCGAACTTCGGCTCCGAGCAGGCGCATACGCTCCACGTTGGGGCGCTGGCGCTCGGTGTCGGTTTTGCCCATGTACACGATGCATTCCATGCCCATCAGAGCGCAAACTGTTGCCGTGGCAACTCCGTGTTGGCCGGCGCCAGTTTCGGCAATAATGCGCGTCTTACCCAAGCGTTGCGCCAGCAGAATTTGACCAACGGTGTTGTTGACTTTGTGGGCGCCCGTGTGGCACAAGTCTTCGCGCTTCAAGAAGATGCGAGTGCCGTAGCGAGCCGACAGGCGCTTGGCTTCAAACAATGGCGTGGGCCGGCCCACGAAGTCGCGCAGGAGTTGCTGATAGTCGCGCTGAAAGTCGGGGTCGGCGAGAATGGTGAGGTATTGCTCACGCAATTCTTCCACATTGGGATAAAGCATTTCGGGAATAAATGCCCCCCCGAACTCACCGTAGTAGCCACGGGCATTGGGTTGGAAAGCAGAAGTAGTTGCCATATCGTAGGTGAAGTATTGTGATTCTAGGAGGAGTTTGTTAGGTAAAACTTGTCATGCTTGATCTGACGTCCGCTTGTCGAAGCTCTTGGATCATCTGATTCAATCGGGCTGGGTCTTTCTTACCTGGAGAAATTTCAAACCGACTGTTTAGGTCTACGGCAAACAAGCCGGGCAGCTGGAGGTTCCGCAGCGTTTCGGCGTGCGTCAGGTCGAGGCCACCAGCGAGAAAGTATGGAACGGGCAAAGAGTAGTTGCGCAGGAGCTGCCAATCGAAGACTAGGCCGTTGCCGCCGGGCTGCTCGCCTTTGGTGTCAAACAGGAAATAATCGCAGTGCGAGACGTAGGGCAGTAGCGTGTCGAAGTCAAAATTGCCCCCCAGCGCAAACGCTTTGAGTACCAGCAAATCCGACGCACGCAGTTCCTGACATTGATTGGGCGTTTCGTCGCCATGGAGTTGCACAGCGTTTAGCTTGAACTCCTGCACACGCTGCCTGATAACTTCACTCGTTTCATTCACGAAGACGCCTACTTTTTTGATGTTGGAGGGCAGATTTTCTAAGCTGGCCGCGCTTAGCTCCTGCCCTACATAGCGGCTGGATTTGGGATAAAATATGAAGCCCAAAAAATCCGGTTGCAGCGCTGCCACGGCCGCCAAGCTATGAGCCTCGCGCATTCCGCACACCTTTATGTATAGAGTAGGCTTCATGTTATAGAATCGACGCTGCGTTTTACGCCGTAATCGGCTCGGTAGCTTGTAATTCCTGCACCAGCGCGGCGCATGCTTTTTCGGGACGGCTGTGACGCATGAAAGCCTCGCCCAGCAGGAAGCCGCGGTAACCATAACTACGCACTTGCCGGATAGCGGCTGCGGTGCTCAGTCCGCTTTCCGATACTTTCACAAAGTCATTAGGGATACGCTCAGCCAACCCAGCGGAAGTTTCCAGACTCATGCTGAAGTCGTGCAGATTGCGGTTGTTGACGCCTACCAAGTTGACCGCTTCAGCATCGAGGCTGCGGTCCAATTCTTCGGCGTTGTGCACTTCCAACAACACTTCCATACCCAGGCTGCGGGCGAAGCGACCAAGCTTTGCTATTTCGGCGGGCGTGAGCACGGCCGCAATGAGCAGCACGGCATCGGCACCGATGCTTTTGGCTTCCAGAATCTGGTACTCATCTATCACAAAATCTTTGCGCAGAATGGGGCAGAAATTGAAGCGGCGCGCTGTTATCAAGTCCTCATTTTGCCCCCCAAAAAACTCCTTATCCGTGAGCACCGACAGCGCCGAAGCACCGGCCTGCATGTATCCAATGGTTGTGCGCTCTACGGGCGCATGCGGATTTATCCAACCCTTCGAAGGCGATTTGCGCTTAAACTCGGCGATAATTCCGCTTAAGTCTTCGCGTAACAGGTAGTGGCGCAACGATAATGGCTGAGTTTTGAAGTACAAGCTGCGCTCCAGCAGCTTCACTGGCACCAAGCTTTGGCGCTCAGCTACTTCGCTGCGCTTATGTTGAATAATCTGATCAAGAATAGTAGCCATGAGCTAAGAACAAGAAGCCGCGGAGTTTGGTCGGCTGTGAGGATGAAAATGAATAAGTAGAGTAGGGAATAGAAATGCTGATTCGCGCCTCTACACGTTTAACAACTGCCGAAAAGCCCCCCGAGCGCGCCCACTCGCCAACGACTCACGGGCGACTTCCAACGCTGCGGGCAGTGATAGTGCTGGATCAGCGCATTGAATAGCCAGAGCCGCATTTGCAGTTACTACATCGCGCTGCGCAGTGGTTCCTTCGTTATCAAGCACTTGCAAAAACAAGGCGGCAGATTCGGCTACAGTTTGCCCCCCGGCCAAGTCGGTGGCTGTATAAGTGGGCATACCGAGCGTGGCCGCTGTTACCACCTGCTCGCCTCGCGCCGACACAACTTTGGCGGTGCCCGTCAGCGACAGTTCATCGTAGCCGTCGAGAGCATGGACGACAGCGTAGCGGGTGCTGGTTTGCTGAAACAAGTAGTTATATAAACGCAGCAATTCTAGGCTGAACACGCCCGCCAATTGGGCCGCTGGCCGCGCAGGATTAACCAATGGACCCAAAATATTAAAGAAAGTGCGCACGCCCAGTTCGCGGCGCACGGGCCCGGCGTGGCGCATGGCCGGGTGAAAAGCTGCCGCGTGCAGAAAGCAAATATTCGCCTCGTCCAGCTGCCGCCGCAGGGTGTCAGATGGGGCCTCAAAATCGTAGCCGAAGTGGGCCAGAATATTGGAGGAGCCACACACCGACGATACCCCGAAGTTGCCGTGCTTAGCCACCTTATAGCCCGCACCGGCCGCTACAAAACAGGCCAGCGTGGAAATATTGAGCGTGTCTTTACCATCACCGCCCGTACCAACAATATCAAGCACTTCGTGGGTGCCTAGCTCAGGGTCGCGGCAGAGTTCGAGCAGGGCATCGCGGAAGCCGCTCAGCTCGGGCACCGTGATGGGCCGCATCCGATACACGGTCATGAAAGCAGCCGTTTCGGATGCATTGACGCCTCCCTGACCCAGGCGAAACATGGCTTCGCGGGCGTCCTCACGGGTGAGGGTTTGCTGGTCAAAAAGGGTGGTGAGAATCTGTTTCAAAATCGGTGATTTATAAAGATTATACTGACCTGTTTCATTTGGGTCATGCAGAGCGACAGCGAAGCATCTCGCTCGCGGTAGTAAGATTACTAACCTCTCATCAGCACGCGAGATGCTTCGCTGTCGCTCTGCATGACGTTCTGAGGACGGTGCTTCATTTTATTCGGCTAACCAGTTTTTCAGCATTTCGTGGCCGTGTTCGGTCAGGATGGACTCGGGATGAAACTGCACGCCGCGCACGTCATACTGGCGGTGGCGTAGGGCTAGCACTTGACCATTGGCGTCGCTGGCCGTTATTTCAAGTTCGGCCGGCATCGACTCAGGAGTTACAACCCAGGAATGGTAGCGACCTACCTTGAACTTGGCAGGCAGATTTTTGAATAACCTGTCCTCGCCGGTAATGATATCGGCGTCGGTGGCGATGCCATGCAGCACGGCGGGCAGGTTATATAATTGCCCCCCAAAAGCCTCGGCAATCCCTTGGTGACCAAGGCATACGCCCAGCATACGTTTCGTGGGCGCGTAACGCTCAATAATGGCGGGCATCAGGCCAGCATCGGCGGGAACGCCGGGGCCGGGCGAAAGCAGAATAGAGTCGTATTGCTCCACTTCTTCCAACGTTATTTTATCGTTGCGGACCACGGTGGTTTGAGCGCCGTAGCCAAGCTCGCGCAGGAGTTGCACGAGGTTGTACGTGAAGGAATCGTAATTATCGAGAACGAGAATGCTCATGGTACCAAGAGAATTGAAGGGTCGCCACATCACGCATGACAGACACTTACTGTTTTTTTCAGTTCAATTAGAAGCGGCCGTGGCTTGCGTAGCGGTCAGCTTCTCCCCTATTGCTTCGGCCATTTTCAAGGCTTTGCGCAAAGCAGCCAACTTGTGATCCACTTCGTTTAGTTCGGAGTTTATATCGGAAGCGGCTACTACGCCCGCACCGGCTTGGTAGTGGAGCTGATTGCCGGTGCTCAGAAAGGAGCGAATCATGATGGCGTGGTTGAAGTCGCCGTTGAAACCTAGGTAGCCGAGGGCGCCGCCGTAGTAGCCACGACCCGTTGGTTCGAGCTTATCAATGAGCTGCATGGCGCTGTGCTTGGGGGCACCGGAGAGTGTGCCGGCCGGGAACGTATCGGCTACAACTTGCAGCGGCGAGGCGTCGGGGGCTAGCGTGGCAGTTACTTCACTTACCAAATGAATAACGTGGGAGTAATACTGGATTTCGCGGAAGACCTTCACTTTCACCTCGTCGCCGTGGCGAGCCAAGTCATTACGGGCCAGATCAACTAGCATCACGTGCTCGGCGTTTTCCTTGGGGTCGTCGGCTAATTTCTGGGCGAGGGCGGCATCTTCGGCATCGTGGCCGGTGCGGCGGAAGGTACCGGCAATGGGGAACAGGCTAGCGGCGCGGCCTTTGATCAGCAACTGGGTTTCGGGCGAGGAGCCGAAGATTTTGAAGTTGCTGTAGTCGAAATAAAACAGATACGGCGATGGGTTCACGGAGCGCAACGCGCGGTACACGTTGAATTCATCGCCCACAAAACCCTGCGAAAAGCGGCGCGACAATACAATCTGGAACACGTCGCCTTTTCGGCAGTGGTTTTGGCCAGCGGCCAGTTTCTCCAAGAACTCCTCATCGGTAAGGTTGGTGGTCTCTTCGCCGACCGGCGCAAAACCAAACTCCGGCAAACTCGGATTGCGCACCAGATTCACGAGTCGTGTCAGGCCATCGTGGTCGGTAGGCTCATCAGCGGGCGAATGCTCGAATACGTACAACTCGTTGCGGAAGTGATTGATGGCAATTACGTAGCGGTAGGTGCCGTAGATGATGTCCGGAATCTGGCCGGCCGATTCTTTAGCCGGGTTCAGCGTGAGATCTTCGAAATACTGCACCGCCTCGTAGCCCATGTAGCCAAAAAGCCCCCCAGTGATAAAATCGAACTCACTCTTCTCCGTTTGAAAGCGGCCAGCAAACTCGCGTAGGCGGTCGAGAGCGAGGCGAGGTTGCGTTAAGCTTTCGGTAGTAGCGGTGCCGTCTGGGAAGGTTTGGGTCAGCTCGCTGCGACTTAGCTCAAAGCGCGCCAGTGGGTCGCAGGCCAGGTAGCTGAATGCGTTTTGCTGCCCGTGATAATCCGAGCTTTCGAGCAGCAGGCAGTTTGGGTACTGGTCGCGCAGACGCAGGTAGAGCCCCACCGGCGTCACGGTATCGGCCAGCAGGCGCACATGGCGGGTTTTGAGCGAGTAGGTAGATTGCGGCGAGTTATTCATGGGACGCGGGGGGCTTTTTGGCGGTGAGCGATGCGTTCTGTTTTGGAACACCGGGAAACAAAAAAGCCCGGCGGGTGGCCGGGCTTTCCTTTATGTTCGATGCGAGGTTCTATTTACAAATGACCTTACCGCACGCACAGGTTTTCCCGTCCGGAGTTTCGGAGAGGCCACCACCATGCTTGCGAAGTCATTGAGAAATTCATTGCCACTGAGTAAAGGCGTTTGTGTCGCAAATATACGGGTGAACTCACACTGAACAAGTAATTTTTAAACCGACACCCCCGCAGCTTACTCAATCTCATTGCCTTGCACACGCTTTTTTGCCCTCGGCGCATTCGATTGGTATAGCCACTGATAAGCGGCCGGAAACTCGCGCCGCCAAAACCACTCGGCGTGCTTGCCATCGGGCACAGCCCGGTAGGTGATGGCCGCGGACTTCACCCCAGCCTTCTTCAAAGAATCCCGCATTGCAGCCATCAGCGGCACCATTGTCTCACTTTCCTGTTCGCCAGCGACTACGTAAAACTGTATGGGCTGTCGCACTTTTGCGCGGCCGACGTAGGCAAAAACAGAGTCCTGCGCGAACCACAAGGCGGGCGAAAACACTCCGATTTTGCTAAACACTTGGGGATATTTTAAGCCCGCATACAACGAGATCAGGCCACCCATGGAAGAGCCGGCTATGCCCGTATTTTTTCGATTCTTTAAGGTGCGATACTTCGCATCAACGTGCGGCTTAAGGGTTTGAACCATAAAATCAAGATAGGCATCACCCTGCCCGCCACCATACTTCGCATTACGCCATGGCGAAAGCTCATCGAGGCGTGTATCGCCGCCATGGTCCACTGCTACCACAAGGCAGCCCGCATCCTGCCCAGACAGTTGGAGCTGCCGCAGGGTTTCATCCACGCCCCATTCGCCGCTGAAGCCAGTAAACTCATCGAAGACATTCTGGCCATCGTGTAGGTAAAGCACAGGGTAGCGCCGGTTGCTGGTGGCGTAGTCGTTGGGCAGATACACCCAAACGCGCCGCTTTCGGTTGAGCTGAGGTATAGCAAACGAATCGGTCAGCACGGTCACGTTGGGAGTCAGCGTGTGCTGCTTTACGGGTGCGCCGCCCGCCAGATCCTGCCAGTTGCTAATTATGTGCGTGACCGCTCTGCCCGCGGCAGCCGAATATCGCCGGTTCTCGACGGCTTTGTTGGCAGCATCGGTTTCTACAGTTTCCCAGGTGCCACGCGTGAATTTGTACTCGAAATTGCCGGTGCTAGGAGGCAAAACCACTTGGTAGCTGCCATCCGCATTTTTGGTAAGCGCGTGGGGGGCACTTTTAGGGTTCCAATTGTTAAACGAGCCTGCTACGTATAGAACCGCATCAGCGGGCGTGTTAGTTGGTACGCGGTCAATGCGCAGAGTAACCTGGGCCTGTAAAGAGCCTGCGCACAGCAGTAAACCGAGTAATGATGAAAGGATACGCATGTAAAAAAAGAGTTGTCGGCGCCTGAATTCGTTTGTAGCGTCGAGCTTAAGTAGTTGGTAAAGATAAAACTACCTTATCATCTCGTTTTTATACCACGCCAGAATATAATAATGCCTTAACTTCGCAACGCAATCGTTTGCGCAGAAAAGCTAACGTGGCGCTACCTATGGTTTTGTTAAGAGTTGATAGTGTTCGCTTTATGATTACTCGTTTACGTCGCTCCCTGCCTTTTTTTCTCTTCTGGACAAGTGCGTTCCTAATTCCAGCGCTAGCTCAAGAAGCTGTGCGCCGGCCAGAGGGTGACGTATTCGTGGACAAGGAAGGCGTACTGCGGTGGCAGAAGTCGAAAAAAGAGGTGGCTTTATTTGGCGTGAATTACACTACGCCATTCGCCCACGCTTACCGAGCTCACCAGCGTGTTGGTGTTGCTCATGAGCAGGCAATTCGGCAGGATGTGTACCACCTATCACGGCTGGGTCTGGATGCGTTTCGGGTGCACGTGTGGGACGTGGAAATCACGGATACGCTCGGCAACTTACAGGAGAATGAGCACCTCCAGCTGCTTGATTTTCTGGTGGCTGAGCTCAAGCAGCGCGGCATCAAGATCATCCTGACCCCTATTGCCTACTGGAATAATGGCTACCCGGAGCCCGACACCGGCACGGGTTTCTCCAGCATCTATTCAAAAGCGCAGGCTTATACCAACCCACGGGCTATACTTGCCCAAGAAAGGTATCTGACGCAGTTTCTGAATCATCGGAACCCCTACACCAAGCTACTCAACCGCGAAGACCCCGACATCATTGCTTACGAGGTGTGCAACGAGCCCAAGTACAGCAAGCCTGAGGCGCCAGTCACGGCCTTCGCTAATCGCATGGCGCAGGCCATCCGGGCCACCGGCTGCCGCAAGCCGGTATTCTATAATATCGCTGAAAGCCCCGATGTGTACGATGCCATTCTGAACGCTAACGTAGATGGTGTCACCTTTCAATGGTACCCACAGGGATTAGTAAGCGGGCACGCGTTGCGCGGCAACTTCCTGCCTTATGTCGATCAGTACCTGATTCCGTTTCGCACGGATAAGCGCTTTATCAGCAAGGCCAAAATGGTGTACGAGTTTGAATCGGCCGACATTATTCAGCCGATCATGTACCCGTTTATGGCGCGCAGCTTCCGCGAGGCGGGTTTTCAGTGGGCCACGCAGTTTGCCTACGACCCGATGGCTATTGCTTTTGCCAACACGGAGTATCAAACGCATTATCTGAATCTGGCGTACACGCCGGCCAAGGCCATGAGCATGCTGATTGCGTCCAAAGTGTTTCATCGCGTGGGCCGGGGCCAGTCGTTTCCAAGCTACCCTGCCGATTCGGTGTTTGATGCGTTTCGGGTGAGCTACCGGCAGCAACTCAGCGAGATGAATACGCCGGAGGAATTCTACTATACTTCCTCCACGACCACCCAACCGAAAAAGGCCGCCAGTTTGCGCCATGTAGCGGGCGTTGGCTCTTCACCGCTTGTCAGCTACGGCGGCACCGGCGCTTATTTTCTCGACCGGCTGGCGGCCGGCGTATGGCGCTTAGAAGTGATGCCTGATGCCGTGCCTATCCGCGACCCATTCGAAAAAGCTTCGCTAAGCAAGACGGTAACGCAGATTTTGTGGAACAACCAACCACTACAAATCACCCTGGCCGAGTTGGGGGGCAATTTCTCTTTGCGCGGCCTAAACGAAGGCAACACCACACAAACGCAGGCTGCCAATGGGCGCACTACTGTACGTCCGGGCGTGTATTTGCTGGCGGCGGGGGGCAAATCGACCAGTCGCTATACGGCCCAATCCTCTTTCAATCAGATTAAGCTAGGCGAGTTTGCGGCCCCTGCTCCTACCAAAATTGCCCCCCAGGCACTGCACACGCCGATGGCGCAAGTGTCGGCAGGGAAGCCGGTACGTATTACGGCTCGCATCACCGGGGCCGAGCCGCAGGACAGCGTTTTTCTGGTAGCTCAACACTATTATGGCCGCACCCTGGTGTTGCCAATGACCACTACCAGCTACGCGACGGTGGATGCCACGGTGCCCGCCGAGCTAGCGTATCCGGGCTTGTTGCGCTATTGGATTGTGCTGCGCAAAGGACAGCAGGCGCTGACGTTCCCCGGTGGTTTCACTGGCCAGCCCCGCGACTGGGACTACTACCACACGGAGAATTACGCGGTGCCCATTGTGGCGGCAGGCGCGCCTTTGCCACTCTTCACGGCGGCTCAAGATAAGGACCAGGTAGAAGCGCGCGGCTTAGCTTCCACCAACTGGACTGATTATGTCACGACGCCGGCCGGCGAGCTGGCTTTGCGCATGGTGGTGGGCCAACCTCAGTCGGGCCAACCGAAACCGGCCGCACCAGCTGGCCCTTCGGCGGCTTTGCGGGCTTACTTCGGTCACAAGCTGGCAGGTCGCGCTACTGATTTAGCCAGCTTCAAAGAGGTAATGGTGAAAGGCCGCGCCAATCAGCCCGCTACGGCCGTGAAAGTGGTGCTTCAAACCAAAGACGCGGCGGCATACTCTGCTACTGTACAGCTCGGTGCCGAGGTGCAAGAGGTGCGGATTCCGCTCACTTCCTTCCGTCCCGATGCGCTCCTGCTGCTGCCTCGCCCCTACCCCGGTTTCCTGCCGCTCACCTACCAATTTGCCCCCCAGACTGCCCTCAAGCTCACGGACGCGGAGGTTTTGCAAGTAGTAGTTGAAGGCACTGCCCCAGCTACCGGCCAGTTGCACGTCGACATCGAATCAGTCTCCTTACGATAAAACGCATGTTTTCTATCCCGACGCTTTTACCTGTTCTTTCACGCATCATTGGTGGCTTGTTGCTGGTGGCTACCCTGAGTCAGTGCACCAGCACCGACAAGCCAAAGGATCTGACTCCAGCCCCCACCCTTGATTTCAATCAGGAATGGCAGTTTGTAAAAGATATTGACACAGTTGTCACCCCTTCCTTTTTCGCTAAAACAGCCGACAGCGCAGCCCTGTGGACGGATGTATCGTTGCCGCATACGGCTCAAATCGAGCCCGTTGTCACCGATAAAAAGCAGTGGCAGGGCACCTGTTTCTACCGCAAGTTTTTTCAGGTGGACGCTACCGATTCCAGTAAGCGAGTGGCCCTGCATTTCGGGGCGGCGATGCACACGGCAGATGTGTATATGAATGGCAAACGGCTCCAGCGGCATCTGGGGGGCTATTTGCCCTTTACCGTGGACATTTCCCGTCAGCTTAAGTTTGGTCAGGAGAACTGTCTGGTAGTGAAGCTCAACAACCAGGACAACCCCGACGTACCGCCCGGCAAGCCCCTCAAAGACCTCGACTTCAACTTCTACAGCGGCCTCTACCGCCCGGTGCAGTTAGTAGTCCAGGATAAAGTGTACATCACCGACCCCGTGCAGGCAGGCCGGGCGGCGGGCGGAGGCATTTTGCTGCATTATCAAAATATAAGCCCCCAATCAGCGACGCTACAGGTACAAACCGATGTGCAGAACGATGCCGCTCAGGCCCAATCGATGCAAGTACGCGCCACTTTGCTCGACGCAAAAGGCACCGAAATAGGCAAGACCGAGAACAAAGAGGCCACTATTGCCGCCGGTACTTTCGGGCAGGTAAGCCAGCAGCTTACTATTGCGAAGCCCCAATTGTGGTCACCGGAAACGCCGTATCTGTATCGCTTGGTCGTTGAAGTAATGCGCAAAGGCGAAGTGATTGACCGCAAGGAGCTACAAACCGGGGTGCGCACTATTCGCTTTGCTACCGATGGCTTTTACCTGAACGGCCAAAAATTACGCTTACGCGGCACCAACCGCCATCAGGAATATCCTTATCTGGGTTACGCTTTGTCGGACAACGCCCAATACCGCGACGCCTGGCAAATCCGGGAGGCTGGGTTCAACTTCGTGCGCTGCTCCCACTACCCTCCCTCACCGGCCTTTTTGCAGGCGTGCGATGAGCTAGGGATTCTGGTGATGAATTCTATTCCCGGCTGGCAGTTTTTTGGTGATGCCGATTTCCAGAAAAACAGCCTGCAAGATGTGCGCGACATGGTGCGCCGCGACCGCAACCACCCCAGCATCGTGCTTTGGGAGTCATCGTTGAATGAGACCGACATGAGCAAGCCCTACATGGAACAAACCCATGCGGCCGTGCATCAGGAGTTGCCCTGGAAGGAAGGCGTGTACACCTGCGGCTGGATGGACTATGCTTACGACGTCTTTATTCCCGCCCGCCAGCACCGCAAAGCCCCTGATTACTGGAACAAGTACGATGGCAAAAAACCGCTGTTTCTGTGCGAGTACGGCGACTGGGAATACTATGCTCACAATGCCGGCTTCAACCAAACCGCCTACGCAGGCCTGAAAGAATCGGAGCGCACCTCGCGCCAGCTGCGCGGCCAGGGCGAGCGGGCGCTGGCCCAACAAGCCCTCAACTTTCAGGAAGCCCACAACGACAACTACCGCAGCCCCGCCGTCGGCGACGCCAACTGGCTGATGTTTGACTACAAGCGCGGCTACGCCCCCGATATCGAGTCATCCGGTATAGCCGACATTTTCCGCCTGCCGAAGTTTGCCTACCACTTTTATCAAAGTCAGTACGGCCCCATAAATGCCCCCCACGGCTTCGGCAAGCCCATGGTTTTCATCGCCAACTACTGGCAGCCGACCTCCAGCAAGCAGGTAGTTGTGTACAGTAATTGCGATGAAGTAGAACTCTCGCTCAACGGCAAAGTAGTTGCCCGCCAGCAGCCCGACAAAAACAACTTTTCCGACCAGTTGCCTCATCCGCCGTTCACCTTCACACTGCCGAATTACACGCCAGGCACCTTGCGGGCCGTGGGTTACTATCAAAGTAAGAAAGCGGCCCAAATGGAGCGGCGCACGCCGGGGGCAGCCAAAAGCATCAAGCTCTCCTATGCCCATAATGGCAAAGATCTGACTGCCAGCCAGAACGACGCCGTGCTTGTGTACGCCTCCGTAGTAGACGAAAATGGCACCGTAGTACCGGATGCCATTAATTCGGTGCGGATCACTGCAAAAGGCGGCGAGCTGATTGGTGATAATCCGGTGAAAGCTGAAGCCGGCATAGCCACTATTCTGCTAAAAATGCCCCCCAGGCAAGGTACGTCTCAACTTTCCGCCACTGCGGATGGCATAGCTTCTACTATGCTCACCGTCGTTAGCAAATAAGAATTGTTGCTGCTGATACTAAAGCAAAGTAATGCAAGGCACTCCGATTCGGGGCGCATGTTTAGGCAATCGTTTGTGTTAAATCAGCAGAAGGCATATCACTTTAAGTCAAGTAATTAATCGACTTAAAAAATCATATAAAATTGAATATTCAATTGAAGCAGAATACATGCTTATCAAATGCTAACAGTGTTTAATTATCGATTGTGTTTTTTTAGATATCATAGATTTGCTCAATATTCAGGCTGCTATGTTATGCGCAGGGAGATTGAATGTATGCTAAGTAGGTACGAGGGGGCTGATTTATTAGACTTAACAAACACAGAAAGGTATTTTAGACACTCTCACAATCCCGAAAGTTGCCGCTTGTGATGCTGCATTTGACACAAATAAATCATACTATTTCAAATAAAATACAGAACAAATTAATTGTATTTTTTAACGTCAAAACTTTAACTTGCGCAGTTTTTTTACCAATTTAGAATGTGGGCAGAAATAACCAAGTCTGAATTTTATGGTCCGCCGGCTGTAGCAGCTCTTCATTTCTCTACCCACCTTTTTGCTTGCCCGGCTTAGCCGGTTCTTTTATTCCCACCTCAAACATTTTTTCAATGAAACACCCTTACCTGGCGAAACTACTGTTTCTCCTTTTGTTCATCTGTGCCGGGTTTACCGGCGCGTTCGCCCAGACCGGCTCAGTGAGTGGTCGGGTATTGGACGAACAGAGCCAAGGATTACCCGGCGTGACAGTACTGATTGAGGGTACTTCCCTTGGTAACTCCACAAACGCCGACGGCACTTTCTCTATTCAAAACGTGCCGGCGGGCCAGCAGACCTTAGTAGTATCCTTTATTGGATACACTACGAAGCGTTTGCCGGTTGCCGTAACAGCAGGTCAGAATACAGAATTGAATGCAACCTTGGGCGAAAACACTACCCTGCTCAATGAGGCAGTAGTAGTAGGCTACGGTACCCAGCGCCGTCAGGACGTAACGGGCTCCGTAGCTACCGTTGACTCCAAAGACTTCGTTCAGGGGCAGATTACTAACCCTGAGCAGCTGATCAATGGTAAAGTAGCTGGTGTGCAAATCACGACCGGTGGCGGTGCTCCCGGCTCGGCCAGCAGCATTCGCATCCGGGGCGGTGCTTCGCTAAACGCTACCAATGAACCACTTATCGTAATCGACGGTGTACCTATTGATGGCAACAGCATTAGCGGAGCTGCAAGCCCACTCAGCACCATCAACCCGAACGACATCGAAACCTACACCGTTCTGAAAGATGCATCTGCTACTGCCATTTACGGCTCACGCGCTTCCAACGGTGTTATTATAATCACCACGAAAAAAGGCCTGCAGGGTGAGAAGTTGGCTGTTGCTTTCAGCACACAGTTCTCACGCTCTAAGAAAGCCAACGATCTGGATATACTCTCCCCAGATCAGTTCCGAGCCATTGTGAATGAGCGCGGTACCGACGCACAAAAGGCGCTGGTAGGTGCCGCAAACACAAACTGGCAGGATGTTGTCTTCCAGTCAGCCTCTACCTATGATAACAACCTGAGCCTGACCGGTGCGCTGGGCAAATTTCCTTTCCGCGTTTCGGGGGGCTATTTGAACCAGGATGGTATTCTAAGAACCAGCAATCTAGAGCGTATCACGGGTTCTCTCAGCCTGACGCCTGTACTTCTCAACGACAACCTGCGCCTTACGCTGAATGCCAAAGGAAGCCGTGCCAAAAGCTTCTTCGCTGATGAAGGCGCCATCGGAGCTGCCATCAACTTTGATCCTACCAAGCCTGTTACTGGCGAAAACTTTGGAGGTTATTACGAATGGACTCAGCCCAACGGTAATCCAATCACAGTAGCTACGCGCAACCCGCTGGGTTTGCTGGAGCAGCGCCGTGATCAAGCCACTGTAGACCGTTTCATCGGCAATGTGCAGTTCGACTATCGCTTGCCTTTCCTCACCGATCTGCGCGCTGTCCTGAACTTAGGTATGGACCGCTCTTCCAGCACGGGCACTCGCTTTGTTCCGGCTGAAGCCGGTCGTTCCTTCGCCCGTGGTGGTGAGAACAATCAATATGCTCAGGACCGCTACAACAAGCTGCTGGACTTTTATTTGAATTATGTCAAGCAGCTGGGCTCTAGCCGCCTAGACCTTACGGGGGGCTATTCTTACCAAGACTTTATACGGGAAGAGCCTCGCTTCGCTGACTTCCGCGCCGATGGCACAGAGTTCTCCCCAGCGCCTTTCCCCTTCCCCTTCAAAACGCAGAACACGCTGGTATCTTTCTTTGGCCGCGCTATCTATAACCTGAAGGACCGCTACATCGCTACGGCTACTTTCCGCGCCGATGGCACCTCCCGCTTTGGCGAGAACAACCGCTTCGGTTACTTCCCAGCATTGGGCTTGGCTTGGAATATCAAGGACGAGGCCTTCATGAAAGACTTGGGTCTGGTGACTCAACTTAAGCTGCGCGGCGGCTACGGCATCACGGGTCAGCAAGACTTGGAAACTGCTGTTGGCAACTATCCTTTCTTAGCTCGCTATACGCAAGGCGACTTGAATACGCAGATCCAAGTTGGCTATAATGCCGATGGCTCGCCACGTTTCGTTTCGACCCTGCGCCCTGAAGGCTATAACACGGATCTGAAGTGGGAGGAAACAACTACTTACAACGCTGGCCTTGATTATGGCATCTTGGACGACCGGATTTCCGGCTCTATCGACGTTTACAGACGCGAAACCAAGGACTTATTGGCTGTTGTTGCGCTCCCAGCAGGTTCCAACCTAATCAATGAGTTTGCCCGCAACATCGGTACACTTGAGAATCGTGGTATAGAAGTAGCACTGAATGTCGTGCCGGTTCGCACAGAGACAATCAACTGGAGTGCAAACTTCAACGTGGCAGTTAATAAGAATGAAATTACCAGCCTGAACGATGTTGTTGATCCAAATTTCGCCGGCTACTTAGTGGGTGATATTGCCGGAGGTACCGGCAACCGCATCCAGATCAACTCGGTAGGCTACGCACCCAACGCATTCTATGTGTACAAGCAGGTGTATGACACGAACGGTTCTCCAATTGAAGGTGTGTATGCCGATTTGAACAACGATGGCCAAGTTACTGAGCTCGACAAGTATCGCTATAAGTCTTCTAACCCGAAGGCTACATTAGGCTTCAGTTCTAACCTATCGTATCAGAAGTTCAATTTAGCCTTCACTCTGCGTAGCTACCTCGATAACTACGTTTACAACAACGTGAACTCCGACCGCGGAACTTATCGTGGCCTGTTTGACCCCAACAACTTCCTGGGCAACCTGTCTACAAACGTACTGGAGACCAATTTTGTCAACAATCAGTTCTTCTCTGACTACTATGTAGAGAATGCCTCGTTCCTGCGCATGGACAATATTACGTTGGGCTATAATGGTGGACGTTTGTTTAATGAGAAGCTAAACTTTGGCCTGACCTTCGCTGTTCAGAACTTGTTTGTTATCAGCGACTATAAAGGCCTCGATCCGGAAATATTCAACGGTATCGACCGCAACTTTTACCCACGTCCACGCACGTTCACCGTGGGTCTAAATCTGGGTTTCTAATCTGTTCGTACGTCTCAAAAAAATGAAAAAGTTACTTATAAGAAGCCTGGTAGCCTTAGCCGTTACCACCTCTACGTTAGGCGGCCTCTCGTCCTGCGTAAAAGACCTCGAGCGGGAACCTGAATTTGACCCTACATCTGCCCTTGTTTACAATGACCCTGCTAATTATGAATCAATACTTGCCAAGCTATATGCCGGCTTAGCAGTAAGTGGTCAGCAGGGCCCTAGCGGCAACCCAGATTTGCGCGGATTTGATGAAGGCACTTCGCCTTACCTACGTATGTATTGGTTTACGCAGGAGTTGCCCACCGATGAAGCTATCATCGCCTGGAATGACGGTGACCTGCCAGAACTTAATCGTTTGACCTGGACACCAAGCAACACGTTTGTGCGCACCATGTACAACCGATTGTTCTATCAGATTACCGTGTGTAACGAGTTCATCCGCGAGACTACGGATAGCAAGTTGAGCGAGCGTGGCATCGCGAGTACAATGGCGGAAAGCGTGAAGCAGTATCGGGCTGAAGCTCGCTTCTTACGTGCGTTGAGCTACTTCCACGCGCTCGATATGTATGGAAACGTACCTTTCGTAACCGAAAACGACCCGGTGGGGGCTTTCCTGCCAAAGCAAACTACACGGGCTGAGTTGTTCAGCTATGTAGAGTCGGAACTACTGGCAATCGAGCCGGAATTGGTGGCTGCACGCCAGAATCAGTACGGCCGTGCCGACCGCGGTGCTGCCCAGACGCTGTTGGCTAAGCTTTACTTGAATGCGCAGATATACACTGGTCAGCCAAAGTTCACGGAGGCCGCTACTTACGCCAAAAAAGTAATCGATTCAGGCTATAGCCTGACGCCATTATACAAAAATCTGTTTGTGGCTGACAACAATATAGTTGCAGCTAACGAAATCATTTTCCCGATCACATTTGATGGCCTGCGCACCAAAACTTTTGGTGGAATGACTTTCCTTGTACATGCTGGTGTAGGTGGTGATATGGACCCCGCTGCCTATGGTATTAATGGTGGCTGGTCGGGCTATCGGGCTAAATCAACGCTCGCTGATAAGTTTACGGACCTGACGGGGGCTAATGACGACCGTGCTCGCAACTTCGTAACAGAAGGCCAGAAGCGCGAGAACACCGATATCTTCACCTTCACAGATGGCTACGCTCTCCAGAAATACCGGAATGTGACTTCGACTGGGGTTAAGGGCTCTGACACGGGTGGCGACCACCCTGATACCGACTTCCCTATGTTCCGCCTGGGCGACGTGTATCTCATGTACGCGGAAGCTGTAGTACGCGGCGGGGCTGGCAGTTCGGCTGATGCTCTTCGCTACGTTAACCTGGTACGTCAACGGGCTAAAGCTTCGACCATCAACGCTGGTCAGATGACACTCGACTTCCTGTTGGATGAGCGTGCCCGCGAGCTGCATATGGAGTGCCACCGTCGTACTGACCTGATCCGCTTTGGCCGTTTCGCTGGCCCAAGCGCCAACTACAACTGGCCATGGAAAGGCGGAGTAGTACAAGGACGCCCAGTGGCTGAAGCCCTGAATCTATACCCCATCCCATCTTCCGACATTACTGCTAACCCCACGCTTAAGCAGAACCCCGGCTACTAAGCATTCTTGAACAGTTGTTTAACCGAATGCTTGATGATTTAACAAGCCCACAAACGCAGATTTTATCGTTAGGCATTCGGTTTTAACTCATCCAATTTTTTAAATTTCCTTATATCATAACAGATGAAAAACTGGCTTACCCAAATTCTGGGACTTTGCACGGCCATTATTCTGCTCTCTTCCTGTGAAAAGGATGAGGAGCGGATAGTAGCAAAGTCCGGCAGGGAGACAACCCTCTCCACCGTTACGACCAATGTGCCGCTTACCCTAGATGACGCAAACAAGACCTATGTTGTCTATTCCTGGACGCCTGTTTCGTTTGGGTTCATGGGCGAAGTAGTGTCTTACACCTTGGAGATTGACAAGAAAGGCAACGAGTTTGCTTCTCCAAAATCATTTGCTACAGGCTCAGCCCTCAGCAAAACCTTTACGGTATCGGAAATCAATAACCTAATGATTGATTTGGGTGCTGTGCAGAATCCAGACACGAAAGAGTACAGCCCTATTGAATTGGAAGTACGCGCTAAAGCAGCCCTTGGCGGTAGCCCTACTGCCAACGCGCTGGCTAAGTACTCTCCTACTACAGCACTTGCCGGTAAGCCATACAATGCAAACGCTGCCATCGTTTACCCATCACTTTGGGTACCGGGTGCTTATCAAGGATGGGCTCCAGATAAGGCGCCGGTTATTGCTTCGGGTAGTAAGACCAATACTACCTCTTTCGAAGGGTATATCAACTTCGCCGAGGCTAGCAAGCTGGAATTTAAACTTACAGATAATCCTACCTGGGATAAAGGCATTTTTGGTAAAGGCACCAGTACCACTACGAATGGCGTTACCACAGGAACCTTGGCTTCCCCTGGCGACAACATCACGCTGCCAGAGCCAGGTTATTATCAGGTGAAAGCTAACCTGACAGCAAACACATTTACCCTTACCAAGACTACTTGGGCCGTAATCGGTTCGGGTACCGCAAAGGGCTGGGACAATGACACTCCGATGACCTATGATGCTGCCACTGGCGTTTGGACTATTACAACTGCCTTGTCAGCCGATGGCGAGATAAAGTTCCGCGCTAATAATGCCTGGGATCTCAACTACGGTGATAAAGTTGTTGATGGCAAAGCCGATGGCTTGCTGGATGCTGGTTCTGACAACATCAAAGTTCCGGAGCCTGGCAATTATACCATTACCCTGGATTTGAGTAAGGGAGCTGGCAACTACGGTTACACCCTAAAGAAGAACTAGTCATATAGTCTCATTCTCGCTTAACAAGAAGGCCACCGCAATGCGGTGGCCTTCTTGTTTTCCCGTTTCTTTGTTACAGTATATAACCTAGTGCCAGAGAATAGCATACTGGGGGGCTTTTTCTCTAAAAAAAGCCCCCCAGTATGCTATTCAAGCGTAAAGCTTTCATCTACCAGATTCTTTTCCGTGCTTCGCTTCTGCTGCTACGGGCATTTCGACGGTAGCCGGCTCCTTTTCTGATCTTCCCATCTGTTCTCCTACCACTTCTCCTATGATCATTATTGCCGACGGCGGCTCCACCAAAACGAACTGGTGCCTCATTGACGACGCGGGTACGCGTATCAACTTCAATACCGAGGGCTACAACCCCGATTTCATTGGTACGGCGGGTATTCAAGCCTCCCTGCAAAAAAACCTGCCCGACACGCTGGAGTTGGACAAAATTGAGGAAGTGCACTACTACGGCGCTGGCATTTCGTCGGCCAAAAAAGCGGAGATAGTAGCCGCCGCTATGCGGGCGGTATTTACGAATGCGGAAGTAGTAGTTGATCATGATTTGCTGGCTGCCGCACGGGCGCTGCTGGGCACAAAGCCTGGCTTTGCGGCCATTCTGGGCACGGGCACCAATTCCTGCATCTATGATGGCAAGAACGTAGCAATGAATGTCGACTCGCTCGGGTATTTTCTGGGTGATGAAGGCAGCGGCTCTTTCATTGGAAAGCGGCTGCTCCGCGACTACCTACGCGGCTTCCTACCCGATGGCTTACAGGAAAACTTCCGCGAAACGTATGGCCTTACCCGCGACGAGATCCTAGATCGGCTCTACAATCAGCCTTTACCTAACCGCTTCCTGGCCAGCTTCGCCAAGTACGCCTACGACCACAACAACGTAAGCTACTGCCGCGAAATAGTGTTGGACGGCTTCAAGGCTTTCTTCGACAACCTAGTAACCAAGTACCCTAACTATCAGAATTACACCTTCAACTGCATCGGCTCAGTAGGCTACAACTTCCGCGACGCGCTGATTCAGGTGGCCAAAAGCCACGATATGGAAGTGGGCAAAATCATCCGCTCCCCAATAGATGACTTAGTAGATTATCACACCATCCTTACCAAAAAACAGAAATAGAATACGCATTTGGCAGGTCAGGGCGCTGTCCTCGCTTTCCAAACTTGCTACCAACAAAAAAGAGCGACCCTGCCGGCAGGGTCGCTCTTTTTTGTTCGCTAGGGGGCTTTTTTAATGTTGAACAACCAGCCTTGTGGTTTGAATTTGCTCACCGGTGCTTAAACGTACCAAGTACACGCCGTTTGCTAGGCCAGCCACCGACACCGGCAGCTCGTGGGACCCAACAGCCTGGCGTGGCGTAGCTGGCAGCGTGCGCACCGTGGCGCCGAGCAGGTTAGTAATGGTTACTGCAACCGGGGCAGCTGTCTTCAATTCGTAGCGAAGAGTAGCGGTAGCCGCGGCCGGATTGGGGGCAGCCGTCAAGTTTAGCACCACATCCTGCTTACGCTTGGCCGATAGCACCACGCCCTGTGGCCGGTTCACTTTCTGCGATGTATAAACGCGGTACTCGCCCGGCGCCAGCGTGATGGGTGTGTTCAACTCTGCGGCGCTTACGGTTAGGGTAGCATCGGAGAGGTAGTTGTACCAAGTGCCAGCGCTCTGGAAGCCGGGCGCAACAGTGCGCGACACGACATCAAAATTGCCGATAATAGTCACGCTTAAGTCGGCGTTTGCCAAGCGAATGCTTTTGGTGGTTCCACTCAAGCTTTGCGTGTAGGTTGCGGGGCTTTCAAATACCGACTGCGTTTTCTTCAACTCGATTAAGCTGCGGTACACATTGTACAAGTTGCGACGGGCCGGGTCCTGCTGATATTCCCACCGAATGGGCTTGTTGCCAACGCGCCCATTGAAGTTGATACCGACGTCGTAGCCAAGCTCGCCAAATTGCCACACCATCTTCGGGCCGGGAACGGTAAAAAAGAAAGCCGCCGCCTGGCCCATACGGCTCAGGGCGGTATTCACGTCGCGCACGTTGTACCCGGGAGCGGCACCGCTTTGGTTACCTTCATTAACCGCACGCACCATCAGGCGTTCCTCATCGTGGCTTTCCATGTAAGTAATGAGGTTTGGCTGCTGCCAGCCCCTGTTGGCGTAGTAGCCACCACTAAAGTCGGTGCCACTGCTTTGGCCACGTACGGCGTTGGCATAGCTGCCGTTCTGATTTCCCCATAGCATCATGCCATAGTCAGCCAATATCTTCTCTTCATCATTGTCGCTCAGGTGCTCCAAAATGCAGTACACGTTGGGGTCAATGGCGCGAATTTGATCGTAGATATTTTTCCAGATAGCAATACGTGAATCGTCGCGGCGGCCCCAAGCTCCTACATCATTAGGGTTGTTACGTTGGGTAAAGCCCTTCGACAAATCGTAGCGGTAACCATCGATATGGTATTCCTGTAACCAGAACTCGTTTACCCGTTCCACAAAGTATTTGGTGAATGGGCTTTCGTGGTTGAAGTCGTAGCCTACGTTAAAAGGGTGTGTAGCTGCACGGTTAAACCACGGGCTTTGTGCGGTGGGCGCACCATTTTCGAAATACATCTGCACCATCGGCGACTGCCCGAAAGAGTGGTTGAGCACCATATCGATGATGACGGCCATGCCACGTTTGTGGCACTCGTCCACGAAGCGCTTTAGATCATCCTTGGTGCCATAGTATTTGTCGGGAGTAAAGTAGAAGGACGGATTGTAGCCCCAGCTTTCGTTGCCTTCAAACTCATTGATGGGCATTAGCTCAATGGCGTTTACGCCGAGACGTTGCAGGTAGCTAAGCGTATCCGTAAGCGTTTTGTAATCGTGGCGAGCAATGAAGTCGCGCACCAGCAGCTCATACACTACCAAGTCCGTGCGCTTCGGCTTCTGAAAGTTCGCAACCTGCCACTGGTACTCTGCCTGCCCTGACTGAAAAGTAGAGACGATGCCGGTGGTTTTACCGGTCGGGTACTGCAACAAAGCCGCAGGATACGTGACTGCCGGAATCGTCTGGTCGTTGTTCGGGTCGAGTACTTTTTGCGTGTATGGGTCAGCAATACGCAGGGCACCATCTACCAGATACTGATACGTGTATTCGCGGCCGGGCGTGAGGTTATCGAGTTGTATCCACCAGCGGCCAGTGCTGCTGTTATCGGGCGCGTTGTCGGAAGCACTAACGGGCGTCCGTTTCATGGCCGACGCTGTGGTGGGCTGCCAGTCGTTGAAGTCACCAATGGCGTAAACAAACTGCTTATTTGGAGCCGTTAGACTTAATATCGCGGATGAGCCACCATTCAAGTACGTTACGCCATCTTTTTTGGCCCCTACCGGCAATTGCGCCACGGCAACAGCTTCGCGGCTTTGCGCGGTCAGCAGTGTTTCGGCTGTACCATTAGCGTCCGTAGCGGTGAGGCGAATAGTATTGGCCCCCGGCGCGGTCAGCGTCACCGTTCTGGTGATGGTGGTCGCATTTGGTTCGGAAGCACCCAACTGCACACCATTCAAGAACAAAGCCAGCGTGGCTGGCGCTATCGAGTTGCCCGTCACGGTAGTCGGCGTATTCAGCACGAAGAAATTGCTGCCCGGCCCGGTTGGAGCCGTAAAGCGCAGATTAAACCGATCCTGAGCTACATCGATGAAAATGTCGCCACTAGGTCCACGACCTACTTTACTGCCATCAGCGTTCTTAAAAATCATCCCCAGCCGATAAATCGTAGTGCCGGGCGTGATGGGGTAAAAGGTATTCGGCGTGAAAGTAATGGTGTAAATATTGGAATTGGTAGCCGAGCGCGTCATTTTAGCCGCCGCGTCAGGCTGGTTGAAAGCGGGGCTTTTGACGTTGGTCCAGGTAGAGCCGGTAGGTCCGCTGGTAATAACGCCGGTCCAGATATACACGTCACCTGTGAAATTGGCTAGTTCACCGTTGCCCTGCGTAGCATTGAAGGTGATCGTAACGGATTCAGAAGCCAGAAAAACGGCTGGCTGAGTTGTAACCTGTCCGTACGCCGCGGGAAGTCCCGTCAGTAGCACAAACAGGCTAAATAAAAGTCGAAGTGTTTTCATTAAAAATGGATTAATGGTGGGAAGTAGGTAGGGCTGAATAAAGCGCAATGCCTCGTTTCATTTAGCGTTCGTAAGCAAGAAGAATAAAGGTACATAACGAACTGTTTAGCTTAGCCCCAAAGCGCGTCCATTTGTTTGTAGCTTTGATTGTTCCGACCCCAGAGGTCATCAGCTTCCGCATGACGTTCTTCTTTCATTTTTCCATAAAAGTCCGGTGGTGCTTAGTGCCACTTCTGGCAATAAACTGGTTAATACCAGTCATTTGTCAAGCGCAAAGCAATATTGATACGGCTTTAGTTGCGCCTACTGCTCCCCTATTACATCGCCCAAATCTACCTGCCGATACGGCCCGAATAAGCCACCGGCTTCCCATCTTAGCGGGCGGACTCGCACTGAGTTATACAGGCCTCGTGTATAGTTTGAGCAAAAGCTGGTACACTGGCGAGCGTACTTCCTTTCATTGGTTCGATGATAGCCGCGAGTGGAAGCAGCTGGACAAGGCCGGGCACTTCTGGGGGGCTTTTCACGAAAGCCGCGGGGCGGTGGATATGCTGCGCTGGGCCGGCGTGCCCGACCGTAAGGCGCTTTGGTATGGCGGCTTCGTGGGTTTCTTGCTCCAAAGCCCCCTAGAGCTGCTCGATGGCCGCGACCCCGCTTATGGCGCTTCAGCTTATGATTTGGGGGCCAATTTTCTGGGTTCGGCCGGGCTTATTGCTCAGCAGCTGGCATGGAATGAAGTTCGCATAATGCCTAAATACTCTTTCCGTACTACCCGCTATGCAGCACTCCGGCCCAATGTATTGGGCAAAACTTTAGCCGAGCAGCACCTAAAGGACTATAACGGCCACACCTACTGGCTTTGCGCCGACGTGGCAGCTTGGCTGCCGCAGGAAAGTAAGTGGCCAAAGTGGCTTCAACCGGCCGTAGGCTACGGCGCGCAGCAAATGGTGTACAATGACCCCGCTGCTAACGCCGTTTTGGGCCTCAACGATTATCGTCAGTACTATCTGAGCTTCGATGTAAACCTGATGCGCATTCCTACGCGCAGCAAATTTCTGAAGCGTGTGTTTTACGTGGCCAGTATTTTTCACCTGCCCGCCCCCGCTTTAGAATATAACTCCCGACGAGGTTTCGTCCTGCACGGGCTCTACTACTAAAGTATAGGCTTACACTGCCTCGGAGGCGAAGTCAGCCTACTTACTCCATCCTTCACTTCAGAGTAATTATTACCTGCTGTAAACAGCGGGCCTGGAGTATCGTGTCTACAATTTCAAGGTTAAAAACCACACTATACACAGCAACACCATTATAATAATACAATTTTAAACATAATAGAGGCTCATCAATACATTATCTAAAACACTCATTTCAGAGAATTATACTTGATGCTGCTCCGGCTCATAGCTAAACTAACTGGGGGCATTCATTCTACAACAATCTGATTATCAAATATAAGCTCAACCGTTTCCACTTCTTGCCCCATACCCTATGCACGTTCCACACCTCATCCTTAAACCAGAAACTTAGATATGAAAAAACTCTTATTGTTAACCTTAATGATCTTGGCCACTTTTCGCTTGGCGATGGCCCAAGATCGAACGCTACAGGGGCAAGTAACGGACCGGGCCACGGGCAAAGGCCTGCCGGGCGTAACAGTGCTTGTCAAGGGTACTACGTTAGGAGCTTCCACCGATCCGGAAGGTGCGTATTCCTTGTCGGTGCCAGCTTCGGCTACTACGCTTACGTTTAGCTTTATAGGCTATACCAGCGTAGAGCGGCCCATCACTGATTCAGGTACTATCAATGTGGCCCTGGAAGCCTCAACCCGGGAATTGGGTGAAGTAGTCGTAACAGCCCTGGGCCTGGAAACCAGCCGTGACCGGCTAGGTACGGCCCAATCCACGGTGCAGGGGCAAGCGCTAGTACGCTCTGGCGAAACCAGCCCGATCACGGCTCTTTCGGGCAAGGCGCCGGGTGTGCTTATCACCCGCTCTACCGGCGACCCCGGTGCCAGCGCTAATATTCAGATTCGGGGTGCCAGCACCATTACGGGCAATTTGCAGCCCCTGATTGTGGTGGATGGAATTCCAATTTCCAACACGTCGGTGGGCGAAAACACCCCCGGCACCGCCGGGGGCATTGTGGCCAGCGGTGGCGGGGCCGCCTCCAACCAGATAGCCGGTGTCGTGCAGCAGTCGCGCCTCAATGACATCAACCCCGACGATATTGCTTCTATGGAAGTATTGCGCGGGGCTGCAGCCGCGGCGCTCTGGGGTACGCGGGCCGCAAATGGCGTGTTGGTGATTACCACCAAAAAAGGCCGCAATGCCGACAAACTCAACCTCTCTTACCGCACCACCTATGGCATCGATGAGATAAACCAGGTGCCTGAGCTTCAGCAGCGCTACGGACAGGGCCTCAACGGCTTGTTTGCCCAAGGCAATGCCCGCAGCTGGGGCGACCGTATTGCCGACCGCTCTGGTGGCCCCGATGCCACTATCACGACGCCCGGTGCGCCTGGGTACCAAGGTTTTATCACCTTCGCCGATGGAACGCAGCGCTTCGCTATTCCGGCCGGTACTGCTGCTAACCCTCATGGTGGCAAGAACAGCCGCGACACCTACGACCACAGCGACGAGGTGTTTGGGCGAGGCTATACCTGGGATAATATTGCCACGCTCAGCGGTGGCGACCAGCGCAGCAACTTCTACATCAGCCTTGGCAACACCCACACCGAGGGCATCGCGCGCAACAACAGCGACAACGACCGCACTACCTTCCGGGTAAACGTAGATCGGCAGCTGGCCACCAAGTTCCGGGCAGGTATAAACGCCACGTATGCGCGCACGTTTTCCAACAGGGTGCAGCAGGGCTCCAGTGGCAGCAGCATCTTCCTGGGGGGCCTTCGTAGCCCCGCCGACTTCAATAATGCCTATTATATAGGTGACTTTACCGATCCGCAGGGCAACATCTTTCTTCGGCGGCAATCCTCGTATCGTAACCAACTGGGCAACAGCAATAACCCTGGGTTTGACAATCCCTTCTGGACCATTGATGAAGTGCGCGACCAGACGCGGGTGCAGCGGCTTATTGGTGCCTTGGAGCTGACGTATGATGCTACGAACTGGCTTAATATAATCAACCGTACGGGCGTCGACACTTATACTGACCGGCGCTCCTCGGTGTATCCGATTGGGGCGGGGCAGTCGCCTACGGGGCAAATTGGGCAATCAACGATTCAGGAGACGCAGATCAACAACGACCTGATTGCGCGGGCCACTCATGATTTCACCGAGAGTCTGGGAGGCACTTTATTGGTGGGGGCCAATTTTAACATCCGTCGGGGCGAGCAGGTCGGCGCCAACGCAACTAACTTCATCAACCCCTTCTCGCCGCCTCAACTGGACAACACGCTCGCCGACAGCCGCCAACCCTTCAACCTTGTGCTGGAGCAGCGTACGGCGGCCGCCTACGCGCAAGTAGATTTGGCTTTCTTCAACCAGCTCTACCTCACGGGTACAGGCCGGGCCGAAACCGCCTCCACGTTTGGCCCCGAAACCAGCAGCACGTTTTTCTTTCCGGCTGGTACGCTCGCCTGGCAGTTCACCAAGCTGGCACCCTTCGCCGAGAATAAAGTATTGAGCTTCGGTAAAGCTCGCTTGGCTTACGGATCGGTGGGTGTGCAGCCTACCCCCTATCTCACCCGCACCTACTACGTCCCAGGTGATGCTAACATCATTGCCGATGGATGGGGTACCACCCTGGATGCGGCCAACTACGGCGGAGGCTTCGTGCGCTCCAACGTGCAGGGCAACCCTGAAATCAAGCCCGAGCGCAAAACAGAGTTGGAAGGCGGCTTGGACCTCCGCTTTTGGCAAGACCGTATCAATTTCAGCATTACGGGCTACACCAACCGCACCAAGGACGCTATTCTGACGGTGCCGGTGGCGGCCACCACGGGCTTTGTATCCACCAGCGCCAACGCGGCCGAAATCGAAAATAAAGGCCTGGAAATAAGTCTCGGCGCTGATGTTATCAATCAGACCGATGGCTTTGTGTGGAATATTGCGCCTAACTACTCTTTCAACCGCAATGAGGTAACAGACCTGTCGGGCGCGGAGTCTATCTTCCTGAATGGCTTTACGGGCACTTCGTCGCGGGCTGTGCGGGGCTACCAAATGGGAGCTTTGTGGGGCAGCCGCTGGGAGCGCAATTCCGAAACGGGCAGCTTGGTATTCGACACGAATGGTTTCCCAATTCAGGCTGCTACCGAGGGCATTATTGGCGACCCTAACCCCCGGTGGCGAGGGGGACTAAGCAACACCTTTAGCTACAAAGGCTTATCGCTGAATGTACTGTTCGACCACGTCGACAACCTAGACGTGTGGAATGGGACCAAAGGCGCACTCTACTCCTACGGCACCGCCAAAGACACGGAAGTTGAAACGACAGTATCGGCGGCCGATGCGGCCACGTTACGCCTGTGGAATAGCCAGACGGTAGCGCAGCGCTACCAGCCCAACGCCGATGGCACCTACACCTTCCGCGGGTCAGTCACCGATTTTGGGGCCGGACCGGTAGTGGCCGACGAGCAGTGGTATCGGAATGGCTTGGGTAATGGCTTTACCGGTCCGGCCGAGCAGTTTATCGAGAATGTGAGCTATACCCGCTTGCGCGAAATCACGCTGGCTTATAGTCTGAAACTTCCTTGGCTAACAGAGCGCGCTAAGCTGCAATCGGTAGACGTGTCGCTGACGGGGCGTAACCTGGCTTTGTGGACTGACTACACAGGCGTAGACCCTGAAACTAACCTAACGGGTGTATCCAACGGTCGCGGTCTGGACTATTTCAATAACCCCAGCACGCGCTCCTATATCATGTCACTGAACTTCAATTTTTAAGCAGTGTAAAGGGTCATTCTGCACCTAAGACCAATGGGCTCCTATAGACCCACCAGTTTACAGTTTGCTGAACTGGCCCTGCACTTTTCCTCACGATTTTGCTCGTTCATCCATATGAAAACATCCCTGCGTTATTATCTGCTGCTGGCCCTTCTGTTAGTGGGCCTAGGCAGTTGCGAAAAACTTACAGAGGGCTACGATATCAACCCAAATGCCCCCCAGGATGCCCCAGCCGACCAACAACTGACGGCGGTGCAGGTATCGGAAGGCTTTGTGCTGAGCGGCGAGATGGCCCGCACGGCTGGCTTGTTTAGCGACTTCTTCACTGGCACCGACCGCCAGTACGAGGGCCTACAGAACTACACCACCGTGTCGGGTGACTACGATAATATGTGGAGCAATACCTTCACGCTAGTGCTGGCCAACGCCCGCATCGTGACCCAGAAGGCGGAGGCTGTCCAGAACTTCCAGCTAGCGGGAATTGCCCAAGTGCTCGAAGCCCAGATGATTGGAATGGCTACCTCGGTTTGGGGCGACATTCCTTACTCGCAAGCTTTGCAGCCAGGTCAGCCAGCACCATTTGACCGGCAATCGGACATTTATGCTAGCGTGCAAACATTGCTAAGCACTGCCATTACCAACCTGGGGCGCACGGGTATTAATCCGCAGGAGCGCGACATCTACTATGGCGGTGACCTGGCCAAATGGCGGGCGGCGGCCCACTCGCTGAAAGCACGGTTTTTTCTGCACGTGCGCAACTACCCGCAGGCAGCGGCCGAAGCCAGACTCGGGATTGCCAGCCCCGCCGGAGATATGCTGATGCCTTACGGTGGTACGGTGAGTACGAGCGCCAACCCTTACTACGACTTCATCGACATCAACCGTACCGGTTACATGGGAGCTGCTGGTTCGTATGGGGTGCGCCTGCTAGAGGACCTTCGCAACAATGCCCGCACCAATGAGTCGGCTCGCTTCGAGTATTTTTATACTACCGAAGCTGGCTACAGTGAAGTCGACCCAAATATTCTGGAGGGTGGCGCCTTCGCGGCCGATGCTGACTTTCCGCTTATTACCTACGTCGAGACACAGGCTATTCTAGCTGAAGCCCAAGCCCGCGCCAACGACTTATCGGGAGCATTGGCCGCTCTCAACAACATCCGGGCGTACAACCGTACCACATTCACGGGTGGCACTTACGCTGCTTACACCCTAGCCGATTTTGCGTTGGGTGGGCTTCTGAATACGGGCCAATCGCAGCAGCAAGCCTTGCTGCGGGAAATCCTGACGGAGAAATATCTAAGCCTGATTGGCCAGATAGAGCCTTACAACGATGTGCGCCGAACAAATAACCTGATAGGTGTGCCCAAGAAACGCACGGATGCGCCCAGCATTCCGCAACGCTATCTGATTGCGCAGAATGAAGTGAATGCGAACCCCAATGTGCCCGATCCTATTCCGGGACTCTACGAGCCGACGGAAGTCAACCGGTAGGCTAGCTGGCTTTGTCAATTCGCTAAGTTTTAGAGAAAGTCCTGGCTCAAAAGAGTCGGGACTTTCTGTTGTTAGAATGGGGCAAATTATAATTAAAAGGCACGCAGAGGACAGGGCACCTTACTTTAGGCGGCTTGGTTGAGGCATATGGCGTGGAAAAAATCCGCGCTACACCTGAGCCCGAAGCAAAGCCCGAAACTCTACGCTACTTTTGCTTCTCACCCTAAGTTGAACCCACGCCTTACCGATATGAATGTAGGAGACCGAGTACGCCTGCTCACCGGGCGCGAAGAAGGCATTGTCACCCGTCTGCTCGACAACGATCTTGTCGAGGTTGCCATAGATAACGACTTCACAATTCCGGTGCTGCGGCGCGAGGTGGTAGTAGTTGCCGCCGAAGAACATAAAGCGTTTGGGCAAAGCGCTTCCTCCGTGGCCGCCGAGCGCCAAGCGGCTGCCAGTGCCCCACGGCCCAGTTTTGCCCCCCAGAAACCCGATGCACCCACCAATAATAACGTGGGGGGCAAAAAGGCAGATAAAGGCCCAAAACCAGAATTGCCGAAGGCTCAAAAAGGCTTGTATCTGGCACTCAGCCACCAGTCGCCGGAGCTGCTGGCCGTGCAGCTGATCAATAATACCGACACCGATTTGCTGTTCACTTATGGCGAGGAGCAGCAGGAGAAATACCGGGGCTTACTTTCTGATAAGCTTGGTCCGAAGGCAGTAAGCAAGCCTTTGGCTCACCTTCATCTCAAAGATTTCGAGCAGTGGCCCGCCGCGGTAATACAGCTTTTGCCTCACCGCCTCAATGGCGACACAGCGTTTGAGCTGCTTACCAAGCGCTTGGCTTTTCGGGCCAACAGCTTCTATACCAGCCGGCAGCCCGCGCCTATCTTACAGAAAGAAGCTTATCTTTTTCAGCTTGATGAAAAGCCTGCCGCACCCGTAGCACCCGAAAAGCTGGCTGAAAACCTGCAAGCTCAGCTAAGCGGCAATGCGCCGGCCAAACCAGCGGCGATAGCACCTGTCCCGGAGCCGGTCAAAACCATTCTGCCGCCCTCGCACGAGGTTGATCTGCACCTGGAAGTACTCAACCCTGATGCCGCTACCCTCGATCCACCGCTTACCAACACGGCCATCCTGCGGTTGCAACTCGATGCATTTGAGGATGCGCTGAGTCGTGCATTGGCTACCAACATGCACGAAATCGTGTTTATTCACGGCACCGGCAATGGCACCCTGCGGAAGGAGATTCACAAAAATCTGAGTCGCAACCGCGACATAAAGTTCTTTGAGGATGCCCAGAAAGAGAAGTTTGGCTACGGCGCGACACTTGTGCGGCTAAAGTAATTCCCTGCTTAAGCGATTCAATTAATACACTTAGAATTCAAACATCCGTTCTGTGCTTCACAAAAAAAGGCTGCCTTTCGGGCAGCCTTTTTTTGTGAAGCAGTAATTAAGCCTACAAGTGAGCAATCGGATCAGCGTTACCATCTGGGTCGTTTTTCACGGTGCCGCTGGTAGTGAAGCTTTTGCCTCTCATGATAAGTACACCAGCCATGTGCGGAGTAGCCATCGATGTGCCGCTGATGGTGTTATAGCCGCCATTCAACCAAGTTGACTGTACGCTAACACCGGGCATGCAATAGTCTACGGGCGGGTTGCCGAAGTTGGAGAACGAAGCCCACGTATCGGTGTTATTCATCGCCGAAATAGTGTAGATATTAGCTCCATTCACCCGAGCAGGTGAGTGATTATTGGCGTTGTCGGTTTCGTTACCGGCAGCCAAAGCGAAGAGTACTCCTTTTTGAGAAGCGTTTAAAACAGCCTGATCAAGAGCACTAGATACGCCACCGCCCAGGCTCATGTTAGCTACGTCGCCGGATGCGCCATTGGCACCTACATAATCTACACCGGCAATTACGCCCGAGTTGGAGCCGCTACCGCGTGAATCCAGTACGCGAACTGCTACTACTTTCGCACCGGCGGCTACACCTACTACACCACTCGCATCGTTTTTGGCGGCAATAGTACCAGCGCAGTGCGTGCCGTGGCCGTTGCCATCATCTGGCGAAGCGTAGTTTTTGCCGCTAGTCAGGAAAGACTTACTACGGGCTACGTCAACGTTCAAATCGGGGTGATCCAAGTCGATACCAGTGTCGATAACCCAAGCCGTGCGGCCAGTAGCGGCACCATCGCCGGTACCTACGCGGGTAATGCCGTAAGGCGTGACCTGAGCAGCCTGCACGGTGCTGCCGCCGCCATTGTTAGGATTGCCAAGCGTGATAATCCGGTCTTGCTCCACGTAGGCTACATCAGCATCCTGGCGCAGCGCAGCAGCTTCAGCAGGGCTAAGTTTGGCAACGAATCCTTTCAGAGCGTGGCCGTATGCCAGACCTACTTTTTCAGCCCCTAGGCCACGCGCTTTGAGCAGCTTCTGACCGGCGTCTTTTACTTTATTCACTTTCGCGTCGTAGGAGCTTTCGCTGCCTGTATCGACAGAACCATCTTTTAATACAACGATATACTGGCCTTCAATCAAATCATCGGCAGCTTTTGCGTCGGCACTGATCTGGGCTACGGATGGATCTTCGGCATCAATGGAATTGTCGGAACAGGCGGTGAAAACGGCCGAAGTAGCCACGAGCGAAGCGCTCATTACCCAGAAAGAAAGACGCGGATGTAATTGGTTTTTCTGCATGCTTTTGGAAAATGGAGTAATGGGTGAAAAAAGAACTTGTTCGCCGCCCGCTGCCGAAGCTCTAAAACCTCTATTCTATCAGCGACCAGTGGGGTGATTGTTTGGCCAATGTATCGATTCAAAAATGGCATCCAAGTCAGCGGTTGCTATCTGGGGGGCAAAATTATGCTTTTTAGCCTTGTTTTAAGTTCAAAAAACGCGCTTCTGATTAGCATTATCGCAGAAATGGGAAAATATCATTGTATTTGTGACATCGAAAAAACTATATGTATTTTTTGAGGCAGATAGGACTCTGAGAAGCTAAAAGGTGAGCTACCAAATTTTTACGCCGTTGCCTTTTATTTAGCACGCAGCAACCTCATCCGTAAGCGCCCAACCACTGAAAGCGCTACCTTTGCCTTTGTGATGAGTCGCTCCACCGCGGCGCTTTCGGGCGGCGAGGAAAGTCCGGGCAACACAGAGCACCCTGCTTCCTAACGGGAAGGATGGGCCGTAAGGCTCAGACAGCCAGTGCCACAGAAAACTACCGCCTACGTTGCCTTCGGGCAGCCGGTAAGGGTGAAAAGGTGCGGTAAGAGCGCACCAGCGGCCGGGCAACCGTGTCGGCTGGGTAAACCTCAGGGGTTGAAAGACCAAATAAGCGGGCACGCTGCCTAGTAATAGGCAGCACCGGGCGGCTCGTTCGGCGTTCGTGGGTAGGTTGATGGAGCCTTTTCGCGAGAACTGGCCTAGATAAATGGTGGAGACGCTGAACCTTCGGGCTTGGCGGACAAAACCCGGCTTACAGACTCATCACCACCGTATCATCGGTCGTTGTAGCTTCGGTTGCGACGACCGATTTTGTTTTTGGTGGTCTGGGGGGCAAATATTGATGGCAGACGCCTGAAAATTAAATAATTACAATTTTTCATGTGTATTGTGTTCTTTCCTCATTGAATCCTTCAATAACTTTACTCACTAAACGGGTAATGCTTTTCGTTACCTTCGCTACACCCTCAGTATTAATCTATTCTGCTCTCAGCTTATGCCCAAAATCCTCATTATCGACGACGAAAAGTCGATTCGCAATACGCTAAAGGAAATTCTGGAGTACGAAAGCTACGCCGTTGATCAGGCCGAAGACGGTCCGTCGGGCTTGGATATGCTTATCAAGAATAAGTACGACGTGGTGCTCTGCGATATCAAGATGCCCAAAATGGATGGGCTGGAAGTATTGAGCCGCGCGCAAGAATTGGCCCCCGATGCCGCTTTCATTATGATTTCGGCCCACGGCAGCATCGACACCGCCGTAGATGCTACGAAGAAAGGTGCCTACGATTTCTTGCAGAAGCCACCAGACCTAAACCGCCTGTTGGTAACGGTGCGCAACGCCCTCGACCGCACGAAGCTGGTTACTGAAACCAAGACGCTTAAAAAGAAAATCGCCAAAAGCTCCGAGATGGTCGGCAACTCGCCGGCGCTGGAGCAGGTGCGCAAAGCCATTGCAAAAGTAGCCCCCACCGATGCCCGCGTACTTATTACCGGCCCTAACGGCGCTGGTAAGGAAATGGTAGCCCGCCAATTGCACGAGCAAAGCAACCGCGCCAACGGCCCAATGATTGAGGTAAACTGTGCCGCAATTCCCTCAGAGCTGATTGAAAGTGAGCTGTTCGGTCACGAAAAAGGCTCGTTTACGTCGGCTGTAAAGCAACGCATCGGCAAGTTTGAGCAGGCCCACGGCGGCACGCTGTTTCTGGATGAAATTGGTGACATGAGTCTTTCAGCTCAAGCCAAAGTGCTGCGGGCTTTGCAGGAAAACAAAATCACCCGTGTGGGGGGCGAAAAGGAAATAACGGTGGACGTGCGCGTGCTGGCTGCTACCAACAAAAACCTTCAGCAGGAAATCGCGGAGCGCAACTTCCGCGAGGACTTGTATCACCGCCTATCAGTTATCCTTATCCAGGTTCCGGCCCTAAATGACCGTCGCGAGGATATTGGTGATCTGGTGCAGAAGTTCCTCGACGATATTGCCCGCGACTACGGCAACAAGCCCAAAATCGTCACCCCCGAAGCGCTTGCGTATTTGAGAAGCCTCGATTGGCGCGGCAATATCCGTGAGTTGCGCAACGTGGTAGAGCGCCTGGTAATCATGAGCGACGATACTATTACGGAATCAGATGCTAAGATGTATTCAGGCAAATAAATAGCCGTATGTTTAAAACAGTAGCCCCGCCTTTTTTAAGTAGAAAAGGCGGGGCTACTGTTTTATTCATCATCTCAATTTCATCTGTCATCCTGACGCAGGAAGGACCTTATCAAGCTGGAACGAGTCGTTGTTACGATCATCTTTCTGGCTTGATAAGGTCCTTCCTGCGTCAGGATGACAGACATGAGTTAAGTTAGCTAAATATGTTTTATAATACCTACACCATCTGATTACAGCCGCGCACATCGGAGTTATCCAGTCGCCCAAGCACTTCAAACGAACCGTCGGAGTATTGGCGAGCTAAGTCTTTGGTTTCGATAAAGGCGCAGGAATCAATATTTGCCAAATCGATGACATTGATAGCGCCGGCCGGACGCGTGGTATCGGCGGAAAATGGATCGGATGGTTCGCGGAGCAGAATACAAAGGCCCGGGGGGCAAAAAAAGCGACCATCGCCGGTGCTATAGGCTTGGGAAAGCAACTCGGTCATGCCGTATTCCGAGTGAATACCTTGAGGTCCAAAAGCCGTCTGCAACTCGGCGTGCAGCTCCTCACGGATCATTTCACGGCGCCGACCTTTCATACCGCCCGTCTCCAATACCGTGAGCCCCAATAGCTCCGGCGCACTTGCATACGCAGCTACCAAATCGAGCAGCGCATACGACACGCCCAAAAGCATTACCTGACGGCCCGAATCTCGCTTAGCGGTGGCCAGAGCCTGCAACAAAGCTTCGTGGTCGTGGAGGAAAAACGCGGGCTGAGTTTGGCCCGATGCTTTGGCAAAGTATTCAACCATAGCCACCAAGGAAGAATGCCCTTGCTCCAAGTAGGAAGGTAACAGCGCCAGAAAAGTCCAGCTGGTAAGTGGGCCGTAGGTTTGCTCGAAGATGCGCGCGGCGTTCTGACGGTACAAGACCGGATCGCGCAGGAGGTGGCGGCTCCGCTGCTGCTGGGTAGTGCCGCTGCTCAGAAAAACTTCCTGTGGTGTCCAGTCGGCGGGATCGGTGCGTACTTCGTGCGCTTTGAAGAACTCGATGGGCAGAAATGGAATATCCGTCAGTGTGTGAACGTCGCTTGGGTTGCGGCCCAGCGCAGTTAGGTAGTGGCGGTATGGGGGGCAATTTTGGGCCTGATGCTGGAATAAGCGCAGGGCCGTTTGCTCAAAAGTGGCAGCCGATATAGCAGGCAAAGCGCGGAGGTGCTCATCACGGAAACTCATTGCAAAACAGTGGGGTTAAAAGCTGGATATAACAAACGCAGCACGTCTTCGTTGAGAAGTTGTATCTTCCGTTCTGGCTGAAAAGGCCGCGTTCGACCTGTCTTTTTTACTCTGATATGAACCTACTTCGTACTCTTCGGACAAGCACTCTGCTCCTGCTCACGGGCTTGGCAGTGTCTTCATGCCTTGAAATGCCCGATTACCCCGAAACACCTTCTATTAGCTTTAAAAGCATTTCCTCTGAGCGCGTATCCGATGGGTTCGGCCTCTATGATCGGGTGACCATAACCGTTAGCTTCAAGGATGGCGACGGTGATTTGGGCTTACGTGAACAGGATAAAGTGGAAGGTTCGCCTTGGGCCAGACTGAATCCTGATTTGACGCTAAACCCATTTTACAACAACTACTACATTACTCCCCTTATTCGCAATGCTACCGGCGAGTTCGTTGCGCTTGAGCTGGATAATCCGAATGACAATTATAACAGCACATATCCTCCTCTTGACCAAGATAGCAACGGGCGCAAAACACCGTTGCGCGGCGATTTAAGCTTTACCACGGACTTTTTTGCTGGTGACCCCTTAAAAGCAGGCGAGGTGGTACGCTTTGAAGTCTTTATTTATGACCGCGCACTGAATAAAAGCAACACCATCATCACAGACCCCATCACCATTCCGCGCTAAACGAGCTTCGTTGTTAAGCAGAGATAAGAAAACCCCAACTGAACCTTTCCAGTCGGGGTTTTTCGTGTTGATTCGGATGCTTAATAGATGGCTGGGAAGCGTTTAGGATCGGCCTCCTGCATCATTTCGTACACCGTATCGAATACATCTTCGGCGTTGGGCTTGCTGAAATAGTCGCCATCGGAGCCATAAGGCGGGCGGTGAGGCTGAGCGGCCAAGCAGCGAGGCTGCGAGTCGAGCAAGCGGTAAGCTTGCTGGTCGTCGAGCACGTGCTGCATCATGTAAGCCGTAGCGCCGCCGGGCACATCTTCATCAGCGAAGAGCACGCGGCTGGTTTTGCGGATGCTGTCGACAATGACATGCTGCAAGTCGAATGGCAATAGGGTCTGCACATCTATCACTTCCACTGAAATACCTACTTCGCTTAATTGCTTGGCGGCATCCAGCACGATGCGGCACATAGAGCCATAGGTTACGATGGTCACGTCGGTGCCGGCTTGCAATACTTCTGGCGCTCCAAGCGGCAACGTGAACTCACCTACGTTCTGCGGAATGCGCTCCTTGATGCGGTAGCCATTCAGCGGTTCAATAACCAAGGCTGGCTCGTCGCTACGCAATAAGGTATTATAGAAGCCAGCGGCCTGAGTCATATTGCGGGGTACGCACACGTGCATACCCCGAATGCTGTTCAGAATCATACCGATGGGTGAGCCGCTGTGCCATACACCCTCCAAGCGGTGACCGCGGGTCCGCACGATGAGAGGAGCTTTCTGGCCGCCCTTGGTCCGGTACTGCAAGCACGCCACATCATCCGACAAAATCTGGATGGCATACAGCAGGTAATCAAGGTATTGAATCTCAGTAATAGGTCGCAGGCCGCGCAAAGCCGCGCCAATGCCCTGGCCTACAATGGTGCACTCGCGAATACCGGTATCAGTTACGCGCAACTCGCCGAATTTCTCCTGCAAACCCGCAAATGCCTGGTTCACATCCCCGATGCGACCTACGTCTTCACCGATGGCAAAAATGGTGGGGTCGCGGCGGAAGTTAGCGTCGAAACATGCCTGCAATACTTCGCGGGCATCAACCTGGGGGGCGTTTTCGGCAAATTTGATGGGTTCAACTTCGATATTCAGCGCCGCCTGCTCGCTTTGGCTATAGAGATATGAGTTATAGCGGTCAGCGTTTTCGGCTAGGGCTTGATCCAGCCAATTGGTTAGCTCGCGGCGGCTGGCGGAGCGTTGCTGGTCGCGGGTGAAGCGCAGTGCCTTACGAACCGTGCGCACCATGTCGGCCCGGATGGGTGCGGGGTTGTGCTGCAAATGCTCCACCATTTCGTGCAGAGCATTCTGGCGGCCGGTTTCATCAACCAGCTTCTCCAGCAATACTACTACCTCGTCGCGCTCCTGTTTGATGGGGTTGAAAAAAGCCCCCCAAGCAGCAGTACGCGCTTCGCGCACAGTATTCTTCGCTTCGTTTTCCAGCTGATCCAGCTCCTCGCTGGTGGCATATTCTTCGGAGAGCAGCCACTCACGCATTTTAAGCAAGCAGTCGTGTTCTTCCTCCCAGGTCAGTCGATCCTTGGTTTTATAGCGCTCGTGCGAGCCGGATGTGCTATGACCCTGAGGCTGCGTTACTTCCGTCACGTGAATAAGCACGGGCACGTGCTCGCGGCGGCACACATCGGCTGCCCGCTGATAGGTATCCAGCAAAGCCGGATAATCCCAGCCGCGTACCACAAAAATCTCAAAGCCTTGCTCGCCGGGGGCCTCGCGCTGCAAGCCGCTGAGAATGGCACTGATGCTTTGCTTACAAGTCTGATATTCAGCCGGAACCGAGATACCATAATGGTCGTCCCACACCGACACGAGCATCGGAATTTGCAGGACTCCAGCAGCATTCAGCGCCTCAAAAAACATCCCTTCCGAAGTACTGGCATTACCAATAGTGCCGAAAGCGACTTCATTGCCGTTCACGCTGAACTGCGTCAAATCATGCAGCTCAGGGTTTTGGCGGTACAGCTTGGAAGCATAAGCGAGGCCCACCAAGCGAGGCATTTGGGAAGCCGTGGGCGAAACGTCGGCGGACGAATTCTTCAGTTCCGCGAGGTTCTTGAAGTTACCATCTTCGTCGAGTAGGCGGGTGGCAAAGTGCCCATTCATGGCTCGGCCGGCGGTGGCGGGCTCGGCTTCTACATCGGGGTGGGCGTAAAGCTGGGCAAAGTATTGCTGCAATGTCAGCTCGCCGGCGGCCATCATGAATGTCTGGTCGCGGTAGTAGCCCGAGCGGAAGTCGCCGGGCTGAAACACGCGGGCCATGGCCAGCTGGGGCAACTCTTTGCCGTCGCCAAAAATGCCAAATTTGGCCTTACCCATGAATACTTCCTTCCGCCCGGCCAAGGAGGCGTGGCGGCTTTCCCAACCCAGGCGATAATCGTGGAGCAGGTCTTCTTTGCTGAGGGTGACCGGGGTGGCGGCAAGTGCGGATTCGGCAGTGGACATAGGAAAGAGTAGAAATAAAGCAGATGGCACCGATCAGTAGAACTGGGGGTTTCGACGAACGGCGCACAAAAGTACAGATTTGGGCGCGATACCGGCTAAATGCCCCCCAAGCCCCCCTACGAGGCCGGTGGGTTTTTGTCTATCTTTGGAGGGTAATCTGTGGAATTGCGTTCGGCCTTTACAACCAATTGCGCCATAATTTGCTGTTTACTCCGACTTTACTGTTATCATTTTATGAAAAACCTAGCCTCTCCCCTATTTACTCTAGCCTTGCTGTTGCTATGCTTTTCGGCGCAAGCTCAAGGCGTAATGACGTTTGAAAAAGAGCAGCACGACTTCGGCAACGTACCCGAGGGCACGATGGCCACCCACGAATTCAAGTTCAAAAACACTGGCAATCAGCCTATCATTATTGCCACCGTGCAGGCCTCTTGTGGCTGCACCACCCCCGACTGGACCAAGACGCCCGTGCTGCCCGGCAAAATGGGAATGGTGAAAGCCGTGTACAGCAGTGCCGGCCGCCCCGGCGTGTTCAACAAAACAGTGACTGTAACCAGCAACGCTAGCACGCCGAGCACCACGCTGACTATCAAAGGCACCGTACTTGGCCCGGAGGAAATTAAGGCCAGCCTCACGCCTGCTCAAAAAGCACTAGCGCCCCGCCTCGTGCTCGACCGTACTACCCACGACTTTGGTAAGATGGAAGCAGGCCAGCAGCCTTCTGCTCGGTTCACGGTGAAAAATACGGGCAAGCAGGATTTGTTGCTGGGCATGGTAACCTCGCCTTGCAACTGCGTAGGCTACAAAAAAGCCCCCCAGCCCATTAAGCCAGGCCAAAGCGCTGTGGTAGAGATTCTGTATGCGCAGCGCCAGCTTGGCCAGATGACGGATGTAGCCACGCTGAACTCTAACGCCGTAGAAGGCCCTGCCAAGCTCACCATCAAGGCCAATGTGGTGCGCGATCTGAACGCGGCGAGCATGGTAAAAGAAAGCGCCACGGCTGTACCGTTCAAGTAAACCCTTGCTCTGCACATCGAAATAAGCGGCTTTGCTTCGATCGATGCCTTTATTTTAAACTTCTCGAAAGGCCATATCCCTTATCTTTGCGGCCGTTTTCACCCCTCGTATTCCACCCATCTTCACTTCTCTGCCATGATCATCGGCGTACCGAAAGAAATTAAGAACAACGAAAACCGCGTGGGCCTGACGCCCGCTGGCGTAGCTGAGCTGCGCAAGCACAACCACACCGTATATGTACAGGCTACTGCTGGCTTGGGTAGTGGTTTTCAGGACGCCGAATATGAAGAAGCTGGTGCATTAATCCTCTCTACCATCGAGGAAGTATATGCTCAGGCTGAGATGATTGTGAAAGTAAAAGAGCCGATCAAGGAAGAGTACAGCCTGATCAAAGAAGGCCAGTTGCTCTTCACTTATTTCCACTTTGCCAGCGGCGAGGAGCTCACCCACGCCATGATTGAGCGCAAGGCGGTATGCTTGGCTTACGAAACAGTAGAACTTCCGAACCGCGCCCTTCCATTGCTCATTCCGATGAGCGAAGTGGCCGGCCGTATGGCGCCGCAGGAAGGTGCTAAATACCTAGAGAAACCACTGAAAGGCCGCGGCATTCTGCTCGGCGGCGTACCCGGTGTAAAGCCTGCCAACGTGCTTGTACTCGGCGGTGGCATCGTGGGTACGCAGGCTGCAAAAGTGGCTGCCGGCCTTGGTGCTCAGGTTACCATCATGGATATCAGCCTGAACCGTCTGCGCGAGCTCGACGACTTCATGCCGAAGAATGTGGTGACGCAGTATTCCAACGAGTACAACATTCGCGAAGCCATCAAAACCGTTGACCTTGTAGTGGGTGCCGTGCTGATTCCGGGGGCGAAAGCGCCTCACCTCATCACCCGCGACATGCTCAAGACCATGCGCCCCGGCACGGTGCTCGTGGACGTGGCTGTAGACCAGGGCGGCTGCATCGAAACCTGTAAGCCGACCACCCACGAAGATCCGACCTTCATCATCGACGATATCGTGCACTATTGCGTGGCCAACATGCCCGGCGCGGTGCCTTACACTTCTACTCTGGCTCTTACCAACGCCACGTTGCCTTACGCCGTGCGTCTGGCTAACCTGGGCTGGCAGGAAGCTTGCCGCCGCGACCCAGCTTTGCGTCTGGGCCTGAACGTGGTGAACGGTGAAGTAGTATACCAAGGTGTAGCCGAAGCCTGGAATCTGCCTCTGGTAAGCGTTGATTCCGTATTGGAGCCCGCTCACGCCTAAGAGTTTATTTGTGCTAAAAAGCCTTCCCGATACACTATCGGGAAGGCTTTTTGGTTGATAGCGTACTGTAACACCCTGTGGTTGCAGCGCGCTTTTACTTTACTACATGAAAGGAATTATTTATACCGGCGAGGCTATCACCGACCACAAGCTGCTGGTCATGCTGCCTAAAGAGTTGCAGACGTTTCTGCGGCAGCAGAATGGCGTAGTAGCTTACTTCGGCGGCCTACATATTCGGGGCTGCTGTGCTGAGCCAGCGTGGCACTCGCTGCGGGAAGCGTGGCAGGGTGAGCAGGCGTTGCAAAAAACCTATGATACAGTCCTGAAAAATGACATTCCCTTCGCTCAGGATTGTGTGGGCAATCAGTTCTTGCTGCGGCAGGGTGAAGTCGTATTTCTTGATACGGAAACCGGGGAAATCGCGCCACTAGAAGTTGACTTCAAGCATTTCCTGATTGGTGCTGAAAAGTATCCGGTCGATGCGTTGGGGCTCGAACCTTTGCGGCGCTGGCAGCAACAGGGTGGCGGTCTGCTACCTGGTCAGCTGCTGCATGTGTATCCGCCCGTTTGTATTGCCGCCGACACCGACAAAGCCACTTTGTCGCCGGCTTCAGTACCGAAGCGCATGGCTTTTCTGGCTGATTTATACCGGCAAATCAAGCATTTGCCCGACGGTCAGGCGCTGACGATAAAGCCACTTCAGGATTAGATTTCGCAGAATGCCATCACCTCTTTTACGCCTGTTTCTCCGCCGTTTTGCTCTCCTGCTGGGCGTTTATGTACTGTTACGCGCAGGCTTTTATTGGGCGAATAAGGAAGTATTTCGGGAAGCGTTGGGGACGGAGGTAGCGTGGGCGTTCTGGCACGGCTTCCGGTTCGATATGGCGGCCCTGCTACTGCTGAATCTGCCGTTTCTGCTGCTGTCTCTGGTGCCCCGGTTTGATAGAGGCTGGCAGGGTTTCGTGCGAGGTGTATATCTTACCCTGAATGCGACAGGTATGGCGCTCAATATCATTGATAGTCAGTACTTCAAGTTTATTGGGCGGCGCACTACCGATGAGCTGTTTACCATCACCGGCGACATCCAGCGGCAGGCGGGTCAGTTAGCTTTTCACTACTGGTTTCTGGTGCCGCCGTTTGTGGTTTTGTTTGGGCTGCTGTGGTACTTCTATCCGATGCCAACACCCGCAAATTTGCCCCCCAGTCCGGCAACAGGCTCACTGCAACGCCGCCTCGTTCGGCCGCTACTGGAAGTCGTGTTGGTGGCGGCGCTGGTTGTAATTGGCATCCGGGGGGGCTTACAGCTTAAGCCTTTGCGAACTGGTCATGCCTTCGTGCAGATGCCGCCAGTGTTAGGGCATTTGGCACTAAATAGCACTTTTACTTTTCTGCGCAGTCTGGGCTATCAAGCCGTGGAAAGGCGAACGTATTTTCAGTCTGATTCTGAGCTGCGGCAAGCGCTAGCGTCCCGCCTGCCTGAGGCTAACCCTGATGCCCCGCGCGACAACGTAGTTATTCTGCTGCTGGAAAGCTTTTCCTCCGAGTATACCGGCATCGAAAACGGCGGCCGTGGCTACACGCCTTTCTTCGATTCGTTGGCCACTGGGGGGCTTTTTTTCCGTGACCACTATGCTAATGGGCGTCGTTCCATCGAGGCCTTGCCGGCCGTGCTGGCGGGCATGCCGGCGTTGATGGAAAGCCCGTTTATTACGTCAAATTTCCAAACCAACGAGTTGCACGGCTTGGGTGAGCTGCTGGGGCGGCAGGGTTACGCTACGTCGGTGTTTCATGGAGCCGAGAATGGCACGATGGGCTTCAATACGTTTGCCGGCATGGTGGGCGTGCAGCGGTATTTTGGGCTGAATGACTACCCCGGCGGTGCTAAAAGTCCCGACTACGACGGGCATTGGGGCATTTTTGACGAGCCTTACCTTCAGTATTTCGCAAAGGAGTTGAGCCAGCAGAAACAGCCGTTTTTCTCCACTGTTTTCACCCTCACTTCCCACGAGCCTTTCCCGGTGCCGACGAAGTATAAGGACCGTTTTACACCGGGGAAATTACCCATTCACGCCTCCATCGGCTACACTGATTTTGCCCTCCGTCAGTTTTTCAAAACTGCTGCCAAACAGCCTTGGTACCAGAATACGCTATTCATCCTACTCGCCGACCATACGTCTCAGACGCTTACGCCCGAGTATCAAAACACCTTAGGCAGCTACAAAACGCCTCTGCTACTTTTTCATCCGGGCCGAAAATTGCCCCCCGCCAATGTGCGCCGCATCACCCAGCAGGCTGACGTACCGGCTACCGTGCTAGACTATCTAGGTATGCCTGCTAATGGCAAACTACTGCCCTTCGGCTATTCCGTATTCGACACCCTAGCCAATGGTCGCGCACTGTTTCTAACAGGTGGCTCCTACTACCTCGTTCACAACGACTATGTTACGGAGCTGACGGCCAACGATAAAGTGCGCCTCTACCCGTACCAACGCCATAATTTGCCCCCCACGCCCGTCGAAAACGCTGATAAGGCCCAGCAGTACGGCCAAGAACTGCGTGCCAGCGTGCAGTTCCTGACTAATGGACTGCTAGATAACTCCCTGTATAAGTTACCTAAGTAACAGCAGCTTCATTCGTCTGTCATGCAGAGCGGTAGCGAAGCATCTCGCTCGCGGTCGTTGAATTAGTAATCTCACATCAGCACGCGAGCTGCTTCGCTACCGCTCTGCATAACAGACGAGTTCATATTACTAGGAAATGAGAGCAAGTGCCTGCGCATACTTCGGAATTTCAGCCAGGCGCTGATTGGTTTTTTGTGCGAAGTCTACTAGCCAGCAATAGTGCTGCAAGCCATTGGTTAACAGTAGAAAAGGCGCCCCAATAGTTTGATTATAAGTAGTCACCTGATGCGCAACGGCAGCCGTGATAGGCACTGTGGCAGCCTTACACTCTACCAATAAAAGGGGCTCACCACTAGGCCCGAATGCACAGATATCAGTACGTTTCTGACGTTGGTTGTATGCGTGGCCGCGCTCTAAGCTGAGCAGGCCGCGCGGGTAGCTCAGTTCGTTTATGAGGTAATGCACTACGTGCTGGCGCACCCACTCTTCGGGTGTAAGCACCACGTTTTTGCGACGCAATACATCCCATATCAGGGAGTTTGCGCCTGATTTTGTAAGTTTGTGCTCGAAAGGCGGCAGGTCGAGGGCTTGCATCACCTCCAAAGGTACGGCCCGGAATCACTGCTTCCGCTTTTCATACGCTGTACCGTCGTTCGAAAGTGCGACGGTTTTTTTGTATCAGTTTGTGAACAAGCAAGTAAGCGAACGGGAAGCTGTTCTTTGCTTCATCTTTTTCAATTCAAAATTCCACCTTTTAACCCCACCCTATGAAGGACAAATCCGCGATAGTGGAGAACTGGCTGCCGCGTTATACCGGTGTGCCACTTAAGGAGTTTGGGCAGTATATCCTGCTCACCAACTTTATCAATTACGTGAATATGTTCGCCGAGCAGTTCGACGTAGAAGTGCGCGGACTGGATAAGCCCATGCAGTCGGCTACGGCCAACGGCATCACGATTATCAACTTTGGCATGGGTTCGCCGATGGCTGCCACAGTTATGGATTTGCTGTCGGCCATCAAGCCCAAAGCAGCTTTGTTTCTGGGCAAATGCGGCGGTTTGAAGAGCAAAACCAAGCTCGGTGACTTGATTCTGCCCATTGCGGCCATTCGCGGCGAGGGTACGTCTGATGACTATCTGCCTCCGGAAATCCCAGCTCTTCCCTCCTTCCGTTTGCAGCGGGCCGTGTCATCGATGATTAAGAAGCACGAAAAGGACTATTGGACTGGCACCGTATACACCACCAACCGCCGCGTGTGGGAGCATGATGAGGCCTTTAAGGAATACCTTCGGCAGATTCGGGCTATGGCCGTGGATATGGAAACGGCGACCATTTTTGTGGTGGGCTTTATCAATGAAATTCCCCACGGCGCCCTGCTGCTGGTGAGTGATAACCCAATGACGCCTGAAGGTGTGAAAACCGCCGAAAGCGACTCCAAAGTAACGCTGGGCTACGTGCATACGCACTTACAGATCGGTATTGACTCACTGATTGAGTTGAAAAACTCCGGCGAATCGGTGAAGCACATGCGCTTTGAGTAAGCTGAAAGCTTGAATTTAGCAGACCGTCATGCAGAGGCGGAGCCGAAGCATCTCGCGTGCTGATGTGAGAGTAGTAACTCAACTAAACACGCGAGATGCTTCGGCTCCGCCTCTGCATGACGGTCTTTTTTTAGTTACTTATTGCTTTACGACGCCCACACTGAAGAGATATTGCGCTACATTTTGCGTCGTGCCTTAACTTGCCTGTATGATCAGAATTTTACGCCCCCTGCTGTTACTGCTGCCGCTTCTTAATGGCTTCACCAGTTGCCAAAATACCCCCAAGCAGCAAGTCGCCGACCTTGTAGTTTACAATGCCACTGTGTACACCGTCGATTCGGCATTTGCTAAGGCTCAGGCTTTTGCTGTGCAGGATGGCAAGTTTCTGGCCGTTGGGACGGCAGATGAGATACGGCAGAAGTATAAAGGCAAGCAGGAAGTTGACGCTGGGGGGCAATTCATCTACCCTGGCTTTTATGATGCCCACTGTCACTTCTACCGCTACGCCCTGGGCCTGCGCGACGCTGACCTGGTAGGCACTACTTCTTGGGGCGATGTGGTCAGCACGTTGCAGCGGCAGCGCCAGCAATATCCGCAGGCGGCTTGGCTTACTGGTCGCGGCTGGGACCAGAATGATTGGCCTAGCAAACAGTTTCCGACCAAAGACACGCTGGACAAACTGTTTCCTAATGTTCCGGTACTCATCACCCGCGTAGATGGCCACGCGGCTATGGTGAACCAAAAGGCGTTAGACTTAGCCGGAATCACGGCCAACACGCCCGTTAGCGGCGGCGTTATCGGCCGCGATGCGATGGGTGAACTGACTGGATTATTAGTAGACAACGCCGTGGATTTGGTAGCGGCTAAAATTCCGGAGCCATCCGCAACCGAAGCCAACGCCGCGCTGCTGCAAGCGCAGCAATTGTGCGTAGCCGTGGGCCTCACCAGCCTCGCCGATGCGGGCCTCGATAAAGCCAACATCGACCAGATGGCCGCCTTGCAGAAACAAGGTAAGCTGAAACTGCGCTTGTATACGATGCTGAATCCTACGGCTGCCAACAAGCAATTCTACTTCAAAAACGGCCCTGTGGAAACGGATCGGCTGACGGTGCGCTCTTTCAAAGTGTACGCCGATGGAGCATTGGGTTCGCGGGGGGCTTGCTTGGTTGAGCCTTACCACGACCGTCCAAAAGAAACCGGTTTCCTGCTGTCCACTGAAAAAGAATACCGGGCGCTGGCCAAAGAAATTGCAGCCAGCAAGTTTCAAATGAACACCCACGCTATAGGTGACTCGGCCAACCGCATTATCCTGAATATTTACGGAGAAGCGCTTAAGGGACAGAAAGACCGGCGGTGGCGCATCGAGCACGCGCAGGTTATCACGCCCGCTGATATGGGCAAGTTCGGGCAGTTTGGCATTGTGCCTTCGGTGCAGCCCACCCATGCCACCTCCGACATGTACTGGGCAGGTGAGCGGCTTGGCCCGGAGCGCGTAAAAACAGCCTACGCCTTTGAGGAACTGCGCAAGCAATACGGGCAGGTAGCCCTGGGCAGCGACTTTCCGGTGGAAGATATTAATCCCCTCTTCGGCTTCCATTCCGCTGTGGCTCGCCAGGATGCGAAGAACTACCCGGAAGGTGGTTTCCAGCCCGAAAATGCCCTTTCCCGCCCCGATGCTCTGCGTGGCATGACTACTTGGGCGGCCCACGCTGCGTTCGAAGACAAGCAAAAAGGCAGCATTCAGCCCGGTTTGGCCGCCGATTTTGTGTTGCTCAACAAAGATTTGCTCACGGCCCCGGCGCCCGAGCTACGCGGAGCCCAGGTGCAGCAAACCTGGATTGCTGGCGAGCAGGTTTTTTCGCTAAAGAAGTAGACGCAGCATAGTTTCACACGGGCTATTCCCCGAGTACCGAAATCCCATAAAAAAAGCCCCCCAGAATCATATCTGGGGGGCTTTTTTTATGGATCAAATTTCAACCCCAACCTTGCTCATCGGCGCTGGGGCCGTACATGGCCGGTACAGGAATATCGAGCAGACGCAGGTATACGCTGAGCTGGCCGCGGTGGTGAATGCTATGATTCAGGCCCATAATGCGCAGCGCAGCACCTTTAGGGCGATCCATAAATACCTGGTCGCCGGCGTGCAGCTTAAAGGAATGCGTGAGCTTCTCGTTATCCGACTCGCTTAGGGCTTTGCGCAACGTGGCCGAATACTCGTCGAAGCGGGCCAGCAGTTCCTCTTTAGACGTTGGCGTAGGCCCCGGCTTGGGAGCGTTTTTGTCGAGAAAATCGCGCGAATCGTGCTGCACGAAAAGCGTTTTGAACGCCAGCAGATTTACCACGTGCGCCGCCAATTGTCCCAGCTTCATGCTTTTCGGATGCGGTTGGTAATCGGCCTTATCGAAGGGTACCCGCTCAAGTATTTTGCGGGTAGTAATCAACTCATGGTCAAGCTCGGAGAGGATATTTTGCTGGAGAGAAGAAGTGTGCATGGGGTGGATTTTGAATGGAAAAAGAATTCAAGAGAGGTAGAGACGCATATTTACGTCTAATTGTCGGGCCATTATTTTGCCAGTGCAATCGTGGTGGTTCCACGATTAGACGCGAATACGCATCTCTACAGGGCGGCCTGTTTGATCGGGGTTTCATCCGCAGCAGCATCAGGGCGTAGGTTCTGGCCACGCATTCTGAATAGGAATATCAGGCCCAGAATAAAGAACGCAATGAGGGCTAGGATACTGTTGCGCATATTGCCCGTGATTTGGGAAATAATGCCAAAAACGGCCGTTCCAATCACAATGCTGAGCTTTTCAGTGACATCGAAAAAGCTGAAATAGGAAGCCGTATCGGGCGTGTTCTCGGGGATAATTTTGGAGTAGGTAGAGCGCGAAAGCGACTGTACGCCGCCCATAGTCAGGCCGATGACAGAAGCCAGTGCATAAAAGCTCCATCCGGCCTGCACAAAGTAGCCCGCCACGCAGATCAGCGCCCACACTGCCACCGACCAGCTCAGCGCCCGCGTGTTACCAATGACTTCCGACAGACGAGCAAATAAATAGGCCCCCAGAATAGCGACTACCTGCAAAAGTAAGATGGTAATAATCAGCGCTTGCGACTCTAGTTTGAGCACTTTATCACCGAACACGGTGGCTACGTACATCACCGTTTGCACGCCCATATTGTAGGTAAAATAAGCCAGTAGAAAGCGCTTAAGCATAGGAAGCTGCTTGATCTGCTGCCATACATTGCTCAATTCGTGAAAGCCGTTGAGCAGGAAGTTGCCCTGCGCGGCGGGCATATGGTCGGGGCGGCCAGTATCGGTGGGCAGGCGCGAGAGAGCGAATTGGCCGAAAATAGCCCACCACATGCCCGTAAACAGAAAAGAGATGCGCGGCGGCAACGCTTTATTTGCCGGGTCGATGCCCACAAGATCGGGCTTGAGCACGATTACCAGACTCAGCACCAGCAGAATAACACTGCCCACGTACCCGAGCGAAAACCCTTTGGCCGACAGTCGGTCGTACTGATCCTCGGTGGCAATAAGGGGCAGATAGGAGTTGTAAAACACAATGCTGCCCGCCCAGCCAATGGTGGCCGACATCAGCAGCAGCACCGATAATCCGAAAGTCTCTTTCGTAAAGAAAAATAAACCCGCACACGAGGCCGCCCCCAGAAAGCAGAAGAAACGCAGAAATAGCTTCTTACGCCCCGAGAAGTCGGCAATGGCGGTAAGAATCGGGCTAAGCCCCGCGATAATGAGAAACGAGGCCGAAATGGCGTAGGTGTACAGCGAAGAGCCGGGCAGGTTGAAGCCCAGAAAGTTAACCATATCCTGGCCCCGCTCATTGACGGCCACCGAGCCATAATAAATGGGAAATATCGTGCTGGTAATCACCAGCGGATACACCGAGTTGGCCCAGTCGTACATGGCCCAACCATTGGTAATGCGCGAGTTATTTTTCTCGACTGGGGCCGAAGTAGCCACGGCAGCTTGCTGCATACAAACAAGGAAAGAAAGTGGTAGTGGGCAAGATAGTGGGTTTTCGGGCAGTCCGGGTTACACCAGTGGTTCAGCGTGCGAATCCGCATCTTCGGTGTGTTCCTCGCCCATGTCTTTTTCCAGCAAAGATGCGTATTGGGCGGGCGTATCCACATCAAAAATGCCCCCCGCAAACGGTACGCTGCCCACAGATCTACCATAGCTGGCAATAAGCTGACGAGCCCCCTCCGCGCCGCCCAGCTGGCGCAGCGCAGGCAGCGTATCGGCACCGAAAACGGCTGGCACGCCCAATGTACCGCCATAAGCAGCGGCTACCACCGGCGCCTGGGTCAACTGCTGTTGCTCAATTAATTGCGACAGCAATGCAGGCGTCAGCAAAGGCTGGTCGCAGAGCATGATGAGCACGGCGGATGGCGGCTGGGGGGCTTTTTCTAAAGTCGCCAAGCCTGCTCTAATGGAGGAGCCCATGCCCGTCGCCCAATCAGGATTTCGGGTAATGAGAAATGGTAAATCTTCGATTTCAGCGACTAATTCTTCGTGCAAAGCGCCCGTAACGAGCACCAGCGGCTGGCAACCCGTGGCCGCGGCTGTTTCGGCCGCCCGGCGTAGCAGCGTTTTGCCCTGATAGTACAACAACTGCTTGGGCTGCCTCATCCGGGCTGATGCGCCGGCTGCTAACAGGATCAGAGCTACGGGCGCAGTAGTAGCAGAAGCAGTGTTTAACTCAGAGAGCATGAGGCTGCTACCGTCAGATTGTTTCCTGGCGCAAGAGAAGAAGTAAGCACTGGTGTCTGCTCATGAATGGGCCCATCAATCTGGTGCAAAAAGCCCCCCGGACGACCTTTGAGCACCGCCTGCATCTCGGCCACAATGGAAAGCGCAATTTCTTCCGCCGTTTCCGCTCCGATATTTAAGCCCACCGGACTATACAGGCGCGGCACAAGCCGCTGGTTCGGCTGCAAGCCTTCCGCTTCCAACTCTGCCAGTAGTCGATCGGCTTTTTTGCGTGGCCCCAACAAACCGATATACGGCGTAGCAGTGGGCAACAGGTAACGCAGCGCAGCCAGGTCGTAATGATAATTGTGAGTCATGAGCAGGGCAAACTGCTGGCTGGGGGGCAAATTTGAGAGCTGGTCGAAGCCTAACACGCGCACCTCTTCCGCCTCCGGAAACCGTGCAGACGTAGCCTGCCCGGGTCGGCCATCCACCACGCGCACCTGCCAGCCCAGACTAGTAGCCAAGCGCACCAGGGGCTGCACATCGTTGCCAGCACCGAATACCGTAACGCGCACGGGCGGCGGTATTACTTCCAGAAAAACCCGCAGCGTGCCCGCCACCGTGTCATAATCGGCGGTGGCTGACTGGCCGCTGTTCAAGGTTTGCTGGGCGTGCTCCAATAGTTGTGCAGCTATACCGGCTTCAAAGTTGAGCGCACCCCGGCTGGTGCCGTCGCGCAGCAAAAGCAGACGCTCGCCTACCTGCACTTCAGTATTGGTACTCAAACTAAAGCCCGTCAGCAATACGGCTGGCTGATCCTGCTGGACACAGGCACGCAGCAATTCCAGGGGGTTGGTCAGGTCACTAAAATCGAGTGGCTCCAGCAGAATCTGAATGATTCCCTGGCAGCCCAAGCTAACGCCGTGCTCCACGTCTTCCTCCTCATCCATCGAATCATAGGTGACCAGCGCCGGTTGGCGGCGCACGATGGCCTGGCGCGCCCGGCGGCGCGCGTCGCCTTCCAGACAGCCGCCGCTGATGGCACCCGTCAGCTGCCCATCTTCCGTCACTAGCATGCGTGCCCCCGGCCGCCGATAAGCCGAGCCGCTGACATGCACTACCGTAGCCAACGCGCATGCCTGACCAGTTGCACGGTGAACATCATAGGCAGCAAGTAAACGGCGTATTTCACTCATATAACTGCTTATTAATCTGGAACGGCCGCCTCATAGCACACCCGGCCCGCGCGGCACTCAGCAGCTTCCGCCACCTCATCATCCGGACCAAACGACTCCATTGTACGCAAACACCAGCAAGTAGCGGTCATTCCATCAACTAAAAGCCACGGCTGCTCCCCTCCCTCACTCGTACCTAAGCCCGTTTTGCTACGCAAAAAACGACAGATGCCGGTGTGATTTTCGAGGTGAACGGGAATATAAATGGGCATATAAATAAGCTGTTCAATGAGGCCTCAACCCCTAGCCCCTTCTCCTAGGGGAGAGGGGGGACTAGTTCTAAATCTTTAGAATTCTAACCATAACTAGTGTTCTAGAATAACTAAAAACTAGTCCCCCTTCTCCCCTAGGAGAAGGGGCTAGGGGTTGAGGGTTCTCCTACGCCTCCCCTGCTTTCAAAATGGCGCGCTTCACAATGGCTGCAAAAATCGGCACCTTGTAGGCGTTGTGCTCCAGCGGAGTTGCGCCGGCAGTAGCGGCCTGCCCGGCGGCGCGGGCGGTTTCTTCGTTTATGGGTTTGCCAATCAGGGCTGCTTCGGCGGCGGCAGCGCGCAACGGAACCGGGGCGGCGGCACCCAGCACAATGCTCGCCTTAGTGCAGCGGCCATTCTGCTGCTCCAGCACCACGGCTACGTCGGCGAGCGCCCAATCGTAGCTTTCGCGCTCGCCAAATTTGATATACCAAGAGCTAGTACCGGCAGCGGGCGTGGGCAGCAACACATCGGTAATCAGCTCATTGGGCTGAATGGAATTCTCGCGCTTTACATCCTTTTCCGGCGTCACGAAGAACTGCTCTAGCGGCACCCGCCGCACGCCCTGCGGGCCCGTCAATTCGACCTGGGCCCCGAAGGCAACCAGAGCCGTGCTAATGCTGGAACCATGCACCGCCGAGCAGGTCTGATTTCCCAGGATAGCGTGGTACTTATTCTCGGCGCCGGGCTGGTTAGCGAAGCAAACAGTACCGCCTTTTTTCAAGCACTTGAAATTCTCGTTGCGGAAGTACCAGCAGTGCGGACGCTGCATAATATTGCCCCCCAGCGTGGCCGCGTTGCGCACTTGCGGTGTTGCGGCATGGCTGGCTGCTTCGGTAAGAGCACGGTAGCTTTTTTGCAGGTCGCTGTCGCGCTCCAGCTGGGCTAAAGTAACCAAGGCGCCGAGGTGAGTGCCTTCTTTGCCGGCATTGCGAATCGAGTCCAGCTTGGGCAAGTTGCTGATTCCTACAATGCGAGCAGGCGCCAATACGTGCTCCTTCATCAAATCCAGCACGTCCACGCCACCGGCTTTGAAGATGGTGGCCGACTCCGGCTTTGCATTCACCAGCATAGCGTCGGCCACCGGCGTTGTGTTTTGGCCCGTAGCCTGCTTGACGCTTGTGGCGTCGGTCCATTGAAAGGCGTTCATCGTGCTATGTCGTTATATAGGAAGTATTTGCGAAGCAGGCGTTTGACTGACCTGAGCTATACTTTACCTAATTTTTGTTTGGATTTGGCCAGCGCATTCAGGACTCGCTCGGGCGTAATGGGCAACTCATAAATACGCACCCCAATGGCATTGTAAACGGCATTGGCCACGGCCGCAGCAGTAGCTACGTTCGCCGATTCGGCAATGCCCATCGCATCGGTCGAGCTGGTAGCGGTGTATTCCTCCACCATGATGATGTCGATTTGCGGCACCTCGCGTGAGCCTAGTATTTTATACTGGTCGAGGTTGGCGTTCATCATGTGGCCGTAGTTGCGGTCGAGGTAGCGGTTTTCGTACAGGGCCCAGCTGATGCCCTGCAAAATTCCGCCGTTGATCTGGCTTTCCAACGCCAGTGGATTGATAGGTCGGCCGCAGTCGTGAGCGCCCACTACCCGCTCCACTTTCACGTAGCCAGTCTCGGTATCCACGCTCACTTCCACAAACTGAATTCCACCCGATTGCCCAAAGGAGACGCCCGGCCGGAAGAAGCCGCCATAGTCATCCTTGCGCTTTTCGGTGGCCGAAACCTGCTGGGTTGGCAGTTTCTGGGCTGCTTCGCGGAAGCTGATGCTTTTATTGGCATTGCCTTTCACCACAATTTTGCCCCCCACAAAAGCCAGTTCACTGGCTGCCACACCCATACTGGGTGCCACAGCGGCCAAAAGCTGCTGACCAACTTTGTAAGCAGCGGTGCGGGCCGGCGGCGTAATGGAGCCCGTTGTTTTGCTTCCGCCCGAGCCAGGGCCGGGCGGATAATTTGTGTCGCCTATGCGCACGGTTACGTCGGTGGGTTGCAGGCCTAACTCTTCGGCTACCACCTGGGCCAGCACCGTGCGGATGCCCGTACCCAAATCCTGCACGCTCGACATAATCTCCACGGAGCCATCCTGGTGCAAGCGCACCTCGCAGGAGGAGTCCATGTCAATAAAGCGCCCCCACTCCGACTGGGCCGCGCCCACGCCGCGCTTCACCACGCCGGGCGAGGAGCCGGGGGCTTGGCGCTTACTCCACCCAAAACGCTCAGCGCCCACGCGGCGCTGCTCGCGGCGCATTTCGCTCTTATCTATTTTGTCGCGCAGGGTTAAGGCATCAACACCCACCTTTTCGGCCAGTTCATCAATGAGCTGCTCCAGGGCAAATGCCCCCTGCGGCGCGCCGGGCGCGCGGAAGGCCGCGCCGGGTCCGGCATTGGTAAGTACGTCGTATTGTTCGCCCTTGAAGTTGGGGTTAGTGAGGTACATGGTCTCGGCAATCCAGCCAACGCCCGCCCCCAAACCTACGCCGGCCGTGCCATAGCTAGTGAGTTGCATGGCCGTGAGCGTACCATCTTTTTTAGCCCCAATGCGAAGATTTTGCACTGAGTTGGGCCGATTGCCGACTGCCACGTGCTCTTCCCTTCTATCGAGCATAATGCGCACGGGCACGCCTGTTTTTTTCGACAAATGCGTGGCGGCCACGCCGTAGTTACCGGCGCCGTATTTGGCTCCAAATCCGCCCCCCATAAACTCGGTAATCACACGCACCTGCGTTTTGGGCAGCTTAAATAGCTCGGCCATTTCGCTGCGGGCGCCGGCCGTATCCTGAGTGGAAAGGTAAACGGTCAGGCCGTCGGGGCGGTAGTCGGCTACCATGCCGTGCGTTTCGAGCGGAGCGTGGGTTTGTACCTGGGTTCTGAACTCGCCCTCCACGATGATTTCGGCTTCCTTGAAGCCTTTTTCAACGTTGCCGCGCGAGCCGCCAAACATACTTTTGGTACTCGGGCCGCGCACGTTGCCTTTCTGGGGCAAGCCCCCGGCCGCGCCGCCACCACCGCCACTTTCCTCCATGCTTACCTGCTTGCCGCCGTACACCAGCGGCGCATCGGGTTTGCGGGCATCATCCAGGTCAGTTACGAAAGGCAGCAACTCGTATTCTACCTTAATCAGGCGGGCAGCTTCATCGGCGGCTTGCTGGGAGGTAGCGGCTACGGCCGCAATGGGCTGCCCAGCGTAGCGTACTTTCGGAAATTTGCCCCCCGTAGACTGCACTTTGGGGTTTTTGTGGTTGGGGTCGCGCTCAATGGCTGAGCCCATCACGGTTTCAATAATATACACCGCCTTTACGCCAGGGTAGCGCTCGGTGGCACTGGTATCCACGCTCTTCACGTTGGCGTGCGGATGCGGCGAGCGGTACATGCGGCCGTACAGCATGCCCGGCAGGTTGATATCGTAGGTATACTTGGCCTGACCGGTGACTTTCAAATGCGCATCAAGCCGGCGGGTACGCTTACCCAGCACATTCAGCTTGTCATTTATCGCCAGCACGGGCGGCTCATCGGCGGATACTTCGCGGGTAATGGTCTTCAGATTCACACCCGGAATGCCCACCGGCATTGTCAGCGACTGGGTAGCAGCCGGCGCGGCCGAACCGATGGCCGGGGCTGCCAGCGCGGCGGCGAGGGCGGCAAACTTGCCCTCCTTCTTCGCCGACTTTTTGAGTTTACGGTAGCTGGCCATAATCTATCCTTTGGCGGCCTGAGCCTGGGTTTGGGAGTAGGCAATGCCGGCCGCGGCTAGCGTCGCCTCAAATACTTTGGGGTATGTACCACATCGGCAGAGGTTGCCGCTGGTGGCCGTTTTTACGTCGTCGAGCGTGGGCTTGGGGTTGCGCTGCAACAGGCTGGCGCAGCTCATCACCATGCCCGGCGTACAAAACCCGCACATGCTGGCATCGTGAGCCACAAAAGCTTCCTGCACGGGGTGCAGCTTGCCATTTTTGGCTAAGCCTTCAATGGTCGTTATTTCGCGCTTGCCTACTTCAATGGCCAGGGTCATGCAGGAGTTGACGGGCATGTTATCCAGCCACACAGTGCAAGCCGAGCACGCGCCCCTGTCGCAGACGACCTTGGTACCCGTCAGATTCAGCTCAGCGCGCAGCACCTCGGCCAAGGTTTGGCGGGGCTCGATAGCGACTTTTTTCTTGTCGCCGTTGATCTTGAGCGTGATACTGGTGCGGCCGGGCCCAACCGTGTCGGGAGCGGGGGCCGCCTCAGCTTCGGCCAGTCCGGCAATGCCGCTGGTCATGAGCACGCCCCCCGCCGCCGTAATGCCGGCCCCTTTCAGGAAGCCGCGCCGCGACAAGCCTCGGCCCGCGCCGGCGTTTTGTTCAGAATTCTCTTCGGGATCTTTCATCTAGCTTAAAATAGGGTAGCGCTTGCTTTGAATACCTGTCCACAGGTGCTGAGGGTCTTTTTCAGATGCTTGGCGCGGTATACAGCTTCCTTTTGTTGGAACAATAACCTCAAGCGCCACTGCTGGGTTTAGCATACGGCTTTCCGCTAGCTAAGACTAATATAATCAGATCATTCCAAAAATTGAGTGCTTTTGGTAAGGCTTAACTTACCAACACAAGAAAGCCCGGCCAAACGGTCGAGCTTTCTTCTTATTTGAATACACTGACTTACCTAGCGCCCTGAGCAAGCGCCTGATGTATACGATACCACGCCGGCTCTGTCGGCTTCGCAGCTATTGCCATAGGTTTTGCCATCGCAGCCACAGACAGGGTCAACGTTTGCTGTGCAAGCACCAGACGTAATGCGAGTGGGGTCAATGCACATAGGATCTGGGTCGGAATCGGAGTTGCAGGCCATCAGCAACATTAATAGAGAGCTTGAGACTATTGTTTTCATAATCCTGAGAGTGAAGGAATAGCAGTAGTATCTAGATACCAAACATGCCGCAAAGGTTGCAGTCGGACACTTTCACCACTCTTGTTTTCATGGGTGCGTAAGTCCTGTTGTATAGTCACCTTGGGTAGTCAGATGTATCTTCGTATTAGCCAGAGAAACGAAGCAGTGGAGCCCCAGCAAGAACATCGCAAAATCATTCACCTTGACATGGACGCCTTTTACGCTTCCGTGGAGCAGCGCGACAACCCTGCTCTGCGCGGACGGCCCGTGGCGGTTGGTGGCTCGCGGCAGCGCGGCGTGGTAGCGGCCGCCAGCTATGAAGCGCGCGAGTTTGGCGTACGCTCGGCCATGCCGTCGTCGGTGGCACTGCGCAAATGCCCGGAATTGGTTTTTGTGAAGCCGCGCTTCGATGTGTATAAGGCCGTTTCGCGGCAGATTCGCGCCATTTTTGCCGAATACACGCCGCTTATAGAGCCCGTTTCGCTGGATGAGGCGTATCTGGATGTAACCCAAAATCTTAAGCACATTGCGTCGGCTACGCAGGTGGCCCAGCAGATCCGGGGGGCAATTCTGGCCGAAACCCAGCTAACGGCCTCGGCGGGTATTTCCTACAATAAGTTTCTGGCCAAGCTGGCCTCCGACTACCGCAAGCCCAACGGGCAATTTGTTATTCGGCCGCACCAGGGCTTGGCGTTGGTTGGAGAACTGGCCGTAGGGCAATTTCACGGTATCGGGCCCGTAACGGCCGCCCGAATGAACCAGTTGGGCATTTTCACCGGCCTCGATTTGCGTCAGCAAACAGAGGCGTTCCTGCGGCAGAACTTTGGCAAAGCGGGTAGCTACTACTATGCAATTGCTAGGGCCGAAGACCACCGACCCGTCGTGGCCGACCGGATTCGTAAGTCCGTGGGCTCCGAAACCACGTTTGAGCAGGACCTGAGTAGCTATAAGGAATTGATAGCAGGAATTGCCCCCTGCCTGGAATCTGTTTGGGCTTACTGTGAGCGCACCGAAACCAGAGGTCGTACGGTTACGGTGAAGGTAAAATACGCCGACTTTCAGCAGGTAACTCGCAGCCGCACAGCCCTAGCCTCCATCGATGGAAAAGCGAAGCTCGAACAAATCATCTTAGAGTTGCTAGCCGGTCTATTACCTCTGTCTCAGGGCGTTCGTCTTTTGGGGGTGTCGCTGTCAAATTTGGATATGGAGGAAGTAGCGGGTCGGCAATTAGCCCTAATTTTTTAGAATTCATGGGAAATGGCTAAAAACGGAAGTCATAGCCGTCGAAAACCTTAAATTTCTGCCTTAGCGGCCTTTTAGACCCTGAATACTCTTACCGCAGCTACCTCAATCGATTTAGATAGGTACTTTCTTGAAGGAAGATTTTCTTGAGTACGCATGATTTTATTTGCAATTTGTTGGAGTTTATAGTACTCTTAGCAAGAATTTCGACCAACATCACAACTCTAGAATCACTGATGAAGTCCCTCATTAAGTCCCTGCGAGTTTGTTTGGCTTGTTTAGCCTATTGATGTCTGGCACCTAGAAATCATTTTTTTTAAAGCATTACACAATCGTTTGTGAATAAATATCGACACAATCGATTGTGCCTTCTCTACTTCACCATCCCCACCAAAATTTACTTCATGAAAAAGCCTGTACCCAAAATGAGTCGGTTAGCTATACCGGCCTTACTTTGCTGCCTGCCCTTTCAGCCCTACACGGCAGCGGCAGCATCCTACTCTGAGTATTTAGCTAGCTCACTAACCGTTCAGACTCCCGACGTGACCATAAGTGGCCGGATAACGGACGAGAATGGTGAAGGCCTGCCTGGTGTAAACGTAGTGGTGAAAGGTACCACCAACGGCACTCAAACGGGTGCTGATGGCAGCTTTACGCTTACCGCCCCCGACAACGGCACGCTCGTTATTTCTTATGTGGGCTACACCCCGCAGGAAATAGCTATTGGTGGCCGTACTACTATCAATGTTGGGCTGGCCCCCGATGCGAAGGCACTGAGTGAGGTAGTGGTAGTAGGTTACCTAACTGAAGACCGCCAAAACGTAAGTAGTTCGGTGAGCAGCCTCGACGTGAAAGAGGCGAATAAAGCACCTGTAGCAACGGCTACACAAGCACTTCAGGGCCGCCTGCCTGGCGTACAGGTAACCGGCTCGGGCGGACCAGGTGCTGCCCCGATTGTTAACATTCGCGGTATTGGTACCCTAGGTAATGCTGGCAGTGGACCACTCTATGTAATCGACGGGTTGTGGACGGATAATATCCGGGATCTGAACCCAAATGATATTGAGTCGCTCACTGTCCTGAAAGACGCCTCTTCTACAGCAGTTTACGGTTCTCGGGGTGCTAACGGCGTAGTGCAGATTACCACCAAAAAGGGTAAAGCTGGCGCACCTGCCATTAGCTTCAATGGGTATATGGGCGTAGATCAGATCTCTAAGACCTATAACCTGACTAACGCCAGTGAGTGGGCCGACCGCGCCGTTATTGCTTATCAGAATGCTGGCCTTGACCCGTTGAATAACGGCCAAAACAGCTTAGCTGGCGCTGTAAAAGGTCCGGGTGGTGCCTTTGACCCGAATACCGATACCGATTGGCAAGAAGAGTTTTTCCAAACGGGCCGACTCGAGGATTACAACCTATCTTTCTCCGGCGGATCATCGGGGGAGAAAAGCACTACCAACTTCCTGATTTCAGGTGAATATTTTCACCAAGAAGGAATTGTAAAAGGCCCTGACTTCCAACGCTATAGCTTACGTCTTAACTCCGGATTTACCCGCGGACGTTTACGCTTACAGGAGAACGTGCAGCTCACCCACCTCGATGTCACGCTGCTAAACGGCGCGCCATTCATCGACGTGCTCACCATGCTGCCCAGCATTCCGGTATATGATCCGGCGAATGAAGGAGGATTTGGAACCGGTTCGACCCGCCTCAACACGTTTGCTACAAACCCAATTGGTGCCCAAGCGTTGCTGAATCGCACGCAATCGGACAACCGCCTGGCAGGTAACATTAGTGCTGAGTACTCCTTCTTCGATTTTCTTACCTATCGCCTGAATGTGGCCATGGACGGCCATACGTACAGCAATGCTGATGCCCAACAGTCTGGTATCCTGCGTCAGAACACTCGCATCAACACCTCGTCGCTTAATGAGTTTTTAGGCTATGACTTGTTCCTGCTGGGTGAAAACACGTTGAACTTCAATAAGCGACTAGGTGACCACACTGTGAATGCGCTGGTTGGTGTTTCGGAACAGAGCCTCCGTGCTCATAATGTGCAAGCGGGCGGACAGGGCTACACTCAGGCTGGGGGGCAATATTTCTTCGAGTTGAGCGCTGCACCAAAAGTTGGGGTTGTTCAGGGCACCTCTTTCAAGAACACCAAACGTTCTTTCTTCGCTCAGGCTACTTACGATTACAAAAACCGCTACCTGCTATCCATTAGCGGCCGCCGCGATGGCTCCTCCCGCTTTACTGAGGATAACCGCTGGGGAAACTTTGGTGCCGCCTCTGTTGGCTGGCGCATAAGTGAAGAAGAATTCTTCAAGACAACTTTACCTCAGGTGAATAACCTGAAGCTACGTGCCAGCTATGGTGCCAATGGCAATGACGCCGTAGCCGGTGCTGCCGGTGGTAGCTATCTAACTCAGGCTATTGTAGGCCAAAACGTAAACTACGTAATTGGTACTGGCCAGAACATCGTCAATGGTCAAGCGCAGTTGGCGCTGCCTAGCCCTGACATTCGCTGGGAAGAGCGGTATACGAAAAACATAGGTTTGGACCTTGGCGCGTGGGACGACCGCATTACGCTTTCAACGGATTATTATATCTCCCAAACCCGCAACGCACTGGCACCAGTGCAGGTGTTGACCTACTTAGGTCACTTTGGAGCTACTTTGTTCCAGAATGCAGGTGATATCGAGAACCGTGGCTTTGAATTGGCTTTAGGCTACCACGAGAATAAAAGTGCCTTCACTTATGGCGCTGACTTTACTCTTACCACGGTTAAAAACGAGGTTACTGCGTTGCCAGTTGTAGGCCAAGTATTAGAAGGTGGCGAACTCTTGACTCGGTCGCAGGTAGGCCGTTCGCTCGGTGAGTTTTACCTGATTCCCTTCGATGGCATCTTCCAATCGGCGGATGAAGTAGCCAACTACAGAAACTCTGCTGGCACCATTATTCAGCCTTATGCTTCGGCTGGTGACGTACGCTACAAAGACACCAATGATGATGGAGTAATTAATAACGGCGACGCGGTTTATTCAGGTAAGTCAATCCCCAACCTATTAATGGGCCTGAACTTGAATATTGGCTTCAAAGGCTTTGATCTGTCAGTGTTCTTCAACTCGGTCAGCGGCAACAAAATTTTTAATCAAGCTCGTGTCGATCTTGAAAACTACGCCGGCCCGAACAACTACAACGCCGACGTAGAACCCTGGTCTCCAGAAAATCCATCCACTACTTCGCCGCGCCTGCTGCAGGGCGGCGGCCTCGGCAACTTAGGGCGGGCCGCTTCTATGAACTCCCTACGCAACACGACGCGCTGGCTGGAAGACGGAGCGTACACCCGGTTGCGGAATATACAGCTGGGCTACACCTTACCTACTTCGGTAACGAGCAAAGTACCAAGCCTAGGCAGTGTACGGGTATATATAACCGGCCGCAACGTGTTCACCCTCACTGACTACACAGGCTTCGATCCGGAAATTTCCGGCACGGGCTTCTACAGCCGCGGCGTCGACATCAGCTCTTATCCCAACGTGCGCAGTTTCACGGGTGGCGTACAGGTTAACTTCTAAATCACGACGGGGTAGTAGATGCTTTTTAGCTACTGCCCCACCCAAATCGTTTTCTCTACTTAGATGAAAAGCAATAAACTACTTACTCTTCTGCTCGCGGGTGGTCTCTTGATGACCACAGCATGCGAGAAGGACCTGCTGGATCAGAGCAATCCCAACGCTCCTACAAAGGACAACTTCTGGCAAAACGAGACTGATGCTGTTAAAGGAGTATATGCCGCTTACTCTGGTCTCCAGCAGTTTGCTGTGTACTACCGCAGCTGGCACTTCATGGCGCATCGCTCCGATGAGTCGTTTAGTGCTAGCCCATTTGTGGCGCTGGCCGACTTTACGCGCTTCATCCAGCCCGATGTAGACTTCTTTATCTCGTCGTTTGCTTGGAATGATTACTACCGTACGATTTACCGTACGAATCAGGTAATCGGGCGGGTGCCCGGTATTACTATGGACGAGACGCTGAAAAAGCAGCTGGTTGCCGAAGCCAAGTTCATACGGGCCCTGTCGTACTTCGATATGGCGTACTTCTTCGGTAATGTGCCCCTAATCCTGGAAGAGCCTAACGACGTGAATGCACGGGCGCCTCAGGTGACGCAGGCCGAAACGGAGGCGCAGATGATTGCCGATTTACAGAGTGCAATTCCGGACCTACCTCTTTCATATAACGACGACCAAAAAGGTCGTGCTACCAAGGGCGCGGCGCAGGCACTGCTCGCCAAAGTGTATATGCAGCAGCGTAAGTGGGCAGAGGCTTCTGCTTTGTTCACTCAAATAGCGGCTTCAAACCAATATGATTTGGTACCCAACTACCTTGACAACTTCACCGACAGGAACGAGAATAACCGCGAGTCGGTGTTTGAGGTACAGTTTACGGGTGCTGTGCTAGAAGTAGGCCAAGGCCAGGACAACGGCTCTGCTTCGGAAAGCCACGACCGTCCCAACTTCTTCGGCCCTCCCGGTCCGACGTTTGCCGACGTGCAGCCCCGCCGCTGGTTGCTCAACGCCTATACCGACTCCACAGTATCGTTTGCCCCAGGCAGCACAACCAGACACAGAATCGATCCTCGGCGCGACATCAGCATCATTCACGCTGGCAACCCGGATGTATTCTACGGCCGCACCTTCCAGCAATGGAACTGGAACCCGAACCAGCAGTACTGGCGCAAGTATCTGAATGACCGCACCCGCACTGATGAGAACTTTTCATCGGGCATCAACCACCGCGTTATTCGCTACGCCGATGTACTCTTGATGCAAGCCGAAGCTCTCGCCCAACTCAATCAGGTAAGTGCAGCGCTGCCACTCGTTAACAGAGTACGCGCCCGCGTAGACCTGAGACCGCTAACTGGCACCTTCACACGCGAGTCTATGCTCCAGGCTATCTATATGGAACGGGCGAAAGAGCTGGCTGGCGAAGGTACCCGCTGGTTCGATATTCTTCGCTGGGGCCTGATGGACAACCAAGCTGGCATTGATGAGTTGAAAACGCGAGATACGGACTTCAATAACTTCCGTCTGGGTGTCTCTAAGCTACTGCCAATACCACGGCGTGACCTTGGTATTGACCCTAATCTAAAACAGAATCCTGGCTACTAACCGATTGATTAATCGATAGACATACAGCCGCTCCGGCCCCAGCTGGAGCGGCTGTTTTCGTCAGGTACTTACTAATGGTGTTGCTATGCGTGATTTTGCCCCCCAGCCTTTCCAACAGCTTATGCATTCTGGGTCGCGCTGGCTGCTTATAGTTTGCATAGTGCTAGCTGTTGCCTGCGGCAAGGAAAAGGCCGCACCCGCCCTCTCTCCTGTTACCCAACCCACTACCCCACCGGCACCTGACAACACCTTTACTAACCCTTTGCTGCCCTCGGGTGCCGATCCGTGGGTGGCCCAGAAGGATGGGTTTTATTATTACATGAACACCACGTACACGGATCTGCGCATCTGGAAAACGGCCAAGATGTCGGACCTGTCGCTGGCAAATAGCACTACCATTTGGCGGCCCGAGGCGAACAGTCCAGCAGGCGGCAACTTATGGGCTCCAGAGCTTTATTTCTTAGATGGGAAGTGGTACGTATACTATTCAGCGGGTCCGGCAGGCACCAACTTGGGCCTGCAGCGCACGTGGGTACTGGAAAATAGCGCCGCCGATCCAACTACCGGAACCTGGATTAATAAAGGCCGCGTCTATAATCCCAATGCCGACTTTTGGGCCATTGACGGTACCGTGCTAGAGCAGAATAACAAGCGCTACTTCATCTGGTCGGGGCACGATGGTGTGAATGGCATTCAGCGGCTTTATATCTCTAAGATGAGCAACCCCTGGACGCTGACGGGGCCTCGGGTGGAGCTTTCGAGCCCCGAGCATCCGTGGGAAAACGTGGGCCCGCCCTACGTAAACGAAGGGCCCGAAATTATCAAGCACGACAACAAGACGTTTCTGGTGTACTCGGCCAGCTTTTGCGGCACCGATTCCTATGCGCTAGGCATGCTGACATCCACGGCTACGGCTGACCCCATGCTCCCCGCTTCCTGGACGAAGTCAAGCAAACCAGTCTTTACCCAGAGCCCCGTTAATCGCGCTTTTGCCACCGGCCACAATGGCTTTTTCAAGTCGAAAGATGGACAAGAAGATTGGCTGATTTATCACGCTAACTCCAACCCCGGCGAGGGTTGCGTAGAGAAGCGAAATCCACGCATGCAGAAGTTTACCTGGAACGCCGACGGCACTCCCAATTTCGGAACTCCGGTAGCTATTAATACCCCCCTCACGAAGCCCGGTGGTGAGTAGATCTCATCATTCCCTATTCTTTTAAATCCTGCCCGTTATGCCTTTACCTCTACAATTTGCCCCCCAGACCAACCTGGCAGTTAAGCAACCGTCAACTTCGCGGCTCTGGCTTGGCTTGCTGCTGTTGGTGCTGTCCGGGTTATTCAGCACTAACGCCTATGCTTTGCAGGGGCTTACGGGCGTGCATGACCCATCCACGATTATCAAAGACGGCAACCGTTACTGGATTTTCGCCACGGGGCAAGGCATTTACAGTATGTCGTCTACGGACCTGATCAACTGGACGCCTAGTCCGCGGGAGGTGTTTGTCAATAATGCGTATCCGAGCTGGATCAACACGAAGGTGCCCGGTTTTCAGGGGAATTTCTGGGCGCCGGAGTGCTTTTTCATGAACGGTAAATTTTACCTTTATTACTCCTGCTCCACGTTTGGCTCCAAGGTCTCCGCCATTGGTTTAGTCACCAACGTAACCCTGGACCCTAGCAGCCCCAACTACCGCTGGGTAGATCAGGGCGAGGTGATTTCGACGAGCAGTAATAGTAGCGTGAACGCCATTGATCCGGCCGTATTCCGCGACGCCAACAACAATGTGTGGCTTAGCTACGGCTCCTTTTTCGGCGGTCTGCGCACTACGCAGCTGAATCCGGCTACGGGCAAGCTGCTAGGCACGCCTGAGTTTAGCATTGCCAATGGCGATGTAGAGGCCGCCCACATCATGCGTCACGGCAACTTTTACTACTTATTCATTAACCGCGGCGCCTGCTGCCGGGGGGCAAATAGCACCTATTTCGCGCAGGTGGGCAGGTCGGCTTCGCCTTCTGGTCCTTTCCTGGATAAGAATGGCGTGGACCTGAATAACAACGGCGGCACCACCGTGCTCAATTCCTCGGGCCGCTACATTGGGCCGGGCCACATTGGGGTACTTGAAGAAGGTGGCGTCAGCTATGTTTCGCACCACTATTATGATCGGGATGATAACGGCGTGCCGAAGCTTGGGCTGGCTAACCTGACCTGGGATGCCACCGATTGGCCCGTCATCAGCCGCGACTGGGTGAAGCCGGGGCGCTACGAAATCGCCAACAAAAACAGCGGCTTGGTCTGGGATGCTTGGGGCTGCACCGGCGTATCGGGCCAGATGATTGCGCAGGGCACGAAGACCGGCCTAACATGCCAGCAATGGGACTTCACTGCACTGGGCAACGGCGAATACAAAATTAAGACTGCGCTGGGCAGCCTCGCCGCCGATGTATCGGGCTGCTCCCCCGACGCTGGCGCCAAGCTTCAGCTATTTGCCGACAATGGCCTGGCCTGCCAGAAATTTCGCATTGAGCGGGCCAACGACGGCACGTATGTCTTCGCATCTGTGAATGGCAACCGGGTAGTAGAAGTGCCCAACGCCTCGACCGTAGTTGGTCTGCAACTGGGCCTTTGGGACTATAATGAGTGTGCTTGCCAACGCTGGACGCTGGCCGCCCCCGGCACGCTTACCGCTACCCATGCTCCGGCGCTCCTAACGGAAGTCAGCATCTACCCTATTCCGGCTATCCGGGGCAGCTTTACGGTAGAGCTGGGGGGCAAAAAAACAGGTGGCGCCGTACTCATACATATCTTCAATTTGCAGGGCCGATTAATGTATCAACGCAAATTTGCCCCCCAGCAGAGCAAGGTAGCTGTGGAGGCCGCGTTGGCGCCGGGCGTCTACTTAGTGCAGGTGCAGCAGGATGGCAAACTGCTAAATCAGAAGATTACAGTTGAGTGAGCTGAAGCAATGAAGTAGCATGTAAGAGACACAAACGATTGTGTAATTCAGGAAGTCTTTCTACTTTACATACCAAATCTGGAGATTTTACTACTGGCGCTACCCTTCATTTTTACTTATCTGATTGTCTCAAAAGATTTACCTCTAACTATTTAGTAGTAAACTTTCGTCGTCGAAGTGCTACTTTCTTAGCCGGTTTGACCAATCTTCCTACTCCCTTGTTGGCCTTCCACTCACGGTTATTGACCACTTAAAGCCTCTCTTTCTCCCTGCCATGACATCTTTTTCCCGTATCTCTTTGCTAGGCGGAAACCTGGCCGGCGTGCTACTTCTCGTAGCCTGCAACCAGCAACCCACCACTAGTGAAAACGCCACCTCCGGCGCTGCCGCTGACTCTACCCAAACAGCCTCCACCGCTATGACCCCAACCGCTACTTCCTTCGGCAAAACGACCGACGGGACGGAAGTCCAACTCTACACCCTCACCAACTCCCACGGACTGCAAGCTAAAATCACCAACTACGGTGGCACGCTCACCAGCCTACTAGTGCCGGACAAAAGCGGCAAACTGGGTGACATCGTGCTGGGTTTCGACAACGTGAGCGGTTACCAGAGCCCGGAGTATGTTAAATCGGGTCCTTATTTCGGCGCACTGATCGGGCGCTACGGCAACCGCATCAAGGGGGGCAAATTTACGTTGGATGGCAAGGAGTATAAGTTGGCCACGAACAACGGCGCAAACCACCTGCACGGCGGCGTGAAAGGCTTTGATAAAGTAGTGTGGCAAGCTCAGCCCGGCAGCTCAGCCGACGGCCAAAACCTAACGCTAACCTACACCAGCAAAGACGGCGAAGAAGGCTACCCCGGCAACCTCAATGTGCAGGTAGTGTACACGCTCACCAACGACGACGCGCTCCGCATCGACTACACGGCCACCACGGACAAGGCCACGCCCGTCAACCTCACTAACCATAGCTATTTCAACCTCAATCACGGCACAGCCAAGGATATCCTGAGTCATCAGGTAACCCTGAATGCCGACCGCTACACGGTAGTAGATGCCGGCCTGATTCCGACCGGCGAGCTGCGCCCCGTAACAGGCACTCCTTTCGACTTTACCACGCCCCATGCCATCGGGGAGCGGATTGGGCAAGTGGAAGGCGGCTACGACCACAACTGGGTGCTGAAAGGTACCGGCAGCGGCATGCATCAGGCCGCTTTGGTGTACGAACCCACTTCGGGCCGCACCATGACTATAACTACTGACCAGCCCGGCGTGCAGTTTTATACCGGCAATTTCCTCGATGGCACTCTCACTGGCAAAGGCGGCACCAAATACGTGAAGAATGCAGGCTTCTGCCTGGAAACGCAGCATTTCCCCGATTCGCCTAACCAGCCTAAGTTCCCGAATACCATCCTGAAGCCAGGCGAAACCCTGCGCTCCTCGACGGTGCACCAATTTGGGGTGCGCAAGTAATTCTGACTCATTAACAAACCCGAAACGACTTCTTTATTTCTATCGTGCAAGATTCACAATCGATTGATTTTGGGGCCGAAGCTTATGTTATCGGGGTCGATTATGGCACCGATTCCGTGCGTGCTTTGCTGGTAAATGCCCGCACTGGCGCCGAGGTGGCCCAGGCTGTGCACTACTATGCCCGCTGGAAAAAGCTGCTCTACTGCAAGCCCGCCCGCAACCAGTTTCGCCAGCACCCGCTGGATTATCTTGAAGGGCTGGAAACGACTATCCGTCAGGTAGCCCAGAAGGTACCCGCCGAGCAAATCGTAGGAATAGCTGTGGATACCACCGGCTCTACGCCCTGCGCCGTTGACGAGCATGGTGCTGCCCTGGCTATGACGCCTGGCTTTGAGGAAAACCCCAACGCCATGTTTGTGCTCTGGAAAGACCACACGGCCCTTGAAGAAGCAGCCGAAATCAACCACAAAGCCCGCACCTGGGGCGGCGAAGATTACACCAAGTACGAAGGTGGCATTTACTCCTCGGAGTGGTTTTGGGCCAAGATCATGCACGTGGTCCGCGAGGATGAGGCCGTGGCTCAAGCTGCCTACTCCTGGATGGAGCATTGCGACTGGGTGACGCTACAGCTCACGGGGGGCAATTTGCATGACTTTAAGCGTAGCCGCTGCGCTGCTGGTCACAAGGCCCTGTGGCATGAGAGCTGGGGTGGTCTGCCGCTTGAGCAGTTTATCATTCACCTGGAGCCCAAGCTAACGTTGCTGCGCGGACACTTATACCAGGACACCTTCACCGCTGATCAAGTTGCCGGTAACCTATCGGAAGAGTGGGCAACGCGCCTGGGCCTGACCACAAACACAGTAGTGGCAGTCGGCTCATTTGATGCCCACGCGGGTGCCGTGGCCGGCGAGATTGAGGCGTATTCGATGGTGAAAGTGATGGGTACTTCTACCTGCGACATCGTGGTAGCCCCCACGGCCGAAGTAGGCGACAAGCTCGTGCAAGGCATTTGCGGTCAGGTAGATGGCTCCGTAATACCGGGCATGCTGGGCCTGGAAGCGGGGCAGTCGGCCTTTGGCGATTTGCTGGCCTGGTTCCGGCAGATTATCGAGTGGCCCCTGCAAACTCTGCTAGGCTCATCCACGGTTTTGACAACTGAGCAGCAGAAAGCTCTGCGGCAGGAAATGAGCGATAAGCTGCTCGTGGAGCTAGCCAAAGCCGCCGCTGAAGTTGACCCCGAAGAGTCGGCCGTGCTGGCGCTGGACTGGGTAAACGGCCGCCGCACACCGGATGCCAACCAAGCGCTGAAAGGCGCCATCATGGGTTTAACCATGGGCACAAATGCCCCCCAGATCTTTCGGGCGCTGGTAGAAGCCATCTGCTACGGCTCCAAGCAAATTGTAGAGCGCTTCGAGCAGGAAGGCATTCCCATTAAGCAGGTAATCGGTATCGGCGGCGTGGCGAAAAAGTCGCAATTCGTAATGCAGACTCTGGCCGATGTGCTTGACCGGCCCATTAAGATTGCAACTTCTGAGCAGGCTCCGGCCCTCGGCTCGGCTATGTACGCTGCCGTTGCCGCCGGCGTGCACCCCGACGTGCTGACTGCACAAAAAGTAATGGGCAGCGGCTTTGCCGAAACCTACGAACCAAATCCAGCGCGCGTGGCCGACTATCAGCGCCGCTATAATGAGTACAAAACCTTCGGTCAATTTGTGGAGTCGGTGACGCTGGGGGGCAAAAATACCGTACCTGAGCCCGCCGAGTCCCGGGATGCTGAACATATCATTACCGCCAACGCATGAGTCAATACCAGGATTTGAAACAGGCCTGCTACGAGGCCAATATGCAGCTGCCTAAGCTGGGGCTGGTGCTGTTCACCTTCGGCAACGCCAGCGTAGTCGACCGGGAACAGGGCGTATTTGCCATCAAGCCCAGCGGCGTGCCTTATGACACATTGAGGCCCGAAGACATCGTAATTATGAGTCTGGGGGGCAAAGTTGTGGAAGGTGATAAGCGACCCTCGTCGGATACCAAAACACACGCCGTCCTCTTCAACCACTGGGACTACATTGGCGGCATTGTGCACACGCATTCCACCTATGCCACTTCCTGGGCGCAGGCTCAGCTGGATATTCCCATTCTGGGCACTACTCACGCTGACCACCTGACTGCCGATATTCCCTGCGCTCCGCCCATGGCCGACGCCATGATTGCCGGCGACTATGAGCATCAAACCGGCTGGCAGATTCTCAACGAGTTTCAACGCCGTGGCCTCTCTCCCACTGAGGTAGAAATGGTGCTGCTCAGCAACCACGCGCCCTTCACCTGGGGAAAAACCGTGGAAAAAGCGGTTTACAACAGCGCTGTGCTGGAAGAAGTGGCCCGCATGGCCTACCTGAGCTGCACGCTGCGCCCCGATGTTCCGCGCCTGAAAGACGCCTTGATTCAGAAACACTACGACCGCAAACACGGCGTGAATTCCTATTACGGACAGTTATAGGCTGCTGTCTTAACACAAACTATGAACAACTAGACCGTCATGCTGAGCTTGTCGAAGCATCTCTACCGCATTAGCAATTATTAGTATTGCAACGAAGCGGTAGAGATGCTTCGACAAGCTCAGCATGACAAGAAACTTCTGACATTTCTTTCTCCCATCATGCTAGACATTTCCCACTACGAAGCTTGGTTTATTACTGGTAGCCAACACCTCTACGGTCCCGAAACACTGGAACAGGTGGCGCAGCATTCTCAGCAGATTGCTGCTGCGCTGGATACAGAGCTACCCATCAAAATCGTATTTAAGCCCGTACTAACTGGTCCCGATGAGATTTTTCAGCTCATGCAGGAAGCCAATACCACCAAAAACTGCGTGGGCCTGATTGCGTGGATGCATACTTTCTCGCCGGCCAAAATGTGGATTAACGGCCTGAAGATTCTGCAAAAGCCGATGGCCCACCTGCACACCCAGTTCAACCGCGACATTCCGTGGGCAGACATTGACATGGACTTCATGAACACCAACCAATCGGCGCACGGCGACCGGGAATTTGGGTTCATTGGTACCCGCATGCGCCTGAATCGGAAAGTAGTAGTAGGCCACTGGCAAGATCCCGCCGTGCATCAGAGCCTGAATGTGTGGGCTCGCGTGGCTTGCGCCTGGGCCGACTGGCAGGGGGCAAAATTCGTCCGCTTCGGCGACAACATGCGCTATGTAGCCGTTACTGAAGGCGACAAGGTAGAAGCCGAAATCAAGTTTGGCTACTCCGTGAACACCTACGGTATTGGCGATTTAGTGGCCGTTATCAATGCAGTGAGCGACGCGCAGATCGATGAGTTGATGGCCGATTACGCCCAGCAGTATGAGTTGGCCGACACCTTGAAAGATGGCGGTAGTCAGCGCGAGTCGTTGCGCGAGGCCGCCCGCATAGAGGCCGGCATGCGCAAGTTCTTGCAGGACACCGGCGCCAAAGGCTTCACCGATACCTTCGAGGATTTGCACGGCATGGCCCAGCTACCCGGCATTGCTACGCAGCGTCTGATGGCTGAGGGCTACGGCTTCGGTGGCGAGGGCGACTGGAAAACCTCCGCGCTGGTGCGGGCTATGAAAGTGATGGGCGCTGGTATGCCGGGGGGCAATTCTTTTATGGAAGACTACACCTATCACCTGGCCCCCAACAACAACCAGGTGCTCGGCTCCCATATGCTCGAAATTTGCCCCACTATATCTACGGGCAAAGTGCGCTGCGAAGTACACCCCCTCGGAATTGGCGGCAAAGCTGACCCGGTGCGCCTGGTGTTCAATTGCCCGGCCGGCCCGGCCCTGAACGCTACGCTTGTAGATATGGGTAATCGTTTCCGTTTGCTGGTGAACGAGGTAGAAGCCGTAGAGCCCGAGCAGGACCTGCCTAAGCTCCCCGTAGCCCGCGTGCTTTGGAAAGTAAAACCAACCTTAACAGTAGGCGCGGCGGCCTGGATTTTGGCCGGCGGTGCTCACCACACAGGCTACAGTCAGAATTTGACAGCTGAATATTTAGAGGACTTTGCCGAGATGGCTGGTATCGAATACGTTTTGATAGATGACGATACCAAGTTGCGCACATTTAAAAATGAGTTGCGCTACAACGAAGTAGCTTACGGCAGCCGATAATTTCACTACTTTCCCAAATCCTTACCATCTGTCAGCCAAAAGCCCTACTTCCCTCAAATGAATCAGCTCGCAACGATTGACTACATCGTTTTCATTATTTACTTCATCATTGTTGCCGGCTATGGCATCTGGATTTACCGCCGCAAAAACACGCACGATGGCACTGTGGACGGCGACTCCAAGGATTACTTCCTTGCCGAAGGCTCCCTAACATGGTGGGCCATTGGCTCTTCCCTCATTGCCTCCAACATCTCGGCTGAGCAGTTTGTGGGCATGTCGGGCTCCGGATTTAAGATGGGTCTGGCCATTGCCACCTATGAATGGATGGCGTCTATCACGCTGATTATCGTGGCGGTTTTTTTCATTCCAGTATACCTGAAAAACAACATTGCCACGATGCCGCAGTTTCTGAGCCAGCGCTACAACAGCACGGTGGCCATGATTATGGCCGTTTTCTGGCTCATGTTGTATGTGGTCGTAAACCTGACTTCGATTCTCTACCTCGGGGCTATTGCCATCAGCAGCATCTCGGGTTTCGACATCACGCTCTGCATGTACCTACTGGCCACATTCGCTATCTTCATTACGCTGGGCGGTATGAAAGTAATTGGCTACACCGACGTAATTCAGGTGTTCTTCCTGATTCTGGGGGGCTTGGCTACTACGTATCTGGCTTTGAATCTGGTAGCTGAGCACTACGGCAGTACGGGCGTGCTCAAGGGCTTCTCGCTGATGACAAGCCAGGCCAACGACCACTTCCACATGATTTTCAATCGTGACAATCCGAACTACCTCGACCTGCCCGGCCTGACGGTGCTGCTCGGCGGTATGTGGATTGTGAACCTAAACTATTGGGGTTGCAACCAATACATCACCCAGCGCGCCCTCGGTGCCGACCTGCCCACGGCTCGCGCTGGCCTGCTGTTCGCTGCGTTTCTGAAGATGTTGATGCCTATAATTGTAGTGTTGCCAGGTATCGCAGCGTATGTACTGTTTAAGGCCGACGTATTTGGCGGAGAGATGATGCAGGACGGAGAGTTGAACCCCGACCGGGCTTATCCGGTGCTGCTCAATATTTTGCCCGTAGGCTTGAAAGGCTTGTCTTTTGCGGCTCTTACGGCGGCGGTAGTAGCCTCACTGGCTGGCAAAGCCAACAGTATTGCCACCATCTTTACCCTCGACATTTATAAGAAAGTGTTCAACGAGGGCGCCTCAGAGAAGCAGCTGGTACGCGTAGGCAAAATCTCGGTGGTAGTGGCCATGATTCTGGGCGTACTCATCGCTCCCTTCCTGGGCATCGACAAGAAAGGCGGCTTCCAGTACATTCAGGAATACACGGGCTTCGTGTCGCCGGGTATTTTCGCCATGTTTATCCTGGGCTTCTTCTGGAAGAAAACCACTTCTACGGCAGCCCTGTTTGCTACTATCGGCGGTTTCCTGCTGTCGGTTCTGCTTAAGTTCCTGCCGAACATGATGGATCTGTCGTTCCTGGCTCCGTTCGGTTTTGCGGTGCAGCCGGCTGCCGGTGCTCCCTTCGAGATTCCTTTCCTCGACCGCATGGGCATCGTGTTCGTCATTTGCGTACTGATGATGTTGGTTATTAGCTTGATTGAGAACAGGATGGGCGTGAAAACCAACGGCCTGGAAATTGATCGCAGCATGTTTAAAACGAACCGCAGCTTCGCCATTGGCTCTATCGTGGTCTTTGTTCTTATCACCACGCTCTACACTGTTTACTGGTAATTGAAAAAGCCCCCCAGAAGATGATTGGGGGGCTTTTTTTGGCTCTTTAGCTGCACTTACTTCTTTAGAAATTGTTTGAGTTAGCCAAAACGAAGTAGAGGCACCTATCTGTGTCTCCTTAATGTTTAGTTGAACGGCGCCGTATCAATCGTTCGACGTCGAGAAACAAGGGGGTGCCTCTACCTCGTGCTGGTTAGTACACTACCATCAAGCAACTAACCGAATTTTACTTCTTGAATTCAAAAGCCTACTTCCCACCTAAAAACGTACTTATGGAGACTCTCTTTATTTCCCATAAAGCACAATCGATTGTGTTCAGTTTGGCTCTCTCTGGAGTGCTGGCCAGCAATGCGGTGCAAGCCCAGACGGCCGGCGCGCCCAGCACCATCACGGTGCAGGTAAACAAACCCGGGGCCCCAATTGCCAGGACCATGTACGGTCTGTTTTTCGAGGACATCAACTTCGGCGCCGACGGTGGTCTTTATCCGGAACTGGTCAAGAATAAGTCGTTTGAAACCGATGACCGCCTGATCGGCTGGAAAGGCATCAAAGGTGCATCGGCCCTTTCCACTTACACGGTTTCCAGTCAGCAGCCCATCAGCGAAAAAAATAGCCACTTCCTTCGCCTGACCGCTACCACCGCCAGCCCCGACGCGGGCTTCGTAAACGAGGGCTTTCGGGGAATGGGCGTGAAGGAAGGAGTTGAGTACACGTTTTCGGTGTATGCCCGCCGTGGCCCCGGGAACGTCGGGGGGCTAAATGTGACGATAGAAGAGCCCGCCCGCGCCCAGGGAGGTGGTCCTGAAGCGCCCTCCTCGGGGAAGGTGCTGGCCCAGACCAAAATCACTGGCCTTACCAGTGAGTGGAAAAAGTACAGCGTGGTGCTGAAGCCTTCGGCTACGGCCGCCAAAGCGCGCCTCAAACTGACCGTAGATGGCACCGGCACCCTGGACCTGGACGTGGTATCGTTATTCCCGAAGGATACCTGGATGAAGCGAGAAAATGGTATGCGCGCCGACCTCGTGCAGCTATTGAAGGATATGAACCCCGGCTTTCTGCGCTTTCCCGGCGGCTGCATTGTGGAGGGCGTCACGCTCGATAACCGTTACCAGTGGAAGGAAACAATCGGTGACGTGGCCTCCCGCTCCCCTATCATCAACCGCTGGAATACTGAGTTTAAGCACCGCTTCACCCCCGACTATTATCAGTCGTTCGGCTTAGGTTTCTTCGAGTATTTCCAACTATCAGAAGACCTTGGTGCTGAGCCCCTGCCTATTTTGAACGTAGGCATGGCTTGCCAGTTCAACTCCGCAGAACTGGCCCCCATCACGGCCGCCGGTGGCCCCAGCGCCCCGGCCCATGACCACGCCGACGATGACCCAACGCTCGACACCTTCATTCAGGATGCCCTCGACTTGATTGAGTTTGCCAATGGCCCTGCTACCAGCACCTGGGGGGCAAAACGCGTGGCTATGGGCCACCCGGCTCCTTTTAATCTGAAGTATATCGGGATTGGTAATGAGCAGTGGGGCCCGCAGTATTTGGAGCGCTATGAGCCGTTTGCCAAAGCCGTGAAGGCGAAGTACCCTAATATGAACATTGTGAGCAGTGCGGGCCCCTCGCCAGGTGGTGAGTTGTTTGATAAGGCTAGTGCAAAGCTGCGGGAGCTGAAAGCCGAGTTGATTGACGAGCACTACTACGCGAAGCCCGAGTGGTTCCGTGAGAACGTTGGCCGCTACGACAATTACCCCCGCACCGGCCCCAAAATTTTCGCTGGCGAATATGCTGCTCAAAGCGTAGCCATCGGCAGCCCTGACAACAAGAACAACTGGGATTGCGCCATCTCAGAGGCCGCCTTCATGACGGGCTTGGAGCGCAACGCCGACGTGGTAACCATGGCCTCCTACGCTCCCCTGTTTGCCCACGTTGACGCTTGGCAGTGGACGCCAGACCTTATCTGGTTTGACAACCTGAAAGCGTACGGCACGCCTAACTACTACGTGCAGAAGCTATTCGCTACCAACCCCGGCACTACGATGCTGCCCGTGCAACTTGGCAACAACGCCAAGAACGGCCAGGATAACCTCTTCGCCAGCGCCGTAGCCGACGACAAAGCTGGGGAAGTAGTGGTAAAGCTGGTGAACTACTCGCCCCAGCCCCGCACCATAACCCTGAACTTAGCAGGCGCAAAAAAACTAGGCAAGTCGGGCAAAGCTACTGTGTTAGCCAGCAACGATTTGAATGCGGTGAACAGCATCGAACAGCCTATGAACATTGCTCCGAAAGAGGAAAAATTTACGGTAAAATCTTCGACTATCAGCTACACATTGGCGCCCAATTCCTTCACGGTTTTACGCGTTCCTGGTAAGCGATAAGTGTTCGATTAACTAGTAATTGGTGGGTGGAAAAAGGAAGCAACAGGTTCTTTTTCTCCACCCATTTTTTTGCACCAGCCGCTTATCCAAGATTAGCCTTATGAAAAACTTAGGTACGCTTCTGCTGCTTCCTGCTCTGGCCGCGGGACTATCTGTTCAGGCACAAGAAAAGCCCCCCACGCGTGCTTTTCACCAGTGGGCGCTAACTCCGCCTATGGGCTGGAATAGCTGGGACTGCTACGGCCCCACCGTAACCGAAGCCGAGGTAAAAGCAAACGCCGCTTATATGGCGAAGTACCTCAAGGCTAGCGGCTGGGAATATGTAGTGGTGGATATTCGCTGGTATGTGGGCAACGATACGGCCCACGGCTACAACGAGAAAAATCCAGACTGGAATATCGACCAGTACGGGCGCTTCGTGCCGGCCGTGAATCGGTTTCCGTCCGCGGCGAATGGGCAAGGGTTTAAGCCGCTGGCTGATTACATGCACAGCAAAGGGCTGAAATTCGGGATTCATATTATGCGCGGCGTGCCCGTAGTAGCCGTCAACCGGAAACTACCCATTCTGGGGAGTAAGGCAACGGCGGCCGATATCTACTCGAAGGAAGGCCAAGCGGGGTGGCTGCGCGATATGTACACTGTAGTCGCCGGGCGGCCGGGCGCGCAGGAGTATTACAACTCGCTGTTTAAAATGTACGCCGACTGGGGCGTTGATTTCGTGAAAGTCGATGACCTCTCCTCGCCCTACCACGCGCCGGAAGTTGAGATGATTCGCAAGGCCATCGACCTGACAGGGCGACCGATTGTGCTGAGCACGTCGCCGGGCGAAACACCTATTGCCCAGGCCAAGCACGTGCAGCAGCACGCCAATATGTGGCGCACTGTGGGTGACTTCTGGGATAGTTGGGAGCAGTTGAAGGAACACTTTGAGGTCTGCAACCGCTGGGCACCTTACAGCATGCCCGGCGCCTGGCCCGATGCCGATATGCTGCCGCTTGGCCGCATTGGAATTCGGGCGGAGCGGGGCGATGACCGCATGTCGCGCTTCACCAAGGATGAGCAGTACACGCTCATGTCGCTGTGGTCCATCTTCCGCTCGCCGCTAATGTTTGGGGGCGATTTGCCTAGTAATGATGCTTTTACCCTTTCTCTGCTGACCAACAAGGAAGTATTGGCCATGCACAGCACTAGCACGAATAACCGTCAGCTTTTTCGCCGAAACGACCTCATTGCCTGGGTAGCCGACGACCCCAAAAGTGGCGACAAATACCTCGCGCTGTTTAATGCTCAGGATCAGGAACTGGCTTCGGAGAAAGAAGCAGCTTGGTCGAGCGGCCTTATTACGCGTCAAACGCCGGGTCATAGCAAACCCGTGGACATCGACATTCGGGGGGCAAAAAAGCTCTATCTAAATGTGCGCAACGGCGGCGATGATATTGCCTGGGACCACGCCGATTGGCTATCTCCTACCCTATCCAGCGGCCAAAAAAGCGTCATGCTGAGCAGTTTGCCGTGGGAACAAGCCTCCGCTGGTTGGGGCAAGGTAACGGCCAACAAAAGCGTATCCGGCGCCGACTTGCTGGTGGGAGGTAAAAAATATACGGACGGCATCGGAACGCACTCCAACTCCATGATTGAGTTCGATTTGCCCCCTGGCTTCACACGCTTCACCGCTTCCGTTGGCATCGACAACGCGGGCGCAGCACAAAATACTGGCGGGACAATAGAGTTTTTAGTGTTTACCAAAAACCCATTTAAGCCTGTGCCTCCGGATTCAGCACAGGTGGAAGTAGCCTTGCAGCAGCTGGGCTTCAACTCCGCATGCACTATTCACAATCTGTGGACGGGCAAGGAAGTGGGCACGTTTACCGGCAAATTTGCCCCCCACATCCGCCGTCATGGCGCTGGGTTGTATCGGATTTCACCCAAGCAGAAACCCAAGTAGATTTAGCGTCCGTTCAATCAACAGAAAAGGGGCCGACTGCATTCAGTCGGCCCCTTTTCTGTTGTCAATACAGCCCGGTTATTTAGCCGGCTTCACTCCTTCGGTCGTCATCACAACGCGTTTCATCGTGCCGTCCTTGTTGTAGTAAAGGTTGTCGATGCAGACGGAACGGCGGAAGCTGCCTCCATCCGTCTGGAGAGCGCCATTATGGTAGATAAAGTAGGACTGACCTTTAAAATCGATAATTGATTGATGGTTGGTGTTGGAATTGCCCGCTATTTCATTCAGAATGCCTTTGTATTCCCACGGGCCTTCAATCTTCTTGCTCATGGCATACACGATTTTCTCTGGGAAGCCCGACGCATACGATAAGTAGTACCAATCGCCGCGCTTATGAATCCAGGGAGCTTCGGTGAATTTGGGCAGATCTATGGTTTGAATGGGACCGTCCAGTTCGGTCATATTGGGCTTGAGCTTGGCGTAGTAGCAAGCCGTGTTTCCCCAAAACAAATACGCATGACCTTTCTCATCGATCCAGACAGTAGGATCTATATCGTCCCAACTAATCGTGGCTTTGGTGGTCATGTCATTGGTAATCAAGGCCGAGCCGCGCGCATCTTTGAACGGTCCCAAAGGGTTATCGGCCACTGCTACTCCAAGGGCTTTGCCTTTGATAGTGCCATGCTCAACGGCCACGTACCAGTAGAATTTGCCGTTGCGCTCCACCACCTGCGAAGCCCAGGAGTCGCCTTTGGCCCAGGCAAAATCCTTGGCCGCCAGTGGCACCGGATGCTCCGTCCAGTTCACCATATCCGACGACGAATAGCAGAGCCACTCGTTCATCACGTAGCGTTCCTGCTTGGGCGGCGCCTCATCGTGACCAGCGTAGATATACACTTTGTCTTTATATACCAACGCGGCCGGGTCGGCGGTGTACTTGTTTTTGATGATGGGATTACCTCCCGGCGGGTTAAGCGCTGGGTTCACAATCGATTGTGCAGAGGCAGAAAAAAAAGCAGCTAATCCAAAGCAAGCCGCCGCAACTGTTAGGTTTACTCTCATATAGATGGGGTTAGGAATATTAGAATGAACGCGTAAAGACCAATGGCCTGCCCTTCAGATGAGCAGACCATTGGATATTCACTTACGCTTCTTGCACGCTTAGCGGCACGGTAGCCAGCGCTGCCAGCATGGTTTTTATTCCTTGCTCAGCATCAGAGCCCAAATGCACGCGCAACGTGCGCCGATCATTTTGCTGCAACGCCTCCAAGTCGCCTTGGGCTTGAGCATTTTTGAAGGTGCCAAACGTGTACGAGCGGCCCGGCAACGGCAAATCCTGCGGATGATCGACGGTGAATTGCACAAACAGGCCCGTGTTGGGTCCACCCTTGTGATATTGCCCCGTAGAGTGCAAAAAGCGCGGCCCATAACCAGACGTGGTAGCGATGTGCAACTGCTCCTGCACCTGAGCCCGCAGCTGCTGCAAGCTCTCATTCATCGCCGACGATTCCGTGAGGTATGCCTGTATGTTTAAAAAGTCGCCGGGCTTGGCCTGCGCGAAGAAGTTTTGCAGCACTTCGGCGGCGTCATTGCCACTCACGGCGGTATAATACGCTACGCCGTTCTCCGTCACTTTCGGCGCCTCTTTCTGCGGAATCTGCCCTTCCTGCTCCACCACTTTCATCAAACGGTCGGTGGCCGTTTTGGCGGCCTGCACGTTGGGCTGGTCGAACGGATTTATGCCGAATACGGCGCTGGCCACGGCCGTGGCTACTTCCCAGCGGTAGAACTCGGCGCCCAGATCCAGCGCGTCTTTCATCAGAATTGTGATAACCGGGTGGCCGTCCTGAGCTAGCTGTTGCAGCTTGGTCTGGTTGGCTTCGTCAGTTTCATTCTCATAGCCCACGTACACAAACACGCGGTCATGGCCGTACAGGCTTGGCTCACCCAGCGGCTCACCGGCTACGGGCAGAATGCCTTTGCCTTCTTTGCCAGTGCTTTCTGCTAACAGTTGCTCCAGCCACAAGCCCAGGTCGCTCAACGACTCTGGTACAACCAGCGTCAGCTTATCGCGGCCTTGCTCAGCCAGCACACCAATGGCCGCACCCAGCTCTAAGCCGGGATTTTGCCCCCCAGCGCCGTAAGCACCGCACGCCCGCATCATCCCGATGGCCCGCGCCAGCAGCTCGCCAATGCTTATACCGTACAGCGCAGCGGGCACCAGACCAAAGTAAGTCAGGGCCGAAAAACGCCCCCCAACCTCTGGGAAGTTGAGAAAAATGCGCCGATAGCCCTGCTCCGTGGCCGAGGTTACGAACTTGGAACTGGGGTCGGTGATGGCCACGAAATTTTCGCCAGCCTTATCCCCTTTAATTTGCTTGATGCGGTCGTAGAAATAGTCGCCAAAAGCCAGCGGCTCGGCCGTCGTACCCGATTTGCTGGCTACGATAAACAGCGTTTCAGCCAACGGAACTGACTCTTCGATCTGCTTTACCGTGCCAGGGTCCGTAGTATCCAACACCGAAATGGGCAAGCCATTTTCACCCATCGGAAATGACTCTTTGAATACAATAGGTGCCATCGTGCTGCCACCCATGCCCATCACGACTACGTGCTTGAAGCCGGCGGCCTTCACCTCGTGCACAAACTGCTCGATCTCGGGCACCGCCTTCACCATCGTTTCGGCCACGCGCAACCAGCCCATAAAGCTACGAACGCTCTGCTGGGCCTCCGCATCTTGAGTCCAAAGGGTGGCATCCTTTTGCCAGAAGCCTTCGGTAAAGTCTTTGGCGTTGAACTCCTGAATTTTAGCGTCGATGGCCGCTTGAAAATCACCTAGCTGCATCGTGGCCGAAGCCACTGTGATACCTAGGGCTTTCTGCCGCTTCTTTTCCAACGACTCCATGAGTTTGCCAAAGGGCTCGTTGAATTTTTTGGCGCCATCAACCTCCAGATGGTTGGTCAATTCCTCCAGATCTAGCCCCAGCTCCGGCAGACGCCGAAGCACTTCCTGCGCTTTCTCCAGGCCTTCTTCCAGATGATCGTCCGGCTGACCTTTTTCGCGGAAAATATCCAGTGTTTCCACTGGCACCGTGTTCACAGTGCGCGGCCCAATGAGGTTGGTGATATACTTTAGGTCGTCGTACTTCGGATTTTTATTGCCGGTGCTGGCCCACAACAAACGCTGCGTATTGGCGCCCTTGGCTTGCAAAGCCTCCCACCGAGGACCCACAAATATCTCCTTATAGATTTGGTAGGCCTGCTTGGCACTGGCCAAAGCTACTTCGCCTACCATCGACTGCGCCAACTCGCCTTTCTCGCCGCCTTCAGCCGCAATCTTTTCCAGCATTGGGTCAATCAGCACATCAATGCGGCTGAGGAAGAAGCTAGCTACGGAGGCGATTTTATCGATCGGCTGGCCAGCCTTCGCGCGGTCCTCCAAGCCTGATAAGTAAGCGTCAGCTACTAGCTTGTAGCGTTCCAAGCCGAAAATCAACGTCACATTCACGTTGATTCCTTCCGCGATAAGCCGACGAATGGCCGGCAGTCCTTCCAGCGTGGCCGGCACTTTGATCATCACATTGGGGCGGTCAACGGCTTTCCAGAAACGTATGCCCTCCTCAATGGTGCCTTCCGTATCGTTCACCAAGGCCGGCGATACTTCCAGACTCACATAGCCGTCGCCAGCATTATCGTGGCTGTCATACACGGGACGAAAAAGGTCGCAGGCGTGCTGCACGTCGGCAATGGCTAGCTCGGTGTAAATTTCATCTGCCGATTTATTCTGCAAAGCCAGGCTTTCAATAGCCGCGTCGTAGTCGTCGCTGCCCCCAATGGCCTTTTCAAAAATGGCCGGATTAGACGTAACGCCGCGCAGGGCTTCGTCTGTAATACGGCGCTGCAACTCCCCGTTGATGAGAATTTTGCGTCGAATGAAATCGAGCCAGATGCTTTGGTCAAACTGGCGGATGGCTACTAATGGATTCATGCGAAAGAAGGTTTTAAATCTTAGGTTTTAGTCTTTCTGAGCGGCTGAAGATAAATGCTCCCCAGCAGACATTCTGTCTACGTGTTAATTCAGCAAAACGAATTATAAAAACTAGGCTCGTAAAAACGAGGTAAAATTTGCTTTGTGCTCCTCATTATGAGATGGGCAACAACCTTGCTTTTTCGTGTTGTCTGGCTTCACAAATTCAAGTTAAGAATCGGATAAATCAACTATTAGCACCCATTCAGTGGCAATAGTTCACAATCGTTTGTGCAAAGTATGCAAAATAGTTCTTTTACTCACTACTTACTTCTGCCCAGGTGTCGGCCAGCCCTCTTTGTCCCAAACCAGCTTCTCCATCCGTAGCTTAGCCCGTCCTTTGTCGGCAGCGTCATACCCGTGAAACACCAGATAATCTTGGTTATCAAAGGTATATACTGAGTTATGACCAACGCCATACCAGTCTTTGTTGCCTTCCATCACCAGCGTGCCACCGCCTTGCTCCAAGCCCATACCGGCCTTGTCGATGTAAGGGCCAGTAATTTCCTTGGCACGGCCAACCACCATTTTGTACGTGCTTTGCGGCCCGCGGCAGCAGTAGTCAAACGACGTAAACAGGTAATAGTAAGACCCTTTCTTGAAAATAAAGGGTGCTTCAATGGCCGCGTCGCCGGGCATGGAGTCGGTGAGTTGGGCATTGCGGGGCCGGCTGGCGATGGTGCGCCACTGCTCGGGTTGGGCAGGAGCCGTCAGGTCGTCGCGGAGCTTTACCAGCTTGATTCCATTCCAGAAGGAGCCGAAGCTCAGCCACGGCGCCCCAGCTGCATCACGGGCTAAATTAGGATCGATGGCGTTCCACATATCCCGGCCCGGCACCGACTGAATAACCTTTCCCTTGTCTACCCATTTGTAATCAGGCGACGCCGGATTCAGGGTTTTATTCGTTGCTAAGCCAATGCAGGAAGTGTTTTTTCCGAAGGCTGAGATCGAATAATAGAGGTAGTACTGCCCATTTTGAAAAGAAATATCCGGGGCCCAAATATGGTTATTCTTGAACCCTGGTACAGCTTTTACAGCCCAGCCTGGTGCCTCGCTGAATACAGACTTCTCACGCTGCCATTGTTGCCTATCTTTCGATGACCATATTGCAATGCCTGGTCCTGTGCAGAACATATAATACGTGCCGTCCTGTCGAATCATTACTGGATCGTGGGCTGGAATCAAGTCTTTGCTTACCTGCGCGTGTGCCCAATGCGCGACCAACAGCAGAAAGCTCAGATAGACAAGTTTTTTCATAGGATCATTCGGTTTACATTAACGATTGTGTAATCTATGCTTAATTAAGTAAAATTGTGCAGATTCAGTATAACTCTCTGTTTACAGTGGGAGCAACTGAACGAGCTACGGGCAGGCACTACCCCACGGAGTACCACGAATACAAATTATGAACCCACGTAAACCCAAGAAAGAGGAAGTGCCCGACAGCCCGGTTTCCATGGCCGATTTAGCCAAGGAATTAGGCGTTTCCATGACCACGGTTTCTCGCGCCCTCAGTGACCACTACAGCATTGGGCCCGCTACCAAGCAGAAGGTATTGAAGCTGGCCAAAAAGCTCAATTACCAGCCCAACCAAATGGCGGCGGCATTGCGCAAGGGCAAGAGCAAGCTTATCGGCGTAATTGTGCCTTACATTGAAGGACGCTTTTTTCCGTCGGTGGTGCATGGCATCGAAACGGCGGCTCGCAAGGCCGGTTTCAGCGTGATTATTTGCCAGTCGAACGAAGACGTAGCCAACGAGCGCAAGAATATTGAAACCTTGCTTAATGCGCAGGTAGCGGGCATTTTGGTGTCATTGTCCCGTAACACGCGCGATTTCAAACACTTCGAAAAGGTCCGGAAGCGAGGTATTCCATTAGTCTTTTTCGACCGCATTCTGGAAGGCGATAATGTGAATGCCGTGGTGCTCAACGACCGGGAAGGCGCCTTCCAAACCACCAAGCACCTGCTGGAGCAGGGCTGCCGCCGAGTGGCACATTTTGCGGGTCCGCAACACCTGAATATTTACAAAAATCGTCGCCAGGGATACGTCGATGCGTTGCGCAGCTTTGACTTGCCGCTGGATGAGGATATGATCATTTACTCCGATATGACCCTTGAACAGGGCACGGAAGGCATGAAGCAGCTACTCTCGCTACCGAATCCGCCTGATGGCGTTTTTGCCGCAGGCGACTCGGCTATTTTGGGAGCGTTGCAACTACTTAAGAGCCGGGGCATTCGCGTGCCACAGGATATTGCGCTGGCAGGCTTCAGCAACGAAGGTTTCACGGCTATTACTGAGCCCATGCTGACTTCCGTAGATCAGCGCTGCGAGGAAATGGGGCAGGCCACGGTGCGCCTATTTATGGAACTGGTGGAGGCCAAAGGCACGCCCTTTTATCAGCGCCAAGTAGTGCTTCAACCGCAATTATTTATTCGGGAGTCCTCGCTGCATTCGGGGAAGCGTTAGGATGTAAATTTGCCCCCCAGCGGTAGCCATCGTTGAACAATCACACCTAAAGCAGGACTGCGTGAGAGAATATCTGCTTTTCGTTGATACGGAAACTTCCGGCATCCCGCAGGACTGGAACAAGCCGTATTCGAGCCGTGACAACTGGCCCCACATTGCCCAGTTGGCGTGGGTGGTGTACACGCGCGATGGGCAGGAAGTAAAGGCCGAGAATCATTACATCCTGTCCAGCGACTACGACATGAGCCCGGCCTCCGCTACCATTCATGGCATCACGCCGGAGTTTTTACGCGAACATGGTAAGCCGAGGCACGAGGTAATGCGCCGTTTGTACGACGATCTACTCCAGTATCAGCCGCTAGTGGTGGCGCATTTTATGCAGCTCGATTATCATATGATGGGCGTGGGCTTTTATCGCGCCGGGCTGGATAATCCGGTGAGTGAGCTGCCCACTTTTTGCACCATGCTGACCTCGGCCCGGTTTCTCCAGTATTCGACTCAGCCAAAACGCGGGCTGCGGCTAAATGAGCTGCACCAACGGCTTTTTGGGGAGCCAATGGCGCGCGAGCACGACGCACTAACCGATGCGTACGCCACCGCCCGCTGCTTTTTTGCCCTGTGGCAGCGTGGCGACATCAACGAGCAAATAATAATGGCCCAACGCCCCCTTGGTGAACCCGGGAAAACCGTTTCGCGCCGGTGGCGCCCATCTCTGACCCATTTTATTGTAGTTCTGGCCCTCGCTGCCCTAGTGGCTCTGCTCCTTTTCTTCTGACATGAACGACCGCCTGGAATTTCTCAAAATGGCAACGCCTTTCAACCGCCTTCCCGATGATGTGCTGGAGGAAGTAGCTGAGTTGCTGCAGGAAGTGACGCACCCGAAGGAAGCAGTTATTTATCTGCAGGATGTGTCGAAGCTACGCGGAATCGACCTTATTGTGGAGGGCGAATACGAAACGTTTTTCTACGACAGCCAACAGAACAAGCGCCTGATCGAAATTTGCCCCCCAGGCTCCTGCTACGGCGGCGTATCGGTGCTCCTGAACAAAAAACGGTCGTTGCGCACCGTGATGGCCCGCAAAGGCACGCGCGTATATTTCCTGCACCGCCGCGATTTCCGGGCGTTGTGCCAGGCCTACGAGGACTTCTTCCAGTACTTCACGCATCGGTATGGGCAGCAGATGCTCAACCCCGAGTACGCCCACTTTTTGCGGCCCGATCAGAAGCCTGGGGGGCAAAATTATATCCTCTCCGATCAGCTTTACTCGCGCCGCCTGGAAACCGTGGAGCTGCGCGATATTGTGGCCTGCGCTGGCAGCACGCCCATTCATGAAGTGGCCCGCCGTATGGCCGCCGCGCGCACCAGCTGCTACTTCATCACCAGCGACGAGCCCGACGCTTCCATTGTAGGCTACGTGACGGATATCACCCTGCGCGACAAGGTAGTAGCTGGCCTGCTCGATGCGAATCAGCCGGTGGCGACTATTATGGATGCGCCCATAGTGGACATTGATAGCCAAGCGTTTGTGTATGAGGCGGTGCTACGGATGTTCAGGACCAAAACCCGGTATTTGTTGGTGAAAAAGGCTGAGGAATACATTGGGTTTATCAGCCGCAACAAGCTACTCAGCGACCAAGCACAGTCGCCATTTGTGTTCATTCAGGCTGTAAAACAAACCCTGTCGGTGCGGGAGTTGAAGCGGCGCTGGGAACAGGTACCCAACATGGTGTACCAGCTGCTGGACCGCGGCGTGAAGCCCGAAATCGTCAACCAGATTATCTCCAGCGTGTCGGATACTATTGCTCTCAAAGTCATTGAGGGCGTAATTCAGGAGCAAGGGCCGCCGCCCGCCAAGTTTGCGTTTATCGTGCTGGGCAGCGAGGGCCGCAAAGAGCAAACTCTGCTCACGGACCAGGATAACGCCATCATTTACGAAGACAAAGCCAACGAGCAGCGCGAAGCGGTGCGCACATACTTCTTGGAGTTTGCACGCATCGTTTCGGAGCGGCTCAACAACATCGGTTTCTCCTTTTGCGAAGGTGGGCTGATGGCGATGAACCCGAAGTGGACTCATTCACTTTCGCACTGGAAACGAAACTACACAGCCTGGATGACGGAGGCGAACCAGGAAACGGTGATGAAGTTTTCCAGCTTTTTCGACTGTCGCTACCTTTACGGCGAGGAAAGCTTGGTAACGGAGCTGCAAGATCATCTGCGCGCTGAGCTGCAAGGCCGCCTCGACCGCTTTCTATATTACATGGCCAATAACGCCCTGCAATACGAACCGCCCCTCACGTTTTTCCGCAATATCCGCACCTTCACGCAAGGCTCGCAGCAGGTTTTTGACTTAAAGAAAACCATGACGCCGATCGTGGATTTGGTGCGCGTATACGCCCTACGTCAACAGATTTTTACCACGAATACCGGCGAGCGCATGGCCTTGCTATCTGAGCAAAATGTGTTTACCGATAAAGAATATCAAGAGCTGCTGCATGCCTACTACTACCTGATGGGTATCCGCCTCAAGAAGCAAGCCCAGCAAATCATCAACGACCGCACCCCTCCTACCAACTACCTCGACCCGCGCACGCTCACCCAAGTGGAGCAGGTTACGTTGAAGGAAACCTTCAAAGTGATATCCGATTTTCAGGTTAAAATCCGGGTAAGCTTCACAAAGACTTTATAACCCTACAGAGCAAAAAAAGCCCCCCAGAAATGTTTCTGGGGGGCTTTTTTAATGACATTTATCAAAGCTACTGAATTAAGGACGACGGTTCACGGCGTTCAAGTCCTCAAACGCCTGCTTCAAGCGCGCCACGAAAGTTTCTTCGCCTTTACGCAGCCACACACGTGGGTCGTAGTATTTTTTGTTGGGCGAATCGGCGCCGTCGGGGTTACCGATCTGGCCTTGCAGATAGCCTTCGTTCTTCTTGTAGTAGTCTTTGATACCCTCCCACAATGCCCACTGCAAATCGGTGTCGATGTTCATCTTGATGGCTCCGTAGCTGATGGCTTCGCGGATTTCCTCTTGGCTAGAACCCGAGCCGCCGTGGAACACAAAGTCAATAGGCAGTGCCTCCGTGATGCTGTGCTTGCTGCGCAGAAACTCTTGCGAGTTGTGCAGGATTTTTGGCTGCAACTTCACGTTGCCGGGCTTGTACACGCCGTGCACGTTGCCAAAGGCCGCCGCGATAGTAAAGCGTGGGCTGATGGCACTCAACTGTTCGTAGGCGTAGGCTACCTCCTCGGGCTGTGTATAAAGCTTAGAGCTATCCACGTCGGAGTTGTCGACGCCGTCTTCTTCGCCACCGGTTACACCTAGCTCTATTTCCAGGGTCATCCCGATCTTGCTCATGCGATCCAGGTAGCGCTTGCAGATTTCGATGTTCTCCTCAATCGGCTCCTCCGACAAATCGAGCATGTGGGAGCTGTACAGCGGCTGACCATACTGGGCGAAATGCTTCTCGCCGGCTGCTAGTAAACCATCAATCCAGGGCAGCAATTTCTTGGCCGCGTGGTCGGTGTGCAGTACAACGGGCACATCATACAGTTCAGCCATCAGGTGCACGTGCTGAGCGCCCGAAATGCCCCCCGCGATGCTAGCGCGTTGGTCGCCATTCGGAATTGACTTACCAGCAAAAAACTGGGCGCCACCATTCGAGAACTGAATCATAACCGGCGAATTCACCGCTTTGGCGGCTTCCAATACGGCGTTCACCGTGTTGGTACCCGTCACGTTCACGGCCGGCATAGCGTAGGCATTGGCCTTCGCATGACGGAAAAGGGCTTGAATTTCGTCGCCGTGAAGCACGCCGGCCCGCAGTGTGGTGAGTTGTTCAGTCATCATAAGGAATGGTGTAAGAGCAAAAAGTATAGGGTGAGAAGTAGGAGTGGCAATTTCCAACATTTTACTGACGAACCAAATGGCCGGTCATAAGAGGTATAGTAATGACCTTGCTCTGCATGACGGTCTAGTTGTTTATTCTTGACTGTTTTTGCCGCATTAGCAACTACTGTACTCGCGTCAGGCGCACATAATCCAGCATAGCCTGGTTCACCGCACCATTCATGTTCTCATTAGCGGACTCAAAGGCTAAAGTCAACGTCTGAGGGCCATTTTCCAAACGTACCAGCACCGAGTTGGAGAAGCCCCAGTTTGACCACTCCGCTACGCCGCGCTGAGGCATTACAATGGTACCTAGCTGTTGCTGACCGTTGCGCAGGGTGCGAATAGCGCATTTATTCTCCGTATTGATTGGTCCGTTGCCGTTGGAATAACGAAAATCAATTGCGTATAGACCCGTTAATGGCACCGTCACAGGAATAGTCAGCGCCTTATTTTTGGTTTTGCTGATTTCAACAAAGCCCTGACCAGTAAAGCCTTTATACGGTAAAGCCGCCTTCGGAGCAACAGACTCCAGTTGATAAAGCTGACTAAACTTTTCCCCATTTACCACCAGCGGCTCGCTGGCAAACGATTCGAGCCCTGACGCATCAACCGCTACCACCTGATACTCAGCGTACCCCGTGGCATCGGCCGGCGACTCTAGCGCCGTGGTAGTTGCTATTGCTTGGCCATTTCTCAGGATGCGGTAGCTCCTCACCCCTTCCTGCTTATTCCAGGTGATGCGATTGTTCGCGAAAGCAACTTCAGGCGCTGCGGGTGAGAATCGGTTAGCAACCTGATTCACTGGGGCCATCTGGGGGGCTTTTCCGAGCAACAGAATGCGCACCTTATGGCGGCCGGTAAGTGTGGCGGGGATGGTGGCATTAGCCAATGGCTTGTCATCCAAGGTGATGGTCGTTATTTCGTTGCCGTAGCCTTCCATCTCAATATCCAGCACCGCCCCCCGATACTTGAACCCGGCCAGCTTACGCGGGCCAGCGAATGCCTGCGGCACAAATGGCCGGAACACCAGCTTATCGGCCTGAAAATCCATTCCAAACAGCACCTTATACACCAGGCTCAGACTGCCTGATAAGCTCCAGAGCATATTGCTGGAGTTGATTTGGGTGCCCGCGAAGTCGCCGTTCTCTGCTACAAAATTCTCCTTGTTTGTCAGGAATAAGGCCGCGGGCCGATAAATGGCAGCCATGCTTTCCGTGAGCGAGGCTTGGTTGCCAACCTTTGCGGCCGCTAGTGCCCAGTAGCTTTGCACAAAGGGCCATACCCCGTTATTGTGGTAAGGCGGAATGCCCGGAATTTGAGGGTAGATGCAGCTGATACCGAAAGGCGTGGTGGGCGTTTTCTGCACCACTCGCTCCGCCCGATCACCTTCGGCCACGCCGAAAAGCACGCTTAGCGCTTCGCCCAGCGCCTCCGCCCGTGGCGACAGTATTTTGTAGGTACGGCCGTACAAAAACTGGCCATAATAGCCCTTTTCAGCCAGCCACAGGTGTTTGTTCATGCCCTGCTTGATCTGCTCCGCTAGCTGCTGATGCTTGCTGGCCACGACTGGTTCGCCAAGTATCCGGGCCATCTGGCTGAGCACCACGTTGCCCTGGTAATGCACCGCGTTGGTCCCCAGCGTTTCCGACTCATAAATATCCACGGGCTGCATCCACTTGGGGTACGTTTGCTCGCGCCAATCCAGAAACGACGATTCGCCGCGTACCATGCCGGTTTGGGAGTTGTAGGCGTTCTGTATGTCGTCCTCAATCGACTTTTTGATAATAGGATACACCGTGCGCAGCCACTGCTCATCGCCGGTTACCTTATAGATTTCCCAAGCGGCCGTGGCCCAAATCATACGGTCGGTGGAGCATGGGTATGCGCCGCCCGTGCCCGTATCCTGAATTATGCGCCCGTCTTCCGACACTTTGCGCATCAGGCTTTTCATAGCCACTTCGGGCTGCAGCATAGCCATCGACAGGATGATACTGTAGCTGATGTCGCGGGTCCAGACGCCGGCCCACTCTTTGCCCGTGCGGAAGGTGCTATCTGGCTCCACCGCCCGTCGCGCTTCCTCCAGCGCCAGATTATACAGCGCATCGGCAATCGGGTACTCCGAAGTGTACTGCGGAAAGTCATCGGTCTTGACAGACTTTTCCCATTTGCCAGCGGTGGTTTTGGCGGCCTGGGGGGCATTTAGGGTCAGCGTAGCCTCATAAATGCCGTTACCATCCGAGTCTTTCAGCTCCAGCTCGGGCTTGTTCACCAGGTTGTCAAAATCCCAGCTCAACGGGGCCGTATTGCCAGCTACAAATACCTTCTTGAAGTCTTCCTTATAAATCTTCTCGCCTTTGAAGGTGGTGTAGTAACCTTGCTTCTTAAATGCCGCCAGCACCGGCCGCATGTCCAGCCGAATCTTCATGGGTGTGTTGGGAGGCAAATACAAGTTGGCTGGCACCGCTCCAGGGTCTACGTAGCGCTGCCCAAACACAATGACCGGTAGTTCGGGGGCTGTTTTGCCCGCCCGCGGCACGGCAATAAACCGATGGTCCTGGCCCGGTGCCAGCTCGTTATCCTTGCCGTTTATACTAAACTTAAAGTTGATTTCCGGGCTCTGAAACTCGTTGGCCGGGCTCTGGTAGTTTGAGGTGAGCGATGTGGGCGAAAGCACCCGCGCTACGTGCTTACCCTGCACCACACTATCGCGATACACGGCGTACGCCTCCGACTTCCACACTGCCCCGGAGTCGTCCGTATCAGTTGATTGCTGCATCTGACAAGCACTTAAGAGAGAACACGCAAGCACAAAGCCCGCTGAAAAGGATGATTGTTTCATACTGGTAATTTGGAAACAAGGCGGTCCAAGCTGATTCAGCCAGCGGCTGATGCAACAGCTTGGCTGCTCAGGCAAAGTGACGAAAGATAGAGCAGTTTCCGTACCCGGGCAGTCATTCTCGCCATCATTTGTGGTTTTGCCTGTCAGAAACGCCACTCCCCGGCGGCCAGCTGCCATAGCCAAAACAGCCAGTGGCCAACGGATACTTTCAATTTTATATGCGAAATCTACAAAATAACATGACGCTGTACTAGAAGCCTGCTCAATCTATGCTTACTTAGGGCTGCTTACATTATTCATTATCTCTACTTCACTATGCACTACCCACCACGCCAGCGGTATGGGCCGCTCCTGCTTGCCTGTCTGCTGCTCACGATCAGCAGTTATGCCCAAAATAAAAAGCCATTGCCGGGCTACGTCGTTACGATGGGCGGCGATACCCTGCAGGGGGCAATTGTTCCAACTAGTAGGTATACACAACAGTATCAGGTAGAGTTTCTTCCGATACGGGGCCACCAACGCCTTAATCTGGATGCCGATCAACTCGCCTCCTTTACTTACTATTCCGACCTGGACACCATCCGCTACGTTTCGCTGCTGTTTGCACAGAAGGGCACTAATTCCCTCAACCGTGCTTTCTTGCAGCAGATACTAGCGGGCGAAGTGCAGCTATATCATTACAGCTTTTATCCTCGCCGGTTCGGTGACAGGGTGTACAATCCTGAAAACAGCCTCGTCATCTATCGCCCGGATAAGATGCAGCTAGACGAGGTCAGTGGATGGAGATTCCCGAAAGATGCTGTCGCTTATTTTGGCGACTGTCCAGAGTTAGTTGCCGACCTACAAGTTGGCCGCTACCGGTATCGTGACCTTCCCACAATAGTTCGGCGGTACAATGCCTGGCATGAATCGCAAAAAACTACGCCTTAAGAGAACAGAATAGCCAAGTTTTCACCAGTACTCATGTTGCCCGACCCTATGGAAGCTGATGTACTTGTAATCGGGGCCGGACTGGCCGGTTTGGTAGCCGCCGCCGAGCTGGCCGACGCCGGCAAAAAAGTGCTTCTGCTCGACCAGGAGCCGGAGCAAAACCTGGGCGGACAAGCGTTCTGGTCGCTTGGGGGGCTTTTTCTGGTCGATTCGCCCGAGCAGCGCCGCATGGGCATCCACGACTCCCACGCCCTGGCTCTGGAAGACTGGCTCGGCACCGCCGCCTTCGACCGCCCCGAGGACAAATGGCCCCGCCGCTGGGCTGAGGCCTACGTAGATTTTGCGGCCGGCGAGAAGCGGTCCTGGCTTTACAAGCAGGGCATGCGATTTTTTCCGGTGGTAGGCTGGGCCGAGCGGGGCGGGTATGGCGCCATCGGTCACGGCAATTCGGTACCGCGCTTCCACGTCACCTGGGGCACTGGGCCGGGGGTATTGGCACCCTTCGAGCGGCGCGTGCGCGAAGGCGTAAAACGCGGCCTTATCACCTTCAAATTTCGGCATCGGGTAGAAGAGTTAATCGTAACAAATGGCGTCGTGAATGGCGTGTTGGGTGAAATTCTGGAACCCAGCGACGTACTGCGCGGGCAGAAAAGCTCCCGCATAGCCGTCGGCGACTTCGCATTTTATGCCCAGGCAGTTATTGTAACGTCAGGTGGTATTGGGGCCAATCATGCGCTGGTGCGGCAAAACTGGCCCGCGCGCCTCGGCGAGCCGCCCAAAAGCATGCTGTCGGGTGTGCCCGCCCACGTCGATGGGTTGATGCTGGGCATCAGCGCCGCCGCTGGGGCGCATTTAATCAACCAGGACCGCATGTGGCACTACCCGGAAGGCATCCAAAACTGGAACCCTATCTGGCCTAATCACGGCATCCGCATTCTACCCGGCCCTTCCTCGCTGTGGCTCGATGCACATGGGAATCGCCTGCCCGTGCCCTTGTTCCCGGGCTTCGACTCGCTGGGCACGCTGCGGTACCTTCGCCAAACAGGTCACGATTACAGCTGGTTTGTGCTAACACAGCGCATTCTGCGAAAGGAATTTGCTCTTTCCGGCTCGGAGCAAAACCCTGATCTGACCAATAAAGACTGGCGCCAGACTCTCTGCCGCGCCTTTGGCAAAGCCGCACCGGCTCCCGTCGAAGCCTTTAAAAAGCACGGCGCCGATTTCGTGGTACGCGACAACCTCGCCGACCTGGTCCGAGGCATGAACGCCCTGACGGAGGAGCCCCTCATCGACCTCGCTTCCCTGGAGCGCGAAGTGCGGGCCCGCGACCGGCAACTGGATAACCCATTCAGCAAAGACAGCCAGATTACGGCCATCCGAGGGGCGCGCAAGTACTTGGGGGACAAACTTATCCGCACGGCCAAACCTCACTCTATACTCGACCCGTCGGCCGGGCCGCTTATTGCGGTGCGCCTGCACATCATCACCCGCAAAACTCTCGGTGGCCTCGAAACCGACCTTTACGGGCGGGTACTGAACGCGGAAGGCAACCCCGTGCGCGGCCTGTATGCGGCGGGCGAGGTAGCTGGCTTTGGCGGCGGCGGTATGCACGGATACCGTGCTTTGGAGGGCACTTTTTTGGGCGGCTGCCTCTTTTCTGGCCGCGTAGCTGGGCGTGCCGCTGCGGCCACCGTTATTTAAGTTTACCCGACAGTACAGGTAAGCTAATCAGGAGGTGGCGTTTACATTTAGTTCGTTGGCAAGCTACTACCGCTGCCACTGTCGATATGAAACCTGCCTTCTTCCTACTAGCCTGCCTTGTCGGCCTATTCATAGCCAAAAGCACCGTCGCGCAACCTGCTAAAACCATTTTCAAATTTGATTTTGGATCAGGTAAAACGGCGCCTGGCTACCAACAGGTTTTACCGACTGCCATTTACACAGCAGACAAGGGCTACGGCTTCGATTTTAACACCACCGTGAAAGCAGTCGACCGGGGTGGAAAAGATGCGCTCAAAGGCGATTTTGTGACCAGTGACAAGCCCTTTTATTTCTCGGTCGATTTGCCGGAGGGCAACTACAATGTGACCTTTACGCTCGGCGATGCCGAGGGCCGCTCGTCCAGCTCCGTGAAGGCGGAATCACGCCGCTTACTGCTAGAAAAGACGGAAACCGCGCCGGGCAAATTCAGCACGCACACGTTTACCATCAACATCAAAAGCCGGCAGATTCTAGGGGGCAATTCGGTGGCTTTGAAACCACGGGAATTAACTAAACTCGATTGGGACAACAAGCTGACGCTGGAGTTCAATGGCTCCGCTACTTGCCTGAGCTCGTTGGAAATAACGCCCAACCCATCGGCCGTCACCGTTTTTCTGGCCGGCAATTCTACCGTGGTCAATCAGGAAGAGGAGCCTTGGGCCTCATGGGGACAGATGCTGCCGCGGTTTCTGAAGCCGGGTGTGGCCGTGGCCAATCATGCCGAATCGGGCCTGAGTTTGGGTAGCTTTCAGGGCTCCCGGCGCCTGGAAAAAGTACTGAGCGTGATGAAGCCCGGCGACTATCTTTTCATTGAGTTTGGGCATAATGACCAGAAGGAAAAAGGCCCCCAGGACGGCGCCTACAACTCCTACACCGAGCGCCTGAAACTGTTCGTCGCGGAAGCCAAAAAGAAGGGTGGAACTCCAGTCATTCTCACCTCCACCAGCCGCCGCTCGTTTGGAGTTGATGGCAAGATTGAGAACAGCCTTGGCGACTATCCCGAAGCCGCCCGCCAGGTCGCCCGCGCCGAGAACGTTGCCCTCATTGACCTTACCGCCATGACTCAAACGCTATATGAAGCGATAGGCGTGGAAGAGTCGAAAAAGGCGTTTGTGCATTATCCGCCTAACACCTACCCTGGTCAGGAGCAAGCCTTAGCCGACAACACTCACTTCAGCCCTTATGGTGCCTACCAGATTGCTAAGTGCGTGGTGGAAGGCATAAAAGCCAATAAACTGGGCTTGGTGAGGTTTCTCAGGAATGACACTCCGCCCTTCTCGCCTGCCAAACCAGATGCGTTAGCCGCTTGGCAATGGGCCGAAAGTCTGCGCACTGATACTGTGAAACCTGATGGCAATTAGCATGATAAAATACGGCCTTGTTTGCCTTTTATTACTCTTCTTTTTGCCCCCCACGTACACGCTGGCGCAGAAAAAACCGGCGGGTAAGTTGGCCCCCAAACCCCTGTATCGCGACCCGATTTATGACGGCGCCGCCGACCCGGTTATAATCTGGAATAAGCGGGAGAAGAAGTGGTTTATGTTTTACACCAACCGCCGCGCCACCGATCCCGCCGCCGAGGGCGTAACCTGGGTGCACGGCACGCGCATTGGCATTGCCGAATCGGCGGACGGGGGCGCCACGTGGAGCTACCGCGACACGGCCAACATCAACTACCGCCCCACCCCACAGTATACGCATTGGGCTTCCGATGTAGTGGAGGATGCAAAAGGCCGCTACCACATGTTTCTGACCTACGTACCGGGCATTTTCACCGACTGGAACCACCCTCGCCATATTCTGCACCTCACGAGTTCGGATTTGCTGAATTGGAAATACGAATCGACGCTTAACCTAACCACCGACAAAGTCATTGATGCCAGCGTATTTCGTCGGCCCGATGGCACGTGGCGCATGTGGTATAACAACGAGCGCGACGGCAAATCAATCTACTACGCCGACAGCCCCGACCTCTACCACTGGCAAGACAAAGGTCTGGCCCTGAAGGAGCGCGGCGAAGGCCCCAAAGTATTCCGCTGGAATGACCGCTACTGGATGATCATCGACAAATGGAAAGGCCTAGGCGTGTACAGCTCCGCCGACTTGCAGCAGTGGCAGCCCCAAGAAGAGCGGCTAGTAGAACTGCCCGGCAAAGGCCCGGAAGATCAAGCCATCGGCGGCCACCCCGACGTAGTAGTGCAGGGCGACCGGGCGTATCTGTTCTACTTCACCCACCCCGGTCGCACCGAAGGCACGCCCTCCGCAGCCGCCACCATCGCCACGAAACGCAGCCTGATTCAGGTAGTTGAGCTGCACTACGCCAACGGCAAGCTCACCTGCGACCGGGACCAGCCCACGTATATTCAGCTCAAGCCAACTGGTAAGCAACCTAAAAAACCATTGTAAAAAGCCCCCCTAGATGCCGCCAATTTCCTTCTTAAAAAGCCCGAAGGCTTTCCTACTTGCTGCCAGCTTCTTCATCAGTCTCAGCACGTTTGCTCAGCAGATTGCACCGAAAGGGCAAGCACTGGTATTTGCTTACTTCAAAGGCAACGGCCAAGACGGCCTGCACCTGGCCCACAGCAAGGATGGCTACACCTGGACGGCCTTGAAAAAAGACAGCACCTTTTTGCGACCCACTGTGGCCCAAGACAAGCTCATGCGCGACCCCTGCGTGATTCGGGGCAAGGATGGACTGTTTCACATGGTCTGGACGGTAAGCTGGAATGATAAAGGCATCGGCTACGCTTCTTCCAAAGACCTGGTGAACTGGTCGGAGCAGCAGTTTATTCCGGTGATGCAGCACGAAGCAGAAGCACGCAACTGCTGGGCTCCCGAAATCACGTTGGACGAAAAAACTGGCACCTACTTAATCTATTGGGCCACCACCATTACCGGCAAATTTCCCGAAACCCAAAGCACCGCCGACAAGGCCTACAACCACCGCCTCTACTACGTCACTACTAAGGACTTCAAGACCTTCAGCGACACGAAGCTGCTCTACGAGCCCGGCTTCAACTCCATCGATGCTACCATCCAGCGCGACGGTAAACGCTACGTCATGATTCTGAAAGACGAAACCCGCGAGCCCGCTCAAAAGAACCTAAAGGTGGCTTTCAGCAACAACCTCACTGGCCCGTACGGCAAAGCCTCCGCTCCCATCACTGGCAAGTATTGGGCAGAAGGACCTACTGCCATTCAGCTCGGTAAGCAGTGGCTGGTATACTTCGATAAATACACCGAGCATAAATACGGCGCCGTCCGCTCCAGTGACCTCAAAGCGTGGACTGACGTTTCCGACCAAATAAGCTTTCCTGCGGGCGCCCGCCATGGCACCGTCATTCAAGTGACGCAGAAGGAACTAGAGTTGCTGCTGAAGCAGTAATTGCCAGAATAATTGCGCGATTATAGACCTGCCATCATCAGCACGTCATGCAGAGCAACGCGAAGCATCTCGCGTGTTTGATTGCAATGGTATTGTCATGCTGAGCGGAGTCGAAGCATCTCTCCTGGTTACTAATCTCAACGAAGCGGCAGAGATGCTTCGACTCCGCTCAGCATGACGGTTAGTTTGGCAACGACCGCACGCGAGATGCTTCGCGTTGCTCTGCACGACCGCCAACTTGATTATTTACCCAGCCTTCTTTACGAGATACTTCTGTAGGGGGCATTTTCTGAGGTCGCGGATTCCCTCGGCTACTATGGCGGCGTTCAGCTTCGCGCCGGCCTCGATGGTGTGTGTGTGGTCTTGGGTGTTGAAGTAAGTTGCTCGTACCTTTTGCTCACCCTCGGCGTCATATTTATCGGCTATCCGGTTGTTCAAATCGATGTAATAAGCGCCACCCTGTTTGGCGGCCTCGGCGGCCCACTGGCCGTAATCAGCGGAGGCGCGCTTCACTTTGCCCTCCTGCCACTGATTGCGCGGAATAAGTGAGCACACAATGACGGTGGCGCCTTTGGCCTTGGCGTCGGCAATGTACTGGCGCAGATACCAGCCGTAGCTATGCACCACTTCCTGCTGCTTAGTGATGGGATTATAAATCTCCTGACTCTCGTCGCCGTTGCTGCGGATGGTGCCGCGGGCCCGGGCCGTATCCGCCAGAGGATTGTTGTCGTTGTGGCCGAATTGCATGATCACGAAGTCGCCGGGCTTCAGCTTGGCCTGCACATCGGCCCATAGGCCTTGGGTGCGAAACGTGCGGCTGCTGGTGCCGCCCAAGGCCGCGTTGCGAATGGCCAGGCGGGTGGTATCGAAGTGAGCGGTTAGGAAATTTCCCCAACCCCAGAGTCCACCGTCGCCGTTGCCTTTGCCGTTTTTTACGGTCGAATCACCAATGAGGTAGAGCGTGGGTTTCGCCTTCTGTTTTGGCAGAAAACCCAGTGAGAAAAACACCAGCACAACCACCAGTATAACAAGCCCTCTGGGGGGCATTTTTGCAAATGTTTTTATCATAAGAGCGGATTCTGGCTGCGTGTTTTTTATTGTAGCGAGTGATAATACATGAACGATGTAGAGACGCATACTTGCGTCTTGTCGTTGAACGACTCGTGTCGCGCAAACCTGAGTTAGCGTTTGGCTAGATAGCTGCGCAAGGGTAACCGCTTGAGTTCTTTGATCCCAGCCACCACCGATTCGGCATTGATGCGGGCGCCGGCTTCGTTGGTGTGGGTGTGGTCGCCGGCGAAGAGTTTGGCTACTTCCTCTGGCCCTAGCTTGTCGTATTTGTCGGCTGTAAGTTTGTTCAGGTCAATAAACTGCACGCCTTCCTGCTGAGCTACTTCGGCGGCCCATTTGCCAAAATCCTGATTGGCGCGCTTCACCTTGCCGTCTTGCCACTGATTGCGCGGAATCATAGAAGCCACGATGGGCGTGGCGCCTTTGGCTTTTGCTCCCCGAATAAAATGACGCAGATACCAGCCGTAGGTGTGCACGGTTTCCTGGCGTCCGTCGGGCCATGTCAAGCTCTTGGTTTCTTCACCAGTGCCGCGCAGCACGCCACGTCGGCCAGCCTTGGTAGTGTCGGGCGCGCTGCCTTCATTGTGGCCAAACTGCATGATGAGAAAGTCGCCGGGCCGCAGGAGCGAATCGACGCGCCGCCAGCGGCCCTCCGACACGAAGGTGCGCGTGCTGCGCCCGGCCATGGCGTGGTTGGCAATAGCAATGCGCGTGGTATCAAAAAAGCCCCCCAACTTGCTTCCCCATCCCATTTGCGGCAAGTGCGAATTATTGACTGTGGAGTCGCCGATCAGGTAAAGCGTTGGCTTGGGCTTCGCAAATTGGATGAATGCAGTAAGGCAACAAAACAGGAGTAGCAGAGCGAAAGCGTTTCTCATAAAGGGTATCAATAGGAAGCATACACAAGGAAAAGCTTCGTTCTGCCCAAACTCTCCTGCACTGTTGGTGCCTGAGGCGGGGCGAACAGTAAGTCAGCAACTCAATTGTAGCGCTATCTGCGTAGCTACAGGCCGATTTGGGGGGCAGATAAAAAGAATTTCAAGGCTTAATAGAGGTCAGGAAAAGCGGAGAGCAAAGAGTCAGAATACACTGATCATTAAAATGTTATATACAGGACACTGCAGGAGACTTTGCGGGATTTTATAAGACAACTTTGATAAGTACCAGGACACCTATCAGGTGTGCTAGCATTTCCGACCTATCCCAATTTCCACTTCCAGCTCTATTACTATGATTAGAAATTTACAATGGCTCAACCGCAATGTAGCCATGTGCGCGATGCTGACCGCATTGAGCACGCCCGTCGTGAGTATGGCTCAGGGGCAGAAAAAAGCCCCACAGTCCGCACAGCGACAAATGGAAAAGCTCAATCGCGGCATTGTGGCTGTGAAGCTCCCCGATGGTCAGGTATTCGTGAGCTGGCGCTTGTTGGCTACCGACAACGCCCGGGTCGGCTTCAATTTATTTCGCAAAACTACTGATGGCGAAGCGGTTAAGCTCAACGCCAAACCTATTACTGAAAGCACTAACTGGGTAGACGCCACTGCTGCTACGGCCCCAGATGCAACCTATTTTGTGCGCGCCGTGCGCAATGGTGGCCCCGGCCAAGGAGAGGAGTCGTCGAGCCCAGATATGGCCACGGCGTGGGCCCAACAGTATATGCGCCTTGCGCTCCAACGTCCGGCGGGCGGCACCAACGCGAGCGGAGCCTATACTTACACTCCCAACGACTGCTCAGTGGGTGACCTTGACGGTGATGGCACCTACGAGATTATTGTAAAATGGGACCCCACTAACGCCAAAGACAACTCGCAAAGCGGCTATACCGGCAACGTGTACCTCGATGCTTACAAGCTTGATGGCACGCAGCTGTGGCGCATTGATCTAGGAAAGAACATTCGGGCCGGTGCGCACTACACTCAGTTTATGGTATACGATCTGGATGGTGATGGCAAGGCCGAAGTAGCTTGCAAAACCTCCGATGGAACCATCGACGGCCAGGGTAAAGTAATGGGCGATGCCAACGCTGATTACCGCAACTCAGCCGGCTACATTCTGCGTGGCCCCGAGTACCTGACCGTGTTCAATGGCCTCACGGGCGCTGCTTACCCCAGCGTGACCTATTTGCCCCAGCGCCACCCTGTAAAGGGCGACAACCCAACAACTTCCGAGCTAAACGCTATCTGGGGAGACAATTATGGCAACCGCGTCGACCGTTTCCTGGGGGCCGTGGCTTACCTTGACGGCGTGCATCCCAGCTTGGTGATGTGTCGTGGCTACTACACTCGCTCTGTGCTGGTAGCCTGGGATTTTAAGGATGGGCAGCTCACCCAGCGCTGGACCTTCGATAGCGACGATCCGAGCACGCCCGGCAATAAGGCTTACCGCGGCCAGGGCAACCACAACCTTACCGTAGCCGACGTAGACGCCGACGGCAAGGACGAAATCGTGTACGGCTCGTGCGCCATCGACGACGATGGCAAGGGGCTGTACTCCACGGGCCGTGGCCACGGCGATGCACTGCACGTATCCGATATGGACCCCGACCGCCCCGGCTTAGAGGCATTTTCGCCCCACGAAGACCAGAAAGCGTATGGCAGCGCCGCCGCCGACTTCCGCGACGCCCGCACTGGCGAGCTTATCTGGGGACGGCCCGGCCCCAACCAGGGCGACGTAGGTCGTGGCTTAGCCGCCGATATTGACCCGCGCTACAAAGGCTTCGAAGCCTGGGCCTCCAGAGGCGGTTTGTATTCGGCAAAAGGCGAACAAATCAGCACTTCCCGGCCTAGCATCAACTTTGCCATCTGGTGGGATGGCGACTTGTCGCGCGAGTTGCTGGATGGCACCTCGATTGATAAGTGGAACTTCGAAACCAGCAGATCTAACCGCTTGCTTTCGGCCTCTACTTTCGGGGCGGCCCAAAACAACACGACGAAAGCCAACCCTGGCCTCTCCGCCGACCTGTTTGGCGACTGGCGCGAAGAAGTTATCTGGCGCAATGCAAACGATGCAGAGCTGCTGATTTTCACGACCACGATTCCTACGCAGTACCGCCTCACCACGCTCATGCACGATCCGCAGTATCGCCTGAGTGTTGCCTGGCAGAACGTAGCTTACAACCAGCCGCCGCATACCGGCTTTTATCTGGGCTCCGACATGGAAATAGCTAGCGCAAGCCCTACGGCTCCGGGAAAGGTAAAGGGCAAGGCTGCCGTGTATCCTAATCCTACTACCAATTCTTTCAAAATCGCCTCTAAGCACGCCTTCACCTATGAAGTGTATAACGGCTTCGGGCAAGTAGTAGAACAGGGCGAAGGCAAGCACGTGAAAGAGGTAGGCGGCAGCTTACAGACCGGCATGTACGTTGTGAAAGTGCATACAACTGAGGGCGTTGAAACCTTGCAAGTATCGAAGGAATAACAAGCTATCATTCCAATAGAAAGGGCGCTGACGGTATAGTCAGCGCCCTTTTTTTGTGGATGAAGAAAACATTTGATAGAAACCAGCACAAATAAAAAAGCCCCCCAGACGGGAAAAAGCGCCGAGTTTAGGCCGAAGCAGGATACTACAGGTAGCACGCAGAAGAAATCTGGCCTAAGTTGGCTTACCAAACGCCTCCTTCCGCCCTTCTGAGCTACTGATTATGAAGACCAACCTGCTGACTTGGCTTACTTGTCTGACGCTGCTTTGGGCCGGCAATACTGCCGCCCAAACGCCCACGCAGAAGCAAGTCCGCTACCTCTCCGGCACCGACAACACGCACACCGCCACCTGGGATTTTTACTGCACCGGCGGCCGCAAAAGTGGTTTCTGGACCAAAATTCAGGTACCATCGTGCTGGGAGCAGCAGGGTTTTGGCAGCTACAACTACGGCCGCGACTACAAAACCTACGGCAAAAACTTCCGCTTCGCCGACGAGAAAGGCATGTACAAGCACACCTTTCAAGTGCCCGCCACCTGGCGCGACCGGGAGGTATTCATCGTGTTTGAGGGCTCGATGACGGATACCGAAGTCAAGATAAATGGTCAATTGGCCGGCCCGATTCACCAGGGGGCTTTTTACCGCTTCAAATACAATCTCTCCGACAAGCTCAACTTCGACAAGCCCAACGTTCTGGAAGTAACGGTGAGCAAGATGTCGGCCGACGCCTCCGTAAATAACGCCGAGCGCCTGGCCGACTACTGGATTTTCGGTGGCATTTTCCGGCCTGTTTACCTCGAAGCTTTTCCCAAGCAGTTCAGCCCCCAGCTCGCCATCGATGCCCGCGCCGATGGCTCTTTTAAGATGAATGTCGCCCTAAAAGGTTTGCGCCAAGCCACCGACGTGCAGGCTGATATTGTGAATGCGCAAGGCACTGTAGTGGGTACGGCACGGGGCCGGGCCAATGCGCAGGATTCGCTGATTCAACTGAAAACGACCGTCAGCAAGCCGCTGCTTTGGACCTCCGAAACCCCGAATATGTACCGCGTGAATGTGGCGATGCAGGCTGGGGGGCAAAATCTGTATCAGACCTCGGAGCGCTTCGGCTTTCGCACCATTGAAATTAGGCGCGGCAAGGGCGTTTATGTGAATGGCACGCAGGTAAAATTCAAGGGCATCAACCGGCACAGCTGGTGGCCCGAAACCGGCCGCACCCTCAACGACTCCATCCACCTGATGGATGTGCAGCTGATGAAGGAGATGAACATGAACGCCGTGCGCATGTCGCACTACCCGCCCGACGCTAAGTTCCTAGAAATCTGCGACTCCCTGGGCCTTTATGTGCTCGACGAGTTGGCCGGCTGGCAAAAAGCGTACAGCACGCCCGCCGGTGCTAAGCTGGTGAAAGAGATGGTGCAGAAGGACGTGAATCATCCCAGCATCATCTTCTGGAGCAACGGCAACGAGGGCGGCCACAACAAAGAACTGGACGACGACTACGGCCAATACGACCTTTCCAACCGCCCCGTCATTCACGCCCACCACCGCCCCGGCAACCAGCACAACGGCATCGACTGCAACCACTACGAGAACTACTACAGCTCCCAGAAAATCCTAGCCGACTCGCTCATCTATATGCCCACCGAGTTTCTGCACGCCCAGGACGACGGCGGTGCCGCTGTGGGCCTCCACGACTTCTGGGAGCTACACTGGTCTTCTCAACGCTCGGCGGGGGGCTTTTTATGGGCCCTGGTTGACGAAGGCATCGTGCGCACCGACCAGCGCAATATCATCGACGTGAACGGCGTAAACGCGCCCGACGGCGTGGTGGGCCCGCACCGCGAAAAGGAAGGCAGCTTCTACGCCATCCGCGAGATTTTCTCCCCCATCAAGATTGATTTGGAAGAGCTACCGGCCAAGTTTAATGGCACACTGGAAGTAGAAAACCGCTACCATTTCAACAACCTCAGTCAGTGCTTTTTCCAGTGGGAGCTGGTGAATCATCGCCAGCCCGGCGAGACCTTCACCGGCTCGACTACCATGAAAAAAAGCCGCGTGGAAAGCCCCAAAATCGCTCCCCTGGCGAAGGGCAAGCTTAAGCTCGGCCTGCCTAAAGACTGGAAAAACTATGATGCGTTAGTGCTCTCCGCCTTCGACCCACAAAAGAACCTGGTGTACAAGTGGACCTGGTCGACAGGAAGCAACAAACAACTGCTCCGCAACATCCTGACGCTACAGGAAAAGGAAAAGCAGCCCATCGAAACTGCCGAAACCGACACCACGCTCACACTCAAAGCCAGCAACATCACCGTCACCTTCAACAAAACCAACGGCCACATTACTGGTCTGAAAGGCAACAGCGGCGACAAATTATCCTTCGGCAACGGCCCCATTCTGGTAGCTGGCCAAGCCAAGTTCACAGGCCTGCGCCGTCGCACCGAATCCGATGGGGAAGTAATCGAAGCCAGCTACGAAGGCGACCTCAAAACCGTGCGCTGGAAAATGTACGGCAGCGGCTGGCTCCAGCTCGATTACGAGTACGCGCTGCAAGGCGATTTTCCTTTCGCTGGCCTGAGCTTCACCTACCCCGAAAACTTCGTCATAGGGGCCAAATGGCTGGGCAAAGGCCCCTACCGCGTTTGGAAAAACCGCCTGCAGGGTGTTAACACCGACGTGTGGGAAAACGCCTACAACAATACCCACACCGGTGCGGCCCCCTGGATTTATCCAGAATTCAAAGGCTACTTCGCCGACATCGCTTGGCTGGAAATGAACACCGTAGAAGGTAAGTTTCTGGTCGCCAGCCCCGACAAAGGCCTGTTCGTGCGCCTCTTCGATTTCTACGGTCTATCTGGCGTAAAGTCCAGCCCGGACCTGCCGGGGGGGAATTTATCCTTCCTCGATGCCATCCCGCCCCTGGGCACCAAGCTAGCCCTGAACATCGACGCCAACACCAAAAACCTAGGCCCTAATAGTGAGCTAAACCACCTCAACGGCTCCACCAAACGCACGCTTTATTTCTTCTTCGGCCTACCCAAAACAACCGGCACACCCCAGCCTTACACTGTTCCAGCCAAGAACGATTTATTTTAAGTTAAGCAGAAAAGTTCTCTTGGTCATAACAGCCAAAAGAAAGTCATGCAGAGGCGGAGCCGAAGCATCTCGCGTGCTGATGTGAGAGTAGTAACTCAACTAAACACGCAAGATGCTTCGGCTCCGCCTCTGCATGACCGCCTATTCGATAGTCGAGAGGCGTTCTTCAACATCTCGACTATCAAATAGTCTACTTCACCATTTCCATCTCCACACTAGCCATGATAAATGGCCCCACGCCTTTAAAATCATTCTTCTGAATAGGCTCGCTTAGGTAATACTCGTAGCTGCCGTCGCGGTAGGGAGTGCCACCGAGGCCACCCACGCTCACCGTGCCATTCAGGGTCAGCAACCCATCCGATTCAGTTTGCACAAACTGCTTTAGAATTCCTAGATAGCCTTTGTCGGCTACTTTCTGGAACGACTTATCGATGTAGCCGAGGCGGGCGCCCTTAGCCAGCGCGTACACAAACATACACGATGCGGAAGCTTCCACGTAATTGCCAGCGCGACTGCCTTGGTCGCTTACTTGCCACCATGCGCCCGTTTTCGGGTCCTGATACTTCGCCAACACGGGAGCCAAACGTTGCAGATACATAATAAGCTTGGCCCGTTCCGGATGATCCTTAGGAAAGTAGTCGAGCACATCAACCAGCGCCATCGCGTACCAGCCTATACCGCGTCCCCAGAAGTTGGGCGACAAGCCCGTTTTCTTGTTGGCCCATTGCTGCTCCCGACTTTCGTCGTAGCCGTGGTAAAGCAAGCCCGTTTTGGGGTCAACCAGGTTTTTCTCGATTAAAGAAAACTGTTTGGCTACCTCATCAAAGCCTTTTGGCTGCTTGAAAAGCTTGCTGTATTCAGCGGAAAAAGGCTCCGCCATGTATAGGCCATCCAGCCACATCTGGTTGCTATAGCGCTTCTTATGCCAATAGCCGCCTTCCTTCGTACGCGGCTGCGCATTAAGCTGCTGATGCAGGCGGTGCGCGGCTTTGCGGTACTTTTCCTGATCTAAGCCCGGCTGCTGACTCAGGGTAAGCAGAATGCGGCCGGTGTTGATGTTATCGAGGTTAAAGTCCTCGTACTTGTAGCGCTGAATGGAGCCATCAGCGCCGATGGAATACTCCATAATGCGCACGATGTAGTCGAGGTATTTCCGCTCGCCCGTGCGCTGCCACACGCGTTCAATGGCCTTCAACATGAGACCCTGTTCGTAGCCCCAGCGGGCCACTTTATTCTGCTCCAGCCCCAGGGAATCGGGGTAGCGCTTGATAAACGAATCGGCCATGCGCTGTGATAATGCGGCCGATTTCTTTTGGGCAAAAACCGCTGGGCAGACTAGCAGATACAACAGCGAAAGCAACAGGATTTTTTTCATACAGAAAGCGCGTTTGGGGGGCTTTTTCGGGGGTTATTAGCCCAGAAATGATTTTATATAATGGTCAAAGAAGTCGACCGTCATGCAGCGCGTCGCGAAGCATCTCTCTCGCTTCGTGAATTACCATTGCAAGTAAACACGCGAGATGCTTCGCGACGCGCTGCATGACGGGCTTTAGATTGGGTAATTTCACCCAGCCTTAGCGTCTTAATTTTTGGAAACGACGACGGCCTTTTTCTTTACCTTCTCACCAAACTCCACCCCTACTTTTGCCTTCGAAACATCCGTATTAACAAGCCGCACATTCTTCGCCTTTTCCGCACCCGAAACGCGCAGCAGTACAGCCGCCTGGGGGGCATATTTGATGTTATCAAGCGTGATATTCTGGCTGTTGTGCACCTCCATTACTGGGTCGGTTTTCTGTGTTAGCAGCGTCACGTTGCGCAGCTGAATATTGTCGGCTTCGATGCAAACCAGCCCCTGCTGACTTTGTAAAACGGCATTTTCGATACTGATGTCTTTGATGCTCATTTCGGGAAGGCCGCGCACCAGAATGCCGGTTTTGGCGCCGTTGCAGGTCACGTTGCGAATCTGAATTTTGCGAAACTGCGGCGTGCTCTCATCCACGGGCTTGGCCGGCGAAATGGGCCGCTCTTTTGAGCCTGCTACCTGCGGGGTCGGATCTTTGATCATGTAATACATGTCGAAGAGAATGGCTTCGCCGGGAATATCTTTCATGTCTACATTCTCGATGAAGATATTCTCGACCACGCCACCACGACCCCGCGTAGTTTTGAAGCGTAGCCCAATGTCGGTGCCGATAAACGTGAGGTTGGACACGTAGATATTTCGCGCCCCACCCGACATCTCCGAACCAATCACGAAGCCGCCGTGGGCGCGGTACACTTTGCAGTTGCGGATGATAAAATTCTCGGTAGGCATGGCCCGCTGCCGCCCCTGCTCGTTGCGCCCCGACTTGATGCAGATAGCATCGTCGCCCACGTCAAATGTGGAGCCTTCCACCAACCCATTTTTGCAGGATTCCAAATCCAGCGCGTCGGTATTGGGGGTGTAAGGTCCGTTGAGCACGGTCACGTTGCGCACCACAACGTCTTCGCTCATCATCGGGTGCAGGGTCCAGGCCGGCGAGTTCTGAAACGTCACACCCTCCAGCAGCAGCCGTTTGCAATGGTCGAGCACCAGCATGTCGGGGCGCAGATAGTCCTTGATATCCTCAAAATCCTTGATTTCGGATTTCTCTTCGCTGAGCACACCAGCCTCTTTTACCAACGTGCCTTTTAGGCTTTGCGGCGAGGGATACCAGCGGTCCTGCTTCTCGTTGAGCACGCCGCCCGACGCCACCAGCTGCTTCCACCCCGATTCAGTGGAGCGCCCTTTCTGCACCATATACCACGCCTCGCCCGCGCCATCTACAATGCCTTTGCCGGTGACGGCTACATTTTCCAGGTTCTTGCCATAAATCTGCGGCTGATTGCGCACGGCGGCCAAACCTTCCCAGTTGGTTTTAATCAGCTTATAGTCAGCCATCTTATTGCTGAACTGCACCAGCGCTCCTTCGGCAATGTGCAGATTCACGTTGCTGCGCAACTCAATGGGCCCCGTGCGCCAGTGCCCGCGCGGCACCAGCACCACTCCCCCACCCTTCTGGCCACAGGCGTCAATGGCTTGCTGCAAAGCCGTGGTGTTAGAAGTCACGCCATCGGCCACCGCGCCGTACTTGGTTATCGAAAAGGTATCGGCCCGGAAGGAAGTGGTTTTGACAGGGGGCAAATTCGGCTTGAAATAGGTCTGGGCGGAAGCCAAAGTTGGCAGCACCAGAAGACTAAGCAGGGAGAGGTGTTTTATCATGATGAGAGTTGGAGAGTAACAGAGGGAGTTATAGAGTAAGACTAAAGAGGTAGAAAGCTACTACTGGTAGAGAGCTAGAAGCTAGTTCCCCTCCTCCGCTGAATTCCGCGCATCAAGCGGCGTGGGCTAGGGGTGGTTGGCTCGTTGCTGAAGTTATTTGTAAAGTGGTCTGTTAAACAACTAAACAACGACCTCAACCACCCCAGCCGCCACTTCGTGGCGGCATCCCCTCCTCAGATGAGGAGGGGAGTTGGTCGTTCTATCATTAAGGCATTTTGCTTAGACCTTCCCACCGCACTTTCCAGCCTTTCGGAATGCCGGGATTCTCCTCTTTACAGCCATCATAGCCGGCGCACATGAGGGCTACAGCAGCCAATAAACCGCCGTTGCCGGGGAGGTAAATGGGTAGGCGGCCTTCCTGGTAATTGTGGCCGCTGGGCAGGTAGGTATTGGTTTGCACTTTCATGAGCAGAGCATCCACGGCCCGGTCGGGGAGGCCGAGGCGGGTGGCGGTCATGGAGGTCATGGGGAAGTCCCAGCCCCAGGTTTTGTCCCAGCTCCAGTCCTTCCAGATCAGGTCGAAGGTGCGGCGCATGGTGGCGGGATCTACCTGGCCAGTGGCGGGCATAACACCAAGGGCGGCTAGCACGGAAGGGTGGTCGGTTTTGAACTCAGGGTTGGTGTAAGAATCGGGGGCACTTTCAGTGGCTAGATACACACCGTTGGCCTGGGGCAATTTGGAGAGTTTTTGCAGGACGGCATCCCACTTCGGGTTGCGCGGCTGGCCCTGGCGCACGCGCCACTGCTGAGCGGTGTTGAGGGCCCAATTCCAGTACACCAGCTCGAAGGTGGGATTAAACGTTTCTTCAGCCTTGAAGCGCTCCTGGGCTGGAATTACGCCTTTTCCCAAAATATAGCGGTCCTTATCCTTCTCGAAAAACGGGTATGAAGCCATAAAATCGGCGGTGGCAGATACCCGGGCCTGATACAGTTTTAGGGTAGCCGCGTTGGGGCGCTGCCGGTAAATTTCCTCGGCGAAGTAAATAAAGTGGGGCTGCTGCCAGATCAAAAAGGCTCCCACCGACGAGGGTCCTTCCTGCCCCCAGGGGTCCGTCATTTTCTGCCAGCGTACGCCTTCGTAACCCTGGCGCTTGGCAATGCCGCGTGCTACGGCCTGCACGTCGGGGCGCGCGTACCAAGTCAGGCTCTTTTCGAGCAGAGCCGGGCGACCCCACAAAGCGAAATGGGCTGAGTGCCACCAGTGCATTTCCAGGTGCGGCCGACCATACCAACTATTGAGCACAAGGCCCGTTTCTTGGGGCGGCTGCGAACCAGCACCTTGCAGCTTGGTGAGGTACTGCGAGAGCACAACGCGACGCTCTAGCTCGCGGGCTCGCGGATCGGTGGTGCCGCTAAAATCGACGGCGCCGCCACTACGCCAAAAAGCCCCCCACTGCTGCTGACTATTCTGGCGAGTAGCGGCAAACGTTGGCGCAGCCGTGGGGCGAGGGCGCGGCGAGAAACGGCAACTAAACTCCAGCACTTTTTCGCCCTTGCCGGGCGTGAGCACAAACTCGTGCGCTTTGCCCGCGGCCAGCGTAGCAGACTGCTGCCAGCTCAGCGACGCGTAGTATTTGGTAGTATCCAGCTGGTGCGAAATCAGGGCTGTGCCTTTCTTTTGATCAGCTATAGTTGATTTATGCTGATCGGAGTGCGAATAATCGGTGCCCATATCGGACCAGCTGGCTGTCGGAAACGGAAAGCGCAGACCTACTTTCAAACGACCCGATTTCATCAGGTCTGACTCCACCCGCGCAGCTACTGCATCCTCTTGCTGATGCCCTACGGTCACTACATCGACCGGCACATTATCCAGCGTGAAGTGGCTTTTCAGCTCACCCGTCCAGGGGTTGAGTTCCTGTCGGATGTCGCGCAGGTCTTTGATTGTAGCTTCCTGTCCATTCTTTTTCAGCAATACAAACCCCAGATTACCTAGCTGCAAACGGTGTGGATTAGCCCGCAAATAATCGACGGCTTCCTTGTTGCCGGGTGTTTTCACCTGCACTGCATATGGCACATTGCGGCCATTCAACTCCACTTCACGCAGACTTTGTTCGAACTTGTAGCCCTGGGTATTTGGAAACGTATGCCAGCCCCACTCCGACTGCGTGCCCAGCGGCACGCCCTTTTCATAGTAAGTTGGAAATGTCTGAAGCCCTGTTACATCGGCGGTGAAGGCAAAAGCACCATTCCCCACCGACAACGATGAGAGCGTATCGGTGTTCGTGATAATCACGCGGTGGCGCTCCACCAAAGCTTGGCGGTTAATAGGTTTTTGCTGAGCAACAAGGGGCGTACTGACACCAGCCAGCAGAAGGTAGGAAAGGATTTTCGGGAGAGAAGACATAGGCTAATTTGGTGTTATAAAAGACCGTCATGCAGAGCACCGCGAAGCATCTCGCGTGTTTGACAGGATTGGTAATCTCTCGTCAGCACGCGAGATGCTTCGCGGTGCTTTGCATGACAGTCTGTATTTGATGGTTTTGAATATGTTGTTTCAAGCATCTGGCGCATCTCATTCCCGCACCAGCGTCACACTCATGAGGCCAATGACCACATCATTAGCCAGCGCTTTTAGAGTGAGGCTGCGGAGCTTTTTCTTGGGATTGAGGGGCATATCCAACACAGTGGCAGCACCACCATCAATGGCGCGGGTGCTGAAGCCTTTGATGCTGGTGTAGTCCTTGAATTCGCGGGTGAGCAGGCCGGTTTTGAGATGAAGGCGGAAGGGTTTTTGGGCCCCTGTATCGAAGGCGAAATCATCTTGAAAGTAGTCCTGCTCAATGGGCGCCCAGTTATCAGGGTTGCGCAGGGGTAACGTATCGGTGGTGCCGTCGGCGTAGGTTACCAGTACTTCGCCGTTGACGAGCTGGCTTTGCATGGGGTTAGTAGAGCCGGCCATGAGTAGGTAGGCGTGGCTGGATTTGCCCCCCAGCGGCACCGTCGCCTGGTCCGCGTAATTATCCCACTGCGAAACGAACAATATGTTCTTCTCCCCTGCTGTACCGGGCGTGCGCAGGGGGGTGCCCCAGGGCAAAACAATCTCGTTTTTGCCCCCCGCCAACTGGCGCAAACCAGTGTCATCTATAACAGCTTGAGTAAGTGGATAGCACCAGTTGCCAATGCCCTGAGTAGGCAGTTGGAGCGTAGGCCCCGCAGGACGAGGCGAGAGATATTCGTTCTGAAAAATCTGGGTCACCTGATCGTTGAAATGCGGTGCCAGATTGACGGTTTCGTAGCGGGTTTGGGGCGGTTTAGGAGCGGCCCAAGTCAGCACTTTATCCACGACTCGGCCGTTGCTCCATTCCACAGTCACGACATTGGAACCGGGCACAACAAACGCAGTGGGCACCGCTATTTCCATAGTCGCGCCGCGCGGAATTTTCACGTTGGTACTGTACGGTTTGCGGCCGTTGCCCACGATTACTTTCGCGGCTATATCTTCCGTATTATTCTGAACCCAGAACCGCAAACCGTTCCGCTGGGGGGCTTTTTCAGCAATAATTTTTACCGTTTCCCTAACCTCAAAAGCCAGCGGTGCCCACCAGGTAAGCCCACCCTGACGGAGCTGCACGAAGGCAGTGCGGGCACCCGTTAAGCCGGTCACCTGAGCCGTTAGCGCGGAGCCATTCGGCGCGGCATTGCGCAACGCTTTTTGTGGGTCAAATACCTTGGTAATAGTTGCGTGCGGGAAGCGCACTTCCAGCTGGCTGTCGGCAGCGTACACCGGGGCTATGGCGGCCGTATCGGGTGCGGCGCCTTGCCAGATTATGGCCACCTCGTATTTGGCAGCCGGCGCGCTGCTTATTTCAATAACCGGCTGTCCTACGGCCGATTCCACTGCCTGCCATTTGGCGGCCTGCCCGTTCACCGTTACTGACTGAACAGCCTCGGCCCGGGCCTGTACTTGTATACGCAATCGGAGCGGCTGCGCGAAGCGCGGCGTTATATTGTATTTATCCTGTTGTCCCCGCCGCTTAAAGTCAAAGTCAATATCGGGCACCGTCAAGGATGCGTTATTCCAGGCGGCGGGCAAGCCGGGGCGAATGGTCAAAATGCCCCCCAGAGCATCAGGTACAATGCCGAACAAGCCTTCCAGCAACGTGCGGGATGCCACGCCAATGGGATCGGCGAAGTCGCGGTACAGTTCGCCGCGGTGGGCATCGTAGAAGGAAACCTGCTGAATATTACCCGGGCTAGAGCCCAAATACATGCTTTCAAGCAAAGCACTTTTCCAGAGTTTAAATGCCTCCTCGGTGCGCCCGGCCTGCCAGTTGGCCAACGTGGTGTGCAGCACCTCGGCCATGGCCACATTGTTGATTGACCAGTCGTAGGGCTGCCAGTTGGTGGTCGAAAGCAAATGGTAGCCTTCATCCGGCAAGCCCGTTGCCCGGACCGGAATATGCGGAATATTGGTATCCACGTAGCGCAGCGCCTGGTAGGCCTGAAAAGCATCCGGCACTTCCGAATCCAGCGCGTGATAAACCGTCCAGAGGGCAGCGGCGGGGTGCAGCTGCTTCAGGCCCAGCGCATCCTGATACTCGGCGTACCAACCCTGGGATGGCATCCACAATCGGGCGTTGAGGGCCTGATGAATCTTGGCGGCTTCCTGCCGGTAAGGTTCGGGATTTTGGCCCAAGCGCGTTGCCAGTTCGGCGGCCAACTTGTTAGCCAGGTAGTTATAGGCAGATGAATGCGTTACCGCGCCTCCGCTGTATTGCAGGGCGTCGCTGGCCCAAATGGCGGCGTAGGCGTCGTAGAGACCATCATTATTGGTGTCGAAGTTGCGCTTTTCCCAGGCCAGGTGGCGTTGCAAAACGGGCCACAGCTCGCGAGCCATAGCCAGGTCGCCGGTCCAGCGCAGGTGCCGCAGCAACGCGTCGATGTAGACCAGGTTCATGTCGTAGTGGTGGGGACGAAAATCGCCGCCAGGATTACGCGAAATATAGCCGCTGCTGAACACCGCCGTACCCAGTTTTTCCTGATGGCGAGCCAGGTGCAGGACCGTATCCATAACCAGCGGACCCACGGCCGGGCTGGTTAGCTGCGACTTGGCGTACGAGCGAAAATGGGTTTGGGCGCGGTCGTGCCAGCCGAGTGGGTCGGCAGTGTAGGCCCCGCGCCAGCCATTAAGGGGCATGCGCCAGGCAATGGAGCCGTGCAGATAGGCGGGGTCCTGCCAGATGGCATCAGCGGCAATACTAAGTGCGCCGCCTAGGGTATTAATATAAGGGTCAGGGGTTTGCACCCGCACCCGATTAGCCAGCTTTTGCCGGGCAGCCTCGGCGCGGCTCCAGGCTTGCGGCAACTCTGCGTAGCGCAACGCCGCTGCTTCCGGTTTTTGAATGGCGAAGTAAAACGTCTCCCCTGCTTTGGCTTTGATAGCGCCAGCCAAGACGGGAGTCGCAGATGCTTGCGAAGCGTAAAGCTGCGCGGGTGATGCCTGCTGAGCGGCATCAGCGATGTGCATTTCCGAGGTCGGCGGCATTACGCCCACCAAGTGCGGGCGCGGTAGTGGCGCATCAGGCTTATCCGACAGACCGGGGGGCATTTTTGCCGGCGTGTCATCGCTTTTCGGGGGCTTTGGTGCAGTGCCGTACGTCAGTCGGAAGGTGTTGTTTTTTAGCTCGAAAACATTGCCTTGGCAATACTCCGGTTTTAAATAGAAGTTGGATTCTGGGTCGGCACCGATGTCGCCGTCGCGGCTGAATTTCTTACCCGTAGCGCCGCCAAAAGCCCACAGCAGGCGCACTTTGTTGGCGGGCACATTCTCGAAGCGGGCACGGATCAGCATGCCTTCGGCGTCGGTTTGGGCCAGCACTTCCAGGTGCAGCATGCCGGCTCCCAGCAGCGGATCTTTCACTTCGTAGATCATCGCGCCGGGCCGGTAGCGGGCCTCAATGCTATCAGCCTCGATCAGCCACTTGCTTTGACCATCGACTAGTAAACCGAGCTTAAAATTGCCCCCCATACCGGGCAGGTAGAGCGCAAACTCGGGCATGTCGCCGGCTTCTACGCGGAAGGGAGTGTTGGTGCCGTATAAGGCGCGGGCGAAACGTTTATTGCCGTTGGTAATAACAAAGTCGAAGCCGTCGGGGCGGTAGCGGAGCGTGCGAGACTGATCGTGCCAAAGCGCGGGGGCGGCGGGCGGACCGGATTGCGCCAGCGCTGCCACTGGCAGCAAATAGCAGAGACCAGCAACCAGTCGGCAAGTCATGCTTGCCGAAAGCGAGATTAGAAAGGTTTGTCTACACTCGTATCTACTCATTACGCTTAGTTATCCGTGAATTTGCCCCCCAGGGCAGCAAAAAGCCCGACTCTGGCCAGTCTATGTTCCTGGAAAGAGCCGGGCTTTTAGTTACATGCCTGTCAGCAACTTAGTAGCCGGGGTTCTGATCGTAGAGACCCGGCGTGGCGCTCAATTCGTTCAGCGGCACGGCGTAGATAATGTCATTCGCGCCAATGTTGCGGCGCATCTTACCCGACGCGTCTTCCTTTGCAATCCAGGCATTCATGGTGGTAAGCACGGTGCCGGAGCGCACCAGATCATGCCAGCGCAAACCTTCCCCGAGGAATTCGCGGCGGCGCTCTTCCATGAGTTGCATCATATTCAGACTGGTAAGCGCGGGCTGCTTGGCGCGGGTGCGAACCTCATTAACAGCTTTCAAAGCATCTGCCTGCGTGCCACCGCCGCCGCGCAGAATAGCTTCGGCTTTCATGAGCAGAATATCGGCGTAGCGCATCACAATGAAGTTGATGGGCCAATCGGTGTTGCCCGTTCCGCGGCCGGCAGCACTCACATATTTTTTCAGTACGGTGCGATTTTCGGCCACGCCTGCTACCAGATAACCCGTCTGCACACTGGCCGCGCGACGATCATCATTAGCCGCCAGAATGCTCAGGAAATCAGTAGAAACCGGCTTTATCTCAATCCCACGCGAACCAAACGGAATGCCCAGGGAAGTGAAGTAGTTATCGGGCACCATTACGCCCGGATGAGTGGCGCCATTGCCTACGATATACTGGACGTCAAATAACACTTCCGAATTGTTCTCATTGGTGTAAGAGAACACGTTCGCGTAGCTGGACACCAAGGAATAGCGCTTGCTGTCAATTACTTCGTTAAGCAATGCCAAAGCTTTGTCGTTCTCGTTGCTGGCCAAACCCGGACCATCGATGCCGTAAGTAGGACCCGAACGCGTGAGGTATACCAACGCCAGCAAGCCCTTAGCAGCACCCGACGTCACGCGACCTACGTTGGCACCCGTGTAGTTCAGGGGCAGATTCTCCTTAGCGTATTCTAGGTCGCTGATAATCAGGTCGTATACCTCTGCTACCGAGCCGCGCGGAATTTTGGCTACCTCCTGGGGCAGCAACGCTTTATCAATAACGGGCACGCGGCCAAACATGCGCACTAGGTCGAAGTAATGGAAAGCGCGAAGGAAGCGGGCTTCGCCCTCATAGCGCAACCGCAGCCCCTCGCTTACCACCGAGCCGTTGGCTTCCAATTGGTCGAGCATGGTATTGGCCCGAAAAATAGCGCCAAAATCTGATGCCCAGGTATCGGACATGTAGGGGCTCACCGAGAGGGTGGTGTTGAAGTTGTTGATGGCGTCCCAGTCTCGCACACCCTGGCTGCTGACTCCGTAGAAGTTGTCGGAGCGCAGGTCTGAGAGGATGAGGATGCGGTCGGGGTAGCCACGCAGTTGGCTGTACACCGCGTTCATGGCCTGCTCGAAGTCAACAGCAGTTTTAAAGAAAGCCGGCACCGAACCGTTGGAAAGCGGTGTTTGATCAAGGTCATCTTCGCAGCTGCCCAGAGTGAGCATGCAGGCGGTGGCCAGAAGGAGAAATATTCGTTTCATGGGAAGTTGGAGCTAGGAGTTAGGAGCAGGCTACCGCTGGGCAGCCCGCAGTTGGCTTCTGGATGTAGCTTAGAAAGTAACGTTAAGGCCCAAAACCAACGATTTGGCCAAAGGCAGACCGCCGTAGTCAACACCCGAGGTAAAGGTGCTGCCGTTGTCGGTGTTCACGGCATCGGGGTTGAAGCCGCCGTAATACTTGTCTTTGCCAAAGAAGTTTTCAGCCGTTACATACACACGGGCCCCCTGCATCACGCTCTTGCTGATAATGCGGCCCAGGTCGTAGCCCAACGTGATGTTGCGCACGCGGTAGTAGTCGGAAGAGTAGAGCCAGTCGGTGTTCTTGATGAAGCCAAAGCGAGCGGTAGCCTTACCCTTTACGCCGTCGCCAGGATCTTCTTCCGAACGCCACCGGTCACGGGAGCGGCCCAGGGCGTTTTCCTGGTAGCCCACGCTGGTGCGGTCGATGGCGCGGCCAAACATGGAGTAGATGTAGCCACCGTTCTGACCCTGCACGAGGAAGCTCAGATCGAAGCCTTTGCACTTGAAGGTGTTCGTGATGCCCCAGGTGTATTTGGGGTTAGGCTGGCCCACAATCACGCGGTCGTTGGCGTCAATCTTACCGTCGCCGTTGGCATCTTCGTAGCGGGGGTCGCCGGCAGTCTGGTTGTTGTAAAGTGCGGCGCCGTTATCGATATCAGCCTGGCTCAGGATGCCATTCTGGCGAATAACGAAGATGCTGTACATCGGCTTGCCTACTTGCAGCACGTTGCTGGGCAGGTCGGCTACTGAGGCTACTTCAATAGTGGCATCGCCGGGGCCGAGGTGCTTCACCTCGTTCTGGTTGTGGCTGAAGTTGAGGGAGGTAGTCCACTCCAGAGCGTTGTTCAGGTTGTTGGTGGTCAGTTCCACTTCCCAACCGCGGTTCTCTACTTCCCCAATGTTCACCAAGTTGTTGCCGAAGCCCGAAGCCGTATTGATAGGTACGTTCAGCAGCAGGTCCTTGCTCGTTTTGGTGTAGTAATCGAATGAGCCGAAGATGCGGTTTTGCAGGAAGCCCACGTCAATCCCGAAGTCGATGGTACGGTTACGCTCCCATTGCAGCTCTGGGTTTTCTACCCGGTTAGGGGCCTGACCCGTAGCCAAAGCGCCGCCGAAAGTGTAGTTATAAATACCCAGCGTCGCAATGCTGTTGTAGTCGCCGATGCTGTTGTTGCCCGACAAGCCAATGCTGGCCCGCAGTTTCAGGTCGCTGAGCGGCGTGATGTTCTTCATGAACTCTTCCTGCGAAATGCGCCAGCCCACGGAGGCAGCAGGGAATACACCGAACTGATTTTGCCCCCCAAAGCGCGAGGAACCATCGCGGCGGATACTGGTGGAGAACAGGTACTTGCCGGCGTAGCTATACTGCAAACGGCCGAAGTAAGAAATCAGGACGTTCTGGCTTTCGGTAGTATTGTTGCTGCCGGTGCCGTTGATGTTTGTGGCCGCGTTCAGCGTGGTTACCTGGTTGTTTACAAAGCCGCCGGTGGCACCCAGACGCACGTTATCGATGCGCGAGATATTATAGGCGTAGCCAGCCAACGCCGTCAGGTCGTGCTTCTCACCGAAAACCCGCGTGTAAGTGGCTGTATTCTCGTTAACGAATGTTTGGCGACGGAAACCGCTATAAGAGCCTGAAGCCAGCGACGTTGGCAGATCACGCACGGCCGGATTGTATGATTTACTAGTTACGTCGTTATTGTCAAAGTTGACGCTGGTGCGCAGGCGCAGGCCGCTGATTATTTCGTACTCGGCAAACAGAGTGCTCAGGGTACGGAAGGTCTTGGTTTCGCCGATGGCATTTTCCATCACGCGTACTGGGCTGGCCGTCGATACACCCCAACGGTACACTTCGTTTTTGCCGTAGCCCGTAGCTACCCCGGCCGTGTCTTCCACGATAGGCGCCATCGATACGAGCTGGTGCAGACGGTTGTCTTTGCCCTCAATGCCGGGGTCGTTGGTGACGGAGTAAGTGGGCGTCACGTTCAGGCCGAAGCGCAGCTTGTTGCTGGCTTTTACTTCCACGTTGGCGCGCGCCGAGTAGCGCTTGTAACCCAGCCCGACCATCATGCCCTGTTGATCGGTGTAGTTACCTGATATGAAGTAGTTCACATTATCGGTGGCGCCGCTGGCACCTACCTGGTAGCTCTGGGTGCGACCCGTGCGGAAAGCCTCGTCCTGCCAGTCGATGTACTGTAGTCCGGGGTGACCGGGCTGAAACCAGCGCTCATCAATCATCTGAGCGGGCACGATGTTGTTCACCTTTAAAATAGCCTGACGCTCAGCCGTGGTTTGGCTGGCGGTGCGGCCGGGGCCCGAGCGTACCCAGTTATCATTGATGATTTCGGCAGCGCGCTCAGCCCACTCTTCGGCACTCAGCACGTCCAGCTTTTTGGCGGCCTGCGAAACACCAACGTAGGAATTGAAGGTAATTTGAGGCTTGCCCGATTTACCCTTCTTCGTGGTGATAAGTACTACTCCGTTAGCAGCGCGCGAACCGTAAATAGCGGCCGCAGCGGCGTCTTTCAATACCTGAATCGACTCAATATCATTGGGGTTGATGTTGTCGAGCGGGCTGCCGCTGGCAAAACGCCCCCCACCATTCTGGGCCACGTTGTCGAGCGGGAAACCGTCGATTACATACAGCGGTTCGTTGCCGGCCGTGATGGAGCCTGCGCCCCGTACCTGCACGCTAAAGCCGCGACCGGGCACGCCCGTGTTTTGCTTTACCTGCACACCCGCCATCTGACCAACAAGGGCCTGATCGACGCGGGCAATCGGGCGTTCTTCTAAGCGGCTGGCGTCGAAGGTGGCAATGGCGCCGGTTACGTCGCCCTTCTTCTGGGTGCCGTAGCCTACTACTACCACTTCCTCCAGGCTCTTTACATCTTCAGCCATCCTGATGGTGAAGGCCTGTGAGCCGGTGAAGGGGCGCTCCTGGGTTGTAAAACCAATGAAGCTGAATACCAACGTGCCAGCCGTTTCGGGTACCGATAAGTTAAAAGCACCATCAGCGCCGGTAGTAGTGCCGTTGGTAGTGCCCTTGATCACGACTGTGACGCCGGGCAGGCCCTCGTTGTTCTGCGAAACGACCTTACCGGTCAGTTGCCATTCGGCTACTTTGTTGGTGCTGCTGGTGTGTGCCTGCACGGCTGTGATGCCCGGTCCTGCTAACAGTAGCATTGGCAGGCATACCGCTATTGGGTAGCGCCGCCATGTGTAACTTTTCTTCATGAGTAGGTATGGGTAGGAAGGAGAGTGTAAAGACAAGACCGGGCCTTTTGAGCATGACCAAATTATTACCTCCCATAGCCGAAACCCTCCTGTAGACTACCGCCCCACCCCGATTACCCTGAAATTATTTTTCCAATAATGCTTTGGACTGCGTTTTTGGCACGCTACCAATAACCGTGGAGCTTACCAATGCTGGCTCTGCTGGCAAGTATCTAAAGCCTTGCAGGTTGCGGAGGAGCATGTTTGCATCCTCATCGTTGCGAGCTTTGTTGATTGAAGCATCTTCTACCCTACACTCTCTGTCATCCTGACGAAGGAAGGACCTTCTCACGGCAGCATGAGTTGTTACTAGGCTAGCTTGTTCATCGGTAAGAAGGTCCTTCCTTCGTCAGGATGACAGCTGTGGAGATATAGCTGTTAAGATGTAGAGGATAGATGGGAATAAGTGGCAACTATCATTTGAAGAATATGCGGGCAGGTACTTCCAGCGCGATATCGTTGACACTTCTAATAGACACAAAAAAGCCCCCCAGCAGAGCATTTGTATGCACTGGGGGGCTTTTTTGGAACCTGTAAACTTTAGGAGCCTAAGTAGTTGCCAAAGCCAACAACCACTGTTGAAAATACCACGACCAGAATACCGAGTGAAATAGTGCGCATAGTCAGGCGGTTGGAGCCGCGCCACTCGTGCAGAATCAGGCCCCACATGCTGCTGAAGGCGATGATGAAAGCCATGTGCAGCGTCCAGCCCGAGAAGCGGTACTCGCCCATCTGGCTGTCGCCCATGCCGTAGAAAAAGAACTGGAAATACCAGGTGAAGCCCGCCAGCGCACAGAAGATAATGTTGCGCGCAATTGGGGCCGACATATTGGTGTAGTCGGTATACGTCTTGTTCTTTATGTTCAAATAAATCGTCCAGATGGCGTTGGTAGTGAGGCCGCCGAGCAGGATGATGACCAAGATGGCATTGTTGGCATAGAGCGGGTTGGTGCCGTTATCCGTAGCCAGTTCCGCAATAGATTGGCCAGCCGTCAGGCCGAAAGAGAAGCAGGCGCTCATCACCCCCGAAAACACCGCCACCATCAGGCCCTTGCGCATGTCGAACTCGGCTACGCCAGCTTGCTTTTCTTCCGTAGTCTGATGCTTTTCTTTCATCACGCCGGCCATGCCGCAAATCAGGATGCCCGCCACGCACACCACTAGGCCCATGATAATAACCTTACCGGACAGGGTGCTGATCAGGGTCGGAAAAGTACCCTCCCAGATAGGCGGCACCAGCGTACCAAACACGGCGCATAACCCCAACGTGACGGCCATACCCAACGACAAGCCCAAGTAGCGCATGGCGAGGCCGAATGTAAGGCCCCCGAAGCCCCAGAGAATGCCCCAGAAGTAAGTCCAGAGGATGGTTGTGGTATCCGCCTGGGCCAACACCCCGAACAGGTTGGGCACGGTGAGGTAGCCAAGCAAGATAGGCGCCATTAGCCACGAAAAAAGCCCCCCAACGAGCCAGTAGCTTTCCCAGGCCCAGCCGTTTACTTTCTTGTAAGGCAGATAAAAGCTGCCGGAGGCGAAACCGCCTAGTGCGTGGAGCACCACTCCCAGAAAAACACTCATAAGTCGAAGTTGTTGGTCGTGTTGTTTTACCAAATCTGCCTTAATCGATTACACGAACCCTCCTGTTCTCTCCTGAAAGCAGGAAACTACCTGGGGGTCGGATTCAAATCGGCGAAAAGTAGGCAGTCACAGAATTTATTTCATGCTTGAACAGGAGAGTGCAGGAGTTTTGCTGCTTGTACTTCCTATTCTTTTGTGAGCAATCTAATTATCCGGTTTTCGGCCCTCAAATCAGTAGCCTCAATATGGAAAAAACGCTCACCTTTCAGCACGTCAGTTACTTGTGGGACGAGGCCCAGGCGGCGGCACTAGCCGGCGATGAAGTAGCCCTATTTATTTATCGCTCCAACCTGCTGGGGGCCGATTTGCGCCTGACCAACTATGCGGGCGGCAACACCTCCGTCAAAATCACCGAAACTGACCCTGTCACCGGCGAACAAGTCCCCGTGATGTGGGTAAAAGGCTCCGGCGGTGACATCGGCACCCTGACCAAAGCCGGTTGCGCCAACCTCTACGTAGAGAAGCTGCACCAGCTCAAAAACCGTTACCGCGGCCTCGAGCACGAAGACGAGATGGTAGAGCTTTTCAACCACTGCCTCTTCGATCCCAAGTGCGCCGCGCCCTCCATTGATACGCCCCTGCACGGCCTATTGCCCTTCAAACACATCGACCACCTTCACCCTGATGCCCTGATTGCCATTGCCGCCAGCCAGGAGGGTGAGCAAATCATGCGTGAGATTTGGGGCGATTCCATGGCCTGGCTCCCCTGGCAGCGCCCCGGCTTCGATCTAGGTCTGCAGCTGGAGAAAGTAGTGCTCGAAAATCCGAATCTGCGCGGCGTAATTCTGGGCGGTCACGGCTTGTTTACTTGGGGTGATACTTCTTATGAGTCGTATATCAATACGCTGGAGGTAATTGAGCAAGCGGCGGCTTATCTGGAAAGTAATTACGGCAAGAAAGGACCGGTATTTGGCGGCGTAAAGCTCACCAACGGTCCTGATGCGGCCACGCGCAAGCAGCAAGCCGCCGCCATCATGCCTACGTTGCGCGGCCTGGCTTCGGGTCACCGCCGCATGCTGGGTCACTTCACCGATGATTCCCGCGTGCTGGAGTTCGTGAACTCGAACGACTTAGCGCGTCTGGCTCAGAAAGGCACCAGCTGCCCCGACCACTTCCTGCGCACCAAAATTCGCCCCCTGGTGCTCGACCCAGAGGTGATGAGCCAGCCATTGGCCGAGGTGAAAGCCTATTTGCAGGAGCAGTTCGCCGCCTACCGCCAGGATTATGCAGCCTACTACGAGCGTAGCAAGCACGCCAACAGCCCAGCCATCCGCGACGCGAATCCGGTTATCATTCTGTGGCCCGGCGTGGGCATGTTTGCCTTCGCCAAGGACAAGCAGACCGCCCGCGTAGCCGCCGAGTTCTACACCAACGCCATCAACGTGATGAAGGGCGCGGAGGCGGTGAGTACTTACGTGGGTTTGCCTGAGCAGGAAGCATTTGACATTGAATATTGGTTGCTGGAAGAAGCCAAACTCCAGCGCATGGCGCCTCCCAAATCGCTTTCGGGAAAGGTGGCCTTTGTTACGGGTGGTACGGGCGGTATCGGCAAAGCAATCTGCGAGGCCCTGCTGCAACAGGGTGCTTGCGTAGTCGCTGCCGACCGTGCCGACCTGGACGAAACCCAAGCGGATTTGCGCAAGCAGTTTGGCAAGGACAGCTCGCTGGCCGTGGGCATTGAAGTAACCAGCGCCGATGGTATTGCCGAAGCTCTGCGCCAAAGCGTACTACAGTTCGGTGGTGTTGATATCATTGTCAACTGCGCGGGCCTGAGCATTTCCAAGCCATTGGCCGAAACCACCCAGGCCGACTGGGACATCCTCAACGATGTGCTAGTAAAAGGTCAGTTCCTGGTCAGCCAGGCCGCCGTAGAGATTCTGCGCCAGCAGGCATTAGGTGGGGACATTGTGAACATCGCCAGCAAAAACGGCTTAGTAGCTGGTCCTAACAACGTGGCTTACGGCACGGCTAAGGCCGCCCAGCTGCACATGTCGCGCCTGCTGGCCGCTGAGTTGGGCCCTGACAAGATTCGCGTGAACACCGTCAACCCTGACGCTGTATTGCGCGGCTCCAAAATCTGGGAAGGCGCCTGGGCGCAGGGCCGGGCCAAGGCCTATGGCATTTCGGTGGAAGAACTGCCTCAGCACTATGCTAAGCGCACATTGTTAGGCGAAGAGTTGCTGGCAGAGGATATTGCCAAAGCCGTGCGGGTGTTTGTGGATGGCTCGCTGAGCAAATCTACCGGCAACGTGCTCAATGTAGATGGCGGCGTGGCTATGGCCTTCGTGCGCTAAGCAAATAGTTCAGTTGAAAAAGAAAGGGACCGACTATGAAGTCGGTCCCTTTCTTTTTTGTCCCTGCGAAAAATCCATGTTCCGGCACCAAGTGAATTTTATAGAACGCACACAAATTCAACGAGCTATGTTTGATCCTACCGGGGGGCTTTTTTGCAAGACATGAATCATGGGAACGTTCCCGGTAACGTTGGCATAAGGAAATACTCCCTATTGCTTCCAATTGAAGTTTAATCTGCTTAATTTAAGCCTAGGTTGGTTAATTCCACCTGAACCGTTTGCCTGAAATACACCGAAAAAGCTGACGTTTATTCTGTGTTTTCTCCCAGCGCTAGTTTCTCCCACCTAACTACTCGCTATGGCCGTCTTACTTCCGCCTAATCAGAGCATGTATAAGCTGCAGTTCAAGCCTTTCGACAAAACCCCCAAGTACAAGCAGATTGTACAGTCGGTGATTACCGATATTGAGCGGGGCACCTTGAAGAAAGGCGACCAACTGCCCTCCATCAGTGAGCTAAGCGCCGAATACTACCTGGCCCGCGACACCGTCGAGAAAGCGTACCGAGAGCTACGGGAGCGGGGTTTTTGCACCTCTGTCCAAGGGAAAGGCTACTACGTTCAGGCTACGGATGCCACCAAGATTAAAATCCTGTTGGTATTCAATAAGCTCAGCTCCTACAAGAAGATCATCTATTACGCTTTCCTGCAAGCCCTCGGCGACCGGGCGACCGTCGATCTGCAAATTCATCACTACAGCGCCCACCTGTTTCAGGAAATCATTGAGAAGAATCTGGGCAAGTACAACTACTATGTGGTGATGCCGCACTTTGCCTTGGACCTCGACAAAGCCGACTACAAAAGCGTCCTTAACTCCATTCCCGCAAACGAATTAGTTCTGCTCGACAAGGACCTGCCCGACATGAAGCGCGACGTGCTGACCATCTACCAGGACTTCGACAAAGACATTTTCACAGCCCTGGAAGGCGTGCAGGATTTGCTGGAAAAATACGACCGTATGGTGCTCGTACTGCCTAGTGTTGGCAACAACTATCCGGTGGAAATTGCCTGGGGTTTTCGCACTTTCTGTATCAACTACAATAAGGGTTTTTCGGTCAAGGAAAACGCCATAAATGAAGTGTTGGAAGCCGGCACTGCTTACGTGGTAGTGGAGACCACCGACTTAGCTGAACTGATGAAAAAGGTGCGACAAACGCCTTACTTGCTAGGCCGCGAAATCGGTATTTTATCCTTCAATGCCAGCACCTTAAAAGAACTGCTGGGCATCACCGTAATCACCACCGATTTTGAGGCCATGGGCCGCACCGCCGCCGAGCTTTTGCTAGAGAAGCAGCGGGTGAAAGTGAAGAATCCCTTCTACACGATTCGGCGCGGATCGTTGTAACCATATCTGCTTCATTAAGCGACTGGGGGGCTTTTCTGTAGAGACGCGATACTTCGCGTCTCCTCGCGTGTGCCACCTGATCCACTATCGTTCAACGCCAAGACGCGAAGTATCGCGTCTCTACACTGTGCTGACGACATACATTTATCAGGCGAGGAGATGCAGCTAAGTGTATCTCCTCGCTTTTTTACCTACCTGCTTCGTCACTAACGAGAGGCTAATTTTAATCCAGGAAAAAAGCCCCACACACAGGAGAGTTCAGAAGAGTTTGGGCGCGGGTTGGTGCTAGGTTGCTTATCCTAATGAAGCTGTGTTTATCGTCTGCCTGGCCGACTTGCTAAAACGAAGCTACCGGGCTCCATCTTCCCACCCTCGACCCCTACCCTACTATGCTTTCCGACCAACAAATTCAGGACCTCGACCAACCGCTGTTGAGTGAGCACCAGCTCCGCTTCAGCTATCTGGCTGATATGCTGGCCCGCCGTAGCCTCGACGCGCAGGATATCATCCGGCAGCTCATTGATTTTCAGGTAGCTATTCCCAGTTGGGCATTGGGTACGGGCGGCACGCGCTTCGGGCGCTATCCATCGGGGGGTGAACCGCGCAGCCTTGAGGAAAAGATTGGCGATGTGGCTTTACTTAATCGTCTTAACCGCTCTTCCAACTCTATTTCCCTGCATATCCCGTGGGATATCCCGAGGGACATTCCCGCGCTTCAGCAGCAGCTACAGGCTGAAGGTCTGACAATTGATTCGATGAACTCGAATACGTTTCAGGACCAGAAAGATCAGGCGAGTTCTTACAAATTTGGCTCACTGAGTCACACCGAAGAAGGGGTTCGGCAACAGGCTATTCAGCACAACATTGAGTGTGTAGAATACGGCAAGCAATTGGGGGCCAAAATTCATACAGTATGGCTCGCTGATGGCTCCAATTTTCCGGGTCAGCAGCACCTGCGCCGCGCCTACCAGCGCACGGCCGAATCGTTGGCCAGCATCTACGAAGCCATGCCTTCGGACATGACGATGCTGATCGAGTACAAGCCCTACGAGCCGCACTTCTACTCCATGGTTATTCCGGATTGGGGCACCTCGTATTCGCTGTGTCAATATCTGGGTGAGAATGCGCAAGTTCTAGTTGACTTAGGTCATCATTTGCCCAACACCAACATTGAGCAGATTGTGGGCCGTTTGCTGCATTTCGGCCGTCTGGGGGGCTTTCATTTCAACGGCTCCATGTACGGCGACGACGACCTGACCACGGGCAGCATCAAGCCGTATCAGCTCTTCCTGATTTTCAACGAGCTGGTAGATGGCGCGCAGGACACGGCCGTCACGAATCCTGCCGTGGCTTACATGATCGACGCCAGCCACAACACCAAAGACCCGCTGGAAGACTTGCTTCAGTCAGTAGAAAGCATCCTCGGAGCCTACGCCAAAGCCTTGCTAGTAGACCGTGCAACGCTGCAAGAAGCCCAGCAAAACAACGACGTGGTACGGGCCGAAGAAATTCTGCGCGACGCCTTCCTCACCGATGTACGGCCGTTGGTGGCCGAAGCCTACCGCCAAGGTGGCGGGGCGCTCAACCCCATCGCGGCCTACCGCGCGGGCAAAATCCGGGAGCAGCTTATTCAGCAACGCGGCAAATTCAGTCTGTCTACTGGCTTATGAAAAAGTCCATCTACGCCGTGTTTGATGTTGGCAAGACCAACAAGAAAGTACTGCTTTTCGATGAGGATCGGCAGATCATTGACGAGCACCAGCAAGTGTGCCTCGAAACCGTGGATGAGGAGGGCTTTCCGTGCGAAACTCTCTCACGGCTTTCGCAGTGGGTGCAGGACCGCTGGCACACCTTGCGCCATAATCCGCACTACAATCTGAAGGGAGTGAATTTCACTTCCTACGGCGCCAGCTTTGTGCACTTAGGCGCCAACGGACAGCCCATTTTGCCGCTTTACAACTACCTAAAGCCGATGCCCCCGTCCCTGATGACTCAGTTTTACGCCGAGCTTGATCAGGACCCCATTGACTTTGCTACGGCGACCTGCTCGCCACAGATGGGCATGCTCAACTCCGGTATGCAGTTGTATTGGCTTAAGCAGACCAAGCCCGAGCAATATGCCCGAATTCGCACGTCGCTGCATTTGCCGCAGTATCTATCATACCTCATTACCGGTGAGGCTTTTAGCGACTATACTTCCGTGGGTTGCCACACGGGCCTGTGGGATTTCAAGCGCAACCAATACCACGACTGGGTCTACCGCGAGGGCATCGACGACAAATTAGCCCCCCTGACTAAAGATTCAATTGCCTCGGTGGTCGATGGCATTTTGGTGGGTGTTGGCTTGCATGATAGTTCGGCGGCGTTGCTGCCCTATATGCAACAGGATGAGAAGCCTTTCCTGCTGATTTCGACCGGTACGTGGGCCGTGACGTTGAGTCCCTTCAACCGGGAGCCGCTCACCCCCGAGCTACTGCGCCGCGACTGCCTGAGCTTCCTTTCGCCCAAGGGCGAAATGACCAAAGCATCGCGGGTGTTTTTCGGCCGTGAGCACGACTTTCAGGTGCAGCGTATTGCCCACCACTTTCATGTGAAGCCCGATTTTTACCATTCGCTGATGTTGGCCCGCCCCTACGATGAGGCTTCGCATGACTTTCAGCCCTGGTGTATGAGAGGCACGGGCCCCTTCCCCGAGCGGCAGACCAAAGAGTGGGATTTATCCGGTTTCAACACTGCCGGGGATGCTTACCACCACCTCATGCACGGTCTTATGGATATTCTCACCGAATCCATCAACCTGATTCGGCGTGATGAAAAGCTGATTTACGTGGACGGAGGCTTCGCCCGCAACCCGTTGTTCATGCAGATTCTGAGCTGGAATTTCCCCGACGCGAAAATCAAGACTCTGGAGGTTCCTCAAGCTACCGCCCTTGGTGCCTTGATTCATCTGGAGCAAGGTGAGGCTTGGAAGAAAACGCAGTTGTTGTTTTCGTGACATCCCATTCCTGACGTCCCAATCCCACAGAAAAAGAGAGCAGAGTCGGATGATAAATCATTGATTACCTACTTTACCTACTGCAGTTAAGTGTGTCATCCTGAGCTTGCGAAGGACCTTCTGCCAGTTGGGCGACAAGCGTAAAAAACGACTTATTCAACGGCAGAAGGTCCTTCGCAAGCTCAGGATGACAGACAGCTGAAAAGACTAGCTTATTGGTAATTAATCTTTCCGCCGCTCTTAATCCCTCCTCAAATGAGGAGAGAAATCAGTTTTCAATTTAATGAAAGTCGCTTTATTCATTCCCTGTTACGTTGATCAGTTTTACCCGCAAGTAGGTATTGCTACCTACCAATTGCTGCATAAACTGGGCATACAGGCCGAATTTCCGCAGAAGCAAACCTGCTGCGGTCAGCCGATGGCCAACAGCGGCTGCGAGCAGGATGCGGTGCCCGTGTATCACCACTTCGTCGATACCTTTCAGGGCTACGACTACGTGGTGGCGCCGGCGGGCAGTTGCGTGTACCACGTGCGCAAGCATTTCAATATTATCGAGCAGACACCGGCCGTGCAGCACGTGCGCGAGGCCACTTACGATCTGATTGATTTTATCACCACCATTCTCGGCGTCACGGAAATACCAGGCGTGTTTCCACACAAAGTAGGCTTGCATCTGAGCTGCCACGGGCAGCGCGGCTTGCACCAGGCCAACGAGTCGGAAATGACCCCCGTTCGTGATGGGCATTTGCGGCGGCTGCTAAAGTCCCTAGATGGCATCGAGCTAACCGAGCTTGACCGCAACGATGAGTGCTGCGGCTTTGGGGGCACTTTCTGCGTGTCGGAAGCCGCTATTTCGGCCCGCATGGGGCAAGATAGAGTGCAGGATCATCTGCGCAACGGTACGCGGGTGCTTACGGGCGGCGATATGTCGTGCCTGATGCATCTGGAAGGCATTGTGCGGCGCCAAAAGCTACCCATGCGGGTGATGCACGCCGCCGAAATCTTGAACGGTACCATCCTATGAGTCATCCCAAACGAGCGGAAGTTTTTACCCGCGACACAGAGCGGACAACCTGGCACGATGAAACCTTGTGGTTTGTGCGTCAGAAGCGCGATAAAGCCGTGTATGCGGTGCCCGAGTTTCAGGAGCTGCGTGAGCTGGCCTCCCAAATCAAAACGCACACGCTAAGCCGTCTTGCAGATTATTTAGAGCAGTTCGAAGCGCAAGCCAAAGCAAATGGTGTGCACGTGCATTGGGCTGCCAACGCGGAAGAGCACAACGCCATTGTGCTGGATATTATCCGGCAGGAAAAAGCCAGCAGCATTGTCAAAAGTAAGTCGATGCTGACGGAGGAGTGCCACCTTAATCCCTATCTGCTGCGCCACGGCGTCGAGATTGTAGATACGGACTTGGGGGAGCGCATCGTGCAGCTGCGGCAGGAGTCGCCGAGCCACTTGGTGCTGCCGGCTATTCACTTAAAAAAGGAAGACGTAGGCGCCACGTTTTTTAAACACCTGGGCACAGCCGAAGGTGAAGTCGATCCGCAGGTACTCACCGAAGCCGCGCGTCAGCACTTGCGCGCCCGTTTTCTTACCGCTGAAGTAGCTATTTCAGGGGTTAATTTTGCTATAGCCGAAACGGGCAGTATTGTCGTGTGTACCAACGAAGGCAATGCCGATCTAGCCGTAAATCTGGCGCGGGTGCACATTGCCAGCATGGGCATTGAGAAGCTCATTCCGCGCCTTTCTGATCTGAGCGTGTTCACGCGCCTGCTAGCTCGCAGCGCCACCGGGCAGCCCGCTACTACCTACACCTCGCACTTCAGCCGCCCCGCGGCGGGCAAGGAACTGCACATAATTCTGGTAGATAATGGCCGCACCCAGCAGCTCGGCCGTCCCGATTTTCGGGCGTCGCTGAAGTGCATCCGGTGCGGGGCCTGCATGAATACCTGCCCCGTATACCGGCGCAGCGGCGGCCACAGCTACGACTTCACCGTGCCGGGACCCATTGGCGCTATTCTGTCGCCCAACATCGACATGCGCCAGCACGCATCTTTGCCGTTTGCCTCCACGCTCTGCGGCTCCTGCACCGATGTGTGCCCGGTGAAGATTGACATTCATACTCAGCTCTATAAGTGGCGTCAGGTAATTGCGGCCGCTGATGAAATTCCGGCCAGCAAGAAGTGGAGCATGCGCCTGCTCAGCCGGGTGCTGGCCCGGCCGGGTATGTACGAGCTGGGGGGCAAATTTGCCCGCGTGGGTCTGCGTTTTGTGCCCCACGCCCTCACTCACGCGCCGGGCTATAATCCGTGGGCCATTGCCCGTGAGCTACCCGAGCCGCCACCCCAAAGCTTCCGCGAATGGTTTAAGCAAACTAACCCCAAGCCATGACCGCCACTGCTCGAGAGCGAATTCTGGCCGCTACCCGCGCCAATCATTTCGAAGAAAACCCGTTACCTACGGTACCTCAATTCACCGGCGACGCTTCGGTGGAGCGCTTCACGGAGGTGCTGCAAAGCATTGGGGGGCAAATTGTGCGCATACCAGTGGGCCAGCCATTGGCCGAAGTAGTTCAGCAGCTTTTCCCAGCCGCTGGCCCTGTTGCTTCTCCCCTGCTGCCCGCCACCATCACTATCGATGAGCAAACCCCAACTGCTGTGCTCGACACGGTAGATGTAGCCGTACTGGGGGGCATTTTTGGTGTCGCGGAGAATGGCTGCATCTGGCTACCCGAAGCAAACATGCTGCACCGGGCGTTGCCCTTGATTACCCAGCATCTGGTGCTAGTACTTTCGCAGCAAAATATCGTGGCGACTATGCATCAGGCTTACGCGCTGGTGACAGATGTAGGAGACTATGGTATGTTTATCGCGGGTCCATCCAAAACGGCTGATATTGAGCAGTCCTTGGTTATTGGCGCTCATGGCGCCCGCAGCCTCACGGTGTTGCTCACGGCGTGACAAGACTTAATTAAAAGAAAAAGCCCGCACGACAGACGTGTCATGCGGGCTTTTTTATGGCTATATCCGATGTCGTTCAACCTGCTCTTTATAACCTTTGAATGAGGTAGAGACGCGTATTCGCGTCTAATCGTTGAACGATTGGAATTGTGCCGTTCGAACAGCGCCAACTAAACAACGTCAGCAACGACGTAGAGACGCGAATACGCGTCTCTACGTCGTTCGGGCTGTTAGAACTTCACGCTTGTGCTGTTCACCACCGCTACAGGCTGTTGGTCTTGGGTGGTGATGTTCATGTCTTTCACGGTCCAGTTCTTTGCGTAGCTGATGTCGCCGGCGGTTTGGGCCGTCATCGTGATGTTGCTCAGGGTCATGTTTTCGAGCAGGGAATTGGCTTGGCCTTCGGCCGAAACAGCTTTTTTGGCGTTGGTCACGCGCACGTTGCTGATGTGCACGTCGCGGAAGTACGGGAGGCCTTTTTCGGCGGGCTCTACTTTCGTCAGCATGGCTTTCCAATGGGCCGGCAATGTCTCCTGCGTATAGCCTTCGGGCAGCGTGGAATAGCTGTAGGAAGGGTTCCAGTTCATGGTCATCTCGATGGCCGTACCTACGCCATCCATCTCGATGTTATCGACGCGAATATCCTCTACGGTACCGCCCCGTGTGAGAGCCGATTTGATACGGATACCAACCTTGGTTCCTTTCGCTTTCAGGTTGCGGGCAATGACGTGGCGAATACCTCCCGAGGTTTCGCTGCCGCAGGTAAAAAGCCCCCCACCGGCACCAGCGACGCAGTTTTGGATGAGGACATATTCCGTGGACTTATTCACACGCAGGCCGTCAGCGTCGCGGCCCGATTTGAGGCAGAAGTTGTCGTCGTTGCAGTCGATATCGCAGTTTTGCACGAGCACATAGCTGCTGGAGTCAATGTCGATGCCGTCGGTGCTGGGGCCATGACCGCCGAGGTTGTTGCGAATGATGAGGCCGTCGGCTGTTACGTTTTTGGAGTACAAAATATGCACGGTCCAGAAGCCAGCCCGCTGCAACGTAATGTCCTTGATGGTTACGTTTGAGGAGTTCGACACGAGCAAGGTGCGCGGGCGTTTGGCGTCGTAGTCCACAATCCAGCGCAGGCCTTTGGCATTGTAGTCTTTGCGCAAAGCCCAGTACATATCCCAGAAGGGCTTGCCTTGTCCATCCACCGTGCCTTCGCCAGTGATGGCGACGTTATCCTGATCCAAAACATTGATTAGAGCTGCGGGCCACACCATCTCAATGCCGGCAATGCGGCTCGGCATTTCGGGGTAATCCTTGATGTCCTGACTGCCGAGTAGGGTCACGCCCTTATCGAGTTGGAGCGTGACACCCTTCTTCAAAAAAATTGAGCCCGTCAGATACTGACCGGGCTCAAACGTGACAACGCCGCCTTTCTTAGCGGCCGCATCGATGGCTTTTTGAATGGCTTTGGTGTTAAGGGTTTTGCCGTCGCCTACTACGCCGTATTTAGTGGCCGCAAACGTCGTTTTGGCCGTGGGCAGCGTTTTGGAGCCTACCTCTTTCACCCAGGCCGGATCAGCGGCAGTGGGCGCCGCTGGCTCCGTTACAAACAGGCTCAACCAAGTGATGAGCGGAAACAGAAAGGAGAGCAGCAGTTGCATAGGAGGCAGGATTGACCGAATCAGGAAGAAACGGGAAGTGCAACATGACGCGAGACTGAGGGGCGGAACAACAGATTCCCACCACCGCTGTATTTGCCCCCCAGCCCCACGTCAGTTAACACTCACTTTTGCTTACTCATCCAAATCTGCATTTTCTCTCCTGCCAAACCCTCCCGCACCCTCCTGCTACTGAAAGTCCCTTTGGTTAAACTGGCTAGAAAACCAACGCAACTGTACCTTGAAATTAGTAATTTCTTGGGCAAGTCCCACAAAGGGGTAAAAAGAAGTAGCAGATCCCGCTAGACCTTTGAAAGCATGACTCCCACTCCGTCTGTCATCCTGACGCAGGAAGGACCTTCTCACCGATGAACCAGTCGTTCTTTCGTGAGAAAGTCCTTCGCAAGCGGACGCCAGATCAGGATGACTGATAGCGTGGCAACGTCAGCACGCGAGATGCTTCGCTACGCTCTGCATGACGATTTACCAGAATTTGCCCCCCAAGCTTAATAACCCGGATTCTGCTCGGTTTGGCGCTGCTCCTGGGTTAGTGATTGACCACCGCGGAAAATCCGCTCCAGGTGCTCGCGTGGGATGGGCCGCAGCTTATGGTAGGGCTGAATTTCGGCCCGGGTATCAGGGTTGAAAGTACGGGCGCGCTCCAGCAGCGTTTCCGTGCGGGCCAGGTCTTCCCAGCGGTGCAGCTCGCCGGCCAGTTCGCGGGTTCTTTCATTCAGAATGAAGGCGATAAAGCGAGCCTGCGTAGTGGTAACCGATGGCGGATACAGCTCGGCCGGGTCGTTGGTGGTGAACTTGGTCATGGTGACTTGCAAAGCGCCTGCTGTACTCGTCACGTCGCCGCGGGTGCCGCCTTCTACGAGTGAGAAAGCCGTGGGCTTGGCCTCGCCGGCCTTGTAGGCAGCCCGGTTGCGCAGGGTGTTGATGTAGCCGATAGCCTTGGCATAATCGCCCTTGCGACCATAAGCCTCGGCGGCAATCAGATACGTTTCAGCAAAGCGAGCCAGGATACCGTCGCGCGTGCCGGCCTCTTCATTTACGCCAGAGCCGGCCCGGAAAGGGTCGATATACTTCAGCAGCTGAGGATATTTGTTGCGCACGCCTACCGGGCCGGTTGGGTCATAAGCAGAAGCTACAGCGCCGTTAGCATTGCGGAAGTAGCGTGCAAACGTGGCGTAGCGCGTCCGCGAAATCTGGTTGGCGGTGAGCGGGGTTTGCGGGGTATTTACTTGGATAAAAATGGCCGTATCGCCTATGGCAAATTTGTTTTGCCCAACCAGCGCGGGAGTAGGTGCATTGGCGGCCGTCCATTTGGGAATGGTGGCGGCGTTATTAGCAATCCACACCGTTTTGAAGCTCTTATAAAACCGCGAGTCGTTGCGCCGGTCGTAGATGTCCATGGTGTAGTTGGTGGGCATCAGGCGGCGGAAAGGCCGGTCGTTGAGCAGGTCGCGGGCCATGCCGGGAGTGTCTTCGTAAATCATGGTGAAGTACGAGTGCACGCGGTTGCCAAAGCGCCCTGCTAGGGTAATGACGTTGTTGAACTGCGTGGAGAAAATGACTTCCCGGCTCGTTTGGCCAGCGCGGTTATTCGCGTAGCTGGAAATGTCCCAAAGCTTGGCAAAATCGTTTTCCAGCACGTAACGGCCCGAGGTAATCACCTGGTCGGCGTAGTAGGCGGCACTGTCAACGTCGGTGGGCTTCTGGCCCCGCTCGTCGGTGATGGCGCTGCCGCGCGTCAGGTACACTTTGGCTAAGTAATGCTGAGCCGCGCCTTTGGTCGCCCGACCAAACTCCGCGCTGGTGGGGGACAAATTTTCCTCCGCGAAGCGCAAATCCTTGATAATCTGCTGATACACCTGCGGCACGGGCGTGCGCTCGTATTCCAGCTGTATACTTTCGGTAGGCTTCAGTGACACGGGAATAGCACCGTACTGCTGCACCAGCTGAAAATAGTAGTAGGCCCGCAGGAAATGCAGCTCGCCGAGGCGCTGGGCTTTCTGTGCCGCAGTAGCCAGCGTGGTGGTGCCGCCAGTGAAAGCCGGAATCTTATCGATGCCGATGTTGCAGCGGTTGATGCCGTCGTAATCGGCCGTCCACACATCGTGCACGAAGCTTTCGATGCCGTTGCCAGTATTCAGACGGCTACGGTCGTAGGTATTCCAGTACACGTAGTTTACCTGGTCGGCATGGGTAAACTCATCGGTGCCGAAGTTGAACATCGCGTAGCTGTGCTCGTTGGCGTACTTGAAGCGAGTTTGCTCGTAGGCCGCTTTCACGAGGTCTTCCAGCCCTTTTTCCGTGGTGTAATAATCGTTGGTAAGGGTAGAGACGAGTTCTTCCTGCAGATAATCCTTGCAGGCCGTGGTAGTCAGGCCGAAGGTAGTAAGCAGGGCAATGGTTATGAGTCGATAGGAACGTTTCATGAGACTAGGCTAGACGTAGGGAATTAGTCGTCAAATCAGAAGCCGATGCGGAGGCCAAGCACCAAGCTTTTGGTGCTCAGGTTACGCGCTTGCGCCAACTCGCCGGAAGTAGTACCGATGTCGGTAGCTTCGGGGTCCAGACCCTTGAACTTGGTGATCAGGAAGGGGTTAACCGCATTCACATATACACTCAGGTTGCTGCTGTAAAACTTATCGGCCAGCTCCTTGGGGAGGTTATACGTGAGCGAGATGCTGCGCACTTTGGCGAAGCTGCCATCCTGGTACCGCAAGGCGTCGCCAAAGGTGGCGATGTCCTGCTGGCTGTTTGGCCGGGGCGCCTCAGTTGTTGGGTTGGCGGGGGTCCAGTAGTCGACTTTCTGACCCGGAAAACGCCCCCCAAGGCCGGGCCGGAAGCCCGTGGCCAGCATTTGACCGACACGGGCATACACTAGGAAGCTCAAATCGAAGCCGCCGTAGGAGAAGCTATTGCTTACGCTGCCGCTCCACTTGGGACGGTTGGAGCCCAGCACAATCTGGTCCAGGGTAGTGATCTGGCCATCGTTGTTTACGTCCACCACTTTTATCGTACCTGGCCGCACGTTATAGCGAGTCAGGCCTTCGGTGTCGTAGCTCTGCCAGATGCCGTCGAACTTGTAGTCGTAGTACACGCCCAGGGGCTCGCCGATAAACCAGCGGTTACCAAGATCGTCCTGCTTGCCCGAGGCCAGCTCCACGAACTCTTCCTTGTTTTTGGTGAAGACAAAGTCAGAGCCCCAGCGGAACTTGCTGGTCTCCACGTTCACGGTCGACACGGTGGCTTCTACGCCGGTGTTGCGCGTGGCGCCAATGTTTTGCAGCACGTTATTGAAGCCTGAAGCTGTAGGCAGAGCGCGAGGCAGCAACAAGCCGGTGGTGTTGGCGCGGTACACTTCCACCGAGCCGTTGATGCGGTTTTTAAACAAACCAAAGTCCAGACCTACGTTGACGGTGTTGGTCCGCTCCCACTCCAGTTCGCTGTTAGGTAAGCCCCCCAGGGTGCCAGGCAAGGTGCCGGGCGTAGGCGTGTAGCCGTAGGCTGGGGTCTCGTCCCACACGTAGGGAGTTTGCTGCAAGGTGCCGCCGGTGGTGTAAGGGTCCACGGAAGCCTGCCCTACGGAGCCATAGCCGCCGCGCAGCTTCAGTTCGCTGATCATGGCTATGTCTTTAAAGAAGCCTTCCTCCTGGAGTTTCCAGGCCAGGGCCACGGAAGGGAAAAATGCCCATTTCCGACCTTCAGCCAGCACAGAAGCCCCATCGGCGCGGCCGGTAGCCGTCAGCACGTACTTGTCGCGGAAGCTGTAGTTTACCCGTCCCATCCACGACATCAGCTGCCGCTGGATAAATGGGCCGGAGCCGAAGCTTTGAGCCGCCGCGTTGTTGGTTGAGCCCAGGTTGTACCACTTCTGCGAGTCGTAGGGCAGGTTGGTGGCACTGATGGAAGAGCCTTCACTGCGATCCTGCTGAATACTTTGCAGGAGGGTCACGCCTAAAGAGTGGTCAGAGGTGAGCTGCTTGTCGTAAAAAAGCAGGTTTTCTACGACGTACGTAAAGTTCTGATTCTGGTCGTATTGGGCGAACGATACCGCGTTGGCGCCGCCGCCCTGTCCTGTAGAGCGGGCCGACCGAAACTGACCGTTACGGGCGTTGCGGAAGTCGGGGCCCACGTTGAGGCGGTAGCGCAGGCCTTCCAGCAGCCGGGCTTCGGCGTAGAGGCTGGTGAAGAAACGGGCCACGCGTCGCTCACTAAATGTGTTTTCCGGGTCGAGCAGCGGGTTCAGAATGTTGGCGTCGGCGCCGGGGTTGGTCTGGAATACGCCTTCCGCGTTGTAGGGCGTAGCATAGGGCAATTGCCCCACAGCCTTACCGTAGATGTCAGGACCAACGTTTTGGATGCCCAGGCTGGCGTTAGTAGAACCGCCCACCGAGATGATCTTATTGACTTTGAAGTCGAAGGTGGCGCGGGCGGTGTAGCGGGTGAAGTCTTGGCCGGGCTGAATACCTTCCTGATTCAGGTAGCCCACCGACAGCGACGCACGCAGGTTTTCGGAGCCGCCACTAGCGCTAAGCTGGTGGTTTTGGGTGAAGGCGCTGCGCAAGGCTGCATCCTGCCAGTCGAAGCTCCTAATCTTGCTGGGGTCGTAAATCGGAATCTGGGTAACGTTCGGGAAGCCGTAGAGAGCATAACGGGCTTTCTCCTCCTCTGTCGCTTCGCGCGTTTCGGGAATGCGGGCGTCGAAATCCCGCCAGGTGTACGCCCCGGCGATATTGGCCCACACGTTCGGATCGGTGCCAAAGTACGTGAAATCGTTTACCGGATTAGGGTAAGGCGTGGTATAAGAGCCGGACGTACGGTACGCTTCGCGGCGCACATCGGCAAACTCAGCAGCGTCGAACAGTTCCGGCAGGCGCAAAGGCCGGTCGAAGCTGCCGTAGGTGTTGTAGCTGATATTGAACTTGCCCTCCTTGCCGCGCTTGGTCGTCACGATGACCACCCCATTTGCCCCCCGCGATCCGTAAATAGCGGTAGCTGAAGCATCTTTCAGCACTTCCACCGATTCAATATCATCGGGATTGAAGTCGTTCAGGCCCGTGCCTTGCGCCAGCGGAATGCCATCAACTACATAAAGCGGCTCGTTGGAAGCCCGCACCGAGCGGTTGCCGCGAATACGGATAGCAGGCGTTTCACCGGGCCGAAAATTGCCCCCCGCCACGTCTACGCCGGCCGCACGGCCTTGCAGGGCCTGGGTCAGGTTCTGAACCGGCACCTGCTTTATCTTCTCCTCCGATACCGACGACAGCGCCCCCGTTACGTCGCTCTTTTTCTGGGTGCCATAACCAACTACCACTACGTCTGCCAGCTGCGTTACATCCTCAGCCAGCGCCACGTTTATGGGCGATGCACTCGCGGGCACCTCCTGGGTTACGTACCCAATCGATGAGATAGTGAGTGTGGCTCCGGCCGGAGCCGTCAAGGTAAAGCTGCCATCCGGATTCGTGCTCGTGCCGGTTGTGGTGCCTTTCACCACCACTGTTACCCCTGGCAAGCCACTTTTGTCGGTGGCCGTAACGACCCGCCCCGTCACAGTTTGATCCGTCTGGGCAAAAACACTGGCGGGCGCCAGACCAACCAATACGGTCAGGGGCAACCAGCGGACTGAGTTGTAAAGTTGTAACATAAAGGAGGAATTGGAAGTGGGAATGCAAACAGGAACTTTCTACCTACCAAGTACCTGTCTTCCTTTCCCAAATCCCTCCCGCACTCTCCTGCTACCGTACTAGAATTTCTTCGAAGTGATCAAAAAACGTTACAGCGCTTTGGAGTCGATGTATAGCGACTCCAAAGCGCTGTAATTGGGCCTTTTACAAAACGATAAACAAGTAGCCTTACGATTATTATGCCTGATAAAACACCCTTTCTAAGGGCATCACCACTGGCGAGTTATCTGGATTCGTCAGCATCAAATCGGCCATATAAGCCCACCAGCGCCGCATAATGGGCAGCGTCGGTAGCTGATCGGCACTGTGCTCGGGCAGGCGGCGCTGCACGGCGAATAGCGTATCAGTGGCGGGGTTCAGGTAGATGGAATATTCGCGGATGCCGGCTGCGTGCAAGGCTTCAGTCAACTCGGGCCATATTTCGTCGTGGCGGCGCTGGTATTCGGCTTGCACGCCGGGGCGCAACTGCATGGTAAAGGCTATTTCTTGCATGGGGGGCTTATTTTTTACCTTGAGTACTTGTCCGCCACTGATCAGTGCGGAAGGGCGAAGCGGGCAGGCCGGCCCCGTTGTATAGATTAGGCATGGGCGACTTGCTCCAGCCAAAGCGTACAGCTACCGGCTGCTTCACCTGCTCGCTCCATACCACCACAGAGTTGTCCTCAATACGAGCCTGAGCAGGCCGAAACACGCTATCGGGGCCGGCAATAGTAAACTCGCGCAAGTCGCCATTTTGGGCAACCAAGCCGCCCGATGTGTAGCCGAATTGCAGGCGGGCTTTACCATCTTTCACTTCCATCTTTTTGTAGATGGGACCCGAATACGGCAGATTTTTCTGCCCATATTCTTTAGCTAACGCCCACAATGCCAACCGATGGCCCACCACCTGTTTATTGCGCGGATGAATATCAAGTGAGTCGCCGACGTCGGTGGTAACCACCATGCCCGTGTTTGGCACGGTTTGCATGCTCACCAGCTGCGCTTCCCGGATTTCAGGATTCTGATCCTTGTGGGGGGTAATTTGAACAAAGTAGAATGGCAGATTCGGCTGCTGCCAGTCCTGGCGCCAGTTGGCAATCATGGCCGGAAACAGCTTGCGGTACTGATACGCGCGCACGGCATTGCTCTCGCCCTGATACCAGATGACACCCTTCAACGTGTACGGAATCAAGGGCTTGATCATGCCGTTGTAGAGCTTGTAGGGCGACTTATTGCTGGTCGCGCTGAGCGGCTCGGCGGGCTTGGGCGTAGTCGTTTGGGGAGTAGCGGCTTTTTCCTGCTGCCACGCGGTGAGGGCCGCTTCGTAGGCGGGGCGTTGAGTTAGACCTTGGTCATAGCGCGTGAGAATGGGGCGCAAATCAGGGTCCTTTTCCAGCACGTCTTTCCGTGTCCAAGATTCAGCCGGCGTGCCACCCCAGGAGGAGTGAATCAGGCCCACCGGCACCTTAGTCTTCTCGTGAATTTCCTGGCCAAAAAAGTAAGCCACGGCCGAAAAGCTTCCCACTGTTTCGGGGCTGCACACGACCCACTTCCCCTCCGTATCCATCTGGGGTGTATCGGCCACTTTCTGCGGCACCGTAAACATCCGAATGGAGGGGTACTTCGCCTTAGGTACTACTTCCGCCTCATTCACTACACCCGTCATCCATTTAGAAGAACCTTTCGCCACCGGAAAATTCATGTTCGACTGCCCCGAGCACAGCCATACTTCCCCTAGCAGCACATTGCTGACTACCAGCTTGTTTTTGCCCTGAAAGGTGATGGTATGCGGTCCGCCGGCCTTGTCGGTGGGTATGCGCACCTGCCAGTTGCCCTGCGCATCGGCGGTGGCTTTTTGGGGGGCTTTTTGCCAGCTGGCCGTTACTGTCACGACTTCGCCGGGGTCGGCCCAGCCCCAAAGGGCCACCGTTGTTTTTTGCTGCAACACCATGTTGTCGGTCAGCAACGCGGGCAGCTTGATGTTGGCCCAGGCCGGACATGCCAGCGCAAACAGCGGTAAAAGCAAGAGGTGGCGCAGAAGGAGCCGATGAGTCATTGTGGGGGGCTTTTTTACGAAGTGATTTTAAAAATAAAGGCCGACGCTGTCATGGATTTCCCACCCTGCGAGGCACCAAACAGGTACGCAGGCTTGCCATCGCGCAGCAATAATTGAGGACGCTCCAGGCGGCCGTAGCGCTTCAGATTAGAGGGCGCGGGCGGCTCTACCACACCATATTCGCGTAGGGGCAAGTAGGCAATTTTGGGAAAGTCCCAGCGCTTGCCGTCCTCCGATTCCAGGTATAGTCCGACTTCGTGGTTGTATACGCCCATGTCGCGGGCCAGAAGCCGAAATTTGCCCCCCTGCCGCCACACAAAGGCATCTTCAAACTGCTTGTTGTGGCCTTGGTTGGAAAAGTCAATAACTGGGTTGCCAGAGTACTTCATGTATGGGCCTTCCAGCTTATCGGCCACGGCTAGGCCGTACTTGCGGTTGCCGCGAATGGTGGGGTCTTTGGCCGTAATGTAGTCTTGGGTATTCCACGATTTATAGTACAGCCAATACTGCCCGTTGGGATGCTTAATGAAGGCCGGATTAGTAGTGCAATGGTCGTCCCAGGCACCTTCAGCGCCGGGCTCCAGCAAGGGTGCATCGGGGCGCTGCCAAGGGCCGTTGAGCGAGTCGGCGGTGGCTAGGCCGATGCGCTTGGTGTCGGTTTTGCCGTTGCTGTTGCCCATAAAGAACAGGCAATATTTCCCATCCACAAACTGAATACTGGGATTGTGGCAGGTGGTAGCGTCCCAATATCCGGGTCCGCGCGGCGCCAGCACTACCTCCACAAAAGTGAACGAGCCTTCCGCCGAATCACCAACGGCGTGGGCAATTTCGGAGCTGCTGATCCAGCCACCCATACCCTTCTTAGAAGGCCAACGCGAGAAAAACACGTGCACTTTGCCATCGGGCCCGTCGATGGGACTCGTACACCACACGTAGTAATCGGGCAGTTCCAGAGCGCGGCCCACGGGCTTCAAGTGCTTGCTGAATTTCGAGAAGCTGCCTTTGGGATAATCAATCAGTCGGCCTGCAGAAAAGCCCCCCAGCGCCCCCGCCACAGGCGCTAAGGTGAGTGTAGCAAGAAAAGCGCGACGAGTAAGCATCGTTGGGAAGAATTAGCGATGTAGAGGCGCATATTTGCGTCTCGTCGTTGAACGATGGGCACTGCGCTGTTGTAAAGTTTACCTCAACAAAGTCAGCAACGATTAGACGCGAATACGCGTCTCTACACCGTTCGAAAAAGGATTCCAGACTTATAATCCCGGCGATACTTTATCCTGACGATCATTCGTTGTCGTTGTCGTTGGCGTCAGCGTCACGGGGCCTAGCAAGCCAGACTCCTTTGGGGTCCATTTCTCCGCCGTGAAAAGACCATCTGCCCCGCGGTTTTCCTTGAGCTTGCTCGACATATTAATGTTGTACGCATTCTTGTAGGAAACCTTATTGCGGTCCATGTGAATGATGCGGTTGGCCATACCATTGCTGACGGTAACTACCAGCTTGTTTGTGGCTTGGATTTTCTCTTTCGGCACAAACACCTGATACGTAGGTCCAACCAATGTGCCTAGCTCCTGCCCGTTGAGCTGCACGCGGGCGCTTTCCGCCACGCGACCCAGATCCAGGATAAATCCTTCGCCCGTACCCTGGGGCTTGGCAAATGAAATAGCATAAGTGGCAGTGCCGGAGAAATTTTTCACTGCCTCACCGTTCCAGCTGGTCCACGAGCTTAAGTCTTTGACTTGGGTTTTGGCCGGCAACTCTGGTCCACCCGACACAAAGCTCACGTCCCAAGTACCCTGCACGGGCTGGGGGGCGCCAGTAGCTTTCATATAAGCGTAGGCAGGACCGGTCAGAGCGGCATCGTTGGTTTCCAGAATGCACGACTCGCCGGGCGCCAGCTGCACATACACTTCCGTGCCGTTTGCGGAGGTGCGCGAGGCAGCCACGCCCAACTTCTCCGTCATGGGGTTGTACAGCGCCACTGATTTGCCCCCCACGCGTAGCGGCACCCAGCTTTCCACCGGTTTTTCGCTCCAGTTGGCTACAAAGTAATAGTGACCCTTCTCGTGGCGGCGACGCACAAACTCCAGGCCCTTATCCACCATAGCTTCGCGCTGTACACCGGCGGCAGTCAGCGCCTGATCCACGTCTTTACCAACCAGCACCGAGCCCTTGCCCACGCTAGCTTTCTGCACGCCGCCACTGGTAGTAAACTTGAGCGTGCCAACCAGCTTTTTAAAAGCAGCGCGGCGGCTGTCCAGCTTACTTAAGCCGGGAACGTCGGTAGGTAATTGGTCCTGAAAAACGATGGTAGCGCCGTTTTGGGCCAGCTTCATCAGCTGCTCCATCGTGGCAAGAGGCATTACCTGCGCGGCTGGCACCAGGATAGTTTGGTAGGCGGAGCCACCGCCGGTTTGCAGAGTTTTAGCTGTGTTTTTTACCTGCTGAAGTTGCAGGTCGGAAATAAAATCGAAGCCGTAGCCTTTGGCCAGCAATGCCTCGCCGGTAGCTCCTACGGGCATGCCTTTAAAGCCGTGGTCAATGCCGTCGAAGTGCTGAAGCATTACCTTGCCTGGCTTGCCATAGGAGTCATAAATGGGCAGGTACACCAGCACGTCGTTGCTAGGTTGCCCGGCCTGCAAAAAGGATTGCGCGTGCGCCACGTAGCGGTTTAGCTGAGCAAAATCAGTCCAGAACGTGTTGTTTGGGTTGAAGTGCACAGCCGCATAAAACAGCCAGCCTGGCCAAGCCGCGGCCTGGGGCGAGTAGTTAGTGCCGTGGTAAAACGTGTGATTAACGCCCCCCAGCAGCATGCGGTCCATGGCCTTTTTGATGTCGCTGAGCTTGGAAAGAAAGTGGTCATTTTCCCAAGTAGCCGACTCCGACGACGTGAGCTTTTTGCCCGTCACGTGGGCGGCCGAAGAAGCAAACTTTATGCGCAGCAAATCCTCCCCTTCTATCTCCGGAATATCCGTGACGGCGTACAAATCCAAGATGTTAGCTGGCGAGCCATGGGCTTGATTGCGAATCAGGGCTTTGTGCGTTTTGGCCCAGTCGCTCCACGTTTTGGTGTAGTTTTCCAGCAGCAGCTCCGACAAGGTTTCGCGGTAGTCGGTGAGCACGCGCTGGTTCTGGTCTTCACTGGCTTTACCGAATAATGCGGGCAAGTGCTGACGCAAGTCGTAGCCGCGGCGCTTCTGGAATTCGGCAAACATCTGGGGCGTCCAATTGCTTTCGCCTTGGGCGTCGTCTACCTCATAAGAATCGTTGAAAAACGCCCGAATGCTTGACACATCGCGGCCCTTGAAAGCTTCGTCGAAGCGCTGCAAATAGTGCTGAGTCGCGGTTTGGGAGAAGTGGTCAATTACGTCGCCTTCTCCACCGGGGCCGGCCCGCTCTACCTGCTTGCCGTGCCAGCCTTGAAATACACCATACAAGGTCCAGTTGCCGGCCGGCGCGGTCCAGTTTAGCTTGCCATTGGCGTCTACTTTACCGGTTAAATCTACTGTTTGGCCCTTATCCGAGTAAGCCATGAGCGCCTGCAACGGCAGCGGCTTCTCAAACCGGACCTGGTCGAAAGCGTGGAGTTGCAAATTCTTGTTTTTAGCAACTGGTTCCACCAATTGCTTGATGTCGATGGGCTGGCCTACAGTGCGTATCATCGGCTTCTGCATGTAGCTTACCGCCTCTTTCAGTTGCTCCCCACCCTTCATAGTGTACGTCTGATAAGCCACGTACTTGCAAGCATCCTCGGATGTCACCCACGGACCGCCAAACGGCCACCCAGACGCCTGCGCCATATCCACGCCCAGCCCCAGCCGCTTCGACTCGGTGAGCGTGTGCGTAAGCATGGTCATCCACTTGGGCGATAGAAAGTCAATGAATTGGTTTTCCGTGCCTTTCACCCCATAAATCGGTGTGATTTCGGTGCCGCCCAAACCTGCTTGCTGGTACTGCGTGAGCAGGCGCGTCAGGTCCTGCTCGTTCACGGCGCTGCCTTGCCACCACCAACGCGTCCAAGGCTTGTTTTGCTGGTTTATTTCGGGCCATTTCAGGGTTTGGGCCGATGCAGCGTTTTGATGAAGCGCCGCGGCAATAAGCAGAGAGAAAAACAGAGACTTTTTCATGGGAGAAGCAAGAAAGCAGAGCTAAAAGCAGGTGCTGGAGAAGAGTAAGGAAGCCTAAAGAAGCTAGGTTAGAGCTAGCTCCCCTCCTCATCTGAGGAGGGGTTAGGGGTGGTTGACCGGAGCGTTATTTATCTGCTAAAAAAAGCAGGTCATACAGAGCGAAGCATCTCACTCGCGGTAGTGGGAGTACTAATCCAGCGTCAGCACGCGAGATGCTTCGCTGCGCTCTGCATGACGTTCTGTTAAACAACATCAGCAACGACCTCAACCACCCCAGCCCCCGCTACGCGGTGGCGTCCCCTCCTCATCTGAGGAGGGGAGTTGGTCGTTCTTTAGTTACCTGCGCTTACTGACTTTGATTTAACATCATTCATTTTGTAGATCTCGCTGCCGGCCAGCAGGAAGCAGCCGAGGCCGTAGTCCTCAAAATCGGGCTTGCTGGTGTAGCTCACGGGCTGGCCGTCTTTAGGCTCTTTGCCAGTGCCTTGCACGTAGCCCAGGAAGCCATTGGGGTGCACGCACTCCTTAGCCATAGCGTTCCAGGCCTTGGCGATGATCGGCTGGTATTGCTTGGCATCGAGCAGACCGTTGTTGATGCCCCAGGCCATGCCGTAGATGAATAGTGACGTACCGGTTAGTTCTTTGCCGCCGAAGTTTGTAGGGTCGTGGAGGCTGACGTTCCAGTAGCCGTCGGGGCGCTGGAGGGCGGGCAGGGCCTTCATCATGTTCATGTACATCTGTTCGTACTCGGCGCGGTGGGGGGCATCTTGGGGCAGAATTTCGAGTGTCCGGACCATGGCCGCCACTACCCAGCCGTTGCCGCGGCTCCAGTAGCAATCCTCGCCGTTGGGCTCTTTGTACGGGGGCACGAAGTCCTTGTCGCGCCACCAGAGCTGGTCCTGGGGGTTGTAGAGGCCGTTGGTGCCGTGCACCGTTTTGGAGTAATTGTAAAGCCGATACATCTTCTCGTAGTAGGCCGTATCCTTGGTCATAACGCCGAGCTTGGCGTACACAGGCATGGCCATTTGCAGGGCGTCAATCCACCACCAGTCATCTACTTTCGGGCTGTTCACCATCAGGTCGATGCTGGCTTTGATGTCGCGGATGCGCTCGGGCTTAGGGTCTATTTCGTAGAGGGCAATGTAAGTCTGGCCAGCAGCTTGGTTATCGGCGTTGCGCGTGGTAATGCCGTTATTCAGGCCCCATTGGTGCTTTTCACCCCAGTCCACGGCGTAGTCGTAGTACTGCTTTTGCTTATCGATGCCGTAGAGCGCCATGAGGCCTTCGTAGTACACGGCCCGCGTCCAAATATGGCTGGGGCGGGTTTTGTTGGTCACGATTTCCTTGCCTGTGTCCGGCCACTTCTTCATGAAGTAGGCGTTGGTCTTGCGCATGGTCTTGAGCACGTCCTTCTGCTTGGGCATTTTCTGGGCCTCCGCCGTGGTTGCCAAGCAGGCGAGCAGGCAAGCCGCCACCAATAGTTGTTGCCAAAAAGCCCCCCAGCGCTGCGTCATTGTCATGGGTTGTGGTGTCATAAGTTTTAGTGATTTCTGTAGTAGTGTGGGCACTTTCTACGATGCCGCTTTGGCAATTTCTACCGCGTACACCTGCTCCTGCCCCTCGAAGTTGGCCCGGAAAATTATCCACTTGCCATCGGGGGAGAAATGGACATTGGGCTCCAGCTTGTAGCCGTGGTGCTTCATGTTCACCAGTCGCTCCGACTTGAATTTGTCGCCCTCGGGGCGGAACAGGTATATCCACATGCCGTCGGGGGCTTTGGCTACCTGTCCCGCGTCGCCGCCGTCGCCGGCAAACAGCTTCTGGTCGGGGGAGATATTGAAGTGAATCGACCACTCGTTGCGGTCCATTTGGTACAGCTTTTCGTTACCGGTTTTCACGTCGGCGCCGGCCAGGTAGAAGGTCACGCTGCGGGGCTTTTGCAAATCAAACCAGATGGTTTTGCCATCGCGGCTGAAGAATTCGTGGCCCGCAATTTCGCCCTCCACCGTGCGCTTGTGCACCAGCTTCACGGCCTTGGTTTTGGTGTTGATGTGCCAGATTCGGTCCACTTTGTGCCAAGGCCCTTCGTGGCAAAACATCAGCAAATCGGGGTCGGTGGGGGAAAACTGCACGTGGTTCAGCCATGCGTTGTCGGTGAACAGCTTGGTGAGCTTGCCGCTCCCGCCCGCGTCCACCACGAAGAGGGTGCGCGGCAGCTTGGCCTCGTAAATGCGGTTGAAAAAGTCGCTTTTGGCCGGATACTGGCGGAAAATCTCCTTCTCTGCATCGGTGCCCCAGGCGCCGCCGAGCTGGGTTTCGGCGGCATTCAGCGAGGTGATGTCGGCCTTGAAATCGTCCGGAAACACGAAGACGCGACGGGTCTTTTTCGTGTCGGCGTGGGTAGCGTACACTGTGTCCTGCACCTGGTAGAACACCTCGCGGCGCTTCCGGCCCACTATTTCGCCCTTCACCGATTTGAAGTAGCGGGTCAGCGGCGTGGTTTGGCGGGTTTTTAGGTTCAGCAGGCGGATTTGCTTGCCGCGCTCATCGGTGTGGTAATACACCATTTTGTCGCCTTCGCCGGCTTTGCCTTGCAGGAAGGGGTTGTTGTGGAAGTAGAAGCTGCCATTGCCGCCATCGGTGGGCGTCAGGCGCATCACTTTGTGGCCTGTGTCCTGGTCAATCCAGTCGGCAGGCATGGGCTTTCCCCCAGTTTCCTGCTTGGTTTGGGCCCCGGCGTTGCTTCCAAGCAGCAGGCTACTCGCGAGTAGGAGCAGAAGTCTGTTTGTAATCATAGTTGGGAGAGTGTAGAGTGGGAGAAGTAGATCGGAGCTTAAGACTTAGGCGCACTGACCGCGGCAGCTGGCGGCACGCGCACGTACTTTTTGAGGTCGCGTAGGGCAATGACTTTGTAGTTGTTGTCGTGCAGGTAGCGCAGGTATTCCTCGAAAAGCACAGGCGGAGTAGTTACCCAGTCGTGGGCGTAGTCGGGGACGCCGTGCACGGTGAGCACCACAATTTTGCCCCCCACGGCCTGCTGAATGGCTGTTAGCACACGTTGCTTATCGGTGCCGGTAGTGGTGAAGCTGGGAATGAGCAGAGGATTATCAGTAGCGGGGTCGTAGGGCTTGTCGCCACCTATGCGGGCAAACTGGTAGCCTTGCTGAGGCAGCACCGTAAAGGCGATGGGGTGCGTGTCGTAGGCGGGGTAAGCAAACGTGGTCGGCCTGGAGATGCCATTGTTGCGGCAACGGCTTTCAATAGAATCGAGCTCGGCCACCAGCTCTGGCGCGCTCATTTTGTTCACGTGCTTATGCGTGAGCGTATGGCTGCCGATTTCGAAGCCCTGACTGTGCAAATCCGCTATTTGGGCCCAGCTCATGTACTTTGTTTTGTCGGCGAAATCGGGCCGAAACTCGCAGACGTAGAAGGTGGCGCCGAAGCCGTATTTCTTCATTAGAGGCGCGACGTAGGTAGCATGCGTAACGGCTGCATCGTCGAAGGTGAGCACCACGAGCTTGTCGGGCACAGGGCGGCGCAACTGCTGCGCATAGCTGGAACCAGCAGGCAGCCCGAACGCTACAAGAAGTAGCAATCGGAGCAAGTGAAGCCCGGCGCTATGTACACGAATGGCGTGAAGCATGAGTACAAGAAACACTCTTCACTTGCCGCAACCCTCCTGTACTCTGGGGTGCAGTGAAATTCATTCGCTCAAAAATGCCCTATACTGTAGCCTTTAGGTCTGTAGTGTCTGCTTTCGAAGTATACCAATGGTTACTGTGGGAGCCCGATGTTACGACATAGTTTTTCGCTTTATTCGCACAGTTATCCTTTATACTATCATTTCCCCCTTCTGTCATCCTTGATCTAGCGTCCGGCCCGAAGGACCTTCTGCCTGTTGAACGACTAGCATAACAACGTCTCGTGCTACCGTGAGAAGGTCCCTCGGGCCGGACGCTAGATCAAGGATGACAGGAGGGGGAAATGTGGGTGAACACGGGTGATCAGGCGATTGTATCCACGAGTCCGAGCGTTAATGCGCTACTGACCACTATGTTCAACTAGGCAATAGCGTTAGTTATAGGAGTTAAGTGTATTCCTTGGCTTGGACCTTGTACCTTAGCAAATCGGCTGCCCGGCAAGCTGAACAATAGTTTGGGCACATCGGCAAACAAGCCGCGCGTTGGATATTTAGTAGTATAACAACTCCCGGTGGAGGCAAGGCCGCGGCCAGTTTATCACTCATTTTTACCTGTACCCTCAGCCCAGATTATGCACGGCACCGTTCTTATACTGCTAAAGCGCTACGTTCAAACTCAGTACGACCATAGCACTTGGCTCAAGCTCATGGAGCTTTCCGGCCTCGAAAACGTTGAGTTCGACCACAAAACGGTATACCCCGACGAGAATATTTATGCCTTGGTAGGTCAGGCCGCCGAGATGACAGGCCTATCGGCGGGCGAATTGCACGAGAAGTTTGGCGAGTACTTGGTGCCTGATCTGATGTTTATGTACCAGAAATACGTGCAGCCCGATTGGAAAACCCTCGACATGATCGAGCACACCGAGCTCACCATGCACAATCAAGTACGCCGCGAGCACCCCGAAAATAGCCCCCCAGTGCTTAATGTAGAGCGCCTGAGTGAGAACGAGCTGACCATCGACTATGTGTCGCCGCGGCGCATGAGTGGTTTGGCCGTGGGCATTGTGCGCGGGCTGGCTACGTATTTCGATGAGGCCGACCGCATTGACGTGATGCCCACCACCAGCGAAGACGGCGAGCAGGTGACCATTCATGTGCGCCGGACGTAGGGGCACTTCTTCGCGGCTTACGTGGCGTGTACAGGCTCAACGCTACCGAAAGTAGATGGCAGGGAAAATATCTTTTTTGCCCGAATGCACGTTCTAGGGTCCTTGATACGCCAAGTGTACTATTCCGTAAAGGCTTGTACTCTGGCAATTTCTGATCCTTCATCTAGCTTCATGTCTATAAAAATCACCACCCGTAGCTTCCTTTTTGCGCTTTCGCTTAGCCTGCTGGGTTGCAGTTCCAGCGGCTCCGATACTGATCCGGAACCTGCGCCAGCTCCTGCCCCTGCTCCGGCGGCTCCCATCACCTACAAAATCACCTACGCTGGCAACAGCTTGCTCTCCGGCTACCTGGGCTTCGTTATCGACACCAAGATTATGGCCGAGGTCAAGAGCCAGGGTGGAGCAGCTTTAGGAGCCGGCACTTCAGAAAACTTCGCGGTGGCCAACTACGTCACGCCCCAGGTGCTCGACCAGATGCCGAAGATCAACGCCGCCTTCGACCCCACCAAGGATGTGAACGTGCTGGTGCTCTGGGAAGGCACCAACCATATTTACTACGGCGCCACAGCCAAGCAAGCCGAAGAATCCCTCTTGGAAGTATGCCGCCGCGCACGGGCCGCGCACCCAGAGTGGAAGATTGTGATGGGTACTTTGTTGCCCCGCTCCGAAGATGACTACCCCGCCACCCAAGAGCGCGACCGACTAGCCGTGAACGTGGCCCTGCGCGCCGTAAAAGCCAGCGGCAACACCCTGTTCCATGAGCTAGCCGACGTCGCCCAGGACCCGCGCATCGGCCCCGGCGGCACCGAGAAAGACAAAACCTATTACGCTGACCTAGTGCACCTCAACGACGCCGGCCAAGCGGTAGTAGCCCCCATCTTCGCCAAGTCAATCGTGGCGGTTATCAAGGCAGGTAAGTAGGGGCCTCCCCGGCCGGTTCAACGGTGGGCCTCACCCCCCGGCCCCCTCTCCTAGGGGAGAGGGGGAGTCGTTCTACGCCGCACTTTCGGCTTGCGCCTCAAGCACGGCTACCGAGTTGTTAACAACCCAGTGAAGACATCATAAAAAAGCCCCCCAGAACCTTTCTGGGGGGCTTTTTTATGATGAATAAAATACGGTAGCCGTGCTTGAGGCGCAAGCCGAAAGTGCGGCGTAGAACGACTGTCGTCAGGCTCCCCCTCTCCCCTAGGAGAGGGGGCCGGGGGGTGAGGCCCACATCAGCCAATCCTCCCTATCTTCCCACCCCCTTTCTACCGACCGACTTATCCCTCGTGACTTATCCCGAATTTGAAGCCCGCTGGCGCCCGGCCGGCGGCGCGGAGCGGGCCAACTATGGCCTCTTCCTCCAAGACCTCTGCGATTTATTAGAAGTCCCGAAGCCCGACCCCACTACCGACAACCCCGCCCAGGATGCCTACGTGCTGGAGCGGGCCGTGCAGTTCAACGACGGCGCCAAGAAAAGCACCGGCCGCATCGACCTGTATAAGCGCGGCTGCTTTGTGCTCGAAACCAAGCAAGGCACCGACACCCCCGACCAACAGCAAAAGCTGGAGCGCGCCGAGCTGGGCCTGCCCGCCACCACTCGCCGCAAGGGCCACGCCGTGCGCGGCTCCGCCAAGTGGGAACAGATGATGCAGGCCGCCCGCCAGCAGGCCCTCGGCTACGTACGCGCCCTGCCCGCCGATGAGCCTCGCCCCCTGTTTGTGCTGGTGGCCGACGTGGGCTACTGCCTCGATGTGTACTCCAACTTCGCCGGCGTCGGCGACTCGTTTGTGCCGTTTCCCGACCAGTCGCGGTTTCGGCTGCCGCTCTCAGCCCTGGCCGATGCAGGCACCCGCGCCATGCTGCGCCAGCTTTTCACCGAGCCGCGCGAGCTGGACCCCAGCCGCCGCGCGGCCCGCGTGACGCGGGAGCTGGCCGGCTACCTGGCCGGCGTATCGGCCCAGCTGGAGCGGGCCGGGCACGCGCCCGATGTGGTGGCGCAGTTTCTGATGCGCTGCCTGTTTACTATGTTTTCGGAGGATGTGGGGCTCATTCCCAAAACCTCCTTTACGGGCATGCTGCGCACCTACTCCACCCCCGAGATGCGCGAGTTTCTGCCCGATGCCTTGGCCGGACTGTGGCGCACTATGGACCTGGGGGGCTTTTCGCCCGACCTCAAGGCCCGCCTGCGCCGCTTCAATGGCAAGCTGTTTCATGATGCCACGGCCCTGCCCCTCTCCACCGACCAGATGCAGCTGCTGCTCAAAGCCGCCGAAGCCGACTGGACCGAGGTGGAGCCCGCCATCTTCGGCACCCTGCTCGAACGCGCCCTCGACCCCAAGGAGCGCCACAGCCTGGGCGCCCACTACACCCCGCGCCGCTACGTAGAGCGCCTGGTGCTGCCCACGGTGCTGGAGCCCCTGCGCCGCGAGTGGGCGGCAACGCAGGCCGCCGGCGCCCGTCGCCTCGACGAAGGCCAGCCCAAAGAAGCCCGCGCCGAGCTGGTCCGCTTCCTCAACCGGCTTACCTCCATTCGCATCCTCGACCCGGCCTGCGGCTCCGGCAACTTCCTCTACGTCACGCTGGAGCACCTCAAGCGCCTGGAGGGCGAAGTACTGGCCGCCATCAACAGCTACGGCCACACGGGCCTGCTCGATTTGGGCGGCGGCACCACCGTGAGTCCGCGCCAACTGCTGGGGCTGGAGCTAAACCCGCGCGCGGCCGCCATTGCCGACGTGGTGCTGCGCATCGGCTACCTGCAATGGCACCTGCGCACCCACGGCGTCACGCAGCTAGCCGAACCCCTGCTGGATGAGTACCAGAACATCCGCCAGCAGGATGCCGCCCTCCAGCACGACCCGCCCGTGCCCCGCTTCGATGCCCACGGCCTCCCCGTGACGCGCTGGGACGGCACCACCCGCCTCCACCCCGCCACCGGCCAGCCCATCCCCGACGAAACCGCCCGCACCGCCGTCTTCGATTATCCCAACCCCAAGCCCGCCGCGTGGCCCGAAGCCGATTTTATTGTCGGTAATCCGCCGTTTGTGGGCCCGGCCCGGATGCGCGATGCCCTCGGCGACGGCTACACCGAAGCCCTGCGCAAAGCCTACAAAGGCAAAGTGCCCGACTCGGCCGACCTCGTGATGTATTGGTGGTACAATGCTGCGGCCGCCGTGCAGCGCGGCCCCGCTGAGCGGTTTGGCTTCATCACCACCAACAGCCTCAAGCAAACCTTCAACCGCCGCGTGATGCAGCCTTTCCTGGAAGGCGAACCGGCCCCGCTCACGCTCACCTTCGCCATTCCCGACCATCCGTGGGTGGAAAGTGGTGATGGGGCTGCGGTACGAATTGCAATGACCGTGGCTGAACGAACCCAGGGTACTCCGCTTTTTGGTCAATTGCTTACGCCGAGAACTGAGACAGTATCAGAAGGAGAAGAAGCTTCTGAAGTCACTTTTTCTAACCAACAAGGCCGGATTCTTCCTGACTTAACAATTGGAGCAGATTTAGACAGTGCAAAGCTGTTGAAATCCAATGCAGGCCTTTCAAATCCAGGTGTTAAGCTTCATGGAGCGGGATTCATAGTTACGCTAGAACGGGCCAATAATTTAGGATTAGGAACAATCACTGGGCTCGATAAGCATATTCGTCCTTATCGCAATGGGAAAGACCTCGCTGATAAACCACGTGGTGTTTTTATAATTGATTTATTTGGGCTGTCATTACCTAATGTGCTTGAAAGGTTCCCTGCTGTATATCAGCACCTATTTGAAACCGTTAAACCTGAGCGTGACCAGAATAATCGAGCGTCTTACAGAGATAATTGGTGGATTTTTGGTGAAGCTCGGAGCAGTTTCCGACCAGCTTTGAATAGCTTGCCTCGATACATTGCTACGGTAGAAACCGCTAAACACCGTACGTTTCAATTTCTAGAAGCAGATATCCTTCCTGATAATATGCTGATTGCAATAGCTTTGGATGATGCATATTATCTGGGCGTATTATCAAGTAGATTTCATAATGTTTGGGCGCTAGCAACTGGCGGTGACTTAGGAGGAAATACTCCTCGTTACAACAAAACGCGTTGTTTCGACCCGTTCCCCTTCCCTGCCGCCACGGCGGAGCAGCAGGCGCGCATCCGGGAGTTGGCCGAACAGCTCGACGCCCACCGCAAGCGCCAGCAGGCCCTGCACCCCAGCCTCACCCTCACCGACCTCTACAACGTGGTCGAGAAGCTGCGCGCCGGTCAGCCCCTGGCCACGGCCAAAGAGCACACCATCAACCAGCAGGGCCTGGCCTCCGTGGTGTTCAGCCTCCACCAGCAGCTCGACGCGGCCGTGGCCGAAGCCTACAACTGCCCCCCCGACCTCCCCGACGCCGATATTCTCACCCGCCTTGTGCGCCTCAACCACGAGCGCGCCCGCGAAGAGCAAGCCGGCCACGTCCGCTACCTGCGCCCCGCCTACCAAGCCCCCGATCAGCAGCAATCCGCCCTGAATTTGCCCCCCAGCGCCGCCGCTACCGCCTCCCCCACCGAGGCCACCGGCCCCCAGCCCTGGCCCACTGAGCTAGCCCAACAAATGCAAGCCGTCCGCGACGCCGTGCAACAGTCCCCCCAACCCCTCACGGCCGCCCAAGTAGCCGCCCGCTTCCGCCGCACCCGCCCCGAGAAAGTGCAGCCCCTCCTCGACACCCTCACCGCCCTCAGCCTCTTGCGCCCCACCGAAGAAGGCACCTACGCCGCCTAAATCAGCAGAACAACAAGCTCCCCTCCTCACCTGAGGAGGGGACGCCGCGCCGCAGGCGCGGCTGGGGTGGTTGAGGTCGTTGCTGACGTCTGGGGGGCTTTTTTGCAAAAAAGAACGTCATGCAGAGCAACGCGAAGCATCTCGCGTGCTGACGGTGGGTTACTAACCTCACATCAGCACGCGAGATGCTTCGCGTTGCTCTGCATGACGTTCTTTTATCTGCATAATCGCCACCTTCTGAACACCATCCGCAACGAATCAAACGCCCCTGTTTTCGCTTCGTGAAAACAGCCTCATTCAGCTATAGGCGCAACATTATCAGAGGAGAAAAGCATGAGCGTGCGTGGCGGCTCATCGCGGCGCAAGACAATGAATAAGCCCAATAGCATAATTTGATTTACATATAAACAACACAATATTTTTTTGTATTATTTCTAATATTAGTATACATTAATAGTTATTATCACCTCAGCTATTCTACCTATGGCGCTCACCGAAGGAAATCCAGACATCATAGAGTTTCCAGTGCCATCTGACGAGTGGCAGATTTACGTTGACGCATTCAGCGAGACCTCTAAGCGACTCGAAGACCCGAATCATTTTACGGCCGCTTTTCAGCTGGAAAAAGGTGAAATACTGTATGTTATAAATTCAGGTGATTCGATGATTGCCGGTACGGCCACCTACACGGATGTGCCCCACGCAGGCTTTGTAGATATAATCTATGAGGCCATGCCCTCAAGGTATCGATTCAAGAAGCCCTACGACGTCAACGTCACGGCTTTGCGAGAGGATAAAATAGTGGAAGCCACGCTTCGGTTCGCCGAATTTAAGTTCAGCAAAGCAGAAGAGCTTACCGAAAGAACAGGCGGCGTTATTCACAATCCGCCTTATTAAAAAAGCAGCATGTCGAAATCCCGCACCACCAGCACCAGTGACTCGGCTCCTGAGGAGTCGACCCCAGATCCCTCCCGCCCTACCGACAGCACGTCGGATGAGCCCGTCAATCTCTCCACCTTGGACGGTGGCGTACTGCATAATCCACCCCAGGCTACGCAAAGCCAGGAGTCCAGCACTATCGACGAAGAGTAGCGCGGCGGTTGCCTGCTAACCGCCTACCAGCACGCGCGGCAACGTATTTACCCTTAGTGCCCGCCAGCATGAAGCATGTAGTAGTTCTGCTTCTTTTCAGCGTTTTTCTGCTCCCGCAGCCGGCTCCGGGCCAAACGTCTGCTGCCACTGACAGCCTGCGCCAACTGTTGCGCCAGCAGCCCCGCGCCGATACCCTTCGTGTGCAGCGCCTGCTGGCCCTGGCGCACGCGGTACGTGTAGGAGATATGCCACAGGCCATGCAGCTGAATCAGCAGGCGCTGACGCTGGCTCGCAAGCTCGCTTATACCGACGGCCAGGCCGAGGCGCTGTTGGCCCTGAGCATCCTCTACCGCCGCCAAACCAAGTACGGCCTCGCTCGCCGCTACGCCCAGCAAGCCCAGGCCTCGTTTGCCAAGCGCAACGACTCGGAAGGTCTGGGTAGAGGTTGGCTGCAAATGAGCTGGATTGACCTATTACAGGGTAATTATCCGGGAGCCCTGTCTTCTGCCCTGAAGGGCTTGCCACTGACGGAGAAAAGCGGTGACCTGCTCACCCGCACGCGGCTGCAAATTAATATGGGCAACATTTACAGCCAGCTGGGCGACTATACAGAGGCGCTGTCGACGCTGCGGGCCGCGCTAAAGAATGCCCAGCGCCTCAAAGACGAGCAGACGGTATTGATGGCCCTGAACGGATTGGGCACTACCTACCAAACGCTCAAAAACTGGCCCCAAGCTATTGCCTATCACCAACGGTCCCTTCGCCTCAGCAAAAAGCTAGGCAACGTGGGGGGCGAAATCTCTGATGAGATCAACCTTGCGGAAGTATATGGTCGGCAGGGAAACACAGCAGAGGCGCTGGCCCACGGCCTCCGGGCTCGCCAGCTGGTGCGCGCCACCCAGGATACGTACAACTTGCCCTCGGTGGAGCTGATGCTGGCCCGAGCCTACCTGCTTGCCAACCAAACTGATAGCGTGCTGGCCCTGGCCCATCATGCCCTGGAGCTAAGCCAAAAATCGGGCAGCAACGTCAATATTTTCATGGCCAGCCAGTTGCTCGCCGAAGCCTACGGTCAGCGCCGGGATTTTGAGCAGGCTTACCGCTACCGCAATCTGCAAATAGCCTACGATGATTCGCTTTCTGGGGAGGACATTCAGCGCCGAACTAGTGCTTTACGCTATGGCTATGAGCTGGACCGCAAAAAGGCGCAGATTGACCTGATCAGCAAAGACCGCCAGCTCCAGAAGCAGTGGGTGGAGCGCCAGCGCCAGCAGCTCATTGCTCTGCTGGCCGGATTAGCGGGGCTGGTGCTGGTGGCCGGTCTGTTGCTGCGCAACGTCTTTCTAAAACAACGCGCCAACCGCCAGCTCAAAGAAAAGAATCTGGCCATAGCCGCTCACCGCGACGACCTCGACCAAGCCCTCACGGAACTGCGCGCCACCCAGGCCCAGCTGGTGCAGCACGAGAAGTTGGCCTCGCTGGGGCAGCTGACGGCAGGCGTGGCCCACGAAATCCAGAACCCGCTGAACTTCATCACCAACTTCTCCGACCTGGGCGTGGAGCTGACTACGGAGCTACAGGAGGAGCTAGCAAAAGAAAAACTGTCGGAGAGAGGCCGCGCCACGATTGAGGAGCTGCTGCACGATCTGTCGCATAACCAGCTGAGCATCCATCAGCACGGGCGCCGCGCCGACCGCATCGTGAAAAGCATGCTGGAGCACTCCCGCGCCAGCAGCGGCCAGCCCCAGCCCACCGACCTGAACATGTTGGCGGAAGAGTGCCTGCGCCTAGCGCACTACAGCTATCAGGCCGCTAACAAGGACTTTAAAGCCACGCTTACCACCGAATTTGCCCCCCAGCTCCCCAACCTGCAAGTGGTACCCCAGGATTTGAGCCGGGTGCTGATCAACCTGCTCACCAACGCATTTTACGCGGTAGCCGAGAAGCGCCAACAGTTGGGTGAAGCTTATCAGCCGGAAATAATCATCCGCACCCTGCAAACCGAAAAAGAGGTTAAGATTCAGGTGCGCGACAACGGCAACGGCATTCCCGACGAGGTGCGCCAACGCATTTTCGAGCCCTTCTTTACCACCAAACCCACTGGCGAAGGCACAGGCTTAGGCCTGTCGCTGAGCTACGACATCATCACCAAAGGCCACCGCGGCACGCTAGATGTAGATACGAAGGAAGGTGAGTACACCGAGTTTACTATTTGTCTCCCGCTAGCCACCGCTCCACAACGCGCCATCCGCCCCGCCACCCCCGAAATGACCAAGGCTACCGTGTAACCCTCCCGTAGAGACGCGAATACGCGTCTCTACGGGAGGGTTTTTACTTCCGTATGCCTTCGATAATGCTGAATGGCGACATGGTGGGCAGGATGCGGGTTAACTCCAGGTCGGCTTTCTCAAACAGCTGCCGGTACTCGGCTTCGGTCCGCTCGCAGCCGCGCAGGTACAGCAGCATCTGCAAGTCCAGAAACTTGCCAAAAGACGGCTCGTTGCCTTCGGGCAGCACCATTTCCACGACCAGCACTTTGCCTTCCGGATTCATCGCCTCGCGGCAGTTTTTCAGAATGGTGAGGCACTGCTCGTCGTTCCAGTCGTGGATGATGTGCTTCATAATGTATGCGTCGCCGCCCGCCGGCACTGAATCAAAAAAACTGCCCCCCACCCGCTCGCATCGGTCGGCCACGCCGTGCGATTGTATCAGGTCCTCGGCAGCGTCTACAATGGCTGGCATGTCGTAGAGAATGCCTCGCAGCCGGGGGTATTTTTTCAAAATGGAAGCCAGGAGCAATCCATGTCCGCCCCCTACATCAACAATGGTAGAAAAGGCCGAAAAATCGTAGGCTTCCAGCACGGCAGCGCTGCTAAAAGCGCTGTTGCTGGACATGGCATCGTTAAACACTTTGCCGGCCTTCTCATTATTCCAGAAATAATCAAACGATGAAGTGCCAAATACTTTGTCGAAGGCCGGCTCGCCCGTTCGCACGCTGTAGAGGAGCTCAGCCCAGGTTTGAAACTGAAAGTCGTTCGTCATCAGGGTTACGAAGGGCCGTAAGCTGCCTGGCACATCACTTAGCAGCGGCTCGGCCGGCGGCGTCAGGCGAAACCGCTTGTCTTCGTCCTCCGAAAAGACGCCCACGCTGGCACAGGCGCGCAGCACCCGATACAAAGAGCGCTCATGCGTATTGGTACGCCGCGACAGTTCGCCGGCGCTCTTAGGGCCGTCGCGCAACAGATCAGCAATACCCAGCTCAGCGGCGACTCCAATAGCCCGCGAAGCCGCAAACCCAAACATCACCTGCATGAGCTGGATGGGAGGAGGCAGCTCTTGTTCCATAGATAGTTTAGTTAAATCCTATCAAATAGTTAAGTGCACGCCCACAATCCAAGAGTATGCAGCCGGACCTAAACACTACTCTAATATATACAAGTTATTCTATCCTTATTTATAAAATTGCAATCATAATTTTTACTTAGTTATCCTCGTAATAGCTCCACCGTTTTTGTTGAAACCAACGTTTGTATCTGTTCAACCTGACTAGTACCCCCTCACTTTATCTACCACTACTATGAACAAACGCGATTTTTTGCAGAGAGGCCTGCTGCTGGCCATCAGCGGTTTTGTAAGCCCCGCCCTACTAGCCCGCGCCCGCGACGAGAAGTTTCTGGCCGAAGCCCGTGCCACCCCCATGGCCGATGGTCCCTTTACCCTGCCGGCTCTGCCTTACGCTTTCAACGCGCTGGAGCCGCACATCGACGCGCGTACCATGGAGATTCACCACGATGCGCACCACAAAACGTATGTGTCGAAACTCAACGAGGCCGTGGTGGGCAAACCCCAAGAAAAACAGTCACTGGCCGAGCTGCTGGCTTCTGCCAGCAAGCAACCCGACGCCATACGCAACAACGCGGGCGGCCACTGGAATCACTCTATGTTCTGGCAGATATTAGCGGCCAAGGGCGGCGGACAGCCCACAGGTAATTTGGCTACCGACCTTACCAAGACCTTCGGCTCGTATGAGAAGTTTCAGGAGGAATTTACCAAAGCCGCTACGGGTCGGTTTGGCTCGGGCTGGGCGTGGCTGAGTGTGGACAAAGCTGGCAAGCTGTTTATTTCCTCCACGCCCAATCAGGACAACCCGCTGATGGATATTGCTGGCATTCAGCGCGGTACGCCCATTTTGGGCCTCGATGTGTGGGAGCACGCCTATTATCTGAAGTACCAGAATAAGCGCCCCGATTATGTGAAGGCTTTCTGGAATGCGGTGAACTGGTCGGCGGTAGGTCAGCGCTACGACGCTGCCCGCAAGAGCTAGACGCTATAACACTGCGTAAGAATTCCTTGGATCTACAAACACAAGGTGGTCATGCAGAGCAGAGCGAAGCATCTCGCGTGTTTACCAGGGTTACTACCCAGGCATCAGCCCGCGAGATGCTTCGCTCTGCTCTGCATGACCACCTTATTTGTTACGTTAAGACTCAGTCATATGCTTTTCGTTTTTTGCTTTGGGCTGTACTGCTCCTCGACAAAAGTGAGCAAAGCTGTCTTGAAAAGCTCGACCTCTTGATCTGTATTGTAGGGAGCTAGCCCCAACCGAATCCAACCGCCTAGCTCATTTACTTGCAGCTTATCGGCCATGGTGGAGGCATAAAAATGGCCGTGCGCAATACACATATTGTAGTTATCGGCAAACCAGGCCGCTGCCTCCCGCGAGTTGACGCCATCTAGAGTGAAAGCTAGCGTGGGCGTTTTGCGGGTGCCTGCCGGAGCCCGATACAAGCGCACTTGGGGTAATGACAGCAGGAAATTTTCCAGCCGCACGGCCTGTTCCTGTTCTTGCTTATCAATGCTGTGCATGGCGGTGCGCAGGCGCTCTTTACGAGTAGCTCCTGTGCCGAGTGTTTGAATAAAATCCAGCGCGCCCAGCAGTCCGGCAATGGCCTCATGATTTTGCGTGCCTGTTTCCAGCTTATCGGGAATATGGGCGGGCGCGGGGGCCAATTTGTAGACCGGCAGCTGCTCAAACAAAGCCGCTGACACCACCGCAATGCCTAGGTGGGGCCCAAAGAACTTATACGCTGAGCACAACAGAATATCAGCCCCCAGCGCCTGAAAGTCTACTGGGATATGTGGTACGGCATGCACCGCGTCCAGCACCACAAGGGCATTCACGGCTTTAGCGCGCCGAATCACTTCTTCTACCGGCGTCACGGTGCCCGTCACATTCGATGACATATTCACCGCGACGAGCTTGGTTTTGGTGGTAATCAGCGTGTCGAGCTGGTCGAGTTCCAGCGTGTAGGTTTCGGGATTTACGGGAATAAACTTGACTACTGCGCCGCAGTCTTTTGCAAGCGTCACCCACGGATCTACGTTGGCCCGATGGTCGATTTCAGTAACTATGATTTCGTCGCTGGGCTGAATAAAGTTGGCTAGGCAGCGGGCAATAGCGAAGGCTAGAGAAGTCATATTCTGGCCGAAAGCAACCTCTTGCGGCTGGCAATTCAGAAAGTCGGCCATGCCGCGCCGGCCTTCTTCCAGCAGCTCGTCGGTGGCAACGCTGGTACCAAACATGCCATGCAGGTTAGCCATGCCCCCCGTGATATAGCCCGTCATAGCGTCGAGGGCCTGCTGGGCCATCTGGGTGCCGCCGGGGCCATCGAAAAAGATGTAAGGCTGTTGATGAGCGCGCACGCGTAGCGCTGGGAAGTCAGCCCGAATCGGGTTTATAAGACTGGGAGAAACTAACATGCGAAAGTGGGTGGAATAAGGGGAGGCATTACGGATCGCTTGTAAGGTATAAAGCGACGCTAACATCCCCTAGCTTACGCAAAAAAGCCCCCCGGCCGTCATGCAGAGCGGCAGCGAAGCATGACAAGGCTTTCTAACGTTCCGTGCTACTTTTAAGGAACGACAGCCACAAGCTTTCGCTAATGGTGCTATCAGCTACCGCGAAACAGTAGCGTAATCCTGTCGCTCCTGTACATTTACTGACCAATCCACCCGCTACCTATCTCAAATGAAGCGTCCACTTTTTACTCTGTTATTTCTCTTCTCCTGCCTAGCATCCCAAGCGCAGGCCTTCAAACCCGAAGAAATTGCGCGTTGGCAGCAGCAAGCCAAGCAAGTGAATATCATCCGCGACCAATGGGGCGTGCCGCATATATATGGCAAAACCGACGCGGACGCTGTATTTGGTCTGCTCTACGCCCAGTGCGAAGACGATTTTGCCCGCGTGGAGGAAAATTATCTCACCAACATCGGGCGTCTGGCGGAGGTAGAGGGCGAGACAGCTTTGTACAGCGACTTGCGGGCTAACCTTTTCATGGACAGCACTCAAGCCATCAGCATCTACAAAAAAAGCCCCCCGTGGATGAAGGAGCTGCTCAACGCCTTCGCCGACGGCACCAACTATTACCTCTACACCCACCCCACCATCAAGCCCAAGGTGCTCACGCGCTACCAGCCCTGGATGCCGCTTATGTTCAGCGAGGGCAGCATTGGTGGCAACATCAGCGTGGTGCCATTGGAGCGGTTGAAGGCATTTTATAGCCAGAAAAAGTCCACCTCCTGGCAGCACCCTAACTTTGAAAAGCAGGACCGCGAACCGGTTGGCTCCAATGGCTTTGCTATTGCCCCGGCCAAAAGTGCCAGTGGCCACGCTCTGCTGCTGATTAACCCGCACACGTCCTTTTACTTTCGGCCCGAAGTGCAGATGGTGAGTGAAGCCGGCCTCAATGCCTATGGTGCCGTTACCTGGGGGCAGTTCTTTGTGTATCAAGGTTTCAATGAGAAGTGCGGCTGGATGCACACCTCCAGCCAGGCCGATTCCATGGATGAGTACCTGGAAACCATTGAGGAGAAGAATGGAAAGCTGTACTACAAGGTTGGCAAAAAGCGGCGGCCGGTGCAGGTCAAAAAGGTGTCGTTGGCTTATAAGCAAGGCAATCAGGTGCTGCGCAAGGAGTTCACCACCTACCGCACCCATCACGGCCCCGTAGTAGGTCAGCAGGCCGACAACCAATGGGTAACGGTGCGCATGATGGATACGCCGCTGGAGGCGCTGGAGCAGTCGTATCTGCGCACTAAGGCCACCGACTACGCCAGCTTCAACGAGGTAATGAAGCTCAACGGCAACGCTACCAACAACACCGTTTTTGCCGACAGCAAGGGTAACATCGCCTACTGGCACGGCAACTTTATGCCCATCCGCGACCCCAAATTCGACTGGAGCCGCCCCATTGATGGCAGCAACCCCCAAACGGAGTGGAAGGGTCTGCACAAAGTAAACGAGCTGGTGCAGGTGCTCAACCCTGCCAGCGGCTGGATTCAGAACTGCAACTCCACGCCCTTCACCGTATCTGGCCCCAGCAGCCCCGCTAAGGATAAATACCCCGCCTACATGGCCCCCGATGCGGAAAACTACCGGGGTATCAATGCAGTGCGCGTACTGAGTCGTCGTAAAATATACACGCTGGATACGCTCATTGCTGCCGCCAACGACCCGTATCTGGCAGGCTTCGAGGAGATAATTCCGGCATTGCTGACTGCACATCAAAACACTGCTGGAACTGCTAGCACCCAGTCGAAAGCGGTACCGGAAGCCATTGAGGTGCTACGGGCTTGGGACAAAAAGTACAGCAAAACCTCCGTAGGGCAAACGCTTGCCATCTATTGGGGTGAGCGGATTCAGAAGCTGGCTCGCACCCGCGCCCTCCCCGACCAACGACTTGACAATCTGACGTTAACCGCCTTAGTTATTGAAAAAACGACGCCCCAGGAGAAGGTAACCTCCCTGGCCGAAACCCTAGACGAGCTGACCCGCAACTTCGGCACCTGGAAGATGCCTTGGGGTGAGGTAAACCGCTTCCAGCGCCTCACCGGCCAGATTCAGGAAGTCTATGATGACAGCAAGCCCAGCATTCCAGTAGCCTTCACTTCCTCGGCTTGGGGTTCACTGGCCGCTTTCGGCGCGAAGGCGCAGCCAAACACCAAAAAGCGCTACGGCAACGTCGGGAACAGCTTTGTGGCTGTGGTAGAGTTTGGGCCGCGCATTAAGGCGCGCTCCGTGCTGGCTGGGGGAGAAAATAGCGACCCTAACTCGCCCCACTTCACTGATCAAGCGGCTATGTACACGGAGCAGCGGTTCAAAGACGTGCTGTTTTACCCCGAAGATGTTCGCAAGAACGCTAAGAAAACCTACCATCCGGGTGAGTAAGCGTTTTTAAAACGCTAGAACGAACACCCATCTGTTCTCCACTCCATTTCTCATCCTGAGCTTGCGAAGGACCTTCTCACGCTTGAACAAGACGTTGCTACGTCAGTCGTTCAACGGGCATAAGGTCCTTCGCAAGCTCAGGATGACAGACAGAGTGGATGCTAGGCGGGGCGGATGAGAGAGCAGGGGAGGACAAATCAAGCACATGTTGAACGAGTAATGTTCAATGACGAGACGCAAAGTGTTGCGTCTCTACACCGTTCAAAAACAGCGAGGCCGCGCCGTCTAATTACTGACGGCGCGGCCTCGCTGTTTTTACTCCGACTGTTTAATCAATCATAACGCTAGCGCCAGTCAGCGCCACATTGGCTTGTAGTACTTGCTTCGCGGCCAGCGCCGACTTTAGTGGCTGTCCGCCGCCTACGAAAACCTGTACTTGGCCGGCTTGCACCAAGCGTTCGGCTTTCTCATTTAACATGGATAACTGCCGGGGCGTGAGCGTAAACTGCACCGTCTTTTTCTCCCCGGCTTTCAGGTTTATTCGTTGGAAACCTTCCAGCGCGTGCAGGGCCACGCGGCTCTTGGCGTTGGGGTGTTTTACGTAGAGCTGCACTACCTCGTCGCCGTCGCGCTTGCCGGTGTTCTGTACTTCTACACTTACCGTTACCGGTTGGCCAGTTGGGGCGTTGGGGGGCATTTTTAAGCCGCTGTACTTAAAAGTAGTGTAGCTCAGGCCATGCCCGAATGGATAGAGTGGCGTGTCGCGGAAGTAGCGGTAGGTGCGGCCCTCCATGCTGTAATTATCGAAGGCGGGCAGCTGCTTTTCCGAGCGATAAAACGTCACGGGGAGGCGGCCGGCGGGGTTGTAGTCCCCGAAGAGCACATTGGCTAGGGCGGTGCCAGTGGCCTGCCCTCCATACCAGGTATTGATGATGGCTGGGATGTTGGCCGCCTCCCACGGCACACCCAGGGCACTGCCGGTCATCATGGCAAACACCACCGGCTTGCCCGACGATTTGAGCACCTTCAGCAGCTCGGTCTGCACTTTGGGTAAGGCAATGCTGGTGCGGTCGCCGCCGCTGAAGCCTTCCACGTCTACCTTCATTTCTTCGCCCTCTAAGCGGGGAGAAATGCCCCCCACGAAGATAATTGCGTCGGCGTCGCGCACTTGGGCCAGGATATTCTTGGCGTTCATGGGCACTATGTGTGCGCCGGTAAACTTGAGAATGGTGCGGCGGTCAGACTGGAAGTACTCGATTTTGATGTCCATCTTTTTACCCGCCTCCACTTTCTGAGTGTGCTGCATGGTCGAAACGCCGCGGCTTTTCCAGTTATCGATAACTAGCTTATTATCCACGAATAAGCGGTAGCCGTCGTCGCCGGTTATTTGCAGAGCCAGTTCCTCCGACTTCTCCGGGGTGAACGTGGTGGTGTAGCGCGCCGAGAAGTTTTCGGAAGGCAGGCCGGGCACCACTTCAATCTTTACGTTAGCCAAATAGCGGTCGAGGCCCGCTTCCTGAGCCGTTGCCACAGGCTGTCCTTCCAGATTAGCACCTTTGAAATACTCTGCTTTGAAACCAAGCTGGCCGTTGAAAGCCAGGCTTTTATTGATGTCGAAGGTCTCATACACGATGTTGCTGGCATAGTCAACACCTTGGATAAAGGTTACTTCGGTGCCTTTGCCGACTTTAGCTCGAATGCCTTCGAGTGGGGTCACATTATCGGTGGGGAAACCGTTGTAGTTGCCGAGCTGCACGGCATCGTTGTCGGCATTGGGGCCGAGCACCACTAGCTTCTTAATGTCTTTGCGGAGCGGCAGTGTGTTCTTGTCATTTTTCAGCAGCACCAACGATTCGTGGGCCATTTGGAGGGCGTGGGCCTGGTGGGGGGCACTTTCCACCACGCTCATCGGAATCTGAGCGTACTTCACCTGCTCCACCGGGTCAAACATGCCCAGCTGGAAGCGAATCTTATACAACCTCTTCACCGACACGTCTATCTGCTGCTCCGTGATAAGCTTGCGCTGCACTGATTCGAGCAAAGAATTGTAGGTAAATAGCTTGCCCGTGGCACATTCGAGGTCAGTGCCGTGCATCACGGCGTTGGCGGCGGCAGTAGCCGCGTCGGGGTCGGTTTTGTGGTTTTGCCAAAAGTCGTTGATGCCGTCGCAGTCGGAGGTAACGTAGCCCTGAAACTTCCACTTATCATAGAGAATCTCGTTCATCAGCTTGTCGCTGCCGCAGCAGGGCTGACCAGCGTAGGCATTGTAGGCGCACATCACGCTTGCCACTTTTGCATCCACAATTAAGTCGCGGAAGGCCGGCAAATACGTGTCCCACAAATCGTAGTCGCTGATTTTGGCATCGTACACGTGGCGCAATGACTCCGGGCCGCTGTGCACGGCGAAGTGCTTAGCGCAGGCGGTTACCTTCAAATACTTCGGGTCGTCGCCCTGAAATCCTTTTACCAGCGCCGAACCCAGCTGCCCGGTCAGGTACGGGTCTTCGCCGTAGGTTTCCTGGCCCCGGCCCCAGCGCGGGTCGCGGAAGATGTTAATGTTGGGCGTCCAGAACGTGAGGCCTTGGTAAATGCCTCGCTCACCGCGGCGGGCGTACTCGTGGTGCACGGCGCGGGCTTCGTCGGAGGTAATGGTGGCCATTTTGAGCATGGCATCGGTGTTGAAAGTAGCCGCCAGACCGATGGCCTGCGGAAACACCGTCGTCTTCATGCTCGTGCGGGCCACGCCGTGCAGAGCTTCATTCCACCAGTTGTAAGCCGGAATGCCCAGCCGGTCGATGGCGGGCGAAGCGTTCAGCATCTGGCTTACTTTTTCCTCCAGCGTCAGGCGCCCAACTAAGTCATTGACCCGCTGATCGATGGGCAGATCGGGATTGCGAAACGGGAAGTCTTCGGGCTTGCTGGGGGGCATTTCTTGGGTAGAAGTGGCAGCTGGGGCAGTGGCGGTCTGCTGACTGCCTTTGCCGCACGCCGCAAGGGCCAGCAGGGAATAAACGATTAGGGATTTCTTCATCCTTTGGGTGAGATGGTGAAAAATGGTGGTCGTAGACTACTAAGACCTGAGACTTGCCCCCTTCCTTCATTAATGGCTGCTTAAAATTGCCGGTCATGCAGAGCGGAGCATCTCGCGTGTTTAGCTGGAGTACTAACCTTACTATCTACCGCACGCGAGATGCTCCGCTCTGCATGACCGGCTGATGTTAGCAACCCTTGGTTATGAAGGAAAAAGACGCGCATCTAAAGTAGGCGGCTTGCCAACTACGACCAGCGATTTTAAGCCAAATCTGTGCTTTCAGGCATGAAATAATCTATGTAAACGATTGTGATAGTATTTCTTACCGATATAAGTGCCTTCGTAACTCAGCCCTTTGCCCGCCTCTCTACGTTTATCTAGCTTCGAACCCAAGACGCAGATCTTACCTCACCCCAACCTTATACTACTTTAGAAAAGCAAAATCATGGCAGGAAAACTTAATGGAAAAGTAGCTCTCATTACGGGTGCAAGTGCCGGCATCGGCGAAGCGTGCGCGCGGGCTTTGGCCGCCGAAGGAGCCAATTTGGTATTGACCGCCCGGCGCGACGAGCGGCTGGAATCACTAGCCGCGGAGCTGCGCCAATTGGGCGTGGAAGTAACGTTTGTAGCCGGCGACGCCCGCGACGAAGAAACTGCCCGCCGCACTGTGCAAGCCGCCACCGACTCGTTTGGCCGCCTCGACATACTGATCAATAACACCGGCGCTGGCAACTATAAAAACTTGGTTGACACGAGCGCCGACGAGTACGACGAGCTCATGGACACCAACATGCGCACGACTTTCCTCTTCACCCGCCACGCGGTGCCCGTGATGCAAAGCCAGAAATCCGGCACCATTCTGATGCTTTCCTCCATGGCGGGCGTGTATGGTTTTGCGGGCGAAGCGGTGTACTGCGCCACCAAGTTTGCTCAGGTTGGCTTTGCCCAAGCGCTGGATAAGGAGCTGCGGCCCGATGGCATCAAAGTGGGTGCTATTTGCCCCGGCGGCGTAAAAACGGAGTTTGCTTTAGGCAAAGGTCGCACCGAGGAAAAAGTAGCCCAATCAGGAATGCTGGATGCTGAGGACGTAGCTGGCGCCGTGCTGCTGGCCTGCACACAGTCGGCCAACTCCCGCATCATTGAGATTCAGATGCGCACGATGGACGAGGCGTTGACATAGGCCAAATTGCTTAATCCCAGATTAGAAAAAGCCCCCCAAAATCAGTTGGGGGGCTTTTTTGGCTATTATAAAGTTTATAAAACCTGCACTTTAAAAATCAGAACGATGTAGAGACGCAACACTTTGCGTCTCGTCGTTGCTCATATTGTTATTCAATCCAGCGCTTCTAGTCGTTCAATGACCGCAACGACGAGACGCAAAGTGTTGCGTCTCTACATCGTTCAAACAGCTTCTTAAGCTGCTGGTGCAGGCCGCCGCAACAATTGATACAAGCTGGCTATGTGGCTGAACAGTACCACCGGCACAATAAACGAGGGCAGCCACACAAACGGAAAGCGCAACACTCCCACATTCGGCTGCTCAAAAGCTAGCCGCTGGACCGGAGTTGGGGCCGAGAGCAAAGCCAGCGTAACAATAATGGCCAGCAATAAAAGCGTGGCTACGTTCCAGACGATTAGCCCTACCCTTCCCAACCGCTGATTGCGCCACATGCTTGCCACCACCGGAGCCGTCAGGCCCGAGAGTACATCGAAGTTGCGACCAGAAAACGTCATCAGCTCGGGAACCAGATGATGCGCTGCCAGTCCATACAAGCCAATTTCCACGCCTATTCGCACTACGCTAATGGCAGTCAGATCGGCTAGAGGAAGGCGGGCCATCCAGCGGCGGCCTTGCGGGGAAATAACGATGGCGAGAATAACAGCTACGGCCGGAAAAAGGGCGCCCACTGCTAAATGCGGAGGCAGCGCGTCCAAATCGGTTTGATAAAAGCCCCCCAGCGCCAAGCCGGCCTGCACGGTAAGCCACACGCCAACCATCAGCCAGTAATAGTTAACGGAGCTGCCAGCGCGCTGTATGGCCTGCGCCAACAGCCACGCGGTAAAGGAAGTACAAGCCACAAACAGCACACTAAGCCAAGCCGGCGCCGGTGCATTCAGATATTCCAGATTGACCGTCGGCATCAGTAAAAGCATTCGTAGCGGATGAAAGGCTGAAAATATAGTCTTCCTTGAATAAAACTACTAGCGCAACTTTCCTTTCAGTCAGGCTTTACCTCACATTTGCTGCACCTGCTGCCAGATTTCCTTTTCCACTGGAATACCCTGCTTCAGATTATCCTGGCGGGTGGCATACGACTGCTCGCCGGGGTAGAACACCTGCTCACCGGCTTCTGACGGCGCGCCGCTTTTAGTGTAGCTGATAATTTCCTCAATCAGGCTTGCGTGCATGTTGGGCTGGTGCAAGGCAATAAAGCACTGCGACACGCCCGCCTCGGTGCCCGACTGCGTGATGGCCGCCGTGGAACGGCCACCGCTAAGGGCGGTCAGCAGCACGTCGAGCACCAACGACAGGCCCGATCCTTTCCAGAAACCAATGGGCAGGGCCCGTTCCGAGGCCAGAATATCGGCGGCGTTGGTGGTGAGCTTGCCCTCCTGGTCGTAGCCGCCGGGCACGGGCAGGGTTTCGTGCCGAGTGGCGTAGGTATTGAGTTTGCCGTAGGAATACTGCGAAATAGCCATATCCAGCACGATGGGGGGCTTTTCGGCGCGCGGCACTGCAATTACCAATGGGTTGTTGCCTAGTCGTGCATCGGTGCCGCCCCAGGGCGTGACGTTGGCAATGGTATTGGTAAAGCAAATGCCGATGCAGCCGGCTTCGGCGGCCTGCCAGCCGTAGGTGCCGCCACGCATCCAGTGGTTGGTGTTGCGGAGCGCCACGCAGCCAATGCCATGCTCGTTAGCCAAGGCAATAGCCCGATCCATGCAGACACTGGCGCTGTACATGCCGGGGGCCAAATTCCCGTCCCAGCGCTCCAATGCCCCATTTTGCTCCACACATTCGGGCTCGGCGGCTGGGTGAATCAAGCCTTGCTGCACGACCTGCACAAACGTGGGAAACCGGTTGAGGCCGTGGGTATACACACCGTCGCGGCTATTCTTGGCGAAAATGGTGGCGCAGTGTTCGGCTCTTTCTTCTGAGAAGGAAAGCGACAACAGCACCCGCTTTAACTCGTGCTGCAATTGTGGATAAGGAATGCGTAGGCTCATAGGGGGCTTTTTTGATGATTAGCAGCCACTTGTGGTTGTCTGCTAGAAAGCAGCTTACTCTTGTGCATTCGGGCCAGCATTATGCTGCCTGCTTCCGGTTTCAACTAACATACTCAAGTTGGCAATACGCGATTTTTCAAATTTATACCCACCTTTCTTGCCACTGTCTCCTATCAAGGCAGCGCCTCTACGTTTTGCCCAACAGCTTTTTTTAGGCGTCAATGGGAGAAATTTGCTCCCCACATGGTAGCAAGGCACGTGAGCAAGCGGATGGGTTTTGGCTTGGGTCATAGCTCCTCCGTAGTAATACGGACAAAAAACAAAGCTGAAGTGTCTCAAAATCCGTAGTAACTAACTGTTCCCGCTGTAGCGCCGACACGTTATACACAGCAGATTTACGAGCAGGCACCATCGCCTCTGAGCGCCTGGGCTTTATACATTCCGATTGATGGCCAGAACCATTATTGTTTCCAACCGCTTGCCTACCAAAGTGCAGCGCACCACCGACGGTCTCACCTTTCAGCCCAGCGAAGGCGGCCTGGCCACCGGCTTGGGCTCCATTTATCGAGCCGATAGCAACATTTGGGTGGGCTGGCCGGGCCTATTTGTAGAAGACCCCACCGAGCAGCAGCACGTAGCCGACCAGCTCCGCGACGACAGCATGGCGCCCGTATTTCTGACCGAAACCGAAATCCGGGATTTTTACGAAGGCTTCAGCAACTCCACACTCTGGCCTATTTTTCACTATTTCAACGAATACGCCAGCTTCGAAGAGGCCCATTGGGAAGCCTACGTAGCGGCCAATCAGAAATTCTGCGACGCCGTATTGGAGCTGGCCGGCCCCGACGATACTATTTGGGTGCATGATTATCAACTATTACTGTTGCCCCAGATGCTGCGCCGCGCGCGGCCGAATGCCACCATTGGCTTCTTTCTGCACATTCCGTTTCCTTCATATGAGCTGCTACGGGTGCTGCCCTGGAGCACAGAGCTGCTGGAAGGCATGTTGGGCGCCGATCTGATTGGCTTCCACACCTTTTATTACATGCGCCATTTTCTGAGCGCGGTTTCCAATTTGCTGGGTCTGCCCAACCAGAACGGCCAGATTGAAACGCCCAGCCGCATGGTACTCGTCGATGCCTTCCCGATGGGTATCGACTACGAGCGCTACGCGACGGCCGCAGCCTCGGAAGCGGCGATGGGACATATTGAGACCTTCCGCGAGGCCTTGCGCGGGGTGCGCATGATCCTGTCCATCGACCGCCTCGATTATACCAAGGGTATTGCTCAACGTCTGCGGGCTTTTGAAGAACTACTAAAGCGCTACCCCGAGTGGCGCGAGCAAGTGAGCCTGCTTATGCTGGTGGTGCCCTCCCGCGACCAGGTAACGCAGTATCAGGCCCTGAAAGTGGAGGTGGATGAGCTGGTGGGTCGGATCAATGCCCAGTACGGCACCATTGCCTGGACGCCCATTCTGTACTTCTACCGCTCATTGCCCTTCGACCAGTTGGTGGCACTCTACCGGCTGGCCGACGTGGCGCTGGTAACGCCCGTGCGCGACGGTATGAACCTGGTAGCCAAGGAATATATTGCCTGCAAAACTGACCAGCGCGGGGTGCTCATCCTCAGCGAGCGGGCCGGCGCGGCCCAGGAGCTCTCCGATGCGCTGCTCATTAATCCCACCGCCACCGGCAAAGTAGCCGACGTACTGCATCAGGCCCTGACCATGCCGGAGGAAGAGCAAAAAAACCGCATGAGCAGCTTGCAGGCTCTGGTGCGGCAATATGACGTGTTTGCCTGGACGGAGCTGTTCATGAATCGGTTGGCCTACAGCAAGATCAAGCAACTGACGTTGGGCACCGACCTACTGGATGACGTTGCCAGCGCCCAATTGCGGCGCGACTACCGAAAAGCCCCCCAGCGCCTGTTATTGCTCGATTATGGGGGCACCTTGGTCGATTTTCACAACAACCCCGAGCACGCCAAACCCGATGAAGAGCTGCTTGCGTGCCTGCGGGTTCTCACCGCCAATCCACAGAACCGCGTGGTTATTATCAGCGGGCACGACCGACCGACGCTGGAAAAGTGGCTGGGCCACCTCCGCCTCGATTTTATTGCCGAGCATGGTGTATGGCTGCGGCGGGCGGGCGAAGAGTGGTATCTGTTTCGGCCAATGGAATCGGTGTGGAAGCAGGCATTCCGGCCTTTGCTGGAGCAGTATGTCAGCCGCACCGCCGGCTCCTTCATCGAAGAGAAAGACTACTCCCTGGTATGGCACTACCGTCGTGCCGACGCTGCCCTTGGCGAAGTGCGCTCACGCGAACTGCTCAACCATCTCAACTTTATGACTTCCAACACCGATTTGCAGGTGCTGGAAGGCAATAAAGCACTGGAAATAAAGACCATCGGCATAACCAAAGGCACTGCCGCTCAGCGCTGGCTCACCCCTGATTATTCCGACTTTATCCTGGCCATCGGCGACGACCGCACCGATGAAGACATTTTCCGCGTTTTACCCGCCCACGCCTACAGCGTGAAGGTTGGCAGCGCCATCCACTCAGCAGCCCGCTACGCGGTGAGCGGCGTTTCGGACGTGCGCAAGCTACTTACCGAGCTTACTGAGGTAGAAACTAACCGCCCAGATATACACGTAGGGCAGTCCACTCCTACTTAGTATTGCGCTGTTAGTCATTAATGTATCAAAAAAGCCCCCCAGATAAGTTCTGGGGTTTTTTTTTTCATTCAATTATTTCTTGATGGCTGTTTATCTGCTCAAACCGGGCTTCCAGCTCGGCGCGCGAGGCCTGCCGGATCTTCTCAGAGGTGCCGTAGCCTATTTCCTGCTCCCCGGCCGCCAATCGGGCCACGATGCTGTCCGCAAACTCATCGACGGGCACGGCCCAGGTATGCAGACCCGGTCCGCCCAGGTCGGTATTGACGCCGGGCGGCACAATTTCCAGCACGCTCACCCCAACAGAAGCAAGCTGCTGCCGGAGCGAGAGCGTGAAGGAATGCAGCGCCGCCTTAGTAGCGCTATAAACAGGCGCCGCCGCCATCGGCGCAAACGCCAGCCCCGACGACACATTGATAACCACCGGGTTGGCTTGCTGCCGCAGGTGGGGCAGCAGCAAAGCCGTCAGGTGAATGGGCGCTTCAAAGTTGATGGCTATTTCCTGGCGCTGCTCTTCCCAAGCCTCCAGGCTGGGGGGCAAATCGGCTAGCTGGAAACGGTTTTGGATGCCAGCGTTATTGATCAGCACATTCAGGGCCGGGAAGTCGGCCTGCACCTGGCGGGCCAGTTCAGCGCGGTCGGTGGCCTGCGCCAGGTCGCACTCATAGATATGCAAACCAGGCACTTTGGCTTGCGCATCGCGTAACTTATCGGCACGGCGCCCGCAGATAATTACATCACTACCCGCCTCACGCAGGCGCCGGGCCAGCGCCAGCCCGATGCCGGAAGCGCCGCCCGTTATCAGTATCGTGTTGTTTTGGAGGTTCATAGAATAGCTGCTACTGATGGTTGAATAAGAAATATTTACTCCTAAACGCAGTAAAGCGTGCGGGAACGAAAACCATGAACCCTAGCTCAAGCTTTTTTTGCCATCAGCAATGTCGGTCTCTTATACAACCGCTGAACATGGACAGGAGAGGGCATAAAAAAAGGCATCCCACCCGGAATGCCCTTTTCAAATCCCAAAGTTGAAGACAAAGTCCCACCCCTACTTCAACCTGGGTTAGCCTACCGAAATCGGCGCCACAACTGACAGTATTGGCACCATTCCAGAGACTAAGACTGTTGGTGAAAGCCAGCTAACCAGCTTATCACGAATATCTTCATTAAGGTGTAAGCCTCAATTCTGATGGCAATTTAGAAAAAAGTTGGCAATACCTAATGTATCTACCTCAAAAATTTATAGGGCAAATGTAAAAAACATGTACTTTTATTAAAACAGCCCCATAGAATAGAGGCTACCGTCACAAAGAAACAAATTTAATAAGGAACTTTGCATTGTGTCGCCGCTCCACATCCTAGTTTCCTTTTTCTCCTTCTATAGAACCTAAAGCATGGCACCTACTCCGAAGCGTGTTTCCATTATCGACATAGCCAAGGCGCTAAACTTGTCGGTAGCGACGGTATCAAGGGCATTAGCCGACAAAAAAGATATTGGCGAGGCCACCAAAGCGCGCGTGCGCCAGTTGGCTCAGGAGCTGAACTATCGGCCCAACCAGTTGGCCTCGGCGCTGCGCAAAGGCCGAAGCGGCACTCTGGGCGTGATTGTGCCGCACATAAAGGGTTATTTCTTTCCGGCCGTAATGCACGGCATCGAAACGATAGCCAGCAAAGCGGGCTACAACGTGCTTTTGTGCGAGTCGAACGAAGACGTGCGGCGCGAGCGGCGCAACGTCGAAACGCTGCTGTCGGCGCAAGTGGAGGGCATTCTGATGTCGGTATCAGCCACCACCCTCGACCAAACAGACCACTTTGAACAGGTACGAAAGCAAGGCACCCCGTTGGTGTTTTTTGACCGCATGCCCGAGCTGCCTGGTAGCACCGGCGTCGTGCTCGACGACTTTTCGGGCGCCTATCAGGTAGTCACTCATCTGATTGAGCAAGGTTGTACGCGGATTGCGCACTTGGCTGGCCCTCAACATTTAAATACCAGCCGCAACCGCTACCTGGGCTACGCGCAGGCTATGCGGGCACACGGTCTGCCCCTCGACGATGAGAACTTAGTATTTGCGCTACCAGCGCTAAGCCAGGAATCTGGTCGCATGGGCATGGAGCATTTGTTAGGGCTGGCCCAGCCGCCGGATGCAGTGTTTGCCGCCTACGCTATCCCTACGGCTGGCGCCCTGGAAGTCCTGCACGAGCGCAAAGTTCGGGTGCCGCAGGATATAGCCTTAGCCTGCTTCAGCAACGAGCCCTTCACCACCATGACCACCCCCCGCCTGACCGCCGTAGATCAGCGGGCCGAACAGATGGGCGAGACGGCGGTACGCCTGTTTTTGCAGCTTTGCAAGCGTGGCCCTGAGTACGCGCCCCCACCCATTGTACTCAAGCCAGAGCTTCGTCTCCGCGACTCCTCTCTGCATATGCAGCATTGGCAGCCCCAGCTAAAGGCTTCTTAAAATTGAGTTACGCATAAACTAACTGAAGGCATTACACTTAGTATCTCCTTTAACACTTAGTAATTAAAAAAGCCCCCCAGTAGACTTCATAGTCTGCTGGGGGGCTTTTTTGTATGCAACATAAGCGCAAACAAGAAATTAATTGAGAGATGAGTCTACTTAAAATGTTAAATATTTAATATATTATTTATTTAACATTCACCAATCCTAAATATCGTAATTAAATAGGTATTTATTATCAAATGGGATACAAGTTATACACCTCTTTTAAATAAGATGACATTAATAACAATTAATATAATATGTGATGCATTACATATTCTTTATATATATTATATTAAATATAAATAGGCACAATAAATAAGGTTATATGAATTTATTTAAGCAGCTGAGCAGCTCTTTCTTTCTCGCCTAGTCAGGTTACAGTTGTGCTTAAATACCTGTTAATAATGACAAAAAATTGAACCCACGTAAGACACTTATAATTTTTTGTGTATTAAAAGATAACAAAGTGCGACAACACACCAAAAGTGATAAAAATAAATTTAAGTATTTATAAGCTCGATATTATTTTTATCCAAAATTATGTTTATATATTTCAATTCAAAGGAAGGAATATACTTAAACACACCCGACACTGTTACATCCAACTTCTCTAGCCCAATTACAGACAGGCCCACTATATATGGGTACAGTAACCTCTTACGCCTTATGCGGCAGGTGGGGCTATTTTTTATTGTCTTCACTAACCCGAATTTTTGTATGAAAAAATATACGAACCACACAGCACGTTGTAGAAATTATGAAGCCTTTCGGTTTTCCATCTTACTACATTCACTTAAAGGTTTTTTTTAAACAAAAAAATACTCCGCTACTCCACCAAAACACACTATTCAACAACTAGAAACACTGCGGCTATATTTTTACTAGCACTTCTATGCTCTACTGCATGGGCTCAGAACGCTATAATTGATGAGAATAAGCTACCAGGAAATCCATCTTCAGAGTGGCAGATAACCGGCGCCGGAGATTTAAATATCCAAGGTTTTGCCACCGATATCAGCTACAATAAAGGCTCGCTGGCCAGCTTCAAAATAAAAACGAGTCCCTCCACGGCCGCGTACGGCATCAATATTTATCGGCTGGGCTATTATCAGGGCAATGGCGCTCGCTTTCAAGGCGATGCCACGGTTGTGCCTGGCGGAGGAGCCCAACCCACCTGCCAAACCGATGCGACTACAGGCTTAGTGGACTGTGGAAACTGGGCTGTGTCGGGCACCTGGCAGATTCCTGTTAACGCCGTTTCTGACATATACATTGCCAAATTAACCCCCACCGGGGGCGGGTCCAGCCACATCGTCTTAATCGTCCGTGACGATGCGGGCACCTCCAATTTGCTTTTCTAAACGTCGGATGCCACGTGGCAAGCCTATAACGTTTATGGCGATAATAATGATGGTAAAAGCCTGTACACTGGCTCTGGTGGTAAGGCCTCAAAAGTAAGCTATAACCGCCCTTTCCTTACGCGTACCGGGGGCGGCGCAGATAAGGACTGGCTTTTCAATGCGGAGTACCCCATGATTCGCTGGCTTGAAGCGAACGGCTATGATGTAAACTATAGTACCAACGTCGACACAGATCGGAACGGCGATTTGCTCGCCCGCCACAAGGTATTCATGTCGGTTGGGCATGATGAGTACTGGTCGAAAGGCATGCGAGACAATGTAACCGCAGCCCGGAACGCGGGTACTCACTTAGCCTTTTTCAGCGGCAATGAAGTGTATTGGAAAACCCGCTGGGAAAGCAGTGGGGGGCAAATGAGGTGGTCTAGCTAAGCCGGACACATTTGGGACGTTGTTTGAAGGTGGATTTCGAAGTGGTTGGGGGCGAGATAGCTGAGCGAAGAATGCCGCCGCTCCGCGTTGTAGTAGGCGACCTGGTGGCTAATTTCGAGCTTAGCCCCGACCAGTCCAGGCAAGCTGCCGCCGTCGAGCAGCTCGGCCTTGAAGCGGCTCCAAAACGATTCGGCATGCGCGTTATCGTAGCAGTTGCCCCGCCGACTCATGCTTTGCAGCGCGCCATGTTTGGCAACTAGGTCTTTGAAACGGGTAGCCGTGTACTGGCTGCCCTGGTCGGAGTGCACGATGAGCCCCGCGGGTGGGCAGCACACCACGAGCGCCCAGCGGAGCGCCTCGCTGACCAAAGCCTCAGGCATGGTGTCGCGCACGTCCCAGCCCACGACCTTGCGTGAGCAGCGGTCCAGCCGGACGGCCAGGTAGAGCCAGCCGCCGCCCTGACGGGGCAGGTAGGTGATATCGCCCACCCAGACCTGATTCAGGGCGGTGGGGGCCAGCTAGCTCAGCAGACGGTTGGGCGCGGCCCGCACGGCCGGGTCGAAATCGGTGGTACGGGGCACGAACGAGCGGGGCTGTTGGGCCCGCAAGCCGTGGGCTTTGAGCACGCGGCGGATGCGCCAGCGGCCCACGGCGTGGCCTTGAGCCTGCACTTCGGCCCGCAGCTGGCGCGTGCCGTAGCGCTGGCTGTGGTCGGCAAACGCCTCACGCACGGCCACTTGCCAGGCGGGCTCAGGCAGCGCACGGTTCCGCTGCCGTTGCCAGGCGTAGTAGGCGCTGGATGCAACCTGCAGGACGTGGCAGAGCTGACGCACTGGGGCCTGGCTGGCCCGCTGGGCGATGTAGCGGTAAGTACTCACGGGGTCGGCTGGCCGATACTGCGCGTTAAGCAGTTGCTGACCAAGGCTTTTTTTTAAATGTACAGCTCCTACGCCAGCCGCTTATTGGCGGCGCGCAGGGCATGTATCTCCGGGTCACGGGCTACTTCTACACTGCCCACCTCGGCTACGAGCTGCGCCTGCTGCCAACGGTAGAGCAGCTTGGGGCTGATGTCCAACCGCCGGGCCGCGCGCTGGCCAGGCGCAGGGCCTCGGTTTTGAAGGCCACGTCGTACTTGCGTCGTTTATCGGGCGACGCCCCGCTCTTTTTGGCCGTCATTACAGAAGAAATATACGTCCTTCTTCTGTCCGTCATCTCTAGACCACCTCAGTCGGCCAAGAACCTATGTGGCCGTTGCAAAACCCCCAACGGTGCATTTTCTAGGTCGTATTAGCGGCTAGTAGAGGCCGGGAGGCCCCTAAGGAGGTCCCTTGTTAACAGCGGGTGGGGCTCGAATACCCTATGTTGGGGTTGCGTTAGTATCTGGACAAAGAATTACGGTAGAGCGACCGAGGGCCACTAATCACACTGTTAGCCTGTTCTCTACTCCTGAAAAGGCGGTTTGCCTACGTAAAGCAGAAGCGCCAGAAAGCTTTTATGCCTAGCACACCTACCTCCAACTAGCTGTAATGTAACTACTTACTCGCATAGTGCAATTCTTTGTCCAGATACTAACGCAACCCCTTTAGTGTGAATGCATAATCGCTGGGTAAGCAGGGGCTTCCTGCACATTCATTTCCTCTGGTTCGTCCTAGAGAATTCCAAGACTATGGCAGCAGAATAATAACGACTACCTATTTTCATATTATATAACAATTTAAGTATTTATTATAATTAATTTATTGTATATCAATTACTAATTGCTTAGCTTAGACCTAGTTAAAAATGATAGCCTCCGGTTGCCTCCTAGGCACGGTGCCTGAGCTAGTGAACCTCCACACAGGCCCACAAGGGGACTGGTCTTTTACACGCTGCCTATTGGTTGCCGTCGACGGCAAGACCTTTGGTCCTTTTCTGGATCTTTCTTTTCGGGATGATGCGCCTTTAGTAAGCCTAGCGGCTCCTACGCGCAGCAGTACTTAGTAGTTGAAAGAGTTGCCTATCCTGCTGAGTTGCCTGCCCTCCTACAGCGACAGGCTACGTTCTCGTCGCCTTTCTCACTCCTTCATTTTCCTGGCCCCTGTACCCAGCCCTGTTAACGAGCGGAAACAGGCGGTCTTTTCTCTTCTGTTCCTTGGGTTCAAGACATGGGACTGCTCCTGCCGTGTCTTGGTAGGCTGCCTGGCAGCCGTTGACGAGTTCAGTGTTGTTCCTGTCTTTTTTCACCTACCCCATCATGACTCCTATCTCTTTACTCCACACACCTGATTGCCCGCCCACTTCTGCTCTCTTTCCTTCCTGCCAACCCCCGGCTGTCCTGAAGGCAAACGCCCGCTCGGCGAGCAATGGGCTAACCTGGCTCGGGCGCGTCGCGCTGCTCTGGATTCTTAGTGTTGGGCTGTCCTTTCAGTCCGCTGTTGCCCAGGATCCTGGCATCGGCGGTACCCAGGCCGGCTTTGAAATTGACGCCGATTTCAAGTCCGGCTTCATTCCCTCCTTTTGGAAAGGCACGGCGCCCAACCAAACATATTTTCCCAGCATCATCTATGGCGACGACTGGTCGAGGGGCCCCTCCGGAAATCCGGTCCTGCTGCAGCAAGGGGGCATCTCCATTCTTGGGGTAACCGCCGATGGCCGCAGCATCTGGCAGGTAGATGGCAACTGGGGCACCGCGTCCACCATCGGCGAGTTGTCCGTGTTTGCTGGGCAGTCCAACAAAAATGGCGACGCCATCGGGACGGGCCCCGCCGTCGACCCCAAGGTCACGCAAAAACCCTACGCGGTGGGCACCGGCAGCGGCGGTCCGCAAAAAAACGACATCACCAATACGTTTCTGCACTCACGGGAAATAGGGGGCAAGTTGTGGCTGTTTTTTGCCGCCGAAACCCGGTCGGTGAACGGGGCCAGCTACCTCGATTTTGAGTATAACCAAGCCGGGGCGAAAGTCATCGGCAATCAGCTCGTCGGCCAAGGTCTGGTAAATGGGCGGACGGTCGGTGATTTTCTGCTGGTCGTGAACTATACCGGCGGGGGCAACAAGCCCGTCATCGGCGTGCGCACCTGGCTGGCTTCCGGTACGTGGTCAGCCGAGAGGTCCGTGAGCACTTTGGGGGCCTTTATTACGACTAACACGGCTAATGTGGATGCCGTAGCGCCTAACAAGTCCTTTACCACGGAGGGCGCTCCCAGCAGCACCTCGGGAGCCCTGCAAATGGTTGAGGGGGGTATTAATATAACCGATGTGGAAGGGTTGGATGACCTGAACCAGTGTACCCCACTGGCTACCATCACCGTGAAAACCCGTTCGTCGCCCTCGTACACGTCCGAGTTGAAGGACTTCGACATTCTCAAGTTCGCCCTTACGCCTTCGGCAGCGGCAGAGGTGGCGGCCGTGGATCCGCAGTGCAAAGCGGCCAGTGGGCCGACCGTGTTTAACGTGACCGGGAGTTACAGCAACGGCACCGCGACCTGGAGCGTCTCGGCCGGGGGTATCCTGTCCAACGAAAGCACAGCGAACGGGGTAGCTTCCGCTACCGTCAGCGTTGCCGGCGACGGCCCGGTAACCGTAACCCTGACGACAGCCAGTGTCAATGCGGCCTGTCCTCCCTTCTCCGATAGCGAAACACTCACCATCAACCCATTACCTACGGTTACGGCCGCCGACAAGTCGGTATGCATCGGCGGCTCGGTGGCCCTGACCGGCACGCCGGTGACTGGCGGCACCTGGAGCGGCACCGGCGTGAGTGGCTCGATCTTTAACTCCACGGGGCTGGCTGCGGGTGAGTATACCGTGACCTACAGCTTCACCAATGCCAATAATTGTACCAATACCGCTACGGCCAAGGTCACCGTGAACGCCTTGCCTACGGTTATGGCCGCCGACAAGTCGGTATGCATCGGCGGCTCGGTGGCCCTGACCGGCACGCCGGCGACTGGCGGCACCTGGAGCGGCACCGGCGTGAGTGGCTCGATCTTTAACTCTGCGGGGCTGGCTGCGGGTGAGTATATGGTTACCTACAGCTTCACCGACGCGGGCACCACGTGTACGAACACGGCCACCGCCAAGGTCACGGTGAACCCGCTGCCCACGGCCGCCATCAGCGGGGGCGTCTTCTGTAAAGCCGGTACCACGCAGCTCACCGTAACAAGTGGCACAACCGGGGGTACTTTCAGCTCCAGCCCGGCAGGTTTGAGTATGGGCAGTAGCGGGCTGATCGATTTGGCGGCCAGTACCGTAGGAACGTACACCATCACCTATAGCTTCTCCGACGCGAACACCTGCACCAACACGACCACCAGTTCGGTGACGGTGGATGACCTCCCCGGCCCGCCCGCGGTTACGGTCATTCAGCCGAGCTGCGACCGGATGCTGGGCAGTGTCACCGTCACCAGCCCTGTGGGGGATAATGTGGAGTACAGCAACCAAGGGGGTACGTATCAAAAAAGCCCCACCTTCTCCTTTGCGGCGGGACAAGGGTATAGTATTGTTGCGCGCACGGTAGGAACCGTCTGTGTATCTGGAGCGGCCACCTGCACGCCTGATCCGGACTATGTAAGCGTGCGTGCCGTCAGCAGTTCGCAACAGCTGGCTAAAACCGCTCCTGCTCCCGAAAAAAGCATCCAGACGGAGGTCTATCCCAACCCCACGGGACGGGATGCGACCATCAACTTTCGCGTCCCCAGTAGCGGGCGGGTAGAAGTGCGGGTCTATAATGCGATGGGCGTAGAAGTAGCGACTTTATTCAACGGAGAGGCCCAGGCCGGCGAGAACCGCTCCGTCGTCTTTAAGGGAAGCAGCTTGCCCTCGGGCACCTATTACTACCGCGTCACCACCAATGGCAAAACCAAGACTAATCGCATCAGCCTCGCTAAATAAGGCATCCTGATTGGTCGTCCACGAAAAGGCCCATCCACCCTGGATGGGCCTTTTCAATTCAAGATATGCTATAGGCGTGATGGCGCCCATCGAAGTCCGGCGTGGCTACTTTGCCCAGGTAGATTACCAGCAGGCCGAGCAGGCCTGGGACGCTGCCCCGCGCTAATGGATAGCGGAGGAGACATGGATGCCACTACGTTTCCGTCGTATAAATGCCATTACGTGCATTAGGGCGCCTATAAGCGATGTGCCAGCCCCAACACCGCCTTCTATAAGCTGGGTAGAAGGCGGTGTTGGGGGCTTATGCGTTAACAAGAGGGCCATAAATCTGGCACACGACATCGGGAAACGAGGCGTCTGGGCTCCTTTTCTTAGTGGTGAATAGTACTGCAAGCAGCTCCTCAACCCCAAGCAACCAATGCGTTAGATGCTATAATTCCCTTTTTAAAGCCTCACGGACGTCCCTGATTCAGCCTCCGTAGTGGGTGGGGAGTTGGAGCGGCCGAACGGGTAACCCGACCGTTGCCACGGCGGCCATTAGGATGTGTGAGAGAGTCTAGCAAAGTGAGACAGAAAAGGGCGTTATCTTCCTACTGTCATGACGCAAAAAATGAACCCGGGCTCGCCACACAAGCGCCGCCAGTACACGGAAGCCTTTCGCGCGGAGGCGTTGCGCCTGGCTTCTGAGAGTCGCAGCACGCAAGCCGCGGCCCGCCAACTCAACATCACCCCGAAATTGCTCTACAAGTGGCAAAAGGCCGCGCAACCCCCACTGGAGTTGGGCCAGGGGGAAAGCGAAAGCGCGGCCATGCGGGAGCTGCGAGCGGAGAATTGCCGCTTGCAGCAGGAGCGCGACATCCTAAAAAAAGCCTTGGCCATCTTTATGCCACCGACCACGTGAGCCGCTACCGCTTTATCTAAGCGCAAACGCGACATTACTCCGTGCGTCGGCTCTGTCAGGAGTTGGGCGTAGGGGTGGCCAGCTATTACCGGTGGCGGCAAAAGGTAGCGGCGCACTCCTCCATGCCGACCTGGGAAAGGGAGCTGTGTCACGTGTTTTTCCAGCACCAGCGGCGCTACGGCACGCGGCGCTTGCAGGCGGCGTTGCAGGCCCAAGGCCACCGAGTGGGTCGCCACCGCATCCGCCACGCCTTACGCCGACGTCAGCTAGTGGCCCTGCGGCCGCGGGCCTTCGTGCCGCGCACGACCCAGAGCGAACACGGGCCGCGCGTGGCGGCCAACCACCTGCTGGCCCGGCCAGCGCCCACGGCAGCCGACCAAGTGTGGGTGGGCGATATCACTATGTGCCCCTGCACAATGGCGCGTGGGCCTATCTGGCCGCGTCTCAGGATGCCTACTCCAAGCGCGTGGTGGGCTGGCAGGTGCTGGGCAGTATGGCCGAAGAGTTGGTGGTTACAGCTTTGCGGCGGGCGCTGCTAAGTCGGCAGCCGGCCAAGGGACTCATCATTCACTCTGACCGGGGCAGGCAGTACTGCGGTAATACCTGCCACCGTCTGCTCACCGAGCGGCACCTGGTGCGCAGCATGAGCCGAAAAGGCAACTGCTACGACAACGCCCAAGCCGAGAGCCTGTGGTCCCGCCTCAAAACGGAGGTGCTCTTGGATCGCGCTGCTTTCACTTCTGTGGCCGAGGCGCAAGCCGAGCTGGCCACGTATTTTGACTATTACAATCCCCAGCGACGGCACTCAGCGTTGGGCTATGAGTGCCCGCATAGTTTTGAACAACAGGCTCTTCTAACTAAGACCCAACTCTGTCTCACCTAAGCCGACCACCTCAGATTAATACAAAAGCTAAGTGAGGAAACCGCAGAAGCTGGTCGGCGCTATGAGTTTGAAGTAGATATTCACCTGCTGCCCCAAGGAGTTTATATAGGCCGGTTGATAGCTAATTCACAAGCCCAAATGACTTGGGTATGCACTAAGGAAAGGCGGAAAACGAACTTAAAAGTTGGGTTTTCCGCCTTTCCTTAGTGCATACCCGAGTCATCTGCTACTTCCATCTACTCTGCGGACAACGCCATCCAAACTGTACTCTCGCTCAACTTCAAATTTGCCCCCCAGTGACAGGAATTTGATTTACACCTGGATTGAGAGTATAGTAGAACAGTATAGACAAAAAGCAAAAAAAATACAGTTAAATTAATATGTCAGCTTTTCAAAAGCTCTTCATGTAGTCACTGATGATATTTTTAACTTCTTCATTACTTAGAAAAATCCATTTTATTTAAATCATAATACACCCAGCTATTTTCAACAATTGCGATTGCACAAATTGCCCTAACAACTTTCCGGTAGCTGATTGCCAGCATCAGCTTTATGCCTCCTCATTCCCTTTACTTACTCCTAACTAAAAGCCTCTTATCGCTATTCAACCCGCGCTTACCAATTATCTCTCGATTGTTAAATAACCACCCCAAAGCCATGAAAATTAAGCTGCTATTTATATTGATCTTACTCGGTTTGCCTTGTTGGCCATCAGCAATTGCTCAAACGCTCCCCACCGGATTTTCTTCTGTAACCGTGGCTGCTAACTGGGACGAAGCCGTGGGCATCACTTTCAATAAATCGGGTACGCAAATGTTCGTGTGGGAACGGCCCGGCCGCGTGTGGGTGGTAGAAAATGGACAGCGCAGTCTAGTGCTGGATATTTGAGCGGAAGTCGGCGGCTGGCGCGATTACGGGTTGCTCGGCTTTGCCCTCCATCCTGACTTTGATACCAATGGCTACTTCTACCTGTTTTATACCGTCGACCGCCATCACCTGATGAACTTCGGCACGAGCAATTATAGCCCGACAACCGATGAATACTTTAATGCCACGATCAACCGCCTTACCCGCTACACGGCCACCAAAACCACCACGGGGTACACCGTCAGTGCGGCCAGCCGCAAAGTGCTGCTAGGTGCTACCCGGCAAACCGGGGTACCCATTCTCCACCAAAGCCACGGACCCGGCACCTTGGTGTTCGGCACGGATGGCACGCTGCTGCTATCTACCGGCGACGGCGCCAGCTATGATGGGGTGGATGTCGGCAGTTCCAGCAATACCTATTATGCCCAAGCTTTGGCGGACGGCATTATCCCGAGTGAGCAAAATGTAGGTTCCTTCCGATCCCAGCAACTGGAAAGCTATAATGGCAAGGTAATGCGCCTCGACCCCGAAACAGGCAATGGACTGCCCAGCAACCCCTTTTACAATGGCAACGCCGCTTCGGTGCAGTCAAAAGTATGGGCGCTAAGTCTGCGAAACCCCTTCCGAATGGCCCTCAAGCCCGGCTCGGGCAGCACGCTTCCTAGTGATGGACGACCAGGTGTGTTGTACATCGGGGATGTAGGCTTCTATACGTGGGAGGAGCTTAATATCGCTACTAAACCAGGAATGAACTTTGGCTGGCCACTCTATGAGGGGCTAATGGAGGAGACCAACTATATTAACTGGAAAACATACAATCCATACGCGCCCAACCCCGCATACGGTACTGCAGGCTGCAGTCAGCAGTACTTATCCTTCCAAGACCTGATCAAACAGCAGACAGCCAGCGGTACGGCTACTTACCTTAACCCCTGTACCGGCCAAGCCTTGCCTACGTCGGTTAGAACCTTTATGCACAGCCGGCCAGCCATTGATTGGAAGCACGGGGATGCCGGACCTTCTCGCACGGGCACCTTCAACGGCGAGACAGCCACCACTACCAATCTAAATGACCCTGCTTCGCCGGTTACAGGCTCCCTATTTGGGGGTAGCGCAGCGGTGGGGGGAGCTTTTTACACAGCCAATGAATACCCCCCAGAATATCGGAACACCTGTTTTTTTGGCGATTACACGGCTGGGTTTATTCGCAACATCAGTGTCGATGGCACCGATAAGCCACTGGCCGTCAAAGATTTTATCAATAACGGCGCAGTCGTCGTATCGATGGCGGCTCACCCCACCGATGGCTCCCTCTACTATGTGAGCTTCGCCCCGTCCGAAATCAGAAAGATCCTATACCGGGCTCCTGACCGCGCCCCCATTGCCGTCGCCTCAGCCGATAAGACGTTTGGGCTCGGGCCGCTCACGGTACAGTTTACAGGCGATAAGTCGTATGATCCGGATGGCAAAAGCATCACGTATCAGTGGAACTTCGGGGATGGAGGGACTAGTACACTCGCCAACCCTACTCATACCTATGCGACAGGTAACCCTGCCAATTACACCGTCACGCTGACCGTGCGCGACAACTCACTTAGTGGACAGACCTCGCTCGTCATATCAGCCAACAACACCCCGCCACAGGTTACGATTACCAGTCCGGCTGATGGCACTAAGTATCCCATGGATAAGGGGAATGTTAGTTATCCATTAAGAGCAAGCGTCACAGATCCGCAACACAGTGGCAGTCAGCTGAAATACGAGTGGCAAACAACCTTGCATCACGACGACCACAATCACCCCGAACCTGTTGATACCAATCCGGAAACTAGTACTACGATTACCCCATTAGGCTGCGGGGCGGAGACTTACTTCTATCGCATTAGCCTCACCGTAACGGATGCGCTGGGGCTGGCCACCAAGCAAGAAGTCACGCTCTATCCGGATTGTAGTTCACTCCCTCCTGGTTCAGCCGTCTACCGCATCAATGCTGGTGGGCCGGCTGTGGGACAGTTTTCCGCCGATCAATACTTTACGTCAACAGGCGGTGGTGTTTACACATCTCCAAATCCAGTCAGCGGCACCAGTAACCCTACCATTTACCAGTCCGAGCGTTGGGGCCAGGGCACGCTCAACTATGCTTTTCCCGTCACCAATGGCCAGTACACGGTCGTGCTGCACTTCGCTGAAATCTGGTACACGGCCGCCGGCCAGCGTGTGTTCGATGCCTCGCTGGAGAATACGAAAGTCTTGACGGCCTACGATATCGTCAAGAAAGTGGGCAGTTTCACCGCTACGACCGAGACATTCCCCGTCAGCGTCACCGATGGGGTGCTGAATGTAAACCTTTCCTCGCTCAATCCGGGCAACATCGAGAACCCTAAGATCTCCGCGATTGAAGTGCTGAGTGCTTCCTCAACTAACCAGCCCCCCACCGCCAATGCCGGAGATGATAAGACAATTACCTTGCCCACCAACTCGGTAACCCTGAACGGGCAGGGCTCAGATACGGACGGCACCATCAGCAGCTACAGCTGGACTAAAACGAATGGACCAAGCGCTACGCTCAGCGGAGCGACCACCCCAAATTTAGCTGTCAGCGGGATGGCAGCTGGTAGCTATACGTTCCGCCTCACGGTCACGGATAACGGTGGCGCAACAGCTTTTGATGACGTCAACGTAACGGTAAATTCAGCCCCGGCCCCACCACCAACCGGCCCTCAAATCGCCAGCTTTACGCTTATAAATGTTACCACTGGGCAGGGAACAACGCTTACAGAAGGTGGGGTAATCGACTTGACCCAGAGCACATACTTTAACATTAGAGCTAATCCGGGCGCGTCCACTGTCAGCCGAGTAGACTTTACGCTGTCGGGTACGGAGCGTCGAACCAATAGCGATAGGTCTGTTCCCTTCACGCTCATTACGAATAACACTTGGCGGCCGCAGGTCGGTACCTATACGTTGGCGGCCACACCATTTGCAACCAATGGAAACGGCAGTGCCGGCACGGCTTCCACGATTAACTTCCGGGTGGCCAATGGTGCCACAGCTCTCCAAACCAGTGCGGCCCTGCAGCTTGATAAAGCCAAGGCTTCGACCGAAGATCAGGTACGATATTACCCGAACCCCTTCACCGATGAATTCACCCTGCTGATCCAAGCGAAGAGCACTGCCAAACACGCCGTGAAACTCTCCGATATGGTAGGCAGAGAGGTAGTAATATTGGAGGATGTACCCAATGGCAAGCATATCAGCTTAGGCAAGAAACTCCCGGCTGGCGTATATACCCTCACGATACGTACCGGTGTCAAAGTCAAGCACTATCGGTTGATTAAAGCGAACTAGTGCTTCGTTGGGCTGCCAGCCTGACCGTCTGGTTGTTTTATTCTTTTCTCAATAGTTTTATTCTCTTCTCAATAAAAAAGCCCCCCAGATTCCGCTGGGGGGCTTTTTGTTGAAACCCAGCTGTGTTCAGTATAAAGATAGCCCTGATCATACGCGCTGGCTGTAGCGCCACTCACTACACAATTCAGGCCTCTAAAATCTACTTTGAGCTGCCTTCAGCACGGCATACCACTCGTCATATATCGGAAGCACAACCGTAGAAAAACACGCCTCGAAGTGGCCCGGGGGGCAAATTTGTCACTTAGCATGCGCTGTCGTAAGTTAGATCGTTGCGGCCGCTACCTCGGGCCCAACCAACAGCAAACGCTCCCACGATCTCTGCCCCTATCGCATTAGAAAATGGATTATCTACAGCTAATGCCCGCCGTTTGGCGCCTTCGATTTCCCAAAGACACCGAGACAGATTTCATCCAGCATTATGAAGAAACGAACATAAGAACCATCAAGATATCCCTGGCTTTTGGCTTCGTGCTTTACTCATCATTTGGCATTCTGGATATCTTTTCGGCGCCCAATTCGACGGCTACAGCGTGGTTTTATCGGTTTGGCATTGGCAGCCCCACCTTGCTGCTCATTGTTATCATCACCCACATAAAAGCGCTGCGCTCCTATCTACAACAGATCATCAGCGGCGGGTGCATTGTGGCCGCCATCACCGTTAGTCTGATTATCAAAAAAACGGACCCGAGCGAGCTGGCTCATACCCATTATTACGTGGGCCTTATCATCATTATGATGTTTACGGGGTCGTGGGCGCGGCTGAAGTTCTGGTATGCTTTCGTTTCCAACACTCTGATAATCAGTATATATTTCGTAGTACTGGTAACCGACGGACATTCAATTCACAACAGGCTGCTGATTATCAATAATGGAATGATGCTGCTTTCTGCGCATTTCGTTTCTGCCCTAACGTGCTACTTTTTTGAAGTGAACAGCCGGATTGATTTTCTCCAACGCCGAACTATTGAGGCGGAAAAGAACAAATCGAATGCCCAACGGGAGGAACTGGAGCAGCAGGCCGAGCAGCTGGCCGACGCGCTTAACTCACTGGAAAACACGCAGGCGCAGCTGGTACAACGGGAAAAAATGGCCTCGCTAGGTGAGCTGACGGCCGGTATTGCCCACGAGATTCAGAACCCCTTGAACTTCGTCAACAACTTCGCCGAGGTGAGCACCGAGCTGGCCGCCGAGCTGCAAGCCGAAGCTGCCCAGCCCGAACCCGACCTGCTGACCCTGCGCGAGGCCGCCGAGGATTTGCGGCAAAACCAGGAGCGCATTCAGCAGCACGGGCGCCGGGCGGCCAATATTGTGCGCGATATGCTGGCCCATGCACGCGCCAACAGCGGCGCGCGTGTCCCCACCGACCTGAATGCGCTGGCCGATGAGCATCTGCACCTGGCTTATCACAGCCTCCGCGCCAAAGACCCGCAGTTTAACGCCGCGCTTACCACCCATTTCGACCCGTCTTTGGGCGCTGTTGAGGCAATACCGGAAGCCTTAAGCCGGGTGATGGTGAATTTGTTCAATAATGCTTTCTATGCCCTGCAACAGCGAAAAAAAACGGAGGTCAATGGCTACCGCCCGGAGGTGCAGGTGTACACGCACCGCACCAATGGACACGTAGAAGTGCGCGTGCGCGACAATGGTCCAGGGATTCCGGCCCCCATTCGCGACAAAATCTTCCAGCCATTTTTCACCACCAAGCCCTCCGGCGAAGGCACGGGCCTGGGTCTCTCCCTCAGCTACGACATCATTACCCAAGGCCACGGCGGCACGCTCACGGTGGACAGTCAGGAAGGTGAATTCACCGAGTTTACTATTGAGCTGCCCCAAAGTTCAGCACCGGAAAAAGCCCCCCAGCCGCCGGTATAGCAGAACTGACAGGACGCACCCTTGAAGAAGACCCAACTACCTGATTAGCATATGTATCTGTGGATAAATACGTAGCGATTATTATAACTAATTAAGTATTTTTTAGTATATTAGCGGGCAGTATATACCGATTTGTTCGGTAGCAGAGAGTCATATGGTGGGGGAGCAAGGTATGCCCCTGTGCGTTTTCGGTGCCGGCGCCTGTGCGGTGTCTGGCTTACAAGATTCAGGTCCTTCTTTCGGTGGGTTTTAACACCTTCTAACGTTGGCAATCCTCTGTTCCCATCACTGGCCATTCAGACCACCCCCTCCCGTACGCACAGATTAGAATTGTCAGTAGTTGCACTCGCCCATAATTTTAGGCCTGGTTTGACTACTGCGCTTGCTCCTTTAAAAGAGGGGATACTTCGGAGTTGCCGGAAGTGCTGGCAGCGGCTCTAAAAAGCCCCCCAGGTTGAAGAATGGCATAGGGTTGCTGGTCGCGTTCGTATGCTTCTTCGCTTAGGCGATGCTTTGCTTCTTGCCATGAAAAGGTTTTATGTGCTGCTACTGTGGGGATTAAGTTTGAGCATCCCTATCAGAGCTGTCCAGCTTGATGTCAGGCTCGACAGCTTGCACCGGCTACTATTGGTAGCGCCCCCCGACACCGGGCGTGTGCTGCTGCTAACCCAGCTGGCCTACGAAAACACGCAAAGCAACCCGCTAGCTACTATCTTTTATGGCAAGCAAGCGCTACAGCTGGCCCAGAAGCTTAAGTATCAGCGGGGTGAGACGTGGGCACTGATTCGGTTGGGTGCGGGTTTTCGGGAATCGGGCAACTACCCGGCGGCGCTGCAGGTAGGAATACGGGGCCTGCGGCTAGCCGAAGAGCTGCGCGACCAGGAGCTGATTGGGCGGGCGCTGAATACGCTGGGCTATTTGTATTGGGAGCAGGGCTATAGCCGGCCGGCGCTGGCTTACTTTTTTAAAGCGAAAAGCGTAGCCGAAAAAAGCCGCAACATCAAGCTCCTGACCCGTATTATGGGCAACATCGGCAACGTGTATTACCAGCTAAACCGCCAGGATTCGGCACGCCATTACTCGCAGGTAGGCTACGCGATGGACCTGAGTGAGCACGACCTGATCAGCGAAGTAGGCGACGCGGCCATGCTGGGCAATATCTACGCGAAGTTGGGCAACCCGCAGCTAGCTCGCCACTACTACCGCCGCAGCATTCAGCGGGCGCTCGGCCAGCATATTACGTTTGCCTTGTGCCGGGCGTACCTCGGGCAGGCCCAGCTATTCAGGCAAGAGCGGGGGCCGTGGGCCGATTCAGCCCTTTATTTCGGGCATAAAGCACTGATTGCGGCCCAGAAAGGCAACTACCCAAAAGGAGTCTTGGAAGCCAGCCGTTTTTTGTCGAGCACGTATGCCGCCCGCCGCGACAACGCCCGCGCCTTTCACTACCTGACCTTAGCCAGCACCACCCGCGATAGCCTGTTTAGCCAAACCAAGATGGCGCAGGTACAAGCACTAGAAGTAAGCGAACAACTCCGCCAGCAGGAACGCGCTATTCAGCAGGCCCAAACCGATGAGGAGCACCGTTCACACTGGCTAATTGCCGCCTTGGCCAGCATCATTCCGGTGATGCTGCTGCTATGGCGCACGATCCGGCATAAGCAGCGAGCCAACCTGAAGCTGAATGCTCAGAACGCGGAAATTGCTAACCAGCGCAACAAGCTGAGTACTACCTTATCGCAGCTGAAAGCTACCCAAGCACAGCTGGTGCAGCGGGAGAAAATGGCCTCGCTAGGTGAGCTGACGGCCGGTATTGCCCACGAGATTCAGAACCCCTTGAACTTCGTCAACAACTTCGCCGAGGTGAGCACCGAGCTGGCCGCCGAGCTGCAAGCCGAAGCTGCCCAGCCCGAACCCGACTTGCTGATGCTGCGCAGCGCAGCCGCTGAACTTAAGGAAAATCAGGAAAAGATCTACCAGCACGGGCGCCGGGCGGCCAACATTGTGCGCGATATGCTGGCTCACGCCCGCACCATTAGGGGCGAGCGGGTACTGACCGACCTGAATGCGCTGGCCGATGAGCACCTGCATTTGGTTTATCATAGCTTCCGGGCCAAAGACCCGCAGTTTGTGGTCACCCTTACCACCAGATTGGATCCGGCGCTGGGTCGCGTCCGGGCTATACCCCAAGCCCTTGGCCGAGTATTAGTAAACCTGTTCAACAATGCATTTTATGCCGTGCAGCAGCGCCGCAAGGTGGAAGGCGAAAATTATTGCCCCGAGGTGCAGGTATACACGCACCGCCGCAACCGGCGTGTAGAGGTACACGTGCGCGACAACGGCCTAGGGATTCCGGCCCATATTCGCGACAAGATCTTCCAGCCCTTTTTCACCACCAAGCCCTCCGGCGAAGGCACGGGCCTGGGTCTCTCCCTCAGCTACGACATCATCACCCAGGGCCACGGCGGCTCGCTTAGAGTGATCAGTCAGGAAGGCGAGTTCACAGAATTTATTATTGACTTGCCACAAGGTATAAACTACAAAAAAAGCCCCCCAGACGCAGAAGTAGCTAAGGATTTGGCTGTTAGGAGCTAGCTATTGTTGGTCGTGGGCAGGAAGCAAAAGTGCAGGAGCAATTGGTCACACGTCGTGTTTGCTCAAGCAAAACCGCATTATGGTGCGCAACGTCACGGATATTTGTCCGGAATACGTGCGCAACAAAGTCCTCACCCGCTACTTCAGGCTCAGCTTCACTTACAATCTGCGGCAATTCGGCAAATAAGGTTGGGGAGAGCGAAACTTCCCCCCGCCTGTCATCCTGACGAAGGAAGGACCTTATCGAACCAGAAAGACGATTGTGTCAACGTCTCGTTCTAGCTTGATAAGGTTCTTCCTTCGTCAGGATGACAGGTGGGGGAAGGCAATGTAATTTGGTGTGCCTTCAGTGCCTATAAATGCGGTCATGCAGAGGCGGAGCCGAAGCATCTCGCGTATTTAGTGGGATTAGTAACCTCACTACCGCGAGCGAGATGCTTCGCCGTGCTCTGCATGACTCAAGAGCAAAAAGCTGGAAACGCGCTCTTAAGAAAACACGGCTCGATTTAAACTTAACAGAAGGAAACATGCTATTTTCGTCCGTGCCAAGCCTGACTAATCAGGCCGCAGGACTTGCTGTTTTGCTTCTTTATGAACTTGAAAAGGTACTTCGCGCTCAGCCTAGTGAGTGCTGGCCTATTGGCTGCCCATCCTGCCCTACCCCCTACGCCTGCGCCAGATGTAAACGCTATCAAGACGCAAGCACTAAAGGATATTGAAGGAAAATATGACGACTACCGAAAAGTAGCCCAGCAAATCTGGGGCTTCGCGGAAGTTGGCTACAAGGAAACCAAGAGCTCGGCCCTGCTCCAGAAAACGTTGCGCGAAAATGGCTTTTCGGTGCAGGCTGGTGTAGCCGATATACCGACAGCTTTTGTAGCTACGTATGGTAGTGGCAAGCCGGTTATCGCGATACTAGCCGAGTACGATGCATTGCCAGGTCTTTCGCAGCAGGCCGCGGCGGAGAAAAAGGCGGTACCGGGCCTCGACGCGGGCCATGGCTGTGGGCACAATCTGTTTGGTACGGCCAGCGTGGCCGCCGGCATCGAGCTTAAAAAGCTAATTAAGGAAGGCAAGTTTAAGGGCACCGTAAAGGTATTCGGCTGCCCGGCCGAGGAAGGCGGCAGTGGTAAGGTGTACTTAGTGCGGGCTGGCTTATTCCAGGGCGTAGACGCCGCGGTGCACTGGCACCCGAGCAACTAGAACCGCTCGATGATGGCCAGCTACATTGCCAATAGTTCGGCCAAGTTTCGCTTCCACGGCATTGCCTCACACGCCGCTGCCTCACCCCAGCGCGGACGCAGCGCCCTCGATGGCGTAGAAGCCATGAACAACATGGTGAACATGATGCGCGAGCATGTGCCCCAGGAAACGCGTATTCACTATATCATCACCAACGGCGGCAAAGCACCGAACGTGGTGCCCGAATTTGCCGAAGTGTACTACTATGTGCGCCACCCCAATCGCGACGAGGTGAAAGACGCTTTTGCCCGCGTGGTGAAGGCGGCTGAAGGCGCGGCCCTGGGCACCGGCACCACCATGGACTATGAAATCATTGGCGGCACCCACGAGCTGCTGCTCAACGAAACTCTAGCTCGGGCGCTACAAACTAACCTGGAGCGGGTGGGCGGCGTGAACTACACCCCGCAGGAAGTTGCGATTGGCAAACAGATTCAGGCCTCGTTTGGCTTTCCGGCGCCGCCCATTGAAGAAGCGGCCAAGGTGCAGCCCTTCGCCGTCACCGATGGGGGTGGTAGTTCCGATGTAGGCGACGTAAGCTTCGCGGTACCTACAGTGGGCCTCACGGCCGCTACTTGGATTCCGGGCACGCCGGCTCACAGCTGGCAAGCAGTAGCTTGCAGCGGTCAGGAAATTGGTACCAAAGGAATGGTGGTAGCCGCCAAAACCATGACCCTAACGGCCATCGACCTGTTTACTGACCCAGTCCTGCTTGAAAAAGCCACTGCCGAATTCAAGCAGGACGTGGGCAGCTATGTATATAAGCCTCTGCTCGGCGACCGGAAGCCCGCTCTCAACTACCGTGACTAATTTGTAAGACGCCCTCCTTGCCTGCAACACTGTAGCAGCTCTGACAAAGCTTGCCTTAGCCGATATTGGGGTGATGAGGTTTAATAAAAAACATTAAACAGCCTCCCCTTGGGAGGCTGTTTAATGTTCGGCACCTGTTGTCTTGGGAGCAGTAGTTGCTTTCGCATTCGTGCGTCGGCTCTGGGCCCAGTAGCCTAGGCCGACTGCGGCTAGGAGTGCGGCGCCGCCCGCCACTTTCTGGCCGTTGGTTAGCGCGCTAAGTCCATTCTGCTGTTTTCCTTTTTTACCGGACTTCGCCGACCCACCAAAAAAGGAAGTACTGTTCTTTTGCTTGGCCGCTTTCTTATCCTTTTTCGCGTTCTGTTTCTTGCTCTTTTTCATATCAGTAACAGTTAGGAGTAGGTGCGTACGCCATGGATGTCAGCCAAAGCGAAAATCTGTATTCGCAGCCCCGCGGTGCAAGGTTATGTCGAGCTTCTAGAGTGGGGCGCCGATGCGGGTAAGCGCTTCTGGCTCTTATTAGCCACGCTCCTTTTTACAGGCTTGCTCGTTTTTACAGGCTTGCTCGGCTCCTGATCCGAGTTGGGTGGCAAGGCATCCTGCCCAGAATCGTTGTCCCTGGTCTTGCCTAGCATCAGGGAAGCCAAAAGGCCGTCGGCAGAGGCAAGCCGATCAATTGTCTCCTTATTGGCCAAGTAAGTAAGGGCGGCGGCGAGTAAGCCTACTCCGCCAAATAGTTTCTGGGTGGTGCTCAGCTTACCGATTTCGTTACTTATCCGGCGATACTTCCGGATCGATTCGGCTGCCACGTCCAGCATATCTTTTTCCAGCTTCTTAGCCTTTTTAGAACCTTTCTTTTTGCCTTTACCCATGGTAGTACACGATGGTTAGAGATGACAAGTAGATCCGAGGTAACGCGTGCTTCTTGCCTGCGTGCTTCCTGTGTAGCAGGTTTTCTTCATTCGCAAAGCCGACGCGGAAGGTTGTCTTTTCCTCCACTTCTTTTGCCCATTTGTGGGGGGGCTTTTTATCCTGTTTGAAAGGCTCCCTCCACCCCTGCTGATCTGTTGGTCCAATGAGCCACCAGGAGCAAATTCATCACTGAGCGGGGGGCTTTTTTCAGGCAAGCTGAGTAGTTCGTCACAGCATTTTCCTGTTCGTCACATTTTGTTTTGGGGGCGATTACGGCCGCTTATTCTTGCTCATGATAGGCCCTACCAGCGGGGCCAGGTGTATCAAAAACTACAACTCTATACATCATGAGAACTTCTGACACTACCCGACTTACTTATTCTACCAGCTTACTACAGCGCATCCGGCCGTTTGCCTACAGCCTGCTTCTTGTGCTCGGTATGCCCATGGCGACGAGTTGCGTACGCGGGGCCACTGCGCCCGTAGTGGGCTCACCCCAGAGTCAGACCACGATCAAGCCGATAGATATACCACGCCTGCTCGCCGTGGCTGACTCGGCCGCGCAGGCTCAGATAACGGCTGGTCTCACGCCGGGCATGAGCGTGGGCGTGGCCCAGAATGGCCAGCTGGTGTTGGCCCGAGCCTATGGTAAAGCCAATGTAGAAACGGGCGTCGATGTTGGCTCCATCACTGCCTATAAGGTGGGCTTCATCACCAAGCAATTTACGACTGCCATCGTGATGCGGCTGGTGGAGGCGGGCAAAATGTCGCTCACCGACCCCATCACCAAATACTTGCCTGATTACCCCACGCAGGGCCACCACGTCACTATTCACCACCTGCTAAATCATACCTCGGGCATTAAGGCTTTCCGGGTGATGCACGAGGAAAACCGCCAACGCTTCTGCCTCGACCTCACTTACCCCGAGATGATCGAGATGTTTGCCAAGCAGCCTTTTGAGTTCAAGCCGGGCGAGAACTACGAGTACAACAACTTTGGTTACTACTTGCTGGGCGAGATTATCGGCCGGGTGACGGGCATTCCGTACCAGGATTATCTGGAGCGCGAATTACTGGGGCCGCTGGGCCTGAGCAACACCATGTACTGCGTGCGAGTCGAGCCGCTGGTCTTACCATTCGGGAAGGCTGCTGGGTAGCGACGGAGGCCAAGCGCCAGGAATAAAGTAGCCTCGCCTTCACGCAGCATCCATACTACTAACATCTCGAATTTGACTGAGCGGTGTAGAGACACAACACTTTGCGTCTCTACAAAAAGCCCCCCAGACGCAGAAAACAGAATAGATTGCTATCCTTTTGACCCAGATAATTTACAGCTGAATGTGTGTAGAAAACTTTCATTTCAGAACGTCATGCAGAACACAGTGAAGCATCTCGCGTGCTGACGCTGGATTAGGACTCCCACTACCGCGAGCGAGATGCTTCACTGCGTTCTGCATGACGTTCTTTTTGACTATTACACAATCCTAGTATGCAGAACGCTGCCAAACAATAAATGCCTTTCCCTCAAAACACCACGCCTGCCTAACAGGCCCCTCATATGACACCCACGCTAGAAGAGACGCAGCCTCAGACCCCAGATCTTCCCATGAATGATCTCACGGAGTACATCGATAAGCCAACCACCCTTTCCAAGATTGAGCTTGGGGCCGCTACGATCCTTCTAATTTTCTCGATTCTGCTGCTCGATAGCAGTGATGCGACCGTTGCCCGCCAGTTGTTCGAGGAGGCGGGAATGCCGTTCGGGTACTACGCCAATTTCTTCTATCCACGGGTGCTTGTATTTATTACCGTTTACCTCACGTTTCTGCTGGTCAATTTTGTGGTGGTGCCCCAGCTCCTGCGGCGGGAAGCAGTGGCCCGAAACATTCTGCTGCTAGTAACGGCCTATGTGGTGGCGGGGGTGGTTTTTGGCACCACTGACACCTATGCTGCTACGTATCTTTTCCGTGAGTACCCCACGGAGCAGGACACCTACAATGCGCTGTTTCAGCAAGGATTTGGGGGGGCTTTTCAGTTGCTGGTTTTTCTGGGAATGTACTCATTGTTGAAGTACGTGGTTCTGCGCTTTATCCCGAGGCCACTGACTATCAAGCCAGAGAACCGACCTATTGTGCGCGAAGCGGCGCTGGCGTTCGGCGTGTGGCTGGTGACCGTGTTGCTACTCATGGCGGTGGGAGCCGAAGAGATGATTCTGTATGGGGCGATGCTTGTGCCGCTTACGGCAGCCTTCTATTTCTTCGCCTATTATTACCTCATCCCGCGGTTGGTAACGAAGCAACGGCCGGTGCGATCATACATCCTGTGGGTACTGCTGTGTTTGCTTATCTCATTTGGGCCGGTGATGCTACTGGTTCTGATCTTCTGCAATGATCCGGATGTAGCGGCTGGTTTTTCCTTTTTCAATTCGGGCTTTCAGCTCTTTCTCACGGCTCCACTGACCTGGAATCTCTATAAGCGGCGCGTAAAGAGTAAAGAGCAAATTGGCGTGCTGCAAACCGAGCTCGGCCAGTCCACGGCCAACCTTGATTTCCTGCGCTCCCAGATCAATCCGCACTTTCTGTTCAACAGCCTGAACACGCTCTACGGCACCGCCCTGCAGGAAAACAGCGACCGCACGGCCCAGGGCATTCAGATGCTGGGCGACATGATGCGGTTTATGCTGCACGAAAACCACCAGCGCCAAATTCTGCTCACCCGCGAGGTGGAGTACATGCGCAACTACATCGAGCTTCAATCCTTGCGGACCAGTACCTCGCCCAATATTAGCATCGAAACTACCATTGAAGATGTGGTAGCCGAGCGCTGGATTGCGCCCATGCTGCTGATTCCGTTCGTGGAGAATGCCTTCAAGCACGGCATCAGCCTAAAGCGCAAATCGTGGATACGGGTGACCCTGCACTACGAAGCCGACAAGCTCTACTTTGACGTGTACAACAGCACCCACCCCAAGCAGGAGCTGGACCTGGAAAAAGACCACTCAGGCGTAGGCCTCGAAAACGTGCGCCAGCGCCTAGCCCTCCTCTACCCCGGCAAGCACGAGCTGCAAATCAGGGAAACACCCCAAGAGTTTTTTGTGCACCTTACACTACAGCTAGGCACAGGAGCCCAGCAATAGATAAACAAGGGCTAGAAAACCAGAAAGTTAAAAAGGTGTAAGGCTAGAAAGCTAGTTCCCCTTCTCAGCTGAGGAGGGGAACTAGCTTTCTAGCTCATCCTAGCTTTAGCTTGGCAGTGCACAACCTAGAATAAGCAATAGCATTACAACGTCAGCATGCGAGATGCTTCGGTTCCGGCTCTGCATCTCGCGCTTTTCTCTATCCCCACCCGGCTGAATACCTATGAAGGCAATTGCAATCGACGACGAACCGATGGCGCTGGAGGTGGTGCGCTCCCTGGGGGGCAAAATTCCGTTTCTGGAGCTTAAAGCCTGCTTCACCGATGCCTTTGAGGCTATGGAGTACCTGCAAAAGCAGCCCGTCGATCTGCTGTTTCTGGATATCAAGATGCCCGACATCTCGGGGCTGGAGTTTGTGACCAGTCTGCAGAAAAAGCCCCTGGTCATCTTTACCACAGCCTACTCCGAGCACGCCGTGACGGGCTTCGAGTTGGATGCCGTCGATTATCTGCTCAAGCCTTTCTCGCTGGCCAGGTTCATGAAAGCCTGCAACAAAGCCCACGAGCTGCTCCGCCTCCGCGACCAAACCACCCAGCCCAAAGACCACGTGTTTGTAAAAACGGGCACGGAGCAGGTGCGCGTGTCCTACGCGGATATTCTGTACATGGAGGCGGCCGGCAACTACGTCACGTTTGTGCTGGGGGGCAAACGCTTGCTCTCCCGCATGACCATGACGGAGCTAACCGACCTGCTGCCCACCGATCAGTTTGTGCGGGTGCATCGCTCCTTTGTGGTGGCCAAAGACAAAATAGACAAACTGGAGCGCCACCAGGTAACCGTGCGCGGCCATGCCGTGCCGGTGGGCGCTTCGTATCTGCCGCAGCTACAGGTATAGCCTGTATGGCACCTATTCGAGAGCGTGTATCTTTTCCAAAAACTGACAGATACTGCGCTGATTTCTATCTGGCCTATTTTGCAACTCAGAACCTAACCGGGCTAAGCCATTAAGTAAATGGGGCTTGGTGGCAATACTATGTTGCTAGGTAGGCCTTTATTTAACAAGCTCGCAGCATTGCATTTATAACTATAAAGTGTTAAATTTTACTTATTTCTATCTAATAGAATCTTGTGCTCCCCACTGACGCGCTTCGCCGCGTCGGCTCTTCTCGGAAAATCCTGAGGACTCTCTCGGTAAGCCAACTAGGCTTCGTGTGTGCACTCGTTCGTATTTGCAAGCAGATTAATGTCTGCCTGCAGTACCCTCTCCGCACTTTTGCTATGTGCTACTTTTTTACCCACTGTATATTGCTAATAGGGTGTCTGATGTGCGCGTCTGCTAGCCACGCTCAACCAAGCCGTCTGGCTCCTGCCCCCCTCCCGCTCCACTCGTCTCAGCAGCGAATATTACCCCCCAGCGCACCAGCTTCACCCACCCAGCTTCCTGACCAGTCAACAGTACGCAGCTATGGAGCCCAGCCCCAAGCAGGCCCTGCCTCCGCTAGCCGACAACTACCGTGTGATGCTGAAGGTGTGGCAGCATGGGTATCGCGCTACGACGGACCAATCCATAGCACGGATGAGGGCAGGGACATCGCCGTAGACCTTGCGGGGAACGTGTACATAACGGGCTACACTGTCAACAGTAGTGCTTTTAACGCTGAGGGCATGTTTACTGACATGCTTACCATCAAGCTCGACCGCCGTACAGGGCAGCCCCTATGGGTAGCCCGCTATAATGGGCCCGCCAATAAACTTGATTTGGCTTACGCCATTACGGTAGACCTGGTGGGTAATGTATATGTAGCGGGGGTATCGTCTGACGGGAATGATGAAGATTTGGTCACTATCCGCTACGACCAGCATACAGGTCAAGAGAAGTGGGTAGCCCGCTATAATGGAGCCGGCAACGGCGAAGAAACTGCTACTGATATAGCCGTAGACCTCGTGGGTAATGTTTATGTCACCGGCACTACTACCAACCTAAGCGGCAACTCAGATTATCTTACCCTTAAATATGAGCCACGAAGAGGGCGCCAAGTGTGGGCAGCAGTGTACAATGGTCCCGCTAATGGGCAGGATCGCGCGTGGGCCCTAGCAGTCGACCTGGCGGGTAACGCTTACGTCACGGGAGCCTCGTATAGTGATACTGATGGTGATTTTACCACCATAAAATACGATGGACGTACGGGCCAGTCACGGTGGGTGGCACGCTACAACGGACCTGCCAATGACTATGATGCAGGCTGGGATATAGCGCTGGACTTAGCCGGCAACGCCTACGTGACTGGCTTCTCTCCCCACACGGGCGAAAATATTGCTACCCTTAAGTACGACGGACGCACAGGCCAGCAACTCTGGTTAGCGCGCTACAGTGGGACCGCCAACAGGGCCGGTGCCAGTGGAATTGCCGTTGATCTGGCGGGCAACGCCTACGTCACTGGGTTTTCGTTCAATGGGACTACCTATGAAATTGTTACTTTGAAATATGATGGGCGGACGGGACAGGAACGTTGGGTGGCACGCTACAATTCACTCGAAACTTCCTCCCCTGAGGATATAGCTGTGGATTTTTACGGCAACGTCTATGTGACAGGATCTGGTATGGACCCCCAAACTGGTAACGTTGATTATCTCACCCTACAATACGACCAACAGTCAGGACAACTAGGCTGGCAAGCGCGCTACGATGGGCCGACTGGTGCTGAAGGTGTTCCCGTGGCCATGGCAGTGGATATCCATGGCAATACGTATGTGACAGGCTACTTGCGTGACCCTGGCACTGACTTCGATGTGGCTACCATTAAATACCTCCGTGAGCCAAGCTCCTGCTTGACTGCCACTTCCTCAAACCTGAGTAGCTTGGCTGGGCAAAGCGATGCTGCACCACGGTTACCCGTGAAAGCCTTTCCCAATCCGGCCCGTGACCATACCTCGCTGCAGTTCCAACGTACCTCAGCGGCTCCGGTACAGCTACTGGTTTACAATGCCAGAGGCTCGCTGGTCCAAACCCACGATCTTGGTTTAGCTACTGCCACGGGTGTACAGACAGTGCCGCTGTCCACCACCGATCTGCCCAGCGGAGTCTACCTCTGCCGCCTAGTTCAGGGCAAGACTACCGAGACGATCCGCATTGTCGTGCAAAAGTAGTCTGCCAAGTTATGAGCAGCACTGCCAAAGAGTGCTTGTTCTGTTAAGTTAGTTCAACGACAAGTCGCTGTAGTTGCTTTGGTAGCTTACGTGACTATAAGCTCATCAGCAGCAATCACTACGATTAGTTCTATAAGTAAAAAGCCCCCCAACGTGCGTTGGGGGGCTTTTTCGTTCTCGCTTGTATTAACTTCTACTTCTGCGTAGCCGCCCAAGCGTCCATCGTCTTTTCGGCAATGGCCAGGGGCATGGCGGCATTCTGCAGCAGCTGGTCGTGGAAGGCGCTGAGCTTGAATTTGCCCCCCAGCTGCTTCTCATACTTCTGCCGCAGCTCGATGATTTTCATCTGGCCGATTTTGTAGGATAGCGCCTGCCCCGGATTGCCCATGTAGCGCTCAATCTCGGCCGTGGCCGCCTGCTCATCGATACTGCGGTTCGCCTGCATGTACTTGATGGCCTGCTCGCGGGTCATGTTCTTATTGTGCATGCCCACATCCACTACCAGGCGAATGGCCCGGTGCATCTCCCCGTTCAGCGCACCCATGCGCTGGTAGGGGTCGGTGTAGAGGCCCAACTCCTTGCCCAGGCTTTCGGCGTACAGAGCCCAGCCTTCGCTGAAGACGCTGTAGCTACCGTAGCGACGGAATTTAGGCAGGTTTTCGTTTTCCTGCTGCAGAGCAATCTGGTAGTGATGGCCCGGAATGGCTTCGTGCAGAAATAGATTGTCCATGCCGCGGGTCACGTTATACTTGGTGGCGTCGAGGATGGGTACGTAGAAGATACCGGGGCGCGAGCCGTCAGCCAGGCCGCGGTTGTACTGGGCGCTGGCGGAGGCCGCTCGGAAGGCTTCAGTCTGGCGCACCTCAAAGCCGGTTTTGGGCACCCGCCCAAACATCTTCTTCAGATTGGGATCAATCTTGGCCTGAATGCCGCGGTACACATTGAGCACCTCTTCCGCCGTCTTGAAGGGCATAAACTTAGGATCGGTATTCAGGTAGGTAAAGAAAGCGTTCAGGTCGCCCTTGAAGCCTACTTCCGTCTTGATCTTTTCCATCTCCGCCCGAATGCGCTTCACCTCACTCAGGCCCGTCTGGTAAATCTGGTCCGGGGTCTTGTCGGTGGTCGTCCAGTACTTCACGGCGTAGCGGTACATATCGGCACCGCCGGGCACCGCCGAAATGCCAGTAGTAGTGCGCGCCTTGGGCAAATACTCGTTCTTCAAAAAGTCGTGCAGCTTCTGGTACGTGGGCACCACCTGCTCCTTGATGGCCTGCTGATACGCGGCCATGAGGCGCTGCTGATCAGCGGCAGGTACTCCAGCCGGGAACTTAGCCACGGGCCCATAGAAAATACTCTTGGCAGGGTCTGGCGTGATCATGGCCTGCAGCTGGGGCAGCATTTTTTCTACCAGCGGACGGGGCAGCACTACCCCAGCGCGCATACCCCGGCGGAAGTTGCTGATAGCCGTGTCGGCCCACACGGGGTAGGCGCGCACCCGGCTCAGCCAGTTGTCGTAGTCCTTGGTGGTTTTGAAAGGTTGGTTGCCGGAGCCCGCGCCCAGCTGCGCCAACCCAATCGGCAGGCCGCTCATCTGATTAAAGGGCATCATCCAGGTATTCAGCTTGAGCCCTTCGAGGCGCCTCTGCATCTCATAGAGGAAGATATCGTAGCTCACCCGGTCGTTGTCGGAGAGCTTGCTGCGGTCGAACTTTTGGACCTGGTCGAGGTACTGCTGAAAAAACTGCCGCTGGGCGGCGCGGTAAGCCACAGTGCCATCATTAGGCAGCTGATCGTTGTAGCGGTTATCACCCTGCGAAGTAGCTTCCAGTGGATACAGCTTGGCCCGCTCATCCCAGTACTTCTCAAACAACGTAGCCAGCTCCGGCGAATCGGCAGCTACACTCGCGGCTGCAAGTTTAGTCGCTGGTGTATGGCTGGTCAGAGTGCCCAGCAAAGCCGCCGCCAGCGCCGCTGATAGGAAAAGGTGTTTCATAGGGAAAGGTTGAGGTGGTAAGTAAATATAGCGGGGTGTCAGGTTTGAGCTGGTAGTGTGCGGGAAATGCCTTCGGGGCATTTTTGATTGGAATGGCGAACATATGCTGGAAGGCGCCTCCTTGCTTAAGCACCTTTTCCCCAGGTGGTCATGCAGAGCAACGCGAAGCATCTCGCGTGTTTAGCTGTTTAGCAACCATACATCAGCACGCGAGATGCTTCGCGTTGCTCTGCATGACGTTCTAGTTGGTATAATTGCTTTTTTACTTTTGAAGGAAGTACAGAACACTCAATGTTTTCCCTACTGCTTCTCCGATAACGTTAGCAGTTCCTTCAGATAATGCCACCATAGCGCAGGGTGCGAATGAGTGCCGTGGCCGACGGTTAAGTCGGAGATGGGTAGGAGGATGTAACGCCCCCTGGGGACCTTTTTGATTTCCTGCTCCAGAATTGCCAGCTCAGGGGGATTAACTTGGTCGTCGGCGGAGTTGATGGCGAACAGGGGGGCTTTTATCTTGGCTAGGTGCGGGGCCGGGTCGTAGTCGCGGGAGGCGTCGAACTGGTAGATGAAGTCGTTGGCGTCGAGGGAAGTCAGTAGTTGGTTTCTCCTTTTATCCAGCGCTGCTTCGGCTAGCTCGCGCGTAGGGGCCGCTTTTTGCATTTGAAATGGACTGCTGGTCATAAAGATCAGCGACGAAATGGCCCCCGTCAGGCCCGTGCGAGGCTGAGTGGTGTAGTTGCCACCCTGCCAAGCGGGGTCCATCTGAATCAGGTCGATGGCCATTTTGCGCAGCATGCGGTTGCGGCCCGCTATTTCTACTGGCAAGCTGGCTAAGGGCATCAGGGCATCCATAAAGTCGGGGTAGCGGTAGCCCCACACCCAGGTTTCCATCCCGCCCATGGAGGTGCCCATCACCAGTCGGGCGTGGGCCACGCCCAGGTGCTCGGTGAGCAGGCGGTAGTTGGCCGTTACCATATCGTTGTAGGAGTACTTGGGGAAGCGCATCCACAGGCCGTTGCTGGGCTTGCTGGATTGGCCGTGCCCGATGGCGTCGGGCAGAATAATGTAGTACTTGGCTGCGTCCAGCACTTGGCCCGGCCCAAACAGGTTACCGGCGAACTGCTCGCTCAGAAACTGCTTTCCGGTGCCGGTAGTCCCGTGCATGATGACCACCGCATTCACAACTCGCCCCCGGGCGTCTTTGCGCGGCTGGCCGATGGTGGTGTAGTGCAGCTTCAGCTCCGGCAGCTTCTCCCCACTTTCGAAGGCGTAGTTTTTTAGACTGAAGTCCGCGTCAACGGGCGCCGGGTACTTTATGGCCGTTTGGGCATAGCTGAGCAGGGGCAGCCAAAGCAGCAGAAACAGTAGTTTTCTCATGGTGGGGCAGAAATCGAGAGGCTGCTTTGTAAGCGCCTATGAGAGGAAAGAACAGTGGAGATGGGTAAATATAGCGGCGTTTTGGGTGAGCACGGAGGTGAGCGTTGGCGTAGATGAAACTCCGTAGAAACAAAAAGCCCCCCGTAGGCTAAGCGTACTGGTTTAGGCAAAAAACAGCCTCCACCAGCATGCAGCTAGCGGAGGCCAATACGTATAGTTTTACCCGTTTCTGGGGGGCTTTTTTGTGGAGCAACTTAGTAGTTGCGGCCACAAGGTTTGGGCGGAAGGCTTGGCTACTTAGTTGTTGTTACTACTGCCTTTGTCGCTGGGGGCCGTCATGCCAGTGCCGCTTTCCATGTTGTCGCCGGCAATGCGTTGGTCAAATTTCTCGGAGTTGGCGGCGTGGGGCTTGCTGGCCTGACCCGACAGTCCGCTTCGCACGGAACGGTCTTTATCGGTAGAGCCGGCGTGCTGGGCCTCCCCCGAAGATTGGTTGCTGATTTTGGGATTGGTGTTTGGTCCAGCTTTGGGGTCGTGCTGGCTGCGTTTCCAGATTGCTTAGACATAATCGCAGGCATTAGAGGTGGTAGACAAATGGCTGAATCAGGCATTTTTTTACCGAAGCGAGCCACTAATGGGTACACCTTTGCACAGCCTCAGTTGCGCGATCTTCGGAAAAAATAAAGCAACAGCTTCTTCGCTTACGTTCTGCTGTTCAGTCAGATAAATGCTCGCCGTCGCCTCTTTCAAAGAGTAATCAGCACCTATACCCAGCTTACACTAAATTGTGCAGATCTACATGCTAGAAATAAGGTGCTATAGTATTCGCTAATAGCTAGCCGCAAGCCCAAACGCGCGCCGACTGTAAGTCCGTAAAGGTGCCCATCTCAAAGGACAACTGATGCTCTGCCGTTTTTTGCGCCTGCCCTATTAGCATTTTATTCATCGGATCTATTGCCTCAATGCGGGCAAACCGCTTCACACCTGCGCCGATCAGCTGGGGCAGCACCTGCTGAGCAATCCATTCCAAATCGATGGGGCGAATGGGCCCTAGGAGCCGATCATCGGCTATCCAACCCGATACTTTGTATTGCCGGGCCAGGGTTACGGCTTCCAGCGTAGACTGGCGCAGCTCGGCGCTACTAGCGAAACCTAGCCACTGGGCTTCAATAGCGCGGTTAATTCCTTCGTGTAGGTAGAGCGTTAGGTGAGGCGTATAAGTCAGAAGTTTCATTAGGAGCGGATAAGAAAAGCTACCTACTCAGTAGCTCTATAGCTTCGGTTTTGATAGGCGGCATGTCGGCATAGATGAGCAAGTAGGCGATAAATCGCCATTCTTTACACATGTACCCACATATGTATTACTCTACAACCCGCTTTTCCGCGTTTCGCAAGTACTGCTCATCTATCACTGCTCCCAGGCCCGGCACGTCTGGCACCTCAATCACGCCCTGCGCTAGGTAGCGAATTCCGCCCACGACTGGGTCCTCGGCATACATCAGCGGCGTGTCAAAGTCGCAGTGGCGGATGGCGTCGCTGGTGAGGGCCAGGTGCGCGGCGGCCGTCATGCCCAGGCGCGACTCCATGAAGCCGCCGACTTGCAGGGTCATGCCGGCCGCTGCGCCCAAGTCAACAATCTTTCGGGCCCGGTGCAGCCCCGATGATTTGCCGAGCTTGATATTGAACTGCGGACAGGCGCGCAGCTGAATCAGGCGTGCCGCGTCGTGCTCGTCGCCGCAGCTTTCATCCGCCATAATCGGAATGGGCGACGCGGCCGACACCGTGGCCAGATCCATAAACAAGTGGCGGGCAATAGGCTCTTCGCAATGCGCAATGCGGTAAGGAGCCAGGGCCTGCAAAACGGCAATGGCCGCCTCAGCCGTGTGCCAGCCTTGGTTCGCGTCGATGCTCAGCGGATGATCTGGCCCGATGCCTTCCCGGATGGCCCGGATGCGCGCTACATCGGCCTCCAGGTTTTCCCCCAATTTCACTTTAATAGACGGAAAGCCTTGCTTCTGAAACCGGATAGCATCGGCCTGCATCTTCTCGGCCGGCCCCAGGCTGACGGTCATATCAGTGGTCAGTTTTTTGGTGATTTTGCCCCCCAGAAAAGCGTAAAGCGGCACGCACGCCTGTTGGGCAGCTATATCGTGCAGGGCCATGTCAAATGCACTTTTGATACTACTATTGGCGTAGATAATACGGTTCATAATGGCCACACATCCGGCAATATCCGACGCATCGTGCCCGTATAGCCCATGTGCCAAGTACTGCGCTACGGCAAAGCAGGTATCAACGCTTTCGCCGTTGATGGTCATGTAAGGGCTGCATTCACCGTAGCCTGTGCAGCCATCCGCCGTTTGCAGACGAATCACCACGTTTTGGACCTCGTTGATGGGCCCGAGGGAAATGACGAATGGCTCCTTCAGTGGCAGGAAGAGCTTGAAAATTTCAATGGACTGAATAGTCGTTGGGAGCATGGGGCAAAATAAGCAGCCCGCCCATCATTCCCTATTAGCTGCGAAAAAGCCCCCTGTGTCTCTTGGTTAGCTCCCGAAGCCTGATGTCCTTATCATAATGTCGTAATTTTGCCCCCAGCTCCTTCAGCCACTTCCGTTCTTTATGGAATCTCAATCTTCTCTGCCTGTTTCCTCCCCTGCGCCCATCGCGCCACCGTTACTGAACTGGGCTGGTAACTATCGTTATAGCACCACCCGTTTGGCGCAGGCCGACTCTGTAGAGCAGGTGCAGGAGCTGGTTCAAACCACCGACCAGTTGAAGGTGCTTGGCTCCCGCCATTGCTTCAACGGCATCGCCGATAGTACGCAGCAGTTGCTTTCCCTTGGGGCGGCGGAGACGGATATTTACCTTGATGCGGCCGCTCGCACGGTTACGGTGCCCGCCTCCATCACGTATGGCCGGTTGGCTCCCTACCTGCACAGCCACGGATTTGCCCTGCACAACCTCGCCTCGCTGCCGCATATTTCCGTAGTGGGCGCCTGTGCTACCGCTACCCACGGCTCGGGCATACAGCACGGCAACCTAGCCACGGCCGTTCGGGCGATGGAGTTTGTACTCGCCTCGGGGGAAGTGCGGGTGCTGTCGCAGGAAAATGACGGCGACGAGTTTCAGGGCGCGGTTGTGCATTTAGGGGCGCTGGGGGTCATAACCAAGCTTTCGCTCGCCATCGAGCCCACCTTCCAGCTTTGCCAGGACGTGTACGAAAACTTGCCTCTCGACCAAGTCTGTGAGCACTTTGCCGCCATTCAGGCCAGCGCTTATAGCGTGAGCTTATTCACCGATTGGCAGGATCAGCGCATTACGCAGGTCTGGCTGAAACAGCGCCTTACGCCCGGCGCGCAGCTTCAGCAGGCTCCACCAGACTTTTTTGGGGCCCCACGCGCCACGCAGAATCTGCATCCGCTGGCCGGCCTCTCGCCCATAAACTGCACGGAGCAAATGGGTGTGCCGGGCCCCTGGCATGATCGTCTGCCGCACTTCCGGCTGGGCTTCACACCCAGCTCAGGCGAGGAGCTGCAATCAGAATATTTTGTACCCTTACGCCACGCCGAGGAAGCTATTCGGGCCGTGGCAGGCCTGCACAAATACTTGCGCCCGTGCCTGCAGGTTTCGGAGATGCGGACTGTCGCAGCCGATGCGCTATGGCTGAGCCCATGCTATCAGCAAAACTCGCTGGCTATCCATTTCACCTGGAAGCCTGATGAAGCTGCCGTTAGCCAGGTGCTACCGTTGCTGGAACGTGCACTCTCGCCTTTCGGGGTACGCCCGCACTGGGGCAAGCTGTTTATCCTGTCGGCGGCACACCTGCAAAGTCAGTATGAGAAACTGCCCGCGTTTCAGGCTTTGATGGCGCAGTATGATCCGAAAGGCAAGTTTCGCAATGCCTTCGTGAATACTTATCTAGCTAACTCCCTTTAGAAAAAGGGCTGAATCGGGTTTAAAAGGCGAAAATTCAAAAAAAATAATATATAATTCCGGAATTAGCGAAGTGTTCCACTATTCTTGATATAGCTATTCTTATCTATACTTTATCAAGTTCTATATGTTTGCACGGTTAATTATTCTATTCGTTGCCCAACCCTACCACTGTGCCGAAAAGCCGCCGCAACCGGGTGACCCTGGCGCATCTGAAGACGTACACGTCACCTGAGTAGGCCCAAAGCAGTTTTCAAGCGCACGGAATATTTTTTCCGCTGCTACTTTTCATCCCTAAGTCTGAATGCGCCGTCACAGAAGAGCCCGTGAAACATGTGTTTCACGGGCTCTTCTGTGACGGCGCATTTACAATATCAGGACAGTACGGGACGGTTCCCGGCGAAGTGTCAGGCACATTAGCTTACGGAGGTCAAGTACCGGGGTCGGCATCCATTAAACGTATCACCCGATTCAGCCTCAAGAAAGACCAGTGAGCAGCAGCTGGGGCAAAATCTTAACTCTTTGCTGCTCTTGCAACTCGCCTAACCATCGTGTCACCTGATGAGAAAGTACTTCTCCTGGCTCATTTGCTGGCTGCTTCTGTCCCTCTCCTACCCGATGGGCGCCCAGCCCACGCCTACCGCGCCGCTGGTGCTGGCCGGAAGCTATAGCGCTGAGGGGTTTGCGCTAGTGCATGAAAAGCTGGCCGCGCCACTTTATCTCGACAATCAGGATGCTGAGGTTGTCCGCGTGGCCGCCGATGCTCTGGCCCGCGACATTGCCAATATCACCAGTATTACTCCGGCGCTGCGGGGGGTTAATGAGCCGCTGGGGGGCTTTTCTGTACTCATTGGCACAGTGGGGCAGTCGAAGCTGATTGATCAGTTGGCAGCGGGAGGGGTGAAGCAGGTAGCGGGCCTCAAAGGAAAGTGGGAGGCGTTCAGTATAAGCGTCGTTGACAAGCCGTTTGGGCAGGCGGGCAAAGCCTTGGTTATCGCGGGCAGCGACCGGCGCGGCACCGCGTTCGGTGTGTTTGAGTTGTCGCGGCGGCTGGGCGTGTCGCCGTGGTACTGGTGGGCCGATGTAACGCCCCATCACCAGGATAATTTGTACCTGACGGCCGGCAGCTTCCTCAGCGCGTCGCCCACGGTGAAGTATCGCGGCATCTTCCTCAACGACGAAGATTGGGGCCTACAACCCTGGGCCGCTCAAAACCTGGACAAGGATATTAAAGACATTGGGCCCAACACGTATGCCCGCATTTTCGAGCTGCTTTTGCGCCTGAAGGCCAACCTCATCTGGCCCGCCATGCACCCCAGCACGCGCGCTTTTTTCTCGTACCCCAGCAACCCGAAGATGGCCGACCGCTACGCCATTCTGGTGGGCACTTCCCATGCCGAGCCCATGCTGCGCAACAACGTAGACGAGTGGAAGGAGCCCAACATGGGACCGTTTGACTATTTCCGCAACAAGCCCGCCGTGTACAAGTATTGGGAGCAGCGGGTGAAGCAAGCAGCCGACATGGAGGTGATGTATTCACTGGGAATGCGCGGCGTGCACGACAGCGGCATGGAAGGCGCCAAAAATCCTAAACAAGCCGCCCAGATGTTGCACAGCATCATTGCTGATCAGCGCGAAATCCTGCGGCGCCATGTGGCCCCTGACGTGCCGACTGTGCCACAGGTATTCACGGCCTACAAGGAAGTGCTTGATATTTACGACGAAGGCCTGAAGCTGCCCGACGACGTGACGCTGGTGTGGCCCGATGATAACTACGGCTACATCAGCCGCCTCAGCAACGCTGAAGAGCAGACGCGCGGGGGCGGCTCGGGCGTGTACTACCACGCCTCGTACTGGGGCCGCCCCCACGATTATCTGTGGCTGAGTTCTACGCACCCGGCCCTGATTCGGGAGGAGATGATGAAGGCCCACGAGCTGAAAACTGATCGGCTGTGGGTGCTGAACGTGGGCGACATCAAGCCCTTGGAATACAACATCCAGCTGTTTCTGGACATGGCTTATGATGCCCGACCTTTCCAGCAAAGTCGGTATGTACCCACTCATTTGAAGGCGTGGGCCAGCAGTATTTTCGGCGACAAATTCGGACCCGAAGTTCAGTCCATCCTCTGGGAATATTATGACTTGGCCTTTGAGCGCCGCCCAGAATTTATGGGCTGGAGCCAGACGGAGCCCACCACACCAACTCAGCGCACCGCCTACAATCATTTTGGCTACGGCGACGAAGCCCAGCGCCGCCTCGACCGCTATGCCGCGTTGCGGCAGCGCGTCCAGCAGCTGCGCGCCCAGATGGAGCCGGCGCGGGCTGATGCCTTTTTTGAGCTGGTGTACTACCCGGTCGTGGGCGCGGCCCTCATGAATCAGAAGTTTCTGTATCAGGACAAGAGCTACTGGTACGCCCTGCAGCACCGCGCTAGTGCCACCGACTATGCCCTGTGGGCCCAACAGGCGTACGCGAGCATTGAGCTAGAAACGGAGTATTACAACAACCAACTGGCGGGGAGCAAATGGCGCGGTATGATGTCGATGAAGCCGCGCAACTTACCCGTTTACCAAGCGCCAATTTTACCGAATCTCTCCATTGACACCACCCTAATCTGGGGCGTTGCGCCGGAAGGATTTGCCCCCCACGACTCCGCGCAAGCAGCCACGTCAGCATCTTCCCTGTCGTTGCCAACCTTCTATCCGTGGGGGTCGCCGAGCTACTTTATTGATGTATTTCTGAGTCGGAAGCGGGCGGTTACCTGGAAGGCAAAGTCGTCGGTAAAGTGGCTGACGCTGTCTGCCCAAAAAGGTACGCTCACCTCGGCTGGGGGGCAAAAACAACAGCGGCTTCAGGTGCACGTTGACTGGCGCAAAGTGCCTAAGCAGGGTGCACCAACGGGTTTCCTGACATTTACCGGAGCCGGCAAAACCTTCCGCGTAGTCGTGCGGGCCGCCGTAGCCGAGAGCAAATTAGCAGCTGACTACCAAGGGTTTATTGAAATCAATGGTTGCGTCTCGATGCTGGCTACGCATTACAGTCGCAAAGCAGATAAAGCTGCCAGCCGCTGGGCATTGGTGGAGGGTCTCGGCCACGCCGGTCAGTCCCTGCAGGCTCAGCCCTTGCAAGCAGAGCCACTCGCAGATACGGCCAACATACGGACCCAAGCCCCGGCCGTCGAGTACGATTTCTACACCTTCTCGCGGGCGGCCCCAATCGTCACCGTATATACCCTGCCCACTCACCCCACTACCCGCAGCACCAGTATGCGCTATGGGGTAGCTCTGGACAATGGCCCGATAGAAATTGTCGATTTCAAAACCGTGGGCCGGTCGGAGGAGTGGAAGCAGAATGTGCTGCGCAACCGCGCGCAACGGCAAACGAAAGGACCGCTGCTGAGCCCCGGCCGGCATACGCTCACCATCTACCTGCTTGATCCGGGCGTGGTGCTCGACCACCTCACCATCGATCTGGGCGGCCTGCAACCCGCTTACAGCCTCATTCCGGAAACCTGGAAAGCGTCGGGCCTTCCCTCCCCGACCTCCCCGACCCGAAAAGTTTCGGCTCGTCCGCTTGTGCGCCCCACCCGCGCCAATGAGCAAGCTCTGGGGGGCAAAAGTTCGTTGCCCTAGCTTTAGCCAATTGATTAAATCGCCATTTATCACAACCTGAACCTGTATTCTTCTCCATTCAAAGCCCACTCCATGACTACTGCCCGCAAGAGTCTGTTCGCTGTTGGTCTGATTACGTCGCTGTTCTTTCTGTGGGGCTTTGCTCTTCATCTGAACCCCATTCTAATTCCGCACCTCAAGAAAGCCTGCCAGCTCACGGATGCCCAGTCGGCCCTGATTGATTCGGCGTCTTACATCGCGTATTTTCTGCTGGCCATTCCTGCCGGGCAGTTTATGAAACGCTTTGGTTACAAGGGTGGTATCCTGCTGGGACTGCTGCTGTTTGCCGGGGGGGCTTTTCTGTTTTATCCCGCGGCGGCGGCCCGCTCCTACCCCTTTTTCCTGGTGGCTCTGTTTGTAATTGCCTGCGGACTAACGTTCCTGGAAACGGCCGCCAACCCGTATATCACCGTGCTCGGCGACGAGGAAAGCGCCACCCAGCGCCTCAACTTCGCGCAGTCGTTTAACGGCCTGGCGGCTACGCTGGCGCCTTTTCTGGGGGGCATGTTCATCTTATCGGGCAACACGCTTTCCGCCGCGGAAGAAGCCAGTATGTCGGGCGGGCAGCTGGATGCCTACCTGAATGCCGAAGCGGCCACGGTGCAGGTGCCCTACCTGCTCATCGGCGGCGTAGTGCTGCTGGTGGCCCTGCTCCTCTACTTCACCCGCCTGCCCGACATCGTGGAGGAAGACCGCGGAGCAGAAGCCAGCCACCCCCTGCTGCGGGAGAAAAACTTACTCCTGGGGGTATTGGCGCAATTTTTCTACATCGGCGCGCAGGTGTGCGTGAGCAGCTTTTTCATCCGGTTTTCCCAGCAGGTGGCTGGTATCGGGGAGAAGGCGGCGGCTCAGTATTTGGCGGCGGCGCTGCTGGGCTTTATGATCGGGCGCTTTATGGGCACCTTTCTGATGCGCTATATTCCGGCGCCGCGCCTGCTGGCGGTGTATAGTTTGCTCAACTTTTTCCTGGTGTTGCTGGCCGTCATTCTGCCGGGCAAATTCTCGGTGTACGCTCTTATGGGAGTTGAATTTTTCATGTCGATCATGTTCCCTACTATTTTCTCGCTGAGCATTCGCGGCCTGGGGGGCAAAACCAAGGAAGGCTCCTCGCTGGTGATCATGGCCATCGTAGGCGGCGCAGTATTCCCCGTGCTCATGGGTCGGGTGTCGGATATGAGCACCATTCAGACGGCTTATCTGGTGCCCGCCTTTTGCTTTCTGGTGGTCTTTTATTTTGCGCTCAAAAATGCGCGCGTCAAGCACGTACAGCTCGTTACAGCCCATTAATCTATGTTCGATTTAACCGGAAAACATGCCGTCGTTACGGGCGGTGGCAGCGGTATTGGCCAAGCCATTTCGCTGCTGTTTGCGCGCCAAGGGGCCGAAGTGCACATCCTCGACCGCGACGAAGCAGCCGGCCAACAAACGACTCAGCAAATACAAGCCAGCGGCGGCCAAGCCCACGCTTACGGGGCCAATGTCAGTCAGCAGGCGCAGATTGTTGACATTTTCCAGCGCATCGGCCGCGTCGATATTCTGGTTAATAATGCCGGCATTGCGCACGTGGGCAACGTGGGAAATACCTCCGAAACGGATTTTGACCGCGTGTACCAGGTAAACGTGAAGGGCGCTTACAACTGCCTGTTTGCCGCCGTGCCCCTGATGAAAGCGCAAGGTGGAGGTGTCATCGTGAACATGGCGTCCATTGCCGCCCACGTAGGCCTCACTGACCGCTTTGCGTATTCCATGAGCAAGGGGGCCATTTTTGCCATGACGCTTTCCGTAGCCCGCGACTACCTTTCCAGCAATATCCGCTGCAACAGTATCTCGCCCGCCCGAGTGCACACGCCCTTCGTCGATGGCTTCATTGCCCAAAACTACGCTGGCCAAGAGGCGGAGATATTCGCTAAACTTTCGCAAAGCCAGCCCATTGGCCGCATGGGCGAGCCCGCCGAAGTGGCCGCCTTGGCTTTGTACCTATGCTCAACGGAAGCCGGTTTCATCACCGGCTGCGACTACCCCATCGACGGCGGTTTTATCACGTTAAATAGTTAATTACCAAGCTTAAAACAGCCCCCCAGCGCCCCTATGAAACTAATCCGCTACGGTGCCCCAGGCCAGGAAAAGCCCGGCGTCATTCTCCACGATCAGAAGGTTGACGTCTCGGCTTTCGGCGAAGATTACAACGAAGCCTTTTTTGTCAACAATGGCCTCCAGCGTTTAGCCGAATTTTTGCAAAAGAAAGAAGGCCAGTTGGCACCCATTGCAGATACGGAGCGGCTCGGCCCACCTGTGGCGCGCCCTTCCAAGCTGCTGTGCATTGGCTTGAATTATATAGACCATGCCCGCGAGACCGGTGCCACTCCCCCTCCCGAGCCGGTGCTGTTTATGAAGGCCACCACCTCGTATACAGGGCCTTATGACGATATTATCATCCCCAGAAACTCCACCAAAACCGACTGGGAAGTGGAGCTGGCGGTGGTTATCGGCAAGCGAGCGTCCTACGTGGAAGAAGCCGACGCGGCCGACTACATCGCGGGGTATGCTCTGCATAATGACGTGTCGGAGCGGGAGTTTCAGTTGGAGCGCAGTGGCACCTGGGACAAGGGCAAGGGCTGCGACACCTTCGCGCCCGTGGGCCCTTTTATGGCGACGCCCGACGAACTAGGCGACGTGAATAATCTGCGGCTGTGGTTGTCGGTGAACGGGCAGATGATGCAGGACGGCACCACGGCCAATCTCATTTTTAACATCCCATTTTTGATCAGCTACGTCAGCCGGTTTATGACCCTGCTGCCCGGCGACATCATCTCTACCGGCACGCCGGCCGGTGTGGGGCTGGGGTTCAATCCGCCGGTGTACCTGAAGCCCGGCGACGTGGTAGAGCTGGGCATCGACGGCCTGGGAAGTTCGCGCCAAGTGCTGAAAGCCTATGGCCAGAATTGACGCTCACCAGCATTTCTGGCACTTTGAGCCCGCGCGCGATGCCTGGATTACCGACGAGATGGCCCAGCTTCGGCGCGATTTTTTGCCCCCCGAGTCGCATTCCCTATTCCAGCGCCACGGCTTCGACGGCTGCGTGGCAGTGCAGGCCGCGCAGTCGGAAGCGGAAACGGATTTTCTGCTAGCACTGGCGGCCGAGCATGACTTCATCAAGGGCGTGGTTGGCTGGGTAGATTTGCGGGCCAACAACATCCACGAACGCTTGGCTTACTACCGCCAGTTTGCGAAGCTTAAAGGCTTTCGGCACATACTTCAGGGCGAGGCTGATCAGGCACTAATGCTACGGCCGGAATTCCGGCGCGGCATTGCGGCTTTGGGCCAGTACGGCTTCACCTACGACTTACTCATCCTCTCCGATCAGCTACTGTATGCCGCCGAATTGGCCGGAGCTTTCCCGAAGCAAACTTTCGTGCTCGATCATATAGCCAAGCCGGGCATAAAATCTGGTGAAACTGAGCCGTGGCGGCGAGATTTGCAGATGCTGGCCGCCCACGAAAATGTGGTGTGCAAAGTCTCAGGTTTGCTGACCGAGGCCGACTGGCAGCGGTGGCAACCGATTGATTTTCGGCCTTATCTCGATGTAGTTTTTGACGCTTTCGGGCCGAAGCGCGTTTTGTTTGGCTCGGACTGGCCGGTGTGCGAAGTGGCGGGTGGCTACAGTCGCACGGTAAGCCTGCTGGATGATTATCTGGCTGCCTTCTCACCCACGGAGCAAGCCCGGTTTTGGGGCGACAACGCGGTTTCCTTTTACAACCTCTAACCCTACCTCATGGACTTGTACCTGGCTGATAAGATTATCCTGGTTACCGGCGGCGCAAAGGGCATTGGCGCGGGCATCGCGCAGGTGCTAGCCGACGAAGGTGCCATTCCCGTCATCGTGGGGCGCAACGAGGAAGACAATCGTCAGATGGTTGCGGAAATTTTGGCGGCGGGGGGCAAATCCTGGCAGGTAGCGGCCGAATTGACGGAACCCACAGACTGCGAAAAAGCCGTACAGGCCGTCGTGGCACACTTCGGACGAATTGATGGGCTGGTGAATAACGCTGGCGTAAATGATGGCGTAGGGCTGGAAAACGGCACCTACGAAGGGTTCATGCAGAGTCTGCACCGCAACTTGGTGCATTACTACCTGATGGCCCATCATGCTTTGCCGGAGCTAAAAAAGACGAAAGGCGCGATTGTGAATATCAGCTCGAAAACGGCCGAAACCGGGCAAGGCAACACCTCCGCTTACGCCGCCGCCAATGGCGGTCGCAACGCCCTTACCCGCGAATGGGCCGTGGAAATGCTCAAATACGGCATTCGCGTAAACGCCGTAGTAGTGGCGGAATGCTGGACGCCGCAGTACGAAAGTTGGATTCAGACGCTGCCCAATCCGGCGGAAAAGTTGCGCGAAATCACCAGCAAGATTCCGCTGGAAAACCGCATGACTACGGCCGAAGAAATTGCCAACACAACCGCCTTCCTGCTCTCCCGCCGTAGCAGCCACACTACGGGCCAGATTCTGCACGTCGATGGCGGCTACGTGCACCTCGACCGGGCGCTGGCCAACGCCTGATTCCACCTGACAAATACGCTGCATGCCTGGGGGCAAATTAGCTGGCGAAGGACTCCTTCCGGGTACCGAAAATTCTGCTGGCTCGATCCGCGTTTATTAGTAGCTTGCTATTCTAAGTTAGTATTTTCACTAGGATTAATCCCACTCACCAGAGGCGGCTCGTGGGGTGTGACGACTGCTCCTATGCGCTACTTGTTGCTGCTCACCTTCCTGTGGATGCTTCCCGCCGCGGCCAGAGCCGCGCCCCAGACCACCGACACCGTATTGGTGATCAATAGCTTGCCAACGAAGGGGCTGTTGCTCGACAAGGGCTGGCGCTACCACGTGGGCGATGATCCGGCCTGGGCCAAGCCTGATTTCGATGACAGCCGTTGGGATACGATCAGTCCTACTAGACCCCAGCGGGAGCTGGCCCCTCGCTTGCAGAACGGCATCAACTGGCTGCGCCTACGCTTTCGCCTCAGCGACAGCCTACGCCAGCGGGCGCTGATGGTGCAGGTTGGCCAATTGGGAGCAATGGAGATGTACTGCAATGGTCGGCTCGTGCAGCGCCAGGGCACGCTTCACCCCGTTCCCAGCCAGGCCACGCCCGGAGTCATCAACCCTAACCCGGTAGAGATGCCGATAGATGCCGGCTCGGCCGAACAGGTGATTGCCATCCGGATGGTGGTGTGGACGCCCCCGTTTCAGTTAGGTGCCGACGAAAATTCCCTGCTTCGGGTACGATTGCGGACGGTGTCGCAAATGATGGCGTGGTATGCGGAGCAGGAGGTAAACCGAACTATTTTTTATGTCGTGGGGGGCATTTTTGGGCTACTTATGCTCCTGCACTTTGCTTTCTTTCACTACAACCCCGCCCAGCTTGCCAACCGTTACTTCGCGCGCTACGCTCTGTCTCTGACTTTGGCCTCGCTAGGAGTTTATTATGGCAGCACCCTGCGTTTGTCGCTGATTCCGGCCCTGGTGTTGAGCAGCGTCACTTTCACCCTCTTTTTCCTCGGTAGTATGTGGGCGGCCCGGGCATTATATGCCTTGTTCAACTTTCGCTTAGGCTGGATCTACTTCGGCTTGTGGGGCTGCTTAATCGTGTTATTGCTGTTTCATCAATTCAACTTATTCTCCTCGGTCAGCTTTCTCACTTACTTAACGTTTGTGGTCCTGGCCACGGCGGAGCAGCTACGCCTGACGGTGCGGGCACTGCAGCAGCGGCAGCGCGGCGCCTGGATCATCGCGACGGGCTTTGCCATCGGGCTGATGTTTGCGCTATTATTTGCCAGTCTGATTGTGGCAAAGGTGGAATTCTCCATGGTCCTGGAAAACTTTTTTTTTCCGCTGATCTACCTGCCGCCGGCGCTGGGCATCTCCTTGTTTCTGGCCCGCGAGTTTGCTTTGGATAGCCAGTTGCTGCAACTCAAGCTGAACGAGGTAAAGCAACTGTCGGCGCAAACCCTGGCCCAGGAGCAAGAGAAGCAAGCGCTGCTGGCCCAGCAAAATGAGACACTGGAGCAGCAGGTACAGCAGCGCACGGCCGCTTTGCAACGCTCCCTCACGGAATTGCGCACCACGCAAGCGCAACTGGTGCAGCGAGAGAAAATGGCCAGCCTGGGAGAGTTGACCGCCGGCATTGCTCACGAGATTCAGAACCCGCTCAACTTCGTCACCAACTTTGCCGACGTGAGCACCGAGCTGTGTCACGAAGCCCAGGAAGTGGTGGCCAATTCCACTTACCCAGTTCCCCAAAAAGGGGCCTTATCTGAGTTGTTAAGCAACTTAGGCGAAAACCAGGTCAAGATTACGCAGCACGGGCAGCGAGCGGCCAGCATTGTACGGGGCATGCTGGAGCACGCCCGCGCCAGCACCGGCGAGCGTCAGCCCACCGATGTGAACGCGCTGTGCGAGGAATATCTGCACTTAGCATATCAAGGCTTGAGGGCCAAGGACAAAACCTTCAACGCTACGCTAGACACGAACTTTTCCCCCGATTTGCCCCTGATAACCGCCGTAGGTTCGGACCTGGGACGGGTGCTGCTCAACCTGCTGACCAACGCCTTTTATGCCGTGCGCCAGCGCCAGCAGCAAGGCGAAGCTGGCTACATACCTACAGTAGGCATCAGGACCTGCCATACGGGCAACCAAGTAAAAATACAGGTGCAGGATAACGGCACTGGCATACCTGAGAGCGTGAAGGAAAAGATATTTCAGCCCTTTTTTACCACCAAGCCCGCGGGCGAAGGCACCGGCCTGGGCCTTTCTCTTTCCTACGAAATTATCACCCAAGGCCACGGCGGCACGCTCACCGTCGAGAGCCGCGAGGGTTCGGGCAGTACATTTTGCATCAGCCTGCCTGTGTAGATAATGGAGCGGGGACAAGGAATATGATTAAGCTTTGGTTTGCCTTTCTGATAAGCAGGACGTTCATCCTGTCGCCAGCCCACTAGCTAGCGAAGCCGCTTAGAGATGGCAGCGAAAGCAAGGCGGCACAAATCAGTGAGCTTCCTCAAGCTAAAAAAGCCCCCCACGAACGGCAGTTCTACCCGTGGGGGGCTTTTACTCTAACTGCCGCGCCATCAACGCTGGCCAGTCGTTGGCGGGTTTGCAAATGTGCACAAAATCGATATCTACCATATCCTGCAAAGGATTTGTGTATTTTCACCCTTAGTCAATCCGCAGGCAGGGCCTAGTATCCAAAGGCTACAAACAGTGCAGATGTAAGGCTTACTTAGTCCACCTTAACACCGGAGCAGCACATGGCAACCTATTGGCGTCAGTCCCTGTTGGTCCCAGGCCTAGTGCTTTTTCTGCTCTGCTGCTCGTGCCAGGAGAAGAAAGCTGCGCCCTCGCGCCAGGCGTTGAACGAGCTGAATCTTCGGTCCGGCCAGCTCATTACCTGCGGCCCACCGAACCAGCAGTTCGGCTCCCTGACCTTTCCCATTGCCTGCCGCACCGAAACCCAAGCCGATTTTTCCCTAGGTCTAAAGCTGCTGCATTCTTTTGAGTATGAGGAAGCGGAGAAAGTCTTTGCCTCTATCATTAGCGAGCAGCCAACCTGCCCGATGGCTTATTGGGGCGTGGCCATGAGCACGTTTCATCCGCTCTGGACACCTCCCTCCGAGGCTGAACTACGGAAGGGCGCCAACGCCCTAGCCATCGCGCAAGCCCTGCCGCCTTCCTCGGCGAAGGAAGCGGCGTATATCGCCGCTTTAGCCACCTTTTACCATGATTGGGCGACGGTTGGCCACCGGCCGCGGTGCCTGCGCTTTGCCCAAGCCATGGAAAAGCTGGCCGCCCGGTACCCCGACGATCCGGAAGCTACCATTCTATATGCCCTGGCCCTGACGGCCGCTGCTGACCCGGCCGATAAAACGTTTGGCCAGCTTAAAAAGGCCGGCGCCTTGCTCACGGCGCTGGCTCCGAAATACCCCAATCATCCGGGTATTATTCATTACCTCATTCATGCCTACGATGTGCCGGCGCTAGCGCCGCTGGCCTTGCCCTCGGCGCGCAAATATGCGTCGGTAGCGCCGTCTTCAGCCCATGCCTTGCACATGCCCTCGCATATTTTTACCCGCCTGGGGCTCTGGAATGAAGCGGTAGCTTCAAATCTCGGCTCTGTGGCTGCTGCCCAGTGCTATGCCGAGCAAGCGGGCCTAAAAGGTCATTGGGACGAAGAACTGCACGGCCTGGATTACCTTATGTATGCCTATCTGCAGCAGGGCGACAATCTGCGCGCCAAGCAGCAATGGACCTATCTGCAGACCATCACCGCCGTCGAGCCTACTTCCTTTAAAGTGGCCTATGCGTATGCGGCTATTCCTGCCCGATATGTGCTGGAAAACCGGCAATGGCAGCAGGCAGCAGTGTTTGAGGTACCCGGCGCACTTGTTCCGTGGGAGCAGTTTCCCTGGCAGCGGGCCATCCTTCACTTCACCCGGTTGCTGGGTGCCGTGCATACCAATAACAAGGCAGCCGCTCAAGTAGAATGGAATGCCTTGCAACGGCTGGAAAACATCCTGACACAGCAGAAAGACGCGTACAAAGCCCAGCAAGTGCATGTTCAACTGACGATGGGCGAGGCGTGGATGCGGTGGCAGGAAGGCAAACAAGAGGAGGCGGAGGCGCTAATGAGGCGCGCCGCAGCACTGGAAGACAGCACAGAGAAACACCCCGTCACGCCCAGCGAAGTGCTGCCAGCCCGTGAGTTGCTGGGAGATATGCTTTTAGCGATGAACCGCCCAGAGGAGGCGTTAGCGGCGTACGAGGCCAATTTGCAGAAACACCCCAACCGGTTTAATGGGCTCTATAACGCCGGGCTTGCGGCCGAGCGGGCTGGCAATATGGGCAAGGCCCGCAGCTATTATCAACAATTGCTTTCCGTGGCCTCTGCAAGCGCCACCAGACCCGAGCTCACAGAAGTAAGACGGTTCTTAGACAGCCAGCCATCACCCAGCAAAAATACAAGTGCTGCACTACGTCTGGGGGGCAAAAGTAACTCGGGAATCGAGTATTGATTGCAGAAAAATAGCTGATTGAAAACAGGAGTTTCGCCTTGGGGAGACTGTATTATAAAATATCAATTGAGGAGTTTTTCAAGCAACCCGAATGGCAGCAGGCAGGATAATACATGGACATAATCGTTTTTTTTAGCTAAATACAATGGCGGAATTCATGCGTATCTGAGGGGCAAATATTGCCATTGATGCATGTAATCAAAGTTTTGAGGATAGCGCAGCTTTTAGTTTAATAACGTATCGAAGCGTTGGCGCAGAATAAAATTTGCGTTTCTAAAAAACGCGTCTTTACCTTTACAGTATCAATTCTTTCCCACTAAAAGGATTGTTTTTATACAGAGGCGTGGAGAGACAGGCTCGACGAAACGCCGGCAACCCCCAGTAACCCTGGAACGGTGCCAAGTCCTGACCATATAAAAACAAATTGCCGTGAAAAGCTCCCCCAGTACCCCCGCTGCATCTATCACCCGCTTCGCTTTACAGCATCGGTGTTGTATTATGTGTTGTTGTGCCGTCTGTATGCAGATGGCCGGTGTGGCCTGCTAAGGCGTCGGAAAGACTTCGTTTTTTCTGCTAATCCACTGCCGGGAAAGGTAGCGTTGCGCCGCAAGGCAGCCTCGCCCATCTGTAACCCTTCGGTAGCGCCTTCAGCCCACGCCCGCCTGCCCATGCCGCCCCGAACGTCCTTGCACGTCGGTTCACGGTCTTAGGCCAGTCCCACCCCAATCTTCTTCGGCTACTGTCACTTCCGCAGCAGTGCTGAGCCCTTCTGTGCACAAGTTGGGCCGCGAGGAAGAAAGCACGCGCCGCTAAAGCTTCTTTTTGGCGCGTCGGGGGCAAAAAGCAAGCTGTTAACACCCCTCGCCTTGCTTCTCCAGAATCTGTATGCCACTAGGCGTTACAGGTCGGCTGGGGGGTAAATTGGGGCTGGCCAGATGGGTTTCTTCAACCCTTATTTTCTATTACTTTCTCATGAAAACCACTACTATTCTGGCCTTGCCAGCTGTTTTGCTAGCGGGCGCTACTACAGGATTTGCGCAAACTACGGCCGCCCAACCAGCGGCTCAAACCGTGAACGGTATTATCACCGATGCTGCCGACCGAAGTCCGCTGCCGGGCGTGACGGTCATCATCAAAGGCACGACCACGGGCGCCTCCACCGACCCTGGGGGGCAATTTTCGCTACCCATCCCCGCCGATGGCGCCACGCTGGTTATCACCGCCATCGGCTACGTCCGGCAGGAAATCCGAACTACGGGCGGTGACCTGCGCGTGGCGTTGAAGTCCGACGTGCAACAGCTCTCGGAGGTGGTGATAACAGGCTACAGCGAGCAAAACCGTAAGTCTCTGACCAGCGCTATTTCCTCCGTAAAGGGTGATGCGCTCAAAGATGTACCCGCCGCCAGCCCCGACCAACTTTTGCAGGGCAAAGCTGCCGGCGTGCAGGTATCGGCCAACTCCGGCGTGCCGGGCGGGGGTATTTTTATCCGGGTGCGGGGCAGCAACTCCGTGAATGCCAGCAACGACCCGCTCTACGTGGTTGACGGCGTGTTTATTAACAACACGAACCTCATTGCCACCGGCCTCGGTAACCAAGTGTCTTCTAACCCGCTGGCCGACATCAACCCCCAGGATATCGAGAGCATCGAGATTCTGAAAGATGCCAACGCCACGGCCATTTACGGCTCGCGGGGGGCAAATGGGGTCGTGCTTATCCGCACGAAACGTGGCAAGGCCGGCGAAAAAACGCGTATCACTTTAGATACTTACCAGGCGTGGTCGGAAGCGCCCAAAAAGTACAAACTAGTAAGCGGCCCGGAGCTGGCGACCCTCGAAAATGAGCGGTTCCTGAACGACGGCGGCAGTCCGTCGCTGCTACCATATCGGCCGGTATCAGAAGGTGGCCGTGGGTTGCCAGAAGAGCAACAGACCTACGACCGGCTGTCTGACGTGTTTCGCACCGCCCGCACCCAGAGCTACGAAGTATCGGCCGCCGGCGGCTCCGACAAAACCCAATTCTATATCGGCGCGGGCTATTTCGATCAGGAATCCATCGCGCGGCCCAGCAAGTTCAACCGCTTCAGCCTGCGCGTGAACCTGGATAACTCCGTGAGTGACAAGGTGCGCATTGGCACTAGCACGGCACTTACCCGCACTCAGCGCAACGTGAGCAGCAACGACAACAACCCCGTTGGTGTCATCAACTCGGCTTTGTTTCCGCGCACCAATTTGCCAGTATATAACCCCGATGGCAGCTACGCCAAGTACGGTTCCTTCGATAATCATCAGGCGCTAATCGACAACTTGGATAACGACGCGGTTGGCACCCGCGTCATCTCGAACGTGTACGGCGAGTACCGCATTCAGCCAAACCTGACGCTACGCAGCAGTTGGAGCATCGACTTCAACGACATGTACGAAAACAACTTCAACAACACGCTTATACTGGCTGGTCAGCCCCGCGGCACCGCCTCGTCTTTCCTTTCCCGTGACATTACGCTGCTGAACGAGCAGACACTGAACTACTCGGTTAACCTTGGCGAAAACCACTTCATACAGGCGCTAGTGGGCAATACGCTCCAGCGTAACACCTTCCAGCGCACAACCCTAGCCGGCCAGCAGTTCCCTGGCAACGACCTGCCCACGATTGCCTCTTCGGCCACCCAAACTGGCTCGTCGGCTCGCTCGCAAGCTGGCTTGGTATCCTTTTTTGGCAAAGCAACCTACTCCTTTAAAGAGCGCTACACCGCCGACGTTAGCATACGCGCCGACGCCTCCTCGCGCTTCGGCGCCGACAACCGCTGGGGCTATTTCCCAGCTGTAGGGCTAGGCTGGCGCTTAGGCGAAGAAAGCTTTATCAAAGACCTGAACGTATTTGAGGAACTGAAGCTACGCGCCAGCGTGGGTCGCACCGGCAACCAAGCCGGCATCAGTGACTTTGCTTCCCTGGGCCTGGTGCAGGGCGGTGCCAACTACCTCGATTTGCCCGGCACAACACCTTTGCAGCTCGCTAATCCCAATTTGAGTTGGGAAAGTACCGAGCAATGGAATGTGGGCCTTGATGCAGCCGTGCTGCAAAACCGTGTGGTGCTAGAGCTGAATTATTACGACAAATACACTTCCGGTCTGCTGCTAAACGTACCCGTGCCGCGCAAAATCGGCTTCTCGTCGGTGGTTGAAAACTACGGGGCGGTCAGCAACAAGGGCGTAGAGCTGCAAATCACCGCCAACTGGCTGCCTAAGTCGGCGGTGCAGTGGAGTACGACCTTCAATATCGCCCGCAACGTGAATAAAGTGGAGAAGCTGGCTGCTCCGATTACAGCCGGTTCGCGCGATATTTTCCGGCTGGAAGAAGGTGAGTCTCTGTACTCGTTCTGGCTCTACAAGCAAACCCGTGTGAACCCCGAAAGCGGCGACGCTGAGTACGAAGACGTGAACGGCGACGGCGCCATCACCGTGGCCGACCGCCAACTGGTCGGCACCGCCTGGCCCGACTTCTTCGGGGGCCTTACCAACTCGGTGAATTACAAAGGCTTTGATCTGGGCTTTACGCTGAACTTCGAGCGGGGGGCAAAAATCATGAACATGAACCGCTTCTTCCTCGTGCACGGCGGTACCCAGAGCAACATCGGCTACTTGGCCAACCAACTCGACCGCTGGCAGCAGCCCGGCGACCAGACTGACATCCCGCGCCTCACCACCAACGCCGCCAGCAACAACTACGGCGGCGTGGTCCAGAACCTGAGTGACCGTTACCTCGAAGATGGCTCTTTCTTACGCCTGCGTACCCTGTCGCTGGGCTACACTGTGCCGAAAGAAGTCGTTTCCAAAACCCGTTTGAACTCGCTGCGCCTCTACGTTCAGGCCGCTAACCTGTTCACCATCACGCCTTACTCGGGCCTCGATCCGGAGGTAAACTCTCAGGGCGGCGTAGCCAACACCAAAAATTTCGACTGGGCCACCGTGCCCCAGCCCCGCACTTTCCAAGTGGGCCTAACGGTTGGACTATAAGCTTTTATTCGACATGAAACAGACCCTATATCGCCTCTTATTTGCGACGCAAGTTGCGGCCGTTAGCCTTAGCTTCTCCGCTTGCAACGACTTGCTGGAGCCCCAGCCGGTACAGCAATTACCCGCCGACCAAGCCATCACTGACGCCGGCAGCGCCCGCGCCGCCACTATTGGTGCCTACGATCGGGTGCAGGCGTATTATCAGCTCAACTGGCCCGTACTGGGCTTTTTGCCCGGCGAAAACGTGCGCTTCAACGGCACGCTCAACCAGTTTTTGCAGATTGATCAAAACCAGCTCAGCGCCGATAATGTACTGATTACCGAAGCCTGGACGCAGATGTATCAGGCCGTGAACGTTGCCAACAATCTTCTGGCGGCGGTGCCCGAGGTGAATGACCCACTGCTGCCGGCGGCGGAGAAAAATCAATTGCTCGGCGAAGCGCATTTTCTGCGGGCACTGGTTTATTTTGATTTGGCTCGGGGTTGGGGTGGCGTACCGCTAATTCTGACGCCCACGCGCACCAAGGAAAACGGCCAAGGCATAGGCCGCAGCACCGTGGCGCAGACGTACGACCAGGTGCTTGCTGACTTGGTTGAAGCCGAAACCTTACTACCTGACGGCACCACGCGCAACCGCGCCGTCAAAACCACCGCCCGCGCCCTGCGTGCCCGTTTGCACCTCTACCGCCAGCAGTATGCCGAGGCTGAAACCTATGCCACGCAGGTTATTACCAACGCCAACTACAGCTTGGTGACCCCATATCGGTCTATATCGACGGCGCCATTTTTAAGTCGGGAATCGGTGCTGGAGTTGACGTTCAGCAACTCCGATGCGAATACGATGTGGAACAACTGGTTTCCGAGCGCGCTTGGGGGGCAATTTAACTTCCAGCCCGTGCCTGCTGCTATTGCCTTGCTCAACGACCCGACCGTGGGGGGCAATCGATCGGCGCTGCTGGCTACAACTACCATTGCCGGGGCCAACGTAACCTACGGCAACCTGTACAGCCGCTCCGCCCAGCGCGACGACCCTAGCTACGTGCTGCGTTTGGCCGAGCAGTACCTCATTCGGGCCGAAGCTCGCGCCCGCCAAGGCAAATTGACGCAGTCCTTGGCTGACCTGAACGCCGTCCGTGCCCGCGCCGGCGTGCCAGCCAGCACCGCCGCTACCACTGAGCAATTGCTGTTAGCCATTGAAAATGAGCGACGCGTGGAGTTTGCCTTCGAAGCCGACCGGTGGTTTGACCTCGTGCGCACTGGCCGCGCCGGCACCGTGCTCGGCGTCAATGACCAGCGCCGGTGGCTATTCCCTTTGCCTTTCAACGACTTAGTAGCCGACCCCGCTCTGGAGCAAAACCCGGGGTATTAATCCAGTAATGCACTAGTTAAGAGAAAGGCCATCATACGCAATCAAAAAGACCGTCATGCAGCGCAACGCGAAGCATCTCGCGTGCTGACGTTGGATTACTACTCTTACTACCGCTGGCGAGCTGCTTCGCGTTGCGCTGCATGACGTTCTTTCTATATAAATTATTCATCTAGGTATGCTATTCATCCGCACCCGCATCTTCTTCCAACTTACACATCCATGATCAAAACATACTTTTCGGCGGCGCTGCTCACGCTGAGCTTAACCCTGGCGAGGCCGGCTGCGGCCCAAAGCAGCTACTTTTTCCCCGAAGCGCCAGCGGGCTCCTTCGATCCGGCCATCCCCACGCCGGAGAAGTTTCTGGGGTACCCTATCGGCTCGCACTACACCCGCACCGACCAGATTGTGGCCTACCTGCGGGAGTTGGACCGGGTATCAGACAAGGTGAGTCTGCGGGTGCTGGGCAACACGTTTGAGGAGCGGCCCCAGGTCGTGGCCACCATCACGACCGTAGCCAACCAACAGAACCTTGACCAGTTGCAGAAGCAGCGCCGCGCCCTGATTGACCCCAGCCAACCCGCGCCCGACTACAAACGTTTGCCGGTGATTATCAGCCTTAACTATGGGGTGCACGGCAACGAGAGTTCCAGCTCGGAAGCGGCACTGCTCACGGCGTATTATCTCACGGCCTCTACCAGCCCAGAAACCCAGCAGTGGCTGGAGCAGTCCGTCATTACCATCGACCCGCTGGAAAACCCCGACGGCCGCGACCGGGCCTCGCACTGGTTTGACCAGAATAAGTCGTGGCCGCCGGTGACAGATCCGCTGGACCGGGAGCACACCGAAGCCTGGCCGGGTGGCCGCACCAATCATTTCTATACCGACTTAAACCGTGATTGGCTGCCCCTGACCCAGCCCGAAAGTCGGGCCCGGATGGCGTTTTTGCACGAGTGGTACCCCAACGTGATGATTGATTTCCACGAAATGGGCACTAATAGCACCTACTACTTCGAGCCCACCAAGCCCCTGAGCACCGAAAATGATCTGATTCCGCGCGCCACTTACGAGGTACTGAACGTGCATCTGGCCAAGTATCATGCTCAGGCTCTGGATAAGCTTGGCGCGTTGTATTGGACCAAGGAGCAGTTCGATAACCTGTCGCCCATTTACGGTTCCACCTATCCCGATTTTCAGGGCGGTGTGGGCGTGACGTTTGAGGTAGGTAGCTCGCGCGGTCTGGCTCAGGAAGGAACGAATGGCGTGGTTACGTTCTCGTTTACAATCCGCAACCACGTGGCTACCGGGCTGGCTACTGTGCGCGGGGCTGTGGAGGAAAAAGACCTCTATCTGCGCCATCAGCGCGACTTTTTCGCTTCTGCGCTTACCTCTGCCAAAAAGTTTCCGACCAAAGCCTATGTCTTTGGGAGTGCTAAAGACGAAACCCTCACCAACCGTTTTCTGGACTTACTCTTGCAGCACAAAATTCAGGTGCACGAGCTGGGAAAAACGGTGACGCTTGATAAGCAGACGTTTGAGAAGGGAAAGACCTATGTAGTGCCCACCGCCCAGCCCCAGTACCGCATTGTCAATTCATTGTTTGAGGAGCTAACCACCTTTCACGACAGTGTATTCTACGACGTAACAGGCTGGAGCCAGGCCCACGCCTATGGCCTGCCGGTGAGCAAGCAGAAAAACACCTCCTTAGTGCAGGGTGCTCCCATTGCAACCGCCAAAGCACTGGCTGGCAACGTGCTGGGGGGCAAAAGCAGCTATGCTTACCTCTTGCCCTGGACCGACTACAACGCCCCGAAAGCATTGGTGGCTTTGCAGCACGCCGGCGTCACAACCAAGGTTGCCTTTAAGCCCTTCCGCGCTGGTTCCGCTTCGCAACCCACCGACTTTGGCTACGGCACTGTAGTCGTGCCAGTGGCGGGCCAGAAGCTGCCGGCCGATTCGGTATTTCAGGTGTTGAGTCGGGTAAGCAAACAGGCTCAGGTCACGTTTACGAGCGTAACGACTGGATTCAGTCTGGGTGGTATTGACCTGGGTTCCAACAACGTGCGCACGGTGCCGGAAACCAAAGCCGCGCTGCTGGTTGGCACCGGCACCACGGCCTCAGAGGTCGGCGAAGCATGGTTTGTAGCCAGCCAGCACTTGGGGCTGCCGCTGAGTAAGATAGAGGTGAGCAATGTGAGCCGCGCGCCGCTGGGTCGCTATACCAGTTTGGTGCTGGTAGGGGGCAATTATGGGGCGCTGGACAAAGCCACGGTCGAAAAAATCCGGCGCTGGGTGCAGGACGGCGGCACGCTTATCACGCTGAAAAATGCCTCTGAATGGGCCATCAAGCAAGGAATAGTAAAGGAGAAGCTGCTGATTCCTGCCAATGGTGGCTGGGCTGATACCACGGCTGCACGCACGGCCAGCACGGCACCTGCTACCAAAGGAAAGAAGGCGAAAGAAACCGCCAGCGCTTCCCCACAGACTTCGCGCCGCACCGATTTTGTGAACCAGGAGCACGAAGGCACCCGCGCCATTGCTGGCTCCATCTATCGCACCGACGTGGACCTGACCAACCCCATAGCTTTCGGCCTCACCGACCGGCGCTTGTACGTGTTCCGCAACGGCACCACCTTCCTACGTCCCAGCCGCAACCCCTACGCCACCGTGGCCCAGTATACGGCCGCGCCCTTGGTTAGCGGTTATATATCCAAGGCTAACCTGCAGCAGATAAGCAACTCGGCGGCTATTGTGGTAAGCAAAGTAGGAGCCGGTCGGGTGGTGCTCTTCGCCGACGATCCTAACTTCCGCCACTACTGGCACGGGACGGCCCGACTCTTCACCAACGCCCTGTTGCTGGGGCCGCTGCTGAATTTACCCGAAGGTCCGGCCACTATATCAGCAGAGGAAGAATAGAGCTTCCAACTGGTTTCGGACTGTTTTACAACGCTTTATCATATTCACTGGAACAGAAATGCGGTCTAATGATGGCTACTTCGTAGAGCCTGCTTTGCGGGGCTTGAACACCGTGCGAAAAGCCCGCAATGCTGCTGGATGGTAGATGGTGGCATGCGTTTCTTCCGGCATAGCCTGATACTGGTAGATAAGTTTATGACAGGCCGCACTCTTCAGGATGGTTGCGAAGCACTGAGTGGTGGGGGCCTTTTCGGTGTCGCTGCTGAAGGCAACATAGAGTGTCTTCGTCGGCCCTGCGTATGCCCGGAGTAGCTTGTCGGCCTGAGTAATCAGTGCCCCATTATTCCACCACAAACTCGGGTCAAAGGCCACGTACGTGTCGAATAGATCGGGCTCCAGCAACAGGGTTTCCACCACAAACAGGCCGGCCAGAGACTCCCCTACGATGGCCGTTTCAGCAGTGGTGCGGTAGCGCTGCTGGATGGCAGGCATCAGCTCCGAGCGAATAAATTTCCGGAAGGCCGCTGATCCACCTATCCGGGGGGCAATTTTGCGGTCTTTTGCGTTGGTGGTGGGCCCAGTCATATCCCGCCGTCGCTCGGTATTCTGGATGCCCACCACGATGAATGGCCGCATGGTGTTGTTGCCAGTGCCAACCTGCACAAGGCCGGCCACGTGCAGGAAGTCCTCCTCCATGCCACCATCGGGCATGTACAGAACGGGCAGCCTGAGGGTAGCTGAGTCCGCGTAGCCCGGTGGCAGATATACGTTAATGCGGCGAGTTTCCCCAAGGGCGGCGGAGGTGAGCGTGAAGGTTTGCCCCATAGTCAATGGCGCGGCCTGATCTTGCGCCACGGTCGTCTGGCCGCAAACAATGCTCAGCAGCAGGAGCAGGAAAATCGCCTTCACTTTGGGCCAGGATAAGAGGTGCATGCTGCTAACTTAGAAGATGAAAAACAGGGACAGGTGAATTACCAGAACAAAGTAGAGGTGTAAGTATGCGCCTCTACTTTGTTCTGGCGGCCCTAAGCTTACGCCAAAGTGCAGCAAGTAGATTGCTTCGGCGAGAAGTGCGGTACTACCAGCTGAGTTGTTCCTGAAAAATGCTCCCCCTCAAAATCAAAAACCCCGTTTCTAAAGCAGAAACGGGGTTTTTAGCAGAGAGGATGGGATTCGAACCCACGATGACCTTTTGAGCCATACACACTTTCCAGGCGTGCTCCTTCGACCACTCGGACACCTCTCTGGATGGGAAAGCGGTGGCAAAGTAACGCCCCTTTTTCCGCAAACGCAAGCTAGCAGCGGAAGTAGCCCCCAGCAGAGATTGAGTTACAGCGTAATTTCGCCGCGCAGGTTGCTGGTGAGCAAGCGGATGGTTTCTGGGGGGCTTTTTTTCTGGCCCAATACAAACATGAGTTTGGTGATGGCGGCTTCGGTGGTAATGTCGTCGCCGCCCAATACGCCGCGGGCCAGCAGCGAAGCGCTGGTTTCGTAGCGGCCCTGCTCTACGCGGCCTTCTTCGCACTGACTCACGTTTAGGACGTGAATACCGCGGGCCTGGGCGGTTTCGAGGCAGCTCAGAAACCAAGGCTGGGTTGGTGCGTTGCCCGAGCCGTAGGTTTCGAGAATACAGCCCCGCAGGCCCTCTACACCCAGAATTGCGCCCACCACCTTTTCAGTTATGCCGGGGAAAAGCTTGAGAATGGCTACGCTCTCGTCGAGGTGAGTATGCACGTGCAGGGGCGCCGTGGGCAGGGGGCGAATAATGGCATCGTTGAAGTCGAGGTGGATGCCCGCTTTTACCAGGGGGGGCAAATTTTCGCTTTTGAAGGCCGCAAAATGCTGACTCTCCACCTTTTTGGCCCGGGTGCCGCGCAGCAATAAGGTGTTGAAGAACAGGCTGACTTCGGGCACGCGGGCCGAGCCATCGGGGTGGCGGGCGGCGGCAATGTCGAGGGCGGTGATGAAGTTGCGGCGCGCATCTGTTCGGATGCGGCCTACGGGCACCTGCGCGCCGGTAAGCACCACAGGCTTCGCCAGATTTTCCAACAAATAGCTTAGTGCAGAGGCCGAATAGGCCATGGTATCGGTGCCGTGCAGCACCACGAAGCCGTCGTACTGCTCGTACAGGTCGCCGATGATGGTGGCCATGAGCGCCCAGTCGGCCACGGTCACGTTCGAGGAGTCGATGGGATGCGGCAGGCTCAGCACCGACACGCGCATACGCAGGTGGCGTAGCTCGGGCATCAGCTTACTGACTTGGCGAAAGCGCATGGGTGCCAGCTCGCCGCGCTTATTGTAGGCCATACCCACTGTGCCGCCCGTGTACAGCACCAGAATGGAAGCGCTAACCTGCCCATCGTGGGCTGCCGTCTGAATATCAACGATAGGAAACAAGGCGGAAGGGGCTATAAGTTGAACAGGGCCTGTGCGTTGCGTGTGGTCGCGGCGGCCACTTCTTCCACGTCTTTTTGCAGCAGTTCGGCTACGCGCCGGGCTATCAGGGGCAGGTAGCCGGGCTCGTTGCGCTTGCCGCGATGCGGTACTGGTGCTAAATATGGGCAATCGGTTTCGAGCAACAGATGCTCTAACGCCATATCGGGCAGGACCTTGTCGGAGCCGCCATTTTTAAAGGTTGCAACTCCGCCGATACCCAGCTTAAAGCCTAGCTTAATGGCTCGTTCTGCCTCTTCTTTGGTACCCGAAAAACAGTGAAAAACGCCCCCCAGGCTGCCATCCTGGGCCTCTTCAATGAGGTCGGCGGTTTCGGTAAAGGCCTCACGGGTGTGCAGCACGAGGGGCAGCTTAAACTTTTTGGCCAGCCCAATCTGAACGCGCAACGCTTCCTGCTGTTGGGCAAAGAAGGTTTTGTCCCAGTGCAGATCGAGGCCGCACTCCCCTACCGCCGCAAATGGGCGCTTGCCCAGCCAATCTTCCACCTGGTACAGCTCCTTCTCGAAGTGCTTACCCACCGAACACGGGTGCAGCCCCATCATGGCGAAGCATTGCCGGGGGAAGCGGGCCTCGGTTTCGAGCATACTATCGACGCTGGTGTGGTCGATATTGGGCATAACGATGGTGGTAACGCCGGCCTCGAAGGCACGGTGCAGGGTGGCGTCGCGGTCGGTTTTGAACTGCTCGGAATAAATATGAGCGTGCGAATCGGTTAGGTGCATGGGGTGGAATACGGGTGGTGCGGCAAATGTACGGCGCAGGAAGAGAGTGGCAGCACAGGCCGCGCACGCTTACGAATACGTACGACCTTTCCAGTCGAAGCGCCGGCCCAAGAGCCGAAACCCGATCAGACTCACCGTAAGCCAAACGGTATAAAGCTCGAACGCAGGCAGCAGTTCTAAAGGCGCGCGCAGCCCCACGCGCCGAAAAACGATGGCAGCTAATAGTCCCTGAGCCAGCATTTTACCCCCCAGCACAGCCAGCGCCGGTCCGGGTCCGGCAACCCATGCCAGGGTGAGCACGCCCAGGTAAAAATTACCATAAACGAGCAAGCATAGCTTCAAACCCCAAGGCAGGGCCTCGACGCCGCGCAGCCAACGCCGACGCTGGTGGAGCAAGCCCAAAGGTGTGGCAATGGGCAGGGAATGAGCCAGAACTTCGGGTCGGAATACATTACAAAAGCCAAAGCCGCGCTTCACGACAGCCTTAAACAGCTCAAAATCCTCGGTTACTGAGAAGGGCAGCGCTTCGTAGCCGCCGGTAGCTTCGTAGGCTTCGCGGGTCACGAGCATGTTGTTGCCCATCGCCGTTACGGGCTTTCCCAGATCGGTCACTACCTGCACTAAGCTCAGCGACAGCAGCCAATCCAAGCCCTGAAGCCGGTCGAAAAGTCGGGGGCCGCGCACAACGGTGAGGCCCGTAACGGTACCGATACCCGGCCGGGCATACGCCAGCATACCCGATAGCCAGGTGCGAGGCACGGCAATATCGGCATCGGTAATAAAGAAAAAGTCGGTGGTGGCGGCGCGGGCGAGGTGAGCCAACACATTGGCTTTGCCGCGGGCTGTACCCAACGTATTAGTGATAGAAATACAGCGGAAAAGCCCCCCATAGCCCTGCATTACTTCTTGGGCATGGGCGCGCGTTTTATCTGTGGAGCCATCGTCGCCGAGCAGTATTTCCACTAACTCAGCGGGGTAATCCAGCGCCCGAACAGCGCTCAGGCAGCGCCCAATGGCGGCCTCTTCGTTGCGGGCGGCAATCAGAATACTGACGCGCGGCAGTGGCTTCGCTACGGGTGCAGGCTTCGCGCCTTTTCGCAGCGCAAATAGCAGCGTTGAAACCAGCATCACCCCAAACCAAACCACGAAATACCCTGTGAGCAGCGCCAGCATTCTCTTCCTTTAAAGAGAGGCGAAGGTAAAGCCCTGCTCCGCAAAATGCGCCAGATAGCGCGGCAGCACAAAACGTAAGTTGCGACTAGCCTTCTGGCTGTCGTGAAACACGACAATATCGCCGGGACGAGTAGCAGCAATGGATTGGCGCAGGCAACGCTCAGCCGGCAGATTTTGGTCGTAGTCCTGAGTCAGCACCGACCACATGATCAGGCGATACTGCGGGCGCAAGCGGCGCAGCAGCGGCCAGGTGAGCCGCCCGTAAGGCGGACGCAATAGAGGACGCATTTCGGCTTCCAGCAGGCTCAACTCGGTCAGTATTTGTTGGCACTGGGCTACGTCCTGCAGATACGTAGCGCGCGGGTGAGCCCAGGCGCTCAGGTGATGGTGGGTGTGATTGGCGAGACGGTGTCCTTCGGCTACCGTGCGCTGAGCAATGCTGGGGTAGCGCTGCACATTGTCACCCACACAGAAAAAGGTAGCGCTGGCCTTATAATCAGCCAGTTGATCGAGTACCCAGGGCGTTTCTTCGGGAATGGGGCCGTCGTCGAAGGTTAAATATAGAATACGCTCCGCCGTCGGGTGCTGCCATTCGCAACCGGGAAATAAGGAATGTAAGAGAGCAGGCGGGCGAGTAAGCATGCTGTTTAACGCACTGATAAATAAGATGTTATTTGTTCCATTATTTGGCGTCGGCCATCATTCATATGGGCATAAGAAACACCATTTAACCCTTTATTACCTCCTGTAGGCAGGACCATAGCTGCTCGGCGCTTCGCTCCCAGGAAAAGCGCTGCACGTTTTCTAGCCCTCGTGCTATCAGACGCTGCCGCAGCTCAGGGTTCGTGTCGAGCTGCTCCAGGGCATTGGAAATGTCGGCCACATCAACAGGATTAACCAATAAAGCACCTTCCGGGCCGGCTACTTCGGGCATTGAGCTGACATTGGAGGTAATGACGGGGCAGCCGCTGGCCTGGGCTTCTACGATGGGAATGCCAAAACCCTCAAAGTAAGGAACATACGCACAGCCGCGGGCGGCGGCATACAGTTGCACCAGCTCTGCATCGCTCACGCGACCAGTGAGCCGGACGGCCTCTCGGTGGCGCATCTGCTGATACACTTCGAAGATAGGCCCCGCTTTCCAGGCCTGCCGCCCCACAATAAGCAGCTGCGTAGCGGAGCCCGTGCGAGTCTTGAACGCCTCAAAAGCCCGCAGCAGATTGACTAGGTTTTTGCGCGGCTGCAAGGCTCCCACAAACAAGATATAGGGCTGTTGCTGGCTAAACCTGGCGCGGGTAGCGGCCTGCTCCGGAGCGGCTTGGGGGGCAAAATTGCCCCCCGGCGCATTATAAATCACTCTAATGCGGTCGGCAGCGAGGCCGTAAGTCTGCATCAGATCCTGCTTGGTCGCCTCCGATACGGCAATTACCCACGCGGAGGCCCGAACGAAGCGAGGCATAAAAAAGTGGTAGTAGCGGCGCACCAACCAGCTTACGTCCTGCGGAAAATGCTCGAACGCCAAATCGTGCACCACCGTTACGCGGGGCACAGCGGTAGCCAGCGTCGTGAAACCGTCGGTGCTCAGAAATACAGCCGGCTTGTGCCGACGGAGCCACGCGGCTACGGCCCCTTCAAACCAAGCCACGAACAGCAGTGGATGGCGGGCCGGCGGCGCCAGCACATGTGGTATTACGTTGGCTGCAAACACATAGCGCGCGTCGTAGGGCCGGTCGAAAAGGAAATGAAACGTGTGCTCCGGATGCTGGCGCACCATCCGACTCAGCGTTTCAAAAGTGAAGCGACCGATTCCCTCCAACGCGTCGCCCGGCAACAGAAAACGGGTATTGACGGCTATGTGCAGGGAACTGGGGGGCATTTTTGGCTTGATAAGTAAGAGAGGATAAAGTGTAGCGTGCCCTATTTAAAAAAAATGCCTGAACGGTGTAGAGACGCGTATTCACGTCTCAATCGGCAGGTTCGTTGTTAAGTTTTTGATTGTATAGTAATAGAAGACCTTGTACCGTTCGTTCAACGATTAGACGCGAATACGCGTCTCTACGACCTAAATGTGCGAGGCTTCACGAACACAAAATTATCGGAGTCAATCTGCTCAGCTTGCAGATAGGCGTCAAGGTCGGCACAGACGATAAGCTGTCCATCGGGGCCGATGCGATGCGATTGGTAGCCCAATTCGCGGAGCAAGGCCGCTGCTTGCTGGTGGCCGGTATTATGACGCTTGGGCTCCAGATATTCCAGCACGACAGCCGGCGCGGCGCGCTCCAGCAGCTTTGTTGCGCCCTTTATAACTTTTAGCTCTGCTCCTTCCACATCAATTTTCAGGACAGCGGGCACTTTACCGGAGGAAGCAAAAAACGAATCGAGCGTAACGGCGGGCACGGTGATTTTGGTCGGCTTGAACTCCTTAAACCATTTTTCACCCTCAAACTGCTTTACATCCAGCGAGTTGAATTCGTTGTACAGAATAGGAAACTCGTAAAAGGAAATTGTTTCCTGCTGGTCAGAAACGGCGCAGTGGTTCGCCTGCACAACAGCGGAACCATCCACATTTTGAGCTAACACAGCGTGAGTTGTGGCCGATGCCTCGAAGGCAACTACCTGCCCCTTTAGGCCAACTAACCGAGCCGCCAGCAGCGAGAAATACCCGAAATGCGCGCCAACGTCCGCAAATACGTCGCCGGGCTGAAGGCGCTGTATGAGGAAGCGGGCCAGACGAATTTCCGAGTCGTGAGACTTGCCGCCGGTGAGGTAAATATCAGTGCCAGCGGGCAATACCACCGTCATGCGAGTGCCGAAGAAGGTGTCAGTTTGCTTCATTACACCCTTCTTGGTGGCCCAGTAGCGCAGCAGCCGAAAGCCAATTGCATACAAGTAGCGGCCCGGAGACCGGAGCAGCCGGAGCAGCTTAGAGGCCGTGGCCAGCTGCTCTACGCGCTCGAGTTGGTGCAGCAAATCGGTATTCATAGGAACAAATCAAATACAATAGAACAAAGAGCCAGGAGTCCGGGGCGGCTTTATGGAGTGTTGGGGGGCAATTTCGCGCCGGCCCCGGGTCGCAGAAACGATTTCAGCTCAGCCAGAGGAACCAAGCCCAGCACCACACTAAGCACGCCAAAGCCGATGGTTGCCAGCAGACTTTCCAGCAGCCAGTGCAGCTCCAACGTTTGCTGCAAACCGTACCAACCTGCGCACAGCAGCAAAAAGCCCCCCAGCAGCTTCCCAAGCAGCAGCCACGGCACAGTAACCCCTGCCCTATTCTGCACCAGCCACACGTAGCCACCCGACACCAGCACGGCGCAGCCGAGCGTATTCAGGGCGGCGGCAACAGCTCCAAAGCGAGGTAGTAGCACTAGGTTCAGACCTACATTGAGGGCCAAACTCAGGGCTACCAGCCAACTTACCGTTTTCACGTAGTGCGTACTGTTGAGCAGAGAGCTGTAGATAGCAAAGAAGCCATGCACGAGCACATTCAGGAATAATATCTTGAGACACAGCGTCATACGGGCCAGTTCGGCGGGAGTGCTGTGAGTAAACTGCCAGAACAGTACCTCACCCCGAAACAGTACGAAGGCGCAGGCCAGCAGCAGCGGCAGCGTAACAATGCGTTGCCCAAACCACAGCAAGTCGCGCTGCTCTGAGCGACTATTTAAAGCGGCGGCAAAGCGGGCGAAAAACAAGGGCATAACGGTCCAGACGTACATCATCACGGCATCAACCCAGCGGTAGGCGCCGGCATAATAGCTAGCCTCAGCCGGCGAGGCCAGCCGCTCCAGCATCACCATATCTACCCGCTCGTTGGCGCCGTATAGCAGCGTTATCAGGGCGAAGGGCAGGGTTTCGCGCAATACCATACGCGCATGGCCCCAATGCCAACGATAGCGCACCCGCCCGAACAGGCGCACCATGAGCCCATACAGTAATATCGCAGCAAAAGCAGCGGCGGAAAACCGCATCCAAACATAGCCAGTTAAGGTTAAGCCGCTGGGCAACAAGGCCAGCACCAAGCCCAGCAGGAGCACTTTCTCTAGCACCGACAATATGGCATCGGTGTTGAAGCGCTGATGCGCCTGCAGGGTGCCCCGCAAAAACTGTCCGTATTGTGTCAGCAGCAAAGCCGCGCCAATAATAGCCAGCAACGTAAGCTGCGCGCCCTGGTAGCCCACTACCCAACCCAAAATCAGCAAAGCGCCCAACGCCAGAAAGTTGAGCGAAGCGCGCAGGGGCAGAATGGTTGGAAAATAGGTGGCCAGATATGCCGGCTCGGCCGCCACCCGCTTCACCGTGTAGTGCGTCAGGCCCACATCGGAGAAGGTAGCCAGAATAATAGTGAGCGACGACAAGGCCGTGAACGTGCCAAACGCCACGTGCCCAAGCTGATTCTGCACCAGGTTTTCAACAAATACCCACCCCGGCTTTACCAGCAGGTTGAGCAATACGGCAAAGCTGATGTTTCCGAGGAAGCGTTTGATACAAGTAAAGCTGAGTGGGGGGCAAAACTAAGCAAAGGTAGCAGGGTGACTCAAGGCAAGCACCGCAATCATTATATGGAGCCAGACAATAAATAAAGCCTCTGCGTGGTTGGGAAGGCAGGACTTAAGTGCGCGTCGGCAACACTTGCAGGAAGGCGCAAGCCAACTATAAGCCGATTCGAGTAACTTTGCCCCGTTTTGGCCCCTGTGACAACCGACTGCAGCCATCTGCACCGGCTTGATTCTCTAACTTCCTTTATGTCATCCCGTTCGTTTTCCCTTATGGGCTTGTGGCCCGTTATTCTTCGGTGGCGCAATTTGATTCTTCTAGCTGTCACCCTGGCTTTAGTGGTAAGTGCCTTGGTAGCATGGCAAATGCCCAATGTCTACCGTTCTACGGCAATTTTTTATCCTACAAACCCGGAAAGCACCGACCCTGACCGCATTGTAGAAGAAGGTGGGCGGCTGGCTCTGGGCGGCCGCGCCGAAGACCTAGACCGAATTATTACCATTGGTCAATCTCAGCCTGTAGCTGCTATAATTATCAAGCGGTATAATCTGTATGAGCATTACGAGGCGGGCAAGCCAGGCACCGAAAAGGCTGATCAAGCGGTGCTCGACGAGTACAACGACAACCTGAGCATTGTGCATAGCAACCGCGACGCCATTGAGCTTGCCTTTCATGACACAGATAAGGTGCGAGCGGCCAACATTGCCAATACCCTGGTGCAAGTCATCGACTCCATCAACCAGCGTCTGACCATGGAAAACCGGGGTCGTATTATTACGCTGTACCGCAATCGAACTATGTTTCTGGAGAAAGAGTCGGCTCAGGTGCGCGATAGCCTCGAAGATGCGCGGCAGCGGTACGGCATCTTCGGCAGATTAGGCCTAGAGACCGAATCCGGCTATGAATCGCGCTACCTGGCTAAAGAATTGGCCGAAACGGAAACCGAGCTACGCCGCGCTGAAGGCGAATTAGCGGCCGGTGGTGGTTCGGCAGCACGGGTAGCCGGCCTGCGACGCGCCATGCGTGGCCTTACGCAGGCAGATGGGGGCAACATTATTAATTTAGAAAACTACGTAGCGGGTGCCGATTTGGTCACTGCTCTTTACATGCGTTATGAGTCTTTACAAGAGCGCTTAGTAGAGGCTCAGGCTACTTATGAGAATGCGCGCCTAGCCATCAGCAGCGACATTTCATCCATTTATGTAGTGCAAAAAGCGTATCCGGCCACTCGCGAGGCCAAGCCTATTCGGCCCCTTATCGTGCTTTCTGCCATGTTCATCACCTTTGCGCTGTCCGTAATTTTTATTACGCTGCTGGAGCTTTATCGTAATAATCTGTCTTTAATGAAGCCGAAGGCCGTTAACCGGTCGGAGCAAGTAGCCTAGCCAACACGAACATAGTGGTGAAGGCCTGTTGTTTTACCACACTGGGGGGCATTTTCCAACGGACTTTTCTTACGCAAAAGCTGATCTATGGAGGGCAAATCCTCATTTTCTGCTCCTACCACTGCTATTCCTGAAACCGACCGCCGCTTGTTTTTGGCTTTTATAGGAATTCTCCTGGTGGCTGGAGCCGGCGCTTTGTTCTTCGATCAACCGCTTTGGATAGCTCTGCCCCTTGCTATGGTAGGCTTAGCCGTTTTGGCCGTCGACTGGCGTTGGGTATACTATGTATTACTCTTTACCCTGGCTTTCTCAGTTGAGATTCCGCTGCTTGGCGGCCTGAGTCTCGACGTGCCTTCCGAGCCGCTAATGTTGGTATTGGTGGCCTGTTTTGGGGTAAATATGCTGCTAGGCCGAGCTAAGGTTCCCCGCCGATTCTGGGTACATCCGTTGGTTATTATTATCGGCTTGGCACTGCTCTGGTCGATGGTAGCTACCCTGGTTTCAGTTGATACTGTCAAGTCGATTAAGTATTTACTGGCCAAAACATGGTACATCATTCCATTCGTTTTTGTGACGCTCCTTATCGTGCGTCGGCCCAAAGACATTTGGGGTGTAGTCGCCTGCCACGTTGCCGGAGCTACCCTTACGGCTGTCTACGCCTTTGTGCGTCACGCCGGGCTCGGCTTCTCATTCGATGGCATTAATCCCGCTGTACTGCCCTTTTACAAAAACCACGTTGCTTACGCGGCCACCATCTCCATGCTGCTTCCTTACGCTTTGTATGGGGCGCGTCGGCCGGAGCTGAGCTCATTTTGGCGCTGGCTGTGGCGGGGGGCATTTGTGATGTTGTTGTTGGGCGTGTTCTTTTCCTACACGCGCGCTTCTATGGCATCGCTGCCGCTAGCCATAGGTTTCTACTTTATTGTTCGCTGGCGGCTAACGCGAGTAGTACTAGTAGCGGTAGCCATAGCCACAGCGGCAGGTACTTTTTACTTCGTAAATCAGAATAACTACATGCTGTATGCGCCCAACTTCGAGAAAACCGTATTCAACGGCGAAGATTTTGGCAAGCACCTACAGGCAACCTACAATCTAGAAGACCTTTCCGGCATGGAGCGTGTGTACCGCTGGGTGGCAGCCGGTCACATGATCAGCGACCGACCCATCATGGGTAGCGGCCCCAATACGTTTTACCCCGAATACAAGCGCTACACGGTATCGAGCTTTCGCACCTACGTCAGCCGTAACCCCGAAAAATCAACGACGCATAATTATTTTCTGCTCATGCTTGCCGAGCAGGGTATTCCTGGCTTTCTCCTGTTTACCATCCTCGTTGTTACGGCTCTACTTATGGTAGAACGCCTGTACCATCGTAGCCAGTCGGTTGAGCACAAACGCATTGTACTAGCGGCTGGTTTGTCGCTGTTTATCATCACGGCCCATTTGTTACTCAACGAGTTGGTGGAGGTCGATAAAATAGGCTCCTTCTTTTATATCGCATTAGCGATTCTCATGCGAGCAGAAAGCTGGATCAGAGACGAGAACGTAGCGCTTGAGGATTAAGATACTCCACAAAAAAGCCCCCCAGCATCTGACTGGGGGGCTTTTTTGTGGAATAATGTTATTACTTAAACCGACAACTCAGGATAGTTACGTCGTCGGCGAAGGAGTTGCCATCCTCGTTGAAAGCTTCGATTTCTTTGAGGATTTCCTGGTGTAGCACCTTCAGCGGCAGGTAGCGGGCACGGTGCAAGAACTCGATTACGCCCTCTTCGCCGTACTCTTCACCGGCTGTATTGAATACTTCCGTCAGGCCATCGGTGTAGGTAAGCAGCAGAGAGCGAGGCGGCACTATGAGCGACTGCACGTGCAGAAAAGGTAGATCCTCGAAGATACCCAGCATAGTTGTGCCTTCCGACAGTAGCTGGTGCGGGCCAGAATCGGGCAGTAGAATGGCAGCATTGTGGCCGGCACTCACGTATTGCAGCTCGCGGGTAGCACGGTTATAAATGCCGAAGAAAGCTGTGATAAACTTTTCCGACACGGCATTGCGATAAATCAGGTTATTCAGCTCCGATACTACCGTTGACAGGTCGGCCTGTTGGCGCAGCAGCGTACGCAGTCCCGCCTGGAAGTTCGACATGAGCAACGAAGCCGGCACACCCTTGCCCGATACATCGGCTACGCAGAACAGAAACCGGTTCGCGTCGATGTTTACCACATCATAATAATCGCCCCCTATGGCCGTATGAGGCACATAGCTGGCGCACACCGCCACGCCGGCATCATTGGGAAGGGTACGCGGAAAGAGCATGGTTTGCACTTCCTGGGCAATCTCGATTTCCTTACGCATGGCCGCCGACTCGATGCGCTGCTTGGCCAAGCGGCGGTTCTGAATAGCTCCTACCAAAATGTTGCTAAGGGTTTCCAGAAACTTGGTAGCCTCATCGCTGACGTAATCGGCCTGCACGTTGCCGATGAGCACGTAGGCCAGCACGTTGCCGTTGTTCACGACCGGAATGACGGTTTCCAAGTTTTGCCACTCCGGTCCTAAGTTCAGAGCCGCCACCGGACAAGGTGTATTAGTGCAATTGTTACTGATGGCCTCAGGAAGCGGAATACGGCGGAAATCCGACAGATCGGACCCAAACGACACCATACAGGCCCACTCCCCTTCCTCCTTCACATACAGCACCAACCGACGAATATTGAGCTGTCCGAGTAGGGTAAACTGGAAGATTTTGTAGAGCGCATCTTCCGTGGGGTCGTGATTGATAGCTTGGGTAATTTCCAGCAGTGCATTCAGTTCCCGCTCCCGTAAGAAGAGCTTTTTTTCCGGCGACATGGCCTGCAGAGTAGGCATGGAGGTAAATAGTGTATTGTGGACTGCACGCAGCGCGAAGGCTGTTTTCCAACGAGTAAGGATGAATACTTTCTACGTGCAGTTGTGTTGAAAGTACTTCAAAATACTTACTGATACTAGCAATTTCGCCGCAGCGAAGCGCTAGCTCAGCGGTGTTTTGGGGTCGTAAGCGTCGCGCAGCCCATTTCCTAACAAATTGAAACTGAGCACCAATAAGCTTATGGCTAACCCCGGCAACAGCGTAAGCCATAAGCCGGCTTGTGTGCCCAAAAGTTGGAAGCCTTCATTCACCATCAAGCCCCAGGAAGGAGCCGGGGGCTGCACGCCAAGTCCCAAAAAGCTCAGGCCCGCTTCCAGCAGGATAGCCGCCGCAAAGTTACTCGTTGCAATGACAATTAGCGGCCCAGTCATGTTGGGCAGCAGGTGGCGGGCTATCAGGCGGCTTTGGGGCAAACCCAACACGCGGCCCGCTTCCACGAAGGTTTTCTCGCGCAAGCTCAACATTTGCCCCCTGACCACGCGGGCCACATCAACCCACATGGTGAGGCCCACGGCTACGAAGGAAGTCCAGACGCCCTTGCTATCCAGCGCCAACGAAATGGCAATAACCAGCATGATGCCCGGAATGCTCCACACCACCGTCATCAGGCCCATCAGCACGCTATCCACCCAGCCGCCCACGTAGCCCGCCACGGCCCCGATGAGCATGCCCAAGGTCAGCGAAATCAGCACCGCCACCAGCCCGATACCCAGCGAAATGCGCGTACCCAGCAGCAAGCGACTCAGCATGTCGCGCCCCGACTTGTCGGTTCCCAGCCAATAGGTGCGGTGAATGATGCGTTCGTTTTCTACGATGTTACGCAGTTCGGCCTGGGGGGCATTTTTGCCCCCCAGCTCGCTCAAAGAATAGCGTGTGGGCAAATCCGCGAGAGCGGAGTGATTACGGTAAGGCTGTACCAAGACCGAATCGCCGACCACCTTGTAGCTGCCGATGGGCACCTCCTGAAAGCGCGGCGCGCGGCCCCGGAGCCAGGTACGGAAGATGTTGTCGGAATCAGTACTTTGCGCTGCCTCGGGCAAAAGCCGCCGCAGAACGGTGGCTGAAAAACCAGGCGGCTCCTTCTGCAGCTGCACTAAGCCATTGTTGGCATTAGGCGAGTTGTCGGGCAGCACCCAGTAGCCAGCCAAAGCAATCAGCGTACAAATGAGAATAAAGCCGAGGCCAAACATAGCTGGCCCGTTGCGCAAAAGGCGTTGGCGCACGTAGTAGCCAGGAGGCCGGGCAGGCGGCACACTGGGCGCAACGGGCACCAAAACCGGGGCAGCCGTCGTCATTAGCGGGTATTGTGGGCCAACAGGCCGGCTTTGGTAGCCAAATAGAAACTGTCGCGGCAGATAGCGCCGAAAGACGTGGTTTCGTAGGCCTGCTCAGTATCGGGGTCGGGGTAGAACGATTTGATGTACTCCTGCTCCAGCAAGTTGCGCAGCCCTTTTTCCAGAGATGGGGCAGGCAAACTGGTTTTTTGCAGCAAATCGCGGAAGGAAGTGACGAAGTACAGCTCGTCGAGGATGTCGAATTCAGAATCAGTCACAGCAGCGGGCAACGGGGCAGAAGGAGAGAAAGCAAATGTACTGTTGATGCGTGGGATTCGCGCAGGATTCGTCGCTCTATCCAGTACAGGTTAGTAGTTATCTAACACTTACAGCGCCATTTGCGCTTTCAATTTCAATGTATTTCACTAACTGTTGAATCTGCGTATCGGTTAACGCGAAGCTGGGCATTTGCTGCCTCTGGTACTGATTAAAGATCTTCACGGCATATTCATCCCCGCTGGCGACCATCTTGCTGGAATTCTTAATCCAGGGAATCAGCCAGGAAATGGGACGGCGTTCGTGGACGCCCTTCAATGCTGGACCTACCACAACCTCCTGAACACCGTGGCATTGGGCGCAATTGTTAGCGAATACTTCTTGGCCGGCAGTGAAAGCCCCAAGATCGGCTTCGGACAAGAAATTACTCAAAGAATCTTGAACTGCGACGGGCATCCCTAGTGAATCTAACGCAACCAAATTACTTGCTTTGGTGTCCACAGCGAGAGTTGCGCTTGCCGGATCATGGAGCAGGCCAACGGAGGAGAGAAAAAGCACGCCCATCGTGCATACGAGTAATGCCAGCGCCACCGGAATCACACCGGCCATTAGTCCTTTTCTCATGGTTTTGTAGCCATTTCTGGCCGTTGGTAACAGGAGATAAGGTCGCTGACAAATGCCGCAAACTCAACTATTCCGCCTACTTTATTTCATCTTTCTCCCCTTCCAAACATACCCGCCACGCAAGCCCAGCAAGCCCGTCAGCAAAGCGTAAGGTGCGTAGGCAATTTGGAGCAGCCCGATGTAGCAAAGCCACCGCTGCCGTCCGAAAAAGCGAAGAATAGGAGTCAGAAACCAAGCATCGGCACCGAGTTTTATTCCCCAGGCAGCCAAGGTCCATGGCCATAATTGGGGGTACCCGAAAAGCAGCAACACACCAACGAATAAGCTCACGTTGGCTCCTAATACCAGCATAGCTAAGTGCTGGGGGGCTTTTTGCTGATAATGTCGCCACTTACTAGCCCAACGTACTCGTTGCGCCAGCAGGGCATGGAGCGTAGTCGGGCCAGCCGTGCGTACGATAGCACGTGGGTTTTTCAAAAACCGGATGCTGCTGGGAAAGGCGGCGTGTAGCTTGTGCAGCAGGAATTCGTCGTCGCCGCTGGCTACGTGTTCGTTGCCGGCAAAGCCCTGCACAGCAGTGAATGCCTCGCGGCGGTAAGCTAAGTTGGCGCCGTTGCACATGGTGGGCCGGCCCTGCCCAATAGTAGCCGCTCCTACCCCAATAAGTCCGGCAAACTCCAGCCCCATCAGGTTATCGAGCAGGGAGTTGCCCCCGGTAAGCAGCACCGGCCCACTGACAAAATTCGCTGTGGTATCAGCGTGAATCAGAGCGGCATAGCTAGCTAGCCAGTCGGGGCCCACGCGGCAGTCGGCATCAGTGCAGATCACCCACGGAGCGTTAGCAACATTCAAGGCAGCTTGCAGAGCAGCTTTTTTGCCGGTTGGTGCGCCGGGTTGGTCTTGCAGCTTTAGGAGGTGAAGCACAAACGAACTGCGTTGAGCCGCTGTCTGCACTACGGCAGCTGTATTGTCGATTGAGTCATCATCTACCACAATGACCTCAAACCGGGCAGCCGGCAGAGTTTGTTTCTTCAAATCATCAAGCAGCAATGGCAGCGTCAGGCCTTCGTTGCGGGCGGCGACAAGTACCGAAAAGCCAAGTCCCTCTTCTGCTTGGTTCGGGTGCGTTTCCTGGGTTAGGACTGTTGGCAGCTGCTTCCAGCTTCGACGTAGCCGCAGCATCAAAGCCGCATACAGCGCCGGTAAAACCAGAAAAAAAGCCGCCCACCAGTTCATATAGTTGGAGTTGGCTGCTGGGGGGCTTTTTTCTTGCGAAACACTTTCAGCCTAAGCACAAACAGTAGCCCGGCGGCGCTGGGCAGGGCAATATTAAGCACCCACAAGCTCAGGCTGGCGCTCAATACCGGCAAAGCTGGCTGCTCCAGCAAACCGAATAAATGTGTGGCCGACAGCTCGCGCACGCCTACATCAGCCAGGGCGTTGAGCGAAGGAATTAAAGATTTCAGCAAGAATGTGCTACTGATGGCCGCCAGCGCCGGGCCCGCGCTTGGTCGGGCACCGTAGGCTACCAGCAGCAGCCCGAATTGCAGACAGAAAACCGCGTAGCGCAGCCCTGAAATGGCCAGCACGGCGTGTAGGGCCCGCGCCGGATAGGTGGGCATTACGGCCAGAAATGGCTGCAAGCGCCGCAGCGGACGCACCAGCCCTAAAGCCGTCAGCAGAAGCCGTGAGCGATACAGGGGCAGCAGCACGGCGGCGTTAATCAGGAATCCAGCAACCACCAATCCTAAGCCAGTAGCCGGATAATCAGCTACATAAAACGTCAGCAAAAAGTACAGCAGACCAGTGGTACCAGCCAGCACCGTGACAACCAGCTGACAGTAACGGCCCAGAAAAACAGCCCCCAGCGCATCTAGCCGCCTACTTTTCAGCTCCATAATCCGGCCAGCATAGTCGCCCACCCGATTGGGCGTTACGAAGCCCAACGTGAGGCCCACCAGCACCGCCCGGAAGCTGCGCCGGTAAGAAACCGGCTCTAAGTGTCGTGCCAGACGCCACCATTTCCAGGCCTCCAAGCCCCAATTGACGGGCACCAACGCCAGGGCCAGCAGCACCGGTCCGCGCCCCGCGCCGCTGAGCGCCGACGTCAGCAGCCCCCGCCAGGCGGCAGCCGTATCGGGAGTGGTGAAGACGGAATGATAAAGCAAACCCAAGGTCAGGGCCGTGATGAGCAACTTGCCCAGCACCACCAGCACCCGACGGCGAGTGGCGCGTTCCAGCTTTTGGGCGTAGTTTTGTAGAAGGTGGTTGGGCAAAGCGGGTAGCACGCATTCAGTTGAAGGCGGCAAGTTACCGATGGAAATCCAAGGACAGGCTTGCGCCCCGCTACCGCCTACCCCAAGCACAAATGATTCTGCCCGTCACTCCCACCGATCTGCTGCCCAAAATTATCATGGGCGTCGACCCCGGCACCAATATTATGGGCTACGCCCTGATTGAAGTGCAAGGCCAGCGCGTGAAGGTGCTGCAATATGACGTGATTGACATGCAGAAGATGGGCTCGAATCATGCCCTGAAGCTCAAGAAGATATTTGAGCGGATGCTGGAGCTGATTGATGAGTTTTTGCCCGATGAGCTGGCCATCGAAGCCCCATTTTACGGCGTCAACGTGCAGAGTATGCTTAAGCTGGGTCGGGCGCAGGGTATGGCTATTGCCGCCTGTCTTTCACGCCAGATTCCGTACGTGGAGTATGCTCCTACCAAAGTAAAGCAGTCGGTAACAGGCACGGGCACAGCCACTAAGGAGCAGGTAGCCCATATGCTGCGCCAAACCCTGACGTTGCCGCCCATTGCGGAAGCCTCCAAGTTTCTGGACGCCACCGACGCGCTGGCCGTGGCGCTTTGCCATCACTACCAAAAAGGCAACAACCTGAAAGCGGGGGGCAAAAGCTGGGGCAAGTTCCTGGCCGACAACCCCGACAAGCTGGCCACCGTGGCGCGCAAGAAGCCCGCCGCCAAAACCAAGTAGCTCTCCACAGTATGAAGCGCCAGCCCGTTCGCTCCACCTCCCTCAAAGCCGTGGGCTACGACCCCGCCACCCTGACTCTGGAAATCGAGTATCGCAACGGGCGGCTGGTGCGCTACACGGGCGCCAGCGAGGCTGTATACCAAGCGCTACTGACGGTGCCGGGTAAAGCGCTATTTGTGGAGCAGGTGATAGAGAAAAGCGGCTACACCCGCGAGCAGGTAAATAAGCTCAAGCCTTAGAGCATACTATGTCTAAGATGTCAACGCGCTTGTACATCCAAGAAGGGTCGTAACACGTAGCTCGAGCTATAGTGTGGCAAATTTGAGCACTTCCTCGCCTAAGGCAGCATCGCCTTGATAACTATCCACCACATAGTAGGCCAGCGCCTTTCCCTCTGCTTTCTGGTTAGCAAAAGTCAATTCCTGTAGCCTGGATAGCACATCCTGGCAAGACTTGTATTGACTATGGGATTGACTAGGTCGACTTAAGCTCTCCCGTATTCGTGTGAGCAAAGCTTCCCGGCGGGTGTTGAATAGGTTTTCATCCATGGAGCGGAAGGTAATGGAAGAAAGCACTAGTTGCGTCTCACATTTGGCTGGCACTTAAACTTGGAGCTTAGCCAATATGACAGTAACCAAACACACTCTTCGCGCTACAGCTCAAACTCAATCTCGCCCTTCAAATACGTCACGGCGTAGCCGCTGATGAGCACCCGGTCGCCGCGCAGCTCGCACCATAAGTCGCCGCCGCGGGGCGAGACCTGACGGGCGCGCAGTTCGGTTTTGCCTAGCTTTTCGGCCCAATACGGTATGAGCGTGGTGTGCGCCGAGCCAGTCACCGGATCTTCGGGAACGCCCACGCGCGGCCCAAAAAAGCGCGACACAAAATCAATATCGCCGCTGCCGGGCGCTGTCACGATAACTGCCCGGTACGGCACCTCCGCCAAGTGCAGCTGATTGGGATGAATGGCCCGTATTTCAGCCTCAGAATTAAATAAAGCCACCAGATCGGGGCCAGCCAGCAGCTTCAGGGGCGTGGCGCCCAGGCCATCAATCAGGCCATCGGGCGCGGTGGCCAGCGGCTGGGGCGGACGGCTTGGGAAATCCAGCGTGAGGCGGCCGTTATCCTGCTGAGTGACGCGCAAAGGACCGCTTTTAGAGTGAAACGTGATTTCTGTACCCTTGAAATTCAGGTGGCGCAACAGCACATGGGCCGAGGCCAGCGTGGCGTGCCCGCACAGCTCGACCTCCACGGCCGGTGTAAACCAGCGGATTTCGAAATGGCCATCTGTACCGGCCTGGGGGGCAAAAAAGGCGGTTTCGGCGAGGTTGTTTTCCGCCGCAATGGCCTGCATAGTGTCGGCGGGCAGCCACTCCGTGAGCGGGCACACGGCGGCGGGGTTCCCGGCAAAGATGCGGTCAGTGAAGGCGTCTATTTGGTAGAGAGGCAGTAGCATAGAAGATCGTGGGGGGCAAAATATGCGGAAAGGATACGCTGCTGAGCGAATAGTACTAATCAAAAGTAGAAGGAATAGCCAGCATAGAAAAAATTTCGTAAAATAGGTAAGTGGGCCTATGCCTACCTGAAAGTGCTTTCTTATGTAGCTGAACGGTATTTATTCACTGCTATTCAGTTCTCGTTGGGCTCCAGCGCCGCCCTTATTCTATCCTCCTCACCACGCCGCATGCTAAACGAACAACTACTCTATCGCTGCCATGAAAAACGTGCTACTGGCCCTGGGCTTGTTGGCGTTTACGCCACCTCTATTAGCTCAAATACCAACTAACAGCTACGCTGTAACCTCCATTGGCTTAGCCGCCCAACGTAATCCATCGGTCCTGCAGCTCATTCTTCCCAGTGGGCAGATGCAGCAAATTAGAACACTAGCCGCCGCTGATGGTGCTACTATTTTTGATGGGCTTGGGTACAATTCTTCCGACCCGAGCAGCCTGTTTGCCATGAACGCGATTCTGGCAACTCCGCTTTCGGCCCCCAGCCTGTACCGCATCGACCTGGAAAGCGGCCTAACCGTTCCCTTAGGCGATATTGACACACCACCGGCCCCCTTCGGCAGTTTATCGACAGCCTTCAATTTCATAGGGGCTGGTGGCGACAACTCCGATTATTTCATAGCCGGTTTAGTAGTAGATGCACGGTTGGAAATCGACTTTTCCGTATTCCCTCCTGTTGTCCGAACCCGCTTAAGCAACCCGCGCTTTTATGTGGGTCAGCTGAACCTGAACTCGCCCAACCCAACTAACGCCGTCTGGCGGCGGGCCGATACCAGCGACCCTGCCGCGGCCGCCATTATTAATAGTTACCTCGCCGCTATCAATGCCAACCCTACCAACCCTAATCTCACCGGCGGCCCCCGCGACTGGGTTTTTGTGCGGGAAGATGGGGTGCCAACGCTGAAAAGCTACTTGGGTGTAGAAGGGCAACTGCTGACGGTGAGCAATGTGCGAACCTCGCCGGTAGTGCGCGTGACAACGCCCACCGTGCCGCTGCCCGTTAGTGCTGAGCTAGGTGCCATGTTTGCCGGTGAAAACAACACGCTCTACGCTATTAACACTGATGGCGGCCCTAATGCTGGCGAGATGTATCAGCTTGATGCACTTACCGGCAACTACTTGGGTGTGAGGCTGAATACAGGCGTTGGCCTCTTCCGGGGCGATGCCACCAGCTTTGTGCCAAGGCCCCCGCTGCCTGTAACGCTAACCAACTTCGAGGCCCGTGCCCAACGGGCCAGCGTATCGTTGCGCTGGGCTACCGCCACGGAAGAAGGCACCGATAATTTCCGCGTTGAACGCAGCACCGATAACGGCCAGACCTGGGTAGCCATCGGCTCGGTAAAAGCAGCAAATGCCCCCCGGGGCCGTACCTATTCTTTTGTAGACGAAGCGCCCCAAACGGGCCTGAATTATTACCGGCTCGCCATTGTGGACCTCGATGGCAGCATAGCCTTTTCGCCCGTCAAGTCAGTCGATTTTCAGCCGGCGCAGCAAGCCATCAGCGTTTACCCCAATCCGGCCCAAGACCACTTTGCAGTAGAATTGCCGCAGTTGGCCGCGCCCGGCAGCACGCTGCAAGTACACAACAGCTTGGGCCAGCAAATCTGGACGCAATGCCTAGAGGGGCAACGCACGGTGCGCGTAAATACCCAGACTTGGGCCGCGGGCGTTTACCACGTCAAGGTCTCAACCAACGGACGATCCGAAACGCAGAAGCTTGTCATTCAGCCTTGACTTAAAAAAGCCCTCCAGAAATATTTCTGGGGGCTTTTTTAATAGCGTTAGGTCCAGTAAAGTACGGGGGCCTGCGGGAAGCGCTGCTGCCACTCTTGGTAAAAGAACTGCTTGAGCGTGCGCATTTCCTCGGGCTGGTACACATATTTGACGCCTCCAAACTTATTGCGCTTTTGGGCCCGCGTGGTCTCGTCCAGATCCAGCGACATATTGGGGTACCACTGTTGCAGCACATCCTTGGAGCCGGGTGTGAAGCGGTGGCTGATAAACTCCGCCGTGAGGTCGCACTCGAAGTCGAGCGTAGCAGCCAAGCGGTCGAGCAGATGGCGGTAATGGTCGCGCCAGTCGGGAATGGGCATAATGGGCGCCAATACGGCTCCTACGCGGTAGCCTCCCCCACCCTGCTCGCGCGGCAAAGCCAACTGGCGCATAGCCCGCAAGCGCGCTTCCAAAGAGGCCGTACCACCTTCCAAACGACGCGTTACAGGCTCCGCATTCAGACTAATACGGGCACGCACCTGCCCGTTGTGGGGCAAGTCCAGCAATGATTCAACCTGATCATACTTGGTCACGAAGCGAAGCTGCGCCCCCTCGCGGGTACCGAAGTAGCGAATACACTCGGCTAGGCTGCCGGTCAGATGCTCAATGCCGAGCACATCGGTGTAACAGCTTACTTCGAAGGTAGTCAGCTTGCCGGCCTGCTCGTACTGAGCTGTATTTTGCAGCATCTGAGGCAGGTTAGCATAAGCACGCACTACTGGCGGACCTTGCAGACTGCCAGCCAGATAGCAGTATTGGCAGTGGGCGGGGCAGCCTTCGGCAAGGTTCATCTGCCAGTCGGCGGAGGGCGGAATGGGCTGGAGGCGGAAGGCACTCGGGGGGGCTTTTACCACAGCCAAGGTGTTCTTGGCATTGCGATAGGTTTCGCGCTCGTCGGCGCCGCGCAGGCCGGTGATGCGGTTGCTTTTCAGTATCTCGATGGGCAGACCCGCAGCGCTGATTCGCTCAAACATCTGCTGGCCAAACTCTTCCTCCAACGCATCGGGGGTAAACAGCACCCGCTTGGGCAGCCACACGCGCGCCGAACGGGTAAGAATAGAAGGCTGCGGAGCGGGTGTTTCGGTGAGTACAGGTAAGGAATCGAATAAGGTGAGCTGGGGGGCATTTTCGAGCATCAGGAGCTGGTTTTGGCTTGCTTTTGATAACGTTTGCTGGTCCGTTTTAGGTCCTTCACAGCTGAATTAAGCACCAGCACAAAACACACATTTTCACTTGTTAATCAACCACTTACAACATTACCATTTGGCTACGGTTGTTTATTTTTTACCTTATCTCTGATGGTTACGCTATTCCGCAGCTTATGCTTCTTACTGTTGGGCTGTTGGGCTCTGAGCGCCTGCGAGAAAAGCACCGACCCAACCGCCCCGATTCCATCTACTCACAACCCATTGGTCGCGTTTCAAATGCGCAACGGGGTAACACCGGAGTTTTTTACCTACAACCCGCGCCGCATTCCACGCTACGTTTCTAAGCGTGGCAGCGCCATCGAACTTGGGGCTGAAGCGTTTGTAACGCTGGGCGGGCTACAGCTTTCCGACGCACCGGTGCGCCTGGAGTTTCGTGAAGTTCTGGACAAAAAGGATATGCTCCTGAGTGGTATTCCCAGTGGTACTGATGACCTTATTTTAGAGTCTGGGGGGCAATTTTACCTGCAAGCCACCCAGGACAATCGTCCGCTGGAGCTGGTTCCGCGGGTTCGTATCGGGCTGGCTAGTCGTAGTCCGGCCCGGCTTAGTCGGCTGACGGATATGCGGATGTATACCGTGAAAGGCCCGCTTCTGCCCGATCCATTTACCTGGCAGCCCTCCACCGACCAGGAATCGACGGTGCGGTTGGGCCTACGACTAACCCCCGATTCGCCCGATTATCTGCTGGCGGTGCTCAATCATCAGCTGTTTAATCAAAGTATGGGCTGGGTGAGCTACCAGCGCCAACTCTACACTGGCACCACTACCACCACGATTCAGGTGACCGTAGAAGCCGCTGCTGAAGAGCCACAACAGACGCTGGCTTACCTGGTTTTCGCTGATTACAACGCCGTAGCCCAGTTTCGTGCTACTGGCCCAAATACCTTTAGCCTAGCCAATGTCCCGACTGGTACCGAAGCGACGGTCGTTGTTTTGCGCGGTGCCGGGGGCAAATTTTATCTGGGCCAGCAAACCGCTCTTATGCAAGTGGATCAGCGCTTCACCCCCACTCTCACGGAGATGAGCGAAACATCGGTAGTAGCCGAGCTGAGCAAGTTTTAAGGCTGGTTTTCTTCCGCTTTAGTGGCTACCACAGAGTACATCATCGGGAGCTTGTCGGCTAAGTGTTCAATCCGAAATTTGCGCTCACCCACTTGCTCCATGTGCGCAAAGCACTTGTAAGGCGAGTAATCGTACTCGGCGAAGTGTCTTATGGCGAGGCCATTGTGCAATAGGCTACCCAGAACTTCGCCCAAATCGTGATTCCAGGAAACGGAGGTTTGCTCCAGCGGAGCGTCGCGGTCGGCGTACGTGCCGGTTTCAACTTCCGTGATGGTTTCTCTGTTAAAATATGAGTACTGAACGCGGGTAAAATCCGAGTCGAACATCCATACGACCGGGTGGAACTCAACTAGCACCAATTTGCCCCCCGGCTTCAGAAAATGACTTACCACGCCCGCCCAGCGCTTCATATCGGGCAGCCAGCCTAGCACGCCGTAGGTGGTAAATACGATATCAAACTGACCGTTTAAGTTATTTGGTAGCTCGTACACGTCGCTGCACACAAATTCGGCCGGCAATGAGAGCTGCGCCGCCAACTCGCGGGCTTTGATGATAGCTTGATCAGCCAAATCGACGCCGGTTACGTGGGCGCCCAAGCGGCTCAACGACAGCGAATCCTGCCCGAAATGACATTGCAGATGCAGGATTGATTTGCCCCGCACATCACCCAGCAAACCTAATTCCACGTCATTCAGCGACGATTTGCCCCCCAGAAAGCTCTCCACATCATAAAACTCGGACTGCACGTGGTAGTCGGTTTTAGCGTTCCAGAGTTGGCGGTTCAGCTCGGTATAGTTTGCGGGCGTTTCCATGATTTCGCTGTTGTTTGCTCAATTTTATCGTAGTGGTAAAAATCCCTCTGTCATGCAGAGCGGCGCGAGGCATCTCGCTCGCGGTAGTAAAAGTAGTAATCCCGCGTCAGCACGCGAGATGCTTCACTGCGTTCTGCATGACCGCCATTCTAAATAGCCGCATAACTCTTACTTCTAAGGTCTAAATATTACATGAAAGCCTTATTACTCATTGATGTTCAGAATGATTTTGTTCCCGGCGGCGCGTTGGCAGTGCCCGAAGGCAATGAAATCGTGGCGCTCCTTAATCAGCTACAGCCCTATTTCGACTTGGTAGTAGCCACGCAGGACTGGCACCCCGCCAATCATAAAAGCTTTGCCGCGAACCATGCAGGCCGCCAGCCTTTTGAGGAAATCGAACTGCATGGGCTGGCGCAAGTGCTATGGCCTGTGCACTGCGTGCAAAGTACGCCCGGTGCTGAGCTGCATCCGGAGCTGAATACAAACCAAGTTGAAGCCATTTTCCGCAAGGGCACCAACCCGGAAATCGACAGCTACAGCGGATTTTATGACAACGGCCACCGCAAAGCCACTGGGCTTGCCGCCTACCTGTTTGGGCGCAGCATCGCCTCGGTATATGTCGCCGGGCTGGCCGCCGACTACTGCGTGTACTTCACCGCGAAAGATGCTTTACAGGAAGGATTTGACACTTTTTTGATTGAAGATGCCACGCGCCCGATAAGTCCGGAGGGTTTTGAGCGAGCCAAAGCCGACTTAGAAAACTTGGGGGGCAAAATTATCAGCAGCGCCGAGCTACTGTCACATGAAAAAGCTCCCCAGCCCGCCTAAGCATGACCGAAGCCGATGCTCCCCTGATTCTGACTCTGGCGCTCGATGCCGAGTCGTTCGCTTACTTCAACGGTCTGCGCCAACAGCATTTTCCGCCCGAGCGCAATTTTCTGGCGGCCCACGTCACGCTGTTTCACCATCTACCCGGTGCCCGGCGCCCCGATTTAGTAGCGCAACTAGCCACCCTTTCCCAGCAACAGGCTCCGCTCACGTTGGAGGTTACTGGGCTGCGATTTATGGGGCGCGGCGTAGCTTACGCGCTCGAAAACGAAACACTGCAAGCCTTGCACCGCGAGTTGCAACTGGCGTGGCAGCCGGCTCTCACGCCCCAAGACCAGCAAAAGCTGCGCCCCCACGTAACGGTGCAGAATAAAGTAGATCCGGTACAGGCGCGTGCCCTGTATGAGCAACTCAAAGCTGACTTTGTGCCTTTCCAGGCCACCGGCACGGGCTTACAGCTATGGGCGTATCGGGGCGGGCCGTGGGAGGCTATTCAAACCTTTAAATTCCAGTAACGCTAGGTTGCCACTTGGCGCTAGCCTTCTGATTATGAAAGACATGTCTTGGGAAATATCCTTCCAATGGCGCGAGATCCTCACTACGCTGGGCATTCTGGCGGGCGGCCTCGCGGGCGGGCTTATTCTGAAGTATTTACTCTTTGGCGCCTTGCGCAGGTACGCTAAGCGGCCCGATTCACCACTGCTCATTCAATCTATTGTCAAGCATCTGAACCAGCCGAGCGCCTTCTTTTTCCCGGTGCTGGTGCTCTCGTTTATGCTGCCGTTGGTACCGCTTACGGCTCGTCCCTTCGAAGTACTGCGCCGGGTAGTGGAAACCAGTCTGATTATGACTTTCGCCTGGGGCTTGGTCAAGACGGTGAATGTGATTGAGGACCTGGTGCTGCACCATTATCGCCTCGATGAGGAGAATAATTTTCGGGTACGCAAGCTGTTTACCCAGCTTCAGTTTGTGCGCAAGGTGGTAGTGTCGCTGATCATATTTGTGGCCGTGGCGCTGGTACTGATGAGCTTTGCCACGGTGCGCAAAATCGGGACGGGCCTGCTGACTTCGGCGGGAATTGCCAGCGTTATCGTGGGCTTTGCGGCCCAGCGCTCCATTGGCAATCTACTGGCAGGCTTTCAGTTGGCTTTCACCCAGCCTATTCGCCTCGACGACGTGCTGGTGGTGGAAGGTGAATGGGGTAAGGTGGAGGAAATCACGTTTACCTATGTAGTGGTGCGCATCTGGGATGAGCGTCGGTTGGTGCTGCCGCTCACTTATTTCATCGAGAAGCCCTTCCAGAACTGGACCCGCAACACGTCGCAGCTTATCGGCACCGTGTTCGTCTACACCGATTACAGCATTCCCGTAGATGCCGTACGCGCTGAGTTAAAGAACATTGTGACAGATCATCCGCTTTGGGATAAGCGCGTGTGCGTGTTACAGGTCACCGATTCCAAGGAGCGCACCATGGAACTACGCGCCCTGGTCAGCGCCGGCGACGCCGGTCGCGCGTTTGACTTGCGGTGCCATGTCCGGGAAAAGTTGGTAGCCTTTATTCAGCAGAATTACCCCGGCTCATTACCCAAAACCCGCTCCGTTGTAGATACCGATGAACGGATGCTGTCTGCTTCTTCAGGCGTTTCGGGCGAGATTGCTTAGCCCCCAGTCTTCTCATAATTCATCTGAGTAATTTCAAATCAATCCAATAAGGCGGTCATGCAGAGCGAAAGCGAAGCATCTCGCGTGTTTAGCGAGATTACTAACCTAAATGCGTGAGCGAGATAGTTCGCTCACGCTCTGCATGACCGCCTTTTTGCACTTCTAATAAACACACTAAGCTGCGCTTAAAAAATTCTGTTAGTAGGCACGCTGCTACTTTTCTTTCCTTCCCTCGTACGCTGTCAGAACTATCAATCTATCCCGATGAATACAGAAAACACTACCTCCGACCTCACCACCGATGTCGTGCTGATCGGGGCCGGCATTATGAGTGCTACCCTGGGTATTATGCTCAAGGAGTTAGATCCTAATCTCACAATAACTGTCATAGAGCGCCTCGATGTAGCCGCGGCCGAAAGCTCCGACGCCTGGAATAATGCCGGCACTGGTCACTCGGCCTTTTGCGAGCTAAACTATACGCCCCAGCGCCCCGATGGCTCCGTAGACATCAGCAAGGCCATCGGCATTGCCGAGTCGTTTGAAGTTTCGAAGCAATTCTGGGCCTTTCTGGCCGAGCAATATAACGTGGAGGGCATCCAACGGTTCATCAACCATATCCCGCACATGAGCTTTGTGTGGGGCAACGAGAACGTCGATTTTCTGCGCACGCGCCACGCGGCCCTCGTGCAGTCGCCGCTGTTTCAGGGCATGGAATACTCCGAAGACCTAAACCAGCTCCGCGAGTGGATGCCGCTGGTGATGGAAGGCCGCGACCCCAGCCAAAAAGTAGCGGCCACTCGCATGGATCTGGGCACCGACGTCAACTTCGGCTCCCTCACGCGCGGCATGTTTTACCTCTTGCAGGAGAAGCCGGGCGTCACGTTTCACTTTGGCCACGAGGTAGATAAGATCCGTCGCAAGGATGACGGCACGTGGCGCGTGCGGGCCCAGAACCGCGCTACCGGTGAAAAGCGTAAGCTGCGTGCCAAGTTCGTGTTTATCGGGGCGGGCGGGGGCTCGTTGCCGCTGCTGCTGGCCTCGGGCATTCCGGAAAGCAAAGGCTTTGGCGGCTTCCCGGTAAGCGGGCAGTGGCTGAAATGTGTGAACCCGGCCGTAATTGAACAGCATCAGGCCAAAGTGTACGGCAAAGCCAGCGTCGGCTCGCCACCTATGTCGGTGCCTCACCTGGATACGCGCGTGATAAACGGGCGGCGCGAACTGCTGTTTGGCCCTTACGCCGGCTTCAGCACCAAGTTTTTGAAGTTTGGCTCCTTCCTCGATTTGCCGGGCTCCATTAAGCCCACCAACCTGAAGCCCATGCTTATTGCGGGGGCCAAAAACCTGCCCCTCACCCGCTACCTGATCAACCAGGTGCGGCAGTCGCCCCAGGACCGGCTAGCCGCGCTACGCGAGTATTTGCCTACCGCTCGCGCCGAAGATTGGAAGCTGGAAGTGGCCGGCCAGCGCGTACAGGTCATCAAGAAAGATGAAAAGCTGGGCGGCGTACTCGAGTTCGGCACCGAGATGGTCAGCGCCAGCGACGGTTCTATTGCTGCTTTGCTGGGTGCTTCGCCCGGCGCCTCCACGGCCGTCAGCATTATGATCAGCCTGATTCAGAAGTGTTTCCCCGCGCAGGCGGCTTCCCCGCAGTGGCAAGCACGGTTTCGGGAGATGATTCCCACGTTTGGGCAGCCGCTGGCCGACAACCCGGAGCTGGTGGAGCAAACCCGCACCCACACCAGCGCCGTGCTGGAGCTGAGCGTGGATGCGCCGTTGGGCAGTTAATAAGTTGATTTGCCATAAAAAAGCCCCCTAGCCTCGGCTGGGGGGCTTTTTTATGTGAGCCGCCGAACGAATATGCGCGGGTTTTGGTATCTCTTATAGCTTAGCTTCAGTGCTGCCGGACGCGCTGTTTTGGGCCCTCGTCTGTTCTGATTAGGAAGCTAAGCAAGCAGAACCGTACATTAGTTTCCTTTTTGTGAACGCTACCTGCGCGTAGCAGTTGGCAGTGCCCAAATTCCCACCTGTGCCTCCCACCTATTCGGAATTTTTCTGATGATTCAGCTTGAATATTTTACCCCCGCCGATTTCAAACAACTTATTCAGTGGATTGATAATGAGCAGCTTATGAAAGAATGGAGCGGCTCTTTGTTTTCATTCCCCCTCACCGAGGCGAGTCTCACCTGGTACATCGAAGGCGCGAACGACCTGACTGACCCGGATGCCTTTATATACAAGGCCATCGACACCGAAACCGGCGAAACCGTGGGGCATATTTCCTTGGGCAGCTTCAGCGAGACCAATAAAGCGGCCCGCATTACGCGCGTGCTGATTGGCAATACTGCTGTCCGCGGCCGTGGCTACTGCCAGGGCATGATTAAGGCCGTATTGCGCATCGGCTTCGAGGAGTTGGGCCTGCACCGTATCAGCCTGGGTGTGTACGATTTCAATCAAGCGGCTATTGGCTGCTACAAGAAAGCGGGCATGAAAACTGAAGGCATTATGCGCGACGTGGTACGCTACAAGGATGGCTACTGGTCATTAGTGGAAATGGCCATACTAGAAGACGAGTGGCGGCTGGCCAATGCCCCCGCTGAATCACTAACCGCTACACATACGACAGCCACCAGTACGAATGTCGCCGTTTAAAGTCCTGATACCAGCGGCACGGCATATACAGTAGCAACACTACTACCGCCCACACCACGTAGGCTCGCAACAAGCTGGGCTGGTAGGCAGCGGGCCACGCCGTGGGCGGATTGAACGACAGATTAATGGGCTTACCGAAAGCCACCGTCGTCCAGATCAGCGCACCGAAGCTGATGAGGAACAGGTGCAGGATGTAATAGAAAAATGGTACCTGCCCGAAGGTGCGCAGCCACTGGCTCAGTCGGTTCGTGGCCCCTTCGACGCTGGAGAGCAAGAGCAGCGCAACCCCCAGCGTAAGGCACAGAAACAGTAGAGAAGACGGGTACTTCGTGACATTCAGGAACGATAACACGCTGTAAGCCAAGCCTCGCTCTTGGGTGCTCCAGGGAAGTGGGTCGCCGTACCAGTTGGTGGCGCGCAGAGCAACAAACATCAAGAGCAGGGCTACTCCGGCCAAACGCAACATCCGCGTACGCTGGGGGAGCGGCAGCTCAAACCATGGCCCAATCAGATAGCCAGCGAGCATTACGCCCAGCCACGGCCCGATGGAATACGCCACCAGAAAAGGCGGCAGGTGTGCAGGATCGAACAGGAATGGGCCGTTGTGCAGCAGCGCCAAGCCCACGTTGGCGGCGGTGACGGGCTGAATAGTGGGCAATGCATTGTGCCCGGCAATGATGACGAAAGCCAACAGCGCCAACAACCAGCGGGGCAGCCAGATCAGGCCGGCCAGCAGCACCATTGCCCAACCGATTACCCAAATTACTTGCAGCAAAATCATTGAGTAGCCCCACAACAGCATAAAGCTGATAACCAGCAATTCCAGCGCTACCAGCCATAGGCCGCGCGTGAGCAGAAACCAGCTTACTGGCCCCTTCCTGGGCTGTTTTTGCTGATACAAATAGATGCTCGTACCCGACAGAAACACGAAAGTAGGCGCACAGAAATGGGTTATCCAGCGCGTGAAAAACAGCAAGACCGACGTCTGCGCCAGATCCTCAGGCCGAAAGGTGGTGGGGCTCCAAAAGTCGCGTACATGATCGAGGGCCATGATCACCATCACCAAGCCCCGCACGATGTCAATGGCCTGCACCCGCGCTACGGTAGCGCGAGTAGCCACAGGCGCCGAAATTTCTGTAGAAACCTGTTGCATAGTGAGAGCGCATTAGGCAAGCTGGCTACTTCGTTTTCAGGAAGTTATTAATCGTACGGTTTATCTCCTGCTTTTTTTCTTCGGTGGCGCCATCCCAGATATCATTATGGGTCATGTTCTCCATTTTAACAATCTGAATAGCATATTTTTTCTGTTCGGCGGCTGTCGGCAGCACGCCATCATCGGCCACCTGGTCGCTGGAGCGGATGGTAAGGATGTGCGGGCGCCGGGTGCGGGGCAGCGGCATGCGGCGGTTATCCAGCGAGATAATATTTCGCGCCAATTTGGGGTATTTGTGGGCAAACAGCATGGCCATATCGCCACCATTGGAATGGCCTACCAACAGCAGATTTTTAAAGTCCAGCTCCGGGTTTGACTTTTTGAGGGCTTGCAGCACAAACAGCATGTTTTGCGCTCCCCGCTCCCAGAAAGGTCGCCGCACCTGCTGCGGATTGCCGGTGGTAGGCATGCGCGCCTCCTTGGGCAAGTCGTGCTGAATGCTAGCCACGAAGTAGCCTTGCGCCACCAGATTGTAGGCAATAAAAGAGTAGCCTGTGTGAGGACTGCCATAGCCATGATTCAGGATAGCGAGTTTGAGATTGGACCGCTTGGCTGGATTCAGCTTTGCGCCCGAACCGGGCACATACACGGTAATGGGAACCGCCCGATTGCGAGCCTCATCGAACAGGGCCAACTGGTAGCTTTTTACTTCTCCTTTGGCAGTTTCGGTAACGCGCTGCGGCACTGGCGCCGGGTGCCCTACTTTCTGGCTGCTATCGGCACAGCTGTTTATCAGGAGCGCGATGCCGAGAACTGCGGCTATTCTTAAGCTCATATAATGATTGATCAGACGCTGAGTGCTGGGTTTTATTAAGCTGAATATCTGGCGAAGTGCGGCGCAAAAAAGCCCCCTATACACCGGGCAGAAACACTTCGGCCAACATACAACGGGCACTGCCTCCACCCACGGTTTCGATGGTAGGAATGGGCAGCGCAACCAGCGTACAGTAGCGGCTGAGCGTTTGGCGATGGTCAGGAGTCAAGGCATCGTGGGCACTTTGCGACATAACCAGCAATTCCTGACCACCAGCGGCGGGTTGCAGCGTGAGCATGTTGCCGGCGAAATGAGCTACCTGCGCCAGCGAAATAGCTACTATTTCGTGGCCCGTAGAAGTCAGCGAATCCGTTACCGCTGCCTGCTCGGTCGGGTCGGTTATGCTTTCCAGACAGATGACCGCAAATTTACCCCCCACGCATAGCATTACGTTGGTATGGTAGATGGCGTGGCACTGCGCGTCGGTGGCGTGAAAAGCGACCGGATGATAACCCAAAAGGCTGGTTACTTGCTGAAACAAATCCGCATCGGTGCGGGGTGAGAGGCCGGCGTACGCTACGCGGTGCTGGTGGTCGAAAATGATGCTGCCCGTGCCTTCCAGAAACCGACCCTCCTGCTCGTAGTGCGATAAGTCGATTACCTCCCGAATGGTGAACTGGCTACGCAGCATTTGCAGAATATCCGGCCGGCGCTCGGGGCGGCGATTGGGCGCGTGCATCGGGTAGAGCACTACTCGGCCGTCGGGGTGGAGGGTAAGCCAGTTGTTCGGAAAAACGGCGTCGGGCTTGGGCGGCGCGGGCGTATCGTCCATTACCAGCACGTACACGCCGTGTGCCCGCAACTTAGCCACGGCAGCATCAAATTCGGCAAACGCTCTCGCTTGAATTACTGCCTGATCTAGTTCAACTATGGTCTGCTGAAAGTGATTGGACATCGCCGTTTCGGTGTTAAAACCAAACCGAACGGGCCGCACGAGAAAAACGGTTGAAGCAGACTGCATATACGTGGTTGGGGGGCTTTTTTGACACAAAGAAAGTCATTCCGGCCACGCCAGCAGCGCGCATATTCTACGGTTTCTGCACCCGACCAATTACAACATACAGTGGGTCGCTGCGCCGGGGCTGCGGGCTGCGGTCGAGTAGCTCAATTGGGTGCCAGTTGCCGGCGGCCAGCAGGTATTGTTTCACGAGGGCCAGATGGCCGCGGTCGTCGAGGGCGTGCCATGCGGCTACGGCTTTGGTGGGGAAGCAGCGGTTGGAGAATGTAATAACCACAGGCGCATCCGGCCGGAGCACGCGAGTCAGATCGCGCAGCACTTCCACGGGCCGCGTCAGGTAATCCACGGATACACAGATGGCGGCGCCATCAAACTCATTTTCCTCAAAAGGAAGCTGCGGCTCTTGGTTCAGATCCTGCACCACGTAGCTCGCCAGCCGAGGGTTTGCGCGTAGCTCCTGCTCGTTCATCCCTAGGCCTACTACGCGCTCATACGGCACATCGGGGGGCAAATGACTTATCCAACTGCTCATCAAATCCAGCAGCGTGCCGTTGGCCGGAAAATACTCGCGGTATAGCTGCGTAACGGCCGCAATTGCGCCCTCGTCGATATGCGTTACGAAGCGGGGCTGCTGGTAGAATTGTGCGTCGGGAGTTTCGTCGGTGCGGCGGAAAGCGTCGGCAGGAAAAAGCGGATCGAGAGCCATAAAGGCAAGTAGTTTTATAGAAGGGTTCGTTTATCTATTTAGGTGGTCATGCAGAGCGCAGCGAAGCATCTTGCGTGCTGATGTCTGAGTAGTAATCCCACTACAATGGTAAAGTATAACCGCCGTTTGGCGTGACGGGCATTTACAACCAGACGGCGATGATATTGTCACCTTTGCATCCCCTCTTTCACCAAATCCTTATCTACCGGATATTCAAATCTTCTTTCCGAATCCAGCCGGTCGTTTTCACCTGTTCCCAGTTTATGAATGTGGCAAAAACCGCTTGCTCGGAAGAGTCGGTTAGTGTCATTTTATCGCCCCGAATGCAGAAGGCGCGGCGGCGTTGGGTCAGGTCGGGTGAGTCGTAAAAGTAGGTGGTGTCTACCCGCACGGTGCCGGTAGTAGCGGGCTTTCGACTCGCACTAACAGGGGTTCCTTTTGGCTCTGAATCTGATGCAGCTACTGCGGGCTTTTTGGTTTGGGTGCGTGCTTCCGCTGGCTCTGCTGCCGGGCGGCGGGGGCTGGTGGGCGTAGCGCGGGGAGGCGCGGGCTTCGGAGCCGCTTTACTCAGCTGCACCTCCGTTTTTTTCAGCCAGCCCACTACCGGGTCGCCATCGGAATTGAAATAGCGGGTTTTGATAAAATTTCCGCTCTCCCCTTCCGCATACACAATGTCGCCCCGCAATACGTACTTGCCGGTGGAGCTATTTACATCGGGGTTGGAATGAAAATAGGCTCTGGGGGGCAAAACTTTATAAGCCCCGGCCAGAGGTTTAGTGCTGGTGCCAGCTTGTACAGGCGGCCCCTGTTTTTCGTTCTCCGGAAGTGCAGAATCTGTCTTGGCGGGAATAGCCGCCGACACTTCCGTAACGGGAGCAGCAGATGCCGGCAGCTTAGTGCTGGACAATGACGTTTCCTGGCTGCGTTCGGCGCTATTTTTCTTTGATAGCCAATACGCTGAGCTCGCAACCAGTAAGAATATCGCGGCCAGCAGCAAGTAAATCAGACCGGTTCGGGGTCGCCGTATCGTGGTATTTCTGTTCGAATAAAGGCGTCCCGACTGCACTTGGTTGCTCATGTTACGGAGTGGTGATGGCTACTATATCTGATCCGTAATGTTTACGTAGTTTTTAAAGTTCGGGGAGGCTTTTGGGTTGATTTCAGGCGAAGAACTACCTATCGCTTAAGCTAGTACCTGCTCACGATTGGCCAACACCTCGCGCACCGGAGTCCAACGGATATCGGGGTAGCGGGCATTGTCCAGAGGTTCCAGCTTGGGTCGACCGCTAAACATGTTATGCATGTATTGCATGCCCTGCCAGGGCGGGAATACGTCGTCGGTAGTGGGCATAAGGGCGCGGGTTACTTTAATCAGGGTTCCGAAAGCGCCCAGGCCACCTACCCGGAATAATCGAAACTGTTCGCCCGTGACAGCGCTGGCCACCGCCTGCAAGCCGCGAATAGTGGCCACTTCGCCGGCCACGCGCAGAAACCGGGGCGTGGTGGCGTCGAGGGCGGCAGCGGCCGTGAAGGCGGCAGTATCCTCGGTGGTAGTAAAGTCCAACGGCTGGTCTGCGTTGCCCCAGTATACCACCCGCTTAAACTTAAACAGGATAACCGGCGCCTGTCCCGTCAGCAGATCAGTGAACATGCCGTTGAGAATGGAGGTAGCTTGGATGGGTGCTTTATCGAGCCGCTCGGCGAACTCCCGGCGCAGATCGAGGTTGCGGTTGGAGCCGACTGGGAGCTTGGTGTAATCAATACAATAATCAGAAGGGATGAAGCGTGGAACACCAGCGGCCCCAGCCGCTTGCAGCAGGCGCGTCTGCATCTCCACAATTACCTCCCGCAGCCCCGACAAAGCCGATACCACGCAGGTTGCGCCGACACATGCTTTCGTCAGTTCGGTTTCGTTGTTAAAATCGACTTCAATAATAGTTGCCCCCTGCTCGCGCAAGGCAGCTATGGCTGGGGCCCCACTGCCCGCACGGACTAGGGCCCGCACATTTGCCCCCCGCTGTAGCAAGTACTTCGCAATTCGCCCTCCAAGATCACCGGTGGCACCGGCAAGCACTATAGTTGCTTGCTGAGCGGAAGAGGCGGTTGTGTTCTCTGTTGTTGATTCTGCCAAAATGAGGGGAAGTAGTTGGGTAAGGGAAATGCTAAAGCCGCCTGCCGGACCGGTGTGCGTGTTCGACTAGCTCAAACTCGACTGGTCAGGGCTGCTAATACAGTGACCGATGCCGGAAGGTTATTGACAGCCAGAGAAATAAGGCTGGCATCGGCACAAAAAAGCCTCCCAGCGTCGTCCATGCGGCCCGTATCTGCGTACGCTTCAGGATAGATATCTCACTAAACCCGGATACGATGAAACAGGTAGCTGCTGGCGTCAACCAGCTTCTCATTCAGCGCTTTGTCAATGTATACTTTGTGGAAGCCGGCGCCCCCGGCGAGTGGGTACTGGTAGATACGGGGTTGCCTGGCTCGGCCAAAATCATTATTGCGGCGGCCGACAAGCTATTTTATCCCGGAACCCATCCGCAGGCTATCATCCTTACCCACGGCCACATGGACCACGCCGGCTCCGCTCAGGAATTGGCCGACCACTGGCACGTTCCTATTCTGGCGCATCCCTTGGAAATGCCTTTTCTGACTGGCAAAGCGGTGTACCCGCCCGCCGACCCAACGGTGGGGGGCTCGTTAGCGTTTGTCAGCCGCTTTTTTCCGCCCCAAACATTCAATCTCACCGGTGTGCAGGCGCTGCCGGAGGGTGAGGAAATACCCTACATGGCTGGCTGGCAATGCCTGCACGTACCGGGTCACGCGCCCGGCCAGGTAGCTTTTTTCCGCGCTGAAGACAAGACCCTGCTCGGCGCCGATGCCTTCGCCACCACCGAGCACGATTCGGTGCTGTCGGTGCTGCTTGGGGTGCCCAAAATCAGCCGGGCCGGCACGCCCTTCAACTTTGATTGGGAAGCCACTCATGCTTCGGTTGTGAAGCTTTCTAACCTGGAGCCCCAGGCTATTGGTTGCGGCCACGGCCCGGCCGTGCAGGGCTCCCACTTGGCGAACGAGCTTAGGGAGTTGGCCCTGCATTTTCCGGTACCGCCCAAAGGTCGCTACGTGGAAAACCCAGCGCGCACGGATGCAAACGGTGTAGAGTTTATTCCCCCTGCCCTACCCGATACGTTGCCGGCGCGGGCAGCTATGCTAGGGGGCGGATTGGCGATAGCCGCGCTGGCAGCGGTATTGCTGAGCAAGCGAGATGGCAAGAAAAGGAAAAAGCACAAGCGCTTAAAAGGCTACCGACCGGCACCCGCAACAGCGTATGAGCGGCCTTTCCCAGATTATCCTTACAAAGAGAAGCGCGGCCCAGCACCACACAGAAACGGCGGGACTTAGTCCCGCCGTTTCTGTGTGGTGCTGGGCCGCGCTTCCTTTCCGATCCTATCTGTTTTGACGCCCTATGGCTGGTTAAGGCCTTTACCGGCGCGCCTCACGTGACGACTACAGAAACGGTTTAGCTACCTGTTCTCCTACAACTGAAGCTACCCTGTTTCCTCGGGCTTGCAATTTGCCCCCCGCCGGGCTTTCCGCTAACTTGCGGCCATTCGGCGCCCCACCCTATCGCGCCGCCGCACTAAGCATCAATCACTACTATGGGAAGAGCATTTGAATTTCGCAAAGGCCGCAAAATGAAGCGCTGGGACCGCATGTCCAAAGATTTCACCCGCATCGGCCGCGAAATCGTGATGGCCGTGAAGGAAAGTGGCCCTAACCCCGACACCAACTCTCGTCTGCGCGCGGCTATGCAGAACGCCAAGGGCGTGAACATGCCCAAAGACCGCGTGGAAGCCGCTATCAAGCGCGCTAGCAGCAAGGAAGAGAAAGATTATCAGGAGGTTGTATATGAAGGCTACGCGCCCCACGGCGTGGCAATTGTGGTAGAAACCGCCACGGACAACCCCGTGCGCACCGTAGCCAACGTGCGTATGTATTTCAACCGTGGCAATGGTGCCCTTGGCACGGCCGGCTCCTCCGATTTTACCTTCACCCGCAAAGGCGTATTTAAGCTAGCCGCCGAAGGCCTCGACCGCGACGAGCTGGAGCTGGAGCTTATCGACTTCGGTGCCGAAGATATTTACGAAGATCAGGAGGAAGACGAACACGGCAACGTGAAGGAGCTGATCGTGGTGGAAACCGCCTTCACCGACTTCGGCCAGATGCAAAAAGCCTTGGAAGAACGCCACCTCAACGTGGTTGGCGCCCAACTCCAGCGCATTCCAAACGCTACCGTCACGCTGGAAGGCGATGAGCTGGAGGAGGTAATGAACCTGATTGAGAAGTTCGAAGAGGATGACGACGTGCAGGCCGTGTACCACACGTTGGGGTAAGCTTCACCTGCCGCTTAGGTAACTTTATAAACGCGAGCCGCCCCAATTTGGAGCGGCTCGTTGTGTTTTGGGAAGGGATTAAATTATAGTTAGGTTTAGCCAAGTCGAAGACCTGATTTTCAGCACCCGAAGTGCCACCCTCCAATTCACCTTTCCAACCAACGCCACCCCATGCTACCACTGAAGAGAATAACGAGTGCTTGTCTGCTGCTTACCGGCCTCTTCAGCGCGGGATGCTCCACACCGGCCAAGAAACAGGAAACGGATTCGGCAACGGCTACTACTTACTTCCAGAGCCAGGAAACAGGCGTGCAGGATGGCGGCGTAAAGATGATTCCGATTACCACACCCAAGGGCAAATTCAACGTCTGGACGAAGCGCTTCGGCAACAACCCCAAGATGAAGGTGCTGCTGCTTAATGGCGGCCCCGGCGCTACGCACGAGTATTTTGAATGCATGGAAAGCTTCCTGCCTAAGGAAGGCATCGAGTTTATCTACTACGACCAGCTCGGCTGCGGCAACTCCGACAACCCCAAGGATACTGCCATGTGGAGCCTACCGCGCTACGTGGAAGAAGTCGAGCAGGTGCGGCAAGCCCTGAACCTGACCAAAGACAACTTCTACCTGCTGGGCCACTCCTGGGGGGGCATTTTGGCTGCCGAATACGCCCTCAAATATCAGGACAACCTGAAAGGCCTTATCATCTCCAATATGATGATGAGCGTGCCCGAATACGGCAAATACGCCGACAACGTGCTGGCCAAGCAGATGAAGCCTGAGGTGCTGAAAGAAATCCGGGACATTGAAGCCCGCAAGGATTTCCAGAACCCGCGCTACATGGAGCTATTGATGCCTAACTTCTACGTGGAGCACATCCTGCGTCTCCCGCTGGATCAGTGGCCCGAGCCCGTGAATCGCTCCTTCGCGAAGATGAATCAGTCGCTCTACGTGACCATGCAGGGCCCCAGCGAGTTTGGTGTGTCCGGCAAGCTGCTCAACTGGGACCGCACCAAAGACCTGCCCAAGCTAACCGTGCCGGTGCTGTCCATAGGAGGCAAACATGACACTATGGACCCCGAGCATATGCGCCGCATTGCTACCCAGGTCCAGAACGGCACCGCCCTCATCTGTCCCAATGGCAGCCACATGAGCTTCTACGACGATCAGCAGACGTATATGACCGGGCTGATTAAGTTTATTAAGGGCGTGGATAAGGGCGAGAAGAAAGTCGCCTTATAACTACCAGTGACACTGGTATTTATTTCATTATCTGATACTTAGTCAAGTAACAACAATACGTTGCGAGTCTTGAAACGCGGTGAGTCAGCTATTTAGTTTTTCTCGTAAGCTCATCTGTATTTTTTGCTTGCTATATTTTGGCCATCAATTAGTTTTCAACATATCTAACCACTTCTTCAACCACGTTTAATTAAATGAAACGCCTAACAAGCACTTTATTTAACCTACTGATTATCTTGACTTTATTTTCCTGCAACAAAGAGGAAATAGCCCCCCAGACGGGCGACTTAGTCATAGCATTTCCCTACACCGCGCAGCTAAATGGCGTCCCCTACTATCTCTTCACGGAAGGCATCTGGACAACTCCCATTCGCTCTGCCACTCCCCTGCGCGAAGGCACCATGCCGAGCGCGGCGTCAGCTTCTACCGGAGGCAAAGCGAGAATTGAGTTTAAGAACTTGAACGCGGGCAATTATGTCTTTGTATTAGGCAGCAACAACTGGTCGGTGCAGGTAACGGCGGGCCAAAATACCGAAGTATTCAAGTAATTAGATTGAAACCCTGCGCGCTACTTCCTTTGCAATAGCTTGGCTTGCAATCCAACGTCGCACGCTTTCCCTTACTCGCACTGCGTATCTTTGCGGCCCGCCGGAGTTCCGGCGGGCCGTTTATTTTTCTGGCCATCAAATTTGCCCCCCATGTCTACTCGTCTCAACAAATACATCAGCGAAAGCGGCGTCTGCTCCCGGCGCGAAGCCGACAAATTCATTGAGCAGGGCAACGTGTTTGTGAACGGCAAGCGGGCCAGCATCGGCGACCAGGTGACCGAGAAAGACCGCGTGGTGGTGAATGGCAGCCTCATTGAGCCCCGCGCCCCCGAGGACGCGATTTATATTGCCTTCAATAAGCCCCCCGGCATCACCAGCACCACCGAAACCAGCGTTAAGGATAACATTATCCGCTACATTAAGCACAGCGAGCGAATTTTCCCCATCGGCCGCTTGGATAAGGATTCGCAGGGCCTGATTCTGCTGACCAGCAACGGTGACATCGTCAACAAGATTCTGCGGGCCGGCAACAAGCACGAGAAGGAGTACATCGTGATGGTGGATAGGCCCATTACCGACAGCTTCATCGAAGGCATGCGCGGCGGGGTGCCCATCATGGGCATCATGACCCAGAAATGCGAGGTCAAAAAGGAAACCAACTATATATTCCGCATCACGCTCATTCAGGGCATGAACCGCCAGATCAGGAAGATGTGCGAACATTTTGGCTACGAAGTGGTGCAGCTGGAGCGCATTCGGGTAATGAATATCACGCTTAAAGGTCTCGGCGTAGGCGACTGGCGCGAGCTGACGGAGAAGGAGCTAGATGGCATCATGAAGATGACCGAAACCTCCTCCGGTACCAAGGAAGCATCGCTGCCGAAGCGTCGCGTGGGCCCACCTACTACCGCATGGAGTAGCCGGCCAGCGCGCTTTAGCGAAGGGGAAAACGAGGATAAACCCGCCCGCAAACCAGCTGGCACAGGTAGCAAGTCCGCGCCTCGCTCGGCCCCCAGCGGCGCCAAACCCGCGCGCAAAACTGCTCCGGGCAAGCCAAAGCCTACGGCCTCAGCAGCGGCTTTTGGCACAGAAAAGCCCCCCAGAAAGCCCGGACGTCCCACCAGCGCCGGCTCCAAGCGCAAGCCCGCCGCCAAAACGCTCAACCGCGCCCCAAAAGGCAACGCTGGCCGCCGGGGCAGTAGCCGGTAGTGGTAAATGCTGCTTCGCATTAGTCTTCCCAGGTTAGTCTACAGAGTTTTCTCTTCTTTAAGTAGCCTAAAAACTTAATATTGAAGCTGAGCTGAGGCAACTCATGTGCGATCGTTTTTTTGTTAAACAGGCGGTCATGCTTCGCTCCGCTCTGCATGACCGCCTGTTTAACAATTGATTTAGAGTTGATAACAAACTCAAACTATGCCCACTGCTCTTGAGCAAATGCTGACCGGCGATTTGTATCAAGCCAACGACCCGGAACTGGTAGCCGCCCGTCAGCGTGCCAAAGCCTTGTATCATCGCTACAATCAGCAGCCCCTGGAGCTAGACCGCGCTGTGCTGGCTGAGCTGCTGGGCTACGAAACCGACGCTTACATCGAAGCTCCCTTGCGCTGCGACTACGGCTTTAACATTCAATTGGGGCGAAATTTCTACGCTAATTATAACCTCACCATTTTGGATTGTGCGCCGGTACGCATCGGCGACAACGTGTTTGTGGCGCCCAATGTGTTGCTGAGCACGGCGGGCCATCCCGTGGAGGTTGAACCGCGTGTGGCCGGTTGGGAGTTTGCCCGGCCTATTATCATCGGCGACAATGTATGGCTGGGCGCGGGGGTCATCGTGCTGCCCGGCGTGACGATTGGCGCGGGCACTACCATCGGGGCTGGCAGCATCGTGACGCGGGATATTGCGGCTGATTCGGTAGCTGTGGGCAATCCGTGCCGCGTACTTCGGTCGGCGCTACCGCCAGACCAGCAGTAAGAATTAGGACTGTTGAGAGTGGGCTGCTTTGCTTCGGCCTTTTGCGCAATCGTGAAGTAAATCCTATATTTCTTATGCGATTTGGCTCCCCTTTCCTATGTCAGCTAGCTTCCTCGATCCCAATGCTCATGACGCTCTCGTGGCCCGGATTCAGGCTTTGACGCCTACTAGTCAGCGCCGATGGGGCCAGATGACCGTGGGGCAAATGCTGGTGCATTGTGCCGATCAGCTGCGAGTGAGTCGGGATGAAAAGGCGGTTACCTCTTTGCGGATTCCGAGCTTTCTGAAACCCTTGGTGAAGTGGTTTTTTGTTACGCGCCTGAAGCGATTCAAGCCAAACATGCAAACGCTGAAAGAGTTGGATTCGAAAGCTGGTATGACGCCGCCGACCTCCTTCGAAACCGACCGCCAAACGCTGCTCGATCTACTCAATCCGGCCAAGTACAGTCTGTCTGGGATTGAGCATCCGGTGTTTGGTCATTTGTCCCATAAGGAGTTGGGGGAAGTTACTTGGAAGCACCTCGATCATCATTTGCGACAGTTTGGTGTGTAGCGGCTTTTGCTGGCTCGCTTCCACTTAATTACCTGTCGTGTTGAGCGGTATAACGGCGGTTGAGGTCCTACATTAGGTAGTTAGCTTTTGGCTACAGCTACTTGATCTGCTGAAACACCATCCCAACCCACTTTCCTGCTTATCTTGCAGCCCGCCTTTTGGGCATCTGACTAACTATTTTTGCCCCACAACCCTCAACCACCCCTCCATGCTCCGCACTGACTGGACCCTCGACGAAGTAAAAGCTCTGTATCATCAGCCCGTGCTAGAACTTGTGACTCAGGCCGCCGCTGTGCACCAGGCCAACCAGTCGACTGGCGAGGTACAGGTATGCACGCTCCTATCGGTAAAAACCGGCGGTTGCCCCGAAGACTGCTCCTACTGCCCTCAGGCCGCCCGCTACCACACTGGTGTGGAAGTACATGCCTTGCTGAAGGATGAGGTAGTATTGGATGCCGCCCGCCGCGCCAAAGACTCCGGCAGCACCCGCTTTTGCATGGGTGCCGCCTGGCGCGAAGTGCGCGACAACCGCGACTTCGACCGCGTGCTGGGCATGGTAACCCAGGTAAACGACATGGGCTTGGAAGTGTGCTGCACCCTGGGCATGATCAATGAATACCAGGCCGAGCGACTCAAGCAAGCTGGTCTCTACGCCTACAATCACAACCTCGACACCAGCGCCGAGCACTACTCCGAAATCATCACCACCCGCACCTACGACGACCGCCTTAATACGCTCGAAAACGTGCGTCAAGCGGGTATTTCAGTGTGCTCGGGGGGCATTATTGGCCTCGGCGAAACCGACGAAGACCGTATTGCCATGCTGCACACGCTGGCCACCCTGCCCGCCCACCCCGAATCGGTGCCGGTGAATGCACTGGTGCCCGTAGCCGGCACCCCGCTTGCCGAGCAGCCCCGCGTGAGCGTATGGGAAATGCTGCGCATGATTGCCACCGCCCGTATCCTGATGCCCCGCACCATGGTCCGCCTCTCCGCTGGCCGCCAGGAAATGCCTGTATCAGAGCAGGCGCTTTGCTTTTTAGCCGGCGCTAACTCCATATTCTCCGGCGAAAAGCTACTCACCACGCCCAACCCCGACTTCGACGCTGACAAACAAATGTTCGCCACGCTGGGCTTGAAGCCGCGTAAGTCATTCAAGGACATGCCGCAGGGCGCTACAGTGTTGGCCAAAGCTTCGCTTGAGGCGTAAGGATTCATAGTATTGAGATGCGCAACTCTCGAGTGCTAACTTGGATCATATTAGCACTAGTGTGCTTATACTCATTGCCGCTAAGAGCCCAAACTAGTGGTCCGATGTTGAGTTTGCAGAGTTTGGATAAGGGCTATGGCTTCAATGGGGTCTCTTTTGGGGCGGCGCTTCCTATAAACAGTTCATTCAAACCAGTTTTATCAGGAATAGGCAAACGCTGGCAGGTCACAAAGACATACAAGCTTGATGGGGATACCACAACCCTGGCAGGCCAGCGGCTAACGCCGGAGTACTGGTTTAGACTCAATCGATTTGTCGGGGTTACTTTTCAGATAGCCAACGAGCCAAAAAGTCGGTCAACACTGGCGTATTTAACTCAGCTATATGGGCAGCCCCGGCCGGGAAATATACCAGGAGCTCATTACTGGTTAGGGAAGCATACTTATATTCTGTATGAGGATATAAGTCGTGCAACCACCGTGGTACATATTGCCAGTTTAGCGATGCTGAATGAGCAAGTAATTGAAACTTCTGTCCGACAAGAAGCGCGTACTACTTTGGGCTGGCAACCTGATTCTGCAGGCTTGCCACGCCAGTTTCCCGTGCCGCCGAGGAAGTAAGTTATTATCGGCTCGATGGTCTTACAAACTGATTTTCTTCTCCAGCGCCTCACTCAGCAGCTCATGCAGCGCGAGGCCGCCGGTACCCGCCGGCATTTGACAGTCGCGGAGGCGGGTCGGGTAGATTTTAGCTCCAACGACTACCTCGGCTTAGCGCAACACGACATGTTGCAAGCTATTTTGCAACGCGCAATAACTGAAAAAAGCCCCCCAGCCGCCGGCAGCACCGGCTCGCGCCTGCTCACCGGCAACTCAGCAGCCGCCGAAATGCTGGAAACTCAGCTAGCGACCTTTCACCGCGCTGAGGCGGCTTTGCTTTTCAACTCCGGCTACGCGGCCAACCTAGGCTTCTTTGCCGCCGTGCCCCGCCGCGGCGACACCATTTTTTACGACGAAGCCAGCCACGCCTCCGTGAAGGATGGCATCCGGGGCAGCTTCGCCACGGCCTTCAGCTTCCGGCACAATGATCTGGCGGACCTAGAGCGGCGACTGAGTCGGGCGACGGGAGCTGTCTTTGTGGCCGTGGAGGCGCTGTATTCCATGGATGGCGATCAGGCGCCGCTGCGGGAGCTTGCGGCTTTTTGCCAGCAGCGCGGCTTGTATCTGGTAGTAGATGAGGCGCACACCAACGGTATTTATGGCCCGCGCGGCGAGGGCTTGATAGTGGAGCTTGGCCTGGAAAGCGCGGTATTCGCCCGGATTCTTACGTTTGGCAAGGCCTTGGGCAATCAGGGGGCAATTATTGCCGGGCCACAGGTGCTGCGTGAGTATCTGCTGAATTTCAGTCGGCCATTTATTTATACCACCGCGCTGCCTCCGCTGGCTATTGCTACGCTGGCGGCCGCCTACGAACTGCTGCCCACTATGCAGACGGAGCGGCAGCGGCTTTTTGCCCTTTCCGATTTTCTAAAAACAAAGCTGAATGCAGTGCCCGGTCTGCACGTACCAGCGGCCAGCCACATCATTCACCCGGTTTTCTTCACCGCTTCGCCCGGCCCGGCCCATGTGCGCGCCGTGGCCACCACCGCCCAGCAGGCCAATTTCGACGTGCGCCCTATCGTGGCTCCTACCGTACCCGCGGGTACTGAGCGCCTGCGGCTTATCGTGCACAGCTACAATACTGAGGAGGAGATAGAGGGTCTGGCGGCGGTACTGGGGCGGCTTGGGGGATGAACTGTTAAGCCCTAATATCTAAGTGGCCAACTGGACGGAAGCAAAATTATTCTTCGATTGCTAAGATATGCAAATAGCTCTATGTTTCACTCAGCAACTTTATATATTGCTGTCGCAATCTTACTTTTGCGGTTTTCTATCCTCTGCAAAGAGGGTTTATGAAGGTTAGTTGCAGGCGAGCTACCGAGCTATGTGGATATTACAGCAGCTTGTAGCTTCATCAGTTGCGGCAATTCAGATCGTAATTTTCGGGCTAAAAGACGACAATAAATAAACTGAAAAGAATATTTAAAATCATTTTCCATGAATGAAAAGTTGTTCTTTAAGACCCGGTTGTATTTTACAGGAATAGTAACCATTGCTATATGGGCACTATTAGCTTGGGGACATTATCATGGAGGTGTACCGAGCCATCATATAATGGCTCGCGCAGATTTGCCCAAAATTTCTAATTGGTGGGGCGGCATTTTACTTCCTCTGCTTACATGGTTTCTACTATATCGAATTCATAAGAGAGTCAGTAATAACAAGAATAAAAAACCAGAATGGTTAACGTTCTCAATAAATATAGTTTACGGATTCTTTGGTGGCCTATTTTTCGGAATATTACTTTCTACCTTTTTCACTTTTGGCTTTTCAGATGTATTAGGCTACATGCTTAATGGGCTATTTCTACTCGCTCTGTTCTTTCCAATTTATCGGGCAGAATGCGTGCTTGGGTTCGTTATTGGTATGACTTTCACATTTGGTGCAGTAATACCAACTGTAGCAGGATCGATATTCGCATTAATAGGTATTGTTTTATACCTTTTTATTAGACCAGTCATATTATATATGGCATCAAGTCTTGTACACATAGTATCGCCAAATAAAAAAGAGACTGACAGATAAATAAAAACAAAAATCAACATTGCATATTTAATATATAATAAATTAATCTAAAATTAACACCCAGGGATTTAAAACCACAATGTCTGCTATTCACCTCAGAAGCTAGCGCATCTTTGTATTGCCTTTCGAAAGGCTATAATTAAATCAAACGCAGCCGTTAGTATCAGGCTCCCTTACTTAACGCTTTTTGGAACAACTTTTCGTAACCGGCATTGGCACCGACGTCGGTAAAACTATAGTAGCCGCCATCCTTACCGAGGCCCTGCAAGCCGATTATTGGAAGCCCGTGCAGGCCGGCCTTACTCCCACGACCGATACAGCCACGGTACGCGCGCTGGTAACCAATCCGGTCTCCCAGTTTCACCCCGAAGCGTACCGCCTTCAATTGCCGGCCTCGCCCCACGCGGCGGCGGCGGCCGAAAACATCCGCATTCAGCCCGAGCGTTTCGTGCTGCCTCAGACCACCAATAATCTGATTGTGGAGGGCGCTGGGGGGCTTTTTGTGCCGTTGGCGCCGGGCTTTTTGCTGGTTGACCTACTGGCGCAACTACAGCTGGCGACGGTGGTTGTGTCCCGAAACTATCTGGGCAGCATCAATCACACGTTGCTTACGCTGGAGGCTCTGCAACGGCGGGGCTTGCCTATTCGCGGATTGGTGTTTAATGGTGAATCAACGCCAGCCACGGAGGAGTTTATTCTTCAGCATTCCGGCGTGCCAGTGCTGCCGCGGCTACGGCCTGAGCCGGTGGTGGATGCGGCCATGGTGAGCCGCTACGCGGCAGATTTTCGGGCGTGGGGCCTCACCCCCAGCCCCTCTCCCAAAGAGAGGGAAGTCTAACGCTCCGCCTACGCGGCTCCGTCGGCTGGCGCCTCCGCAACCGGAAGCTTATTCTATATGCTACTCTGGATGGTAGTAGTACCTGAGGCGAAAGCCGACGGAGCCGCGTAGAGCGACTGTCGTCAGGCTCCCCCTCTCCCCTAGGAAAGGGGGCCGGGGGGGAGGCCATCCGTTGAATGGCCGGTGCACCACGGCCAACCCTTACCTTTGCGCCATGCCCACCCTAGCTGCCCGCGACCACGCCGTACTCTGGCACCCCTATACCCAAATGCAAACCGCCCCCCTGCCCATTCCCATTGTGCGGGGTGAGGGCGCGTGGCTCTACACCGAAGACGGCACTGCCTACCTCGACGGCATTTCCTCCTGGTGGGTAAATCTGCATGGGCACGCCCACCCCCGCATCGCGGAGCGGGTAGCTCAGCAGCTCCAGACGCTGGAGCATGTCCTGTTTGCTGGCTTCACCCACCCGCCCGCCGTGGAGTTGGCCGAAGGATTATTGGAGATTTTGCCCCCCAATCAGCGCCGCATCTTTTATTCCGACAACGGCTCGACGGCGGTGGAGGTAGCGCTAAAAATGGCTCTGCAATACCATCATAACCACGGCCTGCCTCGCCGCACGATGGTGGCTTTTCGCGACAGCTACCACGGCGACACCTTCGGAGCCATGGCCGTGAGCAGCCGGGGGGCATTTACAGCGCCCTTCGCGCCGCTGCTGTTTGATGTGGCTTTTATCGATGTGCCCGTGCCCGGCCACGAGGCCGAAGCCTTGGCTCAGCTGGAAGCTATAGCCGCTCAGGGTGACGTGGCGGCCTTCATTTTTGAACCGCTGCTGCTGGGCACGGCCGGCATGATTACCTATTCCGCAGAGGTGCTGAACGAGCTGATTAGCTGCTGCCATCGTCACGGCATTTTAGCCATTGCCGATGAAGTAATGACCGGTTTCGGGCGCACTGGTCGGCTTTTCGCCTGTGACTACCTCACGGAAAGGCCCGACATGGTCTGCTTATCCAAGGGACTCACTGGGGGTACGATGGCGCTGGGCATCACAAGCAGCACGGGGCCGGTGTACGAGGCATTTTTGAGTGATGACAAGATGAAGACTTTCTTTCACGGTCACTCTTATACGGCCAATCCGGTGGCATGTGCGGCGGGACTGGCTAGCTTAGAACTGCTGCGCGAGCCGGCTTGCACGGCTGACTTAGCGCGAATCTCGGCGGCGCATCAGGCGTTTGCGGTGGAGATAACGGACCAACCCGGCGTGCGCGCTGTGCGCCTGCTTGGTACCGTAGTGGCCGTGGAATTCGAAGAGCAGGCCACCACATCCTACTTCAGCAGCCTCCGCGACGAGCTGTATCAGCTGGCCTTACAACGTCGCGTGATTCTGCGGCCGTTGGGCAACATTATCTACATCATGCCGCCCTACTGCACCACCGACGCAGAGCTAAATCTGCTCTACGACACCGTACGGGCCATGCGTGACTTGGTGGTAGCGCGGATTGACTGAGCTAAGCATACTGAAAAGCAATCATCTACCCACTCTACACATCCGCGTCATGCAGAGCGGTAGCGAAGCATCTCGCGTGTTTATCGGGGTTAGTAATCTCACATCAGCACGCGAGATGCTTCGCTACCGCTCTGCATGACCGCCTGCCTGGAATTCTTACAAGGAATCATTCAATCTACTAGCCGTAGCTTGCGGCCTGATCGAGCTTTATCCAACTAATGTCCGACGACGATCTAATTCTGATTCGGGGCCGGGGCAGCGTGTCCGCGCTGGGGCTGGGGGGCAATTTTGTCGCTTCCTCACCTGTGTCGGCCTTTTCAAGCCGCCCCACCGGAACCCGCGTCCTGCCGGTTGCCAGCCTGCCCACCGAAGCGGAGGAAGCAGCTGCGGCCTTGCGCCACGCGCACGCCCCCTACCGCCAGCTCGACCGCACCGTATTATTGGCCTTACTTGCCGCCCGCCAAGCCACGGCCCAGGCGGGCTGGGCAGCGCAGGATGCCAGTCTGGGTGTCAGTATTGGTTCTTCGCGGGGTGCTACAGGCCGAATAGAACAGTTCCACGCCGATTTTCTGACTGATGGGGTGGTAGCCGCGGCTGCGTCGCCGCTCACGACGCTGGGCAATGTGGCGAGCTGGGTGGCCTACGATGCGGGCGCAATCGGTGGGGCGGCGCTCAGCCACTCCAGCACCTGTAGCAGCGCCTTCCAGGCATTGGGCAACGCGGTGGCCTGGCTGCGCGCTGGCCTCGCCGATCGGTTTTTGGCTGGCGGCGCCGAAGCTCCGCTCACTGATTTTACGCTTGCCCAGATGCACGCCCTGGGCATTTACTCCACTTTTGCCTCCCAGGAGTGGCCTTGCCGCCCTGGCGCGGGCGCACCTTCCACCTTCGTGCTGGGCGAGGGAGCGGCAGTTTTTGCCCTAGAACGAGTTAGTCGTGCGGCCCTTGCGGCGGAGCCAGCCACGGCTTCGGCACCTCAGTTTCAGCTGGAAAGCGTCGGCTTTGGCTTCGAGGCTATTCCGAGCAAAACCGGCCTCTCAGCTGATGGACAGCACTTTCAAACGGCCATGCGTCAGGCGTTGCGGCAAGCAAATTGCCCCCCAGAAGCCGTTGATGCCTTGGTGCTGCACAGCCCCGGCACACCAGCAGGTGATGCCGCTGAGCGCCGGGCAGTATCAGGGGTTTTTGGGGCAGAAAATGTCCCTCTGTTTGTTTCTAACAAATGGCTGGTGGGACACACGCTTGGCGCTTCCGCTGCTCTGAGTCTGGAGTTTGCTTTACAAATGCTCACTCACCAAACCTGGCCTAAGCCGCCGTTCGAAACCTATTTATCCTCACCTTCTAATCCGAATCGGCCCATTCGGCGGGTGCTGGTGAATGCAGCAGGCTTTGGCGGTAATGCATCCAGCGCGCTGGTGTCTTTGGTGTAATGAATTACCCACTCTCTGGACTTTTCTCTTTTTATAGAACATCATGCGGAGGCGGAGCCGAAGCAACTCGCGTGCTGACGTGGGATTACTAACCCCACGTCAGCACGCGAGTTGCTTCGGCTCCGCCTCCGCATGACGGGCGGTTTTCATGTGTTCTCCTAACAATTCCGGCGTACGCCGTATTTTACATCACCAAAACCTCCTACGCCTCCCGCATTGCCGTTGCCTGAATCTTGCCCACCACGCACATAGTTCGCTTACTCCATCACTCCAAACACCCTTCATGAAATTCCTTCACTCTACGCTCCTACTCGCCGCAGCGGTCAGCTTCACTACCCTGCGCGCCCAAAATGCCCCCCCATCTACCCCCGACCCCGCCATCAAGCAAATGGTGGAGGCTATTTCGGCCAAGACGCTCGAGGAAGATATTCGCAAGATGGTATCGTTCGGCACCCGCCACACCCTGAGCGACACCAAGAGCAAAAAGCGCGGCATCGGGGCGGCGCGAAATTGGGTGGAATCGGAGTTTAAGAAGTACGCCAAAACCAGCGGCGGCCGCATGAAAGTGGAACAGGACACCTTCACGGTGAAGCCCGACGGCCGGCGCATCGATAAGCCCGTGGTGATGGCCAACGTGATGGCCACGCTCAAGGGTACCGACCCCAACGACAAGCGCATCATCATTGTCAGCGGCCACCTTGACTCGCGCGTGACCGATGTGATGAACGCCACCGCCGACGCGCCCGGCGCCAACGACGACGCTTCCGGCGTGGCCTTGGTAATGGAAATGGCCCGCGTAATGGCTTCCAAGCAGTTTCCCTGCACCCTCATTTTTGTGGCCGTTCAGGGCGAAGAGCAGGGCCTGTATGGCTCGACACACATGGCCAAGCGAGCCAAAGCCGAAGGCTGGAATATTGTCGGGATGCTCAACAATGATATCGTGGGCAACTCCACCGGTTTCGACCCTGAGATTAAAGATCCTAAGCACGTGCGCATCTTCAGTGAGGGCGTACCTGCCAACGAAACGCCCGAAGAAGCCCGCATGCGTCGCCAGCTGAGCAGCGAAAACGACTCGCCCAGCCGCCAGCTGGCCCGCTACATCAAAACCACTTGCGAGCAGTACTTGAATGACTTCGGCGTACTCATCGAGTATCGCCCCGACCGCTTCCTGCGCGGCGGCGACCATACACCCTTCAACCAGCAAGGCTTCACGGCCGTGCGCTTCACGGAGGTCAACGAGAACTTCAACCACCAGCACCAGGATCTGCGCACCGAAAACGGCATCGAGTACGGCGACAAACCCGAGTTCGTCGACTACGAGTACCTGCGCAAAAATACCGGTGTAAACCTCGCCACCATGGCCAGCTTGGCCTGGGCGCCTCCCGCGCCGCAGAACGTGGGCGTGCTCACCGCCAAGCTCACTAACCGCACGGAGCTGAAGTGGGACGCTCCCGCCGCCGGCGAAAAACCAGCCGGCTACTACGTGCTCATGCGCGAAACCAGCAGCCCCGTGTGGCAGCAGAAGTTCTTCGTAACCGGCACCACCGCCGATTTGCCCCACAGCAAAGACAACTACATTTTCGCAGTGGCGTCTGTTGATGCCGAGGGCCACGAGAGTCTGCCTGTAACGCCGAAAGTAGTGCGGTAAGCGGCTTGTTGCTTCACGTCACATTTGGCTATTACAGACTGTGAAAAAGCCCCCCAGATTTAAATCTGGGGGGCTTTTTTGTCCTTGCTGTTTACACCTTAAACTGTCATGCTTAATCTATAAACGCGGACAAGATTTCGCTTTAGGAGATGACTAGATATTGATAACAATATACCTCAGTATCTTACCGCCATGCTCTACCGCGAAGCCCAAGTTGCCGATATTCCGCAGTACATGGCCGTGCGCATGGCGGTCAGGGAAAATCAGCTTTCCAATCCTGATCGGGTAACGGAACAAGACAACATCGACTACATCACGCGGCGCGGTAAAGGCTGGGTGTGCGAGGTCGACGGCCAGATTGTGGGGTTCGCCATTGCCGACCTGCAAGACCATAGCATTTGGGCGCTCTTTGTACACCCCGACTACGACCGGCAGGGCATTGGCCGGCAGCTACAGACGCTGATGCTGCGCTGGTATTTCGGCCAAACGCAGCATTCTGTATGGCTTAGCACGAGTCCGGGAACGCGGGCCGAAGCTTTTTACCAACAATCGGGCTGGCGCGAAACTGGCCGAACAGCTAGTGGGGAAATCCGATTTGAGCTGACGATGGAAGAATGGGCTAAGCACTCAACTCAGGTGTAAAACTGGTTTTGGCAGCCTGATACGCTGAATGTATAGCTACCTTGTGGGTATGGAGACGACGCGTTTATTCCAACGGTGCTTGCTGCTCTTGCTGCTTCTGATGGGGCATTGGGTACTCGCGCAGCGCACGCCTTCTCCCGCCTTCAGCGTCGTGCCGCTGGGCGTGAAGGGCGGACTGGACGAAGGCAACCTTTCCGCCTATCTGGTCGCGCCGGCGGGCTCTGCTTCCTACGTGTGTCTGGATGCGGGCACCGTGTACAGCGGCGTAGAAAAGGCCATTGCACGCAAGGTATTTGCGGGGCCGGCAGGCGAGGTAATTCGCAACAATATCAAAGCTTACCTCATCTCTCACGCCCACCTCGACCACGTGGCGGGCTTACTGCTGAACGCTACCGACGATTCGCCCAAGAGCATTTACGGCCTGTCCGATTGCCTGAAAATCATTCAAAACGATTACTTCAACTGGCGAACCTGGCCCAACTTCGGCAGCAGCGGCACCCCGCCGGCCCTGGGCAAATATCAGCTTCGGCCCCTGGCACCCAACCAGGAAAAAGCCCTCGAAAACACGGCTCTGCGCGTCCAGACGTTTGTGCTGAGTCATGCCAAGCCCTACCAAAGCGCCGCCTTCCTGATTCGCAGTCAGGATAATTACCTGCTCTACCTCGGCGACACGGGTGCCGATGCTGTTGAAAAAGCCCCCCAGCTGCGCAACTTATGGCAAGCCATTCAGCCACTGGTGAAAGCAGGTCAGTTGAAGGCCATTTTCATCGAAACTTCCTACGCTAATGCCCAGCCTCCGGCGCAGCTATTCGGGCACCTCACTCCGGCTTTGCTTATGCAGGAAATGACTGCGCTTAGCCAGCTAACGGGCGCTGCTGCAGTACGCGGGCTGCCGGTCGTAATCACCCACATGAAGCCCACGCCGGGCAATGAAGCGGCCATCAAAAAGCAGCTCACCGAAGCGAATTCGTTGCAGCTGAAACTCATCTTTCCGGAGCAGGGGAAGCTGCTACAGTTCTAGCTTTGTATTAGGCTATATCCGCTATTTACACAGAAGAAATAGCCTAGCTACAATCACCTGAACTACGAATAAGAAAAGCATGATAATCACCAGAATCTGGCACGGCGTGACGCACGCTCACCACGCCGATGAGTACCTCAAATATCTGGAAGCATCCGGCCTAACCGACTACAAGAAAACACCCGGCAACTTAGGCGTGCAAGTGCTCCGCAGCGTGGAAGGCGAAATCTGTCATTTCTGGACTGTAACCCGCTGGGACAGCTACGAAAGCATTAAACAGTTTGCCGGCGACGACTCCGAAAAAGCGCGCTATTATCCCGACGACGCACGCTACCTACTGGAGTTCGAGGCTAACGTAGTTCACTGCGAGACCTTTGACTTTTAAGTAACAACAAGCCGTGCGTTGAGCTATGCTTGTGCTTTATTTGTGCCAAGCAAAACGATTTTACCGAAGCACATATCAGTCACTATACGTGCTTCACTGCCCCCACCCAACTACTATGCATACTCCAAAACTCATACGGAAGGTAGCCTTTCTGTGCTGGTCTGTACTGCTCATTTCATGCAGTAAAGGAACAACCATCAGCCCCACTACCCCGGTTATTCCTTCCGTTACGGCCGATCCGGCTCAATACGGCACACCTTTCACCGAAGTACCTGATGCTGCAAATGCTACGGTGTATCAGGTGAACATGCGGGCGTTTAGTGCGCAAGGCAACTTCAAGGGCGTAATAGCTCGCCTCGACTCTATCAAAGCACTGGGGGCCAATGTGGTGTATTTGATGCCTGTTTATCCTGTTGGTAAGCTAAAGGCTTTTGACTCGCCTTATGCGATACAAGACTATATGACGGTGAATCCTGAACTCGGTACGCTGGCCGATTTACGGGCCCTCGTGGACGGTGCCCACGCCCGCCGCATGGCCGTCGTGCTCGATTGGGTGGCCAACCACACCGCTTGGGACCACCCCTGGATAACGGCCCACAAGGATTGGTATCAGCAAGATGGCGCGGGCAACATCAAAAACCCGCCCCTGGGTTGGACCGATGTGGCCCAACTAAACTTCGCTAATGCCTCCATGCGGGCGGCCATGATTCAGGCCATGCGGTACTGGGTTTTCCAGGCCAATATTGATGGTTACCGCATCGATTACGCCGACGGCCCAACCTATGAGTTTCTCACCGAAGCCGTCAGCAACCTGAACTCGATTAGCACGCATAAGATGCTCCTAATTGCCGAAGGATCGGATAAGACTTACTACTTCCAGGCTGGCTTTCCGCTCCGCTACGGGTTCGATTTCCTGAACACCATGAAGGATATTTTCGCGAAACGTGTCAGCGTCAAGCTCCTCGACAATCTCAACGAGGCGAATTATGCTAATGCTCCGGCCGGTGCCCGCATGCTGCGCTACACCTCCAACCACGATATCAACAGTTCCGAAGGCACGCCGCAGGAGCTATTTAATGGTCAGCAAGGATCGATGGCGGCCTTTGTGGTGGCCGCTTACATGCGCGGTACGCCCATGATTTACAATGGCCAAGAGGTAGGATTTCCCGCCCGCCTACCTTTCATGGGAGCGCGCCGCGCTATTGATTGGTCGCTCAACCCGGCCGTGACCAAGGAGTACAAAAGCATCCTCCGCTTCCGCAATAGCAGCGACGCCGTGCGCAATGGAGCGCTTACCTCCTACAGCAGCGACGATGTGTGCGCGTTCACGAAAACTGTCGGCAGCGAGAGAGTCTTGGTGCTGGTCAATCTTCGCAACTCGGCTATTAACTATCAGGTGCCTACCAGCCTCGTCAACTCGCCTTGGCTCAATGCCTTAAGTGGGCAGCCTTTGGCCATGACGACTCAGCTTAACTTGCAGCCCTATCAGTACCTGATTTTGCGCAACTAACTCTACCTATTCGGTAGCAACCGTACCAATCCAGTTCGCAATTCCCATGAAACGGATTCGATAATGTAGCTCATGAAAAAAACCGCCCTTCTGCTGCTAACTACATGTCTGAGCATCCCGGCTCTGGCCCAAACCCTCCATTCGCCTTCTAAAAAGCTTACGCTTAACTTCCAGCTAAGCCCCACAGGTGAGCCTACTTACAAACTTCAGTTCGGGGCAAAGCCAGTTGTAAAACCCAGCCGCTTAGCTGTTCTACTCCAAGATCAACCCGGCTTTGATAAAGGCTTTACCATTGCCAAAATCGACTCGTCGGTGACGGATGAAACGTGGGCGCCAGTGTGGGGCGAGGTGAAGCAGATTCGCAACCGCTATAAGGAGCTGGCCGTGACCTTGCAGCAGGCCGCCGCGAAGAACCGGCGGCTGGTGGTACGCTTTCGTCTGTACGATGATGGGCTGGGATTCCGCTATGAGTTTCCGGCCCAGCCGGGCTTCACTTACTTCACCGTGCAGGAGGAGAACACCGAGTTTAACCTTACCGGCGACCACAAAACCTTCTGGATTCCGGGCGACTACGACTCCAACGAGTACACCTACAGCACCACCCGCCTGAGCGAGGTAAATACCACGCCCATCGAACCCATCCAGCTAAAATCAGCCCCCCAGCGGGTCCAGACGCCCCTGATGCTGAAGACCCAGGACGGGCTGTACGTGAACATCCATGAGGCGGCGCTGGTGAACTATCCGGCCATGATGCTGAACGTGGACACTAAAACCTTTGGCCTCACCAGTCAGCTAGTACCCTCGGCCACCGGCGCGAAAGCGTATCTGCAAGCTCCTGAGCATACGCCCTGGCGCACGATTATCGTCAGCGACAAAGCGCCCGAAGTGCTGGTTTCCAAGCTGATTCTGAACCTGAACGAGCCCAGCAAAATCACGGATACAGGCTGGATTAAGCCCCAGAAGTTTGTGGGCGTGTGGTGGGAAATGCACGTGAACAAAGCCAGCTGGAACTACGCCGACACCAGCAACATCAAGCTGGCTACCACTGACTGGAACAAGCTGAAACCCAACGGCCGCCACGGTGCCAACACCGTCAACGTGAAGCGCTACATCGATTTTGCCGCCAAGCATGGTTTGCAGAGCGTGCTGGTGGAAGGCTGGAACGTGGGCTGGGAAGACTGGGCCAATAACTGGAAGGAGGAAGTGTTCGACTTCGTGACCCCCTACCCCGACTTCGACGTGCAAGAACTCCAGCGCTACGCCGCCAGCAAGGGCGTGAAGCTGATGATGCACCACGAAACTAGCAGCTCCGTGACCAACTACGAGCGTCGCCAAGATGAGGCGCTGCGCTTCATGAAAGAGCATGGCTACGACGCCGTAAAAACTGGCTACGTGGGCCGTATCATCCCGCGCGGCGAGCACCACGACGGGCAGTGGATGGTGAACCACTACAACCGCACGGCCGCCAACATGGCCCAGCAGCAGATTATGGTGGATATGCACGAGTCGGTGCGACTGACGGGCTTGCACCGCACTTACCCCAACTGGCTGGCGGCGGAAGCTGCGCGTGGCAACGAGTTCAACGCCTGGAGCACCGGCAATCCGCCTGAACATGAGACTATTTTGCCCTTCACCCGCCTCATGGGCGGCCCCATGGACTACACACCGGGCATCTTCCAGATCAAGCTGGAAACCTGGAACCCGACCGCCAACAAAGGCCGCCAGGTGCATACCACGCTAGCCAAGCAACTGGCTCTCTACGTGACCCTGTACAGCCCCGTGCAAATGGCCGCCGACCTACCTGAAGCCTACGAGAAGCACCTCGATGCCTTCCAGTTCATCAAAGACGTGCCCGTGGATTGGGACGACACCCGCATTCTGGCCGCCGAACCCGGCGACTACATCGTCACGGCCCGCCAAGCCAAGGGCAAAGACGAGTGGTACCTCGGCGCCATCACCGACGAGCAGGCCCGCCGCCAGACCATAAAGCTGGACTTTTTGCCCCCCAAGGCTCGCTACACCGCCACCATCTACGCCGACGCCAAGGATGCCGACTGGGAAAAGAATCCTATGGCCTACCAAATCCGGCAAGTGCTAGTGGATAGTCGCACCCAGCTGCCGCTGCAACTGGCTCCCGGCGGCGGCACGGCCATCAGCCTGAAACCCGCGACGCGGGAGGAACTGCAGAAGCTGAAGGGACGGAAATTGTAGAGTAATTTTCAAAAAACACTTTACAACGTTTTATTATGACCCTACATAATAACAAATTAAAGAGTCTAGGTCCCAAGCTTCGTAGAGCACAAAAGCAAGAAATCAGCAGATTAAACCATAAACGCAAAGAGAAAAAGAAATTAGTAGCAGAGATTATTATATCAATTTTAATAATCTCTGGTTTACTCTTGTCTGTGTGTGAGGTTATACTTTACCGAAAAACATTAATAAGCAGCAACCTTCTTATATCAATTGCTTTTGTTATTGCTTTAACAGTAACGATATTCACTAGAGGTATTTTTAGAATATATCTTGATACAAACAATTTTTTCCTTCAACTACTATATAACCTCACATCTTGGGGTGGAATAATTGTTTACCTATTCATGAGCCTGAACTATTATTTTCCATCAGATAGCCCATCAATTGTAAGAGCTTCGATTCTTAAATCCGGAAAATTAGCCCAAGGCAGGTATGGGTGTCGTGACCCTTATGTAGAAGTATATGTCAAGGGTGTAAACAAAGAAATCTTTTTTCCCTGTGGCTTTGACACAGAAGGTTACAGTTATGCTAGGGTTACTTTAAGAAAGGGGTTATTTGGATTTGATACTATTATGGATCAAAGCTTAGGAAAATAGCCTAATGTAATCATTCACTGTAACAACGCGTCGCAAGTCGTGGATTACCCGTGTTGTACAGTTATATAACGATCAAAAAAGCCCCCCAGACGTAGTGTCTGGGGGCTTTTTTGATCGTTAATGACGAGAGAACTTTATAGCGCGGCCACTTTATTTCTTACTACCAATATCCGCTAACAGCTGCTGATTCAGGCGAATATACTCCTCTTTGATTGACGGCGTTTTTTCCGCTTTTACTAGCTCCAACGACTGCTTGGCGGCCGCGGTGGCCTCATCTGGGCGCTTGGATTTTTGCAGCACCCGGGCCTTCCAATAATAAGCGTAGTAGCTGGGCTGTTGCTTTATAGCAGCGTCTAGCCAGGTTAGAGCTTTGTTGAGGTCTTTATTATTGTTGTAGTAGTACTGCGCGGCGCTGATATAGGGCTTCTTTTCGCCCTGCATGGCCTGCGCAATCTGGGCTTCTACCTGCGCATCGGAGTCGCCGGTGAGGGGCACGCTTACCTGAGTTTTGTCCCAGCGCAGGGTGAGGTCGGCGGCCGATGGCTTCAGGTTTTCGAGCGTCAGGCTCATGGTTTCGGCGGGGTCGCGCAGAGTGGTGGGAATAGCTTTTACGCGCACCACGTCCATCTCGGGCTTGTATCTGTAGGCGCCCCACTGCGCAGTATCCCGGTTCAAAATCAGCGTCCACTCCTTGGGGCCGGGAATACTGAATAAGGCGTAGGTGCCCGCTGGCACAGTCTGGCCGCCGAATTTCACTTCTTCCCCGAAGCGAATTTTAGTATTGGTGTTAGCGCCCGTGCGCCATACTTGGCCGTAGGGCTCCAGCTTACCGAAAATCTCACGGCCTTTTTTAGAGGGGCGCGAGTAGCTCAGTTCCACGAAGGAAGCGGAAAAATCCTGGCGGATACGCACGGCGGGGCTGGCCACCGGAATCTGCAACGCCTGCTGAGCCTGGGCGTAAGGGTTGGACCCTAGCAAACAGGCTACACTGAGGAAAGGAATAGTAAGGAGAACACGCGGTTTCATGGGCAGATCATTTAGGATGGGAGCAGTTTAAATATAGTAACCATCGAATTGAAAGAGTTGCGCAAGTCAGAGGAAAGAAAGCGGTTGGAGTTAGCTGAAAAGGTGTAGAGACGCATACTTGCGTCTTGTGGCTAAACAACCCCAGGCGGCGCGGAAGACGAGACGCAAGTATGCGTCTACACCTTTTCAGCTACTTCTGAATAACGTTTCGAGGAGTAATTCGCTTCTTGCATCGTGCGCAGGTTTGATGGTGTCTCTAGCATTCAGACCTTTAAAAAGCCCCCCAGCAAAGACATCATTTCACATCTTGCGGCTTGGGCCGTAACTTGGGGGCTCTTACGCCCAATATTTTTCATGAGAATTCTCAAGTTTGGCGGTACATCCGTCGGGTCGGCGGCGCGGATGCGTTCTGTGGCCGACCTCATTCAAAGTTCCGAGCCGCGCATTGTAGTCTTGTCGGCCATGTCGGGTACAACCAATTCGCTGGTTGCTATTGCGAAGCTGCTTTTTGAAGGTGAAATCCAGGCCGCTACGTCTCAGACCGAGATTCTGCGTCAGCATTACATAATAGTAGCCCGTGAGCTGCTGCCCGAACCAGCAGTAGCCGAAGAAGCTATCAGTCAGCTAGGTACGTGCTTCAAAACGATTTTCAACCTGATGCGTCAGCCCCTGTCGACTTCCGGCGAGCGGGTGATTCTGGCGCAGGGGGAGCTGCTAAGTACACTGCTGTTTCACCGCTACCTGACGGCCATTCGCGGGCAGGATGCGGTACTGCTGCCCGCGTTGGAGTTCATGCGCCTCGACGCCAACGACGAGCCCGATGACGCTTACATTCGGGAGCATCTGGCCCAGCAAATTGCCCCCCACGCGGGCCAAAAGCTGTTTATCACGCAAGGCTACATTTGTCGCAACGCGAAGGGTGATATAGATAACCTGAAGCGCGGCGGCTCCGACTACTCTGCCTCGCTCATCGGGGCGGCTGCCGGGGCCGACGAAATCCAGATCTGGACTGATATCGACGGCCTGCACAACAACGATCCGCGCGTGGTAGAGGGCACCTACCCTATCCGCGAGCTGTCGTTTGACGAGGCGGCCGAGCTGGCTTATTTCGGCGCTAAGATTTTGCATCCTAGCTCCGTGCTGCCGGCGCGCCAGTACAACATTCCCGTGCGCCTACTTAACACCATGCAGCCGGAGGCGCCCGGCACGCTCATTTCCAGCAAAACCGGCTCGGAGGCCATTAAAGCGGTAGCCGCTAAAGATGGCTTGGTGGCTATCAAGATTAAGTCGAGCCGCATGTTGCTGGCCCACGGTTTTCTGCGCAGCGTGTTCGAGGTTTTTGAGCGCTACCGCACGCCTATCGACATGATTACGACGTCGGAAGTTGCTGTTTCCTTGACAATTGACGATGCCACGCACCTGACGGAAATCTTAACGGACCTGCGTGATTTTGGCAACGTGGAAATCGATGAAAATCAGACCATCATCTGTTTGGTTGGCAATCTAATTCAGGAAAACCACGGCTCGGCGCGACTGGTGTTCAATGCTTTAGGTGATATTCCGCTACGGATGATTTCCTATGGCGGCTCGCCCAATAATATCAGCTTACTGGTGCACACCGCCGACAAAACGCGGACGCTGAAAGCGCTGAACGCGGGTCTGTTTCAGCGGTAGTCATTTCTTCTAAGCTTGTTCAACGAGAGCCTCAACCCCTAGCCCCTTCTCCTAGGGGAGAAGGGGGACTAATTCTAAATATTAGACCTCTAACTATAACTAGCTTTCTAAAAATTAAAGCTAGTTCCCCTTCTCCCCTAGGAGAAGGGGCTAGGGGTTGGGGCTCTCGTTGCTTATTACTTTACAAATGTCCTTTTCTCTTTCCGGCGAGCTTTTCTCCCGTCCTACGCCTTTCTACCACTATGACTTGGGCTTGCTCACGCGCACGCTTGAAGCGGTACAGCAGGCGGCGCGGCCGCGGGGGTTTCATGTGCACTATGCCCTGAAAGCCAACGCCAATGAACCCATCCTGCGTCTTATTCAAGCGCACGGCCTTGGGGCCGACTGCGTGAGCGCCAATGAAGTACAGCGTGCCCTCGACACCGGATTTGCCCCCCAGGACATTGTATTTGCGGGCGTTGGCAAAACGGATGCGGAAATCAATCGGGCGCTGGCGGCGGACATCTGGTGCTTTAATGCGGAGTCGGCGCAGGAGCTGGAGGTGCTAAACGAGCTGGCTGGGAGGCAAAACCGGCGGGCGCGGGTGGCGTTGCGCGTGAACCCGAACGTGGACGCGCAGACCCATCACTACATCACGACGGGCTTGGAAGCCAATAAATTCGGGATTGGGCTTGCCGATTTGCCGGCCGTGGTGGAGCAGTTAGGAACGCTGTCCAACCTAGAGCTGGTAGGTTTGCACGCGCATATTGGTTCGCAAATCACTGATTTGGCGGTATTTGCCGAGCTTAGTCAGAAGCTAAACGAGTTGCAAACCTGGCTTGAGGAGCAAGGCCACCAATTACCACACCTCAACGTGGGCGGCGGCCTGGGCATCGACTACAACGACCCCGACACGAACCCTATCCCCGACTTCGAGGCCTACTTCCGTACCTTCGAGCAACACCTGATTCGGCGGCCGGGCCAGCAGGTGCACGTGGAACTGGGCCGCGCCATTGTAGCGCAAAGCGGCACGCTGGTAAGCCGGGTGCTGTACGTGAAGCGCAGTCAGCAAACCCTGTTCGCCATCCTCGACGCGGGCCTCACCGAGCTGATTCGGCCTGCTTTATACGGTAGTCATCATCACATCCAAAACCTCAGCAGCCAAGGCGAAATTCAGCCCTACGACGTGGTAGGCCCGATCTGCGAGTCGTCGGATACGTTTGGACGTGCGGTGCCTTTACCCGAAACAAAGCGCGGCGACTTAGTGGTGCTCCGTTCGGCGGGAGCGTATGGCGAGGTGATGAGCTCGGCTTATAACTTGCGGGATAAGGCCGAAGCAGTATACATCTAGAACGAGTATTGTATCACATAAAAAGCCCCCCAGAGTAGTTCTGGGGGGCTTTCTATGTAAAATTATAAACGAGTAGACCGCAAGTCAGCCTAAAGACTTAACTCCGCGTCGAGCGTCATCTTCTCTAATACCAAACAGTCCATTTGCCCAGTGTCTCGTGCTGCTTGAAATACGGCAGCAGCCACTGGCGCTCTGGGTTCAGCTCGCCTTTTATAATGAGTACTGGGCGTTGCTGAAGCATCCAGTCAAGGGCCGGGCGCTGGGTGGAATCGGCGAGGTAAATCAGGTTTTGTTGCCAGCGCTTATCAGTTTCAAACTGCGTTTCGCGGTTGAGGTTGTGGTTGCCGTCATTCAGGGAAACGGGCAGTTTGCCTAGCTCAAACGCCAGGGAAGGCAGCAATTCATTGTACACCAACACGGGCCGCGCCGTAAGCTTGCGCTCGCGAAGCAACTCAGCCAGCGGACGCGTACCATTGGCGGCCAGTTCATTTTGGTGCAGAATGGGCTTAGCGGCCAGTAGCAGCGTGAGCGTGAACATGACAGCCGCCGCCAGCAAACGAGGCGCTACGCGCACCTGCTCCCAGAGCGTGAGCACAATAACGAGCACCACCACGCCAGCCGCTGGCACCGCTGCCGTCATTGGACGTAGGGCAAAGGGCAGATCCAGCACCCCAGCAAACGCGGGTGCCAGACATAAAACGGCCAGCAGGAAACCGAAAAAGGCTACAATGCCCACGTACCAGCGAAACAGCGCTGCCTCGGTGCACCGGCCCAAGTAATAGACCGTGAGCAGAGCCATGCCAGGGAATATCGGCAGCACGTATAGCAGCAGCTTGGAGCCGGACAGCGAAAAGAAAAACAACGGCAGCAGCACCCAGAAAATGAGCACGTTGCGCCAGAGCTGGGGCACGCTTCCCCAGCCAGTACGCACGGCCAATGCGACCAGCGCCACCGACCACGGCAAACTGGTGGCCGGTGCCAACACCAGATAAAACCACCACGGCTTGGCCCGACCAAAGGTGTTGGGATTGGCAAAGCGCTCTACGGTGTGCTCAAACAAAAAATACCGGATAAAGGCCGGATTCTCGGCTATGAGATACAGATACCAGCTGAGCCCGACCAGTACAAACAACCCGAAACCCAGCGCGTGGTGTACCGTGAAAGGCCGGCGGGCTTGCTTCTGCTCGGCATTCTGTCTGAAATAATGACCGATAATGGCCATCAGCGGCAGGATAAAGCCGACCGGGCCTTTGGTTAGAAAAGCGAAGCCGAGGCCCACCCAGAACAGGTAGAGCCAGCGAATTTGCCCCCCAGCATAGTAGCGCAGAATCCCGTAGGTAGCCGCCAGCTCCAGCGTAGCCAGGTAGGCATCGGTAGTAACGTTGAGGGCCGAAATGAGAACTACGGGCAGGCTGCCGTAGACGACAGCCGCCGCCAGCGCGCGGGCTCGGTCGCCGCGAAAAAGCAGCTCGCCCAACTTATACACGAGAAGCACTTGCAGCAGCACGGCCAGTACCGGCAAAATGCGCACGCCGGCCGCGTGGGGGCCAAAAATGGTCAGGCTGGCAGCCGTGAGCCAGTAGGTAAGCGGCGGCTTATGAAAGTGCTGAATACCCAGCAGGCGCGGGTGCAGCCAGTCGCCTGTGACCAGCATTTCGCGACCAATTTCGGCATAGCGAGCCTCGCTGCTTTCCAGCGGCCCCCACGCACCCAGACCAACAAAAAATGCCCCCCCGAGCACGAATAGCCAAAGCCAAAGCCAGGAACGGGAAGTAAGGGGAGCAGCCATAAAAACAGGATGTGGAAAGCGGCTGCAATGTTAGCCAAAATGCGGGGTAAGACCGGTCTTACAACTAACAAGTAACTCAGCGGTTCTCTATTTGTCTCACCTTACGTTATGTCCATGAAGATTCTGCTAACTGGCGCCAATGGCTACATCGGCCAGCGCCTGCTGCCGCTACTGGTAGAAGCTGGCCATGAGGTAGTGTGCTTGGTGCGCGACCCTCGGCGGTTTACGCTACCCGAGCGCCTGCGCGAGCAAGTGACGGTAGCGCAGGGCGACTTGCTACAGCCGACATCTCTGCAGGAGCTGCCACGCGATATTGAGGTGGCGTATTACCTGGTCCACTCCATGAGCGGCACCGACCAGGATTTTGTACAGGCGGAGCGGCAATCGGCGGAGAATTTTACCCAGTACATCAATCGAACGTCGGCGCGACAGATTATCTACCTCAGCGGCATTGCCAACGATCGGGGGCTTTCGGCGCATCTGCGCTCGCGTCGGGCAGTGGAGACGGTATTGCGAAAGGCTCAGCCAGCGGCGCTCACGGTGCTGCGGGCCAGCATTATCATTGGCTCCGGCTCAGCCTCCTTTGAGATAATTCGGGACTTGGTGGAGAAACTGCCGGTGATGATTACGCCGCGCTGGCTCAACTCCCGCTGCCAGCCCATTGGGGTGCGCGATGTAATGTTTTACCTGACCGCCGTGCTTGACAACCCCGATTGCCTAGGCCAGAGCTTCGACATTGGCGGGCCGGATGTACTGACTTACAAGCAGATGCTGCTGGGCTTGGCCGAAGTGCGCGGCTATCGGCGCTACATTCTCACTGTGCCGGTACTCACGCCGCGCCTGTCGTCGCTGTGGCTGTTTCTAGTCACCAGCACCACGTTTTCGTTGGCGCAGAGTCTGGTTGACAGCCTGCGCAATGACACCATTGTTGCCACGAAGCGCAGCATTTCGCAGGTTATACGGCACGAGTGTATGGGCTACGCGGAGGCATTGAAGCTGGCCTTTACCCGCATCGAGCAGAATGAAGTTATCAGCAGCTGGACTGATGCGCTGAGCAGTGGCGTAATGGAGCGGAATTATATGGACTTTGTGCAGATTCCGCAGCATGGTATGCTCTTCGACCGGCAGGAAATGGCTTTTATGCGCGACCCCGACGAGGTGCTACAAAATGTGTGGAGCATCGGCGGGGAGCGTGGATGGTATAAAGTGGACTGGCTCTGGCGCGTGCGCGGCCTGCTCGACAAGCTGGCCGGCGGTGTGGGTTTGCGCCGGGGCCGCCGCTCCCCTTCCGACCTACGGGCTGGCGACCAGCTCGACTTCTGGCGTGTTCTCGTAGCCGACCGCCCCGGCCGCCGCCTGCTGCTGTACGCCGAAATGAAACTGCCCGGCGAGGCTTGGCTACAGTTTCGCATCGTGCCCGATGAAGTGACGGGCGGCCACCGTCTTGAGCAGTTGGCCGCCTTTCGACCCCGTGGCTTGGCCGGCCGGCTGTACTGGTATTCGCTGGTGCCCTTTCACTTTATTATTTTCAAGGGCATGGTTGAGAATATCGTGCATTACGGTGCCGCGCCCAACACCGCTCCGGTCGCAACGCCAGCACGCGCTTAACCATGTAGTTGTTAAACGACTGTTCATGCCTAACAATCAAACAACGAAGGGCGGGGACAAGCCCCGCCCCTACCTCAGCCATTATTAGCTAAGTTTAAAAAAACGTCATGCAGCGCAGCGCGAAGCATCTCGCGTGCTGATGTTTGATTACTAACCCCGCTAAACACGCGAGATGCTTCGCGCTGCGCTGCATGACCGTCTGTTGGGTTGAAAAAGGCGCTCAGCCCAGGCGTCGCACTACCCACATTATCAGGCTCAGGAGCACACTAATCAGCAACATCGACACGAAGGGCATGTAGAGCCTAAACCCCGGCCGCTCCACGCGCACGTCGCCGGGCAGACGGCCGAACCAGCTAAACCAGCTGCCGCCACCGAGCCACAAAAAGCCCCCCAGCAGCGCTAGGCCAAGGCCGATGAGTACAAGTAGTTTACCAATAGGCATATTATCAGGTACTGAATCAGAATTTACGGGTTGCTACAGCCGAGCTGCTTATTTCTTCTCAAACACAAATTCCACCTTATCGCCGGCCAGCTGCAACGCCGCCTCAAACTTCTGGCCGGTACGCTGGGAGGTGAAGCCACGGATGACGCCCGTTTTGCCCCGGCGCAGCAGCTGAGCAATTTGCGCCTCAGTGAGCGTGCGGCCGCACAGCTCCAGCGGCACTCGAAACTGGCAGTCTTCGCGGAAACGGGAACAGCCGTAGGCTGCCTTACCGCGCAACATAGTACCCAACCGGCACACCGGACACGGAATCTGCTGGGGCGCCTCGGCGGTGGCGGGCTTGCTTTCGGCGGCGCGTACTAGCTCTAAAGTATGCTGCGGGGTGAGGCGCACTGCCGCATCGAACTTCTGGCCTACGTCGTCGATAAAGCCCTTGATGACCGGCGTACGGCCCTTGCCTAGCAGCGTCGATAACTGCTTATCTGTCAGGCTTTTGCCTTCGAACTGACCAGGTAGACGCAAGGCGCAGCCCTCGCGCCAGCGCGAGCAGCCAAACGCCGTTTTGCCCCGCATGATGTGGCCTTGCCCGCAAGCCGGACAAGTGCCTAAGCTGCCTGGCACGGCTGGCTCAGCGGGTTTGGCCGCGCTGGGGGGTGTTTTTCCAGCCGGCACACCTGATTTTTGCCCCCCAGCGGCCGCCATCCCCGGCGCACTGATGCTGATGCCGCGACCGGAGCCGTCGGCTTTCACTTCCAGCACCATCTCGCGCACCAGCGTTTTCAACTCGCCCAAAAACTGCTCAGAATCGAGGTTACCGGCTTCAATCTGACGCAGCTTCTGCTCCCACTGCCCCGTCAGTTCCGCCGACTTTAGCGTTGGGTTTCGGATGAGACCGATCAGTTCGACACCGGTAGGCGTGGGCAGGATCTTCTTTTTGTCGCGGCGGATGTAGCCGCGCTTGAACAACGTTTCGATGATGGCGGCGCGGGTGCTGGGACGGCCGATACCGTTTTCCTTCATTGCCTGGCGCAGTTCCTCATCGTCCACGTTGCGGCCAGCGGTTTCCATGCCGCGCAGTAGCATGGCCTCGGAATATTCGCGCGGCGGCTGAGTTACTTTTTGGTCGAGGCGGGGCTTGTGGGGGCCATTTTCGCCTTGGGTGAAAGATGGCAGCACGGTGCTTACCACGTCGTCGTCGCCCTCGCCGGCCACTTTTGGGGCTGATGGAGCTTGCTGCTTTTCCGGGTCGCCGTATACCACGCGCCAGCCGGGATTCAGAATCTGCCGACCCCGCACGCGGAACGGATGCGCAGCGGCTTCGCCCGTCACGGTCGTGTTGCTGACTTCGCAATCGGGATAGAACGCAGCCAAGAAGCGCCGCACGATGATATCGTACACGCTGCTTTCGGAGCCACCTAAGCCGCCGGCACTTGCGCCCGTGGGGATGATGGCGTGGTGGTCGGTAACTTTATTGTTGTTGAAAACCTTGGTCGACTTGCGAATTTTACCTTGCAGCAAGGGCGCCGCAAGGCCAGAATAGCCCCCCAGCCCGCGCATGATGCCGGCAATTTTGGGGTACTGATCATCAGGCAAAAAGGTGGTATCAACACGCGGATAGCTGACGACTTTTTTCTCGTAGAGGCTTTGCACGGTTTTGAGCGTGTCCTCGGCCGAGAGGCCCAACTGGTTGTTGCACTGCACCTGCAAAGACGTCAGGTCGAAAAGGGAAGGTGGCGTTTCGAGGGCTTTCTTAATTTCAACGTTGGTGACAGTGAAAATTGCTCCCCGCACGGCTTCTAAGGCCACATCGGCTTCTTCCTGACTCACGAAATAGCCACGCGCTTTGAGGCGGGCTTTTTCGTCGGGCTCATCGTCGTCGGCTTTGCCTTTTTTTGGTGGCGCCACATGGCTAAACATCGTACCCCGATACTCGGTACGCAGCACCCAATACGGCTCGGGCTTGAAGTTCTGAATCTCGTGATACCGATCGACAAGCAGGGCCAATGTGGGCGTTTGCACCCGGCCAATGCTGAGCACTTGCTTCTGGCCAGCAGCGTATTTAAGCGTGAATAAACGTGTGGCGTTCAGGCCCAGCAGCCAGTCGCCTACAGCGCGGCTTTTGCCAGCTTGGTATAATCGGTCGAACTCGGAGCCTTCGCGCAGATTAGCAAAACCCTGCCGGATAGCTTCTTCCGTCAGCGACGAAATCCAGAGGCGCTTGAAGGGCTTACGGTATTTTGCCTCGGTGAGCACCCAGCGCTGAATAACCTCTCCCTCCTGCCCCGCGTCGCCGCAATTGATAACTTCCTCGGCGCTGGCCAGCAGGTTTTTAATGACGTTGAACTGACGGACCACGCCGTCGTCACGGCGCATGAGCTTGATGCCGAATGAATCGGGCATCATAGGCAAATCGTGGATGCTCCAGCGCTTCCATTCGGGGCGGTAATCCTCGGGCTCGCGCAGCTGGCAAAAGTGACCAAACGTCCAGGTGACCTGGTACCCATTGCCCTCATAATAGCCATCCATGCGCCGGTTGGCGCCGAGCACGTTGGCTATTTCGCGGGCTACGCTAGGCTTTTCGGCAATGCAGACTTTCAAATCGCAGGGTTTCGCTAATTAAATACTGTTTTCACTGAGTAAAGGCAGCGAAGAATCAACAAAGATAACGCGCTAAAAGGTCGCTGACAGTGTCTGCTTAGAGATGAGGTTTTGCGTGTGCTAAATCTTACCCAACCCCGCGTAGTGGCATCCGTAACTCATCAGTAGCCTGGCTGCTTGAGATGCTGGGGTTTGTACCGCTCTTTTCCACCTCCAAAACCAACCTTTTCTATTCTATGGAAGCTATTAAAACCAAAGCCTACGGGGCCACCAATTCGATTTTTAACGGACTCGCGCCTATGGAAATAGAGCGGCATCCACCCCAAGCCGATGAAGTACACATTGATATTCTTTACTGCGGCGTGTGTCACTCCGATTTGCACCAAGTCAAAAACGATTGGGGCAACACTGTTTACCCGTGCGTACCCGGCCACGAAGTAGTAGGACGCGTGACGGACGTGGGCAGCGCAGTTACCAAGTTCAAAACCGGCGACATCGTAGGTGTGGGCTGCATGATTGATTCATGCGGACAGTGTCAGCCTTGCCAGCATGGCGAGGAAAACTACTGCCAGGGACCCGTAAGCTGGACGGCCACATACAACGGCCCTATGAAGCCAGATGGCAGCGGCGCCAATACTTTCGGGGGCTACTCGACCAACATGACCGTGAAGGAGTCGTTTGTGTTGCGCATTCCGGACGGCCTCGATATCAATGCGGTAGCGCCTATTCTGTGCGCTGGCATTACAACATATTCACCCCTGAAGCACTGGAAGGTGAAAGCCGGCGACCAGGTAGGCGTAGTAGGCTTAGGCGGCCTGGGCCACATGGCCGTGAAGCTCGCTAAAGCATTGGGTGCCAACGTAACAGCCATCACCACTTCCAAAGACAAGCAAGCCGACGCCGAAGCAATGGGCGCCGACAAAGTGCTGTTCTCGACGGATGCCGATGCTATGAAGCAGCACGAAGCCTCCTTCAGCTTCATCCTCAATACCATCCCCGACAAGTACGACATCAACGACTATGTGAACCTGCTCAACTTGGATGGCGCAGTGGTAGCGGTGGGCTTGCTGGGCGAGTATAAAAAGCCGCTCAACAACATGGATGTCGCTAAGTTTCGGCGTACAGTAGCCGGCTCCATTATCGGAGGCATCGCCGAAACCCAGGAGGTGCTGGATTTTTGCGCTCAGCACAACATCCTGCCCGATGTAGAAATGATTCGGATGCAGGACATTAACAAAGCCTTTGACAAGATGATGGACAAAGAAGTGCGCTACCGCTACGTCATCGATATGCAGTCGTTGAAAGATGGTGAATAGCTAGAGCCTTATATCATTAAAAAAGCCCCCCAGATAGCGTTCTGGGGGGCTTTTTTAGAAGCAAATGTTAGTGTCTGTCACTTAGTGCACCTCGCGGGTGCCATCGGGATACACCGTAGTGCCGTGTTTGGGGAGTTTGGCTGAGTTGCCGTTTCGCGAGGCGCTCAGCAAGGCAGCCGTAATTGCTACGCCCGCACCAATGAGAGCTGCGGCAGCCAGTGGATGTGTGGTAGCGGCCGTATAAAAGCTGCTTTCACGAGTGTAGCCGGGGTAGTTGCCGCGCTCTTCCAAAGAGCCGATGGGTCTATCGAGGCCGTTGTAGTCGCGCGCATGAGGTGGGTAATCGGCCTTTTCCTGCTTGGCAAATACGTTCTCCATAAACTTATCCAGCAGGCTCGGTACCCAGTTGTTCAGAGCCGTGATGGCGCGGCCACCACCGCCCACGGTTATTTCGCGCTCGGGCGTTTCGGCGCAGTGCAGAATAGCGCGAGCCACTGTTTCGGGAGCGTAGGCCGGCGGCGCGTGCTGCGCTTCGCGGTCCATATAGTTTTTAGCGTGCAGCGGATAAGGCGTATCAATAGCAGCTGGCTTGATAAGCGTAACTACCACCGGCGACTCGTCCATTTCCAGCTCCATGCGCAAGCCATCAGTGAAGCCCTTCACGGCATGCTTGCTGGCGCTATAAATGGTTTGCAGAATAGCCGTTGTTTCGGACAGTATGCTGCCGATATTGATGATGGCGCCGCCCTTCTGCTTCAGGTGCTTCACCGCTTCCAGCGAGCCATATATCAGCCCCCACACATTGGTTTCAAACAGCTTGCGCATGTCCTCAATGGGCACTTCTTCAATCTTCCCATAAATCGACACGCCCGAGTTGTTCACCCAGGTGTCGAAGCCGCCGAAGCGGTCGTGGGCCGCCTGCGCAATGCGACGTACCTCGTCTTGGTTACTTACATCGGCCACTACATAAATAGCCTGACCACCAGCCGCTTCAATTTCCTTAGTGAGTTGCTGTAATGCCTCTTCGCTGCGGGCGGCCAGTACTAGTCGAGCGCCTTTTTTGGCGGCCATCCGGGCTGTTACAAGGCCAATGCCCGACGAGGCACCCGTAATTACGATTACCTGATCGGAGAGCTTTTTTAGTTTCGTCTTCATAGTGGTAGGGGTCAATTTGTTCATTTCTCTTACGGCTTCGCTACAGACTAGTGTTACGTGGGGATCATTTTTTGGGCATAAAAAAACCTCCGTGACTACATAGTCACGGAGGTTCCCAGTTACCGACGTATCCCCCTCAGTTTACGTCGGCTAGTGGTAACTAAATACACTTGAAGTCAGCAAATGTTGACTTTATTCTCTGCTAAAATGCTAGTTAGGAGCTTTGACTTTTTGTACCTAAGTCTTCCGTAGTTTCTACCTGATCCTCAAGGACTTCCTCTGCATGCTTCATAGCTTCGGTGCCATAGATATGCTTGAAATCATTCATCAATGCATCATTGACCTCCAAATCCTTTAGAAGACCTTCCCTGATATCATATACCAAGCCGTGTAGACGGACAGGATTGCCACCTCTCATGGCATTTTGAATGATGTTAGTCTTGCCCAAGTTGCGCACCTGCTCAATGACGTTCATCTCTACCAGACGCCGAAGTCGCTGATCTTCATCCTGGATGCTCAAAAACTCTTTTTCGTGCAGACGAATAACGTCGCGAATATTGGTTAGCCAGTTATCAATCAGGCCATACTGCTTACCGGCTGCTGCTGCTGCCACACCGCCGCATCCATAGTGGCCGCATACGATAATGTCTTGTACCTGCAATACCTCTACTGCATACTGGAGCACCGACAGCAAGTTCATATCGGTATGCACCACCATGTTGGCAATGTTACGATGTACAAACATTTCGCCTGGGCCGGTTCCAGTAATTGCACTAGCTGGTACGCGTGAATCGGAGCAGCCGATAAACAAATACTGAGGCTTTTGACCCTGAGCAAGCTTTTCAAAATATTGCGGATCTTGAGTTAGCATTCGCTCTACCCAAATGCGGTTATTTTCCAGAATCTCTTTCATGGGGATGTATAAGGACTAAGTAAGGCTAACACCAGCACAGAAGCCGGTATTTGGGGTTGATGGGTGGGTTTAAAATTAGTGCGCGATGAGAGCTACCTGGGGAATATCACGGAGTTCTAAGTTGATGTTACGCTCAGCGGCCGTGGTCCGGTAATTTTGAATGGCTTCAAGCACATCATAGTCAATATACGATGATTCAGTACCATCCAGAATTACGTGCTTACCCGCTGGGATTCTATCTAAGGTGGTAACGATGCTCGCTTTGTTCAGGAAAGAAACGTGCTCCGACAACTTAATGTGAACAGTGTTCGGATCCTGGCTTGGCTCATGATGGTAGAAGTAAGCCGACTCAAGGTTAGCCTTCAGAATGTAAAACACACCCACAGCCAGACCTATGCACACGCCCTTTAAGAGGTCGGTGAAAAGAATAGCAACAATAGTTACGATAAACGGCAGGAATTGAGCTAATCCTAAGCGCCACTGACTGGTGTACAAAGCTGGCTTGGTTAGCTTAAAACCTACCATCAATAGAACAGCGGCCAACGCTGACAGCGGAATCTCATTGAGGAAGTCGGCCAGGAATAGCAAGCTGGCCAGCAATAACAAGCCATGAAAGAATGCTGAGACCTTAGTTTGCCCCCCAGCATCGATATTCGCCGAACTCCGAACGATAACGGCGGTCAGAGGTAAGCCACCAATAAGTCCACTAATGAGGTTGCCCACGCCTTGCGCTTTCAACTCTCGGTTTTGAGGAGTATGGCGCTTATGCGGATCAAGTTTATCGACAGCTTCAACACTCAGCAAGGTCTCCAAAGAAGCTACGATAGCAATGGTAATGGCGACAACATAAGTAGAGCCATTGGATAGCGCGCTCCAATCTGGAAAGCGCAGGATGCCTACTACATCGCTGAATGAGCCGATAACAGGCAGATTGACCAAGTGGGCAGCTTGCACCTTTAATTCAGGAGCTACTACACCCAGCAATTGGTTTATTGCTATCGATACTACAACTACAATCAGAGCACCCGGTATCATGCGTACAAATGGCAATCGACGTAGAGCCTTAGAACCCCAAATAATCAGAATAAGCAGGGAAGTAATACCGATTATAGCCGCGCCTAAGTTGATCGACTTCAAGGCCGCCCCGATTGCTGAGAAAGTATTCTGACCATTAAACTGAAAAAAGTCCAGATCTTCAAAATAGTCGCTATCGGCTCCCAAAAAGTGAGGTATTTGCTTCAGAATTAGAATTACACCAATAGCAGCCAACATACCACGAATAACGGATGTGGGGAAATACATACCGATAATACCCGCTTTCGCAAAGCCGAGAATAAGCTGTAAAACACCAGCAATTACCGTTGCGGTCAACACGGCTTCAAACGAGCCCAGCGTGCTAATGGCCATTATCATAATGGCTGTAAGACCAGCAGCCGGACCGCTTACGCTTAGTTGGGAGCCACTCAGCCAGGAAACCACTACGCCCCCCACAATACCCGTAATGATCCCTGATAGTAAGGGAGCATTGGAGGCTAGGGAAATCCCCAGACACAGCGGTAGTGCCACCAGAAACACGACCAGGCCCGATGGAATGTCTTTGCCTAGTGTGTTGAGATAGTTGGTAGGCGGAGCCTGCACCTCCGTTGGAGATGAAGGTGGCGCTGTGCGCTGAGTAGAAGGAGCAATTTGTGGCATGGAAGAGGCATCGTAAGTATGACAACTGCCAGCAACTATTGCTGATGCAGGATTTCAATACGATACAAACCTATCCTCCAGCCGTTAAGATTCGGTTAAAATAGAATTAAAATAAGATTAAAACGTTTAACCTGTCAGTAACCCTCACATAAAACGTATTCTTAAACCTTAACTACAGAAGAAATAGGCCAAGTCAGCCTTACGAGGGTACCAATATTCAACTGGCTCTCTACCTGCACCGATCCGCAGTGCAAACTCATTATTTTGGCAGTTAACGGCAATCCGATTCCATGACCCGGGACATCCCGTACTGTTTCGGCCCGGAAAAAAGGCACGAAAACCTGCTGGCGATCTGCCTCATTCATCCCCAAGCCATAGTCCAGCACCTCAAGCGTAACACGATTTCCGGTAGAGCTGAGGGTTGCCATGATAGGCTTTTTCGAATCGCGGGAAAATTTACAGGCATTTTCCAATACGTTAAGAATAGCAGCCAGCAGCAAAGCTTCATTGCCGCGCACTTCAAACAGGGCGTCATGTTCCGCTTTGGCGTTCTCATTAAAGGCTAAATCTATGCGACAGGTAGGCTGGCGGCGCTGCATTTCCTCATGAGCCTGCAACAACAGCTCATCCAGCCGGACCAAGCCAAGTGTAATTTGTGACGGGTCGTCGGAGGCACGCGCTATCTGGAGCAGGCCGTTGGTGAGGTTGCTGAGCAGGCGGGCCGCATCGAGCGTGCTACGTAAGGTGCGCCGATACTCGTCGGGAGTTCGTTTCTGAAGCAGGGCAACCTCTAACTCACCCATGAGGGCAGCCAGTGGTGTTCGGAGCTCATGGGAGGCATCGCGCACAAAAGTACGCTGCCCAGCGAATGCCGTTTCGAGCCGATCGAGCAGACTATTGAAGCGCTGAGCCAAGTGTGATACTTCGTCCTGGCCATCAGCCTGCGACAGGCGACGGTGCAGGTCGGAAGCCGTAATGGCATCTACTTCTTGCACAATCCGCTGCATAGGGCGCAGGGCTTGCCGAGCGAAAAACCAGCCCCCAAGACCTACTATGCTTAGCGATGCCAAAAAGCCCCCCAACAGAATACGCTGTAAACTACTGAGCTTTTGCTGACTATCTGCATCGAGGGAAGAAGCAACGACTACAAAGTCCCCACGCTCAGCATCGTGGTAAAGCACGCCAATAGTCTGGCGAAACTCTTTCTCCACAACAACAGGTGTCCGATTCTGACGAACTGCTCTTAGCAACTCTAATGGAACCGGCTCCTGTCGAACCTGCCCTTCCTGAAATACCACTTTGTTATTCGAATCGTAAACCCGCGCCTCCTCTTCAGGCAGTGTACGATAGAACTGCCGCAGGTAACGCCGGTACGAAGCCCGACTGGCGGCGTTCGTCCGGTTGGTGCCATCCAGATAGACGTGCGCTACCACGCGTGTGCGAGCCAACAGATTGGCGGTAAAAAACTCCTGGCGTGATTGGTAGGTGAAATAATAAATCACCAGCGAGAACACCAACAGCGTGACGGCCAGAATGGCAGCAAACTGTAGCGCCAGACGCGTCCGAATGGTCATAAGAGAATACTAAATAATGCGCTACTGCTGTGCCAAGGGAACAGTTCTGTCGCTGTCAGTACTAAAAAGCCCCCCGCCCTATTCCTCCTTCATCACATAGCCCATTCCTACCAAAGTGTGAATAAGCTTGGGAGAGAAATCCTTATCAATTTTCTTGCGCAAGAAGTTGATATACACGTCAATAACGTTGGACCCGGTATCAAACGATGTTTCCCAAACTTGCTCCAGAATATCGACCCGCGACACCACCCGCTCTTGGTTGCGGAGCAGGTATTCCAGCAAAGCAAACTCACGGGCCGTTAACTGAATAGTTTGGCCGGCCCGCTGCACCAACTTGCGGCCCGGATCCAAAGTTAGATCGGCTAGGCGCAAAATAATTTCCGGTGAAGGGCTCTCGTGGCGCCGCCGCACCAAGGCCCGGATACGCGCCAGCAACTCCTGAAAGGCAAAGGGCTTCACCAGATAGTCGTCGGCGCCAGCATCAAGCCCCCGAATCTTATCATCCGTTTCGCCCAGCGCCGTGAGCATCAGAATAGAAACCGCAGAATTCTGAGTACGCACCTGCCGACACACATCTAAGCCGTTGAGGCCAGGCAGCAGATTATCCAGAATCAGCAAATCGTAAGGTTCAGCCAAAGCCCGTCGCAAGCCGGTTGGGCCGTCGGTTGCTACCTCTACGGTGTGCTGCTGTTCAGTTAAGCCTTTATGTAAGAAGGCCGCAACTTTGGGCTCATCTTCTACCAACAAAATTCTCATAGACAAGTATACGAACCGCCGTTTAGGAACAGTGATTTGTCCCCGAGTGGCTCTTACTGAATGGTGGAAAGCTGATTTTGACCTTCATTTGACAAAGCCAAAAAACTTTAGTGTTGTAAATCCGTAACTACCTGAAATTGTTAAGTACAAAATTTTATTATAAATATTTAACTATTTCTTGATATAGGATAGAATTCAAATTACTTTTACTATATAGTACTAAATAAGCTTGTCATTTTTACAGTTTCGCCTGCTTTTTGCTCCTGCCTCTCATTCTTCTCCACTCTACTCTTTCAAGAACACACCGCTTTTTTTATGATCCGTCCTCTCTACGCATTCGCCATTCTATTACTTAGCGGTATAACCTCCTGTGTTTCAACCAAGGACATCAGCTATTTACAGGACTCAGATTATTCCAGCACTCAGGCCAAAGCAATAACCAATGAGCGTCAAGAGTACAAGCTCGCGACGAATGATGTACTAAATATTACAGTGCAAAGTGCACAGCCTGAACTGACACAGGTGTTTAATCTGAATACTGGCCAAGGAAACTTTATCAACGGTGACCCTGGCTCCCAGTACACGAACGGTTATGTTATCGATGCGGGGGGCAATATTACGCTGCCCACTGCTGGTCGTCTACCCGTTCGAGGGCTTACAGTATCAGAAGCCCAGCGCGTCATCCAGAATGCAGTAAACAACTATGTACGGGGCGCAACCGCTTCGGTTAAATTGGTCAGCTTCAAAATCACCGTTTTGGGTGAGGTCAGGAACCCTGGCTACTTCTTTATCCAAAACCCACAGGCTACCATACTGGAAGCCCTTGGCCTAGCTGGTGATCTTACCCCGTTAGGTAACCGTCGCAACGTTAAATTGATCCGCCAGACCCCAACTGGCTCAGAAGTAGTATTGCTGAACCTTACGAAACCGAATTTGCTTTCATCACCTTATTTCTACCTGCAGCCAAACGATGCCGTGTATGTGGAACCGGAGTCTGCGCTCACCCAGCGGGCTAACCTCAACAACCTAAGCCTCGTATTCGCGGGCTTGACTACAATAGCCGTAATAACAAACCTAATTATATCTGCGAACAGGTAATATAAACTAAAGAAAGCTAGTGCTTTACTGACACAATAGCTGCCTCAATCTTTAGTACGTACCTTGTATATAAACGCAGGCTTTTTCCTTTTCAGTTACCCAGATGAATAAGCAGGAATCTTCGGATGAGCTGAACCTGAGCAATTTGCTCTTCAAATTCGGTCGCTATTGGTATCTTTTTGTCATTATACCAATCGTGTTGCTGGCTGCCACCTGGCTCAAGGTTCAGACCACGTCACCAGTATACCGTTTTCACTCCACCATTCAACTAGCCGATCGCGCTACACCAGGCTCCCGTCAGGCTCAGGAGGTGCTTACGCCCAACGAAAGCCGGAATGACTTAACCAGTGTTGAAGATGAGATAAGTGTGCTTACTTCTGCTTCGCTGGTACAGCAGACACTCAAAAAGCTTGACTTTGCGGTATCATACTTTGACGTCACTAACTCAATTGTTAATAAGCTCGGCGACTTAAAAGTTCAGGAGCATTATCAGGATGCCGGTTACACGGTAAAGCTCGATACAATTGCCCCCCAGGTAACCGGAGTGTCTCTATTTCTGGAGTTACGTCCCGATGGGTTTTACCATATTCAAGGTGAGGCAGATAAAGCCTACCTAACCGATATGCGCACAGGTAAGGTGTTGGAAACTATCGACGACTTTGCTATTAACGAAGTAGTGCGTCCTGGCCAACTTTTACGTACCCCACACCTAACTCTTACCATCACACCAACTGATTCTATTAGGTCATTACCTAAGGTAGCCAAGCGATATTTCGTTATCAATCATCCGGATGCGTTGGTTAATGAGTACCAGGCCAAGTTGATTGTAGAGCCTACGGAGCGTTTTGCTCGAGTACTACGGCTCACGAGTAAAGGATCTGTAGCGAGTAAGGAAACGCGCTTCCTGAATACCCTCATGGAAACGTATGTGCTTAACGACCTTATTGATAAGAATCGAAAAGGCAGTAAGACCTTTGAGTTCATCGAATCACAGATCACGAAGGTTGCCGATTCTCTACGGCGTTCAGAAGCCGCACTTGCCTCCTTCAGAGCTTCACGCGGCATGGTTGACGTTGGCGTTCAATCAAGCTCAGGCATAGGCAAGATTAGCGAGTTAGAAAGTCAGAAGGCCCAATTGTTGGCTACCCGGCGCACATATGAGAGCGTTTTAAGTGCCCTTCGTACCAATTCGAGTGAAGAGGCGGTTAGCACATGGGCAAGCGCAGGCGTAAATGATCCGGTACTCGATAACCAGCTCAGCGACTTGGCACAGCTTACCAGCCAGCGGGCTGGTTTGGCTGTAAGTGCGAATGATGATAACCCGGTATTACAGGCCTTAGACAGCCGAATTCAGAGCCGTCGTCAGTCGCTCCAACGCAGCCTTACTGGTTTAATACGCTCTTCTGATGCAACCCTTGCTGATATAACTAGTCGCTTGGCTTCTATCAAAACAGCAATTAATCAGATGCCGGAAAATGAGCGGCAGATGGCTCGTTTACGCACTCAAAGTACTCTGAATGATCAAAACTATAACTTCCTAATGCAGAAGCGGACGGAGGCAGCCTTGATGCTGGCGACGAACGTGAGCGACAAGAAAATAGTAGACCGCGCTCAATTGTCTGATAGTACCCCGGAAAGTCCCAAAGGCAAACAATTGTATATGTTTGCCGTATTGGCTGGGCTAATGCTTCCTGCTGGCTTTCTTCTTTTGCGCGACCGCACTGCTCAAACTGTTCAAAGTGCTGATGAGCTCAAGCGCGTTACAAATGCTCCATTCCTGGGTCTGATAGCCGATGCTGGTCGTAAAATTCGATTAGCCCGGATGGAGATGCCACGCTCCGCTGTAACAGAATCATTCCGTACAGTACGCGTAAATCTGCAATATGTAGCGGCTGGGCCAGATCGACGTGTTATAGGCTTTACCTCCTCGACTTCCGGTGAAGGCAAGACATTTTGCTGTACCAATTTGGCTGCCGAATTAGCTCTTTCCGGCAGACGCACTATTCTGATTGAGACAGATATGCGTAAGCCTACCGTCGCGGGCTACTTTGGTTTTGACTCCCGTCATGCAGGCTTATCTTCTTATTTGAATGGGGAATGTTCTTTGGCTGAAGCCATACAGCAGCCTGATATTCCTAATCTGACTATTCTAGCTGCGGGCCCCATACCTGAAAATGCTTTAGAGCTGCTGGAAATGCCACGCATGGCTACACTGATAGCTGAGTTGCGTAAATCCTATGATTATGTAATTGTGGATGCTCCTCCTTTGGGCCTCGTATCAGAGTATTATATTCTGAATCAATACACTGATGTTACGATCTTTGTGGTTCGCCATCGTTATACACAGCGCAATATGCTATCGCAAGTACAGGACTTGGCTCAGCGCCAAACCGGCAACCAGCAGCTTTATGTATTACTGAATGGCGTTAATTTCTCATCTACTTACGAGTACCGCTATAAGCGCGAATCGGCTTACTACACAGCTTAAATTCGCCATGCGTAACTGTCGAGCTTGACAGTTTTGCTCCCAGATTTCCTGTGTCAATGAGTCAGAATCTATCCTCACGTATCCTGCACAGCATTAAATGGACCACGACAGCCACCTTCGCGATTGCCGCGATGCAGGTAGGCTACAGTGCCTTAATGTCGCGCTTGCTTACTCCGGCCGATTTTGGCTTAGTCGGAATGGCTGGAGTTGTGTTAAGCTTTGGCAGCTATTTCGCTCAAATGGGCTTGGAGCAAGCCCTAATTCAACGTACCGAGTTGAGCGACGATGATGTACGCGTAGCCTTTACGGTATCGGTTCTGCTTGGAATTACATGCACCACAATACTCTGGTTTGCAGCTCCTATAGTTCCACTCTATTTTAAGAACCCCCACGTCGTACCAATTCTGCAGGTAATGGCGGTAAGCTTGTTAATTACCGGCCTATCGGCTACGGCTGTTAGCTTGCTCAAGCGTCGTATGGCCTTCGAGACCCTCAGCAAAATAGAGGTTGCCTCCTATATAATTTCTTACGGTGGTGTAGGTTTAGGGATGGCTTTTCGGGGCCATGGTGTATGGAGTTTGCTGGGAGCAACAATTACTCAAGGCATCTTATTAGGTATACTGGCCTATTGGAATGTCCGTCATAGCATACGCCCACTTTTTAGTTGGAGTGTATTTAAGCCGCTATTTGCTTTTGGTGGTAAGGTTTCAGTCATAAGCTTTCTGGAATTTCTTGGAGCTAACCTAGACCAGTTATTCATTGGCCGCTTGCTGGGCGTGCGCATGGTTGGTATTTATAATAGAGCATTTATGCTAGTGTATCTACCTGTGCATAACATGACGACGAGCATAGCGCGGGTATTATTGCCAGCCTTCAGTACCCTACAAAACGATCGTAAGCAATTATGCCAATCTTATCTAACCACTCTCTCCCTTACGAGTTACGTAGTATTACCTACCTGTGTAGGCATAGCCACTACAGCTGAACCATTGGTCAAAGTAATGCTCGGTGATCAATGGCTTGAAGCAATTCCCATTGTCAAGATCGTGGCCTTTGTTGTAGGGCTAAATATGCTATCCACTTTTGGGGGCATTTTATTTGAATCACTGGCAGATCTCAACTTCAAGCTGGGTTTACAAGGCAGCTATGTAGTAGTTCAGGCCTTACTAATGATTTATGCTAGTCGCTTCGGGCTGATAGGCCTGACGGGGGCTATGTTAGTAGGGGAGGTGCTACGTCATATAGCTTATCTAGTAGCGGGCAGGCGCCTTTTAAGTTATTCTTTCTTCGATATTGTTTCGACCTACTTACCAGCTGTTGTAACTGCTTTAGTAGTAGGATCAGTTTCTTACGGGCTCACAGTAGTTTTTACCGGTTCGGGGGTACCAGCCTTGGTACAGTTGCTGGCTCACATATTGCTTTGTGGATTTTTACTAATTGGGATGCTAACAGTTAGCATCAATCGCCCAATCCGCATGCAACTTGATGAACACGTATTGAGCAAGCTGAGCTTTTTACGGCACGCCCGCCCTTTTAGCCAGATGCGCCTGACCGTGGCTAAAGTGCGGGTACGGTTGGCTCAAATAATCCAACGTAAGCTTCTGGGCTCTATGGTGGGTAATTTGCCTGGTACCGCTTTACGCTCCCTAGAAGAAGTATGGGGTTGGGAAGCAGTTAAGCCACATGTACGCACTATGCGCACCTTATCAGCACCTACCACCCAATACTATAATTTCCCCGAACATTATCCACCCTATTTTCGACGCTATAAAGCCTTTGAAGCACGGCTGGCATATTGGCTTTGTGATGTGTGCGTGGCTCCTGACAACGGGCTAACATGGCTTCCGAATGCTGACTATGTCTTGTCTGAAAGTATAGGTGATGTGCGCCGGCTTATGGGCTGGGGCAATGTAATGCCACACTTACACTTACTACACTCACGGCGTCCTACTCAACTCGCAGAGGCTGGCTTAGTAGTAGCAGCTGCACCCTCACCATTTTTTCACTGGCTTTTCGAAACCTTACCTAATTTGCTTACTGCATTAGAGTTAGCTCCTGAGGTTCGAATTTTGATTCCAACACAATATCCTGCGTTTGTACACCAAGCTTTAGAGTTACGCTTAGGTAGCAGCTTTAATCAAAGGATTATTATAGCTGACGAACCTGTACGGATTCCTAATTTACTTCTATTACAAACTGAGGTTGATGCAGGCTTTGTGCCTCCAATAGCAGTAGAGATACTGCGTGCAACTTATATTCCTAACTACGAACAATTGCCTTCTGGCTATCGTGACATTTATATCTCACGGCGTTATGCACCTAGGAGAGCTATGGTCAACGAGGTAGAACTAGAAAATGCTCTGCGTGAGCGAGGTTTCGAAATTGTCTACTGCGAAAAATTAAGCTTTGCCGAGCAAATACACCTATTTAGTCAAGCTAGAACAGTTGTCGCTCTTCATGGCGCGGGTCTTAGTAATATAACATGGGCTCCCAAAGGGCTTAGGGTACTAGAGGTATTTCCAAATGGTTATTTCAATGACTGTTATGCGCGCTTGGCTATTCAACTTGGATTTGCTTATAGTTATGCTACATGTGGGCAAGTTCAGGGGAGAACTGCCTCCGGCACGATTTCGGTAGCAGATGTCGTAGCTCGCCTACCAAATGCACCTCAAGCAATAGGGCTGGCACCTGTTCTTCAGTAAGCCTATACATATGTGAAGTGTATGAAGGGCTGTGATCTTAATCTTTGCACTTGATGAAATCTAATTACTCTATCCTAGTTAGCAGCACTGATAGCTACTCTGATTGTTGGGTGCCTTTTTTCACACTATTCAAAAAATACTGGCCGCATTATCAAGGGAGAATTTTTCTGAGTACTGAAACTAAAGACTTCTCGTTTCCGGGGCTCGATATTACGTGTACGCGGGTAGCACGCTTTACAGGAAGCGTTAATACACCCCATGGAGAACGCTTACTAGAGGCATTCAAGCAAATTGATACTGATATTGTAGTGTATTTGCATGAGGACATGTTTCTAGACCACTACGTACCAGAAGAAAAGGTACAACAGTTGGTAGATACCATGCTTGAGCATCAGATGACATATATAGGTTTGGTAGAAAGTGGAAATCAAGGGCCATTCCATCCAAGCGATTTCCCTGATTTGTGGGAGGTTGATCATTCTGATTCCTACTTATTTAGTGCTATGGCGTCCATGTGGAATATCAGGCGCATAGCACGGTACTTTCGACCTCATGAGAATCCATGGCAGACGGAATTTTATGTCAACCGTCGGGTGAAACCGACGAAAGAGCGCTTTTACACCATCAATCGCGACCTTTATTCTTATCCTGATCACGCTATAATTCCCTTTGCCCCTATCACGGGTATTTATCGTGGGAAATGGCACCGGGATGCAGTAGTAGACCTGTTCGCGGCGGAAGGAATAGAGATAGATTATTCTCTTCGGGGATTTTATACGCCAGGCATTGATGATGAGGAACCACCAAAGGAGCTTTCGTTCAAAAAGCTATTGTCGGTTGTTAAGTCTATAATATGATGAATATTGTTACTAGTCTGTGCGTAGACGATACAACAACGCCCGAGTCACTGTATCCACAATTACTTGATATTAGTGCTAGTAAGAGGCGGCAGGTATACTGGCAGTGTGTAGCTGTATTTTTTGCAACTTCTGTCCGTTGCAATCCAGAAGCTGGACATATACTCTACACAAATGATCAAGAAGTAGCCAACTGGGAAGGTATTGACTTCCGGCAGTTCTTAAATTCTATAGGCGTAGAAATCAGAACACTAGCCTTCGAAACTTTCCGACCACCAGAACACTTTATTACAGAATTCCGGAACGCTTTTTACAAGCTTGATGTGCTGCGCGCTTTGTCTCAACCTGAAGCCGGTCAGTATAGCTTGTTGCTCGACTCAGATTGTGTTTGGACTCGGCCTGACCCGGCGCTCAGCCGTTTGGTGCAGAGTGATGTTCTTGTACTCTTAGATGCCGAGCCAGAATCATTACCTGACACTAAAATACATGGACTAAGCCGCCGGGATATGGGCGACCTATACCAGGAGTTGGATTCAAATTATCCGGTAGCTGTGCCCTTACACTTCGGTGGAGAGATTATAGGTGGTAGTCGTGAACGTTTGGCCGAAGTAGCAGAGCAGCTTAGCCAAACATGGGAGCAAATAAGACAAACTTATCCAACCTCTCCCCCTCGCTTTCGTAACAAGCGCAGCATTTTTGATGGTGACGAGTACATGACTAGCTTCGTGTGCAACCGTTTATCTCGTCCATGGGCTGACGCCAGCCCATTCATTCGTCGTATCTGGACAACTTACCAGAATACCAATGTGCGCCCTTCGGATGCGCAGCTAACATTATGGCATTTGCCTAATGAAAAAACCCAAGGCATCCCTGTAATATGTCGACGCGTAGTAAAACGCGACTCCCAGTTCTGGAAATTGCCCCCCGCAGCATTAGCAGACTACTTAGGTAGTTATCTTGGAGTACCGCATCCTGTCTGGCGGCCCCGTCGCCTTCTGACATTGGCTACCAAGCTTCCTAGGCTATTACTAATTGCCAAGCGACTCCTTCATCGCCCCGCGACCGCTACCTGATTTCTCTCCTATTGCTTTAATGCCGCTATGAAAATTGGTCTCTCTACCACTATTGATGTAAACGCTCTGCGCCCCTATTTAGATGTAAAGGCAGATGCTTTCATTCCTAGCGGTATGGGGGGAAGCGCTATTACGCCCTTAGTTCAAGGATTGATTGAAGCTGGTCATCAGGTATCCATTTATTCACTAGATCCGCACGTCATTACCCCCGTTATTATGCGGGGATCCCAGTTAACAATTTATATGGGCCATTATAGGCCCCGTGCGCGCCATCGTTGCTTAGACCTATTCAAGCAAGAAGGGCAGGAACTCGCACGATTTATTCACCAAGATAAGCCTGAGATCGTTCATGCTCATTGGGGGTATGAATTCTCATTAGGTGCTCTGATGAGTGGCTATCCTCATCTAATTACTCTTCACGATGATCCGTGGCTTATTCTGCGATACGTACCTGACCCCTACCGTGTAGCACGACTGCTGCTGAAGCTAAAAGTTCTTCGTAAAGGTAAAAACTTCACTGCTGTCTCGCCGTACCTAGCCGAGGCTTTGCAGAGTACGAATCGCCACCCAGTAGTGGTACCTAATGCGATTCGGCCAGCTCCGGGTGGTCCTCATGCATTTCCAACTGGCCCCCAACGACGCATAATCTCGATGCTCGCAGAGTGGTCGTCCCGTAAGAACGTAAGTTCGGCTTTGTTGGCTTTCAAGGAAGTGCGTAAGCAATTGGGGTCCGATACGGAATATTGGTTGTACGGTGCTGATTACGGAGTTAATGGGCCAGCTCATCAATGGGCCTTGAGGCATGGAGTTGCTGAAGGTGTCCACTTTGCTGGGAAAGCCACACACACCGAAATGATTACCCTTTTGCCTCAATTTGACGTAATGCTTCATCCATCACGTGAAGAATCGTTTGGAATGACCTTAGTGGAAGCAATGCAGGCTGGGGTACCTGTAATAGCAGGAGCTAAATCAGGAGCCGTTCCATGGGTACTTAATAATGGAAAGCATGGGGTACTTACCGATATCGACTCTCCTGCGGCGATAGCTAAGGCTTTGTGCCATTTATTGACTCAACCTCAACTTTATGAACAACTAAGTAAACAAGGAATCATCAGCGTGCAAGAAAGGTTTTCGATACCCATCGTTACTGCCGCTTATGAGGAACAATACCGCCGAATACTTGGTCAAATTGCCCCCCAAGCGATACTTGCCTTGTCATACTAGTCTGCTCTTGTTAGGGCTACAACTATGAAGATACGCTATCGACTTTTATATGCTCTTCCCCTGCTGGCCGTACTGATACTAGACGTTCTGTTCTCAACTATGATTACAGGCCGCATAGAGGTAGACGAGTTTGGGCAGTCAGCACCATCGCCCCTTGATGGTTATCCGGCTTTATTTATTGCTGGCTGTGTACCGTTAAGTATACTTTTATACAAGTACCTGCGCGGAATAGCTCGCTACGTATTCTGGTGTGCTCTAGTGGGCATAGCCTTTCTCATGGCCGAATCATACTTGCACTATGATGTACTTGCCGTATATCCCCATGTGTTTCAGAAAATAATGGTGCTGTTTACCTTACCTGCCATGTATGGGATGTACAGCATAATTGGACGCATCACATTAGCAGATTTGATTGGAATGATCTGGGTAGCTCTAGTTCTCAATTTAAGCCTTTTCAATCCTGAAGCCCTTAGCATGGGGGCCTTTGTCAATCACGAACGCGGGTTAGTTGCGGCATCTGTTTATCTACTGGTTTTGCCATTGCTATTCCATTTTAACACTTACCTGCAAACACGCAAACCATTACATCTTGTACTGTTTTTCGTAGCGTCAGTAGCCATTCTATTTTTTCAGCACCGCACAGTATGGGTAGTCTCCGTTGTTTCTTTGGCAATTAACGTGGTGCTGCTACTTGGTGCAGCTAGGCAACATCTGAGTTTTAAGACGCTATTGCCTTTACTGGGCATCCCTGCCGTATTACTCTTCTTAACGCTGACAACGTTGGCAGTGTCAAATCCTAAGGTACTTGCCAAGATCTCCGAGAATATAGCCGATATTGAAAATCACGATAAGCAGGGTACAGGAGGATGGCGAGCTGAACAAGCAAGGTCTTACTGGCCCTTTATTGTCGATAATCCAATAGCCGGCATGCGGTTTAAAGGATTTGAATTACCTATTCAATTTTATGATCCTGACCAACCTACCGTAGTAGTCTTCCCAGACGGTCATGGCCACTTTTTACATAGTTTTTATATTGATGCTTTATTCTATCTAGGAATAATAGGATTGATACTTCTATCTATACCTCAACTATATGCACTTCTACAATTGCTGAAAAGTCCTTCTATGGACCCCGAAACCCTAACATGGTGCATTTTCATTGGTACTAGTTTGGTTTACGGCTACTCGTATAGTTTGCCACCATATTTTTATGGCTTAGCCGGTCTAGGGTTTGTTCGTATAAAGACGTTAGCTAATCTCGCCAGTACTCCTTTAGTAGAAAATCAAGCTTCTACCTCTGTTATTAGTTCTTCTCAGAGTGCACCAGCCGTTCCCTTATCAGTTTAATTCATGCTCGTCAACGCTTCAACTCATTCTACCGACGCGACGAACGGTTTAGCCTCTCGTACGGCAGTTTTGTTTTTAGTCTTCAACCGTCCCGACGTTACGGAGCGTGTACTTGCTGCTATTCGTGCTGCACGTCCACCCCGGTTGTATGTTGCAGCCGATGGCGCCCGGGCAGATCGGCCAAGTGAAGCAATTGCTTGTGATGCGGTGCGTCGCTTAATAGAAACTGGAGTAGATTGGCCTTGTACGGTACAAACACTTTTTCGGGAGCAGAATCTTGGCTGCCGTCAAGCAGTGAGTACTGCCATTGATTGGTTCTTTCAACACGAGGAAGCGGGTATTATTTTGGAAGATGACTGCTTACCTCACCCCTCTTTCTTCTCTTACTGTGAAGAGTTGCTGGACCGCTACCGTGATGATAAGCGAGTAATGCACATAAATGGCAGCAATATCATGCGAGGCTGGGTTCATGATCCTGATTATTCTTATTATTTCTCTCGCCATTCTGCTATTTGGGGATGGGCTAGCTGGCGTCGGGCTTGGCAGCACTATGATGCGGCTACCCCCTTATTACCTGAAATTCAGCGCAAGAATTATTTATGGCGGCATTTCTTTAATCCCCTGGAAGCACGAATGCTGTTAAGTCCATTATGGGCTACCCACAAGGGGAAGCTTGATACTTGGGATTACCAATGGTCTTTTACGCTACTTGTGCAATCAGGCTTGAGTATAATGCCTGCCGTAAATCTGATTAGTAATATTGGTTTTGGCGGCGGCGCTACTCACACAGTGAATACTTCTCATCCATGGGCTAATTTACCTACCGAGCAAATCCCTCAGCCATTGCGGCATCCTAGCTTTGTAATTCGTGACACCGTTTCAGACTATCGGGAGTTACGTGGTACGCTTCGCGATAAAATAATGGCCCGTCTGCGTTCTGTAGCAGCTATGCTTTAATTGTGCCACATCTTTTATTATGAGTGGTCTTTTGCCTTATCGGTCTATTTATAGCCTGATGATATTGATTCTACTTGTCTATTAGAGCAATTAGGTTCTCAGCATCAATCTGAGTTAAAATAGTGATCAACAGGGATGATGCATTTCCTGAATTTCATCAATGACAAGGGCTAAGAGATTACTTTATCTGCTCTGATTACCATCTGGGCATTTAAATGACACTCTTTCGCTCTATACTACCTATGCCCAAGATTCTTCATATACTGCACTCCTTGCGATTCAGTGGAGCAGAAGTCATGCTTCGCCTTGCTGCTCCAACAGTTAATAGTCATGGATTCGACCAGCATATCTTAGCTGATGGCCCTACTGTAGGCGATTATGCTTCAACGCTGGTAGAAGCAGGGTTCACGGTATATCACCGTCCCTATGTAACATGGTCAATACCACATTTGTGGCGGCTGTACCGCTTTATGAAGCAGCACCAGTTTAATGTTGTTCATAATCACACTGAGCAAAACTTCTTCTGGTATCTGTTAGTAGCCCGCTTAGCAGGCATCACTCAACTTGTATCCACAGTTCATAATGCCTTTGATTTTCGTGGGCAGGTGCGTTGGCGACGTGGCGCTTACCGTTGGATAGCGCGGCGCATATTTGGAACTCAATTTACAGCTATCGGGCCTTCTGTAGCTCAAGTTGAAGCACGTACTTACTACAATCCTACCGTTTTGGTACCTAACTGGCTGGATGAGCAACGTTTTGTACCTGCACTAAATCCTGAAGAACGAGTTGAAGCACGAAGGCATTTTGCTATTCCCGATAATGCTATAGTGCTTATTTCTGTAGGAGGTTGCTCCGACATTAAAAATCATGGCGTCATACTAGAGTCACTTGTAACCCTGCGTACACGCTTATCTCAGCCACTAATTTATCTACATGTTGGCGAGGGTGACACCCATGAGGCTGAGCAGCAACAAGCTAAAAAACTAGGGGTTGCTGATGTAGTCAAATTCGTGGGCCAGCTGCATGATGTACGCCAGGCTTTATTAGCTTCGGATATTTTCGTCATGCCTTCGTTATTTGAAGGACTAGGCAACTCGTTACTAGAGGCTTTAAGTTGCGGTGTACCAGCCGTTGTATACGACGTTTATGGACTACGTGATTTAGTGGTAGAACGTCAAACGGGGCGTTGTGTGCCACCTAAGAAAGCAGCACTTATCGATGCTTTACAAGAGCTTATTGAACGCCCAGACCTACGTCACCACTACGGCAAAGCTAGCCGGGAATTTGTGCAGCAACACTATTCTATGCATGATTCACTTTCCCGGCTACTTCCCTTATATGGGTTATCGGCTGGTGAAGGCACCAGAGTAACAAAATTAACTAGTTACGCAGCTGTTAACTAAACAAACTGCTGCTTTCCTGCTCGCTTGCTCATGCTTCATATTGTCATTCCAGTATTCAACCGTCTTTCCTTTACTCTGGCTTGCCTCGACTCGCTACGGAAGCAGACCGATCAAGATTTTAAGGTAGTCATAGTAGATGATGGCTCTACAGATGGTACTGCCGCTACCTTAGCTGAAAAGTACCCTGAAGTAAAAGTGATTTTCGGCTCGGGTTCTTTATTCTGGACAGCGGGTGTAAACTTGGGTTTACGCTACGCCCTAGATCAAGGGGCCGATTGGCTGATGACGATGAATAACGACGTAATCGTGTATCCGGATTTTGTAGCCAACATGAAAAAAGCGGCTGCTAGCCGGCCGCCTGCACTTTATGGCGCTTATGAGTTGGATGCCGTTACGCAAGAGCCCATCTACAGCGGAGGCTGGCTTAATTGGCGCACCGGCAGCTTTCGGCGTTTGTTAGATGATCTGGCTCCGGATCAGCGCCGTGGACAGTGGCCTAGTCAGAACCTGCCTGGCCGTGGGTTGATGATACCGCGCGTTGTATTTGATCGGATCGGATTGTTTGCAGCCGATGTTCTACCACATTACTATGCTGATTACGACTTTACCCATCAAGCTCGTTTGGCTGGCTTCGAGGTATACTTAAATTTTGACGCACGCCTTGGTACGTATCCTGACGAAAGCGGCGACCAGCATAACCGCAAGCGCAAGAGCTTAAAAAATTATTATAACCACTTATTCAGTATTAGAGGAGGCGCTAATCTGCGCGACTTCACTCAATTTGCACGTCGTAACTGCCCTCCTCTTTATCTCCCGCTTTTCTTGGCTAACGGCTATATGCGCCGAATTCTTGGATACTGGCGCTAGCGTTAGGTTTCAAGCCTAATAAACAGTAGAAAAAAGCCCCCCACCGGCCGCGCTGTAGTATATACTACAGCGCGGCCGGTGGG
>NZ_JACSCW010000003.1 GCF_014333585.1 Hymenobacter sp. BT188 | reverse complement strand
CTGTAGTATATACTACAGCGCGGCCGGTGGGGGGCTTTTTTCTACTGTTTATTAGGCAACCTCTAATTAATACTGTCGAACTAGATTGACAATGATTAAGTATCAAGCAATAATTATATTATTGAATTACTATATTATGTGGTAATCAAAACACACTCTCTATCACACCTTACTTAAAATAGTTATATAAAATTTATTTAGCACTTATTTTATATCGTTAATTACTAAAACCCATCTCAGCATAAAATTTTAATATTTCCAAGTCATATGATGCAATTAATAGTTCTTTGTAATAAAAATGTTCAATAAAACACGGCTCTATTATTGCAAAACAGTGTTTCAATCGTTTATATTTATAAAAGCGTTGTTGATGATTGTTCAAATAAATATGAGATATATCATTTGTCAGCACCTATAACCATACTATTCATCCTATACGCCACTCCCTTATGACAACAACGATACAATTATACGAATCACAAAAAACAGTCTTGAATTAGATTTCAACCAGAAACAGATGAGGTCAGATCCTTTCTAACTTACATTCTGCACCGAACATAACAGAGGTAAATAAAACCCAAACTAATGAAGCAGCTCTACTCAAAAACTTTCATCAACTGGCTGTCCTCAGCATTTGTACTTCTATTGATGCTGGGCCCAGGTTCATTAATAACCTTGGCTCAGTCAAGTGAGGTTATTTATAATGGACCGATCTCCATTACTAAAGGAGGAACCTACAGCGGCAATTGGCGGAGCCTTGACTCCAGAATACCAGCCATCTCTATTGAAACGTCGGAGCCTGTAACTATTGAAAACTCAAATATTCAGAGTGCAGGAATTCTCATTAGAGCGCACTATCAGAATAACGACGTTACTATTCGCAATACGCGTGGCCTAGCTCTTACGCCTACTATCGATAATGTGCGGCAAGGGCGCTTTTTTGATGCGAACAATTTCAAAAATGCCCACCTAGAGCACAACTATATGGAGCAAACCTCTGGCATCTACTTAGCCAATTATGTAGGTGACAAAAGCGCAAGGCAAAGTATCAAGGTACTCTATAACCAAGCACGCAATATTGATGGTCGTACCCGGAATGGTGGAAAAGAACACGTTCAATTTTTACAATTCAACGGGGTGCAAGGCATCCGCGGGGTGGAAGTTGCTTGGAATGAAGTAGTGAATACCCCTAATAAAAGCTATGTCGAAGACAACATTAATCTCTATAAATCTAACGGCACTTCTGACAGCCCAATCTTAATACATAATAACTATATCCAAGGCGGATATCCAGTACCTGCAACTGCGACTAACCATTCTGGTGGGGGCATTTTGCTAGGTGATGGTGACCCCAGCTTTTTGGCAGAATCTAGTGGCTTTGTAAAATGCCACAACAACCAAGTAGTTAGCATGCTGAACTATGGCATAGCGGTAGCAAACGGTCATGACATTGAGATCTATAATAACCGAGTTGTTTCTAGCGGCTATGTTGATGGTCAATACCTTCAATCTTCCAACGTTGGTATCTATACCTGGAACAGCACGAGTAGCAATGACACCGATGCCTACTATTTCAACATCTCGGCACACGATAACCAGATTGGCTATGTGAAAAAAGGCAACTGGGAGGACAGAAATGATACATGGTTTCGTAACATTCACTACAATAAGAATAACACCTCGCTTCCTAATCCTATCACTCCTCAAACGGAGCAAGCAGAATGGACTTTTTGGCTGGAAAAGGTTAAGAATCAGAATATAACGCCTGGCTTAATTGTAAAAGCTCCTACCCCAGCGCCGAATGTGGCGCCGAGCATAGCGCTGACGGCGCCAACCAACAACCTAGCCTTGCCCCTGGGCCAAACCCAACTGCTGACGGCCACGGCCAGTGATTCCGATGGCTCGGTGCAGAAGGTGGAGTTCTTCCAGGGCAGCGCCAAGCTCGGAGAAGTGAGCACCGCGCCGTACCAGCTCAACTGGACGGCCGCCACGGCCGGCACGGTCGCCTTCACGGCCCGCGCCACCGACAATGCCGGGGCCACCACCACAAGCGCCCCGGTCACCATCACCGTCAATCCCGCCCCGGAACCAGCCCCCGCTCCGGCTCCAACGCCTACGCCCATTCTTGCACCTGCACCCGTTGCTCCGGCTAATGCTGCCTTTTATAGGGGAATCAATATTAATGGTAATGCCCTTACGTTGGATGGCAATAAGTGGGAAGCCAGCGGCAGTGCAGCCAATGTAAACATTGCAGGAGAGTACTTCTCAAACCAGAACGTTACGCTCAATCCATCAACTGATGCGGAACGCACTCAGATGATTCGCTCATCAATTGGAAGCCGGAATGCAGGTATTGAGTTTTCGAATGTTTCTAGCGGCAACTACTTCGTGTACCTATACATATGGGAAGATAACTTCTCCATGCGTTTCAATGTCAGTGTACAAGGCCAATTAGTTCAGAGTGATGTTATAAGTGGGCTAGCTGGTAGCTGGACGCGCTTAGGACCATATGCTGCCGCAGTTACCAACGGTCAGTTGACCATTAATGCTACTGGCACTGACAACGCGAATATCTCAGGGGTAGAACTATGGAAATCAATTCTTGCGCCAGCTCCTGCACCGGCTCCTACCCCAGCGCCGAATGTGGCGCCGAGCATAGCGCTGACGGCGCCAACCAACAACCTAGCCTTGCCCCTGGGCCAAACCCAACTGCTGACGGCCACGGCCAGTGATTCCGATGGCTCGGTGCAGAAGGTGGAGTTCTTCCAGGGCAGCGCCAAGCTCGGAGAAGTGAGCACCGCGCCGTACCAGCTCAACTGGACGGCCGCCACGGCCGGCACGGTCGCCTTCACGGCCCGCGCCACCGACAATGCCGGGGCCACCACCACAAGCGCCCCGGTCACCATCACCGTCAATCCCGCCCCGGAACCAGCCCCCGCTCCGGCTCCAACGCCTACCCCAGCACCAGCACCTGCCCCAGCGCCTACACCAGCCCCCGCTCCTGCCATAGCACAGCTGTATCGGGCGATAAATATTAATGGGGGGGCAATTACACTGGACGGCAATAAATGGGAAGCCAGTACTGGCGCAACTAATCTGCAAATCAGCGGCACTTTATTCTCTAACCAGAACGTCAAGCTGCGGTCAAACCCTGATGCTACTCGTGCCCAGATGATTCGCTCATCAGTGGGGGGGCGAAACGTAAAAGTGCAACTGGCTAATGTGCCTAACGGAGTTTACAGCATATATGTGTATGTGTGGGAAGACAACAAACCAGAGCGCTACAGCTTAGCACTCAACAATAAGACTGTCTTAACTAATTATAATAGTGGTACAGCTGGTAATTGGGATAAAATAGGTCCTTTAGCGGTTACAGTTTCTGATGGATTTATTCAACTGGCGAGTTCTGGTGGCGATGCTAACATCTCCGGTATCGAAGTTTGGACTGCTCCCGGCAGCACACCAGCTCCGAGCAGCACACCTACTACTCTAGCTACTACGAACTCGGTTTCTACCCAATCATTTCCTAATCCTTTCGAAGATGTAGTAACTATTCAGACTCAACTGAAAACAGCTGAAACGATGAATGTTGCTCTCTTTAATCAAGTTGGTCGCCTAATTCAGAAACGGAGCATTAACTTCAGTGCTGGCGTTGCTCAAAGCAGCATCGACATGAGTTCGCTAAATCTGCCTACTGGCCGATACTATTTGATGTTCATGTCGGGAAGTTTGTCGGGCAAAACAATCAAATTGACCAAATAACTTCCTTTCTTCATCTAACAGAAAAGCCCGACCTAAATGGTCGGGCTTTTCTGTTTTATACCTGCTATGCGTAGACAGCAGTTGAGATTACAGTCATGGATCGATTAAGTCTATCAGGCAGAAATACAAGACTAAACTTGTAACCAAATATATAAACTAAGTATATGCATTTTGGCGAGATAAATTCATTAAAGCGTTTTCTATAGCCTCTGAGGCATTAGACCATAAAGCACTAATATCAAGCTATTTAACCATTCATTAAGATATTAAAAACGCACTCATTTAATTTAATTTTTACATTAATTTATTGCACTATAAAATTTTGCAAGTACATTTATTGATAAATGATTACAACAGGGCTATATAGTTTCCTCATCTGCGCATGAAAAGGGCTTTAATAACCGGTATTAAGGGACAAGATGGCTTCTCCCTAGCTGAGTTACTATTAGAAAAAGGCTACGAAGTGCACGGAATCAAAAAGCATGCATCCCTGTTCAGTTACGAACGAGCGGATGTGTCGTACCAGGCTGGTTGTCTGAATAATGTCAGTTTTAACTTGCACTATGCTGACCTGACTGATGCCACTACGCTCACGCGGCTCATGCAAGAAATTCGGCCAGATGAAATATATAATCTCGGGGCTGTTTCTTATATGAGTGCACCATTCGAGACGCCGGAGTATACTGTGGAAGTTAATAATCTTTGTACGCTACGAATTCTGGAAGCTATTCGCTCAACCAATTTGGTTGACAGCGTACGCATCTATCAAGCGGCGGTTCCACAAACAAGTACTGCATTACAGAGGCTAGCTGAATCGAAATCTAGATCTCAGCATACCTCTTTACCTTACACCGCCACCAAGGTTTCCTGTAGCGAACTAATTGCTAAACATCGTGCGGCTAATGGGCTGTACGCTTGCAATGGTTCCTTATTAAATTATGAATTTCCGCGTCGTGGCGAAACAACACTGATTCACAAAATTATTCAGGGGGCTGTTCGTATTGCCTTAGGGTTGCAGGGCACGCTGTATCTTGATTCGCTTGAAGCGCGTCATGATTGGGGTTATTCTCAGGATTATGCGGAAGCCATATGGCGCGTGTTGCAGCAGGAAACACCCGAAGATTATGTCATCGCTACTGCTGTTATGACTACCGTGCGTGAATTTGTACGCTTGGCTTTTGCCGAACTAGGGGTTGACCTTGTATTTCAGGGCGATGGTGCTGGGGAGGTTGGCTACGTCGCGGCTTGTCATAACAACGACTTTGCTTTAATGCCTGGCCAAACTGTTGTTGCAATAGATTCAGCCTATTATTGTGCCCACACCGTAGAACCATCATTGGCAGAAGCCAGCAAGTCTCGGCGGCAATTAGGATGGAAACCTCGCCACAATCTCCCCTTGTTGGTGCAAGAGATGGTTCAGCATGACTTACGTCTCTTCAGTCGACAAACGTCCTTGATTAAATCTGGTCTGCAAGCACTGCTTCAACCCAACTAATACACTGCCTCTTCTACCCTACCTCACCATTCTTTTCTTTCGCTTTACGTTTTTCCGATGGAGTTATCTGCCAAAATATATATTGCCGGTCACCGCGGCATGGTTGGCTCGGCCATTGAACGCCGCCTGCGAGCTGCAGACTACCAAAATTTGGTGACGCGTACTTCCCAAGAGTTGGACCTGCGCGACCAAGCAGCAGTTGCAGATTTTTTTGCCACCGAACGTCCAGACTACGTTTTTTTAGCTGCCGCTCACGTGGGGGGCATTTATGCAAATAGCACCTACCCATCTGATTTTCTTTATGATAATCTGATGATTCAGGCTAATGTGTTGCAGCAGAGCTATGTACACCACGTTCAGAAGCTTCTGTTTTTAGGTTCCTCGTGCATCTATCCACGCCTGGCATCGCAGCCATTGCGTGAAGAATACTTGCTTTCCGGTCCTTTAGAGCAAACCAATGAGCCGTATGCCATAGCCAAGATTGCCGGGGTGAAACAGTGCCAAGCATATCGCCGTCAGCACGGCTGTTCGTTTATCTCGGCTATTCCCACAAATATTTATGGTCCTCACGACAACTACCACGCACAAAACTCGCATGTGTTACCCGCGTTGCTGCGCAAGTTTCACGAAGCTCGCATAAACGAGTCTCCTACGGTAGAAGTATGGGGTACTGGTACGCCCCGCCGCGAATTCCTGCACGTGGATGACTTGGCTGATGCCTGTCTTCACCTCATGCTACGCTATGATGGCTCAGAACCTATTAACGTAGGTACCGGCGAAGACATCTCCATTGCCGACTTAGCCCGCTTAATTCAGCGTATAACCGGTTACCGTGGAAAGCTTCGATTTAACGCATTAATGCCTGACGGGACGCCGCGTAAAATACTGGATGTCAGCAAACTAGCTGGCATGGGGTGGCGCGCTTCTATTCCGCTGGACAAAGGGCTTGCTGCTGTTTATGCTTTAGCAGAATGGGAGTCCGAACCTCAATCAATGGGAGAATCGGTATCAACAAATTAAGATTTCCGTTTTACACACAAAAAAGCCCCCCAGATGCTTTATGGGGGGCTTTTTTGTGTGTAAAACTTAATCCTAGATATTCCGGGCAGCTACGAATACAAAGCTTTCTCAGCCTTATTTGTGGCAGCACGTTCCGTTAGCACAGATTGATAAATAGAAACCAACTGCTGGTAATTACGCTCGGGAGAGTAGCGGGTGTCATAAGACTTCCGAGCATTTTGCCCAAGCTTTGCAGCTAGTTCAGAGTTGCGGCACAACCGATGGGCTTGCTCAAGTAAGTCCTCTGAATTGCCCGGTTCAAAATGCAGCCCATTAACTTCATGCTGAATCAGTTCGCCTAGCCCGCCCAGCCGCGAAGCTATGACGGGAGTACCAGCTGCAAATGCTTCCAGCACAACCAGTGGCATTCCCTCATACCAAGTGGAGGCTACAACTAGGGCACGAGCTTCTTGGAGGGCCGCCGCTACCGTTGCACGTGTGCTGAAACCAGTATAGGTGATAAAAGAGCACCGGGCTGCCCGTTCTTCTACCTCAGATCGTAGAGGACCATCGCCAATTATATGCAAAGGGAATTTACCCTTTTCTGCAGCATTCAGTAAAACAGCAATTCCTTTTTCTGGTGTCAATCTACCAATAAACAGCAGCTGCTCTGAGCGTTGAGCCGGGCCAATTCCGCAATCGGGCACCGAATTTACCTTCACAACCACTTGCTCAGGGCGCAGTTTGAGAGAAGAATTAACAATAATATTCCGGGCAAAATCGGTAAGTACTATGTACCTGTCAACTTTCTCGCGCCAAGTACCAAGCAGCTTATGTACACCAGTCATGACCGCTACCGAAGCAGTTTGCATGCGCGAGTTTCGATAAACACCCCGTTTGATAGCGTCCCAGGGTAGTATTTGATTTACACTTTTCTCATAAATCTGCCCATCGGTGTACAATATGGCGCTGGGACAAACCAGACGATAATTGTGCAGTGTCATCACGACGGGTACGCCGGCGGCAGCGGCAGCGTAAAGCAAAGAAGGTGACCCGACCGGAAAGAAATTATGGAGATGAATGATGTCGGGCTTGTAAGCCTCTATTTTTTTCTTTAATAAACGGGCACTGACCGGATTATATAAGCTTCGTACACCGGTAAGCAGTTTATCCCACGCAGATTGAATGTAGTCGTTATCAAACTCTAAGGTATCGACAGGATGGCCGTGAGCCCTAAGTAGCTCTAGCTCTGCCCTAAAGACTACATCCTCACCGCCAGCCTGCTGATAGCGATTATGAAGCAAAAGAATTCGCATACCTAATTAATTGCGTGCACGATACACCGATTGCACTGGGCGACCTACCAAATACTTATCAATCCCTTCATCCAGAGCGCGGCGGTAAACCCCCAAGGCCTCATGCACGCGCTCGATAGTGGTGTCTACTACGGCTGGGGTATGAGAATAGCTGATTACAAAGGAGGGCAGCAACAATCCGCGACGCAGCGTTTCTTGTAAAAACAGGGTACGAAAAGCCTGCGAAGGTTGTCCCTGTGCATCGCGAGAACCATAAAAAAGGCAGCAGCTTTGCCCGAAGATGGGGACATTCTCCTCTAAATTATGATCTCGCACGGCGGCCAATAAGCCCTGTCGCAACCGCTCGCCTTGTTCGTTGAGGTGCGCTATCACTGGCTCATGTCGGTATATCTGCATGACCGCCCGAGCAGCTGCCAACGAATGAGATTCGGCACCATACGTAGTTGAAAGCAGGAATACCCGGTCCCGTTCTTTCTGACGCAGGCCACCTAATTCCATCAACTCACGCCGACCAGTCAGAGCGGCAATGGAAAACCCATTGCCGAGTGCTTTGCCAAAAGCGCTTAGATCGGGGCGCACACCATGCACTCCTTGCCCGCCGCTTACATGGGAGCGAAAGCCCGATACTATTTCGTCGAATATTAGAATTACTCCGTTTCGGGTGCAGAGGTCACGAACGGCTTCTAAGTAGCCCGGAAGCGGTGGAACGTCGCGCTCTACTTCCATGATAGCAGCCGCAATCTTATTAGGATGAGCCGCAAATAAGGCAGCTAAAGACGCGATATCATTGTAGCGGAAGTGCAGTGACTGCTCGCGTACGGCTTGGGGAATCCCGGCGCTAATGGCTGTAGTGCCAATAAACCAGTCATCAACCGAGAAGAACGGGTGATCAGCACACACGGCTATCAGGTCGCGGCCCGTGTAGGCACGAGCCAACTTGACGGCAGCACTGGTAGCGTCGGAGCCATTCTTAGTGAACTTGACCATGTCGCCGGCCTGTGTCAGGTCCAGAAACTCTTCGGCGGTTGCCAACTCTAAAGTGGCGGGCCGGCCAAAATTGATTCCTCGTGTCATCTCGGCCTGAGCCGCCAGCACAACAGGAACGAATGCATGCCCCAGTGTGACGGAGCGCAGCCCCATGCCGTATTCGATGAACTCGTTGCCGTCTACATCCCACACCCTACAGCCATCGCCCCGCTCGATGTACGGCGCCATGTGTTCCGGGAATTGATCATCTCCCTTGGCATACGTGTGACTACCACCAGGAATTACAGCGTGAAAGCGCTCCTGTAGTGCTTTAGAGGCGGCGAAGCTCGGCTCGGCGTGACTATGGCCTATAGTCGTTGTGGCAGGATTAGCAGATGAGTTCATAGCAAATGACACGTAGCAACAAGCATTTTTTTTGGTAGACTTGCCTGATTGCTCTATTCAATGCGGGCGAGCAGGCCACAGTCCAGTAAAGCGGTGGCGGCTCGCTCTATCAGGCCGTAGGGTAAGCCAGATTGCTCCGCTACAGCAAGCAGAGAGTGTTCTTCGTCGGACAGGTTGAGCACCCAAAGTAATGCCATCTGCCAATCAGCGCCTTCCGTGCCCCCGCCAACACCTTTGTAAAGCCCACGACGGCCCAGTTGGGGCTCACCATAAGGGCTTAGGTTACGGTATCGTTTATTGGTTTCGAGCACGTTGCACACCTGGCTGAATAAATCTATTGCTTGGCTCAGGTGCTCGGGGCGCACGAAATCGAGATTATCGGCGGAGGTGTGATACTCGGCAAACTCCCCAAAAGGTGTGCGTGAAAGACAACCGACAGGCAAGTTAAAACCCGGTGAGCAATACTGCCGCTCATCGTAGCCATAGGGCGAAAAGGGACGTATTTCGTGCGGTAAACGCGAATCGCGCATCACTACAGCCACAGCCCGGTCAACATCGGCAGCACTGCGGCGCGATTTTTTGTAAGTAAAATTGCCAGGACCCCCCAACAGCGTAGCAACCAATCCATGCTGGATGTGTTGGACGGTTTCAATATTCCGGCTTAGCCACGTAATGGAGCCAATAGTACCAGGAATAAACACAAACCGATACGAGTACTGACGGGGCTGCGGCGCTAAGTGCCGAGCCAAAAACGTAGCCACCGCAATACCCGAGAGATTATCATTAGCCAGCGACGGATGACAGCAATGGCTGGAAATTAGCACTTCCTCCTCGCTGCTACCGGGCAGAAATAACTCCCCATAAGTTAAGGCACCAGCAGGATCTAACGTGCTGTCTATGCAGACTTCATACCGACCTTCTGGAAGCGCTAAGCGGTCTTGGTGAGCAAGGCAGAAACCCCAATTGGGTTGATAATACGAGGTACGATACGGAATTAGGTCGGGCTGGTCAGGCAGCGAGAATAAGTGCTCATCCAACTCAGCGCGCGTAAACCAACCCTGCACGGGCGTGCTGTAATTGAGCACATGCAGGTTATGCTGCTGAAAATCAATAACCCGCTCGCCTCGCTCATTTTTTACCCAAGCATCCCGAATGTTCCATTCGGCTGGCACTGTCCAGTCAAGAGCGGGCGTACCGCTGGGCACTTCATGAATTACCAGTTCGGGCAGATACTCGCGCAGGATAGTTAGCGTTTCGCGCACGCCGTTGCCGGTAATGCTACGGCAGATGGGAAACAACCGCTCCATCAATCCAAACGGCGTTTTTGGCTGCTCAGTGCTTCCTACAGCAGTTGAGGGGGCCTGGGGGGCTTTTTTGGATAGTGAAGAAGTCATGTGCAGAAACAGCAAACGTAAATAGAACGCTACCCTAAGTCGGAAAGCTCATTGTAGAGAAGCTGGGGGCTTTTTCATATCATCCTACTAACATCCCAGCTTCTCTATCATGATAACCAAGCCTAGTCGTAAACCTTAACTTCCGGAATGGGCACCACAAATTTGCCCCCCCAGCTGCGAACTTCCGCCATTTGCTCCATGATTTCCTCCCGCAGATTCCAGGGCAGAATCAATACATAGTCAGGCTTGGTTTGCTTGATGTGATTGGGGTGGAGAATAGGAATACGCGTGCCAGGCAGGAAATTACCCTGCTTGTGGGGACTCAAATCGACGGTATATTCCATGAAATCGGTGCGGATACCGCAGTAGTTGAGCAGCGTATTGCCCTTGCCGGGCGCGCCGTAGCCAACTACTTTCTTGCCCTCACGAGCCGCCTCGATCAGGAAATCCAGTAGCTTGCGCTTGGTTTCCTTCGTCTTTTCCTCAAAGGCCGCATACAAAGCCAAATCAAGGATGCCTGCTTCTACTTCGCGCGCCCGAAGCTCAGCAACCCGCGCAGTTACCGGCTGGGCCTCGTGAGCAGTATGGCGGGCGAAGATGCGCAGCGACCCCCCATGAGTAGGCACCTCCTCTACGTCAAATAACGTGAGACCATGATGCGCGAAAATGCGCTCTACCGTGTTAAAGGATAAGTAAGAGAAATGCTCGTGATAAATCGTATCAAACTGATTTCCCTCGATCAGGCGCAGCAAGTGCGGAAACTCCATCGTGATGACGCCTTCGGGCTTGAGCAGCACCTGCATTCCTCCCACGAAGTCGTTGATGTCAGGTACGTGAGCTAACACGTTGTTGCCCAGCAGCAAATCAGCCTGGCCCACCGTTGTTGCTACGTGTTGAGCTGTGTCGCGACCGAAAAAGCGCACCATCGTGTTGATGCCCTTTGCCTGCGCATATTCTGCTACGTTGGCGGCTGGCTCAACTCCCAATACTGGAATGCCTTTTTCCACGAAGTACTGAAGCAGGTACCCATCGTTGCTGGCAATTTCTACTACTAGGCTCTTTGAATCAAGGTTAAACCGCTCCGCAGCCATATCCGTGTAGCGCTGAGCATGACGCAGCCACGATACGGAATAGGAGGAGAAGTAAGCGTAATCGTTGAAAACCTCCGTGGGGCTAACAAACTCATCAAGCTGCACCAAAAAGCACTCGTTGCAGACGCGGGCATGCAACGGGTAGAAGGGCTCAGCCCTATTGAACTCAGATGGCCGCACGTGGTTCTGGCACAGGGGTGATGTGCCTAGATTGACGAATGTGTGAGTGAGAGGTGTACCACAAAACCGACACGGGCTAGAGGGCGGCGGAGCGAATTCAGTGTGTGCTTCTTCAACTGCGTTGGTAGAAGTAGACAAGGCAGTAGCAATGGATGATGGAGTAGATATTCCCATGAGGTGGGTAAAAAATCGTTTATGGCCTAAAAAAATAAATCAGCAACACAAATTCAATTATGGATTGCTGGCCGCTCTACAGCAATGGGTAATGCATACGGTCAAAACCGCTCCATTTTACATCCGGACGGCTAGTTGAACGTCCGGATGATTACGGTCTTTTTCAGATAGCAATACAGGTTCAAAAGGCCATTCAATTCCAATAGCCGGATCGTTCCAGCGCAAAGCCCGCTCAGCGCCGGGCGTGTATTTAGCCGATATCTGATACGAAACGTCCGTGTTGTCTTGCAGCGTGATGAAGCCGTGCGCAAAGTACTCAGGCACAAATAGCATGCGGAAGTTATCGGCAGTTAACTCCACTCCTACCCACTGCCCGTACGTAGGCGACTGCTCACGCATATCCACGATCACATCATAAATGCCTCCCCTTGTGCAGCGCACAAGCTTGCTTTCGCCGTGGGGGGCAATTTGATAGTGCATACCCCGCAAAGTGCCGCGCTTAGGGTTTGAAGATATACTTGCCTGCAGGGGCAACTGATGAATGCCATGCGCGGCAAACTCATCCTCACACCACGCGCGAGCAAAAAAACCTCGCTCATCCGACAACCGCTCCATATCGATGATAAAAGCGCCGGCTAGCTCAGTTTCAGTAAAAATCATCGTCTAATTGAATAAAAGCCTCCCAGAACGACTCCTGTTTTGAAAGGCCTTAGTAATAGAAAGCTTAAGCGCCTACAGACTCGGTGGCGACAGCTGCTGTATCAGCCCACTCCAAATCGGCGGTCAACTGTCCGCTTTCGCGCAGGGCAGCAAGCACTTGTAGTCGCATTAGTTGTGAAGAGCGGAAGCTGGTATCGTGGAAACCCATGCTCATCAACCCATCCCGTAGCTCGGCTATTGTATCAGGCAAAGTACGCTGGGGCTGGTGCTGGGGGGCTAATTGTCGGAACAAGCTGAAGTCGACACGATACGAACGCTTATCAGGTGGCGCCGCCGCATTCAGGCTGACACTCGTGCCGGGAATGGCCGCCGCTACCGCCTCCGCTAACTCACGTACTTGGTAATTCCACTGATCAGAACCCGCGTTTACAGCCAGAAAATCGCCGCCGTTTGTGGCCTCTCGGCTGATGGCCCACTCAATAGCCCGCGCCATATCCTGTACATGGATAAGCGGACGCCACGGCGTGCCATCACTAAGGATATTAATCTCTCCCGCAGCTACTGCGCCAGCTACAAAGTCATTGACTACTAAGTCTAACCGCAGCCGGTCGCTCCACCCACAAGCAGTTGCGAAGCGCAGACAGGTAACGCAAAAATTCGTATCAGCCAAGGGAGCTAAATCATGCTCGCTTAACACTTTGGAGCGTGCATAAGCTGTGAGCGGATTCAGTGTAGAAGTCTCCGTTTTAGCGCCTTCGCCTCCAGCGCCATACATGCTACAGCTGCTGGCAAATACAAATGAACGCACACCTGCTTCTTTAGCCCGTTGCGCCACCCCAATACCCGCCTGATAATTTACAGCCAAAGTTACATCCTCGTAAGCTGAACCCATCGGATCGTTGGAAATAGCCGCTAAATGCACGATGGCATCAACACCTTGAAGTAATTCCGTGGGCAAGTTGCGCACGTCACCGAAATACTGGCGGTCCAGCCGCGACTCAGGCAAACGCCCTGCGCCGGTAAGACAATGGGCAAAGAAACCCATGTCAAACCCAATCAGCTCAGCCGCAGGAAACTCCCGACGCAGGTGGCGCACGACGCCGGGCCCTACGTAGCCCATATTACCAGTAATGAGAATGCGTTGCGCTTTCATATATCAAGTTAGAAATTGAGCATTAGTCAGTACTACTGTGCTTGGTGCTCAATAACTTATTTAATTAGTAAGGGAGGCTGAGCTGCATATAGCTCATGAGCCTGGTTATTAGAAGGCTGATCGTTCCACACTTTCCATTTCGCTTTACCAACGGCCCACATTTCCTCTAGCAAGTTACGGTCGCGCAAGGTATCCATGGGTTGCCAAAAGCCAGTATGCCGATAGGCCACCAGTTGATTATCAGCCGCCAGTTGCTCTAAGGGGCCTTTTTCCCACACCGTTGCATCGGTTTCGATGTAATCCAGTACTTGCGGCTCCAAGACGAAGAATCCTCCATTGATCCACGGAGACTCGCCACCCTCAGGCTTCTCAGTGAAGTTTGAGATCAGACTACTATCATCCGTAAGGTTGAAGACACCAAAACGGCCGGGTGGGCGCACAGCCGTGAGCGTAGCTAAAGCACCCTGCTTCTGATGATAGGCAATAGATTCGCGAACATTCACATCACTTACTCCATCACCATAAGTAAGGCAAAAAGTATTGCCATCCAGATAGTCGCGGACTCTTCGCAAACGCCCCCCAGTCATGGTTTCCTCCCCGGTATCAACCAAAGTCACGGTCCAAGGCTCAGCGCGGTTGCGGTGCACGGTCATCTCGTTGCGGTCCAAACGAAATGTCACGTCGGCATTATGCAGGAAATAGTCAGCGAAATATTGTTTGATCAGATGACCTTTATAGCCACAGCACACTACGAAATCAGTAATGCCATGGTGAGCATAGATCTTCATTATATGCCATAGGATTGGCTTACCGCCCACTTCAACCATCGGCTTTGGTCGGACGCCACTTTCCTCGCTGATACGAGTCCCATAACCACCTGCGAGTATAACTGCTTGCATGAGAAATAAAGTAAGAAGGAAGATAAAGTGAGAAATCAGCAAATATTACTCCATCACAGATCAACTGTGCCAATTTACTAATCTTCTTCCCATATAATTATATTATTGCACGTGCGATTTGCATTTTGATTTGTTGACCAAATCAAAGTACGTAAATTGGCGCATTTCAACTTTGGCTATGATACAGTCTTGATGGTAGCATTATTTCGAAACACAGTGCGCTGCGCCATCAGGTACAGAAAATGTGAATTGGTAATCAAGTAGCGCCGCCATAGCCGTTTTGGCTCCAACCACAGCCGATAAGCCCACTCCAGCCAGAGCTTGCGTGCCCACACGGGCAAGCGCTGCTCCATGCCCGCATATACCGGAAACGCCTGACCAACTCCCAGCATACAAGCACGAATCTGCCCTTGGTGCGCAGCCATCCAGCGCTCCTGGCGTGGGCAGCCCAAGGCCACGAAAACCAAGTCAGGATCTACAGCATTGATAGCGGCTACTTCAGCATTATCTTCATCAGGGGTCAGCGGACGAAAGGGCGGCGAATGAGTGCCAGCAATGCGCAGGGTAGGCAACTCGCGCCGGGCACGGGCTACCATGGCTGCCAACACCTCCTCGGTGGTACCATAAAAATAAACGGACTGATTGCGCTGGGCGGCCTCGGCAAGTAAAGCAGGCAGCAAATCCATTCCAGCTACACGTTCCTGCTGTTGCCCATGAAACCAACTCACGGCCGCAGCCACGGGGCTACCATCGGGTGATACGATGGCAGCGCCATCCAATATCTTACGGAACCCAGGATCGTTGTGAGCTTCCACTAACATATGCACGTTAGCGAAGCATACATAAGCGGATGTACGTGCAGCACCAAGCCGCAGTATTGTATCTATAAAGTCAGTCCGGTTGCCCGTCGTAATACGAGTGTCCAAGACCAGTTGGCGTGGTAGAGCGGGAAGTGGCAATGGGGTAATTTGTGATTAGTAAGTGACAACGGCCGGCGGGAACGAAGATCAAAGGTTAAAAGAAAAGGCCCCTAGCACGGTTGCCGACGATAGTCGTACGAACTGTGGCAGGGGCCTTTACGCAAAGTGATAGTAGTTGGATACATGGGCATAATTTGCCCCCCAGCGGTGGTTTAATAAGCGTTTTTCTCGCCGCGAACCATATTCCAAACAGTCTGGAAGATGATCTTCATGTCCAACCCGAATGACCAGTTCTGCACGTATTTCAGATCATACTCAACACGCTTCTCCATGGTACCAGCTTCGCGGGTTTCGCCGCGGTAGCCATTTACCTGAGCATAGCCTGTAATACCTGGAGTTACAGCATGACGCATCTGATAAGTACGGATGTGCTTGGAGTACTCTTCCAGTTGGGAGAGCATGTTAGGGCGAGGACCTACCACTGACATCTGTCCCATTAATACGTTGAAGAACTGAGGCAACTCATCAAGATTGTACTTGCGCAGATACTTGCCAACGCGAGTGATACGCATGTCGTTTTTTGTAGCCTGCAACTCTGTCTGGCCGTGGTTGGCCTGCATCGTGCGCAGCTTGTAGCAAGGGAAAAGCTGGTTACGCTTGCCAGGCCGCAGCTGCTTGAAGAAAATTGGGCCTGGAGAATCAAGTTTGATCAACAATCCCAGAATTCCCATCACTACAGGGAACACAGTTACGATAACTGTCAAGGAGAAGAAGATATCAAACAGGCGCTTCATTGCCTGATTGGTGCGCATTCCCAAGGGCTCATTCCGAATAGTGAGAATGGGCATGTGATCGTAGAAATACACATTCACATCCTGACGAACTGTGCCACTAAAGTCGGGAACAATACGGAAGGAAAGGAAGTGGTCGTCGGCGAAGCGCGATAAGTCTTCGATAAGATCGCGCTGATCGAGTGGCATCGCAAAGTAGATCTCATCTACCTGCGTTTTAGAGCAAAACTCCTTCAGGTCTGCAATGGAGCCTTTTACAAGTGATTTCAGATTGTCAGCAACCTTCTCATCGGTAAAGAAACCCATGAACTTGTTACTAGGGTCATGAGACTCAAGAAAGCGTTGTAATTCCTGACCACTGTTGCCAGTGCCTACAATGATGAAGTGGGTATGAGCCCGGGCAATATGAGTGCAGTATACGCGGTAGCCAAAAGCCAGCAGGAAACGACCAAGAGCTACACCTACTACCGATAAGCTGTACACTAATACTAGGTAGCGCACCGTCAACCACATCGTGTCAAAAAGCATTGCACCAGCTAGTACAAGGCTAGCATGAATCAGGAAGGTACGAATCAGGTACAGGAGCTTTTCGGGATAGGTAATCAGCCGATCTATCCGATAGATATTAGCATACTCCTTCGACAGAATCCACCACAGCAGCCCAAAAATAGCAAAGAAGAAAGGGTAATAGCTGGTGAATTCCCAGCTATCAAATAAGAAGAAGCCAGTAAGACGGAAAGCACCAAAGATGATGAGCACGTCCACCACGGGCAAGATGATGCGCGAAGCATCAGTGTAGTGTTTGTAGCGTTCCATGAGTTAGTACAAGTAGGCAGTAGGCAATGAGGAAGTGGTGTTTAATGGTCTTGTACGCATGCAAAGTAAAATCATTCTGTAGTTAAAACAATATTTTTTATAACTTTTAGTTGTAAAAAGATAATATTTTGTTAATACAACAATAATATTCCGGTACACAACTTTAGTAAATCCAGTAAAAAGCACATGTTTCTATACTATTTAGTGATTTTATGTCCTTTTACTCACAACTCCCTATAAGGTTTCATACTATTTCTGTCAAAATTGATACCACCAAGGTTAGTAAGCCTTAATCTTAGTGCTATAAGAGTTGATCGGTTGTGTACCTAAAAGGAATACATAGGCTATACAGGAGATATTTTCTCTTGCAAAGCCCTCATTTATAGTTATTAGTAACATATTAAATATACGATGTTAAGAATCAAGTAACTAAGGAAATGATGGGCTAAAAGAAATTTTAAGAATCTGGAAATAGTGTAGCAAAAGCTCAAAATATTTTCTCTTTTGCTGCTTTGGCCCCTATTATGTTCAGCTTGAGCCGAGACTACTAAAGGGAAAGTTTGGTTGGATCCCCTTTGTAGTCTTAGCTGAACGACTACCTATGCTTGTGCTCAAACACATTCGTCCTTCCTAGCTGCTATGTATTACTTCCGAATTCCTTCTCAGCGACCTCACTTCTCAGACAGTTGTGGATTATAACGTGCGCTTTTGAGCCACTAGTTGTTATGGCATCATCCGAAAACCAGGGACGAATAGATAAGGAAAAACAACGTGCGGCTGCGCAGGCCCTACGCTGGGTGCGCGATGGTATGCTGGTAGGATTAGGCAGTGGTAGCACGGCGGCTTATTTCATTCAATTGCTCGGTGATGCGCTTCGGGCCGGCCAGTTTCAGGTTCAGGCTACGGCTACCTCTCTGGCCAGTGAAGTCTTAGCTCGGAGCGTGGGCATTCCCTTGGTAGAGCCCCGGCGTGGCTTGCGTTTCGACCTGACTGTAGATGGAGCCGATGAGATTGGCCCACAGCTCGCCCTTATAAAAGGTGGAGGCGGTGCCTTGCTGCGCGAGAAGGTGCTGGCAACAGCATCGGATTATCTGTTGATTATTGCTGACTCCTCGAAGCTAGTGCCGCAGCTGGGCCACTTTCCGCTCCCCCTCGAAGTAGTGCCCTTTGCGCTGCCGTGGGTACTGGATGCCATAGCGCAACTCGGAGGTGATCCAACAGTGCGCCTAGACAAGAAAAAAGCCCCCCAGCCTGCTCTTTCCGACCAAGGCAACTTGCTGATTGATTGTCATTTCAAATCATTACCCGATCCGGCGGAGCTTGCGCTCCAACTTCAGGCCATTCCGGGTATCGTAGAGCACGGCTTATTCCTGGGTTTAGCACGCGCTGCAATAGTAGCTCAGGACGAAAAACTGGTTGTGCATCGGCTCGGCGCTGAGCCAGTAGATGCAGCAGGATTTGAAGAGCTTCCTTAAATACTTGAGCTGTTTTTACCTCCGCTTATCAGGAAGCTGTGCCGCTGCGGCAGCATCTAAAAACCAATGCAGCTCGCCTGAGGCAGGGGCAATAAGCTGGGCTGGAAACTCCTCTATGTTGCGTTCCGCAGTTAAAACTCGTTGCACAGCGGCAGCTTTATCGGCCCCATACACCAGAAAGGCAACAGCCTGAGCCTGATTGATTAGTGGCGCAGTCAGCGTTATCCGATAAGCTTGCTTCTCCTCCACAAAAACCTCCTTCGCCCTTGCTCCGGTTTCCTGCAAAACCGCAGTGTGTGGGAATAAGGACGCGGTGTGCGAATTATCTCCCAAGCCCAATAAAACCAGATCAAAGCGCACTTCCTTTTGGCCGAAATAGCGCTCAATGGTTTGGGTGTACTGCTGAGCTGCCTCAGCGGGGGCAAGTGCAGTATCAACAGCAAAAACCTGGGCGGACGCTATCTGCAAAGGATCAAAAAGGGCCTTCTCCGCGAGCAGGTAATTGCTTTCCGGATCGGTGTGAGGCACGTAGCGCTCATCGCCGAAGAAGAAATCTACCTTCTCCCAAGCTACTCGCTGCCGATACGACGGTGATGCTAAAAGCTCATAGAATTTCTTAGGAGAATTGCCCCCCGACAACGCCACAGAGAATCGCCCGTGCTCCGATATAGCCTGATTGGCCAACTCAATAAAGTAGTCAGCCAAACTAGTCAGCACCTCCTCGGGCGTGGGGTAAATATGGAGTTGGGAGGCTTTATTCATTGCCATTGAGCGGGAGTGTAAACCAATGGAATCCATCACGGGCAATGAGGGCTTCGGCTACTTCCGGGCCCCACGAGTCGGCTGAGTAGTTGGGGAAGCTCTGGCTGGCACGTCCTTGCCACGAGTTTAGGATAGGCATAAGCAAATCCCAGGCGGCTTCTACTTGGTCGCCGCGCATGAATAAGGTCTGGTCGCCTAGCATTGTATCCAGCAATAAGGTTTCGTAGGCTTCCGGCGCTTGGCTGGTGTAGGTGCCTTTGTAGTCGAACACCATATCCACGGTATTGAGCATCATGTCGAGGCCGGGGCGCTTGGCCTGAACCTGCAAGCGAATGCTCATTTCGGGCTGAATACTGATCACCAACCGATTCTGCTGCCAGCTTTCCGCGGTTTCGGGCGGAAAAACAAAGTGCGGAACGTCCCTGAACTGGATTGTGATGCTGGACGCTGAGCGGTGCATGCGCTTGCCCGTACGCACATAAAAGGGCACATCCTGCCACCGCCAGTTGTCCACGAAGAACTTTACCGCAGCGAAGGTTTCGGTGTTCGACTTGGGGTTGGCACCAGGCTCTTCCCGATAGCCGGGCACTTGCTCGCCCTTCATCCAGCCCGCCGCATACTGCCCGCGCACCGCCGACTCGCGAATGTCTTCGGGCGTAAACCGGCGCATGGCCCGCAGCACATCTACTTTGCGGTTGCGTACCTCGTCGGCCGTAAAGTTGACGGGGGGCTCCATGGCTACCAGGCAAAGCAGCTGCAGCAGATGGTTCTGAATCATATCGCGCATGGCGCCCGCGCCGTCGTAGTAACCGCTGCGCTCGCCTACACCCAGTTGCTCGGTCACGGAAATCTGAACGTGCTCGATGTAGTTGCGATTCCAAAGCGGTTCAAACAGCGCATTGGCAAAGCGGAAAGCCATGATGTTCTGCACGGTTTCCTTACCCAGATAATGGTCGATACGGTAAATCTGCCGCTCGTCAAAAATATCGGACAGCAGCCTGTTCAGCTCCCGCGACGACTCCAGATCGTGACCAAAGGGCTTTTCAATAACAATACGCGTGCATTTGGTATCGGAGGCGAGCTTGCTTTTGGCCAGGTTTGAGGCGATGATTGGAAAAAACTCGGGAGCCACGGCCAGGTAATAAATCACGTTAGGCTGCACGCTCCACTCCTTCTCATAGTCCGCAATGCGCTGGCCGAATTTCTTATAGGTAGTGGCATCCTTAACATCGGCCGCCTGGTAGACGATGTGCTGGGCAAACTCCTTCCACGTATCCTTATCGGCCTTGCCTGTGCGCGAAAACTGGTTGATGTCGTCCAACAGCTTCGTGCGAAACTCGTCATCCGATAAGGGCGTGCGGCCACTGCCGATAATGGCAAAGTGCTTGGGCAGCCAGCCATCCAGATACAGATGATAAAGCGCCGGCGTCAGCTTGCGGGCATTCAAATCTCCGGTGCCACCAAAGATGACGAAGATGGTAGGCTGAGTTTCTTTGCTGGAGCTCATGCGTAGGGTGTAGCGAATGGGTTGATAAATGGCCGCAGCCTACTTGTTTGGAATGACTGGCTCCTCGGCCTTCTTTTCCGGGTCCTCTTGAACCGATTGCTTGTTGGCCGCGTCCTCGTGCACCGGCGTCCACTGGGTATGGAACACGCCTTTATGCCCAATGAGCTCGTACGTGTGGGCGCCGAAATAATCGCGCTGGGCCTGAATCAGATTTGAGGGCAGACGGGCGCTGCGGAAAGACTCAAAGTAACTCAGCGAAGCAGCATAAGCTGGCAAAGAAATACCCCCTGCCACTGCCGCCGCTACTATTTGGCGGGTGCCAGGCACCGCTTGATTTACAACAGCAGCAACCTGCGCATCGAGCAGCAGATGCTCCAGCGCTGGGGTTTGCTGATACGCGTTGAATATGTCGTTTAAAAAACTCGAGCGAATGATGCAGCCGCCACGCCATATCCTAGCGATGTCAGCTAGCTGCAATCCGTAGTCATAGGCAGCAGATGCCTTGGCCAGCAGATGCATGCCTTGGGCATACGTAACCACCATGCTGAAGTAAAACGCCTGCTCCAGGTTGCTAAGAAAAGCCCCCCGATCGATAGCTGCCGATGTTGTTGGCGCCGGATTGTTGTATAACGTAGCCAGTTGCTCGCGCAGGCCTTTGTATTTGGATAAGTTGCGCATGGCAACGGCCGTATCGATGGTCGGAATGGGCACTTCCAGCTCCATAGCTACCTGCGAGGTCCACATGCCGGTGCCTTTGGAACGCGCTTCGTCCTTGATATCGTCGAGCAACAGATGATTTGTGTGAGGCGCGCGGAAGACGAAGATATCCTTAGTAATATCTAGGAGAAAGGACTGCAACCGGCCCGCATTCCACTGCGCGAATACCTGACCAATGGCGGCATTATCAAGACCAGCGCCGCGTTTCATTACTTCGTAGGTCTCGGCAATTAGCTGCATCAAGCCGTACTCGATGCCGTTGTGCACCATCTTCACGAAGTGACCAGCAGCACCGGGTCCGATGTACGTCACGCAGGGCTCATCATTCACGCGGGCCGCAATGGCTTCAAACATGGGCTGCATTACCTGGTAAGCCTGTTTGTCGCCGCCGGGCATCATGCTGGGGCCAAACCGAGCGCCCTCTTCCCCACCCGAGATTCCCATGCCGAAGAAGTGAAACCCAGCCTCTTTTAAAGTAGCAGCGCGGCGCGTCGTATCCGAAAAATGGGAGTTTCCACCATCAATGATAATGTCGCCGGGCGCCAGCAGGGGCCACAGTTCTTCGATAACGCTATCCACAATTTTGCCTGCAGGCACCAACAGCATAATGGAGCGGGGCGTCTGAATGCTGTCGATAAACTGCGTTAGATCGGTGAAGCCCTGCACTGGTTTGCCGGCGCCTTCCTCTGCCAGCAGCGTTATTTTACTGGGGTCTTTGTCGTAGCCCGCGACGCCAAAATTGTGGTCGGCAAGGTTCAGGAGCAGGTTACGGCCCATGGTACCCAGGCCAATCATTCCAAACGAATACTTAGTTGACGTTGCGCTCATCATCTGTGCTTTTGGTAGTTAGGCTTATCCTGCGGGCAGGTAAGTATAAGCTAAAGAAATATTACTCTTGGTAAGGGGCTATGGTGGTGCTTGAGTTGGAAATGCTATTCCTCAGAAAGCAAACGGCACACAGCGTCGAGCCGTTGTGACACAACCATCAATTACCCGATTATTCCTAAACCAACACCAGCGTACCCGTGATGGTAAGCGTCAAAAAAACGCAGACAGAAAAGAAAGCATCCACCCACTTAGCAGCTGGACAGATTAATAGCTGTAAAACCTTCTCCTACGCGGATCACTGCTACTAAGCCAAGTTAACTTTGCCCCCAGCCTCAACTGCATCACTTGTCAACGGCAAAAGCACTTCTGGTAGCACTCGAGGAGTCAGGATCGGTTTTCCAGCACCTGTGTGCGAATAGCTTGCAGTTTCGGACCGTCCAAGGGTTTGTTAATGACGCTGGCCACGAGACTGTACTCTTCCGCCTTAAGCTTATCCGAAGGGGCCACAGACGAGGTGAGGATATAAATGGAGCACCGCCCGGCTAATTGAGCTTCCAAGGGCTTTAAGGTGTCCAGAAAGTCCCAGCCGCTCATGATTGGCATATTCAGATCCAGAAAAATGACGTCCGGCACTTGGTCTGGCATTGCATCCTGAAGGTAGTGAATTGCTTCCTGAGGCAACTGAAAAGAGGTAATAGTATCGGTAAAGTTTTCTCGCTGCAATATTCTGGTGGTGAGAAATATGCTGATATAATCATCGTCAATCAGGACTGTATGCATAGCTTGTTTAAGGTAAGAATAGAAAGAATTGCGTACCCACTTCCACCCGGCTTTCAACCGCAATAGTGCCCCCCATCGACTCGACGTGGGCTTTCACCAGATACAAGCCCATGCCGCGGCCCGAAGGCGAAGTATGAAAGCGCTTGTAGAGCTTAAACACGTCGGCGCCCGCTTTCTCTTGATCGAAGCCCGAACCGTTGTCGGCAAAGGTGAGTTGGGCACCTCCTTCGGGATGTGGGCTGCCGGTAATAGTAACCACGAGCGCACGCTGCTGCGAGCGATACCGAATAGAATTAGAAAGCAGATTTAGAAAAATGCTGTAGATATAGGCTCGGTTGCCGTGCGTGTGCAAATCCTCCGGGAAGTCGCGAATAATTTGCCCCCCAGCCTGCTGCAGCGGCTCGTTCATCTCCTGCAGCACCAAGTTTAGCACATCGGCTAGGCGTGTGGGCGCGGGCACATCGGCCACGTCCTGCTTGTCGCGCACGGTAAGAATGGTGTTCATATCCTGCAGCACCACATCGAGCTGCACGAGGCTGGTTTGCAAATGACTCAGCAACGTAGCCTGATCCGGATCGGGGGCCGTCAGGAGTTGCGACAAGCCCATGGCATTGGCCAAAGGCCCCCGCAGGTTATGCGAAACGATATAGGTAAACTGCTGCAGATCCTGGTTTTGCCGGTGCAGATCCTGAGCTAGCTTTTCCTGGCTGGCTTGGGCTTCATGACGCAGCGTAACGTCCGAAAAATACACGGACAGCCCTTCTTCCGAAGGGAAAGCCTTGACTTCCAGCCAGAGTTGCAGGCTAGCATAATAGGCCTCAAAATGCACGGCCTGCCCCATAGCAAGAGCGTGATGATACTGATGGTAAAACTCGCCGCCCACCTCATCCGGAAATAAGGTCCAGAGATTTTTGCCCAGTACCTGCTGGCGGTCTATTTGCAGCAGGCGCTCCACTTCGCGGTTCACGAAAGTGAGGCACCAATCCCTATCAACCAGAAACAGAGCGTCCGTGATACTCTCAAAAATGGTATTGAGCGTTTTTGCCTGCTGCTCAATCATCTGGTGAGATGCAGTTAAGTCCGTGATATCGCGTGCTACCATATGTACGCCTCTCACTGATCCATCCACCCGCAGTGGCACCTTCGAGATATTCAACACCCTAGGCTCCGCGCCACGGAACTGCACTGCTACATTGAACTGTACACGCGTGCCCTGAAAAGCTTGGATCAGCTTCTCCCGAAACACAGGAATTAGTTCTGGCGGAAGAAAATCAGAAATACCCCTACCCAATACATCTGCTTTGGAGCAGTTCCAAAGCTGCAGAAAAGGCTCATTTACATCCAGAATAACTCCGTTGCGGTCCTGGAAAAGAATAAAGTCCAGATTGTTCTCAAATAGCGACCGAAACCTCTGCTCGCTATTTACAAACTGCGCACTCTCACTCATGGTGGTTTTTGGATGACGTGAGCCCTTCTATGCCAGAGCAAGGCCGTTTGAAGACACTATCAAGCCTTTCAAGTGCATTCGCAACAAGAATCTAGAGTACGCGCATAGCCCATAGAAGTTCTGGCATGGGGTACGGCTGGCAAGTTGTAAGCCACGAAGACAGCACCTATGCATCCTGTGGCGCCCAAAAATTGCGCTCTTACTTAATTGAAAACCCACTCTTGGGGTAAATTCCTGCTTTATTCGACGGTCCCAAACGAGTCGGTCCGCTTTGGTTGTATTGGCTTTAATTTCCAGTTAGATTTCCGGCCCTTAGCTTTACCCACCCATTATTGCCTTTGCACCCAATAGGCCCTGTTTTTTGCCAAGCTTCTCATGCCTCTAACTATTCACTCGCTTTATTACGAAAACGCAGTTGGTCGCCTCTTCGAGCACGCAGATGCGTACGCGGTGGTGCAGTACAAGCCAGGCAAGCGTCAATTCAGCGACTTCAAAACGTTTCTCATCCACATAGGAAATCTACTAACTCGTCGGGGTTGGACCCATGTACTGACTGATCAGCGGGTCATGTCGCCCTTTACCGATGAGGAGCGGGCGTTGATAAACCAGGAATGGATTCATAACGAGCAACGAAAAACCATTGCGGCAATTCTGCTGCCCGATGATGTATTTGCTCGCTTATCTTCCACACAGCTTCTGCACGATGCCCGGGAAGGCAGCCTATTTTATCATGTATTTCAGGACGAGATGGCCGCCGCCACCTGGTTGCGCCAGACGGGCAGATAGCGTACAAATTCAACACTATGGCAATTACGGCCACTTCGCGGTTGACTAATTAACCTTGCTAAGTCTGCCCTTTCCCTACCTTATGCCATGCGCAAATCCTTCTCGCTTGTATTACTATCCGCGGCTCTGGCAGGGCTAAACAGTTGCGAGCCGTCCCAACCCGTGTCTTCTACTCCATCTCAGCAACCTGCCGATACTAATGCAGCAGCTTCCACCGAAGCGCAAGCCCGCGCGGCCGTCGCCCGCTTCGTAAAGCAGCAGCCCAATGCGGCTCTCTACCGGCTGGATTCGGCCCAGGCAATTGAAGTAAACAACCAGTGGCAAATCTTGGTACCCCGCACTGATTGGGCCGGTCGCTTGCCTAACAAGGCCGCCTTCGACGTAGACAAACAAACCGGCGCTGTCAGCCCTCTAGCCGTGAAATAAAAGTGTTGCCTACCCAAACTCTATTTGGGTATGGATAAATAGACTAGGCAGATGCTGGGCTCTCCATTCTGTATGTAGCTCGAAAACTCTTCGAAATGCCTTTTAGCTTAGGCCTGATTTGAATAGATATAGCCTCAGTTATTCCTTAGTATTTACTTAAAACAAAAACCCTACTCACAAGCTGTGAGTAGGGTTTTTGTGGGCCCACTTGGAATCGAACCAAGGACCTACTGATTATGAGTCAGTTGCTCTAACCGATTGAGCTATGGGCCCGGCGCGTTCGCAACCGTATAGGTTGGTTTCGGCGGTGCAAACTACGACTTTTGCCCGTCAATTTGCAACGCTATTCTTCAAAAATGCCCCCCAGCCCTACTCCGCGCCGCCTGCCAAACTTGCTTTTCGACTTTGGAGGCGTACTTATTAATATCGATTACCAGCGCCCGATTGAGGCCATGCGCCGCCTGACCAGCGCGGGCAGCACCATTGAGTACAACCAAAAAAACCAGTCGGAGCTGTTCGATTTGCTGGAAACGGGGCGCATCACGCCGGCCGAGTTTCGGGAAGGTTTGCGCACTGGCTACCAGCTTACGGCCACCGATGAGGAGCTGGACGCAGCCTGGAATTCTATTCTGCTGGATGTGCCCGCCGACCGGCTGGCACTGCTGACCGAGCTGCACGCGCAAGGCCACCAGATGGCGCTGCTCAGCAACACCAACGTGATTCATATTGAGGAAGTAAATCGGCGCCTCAAGGTTGCGTATGGCTTTGAGCACGGCATTGCCGATGTGCTGGACCGTGTGTTTTATTCCCAGGATATAGGGTTACGTAAGCCCGGCCCAGAGATTTTTGAGCATGTGCTGCGCGAAATGAACTGGCAGGCCGAAGAAACTCTTTTCATTGAAGACAGTTTTCAACATATCGAAACGGCGCAGCGCCTGGGTTTGCACACGCTCTTCCTGGCCCCGCCGCTCACGCTCACTGAAGCCTTGCCCGCCGCTATCCGTGCCTTCTCTCCCTCTACCTGACGCCCCGGCGCCACAGCCCGATAATAACGTACATCGGCCGCGCTACCGTGGCTACTTTCGTCGTCACCGTGGCGAGTTCAACGCCTACCGGCCGCCCACGCCGCGCTGGCGTGTGTATACCCTGCATTTGCTGCTGTTCGTCATCACGCTCATAACGACCACGCTGGCCGGGGCGGAGTGGATGACGGGCCGTACCTTTTTTGACCCGCGGGTTGGTTCGCTTAGCGTGTGGCTTTCGCAGACTGAGATACGGAATGGATTATGGTTTTCGCTGCCGTTTTTGGGTGTGCTCACGGTGCATGAGTTTGGGCATTATTTCACGGCGCGATACTATAAAGTACGGGCGACGCTACCTTATTACATTCCGTTTTTTACGGGCTTCTTTAATACAATCGGTACATTTGGGGCGGTCATTCGCATTAAAGACCGGATTTTCTCCCGAAAAGAGTTTTTTGATATCGGGCTGGCGGGACCGCTGGCGGGTTTTTTGGTGGCCATACCCGTGCTGATGTACGGCTTCACCCATTTGCCTCCGCTGGAGTATTTGTTTCAGGTGCATCCCGAATACCGCGTGTACGGCGCTGATTATGCGCAGTATGTGTACAAAGGTGCTGACGGCGGCGGATTGGTGCTGGGTAAGTCGCTGATTTATCAGTTTCTGGAATCATGGCTGGCTGATCCGGCGCTGCTGCCCCACCCCAATGAGTTGATGCATTACCCGGTACTGCTGGCGGGCTCGCTGGCTTTGTTCTTTACGGCCCTCAACCTGTTACCGATTGGGCAGCTCGATGGGGGGCATATTTTGTACGGTTTGCTGGGTTTTCAGCGCGCTAACCAAGTATCGGCAATACTCTTTATCGGATTTATCTTTTATGCCGGTCTGGGGCTGTTTACAGTTGATAGCTCAAATGACTCGTTGCTCTATGGCGGACCGATTTATCTGCTTTATCTGTTCACGGTATTCCGGCGGGCCGTGCCTACGCCGCGTCGGGCGCTGATGCTGGTGCTGGGCGTAGTGGCTGCACAATTGGCGCTGAGTCTGGCGGTGCTAGGCATCGAGGGTAATCCGGGCTGGCTGGTATTTGGACTGCTACTGGGCCGCGTGATGGGCATTTATCACCCACCCGCCCCCGACGAAAGCCCGCTGAGCGCGGGCCGTAAGGTGCTGGGCTGGGTAATGCTGGCTATTTTTGTGCTCTGCTTTACCCCTTCGCCCTTCGGTTAAAACGGCAGGCGCACCGTTGCTTGTTTTCTTACTCTATGCTACTTGAACAACGTCAACTGACACAAACCACGCAGTTGGCTCTTCGCCCCCACGGGCTATATATCTGTCGGAAAGACCGGCGTGGATTGATTACGCTGGAAGTGGAGATGCCGTACGAGGAGGCGCTGCCTGTGCGCGTGGAGCGGCGGCGCAGCTTGCCTTCGCGGTGGCAGCTGCTAAGCGTACTATATGCCTGGATAATTTGTACGCAATACGCGCTCAAGCAGGCCGCGTCATGGTATGGGCTGGTGGCGCTGGGTGTCGGCTTGGGATTGGTGGCCTTGTATTGGTACGGCCACCGCAACTGGTGGAATCACTTTATCCTTAGCACTACCCACGCCCGCGTGGTGCTGGCCGACCGCCCCAATGAGCGCAAAGCCCTCTTCTCCTTCACCGAAGCCCTGGAGCAGCGCACCAAAGATTACCTGCGTGAGAACTATGGCAGTATTAACCCGCTGGGCTTGATTGAGCCGCAGCTACAGCGGCTGCGCTGGTTGCACAAGCTGGAAGTTCTTACCGATAAAGAAGCCCGCGCCCTCTCCACCCGCCTCACCGGCCGCATGGATAACTCGCCGTTACTGGGTATGGGCCAAGAACTGGAAGCGCCTTATGCTAATTGACACAAAAAAGCCCGCCAGAAGCACTTCTGGCGGGCTTTTTTGTGTCGCTGATTGATAGGTTACTATCGTCCTTCCAGCGCGGCGACACCGGGCAGCTCTTTGCCCTCCATATATTCTAGCAGCGCGCCGCCGCCAGTAGAAATATAGCTCACGCGGTCGGCGTAGCCCATCTGGTTGACGGCTGCGGCCGAGTCGCCGCCGCCGATGAGGCTAAAGGCGCCGTTGGCGGTAGCATCAGCAATAGCTGCGGCTACGAACTCAGTACCGGCCGAGAAGTTTGACATCTCAAACACACCCATTGGGCCATTCCAAAGGATAGTGCGGGACTGGCGAATGATGTTGGCGAAGTTTTCGCGCGACTCTGGACCGATATCCAAGCCCATCCAGCCGTTGGGAATGTGGTGATTTGGGGCCGTTTCTACGTTGGCGTCGTTGGCGAACCGGTCGGCGATGAGCGAATCGGTGGGTAGCACGAGGTTTACACCTTTCTCCTTGGCTTTTTGAATCAGGTGCAGGGCCAGATCGAGCTTGTCGGCTTCCAGCAAGGAGCCGCCAATGTTACCGCCTTCCGCTTTGGCGAAGGTATATGCCATGCCGCCGCCGATCAGCAGGTTGTCTACTTTATCCAGCAACTGCTCAATGAGTTGGATCTTATCCGAAATCTTCGCCCCGCCCATAATGGCGGTGAACGGACGCTCGGCTTTGGTGAGCACACGGTGGGCATTCTCCAGCTCGCTCTGCATCAGGTAGCCCGCAACGCGGTCTTGGGGGGCAAAATACTGGGCGGCCACGGCCGTGGAAGCATGGCGGCGGTGAGCGGCACCGAAAGCGTCATTCACATATACATCCCCCAGTTTAGCTAATTTCTCAGCGAAGGCAGTATCACCGGCTTCTTCTTCTTTGTAGAAACGCACGTTTTCGCAGAGCAGAATCTGGCCGGGTTGCAGCTCAGCGGCCATTTTAGCGGCGTCGGGGCTCATCACATCGTTTGCAAACAGTACCGGCGTACCGTATTCCTCCTGCAAGCGAGCTACGATGCTTTGCAGGGAGAATTTCTTTTCCGGACCCCCTTTGGGTCGGCCCAGGTGGGAAAGCAGGATGACACTGCCACCGTCGGCCAAAATCTTGCGAATAGTGGGTGTGGCGGCCCGGATGCGGGTGTCGTCGGTGATGTGCAGCTCGTCGTCGAGGGGCACGTTGAAATCGACGCGCACCAAGGCTCTTTTGCCGGCGAAGTTGTACTGATCGAGGGTTTGCATGAGTAGTTTGTAGGGTTTGGTAGGCCTTATACGGGACGAATGTAGTAGAAGCTTTGACGTGGTCGTGTTTCGCATCCGTTCTACTTTCCCCGTACCTTTGCGCTACGTATGAAAATAGGCATCTTCTTCGGCGGCCCGTCGCGTGAGCGGGAAATATCCTTTGCGGGCGGCCGCACTGTGTACGATAACCTGGACAAAGGCTTGTTTCAGGCCGTGCCCATCTTCGTGGACAGCCGGGGCAACTTCATTTTGCTCGACTGGCACTACATCTACAAAGGCACCATCCGGGACTTTTTCCCTCCTGTATCGGCCCTGCCGCCCTCCGAGCACCGTTTGCAGGTGTACTTGGAAAGCCTGGGCGAGCTAAGTCAGGAAGAACAAGACCGCATCATTGCCGAAGTCGGCCGGCGCGTGCAGCCGCATGAGCTGCGCGAACTGATGGACTTCGCTTTCCTCGCTTTGCACGGACCCGGCGGCGAAGACGGCGCTATTCAGGGCTTGCTGGAGTGGTACGGCATTCCGTATTCCGGCTCCGGCATTTTGCCCTCCGCGTTTGGTATTAATAAGATTGCCCAGAAAAAATTGCTGCACGCCCTGAACCGGCCCACGCCTGCTTTCCGCATCATCAGCACGGAAGAGTGGGACGCTGCTGATCCGGAAGCTACGCTTGAGTACTTGGTGCGCGAGTTGGGCTTGCCGCTCGTGTTTAAAGCCCCGCGCCAGGGTTCGAGCATTGGCGTTTCGATTTTACGGGAGAAAAATGCCTCCCAGTTTGTAGCTGCCGTCGAGCGCAGCCTTTTTCGTAAAACCCTGACGCGCAGCAAGTGGCAGGGCAAGAGCGACGAGCAGAAGCTTCTGTGGCTGCAGCAGCTCACCGATATTCGGGAAGGCATCGGGCTGCCAGTGGTGCTGGAAGTGAAAGGTGAACAAGGCGCAACTGATGTTGCTGCCACGCCTCAGGAGCCGCAACTCGTTTATCATCCTGAGAAGCTGCTGCACACGCTTAATGAGCAATTTGAAACCGTTGAGCAGGTGTTGCTTACCAATGTCGATGGCGAGTCGCAGGTATTGGTGGAGAGCTTCGTGGCGGGGCGCGAGTTTTCGTGCATCGTAGTAGAAGATCCAAATGGTGAGCCGCTGGCTTTGCCCCCCACCGAGATTGTGAAGGGCGAGGAGATGTTTGATTACCGCTCCAAGTACCTGCCCGGCTTGAGCCGTAAAATCACGCCCATCGACCTGCCAGAAGACAAGATTCAGGAAATCCGCGAGGCTTGCCAGGAAATGTTCCGCACGTTCGGCTTTCAGGTTTACGCCCGCCTAGACGGCTTCATTCAAGCCACCGATGGTAGCCTTTTCCTGAATGACCCGAACACCACGTCGGGCATGTTGCCAGCCTCTTTCTTCTTCCATCAGGCCGCCGAAATTGGTCTGAATCCTTCGCAGTTTCTAACGTATCTAATTCGCACCTCTCTGGCCGCGCGGCGCCGCGCAGGCATGCAGCCAGTGCGGCTGGGGGGCATTTTAGCGCAGCTAGATGCGGCTGTAGCCTCACGCCAGCAGCAGGAACGGCAGCGCACCAAAGTCGCCGTAATTATGGGGGGCTATTCTTCTGAGCGGCACATTTCGGTGGAGAGCGGACGCAATATTTACGAGAAGCTTAGCTCTTCGGTAAAATACGAGCCCATCCCAGTGTTTCTGACGGGCTCGGCGCAGGAGCACAAACTGTATGTGCTGCCTATCAACGTGATGCTTAAGGATAACGCCGACGACATCCGCGAAAAAATCGAGTACGCTGAAGCCGGCCACGAGCTGCACCCAGTGTTGGCCAAGATTCGTCGCGAAGCCGAGGCTATTACGGGCACCTACGCAGGTCAGCCTACGGCGCAACCACGGCGTATTTCCTTCGAGGAGTTGGCCCAGATGGTCGATGAGGTATTTATTGCCTTGCACGGCCGGCCCGGCGAGGATGGCGCTTTGCAAAGAGAGCTAGAGCAATTTGGCTTGCCCTACAATGGCTCCGGAGTTGAATCGAGCAGCGTTACCATCAACAAGTTCGAGACGAACCGCCGCCTGCGCGAAGCTGGTTTGCGCGTAGCTGAGCACCGCATGGCCAACCGCCTGGAGTGGCAGGCCGACGCCGAAACCTTCTACCGCTCACTGGAAACACAGTTTCACTACCCCTTCATCGCCAAGCCCGCCGACGATGGCTGCTCTTCGGCTGTGAAGAAAATCAAGAACCGGCAGGAGCTGGAAGCTTTTAGCCAGCTCATCTTCCGCGACCAAGAAGACTTGCTGCCCGATGCGGCCCGCACGCTGCACCTTGGCTTTAAAGAGGAATTCCCGCAGAAGGATGCCTTCCTGGTTGAAACCCTGATTATCCGCGACGGCGCCCAGCACTTCCTCGAAGTAACCGGCGGCCTGCTCACGCACTGGCGCTCCGATGGCACATTGAATATCGAGGTGTTCGAAGCGTCCGAAGCTCTGGCTACCGGCGAGGTGTTGAGCTTAGAAGAGAAGTTCCTAGCCGGCGAAGGACAGAACATCACACCCGCTCGCTACGCCCCCGACCCTGCCGAGCGGCAGCGCATATCGGAGGAAGTAAAGAAAGAGTTGCGCCGCGTAGCCGAGGTGCTAAATATTCAGGGTTACGCCCGCATTGATGCCTTCGTGCGGGTGCGCGAAACCGGTGCCGTAGAGGTAATTATTATCGAGGTGAACTCGTTACCTGGTATGACACCCGCTACTTGCATTTTCCACCAAACGGCGCTGAACGGCTACACGCCCTACGATTTCATCGACCGGATTCTGGAATTTGGCAAGGAGCGCCAGCGGAAGCTAGAGATAGAAGCGAAAAGCTAATTTGCGCCCTGCTTTCAAGTCAGCACATTAAAAACATAGCACATCAGCACACCACAATGGCTTTTCTTAAATCCGATACCCCACTCGACGTTCTAAAGCACTTGGTGGTAATTGGCTTGGCGGTGGCCTTGCTGCTGTTCGGCTTCTTCTTCGTGTATTTGCCCATGACTACCAATCACGGCGAAACCATCGTGGTACCGAAGGTGACCGGCATGCGGCAAAGCGACTTAGAAGACTACCTTGACGAGCGCAACCTGCGCTACTTCGTCGACGACTCCAGTTATAGCCCTAGCATTCCCGCTTACACGGTGCTCACGCAAGATCCGGCCCCAGGGCAACAGGTAAAGGAAGGCCGTAAGATCTACATTTCGGTGAGCATGAAAAACCCGCCGGTTATCAAAATGCCCAAGCTGACGGAAGGCTCTGTGAAGAATGCGCAGATGATTTTAGCGAGCTATGACCTAGTAGTAGGCGAAATCCAAAAGGTACCCGATCTGGCTCAGAATTCGGTATTGAAGCAACTGGTGAACGGCAAGGAAATAGCGCCAGGCTCACCCATTGCCAAAGGCACGCGCGTAGATTTAGTGGTAGGCGACGGTCAGGGAAATCAGGAGTTTCCGGTGCCCAATGTCATCAATATGCCTGCTGATGAGGCCTCTACCTTACTCGTGGGTCAGGGCTTGCAGGTAGGCGAAATTTTTTATCAGGCTGCTGAGGAAGGTCAGGTAGAAGGCACTATTGTTAGGCAACGCCCTGTAGCTGCGCCTGGTGCTACCATTCGCATGGGCCAGCTGGTCGATTTGTGGGTGGCAGGCAACGAGCCGTTGAAGGCGGTACAGTAAAAAGCTTTGGACGCTTCTTGCAAAATTTCTCTGATCCGCAGCCGTTTACCTTGCGTAAATTGCTGTCTATGATCTACCCGAAACTTCTACTAGTCTTATTCACGGTTGGCTTGCTGGTGCCTTTGACTGGACAGGCGCAAGGAGTTACGCCACTTGAGGCTGATCCCAGCCGCCAGTCTTCTATTCGTACGCCTCCGGTAGCCTGGCGCGGCACGGCGGTAATGTTGCCTTTATTTGATGATTTTGCCCCCCAGGGCGAGGCGTTACCTAACCCGCAGTTTTGGGAGCCAGGCGGGGGCACATTGGTGAATAACCGCTTTCCGGTAGCGCCACCCTCCAGGGGCGTGGTCACCTTCGACGGGCTTTCGGCTGCTGGGCAGCCTTATGGTAGCTCTTCGGCTTACAACGATACTGATACGCTCACCTCCCAGCCCATTGACTTGAGTGGGCTTTCGGCTGCTAGTGGCGTGTATTTAAGCTTTTTCTGGCAATCGGGTAGTATTGTGGGTCCGCCTAAGGCCAACACGGGGAGCCAGCCTGTGCGCCTGGAATTGGAAATGCTGGACAACACAGGCCTGTGGCAGCAAGTGTGGGTACAGCTGAGCACAGGAGCGCGCACCCATTTTCAGCAGCAGCTTATTGCCGTCGACCAGGCCCGATATCTGCATTCGGCTTTCCAGTTTCGGTTTCGGGCCACGGGCAACCTAGCCAACACCCGCGATGCTTGGAGCCTCGATTACATCCTGCTGAACCGGGGCCGTTCTGCCACCGATAACTCCTATCGCGACATTGCCACCAGTGCTCCGCTCACCAGCCTGCTGCGGCGCTTCGCGGCTATGCCCGTAGAGCAGTTTAACGCCAATGCAGCAGGAGAGCTAAACCCCAATACGTTTACAACCATCAATAATTTTGATGTGGGCCCCGCTCCTACGCCTATTGCTTGGAATGGCACCTTGCAGGTACTACCAACTGGCCCAAGAGCTACATTCTTAACCGGAAACAAGTCATTATCAGCAAGGCAGCAGCAGGACGTAATTGCGGGCGATGTACGCACTTCTCCCTTACCGAATACACCGGAGGCTAAGCGTATCACGCACCGCATTGCTATCCAAACCAACGAAACCAACCCGCTCACTATATCAAACGACACCATTTCGCGCGTTACGGAGCTAGCCGATTATTACGCGTACGATGATGGTTCAGCTGAAGCTACCGTAAGCTTGCCGGCGCTGTCTACGGGGCCCGCCAGCTATCTCGCCTACCGCTTCGACCTGAACCGCCCCGACCGGGTGCGGAGCGTGCGTATCTATCCGTCGCCAACGGGTGTCAGCCGCGTTATCACCATGAACGTGTGGGACCAGGACCCGCAAACTAAGTTGCCCACGGCCGAACCGAAAGCCTCTCAGACCTTTACTATTCCAGCCAACTTGCCAGCTGGTCAGGCATTCGTTGATATTGCTTTTCCCCAGCCTGTTAATGTGACCGGCACTTTTTATGTGGGCTATGGTCAGGCGTCACTAGGCTTTTTTATCCCATTTGGCATTGACCTGAACAGTACAGCCCCGGAAGGTTACTTGCTGACTAATGCGGCCAACGTCTGGACAGTAACCTCAACGACACCCGCGGGTGCGCCCCTGATTCGGCCGGTTATGGCGGGTAGCACGGTTACGGCTGGTGCCAATCCGGCCTTTGCTGCCAGCATCAGCGTTTATCCTAATCCGAGTGCTGGACTGGTGCGGGTGCAGGGCCGCTATCTGCGCGTGGTGGTGCTCGATGCTGTGGGTCGAATTGTTTGGGAACAACCGGAAGCACAAGCTGACCAGCTTGTGCTTGATTTACGAAATATGCCTTCTGGTGTATATATGGCGCGATTTTTACTTCCTCAAGGGCAGGTTGTTACGAAGCGATTAGCACTAAATTGATACGCTAGGACACTACAAAGAAAGGTTGCGCGATGGATGAGTTAAATTTTCTTCCTAAACTACGCTCCGAAACCCACGCCACTTTCCCACAAACAGTCCCCAATACTATGAGCGATATTACTTCCGAAGAGTTGAAGAAGCGGCAGGCCGCTGGTGAAAATCTGGTCATTCTGGATGTACGCGAAGGCTGGGAATACGAAGAATCGCGTATTGAAGGCAGCCAGCACATCCCACTGGGTTCTTTACCCCAGCGCGTGGATGAGTTGGAAGACTTTAAAGAAGGTGAAGTCATTGTACACTGTAAGGGTGGCAGCCGAGCCAACTCAGCCAAAGCTTTCTTAGCCCAAAATGGCTTTCGCAATGTGCGCAACCTGATTGGGGGCATCACAGCTTATCAGCAATAACAAGAATCCGAATAATCTCGGCTGAGTTTGTATTTAGTCATACGCATCAGTACCAAAAAGCCCCCCAGCCGACAATGAGCGATTGGGGGGCTTTTTGAAGCTAATGCTCTTCAATTTTAGGTGACTTTAAAATATTTATTTCTCATTATCAAATAGTTAAAAACAATTTGAGATATTTGGTTGTACACAATTTAATTGTACACGTATAAGTTGCAAAATCATTCTTAATCAATGACTAAGGAGGCAAGCGTATCACCCGAGTCTTTGCTAAAGCTGGAGAACCAGTTGTGCTTTCCGCTGTATGCGCTTTCCCGTTTGGTAACGAAGGCCTACCAGCCTTACCTCCAAGCTCTGGATCTCACGTACCCGCAATACCTTGTGCTGCTCGCGCTGTGGGAGCACCAGGAGCTTACTGTTAAGTCATTGGGAGATAAACTCTTGCTTGACTCCGGCACTCTTACTCCCTTACTCAAGCGCATGGAACAACGCCATCTGCTCAGTCGTACCCGTGACCCGCACGATGAGCGGTCGGTGCGCGTAGCGCTGTTGCCCGCCGGTCAGGATCTGCGCGCTAAATCCTGTGACGTTCCGCTGCATATGTTGCGCAAACTCCAACTTTCGCCAAGTGCGGCAGAGTCATTACGCACTCAGCTTCAACAACTTATTTCTGATCTCACTTAATGGCAAGTGAGTATTTTCCATTTCTAATACACTCATGAGTTACCAAAAACTGTACACCGCCAAAGCGAGAGCAACCGGTGGTCGCGATGGCCGCGCAATTTCCTCCGATAATGTAATTGACTTAGCCCTGACGACGCCCAAGGAAATGGGCGGCCCAGGTAAGGAAGGTGCCACCAACCCTGAGCAGCTATTTGCCGCCGGTTACGCAGCCTGCTTCGATAGCGCCCTCAACCTTGTGGCTCGTTTCGAAAAGCAGGCTATTGCGGGCAGCTCCGTAGCCGCCGATGTCAGCCTCGGCCACGTAGGCGACAAATACGACATTGCCGTAGATCTGCACGTGAATATTCCTGGCTTAGAGCAAGCACACGCCGAAGACCTGGTAGCCAAAGCGCACCAGATCTGCCCTTACTCGCGTGCTACTCGCGGCAATATTGAAGTAAACCTGACGACGACTACGCACGCTTAAGTGCTTGTTACATGAAAAGAGGGCGCAGCCAATTGGCTGCGCCCTCTTTTCATGTGCTGATGTTACGCCCGCAGTTTTCCATTCGGCTCATACTGAAGCACGCGTGTATCAACGAGTTCGCGCAGCAGCTGGGTTACGGTTTCAGCCTGTTGGGGGGCAAATTGGGTGAGTAGCTCGCGTGGTGTCTGGGGGGCTTTTTGCAACAATTCTACTAGTTGCGTGCGCAAGACAGGACTAGGCGCAGCGGGTTGCTGAGCCTTCTTTTTGGCCAGGCAAAAGTCGCAGACGCGGCAGGCAGGCGCATCCATCTCCCCAAAATATTCCAGCAATAACTGCTGCCGGCACCGGCCCCCAATGCTGTACTGAATGACGGCTTCCGTCTGGTGCTGAGCCAATTCGCGCGCAGCGCGCAGGGCCGGCTGATTTAGTGAGAGCTTATCTACGTCGTGGCGTGGGGTGGTGAACAGGGCCTGGGGGGCATTATGCTGGGGCTGGTACTGAAGTATGCCCGAGCGATGCAAAAACAGCAGCATTTTGCGCACCTCCACCACGCTCAGGCGCAGGTGCTGGGCTAGGCTGTTCTCGGATATTTTCTGGAAGCCCGCAAAGATTTCGCCCCCATTTAGCCGCAGCAATGATTTGATCAGCTTATCGTGGGTCGCGTTGGCTACCTGAAAGCGGTACAGGTCGTTGTGGTCAATGGGAATGTGCACGCGGGCCGGGTTATTGACGGCTTCATTTATCTGCACCAACCCTTGGCGGGCTAATGCTTTCAATGCGTTATGCGCATCAAGCGCTTTAATGCGGTAGGTTTCGGCAAACTGCTGAATGTCAAAGTCGAAGGCCACCAATTCACCGCCACCCACGGCAGTGCGCGAAAAGTTAGCCAAGGCCTGATACACGCGTCGCACGGTATCCAGGGGCGGATGAGCCAGCTCGGCGCGGCGGCGCTGGTCGGCGGCTTCGTTGGGGCCGGCGAGCAGCACGGCAAAGGCATACCTCTCGTCGCGGCCGGCGCGGCCAGCTTCCTGGTAATAGGCTTCCAGCGTATCAGGCGCATCGAGGTGCACAACGAGGCGCACGTCGGGCTTGTCGATACCCATCCCGAAGGCGTTGGTAGCCACGATTACGCGGGTTTTATTCTGCATCCATTCCTGCTGAGTGCGGTGGCGCTGTTCGCTGGGCAGGCCCGCGTGGTAGGCCGCCGCCGACACTTTATGGTGCTGCAAAAACGCTGCTGCATCTTCCACTTGCCTCCGCGTGCGCCCATACACAATGGCCGTTTTGTCGGAGCCTACGCCGCGCAGCACTTCCTGCAAGCGCCGCAGCTTGTCCTCGGTTTGCAAAACGGAATACGAAAGGTTTGGCCGGGCGAAGCTTTGCTGGAAAACCTGGTGATTGGTGCCAAACCGCAACCGTTCGATGATATCTGCTTTCACCGGCTTAGTAGCCGTAGCCGTAAGAGCAATGACCGGCACGTTGGGCAGCAGCTCACGCAATTCGGCAATCTGCAAATAAGGCGGCCGGAAATCGTAGCCCCACTGCGAGAGGCAGTGCGCCTCATCCACGGCCAGCAGATTCACCTTCATCTTGGCCACCCGCACCCGAAATATCTCCGTCAGCAGCCGCTCCGGCGACACGTACAGAAACTTTACCGGCCCGTACACGCAGTTATCCAGGGTCTGGTCGATTTCCTGGTGGCTCATGCCCGCGTACACTGCTTCAGCCTTGATGCCCCGCGCCCGCAGCTGCTCCACCTGATCCTTCATCAAGGCGATCAGCGGCGACACCACCACACAAATTCCCTCCCGCGCCAACGCTGGCACCTGAAAGCACACGCTTTTGCCCCCTCCAGTGGGCAACAATGCCAGCGTATCCTGTCCCGCCAGCACCGACCGAATAATACCCTCCTGCAACGGCCGAAAAGCCGTGTGGCCCCAGTGCTGGCGCAGCAAGTGGAGGATGTCGTCGGTGGGTAAAGGCAAGGGTATAAAGTGCAGGTAGAAGAGCGAAGATACGGCTGGCACGTGGGAAATTGAGTCAAATCAGTTGTGAGCTTACTTCTATTCAATCGTTCTTTTGCTCTCAGTTGACTTGTTATATTGAACTGGTGAACAGCTAAAGAAGCTTCTTATTTTCACATTTAATGCTGAGCATATTAACTATAAAACCTCCACGGCGAAGCCTACAAACAAATCATCTTTAATCTGAACAGGTATTATATAATTCTAATAAATAATATAATATTATTGAAATCGAAAAGATAACTCTGTATATTCAGCAGTCGATTGACCATCCCACATCGCTATATAGAGATGATACCAACTTGCCTCCACACTGGCAGTAAGCAGATATCACAGAGCAACAATGCCCTGTTCTACTGATTAAAAGAGACCCTTGGCTGCAATGCCAACGCTGGCAAGAGGGATAAAGTCATCCCCCTTAAAGACCCTGAAGTTTCCTGCATTCAATAATCAATTTAGAGCTGCTTTATAGCGAGCAGGAAAATCTATGCCCTTTGGTTATCCAGATATTTAAAGCAGGTTTTATGAAAAAGACTGTCACATGGCGGATGGGCCTACTAGTACCCATTCTAGTACCCATTGCGCTACTTTTCGCAGGCTGTGATTTATTAGAGGACACGCCTAAGTGCGTAAACCACGCGGTTGCACCTGTCACCACTTTCGCCACCGGCCTGAATAATCCCCGCGGTTTAAAATTTGGCCCCGATGGCAATCTTTACGTAGCTGAGGGAGGTACAGGGGGAACCAATTCCACGATAGGTCAATGTGTACAAGTAACTGGCCCAGTGGGACCTTACACAGGCAGCCCGACTGGAGGGCGCGTTTCTAAAATCAGCTCTGCTGGCATCCGTACAACTCTTACCGATAGGTTCCCATCCAGTAATGCCCAGGCAGAAATTGGGGGAGACGTTCAAGGTGTCGCGGATGTGGCCTTCATTGGTAATACAATGTATGCCCTCATTTCCGGAGCCGGCTGTTCGCATGGCGTTACATCCATGCCGAACGGAGTTGTTAGAATAAATACCGATGGATCATTTACACAGATTGCCGACATAAGTGCGTTTCTAATGGCCAATCCTGTTCAAATTCCACATGAGGGTGGTGGATTTGAACCTGATGGAGTGCCGTATAGTATGATCAGTGTCGGTGGTGATCTTTATGTCATAGAGCCCAACCAGGATCAGATGCTCAAGGTGACCACCAGTGGCACCGTCAGTCGTGTCATTGACATCTCAGCCAAGTTAAATAAGCACATTACCCCAACAGTAGTAGCATCACGGGGAGGCAATTTTTATGTCAGCAATTTGGGGCTATTCCCAATTGTTCAAGGTAGCTCTAGTATTTATCAGGTTACCCCAAGTGGCGAAATAAATGTTTATGCAACTGGGTTTACAACAGTTCTGGGTATTGTTTTCGATAAACAGGGCCGGCTGTATGTGCTGGAGAATACCATAGGCAATCCCTTTCCAACGCCTGGCACTGGTAGAGTTGTACGCATCAACCCATCAGGAAGCAGGGAAACTATCACATCGGGGCTTACTTTGCCTACCGGCCTAACGATAGGACCAGATAATAAGCTTTACGTTTCCAATGTCGGCTTTAGCCCAGCAGCAGCGGGCGGCGGCCAAGTGCTTCAAATTGATATTACTACCTGCAATAGCTTGTTTGGCAGAACGCTTTAATCTCTAAAGCAAGCTAAACAGTTTATCTCATTCTTAGACCAATCAACAAAAAAGCCCGGCTCCAAATGGAACCGGGCTTTTTGTATATAAAGTAAGTTAAGCCTTAAGCGGCAGCCGACTCACCGTTCTCACGATCTTCGATAGCCTTGCGAAGCTTAGCCACGGCCTGATTAGCACGTTCTTCGTCCAGACGGTTGATGTTGAGTAACATCTTGGTCTTCTCCTGGCGAGTAATCACCGGGTGGTTGAGCAGACGGATGATTTCCTCCTTCTGCGCAGCCGTAGCATATGCAATGGCTGGTGCCGGAGCCTCGGCAGGCTCAGCGGGAACGGCCTTCATAGGCGTAGCCTCAGCAGCTACAGCGGCGGGAGCAGCAGTTGGGGCTACAGTCAGCGCGGGCTTAGCCTCAGGCTGGTTGCCACCATACTCCATTTCCTCAGCAGGCGTAGGCTCGTAGCCGGCAGCGCGAATAATCCATGCGAGGATATTACGGTAGGCCTTGCCAATAGCACGCGTCTGCGCCATGCTCATGATGGCAAACTCCTGGTAGAACTTCTTACCCGACTCTTTATTCGAGCATACAGCAAAGCCAGCGCCTACCGTATGACCCGAACGCAAGTCGAACAAGGTTACTTTTGCTTGATATTTCAACTCCGTCTCAGTGCTGACGTTGATGACGTGGTCAACGATAGGCACGATGCCTAAGCGCGAGCCAGCATACTGCCAGCCTTCCACGTTCACAAACTCTTTGCCCTGCACTGTCGTCGTGAGCTTGTTGTCTTTAATGAACTTCGCCAGATCAGTAGCCAAGTGCAACGTCTCATCGGAGCGCGAAATATCGTAGCTCTCAATCTTGCTCTTGCGAGCCTGGTCTTTAACGGGTTTGGTTACTTCGTTCATGGCGGTTTCCATAAGTGTCCTGTAGTACGTTTTGTTATTTGGGTATATAACTACATAGGCGCCCGAAAGGTGCAAAAAGCGCAGTATTTCTATGTAATTTTTCCCGCTGACTATCAGCAAGTTATAAATAAAATTCCTAAAATTTTTAGAAAACTAAAAAAATGATCTTTCGTAGCCTTCTCATCACTCATTTCTGAAGAGGATCAGGCAAAGTTTCGAGCTATAAAAAAGCCCCCCAGAAACGCTTTCTGAGGGGCTTTTTTATAATAATCAAAAGGCGGTCATGCAGAGCGCAGCGAAGCATCTCGCGTGTTTAGTTGTTTAGCTTGGCAACATCAGCACGCGAGATGCTTCGCTGCGCTCTGCATTACAGTCTAGAGAAAACAACTTACAAATGAAACCCTACTCCGTAATATAGCCGTCTTTCATGGTGATGGTCCGGTCGGCCATTTCGGCAAGCTGGTCGTTGTGCGTAACGATAACAAAGGTTTGCCCCAGCTCTTTGCGCAGCAGAAAGAAAATCTGGTGCAGTTCCTGCGCATTCTGCGAATCGAGGTTGCCGCTGGGCTCGTCGGCAAAGATGATTTCGGGTGAGTTGATAAGCGCCCGCGCTACGGCCGTGCGCTGCTGCTCCCCGCCCGACATTTCCGAGGGTTTGTGGTCGGCGCGGCGCTCCAGGTTCAGCATACCCAGCAATTCGCGGGCGCGCACCCGCACTTCCTTCTCCGAGCGGCCCGCCAAATACGCCGGCAGACACACATTTTCCAGGGCCGTGAACTCGGGCAGCAGATTATGAAATTGAAAGATGAAGCCGATATGCCGGTTGCGAAACCGCGCCAGATCGGAGCGCCCCAGGGAGCTAACCGACTGACCATCAAACAGCACTTCGCCCGTATCCGGGTTGTCCAATGTGCCCAGAATGTGCAGCAAGGTACTTTTGCCCGCCCCCGACGAACCAACGATGGACACGATTTCCGACTTCTCAATCGTCAGGTCGATGCCTTTGAGCACTTCCAGCGTGTTGTAGCTTTTGCGAATATTGATGGCCTGCAGCAAACGATCAGCGAATTGGGGGTGAGCAGTTGGGAACGAACAAAGCTACGGATCAATCGCAGATTATGGCGTCGGATTCAATTCCTTAGCTTGCGAGGCAGCGCTAGGGGCGAATTTCAATTCTGCTGCTTTCGTTTTAGCTTCAAGCGGCTTATAATTGATTGATAATCTGTTTATGCCAAATTCTCTGCTGTTCCGCCGCTGGTGGGCTCTTGTTCCCTTGTTAACCATTCTGGGTCTGGTGACTGTGCTGGCGGCCGGCTGGTGGTGGCCACGCACGGCCCCCTCGTATCCAATAAGGGCTGCTACGGCGCGGTTTAGCATCCCGGCCAACCTAGCTAACCGGATGCGCGGTGTAAGTTGGGTGGGCAGCGACTCCATTACTGATGTAGAGTTGGCCCCGTTGCAGCAGCATAACGTGACTTGGATAGCACAAACGCCCTTTGGCTGGCAGCGCGGCGCCACCTCCCCCACCATCGGCATGAATACGGGCCGCGGCCGCGTGTACTGGGGAGAAAGCGACGCGGGTCTGATCCAAACAGCCCAACTAGCTCGTAAGCGCGGGCAGCATATTCTGCTCAAACCCCACCTTTGGGTGCGCGGCGACGGTACTTGGCCCGGCGACATCCGCATGACTTCCGATGCCGACTGGAAAGCTTGGTTTCAAAGCTACACGACCTTTATACTGCACTACGCAGAGCTGGCCGAGCAGCAAAAGCTCGATGGTTTATGTATTGGCACCGAGTTGGAGCAAACCACTACTGCCGCTCACGAAACTGAGTGGCGTGCCCTGATTCAGCAGATACGCCAGGTGTACCACGGTCCGCTTACCTACGCCGCCAACTGGAGCGGGGAGTATGAGCATATCCGCTTCTGGGACGCGCTGGATTACATTGGTATTCAGGCTTATTTTCCGCTCACCAAAAACAGCAAGCCCACTAAAGCGGAGCTCCTTGCCGGCTGGCAGCCGCATCTGAAAGCTATTGAGCGGGTGCAGAAACGATTCAACAAGCCCGTAGTTTTCACCGAAATGGGCTACAAATGCACCCCGGATGCAGCCGTAGAGCCTTGGGTGTGGCCTGATCGAACCACGGCTTTCCTGCAACTCGATGAAGGCACGCAAGCCGCCTGCTACGCCGCTATGTTCGAGACATTTTGGTCCAAAAGGTGGTTTGGGGGGCTTTTTGTTTGGAAATGGTATCCGAAGCTAGCTGCTGACGGCCCCGCCCGGCGCCACGCCGATTTTACGCCCCAGCACAAGGAAGCTGCGCAGGTAATGGCCCAGTGGTTTGGCAAGTAGCTTGGGGATAAGTAGCAACCCGCGTCGCATTTTTGCCTACTTTCGTGCACTGAACACCACCCCATCATCCCATTGAACTGACCTCTATGAACATTCACGAGTATCAGGGTAAAGAAATTCTCAAAAGCTACGGCGTACGCATTCAGGAAGGAATCGTGGCCGAAACGCCCGAGGAAGCCGTAGCTGCCGCCAAGCGCCTGACTGAAGAAACCGGCACTAGCTGGCACGTTATCAAAGCGCAGATCCACGCCGGCGGACGCGGTAAAGGGGGCGGCGTAAAGCTGGCCAAAAACCTTGACCAAGTGAAGGAAGTGGCGGGCCAGATTATTGGCATGCAGCTCGTTACCAAGCAAACCGGTGCCGAAGGCCGCAAAGTACATAAAGTGCTTGTAGCTCAAGATGTCTATTATCCCGGCGACTCCGAGCCGAAGGAATACTATATGAGTGTATTGCTGGACCGCTCTACGGGCCAGAACGTTATCATTTACACTACCGAGGGCGGCATGGACATCGAGGAGGTGGCTGAGCAGCACCCCGAGAAGATTCACCGCGAGCATGTTGATCCCCGCGTCGGCTTGCAGGGCTTCCAGGCTCGCAAAATCGCTTTCAACCTAGGCCTTACCGGTGAGGCGCAGAAGGAGATGGTGAAGTTTGTAACGGCTCTGTACAAGGCCTACGACGAAACCGACTCGGCTATGTTCGAAATCAACCCCGTGTTGAAAACGTCGGACAACAAGATTTTGGCGGTTGACGCCAAAGTGACCCTCGACGAAAACGCCCTCTACCGCCATAAGGACTTTGCCGCCCTGCGCGACACCAACGAGGAAGACCCGCTGGAAGTAGAAGCCTCCGAGTCGAACCTAAACTATGTGAAGCTCGACGGCAACGTAGGCTGCATGGTAAACGGTGCCGGCCTGGCCATGGCTACCATGGACATCATCAAGCTGAGCGGCGGCGAACCAGCCAACTTCCTCGACGTAGGGGGTGGGGCCAACGCTCAGACCGTAGAAGCTGGCTTCCGCATCATCCTGAAGGATCCGAACGTGAAAGCCATTCTCATCAACATCTTCGGCGGCATCGTACGCTGCGACCGGGTTGCTAATGGCGTAGTAGAAGCCTACAAGAATATCGGCGATATTAAAGTACCCATCATTGTACGCCTGCAAGGCACTAACGCTGAAGAAGGTGCCCGCATCATCGACGAGTCGGGCCTGAAGGTATTCTCGGCCGTATTGCTAAAGGATGCTGCTCAAAAAGTAAAAGAAGTATTGGAATCTCAGAACGCATAGTTCTACTTTGAAATTCAGCAAAAAAGCCCCCCAGATTCTGTCTTGGGGGCTTTTTTACGTGTAATTAATACAGGAGGGAAACTATGCTCTTGCGCTTGTAGTGTCAGTTAAGCTGAAGCTTGTTCGTTTTCACTCTCTGCTTAGCCGTGTTGGGCTACACCAGCATTTTCACTAGCTTCTACCGGAATAGCTTTGCCCATCACTCGCAACTCTACTTCCATATTACCGCGGGTGCCCACTGAATAAGGGCAGATTCTATGCGCCTGACGCACCATATCAATGGTCTTCTCCTCGTCGAATTTTTTCAAATCGACATCAAGAATGGCGCTCAAACCATACGCTTCGCCTTCCTGAAACAGGGTTACGGAGCATTTTACTTCACTCTGCGGATCGAGACGGTCGCCGGCGCGCTGGGCTATTACTAGTAACGCCTGCTGAAAACAGGAGGAATAACCGGCGGCAAATAGCTCCTCAGGGTTGGTAGCGCCTTTTTTGCCCCCCAGGCCCTCTGGCACCGACATATCCAGATCAATGATGCCCGTGGCAGAGCGTACGTGGCCGCTACGGCCACCGACAGCCGCAGCATCGGCTGTATAAAGCGTTTTTTTTTCGTTAGTTGACATAAGCTAAGGGTTCGGATTGTGTGTTTGAATTAACTGATTTTAGCCCTTTAAGGTTATACTGACCCGTAGAACTACCCAAAAAGCCCCCCACGTTTGGCTTGGCGTATTTTTCTCTCTACTTTTGCCCACCTTCCGGTCACGTCGTACAACGGATAGTATGAGAGTTTCCGAAGCTCTTGATCTAGGTTCGATTCCTAGCGTGACCACTTATAATGTTTTAAAAGGCCCTTTGCATTACGCAAAGGGCCTTTTTGCTTTTCACATGGAACCTTTTCAATATGAAATCTATAATTGCTTCGCTATTTTCAGTCTAGTATAGCCCCTGTTGAGCACAGCTTAGGATACAGCCGCGAATAGTAAATCGAGAAGCATTTAGCTATATTACTCGTTCGAAATAATCTCTATTAGGAGATTCTCAGGTGGTAAAGGGTATCATTTTTGAATTCTGTTTACTCCCTTACTAACTCTGCTACTACCCCCTCGCGGAGCTAACTCATCTTTATAACTTTATGGAAGTACATCTACTTAATACCACTCCAGATTCTCAACCGCTTAGTAATAAATCAGCTGATAAAGCTGTGCTATCTAGTCAGCATTGGGTAGTGACGGATAATGAGACAGCGCGCAAAGTGAAGTATATTTTCCGCCCGAATGGTGACTTATTGATTACTCAGATAAAGGGAGGCAAAGATTCTAATGGACCGCTCTTACGTTGATAGGCCAGACAGTAGGCAGGTAACGTTTGCGTTTAATAACTGCCTCGCTAACACAAGCTCTTCCACAAGGAGGCATTAGTTTGCTCCAAAGCTTTAAAAGCAGAAAAAAAAGCAAAATAAAGGCGTTACTTATTTTTAGCTGCCAACGCCGTTTTGTGTAAAAGCATTCTGGTCGGCTAACGCTGCTTACCGCTTTTCTGTACGGCTCCGTGTGCAGTTATTCCCATTTACCTGTACGCCGGCTGCTTTATTAGGCTAAGCCTCGCCGAAACAGTGTCAACATGTTTCGGCTGTTTGGCGATCTTGGTTAGAGTCACTCTGACAATAAAAGTGTTCCCGAAAACATGGCAAGGATTAGTTATTCTTCTGCTTGCTTGCCACTTCACTTATAGTACTTTTCGCAAACGTTTAAGTAACCCTGAGACGACACAAAGGATTATTAGTTGCCTTTAAAAGTCTGATATTAAATTATTTACTACAAATTATATATGTATATTAGCCTCATAACAGCTACTTTTCATTTGTAACTATACTATTATGGCTACATGGATAATTGCGCACCAATCTTGGTTGCTAGCCCTAACTGGAATACTCCTCTCCATTGTAGGAGTGAATACTGTACTGAACAGGTGGCAAGATATTGTATTGAGGAATCGTAAGGATACTAGCATCAGTACAATTGGGAGTAACCGACCGGATTTCGATTTAGACAATACTTCTTCTCATACGTCAGAGTATTAGTTATATACTCCTAACGCCAACATCGCTGCAAAGAACTGAGTCATAAAAGGGATGGTTAGTATCAGTAATGAATGTTCAAACTGTATTATAGATAGCTTTAGCATCTCACAGGTTGCAATTTATATATTTACTAATCAGAGCTTTGTGTAGTAATCTCCCTGCTCTATTATTGAATATTACTACGACTTATGCAGTGACTTTATCATATATATTAAGGTAAATTCAATAAATATTGGCATTGAATTATAACTTTCTTAACTTGGCCTATATTTATAATAATTGTGATTTTTACCAGAATATATGACTGAGTATTTAATTGAGAACAGAGAATGGTTAGGTACTGCTATTCCTTTCACTGCTATTATGAGTGCAATTATTTTTTGGCTTTTGAGCAGTAAGGATAAACCTGTAGCTCCTCAACAAGAGGGCAAGCGGAATACCATACCTTTTATTAGCAATAGTTATGGGTATACTGTCAGTAGTAAAATTGAGTTTCCGATTCTTATGCCTGAGCATAAGCAGATTACGCTTATAAAGTAAGTCGGTATTTAGTAAGTTTCTATCCAGCCTTATAACTCATGGGACTGTGTGGCGTGTGCTATCTATAGCGATGCATTCACTTGTGCGTAAACCTGTGCTCTATAATAATCTGAAAGGTTGACTCCAGAATAACTGGATAAACATTTTGGAGCATAATACATAATAGAGAGATGCAGGTGGCATCAGAAGTGCAGTACCGGATTTATTCCTGCCCTTAGATTAACCTGATCAGATAGATTGCCTCCCTTTTAATATAAAGCATTCACTAAGCGAACTTTACGCGTCCCGTTGGTGAGCAGTATTACTCACTTTTGGCAGGAATAGGAAGAGCCACACGTACTGTAGTTCCCCGTTCGGGATGGGAGTCGAGCGAAAAACGCCCCCCAAGTAGCTCAGCACGATTGCGAATGCTGATAATACCCATACCTGGGTCGGAAATTACTAGTGGATGTTCAAGTATTCCTTGGCCATCATCCTGCACACTAAGAACAATCTGATCATCCTCGTGCTCCACTTGAATATGCACTTCGTGGGCATCAGCGTGTTTGATAACGTTGCTCAGCAATTCCTGAACAATGCGGTATACGGCCAGCTCAAGGAGTAGCGGGCGGGGCTGATCCAGACCAGTCAGATGTAAGTAAACCTTAAGCTTGCTCTGCGGAATATGCTTAACTAACTCTTGTAGCGCCACCTCTAAACCAAAGTCTTCGAGGATACCAGGCGTCAGTTGGTGTGAAACATTGCGTGTGGCCTGAATTGCTTCGTTGAGCACTTGCAACACAGCCGGATCGGGAGGACACTGGCTCCCATTCTCCAGGTTAAGCTTGGTCACGTAGAGCAGTTGGCCGACTCCGTTGTGCAGCGCCTCAGCGATACGCTTGCGCTCTGCCTCCTGGGCGGCAAATACAGCCCGCACGATGGTTTGCTGGTGCTGACGCTGAAGCTGAACAGCATCGGCAAGCATGCGGTTGCGCTCGGTTATGTCGCGAATGGTAATCAGGATACCGGTCACTTCGCTCCTGTCAGTGTTTTTCAGGGGCACATAATATATGTCGTAGCTACCGGGTCGGAGCCTTAAGGTCTGATTAAATAATGTAATGGGCTTCCCCTTAAGTACCTGCTCCAACACTTTCCTCATCTCGGGCGTTTCGAGGTGATGAGGAAGCAACTCGAAAAACGACCGACCCAACGCCTGCTCTTCCGGCACAGAGGTATACTGGACGGCGTTCTGATTCCATGCCGTCACGCATAGGTTGAGGTCTAGCGATACCAGACAGTCAAGGCTGTGGTCAATTACTTGCTTGGTGAAAGCCTTCTCGTCATGTAGTATTTTCTTCCTCTGCTCCGACTCAGTAATATCAAGGGAGAAGATGACAGCTTCCTGCTTTGCCGGATCGAAATAGCCAAAGTTCTGGTAATACACTTCTTTGCCTTCCCAAACAACATGGCTTATCGTACTAATAGAATGGCCGGCTAAGAGGCGGCGCATGTGCTCGGCCTCATCAGGAAACCCATCAAAAATGCTAGCTCCTTGTAGCTCATTATCCTGGATGCCCAAGGGGCGCAAACCTAAACCTACGAGTTCCAGAAATACTCCCGTATGGTCAAGCCTAGTCAACACTACCGGCATATTATGCACTATGTGCTCCAGAAGTCGATTTTTGTAACTTAGCTCTTGTTGGGCCTGACGCTTTACGCTGATATCACGCAGCACTCCCAGCAGCCGATCCGGTTGTCCCTCTCTTTTTTCTGTCTCGCCCCGAAATCGGATATATCGAACCGAATTGTCGGCGCATATCACTCGAAACTCCAGCACAACGGATTGACCAGTTTGTTGCGATTCCTTCAGAACCTCGCCAGCTTGGGTTAAATCTTCGGGGTACACTTGCCTGACAACTTCGGTGTGCGGCAGCGGGCCTGATCCGGGGGGCAAACCAAGTAAAGCACGGCCGCGCTCATCAACTACCACTTCCTTGCTACCCAAGGTGTACATTACGGTGCCTACACCGGCAGCATCCAATGCCCGCTGCTTGTCATCCTCGCTCTCGCGGCGACGCTGCTCAGCCATTTTAAGCGGGGTAATATCGCGCCAAACGGCATGCAGGAGAGTGTGCGTGTCCATCTGGACTGGCGTAAGCAGAATTTCTCCCCAAAACTCTTCACCAGTGCAGCTCTGGCCCAGCCACTCGTAGCGAGAGCGCCCCTGCGCCACAGCCAGGCGACAGTAATCGTCGGCGCGCTCGCGGCTGGGATGACCGTCAGGTTGATGCTGGGGGGCAAATTCAGCGACATGGCGACCCAGAAGCTGTTGTTTGTCAGTGGCTCCAATCAGTGCCAGCAGGGCAGCATTGCAGTCAACGAAGAGGTTATCGAGTAGCAGAAATACGGCATCGCTACTGTATTCAAACAGCCGGTGAAATTTGTCGGCGGTGGGGTCGGCAGCAGCCGTGGTGTGGGCAGCAGCCACCGAAGCAGCTTGTTGCAGGGCTTTTATCTGCTTTTGGGCGCGGTGCAACTCCTGCTGCTGCAAGGCCAGCATGGTTTGATAAATCAATTCTGTAGGCGGCTCCGCAGTCAGGTTGGGCGCGTCGGTGGCGGTCAGGTGTTGCAGGGCCTGCTGGCGCAGCGCACTAATTTCCGCGGCTATTGGAGAAGGAATGGATTCACACATAATCAAATCAGCTGGCTACAGCATGGGGCCATTGATAGCCGAACGGTTTGAGTATCGGCAAATTTGCCCCCCAGCGCATGATGGGGTTGAAGTAGTAAGGCACTGCCATACAGTGATGCTTTCTACAGATATGCGACACTCAATTTGAGTGTTATTTGTGAGCCAAGCAATACTTGAGCAAGCCAGAGTTAGTCTAACAAGCCGTGCTCGACGGCATATTTGATTAAGGCGGCTGTATTTTTTACTTGGGTTTTTTCCAGAATATTCTGGCGGTGTGTTTCTATCGTGCGCCGGCTGACAAACAGCTTTTCCGCAATGGCGTTGTTGGTGAGGCCTTCCGCAATGAGCCGCAGAACCTCCAGCTCCCGATACGACAGACCGTCCACTTTTTTGGTTTCTGCGGAAGATTCCGGGTGTAGAACTTTTTGCAGCAGCGATAAGCCAATGTCGCTGCACAGAAAGCGCTTGCCAGACGAGACGGCGCGGATAGCCGCGATTATCTCGGCCTGATCCGCGCTTTTGAGAATGTAGCCCGCAGCACCGGCATCCAACGCCTGCCCGACGTACCGCTCGTGCGCCAGCATGGTGAGCACCAGCACGCGTATTTCCGGAAACTGCTCTCGCAGCAAAGGCAGGGTGGCGAATCCATCAAGAACCGGCATTTGCAGGTCCATCAGCACTATATCGGCGGGTGTAGTGGGCAGACGGTCAAGGAGTTCCTGCCCATTGCTGGCATCGCCCACGATAAGCAGGCCGGAAACGCCCGTCAGCAGGGCTTTCATTCCGTCGCGAACAAGGGAGTGGTCATCGACCAAGAATAAGCGAATCATGGGAGAAAAACGTAAGTAAAATTTCGAACCGCACTACTGAGCAGCTTGGTAAGCGGCCCATCTCCCCGCATTTGTATATGAATGTAAGTAATTGCAAATGAGCTAAAAAACAATTCTGAGCAGAGAGTCATTCAAAAGCTGGAAGGGGCTAAAAATAAATTTAAAAAAGCCCCCCCATTTTCCTTTTGTCAGAGTATAAGGCACTACAAATCGTACAAGTCGAAAATCGACGTTATCGACTCATTGCCCCACAATTATATAGAATTCTACTATATAGTATTAATATGTTTTATACTACTTAGCTTATGACTGCTATTTTACCTGACCGATTATCAGCCGCTTTTCGCTTAACTGACCGGCTTTGGCACCTGCGCGGCGATGATGCCCTGCTCATGGCCGTTGACCGGGGCGGCGTACCTATCAGCTCGGTGCTGGCGCGGCTGCTGGGTTTTCCACTGGAGTTCCTGTCGGAAACGGAGGGTCAGATTAGTGAAGTAACGGAGGAAGACGCCGAGTTGGCAGAGCCATCCATCGTTGAGCGCACACCATCAGCCCGCAAGGGACAGACGCTGATTGTAGTAGACGACGGCACGGCCGCCGAAGCGCGACTGGCTGCGGCCTTGCGTATTGCCCGTTCCCGTCAGCCCGCACTGCTGGTACTAGCACTGTCCGCAGCCCTGCCCGCCACTACGGCTCGCCTGCGCACCATGGCCGATGCCGTGATATACCTACAAAGCCCCCCACATGCCAAAGCGGTGGAGGAATGTTATGAAAAGCTGCCCCCGGTAACCGATGCGGAGGTAGCTGAAGCAATGCGCGCAGCTAACCCGTAAAGCTCTAACGTAGCAGCTATTTTCATCAGCGACTTCAGCTATCAAGTAGTCTAGCGCTGTAGCTTCCGCAGCGCCAACAGGCATAAGGCTACGGAGCCAGCCACCCGAATCTGGCCGCTGAGAATCATACTTTCTACCTGCGCGAGAGGCACTGTCAGCACCTCAATGTTTTCGGTTGGGTCGAGCTGTTGGGTGGCTACAAGGCGTGCGTTGCGGGCCAGAAAAAAGGAAATAGTGTTCGTGTCTTTGGTGGGGTTATCACTGACTTCCAGTAGCAACTCTACTTCGTCGGACGTGTAGCCGGTTTCTTCCAATAACTCGCGCCGGGCTGCTTCTTGGGGGGCTTTTTCGCCTTCGTCTATCACGCCGCCCGGCAGCTCAACGAGTATTTGGCCGAAGCCATGCTTGTACTGGCGCACCAACACGACTTGCTCATCTTCGGTCACAGCAAATACCAGCACCACATTGGCCCGAACGCTCACAAAATAGTCGTCGAGCTGTTGCCCGTCGGGCAGCTCCACATGGTCGCGACGAACTTTATACCACGGATGATCAAAGACCAACTCAGATTTAAGCGTCTTCCAGGGCTCTATTTTTTTTGTCATGCTGTGTCTGTCAGAAACCAATAGGCAAGGTACTAAACGCGCCCGCAGTGGGAACAAGCACTGGCGTTTACAGCTGTGCAGACAACATCCGGCAGACGCGCGTTGGCTTGGGGATTAGAACAGTGACTGGTATCTGGGTATCTTGTAAAATATTGTAGCAATTGCTATTCGCTTGGCTGATTATGCACGTCAACACGAAGCTCTTACTACTACCTATATTAAAGTATAGCTTCGTCCAACAGTGAACAGTTCTGCCCAATATTTCCACAATGCCGCTGCGGCCATTACCTATCACGCGCCAGGGTATATATGTGTTACCTGGCAGCCAACGGCCGTATCAGTAGCCGATTTGCAGGCGATTTATGAGCATGTACTGCGCGCCATGCGCCATTATGGCTCTACCCGACTAATGAGTGTGCATGGGCAGCGGCCACCTATGCCGCCGCAGGTGCAGGAGTGGCTTACGACGCAATGGGTGCCACGGGCCATTGCGGAAGTGAGCTACGACAAATGTGCTGTGGTAGAAGCCGAAGCACCTCTAAGTCGGCTTGCGGCGCGCTCCATTGGGACGGGCCTCACGCAACCATTACGCTATAACTACTTCTCCACCGTGCAGGAAGCAGCTGAGTGGCTCCAAAAAAAATAGCTAACTACTCGCCTTCTATGCTTTTCTCATTGTCTTCGCTCGCCAACAGGCCCCGATGATAAACGTACTCGGTGGCGCTGGCCATCAGTAGCTGGCTGCTTAAGGTAAAATAAGCATTCTCGGTACGGGTGCGAAACGAGAGAATAGACGCCGTTACCTGCTGGCCTACCCACTCCTCCCCCAGCGGTCCGCTGCTAGGTGGGCCGTAGAGCCGAACAAACTCCTGTCTTAGGCCGGCAATTACCTCATTACCAGTGGCCAGCAAGTCGATGCGGTAAAGTTGCTCGTCGAAAAAGCGGTAGTGAATCTGGCGAAGTGGATAGCTTAGGTACAGCAGTTCTTCCTGTTCGCGGGCATACGTGGCTACGCGCGGATCATGCAGTGCCGATACGAGTACCAACCCACTCAGCTCAGCTACTTTCTGTCCAAAATGGTCTTCGCGGAAACCATTCTGCTGATCAAGATAACGCGTGCTGCCCACCATTACTTTTAACTGATAATTGAGCTAGGATTGACAGTCTTGCCAGGGCAAATATATAATTTTTATGTGTTGCTGCAAATGTTACAACACTCAAGCTGAATAGCTGGTTACTTGATTTATAAGATTCTAAAACGGCCTCAAAATTTACTTAATAGCATTTTTTGGCTATCAGCACAGCCAGTTTGCAGGGTATGCTACAGGTTTAACTAGCTGCTGAGCTTGTTTTTATAATCCAATATTGCTGCGTTATCGTATAGCAAGGTAATTCCCACTATTTCTTAACTCAAGTGTAATGAAAAAGTCATTGTTGACTACCCTCGCCTTAGCCTTTACCATCAGCATCATCACGCCGGCCTTGGCCCAAACTACCGCCAAAACCAAGTCGGACGCCGACAAGATCAAAACCAAGGAAGACGGCAACATGTCGAAGACCAAGATGGCCGACGACGGAAAGATGAAAATGAAAGGCAAAACAGCCGCCGGCGATAAAATGAAAGCCAAAGGCAAGCCCGGCAAAGCTGCTGAAAAGATGGTGAATGCCGCCGACCTGCCCATGAGCAGCGCCGAAGGCGTGATGGTGGGCGGCGCCATGATGGTGCCCTCCAAAGACATTGTCGACAACGCCGTCATGTCGTCGGAGCACAGCACGCTGGTAGCGGCCGTGAAGGCAGCTGGCTTGGTAGAAACGCTGAAAAGCGCCGGCCCATTTACCGTATTTGCACCCACCAACGCCGCTTTTGACAAGCTGCCCGCTGGCACGGTGAACACGCTGGTAATGCCCGAAAACAAAGCCAAGCTCACGACTATTCTGACTTACCATGTAGTACCCGGTGCCGTGCGCGCCGCTGACTTGCAAAACGGTCAGACCTTAACCACGGTGCAGGGCGAAACCCTGACAGTGATGAAAAGCGGTACCAGCGTAATGCTGAAAGATGCAAAAGGCGGCATGGCCACCGTGACTACCGCTGATGTAATTTCCAGCAACGGCGTGACCCATGTTATCGACAGCGTATTAATGCCATCCAAATAAGCTGCCTAACGGTCGCCGAAAAGCCCCCTAGATTCGTCTGGGGGGCTTTTTTTTATAACCCGTTAGGCTGGTGGCATGCAGCAGCAAGTCAGGCCATTTTTCAATGCGATTTTGGCCTGATCGTTTGTGCTGGCTTGGTATGGAACAAAATATTTTTCCGGGTGGCAACAGTTGTCGAGTAAGCGTTTTGCGTAGAAAGAGAACAGTGCCCCAAACGGGCCGTCAACCACTACCAACCTATGAAAGACTCTTCGAAAAAAGCCCCCCAGAATCCCGACGAGCAGCATCCACGTCGGACAACCCAAAATCAGCCAGCTACCGCGGCTGACCCAAATGCCTCGTTTCCAGGCACCGGCGATGAGCACCGACCCGGCGAAAACCTTTACACGCTGCCCGAGATGCAGGAGCCGCAGCCCCGCAACCCAACGGAGCCACAGCCCAAATCGGCCAGCGAACCAGCCGCCGAAACATCGATGCTGGACCGCGAAACCCACGGCCAGCTTCTTGATGAGCCCGCGGCGGATGGCAAATCCGGCATCAGCGACAGCGTCATCAACCCGGTTATTGCGCAGTCGAGCCGCCTAGAAGACAATAACCGCGACCAGTAAACCGCTTTTCTTATTACTGAAATAAAGCCTGTGGGTGGCGCGAACTACACCGTTCGCGCCACCCACAGGCTTTATTTTGATATTAAGTCTTCGTATTCAGCCTGATTACGCTTCACGAAGGCTTCCACAAAATGACAGCTAGTCAGCACCTTGAAATTTTGGTCGCGGGCGTAGTTCAAAGCAGTGCGGGCCATTTCTTCGCCCACTCCCTGGCCGCGCAGATTTTCATCCACGAACGTATGCGTGAAATCAATGGTATCGGCAGCGGGCAGGCTGTAAGCCAGTTCGGCTTCGTAGCCATGAACGGTGGCGTAAAAAGATTGATCTTCCTGATTATGAATGACGGAAACGGCCATGTGATTGAAAATTTAAAACGGGAAAAGACAGTCTGAGTAGTATGGCAACTTGTTACTCCCTACGCGGCTGAGGCCAAATGGGTGGAATTTTGTTGACCCTTCAACCTCGCTTTTGCGTACTAGCCAACTAGTTGCTTGATACCAAGTATCTTGCTGCATCTTCACACCTCACTCCACCTCTTCTATGAAAACACAAGCAGATGAGCCAAATACGGACGATAATAACAACCGCCCGTTGGCCGAAAATGAAAAAATAGGTGCCAAGTTGGCCAACAAGCCCGTTGGTCAGCGGTCAACCCAGAATTCGGATACGCCTAACTACGGCGATTTTGGTCATGCTCCCCTCTCCGATGAGGAAATGAACGGTCCGGTAGCCGCGGGCGCTAACCATGGCGCCGCCGCATCGAGCACGCCAGCCCCCGACCAACGGGGCTCGGCACCTCAAAACCTGAACAATGAGGCTGTGCGCGCTACCATGAACGACGAATCGGACGACCGGCGCGAGGCTGCCAAGCTCGACGATCCGCGCTACGGCAGCGGTACCCGCAACTGGGAAACCGCCGAGCCCGCCAACCGCACCACGCAGGCCGACATTGATACGGACGAAGACTATCGCCCGGCCGCTAATTAAGCTGACGCCAATTTTCCGGAAAAAGCCGGGTATCGCTAGGTGCGAGGCCCGGCTTTATCTTTCACTCTGAAACTAACGCCCCAATGAAAACGCCCGAAGAACAAGCCAGCAACCAGAAGATTAATCCCGCCGCCACTCAGCCCACCGATGCGCCCCGCGTAGACGCCGCCTCCGACGAAAGCGCTGGCTCGGCCGCCATGCTCGACGCCGCCACCTACGGCCAGGTGTTGGATGGAACCACGCCCGATGAGGACACGTCTGACATGACGGATGAGCGCATGAACCCCGGCGCCAAACAAGCATCGGATGAGGATGAGGACTAAAATCTAAAGTCTGTATTACATAAAAGCCCCCCAGCATATTCTTAGGGGGCTTTTTTATGCGCTTTAATAATGGTTTAGCGAAGGAACTGAAGCTTATTATTAGCCCATTCCGCACGAACAATCCAGCCTGCTGAATCGAGGCTTTTGATGAAGACGAAGTACTGGTATACTTGCACAGATTATGCATGGCCTCAATGCACTGCAACATAATTAGCGTATTGAGACCATGCGTAATTTGTGCACTTTTTTTCACGCTCATGTCAACACTATCTACCCTTACGGCCGCTCATTGGCCTGCTGTAGAAGCCATTTATAAGCAAGGAATTGCCACCGGCAACGCCACGTTCGAAACCCAAAGCCCGAGCTGGGAAACCTGGGATGCGGGACATCTGGCGCATAGTCGGCTGGTGGCTACGGATGCCGACAGCAACGTGCTGGGCTGGGCGGCTCTGTCGCCGGTGTCGGGGCGGTGCGTGTATGGGGGCGTGGCGGAGGTGAGTGTGTATGTAGCCGATGCCGCCCGAGGGCAGGGCGTGGGCCGGCAGCTGCTGGGCGCGCTGATAGTCCAGTCAGAGAAAAACGGTATCTGGACCTTGCAGGCAAGTATTTTTCCCGAGAATACGGCCAGCATTCATCTGCACGAAACTCACGGCTTCCGGGTGATGGGTCGGCGCGAGCGCATCGGGAAGCTGACCGGCGTGTGGCGCGACACGGTGCTGCTGGAGCGTCGCAGCGCTATAGTAGGCGCTTAAGACCGCGTTTCAATTTCTTTCTCTTACTTGCCTTACCGCTGAACGCGCCTTCCTTATCCAAAAAGCCCCCCAGCTGGCCCATTGCCATCGGGAAGGCATCTTGAGGGCAGCGGCGGCGTATAGCAATAGATACATTAGCCTCCTCACGTGCTTCTTATGCCTGCTCCTCTCCTACTGCTCACCGATTTTACGCCCGCCGCCGACCTCGCCCTGACCTACGCCGCCGCTATTGCCGTAGAGTTGCAGGCGCCCATCGTGTTGCTGCACGTACGCCGCACTTCCCTGCTCGATCCGGAAGCTTTAAGCGGCCGCATTCCGCACCGAAGTGAGGGCGAAATCGCTACCGAACTAAGCAGTCGTACGGCGGGGCTAACGGTGCCCGTCACGGTAGATATTTCCAACGATTTGCTGGAGGACGCCGTTGCGGCAGCTGTAGCCCAGCACCAGCCTCAACTCATAGTGCTGGGCCGCCCCGATTACAACAAGCCCGATGAGCTCATCGACACTACCTCGTTGAACCTGCTGCGCCATACGCCTGTGCCGCTGCTAGTGGTGCCTGTTACGTCCCTAGCCAGGCCAAATCTGGGTCGCGTAGTCATTGGAGCCGATAATCAGCCATTTTCGCTGAGCCCGCAGATAGTAGCGTTTGGTCAGAATCTGCTGAGCGCCTTCAACGCTGCCATAAATGTTACGCACGTGGTGGAGCCCGAGGACGACGACAATTCCTCGCTCGCTTGTCAGCAAGTAGAGAGAAGCGGCCTGACGGCTGGTTTTCAGCGCGTCACGATGCGCGGGCAGCGCCACTTACACCCGGTGGAGGGTATTTTGGCGGCGGTAGAAGAGGATGGCGCGGGCTTGCTCATTCTTATTGCAAGGCAGCACAGCATTCTGCAACGGATGTTTTACCAAAGCGTATCGGCGCGAGTGGTACGTGACAGTCTGGGCCCGGTGCTGGTATTGCCGGCTCAGCCGTAAGCTTCAGCCAGAAGGGGTTTTATCGTCAAGAAAAGCGGCTGTGCTTCTACGCCAGGTTGCTTACCACCGCCAGCCTAATTGCACGCCGCTATACCAGTTTCGACCGGGAGCGGGCTGGAAATAGCGCTGCCCAAACGCGTTCAGATCGTTGCCGAGGCTGTAGCGCCGGTCGGTGGCATTTTCGATACCGGCGAAGACGTCGGCTTCCAATTTGCCCCCCAGCACCCGGCGCCAGCCGGCACGCGTGGCAAAGGTCCAGTAGCCGGCCGCATTTACGGTGTTGGCATCGTTGAGGGGAATTTGGGCCTGGTGACTGAGCGTGGGCGTGAGGTATAGGCCCCACAAGCCCACATTGGCCCCAGCGGTGAGCGTGTGTGGCGCTGTGCCGGTGAGGCGGTTGCCACTGTAGTCCTGGTCGCCCTGCTGGTAGTCGCGGAAGCGAAAATGATTGTAGGCGTAGCTGGCCCACACGCGCAGGCCTTCGTCGTTGCGGGCCACCATGGGCAGGTCGAAGGTCGGGTCGTCCACCGGACTATCGGATGGGCGCCACACCCGCCAAAGCCAGCCGCTGAGGGCAGCTTCGATGCCGCGCTGGCGGGTGGAGCCGGAGTTGAAAAACACGTTGACGCCTGCCTCCGTGGTGCGCGTGACGATGGTCTCCTTCAATCGAAAATCAAACAAAGCCACGTCGAAGACGAGGCGGTTATTGAACAAGCTACCCCGCGTACCTAGCTCGTAGCTTGTGCCACGCTCAGCTTTCAGGTCCCGGTTCAGGCTACCATCAGAAGGTCGAATTTCCTCCTCGCTGGGGGACGAAAATCCACTACTCACGCTGGCGTAGGCCGACACCTGGGGGGTAATTTCCTTAAGCAATGCCAGCCGCGGCGACACCACCGGCTGAAAGTTGCGCCGAAACGCGAAGCTATCCGGCCGCGCCGCCGCATCCGATACCCGGGCAATGCGGTAGCGCAGGCCATTCAGACTGGCCCCGGCGGTTAGCAGAAACTCGGCGGGCAATTCCCAATCGGCTTGCGCGAAACCGAAGCCCACGCTGGTACTGATTTCGTCATCGTAGCGCAAGGGGCCGGGCGTACCGCGCCGGTTCTGGTAATTGCGCGCATCTTCGAAGCTGTTCTGAAATTCGCCCCCCGCGCTCAGACGCAGCAAGCGGCCCGCTAGTGCGGCCCGGTAACCAAATACTGAGCGTCCGCCCCAGCCGAGCGACGTATTGCGCTCCAAATCCGTCAAGAACGGCGTTTTGATAGTTGTAGCCGTGGTGTACAGGGTGGTCTTATTCGACCAGCGGCTGTTGAATCGGTAGTCGTGCGTGACGCCCAGCAGCGCCGTTCGGGAGGCGTAGCCAGCCTGCTGATCCACGGTACCGAGCTGAGTGCCTATGGTTGGCCGCGCCTGCCGCGGGTTTTGCTCAAACTGTGCCCTGGTCAGGCTGCCGGGTATCTCGTAGTCCAGATCGGTGTAAAGGGCATGAACGGAAACCGTTTGCTTATCAGAAGGAGTAAATTCCCCGTCCAGAGTCAGCACGTCGCGGCGCAGGGCGCTGTTCTGGCGGTAGCCGTCGAGGGTTTGGCGGGTGTACTGAGCACGCAGGGTAGCCGTGGCCGAGCCCGTTTCGGCCGCCACCGAGTAGCGCCGCAGCCCAAAGCTGCCAGCCGTGAAGCCTGCCTGCACCCGCGCCTCGCCGGGCAAGGGCCGACGGGTACTCAGCAGCACCGCACCGCCGGTTCCGGCCCCGTACACGCTGCCGGCCGGGCCCTTTATCACCTCAATTCTTCCGATTGAGGCCGGGTCAAGCAGATTAAGCGGACTGCTGCCACTGGCTTCGGTGAAGGGAATATCATTGTAGTACAGCTTCACATTGCGCACCCCAAACGGCGAGCGGAGCGTGCTGCCGCGCACACTAAGCCGGTAGCTGGCCGTGGCCCGCTCCTCCAGCCGCACGCCCGGCAGCGTGTTTACGGCTTGGGTAAGTGAAGTCTGGTTGAAGCGGTCGATAACAGTGGCATCAAGCACGCTCACGCCGGCCGCCGTGCGCCGCAGCGGCAGGTTCTGGCCGTAGCCGACCACCGTGGCCTCGGGCAGGCGCACGGCGCGGGCCGTATCAGGAGTTTGGGCGTGCAGGGGAAGCTGAAGCAGCAACAGCAGCGGCAGTAGCCGGCAGTAACGAGTAAGCATTGAGGAAGTGTAGCGTAACCCTTGCCCGAACGGGAAAGCCGCCGGGCAGGTTGGAAAAAAGCCCCCCAGACTAATTTTAAAACCTCCTAATACCTACTAGGCAGTCATGCTGAGCGGCAGCGAAGCATCTCGCGTGCTGACATAGGTAATTACAAGGTGGTCATGCTGAGCGAAGTCGAAGCATCTCTACTGGTTAGTAATCAATGTCATCACAACGAAGCGGGAGATATGCTTCGACTTCGCTCAGCATGACAGTTAGTATTGCAACGACCCCACGCGAGATGCTTCGCTATGCTCTGCATGACGTTCTAAATTGAAATCAGCTAAGGAATCTTTGCTTCTTCTTACCTTACAGCAAGCCACTTGCCACCGCCAATCATGCTCTACATCCCGCGCCGCCACCGTCGCAAATTGCTGCTTCCGCCGGGCCTGCTGGCGCTGGCGTTTCTGCTGTTGCTGGGGTGTGGGGTGATTGCGCCGATTGTAAAGGAACGCACTAAGGCCGTTCTACAAATGACAACACTTAAACTTCATCCTCCAACAGATGAACATGAAAGAAAGTACTGGTTATCTAATCAAGAACTAGTGAGCATGCGGAAGTGGACTAATTTTCAAATAACTGGCAATACGTTTTGTGATTGGTATAGCTGGCAATTAGCTAGGCAGAATATATTGAGTTTCCATAATTCAGCAGATTCTGTTCGCGGCACGAGAATCCATTTTGGTGAGAATGCTAAGTATGAATACATGATAAAAGCACTTTCTTACTTAAATGAAATTGGTGTGAGAAAATATACATTAGATATGCGTACGCCTGTTACAACATTATATGTATTGGAAGTACCCCAAAGAGGCGTTTTAATATCTTGTGGAACTGATACAGGAGAATATTTTGATGCTTCTGTACCGCTTAAGGAAGCGTTTGACAAATTAATACTCAAATACAACCTGCAATTGTCAGACTTCTCCCCTTGGTTTATCGCAGGATTAGCACTTGTAATTATGTCAGCAAGAAAGCTAGCAGCTTCAGTCTTTTCGTAACCCAACCTGGTATTGTCGAGTTGAATAGAACGACCTCATCTATTCAGCTATGCCCATTCTTAAAAATACGCTTACGGCTGCGGCGCTTTGCTCGGCTCTCACTGCTGCTGCCCAGAACGATTACCAGAAAACCGTGACAGCTTCTTACAAAGGCAATATCTTCAAGCCCGGCCAGGTGGAAGCCACTGACGCCAACGTGGCGCAGCTTAAAGCACCCTCCGGTTTTGCCGTTACCAAGTTTGCCGACAAGCTCGAAAAGCCCCGGATGCTGGTAGTAGCTCCCAACGGCGACGTGTACGTGAGCAACCGCGACAAAGGCACCGTCACGCTGCTGCGCGATACAAACAAAGACGGTAAAGCCGACCTCACCAAGCAAGTAGCGCAGCGCGATAATCTGCACGGGCTGGCCCTAAAAGACGGCAAGCTCTACATAGCCGCCGTACGCGAAGTGTACGCCGCCGATGTGAAGGCCGATGGCACGCTCAGCGAGTTAAAAACCCTTTATAAAGACCTACCCGACGCCGGTCAGCACCCCAACCGCACACTCAACTTCGGGCCCGATGGCAAGCTCTATCTCTCGGTGGGCAGCACCTGCAACGCCTGCGACGAGCCCAACAAAGAGAATGCGACGCTGCTGGAAATCAAGCCCGACGGCTCGGGGCGGCGCGTGGTAGCCAAAGGGCTGCGCAACACCATCGGCTTCGGCTGGCACCCCACTACCAAAGTCCTCTACGGCTTCGACCACGGCATTGACTGGCTCGGCGACGAAGACCAGCGCGAGGAGCTAAACGAGATAAAAGAAGGCGCCGATTACGGCTGGCCCTTCGTGTTTGCCGACGGCAAAGCCAACCCCGCCGATGAGCCGCCGGGCGGCCTGACCCACGAGCAGTACGCGGCCAAAACCGAGAAGCCCAAGCTGCTCTACACGGCTCACTCGGCTCCGCTGGGCATGATTTTCAACACTGGGGGGCAATTTCCGAAGGAGTATCAGAATGATGCCTTCGTAACCATGCACGGCTCCTGGAACCGCGCCGAGCCCAGCGGCTACAAAATCGTGCGCGTACACTTCAACGACGAGGGCCAACCCGATAAGTTCGAGGACTTCGTGACGGGCTGGCTGGTGAATAACAACAAGGAGCAATTCGGCCGTGTCTGCGGCATCGCCCAGCACGCCGACGGCTCCCTGCTAGTGTCCGACGACGCGAACGGCGTGATTTACCGCGTGGCGTATGCCGGGGCCGCGCCGGGGGGCAAATCCCCGAAGAAAACGCAGACAGGCCGCTAGTAGCAGACAAATCTTGGTGTACTCAAACGCAACGCCGTCGGGCAGCGGCAGAATGGTCGGATTACTCTGGCCACTCTGCCGCTGCCCGGCGGCGTTGCTGTTACTGCTCTTACTTGAGCTTCTCAACGGGCGTTTTACTGGTCATCACGCCGGCGGGTATCGTTTGGGCGGCGGCGATGTTGTCGAGGCGGCTGGGTTTGGTGGCTTCGTCGCGGCCGGCGGCTAGCATGAGCTGACCGTGCTTGCTGTAGTCGTTCCAGCGGCGGCGGAAGGCGGGCTGCTCGTCGGTGGCCTTCGGGAAGTAGGCCCATTCCTCTACTAGGTTGGTGGCTTTATTTACCAGCACTTCGTAGCGGTTTTGGGGCGTCACGCCCACATTTTTGAAGGTCATTTGCAGGACATCGGCCGCGGCGCCGTCCATGGTTTTGCCTTCGCCTTTGTACGTGAGTGTCACGCCGGAGTCTTTGAGCTTAAAGGGCATTACAAGCCAGTAGGAGTTATTTATCCAGATGGGCATGAGGCGGTCGAGCACTTTTTGGCCGGCGGGCGTGGCCGAAATATCCTGGCCGCGGCTGTACACTTCGCCTTTCTTCGTGTTCAGGTTGTAGTTGGCTACCAGCGTGTCGCGTTCCCAGTGAAAATCGCCGGTGTACTTGTCCCAGATCTGATATTGCCCCCCAAAGAAGCTCCAGCCCAGGTAGCGGGTATTGCGCCAGGCGTCGTAGCCACCCATGGCGGTCATTACCTTGTCGGCAATGGCAATGGCTTTCGGATCGGAGCCGGCTTGGTCGAAGCCCTCGGCGGCTGGGTAAGTGCCTTTTTTGGCCGATGCTTTCTGAGCCTGAACCGGACCCACCAGTAGCAGCAGACTAAAAACGGCAGCTGCGGCCAGGCGCAGCAATTTGGAGAACGGACGCATAGAAAAGTAGATAAGAGGGAGTGGTTGCCGAGCGCGGCTATGCTGCAAGATACAGCCAAGTTTCCTCCTTTAGTACGGCGCTGAAAGTGCAGAAGCTATGGATGCAGACCTGGTCATATCACCAGGCCGTCATGCAGAGCAAAGCGAAGCATCTCGCGTGCTGACACAGGATTAGTAATTCCGCTAAACACGCGAGATGCTTCGCTTTGCTCTGCATGACGGTCAATAGTATAGTATAAACGCCGCGCTGCATGACGGCCTTATTTCTTCAAATAGCTCACTGGTATAACGTAACACTAAATGAGTGGCTTTTGTAGCTTTGGATTCTATGGCCGCCCTCCCACCCGACCTGCGCAAAGCGCTGCTGAGTTTGCCACAAAAGGAGAAAGATCAGCTCCTCGCCCGCCTCGTGAGTCAGGACGCGGTACTTACTGAGCAGCTGGCTTTCCGCCTGCTGGAAGGCCCGGAGGCACTGGAAGACCGCCGCACCTTTCTGCGCACCCAGATCGACGATCCCATTCGCGGCTACCATCAAACGCCCAACGATCTGCTGGTGATTGTGCGGCAGTTGCAGGCACGAATTGGCTACCACGCCAAAATTACGGGCGACACTTTTGGCGAAGTAGAGCTGACGGTGCGTCTTCTCAACCGCGTTCTGGAACATCAGCCCGCCGCCGTGGCTCGCCTGCACGGCCCCACACAACCGCTGCTTCAGCACCTGGCCCGCCGCGCCCAGGAAGCGTTGCGGCAAGCAGAGAAGCTCCACCCCGACTATCACCTGGAGCTGGCCGAAGACGTTAACCTGCTGCTCACGGGCCTGTGGGCATCGGGTGCGGCGCCGCTGGCGCGGGAGTTGGGCCTGCCGCCCCGCTGGGGGGCAAATTGAAGCTTCGCTTCATCAGAAATTAAGAACGAAGAACTAAGGAGGACGCCCAACTCCCCTCCTTACCAAGAAGAAGATATTTTTGCTAAGCGAAATTTGGGGTGGTTGTAGGCGTTGGCGGGCATCCTTTAGTTGGCAAAAACAGTACATAGGAACAGTTCCTCAATCTATTATCCGGTGGTGAGCCCGCGCGGGCTGCCGCTTTTGCCGAACCTGTATGTCCTACACTCCCAAACCCGAAAACGTGCGCGTGCCCAACCACCTTTCCGATGCCGAACTGCAACAGGCATTGGATGAGTTGGATAGCAAAATCAAGACGCTGCAAAACCGCGCCCACGCCACCACAGCCAGCTCCCACCACACCTATCATGAGCATGTGGCGGCCCTGGAAGTAAAGCGGGCCAAGCTAGCTGAAATGCTGGGCCGGGATACCGACAGCACAAAGCGCGAATCCAGCACCTGGGATGAAATCCGGCGCGGCATTGATACGCTGCGCGACGATTTGCGCAACCTGATTTAAGCTGCTATTCATGAGAAATTTCTTCTCCCTGGCTGCTTTGGCCGCCCTACTACTGCTGTTGCCAGCCTGCACAGCACAGGAAAGCTATCAGAATGCTGCCAGCTGTGCCGAAGTAGAAATCGGTATGACGCAGGAGCAGGTGCGCCGCATCATGGGTGAGCCCACGGGCCGCGACACCACCACTGAACCGGGCCAAACGTGGTCTTACCTCTTCGGCAGCGCTACCGACACTACTCCCATCCGCATCGAGTTTGGCGACGATGGTAAAGTTAAAGCCAAGCAGTGCGCGCCCGAAGCATCCGGTTCCGAGCGCCCGACGGGCAATTAAGCTCAGCCAGTTTCAGCATTATAGAAAAGCCTCCCAAGTCGCTTGGGGGGCTTTTTCGTGAAATACGCTTTTTCCATTCAGCCGATTTATTCACCACTAACCCGCCGCAGTTACCGTTCGCTGAAATTTCGTTTTCGGGGGGCAAATCCACGACTAGGTTTGAGTCAGTTATTCATCTCAACCCTTTCAGCTGTGAACCACTTTTCCTCCTTCCGCCAGTATTGCTACTCGCTCATTCTGCTTTTGCTGCTGAGCTTCTGCCTGCCGGTTCTCCTTTTTGCCGCCGACAATCCGGCCGCGCATCCATCATTCTCGGTGAAAGTAACGGGCAAAGGTCGGCCGATGCTTCTAATTCCAGGTCTCACCTGCCCCGGCGCCGTGTGGGACGAAACGGTGGCGCGCTACCAGAAGCAGTACCAGTGCCATGTGGTATCGTTGGCGGGCTTTGGGGGCCAGCCGGCACAGGCAGCCGTGCCGGAGCATCTGCTCCAAACCGTCCGCGACGAGCTGCTCACCTACATCAAAACCCAAAAATTAAACCGGCCAATAGTGCTGGGGCACAGTCTGGGGGGCTTTTTGGGTCTTTGGATGAGCACTACCGCGCCGGACGCCATTGGCCCGCTGGTTATTGTGGATTCGCTGCCTTTCCTGGCGGCCGTTCAGAATCCGACCCTTACTGCCGAAGCCGCCAAGCCGATGGCCGAAGGAATGCGCCAGCAAATGATGGGGGGCAAAATGCCGGTGGCCGCGCAGCGCCAGATGGTAGCCGGCCTGATAACCGACACGGCCCGCATCACTCAGGCCACGCGCTGGGGCCAGACCTCCGACGCCCGCACCGTGGCCCAGGCCATGTATGATATGTATACCACCGATCTGCGCGCCGACTTGGGCCGCATACAACAACCCGCGCTGGTGCTCGGCGCCTGGACTGCCTACAAAGCCTACGGCTCGACCAAAGAGAGCACCCGCGCCATTTTTGCCCAGCAATACACGAAGTTGCCCCAGCATCGCATCGAAATGTCGGAGGCCGGCAAGCACTTCCTGATGTGGGACGACACGGCGTGGTTTTTTGCCCAAACCGATGCATTTTTGAAGCAAAACGGTATTGCCAAAAAATAGCTGTTTTCCTCCTTCTGCCCCGGCACTCCGAAGTGTATCGGAGTGCTGGGGCAGAAGATAATATTATTCACTGAGAAAGCCCTAAACATCAACTGCCAATGGTACTCGAAAAAGACTTCATAGCGCTGAGATTAGAACTGTCGGTGAAGGCAAAAAACGGTATTGATTTTATTGTGGCGGCCAGCATACTGTGGTCAGTTATTACCGTTATCTGGATGCAGCCTAACCCGCCGGGTCGCAATGCGCTATTCACGCTAATCGTTGGGGGCGCGATGCTTCCTTTGGCGCTTACTTTTTCTAAAATATTCAAGACCAATTGGAAGGTAAAAAGCAATCCGCTGCAGCCGCTGGGCTTGTGGTTGAATTTTGCTCAGCTCTTTTATTTCCCTTTTCTATTTTTTGTTTACATAAAACAGCCTCAATACTTTATCATGACTTACGGCATTATAACCGGTGCTCACTTTTTTCCTTACGCCTGGTTTTATAATGTAAATGCGTACGCGGTTATGGCTGGCGTCATTGCCTTTGGCTGCATGTTTATCGGCTTAAATGTTACTGTCGAAGACCTGTATCTAATTCCGCTTTTTATCACCGTTTCACTTGTGGTGCTGAGCCTTATGATTTCTGTTTCTTACCGGAAAAACAAAGCTATATATTAGCACTCCACGCCAATGGATCAGGTGGCACAGGAGCAATTTGCTCACAGCATTCTTCCAACCGGTGTAGAGACGCGTACTCGCGTCTAATCGTCGCGGTTGATGTTTAGCCAAACTTTTCGAACGGCGCGGTACCGGTTGTTCAACGACAGACGCGAACCGAAGGTCGGCAAAGCCAATACGCGTCTCTACCCTGCTCGGGTAATAGCTATAACTTAGAAGTTATGCTTGCTTTGCCCTTGGTTTAAATGTCATTCCTATGTCCTTTTCCTTCTCCCCACGCCGGCTTTACTGGACCTTGCAGATTGTTTGCTGGGGGCTGTTTGGGGCCTTGGGCACCTTGATTATTGTGCTCACGGGGCAGAAGATTACGCCCGGCATGCTGGCGACGCAGGCGTTTATGATGGGCCTTTACATCGCCACCACGCATGGGTTGCGGGCACTTATTCGGCGGGGCGGCTGGCTGAAGCTATCGGTCCCGAAAGTGTTGTTGCGCCTGCTGCCTCTCAACTTAACGCTGGCTTTGGTCACGCAATGTGTGGTTTGTGTGCTGATGATTTATGGGCTGAAGGTTTTCACTTTGGAGCAGTTTCGGTGGAGCTATCTGCTCCTGTACACCCTGAATATGAACTTCGTGTTCTGGCTTTGGTCGGGGCTGTATTTCAGCTTTCATTACCTCGACAATTACAAGCAGGCCGACATTGACAAGTGGAGACTAACCGCCGCCGTGCGCGAGGCTGAGATGCGTACGCTCAAGGCCCAGATCAATCCACACTTCATGTTCAATGGCCTGAATAATATCCGGGCTCTGGTGACGGAAGACCCATTGCGCGCCCGCGAGATGATTACGCACCTGTCGGATTTATTGCGCTATTCTATTCAGCTAAACAGTACGGAGCAGGTAACGTTGGCCCGCGAAATCGAAATTGTGGAGCATTACCTAGAGTTGGAAGCGGTGCAACTGGAAGAGCGCCTGACGTATTCCCTCGATGTGGATCCTGCCGCTTTGGACGTGCTTATTCCGCCCATGACCTTGCAGCTTTTGGTGGAGAACAGCATCAAGCACGGCATCGCGCCCCGGCCCGCTGGGGGGCAAATTACCATCAGTGCCCGCCTTGACGATGCCCACGAACTTCTACTAGTAACAGTGCGAAACACAGGCCGCTATCAGCCCATCCCCGGCCACGAAGGCGTAGGGCTGCGCAACGCACGCGAACGGCTGCAACTCTTATTTGGCCAGAAGGCCGCACTCACCATTAGTAACGATGCCGCAACACCCGATATCGTAACCGCCCAGCTCCAACTTCCGCTCACCACCCAACTGCACCCGGCATGAACGTCCTTCTCATCGACGATTCCCGCCTGGCCCGCACCGAACTACGCCACCTCCTGCAAGCCTTTCCTGACGTAGCTGTGGTAGGCGAAGCCAAAAACGCTGCCGAAGCCCGCACCCAAATCCAGGCGCTCGATCCTGATCTTCTCTTTCTGGACATTCACATGCCCGGCGGCAGCGGCTTCGACCTGTTGGCTTCCCTGGAAATTGCCCCCCAGGTCATCTTCACCACCGCCTACGACGAGTACGCACTGCGCGCTTTTGAGGTAAATGCCCTGGATTATCTGCTCAAGCCGGTGCAGGAAAATCGCCTGGCTGCCGCTCTGGACAAAGCCCGCACGCAGAGCATAGCGCCGCCCATTTTGCCCCCCACCGAGCCCGCCAGTACTCCGCTTACCGCCAACGACCAGGTATTTGTGAGAGATGGCGAGCGGTGCTGGTTTGTGCGCCTCTCCGACATCCGGCTTTTCGAAATAAACGGCAGCTACACCCAGATTTATTTCAACGACTGCCGACCGCTCATCCCACGCACGCTCCAGCACCTCGAAGCCCGCCTTGACCCTAAGGTTTTCTTCCGCGCCAACCGCCAACAGATCATTAACCTGAAATGGATTGAGACCATTGAACCGTGGTTTAGCAACACGCTTAAGATCAAGCTAAAAGATGGGCCAGAGGTAGAGGTTTCGCGCCAACAGTCGGTGCGGTTTCGGGAGGTAATGAGCTTGTGATGTTACGTTATTCTCGGCCACAAAAAGCGCCTGCTCTCTATAGCGAGAGCAGGCGCTTTTTGCTTCCGAATAGGATTAAACCGCCGCCTGCGCAGGCTCGCGGAAGCCCACCCAGGTAAAACGCTTGATTACAAACTCAGGGTTCGTAAACGAAGCGTTACCGGCCGGATTGCCGCCCGTCACGTGGAAATCGGAGAAGCCAGCGTTCTGGTTCACATAAATGCCCCCCGTGAGATTAAAGCTTACCGGCGTGCCAGCCAGGCTCATCTCATCCATAATTTGCTCCTTTATTTCCTGGCTGGTGGTATAAGCGCCGCAGCTGATTGCGCCGTGCTCCCGCGCCAGCTGGGCCGCCAAACGGATGCTTTCCTGGGTGTCCTTAGTCTTGATAACCAGCATAATCGGCCCGAACAGCTCCTTGCTATACTGTTCCACCTGGCTCGACTGCACCTCATAGATGCTCGGCGAGCAGGTGCGGGCGTTCTGGAACGTTGGATTGTTGACGGTGCCATGAGCCAGGATGCTGCGGCCACCATTGAGGGCCATCTGCTCTACCCGCTTCTGCGTGTCAGGGTTCTGAATAGCGCCCAGCACGTGCGGACCAGCTTTCGGATTGGTAGCTAAGCCCATAACCGCGGCGGCCAGCTTCTGCACTACTTCTTCATAAGGAACCTGCGTGCCATTCACGGTTACGCCGGTTTCAGGGATAAAGAAGTTTTGGGGAGCCGTGCACATCTGCCCCGAATACAGACTTACCGAGAAGGCCAGGTTTTGGGCCACCTTATCCAGGTCGTCGCAGGAGTCCAGGATGATGCTGTTAACGCCGGTTTTCTCGGTGAATACGGTTTTGCCTTTCAAGCTTTCCACGTAGTCGCCAAACTGAGTGCCGCCGGTGTAGTCGATGAGCTTCACGGCAGGGCTTTCGCAGAGGTCTTTGGTGATGAGACGGTCTTCTGCGTCTACGGCTAGCTGGCAGATGTTCGGATCTAGGCCATTCTCAACCAGCACCTTCTGCACTTCCGCTACCACAATGGCGATAGGCAGCACCGCTTTGGGGTGCGGCTTGATAATGACGGGATTGCCGGTTACCAACGAGGCGAACATGCCGGGCACTGTGTTCCAGGTTGGGAAAGTAGAGCAGCCAATAACCAGCGCAACACCTTTAGGCACGGCGCGCCAGGTTTTTTGAAGCGTGATATTGTACTTGCCCATAGGCTTCTCCCAGGTCGTCTCTTCTGGGAAGCGCGTCTGCTCTTCGTAGCCAGCGGCAATGGCCTCCAAAGCACGATCCGCAGCATGCGGGCCCGAAGCTTGAAAAGACATCATGTAAGCCTGCCCGGTGGTGTGCATGGTGGCGTAAGCAATTTCAAAAAACCGCTCCTTCATGCCGTCCAACACTTCGGTAAGTAAGGCGGCACGTTGGGCGGGTTTTACTTTGCGCCACTCACCAAAAGCCTTTTCAGCCCGCTCAATCAGGGTCTGGGGGGCAAAATAGGGGTATTTGATGCCTAGCGACTGCTGCTCGTAAGGCGACTCTTCCTGTCCAGCCCAAGCTTCGGGCTCGCCTTGCAGAAGTTCGGTATAATGCTGATTGCGGCGGGCTTCGAAAGCTTCGCGGCCGAGGCGGTCGGCATCGGCGCCGTAAATCTCAGGCGAGGGGTTTTCGGGGAAATGAGCGAAGAAGGTACGGCCGTGTAAGGCTTTGATGGCCGTGTCGAGGGTGGACTGGTGTTTTTGGGTGGTTTCAGTCATTGTGGGGTCAAAAAAGTAACGTAGCTTGTAGATGGGTGCTGGGTGCCGTGTTTCCTTGAAAAGTGAAACCACGGCATGAAAAGTGTTTTCACTTTACAGAGCCTAAATTTACAGAATCCGCCCCGAACAGCCCCTATTGCATCCCGCGTATGAAGCCACGATTACTTGCTTTTATCTTTTTACTAAATACCAGCCTGGGGCTAACGCTGACGGCTAACGCGCAAACAGGCGGAGCCCAGACACGGGAGCCGGCTACCCAGCCGGGCACCCTGGTTTTCAAACTTAAATCGGCCAACGTTACCGGCGCCCAGCCGCCCGAAATTGCCCCCCAGCTCGCGGCGGCCTTGCGTGCGCTAGGAGCTACACGGGTTGAGCAAAAGTTTCCGCGGGCAGTTCCGCCTACTGCTTACCAACCTGGTTCTGTGGAGCTGCGAGGCGTATATCAGGTCTGGTTTGCGCCTTCTGCTTCGCTTCAAAAAGCCCGCTTTGCCCTGCTTCAGACGGGCACTTTGGAATACGTCGAGCCGCTTAACGACCGTGGCCTCCTGCGCCAACCCAACGACCCCTTTGCCGATTCAACGCGCACCGATGGTCAGTTTTACCTCAAAAACATTCGGGCTTATCGTGCCTGGGATGTGACGCAGGGCGATACCAGCGTCGTGATCGGGGTGCTGGATACGGGCATTGTGTTTTCGCACGAGGACATGAAAGGCCAGATAAAGTACAATTATGCCGATCCTATTGATGGAATCGATAACGACGGCGACGGCTACATCGACAACTTTCGCGGCTGGGACTTTGCCGATCAGGACAACAACCCATCGATCAGCGGTACCCGCGACCATGGTTTGCTGGTGGCTGGGCCTGCCACGGGGCGGGTTGATAATAAGCGAGGAATTGCGGGGGTAGGCTTTAAAAGCAAGCTGATGCCGATTAAAGTATTCTCGAATCGACCTGGGGGGCCTTTTGGCGGTGGGTTTGAGGCAATCGTGTATGCCGCCGACCACGGCTGCCGGGTTATCAACGTATCCTGGGGCTCGGTGGGGGGCCAGTCGCAATACGAACAGGACGTGATTAACTACGCCGCCATCAACCGCGACGCCGTGATTGTGGCCGCGGCCGGCAACGACGGCCGTGAGCTGGACTATTACCCGGCCAGCTACGAGAATGTAGTCTCGGTCGCCGCTCTTACTGCCCAGGACACTCAGGACGCGACCTACAGCAACCACGTTACCCTATCGGCCCCAGGCCGCGACATTCTGACCACCCGCTACGTGACCGACAGCGCTTACGCGGCCGTGCGCGGCTCCTCGTTTGCTGCCCCTATTGTGGCGGGCGCGGCGGCCTTGGTGCGGGCGCGCTTTCCGCAATACTCGGCGGTGCAGGTGGCCGCGCAGCTGCGCCAGACCACGGATGACATCTATGGTTTGGCGGCCAATGCGCCTTTTCGTGGGAAGCTGGGCACGGGCCGCCTGAATGTGCACCGCGCCGTAGCCCTCACCGACCGGCGCCAAGTGCGCGTTGTGGCCAGCCGATTTGCCCCCCAGCGCACGTATTTCCGCCCCGGCGAAGCCGTGCGCCTGACCACAGAGCTACAAAACCAGCTTCGGGCAATATCAGGGCTTACGGTCACGCTCACGTCGCTTTCGCCTTACTTGAGCGTGCAAAGCGGAACGTTTTCGGTAGGCTCACTCGTCACGCTGGGCCGCGCTATCAATACTACTTCGCCTTTTTTGCTGACGGTGGCGGCCTCGGTGCCACCGAACACCCGCGCTACGCTGCGGTACAATTTCACCAGCACCGATGGCTACACCGATGAACAATTATTAGAAGTAGTGCTCAATCCCGATTATATGGTGCTCGATGCTGGCAACCTGCATGTCTCGATGAATAGTCGCGGCAATCTGGCCTTCGATGCGCTGTATTCCAGTGTGGGCGCGGGCGTAACGTATCAGGAAGGCCCATCGCTGTTGGCAGAAGGCGGCCTATTAGTGGGCACCTCCCCTACCCGCGTTGCCGACCGGATTCATAATGACCAGAGCAGTGGCGGCCGGTGGCGGATCGATGAAGACTTTCAATCCCTGAATCAGATAGCCATGCGCACTCAGTCGGTGCGCGCTACGCAGGAGGCGGAGGCCAACTTTCAAAATTTGCCCTCGACCGGCGAATTGGGCGCTTCATCAGTGGGGGTGCGCATTCGGCAACGGACTGCGGCTTGGACTGATGCCCCGCACCGCGACTATGTGATGCTCGAATATAAGCTTACCAACATAACGCCAGATACGTTAAAATCGCTGCACGCCGGCCTTTACCTTGATTGGGACCTGCCGCCAACCATTAGCAACAATCTGGCGGAGTGGGATGCCGCGGGTAGCTTCGGGTACGTACGTGCCACTGGTCCCGCTTCCCAGTATACCGGCGTGAAGCATCTGGGGGGTGGCACGCCAACTTATTACGCTATCGACAACGAGGTGGTAACTAATGAGCCTGTAACGATGGCTAATGGCTTCAGCACGGCCGAAAAATATGCCGCCCTCAGCAGCGGCACCACCAAGCGCACGGCCGGTGCCATAGCTGGCAGCGACGTATCGCAGGTTGCGGGCGCCAGCTTAGGTATCCTGGCTCCCGGCGATTCCATTAAGGTCACGTTTGCGTTGCTGGGGGGCAATTCTTTGCGGGATATACAAGCAGCCGCTGCGGCTGCCCAGAGCCGATATCGGATGGTGGTGCTGCCTACCCGCACGGCGGCCGCCACTACGGCGTGGCAGCTCTACCCAAACCCGACCAGCGGCAAGGTGCGCTTGGAAATGCCTGCTGATTTTGGGGCCAATAAGCTGACCGTGCACAATGCGCTCGGCCAGGAGCTTATGCACCAAACTCTATCTCCCACCCAATCTGTGACAGACCTGAATATGGCTGATCTGCCCAACGGCTTTTACGTGGTTCAAATCAGTGGCCTGGGGGGCAATTTGCAGCGACGAGTAATAGTGCGGCGCTAAGCTTTGCCGCACAGGCAATATAATTAGCCTCAAATCACGTTTGGTTCCTTATACTATCCATCGATAAAACGCCCGGCACAACCGGGCGTTTTTATGTGCTATAACGTGAGGCAGGAGTTGTGTAGGGTTCATTTAATAGTCTCCTTACGGTATTTAAGCTCGCAACAAGACGTCATCCAACTACCTACTACAAGCGCGGTGGCAGTGACCTAACCAGAGCTGACTTCTTGTTCACCAATGCATGGATGACGTGCGTCACGACGCCCCACACATCCAGGCGCGCCCCGGCCAGCAGCTCCAATGCTGCATAGTCCTCATTTTCGGCTTCGAGCCAGATACGGTCGTCGCGCAGGCGCAGACGCTTCAGCGTATGCTCACCGTCGACTACCGCCACCACAATATGCCCATCGGTGGGCGAGATAGCACGGTCGACAGCAATCAGGTCGCCCGGATAGATACCAGCCCCCACCATAGAGTCGCCCGTGACGCGGGCCAGGAAGGTGGAAGCGGGGTTGGTAAACAGATGGCGGGACAAATCGAGGGCCGCTTCCTGATGGTCATCGGCGGGCGCGGGAAAGCCAGCCGGCACCGGACAGGCATAAAATGGCAACTCGAGATTCAGGCTCTCCAGCGGAAAATCATAGATCAGAACAGCACTCATCAGCTAGGGGGCGGCTTGTACCTGCCCGGGCTGCTATTTACTAAATAAATTAGTAAATAGTTACGTCTATCTTGTTTAAAACCTTGATTAAACAATTTGATTAGCATAAGGCTTATATATTTAGATAAGCCTAAATTAAACTCTGAGATATATTTAGAATCTATATATGTACTGATAATAGGTATCAAAATTGACTAATATTTTTAGCTTATCAAGAAAATCAGTATCTTTGTATATGTCGAAAGTAAAGCTCCCTACTCCGCTTCCTGTTCAGCAATACGCACGGTGCGTAGATGACAGCCGCCGCCCCGCCGACTACATCGGCGACTGGCCCATGGCCCAGCAAGTGTATCCGGTACGTGTGCTTCCAAACGCCCGTACTAAGCAGCCGCAGGTCCATGTTTTAGGCTTCTACGCCGAGCGTCCTTATGGTGCATTTGCCCCCCACCGCTTCGAAATGGTGGCGCAGGTGTGGCTTAATTAATCAGTCAACATTTTCGTTAACTCACCTTAGCCTTTCGGCTGTTTCCGTGTCTCGGGGGCAGCCGTTTTTGTTTGTACTCGCGTGCTACTTGATGGTCAGATCGGACTCAGTTTATTTACTGGGGGGCTTTTATCCCTAAATACCAAACTTGCTTTGTTCAGAAGACCGTCTTCGCTTGCACACCATTTTGCAGCCAGCGTTTTCGGCATTCATTCTGAGAATATATTTGGGAATAATTTCCCCTCATGGAACAACCCAACGATCAGGTTTATAGCATTCCGGCTCCCTACCGCCGCATGGAAAACATGCACATTCTTTTCTGGCTGCTCAAGGATATTGGCTGGTGCATCATCTGGAAGCCATTGGCGCTCAGCATGATTGTACCAACACTGAGCATCGCCCTGATTATTACCTGGCGCACCCGCACAATCAAGGCTGAGCTGGCTCACAACCTCGCTATTGTGTTCTGGATTAGCGCCAATTCCTATTGGATGATAAGTGAGTTTTTCAACTTCGAAGCCGTTCGGGTGTGGGGCAACGTTACCGGCAAACACCTGGCGCTTATTCCTTTTCTGTTAGGCCTATTGGTTTTGCTGTATTACTATCTGGTGCAGAAGCCACGGGAGACTCGTTTGAAGCCAGTAGTCGCTACTTAGCTCGGGCTACAACTTTGCAATTTCTGCATCCTCCTAATCATAAGCAGAGCCTCATTGTAGGACACAAAAAAGGCCGCCTCTCCAAATGGAAAGGCGGCCTTTTTTAACTTAAACGTAAAATCTACTTCTGCGACAGTTCAGCAGCACCCGATTCTTTCAAGCGAATCAGGTTCAGTGCCGAGCCAGCCTTGAACCACTCAATCTGACCTTGATTGTAGGTATGGTTGAGGTTGATAAGGTCCGTGTCGCCATCGGCGTGATGCAGACGAGCCTGAATCTGGCTACCGGGCGCAAATGTGGTGAGGCCGATGATGTCGATAACGTCGTTTTCTTCGATCAGATCGTAGTCGGCCTTGTTAGCGAAGGTGAGTGCTAGCATACCCTGCTTCTTCAAGTTGGTTTCGTGAATACGAGCAAACGATTTCACGATAACTGCTCGAACGCCTAAGTGACGGGGTTCCATGGCAGCGTGCTCACGCGAAGAGCCTTCACCGTAGTTCTCATCACCCACGACCACCGAGCCAATACCCATCGACTTATAGGTACGAGCTACCTGTGGCACCGTGTTATACGGGTTGCCCTGGGTTACCTGATCTCTTACAGAATTGGCCTCGCCGTTGAAAGCGTTGGTAGCCCCGATGAGCATGTTGTTGGAGATATTGTCCAGGTGACCACGATACTTCAGCCACGGGCCAGCCATGGAAATGTGGTCGGTGGTGCACTTGCCCTGAGCTTTGATGAGCAGACGCAACCCTTTCAGATCGGTGCCTTCCCATGGCTTGAAGGGCTCCAGCAACTCCAAGCGGTCCGACTCCGGATCAACGATTACCTGTACACCTAAGCCATTCTCGGCGGGAGCCTGGTAGCCAGCATCTTCAACGTCGTAGCCCTGGGGGGGCATTTCTACACCAGTTGGCTCATCCAGCTTCACCTGCTGGCCATCTTTGGTAGCCAGCGTGTCGGTGAGTGGGTTGAACGTAAGGTCACCGGCAATGGCGAAGGCCGTCACGATTTCGGGCGAGGCCACAAACGCGTGGGTGTTGGGGTTGCCGTCGTTGCGCTTGGCGAAGTTGCGGTTGAAGCTCGTAATGATGGAGTTTTTACGCTTTGGGTCGTCGGAGTGACGTGCCCATTGGCCAATGCACGGACCGCAAGCATTAGCCAGTACCACGCCACCCATTTGGGCGAAGGTATCCAGCAAACCGTCGCGCTCCACCGTATAGCGTACTAGCTCTGAGCCGGGGGTTACAGTGAACTCGGCATTCACGGTCAAACCCTTCTGCACTGCTTGGCCAGCGATGGAGGCAGCGCGGGTAATATCTTCGTACGATGAGTTGGTGCACGAACCGATCAAGCCTACTTCCAGCTTTGCAGGCCAGCCGTTCTCGCGAACAGCAGCAGCAAACTGCGAAATGGGCCAAGCGGCGTCCGGCGTGAACGGACCGTTCACATAGGGCTCCAGCGTGTTCAAGTCAATTTCGATCAGCTGATCGTAGAAGTTCTCAGGGTTGGCATACACCTCGTCGTCGGCGCGCAGGTGCTGGGCCACGCCGTTGGCGAGGTCCGCGATTTCGGCCCGGCTGGTGCCGCGCAGATAATCCGCCATCTTCTCATCGTAGCTAAACACCGAAGTGGTAGCGCCGATTTCGGCTCCCATATTGCAAATGGTGCCTTTGCCGGTAGCTGAGAGGCTGTTGGCGCCTTCCCCGAAATACTCGACAATAGCACCCGTACCGCCTTTAACGGTTAGGATGCCGGCTACGCGCAAAATTACGTCTTTGGCCGAAGTCCAGCCGCTGAGCTTGCCTGTCAGCTTCACGCCAATCACTTTCGGGAACTTCAACTCCCAAGCCATGCCGGCCATTACGTCCACGGCATCGGCACCGCCAACGCCAATGGCAATCATTCCCAGACCGCCAGCATTCGGCGTGTGCGAGTCCGTCCCGATCATCATACCGCCGGGGAAGGCGTAGTTTTCGAGTACTACCTGGTGAATAATACCGGCACCGGGCTTCCAGAAGCCGATACCGTATTTATTGGAAACAGAAGCAAGGAAGTCATACACCTCACGGTTTTCCTCGTTGGCCTGAGCCAAATCGGCATCGGCGCCTACGCGGGCCTGAATGAGGTGGTCGCAGTGCACAGTGCTGGGCACAGCGGTTTTGTCTTTACCGGCCTGCATAAACTGGAGCAAGGCCATTTGGGCGGTGGCATCTTGCATAGCCACGCGGTCGGGGGCGAAATCGACGTAGGAAACGCCACGCTCGTAGGCTTGCTGCACTTTGCCACCATAGAGGTGAGCGTACAGGATTTTCTCGGTCAGAGTAAGCGGACGGCCAACGGCAGTGCGGGCGGCTTCGATGCGCTCGCCCATGCCAGCGTACACGGCCTGAATCATTTCTAAGTCAAACGCCATAGTCGGGAGGGAAAAAGGGTAAAGTGGTAGGCTTCTTAGAAGCAGTACGCAAATATAGGCGGCCGACGTTGCGGTGCATACATTTTATCTTTGCGAACCTATCTTGCTAAAACCTAAAATTGCCCCCCACAGTTTCAGTCTGTGTTTCCTTCGTATTTCCTCCTCTTTATGTCGCTGCGCTTCAAAATTTGCCCCCCAGCTTTAGCTACTGCCTTGCTGTTGAGCCTGGGGGCTTGCCAATCCAATTCCTCGTCTGAAAAAACCGCTGCTGTGCAAAACGAATCCGGCGCTGCTTCCGCCCTCAAGCCCGGCACGTGGCGCGCGGTGCTCTCCACGCAGGGCCAGGAAATCCCGTTTTTGTTTGACGTAGAAGCCGTGGGGGGCAAATCTGTGGTGTATCTGCGCAACGGCGAGGAGCGCCTGAAGCTCGACGAAATCACCACGGCCGGCGACTCGACTACCATAACCCTGGGCGTATTTGATGCGGCCTTAGTCGTGCGGGCCGATGGAGAAGGCAAGCTGAAAGGCGCCTGGGTGAAGTACGACGCGCCGGAGCCGTATCGCGTGCCGTTCACGGCCACGCTTGGGAGGCAAAAATTATTCCCTGCCGCGTCGGGCCAGCCACAGTCATTCGATGGTACCTGGAGCGTGACGTTTAAAGATGATGAGGGCCAGACGTATCCTGCCGTGGGCGTGTTCAAGCAAAATGGCAACGACGTAAAAGGCACTTTCCTGACAACTACCGGCGATTATCGCTACTTAGATGGGCAAGTTGACGGCAATAAGCTCCAGCTTTCCACATTCGATGGCAACCACGGCTACTTGTTTACGGCCACGCGCAACAGCGACACGAACACTATCATCAACGGCGATTTCTACAGCGGCAAAAGCGGCCACGAAACCTGGACGGCCAAGCTCGACGCGAACGCCAAACTCCCTGACGCCAACTCGCTCACGTTCTTGAAGCCCGGCGAGAAAAAGCTCGACTTTAAATTCCCCAACATCTACGAAGGCGGCTCCATCTCCCCTTCCGACCCTAAGTACAAAGGCAAAGTGGTAGTGGTGCAGCTGCTCGGCTCATGGTGCCCCAACTGCATGGACGAAACCAACTTCCTGGCTCCTTGGTACGAGAAAAACAAAAGCCGCGGCGTGGAAGTAATCGGCCTTGGCTTCGAGCGCAGCCCCGACCAGAAAAAAGCCGCCCAACGCCTCATCAAAATGAAGGAACGCCTCGACGTAGGCTACGACCTGGCCGTGGCCGGCATCGCCGACAAAGACGCGGCTGGCAAAGCGCTGCCCCAAATCAATAAAGTGCTGGCCTTCCCCACTACCATCATTCTGGACAAAAAAGGCGACGTGCGGAAGATTCACACTGGCTTTTCCGGCCCCGGCACCGGCAAGTATTACGATGAGTTTGTAGCCGATTTCAACAAGACTATCGATCAGCTGGTCAAAGAGTAGAATTGGCTGTGCCTGAACAGTAAGAAGCCCGTTTCCTAGTCTGGAAACGGGCTTCTTACTGTTTTAAAGAACTTATCACGCTGAACATGCCAGCTAGTAATCTGCTGTTACCTGAGCTGACTACCGCTGCCGCTCCAGCAGCACAATTGGCGCGTCGTGATAGATAGTGCGAGCAAACTCCTTAAAACCGAATTTGCGGGCCAGGCTCAGGGAAGCAACATTGTCGGGGTCGATAATACAGGTCAGGCGGGCGGCGGAGAAGCGGGGCTCAATCCAATCCAGAGCGGCTTGCACGGCTTGGGAGGCGTAGCCCCGGCCGTGCAGGCGCGGATCGAGAACCCAGCCGCCTTCCAGGGTGCCTTTGAGCGAAGGCGTCAGGTCGCGCTGAAAATCAAAGAAACCCACCGAGCCGACGTACTGGCCCGTTGCTTTTTCCTCAATGGTCCAGCTCCCGTACCCAAACATCGCCCAGTGTCCTAGCTGGCCCAGCATGCGCCGCCACACATCTTCCTCCGTGTGCGGCTTGCCGCCCAGAAAGCGGTAGAAGTCGGGTTGCTGGTGTAGGGCTGCGGCCGCTGGCAGATCGTCGGGCTGCGGGCCGCGCAGCAGTAAGTCCGGCGTTTCGAGCGAGGGCACCAGCGGCGCGGGCGCATCACGTAAAGTTAGCATAGACACGGGGCTGGATTATTATAGTGGCGAGCAGGTAAATATAGAGTTGAAAATACCTTGGGATAGCTACTACGCCTTGCGCCGCCGAAAGCGCACCCGGATTTCCTGGCGTGGCCGGAGCGTAATAAGCGGCATCAAGTCAACGGGCGGCTGCTGAACCCACTCTACCTCGAAGCGGCGCAGCATTTCCAGCAGCACCAGCTGCATTTCGGTGAGGGCAAACTGATTGCCGATGCACAGACGCGGGCCGCCGCCAAACGGAATGTAGGCATACGGTGCCTGTTGGCGCAGCTGATCAGGGCCAAAACGCTCCGGGCGAAAAGCTTCGGGCTCATCCCAGAGCTTCGCAGAGTGATGAATGCCATACAAATACCCCGAAATAAGCGTGCCTTTGGGCAAGGCAAGGCCATTGTAGCTGTCATCGGCGGCGGCCACGCGGTCCAGAATCCAGGCGGGCGGGTACAGGCGCATGGTTTCCTGAATGACTTGGAGAGAATAACCCAGACCGGGCAAATCAGCGAAAGTGGCGGGCCGGTCGCCAAGCACCTGGTCCATTTCAGCGCGCAGCTTGGCCACCACCTCCGGATGCTGAGCCAGCAGATACCACAGCCACGACAACGCATTGGCCGATGTTTCGTGGCCGGCTACCAGAATGATGGCAGTTTCATCCAGCACTTGCTCCTCGGTCATGGGTTCGCCGTTGTCCTCGTAGCGGGCATCGAGCAGCATTTGCAGCAGGTCGTCGGGGGCGGGGCCGCTAGACTGCTGGCGCTGCCGGATGTATTGGCGCACGATGTCGCGCAGCTCTGCTGCCAGCTGGTCGTGGCGCCGAAATTGCCCCCTGGCGTGCTGCCAGGGCCGCAAATACGGTTGGCGCACCGTGCGCACATAAAAGGCCTGAATAGCCGTCAGCAGTTCGGCCATACGCTGCAACTGCGCCTCGCCCAAACTGTTGCTAAACACGGACCGCGCGATGATCCGAAACGCCGTGGTCGTCATTAGCTCGTGCACCGCTACTTCCATCGCACCCCCCTGCTGGGCTGCTTCACGCTCCAGCGGCTCCAGGCAGTCATTGATTTCGGCTTGCATCAGCGTAACCAAGCTGCTTATTCGCTGCCGATGAAAGCCGGGCTGAATCAGGCGGCGCTGCTGTAGCCAGTAGATGCCTTCGCTGGTGAGCAGGCCGTGGCCGAGGTAGCGCGCAATGCCGTGTGATAAGTCGGACTTGGGGTAGTTGCGGTGGTTTTTTTGCAAAATATGCTGCACCAGGCCAGGGTCACGGGTGAGCACGGTGCGCCGAATGCCCCCCAGATACACCACAATTGTGTCGCCATAGGTATCGAGGTAGTTATTCAGTAACGGAATAGGATTAGCTGCCAGCGTAATCGAGTTACGCAAGGACTTCCAGCGGGGCACTACGGGCAACGATGCAGCGTGAGGAGGTGGCATACGAGAAAATTAAGCGGGCCTCAAATTACATCTGCCTCGGCTTTTTACGTGTAGAAAAATGAGCTAAAACGCTCAGTCTTGCAGGTGTTGGAATTATCGTTCTGGGGGGCTTTTTGGGGAATGGCAACACAAAACACCCGAACGTGCGTACACCTTGCTAGCGCCTCCCTCTTCGTGGCGCCACCGTTACCGCTCCCCATTTATCTCCAAAACCAAACACTTCCTCCCTATGTGGATTCAGCAAAAACCCGGCACTCCTGCCCCCCTCGACGAATTACAGGGCCGCACCGTAGGCCTCAAATTTGAGTGTAACCACTGCAATACCGAAGTTTTCACCGATCTGATCGGCGTACCTGCCCCCGATTTGCTGGCCAACTCCATGGAAGATGACGGCCAGTTTGAAACCGAGGAAATCAAGTGCCCCGGCTGCGATATGACGCATGCTATCACCGTGCGCAGCACCTTCGAAGGTGTGCAGTTTGATGTGTCGGAAGTGAAGCCCGAAAGCGTAAGCTACCAGGTAGCGGAGCCCGAAGCGTAAACACTCGTTGTTGATCTGACCATACTTTTTTATACCACCAAGCCTGGCGGCTGCCTTTAAAAGGCGGTTGTCAGGCTTGGTGCTTACCGGCCCATTCTTCGCTGATGAAAGCATTTATTTTCGACCTCAATGGCACCATGATCCATGACATGGAATTTCACACCCGTGCGTGGCAATCCATCCTCAATAACGACCTGGGGGGCAATTTTTCGTGGGCTGAGGTGAAGCAGCAGATGTATGGCAAAAATCAGGAGCTGCTCGTGCGCATGTTTGGCCCCAACAAGTTTTCGGCCGCCGAGATGGAAAGCTTATCCTTGGAAAAAGAGAAGCGCTATCAGCAAGAGTATCAGCCGCATTTGCAGCTGTTGCCCGGCTTGCCGGAGTTTCTGGAAGCCGCCCATCAGCGGGGTATTCCGATGGCCATCGGCTCGGCGGCTATTATGTTCAACATCGACTTTGTGCTCAACAATCTGAACATTCGGCATTACTTCCAGGCCATTGTGAGCGCCGATGATGTAACGCTGAGCAAGCCCCACCCCGAAACATTTCTGGAAGCTGCCCAGCAGCTGCACGTTGCGCCCGCCGACTGCATCGTGTTTGAAGACGTGCCGAAGGGCGCCGAAGCCGCTCAGAATGCCGGCATGAAAACCGTGATTCTGACCACGACACATCAGAAAGCGGAGTTCGACGCGCTATATAACGTGCTCCATTTCGCTGCCGACTTCCACGATCCGTTTATGCAAACGCTGCTATAAGACAAGCACCGAAGGCTTATTTCTCCCGCTCAATAGTATAATTGATGAGTTGCTCCAGCGACACGCGCGAGGGCGAATCGGGGAAGGTGCGCAAAATGGTGAGCGCCTCGTCGCGGTAGCGCTCCATCACCTGCACCGCGTATTCGAGGCCGCCGGTTTTCTTCACAAACTCAATTACAGCCTGCACCCGGTCTTTGCGGCCATCATTGTTTTTGACATTGAAAATGACGCGGCGCTTGGTCAGCCAATCGGCTTGCTGCAGGGAGTATATGAGCGGCAGCGTCATCTTTTTCTCCTTGATGTCGATGCCCACGGGCTTGCCGATTTCGTCGGTACCGAAGTCGAAAAGGTCGTCTTTGATCTGGAAAGCCATGCCTACTTTTTCGCCGAAAAGCCTGGCCCGCTCAATCGTTTCTTTATCCGCCCCGGCCGAAGCGGCTCCCACAGCGCAGCAAGAGGCAATGAGAGAGGCCGTTTTCTGGCGAATAATATCAAAGTACACGTCCTCCGTAATGTCGAGGCGGCGGGCTTTCTCAATTTGCAGCAGCTCACCTTCGCTCAACTCCCGCACGGCATTGTTCACGATTTTCAACAAATCGAAATCGTCGTGCTCAAGCGCTAGCTGCAAGCCGCGGGAAAGCAGATAATCGCCCACGAGCACCGCAATCTTGTTTTTCCAGAGCGCATTAATCGAAAAGAAGCCGCGGCGGTAGTTGCTTTCGTCTACCACATCATCGTGCACGAGCGTGGCCGTGTGTAGCAGCTCAATGAGGGCCGCGCCGCGAAACGTAGCTTCGGGCAGCGGATCGCCGCCACTGATTTTGGCCGTGAAAAACACGAACATCGGGCGCAGCTGCTTGCCTTTGCGCTTAATGATGTAGCCCATTATCTTGTCAAGCAGCAGTACTTTGGTCTGCATCGAAGCCCGGAATTTGCGTTCAAATTCCTCCATTTCGGCCGCTATCGGGGCCTGTATCACGTCGAGCGTTCCTTTCATGCGGGGCATTGGGCGCTGCAATGATACGCGGCCGCCGCCCGGTTTCCTAACTGGCTACCACGGGGCTGTTCTTGCGCTTTGTTCATTTCAACTGTGTGGGGGGCAAATTTCGTAGCTTACTTTTGCTACACTACTTAATCGGTAACAAAATGCCCCCCAGCCTCTCTCCTACCGCCGTTGAGTTCCTATTAACCTGCTCCCGCCACACCCGGCCTTTTGCCGCTGATGCCCGCTTTCTGCCCGATGGCCAGCCCAAACCGGTAGTCGTGTTTGTGCATGGTTTTAAAGGCTTTAAGGATTGGGGTCATTTCAATGTGCTGGCCGATTACTTTGCGCGTCAGGGCTTTGTATTCATCAAGCTCGACCTCTCGCACAACGGCATCGTGCCGGGCGGCACCGGTGATCTGGAAGACATGGAGGCCTTTGGCAACAACAACTTCAGCCTGGAACTGGACGACCTGGGTACCCTGCTCGACAGTCTCTACTGGCCCGGCGAAGCGCCTATTCCAGCCCCTGAGATGGATTTGAGTCGCCTGTTTCTGGTGGGTCATAGCCGGGGCGGCGGGCTGGCCATGCTGAAAGCGGCCGAAGACGCGCGCGTGCGGGCCGTGGCCGCCTGGGCGCCTATCAGCGACATAGACCAGCGCTGGTCGGAGGAAGTAATGAAGCGGTGGCAGGCCGAGGGCGTGCAGTACATTGATAATACGCGCACCGGCCAGCGCATGCCGCTTTATTACCAACTCGTCGAAGACTTTCAAGCGAATAAAGAGCGCCTCGATATACCAACGAATGTGCGCGAAAAGCTGCGTCAGCCCCTGCTTATCCTGCACGGCGACGAAGATGAAACCTTACCTGTAGCCATGGCCCACGACCTAAAAAGCTGGAAGCCTGATGCTGAGCTGGTTATTCTGCCGGGCGCCGGCCATATGTTTGGCGGCAAGCACCCCTGGGATGAGGACCAGCTACCGAGGCTGGCGCAGGAAGTAGCCGACCGCACCATCGCCTTTTTCCAAGGCATCAAATAGCTTGGCCGCCAACTTGACTACCCACACGGCTTACCTGCTGCTCGGCAGCAACCTCGGCGACCGAGTTGACACGCTACGCACCGCTGTGCAGCAGCTAAGCGAGTTGGCAGGCGTGGTTTCTAGCACATCATCACTTTACGAAACCGCTGCCTGGGGCTTAGAGCAGCAGCCCGCCTTTCTGAACCAAGCCGTGCGGCTTCGCACAAATTTGCCCCCCGAAGCGCTGCTGGATGTCTGTCTGCATGTGGAGCATCTGGCCGGCCGCGAGCGGCGCGTGCGCTGGGATGCGCGCACATTGGATGTTGATATTCTGCTATATGACGCGCTGGTGCTGGATTCGCCCCGGCTTGTAGTACCGCATCCGGCCCTGCCCCAGCGGCGCTTTGCTTTGGTGCCCTTAGCTGAAATTGCGGCTGATGCAGTGCATCCAGTGTCGGGCCAAACGGTATCTGAGCTGCTGGTAGCTTGCCCCGATAAACTGGCAGTGAAGCAGTGGACTGATGCTTAGCTCGGCGGCTTGCTATCTTTAAAAAGCGAGGACAGAAATGTGAATACACGTTTCTGTCCTCGCTTTTGTATCATGAGTTCAAACCGGCTAAACTGCCGAGCTAGCCGCCGCTTGGGGGGCAATTTTCTTCACTAATCCCTGCAAGACTTTGCCCGGTCCGCACTCTACGAACTCTGTAGCGCCGTCTTGCGCCATCTGCTGAATAAGTTGGGTCCAGCGCACGGGGGCTGTTAATTGGCGCACAAGGTTTTCGCGGATTTCGTTGGGGTCACGGTGCGGGGCGGCATCTACGTTTTGGTACACGGGGCAAATGCCGGCGGCAAAAGGTGTCGTTTCGATAGCACGGGCTAATGCCGCCTCTGCCGATTGCATAAGCGGAGAGTGAAAAGCCCCCCCGACGCTTAAAGGCAGCGCACGCTTAGCACCAGCCGCCTTCATCTGCTCGCAGGCAATCGTAATTCCCTGTTGGGTACCCGAAATAACCAGCTGACCGGGGCAGTTAAAGTTGGCAGCAACCACGATGTCGCCTTTTTGGCTGATTTCCTGACAGATGCGCACTACTACGTCATCATCCAAACCCAGAATCGCGGCCATGGTGCCAGGTTGTTCTTCACAGGCAGCCTGCATGGCCTGCGCCCGCTGCGCCACCAGCTGAAGAGCGTCTTCAAACTTCAGCACCTTAGCTGCCACTAACGCCGAAAACTCACCCAACGAATGCCCGGCTACCATATCGGGAACTAGTTCTGGAAGGCTCGCGGCCAACGCTACCGAGTGCAGAAAGATGGCCGGCTGGGTGACATTAGTTTGGCGAAGATCTTCGTCGGAGCCAGTGAACATGATATCAGTGAGGCGAAAGCCTAAGATGTCATTGGCTTGGTCGAATAACTGGCGTACGGCTGGTTGCTGCTCATAAAGGTCGCGGCCCATACCGCTAAACTGACTGCCCTGGCCGGGAAAAATGACTGCTTTCATAAAGCGCGAAGTGAAGCGAGATTTGGAATAGGTTGGGTTTAATGAGCGGTTTGGCAACCAACTCAACGGTCGCGCAAGCTGCACAAATTGAGCGGTAAGCCCAAAAAAGCCCCCCAGCTATGTTTTTACTGCCTATTAGAAAAAAACAGGGCGAACCTTCTGGCTCGCCCCGTTGATAAACATATTATAGAAAGGAAAATCAGCGCGTGATTTCCACCCAGCCTTTATAGGTACGCTTCGTGCTATTGAAATCGGCAAATTCAACCTCCGCAATGTAGTAGTACACGCCTTCGGTGAGTTTCACGCCCCCTTTGCCTTCGGTTGCGTTGCTGGTGCCTTCCCACTCAATTAAGGGTTTTTGGTCGCTTTCGTACACTTTCACCCCCCAGCGGTTAAAGGCTTGGAAACGCGTGCGCCGGATGGGGCTCGCTACTTTTGGCCGGAACGTATCGTTGCGCTGGTCAGCGTTGGGGGTAAAGATATTCGGCAGCACAAAGAACAGGCAGTTGTCTTTACACTCAATGTTGCTCAGCGCACTCCGGTTGCCTACCGCATCTACGGCCTGAATGGCGTAGCAACCAGCAAAAGTCGCCTTGCCGGGCCGGTTGGGCCGATCCCGATCCAATCGATCCACATAGCTCTGCTGCGTCACCGAGTCGATGGCAACGAGAGGTCCTTCGGGCGTTTCCCGATACAGAATCCGGTAGTAAGCAATCTCGCGGCTGCAATCGACGGGGGTGTTGCCCAGCGTCCAGCGCAGCTTGTTGCTATACACCTGGTTGGGTGCCGGGAAATTGGGCAGCGCGGCCAAGCTGTCGCAGTTGGTTTGCACCAGTGTTAGCACCGGCGGACACGGCACAGCATTCAACGCGATACACTTTTCCTGGCTCTTGTTCAACAACGGATCGGGTATATCGGGGTTGCTGTACGTGCCGTTTGTCTCCACATAATAACAGTACACCTGCCCTTTGCGCAAGGGTACGACCGTAGTGCCCTGATCGACAAATGTGCCCCCCGTGGCGGTGCCCGTCGCGGTGCCTACCTGCACAAACGGACTGCCCGGTGTTGCATCGCGCCTATAAATAGTCGTGGGCCGGAGCGCATTATTCCACGGTACCGTATACGTCCAGTTCAGCGTGATGCGGTTAAGACTCGGGTTCGAAACGTCAGCGGTGCCTTCCAATCGTACGCTGGATGCCGTTGAAGTTTCCGTTAGTACGGCTGAGCCGGGTCCAGTTACTGCATTGCTGAAGAATTCTAGTCGATATGTAAAAGTATTAGCCAGCGTGTTAATGCCAGTATCCACAAACGACAGCTCGTCCAGATTATTCGTCGTGAAAACCACGGTAGGCGCAGCCGTACCGACCGAACGCAGCAGGCGATAGCCTACTGGTGGAATGAAACCGCTTTGGCTGAAAGGCTTGGTCCAGCGCACCGTAATAGCACCGTTGGTGGCATCCGTACGATCTACGGTCACGTTGGTCAATACCGCGCTCCGGCCTTGCAGATTCAAGCATACCTCCGCGGAGGCAATGCTGGCGCCACCTTTTGGCCGCGGAAACTCTGCGTAGATGCGATAGCAATAGTTTTTGCCCCGCTCAAGGCCTAAACCGCCTCGGTCATCACGGAAAATATCTGTCCCGACTGGCACCGACCCAACCTGCACAAAGCCCGAACTAGCCGGAATACCTGTTTCGCAAGGGCCAGGAGTAAAGTTTGATGGACCTTCTTTCCGATAAATCAGAATGCGGCTGGCATTGCTGCATGTATACCGGTCCCAGGTCAGAATAGCGCTGTTGCCTTCACCACGTACACCGAGGTTTTGTGGGGGCGGCCCTACTACTGTGATACGCCACGCCTTCTCGTCAATTAAAACTGTACCAGATGGCGGTTGGTCGTCTGCCTTGAAGACAACGGTATATGGATCGGAAGCAACATCTGTGCATTGGGGCGTCCAGCGGAAAGTACCGCTAGCTTGCGGTGGTCCGGTTGAATTCTGCACGAAGGTGGCAGGCGGGAAAACACCCCCGAAAGCAGATAAGGTTACCTTATCATTATTCGGGTCAGTAGCCGTAACCGTCTGGGTGATGGGCGTACCGGCTATCACGCAAAGGTCTTGCGGAATGTTAATGATAGGCCGCAGGTTGTTCGTGGGCTCTACCAGAATCTGCATATCACGGATCACCTCTCCTATCAGGCGAGCTGGTCCGGTCCCACTTCGTCGGTACTCCAGAACGGCGAAAGCGAAATTATAAATACCCACCCGATTCGGTGCATTCCATACAATCTGCCCCGTTCGTCGATCTTGGGTAAATATGGATTCTCCGCCCCCTGGAAAATTCAGATACGGCACCTGTACTCCACGCGGCTCCGTTAGGTTAGGAAAAATATAATTAGTGGTAACAACTGGCTTGGGACGGCAATTATCTATGTTAATAGATCCCTCTACACCATTGGCTACTTGCTGGCTGGGGCGCAGCTCAAATACCAAGGAATCACCATCGGCATCAAAAGCGGCGGGGTTATGCAGCCATACCTGATTGACACCGGCTTTATCATAAGCCGGCGCATTAAGTACCGGTGACCTGTTTATATTAAGCTCAGGGGCAATAGTAACTCGGGTAGATATATAGAAGGTTTGCGTGTTGGAGTCCGACATGTTGCGTACTCCGCCATTGCGTAATTCTCCAATGTAGCTGACCAAATAGCTGCCAGGAGCATTATAAGTGTGCTCAAAGTAATAGACATTGATTTGGGTGCCCGGAATTACCTGACGTAGCGTGGTGCGCGGTATTTCACGAACCCCCGTACAGCTCCCATCGCCAAAAAATATAGCGACTTTATCTTCATCGACCTTAGAGGTCTCATTGTCGGTGAAGAGTACCATCTTGAAGAAAATGCGCCGCGGGTTGCGGGCGCTAACAGGCAGCGTGGTATCTGACTTAGCCTGTATATCGCCGGCCCTGATGTGGGAGGCTTCAGCAGTGGGCGTTACTCCCAAAGAGGCTAGTATGGTTAGTACCAACCCCAACAATAACCAACTAACGCGTCGAGGTAGCGGAAGCTTCATATTAAAGGGCGATTAAAGACAATTTTTAGAAGAGCAGAAGGTCAGCAAAAATGCGCTGTTTACCTAACAAACAACGCGCGCATGGTGTTACATATTCGCTATGAAGCTCTAACGGCCCCGCTATTAGATTGATTCATGTCTTTTCTAAACGTCGGATGTCGATTGTTTCGTACTTGGTCGGCCCTTACCTTTGACCATATACAACCGACCTTTCCAAAATCACCAATAACTCCTATGAGTTGGATTACGAAGACGTTTACTAGCAGTATTGGCCGCAAGGTAATTGTGGCCATCACGGGCCTTTTTCTTTGCACTTTCCTTGTTGTGCACTTAGTAGGTAACCTCCAGTTATTTAAGGATGACGGTGGAGCGGCCTTCAATATTTATTCCCATTTTATGGGTACCAATCCTGTCATCAGAACCTTGGAGTGGGTATTGGTGCTAGGCTTTGGTTTTCACATATATGAGTCGTACACCCTGGCCGTGCGCAACCGTGCCGCCCGCAAAGTAGGCTACGTAGACAGCCGCCCTTCGGAAAACAGCCCTTGGTACTCGCGCAGCATGGCGCTGCTCGGCACTTTGATCCTCATTTTCCTGATTGTGCACATGTACAACTTCTTCTATCGGGCCCGCTTCGGTGACCTCGATCCAGATATCAACAACAATGACGACCTATATACTTTGGTTGTTACCTCTTTCAAACAGTGGTGGTATGTGTTGCTGTATGTGGGCGCCCAAATAGCCTTATGCTATCACCTCATCCATGGCTTCCGTAGCGGCTTCCAGACCTTAGGCCTGAATCACCGCAAGTATACACCTATCATTCGCGTCATCGGCTATATTTTCGCCATCGTCGTGTGTGCTGGCTTTGCCTCAATGCCGCTGTACTTCTACTTTTTTAAATAGTCCTAACCTCGTATTACGATGAATCTGGATTCCAAAATTCCTGAGGGGCCTCTCGCCGAAAAGTGGGAGAAGCACAAGTTCAATGTGAAGCTTGTGAATCCCGCCAACAAGCGGAAGTACGACGTAATTATTGTGGGTACGGGTCTGGCAGGCGCTTCTGCGGCCGCGTCGCTGGCTGAGCTGGGCTACAACGTAAAGGCTTTTACCTACCACGATTCGCCTCGTCGCGCTCACTCTATTGCGGCGCAGGGCGGTATTAATGCTGCAAAAAACTATCAGAACGACGGCGACTCCGTATTCCGCCTGTTCTACGATACCATTAAAGGTGGTGATTACCGTTCCCGCGAAGCAAACGTATATCGTTTAGCTCAGGTCTCGGTTAATATTATCGACCAGTGCGTGGCGCAAGGTGTGCCCTTCGCCCGCGAATACGGTGGCTTGCTGGCTAACCGTTCCTTCGGTGGTGCTCAGGTAAGCCGAACCTTCTACGCTCGGGGCCAAACTGGTCAGCAGCTACTATTGGGGGCCTATTCTGCCCTCAGCCGGCAAATTGCTTACGGAAAAGTAAAGATGTACACCCGCTCCGAAATGTTGGAGTTGGTAGTAGTGGATGGCAAAGCTCGCGGCATCGTAACGCGTAACCTGATTACTGGTGAGATTGAAACGCACGCGGCTCACGCGGTAGTCTTGGCCACGGGTGGTTACGGTAACGTATTCTATCTGAGTACCAACGCTAAGTATTGCAACGTAACGGCGCCATGGCGTGCGCACAAGAAAGGCGCTTACTTCGCTAACCCTTGCTTTACACAGATTCACCCTACTTGTATTCCTGTATCCGGTGACTACCAGTCGAAGCTGACCCTGATGTCGGAGTCGCTGCGTAACGACGGACGGGTTTGGGTTCCGAAGACCAAAGAAATGGCTGAGCGCCTCCGTGGGGGGCAAATTCGAGTGGCAGATATTCCTGAAGAAGAGCGCGACTATTTCCTGGAGCGTAAGTATCCTTCTTTCGGTAACCTCGTTCCCCGCGATGTGGCCTCGCGCAACGCCAAGCAGGCCTGCGACGAAGGTCGTGGTGTGGGCTCGACGGGCCTGGCTGTTTACCTTGACTTTGCCGATGCTATCAAGCGCGAAGGCGTAGATAAGGTGAGTCAGAAGTACGGCAACCTGTTTGCTATGTACGAGAAAATCACCGCCGAAAATCCTTACGAACTGCCGATGCGCATCTACCCAGCGGTGCACTACACCATGGGCGGCCTGTGGGTGGATTACAACCTGATGACTTCCATCCCAGGTTTGTATGCTACCGGTGAGTGCAACTTCTCTGACCACGGTGCTAACCGTCTGGGTGCTTCTGCCCTCATGCAAGGCTTGGCGGATGGCTACTTTGTAATCCCTTATACAATTGGTGATTACTTGGCACAAATGCCCCCCACGCCCGTTACTACACAGCACGCAGCCTTTAAAGAGGCTGAGGAGGCGGTGCACGCTCGTACTCAGAAGCTGCTCAGCATCAAGGGTACCCGTACGCCGAACGAGTTTCACAAAGCACTTGGTCACATTATGTGGGACCATTGCGGCATGAGCCGTAACGCCGAGGGCTTACAGTTTGCCAAGCAGGAAATTCAAAAGCTGCGCCGTGAGTTCTGGTCTGACCTGAAACTGACGGGCACCAACGAAGAGTTGAACCAGATGCTGGAAATTGCTGGCCGTGTGGCTGACTTCCTGGAGCTCGGTGAGCTAATGGTAGACGACGCGTTGAACCGCAAAGAAAGCTGCGGGGGGCATTTCCGCGAGGAATATCAGACGCCCGAAAACGAAGCCCTTCGCGACGACGAAAACTTCGCTTACGTAGCCGCCTGGGAATGGACGGGTGATAATCAGCCTGAAACTCTACATAAAGAAGAGCTACAGTTCGAAAACGTAAAACTCACGCAGCGTAGCTACAAGTAAGCCCGGAAGTGGGAGTAAGATGAGGAAAGTGAGACATTAGTCCGATACTTCTTCACCTTTCTACTCCCTCTCACTTCTCTCCTCTCAACTCTCAGTTTACTATATAAGATGGCCGGTAATAACCCTAATGCAAAACCGATGAACCTTACGCTTAAGGTATGGCGGCAGCGCAACCGTAATAGCGAGGGCAAAATAGTAGAGTACCAAGTGAAGGATATTTCGCCCGAAATGTCTTTCCTGGAAATGCTGGATGTGCTCAACGAGGACTTATTGCTCAAAGGCGATGAGCCCGTAGCATTCGACCACGACTGCCGCGAAGGTATTTGTGGCTCCTGCGACCTCTTTATTAATGGCCGTGCGCACGGCCCGGAGAAAGGCACCACCACGTGTCAGCTTCATATGCGCAAGTTCAGCGACGGCGACACGATTACGATTGAGCCTTGGCGCGCCAACGCTTTCCCCGTAAACCGCGACCTGAGCGTAGACCGCTCGGCCTTCGACCGCATTATTCAGGCTGGTGGCTACATCAGTGTGAACACGGGCGGTGTACCTGATGGCAACGAGATTCCGATTCCGAAGAACATTGCCGATAAGGCATTTGAGGCAGCGACCTGCATCTCGTGTGGCGCTTGCGTAGCAGCCTGCAAAAATGCGTCGGCTATGCTGTTTGTTTCGGCTAAGATTTCTCAGTTAGCCTTGTTGCCGCAGGGGCAGGTAGAGCGTAAAACCCGTGTGGAGAACATGGTAGCTCAAATGGACAAAGAAGGTTTTGGTGCCTGCACCAACATAGGTCAGTGCGCTGCGGAGTGCCCAGTAGGCATCTCGCTCGAAAATATTGCTCTAATGAACCGCGAGTTTATTAGCGCAAAAGCTACTTCTGAAAACCTAGCGTAGGGTTGTGCAGTTATAGTGGAAGAGGGCGAAACGGGTTCCGTTTCGCCCTCTTTTTTGCCCCCTACTTTCCGCTCTCACACATCATGATTACTATTATCATCGGGACAAATCGTCCGAATTCCAGGGCCCGTCGGGTGGCCGTTTTATACGCTGACTTGCTTAAGAGCCAGGGCGCCGACTGCCAGCTTCTGGACCTCACCGACTTGCCCTCCGACTTTATTACCTCGGCTCTGTATGCGAATACAGGTCGGCACGATGGCTTCAATGAGCTTTTCGAGCTGACTAATAACGCCGATAAGCTGGTGTTCGTGGTGCCGGAATACAATGGCTCTTTCCCCGGCGTGTTGAAAGCATTTATTGATGGCCTACCTTATCCTGGCGGTATTCGTGGCAAGAAGGCGGCGTTGATTGGAGTTTCAACCGGGGTGCAGGGCGGCATTTTAGCACTTAGCCATCTGACCGATATCCTGATGTATTTGGGCACGGCGGTGCTGCCGGCACGCGTCCGCTTGCCGGCTATCGACAAGCATTTGGGTGAGGATGGAAAGCTGACGAATCCGCTATATCAGCAGTTGCTGGAAGAACAGGTGACGCAGTTGCTGGCGTTTTAGGCGGTAGCGTATCGGCTACAAATCACGCAGGCGCTTTCCTTGCTGACGGGCCCACAAACCGTGTTTGGATTGCCCAATCATTTGCCCCCCATAAATACCCTGATGGCCCGAAAACAGGTAACTGACCACGCAGGCCAAGCCCGCATACAGTCCGCATTCGTGGCCAAATAGCTCCATAGCCATAAGCGTACAGGCTAATGGCGTGTTGGCCGCGCCGGCAAATACCGCTACGAAACCCATCCCCGCCAGTAGCGGCATGGGCAAGGCCAAGCCCGGCGCCAATGCATTACCCAGCGTAACACCAATAAAAAATAAGGGCGTCACTTCGCCACCCTTAAAACTGGCTCCCAAAGTGAGGGCTGTGAGCACAAGCTTAAGCAAAAAATCGTAGGGCGGCACCGGTATTTTAAGCGCTTCCTCAATGACCGGAACACCCAGGCCGATATAGCGCGTGGTGCCCAAAGCCCATACGGCCAAGGCTACTAGCACGCCACCAACTACCGGCCGAAGTGGTGGCCAGGCAATCAGCTTTTTAAAAAAGCCCCCCAACAGGTGCGTAAGGCAACTAAAGCTTCGGGCAGCCAGCCCAAAGACAATACCTGCACAAGCGGCGCTAAGCAGCCCGAGCGGTGACGGCGCCGGCACCGCCAGCAGCGGATAAGCGGTGTGCCCCACTCCCCAGAGACGCGTGACATAATCGGCAAGAATGGCCCCCAGAAAGCTGGGCAGGATGGCATCGTAGCGCAGCCGGCCAATGAGGAATACTTCCAGTCCAAAAACGGCGCCCGCTAACGGTGTGCCGAACACGGAGGCAAAACCTGCGCTGACGCCAGTAATCAGCAGCAATGTCCGGTCGCGGGGGGGTAGGCGCAGCAGACCGCGGAGTTGGTCGGCCAGGGCGGCGCCCATTTGCACAGCAGTACCCTCACGGCCAGCCGAGCCCCCAAACAGATGCGAGAGCAGCGTACCAATCAGCACCAGCGGCACCATGCGCAAGGGCAAGGTGGCTTGGGGAGAATGGATTTCGTCGAGCAGCAGGTTGTTGCCGCCTTCCACACTTCGGCCGAAATAATAGTACAGTAGCCCCACCAAAAAGCCCCCCAGCGGCAATAGGGCAATAATCCAGCGGTGGGCTTCGCGCCAGTTCGTCACATAATCCAGCGCTACCAGAAAGCCCGCCGATGCCGTGCCCGCAAGTCCACCGACGACGGTACAGATCAGCAGCCAACGGCCTGCAAACAGCAGCAAGGGCGTGTACTCGGCGCGGAGGGCAGTGAAGTAACGATACATGAATAAGCGATGGCCGAGCGGGAAGTCGGACGAAGATACATATCCAGCAATAAGCTCCTGCGTGTTCGCGTTAGCACGCCCAAGGCTTGATGTTGGGGGGCTTTTTCTAAGCTTCGGACGCTTATTTTATAAATTTTAGCTCGTCCATAAACAGAACAAGCAACTCCACGCTTGAATACTTGTCTGTAGGGCAAATCTGATAATTACCGATAGCGACTGGAGGGCTTTTTCTTCGCTAATCGCCTCTCTTCCAAGCTGCGTTATCTCACTTTTTACCTTTATCTCCAAGGTACTTTATGCTAGCCACCCGGAAATTCTGGGTTTTGGCCCCATCCGGCCTCCATTAGTCGAAAAACAAGATAAGCGCCTTCCGGCCCTTCTACCTTTACTTCATGAAACACACATTACCGTTGTTGCTGGCCGGGCTCGGCCTGTCCTTTCACACGCTTGCCCAAACGACTCCAGCTACACCTTCCACTCCTACCTCGCGGCCTGCGTTGGTTACGCCGCCAACTGCCCCACGCGGTACCGCCGGCCTCAGCGGTACTGTAATGGATAGCAAAACCGGTCAGCCAGTGGAATATGCGACCGTCGCGCTGCTCGATCAGAACACCGACAAAGCGGTGGATGGCGGTATCTGTGACGAGAAAGGCAAGTTTGTTTTCAGCAAAGTGGCTCCCGGCACCTATAAGATCAGCATCAGCTTTGTCGGTTACCAGACAAAGGTGCTGGATAATGTGCGCTTGGCTGACGGCGAAGTGAACCTGGGGGGCATTTCGCTGGCTGCTACCACGCAGCAGCTCGGTGAAGTGAAAGTGACGGGCGAGCGGGAGTTAGTGGAAAACAAAGTCGACCGCATTGTTTACAACGCCGATAAGGACATCACAAACAGCGGTGGTACGGCAGCTGATGTGCTCAAGAAAGTACCGTTGCTGGCCGTAGACCTGGATGGCAACGTGGAGCTGCGCGGCTCGTCCAACGTGCGCGTGCTCATCAACAACAAGCCCAGCACCATCGTAGCCTCATCCGTAGCCGATGCGCTCCGTCAGATTCCGGCCGATCAGATCAAAACTGTAGAAGTTATTACCTCGCCTTCGGCTAAGTATGATGCGGAAGGCACAGGGGGCATTGTCAACATCATTTTAAAGAAAAATGACCTGGCCGGCGTAAACGGCTCCGTGAACGTATCGGCCGGCACGCGCTCCAGCAACCTGAACACCAGCCTGAATGCACGCAAAGGCAAAGTGGGCGTGAATGCGAACTTGGGCTCCTTTGGCTTTTATAACCGCGGCCGGGGTGAAACTTTTCGCCGCGACTTTGAAGGCGCCACAACGATAGCGACCCTGACTCAGCTTAGCACCAATCGTACCCTCGGCGGCGGAATTTACAGCCAGGTGGGAGCCGACTTCGACCTCACGCCCAAAGACGCTCTTAACATTAGTGCCCGCGGCAACCTGTTTCGCTTTAATGCCCCCCGCACGCTCAGTTCGGAGTACATCACCAGCGCTGGCCCAGACATTTACAGCCGGGATATTGAGGTCGACAACCAAAATCGCAACCTCGATCTGAACTTCGGCTACACCAGAACGCTGGCTAAGCCCCGACAGGAATTCAGCGTTTTGGCTCTTTACAGCGTAAATAAAGGCCTAAACGAATACGACCTCGACCAATTCCGGCCTGAGCTTACCGGACCCGATTACCGCGAGCAAAGCTTCAACGACAGCCGCAACCGTGAGGCCACTTTCCAGGCCGACCTTGTGCAGCCCATCGACAGCACCAGCACATTAGAACTGGGGGCCAAAACCATTTTACGCCAAGTAAACACAGATTTCCAAATCGAAGCGGATAGCGTGGATGGCCGCGGTTTCCTGCTCCTTCCCGACCGCACCAACCAATTTCGCTACGACCAAGACGTGTACTCAGGCTACGCAACCTATGGGTTTAGCTTACTGAAAGTGTACACGTTTAAATTGGGTGCCCGCGTAGAACACACTCGCATCGGCGGTGACTTTTTCTCTAACGATACCCAGATCAGCCAGCAGTACACCAACTTTATTCCGAGCGTTGTTGCCTCCCGCGATTTTGGCAAAGACAATAACCAGAAGCTAAAGCTCAGCTACACCCAACGCGTGCAGCGTCCAAACATCTACTTCCTTAATCCTTTTCTGAACACCAGCGACCCGCGCATTTTTTCCCGCGGGAATCCCGAGCTTGACGCTGAGCTAACCGATTCATACGAGCTAGGCTACAGCACCTTTATCAAGAAGAGCAACCTGAATTTCTCGCTTTACTCTCGTCGCACCAACAATGCCATTGAGAGCGTGTCGAGCTTGGTGCCACTCGACTCATTGATTACGACTGACGATAAGGAAGCGCGAGTGATTTACACCACATTCCAGAACGTGGCGCGCAATGCTACTTACGGCATGAGCGTGTTTGGCTCAACGAAGCTGACCGACAAGTGGACTATAAACGGCAACGTGAATGCGTACTATGTGACGCTCAAAAGCGCTAGCCTGAACACCACCAATGATGGCTTCATGTATAACGCAAACATCTCTTCGTCATATCAATTTGACAAGGGCTACAGTGCACAGTTCTCGGGCTTCCTGAACTCGCCCCGTGTGCAGTTGCAGGGTCGTACCTCCGCTTATCAGTACTACAGCATTGCGGCCAAAAAGGAACTGTTCAAGAAAAAAGGCAGCCTGAGCGTGGGGCTGGATAACCCTTTCAACCGCACCATTCGCTTCCGCAATGAACTGGATGCGGCCCGCTTTACCTCCCGCAGCAACAACTACGTATACAACCGTGGGGTGCGCGTGAGCTTTAACTATCAATTTGGTAAAATGGACAACCGCGCTAGCCGCCCCAAAAAGAGCATCCGCAATGATGACCAGAAGTCGGGCGGCGACGGCCAGGGCCAGGGCCAACAGTAAGCAAAAAGAAGCCGTTGGTTACGTATAACCAACGGCTTCTTTTGTTAGCGATATTGTGTTCACAGCAAACAAGTAGCTCCCGTTTCAGCTTAACTTCCGGCGGCGCAAAAAGCCCCCCAGCCATGAAAAAGCCGTTTATCCTTCTTATGTGGGCCACTATATCCGTACTAGGAGCGTGCAGCACGACAAGTTCGTCTGGCTCACGTACGCTCAGTCCTGATAGGGAGCAAGCAGATCCAGTCCGGCAAGATTCGGCCGTAGTTGACACCCTTGCTCGCCCTAGGTAAAGCGGTAAACATAAAAGACAGAAACCGCCGGAGAATCTCCAGCGGCTTCTGTCTTTTATGTGTATCAAGTAAAACCTAATCTACGTTGTCATGCAGAAACCGATTGTCGCCTAACAGCTCATTATCGTCGGAAAGGTTGAAGCGGGAAATGTCGCGCTCATTCGATGGTGTTACATTTTCCAGCTTCACGTGGCGGCGCAAATAAGCAGGTGTTTCCAGCTGATCCTTGATAGCATCATTAGTCAACCCGTTGCTTAAGTCCTGAAGGCGGCGACGACGTTCTTCGGCGCGGGCATCCAGTGTCGGGCGCGGCGCAGCATGTTGCTGATGCTGGGGCTGCGGTGCAGGCTGCTGCACAGCTATCAGTTCCGGAGCCGGCGACGAGGGCGCAGCTACGGGCGGCACATAGTTTGAAACCGACGTTTCCAGATCAAAAGTGACCTTGGGCGGTTCAACCGGAGCAGGCGCCGGTGCGGGCGCAGGAGCCGGCGTGCCAAACGTAGGCACCATCGGCGCAGTAGGCGCTTCCTGACGATCTTTGTCAAACAAGTTGATCTGCGGATCAGGCTCTTGCTCTTCAGCAACCTTGTTATTAACAAAACCCGTGTTGATGGTGTGTGCATCACGGGCAAAACCCGTAGCAATAACCGTTACGCGGATGCTCTGGCCCAAAGTCGAATCGATACCGTGGCCGAAGATAACCTCAGCATCCTGGCCGGCTTTGTCCTGGATGTACTCCGTAATTTCGGTCAGCTCATCCATTTCCAGCTCAGCCTGGTCACCCGACATAATGCTGAGCAGAATTTTCTGCGCGCCATGAATATCGGTGTTGTTGAGCAGCGGCGAAGCCAAAGCCTCCTCAGCGGCGCGCTGAGCGCGATTTTCGCCATCGGTGATGCTGCTGCCCATAACGGCCGCACCCGAGTCCTTCATGACGGTTTTCACGTCTTCAAAGTCCACGTTCACCTCGCTGGTTACCGTGATGATCTCCGCAATACTCTTCGCTGCCGTGCTCAGCACGTTATCCGCTTTCGCGAAAGCCGCCCGGATAGGCAGATTACCAAAGATTTCGCGCAGCTTATCGTTAAGAATCACGAGCACGGTGTCGCAGTTCTCGCTTAGCTCTTTGATGCCATGCTCGGCCTGCTGACGCTTCTTTTTGCCCTCAAACAGGAACGGAGCGGTCACGATGCCTACGGTCAGAATGCCTAGCTCCTTAGCCACTTTGGCAATAACAGGTGCAGCGCCGGTGCCGGTACCACCGCCCATACCGGCCGTGATGAACACCATGCGGGTGCCGTTGCTAAGTAGCTCCCGAATCTGCTCGCGGCTCTCGATGGCAGCTTGCTTACCGCGCTCGGGGTTAGCGCCAGCGCCAAGGCCTTCGGTAAGGTCGACGCCGATCTGCAGTTTGGTAGGCACGGTGCTGCTGTGCAGCGCCTGCTTATCCGTATTGCAAATAATGAACTCTACGTCCTTTATGCCCTGGCTGAACATGTGGTTCACGGCGTTGGAACCACCGCCGCCCACACCAATTACCTTGATGATAGACTTTGAAGTGGAAGGAATATCGAATTTATAATTCATGAGGTGAATGGCTAAATGGGTGAATGGGCGAATGGGTGAACAAGGGAATAGGCGGTTGTTTAATGAGAACAATCAGCCATTCGCTCATTCACCCATCCACCCATTTAGTATTGCTTATCGTCAAAATCGTCGATCAACAGGCCTTTGGTGCGGCTGATGATATCCTGAAAGAACTTGCCGGCACCAGATGGCTTTTTGGGTGGTGCAGGCGCCTGGGGGGCTTTTTGTGGAACGGCAGCAACAACAGGCGCTTCCATGCGCGGCTCAGGAGCAGCGGGGCGATAGGTTTGCTCTTCGGGCTCGTAGCTGCGGCTCACGCGCTCATCAATCGAACGGTAGCCAGCCAACACCAAGCCGACGGTAGTAGCATACATTGGCGACTTTACGGCCTCAATACGGCTCTTGCCTAAGTGTTCATTGGGATAGCCAATGCGGGTATCCAGACCAGTTACGTATTCGGTGAGCTGCACTAAGTTTTGGAGTTGTGAGCCGCCACCCGTCAGTACGATACCAGCGGCCAGCTTATCGGCGTGGCCGGTGCGTTGAATCTCGGCGTACACCAACTCCACGATTTCCTCCATCCGCGCCTCAATGATGTGGGCGAGGTTTTTCAAAGAAATCTCCTTGGGAGCTCGGTCACGCAAGCCTGGGATACTTACGATTTCGTAATCGGAAGCTTCCTCTGCAATGGCCTTCCCGAATTTCACTTTCAACTGCTCAGCCTGGTTCTGCATCACTAAGCAGCCTTGCTTGATATCAGAGGTCACGATGTTGCCACCGAAAGGCAGCACCGCAGCGTGACGGATAATGCCATCCTTGAAAATAGCTAAGTCGGTAGTACCGCCACCAATATCAATCAGGGCTACACCGGCTTCCTTTTCCTCGTCGCTTAACACTGACATGCTCGACGCCAGTGGCTCCAGAATCAGATTATCGATTTCAAGTCCGGCTTTGGTAACACATTTATTGATGTTGTTGATGGCCGTGCTCTGGGCAGTAATAATGTGGAAATTTCCTTCCAGGCGCACCCCCGACATGCCTACTGGATCCATGATACCTTCTTCGTAATCCACCTTGTAGTCTTGGGGCATTACGTGGATGATCTCGGAGCCGGGCGGAGTTACCAGACGGTACATATCGTTGGTCAGGCGGTTCACGTCATCAACGGTAATCTCGCTATCCTGCGAGGCGCGCGTGATGCTGCCATTGTGCTGCAAGCTCTTGATGTGCTGACCGGCAATACCGACGTTCACTACGCCGATATTGATACCAGACTGCTCTTCTGCCTGCCGAATTGCCTTCTTGATCGCGTCTACAGTTTTGTCAATATTGGACACAATACCGCGCACCACACCCTCCGACACGGCTTTACCCATGCCAAGGATTTCAAGTTTGCCAAACTCATTTTTGCGTCCTACCAGGACGCAGATTTTGGTGGTGCCGATGTCGAGGCCGACTACAATTTTATCGTTTTGCATGGGGTAGGTACTGGCAGGGTTTGCGGGAAGTTGCAGTGTGTATCTAAAAAAACGCTATTTCGGGCGCTTAAAGGGCCTTTTTAGGCGTTACAGAGATTGTATAGTTATTCGCAAATGATCTGGTCTTTAAACTCGACATTGACGCGGTGGTATGTATCCCATCCTAAAACTGGGGGAATTTGCCGGTAAAATACCATTAGTTTCGCGAATTTTTCTGAAATATTCTCTGGAAACCCAAATTCTACTCGTTGATCTCCTATTTGCTGGGTAAAAGCGAGCTTGCCGTTTTGCCCAATAAATACTTCGGCCACTTGAGCCCGCCAAAAGGGGTGCTCGTCGATGTAGCGCAACACTTCGAGGTAGCGACGCCCCGTGGAGTCACGAAAAAACGTAGCCGGAATGGGGGCTCCGCCCTGACGAGCTACAGGCACAACGCGGGCTGTGAACAAAGGCGAAAGCGGCAACTCATGGCCCTCGGCGTCGAGGTAGCTGTCGCGGCGCGTATCGGCGTGTATCAGGCGGGCGATGGGACGATTCTGCCGCACGTCGGCATGCAGGTTGCCGGCCAAGTCGCGGTACACTTCTGCTTCGCGCACAAAGCTGTGCGCTTTCAGTCGGGCTTCGAGGGCTTTCAGGTTTAAGTCTTCGGGCCGGGCACCTTCCAAGCGCTGGTAGCCATTGCGCGTAAGCAAGGCGGTTACCTCTTGCTCGCTGATAAAATAGTTGTTGAATTCATTACTGATGGTCACGATAACCTCACCCACTGGCCGGTTGGCTTGGCGCACACCAGCAAACACGGCCAAGCCGGTGAGCAGCAACAGGCAAGCCGCTGCAAACAGATAATTTTTGGCGTTAGGCTTGAGTTTCATGCCAGCGGCTGGTTAAAATGGTTCGTAGCTGAGGCACCAATTGATCAATATCACCGGCCCCAACGGTAGCCAGCACATCGAAATCATCATCGATAGCGGCGGCCGCTACGACTTGCTCCTTGGTTTGCAAAGACTTCTTTGGAGCTGTTATTTGAGACAGAATCAACTCAGAAGTAACTCCGCTAATCGGCAACTCACGAGCGGGATATATATCGAGAAGCACCACCTCATCGGCCAGGCTCAGGCTCTCGGCAAAGCCAGGAGCAAAGTCGCGGGTGCGGGTAAAAAGGTGGGGCTGGAAGATGACGCGCAGACGTTTCTGCGGGTACAACGCACGTAGGGAACGAAGGAAAGCCTCTATTTCGCGTGGGTGGTGGGCATAATCGTCAACATACACCTTATTATTTGTGGTAACAATAAACTCAAAGCGGCGCTTTACGCCCCGATAAGCCGCCACTGCCGCCGCCAGCTTCTCCGCTCCTACTCCTTCTAATTGAGCCGCAAAAATGGCCCCCAGCATATTTTCCACATTGTGAAAGCCGGGTACAGTCAGCTGCAAGTGAGTCAGGTTACCAAGGGGGCTATGCACATCGAAGCGAAACTCGTGGCCGTGGGCCGTCACGTTGGAAGCATACAGATTTGCTCCCTGCTCCGCTTCCAAGCCATAATGAATGACCTGCACACCAGCGGGCACCGCAGCGGCCACGCTCGCATCGGCAGTGTGGTTGAGCAACAGCGTGCCGCCGGGCTTTATCTGGCCTACAAAATGCCGGAAAGACTCTATCAGAGCATCCTGAGTGCCATATATATCAAGGTGGTCGGCATCGGTGCTGGTCACGATGGCTACATCAGGGTGCAATGTCAGGAAGCTGCGGTCGTACTCATCAGCCTCTACTACTACAGGCTTAGTCCCTGCGTCCGTTCCGTTACTTAAAAGAAGATTTGACCCAAGGTTCACAGAAATGCCCCCCAGAAAGGCCGAGCAATCGACGCCCGCGTGGTGGAGCAAGTGCGCCACCATGGACGACGTGGTGGTTTTGCCGTGAGTACCGGCCACAGCAATGGTGCGTTGACCTTGGGTAAGAAGACCCAGCACTTGACTGCGCTTGCGTATATCATAGCCTTTCTCGCGCAGCCAGGCCCACTCCTGATGGCCAGCTGGAATAGCCGGCGTGAGCACTACCAGCGTCTGGGGGGCATTTTCGCGTACCTCAGCCGGAATATTCTCTATGGCATCTGCGTAATGCACGGCAATACCTTCAGCGGCTAAAGCTTCCGTTAGCGGCGTTGGCGTGCGGTCGTAGCCGCTCACCTGGTGACCATTGGCTTGAAACCACCGAGCTAGCGCCGACATACCAATGCCACCGATGCCCAGAAAATAGACGTAAGGAAATGCGGCTACAGGATTCATCGGCGGTCCATAATAGTGAGCAGTTCATCTACGATGGCGGCCGTAGCGTCGGGGCGGGCAAGCTGGCGCACGTTAGTGCTTAGCTTCATTTGGCGCGACTCATCGGCTAGTAGGCTCAGGGCCTCGTCGTATAGACGAGCAGGCGCCTCCGCATCCGGAACGAGTAAGGCGGCTTTATGGCGAACTAAGGATAAGGCGTTTTTGGTCTGATGATCTTCGGCCACGTTGGGCGAGGGCACCAGTAAACTAGGCTTACCGGTCAGGCACAGCTCTGAAACGGACAAAGCACCGGCCCGCGAAACCACTACATCGGCGGCGGCATAGGCAAGGTCCATGCGCTGTACGAATTCTAATGCTCGGATGCCATCCGCGGCAAATGGAGCAGCTTCCTCCTGCGCTTTTGGGTAGTAAAGCTTGCCTGTTTGCCACAGCAACTGAACGCCAGCCGCTTTCAGGCGCGAAAGTGCCGCAGCAGTAGCTTCGTTCAAGGTGCGGGCTCCGAGGCTGCCACCGATCACGAGCAGGGTTTTCTTGTCAGGCGAAAGCCCAAAAAACTTCAGTGCTTCGGCACGGTCGCCGGAAGCTATTTCGGTGCGGACTGGGTTGCCAGTAAGGACGAGCTTATCCTTGGGGAAAAACTTTTCCATGCCGTCATAAGCCACACAAATACGATTTACGCGCCTACTCAGCAGCTTATTTACTAGCCCAGCGTAGGAATTCTGTTCCTGAATAAGGGCAGGAATTCCTCGCGAAGCGGCAGCCAATAGAATAGGAGCCGAAGCGTAGCCACCTACGCCCACAACGGCTTCGGGGCGAAATTTCTCAATGATTTTGCCCGCCTTCTGCACGCTCCGAAACACGCGCAACGGAAACAGCAGATTCTGCGGAGTCAGGCGGCGCTGCAAGCCACTAATATCAAGGCCTACAATGTCGTAGCCAGCCTCAGGCACCCGGGTCATCTCCATCCGACCGTTGGCGCCTACGAACAGGATTTCGGCTTCTGGCTGACGACGGCGAAGCTCGTTGGCGATAGCCACCGCTGGAAAAATATGCCCACCCGTGCCCCCACCGCTGATAATAATGCGGTAAGGCTCGGGATGCGAAGAAATAAACTGGAGATTCGACTTGGGCATGTAAGCTTGAACTGTGCGAACTGTTGGGTGGTTAAAGTCTGTTTTTTTAAGCGTAGGCGGTTTTCTTCGGAATGCGAGCGGTGTCCTCGGGCTCGCCCGTCATGGGGCGAATTTCACGCTCGCCACGACTGACGCTCAGAATAATACCAATGCTGATACCCGTGAAAATTAGGGAGGTACCGCCCATGCTAAGCAGCGGCAGCGGCAGACCAGTGATGGGGCCTAGACCTACGGCCACGCCCATATTTACCATCGCCTGTAAGACCAAACTAAAGGTTAGCCCTGCCGATAAAAGCCCCCCAAAGGCGCCGTAGCTATGAATAACGGTGTTCAGCCCACGATAGAGGAAAGCCAGATACAGGAACAGGACTACCACGCCTCCGATGAGGCCATATTCCTCAATTATAACGGCGTAGATAAAGTCGGAATACGGGTGGGGCAGAATGTTGCGCTCGGTGCTTTTGCCGGGGCCTTTCCCACTAATGCCGCCCGTAGCAATGGCGATGTAGCTGTGCTCCAGCTGAAAAGGTACCGGCTTGGTCTTGTCGGTAAAGCTCTCAATGCGGGTAAGTACCGTTTTGTAGCGCTGCCCGGAGGAAAGACCAATGCCGCCTACCACCGCGCCAATAAGCACCATTACCGCCATTTGCTTGAGTGGCACCCGACCAATAAACATGAGCAGTAAGCAGGTAGCAAATAACAGCAGCGCCGTAGAGGCATTACTCATGATGATAATGCCGCAGATCAAACCCACCCACAGCATTACCGGTAGCAGCGTCGTTTTGAAATCCTGCACATGCTGCTGCCGACGGCTGAGCATACTCGCCAAGTGCGAAATCAGCGCCAGCTTGGCTAGGTCGGAAGGCTGGAATGTTTGGTTGATGACCGGAATCGTAAGCCACCGCGAGGCTTCGTTGATGTTCGAGCCCATGAAATAGGTAAACAGCAACAGCGGCACCGACAGCAATAACGCATACAGTGACAGGCGCGAGTAGTACCTATAGTCGATGCGATGCGCCAGCCACATGAAGCCCAACCCAACTAAGATCAAACCCGTGTGCTTCACCAAGAAATATTCCGTATTGCCCTCCATTTTCTTGTAGGCCAGCGTACCCGTAGCTGAGTACACAACCGCGATGCTGATAAAGGAGAACAACAGCACAATGCCCCACAAAATGGGGTCGCCTTTGAGGTTGCGTTGCAGCCAGAGTTTTACGGGTTCCATAAATCGCAGATTAGGCTGATGGCACTGATTTTTCTAGGGTCAATTTTTCCACAGCGGCGGTGAATTGCTGCCCGCGGTCTTCGTAGTTTTTGAATAGATCAAAGCTGGCGCAGGCGGGTGAAAGCAGCACTACGTCGCCGGGCGCGGCCAACTCAGCGGCACGACGCACGGCCGTTTCTATGCTTTGGGTTTCCTCCAAGTGTGGGACAACAGTACTGAAGCTGGCCTTCAGCTTTTCATTATCAACGCCGAGACAGATCAATGCTTTCGCTTTTTGCTTTGCCAGCGGCAGTAAGGAAGTGTAGTCGTTGCCCTTATCCGTACCGCCGGCAATCCAGACGATGGACTGCTGCACGCCATCAAGGGCAAACCATGCTGCCTCCACGTTGGTAGCTTTGCTATCGTTGATAAACTTAACACCGTTGACTTCTCCCACTAATTGCAGACGGTGGGGAGCATTTTTGAAGGAAACCAAGCCCTTCTCAATTTGCTCCGGCGACAGCCCAACGACTCGAGCCACGAGGATAGCGGCCGCCATGTTCTGTTGATTGTGCTGACCAATGAGCGGCGAGTTGGCAACCTTGACGCTATCAAACCGACTTTCCGCCCATTCGGGCAAATGCAGCCGCAGCGTTCCATCTTGTCCGTACCAAGCAGCTAATTTTTTGCCCGTATGACCATCGAATTGCTGATCAAATGCCAAGGCATTTTTTTCAGCCCCCGAGGCTGCTACTGCTTTCCGCGTTTCTGGGTCACCGGCATTATAGATAAAATAACGGCTTACGTTGTGGGCAACCCGCATTTTGGCCGCCGCATAGTTTTCGAGGCTGTAGCCATAGCGGTCGAGGTGGTCGGGCGTAATATTGAGCAGGATGGCCAGCCAGGGGGCAAAATCGTGGGTGTCGTCGAGTTGAAAGCTGCTCAGTTCCACCACATAGTAGTCGTGCTTATCGTCAATGACCTGCTCGGCGAGACTGTGGCCCACATTGCCAGCTAGCCCCACACTCAGGCCAGCTTCCTTTAGCAAATGATACGTGAGCAGCGTGGTCGTTGTCTTGCCATTCGTGCCGGTAATGCAGATGCATTTAGCCTGCGTATAGCGGCCCGCCAGCTCGATTTCGGAAATGATAGGGGTGCCTTTCGCGCGTAGAGCTTGAATGATGGGCGCTTTTTCCGGAATACCGGGGCTTTTCACTACTTCGTCGGCGCGCAGGATTTCATCCAGCGTATGCTGGTTTTCCTCGAAGCGAATACCGGCCTGGGTCAGCTTCTCCTTATAAGCGGGCTTAATAGAGCCACCGTCGGACACGAAGACAGCGTGGCCTTTGGCTTGCGCCAACAGCGCCGCCCCTACCCCACTTTCTGCTGCTCCGAGAATGACTATTTGCATGACTTATAAACTTGAGTATCTGGCGATGTAGTCTTACACCGCGGGGTAGCCTTTAGCGAAGTTTGAGGGTTACCAGGGTGAAGACAGCCAGCATAATGCCCACAATCCAGAAGCGCGACACAATTTTGGATTCGTGGTAGCCAAGCTTTTGGTAGTGGTGATGTAAGGGCGACATGCGCAGCAAGCGGCGACCTTCCCCATACTTGCGGCGCGTGTATTTGAAGTAGCTTACCTGCACGATTACCGAGAGGTTTTCAATCAAAAACACTCCGCACAGCACCGGAATCAACAATTCTTTGCGAATGATAAGAGCCAGCACCGCAATGATGCCACCGATGGCTAAAGAACCCGTGTCGCCCATAAAAACCTGGGCTGGATAGCTGTTATACCACAAGAAACCCACGCAGGCTCCCACGAAAGCCGTACAGAATATCACCAGCTCACCCGAGTTCGGAATGAACATAATGTCCAGATAGTCAGCCAGCAGCGCGTTGCCACTCACGAAAGCGAAAATGGCCAGTGTAATACCGATAATAGCGGAAGTGCCCGCCGCCAGACCGTCGAGCCCGTCCGTAATGTTGGCACCGTTGCTTACGGCCGTGATGATGAGGATAACAATGGGAATGTAGAGGAAGCTGTAGAGGCCATTGAAGTACGGGCCGGCGTATGCAAACAGGTTGCCGTAGTTCAGCTCATTGTTCTTGGCAAAAGGAATAGTGGTAATCATCAGCTTCACGTCCTGATACACGGTGCTGGCATCAACGGCAGAAAGCTGCCCATTGGGCAGCAAGTATTGGCGGACTGTTACATCATTGCTGAAAAACAGCACCCATCCCACTGTAATTCCCAAACCGATTTGTCCCAGTACTTTGAAGCGTCCGCTCAAGCCTTCTTTATTTTTCTGGAACACTTTTATATAGTCGTCCAGAAACCCGATCAGCCCCAACCATACCGTACTCAGCAGCATCAGCACGATATAGATATTGTCGAGCTTGGCAAACAGCAACACGGGCACCAGAATCGCCAGAATGATAATCAGGCCACCCATAGTTGGGGTACCTTTCTTCTCTAGTTGCCCTTGCAATCCCAAGTCACGGATGCTTTCGCCCACCTGCTTTTTCTGCAAAATTCGGATCAGACTTTTACCAAAAACCTGCGCAATAAGCAGGGAAGTAATAACGGCCATAGCCGCCCGAAACGAGATAAATTGAAACACGCCCGCCCCAGGCAGATTGTAGTGCTCACTGAGGTACGTAAAGAGGTAATAAAGCATGGGCGAGGGGTCAGCGGATAGAAAGTGGAATTAGGCCAAGATGCAAAGGTTTAGTTTTTTAGGTTGAGGTCAAACGTTGTGTTTTCAGGATTTTTACTGTAGCGCATGGGTCATTTATTGAGCAAATCGAACATCTCTTGCAAGACCTGCTTATCATCAAATGCCCCCCGCACGCCTTGTACCTCCTGGTAGGTCTCATGGCCCTTGCCGGCTACCAGCACAATATCGCCGGGCTGCGCCAATGCAACGGCCGTTTTGATGGCCTCGCGCCGATCTGGAATCGTCAAAACTTTACCCAAATCCTGCGCTTGCACGCCGGCCTGCATTTGAGTTAGAATGGCATTAGGATCTTCAAAGCGAGGATTATCGGAGGTGAGTACCACGCGGTTGGAGCCTTTGACCGCCAGGTTGGCCATCACAGGGCGCTTGGCCGCGTCGCGGTTGCCACCGCAGCCCACCACCGTAATTACCTGCTGACTGGGCTGGCGAATCTGGGCAATCGTTGAGAGTACATTTTCCAGCGCGTCTGGCGTATGGGCATAATCTACAATGCCAGTAATGCGGGTGCGCGCAGCTACAATAGGTTCGAAGCGGCCTGGCGCCGACGTCAGGCCCGACAGCACGGTAAGCACTTCCGTCGGGTCTTCACCTAACAATACGGCTGCTCCATACACGGCCAGCAGGTTATAGGCGTTGAAAACCCCAATCAGGCGAAACTGAACCTCGCGCCCATCTACTTCCAGATGCAGGCCATGTACCGCATTTTCCAGCAGCTTTGCTCGGAACGTAGCCATGCTGCGCAACGAATAGGTTTCGCGGCGGGCGGCAGTGTTTTGGAGCATCACCGGACCGCGCTTGTCGTCGGCATTGGTTAATGCAAAGGCCTCTTTACCGAGCTGATCGAAGAAGCCCTTCTTGGCCTTCAGGTATTCATCGAAAGTGCCGTGATAATCGAGGTGGTCGTGGGTGAGATTGGTAAAAATGCCCCCCACAAAGCGCAAAGCGGTCGTTCGATGCTGCACAACGGCATGTGAGCTGACCTCCATAAACACGTAAGTGCAGCCAGCGCGCAGCATCCGGGCCAGCAATTCATTCAGCCGAATGGCATCGGGGGTGGTGTGGGTAGCCGGAATGACTTCATCGTCAATCTGATTTTGCACCGTAGAGAGCAAGCCTACGTGGTAGCCTAACTCCCGGAACAGCTTATGCAGCAGCGTAGCGCAGGTGGTTTTGCCGTTGGTGCCCGTCACGCCTATCAGCTGTAGTTGGCGCGAAGGATGGCCGTAAAATGCCGCTGCAATATGGGCCATAGCTTCAGCGCTATCGGGCACCTGCACGTAAGCGGTGGCCGGGTCGAGGCTGGGGGGCAAATTTTCGCACACCACGACCGCCGTACCCTGGGTTACGGCTTTGTCGATGAACTGGTGGCCGTCGGTTTGGGCGCCGCGCAGAGCAAAAAACACCATACTGGGGCCAGCTTGCCGCGAGTCTAGCGTAAGGCCTTGCACCACTACATCGGTAGGGCCATGCTGCGCTATCACCTTTACGGCGGGCAGCAGGTCAACTAACTGGTGCGTTATGGGAGCTGAATTGGTCAATGTATTCTGGGTGCAGTTTGTACTAGTGAAGGCTGCTTATTAACACCTTCTTTTTATTCTTGCCGACTTCCGGCTTTTTGGCTTCTACTGGCTCTGATTCTTCTTCTCGCAACTTCTTTTTCAGTTGCTCTTGGCGCAGCAGTAGCTTAGCTCGTGCTTTGGCTGGGTCCGGATCGGCGGGGGTAAGCAACTTGTTTTCAACCAGTTTGGTGGGGGCCGGCGGGGGCTGTGGCTTGGTGCCCGCCATGGCGCCGATAGGCTGCAACTCTAAAGTCACCAAAGTGCCACGCCGCAAGGGCGTACCAGCTGCTACTGACTGCCGGTGCACACGTCCGCTGCCCAAGGCCCGCACGCGCAACCCACGGTTTTCAAGCAAAAACAGCGCGTCGCGTAGCGTCATGCCACTTACGTCGGGCACTTGGCCGCGGCGCACGGGCTGCGCATGCCAGGCCAACGAGCGAGTATTGGTATCGGCCCGAACCCATTCTTCCCCCGTCGCTTGCGACTGTTGGTTCACACCAAGCTTTTCGCATACCAGCGTCAACTCATCCTGCAAACCTGCTTTCACCACGGGCACCTGGGTTTTATTCAGTGGCACCCGAGCCAGCAAGGGGCGCTGGCTGGCAATGTCGCGGGCCATGGCTTTGTCGGCCACTTCGCGGAAAACTGGCGCCGCCACGTCAGAGCCATAAATACGGCCCCGCTTCGGCGAATCGACCACTACGATGCAGCTGTACTTAGGCTTATCGGCCGGGAAGTAGCCGCAGAAGCTGGTGGAATACGTGCGCGTGTACTGGCCATTCTTAAACTTCCAGGCAGTGCCCGTTTTGCCCGCAATGCTGAAGTCGTTGGATTTGATAGCTTTGGCCGTGCCTTGCAGCACTACGCCTTCCAGCATCGCGCGCACTTTACGCAAGGTTTCTTCCGAGCAGATTTTAGGATTTAGAATTTTGGGCTCAAACTGCTCAATCACCTTATCAGCCTGTCTGATTTCCTTTACGATGATAGGCTGGATTTTCACGCCATCGTTGGCAATGGCATTGTAGAAAGCCAGCGTTTGCAGGGGGGCTAATTTCAGCTCGTACCCGATGCTCATGGTGGTGAGCGAGGTGCGACTCCAACTCCGGTCGGTGGGGTCTTTCACGTAAGGCCGAGCCTCGCCGTGCATCTGAAAACCCAATGGCTTATCAAGTCCAAACCGCTTGAGATAATCAGTGTACTTGTCGGGCTTCTGCTGAAAATGGTCATTTATTAGCTTGGCAACCCCAATATTGGAGGATTGCTCCACCACTTTCTGCACTGAAATCTTACCGTTGGCGTGCGAGTCGGTTTTCACGGCCCCGCCGATGTACATGCGACCGTTGCCGGTATCCACCATGTCCGTTAGTTCCAAATCAGGGTTGTCCTCAAACAAGGCCATCATCGACGCCAGCTTGAAGGTTGAACCTGGCTCGGTGCGGCCCTGGTCAGCAATAGCGTAGTTGTAGTCCTCGCGGTACACGCCATCGGCCGCCTTGCCCAGGTTGGCCACAGCCTTGATTTCCCCCGACTGCACTTCCATCAGAATCACGCAGCCGTATTGCGCATCATTATCCACCAACGACTTGTAGAGGGCATTTTCGGCCACATCCTGCAAGTTGATGTCAATGGTCGTCTTGATATCGTAGCCGGGCAGGGGCTTTATTTCGGTACCATCATAGATGGGTTTGTTGCCTCCTGGCAGCCGCTCAAACAGTGCTTCGCCGTCTTTGCCGGCTAGCTGGCTGTTGTAAGTAAACTCCAGCCCCGCGCCATTTTTATCTTCATTCAGGAAGCCCACAGTCCGCTGGGCCAAGCCACCGAAAGGCCGAAAACGCTTGTCAACCTTCTCGAAAATTACGCCGCCTTTGTTCTTGCCAGACCGGAAAATAGGCCACTGGGCCAGCTTCTTTTTGTCCTGATAATTGATTTGCCGTGAATTCAGCCGCAGGTAGCGCACCGTCTCTTTCGAGTTTTTGGCGTTCATCAGCTTGCGCTTATATTCCTTGGCCGAACGGTCACCGAAGAATTGCGACAGGAGCAAAGCCAGCGAGTCTACGTTTCGATTTAACAGTTGCTTATCGACCACACTTGGGTCCCAGGCCACGCGGTAAAAAGGTAACGAGGTGGCCATGATGCTGCCGTTGTCCGACAGAATAGTGCCGCGGGTGGCAAATACGGGCTGGTATACCACCCGGCGCTCCTGCTCCAATGCCCGCCACCGGTCACCTTCCTTAAACTGAATCCGCGTCACCTTCCACACGATGGCCGCCGAAAATAGGCAGACACCCAAAAACGCCAGCCGTACGCGGGTAACGATGGATTTTTTAACGTTGCCTTTCAAAGTATTCCGTGTGTATTGCGTTGAATAAATACCTGGGGGGATTTTTTGACTCCCGAAAACCATAAGTTGGGCTAGAGCCCGAAGCCGTTGCCTACTCCTCGATTTCGCCCTCCGCCAGCGCTACTGAGTCAGCAGCGACGGTAGCCAATGAATCGCGCACAGCCCGCGCCATCAATGAATCGGCTGTGATGATGGGCAGTTTATCAAGCTCTGCTTCGTCGAGACGACCAGCAGGCACAGTGATGCGGAACGGTGGCGAGGAGCTTTCGACCAAGCCATAAGCGGCCACCTTGCGAGCTACCTCACTCTGCTTGCTGGCCTCCATGTAGTCAGATTTCAGGGTTGTATAGTCAGCGCGCAAATCTTCAGTTTCCAACTTCAGCTTCTGGATGTTGCGGTTCATGCGGTAGCCGTAGTGCGTGTTGCCGATGTAAAGCAAGGTCAGGAACATGATGAACAGCACGTGCGGCAGGTAGCGCACCGGCAAGCCTTCCCGAAACAGACCATCCATGCGCGTAATGCGCTCAAGCAGCGTAAACACGCTCCAGGAGCTGCGCGGCTTTGTCGGGCGCGGGGCGCGGGGGGCTTCCTCCGCCGGTTCTGGCTCCGGCTCATGCACCGGCAGTAGCTCGGGCTCGGGTGCCGGGGGGGCAATTACAGGCCGAGGCACGTTGGCGCGGGGTGTCGCCACAGGTGGTTTGATCGTATTTATAGCCATATCAACTCAACTCTTAGCTTTTTCCTGACTCCGCTCCGCGATGCGCAGCTTGGCACTGCGGGCACGGCTATTCTCAGCTACCTCTTCCGCCGACGCTTCCACCGGACGGCGCGTGAGCACCGTGAAGGGCGTATGCTGGTGGCCATAAAAGTCCTTCTCGACCTCGCCGAAAAACTTCCCCTTGGCCATGAAGTTCTTTACCAGCCTATCCTCCAAAGAGTGGTAGGACATGACCACCAGCCGACCGCCGGGCCGCAGTACCTGAGCCGTTTGCAACAGCATTTCCTGCAAAGCCGCCAGCTCATCGTTTACCTCAATGCGCAGGGCCTGAAATACTTGAGCTAAATACTTATTCTCCTTGCCGCGGGGCGTACAGGGAGCAATTGCTTTTTTCAGCTCGCCGATAGTCCGCACAGCTTGGCCGCGCCGCGCCGTCACGAGCGTATTGGCTAAGGTACGGGCGTTGGTCACCTCGCCGTACATCCCGAAGATGCGGTGCAGCTCGGCCTCCGAATACTCAGCGACTACCTCGGCGGCGGTGCGGTCGGCTTCCGGGTCCATGCGCATATCCAGCGGGCCATCGAAGCGGGTGCTGAAGCCGCGCTCGGCGGTATCAAACTGATGCGAGGAAACTCCCAAATCGGCTAGTATTCCATCTACGGGTAGGGCACCGTGGGCAGCTAGCTCCTGCTGCAAGTCGCGGAAGTTGGCGCGGATGAAAGTAAAGTTGGGGCCGGCCAGAGCAGCGGCTTCGTGCTCAGCATCCGCGTCCTGATCGAAGCTGTAGAGGTGACCGGTGGTGAGCTTTTCCAGAATAGGCTTGGAGTGCCCGCCGCCGCCAAACGTAACATCTACGTAGCGGCCTTCGGGCTTGATATCCAGCGCTCGCAGGCACTCGGCCAGCATCACGGGGCGGTGATATACCGAGCCGTTTGTGGGCTGCGCGGTACTCATGCGGCCAGTTGCCCACCGGGGGGCGTTTCGGTGGACAAAAATTTCTGGGCCAGCTTAGAGAAGCTTTGCTGGTCTTTAATCAGGAACTCATCATAGCGCTCCGGGTCCCAGATTTCGCAACGGTTGCCCAATCCCACAATGATGGCTTCCTTCTCGATGCCGGCGTAGCGCAGCATAGTGCGCGGCAGCATAAAGCGGCCGATGCTGTCGAAATCGACTTCCGTCATGCCGCGAAAGAAGTTGCGCTGAAACTGCCGGTACTCCTCGTTGAACTCATCGAGAGCCATCACTTTATCGTGGATGATGCGCCAGGCAGCACGCGGGTACAGCACCAGACAAGGCTCAAAGCCGCGCACCAGCACCAGCTGGTTGCCTGATGCTTCCGGCAGATTTCCCTTCACTTTAGCGGGCAGCACCAAGCGCCCTTTCGGGTCAAGCTTGCACTCATATTCGCCAGAGAGAAGATTCATAGGGAGAGATCAGGCCGACAGGCCACGAAAAAGGGAGGTTAGCAAAAGTACAGATTGCCTATGAAAAGGCAACCACTATTTACCATTTTCTACCACAAGCTAAAAACGCATTTTTTAAGATACTGGGAGGCTTTTTTATAGAATTATGTTGGTGTTGGTAAGTAAAGTGGTAAGCGGTGGTAGAGCCTTTGCCAAAATGTCAGTATCTGTTTTAGGGCGCATTGTAAGCTTTCTTGCTGCACTTAGTTGCTTCAATAAGGCTTGGCTCTCAGGCTGCCCATCTAATGCTCCGGCTGGATACAACAACTTACAATTCCGCGGGCTTTGTGCCCTATATCCTGCACCTTTCCGGCCGCATTTTGCAAGCGCAGTATCGTATCTTTGCACCCGTGAAGCGCCCACTTACACATCGGATTTTCAGCGGTCTGCTGGCCTTGCTCATCCTCACCGCTTCGGTGGGGCTGACGGTGCAGCGGCGCACCTGCAACGTGAGTGGGCGCAGCACGGCCAACGTCACCTTCCGTGCTGCTGTTGATGCGTGCCAGCCAAGCAACGAAGCGCTTGATTGTGGCGCTTCTGTTGCCTCGCAGCTAAGGCAAGCCTGCTGCGACCTTGCCACCGATTTTCACAAGCTGAGTGCGCCTGCTCCCGCTTCGCTGGGGGGCAAATTTCTTGCTGGTCCGGCTATCAGCCCTTGGCCAGCAACCACGGTTTGGCCGCCCATTCCGGCTGCTCCCCTACTGGCGCAAGCTGCTTGCCGCTGGTTCGCCTCCGACGCTTCGCCTCCTTCCCGCGCGGGTCGCGTGCTGCTCGCTTTCGGCTGCATTTTGGTGGTATAGAAATATCTCCTGGTCACTTGGCCTGGCTGAATTGTATCGGCTCAGGCGTGCGGGGCATTTGGCTCCGTCATTGTCTTTGGAAATACTTCTACTCTTACTGTTATGAATTCTTTTTCAGGGCGCAAGCTATTGGCGCTGGGGGGCTTTTTGCTACTCCTCAGCGAACCAGCCGCCGCTCAAACTCCGGCCAGTTTGCCCGTACGTGGGCAAGTGACCGATGCTGCCGCCTCTGGGCCGCTGCCCGGTGCCGTAGTGCGCTGGCTCGAAGATCAATCGGGCGCTACAAACACCGACGCGGGGGGCATTTTTAGCATCCTGCGGCCCGCCCGCGGGGCTTCTCATCGCCTCATCATTCAAGCACTAGGCTATCGGCCTGACACTGTTATTGTTGGGGCCGCCGAGCAATCCTTTGTGCGCATCGCGCTCCGCCGCTCGGCCGAGCTAGGCGAGGTGCGCGTGGAAGAGCGTGCGCCCTCCTATTCCGGTCTTACACCTACTAATACCCAAGTCATTACCAGCCGCGATTTGACCAAGTCGGCTTGCTGTAACCTCGCGGAGAGCTTCGAGACCAACGCTGCCGTGGAGGTGTCGACCACCGATGCGGTGTCAGGCGCTAAGCAGATTCAGCTGCTGGGGCTAGATGGCGCTTACTCTCTACTTACCGTGGATAATCTGCCGGCTCTGCGCGGCTTGGCCACGCCTTACCGGCTGAGCTATCTGGCGGGTCCCTGGATCGAGAGTATCGACATTATAAAGGGCATGGGCTCCGTGGTGAATGGCTACGAAAGCATGGCTGGCCAAGTGAATGTGCGCCTGCAAGATCCCGCCAAAACCGACCGCCTGCTCTTCAATGCTTACGTCAACGACCTCGGCAAATTCGACCTCAACCTCAACCTCTCAGCGCCCGTCAGCAAGAAGCTCAGCACAGCCCTGCTCCTGCACTCCGACCACCTTGGCCACCGCGTCGACCGCAATAAGGACGGCTTTCTGGATTTGCCCCTCGCCACCCAGTACAACGTGTTCAATAAGTGGAAATACCAGTCGGGCAACGGCATTGTGAGCGAACTAGGACTTGGTGCTCTGCGCGAAACCCGCCAGGGTGGGCAAGTAGGGTTTCGGGAAGAAGCTGGCAACCCGTACTACGGCACCTCGCTCGAGACTGACCGCTACACAGGCTACTCCAAAACCTCCTACACCTGGCCCGGCCGCCCCTATCAAAGCCTGGGCCTGATGCTAACCGCCACCGACCACGCGTTTGACTCTCAGTACGGCCGCCGCACTTATGATGGGCGGCAACGCACGGGTCTAGCCACCTTGCTGTTTCAAAGTGTACTGGGCAACACCGCCCATACCTACCGAGTGGGCCTTAGCTATCTGCACGATAATTACCGCGAGGTTTTACTACAGCCTGACTACGCCTCCGCGCCCTCCGAAACGCCCGCCCAGCGCTACCAGCGCGAAAACCGCATCCGCCAGGAACGGGTACCGGGCGCCTTCGCCGAGTACACGTACCAGAACGCTCGTAACCTGACGGTAGTCGGGGGCCTGCGCCTCGACCGCCACAACCTGTACGGCTGGTTTCTGACGCCCCGCCTCAATATCAAGTACGACGCTACCAAGAATACGGTACTGCGCCTGGCCGGCGGGTCGGGTTTCCGCACGGCCAATCCCATTGCCGAAAATACGGGCATGCTCGTTAGCTCCCGCGACTTTGTAGTGTCGAATAACCTGCGGGCGGAGCAAGCCTGGAACGTGGGGGGCAGTTTTACCCAATACTTTACGCTGCTAGGCAAGCCCGCTACCTTCGTAACCGACTACTACCACACTGAGTTTCAGAACCAGGTAGTAGCTGATGCCTATTACTCTCCCTATCAGCTTAATATCAGCAATTTGCTGCCGGGCGGCCGCTCCTACTCGCGCAGCTTCCAGGCCGAAGTGCAGGTAGAGCCAGTAAAGGGCTTGGAGGCTAAAGCCGCCTATAAATACCTGGATGTTCGCACCGATTATACGGGCCAGTTGCTGCCTAGGCCGCTCACGTCACCCCATCGTATTTTTGCCAATGTAGCCTACGCTACCGCTTTCGATAAATGGCGCGCCGACCTGACGATGCAGGGTTTTGGCAAACGCCCCCTGGCTATGAGCCCCGGCGAGAGTGGGCAGCATGGAGGGCACGTACCGGGCCAGCCACTGCCTACAGCGCCACGCTTCGCCTTATTCAACACCCAGGTTACACGCGCCTTCAAGCACTGGGAAGCATATATTGGGGTTGAGAACCTAACGAACTATCGCCAGCGCGACCCCATCATGGGAGCCAACGACCCATTTGGGCCGAATTTTGACGCAGCAATGGTCTGGGGGCCAGTGTATGGTCGAATGACTTACTTTGGTTTTCGCTTTCGGCTGGAGTAGTTTCCCAGCTAAATACTGTTGCAGATAAAAAGCCCCCCAGCATCTTATACTTTCGTTTTTCACTCAAAAAACACTCTTCATATGAATCGCCTTAAGTCCATCCTATTCACCTTCCTATTGGTAGCCTTAGCACCGCTGGCCCACGCCCAAACAAAGGCAACTGCCAAAGCAAAAGCTGATGCTACGGCGCAGATAGCGCTCAAAACCTCCGCCGTATGCGACATGTGCAAGACCCGACTTGAGAAGTCGCTGGCTTACGAGAAAGGTGTTCAGGCTGCCAACCTCGACGTACCTACCCAGATGCTCACAGTCACGTATCGTCCTGATAAGACTAATCCCGCTGCCCTCCGCACAGCCGTACAGCGAACCGGATATGACGCCGACGCCCAGCCCGCCGACGCCCGAGCCTACGATAAGCTGCCGGACTGCTGCAAAAAAACCAACCCTGTTCACAGCGACGGAGCCAAGCACTAGTCACATATGAGCCAGCAAAAAGCCCGGACTAATAATGGTCCGGGCTTTTTGCTGGCTTTGAGTTTTTGAATCACTTCATAAGCTTTTTATTATCTCAGCTTCATATATAAGCCATCATAGAAAAAGGCTCAGAATATATGCTCTGGGAACGTTGAAACTTTTCCGGCAATACTTACAAAACGAGAATATATCTAAATAATGCTTATCGTTTTTTTATTCAAGCTTTAATAGATCAAGAAGGGGTCAGAGTAGATAAGCAAGCACTTTTTCTGGTTGAACCCTCAATGATGTATACCAATGCTATTCCCAATTATCTAAATCTTATTATATTCACACCCTACTAATTATCAAATTTCCATTTATGAAGATCAGTTGTCTGCTTCTCGACGATGACCCGCTGGTGCTGGAGTTGTTGCAGGCGTATATAGCCATGACGGATATACTAGAAGTCAAGGCCGTATTTACCGATCCGTTGGAAGCCCACAGCTACCTTACCAGCCACGAAGTGCAGGTGCTGTTCTCCGATGTTACGATGCCCCACCTCAGTGGCCTCGATCTGGTACGTGCCCTGCGTCAGCCGCCGCTGGTAGTCCTGATGACTTCCTTTCCGCAGTACGCGATGGAAGCTTTCAACCTTGACGTCATTGACTTCTTATTAAAGCCTATTTCCCTCGATCGTTTTTTGCGCTCTGTAAGCAAAGCAGTAAGCTTAATTCGCAACTCTTCGTCGAGCGAAGCGGAGATATACGACCAGATTCTGCGCCCAGGCTCCTTCTTCATCCGCACAGATTCCCAGTTTGTCCGCCTACACTACCGCGACGTGCTGTACATGGAGGCCCTCAAGGACTTCACTAAGATTAATACTGCTGACGGACGTACTCATTTGACACTGGTTAACCTCAAGAATTTGGAAGAACAATTACCCACTGGCATGTTCGTGCGCACCCATCGCTCTTATCTAGTCAATGCCAACCATATCGAGTCGGTAAGCACTCACGAAGTGCGGGTTGGCAGCCATTGCCTACCTGTAGGGCAAACGTACCGGGAGCGCCTGACGGAAGGTGTTATTGGCCGCTCGCTTATCCGGCGGCAACACTAGTATTCCGACTGATTCCGAGAATCTGAGTTGCGGCGGCGGGTAAGGTAAACCGGAACGTACTGCCCTGCCCTACCTCGCTCTCGAAGCTAAGTTTGCCACCGTTGCGCTCCACAAAGTCTTTGCAGAGCAACAGGCCCAGACCAGTACCTTTCTCACGGGCTGTACCGAGCGTGGTATGAGGTCCGCCCTGCCCAAAGATCTTCTCCCGGTCGGCAGTAGAAATCCCCATTCCTGAGTCGGTGACCGTAATTTCCCACATAGTACCCAAGGGCTGCGCCGCTACGGTTACGGTACCAGCGGCGGGCGTAAACTTAATGGCATTCGCTACCAGATTGCGCAGCACCAGCCGAATCATGTTCAAATCGGCGTGCACGACACAGGGCTCCTCGACGTGGTTTAGCAAGTAGATTCCTTTTCGTTCGGCATCACTGAGCAGCAAAGACAGAGTTTCCTCCACGGCCTCATCGAGGTATACTGGCTCAGGTCGTGTTGCTTCTCCTCCCATCTGTGCCGCTGACCAATTCAATAGGTTGTCAAGCAAGCTTAAAGTAGTATCCAGCATACGACTGAGTCGTTCGGAGTGAACGGCGAGCCGTTCGGGTGGTAGCGCGCCCATATTCAGCAGGGAAAGCATGGAATACAAAGACCCCAGCGGACTGCGCAAATCATGCGAAATCACGGAGAAGAGCGTATTTTTAGTACGATTCAAACGTCCAAGTTCATCCCGCTGGGCCTGAATATCTACGTTCTGCTGCTGAAGCAAACCATTGAGGCGGCGATGGCGCCGCCGACTGCGATACAATACTATAGCCAGCCCTATTAGTACCACTGTTCCTGTCAAGAGCACATCACGCAACAGTTGCTGACGGCGCAGCTGGCTGGCCTGAATCTGCCGATCTTTAGTCAAGAGTTGAATCTCGCGCTCTTTTTTTTCGGTTTCGTAGCGAGTCTGCAGTTCAGCTACCTGCGCCGAACGCTGCTCCGCAAACACGCTGTCCTGCAAGTCCGCATAGTGGTGCAACGCCTCCAGACTCAACGAATAGCGATTGTCGCGCTGATAGAGATTGGATAACGATTGATAAATGCTACTGACCCGGCCAAGTGCGCGCGCCTTCCGGGCTAAGGGCAAAGCTTGCTGCAGATAAGCGCTGGCTTGCTCATGATTACCAATAGAATCGTGGGCAATGGCCAAGGAGTGCAGTAAGTCAGCTACATAGCCTGGGGCTGTGGTGGGGGGCAAATTGGTGAGCGCCTGCGTATAAAAGCCCATTGCCACCTCCTGGTTGTTCATGGCCTGATATACCTGCCCAATGCTGGTAAGCGTCTGGCCGGTGCAAGCACTATCCTGATACTCTAATGCCTTACGGTAAGCACGTTGCAGATGATACAGAGCGCGGCTGTAATGGCGCTGTTGGCGGTGCACATGCGCCATGTTGTTCATGGCTACTACCGTCTGGTACTCATTGCCGGCCTTTTGCCAAGTTACCAGCGCCTGATCATGGCTTTTCAGGGCTTGGGGCCATTTAGCCTCGCTGGTATACAAATGGCCCAGCAACTCATATCCCTGGGCCATACCCGCCAAGTTCTGGAGCACAGTGAATGACTTTAAAGCCAGCAGATATGTTTCGCGTGCTTTACCGGTGTCGCCTTGGCTAAACTGGGCACTACCTAAAGCGTAACGGACACTAGCAACTTTATAGGCATCGCGCGTTCTTACGTGGTAGCGCAGTGCGGCGGCAAAGTGTGGCACTGCTTCATCGTAGCGTCGTAGTGCTTCATAGGCGCGACCCATCTGAAGTTGCGCGGCAGCAGCCTGGGGGGCATTTTTGGCGTTAGTGGCAGCTTTCAAAGCAAGTCTGGCTTGCTTTAATGAATTCTGTGGATCAGCTATAGCAACTGGGTGGCTGGCTTGCTGGTGCTGGTGCGCAAAGGTGAGCGACCGTGGACTGGCGGCGGGCGCAGCTGAAGCTGCGCTAACGCATGTTACTACCCCAATAAATAAAGCAGCCCAAGATTTAAGAGATTGACTCGATAAGTTATTCGGTTTACTCTTTACCGATAGTAAATCCACCATTTTCAGGCACGCCCACACCAGCCGTCCTTGGCGGACGCTGGTCGTTATCAGAGCGCTGAAAACGTTCGTAACTATCAAAATACCAACTCAGAACACTATATAGCGCTAAGTTGGTATTTTTTAAGTTAGAAAAAAATATTAATGAAATTCCGTTTGCAGGAAAAAGGCTCTGCAACTAAATCAAGCCACAAAAACAGTAGATTAACAATAAAAATATTCTAAAATAAAATGTGATTATTCTTATTAAAATAAATATTGATTACGTCTTTCATATCATAGCCAAAGCATGAATTCTGCATATAATTTCTTGCTAAGACCTACTGCGTGGCGGCTTCTTTCGCCTGCCATAGCCGCCACCAAGGCAGATAAGGTTGGTCGTGATGCTCGTAGTGGTAGCCGAAGAAGTAGCAACTCACAAAGGCCCACACATGATGACGAAACTGGCTGCGCGACTTGTGCGCATTATGCTCGGCGTGCTCGCCGCGGTGGGGCAGATACGTACCGAAAAAGAATAACTGTACCGTAGCCAGGATAGCCGGTATCATCCAGAAAGCAATGACGTTCGCCTGCGGGAAGAATAGTTTCAGCGCATTATATGTTGCCGCCATGAGTGCCACCTGCCACCACGTGACGTAGTTCCAGGCAAAGCGCGCCAGCCAAGGCAAAAAGCCAGGGTGGTGACCATCATGAAAATCAGGGTCATTGGGGGTGCCCACGTGGCGATGATGCTGGTGGTGCTTAGGCAGCATTCCGGGAAACCAGTTGAAGGCAAATAGCAACGCAGCTACGGTGCCTAAGCCGTTATTCAAACGCTTGTCAGCGCTTACCACGCCGTGCATAGCGTCGTGAGCGGTGATAAATAGGCCCGTGTACAAGTGCGTTTGGAGCAGCAGCAGCATATAGGGCCACGGCGTACGCCAGTCTGGCTCATACAAAGCCAGCAGAAACGTCAATAAAGCCCCCCAGCTCAGCATAATTACCCCCGCTACGAGTACGCCCTTATTACCGACCGGAGCAGGCTTGAGACGAGTAACGGAAGGTTGAGCAGTAGCGGTGGTATGCATTAAGCAATGCTAAATTTATGTAGACCTGATGTTTGCTCCTGCAATCACAGAGCTTGTTAAAGACCAAATACTAGTTTATAATTCCTTTCACAATAGATTTAAAGCGCCAACAGAGCGTCGCGCACATCTTCCATTAGCCACATGGGCGTGCTGGTAGCTCCGCAAATGCCGACCGATTGGCCTGGCTCAAACCAACTGGCGCAGATTTCTTCCACCTTCGAAATAAAGTGGGTTTGGGGGTTGGTATCCTTGCAGACCTGATACAGCACTTTGCCGTTGCTGCTCTTGGTGCCCGACACAAACACAATCTGGTCGAACTGAGCGGCAAATTTGCGCAGGTCCTTATCCCGATTGCTTACCTGCCGGCAAATGGTGTCATTGGCGTTAATGGCGTAGCCTCGCTCCTCCAGCTCGCTCTTGATGCGGTAAAAGCTGTTGGTGCTTTTCGTAGTTTGGCTGTAAAGCGTGATGTTGGGGGGCAATTCGTGCCCTAGAAGCTCGTCCAGGTTCTCAAAAACTACTGCGTTACCACTGGTCTGCCCCAGTAAGCCGCGCACCTCAGCATGACCGTGCTTGCCGTAAATGAATATTTTCTCCTGCTTGTCGTAGCTGGTTTTGATGCGGTTTTGCAGCTTGAGCACCACCGGGCACGAGGCATCAATCAAAGTCAAATTATTCTGTAAACCAGTTTGGTAGGTGCTGGGCGGCTCGCCATGGGCCCGAATCAGCACTTTCTCGTCGCGCAGTTGCGCTAAGGTATCGTAGTCGATGATGCGCAGGCCGCGCTCTTCCAGGCGCTCTACTTCCTCGTCATTGTGCACAATGTCGCCGAGGCAGTACAGGTAGCCCTGCTCTTCCAGAATATCCTCGGCCATTTGAATGGCATAGATAACGCCGAAGCAAAAGCCAGAGTTAGGGTCGATACGGACGCTCAGATGGTGCGGCATAAATCGGTAACCAAGAAAATAGCCTGAAGGTTATTGGCCAAAACGTGTCATGCTGATAAGGTACGCAATAAGTTAGGCTTGTAGTTCAGCTTACGGCCCGTAGAAGCTGATTATCTGTGTTCTACAATTTCGAAAATCCTAGCTTTTCTTCAAAAGGAAAATAACAAGATTAAGCGGTTGTGCACGTTAAAAGGCCGTGGGTGATGTAGCTTTGGGAGCCGATTTAGGTGAGCCCTTGCCATCCAACTGACCTTCCTTACCTCCTACTGCCTCTTGGTTCGCTCCTTCCTTTCCATCACGCTGCTACAAGTTATAGCTTTCGTTTCGGCGGCCTCCGCGCTCTGCTGTACCGGCACTTCCGACCCCGATGTACCAGCCAGCCATGCCATTAGCGGCAGCGTTACCAACCTGCGCAATGCTCGCGGCACCTGCTATGTGTCACTTTACAATCGCAAAGAAGGATTTCCGGGCAAGAAGTCGATAGCGACCCAAAAAGTACAGTTATCAGCGAAGGAATGTGTTTTCGTCTTTGATAAGCTGCCCAAAGGCGACTACGCCATAGCCGCCTACCACGACGAGAACAACAACGGCCGCCTCGACACCAACTTTATCGGTATTCCTACCGAAGGATTTGCCTTCTCCAATAATCCTCCTGCCGCTATGGGTCCACCATCTTTTGCCGAGGCAAAAGTGGTGGTACACGGCAGCCGCGTGAAGGTGCAGCTAACGATGAAGTATTAAGCTTGATACCTGGTTATTAAGCCGTTAATTGCTCTAGCTCCTGGGCCTGCTCCGCACTCACGTGGCCCCTGCCTATCAGGAAATTACGCACCGTATTGAACGCCTCGGCATCTAGGCCCGACTGCGGATGCTGCCTTAGCGCATCCAGCAGATACTGCCTATCTTCTTCTACGTGTGGGCTCAAACCCAGAAAAGCGGGAATATTGCTTTCCACACTGAAACGCAGAAACCGTACTTCAGCATTGTTTGAGTTGGCAGCGGCGGCTTGCTCGAAGATGCGGGCAGCAGCCTGGGCATAAGTCAGCTTGTTAAACATCGACGCGTCGCGGGCTCTAATGGCCTCGGAGGCAGCTTTATAAGCCAGCGGCAAGGCTTCGTTGCCTTGGTAATTGCTCATGAGCTTATAAAACTTCTCGCCAGCCGATTTATCGGCGGCGGCTTGCTCATAATGGCTGCGTAGGGTAGCGAGGTCGTAAGAAGAATCCATAGAGTGTAGGTGGGGTGCTGGGTTTGGGTTCTGATTTAGAAGTGTCTGAAAAAGCCCCCCAACACCTGGCTGGGGGGCTTTTTTTAAGGCTATATGGCGCGAAGCCGGTAGCGGAAGTACGAACCGACCAGCAGCAATAGTTTCGTGTTGTCGGGCACGCGCACGCGGCCGCCGAGAATTTGGGTGGCTGGAAGCTGGCGGATTTTGTGAAAAAGCTTCAGGTAGTACACGTACGCGAGGTATACGCCCAGGCGCGCCGCCCGCGGCAGCTGCACGATACCCGCGTAGCCAGCTTCGAAATCAGTGCGAATGTCGGCCTCAATGGCGCGCTTCACGGTATCGTTGAAATGCTCATAGCTCACGCCGGGGAAGTACACGCGGCCTCGTTCCTCATAGTCAGACCGGATGTCGCGCAGAAAATTGATTTTCTGAAAAGCAGCTCCCAGGCGGCGAGCGGGTTCGCGCAGGCGGTCAAACAAAGCAGTATCGCCCTCACAAAATATGCGCAGACACATCAGCCCAACTACTTCCGCCGAACCATAGATATAATCGCTGTAGAGCGACTGGTTGTAGTTGCGATCCTCCAAGTCCATTTCCATGCTCCGCAGAAAGGCCTCAATAAACTCCCGGTCAATACCGTAGCGGTGCACCATCAGCTGAAAGGCGTGCAGCACCGGGCTCAGACTGAAGCGCGTATCGAGGGCCTCGTAGGTCTGACGCCGGAAGTCAGCAAACAGAGCAGCTTTGTCGTGGTCGTGGAAAGTATCCACGATTTCGTCGGCCCAGCGCACAAAGCCATACACGGCATACACCGGCAAGTGAAACCGCGGGTCGAGCGTACGGATGCCCAACGTAAACGACGTACTGTAGCGCTTCGTAATCAGCTTACTACACGCCAAGCTGGTTTGATCAAAAAGAGCTACGTGGTCCAAGGCTATTGAAAGGCGAAGAGGTGAAATGGAATAATTACCTCCTATAAGTTGGCTGGGGGGCAATTTGTTCGGGCGGCTAGTCGATTGAGAATTCCTTAAATATTTCTCCCGCTACTACCTGCCCCGATATCAAGGAGGGCGGCACGCCGGGACCGGGCACCGTAAGCTGTCCCGTAAAATACAGATTACTTACCTTTTTACTTTTCAGCGTAGGCTTGAGAATGGCTGTCTGCTTGAGTGTATTGGCCAAACCATACGCATTGCCTTTGTAGCTATGGTAGTCGGCCACGAAGTCGCGGTGGGCGTAACTGCGTTTGTAAATCACCGCGTCGCGGATGCTTTGGCCGGTAAGGCGCTCCAAGCGGTCCATAATCAGGTGATAATACCGCTCGCGGGTTTCCTCCGGATCAGCCAAGTCTGGGGCTACGGGTACCAATAGAAACAGGTTTTCGCAGCCTTCGGGCGCTACCGTGGGATCGGTTTGAGAAGGCAGTGAGGCGTAAAAAAGTGGCTTGCTCGGCCACTGCGGCTGTTCATATATTTCCTGTGCATGGCGTCCGAAATCCTCATCAAAGAAGAGGTTGTGATGGCGCAGGTTTTTCAGGCGCTTATTTACTCCCAGATAAAACAGCAACGACGAAGGCGCCATTGTACGCGAATCCCAATATTTCTGGTCGTAGTGCCGGTGCTGGGGGGCTAATAGTTGTTGCTCAGCGTGATGGTAATCGGCGCCGGCCACTACAATGTCGGCGGAGCGGAAACCGGCAGCGGTTTGTAAGCCCGTCGCGCGGCCATTTTCCACGCGTATCTCCTGCACTTCCTGGTTGTACTCCAGCTTCACTCCTTGCTGCTGGGCTACCTGCACCATGCCTTCTACTATTTTGTGCATACCGCCCCGCGGGTACCAAGTGCCCAACGCTAGGTCAGCGTAGTTCATCAGCGAGTACAGTGCCGGCGTGTTTTCGGGCGTAGCACCCAGAAAAAGGACCGGGAATTCCATAAGCTTAATAAGCTTCTCATGCTTAAAAAAGCGACGCACGTGCCGGCTCATACTTTGCAGCACATCCAGGCGCACCGCATCAACGAGTAAGCGCGGATCGGCAAACTCCAGCAGCGAGCGGCCGGGCATATGCACAAATTTATTTATACCAACTTCATACTTGTAAGCCGCCTGCCGCAAAAACTCGTCGAGCTGCACGGCGCTGCCGGGCTCCAGCTGCTCAAACATGGTCCGAATAGCGGGCATGGCCGCCGGAATATCCAGAAAATCGTTCTCACCGAAAATGACGGCGTACGAAGGATCTAGGCGCACCAAGTCGTAGAAATCAGCGACCCGGTGCCCGAACCGGGCGAAGTACTGCTCAAACACGTCGGGCATCCAATACCAGCTCGGCCCCATATCGAAGGTGAAACCCTCGGCCCGAAATACACGTGCCCGGCCACCGGGGCCTTCGTTTTTTTCGAGCACCGTGACCTGGTAGCCGCGCTGAGCCAGGGAAGTAGCCGCCGACAGCCCCGCGAAGCCTGCCCCAATAACTAAAACGTGTTTACTCACAAATTATCAATTATGCAGATCAAATGAGAATTCTCAAACCATAAATCTTCGCCATCCAAGCAAGTCAGATTTCCTGACTGCCTTATCATACCGTTGAGTTGAGCAGAGGTTTATCAGATTGCCCCTTAAATCCAGAAAGCGGCGACATTCTGCGAAATATGCGATAAAAAAAGCGGGCCGCAGACACGCCACCTTTCGGTTTTGTACTCTGCGGCCCGCTGTACGCCCAGGCGGCGGTATTATCTCTCCCTATACTCTACACACCGGGGGCGTATACTTTCAATGCCTGCTTTAGCTCTTTGCGGGCAATGTGGATACGGTTTTTAACGGTACCAATCGGAATTTGAAGCTTCTCAGCAATCTCTAAGTACTTGTAGCCGATGTAGTACATCATAAACGGCGTCCGATAATCGGGCGAGAGCGTTGCAATAGCCTCGTTGATGTCGGTTACTACGAAGTCGCTCGAAGCGCCGTTGTGCGTGATGTAGTTCTCGTCGGTGTTAAAGTATTGGAAATACTCCGTGCTGTCAATATTGCTATTGCGCTTGGTGATCTTGTTATAGTTGTTGATGAAGGTGTTGCGCATGATAGTGTACAACCATGCCTTCAAATTGGTACCAGCCTTGAACTTGTCCTTGTTCAACAACGCCTTGAGTAAAGTTTCTTGTACCAAGTCCTTTGCATCGTCAGCGTCGCGGGTCAGGTTCATCGCCACGGGCTTCAGCGAATAGGAAATCTTCTGTACTTGATTTGTGAATTCCAGAGAGGTCATGTTGTTTAGCTTTTCGTGGCAAAAAGTTAAACAAATATACGAGAAGTTTTGAAAGTAGGATAGCTTGGAAGCAATTATTTTTCTGCGTCTCCTGTACTTGTTTTGATTAACCTAATGTACGAATGCGCTGATAATCAGGGGTAATTACAAAAGCTAAAATCGCTCTTCGCCTGTATTTGGCTGATGAACTGTACACTTTGCCGGATCAACTCCCGTTTTCTCACGTTGGAGATTTCAAACCAGAATACACAAAAAATGCCCCGTAAAAGCGGGGCATTTTTTGTGTATTTGAGGCAATAAATTTTCTAAACTGCACGCCTTCAAGCTGTACTGTACAGCCTAAGTTCTACGTCGGCGCTTAGTGACGTCGCTCATCAGCCAAAGCTAGAAAGTCGGTCATTAGACGAATCCGAGTTGCTCTGGGGGGCAAGTTTATTTCCTGATGCTGCGCTTGACTCCCATATAGGAACAATTCGCTCTCGGGGCAAAGCCTAGCGAGCTCATCTACGTACGCCTGCACATGGTCGCGCTCAGGCAGCGCTGTCATTACACAGCATACAGCATGAGGCTTATACGTATTATAAACCAACTCCAAGTCGTTAAGCGGCATGTTCTGCCCCAGATACAACACGTGGTGGCCCCGGAAGCGCAGGGCATGGTTCATAAACAGTAGCGCCAACTCATGCAACTCGCCTTCGGGCAAAAACAGCACCCAGCGCTTCGTGGTGGCCGGTGCTACCAGCGGCAAGCCATCCGTAGCAACCAGCATTTTCTGCCGCAAGAGGTTGGTTACTAAGTGCTCCTGCGCCGGATTGACGCTACCTGCCTGCCACAAAAGACCAATCCGCTGCAAAAAAGGATACACCACGTACATGATGGCCGTCTCGAAGCCCAGCTGCCGAATGGTGCTGGTAAGCACTTTGGTTAGCTGGTGCTCGTTCATTTCGAGCATAGCGGCTAAGAGCGCATTTACTTGGCGGGCATAATCATGCGGATCATCGGAGCCGGCCAGCACGGCCTGGGTCAACTGTTCTTCGCTAAGGCGGGCAACTTGCGAAATGCGCTGGCCACGGCTACATAAGGTAGCCACGTTGAGCAGGCGACGCAAATCGGCGTCGCAGTAGGTCCGAATGTTGGTAGCAGTTCGTTCAGGACGCAGCACATTATAGCGCTGCTCCCACATGCGAATAGTGGGCGCCTTAATACCTGAAAGATTTTCCAGGTCACTTATTGAGAATTGTCCCACAGCAGTAATTAATAATTAGCGGTCAATTATTAATTTTTTTCCGGCGGGCCAATGCAAAATACTTTGGTGATACCCATAGCATTCCAAACTCCTCGGAACCGTCGCGGGCGCTGGTTTTGTGATGCATCTTATGGGCCATATTGAGAGCACGGAGGTATTCACTGCGCGATTTGCGCCAGAATCGCAGACGACCATGAATCAGGACATCGTGCACAAAGAAGTAAACGGTACCGTAAGCTGCTATACCAATACCTACCCAAAAAGGCCAGTCTTTGGTTTCGGAGCTGTACATGATAAAGCCCATGGACAAGGAGCCATAAAACAGAAAGAACAGATCATTGCGCTCAAAGCGGTGCGGATGGCGCACATGGTGCGAACGGTGTAAAAACCACAATGCGCCATGTAGCACGTACTTGTGCATAAACCAAGCGACAAATTCCATTCCCAGAAAGGTGGCCGTCGTTACGGCAGCGGCTGCCAGTGGTGTCATGTGGAGTTAACCGAGGACCCGGATGGATGTTTAAAACGTGCTTTTGAACCTCAACTGATGAGCTTGAGGACCTTCGCATGCTTTCAACGATTCACATCAGTATCGGCATCCTCCCAGGTAATTTTCTCTTTATTCAAAAAAGCCGCAATACCCCGGCGGCAGTCGTTGGAGCCGCGTGCTTCAGCGTTCATTTGGGCAGCGTAGCGCAAGCTATCCTCCAAGGGCATTTCCGGAATGCGAGCCAGCATCTCTTTTGTCATTTCCATGCTTTGCGCTGAGTTCTCGACACAAAGTCGGCGGGCAAACGTGCGCACCTTTTCGGCCAGCTCTTCTTTGGGAGCCAGGAAATTGATCAGACCAAACTCAACCGCCGCCTGGGCCGAAACAACGTCGCCGGTGAGCAGTAAATGCTTGGTACGTGCCTCCCCGATTTTACGCAGCAGAAACACACTCACAATAGCGGGCAGGAAGCCAATCTTGACCTCGGTATAGCCAAACTTGGCTTCGGGCACCGCAAATGCAAAGTCGCAAATGCTGGCCAGACCGCAGCCTCCGGCCAAGGCATGGCCCTGAACCTGAGCAACGACAACCTTTTTGAGCGTATAAATCTGATGGAAAAGCTGCATTAGATGCGTAGAGTCCGACAGATTATCGGTGTAGCTGAACCCTTGTAGATCCTGAATATAAGCTAGGTCGGCGCCGGCGCAGAATGCGTCGCCGTTGGCGCGCAGCACCACTACTTTGCAGCTCTCGTCGTCTTCGGCGTATTCAAAAGCCAGCTTCAGCTCCGATACCATATCAGAGTTGAGGGCATTGCGCTTTTCAGGGCGGTTGAGCGTGATGTATCCTATAGCTTCCTGGCACTCATAACGAATGTAGCGCAGGGCTTGCAGGTCCTCGGTTGGTGTGTTTTCCATGGTCGTTGGGCTTAGCAGTGTACGGACGGCGCCGGGGAGTTGAGAAAAGCCCCCCAGACGCCAAAGAGCCGGCGCGGTAGTCAAACCTAACAAAAATGGTGCGGTAAAAGAAACGGAACCGAGCGAAGCCGCCGCTGGCTTTCCGGAATTTACTGCCTCGACTGCTGCCGAAAAGCCCCCTGCGCGGTCACATCGTGAGTACGGAATCCGGCCGCACGCAGTACCGAATCCTGGCGGGCGACATACCAGCTCCGGCACGAAGAATCGAAGACGATGGGGGGCTTTTTGCCGAACACCGCCGCCAGCTCAGCCGGCCGGACGCGGGCATTGCGGCGCAGTATGACCACGTCTACGGTCCAGGGTTGGCGGGCGGGGCTCAGATATCCCGTCACGAAAGCAAGCCGCAGGCCCCGCCACACTACCAGTACCAGTCCATCATCAGCCTGCAAAGTAGCCGGCATGGGTGCCGCCTGCCAGCCTTGATGATAGCTTACGCGGCGAGCAGCCCGCTGAATAGCACCTGGCACAATGCGGTAAGTGCGCTCGGTTTCAGAAAGCGGCAGCGAATCGACAGTCACAATGTCGGCGGAGGCTCCTTGCCAGAAGCCACACACTGAGCGGCGCGGAATGCTGTAAATTATTAGCTCCTCGTCGGTGCTTATGCGGTGGGCGGCCCATACGCGGCTGCCAGCAAAGACACCCAGCAGCGCGCAGGCCAAACCTAGCCAGGCAAGGCGTTTGGCGGCCAAAAACACGAGCACTAAAGAAATAACGCCGAATACTAGCCAGGTTTGGGGCGCCGTAAGCTGAATGCCACTGATGAGGGCGTTTGGTAGTTGTCGCCCAATCCAGAAGATGTATTCGTTGAAAGCCCAGATAATATTTTCCAGCAGAACTGCGATTACCCGCGGTACAACTTCCAGCCCCGAAGCGAATGCCGGAACCAGTGCGCCAATGCCGTGTGTAATGCCAGTGATTGTCAGCAGCCCCAGACCCACATACAGCGCCCCCGACGACAGTGGCACAGCTACCAGATTAGACAGCAAAAAGCTGAGCGGAAACTGATGGAAATAATATAACCCCAACGGAAACGTAGCTACCTGCGCCGCTAAGGTCAGGGCGGTTGCCTGCCATATCCATTCGGCTGCCCAGCCGCTGGTGTGCCACATCTGCCGAACCAAGTAGGGCTGCCAGGGGCGCTGCCGGCGGGCGGCCCACTCCCGAAAGTCTATCCAGCCAGCGATACGCGGCTGTAGATACACGATGCTGAGCACGGCCAGAAAGGAGAGCTGAAAGCCAACATCAGCCAGCAAATAAGGATCGTAGCAGAGCAGCACAAAAGCGGCTACCGCCAACGTGTTATACATCGTGCTTTGTCGCTCCGACACCCGCGCCACAATGATGAAGCTAAACATCACGGCCGCCCGCAGCACCGATGCCGAGCAGCCCGTAACAAATGCGTAGCTCCAGATAACCGCCAAACCTACGCCCGCCGACCAATACCGAAAACCTGGCGTAGCGCCAAACAAACGGCGTAACGCCCAGGTAATCAACCCAAATAAAAGCCCTACCTGCAAACCCGACACGGCCATAATGTGCGTGGTGCCGGTGTTGGCGTAGGCCCGCTTGGTTTCCTGATCAATATCATCTTTTAAGCCCAAGATCAGCGCCGAGGCAAGCGCATATTCGCGTCTGGCCGTGATATATCGCCTAAAAACGCCATCGAGCACCTGCGCCACCCGCAAACTAACGGCGCGCACATAGCTGGGAGGCAAAAATTCGATACAACGGTATTGGTCGGGATGAATAAACTGCTGATGATAGATCTGATGGTAAGCCAGATAGCGCCGATAATCGAACTCACCGGGATTGAGGGGCGCTTTGGCCGGCGCCGGCTGCCCGCGCACCAGCCACACTTCCCCGTAGCGGGGCGCGGCTATGCCCACCTCGCGCGGCACCGAAACACGAATGCCGCCCACCGCCGCTTGCCACTTCCCCTTTACCCGTACTGCCGACACGCGCAATGTAGTAGCGTACGTAGCCGGCCGCACCACTGGGTTCTCATCAACTACTGCCCGATAAAACTCTACGGGTCCATGCAGTTGACTTAAATGACCGGCCCTCCGCGATTCAGTAGCGAGTTGGGCGCTGGTAAGCCCCGCCAGAAACACGACAGCCAACGACAGCATACCCACCGCATCGTTTGCTCCGGCTAAACCACGTCGTGCAGCCAACCATTGCCCAATAACGATTAGAAAAAAGCCCCCCAGAAGCCAGGGCAGCAGTTCAGGCAGCGTTTGTCCGACATACAAATAAGTCAGAATGCCCGCCGCTAACGCAACAACCAGCCGCACAAAAGCCAAAGGAGCCCACTTAAGCTGTCGCTTCATGACCAGATAATTGAGCAGTAATCCACGAAGAAATTTTGATAGCCGCGGCCACTGATAACTGATAAAAATTTAAATCTCCCACTGAAATTATCTATAGCATTCGGGGGGCTTTTTCAGAAAGCAAAAGTCCTTCCGACTTTACGTGGGAAGGACTTTTCATAAATGTATGCAAGCAACGGTGCGGCGGTTTACGCCTTTGGTGTACCGCGCCAAATCATCTTATAGTGCTCAATATCACATTCCGTAAACTGCTCGCCCACTTTCTCAAACCCGTGGCGCTCATAAAAAGGAATGGCTCGTAATTGAGCGTGCAAATACAGAGTGGCCTCAGGATAAGCAGCGTGAGCATCTTCCAGCACGCGGTGCAACAGTGCGGCGCCTACTTGCTGGTTACGGTAGTCGGCGAGCACGGCGAACCGCTCCAGTTTCACGCCTTTCTCAGTAGGGCGCCAGCGGGCAGCGCCGCAGGGTGTGCCATCGGCAGCACGGGCTAAGTAATGGGTAGCGTCGGTGCGGTCGTGCTCGTCGTATTCGTCGTTCAGGGGCACGCCTTGCTCGTGAACGAACACGGTTTCGCGGATAGTAAAAGCGTCATCAAGGTCGCGCAGGTCAGTAATTCTTTCGGCGGTAATCACGTGGGTGGCGGTTTTAAGCTGTTTTCGCTGGTGCGAGTAAATGGCAGTTTGGGCACCACTGCTTCGTAAGCGAAGGTACACGGAACAAAAAAAGCTGCCTCCATAGGGAAGCAGCTTTTTTTAAAAGCATTCACGCTGATAGAGCTCAAAAACTATGCTCTACATCTGCTGCTCGTGGTTGACGGGCAGAGGCGTATTGTTGACAGGCGGAAAATCCGACTCAGGACGAGAATCGGGGTGCGGGCGATATAAGTCGCGCGCGGGGCGGGTAGCCTGGTCGCGCTGCGTCTGTATGTCGTAGCGGTCGTAGGCATACACAATCTCCTTCACTAGGCGGTGACGCACTACGTCCTCCGCTGTCATCTCCACGAAGCCAATACCACGCACATCGCGCAGAATATCAAGCGCTTGCAGCAAGCCTGATTTCTGCTTGGTGGGCAAGTCGATCTGGCTACGGTCGCCGTTTACCATCACCTTCGCGGTCGGGCCCATACGGGTCAAGAACATCTTGAGTTGAGATGGCGTGGTATTCTGGGCTTCATCCAGCAGCACGAACGCATTGTTCAGCGTCCGGCCGCGCATGTAGGCCAAGGGAGCAATTTCAATGATCTTATTCTCCTGATAAAACTTCAGCTTTTCGGCCGGAATCATGTCCTCCAAGGCGTCATAAATCGGGCGCAGATATGGGTCAACCTTTTCCTTCATATCGCCGGGCAGGAAACCCAGACTTTCGCCGGCCTCTACTACGGGCCGCGAGATGATGATTTTCTTGACCTCTTTGTTCTTGAGCGCCCGCACGGCCAGCGCCACCGACACATAGGTTTTACCGGTACCAGCCGGCCCTAGCGCGAAGGTCAAATCGTGCTTCATGACCGTATCCACCAGCTTCTGCTGATTAGGCGTTTTGGCCTTGATAACGCCGCCTTTGGCCCCGAACACAATAACGTCGGCTATTGAGGCCGTGGCAATAATGCGCTCCTGTTGCTCATCATCGGCCGCAGCAATGTACTCGGTCACGTTGCGGTCGGTAATGGCGCCGTACTGGTGGTAGTGCTCAATGAGCGATGATAAAATTTCGTTGATGCGGGCAATGACAGGCGTCTGGCCCTGGATTTTTATTTCGTTACCGCGGCTGATGATTTTGCTGCCGGGGAAGGCAGCCGCCAGCTGGCGTATGTTCTGGTTGTCGGGTCCGAGGAACTCGACGAGGGAGACATTTTCGAGGGTGATGATTTTCTCGACCAAATTATGAGTGCTTTAAGGCGAAGAAGTTGATAAAAAAACAAGCAATAGGGCGTTGGTAGGAGCAAATGCCTACTTTTGCCGCCCCCACCCCAGCTTATACCGGGGTCAAACAATAGTACGAAGAACTCAGGATTTCCGGCAATGGGGTTGATTACGTTTCTGTCAGATTTTGGCTACCGCGACCATTACGTGGCTGCGGTGAAGGCACGCCTACTGCAATTGGCCCCCACACAGGCTGTTCTGGACATTACTCATGCTATCGAACCCTTTAACATCGCGCACGCCTTACACGTTCTAAATGCGGTGTTTCGTGATTTTCCGCTGGGCACGGTGCATCTCCTAGGAGTTAATGATTACGGTGGAGCGCAGGGGCGGTGGCATGCCGTACAGTTTGAAGGTCATTACTTTCTGGCCGCCGACAACGGCCTGCTCACACTGCTTACCGATGGCCGCCCAGCCGATGTAGTGCGCCTGCCCGCCCAGGATACCCCCTCTCCTACCCGCGATATTCTAGCCCCTGCCGCTGTTCATTTGGCGCAGGGTGGTTCGCTCGAGGATCTTGGTCCTCTGACTACAGAGTTCTATCAGCTGCTCAACCGTCAGCTGCGCATCCAAGATCACCGCATCACGGGCCACGTGGTGCATGTGGATCATTACGGCAATCTGATTACCAATATCACCCGCACCGCTATTGAAGCAGTAGGCCACGGCCGAGCCTGCGCCGTGCATTTCGCCCGCGAAACCGTGCGCGAAATTGCCCCCCATTTTCAAGCTACCGCGCCTGGCGAAGCAGTATGCATTTATAACAGCCAAGAAGTACTTTGCATTGGCATTAACCAGGGTAATGCAGCCGAATTACTGGGACTCTATTTCGATTCGCAGGTGGATATACGCTTTGCGCTCGACTCAAATTGAGTAATATTTAAGCCACTAAAAGCTAATAGTATCACCTAGCAAAAGGGCAATTTGAGCCTCCTAAGGCACACAATATTTTGTTTATATGTTATGTTAAATTGAATCGGCCAACGTGTCATACTACAAAATGCCTTCCTTTGGGGGTCATTTCTTGTTTTTAAAAAGTCATCCTCATTTATGCTTATCCGAATCGTGCGCATGACGTTTGCGGCAGAAAACATCCCTGCCTTTTTACATCTTTTTCAGGCCACCGAAACCCGAATTCGCCAGATGCCGGGTTGCCAGCATTTAGAGTTGTGGCAGGATGCTAGTACGCCTCATATCTATTGCACCTATAGCCATTGGGAATCAGAAGAAGCGCTTAACGCTTATCGTAAGTCAGCGCTATTCGGTGAAGTTTGGCCAGCTACTAAGGCCTTGTTTGCAGCCCCAGCACAAGCATTCTCCGTAAACCCCGTTGCCCCTTAGCCAGCTTGGGTGGGCCAATTATGGCTTCTTTTTGTTTCTACTGAATGAGCTAGGCACCCTAAACTAGTGGGTTCAGGCCATTTCCCAACTCCGTAATTCATGACTGATTACTTTGAATTCTACGACTTACCCGAATCCTTTCAGCTGGATGAAGCTACTTTAAAACAGAAGTATTACGCCTTCAGCCGCGAGTTTCACCCCGATTTTCACGCTACTGCACCAGCGGAGCGCCAGCAGGAAATTCTGCATCTGGCCACTCAAAACACCAACGCCTACCGCACTCTCTCCGACCCCGATCAGCGCATGGCCTACATTCTTGGCCGCCATAATCTGCTGGAAGAAGGCAAACAGGAAATTCCTTCCGATTTTTTAATGGAGGTAATGGAGCTGAACGAACAGCTGATGGAGCCCGATCCTAATGTGGTGGCAAGTGTTGAGAATGAGGTGAATGCCATAGCTGCAACCCTCGACGCGGGCATCGAACCAGTACTCATTGGCTACCCCGGTTTGCCCCCCGATGTACGCCCCCAAGCCCTACAACAAGTGCGCACCTATTATTTGAAACGCCGATACTTGTTGCGTATTCGGGAAAGTCTGGCTAAGTTTGCCACCCGTTCCTGAGTCGTGGGAACGTAGTGAAGCCCAGATGGCGGAACCGGTAGACGCGTTGGTCTCAAACACCAATACCGCAAGGTGTGCCGGTTCGACTCCGGCTCTGGGTACAGAGTAGCAGAAACGAAAAGCCTGAGAAATCGAGAATCTGGAAACGGATGCGATTTTTCAGGCTTTTTGCATTCAGTGATTTAAAGCATTCACTCCGAATGGCACATATACACATCGACGGCCTACAAATAGAAGTAGTGCGAAAAAACATCCGCACACTACGCTTGACGGTATATGCCCCCGATGGCAAAGTGCGCGTGGCAGCTCCAATGCGCATGGCTGCCAGCAACATCGAAGAATTTGTAGTAGCCCGGCGAGTCTGGATTCTGAAGCATCAGGCAAAATTTGCGGCGCGTGAGCGGCCCGTGGCGTTTGCCTACGTATCGGGCGAGGCGCATTTTTTTCAAGGTAAGGTATATCAACTGCAAGTACTTGAAGCGAAGGGGCGGCCACGCGTGGCCATTCGGGATGAGCAATTTCTGGAGTTATACATACCACAAGACGCTTCTAAGGAGCAGCGCGAAAGCGTGCTAACAGCTTGGTATCGGGCGCGCTTGAAAGAGCAGTTGCCAGCGTTGCTTGCTAAGTGGGAGCCAGTTGTAGGAAAGCAAGCCACAACTTGGGGCGTAAAGCAAATGAAAACGCGCTGGGGCACCTGTAATGTTCAGGCAAAGCGCATCTGGCTCAATCTGGAGCTGATAAAACGCCCCCCACTCTGCTTGGAATATGTGGTAGTGCACGAGTTGGTGCACCTGCATGAGCGCTACCACAACGCCCGCTTCTGGGGATTCATGGACCAGTTTATGCCCGATTGGCGGACCTATAAGGCAGAGTTGAGCCAAGTAACACCGGGCCCTGCTGTGGGTTCAGATGCGGATTAGCATAGCAATGCCTCTATAGCTTAAACACCAAAATGGCCCAGAAGCGAAACACTTCTGGGCCATTTTCTGGTATTCGGCTAACGTACTAAGCGCCTTCTGGAAAGTCAGCCGAGTTGCCGATTTCAGCAACTCCTTCCAGTTCTTTTACTAAGCTCGTAAACTTATCGCGGGCACCTTTCACGGCGGCTTTGCCTAGGGGCAGGTGCAGCGGCGGGTTCTCTTGGCGCACAAGGTCATACATTATTTGAGCAGCGCGGTCGGGGTCGCCGGGTTGGCGGCCGCTATAGCTTTGGATGCCTTTGAGATTTTCACCAACCGTGGCCCGGTAGTCCTCAATCTGAGTATCGACGAAGCTGGCGGACCGGCCGGCCCAGTCGGTGCGGAAGCCGCTGGGCTCAATGTTGGTCACTTTTATTCCCAACGGCCCTACCTGCTGAGTCAGGCTTTCGCCAATAGCTTCAAGCGCAAACTTCGAGGCATTATAAACCCCTACCCCAGGGAAGGTTTTTAGCCCCCCAATGCTGGTAATATTGATTACGTGGCCGCTTTTGCGTTCGCGCAGATGAGGCAACACGGCTCGCAGGACATGCAGCGGGCCGAATACATTCACGTCGAATTGGCGGTGGACTTCCTCAGCGGTAATTTCCTCGATGCTGCCCAGTGAGCCATAGCCAGCATTATTAACAATTACATCGAGGTGGCCAAGAGCCTGAATAGCGTCAGCGACAGCCTGTTTTACCTCGGCTTCATTCGTCACGTCGCAGACGAAGCCATGGCCATTGTTGCCGGCTTTTTGGGTGAATTCGTCGGCTTGTTGCTGTTGGCGGAAGGTGGCGGCTACTTTGTCGCCTTTTTGTAAAAGCAATTCGGCCAGGGAAGCGCCGAAGCCAGTACTTACGCCCGTGATAAACCAGTTTTTGGTGTTATTTGGCATTGTTCAGATAGACTAGGAATGGATAAGTAACGACCGTAAAAAGTAGGACCGGTTTCTTTAACCAATAGAGGCGGCTTGAAGTTTTGAGAATTGTGTTTGAGTTGTAGAGACGCGTATTCGCGTCTAATCGTTGAACAATAATCGTCCGCGCCATCATACCCAACAACTGCGACGATTGAGACGCGAATACGCGTCTCAACAAGCTGTCCCATTATACCGCCAGTTCTACCAGCACCGCCGTGGAGCCGCCGGCATCGTCGTCGGTGACGAGTAGCAACTCATAGCGCTGGGGGGCTATTTCTCGGCGTACGGTAATGCTTTCTACCTTGCCGCGGTAGGGTTGTCCGCTGGGCAATACTAGTTGGGTAAAACGCGTCTGTAGAGGTCGGTCCGAACGCTGCGCTAGGTCCAGTACGCCTACGAAGCTGCCTAGCACTTCACCATCGGCTACGGGGTCGCTGGTATCTTCTACGGAGGCCGTTACAAACAGCTTGCCCTTGTACGTGGTAGCCCCAGAGAAACCAGCCGGTATCTTCGCGATGGTAGGCAATTGATAAAACTGCGTTTGAATACCCGGCAGTTGGGCAGAGCGATGCTGAATGAAGTCTAATGCCTCTTTCAGAGGCAGCCGAAACAACAGATTGCCCGCGCCCGAGCCCACGGTGCGTTGAAAAAGCAGCAGCTCCGTAGTGGTGGCGGCCGCAGCCTCCAGATTTAGCACTACGCTCTTAGGCAAGGCCTTACGAAGTGCAGTATATAATGTACTCAACGATAGCGGATACACCGCCGCTCCGGCACCCGCTTGCTTTGGTAGCGTCACCCAGAATCCCTTTTCCCGCTCCGCGGTAGCTCCCGATCCGCACACGAGCAGGGCCTTGGCGCCGCTGGCTGCGGGTACGGCCGTTAGGCACTCTAGGTCTGGCTTGAGGTTTTTGGGCAAGCGACCGGAGCTAAAATGCACCGTTTCGAAGAGGGTGATGCGGCCGTTGGGCTTGAGGGCCCGCGCATCGAAACAATAGAGAAAAGGCGAGTCGTCGCCGATGATATAGGCTGTGTCGCCAACTACTTCTACCCCTGACGCCGAGGGCAGGTCGGGCAAATCAAACTGGCGCAGAATGGTTGCTTTCATGTGATAAGCTACACTGGCTAACGTTATTCTCACGCTAGCATACGTACATACGCCTCTGGGGGGCATTTTTGGTACGCAACAGAACGCATCCCCTATTCTACCGACGGATACGTGCCAATAGAATGAGGTAGAAATCTAGTTGGAATAGGGTTTACTCTTTAGTGATGGTAAACTCCACGCGCCGATTCAGGCGACGGGTTTCTTCGCGCTCATTGCTGGCGCGAGGTTTCGTGCCGCCGTAGCCTACGGTGCTGATCCTGTCTTCGGCTACGCCGCGACTTACGAGGTAGCGCTTCACCTCCGTCACCCTATCCTCCGACAGCTTCTGGTTAAGAGCCGCATTACCTTGGTTATCGGTGTGGCCTTCCAGACGAATATTTACCGTGGGATTATCGGTGAGAGTGCCAGCCAAGCGATTCAGTTCCGCGTAAGATGCCCCGAGCAGATTGTATTTGCCTTGGGCAAAAATCAGCGTTGGCAACTCCAGTCGTGAGCCGACTCCAGCGGGCACCAGAAGGAGGTTGCGGGTGAGCGGCACCGTAACGGTAAGTGTATCGGTGGCCGTCAGAAATCCTCCGCTTACCGCTGATAGCCGGTAGCGGCCGGGCGGCAACGTAAACTGGTAGGTCCCCGTGCCGGCCTCTACGCGGGAGGTAGCGTTGTACGAGAAATTGCCCCCCAGACTCGCAATTTTCACTTCGGCGGCCACCGCCTGTTGGGTTTTGGCATTAATAACGCGGCCCGTTAGCAGCGCCCGCGGTGGGGCCACGGCGAAGGTGGGAGCCGGCACTGTTTCCACCACCGAGTCGGGAGGCACCACGCCTACGTCCACCCGAAACAGGTCAGCGGGGCCGTTAGCCGTGCGGGACGCGGCGTAGTAAGCCTGCTTACCATCGGGCGTGAGGCTGAAGTAGGCATCGAAGCCCGGACCATTAAGAGTTGGTCCGAGGTTGCGCGGCTCGCTCCACTTGGTCCAGGAGTCGTCGAGGCGGGTGCTGGCGAAGATGTCGGCGCTGCCGTAGCCGCCGTGGCCGTAGGAGGAGAAATACAGCGTTTTGCCGTCGGGCGAAAGCCAAGGGGCAAATTCAAAGCCCGGTGAGTTCACTACCTCGCCCAGGTTACGCGGCTCCGACCACGAGCCTTTGCCCGCCGGCTGGCTGATATATATATCATTGCCGCCATAGCCTTCGGCCCGCTCCAAGGAAAGCAGCAGAACCTTCTCGTCGTTCGTTTGAAAAAAAGTAGTGGCTGTACCGGTGGAGTAATAGTTAATTATGTCCAGCTGCTCAGTACGGTTGCCATTTTTGCCCCCCACATTACGAGCAGCCCGCGAAATACCATCATCGTGGAAGGTACCGTCGCGCTCATAGTAGCCGCGCACCAATAAGTAGTAACCATCCTTTACCACAGCCATCACGCCGTTGTGCTGGGGCGTATTGAGGCCATCGAAGCGTATGGCTGGGTTCCAGGTACGGCCCTGATCCACGGAGCGGCTCATCCAGATATCACCCGATTCGGCGTTGCCTTCCATATTGCCGGCAAACTTGGTGCGCACAAAAAACAAGGTCGAGTTGTCGGGCGCCAGCACGGGTTGCAACTCATTGCCAGATGTATTCAGTGTATTCAAGGCCTTAGGCGGCCCAAAGCCGGGCAGGCTGGCATCCACGTTCAGGCGCAGCTTGAATAAGCGCCATTGCTGCGTAGCCCGATTAGCAGGCTTCTGTGAAACAACGGGCGTTCCGTTGGCCTTATCGGCGGAGGCTACGGAAATACAGCGGTCGTTGCCCTTGCTGATAAGCTGTAAGCTGCCCGCCGGGCCACCCGGCACCAGGCGCCACTGCTGATACAGACTGCCCGTATAGGGCCGCTGCACCAGGGGGGCATTTTCATCGGGTTTATCTACTGTCAGGCACTTGCCGCTTTGGCGTCCTTCAATCCGGAAATAGTCGCTGCCAGGCATCACGCGCACAAAGCGCCACTGCTGGCTAGGGGCGTGGGTAAATTCCCATTGCACCATAGCCGCTCCCGACTCAAGCGAGGAATTGGCTACGTCCAGCGACCGGCCGCTACTGCGGGCGGCAATGCCGTAGTAGGCCTTCTCATCGGGAATAAAAGGCGCGTTTTGGGCGAAAAGTGGGCCAGCCGTAACGAAGGCTAATAAGAAGAGCAGAAAGCGAAGCGGCGAAGGAAGCATGCACGCAAATGAATGGACTGGGCCGCAAGTTAGCGTAAATCTGAACTGGTTAGCCCCAAACGAGAACCGCCGCTCTTGCCTAGGGCAAAAGCGGCGGTTAATAATAAGTAGCTATAATGAATATCTATAAGGTTAAGCTTGCATAACCATAAAGCAGTAGTTAGCTAATAGCATTGTTAATGTACTTGAAGCGAACAAACCGGTCGTTCTCATAAATAGCAGCGAAGTGGCCAGTTGGAGCAGTGCTCTTGGCCTCTGGCTTACGATCCACCGAGCGAGAGCTAGGCATGGTCGGAACCGATGGATACGACCCAGGCATCATACCCGGCGCGTGGCAAATGAAGGAGAGGATCTTGGACGGCATGGTAAGTTTGCTTTATAGTGTGAAAATTTTGTGTGTAGAAATTGTCGGGAAAGTACTACCAGAGTGAAGACTGATGAGTTAACCTTTTGTGTTTAGTAACTATGAAGATTGATACATCTTTTTGAACGATGCTAAGGTAGATCATTTAATAGGCAAATGTAAATGCGTATAAGCCCGTAATTTTGTGTCTGGGGCAGTACGTAACCCTGTCTACGTACTAGCCCGGATGCCTCCTACGAATAGTGCATTTAAAGCTTAATTAAGGCCTTTATTGTCGCCGACTAAGTAGGTAGTTAGTGTGTAACCTAAAATAACGATTCGGCGTAGCGGCCAATTCTTACACCAAAAAGCATAAAAAAAGCCCCTACAATCTGTAGAGGCTACGCAGTTAAAAGAGGTTGCATTTACTGAATAAGTCTGTGACGCAAGGCGTAGCGAATCAGGCCGATAATTGACTTTGAGTTAGTCTTGGTTAAGATATTCTTACGGTGCGTCTCCACTGTTCGCTCGCTGATAAACAGCTTTTCGGCAATGTGATGGTTGGAGTACTCTTTACTGATTAGCTCCAGCACTTCCCGCTCACGCACAGTCAGCGGCACGGGAGCATCGGCGGCGGGGGCTGGCCTTAGAGCAGTGAGCTCCAGATTTTGCAGCAGCATCGAGCCTACTTCTGAGCTGAAGTATGTGCGGCCCGCTGCCACTTGCTCAATGGCTTGTATCAACTCTTCCGGGCCCAGACTTTTTAGCATGTAGCCACAGCCACCGGCACTAAGCACATCAGTTACGGAAGCTTGATCATAAAACATGCTGAGCGCCACAATACGCAGCTTGCTATTGACTTCGCGCGCCGCCCGAATGAACTCCAGCCCCGACATTTGAGGCATATTCAGGTCAGTGAGTACTACCTGCACTTCCGGATGCTTGACCAGCAACTGCAGCGCATCGGCGCCCCGATTTGCTTCGGCCACTACCCGGATATTGGGTCTGGATTTCAGCAAGGTCTTGACACCCTCTATCACCATCTGGTGATCATCAAGCACCAAAACAGCAATGAAATCTTCGGATACTAGCTCGTTCATATGGCGCAAATGGTCGGGCAGAGAAACAATCTACGCAGTTACCACACCTAATAGATTGCAACATGCCCGGATAAGTTGCCTGCAACAGTAGATAGAAATATACGATAAATCTTCTAGTGTGATACTATTCCACGAGCCCATATGCCTCGCCTCAATGGCATGTATTTGACCTCACTTGGAATAGGGACTGGCAACGTTCCTGGTTTTCTAAGAAGCCTAAACTTACCTAAACTTTCTTTAAAAAAAGCCTTTCTCACCGTCCAAATGGCTTTTTTTATAAAACAAGCGCTACTGTTCTGTTTAACTTTTTCTGTTAAAAACCTCAACCTTTCAAATAAGCTGCCCGTTAACCAAACCCTGGAGTTTAATTATTCCGCTTGTCTTGTTTGACCTAAGTAGTTTATATGGCTGATGCTGAGCACAATATTATAACATCAGAATATTTTGATTTTATAAATACCAAAGAATTCCCATGTGTTGCTGCCAAAACAGCCCTTACCTGGAATCAGGTAAAATGCTTGGTGGTTGATCATATGGCCTGCCCTAAAGATGATGCGGCCATTCTGCAATTCATCTACGATTTTGTGGATGAATACCGGCAATCGACTAAGCTTTATCACAGCGTAGCCATAATCTTTAAAGGTCCGGAAGACCCTAATGAAGCCCAGTTTGAAGAGTTTCTGTGGCAGCGTTTGCAAGCCTTATCCAACCTGGATGCGCAGCGCTACGGCTACGACAAGCGTGTAGTGTCCGACCCCAACTCTCCCGATTTTAGCTTTAGCCTGAAGGAGGAAGCATTTTTCATCATCGGTTTGCACCCTGGCAGTAGCCGGCTGGCACGACGGTTTAAATATCCTACGCTGGTGTTCAATGCTCACGCTCAGTTTGAGCAGATTCGGGCGAATAGTCGCTATGATGGATTGCGCAACACTATCCGCACCCGCGATGTGGCTTTTTCCGGCTCTATCAACCCGATGCTGGAGGATTATGGCCAGGCATCGGAAGTGTACCAATACAGTGGCAAGGTGTACGACCAAGCCTGGAAATGCCCATTTTTAAGTCAACATGCAGCAGCTAACCATCATTCCGCCGCGTAGCGGCACTTCCTTCCTAGTAAAAAAGGGCCAGCGCCTACGGGTAGTCGACATTCAGGGCGAACAAGTGGCTGATTTCGTGTGCTATAATCTGGAGGACAAGGCCGAATATCTATCATCGGGCCGCACTATTGATTATGCCGAAACCATCTTCCTGACTAAAGGCCATCCTTTCTACTCCAACCGCAGCAACATCATGTTCGACATGGTGGAGGACACGGTGGGTCGCCACGACTTTCTGCTCACGCCCTGTAGCGCCGATACATTTCGTATTATCTACGGGCACCAACAGCCGCACTGGGGCTGCTTCGGCAACCTTAGCGCTGCCCTCGCGGAGCACGGCATCAGCCCCGACGCCATTCCTATCTGCTTCAATATCTTCATGCACGTAACCGTGGATGGCAATACTGGCAAGGTGGATGTGCTCCCGCCTAAAAGCAAAGCCGGGGATTATGTAGTGCTTGAAGCGAAAATGGACTTGCTGGTAGGGCTAACGGCTTGTTCGGCAGAAATGTCTAATAACTACGCATTCAAGCCGATTGGCTATCAAATTGAGGGTTAGCTCGGCTGCTTACTGCTAGTAAGTATAATCTCACGAACGTCATGCAGAACGCAGTGAAGCATCTCGCTCGCTGAAGTGAGATTACTAATCCTGTGTCAGCACGCGAGATGCTTCGCTGCGCCCTGCATGACCGCTTTTATTAAAGCAACTTCAGCACGCTCGAGATGCTTTGCGCCTCTAAATGACGCGCATAGAAAAAGCCCCCCAGACAAATCTGGGGGGCTTTTTCGTCGGCTTCTTAACTCCTACTTCACTCCTATTGGCATGCCGTACTTCCCCCGGAACTTTCGGTTCAGATACACTTGCTTGTTCTCCGGGCTGAACGCGCGGCCATCGATGTAGGCGCGGGTAATATTATTGGTGCGCATGTCCAGCAAGTCGCCGCTACTCACGACTAGTGTGGCGCTTTTACCGTTTTCCAGGCTGCCATAGTCTTTGTCGATGCCTAAGATGCGAGCGGGGCTCAGCGTAACCGCTGTAATGGCCTGCTCTTGCGTGAGCCCGTGGCCAGCGGCAGTACCGGCAATAAAGGCCAGGTTGCGGGAGCCGGCTGTTTCCATGCTGCCTTCATAATCGAGGCAAAAGCGGATGCCGGCCTGCTGCAACATATTCGGCAACTTGTAGGGCAGGTCGTAGTCGTCGCCGGGGCGGCGAGGCAGCGCGTGCGTGCGCGACAGGACTACGGCAATATCGTGCTGCTTCAGAAAGTCTAGCATCATCCAGGCGTCGCGGGCACCGATAACGGCAACTTTCTGCACACCCAGGCGTTTGGCAAAGCTTACCGCTTCAATGATTTCCTTGCCATAGTCGGCGTGAATAAACAAAGTTTTGGAGCCATCGAAAATACCCCCCAGAGCGGATAGACGGAGGTTTTCACGGCGGCTGGGGGGCAAATTTTTATAAGCCGCTGCTTCCGTGAACATCACTTCCAGCTCGCGCAACTGCGTCTGACGGTCTTTGATGCGCTTTTCCACCGCTTTTTCGTCTTCAGCGGGGCTCAGCTTCAGCACCATCTGAGGCCAGTTGAGATGCATGCCATCGTCGGCGCGCACGGCGGCATCCTGCCAGTTCCAGGCATCCAACTGCACAATGCTGCTTTGCCCGGAAAGCATACCGCCACGGGGCGTCACCTGGGCCAGCAGCACGCCATTCGTGCGCACCGTCGGGATGATGTCGGAGTCTGTGTTGTAGGCAATGATCGAGCGCACGTTGGGGTTCATCGTGCCCACTTCCTGCTCATCTACCGTCGCCCGAATCGATTCGGTTTCGGTAAGGCCAAGAGTAGTATTAGGCAAAATCAAGCCCGGATAAACTTCTTGACCCTTGATGTCAACTACTTCGTAGCCTTCGCGTTGGGTGAAGCCATTTTGCGCACCAGCATATGTTATGCGGCCTTTATCGAAGGCCACGGCTGCGTTGGGCACCACTGTGCCGTTACCTACGTGCAAATTGCCCCCCACCAGCAAAATGGGACGCCCCTGCGCCGGAGCGGGCATAGGAACCTGCGCCGCCGCTGATACGGCAGTGAGCAGGCTTAAAGAAAGAAGTATATGCTTCATGATTGAGTTTCTATGAGTTAGTAATGCAGTTCTCCTCCACTTGCGAGGACAGAATTAGCTTTACTTTTTACTTATCAATTTCCTTCTCCTCCCCTACCGTATCGCAGTGAAAGTGGCCGGTTGCTTTAGTCACCGGCGTTTGCGTCGGGGCGCCGCCCTTTTTAGCGGCCATCATTTTCTGCACGATGCGCAGGCGCTCTTTCTCCATTTCCTGGCGCATCACTTTGTCTGATTCGATGTCGAAGAACTGGCGACCATCAACGAAGGTGCGCTCAGCGTGGGCATAAATGCTGAGCGGATGCGCGCTCCATAGCACTACGTCGGCGTCTTTGCCTTCCTTAATGCTACCCATTTTGTTGTCGACATGCAGCATTTTGGCTGGGTTAATCGTGACCAGCTTCATGGCTTCCTCTTCCGACAAGCCACCATATTTCACCGTTTTGGCAGCCTCTTGGTTGAGGCGGCGGCTCATCTCAGCATCGTCCGAGTTGATAGCCACCGTCAGGCCGGCGTCGTGCATGATGGCGGCGTTGTAGGGAATGGCGTCGCGCACCTCGTTTTTGTAGCCCCACCAGTCGGCGAAGGTGCTGGCAGCGGCACCGTGCGCCTTCATTTTGTCGGCCACTTTGTAGCCTTCCAGAATGTGGGTGAAGGTATTCACTTTGAAACCCAGGCGGTCGGCCACGTTGATGAGCATGTTAATTTCGCTCTGCACGTAGCTGTGGCAGGTGATGAAGCGTTTGTTATTCAGAATTTCGACCAGCGCATCCAGTTCCAGGTCGCGGCGCGGGGCTTCGGCTTTTTTCTGCTTGCCTTTGCTGAGCTTATTGAAAGCTGACCACTCTTTTTCGTATTCCCTGGCCCGCGTAAAGGCGTCTACAAACACTTGCTCCACGCCCATGCGCGACTGCGGGAAGCGCAGCACGTTGGCCTCGCCCGCATTCGACTGCTTCACGTTTTCGCCCAAAGCAAACTTGATGAACCCATCAGCGCCCGCCACTTTCAAATCTTCGGGAGCACCTCCCCAGCGCATCTTAATGAGTTGTGACTGGCCCCCAATGGGGTTGGCTGAGCCGTGCAGCAATTGAGCCGCCGTCACGCCGCCCGCCAAGTCACGATACAGACCTACATCTTCGGGGTCAAGCACATCGCCAATGCGTACTTCCGAGGTAACGGCCTGCGTGCCCTCATTTACACCACCGATAACAGCAATGTGCGAGTGCTCATCGATAATGCCGGGCGTGAGGTGCTTACCTGTGCCATCAATTACGCGGGCATCTTTAGCCGATAGGTTCTTGCCTACTTTCGAAATTTTGCCCCCCACCAGCAACACGTCGGTGCCCTCTAGCTTGCCGGCGGCTTCGCTGGTCCACACGGTAGCGTTTTTAATCAGTACTGTCTCCTGCTGGGGCATGGCAGCGCGCCCATAGGCAACAAACGGATACAGCATAGAGCCCAGTTGAATGGCTTCAGGCGCTTTAGCCGAGTCGCGCTTAGCAGCCTGGCTGGCTACTTCCTGGCGCTTAGCTGACCACTTTACGAGTGTAGCATCAGGCAGCTGACCATCGCCTTGAAACTGGCGAGTTTCGGGGGTGAAGTAGCCACTGAGGCGCACCGTAGTGGTTTTGTCTTTGGGCGTGGGGTTGTAGACAATGGTCGCCAACTCTCCCTGCACCGCAATGGACCCACGAACCGTGTCTTTAGGTGCCAGCGCTATTTTCAACTCAGGTGCTTCGGGCTTGCCCGCCACCCGCATTTGCACGGCGGGGCGGTTGCCTACCTGCAACATATACACGCCGCGGTAATCGGCGGGCAGGTTGCTAAGCTGATAACGCTCGCCCTGCACCCAGTTGTCAAGCATCACGTTATCCTCGGCAAACAACCGATTCGAGCAAACCAGAAAATTGGCGGTCAGGCCAGGCTTCAGACTGCCTACTTTGTCTTGGGCCTTGATTAACTCAGCGGGTGTAGCAGTGAGGGCACGCAGGGCTTGCTCCTCGCTCAGACCGTACTGAATGGCCTTGCGCAGGTTGGGCAGAAATTTCTTTTTGTCTTTTAGATCGGTGGCTGACAGCGCAATAGGTACGCCGGCTTTTGCAAGCAAGGCTGCGTTGGCGGGGGCCATTTCCCAATGCTTCAGATCTTCCAGCGGAATGCGCGAGGCGTCGTACACGTCGTCCACGTTGTAGGCATCCGGGAAGTTAAGGTTGAGGATAAACGGTGCGCCGGTAGCCTTGATATCGGCGATACGCTGGTACTCGTCGCCGCGGCCTTTGATGATGAATTGCGTTTTGAACTCATCGCCCAGTTTGTCAGCCCGCAGGGCATTCAGCTTGTCGCTCACCTCAAAAAGCTGGGGCAAGCGGCGCTGCTCTTGGAAAGCGCGCAACGACAGGTTTTGCTCTTTGGTGGGGTTGCGCTGGTTCCATTCGGCGTCCAGATACGTTTGGCGCAGCAGCGCGATGCTACCCATCAATGAGCCAGGATAATTCTGGGTGCTGGTGCCTTTATTAAAGGAAAAGCCAGCAGCGGCCCGATCCGTCAGAATAACCTCGTTTTCGCGCCGGCCGGTGGTGGCCAACGTCACGAGGGCGGCGGTGCCGCGGGCAATACCGTCGGGCTGCTGGGTGAGCACCGCCCCGAAGCCCATCTTCCGATAAGCATCGGCTTGCTCTTCATTTAGCCGGAAGTCGCTAGCCGCATCGGTTTCGGGGTGAACGGCTTGGTTCCAGTCGTAGGCGCCGCCTTTTTTACTATCAAACTGCGGCGGGGGCCGGCGGGCAGTGCGCTCCGCTGGCTTTACTTCAGGCAGGCCATAGCTGGCAGCCAAATCCACGAAGCCAGGATAGATGTACTTGCCTTTCAGATCCTGCACCACGGCGCCGGCCGGAATCTTCACGTTGTTTCCCACTGCTTCTACCTTGCCATCCCGAATCAGGAGCGTAGCGTCGGTGAGCTTGGTTTTGTAATCGGTGAAAATGGTGGCGTGGGTGAAGGCGTACAGGCCCGGTCGCTGGTCGTACACGCCATTGCGCGGGAATGTGCTGGTTTGAGCGTAGGCACCGAGGCTACTCAGCAGCAGCCCACCTGCCAGTCCCAATCGAGGAATAGAAGTATGCATTAAGGTTTTGGGTTGATGAAAGAACGAAAAAAAGTACGCGCCAATCCCTATAAAGGGTATCAGGTCAAATGTAGAAAATAAGCCCCGTTACTGAACTGTACTTCAGGCACTAAAGAGTGGAAGCTGAGCCCGCTGCCGAGCGGCTTTTGCCTTTTTCCACTGCTTTCATCACCCGAAACAGGTTGCCGCTCCAAATTTTGGCGAGGTCACGGCGCGAGTAACCTCGCCGTACTAGCTCCTCCGTCAAGGCGGGCAAGTCACCCACGTTGCGCAGGCCGGTGAGTACGCTGCCGCCGTCAAAGTCGGAGCCGATGCCTACATGGTTGATACCGGCCACTCTCACTGCATAGTCTATTTGGTTAGCGGCGTCCTGAAGCGTAGCCAACGGCACCGGAAATTGCTTCTGCAACTGGCCCCACTCTGCCAGCGCCGCCTGTTGCGATTCAGCTGGCAGGCCGTATACATTCAGTGGCGTTTTGATTTGCCATTTGGCGAAGAAAGCTTGCTCGGCCGCTAGTCGCTCGGACGATTTTGCCTCCGTTTTTACGTAAGGACTATAAAAGTTAATCTGGATCACCCCTCCATTCCGGGCCAATGCGCGGAGCATATCGTCGGAAAGATTACGAGGCATGTCGGCCAGGGCCCGACAGCTAGAGTGAGAGGCAATGACTGGCACGCGTGACAGCCGCAGCACATCATAGAAAGTCGAGTCAGAGGTGTGCGACACATCTACCATCATCCCCAGGTGGTTCATCTCGGCTACCACCTGCTCACCAAACGGACTGAGCCCCTGATATTCGGGGCCTTTGGGATCGGTAGCGGAGTCGCATATTTCGTTGTTAGAGGAGTGACAGAGCGTGAGGTAGCGTACGCCTTGGTTGTAGTAAGCGTGCACTTGGCTTAGATCGCGACCCACGGGAAAGCCGTTTTCCATTCCAATAAAGATGGCTCGCTTACCAGCCCTTTCTAAGGATAGGGCCTCGGCCGGCGTAGTCGCCATAGCTAGTTCGGTTGGGTGAGCTTTAACGGCCTTTTCGATACCCAAAAACATAGTCTGAGCCTGCTGCCGAGCTGCTTCCGTACCCTCTTGGGTGCGCGGGCCTTGGCCCATATACACCACCCAAAAAGCAGCATCGAGGCCACCCCGGCGCATTTTGGGCAAATCGACCTGAGCGGAATCGGGGTTGTTGTCTTTGGTTAAGTCGAAGCGAGGGTTCAGCAGGTTTTCATTGGGAGTGTCCTCATGGCTATCTACTGTGTAAAGCCGCTCGTGCAGCTTGCGGGCCTTAGCTTGCCACTTGGCATCGGTTTGGGCGGATGCCGGAACGGCAACGATTGTAACTAAGAAGATCAGCGTGGCAACGTAGCGATTGGGCATAGAGTAGAGCTAGTGAGAAAGGACTGATGGCCTAAAGTACTCAATAGAAGGCAGCAACGATGGCATGTATACCCCAGATTTATCCTGACTTACTTCGCAACAATGTGCTGACTACCTGAGTACATAGTTTATAGCAAACTCAGCACTATATATCAAGCACTAAGCCCTAAATTCCCATGCGCAAAGGCACCACCGTTACCTGGAAATACGGCACTGGCACGGCCAGCGGCAAAATCGAGGAAGTTCATAAAGAATCCATCACCAAGAAGATCAAAGGCAGCGATATTACCCGCAACGGCACCGCCGACAACCCGGCTTTCGTGATTGTGCAGGAGAACGGCGACAAAGTCGTGAAGCTGCAAAGCGAGGTGACGGCCGCCACGGCTACAAAAAAGAAGTAAGTTTGCCCACGTAGCCTATCTACAAAAAAAGCCCCCCAGACTTGGTCTGGGGGGCTTTTTTATGCCAGGAAAACTACTTCTACAAGTTGTCCTTATCAGGCTCGATAAACGCTTGCTCTTCCATCTCAACGGGCACCACTACAATGCCTTGCTGCAGCTTGCTGTTGCGCTTGCCATAGATGAAGTACACAATAAACCCGATCAACATCCATCCAACAGCCAGCTTCAGAGTATCGGCGTCGAGGCCCACAATCATGGCTAGGCAAACCAAGATACCCATCAATGGCACGAAAGGGAACGAAGGCGACGACAGCGGCGCACGGAACGGACGAGGCTGCTCGGGATCAGACTTGCGCATAATCCAAACACCAGCCGACACCAGCACGAAAGCCAGCAGCGTACCAAATGAGGTCAAGTCGCCGGCCAAAGAGCCGGGTACGAAAGCTGCAAAAGCGCCTACAAACACCAGCAGCGCTAGGTTAGACTTATAAGGTGTACGGAACTTCGGGTGCAGTTCGGAGAAGGCTTTCGGCATCAAACCGTCGTTCGCCATCGAGAAGAACACGCGGCTTTGGCCCATAAGCATTACCAGAATAACCGAAGAGAAACCAGCCAGAATAGCAATGGTTACAGCCGTAGCCAACCATTCGAAGCCAGGCATGTGGGCCGAAATAGCATAGGTTACAGAAGCTTCGCCGCCCAAAGCTGGATCGGCAAACTCGCGCCAGTTGGCCACACCCGTCAGCACGTGACCGAAGAGAATATAAAGAACAGTACAGATAGCCAACGAGCCGAGGATACCGATGGGCATGTCCCGCTTAGGGTTCTTAGCCTCTTGTGCGGCCGTGCTCACCGCATCAAAACCGATGAAGGCAAAGAACACAATGCCTGCACCACCCAAAATACCGCCCCAACCGTGCTTATTCCAGCCTTCGTAGCTCCGTACAATTGTACCAGCAGCGTTTTTCACTGGCTCAGCGTTGTCAGGAATCAGGTAAGGAGTGTGGTTAGCTGGGTCAATAAACTGCCAGCCTACGGCAATAAAAATCAGAACGATAGCTACTTTCACTACTACAATAACGGCGTTGAACACCGCCGACTCCTGGGTGCCTTTAATGAGTAGCAGCGACAAGGCTACAATCACCAGCAAAGCAGGCAGATTGATAATGCCGTGCTCGGTTACACCGTTTACCACAGAACTCTCTAATGGCGAGTGACTTAGGCTGTAAGGTATACTGGTGCCAAAGACTTCTAAGAGCTTATTCAGGTATTCGCTCCAGGCAATGGCCACGGTGGCCGCTCCCAGCGCGTATTCCATAATCAGAGCCCAACCGATAACCCAAGCCACAAACTCGCCCATGGTGGTGTAAGCGTAGGTGTAGGCCGAGCCAGCAATCGGAATCATCGCCGCAAATTCGGCGTAGCACAGGCCCGCAAAGGCGCAGCCAATAGCGGCCACAATGAAGGCCAGCGTAACCCCCGGACCCGAAGTCTGGGCTGCTGCTGCTGCCGTGCGCACAAATAATCCGGCTCCGATGATAGCTCCGATGCCCAGCGCCATCAGGTTCAGGGCGCCCAGCGTACGCTTCAGCGTGCCTTCGCCGGAAGTATTGGCTTCTCCCAGCAACTGAGCCAGGGGTTTTTTGGCGAAAATGTTTGCCATAGAAAAAGAAAAGAGGGGAGGTAGAAGGTGAGAATTGGAGTGAAAAGAGGCAATAGCAGCACTTAAATAGCGGCTGCGTGGCCCGAATATAGGCGATATTCCGGTTCAGGTAGCGCAAGAAGGCATAATACCTCCTCGCTTATCCCCAATTAAACCCTAGTGCGGCACATGTATCCAAGCAGCAGAATTTCACCCACAGACTCTCTTCTAATGAAAAAGATGCTCATCCTGCTCGCCGCTTTCACTTTAACTGCCGGCGTAGTTTCTGCTCAAACTCAACCTGCCAAGCCTGACCAAGCCCAAATCCAACGCGCTAAAAAGTTGGGGGAGCAGCGCACTAAAAAAACGCCCGAGCAGCGCGCCGAAGCACGGGCCGCCAACTTATCCAAATCGTTGGGCCTGAGTGCTGAGCAAACGGAAAAAGTACGGCAGCTGAACCTAGCCCAGGCCAAGGAAATGGATGCTATTCGAGCCAAGAATGCCGAAAACCGTCAGAAAGCCAAAGCCACCCGCGACCGTCATGATACCCAGCTCAAAGCTATTCTGACGGCTGACCAATACGCCAAGTACGAGCAGCAGCGAACTGAGCGCATGGCCAATCGCAGAGGAGCCAGAATGAAGGCTCGCGGCTAGGCCCGCATCATAGCAGTAAAAAAGCCCCCCAGTCAGTTGGCTGGGGGGCTTTTTTGTGTCGGGCCAGAACAGTACCAAGGTAATACAAGCAGAACATTTGATGTGTGGCAACATGCTGATTGAGCCAGTAAGCAAGCTCATCCAAACAGCATCTTATACTTAATTTAACCAAGCATCCGCTTGACAATCATTTGCTTAGTCCTTAAACTTAGGTTGGTTTTTTGCAGTTTCTGTTAGAGAAGGCCGCGCCTTCTTATATTTGAAAATGAGCGCTGGCCTAACCGCCGGCCGCATCTTCGCTACGAAGTGCGTCGCCTCGCCACCACAACCTACCACCATGAGCCCCTTGCCCAGTAGTACCGGGTCGGTACAGATTCAACAGTTTTATGATAAGGGCCTTGCCCACGCTAGCTACATTATCCGCTCCGGCCGCCAAGTGGCCATTATCGACCCAGCCCGCGATCCGCAACCTTACTACGATTTCGCCGACGAGCACGACGCTTCCATCGTAGCCATTATTGAGACCCATCCGCACGCCGACTTCGTTTCCTCCCACCTCGAAATAGCCGAGGAAACCGACGCAACTATTTATTGCAGCAAGCTGGTAAAAGCGCTTTATCCGCATCAGCCCTTCGACGACGGCGACCGTATCACGCTGGGAAACGTCGAACTGCACGCTATTAATACCCCCGGCCACTCGCCCGATAGCATTTCTGTCTTGCTGATTGATGAGCTGGGCCAAACCCGCGCCGTCTTCACTGGCGACACGCTTTTTGTGGGCGACGTTGGGCGGCCCGACTTGCGCGAGGAAGAGGCTGTGGGTGGCCACAAGCGCGAAGAGCTAGCCGGCCAGCTTTACCAAAGCACCCGCCAAAAGCTGATGACTTTGCCCCCCACAACGCGCGTGTATCCGGCCCACGGCCCTGGCTCGCTCTGCGGCAAAACCACCAGCACCGATCTGGACAGCAGCATTGGTAAAGAGCTGAAAACCAATTACGCCCTGCAACCCATGTCGCAGGAGGAGTTTATTAAAGTACTTCTGGAGGATCAGCCCTTTGTGCCCAAGTATTTCGGGCATGACGTGGTGCTGAACCGCCTCGGTGCCCAGCCTTTTGAGGATAGCGTGCGGGCCGTACCCCGCGTGCATTCGGCCACTGAGCTGGTACCCGGCACCCTGATTATTGATACGCGGCCGGCTGCCCAGTTCCGGGCCGGTCATTTGCCGGGAGCAATCAATCTGATGGATGGCGGCAAATTTGAAACCTGGTTGGGTTCCATAGTTGGGCCAAAGGAGAAATTTTATCTGCTGGCCGATACCCAGATTGCGCTGGACACGGTGATCCGCAAATCGGCCAAGATTGGCTACGAAACCAATATTGAAGGCGCGCTTCTCACTCCCTCTCAGCTCCCGGTTACCAGCTCCGACCTCGACCTGGCCCGGGTACGCGAGCGGTCCGAAGACTTCACTATCGTAGACATTCGTAACCGCGCTGAAACCCAGCATCCTATTTTTCCGGATGCGCTAAAAATTCCGCTGCCGGAGCTGCGCGAAAGAGCCCACGAAGTGCCTACCGACAAGCCTATTCTGGTACACTGCGCCGGCGGCTACCGCTCGGCGGCGGGCAGCAGCATCCTGCAAGTGGCCTTGCCTCAAGCAGAGGTATTCGATTTAGGCGAAGCCGTGACGGAGTTTCAGTCGCAGGCCGTGCATTAGTCGAGCTTTCCCGGAGGCTCTTAGAGTAAAACGCTGAGGTGCGCTGAGGTCATTTTATGATCCTTAGCGCACCTCAGCGTTTTTGTGCTGTGGGAACCTCCTGATTGCGCTTTATCTTTGAAGTCTATGCGTGTACTACATACCGCCGATTGGCACTTGGGCCAACGCTTCAATGGCGGCCACGAGCGCACCGAGGAGCACCGTCATTTTCTGCGCTGGCTGGTCGAAACCATACAGGCGCAGCGCGTAGAAGTGTTGGTAGTGGCCGGCGACATCTTCGATACCGGTTCGCCCTCCAATGCGGCCCTGGAGCTCTATTATTCCTTTCTACTGCAAATGCAGGCCACCGACTGCCGCGACATAGTACTGGTGGGCGGCAACCACGATTCGCCAGCTACGCTCAATGCTCCCGCCCGGCTGCTACGCCACCTGCGCGTGCACGTGGTCGGCTGCGTGCCCGACTGCTTTGAGGATCAGGTCATTGTGTTAGATAACGCCGAGGGAAAGCCAGGCTTGGTGGTATGCGCCATTCCTTTTCTCCGCGACCGTGATGTGCGCCTATCGGTGCCGGGCGAAGAAGCCGAGGAGCGGGAAGCGCGAATTCGCCAAGGCATTGCCGACCATTATTTGCGCGTATCGGAGGTAGAAATGGTGTGGCAGTTAAAGGCTGCCGGCGTGCCCGTACTGGCGACCGGCCATCTCTACGCGGCCGGCGCCTCCCCCTCCGATTCGGAACGCACCATTCACGTCGGAAACCTGGGCCAAGTCACCGCCGACCACTTCCCCACGGTATTCGACTATGTGGCTTTGGGGCATTTGCACCGCCCTCAGCGCGTGGGTGGGCGGGAGCATATCCGCTATTCGGGCTCGCCTATTCCGCTGTCTTTTTCCGAAATAGACCATCCGAAAGAGGTTTTGCTGCTGGAATTTGCCCCCCAGAGCCTTGGTATTGAAGCCTTGCCAGTTCCCAGCGCCCGACGGTTGGTTCGCTTCCATGGCCCGCTTGATGAAGTGCTGGTGCGCCTGGCTGCCTACGACAATGCTGGCTATCAGCTACCTGCCTGGGCCGATGTAGAAGTGCGCTCTGAGCTTTCACAGCTAGAAGTGGCTGAACAGCTGTTGGCAGTTATCACTCAACTTGACCGCACTCAGCTTGAAGTACTAGCGCGCCGCCACTTCCGCCTGCTGACTCTTCGGCCCCTCGGCGACGAGCCCGAACCGCTCACCCGCAGCCTCCACGATTTCACTGAACGCGAGGTGTTCGAGAAACGGTTGGAGGAAGAGCCCGAAGAAGCGCGAACGGAGCTACTAAGCGCTTTTGATGAGTTGTTGGAACTGATGCGGGAGGCAAAATAGATGAAGAAGCATCTCTTGATTTACTTAAGTACTTCTCTACTATTTCTTAGTTCATGTGGTAGGCTACAAGGATACAGCAGCCTTTTATGGAGACGTCTTACAGACAAGGTTATCCGGCATTATGATGCCAATCAGCCGGATACAGAGTTCAATAAAAAACGCTTCCAGGAACACTTCGGTATCTCAGCATCAGCAGGAGCGAGTAATATTTATGCCTACTCTGACGAGATGGGTATTGACCACTCCTATCAACTTAGTTTTACTAGTGACTCCGCTTTAATTACCGCCATCATTCGTCATAATAAAATGGTTAATAAGCCTCTTGATTTGCGCCCATTTAATATAGCTACGGAACAATCTTGGTGGAAGTCTAGCGATGTAGAAACTCTACCAATGTATTGGCGTGGAGAGCAAAATAGGTGGTATCAAATCCTTTGGTATGATGCTAAGAATCAGAAAGCTTACTGCTTAGAATACGACTTATAAGTACATGAAAATACTCCGCGTCCGTTTCTCCAATCTCAATTCGCTGCGCGGACAGCACGAAATTGACTTCAGCCACTCGCCTCTATCCGACGCGGGCCTTTTTGCCATTACCGGCCCCACGGGCGCAGGCAAAACCACTATTCTTGACGCTATTACGCTGGCTTTGTATGGGCAGGTGCCTCGCCATGAGGGCGGCGTGGAGCAGGTAATGAGCCACGGTACGGGCGAGAGCTGGGCCGAAGTGGAATTTCAGGTGAATGGGCGCCGCTACCGCTCGAAGTGGGGACAATATCGGGCGCGCAAGAAAGCTGAGGGCAAACTGCAGGATTCGCGCATGGAGCTCAGTGAAGAACCTAGCGGCCCCACCGATGCTGCTGAGGACAATTGGCCCATAATAGAGAGCTATAAATCCAAGGTTCCGGCCCGCGTGGCGGAGCTCAGTGGCTTGGAGTATCGACAGTTTCTGCGCTCGGTGCTGCTAGCTCAGGGCGAGTTTACGCGGTTTTTGAAATCAACTGCGGGCGAGCGAGCTCAGCTGCTGGAGAAGATTACAGATACGCGCAAGTACTCTGATATTTCGGTTTTTGCCTTCCGCAAAGCCAAAGAGGAAGCCCAACAGGTAGAGGTATTGCGGACAGGTTTGGCGGGCGTTACGCTTCTATCAAATGAAGAAGTATCGGCCATCGAAACCGAAATGGCCGCTATTGAGCAGCAGGCGCAAACCAGCACAGCTGCCCAGCAAAAGCTACAGGAAGCCCTAACCTGGCTCACCAAACTCGCTGACTTAGCCACCCGCCAGCAGCGGGCCCAAACAACCCTCGCTACTCTCGCTGCCGAGGCAGAAACGTTAGCTCCTTTGCGTCAGCGCCTAACTGCGCACGAGCAAGCGCTGCCCTTCCGCACGCCGTGGGAGTTGCTGCAAGCTGCTGATACTCGGTTGCAGCGGATGCATCGTGAAGCTGCCCAAGCGCGGGAGCAGCGCCCACAGTTGCAACAGCAGCTTGACGCCGTGCAGACTAGTCGAGCTACCGCGCAGCAAGCCCGCGACGAGGCTATAGCGAATCAGGAGGAGCAAAATCCGAAGCTGCTGGAGGCAGAGAAGCTAGACGCGGTACTTCAGGCAGAGGAAGCCCAGCTCACCAAAGAAAAGCAGGAATACGAGCAGCGCAACGAGCAGTGCAAGCGGCAAAAAGCAGAGTATGAGCAGGCTATTAGTCAGGCGAGCCGTCTGGGCGAGCAGCTAAAAGAACTTACCGCTTGGCTCACGTTGCATGGTCGCCGAACGGAGTTGCCCAACATTCGGCCCCAACTTAGCAGTCACTTAGAAGACTTGGCCGACGTAGACCGGGAGCTGCAAGAGCTGACAACGCAGCAAAAAATCCAGACTTCGGCGCTGCAACAAGCCCAGCAACTAGGCGCGCAGGCGACAGCCCGGCAGGCCGATGCTGAAAAACAAGCGACTGAATTAGCAACGACTCAGCAGCAAACAGAAGCCGAGCGAGACACTTGGATGGGGCGCTTGCAACAGTTTGCAGCAGGCTTGCAGGACCAGCACGCTGTCCAGGAAAAACACCTGACTGATCTGCGTACGCTGGTCCAAACCCAGCAGTTGATTTTAAGTCATGAGGAAGCGCGCCGTTATTTGGTAGCTGGCGAGCCGTGCCCCTTGTGTGGAGCCGCTGAGCATCCCTTTGCCTTGGGTGCGCTAGGAGTAACCACTGATTCGTTGCAGCGCGACAAAGAGCGGGAAGAATTATTGGGTCAACAAGTAAGAGCCCTGAATGGCCGTGTGCAGAAGCTGCTGACGGCGGTGGGCATGCTGGAGAATGCTGGGGGGCAAATTTCGACGGAGAACTTACAAATTCACCGCCCGCTGTCAGTAGAAGAGGAAGAAATGGCCCCCAAGCAGGCGCGGGCGCTGGCTCAGCGTCTGCGCGAGTTGCAGGACCAACACCACGCGGCCACGGTGCTTCGCACCAAAGCCCACGGGGAGCAGCAGCTGGCCACGGAGCAAAAGCGACAGGCCGAAGCAAAACTGACTGAACTCACCGAAAAGCTGGAAGATGCCCGCGACCGGACTCCCAAGATTCGGGAGCAGGTAACCAGTATGCTGGCGTATTTTCAGCTCACCTTCACAGGCGATAATGGCACGGCCCTGATGGGGCAGCTAGAGCAGCTTACCACTGAGTATGAGCAGCAAAGAGAAGCGCTAAATAGGGCCGAAAGCCAGCGCGCCGCCGCCCAGGCGCAGGGGGAAGAATTGAAAAAAGCCCTAACCGAAACGCAGGAATGGCTTACTACCCGCAAAGCTGAGCTGGTGCGCCACCACGAGGCAATTCAGCGGCAACGGCAGCAGCGACAGCAGTTCTTTGCGGGCGTGGATGTAGCGCAGGCACGCCAGCAGCTGATGAATACCGTAAAAACACTGACGGATGCGTACGAGCGCAGCCACCAAGCCTTCTGTGAGCACGAAAGCCAGCTATCCCGCACCGACGAGCGGCTGCGGCAGCTAAACCAGGAAACAGCCCGCGAACAGCAGGAGCGCGACCAGCTCCAAGCTAAGCTCATAGCTGACTTGCAAGCCGCTAATTTGCCCCCCAGCCCGGATGAGCTTCGCGCCCGCCTTCTCCCCGACCTCGAAGCGCGTCGCCTCGCTGAACAATTGCATACGCACGAGCGCGCCCTGCTCACTACCCAAAGTGCACTCACAGAAGCACTTCAGCAGCTCGAGTTGGAACAGAGCAAAGAACTAACCTTCGAATCAGCAGACGCAATACGAGAGCAATTGCGCGCGGCGGAGCGAAATCTGGCCGACTTGCATCAGCAGCTTGGACAGCAGCGGCAGCGCCTCCAGGACCACCACCAAGGCTTGGAGCGGCACGCCGAGTTGGCGGCTACGCTGGAAAAACAGCAACAGGAAGCTAGGCGTTGGCGTCAATTGGCGGAGCTTATTGGTTCGGCCGACGGCAAAAAGTTCAGCGAGTTTGCCCAGGGCCTCACCCTCACGCGCCTCACGGAGCTAGCCAATCGCCACCTCACCCGCCTCACCGACCGCTACCGCATTGCCCGCAACCCGCAGGAGTATCTTGATTTGCTGGTTGTAGACCATTACCAGGCCGACAGCACCCGCTCCATGAGCTCGCTTTCCGGGGGCGAAAGCTTTCTGGTAAGTTTGGCGCTAGCCTTGGGTTTATCGGAACTAGCGGGTCACAAAACCCAGATCGAAACGCTGTTCATCGACGAAGGCTTTGGCACCTTGGATGCTGACGCGCTGGAAGTGGCCCTCACCGCCCTCGAAATTCTGCAAGGCACGGGCAAGATGATCGGGATTATCTCGCACGTAGAAGCCTTGAAGGAGCGCGTAACTACGCAGATTAATGTCCGCAAAGGTGTGGGGGGCATTAGTACGCTGCGCGTGGTTGGGTTTGGAGAGAATGACTAAAACTATTTAAACTAAACCCCCAACGGCCTTCATTTCAGCCCAGGTCCAATAACGGCGGGGCGTAATGCCTGCGTAGCCTTTGCGAAAAAACGTCACCACCTCCTTTTCCAACACCTCGGCTGGAATGGAAGATTGTTCGATAGGTCGCTGGTCGGGGTCGGCGTAACGCTGGGCTTTGCTGAGTTTTTTACCCCCCAGACGCAGTAAGGGGCCCGTATCGGTGATAGCATCGAAAACCCAAGTGCTGGGGGGCTTTTCCAGGCTACTCAGGCGGGAGGCTAAGTCGTTTAGCGGGAGGCGCGGCAGCGTGGGACGCGATTCTAAGTCAATCCAAGTGGTATATTTATACTCTAGCTCGTAGCGCTGACCATTGTAGCAGCTCAGCACGATGTCTAAGCCACTTGTGGGGCCAAACAAGGCGTAATACGGCAGCGGTTCGGGCGTGTGCACGACCACCAAACCCAGCTCCGGATAACGAACAAGGCGCGTAGCAGGGCTTTGCATCACCTCAATGGCCCTGCGTACCCGCGCGTATTCAGGTTCCCAGGCGGCGCGCCCCAGCTCCGGGTTTTTTAAAATTTCGCCGAAGGCAGGCAGAAACCAGGCGAATTTCTCGGCCGAAGCTTCGGCTTCGCTGCGTCGCAGAGCTGGCGCGCCGAAGGGCGGATAAAACAAGTCCTTTTCCTTGGCATTGAGCCAGCACACCAGCTTCAACGCATCATCGGCCAGCGGATCAGCCCAGTCCAGTTCGCGGAAGTCGCCGAGTGTGGCTACCAGACGCAGCAGTGGCTCATGACGCAAGGCCAACGCGGGATTGAGCAAACTCCACACGCCTACGAAACCATCCACATCAAAATGGTTGGCACTCACGGCCTGAGCTTCCATCCCTGGCGTGTGGAGGGCGCGCAAAGCTCTGAGTACCGAGCCAGAGCTGGTATCGTCGCGGAGGGCGACGGGCGTAGCGGCTCCGCGCCAGTGGGCTAATACCAGCGCCGCCTGCAGGCCCGTACTATCGACTAAAATGGTGGGCTGTTGCTTAGCCTCCGCGAAGGGAACGAAATAATGCGCCAAAAGCAGAACCTGTTGAGTGGAGAAAGGGAAATAAAAGAGCAAGAACAAACTCTCTCATCAAACGATGCGGGGATGTTAGCGACGCCTGCGACGGTTGGAGATATGCTCTATACGACTACGACGCACCCAGTGCAAGTATTTTTGAAGTTCCTCCGCTTCCCGCAAGGCCTCAACTGAAAAATATTTTTTAGCCAACTCCCGGTTGGTGAGCAGCAGGTGTACGGTACTATGGCAAGGTTGACAGAGAGCCACTGTAGGCCCATGCCGACCGCCTTCTTCACGTGGAATGAGATGGTGGCGCGATACAAAACGCACATGCCGCTCACATAACTCACACTGAGACTCAGGACTTGCCACAGAATTTGCAGAAACATTTTTGAAGCGTCGGCGGGACATAAAATGTAATTATGTAAGAAGTTGGCCCGATGATAGCAGAGAGATTCAGTAGAAGCGTATTGTAATAAACAAGTTTCATCCTAAATGCTTATACTCGAATAAATTCTAAAAATTGTTGCAGCATCTCAACAGTAAAACGAGTTCTCAGATTTGACCTGATACTCATTTTTCGATTTTTTTGGCTATAATTAACCGATTGCCTAACAAATTAAGTTCAAGAATTAATAAAAATAGTCCTAAAAATAAACTTCGTCTTTTTTACCACTTTTACCACTTTCCCTATGCAAACTCTTACTCTTCGCTTACCTCGGCGCTTTGCACTTTTACTGCGGGTCGCTGGTTTTTTCCTGGCTTTGATCGTGCTAACGCCGACGAAGGCCCACGCGCAAACCTGGTTGGTTTCGACCGATGCGTACATCAAATTAGGTGTAATGGATAAATTTGGTCAGTTGGGTACTTACTCCGCTACGTTTATTGTAGTAGATCAAACATCGGGCAGAGAGTATTTGCTGACCAAGGAAGTGGAGAAGGGTAAGAATGGTATAGATGTGCTGTTCCCATCGGAGCCTTCGGAGCCCGATTACTTTAAAACGGAGAAAGGTGAGGCCGCCCGTGCCGTACCAGGTAAGTATGCTTGGGAGTGTCGGGTAGCTGGAAAGCGGGTTGTTGGGGGGCGTTTTGAGCTTCCTGCGGTAGCCAACGATGTGACGGTAGTGGATAACCGCAAATAATTCGCTTTTTTTGTTTTCTCCTTTCCTCACTTAGTACTAGCCCGGCGTTGCAGCGCCGGGCTTTTTTTTGTGCGTCTGTGGTAGCAACGCGTCCCTTTTTGGCGGCAATTGCGTAGTAATAGGTCGGGCTGGGGGGCTTTTTGTTCGCCTGGCGGTTACCTATTTTAATAGTTTCAGCGTCGTTTATACCTCAGATCATGCCTAAAAAGTCTTTCGCCGAACTCATCAGCAGCCCCGGAATGCCGGTGCTGGTCGATTTTTATGCCGACTGGTGCGGCCCCTGCAAAACGATGGCGCCCATTCTGGAGCAAGTAGCCAACCAGCACCAGGGAAAGGTAAAAGTGATTAAAGTGGACGTAGATAAAAACCCGGCGGCAGCACAGCAGTTCCGTGTGCAAGGCATTCCCACGCTTATTCTCTTCCACAAAGGCCAGCCCGTGTGGCGGCAGTCGGGGGTGGTGCCGGCCCAGCAGCTCAGCCAGGCTATCGGGTCTGTGATTCAGTAGCACAGCAAATTTGCCCCCCAGCCGCCTTTTTTTCTTCCCGGCTGTTATCCCGCTGTAAAGTGGGCTAGCTTGTTTTGTGGCTATCACTTTCAGACAGAGGAGTTCCGTTTGTAAGCCTGCGCAGAGCCAGCTACTTGTCTTTTGCAATTGTTATCTTGTTTTTGTCTCTAAATGCCTTCCAGCCCGCATAGTACATTTATGATCCTGTTCGTTGTCAAGCTATGCGTGTAGTAGTACCCTTTATCCAGTCAATTCTTTTCTTACTGATTCTGTGCACGTTGCCTCAATTAGCGCTGGCCCAGGCCACCGTTACGCTGAGCGGCTACGTGCGCGACGCCACCGATCAGGGCGTATTGCCGGGTGCCTCCGTGGCCGTACCAGCGCTGAATACTGGCGTAACGGCTGATGAGAAGGGATTCTACTCCCTGCCCCTACCCGTGGGACGCCACGAAGTGGTTATCTCCTTTATTGGGTATGAAACGGTGGCGCGGGAGATAAACGTGAATCGTACGCAGCGCATTTCTTTCGTTTTGCCTCAGATAGCCAATGAGTTGGGAGAGGTAATAGTAGAAGGCTCAGGTACCTTGGAGCAAAAGCTGCAAACCACCCAAATGAGCGTGGAGCGCCTCACTACCCGCGAGGCCAAGCTGCTGCCGGCTTTGTTTGGGGAAGTCGATTTGCTGAAAACATTACAGCTCAAACCGGGAGTGCAGAACGGCGGCGAGGGCACCAGCGGCCTGTTCGTGCGCGGCGGCTCTTCCGACCAAAATTTGTATTTGCTCGATGAGGCTGTAGTGTACAACCCCTCACACTTGTTTGGACTGTTTTCGGTGTTCAATCCAGATGCCGTGCAAAGCGTGGATCTATACAAAGGCGGCTTTCCGGCGCAGTTTGGGGGGCGATTATCTTCGGTGGTGGATGTGAAGCTGCGCGAGGGCAACACCAAAAAGCTGGGGGTGAGCGGAGGTCTTGGCCTCATATCCTCACGCCTCACGGTGGAAGGCCCCATTGTGAAGGATAAAGGCTCGTTTATTCTGTCGGGGCGGCGCACCTACTTCGATGTATTTACGCGCCAGATCAATAAAATGAACATTGACGATCCGGAGTACAATCCCATTCCTAACTACTATTTCGCCGATTACAACGCCAAAGCCAATTATAAGCTCGGCGATAAAGACCAGATTTTTCTGACGGGTTACTATGGCCGCGACGTGTTCGGCTTTAACAGTGCCAGCAGCTTCAACTTCGATTTTACCTGGGGCAATACGGTGGGTGCCCTGCGCTGGAATCACGTCTTTTCGCCGAAGCTGTTTGTGAATACCACGGCGTCATTTACGCGCTATGAGTACGATGTCACCAACAAAATCGACCAGTTCAGCTTCAATCTCGCCTCCGATATTCGCGATATCGCCCTACGGACGGACTTTGAGTACCAGCCCAATGAGCGCCACACGCTCAAGTTTGGCGCCACCGCCACCGACCACATCTTTGGCGTGGGGCGCCTGCAAGCCGGCAGCGAAGACGGCCGCCTCGACATTGGCTCCGACGTAAGTTACCGTGGTCAGGAAGCTGCTCTCTACGCCAGCGACAACTTCAAGCCCACCGACAAGCTGCAACTGGAATACGGCCTGCGTCTAACCGGTTTCCAAAGCGGCTCTGATGGTTATGCGGGCTTAGAGCCGCGGGCGGCGGCGCGCTACTCGCTCACGCCCAACACGTCGTTGAAAGCCAGCTACGCCCTTATGTATCAGTACGTGCATCTGGTCACCAATTCGGGAGCTTCGCTGCCCACCGATATCTGGTATCCGTCGCGGAAGTCGGTGAAGCCGCAACGCTCCCAGCAGGTGGCTACTGGGGTGAGCTTTTTGCTCGGTGGGGGACAATTTCTGCTAACCAACGAGGTATACTACAAGTGGGCTCAAAATCAGATTGACTTCAAGGATGGCGCCCAGCTATTCGTGAACTCCGACCTGGATGAAGAGTTTCTGTTTGGCAAAGGCTGGAGCTACGGTAACGAATTGTATCTGGAGAAGAAAACGGGCCGCACTACGGGCTGGGTAGGCTATACGCTGGCCTGGAGCCAGCGCAAATTTGCCCCCCAGCGCGGTACAACAGGCATCAACAACGGCGACGACTTCTACCCTACCTACGACCGCCGCCACAACCTCACGGTGGTGGTGCTGCATCGGCTCAACGAGCGTTTGAACCTGACTGGCTCTTTCGTGTATAGCTCCGGGGCACCCACTACCCTGCCACAGGGTCGCTTTGTATTTCAGGAAGTATATGGTGCCGAAGCCGTGGCCGTGCCCATTTACCCCGACCGCAACTCCTACCGTTTGGCCCCATACCATCGCCTCGATCTAGGTTTGGTTTGGAATATGAAGCCCAACCGCTGGTTCGATGAGTCGGACCTGACGTTTAGCGTGTACAATTCCTACAATCGGCGCAATCCTTACTTCGTGTATTTCGACCAGGTAGAGGACCCCGATACGGAGCAGGTAACCGGCTACCGCGCCCGGCAGGTGTCGCTGTTTCCGATTATTCCTTCCGTAACCTACAATTTCAAATTCTGACCGCTGACTGTGTTTCGATCTATGGGACTGTATTTGAAAAACATACTGGCGTTCAGCACCCAGCGCTTATTGCCGCTGGTGCTGCTAGTGGGGCTTGCGAGCTGCGATAACTTGCAGCAGGACATCGACGTGGTTATTCCTAACGGGCCTGCTCAGTTAGTAATTGAGTGTTACCTGGAGCCCAACCAGCGCGCGCAGCTCACTGTGAGCGAAACGGCGCCTTACCTGTCGTCGCCCATACCAGTGGTGCCGGAAGATGTGACGGTGGTAATTGCGGGCCCAAATCGGCAGCGCGAAACCCTCCTTTATGACCCCGGTTTCAACTTTGTGACCGGTAAAGTGTACACGCATCGCGGCAGAAACCGGCTTCTAATTCAGCCCGGCGATGTATTTACGCTGGAAGCAAAGGATAAGAAAGGCCGAGTAGTGACGGGTACTGCTAAAATGCCCACCCCCGTGCCACTCGATACGGTGGAGTTTAACTTCAACGACCGGCCGGCTCAGCTGCGGGAGGCGATTGTACTGGCTCGTTTCCGCGACCCCCTGGGAACCCTTGACTTCTACCGCTTCCAGATTCACCGCGACAGTATTTCCCAAGAACCGGAGGTAGACTACACTCTTGAAGATCGCCTCAACGAAGGCAAGGAAGTGACGTTAGGTACCAGTTACATCTTCGACCCCGGCGACTCTCTGATTGTCTCGCTTTATCACTTCGACGAGCCATACTACCGCTTTCTGCAATCGACTCAGAATGCGCGCAATGCCAACGGCAACCCCTTCGGCCAGCCCGCCGCCGTGCAGTCCACGGTGCAGGGCGGTATAGGCGTATTCACGATTCTGAGTTACGAAAGGCGCTCCTTGGTAATTCCGTAAAGCAGGCATAATTCAAACCTTATGATACGAAAAAGCCCCCCAGATATTATCTAGGGGGCTTTTTTCGAAATGTTAAATCGAAATCTACTGACGCTCTATCACCGCCCGAATCAGGGCTGTAAGGCGAGGTTCGGCAGCGGCGGCGGCGCGCAGAATATCGGCAATGTCAACCTTCTTGAGCTTGCTGGGCGAGCACAAATCGGTGATGACGGAAATAGCCAGTACAGGCAGTTCCATTTGACGCGCGGCAATGACCTCCGGTACCGTGCTCATGCCCACGGCATCGGCCCCGATGGTGCGCAGGTAGCGGTACTCGGCGGGCGTTTCGAGCATTGGGCCGGGCAAGCTAGCGTACACTCCACGGCGTACATAATTAGTGAATCCTAGGTCGTGGGCCGTGCGCTGGGCCTGGGCCAACAGCGACGGATCGTAGGGCTCCAGCATATCGGGGAAGCGCGGCCCCAGCTCGTCCAAATTCGGCCCGATGAGCGGATTGGTGGGCAGCAGATTCAGGTGGTCTTCAATGAGCATAAGGTCGCTCATCGCAAAGTCGGGATTTAGCCCCCCGGCGGCATTGCTTACGAAGAGCTTCTGAATGCCCAGCAGCTTCATCACGCGCACCGGAAACACCACCTGCTGCATGGTGTAGCCCTCGTAGTAATGAAAGCGGCCCTGCATCACTAACACCCGCCGCCCAGCAAAAATACCCCCCAGCAGCTTCCCCGAATGGCTTTCAACGGTCGAAGCCGAGAAGTGGGGCAAGTCGTCATAAGAGAACTCATGCTGAATTTCCAGCTCATTTACCAGGGCTCCTAGGCCGGTGCCGAGGATAATTCCGAATTCAGGTTGGAAGTCGCCGAGTTGGCGGCGGATGTGGTCAGCGGCTTCGCGCAATTGCTGCATAGGGGGCTTTTTGAACGAGAATTAAAATAAAACGAATGCAAAGAAGATGGCTTAATCCGGTGAACGTCATGCCGAGCGGGAGCGAAGCATCTCGCGTGCTGATATCAGGTTAGTACTCCCACTAAACACGCGAGATGCTTCGCGCTGCTCGGCATGACGTTCTCTTAAAAAAACGTTGAGTTACCTTACTCAATGTTCATTTCAAATGGCATGCGCGCCTGCACGCCTTCTAGCTTGATAAGCTTCTGATACTGCTCATACATGGGGTAAAGCGGGCCTAACTCCTGCTTTACCAGTTGCTGCCGCGCTTCCAAGCCAAAGCTCTCGAAGATGTTTTCGACAAACGTTTTCTGGCGGGGCAAGCTTTGCAGGCGGTAGTCGCCCTCGTCTAAGTTGGCGCGACGAGCGGCAATGCGCAGGGCATCTTCAAAGGAGCCAAGCACGTCCACGAGGCCGCGCTCCTTAGCTTCTGAGCCCGACCACACCCGACCGGAGGCGTAGCCGCGCAGCTTTTCTACAGGCATGTTACGGCCCTTGGCGGCTTTAGTCGTGAAGTCGGCATAGATGCGGTTGACTTCCGCTTGCAGCTGCTGCTGTTCAAAAGCCGTGAGCGGACGCGTAATAGTCGGCAAATCGGAGAACTTACCGGTAGTTACGCGGTCGGTGGTGATACCGAGCTTGTCGCGCAGCAAGGGCTGAATATTGGGCAACACGCCAAACACGCCGATGCTACCCGTGATGGTGTTCGGATGAGCCACGATGGTGTCGCAGGCCATGGCAATAAAATAGCCCCCCGAAGCAGCCACATCAGACATAGAGCACACAATCGGCTTCACTTTTTTGGTCAGCACCACTTCGCGATAAATAATATCGGAGGCCAGCGACGAGCCGCCGGGGGAGTTGACGCGCAACACTACGGCTTTCACTTTGTCGTCGAGGCGGGCTTGGCGAATGGCTTCGGCAAAACGAGTGCTGCCGATATCATTGTTGCCACCCTTGCCAGTCACGATGTCGCCATCGGCATAGATGACGGCAATACGCTTGGAGCCGCTACCGCTGGTTTCGTCTTCGCCACGTTGGTAAGTACCAAGGCTAACGAGGCCAAGCTTTTCGTCCTCGTCCACGCCCACTTTCTTTTTCATGAAGCTCAGGGCCTGATCGTAGTAGCCGAGGTTGGTAACCAAGCCGAGACGCTTAGCATCGTCGGCGTTGTGCACCAGCATGGAGTCGGAGATGACGCGCAGACGGGCGGGGGCAATTTTGCGCGACTTCGCCACGTGGCTGAGCATAAAGTCGTTCATCGAATTCAGAAACGACGAGGTTTGCAGCCGCGCCGAATCCGACATGCTGTCCCGGAAATAAGGCTCTACGGCACTCTTGAATGAACCTACCCGGAAGATATACGGCTCGATACCCAGCTTTTCGAAGAGATTTTTGTAGTAGTAAGTCTCCGAGCTTAAGCCATTGAACTCCAGTGTGCCCTGCGGATTCAGGTAAATCCGGTTGGCGACAGAGGCCAGGTAGTAGCTCTTCTCAGAAGCCAGATCATTGTAGGCCACCACAAATTTGCCCGACTTCTTAAAGTCGATCAGCTCATTACGAATCTCTTCCAAGGTGGCCATACCAGCTTGCACCAGTTCCACATTCAGGAAAATACCCTTGATGTTGTCGTCTTCTTTGGCGCGCCGTATGGCTCCTTTTATCTGATCCAGGCCACTGCTGGCACTGCTTCCGCCGCCCATCAGGCTGCCCAATGACTCCGGGTTCTCACGTTCCGAAATAGGCTGATCGAGCTTCAGCTCCAGCACCGAATTCTGGGCAATTTCTACCTCATCTTCGGAGCTGGCGGCCGTCACCAGAACGCCCACAAGCAGCAAAAAGCCGACGAAGGCAAATGCCATCAGACCGACCAGCGTGGCTAGTACGAATTTAAAAAACTGTCTCATTGGAAAGGGGATTATCTGAGTGCTTAACAAATGTAGAAGGGTTTAGTCAACGAAGCCTCACCCCCTAGCCCCCTCTCCTAGGGAAGAGGAGGAACTAGCTCTAAAACTAGATTTCTAGAATCAACTAAAAATTAGAAAAACTAAAAGCTAGCTCCTCCTCTCCCCTAGGAGAGGGGGCTAGGGGGTGAGGCTTCGTTGCACCATCAATACTCATATTTTGCCCCCCACCACTGTCGTAGCCGCTCGCGTAGCTTCTGCTCGCTGGCGTTGTGGCCGGGGTCGTAGAAGCGTGTGCCGCTGAGGGCTTCGGGCAAGAACTCCTGGGGGGCAAAATTGCCTTCGTAGTTGTGCGAATACTGGTATTGCTGGCCGTAGCCGAGCTGTTTCATGAGGCGCGTGGGTGCGTTGCGCAACGGAATAGGCACCGACTGCACGCCCTGCTCACGCACCAGAGCCCGCGCCTCCCGGATACCTTTGTAGCTGGCATTGCTCTTCACACTAGTAGCCAGATACACAACAGTTTGCCCCAGAATAATGTCACTTTCGGGCAGGCCGATTACCGTGACAGCCTGGAAGCAGCTTTGCGCCAGCATCAGGGCATTGGGATTGGCGTTGCCGATGTCTTCGGAAGCCAGAATGAGCAGCCGGCGGGCAATAAATTTTACATCTTCACCACCTTCCAACATCACGGCCAGCCAATACAAAGCGGCATTGGGGTCGGAGCCGCGGATGCTTTTAATAAAGGCCGAAATAACATCGTAGTGCATCTCGCCGCCTTTGTCGTAGCGGGCGAGGTGTTGCTGCGCCAGTTCCTGCACCAAAGCATCCGTGATGACGGTTTCGCCCGTTTTCACGTCTGCTGGGCTGGCTTCTACTACTATTTCGAGCAGATTGAGCAGCTTACGGGCGTCGCCTCCGGATATGGTGAGCAGGGCGTTGTACTCGGCTACGCGCACCTTTTTGCGCTGTAGAATCTCGTCTTCGGTCAGGGCTTTGTCAACCAAACCCGTCAGTACTTCCTTGCTCAGCGGTTCCAGCACGTACACCTGCGCCCGACTCAGCAAGGCCGGAATCACTTCAAACGAGGGATTCTCGGTAGTGGCGCCAATAAGCGTAACCACGCCGCGCTCCACCGCGCCCAGCAATGCATCCTGCTGCGACTTGCTGAAGCGGTGAATCTCGTCAATAAAAAGCACCGTACCGGGCCGCGACTTGGCTTTCTCAATCACATCGCGCACGTCTTTTACGCCAGCATTGATGGCGCTCAGGGCTACGAAAGGCTGTTTCAGCTCGTCGGCCAGCAAATGGGCCAGGGTTGTTTTGCCTACACCGGGCGGACCCCACAAAATGATAGACGGCAAACGCCCCCCAGCCAGATAGCGCCGCAGCACGCCCTCCGGTCCCACTAAGTGCTGCTGGCCAGCATACTCAGCGAGTGTGCGTGGGCGCCGACGCTCCGCGAGCGGAGCATTTGAGTTGGGCTTTGCGGTTTGGACAGGCGTAGGTTCAGAATCGAAGAGGGAGCCGGTAGTCATGGAAGGATAACGTAAAACGAAGTCCAAATGTAACGTTGGGGCCGGCCGAATGAAGAATGCTTCAAGTAAGCTACTGCTTCGGCTGGCAGATGGTGCAGTACTAAGGACAGATAACTTTAGCTGAACAAAAGGCACAATAGAAGCTTCCTGCTACACGTACCTTTGCCGGCGATGAAAAATTCCCTGCGCGTGCACGCGGCCTTGTTTCTGGTAGCCCTGATTTATGCTGCCAACTATAGTCTTTCCAAGGATGTTATGCCCGAGTATATGGGCCCATTTGGCATCGTGACACTGCGTATTGTGGGCGCGGCGTTATTTTTTGCCGTGCTCAGCCGCCTAATTGCCCCCCAAGACCGTATTCAGGGCCGCGCCGACAACGTGCGCTCCATCACCTGCGGAGTCACGGGAATTGGGGTCAACCAGCTGTTGTTTTTTTCGGGGCTGAACTACACATCGCCCATTAATGCATCGTTGCTGCAAACCATTGCGCCTATCGTGGTGGTGTTGGCTTCGGCAGTGCTGCTGGGCGAAAAAATCACGAAAGCCCGCGTGGGGGGTATTTTGCTGGGAGCCATAGGTGCTGCTACACTTATTCTCAGTCGCAACCCTACCGACGCCATTTACCCAAATGCTACGCTGGGCAATATTCTTATTCTGCTGAATGCCACAGCGTTTGGTGTGTATCTGGTGCTCGTGACGCCGCTCATGCGCAAGTACAACGCCTTCACCGTGCTGGCTCGTATTTTTCTGGTGGGCGCGGTGGTGGCAGTGCCCTTCGGCTGGCGCGACGCATTTACTACCGACTATGCACACTTCCCGCTATACATCTGGGCCGAAGTGATTTATATGGTCCTGTTCCTGACTATTATTGCGTATCTGCTTAATAACTGGGCGCTCAAATATGCCTCCCCTGCCCTGCTCGGCGTGTATATTTATTTGCAGCCGGTACTGGCCGTACTTATTGCCGTGAGCTTAGGCAAAGACCACTTTACCTGGGGCCGGGCCCTGCAAGCCACCTTGATTTTTGGCGGTGTTTTCTTGGTAAGCCGCAAGCCAAGGCCGCAGGTTCCGCTGGAGCCGGTGCAGGATTAACCCTTAACTAAAAAAGCCCCCCAGCAATTTGCTGGGGGGCTTTTTTAGTAAGAAAGACGAATTATAAGTGAATTACCTCACCGTAAGCAGCGGCAGCAGCTTCCATAATGGCTTCCGACATGGTTGGGTGCGGGTGCACCGACTTAATGATTTCGTGGCCAGTGGTTTCGAGCTTGCGGGCTACGACTACCTCGGCAATCATCTCGGTCACGTTCGAACCAATCATGTGGGCGCCGAGCCACTCGCCGTACTTGGCGTCGAAAATAACTTTTACAAAGCCGTCTTTTACGCCACCGGCGCTGGCTTTGCCTGAGGCCGAGAAAGGGAATTTACCTACCAGAATGTCGAGGCCTTTGTCGCGGGCTTCCTTTTCGGTCATGCCGACGCTGGCAATTTCGGGCTGGGCGTAGGTGCAGCCGGGGATGTTCTGGTAGTTGAGCGGCTCAGGGTGGTGGCCAGTGATGGCTTCCACGCAGATAATGCCTTCAGCAGATGCTACGTGCGCCAGCGCTGGGCCAGGCACGATGTCGCCGATGGCGTAGATGCCGTCCACGTTGGTTTTGTAGAATTCGTCCACGATGATGCGGCCCTTCTCTACTTTGATGCCCAGCTCTTCGAGGCCCAGGTTTTCGAGGTTGGTTTGCACGCCCACAGCGGCGAGCACCACGTCGCATTCAATTTGCTGGTCGCCTTTGGCAGTTTTCACTGTCACTTTGCAGCCTTCGCCTTTGGTGTCCACGTTGGTTACTTCGGCGCTGGTGAGAATGGTCATGCCCATTTTCTTAAAGGACTTCTCCATCTGCCGCGACACTTCTTCGTCCTCTACAGGCACGATGCGGGGCATGAATTCCACGATGGTTACCTCCGAGCCCATGGCGCGGTAGAAATACGCAAACTCAACGCCAATAGCGCCCGAACCTACTACCACGAGGCGCTTGGGCATTTGCTCCAGCGTCATGGCCTTGCGGTAGCCGATGATTTTCTTGTTGTCGATGGGCAGATTGGGCAGCTCGCGCGAGCGGGCGCCAGTGGCCAGAATGATGTGCTTGGCCTCTACGGTTTCTTTCGAGCCGTCGGCTTTCGTCACCTCAACTTTGCCGGGAGCCAGCAGTTTGCCGGTGCCCGATACAGTTTCAATTTTATTCTTCTTGAACAGGAAGTTGATGCCCTTGCTCATGCCATCGGCCACGCCGCGGCTGCGCTGCACTACTGCACCGAAATCGTAGCTGGGGTTTTCGACCTTCAGACCATAGTCCTCGGCGTGTTTGAAATACTCAAATACCTGGGCGCTCTTAAGCAGCGCTTTGGTTGGGATACAGCCCCAGTTAAGGCAAATACCCCCCAACGACTCGCGCTCTACTACGCCTACTTTCAGCCCCAGCTGGGAAGCCCGAATAGCGGCTACGTAGCCACCCGGCCCACTACCCACCACGACCAGATCATATTGCAATGCCATATTCTTGTGCTTGAGAAGAGATAGAAAAATTTCGTCCGGAAGGCCAGCCGCCCGAGCCGGGCAAAGATAACCAGCGTTTGTTACTCTCAACAATAAGGTTTTGGGTAGCTGGTTTTAAGTAAAAAGCGCGTGAATTTGCCCCCCAGCCGTGGCCTCACCGTACAATATATAACCACGTGACAACTGGTCCGGTTTGGGCTTCGTCCTTACTTTCTAGTAATATGAAAACAGCCTTACTCTGCTTATTTGGGGCCGCCTTGCTGCTGCTCACTACGCAGTGCGCCTCCACGCCCGAACAGGAAGCGCCGACCAAGTACAAGTCGACTCCATCAGCGCGCCGGGCCATAGAGCGTGAGCCCGCCGCCCCCCGCAACCTCGATTCGCTCAGCACCGCCCCACCTGATTCGACCCTTTAAATAGGCTCACTCAGTTATCACACAAGGCGGTCATGCAGAGCGGGAGCGAAGCATCTCGCGTGCTGATGATAGAGTAGTAATCCTGCTACCGCTGGCGAGATGCTTCGCTCCCGCTCTGCATGACGGCCTGTTGGAATTTGAGCGGAATGATTACTTACTACCTAATAAAAGCTTCACATAGAAGCTCGGTTGACGCAGCCGCTCTCGCAGATTCAGATCTAGGAACATATTGCTGATTGTTTCGGCCAGCGTGGGGTTATTAGCGGCGCGATTGGCTACCACATTGAACAACCACGGAAATGCTAGCAGGCGCTGCATAGCCCGGCTCAGTCGCAACTCCTGCCACAGACGATTGTACACGGCCCCATCATACCCTTTGAGAAAGTCAGCCGAGAAATCATGCGCGGCTAATGCCCGCACGGCCCAATCGGCAGCGTGGCGGCCACTGACCATGGCGTGGCTAATACCTTCGCCGGAGAAAGGGTCGATGAGGGAGCCAGCATCGCCGAGCAGCATATAGGCCTCACCGGAGAGGGAGCGGCGCTTCGAGCCCAGCGGCAGCCCGAAACCGCGCACCGGCCCCAGGCGCTCCGCGTCTTTGAATCGCTCGCGCAAAGCGGGGTGCGTTTCCAGAATTTCGGTGAGGCGCTGGCGCAGGTTTATCTTCCTCTGCGACACGGTTTTACTCAGCATGCCTACGCCCACGTTGGCCTGACCATTAGGCAATGGGAAAACCCACAAATAGCCGGGCAAGAACTCTTTAATAAAGTGCAGCTCGATAAAGTTGTCTTTGCTCAAGCCCGTCACGCCCTGATAATATGCCCGCAGGCCAGCGCAATGATGATCAGGCTCCAATTGATGTCCGCCAATCTGCCGCGCAAACGCTGACTGAGCTCCATTAGCCACGAGCAGCAGTTTGGCTTTGATTTCTATTGCGCCATCCGAAGTGCGCAAGTGCCAGCGGCCGTCGGCAGTGCGCTCGTGCTGGGTGATGTCCACGCCTTCCAGCAACTCAATTTCAGGACGTTGACGGACTTCTTCTACTAGGAAATTATCGAAGTCGATGCGCTTGGCGATGTGGCCGGCGGCTGGGTCGGTGGCTTTGTTAAAGTTGGGCCGAAAGGGAATGCCGAGCCGGCGGCCATTAGGCGCGAAGAAGTCGATGCCCCAGGCGGGCAGCTGAGTGGCGTCGGCGGCAAGTCTGGGGGGCAAATTTTCGTTGATGCGGCGCAACTCGCTTACTACTTTGCCGCTGAGCGCATCACCACAGATTTTGTCGCGGGGAAAAGTGGCGCGGTCGAGCAGCAGGCAGCGCTGGCCGGCGTTGGCAAGGTGCAGGGCTGCTGTCGCACCGCCCGGCCCGGCCCCAAGAATGCAGATATCAATTTCACGCATAAGTCAGGGCGAAGGTACAATGCCTTTTGAATGCCGGCTGCCCCGCCGCCAGGATTGGTTAGCGGAAATTGCCCAGCCTTGCTACCTTCGCCCACATGACAAAACTGCTCGACGGAAAAACCGCCCTCATCACTGGCGCCTCCAAAGGAATCGGCCGCGCTATTGCTACCCATTTCGCCCAACTTGGCGCCAACATCGCCTTCACTTACCTCTCCAGCGTGGAGAAAGGCCAACAGCTCGAACAAGAACTGGCTGCCCACGGCACCAAAATCAAAGGTTTCCGCTCCGACGCCTCCGTGTATGCTGATGCTGAGAAGCTGGTCGATGATGTGATGACTGAATTTGGCCGCCTGGATATTCTGGTCAATAATGCTGGCATCACACAGGATGGCCTGCTCATGCGCATGAGCGAACAGAACTGGGACCAAGTGCTGGCCGTCAACCTCAAATCAGTGTTCAACCTGACCAAAGCCGCCATCAAGCCTATGATGCGCGCAAAAGCCGGCAGCATCGTAAATATGACGTCAGTAGTTGGCATTAAAGGCAACGCCGGTCAGGCTAACTATGCGGCCTCCAAATCGGGAATTATCGGCTTCACCAAGTCGGTGGCGCTGGAATTGGGCTCGCGCAATATTCGCTGCAACGCTATTGCCCCCGGCTTCATCGAAACTGAAATGACCGACGCCCTCGACCCCAAACAAGTAGACGAGTGGCGCAAAGCTATACCGCTCAAGCGCGGCGGCACTCCCGAAGACGTGGCCAAAGCCACGGCTTTCTTGGCTTCCGATGACAGCAGCTACATCACCGGGCAAGTACTTCAGGTAGACGGCGGTATGCTGACGTAGAGCTGTAGCACCAAGCACAAAATTGAAAGTGTGAAACAAGAGGAGTGCGAGCTTAAAGCTCGCACTCCTCTTGTTTCAGTACTATCTATCAGAATTTTATCAACTGGTTACTTCAAATCGATTCGCAGATTGTACACTACAAAGTGTGGTATCTTGAACCGCTTGTACCATTGCTCCACTGGCACTTGACTCTGCGCTACCGTACACCATTGCAGGTAATCGCCACCGTTATAAGGCAGCGTGTACACAAGTAAGGGCACTTTTACGCTTAGTGGCAAACGCGCTTCTGAAACCGGATTGTTTGTGGAGCCACCCACCGCGCCCTGCGCTCGGCGAAACGGGCGAATATCAGTTCGCATGCTGTATAAATCTCCTTTCTGCGGAACGACATCGAAGGCCTTAACGGTCATCCCGTTGACGAATAAGAACCGGTTTTCCACTTTCGTTTCGCTTACCTGACGGCTAAAAACTTCTACTGAGAAAGTACCAGTAGAATCGAACTGCGTGAGCCGAGAAGCTTTATTACCTACCAGTTCTTTTTCTGGAGTTGGGGTACCGTTGCGGTACTCCTGAAAGGTGAGGTGAAATTGCTTGCCCACCAAGCGCGGGTCATGGATGGTGAGGCGTTGCTGCTCAATTTGCAGCACCCGCAACATAAGATGCCGCAGCTCTAGGTTCTCAGCTCCAGTCGTAAGGCGGAGCGTGGTGCTGTCGGGTGCATTACCAATAGTCGGTATGGGCAAGACTATCCTTAAGGGTACTCTTAATGTGGGCACTGGGGGGCAAAACAGTACGCTAACAAGCACTGGAAGAAGCAGATTTTTCATGGCAGGAGCTTTTTTGACAAAGCACGCTTCTATCCCAATGCCTTACTGTTAAGTCCCGTTAAGTAATGTTAATTAGTGTTAAAAGTCTGATAAGCTGGCAGTGCGCCGCCTATCTTTAGGCAGATGAAGCACAGCATTCACTTGGTATTGGGGTTGATGACAGCTTGTACAGTGGGCCTGCTGGGTTTCCAATTCTACTGGAATTATCAAGCGTATCGAAGTGCTACACGCAGCTTCCGCCAAGATACCAATGCAGCCTTAGAAACGGCCGTGCAGCAGGAGGTCGCGCAGCGGCGGCGCCAATTAGTGCGCCAGTACCAAGGTTGGCTAGCTGACACCAATCAGGTAGTAATCGGCTGTTACCTAAACCCGGTGTATCACACAACGACCTTCACCCTGGCCGACAAGCACCCATTTCTTGGCGAGAAGCGTAAACCTTTTAAAGTCAGCTTTGATGACTTTAGGCAGCAGCTCACTACCATTACGCCCCAAGCCAGGGAGTTTTTCATCCGCCGTTTCTCTACTGGCACCGTTGCTCAGAACTTGCATCAAGGATTCATTTATTACCATACCAAGCGCCTCGGCGACCAGCTTATTCTCGCTGCTGAGCAGAGCCAAGTAAATCACCAACGCCTGCGAACTTTGTACACTGCGAGTTTGCGCGAGCGTGATATTAACGCCGATTTTCAGCTTACTGAAAGTAAAAAGCTCCCCACAGAATTACCCCGCGCAGCTTACGGCACCCGTTCTTTCCAAACGGGAATCATGAAAAAAGACGAGCTGGTGAGGGCTTGGTTCCCAGACCCTAATCTAGTGTTTCTGGAACGTATGAAATGGGTGCTAGGTAGCTCGTTTCTTTTGCTGCTCATCGTGTTGGGCTGCTTCGGCTTCACGGCGCGTACGCTGTTACGCCAACGCCGGCTGGCCGAGCTAAAAAACGACTTTGTAAACAACATGACCCACGAGCTAAAAACGCCTGTGGCTACCATTAGTCTGGCTACCGAAGCCCTACAAAGCTTCGATTTAAGCCCCGAGGCCACCAACGACTACCTCCATATTATCCGTCAACAATCTGGACGCCTTACTGGCTTGATTGACCAGATTCTGCGCCATGTGGTGCTAGAGCAGGCTACACCTGCGCTGGCTAATCACCTACTCGATTTACCCGAGCTTGTTACTCAGGTTTTGCACCAAAATGCCCCCCAGCTCACTCAGGCTCACCTTACTTATCACCAGCCCTCAGCGCCCATCTATATTCTTGGCGACGAAACCCACCTAGCCAACGTGTTAACTACGCTTCTCGACAATGCCCTTAAATACTGTTCTGGCCAACCCCACATTTCTGTTTTCTGCTCTGCGCAAGCAGGCACGGCCGAGCTAAAAGTCACGGATAATGGCCAGGGTATTCCGCTGGCTTATCAGGATAAAGTGTTTGATAAGTTTTTCCGAGTGCCAACTGGCAACATCCACACTGTTAAAGGGTACGGGCTGGGACTAAATTACGCCAGAACCATTGTGGAGCAGCTTGGGGGGCAAATTTCGCTGCAAAGCGTCGAGGAACGCGGCACTAGCTTCACCATCACTCTGCCATTGGCCCAACATGAACCTGCCGCATCTTCTTTTGCTTGAAGACGAGTTGCCCCTAGCCCGCATCCTAAGTGAGAGCCTGGGTCGCAGTGGTTTTCAGGTTACGCACGTCACGGATGGGCGCCAAGGCCTGGCCGCTTTCCACCAAACAACATTCGCCCTCTGCATCGTGGATGTGATGCTGCCGGTGCTCGATGGCTTTTCCTTCGTGCGCGAAATTCGCCGCACCGACCAGCAAACGCCCGCACTCTTCCTCACGGCCAAATCGCTGCCTGCCGATGTAGTGCGCGGTTTTACCGTGGGTGGTAATGATTACCTCAAAAAGCCTTTCAGCTTAGAGGAATTGCTTTTGCGCATCCGCGAGTTGCTACGCCGCTCGACCCCAGTAGTGGAAGCAGAAATATCCCCCAGCCTCGCTTTAGGCGGCTATACTTTTTTCCCCCTCAAGCAAGAGCTTGTATTCCCGGGTCAGCCTATCACCAAATTATCGCACCGAGAAGCCGAGCTACTCCGCCTGCTTGTGCAACACCAGGGCCGCGTGCTGGACCGGCAGCGCTGCCTGCAACAACTTTGGGGCGACGACAATTTCTTCACCGCTCGCTCCATGGATGTGTTTATTTCTAAGCTACGCAAACACCTGCGCCACGATCTAGGTATCGAGATTTTGAATATCCGGGGAATAGGGTACAAACTAATTACGTGACGTCAAGCTCTCGCTTAGCGACTCGTTGTGGCCGTCGCAATAGAAGGTCATGCTGACAACCGGGCGCATCTCTACCGTGTTGTCAGCATTGCTCTAAAACGAATTGATAGAGATGTGATGGTTGTCAATATGAGAGTTAGCGAAGCGATAAAGCGGGCGGCATGCTTCATCGTCGCTCCTGCTGAGGTTTTTTGTAAACTTTGATATTCCTTATACATCTCATACCCAACTACCTAGCGACCTCATAATGCCCAGACGTATCCTGCTGTTTCTACTACCGCTACTGCTATTGGCGTTTCTTGCTTATCCGCGTCTGCACCACCGCTACAGCCGATTTCAGCAAGCCCGCACCGTCAAGGCCACGGTGAATGAAATGGCTCCGAAGCTGCACGATGGCGACCTGATTTTTCAAACTTCTCTTTCTGCGCAGAGCCAAGCTATTCAGTTGGCTACTCACTCTCCGTACAGCCACTGCGGCATCCTGTTTCGGAAGGGCAAGGAGTGGCGCGTATTTGAGGCCGTGCAGCCAGTGAGCGAAACATCTCTAGCAGTGTGGATAGCACGGGGCAAGGAAGGAAAGTTTGTAGTGAAGCGCCTACGCGATGCCAAAACTATACTCACGCCCGCCGCGCTCCAACGCCTGCAAGCCGCTGGCGAGCAGTACCGTGGCAAAAGCTACGACCTCTACTTCGGCTGGTCCGATGAACGGATTTACTGCTCTGAACTACTCTGGAAAATGTATCAGCAAGCAACTGGTCGTGAAATCGGGCAGCTCCAGACACTGCGGGAATTTGATCCGAGCCATCCTGCTGTGCAGGCTAAGCTAAAGGAGCGCTACGGCAACCTTATTCCGCTGACAGAAAAGGTTATTTCGCCGGTTCGAATGTTTGAGAGTAAAGAGTTGGTGACGGTGAGGTGATTTTATTTAATTCTTTGAAAGAAAAATCGATCTCATTTTTTCTGGAAACCTCATCCAAAAAAATACTTTTATACATACCAAGCCAAAAATTAATGAAAACGTTATTATAAACCTCTTTGTATTTTTAACCTCTGCAATACTTAATATGATTAAATCATCGGGGCCATCAATTTGAAAAACTTCGGGTTCTGAAGAGTTTATTTCGCTTTTCTTAATCCACACAGTGACTAAACTTGCCTGATTTAGTTTTTGCGCGATCTTTTCATGGTTATCATCTCGATAGTCTGTTCCTATATTTTCACCAATCGAATACACTTTATTATATTCTTTCAAAGAGAAAATAAGCTCTGATTTACGACTTTTATTTCCCTTCCGATCTTCAACTGTAGTTATATAGGTCTTGGCAAAATTAAGGGTTCCTTTCAACGGTATTAATGATGATTTAGAAACGAAAATATATGGCAGGCTATATAGACCTAATAAAGTAGACATAACTCCAAGTAGCAACATTTTAATCTCATACTTTTTATTTACAGATGAGCTATTCAGCATAGAAAGTGAAAATTTATTTTTATAGTATTTAAGCGGCAAGTTATAATACCTCAAGATGCCCCAAGCCTTCACTATAAAACTTTCTTATTTATAAACCGCTAACCTAACAACTACCTACCTTCGCTCCCCATCAACTCCGGCGCGCAACCAACTGGGCCGCATCGGGGTTCTTGGAATTCCATCTGAACCTGTTGTCTTTGATTTCCGTCGCTGCTTCTCCCTGGTTTATACTGTTGTGCCTGGCCGTAGGCGCGGGCTACGCGGCGCTGCTTTACTCGGCCAAGGCGCCTTGGAGCAAGGCCCTGAACTACGCGCTGGCCGCGTTGCGCTTCATAGTCGTGAGCTTTTTGTGCTTTCTGCTGCTTTCACCCTTCGTCAAAACGACCACCACTACCACCGAAGCACCTACCATCGTGCTGGCTGTGGACAACTCCCAGTCGGTGGGGCTTTTTACGCCGCCAGCGGTGTTGCGCCAGGCTACTACCGGCTTGCAGCAATTGGCTACTACATTACAGGACAAAGGCTTTCGGGTCGAGACGCAGATTTTGCCCCCCAGCCCGGCTCGCGCTGTCCGGCCCGATTCGGTGCGGTTTCAGGCACCTGCCACCGACCTGGATGGCTTGCTGACGTACGTACGTGAGAGCTATGACGGGCGAAATCTGGCTGGCGTGGTGCTCGTGTCGGATGGGTTGGTGAACCAGGGCCGCTCACCGGTGTACTCTGAGTTTAACTTTCCGATTTATAGCGTGGCCGTGGGCGACACTGTGCCTAAGCGCGACCTGAGTGTGCCTACGCTGAACTATAACCGTGTGGCTTTCAGCGGCAACCGCTTCCCCATTGAGGCCGAAATCGGCTATGAAGGTTTCGGAGGCGGCACCGCCACGGTGCGGCTGCGCGAAAATGGCCGCGTACTGCAAACCAAACAGGTGAATTTGCCCCGCGGTCAGCGTCGGCAGAAAACCACCTTCTTGCTAACTGCTCCAGCCCCCGGCAAGCGTCGCTACGAAGTTGCTGTTCAAGCCCAATCCGGCGAATTCACGCCCCTCAACAACACCAAAAACGCATATATCGAAGTAGTAAAAGGCAAGCTGCGGGTGCTGCTGGCCGGCGCTGCGCCTCACCCAGATATAAAAGCGCTCCGGGGGGCAATTTTGCAGAACGACAACTTCGACCTGACAATTTATTTGCCCGGCATTGAGCCCCTCAAAGCCCAGGATTATGATGTGGCCATTCTGCACCAATTGCCCGCTCGCACGGGCGTGGGCAATGAGGTGCTGGCTCAGGTGCGAAATCGTCGCATTCCGGCGCTCTTTATCATTGGCGCTCAGTCCGATTTGAACGCCTATAATAACCTTGGTGCCGGCCTTACCATCGCGCCTCGCGGACAGCAGACGGATGAGGTGACGCCCGTGCTGAATACCTCGTTTTCGCGGTTTTCATTTGAGGAAGATGCCTTGCGGCGCTTCGCGGCATATCCGCCCGCGCCGGTACCGTTTGGCGAATACCGTTTGGGCGGCGGGGCCGAAGTGGCACTGTATCAGCAGGTAGGCCGGTTGAAAACGCAAAAGCCCCTTCTGGTGTTTGGCGGCACGCCTGAGCAGCGCCGCGCTACCCTGCTCACCGACGGCGGCTGGCAGTGGCGCCTACAGGAGGCCGCCGACCACGCCGACCGCCCCGACGCCTACGACCGCCTCATCACCCGCACGCTCCAACTACTTACCGCTAACGCGAATAAAAAACGACTCGACGTATATCCAACCCAAGATGCTTTCACTACGGCCGACGAAATCACCTTTGGAGCCGAAACATATAACGCTATTTTCGAGCGTATTTATGGTCAGAAAATCGAGCTGACGCTGACCGACGAGCAGCAGCGCACCCGCAATTACTCCTTCACAAATAGCGAAGATGGGGCGCCGCTGCGCCTCGGCACTCTTCCTGGCGGCGTGTACCGCTATGTAGCTCGCGCCACGCTTGGGGGGCAAAATCAGCAGGATCGGGGGGAGCTGCTGGTGCAGGAGCAGCAGCTCGAAGCCCTCAACGCCCGCGCCGACCACAACTTGCTCTACCAGCTCGCCCGGCGCAGCGGCTCGCGCCTGTATTATCCGCAGCAGTTCGACCAGCTCACCCAGGATATTCAGAATGCCAATTACAAGCCCGTGATTTACAGCCAAGAAAGTATCAAGGACCTGATAAACCTAAAGTGGCTGTTTTTCTTGTTGATGGCGTTGGTAACAACTGAATGGGCGGCCCGCAAGTATTCGGGGGGCATTTAATCAACCTGAAATTCCATTATTGGACCATAAACACGTTGTTTAACAAGTCTACACCAGGAACGGTCAGATGCGAATAAGTGTCTCTATGGCCAGCTATAACGTCTCTTCTACTTTGCTTACCCAATGAAATCTGCCTTTTTCTACGCCTTCGCGCTAACCGCTTTACTAACCAGCTGCGAGCAATCGCCGGCCGAACACGCGCAAGCAGCCGTATCGGAACACGTGCAGCAGGGCATGAGCAAAACGGGCAACTACCGCTCTGAAACCTTTTATATTCAACCCTTTACCCGCCAGGATTCGATTGCCTACGTGGTGAAAGTGAATCAGCGCAACGATGCTGCTGTTACGGCTGTGGCTAATAATGCGCAGGCTCCGACGGCTGACTTTACTCGCCGGGCTCAGGAGCGGCAGCAGTTGCTGGCGCGGCAGGCCGACACGTCGCGCATCGGCCTTTTCGTGCGCCACGTGTACCGCAGCGAAGACGGTGACGGAACCACACATCGCGACAGTGTAGACGCCGTAGTTTATCCGCCGCGCGATGTGGTGGTGCTGTTCAGTGGCCAGGTGGCGCTACAGCCGGCCAACCGCATAAAGGCCGAATAAAAGCCCCCCAGCCGTCTACTTTCTCCTTTCCGCTGGGTTCTAGCGCTAAAGCGGCTGGTTCTGCCGACCTTTGCTTTTTCGCTGCCTTTTGCGAATCTTGATTGAGGGCAGAGAAACCAACTCTGCTTTTACCTTTCCGCCTCATGCGCTACGTCCTGCTCAACAAACCCTTCGAAGTTCTCACCCAATTCACGGACGAAAACGGCCGCGCCACGCTCAAGGACTTCGTACCAATCCCCAAAATTTACCCCGTCGGTCGACTCGATTTCGACAGCGAAGGCCTCGTGCTGCTCACTGACGATAAGCCCTTGCAGCATCGCCTGTCGGAGCCACGCTTCAAGGTGCCCAAAACGTATTGGGTGCAGGTAGAAGGCGTACCCACGGAAGAGGCAATAGCTACTTTGCGGCGGGGCGTTGATATCAAAACTAGCTTTACGGCACCAGCCGAAGTGGAGCTACTGCCCGAGCCACCGGCTATCTGGGAGCGACCCAAGCCCATCCGCTTTCGGGCAAATATTCCTGCTTCCTGGCTGCAAATCACGATTTCGCAGGGCATTAACCGGCAGGTGCGCAAGATGACGGCTGCTGTGGGCTTTCCTACGCTGCGCCTGGTGCGCGTGAAGATTGGGCACCTGGAAGTCGAAAATCTGGCCCCCGGCCAGTGGCGCGAGCTAACCGCGCCCGAAGCGGCCAAGCTGAAAGCCGCTTTTTCGGCCACCAAAATGCCCGGCGAGCGGCCCCCGCTTTCGAAAGACTCGGCGCCCAAAAAGTCGGCACCGAACACGACACCGGGCGCTAAGGCGGAAGGCGCGCCCAAACGCAAGCCCTTTACGCCGGCAGGTCCCAAGTTTGGCGGATCTCCAGCATCTGGAAAAACACCAACAGGTGGTAATTCCCGGCCCAAGCGTGGCTCCAAAACCTCCCGCCCCCGATGAAGCGACGCTGGCTGACCGCGGGTGCGTTGGCCTTTGTACTGGTCAACGCGGTAGCGTTTTTTCACGCCTGGCGCTTCACCCATTTCTCCGACGAAGCCGGCACGAAGCAAGCTAGCCCGGAGCAGCTTTCGGCTTTGGAAAAGGCGGCGCTGCTGCTTACGGGCATCCAGAATCCGAAGCCTGTTAATCAGGCCACGCCAACGTTTCCCTACGAAACCGTTCTGCTAAACAGTCCTAATGGGCGACTGGAGGCCTGGTTTAGCCCTGTGCCCGACGCGCTGGGACAGGTGGCACTTTTTCATGGCTACACCGGCGACAAGTCAAAGCTCCTGACAGAGGCCGAGTTTTTTCGGAACCAAGGCTTTTCGGTTTTGCTGCTCGACTTTGCGGGCAATGGTGGCTCTGAAGGTGTGCAAACCACCGTGGGCTACCGCGAAGCCGACGACGTAGCCGCCGCTTTCGCGTTTCTGAAAGCGCAGCAGCCGTCGGTGCCTCTGTTTGTGTATGGAGTTTCGATGGGCGCGGTAGCAATCCTGCGGGCGGAAAGCGAATTGGGCGTGCGGCCGACGGCAGCTATTTTGGAATGCCCCTACGGCAGCATGCTCCAGACCGCCAAAAATCGCTTTCATGCGCTGCAAGTGCCCGCTTTCCCGCTCGCTAACCTGTTGGTATTTTGGGGCGGCGTGCAAAACGGCTTCTGGGCTTTTGATCTGGATGCCCGCACCTACGCCAGCCGTATTCAAACGCCCACTCTCCTACTCTACGGCCTCACCGACTCGCGCGTAACCCGCCAGGAAACGGACGCCATCTACGCCGCGCTCAGTGGCCCGAAGCAGCGCCGCTACTTTGCCGACGTGGGCCACGAGCCTTATCACAGCAAACACCAAGTAGCCTGGCGCAGCACCATTCAGCGGTTTTTGCAACGAAATATGCTATAAAAAAGCCCCCCAGCCGCTTTCTCTGTTCTAAAGTGATGCAACCAGCCCGTTATGCAGAACGCAGGGAAGCATCTCGCTCGCGGCAGTATGGTTACTAATACTGTCTCAGCACGCTAGATGCTTCCCTGCGTTCTGCATGACAAGTGGCACTATAAAGGCAAGGCTTAGCTTTAATTCAGAACTACTCCAGCAATCCAACTACCTGACAGGTGCCGACAACTCTATGCTTAATATATAGCCAGAGCGGCGGGAAATGGCCGATTGAGATATTCAAAAATGACAATCTGTCACGGAAATGGGCTGATTTGCCTGCTGGTACGCTGCTTGTCATTCACCGCATGCGAGCAAATCGCACTATACACTCTGACATTTCCACTTACTTAACTATACCATTCAGATGGGCAAAATAATTGGTATTGACCTCGGCACCACGAACTCTTGTGTGGCCGTTATGGAAGGCAACGAGCCGGTGGTTATTCCGAATAGCGAAGGCCGCCGTACGACGCCATCCATAGTAGCGTTTCTTGACGGGGGCAAAGGCGAGCGTAAAGTAGGTGACCCGGCTAAGCGTCAGGCCATTACTAACCCGCAGAACACGATTCAGTCGATTAAGCGCTTCATGGGCCGTGGCTTCGGCGAAGTAACCGAGGAGTCTAAGCACATTTCGTATGCGCTGGAGCGTGGCTCTAACAACACGGTAGCCGTGAAAATTGGCGACCGTCAGTACACGCCTCAGGAGATTTCGGCTATGGTGCTTCAGAAAATGAAGCAAACCGCTGAAGACTATCTGGGCCAGACAGTAACGGAAGCTGTTATTACAGTTCCAGCATACTTCAACGATGCGCAACGCCAAGCTACGAAAGAAGCTGGTGCCATTGCGGGCCTTGATGTGAAGCGTATTATTAACGAGCCAACGGCCGCGGCATTGGCTTATGGTCTCGATAAGAAGCACAAGGACCAGAAAATCGCAGTGTATGACCTCGGTGGTGGTACGTTCGATATTTCTATCCTGGAGTTAGGCGACGGTGTGTTCGAAGTATTGAGCACCAATGGTGACACTCACTTGGGTGGCGACGACTTCGACCAAGTAATCATTAATTTCTTGGCTGAGCAGTTCAAGAATGACAATGAAGGCCTGGATCTGCGCAAAGACCCAATGGCTCTGCAGCGTTTGAAAGAAGCAGCTGAGAAAGCCAAAGTGGAGCTTTCTAGCTCAACTGAAACTGAAATTAACCTGCCTTATGTAACGGCTACCGCTTCGGGTCCGAAGCACTTGGTAGTGAAATTGAGCCGCGCTAAGTTCGAGCAGCTTGCCGACAGCTTGGTAAAGCGTTCAATGGAGCCTTGCAAAAAAGCCCTGCAGGACGCTGGCCTGAGCACTTCGGATATCGATGAAGTGATCTTGGTAGGTGGCTCAACGCGTATTCCACGCATTCAGGAAGAGGTTGAAAAGTTTTTTGGTAAGAAGCCTTCGAAAGGTGTTAACCCTGACGAAGTAGTTGCCATCGGTGCTGCTATTCAAGGAGGCGTATTGACGGGTGAGGTAAAAGACGTGCTTCTGCTCGACGTGACTCCGCTTTCGCTGGGCATTGAGACCATGGGCGGCGTAATGACTAAGCTTATTGAGTCGAACACGACCATTCCGACTAAGAAATCGGAGACGTTCTCGACAGCTTCTGACAACCAGCCTTCCGTAGAGATTCACGTGCTGCAAGGCGAGCGTCCGTTGGCTTCGCAGAACCGTACCATCGGTCGTTTCCACCTCGATAGCATTCCGCCAGCACCCCGCGGCGTACCGCAGATCGAAGTTACCTTCGACATTGATGCCAACGGTATCCTGCACGTATCGGCCAAGGACAAGGGTACCGGCAAAGAGCAGAAAATCCGTATCGAAGCCAGCAGCGGCCTGACCGATGCCGACATCGAGCGGATGCGTAACGAAGCGAAGGCCAACGAAGAATCTGACAAGCAGGAGAAAGAGCGCATTGAGAAGGTAAACGCTGCCGACTCGATGATCTTCCAGACTGAAAAGCAGCTTTCGGAGTACGGCGACAAGCTGAGCGGCGGCAACAAAACGGCCATTGAGAATGCACTTGCTGACCTCAAAAAGGCGCACGAAAGCAAAGATCTCGGTGCTATCGAAACCGCAATGACCGCTATCAATGCTGCATGGCAGGCTGCCTCGCAAGAGATGTATGCTGCTACGCAAGGTGGCGACGGTCAGGGTCAGCCACAAGGCTACCCCGGTGGCGAGGGTCAACCTCAAGGCAACGGCCAGCAGGGCCAGCCCGCCGATAACGTGACCGACGTTGATTACGAAGAAGTAGGCGGCAATAAGTAAGTTGTAGCCTTGTATATAAAAGCCTCCCAGCGTATTGCTGGGGGGCTTTTTTCATATTATTTTTCTTATAAGCAGAACGGTGTAGAGACGCGTATTCGCGTCTAATCGTTGCTGAGATTGTTTAGTTTGCGCGGTTCCGCTTGTTCAACGATTAGACACGAATACGCGTCTCTACACCATTCTTTTTAAGTTATAGACATTAAGCATGAAATTTATCATCGTTGGGGCAGGAATTGGGGGATTAGCTACAGCGTTGGCATTGCGTCAGCAAAACCACGATGTGCAGGTAGTTGAGGCCGCCGCTGAGCTACGCGAAATTGGGGCGGGCGTGGTATTAGGGGCCAATGCTATGCAGGCGCTGGACCGTCTGGGTGTGCATGATGCTGTACGAGCAGCTGGTTTTCCCATCACGCGTATCAGTTTACTGGACCGCCACGGCTGCATCCTCAACGATATTGATACAACACCTTTCACCTACCGCATTGGCTACGAAAACCTCGCTATTCACCGCGCCGACTTGCAGCGTATTCTGTTGGCAAATTTGCCTCCCGGCGTGGTGCAGCTAGGCAAATCACTGGAACGGTTTGAGGAAAAAGGCAACCATGTAACTGCCTATTTCACCGATGGCAGCCACCTTGAAGGCCAAGCGTTAATTGGTGCTGATGGAATTCGCTCCCGCGTGCGGCGACAATTGCTGCCGATGAGTCAGCCACGCTATGCGGGGTATACTTGCTGGCGCGGCGTAATAGAAGCGCAAGAGTTGAACCTGCTTGCTGGCCGCTCTACCGAAACCTGGGGCGGTAGCGGGCGCTTTGGCGTGGTGCCTCTAGGCAATGGACAAGTGTATTGGTTTGCCTGCATCAATAGCGCCCAAGCCCAAAACCCACATTACCGCGCATTCCGGCTGCCCGATTTGCAGCGGCATTTTGCCGACTACCATTCCCCTATTCCCGAGTTGCTGACGCTTACAACGGACGAGCAAGTAATCTGGGGCGATATTATCGATTTGAAACCGCTCAACCGCTTTAACTATGGCCGCTTGCTATTGCTTGGGGACGCAGCCCACGCCACTACGCCCAATATGGGACAGGGCGCAGGCCAAGCCGTGGAGGATGCCGCCGTACTAGCTACTTGTATAGCCCGAGCGAAAGGCATCGAGTCGGCCTTTCAAGCCTTTGATACCCAACGCCGGCCGCGCACAACTCGCATTGTCAATCAATCGTGGCAGTTGGGCAAAGTGGCCCAAATGGAACAGCCGTGGCTGGTGAGGCTGCGCAATGCCGTGATGCGCCGCATGCCCGCATCGGTAAACAATCGGCAAATGGCTTTTTTATACGAAACTGATATTTAAGTCGCTAGCTCTTTCTTTTGGCCGGCTTCCTCTAATTCCTCTTCACGCTCCTCCTGGAAGCCCTCCTTAATCTTTTCAGCGGCCTCTTCGTGGTCCTCTTCATCCGCTTGCTCCGCGTTCTCTTTCTGGATATGCTTGTCGTGCGGTTCGTAGCTGAGCTTGATGTAGATAGGAAAATGGTCGGAGCCTACGTAATTCAGGCGTTGAATATCGTCTACTTTGAAGTCCGGCGACACGAATACGTGGTCGAGGGGCCAGCGTAAGAGAGAGTAATCGGCGTGGAAAGTAGGGAGCAGGCCGCGGCCCACGCGTGGGTCCATCAGGCCGCTGATGCGCCGAAACAGCTCAGACGTATGTGACCATGCTACGTCGTTCATATCGCCAAATACGACTGTAGGCTCATCTTTCTTCTCTATTTCTTTGCCCACCAGCAACAACTCTGCGTCGCGCTTGGTACTGGTTTTGGCTTCCTGCGGCGCTGGTGGCTTGGGGTGTAGGCCATACAGCCGAATCCAGGTTTTGCCGTCGGGAAGCTGCACGTGGGTATGCAGGGAAGGCACGTCATCATCGAGCAGGTACTTGACGTGACAGTCGCGGACGGGCAGCCGCGAGAAGAACAGCAGACCATAGGTGTTGTCGAGCGGCTCGTGGCAAGTGTAAGGATGAGTTTTCTCCAGCGGGCGCAGTTGCTCCAGCCACCATTTATCCGTTTCTACGGCCATTATAATATCCGGATCAATGCGCTCAAGCTCAGCCAGGGCTTCTTTCCCTTTCTTGTTGAATTGAAGCACATTTATCACAGCCAGGCTCAGATGGCGCCCGTCGTCGGGCTGGGTACTATCGCCCACTTGCTTGCTAGCCAGTGGAGTGTAGGGCACGATACGAATCAGTTGGTACACCACGGCCGCGGCTAGGGCCACCAACAGCCCTATGCCCCAATAGTCAGGCAATTTGTGCCATTCCAATACCAATCCTGCGGCAAGGGTAAGTAGGGCCAGGCCAACAATTTGCAGACGCGGAAAATCAAAAACCCGGATCCACCAAGCTTCCTCGCGAAGCAGAGGAAGAAGCGTGGCCACGAGCGCCGCAACCGAGAGCAGCAGCACGAGGCCATGCGCAAGCAAAATCCAAAGTGGCGCGTCGAGGTCAGGCATGGGGCGGGAAATGTTCGGAATTTAAAATTTACTTGGTAAAAGAAAAATACCCCCAGCCACTGCCGGGGGGCATTTTTAGCTATTCTTCATTAAAACCGCCCTTTCGCAGCTCATCAATGGTGCGCATCACCTTATCCTTCAGCGAGGTACGGTATTTCTCAAGCGCATCTACCAGGCGGGCATTGGTCAGGCCCAGAATCTGAGTAGCTAAAATGGCAGCATTGGTTGCCCCGTCAATCGCCACGGTGGCCACAGGCACGCCGGCCGGCATTTGCAGCATGGAAAGCACCGAATCGAGTCCGCGAATGGAAGTAGTAGAGTTGATGGGCACGCCAATAACGGGCAACGTAGTAAATGCGGCTACCATGCCGGGCAGGTGAGCAGCCCCGCCCCCACCGGCAATAAGCACGCGCAAGCCGCGCTTGCGGGCCGATTCGGCATAATCAATCAGGCGGTGCGGAGTGCGGTGAGCCGATACCAGGGTGAATTCATACGGGATATTGAACTGCCGGAGCAGCTCGGCGGCCGCCATCATTACTTTGATATCAGACTGACTGCCCATAATGATGCCCACAATGGGGTTATCACGGGTTTCTTCAACAGGACTCGGGGCTGCGGGAGTAGTGGGTGCGTTGGGGGTCATAGGAACAAAAGGAAACGATACGAGCCTCTAACGGCTGTATGCGACTTGTACGCGGCATTACTTCCGCGGTTGGTTCGTCAAACATAGCACTTTCCCGCCTTGCTCCTCTCCTGCCGCCTCGTACCTTTATTCGCCTCTACCATGCCCCGCGCTTCATGGAAATTCTGCTTGCCACGTTTACTACGCTGTTTTCGGTTGTCAACCCCTTCGGGGCTATGCCCGTTTTTCTGACCCTAACCGAGGAAGACTCCCCTCAGGAGCGTCGCCAAATTGGACTACGGGCCTGCCTTTACATGGTAGCTGTGCTGACCGTGTCGTTTTTTGCGGGCCAGTATGTGCTCAACTTTTTCGGCATCAATATTCACCATTTACGCATTGCGGGGGGCATTTTGCTGATGCGCTCGGCCTTCGATCTGCTCACGCCCGGCGGCAACCGCGACCGGGTGTCGCCGGCCGCGCTGGAAGAGAGTATGCACAAGAACGACATTTCCTTCACCCCGCTGGCCATGCCAATGCTTTCGGGGCCGGGCTCTATTGCGGTGTGTATCAGCTTATTCACGGAGCGCCTCAGCTACTTTGATATGGGTCTGATTTTCGTGGGCTTCGTGCTGGTGGCCTTGGCGGCTTATATTATTCTGATGTCGTCATTGCGGCTCACGCGCTTTCTGGGGCGGCCCGGCATGGCCGCCTTGGCGCGGATTATGGGCTTTATTACCCTGGCCATTGGGGTCAATTTTATGGCTACGGCTATCAAGGCGCTATTTCAGGAGTAGCTTAAACCAGCGGCTTTTGTTAGATTCGGAAAGCTGGACAGCTAATAAGTTTCTGGGTTGTTGCAGCTATTGCCCTGGCTACGGCTGCATTCCTGCGTTGCTAACCGTACCTTTGCCTTCACGCCGCCTTCCGGCATGGCATCCGCTCAAATCAGCAAACCCTGTGATTAAAAACGACCTCTTACTTCGGGCCGCCCGCGGCGAACAAACCGAGCGTACGCCTGTATGGCTGATGCGCCAGGCTGGCCGCATTTTGCCCGAATATCGCGCTCTGCGTGCCCGTCTCAGCGGCTTCAAGGAATTGGTTGAAACGCCCGAGCTAGCTGCCGAAGTTACTATTCAGCCAGTAGATGCGCTAGACGTAGACGCGGCCATCATTTTCTCCGACATCCTGGTAGTGCCCGATGCGATGGGCCTTACCTACGAGATGGTGGAAGCCCGCGGGCCGCTTTTTCCTGAGACTGTCCGCTCCGCCGCCGACGTCCAGAAGCTGCGCATCGCTGATCCTGAGGAGCATTTGGGTTATGTGCTAGAGGCCATTCGGGTAACCAAACGCGCCCTGAACGGCCGGGTGCCACTCATTGGTTTTGCCGGCGCTCCCTGGACTATTCTGGCCTATATGGTGGAGGGCCACGGCTCCAAAACCTTCTCTAAAGCCCGCCGCATGCTGTATGCTGAGCCGGCATTAGCGCACCAGCTACTAGAGAAAATTACGGCAACTACCATTGCTTACCTGCAAGCCCAGGTGCAAGCGGGCGCCAACCTCATTCAGGTATTTGACTCCTGGGCCGGAATTTTGCCCCCCAATCACTACCGCGAGTTCAGCACGCGCTATATTGCCCAAATCTGTGAGGCGCTGCCCGATGTGCCCGTGACGGTATTTGCCAAAGGCGCTTTTTTCGCGCTGGAAGACTTTGCCCAACTTGATTGCCAGACTATCGGCCTCGACTGGAACCAGGATCCACGCGCCGCTCGCGCCATCATCGGCGACAATTATACACTGCAAGGCAACCTCGATCCTTGTGCGCTTTATGGCTCTCGCGAGCAGGTGCAGGCCGCTACCATCGAGATGCTGCGCCAGTTTGGTCCTCAGCGCCACATCGCCAACCTCGGCCACGGCGTGTATCCTGACACCGATCCGGCTAATGTAAAGGTGTTTATTCAAACCGTGAAGGAGTTCAGCGCTTTGGCCCGCGAGGGAACGATATAGTCTTCAAATCCATAAAAAAGCCCCCCAGACTATTACCTGGGGGGCTTTTTTATGAACCTATGCCTTAGTCGCGTATTGAAACCGACCCTTCTTTCTGTACCGTAACGCTCAATAAGCCTGCTTCATGAGCTTCTTCCAGCAATCGATCTTTCTCAATAGGCACTACCCCAACCTGCTCGCAAACCAACCCGCCACCCAGGTTAGCCAGAGCAGCTAACACTGGCGCCTCCAACCCCAAAGCCACGCACAAAGCAGCAATGCTAATAACCGTGTCGCCGGCGCCTGACACGTCGGAAATGGCGCGTAAGTGAGCGGGAATGTAGTTGCGGCCAGTAGCCAGAGCATCGCTGAACACGCCGCGCTCGGAGAGAGTCACCAGAATAATAGCGGGCGTGAGCAACTCACGCAGGCGCTGGACCGCGGCCTCAAACTGCGGACGGTCGGCGTCGGTATCATCAAAATCGAGCTTCAAGCCCTCACGCAGCTCTTTCAAATTTGGCTTAAAGAGCGTGCAGTGACGATAGGCTAAGAAGTTTTTACGCTTAGGATCAACAACAGTGGGGATGTTGCGCTGCCGGGCCTGCGCGATGAAATTCTGAATTAGGTTTTCATTGAGGACACCTTTGTCGTAGTCTTCGAACACGACCACATCAGCTTGGGGCAACAGGGCTTCATAGCGTGCAATTAAATCGGCGGCTTCGGTGGCGTTCAGGTCCGTTTCTACCTCCGAATCAATGCGCAGCAAGTGCTGACCAGCCGCCAGTATGCGCTGCTTTACGGTGGTTGGCCGGTGGGCGCTACGCACAATTCCTTCCGCCGACAAGCTTTTATCTTCCAGCAAACCAAGCAGTTGGTCGCCGCCAGTATCCTGACCTACCACCGCGCACAGCAAGGGAGTCGCGCCCAGGGCCTGCACATTCAGGGCTACGTTGGCGGCTCCACCGAGGCGCTGCTCGGTGCGGCTTACGTGCACGATGGGCACAGGCGCTTCGGGCGAAATGCGGCCGGCTTTGCCCCAAACGTAGGCATCCAGCATCACGTCGCCCACAATGAGCACCGTCAGGCGGTTGAAGGCAGCGAATAATTCGGGCAGCGAGGTAGGCGGTACGGTGGGGGGCATTTTGACGACTTTCGACGAAGGAAGCCGCAAAGTTAGAAACTAGCCCGATGTAACGTAGATCATCGACGCGGCCAATCGTTGCAGACGTTGCTTCAGGGATTCAACTTCTGCTTCGCAAATCACCAAACTACACGCTAGGGGGCTTTTCACGAACAACCGCAACGGGCTACGAACTGAAGCATAACGTCCCAATATTAAGCGTTACTGCTTCACCTAGTCCAACGACTTCTCAAGCTGCTACTTGTGGCTTTAGTGCAGCTTTTCCAAACTTGCTTTAATGCGGATGAAGGCCTCACGCAGCTTCTCATCGGCAGCGGCAGTGCTGAAGCGCATGCAGTTGGGCGCTCCAAACGCCTCACCCGAGACGGCGGCTACGTGCGCGTCATTTAGCAGAAACATCGCCAAGTCGGTAGCATTTTCGATGGTCTCGCCCTGGGGGGCATTTTTACCGAAATATGCACTCACATCCGGAAAAACATAGAAAGCACCAGCCGGTGTTGGCGTCTGGAAGCCCGGAATATCCTTAGCAAGCTCCAACACTAAGTCGCGGCGGCGGTGGTAGGCGGTTACCATTTCATCAGCGGAACTGCGGCCCCCTTCCAAGGCAGCCAGCGCGGCGCGTTGGGCAATGGAGCAGGTGCCCGAAGTGATCTGGCTCTGCATTTTCTCGCAGGCAGTAGCAATTTCCTTACGTGCAGCCAAGTAGCCCACGCGCCAGCCCGTCATGGCATAGCCTTTGGAAAAGCCATTTACAGTAATTACCTGGTCTTTTATTTCATCAAACTCCGCTAGGCTCACGTGCTCGCCCTCAAAGTTGATGTACTCATAAATCTCGTCGGCAATGGCAAATACTTGCGGATGACGCGCCAGTACAGCGGCAATATCGGCTAGCTCTTCGCGCGAGAATACAGCGCCCGTAGGGTTGCAGGGCGACGAGTACATGATGAGTTTAGTGCGGGGCGTAATGGCCTCCTCTATCTGCGCAGCCGTGGCTTTGTAGTCGTTTTCCAACGAGCCCATCACACGCACCGACACACCTTCGGCTAGGCGCACCATTTCCTCGTAGCTTACCCAGTAAGGAGCCAGCACAATAACTTCCTCACCGGGGTTTACCATGCTCATCACGGCATTAGCCAAGGCTTGCTTTGCGCCTGTACTCACCACGATGTTTTCGCACTGGTACTCCAGGCGGTTTTCACGACGCAGCTTATCGGCAATGGCTTGGCGTAGCTCTACGTAGCCGGGTACGGGTGTGTACTTGGTGTAACCTTCATCAAGAGCGCGCTTGGCGGCCTCCTTGATGTACTGGGGCGTTTGAAAATCAGGTTCGCCAAAGCTCAGGTTAATCACGTTGTGCCCCTGAGCGGCTAGCTCACGCGATTTTTTGGCCATCGCAATGGTCTGCGACTCTTGCAGAGCGCTGATGCGATCAGAGAGAAATGTAGTAGCGAGCGTAGCGGAAGCTGACATAGACTGACGGGCTTTGTAGATATACGAAAGTACGGATTCGAGTTGAACCGATCTTCAAATGCTATAGAACTCTGTTCGTTAGGCCGATACAGCTATTCCTGCCCCAGCCACCGAAAGCGGCGCACTAAGATGTTGAGGTCAGTGGAGGGCGTGTAATCTTTAGCATAAAGCAGCTCCAAGCGGCGGCGAGTGGCCTCAGGCAGCGGCGCGGCGACCGTATCAGCAGAGTCGGCAGGAGAAAATACGGCCGGTGTGGTGCGGCGCGAGGCGTCGGCATGGCGCAGGCCCACCCAGGTGCGCGTACCTAAGAGAACTCGTAAGCAGTTGCGCAGATAACCTGCTTTTTCGCGGGCAAACCATACCAGCAACGGCGCTGCCAACAGCAAACTCAAGCTAGTGAGCACATCCAGCAGGCGCTTAGTGCGGGCACGTTGGGGCTGAAATAGGTTCAGGGCAATATCTAGGGCGTAATACTCGCCTGGCGCATCTTTCGAGGAGCTACCGATGATGTATTCGCTGTCTTCGGGCAAAATCTTGTAGGCCACCGGCGGGTATTGCGGTAGCCGGATCATCAGGGAAATAATGCGGGTAGCCGACAAATCTTTGCCGCAGAAGATCAGCTCATCCAAGTCGTGAATTCGGATAATTTCATCGAGTTGATGGAGTTGGCCCAGCAAATAGCGACTTGGTGGAGCTGTTGGGTCGGGCACAGGAGTAACGTGGCCTACAATGCGCGCCTGTACGCTAGCCGTTTCAAGCAAGTGGCGCACGCGACGGCTTTCCTCCGCCGAGCCCACAATGGCGATTTTTTTCTGGTGGCTCTGCATGAGACGCAGGTTGCGATGCTGCACCAAATGGCTTATCAGCCGCCGACCAATAAGCGCAATGATACTCCAAATACCGCCCAGCAGAATCAGGGCGTTGGAATAGCGGTATGACTCCAGAAAGTTGGAGCCAGCCGAGATAAGCACAGTACCGATGACAATGCCCCGAATGATACGCCAAGCACTGAAGGGCTTATCATAGCTACCGCTGAGGTAAGCGCATCCCAGCCAAACGAGCACGTAAGCCGGTACTACCACCTGCATCAGCGGAGATGGATAATCGGCTGGCCCCTGCTTCTGATACTCCTCCCAGTAGTTTTTCAGGACATACATGCCCCCATACAGTAGGCCAGCGTCCAACACGATAGGTGCTATGCTCGTGAGCACGCGGCGCCCGACTGCCATGCCCGCGCGCAACCAGATGGCCAAATGAATGAGCAGGGAGAAAACCCCGGCCTGATTAGGGGCGAAATGCTTGCGAGCAAACACAATCATGGCCCGGTAGAATACGAACACGTAGTTGACACTTGTACGCTTCGTGCTTTCCCCTTTGTAATGAATGATGCGCGTGCCGGGGAAGTAATAGTTTTTCCAGCCGCCCCGGGTAAGCCGGTATGAGAGGTCAATGTCCTCGCCGTACATGAAGTAGTCCTCATCGAGTAGGCCAACGGCATCAAGGGCACTTTTGCGCAACAGCATAAAGGCGCCACTCAGCACATCTACTTCGTGGGTTTGGTCTTTGTCGAGGTAGCCGAGGTGGTAGCGGCCGAAGGTGCGCGAACCGGGAAATAGCGCCGCCAGCCCAAAAACTTTGTAAAAAGCTACCCGCGGCGTAGGCAAGCCACGCTTGCTCTCAGGCAAAAACTTCCCTTGCCCATCCAGCATTTTCACGCCTAGTCCGCCGCCGTCGGGGTGTTCGTCCAGAAATTCGCAGCAGGCGCGGAAGGTATCTTCTTCTACTACAGTATCGGGGTTGAGGAGCAGAATATATTCGCCTTGGGCTTGCCGTATTGCTTGGTTATTAGCTTTGGCAAAGCCGGGGTTATGCTTGTTTTCCAGCAAGATGACCTCCGGAAATCGGGCCCGCACCATTGCTACGGAGCCATCGACGGAGTTATTATCGACCACAAAAACTTCAGCGGGAGCGTCCAATCTCTGTAAGGCTCGCCGCACCGACAACAGCGTCTGGCTTAGGAAATAGCTGACGTTGTAGTTGACAATGATAACGGAGAGCTTCACGGCGAGCGGCAGCGGGAGTAAGAGGGGCCGGGGAAAGTTACGGACTAAACACCATCCCCAGATTCATATTTCACTTATCGCGGAGGTTGCTCAGCGGAATTAGGCAAGAATAGCAGAAATAAAAAAGGCCTGTCGCGTGCGACAAGCCTTTTCAAATGAATCTGACGGCCGAAAAAGCCCCCGGTGCGTCTACCGAGCCTGGCGTTGCCGCTCAACAATGCTGCGGCCCAGGGTTATTTCATCAGCGTACTCCAATTCGCCCCCCACCGGGATGCCACGGGCAATTGTGCTGATGTGTACATCGGGGAACTCACGCAGCTTACGGGTGAGGTAGAAAGCGGTAGTATCGCCTTCCATTGTGGGGCTGATCGCGAGGATAACTTCTTTAATTTCCGACTCAGGAATGCGCTTCAATAACGAGTCAATCTGTAAGTCGGAAGGGCCAATACCTTCAATAGGGGAAATAACGCCCCCCAGCACGTGGTACACGCCCTGGTATTGGCTGGTATTCTCAATGGCAATTACATCCCGAATGTCGGACACGACGCACACCATGGCGTGGTCGCGCAGCTTGTTGGCGCAAATGCTGCACTCCTGCGTATCGGCAATATTGTGGCAGGTGTGGCAATACGTTATTTCAAAACGCATTTTGGCCAGCGCCTCGGCCAGCGAAGCCGTGCTGTCGCTCTCCGCCTTCAGCAGGTGCAGAGCCAAGCGCAGAGCCGTTTTGCGGCCAATACCGGGCAGCTTAGAAAGCTCCGCTACGGCGTTTTCTATCAGTTTGGAAGGAAACTCCATCTATATTGAATGAGTGAACGGGCGAATGAGTAAGCGGGTAAATGTTTATTGCACTAATAATCACCAACTCACCCTTGCAGCCATTTATAGAATATCGGCCGAGATACCACGGTCGTGAATGGCGGTGCACATACCAGCCAGCTCATCGTAGGCGCCGTGCTTTACGGTGCACTGCCCTTTGTAATGAATCAGCAGGGTGCACTGTTCGGCCTGTTCGGGCTCATGCCCGCACACGTCGATGAGGGTTTTGATCACGTGGTCGAAGGTATTCACGTCATCGTTGTACACGATCAGGTCGCGAACGTCAATGGTTTCTTCGAGCAGTAAAACGTCCTCGTTATAGTCAATCTGCGGCTTGGTGTTCATAGCGCAAAAGTACGGATTATCAAGGAAAAAGGCGCAGATTTGGGCCCGCACCGGTCTAGTATAACCACCACGCGGACAGATTCGTTTCGGGGTTTAGACAATCATTTATAGTGTAGCGCACAGCCTCAGACACGGCGGTCCGCTTGCCCCTCCTCCCTCCTATGCCCGTTCCCTCCACCGATTTTAAAAAAGCGCTAAAGCAACTCCCCGATAAGGAAAAAGAAGCCTTATTGCTGCGCGCGGTGCGCCGCGACGCGGAACTCTATGAGACTTTTGCCTACGAGCTGCTGCCCGACGTGACTGTGGAGCAGGTGTATGAGCAAACCACCGACCGCATTCACGAGCTATTCAATGTGGCCGTTACGGGGCGGCTGCTCAACCGCAGCCTCAATAAAGCGCTAAGCAAAGCCACCAAAGAAACCGCACGCGCCCGCCGCATTACCAAAGACAAGCGCCTCGAAATTGACCTGATACTTTATACGCTGCGCCTGATTTTTGACAACTACACCGGCCAGTTCGATAGTCCTTACAACGGTTTTTACGTCAGCACCGCCCGTATGGCAACCCGGGCCGTACAGCTGGTGCTCACCAACCTGCATGAGGACTTGTGGCTGGAATACAAATCAGAACTAGATGATTTCCTCACCCAACTCCACAACCGCAGCAAAAGCCGAAACCTACGCTTCGAGCTGCCGCGAGAGCTGGTAATACCAGACTAAAAAAGCCCCCCAGACTTGGTCTGGGGGGCTTTTTTAGCTTATTAAATGGGGCTACTTAGTTAGCAGCAACACCATTGCCTTTCTTGGCAATTACGTTGAAGCTCAGTGTGAACTCGTCGTAGATGGCCTTGTCGCCAATGCCTTCGAAGAACGACTTCGAGCCGTATTTGATGTCGTACTTGGTGCGGTCGATGGTAGCAACACCTGTAGCAGCAGCCATACCGTTCTTCACGCCAATTTTAGCAGGGAAGGTGATTGGCTTGGTAATGCCTTTGATGGTCAGGTCGCCGGTGATGGTGGCATTGTTGGCATCAGCAGCAGCGCCTTTGATCGGCGTGATGTTCGTGATTTTGAAGATAGCCGTTGGGTTTTTCTCAACACCAAAGAAGTCATCAGCCTTTAAGTGACCTACCAACTTGCCATTGCTGTCAGCATCCTTCAAGTCGGTTACTTTCAGCGAATTCATGTCTACTGTGAAAGTACCACCTACAAGTTGGTTGCCGCGCACTAACACATTACCTTCTTTGAACTGAACAGTACCGCTGTGCTCACCGGTCACTTTTTTACCTACCCAACCCAAGGTGCTTAGCTGAGGCTGAACTGCATAAGCGTTGCCAGCAGCTTTGGCAGTGCCGGGAGTAGTTTTCTTAACAGCTGGCTGTTGAGCCATTGCAGGAGCAGTAAACAGGGCAGCAACGAACAGGGCTGACAAAGCAATTTTTTTCATGATGGGGAAAGAGAAAAATGGAGAATTAAGCTTGGGTTAACTGAAAGCCGTCAGTCACGGATTTTATCGAGCAAGTCGCTCAGCTGAGCGGCTTCTTCGGGAGTAAGATTATGTAAGCCGGTATTCTGGTGGCTCACCACGCTTTCCATATTATGCAGTAGCTCTAGACCAGCGTCGGTTATATGAATGTCGACGGCGCGGCGGTTGCTGGGGCACACAGTGCGGGTAGCGTAGTTTTTGGCAACCAACTTATCGACAATTCGGGAGGCGTTACTGGTCTTGTCGAGCATGCGCTCAATGAGCAGATTCACGGTGGCGGGCTTGGGATGCTGACCACGCAGAATGCGTAAAATATTATACTGAGGTAGCGTAACATCAAACTCGCGGAAAGCCGCTGCCTGACGCAACTGTATCCAGCCCGTAGTGTATATCAGGTTGATATGGGCCTTTTGGTACTCGTCTTTAAATGTTGGCTGCTTGATTTCGTCTTCGATTTTCATGAGCGGCGGCGTACTCTTGCCGAATGATGCTACAAATATATGTACATACATTTAATGTTGCAACATAGTTCGCAAGAATATTTTTTATTAATTATTACGGATATTATTTATTCTCACATCAACTGAGTGTCCAGTAAGCTAGGACGAAAGCCTATTATTAAGCGGTAAGGCATAGGCAAAGTCTCCGCAACCATTTTGTAGTTGCACTGTCACAAGCTTAATGGGTCTACTTGTGCTTTTGTTTATTTGAGGCTGACTGGATAATTTAACAGGCTATTCAGCAATAGATTACTTGTCCTAAGTAACAAGTTTTGATCCACCGGGGCTGAAGCACAGATGCCGCGCCGCAATGCCACAGACGAAACGCCGATTAGTCCCACAGCATTCTTTCGTTGTCCGTCATGTCAACTGATACTGCTGTAGCCTGCCTGAACTGCCGTCAGCAACTATCCGCTGGCTCATTTTGCCCAAACTGCGGACAGCGCCGTCCGCACCGCCTTACGGTAGGCCACGTGGCACACGAAGTATTTCACGTTTTCACCCACGCCGACAATACTATTATAGGGTATATCCCCCAAGTGTTGTTCCATCCGGGCCGGGTGGTAGACGATTATCTGGCCGGCCGACGTAAGCGCTATTTCAACCCGTTTCAATTTTTGTTGCTGGTCCTGGGTCTGACTACCGTAGTGGCAGTAGCCTTGCATTATTACGAAGCCACTGGCCTCGAAATACAGCAGCGGCTGGCCGGCCGTGTGCCGCCCGCCGAACTGGCGCGCATGGTGCAGTACTTTCACTACCTGGGCAAATACTACAACCTGTGGTGGTTGCTGCTGGCACTGCCCATGTACTCGTTTTTTACGTGGCTGGTGTACCGCAGCCGCGGCGTCAATTATGCTGAATCGTTCTTTGTCCACGTAATCATCGGCTCCGCGGCCAACCTCTATTCCGTCGTGATCTTATTGGTGATATGGCTAGCGGATGTGAAAGCTTCCGCTAGCACTTATCTTAATAGCAGCTTGCAGGTCGTCGTCGGAATACTTTACATGATTTTTATCGGCAAGCACGCCTTTGAGCTTAGCTGGCCAGGGGCAATTTGGCGGGCCTTCTTATCGGTTTTGCTCAGCATGGCCGGCAGTTATGCTGTTAATACAATAGCGTTCCGCTGGTATGTATTTGGCTAGTAGGCAACTTGTTAAATAATTATATAAAGGCAAAAATGTGTCAGTGCGCAACTATAGCCTTACTTAGATCAGGCACGGCCGTTTGAGCCCTGAGCAGGCCGTTTTTCTCCTGCACCAGCCCGAACGGCTCGTCGCGGATAATGATAAACCCATCCAAGTCACAGACTTGCGCCTGGCTGCTTACCTGAATTGCCCCCCAGATGCCTAGCGTCGTTTCAACCATGCAGCCGATCATCGTGTCGAGGCCGTGGGCGCGGGTTTGATTGAGTAGGCGCAATCCGTTGCGGTAGCCACCGGCTTTCATCAGCTTCATATTCACACCGTGAAACTGCTGAGCGATGTCTGCAAAATCAGCGTCGTTGGTTACCGACTCGTCGGCGAAAACGGGATAGGGCGAGCGGGCGCGCAGGTAGCGGTAGTGGTCGGTGCAGGCGGCGGGCAGGGGCTGCTCCAGCAACCGAACCGCGAGACCGGGCAGGGGGGCGATTTTTTCCAGAAACTGCAACAGCGCGTCGGCATCCGTCCAGGCTTCGTTGCCGTCGATAATGAGTTGGCGCCCTGGGAGCGCGCGCGTCACTTCGCGCAGCAGCTCGTAGCCGCTAGCTTGATCTACTTTTATTTTAAGGATAGAAAACCGCCCCATATCCTGCTCCTGAATAAAGGCCGCAACCTCGCCGGGGGGCATTATGGGCAATGTCAGAGCAGTGGGCACTGATGTGGCTGGCTCAGGCAAACCCAACACCGCTGCCACCGACTGCCCCGTGTGCGCAGCCTGCCAGTGTATGTAGGCCGACTCCAAGGCAAAGCTCAGGGCGTGCGCTACGGAGTGATGCTCTAAAAATTCTATTAGCTCATCCAGCGATGTTACGTAGCTCAATCCTTTGGCGGCTAACTGCTCAAACTCTGCTTGTAATCCTTCCGGCGACTCGCCATAACGCACGTTGGGCGCTGCTTCTCCCCAACCTACCGCTCCGCCAGCTTCCTGCTGTACCCGCACCAGCAGGTTAGTTTTGGCAGTGGAGGCGTTGCGCGATATTTTCCAGGTATAGCGCAGCGGCAGCTCACGCGTTTCGATGGTCCAGAGCATAGGAAGGATATTGGGAACAGGCCGCCAGCATGGCACGACCAAGCGCAAAGCTACTTTTATACAGCGCTAAAATCAGCGATGCAGCGCAGTATAAAAAGCCCCCCAACACGATTAATAAACTGCGCAGTACTCAAACCCTTCAACTGTTGCCTGAAAACTTATCTTTGCTGACAATCCCCGGTAACCCCTACCCTATCCTGCATGAAGTTTTCGCGCATTGTTCCGCTCATTTTAATTTTGTCGCTGGTGGCCATTGTGCTCACCGTGCTATCAGCTTATAATATGGTGGCGCTGCCACTCGCCGTGCCCCGCATAGCCCGCTGGCTGGCACTGGCCGCGCTGGTAGTGTATGGGTATCAGCGCCGCTCGCTTACCTTCTGGATAGTAGTTAGCATGTTTGTGGGGGCCGAAATTGGTAATGACTACCCGGTTTTCGCCCAAAGCCTGAAGGTGCTCAGCGACGTGTTCCTGCGCTTGGTGAAAACCATTATTGCTCCCCTCGTATTCGCCACATTGGTTGTAGGCATCGCCGGCCACGCCGATTTGAAGCAAGTGGGCAAAATGGGTATTAAAGCCCTGGTGTACTTTGAGGTTGTTACCACATTTGCGCTATTCATCGGCCTGGCAGCCATTAATATAAGCAAAGCCGGTGTTGGCATCAGCCAGGCCGGGGCCGATACGAGTGAGAAGCTCCAGACCGTAGAACAGTCTACCTCCGACATCATTCTGCACATCTTCCCCGAAAACATCGCCAAGTCGGTAGCCGAAGGGCAAGTGTTACAGGTAGTTGTGTTCGCTATCATTTTTGCTATTGGTTTGGCCATGGTGCACGGCAAGCATCGCCGGCCAATGCTGGAAGTGATGGAAAGCTTGTCGGAAGTGATGTTCAAATTCACTAACGTGGTTATGATATTTGCCCCCCTGGGTGTAGGTGGTGCGCTGGCTTATACGGTGGGCAAAATGGGCTTTGCGCCCCTATTCAACGCGTTCCAGCTGCTGCTCACCCTCTATGTGGCACTCATTGCCTTTATATTGCTTGTGCTGGTGCCCATTGCATTTATTGCCCGTATCCCAATCAAGCGCTTCGTGCAGGCTATCGCCGAGCCAGTGAGCATTGCTTTTGCTACCACCAGTTCGGAGGCTGCTTTGCCACGGGCCATGGAAGCGATGGAAAGCATCGGGGTGCCGCGCCGTATTGTGGCCTTCGTAATGCCGACTGGCTATTCGTTTAACCTTGATGGCACCACACTTTATCTTTCGCTGGCGGCCGTATTCGTGGCGCAGGCGGCGGGCGTGGAGCTGAGCTTTGGTCAGCAGTTGGTAATGGTGTTTACGCTGATGCTTACCAGCAAAGGCGTGGCGGGCGTACCGCGCGCTTCCCTCGTAATTCTGCTGGCGACAGTGGCCTCCTTCAACCTGCCCTCCTGGCCGGTATTCATCATCCTGGGCATCGATGCCCTCATGGATATGGCCCGCACCGCTGTGAACGTAATCGGTAACTGCCTGGCAACAGCCGTGGTAGCCCGTTGGGAAGGTGAATTTGTAGACAACTACGTAGCCGAACCTATTGAAGACCTCGCTGAGGAAGACAGCGCCTTAGCTCAGCATACGCGCTAATAACCTACAACCTTTAACTGCAATTTGCTGCTGCAAGCAACGCCAAGCATGTTCTTGCTTTATTGAAAAAGTAAAAGAGCCCTACTTATGAATAAGTAGGGCTCTTCTGTATACAAAAACGTCGTTCAATTCATACATAGCCAATCTGGTATTTATTCAACTAAATGTATTATTTATTGAATAAGCATACATTATGCCTTATAATCGGTGCCAAAATTGTCTTATTTTTGATATAGCCATGTGCCTATCGCTCTGAATGACAATGTTTATGAAACACGCTCTACGGTGTTTAACCCTTTTGCTTCTGTCCGGAATTATCCTGTCGGGCTGCAAATCGGCGGATAAGGTATTGTTTAAAGCTTCGTCAGCTAGCCTCACCAGCCGTCTGCCGGCCCTACAAGTCGATGTTGACAACAGCCTGCTCATGGTGACCGAGGCCACAGAGTATGATGATGCGCGCAAGATGTTTGAGCAGGAGCTAAATCAAAACATCATCGACGCCGGCGACAGCACCAAGTTTGGCTATGTGAAGCTGCAAATAATGGAAGCCTCCGTGTCCCGGCCGGGTCGGGCCTTGCAGGTTTTCCAGATGATGACATTGCTTACTCCTTCTATGATAGGCGTTCCACTCGGCTGGTATTGCAGCCGGGTGAGGGCCGAAGTGCAGTTGTATGATGCTCACGGTGAGCTACTGGGCACGTATGCCGGCACGGGCCAATCGTCGGTGCGGGTGGCTATGTACCATGGCTATTCTCAGAGCGACGCCCCCCGCCTAGCCGATGTACTAGCCCTTCGCCATGCCCTCGACCAGATTCGGCCCCAGTTGGAAGTAGATGCCGTGGCCTTAAAAACGGAGTTTGCAAACCGTGGTCCTGTCGAAGTAATCATGGGCCAGACCGTAGCCACCAGCCCAAACTAAGAAAAGCCCCCCAGCAACGTAGCTGGGAGGCTTTTTTTATGAAATAGCATTAGGCGGTTACAGCCACCCAAAAGACCAGCCACCCCGCTTCTAATCTAGGCAAGCCAGGCCGCACTTTTAACTGATTGCGGTTGCAGAAAAGACAGCAACAGGCCAGCAAAACGCCCGCGTAACAAGTTTGCAGACTTTCTCGCAAAGCTGTTCGTTAAGCATATGCGCTGGGGGGCTTTTCTCCCGATATCCTCGACGCGCCTACTTATCTTTACCGGCTATGAGGCGTAAATTATTTACCTGGCTGCTGGGGCTATTTGTAGCCCTAGCGTTAAGTGCCTGCTGCGGCAGCGTATCCTGCGAGTGCAACGACACCTTTGAAGATGCTATCTACTTTCAGTTCAACCTCGAAGATTCACAAGGCGCCACTGGCTTCCGCCCCGCCGATGTAGATACCGTTGTGTTGGTACGCTACCCGTATGTTGATCCGTTGGTGCAGCTACCACCAAACGCGCCGAAAGTGCCCAACGATACTGCCCGCATTATCCGCTCCCTAGGGCTGGTGGCTGAGCCGATCATACTCAATACTGCCGCACCATTCACGGCGGGCGGCGCACGCAAGCTCGACGCTTATAAGTATCAGCTCTACGTCGTTCGACGCTTCCCAGGGAGCACTACTCCTCCCGAAACCGTCTTCTACTCACTCGATTCTATTATGCTGGCGGGCCGTTTCGTAGGCGACGGGTGCTGCACCTGCTATCAGAACGAAGGCAAAAAACTACGCGTGACCAAGGCCGAAAAGCCTGGTACCTCAGGCACTATTTTGGATATAACCCCTGCCGAAGGCGACGAGCCAAAAACTGTTGTGCTTAGTCGCTAAAATATTGGCAATGAACGTGCGGCCAGCGGTATTCAGACTTATTTATCTTGCGTATACTAGCCTTGCCGGGCTAGATATAAATGGCTGCTGTCTGTAAAAAAAAAATCATTATCGGGGTTATACGCTTTGTCATGCTGAAAGAATTATCCCCCCACGTCGCCACGGCCTTTCCGTTTGCTACGACTCTGAGTCTGGAGCCGCTGATTGCGTACTGGCAAGCCCGCGAGACTGATCCTAATCCGGGTGTAGCGTTGCTCGCGCGCTCCATTGGTGAGCAGGTGGCCGCCGCCGATTGGGCCCGCGGCCCCATCCTCGATCATGCTACCATTGAGTGCAACTGCGACTTAGTAGAAACGCTCATGCTGGCCGTTATTCCGTCCGCATCTTTCCAAACGGCTATCAGCGGCGTTATTCCGCCTTTCCAGCGCTACAGCTTCTATCATACGCCACGCTTTGCGGAGGTGCTGCTCAATCCACAGCAGAACATCAAGCAGCCGCTGAACGTGGATTCGCGCACCATGGAAGTATACATGGCGCGAATGGCTTACGCCCTGATTCTGGATAAGATATACGGCGTGCAGCTGCCAATTACGGGCTCCATCACGTTTACAGTACCCGATTATAACATTGGCCTATACCGTCACTACAGCGTCGATTTCGACTCTACGTTTCTGGATGTGCGCGTGATTGGTGAGCGCCCCGCGCTTACGTCGGCGCAGTTGGACACGCTCACGCACAACCTGCACCGCACCGATCTGTGGCAGGAGCTTTTGCCCCCCAGCAGCTTTGAGCTAGTGGGTTTCAACATCCTGAATCTGGCGGATGTCACAGAGCAGGAAATTCTCTCGGAACTGAAGTACGACCTGCTGGAGCGCGATGTGCTGCAAGCCTCCGACCGCCTCGAGCAGATTCAGGAAAAGCTGCGGGTGCTGTTTGGACGCCCTTTCTTGCAGCTTGGCATTGCGGCGTATGACGAGAAGAAAAAGGCGTTTGTAGACTTTGGGCGCAAAATCAATCACAGCTTTCTGACCAAGCAACTGGCTCACCAGGAGGCTGGTAGCGGCTTCCGTCAGATTTATTCCCAGCTCTGGCAAGACCGCCAGCCGCTGGTCCTGGAAGATGTTGAGCAGGCCGACATTCCCGAAGATTTGCGCCAGCAGATTCTGGGCATCGGTATTCGCAGCGCAATTCTGGCCCTGCTGCCATACGGCGATGACACGGTGGGTTTGCTCGAATTAGGCTCGCCGAATGTGAACGATCTGGATGAGTTTTGTCTGGAGAAAGTCAACCAGTTTGTGCCCCTGTTCGCGGTAGCGGTGAAACGCAATGCTGAGGAGATTCAGACACGCGTGCAAGCAATCATTAAGGAGAAGTTTACGGCCATTCATCCTACCATGGAGTGGCGCTTCACCGATGCTGCCCTGAACCTGCTGGCCAAAGTAGAGGAAGGCAACAAAAACGCTGAGATTGAGCCTATTGTGTTTCATGATGTGTATCCGTTACACGGCTCCAGCGACATTCGCAGCAGCAGCACTGCCCGCAACGACGCCATTCAGGGCGACTTGATAGAGCATCTTACTCTTGCTAATAAGGTGCTAAAAAAGGCCTCGGAATTTCAGGCCTTACCTATTCTGGACGAGCTCAAGTTCTATGTTTCCAAGCACCTGCGCCGCTTGCGCCAAGGCATCCTGACCGGTGACGAAGTAAGCATTTTTGAGTCGCTGAAGACGGAAGTAGAGCCCCTGTTCGATTATTTGTCTCAGAATACTCCCGATTTGCGGCCCGTTATTGCGAACTATTGGTCCAATATGGACCCCGATCTGGGCATTCTATATAAGCGCCGCAAGGAGTTTGAGCAAAGCGTAACCCTGCTCAATGATACCGTAAGCGACTACCTCGATGAGGAAGAGGAAAAGGCGCAGGAGATGTTTCCGCACTACTTTCAGCGTCTCAAAACTGATGGTGTAGAGCACAATATCTACGTGGGTGCTTCGCTGGTAGAGAACAAGCCTTTCGATCTGGTTTTTCTGAAAAACCTGCGCTTATGGCAGTTGCTGGTAATGATAGAAATTACCCGTCGGACTGCGGAGCTTCGGGACAAGCTGCCCGTATCGCTGGAAACCACCCAGCTGATTCTCATTCACGGTCAGCCACTTAACATTCGTTTCCGCCTCGATGAGCGGCAGTTTGATGTGGATGGCGCCTACAACATTCGCTACGAAATTATCAAGAAGCGGATTGATAAGGCCACTGTGCTGGGAACTGGCGAGCGGCTAACGCAACCAGGCTACATCGCCCTTGTTTATGCGCAGCAGCGCGAGGCCGATGAGTATCTTGAATACCTGGATTATTTGCAGGATCGGGGCCTTTTGGAGTCGGAAGTAGAAGAGCTGGAGCTAGAGGAATTGCAGGGAGTGAAGGGATTATTGGCCCTTCGGGTGAAGGTAAAGCTCTAGGATATTGTTAGATAAAGTGAAGGTAATCTCAATTAGATACTTCCTCTTCATCTAATCGTGCTTCCTCGCGCCACCACAGGTGCAGGCCTGCACGCAGCAGAATAAGCCACGCCAAACCCGCCGCGAAACCTGCCAGCACATCGGTAAAATAGTGGACGTGCAAATACACCCGGCTCAGGCCAATCACGAAGGCCCAGAATAATAGCGCCGCTGCCCAGGCTGGGTGGCGGCCATGGCGCCACAGCAGCCAGGCCAGACAGCCGTACAGTGCTAACCCAATCATGGAGTGGCCGCTGGGAAAGCTGAGCCCATACTGCTGAACTAGAGCAGTATCGGGGCGCAGGCGTTGAAAATGCGTTTTCAGCAATTGATTAAGCAGCGCCGCACCCACAATGGCCCAGAACACTTCCAAACCTTCGCGCCGGAAATTGCGCAGAGCTAATCCTGAGGGCAGCAAGATAGTGGTGGCCACCAAAAACGGCGCAGAAGCAAAAAATGTAATTCCGCGCATCAGCCGCGTAAGTGCGGGCCAATTGGTTCGGTGCGCATCTATCCACTGAAACGCAGCCTCATCCAGCGCCTTCGATTGCTGCTCAAAGACGATGCGCGTGAGGTAAAAAAACACCACGAACGCCATTATAAACAACAAGCTAACCAACACAATTTCCGCTGTCAGCAGCCCTAAGAGCTTCAAAAATCGGGCAGTGAGGTTTTTCATACCGGAAAATAGCGCTTCAACTGTTTTCTTTCCACTATTCTCTCTTCTAAAGAATAGGAAAGGCAGCTTTTTAGCCTTTTGGTATATACCGGATTCTTATGACAGCCAAAGCCTGAAACACATATTCTGGGGGGCTTTTTGCTGGCCCGAAAACAAAAAAAGCTGGCCCGAAGAACCAGCTTTTTTTGTTGTGCGCTCGGGGAGACTCGAACTCCCACACCTTGCGGAACTGCCGCCTGAAGACAGCGCGTCTACCAATTTCGCCACAAGCGCAGCATAAGCTAAATGGCACTTTCCTCGTTGGAGGTGTCTTTTAACGCTGCAAAGATAGGAGCAGCCGAGGCTTTCCGACAATTCTTTTCTCAAAAATTTCTATTCAACACCCTTCTAGCCTAGCTTGCAGGCTGTTCATCAAGGGATTGCAAGGGGCGGCGGAGTCGCTTTTTTGTTTCAAATTCTACGCGCCGCAGCACCGGAATGGCAATTAGCAGCCACACGATACCGGCAGTAAAGCCCGCCAGCACATCGGTAGCGTAGTGCACGCGCAGATACACGCGTGTGAAGCCAATAAGCAGAATGAGAAGCCCCAGAATACTGATCAGGAGCCAGCGCCAGACGGGGCGGCGCACGTGGGTATATACTAAGTAAATCAGGAGGCCATAAAAGGAGGCACTAATCATGGCGTGGCCGCTGGGAAAGCTAAGTCCCGACGCGGAAGTGAGAGGCAGCAAGGGCCGGGGGCGATTGTAAAAATTCTTCAGCACCAGATTGAGTGAAATACTGCCTAGGGCCACCACCGGAATAAGTAGGGAATACCATCGGTGACGGCGCAGAAACAGAAACCAGCCAATCAAGGCGAGGGCCACCGTGGTAATGAAATTGCGTGAGGCTAGAAACGTAATGGCTTCAACCCACACCTGCTGCTCCGCTCCCATCACATCGCGCGCCCAACGAAATGCCTGCGCATCGAAGCTAGCTGCATCCTGGTCGAATACTTCCCGACTGACGGCTAAAAAAACCACCACGCCCACTACCCCCAACGTGAGCATAATGGCAAATTCGGTGATGAATAATAAGAAGCCCGCCAGCAAGCGGCGCAAAGCATTAGTCATAGAGGATGAGTACGGGTACTGAAGTGAGTACGCTGCAGACTTTGGTATGTTTACGCAATCCAGGAAAGCATGCCTTGAGCACCAGCGCTTCAGTTCACGGCTATTCTGGAGGGGCGCAACCTCAGCTACTAACTTTCAACAACTACACCATTCACTTCAAACGCGATACTTATCGAACGCAAATCAGCCTCTTTCGATTTTGTGGCGGCGTTCTACGACCCGCTGGCCCGCTTGGTGTTTGGCTCGGCTTTGCAGCGGGCCCAGCAAGCCGCATTGGCATATTTACCCCCCAGTACTCCGTCGGTGTTGATTGTGGGCGGCGGCACGGGCTGGGTGCTATTAGAAACACTAAAATTGCGGCCAAGGGCGCGTATTTTGTACCTGGAAGCATCAGCAGTTATGCTGCGCAAGTCGCAGGCTTTGCTGCAACGGCAAGCGCCGGCTCATGTGGCGCAGGTCGAATTCAAGCTTGGTACGGAAGCAGATTTGCCCCCCGGCGCTCAATTTGACGCGCTTATCACCTTTTTCCTGCTCGATTTATTTATCCTGCCGGATTTGAGGCTGCTTCTTCCGCGTTTAAAAGCAGTTTGTAAGCCCGGCGCGACTTGGTTGGTCGCCGATTTTTGCCCCACAGAAGTGTGGTGGCAACGCGGGTTGCTGACGGTGATGTATGCTTTTTTTCGCCTTATGGCTAATATCAAGGCCCGGCGCCTGCCACCCTGGCCCGAGGAGCTGGCGCGACTAGGATTGAGCCGTGTATATTCTGAGCGGTTTTTCAAAGGAATGATAGAAGCAGCAGTATTCAAGCTTCCAATCCAATCATAGTATACAGCATTATAAACAAGTTATTTATTCATGTAATTCCTCCCCTCAAAAGCCCCCCAGCGCATATAGGTTGCGCTGGGGGGCTTTTTCATTCAGGTAGCTCAAAACATATTTCGCTGAAGGGTCTGAAAAATCACCCATTTTTACCATTCCAACCTACCTATTCACACACCTGTTACTATGCGGAAAATTGCTACTTCCCTGCTCGCTATTCTTGCTATTTCCAGTGCTGCGCTTGCCCAGGCGCCGGTGCAGTACAGCGTGGCTTTTCCGAATGCAGTGCACCACGAAGCACAAGTGACGGTGGTCTTTTCTGATCTGAAACCTGGCTCATTGCAGGTACGCATGGCGCGCAGCTCGCCGGGCCGCTATGCCTTGCATGAGTTTGCTAAGAACGTGTATGCCGTAAAAGCCACCGACTCTAAAGGCAAACCACTGAGCATCAGCCGCCCCGACCCATCCGGCTGGGACGTAGCCGGCCACGATGGCACTGTGCGCTTTAGCTATACCCTCTTCGGCGACCGCACCGACGGTACCTACGCAGGCATCGACGAGCGCCACGCCCACCTGAATATTCCGGCCACGCTGGCTTACGCTCGCGGGCTTGAAGAGCACCCCGCCCAGGTGCGGTTTGAACTGCCCACCGGCTGGCAGGTAGCTACACAACTACGCCCGGAGGCGGCGGCTAACACGTATTTTGCCCCCCACCTGCAATACCTCATGGACTCGCCCACTTCCTTGGGTGTCCAGCAGGTGCGCACCTGGCAGGAACAAGGAAAAACCATTGAGCTGGCCGTATTACATGAGGGCACACCAGCCGAGCTAGACGCCTACGCCGACCAAACGAAAAAAATTGTGCGGGAGGCAAGCGCCGTTTTTGGTGAGTTACCTGCCTTCGATTTCGGACGCTACACTTTCATTGCCAACTACTTGCCCCAAACCAGCGGCGACGGCATGGAGCACCGCAACTCCACCTCGCTTACCAGTGCCCGCCCGTTGCGCGGGCAAGGAGCAATCGACAACTTGGGCACCGTATCACACGAGTTTTTCCATGCTTGGAACGTGGAGCGCATTCGGCCAAAGTCCTTGGAGCCGTTTGAGTTCGACCGCGCCAACCAAAGTGAGGCGTTGTGGTTTGCGGAAGGCTTTACTATGTATTACGGCGACTTGCTTTTGCGTCGGGCCAATATTCTCACCGAGGCGCAGTACATGAAAGAGCTAACAACTATCGTCAACAGCATGGCAAACTCGCCGGGCGCTCGCTTGTACTCGCCGGTGCAGATGAGCCAACAGGCGCCATTTGTAGATGCGGCGGCGGCAATCGATCCTAACAACCGTGTTAACACTTACCTGTCTTACTACACCATCGGGGGGGCAAATGCACTGGCGCTCGATCTGATGTTGCGTCAGAACTATAAGACGGATCTGGATGCGTATATGCGGGCCGTATGGCAGCAACACGGTCAAGGCCAGCAGAATTTTGCCCCCCAGCGCCCCTACACGCTCCCAGATTTGCAACGAATTTTAGGGGAAGTAGCCCGCGATACGGCCTTCGCCGGTCAGTTTTTCCGCACTCATATTACGGGGCATGAATTACCCAATTATGAAGAGCTATTGGCTCCCGCTGGCCTGTTGGTGCGCCGTGCCCGACCTGGCCAGCCCACTTTGGGTCTCCTCGACTTAACTTTTGCCAACCAAGGTGCTACCATTGCTAGCAGCACCTTGGTTGGCAGCCCGCTTTACCTGGCTGGCGTCGATCGGGAAGACGTATTGCTAAAGATCGACGGCAAAAAGCTTAAGGATCAGGAGGCGCTACAGAAACTGCTCAAAAAACACAAGCCCAGTGACGTGGTTCCAGTAGAGGTTCGTACCCGCGCAGGAGTGCGCACCGTACAGGTTACGCTGGCCGAGGTGCCGGTGGTAGAAGTAGTACCAGCCCCTACAGCTACGCCCGAGCAACTGGCGTTTCGGGCGGCATGGCTGGGCAGTAAGACGAAGTAGAGAGGTTTGCTGTTTTGATTGAGAATCCCCGTCTCGCGCTTATTTACGCGGTTATTCTGCTCGATGTGATCGTGGGCTCGGCTATCGGGCCGATTCTGCCGGAGTATGTGCGCGCGCTACCACAGCCGCAGCTGTGGCTATCGTTGGGTACGGGTCTGTTTTTAGGTGTACAGCTGTTTTCGGCTCCACTCTTGGGCCGCCTTTCCGATGGCTACGGGCGGCGGCCCATCCTGATTTTGTCGGCGGCGGGCACCTTGCTGGCTACGGCTTTACTGCTGCCGGTGCGCACGGGCCTGTACTTCGTCAATCGGCTGAGTGACGGCCTCACTAATGGTATGTACTCTACTATTCGCTCCGCCATTACCGATATTTCGAACAAAGACGACCTGTTCAAAAATCTGGGAATTGAAGGGGCAATTATCTCTTTGGGCTTCGTGCTGGGCCCGATGGCCGCTGGCTTGCTCCTAACCACGCTGGACGTGCCGCAAGTTGAAGAAGCGGCCTATGTCTCGGCTTTAGCGGTAAGTTTGGCGGCGGTGAACGTGGTGCTCAACTTTCTTCTCCCCGAAACCCATAGCCGACGCTCGCCTGTGCGCGGGGCTGAGCTACGCGCCGAGCTAAGTCGCGGTCTGAACCCCTTGACGCTTTGGGCCCGACTACGCGCCAACGATACTCCAAATGGCGACCTGCGCCGCATTGTGCTCATGCAAGTGGCGCTTACGTTGAGCACGGGGTATTATTTCTACTTTGTGCCTTTCGTGAGCTTGGGCGAGCAGCAGATGAACGCGCAAGAAATCTCCTACTTTTTCATGTTTTTTGGGGCCTTGAGCATCGGCCTCAACTATGTGTTTTACACCTATTTCGCCGACCATATCAATCAGCGGCGGGCCATTTTTTGGTTGGCGGCGTTGGGCGTGCCGGTATTGGCTGCCTACGGGCTTATGGGCTCGTCGCGGGTGAACTTATATGTGCTCGTGACGCTAGATTGTCTTACCCTTTCCCTTATTCAGGGCTTGCTAGAGGGCTTATTGGCTCAGCGCACAACTGAGGCAAACCGGGGCGAAGTATTTGGCTTGAATCAGGCGTTGCAGGGGTTAGCTAGCTTCGCTACCACCCTGATATTCGCCGGTTTATCGGTGCTGGATTTGCGGCTACCTTGGGCTTGGTTTGCGCTGTGCTTAGGCGCGGTAGCGTGGCAAGCACGCCGTGGGGCGACGTTGAGTCCAGTAACTTAGGCGTCGATCTAAAGCACAACCAAGGGCTTTTCTTTGCTGGAAAGAGCAACCAATTCGGCCTAAGTAGGGTCTGATAGTTTGCGGCTTCGTACCTTGAAGCTGCTTCCCAGATTTGCGTTTCTTGTTTCGACCTATGCTATCTAAAGTATCTGCTTTCCTTATTGGAGCCTGCCTTTTCCTCACAGGCAACGTGTTGGCCCAAACTTCTACTGACGCAGAGGTTGCCCCGACAACGCCTAGCTTGCTCCGCTCGCGGGTTTCTTACAATCTGAGTGCTGGTGCTACGTTTGCGGGGCGTTTTGGCTCCGCTACTTACCTCAGTCCTACGGCCAGCTACCAAGTCAACAACCGTCTGCGTTTGTTTACCGGCCTCACCTATCTGCGCGTGTTGCCGGGCTCGGTTTATGCCCGCTCCTCCGATAACGTCTTGGCTACAACGCCGATGGTTACCAATCATTACCTAGTGCAGGCGGGCGCCGAATATGCGCTGAGTCCGCGCGTATCGCTGACCGGCACCGCTTGGCGCGATTTCTCAAATTTGCCCCCCGCACCCGGTATTCGCGGCTTTAGTGACGGCAACATGGGCTCGGGCTTCAATATGCGCGCCGACTACAAAATCACGGAAAACATTTCCGTTTCGGGTGGTGTGCGCTACTCTACGGGTGCAACGCCCGGCCTTGGTATGGGCCCCGGCTATCCGTATGGTTGGTAGCCCTTGGCACTATTTAGAAAGCTAAAAAAGCCCCCCAGCCACGGTTGGGGGGCTTTTTTAGCTTTTCTGAACGGGTTGTTTGTTTACCTTTCCACCTCGCTTCCAACTTCTATTTCGCCTTTTTATGGCCGCTCGCACTACGTATCGTCGCAACGAGAATCTGAAAACCATTCGCCCCAATTATCCTGGCAACAAGATGATTGGCAGTGAATTCTGCAACGGCGAAGTGCTGTACGAACCCAAATTCAGCAACGTAATCCGCTGGCAGCTAACCGAAAACCCACAGAAAGCTGAGAAGAAAGCAGATAGTTGGGTGCCGGCTGTGGTGGATTGCGCCGATGCTTTCACCTCGACTGAAGACATGCTGGTGTGGTTGGGCCACGCTACGTTTCTGTGGCGGGTGGCGGGCGTCACGCTGCTGTTCGACCCCGTGTTGTACTCTTCTTTAGGACTGCGGCATCGGCATGCGCTGCCTTGTCGCCCCGAGGATATCACCGGCATCGATTACTTGTTGCTCTCTCACGGTCACCGTGACCACCTCGACCAAGCTTCTATCAAGACAATAGCCCGGCAAAATCCCGACATGCAGGTTCTGGCTCCACTTAATATGACCAAACTGCTGCGCGGCATGGCTCCTAACGTGTCAGTGCAGGAAGCGGGTTGGTGGCAGCAATATAATCTGGGGGGCAATTCTGGGCTAGAGATTACCTACTTGCCCGCCTCACATTGGCACCGCCGCGGCCTTACAGATATGAACCACATACTTTGGGGCAGCTTTATGCTGCGCGTGGCAGACAGGCTGCTCTACTTCTGCGGCGACAGTGGCTTCGGAGGGCATTTTGAGGAAATAGAGAAGCAATTTGGCCCCCTTGATGTCTGCATAATGCCTATCGGGGCCTATAAGCCATCCTTTATGATGCAGCTCAGCCACATGGACCCGCACGAGGCCGCAAAAGCCGCCAATATTCTGCGCGCCGGCCACGTTGTTCCTATGCACCATGGCACCTTCGACCTCTCCGATGAGCCTGCCTCTGAGCCCCTACGCACCCTCCAAGAAGTAGCCAACGGCCAAATGCTGCGTGGCGAGTTGCATGCCCCGGCCGTAGGTGAAATTATGCGCTGGCAGGACTGGGAATAGCAGATCTGGACAAGCGGCGAAAACAGATACGACTGAGTGACTGTTGTGTGGAGCTAACGCGCACCAGCTACGGCCTAGTGAGTTGAGTGCGTCAGTAGGGCACGACCCACTATATCGTGGCCAGAATGCGGTTTTTCGCGGACTGCGTTCATCTCACCGGCCCGATCTTTTTCACTCTTCCAGTACATGGCGTCACGTTCCCCCAGCTTAGCCCCTCCCCCTACACCTTGGCAGCGCCTGACCGGCATGCTGGATTCTGAACGTAAGACTATTCGCTTTATTCTTATTTATGCCATCATCACTGGCCTGATTAGCCTTACGCTGCCGCTCGGAACCCAGGCCGTTTTCAACCTCGTCTCGACGGGCGCCATCTTTGGCTCCACGTACATTCTGATTGGCGTGGTTGTGCTAGGCTTACTGCTGGGCGGTATCCTGTTAATTGGCCAGATGACAATGGTGGAAGCCATTGAGCAGCGCTTATTTGCCAAGGCAGCCCTGGAGTTTGCGTATCGCCTGCCACGCATTCAGCCCGAGTCCTTGAATGGTCAAAACCCACCAGAACTTGTCAATCGCTTTTTCGACATTCTGACGGTTCAAAAAGGACTAAGTAAGCTGCTGATCGACCTAATATTTGGCGCCTTCCAGATAGTCTTCGGGCTGCTCGTTCTGTCTTTTTACCACCCCATTTTTATTGCCTTTGGACTGTTCACCATCCTGATGCTTGTGCTGATTTACGTTATGCACTACCGGCGGGCACTGCGCACGAGCATTCAGGAATCGGCTCATAAATACGAAGTGGTCGATTGGCTGGAACAGGTAGCTAGCCGGCTGCCGGAGTTTCGCCATAATAAGGAGCAGCAACGAGCGGCCATTATGCGCACCGACGAGCTGACTGCCGAGTATCTGCGCTCCCGCAACGGCCATTTCAAGGTGCTGAAATACTATTTCGGCTACGCGATTTTCCTACGCACTATCCTCATTGGAGGGTTGCTCATCGCCGGCACGCTGTTCGTGGTGTCGCGGCAAATGAGTCTGGGGCAGTTTGTAGCCGCTGAGGTCATCATTGTGCAAGTCAGCAATGCTATTGAGAAGCTGGTCACCAGTATCGGTACCATCTTCGACATGCTGACTGGCGTGGAAAAGCTTGCGGGCGTAACCGATTTACCCTTACTCGACAACGCTACGACGGAAACGCATGCTTAATGTATCCAAACAGAATATCTCCCGGAAGGCGTGGGAAGAGTTTTCCCTTACTACTCGGCAGGAGCTGCTCGACCCTAAGAGTGGGCGCCGCTTGGGCCACGTCTTACTCGTGATCGGTATTGCTTTTGTAATTGTCCTGTTTCTGCCCTGGCGCCAGACCATTCAGGGTACCGGCCGCCTCACCGCCCTCACACCCCAAGACCGCCCCCAAGCGGTACAGAATGCCATTGCGGGCCGTATTGAGCGCTGGGCCGTGCGCGAAGGGGAGCTTGTAAACAAGGGGGATACGTTGTTGACAATCTCCGAAATTCAGGACGAATACTTCGATCCTAACCTACCAGAGCGCCTACGCGAGCAGCTGGCCGCCAAGCGCGGCAATGTGGCCGCCAGTGCCGCCCAGATTGCTGCCTCTAACCAGCAAATCGAAGCTCTCCAAACCGGCTTGACGGTGCAGCTAGCCGCCGCTGGAAACCGGGTACAGCAGGCCCGGAACACCGTTACCATCGACAGCGCCGATTTGGTAGCTGTCACCAACTTCTACCAGATTGCCCAAAATCGGCTGGCACGCTACGAAGAAGGGTTTAAGAATGGCCTATTTTCTCTCACTGATATTGAGACGCGGCGCTTGAAGCTTCAAGAGGATTTGGCCAAAGTGGTAGCCCAGCGCAACAAGCTGCTGAATACCCGCCAATCGTTCAGCAATGCCCGCATCGAGCTGGCGGAAATTCGAGCGAAGTACCAGGAAACATTAGCCAAGACGCAGTCCGACCGAAGCTCGGCCGTGTCTAGCCGGGCTAGCTCGGAGGGCGAAGTGGCGGCCTTGCGCAACCGCATCAGCAATGTGGAAGTGCGACGCGGGCTCTACATCGTGCGTGCTCCCCAAACCGGCTATGTTGTGCGTACGCTCAAAGCTGGCATCGGCGAAACCATCAAGCAGGGAGAATCTATTGCTACTCTCCAGCCTGAAGCTCCTGTGCTAGCGGCTGAGTTGTACGTGCGGGCCATGGATGTACCGCTCATTCAGCGGGGCCGGCAAACCAGGATACAGTTCGATGGTTGGCCCGCTATTCAATTTTCGGGCTGGCCCTCCGTGGCAGTTGGCACGTTTGGGGGCGAAGTAGCAGTAATCGACGTAGTCAGCAATACCGATGGCCGTTACCGGCTCCTCATTCGCCCCTCCCGAACGCGCCAAAAAGACCACGCTTGGCCCCAGCAGCTGCGAATTGGGTCAGGCGTATACGGTTGGGTAATTCTGGATTCGGTGCCGGTATGGTACGAAATCTGGCGGCAGCTCAATGGGTTTCCTCCCAGCCTGCAAGCTGAGCCAAAAAACATTACACCTACTCAGGGACCACCCGACGAAATGGTAAGTTCGTCATGAGGTCTTTCATCTGTTCGAACCGATTATTTGGCTTGCTGGGGGGCTTTTTTCGGTTCCTGATTGTGCTCATCGTAGCGTGGCCCACTATTATCGTGCAAGCGGTGGCTCAGCAGTTGCCAGTCTCACAGCCACTCCCAAGCCAAAGCAAACTGCTAGCTGAGCCGCAACTCGTTGATACTGCGCAAGTATTTTCGCTTCAGGACTTAGCCGAAATAGTATTTGCGCATCATCCCATTGTGAAGCAGGCGGCGCTCCTGAGCGCTAAGGCGCAGGCAGAAGTACTGGAAGCTCGCGGGGGCTTCGATCCGCAACTGGGCGCAGGCTTCAATCGCAAAGTATTTGGCGGCACTGAATATTATAATAAGTGGGCTAACGAGCTCACGGTGCCACTGTGGCCCGGCGGCATCGACCTGACAGCCGGCTACGACCGGTACGTAGGCACGTACGTCAACCCCGAAACGAAGACTCCGGTAGCGGGGCTGGCGGGAGTTGGTTTGTCGGTACCATTAGGACAAGGATTATTGATTGATGCCCGACGCAGCACTTTGCGGCAGGCACGCATCTTGGTGACGGCCGCCGAGGCCGACCGCGTAAAGAAAATCAACGAAGTGTGGCTCCAAGTAGCCAAAGATTACTGGAGCTGGTACTATGCTTATCAGCAGGCTGCGCTTATTCAAGAGGGCCTGGATTTGGCTGAAACTCGTTTCCTAGCCATTAGCCGCAAAGTAGACTTGGGCGACGAGGCTCCTATTGATTCCGTGGAGGCCCGCATTATTGCTCAGGACCGGCTTGTAGAGGCCGAACGGTTGCAGCTGGAACTGCAAAACGCCCGTCTTGTGCTCTCCAACCATCTCTGGAACCAGAATGCGCAGCCCGTGGAGCTTCCCGAACGCGCTGTGCCCCAGCCCGCTCGCCGCGACGGGGTAAGCGCTCAGGAGTTTAGCCGGCTCACTGATCAGGCGGCAAAGCAGCATCCAACGCTGATCCGTTTGGGGGCCGAAATCCGGCAGCTGGGTATAGAGGAACGCTATCGGCGCGAGTTGCTGAAACCCCGCATCAATGTGAGTGGCACGCTGCTAAGCCAAGGCGACTTTTACCGCACAGAATTGCCCCCCACGTACGATTTTGGCCGCAATAATTATAAGCTGGGAGTAGACTTCGCGTTTCCGCTGTTCCTACGGCAGCAGCGCGGCCAGCTTCAGCAGGTTCGCTTTCAGGTACAAGAGACGGTGCTGGAACAGCAGCAAAGCCAGCGCACTATTCTCAACCAACTTACGGCTGCCTACAACACGCTTAGGGCCTACGAACGTCAACTCACGGTTCAGGCGCTCACTATCGCCAATCAGCGCACCCTGCTACAGGCTGAGCTGGAAAAGTACGACTTGGGCGAAAGCACTATCTTCCTCATTAACAGCCGAGAAACCAAGCTAATTGACCTGCGCATCAAGCAGGAAAGTATGCGGGCTAACTATGAAAAATCGTTGGCCGAGCTATATTACTATGCCGGTACCCGCCTGACAGGCCTGGAGTAAGCTGATTATAGTTGTCGGTTGTTGGCCGTTAGATAGTAGCTTTGGTTTTCCGTAGCGTCTAGCTACTGGCCCACCTGCTGGTTTCTACCAAACCGAAACCGGCACCTGACCACCACTAACCGGCAACTCAATTTATGTCGCCCACCCTTATTCTGAGCCTGATTGCAGGCTACTTTGTCATTCTTATCGTCATTGCGCTGCTTACTTCGCGCAAAGCAACCAGTGAGAGTTTCTTCGTTGCCAACCGAAATGCCCCCTGGTACATGGTGGCTTTCGCCATGATTGGCACCTCGCTATCGGGCGTCACATTTATTTCGGTGCCGGGCATGGTGCAGTCCCAATCGTGGAGCTACATGGCCGTGGTCATGGGGTATCTGGTTGGTTATCTAGTCATTGGTTTGGTACTAATGCCGTTGTATTACCGCTTGCGGCTGATGTCAATTTATGGGTATCTGGAGCAACGCTTTGGGTTTTGGAGCTACAAGACCGGAGCGCTTTTCTTTTTGATTTCGCGGGCGGCGGGCTCGGCCTTGCGCTTGTATTTGGTGGCGGGTGTGCTGCAACTAGCCGTGTTCGATGATATGGGCGTGCCGTTTGTGGTCACGGTGATTGTCAGCATTATGCTTATTTATCTCTACACCTTCCGTGGGGGGTTAAAAACCATTCTCTGGACTGACACTTTCCAGACGTTGGCCATGCTCACCTGCGTGGGCGTGAGCATTTATCTGGTGTCGTCGGAGTTGAATTTGGGCTTCGCTGACTTGGTGCGCACGGTGAAAGAGAGCGACATGTCGCAGATCTACTTCTCCGATGTCAAAGACGACAAGTTTTTCTGGAAGCAATTCGCCTCCGGTGCCTTCATCACCATCGTAATGACTGGCCTCGACCAGGATCTGATGCAGAAAAACCTGAGCTGCCGTAGCCTCGGCGACGCTCAGAAGAATATGTTCTGGTTTACGCTGGTGCTGGTTTTCGTCAATATTCTGTTCCTCACGCTGGGCGTGTTGCTTTATAAGTTTGCCGCCATAAAGGGCATTCAATTGCCTACCAACGCAGCAGGCAAAATTATCGGCGATGACGTATTCCCACTGCTGGCTACCGAGCACTTCACCTTGTTTGCGGGCATCATCTTCATCCTAGGCATCGTAGCCGTTACCTATGCCTCTGCCGACTCGGCCCTTACGGCGCTTACTACCTCGTTTTGCGTCGATTTCCTCTCCATTCGCCAGTACCCCGAGGCTAAGCAGACGCAGTTGCGTCAAATCACCCACCTGGGTTTCTCAGTGGTGCTCATTGTTATCATCCTGATTTTCCGGGCCATTAACGACCAGAGCCTTATCACGGCGGTGTTTAAGTTGGCGGGCTACACATATGGGCCGCTGCTGGGCTTGTTTTCCTTTGGCATTCTGACCACCCGGATGCTGCGCGAGCCGCTTGTGCTGCCGGTATGCATCGCGGCGCCGCTTCTCACCTTACTCATCAATGCCAACTCAGAGGCGTGGCTGGGGGGGTATAAGTTTGGCTTTGAAATCCTGCTGCTCAACGGATTGATTACGTTCCTGGGGTTATTGGCTATTTCGCGGTCGGCGGTACCAGAAGCAGTGCCGGAGTTGAACCCTGCGCGCTAATAGTTGTTGGAAAAAGGATAGCCCGCTAACTGGTTCGTACCTTTGCCGTACGCACCTAGTTGGGGCAATTTGCCCCCCAGTCTGGTTTATCCCTTTCGCCACGTGAAAACATTTCTTCTTCTGTTGCTGCTTGTGAGTTTGCCGGCTGTTGTATGGGCGCAGCAGACTACCAAAGCTCCCGTCGTGTTAAAGCCTGGCCAAATGCAGGCGCAGGCCAAACCTGCCGCCAATCGGCCGGATGTACCCCCGCAGTTTCCGGGTGGCGCACAGGCAATGAATGATTTTTTTCAGAAGCAAGTAAAGTATCCGGCCGTCGCGCGCGACAAGTCTATTACGGGCAACGTGGTGACGACTTTCACCGTGGAGGCAGATGGGCGCGTCAGCAAACCTGCGGTTATTACCAGCCTGTCACCGGAGTGCGATGCCGAAGCGCTGCGCGTGCTTTCGCAGATGCCAGCCTGGAAGCCTGCTACCCGCAAAGGGCAGCCGGTAGCCGTGCAGGTGCGCCTGCCCGTGCCATTTGGCAATTCATCAATTATTGAAGTGGAGAAGCCCAAGGGTAAAATGAAATACCAATAAGTAGCGAAGATTAAGACATGAGTATAGGCAGATAAGAAGCACAGGTTGGTTGTACTACAATGCTATCATTGGCCTGCACCTTAGCCTTGCTTCCTCTACTTACTTCTAATATAAAGAATGGCCAGAAGTGGAATGAACACCAGCGGCACGACCCTTGATCCGGATGTGCCCAAGAAGAAATTAACCAAGGAAAGCTTCAAACAAGGTTTGCGGATTTTCCGCTATGTGCTGCCCTACCGCACCAAATTCATCGTGGGGATGGTATTACTGGCTTTGTCCAGCGCCACGGTGATGGCCTTTCCCTGGGTTATTGGCAAACTAACCGATGCGGCCAATGGAAGACCGTTTGTAATGCCGAATGGCGACGCGCTTACCATTGATACTATCGCGGTGGGCCTGTTTGTGATCATTCTGTTTCAGGGCATCTTCTCCTTTGGGCGGATTTGGTTTTTCACGCAGGTAAGTGAGTTTACGGTGCGCGATATTCGGCAGGCCCTGTATCGGAAGTTTGTAACGCTGCCCATTCCCTACTTCGAGAAAAACCGCGTCGGCGCCATCACCTCGCGAATCACTTCTGATGTGGGCCAGATTCAGGACACCTTCTCACTTACGCTGGCTGAGCTTTTTCGCCAAATCACGACGCTGGTTGTGGGCACCGTTTTTATCATGATGGTATCGGTGAAACTGTCGCTGTTTATGCTGGCGACGTTTCCACCTATTGTGCTGTTAGCCATGTTTTTCGGGCGCAAGATACGGGTATTGGCCAAGGCAACACAGGATGAGCTGGCCAAGACCAACGTCATTGTAGAGGAAACCCTTCAGGGAATTAATACGGTGAAGGCGTTTACCAATGAGCAGTTCGAAACCAACCGCTATACAGCGTCGCTCACCAATACCGTCAGAGCCGCTTTGCGCAGTAACCGCTACCGTGGAGGGTTTGTGTCGTTCGTGATTGTTGGGCTGTTCGGGGGCATTATTCTGGTGCTGTGGCGCGCGGCTACGCTGGTAGCTGCGGGTCAGATGACCATTGGTGACTTGACATCATTCGCGCTTTACACCATCTTTATTGGCGCTTCGGTAGGTGGCCTGGGTGAGCTTTATGGCAAAGTTCAAACGACGCTGGGTGCCTCAGAGCGAATCCTCGAAATCCTCGACGAGCCATCGGAACCGACGCACCGCCCCCGCATGGCCGGTATCGCTCCTTTGCAGGTGCGCGGCGATATCGATTATCAAAACGTGGCGTTCAGCTACCCCACCCGCCCCGATCTTCCGGTGCTCAAGGATATCAGCTTTGATATCCAGGCCGGCGAAAAGATTGCCTTGGTGGGTCCTAGCGGCGCGGGTAAAAGCACTATCGTACAGCTGCTGATGCAGTTTTATGAGTTGAGCGCGGGCAAAATCCTGATCGATGGCCGCGACGTGCGCCTGTTTGACCTCACGGAACTGCGAAGCCACATTGGCATTGTACCCCAGGAAACTTTGCTTTTCGGCGGCTCTATTCGCGAGAATATCGCCTACGGCAAAACTGACGCCACCGACGCCGAAATCACGGAAGCTGCTCGTAAGGCCAACGCTTGGCAGTTCATCTCTTCCTTCCCCGAAGGCTTGGATACCGTGGTGGGCGAGCGGGGCATTAAGCTCTCAGGCGGGCAGCGTCAGCGCGTAGCTATTGCCCGTGCCATCCTGAAAAATCCCGCCATTCTCATCCTCGACGAAGCCACTTCTTCCCTCGATTCGGAGTCGGAAAAGCTGGTGCAGGATGCGATGGATGAGCTGATGAAAGATCGCACCAGTATTATCATTGCTCACCGCCTTAGTACCATCCGCAAAGTCGATAAGATTCTGGTTATCGACGGTGGCCGCATTGTGGAGCAAGGCCGGCACGAGGAGCTCTCAAACAGCGAAAATGGGCTGTATGCTAATTTGTTAAAGCTACAGTTCGAGTTGTCGTAAACTAGCAGGGTGGTTGTAGTCGTTAACTTCTATATTTAAGAGAAGCCAACTATAATGCCCTCCTTATGACTTACCGTATTTTAGAAAAGCCTCGGGCGAGGAGAAAATCACGTATTCGCCTTTTTGCACCCGACGTAAACCCATCTGGGGGGCTTTTCTTTTGGTTACTGCCGTTTTTCCCCTGTCTACTGCCCGTTTCAAGTTGCCTGAGCCTTATGTGCAACTAACAAGTTCTAGTGGCAGTGGGTGCCTTAAAATACCTGAAGGGAGATTAGGTGTTATAAGTATTGACAAGCAGAAACGGCTGTACTTTTCGTTTGATGAACCATATCAATCAGAAATAATTAAACGGGTTGCCGCTAGACGCAAAGTTCGTTTTACTACTGACCAGCTAGTAGAGTTAGATAAGATGCCGTTTCTATCTATGGATATTAGGTATCTTCCAGAATACTTATCACTTCCTGTATATCAGCGTAATAACATCGACCTATCAGGCATCCCATCTAGACTTGATAATCATATAGATGACCAATTGGCTGAATACATAGCAGCAGCTCATTCTGTTCTTCACTATAAGAATGGTCTGTACCCCTTTTTTTCCATCTGGGCTGATGCTAATCTTGAGTCTCACGAAGTGCAGCGTGTGATTTGCCTGTTGCAGCAGCACAATGTGAATAGGATCAACTTCGCAACTATTATGGAAATGAAGGATTCGGCTCTCTTTTTCTAAAGCTGCACCATCATGCAGTTTTGCCTACTTTTACGGCATTCAAACCACCACCAATTCCCTCCGATGACCAATTTTTTCAAGACTACGAGCGCCGCTCTAGCCCTAAGCGCCATGCTATTAGCTGGCAATGCCAAAGCTCAAATCAATACGCCGCAGCCTAGCCCCCTCAGCACCGTTACGCAGCGCGTTGGCCTGACCGACATCACTATCACCTATTCGCGCCCCAGCGCGAAAGGTCGTACGGTAGCCGGCACGCTTATTCCGATGGGCAAGCGCTGGCGCACGGGCGCTAATGCCACCACAAAAATCAAGTTCTCAGATGAGGTGATTCTGGAAGGCAAAAAAGTGCCAGCTGGCGAATATGGCCTGTACACCATCCCTAATAAGGACACTTGGGCAGTAGTGTTGAGCAAGAACACTAAGCAAGGAGCTAATGTAGATGACTTTAAAGATGAGGACAACGTAGCTACCATCTCAGCCAAAACGTACAACTTGGCCAACAAGGTGGAAACCTTCACCATCAACTTCAGCGACCTCACGCCTGCCACTGCCAATGTGGATATGCAGTGGGAAAATATTGGTGCCAAATTCCGCATCACCACTGAAGTTGACTCCAAGGTGATGGCTCAAATCAACGAGAAAGTAATCAAAGGTGCAGCCACTGCTACTCCCGCCGACTACGCCGCTGCCGCCGTCTACTACCTCGACAATGACAAGGACATGAAGCAGGCGCTAGCCTGGATGCAGAAAGCCAACGAGAAAGATCCTAAGTTCTGGAACGTGCACACGGAAGCCAAAATCCGTATGAAAATGAAGGATTACAAAGGTGCTACCGCCGCCGCTGAGCAGTCGAAGAAACTGGCTACCGAAGCCAAGAACAATGACTATGTAAAGATGAACGACGAGTTGATTGCCAGCGCCAAGAAAGGCGGCGCAATCAAGTAAACTTGCGTTTCATAAGTTAAAAAAGCCCCCCAGATAGTTTCTGGGGGGCTTTTTTGTGTTGATAGTTCAGGTATATTTCGTAGGTGAGAGAATAGCTACCGGCCTACCTGTGGACCTCTAGGCAGAATTTGTTGCCCTATAGTAGCCAGCAGCATCACCAGAGCACATCCAATAATGTTGTACCATAGATAGGCAATGTTGGTGGTCTGAAATAGCAGGAAAATCAACGCTTGCGTAACTACAGCAGCCCAGAAAACAGCGTTTCCCCCGATTTTCTTCATAAAAAAGGCCACCACGAAAATGCCCAGAATGGTGCCGTAAAACAGGGAGCCCAGGATATTAACAGCCTGAATCAGGTTTTCTAGTCGGGCGGCGTACAGGGCGAAGGCAATGCCTAGCACGCCCCAGGTAATAGTGGCCCAACGCGAAACGCTTACATAATGCCGCTCATCGGAGCGCGGGCGCGCGGGCTTATACAAGTCGATGACGGTGGTAGAAGCTAGGGCATTGAGGCCGGCGGCGGCACTGCTCATGGCCGCACTCAGCACCACCGCAATGAGCAAACCCACCAAACCGCGGGGCATATATGTAAGCACGAAGGTCAGAAAGACATAATCTGTGTCTTTGGCCTCAGCTAAAGGAGCTGCCTTCTTGAAGAAGGTCTGCGCTTCCGTGCGCAACTCTCGAATAGCGGTTTGAGCGGTTTCTAACTGGTTTTGGGCAGTTGCTAATTGGCCTGCGTTATTCTCTTTTTGAAGTGCCGCTACTACCTTTTCGGTGGCGGCGCGCTTTCCTTCAAAAAGCGTGGCGTGGCGCTGCTCCAGATCCTGGAGCTGGGGGGCAAATTCGGACTGCTTCGCAATTTGCTCGCGTACGGGCCGGTTGAAGGTGAGAGGTGGTTGGTTGAACTGATAAAACACGAACAGCAATACTCCAATCAGTAAAATCCCAAACTGCATGGGCACTTTCACCAAACCATTCATGAGCAAACCCAGCCGGCTCTCGGTGATGCTGCGGCCCGCCAGGTAACGCTGCACCTGGCTCTGATCGGTACCGAAGTACGATAAGGCCAGAAAAAGCCCCCCAGTCATGCCCGTCCAGAAATTATAGCGGTCGGAAGGGTCAAACGTAAAATCAATGAGGTTGAGTTTGCCCTGATTGCCCGCTACCTGCATGGCCTCGCTAAACCCCACGCCGGGGGGCAAATAATGCACGAGCAGATAGCCCGCCACCACCATGCCCGTAAAAATTACCGCTACCTGCCCCTGCTGCGTGACAGCCACCGCGCGGGTGCCGCCCGCCACGGTGTAGCTGATCATCAGCCCCCCAATCAGCCAGACGGTGAGGTTGATGTTCCAGCCCAGGATAGCTGATAGCACTAGCGCCGGCGCGTACAGCGACAGGCCATTGCTCAGGCCGCGCTGCACTAGAAACAAGCCAGCGGCCAGCGTCCGGGTGCGTCGGTCGAAGCGCGTTTCGAGGTATTCGTAGGCCGTAAAAACCCGCAGTCGATGATAAATGGGCACAGCCACGGCCGCAATGAGTACCATAGCCACCGGCAGCCCGAAGTAGAACTGAATAAAGCGCATCCCATCGTCGTAGGCCTGGCCGGGCGTACTCAGAAAGGTGATGGCGCTGGCTTGGGTGGCAATAATGCTCAGACCAATGCCCCACCAGTTAGCCTGGCGTCCACCTAATAAGTAACCGTCGAGGGTGCGGCCGGCGGTACGCGTGCGCCACGTTCCATAGCCTACAATAAAAAGCAGTGTGCCACCGAGTACCAGCCAATCGAGTGCACTCACGCGAACCAGTAAGTTAAAAACGTGAACCCAATCAACTCTATCACTAGTGCGCTAATAACCAGCGTGTACCAGCCGCGCCACGTGGCAAAAAGCGGCGGTTTGTTCGTATCAGTGAGCAGCGGGGCTAACGGTTCGGGGGTGGGGGGCATTTTTACTGGTGAAACGTGGGGCGGGTGGGTATAGAGAAGGGCGAAGGAATAAAGGTTCAGGTTGCATCCGGAACGGATGAGACAGAATACACTGTGCGGGCGCGCAGCCACCAAGTGCCGAGTTCAAAACCACAAGTCAGCAGCAGACTGAGATGTATGGACGCTACTACATCACTGAGCCAATGTACTTCGAGCCCGACACGTCCCACCGCAACCAGCGCAATAATACTAAGAGCTGCTACTCGCAACTTCGGGAAGCGCAAGGCTAGTGGCATCAATAAACCCGCTATCCAAGCCGTATGACCTGAAGGAAATGCATCAAACTGCCCAGCCGATTGCCAGAAGCCAGCATCCGGGCCTACCGGGCTCAATACTTCAAACGGCCGGGGCCGATTAAAATACACCTTGAGAATATTCATTAGCCCTTCGCTTCCGATTAGCGTGAGCAGAGCAACGAGCCAGACGGTGCTAGTAGGGTACTGCATTAAACGCGTTATCAGAGACGCAAGTAAAAGCACTAGCCAGCCGATGGGTAAACCATGATAGAAAAAGCGTTCATGCAGCCATTCCGAACCGCGCATTACCAGCTCAAAAAATGGCTTTAAGCTATCGCCGTAGCTACGAACTACTCTTGCCAATGGCTCATCTACTAAAAAAATAAGCAGCAATAGTAGAGGAATAGCAACGAAGGTTGAGCGCACCATCAGTTGCCAATACTGACTGATACCCTTCATCGAGGTGAAGCTTCTGCTCATTGATCTTACTTACCCAACGAAATCATATTCGTCAGCAGACGATAAGCACCGGGCACTCCAGCCGGCAACTCCCTGAAAAACGACAGCCCCGTATAGATATAGTGCCCCTTGCCATAGTCAGCGACCAGAATAGCGCCGTCTTTGGGTGACTCGCCGGGGTCGTTGCTGCTAATGATGGGCTGATACTTCGCATCCCACTGGCTCGGGTAGTACAGGCCCTGCTCCTGCACCCAGCCTTGAAAGTCGCGACTGGTAATTTTGTTCGGCGTGTTGAGCAGCGGATGTTGGGGCTTCAGGAAGCGTACTTCGGCATTTTCCACCGTTACCCGATCGTTGGACAGCTTAAATGGATACGGCCCGATTTCGGGCAGCACCGTACCCCGGTTCACGGTGTACTGCACAATCAGATTGCCGCCGCCTTGTACGTATTCCAGGAGCACCGACTGCAAAAAACGCAGTCGGTCCACGGTGTTATAGGCGCGCACGCCCAGCAGCACGGCATCGAAGCGGCGCAGGTTGGCGGGCGTAAGGTCGGTTTCCTTGAGAGTCGTTACCTGGTAGCCAATCTGGCGCAACGCATCCGGCACTTCGTCGCCGGCGCCCATGAGGTAGCCGATTTCGTTGCCTTTGCGCTTCAGGTCCAGCTTGATAAGTGGGGCCGAGGCCTCAGGGAAAAGGGTTTGGGTGGGGATATGCGTATACACAATCGGCTGGTAGCCACGTGCGTATGCCTGTCCATCCACGGTAGCTACCACGCGCAGCTGACCAGTGCTTTCGGTAGTGCCCGTAGGCCGCACCCTAAACTCCAGTGTTTGCTCCTGCTCCTTGTTTTGCAGGACGAACGGCAATGAAGCAGGCTCAGCTACCCAGCCGGGGGGCAAATTCAGCGCGACAGTGCCCCGCACCCCGGCCCGCCCGGCCTTCACCGTAACGGGCACAAGCTTAGGCTGATTATCCGCAAACACATAGGCTTTGCCACCAATATTTACGGCCACCGGCGGCACTACCGTCAGAGGCCGATATAGCTCGCCTTCCACCGGGTCGGTGCGCTTGTACTGCACCGGTACCGTATAGAAAATAGGAGTGCCTGTTACGTTCAACAGGCAACCTACATAGGCGCTGGCGGGGTTTTCGGGCGTACCAATGAGGTTTTGCCGATTGATCAGCAGGGCAGCAGGTTCTTTTTGCCCTCCAGCCGGTACTATGCGCTGACCAGTCACGGGACCAAGCAAGGCCGAGGAACCGCTTTCGGCTATCAGCAGCTTTTCTGGCACCGCATACATTCCCACCGTACCTGGCAGCCGCAGCCAATAAGGCTGCGATGCCTCTACCTGCGAGCTGACCTGGAAGCGCAGCCGCACCCGGTTCAGTTCACTCACACCCAAAGACTTATTTAAAGTAGTATCACGCTGATAAGCTATCAAACCAGTTCCCACCCACGTCACGGGCACCGTAGAGCGGTTGATAGCTTCCACCGTCACGGTAACGGGTTGGCCGGGCGAGGTGGTAGCCTCGGCAGCCGTAGCCTCCAGGTACAATCCCAGGCAAGCTTTTATTAACTGTTCTACTTGCTCCTGCTTTTCCTTTTTCCAAAACCCATCATCCGGTGCCTTCAATAAAGCCTCGCGCACTTTCAACAAACTGGCTACACTGGCGGCGGGGTTGGCGGGGTCAAACTCCTTTATAGTCTGGCTCACCAGTTTGCCGACGGGCGCGCCACCTTTTATGCGGTTCCAGCTCAGATCAACGCCTTCCAAAAGGTCATTCTGTGCCTTCGCTCCTTTCAGTGGCTCCAAATATTCGATGGCCTCACCCCGCGTGGCGGCTGAGCCAAAGCCCTGGCTCTTATGCTGAGAACGGCTGGTAGCCGCAATTTCACCGTAGCTTTTGCCCAATAGCGAGTTGTAGCTACCCGCATCCACCACGATCTTACCAGTAGCGTCAAACTTCTGGCCTGGCTGAATAAAAAAGGTAGAAGTATTCCAAAAGAGCCGCTTCGGCTGCCACGCCTGCACATACTGGAGCTGCTCTGGAAAGCGCTTGGGGTCGCCGGCTGCATCGAAGGCGTCGAGGGCGAGTTGGGCGCTAGCGGTATGATGGCCATGTGTGCCGCTGGGCTGGGGCGAAAATCGCGTGATCAATACATCGGGGCGGCGCTGTCGAATAATCCAGACCATATCGGCGAGTACTTGCTCCCGGTCCCAGATGGTAAAGGTTTCTTCCGGAGTTTTGGAGAAGCCAAAATCGTTGGCGCGGGTGAAAAACTGTCGACCTCCATCAGTACGGCGAGCCGCCAGCAATTCCTGTGTCCGAATGACGCCCAGTCCCTCCCGAATCTCCGGACCCACCAGATTTTGCCCCCCATCGCCCCGCGTGCAGCTCAGGTATGCTGTTTCAAGTAAGCGGCCGTTGGCTAAGTAAGCAATTAGTCGGGTATTCTCGTCATCTGGGTGAGCAGCAATGTAGAGTGCCGAGCCCAGCACATTCAGTTTGCGCAAGCCCAAAGCAATGTCAGCAGCTGAATATGATTTAGGAGTTTGAGCTGAAGCCAACAGCGGCAGAAACAGCAAAAGCAGCGCAGTGCGCGAAAACACGAAAGTCATTGTGTGACAGTTAGCAGCAGAAAGCCAAAGGTAGTTGATAAAAAAAAGGAGTCGAAATACACAATCCAGCCTATTTACAAAACTCATATTCGATTAAACAACTCCTCACAAATAGAACTTTAATCAGATATATTAATTTTTAACACAAAAATTATACAAAATAATATAACTTCTTACCTACATTTGCCCGTATCAGGACATTAAAAATCAATTCTGCCTATATGAAATCTTTACATATTGCATTAACAGCTTTGGGGGCCGTTATTTTCTCACTGGGGACACCCCAGGCCGCGCAGGCTCAGTTTCGCACGCCTACTATAGATGGAGCCTCCAGTCTCGCCGAGTATGGTAACGAGTATGCAAGCCCCACTAATGACGATCCGAATTTAAAGTGGCGCATCACTTGGGATGACACCAATCTTTACGTTGCCATTGAAGATGCCAACCTTCAGGAGGGAGCCATTCTTTACTTGGATGTAGATCCTCAAACACCAGTAAATACCACTGGCAGATTAAAGGGCTTCAATAACTACCTTAGTACCAACGGCAATCTTCCCATTGAGGCTGACATTGTTATCTACGCGGAGAAGTTTGAGCATCAATTCCGGCGCTATGACCGGCAGGCTGGCGTATGGGGTGAAAGACAGGTATGGGGTATTACCGCCGCTGATGGAAATTCATACAACGGCCTTGGTCAGTATGCTGATAATGCTACTGGCGAAGAAACTGGTAGTGAGGATTGTGAGAATGGTGTTAGTGATGATGTTAATTGGAGTGAATGCAGGCCAGAAACCAACTTCTCAGGTACGGTAAAAGAGTTCTCTCTTCCCTGGTCAGCAATCGGTGTTCTTACTGATCCTGCTAATCCTAACAGCCCGCGTAAACGCCCAGAGAACTTCAACTGGTTTGGACATATCCACTTTGCTTATGATCCAATCAGTAGCGATGATCCAGATACGCCACAACAAGAGCCAAATATTCCGAATGATTTCCTTGGTGGAATATATGGTCAAGTGCCAAGAGAAAATGAAAATAGTGCTCGTCAGAACGATATCCCTGAAAAGGGGCTGAAATATGTCGACTATAACTGGTCTTACTATTTTACTGTTCTAAATACGTCAGTCGGTTCAGATAATACTGCTTTTGGTCCACGTCTTGGTCCCGATAATACGCCTGTATACAGCTATTCGCATACCGGTGAAAGCATAGCCAACTTTGGTAGTTTTCGGGCTTATGATTTCACTGTTAATACCCCTGGAGCTACTATTGCTCGTACTGATAAGAATCGTGACGGTAGCGACATTATATTTCCCAACACCGCAGAGTGGAATATTCTGGGTAACTTGGTTGTAGGTCCTACTAGTACCCTTAATCTTGACCCTGCTGCTGCTCCTGTCTACATATCCCGTAACCTTATACTTACCGTTTCTGAGATTGGCACCGGCGTATTCTCTTTCCAAAACACAGCCGATAGAGCCATCTTAGGCGTGGGTGGCGATATAATTTTTACCGATCCTGCCTCCTTTCAAACTACTGCACAAGTTAATTTGACGGGCAATGGTCCGCAATCAATAAGTGGTGACACTTATCGGGCGCTAACTGTACAAGGATCGGGTATTAAAACACTGATTGGTGGCAACCTTACCATTTCGTCGCGTTTGACTTTAGATAACGGCACATTAGCTACCGGCGCCAATCAAGTGCTACTAGATGGTGCTGCTAATTTGGAAGAAAACAACGGCTACTTGCTAGGTAGCATTCTGACCACAAGAACTATTAACAATAACGCGCCTTCCAACTTTGGGGGTATCGGTCTAACCTTAAGATCGAATGTAGGGCAGCTAGAAACTGTTACAGTTGAGCGGATAACAGCTGGCTTCGGCGTGAATGGAGACCCAACTAATCCAAGTTCCAATAAGACAATTCGGCGGCGTTTTAGAATCCTTTCAACACGTGAAACCGCACCTAACAGGACCCTTGAATTCACTTATCGAAATGCTAACCCAAGCGAGTTAGAGGGAAACAACCCTGCTAACCTACAACTGTATAGCTCAGTAGATCGAACTGGATTTTACTCATCAGTTGGAACAGTTACTCCTGCATCTGGCCCCAGTACGTCGAACACTGCTACCCTTATTTTCAACGGGTCTCTGACTTTTAATAACAACTACTTCTCGCTTAGCTCCAATAATGCCCCATTACCAGTTGAACTGATCAGCTTCACTGGTAAGGCAGAAAATAAAACTGTGCGCTTAACATGGGCTACGGCTTCGGAGCTGCAGAACAAAGGTTTTGAGATCGAGCGCCGCACCGTTTCAGGTGAATGGACAACTCTGGGCTTTGTGGCTGGTAATGGTACGAGCAGCCAGCGTAATAACTACACCTATGTTGACCGCTCAGCTAGTGCTGGCAACAACTACTACCGCCTGCGTCAGATTGATTTGGATGGCAAGTCGGTGTATTCGCAGCCTATAACTGTGCAGCTGGGTGGTAACGGTCAAATGGCCTTCTCGGTAAGCCCAGTACCTACTACTGATGTTCTAACCATCAACGGTTTGTCGGCTGGCAAGCACGTAGCTGAAATCTATAATGCTCGTGGCCAGCGGGTAATGCGCCAAGAGTTTAATGACTCTACGCCAGCTGCACTTTCGGTGCGCACCCTCCCTGTAGGAGTGTATATGATACGTGTACTAGGTGCTAATCGGAGCACACAAAATGCCCGCTTTATAAAGCAATAAACTTTCTTCAGTTTTCTTTCTAGCTTCGGCGCAATGGCTTCCATTGCGCCGAAGCTTTTTTATAATCGCCTTCACTCGTCAACTTAGGGGGCAAATTACTCTGCCTTACCCTCGCTGCATGTCTACTACCCTACACCTACAAGACCTTTATATTTATCCGATTAAGTCGTTGGGGGGCATTCGTCTTCAAGAAGCTACAATCGAAGCCCGCGGATTACGCCATGACCGTCGCTGGCTGATTGTAGATGAGCATAATCAATTTATGACGCAGCGTCAGACGGCTGAGATGGCCCTGCTTCAGGTGTCGCCGGCGCATAACGGTTTCCTGATTACGCACCGCAACCGTCCAGATCTATTACCGCTATTCGTTCCTTTTGAGGCTACGCCAGAGCGCAGCTTATTCGTCACTATCTGGGATGATTTTGTGTTTGCCTGGCGCGGCGAGCGAGCAGCCGACGAATGGCTTTCGGATGCGCTCAACTGTACCTGTCGCTTGGTGTATATGTCGGATATGGCCATACGGCCCGTCGATCCTGAGCTTAATTCAGCCGACGCGGTGGTGAGCTTTGCAGACGCTTATCCTTTTCTACTTATCGGGCAAGGTTCACTAGATGAGTTGAACAATCGCCTCACGGAGCCGGTACCAATGAATCGCTTTCGGCCCAACCTAGTATTTAGTGGTGGCCTTGCCCACACCGAGGATACTTGGCAGGAGTTCCGAATTGGTGACCTTAGTTTCGGGGCTGTGGAGGCATGCGGTAGATGCGTAGTGACAACCATCGATCAGAATACTGGCCAGAAGAACCCTGAAACGCTACGCACACTTGCCTCCTACCGCACGCTGGGGGGCAAAGTTATGTTTGGTCAAAACGTGACAGGCCCCGGCTACGGCCAGCTACACATTGGTGATGAGCTGACAGTAGTCAGCTACAAATAGAAGCTATATTCTTATCTACTTTCACCCTAATTCCTTCCAAGTAGTAAGGATAAGAGTGAGCGCACGAAAAATTATTAAGCTAAAGATTATAAGAAATTATATATGAAAAAAATCATTTTTTGTACTTAAAGATTATTTTTTTCATATATAATTTCATCAGAAGTGATTACCGTGAGATTCGGACCTACAATCGGGAAACGGAACAGTGGAGAGAACCAGTTGTATATCCTGGGCAATATGCTCAGGTTGGCACCGAGGCACGCGACCAACCGCGGATGCGAGAATTCTCTATTCATTGGGCTATAATAAATGGCGCAGGAGGACAACCAACGAACTTTAACTGGCTGGAATATATCGCCTATAATAACCCCCAGGGAGGCCGCGCTTATGGTCAAGTACCAATAGCAAATCCACAAGGCATTATTGGTACTAGCGCAAATTTCGTTCGCTACTTTACTGTATTGAATACGGCAACCGGAAGCGCTTCGAAAGCATTTGTGCCAAATAGCTTAGACAGCTATTCGCATTCTGGAGCCAACGTCACTGACTTTGGGGGATAAATGTGTATGACTTCACGCTGAATACCCCTAGCGCATTAATTACTTGGGTTGGCGGCACTTCAACTTGGAACGTGCAGGGCAATCTTCGGGTGGGCAGCAGTACTCTTAATCTTGGGGATGCACCTGCTCTTGTTACTGTAGCTGGTGATGTAAATGTGCTGGAGACTGGTGCTCTTCGTTGCTTGAATGAAGATGGAAGCTTGGAAGTTAAGGGAGACATTCAGTTCGATAATCCAGCTTCATTTGATACCAAAGCCGCTGTTCGACTGGCGGGCAACGAAGACCAGACCATTAGTGGCGGCTTGTAACGGGCGTTAACGATACTCGGCAACGGCACCAAGACGTTAACTAGTAACAACCTGACTGTTGCGCGGTCATTGATTTTGAATGGGAGCACCCTGGTTACTGGTTCCTACCGCGTTGATTTAGGTACAACAGGTAATTTATTGGAAGGCAATGGATACTTATTAGGAACCGTCGAAGCTACTAGAATTATCAATGGGCCGGGCTCCAATAGCTTTGGCGATATCGGTTTATCATTGATTTGACCAAGTGGTGCCCAAAGCTTTCCTGGCTCTGTGCGGGTTCAGCGCATCACGGGAGGATTTGGTATTGATGCTCCCACCAATGTTCCAACCGCCAACAAGACCATTCGTCGTCGATTCTTTATTAACGCTTCGAACGATAACACTATTACCATCATTCTCGCCTTTACTTATTGTTCGGGTAACCCAGATGAGCTAGAGGGAAGTAGTGCTTCTCAATCACTAAGCTTGTACCAGTCGACTAATCGGGTTTTGGGTTATGCGTCTGTAAACCCAGATTCAGACGTTCATGACAATCAAAACCGGACTGTAGTCTACAATGGTTTACTTAATCTCAACAAGTACTTTCCCTAGCTGATGGACGTAATCCCCTCCCAGTTGAGTTGATCAGCTTCACGGGCAGAGCGGAGAATACTGCAGTGCGTCTGACGTGGGCTACAGCCTCCGAGAAGCAGAACATAGGCTTCGAAATTGAGCACCGCACTGACTATAGTGAGTGGAAAAACCTGGGTTATGTAATGGGCAATGGGACGACCACCCAGCGTAATAGCTATATTTATGTAGACCGCTCGGTCGTTGCGGGCAACAACTACTATCGTTTGCGTCAGATCGATCTGGATGGCAAGTCGGTGTATTCGCAGCCGGTAACGGTGCAGTTGGGAGTGGTAGCTTTCTCGGTAAGCCCAGTGCCTACTACCGATGTATTGACCCTCAATGGACTGGGAGCCGGCAAGCACACAACTGAAATCTATAATGTTCGCGGTCAGCGGATAATTAGCCAGACTTTCTCGGATGAAGCGGCCATTACGCTTACGGTGAGCACGCTGCCAGCGGGCGTATACATGGTGCGGGTACTTAGCCCCGATCGGAGCGTGCGCCAAGCGCGCTTCATCAAGCAATAAGTTTGCTTCGCTTTCTTTTAGCTTCGGCGTTCTGGATGCTCCAGGACGCCGAAGCTTTTTTATGGAACCTTACTACTTTACAGACTATTGATTGCTCGACAGTAATCCGTAAACACACTTTCACATCTGGAAGAAAACGTATCCAACCAGATGTTCATTGAAATTTGCCCCCCATGAATCTTGCACCCGTTCTGAGTTTTCTGCGCGAGTTAGCCGATAATAATAACAAGCCTTGGATGGATGCCCATCGGGGTGAATACCAGCGGGCGCGGGCCGAGTTTACCGAGTTGGTAAAGACGGTACTACAGGGTTTGCAGCAATTTGAACCAGAGTTGGCGGGCCTCGCCGCGGCGGCCAGTCAGTACCGCATCAATAAAAACGACCGGTTTCAGCAAAGCGATGAGCCTTACAAGAAACATATGGGCGCAGGCTTTGCCCGCGATGGGCGACACTCCCCGTGGGCCGGCTACTTTCTGGCGGTTGGCCCGAATGGCACTAGTTGGGTGGGAGCCGGCAAGTGGCGCCCCGAAACACCAGCAGTAGCCCGTATTCGGCAGGAGATTCACTATAACGCCCCTGCGTTTCATGCGCTGCGCCAAGAGGCAGATATGGTTCGCTACTACCCCGATGGCTTGGAAGGCGAACGGCTACAGCGCCCGCCTAAAGGCTACGATAAGAACGACCCTGACCTAGAGTGGTTGAAGCTGAAGGATTTCTTTGTGTCGCGCTCTTTCACCGATGCGCAGGTGCTGAAGCCGAACTTCGCGCAAGAAGTAGTCATCTCTCTGAAGGCTGCCCAACCCTTGGTTCGCTTTCTGAATCAGGCACTTACTGAAGGCTAAGCACGTAAAAGCTCTCTATGGGTGTTATCCGCTTGTTCATACATAAAAAAGCCCCCCAACTATATCGGGGGGCTTTTTTGTGTATGGCTAATTATTATTAGAATAGACCAAATAAAGTGCTATTGATGCGGTCAATGATGACACCTAGGTCCTCAGGGTTATTCACGTAATCGAGGTTGTTCACATCGATGATGAGCAGCTTGCCTTCCTTATAGCTGCCGATCCACTGCTCGTAATGCTCATTGAGATGCTTGAGATATTCTATTTTGATGTTGTTTTCGTAATCGCGGTTACGGCGCTCAATCTGCTGAATGAGTTTAGGTAAATCGGCGCGCAGGTAGAGTAGCAAGTCTGGCGGATCGACCATGCTAATCATCGAGTCGAACAGGTTACGATAGTTATCGTAATCGCGCTCAGCCATCAGGCCCGATTGATGCAGGTTGGTAGCGAAAATATGCGCATCCTCGTAAATCGTGCGGTCCTGAATAACGCCTTTATTCGCCTTCTGAATTTGTTTAATGCGCTGCGTTTGGCGGAAGCGGCTATTCAGGAAATACACCTGCAAATGAAACGCCCACCGGGGCATATCATCATAAAAATCCTTCAAATAAGGATTGTGATCAACGTCTTCGAGAAATACTTCCCAGTTGAAGTGATGCGCTAGCTTATTGGCTAGCGTGGTTTTGCCGGCTCCAATGTTTCCGACGATGGCGATGTGCATGAGCGAGGTGGGCAGCTAAAATGTGAGGCGCAAAAGTAGCGCATCAACACCGAAGCCCATCTATAATCTCCCCCGAACCGCCTCAACTTGCTCAAATAGCAGCTTAGCGGTTATCGATGATTTCTTTTACGTCGCGGGCTTTTTCCAAAGTCCGAAATTCAGCTTGCCACGACCGCACGTCTAGGCGGTCTTTGGTGGGCAACTGGGTGCGCACTTCCTCATAGCGCGCATTGAGGCGAGACAATACAGCGGAGGCTTGGCTCCATTCGGCGGCCGTCCAGCGGCGGCGCTGCTCGCGAGTGGTTTCTAACAAACGAGCGTACAACTCAGGCAACTCAGTGGCTCGGGCCCGGTTGATGTTAACGTTTTCTCCCAGCAGGCGGCTCTGAACCTGAGCAACTGTCTCGGGTTGGCGGGCAGCGCTATCGAGGCGCTGCTGCTCAGCGGCCCACGTCTGATAGCGCTGTTTCTGAGCGGCATATTCGCGGCGCGACTGCACCGACAAGCTATCGGTGGCGCGGTCGAGGCGGGCGCTTTGGCGGTCATAGTCGGCCATTACGCTGGGCCACTCACGGCGGGCTCCTTCTTCAGCACGGGTCACTTTCTCATTTACCCAATCACTGAAACGGCGCAGGTCGCGCTCCACAGCAGAAACTGGCTTGGTGGAGGAAACAGGCTCTTGCGTCTGTTGGGCGGTGGCAGTTAGCGGAACAAGTATTACACTAGCAGCTCCGAAGAGGGTGGAAAGCAAAATATTTTTCATGGTGAGTAAGTAGAGAGTGGCCTAAAAACGCCCGCCAGGGGGCAATTTATTGCTGGCACAATACAATTTCCGTCCCAAAATGCCTCCTACTAGCAAGAATGCACGTTTGTTATCCTAAAATTTGCGTTTTTGCAGCTTATGCCCGCCACCGATACCGCTTCCGTCAGCATTCAGCCGGCCACCTTGGCTGATATTCCGACTATTATTCAGTTGGCCGAAGCCACCTGGGAGCCCACTTACCGCTTCATTATTTCGAAGGAGCAGATTGATTACATGTACCGCGTCATTTATACGCCGGCTTCGCTGGAACGCCAGATGACGACTGAGGGGCACGTGTTTTTGCTGTTGCGCACCGATGGACACCCAGCTGGCTACGCTTCCTTTTCGCGGTTGCCGGAGCCCGCAGAAGCTATCTTTAAGCTGCACAAAATCTACGTCTTGCCTTCTCACCAGGGCCAGCATCTGGGGCAGCAGCTCGTGCTAGCCGTAGAAGAAGCCGCTCGCGTGGCCGGTGGCCATGCTTTGGAGCTGAACGTAAACCGTTATAACCCAGCTATTAGCTTCTACGAGCGGCAGGGCTTCCAGCAGCACCGCGAGGAGGACGTTCCTATCGGGCCCTACTGGATGAATGACTACGTGATGCGCAAGGAGCTGAAGTAAGCGTTTCCGTTTTCAGTATTCAATCGTATAGGGGATGGCTAGTTGAGCTAGCGGCACCCAATAGCATACCCATCACCAGAAAAAACTCATCAACCAAACAAGACATGGCCACTAAACTCACTGTACTAAGCAACGGCTCACTCCGCGTGGAGGGCGACATCGAACTCGTTGATGCCCAAGGCAATACCTATGGCCTCGGCGGCCGCGAACGAATCAGCATCTGCCGCTGTGGGCTTTCCAGCAACAAACCTTTCTGCGACGGCTCGCACAAAGGCCACTTTGAGCACGATGCCGTTGCTTTCGACCTGCCCGCTCCAAAAGTATAGAGCTCCCTTTTTCGAATACTAAAAAAGCCCCCCAGAAATATTCTGGGGGGCTTTTTTAGCGAATAAGTGCCAAGAGTTTATGCGTCAGCCAGAAAATTCACCAGATCCACATACTCCTTGCGGGCATCGTCCTGCGACTTGCCGCTGATGCCGGCCCAGGCGTCGTATTTGGCTATGGCCTTGAAGTCGAAGCCGCCCGGACGGTCGCCGGATACGTCGCCTTCAGTCGCTTGTTTGTAGAGGGCGTAGAGCTGGAGCAATACTAAGTTGGAGGGCTTGGTGGGCAGTTGTTGGGCACGCTGGGCGGCAGCTTCAAACTCTTCGGTAGTGGCCATGAGGGTCGGGTTTTGAGGTAGGAGTAACGGGTTATCTTGTAGGAGTTGCGAGTTACGAGTTTTCTGCTGCACCTTGCAAATAGTGCGGGAATCGGATGTGTATCTGGCAAGCCTGCATTAGCCCACTTACCACCACCAAACCCCTATCTCATGCGTCTTTTTACTGCGCTCCTGGGGGGCTTTTTGTTAAGCCTCTCTTCTGCTCACGCCCAAAAAACCTACGTGCAGTGTGGTCGTCTGCTCGACGTGCGCACCGGCCGCATTCAACCCGAAATGACTATCGTAGTCGAGAAAGGGCGCGTGGCCGGTGTCCAAAACGGATATGCGGCCGGCAACGGTACTGACAAGGTAATTGATCTGAAGAATAAAACCGTGATGCCCGGCCTGCTGGATATGCACGTGCATCTGGAACACCAGACAAGCAAGACCAATCAGCTCGATGAGTTCATCAAGAACCCCGCCGACGTAGCTTTTGAATCGCTGGAGTATGCCCGCAAAACCCTCATGGCAGGCTTCACCACCGTCCGCGACCTGGGCGGCTCGGGCGTGAATGTGGCGCTGCGCAACTCCATCAACCGCGGCCAGGTGGTCGGGCCGCGCATCTTCACGGCCGCCAAGTCGCTCTCCGGCACCGGCGGGCACGCCGACCCCACCAACGGCTACCGCCAGGATTTGATGGGCAACCCTGGCCCCAGCGACGGTGTGGTAAACAGCCCCGACGAAGGCCGGCAAGCGGTGCGGCAGCAGTATAAGAACGGCGCCGACCTCATTAAGATAACTGCTACCGGCGGCGTGCTCAGCGTAGCCAAAGACGGCAGCAGCGCCCAGATGACGGAAGCCGAAATCAAGGCCATCGTAGAAACGGCTCGCGACCTGGGGCTGAAAGTGGCCTGCCACGCCCACGGTGCCGAAGGTATGAAGCGCGCCATCCGGGCCGGCGTAAACAGCATCGAGCACGGCACCCTCATGGACGACGAAACCATGAAGCTGATGAAGAAATACGGTACCTGGTACGTGCCCACCATCACGGCCGGCAAGTCAGTGGCTGATTCCGCCAAGATTGCGGGCTATTATCCGGCTTTGGTGACGCCAAAAGCCCAGAGCATCGGGCCGAAGCTGCAAGCCACGTTTGGGCGGGCATACAAGGCGGGCGTCAAGATTGCCTTTGGCACCGATGCCGGTGTATTTCGCCACGGGGCCAACGGGCTGGAGTTTGCTTACATGGAGGAGGCTGGAATGCCGCCTATTGAAGCGTTGCGCGCCGCTACTGTTTACGCCGCCGACCTGCTCGGCCAGAGCGACCAGCTAGGCACCCTCGAAACTGGCAAGGTCGCCGACATTGTAGCCGTAGATGGTGACCCGCTACAGGATATTACCACCATGCAGCGCGTACGTTTTGTCATGAAGCAGGGCATGGTATTTAAGCAGGAATAGGCATGAAGCTTGCCTAACCGAATTAGGCACTGAAAACCGAGAATGAATCGGCCATTACGAGCTACTATAGCACGTACTATAGCCCTTTCATCCTCGGTTTTCTTTTGCACTAAATCTATTCTCTACCTTTTTTATCGCATGAAAATTTTTACTACCGTAGCTACGCTATTGGCCTTGTCTGCCGGGGTGCCTGCCCTAGCTCAAACGCAATTGAATACCCAGCCGCCGGCTCAGCCATCTTCACCCATGGCTCCTGCTACCCGGTCTACCATCTATGCCGGACAGCCAGCGCCCGCTGCTGGTCCCATGCTTAGCCGTTACCGTACTTCTTCCCTGGGCATCGACTTGGGCTGGGGCGGGCCGTATGGAGGCATCGGTTTTTACTACGCGCACATGGTTGGTGAGGGCACGGACGTGAATGCAGGCCTTGGCTTGGGCGTGGGGGGCAAAATTGGTGTTGGCGTGCGGCATTTCTTCAGCCCGGCCAAAGCTGTTTCTCCTTATATCGGCGCCAACTTATCTCGTTCGGGAAAAATAGATGACGTGCGGATTGCACTGAATGAAGGCACACCTTCCGAAGAAGAAGCGTATTATAATTTGTCGGCGAGCGGGGTGCTTAATCTACGCACTGGGTTTCGTTGGCAGCCGGGCCGTGTGGGGCTTATTGGCACGCTAGGCTACGGTGTGCGCTTCACCGGCGACCCCGTTACGTACTCAAACGGCTACCGCCCCTCTCAGGAAATGCGCGATCTAGTTAACGCGGTTAGCCCCGGCGGTTTAGAAATCTCTTTGGGTATGAGTATTGGCTTAGGGCAATAAGTATTTACCAGCTTCCCATAAAAAAGCCCCCCAGAAACGTTTCTGGGGGGCTTTTTTATGGGAAGAGATTCTATTCCGGTCGTGGACGGCCCAGCATGAGCCGCAAATTCAGCCGCACGATGTCGCCCATGGTGCGGCAGCGGTTAAACTGCGTGGTGTGATGATGTTGATTTAACTCTTGTTGCAAAATCGTCGTCTTTTCGGGCGTTGACAACTCATCGGTGCGCATGCAGTCCATCAGGTCTTTGAGACGGTAGCGCTCAGCGCGGGCCCGGCGCGCCATGAGCGTGCGCTCTTCGGTTTGGTATTGCCGGATGCTTTCGCCGGTGAGCAGCTTGCTGCACAACTGCACCACAGCCCGATTATCCTTGAAAAATTGCGGCAGATACATGGTCTTTTTGCCCTCATAGCTCTGCTGATCGAAGTCGATGGCCCGGACGCGGTACTGTTCATCTTCAAAGTCGGGCGTCACGTCAATCACGTAGTTGTAAGCGCGCATATCGCCCAGCAAGCGAGCAAAGCAGCGTTCATTAAACTTGACAAACTCCTTCGCAATCCGCACCTGATTGAGGTGAGGCCGCTGCAAATGGTCGCGAATAAAATCGTCGCCCGGAATACCGGCAATGTGCTCTTCAATCAGCGAGTCGCCGCAGACCAGGTAGTTGATGCTGTTGGGCGACAAAATATGCTCCAGTTCCAGCCCGTATACCCGCGAGGCGTCGGCACGCTTCACGTAGAAATAATCATAGTTATCATTAAACTGATTAACGATGCGCACCCGAAACGGATTAGAGTTGCCAAACCGGCAGTAGTCGATTCTATCCGTGAGCAGATGCTCGCTGAAGGAAAGGTCACCGTCGGTTTTCAGCAGCGCATATACCTCCGTGAGCCCCGCCGCCAGTTCCTGCAAAGCCGAGGGCTCGTAGAAAACCGTCTCCCAGAGCGTATCGCGGCCATTACGATCTAGCAGCGGATAAGCTCCGCTGAAGCGTGTCAGGTCTTTGTAGGTGACGGGCAAGCGGGTTTCGCGGTCGAATTCATGCAGGTAGCGCCGCAGCGGCTCACCGATGGGGTAGTAAATTTTCTTCTTAGAGATATTAGTCATGGGCGGGAGAGGCTGAATGAGGTAAGTTACCAAAAGGCGGAAGACGGTCATGCAGAGCGGAGCGAAGCATCTCGCTCGCGGTCGTCTAATTAGTGCTCCAGCATCAGCCCACGAGATGCTTCGCGTTGCTCTGCATGACGTTCTTTTTTACCCAGCCGTTTTTTCGTCTACCTCCTCCGAAAAATACCGAACTTCGCGGCATCCTTCTATTTGGCTTTCTACTGCCGTTATGAAAAAACTCTTTATCACACTTACATTGGTGCTGGTGTTGCCGGTGCTATCCAATGGCTGGGGCTTCTTTGCCCACAAAACGATTGCCCAAGTAGCCGTATATGCCCTGCCGGGCTCTATGCAGGCATTTTACTTTCGCCATCTGAATGAGATAGTAAAAATGTCGATTGCGGCGGATGAGCGGCGCGAGGCTGACCCCGCCGAGGCCCCGCGCCACTTTATCGACATGGACCACTTCGGCGACGACCCGTTTGGCGACATGCCCAAAGCCTGGGATGACGCGGCGGCCAGATACACTGCCGACACCCTGCGCAAATACGGCACGGTGCCGTGGACGGTATTGGAAGTAAAAGAGAAGCTAACCGAGGCATTTCGCCAGCGCGATACTACCGCAATCATTGCCCTATCCGCCGACCTTTGCCACTACATTTCGGATGCGCACGTGCCGCTGCATACCACTATGAACTACGACGGTCAGCTTAGCGGCCAGGCCGGTATGCACAGCCTCTGGGAGTCGAAGCTGCCGGAGCGCCACATTGCCAAGTACAAGCTGGACAGCAAGCCCGCCAAATACATTAAGGATCCGCAGGCGGCAATCTGGGCCGTGGTGCAGGAGTCGTATGGCTTTCTGGGGGCTACTTTCGATTTGGAAGAGGCCGTAACCCGCAATTTCACGCCCGAAACCAAATACACTTTCTCGCACCGCTACGGCAAAACGCGCCGTTCCTACTCCGATGCTTTCGCGGATGCTTACCACGATAAAGTAGGTGGTATGGTGGCCTATCGGCTCAAGCAAGCGCCGACGGCCGTGGCTTCTATGTGGCTCACCGCCTGGCAGGATGCCGGCAAGCCCGACCTTAACGTCCTCATGAGCCGCAAGCCCGGCAAGGAAGAGAAAGCCAAGCTTGCTGCCGAGCTAAAGCTTTGGGACAAGAACGAGCTGGTACCACAGAATATGCTGCTAGCCTTGCAGAAGGAAAAAGTAGTAGAAAAGGCCGACGAAATAAACTCAGCTGATCAGATGCCGGCAGCGCCTGCCGAGGCAGCGCCCGCTATTGCTCCTGCTTCTGCTGTCGTGCCAGCTTCAGAGCCAGTCATCACGCCCGCTGCTCCTGAAAAAGTAAAGACCAAAGTAAAAACGGAGGCGGGTAATGTGAAGCAAAAGGCTAAAGCCAAAAAAACGGACGACGGTTGGTAAAAAAGCCCCCCACGCTGCGTTTGTTGTCTCTCAACTTCCCCAATGGCTTGCTCACGTAAGTTATTGGGGGAAGTTTTTTTGAAGCTCTGATGAGTGAAAGATGGTATTTCTGAATTTAAAAATACGACCTAACCTTTCTTGGAAACCGTTATAATCAAATAGTTAGCGCCAACAATCAACTAATTATATGGTTGAGCTTCAATTAATTATGAGGAACTAAGGACAGGCCGAACCGTAAGGTTAGTAGGCTTTACTGGGGTTTGAGCCAGGTGAGGCACCTATTCCTTCACTTCATTTCATCCTTTACCACACTACCGCTATGATCTTACGCTATGATCGGCTGGCTATCGAATTGCCCAAGCCCAAAAATCCTTCGCCCAACGATGCCGCCGCTGTGCAGGAGCTATTGGGGGGCAAATTTGGGGAGATGTCGACCCTCATGAACTACACGTTTCAGTCGTTCAACTTTCGGGGCCGCGACCGGCTTCGCCCCTTCTACGATCTGACTTGCTCGATTGCTGCCGAAGAATACAGCCACATTGAGGCCCTATCCTACGCTATCAATCTGCTGCTCACTGGTACTACCGTGCGCGGCACAGACCCCGAGCCAGCGCCCCTCAAAGACGCTACCGACGCTCGTAACACCTACCACTTCATTGCCAGCGGACAAGCAGCATTACCAGTCGATTCGATGGGTAACTTCTGGACTGGCCAAAACGTATTCAGCAGTGGTAACCTTAAGCTGGATTTGCTGCACAATTTCTTCCTTGAGTGTGGTGCCCGCGCGAACAAAATGCGCGTCTATGAAATGGTATCTGACCCCACAGCTCGCGCCGTTATTGGCTACTTGCTGGTGCGCGGCGGTGTTCACGTAGTGGCCTACGCCCGTGCCCTCGAAAAGCTGACGGGTGTGGAAGTAACCAAATTGGTACCCGTGCCCGAGCTAAGCAACAAAGCCTTCCCCGAAGCCCGCAAGCTGGAGGAGCAGCAAAAGCTTCACCTTAAGCTTTATACCTTCAGCCCAGAGGATTACATGAAGGCTGGTATTATCTGGAATGGTCCTCACCCTGAGGATGGTCAGCCGCTGGAGGTAATTCAGGGCGGTGTTCCCGGTGTGCCGTATCCTAAATTGGAGGAGGAGCCCCAGCTCAACGCACCCGGCGCCGATGGCTACGACCCCGACATGTTCAATAGTATCGCCAAGAAGATGGGGATGAAACTGTAGTAGTTCGCTTTCAGCGCCAGCTACTTAGATTTGGGTGTTGTCTTCCTCTGGGAGGGCAACACCTTTTTTTAGGCTTCACCCAACGGGCTACAGACATGAACTGGTCCGTGCATCAGCGTAGTGGTATGCGATTATTCTTTGCTGACTCCAGAATTTGCCCCCCAGGAAGCCGATTTGGGTTACGATTATGCTGGCTCACCTTCTGGCTGCTGACTGCCTGCGGCCAAGCCGAAAAAACGCCCCCCACCGAGGCTGAAGCACCCACCGCACCCACCCTTCCCGGCCCCGACCTCACGTCGCTCGCCGACAGTAACGTGGCCGCCTTGCTCACTCCTTACCTGAAGCAATACCCCGCCGATGAAGTAATCATTCGCACCCGTCATGGCAATATGCGCGTGCGCCTCTACGACGATACGCCCATCCATAAAGCTAACTTTCTGCTACTGGCGCGCCGGGGGGTGTTCGATGAAACCGTCTTCAACCGTGTAGTGAAGGGATTTGCAATTCAGGGCGGGCGGGGCGAAAACCGCACCATTCGGATTGCCCGCTACCGCCTGCCAGCTGAGTTTCAGCCCCAACGTTTTCATAAGCGTGGCGCCCTGGGCATGGCACGCTACGACGACGACCAGAACCCCGACCGCCGCTCCTCCTCCACCGACTTTTACTTTGTGCAGGGAGAAAAGCTCACGCCAGATCAGTCGCGGCAAATGGCGGGGCGCTCCCTCACTCCCGAGCAGGTTCGCACCTACGCCAGCGTAGGAGGCGTGCCTGCCTTAGATGGCAAATACACCGTATTCGGAGAAGTAGTAGAAGGCTTAGAGGTAATTGACAAAATAGCCGCTGAGCCCGTTGATCCTTACAAATGGCCGCTGAAAGACGTACCAATTAAAATTGAAGTAGTAGAGAAGTAATACATTCTGACTTCAGCCTGGCATGCTTCGCGTCCCCAATGCATGACAGGTTGGAGTTAGAATGTCCCTGTACTTATTCGCGGCGAATAGCAGTCAGCAATATCTTGTAGGCGTCGCCTTGTTGAGCTTGGGTAAACTCCCGTAGCTCCTGGCGGGAGAAGCTTTTAATATCATCGGAGTTGAATAAGTTGGGCTCCTTTTCCAGGCTTATATCAGCAGAAGGCACCTCGCGGCGGGCAGGATGAAAGAAAGAACTGTCGGCAGTGAAGCGGACGAGTTGATAGTAGAAGTAGCTCGGCTTGGTAGTGCCCGCAGGCTGGTAGCTGACCACATACACGTCCCCGGCCTTCGGATTGGACAGATGATCCTGCAGCTTTTCCTCTGCACTCTGACAGCCAGCCAGCAGCACTAGCCAAACGAAAATACTGGGCAAAAAATACCGTAGCCGCGACGACGATTGATTTTTCATAAGCTTCTGGGGGGCAAAATTTGATGACGACATCTAGCTATTACGGACTCTAATATGGCTTGCTTCTTCCAGCAATAAAAAAGGCGGCTCGCATCATGCGGGCCGCCTTTTTTACATACTTCAAGAGCCAAAAGATCTACCAGATAACGGCACGTCTGGTTTCAGCGCGCACCATTTTAGCGTCGTCCTTGCAGCCGAACGCCTCATAGAACTGGGGCATATTCTGGAGCGGACCATTAGTACGGAACTGACCTGGGGAGTGCGGATCAGTGAGCACCTGCTGACGCAGAGATTCAGGCCGGGCGTTGGTGCGCCAGATCTGGGCCCAGGCCAGGAAGAAGCGCTGCTCGGGCGTGAAGTTATCTATCTTGGTTTTGGGCTTGCCTTCCAGCTGCTTCTGCAAAGCGGTGTAAGCAATGCTCAGGCCGCCGAGGTCGGCCAGGTTTTCGCCCATAGTCAGCTTACCATTCACAAAAACCGAGTCGAGGGGCGAGAACGCGCTGTACTGCGCCCCTACAATAGCGGCGCGGGCTTCAAACTTCTCTGCATCTTCCTTCGTCCACCAGTCGCGCAGGTTGCCCTCAGCGTCATACTGCCGGCCTTGGTCGTCGAAGCCGTGGGTTAGCTCGTGGCCAATTACCGCGCCCATACCACCGTAGTTTACCGCGTCGTCAGCGTTGGGGTCGAAGAACGGCGGCTGCAGGATACCGGCCGGAAACACAATCTCATTCATCGACGGGTTGTAATAAGCATTCACTGTAGGCGGCGTCATGCCCCACTCCTTCCGGTCGATTGGCTTCCCGAACTTGCTCACATTGTCATTAAATGCCCAAATTCGGGTATTAATAAGGTTCTGAGCGTAGGAATCGCGGCTGATATTCAGGGCCGAATAATCTTTCCACTGATCAGGATAGCCGATTTTCACGGTGAAGGCATCCAGCTTTTTCTGGGCTTCCGCTTTGGTAGCCGCGCTCATCCAGGTGTTCTTCTGAATGTGCTCTGAGAAGGCCGCACGCAGGTTGTTCACCATCTCCAAAGCCTTCGCTTTGGCATCGCCAGGGAATGCTTTGTCAACATAAAGCTGGCCAAACGCTTCGCCCAACGCCCCATCAGTAGCACGCAACATGCGCTTCCAGCGGGGCTGCTGCTGCTTGGCGCCGCTCAACACCTGGTTGAAGCGGAACGACTCATCCACAAACGACTTCGGCAGCGCCGAGGTCATCGAGGTCACGAAGTGCCAGCGCATGTAGGTTTTCAGGTCAGCCAGGGGCGTGTCCTTCATCAGGCTGCTAGCCTCCTTAAAGAATGCAGGCTGCCCTACGATTACTTCCTTAGCGGCACCCAGCTTATTATTAGCCAACAGAGTAGGCAGACCCAAATTTGGGAATTGCTTATTCGCTTCGGCCACCGTCATTTTGTTGTAGTTGGCGTAGGGGTCGCGCAGATCCACGCGGGCTTTGCTGGCTTTGGCAAGGCGCGTTTCGATGCGCATCACCGTGGTCGCGTTTTTGGCGGCTGTGGCTGCATTATCACCAGCGAGCTTAAACGTGTTGGTCAAATACGTCTGATAAGCCGTGCGGATAGCTTTAGAACGAGCGTCGTCCTTCAGGTAATAGTCGCGGTCGGGCAAGCTCAGGCCGCCTTGGTACAGATTAACAGCATACTGGGTGCTAATCTTATCATCCTGACCAACATAAGCGCCGAAAAAGGCACCCGTGCGCAGCATCTGATGGCGAGCCAGCAGCGTTTGCAATCCTTTCAGGTCCTTCACGGCCGCCAAGCGATCCAGCTCAGGCTTCAAAGGCGTCATACCCGCTTTTTCGATGGCCATCGAATCCATGGCCGTGAAGTAGTAGTCGCCTACTTTTTGGGCGTTAGAGCCCTTAGCGGCGCTGGTATTAGCAGCCGCCTCGTCCAGAATCTGCCGCATTACGGCGTTGTTTTTATCAAACAACTCATTGAAGCTGCCCCACGACGACTCTGCCGCTGGCACGGGGTTGTTCTTCATCCAGTTACCACTGGCGAATTGGTTGAAATCCTGACAAGGATCAACCGTCTTATCAATGTTGGCTACGTCAATTCCCACGCCTTTTACCATAGGCTCTTCGGACGGGGCGGTAGAAGTCGTGGCGGTTGCGTCGGTGGTGGCGGGCGGAGTGCTGGTTGCACAGCTAGCCATGGCCAACCCGGCCGCAGCTACCATAGCCAGGGTCAGGCTTTTCTGTTTTTTCATAAGTGGGTGGAAATGCGAAAAAAGAGGGAGAAATAGACAATTCAGTGAAGAAAGATAAAGAAAAAGCTGGAGCGCAATAGTAATGCGAACAACAACAGGGCGCAAAAAAGCCCCCCAGAGGTTTCTGAGGGGCTTTTTTTTAAGTTCTAATTAACTAAGCTGCTTCTTACCAAATACGGGCGCGCTGGTTCTGAGCGCGTACCATTTTAGCATCTTCTTTACAGCCGAAAGCCTCGTAGAACTGGGGCATATTCATCAGCGGACCGTTGGTACGGTACTGCGCTGGCGAGTGCGAATCGGTGAGGACTTGCTGACGCAGATACTCGGGCCGGGCGTTGGTACGCCAGATTTGGGCCCACGACAGGAAGAAGCGCTGCTCGGGCGTAAAGCCGTCGTACTTCGGCACATCGCCGTTCGGATACTTCTTCTTTAGCTGCTTTTGCAAAGCGGTAAAGGCAATGTTCAGGCCGCCGAAGTCAGCCAGGTTTTCGCCCATGGTCAGCTTACCATTCACAAATACGGAGTCGAGGGGCGAGAACGCGCTGTATTGGGCGCCTACCATGTCGGCGCGCTGCGTGAACTTCTCAGCGTCCTCTTTGGTCCACCAGTCGCGTAGGTTACCTTCAGCATCGGACTGACGGCCGCGGTCATCAAAGCCGTGCGTGATTTCGTGACCAATTACGGCACCCATACCACCGTAGTTCACGGCATCATCGGCCTTCGGATCGAAGAATGGTGGCTGCATAATGCCGGCCGGAAACACAATCTCGTTTAGCGACGAGTTGTAGTAGGCATTTACCGTGGGCGGTGTCATGCCCCACTCACCCCGATCAATCGGCTTGCCGAACTTGTTCACGTTGTACTTATAATCCCATTGGCGAGCATTCAGCACGTTTTGCACATACGAATCGCGTGAGATGTCCAGAGCGGAATAATCTTTCCACTTATCGGGGTAGCCGATTTTCACCACGAAGGCATCCAGCTTTTTCTGGGCTTCGGCCTTGGTGGCTGCACTCATCCATTCTAGTTGGCTGATGTGCTCAGACATTGCCTCGCGGATGTTGTTGACCATTTCCATGGCCTTCTCTTTGGTTTCGGGCGTGAAAGCCTTGTCCACGTAGAGCTGGCCGAAAGCTTCGCCCAACGCGCCGTCAGTCGCACGCAACATGCGTTTCCAGCGGGGCTGCTGCTCTTTGGCACCGGTCAGTACTTGCGTGAAGCGGAACGACTCATCGTTGAACGACTTTGGCAAGGCATCGGCTACCGATGATACCACGTGCCAGCGCAGATAGGTTTTCCAGTCAGCCAGCGGCTCCGACTTGAGCGCTGTGCTGGCTTCTTTCAGGAAATCGGGCTGACCTACAATTACTTCTTTTGCCGAACCTACACCCAACTGCTGCAACAGGCCGGGCACGTTCATGTTTGGGAATTGCTTGTTGGCCTCAGCCACCGTCATTTTGTTGTAGTTGGCATACGGGTCGCGCATTGCTACGCGGTCCTTCGACGCCTTTGCCAACCGCGTTTCCAGACGCATCACGGTGTTCGCATTCTTGGCGGCGGTAGCTTCATTATCGCCCAGCAGCTTAAACATATTGGTCAAATATGTCATGTAAGCCGTGCGAATGGTTTTGGAGCGGCCGTCCTCTTTGAGGTAGTAGTCGCGGTCGGGCAAAGTCAAGCCGCCCTGCGACAAATACACCGCGTACTGGGTACTGATTTTGCGGTCTTGGGCTACGCCAGCACCGAACACGGAACGAGTCCGGAGCATTTGCTGCCGCGCCAAAGAGGCTTGCAGACCTTTCAGATCTTTGATGGCCGCAATGCGGTTTAATTCGGGCTGCAGAGGTTTCAGGCCGGCGGCATCAATAGCGGCCGAATCCATGGCGGAGGCGTAGAAATCGCCTACTTTTTGCAGGTTGCTGCCTTTTGTGGCGCTGGTATTGGCAGCGGCTTCTTGCAGAATCTGGCGCATCACGGCCTCATTCTGGTTAATGAGTCCGTTCCAGGAGCTCCAGCGCGATTCGGCGGCTGGGATAGGGTTATTCTTCAGCCAAGTGCCTGAAGCATATTGAAAAAAGTCTTCACATGGATCTACCGACGTATCGATATTGGCCGGGTCCAAGCCCACGCCCTTCACAACGGGTGCCGAAGTGGTGGTAGTTGCAGTAGTAGTGGTCGAAGCGGTATCCGGGGTGGTCGGCGTCTTCGACGAGCTACACCCGGCCCAGGCAAAACTCGCCGCGGCCACGGCGGCCAGCGTCAGACTGTTCAGGTTTTTCATATGAACTTGGATGAGTAAAAAGTAGGTTGAGGCAAGAAAGATAAGCGAAAGCGTGCAAATGGATGAGGGCTAAGTTCTACTTTCTTAAATTCAGACAGCTATACACTCCACGGCTTTTCCTTGCTCCCGCCGCCCTCAATTGCGTACTTTGCTACCTATGCCGCCGCTCTTTAATCGTCGCCCCGAGGCAAATTTGCCCCCCAGCCGTCCGCCGCTGGCTTTGCCCCTGGCCGAGCTGCTGCTGCGCGTAAAGCAAACCCTCACCGACCACTTTGCCGAATCATACTGGGTACTCGCCGAAATCGCGGAGCTGACCGCGCCCCGCCACGACGGCGCTCACTGCTACCTTACCCTCACCGACCAACACCGCACCGGCCGAGGCGCCGAGTTGAAGGCCCAGGCCCGCGCTACCATCTGGAGTCAGCGCTATCAGGCGTTGGCGCCAGCTTTTTATGAAGCCACTGGGCAAGAGCTGCAGCCCGGACTCAAGATCATGCTGCGGGTGCAGATCAAGTTCCACGAGCAGTACGGTCTGAGCCTCGATGTGCTGGCCCTCGACCCGACTTATACCGTCGGCGACTTAGCCCGCCAGCGCCTCGACACCGTGCGCAAACTCACGGCCAAAGGCTTGCTCGATAGGCAGAAGCGGCTGCCGCTCGCCATTGGTCCCCAGCGGCTGGCCGTCATTTCATCGCCCACGGCGGCCGGTTTTCAGGACTTTATGCAGCAATTGAGCGAATCGGTGTTTGATTTCTCCGTTACGCTGGTGCCTGCTCTGATGCAGGGCACGGAGGCGCCCGCCAGCATTCGGGCGGCACTGGACCATATCAGGCCCCGCCGGCGCTACTTCGATGCGGTGGTCATTATTCGGGGAGGTGGTGGCAAAACCGATTTGCTGGCTTTCGACGATTATGGCCTGGCCGCCGCTATCGGCGCTTTTCCAGTGCCCGTTATTACCGGCATCGGCCACGAGCGCGACGAGGCTGTAGTCGATCTGACGGCACATACAGCACTGAAAACGCCCACGGCCGTTGCTATTTTCTTCCTAGACCGCCTGGCCCGCCTCGATGCCGCTTTCGATGGCTACGCAGAGCGTATTCGGGAGCTATCATTAGGCCAGGTTCAAACCGCCGCCGACCAGCTGCACCGGCTTGTGCGCTACACGCACCAAGCAGCTCAAACGCAGTTTACGGACCAGCGCACTCTTCTGCATCAGCGCATTCGGCAGGCGGCCGCGGCTCCGCGGGCGCAGCTGCGGCAGCAGCACCGCCTTCTAAATCGGACCCGTCATTCAGCGCAGCGGGTGGCCCAACAGGCGCTGGCTGGTCAGCAACGACAGCTGCGCACGTTTGGCCGGGCGTTAGCCCAGCGGTTTCGCCGCCATCAGCAGCGACGCCAATTGCAGCTGCTGCGTCGGCGCTACCAATTGCAGTTGGCCACTGAGCGCCTGTTGCATCGGGCCGAGCTACGACTGGCACAATTGCGGCCCGCAGCTCAGTCTGAAGCGCTGGGGGGCTTTTTGGCGAGCGCGGCAGCAGTCTCTCCACCGCAGGGCGCTTCTTTTGGCTAAGCTTCCGGCCGCAGCACCGCTTATATGGCGTTATGCAAACGCAATGAACAGCCTCACGCTTTGCTATCACCAGTCAAAAAAGCCCCCCCGCACTGCATTATATTTCCATTACCCCGCGGCCTGCTTAACTTATTAAACGCCGCCTGACACCTTTCCTCATGACCAACGACCTTACTTATCGCCAAGCTATTGAAGAGCTGGAAACCATTCTGCGAGCCCTTGAAACGGATACGGTAGATGTGGACGACCTTACAGCCCGCGTACAGCGCTCCGCAGAGTTGATTCGACTGTGCAAGCAAAAACTCCGCTCCGCCGAGTCGGCTATCGACCGGGTATTTGAAAACCTAGACGACGAAGACGAATTGGATGAAGATTTTACGGACGAAGATGATGAGGATCAGACGCCTCCCCCGCCCGTTTCCAGTGGCCGCGTCTTGCGTCCTCGTCCGATGGCCCCGCCGCCTGATGCCTCAGGCCAGTTACCTTTCTAAGCAGTAGTGAGCAAGCCTAAAGTTGGGGAATAACGAATAGCACTTATTTTTAAATATTACAGATTCGGCACAGTTTAATCCAATAGGAGCTACCTATATTTGAATCCGTCATTACGCCTATGGTGTATCTGGCTTCATTTCTATTCCTAACACACCTATTTCACCCTCACTTCTATGGACATTACTACTCCCCCATTCGACCCCCGCGCCGGCAGACGAATGAAGCTAAGAGATGCGGTTCGCTGGACTGAGAAATTTCGCCGCGACCATAACGAGCCTACCGAAAAGCCCACTTTGTCGCACTATTTCGGCAAAGACTTTCTGCTAGGTATGCTAAATGAGAAGCCTGAATGTGCCGGTTTGCGCTTCTATCAGGCCATCGATGACTTGGGCGTAGGCCGGGTGGTAGTAGTTGGCGTCGATGACAAAGGCAACGACTTGCTGCCTCACCGTATGAGTGACGGTACTTTACCGGACGACGGAGACGGCGCAGTAGGCGATACACCTATGGGGTGCCCTGAAAATTGCGACCCCAATAGTCCGCTGATGCAGTAGCACTACCGTTATTTACTACTAATAAAATTACTATGGACTCTTGGGCGCGGCTTCATCTCGTTAATCGGGTTTTAGAGGCCGCGCCTTTGTTGCCGTTTGCAGTAGCTTTTCTAAGGCGGCGCAATATTCCGTATAAGCTCAAGCCAGTCTACTACTACATTGGCGCCGAAGCATTTTTCTTTTTTTTAGATAGAATAAGTCGACTTACAATTCGTAACAATATATATATCTATCACTTAGGCACGCTTCTGCTCGTTTTTTTCGTAGCTCAGACATACCGCCGCCTGCTACCTCCTAGTCGCGTTCGAGCAGCTATTCCGATAAGCTTAATTCTCTTTTCAGGAGTTGCCTTCATAGACGCCGCTTTCTTAAGTGGCTTGTTCACTTATCTCAATACCTATTCGCATTCTTTCGGCTGCACTATCCTTATCGTTTTGGCATTGGTTCATATTTCCCATTTAATAAACTCATCACCTTATACTGCGCTGGAAAAACAACCAGACTTTTTTTTAAGTGTGGCGGTGCTACTATACAGTTCGTGCTCAATTATCTCCTTTGTAGCAGTCAAAACAATCTATACTTCTGATTATGACTATCATACAACGCTGAATTTAGACAGGCTTTTTACTACGCCAGATGTACTGCTTTTTGCCATTGCTATGGCGCTATTAGCTTGGATGTTCGCCTTTTATCCACTTAGCACTGCGCCCCGACGTGCCCTACCTAAATGGCTGCATTACAGTAGTTGGCGACCGCGCCCCTTCCGCTTGCTGCACCAGCCACTTTCTGAGCAGCTACGGAATGAGGAGCTTCGAAAGTGTTAGGTATTTAACATTCGCTCTTAGTTACCTTTATCCGTACTATGGGGGGCATTTCTCCATATTCTTGGCTGTTGTTTTAATCTAATACTTTCTTGCCACTAAGTACGCGTCTGTTAGCAGATGGTGAGACTTGGTGAAGCTGCCCATTATGTCGAAGGAGCTTATTGCCCTCCTGCTTATCACACCCATTCTGCTGCTGCTAGCCGGCGGCATCGTGACGTTTGTGATTCGGGATCAGCGACGGCGCTTGCGACAACAGCTCGAGTTGCAGATGATGCGAGAAGATGCGCAGCAGCAGGCGCTTGAAGCGGCGCTGCTTGCCCAGGAAGAAGAGCGCCAGCGCATCGCCGCCGATCTGCATGATGGGGTAGGCACTACGTTGGCCATTGCCAAAATGCACCTGCACTCCCTCGGCGACCCAACCCGTACGCAAGAAGCCACCGACCTGCTCGATCAGGTAATTACAGAGGTGCGACGTATTTCTCGTAATCTGCTACCGGCAGCTTTACAGAAGTTCGGGCTGCCCTTCGCGCTGGATGCACTAGCTCGTACCGTGCCGCCTGATGCGCAAACTAAAGTATTTATAGAGCAGGAAGGTACCCCGCGTCGCCTCGATCCTGGTTTGGAGTTGATTGTGTACCGCATTGCGCAGGAGCTATTGGGTAATGGCCTCAAACATGCACAAGCTGACACGTTGCGCATTGCTGTTAATTTTCAAAAGCAGCAGCTTAGCCTGCACTACAGCGATGATGGTGTAGGATTTAACCCGATTGCCAATGAAAGTATGCCTGCCCCTGGCACACGTACCGGACTGGGCCTTACCAACTTACGAAGCCGGGTGGCTGTGTTGCGCGGAACCCTCCATCATGAATCTGCTCCGGGCGATGGTACTCGGGTTTGGATTACACTCCCAATTCCTTATCTTGTTAACTATCAAGAAAATATAAATTCATCTATCCATGAATAGTGATATTATTCGCGTCGCGGTTGTCGATGACCATTTGTTATTTCGTAAAGGTTTACGGGCTTTGGTCAATGGTTTTACTGGTATGGAGGTTCTTTTCGAAGCTGGCGACGGACAGGAACTTCTTGAGCGATTGGACTTTGGAGTAGTGCCCGACGTGATTCTGATGGATTTACAGATGCCCGTGCTCGACGGTTTGCAAACGGTTCGGCTGCTCCGGGTTCAGTACCCGTATGTGCGCGTCATTATTATTTCTATGCATGATGAGCCCGAATTAATCGACAATCTGCGGGCTGAGGGCGCGCATGGCTATTTACTTAAAAACGCGAATCCGGAGGAAGTGCGTAAGTCTATCGAAATTGTCATTCGCCAAAAAACAGCTCGACCTGCTTCGCTGGTTAAAAAATAATTCAGGATATATTACTGCTTTACTAAAAAGCCCCCAGCAAGTATCTGGGGGGCTTTTTAGTAGATCGCTCAGCTGATTTTGCGCGGTTAACAGCTGGCGCTACCTACTAGATTAACTCCTGCGCTGGATCCCAGAAGACATTTTTAAAGTCCTGCACCTGATCGTCGGCTATCCGTACGCCTTCGGCTTCCAGTGCTTCCTGCATGGCGGTAGGCGTAGCAAAATGGTGACGCCCCGTAAGCAAACCGTTTCGATTGACGACGCGTTGGGCCGGAACCTGCTCCAATCCTCGGGCCGGCACGGCAGCAATGAGGGCATATCCTACCATACGTGCCCCATGGCGAGCACCCAAATAGTGCGCGATAGCGCCATAGGTACTTACCCGGCCGGGTGGAATCAGACGAACGACTTCGTGCACATCCTGAAAAAAATTGCGCTGGCTATCTGTCGGTTCTTTGGGTGTGTTCATGGAGCAAAGTAAATGGAAAACCGCATCCAAATCGGCAAGCAAAACAAGCTCCACTGTAGCAAAAAACCGTTTTTTTATACTAACCCGACTCCCCTTACAGTCGTACCATAGCAGAACGAGGCTTAGAAAAAGCCTCGTTTTGTTTCTCGTTTTTATTCCTCAACCCATCCAACCTAACAAACTGCTATGTTCGACAAACTAGAAAGCCTCGACGATTTATTAGAAATGCAACTCAAAGACCTTTACAGCGCCGAAAATCAGCTAGTGAAGGCCCTGCCAAAAATGGCGGCTGAAGCTAAAGACGGCCGCTTGCGCCAAGGTTTTGAGAAGCACCTGCAGGAGACCAAAAACCAAGTAGCCCGATTGGAGCAAATTGGCAAGGCAATGGACCTAAAGCTGAGTGGCCACACCTGTAAGGCTATGGAAGGACTGATTGCAGAAGGCAATGAAACCATGTCGGAGAATGCAACCGACGAAGTAATGGACGCCGCCCTGATTGCTTCTTCCCAGCGCATCGAGCACTACGAAATTGCTGGCTATGGCACAGCTGCTCACTACGCTGAGCGCCTCGGCCACAGCGAAGCTGCTTCTTTGCTCCGTCAGTCATTGCAGGAAGAGCAACTGACTGATACCAAGCTCAACGACCTAGCGAAGAATTACCTGAACCAGAAGGCGATGTAAGCTTACTGAATATTTTTACAAAAAAGCCTGCAACCCGCAGGCTTTTTTTGTGTCATAAGTGGCTAAGCGAACCATTCTTAAAAGGGCAGCTAGTACCATCGGGGGGCAAAATCGGGTTGCGGACACTTTGTTTGAAACACTTATTTACCCCCAACGGCGGCTACAACTAAACTTACTAAGGGGCCACGGCGTTGATATACACCGCTGCCCCAAAGGTCTTTATAACACTGATACTGAGTTGGGAATAGCTCCCTCACCACATGCAAACTAAGGAGAAAGAAGTACTTGTGCCCGAAGAGATAGAAGAGTCGCGCCCCGGGCGCAGAATACTCTGGATTGTCCTGACCGTAGCAGCCATTGCAGCGGCGGTTTTTGTTAAAATGCGCTACTTCCCTTCCCCCACGGCGGGTGGAAAAGGAGGTCCGGGGGGCAAAAGTGCTCCGGGCGGGGGCGGCGGGGGCGCGGGTGGTGGAGGCGCTAAAGCCCCGGTGCAGGTATATGTGGTGCAAGCCACTAATCTATCCGATCAGGTGGCCGCTACAGGCTCCGTACTCCCCGACGAATCGGTGGTTATTAAAAGTGAGCTTTCAGGTAAAATCACCAGCCTGAACATTAAGGAAGGCCAGCCGGTGAAGAAAGGCCAGTTGCTTTTCAGCATCAATGCTGATGAAGCGCAGGCGGCAATTCGCAAGCAGGAATACAATATTAAGCTTTACCGCGACCAAGAGCGGCGCCAGCGCACTCTGCTTGAGAAAGAATATATCAGTGCTCAGGAATATGAGCAGGCGAATAACCAATACCTCACAGCCCAATCGGATTTACAAGCGCTGCGTGCTACCCTCGACCGCGCTTTCGTACGTGCTCCCTTCGATGGAGTGCTGGGCCTGACGACGGCCACCGTTGGCACTTATGTGAGCCCTGGCTTTGAAATTACGACGCTTTCCCGTGTACGGCCCGTTAAGATTGACTTTGCTGTACCTGGCCGCTTTGCCAATAGTGTACGCGTTGGCGACGTGGTGAAGGTAACTGACGAAGGCACCAATAAGCAGTATGATGCTAAGGTTTACGCCATCGATCCTCAAATTGACCCCGTCAGCCGCACCCAGCCCGTGCGTGCCCGCTACGCCAACACTAAAAACGAATTGCGCCCCGGCGCTTTCGTGAAAGTAAACCTGCAGCTCGGCGAATCAACAGACGCTTTGCAGGTACCTACTGAGGCCGTAATTCCAGAAGCCAGCGGCTACAGCGTGTACACGGTGGAAAACGGGAAAATGGTCCCCAAGAAGGTAAAAATCGGTATTCGCTCGGATAAAGTGATTCAAATAACCGATGGCCTAGCCATTGGCGACAGCGTAATTAAAACCGGCATTCTACAAGTAAAGCCAGGTGACGCTGTGCGCGTGGTTCGTGACTAAGTAAGCACACCTCTGTTTTCGAAGCAGGGGCTTTTTATTCCGTAAGACATTATGAGCTTATCCTCAACCAGTATCAACAGGCCCGTTCTCGCCATCGTGATGAGCCTCGTCATCGTGATATTTGGCGTTATTGGATTCCGGTATTTAAGCATTCGGGAATACCCAAGTGTAGACCCACCTATTATTAGTGTTTCGGCTTCCTACACGGGTGCCTCCGCCGACGTAATGCAGGGCCAGGTAACGGAGCCTTTGGAAGAGGCCCTGAACGGTATTGCGGGTATTAAAAACTTAACTTCCAGCTCGCGCGATGGCCGCACTCAGATCACGGTAGAGTTTGACCTCGATGCTGACCTGGAAACTGCCGCCAACGACGTGCGCGATAAGGTATCCGGTGCTCAGGGTCGCCTTCCGCGTGACATTGATCCGCCCGTTGTGAGCAAGGCTAACGCCGACTCTCAGCCTATTGTGCTTACTTACGTTAGCTCCAACCGACGCAACCTGTTAGAACTGACAGACTATGCTAACAACACGCTGAAAGAGCGACTCCAGACTATTCCGGGCGTTTCCGAGATCCGCATTTACGGCGAGCGGAAGTACTCTATGCGGCTTTGGCTGGATCCTGTGAAGCTATCGGCACTGGGTGTGTCGCCAGTGGACGTGCAGGCGGCTCTCACCCGCGAAAATGTGGAACTACCCAGCGGCGCTGTGACAGGAGAGAATACTCAGCTCACCTTACGTACCATGGGCCGCCTTACTTCGGTCGAAGAATTCAACAACCTTATTATTCGTAAAGACGCTTCGTCTTTGGTGCGGCTCTCTGATATCGGCTACGCTGAGCTGTATCCAGAAAACGATCAGACGATCTTCCGGATAAACGGCACGCCTGGCGTAGCGCTAGCCGTAGTGCCCCAGCCCGGCTCCAATCAGATTGACATTGCTGACGAATTTAACAAGCGCATTGAATTATACAGTAAAGACCTTCCAGATGACCTGAAGCTGCAGACGGCTGTTGACTACTCTATCTTCATCCGGCAGTCCATCTCCGAAGTAGAACATACTATCATTGAAGCGTTCGTGCTGGTAGTAGTTATCATCTTCCTGTTTCTACGTGACTGGCGCTCTACCCTTATTCCAGTAGTGGCCATTCCGGTGTCGCTGGTGGGTATCTTCTTTGTAATGTACCTGCTCAACTTCTCTATTAACGTGCTTACGCTGCTAGCTATCGTGCTAGCTATTGGTTTGGTGGTGGATGACGCAATTGTGGTACTAGAGAATATCTATTCCCGCATAGAGGAGGGCGAAGACCCTAGAACGGCCTCCATCAAGGGTTCCGAAGAAATTTTGCTGGCTGTAGTTAGTACGACGGTGGTACTGGCAGCGGTATTCCTGCCAGTGGTATTTCTGACGGGTATCACGGGTCGCCTTTTTCGCGAGTTCGGCATAGTGGTAGCAGGCTCAGTACTGATTTCTGCCTTCGTATCGCTCACTCTTACCCCCATGATGTGCTCGGTGCTGCTGAAGCGCGAGGAAAAGCACAACTGGTTTTACCGCAAAACCGAACCGTTTTTTGTGCGCATGATTGAGGGGTACGAGAGCAGCCTAAAAACTTTCCTTCGCAACCGTTGGATGGCCTGGTTGATTGTGGTAGGCACAGGCATAGGCATTTGGGGCTTTATGAAAATTATTCCCTCAGAGCTAGCGCCTGTTGAAGACCGTAGCCGCGTCACAATGAGTTCTACCGGACCGGAAGGAGCCTCGTTTGAGTATATGGACGCTTATATGGCCGACATAACCAAACTGGTTAACGACTCGGTCAGCAAGGAAAACTTAAGTAGCGTCTTCACCGTGACTTCACCGGGATTTGGAGGTAGTGGCAGCAATTCAGGCCGAACGCAGGTAATGCTCCTTGAGCCTGATAAGCGCCCCCTGACGCAGGATCAAATCGCAGCTACTTTGTCAGCCGGTGTAAAGCGCTTGTCAGCAGCCCGTACCTCCGTTTCGCAGGACCAGAGTATTGGTAATGGCGGGGGCGGGTTGCCGGTTCAGTTTGTTATTCAGACTCAAGACTTCGAAAAGTTGCGTGCGGCAGTACCTAAGTTTCTGGATGCCGCCCGCCAAGACCCAACGTTCCAGTTCGTAGATGTTAACCTGAAGTTTAATAAGCCGGAGTTGCGCATTACCATTGATCGGGAAAAGGCTCAAAGCCTGGGCGTATCAGTGCAGAGCATCAGCCAAACCCTACAAGCAGGCCTAAGCGGACAGCGCTATGGCTATTTCATTCGCGGCAGCAAGCAGTATCAAATTATCGGGCAGGTAGCCCGCGAAGACCGCAACCAGCCTTTGGATGTGCGCTTATTATCAGTAAAAAGCGCTGACGGCAAGCTGGTGCAGCTAGACAACGTGATTCGACTCACGGAGAGCAGCACGCCGCCCCAACTGTATCGGACCAACCGCTATAATTCGGCAACCTTCTCCGCTTCGCTGGCGCCTGGTCAAACCCTCGGCGACGGAATCGCGGCTATGCAAGCCATTGCCGACAAACAACTGGATGAAACCTTTTCGACCGAACTCTCGGGCGCGTCCCGCGACTTCCAAGAGAGCTCTTCTTCCTTGGTTTTCGCTTTCGGTTTAGCTCTGATTCTTATTTATCTGGTGCTGGCTGCGCAGTTTGAAAGCTTCCGTGACCCCTTCATTATCATGGTAACCGTACCGCTGGCTTTGTCGGGTGCACTTTTAAGCTTATGGTATTTCAACCAAACCCTGAATCTGTTCTCGCAGATCGGTATCATCATGCTCATTGGATTGGTGACTAAGAACGGTATTCTGATTGTTGAGTTTGCGAACCAGCGCGTAGAGCGTGGCGCAGATTACATGACAGGCTTGGTGGAAGGTGCTACCGCCCGTTTGCGCCCCATCCTGATGACCAGCTTATGCGCCATTCTGGGTATTCTGCCTATTGCCATAGCTACCGGCGCGGGCGCGCTTAGCCGCCGGGCCATGGGTATTGGCGTAGTAGGCGGACTGTTTTTTGCTACGGGCCTCACGCTGTATGTGGTACCGGTCATGTACTCGTATTTTGCTACGGCTAAGAAGCACAGCAAAAAGCAGGAAGAGACTGAGAAGGCCTTAGTTGCCTAATAATTGCCCCCCAGGTTGCTCAGCTGAGGTAGCGGTTGATACTCACCCCTGATGGCCCATATTTTTTAGTAGTCTGCCTTTTCTTGGTAAGAATGTCCTTGTTTTCCCGTTCGCTGTTTTTCTCTTTTTTGCTGTTCAGTATTTCGCCGCTGTCGTGGGGGCAACAAGACCAGACTGCTAAACCCCAATCCGTAGCCCCTGCCCCGCCGCTCACCTTGCAGCAGGCCATTCAGATTGGATTGGAAAACAACTATGGCATTCGGCTGGCGCGCACCGACGAGCAGATTGTCAGCAACAACGTGACCCGGGGTAATGCCGGGCAGCTGCCCGCCGTAAATGGCAATTTCACCCGCAACTTCACCCGCAACAACGTCCGGCAGCAGCTCGGCGACCAGGACCCGCGTATTGCCAACGGCGCAGAATCAAATCAGCTCAACGCAAACGTAGCGCTCAACTGGACTATTTTCGACGGCTTGGGCATGTTCATCGCCTACGACCGTCTGAAGGCGCTGGAGAAGCAACAGCAGCAAATCACCCGCGCTACCATCGAGGAAAGTATTGCCAACATTACCGATGCGTACTATAACGTAGTGCGGGAGTCGGGCAAGATCCGCTCACTCGAAGAGGCCCTCAACATCGGTCAGCAGCGCATCGACCTTACGCAGGGCCGCGTAGATGTAGGTGTGAGCGCCAAGGTGGAGGTGCTCACAGCGCGTGTTGACTATAATGCTGACCGCTCGCTGCTGTTGCAGCAGCAGGAACTGCTGTCGGCCGCTAAAATTAACCTAAACAATCTGCTTGGCCGGACTACGGTCATTGATTTTCAGCCTACCGACTCTATCGTTGTCACTGCCGGGCTTCGGGCCGAAGAAATTGTGCAGGGTGTACTGGACAAGAATCCGCGGTTGCAGCAGGCTCGTTTGGGCGTTGATGTGGCCCGTTACGAGCGCCGCCTGATTCGGGCCGACCGCTGGCCCCAGGTAAGCCTGACGAGTGGCTACGGCCTGACGCGCAACATCAACGGCGCGGCCTTCTTTGGTACTCAGCTCGCCACCAACGTCAGCCGCAACCAAGGACTGAACTACGGCGTGGTAGCTACCATCCCTATTTTCAACGGTTTCAACCAGCGCCGCCTAGAGCAGAATGCCCGCGTAGTAGAAGAGCAGAGCCGCTTGCTACTAGACCAAACCCGCCTCAACCTTGATGCCGAAACGGAGCAGGCGCTGGCCCGCTACCAGAATCGCCTGCAACTTCTAGAGTTGGAAGAGGAGAACATTCTGCTGGCCCGCGAGAACGTAAATATTGCCCTGGCGCGCTATCGCCTGGGCCTGCTCACGCCACTGGATTTGCGCGTAGCACAGCGCAGCCAACTCGACGCCGAAGTACGACTGCTGGATATTCGCTACCAAGCTAAGCAGGCCGAAACAACGTTGCGCCGCCTCAGCGGTTATTTGGTACAGGAAGCCACTTCTCAGCCCTAACTAAGCAGTCGCTAAAAAAGCCCCCAGATAGAAATAAGAGCAGCCGCTTAACGGTCAAGGTTCTAACCCAAGCTTAAAATATACCTGTGTGGGCCGCTCCGATTTGTGTAGCGTCGCTTTTCCGTCTACTCCTTCCAATTTAGGCCTATTGGGGGGCAAAATTGAAAGGAATTCCGAGCAGGGCTACGGTGAAAAATGGTACAACTCACTCCACCATCATTATACCAGCAACCCTACATGGCTACGCGCTGCTTCTGCATGCTTTCTAGGGCTTTTCTGTCTCAACTACGGGCGCCTGCAAGTTTTGCAGCTCTTTGAGTGCTTCGCGGGTTTTCTCCAGGTTCTTGGCTTCCTTCTCCTCTTCATCCACAGGCAGCTTCGACATATCACCAAAGAAAGCCAGTATGTTTTGCCGCTGTGGGGCCGAGATATTGTCGAATTTCTTGTCGGCGAGCTTGCGCACCCATTCCCCGTAGGTTTCGTCGGCGAGGGCATACTCGCCAGCGCGTGTAGGACGCCCTGTGTCAAAGTCGGCATTTGGCAGCGGCGGCGATTTAGCCGTTTGCTCCTGCTGCGCCAGTTTGCAATACTCCCTCATCACGAGGCGGACGCTTTTCTTAAACAGCTGTTGTGCCTCAGGAGTAGGCAGTTTAAAGGCAAAAGGCTGCAGGGGGCCAATTTTGGGCAGCACCCTCACCACTAGCGATAACATCCGGGCTCCAAAGCCAGGCTTCTGGTAGTCAGTTCCATACTGGCGGCGATACTCCCGCTCACTTTGTCGGTACATATAGTCGCGACGCCGGGCTTGGGGGCTCAGCTTTCTGATTTCATCGCGCTCGGCGTGCCAGGCTGCACGGGCAGCAATGGGAATGAGCTGGCGCACGGCAAAGCGGTAGCTGCCCACCGCTAGGTCCACATTGGCTAATACCTGCCCCAACTCCAGGCCATATGTCTTTAAAAAAGCGCGCTCCAGAACGGGTTTGCTCACCTGAAAACCAATAAAGCTTTGGTAGTCGGCCGAGCGATAGCGACCACTGGCCAATTGCACCACATCGAAGGCAAACTCCAGCTGAGTATGCTGCACGGGCGCTTCGTGGTAGGTAATTGCTGAACCAAACTTAGCCTTCAGATCGGGGTACACGGAGGCCATTGCTACGTTGGTACCTGCCGGATGGCCTTTAATATCGGCCACATAATGAGCCAAGGCACCCAAAGCGAAGGCATATTCATTGCGGTCGTGGGCCTCATCGAGCAGGTTGCGCACGAAATCGCCGCTGCGTACGTAATGCGTCAGATTGGTAAATAGCTTAGAGCCAAATGGATAAAAGCCCATATCCTGAATAATTGCTCCCCCGTAGGCGTAGGACTTGGCATCAATCCACTCCTGGCGGGTGGCAGTACCAAAGCGGCTTTTAATAAGCGGCACCAAGCACACGTCAAACGTCGAATCAATGTTGGCCTGGTGAGTTAGTACGGAGTAGGCAGAAGCTGATGGCGCACAGAACAACAGAGCCGCCAGAGCGGGAAAAAGCCATTTCAGCATAGTAGGTGTGGAGAGCAAAAGGTGAAATGCTGAAGTTGGATTTTTAGAGTACTCAGTACGTGAAAGCTCAACCGGAGTTATAATAGGAAACTACGGATTTATTTTGCCTCAATGCTCACGAAGCCATAACGCTGGGGGCTTTTTCATTCTTAGAGCAACAACATCGCCACGAAGCTTATTCATCAGCCTTATAGAAAGGCACACGCAGCCGCTTATAAGCACTGCCCACAACGTTGATGTCTGTTTGCGTAACAGCGGTAATACGAATATCGCCAGTCGTATTCTTGCCTAAAACCCCTCAAAACTACTTTATCATAAACAGCTTAGCTTTCTAAGCTACCACGCTGTCACGTATAATTCAGCAGCTTTCCTTATTCCATTGTGTCGGTAAATGCATCAGGCACACCAACGCTGCTCAGCAAACCCTCGATCATTGCCATACGCCATACCCAGAACACGGAATGCGTAAGGTCGCGGCCAATTTCCACTTTACCAGGCTCCAACGCTTGACCCGGACGGCGCGGATTATTTCCGCGCACCACCAGCCTATTGGTTAAAAAGGACTCTGCGCGAGTGAAAATATTCTTTTTATCAGGGCCACGACTCCTTTTGATGAAAGAAACTTTCAAATCAGAATAGCGCGTCCAGACTGTGCCACGAGCACCGCGCCGATCAAATTGGAAGTTGCACTGGATATATTCCACTTGCCCTCGCTCGAAGCGAATCCGGGCGCTGGGCTCACTTACCGGGTTCAGGATAGCGAAAGGAGTTGGCCCAAACGAACCCACTAAACTGTGCCGCCCCTGCGGATCAGTAAAATTGAATTTAAATACCCCTTGCATGAAGCACTTACCCTCCAACCAGCCCGACACTCGCCCGATGGATAAACCCGCAATTCTAGAGTCAGGAATATTCGTGAATGGGCTGATGTTGGCATTGAGACGGGTAATAGTGAAATCAACGGGAATTTTGCTTCCTTTAGCGATTTCGGAACTCTGGAAACTTAAGTTGATGATTTTTGCGGTCCCCAGGTTTACCCGAATAGGCAAGCGCCTCAGCTGCTCCGGCGACACCACGGACAAATCAGTCGAAGGCGGGTAATTTTCATCGCCGGTAAGCTGCAGGCGCGGGTTATGCAGTTCTAGCGCTTTGGCCACTAAGATGCCATTGCGCGCTAGCGCGGCACAATCTAAGCCCACCAACCGCAGTTTGGTCAGGCGAGCCGTCAGCCGGGATGCTGACAGGCGTTTGCGACGAGCAAATTCGGCGGGTCCCATTGTGGGAATCAGAGTCAAACCATCGGCCTGAGCGATGCCAGTACGAGTATCTAAGTGCAGCTTCTCATAGTGAGCCCGGTAAAAAGGGGCATCAACTACCGCCGTAGCTGGCCCGGTGCGCACTTTCCAAGCGCGGGCATAAAAAATTCGCGCGGGGTCGCTTGCGCCCAGCGAGTCTATTCGCACGTCGGTAGCTTGCAACCGAACGGCCTGAACCACTGGCGCGCCCGCTATATTAGGCAGACGAAATTGCCCCCCAGATAAAGATACATGCCGCAACACGCAACGATTCAGCCAGGGAGCCAGTTGCTCGTGTAATGGGAGTGTTTTCGTTTTTGTGGTCGGTGAGCTTGCGAGAAGGGTCGCGTCAGGGGAAGTTAGAAGTAGAGAGTCGGCTTGCACCATCTTACGGGCTAATGAGTAAGCCTGAATACCCGTAAGGCGCACCTGCGGCAACGAGAGCGTGAGGCGTGCAGCGTTGTTTGCACGTTCTTTATTTTGCTTTACGGCCAGCACGCGCACAGAATCCAGTGCTAGCAGCTGGCGTTCGGTAGAAAACTGTAGCGCTTTTACTCTTCCTACATATTCCTTCGCCACCACGTGAGCATAAGTCAGATGAAAGGAAGCGCGACGGGCATAACCTAGGCGCTGCGAATCAGCGGCACCGGCAGCGCTGATAAGAATGTCGTGGGCTTCTAAGTCGCCGCGGCCCAGGGAAAATACAGGCTGCTGATCGGGTCTATAATTGCCCCCTACGTTAACCAGAAACAGGTGATTCAGGCGGATGCCTTTTACTTGCAGGGGTAGTCGCTCATACAACGCTTTCGACGGTCTGGTAGCGCTGGGGGGCATTTTGCCTACTTCCAGACGTATATTCTCTACCATCAATTTATTGAGCGGTACTACTCCTTTTCGCAGCAAGCTCAGCAGCCCTATACCTTGTACTCGCACCAAGTTTACATCGGCCCGCACTGGTGGAAGATGCTCATTAGCCCTCGAACTAGACCGCAGTTGTACGCCTCTCGCGGTCAGCGAGCGATTCCATAGACTGGTATGCAGCTCTCTGATTCGAAGGCTATAATAACCCTCAGAAGCCTGCGTTACTTGCTGCTCCAGAGTTTGGTGTAGCCAAGTATCGAGTTTGGTCAGTGCGACCACCACGACGCTGATCACTACAGTAGCTCCAAGCAGCCATAGTTGCCATTTGCGCCTCTTTTTCTCAGGTTGAACTTCGGTCAGGAGAGGCATAGAAGCAGCGCTATCAGGCACAAGAAATCAGGATCGGGCCCCTACATAGCACATGCCTCCGTAGTGGCTGTTATTCGACTGAGGGTGTTGCTGTTATCCTGTATTAATTTAGGAAAAGAAGGTGAGTCGAGAAAGAAAAAAGCAAAAGTGTCACTACTTTCATTTTCCTGCGTCTTTCGTACCAAAGCGCCCCAATCAACGTTACGCACCTATGTTACTTAGTAGAATTCTTTTTGCCAGCTTGCTACTGCTGCTGGCCGTGCCCAGTAAGGCGCAGCAAGTAGAAGTTGTAAAGTTTCCGGCCCTAGAAAAGCGCCTGCGCCAGCCCAACGATACAACGTACGTGGTCAACTTCTGGGCAACGTGGTGCGGCCCCTGCATAAAGGAGCTACCGTATTTTGAACAAGCCAACAAGACCTACGCCGGCCAGAAAGTAAAGGTGCTGCTGGTAAGCCTAGACTATGCTTCCCAGCTGGATAAAAAGGTAAAGCCGTTTGTGCAGAAGCGCGGGCTCAAATCGGAAGTACTATTGCTCAACGAAACAGACCCAAATACATGGCTCGGCAAAGTAGATGACAACTGGTCGGGGTCTATCCCTTTCACGCTGATGCTCAATAATAAAAAGCAGAAGCGCGCTGCCTTCGAGCAAGAGTTTACCCAAGCAGAGCTTACTACACAACTCACCAAGTTTTTGCGCTAGCCAGGTGGTCTGGTGCGTATTTTTCACTCTTAACTTGTTTGGCTCACGATGAAAAAGCTAACCTCCTTCTTCGTCCTTTGCTTCAGCCTCGTGTTGCTGAGCGCTTTTGTTCGGCCTTCCGGCGGCTATAAGGTAGGTGACACCGCCACCGACTTCAAGCTCAAAAACGTGGATGGCAAGCTCATGTCGCTGGCCGATAATAAGGCGGCCAAGGGCTTTATCGTGGTGTTTACCTGTAACACTTGCCCGTACGCTCAGGCCTACGAAAGCCGCATTATTGATCTGCACAGGAAATTTGCCCCCCAAGGCTACCCTGTGGTAGCCATAAACCCCAACGATCCCGCCGTAGCTCCCGGCGACTCGTTTGAGAAGATGCAGGCCCGGGCTACCAGCAAAAAGTACCCCTTCCCGTACTTATTCGATGAAACGCAGAACGTAGCGCAGACTTATGGTGCTACGCGCACGCCTCATCTCTACGTCCTCACCCGTCAGGGCAATGCTCTGAAAGTGGCTTACATTGGTGCCATTGATGACAACTCTGAAGAGCCTACTGCGGTGAAAACCAAATACGTAGAGAATGCCCTCAACGACATTATGGCTGGCAAGCCTGCTGCTACCAACTCTACGAAAGCCGTTGGCTGCACCATCAAGTGGAAGAAGGCTTAGAAAAAGCCCCCAGTGATAATCGCTGCGCTTTACGGTGGTAGCATTAACGTAAAAAAGCCCTCCGTTTTCAAAATGGAAACGGGGGGCTTTTTAGTAGAGAGCGAGGGATTCGAACCCCCGGAGGTTTAACCCTCAACGGTTTTCAAGACCGCCGCAATCGACCACTCTGCCAGCTCTCTAGGTCACGCGTACTAACTGTTAATGCAGAGAGGGGGGGATTCGAACCCCCGATACCGTTGCCGGTATAACGGATTTCGAATCCGTCGCATTCGACCACTCTGCCACCTCTCTAACGTTCCCCCAATTAGGCGGTTTGGGGACGGCAAAAGTAAGAGGCAATTGACAATTAGCAATAACTACAGCGTAATTATAGTAGAAATTTTACGCTTTGTCCCTTTTAAGCTTTTTCAACCGTGGCTAGACTCCGCCCGCTGATAGCTACAGGCAGGTTTGCAATGGTCCGCAGACGTCCCGTAACGGCATCTATACTGACGTTCACCTCAAAGCCCAGAATCAGGGTCATGCACACAAAATCCAGCCACACCATAAAGCCCACCAGCGTACCAATAGAGCCGTAAAAGTGGTTATAACTGTCAAAAATCTTGATATAGAGAATGAACAGAAAGGACACCAAAAAGATGAGCAACGTAGCTACCACCGCGCCTGCCGACAGGAAGGGCCATTTGTCATGCACTGGCGGCACGTAATAGTAAATCACGCAAGTGACGAGAAGGAACAGACCGGCCACCGACCCATACTTCAGCAAACTAATAAGCTGATTTGTTAACTCAGCGGGCACTATTTCGTAGAATACCAGCGTGTCGATGATGTAAGTACCGAAGAAAATGCCCGCAATGGCGAACAGGAGTACGAATGACAGCACAATGGTCAGTAGGGTAGCAATGACACGCTTGCGCACGTAGGTTCGGCGCTTAAACGACGGATATTTCTTCTCAAACGCATCCAGCAGGGCCATGATACCATTGGAGGAAAGTACCAGCGCCGTCAGAAAACCGAAGGACAGCAACCCGCCGTGCGGGATGTTGATGATGTCCTCAATAGTATCGGCCGTAGCCACATACATTTCGCGGGGCATGATATCGCGCAGAAACTGAAGGATATCAATGTTCAGCTGCGGAATAGGGATGTAGGGAATAAGCGTGAACAGGAAGATGATAGTGGGGAAAATGGCGATAGTAAAGTTGAACGCCATGTAGCTGGCCCGCTTGGTGATGCTGTCCAGCTTCAGCTCCTGAATCATGCGGTCGAGCACGTCGTACACCGATGCTTGGCCGTGGTTGAACCGCAGGCGCTTGAGCCACACGATGAACTTGCGGTATGAACGCCGGCGGCGCACCTCGGAGTAGTGGTAGCGGCGAACGGGGTTTCTCATAGATCAACGGTCAACGTACAATCGGCATAACAATTTGCCCCCCAGAAGGTGTTCATCGTTTCCTGCTTTCCTTTCCAATCACATGAACTCAGTGACAGGAGGCTGCTTGCAATCCAGAACTGTTACTTATCCTTTTTGGGAGCAAAAGTTTGGGAGCAAAAGCCGCGGGTGCTGGAGCGTCGGGGGGCAATTTAGAAGACGTAGGCGTAAGCGGTCCAGCTGTTTCGTCCTCGGTAAAGTAGGGAGCGAGCTTATTCTGGATAGCGTCCGGAATCGGAACTGGCCGCCCCGTAGCCGTGCTTACAAACACCATCAACGTATGGCCTTCGGTGAGTAGCTCTGAGCCTTCGTTGTAGATTTCGTACTCAAACATCACCCTCGACCCTTCCGCTGGCTGGCGCAGCATCAATCTCACCGTCAGCAAGTCGTCGTAGCGGGCGGGGCGGCGAAATCGGGTGCGTATCTCCCCTACCGGCATGCCTACGCCGTCGGCTTCCAAATCTTTGTACCGGATACCTAATTGCCGAAAAGCTTCCGTCCGGGCGACCTCGAAGTAGGCGGCATAGTTGCCGTGGTATACGTAGCCCATCTGGTCGGTTTCGGCATAGCGGACGCGGATTTGGATATCGGAAGTGTACATAGACGGAAGGTAGGGGTTACTTCATAATGCCGCTCCGCGTGAGAGCAGCTTGGTAGCGGCGGGCATTCAGCAGATGGTCGCGCTCGTTGGTTGCGAAGGCGTGGTAGCCGCTGAAATCTTCCTTAGCGCAGAAATAGATGTATTGGTGTTTCTCGGGGTTCAATACGGCATCGATGCTGGCAATGCTGGGCAAGTTGATGGGCCCGGGGGGCAAACCTTTGTATTTGTACGTGTTATAAGGCGAATCTTTCGCCAAGTGTACGTTCAATACGCGCTTGATGCCGAAGTCGCCGTTGGCATATACCACGGTCGGGTCGGCCTGAAGCAGCATGCCGCGCTCTAGGCGGTTGAGGTATACGCCGGCCACGCGCGGACGCTCGTCGGCGTGCTGCTGCTGCTCGGCTTCTACAATACTGGCCAGCGTACTTACCTGCGCCCGGGTCAGGCCTAGCGCTTTGGCTTTGGCATCACGGGCCGGCGTCCAGAACTTCTCATACTCCTTTTTCATGCGCTGCATGAGGTTTTCGGCCGAAGTATTCCAGTAGAGCTCGTAGGTATTCGGGATAAACATGCCCAGGATACTCGTGGTGTCGAAGCCTAGGGAGCGGGTGTAGCTAGGGCTGCTGAGCAGGCTATCGAACTCGTGCGGACGGGCGTCGATGGTGGTGCTAAGCTTCTTCGCCAAATCCTGACGCAGGCGAATATTCTGGAAAGTCAGGCTGAGCGGTGACTGAATACCACGCCGTAAGTCGTTGACCATTTCGCGGTTCGTGTAGCCATCTTTCAGCTCGTAGCGGCCGGGCTTCACTAGCTCGTCATACTTCATGAGCTTAGCCACGAAGCGAAACGAAAGCCGATCAATGATGACATTCTTAGCGTCAATCGAGTCCATGACGGCCTTGTAGCTCTGCCCCTGCCGGATAAGCAGGTAGGTCGGCTGGCCTTTGGTCTCGACGTTGGGCGTGTAGAAAACCTGGTAGAAATAATAGGAGAACGACACGAACAAGACACCGAGCACTGCTACCACGGCGGCATAACGATTGCGGCGCTTCTGAGCTTTGGCTTTGGATTCGGCGCGGGAAATTTGAGACATGAGTAGAAGAGAGATTGGGCTCACTAGGAAGAACCGGCGGCGCGAAGCACGACTTTAGCCAGTTTCATTTTTCGGGGCCAAAAGTACACGTTCTATGCTTCCGGTTTTGCTAACGCGAAAAAAGCCCCCCAGTGTTCGATTATGTTCGATTGGGGGGCTTTTTTGGATTTAAGGAGCGTAAAGAGTAACCTTCAGTAAAAGAATTGCGAACGAGTGACAGGTATTCAGCTCCCGCAGTATCTTGCCCGATTCCGGCCCGGCGCCGGTTTTCTTCGTTTTTCACCTTATATCCGCTCGCTCATGTCTGCTACCCTGCTTCGCATCCACCCCGATAATCCGCCCCAAAATCGTTTGCTGCAAGCCGTGGAAGTGTTGCGCAAAGGAGGAGTAATTATTTATCCCACGGATACGATTTATGGCTTGGGTTGCGACATTCACAACGCGAAAGCCGTCGAAAAGCTCTGCCGCATTAAGGGCATTCATCCCGAAAAAGCGAATCTATCGTTTATCTGCCACGACCTTTCCCACATCACCGACTACGCCCACGGCATCACTACGCCGGTATATAAAGTGCTGAAGAAAGCACTGCCCGGTCCGTTTACCTTCATTTTTGAAGCCAGCCCCAAGGCTCCGCGCTACGGCGGCGTGAAACGCAAAACGGTGGGTATTCGCGTTCCCGACCACAACATTTGCCTAGGCATGGTGCGGGAGTTGGGCAATCCCATCGTCAGCACTTCTATTCACGACGAGGATACGCTGATCGAATATTCCACCGACCCGGACCTGATTTTCGAGAAGTATCGCCCGCTGGTGGACTTGGTTATTGATGGCGGCTTTGGCAACAACATCGCCAGTACCGTAGTCGACTGCACCAATGATGATTTCGACATTATCCGCCAGGGTGCCGGTGATATTGAGCAGTATTTGTGATGCTTGGCTTAGTGAGAATATTCTTCCGCAAAAAAGCCCCCAAGAAAGCTTGGGGGCTTTTTTGCGGAAGAATATTCTCATATCATGTCACTTCTTGCTTCATCATAAAGCGGAGCGTTTATGTTTCCAGCGGCGATGCGACCAGAGGTAGTCAGCCGGATCAGCTTGTATGTCAACCTCTAGCTGGCGGGCGAAGGCCTCCGTAATCTGGTGGCCGTCTTTGGGCAAAGGGGTTTCACCGTCGTAGAGCTCAACGAGGCGCATTTCATAGTAGCCACGCCGTAAGCGCCGGATGCTTACGTACACCACTGGGCACTGAAACTGAGCAGCCAGCTTATCGGCGCCCGTGTAGAAAGCGGTGTCTTGGTGAAGGAAAGCCGTCCAGTATTGCTGGTCGGCGCGGCTGGGGCTTTGGTCGCTTAGCATACTCAGCACCCGGCCTTCGTTGCGGTGGCGCACCAAGTGACGGAGCGTATCGCGCATGGGCACAAGTTTGGCGCCCGTTTGAGTACGCAGCCGGTACACAAAATCTTCAAAAAACGGGTTGGTAAGCGGCTTGTACACCCCATCGGCCCGCGGACCTAGCCATACAGCACCGGCCGTAATAATCCATTCCCAGTTGCCGGCGTGCGAACCGAGCGCCAACACTGGCTTTCCCTTAGCCAGTAGCTTTTCCAGCACTTCGGGGTTGGGCATAAACACTCGCCGCTTCAACTCAGCCACAGAAATGCCCCCCAGCTTCAGAATTTCTATCAACAACTCCGCAAAGTGCCGGTAAAAGTCCTTCGCCAACTGCTCAATCTGCGCTTCGGTTTTGTCAGGGAATGAATTGCGCAAATTTTCCAGCACTACCCGCCGGCGGTAGCGCAAGCCATACAACATTACCAGATAAAGCCCATCGGCCACCACATATAGCACCGACAACGGCAAGCGAGCCAAACTGGTCAGGAACCATTCTAGCGGGCGATAATACCACGGATATGTAGTGTGGGGGGCTTTTTTCATTTAGGAAGAACAGCCGCAGCGGGCGCGTATTCGTCGGGGCGGCGCTGTAGGCGCGTGGTATGTGAGGTTAAGAGCTTGCCTTTGGCGTCGCGCACTTCTATGATTAAGTCGTAATCGCCGGCCATCAAATTGGCAATATTCATATCGCCCAGTACCAAATGCGGACCACTAGCTACAGAACGGGCCAGGCCAGCGGAAGTGAGCACATCAGCGCCGCCGGCTGCTGGCCGGATGCGGCAGCGAGTGGCCAGCACAATGGGCGCAGGAGCATCATATAGTTCAGCGTACCAAGCCAGACGGTCGGCCCCGCGGGCGTAGAGGCCGTTGGGCGTGCGGGCAAGGCTGTAGCCACCGCGGGTAAAGTTGTCGCTTGGCACAGCAGAGCGGCCCGCTGGTTGCGCCAGTAGCACAATGTCGCTCAAACGTGTTTTGGGTTCATTAAAGTCCAACACCAGCGGTTGCTCGATGGTGGCAAGGTTCTTTTTGCTCGTTTGGTCCTGCACTTTAGCCCGCAGCATGTACTGCCCATCAGGAAGTTCGATGCGCTTCTGAAAACTAATCGGGTTTTTCAACGCTATGCTCGTGTCATTCAGCACAGGCGGTTTCAGGGTGATTGTCTCCTGATACGCCGCTGAGCCATCGGCCCGAACTGCTTCCAGCGTAACGACAGCTGCTGCCTGAAATATTTTGGGAGCCCGCTTGCGATAAATCAGGGCATTGCCCGGCACGGTAACGTACAGTTCTACTACAGTTCCCTTCGTAACGGCATTCTCATTCCGAAAACGGGCTACGTCGAGTAATAAGCCGGTTTTTTGAGCTTGGGCTGCGAGGGCATTGCTGAACATGAGCAAGGCGGCAAGCAGCCGTAGGGCAAATGATTTTGTCATTTTGGCTGATTAATGGCGGGGCAAAAGTACTTCCGATCTGTTTACTATTGCAGCGTTTCCGCTTTTCGCGCCCGACTTGCCAGCATCATGCCCGTTTTATTTGAATTGCCTTATAATCCACCAATTGCCTTTTTTGCCGAACTAGTAGGGGCTGATTCCTTGTTACTAGAAAGCCACGAAAACTATCGCAAGCAAACCTATCGCAACCGGTGTCTTATCCTGACGGCCCAAGGCGTGAAGCCATTAACAGTGCCTGTAGTAGACGGTAATCGAAGCGAGAAAGTCAAAACTGCGGAGCTAGAGATAGATTATCGGCAAAACTGGGTGCACCAGCATTGGCGTACGCTGCAAACCGCTTATGGTGGCAGTCCGTATTTTGAATATTACGCCGACTATTTGCACGATATCTACGTACAAAAACCACCGCTGCTTTTTGACCTCAACCTCAACCTACTGCACTTCTATCTGCGATGCCTCCGGCTACGAATTTCGGTGGCATTTACCCCTGAATATCATCCCTCCTACCTCGACCCTATGGTGCGCGACCGGCGCGATTGGCTGACACCAAAAGCAACTGCTCACCCCGAACCTGACACTCCGTCCGAACAGGGCCGGGTGCGGCCTTATTCGCAGACCTTTGGCCTGCAATTTGTTCCTCATTTAAGCATATTGGACCTGCTTTTTTCGCAAGGCCCCAACGCCGGCAGCTATCTCGCGTAGATTTCCTTAGTGCTGCCCCCGAACCTTCGCCCGCCCTTTCCTGTTTTCAGGTTGATCCGGCCCAACCCGCTTTTTTAGCGGGGATCTATATTTTCTTCACTACCTTATCTGCATGGAAGCTAAATTCTCAAATCGAGTCAAAGAGGTCATCTCTTTGAGCCGGGAAGAAGCCATCCGGCTCGGGCACGATTATATCGGCACCGAACATCTGCTGTTGGGCATGATCCGCGAAGGCGAAGGCACTGCCATCGGACTGCTCAAGAAATTGGGTGTTTCGGTGGAAGAGCTTAAGTACGCACTGGAACAAGCAACCCGCAACACGGCTACACAAGGCACGAGCATTACCGGCTCTATTCCGCTGACCAAACAAACCGAGAAAGTTCTCAAGATCACTTATCTAGAGGCCAAAATCTTCAAGAGCGAAATTATCGGCACCGAGCATCTCTTGCTGTCGATTCTGCGCGATGAAGACAATATTTCTTCGCAAATCCTCAGCAAATTCAACGTGAACTACGAATCCGTACGCGACTCGCTGGACTATCACGGCAACCCTGCCCCCACCGACCGCGCCCCCGATACCGACGACGACGACAACGACAAGCTTTTCGGCGGCTCTAGCCGCAGCAGCAGCTCCGGTAGCAGCTCGGCTGCTAAGAAGCCTGGCGAAAAGTCGCGCACCCCTGTGCTCGACAACTTCGGTCGCGACCTGACCAAGTTGGCTGAGGAAGACAAGCTTGACCCCATCGTAGGCCGTGAGAAAGAAATTGAGCGTGTAGCTCAGATTCTGTCGCGCCGTAAGAAAAACAACCCTATCCTCATCGGTGAGCCCGGTGTTGGTAAAACGGCTATTGCCGAAGGCTTGGCCTTGCGTATTATCCAGAAGAAAGTTTCGCGTGTGCTGTTTGGCAAGCGCGTGGTGACACTGGATTTGGCTTCGCTGGTGGCTGGCACTAAGTACAGGGGGCAATTTGAGGAGCGCATGAAGGCCGTAATGAATGAGCTGGAAAAATCGCCCGACGTCATCCTCTTCATTGACGAGCTGCATACAATTGTTGGTGCTGGTGGAGCTTCCGGCTCGCTGGATGCCTCTAACATGTTTAAGCCTGCTCTAGCCCGCGGCGAAATTCAATGCATCGGTGCTACTACGCTGGACGAGTATCGTCAATACATTGAGAAAGATGGTGCTTTGGCCCGTCGTTTCCAGATGGTAATGGTGGATCCCACCACACCGGAGGAAACGATTGAAATACTGCACAACATCAAGGACAAGTATCAGGACCATCACCACGTTATCTATACCGATAAGGCGATTGAGTCGTGCGTGAAGTTGTCAGACCGTTACATGTCCGACCGCTTCTTGCCAGACAAAGCCATCGATATTCTCGATGAAGCTGGTGCCCGCGTACACATCAACAACATCGTGGTTCCCGAAGATATTCTCAAGCTCGAAGAGCAGATTGAGAATATTAAAGTGGAGAAAAATCGTGTGGTGAAGTCGCAGAAATACGAGGAAGCCGCTCAGCTTCGCGATAAAGAGAAGAAGCTTCTCGAGCAACTCGACTCAGCTAAAAAGAGCTGGGAAGATGAGACCAAGAAGAAGCGTTACACTGTGAAAGAGGAAAACGTGGCTGAGGTAATCGCCATGATGACTGGTATTCCGGTAGTGCGTGTGGCCCAGAACGAAAGCCAGAAGCTGCTCAACATGGGTGAGGAGTTGCAAGGCAAAGTAATTGGCCAGGATAAAGCGATCAAGCAATTGGTGAAAGCTATTCAGCGTACGCGTGTAGGCTTGAAAGATCCGAAGAAGCCTATCGGCTCGTTCGTATTCCTCGGCCCAACGGGTGTAGGTAAGACGGAGCTTGCTAAAGTGCTGTCTACTTATCTGTTTGACAAAGAGGATTCACTCGTGCGTATCGACATGAGTGAGTACATGGAGAAATTCAGTGTATCGCGCCTGGTGGGCGCGCCTCCCGGCTACGTGGGTTACGAAGAAGGCGGTCAGTTGACGGAGAAGATCCGTCGCAAGCCTTACTCGGTTATCCTGCTCGACGAGATTGAGAAGGCTCACCCCGACGTGTACAACCTGCTTTTGCAAGTGCTTGACGACGGTATTCTGACTGACGGCCTAGGCCGCAAGGTGGACTTCCGCAACACGATTATCATCATGACTTCCAACATTGGTGCCCGCGATTTGCAGGACTTCGGTGCAGGTATCGGCTTTGGCACTAAGGCCAGAGTTGATAACATGGATGATATCATGAAGGGCACCATCACTAATGCTCTGCGCAAGACCTTCTCGCCGGAGTTCCTCAACCGTTTGGATGATGTGATTGTCTTTAATGCTCTTGAGAAGAAAGACATTCATAAGATTATCGACATCTCGCTGGCGAAGCTCCTGTCGCGTATCCAGACCTTGGGTTACAAAGTTGAGCTGACTGAAGCTGCTAAGGATTTCGTGGCTGACAAAGGCTATGATCCGAAGTATGGTGCGCGTCCGCTGAACCGGGCTATCCAGAAGTATATCGAAGATCCGATTGCTGAGGAAATCCTTAAAGCAGAAATTGCTCAAGGCGACGTAATCACCGCTGACTTCACGGAAGGTGCTGAAGAGCTAGTCTTTGCAGTAAGTAAGAGTGGTGAAAAGACGAATCTGGCCAGCGACGAGCGGCCAGAGGAAGCGCCCGAGCCAGACGCCGATGACGTAACGGACAAGGGCAAAGGCAAGTAAATTTCATATTACCGAAAGGGCCGACTTCTTCACAGAGGTCGGCCCTTTTACTTTTCAATCATTTTCTGCTTAGATCTAAAAAAGCCCCCCAAGTTCTGTGCGTCATTTTTGCGCCCTTCGGTTACCTTTGACTTCCTAACCTAAGTAGCTACATCAATTCCCACCCATATATGTCCGATCCTCACGCCGACGCCCAACTAAGCAAACTGGAAATCCTCGACCGAAAAAATGCGGAAGCATTGCTTGGTGGGGGGCGAATTCGCATCGATGCGCAGCACCAAAAAGGTAAGCTGACCGCTCGAGAACGGGTAGATTTACTGATGGACGAAGGCTCGTTTGAGGAAATCGGCAAGTTTGTAATGCACCGCTCCAAGGATTTTGGCTTGGACAAAGAGTATTATCTAGGAGATGGTGTGGTGACAGGTTACGGCACCGTAAATGGCCGCCTAGTATATGTTTTCTCACAGGATTTCACGGTTTTTGGTGGCTCTCTAAGTGAGACACATGCTGAGAAAATTGTGAAGATCATGGACTTGGCCATGAAGAATGGGGCGCCGGTTATTGGTTTGAATGACTCGGGCGGGGCGCGGATTCAGGAAGGCGTAGTGAGTTTGGGTGGTTACGCCGATATTTTCTACAAAAACACGCTGGCTTCGGGCGTCATTCCACAACTCTCGGCTATCATGGGGCCTTGCGCTGGTGGCGCGGTATACTCGCCGGCCATCACCGACTTTATTCTGATGGTGGAAAACACGAGCTATATGTTCGTGACGGGGCCAAACGTAGTGAAGACGGTAACGCATGAGAATGTGACCAGCGAAGAGTTGGGCGGCGCCAGCACACACTCAGCCAAGAGCGGTGTAACACACTTCAGCTGCGCCAATGAGGTAGCATGCATCACCCACCTTAAGCAGCTGCTGAGCTACATGCCGCAGAACTGCGAAGAAACGCCCCCCAGCCTCCCCTACGAGCCTCAAGGCGACGAAATGCGTCCCGCGCTGAATACTATTATTCCAGAGAACCCGAATCAGCCCTATGATATTCGGGAAGTAATAGAGGGCATTATCGATGTCGGCTCATTTCTGGAAGTTCACCAGAATTTCGCTGAGAACATTGTCGTTGGCTTTGCCCGGCTAGGCGGTCGTAGCATTGGGATTGTAGGCAATCAACCAGCCGTGCTGGCCGGCGTACTCGACATCAATGCCAGTACCAAAGCCGCCCGTTTTGTGCGTTTTTGTGACTCCTTTAACATTCCGCTCTTAGTACTGGAAGACGTACCGGGCTTCTTGCCAGGCACCGATCAGGAGTGGCGGGGCATCATCACAAATGGTGCAAAGCTGCTCTATGCTTTTTGCGAAGCTACGGTGCCGCGTATCACGGTTATTACCCGCAAAGCGTACGGCGGTGCCTACGATGTGATGAACTCCAAGCACATTGGGGCCGATATGAACTACGCCTGGCCCACTGCCGAAATTGCGGTGATGGGAGCTAAAGGTGCGGCCGAAATCATTTTCAAACGTGAAATAGCCACCGCTGACGATCCGGAAGCTAAGCTAGCCGAAAAGGTGGACGAGTATCAGCGGAAGTTTGCGACTCCTTACCGTGCTGCACATCGGGGCTTTGTAGATGAGGTGATTCTGCCTGCCCAGACGCGTCAGAAATTGATTCGCGCGTTCAAAATGCTCGAGAACAAGGTAGATGTGTTGCCGCGAAAAAAACACGGCAACATTCCGTTGTAGGTCAGCCTTCAACTCTTTACTTCAGTTGAAAGCGCATTTAGTTTAGCCATCCTGAATGCGTTGACTACAAAGTATTTATGATTACCCAACAAGCACCTGTATCCTTTTGGGCATTTTATATTCCTTCCCGAATGGCAGCTATTTCAATCTGATCCACCCATGCGTAACGAATCATTCGATTTTCTTCAGAAATACCTAAATAACCCTTCACCTACTGGTTTTGAGAAGGAAGGGCAAAAGCTGTGGCTTAACTATATCAGACCGTACATCGACGAGTATTTCGTGGATACCTACGGTACTGTAGTCGGGGTAATCAACCCGGGGGCCAAGTATAAAGTCGTTATCGAGGCACATGCCGATGAGATTTCCTACTTCGTGAACTACATCACGAAAGAAGGCTACATCTATGTGCGGCGCAATGGCGGTTCAGACGCTTTGGTGGCTCCATCCAAACGCGTAAATATTCATACCGATAAGGGCATTGTAAAGGCCATATTTGGCTGGCCAGCTATCCACGTGCGTAAGGTAGAGCAGGATAAGGCGCCTACGATTGAAACCATTTTTCTGGATTGTGGCGCCACCTCCAGAGACGAGGTTGAACGCATGGGTATCCATGTAGGCTCGGTCGTCACCTTCGAGGACGAGTTTATGGTGATGAACAAGCAATACTATGTTGGGCGGGCGCTAGACAACCGCATTGGCGGCTTTATGATTGCGGAAGTAGCCAGACTCCTGAAAGAAAATAATCAAAAGTTACCTTTCGGCCTCTACGTGGTGAATGCAGTGCAGGAAGAAATTGGCTTGCGGGGGGCAGAAATGATAGCGCACCGCATTCAGCCGGACGTTGCCATCATCACGGACGTGATTCATGACACGCAGGCGCCGATGTACGAGAAGAAAACCAGCGGTGACCTACACTGCGGTAAAGGCCCGGTAGTTACCTATGGTCCGGCTGTGCAGAACAATTTGCGCGAGTTGATCATTGAAACCGCCAAAACCGCTGACATTCCGTTTCAGCGCGCTTCCGCAACCCGTGCCACTGGTACCGACACCGATGCTTTTGCTTATTCCAATGCCGGGGTAGCAGCTGCGCTTATTTCCCTGCCCCTCAAGTATATGCATACCACCGTGGAAACGGTACATCAGGATGATGTGGAGAATGTAATTCGGTTGATTTACCAAACCTTGCTGCGAATAGAGGACGGCCACGATTTCCGTTATTTCAGCTAGCAGCATTTGGTAGACTAAAAAGCTAAGACGCCGGTTTGACACGCTATTGTCAGGTCGGCGTCTTGGTTTCGTAAAGGCTTTATCGTGTTTTTGGCTTCTTATGTCTCAGTTTCCTCCCTCTCCTGCTCTGCCCCTCACGCTCACCGACCAAATGGGAAGGCGCGTGGTGGTGCCGTATCCGCCGCATCGTATTGTGTCGCTGGTGCCTTCGCAGACGGAGCTGTTATTCGATTTAGGTTTGGGGAAGAGAGTAGTTGGGGTGACAAAGTTCTGCATTCACCCAGCTGAAGCGCGGCAGCAGACCACCGTAATCGGCGGCACCAAAAACTTTGATTTCGAGAAGATTGCCGCCCTAAAGCCCGATCTTATTATTGGCAATAAGGAGGAGAATTATCAGGAAGGCATTGAGCAGTTGGCTGCGCATTATCCGGTGTGGCTCAGCGACATTAGTGACCTCGCTGATGCCTTACGCATGATTCGGCAAGTGGGCGTGCTGGTGGGTGCTAAGGTCAAAGCGGACCAACTTGCGGCGAATATTGAGCTTGCCTTTGCGCAGCTTTCACCTCCCCAGGAGCCCATACCAGTCGCTTATTTTATCTGGCGCAAGCCGTATATGGTGGCGGCTGCGGGCACTTTCATAGATGATATGCTGGCGCGGGCAGGTTTTGCCAACGTATTTGCCCCCCAGCAACGCTATCCGGAGATTTCAACTGAACAGTTAGCTGCGGCCGCGCCCCGTGTTATTCTTTTATCGTCAGAGCCTTATCCTTTTGCAGATAAGCACATTGCGGAATTTCAGGCAATTTGTCCCCCAGCCCAAATCCAGATTGTTGATGGAGAACTATTCAGCTGGTATGGCAGCCGACTCCAACATTCAGCCGCGTATTTCACTGAGTTGAGGGCGGCTATTGTGTCATAAAACATAACAGGCGGTCATGCAGCGCGAAGCATCTCGCGTGTTCCGCGCTGTATGACCGCCTGTTAGTAGGCGCTTTGTAATCTAAAATTTGAACCCTGCCTGTTCCAATTCATCCCAGAAGCGAGGATAGGACTTGCGAACAACCTGGGGGGCATTTATGGTCAGCGGACCTCGTAGGGCTAGTGGGGCGAACGCCATAGCCATGCGGTGGTCGTGGTAAGTGGCTACGGTTTGCCCATTCACCTCAAAATCGGTGGCAGCTACGCGGAATACATCTGGTTTCTCCTCGGTAAGGGTAGCGCCAAATTTGGAAAGCTCTGTTTGAAGGGCCGAGATGCGGTCTGTTTCCTTAATGCGCAGGCTTTCTAGGCCAGTCATTTCTACGCTTATGCCTTGGGCAGCGGCTATTACAGCCACGGTTTGGGCTAGGTCGGGGCAATCGGTGAAATCCTGGGAGAAAGCGCCGGTTGGCGGCTGCTGGGTAAGCAGTACGCCATCGGGCACGAACTTAGTAGCTACGCCAAGCTTCTCCATTATGCCGACAATTGCCTGGTCGCCTTGCAAGGAGTGGCGGCGCAAACCTGGCAAATGAATTTGCCCCCCAGCAGGCGACAAGGCCACCATACTATACCAGTAGCTCGCTGCCGACCAGTCGGCCTCGATGGCGTAATCGGCGGGCTTGTAGGAAATGGGTAGAACTTCCAGCACGGAGCCTAAATCGCGGCAATCGGCCCCGAAGTGCTGCATAAGCGCCAATGTCATGCGGATGTAGGGACGCGAACCGACTTTGCCCGTCAGAAACAATCGCAAGCCACCGGGTAGTTGGGGCCCGATCATGAGCAAAGCTGAAATGTATTGGCTGCTGATGTCGCCCCGTACGGTTAGCTCGGCCATTTCTTCGGCGGGCAAATTTGCCCCCCAGCCCTTGATATTTAGTGGCGGATACCCTTCTCTTTCAGCATAATCAATCTGCATCCCAAGCTGGCGCAAGGCATCGACGAGGACGCCAATAGGCCGCTCCCGCATACGGGCGGTACCGGTGAGCAGCACCTGCCTATCGGTGACGGACAAATACGCCGTGAGAAAGCGCATTACCGTGCCGGCATCTTCCGCGTCGAGGGTATCGGCAGCGGGACTGGCCAGCAGGCGGCGCATGAGCTGGGTATCGTTGGCGTCGGAAAGATTCGAGAGAGTGCCATTGCCGGCCAAGGCCTGAATGATCAGGGCACGGTTGCTTTCACTCTTAGATGCTGGCAGTTGGGCGGTGCCCTGCAGGGGGCCGCGGGGCCAGGCTAACGTTATTGAATCGGACATTCAAAGTGCTTAATAAGGAACACGCAAGGCGTGGCATACTTGGTTTCTTTAGCTCAACAGGCGATGATAGTAGCGCAGGGAGCTGGCTATTTCATCTACACTAACGGGCTGGTCGTAGATGGCATTGCCGATGCCTTCCAGCAACGTGCAGTTGATGGTGGAGCCGGCATTTTTCTTATCCTGTAAAGCCAGTTCGGCAATGGCATCGGTTTCGAGCGTAACAAATTGAACTTTCTCGAATACGGAGAACAGGAAAGTCTCAATCTTGTCCAACTCTTCTTCGCTTAAGATGCCTCTTGTCATTGAAAGCCAGCTTTCGCAAATCATACCAACGGCAACCGCTTCGCCGTGCAGAATTTCGCGGCCGGGCTGGCTGAGCAGGTAGCTTTCGAGGGCGTGGCCCACGGTGTGACCGAAATTGAGCAGTTTGCGCAAACCACTTTCCATCGGATCGGCAGCTACAATGCGCTCTTTGGTCAGGACTGATTCCTGAATAATTGGGCCCCACTCGTCCACAAAAAAGCCAGTGCGCCGATGGTGCTCAAATGCGGCTGCGTCGGCAATCAGCCAGTGCTTCACCACTTCCGCGTAGCCCGATTTGAGTTGGCGGGGTTCGAGCGTATTCAAAAATCTCGGCTCGATAAACACGGCAGCCGGTGTCTGAAAAACGCCGAGCTGGTTTTTGAAATTCTGAAAATCGATGCCGGTTTTGCCCCCCACGCTGGCATCTACCTGCGCCAGTAGCGTAGTGGGCACCTGCACGAAGCGAATGCCGCGCTTGTACAGCGCCGCGCAAAAGCCCCCCAGATCCGTGACTACGCCGCCGCCCAGGTTAACGAGCACTGCAAAGCGGTCGGCGCGGGCCTCAGTAAGCGCATCCCACACGGTTTCGCAGGTAGCTAGCACTTTATATTCTTCCCCATCCGGAATCTCGATAGTGATGTGATTCTCAGGCAGGAACTCGCGCAGACGCGGGTAGCAAAGCCGTATTGTATTAGCGTCGGCTAACACAAACACCTGACTTACCGCCGGTTGGCGCAGCAAGTCGGCGAGTTCGATCAGAGCATGGGGACCGATAGAAACGGTATTTTGTAAAATCACGAGTGAAGTTGAAATATCGCAAAAGACATTGCGAATCGAGAAGATAGGATTCGAAACTTGTGGAAGGTTGAAATGTATTGACCAAACTCTTTCAAGATATTTTAGGCAAGTAGTTAGCCTAGCAACGCCTAATCCAGGGGAGTGGCACGCTATTGCTTTCCTAGCCACATTAATTGGTAGTCGCCCTGTGCCCGTGGTTGATCATGACCAGACACGTAGCTAGTTAACTAGGCTTCTAGCATTAATATATCGCTCAAAAAACTCGTAGGTACGCAACATTTGGTCGATGCGCTGACGATTATCGCCGGAGCGAGTGAGCTCATGGGTGCCGCCAGGATGGCGCACGTACTCCACCGGTCTGCCCAAAACTTTAAGGCTACGGTACATCATCTCGCTTTGCACAAAGCCAGTACGGCGGTCATTTTCGCCATGAAACAGGATGTAAGGCGTGGTGATATTTTGTACGTAGTTAATAGGTGATTCGCGGGTGAGCACCTCCTTTACGGCTGGCTCCCAAGGATGACCACCAAAGTAGTTGGGTACCAGACGCCATGCATTGCCCTCGCCGAAGAAGGTAGCTAAATCGTACACACCGCGCTGAGAACAAGCTGCCTTGAAGCGCTGGTCGTGGCTGACAATCCAGGCCACAAGGTAGCCTGCATAGGAGCCGCCTGTCACGGTTAGTTTGGCGGGATCTGCCCAGCCTTCGGCTACGGTTTTGTCAAGGGCAGTCAGTACGTCGCTGCTAGGACCGGTGCCCCAGTCTTTTATGTTGGCCCGCAGGAACTCTTGGCCGTAGCCACCCGAACCGCGAGGGTTGCCATATACTACTCCGTAGCCCTGAGCGGCAAAATATTGAAACTCATGCCACATGCTGGCCTCGCCGGGTCCCCACATGGCTGAGGGGCCACCATGAATTTCTAGCACCATCGGGTATTTCTTGCCAGCCTGATAAGCAGTGGGTTTCATCACCCAATATTCAACAGTCAGGCCTTTCTCATTTACAAAGGTGTGCTTGGTAGGCAGTGAAAGGCGCCGGGTTTTTACCCACTCATTGAAGTTACCAGCGCGCTGCATCTTCTTCAGTCCGGCATCGGTCACAAATAATTCAGATGGGTTAAGAACGCCCGTTTTAGCGAACACGACCTTGTTTTTGGCCATGTCAAAGCTCAGAATTCCCGTATCATCAGCCGAGAGCTTCTCAACCTTGCGAGTCTTAATGTTGGCTCGGTAAAGGGGAGCCCCGCCATTGCTTTGTGCAGTGAAGTAAACGTACTTATCATCGTCGCTCCACACTAGGTTGGCCTTATTGCGGTCAAAAGGAATGGTGATAATATCCTTAGCAGTACCATTGAGTGGCATTACAGCTAGCTCGGGGACGTTCACTCCCATTGTAGGCGCCATTTGAAAAGCGAGCCACTTACCGGAAGGTGAAATTTCGGGATTCGAATAGACCGTATTTTCCTGGCCCAACAATAAGCGCAGGTTGCGGCCATTGCGGTCGGCTAGGTAAATCTCATTTTCCAGCGAGCGGTCGGGGTGCTGCAACGAGTCGATGTCGGCCGAGAGCAGCAAGTGCTTACCATCGGGAGTAAAGGCAGCTTGGTTGAAGCGGTAAAACCCACTTGTGAGAGCCACTGGCTGAGCTTCAACGGCAGCGGCATCAATCACGAAGAATTGCGAGAAAGTTTGCTCCGCCGACACATCGCGCTCATCCTGAAAGTTAAGCTTAGTGAGCACCTTAGCTTTTTTATCGATTTCATTCTGGTCGAGGTAAGCCCTGATTTCGTCTAGGGAGCCGTCTGGTTTGGGCTTAGCTTTGGTAGCAGCTAGCTGGTCATTTTTGTCGAAACCAGGCTTTTCGAAGGGCCACTGTGGTAGGCGCTTGGCAGCATTCAGCAACGAGTCTTTTAACAGCTCGCGTAAGGGAATAGCCGATGAAAACAGGACCTGACGGCCATCTGGCGACCATCTGGGAGCAGTAGCACCGTGCTTATAGCGCGTAAGTTGTCGGCCCTCGCCGCCAGCGGCAGCCATCACAAACACCTGGGGCTTTTCTTCCACAGTTCGCACAAAGGCTAGTTGCCGCCCATCGGGGCTCCAGGCAGGCTGCGACGCGCCCTCTATCGAGGAGGTGAGTTGCTGGGGCGTAGCACCCGATTCAGTGCCTACTTCATAAAGTTGACTTACGTTTTTGTAATCGGCCTTATTCTTTGGATCTGGCACCGCGCCTAGCACGGTGAAAGCGGCTTTACGCCCATCGCGGGTAAGTGTGATATTGCCAATTTGTTGGATCTTCAACAAGTCAGTCACTTTCACCGGTTCAGCGCCCTGTTGTGCGCTAACTGAAGTGGCTAGGCAGCACAGCAAGCCAAAGAGAAGTTTTTTCATAAAACGAAGGAGTAAGGACTTACAAATAGGGTTGTGCCGGTACGTGGCAATGTGCTGCACATAACATGGCTGTGAGGTGGTCATTACACAATTTTAAGCCTTTCTCCGAAATTGACCCTCTATATAGAAGACGGCGTGGTCGTTCACCATCAAAGGCAGTGGGAATCCTATCGTTGCGGATGGCTGCATACAGCACCAAGCTTGTTCAATGACAGGAACCGTATGAATTAAGAGAGCAATAAATATTATCAGGCCGTCATTTACTCTGGCTGATTCATAATCTCGGTTTGCTTGCGAATGCTTTCCAGATGAATAAGCTCGTAGAGTTTAGCCACGAACGGATCATTCAGGCGCAATTTTGCCCCCCAGTCTCGCCGCGAAGTGAATATTTCCTGCCAGCGGTCCATCTGCAAAATCTTCACGTTGTTCTCCTTCTTGTACTCGGCCAGCTGCTCTACCAGCGCCATGCGCGCGGCCAAAGCTTCCATCAGCTCGCGGTCGGCCGTATCGATTTGCTGACGAAGCTCTTCGGCTTTATTCAGGAAATCGGCATTGTTGGAGGAGCGGTAACGGTATTTCAGCTCTGCTAAAATTTCGGCCAATCGAGCCGGCGTTACTTGCTGGGCGGCATCCGAAAGGGCGTTATCGGGGTCCGGGTGCGTTTCAATCATTAGGCCGTCGTAATCTAAGTCGAGGGCTTTTTGCGAGACGGGCAGAATCAGGTCGCGGCGCCCGCTAATGTGGCTGGGGTCGCAGATAAGAGGCACTTCGGGAAAGCGCGCTTTCAGCTCAAAAGCCAGCTGCCAAGTAGGCGCATTGCGGTAGCGCGAGGGGGCAAACGTGCTGAACCCGCGGTGAATAGCGGCCAGATTGGTGATGCCCACGCGCTCCAACCGCTCTAGAGCACCAGCCCACAACGCCACATCTGGGTTCACCGGGTTTTTGACCATCACGGGCACGCCAGTACCAGCCAATGCATCGGCTAACTCCTGCACAGCAAAGGGATTGACCGTAGTACGAGCCCCAATCCAGAGCACATTGATGCCGTGGCGCAGAGCTTCTTCTACGTGGCGGGGTGTGGCTACTTCTATGGCTACCGGCAAGCCAATTTCCTCCTGTACCCGCTGCAACCACGGCAGCGCGGTGCTGCCCATTCCCTCAAAACCACCGGGCTTGGTGCGCGGCTTCCAGACACCCGAGCGAAACAGGTCTACCTGGCCCATCGCCTTCAGGGCGCGGGCGGTGGTGAGTATCTGGTCTTCGGTTTCGGCGCTGCATGGCCCCGCAATGAGCAGCGGCAGCCCTTTGCTGGCCAGGAGACGGGTAAAAAAAGTAGTGGCAGAAGACGTATTCATGAAAATAAACGCGGGTTCGATAGTGAGCAGGCGCAAAAAGCCCCCCAGCTCCTCAGGTAAGGGTGCAGGAAAAAGAGCGGGCTGCAAGGTAACTCTACCAGTCAAAACGTTGTTTAAAACCTATCTTCGCCCACCCAAAAGCGTCGTTTAAAAACCACCCGCTCTATGCTAGCCACCCACGCCCCGTCCCTGTCCTTCAACGATACCGCTGTTGCCTTTGCCTCCAAGTCTGACGCCGAACTGCGCCAGATGTATGCTCTGTTTGCGGCTATGAACAATAATACGTTGGTGAAAGCCGGCGGCGGCATGATGAAAGTGGCACTGAAATGGGGCCTGCCAGTGAAGTTTCTGATCAAGAAAACCATCTTCGAGCAGTTCTGCGGCGGCGAGACCATTCAGGAGTGCCTGCCCGTAATTGAGGAGTTGGGCCGCTACAACATCGGTACTATCCTCGACTACTCGGTGGAAGGCGAAGGCAGCGACAAAAGCTACGACCATACACGCGATGAGATTCTGGCCACCATTGATCTGGCTCATCGCTCCACCCATATTCCCTTCTCCGTATTTAAAGTAACAGGCCTCGCCGACAGCGTTATCTTAGAGAAAGTGCAGGCTAAACAAACGCTGACCCAAGCTGAACAAGCCAGCTTTGAACGCTCTAAGGCGCGGGTCGATGCTATCTGCGGCCGCGCGCACCAGTATGGTGTGCGCGTGTTTGTGGATGCGGAAGAAAGCTGGTTTCAGCAAACCGTCGATAACCTGGCGTATGAAATGATGGCTAAGTACAACCGCGAATCGGCTATCGTTTGGAATACGTATCAGCTCTACCGCCACGACCGTTTAGAAGCCATTCAGCAAGCCTACGAAATAGCTAAGCGCGAAGGATACTATCTGGGGGGCAAATTGGTGCGTGGCGCGTACATGGAAAAAGAAAGCCGTACTGCCGCCCAGCGTGGCTACCAGAACCCCATCAATCCGACCAAAGAAGCCACGGATCAGCTGTATAATGAGTCGTTGCGTTACTGCGTGGCCCACGTCGACCGCATCAGTATTTGTGCTGGCACGCACAATGAGGCCAGCTCTTTGCTGCTCACGGAACTGATGCAGGAGTATAATCTGCGGCCTCAGGATACGCGCATCTGGTTTGCCCAGCTCTACGGTATGAGTGATAATTTGAGCTACAACCTAGCAAACGCAGGCTACAACACGGCTAAGTATGTCCCCTACGGCCCAGTAGATGCGGTTATGCCCTACTTACTCCGCCGAGCCGACGAGAATACCGCCATTGCAGGCCAAAGCAGCCGGGAGTTTTCGCTTATTCAAAGAGAAATGACTCGACGTAGGAACAAAAAATAGGACGTACAAAAGGAGCCCTTACGTCGGCACAGTTTTGGTTTGCGCTCACATGACTGCTCAAATATGTTAGTTTTGAACAGTACATTGCCAATCCTTTCCCGCCCGACTACTCCCGTTGCTCCAATGAATGCTCGTGTCCGCAGCCACCTTATTCGATTCGCCCGTAACCAAGTAGGTACTACCAGCTACCTGAATCTGGTACAAGAAGCCGAGTTAGGCCTCAATCTGGAGATTTCGCATGAAAAGTCACGGCTGAATGAGATTCTCAGTGAGATATCGGAGAAAGAATACCAGAATGGGCGCCCCATCCTAAGCTGTCTGGTAAAAGTGGCTGGCTCAAAAGGGCAAGGTGATACCTTCTTTAAACTGTGTGAACGGTTGGGATTGGGCGAGTGGCGCACTTTAAAACAGGATCCGGAGTTTTTAAAAAACCTCCGGCATGAGTGTCGGGAATTTTGGCAAATAGATGCCAATTATGAGAAATTTGGCTGATTCTGACTGAGCAACTAGCTCATCTGTAGACTATAATAAAGCAGAATCTGAAGATAGAAGAGGAGCTATAGATAAATTTCTGTAACCCCCACACGAAGCGCGCCGTTTAGCTACTCAACTGGCTAGTCGGGCGCTTTTCTGTTTTAAAGTTTCTGCTGCCAGCTAAACTCTCCCTTTACCACAATCTAATCTACTCTACCCAAATGGAAACGAACAACAGCAACAATCCCACGAATACTGGTACAGGCTCAGGCGCTAACTACGGAACTGGCTCAGCTGGTACTGGCATGAGCAACAGTACTTCGGGAGATACTACTTCAAGCGGCAACATGGGCAACTCCAGCACTGGAAGCTCAAATGTAGAAGGTGATGACTTCAGTGCTACTGCTAAAGGTGCCGCTATTGCTGGTACGCCTGGTGCCGTAGTAGGCCGTGGTATTGATGCCGTACAGAACACTGCTGACCACGCTGCACACGCAGTAACCGGCCAGCCTTACGATTCTAGCAAGAGTAGCGGCATGATGACTAGCTCATTCCGTGACCGTGACAGCGCTGAGCGTGCTTATAGCACCCTTTCTTCGCGTGGTTACAGCAAAGATGACGTTAACCTGTTGATGTCGGACGAAACACGTAAGCGTCACTTCGGCGAAAACACTCCTGACACTGACCTAGGCGACAAAGCTATGGAAGGTGCTGGTGTAGGTTCGGCCATTGGTGGTACTGCTGGTGCCATTATCGGTGCTATCGCCGCTATTGGTACTTCAGTTGCACTTCCTGGTTTAGGTCTTGTAATCGCTGGTCCTATCGCCGCAGCTTTGGCTGGCGCTGGTGCTGGTGGCCTAACTGGTGGCCTAGTAGGTGCGCTAGTAGGTTCAGGTATTCCTGAGGAGCATGCTGCTGAGTATGAGCAAGACATTAAGCAAGGCGGCATCGTGATGGGCGTGAAGCCCCGCAACGATGAAGATGCTCGTTATTTCGAAGAGGAATTCCGTCGTCACAACGCTGACCGCGTTCGTCGTTACTAGTAGCTATTTTATAGCTGACTAATCTTTTATAAAAAGCCCCCTCCAACCTGGAGGGGGCTTTTTTGTTGTATATGAAAATTGAGGCAAAAACAGTCGCCTTATTTTACCTATAATGCCTTGATTTCCTTATCTAAATGGCATTCTATTGCGTATCTGTAGCTATCTGGGGCAGTTTCGCTTGTGAATAGCCGTGCAACCTGAATGGGGAAGTTCCTTCCTTTCCTATGATTTTGGGCACTTATTTGCCAATAGCTTACGTTTTGTGCTCGTAACCGGTCCCAAATTAGATACCTGATAAACGGGTCGCGTTTTTTCCTTTTGATTTCTCCATTTCACGCTGATTTCCATGTCTTCTCCCCGCTTAAGAATAGGGCTTTATGCCTCGCTGGTGATGGCCATCTTTGTGCTTGCTTCATACAAGCTCTACCGGCGCACCGATGCTCGGGCGCCGCAGAAAGATGAAGTCCTCATCAAAGCCATGCTTCAGGGTTTGACTGTGGCTCACTACCAACCGGAAAAAGTGGATGACACTTTCTCTAAGCGGGTGTTCGACTTATACCTAAAGCGTATCGATTACAATAAGAAGTTTTTGTTGCAGTCGGACGTAGCCCAACTCCGCAAGTACCAAACGTCCATCGACGATCAAGTGAAGGCTGGTACTCACGAGTTTCTGGATCTGAGTACGCAGCTCATGAACCAGCGCATGAAAGATGTGCAGGTCATGTACCGTGAGATTCTCACGCAGCCCTTTGAATTCTCGAAGGAAGAGTCGTTCGAAACTGAGCCCGATAAAATGACTTACGCGGCAGACAAAGCGGCGCAGCGTGAGGAGTGGCGCAAGTATCTGAAATACCAGACGATGTCGCGGGTTTCGGAGATGATGGACGAACAGGCTAAGCGCAAGGAGAAAGCGTCGGCCCCTACGGCGTCTATCAGTAAAACTGCAGTAATAGCTCCCAGCGAGCCAAACCGCACGCCAGCAGAAATGGAAATTGAGGCCCGTAAGCGCGTGCTGAAGTACTTCGACAGCCAGTTTCAGGATATGATGCAGACGGATGACAGTGAGCGTTTAGCGCTTTATGCCAACGTTATTGCAAATACGTATGACCCGCACACCGAATATTTTGCTCCCCGCGACAAAGAAAAATTCGATGAGCAAATGACAGGTCAGTTTGAAGGTATTGGTGCTTCCTTACAGGAAAAGGATGGTCAGATCAAAGTATCTGATCTTATTCCTGGCAGTGCCTCTTATCGTCAAGGCGATTTGAAAGCCGGCGACATTATTTTGCGTGTAGCGCAAGGCGCTGCTGAGCCGGTTTCTGTTGAAGGTTTGCGCTTAGATAAGGCTGTAGCCCTGATCAAAGGCAAAAAAGGTACGGAAGTACGCCTTACGGTAAAGAAAGCTGATGGCAGCACTCAGATCATTCCCATCATTCGCGATGTAGTGATTATTGAAGAGACGTTTGCCAAGTCAGCTACCATTGATGATAACGGCAAGAAAGTGGGCTATATCCGTCTGCCTACCTTCTATGCTGACTTTAACGACAATGGTGGCCGCAGCAGCGCTACCGACGTTAAGAAGGAGTTGGAAAAGCTTACCAAAGAGAATGTACAGGGTGTTGTGCTCGACTTGCGCTCCAACGGTGGTGGCTCTTTGCAGGATGCCGTAGAAATGGCCGGTCTTTTTGTTGAGAATGGCCCGGTAGTGCAGGTTCGCTCCAGCCAAGGTGCGCCCAACGTACTAAACGACCGTGACCCTCGTGTGCAGTACTCAGGTCCACTGGTAGTACTAGTGAACAAGTATAGCGCCTCCGCTTCCGAGATCTTGGCTGCTGCCATTCAGGACTATAAGCGAGGCGTCGTAATGGGCTCGGCCAGCACCTATGGTAAAGGCACGGTGCAGCGCATCTTCGACTTGGACGATGCAATGCCAGCAGAATTCAACAATATCAAGCCTTTTGGCTCGCTGAAGCTGACGACGCAGAAGTTCTACCGGATCAATGGCGGCTCTACGCAGTTTAAAGGTGTGGTGCCAGACATTATTCTGCCTGATTTGTACAGCTACCTCGACCAGGGTGAAAAGGAGTCGGATTACCCCTTGAAGTGGGACGAGATTAGCCCTGCTCGCTACCGTCCTTGGAGCGGTGCTCCGGCCGTAGCCAAGCTAACCGAAGCCAGCAAGAAGCGCGTAGACACTAGTGAAAGCTTCAAGCTGATCAATGGTATGGTGCAGCGCATGATCAAGCGGAAGAACGATACGATGGTAAGCCTGAAGCTGGATACTTACCGTGCTGAGCAGCAGTTGGCGAAAGTAGAGTCGGATAAGTATGAGCAAGTGCAGAAAGCTGCTCAGCCGCTCAAAATCGCTCCTTTGACTGCTGACCTGCGTCAGTTAGGCTCTGACACAGTGCAAGTAAACCGCGCTACCCGATTTACTCGTAACCTGAAGAAGGACATCACCTTGCGTGAAGCTGTAGCTGTTGTAAAGGATCAGATTTAAGCAGCTTCTGCAGTACCTGACAATCCTTTCTAAAAAAGCCCACCAGAGTTATTCTGGTGGGCTTTTTTTATGCGGCAATACTAATGACAATTAAATTAGTAAATCGCCTCTAAAACTACAGTTGAGTTAAAGATATTTTTATAACATAACTTATTGTTTGTTAAGTGTTTATAATCTATAAATATTAGCAATTATTTTTAGCAAACATGCAACTCAGAGTGGCTCTCTGCTGTTTACTTAGCATGACGACGATATTAGAGAACAACATCATTCCGCTCGTTACGGACGAGCAGCGGCAAGCGGAGGAAACGTGGCGCAAATCGATTCCTGCCCAGGTTTTTCTCAATTACTTCTTTGCCATAAACTACCACATTCAGGAGAACGACGACGCTACTGGCGGCCTGCAGCACCTGCCCTATTTCCGGGCGCACCAAGCTGAGCTGACCGACGCCGACATTCCGAATATCACCAAGCTCCTGCACGCCTGCTGGAGCACGGAGTACGCGCTGCGTGCTACCGCTGAGCTAGGCGATGAAGATTATCTGCGTAATGCTCTGCACTGGACATTCCCGCAGGCATATCATACCATCTTATCTGGTTTGCAGGCTTTCCTGTACACCACTGGCGTACGCTCCAACAACTCTTCGCTGATTCAGCGGGAGGTGGGTCGCTTAGTTGTGCGCAATGCCTATCCGCGGCCAGTGTCATTCTATGCCGCTGGTGCTTACGGTGACTTCAGCATTCACCGTCTGCCGCTGGCTGGCTACAAGGCGGGCTTGCACATTGCAGGCAAAGAGATCGAAGCTCAGGCTCAGATTGGCCAGTTCCTGCGCACTACGCGCAAGATGAAGGCCCATGCTACTCGTTTGCAGGTGCAGGCGAACCCCAACACTGCGCTCCGCAGCCAAAAGACCGGCAAAGTGCTGGACAAATGGACGGCTGCGCATTGGCAGCAGATTACGTGGCGCTTAGGCTACACGACGATTTTCGATCTGCTGAGCCGCCTGCGCATTTCGCAGACTAGCCGCGAGATTGAGCGCTACGTGGAGGCGGAGATTGACTTCAAGCTTTTCCACCAGTCATTGCTCAACATTGTGAGCTACCTCAATGGTATTCACGAGAGCTATGTGGCCAAGGCTATGGGCTTGGAGCGCTACCAGCAGCTTATTGCTGATCTGCCCAAGCACCTACAGCACAGCTTCGTTGCTGACCGCTTGCGCAACCGCATTGAGCCGCTGCTAACCGGTGAGGCACCTGCGCAGATGAACATTGCCGCTTAATCCGCTCTATTTACTGTCTTACTACAGATACACGTAAGCGCTGCTCCCCTGGAGCGGCGCTTTTTGTTTCTATATAATCCGGGCGGCGGGCGTAACTTCGCGGCCTTATTTCAAAGCCTATCACCATGCACCATCTCAGCGAACAGGAACAGCAGCGCCGCCACAAGCTCGACGAGCTACATAAGCTTGGCATTGAGCCTTATCCATCCGAGCTGTTCGACGTAAATTTCTCTGCTCAGGAAATAGTAGACAACTATCACGTTGAGCTGAATAACTTTCAGGAAGTAGCGCTGGCGGGCCGCATTATGTCGCAGCGCGTGATGGGCAAAGCTTCTTTTGCGGAGTTGATGGACTCATCCGGCCGCATTCAGCTTTACATTAACCGCGACGAAATCTGTCCCGGCGAGGATAAGGAGCTATACAACACCGTTTTCAAAAAGCTGATTGATTTAGGTGACTTCGTAGGCGTAAAAGGCCGCGTGTTCAAAACTCAGGTGGGCGAGACTTCGGTACACGTTACGGAGTTCAAACTGCTTTCCAAAGCCTTGCGTCCACTGCCAGTGGTGAAGGAAAAAGACGGTCAGATATACGATGCCTTTACTGACCCCGAGCAGCGTTACCGCCAACGCTACGTGGACATGGTGGTAAATCCGCAGGTGCGCGAGACGTTCATCAAGCGGACGCTGCTGGTGCAGGCCATGCGCAATTATCTGAACGACAAAGGCTATCTGGAGGTGGAAACGCCTATCCTACAGCCATTGTACGGCGGTGCCGCCGCGCGTCCGTTCAAAACCTTCCACAACACGCTGGACATGACGCTGTATTTGCGCATTGCCAACGAGTTGTACCTCAAGCGCCTGATTGTCGGCGGCTTCGATGGCGTGTACGAGTTCTCCAAGGACTTCCGCAACGAAGGCATGTCGCGGTTTCATAACCCCGAGTTCACGCAGATGGAGCTGTACGTAGCCTACAAAGACTACTACTGGATGATGGATTTGGTGGAGGAAATGGTAGAGCGCGTAGCCTTCGAGCTACACGGCAAAACCGAGGTGCAGGTTGGCGACAACCTTATCAACTTCCAGCGCCCGTGGAAGCGCTTCACCATGTTCGAGGCCATCCAGCATTTCAGCGGCGTCGATATTACCGATATGGATGAAGCGGCGCTACGCGGAACAGCCCAGAAGCTCAACGTGCATTTGGACCCCAGCATGGGCAAAGCCAAAATCATTGATGAACTGTTCGGCGAGTTATGCGAGCCTAAGCTTATTCAGCCCACTTTCATTACGGATTACCCCGTGGAGATGTCGCCGCTGGCGAAGAAGCACCGCTCGAAGCCCGGTTTGGTAGAGCGCTTTGAGGCTATCTGCAACGGCAAAGAAATCTGCAACGCCTTCTCTGAGCTAAACGATCCCATCGACCAGCGCCAGCGCTTCGAGGATCAGTTGGAACTCGGCAAGCGTGGCGACGTGGAAGCTATGGTGCTGGACGAAGACTTCCTACGTGCCTTGGAGTACGGAATGCCCCCCACGGCTGGCTTAGGCATCGGCATCGACCGCCTGAGCATGATTATGACCAACTCCAATTCTATTCAGGATGTGCTTTTCTTCCCCCAGATGAAGCCCGAGAACAACTAACAGCACAGATCATTTACTAAAACAAAAAAAGCCCCCCAGGCACATTTGGGAGGCTTTTTTTATTTGAAAAAATTCGCAGCTAACAGCTTGCCACGCTTCGTTCCAGGGGATATAAAAATCAGAAAGCCTCCCGCAAAAATCACGAGAGGCTTTCCTTTATAACTGACTTACCCTTCCAATCGGGGTGATAGAAAGAAGCTTGCGATGAACAATCTGATTTTGCTACTAAGTCTGTTTGACCAATACTTAGCAGAAGCTCCTACTGTCGGCAATTTTACTTTCGATACTTCTCCGATCTTCTTTCAAGCCGGTTATGTCTTCTTTTACGGCACTGCGCAGCCAAGGTTACGGAATGCTGAAATATTTTCGGTTTTTTAGAGCCCGCGATTTGGACCTTCCTGGTTCAGAATATCATCGGCATCGGTGCCACCGATGGCGCTGCTACCTACTGAACCAGTACCCGTAATGTCTTGGCCGCCGCGACGACCGGCTCCCGGTGCGCTGGCTAAGTCGCCGCTCTGGTCAGCACGCGTGCCGGCCGACGATTTGAGCGAGTTGAGGATATCATCGGCGTTGGCGCGGTTCACCGATTCTTCGCCGCCCGGTATTGCGCCACCTTTCAAATCATTGATTTTAGACAGGCTGTCTTGGAAAAGCTTGGTCAGGTCGTCGCTGAACTTGGAAGCCGATTTCTTGAGCGTGGTGCGCGTTTCTTCGCCTGTTTCGGGAGCCAGGAGCAAGCCTGCAATGATACCGGCACTGGCGCCAGCCAACAGGGAAAGAATGATTTTGCCGTTTTGGTCTTTCATGAACGTAAGCAGTAAGAATAGAATGATGAATACCGGATCGGCCCTGAGGGCTTCTGAGGCCTGAGGACCGATCCGCAAGTTGTAACGCTATTATGCGGCGAAGGTTATCACAAAAAAAGCCCCTCCTCTATAACAGAGGAGAGGCTTTTAGTAATCGTCAAAAGCCAGAGTTGGCTTACAGATCGTTCAGCATTTTGGTGATTTCACGCTTGCCTTTGCCGAGCTTCTGCTGCAGGCGGCCGATCAGATCTTCTTCTTGACCTTCAGCATACTGCAGATCCTCGTCGGTGAGTTGGGCATACTGCTGACGCAACTTGCCTTTGCTCTCGTTCCAGTCACCTTTCAGCTTCAGGCTGCTGCCTGCGCCAGTGATGCCCATATCTTCGAGCTTCTCTACATAGCCTTTGAATTTAGAATCAAGCTCTTCGCCATATTTGGAGAGCTGCTCGCCGAGTTGACCGCTGTACTTGGTAGCAGCGTTCTTCAGGTTGCCACGGGTGGCGGCGCCCTTGTCAGGAGCCATCAGCAGACCTGCAATGATGCCAGCGCTAGCACCAGCTAATACGGCGAGAAGAATTTTTCCTGAGTTGTCTTCTTGTTGATACGACATGTTGGTAAGGAGAGAAAGTGAATACTTGAAAACAGGCGGCAAAATCGTTTGCTCCGAAAGGTGGAAACAGCGAAGTGAGGGAGCGCCTGGCTTGTTAAGCTGATTGCCTATACGAACACTGTTAAGCTGGGTTATATTTAAGGAATAAAAAATAGCTAAAATAAAATATACTGTTAGTGAGGAGGTCGTTTTGCCCCCCCAGTCCGTACTTTGACTTACCTACCTGTATTAGTCAGGCAGGTTATTTTTCGTTAATAGCATATGAAAAACCTACTTTTCGCGACTGCCTTTCTGCCCCTGCTGGCTATGTGCAGCCAGCCACCAGCCGCGTCTACCGCTACTACTCCGACAGCTACCACCGCCGCCTGCATCGACTCCACCAAAATCGACCCGGCTGGTATCTGTACTATGCAATACGACCCCGTGTGCGGCTGCAACGGCAAGACGTACAGCAACGACTGTGTAGCTTCCAACGCGGGCGTGCTCACCTACACCAAAGGCGAGTGCCCCACTACCCCGAAAAACTAAGAATTTGCCCCCCACCCTTATGTCTGAAGAAAAAAAGTACTTCCGCCAGCAGGCGCCCTTCCGCGTGCCCACCACCGACGGCAAGCTCATTGAGGAGCACATTGGCCTAGCCAGCACCCATACTGGTGAGTACAGTGTAGCTCATATGGTAGCGCCGCCCCAGTGGAGCGAGCCGCACCAGCGCCCCCAGTTCGACGAAATAACCATCGTGGTACGGGGCCGCAAGCGGTTTGAGGTAGATGGCGACATCATTGAGCTGAACGCCGGCGAGTCGTTGTTGATTAAGGCTGGCGCACGGGTTCGTTATTCCAATCCATTCGATGCGGAGTGCGAGTACTGGTCGATCTGCGTGCCGGCCTTTTCGATGGACACCGTGAATCGGGAGGAGTAGCGTTAAACTCCTGCCTAGCTGCGCTGTTCTTCGGCTGACGCAGTGCCGGAATTGCGGTAAAAAGCCCCCCAGCCGTTTTTCACCACTTATTTTTCACCCGAAGTCCCGCTTCACTTTCTCCTATTCCCTGCATGGACCAGCGCATTATCAACCTCTTCGACGAATACACGCACGCCCCACTCACCCGCAAGGAATTCATGGAGCGGCTGATGAAAATAACTGGCGGCGCAGCTCTGGCTACGGCCGCATTGGCGGTGCTGGAGCCCGGCTACGCTAACGCAGCTACCGTGCCCGTGCAGGATGCTAAGTTAGAGGAAGAAACCGTAAACTGGCCCGGCGACGGCACTACCATGCAAGGCTATCTAGTGCACCCAAAGGGCAAAAAGAAGCGCGGCGCCGTAGTCGTTATTCACGAAAACCGTGGCCTCACGCCCCACATCAAAGACGTGACGCGCCGCGTGGCCCAGGCTGGCTACCTGGCGCTGGGCGTTGATGCGCTGTCCCAGTTCGGCGGCACCCCCACCGACGAAGACCAGGGCCGCACCCTCATCGGCCAACTCGACGCGCAAAAGACGCTCAACAACTACCTCGCCGCCCTCACTTACCTGCGTCAGCGCCCCGACAGCAACGGCAAAACGGGTTGCGTCGGTTTCTGCTGGGGCGGCGCAATGGCCAACCGCCTTGCCCTCAGCGACCCCAAGCTCAACGCCGCTGTAGCCTACTACGGCACCCAACCCAAAGACGCGGACGTTTCCAAAATCAAGGCGCATTTGATGCTGCATTACGCCGCCCTCGATGAGCGCGTGAATGCTGGGGCGGCCGCCTATGAAGCCACTCTCAAAGCCGCCAATGTGAAGTACCAGCAATTCATGTACGAAGGCGTAAACCACGCGTTCAACAACGACTCCTCCCCGGCTCGCTATAACGCTGAAGCCGCCAAGCTGGCTTGGGATCGGACATTAGGGTTGTTTAAGAAGGAGTTAGGATAACGCAAAGCGCGAGGGCAAATGGTTGACGTACTTGTATTTATGCTATTATTAATAACTCCGTTTACATTGTGGATAGCTAGCTTGGTCATGCTACATCGGTGGCGTTATTTCTGGGGCTTCTGTTTACTCAACTTCTTACTTCTAGTCGGCTATGTAAGCTGGTTTAATAGTGGAGGCTTCAAATATTATTATGGCCATGATGAATATGGCCTGGGTACGCTGACTGGGTTGGTAGGTGCATTATTGGCCCATGTACTTGGAGTCTTTGCGTTTGCCTTGATTTTTCAATTTCGCAAAGGCCACTCTCAGTGATGTGAAGGAAGCAGAGAATCAAAAAATAGTAAATGAATAAGCTTTAATATTCTTTCCAGCAAAAAAAGCCACCCAGAAATGTTCTGGGGGGCTTTTTTATCAATCTTAACAACTTAAACCTTACGACTTCGGCTGCGCCTGTGGCATCGGCTTGCGCGGCAGCTTCTGATCGCGCATGGCGGTATGGTACACAAAAGAAGCGACGATAACGGAGGCCTGCTTCAGGTCATCGGCCTGGAGGCGGTCGAAGGTGTCCTGGTTGGTGTGGTGGGTGCGGGTGTTGTAGTCGAGGCCGTCCTGCACGAACTGGAAACCGGGCAATCCTACCGCGTCGAAGGCCAGGTGGTCGGTGCCGCCGGTGTTGCGGGGCGTGACTGTCGTGGCGCCGAGGTCGGCGAAGGGCTGGAGCCAGGCGGTGAAGATGGGCGCAACGGCTTCGTTGCCCTGCAAGTAAATACCGCGGATTTTTCCACCGCCATTATCGAGGTTGAAGTAGCCAGCCAGCTTTTCGTGGGCGGGCAGCAGCTTCATCGTAGCAGGGTCGGCGAAGTGATTTTTCACGTAGTTGCGCGAGCCATGCAGGCCTTGCTCCTCTTCGCCCCACAGGGCGATGCGGATAGTACGGCGAGGCTTTACACCCGTGGCTTTCAGGATGCGCATGGCTTCCATCATCACGGCGCAGCCAGCGGCGTTGTCAGTAGCACCGGTGGCGGCGTGCCAGGAGTCCAAATGCCCCCCCAGCATCACCACTTCGCTTTTCAGCTTGCGGTCGGTGCCGGGGATTTCGGCTATAACATTGTAGCCTTTCAGATCGGTGTTTTGGAAACGAGTCTTGGTTTCCATCTCCACTTCCACCGGAATACCAGCTTCCACCAACCGAATCAGGCGCAGCTGATCTTCGGGCGACATTTCTATTTCGGGCAATACAGGCTTCGCGTCCGCTGCGTATGGGGCGCCGTTGCTGGTGAAAAACGTGCCGTGCGAGCCTCCACGGGTGCTTAGCACTGCGGCGGCGCCTTCGCTCATCAGCATTTCGTTGAGCTTGGTGCGCAACGCTGCTTGAGCACGACGGGCGTTCATCCGCTCCGTCATGGCTGGGTCTTCAGTTGTTGGGCGCGCCGGCTGAGCTTCCATCATTTTGGTTAGCTCATCATCAGTATAGCGCTTGGCGTCTGCCTCGAAGGTGGTTTTGGGTGGCGTGGCCACGGCCGTCAGCACAATTTTGTCGCGCAATTTGCCTTGAAACTTGGCTAAGTCGGCTTCGGTAGTAGCATTCACATACACTACCTGCTTTTTCACGTTGCCGCTGGTAGAAGGCGTCCAGGCTTTGGGCGCGCCAATCATGGCGTGGTAGTAAGGCGCGGTCATGGCTACGTACGACTTCTCGATGTCCCAGCCACGGCCGAAGTCGCCCCAGGGCTCAATGTTGGCGTTGCTCATGCCCCACTTGGTGAGCTGGCCTTTGGTCCACTCGTTGGCGCGCTTCAAGCCATCGGAATTAGCCAGGCGCGGGCCGCACACATCAGTAAGATAAAAGGCCGTTTCCATCACCTTGGAGCGGTTCATGCCCTCATCTTTGATCTTGGCAATCATGGCCTGATCAACTTTTTCGGCTTGTTGGGCCAAGGTAGGCGCGGCCAGAGCCAGGCCACCGGCCAAGGCTAAGAGTCGGAGTGTCGTCATGTGGTTTGGTTGGTGGTGAAAGATAATTTGGAAGTTAAAGTACCAAGAAAAGCTCAAGAGTTGCAGAAAGACGGTCATGCAGAGCGGATTATCCCGGTAGGTCAGAGTAGCGAACTCAATAAGCAGACCGTCATGCAGAGCACGGCGAAGCATCTCGCGTGCCGTCGTCAAGGTTAGCTATGAAACGAAGCGAGCGAGATGCTTCGCCGTGCTCTGCATGACGGTCGTGTGGGTGTCTTATAACTTATTGACAATAACCCCACCCCCGCCTCCCTCGTCTAACGAAGCAGCCTCCACTGTTCCGCTGCTTCTATGAGTCTTTGGCAAATTATTCGCCGCCTGTACCCGTACGTGCTGCCGTACCGCAGCCTGGTAATCAGCACGTTGCTGCTGACGCTGGTGGGGTCGTTGGCGGCGCAGGTCAATCCATTTGTGCTGCGTTACACGGTGGATACCGTGCAGGGGCTGCTGGATAAAGGGCTCGGTCTGGCTCAGGGGGCAAATTTGCTGCTGGCGGTAACCGCGTTGCTGCTGGGCAAGGAGGTAATCAACACCTTCATTCAGTTTGGGCAGAAGTTCTACGGCGAGAAAATCCGCATCAACGTCTCGAGCACCTTGCACCAGTCGGCGGTGGATAAGATTCTGAGCTACCAGCTCGGCTTTTACTCCGACAGCGGCAACCAAACCGGCAAGCTCCAAACCCGCATCGACCGCGGCGTGGAGAACCTGATGAAGCTAGTCCAAAACTTCTTTATCGACATTCTGCCCCTGTTTGCCAACTCCATTGTGGCCCTCATCATCATGTTCATGGCCAATATGTACGTGGGGTTGGTGGCGCTGGGCATCCTCCCGATCTACTTCTGGATCAGCTACCGGCAGGCCGACAAGCTCAACGGCGTGCGGCGCAGCCTGCGCGGCCTACGCGAGCAGCGCAGCCAGGGCCTCATCAACATCATCGACTCTATTGTGGTGATTAAGAGCTTTGTGCGCGAGGACTACGAGGGCGAGAAGCAGGCCGGCATGCAGCGCAACCTCGTAACCACCCAGCTCGAAACCCGCAAAACCAACTTCCTCTTCGACGGCCTCAAAACCTTCGTGGAACAGATTGGCGTGGTGCTCATCATCATCCTGACGGCCTATTTGGTGCTCGACCGGCAGATTTCCATCGGGGCCATCATGTTCCACATTCTGCTCTTCAATAACGTGTCGGCGCCCATCCGCCAGCTTCACCGCATCTACGACGAGATGAACGAGGCCCTCACCTACTCCGAAGGCTTCTTCGATATCCTCGACGCCACTACCGAAACCGAGCGCACCGGCCTCACCCCGCCCGACCAGCTCCGGGGGGCTTTTTCGCTGCGCCACGTCGACTTCACTTACCCCAGCGGCACCCAGGCCCTCCACGATGTCAGCCTCACCATTGCAGCCGGCCAAACCACCGCCCTGGTGGGCCTCTCGGGGGCGGGCAAAAGCACCATTCTCAATCTGCTGTGCAAGTTCTACGAGCCCAACAGCGGCGAAATGCTCCTCGACGGCCGCCCTCTCGCCGACTACGACACCCACGCCCTGCGCCAGCGCATCGGGCTGGTGCTCCAGAAAAACCACATTTTCAAGGGCAGCATTGAGGAAAACATCCGCTACGGCAACTTCGAGGCGACCTTGGACGAGATAAAGGCGGCCGCCAAGCAGGCCTACCTCCACGACCAGATTATGGCCCTGCCCCAGCAGTATCAGTCCGATGCCCAGCAGCTGTCGGGCGGGCAGCAGCAGCGCATTGCCATTGCCCGGCTTTTCCTCAAAAACCCGCCTATCATCTTCCTCGACGAGCCCACCGCCTCCCTCGACGCTATTGCCACCGAGCAAATCAAGAACTCGCTCGACGCCATCAAGCAGGGCCGCACGGTGGTCATCATCTCCCATAGCCTCGCCCAAATCGTGGACTCCGACTGCATCTACGTCATGAGGCAGGGCCGCGCGGTAGAAAGCGGAACCCACGACGAGCTATACGACAAACGCGGCGCCTACCGCGAGATCTTCGACGCCTCGGCCCGCAGCCTCAATATCGAGAAGCTAGCGCGGGTGATGGTGGATGATGGGGATGAAGTGGAGGATACGGCGGCGTGAGGATGGAAGCTATACTCGCTATTGAATCTCATGCTTGCTCTACCGAACTCACTATAACCCGATGGAAGTTACCTTAACTAATATCACCAAAATTGATAAGCCACCATATATAGAAACGATAATGGGCGGTCTAACAGATTATAAGCGAATCGCGCCCATATTTGCTTTCTATAATGTAGAGCTTCAGATAGCTGGTGAGAAATTATTACTTGAAACAGAAATAAGAGATTCTGGACGTGGATTAGGAGTTCAATGGGACTCAGACCAATTCATTAATTTGCTTGATTCACATCTAAAAATACAAGGTATAAATAAGGTATATGATCTAGTTTCTGAGAATGTGTGGCTTATTTATACGAATGAGAAAGTTGATTTACCAATTAGCTTAACACTGGATGCAGTTGATATAAAAAAATAACTTTCCACTGGCGCGAGCTTGTAGCTCGTGCATAGTCGATGAGGTTGCACCTCATCTGCCGCTGTAGCGGCAAGGCGGTTGTGGGATCGTTGTAATGGTAATGTTCTGTCGGGGGAGGCGTAGCCTCCCAGTATATTTGGTCACGAGCTACAAGCTCGCGCCAGCGGTGATCCTAATTGTATTATGAAAGAATAACTTAAAGCCGTGAATAATACTAATAAACCAAAAAACAAGAGGCATATCATTGGCATTACTATTCAATAGGCACGTTCTTAAGTCTTACGCCATACTTACTCGTATTTTCTATTCCTATCTGTCTTATTGGCGTGGGAATAATTTTTTCTTCGTCAATAGACAGACAGTCCCAAGTTATTATAAGCATACTGCCTTTTGTTTTTTTGGTAATCCTATACATTGGAATATATAACCTCTAACCGGCGTAATATTGATTGTCTGAATAGGATCAAAAAGGCATTTTGCTGATTTAGCTTTTGGCAACCTAAATCAAGCACTTGGGGAGCATTTCTAGTTGCTTCTGCCCAGCTTCCGTACACAGGATACACGCGGGCCAACCCCGCTCGTGGTCAACGCTGGCCACCCCAAGTATTCCTGATCATGCAAAAATTCACCGTAGAGCGCCTCTCCTTTGATTCCCTTACGGAGCTACCGAACTCCTGGCAACCCCAGGACTACAAAGCTCTCCTGCTCAAAACCGGCTACGACAACCCCGACGAAATAGCCCCCGACGAGCTGCAAGCCATGGCCCACATGTCCCTCACCGACCTGGAGCCCACCGAGGCGGCCCAACTCGTACTAGAGCACCTTTTCCAGGACCAGCTCACCGCCGGCCAGATAGAAAACCTGGCCCACCAGATGCTCACCGAGAAATTGTGGGAAGAAAACCCGGAGCTAGACCAGCACGAAGGCTTTTTTAAAGCCACCCAACTGCTCTACACCGCCTACAACGGCAAGTTTCCGCGGGCCGAGGCCGTGCAGTTTCAAGTGCAGCTCACCACCGATGACGCTGAAGCCATAGCTCTGTTCGACACCCAGCCAGAAGCACCTCTCCTGCGCCTTCTAGCCCAAGGCATGCCCGACAGCACCCTACTCAAGCGCCTGTTTCACGAGCAGCTCGACGGCACCAGCTTCCCCGAAGCCCCGGCTATCATCTGGCAGCTGAAGCCCCTGAAGCGCGAAGAAAAATCCGTCGTGTTTGACGTGGTTAGTTCCGCTTACTGGCTTGATGATTTTAAATACGCCGACACCTACGAAGCCACGACTCAGGCCGACACGTTGGTAGAGGAAGAAGATTAATAAACGAAGTAAAGCAGGCACCAACGCCAAGATATTCGAAGGCAAAAAAGTCCCCCAGTGAGTATTCTACTCTGCTGGGGGGCTTTTTTGACTAGTTTAACACCAGCTTTTTACCCTTTTTTGAAATAGCTGAAGTACTGAAAGCGCAGTGCTGGAAATGAATCTCTGTATCGGTCTTTGGTGCGGGGAAACAGGAGACAATAGCCTGCGTCGATGGTCCAGCCTCTGTTCGCTTTTTTTGATTTCAAATCGATACCCAACGACAATACGCCAGCGCCTTCTTCGCCCTCTGTAAAGTAAGTAACACCTTGGCGGAAGAATAATTTTCGGCGATTGGTGCCGACTTGCACGTTTCCAAAATATAGGCGGTGCTCCGCATTCAACGTAGGCCACACGCCACCCCACGTAGGCCCCACTCCGACGGTGAAACCCAGCTGGTTGTAGGTAGTTACATCAACGCCAACGCCCAGATGCAACAGTTCCGGACCCGATACGCCTACCACGAATTTGGTTCTAGTCAGGGCCACATCCTGTGCAAATCCCCTTAGCCCCATTACCTGAAATACGATCAGTAAACCGAGCTTTTTCATTGGATTCAGCTAGAGCGGTTAAAAGGTCAAGTTTGAGTTTAATTGTAACGTTATGCAGCGCAGCACGAAGCATCTTGCTCGCAATCGTTGCTTTCCCATTCTGTCATCCTGACGCAGGAAGGACCTTCTCACCGAAGAACGAATAGTTCAACAGGCATAAGGTCCTTCCTTCGTCAGGATGACAGGCGGCTTTTGGCCACACCTTATGCAATGGCTATTACAACGAGCGCGAGCGAGATGCTTCGCGCAGTGCTGCATGACGACCTGTTTATCAATTGTCAATTCACTCGCCTTCCCTAGCCATCCCGACGAAAAAGAAAGCACACGATTCGCGGGGTTGTGGTGCGGTCGTCATCATCAAACCACTCTTGCAGGCTCACGCAGCTGAAACCGTGGCGCCGGGCTGTTTCGGTGAAGTCGGAGATGTGGTGCACGTAGCATTCCAGCTCAAAAATGCCCCCTGTGGCTATATCGAAGCGGGCTTTGCTGCCTTGGTATTGCTTCACCGGATGCAGCTCACCAATATAGAAATGGCCTTGTGGTTGGAGGGCCTTTCTGGCCTGGGCAAATACGTGGTTCAAGTCTTGGATATGCTCCAGAATGAGGCTGCACGTGATGAGGTCGGCGGGAGTGCTGGCGAAGTGCCATGTTTGAGTAATATCGGCTTGATGAAAGCTTATGTGTGGGTGCTGAAGCTTTTCCTGAGCTCTGAGCAGCATTTCGGCAGAGAAATCGACAGCGGTAAGATGAGTGGTGCGGGCCGCCAGCCATTCGGTGTTTTTGCCGGTGCCGCAGCCTAGCTCTATCACTTCATCAAAATGCCCCCCAGGAACCAAGGAGCGAAAGGCGTGCGCTTCTAAGTCGCGGGTTTTGTTCTGGACGTTGTCGTAGCTGTCGGCCCAGGTATTGTAGGCTTCTTGAATATTCATGGTTGAAAATTACTAGTGAGCCTGGCGGTTTTGAAGGACGTTTTTTGCCTGGAATGGCCCTCGTTTTCGTGCTTTTAGAATGCTAGTATTCCTTGAGTTTAATGCTGATATTCATTCTTTTAGACGGCTTTCCTCCTACCCTACTCTTATTCTATGGCCATGCGTACTTCTACTGCTATTCTTTCTACGGCGTTGCTCACATTTTTCCTAACCAACTGTCAGCAGCAAGCCGATGACCAACTGACTCCCCAGCCCAAAGCTGACCCCACGGAGGCGCTGAGCACTCAGCAGCTCGACTCGCAGATTATGAGCCGCTTGCGCGAAACCGGACGGTTCGACTGGAATCAGGCGTCGGAGCACTTTGTGTGGAGCGCCCTCACCCGCTCCGACTACGTACTATCGGTGGGTTATAAGCCGGCTGGCTTTACGGGCGAATTGCCCCCCGATGCTGCCTCCTCGCTGGACTGGCAAGCCGCCCGTGCGCAGGTGCTGGAGTTGATTTTGAGCGAGGAGCGCAAAGCCAATCCCGACTTAACCCAGACGCAGGTACTAGCCTTCGAGGAAAATGTGCTGCCCGTGCTCGACGTCACGGTGCGTGAGCTGAGCACGATTCAGAAATTGCGGGCCTCAGGGCTGGTGCGCTACGCTGAACCAATGGGCTATGAGCCCAACCGTCGCCAGGCAGTTACAAACAACAGCAGCGCGGCCATTCTGAGCAGCAGCGGCTGCGACAACAACGTAGCAAACCCCGATTTGGCAGCCGGCTCTGACTATACGGTGCTTGCCAACGGTAGCAAATCATCCTGGAATCAGGCCGATCAGTTTCACGGCATTCGGGCTAGCTGGAGCCAGAGTACAGGCCAGGGCATCAAAATCGTCATTATTGATTCGGGCTCCTCGGATGCCCAGGAAAACCTAGGCTCCGCTTTCAATCAGGGGTTGAGCGAGGGTCGGACCATTGAGCGGCTGGTAACCTTGCCGCGTGCCTCCATCTTCGGCATTCCCACGGGCCCGGTAGAAACGCCCAACGACGCCTGCGGACACGGTACCAGCATGGCTGGCGCAGCTGCTGCCCCGCGCGGCACCGATGGCGCGGCCGTGGGTGTTGCCTACAATGCAAACCTCATCACAATTCGCGCCGCTCAGGACGTATTTCTCGATGCCAGCCGCGAAGTAAAAGGAGTATCCGATGCTTACATTTTGGCCGGTAAACGCGATGATGTGCGCATTATCAGTATGAGCATGGGCCGCCTGACCAGCTCATCACAAATGACTGATGCCATCCGATTCGCCTACAACCAGGGTAAGCTCATCTTCTGTGCTGCCGGCACTTCCTTCGACTGGTCGTCGGGGTTTGTGGGGGTTACCTATCCGGCTACGCTGTCTGAAATGGTGGCCGTGACCGGTCTGCAAGACAACCTTACTTCCCGCTGCGACGATTGCCACGTAGGGGCCAAGGTTGAGTTTGCGGTAGTGATGCAAAAGCCCAGCAACGACCGCACCGTGTTGTCGCTGGCCATGAGCGGCGATGCCCCGAGCACCGTGGGGGGCTCTTCGGTTGCTACGGCTACGATGGCTGGCATTACGGCTCTTGTTTGGGCTCAACATCCTGCCGAAACCCGCGCCCAGATTATGAGTCGCCTGATAGCGGCCAGCTCCAACCGCACGGCGCGCAGCAGCAGTTTCGGCTGGGGCCGCGTGAATGCGGCCGCGGCCGTGGGTGCGCTGCCGCTATAACGAGGTAGAGACGCATAGTTGCGTCTCGTCGTTGAACGCCCGACAACGAATTAATTAAACAACAACCGCAACGATTGAGACGCGAAGTATCGCGTCTCTACATCGTGCAGGTTTACTAGTTATTTCAAAAAAGCCCCCCAGCTCAACCACAGCCTACTTCCTGTTGGGCTCGTAGTAACTGGGATGGAAACTTATGCCCTTGGTGACATTCACGGTGCCTTCCGCGCGCTGGAGCAAGTATTGGAACGCAGCCCTTTTCGTCCCGGAATTGACCGCCTGATTCACTTAGGCGACGTATCCGACGGCTGGCCTGACACGGCAGAATGTGTAGAGCGCCTGCTCAGTATCCCCAACAGCATCTGGCTACAAGGCAACCACGACTGGTGGACGGCCGAGTGGATGGCGAACGAGTCACCACGGGAGGAGGTAAATATGCTGTGGTATCAGCAGGGTGGAAGGGCAACCTTTGAATCGTATGAGCGGGGACCGAAAGAGCAGATTGAACGGCACTTTCGCACCTTCTTTGGCAAGCAGCTGACTTATTTTGAGGACGAAGTAGGCAACCTCTACGTGCACGGCGGCTACGACCCTGACCTGCCCATAGCCGAACAGGACCCCTACAGCCTTATCTGGGACCGGACGCTGTGGCGCAATGGCATGTTCGCCGAAGACTACCACGAATGCTTTATTGGCCACACACCTACCTGGCCCGCCAGCGCCGTACCCTGCCAGCGCGCCAACGTGTGGAACCTGGACCAGGGCGCGGCCTACGGCGGGCGGCTAAGTCTTATGAATGTGCGCACCAAGGAATTTGTGCAAAGTGATGTAGTTCAAACACTTTACCCCGGCGTGAAAGGCCGCTGACAAGAACTTGGCGCTACTTCACCGTTGGCGGATTGCGGTTGCCGCCTGCTGGTGCGCCACCGGCAAGCTGGGTTACCATGTCATCCAGTATCTCTTTACTGTAGCCAATGCGGTTGGCATATTCCATGCACAGGCCGTACTCACGTGGGTCAATCTGGCCGTCCTGCAACATCATCTGCACCAGAGTTTGCAGTTCCAAGGTGCGCTGCATGCCCTCGGAGGCCACCACGAAGCTGAGCACACTGAGGTTATCGGCAATGGGCTGCACGTCTTCGGCCGTCAGGCCAAGCTTCTTGCCTATTCGCAGCAGAAATTCTCCTTCGCTCTTATCGAGTATGCCGTCGGCGGCGGCAATCAGTACCAGGTTTTGGAAAAAACTGAGCTTCTTTTGCTGGGTATTCAGCAGCGTTTCGAGGTTGTGATAATCTTGCATAGGTAATAAAATAGGGTGGTTTTATAATCCCGACTAGCCTTGAGTGAATGAGCATGTACAATTCAGCTCCAGCACAGAACGCGTACCTTACCGGCCCCACATGTTGATGGAGCCACCCGTTCCAAAAAAGAGTTGCAAGTGTAGGTGAGGCATGAGTTGACTAATACACACTACAGGCACCTGACCTGTTTTCAGTAAACATTACGTAGCATTTATGAAAAACGCCTACCTATTTCTGGTCCTTTTTGCCTTTGGCTGCACCACCGCCAAAATGCCCCCCACGCCTTCGCAGGACTTCTTTGGGCGTTTGAGCACCCTATGCAACCAGGCGTATGAGGGTAAAGTGGTATTTCCGGAAGGCGGCAAAGATCCATTTGCGGGCAAGGCGTTAGTGATGCGGGTGCAGAGCTGTTCGCCCACCGAAATCCGAGTTCCTTTTCAGGTTGGCGAGGACAAAGCCCGCACCTGGGTATTCACCAAAAGCGACTAGGGCCTTCTGCTCAAGCACGACCACCGCCACCCCGACGGCACCCCCGATTCGGTGACCATGTACGGGGGCTACGCCAAGTCCGGCGGCACGCTGTATAGCCAGAGCTATCCGGCCGATGACTACACGGCAAAACTGATACCTGCTGCTGCCACCAATGAGTGGTCAACGGTATTGAGCGAAGACCGCAAGACGTTCAGCTACATTCTCAAGCGCGATGGACAACTGCGGTTTCAGGCCGATTTTGACCTGACGAAACCACTGAGCCAGTAGATTGTATAGAGCCAATCTCATACGCCGATGCGAAGGAAACCAGCTTATTACTAACGCATGAAAAAGCCCGCTCTGCATACAGAGCGGGCTTTTTCAGGATTTCTGGTTACCAGAAACTAGCTGTTCATCTTCATCAAGGCTTCTACTACATCTTCCGAAATACCGGTGCTGCTGAAGCCACCGTCGTGGAGCAGGTTCTGCATGGTCACGTAGCGTGTCAGGTCAGAGAAGAGGGTGATGCAGTAGTCGGCGCAGGCTTCAGCGGGGGCATTGCCCAGCGGCGACATCTTATCGGCATAATCGTAGAACGCGTCGAAGCCGCCTACTCCGGTACCGGCTGTGGTTTTGGTCGGCGACTGCGAGATGGTGTTCACGCGCACCTTTTTGAGCTTGCCGAGGCGGTAGCCGTAGTTGCGGGCGATGCTTTCGAGCATGGCTTTGGCCTGCGACATATCCGTGTAATCGGGGAATACACGCTGAGCGGCAATGTACGACAGGGCCACAATGCTGCCCCACTCATTCATGGCATCCTGGCGCTCGGCTACGGCCATCATCTTATGAAACGACAGGGCCGACACGTCCAGGGTTTGCTGGAAGAATTTGTAGTCTAGCTCGCCGTAGTGCTTCTTCTTACGAATGTTGGGGCTCATGCCAATGCTGTGCAGCACGAAGTCCAATTTGCCCCCCAGATGCTCGGTAGCCTGCGAAAACAGGTTTTCCAGCTCTTCCACGGAGGTAGCATCGGCGGGCACGATAAGAGCGCCGCACTCCTCAGCGAGCTGCTTGATTTCGCCCATACGCATGGCCAGCGGGGCATTGGTCAGCACAAAGCGGGCACCTTCGGCGTGCGCTTTCTGGGCTACTTTCCAGGCAATGGATTTATGGTCGAGCGCGCCGGAGATGATGCCGACTTTGCCAGCGAGTAGGTTATTGGACATGGAGAGAGTGTAGGAGTTAGTAGTTATGGAAGTGCAAAAGAGGCGAAAAAATAAAAAAGACCGCTATGCTCTTCAACAACATCATGCAGAAGCGAAACCAAAGCTGTTGCAATGAAGCCTTTTGAGATAGAACGTCATGCAGAGCGGAGCGAAGCATCTCGCTCGCGGTAGTAGTAATAGTACTCCAGCATCAGCACGCGAGATGCTTCGCTCCGCTCTGCATGACCGCCTTATTTAATTCTCTCTTTTAGCCTTATCAGACATTGGTCCGCCTTATGCGGCCATAGCCTCTCCCCGCATAGCCAGCAACTCCCGTGCGCTTTCGAAAGCATTCTCACTTGGCTTGGCACCAGCAATCATGTGGGCGATTTCGCGGATGCGCTCTTCGGTGCTCAGCTGGCGGATGCGGCTGATGGTGCGGTCGGCGCGGTCTTCTTTGTAGACGAAGTAATGTGCGTCGCCGGCAGCGGCCATTTGGGGTAGGTGAGAAATAGCTACAAGCTGATGTTTCTTAGCCATTTGCTGCATCATGCGGCCCACTTTCACCGCAATTTCGCCAGAAATACCGGTGTCGATTTCGTCAAATACAATCGTGGGCAAAGCCGTCTTATCAGCCAGCATGTACTTGATGCAGAGCATAAGGCGAGAAAATTCGCCCCCCGAGGCTGCTTTACTGAGCGTTTGGGGTTGAGCCCCTTTGTTGGCCGTGAACAGAATGCTCACCACATCGGTACCGCTGGCGCTAGGCTGACTGGTGGTGTGCTGCACTACAATGCGCGAATGGGGCATTCCCAACTCAGAAAGCAAAGCCGCCAGTTCTTTCTCAAACTTAGGAAATGCTTTCCGCCGGCTTTCTGAGAGGCGCGCGGCTTGCTTGGTCACAGTGGCCAGAGCGCCGTCGGTATCTTTGCGCAGGCGGGCAATTTCTTTATCAAGGTTCAGCACCGAGCCGACTTGCTGGCGTAGCTGGTCGCGCACTTCGATAAGGGCCGTCAAGTCGCGAACCTGGTGCTTGCGCTGAAGGTTATACAGCACGTTCAGGCGGCCTTGTAGCTCGTCGATGCGGGCGGGGTCACCTTCGGTGCGGCGCTCGGCAGCTTCTACTTCATCGGCAATGTCGTGCAGCTCGATGAGGCAACTGTCGAGCCGGGCCTTCAGAGTTTGGAAGGAGTCGGCGTAAGCGGCAATCTGGCCCAGCATTACGGCGGCTTCCTTCATGCTGCCCGTGGCGCAGTATTCACTTTCCGACAGGCTTTGATACGCCTGACTGAGCTTGTATTTAATCTCCTCAGCGTGTTCGAGCTGCTTTATTTCCTGCTCCAACTCCTCCTGGTTTTCCTGGTCGAGGCGCGCTTCTTCCAGTTCGCTGAGCAGAAAGCTGTGGTAATCCAGTTCTTTATTGGCCTGCGCTACCTGATTTTCCAGGGTTTTTAAGTCAGATTCAAGCTTGCGGTATTGGCGATACGCATTGGAATACTGTCCTCGTGTAGGCACCAGCCCAGCGTACAGGTCAAGCAAATTGAGCTGAAACACGGCATCACCCAGCAGCAGCGTGTCGTGCTGGGAGTGGATGTCCATGAGGTTGGCACCAATTTTTCGCAGCGTTTCCAAGGTCACCGGCGTGTCATTCACAAAGGCTCGCGACTTGCCCGTGGGGCTGATTTCGCGGCGTAGAATGCACTGGGCATCGTAGTCGAGGTCTTCGGAGTCGAAGATATCCTGCAACTGATAGTTTGAAATGTCAAACTGGCCTTCAATCACGCACTTGCTACCTGTATTGAACAGCATACGTGAGTCGGCCCGATTGCCCAGCAGCAAGCCAATGGCGCCCAGCATAATAGACTTGCCCGCGCCTGTTTCACCGGTAATTATATTGAGAAGGGCCGACGGCCGCAACTCCAGCGCCTCAATCAGCGCGTAGTTTTGAATGCGAAGATCAACCAGCATACAATTTTAAATAATAAAGACAGCAGCAGCTCAGTCTGAAACTTCACACGAAACGCTTGCGCTGGGGGGCTTTTTTTGAGGAAAGGCTGTACTAAAAAGAGGCAAAAGATGGCCTTTCGCTTCTGTTCAAAGCATTAACACTTGATACAACTAATAAAATTAGTTGATTCCGGTGATTCGACAAAAATAAGCCAAATTATTTAGCAACACCCACTTAGCTATAGCTCCTGAGCTAGCGCTTCAAAATTGCCTGATACTTGGCGGTGTTGGTAGGGTCAACTTCCGTGAGCAGGGCTACTACCTGCGCTTTCTGCTGAGGGTCGGAGGTGGTACGGAAAATGTTCGCTATTTCGTCGGCTTTCGTATCGAAGAAAGCACGTGCCAACAACGTACCTGGCCGGCGAACGGTGGCAGCTTGTACGCCCTGAAGAGCCTTAAAGATACTGGCGCGGGCATCTTCCGGCTTCTCTACAAAAATGTCCAGGCCCTGCCGGTAGTAGGCATACACCCCATTGCGGAAAGCAGACAATTGAGGATCCTGTAAATCATTGAGCAGCCAATAGCGATTGCGTGGCTCTGTGTTGCGCCAGCCCTGGTCACCCTCCTGGGTTTGGGAAGCGGCTGTAGTCAGTATGTTTCGGGCGCGGTCGTAGTAAGGCGAGCCGCCTAATGGCGAAAAGCTGTCCTGATCCATGCCGATCACAATATAAGCGTAATAGCTCAGCAGCGACGACAGATTTGACACAAATACATTGTCGGAATAATCGAGCGGATTTTGCGGCGAGTAATTAAAAACCCACCCTCTGTCAGCAAACGACAGCAAATTGGTTTGGTACCCGGTGCCATACACAGGGCGCTCCGTAATGATGCGGGCAGTAGCCTGGTAAGAGCCGGTTTGAGGAATCCCGGTAATACCTATAAACAACCGGAAACGAATACGCTCCTCGGGCCGATAGGTGATGCTGGTCCAGGTGCGCGTGTTCAGAAACGACTGGATGTCCGTCCGCATTTGCTGCACGAGCTGCTGATCGGCAATGGTCACGTTTTCGGTGGTCACGCTTACTTCAGCCAGTAGCTCCTGGGCTTGAGACGGGCGCGCAAGCAGCAAGAACAGACAGCAAAGTGAGAACAGCAGGTTACGCATGGGGAGTAGGTATAGCAGAGAGCGAAGCCAAAACGGTTTGCACAATGTCGCGGGCCACTTCGGCTTTCGGCTTCAATTCAAAGATAGTCATTTGCCCCCCAGCGGTCAGCAGCGTCACTTTATTGGTATCGTGGCCGAAGCCGGCACCGGCGTCGCGCAGGGAATTGAGCACGATGAGGTCGAAGTTCTTGCGCTGTAGCTTGGCGCGAGCGTGCGTTTCCTCATCATTCGTCTCCAACGCAAAACCCACCGAAAATTGTTCAGGTCGCTTCTGTTTGCCCAGTGTGGCGGCAATGTCAATGTTCTTGACCAGCTCTAAGGTCAGCGTATCGCCGTCCTTTTTGATCTTGTTCGTGGCCATTGACCGCGGCTTATAATCGGCCACGGCGGCGGCAAACACCCACACATCTGCCTGGGGGGCAATTTTGGCAGCCGCAGCGTACATCTCGTCAGCCGTCTGCACCGCAATCACCTCAATTCGCGGATGCTGGATATGGAGCTGCGTCGGGCCGCTTATCATCGTCACATTTGCCCCCTGAGCCGCAAATGCTTCGGCCAGCGCGTAGCCCATCTTGCCAGTTGAGCGGTTGCCGATAAAGCGCACCGGATCAATGGGTTCGTAGGTAGGGCCAGCCGTGATGAGAACGCGCATAAATGCTTATAAGAAGGGCGCTATTAATCTAAATTCGGAGGTCAGTTGCTGCTTAGGTACTAAAAAACTCCTCCAGCTTCCGCATAATGTCCTCCGGCTCCAGCATCCGACCGGGCCCTGAAAGGCCACTAGCCAGCTCACCAGGAGGCGAATCGAATACATGGTTGCCGAAACGGCGGAGGCGAGCGAGGTTTTCGGTTACGGCAGGGTGAGCGTACATGTCTAGGTCCATAGCGGGCGCCAAGAACACCGGGCAACGGGCCGAAAGGTAAACGGCCGTCAGCAGATTGGGACAGTGACCGTTCGCTAGTTGAGCCACGGAATTGGCACTAGCCGGAGCAATAACTAGCGCATCAGCCCACAAGCCCAAATCCACGTGGTTATGCCACTCACCGGCCGCTTCATCCTTCAAAAAACCCATCAGAACAGGATTTTTAGACAGCGTACCAAGCGTAAGAGGCGTGACAAAGGCCGAGGCCGAGGCCGTCAGAATGACTTGCACCTCAGCCCCGGCCTTTACCAGGAGCCGCACCAATAGGGCGGACTTATACGCGGCAATGCTCCCGCACACGCCCAGCAAAATTTTACGGCCTTGCAGCGCCATTGTGCGGTAGTTAGGAAGCGAAGTTTACTCAGCAGCGCGGGCTGGCGTTTCGCCTTCAGCGGGCGTCGAGAAGTGTACTCTGCCTTCCAAAAACTCTTCTACAGCCAAGTTGGTGGGCTTGGGCAGGCGCTCGTAGTACTTGGAAATCTCGATTTGCTCGCGGTTCTCAAATACTTCTTCCAAGTTGTCAACCGTAGTGGCAAACTCGGCCAGTTTGCTGTTCAACTCTTCTTTCAGCGTAACCGAAATCTGGTTGGCCCGCTTAGCAATAATAGCCAGCGACTCATATACATTGCCAGTCTGGTCAGCGAATTCCGACAGGTTGCGGGTTACGATGGAAGCGGGGACGTTATTCGGAGTTTTCATCTTAAACTGAATGGTTAAATTGATTTAAGGCTAAATGGCTGAAAGGTTAGATGACGATTTAGGGGCCGGATGATCGACCAACCATTTAACCTTTCAGGTATCTAGCCCTTTAAAATTAGTTGACGGCAGCGTCGGCGGCAGGCTTGAGCCTTGCTACCTCGGCGCGGGCATCATCATAAAATGACTCAGCCTGTTTCAGGTTTTTGCTTTGCGGATAGGTATCAATGAAGCTCTGGTAGAAGGCAATAGCCTCCAAATAGCGCTCCCGCTGCTTTTGCTCCACACTTTCTTTCGCGTAGTAATACTGGGCAGCTACCTTCAGATAAGCGGCTTCCTCGTTGTAAACAGAGGCCGGAAACTGCTGCTGAAAAGCTGTAAAAGCAACTACCGCCGATTGATAGTAGCGCAGCTGATAGTACAGCCGGGCGCTCTCAAAGGCTTTGATATCCAGCTTCTTCTGTAGCTCCTGCGACATGCTTTCCGTCTCGGGGCGGAACTGGCTGGTGGGATAGCGGTTCAGAAAATCCTGAATAGCCTCTAGCGCCGTGAAGGTGTTAGTCTGGTCGAGTTCAAACTCCGGTGAGTCGCGAAAGAGCGACTTGGCGTACATGAACGAAGCCTCTTCAGCGTAAGTCGAATTGGGATACGTCTCGAAAAACGACTTGAAATAATACGAAGCCAAGGTATAATTCCGCTGACGGAAGTTCGTGTTGGCGAAGTAAAACTGGGCCTTCTCTGCCTCTGGCCGACCACGCAACAGCGGAATTAGCTCTTCCAGCAGAGTACCGGCTTTAAAGAAGTCACCTTCATCGTAGTACTTGATGGCGGCGGTATATTTTTTATTCACGTCGTCGCTCTTGAGCAGCTTTTGATAGCCACTGCACGAGCCGAGCAGCAAAGCGCTCAGTAACAACAGAAAGAAGGTAGGACGAAACAAGGGCATAAGGACGCAAAGGTAACGGAATACGGAGCCGAATCAAACGGCAGGAAACGCGAGCGACGCTAGCAGTAGCAGAGCGCTTCTTTTAATTGACGGCCGCCCGTACGGGTGCTGGGCGGCTGGGGGGCTTTTTGGCGTTGGGAGCAACTTTAGGTTTTACCTTTGGGGGGCTTTTTTTGGTTTTGGTATTCGTCTTTTTCGGTTTCGCTTTGGCTGGCGGGTTGAAATGTTTTCCTAACGTAGCGCGGCGGGTTGGGCGTTCCTTGATGCGCCACTGCATACCTTTCAGAGTCTTGTCTTCCTCTTTAAGCTCGTGGGGCGGAATAAAGCTGGCGTCGGGGTTGGTTTGGAAAGTGATGGTTTGAAGCTTGTTGTCGGCAAAGCGCAACGCCATCGTGGCGCTAACTGCTTTATTCATGCCGGTCGTGGTGGTGTCACCCTCAAGAGCAAAGTAGAGGCTCTCCGCGTTGCCAACCACATCAACTTTTTTTATTTTGTTATCACCGAAGTACGCCACCATGTTGCGCCCCTTCACTTGGTTGAAGTTGAGCAGGGTATCCTGGCCCACAATGAAAGCGTTGGCATACAGGCGCATCTGGTCGATTTTGCCGCGGCGCTGCTGTATTTCCATGCTATCCGAGGTGAGCTGATTTTTGTCGCTCCACAGAATCGGATTGCGGTTTAAGTAAATAATCGAGTCCTGCCGGTCGTAGGTCAGCGAGTCGCAGCGGCCCTGCAAGTCGGCGCGAAAGATGCGCACTTTCGGAAAGGCGTAAATAATGCCCCCCGACGTTTGCCCTGGCTGCCCTTCCACGCTCATCAGCGTATCGGCGGCCAAAAACAGCGTGTCACGATCCGAAATATTACGCATCACGGGCGTGCCGTACACTTTGGCTTTACCCAATGCCCGCCAATAACGCCCCACATCACCCCGAATCACGATGTTATCTTTCTTGGAAGTCATCGACACATTGCCAGTAGCCACCCCGTACTGCCGAGCTTCGTCGTACACCAACTTATCGCCCCCAAGTAGATAGTCCGGCGTCTCGATCTTGGCGTTGCGCTGAAAGTTGGAGACCCGCGTAATTGTATTGTAGTAGCCGTTTTCGGCGTACAGGCTGCGTCCCTCCTGCCCCGTAATGCGCGTTGGGCCAAAGAAGTAAGCAATCTTCGACACCGTATTATACTGCAAAGAGTCAGTAGTGATGAGGTTGTCTTTGGTAGTAAGGCGCACGTCGCGACGAAAGCTGAACACTTTCGTCGCCGTATTATAGTACCCTCGCTGGCTGGTAAGTGTATTTTCGGGGTCGGTCAGCCGACCGTTATTAGTATAATATGCTTGCTTACGGTTGAGGTCGTAGTCGAGGGCCTGCGTAATGAGGGTCATGCGCGGGTCGCGCATCACTACGTTGCCCGTCATACGCGCCTTGCGCGTGTCGCCGTCGTAAAAGGCTTGGTCGCCGGTAATCGTCAGCGTATCGTTTTCCACGATGCGCACATTGCTGAACGCCTCCAACGCATTACGCCCAATATATTGATAAGCCGAATCGCAGTAGATAAAGGTGTTCTGCTGCTTAAAGCTCACATTCCCAATCAGCTTGCGAATTTCTACTCCGTTGAAATCACCGCCTACCAGCTCGCCTGCCGTCAGCAGCTCAATGCGTTGGCCTTTGGGTGGAGTGCCGCCTTTGGGGGCCGGGCGTTGCTGGGCCAGCACAGCCAGGGGCAGCAACAACAGAAAAAAGAGGAGTCGTAGAAAACGCATTTCGCCGCAAAGGTACAGAAGGCCCGGTGGTAACGCCCATCTTTGCAGCGTAGTGCCTTCGTCGTAGATTTTGCCCCCCAGAAGGAGCTTTCACCGCTGCTAAATTATTGACATTTCATGCTCGACCGTGTCCGCCAGTTTATTGAGGAAAAAAACCTCTTCTCCCCCACCACCGACCAGCTTCTAGTTGCCGTTAGTGGAGGTATCGATTCCGTGGCCCTGGCCGACGTATTGCACCGTTTGGAAGTGCCGTTTGCTATTGCGCATTGCCACTTTGGCCTGCGCGGCGAAGAGGCCGATGCCGATGAGCAATTTGTGCGCAAGCTGGCCAAGAAATATGATGTCCCCTACTTTGCCGAGTTCTTTCAAACCAAAGAATTCGCTGCCCAAGAAGGTATTTCTACTCAAATGGCGGCCCGGGCGCTGCGCTACGAGTGGTTTGAGCGCATCCTCCAAACGCAGCAGCTTAGCTACATTGCCACCGCTCACCACCAGCGCGACGCGGCCGAAACCATGTTGCTTAACCTGACGCACGGCACTGGGCTGGCTGGTTTGCACGGTATTCAAGCCAAAAACGGTTACGTCGTTCGGCCCTTCTTAGGCATTGGCAAAGAAGAACTCTTCGAGTATGTGATGGAAAACCGCCTAGTGTGGCGCGAGGATGCCTCCAACGACAGCACTACGTACCAGCGCAACCGCCTCCGCCACGATGTGCTGCCAGTGCTGCGCGAAATCAATCCTAACCTCGATCAGACCCTGGAGCACACGGCCGAGCGCGTGGGTGGAGCCGAAGAGATTGTGCGCCGCTACGTAGCCGACACCGCTGCCCAAGCCCAGAAAAAGGAGGGTGAAGTAATTTATTTCAACATCGCCACCCTACAAGCTACGGCAGCCATCACACTGGTTTTGCATGAGTTGCTGCGACCATTCAATTTCTCTTTCCCGGTTACCAAAGAGATTGTGGCCGCCTTTAAAGCCACTGCGGGCCGCCGCTTCGAGTCGCCGACGCATACGCTGGTGAAGGACCGCGACCAGTTGGTTATTACCCGCAAAAGCCTCGCAAATTTTGGTACACACCAGCTACAGGCGGGCCAAACCAAGCTAGTTGCCGAGGGCTTGCACCTCACGGCCGACTTGCAGGAGGCAGAAGGATTCAGCCTGACCCGAAAGAAAAACGAAGCGGCGCTTGATGCCGACCGTCTTCAATTCCCGCTCACCGTGCGGCGCTGGCAGGAAGGCGACTGGTTTATGCCCATCGGTATGAAGGGCAAGAAAAAAATCAGTGACTTTCTCATTGACCAAAAAGTACCGCTCAATCTCAAAGATGACGTGCGCGTGCTCATAACCGCCGACCAGCGTATTGCCTGGGTTATCGGCTTCCGACCCGATGAGCGGTATAAAGTGACGGAGGAAACCCAACGGGTACTGTTGTTGCGCCGGATGTAGCACAAAGCAGTCCATTGGATGTTTTCTTCTTTACCTCTGCAAAAACCTCCGGCATGGAAAGCGTTTTCGCTTACTTTTACCACGCGAATCCAATATTTCACTCCCAATTCCTCACCCGATGAAAGTTACCGTAGTTGGGGCTGGCAACGTGGGCGCAACTTGCGCTGATGTACTCGCCACCCGCGAAATCGCCAACGAAATTGTTCTCGTTGATATCAAGGAAGGCTTCGCCGAAGGCAAAGCGCTGGACATCTGGCAGAAGTCGCCCGTTATCGGTTACGACTCCCGTACCGTAGGCGTCACCGGCGACTATAGCCGTACCGCCGACTCCGAGGTAGTTGTTATTACCTCCGGTCTGCCCCGCAAGCCCGGCATGAGCCGCGACGACCTGATTTCGACCAACGCTGGCATCGTAAAATCGGTAACGGAGCAGGTGGTGAAGTACTCGCCCAACGCCATTATCATCGTCGTTTCTAACCCCCTCGACGTGATGACCTACCAGGCCCACCTCACCTCCGGCTTGCCCCGCGAGAAGGTATTCGGCATGGCTGGCATCTTGGATACCGCTCGCTACCGCGCTTTCTTAGCCGAAGCTCTGAACGTAAGCCCCAAAGACATTCAGGCAGTACTGATGGGTGGCCACGGCGACACCATGGTTCCCCTGCCCCGCTACACTACAGTGGGCGGTATTCCGGTAACCGAGCTTATCGGCAAAGCCGAGCTTGATGCTATCGTGCAGCGCACTGCCGTTGGTGGTGGCGAATTGGTGAAGCTGATGGGTACTTCGGCCTGGTACGCTCCCGGTGCTGCTGCTGCGCAAATGGTAGAAGCCATCGTGCGCGACCAGCGCCGCGTGTTCCCTGTCTGCATTAAGTTGGAAGGCGAATACGGTATCGACGGCGTTTACCTTGGTGCTCCGGTTATTCTGGGTAAAAATGGTATTGAGCGCGTTATCGAGCTGCAACTCAATGATGAAGAAAAGCAGTTACTCGAAACCTCGCGTGGCCACGTGAAAGAGGTAATGGAAGCACTGGACAAAATGACTCAGACTGCTTAGTCTTTATTCAGTACATATAAAAAAGCCCCCCAGACTAAGTCTGGGGGGCTTTTTTGCGCCTATCATGCAGAGCGAAGCATCTCGCGTATTTGATTGCAATGGCAACTCTAACGAACCGAGCGATGTTACTTCTGGCTTGCCCGAAACAGCTTCTGCTTTTCATCTTTCGACAAGCTCTCGTAGCCGGAGCGGGAAATTTTGTCCAGAATCAAGTCAATCTCGTCTTGTTCGGGTTTAACGATAGTGCCTTTACGCGCCGCAGCGGGCGAAGCAGCTTGGCTTCGGTGTGTAACCTTCAAGCGCGGGCGGCCGCTGAACAGCGCCCCTAGCCAATCGCCAATCGCCTGCACCGGACGGCCCAGATCGGTACCGCGCTGGAGCAACTTGATGAAGCTGAAGCCAAAGATTGCGCCCCCAATATGAGCGATTTCGCCTCCCGCATTACCACCATCAATGCCAGCCAAGGAAATAATAACGATTACAATGGCGATGTACTTGATCTTAACCGGACCAATCAGGATTAGGCTGAAAGTGTAATCGGGGAGCAAGGTGGCGGCAGCCACAATAATAGCCGTAACAGCCCCGGAGGCGCCCAAGACTTCAGCCAGCGGGCCATTGCGGTAGGCTGGCACCAAGTTATAAGCCAGCAGGAACAACGCCGCGCCTGCCAAGGCACCCAGGATATATAGGCTTACTAGCTTCCGGTCGCCAAGGTACTCGCGCACCAAGGAGCCAAACCAGTACAGGTTCAGCAGATTGAAAATAATGTGCAGAAAGCCCTGGTGAAGAAAAGCATACGTCAGCACTGACCAGGGCCGGCGAACCAGCGCACCCAGATCGGCAGGCAGGCTGAACAAGCGCACGATGCTTTCATAAATGCCCGAGCCCCCAGCCAAAAACGCTACCGCTTTGATCAGAATTAGCACGACAAATACCAGAATATTGATCAGCAGAAGCTGATTAAGGGCATTGTCGCGGCGGCTGAAGGCGGTACGGATATCGTTTACAATACTCATGAAAAACGCAGCAGGTGTTAACCGTTATTAGTACATCCGGGTGCGGTTCCGCTCCCAGAGTTTCAACAAAATGAAGCCAATCAATATTCCACCCAAGTGGGCAAAGTGCGCCACATTGTCGCCCGGCACTCGCTTAAAGCCAGAGTACAGTTCATAGAAGCCATACAAAGTGACGAAGTATTTTGCCTTGATTGGGAAGGGAAAGAACAAGAGCATTAGCTCCGTATTAGGGAATAAATAGGCAAAAGCGAATAAAATACCGAACAGGGCCCCCGAAGCGCCAACCATTGGCGAGTTAAAGCTGCGACTAAAAATAGCATCGATAGTCTCATTAGCGGAGGCTATCAAACCCGGGTCATTAGGGTTGCGCTGCAACGCGGCAGCTACTATTTCGAAGCCGCGAGCTTCCGGTGCATTATCACGGAAGAAGTCGGCGAAGGCTACGCCGGAAGGCTCCTGCTGAAACGCCAGCCGCGCTTCGTTCATTTTATTCAGCTCGTAAAACCGCACGCCTGAATACAGAATACCAGCCCCAATGCCACAGATTAACCAAAATGTTAGAAACCGTTGCGGACCCCAGCGCTGCTCCAATAGCGGCCCGAAGGAAATAAGGCCGAACATGTTGCCGAAAATGTGTCCCAGGCCCCCATGCATAAACATATAGGTCAGAAACTGCCAGGGCTGAAAGCTTTGCGAGCCTACCGGATACAAAGCCAGCCAGCCGAGCCCAAGCTGCGTAGCGAGCAGAAACACGCCAATATTTATAAACAGTAGAATGCGAACTGTAGGAGTCAGATTGAACATGAAGCGTGGGAAGGCAAATGAAATGAGTTACGCTGCTTGTAACAGCTAACCGCGGCTATAGTCAGGCAGATTATTACGGCTTAAACGGTATTATCGCCGGAAACGATAACTAGGCTGAAAGCGGCGTAATTTACTTGCTTATCGAGTGAAGAAAGCTTGCAATTGGTCAAGCTCCAAAAGCACCAACGTTTTGCGACCATCAGGCGTGTAGCCCGGCACGGCGCAGGCAAAAAGTCGATCGACCAAGGCGTTCATCTCTATTTCTGAAAGGCGGGCGTTGCCAGCGCCACTCGCAACGCGGCGCGCCAAGGCCCGGGCCATTTGCTCGCGTCGATCCAGCTTTACGGGTCCGGCGTGCGCGCGAAACTGCTCAATCAAGCCTTCAAACAATTCCTTTTCGTCGCGCGCCGGCACATCGGCCGGGATGCCTTCTACGGCAATTGTAAGGGGTCCGAATTCGTTGAAGCGAAATCCAAGCGCGTGCAGCGCATCAGTGACTTCGCGCAGCACGGCAAAATCGGCGGGCGAAAACGTGACGGTGCGAGGGAAAAGCAGGGTTTGGGAAGCGCCACTTTCGCGCTCCAAGGCTTGGGCATACTGCTCATACAAAATCCGCTCACGAGCCGCCAGTTGGTCAATCAGCATCACCCCCGATTTCACCGGCACCAATACGTACTGTTGATGCACCTGAATAACCTTGCTCCCCGGCCCCGCCTGATTTTCTCGCAAGGGCAGCTCTGGGTTAGCAGTTTCTACCAATGCCAGCTCATCATCTGAGGGTGGCAGCGTATCGGTGGCTTCGGCTTCAATGTCCGGCAGGGCCGTCTGGCCGAGCGAACGGTAGAAGTCTTCCAAATCCCGTTTGGCCTGATCGGTAGGTCTGGGGGGCAAATTTCGATCCTGGGGGGCAAATCGGTCAGGTTGACGCTCACGCGGCGAAGGCGAGGCAGCCTGAGCGGCAGCCGCAGACAGCGCATCGGGGCGGTATTCGTCGGAAAAGGAATTGTGGCTGGCGCCCGAACTGCGCAAAGGGCGAATCGGAGCGAAGTTCACATCGCCCTCGAAGTCCAATGACGGCGCCATATTATGTATGCCCAAGGATTGCTTCACGGCGGCCCGCACAATGGCGTACACCGTTTTCTCGTCCTCAAACTTTATTTCCGTCTTAGTCGGGTGCACGTTGATGTCGATGGTCTTGGGATCAAGCTCCAGAAACAGCACGTAAAACGGATGAGTATCGCGGGGTAACAGACCTTCGTAAGCCGCCAGCACCGCGTGGTTGAGATAAGCCGAGCGGATAAAACGGTTGTTAACGAAGAAGAACTGGTCGCCCCGGCTTTTCTTCGCCGACTCGGGCTTACCGATAAAACCTTTGATGGTAATAAAGGGCGTTACTTCCTCGCAAGCCGCCAACTGTTCCTTGTAGCCATTGCCCAGCAAGGCTACAATGCGCTGACTTAGCTTGCCAGCGGGCAGATTAAACACCTCCAGTTCATTCTGATAAAGCGAAAATGTTGTCTGCGGATTTGCCAAGGCTACATGCTGGAACTCATCCAGAATGTGGCGCATCTCCACCGCGTTGCTTTTCAGAAAGTTACGCCGCGCCGGCACGTTGTAAAAAAGATTCTTGACCGCAATGCTGGTGCCATCGGGGCAAGCCACGGGCTGTTGACTCATCACTTGGGAGCCTTCTACCAATAACAAGGTACCCGTGTCGTATTCGCGTTGTTTGGTGCGCAATTCCAGCTGAGCTACGGCAGCAATAGACGCCAGCGCCTCTCCCCGAAAGCCAAGGGTACGAATCCGAAACAAATCTTCGGTGGAACGAATCTTGCTCGTGGCGTGGCGTTCCAAACTCATGCGGGCATCGGTAGGCGACATCCCGGCTCCGTTGTCTACCACTTGCACGAGTTGTTTGCCGGCATCTTTGATAATTAGCTGCACCTGCGAAGCACCCGCGTCCACGGCATTTTCCAGCAATTCCTTCACTACGGATGCCGGCCGCTGGACCACCTCGCCGGCCGCAATCTGGTTAGCGAGGTACTCGGGTAGCAATTGAATCACGTCCGCCATCGACCGGGAACTGAGGAGGTTAAGAAAGAAGTTAACAGGAGTAAAAAGGCCTTAAATACCGCCAAAACAGTCCAAGGCCGAGAAATTATCCGTAAGTTCGCGGTCAAATTCGGTTTGTGCGGCCCTGTCCCGGGTTGCCGAATCAGCTACCTAAGCAGTGCGAAAACCGGGTGCCCTGGGTCAGCCAAAACGACCACAGCCCCACTCGCCAGTGCTTCCTGAAGGGGACAAAAGTAGGGCTAATTCCGCTCGTTTTCAACGTTACGACTACACCAGGAGAGCCGATGCTCAAGGATTATTCGATTAGACTCTTGCTGCTATTGCTGGCCATAACGGGTCTGATCATCTCGTCGTCGTCTCCGATTGACAAAGACGTACGACCTATGTCGCCGGCCGAGCAGAACTGGGTAGACAGCGTGTATAGCTCTCTCACCCCTGACCAGCGCTTGGGTCAGTTATTTATGGTGGCTGCCTACTCCAACAAGGACCGCAAACATGTGCTTCAGATTGAGGAGTTGGTGCGCAATTATCACATTGGGGGGCTAATGTTTTTACAGGGTGGCCCGCGTCGGCAAGCTGCGCTTACCAATCGTTATCAAAAGCTAGCTAAGTTGCCCTTGCTCATTGCTATGGATGCTGAGTGGGGCCTTGATATGCGCCTCGACAGCTCCATGCATTTCGCCAAAGCCATGACGCTGGGTGCCATGGACGACGATCAGTATGTGTACCAGATGGGCCGCGAAATTGCGCTCAACATGAAAGCCCTTGGCGTGCATGTAAGCTTTTCGCCGGTTATTGATGTCAATTCCAACCCTGATAATCCAGTTATTGGTAACCGTTCCTTCGGCGAAGATAAAGAGCAGGTTTCCAAGCGCGGGGTAGCGTATATCCGGGGCTTGCAGGACCATGGCATCATTGCCGTAGCCAAACACTTCCCTGGCCACGGCGATACTGACACGGACTCCCATGTGGCTCTGCCAGTGGTGAATACCGATATGGCTCGACTTACCAACGTCGACCTATATCCCTTTCAGCAGTCCTTCGAAGCGGGCGTGATGGGCGTGATGGTGGCCCACCTTTACATGCCACTCTTCGATACGCTGCGCACTCAAACCACTACCTTATCGCATAACCTAGTGACGGGTTTGCTGAAGGAGAAAATGGCGTACAGAGGGCTCGTTTTCACCGATGCTTTGAACATGAAGAGCGTCTCGAACCTGTACAAGCCAGGGGAAGTAGATGCGTTGGCGTTGGCGGCAGGCAATGACGTGCTGCTCTTCTCTGAAGATGTGCCGGTTGCCCTGCAGAGAATTCGCGAAGCCATTGCGGGGGGCAAAATTCAACCCGCTGACCTCGAGTACAGAATACGCAAGATTCTGCGGGCCAAATACTGGGCTGGACTTAACCGCTACCGCCCAGTTGAGCTAACTAATTTGATGGCCAGCCTCAACCGGCCACTGAGCCGAATGGTGCAGCAGCAGATTTATGAGCAAGCCGTTACGGTTGTTAAGAATCAGGATAACCTCTTGCCTTTCCACCGGCTTGATACGCTGCGCATTGCCTCTGTCACCATTGGTACGCCGGCCAGCGGTACTTACGCTACTCTGATGAATAAATATCAGGGTGGAACGGTGTATTCAGTACCTAACCGCTACGCCCCGGACTCCACTTACACGCGTATTCTATCGCGCCTCGGGCCATATAATACGATAGTGGTAAGCTTGCATGGCATGAACAGTACGCCCGTGCATAAGTATGGTATGGGTGATGGGGCCTTGAAATTCATTCAGCAGCTACAGGCCAATCCACGGGTAAAAACGGTGGTGGTAGCCATGGGTAATGCCTACTCTCTCAAGTACCTGGAGTCGGCCCGAACATTGGTTTGTGCTTATGAGGATAACTACCCTTCCCAACTGGTAACTCCACAGGTATTGTTTGGGGCTTTGCCCGCTAAGGGGCGGCTGCCCGTCACTGTGTCGCCGACACTTAAGGCTGGCACTGGCCTGCCAACGCCTGACTTCCGTCGTCTGCGCTATGCAACTCCGGAAAGTGAAGGGCTGGATTCCCGTATTTTAGCTCAAATAGATAATATCGCCCTCGAAACGGTGGCTTATGCTGCGGCCCCAGGCTGCCAGATTTTGGTGGCCAAAAATGGCGCCGTGATATTTGATAAGAGCTACGGCTTCAATACCTACGATCGGACCCAGCCAGTAAATAATAGTACGCTCTACGACTTGGCCTCAGTCACAAAAGTGGCCGGCACGTTGCAGGCTGCCATGTATCTGAAAGATCAGGGTAAACTCAGTCTGGACGAAAAGGTATCGACATATTTGCCGGAGCTGCGCACTACCAACAAGAAGGACATTATTGTGCGCGACTTACTGCTCCACCAAGCAGGCTTGAAGGCGGGTATTCCGATGTGGGAGCGCACCGTCACCAAGACTGGCCTGAAGCCGACTTTCTACGCCAGCACCCAATCCGCTGACTTCCCCAATGAAGTAGTGCCCGGAACTTACAGTCTCAAAACTGCCGAAGATTCTGTATGGTTGTGGACCATGCGCTCGGGTTTGTTGCCTAAGATAAAAGGCAAGTACCCTTTGGAGTACAGCGACTTAACCTTTGTAATCGTGAAGCGCTTGTGCGAAAAGCTATTGCAGCAGCCGATTGAGGAGTTTCTGGCCAAGCAGTTTTACCAGCCTTTGGGGCTGAATACTATGACTTATAATCCGTTGCAGCGGTTTCCAAACTCCTGCATCGCCCCTACCGAAAACGATACCTACTATCGTCGCTCCCAGCTGCGCGGCACGGTGCACGACCAGGGAGCGGCTATTGTAGGGGGCGTGGGTGGACACGCAGGTTTGTTTGCTAACTCCAACGATTTAGCCATTCTTATGCAGATGAATCTGCAGAATGGCCGCTACGGTGGTATGCGCTTTTTTCAGTCGCCCGTTGTGACGGAATTCTCGCGCCCACAGATTGCGGGCAACCGTCGCGGGTTGGGCTGGGACCACGGCACTCCTGAAAAGGGACCAGGCCAGGGCCCAACATCAAGTATGGCACCGCCCGCCACCTTTGGTCATACTGGTTTCACGGGTACGTGCGTGTGGCTCGATCCTGAAAACAAAATCGTATACATCTTTCTTTCTAATCGGGTGTATCCAGATGCGGGCAACAACAAATTGATTCAAAATAACGTCCGCACACGCATCCACGACGTTATTTATAAGTCTTTCAGCAAAAGCATTTCCAAGACATGACCTGTTGTCCGTCGTTTTTACAAAATCTCTGATCCGTATGTGGCGGTAAGACATCTACCTGATGGCTTACCGCCAATTTTTTGCCCCCCACACAGAGCAACCTACTGCGTAGGCACTCGTTGAGCAATATCATATCCGCGTTCGGGCCAACTACTTGGCTTGTGTCCACTCAAGAAGATTGCTGCGGGGCTTTTTTTAAGAACTATTTCACTACTCCAGCGCTGATTGCACTGCCACTCTCACCATTCACCAACCAATGACAGCCCACCTGAATTTTGGTGAAACCTCCCCTACCATGAATATCGGCATCGTTTGTTATCCCACCTTTGGAGGTTCCGGCGTAGTAGCTACGGAGCTAGGTAAAGCCCTGGCTCTCAAAGGGCATCGTGTCCACTTTATTACGTACAGCCAGCCCGTGCGCCTCGATTTCTTTAATGAGAACCTCTTCTATCATGAGGTGTATGTGCCGCCGTATCCGTTGTTCCAGTTTCCCCCTTACGAGTTGGCTTTAGCAAGCAAAATGGTGGACATTGTGCAGCACGAAAAGCTGGATGTGCTGCATGTGCATTACGCCATTCCGCACGCGTCGGCAGCCTATATGGCCAAGCAGATTCTGCGTACCAAAGGCATTCAGATTCCGGTCATAACGACTTTGCACGGCACCGATATCACGCTTGTGGGCAAAGATGCCAGCTACGAGCCGGTGGTGACATTCAGCATTAATCAGTCGGATGGTGTGACGGCCGTATCCGCCGATTTGCGGGCTGAGACTTACCAATACTTCGCTATCGAGAAGGACATTGAAGTGATTCCTAACTTCATTAATCTGGAGCGTTTCAAAAAGCAGAATAAGTCGCACTTTAAGGCCGCCATTGCGCCGGAGGGCGAGAAGCTACTGATTCATACGTCTAACTTCCGATCCGTAAAACGCGTGGAAGACGTGGTTCGCATTTTTGCGGGCGTGCGCAAAGAAATTCCGGCCAAGCTCCTACTCGTGGGAGATGGCCCCGACCGGCCCCGCATCGAAAAGCTCTGCCGCGAAACCGGCTACCTCAGCGACATTCGTTTCCTGGGCAAGCTAGAGGCTGTGGAAGAAGTACTCAGTATCAGCGACTTGTTTCTAATGCCTTCTGAAAAGGAAAGCTTCGGTTTAGCCGCCTTGGAAGCCATGGCCTGCGAAGTACCAGTAGTAAGTACCAATGCGGGGGGCATTCCGGAGCTGAATGTGGATGGCGTAACGGGTACTACCAGCGCCGTGGGCGATGTGGAGGAGATGGTAAAAAATTCCCTCTTTATTCTGGCTGATGAAAACCTGCCTCGATTTAAAGCCGCCGCCCGAGCCCGAGCCGAAGAGTTTGCTGTGGAAAAGATTGTCCCGCTGTACGAAGCTTGTTATCAGCGAGCCATTGATTCTCAGTTGGCAGTAGTGTAGTTGGTATTAACTCATAAAAAAGCCCCCCAGATGTTCTCTGGGGGGCTTTTTTATGAGCACTAACAGAATTTAAAACAGGCTCGCTGCCTCTCGCTTCACCACGTTCAAAGCACGGGCCGTAGGATCTACTTCTTCGGCAATCAAGGTTTCGAGCACACGCTTGGCGAGTTCGGTGCCACGGGCTTGCTGGGGCGCTGGCAGGGCATGATATGATTTATTAATCATGGTGAGCACATTCTCGCGGGCCTGCTTTACATGGTCCCAGGCGTCGGGGCTCATGTAGAGCTGCTGAGAAAGGTTGTGCTCAAATTCGGCGCGAATCTCTTGAAGCAGCAGGCGATGAAACTCGGGGGCCGTTTGGCCGGCGCTGCTGAGACGCACCAAGATATTATTGGGCGTAATGCGCTCCAGCAGAAGCGTTACGCGCTCGTAGGCTTGTAAACGAATGGGCAGCGTTTCCTTGCTGCTCTGCAAGCGCAGCTCAATCAGGCGCCGCTGCTGTTCCTTCTCAAAATACTGCTTGATAAGCAGAAACACCGAGCCGGCCACAATAATGGCGGGCAGAATGATTTTGAGCAATTCAAAAATATAGGCAGTAGTATCCATGCGGGAGTATCAGACCAAGTTTGGCGAAGTGTAAAGGATAAATGGCTGTAAATGTTGACTGTAACCGCCTAGCAAATGGCGCGGTGTTTGGGCAAAGATAACCAGTGAACCGGAGCGGCCAACCGGCTGTTCTAACACTATACGAATCCTATAGTCTTCGTATCTTTGCACCAGTCTTCTCTTAACCACGAACTCATTATGGCAACGGCCGTTTCAACCAAAACTGCTCCCATTAGCCTCACCTCGCGGGCTTTGGTAGAAGTCAGAAATATCATTGAAGAAAAGAAAGTACCGACCGAATACGGCCTGCGCATTGGCGTGCAGGGTGGTGGTTGCTCGGGCATGAGCTATCTGCTCGGCTTCGACAAAGCCAAAGACAACGATGAGGTGTATGACCTTGATGGCCTGCGCCTTATCATGGACAAGAAACACGCGATGTACGTATTAGGCATGGAAGTCGACTTCCAGGATGGCCTGAACGCTCGCGGCTTTGTCTTCAATAACCCGCAAGCTAAAAGCACCTGCGGTTGCGGCTCGTCGTTCTCAGCTTAATAAACGAACTGCTTCGCTTTTATAGAAAAGCCTTGCTTACGTTCTGTAAGCAAGGCTTTTTGTTTGTGCTTATGCTGTTTAAAGCTGCTTAATCAGTAAGATCATCTTTTCAAAACGATGTCTCGGCGACCTTTCCAGCCTGTTGCTGTTCGCTGTAACTCAACTACGCCAGTACCACCCACCGATACCGATGATATCGATGCTAGGTACTTCGGGGTTACTAACGGGTCGTCTTTGAACACAAAGTCCGTGATATAATACGCAAGCCGTTCCCCAGGCTCCTGAATAACAGCGTGGATATGGGCAGGGTCGGTGCGGCTAGGGTATGATGCCGGACGAACGGAGCTAATGGTGTAGCGACCTTACTTATCTGACTTTGCCCAGCCATGCAGGTGCACATGCCACTTCTGCACGCCTGTTTCACCACCTTTTTTGGTGTAACGCCCCGTATGGTCCGTTTGATACGCATAGATGATTACGCCCGCATAGGGGCTTTTGCCATCGGCTTGCAGCAAAGTACCGGTAATTAGTAGCGGGTCACCTGGTTCGTTGGGCCCGCCCATCTTGAGCGTAGAGTTTAATGAAACGGGCATATTCACGAAGCAGCACGCAATAGCGGTATCGGGGCCGTCGCAGGTATCTGCAGTGGTAATAGGATGGTTATTATCTCCTAGTGCTTGGGCGCTAATTTGCGACTTACTGTCGCTGCAGGCGCCAATCAGCAGACCGAAACCACAAAGCAATACACCGAGTAGGCATTCGCAAATTCTCATAACCCTGACTAGCTAATAATTTGTTTATGAGCTACTTAAGTTACGATTTTACCAGCACACTTTTAGCAACAGGCTCCGGTCAATACGTCTTGGTCATATCGGCTGGTACTACTAGCACGAAGTCGGCTTTGCGCAGATGCTCTTTTTCCAGTTTCTTCAGCTGCTCCTGCGACACAGTGGAAATCGTACGAATGCGCAGCTTAGGTTCAGCTTGGCGCAGATACCAGTTAATCCCGTCGTAGTTGTCGGAGTGGTAGCTGCCGTTGAGGTGAAGCAGTAGCTGGCCTTGCTGACGATTTTTCAGAATAAAATGCGCCATGGTGGCGTCTTTCAGCGCTTGGGCCTGAATGATATTCTGGGCTCCCGCGCCGCCGTGAGCGTCGCCACCAAACATCTTCGCCATGTTTGCATAGCCGGGCAGCGTGTAATCGACGGTAATAGGAAGCGGCGCCAGCCATTCCCGCTCGCCGGGGGGCAAATTTTCGAGCGCAGCCAAGCTGCCTTTCGCTACTTGAGATGCATAGCGGCGCGGCACATTGGTGCCAACTACGCGCAGCTTATTTTGCCGCGCCAACTGTAGCAAGGGCTTATAATCAGTAGCGTAGTTCGGCCAGGGCCGGCTTTGCTCTTCAAACGCTTTATCATCCAGTTCGCCGGTATTGTACTGCTCCACTAGCGGCTGCACATCACGCTCAAACATCTCCAGACCTAATACCAGCTGGCCAGCCTTGCGCTGCGCCAAGTCGCGGGCTACTTGCAGCTGTAGCCAGTGCGCGATGGGGTCGTTGTGCTGCTCGCCAAAAAGCACGACATCAGCTTCGGCTAGCTCCTTGAGCATCTTATCGTAGCTGGCAGATTTGCCAGCGGCGGTGTAGAGGCGGTAAGCAGGACGGTCGCCGGTGCGGAAGCTGAGGAGGCTAAGCAAGATTGGCAGGAAGAAGAGTCGGCGCATAAGTAAAGTAAGTAACGTATTAGCAAGTCAGTTAGCGGCCTTCTTGTTCCTAATAAAGCGCAAAAAGCCCCGTCATTAATGCCGGGTAGCAAATGACGGGGCTTTCGGTGTAACTGCAACTGTTCGTTCAGCAGTTGCAAAGTGCTGGGGGGGCTTTTTGAAGTGTTTAGCCTTTATAGAACATCCAGCGCGACAACTCTTTGTAGGTCACCTTCTTACCATACAGCAGAATACCCACACGATAAATGCGAGCCGCTATCCAGATAGTAGCCACAAAGCCAAATACCAGCAGCGTCATAGAAAGCAGCAATTGCCCCGCCGTAACGCCACCGAAGGGAATGCGAATGACCATGGCAATAGGCGACGTGAATGGAATCATTGACATCCAGTAAGCTATAGGGCCGTTTGGATCCCGAATCATTACGCTTTGGGCTACAATGAAGGTAAGAATCAGAGGCATAGTGATGGGCAGCATAAACTGCTGCGTGTCCGTTTCATTATCTACCGCTGCGCCAATTGCCCCAAATAGAGCACCATAGAGTAAATAGCCCCCCAGGAAATAAAACAGAAAGCTGCCGATGATAAGCGGCAAATTCAGGTTAGAAAAGCCTTCCATGGCTGATTTATACATTACGGCTGTCTTGTCTTCCGTCTCTTTAGGAGTGGCTCCGGCCGACTGAGCTACGGTTTCTAGTTGCTGTGTACGCGAGGCAGCCACTGTATCTATTCCCGCAACAGCCGAAACACCGGTTATAACAATGCTCGACAGCGCCACCCACAACAGCAATTGGGTAAGACCCACGGCGGCAATACCGATTACTTTGCCCATCATCAGCTGAAACGGCTTCACCGACGACATAATCACCTCTACAATACGGCTGGTTTTCTCCTCAATTACCCCACGCATAATTTGGACGCCATAGAGGAAAATGAAAAGGTAAATCAGGAAAGCCATAAAGTAAGCCACCCCCGACGTCACCATCGAATTGCTCGATTTCTCACCTTCATCGCTCAGGTTCACCGTGTCCACATCCACGTTGGCCTTTAGATTGTCGAGCACCTGCTGATCGATACCTGACTTTTGCAGGCGGGCCGCCTCTACCTGCCGGTTCACCATCCGCTCGATGCTGGTTTGAAGCGTCAGACTCAGATTTTCGCGGCCAAAAAGCTTGATACCAGTTGGGTTAGCCAAGTCGAATGGCGGAACATAGAGCAACGCTGAATTCTTGCTTTTCTTAAATTCGGCTTTAGCCGTTTCCAGATCAGTTGGCGCGTGTATGTAGCGAATGCTGCTTTTTTCATCCTGAGGCAACTTGCCGGAAAAAAGCCCCCCAGCATCGGCCACGGTTACTATTTTCTTTTCATCCGATGACATCTGCATCAGAAATATCGGCACCACAAACAGGGCCGACATGAGTAGCGGGCCCACAAAGGTCATGATGATGAAGCTCTTTTTGCGCACTCGCGTGATGTATTCACGCTGCACGATAAGCCAGATTTTATCCATTGGTATTGCTTTGACTACTAATTAGAAGACACTAAATGCGCAGGTTGCGGCTTTCTACTCACACGTTCTCCTCTACCAATGACTCTGGCATCGTCTCACGCACGCGACGAATGAAGATTTCATTGATGCTTGGAATCTGCTCGCGGAAAGCATGTATTTCTACTTGGCCAATGAGGTAGCGGAGCAAGTCGTTGGGCGTCACGCCTTCGTGCAGACGAATACGGTCGTAGAAGTAGCCGTTTTCACGCTCTTTGTGCTCCAACACTTCAAAGTCGGGATGAATGACCATCAGGCGGCCTTTGCCTTCTACCTCGTAGGTATTAGTCTTGAACGTATCCTTAATCGTGCTTACGGGGCCATCGAGCACCTTGCGCGAGCGGTTAATCAAGGCAATAGAATCGCACATTTCTTCCACCGATTCCATGCGGTGAGTGGAGAAAATGATGGTAGCGCCCTTTTCGCGCAGCTCCAGAATCTCGTCCTTAATCAGATTAGCATTAATTGGATCGAAGCCTGAAAACGGCTCATCGAGGATAATCAGGCTGGGCTCATGCAGCACGGTAGCAATGAACTGTACCTTCTGCTGCATGCCCTTCGATAAGTCCTCCACGTTTTTGCTTACCCATGTCCGAAGGTCGAAGCGGTCAATCCAGGCTTTGATGCGCTGCGTGGCGTCGGCTTTGCTTAGCCCTTTTAGCTGAGCCAGATAGAGCAGCTGCTCCCCTATCTTCATCTTCTTATACAGCCCGCGCTCCTCCGGCAAATACCCAATCTGGGCAATATGGCTGGGATTCAGCCGCTCACCTCGAAATCGAATTTCGCCCGAATCAGCGCCCGTAATCTGAGTGATGATGCGGATAAGAGAGGTCTTGCCCGCTCCGTTTGGGCCCAGCAAACCGAAGATGCTGCGTTCAGGAATATCGAGGCTGACGCCGTTCAGGGCCACGTGCGCATCGTAGGCTTTGTGCACGTCAATTGCTTGTAGAATGTTGCTCACGGCTGGAAGTAAGGTTTTTCGACGTTAAATGTATTCATTTATAGCTATGCTTCAGTTTTACTGCTAAGCTGGGGGACAAATTTTCACTCAGACTGCAACTCATGCAGGTAGCCTTCGAGCCGGTCGAGGTGCTGACCGTAGAGCTTTTGCAGGTACCACTTGGTAAACTTGATCATCAGCCAATACAGCACGGAGCCGGTCAAAAACATAATAATGACCGTCAATCCGATACTCCAAAACAGCTCTCCACCGTCGTATTTCAGCGTAAGTCTATATGCCCGGTAAGAGGTAGTAGCTATAATGGCGGCAACGGTAACCCAGAGTGAGAGGCGCAAATAAATAGCCAGTAGACCGCGCAAACCCATAATCAGCGTCTGCAAATGCCCACGCACATCCTTTTCTACATGGTCCATTCGGCGCAGCAGCTTAAACTTGCGGTAGTAGTAGTACAGAAAAGCCACCGACAGAAGCTCAAAAGCCAGCAGATAGCCTTTAATGAACTGGTTGTTGAAGTAATAAATACCAAAAGGTAAGGCTATAATCACATAGACGATAGACCCGACTTCCCACCAAGCGTTGCGGCGCAGCCTCGTTACTACATTATCTGACTTGCGCGCCACCATGCGCGTCACGCTCTGCGCGCTGAGCGGAATGGGCTCATCTGTGGCCTGGCGGTTCCACATTTGACGGAGTTCGTTTAATTCCATTGCGCTGAGCGGCTAAAAATCTTGCGTAGCTTTTCTTGAATGCGGTGCATTTTGACCCGCACATTGTTCTGCGTAATCCCTAGAATGTCAGCCATTTCCTCGTAGGTGTGCTCTTCCAGATACAGCAGCACAAAAGCCTTCTCTACTTCCGACAGCCACTCAATAGCCCGGTAGAGCGCGGCTGTTTCCCCTGATTCAGACCCGAGGTCGGGGGCTTGGGCCACCTCTATTATCTGCGGGTTGAGGCGGTCGGGAGCGGGCTTGCGGGTGCGCTGGCGCAAATCTGACACGGCCACGTTCAGCCCGATGCGGTACATCCAGGTGCTGATTTTTGCCCCCCGGGGCTCGTAGCGCGGGAAGGCCCGCCACAGTTGCAGCACGATTTCCTGAAACAAATCCTGCTGGTCATCGGCATCGGGGCAGTACAGCCGACAGATTCGCCGGAGCATGGCCTGATGCGCATTGACGAGCGTCAGAAATTCAGCAGTATTAGGATCAGGAGCCAAGAGCGAGGAGATAGCCAGGATACACTACATATATCGCGGCTATTATCGACGTATTACAGAGGCATCGAAAAATATTTTATGGGTGCTATGTCCCTCTTCTTTTTCGTGAAACCTGTAAAGGTCAGACGCTTACAGACTCACTTTTCAATTAAAAAAGCCCCCCAGAGAATTTCTGGGGGGCTTTTTTATAAGTAACTCGACTCAGACAGAGCTATCTGATGTTCTGCTTACTGGAAATACTCCTTTACTTTCTCGAAGAAGCCTTTTTCATTCTTACCCGGATTGGGCGTAAAGTTTTGCGAATCGCGGAGCTTCTCTAGCAGTTCGCGCTCCTGGCTGTTCACCACTTTCGGCGTCCAAACGTTGATATGAATCAACTGGTCGCCGCGGCCATAGCCATTCAGATCCTTTATGCCTTTGCCACGCAAACGCAGGATCTTGCCAGGCTGAGTGCCAGGGTCAACTTTGATTTTCACCTTGCCTTCGATGGTCGGAACTTCAATGCTCGCGCCCAAAGCTGCATCCACGAATGTGATGTATTGGTCGAACATGATGTTGTTGCCATCACGCTTAAGGAATTCGTGCGGTTCCTCCTCTATCTGAATGAGTAGGTCGCCGGGCACGCCGCCGCGCTCAGGGTAGTTGCCTTTGCCGTTCATGCTCAGTTGCATACCCTCAGCCACACCAGCCGGAATGTTGATCGGGATAATCTCTTCCTGCAGCTGGCGACCATCACCGTGGCACACGTCGCACTTGCTGGTCACCACTTTGCCTTCGCCGTTACAGGTAGGGCAGGTTGAGCTGCTCACCATCTGGCCCAGCATGGTGTTCACCACGCGCTTCACCTGGCCTTGGCCGTGGCAAGTACCGCAGTCCTTTAGGTCGGTGCCGTTTTTGGCGCCCGTACCCGAGCAGGTGTTGCACGCCACGTAGCGCTTCACCTTGATCTTCTTTTCGATGCCGTTAGCAACTTCCTCCAAATCAAGCTTGAGCTTGATACGCAGGTTGGAGCCCTTCTTCATCCGACGGCCGCCACCAGAGCGGCCGCCCCCAAAGAATCCCTCGAAGCCACCGCCACCAAAGATGTCGCCGAACTGCGAGAAGATATCTTCCATGTTCGGACCGCCACCGTTGCTGCCCATTCCCTGATGGCCAAAGCGGTCGTAGCGGGCACGCTTCTGCTCATCCGACAGTACTTCGTAGGCCTCGGCAGCTTCTTTAAACTTGTCTTCGGCCGTGGGGTCGTCGGGGTTTTTGTCGGGGTGAAACTTGATGGCCACCTTGCGGTACGCCTTCTTGATCTCCTCGGGCGAGGCGGTTTTGGCTACGTCCAACACCTCGTAATAATCTCGCTTCTGCGCCATTTTCTTTAATCTGTGCGTCTTTTATTGGCCCAGCACCACTTTGGCGTGGCGGATTACTTTATCACCCAAATAATATCCCTTCTCCACTTCATCTACCACCTTGCCCTTCAACTCCTCGCTCGGAGCCGGAATTTGGGTGATAGCCTCGTGCAAGTCCGGATCAAAGTCGCCGCCCTTGGTCTCCATAGCCGTCAAGCCTTTTTGCTGAAGGGTTTTGACCAGCTTGTTGTAGATAATATCTACGCTCTCCCGCACCACTTGCACGTCTTCCGATGATTGGGTGTGGGTACGAGCCCGCTCAAAATCATCAAGCACGGGCAGCAACACCGCCATCAACTCCTGGTTGGCCGATTTGAACAGGTCGGAGCGCTCTTTTGCAGTGCGGCGTTTGTAGTTATCAAACTCAGCCGCCAGGCGCAAGTACTTATCCTTTAGCTCGGTAAGCTCAGCATCTGTCTTGCTCACCTCGGCCTGGGGGGCATTTTCAGTCTCCGTAGAGACGGTAGCCTCACCATCAGCCATTTCGCCAGCTACGTGGTCAGGGTCAACGGTCAAGTTGTCGTCCTGCGGTACGTTATTATCGTCAGCCATTTTATCGAATATTCGTCGAAACGGGTTTTTCACTTGATTTTAGCCGATTGGCAAGAAGCGAAGACAAGGAGTTTGCCAAAGGCAAAAGGGCTGCCATAGTGGCACGGCAGTTAATAGGGTACTTCACTGTTCTGTTGAAGGAAGCGAGCGTTTTACCTTATTTCCAGATTAACAAACTCAGATAGCGCTACTTAGCGTTCAACTCCTGCCAAATCATATCCTTTAGCCGCTGAATATTCTTGTTTGCTAAGCTGGAGATAAACACGCTTGGCAAATCGGTAGGTAGCGTGGACCGAATTTCGGCTTCGAGCTCGTCGTCGATCAGATCGGCCTTGGTGATGGCCAGCAAACGGCGCTTTTCCAGAAGCTCTGGGTTAAACTGCGTCAGCTCGTTCAGTAATATCTGGTACTCGTTGGCGATGTCATTGCTATCCACCGAAATCATGAATAGCAGCATGGAGTTACGCTCAATGTGCTTAAGAAAGCGCGTACCCAGCCCTCGCCCTTCAGCTGCTCCTTCGATAATACCCGGGATATCGGCCATCACAAAGGACTTATAATCGCGGTAAGCTACCACGCCCAGGTTAGGGACCAGTGTCGTGAAAGCATAGTCCGCAATCTTGGGGCGAGCCGCCGATACCACGGAGAGTAAAGTGCTTTTACCTGCGTTCGGAAAGCCCACTAAGCCTACGTCAGCCAGCAGTTTTAACTCTAGCACTACCCACTCTTCTATGCCGGGCTCGCCGGGCTGCGCGTAAGTAGGTGCTTGGTTGGTAGCCGATTTAAAATGGTCGTTGCCGAGGCCACCGCGCCCGCCCGGCGTGAGGATAATGCGCTGGCCATGCTCCGTGATTTCTACTTTCTTCTCACCGGTTTCCGCATCGCGGGCAATCGTGCCGAGTGGCACTTTCAGGATAACATCCTCGCCCTGAGCGCCGCTACGCAGGCTTTCAGCGCCGCCCTGCCCATGGCCGGCAATTACGTGCTTTTGATATTGCAGGTGTAATAGGGTCCAGAGTTGGGAGTCGCCTTCCAGAATAATATGCCCCCCACGGCCGCCGTCGCCGCCATCGGGGCCGCCATTCGGCAGGCCTTTGGCCCTAAAGAAGTGAGAGGAGCCCGCTCCGCCCTTGCCCGAACGGCAGCAGACTTTAACGTAATCAATGAAATTATTAGAAGCCACTGTTTGAAATTCTGAAGTAGAAGTACTGAATTAGATAACAACCCCAAAATGGCTGTCATCCTGACGAAGGAAGGACCTTATCAAGCTGAAACGAGACGTTATTATGCGCATCGTTCTGGATTGATAAGGTCCTTCCTTCGTCAGGATGACAGATGGGGCAATTACGAATGCAAAGTTACGCTTTTACTTCGTCAGCAGCCTGCTGACCATCAGACAGCGAGGGTGTAGGCTGCTTCTGGTCAATAATATCGCAGATTTGGGTAAAAATCTCCTCAATAGCACCGATGCCATTTAAAGCGTGAAACTTCTGCTGCTCAGCATAATAGCCAGCTACTTGAGCAGTTTCGGTGTTGTATACGTTTACGCGGCGACGGATTTTGGCTTCGTCCTGGTCGTCGGGTCGGCCGCTGGTTTTGCCTCGCTCCAGCAGGCGTTTGGTCAATTCCTCTTCTGCTACTTCTAGGGCAATCATGCACGATACGCCAGTGTCGTAGCGCGCCATCAGCTCGTCGAGGCTTTGGGCCTGAGGCACAGTGCGGGGAAAGCCGTCGAAGATGAAGCCAGCGGCTTCGGTGTTGTTGGCCAATTGGCTCTCAATCATACCTATTACCACTTCATCGGGCACCAGCAGGCCTTCATCCATGAGTTTTTTGGCGCGCAGACCTAGTTCGGTGCCTTGCGTGATTTGGGAGCGAAGAAGGTCGCCGGTCGAGAGGTGTACCAGATTATAACGGGCAATTAACTTCTGACTTTGCGTTCCTTTGCCGGCACCGGGCGGGCCGAAGAGCACGATATTGAGCATAGAGCGAGGATTTTCGCAGGGAAAGAAAAGACGGTGTTTGGGAAAGATAGCGAATCGGCACTAAAGTGCCCCATACGGCAGGCGGCAAAAGTAGGCTGAACCCTCCAGATTACAACGCTTTGTACAGATCGGGGTAGTTTCGGCCTAAGCCATCATAATCAAGGCCGTAGCCCACCACAAAATCATTTGGAATACTAAGAGCCGGGTAGCGAATGTCCAGCTTGTGCTGCAAACAATCGGGCTTGATCAGCAGGCAGGCCACCTCCAATGAAGCCGGATTTTTGCCCCCCAGCGTATCGAGCAAGGCCCGAATGGTGTGGCCAGTATCCACTATATCCTCTAGCACGACCAGATGCCGGCCCTGCACATCTTCGCGCAGACCTAGTAGCTCCTTCACGGCCCCAGTGCTGCTGGTGCCTTCGTAGGAAGCCATTTTGACGAAGGAAATTTCGCAGTCGATACTCAGCTCTTTCAGCAGATCGGACGCAAACATGAACGAGCCATTGAGCACAGCCACGAATAGAGGGGTCTTAGTGGCATAATCCGCATTGAGGCGGGCGGCCAACTCTCGCACGGCGTCTGCCAGTTGCTCTGAAGTGAGGTAAGGGGCAAACTGCTTGTTATGCAGAGAGATAACGGATTGAGGCATACCGGGCAAGGTTGGAAACCGGACGAAGGGATGTCCAAAGGTAGGACAAAAAAAAGCAGCCTCTCCCGTGTGAGGAGGCTGCTTTTCAGACTTTGATCAATTGAATTGGACCGCTATGAACCGTTAGTAGATCAAAAAGCGAGTTGGCTACTACTTGGTTTTCAGCGAGCTAACTTATTTCTGAGTGCGCTGTGGGAGCACGTAAGTCGTTTTGGTAGCAGCTGCGGATACGTCGGCATACTCGGCTTTGGGCTCTATCAAGCGCTCCGAAGGCTTCACTCCTACTGGCGCCACACCTTCGCGCACCGTATCATCGGTAACAGCGATGTGGGGGGCAATTACCAGCGACACAATGCTCATCAGCTTGATCAGAATGTTCATAGAAGGGCCCGATGTGTCTTTAAAAGGGTCACCTACGGTATCACCGGTTACGGATGCCTTGTGCGCATCTGAGCCTTTAAATTCCATTTTACCATTCACCATTACGCCTTTCTCAAACGACTTCTTGGCGTTGTCCCAGGCACCACCGGCGTTGCTCTGAAACATAGCCATCAGCACACCCGATACTGTTACGCCGGCCAATAAGCCCCCCAGCACCTGTGGGCCAAAAGAAAAGCCGACGATTATAGGTACTATAAGCGCAATAGCGCCTGGCAGCATCATTTCACGAAGGGCAGCCTGCGTGGAAATGGCTACGCACTTCTCGTACTCAGGCCGACCAGTACCTTCCATAATGCCCGGAATCTCGCGGAACTGCCGACGTACTTCCTGCACCATCGCCATCGCCGCCCGACCTACCGCCGAAATAGCGAGTGCCGAGAAGATAAATGGAATCATAGCGCCGACAAACAAGCCAGCCAGCACGCGGGCATTGCTGATATCGATGCTGCTAATGTTAGCCGTACCCATAAAGGCGGCGAACAACGCTAGCGAAGTAAGCGCTGCCGAAGCAATGGCGAAGCCTTTACCTGTAGCTGCTGTGGTGTTGCCCACCGCATCCAGAATGTCGGTACGCTCACGCACTTCCTTGGGCAGCTCGCTCATTTCGGCAATACCGCCGGCGTTATCGGCAATGGGGCCAAAGGCATCAATAGCCAGCTGCATGGCCGTAGTTGCCATCATGCCCGCTGCTGCTATGGCCACGCCATAAAGCCCGGCAAACTCGAAGCTAAGGACAATACCGGCCGCCAATACCAGAATAGGCAGTACCGTTGATTCCATGCCTACTGCTAAGCCCCCGATAACTGTAGTAGCATGACCAGTGCTGCTTTGCTGCACAATGCTCATCACGGGCCGCTTGCCCATAGCTGTGTAGTATTCAGTGATGATACTCATCAGCGTGCCTACCACTAAGCCAACTAGGATGGCATAAAACACGTCCATCGCGTCAAAAGGAACAGAGCCAGGACGATTGATTACCAACTCACCAGCGGGCAGCATCCAACGCACCAGAAAGTACGACGAAACCGCCGTCAGCACCACCGAAACGTAGTTGCCAAAGTTCAGCGCACCTTGCACGTTGCCACCTTCTTTTACTCGTACCGTCAGAATACCCAGCAGCGAAGAGATGATGCCAATACCGGCAATCACCATTGGCAGCAGAATGGGCGAAAGACCATTGAACTGGTCATTGGTGGTGGCAACCTCGCGGCCCAGCACCATGGTAGCCAAAATAGTAGCTACATAAGAGCCAAATAAGTCGGCACCCATTCCAGCTACGTCGCCCACGTTATCACCTACGTTATCGGCAATAGTCGCAGGGTTGCGAGGGTCATCTTCTGGGATGCCGGCTTCAACTTTGCCCACCAAATCGGCCCCCACGTCGGCAGCCTTTGTATAAATACCACCACCCACACGAGCGAAGAGCGCGATGCTCTCTGCTCCCAGTGAAAAGCCGGTGAGTACTTCCAGCGCCGTTTCCATCTCAATGCCGTTGGCGCCAGCGCCTTTGCTCAGCACAAACATATTGTAGAACACAATGAACAATGAGCCGAGTCCTAATACTGCCAAGCCGGCTACACCCATGCCCATTACGGAGCCACCCGAGAAGGACACGTTCAAGGCTTTGGCCAGACTAGTGCGGGCGGCCTGAGCCGTACGCACGTTGGCTTTGGTAGCAATCTTCATCCCGATAAAGCCCGCCAATGCCGAAAACACAGCGCCAATCAGGAACGCAATGACAATAACAGGGCTCGACTTTTCGCCCGTGGTGCCCAGGTAGCCCAAAAAGGCGCAGGCAATAAGGGCGAACAAAGCCAGCACTTTGTATTCAGCTTTAAGAAAGGCAATAGCGCCATCGGCGATGTAGCCAGCAATCGTGCGCATGCGTTCGTTGCCGGCATCTTGGCGGGCCACCCAGCCCGAGCGCAACCACGTGTACAATAGGGCCAGCACGCCTAGCGCAGGAGCTACGTAAAGAATTTCCATCATAGAAGCGGAGGTGAGAAGTAAACGTTTGGGTTTAAGATTGATGAATGAAGGTTTTGGGTTGGTAAAATAGAGTTTATTACCTAATCCTCAATTTCTGAACTTACAAAAGTGCGCCGAGACACTTCCTTATATTTTACAATCAGCTCTTAATTCTTACCTATTTCGTTAACCTAGGCAAACAGCATATTGCAAAAAAGCCCCCCAGAATATTCTGGGGGGCTTTTTTGCTTACTAATTAGTAGCTGAAGACTACAGGTCCCGCATAAGCACCTGATACAACTCCAGCATACTAGCAATATCGCGCTTGTCCACAATTTCGTCGGGTGAGTGCACATTGTCTTCGGGTGCTCCTACAAAGCACCAATCCCAGGGTTGAGCGCTGTGTTGTAGCTCCTTGGCATCAGAGCCGCCGCTGCCTTCCACCTCCAGCTGATGGGGAACCCCTGTCGCTTTTGCAATTCGGCGAATACGCTCCACGTACGAGCGGCGCGGAATCAACGAGTCACGAAGCGAAATGGCTACCCCTTGGCCAGCATGCACTCCCTCCGTTACCCAGGTAATATCCGAAATCAGGGCTTGCCGCACTCCGTAGGTCTCGTAGATATGCTTGGCTAAATAGGCTACGGAGCCCCCGCCGTGCTCCTCCCAGCAGCTAAACACCAAAATACCATGCTCCAGCGTTTCGGCCAGCCGCAAGGCGTTCCACACGCCCAACCGATTATCGAGGTAGCATGATTGCACGGTATCCTCAGTTTCGCGGAAGTCGCAGGCAAAGGTTAACTCAGTACCCCGCTCAATGTCTCGAGTGAACTCATAGCTTAGTTCGCCCGTTTCGTCGTCTACGACGAGTGTACAAGCAATGTCACCTTGCGCATCGTGGCCCACCAGACGATAGCCTGTTTCGACTTGTGGCCCACCGATTCGTATCAACTGGCGTTCGTATCGAACCGTAAATCCAATACTGTCAAGATGAGCAAACACCGCCGTCCGAGGCTTTCCAAATACTAGAACTATGCAATCCTGCCACTCTTCTCCCTGTATTACTGTTGGTTGCACACGCCAACTCGCTTGGTTTTCGTTAATGTAGCGTAGTAAGAATTCTGTCAGAGGCGCTTCGTTGCCTGCTGGTGCCGAAATCTCACACAAGGTTTTTAGCAGATGCATATGCAGTAGGTTATTTGTCCAAAACTAGGATAAAAGCCATACTTTAGCCCTCTTGTCAGCTGCACAGCCCCCAAACCTAGCTTAGCCGACGATTGCAGTAGTATATCCCATGATCCGAGAACTTCGATTTATTCTGTTACTACTTTTTCTGGCGACCGGTGTCCAGGCACAAAAAAAGGACAGTACACGTACCCCACCTCCCATCCGCACGATCGAAGTAGAAAATGTAGATGTTCTACCTACAGCCAATACCAAAGGCTGGCTGCTGCTAGACAAAGACATTCAGCTAGAGCTCGATGGTGCCGTACAGAATCTGTACAACTTCAAGTATGATAAGGCGGAGAAACAGTTTCGATCGTTGCGTCGGCGCTACCCCGAGCACCCAATGCCGTACTTCCTGCTTGGTCTAAGTACATGGTGGAAAATTGTCCCTACCAACGTTCAGACGAAGCAGTACGACAAGCTGTTTTTCGCCTACATGGACACGGCCATTACCTACGGCGAAAAGCTGTATAAAGCCGATAAGAAGAACTACGAAGCCTGCTTTTTCCTCTCCGCTGCTTATGGCTTCGATGCTCGCCTGAACGCGGAGCGGGCTAATTGGCGCAAAGCCACCGTGAGCAGTCGGCGTGCTCTTGAGTATCTGGAAAAAAGTAAGGAAGCAAACGGCCTGAGTCCGGAATTCCTATTTGGCCAAGCCCTATTTAACTACTACGCCGTCTGGATTTCCGAAGAATATCCGCTTTTGCGTCCCGTGCTTTTATTCTTCCCTAAAGGAAATAGAGAGCTTGGTCTACAGCAGCTAAAAAATGTTGCTGACAACGGATTCTACACAGGTACAGAAGCTAAATTTTTTCTGATGCGCATCCTCAATAATGAGGAAAATAAACCAACTGCATCAATGCCCGTTGCTCGTTTCTTAGCCAGCAACTATCCTGACAACGGATATTTCCAACGCTTCTACGCCTTGTTGTGCTTCAACGAAGGTGACTTTCGGGAGTGCGAGCGTGTAAGCCGCGATATCTTGGACAAACTCAATCGTGGTATGCCTGGCTATGAAGGCATAAGCGGCCGTTACGCCACCTATTTTCTAGGATGGCTGATGCAAAATAAATATAAGGACCTTGAGAAGGCTCAGGATTACTATCAGCGCTGTATTGTCTTTGCGGAAAGCACCGACGAAACTAGTGGCGGCTTTTATGTCTACGCCAACTTCAACTTAGCCCGCATAGCTGCCAAAACTCCTGATGTTGCCGCTGCCCGTCGTTATTATGAGGTCGTACGAGACAAAGCCGACCACAAGTCAGAGCAGTACCGCGAAGCAAAGGCTTATCTAAAGAAGAATAAAATTTAGCCTCTTGGCTAACATCAAAAAAATGGAACTAAAAGATCTTTTTCTAACCCCTTTGTATCTAGGTATTTTTTATGCTATTGCTTATACGGTGCGCCCTAAGGTAACTAACCCTTTTACTAAGAAATACTTTATTCCTGCGCTCACCTTAAAGTTTATTGGTGCTATTGCATTAGGTTTAATTTACCAGTTTTATTATGGGGGTGGTGATACATTCAATTACATGTATCATGCTAATATTATTCACGATGCATTTAGCGATTCATTTTCCAATGGTTTAAAGTTAATTACCTCTACTTCTCCTGACCCTAACATTTCGAAATATACAAGTCGTATGTTCTGGTTTGGTGATAACCCTGAGTATTTCACAGCTAGAATTGCTGCAATATTTGGTCTGTTAAGCTTTAATACATATAGTATTATGGCTTTACTTTTTGCAGGCACTAGCTTTGCTGGTATCTGGGCTATGTACCAGACTTTCTTGCGTATTTACCCCCTCGCTTATAAGCAACTGGCTATAGCTGTTTTTTTTCTTCCTTCTGTATTTTTTTGGGGTTCAGGTCTCATGAAGGACTCTCTATGCCTAGGGGCACTTGGGTGGGTATTCTATGGTTTTTATCACGGTCTAATTGAAAAACGAAATCTATTATTATCCGCTATTCTTGGATTCTTAGGAGCATACTTTCTTATTATGATGAAAGTATATATCCTGATGTCTTTTTTAGCGCCTGCTTTATTCTGGGTATTTAATGAGAACAATAAGCGCATTAAGAGTGCTTTATTACGAAATGTTTTAAAGCCTTTCTTTATCGTTATAGGAGCAGCAGCAGGCTATTTTGGGGCTACAAATCTGACAGAAGGCGATGAGCGTTTTGACGTAGACAATATTGGTGAACGTACGCGCATCACTCAAACGGCACTTTACAACCGCACCAAAGAAGATGGATCTGGTTATAGCATTGGCGAGATTGATGGGAGTATAGGCAGTATTCTAGCCGTAGCTCCACAAGCTGTAGTAGTGTCTTTGTACCGGCCCTTTTTATGGGAAGCCCGTAATCCAGTAATGCTTCTTTCTGCGCTCGAGGCTTTTTGGTTCACGTTGCTCACCCTTCGCATTTTATTTCGCACTGGTTTGATGCGTTGCCTTCAGCTAATCAGCTCAATGCCGATCTTATCTTTTTGCCTGCTTTTTACTATTATTTTTGGTATAGGCGTAGGTACTAATAGCGGAAATTTTGGTACGCTCGTGCGTTACAAAATTCCTTTAATGCCATTTTATCTATCAGCTCTTTATATTTTGCAAATTCAGGCACTAAAGTCAAAAAACAAGCCTGTACTTCGTCGAAAGTCACTAGCGACGCATTGATTTAGCATCGTTTAATCCTACCAAATAAAATGCCTCTGACTAACCTAAGAGTGAATTAAGTATCGGAAAACAGCTTTAAAAAATTTTGTTTATTGGCCAACACTGAATAGCGTTTCACCACGGTATCTCGTGCAGCCTCTCCCAAGCGAATACGCAGCTCTGGATCCTTTAATAAAGATTCCAAGCTCTGCTGCCATTCGGCCGGGGTGGTACATACATAACCATTTATCCCCTGCTGAACTACTTCCGTATTCATTCCTACGGGTGACACAATTGCAGGAATTCCCAATGCCATGTATTGCAGAGCTTTGAAAGCGCACTTGCCCTTAGCCCACAGGTCATCCTCCAGAGGCATCAAGCCAATATGCATACCGGCTAAATCCCGAATCTCAGTGCTTTTGTTCCAAGGTTGAAAACGCAGAGAAAGAAGAGGAAGAGTTGGTGGCTGATTAGATATTATTCTAAATTCAAAGTCGTAGCGAGTTTCTAACTCAGCCAATACAGGTACTACCTGATTTAAATATTTTAGGGTAGAATGAGTGCCTGTCCAGCCGATGACCAGACGACCTGGTGCATGCTGATCCCGCACTTGATTGTGTAGATTAACTGTGTCAATCGTGGTCGGATTTATGATCGCCCGCTGTGTAAACTGCTGAGCATAATCACGTAAATACTTGTTCCCACAGCTCACTTTATAAGACCAGCGGCAGATGGATTCCACCTTATGATGCCATTTGAAACTAGCGGCTATTTTATTAGCTTCTGAGGTATTAGTAATCCAGATAGCATCATCAAAGTCATAGATAATTCTCTTACCCAGACCTTTTGCTATTAACCACTCAAATAGTGGCGGTCCAATGGGTGATGCCTCCCGGTGTATAAAGACATAATCGTAAGACTGCACCGAAAACATAAGCCGCACCCTGCGTAAAAAGCCCCCCAATATTCCCATAGCTTTCGCCAGAGTATGCCCAGGCTTATATAGTATGGCCCAAGTCGCTTCCGAAATGAAGGGAGCTAGTTCATATGTATGCCCTACTTCGGTTAGAAAGTCCAAATACTGCTCGAATCGAAAGCGCTGCGAGGGTGCCCGACCATGTGGGTAAGGCATTATAAATAAAATATGCATACTCAAAATTAAAGTGGTGAGCCCACTAGCTATGCACTAGCCATAGTGCTAGGCTTACCCTAAGAAAAGAATCACAACAAGCAGATGAGTCATAAGAATCATCTCTTATCCTAAGAACCGGGTAGAAGCGAAAAAATGAGCATAAGCTTGCCGGGCCCTATCGAGGGAGCGATGGCGTTGCGCCAACCCTACTGTCTGCTGTCGATAAGCAGATCTCTGCATTTGCTTGGCCACCTGCCCAATTGCTGCGGGAATACTAGCTGGCTGATCAAGGTCAAATACTGCTCCTCCTCCCTCTTGCCGGATAATAGCACTATCATCTCCGACACCCTCCGTAAGTAACACTGGCAGGCCGGCCGCCCAGTACTCCCCTACCTTGATAGGTGAGCAGAAAAGCCGACACGGCGCAGGCTTTATGGGGGCAAACGCAAAGTCGGCAGCTGACAGGTACCCCGGCACATCAGTGTGGGGGGCTTTTGTGACAAATACCTGTGTTTCTGTTAAGCCAACTTTAGCCAATTTGGCTCTTACCTCGCTTTGTGCATTTGGTGTAAGAATAATCAAGCGGAAAGCAGGACCGAAATGGTTTGCTGTAGCTTTGAATAAATCAAAAGCTTCGGAGTCGTAATAAATATCTCCGAATTTACCTACATAAATACCTACTGGAGCATCAAGAGCAAAGCTTAATTGGTGGCGTACCCGGCGGCGCTTTGTTTCGTCAAAACCAAATGCAGCTACGTCTACTGAGCATGGTACTGTCACTATCTTATCAGCTGGTACCCCTTCCTGGATAAGCTGTTGGCGGTAATTTTCTGCTACTGGCATCAGGCCCAGAGCAAGCTGCTTCTGCTTCCGTTCCCAGTGCCGTTGAAACAGATAACGCGGATCGTAGCTTTTCCAAACCCCCGACTCCAGCATATAGTCAGCATGAGGCTCAAATGACTCTACGTAAAAAGGAAGCTTATTCTGTTTCCAAACCAAGTAAGCCAATGCTCCCGCAGGTGCCCCCCGAGCCAGCAAAAACGTACTGCGTTGCTCAGCGGCGAGTTTCACTAACTCATTTGGAAAGCGCAGAAAATCATCAGTTTTAGTAATTAGCACATTGCGTCCAGGTGCCGAAACGAGCGGTGCATAAGTCAGCTTATGTGCTGGAAAGGATGGTTGAAACCCTGGTTTCATTCCATTGCGTTCTATTGTAACAAGTAGAACGGTCTCCACATCAGGTCGCTGCTGCAGTAGCTGTAAGTGCGGAAAAACGGTGGAAATAGTAAGCGGATCATCCAGCCCCCAATAACTCAAAAACAGAATACGCATGCGGGCAAAAAACAAGGAAGATGGACAGGAAAGGCTTTAGCGACGGATTGTCTTTACCCATTCCACAGCACGTAGCCCTACTAAGCAGCGCACTAATAAAATTACCGCCTGCCTTTTAGGCAAGTGAGGTGCTGCGCGGCGGGCGTAGTGGAGTGCTTCTGCCCAGTGATTATCGGCATAAGCATGGATGGCGCAAAGATAATACACTCGGCCCATCAGAGCCCGGCGCTGCTCCGCTGTCAGCACAACATGGCTTAACATCCAGTCCAACGCTAAGCCTAGCTTACGTATCAGAGCTGTATTATCTGAGCGCATAGAGCGAGTATCGTGGTCGTTCATAGTAAGCGTCACGGCATCTATGATATAGACGCGGTCTTGCTGCGTATTCTGGAGCATAAACATCCAGTCTTCTACCGCAGCATAACGGCGGTCTTCTTCAAACAAACGTAACGCTGGATTCTGACGGCGCACGCAAATGTTGCAGGCCAGCGCATTGCCCCCCACAAACAAATCAAGGGTGTACCATCCTTCTTGGATACCAGCCATGTCACTATCAGCCAGCACACCATCGCGAAAGAAATTATATTTAGTGGCAATAAAGTTTGGCGTACCCAGTTCTTTGATCTTGGCGTACAGCGTAGCTAAATGACTGGATAGCAGCTTATCATCTGAGTCCAGGAAAATAATATACTCGCCGTGTGCCCGCTTGAAGCCATAGTTGCGAGCAGCACCCCGCTCGCCATTATGTTTTGGTAAATACCGCACCTGTGGCCCGGCAAATTGTGCTACAACCTCCGCAGTATTATCAGTGCTGCCATCATCTACAATAATAATTTCAAAGGCTTGAAATTCCTGCGCCAGCACCGAACGTAGAGTTTCGGCAATAAAGCCAGCGCGGTTGTAAGTGGGAATAACAACACTGAAAAAGGGAGCTGAAGTGGACAGCAGGTTAGCAGTCATAACATCACCCTTTTACAAGTTGGGAAACCAATACTCAATACCATACCTCAATCCCTTTAACAGGGCCAGCGTAGTAAGTAATATGAGAATTGTACGCAGAGCAATACGCACCACTGGTAACTGTACCAAATAAAGTATATGCATATCGACTATGAAAATGCAAACTAAGCTTCCTAAACCAAACAACAGCAGGGCGATATTTACGTCATTCATGTAGATACCAATACCCAATGCGGCCGCGCGGGTAAGCAACAGCAAGACATTAGACAGCAATAGGTAGCGCTGCCGCCCCAGTATTGTGTACAAGGTGCTTGTTGATTGGGAAGTGAGTTTAAATATGTAGTAATAACCCAGATAGCCAGTGAACACCCCCGCCATTTCCCACTGAGCGCCAAATGCAATTTTAAATATCCAGTCACCATAGATGGTAATCAGACCTAAGGGCAGTACCCCTACGTACAGCAGCTTATTATAAATACTTAGCGTCAACTCTTTTAGTCGGCCGGGCTCAGTGTTATATAGCTCAGACGCTTTTTGATAAAATACAGGCGCCATTGCCGATCCAGTCAGGTGCACCGGAATTTCGAGTAGTGTTACGGAGAAGGAATACAAGCCCACTATGGTAGCTCCAAACCCGCTGGTAAGAAAGAAGATAGGAAGCTGCGCTGATAACGTACTGACATACCCACTAGGCAATACGTATAATGGAAACTCCCTATACTCGTGCGCTACCTCACGGATACGGGTCCAAGAGAAGGTTCGACGTAGTTCCCCTATTTCGCGGTGTACACCACTTTGCAGCAGTCCTACAAAAGTCGTTAGCTTACTGATAAAATCACCAAGTACCAACCCTGACGGGTGGCCACTTGTAAACCAGCCGTAGCTAATAGTGAAGACGCGGCCGACTATTGTAGTTGCTACATCCACTCCGGCCCGGGTCCGGAACTCTTTGGTACGCGTGTACCAACTGCTCATCATTAAGCTCAGATTATAGAATAACAGCAGAACTGGTACCGTATAAAACCACTTCCCTAAAGTCTGTACCTGCAACCAGGTGATAAACCAGTCACCAAATACCATCAATAGTCCAGTTACTAATACGAAGGAAGTAACGGAGAGTAGAATGGTAAGCTGCATTAAGGCTAACGCTTTCTCCTTTGTCTTCGGTAAAGGCAGTGTATTCTGATAGGTCAGCGTTGTCAGCATAGCCAGGTTGCTAACCGTTGACGTGAACACCGCAAACTGCCCGTAGGCTGCGGGAGGATATAGGCGCGACATGATGGGAGTAAGCAGAAAGCTTAGCACCGTGACAAATGCCGACCCGGAGAAAGTAATGAAGAAATTTTGTGCAAAAGAGCCCTTTTGTCGTAGCGACTGCGTGGCTTGAACAAAACTCTGGCTAAGCTTCTGATACAAAATTAACCGTAATACAAAGTAAAAATTCCCCCAGCTGCTAAAAGCAGTTATCATCCTCTACAAAGGTACACTCTCTTGCCGGGCTTATTCTCGGGTGTCTCTTAATGATTCCCGATAAACAGAGACACAACAGATTTTGCCCCCATCATAGGAGTGCTAGTCTACCTCACATCCGATACGCTGATACTGATGTTTAAACTGTATAATCCATTTGAGCCACTCCGCGTACGTGCTACGCGCATCATGGGCTGCATCCAAGAACTGTCCAATATAGGCTAGTTCAAAATCGGCGGGGAAGTTATGCATAGCATCCAATTCGCCTTGCAGCCACGCCTCATTCACATGATAGTTAAACCTGATAATATCCAGATTAGCCTCCTTAAACTCGTTCGTTGCGGAAGTGATAAATGATGTTTTTGTTACCTCCTCAGTAGACTTGGCATACCTACTATTTGTCGACTCAAGCCAATGAGCTGCTTTACGCAACTGTCGACCCTCGTCCACCTTCGTTAGCGCATCATCCCACAGATATAACCAGTATTTCTTATCGAAAAAAGCAGAAGCAACGGAGTAAAGTGAGTAAAATGGTAATTGAAATTTAAAGTCTGATTTCATCAGATGCAGAATGCCTAACCGATATAATACCGATCGTATCCGATATTTATTAAGAAATATTGCTTGTGACACAAATGGAATAGCTGGTATTATTTCTTCCATGTGATCGTTGATACGTCGCTTCGTTCCTCCTATCAGCGTAGCATTACCAAGCCAGCTCAGCTTGACCATAGCAATATGCTTGGCCTGCATTTCCGCCTGAAAATCAAGCAAAGACAATGGTGCTGTTAACCAGATATCATCTTCCAATAAAAGGAATATGTCGGAGCACCTACTAATTTCCTTAATCCAGAAAGCAGTAGGAATAAAGAATTGATCATACTTCTTTTGGTCGCTTACGTGTGCCTTCAATGCAGCGACTTTTTGCTCATATAAAGGCGAACGGGCAATTATTACTGACGGGTATAATCGGGATATCTTATCCAGATATTCAGGCGGAGTTCCATCATCAAGCACCCGAATTTTAAATTCACCCGAAACGAAGCTATAGATGCTGCGCAAGCACCTTTCTAGGTAGTAGGGTCGGTTAAATGACTTTATAACAATATCCATTATTTATCTGGCTTATCATCATGAGAGCGCATCTGTTTATCTAATTCGGCTGGTCTTGAACAGCTTCAAACTAATAAACCAGATCGAGTTGGTAAAAGCTACAAAAGCCTTTACTCCATTATTTAGTAAAAAAGGCCGGATTGTGCCCGGCCTTTTTATTGAACAATAAGAAATGAGCCGAGCCGGCTTTACTCATGATAGCTATACACTTTATGTCCGCCTTTAAGCAGATATTCATCGCGGCGAAATAAAGCAATATCAGCCTGCATCATATCTTTCACCAGTGCTGGTAAGTCGTACTTTGGCACCCATCCTAGCTTCTCCTTTGATTTGGTAGGGTCGCCAATTAGCAATTCAACCTCCGTAGGGCGGAAATAAGCTGGGTCTACTTCTACTACTACTTGTCCTTCATCTAGAGGAAACTCCGGGTTGCTGCAACGCACCACAACGGCTTTTTCATTTACTCCTTCGCCTTCAAACGCTAGCTGAACGCCTACCTCCTCAAAAGCCATCTTCACAAAGTCACGCACTGTCGTCGTTACGCCGGTAGCAATAACAAAGTCTTCGGGTTCGTCTTGCTGTAAGATGCGCCACATAGCATCTACATAGTCTTTAGCATGGCCCCAATCGCGCTTGGCATCCAGGTTACCGAGGAATATTTTCTGCTGAAGGCCCATAGCGATACGCGCTGTGCCACGGGTAATTTTACGCGTAACAAAAGTCTCGCCACGCAAGGGCGACTCATGGTTGAACAGGATGCCATTGCACGCAAACATTCCGTAAGCTTCACGATAGTTCACCGTGATCCAGTAGGCATACATTTTCGCTACTGCATAAGGTGAACGGGGATAGAAGGGCGTCCGCTCCGACTGCGGCACTTCCTGTACCAAGCCATATAGTTCTGACGTGCTAGCCTGGTAAATACGGGTTTTCTTTGTCAAGCCCAGCAAGCGCACAGCTTCCAGAATACGTAGGGTACCAATACCGTCAGCGTTGGCTGTATATTCAGGCGTGTCGAATGACACTTTCACGTGCGACATCGCTCCCAGATTGTAAATCTCATCAGGCTGAACTTCCTGAATGATACGAATCAGGTTAGTAGAGTCAGAAAGGTCGCCGTAATGCAGCTTGAAGCGCACATTAGACTCGTGCGGATCCTGATATAAATGGTCAATACGGTCCGTATTGAATAAGGAAGACCGACGCTTAATACCGTGAACCTCATAGCCCTTGCTCAGCAGCAATTCAGCTAAATAAGCTCCATCCTGACCGGTAATGCCGGTTACTAGTGCACGCTTCATAGAGAGTAGATTTGACTCAGACCTTACTGATTCAACAATTTTATTTTGAATTACGAGCAGCGTAGCGATGGCTTGCTCACCGGTCCCGAAATAAGAGGGACAAAGATAGGCGCGTTTTACTTGGTGTCAAGCCCAAAGGTTGCAGACCTGCTGTATATGTTACATAAACAAGACATTAGTACTTCGTTTGCACCACACACAAGTACGTTACCAAACCATCTGCCTTCAATTAATATACTGCTACATTCATTTTAATACAGTTGAAATGATTTGCTTCAGCTCTTCCAGATCAACTCTAAGGTCAGCTTGGTTCGATAGGTTACTATCAGTGCTTTCGCAAGGAACACAGAAGTAAGGAAGCGAGAAACAGGAAGCCAACCGAAAGTAGCAAAGGTCGCCGTCTTCCTTATTTAATAGCTCTATGATTGTTGACTCATGGGGCAGAAACATCAAGTTTGTCATGTTTGCCCCATGAGTGCCCATAAAGATCTTTGTTTCCCTCATCAACTGTACCTGTTCCAGGAATGAGAGTTGCTCAAAAAACACTGTTTCAAAACCATACGCTTGAAGTAGCTCCTCTATGTCAGCCTCATTAACTAAACGCCGAACAGACTGCGTAGCCCGTGATGCATAAATGCGCCTCGTAGGAGTTGTTTTCTCCGGGCACAACGCAGCAATGAGTTCTGCTCTTACCCTCTGCATCAATTCCGGATTTTGGAAAAGTGACTCAGCAGTCAGCTCAGCTAACACAAGGTGTTCCGCCTTCAATATTTGGTTGGTGGTCAATGGATAATATTTAGTAAAACCGAAGACCGAGGCACTCTTCTGAATATAGTCAGGGAACTGTTTGGGGGGCAAAGGCTGCGGAACCAACAGCAGATAATTAGGATATTTATTTCGCAGAATTAATAGCCTAGGTAAAGTATCAACCATCCAGTGATAATAGTTCTCTGCCGACCACTGATTGTGCGCTACTGCTATACCAGGCTCTGCCTCGGGCAGCGTAACTACTTCGCCGAACCACTGACGCAACAAAAAAGTATCCTGAAACCTACCTCTGAACTCCGGCTTAACCAGGCTAGGCGTAAAAATCTGTAGGTTTTTAAAAACTGCTCCGTCCCAAGACACATATACATCCTGAACCGCATAAATCTTATGATGCTCAAACTCTATTTCTTTTTTGAAAGCCGTAGCAAAAGGCGGCGGCAGCATTTTATGATTCACTGGCAACGCTGGCAAATAAGAGGGCGCAGCGGGCATGACTTCCGTAACCTGATATTTCTTCCAGGCAGGCATTAGCAAGGATGCACTCCTCGTTATAGAATCGAACGTCGACTTGATAACTCTATACAGAGGAGAGTCTTTCATTGTATCTGGTATTTATTCTATTCTATCAAAGCTATCAGGATTGCTGTACTCCATCCTGTAATTCGAGGTCTATTGTTTTAAATTTATTCTCAACCTCGTTTTTCAATTCCACTACCCTGCTATAATGTTTTCTTATGTGATTAAAATCACCAATAAAGTTGTAGAGCGTTAAGAAATGATGCTTACAATTCATAAGGTAAAAGGTGTCGCCCTGAAGGAACGCTTTTACGAACGCTTTATTCAACACGCGGTTAGATAGGCCTAGGCTCATGTACAAGATATCTTTAACCAAGTTTGAGCGCACACCACTGCTTTTCACCGCTCTACCCCACAAAGCATTACGGTAAGCTCCTAACCGGCCAGCCGACCGGACGGAGGCATAAAATAAACGGTCCCGATAAGTGGGAGTCATCCGGGAATCAGTCATATGATGCCGCAAATGTAGCTTAGACGAGTACCAGACCTGATAGCCTAGCAATCTGGCTATATAGCATAGTTCATCGTCCTCGCCGGCGGTCAGGTCTTTCTCCCCTTGCCGACCAGTAAATAAACTTTTGAAGCCTACTTCCTGCAGCCTAGTCCATATCTCGATACGTACAAACATTCCAGCGCCCCACAATACATTGCGGCCCACATCGCCATCGGGTAGTGAACTAAACCCACCAGCCGCCCGATCAAGAGGCTGACCAACGGCATAGCAGTGCTGAAAAGCCGGAAACCAACTGGGTTCCTGGCCATCAAATGTGGCCGTATTTTGCCCCCCAAGGATGCCAATAGTCGGGTTGCTGTTTAAGACAGCAACGCCGACGGCAAGGTAGTCGGGCGCCAGCCGGTTGTCATCGTCTACGATGCAGGCGTAGCTGTACCGGATCTGACTAATGGCGCGCTCCATCGCAATCTTATAGCCCGGACGGGGCTCGAGAAGTATCCGTAGCGGGGCGGGTGATCCCAGCTCATCCCACAAGCGCCGGGCTATCTTCGCAACACTATCGGTGCTAGCATTATCCACAAAAATCACTTCCCACAGTACCCCGGCTGGTACCTGCTGTTGCGCTAGGCAAGTTAATGTCTCAGCAATGCGTGGAGCCCCATTGTAGGTACAAACTAAGAATGACACTCCGGTGGGGTTCATAAGCGTTGAACGTGTAAAGGCTGGCTATTATTTGGAAGACTGTTACTGGCTCCCTTAGGCCTGCAAGCAGTTTAGTGTACTCCCCGAATATATTCCAGCAGCGTTTGTTCCGGTTGAAAGTCTACTAGGGTAACGGCGTGGGCATACGCTGCTTCGCCCATTTTGCTGAGTGTATTCTTATTACCCCACAAGTCCTCAAGGCTCTGGCTAAGACACTCTACCGATGCTGTAGCGGCTAAAAAACCTGTCTTATTGTCAAGTACGTATCTGCCGTTGTCCCCTACATTGGTCGTCAAGACAGCTCTGCCCGATAACATTGCTTCCACCATTACCAGCGGAGTGCCCTCGCTTAAAGAAGGCAGCACCAGCACCTGATTCATTTGCCAGATATTATCAACATCAGCTACATGCCCTTCTATCGTAACCTTATCATGCAGAGCATACATTTCAATCAGCTGCTTCAGGTGGCTTAAGTGCGGCCCATTGCCATATAGCTTCAAGCAGAAGTCGCGCTTTTGCCACTGTTCCGTGCTTAGGGCTTGCAGCAATATATCCTGACCCTTAAAATCACAGTCGAATCTGGCAATACAAGCCATCAGCAATCTGGCTGACGCGGGAAATGCTTTCACAGCTACATCCTTGATATTTATAGGATTGCTGATGACCCGGCTGTTCGTTATCAAATGTCCTAATTGACGCTCGGCCGCGCGCAGATTACGCTCGGCAACAAAAAATATTATTTCAGCTTTTTTAATAATTGAAATGGCGTCCTCTCGCCTTCCGGGCTTCACAATATGCCCATTCTCAAAGCTGTGCTGACTGATTAATATATAAGGATTTCCCTTTCTAAGAATTTTGCGCGTCAGAGAATAATTATACAGAAAATCCCATGTTGAACCATTGGATAAGATGTACACATCGGCATTCATATTCGGAACGATATCAGATTCGTTTTTCTTCGCGTGTAGCTTGATAGCTAGCTTCTCGACAATATTATACTGTGTAGCGTCGTAGAAAGTAATCTCGGCACCTAAGCGCTCTAACTCCTTTATTTTATCTGGTGTCTTGTTCCATTTTTGGGTAAGCGTACAGACACTGTGCCCCTGAGCCAAAGCAAGCCTCGCAGCTCTAAACCATAATTCTTCGCTCCCACCCCACGGGAACGCTCTCATTAATGATACGAAAGCAATTCTCATAAACGAGTTGTATTAGTAGGCATTATGCACAAAGCACTCCAGTACTGTTAACTACTTCAACAGGAATTGTAGTGCTACAAAGGTAAGACCGAAGCAGCATTATTGAATTAAGCATACGCTGCCCCCTTTCCTGCGGCTGCCAAACCTGGATCCGTATATCAAGTTTCGTTCCTAGCAATGGCCTTTGCACTATCAAACAAACCATACGCCTTGGATCAAATGGACCCTTTTGACTCTTTTACTCGGATTGATTCACTATTGGCTGTATAAAAGTTAAAAAAGCCCCCCAATGGCTCTCCCATCTATTATGCATCTATTGATTATACCTATGCGTTCAGCAAGCTATTTGTATAACTATTTCAGCCCTATATGGAATTAAGTATAATTTTTGTTTGAATTAGCATATTACAGAACTTGCACTTATATTTGATAAATCATTAATTAATCATCTTTCTCTTATAACCTATGGCACTTTTCTACTCATTTTCCCGTCTTGCAGCAATAACTGTAGTAGCGTTACTTACAGGTTGCGCCAAGGAATCCGATTCCATTGCTCCAGCTAAGCTGAAGGCAGCCCCGACCGATCAATTCGCCGTGGGCGACCAGTGGGAGCAAGGACAAGCAGTAACTGGCTTGAGCTGCCCTGTTTTGATGACTATTGTGAAAGAAGCGACTCCAGCTGATGGTCAGATTGCCAAATGGGTTGGACATGCTGCATGCCCCCCACCGGTCAAGTTGATTTACAAAGCAGAATACACGACTCCTGACGGTGCATACACCTTTCTCTATAACACGACAACTCAACCCACGGGAGAAGTCACTATGACTACTTTTTATCTAGCTAGTAAGCAATAGGCTTTCGGTCTACTGATAAAGTATCCTAATACTTGTCTACGATAATAGCACTGCTATTAGTACAGCAGACTTCTATAAACTAAAAGCCTCACCATCGTGAAATGGTGAGGCTTTTAGTTTATAGAAGTCTGCTGTACTGTTTTACTCACACGATACTCAGACCGTCTTAAGGCCTTGACCCATCAGCACTATATCTGCCTTTATAGTTTGCAACGTACCATTCCCACGTTTGCCGTATCCCCCGCTCAAAGGATAACAATGGCTTCCAATTGGTATGGGCGTATAATTTGGTACTGTCTAAAACGTTAACCTTCACATCGAATGGTCGCTCAGGGTGTACATGTAAGCGTAATGGCACACCTATAGTGCGGGCTAATGGCTCTAAGATTTCCAATACCTGACGGTTGCTGTGCCCTATTCCGCTACCAATGTTATACACTTGTCCTGCATGGCCATCGGTTAACGCTGCAACTATGCCACGGGCCATATCCTTTATGTGCAAATAGTCACGAATGGTACCCTCGTCTCCAAATAGATCTAAGGTTCGGTGGTCGAGTAGAGAAGCAATGGCTGTGCCGATGAACCCCTGCCCGGCATAAACGCGCTGACCCTCACCGTAAGCGTTAGATGGACGCACACACACAATAGGGAGTTGTGTGGAGCAATAGTAAAGATGAGCATATTTCTCGATAGCTAGTTTAGTGATACCGTAAGGAGATACTGGGTTCGTGGGGTGATCTTCGGTTAAGGGCACTTGTTGGGCGTGGCCGTATACAGTTCCTCCTGATGAAACCCAAACAAACTTGCGAAGCGACCACTGCGTTGCATGTTCGAACAAGCGTACAGCCTCAGGCAAATTCACTAAAATATCATTTACCGGATTCTGAAAACTGGTTTGCGGTACTGTAGCATAAGCTAGGTCAATGACCTCGTCAACTTCGGATAATATGGTACTAAGCAGTTCATCCGAAGCTCCGGATGGATTTTGCACATAGCGCACCCGAGCCGGCAACTGCGACTCCAGTGGTTTACGCCCTACTATCACTACGTTCCGATCAGTGTTCTGTAGTAGGTCTTGCACCACTGCCTGGCCAACGAAGCCCCCCCCCCCAATTACGCACGTCACTAGACCCATAGCTCCTGTTTTGACCTTTTACTTATTATTTCAACTGCAGTTATAGATAGCTATGAGTGCTAAATCTATTACAGAGCCTCTTCAATTAGCTCTAGAATGCTAGGTCCAAGCTTACTAATCGTATGGTTGTTCAAAGCACGCTCGCGGCCAACTGCACCCATTTGCTCACGTAAGGAACCATCACCTAGTAGCAGTAAGGTTTTTTCTGCCATTTGATCAATACTAAGATAATCTACTACGAAACCTGCATCATCGCGAACGAACTCGGGCATTCCACCAGAATTTTCAAAACAAATTATAGGCGTTCTGGCTAGTGCTGACTCCAAGCATACTAATGGAAAAGGGTCCTCGCGCGAAGTCAGTAAAAAGACGTCAAAAGCTTCGTAATAACTTTGTATATCAGCCTGCTCACCAACTAAGATCACTCTATCAGCTAAGCCCAACAATTTCACTTCACGAACCAGCAATTTATAATCAGCAGATTCCTTTTTACCGCCGACCCAGATAAAGTAAGTATCAGGAGAATGTTTGATTACCTCTCGAGCAACATAGGAAAAGATATCATGACCTTTACGCCAATTCAAGCTTCCCATTGCTCCCACTATTTTTGCGCTTAAAGGAATGTTGTGCAAACTTTTAATATCGGTTAGAGTGCGACGCGAAACATCCTCATCACCAATAAAATCATAAATAACAGAAGCTTTATTTTTGTCAATAGGAAAGTTGTTCATGTAATAGTTTTTAACAGCATACGAACCCATCATTAACCAATCAGCTTTCACTAATGCTGCAGGATAATTAGCGTGGGCCATGTAATAGAAAGCAGACTCTAGCTCATGAATATTGCAAATCACTTTGACACCTAACTTTTCTTTTAATTTAACAGCATAATTGATAGCAATAAGCGAATTAGCAAATATCACATCTGGTAAATACTCAGCAATTTTGTTTATTGTATTGCTGTGATCAATTCCGCTCATACGGTTTAGCTTGGACCATACACGAGCATGAAGCGCAAACTTAGGAGTGTTTACTATGTACACATCTGCCAATTTCTCAAATTCAGGCACTAAGTCTCCTCCTTCTAATAGAGCAAGCACCATCTTATGCGAGGTGTTCTCTTTAATCCATCTCATTAGATGTAATTGAGTAAAAGGGGCTCCAGATCGAGAAGCTTCGTGTCCTACAAAAAGAATAGTAGCCATGCGTTGTGTAACTAGAAAAGCGTGTAGTTGGACTTACAAAACAAGAGATTGATATATCTCTCGATAAGCTTTCACCATAGTCTCCACCGTAAAAAGCTCTGCGGCACGAGATGCGTTAAAAGCACCTATTTTTTCACGCTTTGAAGAATCATTTAGAAGATTGACAATTATATCCGACAACTCTTCGGCATCATCGCCTGGGGCCAATACTTCTGGCATTACAAGCATTTCTTCCAATGCACCTATATTATAGGCTGCCACAGCAATGCCCATATTCATAGCAAAAGGAGTAACCTGACCAAAGCTTTCACTATGAACTGGGGCTACAAACACAGCCATTTTTTGGTACAACTCAACTAACTTTTCGTATGCTACATAACCCGTAAAAGTAAATTGGCTTTGTAGGTTTGCAGTGGTCACTTTATTTCGGAATAATTCTAAAAATTCACCCCCACCTACAATCAAGACTTTAGTTGTAGGCCTTTTTTCAACAGTTCTTATAAATGGCTCAATAGCTCGCTCATTCAGTTTATCGTGATCTAACCGGTATACCATACCGATGGTATCAGGATCAGGCTGAATTCCATTACGCTGAAAGAATGAAAAATTAGATCCTGGGTAGACAACCTGGTTTGGCATATCACGCACCCCATAAGTATCCTGAGCGTACTTGCTTACATATACATAACGCGTAATTCCAGCGTCGAAGTAAGGCATGAATGGAATATTGCAGTTTTCAATAATGGGGCATCCATACGCTTTGGTTCCCTGAAAAATAGCATGATACCATTGCCAAAACGCGTAAGGCCATTTTATTCCTCCTCGCAATTCAACATATCTTCCATAATAATGTACATGTACAATATTAGGCTTGATTGTATTCAGGAGGGCAGTAAAGTCCTGCGGATCACGTACTGTAGAACAGTCGTGTGTAGTTACCCCTACGTAACCTTGCTCAGAATGCTTGGCTAGTAAAACTACCTCGTGCACATATTGGTCACTAAGGCCTTCTATTAAATCTACAACTAGCTGCTGAGATCCACCCGTAATAAAGTAGGGAATCACATGCAATATTTTAGGTACATGTGTAGATAATGGTGTTTTTAATTTAATTTGGTAAGACTTGAAGTCGGGATTTTTTGCAAAAAAATCAGTTGCAGGCTCACTTTGAGAGGCATCTGAAGTAGTAAAGCTAGAAAATTTACGTTTAACCCCCCATAGAACCGCTTGAACGAAGGCTAATCCAAGTTTTTTAGTGCTTGTATACTTTTCAAGCTGTTGCTGAAGATTATTAAGTTGAATTCGCGTGTGCTCTATTTCTTCAACATTCCATTTAGCGTACGACATCATGATTTCAGTAAGCCAGAGCTGTTACAAAAACTAATTTCTATAAGCGAATATATTCAATTGCAAATCATAGAATGAAGGGTCATGTTTAAAATGATCCACATATGGATGAGACATAGTTTTCCAAGCAGATTCTATATAATACCTAAAACCAGCATCAGTAATTATTATTAATAGCTCCTGTAAATCTTGTGGCCTATTACCTTTACTATGATATTCCACAAATAAATTATCAACCATACTTAACTCATCCTTGCAGTCTAAGAGAACATCAAGCTCAGCACCCTCTATATCTATTTTTAAGAAGTCAACTTTTTGATTCAAATAGTTTTTTAATCTTACTGATTTTACTTTACTGATAGACGGATCATTAATATCTTCAACTATTTTCCCACCTAAACAATTATCAGGCAAAAAACTAATAAACCCATCTTGCTTCCAAATAGCTGCATTAACCACCTCTACATCATTGTAATCAAATGAATTTAAATTGTCTTTACAAGCTGCGTATATCACAGAGTCTGGTTCAAACCCAATTATTTTAGCATTAGGATGATTTCGTTTAAAATAGATAAGACTTAGTCCGATATTTGAGCCACAATCTAAAATTAATGGAGATTTAGATTTACTATTAAATTTATAAACTTCGTCAACAAATACTTCTTCAATGTTTTGGACAAACCAAAATGTATTATTTCTTTTTATGGTTTTACCAAATAGAACTGACTGTCTAATATGCTCTCCACCTCCAAAATCACGATACGCATAAGCACAGTACTCATCAAAAGTGACACCAGTAAATCGAACAGACTTCGAATATTTAAACCTTACAAGTGTTTGCTTATGGAGAATGCTTTTTATATTAGTCATATTTATCGCTTTTGATTGTAACCCACTCTTTTAAAGCAAAATCATATTTCTTTATCAATTTTGCCGGCACACCAGCGATCATGCTGTAATCAGGAAAAGATTTTGTTACAACGGAATGACTTCCTATTATACAGTTCCTACCGATGCTAACTCCTGGTAAAATAGTCACTCTATATCCAATGAAAGAATTTTCACCAATAACCACTCCTTCACCCTTAGCTTCAAGAGGTTGATACGCCGGCGGAATATTTGCTTCAATACTATATCCATGAGAATGATCAGACACATAGAAGTACTCACTTATAAGTACTCCATCTTTTATCTTAATAGAGTTTATGCTTACAATGCATGCATAATTACCTATTCTAACGTTATCACCAATTTCAATTCTTGGGTGAAATTCATCGTGCGCAAGGTATTTTTCAAAAGCGCCTATCCAAGCATATTTGCCTATTGAGGAAAATCTACCAATCGAAACATTATTACCTCCCGAAATTTCCAGGGGCAGATCAAACCAAGATGTATCAGAAATATTTATTCCCCATTTATTCTTTGTAGAAAACTTTTGATTATAATATTGATCAATCTTTCTAAAAACAAATTCATGAACACTTCTTCTAATTGAATTAAGCATAGGCGTCAAAGTTAAAATCGACGTTAACTAACCCTGACCATTTGTCATCAAGAACTGTGTCATAAGGATTTAGCAAACTAAGTTTAGTATCACTAACCCAGTGATCTACTATATTACCACTAGCCGCGATTGCTAAATCAACCTCATATTTACCAGGCTTTATAGGTAATACCATTTCAAATAGTACAGTATGTATACCTTCTGCAAATGAGATAAAATCCCTATCATTATCTCTACTATTGATACCTACTATTATATTGCTGTCATGGTCACGTAAAATAAAACCAAACTCCACTTTGTCTAAATTATGCTCACACAATACACTTAATTCAAATGTTACTAAGTCTTTTGAATATGCAGAGTGGTTATCTAGACTAGTAACACCTGTTCTTCGCAGAGACCACTTTGTAAAGTATATGGGGCACTGAACAGGTAGTACACTACGGCTACCATCGTGCTTAGAATGATCTGAATTTTGATATTTCTCTAATACTGCACCTACACTATCAAATAGCTTTATACCACCCTTTTCCAATAAAAGACCTGTTTCACATAAGCTTCTTACTGATGGTAAGTGATGACTTACAAATAGAACCGTTCTACCATCATTAACGCTCACATCTTTCATGCGACCTAAACACTTTTTTTGAAATTCAGCGTCGCCTACGGCCAATACCTCGTCTACAATTAAAATCTCAGGCTCTAAGAATGCTGCAATGGCAAAGGCTAGCCGCACGTACATGCCACTACTATATCGCTTAACTGGCGTATCTATGTAGCGCTCTACACCTGAGAAATCAACTATCTCATCGAATTTAGCCCGAATCTCGCTTTTGGTCATCCCCAGGATGGCACCATTGAGGAAGATATTCTCCCGTCCTGTCAGCTCGGGATGGAAGCCAGTGCCAACTTCTAGGAGGGAAGCAATGCGCCCCTTGATCTTAATCTGGCCAGTGGTAGGAGCAGTAACTTTAGAGAGAATCTTGAGCAGGGTGGATTTACCGGCTCCATTGCGGCCAATGATACCTAGCACTTCTCCCTGCTTGACCTCAAAGTTGACGTCTTTTAAGGACCAGACGTATTCGCTGCTTCCTTTCGTCGTACGGTCATTGGTTTCCCCAATTTTAGCAAAGGGGTCTTCTTTGCCCCGCATGCGGGCCCACCACCGATTCAGGTCATGGCTAAGCGTGCCGGTGCCAATTTCGCCCAGGCGGTAAAGCTTACCTAATTCCTCTACTTTGATGGCTATGTCACTCATGGGTAATGAACTGCACTAGGTGAGCGAGCTTATACCGTATCGGTGAAGCTCTTTTCTACTTTGTTGAAGATGATAGTACCGATGAACAGGATAACTACCGTGAATAATACACTGTAGCCCAAATAGGCCCAATGAAAAGAACCGGAGCCCAGATATGCATAGCGGAATGTTTCCACTACGGAAGCCATTGGGTTAGCCAGAATAAGCAAACGATAGGTAGGATCTGTAATACTAGATAAAGGGTAGATAACGGGCGTAGCATACATCAACAACTGCACACCGAAGGTCAGGAGCATGGAAAGGTCGCGGTACTTGGTGGTCAGGGAGCTGAATATCATGCCTAGCCCCAGCGACATCAGCCCCATTAACAACAACAGAGCCGGTGTAAGCGCAATCAGCCAGTTGGGCCGAAGCGAGTCATCAGTCACCACGTAATACAGCCAGACAGCCAGAAAAAGCCCAAACTGAATAAAGAAGCGAACAATATTGGAAATAACGATAGACACCGGCATGGTGAGCCGGGGGAAATAAACTTTACCAAAAATTGCCGCGTTGGCAATAAACACCGTAGAAGTAGCCGTCAGGGTTTGGGCAAAGTAGCTCCAGACCGTAACGCCAGCTAAATAGAAAACTACTTGGGGCTGCCCGTCGGTGGACAGCTTTGCCACCCGGCCAAACACGATAATGAAGGTAAGGGTGGTGAGCAGGGGCTGGATAAAAAACCAGATAGGCCCGAGGATCGTCTGCTTATAAGTAGAAATGAAGTCGCGGCGTACGAACAACATTATCAAGTCGCGGTAGCGCCACACGTCGCGCAAGCCGAGGTCGAGCAGACGGGTTCGGGGGGCAATTATCTCAGTCCACTCCTCATCCTCGTTCGCTACTACGGAGCTGGGCGCTTTTATCACATCTACTGTTTGCATAGGGTTTGGTCGGGGGTATTCAGGGCAGTTACCGGGTAATCTTTACTTTCTGCCCTGTATGAAAGGCAGCTACGAAGCGTCAGGCCGAGACGGAGCTCATGTTCTTCTGCTCGTGCTGCACGAAGTCTTCGTATACCGCCCGGATTCCTTCTTTCAGCCCGATTGAGTAACGCCAGCCTTTGGCCGCGAGCTTACTTACATCCATCAGCTTGCGCGGGGTACCGTCGGGGTAATCCGTGTTAAATCGAATCGCCCCTTGGTAACCAACGGTGTGTTGTACCAGCTCAGCCAACTCACGGATACTCAGATCTTCACCGGTGCCGATATTAACCAGGCCGGGCTCGTCGAAGTTCAGGAGCAGATAGAAACAGGCATCTGCCAGGTCATCAACGTGGAGGAATTCGCGGCGCGGCGTACCCGTGCCCCACACTTCTACTTCGGGCGCGCCACTAATTTTGGCTTCGTGAAACTTACGAATCAGGGCGGGCAGCACGTGCGAGTTTTTCAGGTCGTAATTGTCGTGGGGGCCATATAGGTTAGTTGGCATAGCCGAGATAAAGTGGCTGCCATACTGGCTCCGGTAAGCGTCGCACATTTTGATGCCCGCGATTTTGGCAATGGCGTAGGGCTCGTTGGTGCTTTCCAACTCTCCAGTCAGCAGGGCCTCCTCTTTGAGAGGCTGGGGTGCCATTTTGGGGTAGATGCACGAAGAGCCCAAAAATAGCAGCTTCTTTACGCCCTGCAGGTGGCTTTGATGAATCACATTGTTTTGAATCATCAGGTTATCGTAGAGAAATTCGGCCCGGTAGATATTATTGGCATTAATGCCCCCCACCTTGGCTGCGGCCAGTATCACGTAGTCTGGCTTTTCGGCGGCAAAGAACGAGGCCACCGCGGCCTGGTCGCGCAGATCCAGCTCGCGGGAGGTGCGAGTTATGAAGTTGTGGTAGCCTGCTTTCTCTAGGCGGCGCATGATGGCTGAGCCAACCATGCCGCGGTGACCAGCAATATATATTTTAGCGTTTTGCTCCATAAATACATAAGCCGTATGCACGGCATTGATTCAGAAAAGTCAGATTATGATTTCCACCAGTTTAAGTCCACTCCGGGGGGCAAAATTGGGGGAGTAGCCGTAGCTAGCCGCAACCGTTGTAGCAGAGCTGTCGGCACCAACTCCTTCACAAACGGATTCACTGTAACTCCCAGAATGGAGCGGCGGGTGCGGGGGCTATAGCTTAGCAGGTTGGGCAACTTACGCAAAGCAATGGGCCGGGCTTCTGCGGGACTGCGCTTAGCGGTCCAGTTGATTTCCCAATAGGTATACAGGTTGCGGCGCTCTTCTTCAGTAAGTTTAAATTGCCCCCCATACACTGGATTTTGTTCACAGCTCTCCACCATTTTCACCAGATTAGGAAACCATTTGGGTGAGGTGGCCGTGCGCTGATCGGGGTGTAACTGGTAAGCGGCCAGCATATCCGGTATAGAGTGGCCGGGCGCAAAGTGAGCTACCCTGTACCACAGGTCGATATCGGCGCACATATCCACCTCTACGCGCATTCCACCGGTTCTTTCCAACACCTCCCGCCGCACGAAGGTAGCGTGCTGAGGCGGCACAAATTGAAACAGGATAGAATGGGGTGTGATAGGCCCAGTAAACGAGTTGGCGTACTCTACATTATTCTGCAGATCAATCCCGTATTCGCCCCCCGATATAAAGCCCGCCTCAGGATGGTGCTGGAAGCCCTCAGCCATGCGCCGAAATGCGCCCGGCAGGTAATAGTCGTCGCTGCTCTGAATAGCAATAATCTCACCTGTCACCTCCGCCAATCCTTTAGTGACGGCATCCACGAAGCCTTTGTCGCGAGCCGACCACCAGGTAATGCGGTCCTCATATTTTTTGAGCACCTCCACGGTTTCGTCCGTTGAGCCGCCGTCCGATACGATTACCTGCACGGAGCCTGGATAATCTTGACGCAGAATGCTCAATAGCGTGCGCTCAATGAAGCGGCCCTGGTTCCAAGAGGGAATGACGATAGAAAGCGAAGGAAACTGTTGCATCCGACAGAAGTTATTTAGCTGCAGTCAGTGCTGCTACGTCGGCAAGCCACAGTTGCAATAGTTCTACCTCTTGGCTGGTTACAATCTGCTCCTGCTCCAACGCCTGGTAAGCGCGCAGCAAGTTCTCACTGACTGTTAGGGAAGCATCAAGGCTGCGCTGTACAGCAGCAATTACCCGGTTAGGATGCAGATAGCATGGAATTTCCGACTCAAAGTCCTTTACATAATCGTGCGGATTCCGTTCTTGCACTACTGTAGCCTTCGTGAAGCCCAGCTGGTAACCGTACAGCCACATGATGGGCTGGGCTACAAGACCACGCAGAATGTCGGTGAAGCGGAAGGTGACGTAGGCGGGCAGATACAACAGAGGAAATAGCTCTTGCCGAAACGCAGTATTCTGTGAGTTGAAGGGGCAAAGCGTGCCTTCTGCTAGCACTACCGGCGCATGGTCGTTGAAGTAGCATTCGGTGTTGTCAACTAAACGGTAGATAGCGTCTACGTCCGGGTCGCCGTCGGCTAATCCCTGCCACACGCCTATTTTAACCGATTGGTTCTGCAAGTCTTCTTCACGCAGCACATGCTCTTTAGATTTAATCAGGTCTAGCGGTAAGCCACGGGGCCAGATGTGCTGCTCGGTAAATGTTTTGTAGATGTTGATAAAGCCTTTACCGCCGGGCGAAGTCAGGAATTCGCCCTCCATAGCCGGGAACTCCCAACCATCGTAAGGAATATTATCGTCGTCAGTATCTATAATGACCTGGGCACCTTGCTGCATAGCATACAGATACCCCATCATTTTGCGGCCATAATGGTTGTACGGCAGCTTGGACGACATACCCATGCCCATTGCCTCCTGGTCCTGTACTGACAGATACACTACATTATCGGCTTCCCACTGCGCAGGCGATTTTTTGTCGCCGGCCACTACTAGTTGGTAATCAATTAACGTAGCGAATTTATTAACTGCCTTTGTAGGGGCGAAAATGGAGGTAATAACAATGGTAGGCTTCGAAGACGACATACGCTGTAAGTGAGGTAGAATGGAAATGCGCAAGGGACAGCATCTAAAACGAACGCCATCAACACACGCAATACACCAATGCCATTAATTTGGCGGCGCGAAGGTACGAGCTTTTTGCCTACCTACCATTCACCCAACCTTACGCTACAACGCTAACCGGTCGAGCAAGGCCGCAAAGCTAGCGGCGTACGCAGGGCGGGTATGCTTCTGTGCTGCAAATTCGCGAGCCTCCTCCGAACGCTTGAGCAGTTCTGTATCAGGCATAGCCAATAACGTCCGTACATGCTCCCGGATGCTCGTTATAATAACACTAGGCTCCTGCGACTCGATTTCGAAGCCTATGAATGCCCCCCAGACGGTTGCAGTCTGCGTTACTACTGGAATTAGCCCAAAATGTAAGAGTTGAGCAACCGACCCTCCCCCTCCCTCCGATGCGCTTGGGTACACTTGACCGATGCAGTTGTTCGCCACTTTAGCAAAGGACGTAGAAGCGACATCAACCCACCCTAGATAATGAAGGTTTGGGTGCCGGCTGAGCATACCTTTTAGCCAGGCCCAAAGCCGCGTTTCCCGCTCAATATTTCCTGCTATGTACAGGTGAGCTTCGGGCATGCGGGCAAATGCTTCCACCGTCAGATCCAATCCTTTCAAAATAGCCCCCCCGCTGCCTAGCCACAGAAAGTTAGTACGGGCAGAGGCAATTCTTTTGGGTACTGCTACGGGTTGTTTAGCTACGGAAATATTTAAGTAATGCCGCTCAGGTCGTGGGTCGTAGAGCTGTTGTTGAAATGGAGTACCATAGAGCGTCATCACGTCGGCGTGCTCATCGGAGAAGCTAACTCGTGTCTGGCGTTCAGGCCGAGCCCAGATACCAGTCCGACGGTGAAACTCACGTAATCGATTTAACTCAGCCAGATTTTGAAAGGCCCAATAGTTCTCAGTGCAATAAAATACTTTTTTGACCCGGGCAGCTGGCGGGCATTCAGCCAAGCGGTCGCTCTGAACAAATGCTACCTCATATATATCCCAATCAATGGGTTCAGGGCAGGCTACATCATAAAAATCCACAACATATCCCCGCTCATTCAACTGACGCACCATTTCTACGGTTTCCCAGTACATTGAGTGTTCATTAAGCATGGGCGCGCTGTCAATCTTTCCCGTCACATAATATGGAATAACGTGCATTACATACACAATAAGCGCACGTTTGGCTGAGGACCCCAAATGGTCTTGGCCAATATTCCGAATGGAACCGCCACCGGGAGGCATAAAGAGTTGGTCGGCTGTATCGTGTAATACTTGCGATAAGCGGTAGCGAACTCCTCTAATAGTTGGCATTAACTAGAACTTATAAATTAGCACATTGACTTTCGAAACGAATCACACCTTAGATAAAAGTACTGATTTCGCATATTTTGCCTTTTAAGAGCAAATGCCGTTCAGAATTGAGTATCATCCTACTGATATTTGAGCTCAGTTTCATCTTAGCGCTGTACTCAACTCCTGTGATGCTTTTTCTTAAGCAAATTGCTGCAATTTGAGTGCCTACAATCGTGACTGGTGCTGTGTTGCTTATGGCACTACTCAGAACAGCGGCTGTTCGCAAGCTAAATCCACTTGAAAAAAGCTCAACGTTACGCTAAAACAACCATCTGTCCCCAAAATGGTTAGCACGGCCAAGTATTCGAAGCCCCAATTGATATTTATCGAACAAAGGCATTAAGAATTTCGCTCCTTAAGAGATATATCCTTACCCGGCAATAGTTTCTGTGCCTCTCACTCTTTTTATCAAATCGTAAGTCCGTGCTACATGCTGGGCCGACACGCCCATCCGAGCCAGTGTCAGTAGGGCTAATCCCCGCAAGTCCCTTTTCTGACGCCAGCGCTGTTGTAGCCAGTATACCCTATTTTCCCCACCCAACAAATAGAGCTGTTCAGAAAAAGCTGCAATGTGTTCGTGAATGATAGCGTCACCTTCAGCACTTACCCCCAAATGCTTGCTAACTATTCGCAAATTAGTTTCTGCTATCTGAGCCCGGCGACGGAACATGGCAGAAGAACCATGGATTCGATAATGAGCGGTTACCTGGGGTTGGTATATGAAGTGAAATTTACGTGCTAAGCGTATCCACATATCCCAGTCCTCATAAGCCAACGACTCATCGTATGGACCTACCACTTCAAAACAGCTCCGACGCACCAGTGTAGTCATGGCTCCAATGAAGTTGGTACGCAACATTGATAACCAGACATCGCCTGAAGAAGGCGATATCTGACCAGTAGCGTACACGGAGGGCACAATTATGTTGCCAGCCGAATCTATCTTGCTCACGTCACTAAACACAACACCTACATCGGGCGGAGCAGCTTCCAACATCATAACCTGAACAGTTAGCTTGTCAGGCAGGTAATTATCGTCTGACCCAATTAAGCAGAGGTATTTACCCCTCGACTCCTCAATAAAGCGGTTACATACCCGACAGACACCTTGATTTTGAGTATGGCGAATTAAGCGGGCGTTGAAATCAGTGTGCTCAAGCAACCATTTTTCTATAACTGATACAGAATCATCAGTTGACAAATCATCGATAATAATCAACTCAACTTGAGGATAATCTAATGCTCGAATACTATCGAGTGTCTCTCGAATGTATGGTGAGTTATTGAAAGAAGCGACACCAATGCTTACAAGAGGAGTTGTAGTCATAAAAACAAATGTTGATAGTCGTTAGGCACGTTTATAACAGCCTCATTACTTATCAACTTTTCTAGTGAGACCATTATCCCCCTCAATAAAAAGAACTCCGCTATTGGAGCGCCACTGCCCTGGGCCATCTGCTACTAGCTTATCACCTCTTTCGTCTACCCAACCGTGCTGGCGGGCCGGATTCCCATAGACTAATGCGTAATCCTTCACATCGCGGGTAATGACTGCCCCGACCCCACTCATAGCAAAACGCCCAATACGTACTCCAGCTAGCACTGTGGAATTAGCGCCTACCGAGGCACCAAAATGAACATGCGTCTCTGTGAGCGTGTAATCATGCTGCCGGCTTCGCGGGCGCAAGTCATTAGTAAACACCACATTAGGTCCTAGAAACACATTATCATGCAATGTAACCCCATTCCAGAGGTATATACCACATTTAAGGGTGACATTATTTCCAATCTTCACTCCTCCCTCGACAAAGCAGTGGTCACAGATATTGCAGTTCTCGCCTATTATAACGTCAGGTAAAATATGCACAAAGGCCCAAATCGTCGTACCTGCTCCTATTTGATTGGTCTCAACCAATGAATGCGGATGTTTGTAATAGCCTCCTGTACCCTCTGTCATCAGTCAAATTACTTGTTTTGATCAGCTGCTAACTGCTTGAATTCATCAAAGTCTCGGATATAATCATCTTCGCTGTACTCCATCGAAGCCAAGCACAATAGAACAGCATTGTGTGAGAACTTAATAGTTCGCCAGTATAGACGAGGAACATATAAGCCCCTATTTGGCGAATCAAGCACAAAATGCTGCTTCTCCCCATATATATCCTCAAGTGTAAACTCAATTCGACCACTAGTAGCGAAAATGATTTGCTCCAGCTCGTGGTGAGCATGATGACCTCGGATAACGGAATCGGGAGTGAAATATGTCCAGTAAACTCTTTTAATTTCAAATGGTAGCTTACTGTTTTGAGCCACCGAGATATAGCCTAGACTAGGGGAGCCTATTTTTGAAAAATCAATTAGTGACGGAGTGGGCATAAAGACAGTACTAATTTATATGAGAGACAAGATGCTTATGCTCTCTCAAAAAAGTTGCGCACAGCAGCGGCGACTGCAATTACTTCTTTCTCTTGCATTCCAGGCCACATGGGTAAACTCAGTGCGGTGTGTGCTAACTCCTCAGCAATAGGATAAGTGCCCTCCGGGATACTCATATGTGCGTAGGCTTGCTGCAAATGTGGAGGAACTGGATAATGAATAAGTGTCCCAACACCTTGTTCCTGCAAGTGCTGCTGCAGAGCCTCTCGATGTTTGCTACGCACAACGTAAAGATGATATACATGTGTCGCTCCCTGAGCTACGAGCGGAAGAATCAGGTCACCTAAACCCTTCAAGTGCTGATCATACAGGGCAGCTACTGCTTGACGCTGCTGTGTCCACTCTATGAGATGCGGTAGTTTAACGCTTAAAACAGCAGCTTGTAACTCATCTAGCCGAGAGTTATACCCTATCACTTCGTTGTAGTACTTTTTCTGAGATCCGTAATTACGTAGTGTACGTATTTTGCCCCCCAGCTCGGCATCATTAGTAGTAATGGCCCCAGCATCGCCAAGAGCGCCAAGGTTTTTACCTGGATAGAAGCTCGTACCGTTTACATCACCAAAGCTACCAGTAATACCCCCTTGCCACGTAGCTCCTTGTGCTTGTGCATTATCTTCTACCACCCAAAGACCATGACGCTGGGCTATCTCCATAATTGGTCCCATCTCACAAGCTTGACCGTAGAGATGTACAGGCATAATACCCTTGGTTCGAGGTGTGATAGCAGCCTCTATTTTCGTAGGGTCAATGTTATAGGTGCTCAAGCTTGGCTCAACTGGTACTGGAGTAGCTCCCACATAGGATATAGCCAGCCAAGTAGCGATATAGGTATTGCTAGGTACGAGCACTTCATCATCAGGGCCAACGTTCAATGCCTCCAAAGCTAAATGTAGCGCATCAAGTCCATTGGCAACGCCTATGCAATGTTTAACTTGATTGAAATCAGCATAAGCAGCTTCAAATGCTTTTACTTGATCTCCTAAAACATACCATTGCTTATCATACACAGCAGCAATAGCAGCTAGCACATTTTCTCGAATAGGATCATGCTGTGGAGCAAAAGAGAGAAAAGGAATATTCATAAGGGAAGGTGCAAGTTCTTATTCAATGGACAAAGATATGCATTATGCATCTTCGTACTAAAAAGAGTAGCTAATGAGGAAAATATTAAATCTTTGAGTAGTACGTGATAGATGCAACTTCAGCAATCAAGCAATAGAATTTCTAAGCATGACTTAAATAAAATAACTTATTATAAGTTAAAAGCAGATATTTCTGATAAAAAAACCTTAACAAGCTTTAAACACGCTACTCATTCTATCTATTTTTTTAATACAAAGAGCTTCTCACCAGAAAGTGAATCTGTATAAGATGTATCAACGAGGGATTTTAGTATTAAAGGCAATTTTGCACGTTTAGATACACATATAAAACCAATATTACTATGAATAATAAACTTATATTTAGTACTATCGAGTGACAAATTGCTATTATGCAATGCTTGAAACTTAGCAAAGCGATAAAAAGTCGATTTCCTTATTATCTGCTCAGCTTGTGCCGAATCACGTTGAAAACGTGAATCGGTTATCAGACTATCAGGATCAAGAGCGGAAAGTGACATAAAAGCGTAGTTGTTTTTAAAATTTGAAATATAATTACCAGTAGTATACGAATCAGAAGATAGCATATAAGCATTTTCGTAATCCTCATCTGCTAACACGTAACCTCCGCGTGAGCCAATATATGGAGCTACCTTTTCTACTTGATGCATAAAAGCAGGTGAATAACGTGTATTTCCTGTTCCAACAGCAGAAAAATTTACAACAATTAATAAAATTAGACTAGTTATTATAATGGCATAAATTTGCTTTGATGCCTGCTGTAAAATATAGGCAAACAATATAGCTAGAACTACAGGAGTCAGTGGAACTATAGTATTAGAAAAGAATTGAAAGCTATCGAGATAGTGCGTACTGAAAGCTCTCATAGCCGCAGCCATGAACAGGCATGCTCCAAACCATACCCATATAGTTTCAGGAACTATAACCTTTGAAAATCCTTGCTTTGTGCGACGAAACAACCAAATCAAAGAAAACAGCAAGCCATAAACCCCAAAATAAATACTATAATTTACAAATACCCCTAGTGTAATATTAATTAAAGTTTTTATCTCTTTTAACTCTGGTATAATAGATTTAAGTGCAAAATTTCGGCCAGTATCCGGGAATTGATATGACTCAGGTTGCAAAGTATAGAACAATATAATATATACACAAACTACAGCCATTGGCAATAACATATAAAATGATTCAGTCATAGTTACTTTCTTGCTTAAACTCAAATAAGCAACTAAAGATACTAAAGCGAATCCAGCAACAGGAGTTGTAGAAATATATACAATAGGCAATAATGCTAGTGCGAAGCCCACCAAAAGGTAATAACGATTTAACAACAATAGCGCTGTAAGCAATAAGAATACATATATAGGTGCCAATTTGGGATTTAAGCACAGAATCAAACTTGACAACAGGGCACCATTTTGAACAAATAAATAATCTTGCAAAAACAACCATCGCATTCCTGTAACAAATAAAAACAAGAAGCTTAAGATAAAGATGTATATATACTTAATTTTGAAATGGGCAAAAATAGCCATAAACCCAGCACATATAATAGTTATAAATACAGCTGAGGAACTAACAAAATATACCCATACAGAGGGCAATTTAGTAATAGATACTAGTAAAGAGTTGAGCCATAATTCCATATAATGGTATGGTTGTTCAGTGACGAATTGAGGATACATTACCTCTAATGCGTTAGTTTCAACCCCTAAATAACTCAAAGAGAGAGTTAGACGACTATAATATACATAATCTTGAAATGGAGTTTGTAGGTATTCGGACTCTAAATCGTACAGCAATGAATATTGAACAAGAACTACGCCTGCACTAAGAACCAGCAGCATTAGTAGTTCCTTACTAAAAAAACTACTACGATCATATTTAATAAATAAATGATCGGAAACAGTATTTCTCTTTCTTATTCCATACCCCATTAAAAAAAGCAGAGGAATCATTAAAGCATGAACAGTACTACCATGAGTACACAATAAAGCATATACACTTACAATACAACTTAGACCTATAACTAATGATAAAAATAAAGAGAAAAAATATTCAAGAGGCGTTATGTTTAAAATTTTAAACACGCTAAATCCAATACAGTAGCAAACAATAACGGTGATAATTGTAATAGAAAACAGTTCAAAGAGAAGCAACATTACTAAAAGTAAAATTTAGGTAAAATTCACAGGTACAGGTTGTCAGGCAATAAATTCCTGATACTATCAACGGTTAGTATCATGAATATTTTTTACTACATACAACGGACGATTGCGAGAGGCGTCCATGCCACGCCAGACATATTCACCTATTACACCGAGTGCAATCATTTGGAAGGCTGAAACGAATAAAACAACTACCATCAATGTTGTCCAGCCTGTTGGTGCTTGGGGGGCAAATATGTTTAAACCGATAACATACAAACCATAAAGTAACGCTACTAAGCCTAACAATAATCCAACTACAGAAATAGCTCTGATTGGAAAATATGAGAAGGAAAGTAGCGAATCAATAAATAGCTTTATTTTCTTCTGTATTGTCCAGCGTGATTTGCCTATTTCACGCTTACGGCGCACATAAGGAATATTTATATAAGTGTAACCTAACCACACCATTAAGTAAAATACATTGCTGTTACGCTCATGCATTTTGGTTACTTCGTCGGCTACTTGCTTATCAAAAAATACAAAATCAAAGCCTCCATCAGGAATATTGCTTAAGGCTAGGTGCTTCATTAACCAATGAAATGTTTCAGCGAACCGCTTAGCCAATCCGGTTTCCTCGCGATCTTGGCGATTACCAATAACCAGTTTAAATCCCTTAAACCAATAGTCATACATCTGGACCATTAGCTCCGGAGGATCTTGCATATCGGCAGTAATAACGGCCATACAGTCGCCAGTAGCATGCGCGATGCCAGCCACTATTGCGTTATAAGAACCTACATTTCCGACCAACTCCACAACTCGAATACGGTCTGGGTATTGAGCCTGAGCTGATAGAAGAACTTTTAAGGTCTGATCCCGCGAACCGTCGTCGACGAATACATACTCAAATTCAACTTGATCGGGAAAACGAGCTTCGTTGGCAACTAACTCCCTTACCGTTACGGGGATATTTTCCTCGTTGTAATAGCAAGGAACAATAACTGAAAGCTTAGGCATCAGATATTTAAAAGGAGAATTTATCTAACAGATGAGTTACCATGACAAGCCAATATGTGGCTGCTCCCTCCTAATTTGAATCCCAGTTTCTCACTTGTGCGAAACACAGCGCGATTTGTAGACTGAGTAGTCATTAACACTGCCTTTGCGCCCCTCGTGCGAGCCCTATGTACAGTTTCAGATACCAGACGTGCATGCCAGCCCCGATTTTGCGGTCCGACAGCCGTAAGTGCTATTCTAGATAGCTTAACACCCAATGCATCGGAATCTTCTTGCAGGTCACTGATTGCTAGAAATGAATCGACCGGCAGATGGGGTTCATTTGGGACAAGCACAGCATCGCAATATCCTTGCACTGCAGCACTAGCATACTTAGCAAGAAAAGCATCAGCCCGAGATGCCCCAAACCAAGGATCAGCATGAAAACGATCATACTCGTTACGTGCCGAAGCCGATATTTGAGCGATTTGTTCTTCTTCTTCTGGACCAGCTATGCGCACTGGATATCGTGGGTGATTAAAATCATCTAGATTATCCCTGTAATAGAGCAGCCTTGTTTCAACAAGCCTCCAACCGCTAGCGGTTAATGTTTGAAGCATTACAACATCTTCGCACGGCACTTCACTAAAACAATAGTAATCACCTCTCGCCGCCAAGCTTTCCTCAAAAGACTTTACAGCTTCTATTCGGGATGCGGGGGGGCATTTTGCTTCGAAAAGCCCTGTCAAAAGTCGATAGGTTGGTGTGCTGAAAAAGTTAGAGTCCCAAGGTAATGCAGAGTATAATAGCTGACCTGCTTTGTGGGTGAAAATTGTATCATGTGAAGACTCAACCCCAAACTTTGCTATTCTGCCTGCGCCAAACAACTCTTGTTGAAGCTGATGAGAGACTACGTCTCTCAAAAAATTATAGGGAGAGTAGAATGCTAATACCGTAGCTCGTTGAGCGAGAAGTGCGGTATTTACGCTTTCCATATTTCCCTGAATTGATCGTACTGTCGTATGTAGTCATGCTCGTCATAGGCATGAGAGGCAAAAACGACTTGCACAGCCGAATGTGAATACTGCATAGTATGCCAGGCATGCGGTGGAACATAAAGCCCCATGTGAGGATCCTCTAACCGATGTACATTTGTAGTACCATCAGGCATCTCGGTTGTAACGATAATACGCCCAGCTACTGCTACCAGCACTTGTTCTGTTTGGTAATGGGCATGCCTTCCCCGAACAATACTTTCTGGAGTATAGTACGTCCAGAAAGTACGCTTTACTTCAAAAGGAATGTTCTTTAGCTGCTCCGTTACAGATATAAACCCAATACTGGAATCGCCTAACTTAGGAAATTCGATAAGATAAGGCTGTGTCATCCAGAGCTAAACCTTGTCTTTGAAATACTCCAGCGTCCGACGCAAACCCTCTGCTCTATCTATTTTGGGTTCCCAGCCTAATATCTCTTTTGCTTTTGTAATGTCAGGCTTTCGCTTCATAGGATCATTTTCGGGTAAGGCTTGGTAGGTAGGCTTAAACTCTACACCAGTCAACTTTGCAATTTCTTCCCCAAACTCCTTAATCGTAATCTCTGATGGGTTGCCAATATTTACGGGCAAGGGATAATCAGAAAGCAGCAAGCGATAAATGCCTTCTACCAAATCATCGACGTAGCAGAAAGAACGCGTCTGCGAGCCATCGCCAAAAACAGTCAGGTTCTCGCCTCTTAGCGCTTGCGAGAGGAACGCTGGCAGTACGCGGCCATCATTGAGTCTCATACGCGGTCCATAGGTATTGAAGATGCGAATAATACGCGTCTCCAAACCATGATGAGTATGGTAAGCCATGGTAATAGCTTCCTGGAAACGCTTGGCTTCATCGTAGCAACCACGCGGGCCAACGGGGTTTACGTTGCCGAAGTACTCCTCTACTTGCGGATGCACCTCTGGATCACCATACACTTCGGATGTGCTGGCAATCAGGATGCGTGCATTTTTAACACGTGCCAATCCTAAGAGATTATGTGTCCCCAATGATCCAACCTTTAGGGTTTGGATAGGAATCTTGAGATAATCGATAGGTGAGGCAGGCGAGGCGAAGTGCAGAATGTAATCCAGCTTGCCTGGCACAAACACATACTTGGACACATCGTGATGATGAAACTCGAAAGCTTCCTGCCCGAACAAATGCTCGATATTGGATAAGTCACCAGTGATGAGATTATCCATGGCGATAACGTGGTAACCTTCGGCCAGAAACCGGTCGCAAAGGTGAGAACCTAGGAAACCGGCACCACCGGTAATGAGTATGCGTTTCTTATCGGACATACGTGCTAAATAATAAAGTGCTTAAGAATGTGTTTTGATGGGTATTAAGCCTGAACCACTGGTTCCTTGTGGTTGGCCCGAATACCGATGCAATGGTAAGTGAAGCCTACTTCGCTTAGCTCTTTCGAATCGTAGATGTTACGACCATCGAATATGGCTTTTTGCTTCATCAAGCGGCCCAGAACTTCAAAGTTAGGTGAGCGGAATTCAGGCCACTCCGTTACGATAAGTAATGCATCAGCATCAATTAGGGCCTCAAACTGATCCTTGGCATAAGTGATCCGGTCGCCCAACGTGTGCTTAGCTTCCTTGATAGCAACCGGGTCGTAAGCCGATACGGTGCAACCAGCCTCCAGTAAGCGCTCAATAATAACTAAAGAGGGAGCCTCACGCATATCATCAGTCTTAGGCTTAAAAGAAAGGCCCCAAATGGCCATCTTCTTGCCCTGCAGATCGCTGCCGAAGTGCTTATTCACTTTGTCGAACAGCACAGACTTCTGCGCCTCATTTACATTTTCCACTGCTTTGAGCACCTGCATATCATAGCCATTTTCGGCGGCCGTTTTGATAAGTGCTTTTACATCTTTGGGAAAGCAGGAGCCGCCGTAGCCTATACCAGGATAGATAAACTTAGTACCGATGCGAGCGTCAGAGCCAATGCCTTGGCGAACTTTATTCACATCAGCACCCATTATCTCACATAGGTTGGCGATATCGTTCATAAACGAAATTTTGGTCGCTAGCATAGAGTTAGCTGCGTATTTCGTCATCTCAGCCGAAGGGATATCCATGAAGATAATAGGATGACCATTAAGCAGGAAAGGCTTATACAGTTTGGTCATTACCTCTTCGGCACGCTCTGATGCCACGCCAACTACAATACGATCTGGCTTGAGGAAGTCATCAATGGCGGCACCTTCCTTCAGGAACTCAGGGTTGGACGCAACGTCAAAGTCGATGTTCTCACCGCGCTTCTCAAGAGCTTTTTCGATCTCGGCACGCACTTTTGCAGCCGTACCTACGGGCACGGTGCTTTTAGTGACGATAACACCATAGCTGTTCATGTGCTCGCCAATACCACGAGCTACCGCCAGCACATACTTCAGGTCAGCTGAGCCATCTTCGCCGGGGGGCGTTCCTACCGCAATAAAAGCCACGTCAGCATCGTGAATGCTTTCAGCAAGACTAGTGGAAAAGTGCAGGCGACCCTTCTCTACGTTTCGCGACACCATTTCTTCCAAGCCAGGCTCGTAAATGGGTAAAATACCTTGCTTGAGGTTATCGATCTTTTTCTGGTCGATATCAATGCAGGTTACATCAATACCAACTTCGGCGAAGCATGTGCCTGTAACCAGACCAACGTAACCGGTGCCTACTACTGCGATTTTCATAGTCTATTGAAAGCGTAAGAAACTACTGAGTTTATGTTTTAAATTGTTACTGGGGGGCAAATTAGCCCATCATCCATTTTTTCCACCAATGCTGGAAAACGATGAGGGCCCAGATACGAGCATGAATATCGCCAGGGTTATTGGAAAACAGTTGTGCCTTAAGCGCCCGCACGGCTTCTACGTCAAAAACGCCTTGGGATTCAATAAAATCGTCAGAAAGTAGATCATCGGTAATTAAGGGGCGCAATTCGTTGCGAAACCATTTGAGCAACGGGACCTCAAAACCATGCTTTGGACGCTTATACAGCTCTTCCGGCAGCATAGGACGGAATGCATCCTGGACAATGCGCTTTTTCATATTCGCATTGATTTTACTTTCTACTGGTAACGAGAAAGCAAAATTGACGACGTTATAATCCAGAAACGGCGTCCGCACTTCCAAGGAGTTCGCCATGCTCATCATGTCCACTTTAGTGAGCATGTCGTTGGGAAGCACCAGGTTCATGTCGGTGAGCAGCACTTCGTTCAGGTCGCCATCTGCATGCAAGTGCTGCAAGATGTCGCGCCGGCGCTTTTCGGCCAGCTTCTTACCTACTTTACGCCGGGAGGCTAGGCTCAGCAAGTTGCGGGCGTCACGCTCGCTTACGAAAGAAGCCCAGTCCCAGTAACGGTCTTTCGGGCCGCTGAGCATACCACGGGAAAACCGTTGAAACTGGCGAATACGATTGCCAAAAAACGAATTACGCGACTTAGGCAAAATATCCCACAGGAAGTCGAGACCAGCCACAGCTTCGGCTTTGAAGCCGCCTTGCCGTATCTGAAACTCTCCCATGTGCTTGTTGTAGCCAGCAAACAGCTCATCAGCACCATCGCCAGATAGCGCAACGGTTACTTTTTCGCGCGTGCGCTTGCTCAGAATGTATACAGCCAACGCTGATGAATCGGCGAAGGGCTCATCTATATATTCCAGCACATCAAAAATGTGATCGTACAGGTCCTGATTTGTCAGAGAAAAGACTGTATGATTCGTCTGGTGCATTTTGGCTACCAGATTAGCATATTTCGTCTCATCGAAAAAGGGCTCGTCCCGAAAGCCTATACTAAAGGTGTTCAGGTGAGGAGTATGACGGGCGGCGAGGGCAGTAATAGCCGAAGAATCGATGCCACCGCTCAGGAATGAGCCCAATGGAACATCGGCAACCAGGCGCCGCGCCACGGCGTCATCCATTAATTCGAGCAGTTTCTTTTGCTGTTGCTCGTAGCTGAGCTTATTCTTTTGCGTCTTTTTAGCATCGTAGGGAATACGATACCACGCTTTGCCGACTACCTTCTGGCCTTTGACATACAAATAATGGCCGGGGAGTAATTTCTTAACTCCCTTGAAAATGGTGGCAGGTCCAGGAATGTAGTTGAGCTGTAGATAGTGACTCAAGGCTACATAATCCATCTTGCGAGGCACTCCTAAAGCCAGCAACGACTTCATTTCGGAGGCAAAGAATAGCTTGTCCTCGTCACGGTAGACCAGTAAGGGCTTCACCCCCATTCGGTCGCGAGCGATGAACAGCGAGTCCTCCTCTTTATCGTAAATAGCCAGGGCGAAAAAGCCGTTGAGCTTTTTCAAACAATTGCGACCTTCAGTTATGTAAAGTCGTAGAATAACCTCAGTATCAGTTTGGGAATGAAACTGATGTCCCTTGCGGACAAGGCGTTGCCGTAGCTCGCGAAAGTTGAATATCTCACCATTGAAGACAATCGTGTACCGCCCCGACTCATCGGTCATCGGTTGGTTGCCGTCGCAGGAAAGGTCAAGAATAGCCAGGCGACGAAAGCCGAGGCCTACGTTGTCGTACACATAATGCCCTTGAGAATCAGGCCCACGGCTGATAATGGCGTCGGTTGAAGCAGGCAATGCGGCAAGCGAATTGCGACCAGCGTCAGAGAAAGCGAATATTCCAGTAATTCCACACATAATTGGCGGGCAAAAGTACAAACTATAAAGACGTGTGCCCAAAAAAGTAGCCGCAAGCATCTGCAACCAAAGCCGTGCCACGGTAGTACACAGCTTAGCTTACTGCTTTTTCCCACTCATTTTTGCCATGAACCTTCAGCAGCAAATGGACTTACAGCAACAATTCGAAGCCGCCGTCTCGCGCGTAGATAATCTACCCGGCGACCAAGCCGCGCCACATATGACGGAGCTTTATGGCTTGTATAAACAAGCCACCGAGGGCGACCACGATACCAAAGGTGAAGTAGTTGGCGACGATAGTCCCGATAATCCTAGCGGCACGCCTGGAATGTCGCAGGCTCAGTGGGACTCATGGAGCAAGTTCAAAGGCGTAAGCGAGGACGATGCGAAACGTCAATACATCGACAAGGTGAATAAAATAGCTGGACCGATTGGCGAGCAAGACTCTGTTACTACGGGGGCAGGTCAGCCAGCAGCCGGCTCGCAGGTGAGCTCTGAGAATACTACTCCTTCCCAACAGCCTGGCACAGGCCCTGGTGTTTCTACGGGTGGCTTGCGCGGTGATATTACTGCTGGAGCTCCGTATGGCGGCGAAGACAAACTAAAGGGCGACCAAGAGCCTGTTTAAAGCCTTGAGCTACAAGCTGATGAGCTTGATAATTAGCTACCTTAATAAAACTTCACTAAAAAAGCCCCCCAGATTCGTTCTGGGGGGCTTTTTTTGGCGGGTACTTTAGAAAATCTTGCCAGGGTTCATGATACCGTGCGGGTCAAATACGCTTTTGATGCCACGCATCAGGTTCAGTTGTGCTTCCCCTAGCGCAATGCCGATATATGGTTTTTGCACCAGCCCAATGCCGTGCTCACCGGAAATAGTACCTCCCAGCTTCACACAAAGCTGAAATATCTCACGGATTGGCACGGCCAGTCCTTCGTGCCACATCGTATCATCTAAGTCGCCCCGAATGATGTTTACGTGCAGATTGCCATCGCCGGCGTGGCCGTAACACACGGAAGTAAATCCGTAGCGCTGACCAATTTCTTTGACGCCTCTTAATAAGGTCGGCAATTCGGCACGGGGCACCACGGTATCTTCCTCCTTATACACGGAGTTGTAGCGAACGGCATTACCCACGTTGCGACGTATTTTCCACAACTCCTCTTTCTGAGCGGCAGTGTCAGCGAGCAGTATTTCGCCGATGTCGTACTTCTCAAGCACGCCATACACTAGCTCAGCGTCTTTATACAGCTGTTCTAGCTCATTGCCATCCAACTCAATAAGTAAGTGAGCGGTAATGTCGGGGGGCAAATTGAGCGGAATATTGAGGTAGCGCGCCGACCACTCAATGGCCTCCCGCTCCATAAACTCCATCCCGGAGGGCACTATGCCAGCCCGAAATATTTCTGATACCGCCGCCGCCGCCTGCGTCTGGTCGCGGAAAGGCACGAGCAACACAATATCCTGCTTGGGGTGTGGAATCAGCCGAAAGACGACGCGCGTGATAATGCCCAGCGTCCCTTCCGACCCCACCATCAGCTGAGTCAGGTTATAGCCAGTGGCGTTTTTCAAAACATTAGCCCCCGTCCAGATAATGTCACCAGTAGGCAGCACCACCTGCAAATTTAGCACGTAGTCTTTGGTTACGCCATACTTAACGGCCTTCGGACCGCCGCTGCTTTGACTCAAATTGCCCCCCAGAAAGCAACTACCCTTACTGGCCGGATCCGGCGGATAGAATAAGCCCTTTGCTTGTACTGCCTCCTGAAATACTTGGTTGATGACACCCGGCTCGACAGTAGCCTGTAGGTTGCGCTCGTCAATTTCAATGATTTTGTTGAGCCGCTCCGTGCTTAGCACTACGCCGTGGTGTATCGGCAAGGCGCCCCCACTCAATCCAGTACCTGCACCGCGTGGCGTGACAGGAATGTGGTGCTGGTGGCACAAACGAACAATCTGGCTGATCTCTTCAGCGTTAGCCGGACGTAAGACCACATCAGGAGCAAAATGCAGATCCTCCGTGTGGTCGCGGCCATAGTCGGCGTAGGCATCAGCAGTAGCAGCGGCTTCAGCGCGTTTAGCCGTGAAAAGGTGTGTGGGGCCCACGATGGCCTCAAAAGCCACCAGCAATTCGGGGGTGAGCGGTTGAAAATTCATCGAAATTTGAAAGCAAATGACTGATTCGAGTATCTTTGCGCCAATGCAGAAACACCCTACGAAGGTACATGTTTCGAGACAGTATAGCCGTCTGATTGCTATGCTGCTACTAATAACACTGGCGTGGCTGGCTAGCTGCGGTGGCGCAAAAAAAGTAAACTACCGCAACGGACGCTATTATTCGGCCCGGGAAATGGCCCGCATTAAAGCGGCGGAACGGCGCAAAGGAGGCTCTAAAACAAAAGGCAAATACGCATCATCACGAGGTAAAACCAAGATAGTTTCAAAACGTGGAGCTCGCCGGCCATTGCCTGCCAATATCAGCCGGGAGTTAGCCACTGTTATTCAAACAGCACGCTCCTACGAGGGTACTCCCTATAAATGGGGTGGCACGACCCGCCTAGGCATGGATTGCTCAGGGCTTCTCGCCACTTCGTTTAGTGCTATTAACGTAGAAATCCCGCGTTCTTCTAATGAGCAGGCAGAATGGGGTACCCCGGTTCGCTCTCAAGAACTGCAGGTAGGTGATTTAGTATTTTTTGGTGCTTCACCGGGTAGCAATCGCATTACGCATGTAGGCTTAGTAACAGAAGCCACGGCCGAAAGCGTGCAGTTTATCCACGCTTCCAGCTCTTTAGGAGTCACCGAGAACAGTTTGGATACCGACTACTACCTCAGTAGATTTATTAAGGCTGTACGACCGAGATTGTGAGTTCGCCTTCTACCTTTGCGGCCGCAAATTGAGGTCATTAACTTTTGTTAGAATAGTTAATGATTTGATAATGCATAGCTACAAAGTCATCAGTACTTTTGTAGCGCCGTCGTCTGGCTTCTTCTTTTTTCACCTTTTTTTCTCTCTATGAAACAGTTACGTTTACGCTACTTGCTGTTGTTTCTGCTTAGCGTCTGTACGGCGCGGCTGGGATGGGCACAGGGCACTACTACATCAGCCATGACTGGTATTATTACCGATCAGACTGGTGCTGGATTACCTGGAGCTACAGTTATTGCCGTTCATATTCCGACCAACACGCAGTATGTAGCTCCTACTAACGCTGAAGGACGCTTCAACCTACAGAATATGCGTGTAGGTGGTCCTTACAACGTGCGCGTCACGTTTATTGGCTATCAAGAAGCTGTACGGGAGAACATTACATTGACTCTGGGTCAGGTGTTGCGTTTAGACGTAAACCTCAGTGAAGCCACTACTCAGTTAGGTAATGTAGTTGTTACAGGCGAAGATTCCCGTTCTGTACTAAGCGCTGGCCGAGCTGGTTCTACCACCAACGTAAGCACCCAAGAAATTGAGCGTCTGCCTACTATTAGCCGCAGCCTAAATGATTTCACTCGTCTTACACCTCAGGCATCTACTGGTACGACTGCGCAAGGCCCTTCTATTGGTGGAGGTAACAATCGTCAGAATAACATTACTATCGACGGTTCTGACTTCAACAACAACTTCGGTATAGGTGGCAACCTGCCTGCTGGCGGTAACCCTATCTCATTGGACGCAGTGCAGGAGATTACAGTAAATATTACCCCTTTTGACGTGCGCCAATCAAACTTTATTGGTAGCGCCATCAACGCTGTAACCCGCTCCGGCACCAACGACTTTTCTGGTTCGGTTTATACCTTCTGGAGAGGTGATAAGCAACAGGGAAATAAAGTAGGTGATGAAACATTCCCAAAACAGGAATTAGACGAAAATCAATACGGCTTTCGCTTAGGTGGGCCCATCATCAAAGACAAGCTATTCTTCTTTGTTAACGCTGAACAAAGCAAGCGGACTTCTCCTGGCCAGCAGAACTTAGCTTCTACCCCAGAGTTGCCATTTGGCGGGCCTAATAGCCCTTCGAATATTGTACGGCCTACTGCAGCGTTTCTTGACGAGGTTAGCAATTATCTGCGTGACACCTATAACTATGAAACCGGCGGCTACGGAGCTTATCCTTTCCAGACTGACCGTACTACCATGCTGGGCCGTCTAGACTGGAACATCAACCCCAACCACCGGGTAACCCTTCGGTATAATCAGGTAGAGAGCAAAACTCCAATCTCAGTGAGCGGCTCACGTACCCCATTCCAAGCCTTCCCTAATGCCCGGACAAGCAACTTTGCTCTTCCTTTCAAGAATTCAAACTATTACCAAGAGGGCAATTTCTATTCGTTTGCAGGTGAAGTAAACTCAACCTTCGCAGGTAAATTTTTCAACACCTTACGGGCCACATACACTAAGCAGAACGATCCTCGCAGCTCTGATAGCCAGGAATTTCCATTCGTAGATATCCTTGATGGTAGCGTTAATCCTACCACTGGTGTTATCACGCCTGGTGTGAACCCAATTACTTCTTTTGGTTACGAGCCTTTTACTTTTGGTAACCTACGCGAGGTTGAGACCTATTCGGCCGTTGATTATGTGAACTTCACGACCGGAATTCACAACATCACCGCTGGTGTACAATTCGACTTGCAAAACACCAGAAACGGTTTCCAACGTTTTGCTACCAGTTACTACACGTTTAACTCTTGGGATGAATTCAAGAGCGGAGCAAAGCCTCGTGATTTTGCTCTGACTTATTCGTTGTTACCTGGTTTTGAGCAGGCTTTCCCTCGCTTCAAAACAGCACAGGGCTCTGTATATGCCCAGGACGAAATCAACGTTACTGATAAGCTGCGGGTAACTGCTGGCTTGCGAGCTGAGCTAAATGCTTATTTGGATGTAAAAGAGATTCAAACACATCCTTTAGTAGCTAATCTGGCCTTCGCTAATGGTGAACAGATTGATACGGGTGTACTCCCAAAGAACCGGGTGTTGTGGTCACCACGCTTAGGCTTTAATTATGATGTGAAAGGTGACCGTACACTACAAGTACGTGGTGGCAGCGGCATTTTCGCTGGTCGTGTTCCTACCGTATGGATTGTATCACAGTCTGGCGATGCGGGCTTGATTCAGTTCACTACTACTTCGTCGGGTGCTAGCACTCCTGGACCATTCAATCCAGACCCAGCTGCCTACCGCCCTGACACCCCTCCAGTTGCTGGAACCCAAGTACCAGGCACGCTTAGCGCCACTGCTCGTGATTTTAAAAACCCACAGACGTGGAAGAGCACTTTAGCTGTTGATGCGCAGTTGCCTTTAGGCATCGTAGGTAGCTTGGAAGGTATCTACAATAAAGACTTGACAATAGCACTTGGTCGGAACCCTAACTTAGTGGAAGCTCAGCCACTGAATGTTGCCGGCTACCCAGATAACCGGCCGATATATCCAAACGCCGTTTTCAACAAGTTTATCAACCCGCTGACTCCAGCTAATGCTCCTACGAGTGCTACTAGCCCTGGCCCTAACCAGCCAGTAGCGACAGGCAACACTCAAGGTACACAGCCTTTTAATACCGTTGTTCTCGACAATGCTCATAAAGGCTATTACTGGTCGATAGCTGGTAAGCTGGAGAAGCGCTTCGAGGGTGGTTTATTTGCTTCGCTAGCTTATGTACGCAGCAATGCTGAGGTGTTATTCGATGGCGGTGGCGACCAGTTGCTCAACACTTGGTCAAGTACCCCAATTGTTAACAACTCAAACAGCCCAGAACTGAGCTACGCTAGCTATGTAGTTCCAGACCGTGTAGTTGCTTCCTTGTCTTACCGCAAGGAATATTTTGGCCACCTCGGCACTACTATTTCGCTGTTCTACGACGGTTCTAGCCAGGGTCGTTTCTCTTACATATACGGTGGCGACTTCAACCGTGACGGACAGAGTAATGATTTGATTTATGTACCTAAAGATGGGTCAGAAATCGATTTTAGCGATTTCAACTACGGCACGACCGCTGCGCCTAATATTGTAAGCGCAGCCCGGCAGGAAGACTTATTCTTCCAATACATTGAGCAAGATGATTACTTGCGAAGCCGTAAAGGTCAGTACGCTGAGCGTAATGGTGCTTTGCAGCCATGGCGTCATCAAGTAGACGTAAAGCTTGCCCAAGACCTTTTCTTGAACCTTGGCGACAAGCGTAATACGCTACAGTTCACTCTTGACATCTTTAATGCTGGCAACCTGCTCAACGAAAACTGGGGCATTGTACGGTCGTTCAACAACGCATCTATTCTGGTACCAACTAACGTTACAACTAATAACACTACGGTTAACCCAGGCGGCACTACCCGTCCTACTTTCCGTCTTGCTACAGACCGCGGTCAGCCTATTACTTCTACTTACAGAAATAATAACTCCCTAGCGTCGACCTACTACATGCAGTTTGGCTTGCGCTACATCTTCAACTAAGCCAAGCTATTGCTTGATTCTGAAAGCGGCCGGAGAAATTCTCCGGCCGCTTTTTTTGGGTGCTGATGGAAAAGATTTCCCAAAAAAAGCCTCCCAGCCTTGCAGAATCCGAAACGCGCCGTACTTTTGTCCCATCAAACACGAAAGGTGGCTGGTAAACTAAACGGGGGATTAGCTCAGCTGGCTAGAGCGCTTGCATGGCATGCAAGAGGTCATCGGTTCGACTCCGATATTCTCCACTCAAACAAAAGGCCCGGCTGGATAAGCCGGGCCTTTTGTTTGGACTTTAGATTCCGTAAGCAACAGAGCGTTGCTGTTTATTAAGCATTAAGTAAAGAAAAAGCCCCCTAGATTCTTTCTGGGGGGCTTTTTCTTTACTGGTTCTCGTGATTTAAACGAATAAACCTTCTACGGACAGATACCGCTCGCCGGTATCGTAGCAGAACGTGAGCACACGGCTGCCCTGGGGCATTTCAGGGAGCTTCTGAGCTACGGCGGCGAGAGAAGCTCCAGACGAAACACCCACAAAAATTCCTTCCTCACGTGCCGCACGCCGGGCCATATCGAAGGCGGCTTGCTGGCTTACCTGAATGGTACCGTCCAGAATATTGGTGTGCAGATTACTAGGAATGAAGCCCGCGCCGATGCCTTGGATAGGGTGCGGGCCAGGCGCGCCGCCGCTGATAACCGGCGACAATTCGGGCTCGACAGCGAAGGTCAGCATCTTCGGGAATAATGGCTTAAGCACCTCCGTAACGGCGGTAATATGTCCCCCAGTGCCAACCCCCGTAATGTGATAATCGAAGCCTTCGGGCGCGTCGCGCAGAATTTCCTGGGCGGTTGTTTCGGCGTGAACTTTAATGTTGGCGGGGTTATCAAACTGCATAGGAATCCAGGCACCGGGCGTGTTCTGCCTGATCTCATTTGCTTTTTCAATAGCGCCTTTCATGCCTTTCTCCCGTGGCGTCAGCTCCAGATTGGCGCCATAGGCTGTCATCAGACGGCGGCGCTCAATCGACATCGATTCGGGCATTACCAAAGTGAGCTTATAGCCTTTTACGGCAGCCACCATGGCCAAACCAACGCCAGTATTGCCGGAAGTTGGCTCCACAATCAGACTATCGGGACCGAGTAAGCCGTCCTTTTCGGCTTGCTCAATCATAGATAAGGCAATGCGGTCTTTGATGCTGCCGCCTGGATTAGCGCGCTCCGCTTTCATCCAGACCTCCACGTCAGGGCGGTCGGCGAACAGGCGATTGATGCGCAGCAAGGGAGTATTGCCAATGGTGTCGAGAATGGTATTTGCTTTCATTGGGGTATATGATTGAATGGATTTACAAAGAAGAACGTCATGCAGAGCAGAGCGAGGCATGTCGCTCGCACCGTTGGATTAGTACTCCGGCTAAACAAGCGAGATGCTTCCTATTGTCAGCATGACCTCCTATTAGCATGACCGTCTGGATAGTTATTTTTGACTTAAATAGAAAAGGAAATATCCGCGTTGGGATCTTCGGTGCGCGTAACGTGGAGCTGCGCTTTGTGGTAAACGCGGGAATGCGAAGGGACGCTATCCGTCAGCCAGACGTTGCCCCCAATAATGCTGTGGCTGCCCACTACCGTACTGCCACCTAAGATGGTCGCGTTGGCATAAATGACTACGTTATCCTCAATAGTTGGATGGCGCTTGATGCCTTGCAGATGTTTAGCCACGCTTAAAGCACCAAGCGTAACACCCTGAAATATTTTGACATAGGCTCCAATAACTGCTGTTTCGCCTATCACAATGCCAGTACCGTGGTCGATGCAGAAGGAAGAACCAATGCGGGCTCCTGGGTGAATATCGATGCCGGTGCGGGCGTGGGCGTATTCACTAAGTAGACGAGGCACGCGAGGAACGGCTAACTGGTGCAACGCGTGGGCCAGCCGGTGCATTGCAATAGCGTAAAAACCCGGATACGTAGACACAACCTCCGCTACGCCCTGGGCGGCGGGGTCGGCGGCCACAATGGCATTCGCATCAAGCAGCAACAACTGACGAAGGTGGGGAAGCTGCGCAGCCAACGCAGCTACTACGGCCTCGGGGGACTCCAGCAACAGAACAGGGCGAAGCAAGGCTGTTAGCTCGGCTCGCAGGTGGCTCAAGGTGGCAGCAACGGCATCAGCGCTGGATAACTGACGATCGGCACGCTCGGGGAATAGTAAAGACAGTAGCTGATCAGCCAAATGGCAAAATGCGTGCGCCGGCAACGGAACGGTGGCTTGCTGATGCGCTACAGCCAGCGTCTGAACAAATTCTTCGGACATAAAGGGTATGCGTAAAGGCGCTATAAGCCTATTTCTGGTGCAGCCTACGGGCCTACTGGGCCTAAGATAACGTCATTCGAAGTAGCAGCAACAATCGGCAACGGCGAAGGTTTGGGACAACTCTACGCAGACAACCGTAGCGCTGTCTTGCTCGTTATGAAAGCACAATCCCTGACATTTCACTCCAAAACGCCCCTTTTATGTCCGATTCCACTGTCATTAAAGTTGACTCTCATCACTCGCCCAAAGGCAATGATGGAGAAAAGTACCTCGCCTCAGGCAAAAATATATCGATGCGCCTCTGGGAAAATGAGCAACCCAGCGACGATAAAGAGCCCGTATCGCGGCCCTACGAAACGGTAGGCTACGTAATCAGCGGCCGCGCCGAGCTACACTCCGAAGGTCAGGTGGTTATATTGGAGCCCGGCAACTCGTGGGTAGTGCCTAAAGGCGCCTCGCATACCTACAAAATTCTGGAAGCCTTTACTGCCGTAGAAGCCACCACTCCTCCATATCAGGTGCATGGCCGCGAAGACAAGCAGGCGTAGAACTGCGCTTTCTTCGCCACAAAAAAGCCCCCCAGTCGGCCTACAGATTATTGTAAGCCGACTGGGGGGCTTTTTTATAAGCTAGCGTACCAGCTCAATGCGGTCAATTTTGTCGCCGATGTCTAGGCGGCTTACTACATCAAGCCCACTGACAACCTGCGCAAAAATGGTGTAGCGGCCATCGAGGTGGGGCGTGGGGGCGTGAGTGATAAACCACTGACAGCTTTCGGTGTCTTTGCCAGCCGAGGCTAGCCCAACGGCACCCGCGCCATAGCGCAGATCGGCAAATTCGGAGCGCAGGTTGTAATCGGTGCTGCCCCAACCATCGCCCCGCGGGCAGCCACCCTGGGCCACGAAGTTGGGCACTACCCGATGGAAGTTCTTCCCATTGTAAAACCCTTGTTCAACCAGCTCAACAAAATTAGCCACTGAGCCCGGCGCCGCTTCTACCAGCAACTGAAAGACGATATTGCCTTTACTAGTGTGCACCGTTGCCCGCTGCCCGGTTGGGATTTTATTTACCGTTGCCCAATTTATCGTATGTGAAACTATAGAAGAGGTTACCAGCGGCGTGGGGGGCTTTTTATTCAGGTAATTAATCGTCTGCTGCAAGGATTGCCAGGCTTCGAGGTCGCGGGGCATTGCGAGCTTGTCGCGGGCTTGAGTCAGGAAGTCGGTGGAAGTCAGCAGGGGCTGCACGTTTAGCTTGGGGTCGCGGATAGCTTCGGCGGCAATACCTATAACGGCCACGTCGCCGCTGCCCACAGCGCGCTGCAACAGCAAGGTAAAAGCGGGATATTGGGCTTCTGGAAAGTCGGGCAGGCGCCGCATGGCTACCAGCGCCTCCATACCATATGTCCCGATTACAACTGACTTCTGGGGGGCAAATGTGGCCGTCGAAACGAATTTGTACGCGTTGGGGTCTTCGCCCAAAGCCTTGAGCAAATAGCCCTTTTCATACGGATCGGTGGCGGCAGTGTAGCGCTCCTGCACAGCCCCGCGAATCGCTTCACGGCCTTCTCCCCGCTGTTTGAGAGCTGCAGCTAACAACGTCGCACGCACCCGCCACTGTTGGATCTTGTTGGCTTTTTCCAGAAATAAGGTACCCGGCTCCTCAGCGGCATGCGTCAGAAAGAACTCTGCGGCGGTAAGGGCCACCTGATCATTCTTGTCGGTCAAGGCCGCCCAGGCTGCTTCTTTTACGGGTACATACATCGTCGCATTCATGGCCCGTAACGCACTCACGCGCACCTGATATTCGGGGTCGCGGCGCGTAATAGCGGCTAATACGCCGGGCACAGAAGGCGCTTCGGCTGCCTTGCTTAATGCAGAAGTAGCGGCGCTGCGCACGGCATAAGCCGGGTCGGCCTGGGCTACTTTGGCGAGGGCAACGGCATACGTGGCCAGATCGAGGCCGCGGGTGCGTGCTAAGGCATTGGCAGCGGCCAAGCGCGCACCATGCGGATTTGGGAGTGCCAGCAATTGCATAAGCCGCGCCACAGCCGCGTCAGATGTTATGCCTCGCAAGCCAGCCCGATATAATCCCCAGGCTTGCCCCGTAAGGGTAGCAGTGTCGGAGGCAAGGCTGGGGGGCAAACGCAACAGGTTGGTCAACTCGCCGCGGGTGAGGCATTGGCCGAGTGCTTCGAGAACGGCGCGTCGCGCGGCGGGGTTGGGCTCCGCACCCATGCGTTGATGCAGTACCGGAGCAGCGGTGCTGTCGGCAGTCTGACCGAGGGCATAGGCCGCCGCCCGCCGCACACCTGGGTCGGTGTCGCTGAGGCAGATGAGCAAGGCTGATGTGGCAGCTTTATCCTGTACTGAGGCGAAGGCCAAGGCAGCTTCGCGCCGGTAGGTAGCTTCGGGCCGACTGAGGTATGGCAGCAGCAAGGCCGTTTGGCGACCATCCTGCGCGGTAGCAATTCGTCGCAGGGCTGAGTCGGCCGTAAATTTATTGATGGAAGCAGCAGAGATAGTACCTGGTGCGCTGGTGCGCGGCGTGGTACAGGCTCCCAGCCAACAGCTCAGGCAGCCAAAAGCGAGCAGTTTGGTAAGGCGGGAAAGGAAGGGTGAGTGGGTCATCGTTGGCCAAAATAGCCAAAATATGATGCTGACGCTAGTGTGTGCGCTAAGCCATTGCTAGTGAAACATGTACACTTCTAAATAACGCTTTCCACTGCGTTGGTGCCACCCTTCATTTCTTTATTCTGCAATAAAGCAGCCCACGGCTTCGGTACGTGCCTTGGCCACCGGCTTACCAGCCGTGATAGCAGCCAGCGCATCACGCAACTCATGTTGGGTAACGACGGTGCGGCGCTGGCCGAGGCGCGCGTAGCTATTATCAATGCGGCCTTGGTAGAGTACGGTACGGCCATCGGCCGCCGCCACTACTACCTCCGGGGTAATACTGGCCTGAAAACGCCGTGCAAGTTGCTTTTTGCTGTCCAGCCTCAGTGGAAAAGGCACTTTAAACGTTCGACCAAACGCGGCAATATCGGCCGCAGATGTTTGCTGATCGGGAAATAAGCCAACAAACTGCACGCCGCGGGAAGCGTAGGTTGTATACAGGTTGCGCAGCGCCAACGTGGCCTGTTGGCTGATTGGGCAGGTTTCGGCCAGAAATACATACACCGTGGCCACCAGCTTCGGGCTCCTCTCTGAGCTCTGACTAAATGCTGGCAGCGTAATTATGACAACGCACACATAAGCAAGCAGTTGTATTAGCCTCCATTTATCACGAATCATACGGCTTTAGCTTAAAATGCGCATTTAGAAACTGAGCTATTCGACTCATTGCTAGTAATAGTCCGTTGGCAAACGGAAGGTTCGCCAGCAGCGGTTTATTTCTGACCGCCAGGTGTTGATTGTAACTACTCAGGTGCTTCCAGGCAGCACATGCGGCCAGTTGGGGCAGGTGGCGGCCGAAAACCCTGGCTCAACGTAGTCCCGCGCATTTCTACCTCAATTTGCGGGCAGGTGGCGCACGGCAACGGGGCATTCCAGCACTGAATACCAACCTGTGGCACGCGCACTACTAAGTTTTTGCTTGGTTTTAGGGGCAGTGTAGGCACAGTTGGGGCCGAGGCGGGCCACAGCAGGCGGTGCGCGAAAGCCTGGGGCTGCGTACGGATTTGGTACAGTGGATCACGCAGGGAATGAAGCCCCCAGGCCAATGTCAGCAATATCGGCAACCACGCTACGACTCCGCTGTGCGGCCGCGTCGGAGCAAGATTCAACCAGGGCCAAAAACCAGCTATCAGCAAAAACCCAACCCCAAAGCGGTAATCAGGCGCGGCCCAGAACCAAAAAAAGCCCCCCAGCCAAGCGGTTAGCCAGCCAATTGCCCAGCCTATTTCGTGGGAAGGAAATTTGCGCCAGCGTATTATTGCTGGCACCACCGAACCGGCGGCCAGCAGCATAACGCCCCGCATGAAGTTGCTTTGCGTAAGCCACCAATGTGGCACCCACTGACCCAACGTCTGGTGGGGCGGCAAACAGGTGGGATGCGTTGTCCACTGCCCCACGTTTGTAATCATGTACTGCTCCTTTTGAACCGAGGCCAGCGGAATTTTCCAGTCAACATTAATCCAGTCGAGGGCGGCGGCGGGATAGATGAGGTAGCCCGATAAGAGAATGCCGCGCACCAGCCAGGGCGTGAGCATACAAAATACGAGCCCCGCCCCCAGTAGCCAGTGGCGACGGGCCATGGCGCCTCGGCTGGCCCACAGGCTGTGCAAGGGCAGCAGCAACGCCGGCAGCGCCGAAAGCTTTATCGTAACGGCCAGCAGAATGACCAGCCCAACCAGGACAGTATCAGCGTCGAAGCGACGACCGTTGCCCAGCTCCCACTTGCGGGCATAGCGCAGAAAAGCAAAAATCAACAGCACGGGCAGCACGTAGTCGGGAGTTGGCGACGACAGCCAAATCTGAAAGCTCCAGAGCAGTAAAAAGAATAGCAGCGGCAGCGCCCAGGCCGCGCGCGAGCCGCGCCCCGCTCCTACCGCTGCCCGCACCAACGCCCCTAGCAACAACAAATACAAAAAGCCCCCCAGCCCATATATTGGCCCCACCGGGCTGCCATAGCGAAACAAGGACAGCAGCGGAAACCAGCTGGAATTGAAGGCCAGCCGCCCGTGCAGATTGCCCAGGCCCGGCACTGTTGGGTATTCATTCAGCCATTTTAAGGTCTGGAAATGATACAGCCCTGAGTCGAAATTAGCGGGAGCCAACGTGCTTTGATGGAGCAGTCGAATGCCGAGCACACCCAGTATGGCAAAGCCGGCAAGTAGTAAGTAGCGGTTGCCAGGGTGAATAAATGCTTGCCAGCCTTGTCGGAAATTAGCGGCTATTTCTTTTCGTTGCGTTACCATTAGCGCCAGCGCACTGACTGCAATCACCAGCTGAATATTCGCGCTGATAGCCCAGCTCAGCGAAATGCCCCCCACGATAGGCGCCAGCACACACAAGCCCAACAAACTGAGCCACTCCAGCGGCAAGGTTTGCTCGGTGTCAGGCAAACCCTTGCTCCGCAACCAACTCCACGCAGCCCGTCCCACCACCGTCGTTACGGCAGCCATTATGAGCCAGGAAAGCAATAGAGTCAACATGGGGGGCAAATATGCCAGGATGCGGTGATAAACCAGCAAGTGCTCCCAAATCAGATGAATGCAGGACCATTATGGTACTCTGATTCGATTAGTTAGGCTTCCGGCCTGATTTTGGCGCTGGGGGGCTTTTTCACCAACTTCGCCCCGCTTTACTTCTCCTTCCATGACTATTCACCGCCTGCCCCTCCTTCGCTATCTACCCCTGCTGGCGCTGCTGGCCACGGCTTGCACCGCGCCGCGCACCTTCACTAGCTCGGGCAAGGTCACGCCCCGCGGCGAGTTTCGGGTAGGCGGCAACACGGCCTTCAATGTGGCCACCTCCACCCTCGACCAGGCTGGCTCTACGCTGAAAGACGCTGCTTCGGCGGCCGCCCGCAAAGACACCGTGCAGTATAGCGCTGCCGTCGACCGACTACAGGCGGCGGCTCTGGCCTACGTCCTCGACCCAGTGCAGCCCACCGCCGACCTATACGTGCGCTATGGTGTCACCGACCGCGTAGATGCTGGCTACAAGTACGCTTTCGGCTCGCACGTTTTTGACGCCATGTATCAGTTTATGGGTCCAACGGGCACACCGGAAAGTCCTGGTGGCCAGGCGGGTGCCATGTACGGCAGCATAGGGTTGCAGTTTGCCACGCAGCGCGCCAAGCTGCCCAACCTGCCCTTCCTTGATAATATTGCGGATGTTCTCAGCTTTCGGGCCAACCGCAACGACCTGATTGTGCCGCTGGTGTTCAGCAAATCGTTTGGCCCCGAAGAGGAAGTTGGCGCGTTGTCGTTTGGCGTGGTGTACACGCACACCTTCGTCCGCTATGGCTTCGATTCCAATAAGGTATATCAGATCGGCACCAATAACTTATTAGCGGGTTTAAGCCAGAAGCAGAATTTTGGCTCCTATGGCGGTTTTATCAATGCCAAAATCGGCTACCGCTACGCCTACATTATTCCGGCTGTATCGGTGTTTTATCAAAACTACGGCACGTATCAGCTACTGAATAATCGCTCCACGACCTTGAAGGGAGTAACTATTGTGCCTTCTATCGGCCTGCAATTTCGCATACCTGGCAGCCGCCGCTAACTCCTCAGCGGAGCAGCAATACGCTTCCAGACGCAGCTTCTTTGTCTCTTAAGCCGTAAGCATACGTAAGACAGCACCGTATGCTTACGGCTTGCCGTTCCCAGCCCGCATCAAACCAGTCTGGGGGGCAATTTTTAGCTTAACCAATGAAGCCAATTCGTTCTTCTTTCCTCGCAATGCTGGCCCTTCGCTGTCCGCGCTGCCATCAAGGCCCATTGTTTAAGTACCCCACGTATCGCGTCACCAAGTTCTCCCAAATGCTGGATTCCTGTCCGGTTTGCGGACAAGCCTACGAGCCGGAGCCTGGCTTTTACTGGGGGGCAATGTTTGTGAGCTACGGCTTCTCAGTAGCGATTTTTGCACTCAGCGGCGTCGGTCTCTACTATCTGGCCGGCGACCCAGCCGTGTGGGTGTACGTGCTGACCGTAGCCGTAGCCACGGTACTCACTATGCCGCTGGTATTTCGCTATTCGCGGGCGCTGATGCTGTATTTGTTCGGCTTTGTTCGTTATAATCCACGGTGGGCCGAAACCACGGAACAACAGCCTCGCAAAGCATAGCGACAGATCGGATAACTCTCTGGAAACGGGCTATTGCCGGTTATTCTCCAGATAGCCTTCCGTAAAGATCTGGTAGCGGTCGAAAATGGAACGCACCGAGCGCTTTAACACCTGTTCGCCCTGCGCGCCTGGAGGCACCGTCACGCCCGAAGCGTAGCCGTTCCAAACAGCGCGGTTGGTTTTATTATCAATAAGCGTGACCAGCAAAGTGCCTTCAGTGAGCAGCAGCTTTACTGGCTTGTAGCCCTGCCGCTCCTCTTTAGGAGTCTCGTCGTCTTCTACGATGCCAGTAGTCACCCAGCGCGTGAGGTCCTCCTGAGCATAGCCGCGAAAACGCATATCACCTTCAAACACGCGGAAGTTGACTAGCAGGTCGGCGCGGCTGCGTGCTGGCCTATAGCCCTGCACCCGCATACGGGTCCGAATAGCCTCGCGGAGTACTTCGCCCAAGCGACTGGTATCGGCGGCTAAGCCTTGGCCGGTAATGAAATCATAGGTCCGATAACGGCGAAAATTGCCAGTGTAGCTATAGTCCGATTCGACTCGGGCCTCACGTGAGGCGAAGCAGCCTGTCATTGCTAGTGTCAGCAAAGTAAGGAGCAGCGTAAACGATAGTTTCATGGGTGTTGGCTATTGGTGATACCTATACCCAAGATACGAAATGGATTTTGTTTACGGTTTGATAATCAGTGGAAAAGGGGCAAAAAAATTGGTTAACGCCATTGATGCGGCTGGTTCGTGCTTTCCCGTTATTCTGGCAGGCCTCAGCGCCAAACCATACCTCTATCTATACCCTGCGGCCTGTAGGGCAAACAGCTCAGCATAACGCCCCCCACGGGCCAGCAACTCCGGGTGCGAGCCAATTTCGACGAATTCACCATTCTCAATTACTAGGATTCGGTCGGCCATACGTACAGTACTGAAACGGTGCGAAATCAGCACGGCGGTTTTGCCTTTGGTCAGGTCGGCGAAGCGCTGAAAAACTTCGTGCTCGGCGCGGGCATCGAGGGCAGCGGTGGGCTCATCCAGAATAAGGAGTTGGGCATCGCGCATGTAGGCCCGGCCCAACGCAATTTTCTGCCATTCGCCCCCGCTTAGGTCTACGCCGCCAGCAAAGCGACGCCCGATAATTTGATCGTAGCCAGCGGGCAGCTTTTGCACCACCGTATCGGCCAGGCTTTGAGCTGCTGCGGCCTGAATCCGGTCCTGGTTTTCTTTTTCCTCAATCCGGCCCACGGCCAGATTCTGACCAGCTGATAACTGGAAGCGCACGAAATCCTGGAAGATGACACCGATTTCCTGGCGTAGTTCGGCCGGGTCGTACTCGCGCAAATCGTGGCCGTCGAGCAGAATGCGGCCTTCCGTGGGGTCGTAGAGGCGGGCCAACAGCTTGACCAAAGTTGTTTTACCGGCGCCGTTCTCGCCTACCAACGCCAGCTTTTCGCCCGCTTGCAGGGTGAAACTCAGATTGCGAATGGCCCATTTGCCGGCGTTCCGGTATTTGAAGCCCACATTTTCAAACTGAAACCCCACCCGAATCGGCCGCGGGAAAGGCCGCACAACGTGGGCTTCGTCGCGAATAATGCGAGGTTGAATGCGGAAGAAATCGAAGAAGTCCTGTAGATACAACGCGCCTTCGGCCACGCTGCTAAATCGACTCAGAATGCCTTCCAGCAAGCCGCGCATCCTAGCAAATGAGCCGGCCAGAAACGTGAGCTGACCAATCGAAATTTGCCCCCTGACGGCCTGCGAAATGATATACACGTAGGCCGCGTAGTAGCCAGCCGCGCCCACCGCCGCGAAAAAAGCCCCCCAGCCCGCTCTCCGCAACACTAGCGCTTTGTTCTGCTGATAAAATTGATCCGACAGCAACTTGAATCGATCAATCAGAAAGCCCGACAAGCCGAAGATTTTGACTTCTTTGGCGGTTTCGTCGCTGGCGCCGGTCTGGCGCAGGTAGTCCAGCTCGCGGCGCTCCGGCGTCCAACCGTGGACTAGTGAGTAACTGCGCTCATTGAAGTGCGACTCGCCCAGAAAAGCTGGAATAACGGCCACCAACAATAGCAGTAGCAACCACGGATTGAAGGCAACCAGCCCGATGGCCAGAAACGCCATCGTAATGGCGTCCTGGGCCTGGCTAAGCACCTGTGCCATGAGCACGGTGCGCGAAAGAGTTTGGCGGCGGGCGCGTTCGAGCTTATCGTAAAATGTACTGTCCTCGAACTGATCGAGGTCGAGTTCGGCGGCGTGTTCCATGAGGCGCACGGAGGAGCGGTTGGCGAATAAATCGCCCAGCAGACTATCGAGCAAGGCTACGCCGCGTCCCAGCGTATCCGACAAAATGGCTAGTCCAAACTCCAGCGCCACTAAGCTCAGCAGCGGTCCCAACGAGGTACCAGAATTGCCTCCCGAACGCGCCAAACTCACCACGGAGTCTAGAATAAGCTGGCCCACATACAGCATAGCCACCGGCAAAGCCGCTCGCAGCAAGCGCAGACCAATATTGCCGAGCGTGAGGCTGGGGCTAGTTTCCCATATGAGCTTCAGGAAAGCCGGAATGTTTTTTAGTGCCGAAAACCGCTCGCGCACTGTAAGAGCAGGCTTACCATCGGGGCGGGGGCGTTTAGCGGAAATTTTATCGAAAAAGTCAGAGAACCAAGGCATAGGAAATGGCACCGACACACTTCGCGCCGAACTACGGAGACAGCCGTTTTGACATACATACTTCCTAAAAATGCGGTTCGTCTTATCTCCTCTACATACTCTTAAGGCATAGAAAGCAGTAATTTCTTGAACTGCAAAAGCGCTAAAAAAGCTGGCGGCAGTTGAAGAGGACTAGCTCAGCCATGGTATATATCTGATATATTTAATATCTTCCTTAACACGATAAATGCCAGACAAATATGAGTGCAGAAGCTAAAATTCTGAAGCAGGAAGATGGAACTCGGCTAAATGTGCTGGGCGATCATCAGCGTATTATGCTAAGTGGGAAGGACACCAACAATCAGTTCACGCTGATTGAGCAATGGAACGACCCCGGAGTAGGCGTTCCGAAGCACGTGCATGCTAATGAAGATGAGGTGTTTCACGTGCTGGAAGGCACGGTCGAGTTTCAGGTAGAAGACACGGTACAAACCTTAAAAGCGGGCGAGCTAACGTACGTGCCGCGCGGTGTGGCGCACCGCTTCACGGTAGTTGGCGATACAAAAGCCAAGGTTCATTTATCCATCTTTCCGGCTGGTATAGAGCGCATGTTTGAGGAGATAAACCAACTTCCGCCCGGCCCGCCAGATTTTGCGGGCGTTACGCAAATCTGCGCGAAGTATGGCGTAACGATTCTACCGTAAAAACAGACAATGAGCCTATCTGAGCAAGTAAAAGTGAGCTCACCCGGCCTCGAGTTTCTGCTTACGCTGCTGCTTGCCTGTGGGGGGCAAAAACTTTAACCAACTGGCGTTCGGAGGCGTACCTTTACGCCTATGCGCTTCTTTAAGAACAGTATTTACTCGGCTGGCTTTTGGCTAATGTGCCTGAGTTCATTCCTGTTTTTCATCAGCTTCAATATGCTCCTGCCGGAGCTACCCGATTATCTCACGCGGCTGGGTGGGGCCGATTACAAAGGATTTATTATCGCGCTTTTTACGCTCACGGCGGGCATTTCGCGACCGTTCAGCGGCAAGCTGGCTGATACCGTAGGCCGTATTCCGGTGATGGTATTTGGCTCGCTGGTGTGCTTTCTGTGCGGGTTCTTTTATCCCTGGGTCACCACAGTTGCGGGGTTTCTGCTGCTGCGTTTGCTCCACGGGTTTAGTACAGGATTCAAGCCCACGGGCACGGCCGCGTTTATTGCCGATATTATTCCGCTCCAGCGGCGGGGCGAGGCGATGGGCCTGCTGGGCGTGGCGGGCAGCTTGGGCATGGCAGCCGGACCAGTGGTGGGCAGTCTGATTACCAACCAGTTTTCGCTGGAAACGATGTTCTATTGCTCGTCGGGGGCGGCGCTACTGTCGTTGGCTGTGCAGGGCACCATGACCGAAACCTTGCCGCAAGCCCAGCGCGAACGGTTTAGCTGGCGTCTGCTGCGTTTGGAGTGGAATGAGGTACTGGAACCTCAGGTGCGTGCGCCGGCTATTGTTACGCTGCTGTGCCTGTTTCCTTTCGGCATTGTGCTCACCGTTATTCCCGACCAAAGCCAGCTGCTGGGCATTGCTAACAAAGGGCTTTTTTTCACTTTCTTCACCACCGCGTCCTTGCTGGTTCGCCTGGTGGCTGGGCGCGCCTCCGATACTTACGGCCGTGTCCCGATTCTGCGGGCTTCGGCTGCCCTACTGGCCTTCTCCATGATCCTGCTGATTGTGGCGAACTCCGTCCCAATATTCCTCGCCGCCGCCGTAATCTTTGGATTGGCTGCGGGTCTCAACTCCCCTACCCTTTACGCCTGGACCATCGACCTGAGCCATGAGCAGCGGCGCGGTCGGGCTGTGGCCACTATGTACATCGCGCTGGAGGCTGGCATTGGGCTGGGTGCGCTTTTGTCGGGCTGGCTGTACGGCAACATTGCCAGTCATTTGCCTTACGTACACGCGCTTGGAGCCATTGCTACGCTTGCCGCGCTGGCTTATCTGCTATGGGGTGTACGGGCGGAAGAGCGCGTGCGCGCTACCGCTTAACGTATACATAAATCTATATAGCAGAAAAACTTGGAAGAGAAGCACCAATCTTGCACTTTTGGTTGCCGGATTACCGGCCTCTTTCCTACACGGTTATTTTAGCTTATTTTAAGGAGCTATGGATGAAGGAGCCTAGACTATTCTTATCTCCTTTATCGTTTCCTTATGCTTTCGCCTTTAGGCCGCGCCGTAGCCCTAGCTATGCTATTTTTTGCTGGGGGGCATTTTTGCAGCGCCCAGCAAGTACCCATTCAATTTGGCGATGTAAAGGCCGCTGATTTTGCCCCCCAGGCCAAAGCGGATATCACAGCGGCGGCCGAAATTCTCTGCGACTTTGGTCAGTCGAAGATCAGGGGTGGCGACGAAGGGTTTGAGTTGGTGTTTGAGCGTACCACGCGTTTGCGCATTCATCGCAAAGCCGGCTATACCTGGGCCACCGTGCAGGTGCCGCTTTACCACAAGGACGGACAGAAAGAAGAACTGAGTGGTCTGAAAGGCTTTACTTATAATCTGGTGAATGGCCAGGTAGTGAAAGAAAAGCTGAACAAGGAGGCCATATTCGAAGAAAAGGTAGACGCGAATCGTGTGCGCTGCGCTTTTACCTTACCCAATGTGCGTGAGGGCTCCATCATAGAGTACACCTACGTCATCAAATCGGACTTCCTGTTTAACCTACAAGACTGGCAATTTCAGCACACTATTCCGGTGCGCTGGAGTGAGTACAGAGCGGTTTTACCTGAGTTTTTCCGCTACAAGACAACTGAGCGCAGCTACTTCCCTTTCGACATAAAAGAGAAGCAAGCAGTTTCGTACAGCACAATTATTCAATGGGCCCCTAAGGATTTTGATGGCCGTAGCTTAGCTAGTAGTATCACCCGGAGGGAAATGATCACTGGACAAGCACTTCAGCTGCGCTGGGCGATGAAGGATGTGCCCGCTTTTCGCGAGGAACCTTACATGACTACGGCTCGCGACTACCTTAGTAGCTTAGACTTTGAACTAGATGGCATTCAATATCCAGGGCAGGAGTATCAACAAATAACGAGCACTTGGGACAAAATAGCCTCTGACTTGCTAAATAATGAGCAATTTGGCTTAGCACTGAGCAAGACGACACCGCTCACAAACCCTGCAACAGCATTTGTTGCACAATATCCTAACTCTACTGAGCGCCTGAATGCAGCGTTGGCACTGGTGCAGCGCACAGTCCGCTATAATGGACAAGGGAGATTGTATACTACGGCTACCTTACGACGAATCTGCGAACAGGGTACCGGTAATGCTGCCGAGCTAAATCTGCTTCTCATCAACACGCTGCGTGCAGCTGGACTTACGGCGGAACCGCTGCTGATTAGTACCCGCGACCATGGTCGCATCCAGACTGATTTGCCCGTGCTCAGTCAGTTCAACTACGTAGCCGCCCTCGTTACACTACCCGACAATAAAGAAGTGTTGGTAGATGCTACAGAGCCGCTCATCATGGCCGGCACGTTGCCAGAGCGCTGCCTCAATGGTCAGGGTCGGCTTATGGACAAGACAGGCGGGCGCTGGGTGTCACTAGTACCTACCCAACGCTATATGCGCTACACTACAGCTCAATTAGAAATGACTGAACAAGGTGCGCTGGGGGGCAAAATTAAGCTGGAGCACACGGGCTATGCTGGCTCAGAAGCCCGGGAGCTTCTGGCGGGCAGCACGGAGAAACAATTTATCAAAAATTTGCAGCAACGCTGGCCGGAGTGGACTTTAACAGCCCCGGTATTTAATAATGTTGCCGCTTCGCAGCAACCATTTAGTGTAGAAGTTGGCGTAAAAATACCAGGGGGTGAGGCGGCGGCTACTACGCTATATGTACAGCCTTTACGCCACTTAGGAGAAGGCCAAAACCCGTTCCGCCAAGAAGACCGACAATTTCCTGTCGATTTTGGAATGCTACGCGACTATACCCAGACCATTGCACTAACGTTGCCGGCCGGGTATGAAGTGCAGGAGTTGCCTGCCAACCTATTGCTGAGCCTACCCAATGATGGGGGGCGTTTTCAGTTCAATATCACGCCGCAGCAAAATACGCTGCACATCACCAGCCGCCTTCAGCTGCGCAAAACTGAATACTCAGCTCAGGAATACACTGCACTCCGTGAGCTGTACAGTCGCGTGGTAGCTAAGCATGCCGAGTCAATTGTGTTAAAACACAAGTAGCAAAGAATTTATAATATATATCACTTATCTAATATTTGAGCCGATTGTATTTTTTGACGGCATGAGCCAAGAGAATATCGTCAACTTCCAGGTTGTAAAATTTGATTTTGCCTAGTAATCCCTCGAAGCATTTTTCTTCCTCTGAATAATCTTAACCTAACTCAATAGCAATACTTTATGCCGAAAACCTTACTCCATCGTAGCGCTCTAACTTTATTGCTACTGACGAGCGCATCCCAACTTCCCGCCCTAGGTCAGGCTGACCCGATTAAGTTTGGTAAGCCCGACTTGGCCGACTTTGACGCCAAAAACTTTATAGCCGACAGTGCTGCTGAGGCCGTCGTGCTCTGCGACTTCGGCCGTACGCGCTTCGAAACTGGCAGCGGCGACTTTAAGCTGGTGTTTGAGCGCGTCACCCGTATCAAAATCCTCAAAAAATCGGGGTACGATTGGGCCACGGTGAAAGTGCCTTTGTATAAGAAAGGCTCCAACGAGGAAAAGATTTCGGCCTTGCGCGGCTTCACTTATAATATGGTAAACGGGCAGCTAGTGAAGGAGAAAATGGCCTCCGACGCGACGTTCATGGAGCAGCAGACCACTAACAACTTCATTCGCAAGTTCACGCTGCCCAACGTACGTGAAGGCTCCGTAATTGAGTATACCTACACCGTAAACTCCGATTTTCTGTTCAACTTCCAGGACTGGCAGTTTCAGTATTACATCCCCGTACGCTGGAGCGAGTACCGGGCTGCTATTCCGGAATATTTCGATTATAAGCAGCTATTTCAGGGCTATGAGCCTTTGGCTGTGCAGGAGCGCAACGAGGGCATAACGCAGTTTAGCTTTAGCCAAGGCGGGTCCTTCATTGAAGGCGCTAGTGCTTCGTGGGGTAGCAACGCCCGCATCGGACCCTCGTCCACCACTGTTACGCCTCGGGTTACCAATTACCGTTGGGCAATGAAGCAGGTTCCCGGCTTTCGCGATGAGCCTTTCATGACGACTTCCAAGGATTACGTGGCTCGCGTAGATTTTGAGTTGGCGGGTGTACAATGGCCTGGGCAGGCCTACGAAAGCGTGGCCGGTTCCTGGCAAAAAATTGACGACGAGTTGCTTAATCACGAGAGTCTAGGGTCTCAGCTTAAGCGCGGCGGGTTTCTGAAAGCGGAGTTGGCGGCCATCACTGCCCAGCACTCCGACCCGGCGGCCCGCGCTGTGGCGGTACACGCAATGGTGCGCAAAGCCGTGAAGCACAACGGCACCGACTGGATGCTGAGCACCGGCTCGCTCAAGCACATCTACGACCAACACACAGGCAATTCGGCCGACGTAAACCTAATGCTCATCGCAGCTTTGCGCGACGCTGGCCTAGAGGCTAATCCAGTGGTTCTTAGCACCCGTAGCCACGGTCGCCTGACGGAAACGATGCCCTTGATGTCGAGCTTCAACTACGTGGTCGCCCATGTAGCTTTGCCTGGCAACCAAGAGCTGATGGCCGACGCTACTGATGCCTTACTCCCTTTTGGAATGCTCCCGACGCGCTGCCTAAGTGGTACCGGTCGCTTATTGATGCCGGGCACTGGCAAGTCGCGCTGGGTGAGCCTCACGCCCACGCAACGCTACGTAAACTATCATCAGGTGCACCTCACGATGGATGAGCGTGGGGGTATGAAGGGCAAAGTACACCAGGAAAACGGTGGCTATGCGGCGTTGGACCAGCGTGAAAATCTGGTAAAAAAGGGCGAGAAGAAATTCATGGAAGATATGGCCAAAACTCATGAGGGCTGGACCATTCCTACCTATGCCTTCAAAGAGCGCGAAACCCTGCACAAGCCCCTCACCCTAGATTACGAGTTTACTGCACCCGGTGCCGATGCCCCTGCTCCTACCCTTTATCTGAACCTGCTACGGCATTTCAGTGCGGAGCGCAATCCTTTCGTGCACGAAGAGCGTCGCTTCCCAGTTGATTTCGCGGCTCCTTTTGATGAGACAGTACAGCTCAACATTACTCTACCCGCCGGATACGAGCCGGAGGAAATGCCTAAGCCAACGGCCGTAAAGCTACCCGAGGATGGCGGCGTATTCACTTATCAGGCGGCTGCTTCAACGGGCTCTATTCAAATTATGAGCCGCATGACGTTGCGCCGGGCCGTGTACTCGGCAGAAGAATACACCTACCTGCGCGAATTTTATAGCCGCATGCTGGCCAAGCACGCTGAGCAGATTGTATTGAAGAAGAAATCATGAGCTGCTTTCTACACACCCTACGCCGGGCCGGCTTCGGTTTGGCATTGAGCGGCTTGGTTGCCTCTTCGGCCTGGGCCGGAGGGCAGCCACCGAAATATGCAATGTCAGATTTGCCCTCCAGCTTGCTTGAAAATGCTCATGCCGTGGTGCGCGAGTACGAGGAGACTTTGCTGGTAAAATCGGTAGGGCGCACGGTGCAAACGGTGCGCCGGGCAGCTACTATTCTCGACGACAATGGTAAGCATTGGGCGGGTGAGCTAGTTTCTTACGATCAGCTAAACACGGTGAATTACCTGCGCGGTGCTGTGTATGATGCAAATGGGCGACTTATTCGGCAACTAAAAGCCTCGGATGTAAAAGATTACAGCCTCGCCGATGGCATCAGCCTTGCAAACGACAATCGTGGCCGCTTGGCCGATTTAAGTCAGGCCAGTTACCCGTACACGGTCGAATTTGAGTATGAAGTCACTTCGGACAATCCGCTGTTTTATTCATCGTGGCACCCGCAGGCTGGTGAGCACATAGCGGTAGAGCACGCTTCATTTCGGGTGATAACGCCCGCCGAGCTGCCCCTACGCTACCAGGAGCGCCACTTGCCCGGCAGTTCGGCTGTTGCTCGCAGTAAGCAGGGCGCGCTGGATGTATACCAATGGCAGGTAGCCAATTTGGTGGCGCTGGAACAAGAACCAGCCGGTCCGCCCCTGGAAGAGTTGGTGCCTGCCGTCCTGACTGCGCCCACCGCCTTTGAGGTACAGGGTCATCGGGGCGCACTTACCTCCTGGCAGACGCTAGGTCAGTGGAATTACGACCTGAATGCGGGCCGCGACATGTTGCCCGCCGATGTAAAAGCGCGCATCGCGGCGCTAGTGAAAGATGTGCCCGACGAGCGGGCGCGTATCCGCAAGGTGTATGAGTATTTGCAGGCAAATACGCGCTACATCTCTATTCAACTGGGATTAGGCGGTTGGCAAACCTTTCCGGCCAGCGCTGTAAGTGCTACCGGCTACGGCGACTGCAAAGCCCTGACGAACTATTGCATGGCTTTGCTCAAAGCCGCTGACGTAACGGCCTACTGCGCCTTGGTGCGGGCCGATGAAGCGGATATCCGGATGGAGTTTCCGAGCAATCAGTTCAACCATGTTGTGCTGTGCGTACCACTGAAAGCGGCCAAGGCAGATACGGTGTGGCTGGAATGCACGAGTCAGAATGAGGCGTTCGGATACATGGGCAGCTTTACCGGCAACCGTCACGCGTTGCTGCTCACGCCCACGGGGGGCAAAATTGTGCGTACGCCTCGTTATGGCGCCGTCGAAAACCGGCGTGAGCGGCGTGTAGACCTTTACCTTGATGCTCAGGGCACGGCCACTGTCAGCATTCGGACGGTGCGGACGGGGCAGGAGCAAGATGACCAAAGTCAGCTGCTTCACGGCTTCTCCCATGCCGATCAGAAAAAGCGAATTGCTGAATCGTTGCCGTTACCCAACTTCAGCATCACAAAGTTTAACCTCACCTCCGACCGACGTACCGCTTTGCCGGCTGTGGTAGAAACGCTTGGTCTAACCTTGCCTAATTTTGCCCCCCCGAGCGGCAAACGTGCTTTTCTTACCCCCAATCTCCTCAGTCGCCTGCCGGCCCTAGCTGCGCCTGTAGGTGAGCGCCGAGCCGATATCTGGCTTGATCACGCCTTTTCGCACGCCGATACGGTGCGCATTCACGTGCCAGCCGGCTTCCAGGCGGAAACCTTACCCAGCCCGGTGCAGCTTACAACCGCCTTCGGGACATATTCCAGCCAAATTCAAACTTTACCCGACGGCACTTTACAATATGTGCGCCGCTTGCACATGCCCCGTACTCGCTTTCCCCGCACCGATTATCCGGCCTACGTCGAGTTTCGTCGTAAAATCAGCGCCGCTGATAAGGCGCAGCTGGTGTTGTTGAAGAATGAAGCGTAGAAAACCTTGTGTTAAAAAAAGCCGGCTTCAAGCCGGCTTTTTTTATGTTTGGGGGGCAAATTGTTAAGTGGCTGGTGCGCTTGAAAGTTAATTATTAACGTTGCTTAAAAACATTATCCAAGTGCCCTGACTGCTGGTAGGCCACCTTTCTCGGGTAGACGCGTAACTTGTTTGCCAATAGTTGTTTCTGGACACGATATGCCCTCAACCTTTCTCTGGGCTGGCCGCCCTGCGGGGCGCTGGCTGCTTTTATTTTTGCTATTGAGTACGGTTGCGGCGGTTGCGCAGACGCCTAAAACTACATGGATAGATGCTGCGCCGGCCTCTGCCGCCGCTCGGGTTTCGGTTTCCGGACTAACTCAGTTTCGGGCGGTTCGCTTCCAAACATTAGCCATGCGCACGGCGCTGCAAGCTGCTTCGGCTCCTCGTAAAGGTGCGAAGATTAATCAGGGCATAGTGCTATCACTTCCTTTACCCGATGGCTCTAGCCAGCGCTTTCAAGTAACCGAAACTGCTGTGCTGCACCCTCGGCTGGCCGCGCTTTACCCGCGCATTAAAACATACTCTGCGCAAAGCCTGGATGACCCGACAACTACGGCTCACCTCGACCTGACTCCGACGGGTTTTCACGCGCAGATACTGACGGGTGCCACTACCGTTTACATCGACCCCGCCGCGCCGGGTGATACCGTAAACCATCGGGTATTTTATCGTTCGGCAATGCGCCAGGGCGGGGCGGCCTGTCTTACCACTGATGTGAAGCGCAAATTGCCCCCCACCACAAATCAGCTTCGGGCCAATGGCGCTCAGCTTCGAACCTACCGCTTGGCTGTGGCTTGTACGGGTGAATATGCGATTACCAAAGGCGGTACGAAGGCCGCTGCTCTGGCTGGCATCGTAACGACTATAAACCGGGTGAATGGAATTTATGAGCAGGAACTGGCTATTCAGCTGCAAATGGTGCCTACCAACGAGGCCCTGATTTTCCTGGATCCCGCCACCGATCCTTACACCAATACCAACGCCTCTGATTTGCTCACCGAAAACCAGCGCACCACGGATGCGCTGATTGGCTCGGCTAACTATGACCTGGGACATGTATTTGGTACGCGAGTAGGCGGTTTGGCTTATGTGGGAACCGTATGCAATGCCTCGTTCAAAGCGGGTGGCACCACGGGCCAGGCCGATCCCAGCGGCGATGCCTTTGCTGTAGATTTTGTGGCGCATGAGCTAGGCCACCAGTTTGGGGCCGACCACACTTTCAACGGCACCACTGGTTTTTGTACCAGTAGCCGCGCGGCTAGTTGGGCGTATGAGCCGGGCAGCGGAGGCTCGATCATGAGTTATGCGGGCCTTTGTGCACCTCAGAATATTCAGCCGAGCAGCTTTCCTTATTTTCACTCACGCAGTCGTGACCAGATCCTGGATTATGTTACGGCATTTGGTACCTGCGCTCAGATAACCGGCAGCGGCAATCTGCCACCGGTAGTGGATGCGGGGGGCAATTTTAGCATTCCAGCCCGTACACCTTTTACCCTTACCGGCACCGGCTCTGACCCCAACGGCGACGCGGTGTCCTATATCTGGGAGCAGAACGACATGGGGCCCGCCGGCAACCCGACTACTCCGGCTGGTGACGCGCCGTTGTTCCGTTTTTTGCCCCCAAGCGCCTCTACCAGCCGCACTTTCCCGGACTTAGCCAGCTTGCTTTCGGCTACCACATTGCCGCCCGGCGAGCTACTACCTACCTACGCCCGGCGTCTGCACTTTCGCCTGGTAGCCCGCGACCAGCAACGGCCGGCCGGGGGCACCGATTACGATACTACCAGCGTAGCCGTGATAGGCACTGCTGGTCCATTCACGGTGGCCCCTGTTGGTGCTAGCTGGCAAGCTGACACCGACCAGCAAGTCAACTGGGCTGTGGCCGCTACCGATCAGGCTCCTATCAACGCCACACAAGTAGATATTCTGCTTTCCACAGACGGCGGCCTTACATTTCCCATCACACTTGCCGCCGCCACTCCCAACGATGGCTGCCAGATCATAAGCGTTCCGGCTAGCCTGAATACGACCACGGCACGCATTAAAGTACAGGCCACGGAAAACATATTTTTTGCGATTTCCCCGCAGAACTTCTCTATTCAAGCCATTACGGCACCAACCTTTTATCTAACGCCATCTTGCTTGCCGGGGGGCATTTTGGCGCTCTGCCCAGGCACCTCCACTACGCTGGGCCTAAATATTGGTCAAACAGGCGGGTTTGCGGGTGATGTTGCGCTAAGCGCTGCTGATGTGCCAGCAGGTGTTACAGTCAATTTTGCGCCTAGCTCGGTGGCGGTCGGTAGCACTACGGCCGTGAGTATAGCAGTTGGCACAGCGGCTACGCCCGGAACTTATTCTCTGTTGATAAAAGGCACAAGCGGCAGTCTGGTTCAGGAGCAACGGGTGAGTTTGGTGATTGAGCAGGTCATAACCCAGGTGCCCCAGCCTACAAGCCCGGATGCTACGCTTCAAACCAGCCAGCGACCTCGTTTTGGATGGAATAATTTGCCCGGTGCTATGGCCTATGAGGTGCAAATTGCCACTGATGTTACTTTCCTGAACATCGTAGCTTCCCAAATCAACCTGTCCGATCCTACTTTCACGCCAACACAGGAGCTAGCGGCTGGGGCTCGGTATTTTTGGCGCGTGCGGGGTCGTAGCGTCTGTGGTGTGGGCCCTTACTCCATACCGATTCTGTTTCAGACCAGCCCAAGCGTGTGCCAAAGCATTGTGGCTACCCGAGTACCCGTTTCTATTTCGGCTGGTCCAAATGCGGAAGCGGCCGCCGTTATCAATATATCCAGCACGGAGCGGGTAAGCAATATTCGGGTTCGCAACGTGGTAATTACCGCTCCGAATGCAGACGGTTTGATACTCACTTTAACGAGCCCAAGCGGTCGACAGGCTACGTTATTGGCGCGGGCCTGCGCTGGTACTGCCAACCTGAATACCAGCTTCGACGACCAGGCCGCTGCCCTAATTTGCCCCCCAGAGTCAGGTGTAGCCGTCCGTCCAGTGTCACCATTAGCAAACCTGATAAACGACCTAGCCGCCGGCGACTGGACTCTCGCCATTCGCAATCAAAGCACCGGGCAGGCAACTCTGACAGGCTGGGCGCTAGAGCTTTGCACCATTCCTACTGTGCTAAGCAACACAGTAGTCAGTGCCGTTCCTGCTGATCTTGAAGTGTTCCCGAATCCCAGCGAGGGCATTTTTGAGGTGAATCTGAATAACAATCAAAGAGGCCCAGTCACGATGCTTATCACGGATGCCATTGGCCGCACCATTCGCTCGGAGACGCTCCCCAAAATGGCTGACCATCTCTCCTACCGTCTCGATTTGAGCACAGTTAGCCGGGGCATCTACCACCTGCGCCTTACCAGTGCCCAAGGTACCAGCATCAGAAGGTTGGTGAGAAAATAGCTCATCAAGGCAGATTAGCGCTGCTAGAAAGTGTATCGAGCCTGCGCTTTAACATCGGAGCGGAGCGAGCCTTCGATTTCTTCCAAGCCGGAGCTAATTACTTGCTGGTGGCGGTATTGGGTGGCGGCATAGCGCAGCCACAAGGTAAGATGACGCGTACATTTTACCTCCGCCAATGCATAGGTGCGCGTACCGCGGCCGGAGAGTGCGGGCACCGAAAACGCGTATAGCACATCCTGCTCGAAGGCATACTGGCGGGTATCGTAGTCGTCGGTATCGAAGAGGGCGTAGCGGGCACTGAGGCGCAGGTAGCGGTTGAGGCGCACGGTGGCATCCTGGGCCAATAAGAATCCCGTGTGCGGAGTGGCGCCGTCTTCACGGTAATGCGTGCCTTGCAGGCGCGTACGCAAACTGATGATGGATGAAGGCGCGGCATCGTAAAAAAGCAGCAGGCTGCGGCGCGCGGTGGGTACTGGCTGGGGTACAGGGCGCGTTGGCGTCAGATCGGCGTTCTGGTCCTTGGTACGAGAGCGAACCTGCACGTAGAGCTGGCTGGTTTTGGTGGGCGCGAATGATAAGCGCAGCAAATAATCGTGGCCCCGTGAGGGAGCATCAACGCGATATTTCAACCACGGACACCAGAATTGATCATAATAGCCTGTGATTTCCCAACGCGCCGCCGGACGCACTTTCAGGCCCAGGTATACGCCGCTTTCGTTGATATTACGCGTGTTTTCGCCTAATGCCTGCCCGTAAAAGGTGTGAAAGTTTCGGTCGTAGCGACGGTACAGGACGGAGGCCTCTACATTGGTAGCCAAGCTGGCCAACAGGCCATTTACGGTACCTAAGCCACCGCTGCTGGAGCGCGCTGTTTCACCGAAAAAGAGCGCATTGCCCAGCACATAGCTATAGTGAACTCCCAGCGCCACATTGTCTTTACCCCGAAACTCAAACTGATTATATGGCTCGGGGCGGCGCTGCAAAGCCATGTCGTAGCGTGTACCCACCACCGTAGCGCCGGCCGCAAAATTGCCCCCCAGACTTGTATAGGTCACGTTGCCGCCAGCTATAGCTTCGTGCAGACGCTTGCGGTTAGCTAGTTCGGTAGTGGTGCGGTGCAAGCCGCTGGTGCTGATACCAGATGAAAATGAATCAAACTGGGCCAGAGAATCGGTAGCAAACTGTTGATTTGCATCTACTTTCTTGGCCGAGAAAAATGCTGTTGCCCGCACGGTCTTGTGTAAGCTCACTGTTACCGCCGCTCCACGAAAAAAGGACGTTTCCAGCACCGAAGAATAGGGCCTGACACCTAAGCTGCTGCGCCGCAGGGTAGTTATGGTTTCAGCTCCCTTGCCTACCTGCAAACCAGATGAGAGCAATAAGCCCTGGCCGAATTGCAGTTGGTAATCACCTAAAGCCAATGTTTTGAGTCGGCCTTGCTCCTGCACCACAAAGTGCGCGGAGTAAAAATCGGCTCCTATTCGTCCTTTTCCAGGTTGCCATACCAGGGGCTCACCTGCATCTTTTTCAGCGGTAAAGCCTAGGCTGAAATCGCGGGTGTGGCTGACGCGGTAGCGCAACAAAAGCTTATCGGGTGAGCCGAGGTAGCGGCTGAGTGGTCGGCCGGTGCTGGTGGTATCGGCAGAGGCATAGCCACGACGAGCCTGCAGACCTCGTTCATAGCGCAGAAACAAAGCATTGTTGTCTTCGTGTAGCATGCGCTGCCAGAGCGGGCCCCGAGCAGCATTCAGGTTCCCGGACTGCACCGTTACGAAGGGCGCCACCCGATAAATACTACGCACTTGCTCAAAGCCAGAAATGCTTTGCAGCTCATATAAGCTCAGAAGTGGACCAAGTTGCTGCCGATGATCCAGCAAGGCCGAAATCTGCGTTTCTGAGAGCAACAGCAAGCCTCGCAGTTCCTCGCGGCTGGCCGTATTCAGGTTTAGTGGCGTCTGATAGTATAGCAGAAGCGTTTCATACACATCTTCAAAAGCTACCTCATCGCTCTGTATTTCGGCAAACAGCTCCTGCACCAGCCGGTCCAGATCGGCGGCGGGGCGCACGTAGTCCTGCGCCTGGAGGCTAAAAGGCCAAACCAAGCACAGGAGCCCACAAGTGAGCACTACAGCGCGCCACCAACTACGTTTGCTGGCAGTTGCGTGCGTAGAGGTTTTGTTGTGTGCGCCACGCAGCATCGGCATATACTGGGGGGCTTTTTGGTAAGCAGTTCTCACTTTTTTGCCCACTGCAAACTCACCCCCACATGCTGACTCAAGCCCAGCGCTGACTGCCAAGCCGCGGCATAGTCTATCTGAAATCGGCCGGCTTTAAAGCCTACGCCGGCCGTAGTTTGCTCCACGAGCGAAGCAAAGCCGGCTCGAAGCGCCAGCACCTCCAGCAGCTGGTACTCGATACCCGCCTTAAAATCAGCATTCTGCTCCACGTCTTTTTCCGTTTCCACGTTCAGCATTAGCTTACTTGTGGGGCGGTACGAGAGGCCGGCTTTGAGCACAGTAGGAACGCGCTCATTCTCATAAGCAGCTAAGCGCGTCTGGTTCAGGTTATATAAATATCCCCCGAAAACCAGCCGATCTGGGATTAGCTCGGCCTGTCCACCCAGCGAAGCAGCCACCACTCTTTTACTACCCAAACCTTGAATACTGACCTGCAACACATCCACACGGCCACCCACGCTGATCTGTCCGCCCCGGTACCCATAGCCCAAACCTAGACGCTGCTCAGCGTACAGATTAGTGCCAAAACGCTGCGCTTCAAAGCCTATTACACCACGACTGGGGGGCTTTTCTGAGCTTACAGAACCAATCGGCGTAGCAGCCACAAGCGCCACTGTATTGAATGCGGAGCTTAAATAACGGTTTTCAGCATAAAAGCCAACACTAGTTTGGCTTACCTGCCCGAGCCCGGCTACGTTGTTGCCAACAGCCCACACATCAGTAATTGTAACAGACGCATTGCCCAACGCCGCTGCTCGTGCCCCACGCACGCCGGGGCCGTTGCCAGCACTTACAGTAGAAACAGATATGAGTAAGGTTACTAACGCTAAGTACCCGTTTAGCATAATAAGGAGATAAGAAGCCTAAACTGGCTTCTTCGCCCTTCAGCAAATTTCGCGGCAAATATGCGAACTCACTTATTCGGAATAAGAACGATTACAGAATACGCTCTATCTAAATCGTTACAATAGAAGCTGCTGTTAAATTAAGGCAGAAGCTTTATAGCAGATAAGCTGTATTCTTCGATACAGCTTATCTGTGTGTAGGTAGAAATATATCAATTACTTATGCTGTCCAAATCGCATAAATTTTGCAACCTTTCTATAGAATAGGCATCTTCTGTTATACTCAGAAATGGCTACTGGAATGAGCTTTTTTAGCTTACTGAGTATATTGGCTGATTCTTAAACACCACATCATGGACCCAGAAGAAGAATTTTTGGAGAACGCAGCCACTCTTTTACGCTATGCAAAGGAGGAGCTCAAGCAGTTCCTAACGTGGACAGATAAGCAAGCCGCTTACGGACAGAAAGCAAAGGCATTAGTCCAACAAATTGATGGTTTAGCAGTGCAGATGAAGGAACTCCAAAAAGCCTATAAGGTGCGCTAAAGAGTTGTCACCTAATTATGTTTATGTTGTGTGTCTAGTAGATGTAGTGTTCGTATAATCTAGTCTTAAAATTTCAAAAGGCGTTTTCGTGGCCGCGTAGGGCTTGCACAATCGTGAGGCCTACGATCTGCACATCGAGTTGAAAGGAGGAATTGCGCAAGTACCAGATGTCGGCCTGCACGCGCTTTTCCATGGCCTGTAGCTCGCGTGTCTCCCCACGGTAGCCCTTCACTTGAGCCCAGCCCGTGATGCCGGGCGTGACGGCGTGCCGGTCCATAAAGCCGGCGATGCGCTGGGCGTACTCGTGTGTGTGCTGAAGCATGTGAGGGCGGGGCCCCACCACGGACATATCCCCGCGCAGCACGTTGATGAACTGAGGCAGCTCGTCAATGCTGGTTTTGCGGATGAACGCCCCTATACGAGTAATACGGTTATCGCCTCGGCTGGCCTGGCGCGAGTCGGCATCACTGCTCAGGCGCATGCTCCGAAACTTGAGGCAGTAGAAAGGTTTACCGTTCTTGCCCGTACGCAGCTGCTTAAAGAAGACGGGTCCTCGACTCTCGAGCTTGAGCAACAGGCCCAGCACCGGCACCAGCCAGCTGAGTACGAGCACCACCACTAGAAGTGAGAACGTGAGGTCAAATACGCGCTTTAATAAAGCATACCGTTGCTGGGGACTTAACGGCCGGGGTGTAAAAATTCGATACATATAAAAAAAGTTGCAGAGGTAAGAGGGCGGGGCAATAAACTAAATGCTGAAATGAGAAAGCTTAACAAGGATATAGTACTTGATATTGAGATATTCCTTTATTTTGTTGTCTTTAAACGTCTTCCAAAAATAACTGGGCAAATACTTATTTGCAAATAAAATGCAACAAAAATTTTAAATATTTATATAATTCAACATAACTCGGAAAAGTTATATTAAATAAATTATTAATTGTGTTTATCTGAAAAATTCCTGTAAATTTTATATTATACATTGTTTTAAATTAAATATTTAGATATGGGGTCATCCGTAAATCATCTTCTAATATTTCCCTTTAATAGATAAATACTGTATATTACCTATTTTTTATATTATAAAAACAAGCTGGCCATGTTTTTATATGGGCGTTATCAACTAAATATAATCCTAGATGCCAGCGTGCAACGATCAGAGTAAAAACAACAGTTGTGCCTAGCTTCCTATAATCGATAATACTTCATAAAGCATTGTTGGTCAATGAAGTGACATATATTAAATAGCTATGTAAACGTTTAGTATCGTTGCTCTCCCATGTATGGAGAGGTTACTATTACCTTAGATCAACGCCCTAAAAAAAGCCCCCCAGATAAAATCTGGGGGGCTTTTTTTAGGGCATTCAAGTTGTGACCCTACATCTCTGCGTTAGCCTCAGCTTTCTCTTTGTTCTTTTTCTTCTTGATTTTAACCTTACCAGCCGCTGGCGACTTCGTTTTCATTTTGCCGGCTTCATCAGTGCCATTGACTTGGCTGGACGTAGCGTAGGCACTAGTGCCTACGCCCGGATTAGGGCCCTTATTAACTACCGTCATTTCGTCAACAAGGTGCTTAGCGCCACCAAGCTTATCCACGCAAAATAACACGTAGCGGATGTCCACGTTGATGCAGCGCTTCAGATCGGGGTCGTAGGCTAGGTCGCCAGTCATGGCTTCCCAGTTGCCATCGAAGGCTAATCCGATCAACTCGCCTCGCCCGTTGATTACGGGCGAGCCGGAATTGCCCCCCGTAATGTCGTTATCTGTGATAAAGGCTACGGGCAGTTGTCCGTCCTTATTGGCATAAGGGCCGAAGTCTTTGGATTTCAGAAGCGCCACCTGCTTGGCCGGTACCACAAATTCAGGGTTTGTTGGATCTTCTTTTTCCAAAATTCCCTTGCCCGTAGTCTGGTAGTCGTAGCTCACAGCATCACGGCCTTCGTAGGGGCGCACGGTGCCGTAGCTTAGGCGCAACGTCGAGTTAGCATCAGGTGAGTATACTCTATCGGTGTTCTTGGCCCGCAAGCCCGCTACATACTGACGATTAGCCCGGCTCATAGTGGCCTGGCTGGCCTGAAGCTGGGGGGCAATCTTCTGCACGTAGTTCGTATACACCGAGTTCATCGTCTTGAACGCCGGATCTGCTTCCAGCTTGGCCAACGTAGGCGCCGCCAGAAAAGCATTCAGCTTAGTGGGAGAAGTCAGGAAGGTGTTGCCGAACACGTAGTCGGCGTACTTCTTCATGGAGCCGCCATACTGCTTGGCTACCGTCTGAAATACCTCCGGATGCTGCGATTTAGGTACATCGGTGTAATAGAGGCCCATTAAGGCCGCAAACACCTTCTTATCCGTGGTAGCGCTGTAATCTTTAAAGAATTCGGCGGCCGGCTCCTTCAAATCGGCTGTAGCCTTTTGTATGGCAGCCTTGTCGGCGTTTGGGTCTTTCAGCAATGAATGCAAAGGCAGCATCCGAGCCGCGAACGTCATGATTTCGGTACCAAATGCGGCTTCATTCAGGTAAACATTGCTTAGGTTGAACTCACGCAGGGCCGTGTAATTCTGATTAATATCCTGCAACGCGCTGCCGTAAAGCTGCTGGCGAGCCGGATCGGCCGCAATCCACTGGGCAAACTGGGCCTCTTCGGCTTTCTTCTTGTCCACTGTTTTCAAGCGCTTCATGCCCTCATTTTGCCCGATGAAGTACTTCCAATAGTTGGCAATGCTGGCGTACTTAGAGGCGTACTTTAGGCGTAGAGCTGGGTCAGCATCCATGTCTTCTTTCCACAGTTTCAGGCGGGTGTCGCGCAGCTTAATGCGGGCAGGATTGCTCTGGTCTAGGGTTAGCTGAAGGCCAGCTGCGGGCAAAAAGCGCTGCGTGCGGCCCGGAAAGCCGAACACCATGGCGAAGTCGCCTTCGCTCACGCCTTGCAGACTCACAGGCAAGTGCTTTTTGGGTACGTAGGGCACATTGTCGGCCACGTAGCCGGTGGTGGGCTTGTTGTCTTTGCTGGCGTACACCCGAAACATGGAGAAGTCGCCGGTGTGGCGGGGCCACATCCAGTTATCAGTGTCGCCGCCAAACTTACCCACCGATTCGGGTGGCGCGCCTACCAGCCGCACATCGCCAAAGCGCTGATACACGAACATATAGTACTCATTGCCGGCAAAGAAATCGCGCACGTAGGCTACGTATTGGCCATTCTCTTTGGCAGCATCGGCCAGCTGCTTCTGCCGCTGCTGCACCAGCGCGGCGCGCTCCTGCTCCGGCGTTTGGGGCGTGATGCCTTCCAGCACCTTACCAGTTACGTCTTCCATCCGCACCAGAATATCCACGAACAAACCTGGATTGGGCTTTTCCTCGCTTTTATTAGCGGCGAAAAAGCCGTCGGCGAGCAGGTTTTTCTCGGGCGTGCTGTGGCTCTGAATGGCATCATAGCCGCAGTGATGGTTGGTGAGCAGCAAGCCCTGCCCGCTCACAAATTCGCCCGTACAAAAGCCCCCCAGCTGCACCACGGCATCTTTGAGGCTGGCGTTATTGATGTCGTAGATCTCTTCGGCCGTCAGTTGCAGGCCTTTCTTCTGCATGTCCGCGTAGTTGAGGCGCTTCACAAGCATCGGCAGCCACATTCCTTCGTCGGCACGAGCAGCCATCGGTAGCAAGAGCGCCAGAAGCAGCGCATTTGCCCATATTTTTTTCAGCATAAGGGGTGGGTAATGGGAATGAAAAAGAGGAGTGAGCGTGTAAGAAAAGTGCTTAGGTAAAGCAAAGGTTAAACTTACTCAGGTGAGGCGAGTAGTGGGCAGTTTTTATGAAGCCTTGCCTTATAATTCTCAATCGACAAACTGCATAAGGCTTCTCTACTCACTAAACCAATTCTTCCTTTTTGTTTGTTGCTCAAGAGAATAAACACAAAAAGTAACTTGCCGTTGCTTTTTGCATAACCTCAGCCATGGCCTACCTGTTTCGGCGCTTTTTTCTTGCTCTAATCTGGGTGTACCGGCACTTTATTTCGCCGCTCACACCAGCCAGCTGCCGATATCAGCCTACCTGTTCGGCCTATGCCGCTGAAGCTATCGGCAAATTTGGCCCCTGGCGCGGTGGCTGGCTGGCGCTACGCCGTATTGGGCGCTGCCATCCGTGGGGCGGACATGGCTACGATCCCGTACCCTAAGCCGAATCCTGCGTATAGCTACCCATGCTCGTTGCTTGTGCCTCCTAAGGTCAGGCAACGTTTTTCTGTTTATATACTCTCAAATCATGCGTTTAATCCCCATAATCACACTGTCAATCAGCGCTTTGCTTGGCTGTGGCTGTTCGCAGGCTCAGTCCGATGAAGCACCGAGCGGCAAGAAGGACAAAAAGAAGGATAAGAAGGAAAGCCTAGAGAATCGTCTTATTGAAAGCTCAGTGCCAGGCTTGCGCCGCATGGGCTCGCTCAATAAAGCGGTGCCCGAAAGCTCCGGTCTGGCCCGCGCCGACAAGTCAGGCACCTTTTACACGCACGGCGACGCCGGCAACTCCCCTATCCTGTACAAGATCGACGCGACGGGCAAGCTCCTAAGCGAAACCAGACTTACGGTGCCGAACCAGGACTGGGAAAGCCTGGCGCAGGACAACCGCGGCAACATATTCGTGGTAGATGCGGGCAATAACAACAATAGCCGCCAGGACCTGGCTATTTATCGCCTCAACCCGGCCAGCCCCAAACAAATAGGTGCCATCCGCTTCACTTATGCGGATCAGCGCGAATTTCCGCCCGCTAAAGGTGAACGAAACTTTGACTGCGAAGCTGCACTCTGGCACGATGGCATGGTTTACCTCTTCACCCGCGACCGCGCAAATCAAACAACCAGCAAGGTTTATGCTGTACCAGATAAGCCTGGCCAGCAAACCGCCCGCCTCCTTACCAGCCTATCTCTCGACGGGGAAGTAACGGATGCTGACTTGAGTCCTGATGGCAAACGCTTGGCTTTAATGGGTAAGGAAGAGTTGTTTTTGTATGAAGGCAACTCGTTTGAGTCTCTGCTTAAGGCCACACCCCGCCGCATCGCATTAACGGGCGCGGGGCAAACGGAGGGCGTTGTTTTCACAGATAACCAAACGTTGGTTATCAGTACAGAAGAAGGCTCTATTTATCAATACTCACTACAGGGTCAATCGAACGCTGGAGCAAATGTTGGAGCCCAATAATCTGCTATCTAAGCTTACAAAAAAGCCCCCCAGAGTTGCTCTGGAGGGCTTTTTTGTGAGTTTAAGAACGGGTTACTTCGATTTGACCATTTTTTGGGCTTGCTCGGCGGCGGCCCTTGCTTCCAGATCTCGGGGGGCAAATCCGAAGGGGTTATTAGGCCATTTGCCGGCGCGCAGCAGCACCCATAAACCCATGAAAATCAGCGGAATACTTAGAATCTGACCCATATTCAGCACCATGCTGCTTTCAAAGTCGGACTGATCTTCCTTGAGAAACTCCACCAGAAAGCGGAAGGTAAACAACAGTACTACGAACAGACCAAACAATTGCCCCCTGGGCGTTTTTTCTTTCGTGCGGTTCCACATCAAATACAGCAGCACCAGCAGAAACACGCAGAACAGCGACTCATAAATCTGGGTTGGATGACGCGGAACAGCTACGCCATTCACTAGGTGTTCCGTGTCGCGCACAAACTTGAAGGCCCAAGGCACTGTGGTTTCGTGGCCAAAAATCTCGGAGTTGAAAAGATTACCCAAGCGGATGAGCGCCCCGCCAAGCGCCACCACAATCACAATCCGGTCGAGGGTCCAGAGGTAATCGAACTTATTATTGCGACTGAAGAGCCACACAGCCAACAAGATGCCCAACGTAGCACCATGGCTAGCCAGTCCTCCCTCCCATATCTTGAGAATATCGAGCGGATGGGCCAAGTAATAGCCGGGATCATAAAACAAGCAATGTCCGAGTCGGGCGCCGACAATGGTGCCCACCAGCATATAAATCGTAATGACATCGACCCACTGCGGCGATACGCGCTCGGAGCGGTAGATATGCGAGAGCACGAAGGTGCCCAGCACAAAGCCGGACATAAAGAGCAGGCCGTACCAACGCAGCGTGAGCGGTCCAATCTTAACGATTTCGGGCGCAACGTCCCAGGTAATGTAAGCGAGCAGCGAGGTCATGCGAAGGCGGAAGAGAGGTACAGTGGCAAAGGTAGGAATTCAGCGTTGGCAAGAAAGCAACTCGAAATTGCGCTTCATTCAGAGCAAAACAAACGATAGCACCACTTTGAAATTATAGCGAAGCCAATTCCTGCGTGAAGCCACCGCTCAGAATGGGGAAGCGCAGCCAGGAACGCGGATCGACATTATAGTCGTCGAGGTGGAAAGCGGGCGCGTAGCGTTCGCGCTTCCATTGGTTACGCGCCCACAGCGAATAGAAGCGCTTAACGTAGGTTTTCAGTTGCTCCGCATCAGTGGCCGCTTCTTCGTGCACCAACGTTGCCAACACCTGGCGCGGGCTGAGGCGGTCGTAGAAAGCCAGACGCTCAATACGGTTGAGCAGCACGTAAGGCATGAGGTCGCGCTCGTCGGTTTGCTTGTCTTCTAAGGGCCGTAGCTCAGCCGTGGGCTGCAAAGCATTCACGTGGCGCAAAGCTTGATAGCCAAGTTCTTTCTCAGCCCAGCGCAGCCATTTCTTCACAAAATCCTTATCGACGCCGGCAATGGGCGAAATGCTGCCGGCCGTGTCGCCATCCATCGTGCAGTACCCCACGGAAGCTTCGGATCGGTTGGACGTGGTGAGTAGCAGGCAGTTTTGCACGTTGGCCAATAGCCAAATGCCGGGCGCCCGTACCCGCGCCTGAATGTTCTGCAAAGCCAAATCATCGGTTTGCCACGTCAGCGGCCGGTTCAGGGCGTGCTCAATTTTGGCAACATACCCTTCTACTTCCTCATCGATGGTCCAGTCAAAGAAAATGCCCCCCAGTTCATCAGCCAGCTCCTTAGCCGACTGAAACGTGTCATCGGACGAGTTGACTGTACCTTGGTAGGCAGTAGTGAGCAGACGGCGGGTTAACTTTTGATTGATTGATTTTTGCTCCTGGTTAAGGAGGCTGAGGGAGGCATCCTTTGGACCGGGTGCATTCTGGTCGGGTACAGGCGCAACAGGGCCAGCTAGTGTCGCTATTTCTTCAGCGGTAAAACAACCAGCGCGACGCATGAACTCGGCCGTGCCCAGCTCTGCTGTACCCAAGCGCACCATTTCGGCTACGGCTACGGCGCACATGCAGGAATCGGCACCACCGCTGAGGGAAAGCACGAACCCGCGACTGCGAGCCTTCCGCATGTAATCAAACAGGGCCAAGCTAAGAGCTTGATTCAGCTCGCGGTACTCATCGGGCGCTGGCAGGGGCACCACATCCGTGGGGGGCAAATCAGCGTCAAAATCAACGTCTGTACACTCCAGATCTACTTCTTTGAAACTTAAGAGCTGATTACGGAGCAGCAAATGGCCATTGCGCGCCACCAGTATTTCGCCGTCGTAAATAATTCGCCCCGCTTCATTGCCGAGCAGATTGGCATAGAGGTAAGTGCAATTGTACTTGCGCGAAGCCTGCAATACGAGCTGGTAGCGCACATCGGTCTTGCTCATGGCAAAATGGCTGGCCGATGGATTCACAATAAGCTGCACGCCCCGCTCCATCAGTCGGCCCGCGGGCCGATCAGCGGTTGGGCGCCACGCATCCTCGCATATCTCGAAGCCAAAGCGTACGCCCTGGTGCTCAAAAATCAAGTCACCCAAGGGCCATTTCTCGCCTTGCCACTCGATGGTAGTGGTTTCGCCCGCCCGCCAGGAGTTAAAGAAGCGCGGCTCGTAATGTACGCCGTCGTTGGCGAGAAACTGCTTGGCCGCGAAGCCCAGTATTTCGCCGTCGCGCAGCACGGCGGCGGTATTATAAGTCCTCCCGTCAATACGCACGGGCAAGCCCACGCAAACCAGAATACCCGCCGTCCAGGGCCGAATCTGCTGTAGATATTCCAGTGCCGAGGCCGAAAGCCAGTCGCTTAGAAACAGGTCTTCGCACCCGTAGCCGGTAAGGCTTAGCTCCGGTAGGCATAGCAAATCGACACCGGCTGCCTTCGCCTGCTCAATAGCTTCGCGAATGGTGCGTAGGTTATGGTGCCAATCAAATGGAATCTGGTTGAGGGCAGCGCCAGCTAATCGCATGGAAAGAGAGAATAGTTTAGCCAACAACTACTTTTTGCCCCCCAGAGTTGTCCTAGCCGCTCAAAAGCTCCGAAGTAGACAGGTAGAGCAGCTATACGCCTAGGGCTGTAAGCGCACGCTCTGCTGCCGTCTGTTCAGCTTGTTTCTTGGAGAGGCCCATACCTGTGGCTACGGGTTCATCATCCACAAATACGGTCGCTGAAAATTCCATTACGCCACCCGTTTGGGGTTCGCCGGCCAACTCATAGCGCAAATGCTTTCCCTGACGCTGCGCCCACTCAATAAGCTTACTTTTGAAGTTGGCAGTCGTTGTGGTGAGCGACTTTACGTCTACGTAAGGCTTAATCAAGCGCGCCAGCACAAATTTACGAGCTGCTTTGTAGCCCTGATCCAGATACACAGCCCCTACTAAAGCCTCTAGTGCATTACCGTTTACAGACCGCGAGCGAGCAGCACGGCCTTGGGTTGGATCTAGCTGTACTAGCTTATCCAACCCAATTTTCAACGCCAGCGCATTCAGGCTTTCACGATTAACAATGCGAGAGCGCATTTCGGTGAGAAACCCTTCTTGCTCGTAGGGGTACTTGCGAAATAGATATTCGGCTACTACCGTTCCCAACACGGCATCGCCCAGAAACTCCAAGCGCTCGTTGCTTTGCGTACGACTCTTATCATTCTGTTGGCGCACCAGTGATGAGTGCGTAAACGCCAATTGGTACAGCCGAATGTTATCCGGCGCACGACCAGTGACTGTGGCAATGGCTTGGCGGAAAGCCTTATCCTGCCCCAGCAACCGCCGGAAGAATCCGAACAGTGGAAGTGGCTGCCCCGGCCGCGTCATTAGCCTCGAAATTTGCGAAACAGAACCGACGTATTGTGTCCACCAAAGCCAAAGGTGTTGCTTAGCGTCACGTTTATATCTCTCTTCTGAGCTTCGTTGAAAGTAAAGTTCAGGCGCGGGTCTAGTTCTGGGTCTGCAGTAAAGTGGTTGATGGTAGGCGGAATTATGCCGTGCTGCAAGGCCAAAATACACGCAATGGCCTCAATACCACCAGCACCGCCCAGCAAGTGGCCAGTCATGCTTTTGGTAGAGCTAATGTTCAGGTTGTAAGCGTGCTCACCAAATACCTTCTCGATGGCTTTCACTTCAGCACCATCGCCCAGAGGCGTGCTGGTACCGTGGGTATTAATGTAATCTACATCTTCTGGACCAATACCAGCGTCGCGCAGGGCATTTTGCATTACCAGCACTACGCCGTTACCCTCAGGGTCAGGAGCCGTGATGTGGTAAGCATCCGAAGACATACCGCCGCCGATAATCTCAGCGTATATTTTTGCCCCCCGAGCTACTGCGTGCTCATACGCTTCGAGAATGATAGCGCCACCACCTTCGCCCAGCACAAAGCCGTCACGCTCCTTATCGTAGGGGCGAGAAGCCTGCTCAGGCGCGTCGTTGCGCTCACTCATGGCCTTGAGAGCGTTGAATCCACCTACGCCAGCTTCCGTAATAGCCGCTTCCGAGCCACCTGTTACCATTACATCGGCCAGATTGAGGCGGATGTAGTTGTAAGCAGCGACAATAGAATCGGACGACGACGCGCAAGCCGAGGTGGTCACAAAATTTGGCCCCCGGAACTTGTGGCGAATGGAAATATTGCCCGACGAACTGTCGGCAATCATCTTCGGAATGAAGAAGGGGTTGTAGCGGGGTGTACCGTCACCTTTCGCAAAGCTGAAGCACTCCTCCTGAAAGGTCTTAAGGCCGCCGATACCGGAGCCCCAGATTACCCCTACCCGGTCACGGTCCACACCTTCCAGCAAGCCGGCATCCTTGATAGCTTCGTCGCTGGCAATGATGGCAAACTGCGTGAAGAAGTCCATTTTGCGGCCTTCCTTGCGCTCGAAGTAGTCATCGGGGTTGTACCCCTTTATCTCGCAGGCGAAACGGGTTTTGAACTTGCTGGCGTCAAAGCGCGTGATGGGCGCGGCACCGCTTACGCCCCTCGACAAACCATCCCAATACTCGGTGACGGTTTTGCCAAGAGGCGTAAGGGCACCAAGGCCGGTCACAACAACTCTCCGAAGAGACATAGGCTAACGGGAGAAATTAGAAAGCAAAACGGCCGGCGGCGGGCCGGCCGGTAAGCAATAGAACGGGTAACGGCTACAAAGCCGTTAGGTTATTTGGCGTGCTCCTCGAGGTAGCTGATAGCTTGACCCACGGTGGCGATGTTCTCTGCCTGATCGTCGGGGATAGACACGTTGAATTCTTTTTCGAACTCCATAATCAATTCGACAGTATCGAGCGAATCAGCGCCCAGATCGTTGGTGAAGCTAGCTTCTGGAGTTACTTCCGAGGCTTCAACGCCAAGCTTGTCAATGATAATGGCTTTTACTTTTTCTGCAATTTCAGACATTTCCGTGGGGGTTTAGAGAAAACTCGGCACAAATAACACTAACTTCCCTAACATTGTCAAACCAACCACCCCTAATCTTGCAGGTACAAGATTACGGCCGAGCCAGTTCCCGTTGGCTCCTGCGGTCCGTTGTTTTGTACTGATTAAGCCCGCAAGCACCCTATGAAAATGCTAACGCTGGATGTTGAGTATGACTGTGATTTTGAACTGTTTGGCCTCGTTTCATCAAGCCGGGAACACACCCTGGCTTGGACGCTGAATCAGGCCCTACGGTTGCGCTTGGTGAAGCAGCAAGACCTGATATATGACCTGCTAACAAAAGGTCGTTTAGTTATCAGCAATTATTTGTACGCCACTGAAACGCTTACTTTGCGCCTGTTGCGTAACCGCTCCGTGGACCCATCGCCATTGAAAAAGCCTTTTCTTGCTCCCGATATAAAGGAGTACGACTATCTGCTCCAGGTTAGCAATGGTTCGGGTGCCTTGGCAGCCAGCGAATTGATAGAACAACTTACTGCCCTACCCGCGGTGCAGTACGTATGTCAATTCGATCCTAATGAATTAAAATTTAAAGAAAATCTGCTGTTTTGATTAAGTAACACCAAGCTCCAGCTTGGTGTCTTACTCATAAACCTCATCCAAATTGCCCCCCAACTTACTCGTTTAACGATTCACCAAGCTGGAGCTTGGTGCTACCTGCTTATGGAACCTCGTCCCCATTTCAATAAAACCAAAATTGTGGCCACCGTTGGCCCCGCCTCTAGTTCCTACGAACGCTTGGGTACGCTCATCCGCGAGGGTGTCGATGTGTTTCGCCTCAATTTCTCGCACGGCGCTTATGAGGATCATCTGGCGGTAATCAACAATGTACGCCGCCTGAACAAAGATCTTCGCACCAATGTAGGCTTACTACAAGACTTGCAGGGGCCAAAAATTCGCCTTGGCGATGTTGAAGGCGGCGGCGTTGAGATTAAGCCCGGCGATAAGATTAAGCTTGTGTGCGGGGAAAAAGAAATTAGCACAGCGACGCGCTTAAGCACCATTTACATGGGTCTGGCCCGCGATGTGAAGGCTGGCGACATGATTCTGATTGACGACGGCAAAATTGAGCTGCGGGTGCTAGCCACTGACCGTGAGCAAGAAGTAGACGTGGAAGTTGTATACGGAGGCCTGGTGAAGCCCCGCAAAGGCATTAACCTGCCGGACTCGGATGTATCAGCCCCTTCGATGACCGAGAAAGATATCGAGGATCTTAAATTTGGTCTGGAACACGATGTGGATTGGGTTGCCCTTTCCTTTGCTCGCCGGGCTGAAGATATCCGATTCATTAAGTCTTTGATTGCAGAAAGTGGCAAGCAGACGCGCGTAGTAGCCAAAATTGAAACGCCAGAAGCCCTCCGCAACATTGACGAGATTATTGCACTAACGGATGCGGTTATGGTGGCCCGTGGTGACTTGGGTGTGGAAATCAACGGTGGTGAGGTGCCACTGGCGCAGAAGATGATTATTGAGAAGTGCAATAAGCTCGGCAAGCCGGTGATCGTCGCTACCCAGATGATGGAGAGTATGATTACAAACCCACGTCCAACGCGCGCCGAAACCAACGACGTAGCCAATGCCGTGCTCGATGGTGCCGATGCGCTCATGCTATCCGCTGAAACGGCCGTTGGTGAGTATCCAGTGGAGGTAATTCGCTCCATGGTAAATACCGTGCGCAGTGTTGAAACCCACGCGAACAATATTTTCCACCGCTTCCATCCCATCGATCCAGCCGCACCATCTTTTATGGTCGACAGTGTACTATCTGCGGCTGTTCACTTAGCTCGTAATACGAAAGCCAGCGCCATCACTGGCTTGACGCACCGCGGCTACACGGCTTTCCAAATCGCCAAATACCGTCCTAAAGCCGATATTTTCGTCTTCACCGACACACGCAACCTACTGACAGTATTAAGCTTAGTGTGGGGCGTACGGGCTTTCTACTATGACCGTATGGTGAGCACCGATAATACCGTTTCTGACATTAAGTACGTCCTTACCACTACCGGTAACCTCAAGCCGGGAGACGTATTCATCAATACTGCTTCTATGCCTATCAACGAGAAAGGCAAGACGAATATGGTAAAGGTGAGCGTGGCGTAAATATTCCAAGCAATAAACAGAAGCTGAGTTGATTCACTCAGCTTCTGTTTATTGCTTGGATTAATAGAAACATGAAAAGGCCCTGCACTTACGCGCAGGGCCTTTTCTATGATAGAGCAGAAAACCTCTTAAATAATTAAGCGGTAGCCAGCGAGTTCACGAACTTGGTCAGGCTCGACTTGTTGTTAGCCGCCTTATTCTTGTGAATGATGTTCTTTTTGGCCAGACGATCCAGCATCGACGATACTTTCTTCAGCAGCTCTTGCGCTTCGGTAGCATCGGTGGCAGCACGCAGCTTCTTGATAGCGGTGCGGGTAGATTTGGCCTGGTAACGGTTCAACACGCGCTTGGCTTCGTTGGAACGGATGCGCTTGAGGGCCGATTTATGATTCGCCATGGTATGGAAATAGTGACGTTCTGCTCGATTTAAATTTCAGTTCGGGTGGCAAAGGTAAGGCTTTGGACGGAAATACCAAATAGCTTCCTCTCACTTTCGCTTCATGTTGGAGCAGTTAACTAATAGCGCGCCTCTTTTTAAAGCTTTGTCTAACCCGACAGTATTGGTATGCATGACGAACTTTTTTCTGCGTTTATACTTTAGGAAGTGATTTTTGTCTATTTTAGAGTAACACCGCCGGGCAAACACCATTCTATACCTTTTGGTCATGCCGCTTATTCAACACTCGCGCTATCAGCCGCCGTTTTACATGTTTAACGGCCATTTGCAGACCATTGTGCCCAGCCTGTGGCGCACGGTACCCGATGTACGCTATCAACGCGAACGGGTGGAAACCGACGATGGTGACTTCTTGGACCTTGACTGGTCGAGAGTAGCGGAAGGGAAAGCAGCTGACACGTTGACTATCGTCTCGCACGGGCTGGAGGGCGACGCCAGCCGACCGTATGTGCGTGGTATGGTACGAGCTATTAACCGCGCTGGATTCGATGCCTTGGCGTGGAACTACCGCAGCTGCAGTGGCGAAATGAACCGCTTGCTCCGCTCCTACCATCTCGGCGACACCGATGACTTGGATTTTGTGGTGCGCTATGCAATGGGTGCAGGCCATTACCGTCGCCTGTTTCTCACTGGCTTTTCTGCTGGTGGTAACGTGACCCTAAAATATCTTGGGGAAAAGGCTGATCGTGTGCCTGCTCAGGTACAGCGCGCTGCTGTGTTTTCGGTACCAACTGATCTGAAGTCTAGCTCTCAGCATATCGCCCGCCCCGAAAACCGAGTGTATCTGAACCGATTTTTAAAAACGCTACGAGCTAAGATGCGCCAAAAGGCTGAATTACTGCCGGGGCAAGTGGATATTGAAAACTTGGAGGAGTTGCGCGACTTCGTGCAGTTTGATGACCGCTTTACGGCTCCCATGCACGGCTTCAAGTCGGCCGACGATTACTACGAGCATTCCAGTTCAGGCCGCTATATCGAGCATATTCGGGTACCTACCCTCATTGTGAATGCCGAAAACGACCCATTTTTGCCCCCCGCCTGCTTCCCCCGCGACGCGGCCGCAAATAGTCAATTCGTGTTTTTGGAAACGCCCCGTGAAGGCGGACACGTAGGGTTCCCCGAGGGTACTCCGGATGGCAATTACTATTCGGAGCGCCGCGCTATTGAATTTCTAACTGCGGAAGTGCCAGCGTAAGCAAGATGAAGCGCTATACAGTAGTTGCGGGCACGAAGACGACTTTCTTCGTCTCGAAAAACTCTTCCTTGAAATAGTCGCTTAGGTCAAATAAAGTGGCAGGCAGGCCTGCTTCGGCTATTTCTTCCGTTAAATCGCCGCCTTTCAAATAGTACAAGCCGCTGGTAGCGTCGCCGGTGCGCTTGTAGCGCTGGGCAATCCAGGTATGAAAGGTGGCTAAGCGCGCCACAGCACGGCTCACTATGTAGTCAAACTTATGGCGAACCTGTTCGGCGCGCGTCTGCTCAGCCGTGACGTTAGTGAGATGAAGGGCTAACGCCATTTCCTGCACTGCATGAATCTTTTTGCCGATACTATCAACGAGGTGAAATTTCACTTCGGGAAACAGAATAGCCAGCGGCAAGCCCGGCAGGCCACCACCTGTGCCTACATCCAGAACCGAACTGCCAGACGTAAATTCTACCACCTTCGCAATGCCCAAGGAGTGCAGAAAGTGGCGCTCCACTAAGTTTTCGACATCGGTTCGCGCCACAAGATTCAGGCGCTCATTCCAGCTTTTAAACTCTACCTCGAGTTGCTGAAAACGCTGACGCTGCTGGTCGGTAAGGTGCGGGAAGTAATGGTGAATCAGGTCCATGAGAACAAAACTACGATGCTTGCTTATGTAGTACTATCACTTTTTGTCGTGGCACCACATGTTTATAACCAAAAAAGCCCCCCAGAAAATATCTGGGGGGCTTTTTTTAGATGATGTGCTTCTTGTTCTTCACCATGTCATAGAGCAACTCGCGGGCGCGGTGCAGCTGGGCTTTAACGGTGCCAAGCGGGGCTTTTAGCTCGGTGGCAATTTCTTCGTAGCTCAACTCGTCGAAGTAGCGCAGCGTAACCAAGCGCTGGTACTTATCGGGCAGCCGGGATACGACGTGCTGCATGATTTCGATCTTCTGGTTCTTGATGGCCGACTCCTGCGGATTTAGGTTCTGGTCGCGGAAGTCAATCGTGATTTCGTCACCGTTGTCAATCTTGATAGCCGAGTCAATCGACATCGTCTTGATCTTATTCTTGCGAATAAAGTCGATGCAGTTGTTGGTGGCTATGCGAAACAGCCAGGTGCTGAAGGCGTACTCGGGGTTGAACTTGTGCAGGTTGCGGAATGCTTTGGCAAATGCCTCAATGGTTAAGTCCTCGGCGTCGTCGGGGTTGCGCACCATTTTGAGCACAACATGGTACACCGGCTTCTTGTAAATCTGCATCAGCTCGGCGTAGGCTTTTTCGTCGCCCTGCTCAACGGCGGCCCGAATTAGCTTGAAGTCATGCTTAGCTTTGGCGGAGAATTGTTTCTGTATTTCCTGGTTGTTTACTTCCATCGGAGGGTGCGGTAGAGGAACAGTGAAATTCCCAGAGCGAAATAATTAAAAAAATAAACTGCGTCGAGGACTGGTAACAGCCAAAAAGGCAGACGGTCGGCTAAATGACGGCCGAGCCGAGCGTGGGTTGCGCTCATCGCCCCCGTGCGAACTGCCCATATGACGGCCAAAGGTATCCAATCGGGCCGGGAAAATACGAGCAAAGTTGCTGTGAAATAAAAAAGTAGATTAGTACCAATAAACGTTCCAATTCGGACCTGATCTTTCCAAGAGTAGCGCGGTCCGGCCGATAAATGACGCCGCTTTTGCCGCCACCACGCCGCCCAGGTTAGAGCCGGCCAACTCACGGTTTGAGCGGCTGGATGCGCCTGAACGGCCACTCGCTGCCCTTGCGCTACGGCATCCTGCACCAGCAGGTCGTCGTCGCCGCCCAAGCGCCGCAAGTGAGAAGCAAAGCCTTTGGTAGCTTGAAAACAGCTTTTGGTATAAGCCAGATTTCGCCCCACTCCCATATAGGGATTACCACGCCACGCGAACGACAGATACTGTGCTCCGGTCAGCAAGGTTTCAAACCGAATCAGCTTATTCAAAAACCCTGGGCCTGACGCGTATCCTGAGTAACCAAGCACAATATCGGCGGGCTGCGCAAAGCCACTTTGCATGGATTTGATCCACTGATTTGCAGCAGGGCAGCAGTCAGCATCGGTAAAGAGCAACTGCTCGTATCGGGCGGCTTTTATACCCAATGTAAGGGCATACTTCTTCGGCGAAAGCTCGGCTGGCGTATTTAATACGGATACTAAGCGTACGTGCGGGTAAATCTGGGTGAATTGCTGAATGAAGCTGGCAGTGCCATCAGTCGAGCGGTCGTCAACCAGAATTACCTCGAAGCCTGCTGGGTAATCTTGCTGTATTAATAGTGGCAGCAACCGCCGTAGGTTTTCCAGCTCATTATGAGCACACACTACCACTGAAACGGGCTCCGCCGCAGCTTCATCAGGCGCAGCCGAAATGGGGCGACTAATAAAGGATAGAAAATAATAGCCGGCGTAGTAGAGCTGAACTAGCACGCACGCCAGCAACAGCCAGACCGCGGGCGAAAAAGGCAGGGACAAGGCGCGGAGGGTCAGTGGGGGGCAAAATTAGGTATTAATCACGGGCAGCGGGCTACCTTTGCAGATTCTACCGTCGTTTCCCGCCAACGCTCGCCGGAAACCCCTCTTAGTGATTAGATGACCTTCGATTTAGTAGCCCACGATCCGCAGACCAAAGCCCGCGCCGGCGTGGTGCATACCGCCCACGGCGCCATCGAGACGCCCATTTTTATGCCCGTTGGCACAGCTGGCACCGTGAAAGCCGTGCAGCAGCGCGACCTCACCAACGACGTACAAGCCCAGATTATCCTCGGCAATACCTACCATCTGTATCTGCGGCCCGGCCTCGACATTCTGCGCCAAGCTGGCGGCCTACACAAATTCAACGGCTGGGACCATCCGATTCTGACTGACAGCGGAGGCTACCAAGTGTACTCTTTAAGTAACACCCGCAAGATCAAGGAGGAAGGCGTCAAGTTTCGCTCCCATATTGATGGCTCCCAGCATTTGTTTTCGCCGGAGGGCGTGATGGATATTCAGCGCACTATCGGGGCCGATATTATCATGGCTTTCGATGAGTGCACGCCGTGGCCCTGTGAGTACGACTACGCCCGCCGCTCCTTGGATATGACGCACCGCTGGCTCACACGCTGCATTCAGCGCTTCGACAACACGGAGGGTCACTACGGTTACGAGCAAACGCTTTTCCCCATTGTACAGGGCAGCACCTTCAAAGATCTGCGCATTAAATCAGCCGAGTTTATAGCCGAGCAGCAGCGCGAAGGCAACGCCATCGGCGGCCTGAGCGTGGGTGAGCCCGCCGAGTTGATGTACGAGATGACCGAGCTGGTATGCGATATTTTGCCCCCCGACAAGCCCCGCTACCTCATGGGTGTGGGTACGCCGGCTAATATCCTGGAAAACATCGCGCTCGGCGTGGATATGTTCGACTGTGTGATGCCCACACGCAATGCCCGCAATGGCATGCTGTTCACCACGCAAGGCATCATCAACATCACCAATAAGAAATGGGCGACTGACTTTGAGCCGATTGATGCTGAACTTGGTGGCTACGTGAGTACGTTTTATACGCGGGCCTACGTTCGGCATTTATTCCAGAGCCAGGAAATGCTCGGCCCGCAGATTGCCTCTATTCACAACCTCACTTTTTACCTCTGGCTGGTAAAGCAAGCGCGCGCCCACATCATCGCCGGCACCTTCCGAGAGTGGAAGGAGAACATGGTGAAACAGGTAATGACCCGATTATAAGTTTGTATTTCGTTGCTCGTGCTGAGTAGGAATACCTAGCTGATCATCCACGAAAACACATTAACGCAACTCGAAGTGAAGCTTCTCGATAAGTACATCCTCAAAAAATTCCTGACCGCGTTTCTGTTCACGGTTGTGATGTTGGTGGCTGTAATTTGTGTGATCGACTTCACAGAGAAGAACGACGATTTTATCAAGCATAACCTGGCTGCTAAGACGATTATCCTTGATTATTACGTCAATCTGTTCCCCTATTTCGCCAATCTGCTCTCGCCCATTACGGTATTTATTGCCGTCGTTTTCGTAACGGCGCAGCTCGCCTCGCGTACTGAAATTGTGGCGATTCTGGCCAGTGGGATTAGTTTTCCACGGCTCTTGGTGCCGTATGTAATGGGGGGCGTTATTATCGGCGTGGCCACATTTGGCCTTATTGGTTGGGTAATTCCGATTACCAGTAAAACGCGGGTGGAGTTCGAGCGCAAATACACCAAGCGGCAGTTTCGCTTCGATCAGCGCAACGTGCATATTAAAGTGGGGCCACGCAGCTACGCCTACATGGAGAGCTACGATAACACGAATAATATCGGTTACCGCTTCGCACTGGAGGACATTGAGGGCACTACGCTCAAGCGCCGCCTCACCGCCGACGCCATTACATGGGACTCGGTAAAACGGGCCTGGCGTCTCTCACCCCAACTAGTGCGCACCTTCGACGGGCAGAACGAAAGCCTAAAGTCCTACCCGGCCCGCGACACCACGCTCAACCTGTATCCTAAGGACTTTGCCAGCACCTATCGCCTGGCCGAAACGCTCACGTTGCCCGAGTTGAACCGATTTATTCAGCAGAAAATCGACCGCGGCGCCAGCGATACCCAAACGTATTTGAGCGAGAAGTACGAGCGCTACGCCTACCCGTTTGCCATCCTTATTCTGACTGTCATCGGCGTTATTTTGAGCGCGGGCAAGTCGCGCAGTGGCGTGGGGGGCAAAATTGCGCTGGGCTTCGTGCTGGCTTTCATCTTTATCATCTTCGTGATTCTGAGCCGCAACTTGGCTGCTGTCGGGTCGCTGTCGCCTCTGCTGGCAGCTTGGATTCCCAGTATGGTGTTCTCCGTCATTGGGCTAGTCCTGTATAGGTTGGTGCCGAAATAAACAGGCCTCACCTACCCCATCACGAATAAAAAAGCCCCCCGAGATATGCTCAAAGACTACCTACGCCTACACTTTATTGTTTTGCTGTGGGGCTTCACGGCTATTCTAGGAAAGCTTATTTCGGTGCCGCCGGTAGAGCTAGTGTTCTGGCGGACGCTGCTGGCCACTACCGGCTTGGGCCTACTGTTGACCCTCAAAAAGCAAAGCGTGCGCATACCACTCGGCCAGGCGGTGCGCTTGCTCAGTGTGGGCTCCTTGGTGGCTGTGCACTGGATTACCTTCTTCCTCGCCGCCCGCCTTTCGTCCGTGAGCGTGTGCCTAGCCGGTATGGCAACGCTGGCTCTCTGGACCTCGCTGCTGGAGCCCCTCTTGCTGTGGCGCCGGATACGGGGCTACGAGGTTTTTCTGGGTTTGCTAACGATGGTGGGGCTTTACCTAGTGTCGCAGGCCGAGTTTGACCAACTGCTGGGGCTGGCTGTTGCCATTCTCTCGGCGGGTTTGTCAGCGCTGTTTAGTGTGCTCAATGTCAAGCTGGTGAAGCAGCACTCGCCCCTGCGCCTGACGTTTTACGAGATGATGGGTGCCTGCTTATCTATCGTGCTGTTCTTCCCGGTTTACAGCCTGTATTTTACGGAAGGCGCAGGCTTACATCTGGCTCTTGTTTCCTGGGATTGGCTATGGCTGCTAATGCTGGCCGGCGTATGCACGGTCTACGCTTTCTCGGCCTCGATTGAATTGATGAAGCGTCTGTCGGCTTTCGTTATCAACCTGACTACCAACCTGGAGCCTGTGTACGGCATTGTGCTGGCGGTTCTTATTTTTGGGTCGGAAGAAAAAATGTCGTTAGGCTTCTACTTGGGCACGCTTGTCATTCTATTCAGCGTCCTCATTCATCCGGTGCTCGATCAGTGGAATCAGCGCCGCCAACGGCCCGTCACCGTTGTATAAGTCCCACGGATTACAACACGCCGCTCCACACCAAATAATCGGCTGCAACAGGCACGTTGGGGGGCATTTCGCGGCCCGGAAACAGCCCATACACCGCTGAGCCCGAGCCTGATAAGCTAGCATAAGCAGCACCAGCTGCATATAACGCAGCCTTCAGCTCGCCCAGCACCGGATAATGCGGCGTCAAGGCTTCTTCAAAATCGTTGCTCACCGTATTGCGCCACGTTTCTATCGGCTGCGCCAGACTCGCGCGCAAATCGTGGCGCGGCGTTCGAGGCGCTACGCGAGAATAAGCCTCGCCTGTGCTAATGTGCAGATTGGGGTAGATAACCTTGCAGGCAACTCCTGTCAGATTAAGGTCAATTGGCGCAAATACGTCGCCTTTTTCGTGGGCAAATACGGGCTTATTCTGAATGAAGAACGCACAGTCGCTACCTAAGCGGCGGGCGTAAGTCTCCAGTATTTCGGGGGATAGTTTTAGCTCAAACAGTTCGTTCAACGCCCGCAGCGCGAAGGCCGCATCAGCAGAGCCCCCACCCAAGCCAGCGCCGATGGGCACTATTTTATGCAAATGCATCTGCACGGGGGGCAAATTAAAGTCGGTCCGCAGCAGCTCGTATGCTCGCCAACATAAGTTCGTGCTGGGCTCGCCAGGAATCGGAATACCCGTCAGGGCGAGGGAATCCGAATCGGCGGGCAGCACTTCCAACGCATCGCTCCACGGCAGCGGCACGAACACCGATTCGAGGTTGCGAAAGCCATCAGGCCGCAGGCCAGTGATGTACAGGCCAAGGTTGAGCTTAGCATTCGGAAAAACGAGCATAGAAAGTAGCGTAGGCGTTGTCTGTTGGGTTTAGGAGGTGGCAGGGGCAGATTTCCTGCTTCCCTGTTCCTGTTATAAATCACCCAAAGCCCAAACCTAGCGCAAACCACGAAAGCTTGCGCTACGAACGCCTCAGAAAACGATAAATTTGCCTCAACTCAATCTATTGTTTCATGTCTCAACCGCCGCCTACCGATTGGTACCAAGCCTGGGGCAAGCGCCTGCTCGATGTGGTGCTGGCCGGGCCGCTGCTGGTGGCCACGCTGCCGGTCCTGCTGCTGGCAGGGGGCTTTTTGGCGGTGCAGAACGGGGGGCAATTTCTGTTTCGGCAGCAGCGGCCCGGCCTTCATGGGGGGCTTTTTTGGCTGTATAAACTGCAAACCATGACCAGCCAGCGCGATGCTCATGGTCAGCTTTTGCCCGATGCGGCGCGACTGCCGCGCCTGGGTCGCTGGCTGCGCGCTACTTCCATCGATGAGCTACCGCAACTTTGGAACGTGCTGCGCGGCGACCTGAGCCTAGTAGGCCCGCGGCCGTTGTTGCCAGAGTATCTGCCGTTGTATTCCCCCGAGCAGGCCCGCCGCCACAGCGTACGCCCCGGCCTGACGGGCTGGGCACAGGTAAATGGGCGCAACGCCATTAGCTGGGAGCAGAAATTCGTTTACGATGTCTGGTACGTTGAACGCGTATCTTGGCGCCTCGACCTGCTCATTTTAGCCCGTACCGTGCGGCGGGTGCTTGGTGCTCAAGGCATTACTACCCCCGGCCAAGCCACCACCGAAGTCTTTCGCGGCTCCCCCGCCCCCACCATTGCCGACAACTCACCCTCATGACCAAGCTTTTTTTCTCTGAGTACGAAGAAGCCGACCAGCCTCCTATCACCCGTCCGTTGGCCATTTTTGGGGCTGGCGGACTTGGTCGTGAAGTGCTCATGCTGATTCAGCAGATCAACGAATACGAGCCCACCTGGCATATCACTGGTTTCTATGACGACGTGCGCCCTGAGGCAGACTCTATTCATGGCGTGCCCTACTTAGGTACTGCCGCCGACCTGAATGCTGTAACCGAGCCATTCCACGTAACGGTAGCGGTGGGCAATAGCCGGAGCCGGGCCAACGTGGTTGATAAACTTACGTCGCCGCAGCTCTCTTTCGCTACGCTCATTCACCCGGCCGTAGCTTGCGCGCCTTATCAGCAGGTAGAATTGGGCGTAGGTTGCATTATCAGCCAAGGGTGCATCCTGACCTGCGATATTGTATTGGGCAAGCATGTCCTTCTCAACCTCGGCTGCACCATCGGTCACGATGCAGTATTGGGCGATTTTTGCTCCTTAATGCCGCACGCAAATATTGGGGGCGCAGCTCACTTGGAAACCGGCGTGTATTTGGGTACCAATGCCACCGTTATTGATCGGGTGCGCGTTGGTGCCCACGCCATTGTAGGGGCCGGAGCCGTTGCCGTCCGCGATTTGCCCCCCAGCTGCACTGCCGTCGGTGTTCCGGCCACCGTGATAAAACATCACGCCAGCTAGTGTTTTTAGGCAACTACTTGTCATCTGACAGCCAGCTTCTTGACTATTTCAAACAGCTCCAACGAGGTCTATGTTTACTATAAACGGCTGCAAATTCACGCCCTACCGTTCTACGACTGGCACTATATAAGCTAGCAAAACATTGCTAAGAAACAACGTATTCATCTGCACTGGAAGCTCCGGCTGTGCAAGAACGCTTGGCATACATTATCCCACTTTATGCGCAGCCAGGATCACGACCGTATTTTTCTTTCCCCGCCCCACCTTGGTCGTCACGAACTGAATTATGTGCACAAGGCTATTGAGGATAATTGGGTAGCCCCTGCCGGCCCCAACATTACGGGCTTTGAGGCTGATATCTGCCAATTCACCGGCGCCTCCCATTGCGTCGCGCTCAACTCGGGCACTGCCGCTATTCATTTGGGGTTAATTTTGTTAGGTGTGGGCGTCGGCGATGAAGTGCTCTGCTCCTCTTTCACTTTCGTAGCTACGGCCAACCCTATTGTATACCTGGGGGCCACGCCAGTATTCATTGATAGTGAGTTGCAAACCTGGAATATGTGTCCGGTGCGCTTGCGGGAAGCCATTGAAGACCGTCTGCGAAAAGGTAAAAAGCCCAAAGCTCTGTTGCTGGTTCACTTATATGGCATGCCAGCCCAACTGCGCGAGATTCTGGCTATAGCCGACGAGTTTAACATCCCAGTACTCGAAGACGCTGCCGAAGCCTTAGGCTCCTGCTACAACAAGCAAGCGCTGGGCACATTTGGAGCATTGGGTGTCTTTTCGTTTAACGGCAATAAGATTCTGACTACCAGCGGCGGCGGCGCGCTTGTTACCAATAACGCGGATTTAGCTCAGCAAGCTCGTTTTTTAGCTACCCAGGCCAAAGACCCGGCCCCGCACTACCAGCACTCCGCCACGGGCTATAACTACCGTCTCAGCAATATACTCGCGGGCATCGGCCGGGGCCAGATGGAGCTGTTGGACGACCGCGTAAAAAAGCGTCGCGAAATCTACGGCTGGTACCAGCGTCACCTCACCGACTTGCCGGTCCTGCAATTTGCCCCCCAGGAGCCCGCTGGCAGCCGCTCCAACCGCTGGCTCACCACCATCCTCCTCGACCCCGCTCACACCAGCATTACACCTGAGCAGGTGCGTCTCCACCTCGAAACGCGCAATATCGAAGCCCGCCCGCTCTGGAAACCCCTGCATCTACAGCCCCTCTTCCAAAATGCCCCCCATTACGGTGGCAGCGTCTGCGAGGAGCTGTTTGACCGGGGCCTATGCCTACCCTCCGGCTCCGCTATGACGGACGAGGATTTGCGCCGCGTGGCAGGAGCCGTGCGGGAGGCGGCTGGTATTGGTTAGCATATCTTAATGATTGGTAACCAACCTAGTAGAGCTTTAAAAAGCAGGGGTAATTACAGAAGAAAGATTGCTCGATTTTTAAAGCTGGCAGTTATAGATTCGATTACGCTAAGCAATTTCTCCGGGGAGAGCGTCCAACGTATAAGGAGCCGCCACTCCTAGCTTTTACCTACTTCCCACCCGACAGCCGCACAACTGGGCAAAGAGTGCGAGCAGATGTTTAATCGAAAAGATTGCTTTATGTGATGAACGGCTTGCTGACAGCCATTCACTTTCGCCGGGCGTAGAGCCTGCCATGAAACGATAGGCTGAAAAACACCTTTGGTCAAAAAGAGTCCGACGAAGACGAGCGAACAGAAGTAGCTGCTGGCGAATAGCGCGCAACATTGAGCGGGGCCATATTCCGTTTTAAGGCTTGATTCAAGTCAGTGTTTGTGAGGCGCTACACCGGGTTGAGTAATCTGAAAGCCTGTTTTAGCTTTCTCTTTTTCAACCATTTTTTTCACCTGAGCAAGTAACTCCTTTGCATCGTAGATGATGCCATCTTTGATGGTATACTTCACTCCCCCTACCCTACTCACCTGATTATTTTCTGCCAGCCTGATGGCCCCGGTGCCATATAAAACTTTGAAGTCTTTGAGAGGATTCTCCTCCACAATGACAAAATCAGCCAGCTTACCAATCTCGACACTACCAATTTCCTTTTCCATTCCCAGCAGTTCTGCCCCGTTCAGGGTGGCCGCTTTTATAACCTCCAGCGGGTGAAATCCTGCCTCCCGTAGCAGTTCCATCTCGCGCGGATATGCAAAACCAAAAAGCTCGTAAATAAAACCCGAATCAGTACCTACTGTAACCCTGCCACCTCGGTTTTTATATTCATTGATAAAAGCCATCCACAGCCTGAAGTTTTCTCTCCACTGCACCTCCTGCTCCGTGCCCCAGGAGTGCCAGTACGAGCCATGCGCATTCCAACTGGGGGTGTAAAACTTCCAGAGTTCGGGCATGGTGTAATCCTGGTGCCACTCTGCGGTGCGAGCTCTCATTAGGTCGCGGTTGGCCTCGTAAATATTAAAAGTTGGGCACAGGGTAAAGTCCAGCGCGATCAACTCATTCATCACCTTATTCCATTTCGGCGAGAAAGGCGCGGCGGTTTGTTTCCACAAGGTGCCGGCGCCCTCGAAACGGTTTTGTTCGTTGGTGTAGTTGTAGTCCAGGTCGTAATGCTGCACCGTACGGTCCGTAAACATGGCTTCGGGCAGGCCATACCAGTGCTCTAACGAGCTGATGCCAGCTTGGGCACTGTGCATGGCATTCCAACGGCCTACATCCGTCTGAGAATGGTGGATAGCCGATTTTAGGCCCAGCTTCTTGTTTTCCGCGGCGGCAGCCTGCATGATTTCAGGTGCGGCCCCGAAAAACTTGATTCCATCGGCCCCAGCTTTGGCATTCTGCCTGACCCAGTCGCGGGCCTGCTGGGGCGTGGAAATGGGTTGTTTGCTGCCCATGCCAAACCGGGTATAGGCTCGTATGCGGGGGGCGGTAATTGTGTTCTGGGCGCTTTTCTTTTTCTGCTCCAGCGTCCAGACCAGTCCATTGCCCGCCGAGGGCTCCCGAATGGTAGTCACGCCGTGCGCCATCCAAAGCTTATAGACATAGCTGGCATCGGATCCATTGTTGTTGCCAATATGGGCATGAGTATCCACGAAGCCCGGCAGCAGGTACATACCCGTTGCGTCCAGCTCCTTGCCGCCTGGTTTCAGTGAGGGGCGTTTTGTGGCATCTATGGGCAGCGCCGTAGTGCCCACCATCCGGACATCGGTAATGCGGTTGTTTTCCACCACAATATCTACCGGACCCAGGGGCGGCGAACCGGTGCTGTTGATAAGAATAACACCCCTGATGATAAGCTGCGGCCACGGTCCTTCTCCCTCCTGCCGGTTGGGCACCGCCGCGGGCTGCGGCTGCGCGGCTAGGCGTAATTGAGCCAGCAGGCACAGGAGCAGAAAAAGTGTTTTGTGAAACTGCATACGGATGTAACTTTTACTACAAAGCTCTGCCTCCTAGCGGAAACAGAGCTTCGAATGGGGTGATAATGTGGCTAAGGTTCTGGCTAGCGTAAATCAAAACGGATAGGTAGCGCAATGTGCAGCCGGTTATCTGTTCGTTTGCCCTGTTGGCTTTCCTCCCTCCACTTTCTTGCGGGTATACTGGGCCGGCTGGCCGGACTTCGGTAAAGAAGCCCGGATAAACTCCCGGATATCCTCGTTGGAGGTGGCCAGATCCTCGCTGCGCAGGTACATCATGTGCCCGCTGCGGTAGCCTTTGAAGCTCATACGATCCTTCATTTTACCGCTGGGGTCCATTTGCCACATGTTGTATTTCGCATTGAAGTAGTCGCAGGCGCCATCGTAGTAACCCGACTGTACCATCAGGTGCAAGTTTGGGTTTTGGGCCATGGCCTGCCGCAGGTTGTCACCGGTGTTATCGTCGCTGTTGTCCCAGGGGCGCACCGGCCCAAACATATTGTACTTTATGTCGGTCTTGTATTTCAGCTCCTCGCTTATGTACATGTTAATGGCGGGGGTAAATGAGTGCAGCCACGAAGTAAGCTCCGGCGCATAATCCGGCTGCAAGCCTACCTCCTGCTTATCAATTCCAATATAGCGGGAGTCGAGTCGGCCAATGGTGTAGCCTTCCTTACGCAGCAACTCTTTCCAGAAAAAAGCTGGCGGCACGTTCAGATTTTGCTGTAGAATTACCTCTGCTGATAAGCCGGAGTAGTGGGCCATCTTGCCGGCAATTTCTTTTTTCTTCTGGTCCCCGAGGCTCCACCCTCTGGTAATAGCCGGAATCAGCTCGTTAATCGTGAACTCCTCTACTTCGGGCAGCATAGCCGTCAAATCTTTTTGCTGCAGGTCTGACGCTAAGAGCTTATGATGCCAGGCCGTGGCGGCGTAATATGGCAGCATGCTGGCGGCGGCGACCGGGCCTTCGCGCTTGATGCCGAGCTCCGTGGGCGACACCAGAATCACCCCGTTCAGGTACATCCAGTGTGCATTCTGCAGCTCCAGGGCCAGGCCCGACACCCGGGTGGTGCCATAGCTCTCGCCGATCAGGTACTTGGGTGACGCCCACCGTTTCTGGCGGCCGACGAAGGTGTTTATCCAGCCGGCCAAGTACTTGATGTCGGCATTCACGCCAAAAAATCGTTTGGCGACCGCCTCGGCCTTCAGCGTATCGACCGCTCGGGAAAGACCTGTGTTTACCGGGTTGACATACACGATGTCGGCTACATCTAGAATGGAGTGTGGGTTCTCCTTTATCCCGTAGGGCTGCAAGGGGTAGCCTTCCTTGTCAATGTTCAGCAGCCGGGGCCCGGTATAGGCAATGTGCATCCACACCGACGCGGAACCCGGACCGCCGTTGAAGGAAATGATCAGGGGGCGGTTGGCCTTATCCTTGACATCTGAACGCTCGTAGTAGGTGTAGAAAAGTCCGGCTACCGGCTTGCCCTTCTCATCCCAAACGGGTTGGGTGCCGGCGGTGGCGGTGTAGGGAATACGTTTCCCTTTTACCGTGACCTCGTGTTTGGTGCGTACCGTTGAGTCCAGGGCCAGGGAAAGCTTCTGCGCCTCTACGGGGGGCAAAGCAACGGAGAGGAGAAGGAAGAAGAGGTAGAGTCGTTTCATGTGGTAGTCGTTAAGCCTGAGATAAGGAGCAGGATCAGGGTAGCACTCAGTAGACGTTTTCGTCGTCCGTCGTTTCGTGGCCCGCGCTATTGTTTATCCTCTAGTCCGTGCCGTCTTGAATAATGATGCATGGCGGCGCGTTGGCCAACCAACTGGGGGGCAAATTCTACTACGTTCGCCGCGCGCGGCGAACGTAGTAGGGGAACTGGCGGTAGCTACTCGAGGTGCAAAAACTAGCAGAGGCGTTTATAAAAGGGTGCCCTCCGGCGCACCTTACAGGAGAGAAGGTGAGACGCGCCGCCCCCGCTAGGGCCGCGTGTCCCAGAATACTCTTTCCAGCAAGGTTGCTTTCTGCTTGATATTGGGGTTGCTGCTTATTTCGTTGAAGGGATAGAACAGCGACCTGGGCACGCCATTCCACACGGCAATTGGGGTCGGGATGGGCTTGATGTTGGGATAGCCGGTTCGGCGCCAGTCCGTCCAGTTTTCCATCACCACGCCGAAATTGGCAATGTATTTCTGGTTGATGATCTGCTCAAGCCTCGCCGCTGGTGTGCCGGTTAGGGTGCCATGTGCCCCCAGGTAAGTTGTAATGGCGGCTGGGGTTGCGTTGGCGTTACTCAGGGAGGCCCGGATACCTTCGCGGAAGAATGTTTCGGCATCGCCGGGGGCCCCGAAGCGTAACGCGGCTTCGGCGCGGATAAAGTTATACTCGGAGTACAGCAGCAGCCTGGAGGGCGCGTCGCCGCCGTAGGTGATGGCCGTGCCCTGTATGCTTCCGTTCGCGAGCACGCCCGCGGGATTAACGGCCGAAGCGGTGCCCTTGAGGTAGCTGTGCAGCCGCGAATACAGCGCCGACGGCGTGGGGTCCAGAATGGTCGAGCCCTTATACGAGGTGGAGTTGAACGGGAAGGGGATAAAGTAGGCCGTCCGCCGGGGGTCTTCCTTGGTGTTCATCAGGTCCACCAGAAAGCGGTTGGGGAAAAACTGATCTCTGAACTGCCCCCCCTCAATGCTGGCCAGCGGATTTTGCCGCTGTGCCTGGTTGAGGAACATCATCTGGAAGTTGTCGTCATTGGCCTTCATGAACTCCGCGCCACTGCTGATAAGGGCCCTGATCTGCTGAGAGGCAAAGGCCGGATCAGACTCACTGTAGTGCAAAAACATTCGCAGCTTGAGCGTATTGGCCAGCCGCTCCCATTTTACTTTGGACGCGGCCCAGGTCGGAGCGGCATAGATGGTGGTAAAGCTGTTGGGCTCCAGCAGGGAGGTTGGCGCATTCAGATCCGCGATACCCTCATCCAGCAGGGCAATGAGTTGCGGGTAAATGGCGGCGTCATCATCGTACTTCGGGTATTGGAGCTCCCCAAATTTAAGCCCTTCGGTGTACGGCACATCGCCCCAGGCATCCACCGTTACTTGGTAGGTATAAGCCTTTAGAATTTTGGCAACCCCGGTGTAGTGGGGGCTGCCATTCTCCGTGGATACTTTAATCAACTGCTCCAGATCGGCGAGAATACCCGCAAAAATAGAGTTCCACGTATTGTTTACATCCGAGTCGCTGATGGAGTAGCGCTCGTAGTTGGTGAAGGTGTTATTTAATACCGGCCCCTGCGCAGAAAACTGCTGCATGATCAGGTTGCTGTAGCGCATCAAATCGCTTACCCCCATGAAGCCAAGATTGGTAGTGGCGGCTGGCAGAATCTCGGTAGCGCGGGCTACGGTGATGTTGTTCGGATCATCGTTTACATCGAAAAAGCTGTCACACGAGGGGAAAATCAACCCGGCCGACACCAGTGCGATGGATAGGAGTTTAGGGTATTTCATGAGTGTGCGGTAACTGCAGGAAAGGAAAAGTTAGAAGGTAGCCCGTAAGCTGGCCCCGACTGTCCGGGCTACGGGCTGAATACCAAACTCCAGCCCGCGGGAGTTGCTCACTCCTTGCAGGTTCTGCTCCGGATCGAGGTGCGGGTAGTTCGGCGCATGCACGAATAGGTTGCGGCCATACAGCGATACCTGCAGCGCGTCGATAAAGCCTACTTTGGCCAGCATCGGCTGGGGCAGACTATAGCTCAGGTTCGCCTCGCGCAGCTTCACAAATGAGGCATCGTGGACGTAGCCAGCCCAGGCGACATACTTGCCGCGCAGGCCCCAGTAGTCCTGGGCCGTCACGTACACGTCGTTGGGGCGGCCATCGGCCAACACCCCCTCGAATAGGTAAGGCTTGTTCAGGGTACCATCCGGGTTAAAGCGGGGGAACTCGGCCGTTTCCGCCGCCACGCCCTGAATCCGTAAATCACCCACCGTGCGGGAGAGAATATCGCCCTTGTACTTCCAGTCCAGCAGCAAGGATAAACTCAAGCCTTTGTAGGTGAAGGTATTGGTCAGGCCCATGGTAAACCGCGCATTCGGGTTACCAATGGCCGATACGCCGGGCGCCGTCAGCGGCAGCCCGTTAGCCCCGATCCGGAGTCTGCCCTGCTCATCCTTAAGGTAGTTGGTCGAGTAGATCAGGCCGTACTGCTGGCCGGCCACGGCCTGGGTGTTCGGGGAAGTAAAGCCCCCAATGGTCAGTCTTTCCACGCCCGGGGCTAGCTCCTCGACAACAGTCCGGAAGGTGGTGAAGTTGAGAATAGACTCCCAGCGGAAATTCGCGGTTTTAATCGGGCTGCCCGACAGCAGTACCTCCAGCCCTTTGGTGGACAGCTTGCCAGCGTTGGTGATCGAGCTGGTAAAACCGGAGGTCGCCGGCACTGGCACCGCGAAAATCAGGTTGCGGGTGTCTCTGCGGTACACCGAGGCATCGAGGTACAAGCGGTCCTTAAAGAAGCTCAGCTCCGTGCCGAGTTCTATCTCCCGCGTAAACTCCGGCTTGAGGTTCGGATTGCCGGCGGAGTTGTTGTAGGTAAAGCCCGCTAAGCCATTAAAGGGAAAGTTAACTGTGGTAGAGCCCCAGCCATCGGCGGCACTCGCCTGGCCCCAGTAGGTGCTGGTGCTGTACACGGCGGCCCCCTTGCCTACTTCTCCCACGTTGGCCCGAATCTTCGCCGAAGACAGGATGTTTCCTTTCAACTGGGGAAAGGCATCGGTGGGCACAAAGCTCACCGCTACCGCGGGATAGAAGATAGACCGGTTGCCCTTGGTCAGGGTCGAGGAAAAGTCGTTTCGGCCTTTGATGTTTAGGGTGAGGAAGTTTTTGTAATCGAGAATAAAGTCGCCGAAGAATCCCATCAGCCGGCGCTCCGTGATGCTGCCGGAAGGGTTATAAGACAGGAAGTTCTTTAGGTTATCAAACCCCGGCACCACGATACCCAGACCAACGGCGTTTATCGTACTGCTGTAGTTGGATATCACCTCGTTGCCCAAGGTGGCAGTGAGGCGGAAGTCGGGCCCGAGGTTGCGGTTGCCCGTTACCGTGAGGTAGGAGTTAATGTCGCGGGAAAAGAGCTCGGCGTCCCGTATGCCGCCGGCGCCGGCCGAGTTGGTATTGCCGTTGCTTCGGATGCCTTTGTCGTCAAAGCCTTTGCTGCGCGTAGAAAACACGTCACCCCCAATGCGGAAGTCGGCCCGCAGCCAGTCCGTAAAGTCATAAGCCAGGTTCACGTTACCAAATACTCGGTTCGTCTCGTCCGAGTAGGTCACGTGCTCGATGGCCCAGTAAGGCTGGTCCTCGGCGGCAAACCAAAGCTGGCTTCCTAGCTCATTCTGGTAGGGCAAGCCCGACAGGTTATAGCTTCGGGGCGTATAGATGCCTCGCCAGAGGGGATTGGAGCCCTGGTTGCCGGCCTGGGTGCGCTCCGAGCGGTTGTTGATGTAGTTGATGGATGTGTTGACCGTCAGCTTATCCGTTAAGCTCGTGCCCAGATTGATGTTGAAAGAGTTTCTCTTCAACTCATTGCCCGGTACCAGCCCCGTCTCATAGGTATTGCCGTAGGATATGCGGTAGTTGCTTTTATCGCTCGCCCCGGAAAAGCTCAGGTTATTCTGGAGAAAGGCCGAGGTCTGCAGAATGTCGCGCACATTATTCGGGTAGGCTTGCAGCACCTCTTCTTCCCCAAACCAGTTGGTGACGGTCTGCCCGGTGATGCGCGGCCCCCACGAACCGGGGACATTGTTGGCGTATGTGCCGTTGTTGCCCTGGGCGTACTCATTCTGAAAGTCAGGAAACCGGTTTATCCTCCCTGCCCCGTAGTTGGAGGAAAAAGTAATCAAGTTCTTGGTACCCGCCTTCCCTTTTTTGGTGGTAATGAGGATAACGCCGGAGGCTGCCCGCGACCCGTAGAGCACGGTGGCCGCGGCGCCTTTCAGCACACTGATGCTTTCGATATCGTCGGGATTGATATCCGCCGCCCGGTTGGAGGTCGCTACCCCGGAGTTTACACTATTGGCACCCCCGCTGTTATCAATGGGCACGCCATCAATCACGAACAAGGGCTGATTGCTGCCCGTGATACTGGAGAAGCCCCGGATCGTGATGTTGGAACTAGCAAGCCCCCCCCCGGTACCGGAGATCTGCACCCCGGCCACCTTGCCCGCCAACGCATTCGTTACATCGGCTACGGGAGCTTTGGTGATCTGCTCGGCGCTGACCCCACTCACCCCGTACCCCAGCGATTTCTTGTCCCGTTCAATGCCGAAGGAAGTAACCACCACTTCGTTGAGCAGCTTCGAGTCCTGGGCAATGGATATGTTGTACACACTCTGCTTCGTGACGGGTATTTTCTGCGTCAGGAAGCCAATGAAGGAAACAACCAGCGTGGCGCCCTCGGGGGCCTGCAAGTTAAATTTGCCCCCCACGTCGGTTTGGGTGCCTCGGGTCGTGCCTTCGATCACCAGCGTGACGCCCGGCATCGGGGAGTTGTCCTCCTTGGAAACAACAGTGCCTGTAATTTCTTTGTCTTGGGCTAGTGCCAGGCGGCAGACGCTGAAGAACAGAAAAACCAAGAATAGATGTCTTCTCATAAGATTCAGGTTAGGTTCTTGGAGGGAAGATATAGGATTAAGGTATATAAATAAGAAAATACGACATATAAATAAGATCTACGATTTCGAACCAATGCCCTGAACCTATAGCTGGCTAAGGCGTGAGCGATTCTAAGAGCGCGTGGGGCAGTCAGGTTAAGCGACTAGTGAAGGGGCTGCGCCGGATAGGCATACGAGGGCATAATGAGCGCCACTGGCTCACGTTTTTTGATGCGCTATCCTTAGTTCGATCTGAAGCGGGTCGGTATTTTAGGCCATTCAGGCAACGGTTATGTTTAGTTACCCTGATTTCTACAAAAGGGGCATCTCCGAGTCGGGCAACTACCAACCAGCGTAGCTATTATGATGGTTGGGGGAAAGACATATTGGGCACCTCACGCCGTATACCAACGCGCCCATGGCCAAAATCCTCAAAGGCAGGCTCTTGCCAGCCCCAGGGCCTGATGAACAATAACGTACCCCCTTACAACACGATGCTCATCGTGGATGCCTTAATCAAAGCGAACAAACTCTTTGAGTTGGTCGTGTTTCCACAAGCGCTACCTGCCTTCGGCACTGATGCCCCTACATGACCTGCCGCTGGAACTATTGCATATGGCACCTGGCCAGCTTGGAGCCGCTACTGGACTACAGCTTTCCAAGACAGACCCGTGCGAAGGGAGTGCTCTAAGAAAATGAGAGCAAGTGGACAATCCTTGAACGTACCGTAGGTGAAGAAAAACGACACTGCTTAACACCACAGCTATTTGTTCAGATAAACAGTGTGGTGAGCTGCCACCGTCTTTCGGAGAGGGTTTGATCAGGGCCCGTTTTACCGTAGTATGCCAAGTATCAAACTAGTGCGAAAAAGGTTCTCCGAGCAGGCTTATCGCTGTCCGAGAAGGGCAATTATAGTTATACGAACCTTTGCTACTTATTCTTAATCTCTAAGGCCTCCTTCTAAACATTCGTTGAAGAGCTGCTGACCAGCACTCTAAACTCCCTAGGTTTAGCCACCTAGTTCGTAATTAGTATCCAGCAGCGCAGAGACAGTTTTGACGCCTGAAAACGTGTAGTCACTTTACCCTTGCTCCAATGCCTGCTCCAAATCAGCTATTAACTCTTCTTTCAACTCAATCCCCACTGACAAGCGCACTAAGCCCACAGTGATACCTAGTCGCTGCTGCTGCTCAGGGCTGAGGGACCGGTGCGAGGTACTGAGTGGATGTGAAAGTGACGAATCAACTCCTGCCAGCGATGGTGCAAACGGAAAGCGCAATGAGCGGCGCATAAATTGATTCACTAGGTTCTCATCATCAGGCAAACGAAAGGAAAGCATGCCTCCAAACTGCGTCCCGCCTTGACGAGCGGCAAGCTGGTGCTCTGCATGGCTTGGTAAACCCGGATAATTGACTTCTTGTACAACTGGATGGCGGTCAAGCATCTCAGCTATAGCTTGCGCATTAGAGCTGTGCTCCTTCACACGCAAGCGCAGTGTTTTGAGCCCTCGCACTGCCAGCCAACTCTCCATCGGGCTTAGGGTTAAGCCCAGAGTCATTCCAATCTGGCGGAGGCGAGCAACTGTTTCGGTGGTGGCGGCAACTACAACCCCAGCCGTTACGTCGGAATGGCCAGCCAAATATTTGGTTACGCTGTGCAGCGTAATATCAGCACCATACTCAATAGGGCGGGTGAGCAGGGGCGTAGCAAATGTATTATCAATAACCAGCTTTACGCCATGCTGGTGGCACTCTTCGGCCAGAGCCTTCAGATCTACCACACGCAACAACGGGTTGCTCATGGTTTCGGCCAGCAATAGGCGGGTGCGGGATTGCAGATGCGGCTTTAGGTCGTAAAGCTCCTCGAAAGGCACATAACTCACCGAAATTCCCAGGCGACTTAGTTCCAGATTCAGCAGGACCGCTGATCCACCGTAGATATCGGCAGCGCAGAGCACATGGTCGCCGGCTTCGCAGTATGCTAAAATGGCCGCCAAGATAGCCGCCATGCCGGAGCCCGTTGCAATTGCCCCCTGCCCACTTTCCAGTCGGTTTACCGCCTCAGCCAGTTCATCGGAGTTGGGGTTGCCATTCCGTGAATACATGTAGCGGCTGCCAGGCTCATCGAAATACTGTGCTATGCCATCCAGATCCTCAAATTTGAAAACCGACGTTTGATAGATGGGAGTGATTTTGGGAAGGATATACATATAGAATGATGTTGCCGAATCTCAGGATAAAGGGACTGTGGGGGGCAAATTAGATCAGTCTTGTGCTAGTGGCTCTTCCTCGCGAATTGTGAAACGAAGCAGGACCAGCCAAAAACAAAAAAGCCTTTCCCAGCAAAGGAAAGGCTTTTTATTACTACATAAACTAGCTTAGGCAACTACGCCTTCAGCCAGCACGATAACATTGTTGCGCAGCACTTCTACCACGCCACCTTCAATGCGGAAGGATTCGCGGCCCGTAGCGCTGTTCACGTTGATGCTACCCGCTTGCAAAGCACTGATAAGCGGGGCGTGGTTATTAAGCACTTCAAAAAGTCCATCAGCCCCTGGAAACTGAGCCGAAGTGACCTCACCCGCGAATACTTTCCGGTCTGGCGTGATGATTTCTAAATGCATATTCGTTGAATTACTTGGCTTCAGCAATCAGACGCTCACCTTTCACAACGGCATCCTCGATAGTACCAACGAGGTTGAAAGCTGCTTCAGGTAGGTGGTCGTGCTTGCCGTCGATGATTTCGTTGAAGCCACGGATGGTGTCTTTGATATCAACCAACACACCCTTCAAGCCAGTGAACTGCTCAGCTACGAAGAAAGGCTGCGACAGGAAGCGCTGCACACGACGAGCGCGGTTTACGACCTGCTTATCTTCCTCCGACAGCTCATCCATACCAAGGATGGCGATGATGTCCTGCAGTTCTTTGTAGCGCTGCAGAATTTCTTTCACACGCTGTGCGGTGTTGTAGTGCTCCTCACCGAGCACCTCAACCGACAGAATGCGTGAGGTAGAGTCTAGTGGGTCCACAGCAGGGTAAATGCCAAGCTCAGCAATCTTACGCGACAATACTGTTGTAGCGTCCAAGTGAGCGAAGGTGTTAGCCGGCGCTGGGTCAGTCAAGTCATCGGCAGGTACATATACCGCCTGTACCGACGTGATAGAGCCACGCTTGGTAGAAGTAATGCGCTCCTGCATGGCACCCATTTCGGTAGCCAGCGTAGGCTGGTAACCTACGGCTGAAGGCATACGACCCAGAAGAGCCGATACTTCCGAACCAGCCTGGGTAAAGCGGAAGATATTGTCAATGAAGAACAGGATGTCGCGGCCTGAACCAGTACCGTCACCATCGCGGAAGCTTTCAGCGATAGTAAGACCTGACAGAGCAACACGAGCCCGAGCTCCGGGCGGCTCGTTCATCTGACCGAACACGAGTGTAGCCTGCGACTTAGCCAGTTCTACCTCGTCAACTTTCGACAGATCCCAGCCACCTTCTTCCATCGAGTGCTTGAACTCAGCGCCGTAGCGGATGATGTCCGACTCAATAAATTCACGCAGCAAGTCATTTCCCTCACGGGTACGCTCACCTACACCAGCAAACACCGACAGGCCCGAATAAGCCTTCGCGATGTTGTTGATCAGCTCCTGAATCAATACAGTTTTACCTACGCCAGCACCACCGAACAAACCAATTTTGCCACCCTTTACATAAGGAGCTAACAGGTCGATTACTTTGATACCAGTGAAGAATACTTCCGAAGTCGTAGCCAGATCCTCAAAAGGAGGAGCCGAGCGGTGAATCGACATCGGGCCGTCGCTATCAGGCTGACGAATACCGTCAATGGCTTGGCCAATTACATTGAACAAGCGGCCTTTTACGCCTTCACCAGTCGGCATCGAGATGGGCGAACCCAAGTCACGCACGATAGCACCGCGGGTCAGACCCTCAGTCGAGTCCATGGCGATGGTGCGCACCCGGTCTTCGCCTAAGTGCTGCTGGCATTCGAGGATAACAATCTGGCCGTTGTCTTTTATGACTTCGAGCGCATCGAGAATGTTGGGGAGGCGCGTGTCATCACCGGCGAAGCTTACGTCCACTACGGGACCAATTACTTGGGTGATTTTGCCGTTATTCGCCATTGTAGGTCTTTATATAGATGGGTGGCAACGTTTTCAGGCCGCAAAACTACGGCTTAATCCCCGCTTTGCCAAAGCTCCTGCCAGCGGAAAGTTTGTGCAACTCTGGCGCATTGACAATCAGGCACTCAGCAGGCTTTAAACCCAATATTTGCCGCCCAGTCCCAGAAAAATTTTAAAAAAATATTCGATTAGAATTTGCCCCGAATTATTCGCCTCGTACATTTGCACACCCAAACGGCATTGCTGATGGGAAATTTGTCCGATGGTGTAACTGGCAACACGCTTGATTTTGATTCAAGAAAGTCCAGGTTCGAGCCCTGGTCGGACAACTACTTGTAACGCGAAAGGCGCTGATACTTCCCCCGGGAGGAATCAGCGCCTTTCGCTTTTTAGTTTAGCCTTATCGGCCTTTTCGCTTTAAATTCGGTTGGTTTTACTTCCCAATCACTTCTGATTAGCTCAGCCATATAGCGTCTCCTGTTTACCTTTGCACACTCCGCTGATTCCCAACTGAATTAAACTCATGTCCCAGCAGGTTAAACTTTTCGCAGGCAACGCCTCGCACGAACTCGGTGAGAAAATTGCCGCCGCTTATGGCACCCAGCTCGGTGATCTGAGCCTTCAGCGCTTCGCCGATACTGAATTGGGACCAAGCTTCAATGAAAGCGTCCGGGGTTGTGCTGTGTTTCTGATTCAGAGCACGTTTCCGCCGGCTGAAAACTTGATGGAACTCATGCTGATGGTAGACGCCGCGAAGCGAGCCTCTGCCGCTTCTGTTACCATTGTAATGCCCTATTATGGCTACGCTCGTCAAGACCGCAAGGACAAGCCGCGGGTGAGCATTGGGGCCAAAGTGGTAGCCGACTTCATCCAAAGCGTAGGCACCGACCGCCTGATGACGTGCGACTTGCACGCCGGCCAGATTCAAGGTTTTTTTGATATTCCTGTTGACCACCTCGATGGCTCGGCCATGTTCGTGCCCTACATCAAGTCGCTGAATCTGGAAAATCTCATTTTCGCCTCCCCTGACGTAGGTGGTGTGGTGCGGACCCGCGCTTTTGCCAAGCGATTCGGGGCCGAAATCGTGGTGTGCGACAAGACACGTCTGCGGGCCAATGAAATTGCCTCTATGCAGGTCATTGGCGACGTGACCGGCCAAGACGTCGTTCTGGTCGATGATATTGTGGATACGGCTGGTACCATCTGCAAGGCGGCTGAATTGTTGCTGGAGCGTGGGGCACGCTCAGTGCGGGCTGTCATTACGCATCCTGTGCTCAGCGGCCCGGCTCACGACCGCATTCGCAACTCTGTGCTGGAAGAGCTCGTGGTATCCGACACAATTCCGTTACGGCAGGAGAATCCAAAAATTCGGGTGATATCCTTGGCTGATCTGTTTGCCCACGCTATTCGCAATGTGGTGACGCACGAGTCGATCAGCTCACTGTTTACCTAAGAATACTAGGGCTGTGCTGCACTGATTCCTTCTAGCAGCGCGGCCTTTCACATAGTATATAACAAGTCCTTTTTAGTTAACGGACTTAAACTGTATCTTTGCGGGCCCATTAATTGATGGAGTCTGAAAATACTTTTTCCAAAAACACTCTTTTTATGAAAAGCTTAGAGATTGTAGGGTTTAAAAGAGCGAATCTCGGCAAGAAAGAGGCAAAGCAGTTGCGTCTTGATTCTTATGTTCCGTGCGTAATGTACGGTGCAGGAGAGCAGGTACACTTCTCGGCTCCTGCCATTCTCTTCCGCGAATTGCTGTACACGCCTGAAGTACACATCGTTGATTTGAACGTAGAAGGCACTCTTTACCGTGCTATCGTGCAGGACGCTCAGTTTCACCCCGTGAACGAGATGTTGCTACACGTTGACTTCCTGCAATTGCAGGATGGCAAAGAGGTAAAAATGGACATCCCTGTGAAATACATCGGCACTTCGCCCGGCGTACAGCAAGGTGGCAAGTTGATCTCGAAGCTGCGTAAGGTAAAGGTGAAGGCACTGCCCGAAAACCTGCCTGATTATGTAGAGGTAAACATTTCGGACCTCGAGCTAGGTAAGTCTATCAAAGTAAGCAAAGTGCAGCCTACCAACTACACTATTCTTACTAACCCCCTCGCTCCTATCGCTACCGTGGCTATCCCACGTGCGCTGAAAGGTGCAATGGCTGGCGGCGACAAGTAAGCCCACGCCACGGATTTTGTAATCCGTTCGATTATCTAAAGAAAAGCCCCCCAGAAATATTCTGGGGGGCTTTTCTTTAGATAATTTGAGCACCGAAATCAGATTGGTCATTCATCAATTCTGCGCGATCCGATATATCCGATTTAATCCACGATTCAATGAAATACCTGGTTTTAGGCCTCGGCAATATTGGGCCGGAATACGCCGACACGCGTCATAACATCGGATTTATGGTGGTCGATTATCTGGCGCAAAAACACGAGGCGCGGTTTGAAATAAATCGACACGCGTTTGTGACGGAAATCAAACACAAAGGCAAAACCTTCGTGCTGGTAAAGCCCACGACGTACATGAACCTGAGTGGCAAAGCAGCGGCCCATTATCTGACCAGTTTGAAGCTTGAAAAAGAGCAAATGCTGGTCGTGACGGACGATTTAGCGTTGCCGTATGGCAAGTTGCGCCTAAAAGGAAAAGGCTCGGCTGGGGGGCATAATGGCTTAAAATCCATTCAGGAAACGTTGGGCACGGACGAATACGCCCGCCTGCGTTTTGGGGTTGACGCTAACTTTCCTAAAGGCCGGCAAGTCGATTATGTACTCAATCCATTTTCGGCCGATGAGCAAATCGACTTGCCGCTGCGCATTGAAAAAACCGCCGAGGCTGTGCTGGCGTTCGGTACGCTAGGTATTGAGCGCGCTATGAACGTGGTCAATGTGAAATAAGGCATTAGCAGACGCGACTGATATTTTTATAAGTTAGTTAACTTTGAGAATTTAGAACGAAAAAGCCCCCTAGCATATATGCTAGGGGGCTTTTTACGGGTTTTAAGTTGAGAGAATTAATGCAAATGGCACGTCTACATCACGCCGCTACCGGGCCGCACTTGATGGCCGGGCTGCATGAGGGCCAATGAGCCGTCGGCGTTTTCGGCCAGCAGCAGCATGCCCTGCGACTGAATACCTTTTATCTCTCTGGGGGCCAAATTTAGCAACACCAGCACCTGTTGTCCCACTAGCGCTTCCGGAATAAAGGATTCGGCAATTCCGCTCACGATAGTGCGCTGCTCCAGCCCAGTATCCACCGTGAGTTTGAGGAGCTTTTTAGTCTTGGCAACTTTCTCAGCCGCAGTGATGGTGCCCACGCGCAAATCCATGCGGCTGAACTCATCAAACGACACGTTTTCCTTGGCGGGAGCCGTGACAGCGTTTGCTAATTCGTTGGCCTTTTTGGTATTGAGCAGCTTTTGCACTTGTGCCTCTACCGTAGCATCTTCTATTTTTTCAAAAAGTAGAAACGCTTCGTTCAATTGATGTCCAACTTGCAAAGCATTAGCGTTGCCAGCAGCCGTCCAGGAGGTTTTTTCGGTGTTCAGCATACCACTCAGCCGGACAGCCGTGTTGGGCAGAAAAGGCTCCATGAGCGTGGTTAGGCTGGCTGTAATTTGCAGAGCAATATTGAGGATGGTAGCTACCCGCGCCTCATCCGTTTTTATGAGCTTCCAAGGCTCGGTATCCGCCAGATATTTATTACCCAAACGGGCCAGATTCATCAGCTCATTCAGCGCGTCGCGGAAACGATAATTTTCGATCAGCTGACCAATACGCGCCGGAAAATCAGCTAATTGCTGGAGCACGTCCTGGTCGAAGTCAGTAAGCTCATTTCGCGCCGGAATTTGCCCCCCAAAGTACTTGTGTGTGAGCACTACAGCGCGATTTACGAAGTTGCCGAGCGTAGCTAAAAGCTCGTTGTTATTGCGTGCCTGAAAATCTTTCCAGGTGAAATCGTTGTCTTTATTTTCAGGTGCATTGGCGCATAATACGTAGCGCAATATATCGGCCCGGCCCTCGAAATCCTGCAAGTATTCGTGCAGCCACACAGCCCAGTTGCGCGAGGTAGAAATCTTATCGCCTTCGAGATTCAGGAATTCATTGGCCGGCACGTTATCGGGCAGAATATAGTCGCCGTGAGCCTTGAGCATGGCCGGAAATATGATGCAGTGAAACACGATATTATCCTTTCCGATAAAGTGCACCAGCTTCGAGCCGCTGTCTTTCCAGTAAGTTTCCCAGGTATCGGGCAATAAGTCTTTGGTGGCGGAAATGTAGCCGATGGGCGCATCAAACCACACGTACAGCACCTTACCTTCGGCGCCTTCTACAGGCACGGGTACGCCCCAATCAAGGTCGCGGGTAACGGCGCGCGGGTGCAGGCCTTGATCAATCCAGGATTTGCACTGCCCGTAGACGTTAGCTTTCCAATCGTTTTTATGGCCTTCCACAATCCATTCGCGCAACCAGGGCTCGTATTGATCGAGGGGCAAATACCAGTGCTTTGTTTCGCGTAGCACGGGGTTGTTGCCGCTGAGCATACTGCGCGGATTAATTAGCTCAGTGGGACTAAGAGACGTACCACACCGCTCGCATTGGTCGCCGTAGGCATTTTCGTTGCCACAATTAGGACAGGTGCCTACGATGTAACGGTCAGCCAGAAACTGGTTAGCCTGCTCATCATAATACTGCTGCGAGGTCTGCTCAATGAACTTTCCCTCTTCGTAGAGCTTCCGAAAAAATCCGCTCGAAACATCCCGATGCGTAGCCGAAGAAGTGCGCGAATAAATATCGAAAGACACACCAAAATGGAGGAAAGAATCACGGATTAATGCATGATATTTATCTACTACTTGCTGCGGCGTGACGCCTTCTTTTTGCGCCCGAATAGTAATAGGTACGCCGTGTTCGTCGGAGCCGCAAATAAACTTTACATCGCGGCCCGAACTGCGCAGGTAGCGCACATAAATATCGGCTGGCAAATACACACCTGCCAAGTGGCCAATATGCACCGGACCATTGGCATATGGCAAAGCGGCAGTTACGGTATAACGTTGAAAGTCAGAAGACATAAGTAGAAACTTAACCAAAAAAGGATTCGAAAGTGAAAAGTAAAAATGTTGTACTCAGGTAGCATTTGGACGCAAATAAAAGTTTAAAAACAAGGATAAATCAGCTTAATAAAACAATAATGTATTGGACCTAGTAAATACGTCTATATTTGATTGAATAGGTCGAATAATTTTAAGGAAATTACAGGCAACCTATCTAACCCTCACCTGCTTCCATTATGAAAAAATCAGAACAGGAGAAATCCGCTAAAAAGGCTAAAAAAGAGCCAGCGCCAAAAGAATCAAAGGCGGAACGTAAAGCGGCAAAATCAACGGCGCAAGCCACTAAGGCGCTAAGCGACGACCACACCATTGAGAAAGCCAGTCAGAAAAAGGCGCTCAAATCGGCGGCCAAGCAACTTCAGAAAGAACTGGATAAGCGGGTAAGCGATGTAGTAAAACGCATTCGCAAAGAAACGAAAGCTAAGCTGAAAGAAGTAGTAAAAGAAGCTACAAGACGCCTGGATCAGGATACGGAGCGCATGTTTGAGGAAGCGCTGCACACGATAGTACGTCATTACGACTCAGCCGACACGACAACCGACACCCCGGTTGCCCCCGCAGCGGCTCGTACGACTGCTGCCCGTAGCCGCAAGCCAGCGCCCAAGGCGACAGTAACAACGAACAAGGATGGCAGCCCCCGTAAAAGCCGCGCCACTTCACAAGGCTCAGGCAGCGCAGCAGCTACTTCATCTAATGGCAAACCCTCACCCACCTCACGCCGCCCCAGCGCCAGCACGCGCAAGCCAGCAGCCACTGCTGCCAAAGCCAGTCGCAAGCCAGCCGCCGAAACTCCGGTTCCGAGCGCCGACACCAACGGTGCCAGCTAGTTCTACTGCCCCAATTAATATCGAATGAAAAAGTCCCCCAGCGAGTATTCTACTTGGCTGGGGGACTTTTTTTATGCTTTACAATTATTTTAGAAGCCCGGCCGACGAATGGTATCGGCGGGGGCACCACGCAAGCGGCGCAGACGCGTTTCGGGCGTGCTAGTGTTGGGGTTGTTGGTGTTCACGTTTTCAATCCGCTGACGGGAGTTGGTTCCGGCAGCCTGCTCGCCTAGTTCCACCCGGCCAGGCGTCGCATCAGGCACAGCGGCACGAGTGCCGGTTCCGCTGTTGTAAGCCGCCTGCCGGTCAGCATCCGTCCGAATTTCAGTGGGCAGCGGGGCGCGGTCAACTTCAGCTGCCTGCTCCTGGGTGGCCGTGCAGGCGCCCGCCATAAATAGTAAGCCGGCAAGCCAGAATGCGTGCGTAGGAAGGCCAGTACGATAGGTAGACATAAGTTGGATGGCTTAATGCAGGTTCAGCGGCGAGCCTGCATCTACAACGCAACACGGTAGCAGAGGTTGGTTTAGCGGGTTGCCGTAGCTGCAGTGGTGGCTAAAGCCTTTCGAATCCCGTCCCAAAGCATTAAGCGGGCCGTCATGCACTGCACGGCCACGTCATGGCACTCCTGCCAGCGCCGGGAGCTATCCTGGCACAGCTCGCGCACCATTTGCTGGGCCAACGGCGTATGCACTTCCTCGTCGAGTTGAATATGGCGGTCGAAGTAATATGTGAGCGTATCAAACTTGCCGGGAAAGCGTTGGCGCAGGTCGCCAACCAAGTGGCGGAACATGGCCGGAATTACATCTTCGCGGCCAAAGGTGAAGGCTGCCGCGATAGCGTGCGTTTTTTTCGAGTCGATAATCTCAAACGTAGCCAGCACAAACTGCCGTACTGATGCGGGCACCTGCGCAATGGTAAGGGCCGAAGCTACCGTTTCGCCCGCGTCAAGAGCGGCAAGCAGACGATTAATTGGTTGCATATCAGCTCCACACTCTTCCATGGCCCGCAGGTACATCTCAAAGTGACTGGCCGGATTCCCATCCTGATCGACGTCGCTTTCTTCCTCCAGCACAATCTCGTTGATAAGCCGGCGGGTAACAGGATTTCCCTCGGGTACCCACGGCACTTTTACACACGTGAGGTCACGCTGCAGCGCTTTGAGCAAGGACATGAAATCCCAGACGGCAAATACATGGTGCTCCATAAACAGGCGTACATCCTCCAGGGAATGCAGGCTCCGGTACACGTTGTGGGCCACGAGCTGCTCGCGGGCCGGAGTTAGCTGCTGCTGCAAATCAGCAATAGAATTGATAGAAGGCATATGAGGAAAGAAGCTTTGGGTGCTGGCGAGCGGCACACATAGTAAAATCAGGAGTGATTGAGCGGATGCTTTACGGAACGTTGAGGTTCACTATGCGGATTGTACCGCTAAAACACGCTGAGGGGCAAAATGTCTGAGCATCTATAACAAAAAGCAACGGCCCACCTGCCTCAATAGCAAGTGGACCGCGCCGGGGGGCTTTTTTAGAATGGCCTATTGCTTCTTGAAAGTCATAGCCGCCGAATTCATGCAATACCGCTGCCCTGTAGGCTTAGGACCGTCGTCGAATACGTGACCAATGTGACCGCCACATTTGGCGCATACAATCTCGTCGCGGCTCATGCCGAAGCTGTTGTCTTTCTGCACTTTCAGGCTGGTAGCGGTGGCTGGAGCGAAGAAGCTGGGCCAGCCAGTGCCCGACTCAAACTTGGTCGCTGAGTCAAATAATTTATTGTCGCAGGCAGCGCAGTAATACACACCCTTTTCGTGGTTATCGTTGTATTTATTGGCAAATGGCCGCTCGGTGCCTTGCTCGCGCAACACCTTAAACTGCTCTGGCGTAAGCTGTTTGCGCCATTCAGCCTCCGTTTTGCGAACTGCAAATTCGTCGGCTTTGTTGGTCATGGGCTGAGCCATAGGATAGGCCTTGGCAGCGCCACCAAGTGTGGTAGCCGCCTGGGCCTTAGCGGTTGCCAGCCCGTCTTTTTTCTGCGAGCAAGCAGTGCCCAAGGTCAAAAAAGAAAGTGCCAGAACAAGGGCGTATTTACGCATCGCGGTAAAAATGAAGGAAGTGTAAATGAAACAGATGAGCAGCGCGCCACGGCGGCAGCTACTGGCACAACATACGCGGCCGGGCTTGGGTTCGGTTCGCGGAGGCGGGTGCTATTTCAGTTTCAAACAGTTAACATTTTCCTGTCTCTCATTTATCCGCTGACAATTGCGTACCTTTGCGCCCGCAAAAACCTTTGTATGCAGAACATTCGGAATATCGCAATTATTGCGCACGTTGACCACGGCAAGACGACGCTCGTGGACAAAATCATTCACGCCTCTAAGCTATTCGATGAGCACCAGCACTTCGACGACCTGATCCTGGACAACAACGATCTGGAGCGCGAGCGGGGCATTACCATCGTTTCCAAGAACGTATCCGTTCGTTATAAGGACGTTAAGATCAACATTATCGATACCCCTGGTCACGCCGACTTTGGCGGTGAGGTAGAGCGCGTACTGAAGATGGCCGATGGCGTGTTGCTGCTCGTGGATGCCTTCGAAGGCGCCATGCCCCAGACTCGCTTCGTTTTGGGCAAAGCCATTGACCTGGGTTTGAAGCCTATCGTGGTAGTAAACAAAGTGGACAAGGAAAACTGCCGCCCCGACGAGGTGCACGAGCAGGTTTTCGACCTTATGTTCAACCTCGGCGCTTCGGAAGACCAGCTTGACTTCGTGACCCTGTACGGTTCCAGCAAGCAAGGCTGGATGAGCACCGACTGGAAAGTGAAGACCGACAACATTATTCCGCTGCTCGACGCGGTTGTGGCTTCCATTCCTCCCGCTCCTACCCTGGACGGCACGCCCCAGATGCAGGTTACTTCGCTCGACTACTCGTCGTTCGTGGGCCGTATTGCTATTGGTCGTGTACACCGTGGCACGCTGAAAGAAGGCTCCAACATGAGCTTGGTGAAGCGTGATGGTACTATTAAGAAAGTAAAAATCAAAGAGCTTCACGTGTTCGAAGGCCTCGGCCGGAACAAGGTAGCGGAAGTTAGCTCGGGCGAAATTTGCGCCGTAACGGGTATCGAAGGCTTCGACATTGGCGACACGCTGGCCGATGCCGACAATCCAGAAGGATTGGCAGTTATCAGCATCGACGAGCCGACGATGAACATGTTGTTCACCATCAACAACTCGCCGTTCTTCGGTAAGGAAGGTAAGTTCGTGACCTCGCGTCACCTGCGTGATCGTCTGTTTAAAGAGACTGAGAAAAACCTTGCGCTACGCGTAAAGGAAACTGATAAGGAAGATACATTCTTGGTGTACGGCCGTGGTATTCTTCACCTGTCGGTACTGATTGAAACGATGCGTCGCGAAGGCTTTGAATTGCAGGTGGGTCAGCCCCAGGTGCTGTTCAAAGAGGATGACAACGGCAACCGCTTAGAGCCAATCGAGCACTTGGTAGTTGACGTACCAGAAGAAACTGCTGGTAAGGTTATCGAGCTAGTGACGATGCGTAAGGGCGACCTGACCATCATGGAGCCGAAAGGCGACTTACAGCACTTGGAGTTTAACATTCCGGCCCGTGGCCTGATTGGTCTGCGTAACAACGTACTGACTGCTACAGCTGGTGAGGCTATCATGAACCACCGCTTCCAGAGCTACGAGCCTTATAAAGGTGTAATTCCTGGTCGTATTGCTGGTTCGCTGATTTCGATGGATACGGGTGCTGGCACCGCGTACACCATCGACAAGATGCAGGACCGCGGTGAGTTCTTCGTTGATCCAGGTGAGGAAGTATATGCTGGCCAGGTTATCGGCGAGCACACCCGCCCCAACGACTTGACCATCAACATCCAGAAAGGCAAGAAGCTCACGAACATGCGTGCTTCTGGCTCGGACGAAAACGCTAAGATTGTTCCGAAGCGTCAGTTCTCGCTGGAAGAGGCAATGGAATACATCCAGAAAGATGAGTATCTAGAGGTAACGCCAAAGTCAGTACGGATGCGTAAGATTCTGTTGGACGAGAATGAGCGTTTGCGCTCTGCCAAGAAAGTAGACTAGTACGAATAATTATCTCTCCCTAAGAAGGGCGCAGCCAGTGGTTGCGCCCTTCTGTCATTTTAGGGAGTCATACTAGGCACTTTGCTCACTCCGCTTGTTATGAGACCATACCCGCTGCTATATCTTCCACTACCTTCTCAAAACCAGTGATAAAAAGCCCCCCAGGTTTGCCCCTGATGCAGCAGCGGTGGAGCCAATTGCTCTTCGCGCATTGGGCGCTAGATCCAGCGCTGCTGCGTCCTTACTTACCGGCGCGACTAGAACTGGACTTGTTCGAGGGACAAGCGTGGCTGGGCGTGGTGCCGTTTACTATGAGCCATATTCGGCCACTGGGCTTGCCGGCGGTGCCGGGACTCCATCATCTGCATGAGCTGAATGTCCGAACCTATGCGCGCCTTGATGGTGTGCCGGGCGTCTGGTTTTTGTCCCTGGATGCGTCGCTGGCGCTGGGCGTGTGGGCGGCGCGCACGTTTTTCCAGCTTCCCTATCTGCACGCCCGCATGAGCCTGACACAAACGGGTGACACGTTGCGCGCCACAGCTAAACGAACGCACCAAGGCATTGCCCCTGCAACTTTTGCGGCCACGTGGAAGTTGGGTGAAACTTTGCCCACGTCGCAGCCGGGCACTTTGCAGCACTTCCTCACTGAGCGTTACCATCTCTATACTGCCGGCCCGAATCTGATGCAAGCGGTGCGCGGCAACGATCTTTGGCGCGGAAAATTATTCCATGAGCCGTGGACGCTACGGGAAGCCAGCCTGAGAGAATGGGATTCCAACTTAGTCGAAAGCCATGGCTTGCCAACGCCTAGTGGTGAGCCACTCCTGTATGCCGCCGATACTTTGGATGTGTGGGTGCAGGAGTTCAAACGGGTATAAAAGCAGGTCATTTTGCCTCCCAGTAGATTCTCTGCGATATAACTTTTAAGTTAGGCCGAATAATATATAATCATACAATAGTAGCTTGCAGTATGAACTACGTACCCTTTACTGCTAGCCTATTTTTACTTATTGTATCGGGTTGCAGCTCCGCAGTGCAAGAGCAACGAGGGGAACCTCGCCAGAGTGAGAACGTGACGACTCCTCTGGTACCGAGCCCGGCGGCACAACCTACCTTCAATAAAACACTGAGTAACGATAATTTTACGGCTGACATCACGTCAACTACCCCAGGCACTCTGAACCTAACTGCTCGCCGTGCAGAGAGAAAAATAGCCGAAATTCGTGATTCAGTGTCGGGTGTAGTTACGGAGGCTGTAATTACTGATTTGAATCAGAATGAGCTACCTGAAATCTTGATATTTGTGCGCGGCGTTGGTGCCAACCCTCTCGGACAAGTATATGGATTTGAGTTTGCGGAACAGGAGTGGGAGCGCTTCCAACTACCTACTTTGCCTCCAGAAGCGGCAGATGGCTACCAAGGTTTTGATCTGTTTAGGATAGCTGACAACTATTTGATGCGCACTTTTCCCGTTTACCGACTCACCGACTCACCAACACTACCTTCCGGCGGCCAACGCACGGTGCGCTATACCCTCGACCATACGCTTCGGCTAACGGAAGTCACCATCGAAGACCATCCTTAGCGAAGCTGGGGGGCTTTTTTGTGGCGTACGCAGGCGTTTAATTATCTACCATTATAACGCCTTCCGCTACGCAGCTTATGCCCGAATTGGGCACATTAACAGCTAGTATATAAAATTGACATATTTGCTTCGCTTGCGACGCTAACTGTCTAAATTATAGCCTTATTTAGCCCTAGATTTCACAGGTCTGGCTTCAAATTATTGACGTGGCCGGAAGCGTCTTCTTTACCCGTTGTTTATTCTAATTTATGCGGCTGACTTTTACAGCTTTACTGAGCGTTTTCACTATTCTGACCAGCTTTGCTAACGCTCCCGCAACATCGGCATTTCAGTTTGTTGCCAACGCCGGACAATGGCCCTCTCAGGTACAATTTGCTACAGCAGTGCCTGGGGGGCATTTATTTTTAGAAAACAGCCAGTTTACCTACAACCTCCAGGCTCTGCCAGCCGAGTACGGCCACTCAGCTATCAGCACGGCCAAAGCAGTGCAAGGCCACGCCTTTCGGATGCGGCTGGTAGGTGCTCAACTGAAGCCTAAGACGCTGGGTCAAGAGCGACAGTCGACCTATCATAATTACTTCCTGGGCTCCGATCCTAAGAAATGGGCTTCCAAGGTGCCGCTATTTGCCGTAGTGCGGTACGAGCAAGTGTACGCCGGCGTAGACATGGTGTGGCACTCCGTGGATGGGCAACTGAAATACGATTACGAAGTAGCAGCCGGCGCCGACCCCAGCCAGATTCGGATGCGCTACGAAGGTCTCGACAAAATGGAATTGCATGACGGGCAGCTTCAGCTCCATACTCAATTGGGCGTGCAAGCGGAGCAAGCACCCGTAGCGTATCAGGTGCTGGCCAATGGGCAGCGGCGCCCTGTAGCCTGTCGTTTCCGCTTGTATGACAAAGAAGTGCGCTTTGAGCTGACAGAAAAGTACGACACCAAATTGCCGCTGATTATTGATCCGGCCCTCGTATTCAGTACTTATACCACCAACTCCACGTTTTTGTCGGCCAACTCGGCGGCGGGCGATGAGTACGGCAATATGTACACAGCGGGCTACACGCAAGATTCGACGTATCCGGTGACCATTGGCGCTTACCAAAGTCAGCAACGAGGCCAGAACATGGGTATTTCCAAGCTGGACCCGACGGGCCGAACCGTGCTGTTTGCTACTTATTTGGGAGGCAACAGCACAGAGTATCCGTTGGACATGACTATCACGGCCAAAAACGAGCTGATTGTGCTGGCTCTTTCAGGCTCCACCAATTACCCGGTTACTGCCACCACGTATGACAACACGTTCAATGGCGGCCAGGACTACGTTATTTCCCGGTTGAGTGCCGATGGCTCTTCCCTTTTGGCTTCCACCTATTTAGGTGGCTCAGGCTATGAAGGGGGCTCGCTTTCGTCTCGGCCGGCAACCGTTACCAGCACTCCCACCGGCGACGTACTGATAGGCGGGAATACGAACTCCCTTAATTTTCCCGTACGTAATGCGTTGCAGTCTACCCTTAAGAATAGCAGTACATCTGGTTTTCAGTCTGGTAATGATGGGTTTGTGACGTGCCTCAATGAAGCATTGTCGACGCTGCAATGGTCTACTTACTTAGGTGGCACCGGCGAAGATCAGGTACACGATATCAAAGTAGCTCCCGATGGTAGTATCTACGTCTGTGGTCAGACCGCTAGCGCCGATTTTTCGGTGGGCACTGGGCTGAACCGTACGTATCGGGGAGGACAGCTGGATGGCTTTCTGCTACACCTTAGTGCTACGGGTAATAACTTGCTGGGGGGCACTTTCCTGGGTACAGTGGCCACCGATCTGGCCCGCTTTATCGACTTTGATGCTGATGGACAGGTACTCGTGGCGGGTGCTACTGCCGGGAGCTACCCCGTTACGGATGGCGCTTACACTTTGCAGGCTCTGAATACGGAAAAGGTTTTTATACACTGCTTTAATCCCGCTCTGACCAGCACTATTTTCTCCACACAGATTTCCACCGCCATCAGCGGCTCCATAGTTTCTTCTACGCTGATAACGGCCTTCAACCTCGACGCCTGCAACCGCATCTACTTCTGTGCTTACGGCAGCACCAACAGTTCCCCCGTCACCCCAGATGCTTTTTCCAGTGCACAGCGCAGCATTTATTTAGCTGTTTTGAGCCCTGGAGCTCGGCGCCTGGAGTACGGCACTTATTTCGGTGGGCCTGTTAATGGAGGAACGCACTTACACGCGGCGGCCTCCAATGAGATTACGAAGCAGGGAGTGCTGTATCATATTGAATGCACCACTACTACAAGCTTCACCACGACGCCGGGCACTTACTCTCCCACTAAAACTATAAGCACCAATAGCGGAGCGGCATTCAAGTTTAATATGCTGCCTACGGGGGCTTCGCTGCCAACGCTGACGGCCGCGCTACCGCCGGTACCGACAGGTTGCGCGCCCTACACCGTTCAGTTCAGCAATGCCGGCAGTGGCGCCGAAACCTACGAGTGGGACTTTGGCGACGGTAGCCCGCTGGAAACCTCGGCCACGCCAGCCCACCGTTTCGAGCGCCCAGGCACGTATCAGGTTCGGCTGACGGTAACGCGCACGGGCGGCTGTGGTCCGCAACGCCTCACGACCACAACAACAGTAAGTGTTAGCGGCCCGGCGGCACCTTTGGTAGCAGCGGTGGCGGCTGTGCCGGCGGGTTGCGCCCCTTACACGGTTCAGTTCCAGAATACCAGCACCAGTACCGGCCCTGTTCGCTACGAGTGGAACTTTGGCGACGGCAGCGTAGAGACTGGAATTGCCCCCCAGCATCGATTTACCATGCCCGGCCGATATGTGGTGCGGCTTACGGCTGAGCAAGCCAGCCCTTGCGGCACTCAACGCAGCGTTAGCGAAACCATAGTTGTCGTCGACCCACCAGCGCCGGCGCTCGTGGCGGACTTTCAGGCACCTACCGCAGTCTGCGTGACTACTCCCGTGGAGTTTGTGAGCACTGGTGTGGGGGCAATGCGTTACCAGTGGAATTTTGGGGATGGCAGCCCGCTGGAAACTTCGGAAAAGCCGCTGCACCGCTTTCCCCGCGCGGGCACCTACCAAGTGCAGCTCACGGTGAGCCTCACAAATGTGTGCGGCAACAAGCAGGAAACCATCCGACGCAGCATTGTCGTGCAGGACCCGCCGGTGCTAGTGGAACGCGTCGACTCCCTGGACTGCCGCGCCCAACTCACGCTGGACGCTGGTATTGCGAGCAACAAGTATGAGTGGTCGACGGGGGAAACGACGCGGTCAATCATCGTGAAGACTGCCGGTATCTATCGGGTAAATGTGACCACAAATGCCCCCTGCCCTACTACAATTGCCTTTACCATCCAGCCCGCTGGCGAGCGGAATATATTCAACGTCATTACGCCCAACGGCGACCGGCGCAACGACACTTTTGTGCTTCCCTCGGAGCTTGGTATCCCGGAGCTGCGCATTTTTAACCGTTGGGGACAGGAGGTATACCAGAGCGCGGCTTACCGCAACGAGTGGCAAGCCGAAGGCCAACCCGCCGGCGTCTATTATTACCAGGTACGTCAGCCTCAGTGTGCGCTCACGCTGAAAGGTTGGGTTGAAGTTATTCGCTAACGGCTATGTAAGCCTTAATTTTGCCCCCCACGCTGGCGTACGGCCTCAAACGTCATGATGGCCGTGCAGGTGCTCACGTTTAGCGAGTCGATATAGCCGGCCATCGGAATCTTGATTTGGGCATCGGCGGCCGCAAGCCATTCGTCGCTGAGGCCGGTGGCTTCAGTGCCCATTACAATGGCGCTGGGACCGCTAAAATCCATGTTGGTATACAACTCTGTGGCGGCGGGCGTAGTGGCGTAGCTGCGAATACCATGTTGGCGCAGCCAGGCAACTACTTCGGCGGTGGGGGCGGCTACCACTTGGTTAGTAAACACGCACCCAATGCTGGCCCGAATCACGTTGGGATTGTACAGGTCGGTGCGCGGATCGCACACGATGACGACATCTACACGGGCCGCGTCGGCGGTGCGGAGTACGGCGCCCAGGTTGCCGGGCTTTTCCACTGCCTCCAGAATAATCAGGAGCGGGCTGGGGGGCAATTTCAGGTCGGAGAGGGCGCGGCGCGGCGGACGGGCCAGGGCAAGTATGCCATCGGAGCCTTCGCGGTAAGCCACTTTCTCAAACACCGCTTTCGACACGGTAAAATACTCGGGTCGGGGGGCAAATAATGTCTCTAGTTCCCGCTGTCGCTCCGGCTCAGCCAGCTCCGGACACACAAACAAAGTGGTTACCTCCACGCCGGCTTGCTGGGCAATAGTCAGCTCGCGGTAGCCCTCAATGATGGTCAGGTTTTGCTGCCGACGCTCAGCGGGCTTTTGCTGCAAGCGCAACAGGTTCTTGATGCGCGGATTCTGGGGGCTGGTAATCGGGTCGGGGGGCATTTTTCCGAAGAGATAAAAGCAATGCTATAAAGCCGGGCGGCACACAAAGGTAGACGCAAAAGCGGGCGAGCCATTCGCATCGCGTTTGACCGCCACGCCTATAAAAGTGCGAACTTTACCTTTTACCATCGTCACCGGTGCTTCTTCCCTCCTCGTTTTAATTGACATCAAGTGCGGCTAAATCTGAATACTAAAATCAGGCTGGGCTTTGGCATTGCGCTCATCGTGCTGTTGCTCACCTCCTTGCTGGCTTATATAAGCATTCAGCAGGTGGCGTATTACACTAATCGGGTGGAGCATACATACAAAGTATTGCAGCACGCCACCGAATTGCGCACGCAGATTCGCGATGCCCAAGCTGCCATTCGTGGCTACTTACTGCTGACCGACAAGTCTTACCTGAACAATTATGATGGTTTGACCACGAGTGTGCACGCCAGCTATCAAAGCCTACGTCATCTTACTTTTGACAATCCTTCCCACCAGCGGCGCTTAGATACGCTTGGCACGCTTCTAACCCAAGAAATTCTGTTGCTGGATAGCTGGCGCCAACGCCCACCTACCATCTACGCTGCCCGCGACCTAGTACGTAGCGACCGCCGCCAGTTGGAGGAGATTCGGGCAATCATTGCGCGAATTAAAAACTCAGAGGACCTATTGCTTCGCGAGCGTACACGCGACCGCGACATATGGGAGCGTATGGCTCCGATGGCCATTATCGGGTCGGCGGTGTTGGCTATTTTGATAGTACTCTGGCTATTTAGCCGCATCGTGCAAGAGCTTAAGGAGAAAGAAAGCCTACAGGCTGAACTGGCCGACGTGAATCGTACCACAACTCAGCGCATTCAGCTTATTGAAAACTTGGCTGAACAGGTGGTTCTCGGTGATTACAAAGTAAAAATCCGTGATAAAGAGCAGGATAGCCTCGGCAAGCTGGCTGGCTCTCTCAACCGCATGACCCAAACTCTCGATAATACCTTTGAGGCCTTAAATAAGCGTAATCTGGAGCTGGACCAGTTTGCCTACGTAGCTTCCCACGACCTGAAAGCGCCATTGCGCGGTATTGGGGCCCTGGTTAAATGGATGGAAGAGGAATTGTCGCACGAGTTGTCGGCGCAGATGCACGAGTATCTGAATATGTTGAAGGGCCGCCTCACCCGCCTCGATGACCTCATCAACGGCCTGCTGGCCTATGCCCGCGCCGGCCGGACCCAGCCGCTACCAGAGGAAGTAGATGTACGCGAGCTGGTAGCGGAAGTGGCCGAAATGGTCGTGCCGCACGGATTTACTGTCGATTTGCCCCCCAGCCTCCCTCCCTTCCTCACCGACCGGCTTAGTCTGCAACAGGTGTTTACGAACCTGCTCAGCAACGCCGTTAAGCACCACCACAGCGGCCAAGGTCACCTGAGTATCGGAGTTCAGGAGTTGAAAAAGGAATATGAGGTCAGCGTAACCGACGATGGTCCCGGCATTGCGCCGGAGTACCACGAAAAAATCTTCCAGATCTTCCAGACCCTGCGCGACCGGAATACGGCGGAGAGCACCGGAATCGGGCTCAGTATTGTGCGCAAGATCATCGAAGAACATAAAGGCAGCATTCGTGTACAATCGGTACCGGGTCAGGGTGCTACCTTTGTATTTACGTGGCCCAAAGCGCTGGCACCTGTTTCTCAGGTAATCACACCAGCTACTGTTCTATTTTAGTATTTGTTTAGCAAGCAGTTATGCGTTCTATTCTTCTTGTCGAAGACGACTTCTTTGATACAATGATTGTGGAGAAGTCCTTCGCCAAATTCAGTGTGCAACACAAGCTCTACACCGCCTTTAACGGCATCGAAGCGCTGGATATGCTGCTCGGACGCAATGGACAGGAGACAATGGAGCCGTTGCCGGAGGTGATTTTGCTGGATTTGAACATGCCCAAAATGAATGGGCACGAGTTTCTGGAGGAGCTGCGCAGTCAGCCCAAGCTGCGCGATATTCCCGTATTCATCACTACCACCTCAGCCATGGACGTGGACAGGCTAACTGCCCAGAACTTGGGCGTAGCCGGCTATATCTTGAAGCCCATCGACTTCGAAACGTCTACCGATATGGTTGATAGCCTGAGCTTGCTGGAAAAGCTGCTGAAGTAAAACTGACGGCGCAGGACTCTGGATGTGGAGTGCAAGCTGTGTCATAGCAATGAGGTGCACAGCAGCGTCGGGTTAAAATAAATGGTAGTTGTGCGGTACCACAACGCAACGCCGGGGCGCTTTTGTGACTCTTGTGTATAAAAGCCCCCCAGCATTCATTCAACGCGCATTTTAGCAGGTAGCTTCGGCTATGCTGGCCGGGGAATGAATATGTTTGGTGGGGGCTTTTCGGCATACTAAACCGACTTCTTCTATAGTTTTGTGAGCCTATCCTGCTGTTCACCTTACCGCCTTTTGCCTGCATGTCCAGCCGCTTTTTTCTTCTGGCTTTCCCCTTCTTAGTATTGTGTTCGGTGCCTGCGCTGGCGCAGGATGCCCCGCGCGAGTTGAACACGCTTCCGCAGCCCACGGCGCCAACCACCGCGCCCACTCGCACCAATCCTCCCTCTACGGTCAACAGGCCCCCGGTACTCCCCGACTCGGTGCGGGCCGAACAGCAGCGGCGCCGCCATGTTGCGCCGCCCGTCGAAACCACACGCTTTGCGGTGGGCCTCAAGGATGGCCGCGTATTTCAGGCGTATGATGTCGAAACCAAGCAGCCCATCTTCGGGAAGCCTTTTTTGCTGTTGGATGGACAGCAGCGCTTCGACCTGAACACCGTCAGCTACTACGACGACGAAACCGGCCACTATGTGCGCACGGTACTGCCGGGCCGCTCTACCCGCGAGACCACGCTGCGCCGCGACCGGGTGGGCCGCATCAGTCTGTATTCCATTACCAATACCCAATACGCCGGCAACTCGCCTTATGGCTATAGCCCCTACGGCTTCGGGCGCTACGGCTACGGCGGTATGGGTGGCTTTGGCGGCCCAATGTATCGCACTACCAAAACCGAGTACTTCAGCAAAGACAACGGTCCGATTGAAGACCTTAATCTGCGCAACCTCAGCATTGCTACGTCTGACTTCGCCGCTAGTCGGGGCTTGCTGGAGCAGGCGCGCAAGTACCAGACCTACAGTACGCTAAGCTACGTGGCGGCGGGAGGACTGGTAGCAGTAGGCTTGTTTGCCTCGTTTAACAATGCCTCGAGTGGGCGGCCCAGCGTGTCGCCGCTGGTATATGCGGGCATGCCGCTGTTCATTGTGCCGCTTATTATGCAGGGCAAGCAGCAGCGCAATATTCGCCAGGCTATTTCGCTTTATAATCGGGGGAATAACTAAGCGGCGGCAACCTCGGCTGGTATGGCTTGCGTAGGCAGTACTTGTGGAAACCCTCGCCCCCAATTTGCCCCCCGACTTTGCCGCTCGCCAGACGAAAGCCTTACTGGTACACGAGCGCCTGTGCGCCGAATATGGGGCGCCCTTCCGCTTTTTCAGCTCCAAAGACCCGCTCAGCGAGCTGATCAGCGCCTTGCTTTCGCATCGTACCCGCAACCAGGAGTCGCATAAGGCTTACCAGCAGTTGGTGGCCCAGTTTCCGACCTGGGAAGAAGTGCGCGATGCTCCCACGGAGGAAGTACAGGCGGCCATCAGCCCATGCACTTGGCCCGAGCAAAAAGCCCCCCGGATTCAAGCGGTGCTCCGCGAAGTCAGTACGCGCTGCGACGGACCCTGCGACCTAGATTTCTTAGCTGAAGTGCCAGTTACGGAAGCGCGGGCGTGGCTGGAGTCCATTCCGGGGGTGGGACCCAAAACCAGCGCCGCCACGCTGCTCTTCAGCACCTTGCGCTTACCGGCTATGCCCGTCGACAGCCACCATCACCGCGTAGCGCAGCGGCTGGCGCTTATCGGTCCCAAAGTGGGAACGGAGGCGGCGCATGCTTTACTATCCGAACTTTTGCCCCCCGACTGGTCGGCGCAGGAGGTGTACGACCACCACGAAGCCCTAATGTTTCATGGGCAGAAATGCTGCTACTTCACCGCGCCCGCCTGCCAGCGCTGCGTGGTGCTGGACCAGTGTCCGTTTGGGCAGACGCGCATGAGTGGCGGGCGTTCAATTGAGACTGTTGCTGATAAGTAAGCGCTGTTTATCTTTCGTCTTTCACCCTCTCCTTTTTTCCCATGAAACCGACCTACGGCGTACCCGCAATCTTTTCCTTCTTCATTCCCGGCTTAGGCCAACTCATTAAAGGCCAGATTCTAAAGGCGTTTCTTATCTGGGCACTTGGTGGTGTAGTCGGCTTCTTGCTGGCCTGGACGCTGATTGTGCCGTTCCTGATATGGGCCTGGAACGTGTACGACGCATATAACGCGCCCGCCTAGAGCCCGCACATCATACGCGTTTGCAACGCCGGAGCGGGCTAAGCTTTAGATGGCCACGGGCACCGCAAGCGAAGACGGCGTGTGGTGATGCTTGCTCTCCATTTTCTCCGACTGTTCCACCACTTCCAGCTTTTTGCGCCGCAGCTCTTTGTAGTCATCCCACTGAAAATCCTGCAAAAAAGCTACGGCTCCGCGCACGCCAATCCGAAAGAGAGCCCGCATTTCTTCGGGTTTCATATCGAAGTCGAGCCAATTAAAGCCCTTCACATCGAGGCAATACACCAAGTGCCTATAGTCGGCGTTCAGGTGAATGAAGTCGAAGTCGTATTGGGTACGTGCGGTATCAAAAATGGCCCCTAGCAGCTGCAAAAACGACTTGGTAGGCTGCACATCATTGCGGTCAAGCCCCAGCTTCACCCCGAAGGTAGGCGCTTCGGGCATGCTGTGGGTATTATGAAAGAGGTTGATCGGGAAGTTGGACATGATGCCCCCGTCGATGAACAGCACCTGCTTCGGAATAGGGCCCATATAGCCATGGCTCCGCCAGGCTTGCTGGTATCGGTCGAGCTCGGCCGCTGAGGTTTGGGCGGGCTTGGAGCCGGGTATATTTTTGATCTCAAACGGCTCGAAGAAAAACGGAATCGACATGGACGCCCGCACCAGATTGGCGGGGTGGGTCTGGTCCGGATGATGCCAGTACAGCTCGGCCATCTCCGGAAATATCGCCTTGGTTTGCGTGCTAATATCAGCGGCTACAATGGCTATGCGCTCCAACGACGGCGGATTATACTCACTACTAGGCCCGCCGTTCTCGGCACGCTGCCACAAGCCACCGGGGGGCAATTTTCGGCGCAGCGCTTTAAGGGCCGCAATACTGGACACTTGCTTTTCATCCAGCAACTCGGCTATCCAGTCCAGAAAATGGTCGCCGGGGTTCAGTCCTTTGTGGTCGCGCAGATTGTCGATTACCTGCAAGCCGCTGGCGCCCAGCTTCGCTAAATCGACACGGTTGCGCAACCACGCGCCAGGGCCATTGCCGAGGCGGGTTTTGGCACGGGCAAACAGGTCGGCAATAAAGCGTTTGGCGTCGATATCACCATCCACAAAGTCATAAAAGTTCTTGTTGGCCAGCTGCCGGATAATCCAATCGGTACTGGCTTCGTCGCGTGGTCCGGCTGCCGCCATTAGCAGCGCATTAATGGAACCTGCCGAGGTGCCTCCCAGCCGCAAAAACCGAATTCCAGCCTTCTCCAGCGCATACACATAGCCGACCAGCGCAATGCCCAGCATGCCACCGCCCTCCATCACCAAGTCCACGTATTGATGGCCCTGCTGGTCCGTGATGTCGGAAATAGACCAGCCGGGATTGTCCTGAATGAAGGTTTCCAGCTCCTTAATGGAAGTAGCTACTTCTCGGTCGGCGGTAAAGTAGGCGGGGCTCAAGCCTCGCGATGCAGGTTGGGGAGCATTCATGGCGACTTTGGAATAGGAATATGTGGTGGACGAATAAAATTGCCCCCAGAAGCCGGGGCGCAGCACTCGCAATAGGTATAGGGTCGGGGTAGGTAGCAGTGTTGGGTGGTGCAGCCCGTAACTTCATGCACCATTTCTCGGTCTTTTGCAGCTATGTCGTTCGCTATTCTTCATCTCAAAGCCAAGCCCAACGGTCGCCTCAATCAGGTGCAGGTAGCGGCCGATGGCGGCCTTACGGTGCGGCTCAAAGTGTCCGCTCATGCTGGCCAGGCAAATGCTGAGTTGGTTGCGGTTCTGGCTAAAGTGTTTGGGGTATCAAAATCCAGCGTCACAATCATAACGGGCCATACGGCGCCGTTCAAAAAGGTCAGGCTCGATGGCCTGAGCGAGCAGGAATGCCAGCAGGTGCTAGCGCGGTATCAGACCTAAAAAAAGCCCCCCAGAAGACCAAATGGTGGTCTCTAATGGAATTGGGCGTATTTCTTCGCGCAGTAATTTTCCTTCGAATAATCGAAGACCGTGAGCGTGTGATTTGAAAAGGCTGCGTTTGGCTACGCAGCAAAATCACTTTCGGGTACTATAAATCTTGCGGGCAAGTGTACTATTTACCTGTAATTATGTCAACATAAATTTATAATAATTTTAGACATAAACCTCAGCTTCACATCGTATAGCTGTTGACTTGCGTACAGTATTAGTAGGTTTTATGTGCTTATTGACTGGGGCTTTCTGGGCAACTCTATTTTTCCTTCCTATGACCTTCCCTACTTGGGCAATGGCTGGCTTCTGGGGCTTAGTGTCGGGGTCGGCGCTGTTGCTCGGGGCAGCTATCGGCTACTATGCGCATGTACCCCAACGCCTCATTGCTGCAATTATGGCCTTCGGCAGTGGGGTACTCATATCAACGCTTTCGTTGGAACTCATGGAAGAAGCCTTTGAAAAAGGCGGTTTCAGTGCTACTGCTATTGGTTTTGTTAGCGGAGCACTCATTTTTACACTGGCTAACTGGCTGCTTGCCCGCCATGGTGCAAAGCACCGAAAACGCTCTGGCCATCACCAGCACGTCGAACGCAAGGCTGTAAAAGCCGGAAAAACAGAAAACAGCGAGCCAGGCGATGATAACAGCATGGCCATAGCCATAGGCGCCTTGCTCGACGGTATCCCGGAGAGTATTGTTATCGGGTTGAGCCTCTTAGCCGGTGGGGCGGTGAGTACGGTAGCAGTGGCGGCTATTTTCCTGTCTAATCTTCCCGAAGGGCTTTCCAGCGCCTCGGGCATGAAAAAGGCCGGGCGCTCGTCGCGCTATGTATTGCTGCTCTGGGGCAGCATTGCCCTGATTTCGGGCGTGGCTTCCCTGCTCGGCTACACGGTATTCAGCAATTTTTCACCCCAGGTAGTATCGGCCACTACGGCTGTAGCGGCGGGGGCCATTTTGGCTATGCTGGCCGACACCATGATTCCGGAAGCCTTCGCCGTGGCGCACAATTTTACGGGCCTGATCACCGTGCTCGGCTTTCTGGCTTCCTTCTTTCTCAGCAAAATGGTCGAATAGTTTTTCTAGCTAACTAAGCTGCCAGACAGGGCGTGGGGCATTTTTCCCGTAGTCGGCCGCTGGCTCTGATAGGTTTGCTCAAACTCTTCATCCACATGGTAGGTCGATTCCTCATGCTGGCTGAGGTCGAGGCCGAGCTGTTCTTCGGCAGGCTTCACGCGTAGGCCGAAGAGCTTGGCTGTCAGCTTGAGTAGCAGCCACGAGCCAACGAAGGAATAGACTACCACAATCAGCAGGCCCAGCACGTGGTAGCCAAATACGGTGGCAGTGCCATGAATCAGGCCCACTTTGTCGGCGAAAACACCGGTGAGCAGCATGCCCACAATGCCCCCCAGCCCGTGACAGGGAAATACATCGAGCGTGTCATCGATGGTGGTGCGGCTGTTTTGCCAGTGCACAGCGGCGTGGCTTACCATCGCAGCTACCACCCCGATCAGGATGCTCTGTCCGTACTGCACATAGCCCGCGGCAGGCGTGATGGCAACGAGGCCCACTACCGCGCCAGTGCAGGCTCCTACGGCCGTGGGCTTGGTGCCGCGCACCACTTCAATCAGCAGCCAGGCAACAAGCGCGGCGGCCGAAGCGAGGTTGGTATTCACGAAAGAAACTGCGGCCAACTCATTGGCTCCCAGCGCTGAGCCCGCATTGAAGCCAAACCAGCCAAACCACAATAAGCCCGTGCCGAGCAGCACGTAAGGCACATTAGGCGTTGAGAAGGACGTATTGCGCACGTGGTCGGTGCGCCGGCCCAGCACCATAGCTCCGGCCAAAGCTGCGATGCCCGCCGAGATGTGCACTACCGTTCCGCCCGCAAAATCCAGCACGCCCCATTGGCGCAAAAATCCTTCGGGATGCCACGTCCAGTGGGCTAGTGGGCAATAAATGAACAAGCAAAACAGCACCATAAACGCCAAGTACCCTTTAAAGCGCACGCGCTCAGCGAAGGACCCCGTAATCAGCGCCGGCGTGATAATGGCAAACTTGAGCTGAAAGGCGAAAAACAGCACGAACGGGATACCCGGTGACAACACCGGATGCGGCGCCGTGCCCACATTGTTCAGCAAGGCATACGTCAGCGGGTTGCCGATGAAGCCGTGCCAGCTGGTGCCATAGGCCAGCGAGAACCCCACAAAATACCATAGCAGTGAAATGACGCCCAGGGCTACGAAGCTTTGCAGCATGGTGGAAATCACGTTTTTGGGTCGCACCATGCCGCCATAGAAGAAGGACAGGCCGGGCGTCATGATGAGCACGAAGGCGGTGGCCGTGAGCATCCAGGCCACATCAGCCGCTTGCAGACTGCCGGGAGCAGCACTAGGGTGCGTGGTTGGAACAAAAGCCGCTATTCCGCTCAAGAGCAATAGTCCGAGCATAGCAACCACACTGTAGGTTGAGCGAGGAAGAGAAGAGGAAGCCATAAAACAAACAACTACAGTACCAGTACACTATCGTTTTCAATGGCAATATAAAGTCAAATACTATAATTTCCGATGATGCACCCTAAAATCTAATGTTACTGATAGTAAAATATAGTAAATTTTAATCAAGACACCCTAAATTCAAAGGCATTAATTCGAAATTAGCTTTTTATAATACTCTCGCAAATAACGCGGCGTACCCACCCCAGGAGGTAGATACGCCGCTGTTACTTCTCAATACGTAGCCTATTTCGTTACAACTCCAAAATTGCCCCCCAGACGCCGTTTACAACCTTAGCCATCCGCTGAAAGTCGAGCGTATCGATGGTATCGGTCTGCTGATGATAATGGGGATTGCGTAGGAAGGAGGTGTCATTAATCATCACGGCCTGATAGTCATAGGTCCAGTAGTTGCGGTGGTCCGAAAGGCCGGCCAAACCCAGGCTGGAGGGCAAATTGATGCGCTGCACATCCAGATCAGTGTGCTTGCGCATAAGGGTTTGGAGGCGCTCGGTTAGCTCTTCCTGCCCTGTTTTGCCCACTACAGTGATGAAATTACCCGTATGAGGATAGATCTTGGCTAAGCTGTCGTCGGGGAAGTGCTGCGAGCCCGGCTCATCACTGAAGTAGCCAATCATCTCGTAGCAAATCATGGCCCGCACGCGCACTTTCTGCCGATGAAGCAAGTAGGCGTGAATAGCACTGCCCATGAAGTCGGTAGCGAAGTAGGGCGGCTCCTCGTTCGGGTAGGCCACCAGATCGAGGCGGCGCTTCAGCACGGGCTGTTGCTCGTGCAGCAGGCGGGCCGTTTCCAGCAGGCCAGCTACCGCGCTGGCATTGTCATCGGCGCCGGGCTGGTCGCCGCACACATCGTAATGAGCTCCCAGAATAATGCGTTCGGCATCGGGAGGCCCAAATGAGGCGATAATATTACGATAGTCGCGGCCATCGGCGCGAAACGGCTGCTCCTCTACTCGAACATCCAGCTTTTCAAACTCAGCTTTGATGTAATTAGCTGCTTTATTCAACGACGCAATATTCAGGTAGTTGCGAGCCGGCTGAATGGACGTCAGGAACTGAACATCGGCGTAGAGGCGGGTTGGGTTGGCTGGCATAGCGGTGGCAGTATGGCTCATCGTTTTGTACGATAATCTGCCACCATATGAAGGTCAGCCGTAAGCGGTTTTGCACCAACTGCATATAGACGGCTATGCTGAGCCTAAACCAACAGTATAGTCCTTCTACTCCATTTGTCATCCTGAGGCTCGAAGGATCTTCTCCCATTAGCACAAGTCAATGCTGCGGGGAAGGTCCTTCGTGCCTCAGGATGACAATGATTTTAGAACGCTATTTCTGAACACTTATACGAGTAACATTAGCACGCGAGATGAACTTTATATTCGGCTTAGGTCTGATTTTCTAATCATTAAACCGGCCGGCTACATTGTCCATGTACTTCTGACCGGAGCCAGTATTCAGGAGCAAAATCTGTTCGTTGGGGCTAATGGAGCCTTCTTGAAGCAGCCGACGAGCCGCCATCCACACGGCACCACCTTCGGGCGCCACGAATAACCCTTCGTTGTGGCTTAGCTCACGCATCCCTTCTATCATATCTTCATCGGAGATACTGACTACCGTACCACTTGACTCTTGCAGCACACGTAACATCAGCGGCTCCCCCAGCGGGCGCGGCACGGCAAGGCCGTTGGCGATAGTGGGTTTGCCATTATAATTATGCGAGTTAGCCTGCTTGCCCAAATACGTCTCCAGCAACGGGCAGCAGTTTTCGGCTTGCACGGCTATCATGCGCGGCAATTTGCCCCCCAGCGGCAGCCAGCCGATAGCCTGCATTTCGCGCAGCGCTTTCCAGATGCCGATAAGGCCAGTACCACCGCCAGCGGGGTACAGAATCACGTCGGGCAACTGCCAGTTGAGCTGCTCGGCAATCTCGTAGCCCATGGTTTTCTTGCCCTCTAAGCGATAGGGTTCCTTGAGGGTCGAAACGTCTAGCAAGTCGCCGTTGGCGTTTTTCTCACGTACCCAGGCGGCGCAGTCGTTGATGAGGCCATCGATTAGCTGTACTTCGGCGCCGTACCAATAACACTCTTCTTTAAAAGCGTTTGGGGTGTGGCGGGGCATGGCTACTACGGCCTTCAGGCCAGCTTTGGCGCAATAGGCAGCCATAGCCACACCAGCGTTGCCCGCAGTTGGGATAATGCAGCCGCTTACGCCAAGCTCCAGCGCTTTAGAAATGGCCATGCTCAGGCCGCGCGCTTTGAAGGAGCCGGTGGGGTTCTGGCCTTCATCCTTAAGCACCAATGACCGCAGCCCATACCGATTGGCTAGGCTAGACAGGTTGAGCATGGGCGTAAAACCTTCGCCCAGCGTTACTTTATTGGCCTCATCGAGCAGGGGTAGTAAAGCTTGGTAGCGCCACATGCTGCCGTCGATCTGGTTGATGCTGCTTTTGGGGATTGGCTGGTGCAGATCGTAGGTGGCAACTAAGGGCATAGCGCAGCACGTCGATACTTTCTGAAGATTGAAGGCAGAGTGCTGCAGGCCACAGGCCGAGCATTCCAGCGCTTGAAGGTGGGTGGTGATTTCGGTGCTAACTGACATGGCGGGGTGGGTGAAATACCCCTGCAAGTAGGCTAGTTGCTATGCGATAACAAAATAGAGATTCGGAATAGGCTATTCCGTTTTGGAATAATATCGCTTCGTAAACTGAACAAAGTTTTTGTAGGGCAAATTGTTCTCGGTGCCTTTGCGCTGAATAAAATTGAAGTGCCGCACCATAGGCAAATCGGGAATCTGCACCTGCACCAGTTCGCCCGAAATCAACTCTTTCCCTACTGCTTGTCGGGGCAAAAAAGCCAGACAAGTATCTACCCGCACGAAGTTTTTAAGTGCTTCTGTACCACCCAAACGTACTTTCACGGGTAGCTCACTCAGCTTCACATGCTGCTGTGCCAGAGCTTCTTCCAATACAGCCAGCGTACCCGAACCTGACTCGCGTAATGCCAACGGAATGCTGTACAGATCCTGGGCGCTAAGCTGCTGTTGCTTCAATGGGTTCTTGGCCGAGCACACTGCAATTACTTCATCAGTCAGGAAGGGTGTGTAAGTGACGTTGCTGACTTTGTTAATGCCCTCAATCACACCCAGATCAATTTCATGATCTAGCAGCGCCTTGAGAATATTCTCGCTATTGCGGTTTTTGAGTGTGAGCTGGGTATTCGGGTTCTGCTCCAGGTAGGCCGAGAGCACGGGGGGCAAAACATAAAGCGAAATCGTGGTGCTGGCCCCAATCATCATCTGAATGCGGGGCGAGAAGTCTTCGCTGATCTTGACGAACTCCTGATGTAGCTCGTGTTGCAGTTGCTTGGCTATGAGCAGCTTTTTGTACAGCAAGTTGCCCCCCGGCGTCAGTACCACGCTATTGCCGAGGCGCTCGAAGAGGCCGGTTTTATAATACTCTTCCAGCGCCTTTATCTGCTTGCTGATGGCTGATTGGCTGATGAATAGCGTCTGGCTGGCTTTGGTAAAGCTCAGCAAACGGGCCACTTCCAGAAAGATTTCGTGCTTGTGGGAAAGCATAAGGCGCTAATGAGTGGCTGGGGGCAAATATGGAGATTTGTCGCTGTAGAGACGCGACACTTCGCGTCTCCTCGTTGAACGACTCGGTAAAAGCGGTTTTGTCGACGTCAGCAACGATGGAGACGCGAAGTGTCGCGTCTCTACAGCCTATCATGGCATCAACTTGAACTCCTGACGCAGTAGTTTCTCCGTCAGGGCGCGGCGGCCTTGAACGAATTTGGGCGTAACTGGTCCGTTGTTTTTGGGCTCTACGTTCAAAGCAAAAAAGTACGGCTTACCATTCTGTTCCAGCCAGCCCACAAACCAGCCGTTGTTGTAATCTTTGGTGGAGGTCCAGCCGGTTTTGCCGCGCAAGGTCCAGTTTGCCCCCCGGCTCAATACCAGCAGCGCCTTCACCGTTTCCTGATGCTGCCGCGCCACCGGCAATTGGTCGCGCTGCAAGCGTTGCAGAAAACCGATTTCCTCAAACTGCGTGATGCGCGAAGGACCCTCCAGCCAGAACATATCCACCGTGGACGGAGTCACCACCATGCGTCCATACTGCAGCTTCGGCAGCCACAGGTTGTAACGTTCCACCCCAATGCGGCGGGCCAACTGCTGATAACACGGCACGCACGACACGCGTAGGGCGGTGGCCAATGTCATATCCTGGTTCCAGGCCGCCGAAATGGTCCGAGTCACGCCGTCCCAACGGAAGATTTCGCTGGTATCGCGCACAGCGCCGGTTTCCAGACCGATAAGGGTGTTCGGAATCTTGAACGTGGACGCGGGCAGAAAGCCTTGGCGGCAGCGCTTCAGGTTGTAGGCCGTGTACTGCTTGGCGTCGGCCTCGAACAGCAGAAAGGAGCCTTGCAGATCGTATTCGTCGAGATATTTCTGAAAGTCGCGCTCAACGATGCGCTGGGCCGACGCGACGAAAGAACTTAAAACTAGGAGCAGCGAGAGAAGCGGCAGACGCATGAGGAGCAAGGAAGATGTGGAGCGAATGAGTTCAACGTTTGCTATTTATGACTGAGCAACTACTCAAAACCGTGCGTACGGATCATAACACTGCCGACTAAAATACATGTATCTCTTGCAACTCAAGAGATACACGATCTGACATATACAGCACTGAAAAAGTAGCTATAAGGTCGCTCCACTCATCATTTAACGGTAGGCTAAACCATATTTCAGCCACAACAAGAGTATTTTTTAATCTATGCTTTCGAGGCATATGAAAATCTACTTCTGCATACGGCCTATCATTGGCGCCAATGTCTTTTTGAATAGAAGTGACTTTATAAATTTCTGCTCCCGGTTCAAGTTGTGCGATTCCATAACCATAGATTATATCTCTTATTAATTGAGGGCTCCACTCGTAATAAGGATTTTGATGAGTGTAATTGTAGGCTTCTTCATAGCGTTCATTTTGTAATAATTGCACCCAGAAACGCACTGCATTTAAAAGATCTTCATCTGAGGAATCAAGCGGTAAAACAACTGGCATAGTCGAATCGGATCTCTACAGTAGAAAAGCAAATTACGATCAATAAAGCGGGACTATTCATCGCGTTTTCTCTATACCTTCCCTAGTCCTTTCAAGCGCCTCCCTAGTTATGTTGTTCCGAACCAATTCTCGCCTGCCGCTGCTGGTGCTGCTGGCTTTGCTGTGTGCTTGTTCCAAGCCGGCTGCGGAGAACAATACAGCTGATGGCGAGGAGATTAGCCCCTACCAAAACCTAGTATTTCAGCTAGATGCGGCGGTGGCGGCGGAAGCCCAACTCAACCGCTGGGACACGACGCAGTACGTGCGCTTCGAGCCAGCAGTGCGGGGCAAGTTCAAGTGGACCGGCGAGCGGGAGCTGACCTTTTCGCCCCTGGAGCCGTTTCGGCCGACTACGGCGTTTACGGCCACGCTGCAACCCCAGTATTTGCCCCCCAATCAGCAAAAAAGCCCCCCAGCCCTAGACCGGACGCGGTTTCACACCCCTTACCTGCAACTGCGGGAGGCGCAGGCGTATTGGGGCCAGAGTCGGCGGGCAGCGGGCACGGCGGAAGCCCGCACGACCCTGCGTTTCAACTACCCAGTGCAGCCCAGCCAAGTCCAGACCTTGCTGCGGGTAAGCCAGGATGGGCAGCCAGTGGCGTTTGAACTTACCTCGACTGAGGCCGACAGCACCGTGAGCGTGACGCTGACGCAAAGCTTACGACCGGGCAACCCGCTCCAGCTGGAAATTGCGCCGGGCCTGCGGGCAGTGGGCAGCGACCAACCCACCAAAAAACCGCTGATAGCGCAGGCCGCCGTACCCAGCCAAGAGATACTGCTGGTACGCGAAGCAACGGGCGCACTGGTGGAGGGCGAGCCGGTGATTACGGTGCTGACCAGTCAGCCGGTAGTGGCAAGCGAGGTGGAGCGCCTGCTTTCGGTGCAGCCAATGGCGACTTACTCAGTGGAGGCGCTGGAAAGCGGGTTCAAGCTGAAAGGCAACTTCGACGTGGATAAAACTTACCAATTGGGGCTGGGTACCGGTATTCGGGGGGCGTTAGGCGGACAGCTGGAAGAGGCGTTTTCGCAGTCGGTTTCGTTTGTGGATGAGCGGCCTAGTCTGGCATTTGCCCACGGCGACAAGGCCATGTACCTGAATGCGCTCGGGGCTCGCAACCTAGGTTTGCGGGTGTCGGAGGTGGAGAAAGTGAAGGTGAGCATTGCCAAGGTGTACGCCAATAATATTCAGCACCTCTTGCGCAACGGCCGACAGTATGGCTACGGCGGCGGGGAAGATGATTACAGTGAGGGCGGCGAAGGTGAGGGCGAAGAAGGCGCTTACGAAGACCGTTCCTACAACTATTACGACACTGAAACCCTTGGCAATGTGCTCACCGAGCGCACCTACACGGTGGCCGGTTTGCCCAAGCAGGGCGGTTTGCGGCTGCTGAATTTGAGCCTGAAGGACCTGGAGTTTTCGGGGCCGCTGAAAGGGCTGTACGTGGTGCGTGTGCAGGATACGGAGCGGCAGTGGCTGCAAGTAAGCAAGCTGGTGACCGTGTCGGATATCGGGCTGATCGTGAAGCAGGGTTTGAAGGGGCGCACGCTGGTTTTTGCCAATTCCATCCGGTCGGCGGCGCCGCTGGGGGGCGTTTCGGTGCGTTTCGTGAGCAGCAATAACCAGGTAATCAGCACGGGTACTACTAATTGTGATGGCGTGGCAGTCTTCGACAGCACAGCGGCTACGTCGCGGTTTCGACTGAGCCTGATTACGGCCCAGAAAGACGCCGATTTTACCTTTCTGAACTTACCCCAAAGTCGGGTTGAGACCTCGCGCTTCGACGTAGGTGGCCTGCAAAGCAACGCCGCCCGCTACCAGGCTTTCCTCTACGGCGACCGGGACCTCTACCGCCCCGGCGACACGGTGCGCACCAACACCATTGTGCGCACCGAAGCCTGGCAGGCGCCGCCCGCGAATCTGCCGGTGAAGCTGCGCCTGCTGCTGCCCACGGGCAAGGAGTACGCGAGCTTGCGCCAGAAGCTGTCGGCCGACGGCGCGTTTGAGTCGCGCTTTATTTTGCCCCCCGCCATCATGACGGGCCTGTACACCCTGGAGGTGCTCACCGGCAACGATGTGCTGCTCACCTCCCGCCAGATCAGCGTGGAGGAATTTATTCCCGACCGCCTGAAAGTAACTGTGCAGGCCGCGCCCGCCGTGGCTAAGCCCGGCCAGTCGGTGGAGGCCCAAATTACGGCGCTCAACTTATTCGGTCCGCCGGCCGCCGACCGCAAGTTTGAGGTGGAGTTTTCGCTCAAGGAAAAAGCCTTCCAGCCCAAGAATTTCCCTGGCTACACCTTCCAAATCAGCAGCGGCGAGCGGCGGCGCAATGGTCCCGGCGTCCAAGAAGCCACGCCCATCTCCGACCGCTTCGAGAAAACCACCCGTGAAGGCACCACCGATGCCGCCGGCCGCGGCACCGCCACCTACGAAGTGCCCGACTACGAAGACCTCGGCACCCTGGAAGGCGCGGCCTTCACCACCGTTTTCGACGAATCGGGGAGGCCGGTGAATCGGTTGGCGACCTTTGAGGTGCAGACTCAGCCAGTGCTGTTTGGCATCAAAAACCTGCCGGAGCTGGTCAGCACGCGGCAGGCGGTTTCTACGCAATTGGTGGCTCTTACGCCCCAAGGTCAGCCGACGAGCGCGCCGGCGCAGGTGCGCGTGGTGCGTTTGCTCTGGGAAACGGTGATTGAGCGTCAGGGCGGGCGGTACATCTATAATTCGCAGAAGCGCGAGGAAGTCGTAACCACCCAGACGCGCACCGTGGGGGGCAAATACGGGGCGGAAACGGCGTTCAGCTTCACTCCTACTTACTCCGGCGAGTACGAGGTGCGCGTGGCCCGGCCCGGCGCCGCCACCTACGTGGCCAGCCGCTTCTACGCCTACGGTTTCGGCGACACCCAGAGCAATTCCTTTGAGGTTAACAACGAGGGCGAAGTGACAATTGAGGCCGATAAAGCCACCTATCAGCCCGGCGAAACGGCCAGTCTGCTACTCAAAACGCCCTTTCCCGGCCGCGTGCTCGTGACCGTGGAGCGCGACAAGGTGCTGAACCATTTCTACGTCAACACCGACCAGAAATCGGCCCGCGTGCGCATCCCGATTACTGGCGGCCACGTGCCCAACGTGTACGTGACGGCCACCGCCATTCGGGCCATCACCGATAATCGGTTGCCGCTCACGGTGGCGCGGGGCTTTGTGCCGCTGGCCGTGGAAAAGCCCGGCACCAAGCTCTCTGTAGCCATAAAAGCCCCCCAGCAGAGCCGTTCGCAAACTTTTCAAACCATTGAAGTAACCACCGCGCCCCGCGCTGCCGTGACCCTGGCCGTGGTAGATGAGGGCATTTTGCAGATGAAGGACTACCGCACGCCCGACCCCTACGGCTACTTCTACCAGAAGCGCGCCCTGGAAGTGCAGGCCTACGATGTGTATCCCTTTCTGCTGCCCGAGCTGGGGGGCAATTCCAGCACCGGCGGCGACGGCTACGACCTCGGCCGCCGCACCACGCCTGTGCCCTCGCGCCGGGTGCAGCTGGTAGCCAAATGGAGCGGCATTCTCCGCGCCGATGCCCAGGGCAAAGTGCGTTACCGGGTGCGCGTGCCGCAATTCTCGGGCGCCCTGCGCGTGATGGCCGTGGCCTACAAAGGCGAAGCGTTCGGGGCCGCCGAGCACACCATGCGCGTCGCCGACCCAGTGGTCATCAGCACCAGCCTCCCCCGTTTCTTAAGCCCCGGCGACACGATTGACGTGCCAGTGACGCTGACGAATACGACGGATAATTTTATTCATGTGCGGGTCCTACCAAAGCTAAGTGGTCCTTTAGGAACCCCTACTGCTTATCTGGACAAAGGTGTTTTTAATGCTCCAAACGTAAAACCTGTACCGTATGCGCAATACAAAGAGCAAACCGTAACTCTAGTTCCTAATGCAGAACGAAGAATTATTTTAGGTGCTTTTGCAACTGGTATAGGGAATAGCACAGTGAATATTCGAGTAATAACTCAGAAGGTAGTAACTCAGAAGGGTGTTCTGATTCCGCAAAAACGTGATGGTTCGGAAGGCATGTATACTGAAACCACCGAACTCCCCATCCGCCCTGCGTCGCCGTTACAGAAGCGCACGGGTTCCGGGGTAGTGGATGGGGGGCAAATTCAGAACCTGAATCTGAAAACCGACTTCCTACCGGCTTCCATGCGGAGCCAGTTGGTTGTCAGTCGCTCACCGATGACGGAGTTTGCCAAGGACCTGCGCTACCTGCTGCAATACCCCTACGGCTGCCTGGAGCAAATCGTGTCGGCGGCGTTTCCGCAGCTGTACTACGGTGATTTGGCCGCTACTTTGAGTCAGCAAAAAGGCCAGCAAGCCAAAGCTGCGGGCTATAATCCGAACTACCACGTGCAGGAAGCCATCCGCAAGGTGGAGGCCCAGCAGCTCTACAACGGCTCGCTCAGCTACTGGCCCGGCGGCGACTACGACAACTGGTGGGCTACCGCCTACGCCGCTCATTTCCTGCTCGAAGCCCAGCAAGCCGGCTTCCAGGTAAACAAAGCCGTGCTCGACAAAACCCTCGCTTACCTGCAATTCCGCCTCCGCAAACGCGAAACCGAGCCCTACAACTACCTCGACGCCCAAAACACGATTCACCTCAAGACCATCGCCAAAAAGGAAATCACCTACTCGCTCTACGTGCTGGCCCTGGCCGGTCGCCAAGATGCCGTGGCCCTGAACTACTACAAAGCCAACCGCCAGCTTCTCTCCCAGGATTCGCGCGTGCTGCTGGCCGCTACCTACGCCCTGAACGGCGACCAGCGCAGCTTCCAGGCGGTATTGCCCGCTCGCCTGGGCACCGAAACCGCCGCCCGTCGCTACTTCGACGGCAGCTTCTCCTCGCCCCTCCGCGACCAGGCTCTCACCCTCAACGCCCTGCTCGCCGCCGACCCCAACAACCCCCAAATTGCCCCCCAGGCCCGCCAACTCAGCCGCCAGATGAAACAAGCCAGCTGGCTCAGCACTCAGGAGCGGGCTTTCGGCTTGTTGGCTTTAGGCAAAATAGCCCGCCAAAACGCCCGCAGCACCGCCACCGCTACGTTGCTAGATAACGGTAAAAAGCTGGGAGAATTCTCGGGCAAAGACCTCATGATAAACAACGTGGCCAACCGCGCGCTCAGCCTGCGCACCAGCGGCACCGGCAGCCTCTACTATTTTTGGGCAACAGAAGGTATCAGTCCTGGGGGGCAAATTCAGGAAGAGGACGCCTACCTGCGCGTGCGCCGCCAGTACCTAAACCGCGCCGGCCAACCCATCGGCAACACCTTCCAGCAGAATGATCTGGTCATCGTCAAAATAACCCTCCAAGCTCCCGAAGCCGCCGGCGACATCCCCAACGTCGCCATCACCGACCTGTTGCCCGCCGGCCTGGAAATCGAGAACCCGCGCATCGGCGCCATCCGCGACATCACCTGGGCCACCGACGCCGCCCAACCCGACTACCTCGACCTCCGCGACGACCGCCTCAATCTCTTCACCACCGCCACCGCCGCGCCCAAGTCGTTCTACTACGTAGCCCGCGCCGTATCCAAAGGCACATTCAAATTAGGCCCCATCAGCGCCGACGCCATGTACAACGCGGAGTATCACAGCTATCATGGAGCCGGTGTGGTACGCGTCCGGTAATGCGAAGCTTCTATAATCGTCGGTCATCCTGAGGCACGAAAGCCTTCTCACCGATGAACTAAGCCTTCTTCTAATGCTAGTTGTTCAGATGTGAGAAGGTCCTTCGTGCCTCAGGATGACCGACGATTTTTTAGATCTATAACGTGCGTTGGCACAACGCTTAAAAAGCTCAATACAAGCCTTTTTAAACTTACTTTGTACACTTTATCAATACTTCAACACAGCCGGCGACTTTGTAAGCGCCGGCTGTGTTGTTAATACAACCTTATGCTATACACGACTTATGAAACGGCTTCTTTCCCTCCCACGCTACGCGCTGCTAGCGTTGTTAATAATTACCATTTTCCTTTCCTCAACTCCTTCGCGCGCCGATATCGTCACACTCACGGCGGCTGACAACGGCAAGCAAGTGCAGCTCACCGTCGGCGACCAACTGATAGTGCGCTTACCCACGGTTTCGCCGCGGTTTGGCTGGCGGATGGTGCAGAATTACCCTGGCCAGCTAACAGTTACAAGCACCCATAATTTGCCGGGCGTGAGCAGCGGCGTACCGGGGGCGCCGGCTACTTTCGAGATCCACTTTCAAGCCACGGGCCCCGGTGGCCTCGACTTAGCCTTGGTATCGGCGCTGCCTGGAACTGGCTATACGGCCTTGGGGGGCTTTTTTCACGCATACATTACCATCGACCAACCGGGCGTTGCCAAAAACGTGAACATCAGCGAGTATGGCAACCACAGCCGAGTGAAAGTGAACAAGGGCGACCAGCTTCAAATCAAGCTCGATAACACTGCCGGCGCCCAATACAAGTGGGAAGTGATGCCCATCGCCGACAACGTTATCCAGCTTGTAACTGCCCAGCCTGAGGCGGATAAACCTGGTAAAAGGGGAAGGAAGCATAAAGCCAATAACCCGGAAGATGTCACCTTCAACTTCCAAGCACTAAACCCTGGCAAAACCACGCTACGCTTTTTGTATCGCAATGCTACCGACAATGAGGCACCACCTAAGCGCGATTTTGAGTTAGAAGTAGAAGTACCTGAGCCACCACGATAAGCAGCCATTTTAGATTTATCTCGTCCGCAAAAACTAAAAAAGGAAGCCTGCTCCGTGGAGCAGGCTTCCTTTTTTAACATAGGTTGATAGAGCAGTTTTACTGCACTACCAAGCGCTTAGTCGTCACGTTAGCACCAGTTTTCACCTTGTACAGGTAAGTACCACGCGACAGGTTACCAGCGTCGAATTTCACTTGGTGGTTGCCAGCTGCTTCCGAGCCCGATACCAAAGTCTGCACTTTACGACCCATCGTGCTAAATACTTCCACACTTACTGGACCTTCTTCAGCTACGTAGTAGTTGATAGTAGTAGTGCCAGAGAAAGGGTTTGGATAAGCTACTGTCTCTTGGGCTACTGTGCCCTTGGTAGCAGTAGCAGCGCTCGTGCTAGCTGCAGCGGTTGGCTGCGTCTGGGCGTTGTATTGTGGGAACGTACGAGTCGCGATGACGGCGAACTCAGCGCGGGTTACGTTTTGCGCAGGCTTGAATGTAGCCTGAATCGTAGGCTGCAAATCGAACGGACCCTGCTTTACCGTGTAGTAAGCATTGATCAGGTTCAGTTCCAAAGCAACGCTCACATAGCCTTCCAGACCAGCTGGAATTTTAGAAGCGTCGTCGATAGCGATGGCCTGACCGTTTACCTGAACTGTCACTGGCTTGCCGTTGCGCTCCAACGCAAACTGCTGGAAGCCCAAACCCTGCACAAGTGAGTAAGCTAACTCTGCGCGGCTAACGGTGCCAGCAGGTGAGAAAGTACCCGCTGCGGTAGGCCGCATTACGCCGCTGAACTGGTGGAAACGGTCGCGCTGGGCAGAACCCTTGGCAGCTACAGCTTCGGTCAACAGAATGTCGTTGGCAGTGGTCACGTCAGAGAAGGTGCGGGCGCCGCTGGTGGGCAAATACTGGCGAATGCCTTGACCCATCAGTAGGTAATCAGCTAGTTGAATGCGGGTCAGATTCGCATTTGGTTGGAAACCAGTTGTCAAGCCATCTACGAGGCGGCTGTTTACAGCCATCTTGATAGCAGCCTCGGCTGGGTGACCAACAATGTCAGCCAGGTTTGTTGTGCCGCTTGGCGTGAGCAGCGAGATATTGCCTGTAACAGTTTCGGGCAAAGCCACACCGCGCAAACCTTCAACAGCCACTGTCCAGGTACCAGCAATGGGAGAAGCTACCGCTACGCCGCGGTCAGTAGTAAGCGTGAACGTAACAGGCGTGCCTGAGGTATAACGAACGCCATTCGGATCAATCAGAACCAAGTTAGTCAGGTTACCAGTTTCACCCAAAATACCTCTCGACGAGATTTTCACCTCTACGCTGTTCGTGCCAGGGTTTACGGGGAAAGTAAGCGAGTTGCCCGTGGTCAGAATGGGGTTGAAATTAATGGTGAAGGGAACTGTAGTAGTCTGCGCGTTTACGCTGCTGTTGAAGCGACGTGTAGCATTCACAGTAGAGCCGAAAGCGGAAGAGCGGAAAGCCTGATCAACGGCGGCAAAGGCGTTTACGTAGCCAGCACCCACTTCCCACGACTGATGGCCAGGCATGTTCGTAGCAGTTTTCATCAACAATTCCTTTACCTGAGCTGGCGAAAGGGAAGGCTTAGCCTCCAACAGAAGAGCTACAATACCTGCTACGTGCGGCGTAGCCATGGAAGTGCCGCTGCTGTGCGTGTAGAATGGAATTTGACCGGCAGGAAGTACTTCAGCATCTTGTTGTGCACCCAAGGAAGATACTGGAGCAATAGCACGGGTAGATACTACGTCTACGCCAGGAGCTACAATAGAAGGCTCGTTCTTGAAAGTCCAGGTTTCACCATCGACAGTGAAAGTGCCTTGCTCGCCGCGCACACCGCGAGAGGAGAAGTCAGCTAACAAGCCATTACGGTCGCCAGCGCCCACCGATATGGTCCAGGGGGCAATTGCGTAAGGGTTATGGGTATCGGCGCTAGGGCCTTCGTTGCCAGCAGCAAATACGACCACCATACCACGGTCGTAACACTTCTTAGTAACCACGTTTATAGGCTGATCAGGGTTGAAGTCGCCGCTGGTGCCGAAAGAGTTGCTGATAACGCGGATGTTGTACTGAGCTTGGTGGGTAAGCGCGTAGTCGAAACCACCAATAGCGTCAAGCACGAGCAGCGCACCACCCGAGCCGTAGCCCAAAAGATTAGCGCCGGGTGCTACGCCCTCATATTTGCCCCCCGACTTGGCACCATTGCCTCCTACAGTACCAGCGCAGTGTGTGCCGTGGCCAGAGTTGGTATCAGTGTTTGGTACACCCTCCACATATGTGACGGGCAGCATTGCATCCTGAGAATTCAGGTTAGTAGAGCCCAATACGTTCTGTACTAGGTGCGGGCCAAACTTGATATCGTCATGCGTACCATCGACGCCGCTATCATTGATGAGAACCCCAACGCCTTTTCCGGATACAGGCGAGCCGCCGTTGCGGGCGGTTGTCTCCTTATCCGTGCGCAGACGCTTCACGCCCGTCAGGTTGGTGTCGTCGAAGTTGTAGTAATCGAGCTTCTTGTTGATGTAGAGCGACCGAACCTCAGGGTTGCTAGCTAGCGCATCAACCTGAGTAGCGGTTGCTAATACACCGGCTATTGGCAAGGCCCGAAAGGTGATGCCTTTGGTAATACCGAGTTGCTGGAGTAAGCTCAACTGGGTGACTTGGGGGGCACCGTCGCCTTTGAAGGTGACGATTACCTGTGCAAGAGGGTTGGTCTTGAGGGCGGCGCGCAACTCTGGGTCAACGGTTGCCTGCCCAAAAGACGTGGTGACCTTCAGGCCAACCAGCAGAAGGGTGGTGAAAAATTTGCCTTTCATGTAGAGGTTTTGGAATAGATGGAGGGAGGGAAAGAGAACTGAAAAATTATGCAGGTTAAATACCTGCTTGAAAGACTTGTAAAACAGCTACAAAAATCCTTAAGCGCAAGCAGCAATATTTAACCAACTACATATACGATTAGTCATTTACAACTGGATTTTCTACACTCAGATTTATTTGTTCAGAGAATGATTTATTTTATTTTAAATCATTTTTCTCTTTACAAAACCTTTGCAAGAATTCAGCGTAAAAGCCGCAATTTTGCCTTAAAATCAAGGTATTGTCGATGTGTTTTCTTCTCCGTTATTAGCTATTACAGAGTCAAATTCGGCAATAAATCACTACAAAATGCTGTTACAAAAAGCGTTGCGAATACTACTGCTACTATCGCTTAAATGAGCTCTTATAACTGTGACAATATTATTTGCTCAGGACACGCACAAAAAGGAATACCAAACTGCTTTTGTGACACACAGCATTAAAATCCCTTTTTTATTCTGTGCTTTAATTATTAAATAGAGATATCCGCATGAAATGAATCGGCAGGCTTTTTTGAATTACTAACTGGCTTTATCTACGATGCTAACCCTCAAATTGGATTAGTGAAAAGCCAACTATTTAGCGGCCTTTCTGGAATAAATAAGGCACGTTTGTGACATAGCAATTACATAATATAGCATACCGAGTGCTTGTAGCAGGTGCAGATAAGCATCTGCAGCGGCGGCAATGATTCTTCACCAGTCAGATAGCTCCACACGCTGGTTTAGGAGCCTGGTCACGGTTATATTTGACCATGACTCGGCAGCACACATGGCGAATGGTAATGGCGTTGCTGGCCGGGTTGTTGGCATTGCTTGGGCTCGACCGCCTATTTCCGCTACCACCCGCCCCCCAATATTCGCCCATTATATCAGCCGCCGATGGCTCAGTACTGCACGCCTACCTCAACCCCACGCAGAAGTGGCGGATGAAAACCGAGTTACGGGAAATAACACCCGTATTGCGTAAGGCCATCATCGAAAAAGAAGACCGCTACTTCTATTACCACTTTGGGGTTAATCCGCTGGCGATTGTCAAAGCTGCGATGCGTAACCTGTTCCAGGAAGGCCGCACGACGGGGGCCAGCACGATTACCATGCAAGTGGCACGCCTGCTCGAACCCAAAGAGCGCACGGTAGGTAATAAGCTACTGGAAATGCTGCGCGCTACGCAACTGGAAGCGCATTATAGCAAAGACGAAATCCTGCAGCTGTACCTGAACCTGATACCATACGGGGGCAATGTGGAAGGCGTGAAGTCGGCAGCACTCCTGTACTTTCAGCAGCCTCCGGATTATCTTTCTCTGGCTCAAACCGTGACGTTGGCCATCATTCCAAACCGGCCAACAGGCTTGGTGCTAGGCAAGCACAATGCAGCTATTCTCACGGAGAGAAATAGGTGGCTGCGGCGCTTTGGGGGGCAAAATTTGTTTCCCAAACAGGATATAGCCGACGCGCTGCAGGAGCCGCTGGACGTGCAGCGCCACGCGGCACCGGCCCTAGCACCGCATCTGGCGCGGCGGCTGGTCCAGCGTTTTCCGGGCCAGGCTAGTATTGGCTCCACATTGCAGCGCGGCAAGCAAGCCAAAGCCGAAGACTTAACGCGCAATTATGTGCGCCGCTTGCACGCACTGGGCATCACCAATGCGGCGGTGCTGGTCATTAATAACCGCACCCGCGCCGTGGAAGCCTACGTTGGGTCCGCTGACTTTGGTGATGCTGCTAATCAGGGGCAAAATGATGGGGTGCAGGCCGTTCGCTCGCCGGGCAGTACGCTCAAGCCGTTTCTCTACGCACTGGCTTTAGATCGGGGCTACCTCACGCCCAAACGGCTCCTGCCTGATGTGCCCACCAACTTCCGTGGCTACCGCCCCGAAAACTTCGACAAGCGCTGCCACGGAGAGGTAACCGTGGAACGGGCGTTGGCCTACTCGCTTAATATTCCGGCCGTGGGCGTGCTGGCTGAGTTAGGTGTTCCTGCATTTACTGACAAGCTCAGCCAAGCCGGCTTCCGGCGCGTGGCCCGTGATGCGCCTCACTTAGGCTTGAGCACGATTCTGGGTGGCTGTGGCGCTACGCTGGAAGAGTTGACCAACTTGTATGTGACGCTGGCTAATGGTGGACAATATGCATCGCTGGCGTGGACCGCACCTGCTGGCTCCAGCAAGATATATCAGCGCCGAACTGCCGCTGGGGGGCAAAAAGAAGTTACTGCGCTGCTTTCTGAATCGGCCGCTTACCTCACCACCGATATTCTTGCCCAACTCACGCGGCCTGACTTGCCCGTGGGCTACGAAACCAGTCGGCGGCTGCCCAAAATTGCTTGGAAAACCGGCACCAGCTACGGCCGCCGCGACGCCTGGAGCATTGGGTATAACCGCGAATACACCATTGGGGTGTGGGTGGGCAATTTCAGCGGGCACGGGGCGCCGGCCCTTACGGGCTCAGAGGTTGCCACTCCCCTCCTATTCGACCTGTTCAATTCATTGGCCTACAACTCGCCCAACAACTGGTTTTTACCCCCCAGCAGCCTGGATTTTCGGTTAGTGTGCGCCGAGAGCGGCCGACCTCCGGGCGAGTATTGCCCCAATCAGCTCATCGATTATTTCCTGCCCGGCATATCATCAGTGCAGCGCTGCCAGCACCAGCGCGAAGTACTATTAGCGGCTGATGGCGCCATGGTATACTGCCGGGCCTGTGCGCCAGCGGCCGGTTTTAGGCGCGAGTTGTATCCAAATTTGCCCCCCGGCGTGGCCGCTTTCCGCGAAACCCAAGGATTGCCTTACCGACGCCTGCCGCCCCACAATCCCGCTTGCCAGCTCGTACGAGGTGGCCCCGAAATGGCCCCCAGTATCGTCTCCCCATTGGCCGGCACCGACTATGTGCTCAACCGAGGCGAAGGACAGCAGTTGCTGCTAAGCTGCACCACCGACAGCGAAGTTCGGCAGGTATATTGGTACGTGAATGATGAGTTTTTGCGCGCCGCGCCGGCTACGGAGCGTGTCTTTTTCCGACCCTCGGCGGGCCCACTGAAAATATCCTGCGCCGATGACCACGGCCGCAATACGGATATTCAAATCACTGTAACGGAGCTCTAGAGCACTTCCATTTTCGGTCGTCTGGTTGCCCATTTAGTGCCTACAAAAAACTGCTCTTTGGTAGCAGTAACTCTTAGGTGATTATCTCTTAAAACAGAGCCAAATACTGCTTTTATCTGCCTTTTATTTTAAATCGTGTAATCCTTTTTGAATTTTACTTCGTTTAGTATTCCATTAACAGAGGAGCTATTGTGGCACGGTGCTTGTATTTACCTGCTAAGAATTTGTATAAGATTCCCAACTTAAAACATTCGTCATGAAAAAGCTTAGTTATATATCGACGCTGATTTTGCTGATCACGGCAACCTTTACGAACGCCGTTCAGGCTCAGGAGAAAAAGCCTTGGAGCCCCCAGGCGAAGGGTGCCGTAATTGGTGGTGTAGGCGGTGCAGCCGCTGGTGCTATTATTCATAAGCGCAACCGCCCCGTGGGTGGTGTAGTAGGTGGTGTGGCTGGCGCAGGTGTTGGTTATGCCATTGGTAAGCGCACCGACAACAAGCGTAAGGAAGCTGCCCGCGTAGCTGCTGCCAACCGCGCTGCCGCCAACCGGGCCGCGGCAGACCGCGCTGAGCGCGCCTCCTTGGCTCGCCGCGTAGAAGCCGCCGAAAAGAAAGCCGCCGTTGCTACTGCTCCAAAGCCCCAGGCTCAGCAATACCCTATGATGGCCAATGGCTTTGCCGCCACTGCTCCTCTGATGCTGGTTGGCGCCGATGGTGCTCCTATCGCTTCCAATGCTGCTTATCTGCCCAATGAGTCGTACGGCGAGCGCAACACGCCGTATCCTTCTTCGGAAGTGCGCAGAAAGAGCTGGTAACTCCGGAATTTTTCTACTTTCGCCGACTCTAGCCTTGCGCCGGAGTCGGCGAATTTCTTTACAGTCCACACTCTAATACTCCCCTCTTTATGAAATCCTTACTTTGGATTTTGTCCGCTTCCGTACTTCTGACGGCATCTTGCACCAAAACCGACGAGAAAGACTCGGCCGTAAATGCGCAAACGCTCAATCAGCAGTTTATCAGTGCCTGGAACAGCAAAAATGCCATTCAGCTAGACACCCTTTTCGCCGACGATGTGCATTTCCTACAAGGTGAAGCCCATTTCCAGGGCAAGTCGGAGGTTTCCAACCGTTGGGTACGCGAAACCATGGGCACCATTTCCAACCTACGCACCAACGTGGTAAGCACCGGCACCGACGCGCAAATAGCCTACGAGGCCGGCACGTACTCCGTGGATGTAGAGCCCACAACGCCGGGCGCGCCCATGGGCGAAGGCGAAGGCAACTTCATCCTGCTCTGGAAAAAGAACCCCAAAGGCAGCTGGAAACTCAGCTATGCACAGCTCGAAGGTTTGCCAGTTAAGGTTAAATAGACAACAAAGCTCGTTTTGAACGATACAGGCATAAAAAAGCCCCCCACAACTAATTGTGGGGGGCTTTTTTGCATTTCAGTTTCTTTTAAGAATCGGTCGTGCGAGCTAGGTACCCTTCTCCGTCCAGCACCGGCTCCATGTGCTTCGACTCTTCCTCCGTAAATAGCCGCGAGCGAATTAGAAAGCGCACACCCAAGGGAATTTCGAGCGAGAAGCTGGCCCCACGCCCCTTCGTGACATCCACCGTGAGTTGGGTGTGTTGCCAGTACTCAAACTGACTGGCGCTCATGAAAAAGTCGCAGCCGTGGATAGTACCCAGCCATACATCGGCTCCGCCCACCCGAAATTCACCCGCCGCAAAGCACATAGGCGAAGATCCGTCGCAGCAGCCACCGCTTTGGTGAAACATCAAGGGGCCATGCTCATCGCGGAGCAAATCGATAGTGGCTTCTGCAGCGGGTGTTACGAGGACGCGAGGAGTAGACAATGGGTGAATGAGTGAGTGGGTGAATGGCTGAATGTTTGCTCAACATCAGACTTTACTTATGAATTCTTCAGCGAAGGTTGATTTTATTACTGCTTTCAGGCAACGGACAAAACTCGCTGCTTTGCGTGTAATTAAGCTGTATCAAAGCTTGCCACGCACGGGAGAGGCGCAGGTGCTTGGGAAACAATTACTGAGATCAGCAACATCGGTGGCAGCTAATTACCGCGCTGTGTGCCGCGCCCGCTCGGGCAATGAGCAATACGCTAAACTGTGCATTTGCGTTGAAGAAGCCGACGAAACACAGCTTTGGCTTGAGTTACTAGGTGAAGCCGGCATCATACCCCAAATCCGCTTAGCTGACCTCCAACAAGAATACCTTGAAATAGTATCCGTGCTAGAAAAAGCTCGCAGCTCTCATCGAGGCAATGAGTGAATGGCTGAATGGCTGAATGGCTGAATATTCACCCATTCAGCCATTCAGCCATTCACTCATTGCTAAAAGAAGCCTAGCTTCTGCTGGCTGTAGGAGATGAGCATGTTCTTGGTCTGGCGGTAGTGCGCGAGCATCATCTTGTGGTTCTCACGACCAAAACCCGACGCTTTGTAGCCACCGAATGGGGCGCCTGCTGGGTAATCGTGGTAGCAATTGACCCACACGCGGCCGGCCTGAATAGCGCGCGGCATCTTGTACAGCTCGTGGGCGTCGCGGCTCCAGAGACCAGCACCCAGACCGTAGAGTGTGTCATTGGCCAGCTCAATGGCTTCGTCGTTGTCCTTGAAAGTAGTTACCGACAGCACTGGCCCGAAGATTTCCTCCTGGAAAATACGCATTTTGTTGTGACCGCGGAAGATGGTGGGCTTGATGTAGTAGCCTTCGGTTAGCTCCTCATGATCGTGGGCGTGAGCTTCGCCGCCTACCAGCACCTCGGCTCCTTCGGCCTTGCCGATTTCGAGGTAGCTCAGAATTTTCTCGTACTGATCGTTCGAGGCCTGGGCGCCCATCATGGTGTCGGGGTCAAGCGGATGGCCTAATTTGATGGCTTTTACGCGCTCAATCAGGCGAGGCATAAACTGATCGTAAATGTCTTCGTGAATGAGCAGGCGCGACGGGCAGGTGCAGATTTCGCCCTGATTCAGCGCAAACATGGCCGCACCTTCCAAGCACTTGTCGAGGAAGTCGTCGTCGTGGTCCATCACCGATTTGCAGAAGATGTTCGGCGATTTGCCCCCCAGCTCCATCGTAACGGGAATAATGTTCTCGGCGGCGTATTGCAGAATGAGGCGGCCAGTAGTCGTCTCGCCGGTGAAGGCCACTTTCTGCACGCGCTTGTTGCTAGCGAGCGGCTTGCCGGCTTCGAGGCCAAAACCATTCACGACGTTGATTACACCGGCGGGCAGCACGTCTTGGATCAGCTCCATGAGCACCATAATAGAGGCGGGCGTCTGCTCGGCGGGCTTCACCACTACGCAGCAGCCAGCGGCCAGTGCGGGGGCAATTTTCCAGGTAGCCATCAGCAGCGGAAAATTCCAGGGAATAATTTGGCCTACTACGCCCAGCGGCTCCTGAATGACGAGGGAAAGCGTGTTCTCATTCAGCTCCGTGGCCGAGCCTTCCTCAGCCCGAATCACGCCCGCGAAGTAGCGGAAGTGGTCGATGGCAAGCGGAAGGTCGGCGGCCATGGTTTCACGGATGGCTTTGCCGTTCTCTACCGTTTCTACCGCCGCCAAGTGCTCCAGATTGGCTTCCATGATGTCGGCAATCTTCAAAAGCACGTTGCTGCGGGTAGTAGCCGAAGCTTTGCTCCATGACTTAAACGCCTCATGGGCGGCATCCAAGGCCAGCTCAATATCCTCTTTGGTGGAGCGAGCTACTTTACAAAACGCCTTGCCATCGATGGGTGACGGGTTCTCGAAGTACTGGCCTTTGATGGGGGCCACCCACTTGCCGCCGATGAAGTTGTCGTAGTGGGATTTGAACTGGGGGCGAGCAATGAGAGTGGTGGGATTTTCTAACGTTTCCATGCTGTGGGAGTTATGAATGAACACTTACCCCAAGGTAGCTTTCGTTATTGCTCAAAAGTGTGTAGTATTCTCTCAGTCTATCCGCCTATAGTCGCAAGTTTTTCGCTACCTAGTCCCACCCGTTATGTCCCAGGCCTTTCTACCGTCGCCCGTTGCGCTGCGCCACCCCGATCAGCTTCATGCTTTGGTTGAAAACCGCACCGTGTATTCGCTGGATGCCTTCGAGCTGAACATCTTCGAGACGCGCCAGACGGCTAGCAAGGTGCCGCTGAGCATGGGCAACTTGGTGCTGACTACCATGCTGCGAGGCAAGAAAGTGATGCACCTGGCCGGCCGACCAGCCTTTGATTATTTGCCCGGCGAATCGGTAATTGTAGGCGAGCAGCAGCTCATGGAGATCGATTTTCCCGAAGCCAGCGCTACCAATCCCACCCAGTGTCTGGCCCTAGCCATCCCCGCCGATACCATTCGCCAAACAGTTGACTTACTGAATGAGCGCCTGCCGCTAGCCGAGGAAAAAGCCCCCTGGAGCCTGGCAATGACCGATAATGCCCACCTCACCAACACGCCCGAGCTAACCGGCACGCTGGAGCGGCTTATTCATCTTTCGCAGGAGACGCACGCCAGCAAAGACGTATTGGCATCCTTCACCTTGCAGGAGTTACTGATTCGGCTGATGCAAACCCAGGCTCGTCAGCTCATTTTTCACAACTACGCCCAACACCTAAGCACCCACCGCTTCGCCCAAGTGGTACAGTATATCAAGCGCCACCTCACCGAGCAAATAACCGTAGAAAAGCTCAGTGAGCTAGCCTGTATGAGCAAGGCTACCTTTTTCCGCTTATTCAAGCGCGAGTTTGGCCTTACGCCAGTTGAGTATATTATTCAGGAGCGTCTAGCCGAAGCCAAACGCCTATTACGCAACCCTCTCACGACGGTAGCCGACGTATGCTTCCGCGCTGGTTTCAACAACACGAATTACTTCCAGTCGCTATTCAAGAAGTACGAAGGCATCACGCCAGGGCTGTATAAAAAGCGGTGCCGATAAAACTCTCTGGAGCTTTGTATTCTAAGAATTAATTCAGCTTAAAAGGTCGTCATGCCGAGCGCAGCGACGCATCTCGCGTGTTTAGTGGGAGTACTAACCTCTCATCAGCACGCGAGATGCGTCGCTGCGCTCGGCATGACGACCTGGTAGGTATATTGATAGCGTCCTATGCTTATTGCAGCTGATTCGAATCCTTGGCGATTGTCTTGTTCTTAATTGGTTGAAAACGGGTTTCGCGCGGCTGCTTTTCGCTTAAGTAGCGCCAGTAGCGCAGCGGAATGTGACGCCGGTGCAGCTTCATATTGCGGCGCTCTGGAATATTGGCGTGGTCAAAATAAGTTTGCCAGAGCAGACGAAATAGTGGCTCGCGCTCATCGAGCACAGTGGCCGACACGTCGGTGGAGCGCTGGGGGGCTTTTTCCTCAAACTGCACGATGTCGGTGCGGTGCAGGTCGTAGTAAAGACCGTAGCCGCGGCGCCGGTCAAAGATCAGCCAGCGCTGATCGGCGTAGCGCTTGGTGAAGTGGGGCGCAATGAGCGGCAGCACATCAAAATCGGGTTCAATGGTGGCATGAAACAACTCGTCCTGGGTTTTCTCGAAGCGCACGAAAGCTTCCATGCGGTGCTTTTCGCGAAACATCTGCTTGTCGATGTCGGCCACTAGGCGCACGCTGTCGTTGGTGTAATTCTCCGAGATATCCACCCGGCCCTTCGCCTCCACGGCTAGTTGCACGTAGCGGCAAATAATGATTTCGCGGTCGGCGCGCTCCGATAGAAACACGTGGTAGAGTCGAGCGCGCGCCTCTTTATCCATATACTTGAGTAAACCTTGCCACACACGGGCAGCTTTTTCCTCACTGGTGGCGATGGGCACAGTGGCCGTAAAAAGCCCCCCCTGCGCCGCGTCGGCTGGCTGAATGCTGTTGGGGGGCGTTTTGCGCTCATACATCTCCAGCAGCACCGTCAGCAAGCCATCGAAAGAGCCATCGTAAGTATAATCGTGCATAGAGGGGAGTAAATAGAAGGCGACATTAGCCAGCTAGTCAACTAACAGCTCGTCATGTTTCTGCAGGCAAAAGCCAGATTCAGCATGACGGGCCAGTTTCGGCAGTTGCTTAGCCTTGTACGGGTTGCAGCTGGCGGGCTGCGTCGCTGAGGGCTTGGGCCAGTTCGTGCAGCTGATCGATAAAGTTGGGCGTAGCGCCATCTACCACGCTGTTGATGTGCTCGGCCAAGGTTAGAAGCAGGCTGCTGACCTGATTTACATCGCCTGTATTAATAACACCTTCCAGCTCTCTTAAATCGTCGGCAATAGTCTTATAAGCTGGGTCGCCGCCTGTTTCCAGGAGTTCACTCCAGCTGTTAATGTTGCCAATAGCTGGGGTTTTACCGTTGGTAATATTCCCCTTAAGAATCCCGAGAGAGGCGTTTAAGTGAGTAGCGGCGGCAGATTGGGAAATGCTCATACATCGGTTGGGTTTAGGTGAACACTAGCCTTTCTTACTGCATCTGGCGCTCTGAGGTTAAGTAATGAAGGAATCAACCGTATTTTACTTCCTCTTTATTGCCCGCCATTTTCGTGCGGATGACCAAAGAACCGCAGTAACAACTCATTGACGGCTTCAGAATCTTCGTGCTGCACCCAGTGCGTAGATTTTTCAAAATAGGTAAGGCGGCCAGCCTCGCACCACGCCAGACTTTCCTGCGCCATATTGGGGTTGAGAAAAGCATCGTGCTTGCCCCACACGATGTGTATCGGTACCCGCACGCGCCCCGGCGGATTCAATTGCCGCACGTAGCGCGCCGCTGCCCGATACCAATTGAGCATACTGGTAATAGCCCTAGGCTGCGCCCAAGCTGCTCGGTAAAGCTTTAAATCTTCGGTACTAAAAGCCCCCCGGCGGCTGGTACCGCGCAATGTTTGTTCGCCGAGCTGGTAGTTGTTAAAGCTGAACGCCTTCTCGGGTAGCCACGAGAGCTGAAAAAAGAAAATATACCAGCTCTTGCTCAGCTGCCGAATGCTGTGCCGTAGCTCCTGAGCCATCACCCGCGGGTGCGGCACATTCAGAATAGCCACCCGCGCCACCCGAGCCGGGAAATAAGCCGCTAGGTTCCAGGCTACGAGCGCGCCCCAGTCGTGTCCGACTAAGAAGGCACGCTCGTGCCCGGCTGCATCAATCAGCCCGATAATATCGGCCGCCAAAGCGGGCATCTTATAAGCCGCAACCTGGGTAGGTTTGTCGCTGAGGTTGTAGCCGCGCTGATCTGGCGCCCACACTCGGTAACCTGCCTCCGCCAAGGCCGGGATTTGGCGTCGCCAGCTGTACCAGAACTCAGGAAAACCGTGCAACAGTATAATCAGCGGGCCATCTTGAGGGCCGCACTGCACCACATGCAGCGTAATGCCATTGGTGATGACGTCGTGATGTTCGAGTTCGTAGCGCACAACCCGTCTTACTACAGTTGCGGTAAGAAGTTGCCGCTCAGCTACAAACCAACTTTACAGCATCAGGCAGCCTCCGGGTGCGACTCGTCGCGGGCGGTGGTGTTGCGCACCGACTCGTGCAGCTGACGAACAAGCGGCAACAGGTCGCTGAGCTTGCAGCAGCAGGCCAGGCGTGCCACTTTCATTGTTTTGGGGGCTTCGGAAGGAGCGGCCGACGCGTCGGCGCCGCGGTGAGAAACAGTCATGGTAGTAGTTGTTGGTCGCTAATGGTTGGTTGTATGAAGAGCCGCCAGGCGGCGTTTGGGTGGCAGAATGAGAGAGAAAGTGTAGGCCGCACCTCAGTGCTTGAGGCTGTTCGGTCACTGCGGCGCGGCTTACTGCTTTCTGGGGGGCTTTTTCCAATACCAGAATGGTACCGGACTATGCCTATACTTTTATCTATAGATTTTAATGAGAAGTGATTTTCACGCGTTAGGAAGCCTGAGCAAAAAGATCGAGCTGCTGGGTAACAAGAGCGGAGCGCACCGCACCCGACCCAAATAGAATTTGCCGACGCAGGCTCTGCTCATCATATTCGCGGCTGTCCAGCGCCTGGCCGCGGCAAGTCAGGAAAAACTTGGCCCGCTTGAGCACCACGCCAAACTTGTGCAGATGATCCAAGGTGAGCGGTGCAAAGCGACGAGCAGCCACAATGCGCTTGGCCGAACGTGCCCCAACGCCGGGCACCCGCAAAATCATCTCGTAGTCGGCGGTTTGCACATCCACCGGGAAAACGTGGCGGTTGCGCAGCGCCCAGGCCAGCTTGGGGTCTATTTCCAGGTCGAGGTGGGGATGCTGAGGGTCCAGGATTTCGTCAGCCTGGAAGCCGTAGAAGCGAATCAACCAGTCAGACTGATACAGACGGTGCTCCCGAATAACGGGTGGACGCGTGAGCTGCGGCAGACGCGCATCATCCGTAACAGGCACATAGCCAGAATAGTATACCCGCTTCAGGCCATAACCTTTGTACAAGGAGTCAGAAAGCTGCAAAATCTGATGGTCATTCTCATCTGAAGCGCCCACTATAAGCTGGGTACTTTGGCCCGCCGCCGCAAAAGCCGGCACTTTCTTGAAAAGCGCCTTCTCTTCCTTGTTCTGCACAATGCCCTGATGAATCTGCTTCATCGGGGTCAGAATCTCTTTGTAGTTTTTCTCGGGGGCCAAATTCTGCAAACTTAGCTCCGAAGGCAACTCGATGTTCACGCTTAAGCGGTCGGCATACAGGCCGGCTTCCGCAATCAGCTCGGGCGAAGCACCCGGAATGGTCTTGACGTGGATGTAGCCGTTGAACTTGTGCTCGGTGCGCAGCTTCTTCACGATGCGTACTAGGCGCTCCATCGTGTAGTCGGAATCCTTAAAAATGCCGGAGCTTAGAAAAAGCCCTTCGATATAATTACGACGATAGAAGTTCATCGTCAGATCGACTACTTCGTCTACTGTAAAGGCGGCACGCTTCACATCGTTGCTGCGCCGCGACACGCAGTAAGCGCAGTCGAAAATACAGTAGTTGGTCAGCAGAATTTTGAGCAGCGACACGCAACGCCCGTCTTCGGTGTAGCTGTGGCAGATGCCCATGCCCTCAGCATTGCCCAAACCTTTGTTCTCGTTTTTGCGCTTTCCGCCACTGCTGGAGCACGACACATCGTACTTCGCGGCGTCTGCCAAAATACTTAGCTTTTCCTGAATTCGTTCGTTCATCCGAGGGCTTTTGATGGCTTAAAAATAGCAACTACACTTCATATACACAATACTACCTTAAGCTAATTTTTTTAGGAAAGGTTTCAAAAGCATTGCTCAAAATGGCCGGTTTGTACTAGAATTTGCCCCCCAGACCAGCAATCTTCAGACTATTGCGCCTGGTGCTTTTTTAGGCTTGATTTGGGGAAGTATCCCCTCATAACTTGGTTGATGATTTCAGGTAGGCTTCAGCTTCGTACTTACCTAGTGGTCGGCTACGTTTGTACCTTGCAGGTTGCCACTTGGCTTTTGTATTGTTTCGCTTTATGCTTGCTCACCTCGTGTCTGCTTTCCAGTTGCTGTGCCGTTTTCGGTGGCGGCTGGTACTGCCGTTGGTATTTTTGGCAGGCATGGCGCAGGCGCAGGATCCGCAGCCATCCGTGCCTGATACAGTGCTAACCCCGCTCGAAACCCGCCCCGACTCCCTACGGCGGCGCTTCGATGAGGAGCGTATTCTCACGGGTCTGCAAGCGTATGCCAAGCGTAAAACCATTGCCGGCAAGGCGGTGGCGGCGCTGTTCAACTTCACGGCCCGCGCTGAGGAGCGGGCCGGCCTCGATGCTACCCTGCTCGACCGCCAATACAGCCAGCACAACTATAAGATTGTGCGCAGCATCAACATTACTACCCTCGACGCCTTTGGTTACAGCATCAATAACCCCGACCGCAAGCCAAATAACTTTCTCGAAAAGGGCGGCAATGTGTTTCACATACGCACAGCCCCCTCACGGGTGCGCCAACTGCTATTATTTCGGGTGGGTGAAGAACTTGAGCCCCAGGAACTTAGTGAAACTGAACGTTTGCTGCGCCAGACGGGGGAGTTGCTAGATGCCCGCGTATTCGTGAATGAGGCTACCACCACGCCCGACAGCGTAGACGTGCAGATTATTACCAAGGATGTATTTAGTCTGAGCGGCTCGCTTCAGATTCGCGATGTAGATGCGGCCGTCATTGGGCTGAACGATGTAAACTTTATGGGGCTGGGCCACCAGTTCCGGAATCGCTACGAATATGGCCGCGCCAGCCCCCAGCCCTGGCGCTACCGGGGCAGCTACCTAGTGCCTTTTCGCAACTTCGTCAATGCGCAGGTGCGCTACCGCAATGAGTACGAAAACAAGGAGATAGGCGCCTACGTGGCCCGCGACTTTGTTTCTATTAATACCCAGTATGCTGGTGCGGTGGCGCTCGATTTCTACGATCGGCTAATTCAACTGCCACAATTGCCCCCCATCGATCCGTTTCGCTTGGAGCGGCTGCGCTACAGCACCCGCGATATATGGCTGGGGCGTGCCTTACGCCTCAAAAGTTACGATCTGGGTTATGAGAATCCGGCCCGTTTTGTCGTTTCCGCGCGCTTTCTGAATACGACCTATGGCGAGCGGCCCATCAAGGACTATGCAGACGCGAGCCTTTTTCTGGGCACTATCGGCTATAGCGTTCGGCGCTACTATAAGGACAAATATCTCTTCGGCTTCGGTCGTACCGAGGACGTCCCGACGGGCACGTTGCTCAGCCTTACCGCCGGCTACGAATTGAACGAACTGGGCAATCGGCGCTACTACGGCGTACGAGCCGCTAGCGGCCTGTATAGCGTGCGGCGGGGTTACCTGTATCTGAGCGGGGAGTTCGGGACCTTCGTGCGCCAGCGCGACCGAGACTGGCAGCAAGGCCTCCTAAGCACGCAGGCCCTGTATTTTACGCGCCTTTATACTACAGGCAACTATCAGTGGCGACATTTTCTGTGGAACCGCATGGACCTGGGCTTCGACCGGCGTCCCGGCGAGCAGCTTTTGTCCATTGAGGGCGAACGGGGCCTGCGCGGCTTCCGCTCCGATGGCACCCTGCGCGGCACCAGTCGCTTTGTGCTCAACTATGAAGCTACCATGTACACGCCCGTTTCCTTCCTAGGCTTCCGCTTAGCTGGCGTAGCTTTCGCCGATGCTGCCTGGCTGGCCACTACTCCCGGTCGCGACTCTCCATTTCTCGACAAGCCATTTACCGGTTTCGGCCTAGGCTTGCGTTTTCGCAACGAGTACACGGCGCTCCGCACCATCCAGATTTTGTTTGGCTTCTATCCGCGGGGCCAGCTGACCAATAATGGCTACCGGATCTTCGAGAATTCGGGGGCGTATTATGACTTCAGCGACTTCAACTTTACCCGCCCTGGTGTCGCGCCGTACCAGTGAGAAGGCCGCGGCTAGAACGTAATGGGTGAAGCATTTTGCCATCTACCCAACGCCTCGTCGTGGTGTATACGTAAGAGGCAGATACACCCGAGCGAAATTTGCCCCCCAGGCTTCAGTACCTTTGGCTTCCTACCATAATTCACCCAAAAGTCCATCCCATGCTTGCCCTCGGCGACTATAACGAACTTGAAGTAGCCCGCGCCGTGGATTTCGGCCTGTATCTGACCTCCGACGACGGCGACTTGCTGTTGCCCATTAAGTACGTGCCTGAAGGCACCCAAATCGGTGACCGGCTGCGCGTGTTTGTGTACCGCGACTCCGAAGACCGCCTCATTGCCACCACGTTAGAGCCGCTGGCGCGGGTAGGTGAGTTTGCGGCCCTCACCGTTAAGGACGTATCATCCAACGGCGCTTTTCTTGAGTGGGGCCTCGAAAAAGACCTTTTTCTCCCCTACCGCAATCAGCGCCAGGCCTTGCGCGTCGGGCAGCGCGCTACCGTCTATGTTTACCTCGATGAGAACTCCGACCGTATTGTGGCCTCGTCCAAGTGGGAGAAGTATCTGCCGCAGGCAGAGTTTCCGGGCCAGGCTGGCGACCAGGTAGAGCTATTTGTTGCCCAAGACACGGACTTAGGCTACACGGTTATCGTGAATGGCGCTTACCTCGGTCTGTTGTATCATAATGAAGTATTTCGCCCTCTGCGCTTAGGCGACAAGCCTACTGGTTACGTGCGCCAGATCAGGCCTGATGGCAAGCTAGATGTGAGTCTGCAGAAAGTAGGCTACGACGAAGCGCTCGACGCCACCGAAACCATTCTCACGGCCCTGCGTGCCAACGGCGGCGCCCTGCCCTTGTCCGACAAAAGCGAGCCTGACGACATTTACCGCCGCCTGGGCATGAGCAAGAAAGTATTCAAAAAAGCGCTCGGCACACTTTATAAGCGCGGCCTGGTGCAACTAGCACCCGACGAAACCCGACTACTAGGGCAGGAATAAATAGCCAATGCAAGCCCTCATCTAATAACTTGACTATCAACAGAAAGGACGTACGACGCGTCGTTTTCGTTGCGATGTTTGTTAGCTTCATTGCCCTTCATTGGTATTTATCGTAGAAGGACCTCTGCTGCCCTTCTGTCTGCTCTCGTGCTTGCAATCACCTTATGACACCTCAAAAAACTGCTCTCATCGCCGGTGCCAGCGGCTTGGTCGGCAGCCAGCTCCTTACGTTGCTGCTAGCCTCTGAGCGCTACGCCAAAGTCATTGTGATAGGTCGGCGCCCCCTGCCCCAGGTGCACCCCAAACTAGAGCAGCGCATATTCGAACTTGATGACTTGGATCAGCACCGTCTTGGGCTAATTGCCGATGATGTATACTGCTGCTTGGGTACCACCATGCGGCAAGCGGGCTCAAAAGAGGCATTTTATAAGGTCGACTACCTGTACGTAGTAAAGCTTGCGGCTCTTACGGCCGGTAACTTTGCGGCGCAGTTTTTAGTGGTCTCAGCGATGGGGGCCGACGCAAATTCGCGCATTTACTACAATCGGGTGAAGGGCGAGATGGAGCAGGCGGTGCGGCAAACGCCTTTTCGGGCCATCCACTTTTTTCGGCCTTCTTTATTGCTGGGCAACCGCACGGAAAAGCGCTTAGGCGAGCAGATTGGCGCCGTTTTGTTGAAAGCGCTGCGTCCGCTGATGGTAGGACCACTGCGTAAGTATCAGCCTGTTGAAGCAGTTACAGTTGCACGCGCGATGCTGCGCGCAGCCGAGGAAGACGGCGGCGGAATACGTGTGCATCTATCGGATGAAATTGCTCAGGCGCGCTAAAACCAATACGTGAGGATGAGTTCAGCACGGAGTTTGTGCTTTAGGGAGTCAGTTGACTTTTAACCCTAACATCTCAGTAATGAAGTTTTTGTACCGTCTTGTTTTATTACTCCTTCTAACGGCCCCGGCTGCCTACGCCCAGAAGGGCGGTTACACCACTGGTGTCGGTCTGCGTGCCGGCGGCTACTCTTCGGGCCTCACCGTAAAGCATTTTTTGAGCGGCAAGAACAATGTAGCCTTTGAGGGCTTGCTGACCAGAGAGTACGCTGCCCGCGGCGGCCGGCTGACCCTGCTGCTGGAAAAGCATCTGCCCGTGAGTGACATCAAGGGCCTACAATTTTACTATGGTGCTGGTGGCCACGTTGGTTCATACAACGGCCGCTACTACTTCTCCGATCGACGCTATTACGGCCGTAAAGGCAAGGACTATTACTACGTTTATTACGAGGAAGACCGCAATTACATCGCTTTTGGTGCCGACCTGATTTTGGGTCTGGAGTATAAATTGCCGGATCTGCCCTTCGTAGTAGGCGTGGACTACAAGCCATTCTTCGAAGTATTTGACGGATATACCGGTCTGTACTCGGATGCAGCCTTCAGCTTGCGCTTCGTTTTCTAAGCCAGCGAATCTCATTTAAAACACAAAAAGCCCCCCAGACAATGTCTGGGGGGCTTTTTGTGTTAGTCTAGCCGTCACTAGCGAATCCGGCCACGATCACGGCCGTAATAGCGACCATCACGAGCGGGCTGGCGGCCATCCTGGCGATAGTAGCCGGGCCGGGGCCGCACGACTACTGGGCGCGGCCGGTACGGCCGTACAATAACCGGCTGGCGCTCTACCACAACTACCCGCGATGGACGATGGTAATAAGGTCGTGGTCGATACCCGTAGTATGGGCGCGGCGGCGGGTAATAGGCCGGGCCGCTTGTTACCACAACGCCGGGTTGGGCCGAGGCCACGCAACCCGTTATAAGGGCCGCCGAGAACACCAGCGCTACCAGTACTACAGAGGATTTTATCAGCTTTTTCATAGTCTACAACCATAGGGCCTTGGTTCGGCTGCCATTGATAATTAGACACAGATTTTAGCGCAGAGTTTAATAAAGCATGGAAAAAATATCAGACACCTCTTCATCACAACAGCCTGGCAGCTAGTATCGTTATGAGCGTACCACATACATCATATGTACTTTCCAAAACCTGAGCTGGGGGGCTTTTTATGGTGTATCAACTCAGCCCATGGCAATAAAAAGCGCCCGCTGCTCTTTGGAGCAGCGGGCGCTTGCATGACTTCTTAAACGTCAAAACTCGACTACTTTTTTCCGTATTCGGTGTTCAGGCGCTTCAATACCGGAGCCGTTACGTCGAGGTCTTTGCGGCTATAGGCAATGGAGCCGCCAGGCTGCGCAATGAGAATAAACTGGTAGCCATTCTCTTTGCCATACTGCTCGATCAGCTTATTCACGCGGGTCAACACCTGCTGGCTCATTTTGGCTTCTTCCTCGGCTGCCTGGCGCTGAAGTTTCTGCTGCTCCTGGCCCACCTTCTGCTCCTGCTGCTGCAATTGCTGCTCGGTAGCAGCCCGTTGCTCGGGCGTGAGGCTGGCAGCTTGGGTCTGATATTTCTGCACGGCCGACTGGAAGTTGGTTATCAGCGTTTTGTTCTGCTGCTCCCAACCTTTAGCCTTTGCTTCGAAGTTGCGGCGCGCAACCTGCATGCCCTTGTAGCCATCGAGCAGTTTACTTGACTCTACGTAGCCGATTTTAACGGGCTCAGGTGCCGCCGCTACTACAGGCGCTGCGGCGGCAGCCGTTGTATCATCGGGGGCGGTGCTAGCGCTGTCAGAAGCAGTAGCTACGGCCGCGATTTTAGCCGCACTGGGTACACTGTCGGGCTTCTGGGCAAAGTGCAGGTAAAACAATACTGCCACGGCGACAACCAGGACCGCGTTGATGGCTAAAAGCAATGAATTCGTCTTCATTCAAAAAAATAGTAGCGGCCGACACCTCGTCGGCTCCTCAAAGAAACGCAGAAACCAGCAGGATCAGAAATTAAGCGCCAACGGCGTGTCTTGTGCTGCTTGGCTAATACCTGAGTCAGGCGCGTAAATGGGCGTTAAATCTGGTCGTCGTCCTCTTCCTTCGACTTAGGAGGCGGTTCCAACAAGTGGGGCCAATGCGATGTGCGGCTGGGGGGCAAATTATCAGGCCAGGCAATGTGTACCAGCGCATCGCCCTGATTCACGACCGGCATATGATTCAGGCCAATTACGTAGCCCGCCGTCGGCGTTTCGAGCCGCACGGTGCCTTCGCCATATGGGTCGGCTACGCTACCGTACACCTCCCCTTTTTCCAGGAACTGCCCATTCTGTACATGGCTCCGAAATAGACCCGCGAACTTAGCCCGCAGCCACGTATGTCGCCTACATACAACACTCGGCTGCAAGGGCGTAGCGGCCGTAGCCAGCATTCCCAAGTGTTGCAGTACCCGAAAAGTGCCGGCCATACCTAGCTCTATTCCGGCCTCATCGAGGCGCAACGATTCGCCGGTTTCGTACACAATAATGCGGCGCCCCTGCTGCATTGCCGCTTCGCGCAAGGAACCCGGCCGCAACGAGGCGTGCAAGGTAAACGGAGCCGCAAAAGCGGCAGCTAATGCATCGGTCTGATCGTCTTCGCCCAGCAGACAGCGGACTTGAGGCATGTTGGCCCGCGCCGCGCCACCCGTATGAAAATCGATGCCGTAGTCGATAAGCGGCATGATTTCACGCATAAAGCGGTGGGCAACTCTGCTAGCCAGCGACCCGCGCGGATTACCCGGAAAGCTGCGATTCACATCTTTGCCATCGGGCACCTCACGCGAGAAATTGAGAAAGCCGTAGATATTGAGGATAGGAATGGCGATGATAGTGCCGCGCAAAGGCTGCAGCAAATCGCGGCGCACCAAGCGGCGAATCGTTTCAATCCCATTTACCTCATCGCCATGCATACCAGCCATTAGCAGCACCGTTGGACCCGGTTCCTGCGCCCGATACACATATACAGGCACATCAATGACGGTACGGGAAGGCAGGCGCGAAATTACCAACCGTGTCAGCACCCGTTCGCCCGGCCTGATGACCAAGCCATTGATTAGCATGTCGGTGGGGCCGTAGGTATGAGGCAAAGGCTGAAGCGTTAAGAGTGGAACAAATACAGGTGTATTTCAAACCGTTTACCCTACTACATCAGGTTGGGTATCGGGCTGGGGGGCTTTTCTGGTCGTTTTTTTAGCGGAATCCTTACGCTTGCTATGCACTAGCGCCGCCGTGTATTCAATGATTTTGCCGGCAATATCTAGGCCGGTAGCCTTCTCAATACCTTCCAGCCCCGGCGACGAATTCACCTCCAATACCAACGGACCGCGCTTGCTCTGCAACATATCGACGCCAGCAATGCCCAAGCCCAGGGCTTTGGTAGCCAGCAAAGCGGCAGCTTTTTCGGCCCGGCTCAGCTTCACCAGCTTACCCGATCCGCCCCGGTGCAGGTTGGAGCGAAACTCGCCTTCCTTGCCTTGGCGCTTCATGGCACCCACCACTTCGCCATTCACCACAAATGCCCGCAGGTCGGCGCCTTTGCTTTCGGCAATAAACTCTTGCACAATGATGCGGGCCTTCAGGTTATGAAAGGCCTCGATCACCGATTGGGCAGCTTTCTCGGTCTCAGCCAGTACAACGCCAAGGCCTTGCGTACCTTCCAGAAGCTTGATAATCACCGGGGCGCCACCAACCTGCTTGATCATTTCGGGCACCTCATCGGAGTAGTTGGTGAAGGCGGTTTTGGGCATTCCTACCCCGGCCCGCGACAGAATCTGCATAGAGCGCAGCTTATCGCGGGAGCGCACAATAGCTTGACTATCGATGGCCGTGCGCACTTTCATCATCTCAAATTGCCGCACTACGGCCGTGCCGTAAAACGTAACCGAGGCGCCAATGCGCGGAATGATAGCATCGAAACCCGTCAGTTTTTTGCCTTCGTAAATTATACCTGGGTCGCCTTTCTCCAGCACCAGGTTGCAATGCAGATGGTCGACGACCACCGCCTCATAGCCGCGCAGCGTGGCTGCTTCGACAAGGCGCATGGTGGAGTACAGCCTCGGCTCGCGCGAGAGAATGGCCAGTTTCATTGGAAAGATAGGTCAGAGGTAAATGGGAGCGGAGGCAGGAAAACAGGGAAAAGCCTAATCAATTTGTTGCCGCGGATGTTTGGCCACGGCCTGACTTTTATACGACAAATGTAGGCGAGCCACATCAACTACCAGTTGTGCTTGACGCAATAAGACCCGCCCAATGAGCACGGGGTAGCGCATATCGGAGCGGTCGGACAGGGAAAACTCGGCGGTAATATCTTCGCCAAATAACTGAATAACTGTCTGAATAACATAGCGTTCTTGCACTTCTCCATTCGAGCTTTTGATGTCGCGCAGGGAAAACTCGGCGAACTGTAGCGGCCGGCCATTAAAATTTGGATGTGAGGGGTCGAGTAGCTGTACGCAGAGCAGCTCGCGGCCGTCGGGCAGGATTTCGATGTGAATATTGGAGCAGTGAATAGCGCCTGTATATGCCCCCGTATCTACTTTCGCTTCTACCCCACGCAACTTGAATTGTGGGAAATCAACCAACTCTCTTCGCCCTACTACTCGTTTCGGAACCCGCTGTTTTCTCATGGTAAAGGAAATATAAGGGAAGCCACTGGTTAGAAGCCAAGCTTCCCCGATTTAGGACGCTGATGACTTGCCTAAGGATAACGCTTAATCCTTTATCTACCATAGTTAAGTATAAAGCTGGGGGGCTTTTTAGCTTAAACCATTCATTCTTCCGTTCCCTCAAAACTCTCGTTATCCTAACCAGCATCTGTTTCCACGCTTCCTATGCATAACCAATCTTCCGAAGGCTTATGGCGTTCTCAAGCCCAATCATTTGGCCGCATTTTATTATACCAAGGTGACATTACTACTGTCGACACCGATGCGATTGTAAACGCTGCCAACTCTTCCCTACTCGGCGGAGGCGGTGTAGATGGCGCTATTCATCGCGCCGGCGGCCCTCAAATTTTAGAAGAATGCCGCCGCTTACGAGCTGGTCATTACGGTAAAGGCTTGCGCACAGGGGAAGCCGTCATTACCACGGGTGGCCGCTTACTTAGTAAGCATGTGATTCATACCGTGGGGCCAGTTTGGAACGGTGGGCACAAGCAGGAGCCGGAACTATTAGCCAACTGCTACCGCAACAGTCTTACTATTGCCGCCCGACATACTCTGGCAAACATCGCTTTTCCGGGAATTAGCACCGGAATTTATGGGTATCCCAAGCCCGAGGCTACTACCATTGCCGTGCGCGAGGTGCTAGCCTTTCTGGAATCCTATGAGCAGCCAGCGGAGGTTGTGTTTGTGGTGTTTGATGGGGAAACTAAGCTGCTGTATGAACGCGAACTAACAGCTAAGACGTCGGCGCAATAAATTCGGGATGACGACGCAGATATGCCGCTACGTCGTAAATAAGACCGGCATGGCCTGTGTCGAGGATAACCGTGCGCGCATGCTGCAATGAGCCAATAAAGCGTTGCAAACCAGCGTGCGGAATCACCCGGTCTTGTTTTCCCAGAAAAAAGGCAACCTGCACTTTATGCTCGTTCAGGATACGAGCCAAGTCTTTTAAGCTGAACACCAGCAGTCGAAATCCGACCCAGCTTCGGTACACGCGCAGACGCTTTTCGCGACTTTCGAGTTGCCATTCGGCAAAGCGTATCAGGTTGGTATCCACTACGCGGCGCTCCCCCAGCGCATTTAGGAAGCGCAGCAACCGCTGCGGGCGTAATACAGCCCGGCCCAGCACCCCGCGCATCCAGGGCGGATAAGTAGCCAGCGAGTACCAGAACTGTCGTTGGAGACCATCGGGCGCAATAAGCCAGATTTTCTCCACCCTACCAGGAAAATGCTCAACCGCTGTAAGCGCAAATTTGGCCCCCATACTGAAAGCCAGCAGGCTAAATTTCTCAATCTTATTATCGGTCAGAAATTCCTCCAACAGTTCGCCGAGGCGCGTTTTGGTTATCGGAGCATCTGCCTTAGCAAGCCGGCTATTGCCATGATAAAATAGATCGAATGAATAGATGGTGGCTCTATCGCCCAGCACGGCGGCTACACTGCGCCAGTGGCCTTCGCTTTGCCCGTAGCCGTGGAAAGCCAGCACCACTCGCGGGCCGGTGCCATAGGTCCGATAATGCAAAGTTGTTTTCACTGACTAATGCTAACCTTTTACGTTCTAAGATTAGCGTATACGGCGCTTAGGTGAAGTGTTGCTACTTCTTAATATCCCTCCGTCTGTTATCCTGACGCAGGAAGGACCTTCTCACCACAGCACGAGTCGTTGCTCGGCAAGTTGTTCGGGTGTGATAAGGTCCTTCGCGCTGCTCACGATGACAGACGGGAGGACTTATAATTACTGGCTTAGTGCTTTTAAAGCCGCGAAACGCCCCCCGACACCACAAATTTCATGACCTCACTGCTGGGCAGCTCCAGGAAAGTGACATTCTCCTTGGGCACTAAAAATAGCTCGCCGGAGAAGTTGTAAGAGTGTGGGCAGTAAACAGCTACTAAGTCGGGGCGGTTAGCGGGCTCCATGTTCTCCTGCGTTACAAACCCCATTTTGAAAATCTTGGCTTCGGGGTTAACACACATGACGACAGGGCAATTGAACTTCTGATTATCGCCTACAAATGCATCAAACAGATCTTTGAGGCTGGAGTAAATAATGCTCACCAGAGGCGTGCGGTGCAGCACTCGCTCAGCAATAATGAGGAAGGGCCGCACCATAAACGACTTGGCAATGAACCCTACTACAGTTAGTAGTACAATAGCCGTCAGCAAGCCAATGCCGGGGGGCACATTATCCATACGAAACAAACTATCGAGCCACCGGATAGTAGCAAACAGAATGTAGATGGTGAGGCCAACCGGCGCCACAATCAGGAAGCCGTTGAGGAAGTAATTGAAGAGTTTGCGCATACGGCAGCAGAGGTAAACAAAAATGCCCGACCAGAAACCGGTCGGGCAAATAACGATGATGTTAAACAGAAATCCGTGCGGGACTATACTGCCTCCAAAGCTACCTGGGCAATACGATCGGCGACACGCTGCATCAGCCACATAGGCGTGCTGGTAGCGCCACAAATCCCGACAGAATTGGCCCCCACAAACCAATCATCATTAAGATCTTGGTCGTTTTCCACGAAGTAGCTGCGTTCATTCGTCTGGTTAACTACCGAAAACAGGGCCTTGCCATTGGAGCTTTTGCGTCCACTCACAAACACGATGATATCGTGCTCTATGGCAAACTTTGCCAGCGCGGGCTCGCGGTTACTTACCTGGCGGCAGATGCTGTCGTTAGCATCGAAGCTATCCAAGCTGCCACCGGCTGCGGCAATGCGATCCTCAATCAACTGCTTCATGCGGTAGAAGCCGGCGGTGCTTTTCGTCGTTTGACTAAACAGCGTGACGGGGCGGGCAAAGTCGATTTGGTCGAGGTCGGCTTCGGTCATCACGATTAGGGCGCGATTGCCGGTTTGGCCAGCTAGGCCAGTAACTTCGGCATGGCCCGGCTGCCCGTAGATGACAATCTGGCCTTCGTGCCGCCGACTTACGTCGTAGGCGTGCTTCACACGGTTTTGCAGCTTGAGCACCACGGGGCATGAAGCATCGATCAGTTCCAGGTTATTGCGCAATGCCAGTTCATAGGTCTCCGGTGGCTCCCCGTGGGCGCGTATCAGTACTTTGCTATCGTGTATCTGCTGAAGCTCTTCGCGGTCGATGATGCGCAGGCCGCGCTGGTGCAGGCGCTCCACTTCCATGCGGTTGTGGACAATATCGCCTAAGCAGTATAAAGTTGATTCGTTCTCCAGCTCATCCTCAGCCATCTGAATGGCGAACTCAACGCCAAAACAATAGCCGGAATTTTTATCGATAGTGATGTTCATGACAGGGAAAATATTTCGGCAGTTGTAGCTGCAACTTTAGTGCCCTAACTGGCCGCCGACAGCGCCAGACCTTGTTCATCTTTTTGGCATTTACCCGAGTAAACTCATGCGTAATACGAAGATCAGCACAAAAAAATGCCCCCCAAAACGATATAGTTTTCCCTAACGTGACTTACAGGCCCACGGAGCCCTTATTACCTCAATACCTTTTAGGTATGATGGATCGTGGGGGGCATTTTTTCGTCATTGGGCACGGCTAAGTCGCCAACTGCGGCTAACGAAAATAGCGCAGCTGATACGCGCTCCAACACGAAATCTACCTGCTCATCAATGGTGATATGCGTGGTATCGAGCATGATGGCATCGGTAGCACGCCGCAGTGGGCTTTCGGCGCGGGTCGAGTCAATGTGGTCGCGCTTGGTGAGGTTGTCGATAATAGCCTCCACTTCCACATGCTCCCCATTCATAGCCAACTCCTCCTGCCGACGTAGCGCCCGCACGCGGGTTTCGGCGGTCATAAACACCTTTACTTCCGCATCCGGGAACACCGTAGTACCAATGTCGCGGCCATCCATCACTACTCCGCGCTTGCGGCCCATGCGCTGCTGCTGACTGACCATGGCGTGGCGCACGGCTGGTATCACCGACACCTCACTTACGGAGTTAGAGATAACCATCTGACGAATTTCATCTTCGCGGATTTCGCCGTCCAGACACAATTCGTTTCGCCCTGTGCGGCGGTTGCGCTTAAAGGAGATGTGCATATCGTGCAGGGCCCGCTCGATACGGGGCAAATCGTCAAAAGCAATTTCGTGTTCGAGCAAATATAGGGTCACGGCCCGGTACATGGCGCCCGTGTCAATGTAGGCATACCCTAACTCGGCGGCTACGGCTTTGGCGGTGGTGCTTTTACCGCACGAAGAGTAGCCGTCGATGGCAATGACGATTTTTCTCATGGGGAAGTCGTTCGGCGCGGGGGCAAGGGGACGGGAATCCAAGTTCGACGACGTGGTGCGGCAGCCGCGGCTAAGCGGGTGGGCACAGAGTGGAAGAGTACCATTACGGACTCAACCGCACCATGCACCAATTGCCGCTCCACGTAGCTGAACGGATTGATAAAGGTACAACCAGCTATCTGTACGCCGACCAGCCCGGAGGCGTCGCGGTGCCAGTGGCCCCCAAAGCTACGGATTATGCACTCCCCCAAAAAGCACCCCAGCGCATTTACTACTCCGGGCATGGCTTCGTGTTCAATGCTAGTTCGCTCACGATCAATGAAATCGGTGAGCGTTGACACTGCTACTTCGTCAAAAGAAGGGATGTTTAAATTTTGCCGCACGGCTTCGGCGGCGCTTCGTAGTTCTTCCATTGTAGAAAAAACGCAGCATCCGGTAACTGACGCAAGCAAGGTTCAAAATGAAAACTACCGGATTAGTTAAGTTTTAAACTTACAACAGAAGAAAATAATATTTCAGGGAAAATATAGTAATTAAATCCAATTTTTGCGGACAGGTTCAGCCTCTAAACGTGCCGGAATCTGCTCGAAAAACGTCATCACTGAATCAGCCAAGCTATGCTTTAGCTGTTGCCCCACGCGATAAAAGGGATTTAGAAACAGCTTATCGCGCAAGCCAATGCCCGTAGTGCCATCCGGCCCAGTTGCCCACTCGCCCTGATAAGTTTGCGCGATGCACTCGCCCAGAAAGCAACCTAAAGCATTGATCACACCTTCCCGGCTCGCCTCAGGCAATTGTGCCCGTTGCCCTTCAATAAATTCGGAGAGGCGCTGCACACCGGCAGCATCAAAGCCATTGACCTGCAATTGTTCACGTACGGCATCAGCAGCGGCACGGAGGGCGGTGAGTGGGTTTTGCTCGGGGGGCATTTTTGGAATGACGTTAATTAGAGAGTAATCTATCGAGCATCCTTCATTCGTGGACGATGGTTCATGCTTTCTCAGTTGTTATTAAATACGACACTGTTGCTCAAAGGCTATTGACGGAAAATATTAGCTGCTTCCTCGTAGCTGACCTGCTCAATTTCCCTTTTAAATAGATATGCATAGATGATTCGCTTGAAATCATCCGGTCCGACCAACCCGGCTCGGATACGTTGGCATAGCAAGGGATTATCGACAAAAAGCGTCGATGCATGTTGTGCAAAGGCGCTTTGTTCATAGGGTAATCCTACAATAGCCGACTCAGGTGACATCCGTAGCAGCCAGATGTTCAAGTGCCCAACAGTATTGTGGCTCCGCATCAATTGATCATGCTGCAAGACTTGAATCCTTCCAGTGAGCATTACTCGAAAGAATTCTGCTTCACCGAATGGTTTTTCAGTTGGCGCGCCTACCATTGCTACCTGTCGCACCACAGCAAAGCTATCAGTTCCAATAGTGAATCCTTGCAAGTCAGCTGTTTGCAAGTTTATTGGATCGGCTTTTCCTTGCTCAACCTGAACAACGTTACGTTCCAAATCCTGCCATACACGTAATTTACCGCCGTGTCGAGACCCGTCTAGCAGCGTGTAGAAACCAGGCTTGAACTTACCTATGCTCGTTACTTGCATAAACCTAGCATGCCTCCCCTGACTGTGAGCAACAGTACCTGCTAGAAGTAGCACAACAACCAGCATCAATTTGCCGGCGATGCGCAAATGGCTCATTCGTATCAGCATTAGCAGTCGTGCGTAGGGCAGGGCATGCGGCCGCCTTTGCTTTGGCGCTTGAAGGCTTTGGTTTTCTTTTGCTGGGCTGTGCGCTGAGCGCAACCGACCATGGGAGCCACGGCAGAACCGGTCAGTACTGCGGCCAGCAGCAAGGTCATTATCTTTCTCACGAGACGAATTTGGCAGGGATAATTAACCAAATATAAGGTTCTTTACCCGTCCGCCGGCCTGGGGGGCAAATTCTCAACCCTCACCTTTCCTGCCTTATGCCCGCCGAATTCAACCTGCGCGCCAACGTTATTAACCTGTTTGCTAACACCATAACTCCGGCTACCATTTATGTGGCTGGGGGGCAAATTCAACGCATCGAACCTCTCTCCTCTCCCACTCCTGATCCAGCGTTGCCGTATGCACTGCCCGGGTTTGTGGATGCTCATGTGCACGTGGAAAGCTCCCTGCTCGTGCCCGCCGAGTTTGCCCGGTTGGCCGTGGTCCATGGCACCGTAGCTACCGTCTCCGACCCGCACGAAATCGGGAATGTGCTGGGAACAGCAGGTGTAGAGTATATGCTGGCGAGTGGGCGCACGGTGCCGTTCAAGTTTTGCTTCGGAGCCCCTTCCTGCGTTCCAGCTACGCCTTTCGAAACAGCCGGGGCTGTTATATCGGTTCAGGATATTGAACAGCTATTTCAAAACCCCGAAATCGGCTACCTAGCGGAGATGATGAACTGGCCCGGCGTGCTGCACAACGACCCCGACGTAGCGGCCAAAATAGGCTTAGCCCAGCGCTATGGTCGCCCCGTAGATGGTCACGCGCCCGGCCTGCGCGGCCAGGATGCTCAGCGCTACGCAGCGGCCGGCATCAGCACCGACCACGAGTGCTTTACCGCCAATGAAGCCCGCGACAAGTTGGCCGTGGGCATGAAGATTCTTATTCGGGAAGGCTCAGCGGCCCGCAATTTCGAAGCGCTGATTGACCTGCTACCGGAGCACTACGAGAACATGATGTTCTGCTCCGACGACAAGCACCCCGATACGCTAGTGCTAGGCCACATCAATCAGTTGGTACAACGGGCTGTAGCGCGGGGCCAGGACGTGCTGAAAGTGCTGCGCGTGGCTAGTCTGAACCCCGTGCTGCACTACAACCTGCCCGTAGGCTTGCTGCGCGAAGGTGATTCCGCCGACTTTATTGTGGTTGATAACCTGACTGATTTCCGGGTGCGCCAAACCTACGTGGGGGGCAAATTGGTAGCCGAAAACGGCGAAACGCTTATTCCGCCGGCTCCGGTAGCGGTGGTTAATAACTTCCACGCGCAGCCTTTTACGGCTGAAGATTTTCAATTGCCGGCGCCGCAAAAAGCCCTCCAGACACAGCCAACCGAAGTCCGCGTGATTGAGTGCTTCGACGGCCAGCTCATCACCGCCCGTCACGACTTACCTGCCCGCGTTGAAAATGGCCTTGTCGTACCCGACGTAGCGCACGACATACTCAAGCTCACGGTGGTAAACCGTTATGAAGCAGCGCCGCCAGCGGTAGCATTCATTACCGGCTTTGGTCTGAAGCGTGGCGCTTTAGCTTCCAGCGTCGGCCACGATTCGCACAACATTACCGCAGTTGGCACCGATGATGAGAGCATTGCCAAAGCCGTAAACCTGGTTATCGAAGCGAAAGGCGGGCTGGCGGCCGTGGGGGGCAAATCTGAAGAGATATTACTGCCCTTGCCCGTAGCCGGCCTCATGTCCGATAAGGACGGCTACCGCGTAGCCGAGGCGTACGCCGCCGTTGATGCATTAGCCAAAGAGCTAGGTTCGCCGCTCGCCGCGCCGTTTATGACATTGTCCTTCATGGCCTTGCTAGTAATCCCCAGCTTAAAGCTCAGCGACAAAGGCCTGTTTGATGGCGAAGCGTTTCAGTTCGTAGAGGCAGTGGTTTAAGTCTAACACATTATTAGACCGTCATGCAGAGCGGCAGCGAAGCGTCTCTCGTGCTGATGTTGCGATGCTAACTCAACGAAGCGAGCGAGATGCTTCCCTGCCGCTCTGCATGACGGTCTGTTGGTATAAATACCAAATCAAAAAGGCCGCAGCACCAAAGTGCTGCGGCCTTTTTGATAAAAATTAAACCGTAAAGATTACACCTCCGCGAAACGCTTACTCATCAGCTTGTTCAGCTTCTCCTCCGTAAGTGGCTTGGCCAGATATTCCACATCCGTATACTGCGCCACGCGGGCAGTGTCGGCGGCGTGCATGGAGGTGGTAAGTACCGCCAGCACCGTGCGTGCCTTTACTTCCTCAGGCAGAGCGCTATAGCGCTGCAAAAACTCAAAGCCATCCATTCCGGGCATCTTCAGATCAACAAAGACCAAAGCTGGCGTTTCGTTGGGCAGCGGGTCAACCAGGTTGCGGCCCTCGCCCCAGAAGAAGTCATAAGCTTGCTGAGCACGGGTGAAAACCAGCACGTTATCGGCCACATCGAGGCGGGTGAGCAAGCGATTGTTCAGAAAACAGGTGGTCTCGTTATCATCCACCAACACGATATTGCGCAGCTTTTTAGTCACGGTCATAAGTCTTTTTATTTCTATAAGGAGAACATTAAACCGGAAGCGGGCAATAAAGATATTTTTTCTTTACAGCCATCCTTGCTCGCGCATCCAGTCGTCGTTGTAAATTTTTCCTAAGTAACGAGTGCCGTGGTCAGGCAGGATAATCACCATAGTGTCATCTTCCTGCAAATGCTCACGAGCATACTCCAATGCCCCATACACCGCCGATCCGCAGGACCAGCCCACAAATAGCCCTTCTTCTTTGGCCAACCGGCGCGTCATTACGGCCGCGTCCTGGTCGGTCACTTTAATGAAAAGGTCGATCAGGTCGAAGTCGACGTTTTTGGGCAGAATGTCTTCTCCAATACCTTCGGTTTTGTAAGGATAAATTTCGTTTTCGTCGAAAACGCCCGTCTCCTTATACTTCTTGAACACCGAGCCGTAGGTATCAAGTCCTACCGTAATTAGCGACGGGTTCTGCTCTTTCAGATACTTAGCGGTTCCACAAATAGTACCGCCAGTGCCTACACCACAAGCCAAATGGGTGATCTTTCCGTCGGTCTGAGCCCACAGTTCAGGGCCAGTGCTCTCGTAATGAGCAGCCGTGTTAGAAAGGTTGTCGTACTGATTCGGGTAAAAAGAATTTGGCGTCTCCGCATTCAGGCGACGGGCCACAGAGTAGTAAGAGCGCGGATCATCGGGAGCTACATCTACGGGGCAGATAACCACCTCGGCACCCACGGCACGTAGGATGTCCTGCTTTTCCTTGCTTTGCTTGTCGCTCATCACAAAGATGCACTTGTAGCCCTTTGCAATGGCTGCCAAGGCCAAGCCCATACCAGTATTGCCGCTGGTACCTTCGATGATGGTGCCGCCGGGCTTGAGCAAGCCGGCTTTTTCCGCGTCCTCTACCATGCGCACGGCCATGCGGTCCTTCACAGAATTGCCCGGATTAAAGTATTCAACCTTAGCCAGCACTGTGCCTTTGATGCCGTCGGCCACTTTATTGAGTTTGACCAGGGGCGTATTGCCGATGGCTTCAACTATGTTATTCAGATACATACAGTTGGGTACGCAGAGTAGTTGGGTGGACCGCAAAGGTACGAATTTACCTTCTTAGCCCCGCGCTGCTAGTCAACATATGGCTATAAGCATACGCAAACCTTGATAGAAAAAGAGCCCTGATGTGCCCTAATATGTCCTATGGGTTTAGCAAGTAATCTGTTCCTCTGCTACCTTCCGTACTGGAAGCGGCCGCTCGGCTTGCCTCCCCCCCAAAAAAGCCTACTTTTGCGCACCGATGACTTGCTAAGTCATTCCCCATTACCACCCTATATCGCATTTTCCTCCTAACCTTTCTCCTAATGAGCGTTCTGGTCAATAAGGATTCTAAAGTGATTGTGCAAGGCTTTACGGGCTCCGAAGGCTCGTTTCATGCTCAGCAGATGATTGAATATGGCACCAACGTAGTTGGCGGCGTAACGCCCGGCAAAGGCGGCACTACCCACCTCGACCGTCCTGTGTTCAACACCGTGGCTGAAGCTGTAGAGCAGGCCGGCGCCGACACGAGCATCATTTTCGTGCCCCCAGCTTTCGCCGCCGATGCTATCATGGAAGCCGCCGACGCGGGCATCAAAGTCATCGTGACCATCACCGAAGGCATCCCGACCAAGGACATGATTGCGGTAAAGGAATATCTGAAAGGCCGCGACGGTCTGCGTATGATTGGGCCAAACTGCCCCGGCGTAATGACCGCCGGTGAGTGCAAAGTGGGTATCATGCCAGGCTTTATCTTCACCAAAGGCAAAATCGGTATCGTTTCTAAGTCGGGCACACTGACGTATGAAGCGGTTGACCAGCTCACCAAAGCCGGCCTGGGCCAGACCACGGCTATCGGCATTGGTGGTGACCCAATCATCGGCACCACTACTAAAGAAGCAGTGGAGCTACTCATGAACGACCCCGAAACTGAAGGCATCGTGATGATCGGTGAAATTGGTGGCGGCATGGAAGCGGAAGCTGCTCGCTGGATCAAGGAAACAGGCAACAAGAAGCCCGTTGTAGGCTTTATTGCTGGGCAAACTGCACCTCCCGGCCGTCGTATGGGCCACGCTGGTGCCATCGTAGGCGGCGCCGATGACACGGCCGCTGCTAAAATGGCCATCATGCGCGAGTGCGGCATCCACGTTGTAGACTCTCCCGCCGAGATTGGCGACACGATGCTGCGTGTACTGCAAGGCGAACAGGTTACCGCGTAGTTCCGACTGCTTTAATTGTAAAAAAAGCCCCCCAGAAAATTTCTGGGGGGCTTTTTTGTGTTGAGGATTTGCCCCTGTTATTGCCTGTCATCCTGAGGCACGAAGGACCTTCTCACATTTGAACAACTCGCTTCAACGGCAGAGAGTCCTTCGTGCCTCAGGATGACAGCTTGTATTTTAAGTGGTGCTGTATCTAATATTTAATCTCGATGTTACTTCCTCCCACTTTGCCCCCCAACATTCACGACCACACCAAAATTAAAAACCGAGTTAGAAGCTTTTAAATACTTCTGGCTGCGCAAGCCAAACATACCGCCACTAATCAGCTGCAGCTGCACCGGGCCTGCTACCTGCACACGGGTGAAGGTGATGGGCTCTACAAAAACGTTGTCTTCGGGTGTGGTAGCTATGCCATCGACGCGCAAGTCGCTTAGCTCTAAGTAGCTCAATCGCAGGGCTGTGCCGTACGAAACGGGAAAGTCGTTCCCGAAAAGGTGAAACGACTTCTTCTCTTTCGAGCTATAGTTTACCTGCAGGAAATATTTGTTCAGGTCGCCCTCTACCGTGCGCTCCACGGTTTTAATATCATTCTCGGTTTTGAAATCGGTGCGTTTGGTGGAGCCGGCGCCGAGGCCTACGTACACCTCCAGCGCGCGCTTGTCGGGGAGGCGGGTGAAGTAACCGCCGCCTATTTCGGCAAACCGGTGCTCCTCGGCTTTGCGTTTTTTGTCGGTATTCAGCGTAGTAAACGTGCCGATGGCGCCGATATGCTCGCCGATGGCATAAGCGCCTTGCAAAGCGAGGTTGTTATCCAGATTGGTATGAATACCGCCGCTAAATTCCCCTTTCTGTGTGAGCAAGGGCACATTAGGCGGCGGCGGAAAGTACAAGGACGTACAAGCGCCTAGCCCCGGTAGAACGGCAAACAGGGCAAGGCGGCACAAAAATCGGTTAGCCACAAGGCGGAAGTTATTGTTAAAGTTACCTGAGCCAACAAACCGCTATGGTAGTCGGCTGGCAAGCTGACCCGTATAGGAATAGCTCTGGGGGGCAAAAATAGCATTGCCCCGCGCATTACTTGTCTTCTCGCTCTCTGATTTCCGCATTCTATGCCTGATTCCTATGATGTTGTGATAATTGGCTCCGGCCAGGCCGGCAATCCACTGGCGACAGCTCTCGCCGACACCGGCCGGCGCGTGGTGCTGATTGAAGAGTATTTACTGGGCGGTTCGTGCATCAACTACGGCTGCTCGCCCGTCAAAACCATGCTGGCCTCAGCGGAGCGCGCCCACCAAGTGCGAACCGCCGCCGACTTTGGAATACAAACCAATGCGCCGCACGTAGACATGGCCGTCGTAGTGGCCCGCAAAGAAGCCGTGATTGAACCTATGCGAGAAGGCGTGCGCAAAAATCTCACCCAAGAGCACCCCGGCATTACAGTGCTGGCCGGGCGCGCCGTTTTTACGGGGCCGCATAGCGTGCGCGTAGCCATGGAAAGCGGCCCTGAAAAAGAGTTAACCGCGCCACTCATTTTCATTAATACCGGTACTCGCGCCGCTATTCCGGAGATGGAAGGATTAGTTGAAACCGGCTTCCTGACTACCACCGAGCTGCTCGACCTGACGGAGCTACCCGAGCATCTGCTGATTCTGGGTGGCGGCTACATCGGGCTGGAGTTCGGTCAGATGTTTCGGCGCTTCGGTAGTCGCGTCACTATTATCGAATCGGGCGCGCAGGTGCTGGAGCACGAAGATGAAGACGTATGCGCCACCTTGCAGGAATTATTGGAGGCTGAAGGCGTTGAGTTTGTGCTCGGTGCTGAGGCTTACCGCACGACTAAAGGCGCTGGGGGGCAAATCACTGTTACGGCCCGCACCCGCAGCGGCGAGCGACGCTTAAGCGGCACCCACCTGCTCATTGCCACCGGCCGCACGCCTAACTCAGATAAACTGAATCTGGCGGCGGCTGGCGTTCGGGTTGATGATAAAGGCTACATCAAGGTAAACAGCCGCCTCCAAACCAACGTGCGTGGCGTGTATGCCCTCGGCGACGTGCACGGAGGCCCTCAGTTTACCCACCTCAGCTACGACGACTACCGTATTGTCCGCGACGCGCTGCTGGGGGGCAAATCGCGCTCGGCCAAGCAACGCCCCCTCCCCTACACCGTTTTCACCGACCCGCAGCTAGGTCGTATTGGTTTATCGGAGGAGCAGGCACAGGAAAAGAACATTTCTTATCGCGTGGCCGTCATGCCCGTATCCAACATTGGCCGCGCCCGCGAAACGGGCCGTCTAGGGGGCTTTTTTAAGGTGATGGTTGATGACAAAGACCAGATCATCGGGGCTGCTATTCTGTGCGCTGAAGGCGGCGAAATCATGACGATGCTGCAACTGGCCATGACCGGCAAACTTAAATATCAGGTGTTGCAGCAGATGATATTTGCGCATCCGCTTTGGGCTGAAGCACTGAACAATGCGTTCTCCAAGCTGGAAAAGCCGAAAAAATAAATATATCAGGCACTACTTATTGATCGGGAAGCAAAAGCCGATTCCGATCAGAAGTAGGAATAAGACTTTTCTTCCTGCTCTACTTTACCCACAGGCAAGGATACAATTACTTCCGTGTATTTGCCTTCCTGACTTTCCACCGAGAGCGTGCCACCATGGCCCTTTGTTACGATATCGTAGCTCAGTGAAAGGCCCAAACCCGTGCCTTCGCCCGCAGGTTTGGTGGTGAAGAAGGGCTGGAAAATTTTCTCCTGAATAGCTTCTGGAATGCCAACACCATTGTCGCGCACCCGCACTTTCACCTGTCCATTGCGGCGGCGGGTAGTTACCAGCACCTGTGGCTGATAGCCACTTTCCTGCCGGGCAGCCTGTTGGCTTACGGCGTAAAAGGCATTGGTGTACAGATTCAGGAGCACCCGCCCTATTTCCTGGGGCACCACTGGCACCAAGCCCAGATCTGAATCGAAGTTGGTGGTGAATTTAACCTCAAAGTTGGGGTCCTTGGCCCGCTGCCCGTGGTAGGCAAGCCGCAGATTCTCGTCGCAGAGGGCGTTTAAGTCGGTTAGTTGGCGCTCGCCGGTGCTGGGGCGGGCATGCTCCATCATGCTCTGCACAATGCGCGCGGCGCGGCTCCCGTGCTCCCGAATCTTATGTAGATTTTGCGCTAAATACGCCAGTAGATCCGCCTCTAATGCTGCATCGCGGTTTTGGCTTTGTTGGGCATTTCCCAGCTCACCTACAAGCTCAGCCGACACCTCAGCAAAGTTGGTCACGAAGTTCAGCGGGTTTTGAATCTCGTGGGCAATACCAGCGGTAAACTCGCCCAGCGAGGCCATCTTTTCCCGCTGAATTAGTTGAGCCTGTGCAGCTTGTAGCTCTTCCTGCTGGCGTTGAAGCTGGGCATTGGCCCGCTGCTTTTCCTGATTGTTGTTCCAGAGCAGCACACTTAATCCAGCCACTACCGCTAAAGCAACCAACGCCCCAATCAGCAGCAGTTTCTGCTGCTGGCTCTGCTGGCGATTCAACTCCTCATTGCGGGTCAGCAGCCGTATCTGCGACTGTTTCTTATCCAGTTCATAGGTATACTGCAGTGCGGCCGTCCGCCGGATAATATCTTGAGTACTAAGGCTGTCCTTGTATGCCGTAAACAGCGTTTGGTAACGGTAGGCATCTTCGAAGCGCCCCAGTTGGGCACTCGCTTGGGCCAGCACGTCGGCGGCGTCGTGAATTACCTGTTTGGTGCCGCTTCGCTGGCTCGCTCGTAAGCTGGCTCGCCCATATACCATCGCACTGTCAGGACGTCCGGTATGCAGGAAGGCGCGCGCAAAAATGACTTCGATAAGTGGAATGTTACCTACATCTTCCATTTGGTGCAGCCTCCGCAGCCCGAGCCGCCCCACGGCAAAGGTCTCCGCATAGCGCCCCAGTCGCTCATTCATTTCCGCGCTACGCAATTGCCCGAGCGTAACCAACCGCTCGTTGCCCGCTTCATGAGCCAAGACCATTTGCTTATCAAAATGTTGAAGCGCTTCCAAACGCTTGCCTTGAGCATCGGCCAGTCTCCCCAGCCCATTCTGGCAAAACGCCTCACCTTCCGTATCACCTGCCTTGTTAGCCAGCTTCAAGCCGCGCATCAAGTACTGTCGGGCCTTGGCATACTCTCCTACAATCACGCACGCCAGCCCGATCTGGTAATTCATAAGTGTCAACCATTTCTGGTTTTGCATAGACTCAGCCAAGTTCAAACCATCAAGCCCATGGGTCATTGCTTGGGTAAAGTCCCCCAGACCATAGTAGATAAAGGCCAAGTTGTATAGACATGAGATCTGATTCAGCCTATCATCGAGTTGCTGGAATAGCTCCTGAGCCTGGCGTGTATAGGTAAATGCTTCTTTATACTCGCCCCTGAAGCGATAATAAGAACCCAGCCCCTTCAATGCCTGAGCTTCCCCAGATTTATAGTTAAGCTGCCGAGATAAACTTAATGCTTCCTGATAACTCGCTAAAGCATTGCTGGTTGTCTTTTCCTTTTCCGCAAACGCTATGAGTCGGTTTACCCGGATTGTGTCGGGCTGAAGATAGCTTCGCACTGCCACGTGCCGCAGTTGGGTGGCCGTATCCTGCGCACCTACACCTATCGAAAGTACGCTCAGGCAGCAGATGAACAGGAGCTTCTTCATACAGGCCAGCGCTTCGTGGGCCAATACTTACAGTACCGGCACAATCCATTACAAGATATGAATTGTACCAATACTTATAAAGACACAACGGTACAGAAGTAGCTGCTAATTCCAGCCTGAAAACTATTTTTTTGAGCTGAACTTCAGATATATGGTATGGACTATTGCATTGCTTGCTAAAAAGCCCCCCAGTCGAATAGAAGCGGCTTATACTATTCAGTTTGGCTGAACGCACTCAGCAAATGTGCGCCGTCAATTTTGAGGGCATTAAACAATTACTTTTCAAGCTAATAAAGTCAATAAGTAATGGTGCATTTAGTATCTTATTGGTACAGAAAATAAGTGTCTGTGTGAAATATTGCGCTACCTTCTCTTTTATTAAAGGCAACCGTATTGACCGGCAAAGCCCAGAATTAAAACCTAATCTTTTATAAGCTGATGCGACTCTTCTCTGGGGTAATGACAATACTGTTTATTGGGTTTGCCGCAGTCCAATACAATGACCCCGACCCCTATATCTGGGTCCCGATATACCTTTTCCCAGCCGTTGTGTCTGCTATTATTTTTACCGGCCGGAAAGTATCCCCTTTACCTATTCTCCTTGCAAGCATCGCCTTCTTTGTGGGGGGCTTTTTTCAGTGGCCAGCCCATTGGGAAGGTGTCGCCCTGAAGAATGGCATGAAGGATATCAATATTGAGGAAGGGCGCGAAGCGCTAGGCTTACTTATTTGCGCGGTTTCCTTATTCATTTACTGGCTTTATCTGACCCGCTTCAAAGTAAAAATGGGGGAGGTGTAAGCAATTGCAACCGCTTTATTCGCTTCACCAAAACCCATATTGTCACCTGCTGTCTGCTCAGTTGTACTTGCTCTGCAAATGCGCGAGAATGACGTCAAAAACAGCTGGAGCTTCTATGCTATCCGTCGGAATAAGGTGGGCGCTGCGACTCATGAGTAGCGGGCCTTCGGCGGGCGCTTCCGGTGGCCGACCATGCGAGCCTTTCACCAAGCCGGCATCCAGCGGAATCACGTCCATGAGCATGCGGAAGCCTAGCTTTTTGCGCAGCAGTTTCAGGCCGATTTTAGGCACCAGAAACTTGATGTTTGGGTTCGTAAACATCTCCACCGGATCGTAGCCGGGTTTGCGATGAATGTCAACAATGCGGGCAAAATCGGGTGCCTTAGCATCATCAAGCCAATAGTAGTACGTAAACCAAGCGCCTTTCTCAGCAATGGCAATCAGCTCGCCAGCTCGCGGATGGTCTAAGTGGTAAGTTACTTTTTCCTCCGGTCCAAGCACTTTCTCCACGCCGGGCACCGCCTCCAGCAATTGCCGAACAGCCGTGAGCTTGGACGGATCATTCACGTAAATATGGGCCAGTTGGTGGTCAGCCAGTGCAAAAGCCTGGCAGGTGCCGGCATCCAACAGTTCCAGCCCCCGCTCCTCCCGAATAGACAAGTACCCGTTCTCCCGAAGCACCCGATTTAAGTGCACCGGACGGGAGGCGGCAGCAATACCATACTCCGACAGGAAAATGACATGGGCACCTTTGCTTTCATAATACGTAGCCAAGTGCTGGCAAACCCCGTCTATCTCGCGCAGATCAGCAGCAACACGTGCATCGGCGGGGCCATAGCGCTGGGTATTGTAGTCGAGGTGGGGCAAATACACCAGCGTCAGGGTCGGGTCGTGAAGCTTATCCGTTTCTATCGCGGCGTCGGCAATCCACCGGCTGGATTTAATGGTCGTGCGAGGGCCCCAAAAATCAAACAGCGGAAACGTGCCCAGCTTGGCTTCCAGCTGGGGGCGCAATTCCATCGGAAAAGTATAGCAATCTGGCATCTTGCGCCCATCCGACAAGTATTGCGGACGCGGAGTTACTGCATAATCGGCGGTGCTGTACATGGCATACCACCAGCAGATGTTAGCGCAGGTAAATGTTGGATCAAGGGCTTTGGCAACATCCCAGATTTTCGGCGCTTCCACCAGCTTATTAGACTGGCGCCAAAATTTAGGCTCACATTCATCCCGAAAATACCAGCCGTTCCCAACGATGCCATGCTCCGTCGGCCATTTACCAGTCAGGTAGGTAGCTTGTACCGAGCAGGTTACCGCCGGCCACACATGGCCTATGGAAGCTACTTTAGCACCTTCTGACCACTTTTTTAGAAAAGGCGTATTCTCTCCAACGGAAGCTGGGGTAAGGCCGACAACGTCAATTACGACTGTTTTTCGCATATCTATCTGGGGGTTAATCGGCGGAATAATTCGATGTAATTCCGCTAATAATGTCTTATGCGGATACGCCCATTTTATAAGTGATATCTGACTCGTTTAACTGTAGTTCAGACAGCTCTACATTTTGCTTTACCCAGTTCAATTCTCTCTCGATAGAGGACACCAAATCCTGCTTTATTTCAGGCGGCAACACCTCCCAAGTATAGGTTTCAACTTCCAGATAAGTAGTAAAATGCTGCGCGGCTAACAACCGTAATATTTTCTGTATTTCCGGCTGCGTGGACTGCAACAAATTATAGCGTTCCAGAAAAACGGGAACGTGAAAGTGTGAGCGCCATTCCGTAGCCTGCGCGTCCATAATATGAGGTAAGGCGGCCGGCAAATCGGGATATTGGGTAATGCTATTATCGTAGTTACGAACCAGCACCTGGTGCAGGTAAGTAGATTCAGAAAAAGCGCTGAATTGCTGAGCTAAAGCGTGTCGCTCTTCACTATTGGGGGGCAAATCTGCCTTCAACGCGGCACTGATTTGCACGCGCCCAACCTTGATTCTTTTGGCCGCTAATTGCTCCAGCACGGCAGCAGGATCTTCGTAGGCCAAAGCAAAATGACACACGTCGTAGCATAGCTGAACGCTGTCATAAACTGCTTGAACTGCGCGCTGCTGACTTATCCCAAGCTGTGCTTCTAAATGACCTGAAACCTGGGGCAGCAAATACGTTTCGTAGTAATCAATAAATTCTGCTGACGTTTCGAGCAGCCCATCTGGTTCGGGCTCAATGTCGAGGTGAATATGCCGCCCAGATTGCGCCCGTATTCTGACGAGTTCTTCCACCAGTTCCGCCAGATGCTGGGTACTACTCTGCAACACCGTTTGGGTTTGCTGTGCATTGCCCGCCAGCCACGGTTTGTAGGAGAGCGGCGACGTAGAAATGCCCCCCACTATCCCCTCAGGCAACAAAAATGCGAGCAGACGGGCTAAGCGTTTGGTGTATTCTAAACGCTCGCGTGTTGTCCAGTCGGGCCGATGCACGTCATCTTTCACCGCTTCTCCGTGGAAGCTGCCAAAAGGAAACCCGTTTATAATGGGCACATACAAATCGTGCTCCGCCAGCCACAATTTGAACTCCGTTAATTGCTCGCCTTGCTCCAATTCTTTGCTGGCAACGTCAGAAAGGCGCAAGCCAATTGCAAAGGGTTTATTGGGTGAAACGCGCGCCTTCACGGGCAGCGCATACATCTGCAGGCTCTCAAAAACAGCAGCCCAGGTTTCGCCAGGGTGGATATTAGTGCAATACGTGAGCTGATAGCCGTTCTGAATTTCCATAGCTTATAGTCCCGAGGTTAACGCCAACGACTACCATTTGGGCCGCTGATTAGTACTGCTGCAGTTTTCTGACAGCCTCCTCCACCAGTCGTCCATCCATTTCGTGGACTTCTACGCCGCGGCCTATTTTTTCCAGCAGCATAATGGTCAATTTGCCCCCCAGGTGCTCCCGAAATTCCTGCAACCCATGCTGTATACTTTGCGGATGCGAAGCGTCCTCCAAATGCGCCGACATTTCAGGTGCATACAAGTCAAAACCCAGTGTGCGGATAACGGAAATAATCTGATCTAATTCAGCATCACTGATTCGACCTTGCAAATGTGAATACACTGAATCTAAGGCAATTCCGATGGCAACTGCTTCGCCGTGCCGGATGCGGTAATTACTCAACTGCTCAAGCTTATGCGCCGACCAATGTCCAAAGTCCAGTGGCCGGGAAGAACCTTGCTCAAAAGGGTCTCCACCGGCTATGTGTTGCAAGTGCATTTCAGCGCAGCGGTGAATTAAATACTGCATGGCAGGCATATCGCGAGCAGCCAATTTTTCCGCGTTATCCTGAATAAACGCAAAAAACTTCGCGTCCTTAATCAGACCCACTTTTAAAGCTTCCGCAATACCACCCCGCCAGTCCCGATCTTCCAGCGTCAGCAAGAATTCAAAGTCGTTAAGGACAGCGTAGGGCGGCGAGAAATTCCCGAGGAAATTCTTCTTCCCGAAAGCATTAACACTGTTTTTCACACCAATACCCGAGTCATTCTGCGACAACACTGTGGTAGGAATGCGGATATGCCGAATGCCCCGATGGGCCACTGAGGCCACGTACCCAACCAAATCCAGAACGGCTCCACCCCCAATTCCCACAAAATACGAGTGACGGTCGATGTGGTAAGTATTGACAGCATCGAGCAACTGCTGCACCAGTGCCGGCTCGTTTTTGCACTGTTCACCGCCCGGAATTACGGTAATCGGGCCGCTAAGCTGCATGACTTCCGCATGCGAGTCGACATAGTTCGTAATAGCACCTATAAGTTGCGGATGCTGTGCAGCTACCCCATCATCAACTACAAAGAATATTTTGCGTGGCTCGGCTCCTCCATCCTGCGAGAGCACATCACGAATCAGCTTATTGTGCGCGCTAAACAAGCCCTCAGTAAAATGAACATCATAAGAAAAAGCAACCTGAAATTGCTGCTTCAGAGGAGAAATATGCATGTAGAACAGAAGTAAATTACTGCACGAAAAGCGTTCTTCTCTACCTATTCAAAACTGAGACAAGAGAAGGTTAAAATCGTTTTTCAACGGAATAGGGTTGCCTTTTTTAAAGTAGTATAAAGTACTGGTTCTTAAGTTACAGCAAACACTCTGGCCAGCAACCGGGAAAGCGGAAATAAGGCCAGAACGATCAGGCCATACCACCAACCAGCAAAGCCAGCGGCTATCGTAGCATCGAGTAGAATCAACGCCATAATTCCGGCTTTAACCGCCAGGCGGACGTCAAGAGGCTTTAAAGAAGAAATTGCCTTAAAAAGGGGCGGGAAAATGAGGTAGCAGAATAAAGCCAGAAATGGGATTGTGTACAACCCATTGATCTGCGGCAAGGCCATCAGGAGTAAAATGCTGCCAATAACCAGGCTGTATAAGCCAACCGACCCCAGCAGGATCTTTTTGTCGCCACCGTGCACTTCACCCCGACTGATAGCCGTAATAGCCGCGATATACACGATCGGCAGCAAGGCCAGATACCAATACTCTCCCACGGCCGCGGGCAAAGCGCTTAAGCCAAGCAGCAAATTGCCCCCCCGACATGCTCCCATGTTCAACGGACCCAGCACTGAATAGTGTTTGCTAAACGAATCATACACCAAGGCCAAAACGGCAATTACTAGGGCTATCAGGCCACTGGTGCTGGAAACCTGGAACGCAGCCACCACGCCGGCCAGCAACAACAGCGCACCTAGTAGACTAGCACTCAGGCGGCTGGCCGCCCCACTAGGAATGGGGCGTTCGGGGCGCTCCTTTCTGTCAAGGTCAGCGTCGAATACGTCGTTGAACACTACGCCGCCGCCATACAAGCCTATGGTAGCTGCCACGAGCCAATACAAGTTGGTCAGCTGAGGATGCGATGAATAAGCAGGGCCATCATGTAAGATCATTTGGACCGAGCCCGATGCCGCAAAGCCAAGCAGAATATCGGCGATGGCCGTGATGATATTGGCAGGTCGCATTAGCACAAGGTGGGCAAAGAATCGACTCATAGCGACGGGCTTTTAACGAATGATAGTGGTGTCAGAGTCAATTTTGGGAGTTTGGCCGCCCCGCAAAATCGAGTTGCCAGAGAACTTCTGACTCTGATCAATCTGGGTTGTTGTAAGCCACTCACTTTCCTGCATTTGCCCACTTTGACCAAATGCTTCCAGCGCATTTTGATATGTAACTAAGCGCACCGTTTCGGCCGGAATACCCCGTTCTAGCATCAAATGGGCAGTTTTGGGTACAGCCAGCGGGTCGCTGATGCCCCAGTCGGCGGCACTATTGATGAAAATACGTTCAGGACCGTACTGCTTGACTATCTCTGTCATGCGCTCATTACCCATCTTGGTGTGTGGGTAAATAGTAAAAGCCGCCCAGAAGCCCCGATCGAGTACATCCTGCACCGTCTCTTCATTGTTATGGTCAACAATGACCATTGAAGGGTCCAGCCCATGCTCTAGGGCTACCTCCATACTGCGCAGGGTGCCTTTCTTCTTGTCGCGGTGCGGTGTGTGAATCTGGACCGGCAAGCTCACTTCCTTGGCTAGTTCCAGCTGCAGCCGATAGTATTTATCCTCAGCAGCAGTTTGGTCATCGTAGCCAATCTCGCCCACGCCAACAACGCCCTCTTTACAGACGAACAAGGGCAGTAGCTCCATGACTTCTTCGGCCAACGCTTCGTTGTTGGCTTCCTTAGAATTCAGGCCGATAGTACAGTAGTGCTTAATCCCGAATTGACTAGCCCTAAACCGCTCGAAGCCAATTAGGTGGCTATAATAATCCTTAAAGGTGCCAACCTGCGTACGAGGCTGTCCCATCCAGAACGCCGGCTCTATAATGGCCACAATTCCTGCATTGCGCATAGCCTCATAATCATCGGTAGTGCGGGAAGTCATGTGCACGTGCGGATCGATAAATAACATACTCTAGGGGGTTTAGGTAACTGATCAGGCGTATACAAAAGGTTGTAAAGCATACTGGCTTTTAAGCTTTGTAAGCTCTTTCTCCGATGCTTTGCCAAGTGAAATCGCCACTCCTTATTTTCATCTCTATGTCTGCGTGCTGACTCAACATATCTTTGATTTCCGGTGAATTACTTTCTGCCAATGCCAGAGCGCCAGCTTGGTTTTCCAACTCATTTGAGCTTTGAAATAACCGCTCAACATCAGGCATATTATCAGTTGTGAGGTAAGGGCCTACTAACCGCCACACCTCCGGTGTGAGCGCCCGACCAGCAGCCCAGCGCTCATGCGCATAATCGATGAGCATATGCGCCAGCGCTGCATTACGCCTGTTGTCCAACCCATAAATCCGATGTAGTGGCCGCGCATTAAACACTGCCTTCAGCACCATCTGATTCCAGGCCTCAGTTGGTAAATAGTCGTGGGGATAAGGATTATTCAGCGCGATGGCGTCGAATACACTCGTCATCGTGGTGCGAACCCCTTCCGCCGCCCGCTCGCGGTGTGACTCTGGATAAGGCAAAAGTGGTAGCGCAGCATAAAGCGTGGCTAATTCACTTAAATCAGCTACACTAAAAAGCTCATTTAAAAGGTAGGAATATGCGGTTGAGTTATGGTGCGGGACCTTCAGCAGCAGCAACGTGCGCGCCACCTGATCGACTGTCCACAACCCAGGATTAAACCCTGGACGTAACTGTGCGGCCTCGGCCAGTTGATCCACTGTCAGGTACAGAGGCTGCTTTCCTACAAAACGAGGAACTTGGCTGAAGGCTAAATAGAAAGCTTTTTCAGAGTGTAAGCTTGCTATCTGCTTGTGCAGCCATGCAGCGCCTGCTTCCGTCTGATTTGCGGCCAGAATTGCTGATAAATAAGATGTGTAGGCATCTAACTGCATGTTAACCCAGATATAATGATTAGGGCAATCAGTAACTTGTTAGAGCCTATCTGAACATGCGAGGGCTCAATAACTAGTAGCTAGTCATCTTTTGTATAATTAGTGTTTTTTTTGGTACTATCAAGCTGTCGAGCCTAAATTAAAAGGCAGGCGTAAAAAGCGGGCTATCCTTTATGCTTGCGGCGGCTTTCCAGAATGCGAAAGAAGGAGCGAGTATTAATTTCCTCCTTCGTAAGCCCGGTGGCAGTGATTTCCTCCTCCGTAATTGCCCCGCAGTTAAGTGCCTTCAGGAAGAAGTTAAGTAAGCCTTGGCCCGTAGCGGCATCATCGAAAATGTCGCCGGTGAGCGTGGAAATTGCCGCGCGCTCCACGAAGCTTTTCAGGCGAAATACGGCGTCCTCGTAGCTGCTCAGGAAGAAGGCATACGTAGCCGCGTAGCGCATCGGTAGTTGCGCCGGGTTCAGGTCCCAGCCCTGGTAGAGGCCGTTGATGAGAGAGTGCGTGGTGTGATGGAAACCCTGCCGCCACGCGTTGTGTACTGATTCGCGGTTTTCCTTTTGCTGCTCAAATGTCAGGTTGTCGCCCCGGTGCGGACCGATGGGCATTACGTTGGTGGCGCCGTCGGAGAGGAAAATACCGGTGCCGCCCAGCGCCACTTTGGTCATGTGGTGGGCAAAGTCGCAGACGGGGTGCGCCATGGTCTGGTAGCGCGCCGTGATGCCGGCCGAAGCCGTGTAGTCGTAGGTGCCGAAGTGAGCGGCAATGCAACGGCCCTCACCGGCCCGGATGATGCGCATCAGCGGGTTGCGGCCTTCCTCATCCATGATGATTTGGGTGGCTTCTACCATGGTTTCCATCCGCAAGGTGTTGGGGGGCAAATTGTTCGCCTTTTCCAGGATTTCGAACAAGCGCACCATCGTCGTCATCTGCTCCGGAATCGTCACTTTGGGCAGCATCACCACGAAGTTTTCGGGCAGCTTTCCGCCGGTTTTTTCCAGCAGGGTCGTCAGAAAAATATCCAGCGTCCGAACACAACGCTGCTTCAAGTCCTCGGTGAACGGCTTGATGCGAATGCCGATGAACGGCGACAACGTGCCGTTCTGCATCCCGATGGCTACTTCGTTGGCAGCCTGCACAGCCGTGGCATCTTCTTCTGCGTCGGGGCGGTTACCGAAACCGTCTTCAAAGTCAATCCGGAAGTCTTCGACAGGTTCAGCTTTGAGCTTGGCGAGGATCTTATTGTACACCGAATACGCCAGCCAGGCCACTTCTTTTTTGCGCTCTTCCGGCGTCAGGGTGTCCAGCTTGGCTGTTAGCTCCGCAATATCTTTCCCCGATTTCGGCAAGTGCTCGTAGCCTTTGAGCTGAAGCACGTTGGCCAGCTCCACAAAGTTGGGCGCGTAGGTGCGGAGGTTGTTCAGGGCAATGTCGCCCATGCGCACGCAGGTATCCGATTTAAACAGGTTGGCGCCGCCGTACACCGTGTGCACGGGCTGCCGATCGGGCTTGTCGCCGGGATAAGTTTGCTGAAACTTAAGGTTAGCGACGCCGAGCTGATTCAATAATTGCTCTTTATCGGAGTCTTGTATGCTGAGCTTCATAAGCGGGGGGCAAATTTGGATGGGATGGGAACAGCCAGTTTCCAGCTTCAGGAACCGCGGTAGGTGGAGTAGCCAAAGGGGTTCAACAGCAGCGGTACGTGGTAGTGCTCCGGCGCAGTAACGGCAAAGACAATCTCCACAAAAGGATAGAAAGCGGTAGTTGCGTGCTGATCAAAGTATTCTTGGGTGAAGAATTTTAGCTTGTAGATTCCTCGCGCTAACAACTCCCCTTCCGGTAGCAAATCCGCAACGCGACCATCCAAGTTAGTTGTGCTGCGAGCCAGTTCCTGCCACGTCTCCGCATGCTGGCTGTAAAGGGCAATAGCTACGCCCTGAGCAGGTTTTCCTCTGGTAGTGTCGAGAATATGAGTGGTAATCTGGCTCATGTTGCTAATAGTTTTTCCAGCCGAATGTGAGTGATTTTTGCTTGTTCGCCCATGGCGATTTTCATTTCCTCGTCGGGCTGGTTGGGTAGCCGTGCCTGCAACAGCGCCAGCATCTCCTCCGCCGATTTACCAGTGGCACAGACGATGAAAATATACCCGAATTTCTCCTCGTAACGGGTATTTCCTTCAGCCAAAGCCTCCAGTACCACTTGGGAAGAGTGTTGCACCGCTGCCTGCTCGCCAGCGGCCCAAGCGCTAGTGCTAGTGCTAGTGCCAGCAAATTTTTCTTTCAATGAGTTGATATCTCCAATCTTCGGATGATGGGTGAATGCCTCCCGCCAATCGTGCTCCGAAAGGTTGTACCAGATGCTAGCGGCTTGCTCAAACAATGTTTCCTTATCCGGCACCGGTAATCTATCGGCCATAGCCTCAACCCAAGCTGTGCTCCAGCAACATTGGCGCAGGGTCTCGATAAGCGCGGGTTTCGGTAGGTTGTTGAGTTCATCTAAAGTCATTTTTATCAATCTATATAAAGCTGAAAGGCGGTCATACTCAATGGCGTCATGCCGAGCGGAGCGAAGCATCTCGCTCGCGGTAGTGGGACTACTGATCTAACTAAACACGCGAGATGCTTCGCTCCGCTCGGCATGACCTTCTTTAGCATGAATGCCTATAGAATTATAATCTACACCACTGTGGGGAAGCGGTTGACGTTTTTGTAGTAGATGTACACGGCGGGTTCTTTGCCCATGGCGGTGAACCACTGCTGGCAATAGGGCGCCATCCAGATAGAGTCGCCTTTCTTGATGGGATACCATTCTTGGTCAAGCATATAGATACCCTGGCCTTGGAGGTACAGCAAGCCGTGCTCCATGATATGGGTTTCGACCATAGGCAAATTGCCCCCCGTCTGGTAGGTGAAGATATTCACGGCCATATCAAAGCCGAGGTGGTCGGGAAGCAACACCTGAATGCGCAGAGCCTCATCGTTCATGTAGATGGGCGCCTTTGTGTCGTCCTTCTCACCGAACAGTATGCCGGGCACCTCGTGGCCTTCCAGCGGCTCGTAAACTTTGTGAAAGGTGAGAATCTGAGTGCCAACTGTGGGATTTTCGAAACGGTATTCCTTACCGACAGGCACATACACAAACTCGCCGGTGGAAAGCACCCGATCTTGGCCATCGACGCTGACTTGAATCTGACCCTCTACTACGTAGAAGAAAATCTGCGACGCCTGCGTTTTGCCAACTAATTGCCCCCCAGCCTGTAACGTCACCAGCGTTTGGCAAAGCCGAGCCCCCATCTGCTCATTAATAATCACATTCACAGTGCAGCCCGTCCAGCCCGGCACGTTGCTATTGATGTAGCCATCAGGACTAATAACGGCATGATTGCGCTTGACGACAGAGCGGGTTAAGGCGGAAATTTCCATAGGGAATTACGAATGGTGGGAAATGAGTTGGGTTAGGAAACGCTCGGCGACCCGCAGCGCGGCCGCCAGGTCGGTCAGTTCCACGTTCTCTAAAGGGTTGTGGCTAATGCCTTTAAAGCAACGCACAAACAGCATGGTAGCCGGCGCGGCTTTGGATATCGGCACAGCGTCGTGGCCGGCCCCGCTGACCAGCGGAATTACTGGGTAGCCGGAGTAGGCAATGGCGCGAGCCAGCAGGCTGTTTAAGGTAGCATCGCACGTCACTGGTGCCGTCTGCTGAATGAGGTTCCAGGTCAGCGTGATATCGCGCTGCTGCGCAATGGCCTCTATCTTTTCTTGTAGCATATGATAGGCCCAAGTCAAGCGCGATTCATCCGCACTCCGCAGATCAAGGCTGCACACCACTTCGCCAGGAATCACGTTGCTGGCCGCGTAACGAATATCGAGCTTGCCCACCGTCGCAACCAGCGTCTGCTGGTGCTCTTGGCCAAACTGCTCGATAGCCAAAATAGCTTCGGCGGCGCAGCACAGCGCATCCTGCCGCATGTTCATCGGCACCGTGCCCGCATGGCCGGCCATGCCTTTGAAGACCATTTCAACGCGCTGCTGCCCGGCAATGGCAGTTACGAGGGCCACCGGAATGGCACGCTCGTACAGCACCGGGCCTTGCTCAATGTGAGCCTCAAAGTAACCCAACCAATTATCGGCGGGAATTGCATCGTGCGTAAGCTGCTGCGTATCGCCGCCCATGGTTGCCACGGCTTCCGCCAGAGTGATACCAGTTGCATCACGTTTTTGGAGTAAGTCAGCCTCAAAAAAGCCCCCCACAACCTTGCTACCTAGATACGTGGTATGAAACCGGCAGCCTTCCTCGTCGCTGAACGCTATAAGCTCAATATGAAACGGTAGCTCGACTCTTCGTTGCACGAGCTGTTCCAGCAAATCTAGTCCCAGCAGTACGCCTAGCGGCCCGTCGAATTTGCCAGCATTCACCACCGTATCAATATGGGAGGCAATGACGAAGGTTTTGTCTCCCGGCCGTGGGCTAACCAGTCGGCCACGCACGTTGCCGATGCTATCGATGCGAGTTTCGAGCCCGGCCTCTTCCATCCAGCTTTTTACCAAAGCACTGCCTGCTAGAAAAGCAGGCGTACCGAAGGTGCGCGTTACGCAGCTTTGGTCTTCGCTAATGGCGGCCAGGGTGTTAATGCGCTGTAAGAGTTGCTCCGCGCGGTGTACGTAGGCATCCATGCAACTAGCGCGTAATAATTTCACCCTGATTGAGGTGCGTGAAGTTGGGGTGATCGTACACTTGTCGCCCCTTCAGAAACGTTTGGGTCACTACCCCGCGCAGCTCCTGCCCAATATAAGGCGACACTTTATGCCGATGTTGCAGCATATCAGCCGTGACAGTAAAAGTTTGATCTGACTCCAGCACCAGCAGATCGGCATCGAAGCCTTCGGCAATTTGGCCTTTGCGCGCTTGCTGGCCAATGAGTTTCGCGGGGTTCGTGCTTAACCACCGAACGAGGTCCGTCAGATTGGCGCCACGCTTTTGGGCGGCGGTCCAGAGCACGGGCAGGGCCAGTTGCAACGACGCAATGCCGCCCCAGGCCGTGGTAAAATCTCCGCTTTTCAGTTGCTTCAAATCGGGTGGTGCGGGCGAGTGGTCAGTGGCTACGAAGTCGATAATACCAGCCTGTAAAGCCCCCCACAGCTCATCATTGTTGGGCTGCTCCCGAATAGGCGGAGCGCATTTGAACTGCGTCTGCCCGTCATTAATGTTTTCAGCGTTGAAAAACAGGTAGTGCTGAGCGGTTTCTACGGTCAGTGGCAACCCATTGGCCTTAGCCGCCACAATCGACGCAATAGAGTTGGCCGATGACAAATGCACGATGTGCGTAGGGCAATCATACTCCTCGCACAGCCGAATCATCAGCGCCACTGCGTCATCTTCCCATTGTTTAGGGCGCGATGAGAGGTAATTTTGGTAAGACCGTTTATCCCCAGCTTTCCACGCTTCGTTGTCGGTAGCTAGCTCGCAGTGCACCAGCAGCGGCAGGCCGTAGCGGGCCAGAATCGGCATCACCTGCCGTAGGTCCTGCTCGGTGACGTTAGGAAAATCGTCGATGCCGGAATGGGTCAGAAACGCCTTGAACCCAAGCACGCCACGATCAATCAGCCCTTCTATCTCACTGGCGTTGCCCGGCACAATGCCGCCCCAAAATCCGCAGTTGGTATGCAGCTGACCTTTCGTAGCAGCTAGCTTCAGCCCCAGGTTAGCGGCTGAAGTTGTCACTGGCGCTGAGTTCAGGGGCATATCCACCAGCGTGGTCAGGCCGCCGGTTAGGGCGGCGCGGGTGGCTGTGTTGAAGCCTTCCCACTCGGTGCGGCCGGGCTCGTTAATGTGTACGTGAGGGTCAATTACGCCGGGCAGCACCGCCCGATTATGCACGTCGATAATCGGGCAATCGATAGCCGTAGTGGCAGGCACCACATCCACAATCTGGCCATCCCGAAGCAAGATCAGCGCCTCCAGTATACCCTGCGGCGTCACTACGTTTTTACTTTTTATAGCTGCTTCCAGCATGCGAGGGGGCAGAATGGGCGATGGACAAGATTGGTCCTTCAATCTAGCAGGATAATTTTCTAGATTGGAAATCTTTCCATGCGTAACCAGCCAACGAGAATGGGTATCAAACTAGGAATCAATGCCTACGGCAAAAATGCGATTAATCTTTCCAAGATTATCCGCCACGCCGACCACCACGAGTTTCGCCAGATTTCGGTAAGTGTGGCACTCGAAGGCGAGTTCGAAACAGCCCACACCCTCGGCGACAATTCCAATATTCTCCCCACCGACACGCAGAAGAATACGGTGTATGCGCTGGCCAAAGAGCACTTCACCACCACTATCGAAGCATTCGGAATTCACTTGGCCAATTTCTTTTTCACGCGAAATCCGCAGGTAAGCAAGGTCAGAATCGAGTTGGTAGAACATAGTTGGCAGCGCATGGCTTTCGATGGGGAAGCGCACACACACGCCTTCACGGGCGGCAGCTCAGAAAAGCGCCGCGCTATCATCACTCAGACCGCCCAAGGTGTGCAGGTGTCCGTTGGTCTCCAAGATTTACTGCTGCTAAAAACCACCGATTCAGCTTTCGAGAAGTATATCCAAGACGAGTACACCGTTTTGAAAGAAACTACGGACCGCATTCTGGCTACCAAATGCGAAGCAACCTGGGAATACACGACTCTAGACTTGAATTTTGAAGCCACTTACCAAAAAATTCGCACGTTGCTGCTGCGCACATTTGCCGGGCAGAAGAGCCTTTCGGTGCAGCACACTTTATATGCCATTGGGGAGCAAATTCTGCTGGAAAATGAGGTGGTCAAAGAAGTCAGCCTCATCATGCCTAACAAGCACCATATTCCTTTCAACCTAGAGCAGTTTGGGATGAAGAATAACAACGAGATTTTCATCGCTACGGATGAGCCCTTCGGCTATATCACGGGTACTGTAGTGCGCGAGTAAATGGCTATAAAAAAGCCCCCCAAACGTCATGCAGAGCGAGAGCGAAGCATCTCGCGTGTTTAGCAGAATTAGTAATTAGACATCAGCACGCGAGATGCTTCGCTCTCGCTCTGCATGACGGTCGGTAGGGTATTAATCACTTCGCATTCTTCACCGTAATCAACTGAGCGGCGATGCTGATAGCAATTTCTTCGGGTGTTTGACTATTGATGAGCAGGCCAACAGGGGCGTGTAAGCGCTTTAGTTGCTCAGGCGGAATGCCCGCTGCTTGATAGTCAGCAAGCATCTTTTCTATCTTCTTTTGGCTGCCTAACAAACCTAGAAAACGCAACTTCTTGCCCAGCAGCGCCCGCACGGCAATATCATCGGTGCGGTAGCCTACCGTCATGACAACCACGTACTGATCTTCGCCGTCGGGGATAAGCTCTCGTAGGTCAGCGTAACTGGCGACGGTCGTTTTCTCGTGAACGAAGCTGTTAATTAAGAACGTGTTGAGTTGCGGTCGGTCTTCATAGAGGTGAACCCGGAAATCGAGCGACTGCAACAAGCGCGATAAAGCCAAGGCGCAGTGGCCGCCACCGATGAGGTGCAGCTGGTGTTTATGACCTATTTTTTCCTCATACAGCCAGGCATCTTCGGGCTCCGGCCGAAACAAATAATCCTGCGCTGGCTGCTTATTGGCTTCGAAAAAAATGCCCCCCGACGTCAGGGTCAGCGTGCCGGTTTGCTCGTGTTGGAGCGCTGAGAGCAATTGCTGAATGGCGGTACCATCCGTTTGCCGCACGGGGTATAGCAGCACAGTTTGCTCGCCAGAGCAAATCATCCCACTTTGGTCCTGGGGGGCTTTTTTGTTATGAATCTGGCGGTGCAATGAGCTCATTGACGATGGCTGCGTGAGGCGCTCACGGGCCAGCTGCACCAGCTTGTGCTCCATAATGCCGCCCCCAATAGAGCCCTGCATAGCGCCGTGTGCATCCACACTCATTGCAAACCCCTGCCGGCCCGGACTGCTGCCCTGACTTTGCACCACATATAGCAGCATGGCCGGAACGCCCCGGCGCAAACTTTCGCTAAGAAGCAGCCACGTGGCGCAGGCTCCGTTCATATACTTGTGGGGTGCCGATGGCCGACTGCGGATATAACCCGAGCAACACTTTCTCGGGGGTCATCGGGGCATCAAAGGCGATGGGGGAAGTTGGATTGAAGGATTTAATGGCGTTGCGCAGGGCGAAATAGGTGCCAATTCCATACATAAATGGCGGCTCGCCTACGGCCTTGGAGCGGAAAATAGCGAGGTTGTCCTGATCGGTTTGCAAGGGTTCAATGGCAATTTCCTTCGGTACCGAATAGATATCAGGAATTTTGTAGGTGGAAAGCGTATTGGAGCGCAACCGGCCCGCTGGGTCGTAAAGCAGTTCTTCGAGCGTCATCCATCCTATTCCCTGCACGATGCCACCCTCAATCTGCCCACGGTCAACGGCGGGGTTTATGCTGCGGCCAAAGTCATGCACCACCCGCACCGCGTCTACCTGATACGTGCCACGCAGGCAATCCACGGTCACGGTAGTAATGGCAGTGCCGTAGACGTGGTAAGCGAACGGATGGCCTTTCTCAGTAGCTTTATCGAAGTGCACCTCCGGCGTGGCATAGTGCGCGTGCTCAGATAAGCTTACGCGCTTTAAAAAAGCGGCTGTAACCAGTTTGTTCCAGTCTAGCTCTGTTTCCTGGCCATTGAGCAGCACTTGTTCATCCCGAAGTTCAATATCAGTTTCGGGTGCTTGCAGCACCTGAGCAGCAACCTCTTTCAGCCGCTGCACGATGGCTTGGCAAGCCAGCTGCACGGCCTTGCCATTCAGGTCAGCGGTAGCACTGGCGGCGGACGGCGACGTATTGGCGATGCGGTTGGTGCTGGTGGTTTGCACCCGCACTTTGCTGAGGCTGATGGACAAGGTTTGGGCCGCCACTTGCAGCATTTTCGTGTTCACGCCCTGCCCCATTTCCACGGCGCCGGTGCTCACTTTCACGCTACCATCATAATACACATGCACCAGCGCCCGCGCCTGGTTCATAGACGTGTTAGTGAACGAGATACCAAAGCAAATCGGCATCAGCGCCAAGCCTTTTTTGTAGAGGATAGAAGCGGCATTGAATGCTTCAACTTCCTGCCGCAGCTTTTCCACGTCGTATAACTCCTCCGCCTTATGCCAGCAAACGTGCGCCTCACTCACGGCTTTTTGCCCGAAAGGGAACTCGTCGCCAGTCTGATTTAGGTTCTTTTTCTGAATTACACAGGCCTCTATACCAAGCTTTTCAGCAGCAGTAGCGATGGCGGCCTCCATCACAAATTTAGCTTGCGGACCACCAAAACCCCGAAAGGCCGTATTGGGGGGCAAATGTGTGCGACAGCTAAAAGCCGTGGCCCGCACATTAGGGATAAAATAGGTCCCGGTGGTGTGAAACAACGTCCGCTCCATAATGGCCGGCGATAAGTCGGCAGCGGCTCCGGCATTCTGGTAGAAGTCAACCTCGTAGGCTACGATTTTGAGGTCTTTATCCAGTCCGATTTTAAAGTCGGAAGAGTATGGGTGGCGCTTGCCGGTCATGGCCATATCCTCTAGCCGGTGCAGCACATATTTCACGGGGCGGCGCAAATGATGCGCGGCCAGCGCGCACAGCGCTACCCAAGCGTTGGCTTGATCCTCTTTGCCCCCAAAACCGCCCCCCAGCCGAATCACATCTACTTCCAGCTGGTGCATGGGCACGCCCAGCACCCGCGCCGCCATACGCTGCCCGGCTGTGGGACTTTGGGTCGAAGAATAAATTTTCAGCTCGCTGTTTTCCTGCGGAATAGCATACGCGCACTGCGTTTCGATATAGAGGTGTTCTTGGCCGTTGGTATCAGCTGTGCCTTCAAACACATACTCGCACTGCTCCCAAGCTTGCCCGGTATCGCCGAGGCGGAAGGTGCGGGGCGGCACAATCAGTTCACCCTGAGCATGCGCCACACGCGGGTCGGTAATTACCGGCAGCGGTGTGATATCAACCTTGATTTTCTTCACCGCCGCGCGCGCTGCTTCATCCGACGTTGCCACCACGAAAGCAATGGGCATTCCGCAGAAATCTACTTCGTGTTCCGCCAGCAGCGGCTCATCTGGTATGATACCGCCAATCTGGTTTTCGCCGGTAATATCTTGGCGAGTAAAAATGCGCACCACGCCGGGGTGCTGCGCGGCCTCCGTCAAATGCAGCTGCTGAATGTGCCCGTGCGCGACCGGCGAACTAAATACAGCTCCAAATAGAGTCCCGGCCACCAACGGAATGTCATCCAGGTAGACTGACTGCCCCTTTGTATGGTTACCAGAATCTATGTTTTTCATTGTGGTAGTGACTTATAATTAACGGCCGTTAAAGGCGGTCATGCAGAGCGGTAGCGAAGCATCTCGCGTGCTGATGAGAGAGCAGTAATATAACGACCGCACGCGAGATGCTTCGCTCCGCCCTGCATGACGTTCTATTTCTGGAAGGTTTATGGCTGCCGCATCAATTCCTGCACATTCAACTGTGGAAACAGTGCCAAGAAATGAGCTTTAATCAACTGATTTAACAGGAGGCGTTTGTATGATTCAGTGCCGCGGGCGTCACTGATGGGTGCTATTTCGGTCTGCGCTATTTCCAGCGCTTTCTGAATAAGCTCTTCCGAAACCTCCCTGCCTACCAAGAACTCGGAAGTCTTGTGCAGAAGCATAGGAATGGGGCCTACGCCACCGGCCGAAATTGCAGCTGTTATAAGTAAGCCATCTCGAACCGTAAAGCAGCAGGCCGAGTTGACGCTGGCGATATCCAAATGAGTGCGCTTGCTTACTTTTTCAAAGTTGAAGCGGGTAGCTGAAGCAGGCAGCTCAAACCAGATGGCCGTAATATTCTCCTGGGGGGCTTTTTCTAAAACTTTGTAGCCTTTATAAAACTGACGCAACGGAATTTCGCGCGCCGTATGCCCGTCGCTGAGCACGAGTTGCGCATCCAGCGCTAGGAACATAATCGTCAAGTCGCCAATGGGGGAAGCGTTGACGAAGTTGCCTGCCACGGTGGCCATGTTGCGGATCGGTGTGGATGACACCAGCCGCAGAAACGGACGAAACGCAGGAAAGTACTGCTGCATTACCGCCGACTCGGCTAAGTCGCTCACTGTAGCCGCGCCACCAATTACGCAGCGGTTTTCCTGGCGAACAATCCCTTGTAAGTCGGCCTGATTGAACAGAAAACGAGCAGCCAACTCTTTCATCTGGTCATGCTTCTGCACATATAGATCGGTGCCGCCGCCTACAAACTGTAGTGCCCCGTTCAGAACGTGCCCATTGGGTGCGCTATCCGCCGCCAGCGCCCGCAGACGGCTTTTAATTGATGTAAAATACTCGGGCAAAATCTGCTGCTGAGTTACAAAATCTGCGGGCTCCTCTCCCTCTCTTGCTTCCAACAGTTGTGCAACTTTTGCAGCCGCCCGTTCAATGGATTTGTAGCCCGTGCACCGACAGATATTGCCATCCACTGCGGCTATGGCGTTCTGCGTGGTTGGCTTTTGCCCGCTTAAACAGAAACCTGCCAATGAAACCACAAAGCCCGGCGTACAAAACCCACATTGCGTCGCCGATTCGTCTACCATGGCCTGCTGAATCGGGTTCAGGCCATCCATGTTTATTCCCTCTACCGTCACCACATGCTTGCCCTGCACGTTGCCTAGGGGCGTAAGGCAGGAAGTATACGAACGGTAGCGCACCTGATTCTCAGCGAGTTCGCCCACTAGCACCGTGCACGCGCCGCAGTCGCCCTCCCGGCACCCGATTTTGGTGCCCGGCAGGTGCTGATGATAGCGCACAAAGTCCAGCAGCACGGTACCCGCTGGCAAGTCCGTATCTACTTCTTGATTGTTGAGAATAAACTTCAGCAAGGGAAAAGCATTTGAGGTGTTTGCGGAAGTTACTTGATTTGAGTGAGATAATCGTGAGTGGCTGAGTAGAGAAAACGCGGCTACAGAACAGTAGAGTAGCCGCGATGACAGCTATTGGGTTTCCGCTGATAAAGTCATAGGCACGGAGACGACAGGAGTAGTTCGACGGTCAGCCTATCCATATTACCGCAAGCTGTCACGACCAGATGCAGGTATTAATATGAGCCATATTGCCAAGCTTTTAATTCTAGCTTAACCGAATATAAGTGGCTGTTGCAAAACACCCCGCAGAGAATCTAAAGGGTCGCATTGGTAGCTGTAAGAGTGTAAAAGGCTGGAGGATGGCCCCTCGTTAACAGCGGATGGAGGTTCAAGTAACCGGTGTTCAGTCTACTGCCAGACTTTTGCAACAGCCACGCGGCTTATACGACCTTCCTTCCCGCTTCAACCGACTGGGCTATCGTATTCCAGACGGGGGGAAGCGGGTCACGGTGATGCGCTCGCCAATCTCGATGGTCATCAAGTCCTCGCCCAGCTCCAAGGGGCCAGCGTACGTGGTCCGGGTACGGGGCACGAGCACCTCGGCCCCCGGGGGCGGCAGGTTCGGGGTTGTCGAGAGCAGCACAATGTGGGAATAGACGGCCAGCCGGGGATGAATACGGGTGAAGACTTTCCCTGCCTCTTCGGGTTGAGTGTGGTAGCTTACGATTTGCTTTGCTGTTTCGGATTGCTGCAGCAGCTCTTGCGTTGCGGCCGCTACCTCGTGCACCACCACATCGACGCCCTGACCAAACCGAATCAGGTTCTCGCTAAAGCCCGTATCTCCCGAGAGCAGCACGGACCGGCCAGCATAGTCCACCCGGTACCCCAACGCGGGCTGCAGGTGCTCGCCGTGGGCCACGGCAAAGGCGGTGACCTTGACCCCGGCCTGCTCATAGACCACGCCTTGGGTGATGTCACGGGCTGCCAGGGCGCTGCTCGGGGCGGGCACATCCTGGGTCGAGCGGACGCGTAGATCCCAGGCGTAGGCCTGCTGCAGGGCCGCCAGCATGGCCACTGTCCCAGTCGGGCCCAGCACCTGCAAGGGCACGGCGCGCCCTCCGAAGGGCGTGGGCAGCCAGCCCGTGAGCCAGAGGTCGGGAAAGCCGACGACATGATCGGAATGCAGGTGGGTAAAAAACACGGTTTGGACCGCCCCCAGCGGAATTTTGAGCTGCCAGAGGCGCTGGGTGGCGCCCCGCCCGCAGTCAAAGAGCAGGGTGGCCGGCCCCGCCTGCACTAAGATGCTGGGCCCAAACCGGTCGAAGCGGGGAATGGGCGCTCCGGTGCCCAGCAAGGTCACCTTCAAGGTTTGGGCCGGGGCAGCGCCCCAGCTCAACAAAGTCGCGGCGAGGACGACAAGGCGGGAAAGCAGGTAGAGCATGGCGGCCAGGGTAAGGATGCGAACTGCAGATACCCCATCCGGCAGTGGCACACCTGTAGCACCCCGAGAGGATAGGAGGCGCCGAGACCGGCGACTACTGAAGGTATCATATTTCGCGCAGACTGCAAGCTGGCCAGCGGATCCGCAGGAAGGTGGCGCGTCCCAAACAGATCGGGGTCAGTCAAGAGGTCGTATAAAGGCCGTGGCTGTTGCAAAAGTAGAGCAGAAGCCAACGAAAGGGCGCCGGTGCTGGGAGCGCGATTCCCCACCCACCGGGCTGGAAGGAATTAAAGCGTAGACACTTCTTCAGGTTATAGGCCATCGCGGCCAGATACATGACTTTGGCGGCCCCAGCTTGGCCTTTCTGGCTGAGGTGGCGCAAGCCAAAGTAGTTAATCAAGCGGCCTAACACTGGTTCGACGGTAGCGGAGCGGAGCCGCCGCATGCCTTGGCCGACTCGCGTGGCTAGGCGTGCTAACATGCGCTCGTAGTGGGCTTTGTAGGGCGTATGATGTAGCCGCTTCTCCTTGGCCTTTTTGCCCTTGCACTGCTCGGCTAACGGACAGATCTTGCACTCGGCGGCCTTGGCCATGTAACGTTTCTTCGCATTACCCTGCGGATCAACAAAGATCTTATTAAAGGGCAGTTGTTTGCCCTGACGGCAAGTATAGCTGTCCGTAGCGGCATCGTAGGTAAAGCCCGCGTGCTCGCTTTTATACCCGCCATGGGCCGGAATATAGCCCGTCAGGCCCCGCACCTCTAACTGCTCGTAGTTCTCCCCCGAACAGTAGCCCGCATCCGCGACGACAATGGTCATTCCCATCCCAAAGGTGTTCAACCGCTGCTGGGTCGCGTCGACCATAGCGAGCAGATAGCGGCTGTCGCGCCAGTCGGCTAGGTCGGCATGGATGTGGGTGATCACGTGTTGAGCGGCATCGACACTCACACTGGCAGTATAGGCCAGGATGCGGGGCTTGCTCGACTTGAAAGCAATGCGCGCCTCGGGATCAGAAGGGCTGTAGTGCGTAAGATTGCTGACGAGTCGTCCCGGTTTGTTCGGCGCGGCTTTGAGGATCGCGGCGTGGAAGCGCTGGAGTTGCTTTAAGCGGTCGAGCGTAGCCGTGATGCGTGGCGCTTGGCCATCCCCCAGTGTGGGGCCCGCCTCCGCAGCCCCACTGGAACGCTTGGGCTGGAGGCGGCTCATCGAGGCGTTGGCTTTGATGTACGCTGAGTCAAGCACCTGGGTATGACCACTGACGAGACCTTGTTGGATGCATAACCCCACTACCTGGGTAAAGCAGGCCTCAAAGACGGCCACCGGCAGGCGTTGCCGCGTCCGCGACAGGGTGCTGTGCCATGGTAAGGGCTGCGCGAGATCATAGCCCAGAAAAGCGCGGATGCCCAGATGCAACTGCGCCAGCTCCAGCAGCTTGCGATCGGAGGTGATATTTTCTAAGTGTCCGACCAGCAGCAGTTTGACAAATACGACGGGATCGAGCGAGGGCCGCCCGCCCGTGCTATAGAAAGGCGCAAAAAGTGGCCGCACGAAGCGGAAGTCGACGGTCGGCAGCCGTTGCTGGTAGAAATGGCGCGCGGGCACCAGTTTCAGCAGCGAAGTCTGGATCATGTGAAAGCCGAGCATATGCTACCAACCCGCACGCCCCCATGAAGTTGACTTTTGCAACAGCCACATAAACTAAGTTATTCCACTAGGAAGCGAGCAGCACCAGTCTACCGGCAACGTTCCCGATAACGATTGCATAAAAAAAAAGCCCCCCAGCCAAATCAAAGGCCGTGGGAATATTTAACATTATACCACAGTAATCTCCAAAAAGAGGTTTTCTAGCGCTTATACGCCGCTAGTATTTTGTCGTGTGAGCCATCCAGAGCCTAGATGAAGGCTAAGGTAAAAGCGACATTCTGCAGAAGCTACTCATGGCTTCAGTCGCGCACGAACGCGGCGCCCTGCATACATACCTAACGCGGACTTAGAGCCACGTAACTCCTTCTATCCCAATCTATCTCCATTACATGAAGCACAAACTACTCTTACCAGCAATCTTGCTCTGCGCAGGAATGCCGGCTTGGGCCCAACAATCCCGTTCGGTAACGGGACAGGTGCTGGACGCCGTCACCGGCGAAGGACTACCGGGCGTAACGGTACTGGTCAAAAATACTACTGTAGGTGCTTCGACTGATCCGGATGGGCGCTTTTTGCTAAGTGTGCCCGACGGTAGCGAAGCCAGCCTGACGGTGAGTTCAATCGGCTACTTAACGCAAACGATTACCGTTGGCTCGCAAACTGACCTCAAAATCAAGCTCGCTCCCGATCGTAAGGCCCTCGATGAGGTGGTTGTAATTGGCTACGGTCAGGTTAAAAAGAGTGACGTTACGGGTGCCATTGTTTCCGTGAAAGAGGCCGACCTGAAAAAGGTACCCGTGGCGAACGTCATGGAGTCGTTGCAGGGACGGCTGCCGGGCGTTGACATCGTTAGCGCCGGGGGCCAAGCCGGAGCGCCAGTGAATATTACGGTGCGGGGTAACCGCTCTATCAATGCCAGCAACGGGCCGCTGTTTGTGGTAGATGGGGTGCAGTACAACTCCATTCAGGACATCAACCCTAACGACATTGCTTCTATGGAGGTGCTCAAAGATGCGGCCTCTACGGCCATCTACGGCGCCCGGGGGGCAAATGGCGTTATTATCGTGAGCACCAAGAAAGGCGCGGCAGGCAAAACGCGCGTTACGCTCAACTCTTACTACGGCATCACCGACCGGGTTTATTATCCGGAGGTAAACAACGCGGCCGAGTTTGTGGCGCAGAAGCGCGAAGCCAACCGCACCAGCGGCCGGTGGGCTACCATCGCCGATGACCCGAAAATTTTTACGGCCACGGAGCTGGAAGCCATTGCCAATGGCACCTCTACTAACTGGGCCGACTTGCTCTTCCGCGATGGGGTACAACAGGAGCATCAGATTGGCTTGTCGGGCGGCTCGGAGAAGACCAAGTTCTACCTGTCGGGCGATTACTATAACGAGCAGGGCCTGTTCCGCAACGACAACCTCAACCGCTATTCTTTTCGAGCGAACCTCGACCAGGCGCTTAATGACAAGGTCAGCATTGGCTTGCAAAACCAGCTGACTTACTACAACCAGAATACCCGCCGCGACCCTACCAACCAAGCGAATAAGATTAATCCCTTGGGTACGCCGTATGATGCGGATGGTAAAATTATTAACTATCCTAACAACCAAGCCTTTATCAACCCGCTGGTAGATGAGCTGCCGGATAACTACACCAATAATACCCGTACTACCCGCACTTTCTCCACGGCCTACATTAGCTATCAGATTCTGCCGAGCCTAAACCTGCGCTCCAACCTGGGTTTAACGCTGTCCAACGGCCGCACAGGCATTTACCAAGGCCAGTACACCCTCGACCGCAACGGACAGGTTTCACAGTCGTCGTACGGTACGCAGTTCGACACGAATTGGAGTTGGGAGAATATTCTCAATTACAACAAGACCTTCGGCAACCACTCGCTGACCGCCACCGGCGTCACGTCACTGCTGACGTTCAATACCGAAAATTCCAATGCGCAGGGCCGTAATCAGCTGCTGGCATATCAAGAGTTCTTTGCCTTGGCCAATGCGAACCAGCAAGTTGGCATCAATAGCGCCTACACCGACAGCAAGCTGATCTCGTTTACGGGCCGCGTGCAGTACGGCTTCAAAGGCAAGTATCTGCTGACGCTGACCGGCCGCGAAGACTTATCTTCCAAGTTGGCGCGGGGCAACAAAGGCTCGTTCTTTCCCTCGGCCGCCGTGGCCTGGCGCATCATCGACGAGGAGTTTATGAAGGATATAACGTCGGTAACGGACCTGAAGCTGCGCGCGAGCTACGGCCGGGCCGGCAACTACGATGTGCCTGCTTACTCTTCGCAGAGCCTGCTGTCGCGCATTCCGTATGCGTTTGGCGAAACGGCTGCCGCGGGCTACACCTTTGCCAACCGCATCGGCAACCCCGAGCTGGGCTGGGAAATCTCGCTGACCAAGAACGTCGGCCTCGATTTTGGCTTCCTCGATAACCGCGTAACGGGCTCCGTAGACGTGTATGACACCAAGACGAGTGACCTGCTATTGAACCGTTTCCTGCCGCTGTCCTCAGGCGTATCGTTTATCACGCAAAACATCGGTAAGACCCGCAACCGTGGGGTGGAAGTAGGTTTGAACGCACGCGTGGTTGAGCGGGAAGATTTCACCTGGAACGTGGGTCTGACGTGGTTTAAGAACAAAGAAGAGATTCTGGAACTGGGTACTGGTACCAACGATATTACCAACGGCCTATTTATTGGCTCGCCGGTGCGCGTGTTCTACGACTACGAGAAGATCGGCATCTGGCAAACGGATGAGGCAGATGCAGCCAAGGCATTCGGCCAGAAGCCTGGTCAGATCAAAGTAAAAGACTTGGATGGCGACGGGCGCATCACAGCGGCCAACGACCGGCGTGTGCTCGGTACGGCCGTACCTAAGTGGAGCGGTAGCATCAGCAGCGATCTGAGCTACAAAGGCTTCGACCTTTCGTTCCAGGTATTTGCGCGCATTGGGCAGATGATCAACTACGACTACGCCCAGATTTTTGATCCGCAGGGAATTGAGAATAGCTCGCGCCAGAACTACTGGACACCCGAAAACCCTTCCAACGACTATCCACGCCCTGACGCGGCCTTATCGAAGAGCACGCTCCAGAATGGTTTGTTTGGCACCACGCTTGGCTACCGCGATGGCTCATATGTGAAGCTACGCGGCGTGACGCTCGGCTACAACCTACCAGCCTCCTGGCTGGAAAAAGTGGCTATCAGTTCGGCCCGCGTGTACGTGCAGGGTAAGAACCTGGTGACGCTCAGCGAAATTGACAACTACGACCCCGAGCGCGGTGGTGCTATCACCACTCCCATTCCGCGCGTGATATCAGCAGGCATCAACCTAGGCTTCTAGGGGGCTTTTTTATAGCCGCTGCCTGTGTTTTCAACCAGTATTTGACGAAGAAGATGAAATTATCGAAGATAAGTTTAGGAGTTGCAGCCTGCGCGCTGGCCTTTCTGACCGCCTGCGAAAAGCAATTGGAAGAATACAACCCCTCGGGCCTGACCGCCGATGCCGTGTACACCACACCAGCCGGTTTTGAGAGCTTAGTAAACGCGGCGTACTCTTACACACGTTGGTGGTACGGCAAGGAAGACGGCATCAGCATGTCGGAAATGGGCACTGACCTCTGGCTCCGCGGCGCCGGCGACGTGAACCCCGATCTGACGGAATACACCACCCTGCAATCCAGCTCGCGGGCAGTGGAAAGCGTGTGGGGCAAGTTGTATACCGCCATTAACCTCTGCAATGCTGGTATTTCCCGGGTGAAGGATTCGGGGATGACGGACGCGCAGAAAAGCGTTCGGGAAGGCGAATTGCGCTTCCTGCGGGCTTTTTATTACTGGCATATTGTAGAGACCTGGGGTGATGTGCATTTCACGACCACCGAAACATCTGGGGTGCAAACCACTGCCAACCGCACGCCGGTTGACACCTTTTACAAACAGATTGTTGATGATCTGAACGTAGCCGTTGCTAATCTGCCCAACATTACCGCCGAATACGGCCGCGTGACCAAGCCAGCAGCCGAAGCATTTTTGGCGAAAATCTACCTGACGCGCGGCGACAACCAGCAGGCAGCCACGCTCGCGCAGAAAGTAATTTCGGGCTACAACTTTACTTTGCTTCCCCGTTACGCCGACCTATGGTCGATGACCAACCTGGAAAATCGGGAGATAGTGTGGGCCGTGAACTACACGAAAGAACTCACGCTAAATGACCGGGTAGACAACACACTTTATCCCGATGGCCACTCGCGTGGCGGCAACAACGGCCATTTGATGTGGCTAATGAAGTATGATGATCAGCCTGGTATGGTTCGCGACGTAGCGAATGGCCGTCCCTTCAACCGCTTCATGCCAACCAAGTTTCTGCTGAACCTGTTCGACGAAACTAAGGACTCACGCTACGCTGCCTCCTTCCGCACGGTTTGGCTAGCTAACACGGCCGTAACTGGTCGTTTCGCCGTGGGCGACACCGCCATTCTAGCCACCAAAAAGGCTATTTCTGCTTCGGTACAGGCGTCGAAGAAGTACGTGACCTACGACGTAAACACGATATACAACGCCAACGGCACTGCCAAAAACCGCTTGCAGTACGTGTGTTTGCGTAAGTTTGAAGACCCTACTCGCCCCACTATTCAGGAGGAGCAAAGTGCCCGCGACGCCTACGTTATTCGCCTGGCCGATGTGTATTTGATGGCCGCTGAAGCGCAGTTTAAGCTGGGCAACACGACACAGGCTACCACCCTTATCAACGCTGTGCGGGAGCGGGCGGCCCTACCTGGCAAAGCCGCCGATATGCGCATAACGGCCTCAAACCTGAGCCTGGACTTTATTCTGGACGAGCGGGCCCGCGAACTGGCCGGTGAGCAGGTACGCTGGTTCGACCTCAAGCGCACGAACAAGCTCGTAGATCGCGTAAAGGCCAATAACCCGGAGGCAGGAGCCAGTATTCAACCATATCATACGGTTCGCCCTATTCCACAGCGTCAGCTAGATGCTATCCTGAACAAAGAGGAATTCACGCAGAATCCGAGCTACCGGTAGTCCCTTAGGCTTTAGCCCGATCAGAATTTTATCCAGGAGTTCTATCACAGTAAAAGCCCCCCAGCATTCGTGCTGGGGGGCTTTTTGTTTAGCATATCGTTAGCACGATTACATAGTACTTACTATCTAGTGCTCCTACTGGTTAACGGTTGACTAAGCTTAATCGTCGGTAAACTTTTTAAGTCGGTGTGGGTAGATGAAAAACCCAATTGAAGTAAAAACACGCGCTTGTTTGATATCATCGAGTTGCAGCTCAAGGGGGGTGTCGCCACGATAGCCTGGCGACGATGACGTACTAACGGCCAATTGAAATTGACCCCAAGGTAGAAACCCACTTCTATTACCGAAACGCATAAATAACATTGGCTCGCTACGCGTCATGCGCCGAAGATCAACCGGCGAACCATTATTAGTCAAGGAAGAAAACCGCACCTGTGATAGACGATAAGCTGCGCCGACTGTGGCCCACTCACCTTCGTAAGCCACGAAAGCTTCGCCAAAAACTTTGTTGAATCGGGCCGCATAGTTAAAACTGATAACTGTGTCGGGCCCGAAATACTCAAAATCATTTTCCTTGAAGCGTCGGTTACTCTGGCCCCGACCGTAGCCACCCATGGCACCGACTAGCCACCGATCGGAAAGCGACCAATAGGTGCCAGTGCCAAGTTCAAACTGGCGGATATGAAAATCAACGGAATCACCATTGCTAGGCAGCAGGCCACCTGCGGCACGCACCAGCACATGTTTAACCGGGGAGTACGCCACCGAGCCCTCTAGCCGGCCGGAAAGATACAGGCTAGCCGCTACTTCACTTTCCCCTTTGTTGCGCAGCATTGGTGTGCTAGGTTGCAAGGGAACATATACTGAGCAACCTGTTGAGCCACATAGTATTGCTATCGGAATGATTACGATTGTACGGAGTAACGATAGAATCATATAGATAGAATAAATAGTCTCGAATATAAGGAATTACTAATAGGTGAATGTGGCTTTAAATCAACTATTTCAGCCAGTAGATTTCTATAAAAAAAGCCCCCCAACACGAATGCTGGTGGGCTTTTTTGTTATGAAAGCAGAGACTCTCTACTTGGCGTAAGCCACGGCGCGCATTTCCCGAATAACCGTGATTTTGATCTGGCCGGGGTACTGCATTTCCTTCTCAATCTTCTGCGAGATTTCGTAGCTCAACTCTTGGGCGCGGTCGTCGGTTACGTTGTCGGCATTCACCATTACGCGCAGCTCGCGGCCGGCTTGAATGGCGTAGCACTGGAGTACTCCATCGAAGCTTACTGCTGTTTCTTCCAACTGCTTCAGGCGCTTGATGTAGCTCTCCATCATCTCGCGGCGGGCACCGGGGCGTGAGCCGCTGATGGCGTCACAGGCCTGCACCAAAGGCGAGACCATAGCGGTCATCTCAATCTCGTCGTGGTGGGCACCAATGGCGTTGATGACATCGGGGTGCTCTTTGTACTTCTTGGCCAGCTCCATGCCCAGGATGGCGTGGGGCAGTTCCGGCTCCTCAGTGCTCACTTTACCGATGTCGTGCAGAAGACCGGCGCGCTTGGCGTGCTTCACGTTCAGGCCTAGCTCAGCGGCCATAGTGGCGCAGAGGTTGGCTACTTCGCGCGAGTGCTGAAGCAGGTTTTGGCCGTAGCTAGAGCGGAAACGCATCCGACCTACCATCTTGATCAACTCAGGATGCAGGCCGTGAATACCGAGGTCGATGATGGTCCGCTCGCCGATTTCCACGATTTCCTCGTCGATGTTCTTGCGAGTTTTAGCTACAATTTCCTCAATGCGAGCAGGGTGAATACGGCCGTCTTTCACCAGCAAGTGCAACGACAAGCGCGCTACCTCACGCCGTACGGGGTCGAAGCCGGAAATAATGATTGCTTCAGGAGTATCATCAACGATGATTTCCACGCCCGTTGCCGCTTCCAGCGCGCGAATATTGCGGCCTTCGCGGCCAATGATCTTGCCCTTAACATCGTCCGACTCGATATTGAAAATGGATACGCAGTTCTCGATAGCGTGCTCAGCAGCCGTGCGCTGAATGGTCTCCAGCACTACTTTTTTAGCGTCCTTGGTAGCCGATAGCTTTGCCTGGGCTACTACGTCTTTGATATAAGAGGAAGCCTGAATTTGAGCTTCATTTTTTAGCGACTCTACCAATTGCTCACGGGCCTCGGCCGCCGAGAGGTTAGCAATGGTTTCGAGTTGGTGCTGCACATCGTGGATGCGGGCATCGAGATCGTGCTCTTTTTGTTGGAGTTTAGCTTGCTGAGTTTCGAGGCTAATGCGGCGCTTTTCTTCTTGGCTTTCGAGGCGCTCGCGCTGCTGCTGGGCATCGGTCTGAAGCTTTTCGCGGAGGGTTTCTAAGTCCTGCTCTTTACGCTGTAGTTGTTCGAGCTGCTTTTGCGTGGTTTCGGTGAGGCGCTTGATGCTCTGCTCCTGTTCTAGTACGGTGGCCCGGCGTTCGGTTAGCTCTTGCTCTAAGGCTTGCTTTTGGCGCTTGCTTTCCTGCTCAAACTCGTTCTTGAGTTGACGAAACTTATCCTTGGACTGCTGAATGCGCTCGTCGCGGGTGCGGTTGGCTTGGGCTTCTGCCTCCTGAAGAAGTTGCTGGGCGCGGGCTTGCGCCTGGGCTTCGTGGTCCTGCCTGGCCTTGCCGGCCAGCAGGCGTCCTAGCACCACGCCAGCCACAAGGGCGACGATGGCGGCTAGAACAATATAGATTATGTAGTTGGACATGAGTTATGGTTTTTAGGGGGTACTAATAAACCATAACAAAAAAATCTGCCCAACAATCTCCAAGTAGCGGAGCGTAGGCCCCGCCCAGTCGGGCATAAAACTGCGCCAGTGCTCAGCCGAGCACCAGCGACGAAAGCAGATTATCTAAGCGCGTAAGGCGCTCAGTAAGAGCTGCATCAGTGCCATCCTTTTCTTTGCTGACTTTCAAGCCGTCAGCCATTGTGGATAGGGCAATCATGGCTAGCAAGTCTTGCTTGTCCTGAATGCCGTACTGTTCGCGAAATTCCTTGATCCGTTCATTGAGCTGACGCCCAGCCAGGCGCAGACGCTCCTCTTCCAAGGGGCTAACGCGCATGGGGTAGTCCCGTTCAGCAATACGAATTTTAATGGCTAAGTCACTCATCAGCAGTTGGCTGGACGTTCGATGGTCATTACTCCCTCAAATAGGCAAGGCACTTATCAATCTCGCGGATATATTCGTTTAGGCGCAGTTTAAGCTCGTTGGCGTTGGCAGGTTCCTCTGCTATGGTATGGACAAGTTTAGCGATATTCTCCTGATTCTGGAAATCCTTGAGCTGCCGTTCCCGGTCGCGTACGTCGGCGTGAAGCTGCTGAATGGTCGTCTGAGCATCGGCTAGTTCCTCGCGCAACTGCTGATAGGCAGCCACTAAGGTGGTTACCTGCCGCTCTAGGCGGTCTAGTTGAGCAAGCTGCTGAGAGGAGGCCATGCGGGAGAATTATTTTAATAAATAAGCGCCACAGTAAATTCGCCTGCTTCGCTCAGGCAATTTGGCAGGATTTCACCTGTTACCCAAACTTCCTGCTTGGAGCGCGAGTTCAAACGCACTGTGACGCTTCAGCTAACGGCGAATTACGGCCCCAGCCTGTTTTTCAAATTGCTGAATCAAGCGCTGCATTACGCCGTCGATGGCTTGGTCGGTGAGCGTTTGAGTGAGGTCTTGAAGATTGAAGCTAACGGAGTACGACTTCTTGCCTTCCGGTAATTTGTCGCCTTCGTACACGTCGAACACGTTCACGCCTTGTAGCAGCTTGCGTTCGGCACGTTGGGCAATCTGACGAAGCTGGTCGAAGGTTACGGCTTTGTCGACTACCAGCGACAGGTCGCGGCGCACCTCCGGGAACTTAGGCAGTTCGCGGGCCACCAACGCGTTCTTGTATTTCTTAACCAACCAATCCCAGTCCAGCTCGGCGTACCATATGGGCTGGTTCACGTCGAGGCGCTTGAGCACGCCGCCAGAAACGCCCCCCAGATGAGCCACTGGTTGGTTGTGCGCCAATAGCGTTAAGCCACCAGCGATGTACGGGTGCTGTACAGGCTGGGACGTGGGCGTAGCGTGCCCCAAAGCCGTCAGGACTTGCTGCACAGCACCGGCCAGGTGGTGGAAAGTAGCCTTTTCGGATTTATGCTGCCAGGTTTCGGCGGTGGCGTTGCCGGTGAGCAGAATTACCAGGCTGTTTTTCTCCTCGTATTGGCCGTCGGCTTTGCGGTAGTAAGTCTTGCCGAACTCATACAGCTTCAGGTCGCGCTGACGGCGGTTAAGGTTGTAGCGGACTACTTCCAAGGCGCTGTGCAGCACTGTTGGGCGCATCACGTTCAGGTCGGCACTGTTGTAGTTCAGCACGCGCACCAGAGCTTCGTTGGTTTCCCCTTCGGCTTCGAAGTAACGGGCGTTGGTAATGGAGTTGGTAATGATTTCAGAGAAGCCCTGGCCGCTGAGCAGACGAGACGTATTCTGGCGCAGAATCTCCGGGTCAGGATTTGGGAACTTGGCCAGAAAGGAAGCCGAGTTGTGCGGACGCAAGGCCACATTGTTGTAGCCGTAGATGCGCAGTATCTCTTCGATAACGTCAGCCTCGCGAGTCACGTCTACTTTGAAGGATGGCACGATCAGCCACCAGTCGTCACCATTCTCGGCCTGAACGGTAATTTCTAAATCAGTCAGGATATGACGAATCCGGTCGGTGGCGATGTGCTGGCCTACGAGGCGCTCCACCCGTGAAAGGCGCAGACGCACCGTGGTTGGCAGCACATGCTTGGGGTATTCATCCACAATGGGCGCCGCTATGGTAGCGCCAGCTACTTCCTGGAGCAGCAAGGCCGCCCGCTGCAAGGCCACCAGTACCATATTTGGATCAGTGCCGCGCTCGAAGCGGAAGGAAGCGTCGGTTTTGAGCTGGTGTGTTTGGCTGGTACGACGTACTACTGCGGGCGTGAAGTAAGCGCTTTCCAGAAAAACACGCTTAGTAATAGCGCTCACGCCGGAAGTTTGCCCCCCAAACACGCCGGCCAGGGCCATCGGCTCCCCGCCCCCACCGGCAATTACCAAGTCTTCGGCGCGCAGGGTGCGCTCCGTGCCATCCAGAGTCGTGAATTTTTCACCTTCAGCGGCGCGCTTCACCCGAATTTTCTCCCCAGGAATCTGGTCGGCGTCGAAAGCGTGCAGGGGCTGACCCAACTCGTGCAGCACGAAATTGGTCACGTCTACTACGTTGTTGATCGGCGACAAGCCAATGCTGCGCAACCGCCGCTGCAGCCACTCCGGCGACGGACCGACCTGCACGTTTTCCAGCAGCAAGCCGGCGTAGCGCGGGCAGGCATCTTCGTCCTCAATCAGCACCTGCACATTCTGCGCGGCGGCTGTGGGGGGCAAAAACGCGCTTACATCGGGCAAGTGACAGGGCTGACGCAGGAGAGCACGCAGCTCGCGGGCCACGCCGTAGTGGGAGGCGGCGTCAGCGCGGTTAGGCGTCAGGCCGATTTCCAGCACAGCATCCGAACCCAACCCGAAATACTCAGCGGCGGGCGTACCGTTGGGCAGATCGGTGTCGAGCACGATGATGCCAGCGTGGGAAGTACCGATGCCAATTTCATCCTCGGCGCAAATCATGCCTTCGGAGGCCGCGCCGCGAATCTTGGACTTCTTGATTTTGAATGGCTCGCCCTGGGCCGGGTGCAGGGTGGCGCCTTCTAGGGCTACCACTACCTTCTGACCAGCAGCCACATTCGAAGCACCACACACGATTTGGCGGGGTGTGGCGTCGCCCACGGCTACGGTGGTCAGGCTCAGCTTATCCGCGTCAGGGTGCTTTTCGCAGGTCAGCACTTCACCAATTACTACGCCGCGCAGGCCGCCGGGAATGCTTTCCAGCTCCTCTACGCCTTCCACTTCCAAGCCCGAGCCCGTGAGCAGGGCAGCTAGTTCGGTGGCCGATTTATCGGTGGGAATAAGGGTACGAAGCCAGTCGAGGGATATTTTCATGGGTGATAAATAGGCAGTAAGCAGTAACCAAACATAGCAGCACTTTACACTGCTAGTGAAGTAAAGGTAGAAATTTGCAAAGGCAACAGTAGTTTAGTTTGCGCCGTTGCGGAACAGAAATCAGACTCGACTATTTCCCTTAAAGCAAACCGTAAGGGTGTTTTCAGCCAACTGCTAACAGCACCTTAATCCTTGTGAAAGGACTTCTCCCCAGCTTTAATATACACCGACAAGATATTCTCGGCGGGCGGCACGGGGCAGGCAAACGACACATTATAAGCGCAGAATGGATTGTAGGCCGTGTTAAAATCCAGCACGATTTCGTCGTCGCCATCGGCTACGGGTTCGGCATCGAGGTAGCGGCCGCCGCCGTACGTGTCGAAACCGTTGGTTTTGTCGGTGAAGGGAATAAAGAGCGTGGTATCGGGACCGTTGGCTTTGCGGAAAACGGTGAGGCGCTGCGCCTCTTTTTGCCACTCAAACGATGCGCGGCCCCAGCGTATATACTTTTCAGCTTTGCCGTCGGTGAGGCGCATGGCGATGGTGTCGCGCACGGGAAAGGGCTCAAACTGGGCGGTGAGGCGGTACGTTTTGTTGGGCGCGAAGTAGTTTAGGCTGTCGAACTCCTGACGCTGCTCGGCGGAGAGCGGCGAGCCTTGTACGCGCCGAAACTCGTCGTTTTTCGCGTGGCGGGCTTTCTCGATGCGAGCAACATACTGCTCGTCGTTCAGCACGAGGTCTTGGAGGAAATAGCCGAGCACGAGAACTAGGCCGAGGATAATAAAGAGTTTGGGATTGAGGCGCATGGTAACGGCAAAGATACCGGGGCGCGGCGGCTCTTGCTAGGTTTGCAACAGAAAAGCCCTCTAGAGACACTGGGGGCTTTTTTATATTGTCCGCATGTGTAGAGATACATAGTTGTGTCTCCTTGTTGCTGATATTGTTTGTGTAGTAAAATTATGCGGTACCGGTCGTTCAACGACGAGACACATAGTTGTGTCTCTACGCGTGCGACTATCACAGCACGCCTTCGTCGGCGAAGCTGTAGTAGCCGTGGTCGGTGTAAATGAGGTGGTCGAGGATGGGCAGATCCAAAAATTGGCCGGCTTCTTTGAGCTTGCGGGTGAGGGCGATGTCGGCGGCGCTGGGCTTCTGGTTGCCGCTGGGATGGTTGTGCACGAGGATAATAGAGCTGGCCAACTGTTCCAGGGCATGCTTGAAAATCATCTTCGGGTCGGCGACGGTGCCGGCCACTCCCCCGCTACTAATGGGCTGCTTGCGCATCACTACATTAGCCCGGTTGAGCAGAATTACCCAAAATTCTTCGTGGGACAAATCCTGAAGATTGGGGCGGATGAGTTGGTAGATATCGCGCGAGCAGGTGATGGTGGTGCGGGCCGCGGCGGCTGTTTCCTTGCGACGCCGACCTAACTCTAAGGCCGCCACGATGGTTATAGCTTTCGCCTCCCCGATACCTTTATGGCGCATCAGCTCCTTCACCGACAATTTGGCCAACTCATTCAAATCGTTTTCTACCGCGTTCAGAATCAGCTTAGCTACGTCTACAGCGGAGAGCTTTGTGGTGCCCGAGCCGAGCAGAATCCCCATCAGCTCTGCATCCGAAAGGGCCGAGCGGCCTTTTTGCAGGAGCTTTTCGCGGGGGCGGTCTTCCTCGGCCCAGCTTTTAATACCGAAAGAAGTGGGCGCTACGTAACGCACGGGGGCAGCGGCTTCTTCCGCCAGATTGTCAACTGATTTCATACTGCACTATTGTTGCTGAGGGCTGGCGCTTAAAGTAAAAGTTGTAGTCAGCCGTCTATCCTGTTCTTACCCGGTAGCTCCAATAACTAAACCAAAGCCGCCGGAATCCATCTTTTCCACCTGCATGTCACGAATTCTGAGTTTCCCCTTCATCCTGTTGCTCATTTTAGCCGAATGGTACGGCTACCAAGCTATAAAAACCCTTATTCCGGCCAACTCCATTAGCGGACGCCGAATTGCCGGAGCCATTTATTGGATTGTCACGGCGCTGTCCTGGGGCTTGGCTATCTGGGCCATTACCACCCGCTACAGCGGCCCCGCGCCATACAAAACCTATGTTTCCAGCTTCCTGCTTGGGTTGCTACTGGCCAAAATCGTGGTCATGCTGTTTCTGCTGCCCGAAGACCTGATTCGGGCAGGGCGCTGGGCGGTGCGGCAGTTTACGCAGCGCGACACGGCCGCTACAGGCACGCCCATCACGCGCAGTCAGTTTTTGAGCGGCTTGGCGCTGGTGGTGGCCGGTATTCCGTTTGTGGCCTTTATCTGGGGCATGTTTCGGGGCGCTACCGACTATCAGGTGAAACGTGTAACGCTGCGCTTTCCCAACCTGCCGGCGTCATTTGATGGCTTTAAAGTGCTTCAGATTTCGGACCTGCACACGGGCAGCTTCAACTCAAGCGAGCCGCTGGAACGGGCCGTCAGGATAATTAATAAGCAGGGTGCCGACCTCATTTTTATGACCGGCGACTTGGTGAATAATGTGGCTACCGAGGTAGAAACCCACATTGATACGCTAGCCCAGATTCAGTCCCAGCTCCCTAAGTTTTCCGTTTTCGGCAACCACGACTACGGCGACTACGTGGAGTGGCCCAGCCCGGAAGCTAAGCGCGAAAATCTGGCCCGCCTGGCTCAGAACCACGCCAAAATCGGGTGGCGCTTGCTTATGGATGAAAGCCACATGATAGAGCGCGACGGCGAGAAAATAGCCGTGCTCGGCGTGCAGAATTGGGGCGCCCAGATGCGCTTTCCCAAGTACGGCAACCTGCCGAAAGCCCACGCTGCCAGCGGCGACGCTCCGTTCAAAATTCTGCTTTCCCACGACCCTTCGCACTGGGAAGGCGAGGTGCTCAACTACCCCGACATCGACCTTACGCTCTCGGGCCACACCCACGGCATGCAATTTGGCGTGAACCTGCCGTTTTTCAAATGGAGCCCCGTGCAGTACGTGTATAAGCAGTGGTCTGGCTTGTATAATAAGGGCCAGCAGTACCTGTATGTGAATACGGGTCTGGGCTTCATTGGCTATCCGGGCCGGGTGGGTTTCTTACCCGAAATAACCGTGTTTGAATTGCGTCGGGCGTAACTAGCCATATTACTTATATATAAAAAAGCCCCCCAGCACTGGTGCTGGGGGGCTTTTTTATATATAATAATTCAATTATACAACTACAACCAACCTAGAGCGTATAGCGGCCGTGGTCTGATTCTCGGACCGCTTCTCTCCCTACTTAAATTTTGTCATGAAAAAGACCCTCTTATTATTCTCCTGCGCCGGTGCGTTGGCATTTGCATCCTGCTCGCAGGAAAAAGCGGCCGAAACTACCACCACAACTACGACGACTACGCAGACCGTTACGACGCCTGCCGCGTCTCGTACCCGCGCCAATCGTATTGCCACGCGTCTGGCTAACGACCTGAAAATCACGGATACAACCGTGGTGGCCCGCGCCGAGGATATCTATTTCGAACGCTCGCGCCGCCTCGCTGAGCTGGAAACGCAGTACGCCACCGACACTACGGGTATGTACGCGGCTATGCAAAGCATTAATACCGAAATCGATACGCAGTTCAAAACCGTTTTCTCCGACCCAGCTCAGTACGAAGCGTATGTAGCCAACCGCATGAACTACGCCGAGGAAATGTACGTGGATGAAGCTCCCGCACCCACAGCTTCAACTGTTGACCAAGGCGTAACGAAAGTGGAAGCCGACGGCGACACGAAAACCAAGTATGCCGACGGTACAAAGGTGAAAACCGAATCGGACGGAGAGATGAAAATAAAGGCCGCCGATGGCTCCAAAATGAAAGCGGAGTCGGATGGTGAGATGAAGATGAAGGCCGACGACTCCAAATTAAAAGTGGACGACGACGGCGAAACCAAGATGAAAGAGGAATAAGAAACCGCTCCGTCGGTTTTCTGGTTAATGGAAGCCCGCACCTGCAACGGTGCGGGCTTTTTTTGACTCTGTAGTTGGCTACCTTGCAGTTTGGTTGCGTTAGTATCGTTGATGGGTTTATTGTCTCGTTTATTCACCGGATTCTGGAATAAAGCCGCGCTGCTGCTGGTTGTGGGCCTGTTGGTGGCCCTGTCGGCCTCGGCTCAGCTGCGCGTATCGGGCACAATTACTAACGCCGCCGATGGCAAGCCAGTGCCTGGTACTACAGTGCGTATTAAGGGCAACAAAACCGGCGTAGTAGCCAATAACGACGGTGATTTCCGCATCGACGTGGCGTATACTGATACGCTGGAGTTTATTTCGCTTGGCTTTGCAACCAAGCGAATGGCGCTAGGCCGCTCGGGGCTTTCTCAGCTTATTGTACAGGTAAAACTCGACCGCGCCAGCATTCAATTGGGCGAGGTGCGAGTGCAGGAAGGCCGCCCGGCCGATGCTCAGATAAAAAAGGCCCTGCGCAACGTGCGCCGCCCCACGCCGCCCGCCAACGCCGTAAAACGCCCCCCAGCGCCCAAGCCGCTGTTCCCTGTCGACTCAACGGCTCCCAAAGCGCCGGTTGCCTCCCTTGAAAACCCGGCTAGTCTGCTCTATGACGCCCTTTCGCGAGAAGGCAAGGCGCGGCGCAAGATGGAGGAACTGCAACAGCAGGAGGCCCTGAAGAAGAAAATGGAGCAGGCCCGTCGCGACCGGGAACGGTACAATCGCAATTTCAAGGATAACCGGGGGTATGAGTAAGAGGCTTCAGCCTGGATTAGGGTAATTACTAACCTTAGGGCCTATCCCAGCGTTTGTTCAGGTACATCACCACACGTGTATCTGCGTTGCGCTAGCCTTAGTTAAGGAGCAGTAGATAAATCATAAGTAGTTGATAAGGCTACAATAGCGCGTGTCGCTCCTAATTTATCTGCTTATGGCCAACTCCTCCAAAACTGGTATTTACGCTGCTATTGCCGCCAACACGGCTATTGCTGTTTCTAAATTTGTAGCGGCCAGCTTCACAGGTTCGTCGGCTATGCTCTCAGAAGGCATTCACTCGGTCGTGGATACGGGCAACGGCCTGCTGCTACTGCTCGGGATTCGGCGCAGCAAAAAGGTCCCCGATGATAATCACCCTTTCGGCCACGGCAAAGAGCTGTACTTCTGGTCGCTGATTGTGGCTATTCTGATTTTTTCCATTGGAGGAGGAATGTCCTTTTACGAGGGCATTTCGCATCTGCAAAACCCGGCGCCGCTTTCTGACCCTACCTGGAACTACGTGGTGCTTGGGTTGGCAACGGTATTTGAGGGCGGAGCCTTGTATCTGGCCTTGAAAAACTTCAATGCCACTCGCGGAGGAAAGCCGTTCTGGTCAGCGCTGCGGGCGAGCAAAGACCCCGGTAATTTTGCCATCATTTTTGAGGATACTGCCGCCTTGCTGGGCTTGCTGGTAGCGGCGGCTGGTGTATTCCTGGGTCATGCGCTGAACAATCCATATATCGATGGTGCGGCCTCCATTGTTATCGGGTGTATTCTGGCGCTAACGGCGATATTTTTAGCTTATGAAAGCAAAGGGCTGCTCATTGGCGAAGGCGCCGATCCGGCGGTTCTGCAAAGCATTCGGGCACTAGTGCAGGCCGATACTTCCATTTTGAACGCCAAACGGCCATTGAGCATGCATTTTGGGCCAAATGATGTTTTTCTGGCCCTCGACGTAAACTTTCAGCCGGGCTTGTCGGCGACGGCGGTGGAAGAGGCGGTTGACCGGCTGGAGAAGGGTATTCGCAAGCTGCACCCCGATGTGCAGCGCATCTTTATTGAGGCCCGTGCCGTGTCAGTAGAGCGCACCAACAAGGCCCAGCACGAAGGCAGTGACGCGCTCCTGCCCCGCTGATTAGCAGCTTTGTACAACAGCCGTCGCGGAACGCACGTAAGCTGAGGCTATGAAAATTGGGTATCCCTGCGTAAATGAAACGCTCGACTGTAGCGCTGCCACCACATTTCGGCTGGCTTCCTACACCGATGAGCGCGTGGTAACTACCGTTACCAACAACCTGACATGTTTACAGCGCATTCTGGAGTACAATGTCCAGCACGGCCTGCTCTTCTTCCGAATAGGTTCCGGCATCGTGCCTTTTGGTTCGCATGCGGTCAACACGTTTCCGTGGCAGACCGAATTTGCCCCCCACTTCCGCGCCATTGGCGATTATATCAAGGCCGAGCAGATGCGCATCTCCTTCCACCCCGACCAGTTTGTGGTGCTTAACTCACCCGATCCGGGCATTGTGGAGCGCAGCATTGCCGAGCTGGTGTATCAGGGCTCGATGCTGGATCTGATGGGACTGGATAGCACCGCCAAGCTGCAAATTCACGTGGGCGGCCTCTACGGCGACCGCGACGTGGCCATTGAGCGCTTTATTGCCACGTACCGCACTTTACCGGAAGCGGTGCAGGTACGGTTGGTGATTGAAAACGATGATCGCCTGTTTAGTCTGCGCGATTGTTTGCGGGTGCACGAAGCCGTGGGTATTCCCATTCTGTTCGACAACTTCCACCACGAATGCCTCAACCACGAGGAGACCATGCAGGAAGCGCTGCGGCTGGCGGCCGGCACCTGGCACCCCACCCGCGACGGCGTGCTGATGATGGACTACAGCTCCCAGCAGCTTGGTGAGCGCAAAGGCAAGCATACATCCTCGCTAGATGAGGATAGGTTCCGCGAGTTTATTACCCATCTCAACGGCCTCGACGTGGATATGATGCTTGAAATCAAAGACAAAGAAGCCAGCGCCCTGCGCGCCGTGGCTATTCTGCGCGAGTTGAGTTTGGCAGCGCCACTTCCGCTCAGCGCCTCCGCTTAGGTTTACCACACGTCATTCATTCTTCTTCCAATGTCCGAAAAAAACGCCCCCCAATCTGGTGCTGAACTGCTGGCCGCCACTGTACACGCCTTGCACGGTGGCCTTACTTCCCTGCCATTGAGCACGGCTCATACCAACATTGATACCTGGCAGGAAACTCTGCAACAAAGCGGTATTCCGGAGCTACAAGACATCGACCGGGAGCTCGGCAATCTGCAAACATTGCTCAGCAATACCGACGGAATTGATGGCGTGGCCGTTGGCGATTCCCTGGATATGCTGGGCACACAGACGCTTCAAGCCGCCGTCCACGCCACTCCCGATTCTCAAGCCGCCCTTCGTGCCCTCGGTGACTTGCTGCTGCAACACAGCTCCAAGCTTAAGGAATAAGGAATAAGGAATTAACACCCTTAAAAAAGCCCCCAAGTACTATTTGGGGGGCTTTTTTATATAGTCCAAATAAGGATTAGCGCTTGGGCGGCGTAGCGGGCGGCAACTCGCGGGTTGGGCGCTTCTTATCGTTCATCCGTTTGGTGCGGCGGTCAGTGGTGGTTTCTATTCCCGGCGAAGCTTGCCCATCCATCACTGTCTGTCGTTTGCGCACGCGCTCCTGGGTAGCAGCCGCTGCCGGCGCACGTTGGTCGATGGTGCCACGCTCCGTATTCTGGGGCGCTGTGGCGGGGTTAATGGGAGCCGGCGTAGCTGGTTGCGGGGGCGCAGTAGTAGAGGCAGGAGGCGTGGCCGGCGCGGGGGCTGTTTGGGCGTATGCTGATGCGTTCAGCAACAAAGCAGCAAAAAGGAATTTCGTTTTCATATTATTCAGAGAATCAAATCAGGATAATTTCATTACAAATCTGTGACTCACTATAATAAGTACGTAATCCGAACTGTAGCGACCACTTTTAGTTTTAACGATGTATATAATTTTGGCTTTCTAATCTTATAGAAATAGTCAAAACAAATACAGAAATAGAGATTTAATTTACTCTGAATTATAGGCAAGTAAAAATAAATAAGGCCTGCTTTACGTGCGTAAAGCAGGCCTTATTTACTAGATCGAAATCAGGTTAAAAAGCTTATTCTTTCGGATCAGACTTCATTTTAGACTTCTTCTTTTTGTTCTTCACTTTCACATCAGCAGCTTTGTCCTTAGGAGCGGCAACGGCTGGCTGCGTGGTAGTGCTCTGCGTTTCTACGGTAGTAGAAGTTTGCGCAGGAGCAGTTGTAGTGGTGTTGATGGTAGCGTCAGTGGCCGGAGTCGTCTGAGTCGTGGTGCTCTGAGTCGTGGTAGGCGTCGTTGGCTGCGTGGTAGTCGTGCTCTGAGTAGTGGTAGTCTGGGCGTTAGCAGCAGAAATTCCGGCAACCAACAAAGCGACTAAAATCAGTGACTTTTTCATAATACAGTACTAGGTTGAAAAGAGATTTTTGAAAGTCAAGAGTAAGTGCAAATGCACTAGCAATATCTGTCAGAAGATAATTGCAAGCCCTCAACGGAAACAGGAACGAATATGTTACATAGCTTAGTATTTATTCGAACAAAAAGCCTCTGTTCCACCTATTCAATACATACCTAACGCGTTCACAAAGCAGATTTTACGATTTATGAAAGTATTTTAAAAATGCAGATTATTTCACGTTTACCAGCTCCGATTTTATTAATTTAGACACTATGCGCCGGCCACCTCAGAGCACTCACTACTCAGGTATTTGCCCTCCAGACCCACCCTTAGCCAATGTGGCGCGGCTTAATTCTGCTTGCGGAAGAACACGTCGCCGCTGATGGACTCGAGGCGAATGGCCGGGCCGCTGCTGCCCAGCGTGCCGCGCACCTGGTAGCCCACGGGCGAGTTGTTCTTGTTACCATTCAAGGCAATATCCTGGTTGGTGTACACCTCACCGGTGATGGTTTTCATGGCTACTTCAGCGCCTTTTGCCGCAGGCCAGCTTACATCCACGAAGCCGCTTATAGATTTGGCTTCCAGTGGGCCATTCAGACCTTTTACCTCAATGTTGCCGCTAATGGTATTCACTTGAACAGTGGCGCTGGCGGGCACTTCTATCACGTAATCGATGCGGGCGCAGAGGCGATACGAGCCCTTACCATTATCACCCGTGTCGTTCCAGGTGCTGTATCCCTCGCCATTGGGGCAGTCGGCCTCTTTGCTGGTACGCAGCATCTCTTTATCGAACGCCGACTTTACTTTCACCTCCTCGCCTTGCGTGTTCAGGGTCAGCAACAGAGCGTCGTTAAGCTTGTTATTGTTGATGGTAACCGAAGCGCGCACGGCCACTTCCTTACCGCTGCCGCCTTTGATCTGAATGCTGGAGGCCTGTTGCAGATCCAGCACCAGCCGCTGCTTCGAGCTCAGGGGGGCTTTTTTCTCGATTATTCTCTGGGCTTCGGCCGGGCTCGTGCCCAGAAGCAGGGCGCCCAGGGTCCCAAGTAGCAGGAACAGTTTCATGACAAAGCAGTGATTAGGATGGTGTAACTAATTGATATGTAGACAGAAATATTACTTGGCTTTGCGAACGAACACGTCGCCACTTATTGATTGCAGGGCTATTTTGGTACCGCCGCCGTTCACGGTGCCCTCCACGGTTTGGCCACCTACGCGGCGCAACCCGTCGTCATCGTTGCCTTTTTTACCCATGTTGATGTCGAAGTCGGTATAGACTTCACCCGAAATGGTGCGCAGCTGAAGCGTGGTTTTGCTGCTGGCCGGCATCGTAACATCTACCGCACCACTCACGCTGGAAATAGAGCTGGGAGATTTGCCCACCCCAGCGTAGCGCACGATAATGTCGCTGCTGATGCTGTTGGCTACAACTCCGCCGCCCATATTCAGGAGCTGCGCGTCGCCGTTCTTCATGTTCACTTCCAGGTCGCCCTGCAAGTCGGTTACTTTCAGGTTGCCGCTGCCAAATTGGGTTTGGGTAAACACCACCGCTGTTTGCCGCGGCACCCGAATTACGTAGTCAGTATCCTTGCGGGAGGCCTGTACTACACGCACAACATTGTCCTTTTCGGTTACTGAGAGGCCGATCCGGGTATTGTCTACGGCTGAATTGTACACAGGCCGCAGCCCTTCGGCGCGCTTTGGAGCAGGCTCAAAGCCGTTACCCCGAATGATGAGCTCATCGCCGTTGTAGCCTTCCAGCGTGACGTCGCTGCCGTTCATATCCAGCACGATTTTGTGGGCTTTGCCGCCGAGCTTAAGCTTGTATTCCTGGGCCCATGAGGCGGTACTGGCCGCTAGCAGGAAGATAAAAATGAGAAACAGGGTCTTTTTCATGACAAAGGGAGGTGGAGTAAAAAGGAATCGAACGCACCCGCAACCGCGACTTCCGGGGGGCTTTTTCAAGCCCGGTTCGTTGGGAAAATGAATTGAAAGAGAAATTTGAACTGTGTATTTATGTTGAGTTAAAAACGGCGGTCAGGCAGAGGCCGAAGCAGCTCGCGTGCAATGGTATTGTCATGCTGAGCTTGTCGAAGCATCTCTGCCGCTTCGTTGCAGTGCCATTGATTACTAATCAGTAGAGATGCTTCGACAAGCTCAGCATGACAGTTCCTACTTTATCGTCAGCGAGCGAGCTGCCTCACGCGGCTTGCCGTTGTGCTTTATATCTGTATCAACTGACCCAGCCCCGACTCTGCCTGCTGGCGCACGATGGGCAAGGCATCGCGCCGCTGCGACAAACGCTCCAGCTCAGGCACAGCGCGCCGTTCGCGCAGAGCTACCAGCAGCTCAATAAGCATGATCTGCACGTTGGGGTCGGTCTGAATAGTAAGAGATTGCACGAAGGCCTCTCCTACTCGTGGGTCGTCGCGGAGGCGATACAGCGCCTGCCCGGCGGCCAGTCGCACGTTGGTATTTGGGTCGAAGTTGAGCGTGTTGATGAGTGCCTGCACCGTTGGGTCGGCACTGCCCTCCGTTCCACCAGCCATCTCATTTACCAGCTGAATCCGGTCGCTGGCAGAGAGGGAAGGCGCCGCAGGATTTACCTTGAGCGCACGAAAGCGTGGGTCGGCTGTAGTCTCAGTCGTGGTGATGCCGGCAACATCAGCTCCCATTGGCCGCCACAGATTGCCCAGCAGCACACCCGTAGCCAGTAGCAGGAGGCTTGCAGCAATCCGCAGCCACCACATGCCTGACTGCTCCGATGTAGCAGGCTCTAAGCGTATTACTTTCGCCTCGTCCCCTACCGATTCGGGCTTCACCAGTGCCGCTTTTTCCCGCTCAAGTGCAGCCATAAAGTTGACGCGCAGCGCTAGCGGAGGACTTACGGGCTCGGCTGCTTCAAATTTGCCCCCCAGCTCCTGCAACTGAGCTACACGCTCCTGGCAGCGAGGGCAGTTAGCTAGGTGAGCCGCCATCCGGGCCGTTTGCTCCGGGGGCAGGCTGTGCTCGGCATAGTCCACCAACAGGTCGGCTACGTCGAGGCATTCGGAGGATGAAGGCGTGCTATTCATGGTCGTTAGTTGAAATAAATGGTGCGCAAGGCTTGTAAGGCCCGGTGCGCTTTTACTTTGGCCGCGCCCGCCGTGCAGCCCAGCATGTCTGCTATTTCTTCGTAGCTGAAGCCCTGGAAGCGGTGCAGCACCAGGATTTCGTGCTGAGCAGGCGGCAGCATAGCCATAGCCTCGTGCAAATCCTGCTCGCGGTCCACAGCGGCCGTGTGGCGGAAGGCGGCTCCGCACAATGCCCCCTTGCGCTCCACTTCCACCACGTCGGTCGTGCGCATTTTTTGGTTGCGCTGCCAGTGGTCGGTGTGCACATTGCGGGCCAGTTGGTAAGCCCAAGCCCGGAAGGGCTGCCCCGGCCGATAGCTGGCCCGGTACTTCAGCAGGCGCTCAAACACGGTTTGCGTGAGGTCCTGACTGGTTTCGTAGTCGCTGGTAAGGCGGTAGAGGAAGTTGAACAGTGGCCCCTGATAGCGCTCGAACAACGGCACCACCTGGTCGAGGTCGTCGGCCTGAACGGCTGCCATTAGTTCTTCGTCGCTTCTGGTTTCCACCGCGTGAGTTTTGGAGTTGGATTGCAGCGAGTACCGGGAGATCGGGCAATCGTTACAAGGGTATTGAAATATTTTTTCGGCAAGGCAAAAGATAGCTGAAACCTCAGCATAATGCGGACGATTACCCTGTTACTTATTCAGCCAAGACTTCTATCACCAAAGCACAAAAAAGCCCCCCGCTGTACAGGAGTTATAGTGGGGGGCTTTTTTTGTAGACGTAGCTCGATGATGCCTGAAATGATTATCAGGGTCAAAGCCGAACAGTAGGACCTGTCTGCTTATCTGAAATATATACTCGCAAAAAAGCCTGGTTCCTCACGGAACCAGGCTTCAGGCTAGTCTACTGAAAAAGGCTACTTAGTCTTTTCTGTTTTCTCCTTGATTTTCATCTTCTTACCATTATCCGTTTTCATCTTCCGCTTGGCCTTTTTGTCGGTAGCAGGAGCTTCTTCGGGGGCCGCGGGCGCTACCACGTTGTAGGAAGCGGACATATCTGCTTTGACGGGGGTGCCATCCAGGTCCAGCTCGATGACCTCGTAGCCTAGCTTCTGGAGTTCGGGCAGTTGCTGCTTGTCGCCGGTTACCACCAGCACCATGCTTTCTAAGGGCAGGTATTTCTCGGCGCTGGCCTTCACGTCTTCCTTGGTCAGATTCTGCAAGATCTCGGTCTGCTTTTTCAAGTAGTCCGGGCTCAGATCATACTCGAGCATGCGGCTTAGGAACGCCGCTTTCTGCTGCCCCGTCTCGTAGAGACGCGCATCGCGCTGCCCTACCGACGACTTCAGGAATGCCAACTCTTCGTCCGTAACACCACTCTTGCGATAGGAGTCGATTTCTTTCACGAACTCCTTGACGGAGGCAGCCGTCGCATCGGCGCGCACTCCAGCGGAGGCCGTAAACGGTCCGGCATAGCGGCTGCCGGCGTACCCCGAGCGGGCGCCATAGGTGTAGCCTTTGTCCTCGCGTAGGTTCAGGTTGATGCGCGAGTTGAAGGCACCGCCCAGCACGTAGTTCGAGAGGTCTGCCTTATAGTAATCGCCGGTCGCGTCGTAGGGCAGGGCCAAATAGCCGATGCGAATTTCCGACTGAGCTGCGCCGTCCTTGTTCACAAAATACAGCTTGGTCTTATCGGGCTTAGAGGCCACGGTCACCGCCGGCAAGGTCACTTCTTTGCGGCTCCAGTTCTCCAGGAAGCCCAGCTTCGAGACCAGCGTTTGCTGCTCCACGTCGCCAACTGCCACTAAGTGGGAGATATTGGGCGCGTAATACTTGGCGTAAAACTGCTTCACATCCTCCAGGGTGATGTTCTGCACCGAATTCTGGGTACCGCTGGTCGGGATGCTCATGATATCGTCCGCCCCGTAGAGCAGACGACTGTACGTCTTATTAGCGATAGTAACTGGCTGTGTATTCTGGTTCGCAATGTTTTCCAGGGTCTGCTTCTTGATCCGGGCGAAGTCAGCCGCATCGAAGCGGGGGCGCATCAGGCGCTCCTCTACCAAGGCCATCGTCTGATCCAGGTTTTTGGTCAAGGACTGCACATATACCGTCGTGTTGTCATCACCCGGAATTACCTGCACCGTGCTGCCCAGGCGGTCGAGGGCGGCGGTGAACTCTTCGCCTGAGTATTTCTGCGAGCCTTCATTGAGCATGGCCGCCGTGAGCGAAGCAATGCCCGCTTTGGTGCGGTCGGCTTGCTCTAAGCGGTGCCCGCCGCGAATGGTTAACTGCAGCGTGACGGACGGAATCTCCGTGTTGCGGGTGCCCATCACGCGCAGGCCATTCTTGAACTGCTCCTGCCACACGGCCGGCACTTGTACCACCGGATTCGCGCCACCTTTCGGCTGCTTACTGCGGTCAAACGTATCCTTCGCTTTGACGTACGTTAGGCCTTGGTAAACATCGGCCGGGGCCTGAAATCCTTCTTTCGAGACCGTGTAGTTATCGGCCTTCGCTAGCAGGTTGGGCGCAGTTTTTGGCACTACGCTTACTAGCACCGCTTTTTTGCCTTTGATATACTGGTTGTAGACGCGTACCACATCCGCTTTGGTGAGCGCGCGCAGACGTTTGAGTTCCTCGGTCAACCGGTTCGGGTTGCCGGTGTAGGTCTGGTAGGCGGCTAGCTGCGACACCTTGCCGCTCACGCTGGCCAGGCTATTAACGACCTGCGCTTCCGTGCTGGACTTGAACCGCTGCACCTGCTCGTCCGTGACGCCGGTTCTCTCGAATTCGGCTAGGGTCTGCCGCACAATCACCTCCATGCTATCAAGCCCTTTACCCGGAAAGCTGCGGGCAAGAATCAGAAATTCACCGGATAGCTCCGAGGGACGGCTGATAGTCTGAGCCAACACCGCTTTCTGGTTTTTCACTAGGTTCTTATACAGCAAGGAGTTTTTGCCCTGCCCCATGATTTCGGACAACGCATCCAGTGCCGTTTCGTCGGGGTGATACTGGGGCACCGTCGGAAATACCATGACCAGCTGCGGAAAACGCACATTGTCCTCATAGCTCACGTAGCGGTCAGCAGTGAGCTTGGGGGCGGGCAGCTTCACGTTCTCTACGGCCGGACCGCGATTAATAGAGCCAAAGTACTTCTCGACCAGTTTCACTACTTCGGCCGGTTTCACATCCCCGCCCACCGTAAGGGTCGCATTATTAGGACCGTACCAGCGCAGGAAAAAGTTTTTCAAATCATTTACGTCCGAGCGGTCCAGGTCTTCCAAGTAGCCAATGACGTCCCAGGAATAGGGGTGCCCATATGGGTAGAGCGCTTTATACATCGTTTCCCACGTTCTACCATAAGGCACGTTGTCTACCCCTTGGCCCCGTTCGTTTTTCACGGTCGAGCGCTGCACCTCAAACTTTGGCTGGGTGACGGCATCAAGCAAGAAGCCCATGCGGTCAGCTTCCAGCCAGAGAGCGGTTTCTAGCTGATTGTTCGGGACGGTCTCAAAATAATTGGTCCGGTCGCGGTTGGTAGTACCGTTGAGAGTGCCGCCTGACGCCGTCACGGTTTTGAAGTGTTGCTCGTCGGCCACGTTGTCGGAGCCCTGGAACATCATGTGCTCAAAGAAGTGAGCAAAGCCCGACTTACCGATGGATTCGCGGGCCGAGCCCACGTGGTACGTTACGTCGACGTGTACCAGCGGGTCGCTGTGATCTTCGTGCACGAGCAACGTCAGGCCGTTGGGCAGCACGTATTTTTCGTAGGGAATAACCAGTTCCGAGCCCTTGCGGGAGACTTTCTCGACCAGCTTGGTACCCCCGGGGGCGGGAGCTGGCTTGGTGGTTTTCTTCGGGGCGGGGGTTTGTTGAGCCACGGCAGGGGGCAGAGCCAGGGCTAGGCCGAGGCCCAGCAGCCACACGGATTTGGGGCGCATAAATAGTACGTTCTACGAGTAGTGAGAAAGGGGTGAGGCGAGGCAATACGAGCAACCGGGAAGGCAGGCACATATTCCCATCCAATAATACCTGTTTTTTATCATATTTTAGGCTAACTATTCTATTGGAGAAAAAGAATGCTTTGCCCGCAGTTTATCCCAGCCCATAGCTGCTGCCAACCACTCACTTTTTTTCCCGGTTGAGCAGTGCCGCCGCCAGTATTGTTCTTTCTATTGATACTGTATCCCAGCGAGTCCGCACAAGCCGATGAGCGTATATGGTCCGAGTAACGGCTCTATGTAGGGATTTGAAAAACGTTTCATTTGTGGTGGTACCGCGTTAGGCGGCTATTCCCCTCTCCTGCTTCATTTTTTCATAAAAAAGCCCCCCAACTGTAACCGCGCTACAGATGGGGGGCTTTTCCGAAAAAGAGGATGTTATGATCCGCCGGCCCGGCGCTTCTCATCCTCGGCGCCACCTTGCCGGCGACGCGTAGGGGCTAGCTTGTCATTGCCAAAACGATAGGTGAAGGAAAGCGTAGCCACGCGCGAATCCTGGCGCTGGTAGAAGCGCTCCACGTAGTTATCGTAGGCCGAAACGGCGCGCACTCTATTCGTGTAGAATAAGTCCGTCACGTTCAGCTTGATGTTGCCCTTCCGGTCCCACACCGATTTCTGCACGCCTAGCGATACTTGCCCATTGGGCTTCACGCGCAGGAAGCCATACTGCTCACCTGACTGAAAGCGAGTATTCAATTCTGCCCCCCAGCCTTTGTCAAACGTGAAAGTGCTGTTGCTGGTGATATTAAACGCGGGCCGACCTTTATCGAGCGAGGTGCCGGCCAAGTCGCCAATGAAACGGCTGTAATAGAATACGGCGTTGTTGTATATCTGCCACCATTTCTTGACTTCCAAAGGAGCCGTCAGCGTCAGAGCATAGTAGTCTTGGCGGCTCAGGTTTACGCCAGTTGATATAACGGTCGAGTCCGTTTCGGGCTGCACTACGCCAATAATAGGTTTATCAGTGCGGCTATAGCTGAGCGTGCTGGTAAATTTCTGCTTGAAGGTGTGCGACAACTCCACGTTGTAGCTGGTTTCGGGCAGCAGATTAGGATTGCCCGCTCCCGAAGTAGTCGGGTTGATAATGATCCGGAAGGGGTTAAGCTGGCCGTAGGAGGGTCGGTTAATACGTCGGCTCAAGGTCAGATTCACCTCATTTTTGTCGTTGAGGGTGCGCTTTATAGCCGCACTGGGAAAGAGCTGAGCGTAGTTGCGCCGGAACGAGCTGTCGCCAACCACTTGGCGACCAATGGCCTTCGTTTGCTCCACGCGCAGGCCCGCCTGCAAGGTGGTTTTGGCTAAAGTCCGATTCAGATTCAGGTAAGCTGCGCCAATATTTTCCTCGTATTTGAAGCGGTTTGTGCGGTTGAGATCAATCGTAGTCAAACTGCCTTCGGTGTTCCTAAACACCACATCATTATCGGAGGTAACTCGGCTGATTTTGGCGCCGGCCTCCAGCCGCGTTTTGCGGGGCAGGGGCTGTATATAGTCCGCCTTCGCCGACATGATGGCCAAATCGCCTTCCTGATCACCAACAAGTAAATTGCTAGTACGCTCCTGTAGTAAGTATTCGGTGCGCTGCTCCTGCAAACGGTCGAGGGTGTAGCGAGCATAGTCTACGTCGGCAGTCAGCTCGCCGCTGTTTGCCGAGTCGGCAAAAGTATGCTTGAAGTTCAGATTAGCTGTGCCATTTGCCGACCGAAAATCCCGATTAGTATTGGCATTATATACATCGGCAATAGTACCTGTGCCATCAAAAAGAGTGGTTTGGTTGCGCGCGAGCCCAGGACCTTTGTTGGACAAGCCGCTAAAAGCCGCCCCCACCACGGTGCGCTCCGAGAAGTTGTAGTCAAAGCCCATCCGGCCGCTGTGCGTCTTCGACTGGCTGATACTACTGTTTTGCTGGTCGCTGCTGCCGATAAGCACTTGGCTGCCCGTGCTGTTATCGAAGAAATCCCGGTAAATATCCAGTTTACCCAAGCCTTCACGGTCTGAGTAGGTATAGCTACCAAACGTATTCAAGCTCTTACGCCGACTATTAAGCGAAAAGCCCCCCGTAAACTTATCGTACTGGCTGCGGCCGTAGCTGGCATTCACGGAGCCGTTGGTGCCCTGGCGCTGGTCTTTTTTGAGGTTGATGGCGATGATGCCGGCCCCGCCCTGAGCGTCGTATTTGGCTGGGGGGTTCGTTATTAATTCAATGCTTTTCAGTTGGTCAGCGGGCAACGCGCGCAGGTAGTCGGCTAGCTCGGTTCCCGTCATGGGCTGGCGCTTGCCATCGATGAGCACCAATACGCCCTGCCGGCCCCGCAAAGCTAGGTTGTCGCTGCCGTCCACGGTTACGCCGGGGGCCCGGTTGAGCACATCGAGCGTGGTGTTGCCGGCGGCCAGCGTCGAGCCTTCCACGTTCACTACGGTACGGTCTGCCAGACGCTCGTACAAGGGTTTTTGCCCAATTACCGTTACTTCCTTCAGCGCCGTAGCCTGACTGGATTTCAGTACCAAAGCCGGCAGCGTGTAGTTCTCCGTCGTCACCTCAAACGGCCCCGACCACGTCCGCACAAACCCTACCTGCGCCGCCGATACTAAGTAGCGCCCCTGGGCGGCCTGCTCGAAGCGAAAAGCCCCCTGCGCATCGCTGAATTCCGTTTTGACCATGGCAGAGTCGGCGGCGCGGTGCAGCGTGACGGTGGCGTACTCAATACCCGTACCTGCATCGGCGCTACGGACAGTACCGCTCACGCGGCTCTGAGCCGTGGCGCTAAAGCCGACAAGCAAGCATGGCAGAAGAAGGTAAAAAACGCGCTTTGCAGCCGGTAAGCGCAGATAAAGAAGAAAGGTTAGCATGGATATAGGGAGAAAAGTATGGGCACAATGAGAAGCGTGACCATTTTGGCCACGGTATTTACAGGCAAGAATTAGGAGGGTGGCTTACAGAGAAGCCGGGGGGCAAAGTAGCCTGATCAGGCAGGCGGAGGACGATAGCTTGTATACATAAAGACCGACTTTACTGAGCTGAAGAGCTTTTGGCAACAGGCCGAAGTTTTTCGGCAGGTGATGGTTGAGTTGCGTTCTCAAGTGCTGTCTGAGGAGGCAGGCAATTGGTATAGATGCGCTCCAAGCCCTGCCGCATCTGGTCCAAGCTGGTTTCGCTTAGGCCTTCCAGGGCGGTGGCCCGGTTGCTGAGTACCACTGGCTGCACGGCTACCAGTGTGTCGTGGCCAGCTACGGTTACCCGCAGTTGGGTGCGCCGACCATCATTGGGCAATGGCTCTGCTCCTATCAGGCCGCGCTTCAGCAGCAGGGCAATGATGCGGGCCACCGATGCCTGATCTTTAAATACCCGGTCGGCAATGTCGGCTTGGGTTAAATCATTGTGCTCCTCAATCACGCGCAGCACCAGCCACTGGTCTACGGTGATGTCGATACCGGCCCGGTCAATGTTGGCTTGCGCGAACTTGCGGTATTGCCGGATGGCCCGGTCGAGGGAATAAAAGAGGATTTCGTTTAGCATCACGAAAGATTTCGTACTACAGACTATGACATATCATCGAAGTTGCACACAAACGAAATAATTTTTAATGATATATCATAATGATTGCTGAGAGGAAGAAGCCACCCGAAATAATTTTCCTCATTGGAACAACCTGCCTATCATGATTCCATCTTTATCGTATTCCGGCTTCATATATGTTGTAGCTTAATTCTTCGTACCTTATTGCTAAGCGTACTGATCAGCTTTTCACCTGGCTTTCCTCTGTTTCTTACTCGCTCTGCCATGCTTTCTACCCGCGCTATTGCTACTTACAGCACCGTTTTGCTACTCGGCATTTCTGGTTTAACGGCCTTCAACTCCCCCCCTTCGTGGCTAAGGTCGGGTAGCGTGCAGGTGGACAATCCGAAGGATGAGGTGCTACTGAAAACGCTGGTGCAGGGCTTGAGCGAAGCGCACTACCAGCCCCAGCTCATCGACGACAAGTTCTCGCAGCGGGTATTTGATTTGTATCTGAAGCGCCTCGATTCGGGTCATCGCTTTCTGCTGCAAGCCGATGTGCAGCAACTCCGCAAGTATCAGAATGCGCTTGATGATGAGTTGAAGCAAGGCAACCATCCTTTTCTGGACCTGAGCACCAAATTGATTGAGCAGCGCATCGCGGAAACCCAAACGATGTACCGTGAGCTGCTGGCCAATCCTTTCGATCTGACCGTAGCGGAGTCGTTTGAAACGGACCCCGACAAGCTTGATTACCCAGTCGATGCCGCTGCCCGCCGCGACTATTGGCACCGGTTGCTCAAGTATCAGACGCTGGTTCAGGTATCGGAAATGATGGACGAGCAAGCTAAAAAAGCCGAAAAGCCGTTGGCGTCGAAGCAAGCTGGCCCTGTAACTAAGCGCACCGAAGCCGAGCTGGAAGCGGATGCTCGCAAGCGCGTATTGAAGTATTATGATGAGTGGTTCAATGACGTAAAGCAAACCGACGCTGCCGACCGCCTGGCCCTCTACGCTTCCTCTCTCACGAACGCCTATGACCCGCACACCGAATATTTTGCCCCCCAGGACAAAGACAACTTTGATATTGCGCTCACGGGCCGCCTCGAAGGCACCGGGGCTTTACTCAATGAGAAAGACGGCCAGATTTTGGTAGCGGATATTGTGCCCGGCAGCGCCGCTTATCGGCAGGGCGAGCTCAAAACCGGCGACATCATCCTGCGTGTGGCCCAAGGCGATGCGGAACCAGTTGATATCAGTGGGATGCGCCGGGATAAAGTAGTGAAGCTGATTCGGGGCAAGAAAGGCACGGAAGTGCGCCTAACGGTGCGCAAGCCCGATGCCAGCACCCACGTTATCAGCATTATCCGCGACGTGGTCATTATCGAAGAAACCTATGCTCAGTCGGCGGTGGTGAATGAAGGCGAGCGCAAAATCGGCTACATTCTACTGCCCAGCTTCTATGCCGATTTCAACCATAATGGCGGCCGCAGCTCGGCCACCGATGTAAAGAAAGAGTTGGAAAAGCTGAAGAAAGCAGGTGTGCAGGGCGTCGTACTCGATTTGCGCTTTAATGGCGGCGGCTCTTTGCAGGATGCGGTAGAAATGGCGGGCTTATTCGTGAAAACCGGCCCAATGGTGCAGATAAAAAGCCGGCAGCGGGCCGCCCAGATTATCGGCGACCCCGACAATGATGTGCAGTACGAAGGCCCGTTGGTAGTGCTAGTAAACAAGTACAGCGCCTCGGCTTCCGAGATTCTGGCCGCTGCTATCCAGGATTATAAGCGGGGACTTATTCTGGGCAACACCACTTATGGCAAAGGTACCGTGCAGCAGATGTTCGATTTAGATCAGGTGCTGCCCGCCACCTTTAACAGCTTGAAGCCCTTCGGCTCGCTGAAGCTGACGATACAGAAATACTATCGCATCAATGGCGGCTCCACGCAGTTCAAAGGCGTGACACCGGATGTAGTGGTGCCGGATGCTTACAGCACGCTTGGTGATGGCGAAAAAGATACCGAGTACCCATTGCCTTGGGACGAAATTGCGCCTGCTCCTTATAAGACGTGGTCAGGGGCTGCTTCTCTGCCGCAGCTGGCGGCCGCCAGTAATAACCGCGTAGCCACCAGCCCAGGCTTAAAACTCATCACCGAATCGGTGGAGCGGATGCAGAAGCGAAAGAACGACACCAAGGTTTCGCTGAATCTGGCGGGCTACCGGGCCGAGCAGGAACTGACGCGAGCCGCTTCCGATAAGTACACGGAGTCGCAAAAGCTGCTGCCAGCCCTAGAAATTGCCCCCCTCACGGCCGCAGCTACCACTTCTGCTGCCGATACCACGTTGATTAACCGCGCTGCTCGCTTTGTGAAGCCGCTGCGTAAGGATCTGGCCCTGCGCGAAGCCGTGGCGGTAATCAAAGATGCCTTGTAGAGACACATATTTGTGTCTCGTCGTTGAACAACAATGGGCGCGCGGTTCGGGCCTAACAACGAGAGCAACAACGAGACACAAATATGTGTCTCTACTTGGCCTTGCGGATGTATAGGTTGCCGTTTAGCGACTTCATCATAATCTCGGCGCCGCCACCATTGATCTTACCGTAGCTCCAATCGTCGGTGCTGACGCGGTAGGTACCGCCCTGAGCTGTCTTGTTGACTTTGGGGGCACTTTTTTCAGTGGCCAGATCGAAGTCACTGTAAATCTCGCCCATATCGGATTTCATCTTGAAGGCGGCTTTAGCGTTAGCGGGAAAGGTCACATCGACTTTGCCGTTCACGGTAGAGAAAGCCATAGGAGCACCGCTAGTGACGTTTTTGAAAGTAGCAACCACGGATCCGTTTACCGTATTGGCCACCGCCGAACCCGACACCTGCTTGAGCTGCACGCTGCCGTTCACGTTGCTGACTTCCAGCTCTCCACTCACGTTCTCCACCACAATATCGCCGTCTTGCACCGTGCCGATTTTCAGCGAAAACTGCTGTGGTACTTTGATTACCAAGTCGATAGGCTGCTGCCAGGAGTTCGTCTTGATATACACTTTGTTGTCTCGTTCCTCCGCCGTTAGGTCGAAGCTCGGGTTGCGGTCGATGCGGCGCATTCCAGAGGCGTCGCCGGCTGGCGCACTTCGGCCGCGTCGTTCGCCACGGGCTGATGCCTCAATTACAACGTCTTTGCCGTTGTAGCCCACCACATTGATGGAACCGCCTACTAGTTTCACGTTCAACGAACCGGGCTTACCGGGCGAGGTCAGCGCTACGACTACCTGCTCTTTTACCTGCTCACTTGTTTGCTCCCTCGTCCTCTCCCGGGTTTGGGCGAGAAGCGGCAGCGAAGGAGTCAGTAACAGTGCTAGCAGACTGGCTTGGAGTAGTTGGCGAAGGCGGAATTGACTATGCAAAGGGGATTTCATTTGGTTTGCTGTTTGATGGTCACGTCGCCGTTGAGGGTCTCGAAGCGGAAGTCCTTTCCGCCCTTACCCAGCCGTACCGCTGTGTCCTTGGTTAATTTGTATTTGGTACCGCTGCCAGTACTTTGCTTGTTTTGAGTTACTTGTACCGGTAGCGTTTCCACTTGGGGGAAGTCCGTGAACAGTTCGCCGTGCATACTTTTGAAATGCACATCCGCTGAGAAGTTGGCGGGATACGTCACCTTGATATCCCCATTGATGGTGTTGTAGGAGGAAGCTTCGGGGGGGCTGGCCAGGTAGGTAGCTTCCACATTGCCGTTCACGGTGCGCGCTTTCGTGGTGCCCTTCACATTCTTAAGCGTAACTGCGCCGTTCACGTTGTAGGCGCGCAGCGAACCGCTGACATCTTGCACCATCACCTCGCCATCATTTACTGTCGAGACGTGTACGTGCATTTGCGACGGCACTTTCACCACGTAGTCGATGATGGCTTTGTATTCTATGTCGCGGTCATTGTTGCGGTTGTTATTGCGCCGGGGGCGGGAGTCGTACGGCTCAGAGATGTAGGCGATAACACTATCGCCGCGCTGCTCAAAGCCTAGCTTTACCTCCTTCACGCCCTGCTCTATGGTTTTCGCATCGGGGCCGGTGATGGTTTTGGTGGCTTCGATAACCACTTTATTGCCACTGTAGCCTTGCACGCGCACCGAGCCGAAGATGTTGTATACAGCCAGCGTGCTACGAGCGGCGTCAGCGGTGAGCGCAAACTCTTTGTTGATTTTTTCAGTGTTTTCGCGGTCTTGAGCCCAGAGCTGGCAGCTAGACAATAGCACCAACAGACCGATCAGGCTGGGGAGAAAGGAACGTTTCATCGTAGTCGTTTGAAATGGAGGGCGCAGCAGGCTGGCCGTTTGACAAGTTTTTGATGCTTTCTTTGATCTTATCTTTCACAGTCTGATTCAGATCAGGCTGCTTGAGCAAGCGGCGCAAGGGCTGCACCGACCGCTTTTCCTGGAGTTGCACCATCACATCGGCCAGGGCCGACTGCACCAGTGGCGACTCCTGCTGCGGTAATGATTGCACGAGGCCCATTCTTACTTTCGGCTCATCGGCCAGTTCGGCCAGGGCTTCCAGCGTGGCGAGGCGCACGTTCACGTTATCGTCATGATTCAGGGTGCTGAGCAGAGCGTCAATCACGCGGTCATTGGGGCCGCTTATTTCCTTGGTGTAGCTCACGGCCCGCAGCCGCTCACTGGCCGAGGGGTTCTTGATGAGCGAGAGCAGCATTACCTGGCGCATTTGCTCTACCTGCGTGGTCAGCGTGGCGAGTTGCTGCTGCTCCGGCGTGGCGGCCGTTTTTTTATTGTTCAGCCAATACCCGCCTATTAGCCCAATAGCCAATAAGCTGAGGCCGTATGCCAGCCGCACCGCGGACTGGGGCAGCATTAAGCTTTGTAGCCAGCCAAAAAAGCCCCCCAGCGGGTTAGCTGATGCCGTGGGCAGGCTTTCTTTGTAGGAAGCGAGCATAGCGTAGAACTCAGGACGCAGGTTTTCGCTGGGCTCCGGCACAGGCACGCTGCCCAGCATCTGCCACATCTGCTGCATGGTTTGCAACTCTTCCTGGCACTCGGGGCACTTGGCTACGTGAGCCTCCAGCGCAAACTGGTCGGCATCCGGCAGCTGGTGGTTCAGATAATCAGGTAGTTGCTCTTTTATGTGGTCGCAGTTCATTGCCTTCCCATCAGTTTTCAATTCGCAAGTAGATTGACTTCAATTCATTCATGGCCCGGTGCACGCGCACCTTCACGGCCCCTTCGGTCGTGTTCATCACGCGGGCTATTTCCTCGTATTTCAATTCCTGGAAGCGGCTCAGCACCAACACCTCGCGGTTTTCGGCACTTAGCTTCGCCAGGGCGCTGTGCAGGGCAGCTACTTCCTGCTCGCGCTGGAGCTGCTCATCAGCTCCCATTCCGCCGCCAATCTTCTCGGCGTAATCGGCCACATCGGAATGCCGAACCGAGTGCCGATTCTTCTTCACATGGTCGGCCAGCACGTTGCGGGCCAGGTGGTACATCCAGGTTCTGAACTCCCCGTCGCCAGTGAAGGTGTGACGGTATTTCAGCATCCGGTAGAACACCGTTTGCACCAGGTCTTCGCTGGCATCGGCCTGGCCCAGCATGTGATACAGAAAGCCGAACAGCTTGCGGTGGTAGCGCTCAAAAAGCAACCCCATCCGGTCCACGTCTCCGGCCTTCACCCGAAGCATGAGCGCATTGTCTGTGAGCGAGTTCAACCGGTTGAAAGGTAGTTTTTGGGCTTATTTTGATGTGGACACCGCGCCAACTCCCGAAGGTTACAGGAAGTCGTCAACTTTATTATAAAAAAGCCCCCCAGACCTATTTACCCAACCTCAAAGTGCAGATACAGCGGGCTGGGGGCTTTTTTAGCGTTGGGTTCTTCTGTGTCGGTTAGGTTTTCGCAAAGAATGTAGAGACGCGACACTTCGCGTCTCCTCGTTGAACGACCAACCGCGTGGTAACTAAACAACTAAACAACCTCAGCAACGGGAGACGCGAAGTGTCGCGTCTCTACAGCCAAACTGGACGGGGGGCTTTTTTCAGGCGCGCGACTCCGGCAGCCAGACTGTGAACTCGCTGTACTCACCGACTTCCGAGTTCACCGTGAGCGTGCCGCCGTGGCCTTTGGTGACAATGTCGTAGCTGAGGGAGAGGCCCAGGCCGGTGCCTTCGCCCGGCGGCTTGGTCGTGAAAAACGGGTGGAAAATCTTGTCGATGACTTCCAGCGGAATGCCCGTGCCATTGTCGCGCACCCGCAGCAACACGCCGTTCACCGCCCGCTGCGTACTCACCGAAACGGTTGGCTTATAATTATTGCCGGGCGGCAACTGGGTAGCCTTTTTATGAACCGCGTAAAAGGCATTCGTAAACAAATTCAGCAGCACCCGACTGATATCCTCAACTACCACGGTTATGGGCGCCAATTGCAGGTTAAAATCGGTAGAGAGGGTAGCGTTAAAGTCTTTGTGCTTGGCGCGCAGGCCGTGGTAGGCCAAGCGCAGGTACTCGTCGGCCAGCGCGTTCAGGTCCGTGGGCTGCCGCTCCCCCCGACTGGCGCGCGAATGCAAAAGCATGCCCCGCACAATGTTGCCGGCGCGGTCGGCGTGCTCGTTTACCTTCTTCTGACTTTGGGCCAGATCATCCAATAGCATCGTTATGGTGTGCTTGCGCTTTTCCGAAATGGGCTCGTGGTCCAGTTCCTGGCGTAGCTCTTCCACCAGCTCTATGCCCACCTCCGAGAAGTTATCAACGAAGTTGAGGGGGTTCTGAATCTCGTGGGCAATGCCGGCGGTGAGGGCACCCAGGGAAGCCAGCTTTTCCTGCTGCACCAGTTGGTCCTGGGTCTTCTGCAAATGCTCCAGCGACTGGCCCAGGGTTTCGTTTTTCTGGCTGAGCATCTGTTCCTGCCGAAAGTTTTCGGCGCGGAAATAATACACCACAAAAAACAAGGTCATGAAAAACAGCAGCACGTTGGCATTATAGAAATACGAGCTATCCTTCACATAAAGAAAGGGTTGCACATGTTCCATAGCGTATCGTACCGCAAAATAAGCGGCCAAGTTGAGCGAAAACAGCATGAGTATTTTCCAGAATTTGCGGAAGAACAGCATGGCGACAATGCTGTTGGAAATCAGGTAATACTCTACCCCATCGTACCTGCGGGCAACAGCAATAAACGAGCACAACACCGTGACACTCAGAATGCAGTAGTAAGCCGAGGCATTGTAGCGCCGGTAATGATTAAGAATAAAAGGCGGCAAATTCAGGAAAACGCCCGCGAGGCAGATCCGAAACGTTAGCCAGTCGGGGGAGTTGAAGAACACGACAACGTAGCCGGCATAAATGGTAATCGTAATAGCGCTTATACCATTCAGCAGTCGCACCCGCTTCCATTGCCATTCGGTAAGCTCCTTGTGCACTCCGATGTTAATGATGCGCTTCCACACTTGCTGAAAGGGCAAAATTAGCTTAGCCAGAAGCCCAGCCGGAGCACTATCCCCCGCCGACTTGTGAAGTGTGAGCATAGCAGAACTAACTGACTAAGGGTAGATTGATGCTGAAGCCACCAGAATGACAAGGGCGTGTCATTACCGTTGCTTATGGCTTAAGAAATGAAACAGATAGGCTGAATGGTTAAGAATAAGTAATTTAGTTGAAATGGATTCATTTATAATTGTTCCGCCTATAATCATACTGCATTTAGTTTTGCTCATCTACCCGTTAAGGCCCTGCGCAGGCCGGTTATAGTGCCTTTCTTACTCCCTCACGCTTATGCCTGATCAGACATAAGTATTTTGTCTTCTTACGAGCATAACCGGCTGCAGAAGCTGGTATTTCTCGATACCGCATCAGAAGCACCCCTGCCTATTATGCACTGCTATCTGCCTATAAGAGCTCTGCTGCTACTGGCACTTATTTGTGTCATACGGGTAGGAATGGCACAATCGGGCGCTGACACGGCTGTTTATTTCGATAAAATGCCCCCCGGCGGTATTGTACTCGATAAGGGCTGGAAATTTCAACCCGGCGACAATGAGCAGTGGGCGCAGCCGGACATCGACGACCGAAACTGGCAACCGATCAACCCCACGCTTCCGCCCCGGCAGCTGCCGCAAGTGGAGCAGGCGGGTATTGGCTGGCTGCGGCTGCGCTTCCAAGTAAGTCCTGAGCTTCAACGCAAAGCCCTGATATTGACCGTTTCCCAATACGCCGCCTCAGAGATTTACCTGAATGGGCAGCTGCTGCGTCAATACGGAGTGGTTAGCTCCATACCCGTGCTGGTAAAGGCTTATTGGCCCAATAGGGAGCCTATCGAGTTGCCCCTCGCTGATGAAGACGAGCAGGTACTAGCCGTGCGAATTGCGCACTGGGGGGCTTTTTCCACCTTCAACGATTTTTTTGTCCCCACTTTCTTTCAAGGGCATCTGGGCGGCCTGCAGCAGATCGAGGAAGAGTTTAAGCAGGAAGCCAAGTATAAGGTGGCTGACATGCTTCTGTTTGGGGCGCTGCTCCTGCTAAGCACGCTGCATGTCGCTTTCTATGTCTATAACCCAAATCAGCGGGCTAATTTTTACTTCGCGCTGTATACTATGGCTGAAGCCAGCGCCTTTTTCTGCACTGGTTTTCTGGATGATATAGGCGCGCATGGGCTACGCCTTGGAATGGATATCGTATCCTACGCGAGCCTACAGATAGGGAGCGTGTTGGCCGTGCGGGCGCTCTACAGCTTCTTCTATATGCGCGTTGGGCGCATTTATTACGCCCTCTGGATAGCCAATATTTTCAGCTTGTTGCTATTGATGTTCGGGCAGGGGCTCCATTGGTATCCTACCGTGGGCTTTATGCTGCTGGTTACAGCAGAGCAGCTACGCATTACCATAGGCGCCCTTCGGCAGGCGAAGCGGGCAGCGGGCATTATTGCGCTGGGCTTTGGCATCGCCTTCGTACTGCTTCTGACATTCGCTTTGCTGTCTATAGTACAGTCAGAAATTCTTCGGCAGGAAGTACTGGGAATTCCGCTGCATACGATGCTCACGTTCTCCGCTTTTCTGTGTCCCGTACTGGCTATCTCGCTGTTTCTGGCCTGCCGCTTTGCCCTGGATAGCCGCCTGCTTATGATAAAGCTGGCCCAAGTACGCCGACTTTCGGCCCAGACTACGGCCCAGCAGGAGGAAAAGCAGCAATTGCTGGCGCAGCAGAATGAGTTGCTAGAACAGCAGGTGCAGCAGCGTACTGCGGCTTTGCAGCAAACCCTGAGCAACCTGCAAGCCATGCAGCAGCAGCTGATTCAAAGCGAGAAAATGGCCAGCTTGGGCGAACTGACGGCCGGCATCGCCCACGAGATTCAGAACCCCTTGAACTTCGTCAATAATTTCGCCGAGGTAGGAGTGGATCTGTTGGCAGAACTGAAAGCCGGCCCGCTAATAAGCTTGCCTGACAAAGAACGAAAATCGGCCGAGGAGTTGGTTGATGACCTGTCGCAAAACCTTGAGAAGATAACCTACCACGGCAAGCGGGCCGATAGCATCGTGAAAGGCATGCTGGAGCATTCGCGCGCCAGTCGGGGGGAGCGACAGCCCACGGACCTGAACGCGCTGGCCGACGAGTACCTGCGCCTGGCCTACCACGGCCTGCGCGCCAAGCACAAAGACTTCAACGCTACCCTCTCCACTGATTTCGACAAGAATCTGGGCCTCGTGGAGCTTGTACCGCAGGAAATAGGGCGTGTGCTACTGAATCTAATTAACAACGCTTTCTATGCCGTACAGCAGCGGCAGCGGCTAGGGCAGGCAGGTTACCGGCCCGAAGTGTGCGTTGCCACCAAGCGCCTGAAAAATGAGCAGGTAGTTATCGGGGTGAAGGATAATGGCATGGGCATTCCGGAAGTCATCCGGCAGAAAATATTCCACCCGTTTTTCACCACCAAGCCGCCGGGCGAAGGCACCGGCCTGGGCCTCTCCCTTAGTTATGATATTGTCACCAAAGGCCACGGCGGCACCCTTACCGTCAATACTAAGCCCGGCGAATACACGGAGTTTGCGGTATCTCTACCAATAAGTCAGGAACACGTACAGACACAAACACTAAGTTATTCCATATGAGAAAGATCTTGGTTGTCGATGATGAGGCTGACGTACGGCTCCTGTTTGAGCAGCGCTTCCGGCGGGAAATCCGTGAGGGAATATTCTCGTTTTCTTTCGCTTTTTCTGGCGAAGAGGCTTTATCATATCTAGAGCAAGAGCCACACTATTCGGAAGTAGTGCTGATTCTGTCCGACATTAACATGCCGGGCATGAGTGGCCTGGAACTGTTGCGCCTGATTAAAAAAGATCATCCGATTCCGCCCCCACTGGTGATGATGATTACAGCCTATGCCGATGCCGAGAGTTACAACAAAGCCATGGAGCTGGGAGCCAATGATTTTTTATCAAAGCCGATTGATTTTGCTACGTTAAAGCAAAAGCTTCTTCTCCTGAACACTATCTGAAAGCCGCGCTATGAAAACCAAAATACTGGTGGTAGATGATGAGGCTGACCTGGAGTTGCTGATCAAGCAGAAGTTTCGACGCAAAATTCGGGAAGGCACCTACGAGTTTCGGTTTGCCCACGATGGGCAGCAGGCGCTAGATAAACTTAAGGAGCAGCCTGATATCGATATCGTTCTGTCTGATATCAACATGCCCGTGATGGATGGGCTGACGCTGCTGACCAAGCTGCCCGAGGTGAACCCCACCCTGAAAACCGTGATGGTTTCGGCCTACAGCGATATGCAGAACATCCGCACGGCGATGAACCGGGGCGCCTTCGACTTCGTGTGCAAGCCGGTGGATTTTGCTGACCTGGAAGTGACGCTGGAGAAGACGATTGCACAGGTAAAGCAGCTACGCGAAACGATTCGGGCTATTCAGGAGAACAACATCCTGAAGATGTACGTGGACGAAACAGTCATCAACTTTATGGCCCGCCCAGGTCTGGAAAACCGCCTGATGGCCAGTGAAAGCATTGAGGCTACGGTGGTCTTTATTGATATCTGCGGCTTTACTGCGCTGGCGGAGAAGCTACAGGCCGACGCGTTGGTGCGCTTGTTGAACCTGTACTTTGACCAGATGGTGAAGGAAATCATTGCGCAGGGCGGCTACATCGACAAGTTTATGGGCGATGCGGTCATGGCTGTTTTCCGGGGCACCTTTCATCTCGACCGTGCCATCGATGCGGCTCTATCAGTACGGACATTACTCCAAACCAACTCGGAGCCCCTCCCCGATGGCATTACGTACCGGCCTGATGTAGCCATTGGCATCAGTACGGGGGAAGTAGTGTCGGGCAATATCGGGTCGGCCTCCCTGAAGCGACTGGATTATACCATCATCGGGGACACCGTGAATCTGGGGCAGCGCTTGCAGTCGGTAGCCCAGCCAGGGCAGATTCTTATTACTGCGGCCACTTATGAGCAGGTAAAAGAGTCGTTCCAATGTCAGCCCGTGCAGGAATTCACATTAAAGAATAAAGCCCTACCCGTAATGACGTATGAGGTGATATCGTAGCATCATTTTCGGCAGGCTAGGTTTTCGCCGCCACCAATCGCTTACAGGGATGGTGGTGCAAGCACGGCTCTTATTTTGGTACCGGCTAGTAGGGAGCCACCAGTCAGGCGGTGCAGCCGCAGGTCCACAAACAGAGAGCCCTCGGCTGTGATGTGGCTGCCCAATACTACACCGCTCGCAGCGAAGGTCTTATCGTCTGAGCGGCTGATATTTGCCCCCCAGCCCGGCGCAATAGGCTGAACATAAGCACTGGGAGGCATTATTTTAATCTGGAAAGGCTCTAGCTCCAGTAGCGAAGCCACCACGGTGTTTGGCAACAGGTAAGAACTACCATCAATGAGGCGCTCAGCAACCAAGGCGTTGGTTGGTGCGGTTATAAAGTTGTGGTCGTAGCCCTTCACCAGAATATCGCCTTTATGTACATATTGGCCTGGCACAAAGAATATACGCTTGATCCGGCCCTTGGTGTGAGCAAGCAGTGGATAATGCCGACTGGTTGTCACGATGCCCGGCAACTCCTCCAATACGGGCAGCGGCGCATCCGTGAGAGCATCTTTGCTCACAGTCGTAATTTGTTTCGCTGCCCGCTGAGATGTGTCGTCTGCTTTTTCTGCCGACGTGCCGCGCCGCCAGCACCCGCTACAGCTCACGGCGACTACTAAGGCTATTGCAGTAAATGTCTTTGTAGAAGAAACAAAAAAGTAGTTGTGGCCCATATATAATGCATCTACTTGAAAGCTAAGCGCTACCAGATACTTAGTAGCCAAGAAGCACCGAGCAATAACCAGGTAATAAGTCGAGGGCTGGGGGGCTTATTTTCACATTGTGCAAGCCTGATCTGGGTACACTGCAAGCAAGGGACCCAAACCGTTTGTTTGGAAGACTACTTCGTGAATAGTACACCAGCGATGATACTAAAATACACGATATTAAAATTATTTCAATATGCTATTGAAATAAAGAGTCCCGACTTAGTACTAGCTGATTCGGTCGTCATCATCGATTTGAAATATGTGACTTATCCCCACTTGAAGCGCTTAATCTTGTCGTCCTATATGTTTAAGTGCTTCTGAGAAACGAAGCACGTCAGAATGTGACAGTCGTAATTTTTAAACTATACCAACAACTTCGCTGTCATCACATTCCCAAGCCCGACCCAATTAGGACAGTTGGTAGAAACCGCCAAGCAGAAACAAAAAAAGCCCCCCGAAACCGGGGGGCTTTTTCAAGTGATGTGGAGCTGCAGGGTTTCGCCCTATTGGATGATTACGAACGGAAACGGACGGGAAACAGCCCTACGCCCGCTGCCGGCACCGCGCACACGTCCATGCTCAGCCGCGCACTGTCAGTAGAACTGGCAGTAAAAACGGAAGCTACTGCCACCTTCTGCCAGGCCCTGAGCAGCAGGGGCGCGTAGCGCTCGAGCGAATCGTAGCCGTAGGCGCTCAGCCCCATCGTATGGCCCAGGGCCAGCTCCTTTAAGTTCTGATCCCCGTCGCTGCCCCAGAGCACTAGATCGGCGCCGGTGTGGCGGGGCGTGTGGGTGGTGATGGCCTGCCACATGGGCAACACTTCCTCCTCGGGCTTACCCATCTTAAAGCGCACCCGCACGTGGCCCCGCTCCAGGCCCGCGCGCTGGGCGAGCTCTTTAATGAAGAGGTTGCGCTTTTGCTGAACCACCACGGGCACCTTGCCCTGCCAGGCTTCCCAGATCTGTGCCGCCGCTGGGGGCAGGGGCAAGGTCAGGTACTCATTGGTTTTGGTCTGGTAGAGGCGCAGCACGGGAATAGGCCCCACCCCAGCCACGTCTTCCACGGCCACGTTATGGGCTTTGAGCTTGCGCAGGTCCGAATCGCGCAGCAGCAGCTGAGTCTGGAATATGGTGCGTTCCTTTTCCCGCTGCAAGTACGGGGGCAGGTCGGTGAGCTGCAGCAAAAGGGTGAACTCATCACGCCGCAGCGAGGCGGCCCGGCCGTACTTGGCGGTGAACTTGAGCCAGCTGGGCACGAGTTGCTCGCTGAGCAGAAAGCACACGCGCAGAAACTTGACATGGCCAGCGATGGTGCTATCGCTCAGGCCAGCCTGTTGCAGGTAGCCTAGGTAGTCGTAGAAGGTGACCTTGGACAACTGGGCGAGGGTGAAGCCCGGATGAAAGTCCTCCAGCCGCCCGAGCACCTGCTGGTAGCGGCGGGCCGCGTCCGTACCCTGGCCGGGGTGTTCCTTTTGCCAGAGGGCGTAGAGCTGGGCGAAGCTCTTTTCCGGGGCGACCTCCTGCTCAGGGGCAGCCAGTTTCTTTTTGCGGGGCAGGATGGCTTTCACGGCCGCCTCCAACTGGGCGGGCACCACGGGCTGGTTTAGCGCCTCGGCTTGGTTGAAGACCTGGAGCACGGTCTTCTCGATGTCGGCCAGGCGGGTGTTGAGCTGCGTCTTATTCAGCTCGCGCTGCACCTTTAGAGCTTTTGCCGGGGTGAAATTTTCGGGCTGGCACTTGACCCCGGTGGAGAGGCGCGCGCGCTGGCCTTGCCAGGCGATATCTAAGAAGATCAGGCAGCGCCCCATTTTATCGGGCGTGTTTACCCACTGGCGATACGTCAGCTTCATAGCTTGTCTTCCTGAAAATTAGCCGGCTTGCACTTGACGCCGGTGAGCAGCTTCAGGCGCTGCCCATCCCAAGTCACATTGAGAAAGATGACGCCCCACCCCACCTTATCGAGGCGGTCGGTGCGCTGGCGGAAGGTCAGGTTCATCGAGCACTTAGCTTGTGGGCGTGCGTTATTCTGAAGGTGGCAGGCATGTTAAAGAGTTGTGACCGAAAACTGCTTATTGTAATCAAAATTCAAACCGCTTCAGAGAACCAATTATTTTACTGTAATCAAGAAGATAAGCAAAGGAAATCACTGTTTTCGTGCCTTTTTTTCTAAGAGCAAACCTAACAAATTGAAGCGGATTATTAATAGAATCATTCAATTTCAATGCTATAATGTTATTAATATCTAATTCAGAAAACGTTTCTTCAATAAATAATTTTTTTTCTTTATCATTTATAGCAAATTCGTTTCCATATTTTTGAATTGATTTTAAAAATAATCTTATCGGATTTGAACTTTCGCTATATTCACTGAAAAAAGACAGTGATGATAATGAAAATTTATTATTTATATCATGCATTTCAACACCACGAAATATACTTCGTTCATTCTCTTTACCAGGCTGAAGATGAAATACAACCGTAACTTTTCTGGACCTTATTTCAAATTTATTCGAACAAAATATATTTTTAGAATTTTCATCATGACAATAAAATACATCATTAGATGATCTTATAAGCTGTAGTATCAATGGAATACTCAATGATAACCCTTTTAATATTGGCTTCATCTCTTGCCCAACAATTATCTCACGACCTTTCAAAAATTCCGTCTCAACACGATGGGATTTTTTTGAAATAATGGCCTCATCTCTCGAAAAAGCTAAATCCACGTCCATGAACGCATAGCTTTGAGTGTAATTCTGAAGTCTTTGTCTTAATTGGGTTAATTGAACTAAATCATTATAATCTACATTTGCAGGCCATCCCTGCCAATTTTTTAATTTATTGAGAGAATCTTTACTTACATACCCATCAAAATCAGCTATAACTCCGCGAAGCTTCATTTCTATATAATTAGAAATTTCGGCAACAGCATACAAAAAATTTAATTTATCATTCATGATTTTGATATTTCAATAATTTCAAAATCGTTAGACTCTAAATTACTTACAACGTACTCAGTACTCAAAGGATTAGCTTGCTTATCAACAGACACCTTAACTAACTTATCTTTAATCAAAGTAGCTGGTATTATGTAAACTAATGGCTTGTAATCTTGAATTGTTGATAAATTTATTATTTCATTTATCACATTAAAATCATCAATATTTATGACCTTTTCTTTTAATTTCTGCAGTGCACCGTTTTTCAAACCATTTTTGTTTCGCTCTATACTTGCACTATGAAAATCCTGTGATTTCAAATCCTCTATAAATAAATAATATATATATTTAGGTGATGAGCTAACTGGAATTCTTTTGTATATATCATAGGGCCCTAAGATTGAAGGATCAAAAACAGGAGAACACCATGCAAAGTGTATACCTCCGTAATACCTCTCGCTTATAAAATGTGATAGATGTGTATTTGTAGAGTAGTAAACAAGCGGCTCTTTCATATAGAAAAGTCAAATTTTAACCAAAATCTCTTATGCTTTAGTGTAGTTTTGATATTTAATAATTATTTAAATATCAACTCACTATCACTTTTACTGTTCTAGAATTTCATAAGCAGCATGTCTGATATAAGCATCCAGTCTGTCAGTTATGAAATTATATTTTTCTATTTTTAAATTTTCCTTGACAATACTTATTACGGTAGCATTATGAGCTTTAAACTCGTCAACTGATTTAATTCTTAAAGCGGTTAACGCATATTCGACTTTATTCTTTAAAATTTCGCTTGTTAGTATCTTTTGTTTAACATCTTGTTCAATATATGACCTTGTATTTTGATCACGTGAATTTTGATCTTGAGATACTCTTATACTAGCTACCTCTTTGGTTAATAATTCTACAGCCTCCTTTAAGCCAACAGTTTCTCTTGTAATATCTGATGCCTCTATTCGTATATCTGAAAAATAGTCGAGGTAGGGTTTGTATGGAATGGGGCTATCAGGCTTAGTGCTATGATAAGTATTAGTAATTCTTTTACTTAATCTTTCAATAAAATCTTCTGTATCATAGTATCGAAGCCCTTTATCATATCTTTCATAAAATAATTGATTCATATCAAACGGATATTTGCCGTCCTCATCATATATTATTATAATAGGTTTCTTCGAGGCTATACGCAGGCCCAGTTCTAACATTACATTAGAATTAAAGCTACTAACGTCACATATAACAATGTCATTATTGAAAATATTGGCAATAATATTTGCATGCATAACATTGCTAAACGAATTGTCACTTACAATTTCGCAAGTAAACTGCGCTTTCGATGCAGCCTTTTTTACAATATTTAGAACTTGTTGCCAATGACCTGATATGTAACCAGATGTATCACTTATTGGAATAATAACGCCACAATGCCCTAGTATATCTTTAGTATTATTTGCAAGTTCTTGTTCGTCTGGCGCTGCGTTTTTCTTAGACATATTTTTAATTGTAAATCGAGTGATTACAAACTGCTACTTTGTTGTGCAGGTAAAGGCGAAGGCTATTATTGCTTATTTGGTATCGCTATCGAGAGTTGGTGTTCATACATTAGCAGCATGGAAAAAATTAAACGACGCAACGAGTATCAGCAAGGTATTGCTACCGGCTTTGTGGTTGCTCAGTGGCTGATATTGCTGGCTTATTTCGGCTATCAACTAGGATGGTGGTAGCCGAATCCTTTCTAGGTAGGGCTTGATGTTGCCGTAGCTTTTGCACTTGGCTTTCCAAGACTTTCAGCCGGTGATCTGATACAGTGTTGTTGGCATTAGCCTGCCAAGCGACGCAGGTGGCAATAGCCGTAGCAATGAAACTGCCTGCCGTCAAACCAATATTTATCCAGCCCACACGCGTTGTCGAGATTTCCTGGCGTACGGCTCGCTCTTGTTGGGCTTGTTGCTCTGCCTGCATCTGCTCTAAAAAGCCTTTGTAGCCGCCGGCGCCATAGGCAATTTTCCGGCCCTTGGGGGAAAGGGTTATCAAGCCGTGGGTTTTTAGGCTATTGACTAGTCCTTCGTGCCTCAGGCGCTGAAGTAGTATTTCGGCTTCGTGGCCCTTAAAGGGAAACTCTTCTATTTCGTCAAATATGAAGACCAATCCATTGCCAGTAGACTCCTCTTGCAGCATGTACGCGATCAAGGCGTGTAGATAATTAATCTCCTGCTCTGGTGTCATAATATTAATCCTCAGCGGGCATATAGGTGAATTCCCCACTTTCCCCTACTCCTGTAACAGCCTTTTCTTTTCTGCCTCAAACTGCTCCTCGTTCATTCTCCCCTCGCTACGTAGCTTCTGCAGGACCCGCAATTCCTCATCGACGTAGCTTTTGGAAAGCTGCTGGCGCACAGCTGGCTTATCTGGCCAGAGCAAGACGACTATTAACACCAGGCTCACAAAACCGAATGCAATTACGAGGACTTCAGTGTCTCCTATATCACCTAGAAATAGGAGCAAAGACGAATACATAGCGTAGAGATATGGGTTCAAGGTATTAATCCTCGGCGTGCATACAGGTGGATTTCTTCCTTTCCCCTAACCCCGCATCAGCCTTTGCTTCTGCGCCTCGAACTCCTGCTCAGTTAGGGCTCCTTCTTTGCGTAACGCCTGTAACTTGAGCAACTCATCAGCAACGGAGCTAGTAGACTGGTGCTGAACCACGACTGGCTTGGATGGACGGAAGATGCGCCATAGCACAAGGATGAAGAGCAGCACTGACAGCATGCTAATCAGCATGACTTCGGTGCCGCCTATGTCACCGAGAAACAGAAGAGGAGATTGGAGCATAATAGAAGTAGGTATAGTGGTATTGTATTAGTCTTCAGCAGGCATAAATGTGGATTCCCCCACCTTCCACATGCAATCAAGACGGTCGGTGTGCTGGCGGAAGGTCAAGTTCATGGGTTGCCCTTCACTGATGGTGCTGACAATCGAGCTGAATCCGGTTGTGTAAGAGCGGTCCGTACGGAAGTTGGCTCTGCTTCTAGCCTCGTTAGCTGTTGCTCTAATTGAGTGACGCGTAAATTCGTAGCATCCTGTGCCTCTTCCGCCTGCCAAGCAATGTAAAGCGATGCTAAGACGCTAGCTATTGCTATGAAAAGGCCAAACAGTGCCCATCTGGCGCTCCGGACGGCCGCGTTCGCACTAATACGATTCAGTCTTAACTGCTCGTCTATTTGTCCTTGCTGCCTGTCCTTCTCGCGTTGTAACGCTGCTTGCCGCTCTTTGTAACCGCCCGATTCATTTGCTATTCTTTTTCCTTTATTCGTTAGTTCGGCCGTATCAGGTTGACCGCGCTGGTTGGTGATTTTTACTAATTTCTCCTCTTCCATGCGCTCTTGCAGAAGATGAGCATCCAACTCTGAATAATGAAAGAGTTCTATACCCTGCAAGTAATCGAACACGAAACGGTCATCCAGTTTATTCAAGTAATCGAGAATAGAGTGGATATAGCCTATCTCCTGATCTGGTGTCATCATAGCGCATAATTCTTAGCAGATATCAGATAACTCGGGCTCTGATCACATCCACTACCCGCCATAGCCGGCGCAGATCATTGCTCTTGATGGTGACCTTACCGGCTCGTTCATTATCAGAGTGCAAGGTCAAAGTTCCATCTGTGAGCAGGTCATTATCCTTAATGCGCTTAATGACTAAAGAACTGCCGAAGTCCACGACGTACACACCGGAGCTTACATACTTGAAGTCACTAGGATCAATGGGATAAGCCGCCACCCACATGCCGCTACGCAACTGGGGCTCCATTGAATCACCATCTACTTCAATGGCAATGCTACCAACCTTATGTAATTCTGAGCTGGGGTTATAGGCCCGCATAATTTCCAAGTCACTATAGTCAGAGCCGCTGCCGGCCATTTCCATGAATAAAGTCCGCGCACGAACTGGTACTGCGGGCAAGTTCAAAAACTCTTCGAGAGTTGAGGGATGACGAAAGCGAACATCCTTCGGCTCACCTATATATGGTTTATTACCAGTGGCGAATGCTACATTGGGTTGAGGTTGAGTGCCAGTTTCAATGTATGTTGTATTGCTCTTGTACAGTTCTGCCAACTTCTGTAATAAAGGCCGTTTAATCTTAATAGAATCATCTGCTTCATAACTTGAAATACTTGCAGCGCTGATTTTAAAACCTAGTTTATTTAATTTTTCAGCTACAGCCCTTTGGGACATACCCGTATTTAGACGCAAATCAATTAAGCGTCCAGCTCGTGTGAGCTTGGACAAAGATTGGGGTGGCATGGCATTCTCAGTTGTGGTTAGCTGAACAAAACAAGGCAATTTTATTCAATGCTGAAAAATATTTCTACTAACGATTAGAAATGAACATAAATGTTCAGTAAGTTTGTCTAGCTAGTTCGGAATAGACCGTTATAAGGAAAAAACGATTATTCGACATACAGTCCAGAGCCATCTCTACATAGATGGGTTGAACGATCACTACAGCGTTTACAACCAATTAGACTTAATAGGCTTACCAAATATGCGCAAGAAAACCGCTGCTGCTCTTTTAAAAATTGGTTGAACATTGCTCCTTTTTTTTGCCGACCGTGTACAGGAATGAACAGATAACAACACTTTTCAATAGTTTTTAATCTTTAATAATGAACATGGAAACTATATGCTGCTGCTCCAAACGCTATGTCCAAATATCGAATTCAACGTTCGCAGGGGTTCTTGTTGACCGCCAAGTCTGTGCTTTAGCTCAAGCTCAGATCTTAAGCAGACGCTACATTCTCACCACTAAGCAGACTCCGGGACTAGGCTATGATGACCGTTTACAGGTACGCCTGGGTATTGGTCGCACTAAAGCATACCAGCTTATCGCTCAGGGTATGCTTACGACTCGGTATATGGGAGGTAAACACATCATTTCCGAAACGGCGGTGCTACGCTTCTTGGATCCAGAGAGTTCTCCGATAGTAGCAACGAAAAGTCCAGGTTTGCATCAGCTTAGTTAAATGCTTTAACTACTTCTCTAGCCCGCCACCCCAATCAGTTCTGTTGAGCGCCCATCGCTGATGCAGTATTCTGCTAGTAGTACCTTAATTAGAAAACTTCAATCAGGTCTTTTTTAATCAAAAAGAATCCAGCTCAGCCTGCTGCAAAAGATTTTGAGTGCTTAGAGAAAAATCTAGAGACTTGCATTGTAGCATTTTTCAGTGATACCTGAAAAGGGTTTATCTCAATGCCTTCATAAAAAAGCAAGTCGCTCATACTATCAAGTGGTGAGCTACTCGCGCCAAAAGTCTCCCATTCTAGGCCCAACATATCAGTAAACATTTTAGCTTAATGCTTTCCATGCAACTCACTGTTCTGCCCGGCGGCACCTTCACCATTCAGCTTTCCGCGCCCCAAGAAGCACGCGTTATCGCGGAGGTGGCGGCGCTACGAGCCAAGGAAGAAGCGGAGCAAGCTGCCAAGAGTAAGGTTTACACTCTAGAGGAATTGCAAGACCGCATGAAGATGGGCCGCACCTCCCTGCTTAAGTACCTCAATACGCCCGAAGGCAGCGGTGGTATCCGTCATCGCAAGGCTGGTGCTAAGTACCTAGTCAGCGAGCAAGCAATTAGGGACTGGTTTGGCGACATCGCTGACGCTGACTAATTCTTTTCATCCCACTTTCAATTCCATCTGCTATGCAAGCCCAACAGTCTGCCATCACCGCTTACAATGAAACCCGCGCCGCAGAAGTGGCCTTACAGCGCGCCTGCTTAGTGCTGAACATTCCCTTATCAGTGGTGCAACCGCTGGCTGATCTGAAAATAAAGCAGGCCTGGCAGGCTGTGCAGCAATCTCCGCTTGATCGATTCTGCCATACCGCCCCTAATGCGCAACTTTAATTTTACCACTATTTCCAATCTTACCTAGCTAATGCCTTCACTGCACAGCTAGAAGTGCTCATCCTGTTGCTGAATAACTCTTTAACTCTGCGCCACAATCAAACAAAAGTATTGATAAACATTAACCTCTTGAAACAGAGTTGGCTACGCAGCTGATGGCATTCACACACCAGTCCATCAGGGCGCGTGATGTCAAGTGAACAAACCCCGGCAAGCCCCGCCCGGAAGCCTAAGTCAAGAGAGCAGCCAAGCGAAGAATTAGCATCCAGGGGCTCTCAATTTGTCTAGTTATTCTCTCTATTAGCTCTTTGGTAAGGAAGGGCACTACAGCTGTCTCAATACTGTGCTTTATGATAAGCACTCAAGGGCTTATCACCCACTTGACAAAAAAGCCATCGCCCAGGCGCATCTCCACTGGGGTGACTAAGTCCTGCTAGCACCCGGCTCCATCATGAACGCTACTGCCCAACGCTTCATGCGTACTGACGCTGCTGGTGGCGATCAACTGCTCTTTAGCCCCGCCTTATGAAGCTAACACCAGCGGAGTTACCGCTAACGCTAAGTGCCGACGTATTGCGTCTGCCTTATCAGCCTGCTGTACGTTTGGTACTAGCAGAAATAATCTCTTTGCACGCAGCTACCCGGGGCTGTTGTGACTGCTCCGATGCGCATTTGGCTGCACGGCTTACCATCTCCACTGATACCGTTAACCGGGCGGTGAAACAATTAGAGGCGGATGGCTTGGTGATTAAAAAGGTGGTAAAGGAGGCTGGCTTTTATCGCACCTTAAAGCCTGTTATTGCCCTCATTGAATTGAAGGCTGCGACTAACCCCTACCCGCAAAATGCGGGTAGCCCCACTACCCGCATTTTGCCCCTAGACTACCCGCAAAATGCGGTGCCCCCTACCCGCATTTTGCCGGACCCCCTACCCGCAAAATGCGGCACTAATACTATCACTAGTAATCTTTCAATAGAATCTTCCAATAAATCTTCCAGTGCCACGCACCAGGCTGCGGCTGAAAAACGGGAAGTTGATTACTCTTCGTCCACGAGGAGTGAAAAGGCAGTAGGAAGTTACCACGCTCAGAGTCCCGACGCTTCGGCTTCGCACACCAGGGGGCGGGCCGCGAAAACGCTAGCGAAGCCCTCGTCTAACAGCCGACGACGGGAAGTTCTGTTTGCTGAGTCAGAGTACGCAGTCTTCGAGCACTTCGCTGCCGCCTTTGCTGGCACTGACTACGCCCTGGCCAACCTGCGCTATTACCACGAAAAGATTCTAGCCTGGCGGCAAAAAGGGGATATACCTCGGCGCCGTGACTGGCTGGCTACCGCTAAACAATTCTTCCTTTATGACATCTCTGCTAACTGCCTCGTCCTTGACCCCAACACACAACCCTACGGCGGCGCTTACCAAAGCCCCGGCCACCCCAGAGCACGCCCTACTGCAACTGGCTATGTTTCCAAGTACGACCGTCAGTGAGCTAGCCCGCACTCCTAACGAGGAGGCTCGCACACTCGTGGCCGAACTTTCCATTGGCCTCACGCCACTCGTGGCAGCCCAAGCGCCTAAGCTATTCCAGCTCAACCGCCACCTAGGCCAAGCGACCGTCACTAAGCTACTCGTGGTGATCCTACGCGCCTTCGTAGATTCAGTAAAAGTACCCTCGAAGCCAGACGCAGCCGACATCATCGAAATGGCTGACACGCTGGCACAAACCTACACACATGATAGTCTCAAGGATATTATTCTAGCCTTGAAATACATGCGTACTCAAGGCACGAAGTTTTACCAAGCTCTAGATAGCAGCGCGATTTATAGGGCCATCACAAGCTACTTTTATCTTAAAGTAGCCACTTTGGAAAATCAGCACTTGGATCAGAGGATACAGGGTTACTCACGTGATGTGGTCATGGTAGCATGCCTGGGGGTAGAGACTCCGCAGGTGCTAGACAATATCGCTGCCCGCATTCCGCTGGATCATCCCAACCGCGAATCCCTGCGCCGACGCCTGAGTATTAGCAAGGCTCGTAAAGAGCGTGGTCTAATCAGCGAGGCCCAGCATCAGCATACTCAGGCCGAGCACCGACAAATGGCCACCCGCCAGGAACGCAAGGATTGGAAGGGCAAAACAAAGTATAAGGCTGTATAATCCATACGGATAGTACTTATATAACCAGACTATACAAGGCAAAATTATTCTTCGAGCCGTGGACTTGCAGCGGCAGCTAAAAGGATTGCGGGTACTGCCCCTAACACAATATGTGCAGAAGCAAGTAAAACGCTTGCTTTTACTTACGATTCTATAGCTACTGTAATTAATCCTACTCTTCTTGAGCTACTGGCTCTTGAGGACACTCTTTATGACAGATGCAGATAAACCTATCACCCCAGTTAATTGGTGACATATTTTATCACCTAGCCGGGACGACAGGTTTATCGGCAGGTTCTTAGGACGAAATAATTCGCACCAGCGCTTCAATAACTTCCTCCTGCAGGTATGGTACTTGCCCGTAAACCAGATCATTGTGCCCTTCTAATCGAGCAAGCATATGGCCTTTACCTAAGAGACGTTCAGCACCTTTGGCACTCAAGGCGATCTCTGAAGTGCCTTCAGAATCGACGCGTAAAATCAACCGGTTTCCCAAGTTGGCGCGAAGCTGCATCGGCATGACGTTGGCTTCTGGACGTTGGGCTGCAAATACTAGATATATACCCGCTGCCCGGGCTTTGACACCTAGGCGAGCAACTATGGCAGTGACCTGTTGCTTATAATCTTCTACCTGCATCCAATCCGCAAATTCGTCGTGGATCAACCAAATAACCGGTAATCGATCATCTGCCCCTACATTTTTATTGTAAGCTGTAATGTTAGCCGCGCGCGCAGCCTTGAATCGTTTGTAGCGGGCCTCCATTTCGTCCACCAGTGCATTCAATTCCTCTAAAGCTGTCTCTCGCTCGTCAATGATGCGCCCCCCTTTGATGTGAGGTAAAGGCTCCAATGCAAAGTAGTCTACGCCTTGCTTAGGATCAATGAGCACGATTTGCGCCTGAGCCGGCGTGTTAGTCGCCGCGATGCATAAAATGATGTTCTGTACTAATACCGACTTACCACTGCCTGTTGAGCCTGCAATCAAGGAGTGTGGCGCATTTTTCTGAGGGGAAAGCATGAGAATTTCGCCATTATCCTCGCGAATGGCAATAGCAAGGTCCTGATTGCCATTATCAGAAGAAGGCTGCCAACGACTCCAGATGTCTTCCAACCGCACGAGCTGCCGTTGTGGCCGCTCAATGGCTAGAGAAATAGCGCCGGCTTCGGGCCGCACGGAAACAAGGCTTAATCCATAAGTGGTTTTAAACTCCACTTGCTTTTTTAGCACTTGATCTACGGTCAGGTTGGCGCTGCCTTGAAAAGTCAGCAAAGCTGCATTGGGCGTAAGCTTACTTTTTAACAGCTTGGCTTGCAGATTAAACCCTTGCAGCGCGGCCTTTGTACGCTGACCAACGGAAGTAAGCCAGGCTAGGTCATCTGCGTCTTCCGGCTTTATTGCGTTGCTAGCTGGCAATATCCCCTGGATAGCCGGGTAAGCCCACGTGGCCCCACTACTCACAAGGGGCGCCTCCTCAGTAGAGCTACCAATTGACGTTAAAGTTTCCCCTACCGAGCTCGTTTCTCCCGCTTGCTGCACGCCTGTTTGGGTTTCGTTAGTTGGTAAGGATGCCGAACCTACAGTGGCTATCGTTATGGTTGGTGTAGTCTCGAGGTCGCTAGGAGGCTTAACAAATGTTGGTACCTCCCAAATTGCAGTATCCCGATTGAGGCGCCGCAAAGGCATGGGATTACCATTCTTTGAGTATAAAGTAACCAAATCACGTACTTGGTCCCAGCTAAATACCTCCTGATAGGCGTTTTCCACCTCCGTGATCGTGCTAAAATCCACGTCAAGGGAATCCTCATCCGGGCCGGAAACGAACACGTGGGAGTAACCCCGCAGACTGATTTGACATTCACCTCGACGAATGGCCATACGCCAGTCAGCCAAGTTAATATTAGCTCCAGCTGGGAACTGCACTCCATCAAGAATTAAATCTGAAAGTCGAGCCAACCATAATGTGCGATCTAAGCGTGCAGGCGTTTCAAACAGGGCCTCGTGCATGCGCTTGAGCGTGTCGCGCAGCTGGTTGCGGGAATTTCTGGAACCGGCAATCAGGCCTCCTCGGTCAATGAATTTCGCCTCACTGACGATGATAGTTAACCGTAGCTCTCCGCTTTCTCCTCTACTGGGGCTAAGCATAAGAATATCAGCTAGCTGTTCCTCCCGTTGGCCTAGCCACTCGGCATAGTCATCCAGGAAATACCACCCGAAGTAGCCCCCGGTGCTGCCTCCATATTCCTGCATTTCATGGCGTATCAAGTAGCTACTCAACACTACACCCATTAACTCACTGGCACTTCTGCCACGCCGCGCCGCGCGCAACACAATGTCCCCAGAAATTTTATTGGCGTCCTGAATGAACTGCTCCGTTAATTCGAGCTGCGCCTCCTTAGGCATCTCAAGATGAAGACTACTAATACGCCTTTGTACCATAGACCGCAACAAACCCAGGGAAGCCGTGGATGAAACAATCAAGCTGCGCCCTTGCGTGGTAGATTGCTTATAGCGAATCACGCTAATCTTGCGGTCTATGAGCTGGCGACGGTCCAGCAGTTCATCGTAATTGACAACCCAATTACCCAAATTGTGGGTTTCGTTGAAAATGTGGCTCATTTCCGGGTCTTGGAAGTCAAGCTGCCGAGCCGGCAGCAAGCGCTGTGTTGTGTCCCCATCCCAGTTACCGCGCAAAAAAGAAGTGATCGCCGTTAGATACGCCCAGCCTTCTGCACTTTGAGCTGGGCAGCACAGGTATACTACAGACTTCATGTCCCCGGAAGGCGCAGGGCGTCGCCGTGACCACTGCGCGGGGACTAAGGTTTGTAGCGGTATTATTTGGGCATTTTCTTTGTGCCACTCTACCGTAGCGTGACGCGCAATAACGTCCTGTAGGAACACAATGTCGTTGGGTCTCCCTTCCTGTTCGTTGGGTGCTGGTGCCTGATCCGCGGAAATACCAATGCGCAGCCGGGCCATAAAATCGCGGGTAGCTTCGCTAGTACTATAAGCGTCTGGGTCGGTGTCGGAGGCCTCTACGATGCGTTCATACAAAGGGTGCAGCTTGCTTGGGTCATTGTGCCGCAGCACAATTTGGCACCGTACATCTTCGTCTTCCTCATGCATTGCGCCAATGCGATCTACCACGGCCTGAGGCAAGCGCGCCGAGTCGCAGTTATAGAGGACCACCGATAGATTAGCGCTTTCGTGAGGCTGCAGGGTAAGGTATCGGTCCACCAATTCGGCCACCCGCTTCGAAGCCTCGGCGGGGTTGTCACTGGTTTCCGTGAGTCCGGCCACGGGCGATTCGTGCAACGTATAGTCACCGCAGGTATCGACTAAGGCCAGCAGCTCAGGGCGACTTTCGTAACGTCCCAGCACCACTTCCGGATAAAACGCATGCGCAAGTTCGTCTCGTAAGTCTTTGAAGTATAACCGGCCTGCATCCCCAAAGCGGACTTCCTTTTTAGTTAAATAGTCTTTGATCAGGGTGCCAACGCGTTGGGCTTTAATCGCCATGGCCGCCATCCGTAGTGGGTGCCAGGGGGCAATTATCTCCGAGGAAGTGTCACCCTGCACCGTTACTGAGCCAATGCGAAGCAAGGGCTGCAATAGCAACGTGCGGTTCTTGTCGCCCAGTGCTTTCTGGCACAAGGAGGTCAGCAGCGCAGCATAGGCTTGCACTTGAGTCAGCAGCTTCGGACTGGCTAGACCCAATGTCGAGAATTCAACAATAGCTTGGGAATACTCTGATTTAAATACAGACCACAAACCTTTAAGCTCCTGCTCCACGACTTGGCTGATCAGCTCTTCCCGCCGTGCCTCTTTCAGGTTTGTTTCCCATTTCGTAGCCAGGTTTTCGGCGCCCTTATACGTGCTCACGAAAGAGCCGCGATTCTGCCCGAAAGCTGGCGTCAAGGTGCGAACATCGTTGATATTAACCGATTGAAAGCGTCCCTTGGCGCTGACTGTCTCCCGGCCAACGCGGCACTGTACGAGGGGATGAGAGGTCAGGCGCTCCCAATCTCCGGCAAATTCGCGGGTGACTTTGTTAGGGCTGAAGGTCCAAATAAGTTGAGTTGGCGAAGTCGTGTGCCCACTGGCTTGTCCTGTTTGGGTAACAGAGTCCATCTGCAGCTCCAGTGTAAACTTAAGCTGCAAGGCGGCCTTAGCTTCCGAGCGGTTACGTGAGTATTTCGATTGCTTTTTCCAGTCTTCAACCAGGGACGGGAAATTCCACAACTCTCCTACTTCCCACACTACATTACTTCCTAACAGCGCCGGCAACCCCTTGTATCGGGTAGCGAAATAAACGCCAGCTTCCACATTGAGTTTACGAAAGTCCCCTTTGGTTTTGGCATCCAAGCGGACTTTCAAGATACGGTTTGTGCTGTTGTCTTCCACCGTTAGTCGCTCCAAGCACAAAGCCAGTCCTGCAAGAAAATCTTCGTTTTCTTGTGGACGGCCAAAAGCGAACTTATCCCAAGCAGCTTTCAATAGCCGGCTGTCGCTGATCTGGTGCCGGTGCAACTCATAGAATTGGCGGTCTTCGTCAGTAGCCGTAGAGGGGTTGCGCTTGGTTAAACCCTCCAGGTAGGCGCGCTCATCTTTAGAAAGTAAGTCCGGATCACGCTCATCAAAAAAGTTGGTGGTCAGCTGCCCTAAGTTAAGTTTTTCGCGGCGTAACCCGTCGAACAAAGGCTTGATGACTTCCCATTCAAATTCTGCCAACTCTTTTGCTGCTTCATTCCACTGCCCATCAGAGGTAATAAAGGCCTCTATAGTATCGTAGTGGGACTCAGGAATGGCATCGCGCACGTTTTTGAAGGAGTTGCGCAGGTTCGCAGCAGTAAGCAGCGCTTGTGTCGGCGTTATCTTGCGCAGGTAAGAAGCCCGTTTTTTCTGTACTTCCGCAAACAGCGCCTTCCAGCGTGATGCTTGCGTATGAAACTTCTCAGGCAGGCCGACGAACAACTGAGTATCACGGGGAATGGCTAAGGCGGGCAGGGCTGCTCCAAGAGCCTGCAAAAGCGGGTGACCTTCTAGCGCAATTTCCTGCCGCGTGCGCAGTACGTACTCGGCAATGTGGGGTAAAGAGCGAATGTTGAGTTCCATCAACGCCCGCAGGATTCGCGCCCATACTTCCAGTTGCTCATTGGATAGGCCTAACTCCTGGGCGGCCACTTCTACCCATAAGGGTGCTTGGGCGAGTAAAGCGGTCGAGCCAATAGGTTCAATGAGCTGCAGAGATTGTGCTTCGTCATCTCCGGTATTGGCTAACAGCAAAGCCGGCAGCTCGCATTGCGCATTGCGCAAGAATGTAGCACGCAGCGTGGTTAGAGTGTCATCCGGTAAATTGTACTCACGCGCATAAGGTGCTACTTTGCCCTGGGGGAGCTGAATTTTTACGCGCGGGGCCAGGTACTCGTCGTCCAGCACGGCCCGGGCTATAGCTGCCATTTGCTCTCCCTTCAGTTGGTCAAGGATAAAGCGCGCGGTGCCTGTTTCTCCCTCGTTGCCGCGTAGGCGCTTGGCCAAATACAAGGCTGCGACGTGCCCAATGAGAGTAGCAGGAGTTAACGTAAGACTTAACGTTATAGGCTCGCTAACAAGGGTAGTTTCCATGTTAAAAAATGTTAAGCCCGTCCGTGCGGATTAATAATATAGGCACAACCATCAGATAATCTGCGCAATAATCCCAAGCTACTTAAGCGTGATTCGAGCCTGGCAGCATTGGCCGCAAAGGGCTTAGGATCAAATTCATCCTCAGGTATGACTTGCATGGCTTCGCGCTCACTAAACACCAAGCCGTAGCGCTCGAACAAAAGGCGGAAGAATTCCTTAAGCTCCATGCGGTGGGCTACGTTGGCAAAGATCAGCGTCTTTAGAAAACCATCCGTGGGGGCATACCGGTACTTGTTCGTGCCGCGCCGGGAGACCAGTCCAAGGGCTCGACCATAGGCGCGGTGTACTTCCCCAGCGTGCTGTTGGTGGCGCTGCTGAGCGAGGTCCCGCAGGAAATTTAGCAATGCCTCGGGGTCATGACTTTCGTTATATTCGTTTAAGTCTTCCCACCAGATCTCCCGTTTAACTATGTCCAAACACTTGGTAAATGCATCAACGGGGGTGGGCAAGCCCAGTGCTTCTTGCCACTCTATAGAAGCCTGCATCTGGCTTAAGTAAGCTTGGATGGCCTCCCCAGAAAGACTGTTGTTTTCTTGAAAGTTGATAATGGAAGCTTCGCGCACCAACGTCTTCTTAGGGGCGACCACCTCGCATAAGAACACCAAGGGTTTCTGTCGCCCAGTCCAGTAAGCAGATACGTGCAATTGGTAAAGCAGCACATGAAAAGCACCTAGGGTCACCAGATGGTTAAGAGCATCGAAATTGGGTAAGCCCAATTCGAACAGGTGCAGCCAATCCTTGCCCAAAGCATCAAAGCACGGATGTTGCTTGTAGGGCAAGTAACTATTTTTGCGTTCCATGCCCGTTTCTTCAGGCTCTGGCTCCAGAACTTGCAGCAAAGCGTTCCACTCGTTGTCGCCTTGAAGAAACTGCGTCAAATGCGGCCGTAGGGCATCTGCAGCCGAACTACGGCACAGCATCAAGTACATCAACTCCCCAGTCCGAGAGAAGTTGATATAGTCGCGCTTGCCATCCAATGTTTGGTCTTCGTAGATGGCGTTTGCACCGAAAGGGAACAGGAAACGCGACGTCCAGCGTTTGTTGCTTTCGCCTTCTACGGACGCATCTCGCAACATACCGACAAGAAAAGCAAAGTCGCTAAAACGCTCAAACCGGCTTTTTAAATAGGAAAAGTTGTTCTCCGTGAGGTTTTGGGCGTGCTCCTGCATCCAATCGAGCCACTTTACCCAGCTGGAGTTAGAGTCTAACCTTTCATCCTCCATGCTCTTAATGATGTCGTTGTTCCACAGAATGTTGCGCAAGTACATGCGGCGGAACGGACGAAATACTAAGGGATAGAATCTTCCTTGTTCGTTTAATAAGGAATTCCTTCTGTGGAAGTACTCAGCTACCGTTAAGCATTCCAAAAACAGCAACCACGGAGCTTGAGGATAGATACGGTGCCCCCAAATCTGTTCGTCCAACCACAGGGAAATGGTAGAGTAATGCCCTTGGGGGGGACGATCAACAGTTATTTCACTAGGTAGAGGTTCGAGCATTTTAAAGATATATAATTGATAATTTGCTAAAGCGCTTTAGAGAGCAGCCTCTTAACTTGCGGCTCATTATGGACTTCAAATTGATTGGTTTGGCATCGCAATTTGGATCACCCGGTGCTCGGGGTTACCGTTCTCATCCAAGCGCAAGCGCTGAAAGCTGAGCATGATTTCACCTTCCGCATTGTCTTCTTTGCGGCGCTTTTTCAAGGCTGTCAGCAGACGACTTTTAAACGAGAGCACATCCTCATAACACTCCTTAGAGAAGCTGCTTGGTAGTGCTCCTTCCGCTACCCGGGATAAAAACTCGTAGCGCACCAAATTCAGCGGAAAGGCTTCACTGATATTATTGGCAAGTGTCACTTGCAAGGCTGGTTTGGTACCCTGCCATATGATCTCTACCCGTTCCCCTTTGCTGGGAACCACGGAAATGGAGTCCTCGTAGATGCGCGACACTTTGGCACCAGTAGATTGCAGGCTAGTCCCCAAGCAAAGATTACGGTCGTTGGTGACAAGCATGCCAATGATGATGCGGTTGAGCCCCCGCACTAACCGGTTAAGAATGTGGCGATCTACGCGTCCCCTCCCTGGGGGCTTCAACATGCGCACAACCTTCTCTAGGTACTCCCCCGCGAAGCGAAAAACAGTTAAATCCCACAAGTGTAAGTCCTGCGCCTCCTCGGTGGGAATCTTGAAAAATATGGCGCGCCGCTGAACCACCAACATCTCAAGAAACCGATTGTTGCTCAGGTCTTCATCGGCTGACTCTACATAATTACTCTGCGCTACTTGGTAGGCTTTATCCGCCCCATAGAAGGTATCGTTACCGAGAAACCGGTCATAGTAAGGACGTAGCAAATTATCCGCCTGGCCGAATATCAACAAGGAGTCAATGCGGTTTGTCGTTTCGTGCCCTAAGCGGAACCGATCCAAATAATTGAATACTCCAATGCTTTCCCGGCGGTTTTCCCGTAAGTTGCCGCCGATCAAATTATTATAGATGCTGGCTTGGGAAACAGTTCCCTCTTTGATGATGGTGGCTACATCGGTGGCGACCATCAGGCGGTCTTTGCACTTGGGGTGGCCCAGCACAGCATTCACGAGCAGTGCTAGGATCTCTCGAATGGGAATGTGTAAGTCGTTGTAGTCGCAGAGCTCCAGCAAATCCCGCAAGCGTTGCCGAAGCAAGGGCGTCTGTAAGAGTTCGTAATTGCGACGGATTGGCGACTGGTCCCCAAATGCAGGCAGCTCAGTATTTTCACCTTCGAAGCACAGGCGCCAGCCAGGGTGTTCCAAGAAGGCTACAACAGCATGGTCAAACAATTCGGCAGAAGAGCCACGAGAGAGATTGAAAAAGCGTAGCTGCACACCTGGGTGAGCATCTTGATCTTCTACTAGCAATTGCTCAAATAAGGTCCGGGCTTGCTCAACTTCCGGGGAAATAGGTAGCCGCCGCCACGTTTCGATTAACTGCCCGTCGTTGGCTGCAATTAAGAAGTAATCCTCATCGTTGGGCGTGAACAAGCCGCGGGAGAAGGTTTCCAACAGGGTTTGTTGGGATGGTTCCCAGCCTTCCCCCTGTTGGGGAACCCAGGCGCTTAAATCGCGAATTACGTGCAGCCGAGCGCCGGTTGGCAAGGTTAGGCTAATGTATGCCTCATTAGATTGCCAAGTAGCAGGATCTCCCTGCATGGCCTCCCAAACTTTGCTGCACAAATGGGTTTTGCCATCCCCGGCTGTTCCTGTGAGGATTACCGACAGCATAGTGCCTTCTGTAAAGCAGGCCAGTACCTCCGCAAAACGGGGATGCGTGAAACTGATGGGCTTCACGCCAGCGTACTGCGCCGCGCGGCCAGTATGTTCTTCGAAAGCGGAGTCGTTGGCGGGGATGGGCCCGTATTTTCGGACGAAGCGAATCCATTTTTGAGCTAATTCATAGGCACGAGGGGCCTTGCCAGCCGCTTGAAGCTGGATATCGGAATGGGACACGAATAAATTAGATAAGAGTTAGTAGTGTTGCTATAGTTGGCAGATTAAACATCCATTGCGCTCTTCGTAATCGTCTACTCCCCCCAAGATATGTAACAAGCTTTTGTTAGGCGCTTTCAGTCGCTTTCTTTCCTGCGCTGCCGCATGCTCCCGAATAATTTGGGCCATCCGCTCGGGCTTTTCAAGTTCAGCTAGCGGCTCATCCCCGCACCAGTAGAAGACAGTGGTAGCCGTCTTACCTGGCTTTTCGTAATCTTTAGCTTCTTCGAACAAATCAGGGTGTGCTTCTTTCAAGCGCACCCATTCAATCTTTTGCTGGTAAAAGCAAAAGAAGCACCCGGAGCGCGTTCTCCCCCATTGTGTGTAAGGAGGCATACCCAAACCGGATTCTTCTAAGATTCGCTCGATGTCCACCTTGACTAGTCCATCTTCCCGAAAAGGATATATGGGCTTGATGTTGGGCTTGTGGCTAATATAGCCGTCGCGGTTTTCGTCGGCCCGCAAGCCCACGTAATTGTAGCAGAAGTCCTCACCGATGAACCGTTCGAAGGGCTTGAGTTTCATCATGCGCGTGCACCAACGTCGGTGATTGGAAGGCAGCATGCCCCCATAAATTTTAAGCAGCTGATCAAAGCCAATAAAGTCCCCGTTCTCTTCGGTACTCTTGTGAATGGGCTTACCCAACAGGGCTTCTAAGCGTCCTAAATAATCGTAGGTTTCGGGTAGCTCCTTGCCCGTATCGTGAAATACATATTCCATCTCTGGGATCCGGTCGCGCATGTAAATAGCTAATGCGGCACTGTCTTTCCCTCCCGATAAGCTAAGGATATGTCGGAAATGCGGTTTTAAAGATTGGTTGTTTTCCACGGTGGCCAAGATAATATAAATTTAGAAAGATTATGCGCGAGTCTGATCGTTCGCATCCTAGCTTTCTTCCTGAGTTTCGTTTACTTCTAATAACTGCCATAATGCACGAGATGCTGCCGCCATGCCAACCCGACCCGTATTGCGCAATAACGTAGCAATGGTTCCTTCCAAATCCTGAGCTTGTGCAACTTCGCCCGGTGAAAGGTGAATGACTTGGCCTCGCTCCTGCCCGTTAGGCTGGGTCAAAGCAATACGCACTGACTCGCCTTCGGCAATATCGTGGTGCTTGCGACGATGAAAGACAATGGCTTCAACCCGCTTGAACTGCGCGGCTAGGTTATGAATCTCCTGCTCGTACTTGTACACGTCAGCATCCTTCCACTTAGCTGGGGGCATTGCACATACCAAGTTGCCCAAGGATTCTAGCCACTGGATTTCGGTTAATTTGGTATCGGCTAACCTTAAGCAAAAGCTCTTTAGCCGCGCTTCTGTGACAAATCCTGCAACAGAGGTAGCACGGGGGGCCAGCACATGGCGAACCGTCTCGAAGGAACCCGACTGCAGAAATTCCTTGTGCAGTTTATCCTTTATGTAATGTAACAGGCCGGGATGGGCTCCCCGCAGCTCGTCCACTGCAATCTTGAGCGCTTGTGCGAAGGCCTCCACGTGCTGAGCTTGGTTTTCCTCCTCTTGCACGACCGGTTCCAAGCCGCAGGCTTGGGGTAGGTCGTGAAACAATAGCCTAACGGGATCCCGCGCTGCCTGCAAGGCGGTGCGTACACTCTTCGTGATAGGCGTCAGACGAGAAGTCTTCAGGGTGTAAACCGGCAAATTAGCCATGAACGTTAACAGCGGCTTAACTACGTCCAATAGGTCCACCTGAGTCGCGTTCTTCGGGTTTAATTGAAGCGCATGGGTCAAGGTGTGAAAGAGCTCCGTGCGGATACCGTTAATGGGGTAGAACTGGATCTCGAAGGTTTCCGGTGCCTTTGTCAAGCGCAGGAAGTTGGAGCCTGTAATACGAGGAATGAAAGAGCCGTCTTCGTAGAAAGCAAGCTCTTGCTCGTTCATGGTTGCAAAAACCGCTAACAGTAAAGGAATTAGACCTTCCTTAATTCCGAAGGGCTCTTCCCGCAATGCGTCGTAAATGGCCATAGCAGGTACACGCGCATCTGTTGTCTGCTGCAGCACCTGCCGAATCCGTTCGAAAGTGGGCACTACCCGACCCTGATGCTCATCTTGGTCGGAAGGGGGCAAGGCAACTTCCCACACACCAGCCACCTCCGTCTCACGGTGCAGGCCTGCACTCCGCAGTACCGACAGGTACATCGACATCTCTGGGGGCGTCTTACCTGCCTCCATACCCAGAAGAGGTTTGGTGGGCGATTCGAATAATTGCTCACACAAGCGACCACGCGCAGAAACTGCGGCCGAAGAAATGGACCGGCGGTTGATTAACTCATTTTGAATGCGGGGCGCCGCGTGGTATACTTCATCAAACACGGTGGAGAGCAGCAGCATCACGTCGCGACCATTCTGTACCTGGTGAATTAGATTTCCCTTACGAAACCAACGCAGGCCGTGTTCCCCCGTGGAGTTCATCATACCTACGGCCAGCTGTAGATGCTCGCTGAGCAGCTGTTGGGCGGCAGCCAACTGCCGGGCTACTTCTTCCCGCGCGTAATTATCGTGTTGCAACTCGGGTACGTTACGCTCAATCCACTCCCACCGCCGCACTTCATCTAGTATTGGGGCCAATCCTTGTAGAGGCTTGGGGACTGCAACCAAAATATTGGGTCGCTGCGCTACAGGCTCCGCCTGAGCAAAGGCCAGAGCTCGTTGTTCTTCCTCCGGTGTTTCGCACAAGGGCACCAGAATGCGCCCGTCCGAAGCCGCGGAAAGTGTCAATTGGCTGGGCAGCGAAGCAACATCAGCATAGACCAGCTCATAGTAGCGTAGGGTACCCGTTTCAATGTAGTGCCGCCGCGCCACCAAAGGTCGCACATCTAGCCTATCACGCACAAAACCTGTGACCTTCGCAATGGGCCCAAGGGCCCGCCCCGCCTCAACCTTCGCGTTTTCTAGATTTACGCTGGTATGCGGCCAGAGGCTATATCCCCCGGCAGCCCCGCGGAAATAAAGCAGGTGGTGGCTTTTTAACTGCTGAATCGTAGCCTTGACCTCGTCCCGGTCTGGTAACGCTAGCTCTAAAGTTTCGCCCGTAGCCAACAGGTCCTCCACATTAAGCACGTTCAGTAGCCCAATGGTCTTGAGTACGGCAAGTTCTAACTGGTTGTCCCCCCGATACGTGGTAACGACACCTTCAATGGCCTTCCAGTGGTTACGATAGCTCTGTAGGTGCAGCTTCTGTCCAAAGGCACTGCGTGCATAATCGAACAAGTCGTGAAGGCGGAAGAATTGCTTGCCTTCGGTGCGTTCGACGAAGTCTTGCATCCCGAACGGCTCACTGCCTAAAAGGAACGAAAACAGAGAGCGCTCATTTTGGCCAAACGTGGAAAACAATCGCACGAGTGGTGGCAGCACCGTTGGGTGCAGTGGGTAGAGGCGCGCAGCAATGTTGATTAGCAGCTTATGGTGTGTAACATTACCATACCAACGCACCCGCAAAGCTTCCTGCATGTCCTGCTTAGCTCGGCTTAAAGCCGACAAAGGCGCTACCGAAAGCTGAGTATTCAACGCGCTTGCGATGAGTTCCGCCACCTGCTCTACGGGTTGATGCCAGGTAAGCTCTTCGTAGCGGCCGGCAATTTTTTCCCATTCCCGCTGCTGGGTTTGAGATAGGCTTTCCGCATACCCGCTTATACCTTGATGCAACAGCAAAACGACCAATAGCGGCGAAGCACCACTACGAGCGGCCAATTCGGCTAACCCTTGCAACAAGTAAACGTCCTGCCGGTCAGGGTACATAGCGGCATACTCCAAAAACTTGCCGGCTTCATCTAGCACGAGGAGAATGCCCTGTGCTGCTTCATTTTGGACGACATATTCATGGGCGGCTTGCACCAACTTGATAACTCGAGCGTCACTAACAGTTCCACTTTTTAGGGCTATGTGCAACTTACCTAGTAGGCTCACTGACGCTTCCTGCTCCTTAAATTGCAGTAACGTTTGCCGAAGACCCCGAACAATAGCTAAGCCCAAGGATTCCCGGTTGCCGGTAATGAGCACTGGTAGCAGCGTCTTAGCATTGGTGGCTGAGAACTCTGCACTGTCCAAGCCATTCTGCAAGGCCATGGGAAGCTCCAAGCGGCGAGAAGAAAGCACATTGGCCAGCAGAAGCGCAAAAGATGACTTGCCAGAGCCATAGTCTCCCGTGATGCGCCAAGCCCGTAGGCCTGACTGGGGAGCCAAGCCCGCGGCAAGCCGCGTTAAATTCTGTTTCGCGTGCGTGGTCAGCACATAATCCTGTAAGGCCGCAGGATCGTTCCAATCCCGCTCCAGATGGGTAGAGCGCAGAAACCGCCCTTGCACTTTAAATAACTGAGGAATGGTAATATCAAGCATGATTTTCTTCTATTGCCACCGGTTGGGTGGCGAAATAATCTTCCCAGCTACGGCCGTACACATTAGCTAGTAAGGCCGCTTCACTTAAGTCCACCGTGGTGCTCCATTGGTAATTTTTTACCACGCGTGGTAGGGCCGCGGACGATTGGTAGTCCAGCATGCCCTGCGAGTCCTCGCGTAACGTCTCCAGCCGGTCGCGCAAGTCCTGCTCCGAAAGCTTGAAAATTTGTCCTATGCTCCCAGGAACTACTGCTACCTCCCGAAAAGAAAGGGTAGCCTCTTTAGAGCGCGTCATGCGCCAAAAGTCGTGCAGGCAATACGCCAGCAAGGCCCCCGATATTTCGGGCTTGTGGTCTCGACGGAAGGCGTAAACAGGCTCCCGACGCCGCACGTCGGAGGCCTCGATCAAGCGCTCCCCGGCGGGGATTAACAACCGGAGCATTGTTAGGGGGCAGTCTAGGTTGTCTTCTACTACTTCACCCTTACGACCTCGAGCAGGGAGATACGTGTGCAAAAAAATATCAAAGTGCTGCCCTAACGTAACCTCCGACAAGTCGCGGCCCTGCCGAGCGGCTTCGGCTTTAAACGCGCGCAGCACTTCGCTTCGCGAAAGCTCCGGTTCGGCCCACTGGTTGAGCAAGAAATACCAAGCAAATAGTGGTTCCTCCACGGGAGAGGCAAACTTCCAGTGAATAAGCCATAGCGTACGTACGTCTTCTAAGTAAGGATCGAACCCCGTTGGATGAAAGATGGCGTGCCCAAACGGAGTAACAGAGTAGCCTTTGCGATCCGGTAGGGGCTGGGCTATGCCAGCCAATTGCACCCAGAAACGAATGGCCCGAACCATGTTCTTGCCTACACCCAACTGCACCATGGCTTCGTCCTCATCACTGAATAAATAAGGATTTTGGCACAGTTTGCTGTAGGCTTTGGGTAGCCATGTATAGCGACACGGAAAACTCTCGTGTCCAGAAAAGCGAAAATGCATAGTCAACTAAAACAGGAATTCTATAGCAATGATGGCAGTGTTGCCCAAACGATAAAGCATAGGGTTAGCACAACAAGCTTGGGCAACTCCATCTTCAAAAGTAAGCGAATCAAACACGAGTTTTGCAGCTTTACAGAATGTTCCAGATGATTTACCTCGACAATCACGCCACCACCGCCTGTGATCCGCGCGTAGTACAAGCCATGCTTCCATTCTTTACTGCGCATTATGGCAATGCCGCGAGCCCACATGGTTTTGGCTTTCAGGCAGCTGCTGCCGTGGCCCAGGCGCGGGAGGAAGTTGCTTCTTTGCTAGGCGCCCAAGCCGAGGAAATTATTTTCACCTCTGGGGCAACGGAAGCGAATAACTTAGCCATCCTAGGCATTGCCCAGAAACATCAGCGACTGGGAGGACGGCGACGAAGGATTGTTACCACTGCCATAGAGCATAAATCGGTAACCGAACCTTGCCAATATTTGGCTGAGTTAGGTTGGGACATAATCTACGTGCCGGTCAACCAAAAGGGGATAGTAGATGAGCAAGAAGCTACCAAGCTCATCACGGATGATACTCTATTGGTTTCGATCCAAGCTGCCAATTCGGAAATTGGAACCATCCAGGCAGTACAACGTCTGGCAGCAATAGCTCACGAGCGGGGAGCACTACTGCACTGTGATGCCGCGCAGGCAATAGGCAAGATCTCGGTGTCAGTTACTGATTGGGAGGTAGACCTACTCTCCCTGAGCGGTCACAAGTTATATGGACCCAAGGGGGTAGGCGCTTTGTTTCTGCGAGGTGGAGCTAAACAGTTGCCTTTGGTGCCCCTGATGCGTGGTGGTACTCAAGAGTACGCATTACGACCAGGTACAACGCCTGTACCCTTGTTAATAGGATTAGGAATGGCTTGCCACCTCGCCGAAGCTGAGCTAAGCGAAGATAGGGATCGGATAATTCAATTGCGTGATGATTTGGAAGGACGTATCCTGCACGCGCTCCCTTTTGTAAGGCGCAACGGCTGCGAGCAGAATCGCCTGCCAAACAACAGCAGCCTAACTTTCAGTGGCATCGAAGCAGACGCCTTACTCGCTAACTTGCCAAACTTAGCTATTAGCACCGGTTCAGCCTGCGAAGCAGGGAGCCTAGATCCCTCTCGAGTATTAATAAATATCGGCTTGTCAAGCAGCGATGCCTTTTGCACGCTTCGATTTGGGTTAGGTCGCTTTACCACCGCTGATGAAGTGGAGCATGCCGCCCACCAAATCGTGACAGCCTGTACTAAATTAGCTCTACTGCTTGACTAACTCCATGTTTAGAACTGAGTCACTTCCGTCAAGTAATTGGCTTGATAAATTATAGCACCCCAAGCCTAAAAAATGACATTACCAGAAAGTGGGCGGGTTGACGTCTCGAAATTAGCGGCTGTCTTCAGCGATACTACTAATTCTTATAAGTTTTATTGGCTATTAGCCATTCTAGACTGTCTGCGTGAGCGGGAACAACCGCGCTTAACCAAGACTGAATTATCACTGAGGATGCTGGCTAGTGCCTGGTACCCCTTAGACTATTTTAAGCTTTCTTTTGGTAAGCAGGATGGTTTTCAGCCAATCGCTCGATTTATCTCAACTTTCATTACGGTAGACAATAGCCCCAAAGCGCCGAGCCTATTCGCGCAACTTGCCATCCGGCAGGGAGCAGCGGACCTAGCAGTGCTGCAGAGCAAACTCCAAGTGCTGTTAAACTGGGTGCCTTACCGCTTCATTCGCCCTTTCTTTGCTGAGCAGACACGAGGCTTGCCAGATCAGAAAGTTAATGCCCTGATTAAAGCTTTAGCGAATGAATCCTCTGTAGCATTATATAGGTTTGACGATGATTCCATCTACCTAAATGAAGCATGGTTTAGCTACCTAAAAGAGCATCATGCCATCCTACGTGGGTTTACTTATTGGCACTTACTCAAGTTTTTGCAGAAAAATAATCCTAATGTTGTTGGGCTGTCTGAGAAGTTAGAAAAGCCAAGTGCTCGGAATTTCACTGTTGCCAATAAATTTTGGAAGACCTATTTAACGGACGTAGGCAGCTTAACCTGTATTTATTCAGGCCAACAGCTTACAAAAGCTAATTTCAGCTTAGATCATTTTTTGCCTTGGTCGTTTGTTGCCCATGATCAGCTATGGAACCTAGTTCCCACTTCTATAGAAGTTAACTCGGCAAAAAGCAATTGGCTTCCGTCACTTGATCTGTATTTTGAGGCCTACGCCCAGTTGCAGTATGAGGCTTTCCAGTATCATAGTGACAAAGGGCACACAACACTTCTGGAGGATTATCACCTTCTCTTTGCGCAACATCTATTGGATGTCCGCAAGCTATCAATTCAGGTGTTTCATGAAGTACTCGGCAAACAAGTACTACCTCACATTCAAATCGCAAAGAATTTAGGTTTCTCCTACCCTTACGTATTTAAAGCCACTTCCTAAAATAGTTTTATAGGCCTGATTAATTAAAATGTTCACCTCTTATAGATACTATAAGTATCTAAATTAATTCTCCGCAGCTATCTGATGACACATTTTTTAGATTTACACTCCTAACTATCATTTATTCGATTAAAGCTATCAAACGCTATCACCAACCGCGTTGTGCTATAGCTTGATGCATTATTAATAAACATACTCTATCATACCCTATCAAAGCTAACGCTCAATAAGAATGAGATAATATTAAGGAAAAAAGGAAGATGCTTTTCGCATCACTTACTTAGCTATTATCCTTTTGCTTACATTTCATCTGTTCATTCTGTTGCGACTACTAGCCGTAACCCACGCTTGCAACTCTGTGCGATTAAAGTAAAGTCTATTTCCACGTTTCGAATGAGGAATTTTTCGAGCGGAAACTAAAGCATAAAGGCGAGCCTTACTTAAAAACGTCATTTCCTGCGCCAATGCGATACCTCCTATTTCAGACTTATTAACTACGGCGTTGCTTCGTAGATGCTCGAGTACTTCTGTGATTAATGTTTCAAGGTTACGCAACCGGCTATCAAGAGCTTCAAAGGGATTTTCCATTGATCCGCTGTTTGTAAAGACAAGTTAAGCATACATTTTAGCAGCTATTAATATACAACACTGTTCCCTCATTAAATTACTCTTATAATACCGTATGCTCGACAGGGTTGGCATGGGGTTTCGGTACCCCTGGGTATGTAGAGAACGGTACGCAATTTTTGAGTGTGCCTAAGGGAGGAAAAATCCGATTTATCGTAGTAGTAAATGTGAAACAACAATGGCCACGTAAATAGGTGGCCATTGTTGTTTCACATAAATGGAAAAGGTGCTATTTAATTTTACGTGCTTCAGCTAGCATTATCTTATATAACCCTTGATACTCATCTAATGCTGTAGGAAGTGCTAATGTGTAGCCAAACTGTCGAGACCACAATTGGAAGGCTACACAGGCCACTCCCCACAATTGACTTTCTGGAGTTAACTGCAAAGTTTGAATTAAAGAGTCTATTCTATCAGCAAGGCTCGGATGGGATGTGCTGCTCGATATTGATACACTCAAGAAAATTAAGGAGCACAAGCCTACTAAATTGCCAACTTGAGAAGTTAACTCTGTACTTATAACACGTCCATTAGCATCCTCCAACCGGTAACCTCGGCGCAATGCATCAATAGCCATATTATCTGCTTCCCATTCATGCTTTCTGCTCAGTGCATCTTGTTCACTCTGAGTAGCTCCACTCGATTTGAGTTCATCTTTTTTCGCACGATGTCCAAGGAAGGAATGGCTGAATTCGTGTTGTAAAATAAATGTAATAGCATAAGAATACACTCCATTAATAGTCTCTATCCATTGTGCTTCGGTTTCGTTATATATTTCTGGATTGGGCAGGCTAAGGTCCCAATCATCAAAAAATATGACAATTGAACGAGCATATTCGAATAATGCATAAGCATTATCAACACGGTGTTTATTGATCTGATATACTACATTGCCAGCCTGTCGATTCTGATCTGGCTTTGCTACTTGCTCTTCATATAGAGTGATTAGAACATAACTCATACACCACAAATAAGACAAAAAGGTCTCGTGGATATTAATCACCTTTCCACCTAGCAAATAAGGCATTTGTTTGGGGGATCTATTGGAATCCATCGCCTTTATAGGCTCCCTATTGATATGATAGGTGATACCGGGGTGTAGCTGACCTAGCTTGATTAACTGATGGGATCGATCTAAGAACTCCTGGTTTGTCTTCTCTAGGGCTGCAATAATGCTGTGTTGTAGTACCCTTACAGGCTGAGTTCCTTCATGTGAAGGGTGATAGTTATTGCGGATCATTTAGAGAAAAAACATTGATTATGAAATAGCTAATCCTAATTCATCAGAAGACATGAAGAAGCTTTTTAGCTATTGTTCAGTGAAGTATTTTCAAGATCTAACAAGTCGATATGAGGTGCATTATTAGATATATATGTGCCTGCAGAGATCCCATCTAATACTTGTTGCCTTGTAACTATACCCCATTTACTAGAAATATAATGCATATGAGGTTGACCTCCTTTATAATTTTCTTTTCCTGCTAATCCTCTATATGTAGCGAAAAAGCAGTGCCAATCAGCTCTTTTATCTAGTATCGTAGCAACAATTACCTTCCTATGCTCTAAGACTTGTTTCAATTGCCCATCACTCATAGATGTACCCCCTACCTTTTTCACAGTTCCATCGTCCTCTTTTTTAAATAAATGTGGTAGTTCGAGTTGATCTATACCGTTGGGCGAATGGTGAGCTGAGTATTTACTGTATGTAAATCCTTTCTCCCATGCTTTGCATACAAACGATATTAGTTGTGCAGGTGTGATTGTAGCTCCTCTGAGTAAGCGGATCTGTGTGTTTTTGTCCTCAGCGCTCAGTAAGTCAATTAAGTACTGAGGTGCGGGTTCAGCTAAGTTTTCAGTCAGGGTTGCAGGCCAATTTTGAACCGCCTGTTTTCCAAGTATATATCTAGCATCTTCCTCCTCATTATTATTGTTAATTAGGCCTTTTGCTTTAAGGTGCATCATTCCAAGAATGATGTATCTGTTCACATGCAGACTAAATAAATGTCGGATTGGGTTCTCACGCTCTACATCACCCCTTATAACTAGGGTTTCCCCCAGGCCATCCTCATCGCGCACAATTGTTGCTTTCATAGTAGAATAATTGCTAGGGAATTGAATTAGCCCGCTCTAAGTTACTACTGGGTTATCCCCCGCAATTAGGCTTCTAATTATAAAAAGTTCTTAGTCCTGCTTGTCGTATTTATTTGCATTGCCTTTAGACTTACCTATAGGATACTTCTCAGCATTATGAGTCATTTTTTCTTGCATAAGTTGCTGAATGTCCCACCCGTACTTATCAGCCAACTGAAAGGCATAAAGCAGCACGTCTGCAAGTTCCTCTCGTACTCGGATAGTATCCGCTTGCTCGGCGGACTTCCACAGAAACTGCTCGTTGAGTTCGGCGGCCTCGATGCTTAAAGCGAGAGCTAGGTCCTTGGCATTATGAAACTGGGCCCAGTCCCGCTCGTCGCGAAACTGTCGCAGTTGCGCTAAGAGTTCGTCGATGGGGCTACTCATCTGTTCCTTCGTGTATATTCCGGGCCATAGCCAGCTCCTGGCTAAAATCGAGGCCAGTATTCAGGCTTGGGTCTAGCTGTTGAAAGCCCGTGTACATGCCCGTGAGCAGGTGTAGGGCCGAGTACCGCTTGCCAGGTACCGAAGCCAGGCTGTATCTCTGGGAGGAGTCCTTCGGGTCCAGGCCGGAACGACCGAGCAGTGCGATTTCATAGGTGATCGCTTGCACTTGCTCCCGGCTTTTGCCGTCAAAGTGCTTAAGCCAGTCTAGGCAGTAAAACATGACAGCCATACCGCCCGCTGGGCTGTTCGACAAAGATAGGGGGCTCAGATGGGCGTCAGCTGGCTCAGCTTCCTCCAAGCCCAACGGGTCCTGCTCAATGCGACGGAGTACCTCTTCTACTGGTGACTCTTCCTTAGTAGGTTCGTTGGTTAAGGCTAGCGAAACGTGGGAGGGTATCATGGGGCCAATATCTGTTCCTTGCAGCTCAGCGTGCACGGCTTGCTCGTCCTGGAGTTTGAAATAAGCAGCTATATCTAGATCCTCGCCCCAGTGCTGCACCAATTCGTACTCTTCGCCGGCCTGCCGATCGGCCCGGTACTCTAAGTACTCGTTCCACAACCGCTCGGCCTCTTTCACCTGAGTGGCCGGAGCATCGAAGTCTGGCACAGCATTGTAGCCGAACAGGTCGCAGAACTGCAGGGCCATGACCAGGTTGAGCACCGTGTTGGCCTTGTGCACGGGGGGCGGAGAAAATTCGGCTACCTGCTTGCTGCGGGCCGCCTCGATGTACTCCTGCAGCAGCTTATACAACGACAGGAACTGTAGGGGACGCATTTTAGGAAATTCCTTATAGAGAAAGTCCTCAATGAATAGGTCGATGGGCGCGTTGTAAACCTGCCGCATCATGCCTTCGAAGATGGAATCAACGAAATTCGCTACGTTCTGCTCCTGATAGCCAGCCTTCCTCAATTTTTTTAGTTGAGGCTCAGCAGCCCGCAGGAATTTCTCCTTACTCTCGCTTGTGGTCGTAAACAGCTGATTAATGCGGGCCGCACGGGCCTGGAGCACGAAGTCCAGGTGAACCAGCTCGTGCATAATCAGGTGCTCCACCGCCGGGTAGTTGGACTTAAACTTGATTTGGTGGTAGGGGCAGCCATAGATTTCAGCTATTTCCAATTTAGCCGCCATAGGGATGAGTGGATCTCCTTCGACTCGAATTTCTTTTCCCGCTAGGTTCTCTACCCGCTCCTGATACTCAGTGACAATGGAATAGGTAAGGATATTCTGGAGATACTTCGTGGCCGTCTCCGTCGCTAGGGCTAGGCTAGCACGCAGGATGGGGTCGCTGGGGCGGGCGTAGCGCAGGGCGCGGGTAGCCAGTTCAAAGGCCGCTGCGTAGTCGTGGCGCTGCTGGCGCACCATGGCCAGGGCGTAGAGCGTGTTAGGATAGGTGGGCTCGATCTCGTGAGCTATTTCAAAGTAGCGCTCAGCCTCCGCAGGACGGCCTGACTGTAGCAGGTTGCTGCCCATGTTATTTATGGCAATAAAGTCACGCGGATTTAGGGCGAGGGCCTGATCGTAGAAAGTCTTCGCTGCTTTCAGATCTTGCTTTTGGCGGGCATAAATGTTACCGGCCATTATCAGGGCATAGCCGTTGCGCGGATCCCAGCGCAGGGCGTCGATAAGTGCATCCAATGCGGCGTCGGGTTGACCCAACTCAGACAGCACCTGCCCCAATACGCGTTGGTATTCGGATATGGTGGGATTTAGCTCGATGAGTTTGCGGAGTCGCGGCAGGGCCTGGCGAAACTGGCCCGCCTCACATAGCCGCAAGATCTTTTGATACTCTGCCTGCTGCGAATGGATCGTCTGAGTATCGATCCTGACCTCTATTCGGTCGCCCTGGATAGTAACCGTGGGCCGGTAGGGGCCGAAGGTGTAGAAGTCGGTTAGGTGGTCAATGAGCTGCTCAGGATTTTGGCCAAATGCCTGTGCTTTGGGGAAGAGGCTGTAGAGAAATTCGTTGAGGGGGTGATGGATGGTCATAGAAGACTGGTTGCAGTCAAGAGCACTACCTAAAACTGAAGATAACAAAGGTAGCTACTCTAGCCAGCATGCTTCATACATAAGCTTAGGCATTCATTCTGGCTAAGTAGGAAGTCATTTCTGCTGAGTTTTCAGTGGTATTATTAAGGCATAGATATTATAGCCCCAGTAATTTTCCCGAGCAAGTGACAAATCGGTTATCAAGTACTTCTAGTTCAGTACTCCCATGCTTTTGCTAGGGTCGACAGGCCTAAGATCCCTAGTAAAGCCAAGTAATTAAGTGACAAAAATTGCTAACCATACTATACTATAAGATAAGGTGCATATGTCTAAAAAAATCTTAAGGTGGTAAGAATTACCTTCCACTCTGAAGATGCGGTTTCCTCATCTGGGACAGCATTGCCTCCTGTGCTTCTATTTACTATGTCCTCAACTCGAGATGCCAACACGGTAGCATGTAATTTGTCAATAAGTCTGCCTATGGTCAGACGATGACGTCTATATAACCGAGCCGAAGCAATAAACAGCTTAGAATAATCTAGTTTTAGGGACACATTAGCACTTGAGCTAGATAACACCTAGTTCCTTTAAAATATCACTCTTAAATTTGCTAAAAGGTCTCTTTACAAAGTTTGAGGTAGTATACTCAGTACCGAATACGACCCGATATAAATCTGGCTTTGATACAATTACTCCTTTTAGGAGGCCTGCACTAAGGACATCAAAGTAACGTTCTGAGAAGAAAGTTCTTAATCGAATAAGATCTCTTAATTCGCTGGTGTGCGCGTTGTATATTTCTTCTACCGCAAAAATACTAATAGTATTACTGGCTTTAGATAATTTTGGCGTTATAATCTTTATTTCGAGGCCTGATGGGGTTGAGCGTGAATAGTCGTAAGAAAATGCGATATCGGATAATCCGTCATCGATGTATGGGTGCAAATGTTTACTCAAATTCATTTTATTAGTTCCTTTAATGTTAGAATTACATACATAGCAACTAGGTATAAGATTATAAAAGGAAAGAGCCAACAAGGGGTTATCAGCTTTATCAAAAAAATGATCAAACTGTGGCCTTGTTATTTTCCTGCCATTTTTAGACACTACAGTGCTAGTGTAATTCCTATTACAGTACACACACGTATCTATTCCCAAATCGGAAGCCAAATTATACGCGCAGTATTTTATCTTCTTCTTTTCTCGAAAAACTTCATAGTTAAATACGTATTCAACTGCAACACTAAAATCCGGCACAGATTTAATTAAAGGATCAATATTTGAATTATAAACAATTAATTCTTTAGGGTCACCAATAAGTATACCATCTATATTATCATTAATAAATGAATCAAACATAGACACAGCTATTCTGGTATTTATGTTTTTCAACTTAGGTATATTATCTATTCGTTCGAACACGAAATCTATCATAGCCTTATAAAAAGCCCTCCTTGCTTTTAAAACCACAAGGCTATGCGGTGGAATATGCAACATTATTTATCTAATTTATTTCTCAGTTCTTGAAGCTTGCGTATCTGGTCATCTATAACTGACACCTGTAAATTATCAGTCATTTTCTCATCATACATTTCGGCCAATTTTGTTTGCACAATTGGCTCATCTATCATTTTAATAATCTTGCTATACCGATCAAAATTCTCTTTATTCGTTGATTTAAGCCACTTAATAGTATCGTGAATAACATCCTGAGCAAAGTCTCCAACTAGGGCCCCGTCCATAAAGAATGAACCAGCAAGTAGCTCAGAAATATTTGCACCGAATGTGCTAGAAGGTCGATCTTCGTCATTATAGTCGACCACATTGGTTACCTCTTCATAGCTTGAACGTTTGAGGTATACCACATTTTGGTTGGGCAAGTCGGAAAGGGTTAGGGGGTCATGGGTAGTGAAAATTATTTGGATAGAAGGATGCTTATCGAGCTGTTCAAAGAAGAAAGGCAGTGTTTGTAAAAGCGCTTTCACGTAGCGTCTTTTCCAAGTGGGATGAAAAGAAAGGTCTGCTTCGTCCAGCAAAACGATATAATGATCATGTAACTTGCGGAATTGATTATCTCTAAGATTGACTGCCAAAAAATGATAGATTCTTGAAAATAGATTGAGTAACGCATGCTCGCCAGAACTGAGCCTTTGATCGAATGGCATGTAGTTGACAAAGCCTTCGATTTTGTAATTGTCTGAAAGCGTATAGTCTTTATCCGCTTTAACGAATAGGTGGTAGTATCGATTGAACGTATTGACAAATTTTCTCTGCAGTGACAGAATTTCTATTGCATTCTCTTTGGAAGTTCTGAACGCGCGATTGTTTACTAAAGGCTCGGTATGAATATCATCTACAGCTGAGAATATCTTGTCAATGAGCTCGCGCAACCCTGACTCTGCCAATATTCTACTCGAATTTTTTCCCTTGCCTATCTCAGCATTTTCAATAAACAAATTAAGTAGTTCATAGGAACTCAATTTATCTAAATTATCCTTTAAATCTGCAAAGGGGAATCTTCCTTCTGAGAGATAATGATTTTCCTTCTCCATTTGCTGATGAATGATAGAAAGAATTGCTGTTATAACTTCTCTCTTGAAAATATACTTATGTACTTCACTCTGATCTAAATTTCCATCGTCTCTAACTTTCGCCCAATCTCCAAGCTCTTGCTCGTTTTTATTGTTAATTAATTCGAGTATTTGCCGGAATCCATTGGGAGTGTTCCAGTCTCGTTCCGCTTTCTTGTAACCCCGAATTTCAAGAATGGGGTTACCATGTTCCTTTAAAGGATAAATGTCTCTGAAGATATTGTGTTTAGTTACCAGGTCGGAACTCAAGAACTCAATTTGCCGGAGAGAGTTTTTAAATACTAGCTCTTGGCTAATCGAATAAGAATTACCGCCATCGTTTGTATCCTTCTCGCTCAATTCTTCCAAATCTTCCTCTAAAATTCTGTCAAATGAAATATCATATTCATCTATATTATCAAAATTAGGATTGTACTTATAATCGAAGTGAGGCGAATAATATAGTGTTTGTATCTTCTTGTTAGGCGTCAAAGTCAACTCCTCAACCTTGTCTTTAGACTTGCCTTTCTCGTCGGTCACCTTATAACTTAATGAGATTTGGTCAAAGTCGTTTCGCAGCACAAAAACCTTATCTTCTATAGTTGATTCGACTAACAATAAACTTCGCGATTGGGGCAAAGCATATTGGTTTCTAATGAAAGTGCTTCGGATAATATCTAGCAAAGACGATTTGCCTGCGCCATTTTGGCCAACAATGGCACTGAGATTAGTAGTTAATGATTTTGAACTTGTTAGATTAAAAAAGCCCTCAATGAAACTGGAATTGGCTTCCCTAGTCACTATGATGTTATCCGCGCTTTCACCTTTGCTGAACGAGTACAAAAATTTCCCACCAAAATTTACTGATTGAGGTCCATCAAACAAGTATTCATGGTCTTCGATATACATGGCGACGAGTCTCATTGCTTGGCTGTCGAAAAGTAGTTATTGTTAATTCTAGCCACACAAAGTCCCCACACGAGTAAAAGTGTTTTTGCGGAGGAAGTGGATAGGGAAGTAGCGAGTTGTTGAAAAAACGTATTAAGCAAGTGTGTAAAGGAAATTGAAAGAGTAAGGTAATCGCTGGCGGATTCTCGGAAGTATGCTAACTAGCTTTAGGGTTAATGAAAAACCAGAAAGTGAGTAAGGCGCAGCTGAAGAAAAAATAGTTTGTGCGCGACCTCTTTAGATGATGTTGAGTCCGTTAGGCAGGACTAGAAAGGGGTGAACCTTGCAGATGTAATAGGTGTGCTTGCAGGTAAATAGAAAAAATACACCGTAAGCGGCTCGATAGTAATGGTTAAGTGTAATGCTGCTAGGGCGGCTCAAGGAAACAAGTGATATCGGGGGCAAGAATGAATTTAGTGTAGTAATAAGAATATTGACTAATGAAAGAGCCCGCTGGTTATACAGGGTTGCTGATGCGGTGACGCAGGTAGACAGCTGTGGTTGGGTCAGTGCAGTATACATAGCAGCCCTTCATTGCGCGGGTCATGAGGGTACGGTAAGTGTTTTTGATAATAAGGTCCAGTTGGGCCCGCCCTTCTACCGTTTTTAACAGTTCTTTCTTCTTATGGACTGTCTTATCATCTGGGGCACGGGCTAGAGCATTGGTTACTACTCTTTCGTTGTGCAACAGCAGATCAGGGCCAATAATGACGCCCACATAGTCAAGCTCCAGTCCTTGGCTAGTGTGGATGCAGCCGATTTCGCTGACCGAGTCAGATTTGATCATCCACAGACCACCATCGTCGGCCAGGTTCCATTTGTGTCTGAAGGTAGGTGTTAAGTCAAAATCGAAAGGTTTATAACCTTTTTTGTTGGGATACTTGCTTACCCATGGCCAGCAATAGCCAGCTACCATACGGGCACGGTTGCGCTCTTTGTTTTTTTCGAAGATGAGCTGCTGTAGCTCATCCGGGGTGTCTAGCACCCTGAAGTCGTAGTCTGTACCATCTAAAGTAGGGTTAGCCGTGTCGCGGATGTCGAGTACATTGTCTAGCCAAGCCATGTAGGCATCTGAACCGTTGCAGCGGAATTGCGATTCGAGCTTTAACATGTGTACTTCGGCTCCTTGCTGGTCGGCCCACTTACGTATTTCCTGTTCGCTGCCCACATCCTGCACCGCGATGCGTTGATCCTCATCTAGAAAGAACACGCTGAATCGAGCAGAGCGAATTATTTCCATGGGCTGATTAAATCCTTTGCTAAAAAGGCCAGATTTCCTATTAAGACGGTGGGCTTCATCTACAATAAGTGCGTCGAAGGTATTTTCCTTTGTTTGAGTAAAAATACCCGACCCAACAAATAGGGAATCGAATTGAGACCTACTCATGTGGCCAGTGAGCAAGCGCTTGTACACAGCACGTGGGGCCGAGTTCTTGCTTACATATTTTGCTAGTAGGCCCTGTTTAGTTAGGTTGACCAACAGATTTATAGCCACTACTGTTTTACCAGTCCCAGGGCCGCCATGGATGATAAGCACATGCTTTTTTTCGTCGCTGGACTTGGCGGCGAGCTTACGGGCTGTTTCATATACTATCTTCTGCTCATCTAGCATGATGAACTCTTGTTTACCCTTCATCGTGCTAACTAGCGCATCAGCTAACTGCTTGGAAGGGCGGATACGTCCGCCTTCAATGCGGTACATAATGCCTGTTTTGTCGCCATGCTTGACGTGCTGGCGGATGAACTCGCGCAACTTCACCGCATCACTCTTCAAAAATAATGGAGCCTTGGCTACATAATCGGCATAATGGGCACTGGTAAGCACACCGTTGTCGGGGTGATTATGTAGGTACGCACAGGGCAACAAATGTATATTATCGGTATAAACCGTCTCGTTAAAGCCTTGCAGGTATGCCGCATAAGACCAAGCTTGGTAAGAGGGGTGGCTGACATCTTGGAGACTCTTGCCTAGATAAGTTGAAACAACACCATCCTTGTCGGTGGCGATGGCTTCTGACCACTGTTTTAACTCTATAATAATAGCCTTGTCGGTACCATACTCGTCTTGGCCGGTGAGAACAAAATCAATGCGCATTCCTGCGTGAGGGAGTTGGTATTCAATGCTCACGCCGCTATCATCTGGAATCTTGGTATCCATGAGCACATTATTCATGTACATCATAGAGTTTCGCCATGAGTTAATTTCTGGCTGTGCGGTCTTACGGCCTAATTTATTTAGGACTAAGCCTTGGATAATAACTTCAACATTATTGGAAAGAACGTCGTCGAGGAATTCTAGCTTAGTTTTCTGATATACAATCATAAAGGGGTATTAAGCGAATTGCGGCATAGCAAACGCTGGCTGAAAGTACTCATCTATCCATAAAATAACATTACAAAGCACTTGACTTTATCCTATTTCAAGGGTTCTAAGCGCGTATCATTAGCAAAGTTGATTATATATAAATATATATTTTTGAATTATTGAGTAAGAACTTACCGTCTCTATTCTTGCTACAACTTATAAACTCCTATCGTTTTATACTAAGTAGCTGAGTTTCTTTACAGGGGATATTGAACCCCTATTTTTTCATCTATTTTCTTCAATATTCTACAATACTTGGTCACTAAAGGGTCGTGCGTCGTCCAGTTCTGGCATCCAATCAGCCAGTCATATCTCAAAATGTTAAAATTCTTATAAGGTGCCTCTCACACAATTAGTAAACGACTGTAAAGCACTGCGTGATGCTTTGCGCAAAAGGAACTCTGATTTATCAACAGTTCTATCAGAACTATATTCTGAAAAAGCGCACTTTATCTATGAATTGCTGCAGAATGCTGAGGACGCCGAAGCAACATGGATAAAACTTTACTTGCTGCCGACGGCACTCGTTATTAAGCACAATGGAAGGGCATTTGATGTCCATGACATTGATGCAATTACAGGTATCAGTAATACAGATAATGAAAAAAAGGCTAATCAGGATAAGATTGGCCGCTTTGGCATTGGCTTCAAGTCAGTTTTCAAGATTACAAGTCGCCCCCGTATTCAGTCTGGGAATTTCGACTTTGAAATTGAAGACTACATTGTACCCATTATTACCTCAGTAAATGCTGAATATGACCACACTATCATTACGTTACCGTTTGCTGGAGGCGAAGAAGCGATAGGTAGTACTTACCAAGCTATTGAAACCAAATTGCAGACGCTAGAGGGATTCAATCTGCTGTTTCTGCGAAACCTAGGTGAAATTCAGATGAGCTGGGGAGCTGAGCATCGAATTATTAGTAAGCGTGGGCACGTGGGATTTGATACCGCTCTTGCGTCTATTCAGTCGCTGGAAGAAGTGGTAAACGACAATGATATAATTAAGCAACGCTACCTGTTTTTTCAAGCTCCGGTACAGCATACTGACTTTCAGCAATTAAGAGCGCCTCAGCGGCTGGCACTAGCTTTCCGTTTATCAGAACAAGAGGGCCCTACTAAGCTTGTTCCAGCGGAAAACAGTTTTGCTTTCGTTTTTTTTGAGACTACGCATAAGACTTCACTACATTTTCTTGTTCATGCACCCTTCGTAACAACGCCCTCAAGGGAGAACCTTAAGGTAGGTTTGGCCGTGAATAATAGCCTTATGGATGAACTGGGGGCACTTCTTCAGCAAACGCTGCCATATTTTAAAAAGCACAATCTGCTAACAGTAGGAACGCTCAACTTACTCCCTCTGGCAAGACCGGATAAGGAATACAACCGAAGTCCTATTTACACGAAATTATTCCAGGCCTTAAAAGAGTCACTTTCTTCACAGGAAGCGTTTCTGCCTATCGTTAACGAACGCTACCATCAGCCAGCTACACAGCTATTGTTAGCCGGCAGCCGCGAGTTGACAAGTCTTCTTGACGCCCGCAAGCAGCTTGAGTTCTTATGGCCAGGCCATTCCCACTGGCTCCCTCCTATTATCACAGCCGACGCAACCCCAACTCTGTACACTTACTTGAAGCAGGAGCTACAGATACCCGAAATTTCTGCCGCAGCTGCGGTGCAACTGTTTACTCCTACATTCCTGAGCGCTCAAACAGCAGCCTGGATGCGAAAGTTGTATGGCTTTTTAGGTACTGCGCGACAAGTTGGGTTATGGCAAAAGTCCACTTCCGGCGGTAATGCCCGGTCTGCTGGCTTCTTACGCTATCAACCTTTTATGCGCTTGCGTGGCAACGCGTACTCTGCTCCTTTCGATGCTGATGATAAAGCTCAAGTATTCCTGCCGTTTGAAGATGGAGTCTTGGAACAACGGGCTAACTGTTTAGACTTCGCCACGATTGACTCAAAACCAGCTCGCAACTTTGTAACTCAACTAGGCATTAAAAAACCTGATCTACTTGATGAGATTCGGCTTAATATTTTGCCGCTCTACTCCCGCAATGATGGTTTTACACCAAACAAGAAATCGGCACTTCGGCATTTTCGACTTATAGCAGCTGCATACGCGCTAGGAAGTGAAAAACGGCGCGAGTTAGTGGAGATGGTGCAAGACTCCGACGTGCGGTTCGTGAGGGCACTGACGCAGCCGGGTAAAAAGGTCGTTTTTTGCTCTTTTCAAGAAGCCTATTTACCGGACGAATCTTTACACAGTTACCTTCAACACAGCAAAGGCATCTCACTCGTAGATGCTGACTTTTACAAGAACAGTGGGGTAAAAGAATGGGATAATTTGTTGAAGGGCTTCGGCTTTAAATATGACCATCCATGGGTAGTGCAATTCGACCCAAGATTTTCTGAAGCCCATAAGCAATCGCTGCAAGGTATTCATTCAACTCGCTCTACGTCTACCCTCGATTATAAGCTCGAAGGATTCGATGAGATGCTCAACGTAAGTCCTTTTACTCCAGAACTTTCTTTTCTGACATGGGAGATTTTACTAAAAGCAGTTAGCCAAATCAAAAGTCTCAATGCCTTAAATGGGCGTCACTCGTGGTTTTATGGTACCGATCGCCTTACTTCTTTTCCAAGCCATCTGCGACGTTTACTAGAAAATACCCCTTGGCTATATGTAGTGGGCCCCGATGGAGAGGGACAATGGCAGCCAGTTACTGAAGTTATTTTTGAAAGCTTACCAGCCACATATGCTAGAGAGAGTGAAGCATCTCTTTATCTACTGCAAAATTTAAACTGGAAGACTACTGCTCGTGCGCATTTGGAACAACAAATGCTGCCAGACGAAAAAGCACGCTGGGATGCTTATAAACAAGCTGTGGCCGACGGAATAGATATAGAGGCTGCAATTCAAGCTCAACGGGCCAAGCAGCAGTCGCAGCGAGAACAAGAGAAGAAACGACTGGAACAGGCTCCGGCTCTCGATGTAGATAACTTTATGGAACGTCCATTTGAACCGACAATCACTACACCGGCCGAAATAGGAGAACGACAGAAGGGTATCCATGATGGCAGCGCTGCCGAATCTAGTAGCAGCACGCTTTCTGCTAAACCCGGTCCCACCCTGCGAAAAGGTATAGGTGAACGAGGCGAGGAAGTCGTGTGGAAACAATTGCAGAAAGAGTATAATGTAGACGCCTCCTTTACTCGATTAGAAAATACTTCTACCTATGTGCGGTACTTCAATATCACCGAAGGAATTCATTATGAATTGATTCACGGTAACACTGAAAAAACCATTAGTGAAGGATGTGATTTTATTGTAAAAAGAAATAATGAGATTATCCGTTACATTGAAGTAAAAGCTACTTCCGAGATAAAAAAAACGGTTTTTGAAGTAAGTGAAAGGCAATGGCGTGTAGCATTTACCCTTTGGCAGAAACAAAAAGGGGAACAATACGAAATTTGGTTTATCCACGCAGCCCTTACAGCAAAACCGACTTACACACCCATTAAAGACCCAGTAGTCCGCTGGCGAAATGGTGATTTAGGTGCTGCTCCAGTACGCATTGAAGTATGAGAAGTGCGCAGCACTAGCATAAACCTGTACCGCAATCGTATTCTACACAGGTTATTGAATCCTAAATCCGGCTCTATGTCTTAACATTAAAGAGCGTTTGTAGTATTTGCATCTCCTAGCAAGGCTTTTCTGGTTACTATTATTTGCTTCGTCCAAGCTTCTTTACGCACTTTTTCAGCCTCAACTAATTAAGTCCATCCTCATATATCGTTGAAAAGCAGGGTGCAATTGCACCCTGCGGGTAGTGCGTGACGTGCTGTCCATAAGGACAGGGACCATATAAATACGTAAAATAAGGGGTTAATTAACAATCTATCAGGAAGTTAATTAAACAAAGTCGCGAATGGGGTGGTCTGATGGCAGCCCGGAGGCCTCGCAGCGCGAAGGCTAAAGACTACCTGCGCGGTCAGGCGGTCGATTGCATCCCCGAAAACGGCTAAAAGGAGGCGATGATGGGCCGGTTTAACCCCTGATCCTCTGGTGGGGCAGCGCGCCCACTTTCCTATCTAAACGCTTACGGGTACTCATTTCCATCCTCACATAGCGGGGCCGCTCCTCTGCAATTGCACCCCAACCCCTGTGCGGGTGGTGGGGCTTCGCCCATGCAAGCAACGAAAATCGTCGCCAGAACACAGTAAGTACCTCTAAATATGATAGTTACGATAATGAAAATGAGAATACAGCATTGGCCTATTAGATCAATTGTTTGATTGTCAGCCATTTAATAAAATATTAACCTTCCCCTTAAACGCATAAAGACTACGAAATTCTAATTAGCACATGATCATTGTCAACATTACGCTCCTCATTTACCTTACTTAGTCACAAGCGCAACATAAAGTAAATGTGAATGTGAACTTTACCCTTTAGCGGCTATCCTATAAATGGATTAATTGGATATACTTATACAGTCACAAAATATCATCTGTACTAAGAGCTTTAAGCACCTAGGCTTTCAAGCCCAGGAGGATCTATTTTCCATTCGCCTACCTAACGAACCTAAGGGGATCTAAAATCTGCCCGCGTCGCAATCAATACGACATAAATTCGCCTGGTTGGGCTAGTACGTGATCTCTCCTATGTAATCGCACAGCTCCCTAGCCCAACGCAGGTGAAAATTAATTAGCGCACGGGATCTGGGATATCAGGAGCATATGGCATCCGTCTGGTTCCATTTCACCGGGATGGATTACCTACCATTGGGCCGAAAGCCCGGTGAAAAGCCCGGTGAACAGCGTAGTTAGCTTTGTACTACCCCAGTGAGAAGAGCACATGCTATATTTTTCTCGGTGACCATAGGGTAAAATACAGGATTGCTCCGCGCCTTGTTGAGCTTACAGTTATTTATAAGGCAGCATTTGTACCACAACCAGCTATCATATTAATAGGTAATCTGTGCTGAGCTAATGTATCACATAACGTAAATTTGGGTTATTCAACTTAACCCCTATCTCATGTCTTCAATGGTTACCCCCCTTCTTACATTGCTACGTCAATGCAGCAAGCATCGCGCTTCTGCCAGAGACTTAATCGCCGCAATAAATATCCAACATGAAGCCCTTGAAGACAAAATGGCTGTTTTTGGAGTAGACAGTATCATAGGACATGATCAGTTTGATGAAGCTAACAAAGCGGAACAAAAGCTTCGAGCCCAAGCTACCCTCCTTAAAGAAACTTACAATGCTATAAAAGATAAAACGAGGCACATCCAGGACGCGCTTTTGCCGGTTCAAGAGCACGGCTTACGTCGTGGTCTTATATTAAGCTATCCTGAGAGCGAAGACAATGATCCGGGTGAGTATTTGCTTTGCTATGATTCGGAAGGATGCGCTAGTGATGAATATGTAGTAGAGAAAGTGCTAGCCAGCGAAGATCCACTAGATATTAAAGCAGATAGAAAACGCATGTCGGCTATCGGCCCACTCTTAGAAGAAAGAGACTTCAAATACAAAATAATGCTTTTGTAAAACCACAGTTTGCATTTAAAAAGCCTCCATCGCAATTATGGGTGTACCAAACCTTACACCCATAATTGCGAAAGATTAGTAACTCGACTTGGTAGTGGAATAAAAGATCTTTGTCATCAAAACTGGTGCTTTTGTTTACCCTAGCTACTCTACTTTAAGATTTGCGTCTAGTCCCAGTGTAGACCAGCTTAACGCCATACACCGCTCATTAATATTCAAATTATCCTGCTACTTCGGAATGGCCGTCTATAAGAGCCACACCAGATTCTCCGTTAAAATGACATTGAGCAATGTGTTGTTTAAAGTGGCTTTATTATGCTTGTCATGCAAAAATGGAGGATTTTGACAGTAAAACTGTCAGTATAAAATAAAAATAGGCCTTCCCGATACCAGGAAGGCCTATTCAGTGGAGCTGCAGGGATTCGAACCCTGGTCCAGACAAGGAAACCGACGAGCTTTCTACGTGTGTATCTATGCTTGAATTGTCGGAGAAATCCGGGCGCACATCAGGCCTTTGAATTTCCCTTAGATGCAGTTGTTTTCGCCTGAGCATCACACCTCTACCCAAACTATCCCTTTACTTACGACGTCCCGTGCTCACCCGTGAAAAGGAAGACGGATGCGGAACGATGGCATTACTTAGTACCTAGACTAAGCAGCCATGGCGTAGCTATACTCGCCATTTACTGTTTGAATGACTTTTTAACAGGAGATCCATTCAACTCCTGACACGCTTACTCGCGACCTGCACAAGCTGTCAATTCCAGTCAGCCCCAAATTAGAAAGAACGATGCCCGCACCGAAGAGCGGGGTGCGAATGTACGCACATCACTGAGAAAACGTTGTCGGGGGGCTTTTTTGTTCCAGCACATGTAATCCCAAGCTCTGACTTGGGGTTCCTTTCCTTTCAGGGTATCTTTGTAGATAGAAGTATGGAAAATTTCGTCGTTTCGGCCCGTAAGTACCGTCCTGCCACTTTTCGGAGCGTGGTGGGGCAGCAGCACGTGACTACCACGCTGCAAAACGCCATTGTCAGCAACCACCTGGCCCAAGCCTTCCTGTTTTGCGGTCCGCGCGGGGTGGGCAAAACCACCTGTGCCCGCATTCTGGCCAAGACCATCAACTGCCAGAATCTCTCGCCCGAAACCGAAGCCTGCGACCAGTGCGAATCCTGCCGCTCGTTCAACCAGAACGCGTCATTCAATGTGCACGAGCTGGATGCAGCTTCCAATAACTCTGTCGAGGATATTCGCTCGCTGGTGGAGCAGGTGCGCTACGCCCCCCAAACCGGCAAGTACAAGATCTATATTATCGATGAGGTGCACATGCTCTCCAACGCGGCCTTCAATGCCTTTCTGAAGACCCTGGAAGAGCCACCTTCCTACGCCATTTTCATTCTGGCCACCACCGAGCGGCACAAGATCATCCCCACGATTTTGTCGCGCTGCCAGATCTTCGACTTCAACCGGATTCGGGTCGATGACATTGTGGGGCACCTGGGTTATATCGCAAAGCAGGAGCAGATTACGGCTGAGCCCGACGCTTTGCACCTGGTGGCGCAGAAGGCCGATGGCGCTTTACGCGACGCTTTGTCCATCTTTGATCAGATGGTTACGTTTTCGGGCAACTCGCTCCGCTATCAGGATGTAGTGCAGAACCTGCACATTCTGGATTATGAGTATTACTTCCGGCTGGTTGATTTTTTGGTGAGTGAAAACCTCTCTGGCTCGTTGCTTTTGCTGGAGGAAATCATGCAGAATGGCTTCGACCTGCACAACTTTGTGGTGGGGGCAGCCGAGCACCTGCGGGGCTTGCTGGTGTGCAAAGACCCCGTGACGGTGCAGCTGCTGGAAGTATCCGAAGGCATTCGGGCGCGCTACGTGCGGCAGGCGCAGGCGGCTCCGCTGCCCTTTCTGCTCTCGGCCCTGAACCTGGTGAGCCAGTGCGACCGGGAGTTTAAGCAAGCTAAAAACCAGCGTCTGCACGTGGAGCTGACGCTGATGAAGCTGACGTATCTGAATGGGGCCGTGCAGTTTGCCCGCGAGCTGGGCGCTGGCTCCAACGGCGAGGCTAAAAAAAAAAGTAGCGTAAGTAGCTCAGCGCCGCAGAATGCTCCCCAGTCGCCTATTATAGCTAAAGCCAGCGCCCCAATAGCGCAGCCGACAGCAGCGCCCGCGTCAGGAACGCCTGCGGCTATTCCTTCAGCTTCGAGCAATGGAGCGGCCAAAATGCCCCCCAGCACGGCTTTAGTAGAATCAGAACTCATTTCAGCGCCAGCCGAACCAGAGGAGATAATTCCGGTGGAAAGTGGCGTCGAGGAATTGCACGACACACCCAGCATCGAGGATGAAGAGGCTGACCTGCCAACGGAGCAGCATCAGGTGCTTGATACGGTTCCGCACGTGGATACCGGCGCGCCCAGTGTGGCTGGCCACGAGCCGGGCCAAACCGCGCCCACTCCAAAATTGCCCCCCGCTCCCTCATTGGCCTCCTTGAAGCCGCTGAATGGTGGCAGTAAGATTCCGAGTCTGAAAGACCTGAAAGCACAGGTAGCCCAGCAAGCTGCGGTGGTCAAAAATGCCCCCCAGGAAGTGGCTGAGCCGAGCGGTCCTGCTCTGGGCCTACCCACCGTGGATGAAGAACTGCTTCAGCGTGTGTGGCAGGAATTGAAAGAGGAAAAACGGACCCAGGACCGCATGAGCGAGTACATGGTGCTGAACCGGGCGGTGACGGCTAATGAGCAGCATGTGATTGAGCTACTGGTTGATAATCCTATTCAGATTGATCAGTTCAACGATTTTCGAATTGAGTTTCTGACGGAGTTGCGGCGGCGTACGGGCTATCCGCGCCTCACGGTGCAGCCCATTATGGGGGAGCAGGTGCAGACCGCGCGTAAGCTGTATACTTCGGCTGATAAGTTTGAATATCTGGCTGAGAAGTTTCCATCGCTGCGCGAGATGAAGCAGCGGCTGGGGCTCGACACAGATTTTTAAGAAGCGAAGTGAAATGACCTAACGGTGGAGGGATGTATCCTAGCTCTTCTCATTGTACTGAAGGTCAGCGCAGCTAATGATCAACCCTGCGCCATCTGAGTCTTACTTGAATTAAACATACGTCTTAGCTTGATTCACCTTAGCAGCCTGATTAACAAGATTTTGCCGACTCGTCGTCAACGTTTTATTGTCAGCTTATTTTTTGGCTTGCTCGTTCTGCTGGGCCTGTTGCTGCACCACGACTACGGCGTATCGGCCGATGAGCGGGTGGATCGGCTGAACGGGATGGTGAATGTCAAGTACATCGCGGAGCTAATAGCGCCTACTCTGGTTCAAAATCAAGCTGGTTACCGGCTCATTCCGCCACTCAAAAACTACATAGAAAACGACCATGGCGTCGCGTTTGAGATACCGATGGCGTTGGTGAGCTTCGTGCTCACGCGGGGCGACGCCCAAGTCGGCTATTATGTGCGGCACTTGTGCATTTTTCTGGTCTTTGTGGCCGGGGTGTACGCATTATTTCGGCTCAGCAGTTTATACCTAAAAAGCTGGCGCTGGGGCCTGCTTACGACGCTTTTATTAGTGCTTTCGCCTCGTCTTTTTGCCGATGCGTTTTACAATGCCAAGGACATCGTCTTCATGGCGTTGTTCACGCTCAGCATTTACTCCTTACTCTGCTTTATCCGGCAGCCTTCTCTTCCAAGAGCGTTACTGCACGCCTTGGTTACGGCCCTTACGGTGGATATTCGCATACTCGGTATGCTGCTGGTAGCTTTCACAGTGGGCATGGTGGGGTTGGAGTTGTTATCCCGGTCGAATGAGCAAAGGGTTCTTAATCGGCAGCTCGTACAGAGTACATTGCTGTATTTGGCCATTACTCCGGTCGCTATTCTCATCGGCTGGCCGGCGCTTTGGGAGGCGCCATTGACGAACCTACTGGCTTCCTTTCACAGCTTAAGTAAATACCCTTTCAAAGGCACGCTTCTGTATTGGGGCAACACCATTCATTTGCCTGTCGATCCGATGCCCTGGCACTACATTCCAGGGTGGATTCTGGTCACGACGCCTTTAGCGTACTCTTTGGCGGCCGTGGGGGGCTTTTTACTAACGCTGCGTTCTTTGTTACGGCCGTGGCGCCCGTTTCTGCGGACGCCGGAGCACCGCCAAAACCTGTTGCTGCTGCTATGGCTGCTGGTACCGCCTTTGCTGGTTATCGGGCTGAATTCCATTCTGTACAACGCGTGGCGGCATCTGTTTTTTATCTATCCCGCGTTGCTAATTCTGGCCGTTTGGGGCCTGCAACATCTGTATACGCTTTCGCGCCACGCTTCCCGATTGCGGGCCTGGGCCGCGACCATGCTACTCGCCGCTGCTGCCTTGGAAGGCGCTTACACTGTGGTACGCATGGTTCGGCTTCATCCGCATCAGTACGTATATTTCAGCTTTTTGCCCCCCAGCACGGCCGAGCGGCTGTTTGAGTTGGATTACTGGGGCCTGTCCTACAGGGAAGGGTTGGAATGGGTGCTGGCCCACGATCCAAATCCGCAGATAACTATCAGCGGCAACCCGAGCTACCTAGACAATAACATGCTGATTTTGCCCCCCAGTCAGCGTACGCGTCTGCACTACATCCCCAGCCAGGCAGAGACGCCCACGGAAGCCCGCTACTTTCTGACCGCTTACCATTACTACGGCGCTCGCCCCAAAACCTACCCCGACAGCTTAGGGCGGGAGGTATATACCATCCGGGCCGATGGCTTGCGCATCTTTTCGGTATTCAAGCGCTGGTAAGCTGCTTTATCTTTTTGCCTTATGCCATTTTTAGGGTCGTTCTTGAAGTCGTTGCTAACTGCCCGTAGGGTAGTTGGGCTCTTCTTCGGGCTGCTCTTACTCACGGGTCTGCTGCTGCATCGCGACTACGGCGTATCCGTGGATGAGCCACGTCACAAGCTCAATGGCATGGTCAACATCAAGTACGTCGGGGAGATGCTGGCGCCAGAACTAGTGCGCCGGCAAGCTGGCACTGAGCTGATTCCGGCCCTCAAAGGCTACAGCGAAAATGACCATGGCGTAGCCTTTGAGGTACCGATGGCCCTGCTAAATTTTGCCTTCACCCGCAACAACACTCAGGCCGCTTACTGGCTGCGCCACTTGTGCATTTTTCTCGTCTTCGTGGCTGGAGTGTACGCGTTGTATAAGTTAGCTACGCTGCGCTTTCAAAGCTGGCGCTGGGGTCTGCTAACAGCTTTGCTTCTGGTGCTCTCGCCCCGTTTCTTCGCCGAGGCGTTTTATAATGCCCAGGATATCGTGTTCATGGCACTATTTACGCTGAGCATTTATTCGCTGGCCTGTTTTCTACGTAGCCCCAGCTACCAACGCGCCCTGTTGCATGCGTTGGTTACCGCGCTGGCCATTGATGTGCGCATTCTAGGGGTTCTGAGTGTGGCCTTTACCCTCGGAATGGTGGGACTTGAGTTGCTGTTTAGGCCTCGAGCTGAACAGGCCAGCAAGCTACAGTTAGCCAGGAACACAGCGTTTTACTTGCTGGCATCAGCGGCGTTTATGGTTATAGGCTGGCCCGCGCTTTGGGAAGCGCCGCTCACCAATTTTATGGCAATTTTTCGAAGTATGAGCCATTTTGGCTGGCACTCCAAAGTATTCTATTTCGGACAGTATTTGCCGGGCAGTGCGATTCCGTGGCACTACATTCCGGTCTGGATCAGTCTCACCACGCCCCTACCTTACCTGCTGGCCGCGCTACTAGGCATGGGGGCCGACCTGCAGCGCTTTATACGCGGCGGCCTGACCGGCCTTCGCACGCTCGAGTCTCGCCTGGGCCTGCTCGTGCTGGTCTGGCTGCTGGGGCCGATGCTGCTGGTGATAGTCTTGCACTCGGTGGTCTACAACGGCTGGCGTCACCTCTACTTTGTCTACCCCGCTCTGCTACTGCTCACAGTGCAGGGCGTACGCACCTTGGTACATTGGAGCAATCGGTCGACTACTTGGCGCGGGCTAGCCTACGTGCTCTTAGGGGTGGGTGGGCTGGAAGTGGCCCACACGGTGGTGCGCATGGTGCGCCTGCACCCCCATCAGCAGGTGTACTTCAGCTTTTTGCCCGCCCAGACCGTGGTCGGGCATTTTGACCGCGACTACTGGGGCCTGTCCTACCGCCAAGGTTTAGAGTGGGTCCTTTCGCACGATCCTAGCCCCCAAATTGCCTATAGCGGCGACCCGTGGATGTTGTATTGTGGTACATTGTTGCTGCCGGAAGACCAGAAAAAAAGGCTTAAGTACATCTGGAATGCCAACCGCCCGGAAGTCCAGTGCTTTCTCACGACCTACCACCAGCATAACTACCCCCACTCCTACCCGGATAGCATGGGACTAGGCCGCGAGGTGCATACCATTCGGGCAGAAGACCTCCCGATTCTTACTGTGTATCAGCAAAAACGATAGAAAAAGCCCCCCAGCGCAGTGCTGGGGGGCTTTTTATTTACTACTAAAGTGCTGCCACATTCAGAAGAATAGTGGAGGGTGGCTCTCTACGCACCCCGCTTAGCAAAGCTGAAGCCACTACAGTTGCAAACATCGACATTCGTGGCTGGCACTTCAGCTTAGGTGCAGCATAATCTTACCTAAATGCTGTATCGTTTTTAATTCCAGCCCCCACCAAGTATCTTTGATTTCTCATTGCTCTGCCCTGTTTTCTGCACCGGAAATTCTGTGAAAAAACCCTTTCTGCTTCTATTTCCGGCCATAGCTGCGCTTGGCCTGACTACCGAGTGCCAATCAACGAAAACGGCCTCTACTGGCAATGCTACCACTGATGCTACAACGCAAGCCAGTGCCCCAGCCGCCAAAGAGTACAAATACGAGACGGTAGAAGGCGACCCCCTCAAAGCGCGTATTTATACCTTAGATAATGGCCTGACGGTGTATTTGTCGGATTACGATGATGCGCCACGCATCCAGACCTATCTGGCGGTGCGGGCAGGGTCTAAGAACGACCCGAGTACTGCCACCGGCCTAGCCCATTACCTGGAGCACATGGTGTTCAAAGGTACCTCGCGCCTGGGCACCCAAAACTGGGAAGCAGAAAAGACGGAACTAGCTAAGATTGAAGCGCTTTACGAGAAGTACCGCGGCACCCGCGACGTGAATTTGCGCAAGCAGCTGTATCACCAGATTGACTCTGTATCGGGGGTAGCTGCCAAGTATGCTGTAGCCAACGAGTACGATAAGATTATGGGCACCATCGGCTCCAAGGGCTCTAATGCCTACACTTCGGTGGAGCAGACGGTTTATCAGGAGGATATTCCGAGCAACCAGCTGGAGAAGTGGGCTGCCATTCAGGCTGAGCGCATGGGCGAGATGGTACCGCGCCTGTTTCATACGGAGTTGGAGGCTGTTTATGAAGAGAAGAACCGGACTCTCGACAATGACTTCAGCAAGGAGTTTCAGGCGCTGAACGCTAGCTTGTACCAGAAGCACCAGTATGGTACCCAGACTACTATTGGCACGATTGAGCACCTGCAAAATCCCTCCATCACGGAGATTAAGAGCTACTTCGATAAGTACTATATTCCGAACAACGTAGCGTTGGCGTTGAGCGGCGATCTGGATTACGACCAGACTATTCGTATCATTGACCAGTATTTTGGCAAACTGCCCCGCAAGGCTGAGCCTACATTTACCGTTGCACAGGAAGCCCCTATTACGGCTCCTATCGTGAAGGAGATAGTAGGTCCCGATGCTGAAAACGTCATGCTGGGCTTCCGCTTTCCCGGCACGACTACACCGGACGCGGTGGTGCTGCGTATGATTGATAAAATTCTGACCAATGGGCAGGCTGGCTTGATTGACCTGAACCTGAACCAGCAGCAGAAGGTATTGCAGGCGGCCTCGTTCACGGATATTAACAACGACTACTCTTCCCATATTCTCTACGCGACGCCTCGCCAGGGCCAGAGTTTGGATCAGGTGCGCGACTTGCTGCTAGCTCAGCTGGACAAGGTGAAGAAAGGCGACTTTTCGGAGTGGCTGATTCCGGCCATCATCAACAACGAAAAGCTCCAGCGCACCAAGAGCTACGAAAGCAATGAGTCGCGCGCCGGCGCTTTTGTGGCGGCTTTTGTGGCGCGCATGCCGTGGAAGGATTACCTGAAGCAGTACGATGAGTTTGCCGCCGTAACGAAGGAAGATGTAATGCGCGTGGCCAACCAGTATTACGGTCCTGGCTACGCCCTTATTTATAAGCGCACGGGCAAGGACATTAGCACGCCCAAAGTAGTGAAGCCTGCTATTACGCCGGTACCGGTGAATCGGGAGGTGGCTTCATCCTTCTACAAGGAAATAGTTGACAAGCCGACCCCAGAGTTGCAGCCCGTATTCGTTGATTACAAGAAGGATATTCAGGAGTTAAAGCTGGCCTCGGGCATTCCGGTGTTTTACACCAAAAACACTGAGAACGAGCTATTCAATCTGTACTATATCCTCGACCTCGGCACCAACAACGACCCTAAACTAGGTTTGGCGGCCGATTATCTGCAATACCTCGGTACTGGTCAATACTCGGCGGCGCAGTTGCAGCAGGAATTCTATAAGCTGGGCTGCTCATTCAGCGTGAGCAGCGGCGCCGACCGCGTGTACGTGAGTCTGGCAGGTCTGGATAGCAATTTTGAGCCAGCATTGCAGCTATTTGAAAGCCTGCTTGCCAACCCCAAGCCCGATACCAAGGCCCTGAGCGACATGGTGGCCGGTGTGCTCAAAGCCCGCAAAGATGCTAAGCTGAATAAGCAGGTGATTCTAAGTCAGGCAATGGTGAACTACGCCAAGTATGGTCCGAAGAATCCCTTCACTACGCAACTCTCCGAGAAGGAGCTGAAAGCCCTGAAGCCCCAGGATCTGACGGCTCTTACAAAGAAGCTAACTTCGTATCAGCACCGTGCGCTGTACTATGGCCCCCGGCCAGCCGATGGGTTGGTAGCAGTCTTGAACACGGCCCACAAAACGCCCCCCACGCTCACGCCTGTACCTGCAAACAAGGATTTTGCGGAGCAGCCCATGAAGGACCGTAAGGTGTATTGGGTGGACTACAACATGGTGCAGGCGGAAATCCTGTTCCTGACCAAGGGCGACGTGTACGACAAGAATATTGTGCCCACGGTGAGCTTATACAACGAGTACTTCGGCGGCGGCATAGGCAGCATCGTGTTTCAGGAGCTGCGCGAGTCGAAGGCGCTGGCCTACTCTGCCTCTTCGCGTTACTCCAATGCCGACAAGCAGGGCCGCTCCAACTACGTGATGAGCTACATCGGCACACAGAGCGACAAGCTGCCCGAGGCCATGACCGGTATGGCTACTTTGCTCAACGATATGCCTGTGGCTGAGGCCAACCTACAAATTGCGAAGAACTCTATTCGCAATAACATTGCTACGGAGCGCATTACCAAGTCGGATATCCTGTTCAGCTATGAGCGCGCCAAGCGCCTGGGCCTCGACTACGATTTGCGCCGCGATGTGTATGAGAAAACGGCCAATATGAGCTTCGACGACCTGAAGAAATTCCAGGAAGCGAAGGTGAAAAATCAGGCGCAGACGATTCTGGTTATTGGTTCGAAAGACCGCTTGAATTTTAAGGAGCTGGCCAAGTATGGCAAAGTAGAGCAGCTCACGCTGAAAGAGATATTTGGGTACTAAAAAGCCCCCCAGCACAGTAAAAAACTCCAACCTACCAATAACTGTCAACTAACCACTGACAACTCTTACACAATGGCAGAACAGAAGATCACCATCAAAAACGGCAAGCTGAATGTCCCTGACAGGCCTACCATTCCTTTCATCGAAGGCGACGGTACGGGTCCAGACATTTGGGCTGCTTCTCGGAGAGTGCTTGACGCGGCCGTGGAGAAAGCCTATGGAGGTAAGCGCCAGCTGATGTGGAAAGAGGTGATGGCCGGCGAGAAGTCGTTTAAGCAAACCGGTAACTGGCTGCCAAACGAAACGCTGGATGCCTTCCGCGAGTATTTGGTGGGCATAAAAGGCCCCCTGACTACTCCTGTAGGCGGTGGTATTCGTTCGCTAAATGTTGCACTGCGTCAGGAGTTGGACCTGTACGCGTGTGTGCGCCCCGTGCGTTGGTTTGAGGGTGTACCCTCGCCCGTGAAGCATCCCGAGCTGACCGACATGGTTATCTTCCGGGAGAACACAGAGGATATCTACGCCGGCATTGAGTACATGAATGGTACACCCCAGGCTCAGAAAATGCTAGAATTCTTGCAGGATGAGATGGGCGTGAAGAAGATTCGCTTCCCCGAGTCGTCGTCGTTTGGCATTAAGCCCGTGTCGAAAGAAGGTACGGAGCGCCTGATTCGCGCGGCTATTGAGTATGCCATCGAGCATAAGAAGCCTTCTGTGACCATCGTGCACAAGGGCAACATTATGAAGTTCACGGAGGGCGCGTTCAAAACCTGGGGTTATGAATTGGCCGAGCGTGAGTTTGGCGACAAAGTATACACTTGGGCCCAGTACGACCGCGTAGCGGCCAAGCAGGGCCAGGATGTAGCCAACGCCCAGCAGAAAGCAGCGCTCGACGGCGGCAAAATCCTGATCAAAGACAGTATCGCGGATGCTTTCCTGCAACAGATTCTGCTCCGCCCCGCCGACTACTCGGTGGTAGCAACCCTGAACCTAAACGGCGACTATATCTCCGACGCGCTGGCGGCCATCGTGGGTGGCATCGGCATTGCGCCGGGGGCCAATATCAACTATCTCACCGGCCACGCTATCTTCGAAGCGACCCACGGCACCGCCCCCAAGTACGCCGGTCAGGACAAAGTAAACCCCGGCTCGGTGATTCTGTCCGGCGCCCTGATGCTGGAGCACCTGGGCTGGCAGGAAGCCGCTGACCTCATCTACAAAGGCCTCGAAACCGCCATTGCCTCCAAGCGCGTCACCTACGACTTCGAGCGGCTGATGGAAGGCGCTACGCTGTTAAAATGCAGCGAGTTTGGCGACGAGATTATCAAGGACATGTAATAGCTTGGCTTTTGCCAATCAACAAAAACCCCGCGTTGGCTTTAGCTGACGTGGGGTTTTTAATTAAACCATTACTCAATTACCCCTTATTATGACTTTAAAATCTTCCTCCAACTGGCGCGAGCTTATAGCTTGTGACTAGCCAAAATGTGGAGGTTGTACCTCCACTGCCGCACAGCGGCAAACAGAGGCCGCGCCTCTTGGATAATCTGAGCGACTTTGTTATATCTAGCGGGGTAGGCGCAGCCTCCCGGCATGGCTGGTCACGAGTCACGCTCCGCTAAACTCGCACCAGTGAGGTAGTGGTCCTATTAAAAAATAGCGACAACGGATACCTGCACTGATTGAAACTTGAATTCCTGCAAACCCGCACTTTCCCTGAGACCAATATGATTCATGCCATGTATATAGCGGGCACTGAAGCTTAAAGTATTCAATAGCCTCACTCCTACGCCGGCTGTAGCGCCAATACTTCGCTCCTCCGTGTCGCGTGTAGTAGTTACTGTTTGGCCGTTCACACGCTTTTTGGCTTGAATCAATAAATCAAACTGTGGCCCGGCCAAAAGGCTAACGCGTGGAAAAACAGTGTATTGAATCAGGACCGGCAAGGAGAGATAATCGAAGACGTAGGCTGTGGCGCTGCTCGTTTCCTTGCTCTGCATACGTGTCCACAGGTAGTCTTGCTGAAGAGCGAATTTTTCATTCAGCCTGATTCCTATCAGCAGACCAGCAGTAAAGCCCGGCTTCCATTGATTTTCAACTGGAGCAGCTGGCCTCGGATAGCCTTTATTGAAGTTCATAGCAGACAAATTGCCCCCCACGCTTGCCCCGAAATAGACCACCTTGTTTCTGAATGGCGTTCGTTGTGCAGGCTGCTCCTGCGCAGCAATTGTTGGTTGTGGTACATAAGCTGTATCCTGCGCTTTTGCTTGCAAACAAAGACACGTTATCAGACTTAGCGTTAGGATATACTTCATCTTCAAAATGTACATAATATACTATGTATTATACACACCCTAGTCACAGCCTTGTTGAGGTATTTCCGCAAGCGCTCGGCTCGACCCAGCCGATAGGCCAACAGGAAGCTGTGGGGGGCTTTTTATTCAGGGTTAGAAGCATATAAGCTGCTCTTTTATGAGCAAGCCGCCCTGCGTGTATCCGTTTTCATTTATGCAGTTACCTTACTGCCAGCAAATGGTTTATTTGCCGCTGCATTCCGTATATATCGCTAACCTGAACCAACTCTATCCATGAAAAAGCACTTTTCCCGATACCTGCTGCTCTCCACAGGCCTTGTCGGGAGCCTATCCTTATTTGCGCTCACCTCCGAAAATAAAATTGTAGCCGACCCCGACAACGCCGGGCTGAAGCTGCCCGCCGGCTTTGGCGCCCTGAAAGTGGCCGAAACCGGGGCCCGCACCCGCCACATTACCGTCACGCCCCAGGGCACGATTTACGTTAAACTGAACCGACCAAATAAGGAAGGTAAGGGCATTCTAATGCTCCGCGAAACCAGCGGTGGCAAAGCTGAAGTGGTGAATGGCTTCAGCAACTACGGCGGCACTGGCATTTACAGCGTGCCCGGCTTTTTGTACGCTTCCTCCGATGACGCCGTGTATCGGTACAAGCTCAGCCCCAAGGGTGAGGTAACGAACCCCACCCAGCCCGAAAAGATTATTACTGGCCTCATCAATCGGCGGCAGCACGAAAGCAAGTCAATAGCCCAGGATAAGGCGGGCAATATTTACGTTAACATTGGAGCGTATTCGAACGCCTGCCAGGTGAAAGACCGGCAGAAAGGCTCGCTGGGCCGGCCCAACTGCCCGATACTGGACTCAGCGGGGGGCATTTGGCAGTTCCGAGCCGACAAGCTCAACCAAACCTATGGCGATGGTGTGCGCTACGCCACTGGCCTGCGCAACGTGGTAGGCTTAGACTGGAACGCGCAGTCCAACCAGCTCTTTGTAATGCAGCACGGCCGCGACCAGCTTCACGACAACTTCCCGGAACTGTATGACACGAAGCAGTCGGCAGAGCTGCCAGCTGAGTGCATGTACGCGCTCAAAAAAGGCGACAACGCTGGCTGGCCTTACATATACTACGACAACGTGCAGCGCAAGAAAATGATGGCCCCAGAGTACGGCGGCGACGGCAAAAAAGAGGCAACCGGCAACTTCATAGACCCCGCCGCCGCCTACCCCGCCCACACAGCCCCGAACGCGCTGCTATTCTATACTGGCACCATGTTTCCAGAGAAATATCGCAACGGCGCTTTCATTGCCTTCCATGGCTCCTGGAACCGTGCTCCTGAGCCGCAGAAGGGTTATTACATCGCCTTCCAGCCCTTCAAAGACGGTAAGCCCTCGGGCGAATGGGAGGTTTTCGCGGACAACTTTGCCGGTGCGCCCGACAAAGCCGCTGCTGGTCGGCCCGACCACAAGCCCTGCGGCCTAGCCCAGGGTCCGGACGGCTCGCTCTATGTCACCGACGATAAGCAGGGCACGATTTACCGCATTGTTTACGCTAAAAAATAAGCCCTTTGATGAAGCAGATCATTATCGTTGTGTGCGCGCTGACTTTGTTTAGTCAGTCGGCCGTTGCTCAACAAAAAACGCCCCCCAAAGCCAAGCCAACCACCAAAAAAGCTGCCACTGCTGCTAAACCGGCTGCTGTTTCGGCGGCTACGCTTACGGCGGGCAAAGCGGTGTATACCCAGAACTGCCTGACCTGCCACATGGCCGATGGCGGCGGTGTAGAAAGAATGAACCCGCCCCTGAACGGCACCACTTGGGTGCTAGGCGACAAAACCCGGCTAGTAAAAGTGGTACTCAATGGCCTGGAGGGCGAAGACATCGACGGCGAGTCGTATGCCAGCGTAATGCCCGCCTTCGAAGCCCTCACCGACAAGCAGATTGCCGACGTGCTGACGTATGTGCGCAATAGCTTCGGCAATAAAGCCTCGGGCATATCCGCAGCGGAGGTAAAAACAATCAGGGCTTCCAATAAGAAGTAAACGCTTAATTATAAGCCAAACCGGCCGCCGTTGCTCCTGTGCAGCGGCGGCCGATTTGTTTAGTACGCTTCAGCAGCGTGTTTTAGAACACGAGCTGTCACGGAAAGCTGGCCCACGTGGCGCATCGTGTGCTCGGCAGCGTGAACCAGCAAACCCAGTACCGTAGAGGGCAACATGGCTCGCCCCACGCCGCGCGGTTCCGTTAGCGTGGCCTCGTCGGTGGTGCGAAGCTGGGTAAGCGCTTGCTCTACCTGATTGTGAAAAGCCTGAACCAGCTCTGGTACAAGGCAGCCTGCTGGGGGGCTTTTTCCCTCCTGCGCCAGTGATTCCAGCTGCTCAGGCGTAAGCTGCTGGCCTCGAGCATACGTAAAAGTGCGGTCGAGCACGCCGGTGAGGTGCTGGAGGTGAAAACCAATCGAGGCCACACCCGCTGGCTTTTCCCAAAGTAGTGTTTCCGGGAAACCGTGCAGCAGTTTGGTTACTTCCTCGCGGGCTTGGAGCAGGGCGTGAGCTACGGGCTGGAGCAGAGGAGGCACATCGGGCAGCGGGCCGCGCAACCAGACTTCGCGGGTATCGGTGGGGGGCATTTTTGGTGGTTTAAATGAAGGATTAACAAATAGGAAGTTAGTCAAGATACTGGGGCAATTCTAGTTACAGCCGTATCTTTGGGCATGTTGGAAGTATCGAAGCGAGGCCACGCCATGCCGGTGTCGCCTTTTAGGAAGTTGTTGCCCCACGCCGAAGCGGCCCGGAAGCGCGGCCTTAAGGTGCATCATTTAAATATCGGTCAGCCCGATATAGAAACGCCCCCCGCCGTGCTGGAAGCGGTCCAGAAAGCCAATATCCGGGTGCTGGAGTACAGCGCCAGCGCCGGCCACGAAAGCTATCGCCAGAAGCTGGCCGCGTATTATCAGCGCGCCGGCATCGATGTAACGGCCGACGAAATCATCGTAACGGCGGGCGGCTCCGAGGCTATCCTGTTTGCCATGCTGAGCTGCCTGAACCCCGGCGACGAGGTGATAATGTCGGAGCCTTTTTATGGTGCTTACACGGCCTTTACCGTTGCCGCTGGAGTGCATATCGTGCCCGTGCTGGCGCACATAGAAAATGGCTTTGCCCTGCCCCCCATTGGTGAGTTTGAGCGCGTGATTACCCCGCGCACCAAGGCTATTCTCATCTGCAACCCGAACAACCCGACGGGCCACGTGTACCGACGCGAAGAGTTGGAGCAGTTGCGCGACATTTGCCTGCGTCACCACCTGTATCTGTTTTCCGACGAAGCCTACCGCGAATTCTGCTACGATTCGCCCTACGTAAGCGCCCTGCACCTTTCGGGCGTTGACGAGCACGTGGTATTGCTGGACACTATTTCGAAGCGCTATAGTGCCTGCGGGGCCCGTTTGGGGGCTTTTGTTACCAAAAACAAGGCTCTGTACGCCGTGGCCCTGAAGTTTGCCCAGATGCGGATCAGTCCGCCCGGCCTGGCGCAGCTGCTGGGCGAGGCGGCCACCGATTTGCCCCCCACTTACTTCGACGCTACCAAAACGGAGTACCTCGCCCGCCGCGACCTGATGGTGAGCCGCTTGCGCGCTATGCCCGGCGTGGAGTGCCCTTTGCCGGGCGGCGCATTTTACGTGATGGCCCGGCTGCCCGTCGACGATTGCGAGCTCTTTGGCCAATGGCTGCTGGAGTCATTTTCGTATGAGAATCAAACAGTAATGCTTACGCCCGCCGCTGGCTTTTACGCCACCCCCGGCCGCGGCCGCGACGAAGTACGACTTGCCTACGTGCTCAATCTCGATACGCTGAATGCCGCTCTGACTTGCCTGGAAAAAGCGCTGATAGCCTACCCAGGCAGAACCCAACCTCTAGCGCCCACTTTGGAAGCCGCTACGCTGTAGCGCCAACACTTCTAGCCGCGCACCAAGCCGAAGCTTAGCGGCGCTGCCCTTCGGCTGGTGCTGCATCATACTTTTGCCCCCAGACACTTAAATTTTTATGCTCGCTCTACTTTCTTCTACCCTTGGTCGCCTGCGCGTTGTTGGCTTTTTGGAAGGGTTTTCGTTTCTCGTTTTACTCGGCATTGCAATGCCGCTAAAATATATGGCCGGCTTGCCCGAGGCCGTACGCATGGTTGGTATGGCGCACGGGTTGCTGTTCGTGTTGTATGTGCTGCTGGTAATTATGGCAACTATCGAGTTGGGCTGGTCTTTTAAGAAGGCTTTGCTGGCTTTTCTGGCTTCACTTGTTCCGTTTGGCACTTTCTACGCCGATAAAAAGCTGTTTCGAGAGTGAGCGGTTGAGGTTGAGCTTTCAGACTAAATGTCAATACTTAACTTATTACCTAAACAAAAAGCCAGTCAGTGCTACTTGTCCTTATCCAAGAACTTAAAAGCCCTCCTGGCCGCATGGCCAGGAGGGCTTTTTTTGGGTACTACTCGTTCGTTTTACTGTCGATGAAGGAGTATTAACTCAGGGAAAAGAACCTGTTTCACCGCTCAGTAAGGCTTGGCTAGGACAAGTATTTAATTGCCAATCCGGCTAAGGCAGTAACCGTAAAAAGCAGCAAGGCAAAGCGGTTGGCTCGTTTTCGCTGTTTTGGAGGCTGGTTACAGTCATCTGTGAAGATAGGGAAAGCATAAATCATGGCGTGCCGAATTAGTTGAATGAGGGATGTAAGTGATATATCGCGTAAATAGGCGGCGCATTACAAGCGAGCTACCAACGATGTGTGTTGGACGACCCTTGTTGACCACGAACTACTGCTTCCCTCTTGCATAAAGAAAAAGGGTCGTCAGCAATGGCGACCCTTTTTCTTTATGCAAGCTGCGATTTTACAGTGTTGCCATGTCAATCACAAAGCGATACTTCACGTCGCTTTTAACCATGCGGTCATAGGCTTCGTTGATGTTGTCTATCGGAATAATTTCGATGTCTGACATAATGTTGTGCTCAGCGCAGAAGTCCAGCATTTCCTGGGTTTCGGCAATACCCCCGATGAGCGAGCCAGCCAAACGGCGACGCTTGCTGATGAGGTTGAAAGCGTGAACCTGGGGCGCTTCCGGTGGTACCCCGAGCAGCACCATAGTGCCATCGAGGCGCAGTGTAGCCAAATACAGGTTCAGGTCGAGAGGCGCGGAAACCGTGTTGATAATGATGTCGAAGTAGTTTTGGACTTCCTGCATGGCTTCCTGGTCTTTGGTCACCACGAACTTGTGAGCGCCCAGTGCCTTCGCATCCTGTTCCTTATTAGGCGAGGTGCTAAGTACCGTTACTTCGGCACCCATAGCGGCGGCTAGTTTCACGGCCATGTGGCCGAGACCACCAAGGCCCATTACGCCTACCCGGTCGCCTTCTTTTACGTTCCACTGACGCAACGGCGAGTAAGTAGTGATACCAGCGCACAACAGCGGAGCTACACGCGCCAAGTCTAGCTTGTCAGATACGCGCAGTACGAAGTTTTCATCCACTACTACTTGGTTGGAATAGCCGCCGTACGTAGGCTCTTGGGTTTTGTACTCACGGCCGTTGTAGGTGCCTACGAAGCCGACTTCGCAGTATTGCTCCAGCTGTTGTTCACAGCTAGAACATGTGCGGCAGGAGTCAACCATACAGCCCACGCCGGCCAGGTCGCCTTCCTTGAATTTCTTGACGTGCTGGCCGACTTGCGTTACGCGGCCCACAATTTCGTGGCCAGGTACCATCGGGAAGATCGAGCCGCCCCACTCGTCACGCACTTGGTGTACATCGGAGTGACACACGCCACAAAACAGAATCTCTATTTGCACATCGTGCGGGCCTACTTCGCGGCGCTCAAAGTTGAAGGGAGTCAGGGGCGCATTGGCCGTTTCGGCCGCGTAACCTTTTACTTGGGTCATGGTCTTGGTTTTGGAGAGTTGAAAAAGAGCGAAAATTAATAACTCACTGCTGAGCGGGAAGTTTAGCAGCTCGACGGTCCACTTCGGTTTAAACGAGCTTTTGGCTTAGTTATCAACAGATTATAAACAAATTGTGGAAAGCTAATTTACTAGCTGAGCTTTAGCCAACGATTCTTCCACCTGCTCGCGCATTCGCCGCATCGATTCACGCGCAAAGCGGCGCTGCAACATCCGGCCAAACAGCTTAAAGCCCAGCCAATAGAACGGGTTACGAATACGCCCCAGCTGTGAGTATGCATGAATACGAAACTCAACCCGACCGGTTTGCAAATGCTTATGTACAGTGAAGTTTATTTCACCCCGCTCAAAATGGCCTTCCAGTGTTCGGTAATTGTAGCCCCACACCTGCTCCGGACCAGTATCGGTGGTGCGGGTTTCGTCGAAAACGCCCCCCACGCGCACTCCAAACCAAAAGGTGAAGAACAGAAACTGCCCGCGCAGCAATAGCGTGCGCTTTTCCAACGGATCGTCGGGCACGAATATGCCGGTAATCAGGTCGGGCGGCGGGAAGGTGTAGTTGAGTAGCACTTGGCGCGCGGCGGTCCAGGAGCCGTGCTCGGCGGGCGGACCGGGGGCTTCGGGGGGCAAATCGGTGGCGTAATCATCTACGTGCCAGCCGGTAGCAGTGGTGTACTCGTGGGCGCGCTCGGGGTCGAAATTATATTGAGCTTCATTGAACGAGGCCAAGCGGGCACGGTGCAGCTCCCAAAGCGGCGGCGCAGTCTTGGTCTCAGCCTTCATGTCGCACTTCGGTTTTGGTGTCGTCCTGCTTTATAGTTTCCACCGAAACCGGGCCCAGCGGCAAGCCCCCGCAATAGTCAGCCACCCGCTCACAGAATGTGCGCCAGGTTTGCTCCTGCACTTGTTTGCCCACCCCGAGCGTGTCGTAGGCAAAAGCCACCAGCCCGTCGCGGGAGCGCGCCCACGAGTGAATTTCGAATTGCAGCGTATCGGGTAAGTGCGGGTGCTGACGCAGGGTAAACCGTATCCGGCCAGCCTCAGGATGGTTTTCGAGCGTAACCAGCTCAAAGTAATTAGCGCCCATCTCTGTTACGCGCACGCTACCGTTCCAGGGTCCCAGAATGCGGATTTTGAACTCGTCGCCCACGGCAAGGCAATGATCCTTGCCTTTGGTTTTCTCAAAATTGGCCAACAGATCAGGTGAGAATCGCTCCATTTCGCAGGTAATCGTGTGAAATAGCTTCTCGGCCGACAGGTTGGAGTGCTGAAAAGAAACTTGGTAGCAGCGTTCAAAAAAGGGCCCGGAGCCCGTGCTGGCTGGTTGTTCGGCTTTGCTCATGGGAGGTTCGCGGCTAAAGTGTCCGGATACATTGCTTAACGCAGGCAAGCGGCCAGAGTTGAAGCACAGGGAGGCGACAACGCTTTTCGGCCACAGGCTGGCACTCTAAAGGACCTACTCACGTGTCAATCGATACTTATGCAGTTAGGAGCTAGTGACTTTACTCACCAAAAAAGCCCCCCAGAACTTGCTATCAAGTCCGGGGGGCTTTTTTAGTCAATTTGCTTCGCTGTTCAGGCAAAGCAGCAGATTAATAGCCCGGATTCTGGGGCAGCTTCCAAGTTTGGGCATCCTCAAGTGAGATAGGCACCAGTGGCACAGGGTTTACGGAGGTTTCCGTGGCTACGTGGGTGAGGGCGCGGGCCCGGACATCAGCCGGCAAGCTCGCCATGTAGCGCCCCGTCCGGATCAGGTCCCACAGGCGCAGCGACTCTTCTCCAAACTCTACCCGGCGCTCGTGCCAGATGGCATTCAACAGGGCCTGGCCCGAGAGGCCGGGGGCCAGGTCGGGCAGGGTGCCGGCTGGCGTATTGGCTGGCGCGTAGGCCAGCGAACCCACCGTGGTGCCTGGAGGCCGGGTGGAATTGCGGGCACGCTGCCGCACTTGGTTAACCAGCGCTACGGCTTCTGCGCCGCGATTCGTTTGGGCAGCAGCTTCGGCCTTCATGAGCAGAATATCGGCGTAGCGCATCTTGCGGATGTTCTGCGGACCGGAAGCATTGTTGTTGGGAGCTAAAATTGCCACCTTCCGATTCAGATAACCTGTGGCATTCTCCGTCCTATCAATTGTATTGCGAATGCCCAGTACTACATCGCCATCTTTGATGATGGTAGCTTCCAAGCGCGGATCATTCGGCTCAAACTCGTTCACCAAGCTCTGGGTGGGGTTGTTGAAGCCGTAGCCAAAGGTTTTGCGGTTGTTCTGGAAGATGTTGTTCGTGGTGCCCACCATGATAGGGCCATAGCCTTCGTTGGAGGTAGCAAACTGAATTTCAAATATCGATTCGCTGCTGTTCTCGCCGATTTCCTGGTGGATAGTCGCGTAGTTAGGCAGCAGACTGTACTGGCCCGAGGCGATAATTGTGCTGGTTAAATCGTACACCTCCTGCCAGGTGTGGTTGTTACCATTCACGGTGCCCAGCTGGTACATGATAGCCCTAGCCAGGTAGGCATTGGCAGCACCTTTCGTAGCCCGACCCAGATCGGCGGTGGCGTAGGCGCTCTTTTCGGGTAGCAAGGCCACCGCTGCCTTCAGATCCTTCTCGATAAATGCATACGTTTGAGCGATGCTGGCGCGAGTAACGTTCGTGCTTTCCGTCGGCTTAGGCGTTTGCTCGAATAGAGGCACTCCCCCAAACAGCTTCACCAGATTGAAGTAGAAATAAGCCCGCAAAAACAGCGCTTCGCCTTTCAGCCGCTGCTTTAGCGCCTCATCAATGGTACCCGCGTCAATGTTGTTGATCACGGTGTTGGCGCGGGCAATGCCCGTAAAGCTGTGCACCCACAGGGTGGTGACAGGGGGGTTGCTGGGCGGAATGTTCCAGGTTTTGAGCTCTGTCAGGGTTGGAAAGTCGCTGGGGGAGCTACCCTTCTCGGCGTCGTCGCTCATCACGTCCCCGAACATCCACTCATACGTTTGGGCAACGAACGGGCCGTTACCCCACTTAGGTCCCTGGTCCCAGGAAGTGACGTCGTAAATGCCGTTTACGGCCTGCACAGCGTTGGTAGGATCGCGGAACAGGGTGTCCTGAGTGGTAGTACCCAAGGGCTCTTTATCCAGGAAGCTCTCGCAGCCCTGGGAAAGTCCGGTCAGCAGCATAAAGGCTACGAGGCGGACGGTTTTCATCTTGGCTATCATCTGTAGACTAAGAATAAGCGTTAAAACTGAAGGTTGAAGCCCAGGCGGTAGGTGCGTGCCTGCGGGTAGTTGCCATAATCTACCCCGTAGGCCAGGGGATTATTGAAGAAGCCGGCGGTAGAGATTTCCGGATCGTAGCCGGTGTACTTAGTGATGGTGAACACGTTATCGACGGAAGCAAACACCCGGAAGCCGTTCAGGCGAAGCCGTGAGCCCAAGTCGCTGGGCAGCGTGTAGCCCAACTCCATGTTGCGGGCGCGCAGGTAGCTGCCGTCTTCCACGTAGCGGCTGCTGAAGCGGTCATTGCCGTTGGTGTCGCCCGAGGTTACGCGGGGCTGGTCGCTATTGGGGTTAGAGGGCGTCCAGCGGTCGAGACGGGAAGCGTAAAAGTTGCTCCACACGCCCACTAAGTTGGTAGACTTCGACAAGCTGAAGGCCGCACCATTGACCAGTTCCGCACCCTGTACACCGTAGAGCAGCACTTTGAAATCGAAGTTGCTGTACGACAGGTTGATGGTGCCGCCGAAGGTAAAGTTCGGCGTAGCGCTGCCCAAATACGTTCGGTCAAGGCCAGTGATCTGACCGTCCCCGTTCACGTCCTGGTAGCGCACGTCGCCGGGCTTGGCGCCGGGCTGAACCCGCCCGCCGGTGGCGTTCGTGTAAGCATCAATCTCGGCCTGATCCCGGAAGATGCCATCTACCTGCAAGCCGTAGAAATAGGCCACCTCACGACCAACGCCTGTGAGCGTCGTGTTGCCCGTCTGCACCAGCACGTTGCCGCTGGCAATGGGGTTGGCCCCGCCCAAGTCGGTTACTTCGTTGGTGATGCGGGTGAAGTTGGCGCCCACGCTGTACTGCAGCTTCCCAATTTCGTTGCGGTAGTTCAGTGCCAGCTCCAGGCCACGGTTGCGCAGCGAACCCACATTGGCGCTGGCTGGTGCTTGGCCCACGTAATCGGGTACGGGCAGCAGGGCAATCATGTCCTCGGTGCGCCGGATGAAATAGTCGGCCGTCAGCGAGAGCTTGCTGTCAAACAGCTCGGCGTCAATACCCACGTCCGTGGTGACGGAGGTTTCCCACTTCAGACTCGGGTTGTTGAGCTGGGTGATGGCCAAGCCCGGCGCCGGGGCGTTGTTGAACACGTACAGTTGGTTGTTGGTCGCCACCGAAGCGTAGCCGTAGTTAGGCGCGGCGTTCTGGTTGCCCACGGCCCCGTAGCTAGCGCGCAGCTTCAACGCCGATAGCATGGCTACGTCCTTCAGGAATGGCTCGTTGGAAATGTTCCAGGCGGCGCCCACGGAAGGAAATACACCAGTCCGTACAGGAGCCAGAAACTTCGAGGTCTGGTCGAAGCGCAAGGTGCCCGTCAGCAAGTACTTGTCGCGGAAGTTGTAGTTAGCCCGGCCGAAGTATGATAAAAGCCCTCCATCGTACTGGGAGCTGCGCACGGCGTTGTTGGTGCTGCGGTTAGCCGAAATGTACTGCAAAGTAGGGTCAGCGGGCACATTAAAACCCGTAACGGAAATGCCGTTGCCGTAGCCGCGCTGCGCTTCCTGGCCCAGCGTGGCCGAAAGGGAGCTGTTCTGGCCGAGGTCCAGGGTATAGTTGGCATAATTCGACCACACCCACGATATGTTCTGGTTGCGGGTTTCAATCAGCGCGCTTTGGGCACGTTGATCTAAGGGACCTAAGAAGTACTGAGGCTGGTATGCTTTCGGGTTGAAGTTGTTGTAGTTGATGCCGAAAGAAGACCGGAACGACAGTCCTTTGGCCAGCGCAACATCGACGTAGGCCGTGGAAAACAGCGTGTTGGCCCGGGTCTTGCTGAATTTTTGTTCGTCGAGGTAACGCAACGCATTAGGCACGTTGGTGAGGTTGTCGTACGCAAAGCCTCCGTCTGGCAGGATGGGGTTGTGAATAGGAATGTTTTGGGTAGCGTACTCCAGCACCCGGTAGTTAACCGTATTGCCCGTACCATCAGAACTGCCCGTGGTGTTGGAGTTGGTGAACGTGGCTGAGACACCCGCCTTCACGTGCCGGGTCAGCACGAGGTCATCATTGACGCGAATCACGTATTTCCTAAACTCCGAGTTTTTCAGAATACCATCCTGCTGGAAGTAGCTGCCGCTCACCAGAAAGCGATTTTGCTCGGTGCCGCCCGAGGCAGATAGGCTGTAATTGGTAATCAGACCACGCTGGGTTACCAGGTCCTGATAGTTGGTGCCCGTGGCTCCGCTCTGAATGGCTTCTTGCAGCCGCGGCGCGTAGTCGGCGGGCACTGGGCTATTGTTATTCGTGTAGGCCTCCGTCACCAGCGTTGCGTACTCGGCAGCGTTGGTCAGGTCGAGTTGCTTCCGGATCTGCTGGAAGCCGGTGTAGCCCGTAACGTTGAACTGAGTTTTGCCAACTTTGCCGCGTTTAGTGGTAATCAATACCACGCCGTTGGCGCCCCGCGAGCCGTAAATGGCCGTGGCCGAGGCGTCTTTCAGGATTTCGGTCGACTCAATGTCGGTGGGCAGCAAAAAACCGATGTCGCCCGTTTGAATGCCGTCCACTACGTACAGCGGGTCGCTGTTGTTGATAGTGCCCACGCCCCGCACCCGAATTCGAGTGCCCGCGCCGGGCTGCCCACTGTTGGAGGTTACCTCTACCCCTGCCGCGCGCCCTTGTAGGGCTTGCACTGGGTTGGAAGTGGCCACCTGAGAGAGTTGGGCACCGCTGACGGAGGCCACCGCGCCCGTTAAGTCGCTCTTGCGGGCCGTGCCGTAGCCGATTACCACAACTTCACTCAAAGCCTGCGTGTCTTCGGCCAGGGTTACAGTCAGGTTGCTGGTAGCACTAGTCACGGGTATTTCCTGACGGCTGTAGCCTACGTAGCTGAATACCAGCACGCTGTTCTCAGGGGCTTGCAGCGTAAAGCTGCCATCGGCGGCGGTACCGGTGCCCGTAGTAGTGCCTTTCACCACCACCGTTACGCCCGGCAAGCCGCTCCCTTTGGCATCTACTACCCGCCCCGAAACGGTCACGTCCGCAACTACTGAAACGTTTGCGGTAGGTGACCCAGAAGGAAGACGCAACACCACGCGATTATTATTCACCTCATATTGGATCTTCAGAGGCGCCAGTATTTCGTCTACAACAACTGAAACGGACTTGTCTTGGGCCTGTACAGTCACTTTCCGCTCGGCGTTTAGTAGCTGTTGGCTGTACACAAAGCGAATGTCGGCCTGCTTAGCAATCTGATGAAGCGTTTCAGTAATCGTTTGCGCTTCTACCCGTAAAGTAATTTTGCGGTCCAGAACGGCCTGGGCCACCGCTGGACGTGCTGTTGCGGTACCAGCCAGTATGCACAGCAGCAACACATGTACTACTGCCGCCCCTATGGGATACCGGAAGGGTGGAAAAAAGTGTAATAGCTTTTTCATGGAATGGATTTAGTGGTGTGGTAATGGAGGTAAAAAGGCAGTCAGTGTTCGCTTAACACTTTATAATTCAGAGCTTTTAGCTTATTGTGTGCAGATGCGGGCGGCAATTAGCCCCCCAGCGGCGACTGACAGCCCTTGCTGTGCAGGATGATCTGCGCGTCCGACAGGCTGTAATAGGCATCCAGCGACTTGCACAGCAAGCCCAGCTTTTCAAATAAGGGCTCGTCGTAGAAGGTGATACTGACGGTGCACCCAGCCAGCGTGGCTCTATCGTACTCTATGTCAACCCCGTAGGCTTTTTCCAGGGCCTGTAGCACCTCCGTCACGGGGCGTTCCTCGAACTCAAAGGACTGGGGCGCCAGCACCACGGGTTTATCGACTAGTTCCTTTTTCAGCCGCCGACTGACAGCAGAGTACACCACCTGCTGATTGGGCAACAGCAGTATGCTTGGGGTAGCCAGCGGCGCCGTATCGGACGTGGCAGGTTTGCGAGCTTGCACGGCCACTTTTCCCTCACTTACCGCTACTGAGGCCACTTTGCTCTCGGCGTAGGCTTTCACCCGGAAGCTCGTTCCCAGCACGGTGGTCACCACCTGGCGGGTGAAAACCAGGAAAGGGCGCGCGGGATTTTTGCTGACCTGAAAAAAGGCCTCTCCCTGTAGATATACCTTCCGCTTGGGCCCCACAAATGCAGTCAGATACCGCAAACTACTGCCCGGATGCAGCGTGATCCGGCTTTCATCCGGCAGCCGGAACTGCTGCACCTGCCGGGTCGTGTTGCGGTGGCGGGTCCACCCGTCGGCCACCGCTATCGTTGGCTGGGACTGGCGCGTCTGGGAGGACTTGGTAAACAGCAGCAATAGCCCCAGGCTAAGCGCCAATAGCACCAGCGCGGCGGCGGCCTTCATGTGAGGCTTCTGCCAAAAACTTGCCGGATGAACCAGTATGCGGGTTTCGGAAGCAGTGGTGGCTTTGGTGTGCTGATGGAGACGTTGCCAAATGGCATCTTCCACCGCTTCCTGACTCTGACTCAGCAGCGCGGCGCCTTCGGCCTCCTCCAGGTGATTGTACCAATGCTCTACACGCGCCCGCTCGGCGGGCGTGCAGCGGCCGTCGAGGTAGCGTTGAAGCAACGCGTGAAATTCGTCTTCAGTCACTAGATAAGGGATTTAGCAAGCTTCCACTTATCTAGTCAGCGAACTAGCCAGCAACCCTAAACACTTTCTGCTTTTTTTTACAAAAAACAACCACAAAATCACCCATCACCAGCTATATTACTGGAAGTAAGCATTTTATCTTATCGCAAAAAGGCAAGTAAAGGAAGCAGCAACACCAAAAAATCGCGCAGGTAGCTCCGCAGCAGCTTCAGCGCCTTAGTCAGGTGATACTCCACTGTCTTCTCCGATAGGTTGACCCGCACCGAGATTTCGGGTACGGTACAGTGCTCCATGCGGCTGAGCTGAAATACCTGCCGGGATTTTTCGGGCAAATTCTCCACTCCGGCCAGCAAGGCGTCGTTCAAGTCATTGAGGGCCAGGAAATTTTCGGTATTAGCCGTACTGGGTGACGCGTGAAGCTGACAATACAGCTCATAACCCGACTTCAGCTTCTGTGATTTGATGTAGTTGATAATTCGGTACCGAACGGCCGAAAACAAGTACTGATCGAGCTGCTGGATCTGTAAGCTGGCGCGCCGGCTCCAGAGGTCGGCCAGCAGGTCCTGCACCAACTCCTCGGCTTCTTCCCGCTGCTTGAGCTTCCGGTAGGCCACCGTGAACAGCCGATAACAGTAACGCTTATAGATCTCCTCGAATGCACCCTCATCATCTGCCCGCAAGGCTTGCAGCAGGTCAGCATCGGTGTAAGAAGCGTATAAGCGAATAGAAAAGGACTTCACGAAATTCAAATAATGTAAGCGACCAGATTCATTGCTAACACACTGATTTTCATCAGACTATCTTTCAGCCCCAACCGACTTGCCCCCCGGCTAAGCTAGTTAAATCGGGCTGGGTGCGAATTGATTTAAGCTAACAACCGGGATTTGGCTCATAGTACGCAAAAAAGTTGGCGTTGAAATACCATTCGTCAGCTTTTCCACCGGCCATTCGTAGAAGGGAAATTTGCCCCCCAGCCTCTCTCCCGCTATATGTACCGCCCCTACCACCCGCCCGCCGACCCGATCGTAGTTCGCGACCTGACTCAGCAACAGGAAGAAATGCGCGCCCGCGTCCGAATAGAGCCATTGGCTGCCGAGCCTTCCTTCATTGCCGGCTGCGACTCCTCATTTCCCACACCGGAAACCATTCTTTCGGTGTTTGTGCTGCTGCGTTACCCCTCGCTGGAGTTGGTGGAGAAAGTTTATCATGTAGGCCCCGTAACGGTGCCGTATGTACCTGGATTTCTGGCGTTTCGTGAAGCGCCCAACTTACTGAAAGCCTACGAAAAGCTGCAACAAAAACCCGACGTGATTATGGTAGATGGCCACGGCATTGCGCACAAGCGCCGCATGGGCATTGCCGCTCACCTCGGCGTGCTGCTCGATATACCTACTTTTGGCGTGGCTAAAAGCCTGCTCACCGGCAAATTTGAGGAGCCTGCCCCCACGGCCGGCAGCCGGTCGCCGCTGCTCGACAAAGACGAATTAATTGGGGAAGTGCTGCGCACCAAGGACCGGGTGCTGCCCGTATTCGTAAGTCCCGGCCACCGCTGCGACCAAATCACTGCAACGCGCCTAGCCGTAGCCTGCACCCGCGGCTATAAGCTCCCGGAGCCTACACGCTTGGCAGATCATTGGGCTGAGCAGTTTAAGAAGGAGATTCACTAATTCTCCTTATTAGTCCATCATGCCGAGCGCAGCGAAGCATCCCGCGTGCTGATGCATAATTAGTAATCTTGGGTCAGCACGCAGGATGCTACGCTCGGCATGACGGTCTGAGTTTGATTTGTTATCCAATTTCTGGGTATACGCTTCGCTACTTTTTGCTTTCAACCCCGAAGTCGGTAAACGCTTGCTGCAAAGCGTCCAAAGAGTTACCGGCTGCTTTAGGCAGCGCCAGCAGCTCCGCTACAGTGGCGTAGACTACTCGCGGTGAATTGGTTGCGCCTACTATTCCCCGGTCCAGGGGTTGCTGTTGCGACTTGGACAACTTTTGCCCCCCAGCACCGGAAAGCAAGCTGTGATGTATGAACTGAGCGTGAGCAAAACCGACCGTGGTGGACAACTGAGAAGCTAAAAAAAGCTGCGCGGCGGTGCTGGGCAACAAGTCCTCGCCGCGCACGATGAGCGTAGTGCCTAGGCACAAGTCATCGACTAATGAAGCCACTTGGTAAGCGGGCAAGCCATCTTTTTTGCGCACCACAAAGTCACCCATTGTAGCCGCCAAGTCTACCTGTAGAGGTCCGCGCCACGCATCAACTACAGCAATAGGCGTAGCTGGCACACGCACGCGCCAGGCGCCGCCGGCCGTAGCAAATGTGGCCTGACAGCTGCGGCAGCCATGTTCACCATCCAGTGAGCTGGGGGGCAAATTGCTGGTGCGCGAGCAAGTGCAAGCATAGATCAACCCCGGCTTCGAGCGCAAATTATCAAGCATAGCTTGGTATTCAGCCAGATGATGTAGCTGAGAATACGCCTGCTCAAACTCCTCCGAATCGCGGGGGCCAGTGTCATAATCCAAGCCGAGCCAGCGGATCGTCTGGAAGATATTCTCCAGGTAAGCCGGGCGCAAACGGGCGCGGTCGAGGTCGTCGATGCGCAGGTGCAGACTACCACCGGCTCGCCGTACGAGTAGCCAGGTAAGCACAAAGTTCACGGCGTTGCCCAGGTGCAGATAGCCGCTGGGCGTAGGTGCCAAACGTCCGCGTACGGGTCCATTAAAAGCTACATCAGCCATGTTGGGGGGCAAATTACGCACTTGTCCCAATCTGTAGTGGGTCTGGTGGCCGAACAAAACCTTTGCCGCGCAAGCCGGTAAAACGAGGAGCTTTCTACAACCTCCTCTATGCTGCGTCGCTACTTCTTCTGGGCCTTGGGCCTACTCGTGTTGCTGGCCGGCGGCGGCTTTGTGGCAGGATGCTCCATTTCGGCCCCCAAATACCGCGGCCCCGTTTCCGACCATTTCAATGGTGAAACCTTCCAGAATGCGGGCGGCGTGAAAGCGCAGGAAGGCATGGGACCGTTGCTCAAATGGATGCTCAACCGCGACAAAGGCGAGTGGCCCGAACAGCCCAATTTCCCCCCCGGACCCAAGCCGCCCACCCGCGTCGGCCGCGGGCAGGTGCGCGTCACGTTTGTCAATCATGGTAGCTTCCTATTGCAGTTTGATAGCCTGAACGTGCTGACGGACCCCATTTGGAGTGAGCGCACCAGCCCGTATCAATGGATTGGCCCCAAGCGCCTACGCCCGCCCGGCCTGCGCTTCGACGATTTGCCCCCCATCGACGCCATCGTCATCAGCCACAACCACTACGACCACCTTGACCTAAATACCCTGCGCCGCCTCGCCGCCCGCGACCAGCCACGCATCTTTGTTGGACTGGGAATTAAGGAGTTTCTGGACGAGGAGAAAATTGGCAACGTAACCGAGCTGGATTGGTGGCAAGCTTTGCCGCTCAGTTCCACGGTAAAGCTCACCGCCGTGCCCGCCCAGCACTTTTCCGGCCGCGGCCTGCGCGACCGCGACGCTACCCTGTGGGCAGGCTGGGTGATGAGCGCCGCGCGCGGCAACATCTATTATGCCGGCGACACCGGCTACGGCCCATTTTTCAAGGAAATCGGACAGCGGTTGGGGCCAATTGAGTTAGCCATTCTACCCATTGGCGCCTACCGGCCCGAGTGGTTTATGGCTCCCATTCACATCTCGCCCGCCCAAGCGGTGCAGGCCCACCAGGATTTGGGCGCTCGCCGCAGCATTGCCACCCATTTTGGCACCTTCCAGCTCGCCGACGATGGCCTGACCGAGCCCGTCACGGATTTGCGCAAAGCACTACGCGTCCAGAACCTAGCCGACAGCGTTTTTCTGGTTTTACCCGAAGGCGCTGGCTGGACCATGCAATGATGAATACCCGCTAGACGCATCAAGCTCAACAATTCAACAGGACCGAAACCCATACTCGTTATTGGAAGTATATAGCCTTAATTCAATAAAACTCTCCCTTTTAATTAATTCTTGTGAGATTACTCTCTACTTTATCCAAATTGCTGCTTTCGGGTGCAGCGCTGCTGGCATCGGCCCTTGAGGGTCACACGCAAAGCGCGGACCGCAAAACCGGCATTAGCCTTTACGGCAGCACCCTACAATACCGCGGCGACCTGGGCTCGGAGTGGTTCAAGTCCAATAAGATTGAGTACGGGGGCGGCATCACACTCTCCCGTTACCTGACGCCGGGCATCGACTTGGGTTTGTCGGCTAACTACGGGGACATGAAATTCTCCACCAAAGACCCCTTGCGCCTGCCCATCCGCCGCTTCGACGCGAACGTGACCACGATTGGGGTGCCCGTCAAGTTCAAGCTCAACAACGGCTGGGCGTTGAAAGAGGACGCCATCTTCGCCCCTTATTTGAGCTTAGCGCCGGGCTTGATGATTGCCTCCTCGGATAAGTTCATCAACACGGGCGTGGGCGGAGAGCAGTTCCAGGGCAACAAAGACCATTACGCCGCTTATCTGCACGGTGCAGCCGGTATTGCCCTGAACTTCTCGCCCTCTTTCGGCATCTTCGTGCAGACCGGCCAGATCTACGCCCTAACCAACACGATTGATAACGTGGATGAAGGTGATCTGAATGACCGCTACCTGCAACATTCCGCAGGTGTTACGTTCAACTTCGGCCGAGCCAAGGATGAGGACGGTGATGGCATTGCCGACCGTAAAGACAAGTGCCCTGCCACGCCCAGCGGCGTAGCAGTTGATGCGAATGGCTGCCCAATAGACGGCGACGGTGATGGTGTGCCAGATTATCAGGATAAATGCCCGGCTGAAAAAGGCCTGCCCGCCCTCGAAGGTTGCCCAGATCGGGATGGCGACGGTATCCGCGATGCTGACGACAAATGCCCTGATACGCCTGGCAAAGCCGAAATGCAAGGCTGCCCCGATGCCGACAATGATGGTGTAACCGATGCTGACGACAAGTGCCCCGATACGCCGACTAATGTGAAAGTAGATGCCAATGGCTGCCCGCTCGACACCGACGGCGACGGTGTGCCTGACTTCCAGGACCGCTGCCCCAACTCTGCTGGCCCCGCTACCAACAGAGGCTGCCCAGAGATTAAGGTTGAAACCAAAAAGCGCCTCGAAGCTGCCACCAAGTTCATCCAGTTTGAGCTTAACAAGGCAGTCCTCAAGCCTAGTTCTTACCCTACGCTCGAGGATTTGGTGAAGGTGCTCAACGAGTATCCTGACTATATCCTGAGCATTGCCGGCCACACGGACAGCCAAGGTAGCGACGCCTACAACCTGAAGCTTTCCGACGACCGCGCCGCCGCTGCCCGCACCTATATGCTGACAAAAGGCATTCCTGCGGAGCGAATTGAATCACGTGGCTACGGTGAAAGCAAGCCTATTACCACTAATGCCACCGCAGCTGGCCGCGCCCTCAACCGTCGCGTCGAGTTCGACCTTGTCTTGCCGGAAGAGGCTAACGAAACGCCTAAGCCTGAAGGCGAGCAGAAATAGCCCCCCCAGGTAGTAATTATTAAAAGCGGCAGGCCATATTGGCTTGCCGCTTTTTTGTTGTCCTAAGCTAGCCTTACCTCTCATTGCTCTCATCATCTGTCATCCTGAGGCACGAAGGACCTTCTCACCTCAGAACAAACAACTCTCGCAACGGAGATAAGGCTCTTCGTGCCTTAAGATGACAATACTGTTTAAACTTGTTCACTCATCTTTTCAATACTGAACACTCTGTCCAAAAATGGACACTTTTCTAGGTGTACATATTCATTGCAACCCATGTAAACATATAATAATCAATCAGTTTACTAAATGGCATAGCGCTTGGCTATCTAGGTAGAAAATCATCTCATTTCTATCTAAAAATGGACAGAGCTATTTCTCCCGCCACGCAAAACAAGCGTCTTCGCCGCACCTGGCTGTTGGCCGGACTCGTGGTGCTGGGAGTAGTTGTGGTGCTGGTCGCCTTCCGGGGTGTACTAAAGCCGAGCATCAACCGCCAAGATATTCTCACAACCACAGTCGAGATTGGCGACGTGGAGGCGGCGCTGACAGCCACGGGCTTCGTGATTCCGGGCCGGGAGGCGGTGATTACCAGCCCCATCCAATCGACGGTACGCCGGGTGGCGGTGCCAGTAGGCAGCGCGGTGCAGCCCGGCCAGACGATTCTGGAGCTAGACAAGGAGCTAACCAGCAGCGAACTGGCCAAACTACAGGATGGGCAGCTGCAAAACCGCAATAAAAGCACCCAGCTCAACCTAACGATGGAGCGCACCCTGAACGACCTGCAAAGCCAGGCTCAGGTGCAGCAAGTCAAGATTCGGAGCCAGGAATCGACGCTTCGCGATGAAGAGCACTTGCTGAAAATCGGGAGCGGCACGGCCGAAAGCGTGCGGCAGGCTGAACTAAACCTGCACCTGGCCAAGCTGGAGCTGAAGCGTCTGCAAGATCAGATTCGCAACCAGCGCCAGGCTAACGCCGCCGATACCCGCGAGTTGGGCTTCACCATGCAGATTCAGGACCGCAGCATCACAGAGCTGGCCCGCAAGCTAGGCCAGGCCGACATCAGCGCCCAGCAGCCTGGCGTGCTAACGTGGGTAAACGAGGACATTGGCGCCACCGTGAACCAGGGCGACGTGCTAGCCCGCGTAGCCGACCTGAGCAGCTTCCGGGTGCGCGCCACCATCGCCGATGCCTACGCCGAGGCCCTACACGTGGGCGACCCCGTGATAGTGAGGGTAAACGACACCGACCTGCGTGGCAGCATCAGCGCCGTGAGTCCAGCTGTGGATAAGGGGGTTGTAACGTTTTACGCCAAGCTTGATGATGACCACCACCCCTTGCTGCGCTCCAACCTGCGCGTGGATGTATATGTGGTGACCAAAGCGCACAAAAAGGTCCTGCGTGTCAAAAATGGCCCGTTCTACCAGGGCGGCACCGAGCAGGCAGTATTTGTAGTGCGGGGCGATAAGGCCGAACGCCGCACGGTAACCTTCGGCGACAGCAACTTCGACTTTGTCCAGATAACCAACGGCCTGCAACCCGGCGACGAGATTATCCTGACCGATATGAAGGATCACGCCGAAACCCGCGAGCTAACCATCAAGCGATAACGCGTCATGCTACGCTCAAAAATGCCCCCCAGAGTCCTACGTCACGGTCTGCGCGCCACTTGTGTCGCCTTGCTGATTGCCATTACTCCTGCGGCTCAGGCCCAGCAGCAACTCAGCCTTCCCCAGGTAATTGAGCTGGCCCTCGACCAATCGGCCGTGGCCCAGCAGGCCCAAACGAGCCGCGAAACTAGCTACTGGCGCTGGCGCACCTACCGCGCCGCCTACATGCCCCAGCTGTCGCTGCAAGGTACCATCCCCGATTTCAGCCGGGTTATTGCCCCAGTTATTCAGCCCGACGGCACCACCGACTTTCGGGCCGTGCGCATCAACAATTCCAACCTGGCCGTGACAATGAGCCAGAACATTGGGCTTACTGGGGGGCAAATTTTCGTCAGCTCCGATGTGCAGCGCTTCGATGACTTCGACCGCAAGCAGCGCCGCTATAACACCACGCCCGCCATCATTGGACTTAGCCAACCTATTGGCGGCTACAACCGGCTGTACTGGGCCCGCCGCATTGAGCCGCTCCGCTACGAGGAGTCGCAAAGGCAGTTTGTGGCTCAGCGCGAAAATATTGCCCAGCGCATCACGGAGCTTTATTTTGATGTGTTGCAGCAGCAGGTAAACGCCGAAGTAGCCGGTCAGAACGTGCGCGCCAATGAGGAAATGCTGCGCATGGGCAAGGAGCGCTACCAGCTTGGTCGCCTGTCGCAGAACGACCTACTGCAGCTTGAAGTAAACCTGCTCACGGCTCGGCGCAATCAAGGCCAGGCGGTACTGGATGCCCAAAATGCGGCCCTGGAGCTGCAGAATTACACCAGCATTGGCGGCACTGCGGTTTCCCTGCAAGTGCCTCCCGCTCCGGCCCTGCTCGTGGTAGCGCCTGATAAAGCGCTGAATCTGGCCCGCCAAAACCGCAGCGAAATGCTCACCTACCAGCGCCAGTTGCTGCAAGCCGATAGCAGCGTGGCGGGCGCCAAAGGCACCACCGGTCTGCAAGCCAGCCTGACCGCCAATTTGGGCTACGTAAACCGCGCCGACCGCTTCCTCGACAGCTACCAAGACCCGCTAAATCAGCAGCAGGTGCGGCTGGCTTTCTCGATGCCGCTTGTGGATTGGGGCCGGCAGAAATCCATTATCAAAACCGCCGAGCTGACGCGCCAGCAGGTGCAGCGCAACGTGCAGCAAAGCCAGGCCACCTTTGAGCAAACGGTGCTTTCGCAAGCCGCCCAGTTGGGTACCCTAAGTGAGCAACTAGCCCTGGCCGCCCGCGCCGATACGTTGGCGCAGCGTCGCTACGAAATTGCCCGCGCCACCTACCAGGTCGGCCGCTATAGCCTGACAGATCTGAACATTGCCTTGTCTGAGAAAGACCAGGCCAAGCGTGCCTACATCATTGCGCTACGGGCTGGCTGGGTGGCTTATTACCGCCTGCGCGCCCTGACGCTTTATGATTTTGAGTTGCAACGCCCCTTAGTGGCTACCAAATAACGAGGCGAGCGGCTCCGAACAACCACTCATTCTGTCCTAGAAGACCTAAGGACATGTATTTGAGCCACTGATACACACAGGCGAGTTACGCCACGCATAAAGTAAGGCCCGCGGGGTTGGGTGAGCCTGAGAAACAGTAGCTTCTCAGGTTCACCCAACCCCGCGGGCTTATTAACTGACTAATACTATGCTACTGAGCGGCTGCCGCTATGCTGGTGTTCCAGATATCTTGGTGAAGCCTCCATTTGCCGTCTTGCTCTTTCCAGACTACCAGGTATTTGCCCTGATCCATTTGCTGTCCATCCGAGCCAAACAGCGTGTAGGTCCCAAGTTCAATGGCGGTGTCTTGCAGCTCTTCCACTTCCCGGCTTTTTAGCTTCACTCGCTTAATACCCATATCTATAGCTCCTTGCCAGAAGCTCTGAATACCGGCCGCGCCTTGAATAGGCTCCATACCCGTTGGCAGCAGGCTACCATCGGGAGTGTAAAGGGCAGCAATAGCGGCGGCATCACCCCGTTCAAAACTAGCTTCGAATATGTCATTAGCACGCCGAATTTCGGCGCCGATGCTGGTGGTAGTAGGCATAAGGGTGGAATTAGGGTGAAATTGAATTATAAGTAATATATAAATTATTATAAATAAAAAACAATATGCTACGAAGCTTATCTATTTGCTGATAAACATCAATTTATCACTGCTTGCTAAAAACGCACACGCGTCACCTCATATCCGAACACCTTGTCCATTTCTGGACACTATTTACGAGAGCACGATACCTATTTTACTATACAACATACTGATTTACAATAATATATACTATTGGCACAACGCTTGGCTATTATGGTAAAAGCCGGACATCCAATGACTCATAACCGGACAGTACAGTCTTGATTCTATATCATCTCCGCTACACTTCACCTGCTTTTGCCATGAGCTCCACTGCCACACAGCCTCGTCCCGCTTCACCTTCATCCACTTTTGCTACCGCCCCGCCCATGATTAAGCTCACCGACATTGAGAAAGTGTATCAGACCAAAACCATCGAAACGGTGGCGCTGAACCGCGTGAACCTCAGCATCAACAAGGGTGAGTTTGTGTCGGTGATGGGACCGTCGGGCTGCGGCAAATCCACGCTGCTGAGCATCATTGGGCTGCTAGATGAGCCCACGGGGGGCGTTTTAGAACTGGACGGACGCCCCGTGAAGTCGTACTCCGACAAGGAGTTGGCGCATCTTCGCAACCAGAAAATCGGCTTCGTCTTTCAGAGCTATCATCTGATCAATGACCTCTCGGTGCTCGATAACGTGGAGCTGCCCCTCCTCTACCGCGCCGGCGTGGGGGGCAAAGAGCGGCGCCAGCGGGCCCACGAAGCCCTCGACAAAGTAGGCTTGAGCGCCCGCACCACCCATTTTCCCAGTCAGCTCTCGGGCGGGCAGCGCCAGCGCGTAGCCATTGCCCGCGCCCTGGCGGGCCGCCCCGAAATCATCCTGGCCGACGAGCCTACCGGCAACCTCGACTCGGTGATGGGCGAGGAAATTATGGACTTGCTCCTGACCCTGAACCGCGAGGAAGGCACCACCATCGTGATGGTAACCCACGACGAGCACCAGGCCCTAAAAACGGAGCGCTTGATTCGCTTTTTCGACGGTAGCCAAGTCGGCTAACTCAACTTAAAAGAACGTCATGCAGAGCAGAGCGAAGCATCTCGCGTGTTTAGCGGGATTACTAACACAACCTCAGCACGCGAGATGCTTCGCTCTGCTCTGCATGACCGCCTACTAATATTCTAACAGCCATGCTTCTCTCCTATCTAAAAATCGCCTGGAAGGTCTTGTTGCGGCGCAAGTTCTTCACCTTTATCAGCCTGTTCGGTATCAGCTTTACGCTGATGGTATTGCTGGTGATTGTGGCCATGGCCGACAATGCCCAAGGGGCTCACGCGCCGGAGTCGCGCATTAAGCGCATGGCTTTTATAACGTTTATAAGCCAGCGCTTCAAAGATGGGGGGCAAATGAACACTCCGCCTAGCCCTTACTTTCTGGAAAAGTATGTGCGCCCGATGAAGACGCCCGAGAAAATGTCGTTTTACTCGATGTTTCATGCCACGCCTAGCTACGTCGGCAACAAGAAGCTGGAACTCGACCTGAAGTTTACCGACAATTTCTTCTGGGAGGTCTTCGATTTTAACTTTCTTGAAGGCAAGCCCTACAATGCTAATGACCTGCGCGATGCTAACCGCGTGGTGGTTATTTCGGAAACCACAGCCCGCGAATACTTCGGCGTGGCCAAGGGCGTAGTGGGCCGCACCATTGAAGTAGACCAGAGCAAGTTTCGGGTAATTGGCGTGGTGAGCGACGTGCCAGTGCTTCGTTTCAACTCCTACGCCGAAGTATGGGCCCCCATGACCACTACCAAAGCTGACCTGCGCAACCCAGAGCTGGGGGGCGAATATTTCGCAGCCATACTGGCTCCGGAAGGCACCGACCTAGCAGCCATAGATGCGGAATATCAGCAGGTATTAAAGCACGTTGTCAATCCGAACCCCGAGGTAAAGAGTCTGAACACCCACGCCGACGGCCTGCTGGCCACGTTTACCCGCCAGTTCTTGGGGCAGGGTGAATCAAAATCAGACCAAGTAACTCTCTTCTACTTCATCGTTTTTGGCCTGGCGCTGCTGTTCATGTCGTTGCCAGCGCTGAATCTAGTGAACATCAATTTGAGCCGCATTATGGAGCGCAGCTCCGAAATTGGGGTGCGCAAGGCTTTCGGAGCCACCAGCACTACGCTGGTGGGGCAGTTTCTGATCGAGAATATCTTTCTGACGCTACTGGGCGCAATGGTTGGGCTCTTGCTAGCTTACGGCGCCCTGGAGTTTATCAGCGACTCCAGCTTTATTCCCTACGCTCAACTCACGCTCAACCTGCGCGTGTTTGCCTGGGCTCTGCTGGCCGCCGTGTTTTTTGGAGTGCTGTCGGGCGTGTATCCGGCCTTCAAAATGTCGAGGGTGCAGCCCATTCAAGCCCTGAAAGGCGGCACGAACTAATCGTATTTCTTTAGCCTCATCCTGCCATGATACGTCATCTGTTTACTTTGATCTGGAACCGCAAGCGGTCTAATCTGCTGCTGATTGTAGAAATCCTGCTGTCCTTTTTTGTGCTCTTTGTAGTGAGCAGCTTGCTGGTGTACAACGTGTACAACTATCGCCAGCCCATGGGCTTCGACTCTCAGAATGTATGGGAAATTAACCTCAACCCCGGTGCTGATACTACCGCCTTCAACCAAAAGCTGCAGCTTACCATGCAGCGTTTAAAAGCAGCCAAAGGGGTGGTTGGTGTGACCAAAACGAGCTCAAATACGCCCTTCTCGTTTAGCACGATAAACGGCGCTTATTCTTACAAAGGCAAACAGATGCCTTTTAACGATAACTACGACGCCGACGACGATTTTCGGGACGTGATGAAGCTTAATGTAGTGGAAGGCCGCTGGTTCGACCGGCGCGATGCGGCCAGCACGCGCACACCTATCGTTATCAATACTGCTCTCAAAAACGCTGCGTTTCCCAATGAAAAAGCAGTAGGTCAAATATTTACCGACGAGAAAGGCAAAAAAGAGTGGCAGGTAGTAGGTGTGGTAGACAGCTACCGCGCCGCGAGCGACTTTGCCGAAGATGCACCCATGAGCTTTCGCCGCCGCGCCCTCGATTACGATATGACGAAGAAAGTGTCGACTTACGAGCTACCCGTATTGCTACTGCGCGTGCAGCCCGGCAGCGGCGCCATGCTAGAGCAGCAACTGATCAAGGAAATCAGCAACGTGACCAAGGGCTGGTCGGTGACGGTAAACTCGCTGGAGCAGAGCCGCGTGTCGAAGCTAAAATTCGTGCTGACGCCGCTTATCGTGCTCGGGCTGGTGTGCGGCTTCCTGATTCTGAATGTGGCGCTGGGGCTGTTTGGCGTGCTCTGGTACAACATCAACCAGCGCAAGGCCGAGATTGGTCTGCGCCGGGCGCTGGGAGCTACCGGAGCCGGCATTGGGGGGCAATTTTTGAGCGAAATGCTGGTCGTCACTACGCTGGGCGTGATTCTGGGTCTGGGCCTGGCCGTGCAATTTCCCTTGCTGGGTGTGTTTGGGGTAGCTTCGGGGGTGTACTTGCAGGCCATGTTGCTGGCTACGCTCATCATCTTCGCGCTCACTGCTATCTGCGCCTGGCAGCCCAGCCGCATAGCCGCTGGTATTCAGCCTGCGGTATCCCTGCGCGAAGAGTAAACCCAGAATATGGTTGTGCCCGGCGGATGCCGCGGGCTTCGCAACTTGGGTTTTGATAACCTCGTCGCTTTCAAATTTCCGCCCGAACCTCGTTCTTCGCCTTTCTGCGCTATGATTCTGATTATTGATGACGATGTGGCCGTGCGCACCTCGTTGGGACTGTTGCTGAAGCAGGCTGGCTACCAGACCAAAGGGGTGGCCACGCCGGCGGAGGCGCTGCAAAGCTTGCAGGAGTCGGCGCCCCAGCTGATGCTCATGGATATGAACTTCTCGCTCGATACGAGTGGGCAGGATGGGCTTGCCTTGCTGGGTTTGGTCAAGAAAATTGCCCCCCAGGTGCCGGTTATTCTCATCACGGGCTGGGGTTCCATCTCGTTGGCCGTGGAAGGCATCAAAGCGGGCGCGGCGGAGTTCGTTACGAAGCCCTGGAATAATGACGCCCTGCTTCAAACGATTCGCACGATTCTGAGCTTGCAGGATGCGCCAGCTACAGAGGAAACGCTGAGCCGTCGGGAGTTAGACAAGCGCTACGATTTTGCCAACATCGTCGGCACCGATCCTCAGCTACTGCACTTGTTGCGCAGCGTGGGCCAGGTAGCTGCCACCGATGCTTCTGTGCTTATTGAAGGTGAAAGCGGCACCGGCAAAGAGCTGATTGCGGAGGCCATTCACCGCAACAGTCACCGCCGCGACAAGCCCTTTGTGAAAGTGAATCTGGGGGGCATTTCGGCGTCGTTGTTTGAAAGTGAGATGTTTGGGCACCGTCGGGGGGCTTTTACCGATGCCAAAGCCGACCGCGTGGGCCGCTTCGAGCTGGCCAACAAGGGAACGATCTTCCTGGACGAAATTGGGGAACTGGACCTAAGCAGCCAGGTAAAACTGCTGCGCGTACTCCAAGACCGCACCTACGAAGTACTCGGCGACAGTCGCCCGCGCACCCTCGATATCCGCGTGATTTGCGCCACCAATCGTAATCTGGCTGAGCTGGTGCGCGAGGGCCGCTTCCGCGAAGACTTATTCTACCGTATCAACCTCATCACCGTGCGTTTGCCCGCCCTGCGCGAGCGGCCTGATGATATTCCGCTGCTGGTTAATTTCTTTGTCCAGAACCTGCGCACCACCTACCACCGGCCAGCCCTGCGTATCAGTACGGCCGCTCTGCACTGGCTGCGCACGCTGCCTCTGGCCGGTAATATTCGGGAGCTGAAAAACCTGGTGGAAAGAGCCGTATTAGTAAGCGGCAAAGACGAGCTGGGCCCCGAGGATTTCCAGGCGCATTTTCAAAAAATGCCCCCCAGAAGTACCGAAAGCAACGAACTGCCCCCTGTCGGCACCATGACCCTCGACGAGTTGGAGTCGCAGATGATTCGTAAGTCGATGGAGCACTACAGCGGCAACGTGAGCCGCGTAGCCAAAGCCTTGGGACTAAGCCGGGGCGCCCTGTATCGCCGTCTAGAGAAGTTTGGGATACCCTTTGATGCAGTCTAGTTTTTGCCGCATCGTTATCAGGTATCCTGAACGTCATGCAAATAAGACCGTCATGCAGAACGCAGTGAAGCATCTCGCTCGCTGAAGTGAGGTTAGTAATCCTTCGTCAGCACGCGAGATGCTTCACTGCGTTCTGCATGACGGTCTCATCAACAATGTGTCGGGCTAGCAACTATGCTTAGTCACTCTTGATTGAAGAGGAATACTTCCTGATTGGCCCTTCTTGCTCTGGCTGAAATACTCTAGCTTGGCGTTCGATTTTCTGCTTCTTCTATGACCCTGCGCGTCAAATTCCTCCTCTTTGTTGTCATCATTCACGGAGTTTTGATTGTGCTGGCGGCTCAGTATATCCGCACGAACACGGAGCTATTTCTGGCCACGGAGGTGCTGCTTATCGTTTCTATCGTGCTTACCACGCAGCTGTACCGCGGGTTTGTGCGCCCGTTTCAGCTGATTGCGGCGGGCACGGAGGCCATTCGGGCCAAAGATTTCTCCATGAAATTTGTGCCCGTTGGCCAGCGCGAAATGGACCAGCTCATCGATGTATACAACCACATGATCGACGAGCTGCGCCAGGAACGCGTGGCGCAGCACGAGAAAAGCTTCCTGTTGGAGCGCCTCATTCAGGCCTCGCCAGCAGGCATTCTGATTTTAGATTTCGATGGCAAAATAGAAGCCGCCAACCCGGCCGCCGAACGCTTTCTCGGACAAACTACCCCGGAGCTACTCGGCCAGCGCCCCGCCAACTTGGCCGGCGACTGGGGGGCTTTTTTAAGCCAGCTGAAGCCAAATGAGCCCCAGGTAATTCAGCTTTCGGGGTTGCAGACCTACCGCGCTTCCACGGCTCACTTTCTGGATCGGGGCTTTGTGCGCTATTTTATCTTGCTGGAAGAGCTGACCCAGGCGCTAATCAGGCAGGAGAAACAGGCTTATGAAAAGCTGATTCGGATGATGAGCCACGAAATCAATAACTCCATTGGCGCCATCAACTCCATCCTGCAAAGCTTCCACCACTACGCCCCCCAGCTCGCTCCCTCCGACCGCCCCGATTATTGCGAAGCCCTGGACGTTTCCATTGCCCGCAATACTCACTTGGCCAACTTCATAGCCAGCTTTGCCAATCTCGTGCGTCTGCCTGTACCCACCCGGCGCCCCTGCGACATGCACGAGCTGCTGCACGATATTCACCGCCTCATGCAGGTGCCCAGCGAGCGGCGCCACGTAACCTGGCACTGGGATTTGGCCCCCGAGCCGCTCCGCGCCGACCTCGACGCCCAACAGCTTGAGCAGGTGCTCATCAACATCACCAAAAACGCACTCGAATCCATCGGTGAAAATGGCAACATCACCATTCGCACCCGTTTGCAGCCGCCACTGCTACAAATAGAAGACGACGGCCCCGGCATCGCGCCGGACGTGCAACGCCGCTTGTTCACGCCGTTTTTCAGCACCAAGCGCGACGGCCAAGGCATCGGCCTGACCATGATTCGCGATATTCTGCTCCAACACGGTTTCCGCTTCAGCCTCGAAACCGTGGCAGAGCGCCGGACGGTATTTAGCGTCTGGTTGAATTAATTATCTGCCGCCATACTGCTCCGCCAGCGCTACTACGCGGGCGATGCGCACTTGGTCGCCGGTATCGGCAGCGGCTTGATAGAGGCGTTGCAATGTCATTAGGTTAGTGCCTATTTCCTGCTCAAATAAGGCCTGCTCGTCGTGGGTGCTGTAGTACGCCAAAGCCTGCTGCGTGCGGTTGGTGAGCGTATCCATTATTTCGTCGGCGCGGGGCTTTTCGCCGGCTGCCGCGAGTGGCGCTACCAGCTCGGGCGTGTACAGGTCATAAGGAATCGCAGCATCGGGCATCACCTGTAGGCAGCGCAGCGCTACTTCTTTTGCTTTCCCTAATTCTCCTGCCCGCAGGTAAGCTTGCGCTAGTTGGCCGAATTTGTCGCGGTATTGGGCCAGGGTGCGGCGGTTGATTTCATCATAAAGCACGTCTGGGTTGTCCAGATTACGATACGCGAATTTATTCATCAGCGAATCGTAGGTAAGCTGGCGAGCTACGTAGCCCACACGCTGGGGCTTCGGGTCGGGATTGCGGCAGGGTAAAATGCGGTAAGCCATGCCTTCCAGCTGTAGGTAAGGCTCCAGCCCCATGCCCTCCTGCTGGGCCACGGCATTCGCAAAATACACCGGCCGATTCCAGTCGTTTGTAGCCAGAATATCCAGGATTACCAGTTTGCTTTTATCCATGTACTGCTTGCCCACGCTCCACTCCATACGGTCGACCAGCTGGCTTTCTCTATCCTTGGGAACGATGCCTAGGCGCTTGATTTTATCCTTATCGATGGGCAGATAAAACCGGTCGGAGGGGTACGACAATAGCTCTTGGCCACCTTGCGTCTGGACTTGCAGCAGGGGGCTATTTTGCCGCACCAGCTGCATAAATTCCTGCACATTTACAGCCGGCACTGCCAGATTAGCCACGTAAGGCAGGTAGTCGTTGGTGCCCGATTGGTAGCTGGTTTGGGGCAGCGTCAGGGCTACCGGAGCCGAGTCGTAGCTCTGGCGCCGCAGTTGCCCGATATGCCAATCGGTGGGCAGGTACTGGAGCACGGCAATGCGCACGTCGCGGCGGATGCCTTCCACCTCCTGCGCGTACCAAAGCGGGAAGGTATCGTTGTCGGCGAAGGTGATGAGAATAGCATTGGGGGCGCAGGAATTAAGCAGGTTGTGGGCCGAGTCGGCTGCGCTGTAGCGGCCGGAGCGGTCGTGGTCGTTCCAGCCTTCCACAGCCATAATACCCGGCACCAGCAAGCCCAGCACCATGGCCGTAGCTACCCGTAGGTTGGGCGTGTGCAGCAGATACCGCAGTACTTCGTGCAGTCCCAATACGCCCAAACCAATCCAGATAGCGAAAGCGTAAAACGAGCCAACAAACGCGTAATCTCGCTCCCGCGGCTCGATAGGTGGCTGGTTCAGATACAGCACAAGTGCCACGCCCGTTAGCCCAAACAGCAGCCCCAACACCAAGGCTTTGCGACCGTCGCGGCGTACTTGGTACACTAGGCCCAGACCACCCAACAGCAAAGGCAATAGCAGAAAATTGTTGCGGGCTTTATTGTCAGCCAGGAGTTGTGGAAGACCATTTTTTGTGGCGGTGGGCCACAATGCGCCAGCTTGCTGCACGTCACTTTCACGGCCCATAAAGTTCCAGAGGAAATAGCGCCAGTACATGTGGCCTAGCTGGTATTGCAGCAGAAAGCTCAGATTTTGGGCCATCGTAGGCTTTGCGTCTTCCTGCACATCTACCCATTTCTGATATTCGCTGATGTGGCCTGGACGGTTGCTGTACATGCGAGGCAGTAAGGTTTTATCTTCCGAGGCATACACATTCTCAATGCGCCGCTCGAGGATGACGTATTTATCACCCTGACGCTCGTAGCGCGGCGCGCCTTCTACTTGGGCAATAGGTTGAGCGTTAAACTGCGGACCGTAGAGCAAAGGCCGGTCGCCGTATTGCTCGCGCTTGAGGTAGCTGACGAAGGAGAGCACATCGTCGGGCTTATTTTCATCGATAGTGGGGTTGAAGCCCGAGCGAATCGGCACAATCAGATACGAGGAGTAACCAATCAGAATAAAGACGAAAGCCAACATAGCCGTGTTTAAGATCTGGTTTTGCGTGCGCGCGGCGTAGCGAAAGCCGAACCCAATGAGCGCCGCAAAAACAGCCAGAAAAATTAGCAAACCGGAGTTGAACGGTAGCCCCACGGAGTTCACAAAAAACACTTCGAAGTCGCCGGCCAAGGACGGTAGGCCGGGAATAACACCAACCAAAATGCCCCCCAGAATAGCCCCGCTGACCACCAGGGTCAGCAACCCGCCTTGCCAGGTAGGGTTGGCGCTCCAGCGGAAATAATAAATAAACCCTAGGGCCGGCAGGGCCAGCAAATTGAGCAAATGCACGCCAATAGATAGACCCACCGCGTAGGCAATCAGAATCAGCCACCGATCAGAATTAGGCTCATGAGCGCGGGATTCCCACTTCAACATAGCCCACACCACGAAGGCCGTGCAAAGCGTGGACATGGCGTACACTTCGGCTTCTACAGCGTTGAACCAGAACGTATCAGAGAAGGTGAAGGCCAGCGCACCCACCGCGCCTGCGCTCAGAATCAGCAGCTTTTCATTTGCCAAAAGCTCACGGCTAGGCGCTTGGCCTTGCACCAGTTTGCGCGCCAGCAGCGTGATAGTCCAAAAAAGAAACAGCACCGTAAAGGCGCTGCTCACGGCTGAAACCCCATTAATAAGGCCTGCTACCAGCGTTGCATCACCGAAGGAAAACAAAGAAAACACCCGGCCCAGCAGCAAAAACAGCGGCGCGCCCGGCGGGTGCGGCACCAGCAAATGATGGGCACTGGCAATAAATTCGCTGGTATCCCAGAAGCTGGCTGTCGGCTCCAACGTGAGCACATATACCGTGAGGGCGCTGGCAAATAGCAGCCAGCCAAGCAGGTTATTCGTCCGTTGGAAACTCATAGGCCGTGGGGGGGCTTTTTTTAAGTGAAGGTTTGGGAAAGATGCGCCTTAGACACTTATAGTTGCCTGGGCCTCACCCCCGCCCCTCTCCTAGGGGAGAGGGGAGCCAGCCGCTCGGCCTGCGCAGCAGCGTCGGCTACCGCCTCCGCAACTGCTACCATTATTTAAAAGAATCAAGTGGGCACTTTCAGTAACCTTCATTGTAATGCCACAACGGTAGTAGTGCTTGAGGCAATAGCCGAAAGCGCTGCGTAGCACGACTGATGCTAGGATCCCCTCTCCCCTAGGAGAGGAGCTGGGGGCGAGGCAGCCAAACCTTCTTATCTTACGACTGCCAATCCAACCCTTCAATCCATGAAAAAACTCTTCTTTCTAGGAGTCGTGTTCCTCAGCCACTTGTCGGTGCAGGCGCAGGACTTGACGTACCAAACGCCCCCCAAGGCCATTGCCGATCTGGTGGACGCGCCCATAACGCCCCGCGTGAGCATCGCCGCCAATGGCAAGTGGATGCTGCTCCTAGACGTGCAGGACTTGCCCAGCATCGCCGACCTGTCCCAACCAGAACTGCGGATTGCGGGCCTGCGCCTGAATCCGCGCACTAATGGGCCCAGCCGCGTGAGCTATTCGACCGCTCTGAAGCTGAAGCGCCTTTCGGGCGGAGCCGAAATCCCGGTGAAAGGTTTGCCCACGCCGGCCAAAATCAGCGAGGTTAGCTGGTCGCCGGATGACAGCAAGATTGCCTTCGCCCTCACCACGGAGGCCACGGCCGCCGCTGGGGGGCAAATTCAGCTTTGGGTGCTAGATGTAGCCACCGCTACCGCCAGCCAGATTCCGGGTGTGCGCCTGAACAGCGTGTTTGGCACTGCCTACCGCTGGCTGCCCGACAACCAAACCCTGATTGCCCGCACTGTGCCCGCCAACCGGGGCCAGGTACCCGATATTACGGCTGCGCCTACGGGACCTATCGTGCAGGAAAATGTAGGCCGCACTGCTGCTGCCCGCACCTACCAAGATTTGCTGAAAAACCCCACTGACGAGAAGATTTTCGACTACTACGCCACTACTCAGCTCATGAAAGTGAGCCTAGATGGCAAAACCCAGCCACTGGGTCAGCCCGGTGTGATTCAGGGGGCTTCGCCCTCACCCGACGGCAAGTATATTCTGGTAGAAACCCGCCACCGGCCTTACTCCTACCAGCTCACAGTAGGTGATTTTCCAGTGAAGGTGGATGTGCTGGATTTATCGGGCAACCTGGTAAAGTCGATAGCTGACTTGCCATTGGCCGACAACGTGCCCACCAGCTTCGATGCCGTGCCTACGGGCCCACGCAACCATGACTGGCGCGACGACGCTCCGGCTACTATTTATTGGGTAGAAGCGCAGGACGGCGGCGACCCTAAAAAGGAGGCCCCCATCCGTGACAAAGTGCTGGCTTTAGACGCGCCCTTCAGCGCGGCGCCTAAGGAAGTAGTTGATTTGCCATTGCGTTACCGGGGAATCAGATGGGGCAACAACACGACGGCGCTAGTAAGCGGCGGCCGCTGGTCTGACCGCAAAGTGATGACTTGGGTATTTAACCCAACCACCAAAGCGGCCCCCACCGTCCTCTTCGATCGTTCCTCCCAAGACACCTACAACGACCCTGGCACACCTTATATGAAGCCAAATGCCGCTGGCCGTTATGTGCTGGCCCTTGGCGGCGCTGATAAGCAGACTATTTACTTGCTCGGTGAAGGCGCTTCGCCCGAAGGCAACCGGCCTTTTGTGGATCAGCTGAACCTAAAAACCCGCAAAACAGAGCGTTGGTGGCGCTCGGAGGCTCCTTTCTATGAGGTGCCCGTTGATATTCTTGATGTTGATAAGCGTCTGCTGGTTACGCGGCGCGAATCGGTGGAGCAGGCTCCGAACTACTTTTTGCGCGATGCGAAGAAGAAAAACAAGCTAACGGCGCTGACTAGTTTTCCGAACCCCTACCCCGCACTGGGCACGCTCAAAAAGCAAGTTCTCCAGTACAAGCGCGCCGATGGCCTGCCACTCACTGCAAATCTGTATTTGCCCCCCAATTACAAGAAAACCGACGGTCCGCTACCAACCTTGCTCGAAGCTTACCCCGCGGAGTACAAGGACAAAAGCACCGCTGGCCAGGTAAAAGGCTCCCCTTACACCTTTACTCGTCTGACGTGGGGCTCCCCTATTTTCTGGGTAACGCAAGGCTATGCCGTGCTGCAAAACACCTCCATTCCGATTGTGGGCGAAGGTGATGCGCAGCCTAATGACACCTACATCGAGCAATTGGTAGCCGGCGCAAAGGCCGCCATTGAAGAGGGCCAGCGCCTGGGCGTAGTTGACCATAAGCGCGTGGGCGTAATGGGTCACTCCTACGGCGCTTTTATGACCGCTAATTTGCTAGCTCACAGCAACTTGTTCAAAGCTGGCATTGCCCGCAGTGGCGCCTACAACCGCACACTCACACCGTTCGGCTTTCAGGCCGAAGAGCGCACCTATTGGGAGGCGCCGCAGGTATACGATAAGATGTCGCCCTTCACGGCTGCTAACAAAATCAAGACGCCTATTCTGCTCATTCACGGCGAGGCCGATAATAACTCCGGCACCTTCCCCATCCAAAGTGAGCGGTTTTACAACGCCCTGAAAGGTCACGGCGCTACGGCCCGTTACGTCGTGTTACCATTTGAGTCGCATGGCTACGCGGCCCGCGAGTCCATCATGCACATGCTGTGGGAAATGGATTCATGGCTGAATAAATATGTGAAAGAAGCGCCGGCCGCACCCGTGAATTAAGCACGACGCGTTGCAGCTTTTACAAAAAAGAACCGCGCCAATGGCGCGGTTCTTTTTTTGCCTGGTTTTTCTAATTGCCAGCCATGCAGAGCGGTAGCGAAGCATGACATAAATGACCGCGAGCGAGGAACACCTTAGCATAGCATTCATTTTTTCGCAAAAACCATTGCAACCTTTTTATACCCTAGTGGCTCCACTAAATGAAGGCGCGGCTCCGCTTTTGCGCTTCGATTCTATACTTCATTCTTTCACATTAAGCTACCTATTGCAATGGCCAGATTTTACAATTACCTGCTTAGTTGCGCTTTGCTACTTGGCTTGGGCGCATGCTCCGACGACTCCGCTGAAGAGCCACTACCGGGGCAAATGATAGACGCTCGTTTTGGCACTAGCTATATCCAGATGGCGTATTGCCCCCAGCTGATGTCGCGGTCGGTGCTGGAGCAGTCGGTAGCCGCGAGGCCGCCTCAGGCCATGCACAACACCGGCAAAATTTATCTGAAAGACCAATATGTATATGTGAATGAGCGGTTTGAAGGCGTACACGTAATTGATAATCAGGACCCCAAAAACCCGCGTATCGTCAGCTTTCTGCGCATTCCGGGCAACGTAGACATTGCTATCAAAGGCAACCTGCTTTACGCCGACAACGGTCCTGACTTGGTTACCATTGATATCAGCAACCCGTTGGCAGTGCGCGTAACCAGTCGCGTGCGCGATGCTTTCCGCGAGTTGCCTATGCCCGAGCCCCTACCCTTACACTCGGATTGTGCCGCCACCGGGCGCCCCGAAAATACAGTAGTAGTAGGCTGGCAGAAAAGAACAGACACTCTTGACTATGCTTCCTCTCCCCGGTGGTGGAACTTCGGGCCACTGAGTGCGTCCAATGATGGGGCCAGATTTAACTCGGCTCCTAGCGCCGGCGGTACCGGCAAAGCTGGCTCGCTGGCCCGGTTTGCAGTGCTCGACAACACGCTATACACTGTTGATGAGCAAAGCCTACGCCTCTTCAGCTTGAATACGCCCACTACGCCTACTGCGGGCCCGAAAGTAAACCTGCAAATTGGCGTCGAAACCATATTCCCCAAAGACCATTACCTCTTTCTGGGCACCCAGCGCGGCATGTATATTTTTGATGTAGCCACGCCACAGGCCCCACGCCAGGTATCGTATTATCAGCATGTCGTGAGCTGCGACCCCGTGGTGGTCGATGACCGCTATGCTTACGTTACGCTGCGCAGCGGACGGTTCTGCGGGGGCGGCCCCAACCAGCTCCAAGTTATTGACCTAACCGACCTGAGCAAACCAACGCTGGCCCGCTCCTACGGGATGACTGGTCCGCAAGGTCTGGGTGTGGATAACAACCAGCTCTTCGTATGCGACTTCGATGGTCTAAAAACCTTCGATACAAGCAAAGCACCGCTACTCACGCAAAAGCAGCACTACAAAGTATCCGTAACTGATGTAATTCCTAACGGTGGCAACCTGTTGGCTATTGGCTCCGAGGGCCTGTATCAATACAGTTATGCCGGTGCCCAATTACAGCAGTTGAGCTTGCTACCTATCACGCCTAAGCCGTAATGAACGCTACCGCTAAAAATTGCCCCCCAGCCTCTCGCTGGGGTGGCCCCTTGCTGGTGCTAGGTATGCTGGGGCTAAGTTTTACGGCTGGGGGGCAAAATTTGCCCCCCAGCCGTTCACTAGCGCTTAAGGTTGCGCCTCAACACTTGGTAATGAGTGGCTACTGGCTGGAGGCTGAGCTTCAACGCGCACGCCAGTCGAATCAAAGCTTCACGCTTACGCCTCAGTTCTACAGCGGCCCCGCCGGCAGCCCCAATGATGGACCAGCTCCTACGAACCAAGAAGAATCGGTGCGCGGCGTTGGGGTGCAGGCCCAGCATCGGTTGTATGTGTTGCCCGGCAAAGCTGCCTACCAAACGGGTCTCTACGTCAGCTACGGGCCGCATGTGCAATACTTTGAAATGAAGCTGCGCGGGGAAGGCTGGCGCGAAGTGCCAGGGCCCGGCGACCTGCCTTACCTTGAATACGGACCCGTACATTCTAATACCAAGCTCACGCGCTATGGCGCGTCCGTACAGGTAGGCTACCAAGCACCTTTGCCCCCCGGCCCCGTTTTCGTCGACTTATTCGTAGGTCTTGGCTGGCGCGACAGCCACGCTGAATCAGGTAGTGAAGGCAATAAATACCGCTCCGGCTCCTCCAATTATGGTCATCGTGGCTTTTATTTCCCAGCAGGCGTCAAGATTGGCGTAGCTCTCAGCGCCCTGCGCCCACGTACTGTTGCAGCCATGTAGCATCGGCAATGGCCGAGCCGCAAATGTCGTTATTGAGGTATAGATATGCCTCCTGCACGTGGGTAGCAGCCGCTACTTCGGCCGCTATCCGCTGCAAGGCTTCCGGGCAGTAGGGCGAGTGATACAGCGCGGGCACCCCGTGCAGGCGGTAGTAAAGCACCGGCGTATTAGCCACTATTTCAACGGACAGGAGCGGGTGGCTTTGTCCGCAGCTGCTGCTGCGTCCGCAGAAGCTGCTGCCGCGGCGGGCCAGGGTTTGGTACACCTCCCCAATCCACCAGCTCGCGTACCGAAACTCCAGCACATTGGTAAACTTGGGGTGCCGGCTTTACACAATACGGTGCAGCCGCTCACCGGAATACGCTAGGCGGGGCGGGAGTTGGAACAAAATCGGCCCAAGCTTTTCGCGCAAGCCTTCCTGCGCCGTGCCGTAGAAATCAGCCAACAACTGTGCTACGTCGTTGAACTGTTTGTAATGCGTAATCAAGCGGGAAGCTTTCACGGCGAAGCGAAAGTCGGCGGGGCTGCTTTGGCACCAATTCTCTAGGAAGGATAGCTGCGGAAAGCGGTAAAACGTCACGTTCAGCTCCAGCGTCCGAAAGTGCTGGCTGTAGTAGTCAAACCACCGTTTCATCGGCAGCTTTTCGGGATAGAAAACGCCCCGCCAAGAACGGTAATGGTAGCCCGAACAGCCGATGTGCCAAGCAAGCATAACGTATTGATTTATACAGTAATAATTTATGCAGTTTATTAACGAACCCGACCTACAATTCTCGTATCATGCCGAGCACAGCGAAGCATCTCGCGTGCTGATGTGAGGTTACCACTCCCGCATCAGCACGCGAGATGCTTCGGCTCCGCCTCTGCATGACGGGCGAGAGGTAGTCCGGGCGAGTGTGGTTGAGACTATATTAGGTTATAGCTCTCCACGCACGGCTGTATCTGTCTGCCCCGCCTTAATTAACAGCCAACCAAGTAGTATCTGCAAGGCGCCAAAGGCCAGAAAACCTAAGTCCCAAGGCAATTTGTCGTCGACGTACTCGCGCACGTGGTGCAGGCCTAATAGCTGGTGGTCGATTATACCTTCAATCACATTAAACAAGCCCCAGCCCAGCACCAATGCGCCCCCAAATGTGCGGCCGGACCACGGCACATCGGGTCGGCGACCGGCGGCCCAAAGCATGCGCAGCCCCACAGCCGTCATCACCCACACGGCGGCGTGAAACATGCCATCCCAGTACATATTGGCTTTGGCAGTAAACAGCGTGTTGGGGGGATATTTAGCGGAGAGCATGTTGTGCCACTGCAAGATCTGGTGCAGCAGAATGCCATCTACAAAGCCCCCCAGGCCAGCGCCCATCAGTACTCCGGCCGCAATTAGTGGAGTTCGGTGTAGGTGTTCAGCCATGCGTAGGTGGGGTTAAAAAATAGCGTTTGATATCGGCGGCAAAGTAGAGCCCGATGCCGCCCACCAGCAGAATGCCGATTGGTAAAAGCAATAGCAGTAGATTACCAGTGTACTCGGGGGTGTGAATGGTGGCCTGCACGCGGGGCCGACAAACGCGACAGGCCCAGGCAGCAGAACTGACCAGCCATAACGCCCACGTTAGCAACCCAACAAAAAAGTTTTTCATCTGGGGGGCTTTTTTACGCTTACTTCACCACTACCCTAGCGACCTGCCCAAGCCTACGTTGAGCAAAAAGCCAGAGTTGTTAGGGTTCAGCTTAGCACCTGAGCTAGTTGCGCGTACCCACACAAGCAATTGCACCACCTCCATCCGATGAAAACTCCTGCTGCTTACAACCTGCTTAAGGTTTCCTCCCAGGCACCGGAGAGCATTTACAAAGAAGACGCCGAGCGTGAGCTGGAGCGCATGCAGCAGGATCTGGATGCGCTTCAGTACCGGCTGTACGCCGAAAACCGCCGGAGCGTGCTGGTAATATTGCAGGGCATGGACGCCAGCGGCAAAGACGGCCTGATTCGGCGGGTATTCAGCGGCATCAATCCGCAGGGCGTGAATGTGCACTCCTTCAAAGCGCCCACCGCCGACGAGCTGGCCCACGATTTTCTGTGGCGCGTGCACCTCCACGCCCCGCGCGACGGCATGATTCAGGTGTTCAACCGCTCTCACTACGAAGATGTGCTCATCACCCGCGTGCTGGGTACAGTGGACGACAAGGAAGCCAAACACCGCTTCGAGACTATCAATGCATTTGAGCAAATGCTCCAGCAGTCCGGCACAACGATACTTAAATTTTATCTGCACGTATCGGAAAAGGAACAGCGCGAGCGACTAACCGAACGTGTGAAGGATCCGGCCAAGCAGTGGAAATATGAGGCTGGCGATGAAGAAAAAGCCAAACAATGGCCCGAGTACCGCATCGTGTACGAAGACGTTTTCCGCCATTGCAGCCCCAAATCGTGCCCTTGGATTATTGTGCCCTCCGACCAGAATTGGTACAAAGCTTATGTAGTAGCCAAAACGCTGCACCACACCCTAAAAGAAATGAACCCCCAGTTTCCGCCCGCTAAGGCCGAAATGCGCAAGCAGAAGTAACTCGTGGCATAACACTGCGCTTCTACCTAGGTTAGAAGCGATTACGATACCTTGAAAACAGGCATAGCGCAACCCGAAGCCCTGAGGTCAGTAAACGGGTAGTGACTGTTAGCCGAAGTATTTTCGAGCAAGCAATTGGCCCTGACTCTTTCCTCATGAAATCTAAATCTATAGTTACGCTCACCCTAAATCCCACGGTAGACAAGAGCACTTCCGTCGACAAGATTGTGCCTGAGCATAAGTTGCGCTGCGCTGCGCCCAAATTTGAACCCGGTGGCGGCGGCATCAACGTGTCGCGGGCCTTGCGGCGCTTGGGCAGCGACTCGATGGCGGTATTTCCCGCAGGCGGGCCCATTGGCTCGCTGCTGCAACATCTTCTCACGGAGGAAGGCATTGCACAACAACTCATTGAGACGGTCAGCTGGACGCGCGAAAACTTTATCGTAGTCGATAATTCTTCCAACCAGCAGTACCGTTTTGGCATGCCGGGTCGCGAGTTGTCATTGGCGGAGCAGCAACGCGTTCTGGATGTGCTGAAGGCCATCTCGCCGCGTCCCGAATTTCTGGTTATCAGCGGCAGTTTGCCCCCCGGCGTCGAGCCCGATTTCCTGGTGACTATTGTGCGGGCGGCCAATCAAGCGGGGGTCAAAGTGGTGGCTGACACCTCCGGTCCAGCTCTTGAGCGCTTAGTGGAAGCCGGCGGCTTGTACCTGATTAAGCCCAATCTGGGTGAGCTGTGCAAGCTGGTGCGCCTGCCTGAGCTGGACAGTGCCTGCGTGGCCGGAGCCGCCCGTGAGCTGATCGGTGATGGCAAATGCACGCTAGTAGTGGCTTCTATGGGTCCGCAGGGCGCCTGTCTCGTTTCCCAAGAACTGGTGGACCACGTACCGGCGCCTGCCGTCAAAAAACGCAGCACTGTAGGGGCCGGCGATAGTATGGTGGCCGGTATGGTGCATGCCCTGTCTGCTGGGCTGCCGCTACGCGAAGTGGTACGTATGGGCGTAGCTTGCGGCACGGCGGCTACCATGAATCCGGGCACCGAGCTATTCCGCAAAAGCGACGTAGACAAGCTGTACAACTGGCTACTCCAAACCATGCCGATGGTCAATGCAGTAAGCTAGCTCCGACGTAAAAAAGCCCCCCAGCATGCCCTTAATCGATAAAATAGCCTGGCTGCACCTAGACGAGGGCAGACTACTAAGCACGCGCAGCTATGGCAAAGACCGCTACTATATTCCGGGCGGTAAGCGCGAAGCCGGCGAAACCGATGAGCAAACCCTGTTGCGCGAAATCAGAGAGGAATTAACAGTCGAGTTGATGCCGGAAAGCTTGGCGTACCGAGGCACGTTTGAAGCGCCCGCGCACGGCCACGCGCCAGACGTGGTTGTGCGCATGACCTGCTACGGCGCCCACTACCACGGCCACCTTCAGCCCGCCGCCGAGATTGAAGAAGTAGTCTGGCTCACGTACCAAGACCGCCCGCACGTATCAGCCGTCGATCAGCTGATTTTTGACTGGCTCAAAGACCAGAAACTACTGGCTGATTAATCAGTTTTCATTATGCTAAAAAACTCCAAAGGCCCGGAGCTTCCCGCCTGGGTATTCCTCCTGATTCGCTTCGGCTCGCTGGCTCTGGTAGCAGTAGTTGCCTACTTCGTTTTCAGATGCAATAGCTAGCTCTTGAACTGGGAAAATGGATAAGATTACCTCAACTGTATAGAGGTTCAGCTACGCAGCTATTTTGCTGGTTGTAGCTAGGAATGAAACTTCTAAGTGGCAAAAACTGCTTTACATCCAGTATTTTACCGGAAGTTATTGCTCACCAAGCCTCCACATAATGAAACTAATTCTTCCCTCATTGGCTGCCTTGCTGCTCGGTAGTCAGGCGTACGCGCAAGGCACTCTAAAAACACTGCCTTATCCGCAAACCAAAAAAGTAGACACCGTCACTACTTATTTCAACACCAAAGTAGCCGACCCCTATCGGTGGCTGGAAAATGATCAGGCTGCTGACACTAAGGCGTGGGTGGAAGAGCAGAATAAAGTAACCCAGAATTATCTCTCCCAAATTCCCTACCGCGACGCTATTCGCAAGCGCCTCGAAACGCTGTGGAATTACGAGAAATACACTGCTCCTTTTAAGGAAGGGAAGTACATGTATTTCTCAAAAAACACGGGTCTGCAAAGTCAGTTTGTGCTCTACCGCCAGCTTGGCGAGGGTGGCACGCCCGAAGTATTCCTCGATCCCAACAAGTTTTCGAAAGACGGCACCACCTCGCTGGCGGGCATTAACTTCTCAAAAGATGGCAGCCTGGCCGCTTACCAAATCTCGGAAGGCGGCTCCGACTGGCGCAAGGTTATCGTGCTGAAAACGGCCGACAAATCGATTGTCGGTGACACGCTGAAAGACGTGAAGTTTTCTGGCTTGGCCTGGAAAGGCAACGACGGCTTTTACTACAGCAGCTATGACAAGCCCAAGGCGGGTAGCCAGCTGGCCGGCCTCACTCAATATCACAAGCTATTTTACCACAAGCTCGGCACGCCTCAATCGTCGGATAAACTCGTATTTGGCGGCGACAAAACACCGCGTCGCTACATCGGCGCTAGCCTCACCGAGGATGAGCGTTTCCTAGTCATTACAGCTGCTAATACGACTACCGGCAACGAGCTGTATATGCAGGATTTGAGCAAGCCAAATAGTGCTATTGTGCAGGTGGTAAGCGACGAGAAAAATGAGCACAATGTACTGGACAATGTGGGGGGCAAATTATACATCTACACCAACCTGAACGCGCCTAATTTTAAGGTCGTAACGGTAGATGCTGCTAACCCAAAACCTGCCAACTGGAAAGACCTGATTCCAGAAAATAAAAACGTACTCAGCGTTTCGACTGCCGGCGGAAAAATTTTCGCTAACTACCTGAAAGACGCCACTTCGCTGATTGAGCAGTACGATATGAACGGCAAAAAAGAGCGTTCTATCGCTCTGCCCTCCGTAGGTTCAGCCGACGGTTTCGACGCCAAGAAAGAGGAGAAAGTAACGTACTACACGTTCAATTCATACATCTACCCGCCCACCATTTTCAAGTACGATATTGCGTCGGGCAAATCCACCGTTTTCAAGAAATCTGGAGTGAAGTTTGACCCGTCGAAGTACGAGTCGAAGCAGGTATTTTATACCTCGAAAGACGGCACCAAAGTACCCATGCTCATTACGCACAAAAAGGGACTGGTGCTGAATGGTAAAAACCCCACGCTGCTCTACGCTTATGGCGGCTTTGGCGTGAATATTACGCCCGGTTTTAGCACGTCCAATATTGTATTGCTGGAGAACGGCGGCATCTATGCTGTGCCCAACCTGCGCGGCGGCGGTGAGTACGGCGAAACCTGGCATCAGGCCGGCACCAAGCTCAAAAAGCAGAACGTATTCGACGACTTTATTGCTGCCGCCGAGTACCTAACGAAGAACAACTACACTTCTAAAGAATACCTCGCTATTTCGGGTGGCTCCAACGGTGGCCTGCTCGTAGGTGCTGTCATGACGCAGCGCCCTGACCTGTGCAAAGTTGCTTTCCCCGCGGTGGGCGTAATGGACATGTTGCGCTATAACCAGTTCACCGCCGGCGCAGGCTGGGCCTACGACTACGGCACCGCTCAGGATTCCCAGGAGATGTTTGAGTACCTCTACAAGTACTCGCCCTACCACGCCCTGAAACCCGCCGCTTACCCCGCCACCTTGGTCACCACTGCCGACCACGACGACCGGGTAGTGCCCGCGCACTCCTTCAAGTTTGGCACCCGCCTGCAGGAAATGCAGAAAGGCCCGGCGCCCGTGCTCATCCGCATCGAGACCAAAGCTGGCCACGGCGCGGGCCGCTCTACAGCTCAGGTCATCAGCGAGCAGACCGATAAATGGGCGTTCATGTTCCAGAACATGGGCGTGCCATATTCGGCGGCTACTAATTAGCAGCATTGAATAAAAGCCTAAAAAAGCCCCCCAGAAGTATTTCTGGGGGGCTTTTTTAGGCTTTTGTTTAGCAGGTTTATTCGGCTTATCTGCTTGTGTGGTCTGCCACCTTCACAACTGCTTTGCCTGTGTTTTCACCATGAAACAGGCCCAGGAAAGCTGCTGGCAGCTGGTCGAAACCTTCGGTGATAGTTTCCTGGTATTGTAAGTGGCCCTGCTGATACCATTGTGAGAGCTGCTGCATAGCTTCCGGCCACCGGGGCAGATAGTCGCTGACGATAAAGCCTTGCAGGCGGGAACTGGTCACGAGCAGCTTACCTTCGGGGCGTGGCCCTACGGGCACTTCCGTGGCATTGTAGTTCGAGATCTGGCCGCACAGAGCAATGCGCGCATGCTTGTTGAGCAGATTATAGATTGCGTCGCTGATGGTGCCACCCACGTTATCGAAGTAGCAATCCACGCCGTTGGGGGCGGCTGCGGCCAGGGCCTGGGCCATGTCGGGGGTGGTTTTGTAATTGATGGTTTCGTCGAAGCCCAGCTCTTTGAGGTAAGCCAACTTTTGGTCGGAGCCGGCGATGCCAATCACGCGGCAGCCTTTGATTTTGGCTATTTGCCCCACCACAATCCCCACGGCTCCGGCCGCGCCCGATACCACCACGGTTTCGCCCGCTTTGGGCTGGCAGATGTCCAACAGCCCGAAATAAGCCGTGATGCCCGGCATTCCAAGCAGGCCCAGGTAATAGCTCAGAGGCGCCTGATCCGCTGGAATCGGCTGCAAGCCGCGCCCGTCGGACAGGCTGTACTCCTGCCAGGGCAATGAGCCCAGCACTATGCTGCCCACCGGCAGCTTCCGATGCTGGCTTTCTACCACTTCGGCAACTACAGCGCCCTCCATGGGTTGGCCAACCTCAAACGGGGGCACGTACGATTTGCCCTCGTTCATGCGGCCACGCATGTACGGATCAACGGAAACATAGAGCGCCTTGAGTAACACCTGACCTTCCTGGGGCGGCGGCACATCAATGGTTTTGAAGGTAAACTGAGCGGTCGTTGGCTCACCTTTCGGGCGGCTGGCGAAAAGAATAGTTTGGCTTTGCATAGCAGATTAGAGAGAGTGGAGAGGCATAAAAAAAGCTCCCCAATAGAATCTAATACGGCAGAAAAGCACTTGCAGACAAATATTCAATCGAAACAAGGCTGCGCGGTTGTGATTGCTCGCACCTGAAAGGGGAATGATGAAACAAGGGTCAAGCTCATACAGCGTCATTGATTTACCCAACTACTAAAAAGCCCCTAATAATTAGTTCTGGGGGGCTTTTTTTGACTTTTACTTTAGCTTCTTTACAAAGCCTTCAACTTCAGCAATTCAATATCTATTGCATCTAAATCAACTAGCGCGTATTTCTTCTGATTAGAGATTTTCATCTCATCTAGTACATCCACCATATCCTTGTACTTGGCATCTGGGGTTGTCTTGATGAGCACAACGGGACACGAGCTTTCCTTCTGTAAATTCAGCAGCACTTGCCGCAGCCCTTCTGAGCCAAGGTTTGTCGTATGTACTTCGGGGGTGAAATCAAAGCTATTTAGCCCGAAGAAGTAATGTATTTGATGATTTCTCCCTATAATAACAGTGACTACACTTCCGTGGCAGGCAAATGAATATTCATCTGTCGGCTTTGGTCGCACAGGCATTGCCAGTTCTATTAGAGTGGGCTTGGCAAAGTCTGCGGCCATGATAAAAAACGTCACCAGCATAAAGCCCAACCCTACCATAGGGGTCATGTCGGGAATAAGCTTGCTGGTGAATCTGCGGCAGCGCTTGATGGGGCCGTTGATGGTAGTGTCAGCCATAAAACAGCGGGATATAGTAAAATTCTAATGTAGCAACGCCGCTGTCTTCGTTCTTATTGCTGCTCCTGTTTCTCCCGTGCAGTTATTGTGCTACCGATGCAATCAGCTTTGTATCGGCCCAATGCCAGGCTTCGTCCAGCTGCTGCTTCGTTTGCTGCGCTTTGGCCTTGTTTTTTGCGCCCAGATAAGCCTGATACAGCCCCGACAAAGCCCAGCCATTATGTGGCAGCCGCTCCAGATCCTGCTCATAGACCGCAATAGCTTCCTTGTATTGCTTATCAGCGAGCAGTACGGCGCCCAGTTGGTGCCGAACCGAGAAAAACCAATCGGGGGGCTCGTTGTATTTGAGCGCGTCTTCCAGCGCTACGGCTTCGCGAAGCACGGCAATACTTTGCGCGTGTTTGCCTTCCCCGTGTAAAATGGCGCCATCCAGCTCGCGTTGGGCAATTTCAGTAATGGCGCGCATGGAGTTGATACCAAACAGAACTGCCTTTAAAGTGGTATCCTGGCCGAGCACGCGCAGTTGTTCTAGCTCGCGGCGCGCGTTTACGGTGTTCTTCATGCCTACCCACGCCATGCCCCGGGCGTAGTGCCGGATAGCTTGCGGATACACCATCGTCGTGTCGAAGTTTTTCATGGCCAGCACCTCGTCCCAGCGCCCAAACTTTACGGCCACATTGTAGGGGATGGTGTAAAAATGCTGCAATGACGGCCCCAGCACTGGGTTTTTCATCAACGGCTTGCTTACATGGGCGGCCAGCTTGGCGGCTCCGCGCAGGGCCAGCCGGCTGTTGCCCTCCAGCGTAGCCGTGGCCGTCAGGAAGTGGTAGTTGTGCGGATGATAAGCCAGCGGATAAGCGCCCTGGGCGTGGCAGGCGACCGTGTAGCTGCTATCGGCCTGTAGCGCTTCCAGATTAGCGAGCGTGCCCTGGTGGTAAGCGCCGGTGCGGATGTAGGTGTGCGAAGGCATATGCAGCAGATGCCCCGCACCGGGCACCAGGTGGGTCAACAGGTCGGCGCTTTTATTGGCCGCCTCGGGATGAGTGGAGGCCTCGGTGGCGTGAATGTAGAAATGGTTGGCGCCGGCGTGGTTTGGATGACGCTTCAGCACTTGCTCCAAAGTGCTTACAATTTCGGCGGTCCAGGGCTGGGGCTGACCGTTTTTCTGCCAGATGTCCCACGGGTGTAGGTTCATCACGGCCTCGGCATACATGGCCCCAATATCCGGGTCATCAGGAAATTGCTGATACACCGTTTTGAGGGCCGCCGCATATGCTTGGTCGTAGCTCGACCTATCCGTGACCGGGGCGGGCGGGTAGCGCTTCACCAATGCCCCAATGAGCGCTTTCTCTTTCGGACTGGCAGTTGCCGCCAACCGCTTCGCTTTCTGCACCGCCTCATAGGCCCGCTTGAAATTATCGGGCTCCATGCCCGCGTTGTAATTGGGGCCTAGCACGTAGCTAAAGCCCCAGTAGCCCATAGCGCAGGTAGGATCCTGGCGGGTAACTTCGTGAAACGAGCGGGCTGCCTCGGCGTGGTTGAACCCGTAAGCCAGCATCAGCCCTTGATTGAAGTACTTGATGGCTTCCGGATTTTTAGAGCTAATCGGGAAGGCAATTCCCTCCAAACCCGGCAGCTGGGGGGCTTTTTTGCCTGATGCGTACCAAGCCGTATCCACTACAACGGGTGGCGCGCACATGGTAACTGTAACGGGCTGCGAGGCCGGTGAAACCCGACGGGCAGTTTGCTCCTTGGTGGTGCAGCCAGCCCCTATTCCCAGCGCTACAAGACCGGTAAAAATGGTATATCTTAACATACAACTCCTTGTTAAAATGAGACATGCCCGGAGGCTACACAGCCATTTGCGCCGCTGGGGGGCTTTTTTCAGAATCCGCCAAATGCGCGTTCCCAAAATCAGCGACACAATCCTCTCTTGATCAGCAGTGAATGACGTATTATTAATTTACGAAACGTCGTAATTATCTGCAATAGAGCACACTGCAAACTCTCCAGCTACTACTCTTGAATCACGCTTGATGGAGCTTGCCACCAGCCTGATAACCGGCAAATAGTTTGGCGCACCTCTTATGGTAGCGCTTGCAACTGCCCTGTTTCTTCTCTAGCTTACTACTACATCCACGCGCTCTGCTTGCCGACAGCCTCGTCGCGCGTGGCTTGCGACAGCCCACTCCTGCTGTCATTCATTCGCTTTTCTCCTGACTATGATTGTTCGAGAAACGCCCTCCAGCTTTACCTGCATCGGCCAGCACGACCACGCTCATATTTCCGGGGTCATGGCCGATCATTGGCTGGGCGTGTATTTTGGCGATGCATCGCGGCGAGATGATGTGACGCTGGCCGTGTATGAGCACGACCGGGCCTGGATTCCGCTGGATGCCGAGCCGCTCTGGAACGAACAGACGCAGGCGCCCTACTCCTTTCTCGACTTCCCGCCCGCGCCCCGCCTCCATCACTACGAGCAGGGCATCACGGAACTAGAAAACCTTTCGCCTTACGCGGGCCTGCTGTCCAGCCTGCACTATACTGGCTTTCCTGAAATGGCCAAACTAGCGGCGGGCCGAGAATTTCTGCAAAAAGAGGCAGGCCGTCAGCAGCGGCTCCGGCGGCAGCTGGGAATCAATGCCTCGGGGCAGCCCACCCTCGATTTTCATGTGCAGCTGCTTAAATTCCTCGACCGGTTGTCGCTCTACCTATGTATGAACGAGCCGGGCGCAGACAAAGAGCACGAGCACCCCTGGTACAAAGGCGGCATTCCCTTCTCCGACTACTTCGACTTCACCGACCACCAGCTGATCCAAACCAAATGGGCTTCCAAGACCCAAGTGCAGGTCGCGCCGTTTCCGTTCGATGAGGCCTTTTGCGTGACGCTGCCTTACAAAGAGCTGCGCAAAAATGAGTTGTCAGACGTTGGCTTAGCGGAGTGCTTTCAACGTGCTCCCATCCAGAAAATGCAGGTCTGGATTACGGAGTAAATATCCAGGCCAAACCAATGCCTGGGGGGCTTTTTTGCTCGCTTCGTTGGATAAAAAGAAAAGGCGGCGCGATTCGCAAAAAATCTAATCTCCCTTTTCCTGTCCTAAACCGAGCCTATTGAAGCAAGGAAATGCGGATTAAAGGCCAAAATCCTGTTGATAAACACTAGCACATTCTCGCCTCACCAAGCCACCTTTCTCAAATTACTTTGTCTGTTTATCAGTATCTTAAGGTTTAATAATTCACCCTAACCCCCTTTCAATCATGAACGACCAAACCGCTTTAATTACTGGTGCCTCCAGCGGCATTGGTTTCGAGCTGGCCCGGTGCTTCGCACGCGATGATTACCGCGTCGTGCTGGTTGCTCGCCACCTCGATGAGCTTAAGGAGGCGGCCCGCCTGCTTCATCAGGAATTCGGAGGTGTTGACATTGTACTGCTGCCTTTCGACCTGAGCAATCCGCAAACTCCGGAGCTGATATTTGCCGAAACCAACGAGCGGGGTCTGCAAATTGACGCCTTGGTGAACGATGCTGGCTTCGGCGAAACCGGCTACTTCACCGACACTGATATGGATACCGAGCTGAACATGATTCAGGTGAATGCGGCCTCGCTCGTGCACCTGACCAAGCTGTATCTGCGCGGTATGGTGGAGCGCAACTACGGCCGCATTTTGCAGCTGGGTTCTATTGCTTCTTTCTCGCCCAGCCCCTGTCAAGCCGTGTACGCCGCCACCAAGGCCTTCGTACTCAGCTTCACCGAGGCCGTGCAGCACGAGCTGAAGCAGCAAAAATCGGCCGTCACGATGACCATTCTGTGCCCACCGCCCACCGATACCAACTTCTTCCACGTGGCCCACGCCGAGCATACCCGCGCCGCCAGCCACCCTGCCTCGGCCCGCGAAGTGGCCGAAGGCGGCTACGACGACATGATGGAGGGCGAAGCCCGCTCGCTGCCCACCGTCAGCGCCAAATTCAACTTTTTCTCCAGCCTGGTTCTCCCCGACTCCATGCTGGCTACCCTGATGAACACGCAGTTACAAAGTGCCAGACGCTAAACCAACCCTCCGCTAAAAACGCCTCCCAACCAATTCGGCCGGGGGGCGTTTTTATTTGTGCCGAAGGCTCACGCAAGCCTGCGCATCACTAGCTACTATTTGAAAATAATGGATACCGATACCCCGCGCATTTTTTCCGCCGATACGGAGGAGGCCTTATGGCAGCAGGTGACTGCCGATATACAGCAGCAAAGCGAGCTGTTTGAATATGATGTAGAGCTGGTGCAGGCGGACTACCGCATGCGGATGGCCATCGAGATTGACCTGGGGGGCGGTTTTGAGGGCGGTTTTGAAACCACTGCGTTTACCGCTTTAGTCCCCAACCACACGCCCCTGCGCTTTTCCATGCACGAGCAGGACTGGGTGCATGAGATTGGCAAACTACTCGGCCTCACCGACATAGAGCTGGGCGACCCCGAGCTGGACGCCACCTTTATCATCACCACCAACAGCGCCGAGGTGCTCCGCGACCTGCTGCTTTCCGACCCTGAATTGCGCCAAACGCTGCTGCGCCACTCTACGGCGCGCCTGGCCTTGGCTCCTACCTCCGAAAGCCCCGCCGCCGAAGTTTATCTAATGTTCACCAAGGACGCCGCTATTATAGATCCGGCCGAGCTGCGCGAAGTGTATCATCTCATGATCACCTTGTTGCAGAAGATAATGACCTTATCTATTCCCGCTCCTGACGCACCGGTTCAGTAAGCGCTAACTGTATTTCCAGCTGCTTTTTGCTCCCTTTGACAGGAAGCTGACTGGTCATGCGCTAGGCTGATCTGCGGTGAGCTGAACAAGCTGTATAAACCACTCGCGTGTATTGACTAAAGTGAGTTGAAAGGATAATTTAGCAGTATATCCTCTCCGCTATGCTCTCTTTTCTTCCCACTCCTGTTGTCAATACTGTCGCTGTTGGTTTCAGCCTTTTGCTTGGGTTGCATCATTCAGCAGCACTGCCTCCCGTTAGCCCTAGTGTTTCAGTTAGTACTTCTTTGCCAGCGGCTAGCACCCTGTCTACGCCGGCGCCAAGCTACACGGTCATTGACCTGATGCCGGACTTCTGGAAATTCTGGCAACAAGCCAAGGGCAAAGACGAGCAAACGCAGGTACAGCTGTTCCGGCAACTGGTCTCGAATCCTCATCCCGAAGTGTACAATAACAAGGTAATCGGCGGCAGCCCTGACAAAACGTTTGACGACGATCTGCCGCAACGCTACCCGAAGATACTGGCTCTGGTGCAGCCCAAAATAGCCATCGTGGAGCGCCTGTCGAAGCAAATTGGCAAGGACCTGCCGCGCTACGAAAGCCGCTTCCGCCAGACCTTCCCCGACCTGAACTATACCGGCCGCATCTATTTCATGTACTCGCTGGGGGGCTTTGATGGCGGCACGCGCACCATAGAAGGCAAGCAGGCCTTGCTGTTTGGCCTCGATATGATGGCGTACGTGTATGGCGACGAAGCCGACCCCGAGCCATTCTTCGACCACGAGCTATTCCATGTGTACCACTCACAGTTTATGGAAGAAGACGACCAGCTCATCGCGGCCCTGTGGCGGGAGGGGCTGGCTACCTACGTGGCGCATGCTCTGAATCCTAAAGCTGCGGGCGTCGGTTTGTTTGGTCTGCCGCGCAATACTCCTGCGCGCACCCAAGCCGATTTGCCCCGCTACGCCCGGGAATTGCACGCGGTATTAAGCTCTACTTCCAGCGAAGATTATGCGCGCTATTTTTTAGGTGGGCGAGATGAACAAGCGCCTACGCCTGCCCGCTCCGGCTACTATATCGGTTACCTCGTAGCCGAGAAGCTGGCCAAAAAGCATCCTTTGCAGGAGCTGGCTCACTCGCCTTTATCCAAGCTCCGCCCCGAAATTGAGCAGGCCCTGACTGAGCTGGAAGCGCAATCGGCCAATAAATAGTGTTTATCTATGCTTGTAGGTATAAAAAAGCCCCCCATCTTCTTAGTTAGCCTCAAGAGTCGGGTTTGCGCTACTTGCAGGCGCTACATTTAGTAGCTTTTGTAGCTGTTGCGCGTTCAGCACTCCGGCTCCGCCAATGCCGTTGTTGAAGTAGATATAGACTTCTTTCACCGTGGGCTCAGCCTGAATTTCCTGGGCCACGCGCTGCAAAAACGCCTCGTCGTACGGCGATGTGTACAGCACCGGCACGCCATGAAAGCGGTAGTACACTTGCGGCGTATTCACGATTACTTCATCGGGCAAGGCTGCCGGGTAGCTTTGCCCGCAAAATGTGATGCCGCGCTGCCCTAGCTCCCGTAGGATTTCGCCTTCCCACCAGCTTGGGTGCCGAAACTCCACCACATTGTGAAAATCAGGATCGAGCTGCTCCAGCATACGGCCTAGCAGCTCCTCCGTGTAGGCGGCTTTGGGGGGCAATTGGAACAGGATCGGCCCCAGCTTTTCGCCTAAGCCTTCGCGCACGGTGCCGTAAAAATCGGCCAACACGTGCGCGGCTTCGGCATTGAACTTCTTGTAGTGAGTTACGATGCGGGGGGCTTTCACGGCAAACCGAAAATCGGCGGGGCTCTGCGTGTTCCACGTCTCGAACACCTTCAACTTCGGCATGCGGTAAAAGGTCACGTTTACCTCCAGCGTATTGAATTGGGTGCAGTAATACGCAAACCACTTACGCGGCGGCAGACCTTCAGGATAAAAAACGCCTTTCCAGTCGCGGTAGGAAAAGCCAGAGCAGCCAATATAGTACGCAGGCATAATGAATAGAGTAGATGATGTTAACTTCTAGGTAATTCTTGTGGCCAGACCCACTGCTGGGAGTTGTGCAACAGCCACTAATTTTCCCGGACTGTTCTAGAAAGAATCCTACGCTGTGATATGCTCACTATTATGACTAATTCAAGTCGATTACAACCGTTTTTATGTTAAGCGGAGGGAGCAATTTCTTGCTTCTTGTTGCCGGGGCATTGGGAATCCGTTGCTCTAACATTATTGAAGTACATTGCAAGGTATCGGAGGTGCGGCTGATGACTTGTCACTGATTATAGTTTCCCCTCTAGTCCAATCTGCTTCGGTACTCACTTGGAGTAGCACCCAACAACTTTTTCACATAGCGGGTAAAAAACGAACGGCTGCTAAATTCCATCTCATCGGCAATTCCGGAAATAGTGAGGTTTCTGTTTTGCAAGAGGAGGAGGATGCGCTCCCTGGCGAAGCGTTGAATCCATTCAGAGGCTGTGACACCGGATGCCTTTTTGCAAATCTGGTTGAGGTATTTGGAAGTGATGTTCAACTGATCACTGTAAAACCCTACCTCACGCTCAGTTAAGCAATACTCCTGTACCAACTGCATGAATCGCTCATACAAGGTTCCGGTTTGCAGGGTGTGCTTCCGTCTTTCATACTCGTTGGCAAAGATGTGCCACATGTCGAGAATAAACAGCTGCATCTGCAAGTTCAGGGCTTCGTCGTAAAAGCGATGATCAGTTTCCGAAGCGCGGTCACTCAGCCATTTAAAGTTCGAAAGGATTTTCTGCCTGTCATTTTTGCCGTGCAGTGTTTTGACTGGATAAACCCTGGAATGCAACAGGGCATTAATACTCCAGCCTTGGTCGGGCATGTTGTTGTTCAAAAAATCTTTTTCCACCAGCAATACTGTTGCCTTAAAGCTTTTCGAAAGCTGCAAACCTGAAAGTCTGCTCTCGGCAAACCAAAACAAAAACTGCCCTCTCTCGCATTCCATCAGCTGATCATTGAACATAAACCTGATGCTTCCGCGATGACAGAATAAGTGGGTATGGTAAAGCCTTTCGAAATGACTGGGAAAGTCGTCCTTATCAGATATCACTAATAAAATGACTTTCGGCTGTGCTTCCTGTGGCATTGCATTGTATGGAGGCCTTCTGCTAGTATAGGTGATATTTGACATTATTGCAGAATAATGTGTAACAATTGAGAATTGATACCCTCTTAACTTTGTAATTATCAATTCGATACAGCATGAAAACTTCCGATAAAGATATTTTTGAACGATTGAGGCAAGGAGAAAAAATCAACCCGAATGATTCGCAGAGTGGCCGATTGCTGGAAGCATCCTATGCTACGATGGGCTTGGTTCAAAGAATGAATAATTCCAGCAACCCGGATGAGATCAGAAACTTTTTGGGTCAGATCACGGAAAGTGAAATTGATGCATCAACGGCTGTATTTCCACCCTTATACATCAATTACGGGAAGAACACTAAAATTGGAAAGAAGGTATTCATCAACTTTAGCTGCACCTTTTTAGACTTGGGGGGCATTACCATTGAGGATAATGTGCTGTTGGCGCCCGGTGTGAAGTTGCTTTCGGAAAGCCATCCGCTATCCTCCAGCGACAGGCTGTCGCTCGTGCCAAAGCCCATTCATATTAAGCGAAACGTTTGGATAGGCGCGGCGGCCACCATCTTACCTGGGGTCACCATCGGAGAAAATGCCATCGTGGCGGCGGGGGCAGTAGTTTCAAGGGATGTTCCGGCCAACACCGTTGTAGGCGGCATACCCGCCAAAATCCTTAGGGACATAGAATAGGCACACAGCAGCCAAGCCTACAGTACTGATAGTCATTCCAAAGGGCAGCCATGTCGATTTGTAGGACAGGCTGGAAGCAACCCCGTTTGGTGAACTAACGGCATTCCTCAGAGAATTCTACTTCGGAGCGATTTCCACTGCAAACAGCCCTAAAATGGAAGCATTAAATCAGCATCTCCGTCTTGTGCTCCAGAAACCCCAATGCCTGCGTCATTTTCCCTATGAAAATAGCCCCTCTTTTCCTTCTACTGCTCATCAGCTCGAATCTATTTGCCTGTATTAGTAATCAGAAAGAGCTTGTGGAGCCAGACACCCCAAATAGTGGGAATATGACCATACGGATAACAATTGGTCAGAGCGTATTTACGGCCACGCTCAATGACAATGCTACCGCAACGGCTTTCACAGCGAAGTTGCCGATGACCATTGACATGGTGGAATTGAACGGAAACGAAAAGTACGTTGACCTACCGTACAACCTGCCAACCAATGCCTCCAATCCCGGCGCCATCCAAAGCGGTGAGTTGATGCTATATGGTGCGAATACCCTGGTGCTTTTCTACAAAGGATTTTCTACCTCCTACAGGTACACCAGGCTAGGACGCATCCATGACGCTAGCGGCCTTGCTGCCGCATTGGGCTCCGCAAATGCAACGGTGACCTATGAACTGGAGCAATGAAGCAGACCGGCGAAGCTTTACTGGCCAGGCGCTTTTTAAGGTGTAGATCATACATACGCCATACCCCAAATAATATTTTATGAAGCAGCATAGCACGATCAAAGTAACAGTTGCAGCCTTAGGTGTACTGATGTTCTTGAGCCATTGTCAACAGCCAACGAAGGGCACTACCTCACAAGAAGAGCTGCAGGCCATCTTCCCGAAAGGTGAACTGGGACCGGCGGAAAACTTTACCGGCCAAGCCTGGAATACAGGCCTTGTAGCTAATGATTCTACGCTTAACATGGTGGTGGGTAATGTCTATTTTGAGCCTGGGGCCAGAAGCAACTGGCACACCCACCCGGCCGGGCAAATCCTGGTGATCACCGACGGGGAGGGATACCACCAGATAAAGGGCCAGATCCGTCAAACCCTCAAAAAAGGGGACGTGGTGCAGTGCCCGCCAAATGTGACCCATTGGCATGGGGCTAGCCCGGCGAAGGGCATGCAGCAACTATACATTATCCCGAATACCGAAAAAGGAATTGTGGAATGGCTGGCACCCGTGACCGATGAAGAATATAGTTCCCCAACAAGGCATGTTTCAAAAGCTGGTGAACGGGTTCTTCCGCACTTCATAGTACGTGGTACAAAAGACCTGATCGCAGATCACGCCATGGTGCAGCGCTATGACGATGTGTTAAAAGCAGCCGGGCAGCCGGCAAGCTATATTCAGGTGGAAGATGCAGGACACGCCTTTTTCGATTGGAAACCAGATGCAACAACGAGAGCAACTTTTGCCAGATATGGGGTGCCTTATGCCGCTCAAATGCAGAATTTCTTCAATGGCATATTCTCTAAAAGTTAATCATGTTGCAAAACGCTGGCCGTAGGCTGAACACCGGTTATTCGAGCCTCACCCCCGCCCCACTAGGGGAGCACTAGGGACCCGTTAGACTCCGATAGTCATCGAGGCGACCCCGTAGATTATCTAGGGGAGTTTTGCAACAGCCCCTCTTGCTCTGCTACTTATCATTTGCTGGTAGATTACCCGCCTCTCGTTTCCAGCGGGCGCTTGTGTGGCCAGAACGCTACGCACGCGTTCAGCTTCGTCTTGAATTAAGACTGGGGGGCTTTTTCATAGAAAATTACTCAGCCATTTACCAGCCTCCCCCGTAAAACTCACGGCTGAACCAAGCGAAAATTGGCTACTTCAGAGTATACTTAAGCTGTTTGGCGACGCCGACAAGCAACTGATGGATTCCGCGTCTCAGAAAGTTGCTACTTAGCTACTGGCGTCCTTGATTTATACAGAGCAATTTATACACTCTCAGTTAGCAAACTTTCTGCGCTGAGTTATTAACCTGACTACATCATGGCAGACGATAATCCGGAAATCAACCCCGCCGAACCCGGGGCTTCCCATAATGAGGCTCGGCGCACCTTCCTCAAACAGTCCTCCCTGCTCACGGCTATGACTTTTACGCCCGGCCCAATTGTGCAGGCCGCCGCGGCGCAGTTTGACGAAAAAGTAGCTGCGGCTTTCGAGAAAGTACCACTGAAGCTGGAAGTCAATGGCGTGAAGCACAAGCTTTCCGTAGAGCCACGCACCACCCTGCTCGATCTGCTGCGTGAACAGCTTCACCTCACCGGCACCAAGAAAGGCTGCGACTACGGGCAGTGCGGAGCCTGCACCGTGCATGTCGATGGAAATCGCATCAACAGCTGCCTCACGCTAGCCGTGATGCAGGAAGGCCGCAAGATCACAACCATCGAGGGCCTCGCCAACGGTGACAATCTGCACCCTATGCAGGAGGCATTTGTGAAGCATGATGGCTTTCAATGTGGCTACTGCACGCCCGGCCAGATTATGTCCGCAGTGGCTTGCATACGCGAGGGCCATGCCGGTTCGGAGGGGGAAATCCGGGAGTTTATGAGCGGTAACATCTGCCGCTGCGGCGCCTACTCCAACATTGTGGCGGCCATTCAGGAAGTGAAAAACGGCGGCCAAAAGGTCTAAAGCGCAGCAACTATGAATCAGTTTCAATACGTGCGGCCGACCAAGCAGAAAGCCGCCATCGACGCCCTGGCCCGCGACGCCAACGCCCAGTTTATTGCCGGCGGCACGAACCTCATCGATCTGATGAAGCGCGGCGTAATGGCCCCCCAGAAGCTTATCGACATCAATCGGCTGCCGCTCACTAAAATTGAAAGTCAGAACGGTAGCCTCCGCATTGGGGCCCTGGCTTTGAACGGCCCCGTGGCCGAGGATAAGCTGGTGCTGGAACGGCAGCCCCTGCTCGCTCAGGCCCTCAGTGCCGGCGCTTCGCCCCAACTGCGCAACATGGCGACGGTGGGGGGCAATATGCTCCAGCGCACCCGCTGTCCCTACTTCTACGACACGGCTCTGCCCTGCAACAAGCGCGAGCCGGGCTCCGGGTGCGGGGCGCTGGAAGGCTTCAACCGCATGCACGCCATCTTTGGCTTCTCGGATAAATGCATCGCCGTGCACCCCTCCGACATGAGCGTGGCCCTGGTGGCCCTGGATGCCACGGTGCTGGTAAGCGGCCCGAAAGGTGACCGGCGCATTCCCTTCAACGATTTTCACCGCCTGCCCGGCGACACGCCCCAACGCGACACCAACCTTGAACAAGGCGAGTTGATTACGGCTGTGGAGGTGCCCGATGGACCCTTCACTAAGCATGTGCATTATCAGAAAGTGCGTGAGCGCGCCTCCTACGCTTTTGCGCTGGTGTCGGTGGCCGCGGCCCTGAGCCTGGATGGCAACACCATTAAAGATGCACGGCTGGCAATGGGGGGCGTGGCGCATAAACCATGGCGACTAACGGATGCTGAAAAAGCGCTTATCGGCAAGCCCGCGACGGAGGAAACTTTCCGCCAGGCGGCGACAGTGGCCATGCAGGGCGCCAAGGCCTTTGAGCACAACGCTTACAAGCTAAAAATGGCCCCCAACGCTATTATTCAAGCCCTAAAAACCGCCGCGGCCGCCTAACCCCCCTCGTGAATATGAAAACGCCAGAAAAGCAAATCGGAGCGCGGATGAACCGGGTGGATGGCCGCCAGAAAGTGACTGGTGCCGCTACCTACTCGGCCGAATACAAGCTGCCGGGCATCACCTACGCCGTCTTGGTGGGCAGCACCATCACCAAGGGCCGTATTACGTCCATTGACACCAAAGCCGCCGAACGGGCGCCGGGGGTGTTAGCCGTCATCACCCACTTCAACTCCCCCAAGGTGCCGGGCTTCGACACGGCGGGCAAGGACCCCTCGCAGCCGGCCACGGTGGGCGGCCCCATCAAGATTTTCAAGGACGACAAAATCCGCTTCAACGACCAGCCCATTGCTATTGTGGTAGCCGATTCGTTGGAGCGGGCGCGCTTCGCCGCAGGCCTGGTAAAAGGGCAATACGCGCAGGAAAAGCACCAAACCAACCTGGAAGCAAACAAGGCGCAGGCCTTCCTGCCAACCTCGGCCAAGAAGAACCCGAAGCACCCCATGAACGACTACCAGCGTGGTCAGGTGGATGCCTATAAAACCGGCGCCATCAAGCTGGAAAGCGAGTACGTGGTGCCCACCGAAGTGCACCATCCTATGGAGATGCAGGCCATTACGGCTCACTGGGAAGCTCCAGACCGCCTCACGATTTACGACAAAACCCAGGGCACAATGGCCACGCGCCGCGACTTTGCCCGCGAGTGGGGCTTGCCCGAAGAAAACGTGAAGGTGATTGCCACGTATGTGGGCGGCGCCTTTGGCAACGCCCTGCACAGCTGGCAGCATGAGTCGGCCGCTATCATCGCGGCCCGGGTCGTGAACCGGCCGGTGAAGCTCATGCTCACCCGCGAGCAGATGTTTACCATGGTGGGCTATCGGCCCTACACCTGGCAAAAACTGGGGATGAGCGCCACGCCTGACGGCAAAATCACGGCCATCACCCACGAGGCCATCGGTCAGACTTCGACCTTCGAGGAGTTCACGGAAGCAACGCTGGCCCAGACGCGCATGATGTATGAGTCGCCCAACCTGACCACGCGCTACCGTATTGCCTCCCTGGACGTGAACTCGCCCATCTGGATGCGCGGCCCCGGCGAGGCTACCGGAGCCTTTGCTCTGGAGTCGGCCATGGATGAAATGGCTCACCTGCTCAACATCGACCCCCTGGAATTTCGCCTGCGCAACTATACCGAGCAGGACCCCGAGAAAAACCGGCCCTGGTCGAGCAAATTTCTGAAGGAGTGCTACCAGCTCGGAGCCGAGCGCGTCGGCTGGAACAAGCGGCAGCTCAAGCCTGGCTCGCTGCGCGACGGCGACTGGCTCGTCGGCTACGGCATGGGTGTGGGCACTTTCGGGGCGCATCGCGGCTCTTCCAAAGCCAACATCCGCTTACTGCCCAATGGCACGGTACTGCTGCAAAGCGCCGTCACCGATATTGGCCCCGGCACGGCCACGGCCATGACCCAGATTGCCGCCGACACATTAGGACTAGCGCCCGAGAAAATCAAGTTTGAGTTGGGCAACTCCGACTTTGCGCAAGCGCCCACGCAGGGAGGCTCGGCCATTGTGAACACAGTGGGCCCGGCCGTGCAGGAAGCTTGCCTAGCCTTGAAGGAGAAGCTGCGCACGATGGCGGCCTCTAGCAATGCGGCCTTTGCGTCGACCGAGAAGGAAGACGTTTTATTTGCCGATGGCTACCTCACGCTGAATGGCAACCCCAATGCCCGCGTCCCCTTCGCTGACTTGCTGAAGCAGACTGATGGGGGCTTTGTAACGGTGGAGTCGAAGCCCCAGGGCGATGCCTCTAAGAGCTTTTCTATGTACTCCTTCTCGGTTCACTTTGCCGAAGTGCGAGTCCATGTCCTGACTGGTGAGGTGCGTGTGAGCAAGCTGGTATCCTGCGCGGATGCCGGAACCATTGTGAATGAAAAAACGGCCGGCAACCAGATGAAGGGTGGCGCCGTGGGCGGCATTGGCATGGCCTTGATGGAGCACGCCGTCATCGACGACCGGTTTGGCCGCTACATCACCAAGGACTTCGCTGACTATCACGTGCCGGTGCATGCCGACTCCCCGGACGTGCAGGTCGCGTTCGTGAATAAGCCCGACCCCCACGTGAATGCCCTGGGCACCAAAGGCATCGGCGAAATTGCCATCATCGGGGTAGCGCCAGCTATTGCCAACGCTATTTTCAACGCCACGGGCAAACGCCTCCGCGAGCTGCCCATCACCCCAGATAAGCTGCTGGTCTAGTTTCAGTGCAAAACGCAGTTGGGGGGCTTTTTTACTGGTATTTACTAGTAAAAAAGCCCCCCAGCTTTTATCTCGTCACTCCGGATATCACAATCAGCCAATAGAGGAAATATACCAGCGGAATGAGCATCATATACACCCACCAGGTTGGGTGCATCAGCCGGTCTTTCCAGCTTCTGTGGTCTTGTCTATGCGTATTCATGAGCTTAGCTACCGTTGGATAGTGCTGTTCTACCGAAATACGTCGTCTGCTGTGCCCCGCTATTGTTGGCTCTAAAGGTGCTCGCAACAGCTCCTTCTAGAGCAGGAACAATCGCGCGGTTCGCGCTTATGGCAGACTCATCAATTGCTGCACCCGCCGCGCTTCGGCCAGTGCCTTGCTACTCCCGAATCGGCGGCTTTTGCTAGCCCCGTTTCAGGCCCATGCGCTCCACTGTCTCGCCCTCAAAATCGAACTGAATAAGTATCGCGGGCTCCTCGCCTACTACCCACCCATCGTGGCCCGGCGCTATGGCTACCACCTGGGGGGCAATATATTCTTCTATTTCCCCATCTCTGTACTGAATAGCCAAGCGGCCCGCGGCCAGAAAGCCCACGTGAGCATGCTCGCACAGCTCCGTTCCAATCACCGGCTTCACGTCCTTCGACCACCGAAAGCCGACCGGGTACACCAGCCGCTTCACGCGCGAATTGCCGGTACGTACTACATCCACCTGCACGCCACCAATTTCGTGGCGCTCAGCATTTTTCAGGGGTCCTAATAATGTGTCAGTAGTCATCATAGATGCAGGGTGAAAACACGGAAAGTGAAACGCGGGAGCCTACTTAAATATAGTAAATTCTTGGCATTGGCTGATGCTGCCCGATTGGCTGGCGTCTGTCTCTGTTGACGCTTTAATCAAGGCATGACTATTCTTGCCTCACAACACATGCGTGGAGGGCTTTTTTCTGCCCTATCAGCCTTTTCAGCAACGATTTCTCAGCTGTTTTACTGCTCCTGAAAATGATACAGGAAAGTAATAACCCCGGTGTACGCAGGCTTTTTGGAATCCATAATTTCCAGCGTCACCTGCAGACGGGCTTTGGCAATGCCGCGCAGATTTGCCACCGAAAGCAGCGTAGCACGCAGGCGCACCTGGCTATTGACGATCACGGCCTGGTTGAAGCGCAGCTGCTCAATTTCGTAGTTGACCTGCATCTTAAGATTCTCGATAGCTACAATCTGCTGCCACAAATACGGCAGCAGCGCTACGGTGAGGTAGCCGTGGGCAATGGTAGCCTTGAACGGCGACTCGGCCAGCGCCCGCTCGGGGTCTACATGGATCCACTGATGATCGAGGGTGGCGGCGGCAAACTGGTTGATCTGCTCCTGCGTGACGGTGTGGTAGGCTGACACGCCCATTTCCTGCCCTACGAGGCTTTCTAATTCGGCTAAGCTGGTAATTGTGCGCATGGTTGCGGGTGGACTACGGAGGAGTATGAAAGCCCAAACATACATCTTGACCGGCGGTAATCGCAGCAAAATGCTATGTAGTACGGGCTATGAAGTAGGGCGAGCATTCAGCCCAGTCAATAAGCGAAGGAGATTTTTTTTAGTATTTGCTTGCATACTTTGAAAAACAAAGTACTTTTGAAACACCTTTAACGAGTATCAAACGCCTACCAGAAATCCGCAGCTTTCCTTCCATGATTACCGCCCAAAAAGGTACGCAAGGAAAGAGCCGTAAGCGCCAAATCCTGACAGTAGTTGGTGCCTTTATGGTTGCGGTGATGGTGTTTCTGTTTACCAAGTGGAAGGAGGCATCTGATAACGGCGGGCAGTTGCCACTGGCACCGTTCCGCATTGCCGGCAACCTCTATTATGTGGGTACCCGGGATGTTACTTCCTTTCTGCTTACCGGGCCCAAAGGCCACGTATTGATTGATGGCGGCTACCCCGGCACCGTCCCGATGATTCTCAAGAGCATTGCCACGCTCGGCTTTGCCATCAAGGATGTAAAAATCCTGCTCAACTCCCACGCTCACTTGGACCACGCAGGCGGCCTGGCAGCCCTGCAACAAGCATCGGGGGCCAAATTGTGGGTGAGCGAGGCAGATGCCGACATTGTAGCGTCGGGTGGCGCCAGCGACCGGAACATGGTTCCGGTGAATTTGCTCGTGTACCTGGGTCTCATCGACTTTCCCGTGCCCCGTGTCGACCACCGGTTTCAGGATGGCGCGCAAGTTCAGCTCGGACCTATCCAGCTCACGGCCCATCTCACGCCCGGCCACACGCCTGGCTGCACTACCTGGTCGTTCCCAGTCCGCGACGGCAACCGGGAGCTACTGGCAGTCAACGTAGGCGGCTTAACACTGCCCATGCCCGCGTCGCTGTTTGATTGGAACTACGATTCAGTTACTAAGCAGGATTTTGAGCACACCTTCAAAACACTACGGAGCCTGCCTGCTGACATCTACCTTACTCCTCATGCACGGGCTTTTAGCTTGAAGCGCAAATTAGGGGAACGCGCAAACGCCCAAGATTCAGTAGCCCCGTTTCTCGACCGAGCGGGCTATCTCGAAGACATCGGCAAAGCGGAGGTAGCGTTTCGCAAGGCGCTTCAGGAACAGCAGAAATAGTAGCTGCCCTTACGTCAGCAAAGAATATTCACCGACAACAACAGCGTTTTTCTTCACCCTCGAACTCAAATTCTTACTCTCATGACTCTCACAAAAAGTATTTCTCTTGTTGCGCTGGTTACCGGGCTCCTGCTGCTCATTCCCTTAACGGCTAAGCTGACGATGGCTAATATGCTCTGGACCGCAGAGGATTTTGTTGCCGCTGGCATCCTGCTGTTTGGCGCGGGCCTCACGTTTGTCCTGATTGCGCGGATGGGGGACAACACTACGTATCGACTAGCCGCCGGCTTGGCGGTGGCAGCCGGGCTCCTACTCGTGTGGGCGCAGTTGGTGGTGGGGCTCGTCGGGAGCGAAGATAACCCCGTTAACCTGTTGTTTGGCGCGGTGCTGGCCGTCGCCATCATCGGGGCTATGGTTGCGCGCTTCCAGCCACGGGGCATGTCCAACGCAATGTTTGCGGCCTCGCTGACGTATGTGGTGGTCACCCTACTGGCGCTATTCGTTTGGCCGCCCTCCCCTGACACCGCCGAGCCCCAGGTACACCTAGCGACTGTTCTAGCCGCTAATGGAATGTTTGCCGCAATTTGGGCCGTTTCGGGTTGGCTGTTTCTCCGCGCCAGCGCCACTAGCTCGAATCAAAACCGACAGGTAGCATAGTGGTGTAAGACAGCAAGCTACGCCCAATAATAGCCTGGCTATGTTATGACTGATGATTTTATACGTTATGAAATTACGTGCTCAGAATTGATAGATGAATAAGTATTAACAACTCATATTTACCTAGAAACAAGCAACGCCCCTAACCTCACAGGTTGCGGGGCGTTGCTGCTTGCTACACAGCTGGTCATGCGCTACACGCTCGCGCCAGTTGAAAGCACAGTATTACCGTAGTAGAACCCAGTCGTGCACCGTTGGCGAAATCGCTATAACTTGCCGGCAAGCTGGGCAGCGCAGAAACGCATACCCCTCTAAAAACGAGAATTAAGGAACGAACACATAGAATATGGCCTCAGGTTTTTTTGCGCTACTGGATGATATTTCCGCTTTGGTAAAGGTGAGCGCGGCTAGTTTAGATGACGTGCCTGCCCAGGTAGCCAAAACCACCGGCAAAGTTTCAGGCATTGTCATCGACGATACGGCGGTTACACCCAAGTACGTCGTGGGCCTCGACCCATCCCGTGAGCTTTCAATTATCTTTCGGATAGCGAAAAAGTCACTGATCAATAAGTTATTGATTCTGAGTCCGGCGGCCTTGCTGCTGGGATATTTCGCTCCTTGGGCCATCACGCCCATCTTGATGTTGGGGGGGGCTTATTTGTGCTTCGAAGGGTATGAGAAGGTGCACTCCATGTTTAGCAAGCACCCCGACGTGCCCGCTGAGAGCGAGCAGCTAAAACAGATTACGCCGGAGGAGTTGGAACAGGAACGGGTGGCCGGCGCCGTGCGCACCGATATTATCCTGTCGGCTGAAATCATGGCCATTGCTTATAGCCAGGTAACCGACCAGCCGGTAGTAAACCAGATTGCCGTAATGGCCGCCGTAGCTGTTTTCATCACCATAGCGGTATATGGCTTTGTGGGCTTAATCGTGAAAGCCGACGATATAGGGGTGCATCTGGCCCAAGATAAATTCCACCCCACTACGCAAAAATTCGGGCGCGGTATCGTGAAGTTTATGCCGCACTTCCTGAGTATCTTAAGCTATGTGGGCACTGCCGCCATGCTGTGGGTAGGGGCCGAAATCATCGCCCACGGCATTCCATTTACCGCTCATTTACTGCACGATCTGGAAGAGGCGTTAGCTCATATGCCGATTGTGGCCTGGCTTGCCAAGGCGCTGTCCTGTGCTATTGGCGGGCTAATGATTGGTTTTGTGGTTGAAAAAATAGTGCATCTAGGTAAGAAAGTATTTGGCAAGAAAAAAGAAGCTGTAGGATAACCCACCTAAAGCACCCGTCAGCCGCCGTACGGCGGCTGACGGGTGCTTAAAGTACACTACGCGCAACTTTCCTTCTCTCTTTAGCATGCGTTTAGCGCAGCATAAAGCAGCAATAAATAATTTGCTTAAAACTATTGCTATTTTGTTAAAGTATAGTACATTAGATAGAAATAATAATTGTTATCGGTCTTATCCTAGGTATTGTAGTTGAGCTTATTCTATGAGCTTTGGTACTGTCCTCTTGCAAAGGGCGGTGTTTGCTGCTGCGCTACCGGTATCGCAGCAGAACCTACTTTCTGTTCTCGTGTGTGGTTGCCACAGATGGGCACCAGCGGCACTAGCATCTTCCTGACTAAAGCTTTAACCGCCCTCCGTGCGTAGGGCAGCAGGGCCACGCCATGCCTGGTTGGTTTCATCCCCTGGTTGGTTTCATCCCAATGAGACGCCTACTGATGGCGGTCAGTCTTTTCTCCTGCGCAGCTAAGGCAGAGGACTTGAAAAGGAAGCCAGTGGTGGCAAGCACATAGAAGTTCATCTTTATCTGCATAACAGACCAAACCATGAAGCAACTTCACTTTGTAACTAGCTTAATTACCCGGGGGCTGCTGCTGGCCAGCGTTGCCTTTATTGTTCCTGCCTGTTCCCAGCCAGAGGAAGTTACACCCCGCCTCAGTACCCGTACCGAAAGCTTAGCCAAATCCGATAAAACCTACTACGGCCCTGCCGTGCCCATGGGCCGGGGAGTGGCAAGAGCATGGGTAACAGTAAATGCCGATAGAAAGCCCATTGCTTTAGGAATAGACGTGTCGGCTAAATCGGTGATGACGCAAGGCGACCATCCCACTGAATACACGCTCCAACTGCCTCATCAAGTGGCCGTACCGCCCTTCGACCACATTGATTTCGGCTGGAACCCAGAGGGACACGAGCCTGACGGCATTTATACCCTGCCCCACTTCGACCTGCATTTTTACATGATAACCCAGGCCTTGCAGGCCAGTATTCCTTTTCTGGCGCCGGTGACGGATAAAGGGCCAGTTTTCGACGTGTTTCCAGCGCCGGGATATCTGCCGGAAGACTACCAGATGGGGCCCGGACTGGTACCCAACATGGGCGCGCACTCCGTGGACCTGAGGGCGCCAGAATTTACCGGCGGCAAGTTTTCCAGAACCTTCATTTACGGCAGCTACCAAGGGCACATTACTTTCCTGGAGCCCATGTTTACGCTCGCCTACTTGCAGACGCTGGGTAGCGAGACCATTGAAATCCGGCAGCCCGCTTTCGTTGAGCGGGCAGGCTATTATCCTACGCACTACACTATTAGTTATGATGACAGCCCAAAGCAATACCGCATTTCGCTTGATAACCTAGTGTATCGTTCTGCTCAGTAAGACAGGAGTGAAAAGCAGTCGGCCCAGTAAAAAGGGATAGTACCTGCGCTATTCTATCATCTTTGCTCCTATACGAGTTCCGTGAAAAAGCCCCAGCGAGCTGCATGAGCAGCGGGCTGGGGCTTAGCATTGGTAGTAAGCTGACCAGCTTGACTGAACTGGGTAGACAGTAGGAACAATGGGTAGGCGCCACGCCTAGTACTGGCTCGCACGAGAGTTGCTGAGCGAAACAGGATCTTCTCAGCTCCATCCGGGAAGCCATGCCCCACGCAGCTAGCTCATGCCGGAAAAGCCCCCCAGCAAAACAATCCTGCCAGGCAGGTTGTCTTAGAATGCGTCGTTTTAATCAATAAGCGGCCCACATACTAATTCTGCTTATGAACATTGGAATCATCGGCGCCGGCCATATCGGCAGCGCCCTAGCCGTACGGCTCACCAGCCTCGGCCACTCGGTTTACATTGCCAACTCCCGCGGCCCCGAAACGCTAACCGACGTAGCCCAAAAAACCGGTGCTACCCCCGTTACGGCCCGCGAAGCTGCCCGCCACGGCGAAATCATTGTGGTGACCATTCCGCTGAAAAACATTCCCGACCTGCCCAAAGACTTGTTTGAGGGCGTGCCCGCCGACGTGCCAGTAATTGACACCAGCAACTACTACCCCATGCTGCGTGATGGCCAGATGCCCGAGTTGGAAAGCGGCGACCTGACCGAGAGCGAGTGGGTGCAGCAGCACCTGGGTCGGCCCGTCGTGAAAGTGTTCAACAACATCTACGCCGACCACCTCGAAAACAAGGGCCAGCCCGCTGGCACGCCCGGCCGCATCGCGCTGCCCGTAGCCGGCGACGATGCCGCCGCCAAGCAAAAGGTAATGGCGCTGGTCGACGAGCTGGGCTTCGACGCCGTGGACGCTGGCAGCCTGCACGAGTCGTGGCGCCAGCAGCCGGGCACCCCCTCGTACGGGGCCGACATGCCCGCCGCCGAGCTACAGCAGCACCTGGCCAGCCTAGGTACCCAGCGCACGCCCGAGCAGCACGCCCAATACCTGGCCAACCAAAACGCGGCCGAAAAACAGATGCAGGCCCAAGGCATCCAGCTGTAGTAAACCCGCTCAAGCCGGCTTTGGCCACCCAACCGCCAGCTGGTTGCTGCAAGCCCCAACGAAAGAGCTCCGGCAATTGCCGGAGCTCTTTCGTTGGGGCTTGCTCGATACAGAGGTATTGCCAAGTGCCAGGGCCGTTTCGAGTGCTGCCAGCCATGCCCCCGCTGCGGCCGCCGCTGAGCTAAACAGAAGTTACTTTTTAACTGGTGCGAGTTGAGCACAACGTAATTCGTATCTGAATGGTATGGAGACTAGGCCCCCGGTATTTGGGACGGGCTTCTGTTCTGATGTAGCTTGCCACTGCGCGAGAGTGGAGATACAGCATCCACCGCATTGATAGTCACGAGTTCTAAACTTGCACTAGTTGGGGCAGCTCCAGATCCAGAAGAAACGCTTCGGCCCGCACAACACCGCGTGCTTCTTCCTCATTCAGCCACTGCTTGTCGGTAAGGACGAGTAGATTATCCTCTGGCGCGTCGGTGTAGTAGCCCATGCATTCTGGTTGTTCCCTGCAAGATAAAAAGCCCCCCAGCACCCGTCACACCTGCGGCTGAAGGTGCTTGCAGAAACTGGTTCTGCTGGCGCGAGTTTAGCGTAGCGTAACTCGTGACATTCTTTGCCGGGAGGTTGCGCCTCTTACCGTTCTCGCTGCTTGCAGCCGGACTTGTTCTTGCGTAGCTTGTCGCTTTGCGCCAGTGGAGGTACAACTTCCACATCTTGACCAGTCACGAGCTAGAAGCTCACGCTAGTCGAGGGATTAGATGAAATACTGTCATTCTGTCTCAGTTTCTAATTCTACAATTAAGTATGGAAGAAGGCTTTATATATAGATTCAAATCAAAATACTCAAAGCACCCTTTTGTATTTATAAAAAATATAGATTCAGAAACTTTTATTAGGTGTATGATTACACACACTAAAAATTCTAGTAAGTATCCGCAAAATATAGCTATGAAAAATACCCATTTTGCTTCTTGCTTAGATAATGAAGAAAGCACAGAATACAAAGTGAGTTATGAAAGATCTAACCTTGTAAGACTTTTTTTAATTAAAAAACATAATCAAATATCTAGTAAGCCTGTCGGCAAATTAACAGACGAGGGTTTGCAATTTCTACAAAGCGCAGTAAATACTGATTCCTTAGTGCATTGGGACAACCCTCAAGATTGGCCAAAATTTGATTAGTAGAAATATTAAAGATTAGTTACATGGATCATATACCACAGGTTTTGAAGGACGCTTGCAACTTTATTATAAGTGATGAGATGTCAAAAAACAAGGCACATTTAGCAAGTTTACTACAACTCATATATGAACGCCATAGCGTATCAATAGCTAATTATTTAGAAAAATTAGTAGAAGATTACACTGAGGAATATAATGATAGAGACCCAGGAAGATTTGGAGACAGAGGAACCTATGATGGTGATTACAAAGAAGAGACTGTAAAAATTCATCGAAAAATGGAGGGGTACAAGTATTGCAAAAATCTTAATTCAGATATTTTAAATCAAATTCGAAGTAGTGCTGATCCAGCAATTCCGCTTCATCAAAGAACTGAAAATATTCGCTCGCTCACTATAAAACAAATCGAGCTTGCTATCGTAACCGCAGCCTGTTTCGACGATATTATGTTCCGCTCTACATTCTAAATCCCAGTCAAAAAGTCAGTAAAAGCTCTTCTGCACCTCGTTTGCTACGCCTCTCGTAGAACTTCCTAACCCGAAGCCTACCTAAAGACCTAGCAGCCATGAACTTTAATAATTATACGATTAAGGCACAGGAGGCCGTGCAGAAGGCCACTGAAATTGCCGGGGGCAATCAGCAGCAGGCCATCGAGACGGGCCACCTGCTGAAGGGCCTCTTCCAGAGCGACGAGAACGTACTGTCATTTCTGGCTAAAAAGCTGGGGGTGAACCTGAATATCCTCATGCCTCGCCTCGACGCTATTGTAGCTGCTTATCCGAAAGTAAGTGGCGGTTCGCCTTATTTATCGAATGACGCCAACGCGGCCTTGCAGCGGGCTACCGGCTTCCTCAAGGAGTTTGAGGATGAGTATGTGTCGGTGGAGCACCTGCTGCTGGGGCTGCTGGGGGGCAAAGACGCCGTAGCTACCCTGATGAAGGATGCCGGCTTTGCTGAGAAAGACCTGAAGGCTGCTATCAAGGAGCTGCGCGGGGGCCGCAAAGTAACCAGCCAGACCGCCGAGGACCAGTATCAGAGCCTCAACCGCTACTCCCGCAACCTCAACGAGCAGGTGCGCACCGGCAAGATGGACCCGGTAATTGGCCGCGATGAGGAAATCCGGCGGGTGCTCCAGATTCTGTCGCGCCGCACCAAGAACAACCCGGTGTTGCTGGGTGAGCCCGGCGTGGGCAAAACCGCCATTGTGGAGGGCCTGGCCCAGCGCATCGTGGCCGGCGACGTGCCCGAAAACCTCAAAGACAAGATCATCATGTCCTTGGACATGGGCTTGCTCATTGCGGGGGCCAAATACAAGGGCGAGTTTGAGGAGCGCCTCAAGTCCGTCATCAAAGAAGTAACCGACTCCGAAGGCCAGATCATCCTGTTCATCGACGAGATGCACACGCTAATTGGGGCCGGGGCGGGCGGCGAGGGGGCCATGGACGCGGCCAATCTGCTCAAGCCGGCTTTGGCGCGCGGTGAGTTGCATTCCATTGGCGCTACTACGCTCAAGGAATACCAGAAATATATTGAGAAGGATAAGGCCCTGGAGCGTCGTTTCCAGGCGGTGATGGTAGATGAGCCGAGCATTGAGGACGCCATCAGCATCATGCGCGGTATCAAGGAGAAGTATGAGCTGCACCACGGCGTGCGCATCACCGACGATGCCGTCATTGCCGCCGTGGAGCTGAGCAGCCGCTACATCACCGACCGTTTCCTGCCCGACAAAGCCATCGACCTGATGGACGAAGCGGCCGCCAAGCTGCGCATCGAGCTGAACTCTATGCCCGTGGAGCTGGACGAAGTGCAGCGCCGGATTATGCAGCTCGAAATTGAGCGCGAGGCCATTCGTCGGGAAGAAAACGTCGACCGGGAAAACGTGCTCAACAAAGAACTGAGCGAGCTGACCGCCAAACGTGACTCCTTGAAAGCGCAGTGGGAAAACGAGAAATCGGTGCTCACCAACATTCAGGAGCAGAAGGAAGCCATTGAGCGCTTCAAGGTAGAAGCCGAGCAAGCCGAGCGCCAAGGCGACTACGGCCGGGTGGCAGAGTTGCGCTACGGCAAGATTCAGGAAGCCGAAGCCAAGCTCAAAACCTTGCAGGATGAAGCCAACGCCAACAAAGACGGCGGTTCCATGCTCCAGGAAGTGGTGACCCACGAAGACATTGCCGAAGTAGTAGCCAAGTGGACCGGTATTCCAGTGAGCAAGATGCTGCAATCGGACCGCGAGAAGCTGCTGAATCTGGAGCAGGAGCTGGGTAAGCGCGTGGCCGGTCAGAGCGAGGCTATTGCGGCTATTTCCGATGCCGTGCGCCGTTCGCGGGCGGGCTTGCAGGACCCAAAGCGGCCTATCGGCTCGTTTATCTTCCTGGGCACCACCGGCGTGGGTAAAACCGAGCTGGCCAAGGCCCTGGCTGAGTACTTGTTCAACGATGAGAACTCGATGGTTCGCATCGATATGAGTGAGTACCAGGAGCGCCATGCCGTGTCGCGCCTGATTGGAGCGCCTCCCGGCTACGTGGGCTACGACGAAGGTGGTCAACTCACGGAAGCCGTGCGCCGCAAGCCGTACTCCGTGATTTTGCTCGATGAGATTGAGAAGGCGCACGCCGATGTGTTCAACATCTTGCTGCAAGTGCTGGATGATGGTCGCCTCACCGACAACAAAGGCCGGGTGGCGAACTTCAAGAATACCATCATCATCATGACCTCCAACACGGGTGCCGACCTCATTCAGAAGAATTTCAAAGAGCTGAACGAGTACAACCACGACGAAGTAGTGGACCGCACTCGTGAGGAAGTAATCGAGCGCCTGCGCCAGCACATGCGTCCTGAGTTCCTAAACCGCATCGACGAAATCGTGATGTTCCAGCCGCTGAAGCGCAAGGAAATACGCCGCATCGTTGACATCCAGTTCAAGCAGATTCAGCACCGTCTGGAAGAAGCCGGCATTCGGCTGGCAGCTACCGACGAGGTGCTCGACTTCCTCGGCGAGCAAGGCTTCGATCCGCAGTTTGGTGCTCGCCCCTTGAAGCGAGTATTACAGCGCCTAGTACTGAATGAGCTGTCGAAAGACATTCTGTCGGGCCGCGTGAGCAAAGACGCCGTAGTGGAAGCTGTGCTGGAAGACGGGCACATTCACTTCAATAATGTGAACGTGGAAATTCCGGGCGTATAAGCTTAGTTAGTTTGAATAAAAAAGCCCCCCAGCAATATGTTGGGGGGCTTTTTTGTGCGGATCAAATAAAAAAAACACTGATACTAGGCATCCTTACACAGGTTAATGCAGCAACTTATCATTGCATCCTTACCTGCCTATTGGTAGTGAGCTATACAGAATATACCCATTCAGCAGCGCGAACAAAAACGAGGGCAACGATAGCCAAAAGCCATCTTTAATCTTTATTCTGACGCCAAATCCCAGCAGCATCAGCAGGGCCAGACCACCAGATGCTAGCCACAAAATTACCGGGACTTTCAGGCCGACTAGCAAGCCTGCTGCGCCTAGGAGTTGGAGCGTTGCTGTTAGGGGACCAAACTTAGCCAGACCGTAGCGTTTGAATTCGTCCTTAAGGTATTGGGAGGTGAAATAGCTGATTCCAAAAAAGAAGAAGGAGATACTCGACAGCCAAATAGCAATGATTTCCATCGGGCCTAAACGCTGATAACGCCTGCGTACGCGCCGGCCACAAAAAGTGACAACAGCAGCAGCACAAACGACGGCACATATTTATGCCAGGGATTTCTCACCTTGATGTGAGCCACCTGCGCGCAGAGCATCAAAAAGGCCATTGCCAACGCCGAAGCGACCACAACATCAGGATACCAGATACCCACAATCAGCAAAGTAGCCAAGGCTATTTTGGCTGCCCCAACCATGGTGCGTACTAGATCGGGCAATCCGTATTGCTTGAATTCCGTGACGATATTATCGAAGCGAAATACCCACACCACGACGATCGAAAGGGCGATTATAAGCTGGGCTGCTATGACTAATGGGCTCATCTTTGGTTTGTTAGGTTTCAGATTGCAACCACCCTTATTTAAGTACCGCTACTTAGTACCGTCACTAAGCAGACCACGCCACTATCCATTTCTCTATCGGCATGAGATAAAGCATAAGCGGGCTACTAATGTTCAGGCTGAAAAAGGTTATTAGTCTGCGGCTTATTGCTGAAAAAGGTTATTAGTCTGCGGCTTATTATAGGCAGCCTTAGTAACGCTTATCCAAGTAGTGTATATAATCTTGCTCTAGTCAGTCTGTTATGCATTGAAGGTCGTATAGTCATTCTATTGATTTATTGACCTTTAACCATCCCTTTCTATGCTTCACTCCTTCTCTTTCAGGCAGGCAGGAACAACTGCTTTGCCTCGCTTTATTCGTGTGGCTGCCTTAGCTGTTGGCCTGACAAGCTTGCTGCCCGGTTGCGTGCAGGAAGACGGCACTATTCCGAATCCGTTTACGCCCGCTAAAATTACCGTTGCTGAGCCGCGTGTTCATCCGGAAGGAATACGCTACGACGAGCTCAATCAGCGCTATTTTGTTAGCTCTCGCACACAAGGACGCATTGGCGCGGTGAAGGACGACGGCAGCTACCGGACGTTTGCGGATGATCCACGATTAGTTTCTACTATCGGGCTCAATATCGATGCCGGTCGCCAGCGCCTGCTCGCAGCCGTATCAGATGGAGGAGGCAATACCAGCCGCTCCACGCCGGCTACAACGCGTCGGTTGGCTGCCTTGGCTATTTTTAATCTCAACAGCGGGGCCCTGACCAGGTATGTAGATTTGGGAGCCTTGCGACCCACGCAACAGCATTTTGCCAATGATATAGCCATCGACCTTGATGGCAATGCTTACATTACTGACAGCTTCTCCCCTGTTATCTATAAGGTAGACCTGCAAGGCAATGCTTCTGTATTTCTGGAAAATCAGCAGCTAAGTGGTGGTACGGGCTTTGGTCTAAACGGCATTGTATTTCATCCCGGTGGGTATCTGTTGGTGGCCAAAGCGAATGATGGCGCCTTGTTTAAAGTACCTGTCAAGAACCCTGAAGCATTTACGCGCGTGACCGTTAGTCAGAGCTTAGTCGGTGCTGATGGGCTGTTAATACTCACACCCGAAACTCTCCTGGTGGTATCGGGTGGCCAGCAAACCGTATTCCGAATCAACAGCACTGACAACTGGACCACAGCCCGCGCTACGGGCAGCTTTGCAACAGGTCCCGTTGGTCCGACCACCATCACGCGCCGCAGCCTCACCGACGCTTACGTGCTTTATCCTTACACAGCCACGTCGCCATTTTTTGAGATTGTAAAGGTTAACTTCCAGTAACCGGACCTTTGATACGCCTGATGCGGCAGCGAAAGCAAAGCCACGTTTGCTTCTTACAAAAAAGCCCCCTAGAATAACTCCGGAGGGTTTTTTTGTGAATTAATAGTTCAACGAGCAAAATGCTTTCGCTTCAGCCGCTTCCTTACATAAGGGGGCAGCGTATTGGATTGCTCATAGAGGGATATGGTTTGCTCTTCTTTGGCTTTGCTAAAGCGGGTCAGCTTGCCAACTCCTACAGCTCCGGGAATACCACCGAGCACTGCCACCCCTACGAGAGTGCCACTGGGTGAACTGGAGAAGCCATCCGTGGCGCCGCTGCTCGCCGCTACCGACACAATACGTAAGGCAAAGGCGCCCCCGATTCCGGTCCAAATCCAGCCTCCGGTGCGGTGGCGTTGGAATAGGTGTCGTACGGCCCGCACAGTATCAGCCTGGGAAGGAGAAATGGTCGACTGGGTTACAGTCGTTTGGGCGGCCGCTGAACCCATTGTTAGGAAGAAACCGACCGCAAGGGCCGTCGAACGTATTTGTTTTGTCATGGAAGAAGCTAAAAGCGGATGGTAAAGTGGCGTAAGTTACCACGGCCGTTTATGGTCACGAAAAATTTAGCTACCGAGCGCGCTCACCTGTAGCAGCGGCAGCATTATTCTCTCGGATATTCACCTGTTCCTTCGCATCCGCTGCCAAATTCAATAGTTAGAATAAATATTAGCTTTGCCGCATGTCCGTTTTCTCGACTTACCTGCAGCTCGGCTTTTTTCACATCTTTAACCTGCAGGCCTACGACCATTTAGTGTTTCTGCTGGCCTTGTGCGCGCCTTACGTACTCAGTGACTGGAGACGGGTAGTGGCTTTGGTTACAAGCTTCACCGTCGGGCATAGTATCACGCTGGCGTTGGCTACGCTGGGTTTCGTGCAGTACAGCTCCAGCCTGATTGAAATCTTAATTCCTGTTACCATTCTGCTCACCTGTGTTGTAAACATGAGTCGAGCTGGGCGCGATTTCAAGCGCAATCAGCCTATTGTTCTCACGTTACCCAATGCCTTGGCGGTCATATTCGGGCTGATACACGGACTCGGTTTTTCCAGCTATCTGCGCGAGCTACTTGGGCAGAATACGCGCCCCGTGCTGGAGCTACTGGCCTTCAACATTGGCGTTGAACTTGGCCAATTGCTCATTGTAGCCCTTATACTAGTGCTGGGCTTTGTAGTGCTACGCGTGTTTCGGGCGGTCCGCCGCGACTGGGTGCTGGTTGTCAGTGGCGCCGCGGCCGGTATTGCCCTTATTCTCCTGCTAGGGAACTTCGCTGACTAAGAGCGTATTGTGGGGGGCAAATCTGCCCCTGAGCTGCGGTATTATTAGCAGACAATATGTTACGGATTCATTAAGTGGATTTCCTTAAATTTGCTTTCCTCCTTCCTGATTTTCTGTTTGTTTTTATGTTGAGAAATCTTCTCTTGCTCGTCGGTGGCATTGGACTGAGCGCCGCGCCGCTGATGGCGCAAACGCCTTCTATCCAGAACACCAATTCCGGCACCGACAAATTTGCCCAGCTCGGCACCGAGCTACCCACCCCCAACACGTTTCGGACGGCTTCGGGCGCACCGGGCTCCCAGTACTGGCAGCAGCGCGCTGACTACGATATTAAGGTGCGCCTCGACGACGAGAAGCAAGCCATTTCGGGCACTGAGGATATTACCTACACCAACCTCTCGCCTGACGTGCTGACCTATTTGTGGGTACAGCTCGACCAGAATATATACGATAAAAATTCCATGACCACTTCTACGCAGACGGCTGAGTTGCAGCCGCGCATGTCGTTTGGAGCCATGGACTACTTGGCCCGCGCCGATTTCGATGGTGGGTTTAAGATTGAGTCGGTAAAGCAGAAAGGTGGTAAGGCCCTGCCGCACGTGGTTAACCACACCATGATGCGCGTGGATCTGCCCCAGCCTTTGCAGCCCAAGCAGTCGTTCACGTTCAGCATTGCGTTTCGTTACAACATCAACGACGTGCTTAAGCTTGGTGGTCGTTCGGGCTACGAGTATTTCCCGGAGGATAAAAACTACCTCTACGAAATCGCCCAGTTTCACCCCCGCATGGCCGTGTACGACGACGTAAACGGCTGGCAGCACAAGCAGTTTCTGGGCAGCGGCGAGTTTGCCTTGCCCTTCGGTAACTACAAAGTAAGCATCACGGCCCCCGCCGACCACGTGGTCGGCGCGACGGGTACTCTCCAGAATCCTGACCAAGTACTGTCGGCTACGCAGCGCAAGCGTTTGGCCCAAGCTATGGATGCCAAAAAGCCAGTTGTAATTGTGACCCAGGCGGAGGCTGAGCAAGCCGAGAAAGGCCGTGCTAAAGGCACCAAGACCTGGAATTTCGCCGCTAAAAACGTGCGTGACTTTGCTTTCGCCAGTTCCCGCAAGTTTATCTGGGATGCCATGGGTCTGAAGATTGAAGGCAAGCCAATTGTAGCCATGTCGTACTACCCGAAAGAGGGTAACCCGCTATGGGGCCAATACTCGACGGAAGCCGTAGCGCACACCCTCAAGACCTATTCCAAGCGTACCATTCCGTATCAGTACCCCGTAGCTATTTCGGTGCACGGCCCGATTGGCGGCATGGAATACCCTATGCTTTCTTTCAATGGCTATCGTCCTGAGAAGGATGGCACATACTCGGCAAACACCAAATACGGCCTGATTTCGGTGATTATCCACGAAGTAGGGCACAACTTCTTCCCCATGATCGTGAACTCCGACGAGCGGCAGTGGACGTGGATGGACGAAGGGCTGAACACGTTTATGCAGTACCTCTCGGAGCAGGAATGGGAGCGTAACTACCCTTCGCGTCGCGGTGAGCCCGCCAAAATGGTGGATTATATGCGCATGGATAAGAGCCTGCAAACCCCGATTATGACCAACTCGGAATCGGTATTGCAGCTCGGCAACAACGCTTACGGCAAGCCCGCAACCGGCCTGAATATCCTACGCGAAACCATCATGGGCCGCGAGCTATTCGACTATGCTTTTCAAGAATACGCGCGTCGCTGGGCTTACAAGCACCCCACGCCTGCCGACTTCTTCCGCACCATGGAAGACGCATCCGGTGTTGACCTCGACTGGTTCTGGCGCGGCTGGTTCTACACCAACGACCGCACTGATATCGCTATTGAAGGCGTGAAGTGGTACACCGTCGATTCCAAAAACCCTGAAATTGAAAATGCCCGCAAGCGTCAAGAGCTAAACGCGGAGCCCAAGACTTTGTCTCAGCAGCGCAACCTTCAGGACATCAAGCGCACGCTGGTAGATGATGAGAAGCCCGGCCTTAAGGACTTCTATAATTCTTACGACCCTATCGCCACGACGGAGGCCGACAAGCAACGCTACCAAGAATACGTGAAGAAACTGAAGCCTGAGCAGCAGAAGCGTCTGAACGAAGGACTTCACTTCTACGAAGTAGGTTTGCGCAATATTGGCGGCTTAGTGATGCCTGTGGTTGTGCAAATGACTTATGAGGATGGCAAGCAGGAAGTAGTAAACATTCCGGCCGAAATCTGGCGTCGAAACAACGAGCAAGTGACGAAAGTATTCGTTACGGATAAGCCCGTAATAGCCTTTACGCTGGACCCATTCCTGCAAACTGCCGATACGGACTTGAGCAACAACGCCTATCCGCGCAAATTGGCCCCCAGCCGCTTCGAGTTGTTTGAGCAGCAGCAGCGCACGCAGCCAAACCCCATGCAACAGCAGCCGAGCGCTACGCAGGCAGTGCCAGCAAGCAGCGGTGCTACAGGTGGCGGCACGAATTAGGAAGCGTTTCACATTTCAACCAAAAAGAGCCACCCAAAATTGGGTGGCTCTTTTTGGTTGAAGAAGTACGTTCTGAATACAAATTAGTATCAAGGTTGAGCTATGGTTGCAACCTAAGTATTGGTATCAGGCTCCTATCTGCACACAAGCAAATTTAGCCCAATCCCAATGAGAAAAGCCTATATCATTCTATTATATGCCAGCATTATAGTCACCACCGTAGCGTGCGAAAAAGAGGACAACTTTAGCAATGAATGCGTGAGCAGCACGATGTTAGGGACGACTTGCGAAGGCGCGTTTTTGCTACAGATTGATACGGCCTTACCGATCGGGACAAGCGTTTATTTTAGTGGCGATATGGGAGCGCCTATTCCAGGACCAGCCGCCGTTCCTGCTACCTACGCCAATGTGGTACAAACCTTTCAGAACCTCCCTACTCTGCGCCGAGGTGAACAGTTATTTATCCGACTTAGGCCCGCAACTTCTGCTGAGAAGGTTGAGCGCTTCTGTACAGCTAACAAAATAATGTATACTGCACCGCAGGTTATGGTTACTGACTCCTTTTGCACAGCTGGTAAAACTATTCTAGTCAAGTAATTTTTCGTTGTAGCTTCGTCTTCCACCAACTCCACACCGATTATGGGACTTCTCGACGGATTAATTGGCAATGCTTCGGAAAGCGACGCCCAGGAATTGCAACAAGAACTCAGTCGCCTGCTGGCCACTGACGAGCGGGTTGAAAAAGCTTTCGTCATTATCCGCGACCAGCTTATTTTCACGAATAAGCGCCTGATTTTGGTGGATAAACAAGGTATTACGGGGAAGAAGAAGGAGTTTTTGAGTGTGCCGTATCGTAGCATTGAGCGCTTCTCAATGGAAACCACCGGGCACTTCGACCTCGATGCGGAGCTAAAAATCTGGGTGCGCGGCCAGACGGATGCCATCAGCAAAACCTTCCGCAACGACCGCAACATTTATGATGTAAGTAAAGCGCTTGCCGACTACGCTCTTTAGTAGAGGTTTCGCAATAAAAAGCCCCCCAGCATTCCGTTGGGAGGCTTTTTTCGTATGTTAATTTACCTTTTAGCTACCTTGTTACGGGCGTTTGAATAGCGGGCGGCGTCGGGTTATACTCCGGTGTAGCATTCTGGTGCTCAGCCTTTTTCTTCCCCTGATCGTCCTTCACATCGCGGCGGCTGAAGGGCCGAATAATGAGGCGTAGGGCTTGATCGGAGCTGAAGTAGCTGAACGCCCAGTCGACGAAGGCTACGACTTTATTACGGAAGCCAACAAGTGTCATCAAGTGCACAAACAACCAAGTAAACCAACCCAAAATACCGCTGAAATGCACGTCTTTGGGCAAGTCAACTACGGCTTTGTTGCGGCTCACAATGGCCATCACGCCTTTATTAACATACTCGAAGTTCTTGGGCGTTTCGTTACGCATAATGCGCTGGAGGTTTTCGGCCAATAATTCGGCTTGCTGCTGCGCTACGGGTGCCAGCATGGGCATGCCGCGGGGCATCTCCTCCGTCACCATATTGGCCACGTCGCCGATGGCGAAGACATTTTGGAAGCCTTCCACCTGGTTCCAACGGTTCACGCTGATGCGCTTATTGCGGGCTACAACTTCGGGGGGCAAACCGGGTACTTCGGCCCCATTCACCCCAGCCGCCCAGATCAGGTTTTCAGTTGGAATATATTCGGTATCGGAGTAATAGGCCCGGCAGTTTTCAAACCGTTTGATGGACGTATTCAAACGCACAATCACTCCGAGCTCTTCCAAGTAGCGCTTCGACTCCTGCTGCGACTTCACCGACATTGGCCCAAGCACGGCTGGTCCGGCTTCCACCAGAATAACCTGCATCTGCTGCAAATCCAGTTCCGGGTAGTCTTTGGGCAGCACGTGGCGGCGCATCTCGGCCAGAGAGCCACTGATTTCGACGCCCGTAGGTCCGCCGCCGACTACTACGATATTCAGCAACGCCTGCTTCTCCTCCGGGTTTTCGGTGAGCAGCGCTTTCTCAAAGTTCTGGAAAATAAAGCTGCGCAAATTCAGGGCATTCGGAATGCTCTTGATTTGCATGGCATTCTTCTCAATGCTCTCGATGCCGAAGAAATTGGTAAGTGAGCCGGTGGCAATTACCAAATAATCGTAGCGAATATCGCCCACGCTGGTGTGCACCAAGTTGCGCTCGGGCACGACGCGCTGCACGTCGGCCATGCGATAGAAAAAGTTTTTCTGGCCCGCGAAAATCTTGCGAATTGGATATGCGATGCTATCCGCTTCAAGGGCGCCAGTAGCCACCTGGTACAGAAGCGGCTGAAAATTGTGGTAGTTATTGCGGTCGATGACGACAACTTGCACGGGCGCGTGGCGCAATTCTTTCGCCAGCCGCAAACCCGCAAATCCGCAGCCGATAATAACGACGCGCGGATGGGAAGAAACCGGGAGGTTCGTATCCATAATACTGAAAAACAAGGTATAAGGTGCTGCGTTGAGCACTCAATGGCCAGTTCCCACGTGGAACCAGCACGGATGGTTTTACAGTAAAACCCACTTACTGGTTGTCCTGTTTTTCAGACAGTTGAGCTTGGTGGGCTCTTTCTTCTAAAGTCGGTCATATAGAGCGCAGCGAAGCATCTCGCTCGCTTCGTTGCAATACTAACTCTGACGACCGCACGTGAGATGCTTCGCTGCGCTCTGCATGACGGCCTGGGGGGCTTTTACTGCCCTAACAAGCTAGCTGCTTAGTAGTCTACGCCTTCCTTTTTCTTGAACTCCCCATCTTTCACCTGCTGGATTAGTTTCAGCCAGCTAAAAGGATTCAATAAAGGATTGTTGGTTTGAGGTGTTTGGCCCATACCCATGCGCCGGTCGTAGCCCTGCTGCTGCTGTTGAAGGGTCTGCCGGTAGTTGCCGGCACTGGTGACGGGTGCATTATTGAAAATCTGGCGGAGCACGTCGGGGCTCAGGTTTCTGGCGGCACTGCTACCGCGCTCCTTAGGTAGCTTTAAGGCTAGAAAAGCTTCTTTAAACTCCTTTTCTGTGGCGTAGGGGAATACCCGTACTTCTGGCAGCACTGTCACGTCTTCTTGTAGTGAGACAATAACCGAGTAGCTCTGCCGCGGATAATCAGGCGGGATGATGACGTATTGATTGCGGTAGCCCAATGAGCGAATCACGATGCTGTCGCCGGTGAGTACGGGTAGCGAGAAGTAACCGTACAAATTGGTAGCCGTGCCTCGCCCCGCCGAAGGAACAAATACGGTAGCGCCCGGCACACCCAGCAAACTATCACCAGTGGCCACAATACCTGAGAACTGCACTACGCGCCGTTGCCCCTGCCCGTGGCCTGCCATAGGTGCCAGAAAAAAAAGCACTAACAGCAGCCCTAGCGTGGCCACAACATAAATTCGACTCTTATCAGACATACTTGGATGTGCTATACTGCAATAATACGGCTCTTTGACAGGTCGAAGCCGGACGGGCTGTAAATTTGTTTCGTTTTATGCGGGGGCTATTTCCCAGCTTTGTTCGGTAAAGGATGCGTCTTAAACACTTCAGCGTTGCATTTGGTCAGCAACTATTTAAGGCCCTCGGCGACGAGTCGCGGGTGCGCATGCTGCATTTGCTTTGGCGCAACCAGGAAATGTGCATTTCCGACCTCGAACAGGTCTTGGACTTCACCCAAACCAAAACCTCCCGCCAATTATTGTATCTGAAAAACGCGGGCTTGGTCAGCTTTCGGCGACTCGACAATTGGGCCTTCTATTTTATAAAGGACGAAATGGCGGACCTGGTTCACCAGTTTTTGGGTTACATGGAAAAAGACCCTCAACTGATGCGCGATCAGCAGATTTACCAAACGCTCTGGTCGAATCGGGAGTTGGCCGCGTACAAGCTTCAGAATCGCCGCTGGACGGGCTATCAACCAGCATAAGGGTGTTGGCCTGCGCGGCGGTTGAGCTTAGCTAGTTTAGTTTATGAAATACGAACATCACCTTTTCGTTTGCACCAACCAAAAAAGTGAGGTAGGCCGCGACGTGGTGAAAGCCCTGAAAAAGGAAATTAAAAAGCAGGGACTCAGCAAAAAGCTCAACCGTGCCTTTCCCACCGGCTGCATTGATGAGTGCAAGCATTGCAAAAAAGGATGCGGTGCGGCCCTCATCGCATATCCCGAAGGCGCCATTTACGGCGACGTACAGCCCGCCGACGCGCCCGCTATTGTGCGCGAACATCTGCTACACGGGCGCGTTGTATCTAAACTCCTACTTGATTAAAAATGCCCCCCAGCCACTCATTTCGTCCAGCCAAGGCTTATCGTCACCTCTTCTTTGACCTCGACCATACGTTGTGGGATTTTGAGAAAAACGCCGACGAAACCCTGCGTACGCTCTTTACCCACTATGATTTGGGCCGCTTCGGCACCTTCACGGTGGAGGAGTTTATTGACCGCTACCGCGACATCAATCATGCGCTGTGGCGGTTGTATCAGGGGGGCAAAATCACGCAGCAGCAGTTGCGCAGCACGCGCTTTACGCGCACGTTAGTACGGCTAGGTGTGGCTGAAGCCGACGTGCCGGAGGGCATTTCCCAGCACTTTACCGAATTGCTTCCTACTAAATCGGCGGTGTTTCCCTTCACCTATGACATGCTGGAGTATTTGCAGACCAAATACACCCTGCATTTGATAACGAACGGCTTTAAGGAAATTCAATACATCAAGCTCGACTCCTCGCAGCTCACACCTTTCTTTCAGGAAATAGTTACCTCCGAATGTAGCGGCTTCCTCAAGCCCGACCGGCGCATGTTTGAGCACGCCCTGGAACGCACCGGCGCCAGCGCTGAGGAAAGCCTGATGATTGGTGATAACCTGGAATGCGACGTGCTGGGCGCTTTTAATGCCGGCATCGATCAGGTATACTTCAACCCCGAGAAGCGACGTCATTTTAACGAAGTGACGTATGAGATTAGCTGTTTGAGCGAGCTAAAGGAGATTTTGTAGAAGAAAAAGCCCCCCAATGCCGTCTACCTTTGTGCTGATATGATACACTTACTCGGCATTTCGGGGAAGCGAGGCAGCGGCAAGGATACCGTAGCTCGCCTCATCCAACAACTTCAGCCAGAGCGCAACTGGCAGATTCTTTCCTTCGGCGACGCCATCAAGGCGGTGTGCGCCACCTTGGCTGGCGAGGCAATTGCCCCCTATTACTACCAAGATGGTAAAGCGCAACTGCTTCCCATCTTCGAGCGCACCCGCGGCGAAATGCTTCAACAAGTAGGCCACGCCCTACGAGCCTGGGAGCCCGAAATTTGGGTAAAAGCCTTCTTTGCCCGCCTACCCGAGGATCAGTTCGTCATCGTGCCTGATGTACGTTTTGCCAACGAAGCCGACCCTATTCGGGAGCGCGGCGGTCTAATGTTGCGCTTAGAAGGCGACCCGCTCCAACAGCGTGGCGACGGCACCCGCGACGATAATCACCCCAGCGAAACGGTGATGGATGCTTATCCACACTTCGCTACCATTATCCACAACAATGGCTCTCAGGAAGAATTAAAGGAGCAAGTGCTGGCGCTACTAGCAAGCTTATAATCCAGCTACTCTTTGATTACATATGCGAAAAGCAAGCAAACGATTGGAATCACCCACTCGCCTATCAGACGCAGAAATATTGACTTTTGGTTGTGCTTGCTTGTTCTTGATAGTCTCTTTAATCCGATGTTATGTAAGCTGGGAATTCGTACATGGTCCTGAAAGCACTGCTTTAATAATAAGTAAAACGGCTAATTATAGTCAACGGAACGATCTGTATTACTTAAGCTTAGTTTACCCAACCCCATTCTCCGATTCGACTTATTCGCAGATGCGGGTTACGCAACAGCAATTCAATGATGCTTCTGTTGGTCAAAAAATCCCTATTCATTACAACCGATTCTTTGTCAGCCAAGCCGATTTCGCTAATGCCTCATTCTCAGGCGTTGGGCAATTGCTTATAAGCCTTGGGCTTGTCGTATTTATAGCTTACCGAATCAGGCAATGAGGTAGCATCAATTCACAAATTTTAGTGAGGTATCGGTAGTATAGTACCTTTGCCCACTCCCACCGAACCATCATTTCTTAAAACTATGGCCAACGGCTTTTTCAACGTTCCTACCCCCATTAACGAACCTGTTAAAGGCTACGCGCCCGGCTCCAAGGAGCGCGCCGAGTTACAGCAGGCCCTCAAAAACCTGAAGAAGCAGCAGGTAGACATTCCAATGTATATCGGCGGGCAGGAAGTGCGCTCGGGCAAAACCAAAACCATTTCGCCCCCCCACGACCATAAGCATGTGTTGGGTCAGTTTCACGAGGGTGATGGCACGCACGTAGCCCAAGCTATTGAAGCCGCTTTGGCCGCCCGCCGCGAGTGGGCTGAGTTGCCCTGGGAGCACCGCGCCGCTATTTTTCTAAAAGCCGCTGAGCTATTGGCCGGCCCTTACCGCGCCCGCCTGAACGCCGCCACGATGCTGGGCCAGAGCAAGAACGCTTTTCAGGCCGAAATCGACGCGGCTTGCGAGTTGATCGACTTCTTTCGCTTTAATGTGCATTTCCTGCAGGAAATCTATAAGCAGCAACCTGAGTCGGCGCCCGGCATGTGGAACCGCTTGGAGCACCGTCCGCTGGAAGGCTTCGTGTTTGCGCTAACGCCATTCAACTTTACTTCTATAGCCGGCAACTTGCCTACTTCAGCGGCGCTGATGGGCAATGTGGTGGTATGGAAGCCCGCCAACACCCAGATTTATTCGGCTCACGTGCTCATGGAGCTGTTCCAGGAAGCAGGCGTGCCGGCCGGCGTTATCAACTTAGTATATGTGGATGGCCCGACCGCTGGTGATGTAATTTTCAATCACCCGGATTTTGCAGGTATTCACTTTACCGGCTCCACGGGTGTTTTTCAGAATATTTGGAAGACGATTGGCCAGAACATTCACAAGTACAAGTCGTACCCGCGCATCGTGGGCGAAACGGGTGGTAAGGACTTTATTCTAGCTCACCACTCGGCACACCCACGCCAGGTAGCTACGGCTATTTCCCGGGGAGCATTTGAGTATCAGGGCCAGAAATGCTCGGCGGCGAGCCGCGTGTACATTCCTTCTAATCTCTACCCTGAGGTAAAAGCCTATTTGCAGGAGGATCTGAAGTCGATGAAAATGGGCGACGTGGAAGATTTCGGCAACTTCATCAACGCCGTTATCAGCGAAGCTTCCTTCGACAAACTAGCCAAATACATCGACGGCGCGAAGCAAGACCCAGCGGTAGAAATCATTGCGGGGGGCAAATATGACAAGTCGAAAGGCTACTTTGTGGAGCCAACGGTGCTGGTGGCCAACGACCCCAAGTACGTGACCATGTGCGAAGAGCTGTTTGGCCCGGTGTTAACCATGCACGTTTACGACGCGGATAAGTTTGAAGAAACGCTCGACTTGGTGGACAGTACTTCGCCTTACGCCTTGACCGGCGCCATCTTCGGCCAAGACCGTTACGCTATTGACTTGGCTTCGAAGCGCTTGGTGAATGCTGCCGGCAACTTCTACATCAACGACAAGCCCACCGGTGCTGTGGTTGGTCAGCAGCCCTTCGGTGGCGCCCGCGCCAGCGGTACCAACGATAAGGCTGGCTCTATGCTGAACCTCCTGCGCTGGGTATCGCCCCGCGCCATCAAGGAAACCTTCGTGACGCCGGTGGATTATCGCTATCCTTTCCTGGGCGTTGAAACAGGTGAAAACCTGAACGTGACTGGGCAGGGTGGTTTTTAATCTTGCTATCTAAGTTGTAAAAAGCCCCCCAGAAGTACTTCTGGGGGGCTTTTTTATTCCATAATTCTTTTCTCTTCTGTCAACTCACTTTTCTGCTTAGCACCTGTTCTAACTGTAACTGAGCGGCAGACTTGCCACTTCTTTACCTTTCTCCGCCAAGCGCAGCTTCACCTTTGTTCCCAAACCCGTACGCCTTACCTTTGCTTTTCAGTGCTGATTTACCTCTAGCCCTAATCTAGCTACTATGTTTCTTGCTCTTCCGGCTGCGCAATATCAGCCTTCTGACTATCTGCCCATCTTAGTTCAGCTTGGGTTTGCTATAGCTTTTGTCGCTTTTGCGATGATTGTATCTCACTTAGTAGGCCCGAACCGCAAGAGCGCCGTTAAGGACAGCTCTTTCGAGTGCGGCATCGAGTCGGTGGGCAACGCCCGCACGCCGATTTCGGTGAAATACTTCCTAACAGCCATTCTATTCGTGCTGTTCGATGTGGAAGTAATCTTTATGTATCCTTGGGCCGTCAACTTCCGCTCGTTAGGTACAGAAGGCTTTTTACAGATGATTGTATTCCTGGCGCTGCTCATGGCAGGCTTCGTGTACGTTATCAAAAAGGGCGTATTACGCTGGACAGAGCGGTAAGAGGCAAACTTTTGCCTCTTTGCCAGTGTTCGTCAGATGGGTAATCCCATTCTTGAAATTGACTCTTTCTTATGACTGATATACGAGTTCCAGAAATCAAAACCGTAGAGGCACCGGATGGAATCGAGGGTGCAGGCTTCTTTGCTACTTCCTTGGAAAAGGTGGTGGGCATTGCCCGCGCTAACTCGCTCTGGCCGTTGCCTTTTGCCACTTCCTGCTGCGGCATCGAGTTCATGGCCACCATGGGCTCCCACTACGATATCTCTCGCTTCGGTTCGGAGCGGCCATCATTCTCGCCCCGTCAGGCCGATTTGCTCATGGTAATGGGTACCATCGCCAAGAAAATGGCGCCCATTGTGAAGCAAGTGTACGAGCAGATGGCTGAGCCGCGCTGGGTATTGGCAATGGGTGCTTGCGCCTGCTCGGGGGGCATTTTTGACTCCTATTCCGTGCTTCAAGGCATCGACCGTATCATCCCCGTTGATGTGTACGTGCCCGGCTGCCCACCCCGTCCGGAGCAAGTGCTCGATGGGTTGATGCGGGTACAGGATCTGGCCAAAAACGAGTCTATTCGCCGCCGCAACTCACCCGAGTATCAGGCGCTGTTGGCCTCCTATAATATCAAGTAAGAAATAGGGAGCAGGAGCATTTGCAAGTTGAATGCTCCTGCTCCCTATTTCTAGTTCCTCTCAAAAATGGCTGAATCGAACGAAGAATCCACTGTTGCTCAAGCTGCTGTAGCTGAAACCGACCCTAATAAGTTGACCAATGCTCGGGTACTCACTACCCTGCATCAGCTATTCGGCGAAGATGCTTTCACCGATGTAGAAGAGCCCTACGGCTTGCTTACGGCCACTACTACGCGCGAGCGGATTCACGAAATCATTCAGACACTGCACGGCGAGCCCACCATGCAGTTCAGCTTTCTGACCACCATGTGCGGGATTCACTATCCCGAGCAGGAAGGCCAAGAGTTGGGCATGATTTATCATCTTCACAGCTTGGTGCACAATGTGCGCCTGCGGCTAAAAATCTTCTTCCCGATTACCGATCCGGCCGTTCCTACGCTCACCGACGTCTACGCTACGGCGAACTGGATGGAGCGCGAGGCTTTCGACTTCTTCGGCATCATCTTCACGGGCCACCCCAACCTCATCCGCATTCTGAATGTGGAGGATATGGATTACCACCCCATGCGGCGCGAGTATCCACTGGAGGATGGCACCCGCGAAGACAAAACTGACTTGTTTTTCGGCCGCTAGGCCCCTGATACCCTTATCATGGCAGTAAACGACACGCTGGAAGGCACCCATAAGATTCATCAAGAAGCCCGCGAGCAACAGCATAACCAGCTCGTGCCCACCCTCAACGACTTCAGTCAGGAGCTGACGACGCTGAACCTGGGTCCGACGCACCCTGCTACTCACGGCATTTTTCAGAACATCTTGCAAATGGACGGAGAACGGATTATTTCCGGCGTTCCGACCATTGGCTACATTCACCGAGCTTTCGAAAAGATTGCCGAGCGGCGGCCATTCTACCAGATTACGCCCCTCACCGACCGGATGAATTATTGCTCCAGCCCCATTAACAACATGGGCTGGCACATGACGGTGGAAAAGCTACTAGGCATTACGGTTCCGAAGCGCGCGCAGTATATGCGCGTGATCATGATGGAGCTGGCCCGCATTACCGACCACCTAATCTGTAATTCGATTCTGGGAGTAGATACGGGTGCCTTTACCGGCTTCCTATACGTGTTCCAGGAGCGGGAAAAGGTCTACGAGATTTACGAGGAAGTATGCGGTGCGCGCCTCACGACCAATATGGGTCGGGTAGGCGGCATGGAGCGCGACTTTTCGCCGGTGGCTATTGAGAAGCTGCGCAAGTGGCTGAAGGAGTTTCCGGCCGTAATGCGTGAGTTTGAGAGCATGTTTACCCGCAACCGCATCTTTATGGATCGGGTAGTAAACGTAGGCCCAATCACGGCGGAGAAAGCACTGAATTATGGTTTCACCGGTCCCAATCTGCGGGCCGCCGGCGTCGACTACGATGTGCGGGTCATGAACCCCTATTCGTCTTATGAGGACTTCGACTTCGAAATTCCTGTAGGCACCAACGGCGACACCTACGACCGGTTCCTTGTACGCAACGAAGAAATTTGGCAGAGCTTGCGCATTATCAACCAGGCGCTTGATAACCTGCCCGAAGGCCCATACCACGCCGACGCGCCGCACTATTATTTGCCCCCCAAGCAGGCCGTGTACAAAAACATGGAGGCTCTGATCTACCACTTCAAAATCATCATGGGTGAGATTGAAGCGCCGGTGGGTGAGGTGTATCACTCCGTGGAGGGCGGCAACGGCGAGTTGGGCTTCTATCTAGTTTCGGATGGTGGCCGCACGCCGTATCGCCTGCATTTCCGTCGCCCCTGCTTTATTTACTACCAAGCCTACTCCGAAATGGTAGTAGGAACCAGCCTCTCCGACGCCATCGTGATTCTGAGTTCGATGAACGTAATTGCCGGCGAGCTGGACGCGTAGTTTTTGCTGAATTTGTCCCCTATGGAAGTTACGACTGCTCCCGCTAAGCCTCAATTTTCGGCCGCTGCCCAAGCCGAGATTAAGCGCATCATCACGCGCTATCCTGAAGACCGCAAGAAGTCGGCTCTGCTGCCGGTGCTACACATTGCGCAAGCAGAGTTTGGTGGCTGGGTAAGCCCTGAAGTGCAGGATTTGGTAGCCGAAACGCTAGACCTCAAGCCAATTGAGGTGTATGAGGTTTCGTCATTTTACACCATGTTCAACCTCAAGCCGGTTGGTAAGCATGTATTGGAAATCTGCCGCACAGGTCCTTGCATGTTGCGCGGTTCAGATGAGTTGACTGAGAACTTGGAGCGCATTACGGGAGCTAAGGTAGGCGAAACCTCACCCGATGGGATGTTTACCATTAAGATGGTGGAGTGCTTAGCAGCTTGTGGGTTTGCGCCGGTGGTGCAGGTGCGGGAGAAATACTACGAGAGCCTCGAAACACCGGAAGCCGTGGACGCTATGCTGAACGAACTCCGTAGTATGATCCATCGGCCGATCTTGCCGTGGGAAGAGCAGAAAAACAACGCTTAGCTTCTAAGCACAGAATTCCCTTAGAGGACAAACACAATTAACCCTTCACTCCTACCCCTTACGCTGGAGAAATCATGGGACGCAAGCTATTAACTGAACATATAAACGTCGAGGGAATCGACACGTTTGAGGTCTACCGCAAACACGGTGGCTACCGCTCCGTGGAAAAGGCCCTCAAGACGATGACCCCCGATGAGGTGGTGGAGGAAGTCAAGAAGTCGGGCCTGCGTGGGCGCGGCGGCGCTGGCTTCCCGACGGGGTTGAAGTGGAGCTTTTTGGCGAAGCCCGAAGGTGTGCCGCGCTACCTCGTCTGCAACGCCGACGAATCGGAGCCCGGTACCTTCAAGGACCGTCAACTCATGTCGAAGCTACCACACTTGCTGATTGAGGGCATGATTACGGGCAGCTACGCTTTGGGCGCGCGCACTAGCTACATCTACATCCGTGGTGAGTTGTTGTACGTGTTGCGCATTCTGGAAAAAGCTATTGCTGAGGCGTATGCGGCTGGTTTCTTAGGAGAAAACATCTTGGGTTCAGGCTACTCACTGGATTTGCATGTGCACCCCGGTGGTGGCGCGTACATCTGCGGTGAGGAAACAGCTTTGCTGGAATCACTGGAAGGCAAACGTGGCAATCCACGTAACAAGCCGCCATTTCCTGCTGTGCAGGGCTTATATGCTCGGCCTACGGTAGTCAATAACGTTGAGTCTATTGCTGCTGTACCGGTTATTGTGAACGAAGGCGGCGAAGAGTACGCTAAAATCGGCATTGGCAAAAGCACTGGTACTAAGCTTATTTCCGCTTGCGGTCATTTGAATAAGCCAGGTATCTACGAAATCGAGCTTGGTGTACCAGTCGAGGAATTCATCTACTCAGACGAGTACTGCGGCGGCATCTGGAAAGGGCGCGAGCTGAAAGCAGTAGTAGCTGGCGGCTCTTCCGTACCAATTCTGCCGACTGAGCTCATCTTGAAAACTGCCGCTGGCGAGCCTCGTCTGATGACGTATGAGTCCTTATCCGATGGTGGCTTCGTAACCGGCACTATGCTGGGCTCGGGGGGCTTTATTGCCATGGACGAGACAACTTGTATTGTGCGCAACACCTGGAACTTCTCGCGCTTCTACCACCATGAGTCGTGCGGTCAGTGTTCACCCTGCCGTGAAGGCACAGGCTGGCTCGAAAAAGTTTTGCACCGTCTAGAACATGGTCACGGTGCTATGCACGACATAGACTTGCTGGTAAGCGTAGCTAAGCAAATTGAAGGCAACACAATTTGCCCCCTAGGTGAGGCAGCAGCTTGGCCCGTAGCGGCGGCCGTACGTCACTTCCGCGATGAGTTTGAGTGGCATGTAAAGCATCCTCAGGAGGCCACACGCGCTGGCGCGGTTTACCCTGGCAAAGCCGTTTTGGCCTAGCAACGATCAAAAAAGAGATTTACAATTCAAGACTTGACCTCTGCACACCTCAGCGTTTTCCTCACAGGAGCCCGACGCTGTAGTATCTAAGGCCAATCTTCGCTGACTTTGAAATGGCTAAAATAACTTTTGACGGCATCGAGGTAGAAGTTCCAGACGGAACTACCATCCTCAACGCGGCTCGCACCATCGGCGGCGGTATCGTGCCGCCTGCCATGTGCTATTATACTCCGCTGAAAGGCTCGGGGGGCAAATGCCGGGCGTGCTTAGTGCGCGTTGCGGCTGGCTCCACAAAGGATCCGCGGCCGATGCCCAAGCTGGTGGCCTCGTGCATCACGCCCGTGCAAGACGGCATGGTGGTAGAAAATACGACCTCCGAGCAGGTGCTCAACGTGCGTAAAGGCATCGTAGAAATGCTGCTTATTAATCACCCATTAGATTGCCCTGTGTGTGATCAAGCTGGTGAGTGTGACTTGCAAAACTTTGCCTTCGAGCATGGTGTATCAACCACCCGCTATGAGGAAGAGCGCCGCACCTTCGAAAAGATTGATATCGGTCCGCTGATTCAGCTGCACATGACGCGCTGCATTCTGTGCTACCGCTGTGTATACACTGCCGACCAGCTCACTCCAGGCCGCGTGCATGGCGTACTAGGTCGTGGCGACGCTTCCGAGATCGGTACGTACATTGAGAACATCATCGACAATGACTTCTCCGGTAATGTTATCGACGTGTGCCCAGTAGGTGCGCTGACCGACAAAACCTGGCGTTTCAAGCAGCGCGTGTGGTTCACAAAGCCCGTGAACGCCCACCGCGACTGCCCCAAGTGCACTGGCAACGTAGTGCTGTGGTACAAAGGCAAAGACGTATTGCGCATTACGGCTCGTAAAAACGAGTATGGCGAAGTAAAGGAATGGATTTGCAACGAGTGCCGCTTCGAAAAGAAAGAAACTGCCGACTGGACCATTGAAGGTCCTGCGCACATTGATCGGACTTCGGTAATTTCAGCTAATCACTATGAGTTGCCCGTAGTAAACCCGCAGATTATTGCAGATTTGCCGGAGAGCTCAGTGCGCGATTTAGAACAAAATCCTCCCCTGAAACTGGGTAATTAAGTAGGTGCTAGTTGTGTAGAATCTCTAGGTGAGTAATACACTTTTAGTATCTGAAACTAGTAATATACTACATGGAACTTCCCGCACTGGGCTGGCAAGCCCTCGTTATTCTGGTAGTGTTCGGCGTTTCGCTGCTCATCGCCACGTATTCTACTTATGCGGAGCGCGTTATTGCGGCCTTCCTGCAAGATCGGGTCGGCCCTGACCGGGCGGGTCCTTTTGGCCTGCTTCAACCACTGGCTGATGCTGTGAAACTGTTCACCAAAGAAGAGTTTTTCCCGGCTGGCTCTAACCGTGCGCTTTTCGTTTTCGGTCCGTGCTTAGCTATGGTTACAGCGCTGATGGCATCTGCCGTAATTCCCTTCGGCAATTACTTGCAGTTCGGCAGTACCATCATCTGGCTGCAAGGCATTGAGGTAAATATTGGAATGCTGTATGTGTTCGGCGTGGTTTCGCTGGGTGTGTATGGTATTATGATTGGCGGCTGGGCTTCCAACAATAAATTCTCCTTGCTGGGGGCCATTCGTGCCGCCTCACAGAACATCAGCTACGAGTTGGCCATGGGCTTGTCGCTGATTGCGGTGCTCATGATTAGCGAGACTCTGTCGTTGCGCGAAATCACGCTGCAGCAGTCGGTACCTGGCGAGTGGCAATTCTGGAACATTGTGAAGCAGCCGCTGGGCTTTATCATCTTCATCGTCTGCGCTTTCGCCGAGACCAACCGTACTCCTTTCGACTTGCCGGAGTGCGAAACTGAGTTGGTGGGCGGCTACCACACTGAGTATAGCTCAATGAAAATGGGTCTGTACTTATTCGCTGAATACATCAACGTGTTTGTGGCTTCAGCCGTGATGAGCGTGCTGTACTTTGGCGGCTTCAACTTCCCATTCCAGTATGAGTTGCGCGCTTTTCTGGCTGAGTCGCAGGGAATGGTTACGGCCCACAACATTGTGACGGGCTTGGGAGTGGTAGCCATCTTTGTTAAGATTTTCTCCTTCATTTTCTTCTTTATGTGGGTGCGCTGGACTTTGCCCCGCTTCCGCTACGACCAGCTCATGCGCCTGGGCTGGACCATCCTGATTCCGCTGGCCATTTTCAATATTCTGCTTACTGGGGGGCTAATTGTATTCAACATTATCCCACAGGTGCCGAAGTGGTGGCTGTTGCAGTAATTCGGCTCGTAAGTAGACTCCCAAGCTGCTCATCCGATATTCTCGGATTAAGAAACTAACCATCATGCAACCCTTAAGCAATAGAGCCAAGATACTGGCAAAGAAGCCAATGACGCTCGCCGAGCGGGCATATTTGCCGGCTATTTTCCAAGGTCTGAGCATTACCATGCGACACTTCTTCTCCAAGAAGGCTACCATTCGGTACCCGGAGGAAACGCGGCCGTTCTCTCCCATTTTCCGTGGTCTGCATGTGCTCAAGCGCGATGAGCAGGGCCGGGAACGGTGTACTGCTTGCGGCCTTTGCGCTGTAGCCTGCCCCGCCGAAGCTATTACGATGGTAGCCGGCGAACGGAAGAAGGGCGAAGAAGGCCTCTACCGCGAAGAGAAATACGCCGTCAGCTACGAGGTAAATATGCTGCGTTGCATCTTCTGCGGTCTCTGCGAGGAAGCCTGCCCGAAAGCCGCCGTGTACCTGCAAGCCGATAAAATGGCTCCCCCACGCTTCGAGCGCGACGAGTTCATTTACGGCAAGGACCGTTTGGTGGAGCCGGTGTCGCCCGATGCCCGCTCTCAGCGTGGCATTCAGCTGACGCCCGAGCAGGCGGAGGTATTACGCAATAAAATGGCTCAGCAACCGGCCTAGGCTAAAGTCGCGGCCGAATGGGTTGCAACTTGCTGGAAACGATAAAAAAGCCTCCCAGCCCCGATTACTCAACGACCAAGTGAAATCAGCGCCGCTATTTCACTTGGTGTTACCTTCGCTTATGTCTCCTCTCTTTTTCTTTCTGTCGTTTGTAGCGCTGTTTAGCGCGCTGGGCGTGGTACTGGCCAAAAACCCGGTTCACAGCGTCCTCTTCCTGATTTTGACGTTTTTCACGATATCAGGGCACTACTTGCTGCTAAACGCGCAGTTTTTGGCGGCTGTGAACATCATTGTGTATGCGGGGGCCATTATGGTGCTGTTCCTGTTCGTGATTATGTTTCTGAACCTGAACGCTGATACGGAGCCTCATAAGTCGGCTTTGTCTAAAATAGCAGCCGCCATTGCTGGTGGTTCTTTACTGCTCATTCTGGTTGCTGCTTTGCGCGACATCCAGCCCGGCGGAGCTGATACGGCTACTTTCGATTCGCAAATAGGAATGGTAGACCGGCTGGGTATGGTGCTGTATAAGCAATACATGCTGCCATTTGAGTTGGTATCAGTCTTGTTTATCGTGGCAATGGTTGGTGCGATGATGTTGGGTAAACGGGAAACGGGCGAACGAAACTTCTAGATAGGCTAGCTCAAGCTTAAAAAGGGAAAAGCGACAACTGAACAATCGGTTGTCGCTTTTCCCTTTTTAAGCTTGAGCTAACTGCCCAATAAAGACAGTATCTGACAAACTATTCAACCACAACTCAACATAGCAGAAGTATCAGGATTAAAAGCACATTAATTATAAATGGTAGTAAAACTATTATCCGGAGTAACTAGTTACATTTGCGCTTAGCGGTGTATAGAGAGTGCTTTTATAGCCTTGGAGCGGTTTTTAAAAGAATATCAGGCAGCGCAAAGCTCAATAACCTGAACATCACAATCATTCCTCCCAGAATGTTAACTACCCTGCGTCCAGAGCTTAATGAGAAGCTTTTTTTGCGCGATCCACATGAAACTGATCTTGGCCGGAAGATCATAGCTACGAGCGTACAGCTTATTGACGAATTAGGATTTGAACTGTTCACCTTTAAAAAGCTGGCCCAGCAGATAGGCTCCACGGAAGCGTCGCTGTATCGATACTTTGAAAACAAGCACCGTTTGCTCGTTTATCTTATTTCGTGGCACTGGGCGTGGCTTCGGTTTCAAATTCGATTTCACACGCACAATGTTACCGACCCGCACGCCCGACTCCGGCTCATCCTGGGTATTATCACCAATGCTCACCGTGATAATGCCGCAACCCCCGAGCTAGACGAGGCGGCGTTATACCGCGTGGTGGTGGCGGAGGCATCTAAAACCTACCTTACCCGCGAGGTTGACCAAGTAAATCATGATGGCTTTTATCGTGAATACAAAAGCTTATGTGCCGACATCACGGCCGTGGTCCAAGAAATTGCCCCCCACTATCCCTATCCGCACGCCTTGGTAAGCACGTTGCTTGAGTCAGCGCGCAAGCAGCTCTTTTTCTCTCAGCACCTGCCTTCGTTGGCCGATACACCTACTCCTGAGACGGCGAAGCAAGATATTCTAGGGTTTTTGGAGAACATTGCCTTTTCAGTGCTAAGCAAGTAATTATCACTCAACAGTCTCCATTATGGCTGAAAATTCATCTGGACCAACCTCGGGCCAACGCTTATGGCAGCTGCTGCTGGCTGAACGGCGCGATATCGCTTACCTATATGTATATGCAGCGCTAGCAGGGCTTATTACTTTATCATTGCCACTTGGCGTGCAGAGTGTAATCGGCTTTGTATCGAGCGGAGCAGTGAGCACCTCTCTAATAGTGCTCATCGCTTTTATCACGGTGGGAACGGTAATAGTCGGAGGCCTTCAGATCATGCAGATCTATCTGGTGGAGTTTCTGCAGCAGCGCTTATTTGCTCGGATTGCCTTCGATTTCGCGGTACATCTGCCTCGCGTGCGCACCGAAGCTCTAGGCGATGAGTACCTGCCAGAGCTTATGAATAGGATGCTCGACACGCCTACCCTGCAAAAAGGATTGGCTATTCTATTGATCGACTTTTCCTCGGCTGGTGTCCAGATTCTGTTTGGGTTGCTACTGCTATCCTTCTACCATCCGGCCTTCATTGTTTTTGGTCTGTTCCTGGTTTTAATTCTGGGCTTACTGTTACGCCTGACCTGGAGGAAAGGTCTGGAAACGAGCTTAACAGAGTCAAAATACAAATACCGGGTAGTGTCCTGGCTCGAAGATGTGGCCCGGACGGTCCATACGTTTCGCTTGGCTCCACGCCATGCCATGGTTCTCGACCGTACCGATGATCACGTCAATGGGTACCTTATGGCCCGACGTTCGCACTTTCGGGTGTTGATGACGCAGTATTTAGGCTTTGTTGGTTTCAAAACCCTTATTACGGCTGGATTGCTAACTATTGGCTGCTGGCTATTGGTAGCCAAAGAAATCAACATTGGTCAGTTTGTAGCTTCTGAAATCGTCATCATCCTGACTATTGGAGCGGTTGAGAAAATCCTGATCAAGCTGGATGTACTCTACGATGCTCTCACCTCGATCAATAAAATTGGTCATGTGCTGGAGTTGCCCAGCATCAAAAAACAGCCAGGGGCCAATCTTACCTTTTCAGCCAGTAATCGTGGGGTAGCAGTCGATTTGCGCCTCGTAACGTATCAGTATCCGAACGCGAATCGCCAGGTTGTACAAGATGTATCATTAAGCCTACAACCCAACGAACATTTAGGACTTGCTGGCTACGATGGCTCCGGTAAGACCACGCTCCTGCGAATTATGGGCGGATTGCTTGATACTTACCAGGGCGTGATCACCTATGATGATATCGCCCTGCGTGACCTTGCCCCCGAAACGTTGTCGCGTGCGATGGGATCAAATTTTTCGCATCAGCACTTGTTCAGCGGCTCTGTACTGGAGAATCTAACGCTTAATCAACCTGAAATTCAGCCCATTGATATCTCCTGGGCGCTTGACTTAGTAGGACTGCGCGACAAGCTCCATGCCTGGCCTCAGGGCTTGGGCACCTACCTGACTGCTGGCACACCGCTGGCTGACAATGTGAAGCAAAAGCTGCTATTGGCCCGCGCCTTGGTGCGTCGCCCCCGGCTGCTTCTGCTCGACCACTTTCTGCCCGCTGTAGAAGCAGCTGAGCGGCGGCGGATACTGAAGCGCCTGTTGGCTCCCGACATGCCCTGGACGTTGATTCTAGCCTCCAGCGACCCACGCCTGCTGGCACTTTGCCCACGTGTTGCCGTGCTTCGCGACGGTCATCTGGTTGCTACCGGCGACTATGCAGTCATTGCTCAGCAGCCGGAGTTACAAGAGCTATTTGTTGCTTAAAAATGCCCCCCATGTAGTCTTGCCACCAGCTTTTATCAGCACCCAAGACTCCCGCTGGCCGCAAGCTTCGAAACGAATTTTACAGTTTTCATACTATGCCTTTCGCTGAGTATTCTGTTCCTGAAACCCACCCGGAAGCCAAACGCTTCACTTCGTTTGCACAGGTGCAAACGCCGCGCACTGGCCGAGTACTGGCTCGTTGGTGCTTAGGCATGGGAATATTGGTGATACTGTTCGGATTTTTGCCCTGGACTCAAAACATTCGTTCCACGGGCACGCTCACCACGCTGCGCCCCCAAGACCGGCCTCAAACGGTTCCCAGCACGATTGCCGGACGTATTATGCGCTGGCGTGTAAAGGAAGGACAGCTAGTACAACGCGGCGATACCTTGGTCGATATTGCGGAAATAAAAGACAAGTATTTCGATCCCGATCTACTCCTTCGGACCCGTGAGCAGCTGGCAGCCAAAGAAGGTTCGCTACGTGAGAACAGCGCAAAGGCAGTTGCACTGAGCCAGCAACAGGTAGCACTGCGAGAAGGCCTGCGGGTAAGCCTCGACAAAGCGAGAAACAAAGTGCGTCAAAGCCGCCTGAAAGTGCTGAGCGATAGTGCTGAGCTAGTAGCTGCTAACACTGATTTTGCTATTGCGCGTCAGCAGCTCGACCGGCAGGAAAAACTTTACCAGCAGGGTCTGAAATCCCTGACTGAAGTAGAGCAGCGCCGGCTTAAGTTTCAGGAATCGACGGCTAAGCAACAGGCGGTGGCAAACAAGCTGGGAGTGAGCCAGCAGGAGTTGATAAATGCCCGTTTGGAGCTGCTTTCTCTCGGCGCGGAGTATCAAGATAAGCTAGCAAAGTCTGAGAGTGACCGGCGAAGCGCTACCGCCTACCAGTTCGACACGGAGGGGCAAATAGCCAAAATGCGCAACGAATATGCTAATCTGAGCATCCGTGACGCTTTTTACCGCATTACAGCTCCGCAGGACGGCTACGTAGTAAGAGCCCTCAAGCAGGGCCTTGGAGAGATTATTAAAGAAGGCGAGCCCATCGTGACGGTAATGCCATCGAAGCCCCAGCTGGCCGCCGAACTCTACGTGAAGCCCATGGATATTCCGCTGCTTTCGGTGGGTCGCAAGGTCCGGCTACAGTTTGATGGCTGGCCAGCACTGGTATTTTCGGGCTGGCCCGGCACGAGCTTCGGCACCTTCGGGGGCGTGGTAGCCGTTATCGATAACATTGATAGTCAGGGACAGTACCGCGTGCTCGTTATTCCCGATCCTGACACGGAGGCCTGGCCCGAGCCATTGCGAGTAGGCAGCGGCGTGTATGGCTGGGCCTTGCTCGACGATGTGCCCATTTGGTATGAACTGTGGCGCCAGCTGAATGGCTTCCCACCGAATTTTGTGGGAAAACCAAAGGAAACTGACAAGCTGGTGAAAGCAGATAAAACCGAAAAATATGTTACGGCTGAAGAGTAACCACAGTTAATACCAAGTATTCTGTTACCACCGCATAAATTTCCTTTGCATTTAATGGTTCGTTACGTCATTTCGCTGGTTGTGCTCCTTGCGGCTGGGCTTGGGTTGTTGCCAGTAGGGCGGGCGACGGCGCAACCATTGCCGCGCGATACAACGCAGCTTGTCTTTACGCTCACTGACTTGTTTACGCACGTCACGCTGCGGCACCCGGTGGCTCGGCAAGCTGGCTTGCTGCCCGAGCGCGCCCAGCAGGAAATTCGCTACGCCCGCGGCCTGCTCGATCCATCCGTGAGCAGCAAATACTACGGCAAGACGTTGGGAAGCAAGGATTATTTTAACACCTGGGACAATGCTCTAAAGGTCCCTGTGTGGTTTGGCTTCGATGTAAAAGCTGGCTTTGAGCGCAATGTGGGCACCTACGTAAGCCAGCAAATACGGACGCCCGAAAGCGGCCTGAGCTATTTGGGCATATCGGTGCCCCTGGCGCAGGGCTTGCTCATTGATGAGCGAAGGGCGGCCATTCGGCAAGCGCAGGCCTTGGTAGGGCTGGCGGAAGCCGAACGCCGTGGCGCGCTCAACAAGCTTCTGCTTTCGGCGGCGAAGGATTACTGGGAGTGGAGCTTAAGCCATCAGCGCTTAGAGTTATTACGCCTCAATGCCGAGCTGGCTGAGGTACGATTCAGGGCCGTACGCGAGCGAGTCCGGCAGGGCGACTTGGCTGCAATCGACTCTGTAGAAGCACTGACTGAGCTTCAGAACCGACAGGCGCAACTAGTACAGGCAAGGGTGCAGTGGCAAAACGTGACGCTTCTGATTAGCAATTATTTGTGGGATGAGCAGAATCAGCCACGGGAATTACCCCCCACTGCCCGCCCAGAAGCCTTACCCGCCCCCACCGCCTGGCGCTCATTGTCCCCCGATTCGGTGCAAGCGCTTGTAAACCTGGCCAGCCAGATACATCCTGAGTTGGCCAAGACTCGGGCTAAGCTCAATCAGCTGGGTATAGAACGCCGGCTCTTGTCGAACAAACTATTGCCCAAGCTTTCTGTCGATTACAACTTATTGCGAACTGGTCAGCCTTTCCAACCGGAGGGCGACATGCAATGGACGAATACCTATTTTGCCAACAATTATAAGCTGGGCCTAAGCTTCCAATATCCGTTGTTGCTGCGCCAAGAGCGGAGCAAGCTGCAGCTTAACCAATTAAAGCGCCGCGAAGCCGAACTGGATCTGCAGCAGGACACGCGGGAAGTACAAACCACCGTGCGCACCGTTGCCAACGATTGGGAAGCTTTGCGTGAGCAGCTTCGCGTGCAGGAGCAAGTGGTTGAGAACTCACAAAAGCTGCGTAACGGCGAACAAATCCGCTTCGAAAACGGTGAAAGCTCCGTATTCCTGCTCAACTCCCGCGAAGCCTCACTCGTCAGTGCCCGGATAAAACTGGCCGAGCTGCAAGCCAAATACGCGCAAACCCAGGCCACGCTGCGCTGGGCAGCCGGCGGAGATTTGGAGTAAGCTCACATAAAACCAAGCACAAAAAAGCCCCCTGAAATTTCAGGGGGCTTTTTTGTGCTTTTCTACTGTGCTGTGGTAGCTGTGGCGGTTTCTTCAGCCTCCTTTCGCCGCATCCACGACGGGCCGCAGCTGGAGCGCATCTTCTGGCGAAACTTCTCCTGCTCTTCGGGTGTGAGGTGAGCCATGCGCGTCTCCATTTTTTGGCGCCACGCTTCGCGACGCTGTGCCCAGCTTCCGACATGACCGCCACGGCCCCAGCCGCCAAAGAGGATGCGAGAGAGTACAAGTAAACCAAGTGTTTGCCAGAAACTAATAGCAGGCCCATTGAATAGCACCGGCACCAGCCAGTTCCACAAGCTCATGGTTACGAAGCCAGCGGCGGCCACAAATAGAGTGGCAAAGAAGAGAAACTTGAGGCCGCGTAGCAGCCAGAATGAACGATTCATGGGGGTGGTTTTATGAAGTATGTTTTGTCACCGAAAAGAAGCTTATAAGAATAAGCATATTCTGGGGGGCTTTTTAGTCGGCAAATAGCTCAGTGTACAGTTTTTGCAGGCGCTTGCGCAGGTGTTGAACTGCGTAGTGCTTGCGCGAAATCAGGGTCTTAAGTGGAACGCCAGTTTCAAGCTCCATCTCGCGGAATGTTTTTTCCTCCAGCTCATGCCACACGAACACTTGGCGCTGTTTGGGGGGCAATTCTTCCAGGGCTTCCGCCAACGCCTCCATCAGCGTTTCGCGCAGCAAGCGGTTTTCCGGTGAGTCATCAGGCGCAGGTAGCACATCCGCGAGCAGCAAGGAGTCATTCTCATCATCAAAGCCGCTGACAAGCTCGTTTTCTAGCGAAACAGCCTTTTTGCGACGATAGAGGTCGGTGATTTTGTTGCGTGCCACCCGGAATAGCCAGGCCGCAGCTTGCTCTACCGGTTTGAGCAGGCGGTAGCTTTCGACGAGTTCGGCAAAGACGTCCTGCAGTACATCTTCAGCCTCCGCTTCGTTGGGGATACGGCGACGGATGAACTGCAGCAGCCGGCCGCGCTGTGCGCGCACGGCTTCTTGTATCTGCTGGTCCTGGTGGCCTGCGGTCATTGCCAGCGTCGCATCAAGCGTGAGAGGTAGCGTTTCCATTCTGCCGAGACAGACGGATGAAATAGCAAAATACTTTATGGCAGCCAAAGTATCTGTGAGGCTCGCTGAAAGTAGGGCTAAGACGTGGTTTTGTGCCGCTCCGCGGGCGTTTATTTAGTAGCCCCTATCCTACTGCTTAGGGCCTTTGCCCGACGGGTAGGCATTGGGGAGCTTTTTCCATCGATTGCGCCGAAACATTAGTAGAAGGTCTGGCTACTTATTTCAACTCCATTATCTCAACACCTAAAGCATGGTCGAGCTTCGGGTTACCTACTTATAGAGTGTGCGTTTTCCAATTTTCAGGATACCTTTGCCAGCTAATTAGCCCCGGCCGAGCTTCGGGGGGCTTTTTGCTTTGTCGGCTAGCCCAACTGCATGGAACAGACCATCCCGGAAGTCATTCGCACCGTCCCACTTCAGTATTACGTCTACTTTGCCACGGCTTTGTTTGCCATTGGCGTAACTGGAGTGCTCACGCGGCGCAATGCCATTATTATTTTCATGTGTATCGAGCTGATGCTCAATGCCACGAACGTTTTGCTAACCGCCTTCTCCGCTTATCGCGCCGACCCAAACGGGCAGGTTTTCGTGTTTTTCATCATGGCTGTAGCCGCTGCCGAGGTGTCGGTGGGCTTAGGCATTATCGTGATGATCTATCGGAATTTTCAGAATACCGACGTCAATCTGCTCAGCCGTTTGAAGTGGTAATATAACCCGCCCGTCGTTGTCATCTTAAGTTTGCGAAAGACCTTACCTCACCAAAATAGGTGGTTCTTGGGTCATAAGATCCTTCGCAAGCTCAGAATAACAACGACAGGTGTTTGCTTATAAGCATACCTCCTATGCAAGAACTCGTTTTACCCAATTACGGCGCTCCTCACCCCACGCTGCTGTACGTTCTTATTCCGCTGTTGCCCTTCTTGGGCTTCCTGATTAATGGGTTGCTCAACAAGCGCTTGTCCGCCACCGTGGCTGGCCTGATCGGTAGCGCTACGGTGTTAGGTTCTTTCCTAATTTCGATCTACCTGTTTACCACCTTCGAGCGCCAATACACTGTGCAGCTCTTCGACTGGATTACGGTAGGTTCAATGCGTATTCCATTTCAGTATCAAATCGATCAGCTCAGCCTAATCATGCTGCTGCTGGTAACGGGCGTGGGCTTCCTGATTCACGTGTACAGCATTGGCTACATGGCTCATGATGAGAATGTGGGCAAGTTCTTCAGCTTCCTGAACCTGTTCATTTTCAGCATGCTGGTGCTGGTGCTGGGGGCCAATTTTGTGATTCTGTTTATTGGTTGGGAAGGCGTAGGGCTTTGCTCCTACCTGCTCATTGGCTTCTGGAATAAGAACCACGATTACAACAACGCCGCCAAGAAAGCATTCATTATCAACCGCATAGGTGACTTAGGCTTCCTGCTCGGCATTTTCCTAATCTACCTCACATTCGACTCTGTTCAGTACGCTGAGGTATTCCAGAAGGCCGCGCTCAGCCAGTTCGGGCCCTACACCGTCAGCATCCTAACGGCCATTACCCTGCTCCTCTTTGTAGGCGCGATGGGTAAATCGGCTCAGCTGCCGCTCTATACCTGGCTGCCTGATGCCATGGCCGGCCCCACACCTGTGTCAGCGTTGATTCACGCCGCTACCATGGTAACGGCGGGTATTTACATGGTGCTGCGGGCTAACGTGCTGTTTACTCTTGCTCCGGCCACGCTCGAGGTAGTGGGGATCATTGGTCTGGCAACGGCTCTGTTTGCGGCTACTATCGGTCTGGCGCAGAATGATATTAAGAAGGTGCTGGCCTATTCCACAGTTTCTCAGCTTGGCTATATGTTCCTGGCTTTGGGCGTAATGGGCTACACTTCCTCCCTGTTCCACGTCCTGACCCACGCTTTCTTCAAGGCGCTGATGTTCCTTGGCGCTGGCTCCGTGATTCACGCCATGAGCAACGAGCAAGACATTCGCCGCATGGGCGGCCTGCGCAAAGCCTTGCCCATCACCTTTATCACCTTCTTTATCGGCTGCCTGGCTATTTCGGGCATTCCGCCGTTCTCGGGCTTCTTCTCCAAAGATGAGATTCTGGCCCACACCTACGAGCACAGCAAGCTCCTGTGGGCCGTGGGCTTGTTTACCGCTTTCCTGACGGCTTTCTACATGTTCCGCCTGCTCTTCCTCACCTTCTTCGGCGAGTTCCGGGGCACGGAGGAGCAGAAGCATCACCTGCACGAGTCGCCAGCCTCGATGACGCTACCGCTAATTATTCTGGCTGTTCTGGCAGCTGTGGGGGGTTTTATGGGCGCACCTATGTTCCTGGGGGGCAAACATTACCTCGCCGATTTCCTGGCCCCTATCTTCACGTACTCCCGGCAAATTAATCCGGGCGCTTTCACCGGCGAGATTGATCACAGCACCGAACTCATGCTCATTGGCGCCTCCGTAGCGGCCGGCGTGCTCGGTATCATCTTCGCCTATATCCAGTACGTTTCCCGCGGCGTACGCCCCGTGGCGGACGAGGCGCAACGCTCGGCGCCCGAGAGCTTAGTGTACCACAAGTACTACATCGATGAGCTATACAATGCCCTTTTCGTGCGTCCCATCATGGGCCTGTCGCGTGGGCTTTACCGCTTCGTTGAGCAAGGCATCATTGATCCAATTGTGAATGGCTTAGGCCGATTGACGCTCGGTGGGGGGCAATTAATGCGCTTCGTGCAAACCGGCACAATTGGCGTGTATTTGATTTTAATGGTAATCGGTATCGTGCTGATTCTGGCCCTGAATTTTGGCAAGTTTTAAGGAATGAGTAGTACAGATCATAATCTTATGAAAGCATTCCTCATTAATTTGGAGCGGTCTAAGAACAGAAAGAAGTTCATGATCCGACAATTAGAAGAACTTCAAATTTCTTATGAAATTGTTGAAGGCATTGATGGCAGTACTTTAACCGATGAGTATTTATCTACAGTATGCGATTTTGAAGAATTAGCTAAGAAACCTTACTTATTAAGAAGAGGTGTTTATGGTTGCGCATTGAGTCATTTGAGTGTTTATAAAAGAATAATAGAAGAAAATTTAGAGTGTGCTTTAGTACTAGAGGATGATGTTGAGTTATCCAAAGATTTGCCCGGTATCATGCATACGATTAGCAGCCTAGAATTGAAAAATGAAGTCATATTACTTTATTCTATAAATACGTATATGAAGACAATCTTTTCTACTCAAAATCAACAAGAATTAGGAAATGGATATACGTTAAATCATCCCATTGACATTCATGCTTTGGGTGGGGCTGGAGCTTATATTATTACTAATAAAGCAGCTAGAGGACTTTTAAACAATATCCTACCTATAAGATTTGCGGCTGATGCCTGGCCTCATTTTTATTGGAATAAAATGATCGATAAAGTTCGAGTTGTACTTCCTTACCCAACACAGCCTGCAGGAGACCAAAGCGAGATAGATTACATAAGAAAAAGCAAAATATTTACATACATATCAAGAGTTGAGCCGATTAAATCTATTCTAAAAGTTAGAAGAAAAATGATGGCAAGTAAATTCTTAAACTATACTTTAACTCAAGAAGCATCTAAGTATTATTAGTATTTATAATAAATAGTTAAATATAATGCAGAATATTAAATAATTTATTAGTAACCAACTCGCACCTTACAGTAGTACAGTAGCTAATGCTCACAGCTCTTCTCCTTTTCTTTCCCCTCGCCGCCGCCTTGCTGCTGCACTTTGTTAAAGGCAACGCCGGGCGTGTATTTGCTTTTGGCGCGGCGTTACTAGAGTTCGTAATAGCGGTTTACGCAGCAGTTACTTTCGATGCCAGCAATGCTGAACAGCTGGAAGTGAACTTGCCTTGGATTGCTTCGGCGGGTATCAACTTTCACGTCGGGATGGACGGGCTGAGCTTGCTACTCGTGCTGCTCACCACTTTCCTCGTGCCGCTGATTTTGCTGGCATCCTTTCGCCACGACTATAAGAATGCCTCGGTTTTCTACGCGCTGGTGCTGTTCATGGAAACCGGTCTGATTGGAGTATTCACCTCTATGGACGCGTTTCTATTCTACTTCTTCTGGGAGGTGGCCCTTATTCCAATTTATTTTCTGGCAGGTATTTGGGGCGGAGAACGACGTGTGGCTGTCACCTTCAAGTTCTTCCTGTATACCATTATCGGCTCACTGTTTATGCTGGCTGGTTTCGTCTACCTCTACTACCAGACCGGCCCCGTCGCCAACGGCCTGGCCGCGCACACCTCCGACCTACAGGCTTTTTACGACCTAAGCCTAACCGCTGCGGAGCAGTCGTGGCTGTTCTGGCTGATTTTCATTGCCTTCGCGGTAAAGATGCCCATCTTCCCCTTCCATACCTGGCAGCCTGATACTTACACCGAAGCGCCCGCTCCGGCTACGATGCTGCTATCGGGCATTATGCTGAAAATGGGTATTTATGGTTGCCTCCGCTGGCTGCTACCTATTACGCCGTTGGGCGTAAGTCAGTGGGGCTGGCTGGTGATGATTCTGGCCGTTATCGGCATTATCTACGGCGCTATCATTGCCATCCGGCAGCGCGACATGAAGCGCTTGATTGCCTATTCCTCCCTCTCCCATGTCGGGCTGATGGCGGCTGGCGTGTTCTCGCTTACCCAAATGGGTTTGCAGGGCGCCGTGGTGCAAATGCTGGCCCACGGCGTGAACGTGGTGGGCATGTTCTTCATTGCCGACATCATCCAGCGCCGCACCAACACCCGCCTCATCCCCGAGTTGGGTGGCCTCACACAAACCACACCCCTGCTTTCGGTAAGCTTTCTGGTAGTGCTGCTGGCCACGGTGGCCTTGCCTCTGACCAGTGGTTTTGTAGGTGAGTTTCTGCTGCTAGCGGGCGTATTCCAGTACAACAACTGGCTAGGCGCGGTAGCGGGCATCACCATCATTCTGGGGGCCGTTTATTTGCTGCGCATGTTCCAGCGCGTCATGCTCGGCCCGGCTACTTCCTTCACTGCCGCCTTCCGCGACTTGAATGGAGCGGAGCTAGCCGTGCTAGTACCCTTGATCTTCATGATTTTCTGGATTGGCTTGTTTCCAAATACCTTCCTGCAAATGTCAGAGCCCAGCGTGATTCGGATTCTGAGCTTAATGCAGCGGTAAACAGGCGGTTATGCTCTAAGTGTCGTTCGCCTCTCTTGAACGACCTCATTCAACGACTCACCAACTGGACAGCAACGCTGGAGATTGGTGTTATATCCTGCCAATGGCCTCTATTATATTACTCTCCGTTCTTGGCATCGCCAATCTATTCTTAGGCTTTCTGCGCTCCAACCGCATGCTGCTGCCCGCAGCTATGGTTATTCTGCTGATCGTCTTCGGTGCTAATTTGTATGATTGGAACGCGCCGGCCCAGTCGTATTTCAACAACATGCTCACCATCGACCGGTTTTCGGTCGCTTTCACGGGCATTGTAGTGCTTACCACGCTGTTGCTGCTCCCGTTCTCCCAGAAATACGTGCGCGACAACGAGGCCAACCTCGCTGAGTACTACTCCTTACTGCTGTTCTCACTCGTGGGGGCCATTATGATGGTCAGCTACGATAACCTGCTCATGCTGTTCGTGGGCATCGAAATTCTGAGTATTTCCATGTACGTGGTAGCTGGCTCCGATAAGCGCAACGTGCGCTCCAACGAAGCCTCGCTGAAGTACTTTTTGATGGGTTCATTTGCCACCGGCATTCTGCTCTTCGGTATTGCCTTGGTGTATGGGTCTACCGGTGCATTCCAGCTCAGCGAAATCGGCACGGCCGTTACAAATCCAGCCAACGACTCGCTGCGCCCCATGCTCTACATCGGCATTTTGCTGATGCTCATTGGTATAGGCTTCAAAGTGTCGGCGGCGCCCTTCCATTATTGGACGCCGGATGTGTACGAAGGCACGCCCACCTTCTTCGCGGCTTTCATGAGTACCGTCGTGAAAACGGCTGGCTTCGCGGCATTTCTGAAGCTGCTGGTGCAGGCCTTCCCCGCCGCTCAGGGCTTCTGGATTCCTACTATTGTGGCTATGTGCGCCCTTACGCTGCTCATCGGCAACGTGGGGGCCGTGGCCCAGCAAAGCGTGAAGCGCATGCTGGCTTATTCCAGCATCTCGCACGCGGGCTATCTGCTTATCGGCTTGGTAGCGTTTAATGGCGCACTCAGCGGACTTTCTGCCAACGGCATTTTCTTTTACTCCCTAGCGTACTCCATCGCCACTGTCGCTGCCTTCGGGGTGCTCAAGCTTGTGCACGACCAGCGCCAGCGTGAAGATTACGACGGCTTAAATGGCCTGGCCCGCACTAATCCGCTGCTGGCTTTCGTGATGACCATTGCTATGCTTTCCCTGGCTGGCATTCCGCTCACGGGGGGCTTTTTTGGCAAGTTTTTCCTCTTCGGCGCAGCTGTAGACAAAGGCTATATCGGCTTGGTTATCTTCGCGGTAATCATGTCGATGGTTGGTATTTACTACTACCTGCGGCCCATCATCGCGATGTACATGAAGCCCGCCGACGATGACACCGCCGCGCCCATAGTAGTTGGCAGCTTCCAATCGGCAGTGCTGGTTATACTGGCGCTACTCACGGTTGTACTGGGTGTGCTGCCGGGCCTGGTAAACGGAATCTTATAAAAGATTGATTGTAATCCATCAAAAAGGAGCGGCTCATTAGTCGCTCCTTTTTTATTTACCTCCACCTGATTTCTTATCTAACGCCTAACAATTGCCGAAAATCACTTTCGATATTCTGCATGACTACCGGAATGGCTTTGCGCACTATCTCCGACGCCATTTGTGCCTTGCCAAAGTCCGGACGAAAACCATTATTTCCCGTTATAAATCCCGACGCATTATACTGCTGCATACTATCGAAATAGCTGTTGCGCAGCGCATCCAGCTGGGCACACGACTCCAGTGAAAAGAAGATCTTGTTCTCCGTGTAATACTTCAGGAACGCGTCGTAAGCCTGGCTGGCGGTTTTGATGCGCTCGTCCTCCTCCTGATCAGCGTCGATGTGAATGAATTTCAGCGTGGCTGTCATTTCTTTCAGCGCCACATTCAGGCTCACAATTTTTTGGTAAAGGCTTTCCAGCACGAGCATTCGCTTTTCGTGGAGGCGCGAGTCTTTGGTGTTGGCCAGCTGTAGCTCGGCCCGAAACTGCTCCAAACTGCGGTCAAGCTGGGCCTTGAATTCAATCGACTTGCTTTCCAGCTCCCTTTCGTAGGCCCGAAACCGCATTTTCAGAAATTGCTCGCCCAGCGCCTTGGCCACCCACGAGGTGGCTCCAATCAGCAGCGCATACACACTGATATTTGCCAGAATTTCGCTCCAGTTAATACTCATTCCTATCATTCTATCTACCTGAATACCGCGTCGTCCGGCCTGATTCACGTTGCCGGATAAATACTCGTCATCCGTTGACTATAATAACTTCTGGGGGGCTTTTTAGTGCCCGATTGTCCATAAAAAAGCCCCCTTATTCAATCAGGGGGCTTTTTACGGAACGGTAAAATTCAGGCTCTACTTACGGGTAACACGCAGGCTGATGCGGCGGTTGAGGGCGCGGCCGTCCTCAGTGTCGTTGCTGGCAATCGGGATTTTCTGGCCGTAGCCTTTGCTGGTGATTCGGGTAGCATCAATGCCCATGTCCACGAGCACGGCCATCGCCGCATTTGCCCGGTCCTCGCTCATTTTCATATTGCCCGCAAAGCTGCCGCTGTTATCGGTGTAGCCGCCGATGCGCACTTTGGCGCGGGGAAAGTTTTTCAGGATAGCCGCCACGTTTTGCAGCTGCTGCTGCGACTCCGGCGTGAGCGTAGCGCTGGATGGCGCGAAATACACCCGGTCAAAGCTTATCCATCCCTTCGTCCGATTCACCGAATCAACCTGAGCAACATCACTCGCTAAAAACTGATACAGCTTGTGCTCGGTTGAGTTAGAGCCTACCATTAGCCGCGTGCCATCGCCCATCTTAATCAGCGTGGGAAGGCCCGTGTCGTAGATATAGTTGCCGGTAGCCTCGTCGTAGCGCCCCTGGGAAGTGCTGGTGCTAGTAGCCGTAGCCGCGGGCACCGCTGCAACCTCTTCGGTATTACCAGTCAGACGATTGAAGCCCAGATTTATACGGTCTTGCCCCAGAAAATACCCGAGAGCGGCCGCCACTGCAACCAACAATATCCCCAGGCCCAGCCAATTGGATGACCAGATGGAGGCTTTGGCCGGCGCGGCTTCGGGCTGGTAATAATCGCCAATGGCTGCCACACGACGGTTTTGCACCCCCACAACTTCATGACTATAATTCGTCCCATTATCACGTACGTCAAAACTCATAGGGCTCGGCCGAGGAATCGTCTGAGCCTGGCCTAGCCCCTGCGCTTGGGACTGAGGCTGCGGGGCATGAGGACGCACTAGATCCGGCTGAATAGCTCCTACCATCCGGCGCTGCTCCTGCAACCACTGGCTTAAGCCCTGCGCATCCAACTCATTCTCAGCAGCATGCCTGCCTAATATCCCTAGCGTGATGGGTGTGGTCAATCCCAGCAGATTATTCACGGTAGTATTCTGGCTACCAGCGCCATCAGCCACACTCTCCACTGTGCTGCTGTAGCGGTCACTAAGCAAGGATCTCATCAGTTCTGCGCCCCGGCTTTGCCATCCGCCCCCACCTATCAACCGACCACTGGACGGCCGCAATACGCCCTGCTCATGTGCCTCCCGGGCCATACTCCACAGCACCTCGCCTCCACCAGCCTGCTCAGCCAAGCCCGTCAGACTATTTATTACCAAGGCAGTAACCCTCGACAACGCTCTCTCAATGCTGGCATCGCTCTCTCCTACCGCAGCTACCCCAGTTTGCCGCATAGCCTCCGTAGTGAAGCAATTCTTAACGGCTTCCAGTAAGTTGTAAGTCATAGCTATTCAGGAATATGTAAACGAAAGAAGGTATAATAATACAAATTTTTATGGAATATATTCCATACCTAAAAATACAAAACATTGAATGCCAATACCATATAATCTTTCTCGCATTCTATCAATTTATCAATAGAAACCTAACCATTCTATCTCGGCAATTCGCCTCAAAGGCTGAACTCTATCCAGATTACCAAGTAGCTCACCTGCGTTATCAGCACTCATTACGGGTCAGCGCCCTCCAATGACGACAATACTAATTTGGGGTTTTCGGGACATTGCTTATTACAACCGCCGCATCACGGCACCTACTTCGTCGGCGTACACTACTGCATCATCATGGAAGGGCTCGTCACCCCGAAATTTCTGTAGCACGCGCGCCGTCGTGATGATATCCTTCTGGCAATACTTCACGATACGCGGCAAGTCCTTTTCATCATAATACACGCGGGCTACGTCGCTGCCGTTGATGTCGTCTTTAGGTGTGGGAATACCGAACATAGCCGCCAGCAGCGGCAACGACGTGTAGGATTTCCGGTCGCCGAACTTCCACAGCTCCATGGTATCGAAGTGGGCGACTTCCCAGGGCTTTTTGCCGGCAATATCCAGTTGCGGCGGCAGCGGCAGGCCGTTGATGAGCAGGCGGCGGCCCAGGTAAGGAAAGTCGAACTCTTTGCCGTTGTGGGCACACAGCAAATACTGGGGCTTACGAGCCAGCAGCGCTGAAAACTCGCGCAGCATCAGCTTCTCGTCTTCGTGGGCAAAGGATTTGACGCGGAAGCGCCAGGTTTCCTCCTGCTTATCAAAGTTGAAGCAGCCCACCGAAATACATACGACCCGGCCAAACTCAGCGTAGATACCGGCCTGGGCAAACAAGCTGGCGGCCTCCAGGTGGGAAGGCATGGGCTCTACTTCCTCGGCGCTGCTGCGCCAGCCTTTATCGCGGCGCAGGGCGTGGCATTTGTGTTCCCAGAGCAGGCGCAGCATGTCATTCAGCTCGTCGTGGCAGCCCACGCACGGCACCGTTTCAATGTCCAGGACAAAGATTTGGTCGAGCGGAGTTTTGCGCAGAATCTGCATGGGATAGGTGTGGCTTGCGGGCTATAGTGCCGAAGATAGCATTTTTGGGCTCTGGGGGGCAAATTTTATCCTTTTACGGGTATTTAGTAAAATGAGAGCGGCGCCTGCATCTGCAGGCGCCGCTCTCATTCTTAACACATTAGCTACTGCCTTTATTTTGGAACTACCGCCGTAGCAATACTCAACTCCTTCAATTGCCCCCCAGAAATCGGCGAGGGCGAGTCGATCATTACGTCGCGGCCGGAGTTGTTCTTGGGGAAGGCAATGAAGTCGCGGATGGAGTCGGCGCCGCCGAAGAGACTGCAGAGGCGGTCGAAGCCAAAGGCGATACCGCCGTGGGGTGGAGCGCCGTACTCGAAGGCATCGAGCAGGAAGCCGAATTGGGCTTGGGCTTCCTCATCGGAGAAGCCGAGCAGCGAGAACATGCGAGCCTGCACTGTGCGGTCGTGAATACGGATGGAGCCGCCCCCTACTTCTACGCCGTTGATTACCATGTCGTAGGCGTTGGCGCGCACCTGACCAATTGTTTCGGGGTTGTCGAGCAAGGCAATATCCTCGGGCTTGGGCGAGGTAAAGGGGTGGTGCATGGCGAAGTAGCGGTTTTCCTCCTCGTTGAATTCGAGCAGCGGAAAATCAAGCACCCACAGCGGGGAGAAAGTGTCTTTATCCCGCAAGCCCATACGCTGGCCAATTTCCAGACGCAGTTCCGAAAGCGCTTTACGCGTGCGGTTGGCATCGCCAGCTAGAATGAGTAGCAAGTCGCCCGGCGCAGCATTGAACGCAGCTTTCCACTGCTGCAATACTTCCTGCGAGTAGAATTTATCCACCGACGATTTTACGCTGCCATCTGACTCTATGCGGGCATAAATGAGGCCCGTAGCGCCAATCTGAGGGCGCTTCACAAACTCAGTCAGTTCGTCGAGTTGCTTGCGTGTGTACACAGCGCTGTTGAAGGCGTTGATACCAACAACCAGTTCTGCGCTCTCGAATACCGGAAAGTTATAGCCTGATACGATATCCTGCGTTTGAGCAGTCGTGGGGGGCGTTTTCTCGACGTTTTTGAGTTCTACAAACTTCATTTCGAAGCGCGTATCGGGCTTGTCATTGCCGTAGAAACGCATGGCGTCGGCGTAGGTCATGCGCGGCAACTCCCCGATTTCCAGACCTTTTACTTCTTTAAACAGGTATTGCACGAGGCCCTCGAAGGTGCGCAGAATGTCTTCCTGCTCCACGAAGGACATTTCGCAGTCAATCTGGGTGAATTCGGGCTGGCGGTCGGCGCGCAGGTCCTCGTCGCGGAAGCACTTCACGATCTGGAAATAGCGGTCGAAGCCCGACACCATCAGCAGTTGCTTAAACGTCTGGGGTGACTGGGGCAGGGCGTAGAACTCGCCGGGGTTCATGCGCGAAGGCACCACAAAGTCGCGGGCTCCTTCGGGCGTGCTTTTGATGAGGACCGGCGTTTCTACTTCGATGAATTCCTGCCCATCGAGGAAGCGGCGCGTGGCCTGGGCCACGCGGTGCCGCAGCTCCAGATTACGGCGCACGGGCGAGCGGCGCAAATCGAGGTAGCGATACTTCATGCGCAGGTCGTCGCCGCCGTCGGTGTCATCTTCGATGAGGAAGGGGGGCAATTTGGCGGGGTTCAGCACGTCCAGCTTCTCTACCCGAATCTCGATGTTGCCGGTAGGCATCTTATCGTTTTTGGAGTGGCGCTCCGCCACTTTTCCCGTTACGCAGAGCACAAACTCACGGCCTAGCTGGCGAGCCTGCTCCCGGACTTCAGCGGTTTCAACGCCTTCTTCCAGAGCTAATTGAGTGAGGCCATAACGGTCGCGCAGGTCAATCCAGAGGATGCCACCTTTGTCGCGGGTGCGCTGCACCCAGCCGCAAAGAGTAACAGATTGGCCAGCGTGTTCGAGGCGAAGTTCGCCGCAGGTATGGGTACGGAGCATGTGCTTAACGAGTCGGTAAGAGGTAATCGGGACTTCGAGAGCGAAGGTAGGAAGATATGCCGGGCTCAAAAACGCGGTAAGTCCAGCTATTTATTTTTTCCGGGCTGTAATACCGACCCCAGCACTGCGATTCATATCCTAAAAAGCCCCCCAGCAAAGATTCTCCGCCGAAAGGGCAACTCTTATAGGCTATTCTCTATCTTTCAGCTGATTCTTTCCGCCTTTTCCACATTCCTGCTTTTTTCTTCCTCTTTAACTTCATTCGCACGCATGGCCCTCGTCATCAAAAACCTGTCGAAAACTTACTCCAACGGTGTGCAGGCCCTGCGCGACGTGAACCTCACCATCCCGACGGGAATGTTCGGGCTGCTGGGGCCGAATGGCGCGGGCAAGTCGAGCTTGATGCGCACCATTGCCACCTTGCAGGAAGCCGACAGCGGCAGCATTCACCTTGATGAGCTGGACGTGTTGCGCGAAAAAGATGCAGTGCGCCGCATTCTAGGCTATTTGCCGCAGGAGTTTGGCGTGTATCCGAAAGTAGCAGCCGAGGATTTGCTCGACCACTTCGCGGTCCTCAAAGGCCTTTCCGACAGCAAGGAGCGCAAGGCGACGGTGGCGGCCTTACTGCACAAAACCAACCTCTACGAGGTGCGTCGCAAGAACCTGGGGGGCTATTCCGGGGGCATGAAGCAGCGCTTCGGTATTGCGCAGGCGTTGCTCGGCAATCCGCGCCTGATCATTGTGGATGAGCCCACGGCCGGCCTCGACCCGGCCGAGCGCAACCGCTTTCACAACCTGCTGAGCGAGATTGGCGAGAACATCATTGTCATTCTGAGCACCCACATCGTGTCGGATGTCAGCGACTTGTGTCGCAACATGGCCATCATTAACAAAGGCCAGGTGCTGCTCACCGGCGACCCGCTGGTGGTCATGAATGAGCTACAGGGCCAAGTGTGGCGCCGCGCCATAGCCAAGGATCAGTTGCCGGCGCTGCAGCAGGAGCAGCAGGTGATTTCCTCCCGCTTGTATGCTGGTCAAACTATTGTGCACGTGGTCAGTGACGGATCGCCGGGTTCGGATTATGAGCCGGTGATACCATCGCTGGAGGATGTGTATTTCGCTCGTATCGCGGAGGCAGAAAGGGGTGCGGCAGTAGTGGCTTAGCGCTTCACTTCTCTTTTCACAAGCAAAACATCTTCCTTCTTATGTTTCTCCAAATATTTCGCTTTGAGCTGTGGTACCGACTGCGGCGACCAGCTACCTATATCTATTTCGGCATTCTGCTGCTGCTGGCTTTTCTCCTGATGCTCACGTCGGGGGGCTTTTTTAAGGGGCTGGCAGTGAGTGTGGGCAGTAAGGTGTTCGTAAATTCGCCCTTCTCCCTGAATGGCTACACCACGGTGCTTACCCTGGTGCCGGGCGTGCTGCTGATTTCGGCCATGTTCGGGCCGGCTATCCTGCGCGATTTTGAAACCCGCATGCATCCCCTGCTATTTACTACGCCCATCTCGCGGGTTGGGTATCTGGGCGGGCGCTTCGCTGGCACACTCGTCATTACCATGCTGGTGCTCAGCGGTATTGCCGTGGGCTTGTTTATTGGCACGCTGATCCCGGGTATGCCGGCCGACCGAATTGGGCCGCAGCGGCTGATGAATTACCTGAATCCTTATCTCACGGTGGTACTGCCGAACGTAGTGCTGATGGGAGGCATTTTCTTTGCCTTGGGCACTCTCACGCGCAAGGCGCTGGCTACGTATGTGGGCAGCATCGTGTTTTTGGTGCTGTATTTTGTGGCCCAAAGCCAGCTCTCCGACCTCGATAATAAAACCATCGGCAGCCTGCTCGACCCGATGGGCAGCGGGGCCACCCGCCAGCTCACCAAATACTGGACAACAGCTGAGAAAAACACCCAACTCGTACCCCTCACTGGCCTGCTACTCGGCAACCGCCTGCTGTGGCTGGGAGTGGGTTTCGCGCTACTGGGCTTCTGCTTCTGGCGTTTTCGCTTCGCTCAAAGTGCCGCCGAAGGTACCGTACGGCGCCGTGCCGAGCGGCCCGGCTTAGACGTTGTGCCTACCACTGCCAGCGTCGTGTTACCGCGCGTACACCAGCAATTTGGCACCAGCCAATACCTGCGCCAGTGGGCCCGCCTGACCAAACTAGAGTTTCTGGATATTGTCCGCAGTCCCTATTTCATTGCTATTGTGGTAGCGGGTCTGGCCTTTTTGTTGGCGGCGGCCCTACAAGTTGGTAAAATCTACGACACCAAAACCTTCCCGGTTACAGCACAAGTAGCCATCATTTTGTCGGGGTCATTTAGTTTGTTCGCGCTGGCAATTATCACCTTCTACGCTGGCGAGTTGGTGTGGCGGGAACGGGATGCTCATCTAAATCAGATTTATGATGCCCTGCCGCTGCCTAACTGGGTGCCCTTGACCTCCAAGCTGGCAGCCTTGCTGCTTGTCCCGGTGGTATTGCAAGTCATAGTACTGGTTTGTGGCCTACTGACGCAGATTTTCTCCGGCTACTACCAATTTGAGTTAGGGGTTTATATCAAATTTCTGTTTGGGCTGCGGCTTATCGATTACTGGCTGTTGGTAGTGTTGGCGATAGCCGTGCATGTGCTTGTAAATCACAAGTATCTGGGCCACTTCGTGATGCTACTGTATTACATGTTCACGCTTTTCGCGAGCCAAATTGGTATAGAGCACAACCTGGCGATTTACGGCTCCGACCCCGGCATACAGTACTCTGCGTTGAACAAGTTTGGTCACTTTATTGGGCCGTTTTTGTGGTTTAAGTTGTACTGGGCGGGGTTGGCGCTGGTGCTGGCCGTGGGGGCCAATTTGCTCTGGGTGCGCGGCACCGAAACTAGCGGCAACGTGCGCCAAAAACTGGCAGGCAGCCGCTTTACTGGCCCTGCCCGGCTGGCGATGGGCGCGGGTCTGCTCACATTTCTGGTTTTGGGGGGCTTTATTTACTACAATACCAACATGCTCAACCGCTACCAGGGCTCCAAAACCCAGGAGAAGCTAACCGTAGAGTTTGAGAAAAAATACAGCCGTCTGGGTAAGCGTCCCCAACCACGCATTACGGCCGTGGAAGTGCAGGCTGACCTGTTTCCGAGCCGGCAGGAAGTGCGCCTGCGGGGCCAGTATTGGCTGCGCAACAAAACCGGTCAACCCATCGATTCAGTACAGCTAAACCTGCCGCAAGAGGCTCGAATTCGGCTACTGGCGCTCGGCGCAGCGGGCGCGGCGCCCGCTCGCACGGTACTCTCCGATTCGCTGCTGGGCTTCTATGTGCAGCGCTTAGCCAAGCCGCTGGCTCCCGGCGACTCCCTACCGCTGCGCTTCGATTTGTATTACGCCGCGCCGGGTTTCGAGAACGTGACGAACCGCACCAGCGTGGTCTACAACGGTACGTTTATCAACAGCCAGCTCCTACCCAACATTGGTTATAACCCACAGGCCGAAATCAGCGACGAGGAAACGCGCAAAGACTATAATTTGCCCCCCAAGCCGCGCATGGCGTCGCTAACCGATACGGCAGCCCGCCGCAACACCTACATCAGCCACGACGCGGACTGGGTGCGCTTTGCCGCCACCGTCAGCACCGAGCCCGACCAGCTAGCGCTGGCGCCCGGCTATTTGAAGAAGGAATGGACCGAGAACGGCCGCCGCTATTTCCGCTACGAAATGGACGCGCCTATTCTCAACTTTTACTCTTTCCAGTCGGCGCGCTATGCGGTGCGGAAGGCGAAATGGAACGACGTGGATATCGCCATTTACTACCAGCCCGGCCACGAGTACAACCTCGACCGCATGGTGCGCGGCGTGCAGGATGGCCTGACTTACTTCACCAAAAACTTTGGCCCTTATCAGCATCGGCAGGTGCGCATTGTGGAGTTTCCTGGCTATCAGTCGTTTGCCCAAAGCTTTCCCAATACCATTCCGTACTCGGAAAACATTGGCTTTATCGCCAAAATCGACTCCACCGACCCCGAGGATGTGGATTATCCCTACTACGTGACGGCCCACGAGGTAGCGCACCAGTGGTGGGCTCACCAAGTAATTGGGGCCAACGTGCAGGGCTCCACGATGATGTCGGAAACCTTGTCGCAGTATGCGGCCCTGATGGTGATGAAACAGCTCTACGGCGAGGCGCGCATGCGCAAGTTCCTGAAGCACGAAATGGACCGCTACCTCACCGGCCGGGCCACGGAACAAAGCAAGGAACAGCCGCTGTATAAAGTAGAGAATCAGCAGTATATCCACTATCGTAAGGGCTCCGTGGCGATGTATGCCTTGCAGGACTACGTGGGCGAAGACAAGGTAAACCAAGCGCTGGCATCTTATATCAAAGAGGTGAAGTTTCAGCAACCGCCCTACACTACCTCGCCGGATTTAATACGCCACCTACGCCAAGTTACGCCCGACTCTTTGCAGTACCTGATTACGGATATGTTTGAGCGCATCACGCTGTATGAAAACCGGGTCGATTCGGTTTCTTACAAAAAGCTATCGGGTGGCAAATATCAGGTCACGCTGAACCTGAACAGCAAGAAATTCTACGCCGACAGCCTCGGCAACGAAAAACCCGCTCCGATGAATGACTGGGTTGACATTGCCGTGCTCACGGAGCGTAAAGTAAACGGCAAGTGGCGCGATGAGCCGCTGTACCGCCGCAAAACCCGATTAAAAGCGGGCACCAATAAACTGGAGATACTCGTGTCCGAGAAACCGGTAAAGGCTGGTATTGACCCATTTAATGAATTAATTGACCGCGACCCAGACGACAACGTCAAAAACTTACCTCGCAGCTAGCTAGGGGGCTTTTCGGGTTTGGCCCGGATTGTGCAAAGGGCCGGAAGACACTCTTGTTTTCCGGCCTTTTGTCTATTCTTCCTATGAAATATACTGCTCTTCTCGCCGCGGCCCTCCTCACCGTGGCATCTGCCCAAGCTCAAACCTCCACCAAAGGCAAGACCAAAACGCAGGTCAACGGCACCACCGTTAAGTCGAAGACCGGTGCCGAACCCGTTACACTCGACGGCCCGATCAAGCGCGTCGAAACGCTCTCGGGCATTGATGTGTACCCTGACCCCAACACGAATACCATCTTCCTGAGCTTCACGCAGCAGTTTACCAAGCCCGGTACGCTGGTGATGACCAACTACAAAAATGCCCCCGTTTACACTGCCGCCCTCGACCCCGCGAACAACACGGGTCAGCCCGTTGACCTAGGTCGCATACCAGCTGGCACATATTTGGTAGAGGCTAAAACCGGCAATTATGTGTACTGGAAAAAGGTGCGCATTAAGTATCCATCGGTTCCGGTGGCAAGTAAAAAAAAGAAGCGACGCTAAATCCGCCTATTTAGTTAGCTTTTTTACCTCCGTAGTCGTTTCGGCTGCGGGGGTTTTTTTATTTGTTTTTTTGTTGTGGCGCTGGCGGAAAGTTGCGCCTCTTATTTTCTCTCGTTTCTATGAAAGTTTCTTTGCGTTTGCTCCGATTTGCTCCTTACACCTTGTTTCTGCTCATGCTGGTCGCTTTTGCTGCGCCCAAGCCTAAACTCAAGAAAACACCCATCACCAAAAATCTCACCGTCGGTATTCCTGAGGGCTTCACGGCCCTGCCCGATGATGGCATTGCCGCCAAATACCCCGCGCCGCGCAAGCCGCTGGCCGTATTTACCAACCCCAGCGGCCGCGTCGATTTCAGCGTGGCCCAGAAGCCCAGCACCTTCACCAGTAAGGATTACGGTATTCTGCTCAAGATTTATAAAGCCAGCATTCAGAATGCCTACACCAAAGTAGACTTCCTGGCCGAAGACATCCGCACCATCAACAAGCGCGATTTTGTAGTGCTGGAGTTTGTGTCGTCAGTGGCAGATACGCGTCGGGGGGGCAATTTGGCGCCCATTCGTCGCTACCAGCTCGTGCAGTATGCCATTGAGGGCGACCAGCTTATGGTTTTCACCTTTAACTGCCCCGCCGAAGAGCAGGCTCAATGGCAACCTACCGCCCAAGCCATGATGCAGAGCATTGTGTTGAAATAATTGCATGAATAAGTAAAGCAGAACGTCATGCAGAGCGCAGCGAAGCATCTCGCTCGCGGTAGTTAAGATTAGTAATTCCGCTAAACACTCGAGATGCTTCGGCTCCGCCTCTGCATGACCTCCTTTTAAGTTTAGACTAAGAACTATTCATTAACTTATGACCCTTTCCCTCTATAGCGACGAAAGCTACATGCGCGAAGCCTTGAAGCAGGCGCGCTACGCTCTAGAAGAAGATGAGATTCCGATTGGGGCGGTGGTCGTGCTGGAGCGACAGATTATTGCGCGAGCCTACAACCAAACGGAAAAGCTAAACGACGTTACCGCCCACGCCGAAATGCTGGCTATCACGGCCGCCGCCAACTTTCTGGGCAACAAGTATTTAACTGACTGCACTTTGTACGTGACGATAGAGCCTTGCGTGATGTGCGCGGGCGCCAGTGCTTGGGCTCAGATGCGGCGCGTGGTGTATGGTGCCCCCGAGGAGAAACACGGGTTTCGGCGGCACGGTAACTTGCTGCATCGGCGCACGGAGCTGGTTACGGGCATTATGTCCATGGAATGCGCCGAGCTGATACAGGAGTTTTTTGCCCGCAAGCGGAAATAATTACTTTTGATGGCCGCTGGGGGGCAAATTCTAACCCTTCGGCAGCTTTGTCAGTTAAAGAAGTATAGTAGCTGCCCGAACGCCGGGCAGCCTTACGCGTTTCCTTTCACCTCCAAACCTATCTTTCCCATGGCCTTCGAACTGCCCCAACTCCCTTACGCCTACGACGCCCTCGAACCGCATTTCGATGCGCAGACGATGGAAATTCACCACACCAAGCACCATCAGGCCTACGTTACCAACCTGAACAATGCCATTCAGGGCACCGATATGGAGAACCAGTCCATCGAGGATATTCTGCAAAATATTGCTGCTGCTCCAGCTCCGGTTCGCAACAACGGCGGTGGTCACTGGAATCACTCCATGTTCTGGCAAATCCTGAAGCCAAATGGTGGCGGCGAGCCTACGGGCGCTATCGGTGAGGCCATTACGCAGTCGTTCGGCAGCTACGAGAAGTTCAAAGAGGAATTTACCAAAGCCGCTACCACGCGCTTTGGCTCAGGCTGGGCATGGCTCTGCAAACAGTCTGACGGCTCGTTGCAAATCTGCTCTACCCCCAACCAAGATAATCCCCTTATGCCCGATGCTGGCTGCAAAGGCATCCCCGTTTTGGGCCTCGACGTGTGGGAGCACGCCTACTATCTGAAGTATCAGAACAGGCGCCCCGACTATATCGCCGCCTTTTACAACCTCATCAATTGGGACGAGGTAAATAAGCGCTTCCAAGCCGCTTAGATTCTAAATCTCGGAACTACTTATCCTACATTACCACATAAAAAAGCCCCCAGTCATGACTGGGGGCTTTTTTATGTGGTAAAATGATACCAAAAGGCGTTTACTCAGGCTTGAGGTAGCGTTGTAGGCTCTGTAGGTAGTTCTCGAAGGCCGTAACACCTTGGGGTGTGATGGCGCAGCGCGTGAGCGGGTAACTGCCGCCAAACTCCTTGGTCATGGTGAAGTAGCCGGCGTCTTTGAACTTACTGATCAGGGTGCTCAGATTGCCCGCCGTGGCTCCTGTCTTCTATTTCAGAAAGTTAGACTTCGCATCCCACCCGCTATTGGCAGACGACATTGTTTTTCGAGGCAGTCCATAAAAAGTTAACCAAGCAGCCCGCAACTTTGAGCATTCAGCCAATAACCTTGAATAAGGTTATTGGCTGCATTGGTATGTGAATGATTGCCAATGGGATTTGAGTCGTTATTAGATGCTGACCTTTCCCCATCGTCATAGAGGTAGCGCCACTTATAAACCAAATCAGATCACAAACCTTTTTATTCTCTAAAGTAGCGCTGTTCCCACCCGCTTCGTTTTCGTTTTTTTCTATCTTTGAATGCCCGGTCTGCGCAAGTGGCCGGGTTGTTCTTTTTTTCTTCCTTTCTCACCTTTTTCCGAAGCCTAGCTCATCGGCATAGTCCCGGCTTCGCAGATCCTGACGGTGCTCAGCCGCACTAAGCTGCCCAGCCTTCTCCTACACCAAAGAGCCTCTGCTTTTTAACCTGATTCTACATGAGTACCAAGCTGCGTCTCATTATCCTGAGCTTCTTACAGTTTTTTATCTGGGGTTCGTGGCTGATAACCATCGGGGCATACTGGTTTCAGACCAAGCAATGGTCAGGGGCGCAGTTCGGGGCTATCTTCTCGACGATGGGCATTGCGTCCATCTTCATGCCTTCCATCATGGGCATCATCGCCGATAAGTATGTGAATGCCGAGAAACTGTATGGCATCCTGCACATTCTGGGGGGCATTGTGCTATTCACAGTGCCACTAGTCACCGAACCGGGCACTATGTTCTGGGTCATGCTGCTGAACATGATTTTTTACATGCCTACGCTGGCTCTCTCCATTGCGGTATCTTACTATGTACTCAAAAGCAGAGGCGGCGACGTAGTGCGCGACTATCCGCCTATTCGGGTGTGGGGCACCGTAGGCTTTATTGTAGCCATGTGGACAGTTAGTTTGCTGGGCTTCGAAAAATCGGCTAATCAGTTTTATGTGGCCGCCGGCGCGGCTATTCTGCTGGGTCTCTACTCGTTTACGTTGCCCAAGTGCCCTCCTACCGCGAAAGACACGCCGAGCCGTTCCCTGATCGATGTGCTAGGCTTGAAGTCGTTTGCCTTGCTACGCGACACCAAGATGCTCACCTTCTTCCTCTTCGCTATGCTGCTGGGCGCGGCGTTGCAGCTTACCAACGCCTATGGCGACACGTTCCTGCACGACTTCGATAAAGTACCGGCCTATCAGAATACCCTAGCCGTGAAGTATCCGGCCATCATCATGTCCATTTCGCAGATATCGGAGACGCTGTTCATTCTGGCTATTCCCTTCTTTCTACGCCGCTTCGGTATTAAGCAGGTGATGGTTTTTAGCATGATTGCCTGGGTTTTGCGGTTCGGTTTATTCGCCTTCGCTAATCCCGCGGACGGCCTGTGGATGATTATACTCTCGTGCATCGTGTACGGTATGGCCTTCGACTTCTTCAATATTTCCGGCTCCCTGTTCGTCGAAACGCAGACCGCGCCGTCTATCCGGGCCAGCGCGCAAGGATTGTTCATGATGATGACTAATGGCTTTGGTGCCGTGTTCGGCAGTCTGGTGAGCGGCCTAGTTATCGAGCAGTATTTCACCGCTGCTGATGGCGTTACCAAGGACTGGCAAAGCATCTGGCTGTCTTTTGCTGGCTACGCTCTGGTTGTGGCCGTGCTGTTTCTCATTCTATTCAAGCACAAGCACGAAACAGTGTCTGAAGAAGCAGTGGAACACTCTGGACCTCTTCTGGCCGCTAATGAACTATAATCAGAAGCATCACGGTTTGAAAGTATATAAGTAGTATAAAATAAGTCTAAATGTAGTCTAACAAAAAACCCGCTCTGCATCGTGCAGGGCGGGTTTTTTGTTGAATTTAACGCTGGATAGCTTAGAATCGCTCGTCGGCACTGAAATAGAAGTCGCCTTCAATCTGCGCGTTCTCATCAGAGTCGGAGCCGTGCACGGCGTTAGCTTCGATGCTCTTGGCGTACTTCTTCCGGATGGTACCTTCTTCAGCTTGGGCTGGGTTGGTAGCACCAATCAATGTGCGGAAGTCAGCAACGGCGTTGTCTTTCTCTAGGATAGCCGCCACAATCGGGCCCGACGACATGTATTTTACTAGGTCCTGGTAGAAAGGACGCTCCTTGTGTACTTCATAGAATTTGCCGGCGCGCTCGGGCGTCAGGCGTACTTTTTTGAGCGAAACGATGCGGAAGCCACCCTCTTCGATCATGTGCAGGATACCACCAATGTGGTTTTCCTGTACCGCGTCGGGCTTAATCATCGTGAATGTGCGGTTAGTGGCCATTCTGTAGTTGTAAAGTGGTAAGTGTAGGAAGACTTGCGAAGCGCAAATCCGTGGCAGATTGCGGCCGCAAAAGTAGCCGAAAGTTGGTTGGGTTGAGAATCTGAGCAGTAGGCAAGTTGAAATCCTCCCTAAAAAAGCCCCCCAGCTTCGTGTCAGTGCGCTAGATTAGGCTTTAATGAAAGTGTGCCTTATCCACATCAAACTCAGAACGTCATGCTGAGGCGGAGCCGAAGTATCCAGCGTGTTTAGCTGGAGTACTAACTTCTCATCAGCACACCAGATGCTTCGGCTCCGCCTCGGCATGACGTTCAGTAGAATGACTTGTTGAAACTTATTAAAAAAATAGAACCTGCTTTTCCTCAACTGGTTACATCTCACAACGCCTTAACCGAACCTAAACCCAACGCTCTATTGTTAGAGCAAAAATTATTTACGGATTATTTCCGAATTTTGCCGCCTTGCTTCCGGCCTAAACCTCCGAATTTCAGCCACCTATCAGTAGGCAATGTCCACAATCTCCGCTCTGAAGGAGTTGCTCGCGCAGCCCCGACAGATTTTTATCACAACACACCACAAACCCGACGCTGACGCGCTGGGCTCTTCTCTGGGCTTAGCCGGTTATCTCCGCAAAAAGGGTCACCACGTCACCGTCGTCACCCCCTCCGATTACCCCGACTTTCTAGCCTGGATGCCTGGCAATGAAGATGTTATAGTGTATGATGCGCGCCGCAACGATGCGCAGGTACGCGAGATCATCGGCACGGCTGAGGTTATCTTCTGCCTCGATTTCAGCTGTTTAGGCCGAATTAATGAGCTCGGCACTTATATCCGCAACGCGCCCGGCATCAAGGTTCTCATCGACCACCATCTAGAGCCGGAGAACTTCGCCGACCTGGATTTCTCCAATCCGAAAGCGGCCGCCACGGCCGAGCTGGTGTTCGAAGTAATCCGCGACCTGGGCGACCAGGACATGATCGACGTGGGCATCGGCGAGAGCCTCTACGCGGGTATTATGACCGATACGGGCTCGTTTCGCCACCCCAGCACCTCGCGCAATGTGCACTTGATTATTGCCGAGCTGCTCGACGCTGGCATCGACCTGAGCTCCGTACACCGCCGTATTTATGACTCGCACTCCGAAATGCGTTTGCGCTTCCTAGGCTTTGTGCTCAAGGATAAGCTGGTAGTGCTGCCCGAATACAACACGGCCTACATCGCCATTACCCAGGATGAGCTGCGCCAGTACCAGTCCAAGACGGGCGACACGGAAGGATTGGTCAACTTTGCGCTAAGCATTGAAGGCGTGGTATTTGCGGCTGTGCTCATCGACCGTGGGCAGGCGGTAAAAATCTCTTTCCGCTCGGTGGGTGGCTTTTCGGTCAATGAATTCGCTCGTCAGCACTTCCAGGGCGGTGGTCACCTCAACGCATCGGGGGGCATTAGCTACGAGTCTTTAGACGACACCGTGCAACGCTTCCTGAGCTTATTGCCTCAGTATCAAACCAAGCTAGTGACGGCCCCGCTAGCGGTTGCGCCGCCTGCGGCGTAACTTGCCTCGATTTTACTTTCACCTTCTTTTCCTTTTCATGCTTTTTCAACGCAATTTCCTAGGCTTGGCGCTTGCCGCCGGCATTTTGGGCCTCGCTTCCTGCAACAAGGGCGGCGGTGATTTCACAAAGGCCAAATCCGGCTTTGAGTACAAACTTTTCAAAAGTGAAAAAGGCAAGTACTCCGAGCGGGAAGTAGCCCCCACCGGCGACCCAACTTATAAAGACCGTTTGGGCAAGATTCTGGCCCTCAACGTAGAGTATCGCACCGCTAAAGACTCGGTCCTCTTCAACTCGCGCAAAGCCCAAATGGGCGTGCCGATGCGCATCAAGCTGGAAGAGCTGAAGACGAAAGGTGGCTTGGAAGAAGCGCTTTCGATGCTTCAGCCCGGCGACAGCGCCGTATTCCGCTTCAACGTGGACACCATTTTCGCTAAGTCTTTTAAGGCTCCCGTACCGCCTTTTATGAAGAAAGCCGGCAACACGATGACCATGTTCGTGAAGGCCGACAAGCTCCAAAGCGAGCAGGAGGCTATGGCCGACCAGCAGAAGATGATGGAGGAGCAGCAGAAGAAAATGATGGCGTATGCTGAAGAGCAGATAAAAAAAGACGACGTCATTCTGCAGGACTACATCAAGAAGAATAACCTGAAGGCCGAGAAATCTCCTTCTGGCATTTACTACGTAGTAAATAAGGCCGGCACCGGCGCCAAGCCCAAGCAGGGCCAGACGGTGGCGGTTACCTATAAAGGCTCACTGCTCGACGGCAAAGTATTCGACTCGTCGGAGAAGCAGGGTGGTAAGCCAATTGAGTTTCCCTTGGGCGTAGGTCAGGTAATTCCAGGTTGGGACCAGGGTATTGCCCTGCTCAACAAAGGCACCCAGGCTACGCTGCTCATTCCTTCCACGCTAGGCTATGGCCAGCGCGGTGCTGGCGCCGACATTCCTGCTGATGCTGTGCTCCGCTTCGATGTGGAGTTGGTTGACGTAAAGTAAAAAGCCCCCTAGCCGTCGTGTGCGGGCCTTTGGGTCGGCCACGACGGTTTTTTTTATCATCCATTTTTTGCCTTTATGATTCAGTTGCTCAAGCGCTCCCTCTTCTCCCGACTCGCCGTTCTGCTGTTAGCCAGCGTACCGTTGCTCACGGCTTGCGAGAAAGAAACAGACTATGTACAGGAGGATGAGAAAATCATTCAGGAATACATAGCGCAGAATAATATTGCCGGCGCTCAGCGTCAGGAATCGGGTCTCTACTATGTGCCTACTGTAGTGGGCACCGGCGCCAAGGCCAAGCCCGGACAAACGGTATCCGTGCATTATGTAGGCACACTGCTTAACGGCCAGGAGTTTGACAACTCAGTAAAGCGCGGCAAGCCAATTGATTTTCAACTGGGTGTAGGTCAAGTTATTGCTGGCTGGGACGAAGGCATTTCGCTGATGAACCAAGGTGGTAAGGCTATTTTGCTGATTCCTTCGGCTCAAGCCTATGGTCCGCGCGGCGCTGGTGGTTCTATTCCGCCAAACGCAGTATTGCGCTTTGATGTGGAGCTTGTGAGCGTTAAATAACTGGGCGCGGTAATACGTTATAAGCTTAGCTGGCTACTTCTAAAAATAAAGGCGATACGATGATGAAGACTTTTTCTACCTACTCTCTGCTTAACCGCCTATTGTTGCTGTTGCTGGCTGTTGGGCCCTTTTTGGCTGCTTGCGGCGATACTGAAACGGAAAAGTATGCCAAGCGGCTGCGTGCGCAGGAAGAAGAATATAAGGGAATCGATGAGACCCTGATTCAGGCTTACCTGACCAGAAATAATATTACGGAATTCACTCGCATGCCTTCGGGCCTGTTTATAATTCCTATTGTAAATGGCACTGGACCGCAGGTAAAGGCTGGCAACCGGGTGTCGGTGAAATATCGGGGTACGTTTCTGGAAAATGGCGTTGTGTTCGATAGCTCCTTCGACCGCCGGATTCCCTGCGACTGCGGCGAGTTTCTGATCGGAAGCGGCGAGGTAATTAAAGGCTGGGATCAGGCCTTCGTGGAAATGAAGAAAGGCGACCGCAAAATGTTGATTATTCCTTCCTATTTAGCGTATGGGCCAACTGGCAAGCCTAATGCAGCCGGTTCCTATGACATTCTACCCAACCAAGTACTCGTTTTTGACGTCGAAATCACCGACATCCGGTGAAAAAGCCCCCCACCCCACTTCGCTATTGGCGCCTCGCGTTGCTTATACTGCTCCTGAGCAGTGCAGGGCATAGCCAGGCACAAGCGCCAGCCGATACGGTCCGTACCACCTCCGGTGTGCGCTACTACATTCATCAGCCCGGCAATGGTGCTACCGCCAAGGTAGGCGACAAGGTGACGGTGAACTACACGGGCTTTTTGCCCAATGGTAAGCTCTTCGACTCATCCGCTTTGAATGGGCGCCCGCTGCGCTGCCGCGTGGGTCGAGGCGAAGTAATAGAAGGCTGGGAGGAAGTATTACAGCTATTACCTGCCGGCAGCCGCGCCCGCGTCTGGATACCGGCCGCGCTGGCCTACGGAGTTAAAGGTGCCCGCAACCCCGACGATGATAACCGCTACATTGTTCCACCGAATACCGATCTCATATTCGAACTGGAAATGGTGAGAGTAAACAAATAAAAAAGCCCCCCAGCAACCCTGGGGGGCTTTTTTATGAAGGAATCCAACGCTATTCTCCCAGCACTTCCGATAGAACCGCCAGGGACCGAATGTCGCCGAGCTTTTCGATGTGGAGCTGATAATAGCGAATGAGCACAGCCAGCAGCTCACGACGGACGCGGCCATTGGGCACGGTAGCCGTGGCGGGGTCGCGGAGCAACTCGTCGAAGTAATGGTCGAACTCACGGAAACGCAGTATCGTGGGGCCGCTGCTACTCGTAGCGGGGTTGCTGGCTTCTCCGGCGAAAGCAACCTGTGTCGTTACCTGCTCACCGGATAAGATGCCGAAGCCCAGATAAGACGCCAGCTGGAGCAGAAAAACGAGGGCAAAGTTCTCGTAGCCAGCGCTCTGCTTATCGAAAGCGAGAATAGAATCGTGAAGAAAAGTAAACAAGGGCTCGTTTTCTTCTTCCTCAAACACCGTACGGCTGACAACTTCCGACAAAAACAGTACGACGCTGCCCTTGCGCACATCATAAGGAATGCTGGCAAACTGCTCGGCGCAGCGAAACTCCGATAAGCGTGTAATACCGCCCGCCCGCGAGGTATACGCTACCAGATCAAGCAGAGTAAAAGGCTGAAATAAAGCAATACGCCCCGGCGGCTTGGCCTTGCGCACCCCGTTCACTATGTAGGTTTGCAAGCCCAATCGCTCGGTATACACCCGCGCAATAATGCTGGTTTCGCGGTACTTAATGTAGCTCAGAACCAAGCCACGCGTTTTGATAAGCATTAGAAAGTATTGGTTTTGGCTACTCTTCTGAATAGATAGACGAGCTACGAATAATAAATGATTAGGTAGCTTCTTAACACCAAAACACGGCAATAAATCACCGAGCTACTACGGCTATTTTGCTTATGCAGGCGTTTCTGCCATCAGCATCAGAAGACAATACCATATACACTCCCGATTGCACTTTGCGGCCGTTATAGTCGGCTAGGTTCCAGGTAAGAGTGCCGCCGTTGGCGCGGGTCTGGTAAACGAGTTTGCCCGTTACGTCCGTGATTTTGATGACCGCATTATTTGCCAAGCCCGAAATACCCACCTGGCCCGTAAAGTCGGTGCGTACAGGATTGGGGAATACTTTGGCACACGAGGGCTTGCCTTCCGTGACGGTTGCCGAACCTCGATAAGACACAACACCAGCATCCGTTACGACAAATACCTCCCCCGTGCGGTCGTTCACGGCTACATCCAGAATACGATTGGAAGGCAAAGGGCTGTTGTCGGTGGTAAAATTGAGCAGCGCCTCATTTACGCTTTCAGTGAATAGCCACAATCCGCGGTCAGTACCAAACCACTTACGGTTGGCGCCATCCACGGCCACGCAACGCACTACATCGCTATTCAACGCCGGAAAGTTGAGGCTGGCCTGCGGTCCGCGCTGAATAACAGGCTTTAGGAACACCTCCTCCGAACCAGCTACAAAGGTCTGACTAGGGTCGGTAAGCACGGCTACACCGGCACTGGTTGTCACCCAGATGCTTCCTTGCCGGTCCTTCACCATATCATAGATATCGTTGGAAGGCAGGCCGTTGGCAGTAGAAAAATAACGTGGAGTGCGCGTGTTTTCGTCGTAAGCTATAACACCGTTGCCCGTAGGCTGGCGCGAGGTAGACAGCCATACGTACCCATTATTGTCGAGCACAATGCCGTTGAGATTCTCGACTCCGGCAAAATATGGCAATGAGCGCCAGGTGGTAGTTATGGGGTTGAAAACATGCACCCCAGGCACGCCTGCAAACTCATGCCGGTTTACTACCCACACATTTCCTTCCGCATCAGCGGTTAGGTCAGTGATGCGAGTATAGTTCGGGTCGACGTTGGAGAATTTAGGCGGAGCCAGCGCCGTCCTTAACGGGTTGCTGCCGCTTCCAAAGGTGAACTGACGAAAACTGCCGGGCCCCTTCCACTCCAATATGCCATTGCCGTAGCTGCCAATGTACAGCGTGCCGTCGGGGGTTCGCACACCATGCGAAGGGTCCTGAAAATTAGGGTACTGGGTGCGGTCAGGCAGCGTTTGGGGCGTAATATTGGTCCACTGCCCTTCCTTGTATTCAAAGAAGCCGCCGAAAGAGCCATTTTGCAGAAATCTGTCGGAAAAACCGCCGCTGAAGACATCAGTAATCCCCGTTCTTGCATCGCTGTACACACTGAAAGATCGGGCGCTGGCTGGCGCGTTCGATACAAAGTTCTCGAACTGCTGAGCGCCGGTTGTTTTTACTAAGCCATTATGAAAATCGGCCACGTAAAACGCGCCGTCGCGGGAGCGAACCGCAGCCCGCGTATCACGCAGCAGCGCATTACGATAGGTACGAATTGTACCGCCTGGGCGGTCAAGCACTGACAGGTTATCTAGCCCAACTACCAATAAGCCAGCCCGCGAGGCTGTGAGCTGACGAAATTGCCCCCCAGCGAAGCCAGCTACCGGCTGCCAGCCTCTGCCTGCTCCGGGGCCGCCCACAAATCGGTATAGCTGGTCGCCATTGACACCCGCGTATACTTTCTCGTTATAGGTAGCGAGCGTACGAAACGGATTGCCAGCCCGCGCAGGCAGGTCGATGGTCCAGCTGCGGAAGTTGGCGAGGTTATCGGTCAGACGGCCCCGCAACAGGCCCGCTGAAGTAGCGGCATACACAGAGTCGCGGAGCACGGCGCTGGCGTATACCTGCACTGCCTGCCCGCCGGGGCCGATATTGACATAAGTATCACGCACTTCCAGCCGCGTCATATCAAGCACGACCAAGCCGATACTACATGCCAGGTAAGCGCGGGGACCGCTAAAATTTATGTGATTAACGGTTTTGGCTTGAGTAATCTGGGCCCTCAGAATATCTGTTATGTTCTGAATAGAGCCATTGGCCCGCAGTACATCCAGGTTGCCGCTATTATAAGCTATCAGCAGTTGTTGACTAACCGAATCGTAGGCTACCGTACTGACGCCTACGTCGTTGAGCCCGTCGCGGTGGGAAAGCAGGCGGGTTGTGTTTAGTTCCTTATCGAAGTAGAAGAAAGAGTTTTCGGTGGCCACATACACCCGCTTATCCGTATCGGTTACGGCTTTGGCCTGGTTGGTGGGCAAATGCAGTTGCCAGTCACCAAAGCCTACGGGTCCCTGAGCGACAGCTGAGGTCAGGCTACAAAGCCAGATAGCAACAAAGCTGAGCCAACGGCAGGTACGGAGCAGATAGGTCATTGGCGAAAACTGAAGATACACAAAGCCTAGCTTGGCGCGACGCAGCAGAAAGATACAGCTACAAAAAGTCCCCCAGACCTCGTCTGTAGTTGGCCTAATGCTGGCTTTGGGCTACAGAGAGTCGTGGCTGGCGGTAACGCGCGTTGGAGAACTTTTTTCCTTCATTCCCTCCAAAAAGCAAGGGCGGCAGCGCGCTTCGTACGAATCAGTTTCGCCGAGCAAAATCTTATCCTGAGAAGCAGCAATGCGAAATGAGTAGGAAGCCAGTTCGCCGCAGCACATACACACGGCGTGCACCTTGGTCACGTACTCGGCCACGGCCATGAGGGCGGGCACCGGACCGAAAGGCTTACCGGCGTAGTCCATATCGAGGCCGGCTACGATGACGCGGGTGCCCCGGTTAGCAAGCTGCACGCACACTTCCACCAGCGACTCGTCGAAAAACTGCGCTTCGTCGATCCCCACTACATCACAGCCGCTGGTCATGAGCAGGATTTCCTGGGCCAAAGCCACGGGCGTAGAGCGGATGCTGTTCGCGTTGTGCGATACTACATCGTGCTCGTGGTAGCGGGTATCAAGGGCGGGCTTGAAGATTTCAACGCGCTGCCGGGCAATGGTGGCCCGGTTTAAGCGACGAATTAATTCCTCGGTTTTGCCCGAAAACATGGAGCCGCACACCACCTCGATCCAGCCCCGGCGAGGGGCCTCGCGGTTGGTGCCAACGCGGGGTTCTAGAAACATAAGGTCTTGCTATGAACAGCCAGCAGCGAATGATCTGGCTTTGCTTTAAACCTCTAAAGTAAGGCTTTCAGCGTGTAGCTTCAAGGACTACAATCTGGAAATATATTCTATGCAGCGCTAGTCGGCTGTGCGTTATGCACTTCCTAAGTCCGCGCCGTGCCGGTGATTCTTGGGTTTTATTTGGAACTGTATGTTACGTGCGGCAGCTTGGTAGCTTCGGGCACTCGGGCCGTTAATTCACCCTCAAGCAAACGCGTTTGACACGTGAGCCGTTCATGCGGCAGCAGACGACCGGCACGACGATAACGCAATTCTGCATCGGTATCGGGCGTTAGGTTTTTCGCGCCGCTAAGTACCTCCAAACGGCAGGTGGTGCAGCGGCCTTTGCCGCCACAGGCGTGCATCCAGTCGTGGCCGGCGGCTTGCAAGGCAGCCAGCAAGGTGGAGCCAGTGGGCACCGCCACTACAGCGCCTGACAAGTTTTGCACGGTTAGACTAGGCATCTTTCCCTAAATTGCCGATTGAATCAGGATCTAAAATGAAGGACAAATATAGCCACGCCAAGCGCGAACACTATGGCCGCCGGCTGGCCGCTCACCTCTGCGACCAGCATTTTGGCCCCCAGCCCACTGGCACTCTCGATGGCCCCGCAGTGCTGCGTTTCACCCCTATTCGGCAGGTAAATTTGTTGGTTGTACAGCAATTGCTGGCCCAGTGGACGGCCGAAATGGCTCGATTGCGTAGCCCCTACTTCGACTTTGAGGCTCCCGACGTGCGGCAGGCTCTCACCCAGTTTATGAACACGCTTTCGCGCCGCATCCGGCTGACGCGGGGAGCTTTTGAGCCATTATTAGCTCGTGCCGTAGCCGACACACTGGGCGTTGTAACCGATCCGGTGCTGACGTTTGAAGAGAAGTTGCTGGGTGATCAACCGACTGCTACGGCGGCGCAACTGCGTGATGCTTTGCGGTATCTGGATTTGAATAAAGACTTGTTCGAGGAGTTTATCGACAGCCTCTCGCCAGAAGCGCCATTGGAGCGCGAATTTCTGCTGGAGCGCTTTCGGCTGCATCAGGAGGCTACTTATAAAGGCCATCAGTTAATGGAAAAACTGGTAGCAGAATTCAGCGCTTTGCTTCCGCTAACTGAGGCTGATTTATGGGCTGATGGCCCCGTGCGTGCACCCGCTGCACCCATTGCGGAAACACCTCACCCGGTTCAGCCGCAGCCTGCGCCTAAGCCAGAACCAGTACAAGTAGCAGAGCCAGCGCGCCCTAATGAGCCAGCGAACACTCCAGAACCAGTAGTCGCTCCAGTTGCAGTAGCCCCGACACCTATTCCGGTGCAAAATGCCCCCCAGCCGTCTGTAGCTGCGCCTACTTTTGTGCCCACACCAGCTTTCGTACCCACGCCAGCACCAACCCCTGAACCCAAGCCGGTTCATGAGCCGATTGTAGCGCCTCGCCGTCCGCTCACGGAAGCGAGCCCTACAAGTGTACCACTGTACGAAAAGTTGAAAGCGGAGCGCTCCGCTACTGCGCCGCTCAGCGAAACACTGCGACCGGAAAAAGCCGGAGCTACATTGGCGGAAAAGCCCCCCAGAGTGGAATCGCTCCGCGAGGCGATATCTATTAATCAGCGGTTTGGCTTTATCAACGAGCTGTTTAATGGGGAAAATATGGAGTATCATACTGCCATCCAGCACCTTGATACATTCAATGATCCGGAATCGGCTAAACGCTACGTGACCCAAGACCTGTCCGCCAAATACGACTGGACGCGCAAGGAGGAGCACGTCGGCCGGCTCCTAAAGCTCATTGACCGCAAGTTTGCGTAGAGAAGCATAAAAAATCCCCCTAGCAAATTGCTAGGGGGATTTTTTATGCTTCTGTATGGCTATTTATAAGGCTCTATCGCTCATGTTTAGCGCACCAAGTCCTGCTTGCGGTAGGCATCAATTGCCAGCATGATAAACAGCAGAATAGTAAACGACCAGAGCGAGGAGCCCCCGTAGCTGAACAGCGGGAGCGGAATACCTACTACTGGCGCCAAACCGATGGTCATGCCGACGTTGACGGCGAAGTGGAAGAAGAAAATACTGGCTACGCAGTAGCCGTAGGTTCGCCCAAACACCGATTTCTGACGCTCCGCCACGTATACCAGGCGCATCAGCAGAGCCATGAACAGGATGATAACCACTATGCTGCCCATCCAGCCCCACTCCTCGCCTACGGTGCAAAAGATAAAATCGGTGCTTTGCTCGGGCACAAAATCGAATTTTGTTTGAGTGCCTTCCAGAAAGCCTTTACCCATCAGACCACCTGAGCCGATGGCAATTTTGGATTGGGTCACGTTCCAGCCCACGCCCAGCGGGTCGGCCGACGGATTGATAAGGACTTCGATGCGCTTACGCTGGTGGGGCTGGAGCACCTGATTAAAGAAAAAGTCGACACCGAAAACCATCCCGACTACTACCGCCCACACACTCAACGCTAAGGGCAAATGGTGACGCATCACCCGCGAATTAACTAAAAAAACGCCCCCCAGAATAAGGGTGATACCCCCAATGAGCCAGAGTTTGGGAATCAGCAAAGCCAGAATCAGAATGACGCCCGCAGCAGCTAGAATAATGAGAATTAGCGGGGACATTCCCTCGCGAAAGTAAGCCAGCAGAAACGCGCCAAACACGAGCGCCTGACCGGTTTCGTTGGAGGCGATGATCAGCAGCGGCGGCAACAGGGTCATGCCGGCTAGCACGGCCTGGTCGCGCCAGTTCTGGTGACGCAGATTGATGCCCGCCATAAAGCGCGAGACGGCCAGGGCGGTGGCAAATTTGGCAAACTCGGCCGGCTGCAAGCGTACCGGGCCCAGTTCCAGCCACGACCGGGAACCCGCAATAGGCCGCGCAATAAACAGCGTAACGAGCAGCAGCAAGACCACCACGGCGTAGAAAACGTAGGCGAACGTATCGTAAGCCTTGTAGTCGACTACCACCAAGATGACCATCAGCACCACGGCCGTCCCGATCCAGACAATCTGCTTAAACCAGTTATTGGCCATCAGTTCCTGAAAGCTCTGGCCGGCAAAGCCGGCGGGTGCATCTGGCGAGTAGCTGGCAGCGTACACATTCAGCCAGCCTAAGCCCACCATCAGGGCATAAATGCCGATGGTTACCCAATCAAGGCTGCGACTGTATCTGGCGGGTGAAGAGGGCATTTTGGTTATTCAAAAACGACTGTATCTGGCGCTGACTACCTTGTGGTTTCGTCAGCGCTTTCTGATAAACTTGGAAGCATCGCCCTCTAACCAGGTTTCCCACTGGGTGCGCTCCACTTTGCCACGCAGGTATTTTTCCATCATCAAGGCTGCCATAGGGGCCGCAGAGCTACCTCCAAAACCGGCGTTTTCGATAAACACAGCAATGGCAATCTGGGGGTCTTCGGCGGGCGCGAAGGCTGCGAAGGTAGCGTGGTCGGGACCGTGAGCATTTTGCACAGTACCTGTTTTGCCGGCTACCGAAATACCGAATTGTGCCAGACTAGCCAGATTGCCGGTGCCACCGCGGCCTTCTACCACCGCCTGCATACCCGGAATAATGGCGTCGAAGTGCTGGGGGTCAACGTTGGTATAATGGCGCTCCTTATACTCCGGCAAAGGCCCACCCTGACCTATACCACGCACGAAATGAGGTGTATAATAATAGCCGCGGTTGGCGATAGTAGCCATAATGTTGGCCATCTGCAGACCCGTAATACCAATTTCGCCCTGCCCGATGCTTAAAGAGTAAATCGTGCGGAAGTTCCAGCCGTGGCGGCCGTACATCTTGTCGTAAAGTTCCGGCGATGGAATAGAGCCCTTCCGCTCCGAGCCCAGATCGACACCTAGCTGCTGGCCCAGCCCGAATGACATCACCTGTCGGCGCCACTCGGCCAGGCCCAAGCGAGCATCTTCCTTGGGGTTGCTGGAGCGGCCGCGCATGATGGCTGTGCGCATCACTTGATAGAAATAAGGGTTGCAGCTCTGCTTAATGGCGATGCCCACATTGGTCGGAGGCTCGTGGCGGTGAGTGCATTTCACTAACCGCTGATTGCACGGAAAACTAGTGTAGGGGGTTACTACTCCCATTTGCAAGGCAACCAGCTCGTTAACTAGCTTAAACACCGAACCCGGCGGGTAAGTCGCCATCAGGGGCCGGTTGAAAAGGGGCCGGTCGGGGTTGTTGAGCAGGTCCATATAGCGGTTGCCCATGCCCTTACCGCTGAGCCGAGCGGGCTCGAAGTACGGGGCCGAAACGAAGGCGAGAATTTCGCCCGTTTTAGGGTCGAGGGCTACGATAGAGCCCCGCTTTTGGGCCATGAGCATCTCGCCGTACTGTTGCAGTTCGCTATCGATGCTGGTATGTAGGTCTAGCCCAGCTATGGAAAGCGTGTCGTACTCCCCATCCCGAAAGGCGCCCTTCTCAATACCGCGCACATTTACCATGCGATATTGCACCCCGCGGCGCCCCATCAGCGTTTTCTCGTAGAAAGACTCTAAGCCTGTGATTCCCAAGTTATCACCGGCAATGTACTTGGCGTATTTAGGACTTTCTAACAGTTTAGGGGTAATGGCGCCTACATAGCCCAAGGCGTGCGCCAGATTCTCCGTTTTGTAGGAACGGGCCATGTGCGCCCTAATACTGAAACCCGGAAAATCAATCAGGTTATCCTGAATAGCAGCCAGCTCCGGCGTGCTTAGATTCTGAATCAGAGGCGAGGCTTTTACCCGCGAATAGGTTTTGGCAGCCGTTAGGGCGAGGCGAAACTCCTCGATGGGCAGCTGAAGGAGCTCGCATAAGCGGACGGTATCGAGCTGCTTTATTTCGCGAGGCACTACCATCAGATCATACACCGGTGTATTCTGCACCATCAGCTTCCCGTTGCGGTCGAAGATGAGGCCACGGTAGGGCACCTGCACGATGCGCTGCAAGGAATTGCGGTCGGCGGCCAGCTTATAGCTGCCGTCGAGCACCTGAATGTAGAATAAGCGCGCCGCAAACAGTAGGGCTACGACCACGAAAATGGTCTGCACCACATACTTACGACCTTCAAGGTATTGCAAAGCGAAAGAAACTGGATAAAAAGCCCCCCAGCCTATTATCTGGGTTTACAAAGGTACACAACACAAAGGCTCACTATCTAGTCTGTAAGACGAGTGGCCCACCCCAGCTCCTACCTTTTGCTTCGGCGCGACGGAAAGAACAGCATCTGTACAATCAGCAGCGTGATGCCCGTGAACAAGGTGCTTACTACCACTTTAATCAGCGTAACACCAATAATTTGAAAACTTCCCAGTTCTAACAGAAAAAATGCGAGGTGGTGTATACTGACCAGTAAAATCAGGTAAACCAGAAACCATTGCCACCCCATTAAGTGCACATTTACCGCGTCGGCGGCATCATAGCCATCACGGGGTGTAAGCAAGCGCAATACCCACGGTCTCAAGTACATCACTAGCACCGCAGCGGCAGCGTGCACCCCACCCGTATCGTAGAAAATATCCATGGTGATGCCCACCGTAAAACCCAAAAGCAGCTGCACGACGATAGGCGTGGTGATAGGTAGAAACAGCAAAAAGCCCAAGTAGAAAAAGCACCAGCCCAGATCAAATAGCACCAGCTTGCTCGCCACCAGTACGTGCAACAGCACATACAGAACCAGCAAAATCAGGTGTAGTACTAGTCCGCCGGCTTCTCTCATGGCTTTAAAATCTCCTCTTCCTCTTCTGGTTTGGCTCCGGCCCTAGCTTGCAGCGTGTCACGCTCCGCTTTGGGGCGGCTATTTACCACGTACACGTAGGTCAGGCGCGAAAAGTCCACAGCCAGCCGCACGCGTATCGTCCAGAAGTCTTTGTCTGGCTCCTTGCTGAAGGCGTCAATTGTACCAATCATCACCCCCTCCGGAAATACAGCATTGTAGCCGGAAGTCAAGACAGTGTCGCCACGCACTAGCTCATTCTGCCGCGGAATCTGGTCTAGAAGCACGTGGGCCGCGTCGTCGCCCAACCACTTAATGCCGCCTTCGGTACCGTCGCGCTTTATCTTGGCTGAAATAACTGTTTTAGAATGCAATACGGAGGTGGCCGTAGCATAGTGCTCGCTGGCTACTTTCACCCGGCCCACTACCCCATCGGCTGACAGTATGCCCATCCCCGGCCGCACGCCCTCACGGGTGCCGGCATTGATAGTTATATAGTTATCAACTCGTCGGCGGGTGTTACTGATCACGCGGGCCGGGATGAGCGGGTAATCAGGATCGGTGGCGGGCAGCTGGCGCAAACCGAGCAGAATAGAATCGCGGCGGGCTGGGCGCAGGGGCTCCACGGGCGCGAGACTATCGGGTAAGCGGCCTGCTAGGTCGGGGCGGTACAGCTGCTGGCGTAAGGCTGCGTTCTCGGCCACCAAGCCCCGGTTCACATCGACTAGCCGAAAATAATCCAGCACCTGGGTGCGCATCTCCAGCACTCGGCCGGCGTAGGCATTAGCAGAATTGAAGAATGCGGCCCGCTGATACGAGCTATTTCTGATCAACAAGTACAAACTAAGCACCTCCAATAGCCCGAACACCAGGATGCCCCGGTAGCGGAAAATGAAGGTGAAAAGATTACGCACAGGAAAAGAAGCAAAGAGTTAAATGGTTGAGCTTAATGTAGCAAAAGGCTGGAGACTAAATGACTGGCTGTTCAAAAGCAGAACAAGCAACCACTTAATCCCCAGCCATTTACTTGTTTAGCTGCCTATGAAAGAAGAACACTACGGAAACCCTGCAAGTTCTTAATTGTGGCGCCCGTACCGCGCACTACAGCGCGCAGCGGGTCTTCGGCGATGTGAATCGCGAGCTTGGTTTTGGCAGCTAGGCGTTTATCGAGGCCGCGGAGCAGCGCACCACCACCGGTAAGGTGAATTCCGTTGTCGTAAATGTCGGCCGATAGCTCTGGGGGGCTAATTTCCAGGGCTTTTAGTACTGCTTCCTCAATTTTGGCTACCGACTTATCCAAGGCGATGGCGATTTCAGAAGACGTTACTTTAATCACCTTTGGAATACCCGTCATCAGGTCGCGGCCCCGGATTTCGTAGTCGGGCGGCGTCACGTCCAGCTCAGTGAGGGCCGCGCCTACTTCAATTTTGATTTTCTCGGCTGAGCGCTCACCGATCAGCAGGTTGTGCTGGCGGCGCATATAATCCAGAATATCCTGATTGAATACGTCACCGGCCGTCTTGATTGACTGGTCGCATACGATACCGGAAAGGGCAATTACCGCAATTTCAGTAGTACCGCCCCCGATGTCAATAATCATGGAACCCACGGGTTGCTCCACGTCAATGCCAATACCGATAGCGGCGGCCATCGGCTCCTGAATCATCCAGACTTCCTTAGCCCCGGCGTGCTCAGCGGAGTCACGTACGGCGCGTTTCTCTACTTCGGTAATACCTGAAGGAATGCAAATCACCATGCGGTGCGAGGGTTGAAACAGACGATTGCGCGTGTCAATCATCTTAATCATGCCCTTAATCATTTCCTCGGCGGCGTGGAAATCGGCAATTACGCCGTCCTTCAAAGGCCGGATGGTGCGAATGTTGTCGTGAGTCTTTTCGTGCATTTGCTGCGCTTGCCGGCCCACGGCAATTACTTTATTGGTTGTGCGGTCTTTGGCGATGATGCTCGGCTCATCCACCACGATTTTGTCGTTGTGAATGATGAGGGTATTGGCCGTTCCCAGGTCAATGGCGATATCGCTGGTGAGGAAGTTAAAAAAACCCATTGATTTTTACGGCAATTAGAAGATAATGCGCGGGTTGCGCCACGCAAATAGGGGGCAAAAGTACGGAAGTTTGACGGAAGCGCTACCAGTAAAAATTACGACACGCCGTAGTTAAACCGGCCCTCTAACGAAAAAAGAGCGCCAGAATTGTGGCAAAAAAGCCCCCCAGCATTCACAGTAGTACGGTGATGCCTACTTAAAGAGTCACGCAAATTTTTCTGCGTGACTCCCTATATTTCAAGTCTTTAATGCTTGAAATGCCGTACGCCCGTCATGACCATGGCCATGCCGAGTTGGTCGCAGGCGGCAATGCTGTCTTGATCTTTGATGGAGCCGCCGGGCTGCACCACCGCCCGAATGCCAGCCTGACCCGCAATTTCCACACAGTCAGGGAAGGGAAAGAAGGCGTCGGAGGCCATAACAGCGCCTTGTAGATCGAAGCCGAACGCTTTGGCTTTCTCGATAGCCTGTTTGAGGGCATCTACCCGCGAGGTCTGGCCTACACCGGAAGCCAGCAGTTGGCCCGGCCGCGCCAGCACGATGGTATTGCTCTTGGTGTGCTTGCAAACTTTGGCCGCGAATACGAGCGCCTCGGTTTCTTCGGCCGTAGGCGCTGATTTAGTAACGATCTTGAAATCAGCGGCGGATTCCGTTTGGCGGTCAAAGTCCTGCTCTACAATGCCGTTGAGCAGGGTTTTAATCTGCTTAACAGGCAATGCAACTGGCTTTTGGCGCAGTAGAATCCGGTTTTTCTTGCTTTGCAGAATGGGCAGCGCCGCCTCGCCAAACTCCGGTGCAATGAGCACTTCGAAGAACAGCTTGTTTAGCTCTTCAGCCGTAGCTTCGTCAACAGGTTTATTCACAATGATAACGCCTCCGAAAGCCGACACCGGGTCACAGGCAAGAGCTTGCAGATAGGCGTCGTGGAGCGTGTTGGCTTGGGCTACGCCACAGGCATTGGTGTGCTTGAGAATAGCGCAGGCAGGTTGGCCATCCTCAAATTCAGCCATCAGAGCCACAGCAGCATCTACGTCTACTAAGTTATTGTAGCTAAGCTGCTTGCCATGCAGCTGATCGAAGAGAGCCGACAAGTCACCGTAGAACGTGCCTGCCTGATGCGGGTTCTCGCCGTAGCGCAGGGGCGTAGCCGGCTGCTGACTTACGCGCAAAGATTTGCCCCCCAGGTCGGTTCCTTGGCTTATGTAATTGAAAATCTGAGTGTCGTAATGCGAGGTAGCAGCGAAAGCGGCGGCGGCGTATTGCCGACGGTCTTCTAGATCGGTAGCGCCATTTTTCTCAGTGAGCAGTTGGGCTACAGATTCATACTGGTCGCGGCCACTGACGACGAGTACGTCGCGGAAGTTTTTGGCGGCGGCTCGAAGCAAAGAAATGCCGCCGATGTCAATTTTTTCAATCACATCGGCCTCCGGCGCGCCCGAAGCCACCGTTTCCTCGAACGGGTACAGGTCCACTATCACCAGATCGATGGGCGGGATTTCGTGCTGCTCCGCCTCCTTGGTATCACCGGCTTCGTGGCGACGCTGCAAAATGCCACCGAACACTTTCGGATGCAGCGTTTTGACGCGGCCACCGAACACGGCGGGAAAGCCGGTCAGGCTTTCAACCGCTGTTACATCAGCGCCTTGATCTTCCAAAAACTGCTGTGTTCCGCCCGTAGAGTACAGTTTTACACCGTGCTGCTTTAGCACCGCTACCAGCGGCTCTAAACGGTCTTTGTAATAAACAGAAATAAGCGCGGAGCGAATGGGCTGAGACGACATGGCAAAGGGGCTTGGGCTGAAAGAATGACAGTACGAAGGTAGGTCCCCGCCTTTGCCCCTACCAAATTCTTTCGGGTAGGGAATTATGATACCACCCTTTTATAGAAGTACTGGCTTCTCATAACTACCTTTTTTTCAACATATACCAAACCTAAACGAGCCTAAAACAGTTGAGCTAACTCTACTTTACTGTTGTGTATGCTAGCTGAACAGGTTACAGAGCGTATTTTGCCAGTTGCTGCGGCTCCGGCTGGCTCACTAGCACCCGAGGAAGCTGCGGCCGAATTAGCGGCCCGCTTGGCAGCACAGGCGTCAGCGTCGGATCAGGAAGGCGGCTTTCCGGTGACAGAATTCACTTGGCTGCGCGCAGCAAACCTACTCACGGCGCCTCTAAGCGAAGCGCTTGGTGGCGCCAATCTGCACTTGCCTCTACACACCCTTACATTACTCAGAACCCTGAAGCATATCGGCCGCGGCAACTTAGCCGTTGGGCGCGTGTATGAAGGCCATGTGAACGCGTTGCAATTGATGCAGCGCTACGCCCAACCCAAACAGGTCGGACGCTGGGCAGAAGATGCCCACGCCGGCCACCTATTTGGCGTCTGGAATACGCAGGCCAATGATGGCGTGCGCCTAGAGCCGCAGGCTGGGGGGCATTTTCGTTTGGTAGGCAGCAAAACGTTTGGCTCGGGTGCGGGCCACGTGACGCGCCCCCTCATTACCGGTGCTTTGCCCGATGGTGGCTGGCAGATGTTTATTCTGCCAACCGACGAAATGCCCCCCACGCTCGACGCTAGCTTCTGGCAGCCGCTGGGCATGCGGGCCACTGCCAGCTTTCGGGTCGATTTGACCGGACTGGAAATCAGTACAGAAGATTTGGTGGGCCAGCCCGGAAACTATTATCAGCAGCCCGATTTCAGTGGGGGCGCCATTCGGTTTGCGGCAGTGCAGCTAGGCGCGGCTGAGGCGGTTTTCAACGAGACCAGACGCTTTTTACAGGAACTTAACCGCACTGATGACCCCTATCAGCAAATGCGCCTAGGCGAGTTGGCAGGGCTTATAGAAGGCGGCAATCTGTGGCTGCGCGGCGCCGCTGACCATGCTGCTCGCGCTACGGCTTCCCTCGACGCCACAGCTACCGTGGCGTACGCCAACTTGGTACGTACGGCCATTGAAGACATCTGCCTGCGGGTGCTGCAAATAGCGGAGCGCTGCGTGGGTGCTCGTGGTCTGCTTCGTCCTGAGCCCTTTGAACGCCTTCACCGCGACCTGACTCACTATCTGCGCCAGCCCGCCCCCGACGCGGCTATAGCTGATGCCGGCCGTTTTGCGTTAGCTCAAACGGAACCCGCTCACCGGCTTTGGCGCTAGTTGCGCGGGTCGCCGCTTCGCATATGCTCGAAATCTCACCGTTCTCTTTTGCCGACTTGCCCCTGCGCCCGGCAGAATTTGCCCCCCAACTCGGTTCAACAATAGTTATTGCCCCCCACCCCGATGATGAATCCTTGGGTTGCGGCGGCTTGCTGGCCCTTTTGCGCCAAGCCCAAGTGCCGGTTATGGCCATTCTAGTTACGGATGGCACCATGTCGCACCCCAATTCGCAGAAATACCCGCCGGCGGCTCGTCGGCAGTTACGGGAAGCGGAGTTTGAGGCAGCGTTAGTTGCCTTGGGTATCACAACGGCTCCGCACTACTTGGGCTTGGCCGATGGGAACATACCAACTGCGGGCGCAGCAGGCTTTGAAGCAGCCGCGGAGCAGCTATTGATGCGTATCAGTCAATTCTCTCCCACTACCGTACTGGCCCCCTGGCGGCGCGACCCGCACCCCGACCACCGCGCTACTAGTCAGCTCCTGCAGGCCGCTTTAGCTCAACTAGCCACGCCACCTCGCCTCTTAGAATACGTAGTATGGGCATGGGAGCGCGCCAAGCCGACCGATTTGCCCCGACCGGGTGAGGTAGCCGGCTGGCGTCTGGACATCACTTCAGTCCTATATCAAAAACAGCAAGCCATAGCTGCCCACCGTTCCCAGCTTACCGATCTGATTGACGACGACCCCACTGGCTTTCAGCTTTCGCCTTCTATGCTGGCACATTTTGCCCAGCCATTTGAAGTCTATCTCGAATTCAAATCGGAGAATAGTTCTGCATTGCTATGAACCCAAATCAGCCTAATACCCTGCCCCCAGCCTACTTCGACGACGTGTATCGGGCCAACGAAGACCCGTGGGGATTTGAAACTAGCACTTACGAGCGGGAGAAATACGCTACAACGCTAGCTGCTCTGCCCCATTCGCAATACGCGCGGGCCTTTGAAATTGGCTGCTCTTTGGGAGTGCTCACCGAACAGTTGGCGGCTCGATGTGGGCATTTGTTGGCGGTAGATGTTGCGGAAGCGCCCTTGCTACGTGCCCGCCAGCGGTGCGCGCACTTGCCGCAGGTAGAGTTTCGGCTGCTGCGTGTACCCGAAGAATTTCCAGCGCCGTCCATGTTCGATTTAATTGTGGTATCCGAAGTCGGCTACTACTGGTCATCAGCTGATCTGACACGTGCCACCGACCAAATAGTGGCTGGCTTAGCGTCTGGGGGGCAATTATTGCTTGTGCATTGGACTCCACCTGTGCATGATTACCCACTCACAGGAGATGAGGTACACGCTTTCTTTCTGCAAAAATCCTCGAATAATGGCCCCTTGCACCATCTACACGGCCAGCGCCACGAGCAGTACCGGCTGGATTTGCTGGAGAAAATTTAGCCCCCCAGCTGCCCAATAAGCTGCCGTAGCTCAATGCGGGCCTGGCTCAAGGGGACCAAAGGCCAACGGCGAGTCCAGCGTGCTGTTTTGTGTTGCTGCATCTGCACCCATTCCCATAGCTCTCCGAAGGTGGAGACCCGATAAAACGCTTTTATCAACCCAACTACCGGCACGTGGAGCGTAGTTGCCAACTCATTGCTAAAGCCGTGATTTCCAATAGCGGCGGGCAAACTAGTGCGGCTAGCCTGCCAATGAGTGCGTAACGCTTGCCGGGCCTGCCATAGCGTAAATAAGTAGGAGCCGCTTTCAACTAGGGGCTCATGCTGCTCTGCGCTCATCGTGGCCCACACGCGCAGCTGCCACGAAAGGCCCACGTCCACCCGCCCATCCTGCCGATCAGAAGTAAACACGCGCACCTGCGGGCTGTGGCGCACGCTGATATCGTGGCGGCGCAGGGCCCGCACCAGGGCTTCATCTTCCAAAAAATTAACAGCTGGCAGCCCGCCCACGCGGCGGTACGCCCGAGCCGTAAGCGCTAAGCTTGCGCCGAAGTGCTGATGGTGGCGCGGCCAAGGGTCAGCCGCATCAGGATCAAGCAAATGCTCCAACTGGGTGCGTAATAGCTGATAGGAAGCATCGCGCAAGTGATAGCGGCGTACTGAGGCTTCAAGGCTTGCGGAAGGCGTAGTCAGAATACGGCCCCCAACTGCTTCGGCTCCGACAGCGGCTTCGGCCATCATAGCCGCAAGCCAGGTCTTACTCACTTGCGTATCAGCGTCGGTGCTGGCAATTAGGCCCATTGGCTGCCCTACGGCCTCCAGCCGGTGGCAAGCTTCATCCATGAGCAGGCGACGGGCGCCTCCCACGTGCGCTTGAGCCGGTGGCAGCGTTACGGTGACTACGTGCAGGTTAAACTGGGGATGGAGCCGGGCAAAAGCCCGCGCTACGGCTGCAGTCTGGTCGTGGCAGTTATTGGCCAGCACAATAACCTCATAGCTGCGCATCGGCAGGGGCCGGCCTTGCAAATCAATTTGGTCTGCCAACGCTGCCAAGGCCAAAGGCAGGTTTTCCGCTTCGTCTTTGGCCGGAATAATAACCGAGACGAATAGCTCAGACGTGGGTGGCACCGCTACTAGCCGGATGAGTGGAGGAGCGGCTGTGGCCTCTTGGGCGGCGTGAAAACGGGCGGGTGAACTGTGCTCCATCTGTCGAGCTTACGGGCCAGACAACATGCGGTTTTACTGAATTACATAATACCTACTATTTTAACGTATCAAACTCACCGTCAGATTAATAAAGTACAGCAAACTATTCTATTTTGTCAACCTGGTCAGGCGAATTAAAATGCCTCACCAATGCTAAAATAGAAGCCGGAAGAGCCACCACTGCCTACACCATAATCGAAGCGGACGTTGAGGCGGTCTTGGCGATTGAACTGAAAGCGCACCCCTGCCCCACCCGTTGCCTTTAGGCCGCCTTCGTCGAATGAGGAAAGCGTATTTCCGACCTGCCCCACGCCACCAAATACGACCCCATTAAAGCGCCAAAACAAATGACGGCGTACTTCGGCCTGCAAGGCTACTAGTTGCCGGTCACGGTAGCGGCCTTCATAATAGCCTCGCAAAATCTTCTCACCTCCTAAGTTGGCAAGCTCGCGGAATGGCACGCGGCCGACATGAAACTGCCCCACGAGTTGGGTAGCCAGAATGGTTTTATTATCCTTGGTGAGAGGTTGAAAATGACGAGCATCGAGTAGGAAGCGGCTAAAGCGAAAGTCGCTGTTTAATAAGCCGCCGTTGAAATAGCTGCTCAGTTCCAAATAGTTGCCCTGGAACGTGCTAAGCACATTGTCGCGCCCATCGTAGAGGATGGATGGGCCGAGGCCAGAGTTCAACGTGTTCTGCCGTTCGCGCGCATCGCGCTCATACAGGCGGCTAGGGCGCTCCTCCGTGGGGCTGCCCTCGTTGATATCCGCATTCACCTGTATATCGCGCAGGTCGGTGAGACGGTATTGGAGGCCCACAAACAGGTTGGGAGCTATTTTCTTGAGTACACGCTGATTGAAAATCAACACCTTATACTCAATAACTGACTCATCATCAATGTCGGTAGCAGGGCCAAAGCCGTAGTAGTTAATGGGAAACTTGTAGTAATAGCTTAGCTCGCCATTAAGCAAAAACCGCTCGCCGGGCGTAAAAATGGTTTGGGAGAGTTGTACCAAGCTCTGCTTCTTCTGGGTGCGCCAAGCGATAAGGCGAGCGTTGGACTTGCGCACGGTGGTATCGGAGCCGAAGCGCCACACCGGTAACACGGCGGCTCCATAGCCAAGGCCGGTTTCGGGTTGAGAGAAAATGATGGGGAAAGGTATGAAGCTAGGCTTGTCGCGCTTGGGCTGGGGGGCTTTTTCAGTGGTGGCCACAACCGAATCGGGAGCCACCGGTGTAGGTTGGGCGGTGGCGGAACTGGTAATAAGACTGACCAGCAAACAGACGTAGAAAAAGCGCATATCCAGAACAAAAAACGGCCAGAGCAAGCCGCAGCGTCGGAAGATACGCGTTGGATTAATAATCTGGATTTCGCGCCGAAACTTACTCTATGCCGAGCTTCATTGGGTGGTAGCACTTTGCTTTTAATTAAATCTATAAGGCACATAAAAGCCCCCAGCCAAATAACGACTGGGGGCTTTTTTTCAACAAAAGAGAGACCTTAGAACGCTTCGCCCACTGCGAAGTAAATGCTCGGTGCCGTATCAGTGCCGCCCGCATAATCGAGGCGGACGTTGAGGCGGTCGCGACGATTGAAGCGGAAGCGCAGGCCGCCGCCGCCAGCGAACTTGGTGCCATCGAAGGTGTAATCAGAAAGCTTATACCCAACCTGCCCGGCGCTCAGGAAAGCGGCAGCGTCGATGCGCCAGAACAGTTTTTGACGAATCTCCGCTTGGAAAGTCATCATCTGCCGGTCGCGGAAGCGGGTCTCGTACAGACCACGCATCAGGTTGGCGTTGTTGTAGATAGCACCGCCCAAATTGGCCCCCAGACCGCCCATTTCCCGAAACGGCACGTCGCCGGTATGGAGTTGGGTGAGGTATTGTAGGGCCAGAATCGTATTGTTGGAGCCAAACAAAGGCTGAAAGTGGCGAGCATCCAGCTGGTAGCGTGTAAACTTAAAATCGCTACCCAAGGCGCCACCATTTACCAGCACGTGGGCATCTATAAAGTTGCCGCTATAGGTGGCCAGCACGTTGTCGCGACCATCATAAAGCAAGGATGGGCCTATGCCGGAGCTAACGGTGTTTTCCCGCTCGCGTGGGTCGATGCGCGGGTCACGCAGAAAGTAATTGGCTCCACCATCTTCGGCGCCATCAGAAGCTGATATATCGGTTAGGCTGGTGAGGCGGTAGCGCAGGCCCACGAACAGATTGGGGGCGATGCGCGGCATTACTTTTTCGTCGAACACAATCAGCTTAAACTCCAGATCCGACTCGGCGTCCTCGCTGTTGTCGTTGCCAATACCGTAGTAAAACAGCTTCTGATCGTAGCGGCTCAACTCACCTGATAAGAACAGCTTTTCGCCGGGCGTAAAGATGGTGTGGGTAAGCTGAATAGTACTTTGCTTTTCCTGGCTAAACCAAGCAATCAGGCGGGCATTAGACTTGCGAACCGTGGTATCGGTGCCAAAGCGCCACACTGGCAAAATGGCTGCGCCGGCTGCAAAGCCGGTTTCCTGCTGATAAAACGCTATCGGCACCGGAATAAAGCTGGGCTTGTCGCTGGCTAGTTTGCGCGGCTGACTAAGGCCGGGCGCTGGAGCAGTAGTAGTGGTTGAATCGGTTGTGGGAGTTACTTGCGCGAAGGCGCTGGGGGCTGCCAACACACTCAGAGTCAGCAGTGAATAGAGGAAGCGCATAAAATGGCTTGGTAGAAAGTATGGATAAACCGAACTCCAGCACAAACCCACCAAAAAGGTAGTAAATGTCATTCAGTTTTCATCGCTAACGGTTTAGCTAGCCAAACGGTTTTAGATGCCACCTGCCACCCATAGCATAGAAAGCACACCCGCGAGCATAATCCACTTACACCAAGCACTTAGCGCAGTAAAATGCAACCTACGATCAGCGCGCAACAGGCGCCACGCCAGCCCCAGCAATGGCACAAACACAGTGAGCACCAACCATGAACCGAGCCATTGGGCTTGCCCTAAAAACAAGGCCTGTGCGCTGGCCGCGCCAATCAGCACCAGTAAGTTGAGCAGAAAGAACCCGGCTACCCACTTGGTGCGCGCTACCCCCCACACAATGGGAAGCGTCAGGCATTTGTGCGCAGCATCACCGCGCATATCCTCCACGTCCTTAATGATTTCGCGCACCACTGTGAGTAAGAAAGCTGCCAACGCGTACACCCACACTGCCGATTGGCCAGTGCGTAGTTGCAGTTCTGGTAGCAGCACCAAAGCGCCTGTAAGCGTGGCAATGCTCACATTGCCAACCAGTGGCAACCGCTTAAACCGAGCTGAATAGCCCCACAGCAGCAGCGCCGAACCCAGATGCACCAGCCCCAATAGCGGAGACAGTGCCCCGGCCACCAACACGCCGATTCCTGTTAGCACCAGGTGGGCCATCATCGCATGACGGCGGTTGATGACGCGCCCGACCACTAAGCGCCCCGGCCGGTTGATGCTGTCGATCTTGACGTCGTAGTAATCGTTGATGATATAGCCAGCGGCCGCTACGCACAAAGAGGCCAGAATGAGTAGGCCAAACGAGGACGTAAGGAGCGGCAGCGGCGACTGGAGCAGGCAGGCCCGCACCAGCAGCAGACACAGCCCCATGAGTAGCAGGTTGGGCAAGCGCACGAGCCGCATGACCGGACGCCACCCACGCGGCTCAGTAGCCCCTGGTGCGGTTGCAAATGCGGCGGACCCAGCGGAAGACTGCATAGCTATAAAAACAGAGAGGCATGGTAAAAATGCCCCCCACAAAGTAAACCGGCAAATATCTTCCCCAAGCACCCAAAAAGAAAGCCTCTTCATAAACGAAGAGGCTTTCTGGAAAGTAAAATTCAAGTAGGAAAACCTACACGCGCTTTACGTTTACCGCATTTACTCCTTTGCGGCCTTCCTGCGTTTCAAACTCAACGCGGTCGTTCTGTTGGATTTGGCCCCCGTTAAGACCGGTAATGTGTACGAAGAAGTCCTCCTTCGTATTGTCATCTGTAATGAAGCCGTAGCCCTTCGACTCATTAAAGAATTTTACGGTTCCTGTTTTCATGCAAAAAATAAAAAATGGGTTGAATGGATGATGGGGTAAATATAAATGGATTTTAGAAAAACACAACTCGTCCCCATCAACAGTCCAAACTAAATAACTGCCCGCTTACTCAGCCGTAACGCCTGCATTACCAGACACTACCAAGTTTGCTGAGCCCGCATCACCGCTTCGATCAGCTCGCGGACGGCGCCGTGGCCACCGGGCAGTTCCGACACGTAGTTACTGATCTCGCGCACATCGGTGGCGGCGTCGGCGGGGCAGGCTGCAATGGCGCACCGGCGCATCACTTCCACGTCGGGGCGGTCGTCGCCCATGTAGGCAATGTGGGCCGGGTCGAGGCGGTGCAGATTGATGTAGGTGTTAAAGATCTTCATCTTGTCATCCACACCCAGATAGATGTCGCGCACGTCCAACGACTCCAACCGCTTGCGGACGCCTTCTTCCTCGCGGCCCGAAATAACCACGATCCGATAGCCTTTTGTCAAGGCATAGCGAATAGCGTAGCCATCGCGGATGTGGAAAGCCCGCGCCTGCTCGCCTGAGTTCAGAGCCAGCATGGTACCGTCGGTAAGCACGCCGTCTACGTCAAGAATAAAAGCTTGAATAGCAAGCAAATTAGAAGGAATAATGGTTGTATCCATCGTATAATAAGAATGGTTGGATAGGTAGATGGCATCCGTAAAACGACCAGCCATTTACTTATCCAACCACGTAACCTGGTAGAAATCTTTATTGATTATCACGCCATTCGTACACCCATTTGGCCTGAATCTGTTCCAGGTGACCTTCGTTGGCTTGTTCACGGGTGCCCTCGAAGTTAGGCAATGTGAGCACCCATTCCAGCAGTTCGGTGAAGCGGATGCGATAAATTTTTGCCTCCGTAAAATCATCGCCAAACTTTTCGTAGAGTGCAATGGCGATATCCTCGTGGTCGCTCCACTTAATGGGGGGCTCGAAATGATTCATATCTGGGTGTTGGAAAATTCAGAGGGTTGATGGCGAGGGTTTACGAGTTGAGAAGAGAAAAAGCTAGCTGCGCTTGACATATTGCAGCTTTCCACTTGCTGGCTCTTTCATTCCCGAACTTCAAACGGAGCCTTAGTGACCTAAGAAATCTTGGGGTGGAATAAGGATAACCAGATCATTGCCCTCAGCCTGCACAACGCATTGGCAGGCCAGACGAGAGTTGATGCGTGGATTTACGGCGCGGTCGATGAAATCCTCCTCTTTATCAGAAATTTCGGGTAGCTCATCTTCGCCCTGGAGTACGTACACGTGGCAGGTACTGCAACCACACACACCGCCGCAGTTGTGCTGAAGCTGAATGTCGTTGTTGAGGGCCACGTCCAGCACCGACTCGCCTTGGGCTGCTACGTGAGTCTGCGCGGGCTGGCCATCCTGAAACTGGAAGGTGATGTTAATGGTATTCACAAAGTAGGGTTCTGGGGGGCAATTGCGGGCACGAAGGTACGCACCACCGCTCCCTAATCAAAGCTACAACCCTGTCTCGTTGTTTGGCACCACGGGGGGCAATTGTTGCTGGATACTGTCGCTCAACGACTTATATAAAGACATCCAGGCCGGATGAGCGGTTAGCTCCGCCTGATGGCGAGCCAGCGTAGGCCCGTCACGGCGGGCGGCGGGCCCAGTTTGTACACTAAAGGGCGGGGCAGCTATGGCTTTTTCTACGGTTTCGCGCAGTAAGGGCGCCAGTAGCTCGAAGGGCAGATTCGCCTCTGATAGTAGGGCATGGCTGATGCCCAACAGGTGATTGGTAAAATTGCTGGCAAATACGGCCGCTACGTGCAGGCGCTGGCGCTGAAGCGTAGCCACCGGCTGCACCAAATTGCTCAGACTATGTCCCAAGGCCATCAACACTGCTTGCCCGGTTTCATCAGCAGCTTCAATGCAGAGCGGCACGGTAGCCCAGTCTATCATGCGGCCGGGACTGAAAGTTTGCAGCGGATAAAAAACACCGCCTCGCACTTTAGGGTAAGCCTCAAATAAACTCAGTGGCAAAGCACCAGCTGTGTGAGCTACTAAGGCACCAACCGGAAAACGAGCGGCTGCCAACACTTCTTCTATAGCTGCATCAGGCACCGAGATTATGTATATATCAGCGGGCGGTTGGGAGGCGAAACTGAGGCTGGGACTGACCACTGCACTTGGTAGTTCGGCCGCTAAACTTTGGGCGCTGGCTGTGGTCCGGCTCCAAACCGAGACAACCTGATGACCGGCTTTCAGCAGGGCGGGACCTAGCTGAGAGGCTACGCGGCCCGAGCCAAGTAAGGCGATACGCTGGGGGGCAAATGTGGATTGGAGTAATCTCATCGAGCGCAAGGAAGTGCTTAATCCTCTGATTTTATCGTGCCGCCGGTAAAACGCCCTCTTAACAGGATAGTTAAACTTGATGGACGGCCAATTAGGCGTCAAGAGGATAATTAATCAGAAATAACAAATTAGCATCACAAAAAAGCCCCCAGATAGATTCTGGGGGGCTTTTTTGTGGGCAAGCTATGTTTTAAGCCACTGATTCCGCGCGACGTGGTGCCGGAGCCTTTCTAATGGTGCTTGTGTCTGCGGGAGCAGGTTGAACAGCATTTTCGCGCAACTCGCGGCGGCGCTTTGCGAAGGCCATTCCAAACCCAATCGTCATGAGCAGTGTGCCGCTCCAGAGCAGATTGATGAAGGGTTTTTCCACGGCTTTCAAGATGATATAATCCTTAGCTGTGGTGCTTACGCCGAAGGTAAATTTGCCCTTCTCAGGATCTACGTTTATGAAAGACAGACGCAAGCCCAAGTCTTCTACCTCATCGGGAACACGGCCGATAAGCCGGTCGCGCACCACGAACATGGGGTGTACATGGTACTTTTTCTTCTCGCCATGTACAATGAAATCGCCTTGAATAGCTAAATCGCCGGGCTTTAGGCCCAAGCCAGCCGTTTGATGAGCCGGTTCAATGGCGCGCAGCACCGCGAAGTAATCATTCAGGAAAATGGTGTCGCCTACGGTAATCTCGTGCTCCTTCACTTCCGTCCAGTCCTTCTCCTTGCTCGGGTCGGGCACGGTGCTGATGTGAGAATAAATATCGTGGTCGACGAACTGCTTGAGAGCTGGTGAAGCCAGCAAGCCCATCTCCTCGTTCACCTGTGCCCGCGGGAAAAGCGTGAAGGCTTCCTGCGTCTCGCGGTTTTTGTACTCAACACGGTAGTAGGTGTTCTCGGGCCGGATTTCGAGCGTATCGCCCACCTTATAATAAGTCTTGTCCTTAATTTTAATATCGCCCCGAGCAATTACCTTATACTCATCATCGGTGCGATAGATAAGCTCTTTATTGACGTACTCGGGCATGCCGGGCACTTCAAAATACTGGCCGGTGTAGCTCACATCGTACTTGCCCATAGGCGCTATCTCGTTGCGCCAGAGCAATACGTTGTCGCGGTTTATTTCCTCCGGAAACTCGCGGGAATACACAAGACCCGATACGTTTGCGGAAATAATATTGGAGTAGCCAGCCGAAGCCAAAATACCCAACAGCATCAGCGCCACACCAATATGAGCCACACCGCCCCCTGATATGCTTACGCGCCGCATGATCAGGCTGAGCACCATGCCCAGATTGGCCAGCACCCCAAACAGCGCCGCCGTGAGCAGCAGAATGTATGTCGGCTCCATTTGCAGCTTGTTGTATCGCACCAGCAGAATAACCAGCGCCGAACCCAACAAGGTCAGGATGCCAGGCACAGCCAGAGAGTTCATCAAGCTTTGCTTGTCGTTCTTCTGCCACCACATCACCTGCGCCAAGCCGGAGAGCAGGGCCACACCTACGCCTACATAAAGCTGGATTTTGGTGTAGTGCGCAATCTGGTCGGCAGGCAGCGCCAGATTGGATTTGACACCTAGGAAGCCTAGGAAAGCATTATAAACCGGAATACTGGTAGTTACCAGCACCTGGAAAGCCCCCAAGCACAGCACCGTAGCGCCCACAAATACCCACAGTTCAGCATTGTAAGTAGTCAGCTCTTTTTCGGAAATAGGAATCGTCTTCCAGCGCCACACCAGCATGCTAATGGCGACTACAAAGAAGAAGCCCATGTAAATCAGTAGCTGACCAGACAGGCCCAAATCGGTGAACGAGTGCACCGAGGCATTGCCCAACACGCCACTACGGGTCAGGAAGGTAGCATATAGGATGAGCAGGAACGAAGCAATAACGAGCACGAAGGAAGTGCGCAAACCCAAGCGGCTGCGCTTCCATAAGATCATGCCGTGGATGGAAGCCACCAGCACCAGCCAAGGAATATACACGGCATTTTCAACCGGGTCCCAGTTCCAATAGCCGCCAAAGTTTAGGGTTTCGTAGGCCCAATAAGCACCCATCATTACCCCCACGCCCAGCACTAGCGCGCCAAGCAACGTCCAGGGCAGAGCAGGCTTTACCCATTTGCTCAGCTCACCTTTCCAAAGGCCAGCAATGGCAAAAGCAAACGGCACGAGGGTAAGCGCAAACCCAAGGAAGAGAGTTGGGGGGTGAATCACCATCCAGTAGTTCTGGAGCAGGGGGTTCAGGCCGGTACCGTCTTTGGGAACGAAGTTGGGGTCCGTTTTCCAGACGGGCAGATCAGTCAGAAAATCGCGCAGCAGAATAAATGGCGACGAACCGATCTTCAGCTCTCCTATTACAACGCCCAGAATCATCGAGGTCAGGAAAAGCTGCACGCCGGCAAACACAGTCATTACAGGCGCTTCCCACTTCTTATTGTAGCGAATTATGGCTAAGCCCAACACTACGTGCCAGAATATCCAAAGCAAGAAGCTACCCTCCTGCCCTTCCCAGAAGCAGGAAATCATGTAGTACACCGGCAAATGGTTGCTGGAGTGGCTCCACACGTAGTAATACTCGTATCGGTGACCATAAATCAGGCTAAACAAGCAGCCGATAATGGACAGCACTGCCACGCCGTGCACTAAAAAAGCCCCCCGGCCCAAGCGCCGCCAAGCCACGTCGTCGTCGCCTAAGGGGCGGCGGTTGGTAGCCATGTAATAGGCATACGCCGCAACAATGGCGGCCACAAACGCTATAATGACACTTAAGTGTCCGAGGTCGCCAATGAAAGTATTAAGCATGTTTATCGGGTATAATGTAGGGGCAACTGACAGGAATTGGCTTGTCAGGGCCCAATCTTTAGTTTGCCTTGCGGCGTGAGTAGATGAGCTTTAGCCCCTTCTACTCACGCCACCGCTTATAAACCAGAGCCGAGCAAAAAGGATAAAAAGAACGGCACCCCCACAGCCTAAAGCAATTGTTTGCCTCAATGCTGCATGCAGAAAATTGCCGTCTACTCTTCATTTCTGCTCGTTGAGATACTACTTATTAGTTAACGGCAGCCGTTGCGCCTTTCACTTCGGTCTCCACGTACTTGGAGGGGCACTTTAACAGAATCTTGTCGGCCACGAAGATGTCGTTGCGCATGGCGCCGGTAATTACTACCTGCTCTGACTTGTCAAAATCCTGAGGCTTCGGATTGAAGTAGATAACCCGCTGCGCAATCCGATTAGTATCAACTAGCGTGAAAGCGAAGTAGTTAGGATCGAGCGTGGGGTTATACTCCAGGCCCGTAATGTTCTTCTGATTGTCGCGGGGCAGGCGACCTACCACGTGTACTTTGGTCATGTTGCCCTCGGCGGCACGCTCGCGGGCTTCCTTAAAGGATACATAGACGCTGGCATCGCCGGCCGCGCTCATAATAATACCAATGGCGATGGCAATAACGGCGATGGCGAGAACGTGAGTTTTTTTCATGTTGCGAAGAGTGCGGGTCGGTTATTCGGAACAACTAAAGTGGACTGAAAAATCCTTGGGGGGCAATTTTAGGTGAGTATTTCGGCTAGCGAATCTCTTTCTCCAACCGGCTCACTTTGCGGTCGAGGGAAATGAGGTAGCCGATCAGGCCAATGACTACAATCAAAATCACGGCTACGACCACGTAGATCTTACCGCTTTGGCGCAAAGCATCCGCCATTTCAGGAGTGTCGGCAGTTTGCGCAACGGCTTGCCCTATGGAGGCCAGCAGCGTCAGCAGGAGCAAAAAGGCGTTACGCCAGCTGTTTTTCATAAATCTTCTGTTTGAGAAATTCGAGGCGGCTGCTCACTTGGGTAATCCAAAAGCCAATGAGCGTCCAGCCAATGACGGCGGGATAGAATACCATGCGCATGTTGCTATCCAGGTCATAATTGCTAAAGCCGGGGTTGCCGCCCGCACCAGGATGCAGCGAATCGGTGAGGCGCGGCAACACGAAAAGCAGCGGAATGGCCGCCGCGAATGCAAAGATATTGTACACGGCGCTGATGCGCGCCCGCTGCTGCTCATCGGTAAAAGAAGAGCGTAGTACAATATAAGCTCCGTAGATAAGCATCGCAATAGCGGCCCCATTAAGGCGTGGGTCGGAGGTCCACCAGGCGCCCCAGGTATAGCGCGCCCACATGCTGCCCGTTGCTAGCCCCAGCAATCCCATCACTATACCAGTCTTGGCTGACTCGTGCGCCAGGGTGTCCAGGCGAGCCGTTGGCGTGCGCAGGTACCGGATAGAATAAACGACGGACGTGGTTAGAATGATGGTCATGCCGAACCACATCGGCACGTGGAAATAGAGGTTGCGAATGCTTTCGTTCACGATATCCAACCGCGGCACCGGCACCAATAACCCTGCTACTACCGTGTACAATACCAACACGATAGCGAGCACTTTCCACCAGTTTCTTTTTATAGACATGAGAAGCAAAACGGTGAATGGAAAAACAAGCCCGAGGACTTGTCAACTAATCCTTCTGCAAAACAACAAGCTGACACCGTGATTTGTGACGACTTGCGGGAGGCTTTTTCTTGACTCTTATCACTCATTTTCAGGTGCTTTGAAAATTAGCCGCGCCACAAAAAAGGAAACAGCAAATAAGACACAGCCGTCACAATCAGATTGAGAGCCAACAACGTCAGCAGAGAGCCGCTGCTCGCTTCAAACTCCAGCCCATCAAGGGCATTTTTGGAAACTTTGATGAGCAGCAACAGCATCGGAATCATGATAGGGAAGCCGAGCACGGCCATAAGTGTGCTGCTATTGGTGGCTTTGGACGCAATACCCGACACCAGTGTAAGCGTGGTGGCAAAGCCTACCGCGCCCAAACCAACGTTGCCAACAAAAAGCGGCACATCCTGCACCGGATTACCCAGCACTACGGCATACAGCGCAAACCCAACCAGCGCCAAGCCCAGCAACAGCACCGCGTTGTAGGCAATTTTGGCCAGAATTACGGCCTGCGGCCGCACCAGCGTATAGTAGTAAAGCAAACGCCCCCGACTCTCCTGCAAAAAGCCTTTAGCAGCCGCATTTACGGCAGTAAAAAGCAGGATGATCCAAAACAGCGCGTTCCAGGCTGGCGCTGGTAATTGCCCCCCACGTAGCGCAAAGCTGAGATAACACACAAATACGGTGCTGCCTACGTACAGCAACATCCCATTCAGCGCTGCCCGCTGCCGCCATTCCAGACGAAAATCCTTCTGCATTAAATACCAAATCTCACGAAGGAGCAACACGGCCACGGGACTAGTGAATGGGACCACAAAGATAGTCGCTGGCCGTTGGTTTTTACTGCTTCGGGCCTGATGTTTAAGGTGTAGGCTTTAAGGGCAGCTGAACTATACCAGCCATAAAAAAGCCCCCCGGATATTTCCCGGGGGGCTTTTCACAATGGATTTCGGACCCAAAAAGAGGTTTTAGATCTAAACTTTAGAAGTCGTAGCCGAGCGTAAAGTATAGTTTAGGGCTCAGTTGTTCGAAGTCTTCCTGACCCCAGGCAATATCTCCTTTTCCGTAGAAGCCCAGCAAGGTTGTCCGAATTCCGAAGCCGTAGCCCACGAGCAAGGGGTTGCGAAAGTTCACAACGGTAGCCGAGAAAGAGTTGCCATTTCCTCCTATTATGTTGGTATTAAAGGAGTTGTTTTCGTTGAATGGGTTCGGGCCGGAATAAGCCGAGCCAGCATCAGCAAAAGCGGTCAGCTGCAGGTTGCGGAAGAAGCCTGACTCAACGGGTTTGCGCGTGAGGTACTGGATAATAGGCACCCGCAGCTCCGAGTTGAACAACACATATTTCGGACCGATGCGCTTGCTGTAGTCGAACCCACGCAGGTTGGTCACAAACTCCTGGTAGAACATCTGCGTGGGGTCGTAGGTGGAGGGCAGAATGCGCTGGTCGTCCTGGTAGTCATTGTTGAGCCAATTGTCCATGCCACCGAGGCGGAACTGCTGCCGGGTATCGCCGAAGAACTGGCCATAGCTGGCGCGGTTAGCCCAGATGATCTGCCGGTGAATCTTCTGATAGTGACGTAGGTCCACATAGATCTTACCGAAGTTCTGCGACTTGTCATTCAGGCTGTTCAGCTTCATCACCCCCACTTTCATGCGCGTACCCTGCAGCATATTGACCCCAGTAGCAATGGAGTTATCATATACCAGCTCGCCGGTTAGGCCCAGATAGTTGCGGCTTATATCCAGCGAGTCGTCGAACACGTTGATCAGCGTCCGGTTCACGTTCACAAAGCGTGGCCCACCGCGTAAGCTCAGGTTGTGCGTAAGCGGGTAAGCTATGGTAGGAGCCACCTCGTGACGCCCATAGCGGGTACGGCCCAAGCCGGTCAGGTCGAAGAAGTAAGCCTGTTTCTGGTAACGTATGCTCCAGTCGTAGCGGCGGCGCAAGTCGGTGTACTCCGCGTATATACTGCTGGTTTTTAAATCAGTAAGACCAAAAATACCTGCCTGTATGCGTTGGTTTTCAAACAGATCGGTCATGTTGGCCTGCCCGATCAAGCCAAATCCCAACAACGGATCGACGTACAGCGACGACACGACGTTATCGATGCTGAACTGTGGAGTATAACGATATGGACCAGTCAAAGCGAAGGCATCGGCCGGTGGAGCGGTAGGTAGGTTAGCCGCCGTAGCCGAGCGTCGCCGCGCATTAGTTCGCGTGGGCGCATCCTCATCAAACTCATAGTTGCTGGTATTGATGGGCTCCTCTGTTTGCTTCTGAGCCACCTGAGGCCGCGTCGCCGTCGAATCAGTAGTAATTTGCCCCCCAGGCTGCCCTACAATAGTAGAAGTGGAGTCAGCAACCGGCGCAGGCACGGGCTCTTGAACCGGAGCTGGCGCGGCGGGTGCTGGCGGCGGCGGCGCCGACCTCTCTTCCAGAATTTCCTGACGTGCAGTTTTAGCCAGCGTCATATTCTCTGGCAGAGCATACGTGGGATACACATACACCATATCGCGGGCACGGTCGGCGGCTATAAAGCCCAGCGTGCCGGTACCAGTATTGAAATCAAAGTCTTTAATGTTGGTTGAGAAGTTACTGGCGGCCGTCCGCCGACGAGTAGTGAGCGAGTAGCGGTACAAGCTGCGGATGCCGCTTTCTTCGCCCAAGTACAGAATCTCGGTGTCGGACACGGCCCGGGGCCGGCCTTCATTGGAAATAGTGCTCACCAACGACTCCACCGGCTGCTCGCGCCCATCGAGGTGATAGAGAAACAAATCGTAGTTATTCACGACGCTGGCAAAGTTGCCTTCCGCCGTGCCGTCCGACCACCGGTTGGAGCTGAATACAATGCCCGCGCCGTTGGGCAGAAAAGTTGGCTGCACGTCGTCGAACAGATCGTTGGTGATGCGCTCGGGCGTGCGGCTGCCGGCCCGCAGCAGATACAGGTCATTTTGCCCCCCACGCGTACCACTAAATACCAACGACTTCCCATCGGGTGAATACGCCAGATCGAGCACCTGGGAGAACGGTTTGAAAATAGACGAGCCGCCTTTACTGAAAGGTAGGATTTCACGCAGATTGGTTACCACGCTATTCACCACACCAGCATCGGCGGGGCGCAAGCGAAGCGTCATATAGCCTTTATCCATCTCAGCTACAGCTACCTGCCCGTTGCCGCGCCAGGCCAGCACCGGCAGCCGGTTTTCTACCTGCTGGTCAGGCGTTTTGTAGCCGCTTCTGTGAATGGTGTTGCGGCCAGAGCCGTTGCGATTGACGGTCATCACGCGGTAGCGGCCACGGTCGAGGGACACGTATGCCAGCCGCTGCCCGTTAGGACTCAGCACCGGCTGCGAATACAATACCGCTTTGCGGTTATTGCTTACTATCTGGTTTTTCTCATCGGGCTGCACCAATGGCACTATCGGCTGCGCATTCAACTGACGGTAATAAGCCAGCCAATCGCGCAGGAATACTTTATAAGGCACATTCAGCGAACTGCTAATGCCTACTTCTACGTCGCGGGTAATGCGGGTGAGGTTGAGAATATTCTGGATGGTGGTGTAGCCATAGCGCTCCGCGATGTAATTCCAAACGCTCTGGCCCGCCAACTGCGGATTGCGCAGGAAGAAAGGAGCCGTTTTGGTGCCTTCATACTGCTGAGTCATGTCGCGCATGTAGTCATCCATCTCCACGCTCCAACCTTCAGCTGCATAAGAGGATGCGCCGGCAATAAACCACTCGGGCAACTGTAATAAGTAGGTGCTCTGAATAACTTCTTTCAGCGAGCCGCCATACATCATATCGTTAAGCAGCACGCGGGTAATTTGGGAGCTTACATCACGCTTAAACAACGTTTGCTGACCCTGAAAGGCTATTTGCACCTTATTCATGCGCAGCAGCGAGGTTTCGCCACCGGTTTGATACTTGTCGCTATACAAGCCAATATTGCTCTGCCGCAGGTCGCCCACGGAGTTGTAGAGCATGAGCGTAGTCTTGGAGTATGGATAGTAACCGATGAGGGAAGAAACGCGCTGCAGCTCTTTTTCGGCGTACTCGGCGGCCCGGCGGGCAGTGGTTTCGCCGCTGGCGTAGTAGTAAATGTTGAAGTTTTGGGTGCTGAACAACTGCCAGTCAAAGTCCTTGTACTGGATCCGCACGCGCCCAAACTGCTCTTGGGCCGTTTGGCCCTGGGCTTCACCAGCCGCCAGCAGTACTCCCAGCAGCGCCCCAACCACCCAAAGCCGACGCGTTATAGAAAAGGATAAGTGCTTCATATAGATAGCAAAAGGGCAGAAAATCAGGAGGAAACGCCGACCTCGGTAGGTACGGAAATATACAACGAATGATACCGCGAAATATTGACCTCAGGCCAAAGAGCTTCGGTGCCTTCCAGCACGTTGGCAAAATGGGTTGCCAGCCGCGGAGCCAGCATGACGCCCTTGGAACCGAAGCCATTAAATATACTCAAAACTGGCCAAGCCGGATGCATGCCCAGCACGGGTTTTCGGTCGCGTACGGCGGGCCGAAAACCGGCCCGCTGATCAACGACTGTAAACGGCTGATCGGACATTTCGCTAAAGCGCTGACCAAGCTCCGTAAGCGCCTCCGCAGTGGTGCCCAACGGCAGCGGCGGCCAACGGTAGGTAGCCCCTACACGAAACTGCCCGTCGCCGAGCGGTACCACGTAGCCACCTTTGTTCAGCACCTGCTCTGTCGATAAACCATTGCACTGCACGTCCAACACCTCCCCTTGGTTGGCCGTAATCGGCAGCCAGTTAAAGTACGGATTTTGCATGGCGGCGGCGCCTTCGCAACACACAAAATGGCGCGCTTGAATTGCGCCTTTATATATCACGCCAGCCGGGCCGATAACAAGGTCATTCCAGGCAAAAGTTTCGTGCCGCAGCCAGCCATTTTGCAGTCCATCGGCGGCTAGGGCAGCCAGCATTTCGCGCACGGCTACATAGCCACAGCGACGAATAAAAATGCCCCCCAGTCCTGTTTTCACGCCGGTTATGGGTGGTAAATCCGCGCATATTTCATCCACAAAAGCCCCCCAAGGCTGATCTGCGCTGCGGGCGAGAATGTAGTTCTGTTCCTTCACGGAGGAAAACAGCTTGAGAATAGGCGTCTCGAAGAAAAACTGCTGTTTAAATTCAGCTTCAATCTTCCGGTAAAACTCGGCTGCCGCTGGTAACAGCTCGTCGGCTAGCCAAGTCAGAACGAAACGCTGACCGGTTACGGGGTTCATCAGGCCAGCGGCTACGTTGGAGGCCGAATCGGCACGGGGTTCGTCGAGCACTACTACTGAGTGTCCGCGCTGCCGCAGTTCGTAAGCGAAGGTAGCGCCGGCCAGGCCGTGACCGAGAATAAGGTAGTCGTAAGAGGTCATTGGGGGCAAGGTAAGGCGAAAATGGCAGCGGTATAAAGCAAGTGTCTATTGCCGTGCGCGCGCAACTTCAAACTAGTCATCGTAACTTACCATCCCAATTATATTCGGCTCGTGCCGGTTCCCATTTAGTAGCTCTATGACCGTATCTGGTTTCACTTTCAACGCTTTTTCCGAAAACACTTATCTGCTGCATGATGCCACCAAGCAATGCGTCGTCATTGACCCTGGTTGCTATGAGAAGGCCGAGCAACAAGCGCTGAAAGCTTTTATTGAAGCCGAAGGCCTACAGGTTGTGTTGCTACTGAACACCCATTGTCACATCGACCATGTATTTGGCAACCAGTTTATTATTGACACCTATCAGGTTCCTTTTCTGATTCACGAAGCCGACCTGAGCGTACTACGCGCGGTGCCAACTTACGCGCCCAGCTACGGCTTTCCCCTCTATAACCCAGCCGAGCCTACTGGGTTTTTGACGCCCGGTGAGCCCGTCACTTTTGGTGAAACCACCTTAGAAGTACGCTTCGCGCCAGGTCATGCGCCGGGCCACGTTGTGTTCTACCACGAACCTACCGAAACCGTCATTGGTGGCGACGTACTATTCCAGGGCAGCATCGGCCGCACCGATTTGCCGGGGGGCAATTATGATACGCTTATTGAAAGCATTCGCACCCAACTACTTACACTCCCAGATTCGGTAACCGTGTATCCTGGGCATGGCCCCGCTACTACTATTGGGGCCGAACGGCGTTCCAATCCGTTTTTGCGCTAACGTCGTTTTTACGTCTTCATGAAGAATCATTTGCCCAACGCGATTACCTGTCTCAATTTATTTGCAGGCTGTCTGGCGATTTGCAGCGTTTTTGCCGGACGCCTGGAGTTGGCATCCTACCTAGTAGGTCTGGCTGCCCTTTTTGACTTCGCCGATGGCTTGGTAGCTCGCGCATTGCATGCCAGTTCGCCTATTGGCAAAGACCTCGATTCGCTGGCCGATATGGTTTCATTTGGCGTGGTGCCGGGCGCTATGCTGTATCATTTGCTGGGCCAGGGGGCAAATTCACTACCCGACTGGCTTCCCTACGCTGGTTTCATCCTGACTGTATTCTCGGCACTGCGCTTAGCGAAGTTCAACAATGACACCCGCCAGACTACCTCCTTTATCGGGTTGCCCACGCCGGCCTGCACGCTAGTTGTGGCTTCACTTCCTCTGATTCTAACGTACGACACCTACCATCTCACGTCAATTATTCTGAACCCGTGGGTGCTGCTTGGCTTGACCCTATTACTGTCAGGCTTGCTGGTGGCGGAGCTGCCGTTATTTGCTCTGAAGTTTAAGAACCTAAGCTGGCAGGACAATTCGGTGCGTTTCCTGTTTCTAATCGTATCGCTGATTCTGCTTTTGGTTTTGCAGGCAGCAGCCATTCCGCTTATCATTTTGCTGTACGTGCTGCTTTCCTTGTTCCGACCGTCTTTTGGGTGATTTTCTGGCGCGCAATTCCTTACCACAATATTTGTATCAGCTGGTAGTTATGTAGTTGGCCGGCGCGCTCCCGATTATTATCTCCCGCTTATCCGCTCTCTATCGCTTTACACGTTTATGCGCTTTTTTTGGCTTCTGCTGCTCATTGGGGGGTTGGCGGGATTTGCGAATACTGCGCAAGCCCAGGCCACCGAGCAAACAGTGCAAGCCTCCGTGGAGTGGCAGGGCTACGAAACTGTGTACACGCGCACCGGGCAAGCCAGCCGGACTCCCTCGTTCCGAGGCGCCACCTATATTCCTACCGACCGCGTCGGCACCTATACGTTGCGCCTTAATGGCAGGGTAGTTAGCGGCCAGCTTCGCAATGCCGTCTATGAGCCTTTTCCTGCCACCGACGCTGCACTTCTTGTGGGGGCAAATTTGCCCCCCGAGCCCGCGTTAAGCTTGCGCACCACTACAGAGTTGCGTGCACCCGTGAGTTTTCTTTCACTCCAGCCTGTACGACGCAATACGCAGAGCGGGCAGGCTGAGCGATTGGTATCCTTCGAATACACCTATGTAGCGGCACCCGCTACGGCCGCTCGGGGCGGTCGCCCTCATCCGAGCGCTTCGGTACTTCAGCAAGGCGACTGGTTTAAGATCGGCGTGCCTACCAGCGGAATATATAAGCTGGATAAAGCTGCTTTGACAGCTATGGGCCTCAATCCACAGACCCTTGATCCGCGCCGCCTTCAACTTTACGGCAATGCCACGGGTATGCTACCGCAGCCCAACAGCACTTATCGGCCCGATGACCTGATTGAAAATGCCGTGTTTGTGGCCAACGATAACAACGATGCCACCTTCAACGACAACGAATATGTGCTGTTCTACGCTCGTGGCCCGCATACGTGGGAACGAGAAGCGCCCACAGTCAACCGTTTTCGCCATTCCTACCATCTGTACACCGATACAGCCTACTACTTTTTAACAGTTGGCACCGCAGCGGGCAAGCGCATAGCCCCGGCGCCGGCCGTAACGGCATCTCCCTCAGCCACCATTACAACCTTTGCAGAGCGAAAATTTCATGAAATTGATCTGATCAACCTGCTAAAATCGGGGCGACAATGGCTGGGTGAGAAGTTTGAGTCAGGCACTCGTCTGGAAATTCCCTTTACCATTCCCGACCTCGTACCTGGCTCAGCGGTGCAGCTTACTTCTTTGGTCGCGGCAGCGTCAAGTAGTGCTTCTAATTTTCAAATAAGTGTTGGGGGGCAAAATGTGGTTTCCCAATCGGTAGCCGGCTACAGCTCAAATTTCTTCCCGGAGATAGCCAATACCAGCCTGCTCACAGCAGCAGTGCCAGCGCCGGGCACCGCTGATTTGCGTGTTTTGCTGACCTACAGTGCTAATAGTCCTTCCGCTGCCGGCTACCTCGATTATTTGGAGCTGAATGCGCAACGGCAGTTGCGCTTCGTAGCGCCTCAACTCGAGTTTCGTTCCTTCGATAATATTGGTTTGAATGCTGTCAGTCGATTCACCGTAGCGAATGCAACTGGCGTTACCGTGTGGGATGTCACCAATCCGCGTCGGCCGGTAGCTCGCCCGCTTGATGCTGGGGGCGCTTTTGTAGCCCCCACCGATTCCCTGCGCGAATTCATTGCCTTCTCAGGGTCCAGCTTTGAAGCCCCACGCAACTTTGGTCGGATAGCACCTCAAAATCTGCACGCTCTGAATCTTGATGGCCGACTTGACTTTGTCATCGTTACGCACCCGTTGTTTCGGGCCGAGGCTGAGCGCTTGGCTGATTATCGGCGAAACCCTGCCCGCTCCGTCGACAAGCTGAACGTAGCGGTGGTCACGACTGAGCAGATATATAACGAATTCAGCTCTGGCGGTCAGGATGTAACAGCCATCCGCGACTTCATGAAAATGATTTATGACCGCACCCCGGCTGGCAAACGCACCATGCTTCTGCTCTTCGGCGACGCTTCCTACGATTATAAATCAGACCCCACAAATGATCTGACCAAAGTTCCGGCTTGGTGGAAACAGCGGCGACTGTCCGAAAGCGGCTCGCCTGACATCGACAGAATCAATCAGAACTTCGTACCGGTATATGAGTCGCGCGAGTCATTCAACCGCGTATTCCCTCGTCCTGGCGCCCCGGCTCTCTCCTACTCTTCCGACGATTATTTCGGCCTTCTAGATGACGACGAAGGCCGCTGGGATGAAGGCGGTCGCCCTACTAGTGAAGGTCTCGATATTGGTATTGGTCGTTTGCCCGTGCGCACGCCCACCGACCAGCCCCGCTCTACTGCCCAGGCCAAGCTGGTTGTTGATAAGCTTATTACTTATGATTCGCCGGCCGCGTATGGCAAATGGCGCAACCGCGTCACGTTCGTTGCCGACGATGGCGACGCGAATGAGCACGTGTTGTCCTCTACGGAGCCGTTGGCGAATGACTTAATCACGCGCCGACCAGCATACAACGTGCACAAAGTGTACCTCGACATGTATCCGCAGGTAGCCGGTGCTGGGGGGCAAAATTCGCCCGGCGCCAGCCGCACCATCGATGAAGCTATTGAGCAAGGGTCGCTTATCGTCAATTATGCGGGCCACGGCGGGGTGCGCGGCTGGACCGATGAACAAATTTTCACGAAATCTGACGTTCTAAATTTAGAAAACGTGACGCGGCCGACCTTCATGCTCACGGCTACCTGTGACTTTAGCACTTACGATGACCCCGAATTCGATTCGGCTGGGGAAGTTGCGCTCACCAATGTAACGGGTGGCGCTATCGGCTTGCTGACGACTACCCGTGTGGTTATCTCCACGTTCAACCGCTTTTTGAATGAGCGTTTCTTTGCCGTTGTTTTTGCGCCTGTAAATGGTCGTATGCCTCGTTTGGGCGATGTGATGGCGCTTACCAAAAACAGTAGTCAAGCTGGCGATAACAATCGAAACTTCTCTCTTCTCGGTGATCCGTCTGCGCGCTTGGCTTACCCCGAGCAGTCGGCGGCTATTCGTCAGCTGAATGGAAAACCCATTGCTACAGCCAACGATACCCTCCGCGCACTCTCCCGCGTAGACCTGACCGGCGACGTAACAACAGCCGCTGGCACTATCGACGCTGGTTTTAGTGGCAAAGTGCAGGTCACAGTATTTGAGAAGCCTTCTACCATTACGCTGCTTGGCAATGAAATAAATGATGGCCGACCCACGATAGCTGTGCAGCGTGATATTATTTATGATGGCCAAGCCAGCGTGCGCAACGGGGAGTTCAAGCTCACTTTTGTCGTACCGAAGGATATTAACTACAGCTTCGGCCAAGGTAAAATCAGCCTTTATGCCGCCGACACCGTTCGGCGAGCCGATGCCAGCGGTGCCACGAACCTAGTTGTGGGGGGCGTTTTAGATAACGCGGCCGCTGACACAATCCCACCAGACATACGTCTGTTCATGGATACCGAGTCATTTGTGTTTGGCGGACTTACCAGTACCTCCACCACGCTTATAAGTCGTTTGCGCGACGATAACGGTATTAATACGGCGGGTTCAGGCATTGGCCACGAAATAACGGCTACCCTGGATAACGATGTAAGTAAACTCGTCGTTCTAAACGATTACTATACAGCCGAGGTTGATAGCTTTCAGGTCGGGCGGGTTCGTTATTTATTCAAAGACCTAACTCCCGGTCCTCATTTGCTGCGCGTTAAGGCTTGGGATACGTTTAATAATTCTGCTGAAAAAGAAATCGAATTTATTGCGGCCCGTACCGAAAAGTTAGCGCTCAATCATGTATTAAATTACCCTAACCCGTTTTCAAGCGCCACTACGTTTCACTTTGATCACAATCGCACCGGCGATGATCTGGACATTCAGGTACAGATCTTTACGGTGTCGGGCAAATTGGTTCGCACTTTGCGCACAACAGCTATCGGCAGTAGCTCGCACCTTAGCGATGTTATTTGGGACGGTCGGGATGAATTCAATGATCAATTAGCCCGCGGTGTGTACGTCTACCGAGTCAGCGTACGTTCTCCACGTGATGGCTCTACTGCTTCGAAATACGAAAAACTAGTTCTTCTGAATTAACTTACTGGCCTCACGTTTATCTTTCAGCCCATCTTTTCCCGATTATATGCTCTTGTCGAAGCTGCCACTGCGCTATGCGCTTCTCCCCGGTTTGCTGGGTTTGTCAATTGCGGCTACGGCCCAAATCACTAACTCGAAAGTCATTACTACCGCAGTTCCAGTTCTCACCCTCAGCCCCGACTCACGGGGTGCTGCTCTTGGCGAAGCTGGTGTAGCAACTTCACCCGACGCGAACTCAGCTTACTACAATGCGGGCAAGCTGGGCTTTGTACCCAATCAATATAGTGTATCGCCCTCGTACACGCCATGGTTGCGCTCCATCACCGATGATATGGGCTTGGCCTACTTATCGGGCTATGCTAAACTCAACCAGCGTGCGGCTATCTCGGCCTCACTTCTGTATTTCGACTTAGGAAGCATTGCTCTGCGCTCGGCAGCTAATCAGCCAGAAGGAGAATTTAACCCGAAGGAATATGCCTTTGCTTTATCCTACGGACAGAAGCTCAGTGAATACCTAGGGGTGGGCGTTACAGCGCGTTACATTCGCTCCAACCTTGTCGGCCCTACTAGCGGTGGCGACTCTAAGCCTGGCAATGCGCTCGCTGTTGATTTAGGCACCTATTATAACCGCGACCTTAGCATCGGTGGTGGTGCGTATAATTTGGCGCTGGGGGCCTCTATTGCTAACATTGGCAACAAGATGACCTATACCGATGCCAATCAGGCGGATTTCCTGCCTATGAGTATTAAGCTAGGTACTGCCTTCACCCGCGAGCTTGATCCTTACAATAAGCTTACGCTAACCATCGATGGCACTAAACTATTGGTGCCCAGCCCTTATTACGAGGATAATGTAGCCACTGATGCTGCCAGTCAGCAAGCGTACCTAGAGCGCCGTGATGCTGAAAACGAGGAGAGAAGACGCGCAGGTGTTGTTAGTGGCATCATTAATTCCTTTACCGATGCGCCAGGCGGCTTTTCAGAAGAAATTCAAGAAATTAACCTTTCCGCTGGTCTAGAGTACACGTACAAAGATTTGCTGATGGCTCGTGTAGGATACTTTTACGAAAACCCTGATAAAGGTGACCGTCGCTACTTAAGCTTAGGTCTAGGTGGTCGCTTCCAAGTTTTCGGAATTGATGGTGCTTACTTGGTGCCAAACTCCCGTGCGAATCCTTTAGCACAAACTATTCGAGTGTCATTACACTTTAACTTCAATAAGCTAGAGGAAGCTTTTGGCAACGACGCCTCCTCTGTCAACTAATCCGCTTCCATGCTCGACCGTCAAGTCGCACCTCCCGTTCAGCCGCTGGCCAGTGTTACACTGCCCGCGGCTGACGTGTTTTCACTCCCCAATGGCGCCCGTCTGCACGTACTGTGCAACGATGCCCAACCCGTCATTCGGTTGCAAATAGTGTTTCCGGCGGGAAAATGGTATGAACCATTACCCGGTGTATCACTCCTTGCTGCGCGTATGCTACTGGAAGGTACTAAAAGCCGCACAGCTCGTCAAATCGCCGACACTATAGCTTTCTATGGTGCTTCGCTTGAGTGTGAGCAGGGCTTTGATCGAGCTACGCTAACTCTGTATTGCCTCACTCGCCACCTTGAAGCGCTCTTACCACTTGTATTGGACGTAGCTACGGAGGCAACTTTTCCAACGACAGAATTTGAGTTACTAAAGTCACGCACTATTCAGAACGTACGAATCGAGCGGCAAAAAACCGGTTATTTAGCTGCGGAGCGTTTCTCTCACAATCTGTTTGGCAATGACTATCCTTATGGGGTAACGTTCGATGAAACTTCATTTGAGAAGCTCACTACCGAGAAAGTTAAAACGTTTTATCGTGAGGCTTATAGGGTTTGCTCCGCAGAAATATTCCTATGCGGCGACATTTCAGACCAGCATGAACGACTCGTTGCTCAAACCCTCGGCCAAGGTTCCACTAATCATCAAGAATCAGTAGAGCAGGCTGAACATAAACTCTTGGCGGTTGCTCAACACGATTATGTTACTGTATCGCATAGCTTACAGGCATCTCTACGAATCGGGCGGCTGTGGCCAAGCCCTACCCACCCTGACGCGCACCACTTACAAGTATTAGTCAAAGTGCTGGGGGGCTATTTTGGGTCCAGGTTAATGAAAAATATTAGAGAGGATAAAGGGTTTACGTATGGCATTTATTCAAGCGTAGCTCCACGTGAGCATGCAAGTATGTTTGTCATTGGTACTGATGTGAATGCGGCAAGTTCCGATGCAGCAATTGCAGAGGTATACAATGAATTACGCCGCTTACAGCAGGAGCCAGTTCCACTTGATGAATTACAAACAGTGAAAACGTATATGGCTGGAAAGTTTGCTAACGAGCTAAGCACAGTTTTCGAGCAATGTGATAAGTATAAGACAGTCGTATTACTTGGTTTGCCAAGCACCTACTATTCGGAGTTCTTAACACAAGTTAATTCAGTCAGCTCAGATGACTTATTGGAATTAGCTCACACATACCTATCTCCCGAACATATGATAGAAGTTGTGGCTGGACCAATTGGATAAAGATTTCCTCAATTCTTATATCTGCAAAACCAAAGCTTACAGTATATTAATAGATAACAAAAGCCCCTGAAGCTATTATTCAGGGGCTTTTATTATGCGCCACTAATTTGATCATTAAGTGATAAAGCATACGAGACCACACAACAAAAAAGGTTGAGGTACTGCATTACCAGGCTATTACACATGCCCATAGGTCAAAGTGGTCATAAACGCAAACAGCCCCCCGCATCCGGGGAGGGACGCTGGGGGGCTGCGGTTGTAGTAAGGTTGGCGGCGACCGACTCTCCCACC
>NZ_JACSCW010000002.1 GCF_014333585.1 Hymenobacter sp. BT188 | reverse complement strand
TTCATCCTGAGCCAGGATCAAACTCTCCATTGTATAAATTTCTTCACTTAGCCGAAGCTAAGCTGCTGTCATGGGCTTGATCCAACTCTGTGTGTTGAACTTCGTTGTTACGCTCGCTGCCTTGGGTAGTTTCCTTCCGCCGGCAGCCTTACCAATTTGTCTTTTCCAATCATTCAAAGAACGTGTGCTAACTCCTGTTGAGCTAACCGTGTCGCTACTCCCGTAGCCCTATCCCTACTGTCATCTCGAACATCTTTTCGTTCGGGGATGCAAAGGTAAAATACTTTTTTCTATTTGCAAGTTAAAAAGAAGAATAAATTAAAATTCTTTACTTTTCAACTCAATAACTCCCTTCCTATTGAAGCGGGCTGCAAAGATACTATAATTCAAAACCAATTATCAAGTGAAGAGCAATATTTATTTTCTCTCCAAAATGACCATGCGATGGTAGATAACTATCATAATGGCATCTTAACTTTTACCATTATTCCAAGTCCCAACCCTTTCTATTTTCAATAAAGTATGTATTGAAAATCAGAAGCACCGCATCCCAGATAAAGCTCCATTTGAGCGAAAGGGCTACAAAGGTAATATCTTTCTAACTCTTATTCCAAAAGAAACAGATGAAAGTTTCAAATAAATAGTGCTGTAAGCCGATTGCTTGAACAGGATGACAAAGGTACGGCGAGTATTGAATAAGTCAAGACCCGCCGTACCTTTTTACCTAGTTTAGGTGAAGGGTACTCACTCGGTCTGGGCCAACACTGACTATACGTATAGGTACTTCCAAGTGACGCTCAAGGAATTGCAAATACGATTGAAGCTCGACAGGTAACTTATCAGCCGTTGAAATATTTTGCAAATCGGTGCGCCAACCAGGTAATGTTGTATAAACAGGAGTTAATGCCTGCAATGCTTCATAATCCGGCAATAGGTCTGTATCGTTGCCATCGGGTGTCTTGTAATGGGTGCACACCTGTATTTCGGTGAATTCATCTAGTACATCAGCCTTCATCAGGTGAAGTTCTGTTACTCCATTAAGCATAATACTGTAGCGCAGAGATGGCAAGTCAATCCAACCACAACGTCGTGGCCGACCAGTAGTGGAGCCAAACTCACGTCCAGCCTGCCGAATCCTCTCCCCTACTTCATCATGTAACTCAGTGGGAAAAGGGCCGCTACCTACACGAGTACAGTAGGCCTTAGTGATACCATATACCTGATCAATGTGGCGAGGGGCAATACCAAGACCGGTGCAAGCCCCTGCAACGACGGTATTGGATGAAGTAACAAAAGGATAAGTTCCAAAATCAATATCAAGCAAAGAACCTTGAGCTCCCTCCGCAAGAATACGCTTTCCTTGGCGCAACAGATCATTAAGCAAATACTCTGTATCGGTAAGCTGGAGGGTACGCAGGAATTCGACAGCTGAGAAAAAATCTTCTTCCAACGCTTCAATTTCGAGATCTCGACCGTGAAAGGAAGCGAACTGTGCGTGTCGGGCTACTGCCTCGGCGTAACGAGCTTGAAAGGTTGGAAGTAGCACATCACCTACTCGCAGCCCAGTGCGACCAATCTTATCCTGATAAGTGGGACCTATGCCTTTAAGTGTTGAGCCAATTTTGCCCCCTCCTCGCATTTCTTCCGAAATACGGTCGAGAGCACGATGAGATGGCAGGATGAGTTGCGCCTTTTTGGAGATATAGAGATTTGCCCCCCAGTTTACTCCTCGAGCAGTTAGCTTTTGTAGTTCTCCCCGGAACACTACGGGGTCGAGTACGACGCCATTACCAACCACATTAATAATATGCGGGTGAAAAATACCTGATGGTACTTGGTGCAATACATGCTTTAAGCCATCGAAGGTAAGCGTGTGGCCAGCATTGGGACCACCCTGAAAACGAGCTACCACGTCGTACGTGGGGGCTAACACGTCTACTATTTTACCTTTCCCTTCATCACCCCACTGTAATCCAACAAGTACGTCAACTGGCATTAGGTTGTAGCTTTCAATTGTTCGGCAGCTGATGCATCATCAGCCGCAATATTAAAGATGGCGTCGAGCTTGGTAATTACCAGAAGCTTGCGGACGAGGTCAGAAGGATTGATAAGTACTAGATCTCCGCTTTGGTTACGGAATTTTGTCAAAATAGAGACTAGTACTCCAATGCCCGTGCTATTGATAAAGCGCACATTAGACAAGTCAATTGCGCAATAACTTAAACCTTCACCGAGATGATCGTTAACGGTTTGAAGTAGTGGTTGGGAATCGGGACTACCGATAAGGTCGCCAGTGAGGCGAACGAAGAGGATACCGTCTTGAACGGCGGATTCAGTTTTCATTCAGAAAGTAAGCGGGCGGCTTTGGCGCGACAGTCGCCACAAACGCCGTACAGATTCAAAGAGTGATGCAAGATATGGAAATTCAAAAGCTCACCGACCATGGTTTGAATGCCGTGAATGCGGGGGTCGCAGAATTCGACCACCTTGTGACACTCCGTACAGATGACGTGGTCGTGCTGACGATAACCATATGACTTCTCATATTGAGCTAGGTTACGTCCGAATTGATGCTTACTTACCAACCCGTGCTCTACCAACAAATCAAGCGTATTATATACTGTAGCACGGCTCACTTGTAGGCCTTGGGCTTTCATACCAGTATACAGCTCCTCAACATCAAAATGACCGGTACGAGAATATATTTCCTCCAATATGGCGTAGCGCTCGGAAGTCTTGCGCAATCCTTTATTCTCTAAATAGGCGGTGAAAATTTTCTTCACCTCCTCAAATTTATCTCGATCAAGCATTCTGTAACCTTATATATAAGGAGTAACAAAGGTAAGCGGGTAAAATGAGTTGACAGACTCAACTTTCAGGCGTTTGCTTAAATCACCAAATTCTTTCCAGCACACTGGGAAGCTTTTTGCCTATTGAAGAATGGTGAAGCCAATTGCTGAATACTAAAAAGCCCCCCAACTTATTCTTTATACCAAATAGGGCCCACTAGGACTATTAAGAACTTATGTAGCGAAACGTTCCACTAATAGTACGCCATTCACCTTGCTTAGGCGCTGAATCATTTTGTGCAAATGGTCAGTATCGTTGACAAAAACCATAATCTGCCCCTCAAACATTCCATCATTTGAATCGATGGTAATAGAGCGCATGTTGACTTTGAGGCTGTTAGAGATAATTCGCGTCACGTCATTCACTAAGCCCACCCGGTCGGAGCCCTTAATGCGAATACCGGCCAAGAAAGCAAGCTCCAACTGATCAGTCCACTTGGCGCGTACGATACGACTGCCGTAGTTCGACATGAGCTTTACAGCTTGCGGACAAGAAGTACGGTGAATGATAATGCCTTCGGTTTCTGTCTCGAAACCAAATACATCATCACCCGGAATCGGATTGCAGCAGGGGGCAATATGATAATCAAACTTGTCTGTATGCTCACCGATAACAAGCATATTGGCATTTACCCCCCGAATCTTTTGCACCTCCTGATCGAAGGATCTGGGCGCTAAAGACGAAGGCAATTGAGGCGATTCAATTGTTGGATCGAACAATTCTACTTTAATCTCCCGCCCATCAAGTTGACCAATTGCCAAGCGATAAAAGAAATCCTGCGCGTTATAAAGGTTGAAATGAGCAAGCAGGCGGTTCAGATTTTCCTGACTATTCTCAACACCAAGTAGCTCCAATCGCTTCTCTACCAGATAGCGTCCGTCTTCCGCTTTGGCGCGCTTATCATCGCGCAGATACTCCTTAATCTTTGAGCGTGCTTTCGATGTGATTACATACTGCAACCACTCCTCCGTAGGTCGTTGCTTGTGAGAAGTCAGGATTTCTACCTGATCACCGTTGCGGAGTTGATAGCTTAGGGGCTGCAGTTTCTGATTGACTTTGGCCCCCAAGCACTGCAAGCCAATTTGAGAGTGAATATCAAATGCAAAATCTAGCGCTGTTGCCTTATCTGGTAAAATCACCAGCTTGCCTTTGGGTGTAAAGGCATATACCTCTTTAACGAAGAGGTTTTGCCGAAACTCATCCATAAACTCCAGCGCACTGGAGTTATTAGTTTCAAGCATCTCACGCACTTTCGCAATCCAGGCCTCAAGAGTCGATTCAGGCTGTATGGTGCCGGTATCCTTGTATTTCCAATGGGCCGCGTAGCCTTTTTCGGCAATGTCGTCCATACGCTTGGAGCGTATCTGTACTTCCACCCACTGCCCCGTACGCGACATGACAGTAGTATGCAGGCTTTCGTAGCCGTTGGCTTTGGGCGTACTTACCCAATCGCGCAGGCGGTCGGGGTTGGGCTGATAAAAGTCGGTAACGATAGAGTACACCTGCCAGCAAGCGGCTTTTTCCTGCTCCTGCGGCACATCCAGAATAACACGGATGGCAAATAAATCATACACCTCATCAAAGGTCACGTTCTGCTTGCGCATTTTGCGCAGAATAGAATAAATCGATTTGGGGCGGCCTTTTATTTCAAAATCAAAGCCTTGGGCCTTCAATTCCTCGTCGATAGGCGTAACAAACTCCTTGATAAAGCGATTACGCGCACTACGGCTTTGGCGCACTTTCGCCACCAAGTCATTATAGACTTCGGTATCGGTGTACTTTAAGTACAGATCCTCAAGCTCAGTTTTGATGGCATATAGCCCCAGACGATGTGCTAGCGGAGCGTATAAGTAAATGGTTTCAGAGGCTATTTTGAGCTGCTTATGTCGGGGCATCGACTCCAACGTGCGCATATTATGCAACCGGTCGGCCAGCTTGATCAGAATGACGCGTACATCCTCGGAAAGGGTAAGCAGCATTTTGCGGAAGTTCTCGGCCTGCTCGCTGGTACCGTAGTCGAACACTCCCGAAATCTTGGTTAGCCCGTCAATGATGCGCGCCACCTTGGGCCCAAACTCACGTTCGACATCCGATATTTCCATCGGCGTGTCCTCTACTACGTCGTGCAGTAGGGCCGAAACAATACTCGTAGTACCGAGCCCAATTTCCTCCACGGCAATCTGAGCTACCGCCAACGGATGCAAAATGTATGGCTCGCCGGATTTGCGACGCATATTCTTATGCGCCTCCAAGGAAGTATTGAAGGCCTTCTTAATAAGCTTAGCGTCGTTGCCGTGCAAATACGGCTTAGCGGTACGAAGTAAGCGACGGTAATGCCGCAGAATCTCGTTGCGCTCTACTTCAGGATCAATGAGGGTAGCCATGTAAGCGGGCGGAGCAAATACTCCGTGGTTATCTGCGAAAGTACGAACTCAGCGTATGATTAGCGGGTGAGTTGCATTTATAACAACCCAGCGACCTAAAAAGGTGCGGCTCGACTGCTGGGGGGCAAAATCAGGCATTAGAAGAATAATTGCTATCCGAATGAAAGCGAGTGGCCTTGAATTTTATTAAATAAAGTGCCTGGGGGGCAAATTTGCGCGGGTTTACTATAATCCTTCTTCACTCATTGCGGAGTTGGTTTGAATTTCCCGACTCGTTGCGTAGCTTTGCGGCCCCGAGGCAGTTGGCCTTGCGGCGGATGTGGCGAAATTGGTAGACGTGCCAGACTTAGGATCTGGTGCCGCAAGGCGTGTGGGTTCGAGTCCCTCCATCCGCACATATTAGTTTAAAGAATGCCCAAACCCTCAACCCAAACGTTGGGGGTTTCTTTTTCGCCGGCTGCCGGCTCGTTTCATTTCCGTTACCCTTTAACCGACCACCTGTTTTGGATATTACCCTCGATAAAAACGACGACCAGCTTAGTGCCATCCTGACAGTACACCTGACTGAGGCCGATTATGCTGCCACAGTTGATAACAAGCTCAAGGACTACAGCAAGAGAGCGCAAATCAAAGGGTTCCGGCCGGGTAAAGTACCTGTAGGCTTGGTTCGCAAGATGTACGGAAAGAGCATTCTGGTGGAAGAAATCAATGGTTTGCTAGGCAAAGCAGTTGATAACTACATTAAAGAAAACAACGTGCGCATTCTGGGCGAGCCCCTGCCAGTAGCCAGCGATATTGACTTTGACACGCAGAAAGATTTCGATTTCAAGTTCGAATTGGGCTTACTTCCTGACTTTGAACTGCCTGCTGACCAAACACTGAATGTGGAGCGTCACCAGATAGGTGTTGACGAGGCTACACTACAGGAAACTTACGACCAGATTTCTCGCCAGTATGGTGAGAGCACCAACCCTGAGGCTTCGGAAGCTACTGACTACCTCTATGGTAAGCTTAAGAAAGCCAACGAGGAAGGCGAAGGCCGCACGGTGTTGCTGCCTATTAATAAGGTAAAGAACAACGTTGACAAGTTTATCGGTGTAAAGGCCAACGATTCGGTGACCTTCGATCTGAAGGACGCTTTCGATGGTGATGCTTCTGCTATTGCCAACTTCTCTGGCCTTTCGAAAGATGAGGCTGCTAACGTAAGCGGCGAATACGTGCTGAACGTTGAGAAAATCAACCGTACGACCAAGCCCGAGTTGGATCAGGAGTTGTTCGACAAGGTTTTCGGCAAAGACATCATTACTTCTCGCGAGGAATTTGATGAGAAAGTGCGTACTACGGTACAGGAGAACTACGACCGTGAGTCTGATGGCTTGCTTAACCGCCAGATAGTAGACCAGATGGTAAATAACACTACCATCGAAGTTCCGAAGGAGTTCTTCAAGAAGTGGCTGGTGCGTGCCAACAAAGGCAAACTCACTGAGGAGCAAGTAGAAGAGCACTACGACGATTACGAGCGCGAGTTGAAGTGGTCGATGATCCGCAATAAAGTAGTAGAAGAGCAGGGTCTGAAGGTGTCGAATGACGAAATCGTAGAGCGCACTATGCAGAAGATTTTGGGTCAATTCAACATGGAAATGACGCCAGAACTGCAGGATTCTATCCGCAGCTTCGCTGACAATTACCTGAAGCAGGAGAATGGCAAAAATTACGTAGACGAGTATGAGGCCATTCTGGCAGAGAAAGTACTTGAAAACCTGCGCGGCAAAGTTGTTGTTACTGATAAGCCGATTTCGGCCGAGGACTTCCGGAATCAGGCAGCCAGCCAACGCTAGTCTGTCGGTTTCTAACCAACAAAAAAGCCCTTACTTGCCGTTAGGGCTTTTTTGTTGCCCAACGGCTTCGGCTTCGCTTTTACACTTCTTCTCCCATTATTATTTGCCATGCTGAATAAACAAGAATTCCGCAAGTTTGCTGTTAAAGGCCAAGGCCTGAGCGGCTTGGGTGTTGATCAATACCTACACCACATGGAAGGCCAGATGCGTCATTCCGTGACGGGTATGACCCGCTCGGTAATTGAGGAACGTCCCACGCGCTTTGCTGAGATTGACGTCTTTTCTCGCCTGATTATGGACCGCATCGTATTCCTAGGCACGGCCGTTGACGATTACATTGCTAATATCATCACTGCTCAGCTGCTATTCCTAGAGTCAGCGGATGCCAAAAAGGACATTCTGCTCTACATCAACTCACCTGGTGGCTCCGTGTATGCCGGTTTGGGTATTTATGACACCATGCAGTATGTGGGTCCTGATGTAGCAACTATTTGCACTGGCTTAGCTGCTTCGATGGGCGCGGTATTGCTGGCTGGTGGTGCCAAAGACAAGCGCTCGGCTCTCCCCCACGCTCGCGTGATGATTCACCAGCCTTCTGGTGGTGCACAAGGTCAGTCTTCTGATATCGAAATCACGGCTCGCGAGATCCTGAAGCTTAAGAAAGAGCTTTACGACATTCTGGCGCAGCACACGGGCAAGACGTATCAGGAAATTCATGATAACTCCGACCGTGACTACTGGATGCGTGCTGATGAGGCTAAGGAATATGGCCTGATTGATGAAGTGCTTGAGCGCAAAGTAGCTTAAGCTAGCCTTATTGATCGCTCTGCATGACGATCTAACGCAAATTGAAATCCCATTTCTGGCTTGAAAACCGGAAATGGGATTTTCACTTTTAAATAGAAGCCCTATGGTGGGGCAACTTTTTTTCGTACGCAGGGCGTTAGCCTTTTGTACCTTTGATGCCGCTCCAGCGTGAGCGGAGATTACCTATCCTATTCTGATAATCCAGGCAATGGCAGATATTACGTGCTCCTTCTGCGGTAAGAGCAAAAAAGACGTCTCGGTAATGATTTCCGGCATCAACGCACACATTTGTGAGCGTTGTGTGGGTCAGGCCCAGCAGATATTGAACGAAGAGAACAAGATTCGCTCAAATAGCAAGACGCCAAAATTCAACCTCGTGAAGCCGCGCGAGATGAAGGAGTACTTGGACCAGTATGTAGTAGGTCAGGATGAGGCGAAAAAGGTAATGTCAGTGGCGGTATATAACCACTACAAGCGCCTGATGCAGAAACCCGCCACCAAGGATGATGTGGTAATCGAGAAGTCGAACATCATTATGGTCGGCGAGACGGGTACGGGCAAGACGTTCTTGGCGCGTATGCTGGCCAATATCCTGCAAGTACCGTTCTGCATTGCCGATGCTACTGTGCTTACGGAAGCCGGTTATGTGGGGGAAGATGTGGAAAGCATTCTGACTCGCCTGCTCCAATCAGCTGATTACAATGTAGAGGCTGCCGAGCGCGGCATCGTTTATATCGACGAAATTGACAAAATCGCCCGTAAGAGCGATAACCCCAGTATCACGCGCGATGTGAGCGGCGAGGGTGTACAGCAGGCAATGCTGAAGCTTTTAGAAGGCACTACAGTGAATGTACCGCCCCACGGTGGCCGCAAGCACCCTGAGCAAAAGATGATTACGGTAAACACTGAAAACATCCTGTTTATCTGCGGGGGGGCTTTTGTTGGTATCGAGCGCATCATCAAGAGCCGCTTGAATACCAAGCCTATGGGCTTCTCCAAAACGATGTTGGACGAGAAGGTCGATACTCAGAATTTCCTGCGCTACGTGACAGCCGTGGATTTGAAGCAGTTTGGGCTTATTCCTGAGTTGATTGGTCGTTTGCCCGTACTTACTCACCTTAATCCGCTCGACCACGCTACGCTGCGCAAGATTCTGACGGAGCCTAAAAACTCGATCGTGAAGCAGTATCAGCGCTTATTCGAGATGGAAAATATTAAACTTTCCTTCTCTGAGGCGGCTATGGAATACATTGTTGTGAAAGCCGACGAATATCGTCTTGGTGCTCGCGGCTTGCGCTCTATCTGCGAAAGCATCATGACAGATGCCATGTTTGATATGCCTTCTGAAACAGATGTTCAGGAACTCGTTATCGACTTAGATTACGCGCAAAGCAAATTTGAGAAGTCGCCGCTGAAGCAGTTGCGAGCAGCTTAGTGGATTACAGTATTGCTTAAAAAGGAAAGACCCGAGGATACATCCTCGGGTCTTTCCTTTTTAAGCAATACTGTTAGAATCGAACTGGTAGAGAAGCATTGAATCTACTACTGTAAATATCCAACCATCAGCTTAGCAGCCTTTTGAGCGGCATTGCTACGCCCAAGCTTCTCTCGCAGCTCGGCATAATCGGCTTTTTGGCGAGCGATGTATTCGGGATTCTCCAAAATATTTTTCAACTCTTGCACCAGATTACGGGAATTGAACTCACCCTGAATCAATTCTTTTACGACTTCTTTGCCGGCCACTAAGTTCACCAGGGAAATGTAGGGCACCTTAATTAAGGCTTTGGCAATGGTATAGGAAACAATGCTGGTGCTGTAACACACCACCTGCGGTACATCGAAAAGCGCGGTTTCGAGGGTAGCCGTACCGGACGTAACCATGGCTCCATCGGCGTGGCGGAGCAAATCGTAGGTTTGGTCGGAGACGATGGTGATGTTTTCGCTGCGTTGGAAGTTCTGATAATAGTTGCGGTCCAGATTGGAGACAGCAGCAATAACAAATTGGTAATTCAGAAACGGTGGTAGTACCGAAAGCATCACGTAGAGCATGCTCTCGATTTCTTGCTTACGCGAGCCAGGCAGAACGGCAATGATGGGCTTGTTAGCTGGAATTCGGTTTCGTTCGCGGAAGTCAGTCGAGGCTTCGTGCTCGGCAACGGCATCAACGGTAGGGTTACCAATATAATCGACATCGTAACCAAAACGCTGGTAGAACTCCTGCTCGAAAGGTAGGATGACAAACATCTTATCGACCACAGCTTTCACCGTATGTACGCGGCCTTGGTTCCAAGCCCAGATTTTAGGCGAGATGTAATAAAACACCTTGATGCCGTGCTGCTTAGCAAACTTGGCGACCCGCAGATTGAAACCCGCATAATCAACCAAAATCAGTACGTCAGGCTTGTACGCTAGCAAATCGCGCTGACATTCTTTCAGGAATCCGCGAAACTTGAGGATGCTGGTGGCTGCTTCCAGGAAACCCATAATGGCCATTTCCTGGTAATGATGCACCAACTTGCCCCCCGCAGCCTCCATCATATCACCACCCCAGCACCGGAATTCGGCCGCGGCATCTTCTGTGCGCAGGGCACGCATCAGGTTTGCGGCGTGAAAATCTCCGGAACGCTCGCCGGCAATCAAGTAATATTTCAATGGGTACAGAATTGAATAGGTGACAGATTACTCAGTTGATTCTCACTGGAATAATCTTTTACTCGCCATAATATTCCACGAAGTTCCGGGGCGTCTCGTACAGTTTGATGCAGTGGAGTTGAGCAGAGGAGATAGAGCCTAATTCGCGCGTCAGGATTTCCCAAAACGCCACTACCAAGTTTTCGGTACTGGCCATCTTGCCTTGCATAAAGGGCACATCCAGGTTGAGATTTTTGTGATCTACCTGATCGGTAATATGCTCGCGAATGAGGTTGCTGAGTTGCTTGAGGTCGATTACGAAGCCTGTCTCCGGGTCGGGCTGGCCTTTTACAGTGACGATGAGGTCGTAATTGTGGCCGTGCCAGTTGGTATTGGCGCAGGGGCCAAATACTTCGCGGTTGCGCTCGTCGGACCAGTTGGGGTTGTGCAGCTTGTGCGCGGCATTGAAATGCTCTTGGCGGCTGACGTAAATCATTTGTTGCGGTGCTAGTAGAATAATGTGTAGACGCGGAATAAGCTGGACGGCAAGCAATTAAACAACTAACAGAGCAGCGTATCAGCTTTTCAACCAATCAGCACATTAGTACCTCAACTTAGCAGCCCATTAAAGTGCTACATGCTTTTTCCGCAGCAAATATACGAAGAACGGTACGCCGAAAAGGGCCGTGACCAAGCCCACAGGAAGGCCAGCGGGGGGATATAGCAAGCGGGCCAATAGGTCGCAGACGAGCATAAAATTGCCCCCTAGCAAGGCGCAGAACAATAAATTGGCCCTGCCCGTGACACCAAGCAGCCAGCGCGTAAGGTGAGGAATCATTAGCCCGACAAAGCCGATAGGGCCACAGAGCGCCACGACGCAGCCCGTCAGGCCGGAAGCGGTGAGGATGAGTATCCAGCGCAGGCGCGTCACATTCAGGCCCAATGCCTGGGCGCGCTCCTCTCCTAACAGCAACACATTCAGGTCTTTCTGCAGAAAAGTAAAAAGCAATAATGCCCCGCCAACTGCCACGGCCGGATAAGGCAACAGATTCCAGCCGGCTCGCTCGAAGCTTCCCATCGCCCAGAAAATAACGGTACTTAGCTTAGCGTCGGTGGCGGCCAGAAATGTAACCAGACTGCCAATTGCGGCTGTAAGCGCACCTACGGCCACTCCGGCCAGCAATAATTGGGCTGGCCGGAGTTGGCCCTGCTGGGTACCAAGAGTGACTACTACTATCGTGATGAGCAGGGCGCCGGCCAGAGCAGCCAAAGGCGGCAGATAAAAGCCCCCTAGCATCAAGGTATCCAGAAAAGCAAAGCATAGAATGGCCCCCAGTGATGCTCCTGAGGCCGTTCCGAGCAAATACGGATCGGCCAAGGCATTATTGACCATCGCTTGCATCAGATAGCCGCTAAAAGCTAGCCCTGCGCCAGCCAGTAGGGCCAGCAAGAGGCGCGGCAGACGCAATTGCACCAGCACCAATTGTACCGGATCGGTGGGGTCGTAGTGACTGAAGGCGCGCCAGATGGTGGCATAATCCGTTTCGAAGCTGCCAACCCGAAGCCCTGCGACCAGGAGTATAAACGTAAGTAGTAGGCTGGCCAGCAGCCAGGGCCCCACGCGGCGGCTCATAGCTGGGCCGGGCTTTGGCGCAACAACTGCTGGAGTTCCCGCACCGACTCTACTATGCGCGGGCCGGGTCGCTCCATCAGGTTGCCATTGATAGCGTATATCTGCCGCGTTTGGTAGGCACGGATGCGGCGCAGTTCCGGATAGTTTTTGAAGAATGTGCTATCGAGTTTCCCAAAACTGCCCCCCAGCAATACATCTGGGTTAAGCTGCAGAATGTACTCGCGCGTGAGGGCTGGGTAGGGCTGGGAAAACTTCTCCACTACCGCATTTTGCCCCCCAGCCCGCTGAATTTTGTCCGTAAACAGTGTATTCTGACCATACACATATATGGGGTCCTGCCAGGTAATGGCCAGCACTTTAGGTCTTGAGTTAGTTGGTGGCTGCTTTTCCAGCTGCTTCAGCTCCGCCTCCAACGAATCGGTGAGGCGGCGTGCCTGCGGTTGGCGGTGCAGAATGCGGCCAATATCGCGCAGGCCGCGCAGTACATCGAACACGGTGGTGTAGCGCTGGTAATACACTTGCACGCCGAGCTGCTGAAGCCGTGTGGCGTCATCGAGCGAGGTGATGCCCTCTACCGTAAACACGATATCGGGCTGTAGGGCCACCAAGCGCTCCATATCCAGCGGGTAGCTATTCACAACGGGCTTGCTCAATACGGCTTTCGGAAAATCACAGACCTGCGTACGACCAATAATTGTAGCTGTATCAGCCACGGCGTAGAGCATTTCGGTCATGGAAGGAGCCAAAGCCATAATGCGCCGCGGATGCGCTGGCACTACAACGGGTCGGCCAAGGTCGTCGCGCAGGTGCTGGGGGGCATTTGCAGTGGCCGCAGTGGCTTGGGGGGCTTTTTGGTCTGGATTACACGCCGCGAGCATTAGCCCTAACGGGAGAAATGCCAGGAGTTGAAGCAAAAAACGAAGCATGCTGCAAAGATGGTGATTTCACTTGCCTCATGGCTATTCGAGCGAGCGTCATGCAGAGCACAGCGAAGCATCTGGCGTGCTGATGTTGTGAGGCTAGAGTCTACTCCATGGCTTTTGCCTACTTTTAAGGCAAACTTAGCCCTATGATCGTCGTCACTGGGGCGGCCGGCTTTATTGCCAGCTGCCTTGTCACCCGCCTGAATGCCGCCAATTTCAATGATATTGTGGTGGTCGATAACTTCACTGTGGAGCGCAAGCTTGCCAACCTCAAAGGCAAGCGCCTGCGCGAGTACGTGGACCGCAACGATTTTTTTGACTGGCTCGACAAAAACCACGAGCAGGTAGAATTCATCTTCCACCTCGGCGCCCGCACCGATACCACCGAGAAGAGCCGCGAAATTCTGGATTTGCTGAATCTGGAATACTCCAAAAAGGTGTGGCAGGCCTGCTGTCAGTACCAGCTGCCGCTGGTGTATGCCTCGTCGGCAGCGACGTACGGCTCAGGCACGCTGGGTTACGCCGACGACGATGCATTGCTGCCGTTGTTGCGCCCACTCAACCCTTACGGAGAGTCAAAAAATGACTTCGACAATTGGGCCGTAGCGCAAACTGAAAAGCCGTTTTTCTGGGCCGGGCTGAAGTTTTTCAACGTGTACGGACCCAACGAATACCACAAAGGCCGCATGGCCTCGGTGATATTTCATGCCTATGAGCAAATTCGGCGTACGGGCTCCATGGAGCTGTTTCGCTCCCACAACCCTGAGTATGCCGATGGCGAGCAGAAGCGCGACTTTGTGTATGTGAAGGACGTGTGCGAGGTGTGCTATTTTCTGATGCACCATCGCAAAAATTCGGGCATTTATAACTTAGGCAGCGGTGAGGCGCGCACTTTTTTAGACCTAGCGCTCAACACGTTCGCGGCCCTCAACCAGACGGCGGATATTCGGTTTAAAGACACGCCCGAAGACATTCGCGACACCTATCAATACTTCACGCAGGCCGAAATGCAGAAGCTGCGCAGCATTGGCTATGATCGGCCCTTCACTCGTCTGGAAGACGGCATTCAGGACTATGTGCAGAACTACTTGGTGAGCGGCAGTTATTTATAAAGATTCCTGCCTCTTTTTCTGGCTAAACAAAAACAGCCTGACCTTGGTAAACTCTTGGTCAGGCTGTCCGTTTTAAGGCCTACCTTCCACCCGTTCTTCCTCCACCTGCATGCCCCAACGACGTACCATTACAATAATAGGCGCGGGGTTTTCGGGTTCTATGTTGGCTGTGCAGCTTGCCCATGCCAGCGGCAACTACCCCTACGATATACATCTGGTAGACCCTCGTTCCGCTCCGGGGCAAGGTTTAGCTTATTCAGCACCGCGACCGGAATACCTGCTGAATGTGCGCGCCGGCCGCATCAGCGCTTTTCCTGATAAGCCCCAGCATTTTGTGGAATGGCTGCGTGAGAAAGGCTTGCCCGGCGACGAGGACGCATTTTGTCCACGCCAGACGTATGGGCAGTATATCCAAGAGTGCGTCAGGCAGATACTAGGTGAGGCAGTAAATGGGATACGGGTTCAATGGCATTCGCAGGCAGCAATAGCCGCCACCATCGATAAGACAGATAATACAGCGCTGGTAGAGCTTGCTGATGGCCATGTGTTGCGCAGCCACCGCGTGGTGTTGGCGCTGGGCAATTTTCCGCCAGTGGGGCTTACTGGTGCCGGGCTGGGGGGCAATTTTCCGCAAAACTATCATCCCAATCCGTGGGTGCCAGGCGCACTGGCCGGAATTGCCCCCCAGGATTCGGTTTTGCTTATTGGCACCGGCCTGACCTCCGTTGATGTGCTGATGGCGCTACACGCCGATGGGCACCAGGGCCCTATGATGGCCGTTTCACGGCATGGCTGGTGGCCAACGGTGCACGGACCAGCCCAGCACGCGCAATATCCCAGCTTTTACGCTTCCGATTTAGCTCACCTCACGAATGTAGGAGATGTAGTATGCATCGTACGCCAACACATCCGAGCGGCTCAGGCTGCAGGCTACGATTGGCGCGATGTTCTGGACTCGCTTCGTCCCGATTTGGGTCGAATCTGGTCTAGCTGGCCTCTGCTGGAGCAAGAGCGTTTTCTGCGGCATGTAGCGTCTATGTGGTCGGTGGTGCGGCACCGGAGTCCGGAGCAGAATGTGGCCGTGCTTGAGCAGCTGCGAAGCCGCGGACAACTACGAACTCACCTGGGCCGCGTGCGGCAAATTGCCCCCCAAGGCTCTGATTTGCGTGTTGAAGTAACCCACGGCGGCCAACAAACGTCGCTTTCCGCTCGTCATGTTATTGCCTGCACCGGCCCTCTGCTCGACTACAGTCGCGTAGAAGACCCGCTGGTAAAAAGTCTCCGAGAAGCACGCTACCTCCTCCCCGATCCTTTGCGTCTGGGCATTCAGACCGACGAACACGGTGCTCTCTTGGATGATGCTGGCCTAGCCTCTTCGTTATTTTTCACCCTAGGCCCCAGCCGCCGCCCGGCGTATTTCGAGTCGACGGCGGTGCCGGAGCTACGGGGGCAAGCAGCGGCCCTGGCTCAGCACCTTCTTAGTAAACTATAAACAGAACCTGCCAGCAACAAAAAAGGGCGCCACATGTGGCGCCCTTTTTTCTGTCTTTATTATCAGCCTAAGCAGCTTCGGCATACATAGGAACGACGGCTGTTTCAGCGGTAATGGTAGTAGCTTCAGGACCAACTGTTTCGGGGGCATTGCGACGAATGGCGCGCAGCAATAGGTACTTGTACTCTTCCGCGTCGGCCAATGCTGCTTCCAGCGCCAGCAACGCATCGTCGTAGGTAACGACCGGCACCGATTCAGCGACTTCGCCGGTGGGATAAGTCAGTTGAAAAACCGGACCAGTGAGGTATTCAGCGGGTGATTTCATAGCTAGAGAAGTAAGATATGCGTGAGAAAAGCAGTCGAAAATACAACAGCCTTGACGCAGTTTTCATTCCCTAATCCGCCTTTTATCGGCTTGTATTTTTCCGTAAAATACTACCTAGAATCTCCGCTTCATCTACTCTATTTGAGGCTTGTTTAAATCCCAAAATACTGCCTTTACTCCTTAATCTTAAGGACAACTTTACCGAACTGGGCGCCGTCGGCCAGACGACGAATGGCGGCTTCTCCGTCGGCGAATGGGAAAACCTGATCTACAACAGGAACAATCTGTTTTTCCTCTATCAGGCTCACCATATCGGCAAAATCCTGCTCTGTTCCCATTGTAGAGCCCAGGATGGTGAGCTGCTTCCAGAAAACCTTTGCTGGTGGCACCTGCGGAATAGCGCCCAACGTGCCGCCAAAGAACACGATACGACCACCAGGTGTGGCAGCATCGAGCAGGGCGTTGAAGCTGGGACCGGCTGCACTGTCTATAATCACGTCAAAAAGCCCCCCAGCCTCTTTAGTAAGGTCGGCTACCCAGTTTTCGTCGTTATAATTAGCTCCCCCTTTAGCACCCAGCTCCTGAGCGCGAGCCAGCTTTTCGACCGAACTCGACGTAACCCATACCTCCGCGCCGCGGGCTACCGCCATTTGCAAGGCCAACACTGCTACGCCTCCACCAATACCCGTGATGAGCACCCGCTCGCCTGCCTGCAAACCCGCCCGTGTGAAGGCAGCACGGTAAGCCGTAAGCCCGCCAAGCGGCAGCGCAGCCGCTTGCTCGAAGCTCAGATGAGCCGGCATGGCCCGCACGTATTGAACAGGCACACTCAGAAACTCGGCAAACGTACCTTGGTCTGGCAAGCCCAGAATCTTGAAGTTTTTCGCTTGCGCCCTCGGGTTGCCGCCCCAGTTATGGCCCGGATTGATAACTACGGCTTGCTCCAGCAATGACTCATCGGCACCCTCTCCCACGGCGACTACTACGCCGGCGCCATCAGAGCCCAGAATGCACGGGAATTTCAAGCCGCCATATTGACCCTTCTGAATCCAGACATCGCGGTGGTTAAAGGCAGCGGCCCTAAGCTCTACCAGCACTTCGCCGGCGGCGGGCATGGGGGTAGGTACTTCCTGAAGAACAAGCTGTTGGTTGATACCATCGAGTTGTAAAACTTGCATGGAGATGTGGTAAGTGAAGGAATAGTATTTAATACGAATAGAAAGCAAAAAATGCAAACATGGTTATAGTAAATATGATTACTATAAATATAGTTACTACCTAAATTGCCCGCAAAATATGCTCTGAATGGCTCTGATGTGGCTTACACCACAATCGAGCAAAGGCGCTGTAGTTAGACATGCTGTACTGGCTGGGCGCTATAATCTGGTGGCTCGAACGAGACGACAGTTCGAAAGTACTACTTCTGCGGAGAGTTAAACTAGCCTTTAAAAAATTGCTGGGGGGCTTTTTTAGCGCTATTAATCCCCTGTCCGTATGATGAAGCGACAGATCTAGTTCACCTTGTTTTCACTACCCATAGCCAATGGTTGCCCAATCGCTTTTTTCCTTTGAAAGCCCGGATGACAGCCCTGGCTTTTTGCTTTGGCAGGTAAGCAATCATTGGCAGCGGGAAATAAAGAAGGCCCTGGAGCAATTTGGGCTTACGCATGCACAGTTTGTGGTGCTGGCGGCCGCCTATTGGCTGGGGCAGCAGGGCAGCATCACGCAGACAGACTTAGCAGCACACGCCCGTATCGATAAGATGATGACCAGCAAGTTGCTCCGTACACTGGAGACGAAAGGGCTACTATTGCGCGCCGAGCATGCCACCGATACCCGCGCCAAAGCCATAAGCCTTACTTCAGCGGGCGTGCGGACGGCTGTGCAGGCCGCATGGGCCGTAGAGGAGTTTGAAAACCAGTTTTTTGCCTCTCTGGGTGCTGATGCCGCAGTGCTTAAGCAGCTAAAAGCACTGTTGCCCGCTATCACGGAGGCGTCTTCTATATAGGCAGTGTGGTAACCTAAGGTCTTCTGACAGGAAAAAGCAAACTCGCTAGCTGCAAGCTGCTCAGTTTACAGAAAACGTTGCGCCAGCTCAGGCGTGGGCAGCATACATGATTCCTGCTGGCCAAACCACTGGTAGCGGTGCCGCGCCACGAAGCGATACAGCGCGTCGCGCAGCGCGCGCGGCAGAATCGTAGCCACATACAGCAATTGCCAAGCGCCACCTAAGCCGCGCAGAATCCGCAATACAGCCGTGGAGTGGGTAAATAGTTGGCCCTGCTCAATTAGTATTACCGTCTCGGGAGTGGCAGCTACGGTTGTGCCGTATTGAGCCAACAGCTTTTGTCCTGCCTCTGATTGCAGGGAAGTAAACCGAAAATGCCCCCCAGAGTCGTGATTAATGACGAACTGCACGAAGCCGTTGCAGAGGTTACAAACTCCATCAAACAAGATAACGGCGGGCTGACGCACCATAATTAGTAGCTGTAGTTGCAGCTATAACCAGCTAAGCAGGAAAGTATCTTTTACCAGTCATACGAAGCGCACGCAAACCAGTCTGCCCAGTGTGATAAGCTACTGTGTTTTGGAGCTACCAGGATTTCCGCAACTAGCTGTCTGACAAGCAATAAATACGGACTACTATTTTCAATACGTATTTCCTACCTGTGGTTTGTCTCCTAAAAAACAGGTATTTCTTCAAAGTCTACTTTTTAGCTTCACGGTCTATTGTACCCGTATAGCTGCTGAATACAATTTTAATTTCTGTTTCTGATCCACAACCAACATCCATCCTTTCTTTCATTATGAAAAAGCTAAGAATCAACATTTTAACTGCCCTATTTTTAACTACAACCCTTTCCTTAGGCGCTTGTGAAAGTAACAAAGGTGGTACGGAAGGCGCAGGCGGCACTTCCACAGAAAGCGGCACAGGCACATCGTCAGACACTAATATGATGTCTACTGATTCGGCTGGAGGCACGATGGAAGGCTCGACCACCACTAGTGGTTCTACGGCTGGTAGCACAGCTGGTGGTATGGGTTCAACCGCTGGTGGCTCTACCGACGGAACTGGCTCAACGACTGGTGGTGCGGGCACGACCGGCGGTGGTACTGGTACGGGCACGACCAGCGGCTCAACGACTCGCTAGTCATTAGTGAAAAGTGCCCCCCGTGCTTATTTTATCTATCACATTCAAGCCTAAATACGCTATTATGTAATCGTTATTTATAGCTCTTAATATCGGTCAAATCGATAGCTACAAGGGCCTTTTTATAATTAAAACATTGATTTTTTGTCTATTATTCGGATGTATTAGCAAAAATAAATTAACCTATCAGTAACTATTCCTTTCGGTTTGCACGTAGAAGGGGCTCTTTGAATTCTATCCCGCTCTGGTTTAACCCATTCACCAACTAATCCTTCCAATGAAAAAGTCACGGATTTTTGTATCGACCCTCGCATTTGCTGGCATGTTTGTATCAGCATCACTGATGTCCTCTTGCGCCTCTACTGGCACAGATGGAACTACCACCAGCGGTAGCACAACAGGTACAACCAGCGATTCAATGACTGGTGGTAGCACTAGCGGCTCAACCTCGGGTAGCACTAGTGGTACTACTACAGGTAGCACAACTTACGGCACTACTAGCGGGTCTACATCTGGCTCAACTACTACTGGCACCACCACTATGGGTACCACGTCGGGCAGCACTAGCGGCAGCACTACTATGGGTACTACCAGCGGCTCTACGTCAGGTAGCACTACGGGCACCACTAGCGGTTCTACTTCCGGTAGCACTACAACTGGTACCACTACTACGGGCACAACCACCCGCTAGGGTTATGTTCATTCAGTTGAACATATAAACTAAGACGAGAGGGATAATTACTACTCAGTAATTATCCCTCTTTTTGTAATAAGCAGTTGGTTCCTATGGTCTATTTATGGCCGTAGTACTACTCGTAGGTTGCTCACCAGCCTGCAAGTTGCCGTTTATGGTTTCTGTTATACTACAGTTCATTTCCATATCACTCATTTTCAAAAAGCTATGAAAAAGTCATCCTTTGTATCATTTGCGGCTCTTTTGGCGGCAGTTTTCGTTTCGACCGGTGCCGTCGCTCAAACAACCGCAGGCTCTACTACCGGTAGCACAGGCAGCACTACCGCTGGCTCCACTACCAGTGCCACCACAGGCACAACCTATGGCACTACTGCCGGTGCCACTACCGGAAGCGTAACCGCAGGCTCTACTACAACTGGTACTACCAGAGGAACTACTGCCGGCACCATGACAGCGGGCAGCACCGCTGGCACCATGACCACCGGCTCTACCACGGGCACAATGACGGCTGGTAGCACCACAACGGGCTCCACTACCACTGGCTCAACGACCGGTACAACTATTGGCAGCACTGCTGGCTCAACTGCCGGTACTACTGCTGGCACTACCAGTGGCCGTACCACGACTACTCAATCTACCCGCACCTCTACTACGGGTACTACTTCGGGCCGCGTGAACACGCGTACCACATCGGGTAGCACTACTACTAGCCGGACCACTACAGGTACCACTTCAGGTCGTATTACTACTGGCGCTACTACCGGTACTACTTCGGGCCGTACTACTACTGGCACCACATCGGGAAGTACTACGCGCACTACCAGCGGTAGCACCACTACAGGTACCACTACAGGTACCACTACCAACTAATTTCTGACTCCGGCCTTACAGTCGGTTGCTCTTTTTGAAAGCGAAAAGGTTAACCATCCAACTAGGTGGCGTACCTTTTCGCTTTCTTTTTATCTTTCATTTTGCCCCCCCGCGCGGCTCCTATGACCCGTGTCCTCGATTTTCTGCGCCGTCCTTTCGTTCTCGATCTGCGCGCGTTGGCCTTACTGCGCATGGCAACGGCAGCCGTTGTTCTGACCGACCTTGCCATCCGCAGCACCGATTTGGAGGCGCATTATGCCAACATGGGCGTTCTGCCGCTGCATGTGCTGTACGAGCGCAACTGGAACGCTTACCAGGTTAGCCTGCACAACATCAGCGGTTTGTGGCAAATACAGGCCCTGCTGTTTCTGATAGCAGCCGGGTTTGCCATAATGCTGCTGCTGGGCTACAAAACCCGCTTAGCGACCGTAGTATCGTGGCTGCTGCTAGTGTCGCTGCAAAACAGAAATCCCATCATCGGGCAGGGCGGCGACGATCTGCTGCGGATGCTGCTGTTCTGGGGAATTTTTCTGCCTTGGGGTCGTATGTATTCCGCCGATGCGGATCGGACGGAGCCTAAACCAGCCTCGTACTCGTACTTCAGCGCAGCTACGGTAGCGTATGTGGTGCAGCTGGCGCTGGTGTACTGGTGTACGGCATTGCTCAAAAATGCCCCCGAATGGACCACAGAAGGCACCGCCATCTACTACGCCCTCAGCCTCGACCAAGTATTAATGCCGGGGGGGCGGATTTTGTATCAGTTTCCGGAGGTAATGCGCTTTCTTACCTTCGCGGTTTACTACACAGAGTTGCTGCTGCCGTTTATACTGTTTATTCCGGTGGGCGTGCCCTCCTGGCGCATGCTGTTTGTGGTGGTGATGTACGGGTTTCATCTCGGCATCAGCCTGACATTGTTTGTGGGATTATTTTTCCTGATCAACATGGCTTCCGTGCTTGGGCTACTGCCTACACCCGCCATGAATTGGATAGATCGGCACGTTCGGACGCGCACACAGCGCCTGCAGCTGCATTTAGCCCGCCTAAATAGTTGGCGCAGTCCGGTGCGGGTAAACGTGGAATCGAGCCTGAATTTGCCCCCCAAGACCATACGAATGCTGCACGGACTGCGCAACGCAGTGGTTACCTTGCTGCTGGCCTATATATGCTGGTGGAACCTCGATTCGATTGCCAAGCCTTCGCTTACCATGTCGGAGCCCTTGCGGTGGTTTGGGTACCTGTTTCGCGTCGATCAGCACTGGGGCATGTTTGCGCCGGCTGTTTTCAAAGATGACGGCTGGTATATCCTGGATGCTACCACGCCCAAAGGCAAGCACATCGACCTGAACCGGCAAGGAAACCCAGTTACGCTACGCAAGCCAAAGTCGGTGGTGTCGCTGTTTAAAAACGACCGTTGGCGCAAGTACTCCGAGAATTACCTGTTTGTTTCCAACGCTTATCTGCGCCCGTACTACTGCAACTACCTGTTGCGCGTGTGGAATGAAGACTCCGGCAATTCCCCCGTGCAGCGTCTCGATGTCATTTATATGAAGGAAGTTTCGCAGCCCAACTACCGGGTGGTTAAGCCTACCCGGGAAGTGCTCTGTAGCTGCGAAACCGCGCTGCCTGCTAAATAAGCGACCTCATTGATTCTGTAAATACGCCGGTGGCCAGCATAGTGCCCGTGGCTTTATTGGGGGCTTTTTTTGGTTGACTTCAACCTGAAAAAGCCCCCCGGCGTATCACTTGCTACCTACTTTACTATCTCTAACCAAAACACTTCTGTATGGCTAACCGAGCTAGTACACCCCAACTCCAGGCCGTTGCGCCGGGTATCTGGGGTCTGCGTAATGTATTTACCAACCTATACTATGTGCGTGAGCCGGAAGCGCCAACCTCTGACTGGGTATTAGTGGATGCGGGCCTGCCGGGCTCCGCTGGTACTATCCGTCGCCACGCGGCCGAAATCTTCGGTTCGGAGGCGCGGCCGGCCGTCATTATCCTCACCCACGGCCACTTCGACCACGTAGGCGCATTGCTGACGCTGGCCAATGAGTGGGATGTGCCCGTGTACGCGCACCCTCTGGAGCTGCCCTACCTCACGGGCCGCTCGTCTTACCCACCACCAGACCCAACGGTAGGCGGCGGTGCGATGGCGGCCATGTCTTTTCTCTATCCAAAGAAGCCCATCGACCTAGGCAGCCGGGTGCAGGCCCTGCCCACCGATGGCTTGGTGCCGCACATGCCGGGCTGGCGCTGGTACCATACACCCGGCCATACGCCGGGCCACGTCGCGTTTTTCCGCGAGCATGACCGCGTATTACTTGCCGGCGACGCCTTCGTAACCGTGAAGCAGGAATCGGGCTCGGCAGTGTGGGAGCAGCGCCAAGAGGTGCATGGCCCGCCCGCGTATTTCACGCCCAACTGGCCCCAAGCCCGTCAATCAGTAGCCTTGCTGGCCGATTTGAAGCCCCAAATTGCTGCTACCGGCCACGGCATTCCGATGCACGGCACGCAGCTTCTACAGCAACTCCAGGCGCTCGTAGATAATTTTGATGAAGTAGCTATTCCGAAGCACGGCCGCTACGTGTCCCAGCCCGCCACCGCCGACGAAACAGGCGTAACGTCGGTGCCGCCAGCGGTGACCACTACGTTCTCTAAGTGGGCACTGGGCTTGGGCTTGGCCGCAACTGTCGCTTTAGTATTGGTGAATAACAAAAAAGGCAAAAAGCGTTACCGACGCTAGTTTTTGCCGTAAACCACTCTCGTTTTCCCCGTGAGACCTCACTCTGCTCCTTTTCAAAAGGGCTGGGGTGAGGTCTCATTAGGTAATATACCGCTTAAGCTCATCTATATTTCTAATTCCTCTCTCCCACCCATGCGTTCCTCACAACCCAACACCCACAAATCGGCTGCGAAGGAAATTAAAGAGAAAATAGCTGCTATTCATAAGCTCGACCTTCGCGAGCAATCCGTTGATGACTTGGTGCCGCTGATGCGCGAGCTGCTAACGGGCCACTCGCTACGCTGCCTCGATTTCGATGCCGGCCTGCTCCTGTTTCGGGGTACACCCTGCGAAAAGCTTCCGCACCGCTTCGCTGATGTATCGTATGCGCCGGCCGAGCAGGTAAAAAACGATCAGCGCGCCAACCGGGCGGGCGTACCCATGTTTTATTGTAGTGCCACTTGGCACCCGCCTTTTTTTGAGGCCGGTGTAAAAAAAGGCGAACAAATCATCATCAGCCGCTGGCAGGCGCGGGAGCCCTTGCGCATTGCGGGCTTTGGCTATGCCGATCTGTGTGCCGACGACCCACACTCCGACCGTGAAAAGGTACTGCGGAAGTCCCTGAAGCAGCTGCCGGAAGCGGAGCAGCACCTGACCGAGTTTATGCTAGATTGCTTTACCCAGCCCATCGGGCCCGGCGAGGAATACCGCTACCGCATGTCCATTGCCCTCACGGAAGCGCTTGGTTTAGGCGAGCACTTCGATGGCCTCCTGTACCCATCGGCGGCCATGCCCAGCCCTTCACACAACATGGCGCTGCATCCGCGCTGCATTGATGAGCAAAAGCTGGTACTTCAATACGTGGAGCACTTGTCGGTGAATCGCGTCGAGACCGAGACTATTGATGTATGCTCGCTCAACTTTGCGCGCGGCGTAGGTCCCGATGAAAAGCTGCACTGGCTCCACAGACCCGGCAACTGGATTCTGCGCGAAGGAGCGCAGGCCAATGAGCATTGCCTATAACCCAAAAAGCCCCCCAGATACATTTCCGGGGGGCTTTTTTTGGTTACAAAATTTACTTAGCCAATGCCAGCAGTGCCGGAATGTCCAGCGGATCAGTCACCATGTTGATTTCGCCGGCGGCGGAACGGGGCCACTCTTCCTGCGGCCGGTCGTAGTAAAGCTCGACGCCATTGCCGTCCGGGTCATTCAGGTAAATAGCTTCCGACACGCCATGATCGGCGGCGCCGGTTACGGGGTAGTTGGCATCCAGCAGCCGCTTCAAGGCCACGGCCAGCTCCGGGCGGGTGGCGTACAGAATGGCTATGTGATAGAGGCCGGCCGTGTTGCGCGGCGCGGGCGGCCCGCCCAGGCTATGCCAGGTGTTCAAGCCAATATGATGATGGTAGCCGCCGGCCGAGATAAACACGGCCTGCGAGCCGTAGCGCTGGGTTATTTCAAAGCCCAACAGGCCGCAGTAAAAGTCGGTGGCGCGGTCTAGGTCGGCCACTTTCAGGTGTACGTGCCCGATGCGGGTAGTTGCGGGGATGATATACGGCTGGTTCATAGGCGTTCAGATTTGGGGAGGAGTATGGATGCGTTATTCAAGTTATGCGGATAAAATAATTCTCCACTCCTGTTTACCTACACTGTCAGAATGAACTTTAGGCTGGCAGCAAATCGCAATACCAAAAGCCGGCTTCGGGAGTGCCGGGCGTGGGAGACGGATAGGTACGGCGCACTATCTCGCCGCGCACAAACGGAATCGGACTGCTGAAATACGGGGCGTCGAAGACGAAGCTGTGGTACTCGCCATTCTCGCCGCAGGGGTCAACCCCGGGGGGCAAATCGCGGAGGAAATCAGCGTCGAGGAGGCGGCCGCAGAAGCTGGCGTCGAGGTGCTGTTCATTCACGCACACCACTACGGCCTGAAAACCCAGATCGAGAAACTCGCGCAGCAAATCGGCGACGGGGCGCTGCCAAAGCGGAAAAACGCCCCCCAGCCCCACCCGCGCCAGCTGCTGCTCCCGGTAGGCCCGCAGATCTTCCAGATAAATATCTCCGAAAATGGCCTGACTCACGCCCTGGGCCTGCAACGGCGCTAAAGCATCGTGCATAAGCCGCTCATACTCCTCCATGCTGGGTGATTCGGGCAGCGCCAGCGTTGCCAGCGGCAAACCGATGCGCTGGGCCTGGGCTTCGAGCAGCGCCACCCGCACGCCGTGCATGGATACGCGCTGGTAGTGGGCGTTGATGCTGGTGAGCAGGTGCGACACTTGGTAGCTGGGAGCGCGCAGGGCGTAGTAGAGAGCGAGGGCGGAGTCTTTGCCCCCACTCCAATTCATAAGGGCTGAAACGGGCATCTGGCAAAGGTATTAGGCACCGCGGGATTGGCTAATCTGAAAAAATTGCGGCTAGGAGGTTCTGTTACGGCCGTAGCTTCGGCTATTGACGCCCGCTTGCCGTATACAGGGCTTCCAACCTATTCTTTCAACTCAAAACACTTTCTATGAAACTCCAACAGCGTTATGCGCTGGCTATTCTGCTGGTCGCTACGGCCCCGCTAGCCTCCTGCGACTACGAAAAGGGCCCTGGCGAAAACACCCAATTCGATAAAAACTTCAACACAGAAGCAGCCAAAGAGCCTACCAGCAATGAAGTGGCCCGCGACAGCGTAAACCGTGTACAGAACGTGCAGCCCCCGCTGGGCGAAGGCTCGGCCGCTGATCAGCAGCAGTCTGTTGACAAGGCGATGGACTCGGCTCCAAGTGGCAACACGGCTACTTCGCCGCAAACGGCCTCGGGTCAGCCAGCTCCTCAGCAAGATAAGTCGCAGGATGGCAACAGCCAGAACGCCAAGCAGGCCCCATCCAAAGCGTCAGGCACTGATCAGAGCGGCAACGGCGGCACAACAAGCGGCGGCACTGGTGCAGGCGGCACAACGTCAGGTAGTGGCGGTGGTCAAACCACGCAGCGATAACAGCCAGTCAAATCAAGTAGCTACATGCTACTACTAAGCTCAAAAAGCCCCCCAAATCAGTTTGGGGGGCTTTTTTGTGCAAATACTAAATTAATACAGCTGATTATTGGTGCTGCGACGAGCATCGTGCGCCACGGCAAGGGAGCTTTTGAGCACCAAGCTATCCTCTACCACTGCCCACACAGGATCGGGCAAACCGGTGCTAGAGCCCAGCGCCTTGCGCAGATACAAGGCTCCGTAGGTGGCGGCCACCGCTACGGCACTGCCAATAAGTGCGCCTTTTACTACACTGTCTTTCTGCGCTTTATAAGCCGCCGCGCCCGCCAAGCCACCCGCCAAAATACGCCCCATCAGAATCGGCGGCGCGGTGCGGTCGGGCATACCGGGCAGCTTGTCGGCGGCCATTTCGGATAGAGCTACCCCTTTCAGCACCTTAGCCGTAGTCGGCGATTGCAAAAACCGCAGCGGCGACCGGCCTATTGCCTTCGATTTGTTGTTGCTGAGGACATGACTAATGGTGGCGGGTGCCGACATGCTGCGCATACCGGCTATCGCGCCAAGGGCGAGCGCTTGTTGGAGTTGCTTAGACATTGGATTGACTGTTAATAAAATAATGGATAGTGTCTTAAACGAACAGCGTTGGCAGAAAGCCGACTGCTCAGCTTAAAAAGCATTGTTTTTTGTAGTTGTGTAAGGGTAAATGAGGCTTTAAAAAAAGCCCCCCAAATGTTGTCGGCCACAAAAAAAGGCAACTGGTTAGGCTACCTTTTTTCTTTTCAAGACCAGCGGCGCGGAAGCCTATCACTGCTTAGCGGCTAAAGTAAGCAGGCACATTACGGCCCGACGCTACTCTGCCCGCTGCAAGTCTAAATCCTGAAAGTCGTAGCTGAAGTCGGTGGCGGCGGAAACAGGCTTCATCTTGATGCTACTGGCCTTGCCTTGCGCATCGAGGGTAAAAGCGGCGAAGGCGTCGGCATTGAAGCTACGGTCGCGCCAGCGCACCACATAAGTATTGTCGCCGTAAGGCAGCAGCTGGCCCGTCAGGCGGGGCGAGCGTTTGGCTTTGAGCCAGAGCTGGTTGCCCTGGGCAATGATGTTCACGTCGCCGAGCCAGGCATCATTGTAGCGGCCGACATACGCTGCGTAATTCGGCTTTTTGGGCGCGGCCTTTTGGGCGGCGGCCACTTGTTTCCACACGGCCTCGTCGGCTTGCGTGTTGCCGGCGGTCCTCGTCTTCATAATGTCGGTCATTTCCTGCACTCGGTCTTTGCCAGTAATACCCAAGTAATGGTCTACCAGGGTGTTGGAAACAGCCGTGAATGCGGCGCCGCTTTCTTGGTTAGTGAGTACAATAATGCCTAAGTGCAGCTCAGGCAGTAGCGTTACTTTGGTTACCATACCCGTAGTGCCGCCAGTGTGCGATACTTCCTTATAACCGCGCACATCGCGCAGGTTCCAGCCTAGACCGTAGGCCGCAAAGTGTGTATTGTAGCTGAATGGGGAGGGCACTGCCGGTGTTGGGCCAACAGGCAAAATGGTTTGGGGCGACCACAGTTCGTGCTGAGTTGCGGGCTTGAGCAGCGACGCTGGCGCGCCGGATCCGCCGAGCAACATCAGAGCCCATTTGCACAGGTCGGCCACGCTGCTGTAAATGCCGCCTGCGCTAAACATGGCCCCAGCCGGGTCGGCAGTCGAGCCCAAATGGCGCCGGACAACCTGCACTCGCCCCTCCACCAACGCATGGGCATCAGTCACATTCGTGGGGTCGGGAAGGCGGACAAAACTAGTAGCGCTGCGGCTCATGCCCAAGGGCTTGAGCAGACGGGCCTCCACGAAAGCAGTCCAGGGCTGGCCCGATACCCGCGTTACCACTTCGCCGGCTACCAGGTACAAAACGTTATCATAATCGAACTTACTGCGGAACGAGGACACGGGCTTGAAGTAGCGCAGGTTGTGAATCATGTCCTGGATGGTGAAGTTGGCCGAGTCGGGATACCGGGTCAAATCTCCGGCGCCCAGGCCCAGGCCGCTACGATGGCAGAGCAGGTCGCGCACCGTAAACTCGGCCGTGACGTAGGGGTCGTACATTTTAAACTCCGGGATGTACTTCGTCACCTTGTCGTCCCAGCACAGCTTACCCTCGTCCACGAGCAAGCCTAGCGCTGCCGTGGTAAAGGCCTTAGTGTTGGAGGCAATGCCAACCAAGGTATTGGCATCCATTGGCGCCTTGGTTTTCAGCGAGCTGACGCCGTAGCCTTTGCTCATCACGATTTGCCCGTCCTTGACCACGGCTACGGCGATGCCGGGCACGTCGAAGGCTTTCAGGGTGCGGGCCACGACGGCATCGACGGCGGCCACGTCGAGCGGAGCAGTAACAGGCGGAGCGGTCTGGGCCAGTGCCGGTCCCGACAGGAAGAGGGCCAATGCCCAGCCGCGCAAAGAAATTAAACGCATGTATGCAGCTTAAAAGGTTGTCTTGTTGTAGTCTGTTGCTTTAAGAAGAGGGACAGGTTTACTAGCTAGCGCTGACGGGCGGCCCACTCGTCCATTTTGCGCTCCAGCACCAGCAGGGGCAGCGAGCCGTCCTTGAGTAGCTCGTCGTGAAAATCGCGCAGGCTGAACTGCTTGCCCAGCTGTTTTTCGTAGCGAGCGCGCAGCTCCTGGATCTTGAGCTCACCCACTTTGTAACCCAGGGCTTGGCCGGGAATGACCATGTAGCGTTCAATTTCGGCGGTGGCTTCGGCCTCTGTATCGCCTTTGTTCGCCATCATGTACTGAATGGCCTGCTCGCGCGTCATCTGACCCGTGTGCAGGTGCACGTCGACCACGAGGCGAATGGCGCGGTGCATCTCGTCTTTCAGCCTGCCCATGTACTGGTACGGGTCGGTATAGAGGCCGAGTTCCTTGCCCAAAGACTCCGTGTATAGGGCCCAGCCTTCGACGTAGGCCACGTTGCCGCCGAAGCGGCGGAACTTGGGCAGGGCGGTGTTTTCCTGCATCAGCGAAATCTGGTAGTGGTGGCCCGGAATAGCCTCGTGCAGAAATAACGACTCCATGCCGCTGGTCACGTTGTACTGCGTTACGTCGGGGATGGGCACGTAAAAGATGCCCGGCCGCGAGCCGTCGGGCAGGCCCTGGTTGTACTGAGCCGAGGCGGACGCTTCGCGGAAGGCCTCGGTGCGGCGCACTTCAAACCCGGTTTTCGGCACCTGGCCAAACATCATTTTCAGGTTAGGCTCAATTTTGGCCTGGACCCCGCGGTACACGGCCAGCACTTCCTCGGGCGTTTTGAAGGGCCGAAACTGCGGGTCGGTGTTCAGGTGTGCGAAGAACGCCGGCAGGTCACCTTTAAAACCCACCTGCTGCTTGACCCGCTCCATCTCACCGCGCAGGCGCTTGACCTCCTGCTCCCCGGTGCGGGCCACTTCCGCCGGCGACACCTGCGTCGTGGTGACGGCGCGCACCAAAAACGCGTACATCTCCGGGCCGCCTGGCAGGGCATTGATGCCCGAGCTGCTGCGGGTCTTGGGCAGGTACTCGGCTTCGAGGAAGTCGGCCAGTTTGCGGTACGGGGCCGTGGCATCGCGGCCGATAGCTTCACGGTAGAGCGGCGTGAGGCGGGCCCGGTCGGCGGCCGACACGGCGGGCGGGAACGTCGCCACTGGCCCGTAGAACACGCTGGCAGTGGGGTCGGCCGGCGACAAGGCGCGCAGTTGGGGCAGCATCTTGACCACCACGGCCTTGGGCAGCACCACGCCGGCGCGCATGCCCCGGCGGTAGTTGCTGATGGCCGAGTCGATCAGGGCTGGAAACTGGCGCAGGCGGCCCAGCCAGTTGTCGTAGTCCTGAGTCGTTTTGAAAGGTTGCCCGCCCGTGCCCGAGCCGAGCAGGGGAAAGGTATTGGTGAAGGAAAATACGAACTGGTTGAAGGGCATCATCCAGCTGTTGAACCGGTTGTACTCCAACCCCGTTTTCAACTCGTATTCGCACACGTCGTAGCTCAGGCGGTCGTTGGCCGACAGCTTGGCCCGGTCAAACTGCCGAAGGGCGGCCAGGTACCGCTGGGCAAAAGCGACATACTCGTTGCGCGACGCCTGGGTCTGGTCGTTGGGCAGCTGGTCGTTGTAGCGGCTGTCGCCCCGGGCAGTGGCGGCGAGCGGGTCCAGGCGGGCTTGGTCTTCCCAATAAGCCTCAAACAAAGCCGCCAGCGGCGCCGAGTCAGCGGGTTGAGTGGCCGGTGCGGCTCGGGAATTAGCTGCAGCTTTGGTTGTGACCGGCTTCGCTTTTTGCGCCGCAGCCGGGCTTATCAGCGCCAAGGCCACGAAGGCAGTGAGTAAAGGTGATTTCATAAAAAGTAGAAAATGTATAATTTATCAAATATATAGGTTTTTTAGTGCAGCTAGCTGGGCACAAAAAAGCCCCCCAATTGGAGTTGGGGAGCTTTTTCAGTAAAAGAGCAGCAAGTCTACTTTTGCTTCGCGGCCCAGGCGTCCATTGTTTTTTCCAGCACGGCTAGCGGCATGGAGCCCCCAGCCAAAATCTCGTCGTGAAAGGCGCGCAAATCGAACTTTGAGCCCAGCTGCTTCTCGTAGCGGGCACGCAGCTCACTGATTTTCAATTGGCCGGTTTTGTAGCTCAGCGCCTGGCCGGGAGAGGCCATGTAGCGTTCCACTTCGGCTGTGGCACCCTGTTCGGTGATGGCCTCGTTGGCTTGCATGTAAGCAATGGCCTGCTCTCTAGTGAGCTTACCGGTGTGCAGACCCACATCGACCACTAGGCGTATGGCCCGGTGAATTTCGGCCCCTAGGTGGCCCATGAGCTGATTAGGGTCCTGGAACACGCCAAGCTCCGGTCCTAGGCTCTCGGTGTACAAGGCCCAGCCTTCACTAAAGACGCCGTAGCCACCGAAGCGGCGGAACCGGGGCAGAGCCATATTTTCCTGCTGCAACGACACTTGGTAATGGTGGCCCGGAATTGCCTCGTGCAGAAACAGGGTTTCCATAGCCGGATTGGCAACTGTATTGTACTTGAGTGGGTCGAGAATTGGGACGTAGAAAATGCCCGGCCGCGAGCCGTCGGGAGTGCCGCGGTTGTACTGAGCCGAGGCAGAAGCCGCTCGAAATCCCTCGGTGGCTCGCACCTCAAACGCAGTTTTGGGCGTGCGGCTGAACAACTTCGGCAGGGTTGGCGCGATGCGCGTCTGTATGGCCTCGAACGCCGCTATCACTTCCTTTTCGGTTTTGAAGGGCCGGAATTTGGGATCAGTGTTAATGAAGGCGAAGTAGCCTTTCAGGTCGCCGGTGAAGCCGGTTTTCGCTTTCACACGCTCCATCTCGGCCGTGATGCGCGCTACTTCGGTCAGGCCGGTCTGATAAATCTGCTCCGGGGTACTGTTGGTAGTGGTAGCTACCTGCACGGCATATGCGTAGCGGGCGGCACCTTGCGGCAGCGCTCCAATGCCGCTGCTGCTGCGAGCCTGGGGCAGATACTCGGTTTCGAGAAAGTCGGCTAGCCTCTGGTAAGGTGCTACCACGTCGCGGCGGATGGCCTGCTCAAACAGGGGTGTGAGGCGGGCTTTATCGGCCGCCGAAAAGCTGGCTGGGAAAGTCTTGACCGGGCCATAGAATAAGTTTTTTGCAGGATCGGCTCCGGCCACGGCGCGCAGTTGGCTCACCATTTTGGGTACCAAGGCCTTGGGCAGCACCACGCCGGCCCGCATGCCGCGCCGGAAGTTACCGATGGCCGAATCAGCCCAGACTGGGAAGTTTTGCAGCCGGCTTAGCCACTTGTCATAGTCCTGCACCGTCTTGAAAGGCTGCGCGCCGGTACCCGACCCCAGCTGTACCAGTGAGCTAGGCAAGCCGCCGAACTGGTTGAAAGGCATCATCCAATTGTTGAATGCAAAGCTCGCCAGCCGCTGGTCTAGCGTATAGGCGAACATGTCATAGCTTACTTGATCAGTAGGATTGAGGCGGGTGCGGTCAAACTTCTGCAACTGCGTACGGTAGCGCTGGTAAAAGCTGCGCTCCAAGGTGCGGTAGGCCTGGGTTCGGGAGTTGGGAAACTGGTCGTTGTAGCGATTGTCGCCCCGGGAGGTGGCAAGAATTGGGTCCAGTTGGACCTCCTCCTCCGAGTAAGCCTCAAACAAAGCCGCCAGAGGCGCTGAAGAAGATGACGAAGCAGCTTGGGAATTGGCCGCGGCTTTGGTCGTGACCGGCTTAGCTTTTTGCGCCACGGCCGGGCTTATCAGCGCGAAGGCTACTAAAGCAGTGAGGAAAGGTGATTTCATAAAAGCGGGGAAAAGTATAATTCATCAAATGTAAAACCTTTTTCAGTGTCCTCAACCAAGCCAAAAAAAGCCCCCCAAATAGATTTGGGGGGCTTTTTTCTGCAAAGACAATTTGACTTCAGCGAAAGAGAAGCAAGGCTACTTCTGCGTAGCAGCCCAAGCATCCATTTTGCGTTCCAGCACGGCCAGCGGCATCACGCCGTCTTTCAACAGCTCGTCGTGAAAGTTGCTGAGGTTGAATTTGCCCCCCAGCTGCTTCTCGTACTTCTGGCGCAGCTCCCGAATCTTCAACGCCCCGATTTTGTAGCTCAGCGCCTGCCCCGGAATGGCCATGTAGCGCTCAATCTCGGCCGTGGCGCCCTGCTCGCTGATGGCCTCGTTGTCCATCATGTACTTGATGGCTTGCTCGCGGGTCATGTTTTTAGTGTGCATACCTACGTCTACTACCAAGCGAATAGCGCGGTGAATTTCGTCGCCAAGCGCACCCATGTACTGGTACGGATCTTTGTAGAGGCCTAGCTCCTTGCCCAGGCTTTCGGTATACAATGCCCAGCCCTCACCCATAGCACCATACCAGGCAAAACGGCGAAACTTGGGCAGGCTTTCATTTTCCTGCTGTAAGGAAGTTTGGTAATGGTGACCCGGAATGGCTTCGTGCAAAAACAGCGACTCCATACCCGAGGTCGTGTTGAACTCCTTGGCGTTCAGGATTGGTACGTAGAACACGCCCGGACGCGAGCCGTCGGGGCTGCCCTGGTTGTACTCGGCTGAGGCTGAGGCAGCGCGGAAAGCCTCCGTCTGCCGAATCTCGAACGGCGTTTTGGGCGTGCGGCCAAACATCTTTTTCAGGTTCGGATCAATCTTGGCCTGAATGGCGCGGAACGCACCCAACACTTCTTCCGGCGTCTGGTAAGGCGTGAATTTCTTGTCCGTTTTGAGATAGTTAAAGAAAGCTGGCAGGTCGCCTTTGAAGCCTGTCTCGTTCTTTACACGCTCCATTTCCGAGCGAATACGCTTTACTTCCGCCAAGCCCGTCTGATAGATTTCCTCGGGCGTTTTGTCGGTAGTAGTCCAGCTTTTCACGTAGTAGCGGTAGATTTCCGGACCGCCGGGAATAGCCGAAATACCCGTGGTTGTGCGGGCTTTGGGCAGGTATTCATTCTTCAAAAAGGTCCCCAGCTTCCGGTAGGTCGGCACGAGATCTTGCAGAATAACATCCTTATAGGCGGCGGTGAGGCGCTGCTTATCCGCGTCCGAAAAACCAGCCGGAAACTTCGTTACCGGGCCGTAGAACAAGCTCTTGGTTGGGTCCGTGACCACCAAATCCTGCATCTGCGGAATCATTTTCTCCACCAGCGGACGCGGCAATACCACGCCCGTGGCCATGCCCTTGCGGAAGTTGCCGATGGCCGAGTCGCCCCAGGCGGCAAAGCCTTTAGCGCGCCCCAGCCAGTCGTCGTAGTCCTTCACTGTTTTGAAGGGCTGAATGCCCGAGCCCGAGCCAAACTGCCCCAGCGTAATGGGCAAGCCCCAGAACTGCTGAAACGGTATCATCCAGGTGTTCTGCTTCAGGCCAGCCAGCTTGTTTTCGAGGTCGTACTTGAAGATATCGTAGCTGATTTTGTCATTGTCCGACAGCTTTTCGCGGTCAAACTTTTGCAGCTGGCTGAGGTAATTCTGATACGTGGTCTGGAGCGTGTCGCGGAAGGCTTTGGTCTGGTCGTTGGGCAGGCGGTCGTTGTAGCGATTATCGCCCTGGGTAGTGGCGTCCAGCGGGAAAAGCTTGAGGTTTTCTTCCCAGAAATTCGCAAACAGCGTTGACAGGTCTTTCACTTCGGCGGTGCCGGTAGCCGCAGTGTCGCTGCCGCCATCCGACGTGGTTTTCTGCTGATTACAAGCGGTTAGCAGCGAGCCAACCAGCAACCCGGTAAGGGCTAGTTTTTTCATGGGGAAAGGGGTGAGAGATGAGGAGGGTTTGAGTGGGGAGCAATATAGCTAGTCAGCCACACAGTAAGGCTAAAGTTGCAGGCGGAAGCGAGGTTGGAGTACTATTCCGGCCAGTCAAGCGCACCGTTCTAGTCCCGTCCATAAATAAGGTCGTTCTACTCTGAAAAGGCTGCACCGCTCGGCCGGAAATAATGCGGGCTTGGTGTTCATTACGAATCGAATATATTCCGGCATGAAACGTCTTGTTCCGTTGCTCTTCGCCGGTCTTAAGTTTGTGCTCGGCTTTGTGCTGGCCAGCCGGGTTTACGAGCTGCACCGCGACGAATATCTGTACCTCAATTATGGCCAGCATCTGGCTTGGGGCTACCTGGAAGTGCCGCCCCTGATGGCCATGCAAAGCTGGCTCACGCTGGCCCTGGGTGGGGGGTATTTTTGGGTAAAATTCTGGCCCTTGCTGTGGGGCGCGGGCACGGTGTACGTGGTGGGGCGGGCCGCCCAGCGGCTGGGCGGCGGCAGGTGGGCGCAGGTACTGGCGTGCCTTAGCTATATCGTCTGTGCTTATTCGCGCCTCAACTTTCTGTTTCAACCCAACTCGTTCGAAGTATTCGCCTTTACGCTGAGCTGCTACTGGCTGATTGCCTATAGTCAGCAACCGGAGCCGCGCTACCTGTATGGCATTGGCGTGGTGCTGGGCCTGAGTCTGCTGAATAAGTACACCACTTTCTTTTTCATCGGGGCCCTGATCACCGCCCTACTCCTGACTGAGCAGCGCCGTATTTTGGTTACCAAAGCTGGGTGGATTGCGGCCGGCATTGCCTTGGCGCTGTTTTTACCCAACCTGATCTGGCAGATACAGCACGGCATTCCCTTTCTGCACCATATGTCCCTGCTGCACGAATCGCAGCTGGTGAATGTGTCGGTAGCCGACTTTTGGCAAGACCAATTGCTCATGTGTTTTCCGGCCTTGTGGGTATGGGTGACGGGGCTGCTGGCCCTGTTGTTCTATCAACCGTTTCGGCCGTACCACAGCGTGGGCTTAGTCTTCGTTGGGGGGCTTTTATTGCTGACTGTGCTCCACGGCAAGAGCTACTATGCCTTGGGCTACTACCCTATTCTGTTCGCGGCCGGCGCGGGGTGGCTGGAGCATCAGCTAGGGAACTTCCCGCGACTGAGCAAGCTGGCACGACCCATATTGCCGGCCGTGTTGCTGGTGCTGGCTATACCCCTGTTTCCGTATGCCTACGCGCTGTATCCGCCGGCCCAAATGCAGAAGATTGGCGAATCCTACCGCAGCACCGGCGCCAACCGCTGGGAAGACGGCAAGCTTCACCCGCTACCCCAAGATTTCGCCGATATGCTGGGCTGGCAGGAATTAGCCGACAAAGCTTGGCAAGCGTACCAAAGTCTGCCCGACTCTTCGCGCAGCCGCACCCTCGTGCTATGCGATAATTACGGCCAGGCCGGGGCTTTGAATTACTACAATCGGGACCGGAATATGCCAGCGGCGCACAGCTTCAATGGCAGCTATTTATACTGGTTTCCAACGCGCCCGGCGCAGCCGTACCGGCACATACTCTTGGTCACGGATGACTCGGAGGACTTTGGGGGGCATTTTTCCAACTACCAGCGCCGAGGCAAAATCGAGAACAGTTATGCTCGCGAACAAGGCACTACCATTGCGCTCGGCACCAATCCAGATACAGCTATTATTAACCGGATTTATCGAGAGCACCGGCTTAAGCTGGCCGAGTGGGAGCAGCACAAGTAAGCGCCACATCCGCTGAAAACACCACGCCCCAACTCCGTGCAGAAGTTGGGGCGTAATGTTGAAAAGTATTGTTTTGGGGCTAGCAAAAAGCCCCCCAGCGTGCTATTCTATTCGGCCATTGCGAATGCGGACGTCGGCCTTAGGCTCGGGCTTTTTCACCATCGTTCCGAAGGCGCCTTTCTGCTCAAACGACTTGGCTACTTCATCTTCTAGCGGAGTACGTTTTACCACCGGATTATTAGCCCAAAACTCGGGGTCGTATTTTACCTTTCTAATGGTTTCCAGGTCACGCTCGTTGCTGGTCACTTTGTTATACGTCAGGCTGGTAGGCTTGCGGCTGGTGTCGTAGAAGAAGGTGAAAGCCGACACTTTCATTTTGGATGGTGGCAAACCAGGCCGCACCAAATCGTAGGTCATGTCTGCTTTGATGTGCTCCAATGGGTTTACGGCCGTAGTATCGTTCTGAAACACCATATCCAGCTCCAGCTCCGTATTTTTGAAGGAGAACGTCGGGTTGTTGGCTTTGCGGGTAAGCTGGGGCGTAGTCATTTTGTAGCGAATCACCTGATAGGTATCCACATCAATCCAGACGGTGCCTTTCGAGCGGTATTTAGTTTGCTCGGGGCGCGTTTCAAAGGCAATTTCGGCCACGCCGCCGGTTTCTCCTTTCTCCAACACGCCTTTGATTTCTAGCAGGTAGTTTGCCACCACATTTGGGCTGAACAGGCCCAGCGCCTTGGTTGTGTCCGCCTTATCATCGTAGAGGCCGAAGGCTTTGGTGTAGAGCGAAAAGTTTTTGTCGCTGATCAGCGCTTGCTTGGCGGCGTAGCGCCCCTGTGCGATGCTGGTGCCTTCAATGCGGGCGATGTTGGACTTCGCATTCCACACCATTTCCAGCAGCTCCGTGGGGTCGTTGTCGATGCGCGTGATCTGGCGGTAATAGGCTTTACCGTAGAATTTGCGGCCATAGTTTTTCTTCATCTGCTGATACGCACGGTCTACCAGCTGGTAGGCGTAGCTGGCCACTTTCACCTCCGACAGCACCACCGTAGCCGGCGCCAACTCTATTTCCAACGACTGACCCGCCTGCGTAACGCGCACGGTATCCTTGATATGGGCTAGCTCGGAAAAAATCAGCGTTTGGGGCACCGAGGACAAGCTCAGTGTAAATTCTCCATTCTCATTGCTGGCCGTGCCCATGGTCGTGCCTTTTACACCAATACCCACAAATGGCAGCGGCTCCTTGGTTTCTTTATCCCGAATAATACCCCGCACCGGATACTGGGCATAGGCGCCGTGGCTTAAGCCACCAACTAATAGCACGACGACACCGAAGCGGGCAGCGAGTTTACCACCCATCAGGCGCACACGAAGAAAAGCAAGAAGAATCAGGAGCGTATTCAAGGGCAATAGTCGTTTAGTTTTCAAGGCAAGTAGCACTCTTAACGCGCAGCGGCGGCGTGGCGTGTGCCCGACTCACAAAAATTAGACCGTCGGCGGATGCTTTTGACGGCTGGGGGGCTTTTTATAACAGTAGCTTCACACCAAGCACGTCGCTCCTTCTGCTCTATTTTTCATATTTGCAGCATGAAGAACTATCTCCTGATCTTGGGTTTGCTTTTAACTCTGGGCAGCCCAGCAGCCGTGGCTCAGCGCAAAAAAGCAATGACGATTGCTTTCGGCTCCTGCGACCGCCAAGACCTCCCGCAGACCATCTGGGAGGCAATTTCCAAGGATAAACCGGACCTCTGGGTATGGCTGGGCGACAACATTTACGGCGACACGGAAGATATGACCGTGCTTAAAGCCAAGTATGATCAGCAGTTCAACCAACCCGATTACAAAGCCTTCCGCACCCAAGTCCCCGTCATCGGTACCTGGGACGATCACGACTACGGCCGCAACGACGGCGACAAATCATTTGGCCCCAAAAAAGAAAGTCAGCAACTAGCGCTCGACTTTTTACAAGAACCGGCCAGCAGTCCGCGCCGCCAGCAGGAAGGCATTTATACGGCCTATACCTATACTGTCGGGCGCAAGAAAATCAAGGTGATTCTGCTGGATGACCGCTACCACCAGGATGAGATATATCGGGATGCCAATAAGGTGTATCAGCCCAACCCAACCGGCGATATTTTGGGCGTAGCGCAGTGGAAGTGGCTGGAAGAACAGCTCATCACCAGCGACGCCGACGCCCACATCATTGGCTCCGGTATTCAGTTTCTGGCCCAGGAGCATCCGTACGAGAAATGGGCCAACTTTCCGGCCGCCCGCCAGCGCCTGTTCAGCCTGCTGGCCAGCACCAAAGCCAAAGGCGTGCTGCTCATCAGCGGCGACCGGCACATCGGCGAAATGGCCAAAATAACGCTGCCCGGCGTAGCCTATCCCATCTACGAAATCACTTCCAGCGGCCTGACTCACTCGGCCACTAATAATACCGGCGAACCCAACCAATATCGCATCGGCCCGCTGGTGAATCAGAAGCACTACGGCGTGTTTCGCTTTCGGCGGGAAGGTAAAAAGCTAGTAACAACGGTGCAGCTAAAAGGCGAGCAGGGCAACGTATTTCACACCGAGGAAATAGTGATTCAGTAACAAGCTTTTTTGCGTGAGTGAGAAAAGAGCCGGGACGTCCTCGGCTCTTTTTTATGCGAGAGTAATCGACCATTCGAAGAACCTGACATCTATTTAGCCCGCCATGCCGAGCGCAGCGAAGCATCTCGCGTGCTGATGCTTGAGTACCAATCAAACGACCGCGAGCGAGATGCTTCACTGCGCTCGGCATGGCGGGCTAAATAGAATAGATATAGTATAAACGCAGCTTCTTGCTCTGCATTTACAATTCACTTCTCAGCTATTCTCGCATAACTTCGTGGGTTGCCGTATTTTTACGGTTGACTTTCACCCGAACCCTGCGCCCTTGCTCACGTCCCGGAATTTCTCGCTCTTCATTCTCATTCTATTATTCCTGCCCTTCGCCACGTCGGCCCAGCAACGACGGAAGAAACCCGCTAAGCCTAAAACTGCGGTTGCGCCGGTAAAGCCGGTTTCCCTGAACGCGCCGGTGCCTTTTGCCCCCCAGATGGCAAAGTCGCGGTGGGTTGACTCGGTGATGGCCACGCTCACGCCCGATCAGCGCGTGGCCCAGCTGTTTATGGTGGCGGCTTACTCCAACCGCAAGCGCATCGATGAGGACTCCGTGTCGCAGTTGGTGCAGCAATACGGCGTTGGGGGGCTAATTTTCTTTCAGGGCGGACCGGTGCGCCAAAGCAAGCTACTCAACCGCTACCAGGCCCAAGCGAAAGTGCCGCTGCTGGTAGCCATGGATGCTGAGTGGGGCCTGGGCATGCGCCTGGACAGCACCACGCGGTTTCCCTACCAAATGAGCCTGGGCGGCGTACAGGACACGGCCTTGCTGTATGAGATGGGCGCCGAAATTGCCCGCCAATTCAAGCGCACGGGTATGCACGTCAACTTTGCGCCGGTGGTCGATGTGAATAACAACGCTGCCAACCCCGTTATCGGCTACCGCTCCTGGGGCGACAACCGCGAGGAAGTAACTGCCAAAAGCTACCAGTACATGCGCGGCATGCAGGACAACGGCATCCTGGCCGTTGCCAAGCACTTCCCCGGCCACGGCGACACCGACACCGATTCCCACCTGGCCCTGCCCCTGATTCGGGTAGACCAGCGCCGCATCGATACGCTGGAGCTGTTTCCCTTTCGCAGCCTGATGCGGCGTGGCCTGGGGGGCATTATGATTGCCCACCTTAATATTCCGGCCCTCGACAGCACGGGCATTCCCTCCACCCTGTCTAAGCCCATCGTGACGGGGATGGTGAAAGAGAAAATGGGGTTTGAGGGTGTTATTTTCACCGATGCCATGAACATGAAGGGCCTCACCAACATGTTTCCGCCCGGCGAAGGCGATGTGCGCGCCCTGCTCGCCGGCAACGACGTTCTGGAATTCTCCAAAAACATCCCGCTGGCTCTAACGATGGTGCGGGAAGCTATTAATCGGGGCGAGATTACGCAGGCAGAAATTGACCGCCGCTGCCGCAAGGTGCTGGCGCTGAAGGAGTGGGCCGGTCTGAACAAGTATCAGCCCATCGACCTCAAAAACTTGTGTAAGGACCTCAACACGCCGCACGCCAACTACTTGAGTCAGCGCCTGAGCGAGTTGTCGTTGACCTTGCTGCGCAACGAGAAAAACCTGCTGCCTCTGCAAGGCCTCGACACGTTGCGCATTGCCACGGTGACCATCGGCACCAAAGACACCACCGACTTTCAACGCATGGTGACGGACTACGCACCTGCCGACCATTTCTGGCTGTCGGCCACGCCTACGCTGGATGAGCTGGTGAAGATTCGGGAGGCGCTGAAAGGTTATAATACGCTGCTTGTTGGTCTCAATAATCTGGGACGCTTACCGGCTACCAACTTTGGCGTGACGCCAGAAACCAACGTGCTGCTGCGCGAACTGGCGACGGCCAAACAGCGCATCGTGGTAAGCGTATTCGGCAATGCCTACGCCGTGGCCAAAGTCCGCGACCTGGCCCGCGCCGACGCCGTGGTGCTGGCTTACCAAGAAAGCAAAAATGCTCAGGATCTGACCGCGCAGATGATTTTTGGCGGCATTGGGGCTCAAGGCAAATTGCCCGTCACCATCTCCGACCAGTACCCGCGCGGCTTCGGTCTCAGCACCCAGGGCGGCATACGCCTGAGCTACGGCTGGCCCGAAGCGGTAGGCATGAACAACAACCTCGAAGCCCGCGTGGACTCGATGATGCAGCAGGCGTTAGAGGCCAAGGCATTCCCCGGTGGCGAAGTGCTGATTGCCCGCAAAGGAACGGTGGTATTGCGCAAAAGCTACGGCACCCACGACTACGCCGACAATCCACGCTTGGGGGGCAAAAAGCCGCGCCCAGTGCAGAATACCGACATCTACGATCTGGCTTCGGTAACGAAAGTATCGGCGGCGCTGCCGGCGCTCATGCGCCTTCAGGATCAGGGCAAGTTCAATCCCGACATGACCATGGGCCAGCTCTATCCTGAGTTTGTAGGCACGAATAAGCAGGATTTGAAACTGCGTGACGTACTCACCCACCAAGCTCGCCTCAAGGCTTGGATTCCGTTTTGGAAAGACTACACCAAGCCCCGCGGCATTTTTAACAAGCTGTTTGGCAAAAGCCCCGACGCAGCCGATGTGTCAGCTACCAAGCCATCGGAGCTGAACCGCCGCTTCTTCCGCTCTGATTCTTCGGCGCGCTTTCCGTATCAAGCTGCCACCAATCTGTGGGCCCGCAAGGATTTCCCCGAACGCATTCGCGAAGCCATCGCTGAGTCGCCGCTAAATGAGAAGCCCGGCTACGTGTACTCCGATTTGTCGTTTATTATGGCGCCGCAGTTTGTGCAGTCAGCTTCTGGCAAGCCGCTCAATCAGTTTGTGGTTGATGAGATTTATAAGCCGTTGGGCGCGACAACTATGGGCTACAATCCTACCCGCCGCTTCCCGCTTAGCCGCATTGCGCCTACCGAATATGACTCCTTGTTCCGCCACACCCAGTTACACGGCACCGTGCATGACGAAGGCGCGGCTTTGCTAGGAGGCATTTCTGGCCACGCAGGCCTGTTCGGCAATGCGAATGACCTAGCGAAAGTGGTGCAGATGTATGCTTGGAATGGCAAGTACGGCGGCCAGCAGCTCATCAAGCCCGAAACCATAGTCGAGTACACGCGCTGCCAGTTCTGCCCCGATAACCGCCGCGCCCTCGGCTTCGACCGGCCCGCGGCCAACCCCTCGGTGAATTCAGCCAAAAATGCCAGCCAAAGCAGCTACGGCCACACGGGTTACACCGGCACCTACTTCTGGGTCGATCCGCAGTATGATCTAACCGTTATTTTCCTCTCGAACCGCGTAAATCCCACGCGCAACAATAATAAGATCAGCGACCTGAGCGTGCGCAGCCACTTATTGCAAGTTGCTATCGAAGCTGTACAGCAGGGCAAAAGCACGCCCATTGAATCGCCGGTGCTGAAGGAGCAATAGGTGGGCCTCACCCTCCGGCCCCCTCTCCCGCGGAGAGGGGGAGCTAAGCGCTCGGCCTACGCCGCACCTTCCGCTTTCGCTTCAGGTACGGCTACCAGTTTCATAGTATCAAAAAAGCCCCCCGAGTTATTCTTGGGGGCTTTTTTTATTTTCTAAAAACTAGCAGGCGGTAGCGGTTGCGGAGGCGCCAGCCGACGTAGCCGCGTAGAACCAGTCAGCTGGCTCCCCCTCTCCCGCGGAGAGGGGGCCGGGGGATGAGGCGCACGTGAGGTCAATCGTTGTTTTTTCTTAGCTTAGAAAACGGTATAGTCCGTATCCCAACCAACGTTTTTTATGCTCGGCTTGATGATGAACCAGCCCCTGCGCATCGCGGGGCTCCTTGAACACGCGGCCAAATGGCACTCCGACACCGAAATCGTGTCGCGCCTAACGGAAGGCGGCATTCACCGCTACACTTACCACGATGCTCACCAGCGCAGCAAGCAGCTAGCCAACGCGCTCAAGAGTTTGGGCGTCGGCATGGGCGACCGAATCGGGACGCTGGCCTGGAACAACCACCGCCACTTCGAGCTGTATTATGGCGTATCGGGGCTGGGGGCGATTTGCCATACCATCAACCCGCGCTTGTTTGCCGAGCAGCTGGTATTCATCATCAACCACGCCGAGGACAGCTACATTTTTCTGGACCTCACCTTTCTGCCGCTGGCCGAGAAATTAGCCCCCCACTGCCAAAAAGTTGCCGGTTGGGTTCTGCTCACCGACCGCGCCCACATGCCCGCCGACTCCTCTTTGCCCGGCGAGCTGCTTTGCTACGAGGAGTTGCTGGCCGGCCAAACATCAGATTTCGAGTGGCCCGTTTTCGACGAGAACACCGCTTCGTCGCTCTGCTACACGTCCGGTACCACCGACGAGCCCAAGGGTGTGCTCTACTCCCACCGCTCCACCTTGCTACACAGCTACGCCGCTTCCCTCCCCGACTGCTTTAACTGCTCGGCCCGCGACGTGGTCTTGCCCGTAGTACCCATGTTCCATGTCAACGCCTGGGGCATTCCCTACGTGGCGCCCATGAACGGCTGCAAACTGGTAATGCCCGGTCCCGGCCTCGATGCCGCCAGTTTGTTTGAATTGTTTGAGCAGGAAAAAGTCACGTTTACGGCTGGTGTGCCCACTATTTGGTTTGGTCTGCTGACGTTTATGCGAGAGAAAAAGCTGCAATTCAGCACCCTCAAGCGCATGATTGTAGGCGGATCGTCCTGCCCACCCGCACTGCTGAAAGCCTTTGACGAAGAATTGCATATCGAAATTCGGCACGCCTGGGGCATGACCGAAACCAGCCCACTAGGTACGGCCTGCACGCTCAAAGCCAAGCACTTACTTCTCTCTCCCGATGAGCAATTCGCCATTCAAACCAAGCAGGGTCGCGTCATCTTTGGGGTAGACATGAAGATAGTAGATGATGCCGGACAAGAGTTGCCCCACGATGGCGTCGCCTTCGGCGACTTACTCGTGCGCGGCCCCTTCATCGTAGGTGATTACTTCCGATCCGGTGAGCCGGGTCAGCTAACCCAAAGCGGCTGGTTCAAAACTGGCGACGTGGCCACCATCGACCCCGATGGTTTCATGCAAATCACCGACCGCTCCAAGGATGTCATCAAGTCGGGCGGCGAATGGATTTCGTCCATTGATCTAGAAAACCACGCCATTGCACACCCAGCCGTTGCCGAGGCGGCCGTGATTGGTGTGCCCCATCCTAAGTGGAGCGAGCGGCCATTGCTGGTCATAGTGCTCAAACCTGGCGCCGAAGTCAGCAAGGAAGAGCTGTTGCAATTCTTCGAGGGCAAAATTGCTCGCTGGTGGACGCCCGATGCAGTGGAGTTTGTGGAAGAACTACCACACACCGCCACCGGCAAACTGCTAAAAACCAAGCTGCGCCAGGATTTCGCTGATTATACTTTCTAAACTTTAACCTATTAAGAAAAAAGCCCCCCAGAGTCTTTCTGGGGGGCTTTTTTCTTCAGACCTTAATAATGATCCGCCGACTATACATCACCCACAATATCCCCAACCAAATCAGTACGCACACAATGGCGCCGGCCAGCGAAGCATTGATAGGACTGAAATAGGGCACAAAAAACGTATTGTAAAGCCAGGTGCGCAGGCCCACTGACTCGCCATTAGCCACAGGTACTTTAATCATCTGCAGCAGGCGCGGCACCAAGCCCGACAGGAAGAATACGGTAATGGCATTCACGCCGTACACCAAAAAAGGCTTAGTCCAGGCGCGGTAGCCGTGCACGTCGCAAAGCCAGTAGAGTGCTGCTAGCATAGCCACTGCAATACCAGCCGTGTAGAGTACATATGAGCTCGTCCAGAGACTTTTATTGATCGGAAACCAGCCATTCCAGATCATCCCCAGCACAATAGCAGCGCCGCCAGCTACAAAAAGCCAAGCTACTTTAGTGGCTGGCTCTACGTTGCGCAACCGCAGCCATTGGCCCGCCAGCATACCAGCGATGCCTGTACCAATGGCTGGCAAGGTGCTCAGCAACCCTTCCGGGTCCCAGGTTTTGCTGGATTTCCACAAGTGATTTTCGCCTAGTATGAGGCGATCGAGCCAGGCGCCGAGGTTGGTGGCGGGTTCTAGGTTGGCTGGGCCGAAACCAGGCACCGGCACCACTTGTATGAGGATATTATAGAGCACCAAAATGCCCCCCAGGAGCCACGCCTGCGTGCGCCAGTTCGTTTTCAGGAATATTGTACCGCACATCAAGAATACAACGGCAATACGCGCCAGCACGCCCGGAATCCGCACCGTTTCGAACACGAAGCTGGGAAACAGCGCTGAAAACAGTCCCAGCCCGAACAGAATAGCCGAGCGCTTTACAATGCGCAGCAGTAGTTGCGGGTGGCGGCTTTTGTCTTGCTTAGCCGAGTCGAGCGCGTACACAATGCTGACGCCTACTATAAACAGGAAGAAGGGAAATATGAGATCGGTGGGGGTGCAGCCGTGCCATTTGGCGTGCTCCAGCGGCCCATAGATGTGGCCCCAGCTGCCGGGGTTATTTACCAGTATCATGGCCATGACGGTGATGCCCCGAAATACATCGAGTGACACCAGTCGGCCTGGGCCGGCGGCTTCTACCAGCGGCACCGTGTGCGTCGTGTTGATGGCAGCTTGCGTAGTAGATTGCATAGGAAGTAGGTTGAGGCGCTCTAAGGTAAAAAATACGTTTTAGGAAAAGTTGATAGGTTTCACTTACTGTTTCAGAGTCCAAGCTCCGCTAATAAAATTCCATATATAGTTGTGCAGCTTAATCTTCAGCTTTAGCTTTAAATCCACTTTTACGCATTTCTGTGCGCTGAATCGATGAATAGCTGCTAAGTAGTTTATACTTTGCGGTTCAGTTTAGCTATTCCCTCTATGGGCACCTGTACCTGTTTGTGTATTGACCCCCAATAACTTCGGACGCTTTGTCGACCGGAATCCAACTGCTTTGAGCACTCGGGTTCCGGTCTTTTCTTTTCATGCTCCTTTCCTTCCCTTTCACCATTCTCTCCTTTCAATGAAAAAACTTCTATGGTTTTTCCTGGCGCTGGGGTGGCTGCTAGCCCCTCCGGCTCTTGCCCAAACCACCCGAACCGTAACCGGCGTTGTGACAGCCGCCGATGACCGCTCGCCCCTACCAGGCGTAAACGTAATTGTCAAAGGCACCACCAATGGTGTTCAGACCGACGCTGAAGGCCGCTACGCGCTCAACAATGTAGCCGAGGGCAGCACCTTGGTATTCAGCTTCATTGGGTACACTGCGCAGGAACGCCCCGCAACCAGCGCTACCATCGACGTGGCTTTGGCCGCCAGCACCACTAGCTTGGGTGAAGTATTTATCACCAGTGCTTTTGGCATCGAGAAGGCAAAGCGGACGGAAGTAACCGGTGCACAGCAAGTACAAGGCAAAGATCTTATTGACTCGCGCCAGCCAAACATCGTGAATGCCTTGCAGGGCAAAATCGCGGGCGTAAACATCACCAGCTCAGGTGGTGGCCCCGGCGAGGGCGCCGCCATCGTGATTCGCGGCGGCACCTCGCTTGATGGCGACAACCAGCCTTTGTTCGTCATCGATGGCGTTATCATGGATAACTCGTCCTTCGCCGAATCGACGGCACCCGGTGGCGGTTCGGCCTTCAACGGCATTTTGGGTCGCTCGGTAGGTACCACCAACCGCGCCTCCGACATCAACCCCGAAGATATTGAGAGTATGACCGTGCTGAAAGGCCCCGCTGCTTCCGTACTCTACGGCCTGCGTGCTGCCAACGGCGCCGTAATCATCAAGACCAAGAGTGGCACTGCCGGTCGTACCACGCTTACATATCGCACCCAATTCTCGGTAGACCAAGTAAATCGTCTGCCCAAGCTCCAGGACCAATACAAGCAAGGCTCGAATGGTATTTTCGATCCGGGCACTCGCCAGTCGTGGGGGCCGCGCTTTGCGCCAGGTGAAGAAGTATTCAATAACCTAGAAGACTTCTATCAGAAGGGCACCTCTTTCCAGAACTACTTAACGATGACAGGCGGCACGGAAAAAGCCAGCTTCCTGCTTTCGGCACAGCACCTCGATTCCAAAGGCATTACGCCTGAAAGCCAGTACGACAAAGCGTCCGTTCGCCTGGCCGGCACCGTGCAGATTTCGCCTAAGTTCAGCGCCAACGCCTCCGCAAACTACCTGAACTCGGGTGGCGAGCGGCCGGTGCAGGGTCCGGGCTTATTTGGCGGCTCGGGGGGCTATTTGATCAGCTTGCTCAACTGGCCACGTAATGACGACGCCCGCAACTACCTCAACCCCGACGGCAGCCGCCGCCGTTTGACGGGTGCTTCTACCAGCGCCAGCGATGCTGATAATCCTTACTTCACGGTAAATCGCAACCCACAAACCGACCGCACCAACCGCTTTATCGGTAATACGACGTTGAACTTTGCGGCTTACAAGTGGCTGAATTTCAGCTATACGCTGGGCACCGACTTTTACCAGGAGCGCGTGCGCTCGGTACGGGCCGTGGGCACCTCACTAGTAAATAACCAGGATGGCGGTATTGCCGAAACGACGAATGCCAACCGCCTTCTGACCTCCAACTTCCTGGCTACCCTGAACCATCAGTTCAGCGAAAATTTCAGCGGCACGCTGACCTTGGGCAACACGGTCGAGCAACTTCGCAATGAGAAGACGGACGTTATCGGTTTGATTTTTCAGAACCCAACCTTCGTTAGCATCAACAACACCGTAAACCGCAACGCTCTAACCAGCAACGTACAGCGCCGGTTGGTAGGCAACTTTGCTCAACTTAGCTTGGTGTTGCTGGATCAGATCTTCCTCGAGTTCAGCGGCCGCTACGACATTTCCTCCACGCTGCCCCGCCCAGATAAGAACAAGATCTACGGCAAGGGCTTCGGCTACGGCTCCATCGGGGCGGGCTACGAGTTCACCCGCACACTGGGTCTCGAGCAGAACCCAATCCTGAACTATGGCAAGCTGCGGGCTTCGGTGGCAGAAGTAGGCAAAGACACGGGTCCTTACCGCGTAGAGTCGCCGCTAGCGGCTAACACATACATCGGTGGCGGCTTCCGCAATGGCTTCTTCGGCTCGAACAGATTGCTCATTCCGGAGCGTACGCGCTCGTATGAGTTGGGCATCGAAATGCGCTTCCTGCAAAACCGCTTGGGCCTGGATGTGAACGTGTATCGCACGCGCACCACTGACCAATTAATTGCCCCCCGCGTGAGTCAGGCTACCGGCTTTATTCTGCAGTACATCAACGGCGGAACCGTAGAAAATAAGGGTGTTGAAATCTCCCTGAATGGCTCGCCCATCAAGACCACCAACTTCAGCTGGGACATAAACGCGAACTTCTACCGCAACGAAAACAAGACGGTGGAGCTACCTAGCGTACTGACCGTGGTAAACCAGTCCGACGCCTTTATTATTGACTTTGCTCAGGGCGGTGCTTACCCTGGAAAGCCGCTAACGGGCATCGGTGCCAGCGACTGGCAGCGCGACCCTGAAGGCCGCATTCTGATCAATGGCACTACAGGTTATCCGTTGGTAAATAGCGCCTTCACCTACCAGGGCGACCGTGCTCCTGACTTCACTACGCAGGTTACCAACACGTTCAGCTACAAAGCCCTGCAATTCACTTTCCTGCTTGATTTCCGCAAGGGCGGCAAGGTAGTGAACGGCAACGACTGGTATGCCACCCGCACCAGCGGCTTGAGCGAGCGCACCCTCGACCGCTACAAGGAAGTGGTATTCGACGGCGTAATTGCAACACCTAACAGTGACGGCTCGACCACTTACACCCAGAACACTCGCCCCGTGGAGCTGACCCAGGGATACTACCAGAACGTATTGGGCGTCGTGGGCTCGGCCTTCATCGAGGATGGCTCCTGGACGCGCCTTCGCTATGCGACACTGAGCTACAACATTCCGGCGGCGGCTTTCGGTCAGTCGTTCGTGAAGGGGCTTGAGCTGAGCGTAACCGGACGCAACCTGCTGCTACTCACCAACTACAGCGGCGCTGACCCTGAGACATCGGCGGCTGGTGCTGGCGTGCGCGGCGGCGGTTCCAATGGCTTCGACTTCGGTAGCGTTCCGGCCACGCGCGGCGTGGACATGGGCGTACGTGTTACTTTCTAAACTTCATCTGGCTGCACCTCCCCTGGGGGGCTTTTTCGGCCTTGTCTGTCTTTACTTTTTATGAAAAAACTTATCCTTCTGCTGGGCCTGGTGCTGGGCGGCGGTATGTTCACTTCCTGCGACGACTTCCTCGACGTGAACACCGATCCGAACAACCCAACTACGGCCACGCCTAACTTCCTGCTCCCGAATATCATCTCGAACGGGGCTCAAACGCAGATGTTTACGGCCCTGCGTACGCCGTTTATCACGCAATATCTGGTTAGCCGTACGGCTAACAATACCGTTGACAACTTCTTTTACACCAACGCACAAAGCACCAACTCTTTCAACTACACCTACTTCTACTCGGGGGGCAATATTCCGCCGATGATAGCGGCGGCGGAAGCTGAAGGCTCGGTGTATTATGTAGGCGCGGGCAAAATCATGATGGCGCTCATTCTGAGCCACGCCACCGATATGTTCGGTGACATTCCATACTCGGAGGCCTTTTTGGGTGCGCGGAACTATACGCCTAAGTATGATCCGCAGGAAGAGATTTATGCTAACATCAACAAGCTGCTCGACGAAGGCATTACGGAAATGAGCAAGCCGGCTTCGGCCAACTTCCGTCCACTTTACGTGACCTCGCCCAGCGTCAGCGGCGACATCCTGTACCGCGGTGATGTAAGCAAGTGGATTAAGCTGGCTTACTCCCTCAAGGCCCGGCAGAATCATCACCTCACCAAGAAAGCCCCCTATGATCCCAACGCTATTCTAGCGCTGGTCGATCAGGGATTTAAGGCTACCGCTGATGATGCTCAACTCCAGTTTCAGGTGGCCGTGGCACCATTGGTAAGCACTACCAATATCTTCGGTACGACCCGCAACAACTTCGCGACGTCAACTTTCTCGGCCAACTTCATTAAGTATCTGGATGGACGCACCTTTGGGGTTGTCGATCCTCGCCTACCCATTATGGCTACGGCCACCAGCACCGGCGCCGACCCCGGCGTGGGTGGCGGCCCCCAGCCCACAACCGTACAGACCGATTTCTACGCCAGTTGGTACGCCCGCGAGTTGGGCTACTTTGAGTTGATTACCTACCACGAGCTGAAGTTTATTGAGGCCGAAGCGGCGTTCCGGGCTAACAACCGCACGCGGGCTTTCACGGCTTTCCAGGAGGGCATTCGGGCGCACATGCGCAAAATCGGCGTGGGCGGCTCCAGCACCAGCACACCGGTGCTTACCTATCCTACCATTACCGAAGCCCAGATTACGGCTTATTTAGCCAGCGCCGCCGTACCTCAAAGTGCCGCCGACCTGACGCTAAAGAACATCATGGAGCAGAAGTACATCGCCATGTTCCTGAACCCGGAGTCGTGGTCTGATTTGCGCCGCTTCGAATTCAACCCGTCGGTTTATGTGAATTTGCGGGTACCAACAGGTGTAAACCAGGCGCTTGTCGTGCCGGCTACGCCTACTACGCCCGCCGGTGTGCGCTTCCCGCGCCGCCTGTTGCCCGGCGCTACAGAGGTATTGTACAACCCGAACGAAATTGCCCGCATAGGTGGCAATGCTCCTGATTATATCGCGCTGCCTGTGTGGTGGGACCAGCCGTAAGGCCGGTTTTGCCCCCCCAGCGCGTTTTTCTTTGACTTACTTCCGCAACTCTGCATATGAAGCATTTTCTAAAACGTTACGCCCCTCTCCTACTGCTCACGCTCACTGGCCTTACCACCAGCTGCGATGAGAAGCTGGACGAGCTTTATACTGAAGTTGGGCCACAATTCCCGACCATTCTTGCCAACTCCAGCTTTACGCCGGCCACCAAATATGCTGTGGGTGAAACGGTGCCGCTAGAGCTAAATTTTGCCCAACAGACAGACCCTATCAATGAGATCCTGGTGCTGCAAAAAGTGGAGCCCAGCCGCGACTCCGTGGTGGTGCAAACCATCCCTTATAAACCTGCTTACTCTCGCCTTAAGCGGGCTGACACGCTGGTGGTAAACTACGTAGTGCCGCAGGCTGCCAACAAGTCGTTGATTCGGGTAGATGTGCGCGTGGTTAGCCAAAACGGCCAGTTCAGAACCCGCTCCGCTGAGTTTCGGGTAGCGGAGGCCACGCCTACCATTCGCATCAACAGCGTTGCGAACGTAACGGCCCCCACCGCTGGCCCCATAGTAGCTGGCGATGTGGTGCGCTACAACCTGACTTTGAACGTGAACGGTGTGACGTCGGCGACAACGACCACGCCCGCCACTTCCATTCTGTACAAAGACTTGGACAGCCTGATTACCTATGTTCAGGTTGGAACCACTGCTGAGCGGCGCTTGCTGCGCCAGCGCTTGCCCGCGGTTGGTGCCCAAACCGGCGCGGCCACTACGCTAAGCGTTGATGCAACTATTCCGGCCAACTCGGCCGGTCAGGCTGTTACCTTCCGCTTTGAGGCAAAAGTGCGCACGCCAGCCCGTTCGGCTTCAGTTACTTCGAGCGCTATTACGCCCGGTACACCCACAGCTCTAGCGGCGGTGCGCCCCATCACGCTCACGTACACCGGCACCACCGGCGGCGATTTGGCAGCCTTCAACTTTGCTGCATTCAGTGCGGCCGCTGCTGCCGACGCGGCTACGGTGAAGGATATTGCCATCACCAGCATTGCCACCAACCAAGTGAAGCTGGACGCCCTGAACACTACCCGGTTGGTAAAAACGACCGCCGCGGTGTACACAGCTGCTACGTCGAACAGCATCCGTCAAACCTATCTCACGGCCACGGCGGCGAATCAGGTAGCCAGCGTAGCCAACGTACTAGTGGGCGACGTGTATGTGGCCCGCGTGCGGGGCGGCGACCAGTATGTAGTCTTCACAGTAACCGGCCTGAACCGGACGGCTACTGGCGTCAGCCTGGCGCTGGATGTAAAAGCCCTGTAGTCTAGCTCTTTGCATTTATCAAAAAAGCCCCCCAGAATTTCTGGGGGGCTTTTTTGTGCGTTTAGTTGATGCTACGCCGCAGGGTCATCAGGCGTAACAGAGTTGTTTTCACGCTCGGTGCGCGGGTATGGATAGAAATTACGGTTGCGCTCGGAACCAGCCGCGCCCGGACCAGGCCGATTGAAGCGCCGGCTGTCCTCCAGTCGGAAACCATGGAAGGCAAGCTCTACAAAGCGGTTTCGCAGAATATCCAACAGCACCGCCTGCTGTGTAAGCGGACCGGCGTACGGCGCCAGACCGGCACCGGGAGGTGCCGTAGGCAAGCCGCCAGTGATAGTGGTTGCGGGCGCTGTGCTGGTTCGTACCCGGTTCAGCTCCAGCACGGCGTTGGTCAGGTCATTTTTGCGGGCGTAGGCTTCGGCCCGGATAAGCAGCATCTCGCCGGGTATATACACCGGAACAGGTGCCGCGCTGGCGCTATAAAAGCCGGTGCCCAAATTTTGCGTGGAGGTGGCGTTGGCGCGGGTATAGAACGGGATTCGCCGGTCACCCGCCTCGGGCGCCAGTGCTCCCGTCAGGCCCAGGTTCACATCAGTCGGCTCAAACACGTTGCGGTTGCCGAAAGCAACCTCGAATATTGGATTGCGAGCCAACTCGTCGAAACTGAATACCGAACGGCTAGCCAGATCCACCCGCCCGGCGGCCGCTAAAGCTTTGTCATAGTCGCCGGACATCAGGCTGTAGCGGGCAATGAGGGCCTGCACGGTGTTGGGCAGGTTGATGCCCCCAATAATTTTACTGTTGAAATCAGCTGATACTGGCGCCGTATTCAGTTGCGCGGCGGCCGTTTCCAACTGTTCTACAGCCGACTGCAGCGCCTGCACCCGACTCACAAAGGGTGCGTTGGCTTGCGTTACAATTGGAATCTGCTCGAAGGATTGTGCTAAGGTGCCAATTGCCAGCGCCCGAAAGATGCTGGCATACGCCACAATCCCACTGCGCGTACCAGGATCGGCTGCGTTGTTGGCATTGGCCAGCACGAGGTCGGCATTGGCACGCACCAGCTGCGACTGGGTCCAGAGGTTGCGCACCACGCCGTTGAGGTTTGTTACGTTGCCCGCTCCCAGGCTGATATTAAATTCCTCAATATTGCCGACGTTAATAATCCTCAGCTCGCGGGTACTCAGGCCACCAGCGGCCACCGTATTATAGAGCGGACTCAGCGCACCGCCCGTCGTGAAGCGCGCCTGCAAGCCGTTGCATACCGTAATCAGGCCGTCGGCGTTGGTTAGCACCTGCACGTCGCTGGCGGTACTGGGGTTCAGGTATTCTTTGTCGCAGCTGCTTGTCATCATCGACAGCACAGCCAGCAGTATCAATATCTTTTTCATGGAATGGCAAGTTTGGAGAAGAGAGGACCTCATTAGAACGTAGCCGACAACCGAAGCTGGTAAGTGCGTGGAATCGGTACATTGCCAAAGTCCACGGCCCGAAACAAGTCGGAAGCGCCGCCCGCGCTGGTTTCGGGGTCGAAGCCCTTGTAATCATCCCACGAGTAGAGGTTGCGGCCAATGAGCGACACGTTCAGGTCGCTGATAAACTTGCTGATGGGAGGCAGCGTGTAGGTCAGGGCCGTCTCACGAAGCTTCACAAACGAGCCGTCGTCGATGCGAAATTCCTGGGTGTTATAGACAGCAAAGATGTAGCCGCGCGGCAGCTCCCCCCGCAACTCCTGCTCGGCCAGGTCGCCCAGCCCCACGCCCTGACGGGTCCGGTAGTCAGCATTGAATACATCCACGCCCTGCACGGCATCGAGCAGCACCCGCAAGGACAATTTCTTGTAGGTGAAGCTGGTGCTGAAGGAGCCAGTCCAGTCCGGGTTGGGGTTGCCGATGACAACGTTGGCAATGGTAGTGCCCGGTGCGTAGCTGGGCTGACCCTCGCCGTTGCGGGCGGGTGTGAAGTCAACCGAGCCGACGCTCTGGCCCGTGGTACGCTCGTCCTGCGGAAAGCCCTGTGGAGTCAGCAGCAGGGAGCCATCGGGGTTGCGGGCATAAGCTGAGCCATAAAACACGCCCGCTGGCTGTCCATTAATAAGATATACCGGCGCGCCGGCAACGTTATCAACGAGTATGGCCGACGAACCCACCAGATCCACAATCTTATTGCGGTTGCGGCTGAAGATGGCCGTGAAGTCCCAGCTAAAATCGGCAGTGCGCACCGGCACAGCGCTCAGCTGCACTTCCACACCTTTGTTATTAAGCCGAGCCACGTTCTCAACGATGGATGAGCCACCCCGCGACGGCGCCAGTGGCCGGTCTACCACCAGATCCGTGGTTTTCTGATTGTACACCGTTACGCCCAGGCCCAAGCGGTCGTTGAAAAAGCCCAGGTCGGCTCCTACTTCCAATTCGGCTACGCGCTCCGGCCGCACCCGTGGGTTTGCCAGTCGCGCGTTGGGCAGGAAGGTGTTGCGGCCCTGAAAGCCAATGGGTGTAAACTGGTAAAATCGGTCGTAGGAACCAATGCCGTTCAGGTTGCCAGCCTCACCGTAGCTGGCGCGCAGCTTCAGCGAATTGAAGGTCTTGGCGTACGCCGCATCCTTCCAGAAGCCCAGATCGGAGAGCACCAGCGAGCCACTCACCTTCGGGTAGTATTGGTTGGTTTCGGAGGATGAGAATTTCGACGACCGGTCGCGGCGAATAGCGCCCGTGAGGAAGGCCAGGTTGCGAAACCCAAAGGTGGCCTGCCCAAAAATGCCACTCAAATCAAACTGGTCCAGATCCGCGCTGGAAGCTACGGTGTTGCTGGCCGCACCACTAACGGTGGTGATAAACGGCGCCAGGTTTTGCCCCTGCGTACGCACCAGCTCCCCGCGCAGGTACTGGTAGCTATAGCCGGCCAGCAGTGTCACCTTGAAGTCTTCGGTGAGCTGCCGGTCGTAGCCCACGTTCACATCAGAGTTGAGCTGCAGCACGTTATTATTGGCGTTGGCTGCGAAACCCGATGGGTAGCGCTGCAACGGCAGGCCGGCCGCAGCCTGATATGGGTAGGGTCGAATGTAGTTCTCGCCCACTTGCGAATACGTATCTAACCCCAGAATATAATCCACCGATAATCCTCTGAACGGCGTCAGATTCACCTGTAGGTCGGTAATGGTGCGGTTGATACGCTGCGTAAACTTCATGTCCTCGATTGTGGACAGCGGGTTAACTCGGGTGGGCTCTACGGCCAGCAGATTGCCATTGGGGTCGCGCCGGTTAATGTCGTAGATGTTGTTGGTGATGTTAATGGAGTTGATGGGGCTATAGAACACGTTACCGTTGGCCTTTTCATCGGAAAGGCTATTGTTATAAGCTACCCCTGCCGAAGCCCGAATCCAGCTGGCCAAGCGTTGGTCAACGCGGGCCCGCACGTTGTAGCGCGTAAATTCGGTCCCATCAATGATACCCTGATTTTTCAGATAACCAACCGACACGAGATACTGGGTCCGCTCGGCCCCGCCTGAGATGGAAACACCATTATCAGTGCCGTAGCCCGTCCGGAAAATATCGTTGAAGTAGTCGTAGCGCGGTGTTTCTACTAGGTTGGTTGCCAATAGCGTGGTGGCTCCGGCCCGCGTAATGCTTGTTGTCGTGATACCAGGGTTGGCAGCTATCTGCGCAGGTGTGGGAGCACCAATTGTGTACAGGCGTAGCCCCGCAAAGCCAAACTGCTGGCCAAAGGTGTTAACGGGCACTGATTTGCGCAGCTCATTTATATTAAAGCTAGCGTAAGCGGATACCCGCGCCGCACCCGTCTTGCCGCGTTTGGTGGTAATAAGCACTACCCCATTTGAGGCCCGCGAGCCATACTGCGCCGCCGCCGCCGCGCCGTTGATGACGTTGATACTGGCAATGTCGTTGGGGTTGAGGTCGGCTAGGCGGTTTTGGCCGGCATTCGCAGATCCAATGTCCGGCCCCGCAGCCAGCTGCGACACGTTCGCACTGTTATTACTCACAATTACGCCGTCAATTACATACAGCGGATCGGAAGAGCCCCGTAGCGAGTGAATGCCCCGTAGTCGCACCGACATAGAGCCCGAAGGGTCGCCGGAGTTCTGCACGATTTGCGCGCCGGGCAATTTGCCCTGCAAGGCGTTGAGCGCCCCGCCCGTGCCGGTCTGCTCCAGGTCGCGGGCCGTCACCGTGCTGATGGCGTTGCCTAGCTCCCGCTTGTTTACGCTTATCGTGGAGCCTGTTACTACCACATCATCCAAGGTCTGGACAGCTTCTGTGAGCGTGACATCGGTAGTTACGGTTGGGGTGCTGCCCAGATTGATAGGTTTGAACTGGGACCGGAAGCCGATAATGGAAACCGAGAGTGTATAAGCACCAGGCGTCACCTGCACCGGCAGGCTGTAGGAACCATCAGCGCTGGTGGCCGTGCCGAATGTAGTGCCCCCCAGCAAGACTGTAGCACCAGGCAGGGCCTGCCCGCGCTCATCCACGACACGTCCCTGCAGGGTGTAGGGCTGGCGGGCACCGCCGGGCTGCGCTGCCAGCTGCGTAGTCAATAGCACGCACATGAGAAGCCAGCCAAATGACAGGACTAGCCTCAATGGGTAAGTGTTACGCATAAAAGGAAGAATTAAAGTGAGAAAGGAGTGGTGTCAACGCTATCAATATATGGTATAAATACCATTCTGAATAATACTATACCTATCATAGACAATGTAGGCAGCCCTACAGACGCATTTCATAGCTACTTATCGTAAGGAGCTATGAAATGCGTCTGTAGGGCTGTGCGGTAGCTGGTACGCATCAGGTATTGAGCTAATATTGACTTACCACCGCACAAAAAGCCCCCCAGATGCATGTCTGGGGGGCTTTTTTATGCGATGGTGAGCTTACTATTTAGATTGCTGATGCCAGCTACCGGCCAAATACGCGTTCCAATAAACCTCCGCGTTTACGCTTTTTAATCTTCACTTTGGTTTTACTGGTGGTGTTAGGCGCGGGTCGGCTGATGGTAGGGCGGGGCGCAACGGGTGGCCCGGACCGGGCAGGCGGCGGAGTAGAGGCTACGGGCGGAGCAGTGGGTGCTGGCGTGGGCACTACGGGCGGGGTCTGCGCCACAAGCACTGGTGAGCCAGCTCCGGTGCTGGCGCGCACGGGCGGGCTTTCATTATGCAGACGGTCGACGGCGGTGATATAGTAGGCATAGTCCACGCCGGGGCGGGCCGTAGTGTCTACCAGAGCGGGCTGGTTGTTAGCGGGCCGGGGCACCAGGGCTACGATGTGGCGCGGGTCGTCGGGGGCGGGCGTTTCGCCGGGGCCGAAGCGGTAAACCACAAAGTAGCGGGCCACATCACCATCGGTGGCAGCGGGGCCGGGCTGCCAGAATAACGTTACGGCCCGACCAGTGCGCGTTAGTACTAGGTTTTGAGCCGGACGAGGCGGCACGGCATCCATCCAGGGCATGGTAGGCACCAAAGCCGGGTAGCGGAACAAGTTCTGGCGCAGGGTATCGGCTATGTGCAGCGGATTGGCTACTAATGACTTGGAGCTAAAAAATACGCTGCCGCCTACCTGCGTCGGATACGAGCGGTTGAGACGAATCTGGCGGGGCAGCTCCGTGGGATCGCGCCAGGATGGGTCGCGCTTGCTGGTTTCGAAGATGCGATACGCGCCCTGCCCGATGTACAGGTGACGGTCGAAGCGGTTGCGCGCCCACCACTCCAGCAGGACAGGGTAAGAGGCCACTTTGAACGTGGTGCTCCAATAAAGCTGGGGCAGAATATAGTCGACCCAGCCCTGCTGCATCCAAAGGCGAGCATCGGCATAAAGGCCTGAGTAGCCCTCGAAAGCAGCCGAGTTCGAGCCTTCGGGATTGCTGGTTTGATTCATCCAAACGCCAAACGGCGAAATCCCGAACTTCACCCAGCGCTTCGTGCTCTGAATATTAGTGTGCAGATCCCGCACCAGCGTGTTCACGTTCTGGCGACGCCAGTCGGACAGTTTCAGCTGATCGGGGTTGTGTTGCTGGAAGGCTGCTTCGTCGTGAATAACCTGGCCGGCTTCGGGATAGGGGTAGAAATAGTCGTCGAAATGCACCCCATCGATATCATAGCGGCGCACCACGTCTAGGATGACTTTGTTGATGTAGCCCCGCACTTCGGGCAAGCCAGGATTGAAGAGCAGCTTGCCGGAGTAGCGCAAAAACCATTCAGGATGCTGCCGATACGGATGATTTGCGGCCAGCTTGGTCGTCACCGAATCGAGGGACGCGCGATATGGGTTGAACCAGGCGTGAAACTCCATGCCGCGGGCGTGGGCTTCATCAATCAGGAAAGGAAGTGGGTCGTAGGCGGGGCTGGGGGCTTTGCCTTGCTGGCCGGTCAGCCACTTGCTCCAGGGCTCCAAGTCGCTTTGATAAAAAGCATCGGCGGCGGGCCGAATCTGCACAAACACGGCATTGATGCCATTCTTTTTCTGCGTGTCGAGCATCTGGGTATACTCACGGCGCTGCTGGTCGGGCGTGAGCGAACGGCGGCTGGGCCAGTCAATATTCTCGACGCTGGCAATCCAAACACCACGCATTTCCCGTTTCGGGGGGGCATTTTGGCTACGAGCAGCGGGGCCACATAGTAGCCCGCACAGCGTTAATAGGAAAAAGAAAGCACGAGAATCAGTGGAAAGCAATGGGGGCATCGGCACATAAACGGGTAAGACGCCCGCAAATTACACAGCTCAACGCTCGTAGCCGACACAAAACGCACATTTACCGCTATTTATATGAGGTACCGGCCAACCTGTGAGCCAGCACCTGATCTGGACTATGCCTGTAAATCAGCGAACTCCAGGTCCATTAAGTCTTGATTTTCCCAGCACTTATGATCGAAATGCCACCACTCACCGGGGTATTGTTCAAAGCAGTGGCGGCTCATAACGGCCCGCAGAACAGCCCGATTTAGCTGAGCCAGCGCCGAAACTTCCGAAAAATCGGCGTGAGCGGCAGGGGTTAAGTCATCGAAGTCGGTGGGCATGGCAAGCTCCTCGCCAGTACTTAAGCTTACCAGCGTTACATCCACGGCGCAGCCCCGGTTATGACGCGAGCCTCGCCACGGAGGAGCGGCGTAGGTTTCATCGCGCACATGATCATAGAAAGCCACAGTAGCACTGTATGGCCGATACGCGTCAAACACCTTTAATCCAATTCCGACAGTAGCTAACTCCTCCTGAACAGCTCGCAGCGCGGCCGCAGCCGGGCGGCGCAGAAAGGCTTTGGGCGCTTGGTATAAAGGCCGGCCTAGCAGATTCGCTGCAGTGGCGTAACGGATGTCCAGTATAATACCGGGAATAAATTCTGCGAGATTAACCAACTCACTATCTGGGGTTTCCCGCACCTGCCGGCGGTAATAGTCCGGGGTTGTGACGACCCGTAGGCCATGCATATTGGGGGAAATTAGCTCGCTGGGGGGCATTTTTGGTTCTCAATAGCCTGCCCATAGGTGAAGGCAGGCTTGGTACTCATGCAATATAGCGGCCACTTTTCACGCAGCCGACAAGCGCCAAAAAGGCCTAACGAATACATAGCTGAGTTTCGAGTACTGGTGTTTACTCTTCATTCGACTATTAGTTGCTGGTCAGCTTCAAAAGATATTTAACAGTTGAGCTTTAACACCTGTTCATTCATGTAAAATACTTGAAAACAGGTTTTTATGGCTTCTTCGCCTAGTCACAAAAGGTTACATGATTTAATAAATTACTTCTATGGCGCTTCCTTGAATTGACTTAAATCGGGCCGGTTGCGGCGGGTACGTTTAAGTTCATGCTGATACACGGCCTGGCCTAAATCGCGCATGAATGGAAAGCCAATTGCATCGTACTCATATTGGTCGTCGTTGAGAATGCCATCGGCATTGGTATAGATCACGGCCGACAGCAGAAATTCCACACCCCGAGTTTCGTCCATGATATAGGCGTTATCAATCAGAAAGCCATAAGCTTGCCCTATTTTGTTGAAAATGCGCACGCCGGGTGGCAACGGTCCTGCCGGACTGCCCGCCAACAAAAACTTAGCGTAGTTGTCAGGGTATTCCAGCGAGTCGTAGCGCGGGGCCTTACTCTCCCGCGGTAACATCGACATATATTGCCTCAGAAACTGATAATCAGCGGCGGCGAGCTGAAAGCGCCGTTTTGCTGGCAGGCTTTCGGGAAACATAATAGCCCGGAGCACGCCTTGCAGATCGGCCAGGGAAATATAGTTTTTGGTGCTGAAGTCGAGGGGCTCTTGTATTGGCTTATCGTCTTGCATGTAGCCCTGGCCTATCTTCTCTCCTTTCAGGTCCAGCTGCGGCCAAGCACCAGCAAAAAATCCAGCCTTCTGCTGATAAACAGGGGTTTTCAGCGATGAATCAGCGAAAAACGTGATGGGGTTGGTGTGGCGGGAGCCTGGCTCCTTGTCCCCCACCGACAGCCGGTGCATGAGCCGCACCCGCCGGTAGCCCCGTGCCTGCAAGGCCGCGTTTAGCGGGCCGGGGCCCACAAACTCATACAGTCGATTGTAGGCGTCATTGTCGCTCACCAGCAGCACTTTCCGAACATAGTGCGCAATACTGGGCCGGAGCGTAGTATTGGTAGAATCCCAATCAACGCGGGTCTGACCAGCAAAAGCGGAGTCGATACGCATGGGCGACTCGGACGTCAGGCCATGACCATCGAGTTGCGTGCGGAGAGAGCGCAGCTTTTCGAGGGCCACAGCGGCGGCCGGCAGCTTCACGGTGCTGGCCGGGTAGAAGTAGCGCCGCAAATTTTGCCCCCCATAGGTGTAAGAGCAAAAGTGAGGCTTGTTCTGGGCGTCGCGGTTTATTTGGGTATAAATAATCTGGACGCGGTACTGATCCGGGGCGCGCAGTATCCGCCCGAAGCGAGCCGTGTCGGCGTGCAACAACCGGCGCAAAGGGTTTCCTGATTGAGCCGCTGCCATTGGGTTGGCTAGCACATTTAACCCAACTATAAGCCCACAAAAAGGCCCCCACCACCTACTTTGGCACCATCTAGTAGTTTTCATGGCTGGGAAGATACGCGGGGGCGTGCTTTCAGCCTACCAAATGAAGCTTGGGTAAGTACTGGGGACCTCTGGGAGGCAAATTTGCCTTGGGAATCTAAACGGTGAAAGCGTTACCGCTCCCGCTTAGCGACCTGAATTTTCGCTTTCGCCACCTGCCTCAGCGGCGCGGCGCATATCGGCGCCATCTTCGCCTTCCATGCCATTGGTTTGGTCGCTGTTGCCGTAATCACCGCGAATGCCGGCGCCATCGCCCATATTGCCTTGGGTGCTGGTGGTTTTCGGCCTTTGGGACTCATCCTCGTTTCCGGCTGCGTCCTGATTGGTTATAACGTTGGCTTCGTCGCTATTCGTGATGCTTTCGCGGTTTACGCCGCTGTCTTCGGTAGTAGGGTCGGTATTCTGCGTGTCGTTTGCCATGATGCTGTGCGGTAGATTATGAGTGGGATATAAGCAGAGCTGGGGTGGGCTACAAATTTACCTGGCCGGTTTCACCACCCGATACGCCCGTGCCGCTGCTGGTTGTGCTGCCGCCTACATCGCCCTCGGCGGCGTTGCCGGGCGTATCATAGGTGGTGCTGGTGCTTACGTTTTTGCCTTTTATTTCCTGGCCGCCCTCGGTGCCGCCGCTGCCTGAGTTGTCATCGGCGTTGAGGCCGCGCAGCGAATCGTTGCCGGCACCGGACGCCTGGCGGCCTTCTGGCTGGCGCTGATCAGATTGGGAAACGGTGCTTTGCTGGATAGCGTAGCCATCGGCAGGTTCTTGTTCGGGTTGGTTTTGGTCGTTTGCCATAGCAGAAGTAATTAGTGCGAAAAGGTACTTGCTAAACTATACGCGGGTTCAGCTTAAAAGGGGTAGCATTGCCGTGCTTTTTTGCCAACTTGGGGAGTTTATTATTCTCACTATTTCTCACCTGCTATCCAGCTTACACATGTCATCAGGCTCAACTACTCCAGCTGATTTATTTACCCAGAAAACCGATACCGAGCTCCTCTATTTCCTTGAGAACCCAGACCTGTACCACGCTGACGTGGTAGCGGCAGCACAGCAAGAACTGCATCGGCGCGAAGTAGCGACTCGCTCCCACCTTACTGAAGCTGAAGAATTTGCAACTGACGACTATGATAATGAGCCCGCTGAGCGGCGCTGGTTGGTCCCCGCTATTGGCGCGGCCCTGCTGGCAGTTGGATGCGTGCTGTATAGCCAGTTCCATAAGCCCTCGCCTGCATTGGGCGTCGTGCCGAAAGCTCCCACAGAGCTACAGTCGGTGGAGCTGAATGTGCTACCGACCTTTGAAGTTGAAACTGCCGCCCAGGTAAAAACGGAGCCGAGCCTTTTACCAGCCAAAGAGCGCACCGACAAAAAGCCGCTGGGCAAATACCTGATTTTGGCGGGTCGTTTCTGGAAGGCTGAAAAGCAAGCTGAGTTCCTGGCCGACCAGGTAGCCATCGCCAAGATTGATTCGACTTTTCCGGGCAAAGCCTCACTGGTATACGATCAATGGCGCGAGCTAACACGCGTGTTGGTGTATAATCATAATCTGCGGCCGATGATGCAGGAGCGCGTAAACATGATGCATGACATAGCCAACCGGCGCATGCAGTCGTTGCAGATAATGCGCGAAAATTATTCTCTTGGTCGCCCACCAATGAATAGCGAAGTACTCAAGACCCTGGCCCCGGTGGAGGATATGCTGTATGAGCTGCGCGGCGGCAAGCAGCCTACCCGCCACATCGATCTGACGATGGCGCGCTGAGAATCAGGCTACTGTCCTTATGGACCCCGACGAACCCATCGATTTATTTGCCCAGAAAACCGATGCTGAGCTTTTCTTTCTAGCTCAGCAGGCTCAGCGCTTTCCGCCCGCGGTGGTACAGGCCGCCGTACGCGAGTTGCAACGACGCGGCCTTGTGCCAGCCGAGGCACCTGCGCCACCTTCTCCCCCGCCTCCACCGCTTCCCGACGAAAGCACTGGCCGCCTGGTGCTGCGAAGCTTGCGGGCGATGCTGTGGCCGTCCGGGTCGTTCTTCGTCACGCCCCTGCTGCTCGACCTTAACTTAATAATTTATGCGCTCTTGGCGCTAACGGCCGCTGATCCGCTCGCGCCGAGTGGCGAGGAACTGATAATGTGGGGGTCCAATTTTTCGCCGCTCACGTTGCATGGCCAGCCCTGGCGCCTGCTTACCAGCTGCTTTCTGCACGGTGGCATGGCACATTTGCTACTCAATGGGCTGGGATTGTTGTTTTTGGGGTCATTGCTGGAGCCGCTGCTGGGACGTGGGCGCTTGCTGGGGGGCTTTTTGGTGTGCGGCATCGGGGGTAGCCTGGCCAGCTTGTGGTGGAATACTGCGGGCGTAAATTCGGTGGGTGCCTCAGGGGCCATTTTTGGGTTGTACGGGCTTTTGCTGGCGTTGCTCCTGACGCGTGCAGTGCCCTTCGGCCGCTCTCAGCGCCGTACCATGATGTGGTTTGTTTTCTATTTTATGCTCAACGGATTGGTGGGCGGGCTGGGGGGTAATATTGACCACGCGGCGCATCTGGGGGGCTTATTTACCGGCTTACTGGTTGGGGCAATACTCGGCCGGACGCGGCTACCGGGTGCCACCGAAACCTCCTGATTTTTTGCATTTTCTTACAAAAGCTCAGCGGCGTTTTATTTGTTGTTCGAATTAGCTTTGAACAAACAACCAAATAGCTAATTAGCAACGTAGTGTACCCGTATCTTACAATTGAGCGGGCTGTTGCTTTGCTCTTCTTTTATCCTACCTCAATCTGACACCTGCATGAAGGCTCCCTTACTTTCTCTTTTATTATTCAGTGGTTTATGGTGGTCGGGCACGGCCGCGGCCCAAAGCACTTTAGCGAATGGCACTTTTGAAGCGTGGACTACGGAAAGCAACGTAGAAGCGCCCACGCAGTGGATCACCTCCGACGAAATCGCCGTCCGAATCCTGCCCCTAGCAATAAATGGGGTATCAAAATCGACAGAAGCGCACGCCGGACAGTTTGCTGCCCGCCTGATGTTCAAGAGCTTAAGCATCCCGCTGGTAGGTACTATTCCGGTGCCGGCAGTACTGCTACTCGGTACCGAAACGCCGCTCATCAACCCCAACAATCTTCCGCGCACGCAGGAGGATATCCTGCGGCTGAGGCCCGGCGGCATTCCGTTTACAGCCCGCCCGACTTCTTTGCAGTTTTGGTTTAAGTACACCGGAGCCTCTACTGAGACTGGCCAAGTAGGCTTAGTACTGTCGAAGAATAGCCAGATTCTGGGCCAAACCTCTATTCAACTCACGGGTGGCGTACCAGATTACCGACTCATTAACCTGCCCATTTCCTACGATGCTGCCACCGCCACAGTGATGCCCGATACGCTACGCATTTTCTTCGTGGCCGGCACTGGTGCAACGCCTTCTCCTACTGCCGCTTTGTTTGTGGATGATGTGACCCTGCCTCTCACCGTCACTGCCAACCGAAACCCGCAACTGGAAGCCGCTTTAGTTGTTTACCCCAATCCAAGCTCCAACGGCGACTTCTCGCTGGCTTCTTTACAGAAACCCGGTGTAGCCACTGCTCCTTTTACCATCTCGGATGCCGCTGGCCGGATAGTTCAGCGGCAGGGCGCGGCGCCTACCAGCGCTGCCAATGGCCGGCTTATTAGTCTGCGGGGCCAACCTGCGGGCGTTTATTTACTGCGCTTGAGCACGCCGGAAGGCACGCTGACGCGCAAATTATTGATTCAGTGACCGAAAATCTGCCCCCCGAGGGTTCTGTACCCAATCCCGACTCCGATAACCCATCGCCCAACCAAGAGTCGTCGTCGCGATGGCAGCGGGCCAGAGCGGCTATGCGCCGGGCGGCCGCTTTGCCCGTCACGGGTTTGGATTTTCTGTACCGCACGGGGCAGGCGTACCGTCATTTTACCTTACCGGTGCTCAACGGCGCCATCGGCGACCAGCTAGCCGAGCGCCAGGACCGCCGGGCTATTCAGATGAGCTTTCGCCAGCACGGCGCTGATGTCGACGTCGCTGATTTGCGCTTGAGCAGTGAGCCGCAAAAAACCGTTGTGTTTTTGCATGGCCTGATGGGCGATGAGATGATCTGGCAATCGGGTGCGGCCGATACGCCGCGCTACGGGCCGCTGCTCCAGCGCGAAGTGGGTGTGCGGTCGCTGTATGTGCGCTATAATAGCGGCCTGCATATTTCGGAGAATGGACAGTTGCTCAACACATTACTGACCGAGCTATTTGAAATTCACGCTGAAGCCATCGGCGAGCTGGTGCTGGTTGGCCATTCCATGGGTGGCTTGGTCATTCGCAGTGCAGGCCATTATGGTACTCGTAAAGGTCAGGAGCAGGCGCCGTGGGTGAAGCACCTGAAGTCCGTGTTCCTGTTAGGCGTGCCCAACGACGGCTCTTTTCTGGAGCAAAATAGCCACCTTACATCCGTGCTGCTGCGCAAAATAAATGTAGCGCCCACGCGCTTTCTCAGCAAAGCCATGGACCAGCGCAGCAACGGCATCAAGGATCTGCGCCACGCCTGGCTGGTAGATGAGGATTGGCAAAACCCACGCGCCAACGACATATTTGCCCCCCGCACCGTGGTTCCGCCCTTGCCCGGCGTGCATTACCATGTGCTGGTTGGCTCCTTGCTCAAAACGATGGGCTCAGCCCTCGATCATTACTTCGGCGACGGCCTAGTAGGTGGTGGTAGCGCCATCGGCCGCACCTTCGGCGACCCGGCGCTACCAGCCGGTACCATAGTGACTACCAGCGTATTTGCCCAGCAAAGCCATATTGGGCTGCTCAGTAACCCAGACGTGTATCAGTATTTGCGGGAGCACGTGTAGCGTGCTATTCCACACAAAAAAGCCCCCAGAGCAACTCTGGGGGGCTTTTTATACGGTTAAACGCTTACTTAATCACTAACTCTGCGAAGCCAGCTTTGACAATAGTTTGCGGCAGCGTGGCGCCCGTATCGGCGTCATTCTCTGTTAAAGGCGCAGCCTTGGCATCAACAGAGCCTTTCATCGGCGCAAAGGGCAGACCGTGAAATACCACCCGATACGTAGTGAAGCTGGGCTGATAGTCGCCTTCAATTTCCTGGCGGAGCGTGAGCGTAGTGTCGGTGCCGGTGAGGGTGAAGCGGCGCGTCGTGGCGTGGCCTTCCTGGTAGCCGTAGCCTTCGCCGCCATCATCGTAGAGGACGCTATGCTCCGTGCCGTTTTTGTAATATACATGCAGCGTCACTTCTTCCACTACTTTCTCGCCCACGTACTGCATGACCGGATAAAGCGGAATAACAGCGCCAGCTTTCACGAAAAGCGGAATACGGTCGAGGTTGGCGCTGGCCCACACTTCGGCGCCACCAGTGCGCTCTTCATCCGTCCACCAGTAATACCACTGGCCTTTCGGCAGATACATCCAGCGGCCATCGGCGCCAGCAGTGGTGATGGGGCACACAAGCAGGTGGTCGCCGAGGCTGAACTCAGCCATGCGCAGATAGGTGTCCGTGTCGTTCTGGTCGATGAAAGCCAGGGGGCGCAACATGGGCGTACCCTGCTGCACATACTGCCAGAAGGTAGTGTACACGTAAGGCAGCAGTTGGTAGCGCAGGCTGATGAATTTGCGCGCCAGATCGGTTACTTCCTCCCCAAATGACCAAGGCTCTTGGTCGCCGTGGTCGCCGCTAGAGTGAGTGCGGAAGAACGGATGAAAGGCCGCTAGCGCAATCCAGCGGGCATATAGCTCACCATCAGGCGTTTCTACGAAGCCGCCCACATCAGAGCCAACGAACGAGAAACCACTGATACTTAGGCGCTGACACTGAATATTAGCCAGCCAAAGGTGGTCCCAGGAAGCAATATTGTCACCAGTCCAGGCAGAAGAATAGCGCTGGCCGCCAGCGTAGGTGCTGCGCGTAATGGTAAAAGGACGATTGGGATGCGTGAACTGCTTTACGCCCGCCGCCGTAGCCCGCGCCATCTGCATACCGTAGATATTGTGCGCCTTTTTATGCGAGGCAGGATTGCCGTCATAGTTGAAGCGCACATCGTCCGGGAAGGTACCTTTCTCGAATACAGCCGGCTCGTTCATATCGTTCCACACGCCGCGCACGCCATCTTCCTGAATCAAACCTTTAAATAGACCGGCCCACCACTCGCGCACATCGGGGCGGGTGAAGTCGGGGAAGTTGCACAGGCCCGGCCACACCGAGCCGCGCATCAGCGGCCCGTCGGCGCGGCGGCAGAAGTAGTCGTTGGCCAGGCCTTCGGTGTACACCGAGTATTCAGGGTCAATCTTGATGCCGGGGTCGATGATGACGATGGTTTTAAAGCCATCGGCAGCCAGTTCCCGCACCATGGTTTTGGGGTCGGGGAAGTGGGTGGGGCTCCAGGTAAAGCACCGGTAGCCATCCATGTAGTCAATGTCCAGATACAGGGCGTCGCAGGGAATCTGCCGCTCCCGAAACCCAGCCCCAATCGCCTTGAAAGTACTCTCGGGATAATAGCTCCACTTGCACTGGTGGTAGCCCAAGGCCCACATGGGGGGCATTTCGGGGGGGCAGGTGAGGCGGGTGTACTCTTGGGTTACTTCGGTGAGCGTGGGGCCGTAGAGAAAATAGTAGTTCATCTCGCCGCCCAAGGCCCAGAAGCTGGTCACGTCGGCGCGCTCGGCGGCGAAGTCGAAGCTGGCTTTAAATGTGTTGTCGAAGAAAATGCCGTGGGCAATTTTCTGGTGCAGCTCCAGATAAAACGGGATGTTCTTGTACAGCGGATCGGAGCCTTTTACGTAGCCATAGGTGTCGGTGCCCCAGTTGGTAAAGCGCTTGCCGCGCAGGTTCATGTTGTCGGGCTTGTCGCCGAGGCCGTAGTAATGCACGCCGCTTTGCACGTGCTTGCTCATCTTCACGACATCGTTGCCGGTGTCATCATCGTGCTCCCAGTGAAAGCCTTTTTCATCAGCCGACAGCACCGTACCGGAGCGGTCGAGCACGCGGGTGGTCAGGTTTTCTTTGGCTATCGTGCAGATAAGCCGGTCAGTAGTAATGCGGTAGTGATCGGTCTTTTCCCGAAACTCCAAAAAGTCCAGTGCGGCGCGGGGCAGATCGGCGGGTACGGCATAGCTGAAGTCGGGCGCGAAGCCAACTTCCGTAGCGTAGCGAAAACGCAGTATTTTATCCGTGATTACCTGCAAGCACAGCTGTACGCCGTTGTCGCAGGTGAACAGAAAGTTGTTATTTATTTGCTTACATGATACGATCTGGCCGGGCGAAAGCTCTTGCTTTCCCTTGGTAGCCAGGTCGTTCACCATGTAATTATTTTCCTGAATGATATCAGCCATGAGCGTAAGCAGCAGTTGAAATGGGCAAAAAAAATACCGGCAGCGCCGGAAAGTTTTTTCACATAAGTCTGCAAGGTAAAACTGATTACCGCGAAAATTGCCTAACCTTAGGAGCAGAATCCGTTAAACACGACTGTAGAGCTTCTACAGGGCTTTTTTGTTGCCCATTTTTTTCCTGTCATCGTCCCGTTCCCATGGAAAATCCCAATCTCAAGGTATTGTTGTTAGGCTGGGATGAGACAACGCAAGTCACCGACTCGGATCAACCCGAGTCGCTGCCGCTGTTGCAAGCCTTAGCTTCTCGTACTACCCTGACGGCTATTTTGCCGCATCTGCCTACAGGCCAGCTTTCTAACGCACGCATTACGAGCCTCGATACGCTAACCCTAGCGGACCTGGACGAGCTACAGCCAGTGCGCGATATTAGCTCTTGGCAGTCACCGGCCGCGCCATACATAGGAGCAGCACAGGATCAGACAGAAGAAGCAGGCCTGGGTGAAGCAGCGTCCGAGGAAACGGACTATCTAATACAAAATAGCCCGCCAGATCTTCTCCTGGCCGATGAGCAGGCCGTTGAGGCGTCGGAGCCTGGAGCTGATGAGGCTCACGATCTGGACCAGCCCGGCGATAATTTGACCTTGGACAAGCCAGCCGTGACTGTTCAGCCAGAATATTTGCCCCCTATCGAGTTTTCGGCCGACCGGGCGACGTTGCGCAATTTACTTAATGCGCTGCCCGAAGCTCCCGGCGACCTAAATTTTCAGGTAATTCAGTACACGCGCTTTGCCACGCGTCTGGCGCTGCGCGAACAGTTCGGCGTGATCTACGCTCCCGAGTGGCATGTATGGCTGGCGGGCCTCGAAATCCGGCAGCTTACCGGCCGGCCGTTGGTGCTACACGTGCATTCGCTGGCGCTGGACCGCGATTCGCCTAACGACCGGGGCTGGATTTTGGAGCTGGAGCGATTGGCTCTGCGCCGGGCAACACTGGTTCTGGCCGCGACCGAAACCTTGGCTGAGCGCCTGCAAAGCGCTTATTCCGTAGCCGCCGACCGCATTAAAGTGGTTGCGGCCCACGATGAGGAAGCCTTAACAGTGGCGCTGCAATCCATCAACCGGAACTAGTAGTAGTTGGCAGCGTTGTTTCTTTGTCAAAAAATTGACTGATGACGACTCCCTCCCCTACCGCCTCTGAGCAAACCTTCGACGCCCAGCTTGAGCTACACCGCTCCGATGGCGGCGTATTCCTGACCGTTCCTTTCAATGTAGAGGAAGTGTATGGGCAGCGCGGCACCCTGCACGTGCGCGGCACCATCGATGGATTCCCGTTTCGTTTGCCCCTAACTCCCACTCCTGACGGCGAGCACATTCTGACTGTGCACAAGCAAATCCGCAACACGATTGATAAAACGTGGGGCGAAATGGTGCATGTTGTGTTGGCCCCCGACACGGAAGAGGACGTTCTGGATATTCCGGCTGAATTGACCAATGCGCTGGCTCAAAACGATTTACTCGCCAAGTTTGAGCAGCTTTCCTACGCTCAGCGCAAAGAGTACGCGCAGTGGATAACCCGCGCCAAGAAATACGAAAAACGCGCCGAGCGGGTAGCAGAAGCAATTGAGCGGATTAAAATCGGGCGTCGCTTTCGGTAGGAATCGATTTACAAGCGAAAGGGCCGTATCCAGCTATAGCTGGATACGGCCCTTTCGCTTGTAGTTATTTGACTAGTGAGCACTAGCTTCTGCTACGGGTTGCTCCGGCATAATGGTGGTTGGGTCCATGTACATTATCTCCCACAGGTGCCCATCTAAGTCTTGGTACCCATGCCCATACATGTAGCCGTGGTCCTCAGGCTCACGGGTTATAGTGCCACCAGCGCTAACTGCTTTGCGAACCATTTCATCTACCTGCTCGCGGCTATCTGCCGAAAGACAGATGATGGCTTCCGTGCTTTTGGTAGCATCCACGATTTCTTTTTTGGTAAAAGTCTGGAAGAATGACTCCACCAAAAGCATAACGTATATATTCTCCCCCACAATCATGCAAGTAGCGTTCTCATCCGTGAATTGTTGATTGAAGTGGTAGCCGATTTTGGTAAAAAATTCCACCGACCTGTTGAGGTCTTTCACGGGCAGGTTTACGAAGATCTGAGTTGCCATAACAGTATTATTTTAAAGAGTACACAACAAAGATATTAGCCCCCCACTAGAGCAAAACTGTGTGAATGCGACAATGTGAGGGGGTATTTGCGACAGTTTTTTTTTCTGTGTTTACCCCTAAAATTGCTGCCTTAATACCCCTGATAAAACATTACACCCGCGCCAGTACCAAAGCCGTGCGGCTCGTTACATAAAGGCTCAATTTGTCTACCTCATCCTCTTGGAAGGTTTCATAGATCAACGCGTCATCTACCCGGTTGAAGCCGTCGAACTGGGGCGAATCGGAGGACAGAACAACCCGGTAACGCCCCGGCTTGGGCACGAAGAAGCGGTAGTCTGGCACACTGCGCTCAACATGGAAGTTGAACACGAAAATTAGCCCCCCACGCTCGAAAATAAGAACCTGGTTCTCGGGGTCATTGTTGAGCAGATGGGCATGGGCGGCCGCCAGCAGGCGGCGCGATTTGGCTATGTCTATCATCGCTTGGTCGAAGGCCAGCAGGAACTGATACTTAAGATCAGGATTATCGGCCAACGACCACTGCCGGCGGGCGTAGTGGTAGCTCCAGTCATTGCCCTGACGCGGAAAATCGACCCACTCAGGATGCCCGAACTCGTTGCCAATAAAGGTGAGGTAGGCTTCCCCCCCCAATGCCAACGTAATGAGGCGAATCATCTTATGCAGCGCCATTCCACGGGCCACCACGGGGTCAGGGTCATTCTTACTCATGTGCGAGTAAATGGCCGCATCCATAAGCCAGTGTGCCAAGGTTTTGTCCCCCACCAATGCCTGGTCGTGCGACTCGGCGTAGGCCACGGTTTTCTCCCCTACGCGACGATTGGTGAGCGTGTACCACAATTCGCCCAGATTCCAGTCTTCGTCGCGGCGGTGCTTAAGCAGCTTAATCCAATAATCAGGAATGCCCATACCCAGGCGGTAGTTGAAGCCGACGCCGCCTTCGCTGATAGGCCGGCACAAGCCCGGCAGGCCGCTCATATCTTCGGCAATGAGCAAGGCTCCGCGCTTCAGCTCCTGCACCAGCGTAGAGGCCAATTGCAAGTATAGAATAGCGTCTTCATCGGCCTCCGGGCCAAAATACTGGGCATAGGAACTGAAAGCCACGCCCTCGCCGTGATGATGGTAGAGCATAGAAGTCACCCCATCGAAGCGAAAGCCATCGAAGTGAAACTCTTCCAGCCAATAGCGCAGATTGGACAGCAAAAACTGCTGCACCTCCGGTTGCCCGTAGTTAAATAGCTTGGAGTCCCAGCCGGGATGGTTGCCGCGGGGCCCGGCGTGAAAATATTGCCCCCCAGAGCCGTCGAAATCAGCTAATCCTTCCGCCTCATTCTTCACAGCGTGCGAATGCACCACATCCAGCAGCACCGCGATGCCCCTGTTATGCGCTTCGTTTATCAGGTGCTTCAGCTCCTCAGGCGTGCCAAACCGCGACGAAACCGCAAAGAAATTGGCCACATGATAGCCAAAGGAGCCGTAATATGGGTGCTCCATCACAGCCATGAGCTGCAAGCAGTTATAGCCTAAAGCCTGCACGCGGGGCAACACTTTTTCAGCGAATTCCAGGTAGCTGCCCACCTTCCCCTCTTCCGTAGCCATGCCTACGTGGCATTCATAAATGAAGGGCTCGCGCACATAATTATTGATCCGAAACTTCTGGTCAGTCCAGATAAAGGGCGCTTCGGGGCGCCACACTTGACCCGTGTAGTCTTTGGTTTCGGGGTCCTGCACAGCCCTGCGCAGCGTAGCCGGCAGGCGGTCTTTTGCCCCCCGACGCGTAACTACATGTATTTTGTAGCGGCTGTGGTGCGTGAGCCTCTCCTTATAGTCTTTATCAGGCAGAAACACCTCCCATACGCCATTTTCGCCTTTTTTCAAAGGAGTAGCGGTGCGGTCCCAGCCGTTAAAATCGCCCACCAGAAACAGCCCTTCAGCCGCTGGCGCCCACTCCCGAAACCAGTAGCCGCGGCGCCGGGCGTCGTAGTTAAGGCCTAAATATTGGTGAGCGGTGGCAAATTTGCTCAGAGAACCATGCGATTGCTCAATTTCCTGCAAACGCTGTCGCAGGCGCTCTTGCCGGGCCAGCAGCACAGGTTCGTAAGGTTCGAGCCAGGGGTCCTGCTGCACAATGGGCAGGATAGCAGTTGAGACAACAGTGAGGTCAGGAGTTTTCATAGCGCAACTAGAGTTTAGGCAAAACTATCATTACCATCGGATTATCACCTCTGCTCTTTTTTCGGAGTTGGTGTTAGTGAGGCAGTTCGGTTCTTAAGCTACTCAAAGCTGCCTTATTTTTATCTTCTCAACGTAGCATGGCGTACTGGGGGGCAAATTTGGGGTCGTTTTAAAAAATATATTTTACCGAGGCTATATTACTAAAAGGGGCACAAAGCTTGGTAACGGCTGTAAGCCCTATATTACCTGTATGAAGTCCCACTTTTACTCCTTTGTCTTGTTGGCGCTGCTGGCGTGCACTACCAGCACGCCAACCGCTTCTGTTACTTCCGCGAACACGCTGGCAGCGCCGTTGCCAGCTTCCGAGCCGAGTCTGATTACAGCCCAGGCTATGGTTGTGTCGGCTCACCCGGAGGCGTCGCGCATTGGGCTGGAAGTATTGCAGAAGGGCGGCAATGCCTATGACGCGGCCGTAGCGGTACAGTTTGCGCTAGCCGTAGTTTTACCAACGGCCGGCAACCTCGGCGGCGGCGGCTTCTTTCTGTATCGGGGAAATGAGGGCAGCATAGGCGCGTTAGATTTTCGGGAAATGGCCCCCAGCGCCGCCAGTCGCGATATGTACCTAGACAAGCAAGGCAATGTCATTACGGATCTGAGCACGGCGGGCCACCTGGCATCGGGTGTGCCGGGCACCGTGGCCGGTATGGTAACCGTGCACCAGAAGCTGGGCAAGCTTCCTTGGACCGATCTGGTGCAGCCTGCCGTAGAGCTGGCTCGTCGCGGCGTGGTTCTCACAAGCAAAGAAGCCGCTGGCCTCAACCGCACGCGTCCAGATTTCATTAAGTACAACCCCAAGCATACACCCGCATACGTGCGGCCCGATGGAGATACGCGCCCTTGGCAGGCCGGTGACACTATCCGCTACCCCGACCTGGCCCGCACCTTAGAGCGCATTCGCGACCAGGGTCGGGCGGGCTTCTATCAGGGCCCAACGGCCAAGTTAATCGTGGCTGAGATGCAGCGGGGCGGCGGCATTATTACTGAGCAGGATTTGCTGAAGTACCAACCTAAGTGGCGTGCTCCGTTGCGCGGCAGCTACCGTGGCTACGACTTAATTGCAATGCCGCCACCGAGCAGCGGTGGCGTGGCTTTATTGCAAATGCTGCAAATGCTGGAGCCCTATGATTTGCGCGCCGCTGGCTGGCATTCGCCGCTGGCAGTGCATTATATCACGGAGGCTGAGCGCCGGGTGTATGCTGACCGCGCCACTTACCTCGGTGACCCGGACTTCGGTAAAGTGCCCGTAGCCCAGCTCACCGACCCGACTTATGTCAAGAATCGGATGAGCACGCTGGAAAATAATGGCCGGGCTACTCCGTCTTCGGAGGTGCAAGCCGGCGCGGGCCTGCCTGTGTATGAAAGCGACCAAACCACTCATTACAACGTTGTGGACGCTATGGGCAATGCGGTATCGTGCACTACTACGCTCAACGGCAGCTACGGCAGCAAAGTGGTAGTAGCCGGCGCGGGCTTTTTGCTGAATAATGAAATGGACGATTTCTCGGTGAAAGCTGGTGCGCCCAACTATTATGGCCTGGTGGGCGGCACGGCCAACGCTATTGAGCCCGGTAAGCGCATGCTTTCGTCTATGACGCCGACTATCGTTACGCAGGGCGGCAAACTGTTCATGGTGGTGGGCACGCCCGGCGGCAGCACTATTATCACCAGTGTGCTTCAAACCATTATTCACGTGCTCGATTATGGCATGACTATGCAGCAAGCGGTATCCGCACCGCGCCTGCATCATCAATGGCTCCCCGATCAGATTGACGCCGAAGAAAACGCCCTCCTCCCCGCCGCCCGCGACACCCTGCAGCGCCGTGGCTACAAGATCAATCCCCGTAGCGCCTGGGGCCGCGTCGATGCCATCCGTGTGCTACCCGACGGTCACTTGGAAGGCGGCGCCGACCCACGGGGCGACGATAAGGCGATGGGCTACTAGGACCCATCTTCATTAACAACAGAAGAGGTTGAGTAAAGACTAATCATAGCCTTTACTCAACCTCTTCTACTTTATGCTAGTCAAGTTTTACTTCAACTGACCAGCGGCGCTACTAAGCATTTGGCCTAGCTGCTGCAGCTTATCGGCCGTGGCACCGTCGGCGCCGGCAGCGGCTTTGGTGGTATGCTCGCCCAGCTTTGTCAGCGACTGGCTGAGTTGGTTGGTATCGGGCATGGGCGAATCGAGCAGTTCCTTGAGGTTCTCTAGCTCGTGGGCCACACCATTTAGCTTGGTATCGGCGCTGACTTTGAGCGTATCGATCCAGCTGTTGATGCTGCGAGTGGCGCCATGGCGCGCTTCGTGCAGGCCGCCATTGAGCGAATTGAGGGTTGAGTCGAGGTGGGATAAATTATTCTGGGATGTTGACATAGCAGAGAAAGGCTTAAGAAAGAGCAGAAAACAGAGGCAAAGTAAAGCGGACCGACGCCTTGCAGCATCAGCCCGATTTCTGGGGACTAAAGGTGTACTTAGCGAATCTGACTAGCGGCCGCGCTAAGCGCTTGGCCCAACTGGCGCACTTTATCCTGCGAACCAGGATCAGCCGATTCGGCGGCGCGCGTTGTGTGCTCGCCCAACGTGCGCAACGATTGCTGCACCTGCATGGTATCGGGCGTGCTGCCCGACAACGCGTCGTTTAAGCGCTCCAGCTCCGAGGCAATACCGGAGAGCTGACCATTATTAGAGTGTTGGAGGGTGCTAATCCAGCTTTGAATATTAGAGCCAGCCTGGGGGGCTAATCCTGCAAGATTACCTCCTTGCAGGGCTTGAATAGTAGCGTCGAGCTGAGCAGTACCGGTTGATTTGCTTTCTTCTTGCATAACGATGGATTTTGGTGGGTAGATAGATGACTAGGCTTACGGACCCACCTCGGTGCAGTTGAGTTTTTGACAGTACATAATTATGTTCAAAATATTCATTATCAGATACTTAAAACAAATAGAAAACCAGCCTGTTAAGCGGCCACCTAAACCTTGAACACTGACCTGCTAGCCGCTTACTCTTGCGGCCCTTAGCAGGCTCAACACCTTTTTATCTGTGCTTTACCGCCTGATCTAACAGGTACCTCTATCTCGCCGCGCAACCTTCCCTTCCTACTTTACGCTTGCATTATGGTCTAACCGATGAACTGTATTACACCTCGAGTACACTTTGCAGAGTTTCTTTGCTTATCCAAAAAGCCATCTGCCCTCCGCTCCCCTATGTTTTCACGTTTACGCCCTTGCCTACTTCTGCTTTCCCTTTTGACTACGTTGAGCCTGCCTGGCTACGGGCAGCGGGAGGGTGACGGCCCACCTACTCAGGACCCGTTTCAAAGGCCAGACGCTACGGTACGCTCTATTGCGGCCTACCGCTCGCACCAGTACACGAACGGGCAACTCAGCATCAAGGCCACCGATGGGGCAATGTTGAAGGTACGCCCATGGGCTACCGGCGTTGTGCGCATTGAATATGTTCCTGCAGGCAGCCCCTTGCAGACTATGGGCTCAGTAAGCGTGGTTACGCTGCCTGCTACGGGATTGGCGACGAGTGTGCGCGAAACCAGCCAAAGTGTGGATTTAGAACTAGCAGAAAATTTGCGCGTAGCAGTAAGCAAAAACCCACTCAGGCTGCACTTGCTGCGGGGCGCTGATACCATAGCTACCGAGGCCTGGGGGGCTTTTCAGCGCATGGCAACGGCTGTTTCAAAGCAAGGTGTAACGGGCGTAAGCTTTCGGTTGCGGCCCGGCGAGCAACTCTACGGTACCGGCGCCCGGGCCTTGCCGCTGGACCGCCGCGGACGCCGCCTGGAGCTATACAATCAAGCCCGGTATGCTTATCAAAACGGCGCCGAAAACCTCAACCTAACCTTGCCGGTAGTCGTGTCGAGCCGGGGCTACGCATTGTTCTTCGACAACCACACAGCCGGCTACCTCGATCTGGGTGCCACCCATAAAAGCGTCATGGAATACGGCGGCGAAGCTCTGGATAACGTCGGGTACTTTCTGGTGGCGGGCGATTCGTACGCTTCTATTCTGGACCGCTACACGTCTCTTACTGGCCGTCAGCCCCTGCCGCCGCGCTGGGCGCTGGGTCTCATTCAAAGTCGTTTTGGCTATCGCTCTCAGGCCGAAACCGAAGCCGTAGCCCAACGTATGCGCCGAGAAGGGTTTCCGCTAGATGCACTGGTGCTGGACCTGTATTGGTTTGGTACTACCAAAGACCAGGGCAACCTTGATTGGGACTACCAGAAATTCCCCAAACCCGCCGCCATGATGCGCAATCTGGATTCGGTGGGCGTCAAGACTATCCTGATTTCGGAGCCGTATGTGATGCGCGCTTCCCGCAACGACTCCGTTGTGCGCACCCAGGGCCTGATTGGAACCGACTCGGTGGGGCGTCCTTTCACGGTGGCCTCGTTCTGGGCCGGGCCGGCGTCGTTACTCGATATGTTTAAGCCCAGCGCCCGCGAATGGCTGTGGTCGTACTACAAAAAGCGCAAAACCGAAGGCGTGGGCGGCTGGTGGAGTGACTTAGGCGAGCCCGAGAATCACCCCGTGGAAATGCACCACGTCACCGGCCCCACGCGCAAAGTGCATAATGCTTATGGGCAGGCCTGGGCCAGCATTTTCGCCGAAAAATACGCCCAGGAGTATCCACAGGAGCGCTTGTTCAATCTGGCGCGGTCCGGGTGGGCGGGCATGCAGCGCTATAGCGTGTTTCCCTGGTCGGGCGATATTAATCGGTCGTGGTCGGGCTTTCAGGCGCAGATCCCCATTATGCTGGGCGTGAGCATAGGCGGCGTGGGCTACATGCATTCCGATGCTGGCGGCTTCTGCGTGGGGCCCATCGACCCAGAGTTGTACACGCGCTGGCTACAAATGGCTTCGCTCTGCCCTATTATGCGCCCCCACGGCGAAGGCGTTCCTCCTGAGCCTTACTATTACCCAGAGCCCTACAAAAGCATCGTGCGCAACGCCGTCCGCCAGCGATACGAGCTACTTCCCTATCTCTACACCCTGGCTTGGCAAAATGCCCAGACCGGCGCACCGCTAGCCCGCCCCATGAACTACGAGGCAGCTTCAGGGTTGGATAATGAGCAGTTGGGCAACATAAACGACCAGTATTTACTCGGGCCTAACCTGTTAGTGGCACCCGTAATACAGCCGGGGCAGCGTCGACGCAACGTGCTGCTGCCTGCCGGCACTTGGATTGATTTTTATTCGCATGAAACCCTGACTGGGGGGCAAATTGTGGGCAGAAACGCACCCCTGGAGCGTGTGCCGCTTCTTGTGAAGGCCGGTGCTTTCTTACCGCTTGCACCCTATGTCAACACCACGGCCCGCTACCACACTGATACTTTACGTGTGCGCTTTTATGCTGATTACGACGTTCCTAACTCCAGCTTTACGCTATATGAAGATGACGGAAAATCGGCACAGGCAATGGCTGGGGGGCAATTTCAGCTACTTTCTTTTTTGGGCACAACGGCCGCTAACCAATCCGAGATTCATATAAGTGCCAGTGGCCAAGGCTACGCCAAAATGCCCCCCAGCCGCGTTATCGAGCTGCTGATTCCGCGCGTAGCTGCCGCCCCTAGCGCTGTGCTCGTAGCCGGACAGCCCGCCCCCGCCGATACCTGGCGCTACGATACTACCAAGCAAGCTTTGCATGTGCGCGTACGCTTTCAGAATCAGCCGCTTATCGTTGCTATTCAGGGCTTGCGCCTGAACCCTGTGTATACCGCTGCGGCTCCCGAAATCTTAACGCTGGCGGCCCCCGGCGACCGGGTATTTGGCGGCCGCACTACCCTCCACTATACGCTGCACACGCCCGGTCAGCACACATTGCGCATCCGCGATGCCCAAGGCCAGGTAGTACGCACTTTTCAGTCAGCCACTGAAATGGGTACTCACCAGCTGCCCTGGAATGCTGAAGACCAAAACGGCCGGCCTTTGCCCGGCGGCGTGTACACGGCCGAAATGCTAGGCCAGCATCAGCGCCTGGTGCTGGTGCGCCCTGACTAACACTTGGTGCTGAAACGGCTCTCTCGCTGACTTTTGGCCTGCTGGTTTGTTGCTTTTCCTCCTTTACCCGATTTCCACCGTAAACCGGAAGCATCTTTAACCTAGCTTATTCAAGCAAAACATCATTTATTATCATGAACAAGCGTCAATTAGGCAACTCTTCGCTCTCAATAGCTCCTCTCGTATTAGGTGGCAACGTATTCGGCTGGACCGCTGACGAGGCTACTTCTTTCGCCGTGCTCGACGCCTTTGTGGCGGGGGGCGGCAATGCCATCGACACCGCCGACGGCTACTCCGTGTGGGTGCCCGACCATATAGGGGGCGAATCGGAAACTATCATTGGTAAATGGCTGAAGCAGCGCGGCCGCCGCGACGACGTGGTGATTGCCACCAAAGTAGGCTGGGAAGTGAATGCGGAGAATAAAGGCTTAGCCAAGAATTATATTCTGCGGGCGGTGGAAGGCTCGCTCAAACGCCTCCAAACCGATTACATCGATCTGTATCAGTCGCACAAAGACGACCTGACCGTGCCGGTGGAGGAAACGCTGGAAGCCTATGCTCAGCTGGTGAAGGAAGGTAAGGTGCGCGTAATCGGGGCCTCCAACTTTTCGGCGGCGCGCTTGCGCGAATCGTTGCAAGCCAGCAAGCAGCATGGCTTTCCCCGCTACGAGTCGTTGCAGCCGCTCTACAACCTCTACGACCGCGCCAAGTTTGAGCAGGAGCTGCTGCCGTTGTGTCAAGAGCACAACGTAGGCGTCATTCCTTATTATGGCCTTGCCTCAGGTTTTCTGACGGGCAAATACCGCTCGGAAGCTGACCTCAAGAAAAGCGCCCGCGGTGGCGGCGTTGGCCATAAGTATCTGAACGATAAGGGCCTGGCTATTCTGGCAGCTCTCGATGCAGCCAGCGCCCGCCTGCACGCGACGCCCGCCCAAGTAGCCCTAGCCTGGATTATGGCCCAGCCCGGCCTCACTGCGCCTATTGCCAGCGCCACCAGCGTAGCACAAGTAGAAGAGTTGCTGAAAGCCACCGAACTACAGCTTGATGCAGAGGCGCTGGAGCAGCTCAAAGGTGCCAGCGTAGTAGCCTAGCTACAGCCCGAGCAGAATTTAATTTAATTTTCGGATGCAGTAATAAAAAAGCCCCCCAGACACCTGTCTAAAGGTGTACTGGGGGGCTTTTTTATGTACAGGCAACCTTTACTTACCTGAGTAATTGTAAGGCACATAATTCTCCCAGCGCCAGGGCGTGGCGGTGTCGCCGAGTATCTTTTCCAGCAGCTCTTTGAACAGCTTATCCGCGTTGGAGCTGTTGCTCATGATAACCAGGCCCTTCTTCTGGTCACTAAACGCTACGCTGTGGTTTTCCCATCCGTCGTCGTGGCCTTCCTTAAAATAAGCAGGGCCATACGGCGACTCAAACACGCCCCAGCCCAGCCCATAAGCCAGTTTAATCGCCTTGTTCTCGTCGGTGGATACGGTGGCCAGCGGGCCAAACTGCGCCTTGAACGGAATAGCCACCTGCGCCCGCACCATCTCCTGCTTCGCTTTAGGAGTGAGCCCTTTGCCTTGCATCACGGCGGCCATGAAGGTTGCGTAGTCGGTGATGGTCGTTTCCATGGAGCCGGCCGCTTGTGCTTCATCGCGCTTTTCCTTGGGCACCGCCTTACCATCCTCCATATAGCCAATGGCGTAGTTCTGCTCGAAAGTCGGCTGCCAGATATAGCTGGTGCGCGTCATCCCAAGAGGCTTAAACACTCGCTCCTCACCTAGTTGAAGCAGGCCTTTTCGGGTAATCTTTTCCACCACTATTTGCAGCAGTTGTAGCCCTTCGCCGGAGTACCAGTATTGGGCGCCGGGCGCAAACCTAAACCGCAGCTTTTCATCGGGTTCAATCCAGCGCCAGTTGGGGAGCCCGGTCGTGTGGGTGAGCGCCATGCGCGCCGTAATTTGCTTCCAGCGCTCATCAGTAGCGAGGTCCTGGTAGTCCTTTATCTCAGGTAAGGGCTTGTCAAGATATTGATACAGTGGCTTATCCAGATCCAGGGCACCTTCCTGTACCAGTTGCATTACCAGGTAGGCAAACACAGCTTTGCTGAAAGACGCGGCATACATGGCCGTCTGAGGTTCCAAAGGCAAACGCTTCTGCACGTTGCGGTACCCGAACGTTTTCACGTATCGCACCTTATTATCTTCCAGAATAGCCAATGCCAAGCCCGGCACCTTAGCCGAATCCATGAGGGCGAGCACCAATTGCTCTATTTTCTGCACCGATATACGGCTGCCATCAAGCCGCTGAATAGTTGCTTTCTGAGCCTGACTGATCAGGGGCAGCAGCAGGAGAAGCCCGAAAGCCACCAGTGGCTTCAGCGCCTGAGTTCTGATTCGCATATCGGCTAGAAGCAACGTTATTCATCTATACACAGCTTTGCTAATATAATGCATCAATTGGCTATCAGCTACTTATCGGCTTTAGCCAGCACATCAAACGCCAGGGTGAAGTCGTTGCGGATGGCGTAGCTGCCCAAGTTTTGGAAGAAGCTGCTGGAATTATAATTCACGCCGAACTGCGTGCGGTCGATGGTGGCGGTGCCTTGTATTCGCAGGCCTTCGGGCTGAGTTGTGATGGTGACGGGAAAGCGTACCGGTTTGGCAATGCCTTTCAGCGTAAGCTCACCCACCGCCTGCCCCTTCACGACTTCGCGCAGCACAAAAACGGCCACCGGAAAGCGCTCCGCATCGAAGAAATCTGCCCCCCGCAAGTGCCTTTGCAACGTGGCGTCGGTGTGCGTGATGGTGCTCATATCGAATTCAAAGCGGCCCTGGCGCAGGGTGCTGCCTTCGTACACGAAGGTGCCGCGCCGAAGCTGGAGCGTGCCGCTGGGCGCCCAGGAGCCCGCTTCCGCGTAGCCCGTCCAAGTGAGCTGGCTGGCGGCGGGAAGGGCTTGGTAGGTTGTGGCAGCTGCCCGGAAACCCAGGCAAATAGTGACGATGAGTGTTAGCAGCAACGTTTTCATGATGGAATTTCTAAGTAAAACTCTCGTTGGAAATAGAGAAAAAGCCCCCCGGAAGCGGTAGCCAACCGGCATGATCCGGCTTAGCGCACAGTGGCTTCGGTTTCGATCAGGCCCATGCCTTTGTAGAGCTTGCCGTTCTTGTCTTTGGCCAGAATGTACCAGAGCGCGTCGCCGCCGTAGAGCTGCTGGCCGCTGGCGGCGTAGCGGTAGTTTTTGGCGAACGTGTAGGTAGCGCCCTGGCGCAGACGGCCGTTGGGGCAGTTGAACAGCTCCGCAAACTCGGCGGGCGTTTGGCGCATATTGGCTTGCCAGCCCTCGGCGCTGTACCAGATAAAGCTGCCGCACTCCACTATCTCCAGGTCAGCCACTTCGGCGCGCAGCATCGTGCTGTGCTTCCACACATACTGGCCCGGCTTGGCGGGGTCGCCTTCGGGATAATTCGGGTTGGGCGTGTGCCAGAGCGTGAGGCCTACGGGCACCTGTCGGAGCTTATCGGGCAGGGCGCGGGTATGGTCGGTCCAGGCGGTTTGGGCCGCTACTAAGAAGCTGATGGCCAGCAGGGTCAGCGTAAGAAGGATGTTTTTCATGACCGTAATTCAGATGAGTACGGTCCAAAGGTGGGCGTCTGTGCTCCGGTAAGCGCCCCAGATACAGATATGGGGCGTACCAGATCATGATGTGGCACCAAGTAGCTCCGAAAAGCCGCTTCGGCTGGCCGATGCCGATAAGCTGCGAAGCCCCGCAGCCGGCACTAGCTCATTGGGGGGCAAATTCGCTGGGGGCCGCGCCCGTGAACTGCTTAAAAATTCGGTTGAAGGTAGTTTTGGAGTTGAAGCCGCACTCAAAGGCAATACCGAGCAGCGTGAGCCGGGCCACATCAGCAGGATTAGCGAGGCGGCGCTTCACAGCTTCCACGCGGTAGCCATTCACCAAGTCGTTGAAGGATTGCCCGAAACCGTTGTTTACGGTGAAGGAAATAAGCCGCGCTGCCAAGCCCGTGTGCGCCGACAGCTCCGCCAGCGTCAGCGTGGGGTTCAGGTACAGCTGCTCCTCTTCCAGTGCCCGCCGGATGCGCTCCAGTACCGCTGCGTCTACCGCCGCCGGCGCTGGCTGCACCGTGGGCGCCACCGCAACTACATCCGCATCCGACGCAGCCGCAAAAAGCCCCCCGGTCGCCTCCCCGTGCAATGACGCCGCGCTTATCGGCTGGGGGGCTTTTTGCGTGGCTTCGGGCGGCGCAAAATGCACGGCTCGCATATCAGCTTGGCGCAGGCCCACCACCCCAATCAGGAGCACCACGCCGCCCAGCAGCCAGGTAGAATAATCGTAGGCGTAGTACAGCTGAAAGAATTCGCGCAGCACCACTTCCACCAGCCACTGCACACTCACCATACCCAGCGCCAGCAGAAGCACTTGCAGCCACTGCAGGCGCAGCTGTGATAGTTCCGAGAAATTATCGGGCAGCCAGCGTTGGTAGCGCCGCAGCAGGCGCAGGCTCAGGGCAAGGTACACGATAAGGGAAATCCAAGTGCCGATAAACTCTACGCGGTAGGTGTAAGGCTGATGCACTTGCTCCCAAAACCACAGCCGCGTTGCGTACGGCTGAAACCGCAGCCACCAGTAAAGCGCTCCCTGCACCAGCACAGGCCCAAAGTGCCATAGATGGCGCCTATGTAGCCGAAAGGGTTGACTGACGAGGCTTTGCACATAAAAATACAGCAGCGGCCCAAAGGCTAGCGAATAGTAAATCGGGGTGAAATACCACTCGGCGTTCTGCCCGTACAAGCCTGAGGCCCGCCACAAGCCATCCAGCACCCAGAGCGCAATGGTCAGCAGCAGCAAGGCCAGAAAACGGTTGGGGAGCTGGTTGTGGGGGGCAAACCAGAGCAGCCCTGCGGCAAATACTGCCTGCGCCAGCACCGCAAAAAGAAGAACAATATCCGGAGTAATGGTGAGCTGCATGGGGAAAGTTAAGCATCTTTGGCTTTCTCGAAAAAGCCCCCCATGCGCCACACCCCCTACTATCTCTTCGTTCTTCTCGCCTTTTTGGGCTGCGCCAAAACGCCTTCCCAAACGGCGCAGCAAACCACTCAAACTTCAACCGACCTCTACTTCCCCGCCGCCGGCGACGCCTGGCAGCGCAAGGAGGCCGCACAGGTAGGCATGGATGCCGCCCTACTGGAACAGGCTGTAGCCTTTGCCAAGCAGCAGGAAACCACCCAGATGAAGCCCGACTTCTCCACCCAAAAGGAGATTTTTGGCGAGCCTCTCGGCCCATTGCCCACCAGCCGAGCCGCCACCAATGGCCTCATTCTGCGCTACGGCTACATCGTGGCGGAGTGGGGCGACACCAAAGCGGCCGACCCCACCTACAGCGTTGCTAAAAGCGTGCTGTCGACTATTGTGGGGATTTCAGTAGAGAAAGGCATTATCAAAGATGTGCGCGACCCGGTGGCCAATTACATCAAAGATGGCAGCTACGCCTCTGAGCAGAACCGGTCCATTACCTGGGAGCACCACCTGCGCCAGACCAGCGAGTGGGCCGGCGCGCTGTGGGGCAAAAACGTCAATTTTATCGGCAAGGAAGCCTTCGGGCAAGGCGAGCGGAAGCCCCGCGCGCTCCAGCCGCCCGGCACATACTACGAGTACAACGACGTGCGCATCAACCGCATGGCGCTGTCCTTGTTGCAGCTTTGGCGCAAGCCGCTGCCGGACATATTTCGCGATGAGATCATGAATCCCATCGGGGCATCCAATACTTGGCAATGGGTGCCCTATCGCAACTCTATAATCGAAATTGATGGCAAGGCGATGCCTTCCGTGAGTGGCGGCACGCGTTGGGGCGGCGGCCTCTGGATCAGCGCCCGCGACGAGGCTCGCTTTGGCTACCTTATGCTGCGTCAGGGTCGCTGGGGGGCAAAACAGCTCGTACCGGCCAACTGGATAAAGCAGGCCACTACCCGCGGCCCCGTAGGCCCCGACTATGGCTATTTGTGGTGGCTGAATACGGAGCAGAAAGCTTGGCCGAGCGCCCCAGCCACTAGCTACGCCGCTCTCGGGGCGGGCTCCAACACCATCTGGATTGACCCGGAGCATGATATCGTCGTCGTATGGCGCTGGCACGATGGCAAGCCCGATGAACTGATCAAGCGGATACTGGCGGCGGTACGGGAGTAGGCTTTGCTATATAGCGTTTGCAAAACGCTGCCGTACGGTAGACCACGCCTCTCCAATTACAGTTGAACTTTCCTCTCGGGGGCTTCTCTACCATTATCCTGTTTCATTCACCTTTTATGTCTGAATCTGTCTCCTCCACCGCCTCTCTCGACATCCCAGCGTTGTCAATGAGTCGCCGAATTAAAAATACAGCCTTGGTGCTGGTTGGTATTCTGTCTGCCGGCTTTGGCTTGAAGGGTTTTTTGCTTTCCAGTCATTTCATTGACGGCGGCGTCACGGGGGTTTCTATGCTGCTCTCATCCACTTTGGGCATTCCGTTGTCCTGGCTGCTCATCATCATCAATATCCCGTTTCTGCTGCTGGGCTACCGCCAGATAGGGGTAGCATTCGCGATAAAAAGTGCCGTAGCTATTGCTGGGCTAGCGCTGTGCCTGGCCGTAGTGCCCTACCCCGATGTCACCCCGGATTTCTTCCTGACTTCCGTATTCGGGGGAGTGTTTATTGGCGCAGGTATTGGCTTGGCTATGCGCGGCGGGGCTGTACTCGATGGCACGGAGGTAGCCGCGCTTCTCATCAGCAAGCGCAGTTCCCTGCTCAAGGTCAGCGACGTTATTCTGCTACTCAACATCGTGATTTTTGGCATTGCCGCTTTTATTCTGGGCGTGCAGGTAGCGCTGTATTCTATTCTAACCTATGTATCAGCTTCCAAAGCGCTTGATTTTGTGCTCAATGGCATCGAACAATACACAGGTGTTACCATTATTTCGGCCCAAAGCGAGGCCATCCGGCAGGCCGTCACCACCAATCTGGGGCGAGGCGTAACCATCTACCAAGGTAAGCGGGGCTTTGGCCACCGGGAGAACCAGGACCTGGAAATGGATATCCTGTTTACCGTCGTTACTCGCTTAGAGCTGCCGGCCCTGCGCACCGAGATACGTCGCCTCGACCCGCAGGCGTTCGTAGTGCAGCACCACATTGATGATGCGGAAGGCGGCATGGTCAAAAAGCGCCCTTTTCACTAGATATTACCAGAAAAAGCATAGCATATGACCGAGGAGCTCAACACAGAGCTCCTCGGTCGCGTTAGGGTAGTAGAATTTATCTGCCCTATGCTTTTCCTTGCTGCCCCTATTGAGCCCTTTGACTGGAACCGTATCTTCCTGTCCGAGGACATGCCGCCGCTATTTCTGTTGGAAATAGCTTTCCGCTGCCTACTTACTTACCTGTTCATTATTGGTGCCCTGCGCGTTACGGGTCGGCGCGGCGTACGGCAGCTTTCCCTCTTCGAGCTGAGCATTATCCTGGCGCTGGGTTCGGCGGCCGGCGATGCTATGTTCTACGACGATGTGCCTATCCTGCATGTGCTCGTGGTATTCTTGATGGTGTCGGGCCTTTATCTGTTCTTCAACCGTTTGACCGAGTGGTATCCCGGCTTTAGCGACTGGCTGGAAGGCGCGCCCGTGCTCTTGGTGGAAAATGGCCGAATTCATCTAGAAAATTTCAAAAAGCAAAACCTAACGCAGAAGGAGCTATTCGGTGAAATGCGCCAATTGCAGGTAGAGCATCTGGGCCAAGTACGGCGCGCTTACATCGAAGCTACTGGCGACATAAGTCTCTACTTTTTTGAGGATAAAAATGTGCAGCCTGGTCTGCCTATCTGGCCCGAACGCGTGGCCGACACGCACCGTCGGGCTCAGGAAGCCGGCTCTCATGCCTGCGCCCAGTGCGCGCACGTGCAGGAGCTGGCTCGCGGCGAAGCTACTAAGTGTACGGTCTGCCAGCACGACGCGTGGGTGCCGACCTGCGCTACGCTCCGGATTGCATAAGAAGTTTTTTGCGGCTCCCTTTGCTTCATGTGGTATTATTGCGGCTTCACAGTCAAGCAACTGCGGCTATTAGCTTTGTCCATTCTTAGAAGTTATAGACTGCTTTGGCAGCGCATCAACTTTGCTTTAAGCGCCATTTGATTACATCTACAGCGCTAATTTGCCCCCCAATATGTCTAGCGTAACCCAGCCTCTCCCCTACCTTATCATCGACTTCGATAGCACCTTTACACAGGTCGAAGGCCTTGATGAGCTGGCGGATATTGCCCTCCAGCATCACCCCGAACGCGAAAAAATCGTGGGGCAGATCCGCAGTCTTACGGATCGGGGTATGAGCGGGGAACTGAACTTTTCGGAGTCGCTGAAGCAGCGCCTGGCGTTGTTGGAGGCGCGGCGCGAGCATCTGCCCTTGCTGGTGGCACAGCTCAAAACCAAGGTTTCGGACAGCATTGTGCGCAATCGCAGCTTTTTTGAGCGTTTTCGGGGCCGCATCTACATTGTGAGCAGCGGCTTTCGCGAATTCATTGAGCCCGTAGTTGCCGACTTCGATATTGCGCCTGAATTTGTGCTGGCCAACACCTTTACTTATGACGCTGGGGAGCAAATTACCGGCTTCGATCCCGACAACGTGCTCAGCCGCGACGGGGGCAAAATAGAGCAGCTCCGGCAGCTCGATCTGGCCGGCGACGTGTACGTGCTCGGCGACGGCTACACCGATTACCAGATGCGCGAAGCCGGCCTCGCCAACCGATTCTACGCTTTCACCGAAAACGTGGCCCGCGCCGCCGTAGTAGCCCAGGCCGACGAAGTCATTCCGTCCTTCGACGAGTTTCTCTACCAAAATAAGCTTCCCATGACGCTCAGCTACCCCAAAAACCGCATCAGCGTACTCCTGCTTGAAAACCCCGACGCCCGCGCCGCCGAGCTATTCCGCCAGGAAGGCTACCAGGTGGAAAGCGTGCCCGGCGGCCTCGACGAAGACGAACTGGTAGAGCGCATCGCGGGCGTGAGTATTCTCGGCATCCGATCTAAAACCCAAGTAACACCGCGCGTACTCGAAGCAGCTAATCGCCTGATTGCCGTGGGGGCCTTTTGCATCGGCACCAACCAAATTGATTTAGTGGGCTGCATGAAAAAGGGCGTCGCTGTGTTCAATGCGCCCTTTTCTAACACCCGCTCCGTAGTAGAATTGGCCTTGGGCGAAATCATCGTGCTGGCCCGCCGTATTCCTGATAAGAACCCCAAAATGCATCAGGGCGAGTGGGACAAATCGGCCCGCGGCAGCTTCGAGATTCGGGGTAAAAAGTTGGGTATCGTGGGCTACGGCAACATCGGCAGCCAGCTGTCGGTGGTAGCCGAAGCGGTGGGCATGCAAGTGCTTTACTATGACATAGCTGAAAAGCTTCAGCTCGGAAATGCTGTGAAGTGCCGCACCTTGCAGGAGCTTTTGCAGCAAGCCGACGTCGTGACGCTACACGTAGATGGCCGCGCCGAGAACAAGAACCTCATCGGTGCCGAAGAATTCGCTTTGATGAAGCCGGGGGGCATTTTTCTCAACCTCAGCCGCGGCCACATCGTGGATATTCCGGCCCTGGCCGAGGCCATCCGAAGCGGTCATCTCGGCGGCGCCAGTATCGATGTGTTCCCTTACGAGCCCAAAACCAACCACGAAACCTTCGAAAGCGAGCTGCGGGGCTTGCCCAATGTACTGCTCACTCCTCACATTGGCGGCAGTACGGCCGAAGCCCAGCGTAACATCGCAGAGTTTGTGCCCGAGCGCATTATGGGCTACGTCAATACCGGCAACACCCAGCAAAGCGTGAATCTGCCCAACATTCAACTTCCTGTGCAGCAGGCGCATCGTCTTATTCACCTGCACGCCAACGTACCCGGTGTGCTTGCCAGCATCAACAATGTATTGGCGGACCATCAGGTCAACATTCTCGGTCAATACCTCAAAACCAACGAGCACATCGGCTACGTGATTACCGACATTGATAAGGAATATGAGCCGGAGGTAATTGGGGCTTTGCGCAAGGTGGAGCACACGATTAAGTTTCGAGTGCTGTACTAGCACTTACATCCGCTCGCGCACTTCTTTAAGCACGCGCTCCATCTCCTGGCGCACAACGGTTGTTTCTGCCACGTGATTGTTATTCATAAAACTCACAACCAACAGATTACCTTTTCGCGTTTTGAGGTAGCCACACACGTTGTGGTTGTTGCTGAGCGTGCCGGTTTTGCCCCAAAACCACGGCCCGGCCTTATCGCGGTACACGCGGCGCAGGGTACCGTGGCCACCACCAGCCGCGAGCAAGCTCAGCAGACGAGGCTCTGGTACTTCCTGGTGCAGTTTGAGTAGCAAGGCTGATAAGGTGCGGGGCGTAACTAGGTTTTTGCGCGAGAGACCAGAGCCATCCACCCAATGCGGGGCATCGGGCAAGTTTTGTAAATACTGCGCGCGGACAGCCTTAATAACACTTTGGGTGCTCAACGAGTCGGAGCGCAGGCGCGCGGAGCACATAAGCAACAGCTGCTCTGCCAAAAGATTATCGCTGACTTGCAGCATCCGCCGGTACAGCGAATCAACGGGCAAGCCCGCTAGCGTACGTACAGCTTCCTGCGGGTGCATCGGGCGCCAGGGGGCATTTAGCACGGGCCGACGCAGTGTGTCCTGCAACAACTGAAGTACAAGCTGCGAGCTAGGGCGAAAAGGCGTTTCATCAATCCACTTTTTGGGCGAAGTGAAGTACACGAAGCGGTTGTCGGTTAGCTCACGGCGCACATGGTCGTCGGCAGGATGCGGAAAACCGGCTGGGGCTTCCTTCACTACAGGATTGAAGAAGCGCGGACGAACGGACGGTCGCCGGTTTGGGCCAGCATAGAAGCGAATCACATTGCCATATACCGGAAAGGCGGAGCGCTCGGGCTGGTAGTAGTAGTTGTAATCATCCCAACTCCAGCCGGGTCCAAAGGCTGCTTCGGTCATCGGAATTTCCCGATAGAAAAGCTTCTCGGGACGTTTCTGCAGAAAGTCGAACGCTTTCCGCGAGGGCACATCGCCGTGAAGCAGTGTGGGGTCGCCGGTACCCCAGAACAGCAGAGAGTCGCCGCGCACGACGTAGCGTAGGCTGGGCAGGGAGTCGCCAAGCAGGTGCAGACCAGCATAAAAGCTGAACAGCTTCATGTTGCTGGCCGGAGTGAAATAGCGGTCGGCATTCAGTTCGTACAGCTTCTCACCCGAGGCAACTTCCGCAATCGAAATGCCCACCTGATGCTGGCGCAGCACCGCCGATTCGGCAATCATTTTATTCAGCCAGCGCGGCCCTTTGCCGCGGTTAGAACTCATTTCGGCCTCATCGTCGTCACTGGCGACACCGAAGTGCGGGGCTGCGGCGCTAAGCGGAAACAGCAGCAAGAACAAAAAGGAAAGCAATCGGAAGTAGGGCGACATTGCACAGGTATTTAACACGCAATATGCACATAAATAAGCCGGAATAGAAGCACTGAAGGGTGTTTTCGCAGTAATTTCGTGCTTTAATCCCCTGCTTGAAAAGTTGTAGAGATGTAGCGCGAGGCTTCTGCTTCGCGTCGCGACGGACGACGCACGGCGGGGGGCATTTTCAGCTGGCTTGCTCAAGTAAACAACGAAACGCGAAGCAGAAGCCTCACTCTACAAAGAACGATTTGCTGAGCATCAGATGGGGTTGAAGCAAAAAATCTTCGTGGCCCCGGATATTCCGCCTAACTTTGTTTCCCGTTATGCCAGACCGAAATACCTCCTCCCCGACTGCAACGGCCAAGTACATCTTTGTCACCGGCGGGGTGACCTCCTCCCTGGGCAAGGGCATCATTTCTGCCTCCTTGGCCAAGCTCCTGCAGGCCCGCGGCTTCCGGGTTACCATTCAGAAGTTCGACCCCTACATCAACATCGACCCCGGCACGCTCAATCCCTATGAGCACGGCGAATGCTTTGTGACGGATGATGGTGCCGAAACCGACCTCGACCTGGGCCACTACGAGCGGTTCCTGAACACGCCCACTTCACAGGCCAACAATGTAACCACGGGTCGCATTTACAACCACGTGATTAGCAAGGAGCGCGAAGGCGCTTACCTGGGCAAAACCGTGCAGGTAGTACCCCACATCACCGACGAAATCAAGCGGCGCATGCTGCTATTGGGGCAAGGCGACGAGTTTGACGTCATCATCACCGAAATCGGGGGCTGCATTGGCGACATTGAAAGTCTGCCGTTTGTGGAGGCCGTACGCCAGTTACGTTGGGAATTGCCCCCCAATGATTCGCTGGTGATTCACCTCACACTGCTTCCCTACTTGAAGGCAGCCGGTGAGCTAAAAACCAAGCCCACGCAGCATTCCGTGCGCGATTTGCGTGAAGCTGGCTTGCAACCTGACATTCTGGTGTGCCGCTCTGAGCACCCGATTCCACTAGAGATGCGTCGGAAAATAGCGCTTTTCTGTAATGTCCAAATCAACTCGGTTATTGAAAGTCTAGACGCCGACAGCATCTACTCCGTGCCCCTGCTCATGCGCAAGGAGCAGCTCGACGACCGGGTAATTAAGCGTCTAAAGCTTACAGGCGGCGCCCAGCAGCCCGATCTGGAAGTGTGGAAGGACTTTTTGGGCCGCCTAAAAAATCCAACCGAGGAAGTGACCATCGCCTTGGTTGGCAAATACGTAGAACTGCCCGACGCCTACAAGTCCATCAATGAGTCATTCGTGCACGCTGGCGCTCAAAACGAGTGTAAAGTGACTCTGCGCAGCATTCAATCGGAGCATATCACGCCCGAAAATGTCGCCCAGCTCCTGCAGGGTGTCGATGGCGTGTTGGTAGCGCCAGGCTTTGGCGAGCGGGGCTTCGAGGGCAAGGTGTGCGCTGTGCGTCACGTCCGTGAGAACAACATTCCTTTTTTCGGTATTTGCCTGGGTATGCAGGTGGCCATGGTAGAATTTGCGCGCCACGTGCTGAACCTGCCTAACGCCAACTCTACCGAAATGGACCCGCTGACGCCTACTCCCGTCATTGCCATGATGGAGGAGCAAAAAAATATCACTCAGAAAGGCGGCACCATGCGCCTCGGCGCCTACGACTGCGACCTGCGTCGCGGCTCCAAAGCTGCCAAAGCGTACGGCCGCAACCATATTAGTGAGCGCCACCGGCACCGCTACGAGTTCAACAACGAGTATCTGGAGCAATTTGAGGCCGCTGGCATGGTCGCTTCCGGCCTGAACCCCGGCACTGGCTTGGTGGAGGTGATAGAGCTGAATGGCCACCCGTGGTTCGTGGCGGGGCAGTTTCACCCCGAGCTGAAAAGCACCGTGGAAAATCCACATCCTTTATTTGTGCGCTTCGTGAGGGCTGCCATTCAGCACCATAAGAATGAGCTGTAACTAATTGATTAAGAACAAGGAGAGGAATTTGGTTGAGTTCATGTTACTACTCAGCCAGGTTCCTCTCTTGCTTGTAACAACAGGGCAGTTTCCCTGTCACCTCGTCCGATTTTTCGACTTCTGCATAAAATAAGCTGCCACTACCGACCTTTGTAGCGGCACAGCCGAATTTTTGCTGGCAACTCTGCTCGCTGGAAGCATTTTTCAGCTCTTTCCTTAGTACCGAATACCTACGCATTTATTTCCCCTTCGATGGACAAGAACTCAGCAACCGGCCTATTTTTGATTTCGGCCTTGCTCCTCATCTATTTGTTTTTCTTCGCGCCGAAGTCAGAGCCGGAAAAAGCCCCCGCTAAGCCCACCACTACCGCTGCTACCGCCCCGGCTCAGTCGGCAGATACAGCCGCCGCCGCTACGCCTGCTCCCCTCGACTCGGCCGCGCAGGCGCAGGCATTCGGCGCTTTTGCTACCGCAGCGCAAGGCACCGCCCAGGATGTGCAGCTGAGCAACGAAGACTTAGTAGTAACCTTTTCGACCAAAGGAGGGCAGGTGCAAGCCGTACGTCTGAACAAGTACAAGACCTTCTTTGGTCAGCCCTTCGATTTGCTGGATAAGGAAAGCGCAAAGATTGACACCCGCTTTCGAACTACCGACGGCCGCACAGTACGGTTTTCAGACCTATACTTTCAGCCAAGTGCGCTCCAGCCTACTGCCGATGCCAACCGCCCAGGCCAGCGCCTAACTTTCACCGCCGCTGTGGCTGGGGGGCAAATTGAGCAGATATACACGCTGTATAATGACAACTACCAGCTGGCCTACGAGATGCGCTTTACAGGCCTGAGCAACGTCATTGCCCAAGAGCCTATCACGTTCACCTTCCTAGACCGCGTGCGCCAGACGGAGCAAGACCGTGCCCAAAACCGCAACCACACCACCATCAACCATTACTTAGCTAACGACGACGACGGCTCGCTGGCCGAGGCCAGTGAAGACCCTGAGGAAATAGTTATCAACGAGCCGGTGAAGTGGGCCGCGCACAAGCACGATTTCTTCGTGGCGGGCCTGATTGCCGAAAACCAGTTCAGCACCGGCAAATTCAATTCGACGGTGCCCGCCGCTGCCGATTCGACCAACAAGTTCATCAAAACTTTAAGCTCTACGCTTACGATTCCGGCCGCCGATGTGCTGGGGGGCAAAGGTCAGTTCCGCTACTATTTCGGCCCTAACTCCTTCCAGATTCTGAAGGAAGTGGCACCCGGCTTCGACCGCAACGTATTCTTAGGCTGGGGTATTTTCCGCTGGATGAACCGCTTCATCGTGATTCCAGTGTTCCATTTCCTGGAGCAATTTATTAGCAGCTACGGCATCATCATCGCGCTGTTGGTGCTACTTATTAAGCTGGTTACCTGGCCATTGACCTACAAAACGTACGTGTCGCAGGCGCGCATGAAGGTGCTGAAGCCGGAGCTGGACGAGATCAAGGAGAAATACGGCGACGACCAGGCCAAAGTGCAGAGCGAAACAATGAAGCTCTACACGTCTATGGGTGTGAGCCCGTTGAGCGGCTGCATTCCTACGTTGCTGACGCTGCCTATTCTGTTTGCAATGTTTAACTTCTTCCCCAACTCCATTGAGCTGCGGCAGGAAGCATTTTTATGGGCTAAAGACTTGAGTAGCTACGACGTATTCGCTAAGCTGCCGTTCGCCATTCCCTATTATGGCAGCCACATCAGCATGTTCACTTTACTCATGACAGCTTCCACCCTGCTGATGACGTGGCAGAGCAACCAGCTCAACACTGCCATGCAGGGCCCAATGAAGTTTTACAGCTACCTGATGCCGCTGATTTTCCTGTTCGTTTTGAACAGCTTCGCGGCCGGCCTCACCTGGTATTACTTCGTTTCCAACGTCATCACCTTCGGTCAGCAAGCCCTTACCCGCCGATTCGTGGATGAAACCAAGCTGCGGGCTCAACTCGAAGCCAACAAGGTGAAGAACAAGGACAAAAAGCCCGGCGGCTTCCAGGCTCGCCTTGCTGAAGCGATGAAAACCGCACAGGAGCGTGAAGCTGAAGCTCGCAAGCCAGGTCCTGCGAAGCCAAAGACTAAATAAGAAAGGTTATCTCACAAAAAAGCCCCCTAGAAATAATCTGGGGGGCTTTTTTGTCTCTAGAGATGCTTTGAATTCATGAGTTCGAACTTACAGCTTCCGCACCCGCTCCAGTACCAGTTGGTTCATGGGATTTGGCTTTAAGCCCTGTACGTTGTTTTGTGTAAGTCGCACTACTTCATCGTAATACATCGGAATAACGGGGCATTCCTCAACTATAATACGGTCCATTTGACGGTATAGGTTATAGCGCTTCTCCGTGTCCTGCTCCAGTTGGGCTAACTCGTAGAGACGGTCGTAAGTGGCGTTATTGAAATGCGTTTTGTTGGGGCCGGCGGGCGAAAAGTTCTTGCTATAAAACAGGGCCAGATAGTTCTCCGCATCCGGGTAGTCACCCAGCCAAGATTTAGTAAAGAATGCAGCGCGGCCGTTATCTACGTTCTCCTGATGAGCCGCCCCTTGGCTCACATCAATGGTTACCTGTACCCCTACTTCGGCCCATTTCTTCTGCAGGTACTCTGTTATTTCCTTGGTCTCGGCTACCGTACCAAGGCGCAGGCGTAGCGGTTTGCCAACGCCGTAGCCAGCAGCCTTCAGTAGCTCGCGGGCCTTTTCGGGTTGATACGTGTAGCCCGGAACCAGCTTTTCGCTAAACGATGGCAATGAAGCGGGCACAAACCCCGAGTTGCCAGGCCGGCCTACATTATTCAGGAAATAAGCAATCAGTTCAGGCTTATTAAGCGCGTAGCTTAAAGCCTGGCGCACCCGTTTATCGCGCAGCGCCGGGTTAGCCGCATCCCCCCGCAGGTTAGTAGGATCCTGCTGAATCCCGAGGTATTCCGTATTCAGATACGGCACTTTCTCAAAGCGGAACTTGCCCTCAAAATCTTCGCGAACAGTGCCATCAGGGTGTAAAATCAAATCACGAGAGCCGGCCCGAATACCGCTTACAAAGTCGAGTTTACCCTGCTGAAAGGTTAGAAACTCCGTTTTTCGGTCCTGAATGAAAGAAATCTGGACCGCATCGAGATACGGCAGCGCCTGGCCCTGCGCATCCTTGCGCCAATAGTGCGGATTACGGTGGTAAACAATCGCATTTCCTTCGTCCCAATCCTTAAACTGAAACGGCCCCGTACCCACCGGGTGCTCCCGAAAGTCTTTGCCATAGCGCTGCACCGCCTCGCGGGGCACCACGTAGGCGTAAGGCATCGTCAGGATGCTCAAAAAAGGAATAAACGGCTCCTGCAAATAAATACGCACAGTACTATCGTTCACCGCAACAAAGGCCGTATCCGAAGGCTCACCTGCCGCGTTTTCCAGCACTTTCCCCCTAAAAATCCAGCCGCCAGTGCTGGCCGTAACAGGATCGAGCAGCCGCCGAAAGCTGTACACGAAATCTTGGGCCGTTACTCGCCGGCCTTTGCCCCCCGGAAACACCTCGCTGTCGTGGAAGAATACGTTAGGCCGTAGAGTAAACGTGTAGCGGCGGCCGTCAGACGAAATATCATAGTGGCGGGCCAGCGCGGGACCGGGTTTCAACTGGTCGTCTAGCTCCACCAAGCCATTATATAACTGCGTCACCGCCCAGGTATTAGCTTGGTTGCGGGCAAAAGCAGGGTCAAGTGAACTGAGGGCTTCTGGCTGGTTATAACGGAAAACGCGGCGCTCGTCGGTAGGGCTACTTGGGCCGCCGCAGCTAGCTAATGCCGTGAGCAACGGAAGGGCAAAACCAGCAAAACGACGCAAAAACGGAAACATGAGAAAGGCGAAACAGTGTATATTTGTGCTAAGTTCGGTGCAAGTGTAACGCTAAATTGGCGTCTGACCGCTCCTTTCCGCTTCGCTTTATTTATGAAATTGACCTATTACGGCCACTCCTGCTTCTTGGCTGAGATTGGCGGCACTAAAGTGCTCTTCGACCCTTTTATTCGTCCTAATGAATTAGCGAAGAACATTGACGTCGAGAAAATTGGGGCTGATTTTATCCTGCTCAGCCACGGCCACGGCGACCACGTTGCCGATGTCGAGGAAATCGGTAAGCGCACAGGTGCCGAGTTGGTAGGGATGTTTGAGGTGCTTAGCTGGTTTGAAGCGAAGGGCTTGAAAGCGAACTACAAAATGAACCTGGGGGGCAAAATACAGCTGCCTTTCGGTACGGTAAAACTTGTTCCCGCGGCTCACTCCAGCTCTATGCCCGATGGCTCCTATGGGGGCTTGGCGGCCGGCTTTGTGATTGAAACAGCCGAAAAAAACTTTTACTTCGCCGGCGATACTGCCCTCACCTACGACATGAAGCTCATTAATGAGCGGCATGAATTGGATTTTGCTATTCTGCCCATTGGTGATAACTTCACCATGGGCGTTGACGATGCAATTGAGGCAGCCAACTGGGTAGGAGTTCGTCAGTTTATCGGCATGCATTACGACACTTTCCCGCCTATTAAAATCGACCATGACGCGGCCCGTGAACAGGCCACGCAAGCCGGAAAAGAATTAGTGTTGATGGCCATCGGGTCGACAATGGAGTTGTAATTTAACTAGTTAAATAGCTGAATCATTGATCTATAACATCAGCCTTCAGCCTTTTACTACTTAAACTGTCAACTATTAAACAAGTAAGAATAAACCCACATGGGAAAAATTATCGCGGTAGCCAATCAGAAGGGTGGAGTGGGCAAGACCACCTCATCCATCAACCTTGCGGCTAGCTTGGCAGCTTTGGAATACCGTACTCTGCTCGTAGATGCCGACCCGCAAGCCAATGCTACTTCCGGTGTTGGCTTCGACCCCAAGGATATTCAGAACAGCATCTATGAGTGCATGGTGGATGGCATCAACGCTCAGGATATCATTCTGCAAACCAACATCTTGCCTCACCTCGACCTCATGCCTTCCCACATCGATTTGGTGGGAGCGGAAGTAGAGATGATTAACCTTCCTAATCGGGAGGAGAAGATGAAAGAGGCGTTGCGGCCATTGGCCGATCAGTATGATTTCATCATCATCGACTGCTCGCCTAGCTTAGGTTTGATTACAGTGAATGCCCTTACGGCCGCTCACTCCGTCATTATTCCGGTTCAGTGCGAATACTTCGCGTTGGAAGGCTTGGGCAAATTGCTGAATACCATCAAAATCATTCAGAGCCGACTCAACCCTGAGCTCGAAATTGAAGGTATTCTGCTGACTATGTATGATGTGCGCCTGCGCCTCTCCAACCAAGTAGTAGAAGAAGTAAAGCTGCATTTCCAGCAGCTGGTTTTTGATACAATTATTCCGCGCAACGTGAAGCTGAGCGAGTCGCCAAGCTTCGGTATTCCGGTTATTCTGCACGATGCCGACAGCAAAGGCTCTATCAGTTACCTGAACTTAGCCCGCGAGATTGTGGAGAAGAACTCGGTAGCGGCCGACCCGGAAGCGGCTGAGGATGAAGCAGCTTAACGTCTGACTTCTTGATAAAGAAACGAAAGCTGGCAGGTGGTATTCCATCTGCCAGCTTTCGTTTAAGGGCAATGACGATAGTAGTGAGTAAAATTTCCGGTCCTTCCCCGGCGTTTGTGTATTTTTGAATCCCGCTTTGGCCCGGTACTGGGCTTAGGCTGTTAGTAGGTATGTCAGAGAAGAACGAAGAAAAAACTCCCGCATCAGTTCCGAAGCGCAAAATTGGCGGCTTGGGTCGCGGGCTAAATGCCCTTATTGAAGGCAGCTACGAGAAAAAAGGCGAACGGCTGGTGCCGCATCCGGTCAATTCGGTAGGCTTCATTTCGGTGAATCATATCGAGGCGAACCCGTACCAGCCTCGCACTCACTTTGACCAACAGGCGCTGCAGGAATTGGCCGAGTCTATTCGGATCCAGGGCATCATTCAGCCCGTAACCGTGCGCCAGTTGGGTACCAATTCTTATCAGCTTATCAGCGGCGAGCGGCGTTTGCAGGCTTCTAAGCTGGCGGGCTTGGATACGATTCCGGCGTACATCCGCAAGGCCGACGACCAGCAAATGCTGGAAATGGCCCTGATTGAGAATATTCAGCGCGAGAATCTTAACGCAATAGAAATTGCGCTTAGCTACCAGCGATTGGTGAGTGAGTGCAGCCTAAAGCAGGAAGAACTCGGCGACCGGGTAGGCAAGAACCGCTCGACAGTAACCAACTATCTGCGGCTCCTAAAATTGCCTCCCGACATCCAGATTGGTTTGCGCGACGCTGAAATTTCAATGGGCCATGCCCGCGCCCTCATCAACATTGAGGATGCCGAGCAACAGCTGATGCTTTATCGTCGCATTGTAGCCGAAGACCTTTCGGTGCGTCGTGTAGAACAGATTGTGCGTGGTGGTGGCGCAGCTACTGCTCCGGCCACTGCGCCTGGTCAGAAGGCTGCCGAAAATGCCCCCCAGCCGGTTCCTGTAGCCGAACTGCGCCGCACCGAGCGCCACCTTTCCGACCGCTTCGGCAGCCGAGTGCAGGTGAAACCAAATCCCCAGGGCAATGGCGAGATCAGAATCGCGTTTGACTCGGTGGAGGATATGCAGCGTATTCTTCATATTCTTCAACCGTCTTAGTACATAGCAACAGCAGATGACTGGGTATTGTAAAGCAGCGCTTTTGTTTTGCTTAGTGGGAGTTCCACTAGCCCAGTCGGCGCAAGCCCAAGTAGTGACTACTGGGCCCGATTCGACCCGCGTGAGTACACCAGCGGTAGCTGATACTACGAGGCGCACCGAAAGGCTGTTCGGACTTCACTTGACGCGGCCTGCCAAAGCAGCTATGCTGTCGGCGCTCGTGCCTGGTGCTGGCCAGATTTATAACCGCAAGTACTGGAAGCTCCCCATTGTGTATGGCGTGTTAGGCACGGCACTTACGGTGGAGTTTTTCTATCAAAGTCGCTTTAAAGAGTTTCGGGAAGCCAAAATAGCCCGCAATGACAACGACCCGTTGACCATCGATACTGGACCTCTTTCTAGCACCATTGAGGACAATGCGACGATAGATCGAGGGTTAATTATCTACCGCCGCAACCGCGACAAATGGATTGCCTTTTCCGCCGTGGCGTATGCCATAGGCGTGGTTGATGCCCTTGTTGATGCCCACTTACGCGACTTTGACGTCAGTGACGATCTGAGCCTGCGCTGGGAGCCCACGATGCTCTATATGCCCACGGCGCAGCCCACGGCCGGCATCAACCTTAGTTTAAACTTGAAGTCTACTTCCCGCTCAACGAAATGAAATTGCTGCTGATTGGCTACGGCAAGATGGGCCAGGCCATTGAGGCCCAGGCTATTGCCCGAGGCCACCAGATTGTTGGCATCGTGGATCCCTCACGGCCCGGTGTACGCATCTCCGACTTCGACGCTACGACCGTTGACGCGGCCATTGAGTTCACCCATCCTGATGCTGCCTTCGCTAATGTGAGCGCTGCCCTGCGCCAAGGGTTGCCAGTGGTTTGTGGCTCTACAGGTTGGCTCCATCATTTTCAGGAAGCCCGCGACCTATGTAAGGAGATGGGTGGGGGGCTTTTTTACGCTTCCAACTACAGCGTGGGCGTAAACTTGTTCTTTCATTTCAATGAGTATATCGCCGCCAAAATGCACCACTTTGGGGGCTACGATGTGCAGGTTCGCGAAATTCACCACACGCAGAAGGTAGATCAGCCCAGCGGTACAGCTCTTACCACCGCTGAATCTATCATTCGTCACTTTCCGACCAAGACCATCTGGCGCAACGAACCTACTACGGCTCCGCAAGAGCTGGCTGTACTTTCGGAGCGCACAGGTCAGGTAGTTGGTACACACATTGTTACATATTCCTCACCCGCTGATACCATTGAGCTGAAGCACGAAGCACATACGCGGGATGGCTTTGTTCAGGGAGCACTGCTAGCTGCCGAATGGCTGCCGGGGCGCAAGGGTGTATTTGGGATGAAGGAGCTACTCGGATTGTAGGAACGCACCCTGTTATGATGTGTGTTATCAGGTGATTATTCAGTGTCTTATCTCTACAAATCACATTCTTACATTAATTCGGATATTTAATCATTCAATTGTATCCTTGCTTTGTTTGGGCAGCGTGCTGCCCGTTTTCGTCTTGATTTATGGCCGTAAAATTTTGGGAGAAAACCTCCACTACCGAAGCAGTACCGAAGAAGCCAAAGGGCTTTTTGCGGGAGTGGGGCGACGCCATTCTCTTTGCCGTGGTGGTGGCCTCGCTTATTCGCTGGGCCACTTTTGAGGCGTATACTATCCCGACGCCTTCCATGGAAAGCTCCTTGCTAGTCGGCGATTATCTATTTGTAAGCAAGTTGCACTACGGCCCACGCACGCCTCAAACGCCTCTGCAGGTGCCGCTTACGCACCAAACCATCTGGGGCACCAACATTAAGAGCTACTCCGATGCTATTCAGCTTCCCTCCTACCGCCTACCTGGTTTTTCAGAAGTAACGCGTGGTGATGTTGTAGTCTTTAATATTCCATTTGAAAGCGAACACCCCGCCGACTTGCGCACTAACTATATCAAGCGTTGCGTAGCCGTAGCTGGCGATGTACTGGAAATAAAGAAGACGCAGGTGTATATCAACGGACAGCCGTTGGCGAACCCGCCACAAATGCAATCCAGCTACTACCTACAGGTAGCTGAGCCCGTGCGTGATAAGGTATTCCAGGATTTGGGGGTAACGGACTCCAACACGCCTAACGGTGTGCCCCAAGCGCAAACGACGGCCATGGGACCTGCTTACGTGGTAAATACTACGTCCACTATTGCAGCTTATTTCAAGCAGCAGCCTTTTATCAAAGGTGTGGTGGAAGAAGTAGCGCAGCCGGGCCAAGCTGAATCGGAAGTTTTCCCGAACAACCCAGACTACCCGCACAGCACGCCTACGGCTGCTTTTCCTTGGAACCGGGACAACTATGGTCCGCTGCAAATCCCGAAAGAAGGTCAGACAGTGGAGCTTACGTCCCAGAATACGGCTATCTATCAGAAAATCATTATGCGCTACGAGCGCAATGAAGGCGTGACGTATGCGAATGGTGTGTTGTCGCAGAATGGCAAGCCGCTCACGAGCTACACGTTTAAGCAGAATTACTACTTCATGATGGGCGACAACCGCCACAACTCGCTTGATTCACGCTACTGGGGCTTTGTACCCGAAGATCATATTGTAGGTAAAGCAGTTCTGATATGGCTCTCGGTTGACCCTTATGCTGATTTCTTCAGCAAAATCCGTTGGAGCCGTCTATTCGACATTATCCACTAAGTCTACCTTGACTTGGTATCAAAAAAGCCCCCCAGAATGATTCTGGGGGGCTTTTTCCGATATATGGCTCACATATTAAACGTTGTTTTACCACTTAATTGGCTCTAGCCCATGCTGACGCAGGTATTCGTTGGTTTTGCTGAAAGGTCGAGAGCCAAAAAAACCACGGTCGGCGGCGTAGGGCGACGGGTGTGCAGCTTTAAGCACCAAGTGTTTTTTCTCGTCGATTAGCTCCACCTTCTTTTGTGCATAAGCGCCCCACAGGATAAATACGACGTGTTCTTTCTGTTCCGAAACGCGCTGAATAACCGTATCGGTGAATTGCTCCCAGCCCTTTTTTTGGTGCGAGCCGGGCTCTGCAGCCCGAACAGTAAGCGTAGCGTTAAGCAAAAGCACGCCTTGTTCGGCCCAGCGATCGAGGTTGCCATTGGGGGCAGGCGGCGTTTCAGGTAAATCGGCCTGCAACTCCTTAAAAACGTTTTGCAAGGAAGGCGGGGTGCGCACTCCTTCTGCCACGGAAAACGCTAAACCATGCGCCTGACCTTTTCCATGGTATGGGTCCTGGCCCAGAATCACCACTTTGGTTTTATCGAAAGGGCACGCCTCAAAAGCATGAAAAATTTGCCCCCCGGGCGGATACACAGTAGTCGTGGCGTACTCGCCCCGGACGAAGGCAGTAAGATGTTGAAAATAGGGCTTTTCGAACTCGTCTTGTAGTACTTTGCGCCAGCTTTCTTCTATCTTTATGGACATAGGGAAAAGTTTTTTACAGGTTCGGCAAGCCTTTCTGTGGATAGCTTGCGTAGATAAACCAAATTCCGAGAACGGCTGTTAGTTATCCACCGAACCGCACAGGCGCCATGAATACTACCACTACGCAGGGAGTGACCGTAAGTGTTACGACCAACTATTTACCCGATTATTCCAGCCCCGGCCAGGAACATTACGTGTTTGCTTATAAAATCGATATTCGCAACAACAGCGAGTATACCGTAAAGTTGCTCCGTCGCCATTGGTATATATATGATGCCAACGGCGTCGTGCGCGAAGTGGAGGGCGAAGGTGTGGTAGGCCAGCAACCCGTACTGGAGCCCAGTGAGGCACATCAGTACGTATCGGGCTGTAATCTTAAGACCGGTCTGGGTAAGATGCGGGGCACCTACCAGATGGAGCGCCTCGCCGACGGCCGCGAATTCACAGTTGAGATTCCCGAATTCACGCTGGTTGTACCATATCGCCTAAATTAGCGGCAAGCTGTGAGTTTCATTTTCTAACTCACTTCTTTCAACCCGCAACCCCAAGTACTTGCTTTACCAAGCATTCAGTTACATCCGATTTTTGCTCCGATCGGGGAATGCACACGGACTGCATTCCCCGTTCGTTTTTGCCCTCTACAACCATGTGGTTCGCCACACGGGCTTTTTTGCTCCCTATGAGGCTGTGGAGCACCGCCGCACTGAATTGCAAGCCAGTGAGCAAACGATAACCGTAACCGACTTTGGTGCTGGCTCTCATACGGGTGCCGGTCAGCAGCGCCGCGTGCGTGACATTGCGCGCACCGCCGCTAAGTCGCGGCAGCTTGGGCAGCTTCTGTTTCGGTTGGTTAACCATTTTCAGCCGCGCACGGTGCTGGAGCTAGGCACATCATTGGGGCTCACTACTGCCTACTTAGCTACGCCAAACAGCCACAGCCGTGTCATTACGTTTGAGGGCTGTCCAGCTACCGCTGCTGTGGCCCGCGAAACATTCAGCAGTTTGGGACTTCGCAATGCGGAGCTTATTGAAGGCAACCTCGACGCTACCCTTGCTCCTACCCTAGCCGCGCTAGATACACCCGTCGACTTCGTTTTTTTCGACGGTAACCACCGCTACGAGCCAACGGTACGCTACTTTGAGCAGTGCCTAACTCGCCGCACCGATCAAAGTGTGTTCGTCTTCGACGATATTCATTGGTCAGCGGAAATGGAAGGCGCCTGGCAAACCATTAAAGTGCACCCGGAAGTGATGTTGACCGTTGACCTATTTTTTATGGGGTTAGTGTTTTTCAGAAAAAACCAGCCAAAACAGCATTTCTCGCTTCGGTTCGATAATGTGTTGGACAATTTGTTAGATAGAGCCCGCCGCTTGTCTGCGTAAGCTAGAGGTAGACTGTTAGCTACCGAATCGCATCCCGAACCCGTGTGAGCTTCACCATCAACGCTTCCAGCTGATCCAAAGGCAACATATTGGCCCCATCCGATTTGGCAGTGGCTGGCGTAGGATGCGTTTCGATAAACAAACCATCAGCGCCAACGGCAATAGCGGCCTTAGCGATGGTTTCAATAAGAGCCGGCTGACCGCCCGTGACACCACTGGCTTGGTTGGGCTGCTGTAATGAGTGCGTTACGTCCATCACCACGGGTACTTCGAAGCGCTGCATAACAGGCAAATTGCGAAAATCGACCACCAAATCGGCATACCCAAAGGAGTTACCACGGTCGGTGAGCACCACGTGCTCGTTGCCCGACTGGCGCACTTTGTCTACCGCAAATTGCATAGCCTCGCCCGACAGGAACTGGCCTTTTTTGATATTGACCACCTTGCCGGTCTTGGCCGCTGCTATGAGCAAATCCGTCTGGCGGCACAGGAAGGCGGGAATCTGAAGGACATCCACATACTCGGCCGCGAGAGCCGCTTCATCCGACTCGTGAATATCCGTGACGGTCGGCACTCCAATTTCGCGTCCTACTTTCTGCAGGATGCGCAGCGCCGTTTCATCACCAATGCCAGTGTAAGAATCGAGGCGGGAGCGGTTTGCCTTCCGATAAGAGCCTTTGAAGATATATGGAATTTGCAGCTTATCCGTGATATGGCGCACGCGCTCCGCGATGCGTAAGGCCATGTCTTCACCCTCAATTACGCAGGGGCCAGCCATCAGAAAAAACTGGCCGGAGTTGGTATTACGAAAATGAGGAAGCGCGTTGGCGAGTGAGTCAAACATGAGCTGGGTATATGATTTACTTTTTCTCTAAACAAATAAACAACTCCCTATCCTGCCGGGGCCGAATAGAGTTGTAGGCAGTATCAAAATGGACGAACTTAAAATACGGCTCAAAGTACGCTCGGTATTCGTCGCGGGTGCCGCCGAAGGGAGGTTCGGATGAGGGGCCAAAATCCGTTTCGAAGAGCAAGCCTACCAATTTGCCCCCCGGCCGCAGTAAATGCGCACACTGACGGGCATAATCCGGACGAAGCGTGCGGGGCAGTGCGCAAAAAAACGTTTGCTCTACAATTAAATCGTAAGGGGGCTCAGCCGACAGCGTAAAAAAATCATGCTGCAATAAATGCCCCCCAGGAAAGCTGGGCACACGCTGCTGCAACGCTTCCAGCGCCTCTGGCGCCAGGTCAATTACAAACACTTCACTAAATCCTTGATTGTGTAGGCATTCGGCTTCGTACGCCCTTCCCGCACCTGGAATGAGGATACGCCGAGCATCGGGCGGACCTAGTTGCTTAAAATAATCCTGTAGCGGAGGCGTTATTGCTCCCACATCCCAACCTGTTTGGCCAGTAGCGTAACGGGCTCGCCAGTAGGTCTCATCAAGCAGTAAATCCATATTCGCGCAAATGCAGTATTTAGTGCCGAAACTTGCCCACGTGGGTAAGTCCTTTATTTTTGTGCGTAAAGGTAGCGTACCGTCCTAACTAGCCGCGTACTCCCACATTAATTAACCAATTCCCTTCCTCAATGGAACAAAACGAAAACACGGAGCCTAAAAACAAGAGCCGTCTTTTGCTAATAGTGGCTCTATTTCTGGTTCTGGCCGGTATTAATGCCCTGCTTTTCTACATGAACAATCAGAAAGGCAAGCAGAATGAGCAGTTGACAGCTGAGGTAAAAGCAAAGGATGTACGGCTTGAAGAACAGATTAAACAGTACGAGACCCTCAAGGCTGATTTTGAGCGTCAAAGCCAAGAAGTACAGGCGATGGGTCTTGCCAATGACTCGTTGGAAGCCCGCATTGCTACGATCAACTCTGATTTGCTGAAACTTCGCTCCTTCCGCAAAGGCAGCTTCTCGCTGGCTGAGCAAGCTCGCTTCCGCAACCGCGCTACCAACTTGGAGCAGCAGCTGCGAAAGAAAGACGAGGAGATTGCTCAGCTAAAAGCTGATAACGAGGTGTTGTACACCGAAACGACTACGCTAAAAGAGCGTCAGAACAAGCTGACTGACACTATTTCGACTATTGCTCGCACCAACCAGGAGCTTTCGGAGAAGGTGGCCGTAGCATCCCGCCTTCAGGCCGACAACATTCGGGTGAACGTGATTAACGCCCGGAACAAAGAGAAGGACGACGACGATAACGAGTTTCGGGCTAAGCGTGTAGAGAAAATCAAGGTTACTTTCAACCTTGCTCGCAACGACGTATCGCCCAAGGAAACCAAACAGATTATGATGCGTCTTGTGGAGCCTGATGGCTCGGCACTGTATAATCTGAGCACCGGTGGTGGCACTTTCATGATTGATGGCTCAGAAGCCTTTTACACCGCTAAGCAGGACATCGTGTACGACAACACCCGTCAGCCTGTGCAGTTTGTGTACGCCAAAGGTGCAGCCTATAAGACTGGTTTGCACACCGTTGAGCTGTATGAAGGCGGCGTAATGATTGGCAAATCAACTTTCACTTTGAAGTAGGTCGCAGATCTTTTTGCTTATAAAAAGCCCCCCAGATTATTTCTGGGGGGCTTTTTTGTAGTTAATAGCGAATAAATGAATGTTACTTACGCCTGCATAATCTGCGCTTCAAACTCCTCAATCTGCTTTATAGTCGCACTGATGTTCTCTGTGAAAATAGTAACAACCGATCCATCGCGGGCCGTGGTCAGCACATGGCGAATGGCGTCCACTTCGTTTTCGATATAGGTAATTGGCAGATCAGGCTTATCTAAGCGCAGCCCTCGCATCATAATCTCCTTGAGGTATTCAGCCGTTTTTCCTCGCAAGTCGCGGTCTTGGCGCAATACGACTTCGTCGAAAATACTTCCCGCGATGCGCGCAAAGCCTAGTGTGTCTTCATCGCGCCGATCTCCCAGCCCTGACACTATCCCGACTTTGTGCGTAGCCGGCGTGTTATTCAAGAACTCAGCATACTTGCTGATACCCGCTGTGTTGTGCGCGTAGTCGACAATGACCTCAAAATTGGGAAATTTGAACACGTTCATCCGACCCGGCGTCTTGGCCGCTGACGGCACAAAGGTGCGCAGGGCGGTCTTTATGTCATCGCGCTCAAAGCCGGCTACATAGCCTGTTAGGGCCACAGCTAGGCAGTTTTCAATGTTAAACCCAGCGCGCCCGCCTAGTGTAACTGGGAACTCAGCTGCCCGATCTATGCGCAGCTTATAGCTATTCTGATAGATGGTTACGTAGCCTTCCTCGTACACGGCTGCTACGCCACCCGCTTCCACGTGATCGAGGATGCGCGGGTTGTTTTCGTTCATACTAAAGAACGCTACCCTGCACTGCAGCCGTTCGCCCATAGCGTACACCAAGTCGTCGTCGGCGTTCAGAATGGCCCAGCCGCTTTTGTTAACCGTGCGAGGCAGCACACCCTTAACAGCGGCCATATCCTCTACCGTATAAATGTCCCGCATGCCCAAGTGGTCAGCGGCTACGTTGGTAACCACGGCAATATCACAAGTGTCAAACCCCAAGCCTGACCGTAGCATGCCGCCACGTGCTACTTCCAGCACTGCATAGTTTACAGTTGGGTCGCGCAACACAAACTCCGTGCTTTGGCTACCCGTGCAGTCGCCTTTCTGCAACTGGTTACCTTGGATATAAATGCCATCGGTAGTCGTAAAGCCTACTTTATAGCCTTGGGCCGCCACCATATGAGCAATCAGGCGAGTAGTGGTGGTTTTGCCATTGGTGCCCGTTACAGCAATAATGGGAATGCGCGAAGTAGAGTCGCGTGGGAAAAGCATATCTACTACAGGCGCTGCCACATTGCGCGGCAAGCCTTTGGTAGGTGAGATATGCATGCGGAAGCCAGGAGCAGCATTCACCTCAATCACCGCGCCGCGCGTTTCATTCAACGGAATGGCAATATCTGAGGTCAGCAAGTCAATGCCGCAGATATCGAGGCCGATAATACCGGCCGCGCGCTCCGCTAATAGCACATTATAAGGATGTACCAAGTCGGTAACATCGGTAGCGGTACCACCCGTGCTGATATTGGCAGTGCTCTTCAGAAATAGCTCCTCCCCTTCCGGCAACACTGATTTTAGCGTCAAGTCGCGGGCCTTAAGAATAGCGCTGGTATGCTTGTCGGCTTTGATTTTGGTGAGTACTTTCTCATGGCCTTCCCCCCGACGTGGGTCCAAATTTACTTGGTCAATCAGTTCCTGAATCGTGCTGTGCCCATCACCAACCACGGCCGCTGGGGTACGCTTAGCGGCAGCTACCAACTTGCCATTTACCACCAATAGCCGGTGGTCAAACCCTTCGATAAATTGCTCTACGATAACGGCGCGCGAGTATTCCTGCGCCTCTTTAAAGCCAGTTTGGGCCGATTTCCAGTCCATAATATTAATACTAGCTCCTTTGCCATGATTCCCATCCAGTGGCTTCGTCACGATAGGAAAACCTAGTTCTTCAATGGCATCGCGCAATCCATCAAGTGAATAAACCGTGGTACCACGCGGCACAGGCACACCGGCATCAGCAAGCATTGCTTTTGTGCGGTTCTTATTGCCGGCGATTTCAACGGCGAAATAGCTTGTATTGGACGACGTAGTGGCCTGAATACGCTTTTGATTCACACCGTAGCCGAGTTGAATAACCGAAGTATTTCTAAGCCGGATATAAGGAATCTTGCGCGACACTGCCTCCGACACAATACTATAGGTACTAGGTCCGAAAAATTCTTCCTCACGAATATTGTGCAGCTCCGCAATAATGGGCTTTATATCTACCTTCTGCTTGTGGCATAAGGCATCCACAATCTCTACGGCAGCATTAGCAGCCACGCGTCCGGCGCGCTCTTCTTGGTACGTAAATACGACGTACTCGACTCCTTGCTCCTGCGTGGCCGGATACGATTTGCCCCAGTACACCGGCATGCCTGCTAAGCGCTGCAGTTCTAATGCTACGTGCTGAATCACGTGGCCCAGCGGCTCGCCATCCATGAGTTGCTCTTGAGTTAAAGGCGGATGCTTAGTAGCCTGTTTGGATGAGTCGGGCGTGGCACAAGGCTGACCTACTCCAGGTAGCAGTTTTGTGAGTCGGCCTGCTAAGCCTGGTATGGAATTAGACCATTTTTCGGCCAGATCCTCGAGGTCTACTTTCATCACAATAAGCTTCAGGTGCTTAACAGACCAATAGCTTGGGCCGCGCATGGTGCGGAGATCGGTAATTTTCATAGGAAATAGAGGCGAAAAGAGGGAATGCTAGCGGGCGGTTGTACGCACAAATGAAATGTATGGATAATGCGCCCATAAAGCCATGTGTCGAGGTGCAATGTAAGCCCTCAGACTAGCTTTTAGCTAACATATTGGCTTTACGACCATTCTTCACTACCTGCCACGCACAGGATTCACAAATACGTCTGGCGCAACTGCTTCTTTGCTAAAGTAATTAGGGAAAAAAGCAAAAAACCCCGGTTGGGGCTAATCAACCGGGGCACTAGGCAAAAGAAAACAGGAACAGGAAAGAGGTGACGGGCGGATTCGAACCGCCGTAGGAGGTTTTGCAGACCTCTACCTAGCCACTCGGTCACGTCACCGGGTAATGAGGGTGCAAACTTACGCCATTATCTGACCTTCGCCAAACCTGGGGGGCTTTTTTCAACCATTGGCATCCTAAGCTATTGGTTGCGTGCGAAGTAGATTCAAATCACTAGCGCCTGCAGCTCACAAAAAAGGCCCTGACAACTGTCAGGGCCTTTTTATTAATCATAAGCTACAAAAGCCTAGGCTTTCTCTTCGTCCTTCTTGTCGGCATCTTCGTTGCCAGGTAGGAGGTCTTTTGCTTTCTCTACAACATCACCAGCTACTTCCTTCGCTTTTGCGAAAGCGGCCGAATCAGCTACAGTGTCAACTACGTCGCCAGCTACTTCAGTTACTTTGTCGAAAGCAGCGGATGCAGCGCCGGTTACGGCAGCAAGGATACCACCTTCAGCGGCCGGAGCATCTTCGGTAGTGTCAGCTTCAGCAGCAGGAGCTTCTTCGGCTTTAGCAGCCTTAGGAGCTTTTGCTTCTAGCTTCTGAACACCAGCGTCGCGCTCGTTGCCCATCATCTTATCGCGCAGAGCGGACAAAGCATCCAGGTCACCGAGGGTAGACTTGTCAGCCGTTGCCGGCTTTTTGAGGTCGCTCAGCTTGCCTTCGCCTTGTGCGGCACCAGCAGCTTGGCCACCGGCTGGCTTCTTCTTCGCGAACTTCGAAGCACGGGTGTCTTCTTCCTGCTGCGCCTGATTGAAGACGGCAGTGTGCGACAACACGATACGACGATCATCCTTCGAGAACTCAACCACACGGAAGTCGAGCGATTCGCCGTTTTCGGCGTTCGAACCATCTTCCTTCACCAACGACTTGGGGTAAGCGAAACCTTCGATGCCATAAGGCAACTCGAGTACCGCGCCACGGTCGTTTTTCTCCGTGATAGTGGCTTTGTGCACCGAACCAGGAGTGAATACCGTCTGGAACGTATCCCATGGGTTTTCCTCCAATTGCTTGTGACCAAGGGCCAAACGACGGTTAGCAACGTCCAGCTCCAACACGAGCACGTCCAGACGGTCGCCCACCTTCACCACTTCGGATGGGTGCTTGATCTTTTTGGTCCATGACAGGTCAGACACGTGTACTAGGCCGTCTACACCCTCTTCCAGTTCTACGAACAGGCCGAAGTTGGTCAGGTTGCGCACGAGGCCGTTGTGCTTGGTACCCACAGCGTACTTGCCGCCGAAGTCACCACGAGTCCATGGATCTTCGCTCAATTGCTTGATACCCAAGCTCATCTTGCGGTCTTCGCGGTCCAGCGTCAAAATCTGCGCTTCAACTACGTCGCCCTGCTTGATGAAATCCTGCGGGTTGCGCAGGTGCTGGCTCCAGCTCATTTCTGAAACGTGGATCAGGCCTTCTACGCCAGGCACGATTTCCATGAATGCGCCATAGTCGGCTACGTTCACGATACGGCCTTTTACTTTCGAGCCTACGCCCATATCGGCAGGCAGCGAATCCCATGGGTGAGGAGTCAGCTGCTTCAGGCCCAACGAGATACGCTTCTTGGCTTCGTCGAAGTCAAGAACAACCACGTTGAGTTTCTGGTCAAGCTGCAATACTTCGCTTGGATGAGCGATGCGGCCCCACGAGATATCGGTGATGTGCAACAGACCGTCGACACCGCCGAGGTCGATGAACACACCGAAGTTTGTCATGTTCTTGATCACACCTTCCAGAATCTGACCTTTTTCGAGGTTGTTCAGGATGGCTTCGCGCTGCTTCTCCAGGTCCTTCTCAATCAGGACTTTGTGCGAAACAACTACGTTGTCGAAAGCGGCATTGATTTTTACCACTTTCACTTCCATGCGGCGACCAACATAAATGTCGAAGTCACGGATAGGCTTCACGTCAATCTGCGAGCCGGGTAGGAAGGCTTCAACGCCATCCAATTCCATGATCAGACCACCTTTGGTCCGACGCTTTACTACACCTTCCAGGATGTTATCAAACTCCAGAGCGTCGTAAATCGACTTCCAAGCCTGCTTGATCTTCGCCTTCTTGCGCGAAAGGATCAACTGACCGTTCAAATCTTCCTGGTCTTCAATGAATACCTCTACTTGGTCACCAATTTTCAGGTCAACCAAATCGCGGAATTCGGACAGGGGCACGAGGCCGTCTGATTTGAAGCCAATGTTAAGGATCACGTCGCGGTCGGTGATGCCGACTACGGTGCCCTTCACAACTTCTTCCTCCTGGACGGTGGTCAGCGTGTCGCCGTACATTTTCTCCATCTCGGCGCGCTGCTCGGGGCTATAATTGCCACCAAAGCCGGTCGCTCCGACGTTGTCCCAGTCGAAGTTATCTGCTACTTCTGCCATAGTTACTGTTTGGCCCTTATCTACACGTCCGGCTCAGGGCCACCTACCGGAACGCGTTATGAGTAACTCGCTGAAGCTGAGGCTTCAGACCCACCACCCTGGCGGGGCGGCAAAGATACGGAGTTTGATGCAGGAAACTAAGCACTGTTTGGAGCAGAATCTACTTACTTTCAGACTATGAAGTACTGCCTCCTATTTAGCTTCCTGTTTACACTTATGGGTTGTGATAAGGAAATCGATGTACATCACCCCAATTCCGTTTTCTATCAGCAGCAGGAAGACAACGTTCTTATTGCTTTATGTGGCCAAGTTATTATTGAGGATAGGTTACCGCTTGCATAAAAAAGCCCCCCAGAAACATTTCTGAGGGGCTTTTTTATAAATAATACATATTACTTACGGCCCATTTCGCGCAGATACGATACGTGCGAGGCTACAGCGTAGCGCATCTTGGGATACTCGTTGTAAGTAATGTCAAACTCCTCGCACATCTGCTTGATGATCTTACTGATGGCTGGGTAGTGTACGTGCGAAATCTTAGGAAACAAGTGATGTTCTACCTGAAAATTCAGGCCACCAACTAGCCAGCTGATGACTTTATTATGCGTGGCGAAGTTGGCAGTAGTTTTAATCTGGTGAATAGCCCATTCGTCCTCTAACTTATTCGTGATTTCATCGGGCATGGGAAAGGCGGCGTGCTCTACTGTATGTGCCAGTTGGAACACCAAACTAAGAGTGAAACCAGCTACTGCCGCGAATACTACGAAACCTACTAGCCACGACACAAACCCTACCGTGTAGATGGGAAGGGCCATAAAGAGTAAGAGATGAATCACCTTGAAGCCCCAGAAAACCGATTGGTCGGTGGCCGTCATTTTTTTGATGGGCATGCCACCGATTTTGCCTTTGAAATACTTCTGGTAGTCCATAAAGAAGATCCAGGCGATGTAGAGCAGGGCGTATAGAAACCAAAAGTAAAGGTGCTGGAAGCGGTGGAGCTTACGGCGGGGCTGAGTGCTGCTCATGCGCATCCACGGCTGCACGTCGAGGTCGTCGTCTACGCCGTCCACATTGGTATACATGTGGTGAATGAGGTTGTGCTTCATATTCCACATGAAGCTATTGCCGCCCAGCACATTCAGGGTAAACGCCGCGAACTGGTTGAGCCACTTCGATTTACTGAAGCTGCCGTGGGCGCCGTCGTGCATGACGTTGAAGCCGATAGCCGCCCCAATACCACCGAGCAGAATACACTCCAGAATACCTATGAAGGCGCTTGGTGTGAAAAACACTAAGTGCAGATACACCAGCACAAAAGCAGTCGTCAGAATAAGCGCTTTGACGAAAAGCCCAGAATTACCGGTTTGCGATTTGCCCGCTTCCTCGAAGTAGGCGTTAATCCGAGACTTTAGTTCGGTATGAAAAGAGCGGGAAGCCGCAAACTTAGGAACTGACATGAACGCTAATTGGGTGGAACGGGGGGCAAAGGTATGCCTCTAACCTCAACCAGCGACGGTTAGTTTAAAGCAGAGCAGTAATTCCTTTTGGTACGAGAAGAAAATGGGTCGGCAAACCTTTGTTTACCGACCCATTCTTAGTTCAATTAAGGTAATCATGCCAGTTCTGATCTATCGTACCGGCCGAGAGCTTCAGGAAGCCCGCCAAGGTAGGCTTCTTGGGCTGCTGCCGCACCGTGAGGCCCGCTTCGTGTGGTGTGCGATGCCCTTTGGCGTGGTTGCAGCGGGCACACGCCGTGAGCAGATTAGTCCACGACGATTCGCCACCGCGAGAACGGGGCAGTACGTGGTCCAGCGTCAGGTTTTTGGTAGATCCGCAGTACTGACACTCAAAATGGTCGCGTTTCATAATGTTGTGGCGACTCAAGGCAATGCCTTTGTAAGGCACGCGCACATAGCGCTGCAAGCGGATAATGCTGGGCTTTGGGAAAGCTTGGCTAATAGTACGCAGCGTGCCATCAGACTTGGCAATCATCTCCGCCTTATCCAAAAAAAGCAACACAAAAGCCTTCTGCACGCTGCAAAGCGTAATCGCGGTGTAGTCACCGTTTAAGACAAGCACTTTTTGATCCATACGCTCAGGGAGAATCCGGTTAGCGAAAGCTAGGTGATTCTTAGCGCATTAACAACAGCCGCTGGGTTAAGTTTCCTTTAGTCCAGGGCTGTGGGGGGCTTTTTTAAAGCAATAGTACCAAGCCTAGGCTTGGTACTATTTCAATCCGGCAACAGCCGCTTAATCAGGCGCAGCTTATGCGAGTATTTCTGGCGCTGCCGGTTATAGATGCCGTTGTGGTCGAGCGGGTCGATACGAACTTCACCGCTGGCGTGCAGAATTTGTTGGTCTTCCAGCAGCATGCCTACGTGCACGATGTTGCCTTCAGCATTATCAAAAAAGGCCAGATCACCAGGCTGGGTCTGCGAAACGAAATGGACAGTGCGGCCGTGGTCAATCTGCTGACGGGCGTCGCGGGGCAGTTGGATATCAACCAAGCCATACAATTGCTGCATAAGCCCCGAACAGTCGATACCGAACAGCGTTTTGCCTCCCCACAGATAAGGCGCTTTCAGAAAGGCCAAGCCCATTTTTTGAAGCAGCGCGGCCTTGCGCCCCGGGTCCCCGTTAGACGTAGGATTGGTGGCGGCTCCATTATAAAAGAGTTGCCGCTCACCCAGACGAAAGGTCATGCCATCAAAAAAAGGCAGGCGGGCGCCCAATGAAATAGGCTGGCGCGAGTCAGCATCGCTTACCATTTGGACTACATCGAGGCTGCGCGGGTGAGCATGCGCGCCCCATTCGGCAAAGTAAGTACCGGTCACGGGCTGGTGTTGCTTCACGTCCATCCAGCCCACGTATTGGTCGGCGGCAATGCGGACCTGGCACCAATTGCCCTGAATAAGCTTAACGGTGTAGCACTCGCCAAAAATGAGCTGGGTGACAATTTCGGCCCGATCATTAGGCTCGGCCCGCACCGGCACCACGCTCAGGGGGCAAATTCCGTATTCCAAGGAAATTTGAAGGTTTAAGTTTTGAAGCCAGAAAGCTAGCTACTAGCGGCCATTCGGTCTGGTAGCAACGGTTTTTAAAAACCACCGGCAAAGCTATATTCCTAATAAGGGAAATGCACCCTATTCAGCTCTAAACTTTAGTAGTCGCGCGCCCGGTCCATTTCGCGCTTCTGGTCTTTGGCTTTGATATCTTCGCGCTTGTCGTAGAGCTTTTTGCCTTTGGCCAGCGCAATTTCCAGCTTCGCAAAGCCCCGGTCGCTCACAAATAAGCGAATGGGAACAATAGTGAGGCCCTGCTCCTGACTTTTGTCGGAAAGCTGGCGCAGCTCGCGCTTGGTGAGCAGCAACTTCCGTTCGCGGGTGGGCTCGTGGTTGTTGTAAGTACCTTCGGTGTACTTAGATATGGAGAGATTGTGCACCCACAGACTGCCATCGGGGTGGAAAATGCAGAAGCCGTCCTGCATGTTCACGTTGCCGTCGCGGATACTCTTTATTTCGGTGCCTTGCAGCATCATACCAGCGTCGTACTTCGTCAGGAAAGAATACTCGTGGCTGGCCCGGCGATTAACAATATTGACTTTGCGCGGAGCGTCTTTTTCTTTGGCCATAATAATTGAAAGCGCGGTGAGGCGCTGATTAAGCAGATGTTGGGGAGTTGGCGCGCAAGGCAGCAAAACGAGCTGCCAGCTTTTCGCTCCGTACGATGCGCTGTCCGGTGCGACCAGTTGCTACCAGCCGCTCGCCCACACGGACTTCTACGGCGCAAGTCAGTTCCCGATTTTCCAGGGCCGCAAAAGTAGCGCGAAATTCGACGGTTTCGCCCGCAAAGGCCGGCGCGTGGTGCTCCACGTGCAGCATCGTGCCAATGCCCTCCTCCCCCGCCTCCAGCATTTCCAGCACAAACAACCGCCCCACCCACTCCATGCCCCGCCCCAGCGCAAATGTGCTCAATACTTCGTGTACTGTGTGGCCCTCCATTGTTGCAAAGTCAGAAGCTGTCACAATGAGAGAATAGGTTTTGACGTCGCCGGGCTGAAAAGGGATTTTCATCAAACACTAAGAGAATATTACACTAAAGGCGGTCATGCAGAGCGCAGCGAAGCATCTCGCGTGTTTGGTTGAATTACTAACCTCTCATCAGCACGCGAGATGCTCCGCTCTGCATGACCGCCTTTTTTTCAGTTATTAACTCCACTTAAATCCCCCTACCCCAACTTCAACCGAGGGTCCGGGCTAACAAGCTGGGGGGCAAAATCGCCGGCCTCGAACTGGAAATGCGCTGTCATGGCGACCATAGCAGCGTTGTCGGTGCAGTACTGAAACTCGGGAATAAATACAGCCCAACCTTTTTCCAACGCTAATTCCTGCAAAGCGGCGCGCAAGCCGGAATTAGCAGCCACGCCACCAGCCAAGGCAATCTGCGTCAGACCCAGATCTGCAGCGGCGCGCTGAAGCTGGCGCAGCAAGGTTTGAATAATCGTGTACTGAATGCTGGCGCACAGGTCGGACAGGTTTTCCCGAATAAACTCCGGATTCTTAGCCGTTTGCTGGCGCAGAAAGTACATCACGGCCGTTTTGAGGCCGCTGAACGAGAAATCGTAGCCGGGCATAGCGCCTACCGGAAACGGGAAGCGCGTGGGATTGCCGGTGCTGGCCAGCTTATCTAGGTGCGGACCGGCAGGATACGGCAGGCCGAGTAGCTTACCGGTTTTGTCGAAAGCTTCGCCAGCTGCGTCGTCGATGGTCTGGCCAATTACCTGCATGTCTGGGGGGCTTTTTACAACCACCAGCTGCGTGTGGCCACCACTCACTGTCAGGCAGAGAAAGGGAAACGTGGGGCGTGGCTCATTGATAAAGTGCGCCAGAATGTGCGCCCGCATATGATTCACGGCCAGCAACGGCTTGCCGAGCGCTAGCGCAAAGGTTTTGGCAAACATGCTGCCGACCAGCAACGAGCCCAGCAGCCCCGGCCCTTGGGTGAAAGCCACCGCGTCGAGTTCCGTTTTGGTTACGCCGGCTTGGCGCAGCGCCTCCTGCACCACCGGAATCAGGTGCTGCTGGTGGGCACGCGAGGCCAGCTCCGGCACCACGCCGCCATATTGTTCGTGCACACGCTGGGTGGCTACTACATTGGAGCGAATTTGCCCCCCAGCCAGCACGGCGGCCGAGGTATCGTCGCAGGATGATTCGATGGCCAGAATGATAGGATAAGGATTCATATGTCGCAAGCCAATGTGCCTTAGTGCTATTGGCGTCAAAAGAGAGTAAACAGCAGTTAGCATTTTGTTAACCAACCGCCACCAGATTTATCACCCAAAGGTCGTCTAAATACCTAGATTTCTGCTCTGCTGTCGACACTTGGGGCCATGGTAACCTGACTCGACAATTGATTGAGAAACTTAAAAAGCCTTGGCTTACGGGCCAAGGCTTTTTGTATCAGAGTTCAACAATAAGGATGGTTAGCCTTAAAAGCCTAAACCCATTGTGAAACCACTAATGTCTTTATCAGAATTAGGAACAAACGATTCAATGTTACTTACGAACGTTGCCCTACCCGTCGACAGACTAATGGTGTAGAGACCGCTCGTAAAGCTGCTACCACTCGCATTCATGATAGCATAACCAGTATTGCTGGTGCTACCGATGTCGAAATCGGTCCTGCCGTTTCTAACACCTAGGCTACCGATTTCTACCAACGTGCCCGCGTTTGGCGGATTCTCCAGATATAGCTTATTAGCATTGATACTAATTACATACAAATTCGTGGATGTAGCCCCCACAAAGTTGTTATCATAGGCCGCTGCGACAACGAATGGCCTAAAGGAATCAAAGAGCTGATTATAACTCCCATCTACAGTAACAGTTGCTTTAAGTGGATTTATACGCAGATTGGTGTTAGTGTAAGCCTCCGTGATGCGGATTTGATCCGTTACGGGATTAAAATCAAAGCCAAGGAAGAATCTTGTAAGCGGTACATTTAAGGAGCCAACAAACGTAGCCGCGGCCGTGGCTGCGTTCAGCGTAATAAGCCGGTTATTCGTAGTGATTGCATAAATCTGCCCATTAGCCGGACGGAAGTCTATTCCCTGAATAAATTCGTTGGTGAGTAATCCGGTAATGGGTTTGATGATGCGAGCAGCGGGATTAGTCGGATTAAAAATTACTAAATCGTTGAATTTGATAGGGTTTGTATTCTCAAAATTAGCAAGTATAGCATAGGCCACGGGTTGCGTTGGAATAGCTAGGCCTGAATACCCAAGGCTCTGACTGTATTGCGCGAGCGGTTGGCTGTCACCCGAAGTCAGGTTGACAGTAAATAAGGTGATTTTGCCTGCTACCTCAAATAAGCCCAAAGCGGCACCACTTTTGGCATCAATGTCGAAGCCGCCCTCACCTGTGATGTCTAAGTTCAAATTGCCCACGGCCGCCAGCGTACCATTGTTGGGCGGATCCTGGCGGTAGAGCTTGTCGGTGGCTGGGTCGAGGTCGTAGAGCACAGTGGTACTTGCACCAGCCACGTTATTTGTATAAGCGGAAGCCGTGATAGTGGCTCCGGCGGCGCCATTAATAGTTCCGTCAACGATAGTTCCGGCTCCAGTTTCCGGATTCAGCCGCAGGTTCTGCCCCGTGCTGGTCACGATCCGGATGCGGTCTACCGTAGGATTAAAGTCAAACCCAACTAAGTTACCCTCTAATCCAGGCGTAAACGCTCCCGAACCAACAGCATGGGCTCGGCCAGTCAGATGGTTAATTATATAAATGCGGTTAGAGCTACTTACGCCATAAAGCTGACCTGAGGCGGGCCGAAAATCGATAGCTAAGATGCGCTCTCCACTCTGCAAACCTGTAATGTTTACCGATGAAGTACGGACAGCAGGATCTTTGGTAGAATAGGCATCTAACTTGGTACCACCAGACAAGGTATAGAATGGAATATCTAAACCTAGACTAGGAAAAGCAGGTGGTGGTGGAGTGGGCTTTGGAAAGTACTGCTCCAGAATATCCTCACAACTAGTCAGAGAAGCTAATAGCAGCAGGCAAATGCAGAGCTTCGATAAGTAAATGGCTTTTTTCATTCATCTAATCTTTTAGGATTTAAACAATAAAAATTTAACTTATATATTTTCTAACGTAGAGAGATTTGCTAAGGATGCACTATTTATGGTCTTACTTAAAGAATATTTCAGAGGCTCTAATTTGGCTCATTGGGGGGCTTTTTGGAGAATATGTCAGGCACGTTTTCTACTTTAAAATCAAAAAAGCCGAGCTGTCGATTAAACTAAACAGGCGCGTTAAACTCTCTAAGGAAATAATGAATTCTTGGGGCCACGTTTAAGTCCCTGATTCGTACTTATGGCAGCGTCAGCCAACGATTAGGCGAAAAGCAGCATCTTCGTCGTTACATTCCTTTCTGCTTATCCTCTCCCCGTGCCCCGTTTTATCTCCGTTCTGCTCAAAATCCTGCTGGGGCTGCTCCTGCTTGTGGTGCTGGCGGTGGGCACGGTGTTGGTGGCGCTGCGGATACCGAGCGTGCAGACGCGGGTAGCGCAGCGGGCAGCCACTTTTTTGTCGGATAAGCTGGGGCAGCGCGTTAGTATTGGGCGGTTAGATGTGCGGCCGTTTTCGCGGGTGCTGCTCCAGAACGTGCAAGTGCTGGACCGGCGCGGCGGTGAGCTATTTCACATAGGGCAGGCGGAGGCGGATATTCAGCTGTTTTCGCTGTTGAATCCGCGCCGTCTGCATGTGGGCCAGCTAATCCTGAATGAGCCACGCTTTGCTCTAGTCACTTACGCCGACGCACCTGATTCTACCAACTTAAGTCAGTTTGTGTCTGCCGTGCGCCGCCTTCTTGGCCCCACCGACACCACTAAAGTCAAGAAGCCCTTCGATTTTCAAATTAGAAGCGTTGGGCTGCGCAATGGCCGCTTCGTATTAGAGAGGCAGAACCAGCCGCGCGTCAAATACGGCATCGACTACGCGCACATGCGAGTCGACAGCATCTATGCTGATTTCTCGGGCATCAAAATGCACGGCGACACCATCGTCACCCGCATTCGGGATATGCGCGCCGTAGAAAAGCCCTCAAAAACCCGCGTGCAGCACTGGGATACCGACATGACGTTTGCGCCTACGTATTGGGAGTTTGCCAATACCGACCTGCGCGTGGGCCGCAGCTACCTCAAAGACTACGTGCGCTTTGATTATAAGCGCTTTCTCAACTTCACCCACTTCAACGACTCGGTACGCGTAACGGCACGACTGGGTCCAACGCGGCTTTTCTCCGACGACATCGCCCATTTTGCCCCCCAGCTACGCGACCTGAACGAAACGGTGCTGCTCTCAGGGGAAGCCAAAGGCTACGTCACCAATTTCACGACCCGCAACCTCGACGTGCGCTACGGGCAAAGCACGCACGTGGTAGGCAGCATTAACGTGGAAGGGCTGCCCAATATTAAGGAAAGCTTCGTGGAAATGCGTCTGCAGCCCTCCGTGATAGACGGACGCGACATCCGCAAATTCGTACCGGCCAAGGGTTGGGCCTATGTGCAGCGCCTAGGTACAGTGCGGCTCAAGGGGCAATTTTTGGGCTTCTACAACGACTTCGTCGCCAACGGCTCCTTCAATACGGCTTTGGGTGATGTAGTTTCGGATGTTAATATCAAGTTCAAGACTGACCCTCGCTATTCTAATTATGAAGGGCAAGTAAAAACTACCGGCTTCCAGCTGGGCAAGTTTCTGGGCGACCAAAGCACCGTGCGCGACATTGCCTTTAGTGGACGTGTAGAAGGCATAGGTTTTACGCCTGAAGGTGCCCGCCTGCGGGCCAATGCAACCGTGCAAAGCATTTGGCTGAAAGGCTACCGTCTTCGCAACATCACCACCAATGGGCAGTTCAGCCGCGAAACCTTTGAGGGCAAGCTGACCGTGAACGATCCCGCCCTGCAGATATCCGCCGACGGCCGCGTAGACCTGAACAAAAAACGCCAGGCTTTCGATTTGCGGGCGCAGGTACGTCGCGCCGATCTGCGCGCCCTTGGCCTCACCGATCAGGCCGTTACCGTTGCCACCAAAGCTGATTTGCGGTTTCAAGGATTGAAGCTTGATGATCTGATTGGGCGCATTATCCTGCGCGAAACCAAGGTGGGCTACGCCGGCCGCAACGTAGCCATCGACACCCTCGACATCGTAAGCCAGCGCCAGAACGGGCAGCGCAGCGTAGCCGTGCGCTCCGAAGTGCTGAACCTTACCGCCAACGGCGACTTCATTTTCACCACCGTAGCCCGCGACGTACAAACGCTCATCAAGGAATATCAGCTCAACTTCGAAAGCAACGACACTGAAACCGCCAACTACTACCGCCGCAAGCGCCAGGGGGCAATTTCCGAGTATGCTATCGATTTAGACCTTTATCTGAAGCGGGCTAATCCGGTTATTCAGCTATTTGTGCCCAAGCTGGAGATATCCGACTACTCACGGGTGGATGGCTCTTTCCGCAATGGCCCTACTTCTATTTTCACCCTGGCCGGGCAATTTGACAGCCTGCGCTACGACAGCATTCGGGCCGTGAATACGTCAATGGAACTGCTCACCTCCAAGCTGCCTTATCAACCCGAAATACTCGCGCAGGCTAATATTACTTCCGCAAAGCAAAAACTTCCTCTTCTGAATCAGACGGAAAACTTCTACGTGGAGGGAGTTTGGGATCAGGATAAAATCAATTTCTCGACCTCGCTCGCCCAAACCGGCACCACCAACCGGGGGGCAATTAATGGCTCGGTTGCGTTTCTGCCGCGGGCCGTGCAAGTGATATTCCGGCAGTCGGGCCTCAACCTTTTGGGGAAAGACTGGACGCTGGCGCCTGAAAACGTAGTCTTGATTTCCAATGGAGGCAAAGAGATTGATATCCGCAGCCTCACCCTATCGAATGGTGCCCAACAGGTAAGTGCCCAGGGCTTCATTTCCACCGATCCGGCCAAAACCTTGCAGTTGGCCGTTCAGAACTTGGAGCTGGCTACGCTAAGCTCGCTGACCAAGCAGAACATTACGGGCGTGGCCAATGCGCAGGGAACCGTGAGTGGCGTTTTTGGCGCCCTGGTTGTGAACAGCTCGCTGGTTGTCGATTCGCTTCGCTTTGATGATATTCTGATCGGTAACGTTACGGGCAGCAGCGACTGGGATAACACTACTAGTAAGCTAGGAGTGAACCTGGATGTGATGAACAGCGAGCAGCGTGTGCTCACGGTCACCGGCACTGTAGCGCCGCGCGAGCCCATACGCCAGCTCGATCTTACCGCCGTGCTCGACAGTGCGCCAGTGAAAATAGCGGAGCCTTTACTAGGCACGCTCTTCGATAATATGCGTGGCACGGCCGTCGGTCGGCTGCGGCTGACTGGCCCGCTGGCCGGCCCCAACCTTGTGGGTGATGTGGATGTGAGCAATGGTCGCTTCAAGTTTATTTACCTGGGCACCACCTACCGTTTTACCGACCGTATTTCCTTCCGCGAAGACCGTATTGTTTTCCGGGAGGTAACTCTGCGCGACGTGTTCGGCAACACGGGCACGCTCGACGGGGAAATTCGACATCAGGGCTTTCAAAACATGGTGCTTAATCTGAGCGCCGATTTCCGCAAGCTCCAGCTGCTTAATACCACCCGTAAGGAAAACGAGCTGTACTTCGGCCGAGCCTACGGTACGGGCGAGGCACGTGTGTTTGGCCCGGTCGATAACCTGACTGTGAACGTTACGGCACGTAGCGAGGCGGGCACCCGGGTTTCACTTCCCTTGGATAATGCAGCCAAGGCCGAGCAGGCCAGCTATATCAAGTTCGTAAACCGCAACCTGCCTACCGATACTACTTCCACTGTGCCCATTGTAGCGGCCGCCGCTGGCCGTGTGGATCTGTCGGGCTTGCAGCTCAACTTCAACCTGACAGTCACCGAGGATGCTTACGTGGAGATTATTCTCGATGAAAGCACCGGCGACGTAATTCGGGGCACGGCCGTGGGCCAGTTGCGACTAAACGTGGATACCCGCGGCGAATTCAATATGTATGGCCAGATTGAGATTGTGCGGGGGGCTTATAATTTCACTTTGCAAGGCCTTATCAATAAGGAATTTGTGGTGCGGCCCGGCGGCACCATTTCGTGGAATGGCAACCCGCTGGATGGCCAGATGAACGTGACGGCCGCTTACACGCAGCGCACCTCCCTTGCGCCGGTGTTGGGCACGGCTACTCCCAGCGCGGGTGCGGTAGTTCCTGTTACGGCCGTTATGAATCTGACGGGTCCATTGCTGCTGCCAGCCATTCAGCTGGGGCTGGAGTTTAATGACGCGCCTTCCGCTTTAGAGGGCGATTTGGCTTCGTTTACTAACTCGCTACGCAACGACGAACAGGAGCTTAACCGTCAGGTATTCAGCTTACTGGTATTTAAGCAGCTTTCGCCCCCCGGCTCTTTTGCTCAGCTTTCACTGAGCGGCAGCAACAACACGGTGGGCAATAGCCTGGGGCAGGTTCTTTCTACGCAGTTGGGTCTGCTCACCTCTCAGATTGACCAGAATCTGGAGATTGATTTTAACCTCAACGGGCTTTCCCAGGAGCAGCTTCAAGCGTTGCAGGTGCGGCTGAGCTACAGCTTTATGAATGGCCGCCTGCGCGTGACGCGCGAAGGCGGCTTTACGAATTCAACCAACCTGGGCACCGTACCGGGCTCCGGCGACATCGACCAAACGGCCCAAACGTCCTTGCTCGGCGACCTTAGCTTGGAATATTACCTACAGCCCGATGGTCGCTTTCGGGCTCGTTTGCGCTACCAAACTACGCCTCGCGACCTGGAAACTATTAACCAGCCCCGCGCGGCTGTCAGCTTGCTTCATACGGAGCAGTTCGATTCGTTACAAGAGCTGTTCGCTCGTAAGCGCGTTCGTCGCCGCGACGAGGCCGCCCGCAAAGCCCGCGAAGCCCTCATCGTAGACGATGATCCTCGCACGATCATGTGATAGGGTTGTTGCCCAGGTAAGTGTCATGCAGAGCATTCTGTGCATGACGCTCAAATAGCTCTGGGGGGCTTTTTTCGAATTCAAACCTGGTAATTGCGTTCATTGCTAATTGCTAATCCTACCTTTGCGGCATGGCTTCCCCTCCCCGTTCGTCCACTCGTAAGAAAAAGCTGGGTAACTATCCGCACACGATGGTCGTGTTTAGTATCACACTGGCGTTGCTGGTAATTGGGCTTTTTGGGCTGCTGCTGGTTCACGCCCACAAGCTTTCCAACCTGGTAAAAGAGAACCTGGAAATGCAGGTGTACCTAGACCGCGACCTGCCCGAAGCGCAGCTCCTGCGCTTGCAGCAAGCCTTTTCGAGCAAGCCCTACATCGCCTTCCGCGACCGGCAACCCCAAGTGCGCTTCCTATCCAAAGAAGAAGGAGCTCGTCAGTTCATCGAGCAAACCGGCGAGGACTTTCAGCAGTTTCTGGGCGATAATCCGTTGCGCGATGCTTATATCTTGCGCATAAATTCGGAGTATACTGATTCGCTCAATCTGCGCAAAATAGAGCAGGAGCTGCGGGCCGAAAGCGGCGTGCATGAGGTACAATACGTACAAAGCCTGATTACCAGCATCAATCAAAACGTACGCAAGCTCAGCTTGGTACTGCTCGGTTTTGCCGTAGTGCTTACGCTCGTTGTAACCATCCTGATTAACAACACCATCAAGTTGGCTCTTTTCTCCCAGCGTTTCCTGATTCGGAGTATGCAGCTGGTGGGGGCTACTTCCTTCTTTATTCAACGCCCGTTTTTGCGGCGCGCTACCTGGCAAGGCTTTGTCAGTGGCACGCTGGCGGCTCTTATTTTGCTGGCGCTGCAGCAATACGCTTACTTGCAGGTAGATGAGCTTCGGCTTTTGCTCGATGAGCGTCTAATTGGTGCTTTGCTGGTGCTGATGGTCGTGCTAGGCTGCGTCATCGGTTTTTTCAGCTCCTACCGCGCCGTGCGTAAGTACCTAGGCATGTCGCTCGACGATTTATATTAACATCAATTCACTTTTATCAAGCTGTATTGAACCACCGCTTGAAACCCCATTTGGATTCCATGGAACAACGCCCCACTTCCCATTTCGCATTTGGGCCCCGTAATTATCGGCTCATGTTCATAGGCTTGGCCGTATTGGTGGCGGGCTTTATCACCATGACCCTCGACACTGCGGACTACGGCCTTGGGTTTCTGGGCATCACACTTGGTCCCATCTTATTGGTTGTTGGGTTCATTATTGAGTTTTTTGCCATTATGGCTAAGCCTGGAGGGCAAAGTTCAAACCCCGCCGAGACTATTTCAGTGGAGGCATCCTCAACTGCCAGTGTCTCGCCACCAGTGGTTGCCCCTACCCCGGCAGCTCGCCCTACTTACAAGCGTTAATAGATGAATTATTGGCATGCGCTGATCCTCGCGATTGTGGAGGGTCTGACGGAGTTTTTACCGGTATCAAGCACCGGCCACATGATTATTGTGGCCAATCTGCTCGGAATCGGGCAGGCTCCGTTTACGGAAGTTTACATCACCTCTATTCAGTTTGGGGCCATTCTGTCGGTGGTAGCGCTGTACTGGCGCCGTTTTTTGCAGAGCTTTGATTTCTACCTGAAGCTGGCCGTTGCCTTTATTCCATTTGGTATTCTGGGCTTCGTGCTCAAAGATGTTATTACCGAATTATTGAAGAGCGTGACGGTGGTAGCCGTTTCCTTGGTGCTGGGGGGCCTTATTCTGCTGTTCGTTGATAAGTGGTTTGATGGGGAGCGCAAGCAAGTGACGACGCCCAACATCAAGCAGGCGTTCAAAATCGGGTTGTTTCAGTGTATCGCCCTGATTCCGGGCGTGTCGCGCTCGGCGGCCACCATCGTCGGTGGACTTAGCCAGGGCTTCGACCGCCGCTCCGCCGCCGACTTTTCGTTTCTGCTGGCGGTGCCCACCATGTTTGTTATTACTGCGTATCAACTCTATAAAGCCTACAAAATCACGCCGCTACAGCCCGGCGACCTGCAGGTGCTGGCGTTTGGCAATGTGGTAGCGTTTGTGGTGGCGCTGTTGGCGGTTAATTCGTTTGTAAACTTTGTCTCGCGCTTCGGCTTCCGGTCCTTTGGCATATATCGCATTGGTATCGGCGTTATTATTCTGCTAATGATAGGGTTGGGTATTGATTTGCAATTGATATGAAGCAGAAAGAATTTGACTTTGAGACCGGTGAGGTTCTATTGCTGGACAAGCCGCTTACCTGGACGTCGTTTGACGTGGTGCGCAAGGTGAAGAACATGTTGCGCATCAAGAAAATCGGGCACGCGGGCACCCTCGATCCGCTGGCGACGGGCCTGCTCATTTTGTGCACGGGCAAGAAAACTAAGGAAATTGACACCATTCAGGCGCAGGAAAAAGAGTACACCGGCACCTTCCGCCTCGGCCAGACCACGCCCAGCTTCGATCTGGAAACGCCCGTCGATGCCGAGCTCCCCTACGCTCACCTCACCGAGGCCGATCTGCAAGCAGCTACTGCGCCTTTTATTGGCCTTATCGAGCAGACGCCACCGCTATTCTCAGCTGTAAAAATCAACGGCGAGCGCGCCTACGAAGTAGCCCGCCGTGGCGATACTGTCGAAATTAAGAGTAAGCAGATTAACATTACTGCCTTCGAGCTAACCAGCATTGATTTGCCTACCGTTCAGTTTCGGGTGGTGTGTTCCAAAGGCACTTACATCCGCAGCCTGGCCCGCGATTTTGGTGCCGCCCTTGGCTGCGGCGCCCATCTTACCCAGCTCGCTCGTACTCGTATTGGGGAGTACTCGTTATCGGATGCTCTTACTATAGCTGATATTGAGGCCCTGCGCCCACCCCGCTCAGAAGCTGACTTAGCCAAGCCACCACGGCCAGCCGATAATCGGCGGCGGCCCGTGCGCCAAGGCTTAGCTTACTACGACGCTTCTACTGCCGCGGCAGCTTCCGCCCCCGACGAAAAAGCCCCCCAGGAATAATTTCCCCGTCATTTAGCCACCCAAGCAGATGCAAGTTTTCCGCGACCCGGCGCAATTTCCCTTTCTAGGTCAAGCCGTCGTGACGAGCGGCACCTTCGATGGCGTACACGTAGGGCACCAGAAAATTCTGCATCGGCTGCTGGAAGTGGCCCGTCAAAGCGGTGGCCCTGCCGTAGTTATTACCTACTGGCCGCACCCGCGCCTGGTGCTCGACCCGCCACCCACTCACCCAGAGCCGCTTGATTTACAGCTGCTTTCTACCTTGGATGAGCGAATTGAGCGCCTCGAACAGTTTGGCGTCGATTACTTGCTGATTGTGCCATTCACCCGCGAGTTCGCGCAGCTGACTTCCGAAGAATATATTCAGCAGCTATTGCTGCGGACCGTTGGCACCAAGAAATTAGTAATTGGCTACGATCATCGTTTTGGCAAAAACCGCGAAGGAGGATTTGAATATCTCAGCAAGCACGCCGACCGCTACGGCCTGGAAGTAGAAGAGATTCCACGCGAAGACGTGGATGCCGTGGGTGTGAGCAGCACTCGTATCCGTCGCGCCCTGCTGAGCGGCGATATTGCCACGGCCAACCGTCACCTCGGCTACGCTTATTCACTGACTGGCAAAGTGGTACGTGGTCAGCAGCTCGGCCGCACCATCGGTTTTCCTACGGCCAATCTGGAACTGGCAGAGGCTTCTAAGCTGGTGCCGGCTCATGGCGTGTACGCCGTACTGGCTACCACCGCCGACGGCGACGTGCAACAGGGCATGCTCAATATTGGCGTGCGCCCTACTGTGGGGGGCAATTTAGCGCAGACTATTGAAGTACATCTGCTGGATTTCTCGGACGACATTTACGACCAGCCGCTGACTATTCAGTTGATAGCCCGCCTCCGCGATGAGCAGAAATTTGCGAACCTGGATGAGTTGAAGGCACAATTGGCCAAAGACGCCGATGCTGCCCGCCAGCACTTAGTGGGGGGCTAATTTGCAGCCTGCTTCCGCGAAACCTATTATCCTTTTAACTTCCCGCTCCCAATTACCCCACCCACCTGATATGATAAACAAAGTTGTAGCCGACGCCCATGCGGCACTACAAGGCATCACCGACGGCATGACGCTCATGCTCGGCGGCTTTGGCCTCTGTGGCATCCCCGAAAACGCTATTCAGGAGCTGCTGCGCCTCGGTGTTAAAAACTTAACCTGCATCAGCAACAACGCCGGTGTCGACGATTTTGGCATCGGGCTTTTGCTGCAAACCAAGCAGGTGCGCAAGATGATATCGAGCTATGTGGGGGAGAATGCAGAGTTTGAGCGGCAGCTATTATCGGGTGAGCTTGAGGTAGAGCTAATTCCGCAGGGCACCCTGGCTGAGCGCATCCGGGCGGGTGGAGCCGGTATTCCAGCCTTTTATACGCCCGCTGGCTACGGCACCGAAGTGGGCGAAGGCAAGGAAAGCCGGGAGTTTAAAAGCAAGATGTACCTACTCGAAACCGGCCTCACCGCTGATTACGCCTTCGTAAAGGCCTGGCGCGGCGATACGGCAGGTAACCTCATTTATAAAGGCACCGCCCGCAATTTCAATCCCATGATGGCGACGGCCGGCAAGATTACCGTGGCCGAAGTAGAGGAACTTGTGCCCGCCGGCGAACTTGATCCCAACCAGATTCATACGCCCGGTATCTTCGTGCAGCGCATATTTGAGGGCAAGAATTACGAGAAGCGCATCGAGCAACGGACCGTGCGCAGCTAAGTTTAGTGGCTGGTTTGCGGAAGTTGTGATTCAGCCCAGCTGATTGGCGTTGACTGAAGTTTTAGACGGTACTATGAAAAAGACTTCCCTTATTCTGTTGTTGGCGCTGAGTAGCTACGGCACTTTTGCTCAGGTTGCGGCACCGGCTAAAAAGACCACTCGCCCGAGCAAGGCGATGATGGCGCCGAAGCCAGCCCACTTCCAGCGCATCGACCAATTACTGCAAGAATACACGACCGACAGTCGCGTGCCCGGCGCTATTGCTCTGGTGATGCGCGACGGCAAAGTAGTGTACCGCAAAGCTTTCGGGGTGGACGACATGGCGGCCAAAACCCCACTACGCCCCGATGCCATTATGCGCATTGCCTCCCAAACCAAAGCGGTGGCCAGCGTTGGCCTAATGTTGCTCTATGACGAAGGGAAGTTTCAGCTCGACGACCCTATTTCGAAGTATTTGCCAGCCTTCGCCAACCCCAAAGTACTGGCAACATTTAATGAGCAGGATTCCACATACACCACTGTACCGGCCAAAAGCGAAATCACCATCCGACAGCTGTTTACGCATACGTCGGGCATCAGCTATCCGGTAATCGGCAGCAAGGAAGCGCAGGCCATTTATGCAAAGGCCAACATTCCCAGCGGCATCGGTACGCCGGGGGGCAATTTGGCTAAGTCCATGGACGCGCTAGGACCGCTGCCGCTCATGCACCAGCCGGGCGAGCGGTTCACCTACGGGCTGAGCGTAGACGTGCTGGGCCGCTTAATTGAGGTGCTGTCGGGCCAGTCGCTGGACCAGTACCTGCGCACGCGACTTTTCGAGCCGCTGGGTATGCGGGACACGTATTTCTACCTGCCCGAAGCCAAGCAAGCGCGCTTAGCCAAGCTCTACACCGAGGATGAGGCTACGAAAACCACTGTGCTTATGCGTCCGCGCCAGGGCATGATACCAGATTATCCCAAGGCGGCAGGCACATACTTTTCGGGCGGCGCGGGCTTATCGTCAACCATCGATGACTACGCTGTCTTCCTGCAAATGATGCTCAACAACGGCACGCACAACGGCCGCCGTCTGCTCAAGCCTGCCACAGTCGCCTTGATAACTCAGAACCAGATGGGTGAAGTTAACCAGGGCAACAACAAGTTCGGCCTGGGTTTCAGTATCACTACCGCCCAGAGCGCGGCTGCCAAACAGCCCGGCTTATCGGAAGGCTCATACGAGTGGGGGGGCATTTTTGGCACTACTTACTGGGTCGACCCTAAAGAAAAGCTGGTAGCCCTGATTTATACCCAGAAGTACCCAAGTGGCACGGCCCGCGCCCTGGCCGATAAGTTCAAAACGGCTGTTTATCAGTCGCTGGCACCCCAGCAAACGGCTCCCGCAGCGGTGGCGGCTCCCGCAGCGAAGTAATTCTGTAACCCTCCCACTTTCCCACCCACATAATCCGCGACTCCGACCCATACGTCGAATCAGTGGTTCATGACACTTCTTATGCTTGATAAACACGGCATCGCTAAACGCATCGCTCAGGAAGTGCGCGATGGTTCTTACGTCAACCTTGGCATCGGCATTCCCACGCTGGTAGCGAATTATATTCCGGCGGGAATCAACGTCGAGCTACAGTCCGAAAATGGCTTGCTGGGCATGGGGCCCTTCCCTACCGAGGCCGAAGTAGATCCTGACCTTATCAACGCGGGCAAGCAAACCGTAACCACGCTCCCCGGCTCCAGCCTCTTCAGCTCAGCCGACAGCTTCGGCATGATTCGGGGCGAGCACGTGGACCTGACCATTTTGGGAGCTATGGAAGTATCCGAGCGCGGCGACATTGCCAACTGGAAGATTCCGGGCAAGATGGTGAAGGGCATGGGCGGCGCCATGGACTTAGTAGCCTCAGCCAAAAACATTATTGTAGCCATGCAGCACGTAGCCAAGGACGGCAGCAGCAAGCTATTGACTGACTGCACCTTGCCGATTACTGGTTTGCGCTGCGTGAAGAAAATTGTAACTGAGTTGGCCGTAATCGACGTTACGCCCGATGGCTTTGTGCTCCGTGAACGAGCACCCGGCGTGAGTGTAGAACAAATTAAAGCCGCGACAGCCGGCAAGCTCGTAGTACCTGAGGGCGACGTGCCGGAAATGCAACTATAGTCTAATAACTGGTAGTGCGATAAATAGTAAAAGCGGGCCGCAACAGCCCGCTTTTACTATTTATCGCACTACCAACGTGTGGCATTACTGGTTGCCGGTTGTTGTCGTTTTGCGGGGAGGGGCAGAATATTCCTCTGAGCGAACATTCTGGGGCATGTCGGGTACCGGCCCGGCTGAATCAACGCGTTCAGCAACGGCTGATGTATCGTTGGAAGTGGCTGCTGGCGTCATATCGGCGCCGGTTGTTGGCGCATCGGAAGCGGCAGGATCAGCAGTACACGCCCCAACGGACGCAAGCACAAAGAATAGGAGAAGAAAGCGAGCAGCGCGCATAAGGCTAGGGTGCTAAGAGTGAATTACTACTACCCGAAACGAATCTTTGCACCTTGTAGTTATCTCCCACGGCACGTGCTTATCTTGCTTTAAGCCTAGTGGCTGTTCTCCACTCTGCTCTAATGTAGCAGGCCGCTGCACTTCAAGGAACTGGGCTTGCTAACAAGCTGAACCTTAAAATTGTGGCAATCTTTCCGGTTTTGGATGGCCCTTCTATAAACCTTAGGGGCCAAAGCAGAGTACCCTACCCACAAGCCACGTTCTAACAGTATACTTCCAATAGGATACTGGGCTTTCGCTTGCGTTTACAAAATCACATAATACCTATGGCAACAAGTTCAAACAGTAAGGCTGGCACTGGTGGCAGCCACGCCAAAAAAATAACGGATAAACCATCGCTGCCAATTCCTGAGTTGCTTACGCCGACAGCAGTACCAGCCCACAAGTTGGTACTCCGGACCCTGCGCCGCTCCGATTTCAAGGCGGTGAAAGGCATCATGGACAAGGTGTACTCCAACATGGAGGGCTCCTGGTCGTCAGACGAGTACGCGGCTTTGATCCGGAAATTTCCGGAGGGGCAAATTGGCATTGAGGACAACGGCACTTTAGTAGCTGCCGCTTTGGCTATCATCGTGCAATACAGCGACTTCGGAGACCGCCATACCTACGCCAAAATCACGGGCAACGGCAAGTTCGACACTCACAATCCTGACGGGGATACGCTGTATGGAGTTGACGTATTCGTTGACCCCGAGTACCGTTCCCTACGGCTGGGTCGGCGGCTTTATGATGCCCGTAAGGAGCTTTGCGAGAACCTGAACCTGCGTGCGATGGTAGCTGGGGGGCGAATTCCGGGCTACGCGGCTTATGCCGATCAAATGACCCCAGCCAAGTACGTGGAAATGGTGCGTAACAAGGAAATCACGGACCCGATCCTGACTTTCCAGCTTTCCAACGAGTTTCACGTTCGCAAAATCATTCGTGGCTACCTGCCTTATGATTCTGAGTCGAAAGCCTTTGCTACGCTTCTGGAATGGCTGAATGTGTACTACGAGGAGGAAGAAAAGCTCATCGGTAACCAGAAAAGCAACGTGCGCATTGGCATTGTACAGTGGCAAATGCGTGCTACTCGCAGCTTGGAAGATTTATTGCAGCAAATTGAGTTCTTCGTGGACACGGTCAGCGGCTATAAGTCGGACTGTGTGATGTTCCCGGAGTTCTTCAATGCTCCGCTGATGGCGCTTACCAACGAGGATTCGCCTTCGGTAGCTATCCGGGCCATGGCTGCTTTCACAGAGCCCATCAAAGCCAAAATGATGGAGCTGGCAGTAAGCTACAACATCAACATTGTGGCCGGCTCTATGCCTGTGTATGAAGATGGTAAGCTGCACAACGTGGCTTTCCTCTGCCGCCGCGACGGCACCATGGACGAGCAGTACAAGCTCCACGTAACGCCTGATGAAGCGAGTTATTGGGGTATGCGTGGCGGTGATAAGCTCAAATGCTTTGATACCGACTTCGGCAAAATCGGTATTCTCGTGTGCTACGATGTAGAGTTTCCTGAACTGGCCCGCATGCTCTCCGATGAAGGCATGAAAATTCTGTTCGTACCCTTCTGGACGGACACTAAAAATGCCTACCAGCGGGTGCGGCTTTGTGCGCAGGCGCGGGCCATTGAAAATGAGTGCTATGTTGCTATTACAGGCTCGGTTGGCAACTTGCCCCGCGTTGAGAACATGGACATTCAATATTCGCAATCAGCTGTGTTTAGTCCCTCCGACTTTGCTTTCCCCCACGACGCCATCGTGGCCGAGGCAACGCCTAATACCGAGATGACTCTTATTGCTGACCTCGACCTGGACTTGCTCAAGGATCTGAACAGCAGCGGCGCCGTGCGCAACCTCCGCGACCGTCGTAAGGATTTGTACTCGGTGAGTTGGGTGGTAAAGAAAGCCGAGCGTGATGACGAACTGCTAAGTCAGGGCGAAGAGCGTGCGCCCCGCACGAGCAAGCGCAAAGCTATTGCGGCTGGATAAGCTAGTTTATTGTCGATAAGGTACAAAAGCCCCCCACATAGTCTTGTGAGGGGCTTTTTCTTCTCAAAAAGCTTAGAATGCGTAACAAACAGTTGAGATAAAATAAGCTGTTTAATTTTGACACCTATCTGCTCCTGTCCATATGCTCCGTTCTTTCGCCTATATTCCTTTCCTGTTTACCTGTTTCCTACTGCTTCTCGGCCATAACAGCTACGCCCAGCCTGCGACGGAAACGCGCAACTTATTGCCGGTGCCAGCTCAGGTAAAATGGGGAGCAAGCCGTTTTGCGCTGAAAAATACTTGGCGCATACAGCTTAATGCTCCGGCCACTTCTGACTCTGCTGTGCGAGCCGCTGCTCAGCGCCTTGGCACCTGGCTAGTTCAGCAAACCGATGGAAAGCGCTTAACTCCTGAGTTTACTACTTCCGGCGCCGCCGATCTTACCATTCGTTACGGTAAGGTAGGTCGTATGGAGGCTGGCGACGAGGAGCGCTATAGTCTGTGTGTAACTCCGGCGGGCATTGCACTGGATGCGCCTACGAGCTTAGGAGCCTTGCGGGGGCTGGAAACGCTTCGGCAACTGCTGACCAAGGACAAAAAGAACTTCTATTTCGCTGAAGTATACATCACCGATCAGCCCCGGTTTGGTTGGCGGGGCCTTCTCATTGATGCGGCTCGACACTTTATGCCGGTAGCCGTGATCAAGCGCAACCTGGATGGTATGGCGGCGGTGAAGCTGAACGTGATGCACTGGCATCTATCAGATGATCAAGGCTTTAGGGTGGAGAGCAAAACATTACCCCGCCTTCACGAAGTAGGAAGCGAAGGGCAGTACTATACCCAGGCGCAAGTGCGAGAGGTAATACGCTACGCTGCCGCCCGCGGCATTCGGGTTATCCCGGAGTTCGATATGCCCGGCCATGCTACCAGCTGGCTAGCTGCATATCCCGTGCTGGCCAGCAACGACTCAACCTATGGCGTGGCCCAACGCTGGGGAGTACTCAACATTGCCATGGACCCAAGCCGGGAAACGACCTATCAGATGCTCGACACCTTAGTTGGCGAAATGACGGCGCTATTTCCGGACCCCTACTTTCATATTGGCGGCGATGAGAATGACGGTCGGCAGTGGAAGCGCAATCCGCGCATCGTGGAGTTTATGAAGCAGAAAGGCTTTATGACCGCAAAGGGGCAGCCCGACAAACACGCTTTGCAAACCTATTTTAATCGGCGCATTCTGGAATCGGTAACGGCGCGGAATAAGAAGATGGTGGGTTGGGACGAGATTCTTGGTCCAGGTTTGCCCCCCAGTGCCGTTATTCAGAGCTGGCGCGGCCGTAAGGGCCTTTACGAAGCTGCAAAAGCTGGTCACGCCACTATTTTATCAAATGGCTATTACATCGACCTAAACTACAGTGCTGCTTCGCATTACCTCAACGATCCGCTGCCCGCCGACGCGCCACTTACGGCCGTTGAAAAGCAGCGCATCCTGGGCGGTGAGGCTACGATGTGGGCCGAGTTTACCGATTCGGTCATTGTCGACAGTCGCATTTGGCCACGCGCGGCCGCTATCGCTGAACGGCTTTGGTCGCCGGCTACTGTGAAGGATGTACCGGATATGTACCGGCGCCTGGGGGGCATTTCTACTCTGCTCGAAACGCTGGGCCTCCAGCATAAGCGTGCGCCGGAGAAACTCCTGACTCAGCTGGCCGCGGGTCGGGAGGTGGCTCCGCTACGCACATTTGCCAGCGTGCTGGAGCCGGTGAAAGAATACAAGCGCCATTTCCAGGGCATGAAATACACAACCCAGACGCCCTTAAACCGGCTAGTCGATGCCGCGCCCGCGGAGTCGGACGCGGCCCGCGAGTTCGGTATAGCAGTCGATAATCTGTTGCGGCTGCGCCAAAATGCCCCCCAGACTGGTTCTGCTCTCCATGCTGAAGCCAAGGTGGCCGCCGTACCCGTCGCGACGTCGTTGCGCCAATGGCAATTGAATGACGCCCTTGTGCGCCCGATGCTACTGGCTCAGCCTAGCTTGCAGGAATACGCACCGTTGTCAGCGCAGCTAAGCAGTATTTCAGCGCTGGCGCTGGAGCGGCTACGGCAAATGGAGAAAGGCGAAACGCCTTCAACTGCCTGGCAAGCCGCAGCGCTCAAGCAACTCGACGCTGCCAAAGCACCGGCCGGACAGGCAGAACTGGCGGTAGTGGCAAGCGTACGAAAGTTGATCGAGAGCAAATAACCCCCACTAAAACAGCACCGATACCTGCATCCGACCCGTATGGACGGCGCTCAGGCCATTGGGCTTACGGCCATCATAGGCTAACGTCACGTTCAGACCGTTGCTCAGCCGTTGCTCCACGTTCAAATTCCATGTCACGTTGTTGCCGGGGCGCAGTGCATTCAGGATTTCCAGAGCTACTACCGAAGCTTGATTACCTTCAAAATCGATGCGCACGTACCGCGTGGCCGCCGTAAGGGTGCGCTTACTCACCTGACTCAGACGGGTTTCTACTCCTAGTTCGTCGAACACGCCGCGGGTATTCTCATCGGGCCCGGCAAAGGTGTTGCGTTTGTTGGAATGCATATAGGTACCGGTAAAGCGCAGGGCCGGGCTTGGCTGGTAGCTCAGCTCGGGAGCAACTTCGTATAGGAGCACCCGAAAGTTGCGGGCTTCGAGGTAGTTTGAAGTGTTTTCCCGAATACTGCGGGTGGTGATAAGACGGCCTGTGAATGACTGCGCCAGCGTCCGCCGCAACAACACCGACTGGCTGGCCAGATTGCGAATGTCAGTGCCTTGGGTGAGCAGCGCCTTTTGCTGGGTTTGCTGCACCGTGAACTCAGCCCCAAAAATGGGATTGGAACGATTGAAATACAGCGTATTACGCAGCATTTTATTGAGCGAAAGCAAAAACTGATCTTCGGTCTGAAAGGCAAATGGATTGAGACGGGAGCTCAGGTCACGCTCGGTAGTGCGCCGGTCCAGTGATACAGTGCTGATGCTAGTAAACCGGGCAGCAAAACCACGAATGCCTGGCTGATCGCGCCATTGCCGGGGCAAACTGCTGGTGAGGCGGTAGCTGAAGCGGTTGGTGAAGGCGATGATATAGTCATCGGTGGGCAAAAACACCTTGATATGCGTGCGATACTGCGCGTCGGGCGTTTGGGCCTCAAAAAACTCCTCCTTGTCCTGCCGATTGTTGGCGTTGGCATCGCCCGCGTAAAAGTGGGTTCCCTGCCCGTTGGGCACGGGCAGGAAAGAGTAGTCACGTCGCAGCTCGCGGCCTGTAGCCACGCTGTAGCTTAGCTCCGAGCGCAGCAGATTATTGAAGAAAGAAGCGTTCCAGTCGAGCTTACCCAGTACAGTGCGTTGGCGAGCACTGTCGCGGGCGGCCAGGTCGCGGTAGGTAAGCAGCACGGATAAGTCCTGGTTTTTGCCCAAGCGACTCGCAAACATTCCTTGCCAGGTTTGGGCCCGGCCGCGCGTGCGCAGCTCGTCATTAAGTGGCGCTTGGTCGCGGCGGTAGGTGTAGTCGAGGCGAAAGCGCGTGGTCGCGCTGTCGCGGCTTTGCACAAACACGGAGTGCTCATCGAAATAGTTAGCCGACGTGAGCGCAGTGCCATCAGGCAACGACACCCGGTTTTTGTCGAAACGATACGCGTAGCCCGGCACAATTTCCCCCCGCACGAAACGCGCCGTGGCCTCGCCCCTTGCCCAGTTGGACTGGCGCGCCCCCGCCTGCGAGTTCAATACAAAAAGCCCCCCACGCAGCTCCACGTCGCCAATTTGTTGGGCCGCATCCACCCAGTGCTGCACGCCACTCACCTCGCCGGCCCGGTAGCGCCGACTCAGACGATAGGAAAAAGCGTTCTTCTCATTTTTGACTAAGCCAGCCGAGAAGTTAAAAATATTATCCTCGCGGGCGGGTCGGAAAGCGGCATTGCCCTGCACCGTGCTGGCAGTGCTCCAGTTGCGGTCAAACTCAATATCGCGGTAGCGGTCGATGGGGGCAAACTGCCGACTGCTATATTCATAGTCCAGCGTAGAACGTAGCTTGTATTGCTTCATAAAGGGCAGATTCACCGGTTTATCAAGCACTGCGTAGCCCACCCGAAAAGCGCGGCCTTGATCTGACTGAGGCGAAAATCGATTCAAATCCAGCTCTGAGGAGGCCAGATCCATGAACACGGTAGAGGTCGAATCAAGACGATAGCTGGCCCCGGCCGTCACGAGCTGCTTTTGCAGGGGCGTGGGCAAGCGGCGCTCGGCCCGGTAGTTTCCCCTCCCCGCTCCTACGTATTGAAATACGCGGCCATTGGCGTTGATATTCTCCGCGCTGGTGCTCAGAATATAATCTCCTTCATTCTGAGTCACGCTCGTAAAGCGCACATTATACACGCCGCGCGTGGAGTCGGTGCTGTACACAAATATGGGCACGGGCTCTTCGCCGGGCCGCGTCAGCACTTCGCGGCGGTACTGCACCTGGCGACGGTCGTAGGCAACTGAATCGGCGCCGGGTGTGGTTGCCAGGCTCACGTTGTCGCCGATATTGCGCAGCAGCTCACGGTCGCTTTCGTTCAGAATCAGGTTGGGTGAGTTGTCTGGATTGTCAGACTCGCGGTAATAATTCAGGTGCACACTCAGCTTTCCCAACTCCTGATAATGGCTCAGATCAAACAGGGAGCGGGCATAGTTGAAATCTGAATACTCGAAATCGACCCGAATGCGGGAATTACGAGTGATCAGGTGCTGGGGCGAAAACGTAATTTCGGCTTGGTTGTAGTCAATGATATAATCGAAATCGAAGCCTCGCGTCATCAGTCGACCATCGAGGTACACCCGCTCTGAATTAGCCAGAACCACGATAAACTGCTCGCCATTTGTGCCGCGCAGCCGGTACGGGCCCTGAACATTTTCCAGAGGGGGCAATTCGATGGAAGCAAATTTTCCCTTGGCTACGCCGGCCGCGGCGGTGGTCACGCTACGCTTGCCGACGCCTTGCGTTAATTTTGCTTCTATGGCGGCTCCTTGCACGTTTTTGTAGAAGCGCAGAAAATAATCGGGGCGGTTGCGCAACACCACGTCACCGGCCGTCAGGCTCCAGCGCGGATGCGTGAGCGTAATATAAAGTCGGTCAAACTCCTGCAATTGCTGGGTATTGCCTTCGGGCTGAAATGGCACATTCTGGTCGGAAATAGCAGCCGTGAGGTTGATCTGATCGGTAAGCTTGCCCTCCAACTGTAGGTTCAGAGCCGAGTTCACAAATACGTTCTGCGTGTTGCCGAAGGAAATGCCCCGCGCCAGACTACCCGTTTTGTTGATGCCCGGCGTGGCCAGAATCTGCTCTTTCACTGCAAAATCATTGTAGCCGAAAGACCGGGGGGCAAAATTGACGCTATCAATAAGCGTACGCGGGCGCCGAGCTACCGGCGCCGCCAGCCGTAGTGGCAGCACCCGATAACAAACTAGCACTGAATCGGGACCAGTAGGCTGAAACACAATATCCGGCTGGCCGGGGTCGGGGGCCGGAAATCGTCGGGACGGCCGGATAATACGGTACTGATCCGTGTTTGGGTTGTAGCCGACGGAGCGCCCATTAGCCGTTACCGACGCCGGAACAATCGTTAGGGTATCGGGCAACGAAAAGTTGGTGGTGTCGCGGTTGGGTAGCAGGCGCACCCAATGGCAGCGCCGCGTAGTAGGCGGCCCAATTTGCTGAGCCGCTACTACCTGAGCCAACAGTAAAAACGTGAGTAGCAGGCTGAAACGCGGAAGACTTTGCGTAATGCTGCTACTCATGCTAGGTATGTTACAAGCGGGGGGCTTTTTTTCAGCCCCACAACGTGCGAAGCCGCCAGATTCGTGCCGCTATGCTAGAATCAGGGATAACGCGCGGACAAAAGAAGTGGAGGGCCACTACCAATTTTTATTCCGGTGCCAATGGCAGCTCAATACAGAACCGCGTACCCACATTTTCCTCCGTTTCAAACCATATTTGCCCCCCAGCGCTTTCGATTCCTCGCCGGGCAACAGCTAAGCCAATTCCCGACCCGGACGTCTTGGTGGTGAAATTGGGCACGAACACCTTCGCCTGCACCTCCTCGGGAATACCGGCCCCGTTGTCGGCTATGCAAATCACGATGCGGTCGGTACCACGGAGTTCCAGACTGGCATTTATCTGCGGCTTGCGCCCCTCCGGCACCGATTGTAGCGCGTTGATCAGCAAGTTGTTAAAGGTACGCACCAACAGGTTTTCGTCGGCAAAAACAATATACCGGCCGTTCTTCGCGTCAGCTGGCACTTTCAATCGAATGCTGCCTTCGCCCACTCCGCCTTTGTGCAAACTCACGCAACGCCGCAAAATAGGCACTACATCCAAGCGCTCGGGGCGCATGGCTGGCAGGTTGGTGAAGGTAGAAAACGACGTAGCGATGTCGCTGAGCACATCGATTTGGGTGATGAGCGTTTGGGATATTTTACCTATCAGTTCCTCCGTATTCGGGCGGCGCTCCGCAATGGCTTTCTGCAAATACTGTAGGGAAAGCTTCATCGGCGTCAACGGGTTCTTGATTTCGTGGGCCACTTGGCGGGCCATTTCGCGCCACGCGGCTTCCTTTTCCTGAGTTGCCAGCTCCTGCTTACTTTCCTCCAGCTTCAGCAGCATGGCATTGTATTCCCGCACCAGCAGCCCAATCTCATCCGACGATTCGTAGGCCAGCATCTCGTTTTGCCCCGTAAGCGTAGTTTGCTTAAGCTTTTCCGTGATGATTTTGAGCGGGGCCGTCAGAATACGGGAAGCGACAAAAGCCAGCACCAAAAAGATAATGAACATCACCGTGAAGATGTTCAGGATAGTAGAAATCAACTCAATGAGCTTATTATCAAGCTCTTTCTCGGAATCGAAGAATGGAATACCGACGTAGCCAACGACCACGTCGGGGCGGCCGGGCCGCACCACTGCCCGCAGTGGCAGATACAGCGTATTGAAGGACAATGAACCGGCCGTTTCAGTGAGTAGCACTTGTGGTTGCCCTTTCTCTGCCAATTCGGCTACCGCACGCGGGTGCATTAAGGTGCTCAACAGCCCTGACTCAAAAATCAAGGGCTGACTGCTCACTTGCAGGGTGCCATCGGCGCCGTACAGGTTAAGATCCGTTTCGGTCAGATCCGACACGTTTTCCGCCAAATCAATCAGAGCGGCCCGGCCGGAGGAATCGGCCAGCAGCGCCCGATTTTTCAGCAGGTTTTCCTGTACCGTTTTGCCCCTGCGCTCATACGTACGCCGCAAATCTCGCTGGTACGACGACGTAACCTGGCTAGCCGTGGCGATACTCACAATGAGGAGCGGAACGAGAATACCGAAGTTGAGAAACAGCTGAATCTTGGTGCTGAACGTGGTACGAAAAACCTGAAAGTATTGCCCGCGCGCCAGCATGTAGCCTCCTATTACCAACAAGCTAAAGAAAGTATGCAGCAAGAAGAGGAAGGAGAAATTAGCTAGCCAGTCGTTGAAGGCATAAGTGGCCGTCGTTACGACTACCATGCGACGCTGTGCACCACGAACAGCCAGATGATGGAAGCCATCAACAGACAACCCCACGCTAAACAGGCGCGGATCCTGCCGTTGAGCTGAGGTAAGCTGATTTACGTAATCAAAGTCGCCTTCCTTATAAATTAGCCGTCCGTTTTCGTAGCCGGCATAACTTAAATCAGAGCCCAGGCCAGGCTGGAAAAACTTCTGATCGACCAACAGTTCAGGTACTACGCTATAGGCTGTCAGTTTTTTCAGCGAAAGCTCCAGCAGAACGGTGCTCGTACCGCCCGCAGAAGTAACAACCGGCACAAAAGCCACATAGCGCCGGGAGCTAAAGGAGTTGCTGTTGTGAATCAGATACAGGTCGGGATGGTCCGTGGACAAGGCCGTGCGCAGAAGGCGCCGCCGCAACTGAGGCAGATTCAGCGTTTCCTCGTTCCCATCCAACGAGCGCCCCGCTGGGTCGAAGAGCGTGACTACAATTTCATACTTATCGAAATAGTCACGGAGATAATACTTAATGATCTTCTGACGCACCACATCCTGGTTGGCAAATGGTCGCGCCAGCATGGTCTGGATCAATGGGTCGGCGGCCATCTGGCGGGAGCGCTCCGCTAACAGGTACTCGCCCTGCAAGTCATTATCGACCAGAAGATTGCTAGCAATACGCTGTTTATTAATAACCAGCTGACGATCAAAATGCTCATACAAAGCCAAAGCGCCTACTACCGAGCTCACCCCCAGCATCAGGAAGATAAACAGGTAGACCTGATAAGGCACCACCGACGCTACTTGGCGCAGACCCGTCAGCCGTACGATGAAGAAGAAGAGCAGGGTGAGCCCAAACAGTATTCCGTTGGTCAGGCCAAAGGCAAGCCCCAAAGGCAGTATTGTAAGCGTAGCGAGCCCTAACAAGATAATGCCTGCACTGCGTGTAGCTGGCCGAACTGCTGCTATGAACAACTGCGACAGCATGTAAAACCCAACCAGATAGCTGCCGGTATGCAGAATGATAGCCAGACACAACAACCCCTTGAATACCGATACATCGATACTTTGGGTCACATCGAGAACTAACTGAGAGTTATTGAAGCTATTGGAATAGAAACTAAACAGCAGTTGTAATAAGCCATAGAAGCTCAGTACTGCCGCAGTACCTATGATAAAAAGCAAGTAAAAACGACGGATTTGCCGCACCCGGCGCACTATTCCAAAGCGCCGAAACAATAACAGGGCATAATACGCCAGGGCCACAAACAGGAAGGCATTGATCAACAAGTCGCCCAGTGAGGGGGAAAGCCACGAAGCCGCATACAAGCGCGGATCGAACAAGGGCACTTCCACCAGTGAGAAGGGAAGCCCTAAAAATAGCAGAGCCGCTCGCATCGCCATGAGCGACAGTACGACGGAACCGACGCCGGCAAATACCCGACCGGTAGAGAACAACCCGATGGCCAAACGAAGGCAACCCGCCAGATACAACCCGAAACCCAATAGCAGGAACGCCACGGGCAGGTATTTACCCGTAACAGGGTCGGGAGCAGAGCTTTCTATCGAGAAGAGATAATCACCTTCTTCAGAAAACAGGCGTGGTAATCGGGGGTTATTATTGACTACTAAACGCACATTTGCCCCCCGGAACAGAGCTTGCTCAGCTCCCTCGCGCAGATAGCGGTTGCTGATGCCATACCGCTTTTCCAGGGGCACATACGTCAGAATAACGTGCCGCCCAACGGAGCGGCGCAACACCAGGTATTGCCCAAAACGCATATCTACCAGCTTCTCGCGGAAGTCTTGGCCTGCGTTAGCTACCTCCGGCCGGATAGTATGGTCCGACCAATACAATAGCTTCTCGCCCTCAAATACGAAGCAAGGGTAAGTCGTTAAACCAATAAGGGAGTTGAAATTGAGTGCTTGGCCCTGCAAGCGCTCAGCCACTTCGTCGGCTTCGCGTTCGGCGGTGCGCTGAGCTTCAATTACCAGGTTTTGCAGACGCGTCGTTTCGGCACGCAATAACACCTCCGGCACTTGGCCATATCGATTGCTCAGATAAGCCGCTACGAAGCAAAGCGTGGCAGCTAACAGCAAGACCAACGGAGAGGAACGGACTAGCTTCAAAGGCAATCAGGATGCTAAGGCACCACCAGAAATGAGAATAGGGTTTCAACAAAAATGCCGCCATTCGGCGGCATTTCCTATTCTATTAAAAGCCATGCTCTTTATCAACACTAGATAATCAGTGCTTCTTAGCCCTGTTTTTTAGCCTGGCTATGCCGATACCAAATAAATCCGACGACCCCCATCAGAACATAGGGCACCGTCATAAGCATCAATATTCCTTTATTTAAGCCGGAAGCATCGTACTCATCTTTATCGCCCCGCGCCGACTCAACCTGCGTTTTGCACATTGAGCATTGAGCTTGTGCCGAAATTGGAGCTATACAAAGTAATAAGCCCAACAGGAAGGTATACAAACCGGTAACAACTGCCTTTTTCATACTATTTCAACATATTTAATAAGACAAAGTTTCTTTATTGCTAGGTGTAATAAGGCGATATCATGAAGTACACGATAACGCCCGTGACCGATACATACAGCCAGACCGGAAAAGCCCAGCGAGCTATTTTGCGGTGTTTGACGAACTGCTCCGTCAAAGCAAAATAGAGTGTGAACAACACCAACCCTACTGTTACAACTGCTAAAGCAATGTGCGTAAGCAGAAGAAAGAAGTACACATATCGTATAGCACCGACTCCCCCAAACCGAGTAGAATCTACCTGAGAGTGGTACACCACATAAGAGAGCAAAAAAATACCCCCCAGCGTGAAAGCAGTAGCCATCATAGCTCGGTGACGAGCTACTTGTTTGTTTCTAATAAAGTAGAACCCTAGTAATAAGCACAATGCCGTTAGCGAGTTAAGCACGGCATTTAGGGCAGGTAAAAACTTTACTTCTGCGCCCGGAATACGGAAAGTATGGGGGAAATAATGGAGGACAGCAACTAGCAGAGGTACAACAGCCGCTAGAATACCCAGGATGATTTTATACTTGGTAAAATCGCCCGGCTTAAGTGCGGGGTTCGTCGTTGTGGTCATAGGTGTAAAGCAACACGGTAATTTCGGTGATCAGGCGATCAATCTCTCTTGCTTTCGTACCGTCATAAATGCCCCGTACCCGGTGGTTGCGATCTACTAAGAACAACTGTTGACTATGCTGTATTGTAGGCGCCTCTCCCGTAAGGGCAGGAAGTCGATACTCTTCCGTTAATAACCGGTTGAGTTGGTTTTTGTCACCAGTTAGAAAAAACCATTTGCCGGCAATAGCTCCGTATCGCTCGGCATAGCGCTCCAGCACAGCTACTGAATCCTGCGCTGGGTTCACGGTATAAGAAACCAACCGAACTCTTGGCTCAAGGCGAAATTTCTCCTGTACACGCGTAAGCTGGCTGTTCCGCTGTGCACAATCCTGAGAACAGGCTGTGTAAAAGAAACTGGTTACATAAAGACCGTCTTTCAGATCCTTTTGGCCTATAATCCTTCCCGTTTGAGACAGAAAGCTGTAATCCTGCAATTGGTGAAAAACAGTATCGCGCTGCCACTTACCATCGACCTGTGTTGAGTCAACACTGTTGGGTAGGTAAGTTGGCAGCGCGAAACGGTTTGTACCGAATGATTTAAGAAACAAAAAAGCCAGTACAGGCACCAAAAGAATAAGGCCCAGAAACAGTGTTTGTTTGGGCCTCATTACTTAATTAAGAGCGTTTTGGATCGACTCTCCCACATAAGAGCCTTCACTAACTAAAGCTACCAATAGCCAAATCAGGAGGCCCATTGGAATAAGAATAGTCCAAATCAGTCCTTTCGTTTCATGCTTTAAGTGCATGAATTCGGCCACAATAAAGAAAGCCTTGAAAATTGTGAGGATGATGAAGATTGTATTACGCAGAGTGCCCGGATCCATAAGGAACACGAACACGAACTCAAGTGCTGTAATACCTACAAGTACCCAAAATGTCTTCCATATCCAGCCCGTATTAGGCTTTGGAATTTCGCCTAGCTGTGGCGGCTGATTGTTGCTATGTTGAGCCATAACTTTTGAATTTAGATCTTAACTCAAACGATCAAATGCAGATCGTTTTTATTAGGGTTTTAGCTTCTAAGGTATTAAACGAGGTAGAAGAAGGTAAACACGAACACCCATACTAAGTCTACAAAGTGCCAGTACAAACCGATCTTCTCTACCATCTCATAATGGCCCCTTTTTTCGAAGGTACCATTAGTAGTAGCAATAAACGACCAGATTAGTAAGCAAATACCACTGAATACGTGGGTACCATGGAAGCCGGTGATGAAGAAGAAGAGATCAGCGAAAAGCACTGGACCGTACTGGTTTCTTTGCAGGTTAGCGCCGAAGAAACGCGTCCCATCTTCCATTACGGTACCTTCATCAGTTCCGGCAATAAAGTGAGACCACTCCCAAGCTTGGCAACTCAAAAAGGTGGCACCAAACAAAATAGTCCATAGCAACCACTTCTGAACATCGTTCTTATCCATACGATGGCCAGCCTCTACAGCTAACACCATTGTAACAGAGCTGAAAATGAGAATCATGGTCATTAGAGCCACGAATCCTAGAGGCAAATCTATGCCGTGGAGTCCAGGAAAAGCGTTAAAAACTTTATCCGGAATAGGCCAATAAGCTGTTGAGAACTCGAAAGCTTCGTTGGTGCCGGTGTAAGCCAAATGGCGATGACGCATCAAGCCATAGGTAGTTAGAAAGGCAGCAAACGTAAAGGCATCCGACAACAGGAAGAACCACATCATCAGCTTGCCATAGCTAGCCTTAAAAGGCTCATTGCCCCCATCCCAGGTGCCAGTGCGTGGCTGCTCTTGGGTAGATGGCGAGGATAGAGTCTGTGTCGTGGAGGTAGTGGCCATATAAAGCGGGTAAGGACGAAATCAGTGGTTCAAAAGTAGGAACAAATACAAGTACAACCAAAGCGCTCCTAAGAAGTGCCAGTAGATAGTTCCATTCGTTATGGCTAGCATTTGGCGAGAATGCACCTGATAGCGCAGACTCTTAACTACTACCAGTACGAGAAAAATAAGTCCAGTGATTAAGTGAAATCCGTGAAGCCCCGTGAGTACATACATAAAGGAGCCCGACGGATTAGAATCAGCCCCGCCAAAGTATACCCTGTTACTCACTAATTCGCTCCACACCTGCCACTGCCCAATCAGAAAAAGTATCCCTAAAGCCAGGGTAACAAGCATTCCGATTTTAACCTGTCGTAGATTGTCTTTGCGGGCAGAAAACCAAGCCCATTGCATAGTAGCAGAGCTAATGGCAATGATGATCGTGTTAAACAGTAACCCGGTAGGCAGATCGAACTCCAGCCAGTTACCCTCGTCTCGACGGACAATGTAGCCGCTGGTTAAGCCTGCAAACATCATCAGAATACTGATAATTAGCAGAATGAGAAGTAGCCGCAACGGATGCAAGCCAGTGCCGGTCTCTTTGTCGGTAAGCGTTTCAGAAGGATGCATACAGCAAAAGCTTTATATTTTGTCGAATACCAGCGCAATCTGAACGATTGGCAGGTACAGAAAAGACCCAAACATGATGTTCATCGCCGCTTTTTTGGAGCAGGTGCGCATCAGGTAAAAAGTCTGCATGAGAAATAATACTCCACACACAACCGCGATCATGGCTGATACCTTGCCGGCCATCCCAAACTGAAGTGGCAATAGGCTCAGTGGAATCAGCAGAAGCGTGTAGGTCATTATCTGGAAAGCGGTGCGCAAATCTTTGCCCCCCGGAGTAGGCAGCATCTTAAATCCCGCACGCTTGTAGTCCTCATCTAGAACCCAAGCTATGGCCCAAAAGTGCGGAAACTGCCACATAAACTGGATCCCAAATAGCACCCAGGCCTCTACTCCTAACACCCCTGTGGCGGCTACCCAACCTATAAGTGGTGGCATACCACCAGGAATGGCCCCCACAAAAACGCAGATTGGTGAAATGGTTTTTAGGGGCGTATAAATGAAACCGTATAGAATGAGCGACAGGAGAGAAAGGGCCGCAGTCAAAGGGTTAAAATAATAAGCCAATAGGCCTAAACCTGCCAATCCTAAGACTACTGCGAATACCCAAGCCTCTGGAATGCTGAGCACTCCCGTTGGTAAAGGCCGTTTAGCAGTGCGCTTCATGAGCTTGTCTAAATCCCGCTCATGGATCTGGTTAATTGTATTGGCCGAACCTGTTACGGCTAACCCACCGAGCATTACCAGCAAGGCCCGACTCCAGTCTAGTTCGTGTACCCCAAGAAGGTAACCGATAGCACTTGAGAAGGCAACAGTGATTGAAAGCCGGAATTTGAGTAGCTGAAAATAAGCTTTGAGTTTCGTCATCAAGGATGGGTACAAAACGCCCGCCTGAACTTTGTCAAACGGGGCCGCAAAGTTACGCAACAACATGCGGATAAGTGGGCTTTACTACTGATTTCGCCCTTCTATGATAAGCTACCAACAACAAGAATTGCCCCCCAAATAATAAAGTAGCTACCGTAAGGTGCACAGGCTGCACAGCGGCAGGTACCGCAAAATAAGCGAGGATAATACCAGCTAGAATCTCCAAACCCAAGAAGCCAAGCATTGCGCTAGTTAACTTGTGTAGCCGCTTGGATGGTAGCTGGTACAATTGATAAGCGACATAGATGTTAAGAATCAATAACACCAAAGAGAAAGTCCTATGTACCTTAAAAATGCCCCCCAGTTGCTCAACCCATTCTGAACGATTGCTATAATTCATTGATGATGCCACTAGGTCTACTTCTTCACGTACCTGTGTACCTAGTACAATTTGGCCGAACGTGAGCAAAACAACTACCCATAGCCCAACTGCTAAGGCAGGAGAGAACTGTATTGTTTCTGTACGCTCAGCGGATTGCTGAGAACGATCGACAGCATATAATAGCATAGCTACGATAACAAGTGCTAATCCCATATGGATAGTCACCATAATAGGCAGTAAGTTCGTGGAGACGACTAATGAACCCAACCATCCTTGCACCCCTACCAGAACAAAACTTCCGAAGGCAAGCCAAAAGACGGTTTTGTCGAGTCGCCAATAGGGCAATGCAAAAACCACTGTTAGGAAAACAAAGACTCCAATTAAAGCTCCTAATAACCTGTTCAGATACTCGATCCAAGTTTTGGTGACATTGAAGTCTGTTTCAATGTACTGCGTTGGGTGCGCGAAGATGTCGCCGGCTACTTGGGCAAATCCAAAACGCTCCAGCGTAGCAGCCAGCCGTTTGTTTTTGGCTACTCGTTGGGCTGTATAAATTTCTTTGTAATCAGAAGGGAGTTGACTTATATGAGTTGGTGGTATCCAAGTACCAAAGCACTTAGGCCAGTCAGGGCAACCCATTCCTGAACCAGTACTTCTCACCACTCCACCTACTAGAATTAGTAAGTAAACAGCAGCAACTGTCAGGATACCAATAAAGCGAAAGCGGCGCACGAAGGCAGGAATCATTATGCTCAAGGGTTGTCGAGTACGTTTGGATATATAACAATCATAACTGACTTTTTGCCCAAAAAAGAAGGGAAATTCAGGTCGACCAGCCGACACTGAACTTCCCTTTTAATAAAAAACGGAGCCGCCGTAAATACAGCGGCTCCTTTTATTTGATTGGGGGGCAATTATTCCGCCATCTCCCGCTCGTTGGGCAGGTTAGACGACTGCGTTTGTGAATATGGTACGTTCTGAGGAATAAAGTCCTTTTCAGCACCGGGCTTGCTATAATCGTAAGGCCAACGATGTACAGCTGGAATAGCACCGGGCCAGTTACCATGACCAGGATTAATTGGAGTGGTCCATTCCAAGGTATTCGAGTTCCATGGGTTCTCAGTAGCACGGCGGCCTCGCCAGATACTATAGAAGAAGTTGAAGATAAAGACGAATTGACCAAAGAAAGCGAATATGGCAGCAGCGGATATGAACTTATTCAAGTCAGCAAATTGGCTAAAGCTGTCAAATCCTGTGAAAGCATAATAGCGACGTGGGAAACCAGCTATACCAACGTAGTGCATCGGCATAAACACCAAGTATACACCAATGAAGGTGAGCCAGAAGTGAACGTAACCTAGTTTTTCATCAAGCATACGTCCAAACATCTTTGGGAACCAGTGATACACACCAGCAAACAGACCAAAGAACGCTGAGCTACCCATCACAAGGTGAAAGTGGGCCACTACAAAATATGTGTTATGCATCTGAATATCCAGAGCAGCATTACCCAGAACAATACCGGTCAAACCACCTGAAATAAACAACGATACAAAGCCAATCGAGAACAGCATAGCCGTAGTGAAGCGAATGTTACCCCGCCACAACGTAGCCAGCCAGTTAAACACCTTTACACCAGAAGGCACAGCAATGATCAATGTTAGAAACATGAACACTGACCCTAAGAATGGGTTCATGCCCGTCACAAACATATGGTGGGCCCACACTACGAATGAGAGCAGAGAAATACCGAGCAACGAGCCAATCATAGCACGATAGCCGAAAATAGGCTTACGTGAGTTCGTAGCAAGAATCTCTGAAACCATACCCATGGCAGGCATGATAACAATGTATACCTCTGGGTGACCCAAGAACCAAAATAAGTGCTGGAACAAGATAGGGCTACCACCTGTGTTGCTTAGTGCTTGACCAGCAATATATATGTCTGACAAAAAGAAGCTAGTACCAAACGAACGGTCAAATATCAGCAATAGAGCAGCTGAAAATAATACAGGGAATGAAAGCAAGCCTAATACAGCTGTCAAAAAGAATGACCAAATCGTAAGTGGCAATTTGGACATCGACATTCCACGAGTCCGCAGGTTGATGACCGTGGTAATATAGTTAACTCCACCTAGCAACTGAGATATGATGAACAAAGCCATACTCACTAGCCAAAGCGTCATGCCAGCCCCTGAACCAGGAATTGCTTGAGGTAATGCACTCAACGGGGGATAAATAGTCCAACCAGCTGAAGCAGGGCCAGTCTCAAGAAAAATAGAGATGAACATGATGATACTGGAAGCGAAGAAAAACCAGTACGAAAGCATGTTCATAAATCCTGAAGCCATATCACGCGCTCCAATCTGTAATGGAATCAGGAAGTTGGAAAATGTACCACTTAATCCGGCAGTTAGCACAAAGAACACCATGATAGTGCCGTGCATCGTAACGAGAGCAAGATAAAACTCTGGGTTGAGCTTACCGGCTTCAACCCATTTACCTAATACAGGTGTCAACCATGACATAGTTGACTCAGGCCATCCTAATTGAATCCGGAACAGGCTAGAAAGCGCTCCTCCTAAAATGGCCCAAAAAATACCAGTTATGAGAAATTGCTTAGCAATGACTTTATGATCCTGACTGAATATATATTTAGTCAGAAAGCTTTGCTCATGGTGCTCATCATGATGCGTGTGCTCATCATGCTCGATACGAGGCATGATGGGCATTCCATGCACTGGAGCATTGGTGGGAATATTAGCAGCCATACAGTGGAGCGTGCGTTATAAGGTAAGTTAAAGCGAGGCTTTGGTAGTCTGAGTCATGACAGCGGCAGCATCAGCATTCTTGCTTTTAACAAGTTTATCCGACTTCTGTTTGAAGCTAGCTAAAACATCAGGATTCTGCTCTGCAAATGACTTTTGCTGAGCAAACCAAGCTACATAATCGTCTGGCTCATCTACAACTATGATCGCTTTCATGGCAAAGTGACCTCGGCCACAGATCTGTGAGCATGCTAACTCATAGTTGAATTTTGGATTACCCAACTGCGCGCGCATCTCGTCCGTCGTCTTAGTGGGAGTGAACCAAAACTTGGTTGGCATGCCTGGTACCGCGTACATCTGAACCCGGAAGTTTGGCATATAGACGCCGTGCAGTACGTCGCGCGAGCGAATCTTCAGCAAAACAGGATGGCCCTTTGGCACATGGATTTCGTTCACAGTGAAATCATCCATGGCATTGTTGTCATTCAAGTCGAATCCGAACTCATTAGTAGCATCAATTAGGCGGTAGTTAACAACTCCTAATTTCTGATCACGACCGGGATAACGTACCAGCCAGTTGAACTGCTTGCCCATTACTTCAAGTACAATGGCATCCTTAGGGGCCGGACCTGTAATCTTAGTCCACTCCTTCCAACCTGCGAACACGAGGCTAGCCATTACGATGGCTGGAATCAGTGTCCAGATAATCTCGATCTTGTTATTGTGAGAAAAGAAGAATGCTCTCCGTCCATCCTTATGCTGATAACGATATGAGAAGATGAACAACATAAGATGGGTAAGCGCGAACGCTACACCCAAAATGATCATCGTAGTCCAAAACATATTTTCCACCGCATACCCATGAATGGATGCAATAGGAGGATTCATCTTGGCGTAATTTTCAATAAACGACCATGCGAAAGCGCCTCCGCCGACCACCATGAAGATGATCATCAGTATAGCATTAACACGGTTGCTCATACCGATTTCGCGGGTCAAGCTACCAGAAAAGATGGAAGTAAGGATCTGGAGGCGGAACAACAAGCCGAATACGACTAGAAGTAGCACCAGTACCAGTAGAATACCAAGAGCAATCATTATCTAGGGATAGATGTGAATACAGCGATACTGAGTGTGTAAATAGTATTGAGACTATCTACTTAGGTAATTTATCACCTAATACTCAAATCAATTTTAGGTTGTATGATGCACACTTTCATCGAGGAAAGGGTGATTCACAGGCACCAATGAGGCCTGACTTAAACGTTTCGTAAATAACAACAGAAAAGAGCCCAAAAAGATCAGTGCAATGCCTATTTCAATTACAAATCCACTTTCACCTTTCATAGTGGCGGGCATGATCATCAAGTAGAAATCAAACCAATGACCTATCAAGATGGCAATACATACAATTTTCAGCATGATCATTTGACGCTTTGCATCCCGGGTCATCATCACCAGAAATGGGAAAGCAAAGTTGATAATCAAATTGAAATAGAAGATCCAAGTATAGTGGCCATTAAAGCCCCCCAAGCGCTGATTGAAATAAACTGCTTCTTCTGGCAAGTTGGCATACCAGATCAACATAAATTGCGAGAACCAGATGTATGTCCAGAAGATACTAAAGCCAAACATGAATTTACCTAGATCATGCAGATGGTTAGCATTCAGGAAGTGTAGGTAACCGGCTTGCTTTAGATAAATGGCTGTGAGTGTTACAGCTGCTAGGCCTGATACCCACCAACTTGCGAATACATACCACCCAAACATTGTACTGAACCAATGTACGTCAATTGACATGACCCAATCCCACGCCGCCATAGAAGATGAAACAGCAAATAGAACTAGAAATAGAGCACCAACATTTATGCTTTTATGAAAATACTCAGTTCCGCCATTAAGGTCTTCCTCAATCGAAAGTTTTCTTAGCCTTTCTGAAAAGAACCACCAGATACCCAGGTATATGACCATTCGAATAACATAGAATGGCAAGTTCAAAAAACCACTTTTGCCAGCAACTATAGCGTCATAATTTTCGTGACCAGGAGTCATAATGCCATCATGCGTCCAGTGAAAAAGATCATGGCGACCAACGAAGAACACGATAAGCATAATGATCGCGCCCGGTAGTAGCCAAGCACTCAATGCCTCTGAAATACGCTTAATTAATACTGACCAACCAGCGTAAGCCACATACTGTAGTGCAACGAAGAATGTGCCGATTACAGCAATACCAATGAAGTACACATTGCTATGCCAAAGGCTTACAAGAATTCGCTTGACCCAAGTAGGACTGCCTTCATGGTGTTCTGCAGAAGCTCCTGCTCCTGTCCCGGCTTCATGTCCTGCAACAGCACTATGCTCCTCTCCTATTCCGAGAGCAGCTAGTACAGCTCCAATTATCAACAGGATAATACCTGCCGCAATTATTATAATAAATTTCTTACGAGTGCTGGGCGGAAGCTGTAAATGTTCAGCCGTAACACTGTCTTGGTGCGTCAGAGTTGCCATATTATTAGTTCGCCGTTCCGTTTCTTGCTTCCGTGCCACCTTGTCCTGGGGTCTTAGAGGCTTTGTCAGCTTGAGCCTCTTCTATTGGACTTTGGTTAGCACGATCAGTCATCTCAGTTGAATCTTGGCTAATGTCTACTAATTTAGCTAAACCATCAGGACCTTCACCTTGCTGTAGTACACGAACGTACATAGCTATTTTCCAACGCTCCTCAGGATTAACAATGGAGCCATGTGGCATCATGCGGTTACGTCCCCATTGAATGACGTGATAGATATGCCCATCATTCATTGTTTTGTAAGCGCCTGCAGAGTAACTCGGCACACCCTTAAACTTAATGCCTACAGGGCCCTGACCTTTTCCGTCTTCACCGTGGCAATGAGAGCAAACTCTAGTATAGAGTGCTTTTCCTTCTTCTAAGTTGGCCTTCGAATAAGGATGAGGATTACGTAGCACGCGTTCCGCAATACCAACACTATCCTTAGGTATGTGTGTGTAGTAATCTAGTTTACCCAATGGAACGGTTCCCACAACTGGAACACGTTGGTTGGTCCCCAGTGGGTTAATTACATTGACGTTTGTTTGTTTGAGCGCTTCATATGGAATAGGCTCATACATTTCGGGGGCATATTGAATAGCCGGAACATCAGCACGATTGCAGCTAGTAGCTAATACTGCAGCAAAGAGCATCGTAGACCCCTGAAGACTTAATTTCAGCCAGTGCATCATTATTTCTGGGTCATTTCTTTTTCGTTGACTTCTGATGCACCGTTTTCGCGGAGTAGTTGAGTCAAGCGACTCAATTCAGAAGCATCATCTTTTAATTCTATGGCCATTACAAACTTATCGTCTGTAGCACGCACATCCATCACTGGCACCTTCCAACGTGGATATAGTTTACTGATTGTAAAGAAGGTAAGTACCATTCCATGAGCACAGAAAAGAACCGTCATTTCAAAGCTCACAGGAATAAATGCTGGTAGAGCAATATGAGGTTTACCACCAATGATCATTGGCCAATCGAAACCTAGCATATAAATCTGCATCCACAGGGCAAATGACAAGCCTGTTAGACCAAAGAAGAATGCTGCGATTGGTAAGCGTGAGCGCTCAATACCGAGAGCGTCGTCAATACCGTGAACTGGGTAAGGAGAGAACACATCGTGGATCTTAACCCCAGCGGCGCGGATGTTCTCGATGGCGTGCAATAGCACGTCCTCGTCGTCGAAGATGCCGAGGGCGAAGCGCTTAGTCATGCTTATTATAATTTACGGGAGCAGAAGCTGGGATAGCAGGAGCAACGGGTTGATGAGCTGGAGTTACTTGGTGGCCATGGCCATGATGACCAGTATATGTTGGGCCATTATCCACCCCATACTTAAGGATGGTCTTAACCTCAGCCATATTCACTACTGGAAAGAACTTCGCAAAGAGTAAGAACAGAGTAAAGAATAAGCCCAGCGTACCTACATAAATTCCAATATCGACCCAAGTTGGTGAGAACATCACCCAGCTTGAAGGCAAATAATCCCGGTGCAAGGACGTCACAATAATTACGAAGCGTTCGAACCACATACCGATGTTCACGATAATGGAAAGAATGAACGTAGCGGGAATGCTATAGCGGATGCGACGGAACCACACCAACTGAGGTGTAATTACGTTGCAAGTCATCATAGATGCATATGCCCACCAGTATGGCCCTGTGGCTCGGTTGATGAATGCATACTGCTCAAATTCAACCTGTGAATACCAAGCAATAAAGAATTCAGTGATGTATGCGACACCTACAATAGAGCCCGTAATCATCATGATTTTATTCATGAGAGCGATGTGTTCTATAGTAATATAATCTTCGAGTTTGAAGACTACCCGCGTGATAAGCATCAATGTTAAAACCATCGCAAAGCCTGAGAAAATGGCCCCTGCAACGAAGTAAGGAGGGAAGATAGTAGTGTGCCATCCTGGTACCACAGAGGTAGCAAAGTCCATTGATACAATAGTGTGTACTGAGAGCACCAAAGGCGTAGCAACACCAGCTAAGATTAAAGATACAGTCTCATAACGTGACCAAGCCTTTGCAGATCCTTTCCATCCAAAGCTTAACAATGCATAAGCGCGCTTAGCTATAGGGCCTTTGGCTCGATCACGAATAGTAGCGAAATCGGGGATGAGACCGATATACCAGAAAACCAGTGAAACGGAGAAGTATGTGGAGATGGCAAAAACGTCCCACAGAAGTGGAGAGTTAAAGTTTACCCATAACGAACCAAATGTATTCTGGAACGGGAATACCCAATAGGCTAACCAGGGACGGCCCATGTGTAGTACTGGGAACATCGCCGCACATATTACAGCGAATATGGTCATTGCCTCAGCTGCGCGGTTAATTGAGCTGCGCCACTTCTGACGGAATAGCAACAATACAGCTGAAATCAGAGTACCAGCGTGGCCGATACCTACCCACCATACAAAATTGGTGATGTCCCAAGCCCAGCCAACTGTTTTATTCAGCCCCCATTCTCCGATACCGTACCATAAGGTGCGGTATACAGAATAGAAGAATATACCCAGAAAAAAGAGCGCCACGCTCAGAGCTGCCATCCACCGGATGTTTGGCTTAGCTTCCACTTGGCGGCACACGTCCTGTGTGATGTCGTGGTAAGTTTTGCCCCCCGTAACGAGCGGCTCTCTTACTGGCGATACGTGCTGCATAATATTGAATGTAAAAAGTGGCGAGACAAGCTATTTTATACCGTGATAAACCCCTTGTCCCTTCGCTGTTTCTAGACTGTTAGCTCTTTGTTTGGCTCCACATTACGGATCTTCGTTAGATACGTGATGTTTGGCTGCACGTTAATTGCATCAAGTACGTGGAAGCCACGCTCGCCATCTTCACGACGAGTAACTTGTGATACACGTGAGTTTGGATCACGTAAGTCACCAAAAATGATGGCTTGAGTAGGGCAAGATTGCGCGCAAGCAGTTACTACTTCACCATCCACCGGACGACGACGCTCTTTTTTAGCTTCAAGCTTCGCAAGTTGAATACGCTGTACACAGAAGCTGCACTTCTCCATTACACCACGTGCCCGTACAGTTACATCGGGGTTCAGAACCATGCGACCGAGATCCGTGAACATATGACCGTTCACTGCCTCAAACTTTTCGTTTGTGTAATAAGAGAACCAGTTAAAGCGCCGCACTTTGTAAGGACAGTTGTTAGCGCAATAGCGAGTACCTACACAACGGTTGTAAGTCATCTGGTTTAAGCCTTCGCTGCTGTGCGTTGTAGCAAGCACTGGGCAAACCGTCTCGCAGGGGGCATGGTTGCAGTGCTGACACAGCATTGGCTCGAAGATCACACTCGGGTTTTCCGATGGATCTTCCATTGCTGCATAAGTATCTAGCTTACCTTTTTCAGCGAAATCCTCTTTGGTGGTATCTGAGCTATAGTAGCGGTCAATACGCAACCAATGCATCTCACGACGATTGATTACTTCCTGCTTACCTACTACTGCTATGTTGTTTTCTACTTGGCAACCAATCACGCATGCACCGCAACCGATACAGGAGTTCAGATCGATGACCATACCCCAGTGATGGTTCTTGTATTCGTAGTCCTGCCATAGAGAAACCTTATTTGGCTTCTCTAAACCATCAGGAGTGGCTATTTTGTCGTATTCAGTTACTTCTTTAGGGTTCTTTATATACTCAGCCAAGGTAGCTTCCTGTACTACTGGCTTACGGTCCATGACCGTATGATGCGTTTGCGTTTGAGCTATAGGGGACTTTGCGCCGGTCTTCTCAAGCGTGACAGTACCATTATATTGTAATGAATTGCCGCGTACGGTGGCTAATGGATAAGCGTTGGCTCCCACTTTGCTACCTACTTTTCCAGCTAACTCCCGGCCATAGCCGACAGCAATACTAACTGCTCCTTTTGCTTGACCCGGCTGAATAAGAACAGGAAGTTCAATAGATATACCGTTCGCGGTAATCTTAACTACATCACCTTGCTCCCACTCATTTGCTACGGCCATATCCCGTGGTACGGCTACGTAATTACCCCAAGTAGCTTTCGATATTGGGTCAGGTAACTCTTGTAACCAAGGGTTATTGGCTTCAAAACCATTGCCGATACCTACCTTCTCATAAAGCGAGAATTCAACGCCGGCACCTTTTGGTGCGCGGGATATAGAACTGATTGCTTGGTTAATATCAATTGAAGCAGCAACCGGGGCAACAGATGCAGGAGAGAGAGTACCAGCAGCAACTCCATCATGGACAGCCTTATCCCAACCTTGCTGGAAATTGCCCCCTAGAATGCTTCTCCAGTTGGCACGCAAGAAATTATAGTAGCTCTGGGAATTCCCCGCCCAAGTTAGCAAACTATCTTGAGCCTGACGAGTAGCAAATAAGGGCGAAATCGTAGGTTGAGCTAAGCTCAATGAGCCACGCTTGGGCTCATAGTCGTTCCACGACTCTAGGTAGTGATGGTCAGGAGCAGCGTAATAACAGAGGCTACCTGTCTCATCCAAGCGGTCGTTGAGAGAAATACTCAGGGGCACTTTAGCAATCCCCGTTTTTACCTTAGCAGCTAGTGGGTGATCATAAATGGGATTGGCATGATAGAATATTACAGCGCCAACGCTGCCTGCATTCATCTCATTTACCAAGCGGATCATGCGTGCATCATCTCCCTGGCGTAGCAAAGAAGGATTTGCAGTATCTATAGCTGCGCCTACGTTGCCTAGCGACTGGTTGATAGCAGCTACAAGCGTCTGGATAGCTACATCGTTTGAGCCAGCTACAACTAAGCTACGTCCTCTATTAGCTTTCAGCTCAGATGCGGCCTTTTTCAGTTGTGCATTATTATATGTTGATGCAGAACCGCCACCTACCACCTCATTATAGAGTGCCAGCGTAGCCTGCCCCATTTCTGACGGCTTGAGTGGTACGCGCACATCAGCATTAGAGCCAGTTAAAGAAAGATTGGGCTCAAACTGAAAATGACGCGACATTGTCCTTTTTTCGCTTGATACTTTTCGATTAGTGATATACTGATGAGCATGCTCAACTGGCGATATCCAAGTACCCAGGAAGTCAGCTCCTATGCTCACAATCACATTAGCTTTGCTAAAGTCGAAAGAAGGCAGTACACCTCCATTAGCCTGTATCAATGCCGATTGCGATTGAGCATCGTACATCACGTGTTCGGTAGTAGGATAGCGTGAGGCGAACTCAGCAATAGCTCTTTTAGTCGACGGGCTAATAATAGTTGGGGATACGATAGCAATTTTGCCCCCCGTAGCTGCAAGCTTGCTGCGAATCTCTTGGTCAACGCGGTCCTTATCGGCCTGTTGACCTTTGATGGCAAAATGCTGCAGACGAGCGCTATCATACAAGCTCAAAACGGAGGCTTGAGCACGGGCTGACAAACCGCCACGCGTAATTGGTGACTCTGGGTTTCCCTCCAGCTTAATTGGACGACCGTCCCGGGTCTTTACTAATACGCTGTTGTAATCTGCACCGTTGAAATAAGTCGAAGCATAGAAGTTAGCAATGCCTGGATCGACCTCCTCGGGTTTATTCAGGTATGGAATTGCCTTATGAATGGGTGCTTCACAGCTAGCCAAAGTGGCTGCGGCTAAGCTGAATCCCATTAGCTTCAAAAAATCACGCCGTGGAGAAACAGTGGCGTCAGTAGAGCTATTTTTTTCGCTAACCGGCAGGAAATCGGCGAATTCGCTGAAAGCATTCTTTGCAAACTCTGGTGAGTTTTCTAGCTCTTCGATTCCTTTCCAGTACTTGGGCGACTCTTGCATTTTGTTTGACTTATATTCTTGGAGATTCAAAAGTCTGAGAGCAAATCAGTTAGATCTCTAAGTAAGACGTATTATTTTGAGATACTGGACTTAACGTATCAGTGAAAACCTGCTGACACTTAGGCTATATGACAACTTAGTAGTGGCACTTAGAGCACTCAGTACCACCATTTGATGACACAGTAAATGCGGCACCTTGGTTGGCAGCATCGTGCAATTTCACGAGGTTATCATAATAGCCGTTGCCCTTTGTATTAAGCGGTTGCTCACGGTGGCAGTTGATGCACCAGCCCATAGTTAAGGGCGAATATTGATACACTACCTCCATATTCTGGATGGGACCGTGGCACGTCTGGCACTCAATACCTCCTACCTGCGTGTGCTGGGAGTGGTTGAAGTAAGCTAGATCTGGCAGGTTGTGCACACGTACCCACTGGATAGGCTGCTTGCGCTCAATGGCACGGTAAATCTTTTTGATTTCAGGCGATTCTGTTTTGATCTGCGAGTGGCAGTTCATACAGATATTAGCCGAAGGAATGTTAGCGCTCTTGCTTTTGTAAACGCTAGTATGACAATAAGCACAGTTAATCTGATTCTCGCCGGCATGCAGCTTGTGCGAGAAGGCGATTGGTTGTGTGGGCTGATATCCTTGGTCCAAGCCAATAGCCATTACACCTTGTACTGACTCATATAAAACTACGAGAACAAAAAGCCCCACAGCTAAGCCGCGTACTAGGTTAGACTTATATATTTTACTGAAATCGAATTTCTGATCGAGTAGCTCTACGTCGCGGCCATCAAGGTCTTTTCTACCTTTCAGCACATCGCCCATGATATTGGCAATGATAACCAGCGTTACAACCAATACAATCAGAACTACTACTAATACGATTAAGAGCAGATCAACGTATTGACCGGCGCCTGTACCAGCAGAGGCTGCCCCTCCAGTTTCCTGACCATCAACCTGGCCAGCATTTCCGGCAGTAGCACCACCGGCAGTCACTTGAGACGGCTTCTCGCTTTCGGCAGCGATGTAGGATATAATAGAAGTGATTTCAGCATCAGTCAGCGCGAAGCTGGGCATCTGCTGCTTCTGGTACTGATTAAAGATCTTCACGGCATATTCATCCCCGCTGGCGACCATCTTGCTAGAATTCTTGATCCAGGGAATCAGCCAGGAAATAGGGCGGCGTTTGTGGACGTCCTTCAGTGCCGGACCTACCACAACCTCGTTGATGGCGTGGCATTGGGCGCAGTTACCTTTATATAATGCGTCGCCAGCAGCGATTGCAGCAGCGTCGCCGGTAGTAGTGCCTGCGGCGGCAGCGGGCGCAGCCTGAGCTGCAGCTCCGGGAGCCACCCCTTCTTTACTCACGGCCGGAGCGTCGCCAACGTCTTGTGCCGAAGCACGGCCGACGGAGGCAAACGTCAGAAACAGAGCAAGAAAGAAATGGGGGAGGGTACGAAGTCGGATGCTATCCATAGCACAAATTCACTGGGGAAAAGAAACGCAGGGGTGCCTTAAGGCCACAAATGTAGGTCGGGAATTGCAGGAAACAAAAGCGATACTTCTAATTTTTGGGAAAGGAAAACACAGCAAAACCCATCAAAAACCCACTTCGTAGCACCTAGACACTAAATAAGGTGTTGTAGCTCAACTGACCAGACATTAGTCCAATATACTAGCACACTTGGCAGTTGGCCGTTAGTTATCCAACTCATGTTCTGTGTGAAAGGTTTTACTTACTTAATACTAAGTAATGTTTACGTAAAGTTTTCCTTTTAGCACCTCTATATAGGTGTTTGACAAGAGGTTGATTTGCCATCTAAGGAAAAATAAGCACAGTGCTTAGCACAGATATCCTGCGATTTAGCTACCTTTGCCCCCTAATTTAGTTTTTCACTTAATTTTTTCATCCCGTCTAATGGAAGTAAGAAATTACGAGACGGTCTTTCTCCTGACGCCCGTTCTGAACGAAGGTCAGGTGCAAGAGACGATCGAGAAGTTCTCGCAGGTGCTTAAGGAAAATGGCGCCGACATTATCAACACTGAAAACTGGGGCCTCAAAAAGCTTGCTTACCCAATTCAGAAGAAATCAACCGGGTATTATCACTTGGTAGAGTTCTCTGGCTCGGGTAATATAGTGGACCAGCTGGAGCTAGCATTTCGCCGCGATGAGCGTGTGATTCGTTTTTTGACTACGGTGCTGGACAAGCACGCAGTAGCCTATAACGAGCGCCGTCGCAACGGAGAAATGAATCAGCAGAAAGCCCAGAAACAATCGGAAGCAGTTGCCCAATAACAAGAAGATGAGCCTCGCCAACGAAAAGATCCACAAGCAGGATACCCGCAAAAAGTACTGCCGCTTCAAGAAGAACGGTATTAAGTACGTGGACTACAAAGACCCTAACTTCCTTCTGAAGTTTGTAAACGAGCAGGGCCGCGTGCTGCCCCGCCGTATCACGGGCACTAGCCTGAAATTCCAGCGCAAAGTGGCTCAGGCCGTGGCTAAAGCCCGTCACCTCGCTCTTATGCCCTACGTAACCGACTCTTTGAAATAGATTGTAGACCTGAGAAGGGCAGAAATAAGATATGAGAATTCCTGATGAGGCTTAGCAGCAGCAGGACCATCTTACCTTACTTTCTTCTTTCTCACTTCTTATACAGACAATGGAAGTAATTCTGAAAGACGACGTAAAGAACCTGGGCTACAAGAACGACATCGTGACGGTAAAGCCTGGATATGGTCGCAACTTCCTGCTCCCGCAGGGTTTGGCTATTCTAGCCGACAAGACTAACAAGAAGATTGTAGCTGAAAACGTACGCCAAGCGGCGCACAAAGCTGAAAAGATCAAAACCGAAGCTCAAGGTATCGCCAACCAGATCGGTGACGTTGCTTTCGACATTCGCGCCAAAGTAGGTGAGAGCGGTAAGATCTTCGGCCGTGTGACTACGCTTCAGCTTGCTGAGGCACTAAAAGCCAAAAGCATCGACGTGGACCGCAAGCGTATTTCTTTTGATCAGGAGCCAACTGCTGTTGGTGAGTACACTGCTACTATCAACCTGCACAAAGAAGTAAAGCATCAGGTTCGCTTTAATGTTGTAGCTGAGTAATCTGCCTCGCTTTAATAAAAAAGCCCCCCAGCGCCGCGCTGGGGGGCTTTTTTATTAATCATCGTTACTCATTTGATCAAGGACAGTAACTTTGATAATGCTATGTCTATTGGCTGGATAAAAGGTAAGCATTGCATGAGGTGAAAACCGCTGTTTTGGCTAAAAGAGGAGAGTTGAGTAGGTTGCTTACCCATTGACCCATTTCTGGTCATTTATTATTCTGATGTTTCGTACTGAAATACCGCTAACCCCTCACCCTACCCCCTTTTCGCTCGCGGCTCGCGTGCTGACGATAGGCTCCTGCTTTTCAGATGTACTGGGTAATCGCCTGAGCAGCTATAAAGTACGGTCTCTTGCCAATCCGTTTGGGACCGTTTTTAATCCACTGTCGGCCTGCAAACTGCTACGTGCCGCAGCTGGAGAGGAAACGGATTGGCAACAGCACTTAGTGCCTGCTCGGGGACGCTGGCAGAGCTATGATTTGCATGCTGCGGTAGGGTCCGACTCGCCCGTGGAGCTACTACAGCACATTCAGGATCTTATGCAGCGTACTGGCCAGTTTCTCGAAACGGCTGATGTAGTTGTTTTGACTCTGGGAACGGCTTACGCGTATCGGTTGCGTGAAACGCAGGAAATAGTAAGCAATTGTCATAAAGTACCTGCTGACCAGTTTGAGAAAGAGCTTCTCACTCCCGACGAAATTATTAATGCCATAGCTGAGACTCATGCTTTGTTGCGGCGGCGCAATCCGAAGCTGCGCTTTGTGCTGACCGTGAGTCCTGTACGTCATATCAAGGATACGCTGCCACTGAACGCGGTCAGCAAATCGATACTGCGAGTGGCTTGTCACTACCTCAGTGAGTTGTTGCCCGATGTGACGTATTTCCCGGCGTATGAGTTGCTAATGGATGATTTGCGGGATTATCGATTCTATGCTGCCGACATGATTCATCCGTCGGCAGTGGCGGAAGAATACGTCTGGGAGCGTTTCTCGCGTGAATATTTCGACAGCAATTTTGGGCGCTTTCAGAAGGAATGGGATGCTGTGCGCCAGGCAATGGCTCACCGCCCGTTGTACCCAGCTGCTCCCGAGCACCGGCAGTTTTTGGAGGCAACTCTCACTCGACTGCAACGGCTTGGCAACCAAGTGGACGTACGCCCAGAGATTCGGGAGGTGCAGAAACAGCTTCATTCGCTGCCAGTACCACTCAAGCCTCTGCCAGTTCCTGTACCTGAAGCTGACGAGGATCAAGAAGAGCGTATTGATATAGGAGAACCTGAAAATACCCCCCAGCGTGTAATAAGCCCGGCTGTGGTTGCTTCTCCACCTACTGCTTACCTTTCTCCTGCCTTGAATAAAGCCGTTAGTGAGGGAGCAATACCGGAGGTGACAGAAGCTGCTCCTTTCAAGAAGAAACGTCGGTCGCGGGGTGGAGCTAAGCGCAGTGGCCGCAAGAAGGCAGCACAGTTGGCAGCATCATTAGCTAATTCAGCAAATGACGAACTTCCGATTGCTGATGACTCGTCAGAGCAACCAGAAATAGTAGATGCGGCGGTAGAGATGCCCCCCAGCTTACCAATCGAGACGACCGACTATACGGACACAATTGTTGAAGCTTCTATTCAGACCGTTGCTGCGGAAGAACAGGCGACTACCGAGGTACCGGAGTCCGAAATAACGTCGGCTGCCACTCCCACACCTGCATCGGCGCGGCCTAAACGGCGAACAGCAGCTCAAGTGAAAGCTGCCAAAACCTCGCGCAAACCGACTAAAACAGTAACGGCAAAAGCGGAAAGCAAGCCAAGAACTGCTCGCCCGGCCCGACGTAAGCCAACCGGCCCACTTGCTTTACCTGCAGTAGAGCAGTCAGCACCTATGATAGACGCGGCTGGCCTGCCTGCAATAGAAGTTCCTACGGCACTAGCTTTGGAAACTTCTCCTATAAAGGAGAAAAAGGCTGCTAAAGCGTCACCGAAGCGCCGCGCAAGACCCCCACGCAAAAAGCCAACGCCATCTGCCGACCAACCAACTTCTGAAACGTAAACTGAAACCCGGCCTTTTTCGCCGGGTTTCTTCTTTAGATAGCATCATATTTTATTTTATCCCATGTCTAGCTCTCAAACGCCCGCTTATACCAATCTTCTTAGCCGCGAAACCAGCCCCTATCTGCTCCAGCACGCGCACAATCCGGTAAACTGGTACCCGTGGGGTGAGGAGGCGTTGCAAAAGGCCAAAACCGAGCAGAAGCCGATACTGGTAAGTATTGGCTACGCCGCCTGCCACTGGTGCCACGTAATGGAGCGTGAATCCTTTGAAAATGAGCCCGTTGCGGAGATAATGAACGAGTATTTCGTGTGCATCAAAGTGGACCGCGAGGAGCGTCCCGACGTGGACCAGGTGTATATGGATGCTGTACACGCGATGGGTGTACAAGGCGGCTGGCCGCTAAATGTATTTTTGAACCCCGATGCGAAGCCGTTTTATGGCGGCACCTATTTTCCGCCGCGCAACTGGACGCAGTTGCTCACCAGTATCGGCCAAGCATATCAGGGTGAGCACCGGGCGGAGCTGGATGAATCGGCGGAGCAGTTTGCGAGTGTTCTGCAAGCCAGCGACTTGGCTAAGTACAGTCTAGGATCTGCGGCGGCTACGGTATCGGATGAGCAATTTGAGTTGCTACTGGATAATCTGGGGAGCAAATTTGACAGAGAATGGGGCGGCATGAACCGGGCGCCCAAGTTTCCGATGCCCAGTATATGGCGCTTTCTGTTGCGTGCCCACCGTCTGACAGGCAGCCAAAGCATCTTCGACCAGATAAATCGAACCTTGCGTGAAATGGCGTGGGGAGGCATTTATGATCAGGTGGGCGGTGGATTTGCCCGTTACTCGGTTGACGGGGAGTGGCTCGCGCCTCATTTTGAGAAGATGCTTTATGATAATGGGCAGCTCATTAGTCTATATGCTGAGGCGTATCAGGCGACCAAGGATGAGCTGTACAAGAAAGTAGTGTATGATACGGTTGAGTTCGTACGCCGGGAGCTGACGAGTCCGGAAGGAGGCTTTTACTCCTCTCTGGATGCCGACAGCGAGGGCGTTGAGGGAAGATTCTATGTTTTCACCAAAAACGAGTTGCGCGACATTTTGAGTGATGAAGAACTGCTGTTCTCTGCCTACTTCAACTGCACGGCTGCGGGAAATTGGGAGCACGGTCAGAACATCCTGCATCGCCGTCAGTCGAACGAGGACTTTGCAGTAGCCCACGAAATTGCCCCCCAGGTTCTCGCGGAGCTGGTGGAGGGTTGGAAGAAAAAGATCATAGCGGCTCGTGCCAAGCGTGTCCGTCCTGCTACAGACGACAAGATTCTGACGGCTTGGAATGCGCTTATGCTTAATGGTCTCATTGACGCGTACCGCGCTTTTGGCGACAAGGAGTTTCTGGAATTAGCCCTGCGGAACGCACAATTTATTCAAACGAACCTGCGCAATGGGCCTGGTTTGTGGCGCAACTACAAGGCCGGCCGGGCCACAATTGCGGGCTTTCTGGAAGATTATGCCTTGGTTATTCAAGCTTATATCAACTTGTACGAAGCCACTTTTGATCTTCAATGGCTGCGTGAGGCCGAGGCACTTACTGATTATGTGCAGGAAAACTTCTTCGACCCAACAGAGAACCTGTTTTTCTATACCGATGCCAATGTTGAGGCTTTAATTGCCCGCAAGAAGGAGCTGTTTGATAATGTCATTCCTGCCTCGAACTCGCTCATGGCGCATAATATGCACCGGCTGGGTTTGCACTTAGAAAAAGCCCCCCAAAGCGAACTGGCCGCTACCATGCTGGCACAAGTGCAGGATCTGATGATAAAAGAGCCCCAGCATCTTACCAATTGGGCTAGTCTGTATGCTGCCTTCCTACGGCCGACAGCCGAGATTGCTATGGTTGGCCCCGAGGCGGAAGAAGCCCGAAAAGAATTAAGCCAGCACTTTTTGCCTAATGTGGTGTTAGCAGGTAGCCTCACTCCTACCGACGAGCTTCCGCTATTGCAGCAGCGCTCGACGCTTGGCGGCCAGACTACGCTTTACGTGTGTTTCAATAGGGCTTGCCAGCAGCCGGTTCATACTGTGGTTGAGGCATTAGCGCAACTTTAGTAGTAATTGGCAGGTGTTTTTGGCTGCATTTAGGCCCGTTGGCTGTTAAGTAAAACGAGTGCTTGTGCTGCTGCATTCTTACGAATAGCAGGCAGTAAGCGCGGGTTCGCGCCGCATCTCCTGTTATCTTTACCTTCCGACCTTGCCTATTCTTTCCGTTGAGCCTCACTTTTGATTTTGTTTCGCCGGAGCCGGCGGCTACCGACCGCGTCACGCTGTTTGCCGACGTAATCTTGCCCTTGCCCCTACCCAAGCTGTACACCTACCGCGTGCCCTACGAGATGAACGACGAGGTCGTGATCGGGGGACGGGTGATTGTGCAGTTTGGGGCCAAAAAAACGCTTAGCTGCATCGTAGCGGCTGTACACGAAACACCGCCAGCCCAGTATCAGGCCAAGTACATTCTCGAATTTATCGACGATGCCCCCGTCGTGACGCAGCCGCAGTTGAAGCTATTTCGCTGGATGGCTGATTATTATATGTGTACGCTGGGCGAGGTTATCAACGCGGCCCTGCCTTCCGCGCTGAAGCTTAGCTCCGAGTCGCGCATTCAGCTACATCCGGCTTACATAGCCGATGGCAGCCCCTACCCTATTTCGGAGCAGGAACAGCAGATTCTGACGGCGCTGAGCACAGAGGATGGCAAGTCGATGACGTTTACCGAAGTTGGGGAGCTGCTTGGTAGCAGCAATTTCCACAAGGTGATTAAGTCTTTGATGCAGAAGGATATCATCTTTCTGTTTGAGCATCTGGCTGATAAGTACTCGCCGAAAGTGGTGAAGAAGGTGCGGCTGGCTCATCATTTTATTGAGGAAAGCGCTCTGGAAGCGTTATTCAGTCAACTGGCTGGTCGGCCCAAGCAGCTTGATGTGCTCATGCGCTATTTGCAGCGTGTGCCAGTGTACCAGAATATCTACGCTAATCATCGGGGCCTAGAGAAAAATGCCCTGACCAGCAGTCCGCACCTTTCGCCCTCCGCGGTGAATACGCTCATCAAAAACGGTGTATTGGAGCAGTTCGACGTGATTGTATCACGCTTCCCGCTCGATGATGAGCCCGAAGCCAAGCTCCACTTTACCCTCAGCGAAGCCCAAACTACCGCCCGCGATGAGGTGTTGACCCAGTTTAGCCAGCGCTACATCGTGCTCTTGCACGGCGTAACAGGCGCGGGCAAAACCGAAATCTACATTGACCTCATTCGCAATGCCCTGGACGGCGGAGGGCAAGTACTGTATCTGCTGCCTGAAATTGCCCTCACCGCCCAGATAGTAACTCGCCTGATGCGCGTATTTGGAACGCGGCTGGGCGTATACCACTCCAAATTCTCAGACAATGAGCGCGTGGAAGTGTGGAATGGCGTGCTTTCGGGCCGGTTTCAGGTGGTGGTAGGCGTGCGTTCGGCCGTGTTTCTGCCCTTCGATAACCTCGCGCTGATTATCGTGGATGAGGAGCACGAGTCGAGCTATAAGCAGTATGAGCCGGCGCCGCGCTATAATGCCCGCGAGGTAGCGTTGATGATGGCCAACTTTCAGGGGGCAAAAACGCTGCTTGGCTCAGCTACGCCGGCCGTCGAAACCTATTACCAGACCCGCGCCGGACGTTGGGGCTTAGTGCAGCTCACAAAGCGCTTCGGCGAGGCGGGTTTACCCGAAATTGAGCTGGTAGATACGCGTAAGCAGCGCGAGGCGAAGAAGATGCACAACCACTTCACGCCCGAGTTACTTAGCGAGATTGAGCGTAAGCTGGGCTTGAAGGAGCAGGTAATTCTGTTTCAAAACCGGCGCGGCTACTCCCCCTTCATTAACTGCTTAGACTGCGGCTGGATTCCGAAGTGTAAGAACTGCGCCGTGAGCTTGAGCTACCACAAGCACAGCCACGAGCTACGCTGCCACTACTGCGGCTACAACGACCGCATGCCGGTTGAATGTCCTGCTTGCGGCTCGCGGGCGTTGAAAACCGTGGGTTTTGGTACGGAGAAAATCGAAGATGACCTCAAAATCATGCTGCCCGCCGCCAACGTGCAGCGCATGGACCTGGACACGACGCGCGCCAAAAACTCCTATCAGCAAATCATTGCGGACTTCGAGAATCAGGTAACGAACGTGCTGGTGGGTACGCAGATGGTGACTAAGGGCCTCGACTTCGCCAACGTGAGCCTAGTAGGCATTATCAACGCCGACAGCATCATTCACTACCCCGATTTTCGGGCGCACGAGCGAGCTTTCCAGATGTTTGTGCAGGTAAGTGGCCGAGCCGGGCGTAAGGGCAAGAAAGGCAAAGTCATTATTCAGACCGCTGACCCCACCCAAGTCATCTTCGATAAGGTAATCCGCAACGACTACCTCGAGTTTTACGAGTACGAAATCGGGCAGCGCCGTGAGTACGGCTTCCCGCCGTTTATGCGCGTGATTCGGCTCACGGTGAAGCACGTCGACCAGCTGCTGGCGGAGCAAGCGGCCATTCTGCTCACGCAGGAACTAGTGGAAAGGCTGGGACGGGAGGCAGTTTTAGGACCTGAGGCGCCGTACATCTTCCGCATTCGCAACTTCTACTTGCAGGAAATTACCGTCAAGATTGACCGGGAACACACGGTGCTGAAGCAGGCCAAAGCGGAAGTTCTGGCGGCTATAAACGTGGTCAAAGACCAAAAAGAGTTTAAGCAAGCGCGCATTGTTGCTGATGTAGACCCGATGTAAGCTTACCAATATTTCACAAAAAAGCCCCCCCAGCACGACGCTGGGGGGCTTTTTTTATCTAAAAGATCAGTTGACTTACAGCGAATCGAGCAAGCCAAGAATAATCAAGACAATACCAATGATGGAGATTATACCACCTAGCACGCCGAAAATACCGCTGATACCGCTGAATAGCGATACCAACAGACCAACCAACAAGAGGATGATACCATTCCGGATGTTGCTATTGAGAGCCGTTGTGTCATCAGCAGAAGCTATTTCCGAACGCTGCTTGAACGCCAGCTTGCCCGCCATTTTATCAGCTTTGTTAACCACCTTTTGTACCAGTGCTTTCTGCACTATGCTCAGCTTTTGAGCAGTAGTAGCCTTTGCGGGCGCGGCAGCAACTGCGGGAGCTACTACCTGAGCAGGGGCTTCGGTTGCGGCTACAGTGGCAGCAGTAGACTCTACTGGACGAGCCATAGCTACTTCCTCTGAAACTTCTACAGGAGCTTCGGCAACGGGAGCAGCTTCGATTTCGGCAGTTTCTTTGGTGGCCGGAGCTACCGTTACGGCGCGCTGCGCGGGGCCATGATACGATGTTGTTTTGGGCAGCATAGCGTATTCGGCGCGATTACAGCTGCTCAACGCGGCAGTTACGGCTACAACGAGCGTCAGCTTGTGCCAGAGTCCGGATAAGTGTTTCATAAGGCGTAAAATGTGGTTAAAAGAAACAAAAACGATGTTCTGTACGGGCCAAAGGTAGAAAGGGGTGGATAAAATCGTCGTTTTGAATATATTTTTTCTGAATTGACCAGCGTTATATTACCTGCTCGACCTTGTGGCGAAGTAAGAAAGTGCGGGCAGATTTATTTTCCGAACGCTTCGGGCCGCTTGTCTGTTTAGCTCATCCGTAGCATCTCTGTTTATTTTCTATGCATATCGTTTCGCTGATTTTTTCGTGGGTTGTATTGCCAGCCGCGCTGCTTATCCAGACAACGTCCTGCACGCAGCCCCCCACCGAAAGCCGTTTCCCGCTCGAAACGGAGCAGCGTCTGAGCTCATCGCGCGATACCAGCGGCTATGTAATAAAGCTCCCCACCGACCCCAATGGCATTGGCAAGTACTATATGGGCCGCCAGATTGCCCACGTAATGGGCCACGAGGGCGCGGGCTGGTTGGAGCGCGATGATCGGCAGCAGGAAGAAGGCACCGATATTCTGCTGCGCGAGCTCAAGCTGAAGCCCACTGATGTGGTGGCCGATATCGGCGCGGGTACCGGTTACTTTACCTTTCAGATGAGCCGACTGGTTCCACAGGGTAAAGTACTTGCGGTGGATATTCAGCCCGAGATGATTGCTTATTTGAAAGAGAACAAGGCTCGCAACAAAGTATCTAACGTAGAGCCCATTCTAAGCACCAAGCAAAACCCCAATTTGCCCCCCAATAGTGTCGATTTAGTACTCATCGTGGATGCCTACCACGAGTTTGACTACCCGCGCGAAATGATGACCGCCATTCGCAAAAGCCTCACGCCTACGGGTCGGCTGGCGCTGGTGGAGTACCGTGCCGAGGACGTAAATGTGCCCATCAAGCGCATTCATAAAATGAGCATAGAGCAGGCACGCAAGGAAATGGCCGCCGTGGGGCTGGAGTTTATTGAAAGCGTGGAAAGCCTGCCGCAACAACATCTGATGTTTTTCCAACGGGCTGATTAGCCTGTTTTGAGTGAAAGATTGAGCCGCCCCGGAGTAGCGCACAGGCCGCTGTTCCGGGGCGGCTGACTTTTGCGCGCCAGCCGCCGACTGCCTGCTTACCTTTGCAGCTATGTCCGCCTTCCCCGATCCTCGTCAGCTTTCCATCCAGGATTTCACCTACGAATTGCCCCCCGGCCGTATTGCGCCGGAGCCCTTGCCCAACCGCGACCAGTCGCGCCTGCTGGTGTATCGTGGGGGGCAAATTTCCGATCAACGCTTCCACGAGCTACCCTCCGAATTGCCCCCCGGCGCCCTGCTGGTCTTCAACGATACGAAAGTGGTGCGGGCCCGATTATTTTGCCAAAAGCCCACAGGTGGCTTAGTAGAGTTGTTTTGTCTGGAGCCCGTAGCGCCCCACCGGGCCGTGGAGCCAGCCATGCAACAAACTGGCAACTGTATCTGGAAATGCCTGGTTGGGAATGGCAAGCGCTGGAAAAGCGGGCCCGTACAGCTGGCTTTCACTGTTGATGATAAGCCCGCCATGCTCACAGCCGAGCGTTTGGAGGCCGCCGAGGGCTATTCACTTATTCAGTTCAGTTGGGAGCCGGCCGCTGTGCCGTTCGCAGATGTGCTACGCTACGCCGGGCATCTGCCGTTGCCGCCCTACCTCAATCGCGAGGACACAGACGTAGATGCCGTACGCTACCAAACCGTGTACGCTGCTAATGAGGGGGCGGTAGCGGCCCCGACGGCTGGCCTGCACTTCTCCGACGCCGTTTTGGCCGACCTGACTGCCCGCGACTTTCATACGGCCCGCGTTACGCTGCATGTGGGCGCCGGCACCTTCCAACCGGTAAAAGCGGAAAACATGGCGGGCCATGCCATGCACGGCGAGTCGTTTGTGGTAGAAGCGGCCGTACTCCGGCAGTTGCTGGCACATGCGCCCTTACCCATCATTGCAGTAGGCACCACCAGCCTGCGTACCCTTGAGAGCATGTATTGGCTGGGTGCTAAGCTGGCCACCCAATCCACTAAGGGGCCAGCCACTGAACTGCACATTGCACAATGGCAGCCTTACGAGGGAACGGCCACAGTTTCTCTTACGGAGGCGTTCCAGACGCTGCTTCAGTACCTGGATAGCACGGGCAGCTCCTTTCTTCGAGCTACCACTCAGTTGCTCATTGCGCCCGGCTACCAGTTCCGGGTAGTGAATGGCTTAGTAACCAACTTCCACCAACCGGAAAGCACACTGTTGCTGCTTGTGGCAGCACTTATCGGCCCCGATTGGCGTCGAGTTTACGACCATGCTTTAGCGCACGAGTATCGGTTTTTGAGCTACGGCGACAGCTCGCTGCTGCTGCCACCTGAGCCCAAGTTGTAGCTCTATCAGAAGAAAGAAAGGAATAAGCCATACTTATTTGCGAGCCTGCCGTATAAGGCCCCGTAAGACACATTTGTCTTCTCCCTTAATTATTAAACTCGTTATGAAAAAGGCTCTTTTGCTGTTCTTTGCAACAGCTTTTTCTTCCGCTGCCTTCGCGCAGACTACTACCACTACTACTGGCAACGAAGCTACCGGCAACACTACCAAAACGGAAGTTGATGTGCGTGACAATGGTACTGTAAAAGCAGAAACCACCACCCGCACCGGTCGCACCGAAGTTGGCCAGAAGCGCTACAACACCACCCAGGACGTGAAGCGTGCTGGCAAGAAAACTGGCAAAGCCGTTGAAAAAGGCGCCAAGAAAACCGGCAAAGCCGTGAAGAAAGGTGCTAACAAAGTCGGCAACAAAGTTGAAGACGTTGTTGATTAGTATTTTTTAGTTTTTGTGCATTAAAAAGCCCCCCAGAACTTCTGGGGGGCTTTTTTGTGTCAGTTAGGATGTTTCAGACTACTGCCCAACAAAGAACAACGCATTGCCAAACAGCAGCTTACCACCCTGCCAGAACCCACGGAACAACGGGTTGTCGGCCAGGTACACCACCTGACCCCGACCCATGCTCTGGGTACCGAGCACAAACGTATCGGTGAGCTTTTGGCGGGCACGACGGCCGGTGAAGCCTGCGGCAGAGCCCTCCTTTTTAAGAATACCAACATTCCAACCACCGTCGCCCAAAAAGCGGTAATTGAGCGTATCGCGCACCAAAGCGTAGTAAGTAGAGCCGTAGCCGAAAGCCAGCGGGTGCGTATTATCGAGCTGCACCCGGTACACGCTGCCCTGCACACGCTCCTCTATCTGGCGCCGCTCCGCATCGGCGTAGCGCCGCAGTGGCGCGTAAGGAGCCGCTTTTTTGGCGGCAGCGGTATCGGCGGGCTTTGTTTTCAGGAGGAAATCCTTGCGGTTGGCGAGGTAAGCGGCGGCCCCTTCCATCGCAATCAGCTTACCACCAGCCCGCACCCAGGTTTTCAGGTTTTCCAAGCCCTTTTCGGGGTAGATATCGGCATAATTCCCATCGGGCAGAATGAGCACGTCGAATTTTTGCAGCGGAATACTATTCAGGTAGTCCGTGCCTATTACGGTAATAGGGTAGCCGATTTGCTGCTCAAAGAAGTGCCATATCTCGCCAAACGCGGTAGGCGAAATGCCTTCACCAGCCACCAGACCCACCGTAGGCTGCTTCACATAGCGCACCGAGCTAGACCCCAAATCAGCACCTGTCGTTGAGAATCCCGAGCGCACGGCCTGCACCATCACCCCCATCGAATCGGCTTGGGCGCGTACAATTTGGTCGAAGCGTGGGCCCATGTTTTCGTTGCCGGTGCGGGTAATAACCAGCGTACCGGCCTGATACTTTTGTCCTTCGGCTTCAAATGGCAGCTCTGCCACCCGTACTTTCACCTTTTTCTGCAACAGTTGACTCAAAAAGCGCAAGTCCTGAATATTAGTCCAGCGAGCTACATAGGCATACGGAGTACCAGTGGCAGGCGCATTGCGAACTGGTGCTGCAGGTGCTCTGGCAGTTGTCGCGTCGTCACCTCTCAACTGTTCTTTCAGCGCGTACGCCTTCAAGCCGTAGGCATATGGCAAGGCCCAGGCGGTAATATCATAGGTCAGTGAATCTTCCAGCGCGGGGCGCGGCTCAAACAGCACCTTCACCAGTGTCGACTTAGGCTGGTACATGCTCACCACAAGGTCGCGGGGCTGTATTTCCACCGATTCATTTTTGCCAGTGGTGTAGTTGAAGCCCTTCGTACGCATTTTGCGCGGCGCATAGCCATAGCTGATCTGCTGCCGATCGAGGTATTTGCGAAGGCTTTCCAGCTGGCCAGGATCGTTGGAGGCGGCCAGCACGTACGTTTTGTAGTCACCTCCTGGCTTGGTGCGAGCGGTGGTATAGTATTTCTCAAACTCCCGCACTAGCGGGTCGTGGCGCTCGGCCGTGGCCTGAATGGTGGCCATGCTGGCGGCGTGGTGGTGGGCAATCCGCTGGCTGAGCGTGAGCGTGTCGCCATCGGATTTCAGAATCTGGACCCCCGCCCGGCCTGAACCGCCCTGCTCATAGGTCATGCCGATGGCGCCGTTGAACGATGGATACGTGTCGCCGTAGCTGGGGTAGAACAGGTCGTAGGTTTCGCGGGTGAAGTACAGCCAGTTGTTTTGGTCGAACACCTTGCGATTGTACTCGCCAATCGTATTTTGGAACTCCCGCTGAAAGGGCGTGATATCCGCATGAAAAGGCTTAGCAGCTGGCGAGAAGTAATACGGGTTATCCACGCCCATCTCGTGAAAGTCGGCGTGCACCTGGGGCAGCCACTGGCTATACAGCGCCACTCGCTGCTGACTTTCCTGTTGCGTTTGCCAAGCCCAGTCGCGGTTCAGATCGAAGTAATAATGGTTAAAACGCCCCCCAGGCCACGGCTCGTGGTGCTCCCAGGCATAAGGTGAAGCGTTGGGCGTGCGGTTGCGGACGCGGTTATACCACTGCGCATACCGCTCACGCCCATCGGGGTTCACGCACGGGTCCAGTAGTACCACCGTATTCTGGAGCCACTGTTGGGTCTGTTGGTTCTGAGGGTTAGCCAGGTCGTAAAGCACCTGCATCATGGCTTCCGACGACACGGCTTCGTTGCCGTGAATGTTGTAGCTCAACCAAACGATGGCGGGATCAGAGGCTCTAGCTGCGCCGCTTTCCAAGCCAGCCCGACGCAGGTTATTGCGGCGGATTTCGTCTAGCCGGCTTAGGTTCTCGGGCGAAGCGATTTGTACCACTTCCAACAGCCGATTTTCATAGGTGCGGCCGTAGGGCTGTAGGCGCATCCGACCACCGGAGTGCTGCACTACATGGTCTACATAGCGCAGCAGCTCTGAATGGGGCGTAAAATTGCCCCCCAGCGGATAGCCTAAGAATTGAGAAGGCGTGAGTAGAGTACCAGCATTGGAAGCTGACGGGGTCGTTTGGGCCTGCGTCGCGCTCAGGCTCCAAAGTGGTAGCAGTAAAAGGAAAAACAGGGTTTGGAAAGAGCCGGCAGAGAGGTGGGTCCGCCAGGTAGCAGGTTTCTTCATAGATTAAAAATGACCAGCTATTGCTGGAACAACAAAAAGGACAAATAACTCAGCGGCTCAAGCAGCTCATCGCTACTTTTAAAGCAAGGTGCTATTCCGCTGGTAGCAGTGCGCGAATCTCTGTTACTTTCGTCGTATTCTTTCTGCCGACTGTCCACTTTTTTCTTCCGCCGATGAAGCTACCGTTATTCTTCCGCTTGCTGACTACCGCCGCGCTGCTGACCAGCACTACCGCGTATGGACAGAAAATCAATGCTGACTCGGTGTATGTGCGTCAGCATTACACCAAAACAGAGCAGCTGGTACCCATGCGCGACGGCCGCAAGTTGCACACCATTATCTACGCTCCCATCGATGCGGCCACGAAGCGCTACCCAGTGCTCATGAACCGCACGCCGTACTCAGCCGGCCCTTATGGTGCTGATACCTATAAAACAGCGCTCGGCCCGTCGCCTACCATGATGCGCGAGGGCTACATTTTTGTGTATCAGGATGTTCGAGGCGCATATATGTCGGAGGGCGAGTTCGTGAATATGCGCCCAGCTAAGGATAAGCCGCGCGGCAAGCAGGACATCGACGAAGGCACCGACACGTTTGATACCATTGAGTGGCTGGTCAAAAAAGGCCCTCGCAACAATGGCCGCGTGGGTCAGTGGGGCATTTCGTATCCGGGCTTCTACACGTCGGTGGGCCTGACTAGCCGGCATCCAGCGCTTAGGGCTTCCTCACCGCAGGCCCCGATTGCGGATTGGTTTTGGGACGACTTTCACCACAACGGCGCTTTCTTCCTACCCCACGCTTTCAACTTCCTGGCCAGCTTCGGGCTGCCCCGCCCCCAGCCCACTCCCAACCGCAACCCGTCGTTTCAGCACGGCACACCCGATGGCTACGACTTCTTCCTGCTCCTGGGTCCGCTTAAAAACGCCAATGAGCGCTATTTCAAGAACAATGTTGCCTTCTGGAACGACCTGATGGCTCACCCCAACTACGACGAGTTCTGGCAGGCGCGCAACCTGCGCCCGCACCTGAAAGATCTGAACCCGAAGACGGCCGTGCTCACCGTGGGCGGCTTCAACGATGCCGAAAACCTGTTTGGAGCGCTGCAAACCTATAAAACCATCGAAAATCAGAACCCTAAGCTCTCTAATCGCATCGTGATGGGGCCGTGGGTACACGGCGGCTGGGCGCGGGGCACCGGCGAAATGGTGGGCAACGTGGCCTACGGCGCGTCGCCGTCGCTTTTCTACCAGGATAGCATTGAAGCGCCGTTTTTCCGGGCGCACTTGAAAGCAGAGAAGCCAACGGACCCAAAGCTGCCCGAAGCCTACATCTTCGAGAGTGGCACAAACCGCTGGCGCACTTTTGATGCGTGGCCGCCCAAGCAGGCGCAGGACCGGACTTTATTTTTCCAGCCTGGGGGGCAAATTTCGTTCAGTAAGCCAACCACTACTGCCGCTGGGGGGCCTTTTGACGAATACATCAGCGACCCCGCCAAGCCGGTTCCCTTCACTGAAGCTACAGCCACCGGTATGACGCGTGAGTACATGACCGACGACCAGCGCTTCGCCAGCCGCCGCCCCGATGTGCTCACCTACCAAACCGACGTGCTCACCGAAGACCTGACCCTGGCTGGCCCTATTCAGGCGCTGTTGCAAGTAGCTACCACCGGAACCGATGCGGATTGGGTTGTCAAAATCATTGATGTGTACCCAAACGATACGCCCGACAACCCACGCAACCTGCCCAATGTGAAACTTGCTGGCTACCAGCAGCTCGTGCGCTCTGAGGTGATGCGCGGCCGCTTCCGGGAAAGCTTTTCGCAGCCCAAAGCCTTCACACCCAATGAAGTAACGGCCGTACCCTTTGCCTTGCAGGACTTGTGTCACACCTTCAAGAAAGGCCACCGCCTGATGGTGCAGGTGCAAAGCTCCTGGTTTCCGCTCGTCGACCGCAATCCGCAGACCTTTGTGCCTAATATTTACGAAGCCAAAGACGAGGATTTCCAGAAAGCCACGCACCGCCTCTACCACTCGCCGGAGCACGCTTCGCAGCTGGTGGTGAAGGTACTGTAGAAGAATACCTCTGCGGCTCAGGCCGCGTATTACTCTCTTTCCATGGAAATTACGCTTACTACCCCGGCGCTACTATTTCCGGCATTGTCGCTGCTGCTGCTGGCTTACACCAACCGCTTTATGGCCTTGGCCAACCGCGTGCGCACGCTCAAATCGCAGTATCAGACCACGCATAGCTCGCACCTGATGCTACAGATTCAGAACCTGCGACAGCGTCTCGTGATTGTGCGCAATATGCAGGCAGTGGGTATAGCCAGCATGTTTGGCTGCGTGCTGTGTATGTTTCTGCTGTTTGCGGGCTTCGTGCAGGCTGGTCAGTTTATCTTCGGCGCGAGTTTGCTGGCGCTGCTGGTATCGTTGGCAATGTCGCTGCGTGAAATTCAGATTTCCGGCGATGCACTTAATATCGAGCTCAACGATATGGAGAATGATGAAGAGCGCCGGCGCGAAGCGGCGGGCCTGTCTCCGCTGCAAAACCACGATGAAACAGAATAGTTCACGCTTTTAAAAGGCACGAAAAAGCCCCCCAAAGTGCGCTCTGGGGGGCTTTTTTATTCTTAATCTTCTCTAATAATTAAGAAGTGACGTCGGCACTCCGAATGCTATCTGGAGCCGATTGAATGATTACTCCTGCGGAATTTCAGCTGCTACAACAGCCGATGGGCCTTTCTCCCGGATTTCGTGCAGCACGCCTTCAGCCACGCCCCGGCCGAATACACACAAACCGGCGTTAAATACGCCCAGCGCTACTGTGCCGGCGGCTACCCATTCGCCGGTAGGCACTTGTTTGCGCTGCAAGGCGGTAGCCCACTGAATAAGGCAGGTTCCAAAACCAATAATCATGAGCCCGGACGGGGCAAATAGCAGCCATTTTTTCTTATGTGTCATCTGTAGGAAGGTTGGAATGATAGGATATAAATGAAAGAATCTTGTCGCCGCCTCAGGGGATCTGAGCGAGAGGCAGGAATGAAGTGACGACTAAAAAACGCGCGCGTCTTTTCTTCAATCGTACCTTTCGCCCTTTAGGTTACGTCTTTCGTAGCTGGGGGGCTTTTTCAGAGCCAACTCAGACCAAGCGCCGCCTTCTCTTCCTTCGCCTTATTTCACTGCCACCATGAGTTCTCTTCGCTACGAACAACTGCTGCGCGCTGCTTTTCGCACCGACGCCGATGCTGCTTATTATCTCACTGAGCCCGACACGGCTGCATACGCCACTTTCGAGCATGCCACCCGCGCCGATGTCCCCTTTCGGTTTGAACGCGTGCGCCTGGGCGTCGCCATGTCCTTGCTCAAGCTGCTCACCGACCTAGGCGACCACGAAGAAAGCCGCCGTGTGCTCGATGTGCTGCACCGCGCGCTGGGCGCCCGCTCGGTCGCCGACATCGACAACGTCATTACCCGCGACGCCAAGCTGTTTGAACGCCTTTACACCAATCTGTACGTGAACGACGAGGGCGAGCAGATTCTGCAGCTTTTCGAGCGCACCCTCGACGCGGCTACTAAGCCCATGATGGATGCTGTCATTGAAGAAGCCCTGGAATTGGCCCAGGAAATCGACTTCGATGCCCTGAATGAAGACGAGGACGACGAGGATGAGTAGGAAGCAGGGGAAATAGCGAAGTCGGGGCACTGCTTCCAAAACAGCCGGCAAAAGCTTATCTTTTCGTAGCGGCTGAGGGGCAATTTGCGCTCACTTTGCCGCGTCCTGTTCCACCCAACTCCCTCCGCTATGACCCTGGTTTTCGTTGGCCTCGTGCTACTTATTGTGGGGTACAATGCGAGTAAGATATCGTATTCCGTTCATCGGTTTCGCAGCCTGCTGCTGTTTGCGGGCGCAACGCTGGTAGTACTGGGGCTGGCGCTGAGCACCGTCGTGCAGATTGATGCCGGGCAGGTGGGCGTTCAGACGTTGTTTGGCAAGGTGCAGCCGCGCATTCTTGTCAGTGGTCTGAATGTGGTGAACCCTTTGGTGAACGTGACCAAGTTTGACACGCGCACGCAGAACTATACCATGTCGGTGCAGCGCGAGGAAGGCCAGCGCGCCGGCGATGATGCCATTCAGGTGCTGACGGCCGACGGGCTGGAAGTTGTCATCGACCTAACGGTGCTCTACCGCGTAGTGCCCGCCCGGACGCCGCATATTCTCTCCACCATCGGCCCCAATTATCAGGATGCCATTGTTCGGCCCGTCGCGCGCACCCGCATCCGCGACAATGCCGTGTACTACGATGCCGTAGCGCTCTACTCCACCCGCCGCGACGAATTTCAGAGCCGCATCTATAACACCATCAACCGCGACTTCCAGCAGCGTGGCCTTCAGCTAGAGCAGCTTCTGATTCGCAATATTCAACTCCCCGCACCCGTCAAGCGGAGCATCGAAAGCAAGATTTCGGCCGAACAGGAAGCCCAGAAAATGCAGTTTGTACTCCAAAAAGAACGTCAGGAAGCCGAGCGTAAGCGCCTTGAAGCCCAGGGCATCGCCGACTACCAGAAAATCATCAGCGCCGAGCTCAGCGACCGGCTCCTGCAATACGAAACTATCAAGGCCAATCAGGCTATTGCCACTTCCGCCAACAGCAAGGTCATCATCATGGGCAACAGCCAAAATGCCCCCCAAGTGTTGATGACGGATAAATAGCTTCAATATATTTCATAGAAAAGCCCCCCAGATTTCTTCTGGGGGGCTTTTTTTAAGATAAATAACTTAGTATCCTGGATTCTGGACTAAGTTGGAGTTCAGATCCGTTTCGCGCTTCGGAATTGGAAGCACCAAAATGTTGCTGGTAATTGGAATGATGACCGGCGGCGTACCTGTAGTTACGATGTTGGTACCAGTACGCTTCAAATCGTGAATGCGGAAGCCTTCGAAAGCTAGCTCCAATTGCCGCTCACGCAAGATAGTGGCCAACGTCAATTGAGGAGCCGTAAGTGTAGTAGCACCAGAGCGAGTACGAACACGGTTGATATCAACCAAGGCAGAAGGGATGTCCCCAGCTCTGAAGGCAGCCTCAGCTCTGATCAAGTACATTTCAGCCAACCGAATTACGGGAATATTCTGACCGAATGTCGTGTACTTGCCCGAGCGAAGCTGTCCACTAAAGCTGTTGGCACCCGTTCCTACATAGATAAGCTGTGAACGACCACGGGCATCATTTGCCTCATACTGGTTAGCAAAAGCAGTCAGAACCTGTACGTCGCCGCGGCCCTGCTGTCCGATGCTGGAGAACAGCGTAGCCAGACCCGTATTAGCAGCACCTGCATTATTCTGATCGTTCTGTTGAATTTCCAGCAGCGTCTCAGAGGTATTGCGGCCCGTGAACACCGATTGCAAAGTTGGCGACAATGATTTGCCGCTATTTGTAATTACGTCGTTGGCTTGCGTACGGGCAGCCGTGAAGTTGCTTTGCTGCAAATACACGCGGGCCAATAAAGCCCTGGCCGTAAAGCGTGAAGCCCGCGAGCCATTGTTAACTGGCAGTAGCGTGGAAGCTTGGGTCAAGTCAGTAATTACTTGTGTATACACCTCTTCTACCGTAGCCCGTGCGCCCAGCACCGAAGCCTCCATAGGCGACTTCACAGGCACTAAATTAATGGCCACTCCCAACTGTGTGTTGGTCGTTCCGGGGGTGTACTGTTTGGCATACAAGCGTACCAGCTCGAAATACATTGCCGCCCGGATAAACCGAGCTTCGCCTTCGTATCGCGCCTTTAGGCCGGCCGTGGTTACTACTGGCAGCGCATCAATAACCAAATTAGCCTGGTTGATGGTCTGATATGCGGCCTGCCAAATACCTTGGGCCGAAGCGTTTTCCGAGTTAGTAGTTCGGCGGGCCAGCTGCCGGTAGTTGGCAAAGGTACCCTGGAAGTTGATGTAGCCATCGGCCGCCATAAGCTCCGGTACCAGAATCAGGTTGGTGCCGTACAGGTTGGAGCCCCCAATGGAAGAGTACAAGCCAGTAACTGCACTGGTTACGTTATCCTCTGAGCTCAACGCCGTAGTGGCATCAATGGCTTGCAGCGGTTCAATATCAAGTTTATCGTCGCACGCCCCCAAGCCCAAGCTCAAGCTCAGGGCTGTAATAGCGGCCGACCGGAAAAATATCGTTTTCATCAGTAATTCCGTTGAGATTAAAAGCCTACGTTAATACCCACCAAGATAGTCTTGGCCAGTGGCGGGGTGTAAAAGTCATGACCAATCAGGAAGTTAGCCTGACCGAAAGCAGCGGTGTTTACCTCTGGGTCATAGCCATCGTAGTTGGTGATGGTGGCCAGGTTTTGAGCCGACACGTAGATACGGGCCGATTGTGCGTAGCCGCGCTTAGCCAGCGTCTGAGGTAGCGTATAGCCCAGGGTCAGGTTCTTTACCCGCAGGAAAGACCCTTTGCTTACCCAGCGCGACGACTGCACGGTGCCATTACCAGCATACAAGCGGGCCTGGGGCACATCCGTAATATCGCCGGGGTTCTGCCACCGATCCAGCTGGTCGATGGTCTGGTTATCGAAGTAGTCACCGTTGGCCGACTGGAAGATACCAGCTGAATTGTAGATGTCGTTGCCGTACACAAACTGGCCCAGTACGCTCAAATCAAAGCCTTTGAACGAGAAAGTATTCGTGATACCACCCGTGTAATCCGGCGTTGGGTCACCTACTTTCTGCAGGAATGCCCCCGAAGCAAGGTTTGTCGTGCTGCCGTCTTCTGCGAAGTAAAGAGCATCACCATTTGCGGGGTCTACCCCGGCGTACTTACGACCGTAGAACACACCAATTGGCTCACCCTGGCGCACACTACCCAGATACTGGCTCTGAATAGGCGCGGCTAATGAAGTGATTTCGTTGCGGTTGAAAGAGATATTGAAGTTGGTGCTCCACTTGAAGTCGCCATCGAAGTTGCGCGTGTTCAGCGCGATTTCCAGACCGCGGTTCTGCAATGAGCCAACGTTTTCGGTGATGCTGGTGTAGCCATTGCTGAAGGCCAACGGACGGCTGAGCAGCAGGTCGGTGGTTTTCTTCTCATACACGTCTATCTCACCCGAAATGCGGTTATCGAAGAAACCGAACTCTAAGCCGAGGTCAGCCTGGGCGGTGCTCTCCCACGACAAATCGGGATTACCTACCACCGTGCTCGGACGGATACCGGCCTGGTCGGCGTAAGGAACTGCCAGGAACAAACCGCGCGAAGCGAAGTTGCCGATTTCGGCGTTACCCGTGAGGCCATAGCTGGCGCGCAGCTTAAGGAAGTTCAGGACGGAATTATCTTGTAGGAAGCCTTCTTCCGAAATTACCCAGCCGATTGAACCAGCGCCGAAGTTGCCGTATTTGTTATTCGCGCCAAAGCGCGACGAGCCGTCGCGGCGTACGCTACCTGACAACAGGTATTTACCTTTGAACGCATAGTTGAGTCGACCGAAGTAAGAGACGAATGAGAAGCCAGTCTGCTCAGAAGCTGAGCCTGCTGTTTTGATGGCCGCACTGGCGACCTTGGTAAACTCAGGATTAGGAAAGCCCCGGCCCTCGGCTGAAGTCTCTTTCGTATCAGAACGCTGGAAGGAGAAACCGAGCAGTGCCTCTACGTTGTGGTCTTCGTTAAAAGTAGTGTTATAAACAGCCGTGTTGTTGGTGGTGTAGTTAATAACCTGCACTTGGTTGCTGAAGCCATAGCCTGTGTTACCACCGTCCTGGGTACCAGCTGCACGGTATAGGTTTTCGTTTAGGTTGAGAAAGTCAGCACCTGCTTCTGTGCGCAGCGTCAAGTTCTTGATAGGTTGATAAGAGAGGTTAAAATTGCTGAATGAACGATATGTGCCAGCACGATTTTGGCCTCTTGCCAAGTCAATCAGGTTATTGTAGTAAAGCGTGTTCCGGTTCAGCTCATTTGTCTCAGGATCGATCTTGGGCTGAATAGGTGGTAAGGCGTTTAACTGCACAGGGTTAGAGAACGCATTATCATTAGGCGTACGATCATTCACCGAACGCGTTAAAGATAAGTTTAAGCCTACGCGCAGTTTCTCCGTAATAGAGTGGTCGAGGTTGATGCGGGCACTACCCCGGCGATAGCGGTTACCAACGATGATACCCGTCTGGTCGTTGTAAGTTGTACTAAGATAGAAGCGCGTTTTGGCATCCCCTCCACTTACGTTCACATCATACTGAGCTACTTTACCCTTGCGGAAAGGCTCATCGGACCATTTTTGATCAACGTCAGAATTAATATCTAAGCCGCTAGCTTCAAACTCTTCTGCAGCATCATAGCCTTCGTTGTCGGCAGCTTCTGTAAACAGCTCTTTATACTGCTCCGCGTTCAGAAACTCTTGCCGACGAGTGGTTTCGCTGGTACCTACATAATAGCCTAGGTTGACTTTGGTCTGACCTTGACGACCACTTTTGGTGGTTACGAGAATAACGCCGTTAGACGCGCGTGAGCCATAAATCGCTGATGAAGCCGCATCCTTTAGAATAGTAATGGACTCAATGTCGTTTGGGTTTAAATCAGCTAGCGGGTTCAAAGGCTCCGTATCCGAGCCAACATCCTGCGAAGTCACAGGAATACCATCAATTACATACAAAGGCTGGTTGGAAGCAGTTACGGACGAAGAGCCTCGCACCCGGATTTGCACCCCGGATCCGAGCTTCCCCGAACCTTGGTTGATTGTAACACCAGGTGTACGACCTTGAATGGCTTGCTCAAAGCTTACAGTTGGCACATTTTCTACGTCCTTGCTGCTGAGCTGCGTTACGGAGCCGGTCACTTCTGACTTGGCTTGGCTACCATAACCTACTACTACGGCTTCGTTGAGTACCGTTTCATTGGTAGCCAAACGCACATTAACCACTGATTGCTCGCCGACTGGGATAGTCTGGGTGTTAAACCCGATAGAGCTAACAATCAAGGTAGCATTAGGCTGCACGGTGAGCGAGAAAGCGCCATCGGCGCTCGTGCTAACACCATTGGTGGTGCCGCGCTCAAGCACTGTTACACCGGGTAGGCCCGATCCATCAGCATCGGTTATGCGGCCAGTCACCGTCCGGGTTTGAGCCCACGCGGTTGTCACCAGCAGTAAGCACCAGACAAGAGAGAGTAAAAATTTTTGTTTCATTTAGAGATTGGCTTGTGGCCCAGTTAGAGTGAACAAATACCGATTTGCCAAACCGGCAGCATAAGTGTGAAAGAGTGGAAAAAGTGAAAGAAATGTTACTACCGTTTTTGCCAATGCAAGCCTGCATTAGCGTATGTGGCGCTTAAATTAAGGAATAAATGCATTTTCTTTAGTGTTGGATGCTATGGCAGCCATCTTAGCGAGGGCCAACTCGTGCTTTTGGGCTTTTTTATTTCTCCTTCCTCTATTGCCGACCTAACCTCCTCTTCCCTATTATAGCCTTCTTTGGACATACGTCTTCAAGCGCGAGAGCGGTTTCCTGATCCCTATTCTATCAAAAAGCCCCCATTTGTCAGTCTATCGCCTTATCCAACCGCTAGAGTGACTTTAGATAGAGTTACTCATTTCTAGTATTATTTTAACAAGTTATAAAAAGCGTAAGTAATATGCATACTTACTGCTGTTCTGTCTTATTAAATAACGATTCGCGCACATCAGCACAATTAATATGCTGACTGCTGCACATGCTCAAAAAAGCCCCCCAAGATAACTCTGGGGGGCTTTTTTTGAGTGTTGTAACTGATAACTACTTTAGCATCTCGTGAAGCACGGTTTGCATAGAAAACACGCGGTTGCCAGCTTCCTGAATCACAAGTGAATTGGGCGAATCCAGAATAGCGTCCGACACTTCCACGTTGCGGCGCACGGGCAGACAGTGCAGAAATTTGGCATCGTGGGTACCAGCCATATACTCGGGCGTGAGCATCCACGCGGGGTCGTTGCTGATGACTTGGCCGTAATCTAAATAGCTGCTCCAGTTCTTGGCCTGCACGAAGTCGGCGCCTTCTAGGGCCTTCTTCTGGTCATACTCGATGCGGGCTCCTTTGGTAAACTGGGGGGCTAATTCGTAGCCTTTGGGGTGGGTGATGACAAAGTCGACCCAATCGATTTCTGAGAACCAGTCGGCGAAAGAGTTGGGCACGCATTGGGGCAGGGCGCGCACGTGCGGAGCCCAGGTCAGCACCACTTTCACGCGCTCCTTCTGCTTATGCTCGGCCACCGTAATCAGGTCAGCGAACGACTGGAGCGGGTGCAGGGTGGCGCTTTCCAGACTGATAATGGGCACGGTCGCGTACGTCAGAATCTTGTTGAATACTTCCTCGCTGTAGTCAGCCTCGCGGTCTTTGAGCGTGGGGAAGGTGCGCACGCCCAGTACATCGCAATACTGGCTCATCACGGCAATAGCCTCCTTGATATGCTCTTGGGTGCCGCCGTTCATCACCGCGCCATCGGCCATTTCCAGCGTCCAGGAATCGGCGCCGGCGTTGAGCACCCAGGCTTGCGCACCAAGGTTGTAAGCCGCTTTGATGGAGCTAAGGCGGGTGCGTAGGCTGGGATTGAAGAAGATCAGCCCGACGGTTTTGTTCTTGCCGATGTGCTGGTAGCCGTAGGGGTTCGCCTTGATTTCTAGGGCTTGCTGCAACAGGGCTTTGTAGTCGCCTGCATCGGCGAAGGAGGTGAAGTTTTTCATGGGATGTGCACAAAGGGAAATGGCGTCAGACTGAGGCACGGAGACGAAAGGCTGCTGTTGTGTCTTGCTCAAGCCTACTAAAATCAAAACCAGGTATTCGCTTATTTGAGAGACGTCGGATTGATTCTAATAAAGCTGATTGAAGCAGTAGTTCTCTTTGTGGGATTGAGCCATGTAGAAAAGCGAAGTAATCTATTACGATTCTTACGTCTGTTTCACGGCTGGCCTTGGAAATTCTAGTATGCTCTTTAGGATGATTGGACTCAAGAATAACTAGCACCACATCCCAGGTCGAAATTCCAGAGCCGTAATACACAGATTCGATTTTAGAATTAACAACCTTTTCCGTTGAACTTCTGATCTCTCTGAATGCGTCACCAATATCAGATTCAATAATCCCGCCTATCCAAAGCTTCATAAGCACGATATTCTTAGACTAAGAATTAGCCTCAACTGTCAACTGAAGTCCCTCATACAGCGGAAACACATGATAGCCACAGTGCTCAGTGAAAACTGCAACTTCTCGGAATTCCGGTGCCTCAATGGCAAAAGCGTAATGGAATTCAACTTTGGAGTCGTCTTCAAACTGAATTCTTACTATACCTTCCAGGGGAAAATCGGAAGCATCGAGCTTATGCTGCTCGATGCTTCCTTTAGCAGTTAAATAGTCTTGAAGCTTGATCTTCCAGCGCTCTGGCAGGTCTTCTTGGCGCATAATGTTCAACGGTAAGACGCAACTATGCGTCTCTACATCGCCTTATACTCGTTCCAACTCTTGATCTTCAGATCCTCCAGTTTCAGCGTGCAGAAGGCTTGAATAAACGCTTTGGCCAACCGGGCATTCGTTAGCAAGCCTACGCCGAAGTCCACGGCGGTGCGGCGGATTTTGTAGTCGTTGTCCAGCTCGCCTTTTGAGAGGTTCTTGGGGATGTTGATGACCAAGTCGATTTTCTTCTCCTTGAGGTAAGTTAGTACGTTAGGCTCCTGGTGGTCGTCGGGCCAGAAGACCAGGGAGCTTGGCACGTTGTTTTCGGCAAAAAAGCGGTGCGTGCCCTGCGTGGCGTAGATGGTGTAGCCGCTTTGCAACAGCAGCCGCGCCGATTCTAGCAACGCTATCTTAGAGAGGATAGGGCCGCTGGAAATCAGCACCGACTTCTGCGGAATCTTGTAGCCCACGCTTAGCATCGATTTCAACAGGGCTTCCTCGGCCGTGTCGCCCAGGCAGCCCACTTCGCCGGTGCTCACCATGTCCACCCGCAGTACCGGATCGGCGCCGGGCAGGCGAGTAAACGAGAACTGGGGGGCTTTTACACCCACGAAGGGCAGGTCGTAGACCAGCTCGCTCGCGTCGCGCTCCACTTTCTTGCCCAGCAACACCTGGGTGGCCTTGCGAATGAGGTTGTGGCCCGACACCTTGGACACGAACGGGAAGGAGCGGGAGGCGCGGATGTTGCACTCAATCACCCGGATTTCACGGTTTTTCTCCAGGAATTGGATGTTGAATGGCCCGCTGATTTCATAGCGTTTGGCAATCTTCTCAGCAATGATTTTGAGCTTGCGCACCGTGCCCACGTACACGCGCTGGGGCGGGTAGTACATGGTGGCGTCGCCGGAGTGCACCCCGGCAAACTCCACGTGCTCGGAAATGGCATAGCTCACGATTTGGCCCTTGTCGGCCACCGCGTCCAGCTCAATCTCCTTCGCTTCCTGGATAAACTCCGACACCACCACGGGGTATTCGGCGCTTACCTCAGTAGCCGCCCGCAGAAATGCTTCCATCTCAAACGCGTTGGAAACCACGTTCATAGAAGCTCCCGACAACACGTAGCTCGGACGAATCAGTACGGGGTAGCCCACCTCGTTCACGAACTCAAACATGGCGTCCAGCGAAGTCAGCTCTTTCCAGCGGGGCTGCGCAATGCCCAGCTCGTCCATGATGCTGCTGAACTTGTGGCGGTTCTCAGCTTCATCAATGCGAGCCGGCGCTGTACCTAGGATGGGCGCATTCGCATCGGCCAAACGAGTGGCGAGGTTGTTCGGAATTTGCCCCCCAGTAGACAAAATAATGCCCCCCGGCTGCTCAAAATCCAGAATATCCATCACCCGCTCGAAGCTCAGCTCCTCGAAGTACAGCCGGTCGCTAACGTCGTAGTCGGTGCTGACAGTTTCGGGGTTGTAGTTGATGATAATGGTTTTGTAGCCCTCCTCAGCAGCCGTCTGCACAGCCTGCACGCCGCACCAGTCGAATTCCACAGAGCTGCCGATGCGGTACACGCCCGAGCCCAGCACCACCACCGACTTAGCGGTTTCGGGCTCCAGGTCGTTTTCGGTGCCGTGGTAGGTGCTGTAGAGGTAGTTGGTTTTGGCCGGAAATTCGGCGGCCAGCGTGTCAATCTGCTTGATGACGGGCAGCACACCCAGGGCCTTGCGGCGGGCCCGCACGAGTAGCTCGTCGGCTTTTACGTCGCCTTCGCCGAGCAGCTTCACGGCTATTTGCTGGTCCGAGAAGCCGGCTTTCTTCACGTCACGCAGCAGGCCAGTTTCCAGGGCATCTAGGCCGTTGCCGCGCTTAGCGGCCAGCTTCTTGCCCAACTCGAAAATGGTCAGCAGCCGCTGCAAGAACCAGTGGTCAATCCTGGTCAGATCGTGCACTTGGTTGAGCGTATAGCCGGCCTCAAACGCCAAGTTGATGGCGAAGATGCGCTCCTCGTTCGGCTCGCTCAGCAGCTTGTCGATGGTAGCGTTATCCACCTGCTCGGGCTTGTTGGCCACGAAGCCGCGCTTGCCGGTATCCAGCATGCGCAGGCCCTTCTGAATAGCTTCCTCGAAGGATTTACCGATGGCCATAACCTCACCCACGCTCTTCATGGCCGAGCCAATCTGCCGGTTCACGCCCTCAAACTTGGCCAGATCCCAGCGCGGCAGCTTCACTACCACGTAGTCTAGAGCCGGTTCAAAGAAAGCCGAAGTCGTCTGCGTCACGCTGTTTTTAAGCTCCGACAGCGAGTAGCCTAAGCTCAGCTTGGCCGCCACAAACGCCAGTGGGTAGCCCGTCGCCTTGGAAGCCAGCGCCGAGGAGCGCGACAAGCGGGCATTCACCTCAATCACGCGGTAGTCCTCCGAAACGGGGTCGAGGGCGTACTGAATGTTGCACTCGCCCACAATGCCGAGGTGGCGAATGGTCTTGATGCCGATGCTGCGCAGCTTGTGGTACTCGCGGTTGCTCAGCGTCTGCGACGGCGCCACCACGATGCTCTCCCCAGTATGAATGCCAATGGGGTCGAAGTTCTCCATGTTGCAGACCGTGATGCAGTTGTCATACTGGTCGCGCACCACTTCGTACTCCACTTCCTTCCAGCCCTTCAGCGACTCCTCCACCAGAATTTGGTCGGATGTGGTGAAGGATTTCTGCGCCAGGGCCCGCAGTTCGTCCATGTCATTGGCAAAGCCGCTGCCCAAGCCACCCAGCGCGAACGCCGCCCGTACGATAATCGGGAAACCGATTTTCTCGGCTGCGGCCAGCGCATCCTCCATGTTCGTCACGGCTACACTGCGGGCCGAAAGCACCCCAATCTGTTCGAGCTTCTCCTTGAAAATATCCCGGTCCTCGGTGTCGATGATGCTTTGCACGGGCGTGCCCAGCACCTTCACGTTATACTTCTCAAACACTCCGTCGCGGAACAATGCCACGGCGCAGTTCAGGGCAGTTTGCCCCCCAAAGGCTACCAGAATACCATCGGGCTTTTCCTTTTTGATGACTTCCTCCACGAAGTAGGGCGTCACGGGCAGGAAGTACACGTCGTCGGCAATGTTGTCCGACGTCTGCACGGTGGCGATGTTGGGGTTGATGAGGATAGTGCGGATACCTTCCTCTTTCAGCGCCTTGAGGGCTTGGGAGCCGGAGTAATCGAACTCACCGGCCTCGCCAATTTTCAGCGCGCCGGAACCGAGGATGAGAACTTTGTTGGGTTTTTCCATTCTAAGGGTTGGGGTAACAGGCCGCTGGTGCGGTCATGTTCAAAGGCAGTCGTGTTAAGTCGGCTACAGCCGATGGTTTAGGTGAGTGGCTTCTATTCGGTAAAGATGGTGTCACTTTTCACTATGTGCCATTCGCCAGACGAGCGTCTGGCCATCCAAAGTCTGACGGTGGCATCGGCACGCTCACCATCCAAGAAGAAGCGGAAGGAGAGAGAATCTTTTGTAGCGCCGAGTTTCTCCACCTTGAAGTTTTTGGCAGTTATTTTTCCTGTTCTACTGGTTATCCGCTGTGAAACTCGGGCCGAACTCATGGCTTTTGTAATCAACCCACCCGGTTCGCCAAGCACTGCTTTCATTATCGTCCGCTGGCCCATGTTCTTGACGAAATAGAACCCTGCGAAAGCCAAAGCTCCCAACACCAGATATCCCCAGTTCGGAAAACCTCTATGTTTTGCTGGCATAAGAGTAGTGCGTTGGGAAGTGATGAAATTTAAAAAGGCCGATTATCGATCAAGCTATTAGTCAGAACCTCGGCTCTTCTCTGTATGGGGCTCCCATCCTACTTTTTCGGCCCACAAGTCGGCAGCATAGTAGATTAAATGAAACGCTGGTTCTTTTAGGAAGAGGTACCCTTCTATACTATTCGGAAATAGCTTGGCGGCACGACACTTTACTAGCTCATATTCCTCACGCGCATTAGCATTTGCGCGCAGATAATCCCGGAATAGCAGCGCATAGCGAGTATTAAACCGGCCTGCTTCACGCACATGAATGTGGGCGCGTCGCTCGCCAAGTGGTTCACGAATGTAGCGTTTGCGTAGCTCTGGAGATTGAGACGGTAACCCATGAAACTCATCGTATTCAAATGATTTCTTTGGTCGAAACCCAGCTTCCTCCAAGGAATTTATCAGGGCAGTTGTATCCGCAAGATCCGCCACTGTCAATTGCACATCAATCACATCCTTCGCAGTCAGAGAGGGCACAGCAGTAGAGCCAATATGATCGATGTGCAATACAGTATCATCAGTAATATCATCAATACGCCTAGCCATTTCAGTGAACTCGCTAGTCCAAGATGCTTGATGCGGTAGAAGCACTACCGGCCGGGAGCTTGCAAACTGATGATGAAGCATGTGTTACACATTATCGGTTTTTATGCTCCGCTACCGCTTTCAAGAAGTCATCAAACAGATACTCCGTATCCTCGGGGCCGCCAGCGGCTTCGGGGTGGAACTGGGTGGAGAAGAACGGCTTGGTTTTGTGCTTGATGCCTTCGCAGGTGCCGTCGTTCAGGTTTTCGAATAGCATGGTCCACTCGGCGGGCAGCGTGTCGGTGTCTACCGCGAAGCCGTGGTTTTGGCTGGTGATGTAGCTGCGCTGGGTGCCGGTGAGCTTCACCGGCTGGTTGTGGCTGCGGTGACCGTACTTGAGTTTGAACGTATCGCCGCCAGCGGCTAGCCCCATAAGTTGGCTACCCAGGCAGATGCCGAAAATGGGCTTGTCCTGCTGGAGAGCGGTTTGCAGGTGACCGATGGTAGCTTCACACATCTTTGGGTCGCCGGGGCCATTGCTGAGGAATAGGCCGTCGTAGTCGAGCGTGGTGAAATCGTAGTCCCAGGGCACACGGATCAGCTCCACATCGCGCTCCAGGAAGCAACGGATAATATTGGTCTTGGTGCCGCAGTCGACGAGCACGATTTTGTGCTGACCCTTGCCGTAGTGCTTTACCTCGGTGGGGCTTACTTGGGCTACCAAGTTTTCCTGGTTGGGGTCGTGGAGGGGAACGTCGGCTTCGGCTACGATCTTGCCGAGCATAGCGCCTTTCTCGCGGAGCTTTTTGGTGAGCATGCGCGTATCCACGCCGAAAATGCCGGGGATGTTGTACTCCTTGAGCCAGTCGCCGAGGCTTTTGGCGGCGTTCCAGTGGCTGTGCTCCTCAGAGTAATAGTTGACGACCAGCCCAGAAATATGAATCTTATCCGACTCGAAAATCTTGGAAATTGACTCGTACAGTTCCTCTCCGGGCACGCCGTAGTTGCCCACCATCGGGTAGGTCAACACCAGAATTTGCCCCCTGAACGATGGATCGGTCAGGTTTTCGGGGTAGCCGGTCATGGCTGTACTGAACACCACCTCACCGGCAACGGACGTAAACGCGCCGAAGGATTCGCCCTGGATTTCGGTGCCGTCTTCGAGAACTAGTTTTACTGTTTGGGACATCTATCGTTTTGATTGTAGAGACGCACTAGTTGGAGTCTCAATCGTTGCTGATGTTGTTATTGCCGCATCATTCTGGCGCAAGCCATTAAACAAAGAGACGCAAAATATTGCGTCTCTACACCGTCCTAATCCAACGCCGAAGCTTGCTGAATGACATTTACCGACTTTTCCGTCAGCGAATACAGCGCTAGTAGGAACCGGTCCACTTCCGCCCGCGTGATATTCAGCGGCGGCAGCAGGCGCAGCACCGTTGGGTCGGAGGCGTTGCCTACGAAAATGCGGTAATCCGATAGCAGCTTGTCGCGCAGGTCTTTAATAGGGAAGTCGTACTTGATGCCGACCATCAGGCCGCGGCCGCGGATTTCCTGGGCGCCGGCGTTGACTTCTAAATCAGCGCGCAAAAAGCCCCCCAGCTCGTCGGCGTGGGCTATCAGGTTTTCCTGCTCAATAACTTCCAGCACAGCCAACGCTGCGGCGCAAGCCAGATGGTTGCCGCCAAACGTGGTTCCTAGCAAGCCGTATGACGCCTTCAGTGCGGGCGAAATCAGGATGCCACCGATGGGGAAGCCATTGCCCATGCCTTTGGCTACTGAAATAATATCGGGTTGAATGCCCACGTGCTGATGGGCGAAGAAACGGCCGCTACGGCCGTAGCCGCTTTGCACTTCGTCGGCAATGAGAATGACACCGTGCATTTTGCACAGTGCAGCGAGGCCTTGCAGAAACTCATCGGATGGCACAATAATGCCCCCCACGCCTTGAATTGGCTCAACGATGACGGCGCAAACCTCTTCGGTCTGTATTACGCGCTCCACCTCGGCCAAGTCGTAGCCGACGAAGGAAATGCCGTGGCCCGCGTTGAAGGGCGCTACGATCTTGGCGTTGTCGGTGGCAGCTACAGCGCCAGATGTGCGGCCGTGGAAGGCACCTTTGAAGGCAATGACGTGCTTTTTGCCCGTGTGAAACGAGGCCAGCTTCAGGGCGTTTTCGTTGGCTTCGGCACCGGAGTTACATAAGAACAAACTGTAGTCAGGATACCCCGACACCTCACCAAGCTTCTGCGCTAGCTCAGCCTGAATCGGGATTTGAACGGAGTTAGAATAAAACCCAATCTGGTTTAGCTGCTCACTGATGCGACGAACGTAATGCGGGTGACTGTGGCCGATAGAAATAACGGCGTGACCGCCGTAAAAATCCAGGTACTCCTGGCCGTTCTCATCCCACAGCGTGGCTCCCAGCGCCTTTACCGGTGTGATATTAACGAGCGGGTAAACGTTGAATAAATCCATTAGAAAGCAACTGATTTAAGCTGAAGACCTTCATTTTCTGGGTACCCGAACAGCAGATTCATGTTCTGCACAGCCTGCCCGGAGGCACCCTTCACTAGATTATCGATAACAGACGTTATGAGCAGCTGCTTGCCGAATTTCTGCACGTGTAGGACGCACTTATTTGTATTTACCACTTGCTTCAGGTGAACTTCCTTGTCTGACACTGTAGTAAAAGGCGCATCAGCGTAGAAATCCTTGAACAGCTGCCGCGCTTCATCTTGGCTTAAATCCGAAGGCGTATACACACTCGCAAAAATACCTCGCGAGAAATTGCCGCGGTAGGGAATAAAGTGAATATCGCCTTCCAGGTGCGGCTGCAATTGCGTCAGGCTCTCCCCTATTTCGCCAAGGTGCTGGTGTGTGAAGGGCTTGTAAATGGACACATTGTTGGTGCGCCACGAGAAGTGAACTGTTTCCGACAAGCTTTGTCCGGCACCCGTAGAACCCGTTATGGCCGACACGTGCACGTCGTCGGTAAGCAGGCCAGCTTGGGCAAGCGGCAGCAAAGTCATTTGAATAGCCGTGGCAAAGCAGCCGGGATTGGCAATGTTTTGAGCCGCTTGTATGGCCACTTTATTCAGCTCCGGCAAACCATACACGAAGCTGCGACCGGCCACATCATTATCTGCATTCAGCCGAAAATCATTGCTCAGGTCAATGATTTTGGCCCCCACGGGCACACTGTTCTTTTCCAGAAAGCTGCGAGAATTGCCGTGGCCCAGGCACAGGAAAACGACTTCTTCGTCGCCATTCAGGTCGCTTTGGAAGCGCAGGTCGGTTTCACCCACTAAGTCGTCGTGCACCTGGTATACGGGGTTGCCGGCGTTGGAGGAGCTGACCACCGCCCCGATGGTCACCTGCGGATGATATAGCAGAATGCGGATCAGCTCGCCGGCCGTGTAGCCGGCCCCGCCCACGATGCCTACCTTAACCTTCGCCATTGAAGCTGCTGTGAATTTTGAGCTGGTTGCTGAATATTTTGATGAAGCCCTGCGCATCGCGGGCATCCCAGGCGTCGTTTTCCTCGCCGTAGGTCGCCACTTTGGAGCGCATCATATCATATTTGGAATCAATACCTTGCAGTTCAAACTGATACGGTTTCAGCTTGATAAACACCGTGCCCGACACCCGCGCCTGCGACGACTCTAAGAAAGCTTCCATATCGCGCATTACTGGATCTAAGTACTGGGCTTCGTGTAGCAGCGTGCCGTACCAGTTGGCGATGTAGTCTTTGTGCAACAGCTGCCAGCGCGACGACGTGTGCTTTTCTAGCAAATGGTGCGCTTTAATAAGAATCAGCGGAGCCGGGGCCTCAAAGCCTACGCGGCCCTTGATACCCAGAATCGTGTCGCCCACGTGGATGTCGCGGCCGATAGCGTACTGACCAGCTAGCTCGTTCAATTCTTGAATAAGCTGCACGGGGGGCATTTTTTGGCCGTTCAAGGCTACAGGTTCGCCTTTCTCGAAAGCGACTTCGATAGAAATCGGTTCGGTTTGCTGAAGCTGGGTGGGATAAGCCGTTTCGGGCAGCGCTTGGTGCGAAGTCAGCGTTTCTACGCCGCCTACGCTCGTGCCCCAAATACCTTTGTTAATGGAGTATTTGGCCTTTTCCCAGCTCATTTCCACGCCGTGGCTTCGCAGATATTCAATCTCGGCTTGGCGGGAGAGTTTCTGGTCGCGGATGGGCGTGATAATTTCGGTCTGGGGGGCAATTACCGAGAATGCCACGTCGAAGCGCACCTGGTCGTTGCCGGCGCCGGTGCTGCCGTGAGCAATATAGTCGGCTTTATGCTCGCGGGCGTACTCGGCCAGGGCCAACGACTGAAACATACGCTCGGCACTAACGGAGAGCGGATAAGTATCGTTTTTTAGGACGTTGCCGAACAGCAAGAACCGTAGGCAGTCTTGATAGAAGCGCTCCGTGACGTCGATTACTTCGTGCTTGGATGAACCCAACTCGTAGGCTCGCGTCTCGATACTTTGCAATTCCTCGGCAGAAAAGCCCCCTGAGTTGACAATAACCGTGTGTACTTCCAAGCCTAATTCTTTGGTCAGATACACCACGCAATACGACGTATCCAGGCCGCCACTGTACGCTAAAACTACCTTTTTCATTTCTTGATTAACTGAAGGGAAACGTCATGCCGAGCACCGCAAAGCATGACAACCAACTTTATTTCTCTTGACTTAAAATTTCGATTGTCTGCTGGCTGAATTGGTCGTTCAACGTGTCGTAGACCATGCCGGTGCACAAGCACATTTTGCGCTCATTCTCCATTAGGATGGGGTAGTTTTTGCAACTGGAGCAGCCCTTCCAGAAGTCGTCGCTTCGGGTTAGCTCCGTGAAAGTCACGGGCTTATAGCCCAGCTCCGTATTGATTTTCATTACCGCCAGACTGGTGGTGATACCGAAAATCTTGGCTGCCGGGTACTTGGTGCGCGAGAGTTTGAACACCTCGTGCTTGATGGCGCGGCCCAAGCCTTCCTTGCGCAAAGCGGTGTTCACAATCAGGCCCGAGTTGACCACAAACTTATTGTCCTCGAAAGTCTCGATGTAGCAGAAACCAGCCAACTGATCATCAATAAAAGCAATGATGGAGTCGCCTTTCAGCATTTTCTTGCGCACATACTCGGGGTCGCGTTTGGCAATACCAACGCCCCGCTGTTTGGCCGATTCCTCGTACCATTGACAAAGTGTTTCCACATACCGCGCATCGTCGGCATTGGCTACTCGTATTATCATGGGATAACTACTAGATGCCTGATAGACAGGCAGAAAAGGATGTAGTAGAAAAGCGCAGCTTACGAACAAGCCTACGCAGCAACCGAAACCGGCGGTAAGAGAGACCCAGAAGAAAAGGATCCAGCTTGGGAGCCCGACTATAGAAGGTTATTACGGTAAGTAGTCGGGAAAGGGCACGCTTTGGCTTACACTCGTGTCAATCAATGATTCAGTAGAAGTTCTCTTTACTGGGGTATTCCAAGTCCCCGGTGCCGGTTTTTATCGTTCTGAAAAACGCAGGCGAAATATTGCAAGCCAGCTATCAAGCTGGCATTGTTCGCAGGGCCAATGTGGGCCGCGGCAGAAGTGCAATAGAAGAGAGAAGAATCATGACGGCTACCGGGACACGGTGTGGGTTTATGCGGTTTAAATTGAATAGACCGCTAAATCGTTGCAAAACTAGATGTTTTTTTTTGGAAACTTTACCGGCCCGACTCTAAAAATACGTGCTGAGTATAGTGAGCCCTGAGTCAGCTGGCAGTTGGGGTATATAGAAAGCCTCGCATTTCATGGACCACAGTCCCTTTTTTACTTTTTATCTGCATGAGCGAAGTCCTGAAAATATTTAAGATCGGTGGGGGAATTATCGATGACACGGTCCAGCTTACTCAGTTCTTAACGGAGCTAGCGCAGGTGGGGGGCAAAAAAATCGTGGTGCACGGCGGCGGCAAGGGTGCCAACGAGCTGCTAGCCAGCCTCGGCATGCTGCCCAACATGGTGAGCGGCCGCCGCATCACCGATGCAGCCACGCTGGATGTAGTAACGATGTTTTATGCCGGCAAAACCAACAAGCAGATTGTGGCCTTGCTCCAGCAAGTCGGCGTAAATGCGCTAGGCCTCTCCGGCGCCGACGGCAATGCTATTCAAGCCACCATGCGCGTCGTGGGAGAAATTGATTACGGCTTTGTGGGCGATTTGCAGAAGCAAAGTGTCAATACAGAGTTGATAGAACTGCTGCTGGGGGGCAATTTGACGCCCGTATTCTGCGCTATTACCCACGATGGCCAGGGCCAGCTCCTCAACACCAACGCCGATACCATTGCCAGCACTTTGGCTCGCGCGCTAGCGCATTCCTACCAAGTAGAGCTACATTTCTGTTTTGAGAAAGATGGCGTGCTAGCTGATGTAAATGACGAAAGCTCCGTCATTCCGCAAATCACGCCGGCCCTTTATGCCGACATGAAAGCTAGCGGTGCCATTGCCGCCGGTATGCTGCCCAAGCTTGACAATGCGTTTGCAGCGATGGATGAGGGCGTATCGAAAGTGATTATTGAGAACGCACTAAAAATCAACGAACCGGTAAAAACCATTCTATGCCGGGACTAATCGAGCAGCTTTCCGAAGACGCTATTGCTTTATTAATTAAACTGATTCAAACGCCTTCTTTTTCGCGTGAGGAAGACAAGACGGCCGAGTTGCTTTTCGGTTTTCTGACAGCGCATGGCGCTCAGCCTCAGCGTTCAGGCAACAATGTGTGGGCGGTATCGAAGCATTTTGCCCCCCACAAGCCTACCATCCTGCTCAACTCCCACCACGATACCGTAAAGCCCGGCGCAAGCTGGACTGCCGATCCTTTCGGCGCTGTGTTCGAAGGCGACAAACTAATTGGGCTAGGCAGCAATGACGCGGGTGCCTCGGCTGTGAGCTTACTGGCTACATTTCTTTATTTCCAAGACAAAGAATCAGCCTTTAACCTCATCTGCGCTATTACCGCTGAGGAGGAAGTTTCGGGTACAAATGGCATTCGCAGTATTTTGCCCCAATTAGGCAAAATTGACTTAGGTATTGTTGGTGAGCCCACCCAAATGGATCTGGCTATTGCGGAAAAAGGCTTGGTTGTATTGGATTGCGTAGCCCACGGCCGCACCGGCCACGCCGCCCGCGACGAAGGCGAAAACGCCCTCTACAAAGCCCTGGACGATATACAATGGCTGCGGAGCTACCGTTTTCCCAATGAGTCAGAGTTGTTGGGGCCCGTGAAGATGACGGTGACGCAGATACAGGCTGGCTCGCAGCATAACGTGGTGCCCGATACCTGCCGGTTTGTGGTCGATGTGCGCACCAACGAGCTATACTCCAATGAAGAAATAGTGCGCATCGTGCGTGAGCATGTACAAGCCGACGTGACGCCACGGTCCGTGCATTTGAACTCTTCGCGCATCGCTCCGACACACCCGCTGGTGCTGCGGGGGGCAAATTTGGGCCGTAAGCTTTTCGGTTCCGCTACGCTCTCCGACCAAGCGGTGATGCCGTTTGACACGGTCAAAATTGGGCCCGGCGATTCGGCCCGCTCCCACACCCCCAACGAATACATTTACCTTAGCGAGATGAGAGCCGGCATCAAGGGCTACATCGAGTTGCTGGAAGGCTTTAGTTTATAAGACATGAAAATCTGGGAAAAGGGCATTGCGGTTGACGAAAAAATAGAGCGGTTCACCATCGGCAGAGATCGGGAGTTGGATATGTACCTGGCTCATTTCGACGTGCTGGCTTCCAAGGCGCAAGCCGTAATGTTGGCGCAGGTTGGACTGATTTCGGTCGAGGAAAAAGACCAGTTGGTCCAAGGACTCAACGAATTGGAAGCGGAAATTGCGGCGGGAAGGTTTGTTATTGAGGAAAGCTTCGAAGATGTTCATTCGAAAATTGAATTCTACCTGACGGAGAAATTCGGTGATGCCGGCAAAAAAATTCATACAGCCCGCTCCCGCAACGACCAGGTGCTGACGGCCATTCAGCTTTTCCTGAAAGATTACACGGAGCAAACTGCCACGAAGATTATGGCGCTGGTGGATGTGCTGCTGCAAAAAGCTGAAACCCACCAAGCTGATTTAATGCCCGGCTACACGCACTTCCAGGCCGCTATGCCCAGCAGCTTCGGCTTGTGGTTTTCGGCCTACGCCGAACATTTGCTGCTGGATATTGCGCTGTTTGAAGCCGCCTATACCGTCGCCAATCAAAACCCTTTAGGCTCTGGAGCCGGCTTTGGCAGCAGCTTCCCCATCGACCGCAAGCTGACAACTCAGCAGATGGGCTTTGGCAACCTAGCTGTTAGTGCCGTGGGGGCACAAATGCTACGCGGCAAAACCGAGAAAACGGTGGCTTTCGCGCTGGCCGGCGTGGGGGCTACGCTTTCGAAAATGGCATATGACTTAGTGCTCTACAACAGTCAGGATCTTGCGTTTGTAGAATTGCCCCCCGCCTTTACCACGGGCTCCAGCATCATGCCTCACAAGAAGAACCCGGATGTATTTGAGTTGGTGCGGGCGCGTTGCAATGCCTTACAGTCTTTGCCCAACACCATTACGCTATGCGTGAACAACCTGCCCAGCGGTTACCACCGCGACTTCCAGTTGCTGAAAGAACTGCTTTTCGAGCCGATGATGCAGTTCGGGGATATTCTGGACATGCTGCTGTTTGCTTTGCCGCAGCTTAAAATCAAGCCTGACTTACTGAACCAGGCCAAATACGACGGTGTTTTCTCCGTAGAAAATATCAATCAGCTTATACAGTCTGGGGTGCCTTTTCGCGAGGCTTATCAGCAGGTGGGCCGGGCAGTGAATGACGGCAGTTACGTGCCCCACCGGGAGTTCGCGACCACGCACCTGGGCAGCGTGCACAATCTGGGGCTGGCCGAAATTCGGGCAAAAGTCGAGCAAGTGCAACAGCGTAGCGCCGTGTTGCAGCGCTCCCAAAGCGGCACTTAGCGGCAGGGTATCCACGTTGCTTTTGCCCCCCAGTCCTGCCTACCTTTGGTAAAATGCCCCCCGGCCTACTTCCTGACTTTCGCGGCTCGTTTTTCGTTTTGCTTTTCCATGTTACAACCTGATATACAATACCTAACCACCCATGGCGCCGTACAGGCCGCGGCCGATGCCATGCGGAAAGCATCGCGTCTGGCCGTGGATCTGGAGTTTGATGATATGCGCCACCGCTACGGCCGCAATCTTGCTCTGATCCAGATTTTTGACGGCTCAACCGCCTATCTGATTGATCCGCTGCCGCTCACCAATCCGGCCGAAGAGTTGGAGCCCATCTGGGAATTGCTGCGCGACCCGGCCATTGAGAAGGTATTCCACAGCTGCAAATCGGATATTCTGCTGCTCGATGAGCTGTATGGCGTGCACGTACGCCACATCACCGACACCAGCGTGCAGTACACGCTGCTGGCGGAAGCTGATAACAATATCTCCTTGGGTCGTCTGATTCAAAGTGAGTTAGGATTGGAAGTGGACAAAGGCGAGCAGAAGTCGAACTGGCTGAAGCGTCCGCTGACGGAGGCCCAAAAAGTGTACGCGGCCAACGACGTTATTTATCTGTTTGAGCTGGCTGACCGGCTGAAGACTAAACTGGAAGCACTGGGCCGGGCACATTGGGCTGACGAAGAAAATGCTGCCTTGGAGCTGGTGCGCTACACCCGCGACGAGCGCCCGTACCTGCGCATTGCCGGCAAATACCGGATTCTTCCCGGCGAGCTGCCGTTATTCCGCGACCTGTATATGCTGCGCGATCAAGTGGCGAAGCAATTGGACCGGCCGCCTTACATGGTGTTTGCCAATGATCGCCTGTCGGAGCTGGTGCGCGATACTCCTCGTGACCTCAGCGACTGGAAAGCGGCTCGTGGTTTACATCCAGAACTGAAGCGTGCACCTTATCTAGATCAATTAGCGGCACTTTCATCTGATACTTTTGTGCCCGCGCCTGAGCCCGCCGCTACTGGTGAGCAGCGGCGCTTCCCGTTTCGCCGCCGCCTCAGCGGCGAAAAAGCCGCCCGAGCCGATGCCCGCGAGCAGCTTTTGCTTCATTTGAAAAACCTCATTACAACTGACATGAATAGCTACGTGGCGAACCTCGTGCTTTCTAACCGGCTCGTAGCGGATATCATTGAGCTAGGCGCCGAGCAAGTCCTACGTCCCTGGCAACAAACTATCCTGCGCGAAACTGCTCAGCGTCATTCCCTAGACTACGCTCTGATTGCTCAGCCTTTTGATCACTCGAGTCAAGTTTAAGTGACTAGCTCGCTAACCAAAAAGGGCGTCAGGTATATACCTGACGCCCTTTTTGGTTTATGTAACTAAACGTCAACGCTTGGTACTACCCATGAAACTGAGCTTCCTCTGTTGAGCCAACCAATGCGGCCGTGCTGGTTTTGCCCCCCGAAACTACATTTTGCACAGCATCGAAGTAGCCAGTGCCTACAAATGCCTGATGCTTTACGGCTTTGAAGCCAGATTTTTGCAAAGCAAACTCCCGCTCTTGCAGTTCCGAGTAGCCAGCCATGCCGCGCTCACGGTAGGCTTGGGCAAGCTCAAACATGCTGGTATTCAAAGCATGGAAGCCAGCCAGCGTAATAAATTGAAACTTGTAGCCCAGCGCAGCTAGTTCTTCCCGGAAGCTTTCCATCTGTTCCACGCTTAGCTTGCTGGCCCAGTTGAAGGAAGGCGAGCAGTTATAAGCAAGCAGCTTACCCGGATACTGAGCATGAATGGCCTCCGCAAACTGCCGCGCTTGCCCCAAATCAGGATGCGAAGTTTCCATCCACAGCAGGTCAGCGTAGGGAGCGTAGGCCAGACCGCGGGCTATGCACGATTCTACGCCAGGGCGTACGCGGTAAAACCCTTCATTGGTACGACCATCATGTGTAATTACAAAGGGCTGGTCGCGCTCATCTACGTCGCTGGTGATGAGGTCGGCGGCATCGGCGTCGGTGCGGGCTACTACCAGCGTAGGCACACCCAGTACATCCGCAGCGAGGCGGGCGGCCACCAGTTTGTTGATGGCTTCCTGCGTAGGCACCAGAACTTTGCCCCCCAGATGCCCGCATTTCTTCGCCGATGACAGCTGATCCTCAAAATGCACCCCAGCAGCACCCGCCTCAATCATCATTTTCATCAACTCAAAGGCATTCAGGTTGCCGCCAAAACCAGCTTCCGCATCAGCTACGATGGGCACCAGCCAATGCACATTGCCATCGCCGGTCAGATTCTGAATTTGATCGGCTCGCAGCAGGGCGTTGTTGATGCGCTTCACCACGTTGGGTACACTATCGGCGGGGTACAGGCTTTGGTCGGGGTACATCTGGCCGGCCCCGTTGGCATCGGCGGCTACCTGCCAGCCGCTGAGGTAGATAGCGTTCAGGCCGGCCTGTACTTCCTGCACGGCCTGGTTGCCGGTGAGCGCGCCTAGTCCAGCTACATATTCCTCCGAGTGCAACAGCTGCCACAAACGCTCAGCCCCTTGCCGAGCCAACGAATACTCGATCTTGATAGAGTTTTGCAGCTTCACTACCTCCTCGGCAGTGTAAGGACGGGTGATGCCTGCCCAGCGGGGATTGGTCGTCCAGTCGTGGTTGATGGCGGCGATACGTTCGAGCTTGTTCATGGCAGTTATGGTTTAGGATGTGACGGTGAGAAAAGGCAAGGCAGGCCCAGGCTGCTCAGAAGAGCGGCTTTTTTAGCGATAAAAAGACAGCAGCGTGGTGGAGTGGTAGTAGTACTACGAATCTAAAGTTGTGGTACCACAGTGGGCTGTTTAGGCCAGTTGTTCGTAGGCGGGCAGCGTCAGAAACTCGGTAAATTCCTTGCTGGTCACGAGGCGATCGAAGAGGCGGGCGGCTTGTTCGTAGTGCCCTTGCGCGAATTGCTCCTCCCCTACTGCTTTGCGCATCTGCGCTATCTGATCAGTAATGAGGGAACGGTATAGCTCTAGCGTGACGGGGCGACCATCCTGCAAAGTAGTGCCGGGCGTGTGTAGCCACTGCCACACCTGTGCTCGCGAGATTTCGGCTGTAGCCGCATCTTCCATCAAATTATAAATCGGCACGCAACCATTGCCCCCCAGCCAGGCTTCGAGGTAGCGAATAGCCACATCGATGTTAAGCCTCAAGCCAGCTTCTGTGATAGTGCCTTCGGGCGCTTGCACCAAGTCGGCGGCGGTTACGTGCACATCTTCGCGCTTGCGCTCTATCTGGTTCGCATTAGGCATCAGCTCATCAAAAACGGCTAGGGCGATAGGCACCAAGCCCGGATGCGCTACCCACGTGCCATCGTGGCCATTTTTGGCCTCGCGCACTTTATCCAGCCGCACTTTCTCTAAGGCAGCTTCATTAGCTTCTGGGTCATTCTTGATAGGAATCTGGGCAGCCATACCCCCAATAGCGTGTACGCCGCGCCGGTGGCAGGTTTGGATAACAAGCTGGGAATAAGCCGCCATGAAAGGCACCGTCATGGTAACCTGGGCGCGGTCAGGCAAACGAAAGTTTGGATTCAGTCCCAGACGCTTGATATAGGAGAAAATATAATCCCAGCGTCCGCAGTTCAGGCCAGCGGAGTGCTCCCGCAACTCATACAGAATCTCATTAAGCTCAAAACTGGCGGGCAGCGTCTCAATCAGTACGGTTGCTTTGATGCTGCCTTTCGGAATCTTGAGCGACCATTGGGCAATGCTAAACACATCATTCCACAGGCGGGCCTCCAGGTGGCTTTCGATTTTGGGAAGGTAGAAATAGGGTCCGCTACCCCGCGCTAGCAACTCGTGGGCGTTGTGGAAAAAGTACAGGCCAAAGTCAAACAGCGCAGCGCTGATGGGCTCTCCGTCCACTAGCACATGTTTTTCGAGCAGATGCCAACCCCGAGGGCGTACGATGAGCGTGGCGACCTCCTCATTCAGACGATATTCTTTGGTAGGTGTACTGAGTGAAATAGTGCGCCGTACCGCGTCGCGCAGGTTAATTTGCCCCCCAATGACGTTCTCCCAGGTAGGAGCATTCGAGTCCTCCAAATCGGCCATGAATACTTTAGCCCCCGAGTTCAGAGCGTTGATAATCATCTTCCGCTCCACGGGCCCGGTAATTTCTACGCGCCGGTCGAGCAGATCGGCTGGCAGGGGCGCAACTGTCCACGGCTTTTCGCGGATCAAACGGGTTTCGGGCAAAAAATCGGGGAGAATACCAGCCGCAAACTCCCGTTGGCGCGCTTCCCGACGAGCTAGCAGTTCGCGGCGGGTGCGGTCGAAGCGCCGATGCAGCTCGGCTACAAAAGCCAGCGCTGACGGAGTCAAAATCTCGGCAAACTCCGATGTATAAGCGCCCAGAACTTTCACACGCTCGGGGGCCAAATATTTCGGGTGAGAAACCAATGTGTGTGGCTCGGAAAAAGTCATGGCTCAAGGTGATTTGGTGAAGTTGATAAAGTACTCACCAAACATACATAAGCGAATTTTATAAAACAAGCGAATATTCGCTAATATTTAATAATCGCTCATAAAGCCTAAATTTGTTACACTTTCACTTCTTAAGAATTAGAACAGAAATAACACTCCTTCCTGTCCTATACATATTAATATGCTGAGTCACGGCCAGATAGTACGATTGATTTTTGGGTTGAAGCTCCGCGAGCTGCGGCAAGAGAGCGGGCTTACTCCTGCCGAAATGGCTCGCGCCTGCGATGTGTCGGTTTCGTACCTCAATGAGATTGAGAAGGGCAAGAAGTACCCAAAGGCGGACAAGATTCTGAGCTTGAGCAAGGTCCTGGGTGTAAGCTACGATCAGCTTACGTCGCTCACGCTGAGCCGCAAGCTGGAGCCCATCTCGGAGCTACTTCAGTCAGATTTACTCAAGGAATTTCCGCTGGAGATGTTCGGGCTGGATCCGATGCGCATTGTGGAGCTGATTGCGGATGCGCCGGCCAAGATGAATGCTTTTATCAGCACGCTGTTCGAGATTGGTCGCAACTACGAGATGCGGCAGGAGCACTTTTTTCTGGCGGCGCTGCGCTCCTACCAGGAAATGCACGACAACTACTTTGAGGAATTGGAGCAGGACGTCCGCACCTTCACCGTGGAGCAAAAACTCAACGCTGCCGCGCCCTTCGACACGTGCCAACTGGAGCGTGTACTGACCGAGAAGTACGGGTATTCCCTGGATCGCACGCTGCTTGGTGAGTACGCTTCGCTGGGGCGGCTGCGGTCGGTGTTCCAGCCCAAAACCCGCCGATTGTTGCTGCGGCCTGGCTTAAGTAGTGCGCAGGAGGCTTTTGTGTTGGGGCGGGAGGTAGCGTTTCACTACCTCAACCTGCGGGAGCGGCCCTATGTAAATGCCAGCTTTCCGGTACGCTCGTTTGATGAGGTGCTGAACAATTTTAAAGCTTCCTATTTCGCTGGGGCGCTCTTGATGGAGGAAGAAGCCCTGGTGCGGGACCTACAAAAACTGTTTGACGCCACCAAATGGGATGCCGGCCAATGGCTGGGCCTACTGACCAAGTATAATGTGTCGCCGGAGATGTTTATGCAGCGCCTCACCAATCTGCTGCCCAGGCATTTTGGCCTTCAAAGCCTGTTTTTCCTCCGTTTTGACCAGGCAAATGCCACCGCGCCCTACGAACTGACTAAGGAGCTGCACCTCTCGCGCCTGCACAACCCGCACGGCAATGAGCTGCACGAGCACTATTGCCGGCGCTGGATTTCGCTTAGGCTGCTGGCTGAGTTGCGTCAGCAGGCGAAGCCGGGCGCGCCTACGGTGGCCATTGGCGCCCAACGTTCCCGCTACTATGGCACCGATAACGAGTATATCTGCCTGACGCTGGCTCGAGCCTCGACTGCAACTGAACCGGCGGTAAGCGTGACCGTTGGCTTGCTCTGCGATGAGAATCTGAAGCGCAAAGTTCGTTTTATCGACGATCCGGCTATTCCGCTGCGCATCGTGAATGAAACCTGTGAGCGGTGCCCGATTCCGGACTGCGAAGTGCGCTCGGCGCCACCTGTGGAAATTGAGCGGCAGCAGCGGCAGCAGCAGCTCGCGGACGCGGTAGCCGCGCTGGTGCATGGCGCGTAGAAGGCAGTAAAAGGACACTTTCACCCTGAAACCCCAGCAAAATGCCCCCCAGCTCCGCAAAAGAACAGTTTGACCGCCAAGCCACGCACTACAACGCGCAGTGGAACTCGTGGACGGCTTCCTCTCTGGATTGGATGCTGGCACAGGCCGCGTGCCAGCCCACCGATACGGTGCTGGATGTGGCTACCGGCACGGGCTTCACGGCGCTGGCATTTGCCCCCCACGTGCAGTCGGTGGTGGGGCTGGACGTATCGCCGGGAATGCTAGCGCAGGCGGAGCAGAATCAGGCGGCGCGTGGGATTACGAATGTGAGCTGGTGGGAAGGCGCGGCGGAGGCGCTGCCTTTTCCAGAAGCCAGCTTCTCCGTGGTTACGTGCCGGATTGCGCCCCACCATTTTCAGTCGGTGCCGATTTTTTTGGCTGAAGTAAACCGAGTACTGACACCTGGGGGGCGTTTTTTGCTGGCTGATACGTCTATTCCAGACGATGACCCGACAACCGGCGAGTGGCAAAACCGCGTGGAAGCTCTCCGCGACCCCTCACACGCCCGCAATCTGGCCCCGAGTGAGTGGCGGCAGGCGATGACCGATGCGGGCCTGACGTTACAGGCAATGACATTAGCGGGCGGCACTACGCCTATGTCGCTGAACGATTGGCTTGAAAAAGCAGGTTGTGCGAATGCGCCGGCCGCAGCCGTACGACAAGCCTTCGCCGAAGCAGCGGCCGCAGCCGTAGAAGCGTTTCAAATTCAGGTAGCGCCGCCCGATGATTATACTTTTGTGTGGCAGCGCCTCGTTGCGAGAGCAGAAAAGCTTGGCTAGTTGACCACGCTAATAGGCATTTGTTGATACGAATCAGGTTTGAATAAAGTAGCTTCTTCTCACTCCTCAACACGGCGCTGGCGCTGGCTGGGGGGCTTTTTGCTGGCCCTCGTTTTAGTAACGGGAGGCGTGGGGCTGTATGCAGCTTGGCGCGTGTGGTGGAAACCCAATGTGGCCGTGTCGCCTTTTGGGCCCGCTTATTTATATATCCGCACGGGTTCTTCGTTTCAGGCAGTGCTCGATTCTATTCAACAGCAAGAGCTACTCATTGATACTGAGACTTTTACCTGGCTGGCCGAGCATCGGGAATATCCGCGACAGGTAAAACCGGGCCGCTACCGGTTGGAGTTTGGCCTGGGCAATGATGCCTTGCTAGATAAGCTGATGAATGGCCAGCAGGATACGGTAGCTTTTGAGCTGAACGCGTTTAAGTACAAGCCGCAACTGGTAAGCCAAATTGTCCCCCAGATAGAAGCTGACTCGGCTAAGCTGCGCGCTTTGCTGCAGGACAACAGCTTTTTGCGCCGTCGCTACCAGCTCGACACGACCACCGTCCTGACTATGTTTTTGCCTGGCCCTTACCGTTTTCTGTGGAATACGTCGGCCGAGCAGTTTCTCGATTCGGCTGCGGCCGTGCATCGTCGCTTCTGGACGCCGGAGCGCCGCCAGCGGGCCGATTCTCTGAAGCTTACGCCCGTGCAGGTCCATGTGCTGGCCAGCATTGTGCAGCGTGAAACGGCCAAGCCGGAGGATAAGCCCATTATTGCGGGCGTATATCTAAATCGGTTGCGCCAGGGCATGCGCCTACAGGCCGATCCGACGCTGCTCTGGGCCATTGGCAACTTTGGGGTGCGGCGCGTGCTCAACAAAGACAAGTTGGTAGACTCGCCTTATAACACCTACAAGCGCAAGGGTTTGCCCCCCGGCCCCATTACCTCAGCCAACCGGCAGAGCCTGAACGCGGTGCTCAAGCCCACCGCCCACGACTACCTTTTCTTCTGCGCCCGCCCCGATTTTAGCGGCTACTCCGATTTTGCCTCCACCTACGCCGAGCACCGCCGCAACGCCCGCCGCTACCAGCGCACGCTGGACAGTTTGAAGATTAGGCGGTAAGAATTAAGAGGTCCTAATTAGTATAATTCATCCCTAAAGGCCATCATGCAGAGCGCAGCGAAGCATCTCGCTCACGTATTTAGATTAGTAATCTAAATACGTGAGCGAGATGCTTCGCTGCGCTCTGCATGACAGTCACTTAAAAAAATTAGCTTCTCGATATTTACTTAATCAAGCCTGATTAACCGGAGCTGAAAAGAGTCGCGGGCAGCAGCTTGCTGGCGGGCTAGGGTTTGATGATACGTCAGGCCGGTGTATTCTGAGTGTTCCAGAAAAAGTAAGGGTGAGATAAGCTGCAACTCGGGCCAGGCAGCTACTACCGGCTGTCGGCGCACGTCATCAAACCGATGGACACCAGCTACTCGCCAATAGGAATCGAGCAGCACGTAGCGGTAGCCTTGTTGGCGCAGGGCAGGCAGTTGCTTTTCATCGGTAATAACCGCAACTGGCATCGGTTCGACGAACGGAGCCACCCCCTGCCCTATCGTACTGAGCAGCTTATCAACCTGTTGGTTCTGAAGCCACGCCGCTACCTGCGGGTAATTGGTGGGCGCATACGCATATACTTCACGCTCAATCCGGTACACATTAAACCCCGCTGCCAGCAGCACCAGCACGGCTAACCCTTTACCGGAAACCTGTCGGCGCAGACTAAGGAAGGCCAGGGCATAGAACACACCATAGGCCAGCAAAAGGCCGCGGGGGGCTTTTATGAGCAGCGACATACCGGCCAGGAAACAATAGCCCCATACGGCCAGGTAGCGCACCAGATTAGGCTGCCGCAGCTGCTGAAACAGCTCCCGCCGCCACAGCACCGGCGCCACCAGTAGCGTCAGCAGCACCAGCGGCGACTCAAAGTCGCACAGAAAGTAGACGTAGTAGAGCAAGTCGAAGTGGAAGATGCCAACGTTGCCGGCCAGATTAGGCTCGCCTCGCATGATCAGGCCATAATAAACGGCTGGCCAATGGCGCTGCAAAGGCAATCCAGCCACCAAACTCATCAAGCCCAGCACCACAAAGGGCGCGATTAGAACACCTATTACTCGCCATGCATTGCCACGACGCAACAGCAGACCGTCGGCAGCCAGCAACTCGAAGGCAACCAGAATCGGAACGGTAAATAGAAAGCGGTAATTAAAGCCGATTCCCAGCATGAGCCAGATGGCTGCCCGCAGTAAGGTTTGGCGGCTGGGTGCTTGCAAACGATGATAATAAGCCCGTAGCAGGCCGGCCAATACCAGCAGATTGCCGGAATTCATGGTGAAGTCGCGGCCGGAGAAAGTCAGAAATACAGAGGTACCGATGAACAGCGCTAAGCCAGCCATTTCCCAAGTGGAAAGACGAGCTTCGCGCCCAACAAACGTTGCTAAGCCGCCGACAGCAGCCACGCTTAACAAGGAATTGACGTGTTGGAGAACATGAAAATTGCCCCCCAGCCAGACAAAAGGCGCAAAAATCAAATAAAACAGCGGGGCGCCCTGATGAAACAAATGCGTGAGGTTGCCCGTGGCTACTTCCTGCACAATTTGCCAGTTGCGGACTGAGTCGTAATCGGGCAAAGAGGCACCCGTCAATCCGTACAGCCGCACGGCCGCTACTACCACTAAAGCCAGGAACAGTAGCAACGAACGCTGATTCAAGGGGCATCTAACCGTTAGTGATGAGCGACCCAAATCAGGCCCTTTCATTTGAGAAGGCAAGATTAAGGGTTTACTTGCTTATCCGTTGCGACTCGGGGCGTATTGCTTCCTTCTTACTTTAGAGATCCAAAATGCGCGTAGTAGTTCAGCGGGTGCGTGAGGCCCGCGTGGTAGTGGATGACCGAACGGTGGGAGAGATAGGGCCAGGATTGCTTGTGCTAGCCGGATTCAGCCCTCATGATGACTCAAAGTCTCTGGACTGGATGGCGCGTAAGCTCGTGCAGCTACGCATCTTCTCCGACGAGGAGGGCAAGATGAACCGCAGCGTGCAGGACACTGGGGGGCAAATACTGGTGGTCAGCCAGTTCACGCTGCTTGCAGATGCACGCAAAGGCAACCGTCCCAGCTACATAGGCGCCGCCCCGCCTCCTGTGGCCGATGCACTCTACCAACAATTCGTACGGCAAGTGGAAGAACTGCTCGGCCAGCCCGTGCCCACCGGCGAGTTTGGGGCCGATATGCAGGTAAGCTTGCTCAACGACGGCCCGGTAACGCTCGTGCTCGATTCGCCCCCGAGCTAATCCAACTCAACCTTTTCTTTCCCCTTATGACCATCGAACAAGCCCAACAAACCGTCGACACCTGGATTCAAACTACCGGCGTGCGGTATTTCAACGAGCTGACCAATATGGCTATGCTCACGGAAGAAGTGGGCGAAGTAGCCCGCATTATTGCTCGTCAGTACGGCGAGCAATCGTTTAAAGAATCCGATAAAGACAAAGTATTAGCCGACGAGCTGGCCGATGTGCTGTTCGTAGTGATTTGCCTAGCGAATCAAACCGGCGTTAATCTGACCGAAGCGCTGGCAAAGAACCTGGAGAAAAAAACGAAGCGCGACGCCACGCGTCACCACGACAACGAGAAGCTACGTTAGACACCGGGTTGAAGAGCGGATTCAGACGGCCGCTTTACTTTCAACTGCTTGTCCCTCTTAGTACCTCAGCGGGTCTTTATTTATGCGGCTAGGTAGGCTACGCCCGGCTAGACAGCCTGCTCCGACAATTTTACCCCCTTCCAGCAGTCTGAGCCACAGCTAACTACATCACACTGCCTCGTGTTGCGCTATTCCGTACTTTTACCGCCTTTAGCGGGTACTTGAATCCGAGGCTACTTCCATTGGCGCCTTTCTGTTTGCCTCATGCATCACCGTATTCTGTTTGTGGCTGACCACCTGGTATTAGAATATGACGCTTTAGCTAACTACCTGCATGCTATCTGGGGGCGGGAGCAGACGTTGGAGACCATTCAGGCCGGCTACGAGCAAATCCTGCTCACGCTTCAACGCGAGCATTGCCACCGGCTGCTGGACAATCATGGCGCCATTCATGGCATCTGGACCGATTCAGCTGATTGGCTCAGTCAGAACTGGTATCCACGAGCCCGGCGGGCGGGCCTGGAAGCGCACACCGTCGTTTTCGCGACCGAATTTTTCGGTCGGCGTTCGACGGAGGAAGTCTTGCGCCGCATCGCGGGCGGGGTCATTGTCGGCTTCGAGGATGTGGAGGTAGCGCGGCGGGCCCTGTTGGCTTTCTGAGTTCTCTGCCGATACACATTTGCCCTTTCAGGCAGTTGGATGTGATGTTCAAACATACCTGTCGCAGACCTCTTTCTTACTGGGCATATGCTACTCAACAAGTCTTTTCCCGTCGGCTACATCTTCAGGCATATCCGGGCCGATGTGATGCGCGTGCTGCTGATTTCCATCTTCTTTCACCTGCTCAAGCTGGCGTTAGGCACGTATCTACCCTTGATTCCCTTACAGCTGCCGACAATCCTGGGGAGTCTGATTTCGCTGCTGTTAGCCTTTAAGACCGGTCAGTCTTATGACCGGTGGTGGGAAGCGCGCAAAATATGGGGAGCCATCGTCAACGACTCGCGTACGCTGGTACTACAGGCGCGCACGTTTCTGCCCGATGCCTACCGGCAGCAGACCGGCCCGACCGCACCGCTGCAAATGCTGGCTTATCGGCAGATGGCGTGGTGCTATTGTCTGGGGCAGCGCCTGCGCGGGTTAGCTCCCCTGGCCGGGCTAGAAGCTTACCTCACAGAATCGGAGCTGGCTGGCCTCAGGCAGGAAGGCCACAAGCCCTTGGCCCTGCTGACGCTGCACGCCGACCAATTTCGTGGCCTATATCAGCAAGGGGCGCTCAACGCGTACCAACAGGTACAGCTCGACGCCACGCTGGTGCGCCTGGCCGACGCCATGGGACAGGCAGAGCGCATTAAAACTACCGTATTTCCCGTCAGCTACCGACTGCTGGTGTACAGTTTTATCTACCTGTTTCTGATGACGCTTTCCCTCGGGCTGGTCAAGGCCATCGGGCTGTGGGAGATTCCGGTGCTGCTCACCCTGTCTTCATCGTTTTTTCTGCTGGAGCGCACCGCCCGCTACCTCCAAGACCCTTTCAACAACAAGCCCACCGATACGCCGGTCACCACCCTGGCCCGTACCGTAGAAGCCAACCTGCGGCAACTGGTGGGCGAGCCCACGCCCGTATTTCCGGCAGTGCACGAGACCTTTTACCGGATGTAGTTCATGTTTGGGAACCACCTGAGTCCTGCGTTTTTTCTCTCAGAAGGCAGTCCATCGCGATACGCCAGGCTATTGACTTCTGCGGGACTGGGATGCCAGCAGCACGTCAGCCACACGCCCGCATGAACGTGGCTTCTCGCTTTTCTCGACCACGAAGCTGGCGCTTCGCGTTACAGGGCCACGATTTGGCCTTCTTGCCAGACAGGAACAATATTATACTCATCGAGGCGAATGCAGAACTCCATATCCTGATTTACTTCTAGGCTATTGAGGCGGCGCACGTGGGATGATTGGAGCAAGTAGCCCGCCAGGTCAGGCTTGGCGAGTTGCCACAAATGCAGCGCGGCCAGCGTCGCATCGCTGCTGCGGATATCGAAATCGTCGGCCAAGCGTTCGGCTAAAGCGCCACCGTAGAGCGTGTCTTCCAGGTTGAACATTCCCTTCCACCCGGCGCACACAACGACTACGTCTTTGTTCTGCTGGCGCAGGAATTGGGCTACTGCATCCAGGTTCAAAAAGGCTCCCAACACCACTGCATCAGCGCTCAAGGAGAGATGGATGGCGCGGGTACCATTGGTAGTCGTGATAGCCACGGCAAGGCCGCGCACGGCCACTTTGCCATCGAGGTAGCCAAAAGGTGAATTGCCCAAATCGACGCCTTCCGCTTGCAGACCGTCGCGCTCGGCAGCGGTGAGGTAGCCCTGGGGGGCAAATTCGCGGCATTCGGCTAGCTCCGCCACTGGCACGATATGCGTAACGCCCGCCGCCAGCGCCGTAACCATGGAGGAAGTAGCCCGCAGAATATCGACCACCACGGCCACCTTACCCCGCAGATTATAGAGTGGCAGCAACTCAGGCGAAAAGCAAACGTCGAGAGTAGGCATAAATGAAATTCATTAAAAATAGGACGTCATGCAGAGCGGCAGCGAAGCATCTCGCGTGCGGTAGATGAGAGTAGTAACTCAACCAAACACGCGAGATGCTTCGCTGCCGCTCTGCATGACGTTCTTATACAGCACAGATTTTTACTCTTCCGTGCCTTTTACAAAAGGCAGCTTCACGACCGTCGCAGGCAGGTTTTTGCCGCGCACTTGCACGAAAACCTTGCTGCCGGGCGTGCTGAACTCCATTTTTACGTAGCCCAAGCCCACGCCTTTGCCCAACGATGGCGACTGCGTGCCAGAGGTTACTTCGCCAATCTTGGTTCCCGCCTCGTCTACCAGCTCGTAGTGGCTGCGGGGAATGCCGCCGCTATCCATCAGGAAGCCGACTAGCTTGCGGCTCACGCCCTGCTCTTTCTGCTTTTTGAGGTTTTCGGCGTTGGTGAAGTCTTTGGTAAACTTGGTTACCCAACCTAACCCAGCCTCCAAGGGCGAAGTAGCATCGTCGATGTCATTGCCGTAGAGGCAATAGCCCATTTCGAGGCGTAGCGTATCGCGGGCACCCAGGCCGATGGGCTTTATACCAAACGCCGCGCCGGCGGCCATTATTTTCTCCCACACTTCGCGGGCATTTTCATTGGGCACATACAGCTCGAATCCGCCCGCGCCGGTGTAGCCTGTGGCCGAAATGATGACGTTGGGCGCGCCAGCAAATGTACCTTGTACGAAAGAGTAGTACGAAATGCCCCCCAGATCTACGTCGGTCAGGCTTTGCAGCGCGGCCGCCGCTTTGGGTCCTTGCACGGCAAACAGGCTGATCTGATCCGAGATATTTTCCATCTCCACGCCTTCCGTGTTGTGCTGACTGATCCAGTTCCAGTCCTTCTCAATATTGGACGCGTTTACCACCAGCAGGTAATCGTTTTCGGCCAGGCGATATACGAGCAAATCGTCAACAATACCGCCTTCATTGTTTGGCAGGCACGCATATTGAGCTTTGCCATCTACAAGCTTGCTGGCGTCGTTGCTGGTTACGCGCTGAATTAGGTCGAGAGCTTTGGGGCCACGCACCCGAAATTCGCCCATGTGCGACACATCGAAAATACCGACGGCCCGACGCACCGTGTGGTGCTCGTCGAGGTCGGAAGAGTAGCGCACAGGCATGTTGTAGCCCGCGAAGGGCACCATTTTGGCCCCCAGCTGCTGGTGTACGTCGTTGAGGATAACGGTTTTGAGGTCTTCGGCCATCGGTAAAATGAGTGAGATACAAGGGTGGGTTCTGGAGGGCAAAACTAGCCAATTCTATCGGCTGGGCTGCGTATGCGCGTCTACTACCTTTGAGTTATTATAGCCAGAGTGCTCAACGCGTGAACAAAGACCCTGTTTTTCTCGTTGGTCGGGGCGCATCGGTATAGAAAGTCTGCATTAGCCCAGTGAGACTTTGGCGTTTCATGGGCAAGGTTTCTATGCACGAAGATTTAAAACAGGACTTTGAAATGGCGCAGGTTCGGCACCTGTTGTTTAAATCGAAGCTCCGCTCCGCGCTTTACGGCAGTGGTACCGCCGAAGCGCCCATTCGGGATGCGCAAGTATGCGCCCTTGGTGTCTGGATTCGGGAACGGGCCTTGATAGCCTATGCCCATCTGCCCGAAAGCCGCGAGCTGGATAAAGTGCACCAGCAGATTCATCAGGAAGCCAACCGCTTACTTGATTTGCACCAGCAGGGTAAGGTAGACCAAGCCATTGCTGGCCTGACCTCCGTACAAGGCTACGTCGATGAAATTACGCGCCTGCTACGTATCATGGAACAGAAATTGCGCGCCGAAAGCCCAGGTCTGGGCCGGTAGTTCCTCTTGTTACCGCCCCGCATGAAGCTCAAGCTTTCTACTAAACTCTTCGCCGGCTTTCTGGCCATTTCAGTTTTGTTCGCGGCAGTGGTAATTATTAATTATCAGCTGTCGCGCAAAGTTCTGCGCAACTCACTCAGGGTAGAAGAATCGCAGCTGCGTACAGAAGAAGCCACCACGCTGCTCCGCAATATCATTGACATGGAAACGGGCTTTCGGGGCTATATGCTGGTGGGTAATGAGGCTATGCTGGAGCCTTATCACATGGGCGAGCGTAATCTGTTGGGTCGATTCGTGAATCTCCGCCAACAAATGCCCCTCGACAGCCCCCAGCGCGGCCGCTTGGAACGGGCCCAGCACTTATTTCAGCAGTGGGCGTCATACTCACACTTAATGATCAGTGAGAAGCGTGAGGCCCTACGCCGCAACCCCGATCAGGTAGCACTTGAAGGACTAGAGCACAGATTGCTAGCGGAAGGTCTGACAGGCAAACTGCTCATGGATCAGATTCGGGCCTTGTTTAATGGGTTTGAAGCCGATGAACTGGCGGCCCGCCTGGAGCGGCGCGACAAGCTCACCGATAGTATTCAGCAAACCCGCATGCTGTCTATCTCTCTCACTATCATTGCCATCACCATGGGCATTGTGTGGGCTACCTATATCACCCGCCTACTAGCTCAGCGCATTGCGATGATGCTGGATTTGTCTCGGCGCGTGGCGGGGGGCGATTATCAAACCCAACTGAAGGACACGGACCAAGATGAGCTAAGCGAGTTGGTAAACTCGCTGAATATGATGGCCCGCACCATCGGCTCAACTATTACGCAACTGGAGCGGCGCAATAATGAGCTGGATCAATTTGCCTATGTCGTTTCCCACGATTTGAAAGCACCTCTGCGCGGCATTGAAAGCGCTTCCCGCTGGATTGAGGAGGATCTGGGACAGGAGTTGCCCGATCATATCCGCGAGTTCCTGCAGCTTATGCGGATCCGTGTACATCGCATGGAAAACCTGATTAGCGGCATTCTGGAACTGGCCCGCGTGGGTCGCACAGCTCAGACTCAGGAGCGCGTAAATGTTCGGGAGCTGCTCACCGAAATTGTCGACTCTTTGGCTCCCCCGGACGGGTTTACAGTTGATTTGCCTAGTTATCTGCCCACGCTCATTACCAACCGGGTGCAGCTACAGCAGGTATTCACCAACCTGATCAGCAACGCCTTCAAGTACCACGACCACCCAGAAACGGGCACCGTTCGCATTGGCTGCCGCGAAGACCGCCAACAATACACCTTCTCCATTGCTGACGACGGGCCGGGCATCGATCCGGAGTACCACGAGCGAATATTTGTGATTTTTCAGACCCTCACCGATCGTGATACGCTGGAAAGCACTGGAGTAGGCCTGGCTATTGTAAAAAAGATAGTGGAGCGCCAGGGTGGCACTATCAAGATAGAATCGGAGGAAGGAAAGGGGGCGATTTTCACGTTTACCTGGCCCAAATTAGCCGTGGCGGAGGTAGGCCGCGCTATTGAAACTGGTGTTCGGACAGCCTAATTTGCCCCCCGGTCGTATAGGGAGCCAGAAACGAGTCTGTTTTCCCGCTTTAGTTTCTGTGTTCTATGTCGCTCGAAACCACTATTACCCCTAGTATCCTGCTTGTTGAAGATGACCAGATGGATGTCATGAACGTGCAGCGCGAACTGCGTAAGCACGACATCGACGTGCCGCTCCATCTGGCCCGCAACGGCCGTGAGGCGCTTAATCTGCTGCGCGGCGAAAATGGACAGGATAAGATAGCTAAGCCCAACGTGGTGATGCTCGACATTAATATGCCGCGCATGAACGGCTTGGAGTTGCTCGAAGCTCTCCGCTCCGACCCCGAATTCGTGGGGCTGAACGTCTTCATCATGACCACTTCCGACCTCGAAGCCGACCGTCTCAAAGCCAGCGAGCTGGCCGTAAGCGGCTACATCGTGAAGCCCCTGAGCTTTGATAAATTCGGTGAAGGCGCCACGACAGTAGATGGGTTTAGCCTTTTTCTGGATTTGTTGCAGATGAAGGGGTAAGACTTCGCTCTGGATAAACGTAGTAGGCTGACTTATAACAACCGGAAGCCCATGCGGTGATGCTCCGTGGGGCCGTGCTTTCGAATAGCATCACGGTGCGTTTTGGTGGGGTAGCCAGCGTTCTGCTCCCAGCCATACTCCGGACATTCTGCAGCTAGAGCCCGCATTCGCTCGTCCCGAAACGTTTTGGCCAGCACGGCTGCTGCTGCTATGCTGGCATAGCGTCCATCACCGGCCACAAAGCACGTATGCTCAATCTCCGGATAAGCCCGAAACCGGTTGCCATCCACAATAAGATGCATTGGTACTACGGGAAGCGCAGCCACCGCCCGATGCATAGCTAAGTAGCTGGCCTGTGCAATATTAATGCTGGCGATTTCGGCGGGTGAGGCCTCAGCTACGGCCCACGCCACCGCGCCCGCACATATTTCAGCTTTCACCAGTTCGCGACGACGGGCCGTCATCTGCTTGGAGTCATTAAGGAATGCAGAGGTGAAGCTGGGGGGCAAAATTACCGCCGCCGCAAACACCGGTCCGGCCAGACAACCCCGACCGGCTTCGTCGAGACCAGCTTCGAGCGGTTCGTGCGTATGAGAAATAAGGAGCATAGTAGCAGCGAAAGTAAGCAGTCGGCTTTGCTTGCGGCATTTGTGACAACAGAAAAGGCTTTCCCTACGGCCAATAGCGCCGCGGGGAAAGCCTTTTTAGGTAACTAACTATAGATCTGCCGGAAGGCAGAGCAGGTTATTTGTGGTCGCCGGCGTTGCTGCCGATTACGGGAGCATCATTTTCGCCACGCCGGAAGCCTTGGCTATCGCGGGGGCCTTCGTCTAAGGCTTCGTCTTCTTCAGTGGTGATGTACTCGTTGGTGAGTGGGCCGAGGCCACCGGTTTTTTGAGCCAGTTCGGCTTCTGCTTGCGCGTGCTTGAGGTTGAAAAGCGGGTCGCCGGGCTGGGGCTGAGCTGCTTGCTTTTTGGGTTGGTTAGCCATAGAAATATAAGGGACCGTCCGGGATGTTTGCGGGCGGTTATATACTTGGTACGAGCGTTCTCCACCCGAGGTTAGTGCACGATTACGGCCATCCGGCCAGTTGGCCTTAAACACAAAAAAGCCCATTGCATAGTGCAATGGGCTTTTTTGTGCGCCGACGGTCTGTTGTTATTCACCCTACTCCTAGGTCCGACCGGCGCCCCGCGGGAAGATTCTTCCTTTCCACAACCTCCCCCCGCAGGTACTTATAATATTGGTACAAAAGTATTATCTATCAGTCATTTAAGCGAAAGTTTTTGGACCAACTCCGGCTATCACCCGCCCAACTCGCTCTTTCTCCCGATGGACGCCTTGCTTGGTCTCTCTTCGATCAGCGCCTTACCTTTGCGCTTCTTATTCCTCGTCGCTATACATTCTCATGTCGCACTCAGCACCCTCCGATTTCGACCCCAATCATAACCCCTGGCAAGTAATCAGCACCGCGCTGCAATACCAGAATCCGTGGATTACGGTGCGCGAAGACCAAGTAATAAACCCTGGCGGTGGGCGGGGTATTTACGGAGTGGTAAGCATGAAAAACAAGGCTATCGGCATTGTACCGCTGGATGCGGATGGCAATACGTGGCTGGTGGGCCAGTATCGCTACACGCTGAATGAGTACTCCTGGGAAATCCCGATGGGTGGCGGACCCATTGAGCTGGACGTGCTGGAATCGGCGCAGCGGGAGTTGCGCGAAGAAACAGGCTTGCTGGCTCAGCGCTGGACTACCATTTCGCGCATTCATACTTCCAACTCGGTTACAGACGAGGAAGGATTCATTTTTTTGGCCGAAGACTTAGAACAGGGTGATGTAGAGCCAGAGGAAACTGAAGACCTGCGCCTGTGGAAGCTGCCGTTAGCCGAAGCCATCCAGATGGTAATGGATGACCGCATCACCGATGCCATCAGCGTAGCCGGCCTGCTCAAGGCAGAGAAAGTACTGACAAGTAGAGGGTAAGCCGCCGAAGCATGAGCTTGCGGCTACGCGCTGAATACGCTATTTTGCTTATCAACCCTCTGCTGGAAATTATTCCCTTCATTCGTTTAATAATTCGCGTGAGCAAAATCGAGTAAGCTCGTTCCTGTTATTCTAAAAAGAGGCTCATCTCCGCGCTTCTAACTCCTATCTCCTAAATTTGCGCTATGCGTGACTTGCTGCGTTTTCTCGGACATCGGCTATACACTACCTGGAGTACGTTTTGGTTTGTGATGCCCTTCGTGGTCACGTATCCGGCGCAGTGGGTGCTGGGGCGGCGGCCAACGTGGTACCGCCACCTGCACACGTTCAATCGGAGTTGGTCGATTATTTCGATTCGGATGTGGGGAATGCCTGTGGAGGTGGTGCGCAAAAACCAATTGCCCCCCAGCCAGCCTTGCGTGTACGTAGCCAACCATAGCTCTTACATCGACATTCCGATGCTGTTCAAAGCCATTCCGGGCTTCCTGAATATCGTGGGTAAAAGCTCTTTGGCTAAAGTGCCGTTCTGGGGGCCATTATTTGGGCGCGTCTACATCACGGTAAACCGGGAAAGTGCGTTGAGCCGGGGCCGGGCCATTGTACATGCCCGCAACGGGCTGGCGCAGGGCCGCTCGGTCGTTATTTTTCCGGAGGGCACTATTTCCAAGAAGCCCGGTGAGGAAATGATGCCCTTCAAAGATGGTGCGTTTCAGCTCGCTATTAGCGCCGGCGTACCTATCGTACCCGTCTCGATGCCGCTCAACCATCGTTTTCTGCCCGATCTGGATGGAGAGTTGCGGGTACGCTATTCACCTTTACGTATCGTCCTCCACGACCCTATTCCGACACATAACATGACGCTGGCTGATGTGGAAGCCCTCAAGCAGCGCGCATTCGCTATTATTGCCAGCGAGTTTCGCCCCGATGCGGCTGGCCTGCCAGAGCCATCTCCCCGACCATTTTGGCGCTCCAGCAAAACGGAAGACAACAAAAAAGCCCCCCAGCAGCTTTCTAGCTCCGCACCAAACGCCTCTCAGACGCTAACCAACGGCAACGCCGAGCTAAGCCTCCCCAATTCTTAAGTATCCCTTCTAATTCTCTTACTATAGTGAGTACTGACCTTGCCACCCTACGCCAACTTGCCCATCTGGCCCGCCTCGAATTCGACGCTACCAAGGAGCAGGAAATGCTCGGCGACCTGAACAAAATTCTGGATTGGGTAGCTGAGCTGCGCGAGCTCGACACGACCGATGTGGAGCCTCTGGTGCATTTGTCCCAGGAAATTAACGTATTGCGCCCCGACGAAGCCCAGAACACCATCAATCATCAGGATGGTTTGCGCAACGCGCCGCGCAAAGATTCGGATTACTTCCGCGTTCCAAAAGTGCTGGAATAACCGTTGGTGCCTGCTCCGCTTGCTTTGCCGCCCGCTCCGCGCCGGCGTGTTGCCCTGCTTATTTTAGGTTTAGTGGCGTTGCTGGCCGTCGGGCTGGCGTTGTTTCATTACTTCACCGGCGCCGAGCGGACTCTGCCCGTGGTTACAGTGCCCCAGCTCACGCCCGTCCCCACCACCCTCGCGCCACTCAAAATTGGCCTTGATGAGCTGGTGTTGCGGCTTAACGGTTACCTCGTCACGCAGACGTATGATGTAGCTGGACCCTATGTGCAGCCTGAGGCAGCAATGGCTTGGCTGGGGCTGCTGGCGGTTTGTCTGGTGTATTTTTTGGCCGTGGTAAGCACCCTAGCCCGCCCGGCTTTTGTGGTGGGCATGGCGCTGGTCATCTTCCTGCTGATGTCGCTGAATGCCGACTTGCTCGGCGTGTTTGACTCGTTACAGCAGTATTTTCTGGTGCTGGCCTTGGCGCTGCTGGGGCTGCCGGCTTTTGCTTTTCACGCTTTCTGGCCCGCGGCTACGCTCGGGCAGCGGCTACTCACGTTTGCGGTATTAGTAAGTGCGCTGAGTGCCATTCTGCTTCTGCAAAGCAACTTCTCGCCTGCTTTCACGGCCTTACATTTAGCCAGCTACGCTACCGTAAGCGGCGCAGTGGTTTTTGCTTTGCTGGTGCTGTGGGTAGCCTTCGAGAATATTCACGGGCTATTGTGGTTGAATACGCAGGCTGAAAATCCGGGCAGCCGGTTTGGTTTGTTGCCATTTGTGCTAGCTAGTGGGCTTTACCTAGGCACACTGCTGCTGTATTATCTCAACGACGGCGAAGTTCTGATTCTGCCTAATATTCGTTTAGACCCTTACTTGTTACTCTTGCCAGCGGTGTTGGTGGGCTGGCTGGGGCTGCGGCGGCGGGCGGCTACATACGGTACTTGGGTTGGCTACTGGCCCGGTGCGGCGCATATTTATCTGGTGCTGGTGACACTGGCGGCCGGTAGCTTGGGCTATGCCCTGGCTACCGCTAATGATCCGCTTATTACCGCCGGCCGCGACTTTACGGCTTTGGCGTTGCTGACCTGTGGGGGGGCTTTTTTGCTCTATGTTTTACTCAATTTCGCTCCTCTCATCCGGCAGCGGTTGCGCGTATATCTTGTAGTATATGAGCCCCGGCGGCTACCTTTCTATACTGTCTATGTAATTGGAATTGGGGCATTGGGAATTGTGTCTATGCGCAACAATTTCTTTGTGCTCGACCAAGTACGGGCGGCTTTCTACAACAATCTCGGCGACTTAAGTCGGCTTCAAAGCGAAGAGCAGCCGACCAATGATGGTTTGGCCCTTTTATCAGAGCGCTACTACGCCGAAAGCGACGTATATGACCGCTTCAACCATCGCGCCAGCATGGGCCGGGCGGCCCTGTATCGGTTTCGCAGCCAGCGACAGAACGAAATCAACGCCCTGCGTCGGGCCTTAAGTCGCGCGCCTTCTGAGAAGATATCCCTGCGGTTAGCGGCTTTGTTCAACGAGCCTTCCGACTTCTTCGACCGCCAGAAAACCTTGCAGGAAGGTATCAAAAATGCCCCTCAGAGTGCGAGACTGGCTAACGATTTAGCCCAACTGTACACCCGCTCCGCCCTCACCGACTCCGTCCTGTTTTATCAGCAACGAGCTGCCGCGCTGGCCCCCGATGATGCCGTCGTGCGAGCTAACCAGCTGGCTTTTTTGGTGCAGAATCAGGAATTGAAAGCGGCGCAGGACTTTTTGCGAGAAAATGTTCCCCAGCCTGAGGATGTGGCGTTGCAAAGCAACGCGCTACTGTTAGCCCAACTCATAGGTGATAAAGAGGCTACAGCAAACCCACTACTCGTCGACAGTACCCAAGATTTGAGCGCTGCCGAGTTTGGTCGTCTTTACCACGCTGGCCTTCACCGACTCGCTTCCCGTGATACTACCCTGCTCACTGCTCTCAATGAGGTAAGCAATCGTCACGGCAATAGTGCTTATTCAGAGCAACTCACGTTTTTGCGTGCTTTAACACAATACTATGGTGGCCGACCGGTAAGGGCGCAGGCAACGCTGCTTCCACTGGTCATTGGCAACTCGCCCAGCGCAGCCTACTACCAGCAAGTGCGAGCCATGTGGCTCCTGGACCAAGGGCTTTACACCACCGCAGCAGCCTACTTCGCGGAAGCTGCCCGCAATGGATTTACCGAAGCCGCTCTCCCACGCGCTTACGCATTTGCTTTAGCCGGTCAACTGGATTCGGCCCAAGCGCAAGCTGCTGTAGCTGCCCGCGACCCAAATCCTGCCTTAGCTCGACAGGGCCAACGGTTGCGAAGCATTCTTACGCTGGATTTTGCTACTCAATACCCATCGGCGCCCGACTCTATAAAGGCTCAGTATATCGTAGTCAGAGGAGCCGCGGAAACCAACCCTACAACTCTACTCACCGCAGCCGAGGCTATTGCGACGCCCGCAGCGCGGCAGGTAGCGTTGCTCGCTCAACTACCGCGCGTTTTAGCTACAGGTGATGTGGAGGCAGTGCGCGCTGCTTTGCAGCGTCACGCACCTTCCCCAACTACTAAAAATGCTACGGCTTCCGACTGGAACGTGCTTCGAGGTAAGCATTACGTGCAAGCCAGACAGGCCACAAATCTTCGCCAACTAGTAAGCACAGCTTATTTTGCCCCCCAGCATCAGCCTTATCAACTTTATTTTCAAGCTACGCTGGCCGATAAGCCCGCCGATGCAGCACAACTTTATGCGAAGCTTGTGAAGGAAGCGCCTTACGTAACCGATGGCATTCTGGCCGCCGCCGATTTCCATACACGGCAGCGCGATTATGCAACTGCTTATGATGTTTTGCTCAAAGGATTAGATTATAATCCTGAATCGACGCAACTGCTAAAGGCTTATGTATTAGCGGCTGTGCCGGCTGGATTGGTGGCTTATACGGAAGCCCCGCTTAAGAAATTGCGCACATTGCTCGCCCCGGCGGAATATGCTACCTTTCGTAGTAAATACGAAGCTCAGCGCGCCGCTCAGGCCGCTGAGCTTGCTCCCTGGAACTAACCTGGCTCGCTGCTCATGCAACCTCCTGTCATTGAAACCACTGGCATCTCCAAAATCTATCAGATGGGTGCTGAGCGCATTCACGCGCTACGGTCTGTCACGATCAGCATACAGCGCGGCGAGTACGTAGCTTTTATGGGTCCATCGGGCTCCGGCAAATCTACGCTGATGAACATTGTGGGTTGCCTGGATACGCCTACTGATGGCACGTATATCCTTAATGGCCAAGATGTAAGCCGCATGTCGGACAACCAGCTGGCGGAGGTTCGAAACAAGGAAATTGGCTTCGTATTCCAAACCTTTAACCTGTTGCCACGCGCTAGCTCCCTGGATAATGTGGCTCTGCCCCTCATTTATGCCGGCTACAACAAGCGCGACCGGGAGGCAAAAGCCATGGAGTCACTACGGAGCGTAGGCCTCGACACTCGTGCCAAGCACCGGCCCAATGAGCTATCGGGTGGTCAGCGGCAACGGGTAGCTATTGCCCGCGCTTTGGTCAACGACCCAAGCATCCTGCTGGCCGACGAACCTACTGGTAACCTCGATACGAAAACGAGCCATGAAATAATGGATCTGTTTGAGGCGCTTTACGCCAAAGGACACACCATTATTATGGTGACGCACGAAGAGGACATCGCCCGCTACGCTCACCGTATTGTGCGCCTGCGCGACGGATTGGTAGAGTCGGATATGGAAAACACCGACATTGCCACGCATCACAACCAACTGACAATGAACAAGTAGTAAGTAGCTGGCAACAATTTGCCCCCCAGCATCCTTATAGGGCATTGCTAGTCGCGCTACTGTTGATTGAAAATAATGAAGATTTATACTAAAACCGGCGATAAAGGACTTACCTCCCTTATCGGCGGCACCCGTGTTTCAAAAGCTAGTCTGCGCATCGAGACCTACGGCACCGTGGACGAGCTCAATTCCTACATCGGCTTGGTCCGTGACCAGGAAGTAAATGCTCCCCGCCGCGACTTGCTCAAGGAAATTCAGGACCGCCTCTTTACTATCGGCGCCTCTTTAGCCTCCGACCCGGAGAAGTCGAAGATGAAGATTCCGGATTTGCACGAGGAAGATGTGCTCTTGCTGGAAAGCGAGATGGACCGCATGAACGAGCAGCTGCCGGAGTTGCGTGCCTTTATCCTGCCGGGCGGCCATGTGGCGGTATCGTATGCCCACGTAGCGCGCTGCGTATGCCGGCGTGCCGAGCGGCTGGCTATCCATTTGAGCGAAGAATCTTTCGTGGCCGAGTTGGTTGTTATCTACCTGAATCGACTATCCGACTATCTGTTTGTGCTAAGCCGACAGATGGCGCAAGACCTTGGTGCTGAAGAAGTAACCTGGAAAGCGCGATTGTAGTTGGCTCAGGGTAGCTAGGGGACATTTTTATTATATTGAGTTTAAAAAGCCCGCTTTATCCCCAAAGTAGACATTCATGAGTGTCGGCTTTTAGTAGATTATCTTTGTACCACGAGCGGTGGCAACTGCCCACCCCAGTCCGCCGTTTCATACTTTACCCACCCTTTTCTATCATCCACCCTATGCTTGATACCTTGACCATTCGGACGCAGCGTACCACAGCTTCTCGCCTGTCGAACCTTGACGCTAGCACGCTCGAGTTCGGCAAGATTTTCTCCGACCATATGTTCGCGGTAGATTACCACGATGGCGAGTGGCAGGAGCCTCAGATTGTTCCTTACGGTGATATGGCGGTCAGCCCTGCCAACTCAGCTCTGCACTATGGTCAGGCTATTTTTGAGGGCATGAAAGCGTATAAGAATGCTGATGGCGAAGTAGCGCTGTTTCGCCCCCTCGACAACTTTCACCGCCTCAATGCCTCGGCCGAACGCATGTGCATGCCTACGCTGCCCGAGGAGCTTTTCATGCAGGGCCTTACCCAGCTCGTTCGTCTCGATTCCGCCTGGATTCCCGACGGACCGGGCAGTGCGCTGTACATCCGCCCCTTCATGTTTGCCACCGATGGCTTCGTGGGGGTTCGTCCTTCCAACTCTTACCGCTTCATGATTTTTACCTGCCCTGTAGGCTTGTATTATAATAAACCATTGCGGGTTCGGTTTGAAGAGAAGTTTGTTCGCTCGGCTGAAGGCGGTGCGGGCTATGCAAAAGCGGCCGGTAACTACGGAGCGGCTATGCTGCCCACCAAAAAAGCTAACCAAGAAGGATACCAGCAATTGCTGTGGACCGATGCCTCAGAGCACCGCTACGTAGAGGAATCGGGCACGATGAACGTGATGTTCGTCATTGATGGCCGCATCATTACACCTGCTCTGAGCACCTCTATTCTGGATGGTATCACGCGCAAAAGCGTGCTGCAAATAGCCCGCGATTGGGGCTTGCCAGTAGAGGAGCGTAAGATTTCAATTGATGAGATATTGAAAGCGCAGGCCGAAGGCACGTTGCAGGAAGCCTTTGGAGTAGGCACCGCGGCGACCATCGCGCCGATTGCTACCATCGGCTACCGCGACCAAGACTACAATTTGCCCCCCAGCGGCCCCGAGTCCGTTTCGAAGCGGGTTTCTAAAGCCTTGGATGCTATTCGCAATGGCTTAGCCCCCGATACGCACGGCTGGATGGTAAGCGTATAACGCGCTGGTCAGTTAGTTACAGCTTATTCGTGAAGCGGTCAGCCTACTACAAGGCTGACCGCTTTATTTTGCGGACCTTTGCCGCTTTCCTAATTAGTATCCATTTTTCTGTTCCCACATGACCCAAGATCAGGTTAAGGAATTGAAGGGCCGCGCTGAGGCCCTGAGGAGGTATCTTTGACTACGATAACCGCAAAGCCCAAATAGAAGCTGCCGAGGAGCAAACCACTGCTCCCGACTTTTGGGATGACTCCAAAAAGGCTGAGACCATTCTGAAAGATATCAAGTCTATTAAGGTCTGGACCGATGACTACGAAGCCGTAGCCAACTCCGTAGCCGACACCGAAGTACTATTCGACTTTTATCGCGAAGGCGAAGCCACTGAGCAGGAAATGCAGCGTGAGTTCGACAAGGCCCAGAAAGCTGTGGAAGAGCTTGAATTTAAGCGCATGCTTTCCGATGAGGAAGACCAGCTTTCGGCCATTATCGATATCAACCCCGGCGCGGGCGGCACCGAAAGCCAGGACTGGGCCGAGATGCTCATGCGCATGTACATCATGTGGGGCGAAAAGCACAAGTTTGAGGTGCGCCAGGTCAGCTACCAGCCCGGTGAAGGCGGCGGTATTAAGTCAGCTTCACTGGAAATCAGCGGTGACTTTGCTTACGGTTACCTCAAAAGCGAGATTGGTGTGCATCGCTTGGTGCGTATCTCCCCTTTCGACTCAAGCGGCCGGCGCCATACTTCGTTCGCTTCGGTATTCGCCTACCCTGTGGTTGATGATACGATCAATATTCAGATAAATCCGGCCGACATTACCTGGGATACCTACCGGGCTGGCGGTGCTGGGGGGCAAAATGTAAATAAAGTGGAGACTGCCGTTCGTCTCAAGCACGCTCCGTCCGGCATCATCATCGAATGCCAGATTGAGCGCAGTCAGCTCATGAACAAAGAGCACGCTTTGCGCATGCTGAAGTCGCGGCTTTATCAGATTGAGATTGATAAGCGCAACGCAGAGCGTGACAAGGTAGAAGCTGGCAAGAAGCGTATTGATTTTGGCTCGCAGATCCGCAACTACGTGTTGCACCCTTACAAGCTAATCAAAGACCTGCGTACCGGAATAGAGCGCACCGATGTACAAAACGTACTGGATGGCGACCTCGACGAGTACATCAAGGGTTTCCTGATGCAGAATTAAACCACAACGCATAAAAAAGCCCCCCAGCCAATGGCTGGGGGGCTTTTTTGTTACTCAATAAGCTTATTGAGGGTTAGCAATATCCCACTGCTTTTCGGCTGCTGGCCGCTCAAGACGGGGAAACAACCGGAAAGGAGCATCTGTGAAAGCAAGCGTTTGACCCGGCGCTGGATTCGGATTCAACCGATTCAAACGACGCAGATCAATCCAACGGTGACCTTCATAGAACAAGGAATAGCGGCGTTGCTTCAATATCTCATTGATGTATTGAGGGGCACCAGCAAGCGAGCCAGCTGTAAGGGCTGGCAACCCGCCCGCCCGGGTCCGGATAGCATTGATATCAGCCAGGGCACCTGTCAGATCACCCGTATTGGCCCGCGCTTCAGCCGCAATCAGAATCAGCTCTTCGTTGCGAATGATATCGAGGGGCGCAGTCTGCGACGCAAATACCCGCGCCTCATAAGCTCCCGTCACGCCACCCAACGTCCGAGGATTCGTGCGAAGTGCCACTTTCGACAAGCGCAAATCACCAGCTTCAGCTTCAGTTACGAAGTTGCTAGGCACGGCCACTAGGGTGGAGGGGTCACCATTGGCTACTTGAAAATAGGGGTTACCTACATCGCTAGCAGTAGTTGGGCTGAACACAAGCTTTGGACCCAAAGTTAGGCTACCCGCCCGATCATAGAAAGATGCGCTTAGGGCAGTCAGGGCGCCAGCATAATCAGCTTGGTAAAGCGCTACCCGGGCTGCTAATGCTCGGTTAAAGCGCCGGAAGGTAGCAGGCGTATTGAAGCCAGTATAGCCGCTCGAGAGTGGGAAGGCGAAGGCAGCACCAGCCCCTGCCAAATCTTGGTCAGCCTGATCGAGCTGCTGACGAATGTTGGTTAGTGCTTCGGCTTGCGTAACAAATTTGCCAGGGCGCCTGATATCGTCCAAGTCAACTCGGATACCATTCTCTCCCTGCAAATTGAGAAGATGCAGCTTGCTTAGCGCCTCATAGGTACGAGTAAAACCAGCGACACCACTCTTCTGCTCCGCATTAATGACATTGCTTGCCTCAGCAGAAGCCCGGAAAATACGGGCAGCCCGACCTACGCGCGCAAAATCAGTGTACTGCCCGTTGTAGAAGGCTGCATCGTCGAGTACATCCACGCTTGTATTGCCCGTACTTCCTCGACGACCTTGTAGCTCCAGATACCAACGGCTTTCCGTTTGGGCCAGCACAGTAACCTCGCGACCCAACGTTCCCACTATCTGATTATACGAGCTATTATTCGCGTGTCCTAAACGGAGTGAGGCCTCTACCCCTACCGCCAACGCATTCAGTTGCGCTTGACTGGCATTGGCAACTACACTCTCAATGCTAGCATTGTTGGGGTCGTTTACCTCATCAATTTCAAAAAGGCTGCAACTGCTTGCGCTAAGCAAAGTAGCCAGAGCGCCCGCCATCAGCAAGGGCCGAGCTTGAAACTTCAACATATTATTCATAAGTAGATTAGATCAAGGAAAGATTAAAAATCAAGGCCTATGTGGAAGAACACACGCCGAGTATTGGGGAAGCTGCTAACATCCACTTGAGCACCATTGGAGGTTGAACCAAAGTTCGAAACCTCCGGATCGTAGCCGACATAATCAGTCCAGGTGATCAAATTGTTCCCTGATGCACCTATCCGAATGTTGCGTACGAAGTCCTTGAAGATGGCCGTGCGTATGCTAGCCGGTACTGAGTAGTAAATGCTGGCCTCACGTAGGCGTACATAGCCACTATTTTGAATGTACTCACTAGCCGGCAAGTTTGGCCGCTGCAAACCATTCACTTGGCCATCATTGTCGTCATCTTGGCTCCAATCCTTCGTGGTGCCGCCTTCGTCTTGTAGCAAACGGCTTAGGTTGCTCGTGTAGCTATCCTTGCGCCAGTGCAGCAGGAAGGATACTTCTATATTCTTAAACAGTGTAAAGTTGTTTAAGAAGGACATTTGAAACTTGGGTTGAGCCTCTTGATAGCGAGTCAGGAAGCTAGGATTAGTTGCATTGTCGACGGCATTTACGGGAGTGCCATACCAGCGCGAGGGCGACTCACCTAACGTGAATACGTTACGGCCAAATCCGCTGCCAAAACCTAAACCAGTATTAAAGGCTGGTACCACAATCCGGGTCACCTCCGTGCGGTTAAACCAGTATTGAGTAGTTGATACCCAATTAAAGTTTTCGCTGCGTATAGGGGTAACACCCAGAGACAGTTCTATGCCTCGGTTTTGCAAGTCACCTACTGGGAAAGCACGAATAGAAGTTACTCCAGTGCTTGGGGCCAATACAAACGAATTGATCAGGTCTTTGGCTACCTTATTATAGTAGGTTGCCTCCAAAGTGATGCGGCTCTCAAGAAAGGCGAGATCTATGCCAGTTTCAAACTCTGTGGCGCGCTCTGGCCCGATATCCAGGTTGCCTACTAGGGTTGATGGCAGGAAGCCTACGCGGCCACCAGTACTTGTGTTAACCAAGGGTGAGAAAGTAGAGCCGAAGAAGCCAGGAGCACCGGTTTCACCGTAAGCTGCCCGTAGCTTTACTAAGTTCACTGCTGGCAGATCGAAAAAGCCAAACTTAGCGATGTTAACTGCCAATGAAGCCTTGGGGAAAGCATAGTACTTGTTAGGGTCCCCATTGCGGCTCGATTTGTCGAAACGCACACCAGCAGTAGCGATGATCTGGTCGTTGAAGTTAACCTCTTGCTGCGCCACATGACCGATATCACGCTCGGAGCCAAGTTCCACTTCTTGGGTTACCAGTGAGCTACGGTTCGGAGTTAGCGGTTCGCCGGGGGCCAAATTTTGTCCTTGGCTAAAGCTCAAGTTACGATCAAGCCCTAAGCGAACCGTTCCAACCTGCGAAGTGAGGTTGATAGTTTCGCCCAAGCGCCAGTCATACACTAAGAATCCCTGGAGGTTATAGTTAAAGAACTGATTCTTCAGCACACGCACTGCACCTGGGTTAGGCAGGTTGCGCTGCGACTGTAGATCAGCAGGCAATGCCAATATCGCGTCACTATTGGAATAGTCAATACCGCCTTGTACAGCCAGACGCAGGGAAGATGTCTCATTCTCCAGTATGCGAAGCGTACCGTTAACGGCTTGGACCGTACGATTCGTATTTTCTTCGTTTACAGCCCGCGCTACGATTGCCAATGGATTGTCACCACCATATGGATTGTCTGGGAATATACCTGCCTCATTGGGCTGTAATTGAGCATAGCTTGGCAGATAGCCTAAGGTATAGCCGAGGCTTACACCACGGTTATCGTTACCCGTGAATCCGCGGCGGTTCTGCGAACGAATGAAACTAGACGTGATACCAATGTCAATACGCTCTCCTATTTTCTGATCAAGGTTGGCGCGAATAGAGTTGCGCTTGAAACCCGTACGATCAACGATACCACCCTCATCGGTGCTGGTACCGGCCACGTAGAATTTCGTTTTCTCCGAACCGCCCGAGACGCTCAACGAAGTATTGCGCAGAAAAGCAGTATTGCCGAAAATCTGCTCTTCGTAATCGTATATCTGACCACTAGCTTGCGCGTCTGCCAAACGTTGCTTTTCAAGAGTAGCGCGGGCACCGGTATAGTTGAGGTCAATCTTCTCATTCGTCCAGTCTTCCTTACCCAGCAGATTCCAGGCCTTGGCAAAGCCCAAATCTTGGTTGAAGCTAACACGGGTTTGACCAGCTACCCCACGCTTCGTTTTGATGATAATTACGCCAGCGTTAGCGCGAGTACCATAGATAGCCGCCGCGCTCGAACCCTTTAGCACCTCAATGCTTTCAATATCATTGGGGTTTAGGTCAGCAAGGCGGTTAACTGGGTTATCCTGCGTACTACGCCCGGCAGTGGTAGAAGCGGCGGCCGAAAAAGCGGCGGCTCCAGCTCCATTGCCCACTTCGGCATTTACGGCATACACACCATCAATAATATAGAGTGGCTGCGTACCGCCAGTAAGCGAGGAAATGCCGCGTAGCTGAATAGCGACACCGCCACCTGGCGCACCTGACGTCTGAGAAATATTAGCGCCTACCACCTTGCCATTCAAAGCAGCATCCACTGTTACTGGGCGGGTACTGCCCACTAGCTCCTTAGCAGAAATGGTTGTTACAGCGTTAGCTAAGTTGGACCGCTTAATAGAGGTAGCTAAGCCCGTTACTACTACCTCTTCCAGTTGGCGGGTATCGGTTGCTAGCTGCACATTGATTGTGCTGGAATTACCAATTGGCCGCTCAACCGTCAGATAACCAATAGAGGAGAAAGTCAAGGTGGAGGCTGAAGCAGGCGCACTCAAGCTAAAACTTCCATCTGTATCAGTTGAGACACCTACTGTTGTGCCCTTAACGAGAACGGTTACTCCCGGTAGGCCCTGGCCGCTTGACGCGTCGGTTACCCTTCCGGAAATACTTCTATCCTGGGCCACCACCTGCTGCAACAGCGCAGTGACCATCAAGAAGATAATGAATAGATTTTTTTTCATGTGAGTTAAGATTGTTTGGTTTTTTAAAAAAGCAGTTTGGTGGGAGGGATGGAAATAAATTAGTGAAAAGTATGGTTTTCCCCGACAAGCTAAGAAAAAGTTTTCAAGAATTATGTTTCCCTTATATAGACTACTGATAAACCATCTTGGAACCAATATGTCAACACGCTAAAATTATATAAACAAGCAACTTCTTATTCGAAATATTCAAAATTACAGAACCACTATATTTTACATGATAATTCATGTTTTTAATCTAAAAAGTGGCCCTGCTAGCACTATACTTAATTTTCAACCTTTGCTGAGTTATCATTTTAACCTATACTTGCTATAGTTATTCACTCACTAATTCAATTTTTTCCTTTCTCTCACCAAATTATTAACCCAATGAAAAAACTCTTATTTATGGTCATTCTGTTGATGACGAGCTTGTTGCAGCAGGCTATCGCGCAGGATAGAACCGTTACTGGTCGGGTTACGGACCGCAGCACTGGCGAAGGCTTGCCAGGCGTTACGGTACTCGTGAAGGGTACCTCTGTGGGTGGCTCTACCAACTCTGAAGGTGCTTTCTCTATTAGTGTACCTGCCTCAGCTACCACCTTAACTTTCTCCTCTATCGGCTATGTAAACGTGGAGCGCGCTATTGGTACTGAGTCAGTTATCGATGTTAGCTTAGGCACCGATACCAAGCAGCTAGGCGAAGTAGTCGTAACAGCTTTGGGTCGTACCGAGGAAAAAAGGTCTCTGGGCTATTCCGTACAGGACGTTCAAGGTGAAGTTCTAACCCAGGCTCGTGAGTCGAACGTGGTTAACTCACTGTCAGGCCGCATTGCTGGTGTTGCTATCAACAATAGCAATGGTGGCTCACCTGGCAGCTCGTCGCGTATTGTTATTCGTGGTAACCGTTCGATAACCGGCAACAACCAGCCACTCTTCGTAGTGAACGGTTTGCCAATCGACAACTCCAACTTCTCTCCCGCCAACGGAAACGGCGGTGTTGACTACGGTAATGCCGCTTCAGACATCAACCCTGATGACATTGAGTCTATCACGGTACTGAAAGGTGCTAACGCAGCTGCTCTTTATGGTTCACGGGCTGCTAACGGCGTAGTGTTAATCACGACCAAATCTGGTCGTAAGCAGCAGGGCTTAGGTGTCAGCGTAAATAGCACGACTACCTTTGATTCTGTTTTGAAATTACCTGATTTCCAGAACGAATACGGCCAGGGCAACGGCGGTGAATTTGAATTCGTGGATGGTGCTGGCGGTGGCGTGAATGATGGTTCGGACGAAAGCTGGGGCCCACGCCTCGATGGCCGTTTGATCCCACAGTTTAACTCACCAGTAGATGCTGCTGGCAACCGTGTTCCTACCCCTTGGGTAGCTCACCCCGACAATGTGCGTGACTTCTTCCGCACTGGCCGCACTCTCAATAATAATGTTTCTCTATCGGGTTCTTCTGAAAAGGCTAATTTCCGTCTTTCCTATACTAACCTAGATCAGACGGGCATCCTAGAAAACACCTTCCTGAAGCGGAACACCGTTTCGGTAAGTGGTGGCACAGACATCACCAAGAAATTCAAAGTATCTACTGACATCACCTATACTCAGAACCGTGGTCGTCGTCCCGGCTTAGGCTACAGTGGTCAGAACGTTATGCAGCAGTTCAGCTGGTTCGGCCGTCAGGTAGACATTTCGGAGTTGAAGGACTACGAGCGTGATGGTGAGAAGTATAACTGGAATTACAACTACCACAACAACCCATACTTCACGCTCAACGAGAACACCAACGATGATCGGCGTGACCGTATCAACGGCCAGCTTTCGGCAACTTACATGCTGACTAACTGGCTGAATATCACGGCACGTACTGGCAATGACCTTTACACTGAGAAGCGTCAGCGTCGTATTGCTGTAGGTGATATCGAGAATTTGAGAGGCAGCTACGCAGAAGATGAGTACTACGTGAATGAGCGTAACTCAGAGATTCTGGCTACTGCTAACAAAGACTTGAATGAAAACTTCAACATCGACTTCGCTTTAGGTGCAAACCGTCGCGATAACAAAGTGGAGCGGATCAGCGGTGTTGCTCCAGAACTAGCAGTACCAGGTATCTACACCTTGGCCAACTCTGCTATTGCCACTCAGCCTTCTAGCGTAAACAACAGACTGCGTGTGAATAGCGTCTACGGTTCAGCTAAGTTGGGCTTTAAGAACTTTGCATTCCTTGGAGTAACCGGTCGTAATGACTGGTATTCGACGCTTGCTGACGCGAACAACAGCCTCTTCTATCCTTCTATTGATGGTAGCTTGATCGTGACTGAAGCTCTGGGTATTGAAAACTCGTTCCTGTCGTTTGCTAAACTGCGTGCTAGCTATGCAGAGGTGGGTAACGGTGGTCAGGATCCATACCAACTGGTTAACATCTACCCTTTCAATACGCCCTTCGGCAGCAACCCAGCCATTACAACCAGCAATGACCTGCTCAATCCCGATCTGCGGCCTGAGCGTACGGAGTCGTTAGAAGCTGGTATCGAATTGCGTTTCCTCGAGAATCGTATTGGCTTGGAATTAACTGGCTATAACACCAACTCAATTGACCAGATTTTCAATCAGTTAGTATCTTCTTCTACGGGCTTTGCAACGGCACTTGTAAATGCTGGTGTCATCCAGAACAAAGGCATTGAAGCTATTCTGAACTTCGCTCCTTTGAACCCGGAGAACCCATTCCAATGGAATGTGACAGCCAACTTCGCCTTGAACCGTAATGAGGTGAAAGAGTTGAATGGCGACTTGAAAACCTTGGTACTTGGTGGACAATGGAATGCAAACGTAGAAGCTCGCGTAGGTGAGCCTTACGGTGTGCTGTTTGGTAACGGCTTCCGTCGCGTAGAGGAAGGCCAGTACAAAGGTCAAATCATCAACGATGCTTCTGGCCGTCCGATCGTTGATCCAACCCGCAAGGTATTGGGCAATGTAAACCCAGACTGGACTGGTGGTATCAGTAACTCGTTCAGCTTTAAAGGTATTAACCTCGGCGTATTGATCGATACCCGTCAGGGTGGTGATGTTTACTCAGTAAGTAACACTTGGGGTAACTATGCTGGTACATTTGCCAACTCACTCCGCGGCCGTGAAAACGGTATCATTGGTGAAGGTGTAATTGCAAATGCTGATGGCACGTACCGTCCGAACGACGTTACTAGAGCGGCTGAAAGCTACACGAAGCGTTACTACAGCAACAGCGTAGCTGAGTCTAGCATTTATGATGCTTCGTTCGTTAAGCTGCGTGAGATTAAAGTGGGCTACCAGCTGCCAAAAGGCCTGATCAGCAAAACGCCTTTCAGCACGATTGGACTGTCTGTAGTTGGTCGTAACCTGGCTATCCTTCAGTCTAATGCTCCTAACATCGACCCAGAGACTTCTTTCAGCAGCGGCAACGCCCAAGGTTTGGAGTTCGGTCAGATTCCTTCAACGCGCAGCATTGGCTTCAACGTAAACCTCACGCTGTAAGGAATCATAAATGACTGGTTGTTGTATGCGACTAATCCGTCACAACAATTGGTTATCACTTCTAAAATCAAATATTATATGAACATTTCTAAGTATCGGAAGCTAACTCTGATAGTCCCTTTTACACTTATGTTGGGATTGGGGGCTTGCGAAAAAGACTTCGAAGAACTCAATAAGAACCCCAACGTAGCGGAGGTTGCTACGCCGTCTTTTATCCTGACCAATGCACTTGAGTCGACGATAGACCGTCAATTTGGTGTAGAGGCAAGCATGGATGGTGGCGATATCATCGTTCAACACATGGCGAAGATTCAGTATCCGGATGAGGATGCTTATTTCTTCCGCACTACTACCTACCAGAATATCTGGAATGGTTTCTATGCGCAAGGCCTAGAGGACTTCAATCTCATCACAAAACTGGGTGTAGAGCAGAAGAATCCAAACTATCAGGCTGTTGGTCTGATCATGCGGGCTTACACCTTCTCACTGCTAACGGATATTTACGGTGACATTCCTTATTCTGACGCTTTGCGTGCAAAAGAGGGAGTTTTGCAACCTAAATACGATAAGCAACAAGATGTCTATAAGGGCATTTTGGGTGAATTGAAGCAAGCTACTACGCTGATTGATGCATCAGGAAGCGCCATCTCTGGCGATATCCTTTTCGATGGCGATATGACGCATTGGCTGAAGTTTGCCAACTCGCTGCGTCTGCGCCTCGCTATGCGTATGACAGATACTGAACCTGAAAATAAAGCTTTCGCAGAGGGGATCATCAAAGAGGTATTAGCTAGCCCTGCTACTCTTTTCCAGAGCAATGCTGATAATGCCCAACTTGTTTATCGTAGCGCGGCGCCGAACAACAACCCAATCAACGAAAACCGCAAAACACGCGATGATCACCGGGTAAGTAAGACGCTGGTAACGAAGCTCACCGCTTTGAATGATCCTCGCTTGGCAGTTTATGCACAGAAGCCTGAAGCTGGCGGTGATTATGTAGGTGTACCAAATGGTATTGACGCCGAAACAGCTAATGGTTTGGGTCTAAGCAAAACCTCTAGACTTGGTAGCTACTTCACTCGTAGCGATGCTCCCGGTGTACTGATGACGTACGCTGAGGTGTTATTCTTCAGAGCTGAAGCAATTGCTCGTGGTATCGTTGCTGGCAATGCTGCTACTACCTATACCGCTGCTATTCGTGCCTCGATGGAGCAGTTCGGAATCGAATCTGCAGCAATCACAACTTACCTAGCTCAACCCGCTGTTGCTTATAATGCTGCTAACTACAAGCAGAGCATTGGTAATCAGAAGTGGATTGCTTTGTTTCAACAAGGTTTGGAGGCATGGTCGGAGTATCGTCGTTTGGATTACCCGAATGATTTGAAGCCCGGCCCAGAAGCTGCTTTGACTAAGCTCCCAACTCGTTTCCGCTACCCCGGCAACGAACAGTCGGTGAACTTGGCCAACTATCAAGCGGCAGTTGCTAACCAAGGCGCTGACAACTTGACGACTAAACTTTGGTGGGATAAGTTTTAATCTTATCTCTTCTATAAAAAAGCCCCCCAGCCATCTGGGGGGCTTTTTTTGTGCTATTAAAATCCAGACTCAACATGATTTGAGTTAGTAGAAGTCAGAAGCCTAAATATTTGTCCGTAAATTTCCCCTTGTGCTGTTGCTTTAGATAGAATTGCTCCCCACCCACTGTTATGTATCTTCCCTTTCTTAGTCGTGCGGCTCAGCGTCGGACACGCGCTAACTATATAGGACTTTTTATCCTACTCAATTTATTAAGCATATCCGGCGCCCTAGGACAGAAGGCAGTAACCTACAATGAGCACATTGCTCCCATCATTCAGAGCAATTGTACTTCCTGCCATAAACCCGGCGGCGCGGCGCCTTTTTCGCTGCTCACCTTTCAGGATGTGGCACGCCGAGCACGCACGATTCAGTCGGTGACACAAAGCCGGTATATGCCCCCTTGGAAGGCTGATCCGCATTACGTTTCCTTTGCCAATGAGCGGCGGCTGACCGACCAACAAATAGCCCTCATTCGCCGCTGGACCGAGTCAGGAGCCAAGCGTGGACCTGAAGTAGCACGTACGGCTTCGGTGCCAACCGCCGAAAAAGCCCCCCAGCGTAAGCCTGACCTGATTTTACGACCTAAAAAGGCTTTTGCTATTCGCGGAAACGGAACAGAGAACTTTGTCATGTTCAAGATTCCATTTGAGATACCTGCTAATCAGAATGTACAGGCAGTGGAATTTGTACCGGGTAATCGTGCTCTTTTGCACCACGCTAATTATGCCGTACAGTCGGTAGGCCCCGAAATCGACATCAATGCTGGTCAAGACTATGTGCTATCAGATCAGTTCCTGACCAATCTGCAAGAGTTTCAACCGCTCATGCAGCATGTGGCCTATTATGGTGGTTGGATACCTGGGGCAAGCAAACAGGAGTTTCCGACCGGGATAGGTTTTACAATGCCTAAGCGGGGAGTCATTCTCCTGACTGCTCACTATGGCCCTTCTGGCGTAGATACAACCGACTGGTCTCAAATCAAGCTCTACTTTACTAAGACGCCTATCACACGTGAGATTCAAGCCACCAGCATTGGTTCAGGTGGCTTGGGCACCATTGAGCCACCGCTGGTTATTCCTGCTGACAGCGTCAAAAAGTTTCGGGTTGAGCTAAAGACAAGTACCGATTTATCGCTGCTCTACGTCTGGCCGCATATGCACCTGATTGGCAAAAAATTCAAAGCGTGGGCAACAACTCCTGGAGGAAAGCAAATTCCATTGGTCAGTATTCCAGAATGGGACTTCCGCTGGCAGGAGTCCTATCAATTTCGCCATTTGACGCTAATTCCTAAAGGGTCAGTAATTCAAGTAGAGGGCACTTACGACAATACGGCTAACAACCCAAACAACCCCTTTTCGCCCCCCCAAACTATTATCTCACAGGATTTGATGGAAAGCCGAAGCGAAATGCTGAACCTGATAATGCTTTTTCTTCCCTATGAAAAAGGAGATCAAGAAAAACGAATCTGATAGGGATCGAGACTCATCTGTATAATTTTGCCAATTTTCAGTATGATATCTTATAAGAAATGTAATTTTTTACATCATTTAAATACAATAGCTCAACTATTAGATCGCTACGAAAAAAGATTATAAATGTTGTTTTAAACATTTCGTCGCTATTTTTAGCGGAGCAAAAGTTAAGTTTCACAATTCTTCTTACCCAAACCTTTTTTGCATGAAAAGAATCTTACTCATGAGCATATTGCTCATGTTCACCTTGCTACAGCAAGTCACGGCTCAAGACCGAAATGTATCGGGACGGGTAACAGACCGTCAATCAGGGGAAGGATTGCCAGGTGTCACAGTATTGTTAAAAGGCACTAACAATGGCATTTCAACAAACTCTGATGGTACCTTCACCTTGACAGTGCCCGCTACAGGAGGCATTCTTGTATTCAGTTCTATCGGTTATATTCAGTTAGAGCGTGAGATAGGTACAAATGCTCAGCTAAATGTGGCTCTGGCCGGCGACACTAAACAACTTAGCGAAGTAGTTGTGACGGCACTCGGTCAGGAAACTCAAAAGAAATCACTAGGCTACTCAGTGTCCCAGGTTCAGGCTGAAGAGCTTACACAAGCGCGTCAGACCAACGTTGTAAACTCGCTTGCTGGTAAGGTAGCTGGTGTACGCGTTCAGGCCTCTAACGGCATGGTGGGTTCATCCTCCAACATCTTCATTCGTGGTCTAACCACGTTCAATGGTAGCAACCAGCCCTTGTTCGTAGTGGATGGTATTCCGATCGACAACAGCGGTGGCACCAACGGTCTACAGGGTGGTGTATCAAACTCTAACCGCGCTATTGACATCAACCAAGATGACATCGAGACGGTTTCTATCCTGAAGGGGCCAGCTGCTGCCGTACTTTATGGCTCACGTGCTGCTTCAGGTGCTATTCTTATTACTACTAAGAGAGGTGCAACTCTAGGGTCTAAGAAACAGTCGGTGAACTTCACCTCAAATTACAACGTGGTAAAAGTTGGGCGCCTACCCGATTATCAGAACATCTATGGTCAAGGTAACCGTGGCGTATTTAACGTAATTAGCCAAGGATCTTGGGGACCTCGTGCAACTGGTCAAACAATCACCAACTTCCGCGGCGAAGAGGAGGCTTTGACTATTAACCCTGATGTTATTGAAGATATCTTCAAAACGGGCTCTAACTTCCAAAATAACGTCTCTCTATCTGGAGCTACTGAGCGGACCCGCTATTTCGCTTCCTATGGCAACCTACATGAAGTAGGCGTTCTGGACAGAAACGACCTTAAGCGTAACACTGTTACCTTTAATGGTAACGCTCAACTCACTGAGAAACTGCGTACTGGCGTAAACGTCATTTTCTCTAATAGCGTTTCTCAACGTACTCCTCAAGGCAACCAGTTGTCTAACCCCTTCTTCCGGACCTGGTTCTTGCCCCGTAGCTACGATGTAAACAAGTATCCTTTCGAGTTGCCAAACGGTGGGCAGCAAGGTGCAGCTGTTACAGGTACATTTGTTCCTTCTAACACGTGGTACAGCAATGATGACAATCCATTGTGGACTATTAAGAACAACACGTACGATGACGAAATCAACCGTGTTGTAGGTAACGTTAGCCTTGGCTATGATTTCACTGATTGGTTGTCTTTGGACTACAAACTCGGTACTGACACTTATGCTCAGGAGTTTAAATATGTAAACGCCCGCGATAGCCGCGGAACTAGCATATCTAATACGAACCCGACCGTTGTAGGTAACATCTTGGATGAGACTTTCACCCGTCGTGAGCTTAGCTCCTATTTGAACCTCACTTTGAACCGGAACATCACGGAGGATTTAAATGTGCGTTTGCTGTTGGGTAATGAGATTAACCAACGTCGCACCAGTGATGTGGGTGTAACGGGTAGCGATATTCAAGTGCGTGGCTTCAACAACATCGCCAACACTAGAACATTCATTCCCTTCGGCAACAAGACAGCAACACGCTTGATTGGCTTTTATGGCGACCTGAACGTAGGCTACAAAGACTTCGCTTTCTTGGGCCTAACAGGTCGTAATGACTACTCTTCTACTTTCAGCAGAGAGAATCGCTCTTACTTCTATCCAGGTGTATCTGCTAGCGTTGTATTCACTGATGCTATTCCTGTATTGAAAGACAACAAAATCTTCACTTCGGGTAAGATCAGAGGTGCTGCTGCTACTGTAGGTCGTGAGGCTCCAGTATATTCTACAGATACTTACTACGCATCTACTAACAACCCAGCAGATGGCTTTGGTCCTGCTATCAATTTCCCTTTCCGTGGTCAACTAGGTCAATCCTTGGGTAACGTAGGTGGCAACCCTGATCTAGGTCCAGAATTTACGACTACTTATGAAGGTGGTCTTGACCTGAGCTTCTTCGGTGGTCGCCTAGGCTTCGAAGGCACTGTTTATAACCAGCAGAGTAAAGACATCATCTTCCAAGTACCAGTAGCTGGTGCTTCAGGTTTCACTAATATCTTCCAGAACATTGGTAAATCAGAAGCAAAAGGCATAGAAATTCTTGTTACTTCTACTCCAATAAAAGCAGGTAGCTTCACTTATAGCAACTCGATCAACTGGTCACGCATTCGTAACAGAGTTGTATCGTTAGCGCCCGGTGTAGAGCAAATTACTTTGGGTGGTTTCGTGTCGCCAAGTACTCGCTTGATTGCTGGTCAGCCTTATGGTGTTCTGTTTGGCAGCGTATTCCAGCGCTCACCACAGGGTGACTTGTTGCTCAATGCTCAAGGTCGTACTCAGCTAGCTTTGGACAACAAAATCGTAGGTGACCCAAACCCAGACTGGACCGGTGGTTTCACAAACACGTTCACCTTTAAGGGTCTTACTTTAAACACCCTATTGGACGTTCGTTATGGTGGCGACATTATCTCTCGTAACGTAAGTGACTTGCGTCGTCAGGGTGCAGCAGAAGAAACCGCCGATCGTGACAATGTATATGTTACAAAGGGTGTGATTCAGCAAGCAGATGGAAGCTTCGCTCCAAACAATGTTCAGATTACTGCAGAGGAATACTTCGATGACCTTTATGGTTTTGGCAAAGCAGAGTTCGTGGTATTTGATGCCTCTTGGATCCGCTTGCGTGAAGTAGCCTTGACGTATTCACTGCCTAAGGCACTAACCGACCGGACGTTCTTAGGTAACGTTGAGTTGGGCATTAATGCTCGCAACGTATTCTTGTATGCTCCTAATGTGCCTCACATTGACCCAGAGGTAAATGCTCAGGGCCAAAGCAACTCACAGGGTCTGGAGTTTAATGCGTTGCCACAAGCACGCACTTATGGCGCTTCGATTCGCCTAACCTTCTAATTGATTTAATTCTTATAACATGCGATTTTTCCGCTTTACTAAATATGTCGCATTCACAGCCATGCTAGGGTTGCTGGGTGCCTGCGACGATTTTCTAGACGTGAACCAGAGTCCGAATGCGGTGCTAGCTGCTCCTGCACCTAACGTGCTGGTGGCTGCTCAAAGTCATCTCGGCTTCTTAATGGGCTCCGATATTCACCGCTATAGCTCTCTGTTTGTACAGCAATTCTCAGGTCAGGGTGGCGCAGGTATACAGAGTGCGGAGTACGACCGTTACAATGTAACTGCAACAGACATGAACAACGTCTGGCGTACAAACATTTATGGTGGTGCCTTGTCCGATATGCAGAAGCTCATTGAGCAGACGCAAACGAATAGCCCTCGCTACGCTGGTATCAGCAAGATTATGCAGGCTTTCACCTTTGCCATTACTACTGATGCTTGGGGTGATATTCCGTTTACAGATGCACTGAAGTTTGCTGGAAACGTACAGCCTAAATATGATAAATCAGATGCTGTGTATACTAGCATTCTAGCCCTTATTGATTCAGGGGTTGAGGATCTAGGAAAAGCCTCTGATTTATCTCCCCTCACTGATGACCTAATATATGGTGGTGATCTAAATAAGTGGAGGAAGCTTGCTAATACACTAAAATTGCGGTTGTATGTACATTACTACCCAAAAGTATCAGCCACTGCCACTAGCAATATTGCTACTCTGATTGCACAGGGTCCAACGAATTTCATCAGCACAGCAGCTGATAACTTCCAGATGGATTTTGCCGCCGTTTCGAACAATGAAAACCCAATTCATCAATTCGAGGGTCGCCGTCCTAACCAGTTTTTCCCGAGTTCAACATTGGTTGGCTTGATGAATACTAAGTCAGACCCACGCCGTGCTACTTATTTTACGGCCTCTCCAGTAGCTGGTCAGTACACTGGTGCTGGCAATGGCACAGGAGCATCTGGTGCGCCTTCTACCGCTTTCTCTCGGATGCATACTTACCTACGAGGAGAAGCCACAACTGTAGGTACTACAACTACCTATACAGGAGCTGCTCCTATCCGAATGTTGATTGCTCCTGAGTATCACTTCATTCTGGCTGAATATTACTTCCGTACAGGTAACGTAGCTAGTGCTACTACTTCCCTGACTACTGGTGTTCGCACTTCCATGCAAATGGCAGGAGTAGCTACTACTGCCATTGACACTTATGTAGCAGGCTTGCCAGCTCAAATTGCTGCTTATACTGCATCTAACGGGGCTGAAGCGCTTCTACGGGCTATTATAGAGGAGAAGTATGTAGCTAACTTTGGTGTTGCTGTAGAACCTTGGACGGATTGGCGCCGCACCAAATATCCTGTTCTAAACCCTGCTGCTAACGCTGTTCTCCCTCAGATACCTAGAGTTCTGCCCTACTCTGATTTGGAGCGTGTCGCTAATCCAACTAACACGCCTGAGCGTTCAGACTTGACGGCTCCAGCAGTCTTCTGGGATCCAGGTCGCTAGCAATTAGTCGCCTCGTGAATAAGCATATCTATTCACGAGGCACTTTCCCTTCTCTTTAATAAGATTACTTTCATGAAAAGAACCATTTATCACATGCTATTGCTACTCGTAACAGCAATAACATTAGCCAGCTGCGAGAAAGAGGAAGAGAACTTTCGGGTTACCCCTCCTACTCAAATCGTCTTTGACGACTTTATCGACAAGAACACAGCCGACTATAAAGTAGCCGGTAATATTGTCTTAAAAATATCAGCACCGGGTGCCAGCTCTGTACGTGTTTTAAGCACTTACACGGGTGGCACAAAAGACCTAGGTACGCTTGCCGTAGCTGACGGTAGTGCTACACTCAATATTCCAGCAAGGTCAGTGCGTGCTACTGGCACTGTTGTAGGTGCAGGCACTAACCCCACTTCAACTCGTGCGGCTAACACTTACACGTTTAAAGTTGATGCTACAATGCCAGATGGCACTGTAGCTACTCGCTACTTTACTGCTGTGATTGTGCAATAGTTAAATATTATAGAGGTAATACATAAATGTGTATTACCCCTTAAAAAAGCCCCCTAGAAAATTCTAGGGGGCTTTTTTGTGAGCGTTATCTTTCAGATTCAGGCTTTTATGATATCATGTCTATAAAGTACAACAATCTATTTAATCCCTAAAGGCATTATTATATATAACCCTTTTCATATAAATATTTTAATTTACTCTGAAAATACAATTTTTGTATAATTATTATAATATGTAATATCTTTTACAAAAAATCATGTTAAAAACATGTTACGATAATATTATCTCATTTAATTTATAATTACTTTAGCTCAACACTCACCTTTTTCCATTAATCAATCTATTGCATGAAAAAAATCTTACTAATGAGCTTTCTGCTCATTGTCACCCTGTTGCAGCAGGTGACAGCCCAAGATCGAAGCATCTCTGGTAGGGTTACAGACAGACAGACCGGGGAAGGATTGCCAGGTGTAACCATCCTTGTGAAAGGTACTAGTAATGGTATTTCAACTAATTCGGATGGAAGCTTTACCCTTTCAGTCCCTAGTACTGGAGGTACGTTGGTATTCAGTTCTATTGGTTATACTACCCAAGAACAGGCAATTGGTACCAATAGCCAAATTAATGTAGGGCTGGCAGCCGATACCAAAGCACTAAGTGAGGTAGTTGTAGTCGGCTATGGTAGCCAATCTAAGGCGCTTGTTACTGGCGCTATCACCTCAGTTGATGCGAAAGAGTTTCAAGGTCAGCCCATCGCTGGCGTTGATCAGGCTCTACAAGGTCGGGCGTCGGGCGTTCAGGTTACGGCAAACTCCGGAACGCCTGGCGGTGGCATTGCGGTGCGTATCCGTGGCAATAACTCCATCTCCGCTAGTAGCGACCCACTCTATGTAGTAGATGGTGTGCCAATCAATACCGGTAGTTATTCTAATATCGGGGTTGGTAACCAGCAATTGAACGCGCTTTCTGATATCAACCCGAATGATATTGCTTCAATTGAAATTCTGAAAGATGCCGCTGCTGCTGCTATTTATGGCTCCCGGGCTGCCAATGGTGTTGTGCTGATTACAACCAAGCGTGGTCAGGCTGGCCGCACCAAAATAACTTTTGATACTTATCAGGGTGTTCAGCAAACCATTAAGCGCTTGGATGTTCTTACTGGTCAGGAATCTCAGGACTTGATTAATGAACAGCGCGCTAACGTTGGACAGGCACCATTATATGTAGCCGCTACCCCAACAGCCTCACAATCCTTATTCACCGGCGCTAACACGAACTGGCAGGATGAAATATTCCGTTCAGCTCGCATTAGCAACTACACCCTTACGGCATCTGGCGGGGACGAGCGCACTCGTTTCCTGATTACAGGTAGCTACTTCGATCAGGAAGGTATTATCATTGCGTCAGGCTTTAAGCGTGGCAGCGTAAGGTTTAATCTTGACAACAAGATCTCTGATCGTGTTCGGATCGGGATGAATGTAACGGGCAGCCGTTCACTCAACAACCGTATTGCTAATGACAACAACATTTACGGTGTCCTGAGTGCTGCCGTATTACTGGGTGCCCAGACTCCTATTTACAATGCCGACGGTAGCTTTGGCCGGGACCGTTTTTCCTCGGTTGAGAACCCCGTCGCAGCTGCGACCTTGCCTATTCTGGAAGCGCGTAACAATCGTCTGATTGGTAGCGTGTATGCTGAGGCAGATATCCTTAAGAGCTTACGCTTCCGCACTTCTTTAGGTGCCGACTATCTAAACCTGAAGGAAGATCGATTCTTGCCAAGTACTTTGTTGCAGGCTACAGGCAGCAACGGCTTGGGCAATGCTAACAGCCGTTACGATGTGCTTTGGCAAACAGAGAATACCCTGACGTTTAATAAGTCATTTGGTGACCACAACCTCACCTTATTGGCTGGTCAAAGCGCTATTAAATCTACCCAAGAGGGTATTACTACGACTGTTTCAGGATTCGCTACGAACAAAATCACTCGCTTGGCTGCGGGTTCAGTCAGAACTGAAGCTTCTTCGGATGGTACTCTCTGGACGCTGCTTTCGTATTTCGGCCGCGCTAACTACGACTACAAGGGGCGCTATATAGTAAGCGGCTCTTTACGTCGTGATGGTTCATCACGCTTTGGTGAGCAAAACAAATACGGCATCTTCCCTGCAATCTCAGGAAGCTGGCGTATTTCGGAAGAGGCTTTCTTTCCAGAGATTTTCCTCAACGAGTTGAAACTGCGTGGTGGCTACGGTGAAACGGGCAACTTCGAGATTGGCAACTTTGCTTCGCGCAACCTTTATGGTGTAAGTGGCGACAACTTAGCTAATTATAATCAACTAGCAGGCCTTGTACCTACCCAAATCGGTGTAAGTGACTTGACTTGGGAAAAGTCGAAAGAAGTCAACGTTGGCGTAGACTTAGGCTTCTTAGATAGCCGCTTTATGTTCTCGGCTAACGTGTTTCGTAAGCAGGCTGATGCTTTGCTGCTGAACCGTCAACTGCCGCTAACTTCTGGTTTTGCTTCGGTTACTCAAAACATTGGTAGCCTTGAGAATAAAGGATTGGAGCTTGAGTTGACTTCACAGACCATAAAAAGTGAGGCGTTTAACTGGACTACTAACTTCAACCTGTCCTTTATTCGTAATGAAGTGAAGGCGCTGGTTAACAACGCTCCTTTTTTGTCTGGCTTTGCTAACCGCGTGCAGGTAGGCTCACCACTGGGTAGCTTCTATGGTTATGAAGTTGACCGCATCTACCAAACTCAAGCAGAGATTGATGCTGATAACGCTGCGGCCCGTGAGGCTGCTGGTCGCCAAACTGTATTCTATCAGGCTCAAGGCACTCGCCCTGGCGATATTCGCTTCCGCGACTTGAATGGTGATGGTCTTGTTACGGCAGCAGACCAAGATATTATTGGTTCAGCCCAGCCAAAATTCTTCGGCGGCATCAACAACCAGTTGAGCTTTAAAGGTTTTGATTTAGGCTTCTTCTTCCAGTTTCAGTACGGCAATGAGATTTATAACAGCACTCGCTCGTTTGCTGAGGGCATGAATGGCCAGTTTGGCCAGCTTGCTGCTGTCAGAGACCGTTGGACGGCTACCAATCCCAGCACTACAATGCCCCGGGCAGCGCAAGGTGACCCCAACAATAACCGCCGGACCTCGACGCGTTTCCTCGAAGATGGCTCTTACGTACGTCTGAAGACGTTGACATTGGGGTACAACATTCCTGAAGGCATTACCAAATTGGCTCGCTTGCAGACCGCTCGTATCTATGTTTCAGGTCAGAACCTATTAACCTTCACTGACTACTCTGGCCTCGACCCTGAGATCAATACTTTCAGCGGTAGCAACACTTCTTTGGGCACTGATTTCTTGACTTTCCCACAAGCCCGCACCGTTCAGGTAGGCATTAACTTGGGTCTCTAACTTGTTCTTTTTCTCTGACTATATGACCGTTCGTTCCAAATTAGCAACACTAGCAATGCTTGGGCTATTGGGCTTGAGTGCAGGTAGCTGCTCTGACTTTCTTGAACCTACTCCTCAAACTTCAGTTGACCGCAACGATGTATTTACTGACCTAGAAGGTGCTCGTGGGGCAGTAATTGGCATCTATGGAGCGTTAACTAGTGCCAACTACCTAGGACTGCTTTATCCTGTTTTTGCCGACTTGGCTGCGGATAACTTGGCTCACATTGGTACCTTCCCGACTTACGCCCAGGTTAAAAACCGTAATATCCTGACTGATAACGTTAATAACCAGGATATCTATTTCGCGATTTATCGCACCATCAACCGCGCTAACAACGTCATTGCTCAGGTTCCATCTATAACTAGCATTAATGAAGACCAGCGCAATGCATTCGTAGCGGAAGCTTTGTTCTTGCGGGCTTATGCGCACTTTGATGCAACTCGGTATTGGGGCGATGTAGCCTTAGTGCTCACTCCTACCTCTACTCCTGATGCAACATTGAACGTTGCACGCACGCCTCGAGCTGCCGTGTACGAGCAAGTGCTTGCTGATCTAGCAGCTGCCGAACCAGCATTGCCGGAAGTGAACGTAGGACGAGCCACTAAATCGGCTGCTACTGCGCTTCGTGCCCGTGTAGAGTTGTACCGCCAGAATTGGCAAGCCGCAGCCGCTGCTGCTGATCAGATTATTGCCAGCAATCGGTTTCAGTTGCTACCTAGTTACCGGACTGTATTCACAACTGAGAATTCGGCTGAATCAATTTGGGAAATTCAGTTTGATGCCAATACGCAAAGCTCATTGGCCTTTTTCTTTTTACCTGGAACGAACGGTGGCCGGAACGAAGTGAGCCCTACTGGGCCCGCTAGTACGCTGCCCACGGCGTACGAAGCTGGTGACCAGCGTAAGGATGCCTCTATTTCTAATGGCGCGTTCCAATTAAATAGCAGAACAGTTGCCTCAGGGGTTGGTATCAAATACACTGATCCAGGTACAGGTACTGATAACTACCGTGCTATCCGTTTTGCTGAGATCCTGCTTATAGGGGCAGAAGCAAAAGCTCAATTGGGTGATTTGACCGGTTCACTTACTCTATTAAATAGAGTTCGAGTGCGTGCTGGACTGGCTCCAAGAGTAGCTCTATCTCAAACAGCACTATTAGATGCTATTGCCCAAGAGCGCCGGGTAGAACTTGCGATGGAAGGACATCGTTGGTTTGATTTGGTACGCACAGGACGAGCCCAGAGTACACTAAGCATTGTAGATCCAAACCGTGTCCTTTTCCCCATTCCATTCCGGGAAACGGTTAACAATCCGAACATAACTCAGAACCCTGGTTACTAGGATTTAGTATTTTCTTCAAAAAAGCCCCCCAGCTACTTAGCTGGGGGGCTTTTTTATTTATGCTTTATCAGCAAGAAGGCCTACCCTGTAAAACACAAATTGTTAAGCTAACAGTTTGTGTTTACTAAATGAAAAGACCAGAAAACTTATAATTTTTATAGTCGAGGTGTACTATTCGTCTGATTGGTGGGTTAGAAAAATATTCATAATAGCTTTATAAATTCACATAACACACTTATTACAAGCATGTTAAATAATTTCAGCATTCGTTATCTTAGTCTATCTCACTCACTTAACAACAATCAACTGAATGAAAAAAATTCTATTGATGAGCATGGTACTCATCCTCACTCTGTTTCGGCAGGTGAGTGCTCAGGACCGGAGCATATCAGGGCGGGTCACGGATCGACAGACGGGAGAAGGCCTGCCTGGAGTAACGGTACTTCTTAAGGGTACCACCAATGGCGTCTCAACGAATGCAGATGGCACCTTCACATTGGGTGTACCGGCTGCCGGGGGTAGCTTGGTGTTCAGCTCTATCGGCTACACGCAGCAAGAAGTAGTAATTGGGCAAGGCAATGAGGTAAATGTGGCTCTGGCCAGCGACACAAAGCAACTCAGCGAAGTAGTTGTTACGGCACTTGGCATTGAGAGGGAAACACGTTCATTAGGCATTGCCACGCAGGAAATCAAGGCGGAGCAAATTTCGCAGAAGTCAGAGCCCAACGTCTTGAATGCGCTACAGGGCAAAGTATCGGGTGTTAATATTACCAATTCCAGTGGATTGCCAGGAGCATCCACAAACATCAATATCCGAGGGATTACATCGCTACAGGGTAGTAATCAGCCCCTGTTTGTTGTGGACGGCATTCCAGTCAGTAATAATCTGGATCGGACAAGTGGTGGAGGTACGCTGGGCTCGTTGGGTGGTGCGCAAACCGCAAACCGAGCACTCGATATTGATCCGGAGACAATCGAGAGCATCAACATTCTGAAAGGTCCGGCTGCCGCCGCTCTATACGGTTCACGGGCAGCGGCAGGAGCAGTTATCATCACGACCAAGTCAGGCCGCAATGCCAATAAGAAATTAGAGATAACTGCTACTTCTGGTCTCGCGTTTCAGCAAGTATATGGTATTCAGGACTTCCAAAATGAATATGGGCAAGGCCTTAATGGCACTAATTTAACATCGCTACCTTCCGCTGCTAACCCGGCTTTCGGAGATGTTAATACGGGTAGTACTCAATCGTGGGGGCCTCGTTTCGATGGGCCAAAAACAGTACCTAATGGCTTAATTCTGGGTAATGGTAGTGAACTACCTTACCGAGCATACGAAGACAACATAAAAGACTTTTTCCGCACAGGTCGTCTGCTCACCAATGGTGTTAACATCCGTGGCGGTACCGCCGACCAGAACTTTGTACTGGGGATTAATAACACCGATCAGAAAGGCATATCGGAATTTAACGATTTGAGCCGCCTGAATGTGAATGTGGGTGGTAATACCTTGCTACTCAACAAACTTAGAGCTGGGGCCTCTATAAACTTCGTTACAACTGATCAGCTCGGCTCGGCAATAGGTAATGGAGCCAGTGCATTCGGGTCGCTGGTGAGTATACCGCGTAGCTATGATTTAATGGGCCTGCCTTACAAAGACCCAATTACAGGTAGAAACGTCTTTTTCGCGGGCACCGATAACCCTCGCTGGAATCGTGAGAATATACGAACTACCTCGAAGCTGACTCGATTTATCAACGTAGCCAATGTAAGCTATGACATTACGCCTTGGCTGAATGTGTTGTACCGGGGGGGCTTAGATACCTATACCGATCGTCGTAAAAACGTCTCTACTCCGAGTGGAGCCCGCGTGCCTACGGGCCAAATAGTTGACCAAGTCTTCTTTAGGAGCGAATTCACCGGTGACTTTATTGCGACCTTAAAGAAGCAAGGTATCCTGATGGAAGGCTTAGATGCTACTCTTTTGCTTGGTCAGCAAATCAACTCTCGTCGCTTCCAATCGATTACATCGCAAGCTGACAACTTACTTGTAAGTGGCTTCGAGAACTCTTCCGTTGCCTCCGTCTATTCCAATGGTACCGGCGAAACTACCAGTCTTCGTCGCCTATTAGGCTATTATAGCTCGCTGGATCTGGCCTACAATAACTATCTGTATCTGACCTTAACTGGCCGGATAGACGAATCGTCAACATTACCGAAGAAGAACAATACGTTCTTTTATCCTTCAGCTAGCGCTGCGTTCGTATTTACCGATGCTTTTAATATCTCATCGGATATTTTCTCATATGGTAAAATAAGGGCAGCTGCGGCTGAAGTGGGCCGTGATACAGATCCCTACAATCTAGGAACTGTATATGGGGTAGCTGCTTTTGGTAACAACGTTGCCAACCTAAACTTCCCCTTCAATGGAGCAGGTGGGTTTGCTTTAGGAAATCAGCAAGGCAACCCTGATTTGAAACCTGAGTTCACTCGTTCCTATGAAGGCGGAGTCAACCTTGGGTTTTTCAAGAACCGTCTGAGTATTGAGGCCACTTATTTCTATCAGACAAGCCGTGATCAAATCATTCCATTAGCAACGCCAGCCTCAACAGGCTATAGAACCCGCATTGCCAATGCCGGCCGATTAGATAATAAGGGTATAGAAGGCTTAGTATCGTTCAGCCCTATCAGCAGCGACAATTTCACCTGGAACGCTACTCTAAATTATACGCGTATCCGCAATGAGGTTGTTTCCCTGATCGAAGGAGTAACAAGATCGGCTATTGCGGGCGGGGCATTCATCGGCACAACACCTTCTTTCGTAGTTGGGGAGCCTTATGGAGTTATTGTAGGCTTCAAGAAACCAACTTCTCCTGATGGCAAATACCTGATTAATCCGACCACCGGCCTGTTTGCGCCTGATGTAGCCGGCGAAATCATCGCTGACCCAAATTATGATTGGCAGGCAGGATTAAACAACTCCTTTTCTTACAAGGGCCTCACCTTTTCGTTCTTGGTTGATACCAACCAAGGGGGCGACGTAGTTTCGTTTACAAACAACTTTTATAAATCGGCTGGTGCTTTAGAAGAAACAGCAAGAGACCGAGAGCTTCCCCGGGTTATTCCAGGTGTTATTGAGGAAACTAACGCCGATGGAAGTAAGTCTTACCGCCCGAACAACATTCAGATAAGTGCCCAGGATTACTGGAGATCATTCGGCTTACAAAGCGACCTAGGTGTGTACGATGCCACGGTATACCGCCTACGGGAAGTAACGCTTGGTTATAGCCTTCCCAAGCCAGTGTTGGAGCGCCTCCCATTCGGAGAAGTCAATGTTTCATTTTCAGGACGTAATCTTTTCTACTACGCTCCTAATGCCAATTTTGACCCCGAACTCAATACGCAGGGCGCTGGCAATATTCGGGGCCTTGACCTGCAGGGACCGCCGAACTCCCGCACATATGGTGTAAACCTTCGCTTCACTTTGTAGACCATGAAAATGAAATATTCCTTTCTTGCCCGTTATGCTGTAGCAGGAGCTTTATTCCTAGGTGCTGCAAGCTGCGATAAAGACGAGTTTTTTGGCGATAATGTTGATCCTAATAGCCCAGGTGAGGTACCTGCAGGTGTAGTACTTAGCTCGCTCCAAGCCAGTACGGCTTTCATCAATAGCAATACGATTGGCCGAGTGGGTGAGCTATTTGTACAGCATATGGCAGGTGCTGAAGGCATTCAGACTCCGGCCTATGACCGCTATGCTATTCGGGGTGATTTTAATAATGAGTGGGAATTCGACATATATGCTGGTGCTTTAGCTGATGCTCAAAATATCATAGACACTGGTGATCGGAGTGGACCTGCCTTTACGGGCATCGCTAAGCTTTTGAAAGCATATAACTTCGCCGTAGCGACAGATATATGGGGTGATGTGCCTTATTCGCAAGCACTTAAAGGATCCGCCCAGCTTCAGCCTCGATTTGACAAACAGGAGGACATTTACAAAGGCAACTCACAGTTAGAAATCCAAAGCTTATTCGATTTGGTGCGGGAGGGCCTTAGTGATTTAGATCAGCCACCGGGTCTTGTTGTGCCAACTGCCGCCAATGATTTAATCTACGGAGGCAGCATTCCGAGATGGCGAAAATTTGGTAACACGCTGCTGCTCAAGTTCGCACTTCAGATAAGCAAGAAGGAGCCAGCCCTGGCGGCCACCGTCATAAGAGAAGTATTGGCAAAAGGTCCGGCGAATTACATATCAGACAATGCGGACGACTTTCAGCTGGCTTTTGGTACTACCGTAGGCAATCAAAATCCCTTCTACTCCTACAATGTCACAAACCGTCCGGGTGATCAGATAGCCAGCCAACGCTTCATCGATAGCATGAACCTGCGGAATGATCCGCGCCTACCGCGCTTTTACTCCACGTCGCCCGCTAACGCAGCAGCTACTACCACGGCCTTCGGTACTTTCACGGGCTTTCAAAATGGCAGCAATAACGCCGTAGCAGCCCTTGCTAACCGTTCGCGTCTCGGCCCCTACCTTTTGGGTAACAGTGGCGACGCACCCGTGCGGATGCTAACAAACTTCCAGACCAAGTTTATTTTGGCAGAGGCAGCCCTATTGCTCGGCACCGGCGGCGATGCCCAGGCCTTATTTACCCAAGGCATCAGGGCTTCAATGACAAAGGCGGGCGTTGACGCTGCGGCTATTGATGCTTATCTCGCCAACCCCGCAAATGCTCGTTGGGTAACGCTTTCTGGCTCGAACACCAAGAGACAAAACCAGATTATTACCCAGAAATGGATTGCCTTGTTTGGTAATGGCTACGAAGCCTGGAATGACTATCGGCGTACGGGCTTCCCACGCTTGGCTTCCGTAGAAAACCCCAGTTCGGATAGTCCAACTATCCCGCAGCGTTTCTTCTACACCAATGGGGAAATATCCGCCAATGCGAACCAGGTTCCAGCGGACCGGCCCAATATTACGGTTCCGGTATGGTGGGCCAGCAATTAAGGTTGGATACTTTTTTTAAAACGAGATAGTCATGAAAAATAACATAATCCGCTTTGTAGCCCTCCTTATACTGTCGGCAGTCACTTTCTCTTGCGAAAAGGACTATGGTGATAAGCTTGGGCCCCTCGATGATAGTATTGCTGAAATTCCGGTGACGGTCAAAAACGCTCAGTACCATGAACGGGTACCAGTCATTACGACCTCGGTAGCCGCTGGGGGGCAATTTGATATTGTTTTACAGATTCCGGCTGGTAGAGGCACAATAAGAGAAATTAGCCGAGTGGCTACCGGAAATACGCTGGCTAACTTAAATACCGGAGGCGCTTTCCTGCTTAACTACAATACTGCCACCAGAACGCCCAGCCCTATTGCAGGTAATGGCAGCAATGAAATCACTTTTTCAACTAGCTTAAGCGCATATTCAGCTTACCGTACTCGATTGACTACTGTAGCTGGGTATAACGCTGGTCTTAACACTGCAGGTGATGCTGCAACAGTGAGAATGACTACCGGAGCTAATCCAGTAGTTAATGAACGAGATCCAACTACACTTCGCTATTGGTTTCTCGTCACGTTGGAGAGCGGGCAAGAAATTATAACAACAGAAGTTCGGGTGCGTATTTTGCCTTAAGCACTTTTCCTTGGTCATAAAAAAGCCCTCCAGACCATATCTAGGGGCTTTTTTATGACTAGTTTGTCTGTAGCGAGGCTAAAATCTTGTGGGCGACTTCTACCGGGTCGGCGAGCTTATCCTCCGTATGAAACGCGACAAACTTATCGACCTCGCTAAACTGCCGGTTGTCAGTTCCGCGAATCTGCTCCTGCATACCTGTATCGAGTACGCCTGGTGAGATAGTTTGAACACGCACCCCCGTACCGCGCAAGTCCTGCTCCTTCTGAATAGCGCGCGACAACGTATCGAGGGCAGCTTTGGAGGCCGAATAGGCAGCCCAGCCATCTACGGCGCGCTGCGCGGCCCCACTGCTGATGTTAAGGATAGTGCGAGGGCAGTTCATGGCGGCGTAATTACTCAGGAAAGTATTCATGAGCATTGCCGGAGCTACCAGATTCACGTCGAAGGCAAACGTAAAATGCTCATTGGGAAGCTCGCCCACGTAGCCTATCTGGCCTAACACTGCCGCATTGTTTATCAGCGTAATGCTGGATGCATCGGGGTGGGGGGCAAATACTGTGAAGAGGTTGGCTTCTACAGCCAAAATATCAGATAAGTCGAGGGGCCGGTGATGGTAACGGGCGTGCTCAATGGTAGCGTGGCGTGATACTCCTATCACCGTCGTATCGGGTTGGCGCAGTATTTCTTCGGCCAGTGCTTTGCCCAAGCCTCGGCTGGCGCCAGTGATAATGTAATAATGCATTGGTATAGAAAGTAAAGGTGAGACCGTCGGAGGAAATTCTTATACGGACAAACCAGTTGCAGAGGAAGTCTAATAAAAAAGGCGGCTCTGAGGAGCCGCCTTTTTTACAGTAGTAGTTAAGCAATATGTTGCCTATTCAGCAATACATATGATCAGAGAATATACTGCGACAAATCGCGGTTGCGAACCATGTCGCGGAGGCGCTCTTCTACTAGCTCGCGGGTAATTAGGATGTGCGCGTTGGCGCCGATACGGTCGGGCACATCAAACAGAATGTCATTAAGCAAGCGACTCATAACGGTATGCAGGCGGCGGGCTCCAATGTTTTCCACCTCTTCATTCACCTCAAAAGCAATTTCGGCCACACGCTCCAAAGCAGCGTCATCAAAGGATAGCTCTACTTCTTCGGCCATTAGAAGTGCCTCGTACTGCTTGGTAAGGGCGTTCTTAGGCTCTTTTAGAATCCGATAGAAATCAGCTTTGGTGAGGCTTTGCAGCTCAACGCGAATCGGGAAGCGGCCCTGCAACTCGGGAATCAGGTCGCTGGGTTTGGCTACGTGGAATGCGCCAGCGGCAATAAACAGAATATGATCGGTGTTGATGACGCCATACTTGGTGCTGACGGCCGAGCCTTCCACGATGGGCAGCAAATCGCGCTGCACGCCCTCACGGCTTACATCGGGGCCACCTCCCCCACTTTTGCCGTTGCGGCTGGCTACTTTGTCAATCTCATCGATGAAGATGATACCAGCATTTTCGGCGTTGCGAATGGCTTCGTCCTTCACCTCATCCATATCGATGAGCTTAGCCGCTTCTTCATCAAGCAGAATCTTACGTGCCTCCGCAATGGTGACTTTACGCTTGCGGGTTTTCTTAGGGATCATGCTGCTTAGCATATCCTGAAGGCCGGCCATCGAGGCTTCATCCATGCCACCAGGTCCGCCTACTACCCCAATACCGGGGGCGTTACTCTGCTGAACCTTGATGTCGATTTTGCGGTCATCGAGCTCACCAGCCCGAATTTTCTGGCGGAATTTCTCGCGGGTACGCTCGTTTAGCTCATGGTCACTGTCGGGCATTGCGCTCCCCTCACCACCAAATCCGACGGAAGGCTTAGCTACTGTAGTAGAGCCGCTGGAAATAGGCGGAATAAGCGCGTCCAGAATAATATCTTCTACCACCTGAGCGGCCTGCACTTTTACCTCCTCCTTGCGGCGCATTCGCACCATATTCACCGACTGCTCCACCAGATCGCGCACCATGCTTTCCACGTCGCGGCCTACGTAGCCAACTTCGGTAAACTTGGAGGCTTCCACTTTCGTGAAGGGCGCATCGGCGATGCTGGCTAGGCGGCGGGCGATTTCTGTTTTGCCTACGCCCGTTGAGCCAATCATGAGGATATTGTTGGGCACTATTTCGCGCTGCATATCGGCGGGGGCATGCAGACGGCGCCAGCGGTTGCGTAGTGCAATGGCCACATGGCGCTTGGCATCATGCTGGCCAATGATGTATTTATCGAGTTCGGCCACTATCTGGGCCGGGGTAAGAAAAGAAGCTGATTCGATCATGGGATAAATAAAAGGTGGGCCGGTGTGAAACCCACAGGTGGTGAAGTAAGCTGCTGCTCGTAAGCGGGACTCTTATACGTCGTGCTTACCGGTTAGGCTATCGACGTGACTCCACTTACCAAACAAATTACGATAGGAAAAGTGTGTCGCTAGCTGACAATATTGGCCCACAAAAGGCGGCATCCTAGAGGACTCTGGGTGTAAGTTAAATAATTGATAATGAAATCAATTACTGCTATTCTTGTTGAAAATTGAGCTTAAATTTCGGGCCACAGTAAAGTAATTAGCCGCCCCTGAGGCATGGTAATAAGCGCGGGTATAGTCGAGCTGAAACTCGCTGATGCGCAGCATAGCCCCGAAGCTCAACCCAGCGCCCGCCGACGTATTTTCAAGGCGCAACTCGCGGCGCTGCAAGTGGTTGTAGCCTGCCCGCAGATGAAAGTTCTTGCTGAACAACAATTCGCCCCCCACTACAAAGTGCCGGGCAATTTTATCGCCCAGCGACTTTTTCGGCTTAATTTCCACCCCATTTTCGTCGAGCTGCCCGCGCTGGTTGGGGTCGAGATACACAATATCCAACTGCTGAAGATGGTGGGCCGTGATGGAGAGGCGCAAGGGCATATACTCAGGCTTGAAGGAAGCCCCGAGCTGCACATCGAGCGGCATAGGCTCGCGGGCGGCGCCAGCGTAAGGCTGGAGCTGGTAGCCTACATTACGCACCGTGAGGCCAACCGTAAAGTCCTGGGTTGGGTGTTGAAAAATGCCCCCCACATCGACCAGCCCAGCCAGTGAATGATTGCCGGCAATCCCAGACACGGCCAGCTTGAGCGTGCCGGCCAGCGTAAAATTGCCACTGGTGTAGGCATCCGATACGCCCAGCGCGTATTCATTTACTGAGAATTCGCCCAGACTTGTGCCGGCCGCGTCGAACTGCTCAAATCGGCCGTAGTTTAGATACGTGAGCCCCACGCCAAGCCGACCCAGTGACTTGGTATTGAAAACGTAGGCGGCCGTACTCTGCTTGATATCAGAGAGGTAATCAACGTAGCCGAGCGCCAGCTGACCATCCATGTCGGCGTTGAGCAGGGCGGGGTTACCGTAAATCATGGTCGCATCAGCATCGCGGGAGCTGACGTTGACGCCGCCCAAACCGGCCAGCTTAGCGCTGGGGGGCAAATTCAGGAAGGTAAATGCTTGCTGCCCCCCAATTTGGGCTGCCGCTGGCTGGCTGTTTAATACTGCACCCAGCACCAAACCAGATAAGGCAAGTGAAAAACGTGAGGCCAATGGACAAATCATCGTTCCAAGATACTGCGATTAGGCTACTCCGACTTCACTTCACCGCAGTAAAATAGAAAGATCCGTGCCCGCCGGGTGCATTCACGCAGTCGTTGGGGGGGTATTTCCACCTACTGCAAGGATGCGCCCGGCGAGCACGGATCTTCTTGTTCGCTTACGATACCTCTACACTTGGGCCATATAGCGCTGGCGCAGGCTCGTCGCGCACTGTGAGTTTAATTGGATTAGCCACCAGCTCGTCCAGCAAGGCTACTTTCAGCACATCATCAACGCGGGCAGCGTAATGAATCGTCAGATCCTTGAGATACTCGGCTGAAATCTCCTGAATGTCCTTACGATTCTTATCGCAGAGAATCACGTCCCGGATGCCGGCGCGCTTGGCAGCCAGAATCTTTTCCTTGATTCCTCCCACTGGCAATACTTTGCCGCGCAGGGTAATCTCGCCCGTCATAGCCAAGTGCGAACGGATTTTACGCTGCGTAAACACCGAGGCAATGCTGGTGAAAATAGCGATACCCGCGCTCGGACCATCTTTGGGAACGGCACCTTCCGGAAAGTGAATGTGTAGATCGTATTGATCGAAAAGACGGTGGTCGATACCCAACGAATCGGCGCGGCTGCGCAAATACGACAAGGCAGTAACGGCCGACTCCTTCATCACGTCGCCGAGCTGACCGGAAAGCGTCACCTTGCCACGACCACGACTCAACAGGCTCTCGATAAAGAGAATATCGCCCCCTACCGACGTCCAGGCTAAGCCCGTCACTACGCCAGCTGTTTCGTTGTCTTGATACAGGTCCCGGTCGAAAGTAGCGGCGCCGAGAATGCGGCTGATGTCCTTTGGCTCCAGCACCGCAACGTGCGCCTCTTTCAAGGCTTTGCTCTTGGCAATGTTACGAGCTACTGATCCAAGCTTGCGCTCCAGGCCACGCACCCCCGACTCACGGGTATAATCATCGATTACGCGCTGCAACGCGGGCTGCGTAATGCTCACATCCTTCGGCGTCAGGCCGTTTTCGTGGAGTACTTTCGGCCAGAGGTGCTTTTTGGCAATCTGGGTTTTTTCCTCCAGTGTGTAGCCTGTCAGGTCAATGATTTCCATCCGGTCGCGCAGGGCCGGGTGAATGGTATCGAGGGAGTTAGCGGTGGCGATAAACAGTACCTTAGACAGGTCATACTCTACCTCCAGATAGTTGTCAGTGAACGTGGAGTTTTGCTCCGGATCGAGCACTTCCAACAGGGCCGACTGCGGGTCGCCGCGGAAGTCAGCGCCTACCTTATCAATCTCATCCAGAATTATAACCGGATTCGAAGCGCCAGCCTTTTTGATTTGGGAGATAAGGCGGCCCGGCATGGCGCCCACATAGGTTTTGCGGTGCCCGCGAATCTCGGCCTCGTCGCGTACGCCACCCAAGCTCATTCGCACATATTTGCGGCCGAGCGCCTTGGCAACCGAGCGACCCAATGAGGTTTTGCCCACACCGGGAGGACCATACAGGCACAGAATCGGTGCCTTCATATCCTGCTTGAGCTTCAGCACCGCCAGATACTCAATGATGCGGTCCTTCACCTTTTCCAGGCCATAGTGGTCCTGATCAAGAATTTTACGGGTGCGATTCAGGTTGAAATTATCCTTGGTGTACTCCGACCAGGGCAAATCGAGCAGAAACTCAACGTAGTTTACGCTCATTGGGTACTCGGCCGCCGCAGGATTCACACGGCTTAGCTTATCCACCTCCTTAGTGAAGTGCTTAGCAACGGCTGGGGGCCATTTTTTATCCTTGGCACGAGCACGCAACTTGTCTAACTCCTGGTCGGGACCATCGAAGCCAAGCTCGTCCTGAAGTACTTTGATTTGCTGGCGCAGGAAATAGTCGCGCTGCTGCTGGTCGATGTCGGTATGAACCTTGTTCTGGATTTCGTGCTTGATTTCCAGAAGCTGAATCTCCTTCAGCATCATTTCCAGCAGGCGCGTACCACGCTCCACGCCATCGTTGATTTCCAGCAGCTTCTGCTTCAAGCCTACCTCTACATTGATATTAGAGGACAGGAAATGGGTAAGGAAAGCCGGCGATTCAATATTATCCAGAGCAACCTGAGCCTCCTGCGGGATTTCAGGGTTGAGCTTAAGCATCTTGGCGGCCGCATCTTTCAGCGACGACACCAAGCCTTTCACCTCTTTGGTAGTCTTGTTGGGAAACGTTTCAGGGAAATAGCTGACGCGCGCCGTCAGATAAGGGCTGTCCTGCTGCTCTTCTTCTACCTTGAATCGGCTTTGGCCTTGGATGATGATAGTGGTGTTGCCATCGGGCAGTACCAAGAGCTTCAGGATCCGGGCCATGGTGCCCACTTCATATAACTCGGCGAGAGTTGGATCGTCGCTTTGGGTATTCTTTTGGGCCAAAACGCCCACAATCTTATTGCCGCGGTACGCTTTGCGCACTAGGCGAATACTCTTTTTGCGCGTTACGGTGACGGGTAATACCACGCCCGGAAACAGCACCGTATTACGCACGGGCAATAAGGGCAGCACCTCGGGCGCGTCCTGCCCGGAAAGAGTCTGATCGGGGTCAGTGGCAATGATGGACACCATCTCGGCGGGATCTTCAGCCATTAGCAAAACGGATGATTTGGGACGGCGCGAATTGCGATTTTCACTCATAATAATACAATAGGGGAAAGCTGGCGGCGCCAGAATGACAGAATTGCAGCGCTCCGTAGCTCCCCAGGGGCAACGGTAGTCCGAAGGTACGGCTTTGGCAAGTGCTATGCCACTAAAGCCCATTGGCGCCGCGCCGACAAATCGGCATAAATACCGGGAGGCAGCGAGCCAATCAGGCAGATAATAAGCTTAGCACTTGCATTGAAAAACTTTTATTTTTGGTCTCTGGCGCGGCAATTGTAGCGGCTCTTTGGTTCAAAAAACGTCGTATGCATCGCTTAACGGGTCTGGTTTTACTGCTTTGGTTTTTAGCCGTTACGAATACGTACGGACAGCAGCCCACGGACAAGCCTTTGCAGGTACGGCCGCTTACGGGCAAAAAAGCCCCCCAGCTACGCTTACGTCCCGATGCCACACCCAGCTTCCCCAACATAAATCGGGTGGCATATTATCAGGACAAGAAAGCGCTCAAAGAAATTCAGCGAGCGGAGAAGCGCAAAAACTGGACGCAGGCCCGCAAGCTGCTCGAAGCGTATGTGCATCAGTTTGGTATCCAGAATTTTACCAAGGATACCCCGATGCTTTGGCGCTTAGCCCAGCTTTGTGAGCGCACCGGCGATGAGGCGCGCGCCAAAGCTTACTACCGCCTGGCGCTCAAACATCACCGACACGATATTACCAAAATTCAACTCTACTACGACTCGCTGGAGCAGAAAACCCAGGATCTGTACGTGCCCCTGAAGACGTACTACGACTTGGTTGAATACCGTAAAAATATCGTCACGTTTCACCCACCCAAGGGAGTGTATACGAGCATGGGCGACGGTATTAACTCCGACGTGGAAGACTATGGCCCGACGCTGAATTCGGAAGCAGGTTTGTTTATATTCTCTTCCAAGCGCAAAACCCGCGGCATTACCACTCCCGTGATTGATGAGGACTTATACACGTCGCGCAAGGAAGGCGACTATTGGACTGATGCTGAACCGCTGCCTAAGCCTATCAACTCACCTTATAATGAGGGGTCAGCGTGTATTACCAAGGATGGTCGCACCATCTACTTTGCCCGATGCGAGTGCCCAAACTGCCACGGCAACTGCGACCTGTTTCAGTCGACCTTTCAGGATGGGCAATGGTCGGTGCCCAAGAGTTTGGGGGCCAATGTGAACTCAACGTCGTGGGACTCGCAGCCGACATTATCACGGGGAGAGGACACGCTTTACTTCGCTTCTGACCGGCTGGGGGGCTTTGGCTTATCGGACATCTGGTACACCGCGAAGCAAAAGAATGGACAGTGGGGCAAAGCCCAGAACCTGGGCCCTGTGATTAACACGCGCGAAAGTGAGGTCAGCCCGTTTTACCACCCGATGTATAATATGCTGTATTTCAGCTCCAGGGGGCAATTATTGAACTACGGCGACTTTGATATCTACAAGAGCTACCGCGTGCAAGGACGCTGGCAGGAGCCGCGCAACGTGGGCCCACTGGTAAACGGAAAAGGCTCGGAGTACTACTTCACCATTGATGGCGACTCCAAGAATCTGTATTATGCTCGGTCGGAGATAAAAGACCTCAAGAACCTCGACCTCTACTCCTTCCCGCTCCCAATGGAAGCGCAGCCATTGGCCACAACACACGTGGAAGGCGTATTGGCCGACTCAGTAACCAAAAAGCCGCTGGGGGGCATTGTCAGCATTATCGACACTGATAACGGCATTGAGGTAGCCAGTAAATACCTGCGCCCCGACGGCTCATTCGACTTTGATTTGATCGAAGGCTCGCGCTATGTAATGCTAATTCAAAGCCCGGATTTTTTCAGCGTGGAGAAGCAATTTGAATTGAAAGGCGACACGTTGATGCGCCTGCTTACCAACTCAATTGACTACCGTCTGCCCCTAATTTTCCGCAATATTGAGTTCGACCAGGGTAAATCTGCTATCCTCCCATCCATGCATAAGACGCTGGACCAGATTACGTTGTACATGGTCGATCATCCCACGTTCCGGCTCAGCATCTCAGGCCATACTGACTCCAGCGGCGACCCTGATGTGAACGTTGCCCTATCGCAGGACCGCGCCCAGGCCATTCGTAATTATATTGAGCAGAAGGGCAAGCTGAAACCTAATCGCATTGATAATACAGGGTACGGCAGCACCCAGCCTTTGCGGGAAGAGAAAACCGAAGAGGACAGTCGGTTCAATCGTCGAGTGGAGTTTCGCTTGATTAAGCCCGAAGAGAATAAAGACGCGGGCGCGGGCTGGTAGCTGTCAACTGATCTACCACTACCACACATACGTGGCAGCAGCCCCAGCCGGCAGCGTATGACTCACGGTTTGCTCCTCGCGGCGGATACCGAAGATTTTGGGCTTAGTGCCTTCATTCAGAACTATTACGACAAGTCTGTCGGCTGGCGTGCGAAAAGCTACATTCGGCAAACCAGCCACTTCCGACGAGGCTACGCGCACCGAACCAGGAAGCACGAACTTGCTGGCGTGGGCGATGATGTAATATGCATCTTCGCGCCGCACCGAATCTCCGTCGATGGTAATTGCCCCCCGGCACTCCGTGCAGCCGCCGGGCGTGTGCGGGTTTTGCTGAGAGTCGGCGGCCAAGTTCCACTCCAGCACAGTACGCGCCCAGTTGCGCGGCGCGCCGATGACGAGGTTTTTGATGTGCCAGCCGAAGTTATCGGCAAACTTGGTTTTGGAGCCCACCCATTGTTCAGTGAAGTAAATGTGCTTGTCGGGGTACGCCGCGTGTACTTTGCTTAGCGCCTCAATTTGCCCCCCATACAAGTGAAAAGCCGAGCCATCAATGTAAGCTCGGGCTTCTGGGTCGTTGAGAACGGTAATCGGGTACTCCGGCTTGTCGGCGTTGTGGTCGTAGATGATGATTTTGGTATTGAGCATGGCGTGCTTGAATGCCGGACCGAGGCTGGTTTTGATAAAGCTAGCCTGCTGCTCGGGCAGCATGAGCAGGCTGGGGTTGTTGCCGGGGTGCAGAGGTTCATTTTGTACCGTAATGGCGTCGATGCGAATGCCTTCCGCCGCGTAGCCCAGTACGTACTTTACAAAGTAGCGTGCGTAGGCATCATACCATTCGGGTTTGAGACTGCCGCCTTTGGAGTCACCATTAGTTTTCATCCAGGTTGGCGGCGACCAGGGCGAGCCAAGTAGCTTAATACTCGGATTGATGGCCAGAATCTCTTTCAGCACCGGAATCAGATGCTCCTTATCCGGGGCTAAGCTAAAGCGCGCCAGCGTCGGATCAGTCTCACCGGGGGGCAAATCATTGTAGGAAAACACCCGGTCATCGAGGTCGGAGGCGCCAATGCTCAGGCGTAGATAACTTATGCCAATAGCATTGCCTTTGGTGTCAAATAGCTCACGCAATAGCTTAGCACGGGCGCTGGGGGCCATTTTGTGCAGGAGCATTGCGCTGCCACCTGTGAGCGTATAGCCAAAGCCATCCATAGTTTGAAAGCGCTGCTGCACGTCAACGGTAATAATGGAAGCATCGGCTGGGACCGTTGTTCCTATCGGCAAATCAGGCTGCGCGGCGAAGCGCTCCAATTGCGTCGGATTGGTAAGCCACACCTGCACTGCGCCGGCATGGGCACGGTCGCTTTTGGAGCTAGGTAAAACACCACAACCAACAACAAAGGCCAGAAGTCCGGCACTTAGTAAAATCAGGGTTAGGGAAGATCGCATATCGGTGAAAGTAATGAATAACCAGCTGGACTATTCACTACTCAAAAACCAGTTCACCTCGCTACCTTCTAGCCGATGGCTGGAACCGGAAATGCTGCCTAAAAAGTCAACTTCTGCTCGTCATTGCCGACACGAAACAGGGCGCTTTGCTTTTTACCGCCACTATCCAAATTCACGATATTCATCTGGTCTTGAAAGGTATCCAATAGCAAGCGGTGACGCAGATAAATGCTAGTGGCAGCCTTGGGGGGCATTTTTACGGAGAAGTACACCCAATGTGCGTCCTTGTCCTTTTCAATACCAACGAATCGGAGTGGCAGGGTTTCGCCGGGTTTGGTACCAAAAGTCACCGAACGCTGGAGCAACGCCGTAGTCAGGCTGGAAACCTGCGCAGGGGAAAGCTTATCGAAAGTGACCATGTTTGACTGGCCAGCGCTCAGGCCTTTCTCAAAATCATCGGTAAATACCTTGAGCGCTACTTCCAATTGCTGCTTTTTAGGATTGTACTGCACGTCCATGATGCTGGCGTGGTAGGCATGCGCCATAGCAGCGAAACTAAGCAGACACAAAGCGCAGAAAACAAGTAGATGACGCATAATCAGGAGGTTGTAAACAAAAATAGAACGAAGCAGGACTCCGTTCTATCTAGGTAAATACACGACAAATAAGTTCTAAAACAGCGTTTTGAACAGGTCGTTGAAGATCACAAACACCATCAGGCTCAGCAGCAAAGCCATACCTACCTTCTGAGAGTTCTCAAGAAACTTATCGGAAGGCTTGCGGCCTGATACCATTTCATAGGTCAGGAACATGACGTGGCCGCCATCAAGGGCCGGAATGGGGAGCAAGTTCATGAAGGCCAGCACCATGGACAGCATGCCGGTCAGGGTCCAGAACTTAATCCAGTTGAAGGTACCGCCGTAGGTTTGGGCAATGGCCATCGGACCGCCCAGCGACTTGCTAGCCGAGGCTTCGCCCCGGAAGATCTTACCAAACGCCTGTACCTGGTTGCTCACAATGCCAAACGCCTGCGAAGCGCCAGCCGGAATGGCTTCAATGAAGCTGTAGTCTTTGGTCGAATATTGCAGCAACGACTTGGGCAGGAAACCGAGAGTTCCTTCCTCTTCCACATTGGCGGTAAGGGTAATAGGCTGGCTATTTCGCTGCACAAGCAGGGCCGTAGCTTTGCCAGCATTGTCTTTTAAAGCTTGCTGTAGCTCAGGGAAAAAGTTAATTTCCCGGTCACCTACGCGCAGAATACGGTCGCCGGGCTGTAAACCAGCTTTGGCGGCGGCGCGGCCAGCTACTACCTCGCCTACTTCAAACGGATTAAGCGGCTCTACGAAGCGCGCCGGATCGTTTTGGCTATCGGACAGGCGGTCCATAAAGTCGCCGGGCAACTTGATGTCGAGCAGCTGGCCATTGCGCTCCACGGTGTAGTAGCTCTGGTTGCCCATCACCACTTCCGGGTCGTACACGTCGTCGAATTGCTCGAAGGGGCGGCCGTTGATTTTTACAATCTTGTCCCCTTTACGGAAGCCAATCTCCTCCCCCAACTTGCTGGGAACCACGCCAAAGCGCACCTCCGAAGCTGGCAAATAGCTCTGCCCGTACTTAGCCGTCAGAATAGTGAAAATGAGGATACCAGTGAGGACGTTTACAATAATGCCCCCCAGCATCACAATCAGGCGCTGCCAGGCTGGCTTGGCCCGAAATTCATACGGTTGTGGCTCCTGGCTCATCGCTTCCGTATCGAGCGACTCATCGATCATACCCGTAATCTTGACAAAGCCCCCCAGCGGCACGGCGCCAATCATGTACTCAGTTTCGCCGAATTTTTTGCCGAATAATTTCGGTGGAAAGCCGATAGCGAATTTCTCTACCCGCATTCCAAACCATTTGGCCGTTAGCATATGCCCCATTTCGTGCACACCCACTAAAATAGTCAGCCCCAAGATGAGCTGCCCGGCCATTATCAGAATATCCAAAGCTTTTTGTGTTTACAGAGTTAAGAGAATCGGTGGTCTGCGCTAGTTGTTGTCAGTCTAACAGACGATAGATAAGCGTAAGTCAGCCTCACGACGCAGAACCCGATGGGACTGCAACGAAGCGGTAGTAGTGCTTCGTTCCGCGATACTGCACTTAGAATGACACGGGGTTTTGGGTTAATGTTTTAAAAAATCCTGCGCCATACGGCGCGTTTCCTGGTCGGTTTGCACATAATCATCCAGCGCAGGCTCGGCAAGGTACGAAACCTTCGACAGGCAGTTTTCTACCAGGTCGGGCATTTGTAGAAAGCCGATGTCATCGCGCAGGAAAGCAGCGACCGCAACTTCATTAGCCGCATTGAGAATACAGGGCGCATTGCCGCCCCGGCGCATGGCTTCGAAAGCCAGCGGCAGGTTGCGAAACGTGCTCTTATCGGGCTGTTCGAAGGTAAGTTGAGGATAATCGAGGAAGGAGAAGCGCGGATATTTGCTGGGCAAACGCTCGGGATAGCCTAAAGCGTATTGGATGGGCAACTTCATATCGGGCAGGCCAAGCTGGGCTTTCAGTGAGCCATCTTCGAACTGCACCAAGGAATGAATAATGCTTTGCGGGTGCACCACTACTTCAATCTGGTCGTCGCGCAGCCCAAACAGCCACTTAGCTTCAATCACCTCTAGCCCCTTATTCATCAGTGAAGCGGAGTCGATGGTAATTTTGGCCCCCATATCCCAGTTGGGATGCTTGAGTGCCTGAGCCTTCGTCACGGTAGCCAATTCCTGCATGCTGCGCCCCCGAAAAGGCCCCCCAGACGCCGTGAGAATAATCTTTTCAATCGGATTCCGCTCCTCGCCTATTAAGCACTGGAAAATAGCTGAGTGCTCTGAATCAACCGGATACAGACCCACGCCATGCTTTTTGACTAAGCCTGTAATAAGTTGTCCGGCTACTACCAACGTTTCTTTATTAGCCAAGGCAATGGTTTTGCCAGCCTGAATGGCGCGCACGGTAGGCAGCAACCCGGCGTAGCCAACCATTGCTGTTAGCACGATGTCGGTATCGGGGCGACTTGCTATTTCTTCTAGGGCCGCAATACCCGCTAAAACTTCCGTTGGTTGCCCCGCCAGCGCGCTTTTAACCGTTTGGTAGTGCTTTTCATCGCCTATAACAACAGCGGCTGGTTGAAACTCTAGGGCCTGCTGGATCAATAACTCAGCATTGGAGTGAGCCGAAAGCGCTGAAATAGTAAATCGGCCCGGCTGTGAGCGCACCACGTCCAAAGCTTGGGTGCCGATGGAGCCAGTAGAGCCGAGTAGGGTGAGACGTTTGGGTGGGTGGGACATGCGAAGCGGTGACGTGCGTTAGCAAAGGTAAGCCGCGGTTTCAGTAAATAGGCGGTCATGCCGAACGCAGTGAAGCAGCCCGCCTTTGACGGACAAGATTCTACTGCACCTTAACAATTCGTACGGCCTTGCCATTGAATACTGCCTCCTCTCCTGCCCGCTTCCCGCTTAGCGCCATTGCCACCGGCGCTACAGCCGATACGGCGAAGTAATCTTTGCCATCCACGGTAAGCTTACCAGCACTAATGCTGATGAAAAAGCCCCCCATACTCGTCTCAACCAACGCGCCGGGCCGCACTGTATCGCAGACTTGTTCGGGGTTGATGCGCGCTAGTTCGGCTTGCAAGTTCTGGGCTTCGCGGATCTGTACGGCATTGCGGTTGCGCTCCTCCTGGGCCATGGCGCGGCCAGTTTCGTACTTGTCGCCAGCGCTACTTTTGGTTTCGGAATTAGCCGATTCCTGGGCGGCTTGCATGGCTTGAGTAGCAGCAGCAACTCGTTGCTGAACGTAGGCGAGGCAAGCGGCGTGGAGACGAGGTTTTATTAGCTGGTTTGAGCTTTCCATTCAATGGTTTGTTGCTGCTTTATTTCCCAATTAAATAAGCTACGCCCCAAGCTATTTATCGAAGCCCCTTCCGCTAGAAGAGAAAATCCAACTCTGCATTTTTTGGGCAAAGATTCTTGATTATCAATAATTATATGCAGAGCGGTGTGCCCTTGATCGTTATAACAGTAAGCCTTAATTGACAAATACCATGGGCCATAGCCCTCATCCTTCCCCTCTTGAAACCATATTTCATGCGCAGTATTACTTGGGAAGTTCATCAATGACTTACCAAACTCTTCAAAGGTATTTGTGTAACCCAAAAAGCTTATTGACTGACGAACCCAGCTTGTAGAAACAGTAAGATCAAATGTGCAGTAATCATCGTAATAATTACTTGCAGAGATTACTATTAAATCGTCACCCATTTAATAGGAGCATCTACAGCAAATATTATTAACTACCTAACAACCCTTCAGCCACCGTACGGTCGTTGCTCAGGCGTGGCACTTTATTTTGCCCCCAAGCTTACTAAGTTCTTTGCATATTATTCTTAACGATTGTTCTTATCAAGATTTTGCAAATCCAACTTGTCTTTAAGGCGGCCAGTACTTGCTTTGTTCTGTCGTAAATCGTTTAAACTAATGAAGCTGATAGGAACTTCGTCTAAGACTTTAATTTCCCGCTGACTATAGCAAGATTCAAAATTAACACCATCAACGGACGTAAGCAGATCAATTCGTAAAGGAGCTACACCTAATTGTACAATAGTATTGGGTTCAGTAAAATCGCCAAGAGTATAGCCTAATCCTCCCAGCCCAAATTGCTGAAGCGTAATTATAACGCGTTGTGCGTTTTCTGGTGTCGGTTTCACCCACACATCAATGTCGCCAGTAGCCCTTACGTAGCCGTATCTAGCTACTGCGTAAGCTCCTACTATCAGATATTCAACTTCGTTGGCGTTTAATAACTCGACAAACTCTTTGTATTCCTCGGTAAGCTGGTTGGCCTGTGCCATTAGCAAGAAAATAAAATGCGTACGCCTGACGCCGCAGAAACTCCAGTGCCTCCATTCGTTCCTCTACTGATTTACTTTGCCAGTACGCTGCATCATCGGCATCCTGGTCGTGGTGCAAGGTGGTTTTGCGGGTAGCAGTACGGTCAAAGCGAATCATAGCTCAAGATACGGCTTTTACCCCGCGCCGACCAGCCCATCAGCCACTGTCCGATCATTACTCAGCCGTGGCACTTTATTTTGCCCCCCAAGCTTGCCTAAGCTCTTCATGTACCGCTGAAAGGCTCCTTGCGGCAAGCTCGTGAGCCGGAGCGGAGCCAAAATATTGCCCCCCAGCAGGTCATCATAATACGTATTGCGGCGACGCAGGCCAGCATCTAGATCAGCGGCGAAAGCGGCAGTATCCTGGGGTGGGCGGGCAAACTCTATGAGCCATTCGTGTTGTGAAGGCTCGTTAGGGTTAGTACTCACACGGGGCGCGACAGTGAACTCGACAACTTCCACCTCCGGGAATCGCGCCATTACTTCGCGCAGGGTTTGCTCTACTTCTTCGCCAATGACATGTTCGCCGAAGGCCGACAGGAAATGCTTGATGCGGCCGCTTACTACCACGCGGTGGGGCTTTAAGCTCACAAAGCGCACCGTGTCGCCGATGCTGTAGCCCCAAAGGCCAGCATTAGAGTTGAGTACAAGCGCGTACTGCTTATCAAGCTCCACGTCGGCAATGGTGAGGCGGGGCGGATTCGGCTCAAAAAAGCGTTCGGCAGGAATGAATTCGAAGAAAATACCAGCATCGAGCAGGAGCAGCAAACCGGGATTGCCGGGCTCATCCTGAAAAGCCAGAAAGCCTTCGGAAGCTGGAAACAGTTCAATGCTATCTACTGGGCGACCGATGATTTCGAAGAGCTTGGTGCGGTAGGGTTCAAAATTGACACCGCCGTACACGAAGAGGTCGAAATCCGGAAATATATCTTTGATAGGACGGCCCGTGTGCTGCACGAGGCGGTCGAAATACATTTGCACCCAAGGCGGAATCCCCGAAATAAGACTCATCGGCTGATCAACCGTCTCATCTACGATACGGTCGAGCTTCTGCTCCCAGTCTTCAATGCAATTGGTGGTGTAGCTGGGAAGTTGGCTGCGGCGCAGGTAAGCCGGCACATGGTGATTGGCAATGCCAGACAAGCGTCCCGTCCGAATCCCGTTGACTATGCTCAACTCCGGACTCCCGGACAGAAACATAAGCTTTCCATCCAGAAACTGCGCTTTGCCGGTGTGGTGCACATAAGTAAGCAGCGCATCGCGGGCCCCGTTGATGTGGTTGGGGATGCTGGCGCTAGTAATTGGAATATACTTGGTGCCCGAGGTGGTGCCGCTGGTCTTAGCAAGGTATAGAGGGCGACCGGGCCATAGTACATTAGCTTCACCCTCTTGTACTCGCTGGAAATAAGGATTAAGCGCCTCGTAGTCGCGCACGGGTACTTGGCTCGCCAAGTCAGAAGGTTTGCTGACACTACTAAGCTCATGGTCGCGGCCAAATGCGGTAGAATGAGCCTGACTGATTAAGCTCGCTAGCACGCGCTTCTGCGTAGCTACCGGGCGACGGAGCCACTGCTGATAGCGATGATGCAGAAGTGCAGCGAGGGGACGACTAAAAGCGGCCTTGAGGGCCATAGATAAGCAATAAGAATTTCTGAAATAACTACGTAGACGAAGTCAGCGCGTCGTACCGACAAATACGTACGAGATTTTATAGCGTAGGTGGTAAAGCAAAGGCAAATTATCGGATTAATTTGCTCAAAGCACTCATACCAGTGCGTAACGCCACAATACCTATTGTTGTTGTGGTTGCGAATTGCCCCCCAGATTATTCAAATGTAAGCGCAACCACAACCCAATATGCATTTTATAGGTTGGTAGGAAGTATAACCCATTTTTTTCATCCCTTACTCATCTCTTATCATGGCAGATCATGCAGGCAAAGCCGTTTGGAACGGCGACCAGAAAGGTAGTGGTACGCTCACTACTCAAAGTGGCGCCCTAAATGCACCGTATTCGGTAGGCAGCCGTTTTGAAGGCAAGCAAGGCACAAACCCGGAAGAGCTGGTAGGCGCGGCGCACGCGGGCTGCTACACCATGTTCTTAGCCATTCAACTGAGCAAGGCCGGGGCGCAGGTGCAACAACTCAACACCGAATCGAAGGTGACCATGGATACGGTAGACGGTAAGCCCAAAGTCACCAAGATTCACATCACGACGGAAGGACAGGTAACGGGCATTTCACCCGAAGACTTTCAGAAACACGCCGAAGACGCTAAGCTCAATTGCCCTATTTCGCAGCTCCTGCAAGCTGTGCCTGAAATGACGCTAAGTGCAAGCCTGAAGTAACGTTTGCTGGCAATAGCGCTTGTTGGTTCATCCAACTGATGAGATGAATATTACGAAGCAACTAAAAACCGGTAAAGCACCTAGCCTTGCCGGTTTTTAGTTTACTTTGCTTTTTGCCGAACTATCTGTTCTTTCTATGCCCGCTACTTCTACCCGCATTCGTCTGCAACCAGCCAATACATCGCGTGTTCCATTTTGGGGCCAAGTGCTCATTGCCTGCTTCTGGATTGCTTATACCATCTTTTCCATGTTTTCGGACGATGGCGTGAATGACTTCCACTTCCTGCACTGGGTATTTCTGGTGTTTAGCTTATTTTATCTGGGCTACGTGCTGGTGCATAATGCGCCCGTATTCGGTACTCAGAGCTACTTGGAGTTTACTCCTGGCTACATTGTGCACAAGGGCGGTTTATTTCGGGCTAAACAGGCTTTCGCTGCTGAAGATATTGCTAGCCTGGAGTTTGTGGCCCAACAGCTTCGCATCAAGCTCAAAGCCGGCGACCAGTATAATTTAAGTATGCGTGAAGTAAGAGGCGCCCGCCGTAAGCGCACCTTGCGCGACCAGGTCCGCACCTTTGCCGAACAACACCAAGTACCTCTGCGTGAGCCTCAGCCGAATGCTTAGCCATTTGTTATCCTCAAAAAAGCCCCCCAGACACGTCTGGGGGGCTTTTTTGAGGATAGATGTAAAGGTTAGTTCTACTTGCCAGCAAATTTCTTGCGTAGCTCTGCAATGGTACTGCGGAAGCTTTTGTCGCTATCGATCAGGTCTGACACGGTTTGAACGGAGTGAATAACCGTGCTATGGTCGCGGCCGCCGAAGTTGTGGCCGATGCTTTTGAGCGAGTGACTGGTATGTTCTTTGGCAAAGTACATCGCCACCTGCCGCGCCGTCACGACTTCCTTTTTGCGGGTTTTGGCCTTCAGCAAATCAACCGGAATGCTAAAATACTCCGCCACCGTCTTCTGAATGAAGTCCAGGTTCACCTCGGCTTCTACTTCCTCAATGATATGACGCAACGCCTGCTTGGCCATTTCCAGGTCAATCTCGCGGCGGTTGAGGCTACTTTGGGCCACCAGTGAAATCAACACGCCTTCCAGCTCACGCACGTTGGTATTCACGGAGTGCGCCAGATATTCCACTACCTGCGGCGGGATGTCGATGCCATCCTGCTGCATTTTGTTCTGAATAATGGCCATCCGGGTTTCAAAGTCCGGGCTCTGCAAGTCGGCCGTAAGACCCCACTTAAAGCGTGATAACAGCCGGTCTTCCAAACCATTCAGGTCGCGCGGTGGCCGGTCGGAGGTCATTACAATCTGACGGCCGGCTTGATGCAGGTGGTTGAAGATGTGAAAGAACATCTCTTGGGTTTTATCCTTACCCGACAAAAACTGCACGTCATCCAGAATCAGGGTATCCACCAACAGGTAAAAATTGGCGAAGTCCTGCACCGCGTTGCTGCGCAGACTTTCGATAAACTGGTTCGTAAACTTTTCCGCCGACACGTAGAGCACAAACTTGTCAGGCGTTGTAGCCTTGATGTGGTTGCCGATGGCTTGCACTAAATGCGTTTTGCCCAAGCCTACACCGCCATAAATCATCAGCGGATTGAAGCTCGTCGTGCCCGGCTTATTGGCAACAGCCAAACCCGCCGAGCGGGCCAAACGGTTGCAGTCACCCTCGATATAGTTCTCGAAGGAATATGTATGGTTGAGCTGCGACTTCAGGTAATTCCGATCAATGCCCTTTGCGGCCTCGAATGGGTTCCGTAGCGTGTCCGGGTTGGCGGGCGCATTAGCGGCCGCGGCCACGTTGCGTGCCGACGCAGTCTGGGCGCTAGCTGCTACCTGGGCAACGCTATTATTACCGGGAGTAGGATAAGCGGCCTTGCGGGCTGTCGGAATATTTACCGTCCGCGGCTTTGACTGGCCGTTGCCCTGATCCACTACGATGCTATATTCCAAGCGGCCTTCGTGGCCAAGCTCCTGGTAGATACTTTTCTTGAGCACATCCACATAATGCTCCTCCAGCCATTCATAAAAGAACTGGCTGGGCACCTGAATAATCAGGACATTATGATGAAGCTGCACCGGCACGATGGGTTCAAACCAAGTGCGGAAGCTCTGCTCACCAATGTTTGCCTTGATGACGCGAAGACAGTTAGCCCATACGGTTTGGCAATCCTTCAACATCAACAATAGAGGGCAAAAGCAACGGGTGCAGGGTAGAAAACAAGGGTCAGAGCACGGGGCAACCGGGCCCCGATTTTTTAGGGGGAGACAAAAATGTGGAAAAGTCAGGACACAAAAAAACGCTTGACTCCTTGCTTTTGTCAGGCAGTTCGCACGGGTACTACCGAAGCAGACGCCACCACGGGCCGCCGCGACTTACGCTCGAACTCGTAGTCTATACGGCCGAGGTTAATTCCAGACCAGCCGACTTGGTTAATCAGCGTCCGGTGGCCGTTAGGGCCATCAATCGGCACTGGTGCATCAAGGAAGGTGTGGGTGTGGCCGCCCAAAATCAAGTCGATGCCAGCTACCTGCGCAGCTAATTTATGATCATCAACTTTTTCATTTTTATACTGATACCCTAAGTGCGACAGGCAAATAACCAAATCACAACGCTCAGTGTCGCGCAAACGAGCCACGGTAGTACGAGCTATTGCAATCGGATCGAGATAAACAGTTTTGCCAAAGTTTTTATCGGCTACCAACCCAGCCATTTCGATGCCCAACCCAAAGACCCCAACCCGGTGTCCGGCTTTCGTGAAGACTTTATAGGGCTGAAAACGACCAGCCAGCGGTGTTTGTGAGAAATCGTAGTTGGCTATCAGGAAGGGGAAATTCGCGTTAGGCAGCTGCTTGACCAAGCCCTCCAAGCCGTTGTCAAAATCATGGTTACCGAGCGTGCCAGCATCATAGCCCATCTGCGACATCAGCTTAAACTCCAGCTCCCCTTCGAAGAAGTTGAAATAGGGTGTACCCTGAAATACGTCGCCCGAGTCGAGCAGCAACACGTTGGGCTCCTGCGCCCGGATTTGTTGGATAAGTGTAGCCCGCCGCGCCATACCACCCATGCCTGCAAATTGCCCGCTACCTTCCGGAAACGGATCAATCCGCGAGTGCATGTCGTTGGTGTGCAGAATAGTGAGGCGCGAGCTCTTGGTATCGGCAGCCAGTGCTGGCATACCCAGCAGGCTTAAGCTAGCGGCGCCAAGGGTCGAATTTTTAAGGAAGTCGCGACGGTTCATGCTTATGATGTACTAAGAAGTTGCTGGGCAAACGAATACGGAATAGAGATGGTGCCTAGCTATAGGACCTTTACCCGACCCTCTACTTTGGCCTCCACGGGCTTTCCTTCTTTGGTAAGCTGACGAATGTGGTCAGCAATGGCATTGCGCAGCAATACGCCAGTGCCCGTAGGCTTGAGGGTTTTGAAGAATACCATATTATCGCCGCCGCCAGCCGTATAATCGGAAAGAGCAACAGTATAAGTCTGGACCGGATTGAAGGGCCGGCCACCAATCATTATGTTCATTGGTTTTCCATCGGCACCCACCGCATAGGTAGCACCAGACAGTGCCATCTTGATGCGAGCTGAATAGTCGAATAGCTGTTGCATCACGGGGCCGGGCGCATCTAGCACTACCACTTCATTTTCGAAGGGCATTAGCTCAAAAATGGCCCCCAGCGTGATTTTGCCGGCAGGTAAGTTAGCTCGCAGGCCGCCGTTTGGCATGACGCTCACATCAATGCTTTTGCCTGTGGCGACGGTGGCTCGCTGCCGCACAAGGTCGGCCACAAAGTTAGCTAATGGTGACTCGCCGGGATTTTTAGAAATAGCTACCGGGGCGGTACCTATTACTTCCGTCATTTGCTGCGTTACCTTCTGCTGGTAAGGCTCAATGATGGCCGCGATTTTAGGATCGGGGGGCAATGTTTGGCCTACGGGCTGGGCTGTGGTAGGGGCCAGTGTAGGCTTAGCTACGTAAGCCGCACGCTGACAGGCTGGCGTTGCAACAACGGCAAGAAACAGACCGAGGCTGACGACACGGAAGCGGAGAAAATGCATAGAAACAGCAAAAGGCGAAGAGACGGATTGCAAAGATAAGGCTGGTCTTTGGGCTTTTGCCCAAAGCTCTTGTAGAAGTCCTTAAATCATCTTCCTTGCTATAAGGAACCACTTTTACCTAAGCCACAAAGACTGTCAATTGCATGAACTGATAAAGCTAGATGCTAGGCGGCGCCGTACAAACAACTTGCCCAATTCGCCAGTATTACCCCAATCCGGTATCTTTAACCCGCATTCCTTACCGGAATCATAGGCTTTTTACCACCCCCATATGGCCGATACCCCGCGCCCGGCACCCGTTTCCTTTCCCGAGTTTCAACCCGTCAGCACGGAGGCCTGGCAGGAGCGGATCCGTCGTGACCTGAAGGGCGCTGACCCTGCTGCCCTGCTGTGGCACTCAAGTGAAGGGTTTGACATACAGCCTTTCTATCATCGCGAGGCTCTGGAAACGCTAGGCGATTTGCCATCTCCCCTCCTACCAGAGACAGCCGCCGACCGCTCCTGGCGGAACGTGCCAGTGGTACGTGTGGCGCCCCTGAATAGCGGTCATGAGGCCGTAGACCAAGCGCGAATAAGCTTAGACCGCGGAGCCGACGGTGTGCATTTTATTTTCTCTGACGATGCCAGCGAATTCGACGTCGACTACCTGCACAGCTTCCTACCGCTCGACACGACATTCATTGGGTATTCGGTACCGCACCACCCGACCGGTCTGCTACGTCGGCTGCTAGCGGCTAGCAAGGAGCTGGGGGGCTTTTTGCTGACTGATCCTCTCACTCACTACCATAATCCAGAGTTTGTTAGCCACTTGCCCGAGTTGCGAACCGCGCTACAGTTGACACAGGACCTGCCTAAGTTCAAGGCGCTGACAATTGATGCCAGCTTTTTTGGTAATCGGGGCGGCACCAATACGCAGCAAATTGGCTATGCGTTGAATGTGGCAGCGACTTATCTGGAGGCACTGCCAAACGCCGACCTGAGCGTGGCCGACGTCGCGGCGGCCATGCAGCTTCACTTGGCCATCGGTACCAGCTACTTCCTGGAAATCGCAAAGCTGAGAGCTGTGCGGCGGTTGTGGGCTACACTGCTTCATGCGTTCAATTTGCCCCCCAGCCTAGCAGGTATGCTGCGCATTCACACCAGCACGTCCTCGTGGCTACAAACGACCCTTGATCCGCATACCAACCTATTGCGCTTCACAACAGAGGCGATGGCGGCTGTATTAGGCGGCGCTACCTCGCTTACTGTGGCTCCATTCGACAGCTTGTACCGCGAACCGGGCGAATTCTCTGAGCGGTTGGCGCGCAACTTATCCATTATTCTGCGGGAAGAATCTCAGTTGGGCCGCGTCACTGATCCCGCCGCTGGCTCCTACTACCTCGAAACGCTCACGGACACCCTAGCCCGCGAGGCATGGGCACTTTTCCAAGCCACAGAAGCTAAAGGCGGCTTATCTAAGGCTTGGGGCAGTATACTGGAAGAGTTGCGCACGGTCAGCCGCCAGCAGTTTCACCGTATTGCTACCGGTGAGCAGGTAATAGTAGGTAGCAACCGCTTTACGCAAGCCGAGGAAGAGTTTGAGTTCGATCCAAAAAAGCTTCTGCGCAGCCGCAGCTTCGATACCACCCGCGCCACGTATCCGACGGAAGTATTGCGCCTAGTGACAGCTATGCATTTTCGGCGGCAGTTACAGCAGAATCAGCGAGCCGCAGTGGTATTACTGGGTCAGGATGCGAACCGCGCCATTCTGGAGTCCTTCCTTAAAACGCTTCCCCAGGAAGAGCGGGCCTCATTACCTCTACCCGAGACTTCGGAGGATACGCTGTCGGTGCTGTTTTCAACGCCCGAAACAGTGACTTTGATGTACGCTACCGTGGAGCAATACCACGCTTTGGCCCGTGAAGTATCCGCTCCTGACACTGCTGACCTATCGATTCACCTACCTACTCTTCTCTCCAGCGACGTGGCAACGATGCAGGCTGCCATTCAGCGTCACGGCTTTCAAGAGCTTAGCGTCAACAGCTACAAAACCGACGACATCCTCGCCCGATTGCAGGGAAAAACGTAGGGTTACTCCTCGTAAAACAGCTTGCTGAAGCAACTCTTCCCCGAGTAATCTTCCTCTACTAAATACCCCAGGCCACCCAATCTATCCTCCGTCCATGAAGCCTGATTTTTCCCGGATTCCATACGATGCAGCGCCGTTGCCGCCCGCCCCGGCTCCGCCTACCGAAACGCTGACGCCCGAACAGATTCCGCTCCGCAGCCACTACACGGCCCATGATGTGGCCGGCCTCGATCATATGGGTTTTGGCGCAGGTGTGGCGCCTTATCTGCGTGGCCCTTACGCTACCATGTATGTGCAAAACCCGTGGACTATCCGGCAATACGCGGGGTTTTCTACGGCGGAGGAAAGCAACGCTTTTTACCGTCGCAACCTGGCTGGGGGGCAAAAAGGGCTTTCGGTCGCCTTCGATTTGGCGACGCACCGCGGCTACGATTCTGACCACCCACGCGTAGAGGGCGATGTAGGTAAGGCAGGCGTGGCCATCGATTCGGTGGAGGACATGAAAATTCTCTTCGACCAGATTCCGCTGGACCAAATGTCGGTGTCGATGACCATGAATGGGGCTGTGCTCCCGATCATGGCTTTTTACATTGTGGCGGCTGAAGAGCAAGGGGTGAGTCCGGAGAGGTTAGCTGGCACCATTCAGAATGATATTCTGAAGGAGTTTATGGTGCGCAACACCTACATCTATCCGCCCGCGCCGAGTATGCGCATCATCGCCGATATCTTTGCCTATACGGCTAAGCACATGCCGCGCTTCAACTCCATCAGTATCAGCGGCTACCACATGCAGGAAGCCGGCGCTACCGCCGATCTGGAGTTAGCCTATACCCTCGCCGATGGATTGGAATATGTGCGTGCTGGCCTCGCTGTAGGCATGGATGTGGACCAATTTGCCCCCCGCCTGTCGTTTTTCTGGGCAATTGGCATGAACCACTTCATGGAAATCGCCAAGCTTCGCGCCGGACGGCTGTTGTGGGCCAAGCTTATGCAGCAATTTGCCCCCCAGAACCCCAAATCTTTGGCTTTGCGCACCCACTGTCAGACTTCGGGCTACTCTCTTACGGAGCAAGACCCGTTCAATAACGTGGCGCGTACCTGCATTGAGGCATTGGCTGCGGCCTTGGGCGGCACGCAAAGTCTGCACACCAATGCACTGGATGAAGCCATTGCCCTTCCTACCGATTTCTCGGCCCGGATTGCCCGCAATACGCAGCTTTACCTCCAGCACGAAACCGATATTACCCGCGTTGTGGACCCGTGGGGTGGCTCGTATTACGTGGAAAGTCTCACCCACCAACTCGCCGATAAAGCCTGGGCGCTGATTCAGGAAGTAGAAGAGTTGGGCGGCATGGCTAAGGCTATTGAGACTGGTTTGCCCAAAATGCGCATTGAAGAAGCGGCTGCCCGCAAGCAGGCACGTATTGATTCAGGCAAGGAAATTATTGTGGGTGTCAATAAATACCGCCCCACTGAAGAGCACAAAATCGATGTGCTCGACATTGATAATGCCGCCGTACGGGAGGCCCAGCTTGCCCGACTAGCCACCATCAAATCTGAACGCGATACTGCTGCTGTACAAGCAGCGTTAGAAGTTCTAACAGACGCAGCTCGCAGTGGCTCCGACAACCTGCTGGCCCTGGCTGTGCAAGCCGCCCGCGTACGGGCTACCCTTGGCGAAATCTCAGATGCGTTGGAGAAAGTATACGGCCGCCATCAGGCGACTATTCGAGCCATTTCGGGCGTTTATTCCGCTGAGCTAGATTATGACGCTGAGTTTCAGCGAACCCGCGGAATGGCCGATGAGTACGCCAAAATGGAAGGTCGTCGGCCCCGCATTCTAGTGGCCAAAATGGGTCAGGACGGCCACGACCGCGGCTCCAAAATCATTGCTACGAGTTTCGCGGACGTAGGCTTCGATGTAGACATTGGCCCTTTATTCCAAACACCAGCCGAAGTAGCTCGCCAAGCCACCGAAAACGATGTGCATGTGGTGGGAGTGAGTAGTTTGGCGGCTGGCCACAAAACGTTAATTCCGCAACTGATCGAAGAGTTAAAAAAGCTCGATCGCGCAGATATTCTGGTAATTGCTGGCGGCGTAATTCCCGCTCAGGATTATGACTTTCTCTTTGAGGCAGGCGTTGTGGGTGTGTATGGTCCGGGCACTGTAATTGCGGTAGCGGCTCAGGAAATATTACAAAAACTTAGGGAGCAGCACTAAAAGTATTTATCCCTATATTATCAACCACATATTTTCGAGTGAATATTTTACTCAGACATGAAATACGTATAATACACACTAATTTTCAGTAGTTATGTCTTAAAGCACTTCAAGTACTCATAGTATAGCTGACAAATATGTGAAGTAAAATAAGCTTAAGATTCTTTAGCGAATGCTGCGTGGTGTACTTAAAAAGTACAACTGTTGAGCTTGTCTTTCTTTATTTTCTGTGCAATTTGGCTTATCCAATTAAAAACAGAATTTATATAAGACAAATACATCTTTAAATACCACATCAGATGTAGAATCTTAGGTTTCACTTCTTGTATCTAAGCTATATGAAAACTCAGTTACGAAACATGTTAGCGCGGGTTTATCGCTCTAGTGAGTATGTAGTGCGAGAGAACTTACATCTGTTCGATTCAGATACTAAGCTAGTAGCTGACTCCCAGCATTACTGGGATTCCTTTCATCGTGACTTCATCCCAGGCAAGGCCCACTGGCGTGGCACAGGCATATTTGTTAACGACGATGAACGGTGGCTCAAAATGGGCCGTCATAACTACAATACGTATCGTCGCCTGGCCGGCGTAGCTACGCTTGATGACCAACCAGCCCGCATTGTCGACTGGGGCTGTGGCGGGGGGGCAAATGCCATGCATTTTGCTCCCGGCTCAAGTCGGTATTATGGCGCTGATGTTACAGAGGCCACCGTTAAGGAATGCCAAAAGCAATTGGCTCAGGAGGGGTACCACAACTTTGTTCCAGTACCGTTTAAAGTTGCCACCCCCGAGACAGTGCTTAGCGTCATTACGGAACCTATTGATCTCTTTCTCTGCGTCTACGTCTTTTGTGTTTTTCCTACTAAGACGTATGGTAGCCGGGTGTTAGATATTGCTTTTAAATTGCTCAAGCCGGGCGGACAAGCGTTTATTGAGATTCGCTATGCTGACCATACTCCCATCAGCAAGCCGCACCGCTGGGGTTACGCCCAGAATATGCCTCACATGGTAACATATCGTATTGAGGAGTTTTGGGAAAAAGCTATTAGCTGCGGCTTCGAGCCCCAGCTGGTTACTTTGGAACTTGAGCAGGAAGTAAGGATGGGCAAACGCTACGCTTACTATTTGCTAACCAAGCCGGTTTAACTAGCCTTCCAACAACCTGCTGTACTGGCAAGAACTGTACAAAAAGAAGGCGGGTTTACCTAACATCGATTTAAATAAGTCCGCCTTTAAGCCAGCTAAATACCGTTCCAGCGAAGAGCAAAAAATTGATACGCTCGACATTGACAACGCTGCTATTCGGGAGGCCCAACTCGTCCGGCTAGTAATTATCAAGGCCGAACGCGACGCTAACGATGAACAAGAAGCGCTAACAGAAGCGGCTTGTAGTGGCGCAGCCAACCCGCTGGCGGGCCGTACAAGCGGCCTGCGTACGGGCGACGCTTGGAGAAATTTCAGATGTGTTTGAGGCATTATACGGCCGCCATCAGGCCACTGGTTGCAGCTCAGGAAATATTGCAAAATCTGATTGATTAGTAAAAATTTGTGCTTTATAAGATCTAATTATGGATTTCTCCGTAATTGCACTTCTAGCATAGAATATGCGTAAAACATGTATTGTCTTTTCAGTAGATATACGCTAAACAATGTGACTGCCTATAACTAAGTTTAACCTTGTAGAGTAGGCAAGTGAGTAAGGAGTATAGGGATAAAGATTCTACAGCAAAGCTCTATGGCTTACTTATAAAGCACAACTAACGAGCTTTCCCCATCTGTTTTCTGTTTAGTTTGGTTTATCTAAATATAAACCAAGGCTACTAATAGGATTAAAACGACATTAAAGTATAAATTGCACCAAAACCAATTTGCTTTACTTCTTACGATTAACTTGATGAAAGCTCAGCTACGCAATACTTTAGCCCGGATTTATCGCTCTAGTGAGCGTGTCGTACGGGAGAACTTACATCTGTATGATTCAGAAGATAAGCTAATAGCCGATTCTCAGCACTACTGGGAGGGCATTGATCGTGAGTATATACCTGGCAATGCTCACTGGCGTGGCAAAGGGATATTCACCAATGACGATGAGCGTTGGCTCAAAATGGGACGTCATAACTATGAGATGTACCGTCGCTTAGCCGGCGTAGCCACGCTTGATAACCAACCAGCCAGCATTGTTGACTGGGGTTGTGGCGGGGGTGCTAACGCTGTGCATTTTGCTCCTGGATCAAGATGCTATTACGGGACTGATATCACTTCTGCCAGCGTGAAAGAGTGTCAAAAGCAATTAGTACAGGAAGGCTACCACAACTTTGTTCCTGTACAATTTGAAGCGGGGACTCCTGAGACGGTTCTGAGCGTCATTAAAGAGCCTATCGATCTATTTTTCTCAACCTACGTCTTTGAGATTTTTCCTACTAAGGCATACGGTACCCGTGTACTAGACATTGCGTACAAACTGTTAAAACCAGGCGGTCAGGCATTCATTCAGATTCGGTACGCGGACAACACTCCTATAAGTCAGCCACACCGCTGGGGTTATGCGCAAAATCTGCCTCACATGGTAACATATCGTATCGAGGAGTTTTGGGAAAACGCTATTAGCTGTGGCTTCGTACCTCAACTCGTAACCTTGGAAATTGAGCAGGAAGTAAAGCTTGGGCGGCGTTATGCCTACTATTTGCTAACAAAGCCAGCTTAGCTCGCTTATCAGCCGAAGCTAACGGCTGTCCAATAAGAAGTTACACAGGAAAGAGGGGAGACTTACCTAATAATTCATTAGGTAAGTCTCCCCTCTTTCTCGTACTAATTGATGCTAATTCCGTCTAGTCTAGCTCTAGCGCGGCAACACATCACGCCGATCCTTTCGAATCAAATTATCAACACTCCAAGGTCCGGAGCCTTGAGCGGCGATATACAGAAACACAAAGCAGTACACAACCGCCAACTCTCCCTGATTTAGAAGTGGAATGGCTCCTTGCGGCGCGTGAGCCATAAAATAAGCCACAGCCATTGTGCCGCTGGCTATAAACGCCGCAATGCGCGTCAGGAAGCCGAAAGCAATCAGAAGGCCGCCGACTAGCTCTATTATTCCGGCAAGGCCCATGAGCGAAGCAATTTCCACGGGCGGTTTGTCACCGGGAAATCCTAGTAGCTTCTGGCTACCATGCATCGCGAAAAGCAAACCTACCACAATGCGAAGCAACGCATAGATATGGGGGGCAAATCTGGCAAAATTGTCCATCAGCAGAGTATGTATATCCTCGTTATTTGCTTCAGAACGAGTGTTTCAGAAGCAATTTCGGGTTATACGGCAAATGGGCAGTAAAGTGGCTCAACAGTTATTGCAGCAATTGCAAAGCTTCCTCATTTCCTTGCTGCACCGCCAGATCCAGCGCGGTAAGTCCCCGGATATCGCGAATAGTTGTATCGGCGCCGGCGTCAAGCATGAGTTTTACCAGCTTATTGCGCCCAAACAACGTGGCGAACATAAGCGCCGTGCCGCCATTACCGTTCTGTAGGTTCAGATCGGCACCGTGCGCTATCAGCAGGCTGGCAACCTCGGCGTGGCCTTTGAAGCAGACGCCCATGAGGGCATTGTTGCCGCCGGCATCCTGCACATCCACATCGGCGCCGGCCTCCAGTAGAAGTTGAACAGCTTCTAGTTGATCATCGTAGGCAGCTACAATCAGTGGGGTAAAGCCTTTACCATTCACCGTATTTACGTCGATGTTGGTGGCAATCAATTCTTTCAAATAAGAAACATCACCCCGACGGGCGGCATCAAACAGTAAATCTTCGGGGCGGGCGGATGAGAATGACATATGAGCGGTAAGTGAGTTTTAAATAAAAAAGGCACCAAATCAATACGGATGCAGCGCTAAGTTGGCTGGCGCTGTAACATGCCACCAACTCAGCTGCTACCCGTAAAGCTTAACATACAAAATAAAGGCTCACTGGTTTAACGCCTCTCACTTTATCGTTTGAAATTGAATGGATCTGCAGCTCACGAATAAGACAGCATTGATAACAGGCTCTACTGCTGGCATTGGCTTGGCTATTGCCCAACAACTGGCAGCAGAAGGCGCGCACGTCATCATTACAGGCCGTACCGAAACCCGAATTCAAGCGGCTACGGCAGCTATTTTGGCCCAAACGCCCACAGCCCAGGTACACGGAGTTGCCGTAGACTTTGGGCGCGCCGCTGAAGTGCAGCACTTGCTGCGGGAAGTGCCCACGGTGGATATCCTGGTGAATAACGTCGGCATTTTTGCCCCCCAGGACTTTGCCGATATCACGGATGAAGACTGGATGCGCTTTTTTGAAGTAAATGTGATGAGCGGAGTGCGGCTCTCGCGCCAGTATTTCCCGCTCATGCTCGCCCAGAACTGGGGGCGCATCCTGTTTATTTCCAGTGAGTCGGGCCTGCAGATTCCGCAGGAAATGATTCACTACGGCACCACTAAAACGGCCCAGCTCGGTGTGGCTCGTGGCTTGGCTGAACTGACAAAAGGCACCAACGTAACAGTGAATTCCGTGCTGCCTGGCCCCACGGCTTCCAAGGGCGTAGAGGATTTTCTGCAAAAGCTATCCGCTGAAGGCAAATCAAAAGAAGAAGCCGAGCACGATTTCTTCCAGAATGCCCGGCCGTCATCGTTGCTTCAGCGCTTTGCCACGCCCGAGGAAGTAGCCAATATGGTTGTGTATCTGGCTAGTCCGCTAGCCTCCGCTACGAATGGGGCCTCCGTACGGGTAGATGGCGGCGTGATACGGAGCATCGGTTAGACAAGCCTATCTGTCTTTCTCACGCATTTCCTGGCGGCGCATGGGCATGGTATCGATTGTCTCGAATAAGACCTTGGAGTTAATGGGCTCGGTTTCTTTTCGCTTCACGCCACCGTCTTTACCAATGAGCACCACAGCAAAACCGCCCGGCTTTATACCCAGAGTCTGACGCACATACTGCTTTTCACTGGGGCTTAAGCTGGTTTCAATAGCTTCGATGATGAGCATATCACGGGCTTTTACCTGCTCGTGAGCAGCAGCCATACTTGCCTTTTGCTGCTTAAGCTCCACAGATTCGGCCGTGGGCGCGTAGAGAATAACTAACCTTTTTTGCCACCGCTGCGCTTTTATCCGCTCAGCCAAGGAAAGTTTAGATGATGGCGTCTGGGCCAGCGTTGCTAAAGCAAGGCCACTGAACAATAACACGAGAAGAATGGAACGGAGCATAAGCAATATGGAATAAGTGAAGCTAGAACATTGGCTGGGGGGCTTTTTTGCGTTTAACGGACTGCAAAAAAGCCCCCCAGATCGTATTTAAACTCTTAAACTGCCTATTGTTCTTTTTTGCTGAGGGTTTCCGTAGGGGTCTGCCATCGCCGGCTATATTACCTTGGCACGAAATTCCGTTTTCCCTACACTAGCGCTTGTTACTACACCTGCTCCGGCGCTTTGCAACTCTATGAAACGACTTCCTTTTCTGCTCCTACTTGTTAGTCTGCTAACCAGCTCGTCAGCATGGGCTCAGGCCGAGCAATCTATCTGGTACTTCGGCAATATGGCGGGGCTAAGCTTTGCTCAAGGCAAGCCCACTCCCCTGCTCGACAGCAAAATGGTGAGTTACGAGAACTGCGCCGTAGCCACTACCAAAAGCGGGCAACTGCTGTTTTACACCAACGGGGGCACCGTTTTCAACCGTCAGCACCAGCCTATGCCCAACGGCCGCAAGCTGATGGGCGGGCAGGAAAGTACACAAGGTGTTCTCATTGTGCCCGACCCGGGCAGCGGCAACGTGTTCTACGTGTTCACCACCGACTTTCAGGGTCGGCCCGGTGGCATGCGCTATTCTGTGGTCGACATGACCCGCGACAATGGCCTCGGCGACGTTCCGCGCGCCAATCTGCTCCTTATTTCGCCCGTGGCCGAAAAGCTAGCTGCGGTTCGTCATCAAAACGGCCGCGATGTATGGGTGGTGGGCCACCGCTGGAACTCCAATGCCTTTGTGGCTTACCTTGTTACGGCTGATGGCGTTCAAACCAAACCTATTCTGAGCAACGTGGGCACCATGCATGCTGGCCCCGGCCGCAACGCTATCGGCTGCATGAAGTTCTCGCCGGATGGCAACAAGCTGGCCGCCGCTATCTGGCGCGAAAGCAACAAATTCGAGGTATTCGACTTTGACCGCACAACGGGCTTGGTAAGCAAGCCGCGCCAATTTGGGCCCTATGAAGAAGCCTACGGCGTGGAGTTTTCGCCCGATGGCAGCAAGCTGTATGGCACCAATAACGGTACTGGTGGTGGGGCGGCCCAAATCTGGCAGTTCGATTTGAAGACCAGTAAAGCCACCAAAATAGGCGATTCCAAAAACCGCAAAATCGGGGCGCTCCAGCGCGGGCCAGATGGCAAAATCTACGTGGCCCGCGAAGACAATCCTTTTTTGGGCGTTATTGATAACCCCAATGCTGCGGGCTTAGCCTGTGGCTACAAAGACGATGGTATCAGTCTGGGGGGCAAACGTAGTAAGTTTGGCTTGCCCAATTTCCTCGTCAAGTAAGGGCAGCCCGCACCTATGGCCAAACGCTTCACCGCAGACGAATACGTAGCCGGAATTCTAGCCGGCAACCGCGTGGTGCTGAGCCGCGCCATTACGCTGGCGGAAAGCACGTTGGCTACCGATCAACAACTCGCCCAACAGGTTCTCGACGCGGTTATGCCTCAGGCCGGCCACTCGATTCGAGTTGGCATTACGGGCGTGCCGGGTGTAGGCAAAAGTACTTTTATCGAAGCGCTGGGGCTGTATCTGGTAAATAAGCTAGGCAAGAAGCTGGCGGTGCTGGCCGTCGATCCTACTAGTCAGCGCAGCGGCGGCAGCATACTCGGCGACAAAACCCGGATGAGTGAGCTGGCAGCGCATTCAGCAGCCTACATTCGGCCGTCGCCGGCGGGCAGTTCCTTGGGCGGCGTTACGCGCAGCACCCGGGCGGCCATGCTCCTGTGCGAAGCAGCCGGCCACGACGTCATTTTTGTGGAAACCGTGGGCGTTGGTCAAAGCGAAACCGCCGTGCACGGCATGGTCGACTTTTTTCTGCTGCTGATGCTGGCCGGGGCCGGCGACGAATTGCAAGGCATCAAGAAAGGCATCATGGAAATGGCCGACGCGGTAACCATCACCAAAGCCGACGCAGGCAACGAACTCGCCGCCCGCCGTGCCCGCCGCGAGTACCAGAATGCCCTTCACCTTTTCCCCAAAGCCGCTTCTGGCTGGTCCCCCGTGGTTACGACCAGCTCGGCGCTAACCGGCGCTGGCGTGGCAGGAGTCTGGGAGATAATAGAGCAGTATCAAGCTCAAATGCAGGCCAGCGGCTACTTTCAGCAGCGCCGACAAGAGCAGAATCTGCACTGGCTGCATGAGGCTATCCGGCAAGAGTTAGAAGAGCGGTTTTACGCCAACCCGCGCGTCCAAAAGCAACTAGCAGAGGTGCGTGAGCAAGTGATGGGGGGCAAAAAATCCCCATTTGGAGCTGCCGCAGAGCTATTAGGGTTGTAGCTCGATGCCCGAGCTTATCAGGAAGCAATGCGCTGCTCCAGCAAGTCCCACGTATTGCCGTAGCAGTCCTCGAACACGGCTACGCTGCCGTAGCTTTCGTGCCGGGGCTCTTCCAGAAACCGTACGCCACGCTCCCGATACAAGGTGTAATCGCGCTGAAAATCATCGGTGTGCAGAAACAGGAACACGCGCCCTCCCGCCTGATTACCGATTTGCTGCACTTGCTCCTCAGTAGCAGCCTGAGCCAAAAGCAATCGAGTGGAAGTTGACTGCGGCGGCGCTACCAGCACCCAGCGTTTGCCCGGCCCCAGGTCGGTATCCTCTACCAGTTCAAACCCTAGCTTACCGGTGTAAAATGCTATGGCTTCGTCGTAATCACGGACGAGCAGAGTGAGGGAGCCGATGTGCTGTGACATAAGTGACTGGGAGCAAAAAAGCAGTAATGGATATCTTTGACTTAGCTATTCTTACGCTTCAGCATCAGATAATCGAGGTAATACAGCACCTTGATTGACAACGAATTGCTATGAGGCGTATTCACGGTATTAGTCAGATTATCGAAGTAAAGCGGGGTAGCTTTGTCGGCGGTGAGAAAGCTCGAGACGGCATTTTTCCACACTACGCTGATCTGCGAGCCGGGCGCAAACCACCATGAGTACACGGCATCCACGTTGAAGGCGTTGAAGCTTGTATCGCGGTTGCGGCGGTAGTCGATGGCTTCTTCCTGTCCTTTATCCAGCAGCCGCAAATAGTCGTAGTAGTGCACGTTGCTAGTGTAGTGGCGCGTGCGAATAGTAAACGACATGCGGTTGTTGAAGGTATAAGACCCTGAAACGGTGTTGGTTACGGTAACCACTCGGCGGCGGCCCAGTACTGACTCGTCCAGATAAAGTTCGTCCAAAGGCTCCTGCCTGCTCATGCCACCGGCGTAGCCAATCTGGTTGTCTTGCCGGCTCCAGCTCAAGTCGTAGCGAAAGGTAAGTTGATTGCTGACCCGGTAGCGCGGACTGATGCCAATACCGAGGCCCGTACGGTTGGGCCGGCCCCGGTCTTGGGCGTAATAGCGACCGGAAACGCTCACGTCGTACGCTAGTTTTTTACGGTAATCCGATGAGATGAACATATTGCCGCCCACGTTGGCGGGCAACCGTACGTACAGGCGGCCGAGCGGCGACACGCGCGGCTCGAAGTAGTCGTGGCGGCGTGGGGCAGCGTCAAATTCAGCCCCTACCGTCATAAAACTCTTCGTGAAAGTAGTGTTACCGCCTCCGTACAGCTGCACGCTCCGGTAGCGCCTGGGATTATACAACATCTGATTACTGATGCCCCAATAAGTGTAGAGGTTGTTTACCTTCCAGAAGGGCTTGTACTTGTTGTAGTTGAAATCGATGGCTTGCTCGATACTGTTGTTGCTAAGCAGCAAGCCCAAATCGTTCGAGTCGTAGGTATCGGATTCGATGCCGTGGCTTACTTTCCAGGTGAAGTTGCCGCTGATTTTGCCCACGCCCACCTGGTATTTGAATCCATCTTGGTTGTTTACGTCGGCGTCTGAGGCGAAAGACTTGCCGCGGCGGCGTGAGTACACCACCTGTCCATCAATGGCATAGGCGTTTTTCTTATCAGCAAAGCGAAAAAGCCCCCCAGTCACGTTGGCATCATAGGTGCGGCCCCAGCGCGTGACGTTGGTATTGACGAGGCTCACGTAGGAGTTATTCTTCAGCGACTGGTCCAGCACCACGATATTATAGTTCGAAAAAGGCTGGGTCAGCACGTCGCGCTCCTGCCCGGTGCTGTCGCGCACAGTGGCATATACGTCGTTGGATAAAGCATTGAACAAACCAATACCTAGCCCTTTACTTGTGCGGCCCGATACTTTGGCAGCATTCAGGAGACGGGTTTCGCCAGGGTTTTTCACCACTTGCTCGCCTTTGCCTAGCTGACCTTTGACGGCGTGAAAACCCACGGGCTGCGCCCCTACCCGGCGGGAATAAAAGAGGTTGCCCTTATTAAATAGCTCAGTGCCCTCCGTGAAAAACTGACGGTTTTCGTTGTACTGCACCTCAAAAGGCGTGAGGTTGAGTACCACATTGTCGCTCTGAGTCTGGCCGAAATCGGGTACCAGCGTGGCATCCAGCGTGAAACTCTCGTTGATGCCGTACTTAATATCAGCGCCGCCATTGAAAGAGGTGCTGGTATTGCGCACGCCCTGCTCCTGGTAAGGATAGTGGTTGAGATAGGTGGAAACGTACGGCGTGAGCGACAGGCGCAGCGGCGGCTTAATGTCGCGGATGCCTTGCAATTGGCCCCACTGGTTCACAAAGCCATTGGCCTCGGGCTTCAACTCGTTCCAAAAGAATTTTTGGTTATCACGCTTACGCTGGCGGGCAAAGTTTAGTCCCCATAGTTGCTCCGGCGCGGCGCTAAAGCGAATAGCGGAATACGGAATACGCATTTCTACTACCCAGTCGGTGCCACGCACAGCTGTGCGTGAGTCCCAGACAGCATTCCAGGCAAAATCTTCGCCGCCCGCGGGTGAGTAACGGGAGTCGAGCTGCACACCGCCTGGCGTGATAAAGAAGCCATAGCCGTTGAGCTGGTCGTTGTAGGTATCGAGGAAAATGCCAAAAAAGTCGCTGTTGCCGAGGTCATCGCGGGCAGATAGTTCGCGCATGATGGAGTCGGCCGAAGCTTCGTGCATTACGGCTCCCACATAGAGGGCCGCATCGTCATAAAGGATACGCACTTCCGTCGGGTTCTTCTCGTGCGGACCGGGGTTCGGCCGATTCTGGATAAAATCGGTGGCTACGGGTGCTTCCTGCCATTGGGATTCATCGAGCAAACCGTCGAGCTTGATAGGCTGCGTGAGGCGTACGGCTTGGAGTTGACGCTTGGGCGCTGCATTGGCATTAGGTACCGGCGCTGTGGGGGGCAAATTCTGCCCGACAGCTACTGACATGACCAATCCTAAACACCAACAAAGTAAAAAACGCCGCATAAAATATGAATGTGAAACCCGGACTTTCCCGCCGGTAAGCCAATAGATGCATGAAGCGTATTGAGAGTTGCCGCGGGGGGCATTTTTAATGATAAAAGCCGGCTCTCTGCGTTAGAGAGCCGGCTTTTATCCAGAAAAGCAGAGGAAAAGGCTACTCTTGAATAGAGATGTTCATATTGAACTTACTGTTCTTGCCTTCGCCCAGCAGTTGCCGATACTTTGCTGCTAGCTCATCCGACTGACGCTTGCCGTTCACGGTCATGCTGGTAGCATTAAGCTGGAACTGATACGACTTATCGTTCTTTCCAATCAAACCATCCTGCCGCAATTGGTTGCCCAAATCCACGGAATTAATAGCGGGGGCGCGAGGAGGTTGTGGGGCACGCGGGGCGCGGGGCGCACGAGGTGGAGCAGGTGGGGCTGGTATGCCAGATGCGCTAGGTGCGGCCGGTGCAGCAGGTACTCCGGGCACACCAGGCACGGCCGGAACCGCCGGTGGTGCTGGTGGCGTGATATTACTATTGCCACGAGCCCGGTTCATATAGATACGGTTGACGTTGCCACCGTTGTAGCTGAGCGTCATGGTATCAGTGGCCCCGATAGTGCGACCTACTCCTTGCTCGTACATCTTCTTGTATTTAGCAAAAAGGGCCTCAGACTGCTTCTTCCCATCCACATGCAAGTCCTTGGCTGTCAGCACGAAGTTGAATCGGCTTTTATCCTTTATCAATCCGTCTTTTACTAATTCATCAATGATGCCGTCCTCCGTTTTGCTAACGCGGGCATCGCGCTCGGCCCGCGCTTTGTCGCGCTCAGTACGCTCCCGGTCACGATCGACTTGCTGCCGGTCGCGCTCTACCTGCATTTTATCCCGTTCGGTTTGCTGCTGGTCGCGCACTTGCTCTCGCTCTTGCCGAATCGTTTCAATTTTCTGTCTGATTTTTTCTTTTTCGGCTTCGCTATCCGCGCGTTGCTCGGCTGCTCGCAGGGCTTGCTCAGCTGAGCGTAGGGCCTGGATTCGTCCTTTATCGATATCTAATCCTCTGTCGATATCTACTAGTTCAGCAAGCTGCGCGCTGCCATTCAGATTGCGTTCGACCTGAACCAACCGGCGCCTATCAATTCTATCGGTAATTGTGGGCAATACTTCACGGAGTTCATCCCAATTCCGGCCTGTCACAATTAGGTTGCTTCCATTCTCATAATCGAAGCGTACAGTAGCGGGCGCCTCAGCACGTACAATCCGACGACCTGAGTTCAGGCGAATAACCTGTGTGCCTTCATCCTTGCTCTTCTTGCGAGTTGCATTCAGGTCTTGGGCATCAATGCGGTTTCCATTAATATACATTTCCGTTACGCGGCCTTTTTTGTCGCGCTCCAGTATCACTGTTCCCGCGTCGCGGCGGCCCCGTGCGCCATCCTGAATAATAACGACTCGGTTGTCATCTTCCTTCCGACGGCGCTTCTTTTTATCTTTGTCCTTATCCTTGTCACTCACTTCCACTGCCTCAAGTAAAGGACCCTGGGGGGCAATTTTGGCGACAGATGGAGCCACCAGCAGACCGGGCATTAGTTCAGCACGCCAGGCATTTCCCGCGGCCATTGTCTCATTGCGGTTGATCTTGAAGTGCGGATCAGCCAGGGAGAAGGCAGTACTCACGCCCAGCAGCACAATGCCCCCCAGCACTACAACGGCCGCCATAAAGCCTTCGGAAAATGTAGGATCCGAACGGCGCTGCACCAGCCGCCGCACGCGGCTCAACAGCGAGCCATCCGGTCCGACAGCGGCCACCGCCAGTCGAGGCGCTGAAAAACGGTCGTGGCCTAGCTCGGCTAATCCGGTAAGGGCTTGGGCCAGGGTAAGCGGACTGCCGCACATGGTAGTAGCCATATCGTCGCAGCAGTTTTCGCGCTCAGTGCGCAGGCAGGCATTCACAAACCAAACGCCGGGATGGTAGAAAAACAGAATCTCGGTGATGGACTGCACGAGGTTCATTAGGTAATCGCGCCGAATAATATGTGCCAGCTCATGCGCTAGAATAGCCTCCAGGTGCGCTTGACTCAGCCCCGAAATGGTGCCTAAAGGCAGTAGAATAACAGGCTTTAGATGACCTGCCACCAGCGGAGCTTTCACCAGCGCCGACTCTAATAGCGTCACCGACCGGCGCAGGCCAGCCCGCTCACCAAGTTCCGTCAGGCGACGTTGCCACACGGCTGGCAGGGGCCGAACGCGATAATGTCGCAAGCGGTCCAGATACGCCAATCCGCCCAGAAAACGCAGCGTCATGGCCAGTAAGCCCAGCAGCCACGCGGTTACAATAAGGGGCAAATGTTGATCGAAATACGGCAACCACGACACATCAGCGGCGGCAGTTGGTGCCGCAGGCTGCACGGTTGGGGCAGGCGCTGAGTGTTTATCAAAGGCATATACTAAGGGCAAATTGCCCCCCAGACTAGCAGGAACAACAGTGGGTGTAGCTGCAGTCGTATTTGCCAACGCAGTCGGTACACCCGCCTCTATATCAGAGCTATCAGCCAGATAGTAGCGGCTAAACGTAACTGCCGACAAGCCCAGCATCGCGACCAGCGCCACGCCCGCTACCCGGTAGCGAATACGCGCCGTGTGCTGACGCAACAGCAACAGCAGACCAGCCAATGCCAGCGCCACAACTGCTCCTTGCCACAACGAATGCACGATAGTCCAGCCCAAGGCCCGAACAACGGCTGGGGATAGAAGATGCTCAAGCCAGTTCATTGGTCCCTCCTTTCTCGGTTGTGTTTTTTTGCTCTTCCATTTCGTTTAGCAGATCCCGAATTTGGTCCAGTTCCGCCTGAGAGGTGCGCTGGTGACCAAGAGCCTGCACTACAAGCTTGAGCGCCGAGCCACCAAAAGCCGCATCCAAGAGACGGTCGATGAGTAGCCCTTGCGTTTCCTCCTCACGTAAGGCCGCCCGATAGACATGGGTGCGACTATCATCGTCGCGGAGCACGAGGCCTTTATCGAGCATGAGTTGAAGCAACTTCAGCGTGGTGGTGTAGCCCACATCACGCTTTTTGTTTAGCTCGTCATTTACAAAGCGAACGGTAGTGGGGCCGTGCTGCCAGAGCACCTGCAAAATCTCTAGCTCCGATTCGGTAGGCTTAGGGAGGGGTGGCTTGCTCATTGATTTCGGACGTTATGGTGGTACGAAGAAATTCGTATGACAAACATATACGAAACTTATCGTACTAGCAAGGTTTACATACGAATATTTTCGTAAAGCAGATAAGAGCGTCATTGTCATTCCTAGGTATTAGCCTTTTATATCAGAAGTGCAGAGGCAGGTTCTGCTTTGGCTTTCTATATAAGACGTTTAGCAAATAAGCCTAGCTGCGTGCAGGACAATACATAACCAACTTAGATTTAACCACGAGGACTGAAATCCAATTTATGATGATAAGACCACCACCGTATTATCATTAAACATTTGATTTTCAATAAATTAAATTAATTTAAAAGATATTAGTCAAATGTTTTTATATATAAAACCACACACGCTCACTGTCGAGCTTTGTGAAGAAGGCGGGAATATTATTATGATCAATTTTCAACTTAGCTATAGGCACCCCATATGATTTAACACCTGAGTATCATTAGTTAACCGATGATATAAGCGTGTCCACCTGTGGAGCCTTCTAACAATCGTTTCGAAAACCAGCAGCCTTACCAGGTGCCCGACCCACAGGTGACGATACCGGTGATGGAAGAACAATTGCAGATTGGAAAGGATGTGGTGGAGACCGGCCGAATTCGGGTATCGAAGACGGTGCATGAAGAACAGCAGGTCGTAGACGTACCTATTATTCAGGAAGAAGTAAACGTGAAGCGCGTAGCCATCAATCAATATGTAGCTACTCCGCCGGCCGTTCGCTATGAGGGCGACACGATGATTATGCCTATTCTTCGGGAGGTTTTAGTCGTGGAAAAACGGCTGCTATTGGTCGAAGAAGTGCGCATCACGAAACATCAGACGGAAACGCGCGCGCCCCAACAGGTAACGTTACGTAAAGAGGAAATCTATTTGCAACGCGTAGCTCCTAACCCTACTTCTCCTTCTGAACCAACTACTTAAGCTTTAGCATTACCCTTATTTTTTTATCATTCTTTCACCCACAACCCAAATACCTTCATAACATGGCACATACCGTAATAGGAGTTTTCGACACCGCCGCTGAGGCCCAGGCGTGCAGTACAGCAACTTGAGCAGAATGGCTTTCAGCGTGACTACGTTGACGTAGCACCCTTTAATCAGACTGGTGCTTCGGACAGCAACTATGCTACTGGCGCCAATACCAGCACAAACACCACCGGCACGCGCGCCGAAGCCGTTGCAGATAATGCAGGCGACAAAATCGGCAACTTCTTCAGCAACCTGTTTGGTGGCGACGATGATAATACAACCCGTAATTACTCGAACGTAGTGCGTAGCGGCAAATCGTTGGTAACGGTACATGCCCAGTCGGCTTCAGAAGCTGAGCGCGCCCGTGACCTGCTCGATGATCTTGGCGCAGTAGATGTTGATGATGTAGCCTCGCAATACGGTGCTGGTACTATTGGCAATGCGTATGCCGGTACTCAATCGACTACCGGCCAAACCGACCAAACTGGTTCGGTGAAGGTGATGGAAGAGCAACTGCAAGTTGGCAAGCGAGTAGAGCAAACAGGCGGCGTGCGTGTACACAGCCGCATTGTAGAGCGCCCAGTAGAAGAGCTATGCGTCTGCGTGAAGAGCACATAAACGTGGAGCGCTATGCCGTAAACCGTCCGGCTACGGAGGCTGATTTCAACGCTTTCCGAGAAGGTGAATTTATGGAGAGTGCTGAGCGTGCCGTTGTAGGCAAAGAAGCCCGGGTAGTAGAAGAAATCAACCTTGGCAAAGAGGTGACCGAGCGGGAAGAAACCATTCGCGACACGGTGCCCAAAACGGAAGTAGATATCTAACAGATCAATAATCCCACTACCAACACTGCCAATACCAATAATCCAAATAACCCGAATAGGAACGTGTAAGCACGAAGCGGCTTATAGATTCACATTTACAAAAAAGGCGACCATAACTGGTCGCCTTTTTTGTGTCTGCGAAAGCTCTTAGGCAAGTATATCCTAGTTATCTGGGTTCTGGGGGGCATTTTGAGCTCGTTTGCGCTTGAGCGTGATGCGCGCCCGACGACAAATGCCCCCCAGCGGCGGATTGAACTTCGACACGCATACTTTCACGGTGTACACGTGCGGAAACTGTGTTAGAATCCGGTCCATCACCCGATGGCCTACATGCTCCAGTAGTCGCGCCGGAGCCAGCATTTCCTCAGCTACCAGGCGGTAAAGCACTTCATAGTTCACGGTTTCCTGGAGCTTATCGGAAGCGCCAGCCGCGTGCAAATCGGTTTGGATGTAGAGGTCTACGCCGTACTTATTCCCAATTTTCTGCTCCTCATCATAATAGCCATGAAAAGCGAAAAACTCCATGCCCTCCAGCGCGATTTGTCCCATGATGTTATGTGATTAATGACGGCTTAGCGCCTTGGTTTGACAAGTGAAGTAAAGAGCCAAAAAAGCGAAAGGCCCGCAAGCTATTGCGGGCCTTTCGCTTTTCACAGCCGAAGCCTGGTTATATCTCGTCGAAAAACGATTTTTCGGCGGAAGCGGCCGTGGCCATACCAGGATGCGTGGCCGGCGAAGGAGGCATAATTTCGGGGTGACCAGGGCCGACAGGCTGAATATCGGGGGCTGGACGCTCAATATCCGGAGCGCCGGGGTCAGGTACACGTGAAGGCTCCGGCTGGTAGATGCGGGACGGGTCAGCTTTGCCGGGGTTTTCATCGGGTGAGCCGGGGCGAATTTCGGGGCCGGGCGTTTGGGCTGGCGCACCAGGGTCAGGCTGCTGGCCAGGCTTAGGGTTATAATTACCGGGCTGTGGACCAATAGCGCGGGGCTCAGCAGCCAAACTACCCCCCAAGGCGGCGCTGGATGTTCCAGCCACTGCGGCAGCTGATGAAGTGGAAGCAGAAGATACACGCATGGCAGAGTCGTTTTGGGATGAAGGTTCGGGTCTGCTTACCTGTACGCTCTCGGCCCGCGAAAGGATGGCGGCCGCATCTGTTTTAGGCCGAGCTTTCGCTTTCGCTACTTTTTCCAGCGCATCGGAGGCCAGGTGCTGCAAATCGCGCACGAGGTTTTCCATCTGCGTTTCCAGTCGATGACACTCCTGGCCCAAGCTATTTACTTCGGTACGCATAGCAGCCACGCTTTTCTCGGCTTCGCGGGTAGCTTCTTCTACCAACCGACGGGCTTCCTGCTTGGCATCGCTTAAAAGCTGATCCGCTTTGAGTTGGGCTTCGCGAATCCGCAGATCGGCATCGCGCTGCGACTGCTCAGTGATGCTGTTGCCTGTGTCTTCGGCCGTTTTGAGAGTGCGGTAGAGGCTGGTTTCCACTTCGCGCATTTTCTGCACATCGTGCGTAGCATGCTCCAGCTTGAGGCGTAGCTCCCGGTTTTCATCGCCCATACGCTCCCACTGCTGCGACAGCGTCATTAAGAAGGCTTGTACTTCGTCTTTGTCTACACCCCGAAAGGCTTTTTCAAAGGTTTTCTGCCGGATGTCGAGAGCGGTAATTTTCATGGAACTATGGATAATAGGCTGGAAGCGAAGGCAGGCAACCGGAGCCTTAATGAATGGAGAGATAGGGTAGAAACGAAGCGAGCGGCAAGGCGAGTATTTAAAAGAAACAGATTAGCCATTCGGGAGCTACTGCTGCTTTCTGTTCTTACCTCTCGGCCCTCATCCTGTTGTTTCAAGAAATCCCCCACACGGCAAGGCTGCGGTCGTCACTACACGAAACTAGCCGATTCTGCCTGCCCGACCAAAATAACTTGTTGACGGAAGTGCCGTGGCCTGCGTGCCGAGCCTTATCTACGACGCGTAGTAAGCGCCCCGTTTCGGCCTCCCACACCTTAATGGACTTATCCATGCTACACGTGGCCAGCAGCAGTCCGTCGGGGCTGAACAGTAGATGGTTGATGGTAAACATGTGGGCGACGATACTGCCTACTTCCGCATAATTGCCCCCCACAGCCCAGGTACGCAGGTGCGCATCGCGGCCAGCTGTTAATAGCTGCTGACCATCAGGCGAATAAGCAGCAGTGAATACGGAGTTGCTATGACCTGAAAGTGTGTATTTCACAGCCAGCGAATCGGCATCAAGAATACGCACGACGGTGTCGCTGCCCCCTACGGCCAACTCGCCGCGCTCCTCGTGCAGCGCCAAGCAACGCAGACTTTTATCACTGAGCGGCACCAGCTTTTCCAAGGTAAAATCAGCGGCTCGCAGTATCGCAAGCACTCCGTTTCCGAGGGCCCCATACAAGCGTTGACGGGGCGCCGAGTATGCAAAATCGAAGATGGCAGCTGGCGGCAGCGCGGTGCTATGTACCAGCTTTCTTTCCGCCAGCGCTATGGCCTGTACTCCCTGAAAATTGTGTCCTATTAGCAATAGCTCACGCTCGGGCAGGTAGCGCAGAGCATAAACCGAGTTTTCGACCCGGGCCACCAGCTCACCATCGCGCGTAAGATCATCGATACTCCACGCGGCGACCATACCATCAGCACCAGCCGAAAAGAAACGGTCTTCATCGGCAGAGCCGGCCAGGGCGTACACGCAGTCGCGGTGGCCGCTGAGCGTGGCCAGTTTCTGCACCTGCGGACGAGAAAGCAACGGCATAGTGGGGAAGTAATTTAGGGCGAAATTACAGCGGTTTTTCTAAGCCTATAGCGGAAAGGCTAGCGGTTGATTTTTGCGAAACAATTCGAGACCTGCTTTTAACTAAGTTCATAATAAAAAGGCCTTCATACAGAGCGAAGCGAAGCATCTCGCGTGCTGACGTTGCAATACTAATCAACGAAGCGAGCGAGATGCTTCGCTTCGCTCTGCATGACGTTCAATGTAACATGACGTTCAAAGTAAAAGGATAAACTTTCTATCTTCTATAATGCCTTTACACTCGCTTACGCCTCTATCTGAACATGCTTTGCTGGGGCTGTGGCACCTTACAGAAATGCCCCCGGCGTTGGTCTCGCTTCTTCCCCACTCTGCTCATTATGCGGCGCAGCAGCCGGCAGTGCGTGATTTGACTCGACAAGCACAGTGGCTAGCAGGTCGGGCGCTGACGCATACACTCCTGCGCGAGCTGACCTCTGCTCAGACCCTACTGCTTAATGACAGCAACGGTCGACCTTACTTAGAGCAATTGCCTGATTTTGCGGTTTCGTTGTCACATTCGGGGGAGTGGGTAGCAGGAATTGTAGCCGCCCAAGGGCGCGTTGGCACAGATGTTGAACTGATAAGACCCAAAGCGCAACACTTGGCAACCCGGTTTCTAGCCGAAACTGAACGAGTCAATGCCGGCGATGACGTAGCAAAATATAGTCTCTATTGGAGTGCCAAAGAGACATTGTATAAGCTGCATAGTCGCCGGGGCGTGGTGTTTAAAGAGCAATTGTTGCTCAACCCGTTTGAGCTGCGGGAGGCAGGTGTTTTGACGGGGCACCTGCTGCTCGAAAACTTCCGCAGCGAACACCGAATTTCCTATCAACGCTTAGCAACCGACTATGTGCTAACTTATTGCGTTGAAGATGCTATGCACGGCTGAGTTTCGCCTGCTTCATCAAGTTGAAGACGTAAAAATCTACTCACGTAAGATTTGGCGCCTCGATTCTACTTCCTAATCTCCCCACCCATGCTCCTTCGTCGAATCTCTATAATCGCGGCCGCGGCCCTGCTCTTCTGTACCGTTGCAGTAAGCGTTGCCAAAGCCCAGGATGGCCGCACCGTCAATGACTTCAGCCTCACCAGTCCCACCGATGCCACCGTTACGCTGAGCAGCTACGCCAGCAATAAGGCTGTGGTAGTTGTGTTTGTGAATCCTAATTGCGCTTTTTCCAAGCTGTACCAAAGCCGGCTAAGTGCTTTGAATGCTGCTTACAGCGGTAAGGGTGTGCAGTTTTTGTTTATCAATGCGCCCATCAACCTGGAAGCTACGGCTGATGCCGCCGACGCCGACAAATTGAAAATGAAATCTACTGGCACCGATGACTATCCTTACCTCACCGACCCCGGCCAAAAGGTGAGCACCCTGTTAGGTGCAACCAAAACGCCCGAAGTCGTAGTATTGCAGCCCGCTGGAAATGGCTTTGCAGTGCGTTATAAAGGCGCCATCGACGATAATGCCCAGGTGGAAGCTTACGCCAAGGAGCATTACTTAGCACAGGCGCTGGACAATATTCTAGCTGGAAAACCTGTAGGCGTAGCCGATAAGCGTGCGGCAGGCTGTCTGATCAAGAGAATGTAGTTTTGAATAGTAGGCATAAAAAAGCCCCCCAGAATGTTTCTGGGGGGCTTTTTTATGCCTTGTTTAAAGAGACTTATTCTGTAGGATCAATATCAGTAGGAGGCGTGATTTCGTCGGTCAGGATGGCCAGGAGCTTACCTACTTCGGTTGCTTTGGCGGGTTCCTGCAGCTTCTCGAAGCTCATCACCAGATTGCGCAAAGCCCGACGCACGATATCGAGGTGCGAGCAGGGCGCATAGAAAATATCGTTGGGCGACAGGTTGAGCTGAGCCACATAATGCTCAATGTCGGTGCGCGATAGAATAAGGCCGCGGTTGTAGCAGTTGATATAAAATGGCTCCGTAATCTGGCTCTGCGATTGATAAGTAAGCACAAACAGATTGGGCAGATTCACGCCATAAATAGGCAGATTCAGCCGCTGCGCCACCAACAGATATATCACACACAAGGTGAGCGGGTTGCCACGCTTGGTTTCTAATACCAGGTGCAGCATGGAGTTGGCTGGTGAATGGAAGTTCTGCGTGTTGGCACCCAGCTTATGCACCCGAAACAATACATGGTTCAGCACCTGCACCTGATCCGTAGGGTGCATCTCAGGCCGCAAAAGCGCCCAGGCTTCAAAGCGTAGTTGCTCAATAGCCCGATTCAGCGCCTGCAAATCGGCGTCGGGATACTGGTAGGAATTCAGCAGCCACATGCCCTCAAGCAGGTTTTCGCCGCCCGAATCGCGCCACACGCGTAGGCGTTGCTTCAGGCCATCGAACTGCAAATCGTGAATCAGATCCTCCAGGCGCTGCTGCTGGCGCGGGTCGAGGCTCTCCTCCCACGACTCTTCCAGAAATGGAATAATGGTTTCGCCCAATGCCTGAATCCGCTCCTCTATCTGGGGGGCAATTTCCGGGTCATCGAGCAGCGAGATAAGCGCTTTGATTTCTTTATTGGTCATGGAACGGAGGATCGGGGCGTGTGCAGCGGCCCCGAGTAGCACGAAGTAGCAAATAAAAGCAACCGACACGGTTTCGCCGCAGCCGGTTGCCCAGAATCAACACGTAGAATGGGGAGGAATGTTCAAATAAAGTGCTTAAGCGAACTGTTTTCACTACCTCACTAGCGCGAGTTTAGCGCAGCGTAACTCGTGACCAGCCATGCCGGGAGGCTGTGCCTCCCCCACCAGAACGACAACGCCGCCCAGATTACCCAAGCGGCGCGGTCACCGTTTGCCGCTTTGCGGCAGTGGAGGTACAACTTCCACTTCAAGGCTAGTCACGAGCTACAAGCTCACGCCAGAGGGAACACTGTTAATCAATAATAAAAGCCTTTATCCCTTTCCTTCTCCAAGCAGCAGACAAATCCCTTAGTAGCTTCAACTCATGAGCTGACTGTACAACTATCAAAATCTCTTCTTCCTTTTTATGGCCTTTATATACAAGTCTAACTTTTCCTGCACCTGAGCTTGTGCTTCGTCCACGCGGTGCACCGGCATATTGATCTGACTCTACTGTTATACTAAGTAAATCATGTATGGTAGTAATTTGCTCATCTACTGAAATCATATCTTCACTGAGACTGAGTCTATCATACTTTTTAGGGTAATACATCTGTATGATTTTCAATTTGTTTAAGATGATTACCAATACTAAAGCACTAATACATCCTACAGATACTATCCCTGTAATAAGCACCAGTACTTTAATTTCAGTTAGTATATATGGGCTCTTATCATCTAATAAAATCCTCTGCAAAAATGCGCTTGACGCAAAAAGCGCAAGCACTACTACCAAGAGGCAAGTCAGTACTCTTAGCCAGTCCTTTTTATCAGAACGGGTTGTCAGGCTAACTTCGAGTGACATACTAAGCTGTACCTGACATTATATTATCGTGTCACCTTAAATAGTTGATATCTACTCAAATCACACCTGAATAACACCCACATTAAACGCCTTTTCAATCGGCGCGTGATTAGCCGCGTCAATACCCATTGAAATAACCTTGCGCGTTTCCAGCGGGTCAATAACAGCATCTACCCACAAGCGGGCTGCGGCATAATAAGGCGAAAGCTGCTCCTCGTAGCGGTTCTTAATACGGTCGAGCAATTCTTTTTCGGCTTCAGGCGTGATTACTTCCCCTTTAGCTTTAAGGCTGGCTACTTGTATCTGTAGGAGGGTGTTGGCAGCGGCGGCGCCACTCATTACGGCCAGCTGGGCCGTGGGCCAGGCCACAATGAGGCGCGGATCATAGGCTTTGCCGCACATAGCGTAGTTGCCGGCGCCGTAGCTGTTACCCACAATGACCGTGAACTTGGGCACCACCGAGTTGCTCATGGCGCTTACCATCTTCGCCCCGTCCTTGATGATGCCGCCGTGCTCACTCTGCGAGCCCACCATGAAGCCCGACACATCGTGCAGAAACACCAGCGGAATGCGCTTCTGGTTGCAGTTCATAATGAAGCGAGCAGCTTTGTCGGCCGAGTCGGAGTAGATAACGCCGCCCATCTGCATCCCCGTCTTCTTCGACTTCACGATTTTGCGCTGGTTGGCCACAATACCAACTGCCCAGCCATCGATGCGCGCCAAGCCGCAAATCAGCGTTTGGCCATAGAGGTCTTTGTAAGGCTCAAATTCCGAGTTATCCACCAAGCGACGGATAATGTCCATCATATCATAGGGCTTGGCACGGTCGGCGGGCAACAGACCGTAGATTTCCTCGGGCTTTTCAGCCGGCGCGGCGGGCGCGGCGCGGTGAAAGCCAGCGGAGGGTTGGCCACCCATCTTATCGAAGATGTTGCGGATATGGTCGAGGCATTCCTCGTCGTTTTTAAACTTATAATCGGTCACGCCCGAAATCTCGGAGTGCGTGGTCGCGCCGCCCAGCGTCTCGTTGTCGATGCTTTCGCCAATAGCCGATTTTACTAAGTAAGAACCCGCCAGAAACACCGAGCCCGTACCGTCCACAATCATAGCCTCGTCGCTCATGATGGGCAAATATGCCCCCCCGGCCACGCACGGCCCCATAATAGCGGCCAACTGCACGATGCCCATGCTACTCATCACGGCATTGTTGCGGAAGATGCGGCCGAAGTGCTCTTTATCCGGAAAAATCTCGTCCTGCATAGGCAGGTACACACCCGCCGAATCGACGAGATAGATAATGGGCAGCTTGTTTTCGATGCTGATTTCCTGGGCCCGCAGATTCTTTTTGGCCGTAATCGGAAACCAGGCACCTGCTTTAACGGTGGCATCGTTGGCTACCACCACGCACTGCCGCCCTTTCACGTAGCCAATCACAACTACTACGCCGCCGGAAGGACAGCCGCCGTGCTCTTTGTACATGCCTTCGCCTGCAAAAGCTCCGATTTCGACGGTTTCCTTGTCTTTATCCAGCAAGTAGTCTATCCGCTCACGAGCGGTAAGCTTGCCTTTGGCTTTGTGGGCCTCAATGCGCTTTTCACCACCGCCCAGGGCTACTTTCTTCTGACGCTGGCTAAGTTGGAAAATAAGTTGTTTGACTTGGTCTTCGTTTTTGTTGAACTCCAGATTCATGCGGGTGGGAAAAGGGGTTATGGGGGGCAAATTGGGTGGTTTCGACACAAAAAAATCCGCCCGAAGGCGGATTTCAAAGGTACTTAAAATTGGCAGACGCCTTATTTAACGGGCGTCACAGCCGAGTCGGCGGGCACCAGCGTTTGCGGATTGTCCGTCTTTATCTTCTGTTCGGTTTCTATTTCGCCGTTAGGCTTCTTGGTCACTTCCTTCTTCGCCTTATCCTTGCCACCAAACGAAATCAGCGAGAAGTTCACATAGCGCTTAGGGTTGGCTTTGAAGTCAACGAGCAGCGCGTCGGTGCTGGCTGCGGAGGCATTAAGATTAGTATACAGCGAGTCATCATTGATCAGCTTGCCTAGCGAGCCTTTAGTACTGGTCAACGACTGGTTGAGCGAGGCCATGGTCGCTTGGGCTTCGGTCACGGTGGCGTTCATTTTGCGCACTGTCTGGCTCAGGGGGGCATTTTTGAGCGTGTCCGTAATTTGGGCTAGATTAGAGGCCAAGCGGTCAAACTTGCGCTCCGTCACGTTGAGCGCACGGGTTAGCTCAGCCATGTTGGTCGTAATCTGATTGATGTTACGCTGATTCATAATCAGCAGGTTTTTCAGCGCCTCCGTCGAGCCTTGCGCATTTAGCAGCGTGGCTTGCAGACTGATTCGGGCTTCTTTGGTAAGGAAGCTGTTCACCTTAATCAACGTCGAATCTACGGTGCCGAGTACGGGCAGCGCTTTAGCCTGAAACGCATCAGTAATACTGGCAACAGTGTACGATTTCAGCTCTTCGCCACCGTCGTAAATCTTCGAATTCTTGCCCATAAACAGCGTGATGGTCTTGCTGCCCAGCAGCGTACCCGACAGGCTGGCCACGGTGGAGTCGCCCACCACGATATTCTTGTCTATCTCGAATTGCACGCGTACCCGGTTGCCTTCTTCCGGTACCAAGTGCATTTCACGCACCTGTCCCACTTTCACCCCATTCAAGATGACTGGGTTACCTAGCGCCAGCCCGTCCACGTTGTCATACTTGGCATGAAACGTACGGTTGGAGGAGAAAATATTGCTTCCTTTTAGAAAGGTGAACCCAAAGTAAAGGGCTACAATGGCCACGAGAGCAAGCAGGGCTACTTTGATTTCTTTTGACACGTTGGGTCAGCTATTGAGGGAGGTGAAGAGCAGGTAGATAAGGTGTTAACTGCTATGGGGGGCTTTTAGTCCCCGTGCATAGCCTCTAACTCATTCTTATAGTCCCGGAAGGCCCGGTATATACCCGAGGCCATATACGACTGACCCGATTTATCGTTCAGGTAGCGTTCCTCGTTGCGGTTGGTCAAAAACCCAACTTCGATCAGCGACGAAGGCATTGTTGACTTCCAAAGCACCAAAAATCCAGCTTGCTTCACGCCGCGCGACTTACGCCCCACCTTTGTTTTAAACTGATAATCAACCTTTTGCGCAAATCTTAGGCTATTATCTACGTGGGCGCTCTGAAACAGCGAGAACAGAATATGGCTCTGGGGCGAGTTGGGATCGAAGCCGCCGTAGCGAGCTTTATAGTTATCTTCCTGTAAAATAACTGCGTTTTCACGCTTGGCTACTGCTAAGTTAGCATCGGTTTTGGCCGTACCCATCGTCCAGACCTCTGTACCGTAGGCAGCCGATGGCCCGGCGTTGCAGTGCACACTGATAAACAGATCGGCGTTATTCTTATTGGCAATGCCGGCCCGGTCGGCCAGCTCCACAAATACGTCGGTCTTGCGGGTGTATATTACCTTCACATCGGGCTCATTGGCTTCAATGAGCCGCCCGAGCTCCAGAATTATTTTCAGGGATACGGCCGCCTCACGGGCCGTTACTCCTGCGCAGCCTCTATCCTTACCGCCATGGCCGGCATCCAGTACTACAGTGCGTAGTTGGTACTTCTTGGGGGGCAAAACCGCTGACCCTGGGGCCACGGCTACCGACGAGCCAGAAATAAACAACAGACTCGCCAGACAAACAGCTACAATATTCCGCACAGAGTTCGTTAAGTTGGTGTAGCAACCCGCTACCTTTGCAAATCGCCACAAAATAAACGATAAAAACTACGTGGCCTTGCCCGCGCCGTTCCGCTTGCGTAAATCTTGCTTACTTCCCCATCCGGGGCGGCTCGGGCCGCTGCTCGCAGTTATGCTATTGGTGCTGAGTATCAGCGGCGCCTGGGCCCAGCAGCAGCGTCCCGCAAAGCCCGTGCCTGCCGTCGTACCGCGCGTCAACTCCGACGGACGCCAGACCACCAATGTACTAGCCGACACCAGTCGAGCGGCTCGTGGCACGCGTCTCGTATCAGCCATCGATACTAGCGCAGCCGGCGATTCCCTGCGCGTGGGGGCCGAAGTAAAAGGCGATATCAAAACCACGGTTAAGTATTCGGCTAAAGATTCCATTCGTTTCGATGTCCAGAAAAAGGTCGCGTATCTCTACGATGAGGCCAACGTTGATTACGGTGATTTATCGCTAAAGGCAGCCGTAATTACCGTTGACTACGGTCAAAACCTGCTTAAAGCCAACGGCGCCCCCGACTCCGCGGGCAAAGTGCAGGGCCGGCCGGTGTTCAAGGATGCTGGGGGGCTTTATCAGGCCGGCACAATCAATTATAACTTCAAGACGCGCAAGGGCAAAATTGCCGATGCTGTCACCCAGCAGGGCGAAGGCTTCGTGCACGCCGGCATCGTGAAGAAGAACGCGCTGAACGAGATTTTCGGCCGCAACGGGCAGTATACGACGTGTAATCTGGAGCATCCGCACTTTCACATCAACGCCACCAAAATGAAAGTGATTCCGGGGGAGAAAGTCGTTACGGGCCCTTTCAACCTGGTGATTAGTGATATCCCCACTCCGCTGGGTTTTCTCTTCGGCTACTTTCCCACTCCAGGCAAAAGTCGGGCTTCGGGCCTGATTTTCCCCACGTTCGGACAGTCCGCCGACCGGGGCTTTTTCCTGCGTAATGGTGGCTATTATTTCGCGCCCAACGAATACATTGGCCTGCGCCTAACTGGTGATGTGTATGCCGGTAATGCCGAAGCTTTCGGCGGCTTTGCCTTGCGGGGTGAGATGCAGTACATCAAGCGCTACAATTACAACGGCTTGCTCAGCATTGATTACACCCAGCGGCCAGCTAATCTTATTTTACGCTCCGAAGCACTCAATACCAACGTAGAATTTCGGCGTCCGCGCAGCCCCAAAACCATCTGGATAAACTGGAACCACACGCCCACCCCTAGGCCCGGTGGGGGGCGTTTTTCGGCCAGCGTGCAAGCGGGCAGCACCGATTACAACCAACAAAACTCATTCGATACGCGGCGTTACCTCACGCCTTCGTTCAACTCCACGATCAGCTACCAAAAGCAGATCCGCAATTCGCCCATCAACTATTCGCTTCAGCTCAGCCAAAACCAAAACACTCAAACGGGTGTCATGAATTTTGTGCTGCCTGACATTTCAGTGCAGGTAGCCCGGCAATACCCGTATCAGTGGTTTGGCATAGAGCCCAAGGGACGGTTCTACGATCAATTTTATGAGCAGTTTGCCATAACGTATAACCTCATTGGCCGCAATGAGATCAGCAACCTCGAGCAGCCGCGCTTGCTGAACGGTGGCGTCATTCCCGTGATTGGCGGCACCGCTACAGGGCGCACTATTCCCTTCGATTTTTCGAGTCTAGCGCCTCTATTGAATAACGCGCAGCCGACTATCCAGCACCAGTTTGGCATTACCCTTGGCAACTACACAGTATTCAAGTACCTAAGTCTTAACCCCACGATTAACTACGGTGAATCTTGGTATTTCAAACGCTTGAATTACAACTTCGAGCCCGAAGCTCAAGCCGTACGCATTGACACGGTTTCACAATTTGGCCGGTTGTACAATTACTCCGGTGGCGCCAGCTTATCGACTAATATCTATGGTATTCTGCCTATCAAAGGCGCCAAGATTGAAGCCATCCGCCACAAGATCACGCCATCGGTTAGCTACAGCTACGCCCCTGATTTCTCCCGGAACGACAATTTCTACGAGTCTAACCTAAACCTAGGTGCGCTGCGTGATGCGCAGGGCCGCTTGTACAACCAATTTGGCCAGCAGAACGACATCACCCGCAATCCGATTGCGTTCAGCCGCTTTATCGGTGCTACGGCTGGAAATGCAAATGGCCGCGCTTCCAGTGCCGTAACTATTGGATTACAGAACCAGATAGAAATGAAGGTTCGCTCCAAGAATGACACTACAGGCACTACCCCATTTGAGAAAGTGAGCTTGATTGATGGTCTTGACTTTAATACCGGCTACGACTTTGCCGCTGACTCGCTTAACCTGCTACCGCTGGCCGTCACATTCCGCACCCAAGTAGCTAAGAAGCTTAACATTGTGGTAAACGCTGGCTTTGTCTTCTATCAGCGCGACTCCACAGGCCGGTTTATCAACGAATACCTCTTCAATCAGCCAAAGCGTCGGCTTGCCCAGCTTACTACGGCTACCCTAAACCTGAGCTACCAGTTCAACCCAGCAGCAGGCACCAAAAAGTCGACCGTAGCGCGCGAGGTAGCTCCCACCAACGACCCTGTACTGGGCAATCCGGTGCGCGTCGATCCGTATGAGGATTACGTTGACTTTGATATTCCCTGGGAGCTGAGCACCTCTTTTGGCGCTACCTATCAAGATCCGGGACCTATTCCGGGACGGCCCAACCGGCCCCGTGCCGACGCGCTTACTGTGGCTTCGCTTAACTTGAGCGGCTCCGTCAAGCTCACCCAGAACCTGCGCATCGGCTATAGCAGCGGCTATGACTTTCGCAGCAACCAGGTTTCGTTTACTTCCCTCGATTTTTACCGTGATTTGCACTGCTGGCAGATCAGTGGCAGCTGGTTCCCTTTCGGTATCCGCCAGGGCTACAACGTAACTATTGCCGCCAAGTCAAGCCTGCTGCAAGACCTCAAGCTCAACCGAAACCGCACCTTCCAGAATCGGTAAGGCTAGGGGGCAAATTCAGGTTCAGTCCCAAAAACCGCCGATCCGGCCTACAACTTTATCCCTCATTTTCTCCGCTCCCTATGTCCCAGCACAAAGAAGTTAAGCTCGTGACCACCCACCAATTGCTAGCTATGAAGCGGCGGGGTGAAAAAATTGCCATGCTCACGGCCTACGACTTTTCGATGGCAACCCTGCTCGACGGTGCCGGTATCGATGTGCTACTGGTAGGCGACTCGGCCTCCAACGTGATGGCCGGCCACGAAACGACCCTCCCCATCACCCTCGACCAGATGATTTACCACGCTTCCTCCGTGGTACGGGCCGTGAAACGGGCCTTTGTGGTGGTTGACATGCCATTCGGCTCGTATCAGGGCAATTCATCGGAGGCGTTGCGTTCGGCTATTCGCATCATGAAAGAATCGGGTGGGCACGGCGTAAAGCTGGAGGGCGGCGCCGAAATCCGGGAATCCATCACACGCATTCTGACGGCTGGCATTCCTGTCATGGGTCATTTGGGCCTTACTCCTCAAAGCATCTACAAATTCGGCACTTACACGGTGCGGGCCAAAGAAGAATCTGAGGCCCAAAAATTGCTTGAAGACGCACAGCTGCTACAAGAACTCGGATGCTTTGCTTTGGTGCTGGAGAAAATTCCCTCCGCCTTGGCTAAGCAAGTAGCCGAAAAGCTTACTATTCCGGTTATAGGTATCGGCGCCGGCCCCGATGTAGACGGGCAGGTGTTAGTGGTTCACGATATGTTGGGCATCACCAAAGAATTCAAGCCTCGTTTTCTACGTCGCTATGCTGAGATTGGCGATGTAATGCACGACGCCGTGGAGCGCTACATTCAGGATGTAAAAACGCGCGATTTTCCTTCGCCCGAAGAGGCTTACTAAGTTCTACAAACACAATTTTTTGCCCTCATTTCTGTCCATTGTAGCTCTGGGGGGCTTTTTTCAAGAGTTTATTATTACCCGTCAATTAATCCCGCGTGACTCGTCCGAATCTATGGTCGGAACAGAAGGAGATTCTGTTTGAAGACAATCATCTGCTTATCATTAATAAACCGGCTGGCTTGCTCGTACAAGGCGATTCAACTGGCGACGAACCTTTATCAGTAAAGGCTGCTGAGTATCTGCGGTTCAAATACAAAAAGCCAGGAGCGGCCTTTGTTGGTGTAGCGCACCGGCTGGATAGACCTGTAAGTGGCGTAGTAGCGCTTGCCAAAACATCCAAAGCCCTGAGCCGCCTCAATGAGATGTTTCGGGATAATACGGTGCACAAAACGTATTGGGCGCTGGTAGGCAAGCGTCCTGAACCTACCAGCGGGCACTTAGTGCACTGGCTTGTCAAAGACCCGATTCGCAACGTTACTAAAGCTTATTCTACTGCTCACCCGCAGGGACAGCGCTCCGAACTGGACTATGAAGTATTAGGGCAGGCTGGCTCGCGCTACCTTGTTCAGGTAAACCCCATCACGGGTCGCCCACACCAGATTCGGGTGCAGCTTGCCACGGGGCTAGGTACGCCAATCGTGGGTGATGTGAAATATGGATTTTTAGCACCTCTTCCCGATGTAAGTATTGCCCTGCACGCCCGGCGGCTTGAGTTGGCTCATCCCGTCAGCAAAGAGCTGATGACCTTTGAGGCTCCCCTGCCGTCTATCGCACATTGGGAAGCAGCCTGCGCATATTATTAAGCGCTAGGACTTTCAGCTTTTTCCAACCTTTACTTCATCTACAGGTTTAAAAGTAAATTTCTCTGAAAAACCTGGCCCTATAATCGCCGAAAGTTTTTCAAGATGCTTTTACAAAAGCGCAAAACTTTAGTCACAATCAATGGCTTGTTGGCTCCTTTCGCGGTGGCTTAAAATAGCATCTGAACAAGATTTTGGCCTTTTCAGCCTATTTATTGACCCTGCGAAGCTCTGGCTGTAGGTTTGTACTCCAAATCTGAACTAAAGTCGACTGCGTAGTCTTTTGCGAATAACGCCCCGGTTCTGCTTCCTCTGATATTCAACACCCCTGCTCTATGCCCATACTTATTTTCTTCGTTGCCCATTACTATTTGTCGCTGTTCACCCAGACGTTTTATCTGCACCGGTACGCGGCGCATAAAATGTTCACGATGAACAAGTTCTGGGAGAAGTTCTTCTACCTCTTCACCTACGCTTGCCAGGGCTCCTCGTTCCTGTCGCCGCGGGCTTATGCCATCCTGCACCGCATGCACCACGCATACTCTGATACAGAGATGGACCCGCACTCTCCCCACTTCTCATCCAATCCCTTTGCGATGATGTGGAAGACGAAGGTCATCTACACTGATCTGCTCAAGCACAATGTAGAAGCTCCTGAGCGCTTTGAAGGTGATTATCCAGTATGGGAAGCCGTAGAAAATTTTGGCAGCCAGTGGTATTCGCGTCTAGGCTGGGGTACAGCTTACGTACTTTTCTACATCAACTTTGCTACCGCTTGGTGGATGTATTTATTACTGCCGGTTCACTTTTTGATGGGTCCGTTGCACGGCGCTATTGTAAACTGGGGCGGCCATAAGTACGGCTACCAGAACTTCGACAACCATGATAAGTCGAAGAACACGCTTGCCCTAGACTTTCTGGCCTTCGGTGAGTTGTTTCAGAACAACCATCACAAGCTGCCACTACGCGTTAATTTCGGTGTGAAGTGGTGGGAGTTTGATCCTACCTATGTGTTCATTTGGGGCCTGGATAAAATGCGCGTTATCAAAATCAAGCGTAAGCAACAAGTACCAGTTCGGGTTGCTGCATAAGTTATCCTGGATCATAGAAAGGCTGTTTCGGAAACGAGGCAGCCTTTTCTTTTGCCTCTATAGTATTTCTAACACCAAGTAATCAGCTTGAATCTGACGAAAGGTTTTCAATCTTGCAACTATGTGCGTACCTTTGCGCCTCACTTTCAACCAGACGGACGGGTTCCGTCGCTTAACCAACTAGGTTTATGGCAGTTAAAATCCGCCTCGCCCGCCGCGGCCGCAAAAAAGCCGCGCAATTTGACATCGTAGTAGCCGACGCCCGCGCTCCCCGCGATGGCCGTTTCATCGAGAAAATCGGTACCTACAACCCTAATACTAACCCTGCTACCATCAACTTCGACGGCGACAAAGCTTTCGATTGGATCATGAAGGGCGCCCAGCCGACCGATACGGTTCGTGCTATGCTATCTTACCGTGGCGTATTGTACCGCAAGCACCTCCAACTGGGTGTTATCAAAGGTGCCATCGCTCAGGACGTAGCTGACGAGCGTTTCACTGCCTGGAAAGAGCAGAAAGACGCGAAAATCGAAGGCAAGCGTACTAGCCTGGGCACTGCCAAGGAAGAGACGCGCAAGCAGCAGCTTGCCGCCGAGACCAAAGTTAAAGAGGCCCGCGCCGAAGCAATTCGCAAAAAGCAGACTCCTGCTGCTGAGCCTGTTGCTGAAACCGAAGGTGAAACGACCGAAGCTGCTGCTCCGGCTGAAACCACTGAGGAAGCTGGCGCCTAAGCTTAGTTTAGGAGTTTAAACGTTTGAGAGTTTAGGAGTTGTTGTCTTGCGGCTTGTGTCGCGGCAGCCTCTTCTAAACTCTCAGCTTTTTACTACCAAAGCTAACTTTGTTACCTTCCTTTCACTCACTAGAATTCTTGTCCTATGACTATTGACGAATGCTATCAACTCGGCGGCATTGGGAAGACACACGGCCTCAAAGGCTTCGTTGTTGCTTTCCTGGATGTAGATGATGTGGAAGCCTACCGTAAAATGAAGTCGGTGTGGCTAGAATTGCCACCCACGCCGGGCAAACTGACTGCTTTCACCGTAGAGCGGGTACAGCCGCAAGCATCTGACCGCATTTTGCTAAAGCTTAAAGGCATCGACACAATTGAAGCGGCTGAGCCTTTGCGAAATGCCAAGCTCTATAAGGCACTCGACGAGTTACCGGAACTTGAGGATGACCAGTTTTATTTCCACGACGTTATTGGCTACACCGTTGTTGATGGAACGTTGGGTGAGCTAGGCATTGTGGAGACCTTCTATGAGATGCCTCAGCAAGATCTAATGGGTATGCGCTACCAAGGGCAGGAAGTGCTGATTCCGGTGGTAGATGAATTGGTTTTACACGCTGATGAGGCTGAACGTAAGCTACACGTTAGCTTGCCCGAGGGCTTGTTGGATGTTTACCTTAAGCCCTCTTCCCGGGAACGTGACGAGCCCGATGAGTTCATCGAACCATAGTTGAAAAAGCCCCCCAGCGCTCAATTACTGATTTATTTTACGAATCTAGCTTCACTGCCAATGGCGGTGCTACCATGCGCCTCGATATTATAACCTGTCAGCCCGATTTATTGGTCAGCCCCTTTGCTCACTCTATCGTGAAGCGGGCGCAGGATAAGGGCTTGGCTATAATTCACGTCCACGATTTGCGGCGATTTGCTATTAATAAGCACGGACAGATCGACGACTATGTATTTGGTGGTGGCGCGGGAATGGTACTGCGCGTAGAGCCTATTGCGGCTTGCCTGGACGGGCTCTTAGCTGAGCGCCGCTATGATGCTGTCATTTATATGACCCCAGACGGCGAGACGCTTCGGCAGCCGCTCGTAAACCGCCTGTCACTGACTGAGAACCTGATCATTCTTTGCGGGCACTATAAAGGCATTGATGAGCGAATTCGTAAGGCTTACATCACCCACGAAATCAGTGTAGGCGACTACGTGCTCAGTGGTGGCGAGCTTGGGGCCGCTATTCTGACTGATGCAATCGTTCGGCTCTTGCCTGGGGTACTTGGTAATGAAGAGTCAGCCTTAAGTGATTCCTTTCAGGATAATCTGTTGGCTCCGCCAGTGTATACACGGCCGGCTGAGTGGCGTGGCCAGACTGTGCCTGACATTCTACTTTCTGGTAATACTCCGCAAGTTGACATCTGGCGACACGAGCAAGCTCTTGAAAGGACACGTCAAAGACGCCCAGATTTACTGGACGAGTAAGCAGACAAACCCCATGTATGCAGTCGTTTGGCCCTTTCAGCATTTAACTGCGTAATAAGTTTGCCTTCCTCAAAACAGAGCGCTATATTTGCGCCTCTTTTACCCGAAACCACTCGGACGGCGGCGCCGTCCTATTTTTAGTTTTTCCCAGCCATGAGCGTACTACTCGATTTTATCCAGCAGGAATCCCAGGAGCGCCGCGCCAGCTTCCCCGCTTTCGCCGCCGGCGACACCGTTAATGTTCACGTGAAGATTCGCGAGGGCAACAAGGAGCGTGTTCAGCAGTTCCAGGGTGTTGTTATCCAGCGCAAGAACCCAAACTCCAACGGTGAGACCTTCACCGTTCGTAAGATTTCGAACCAAATTGGCACCGAGCGTATTTTCCCGCTTCTGTCGCCCAACATCGACAAGATTGAGCTAGTTCGTCGCGGCAAAGTGCGTCGTGCTCGTCTGTTTTATTTGCGTGGCCTATCGGGCAAAGCAGCCAAGATCAAAGAGAAGCGCGGCTAAGCCAAGCTTTCTTAAGCATACAAAAAGCCGGTCCCTTGATAGGAGCCGGCTTTTTGTCGTTTATACGAATTCGATTAAGCAGCTATTAGCCGTTCGAATTTTTCAAATCCTGCTCGGGTGTTGAATTGACATTGGGGTTTTGTACTTGCTTGGCTGCCTTCAGCAAGGCTTCACCTAAGTTGGTTACCCGCTGAGCAGTGTTTGGGTTTTCAGCGAAAACGGCTGCCTTAAGAGTATTGTCACCAAGGCGTCCCATTAGCTGACCGACAAGCTTATGGTCAATTGTGCCGCCATTGAAGTGAGCCTTTAATGCCTGCAAATCAACTACAATTTGATGCAGTTCTGGGTTGTTAACGTCTTTTACGTCCTCAATCCAGCGCTGAAGCACATTGTCGAAGCCGGCTTTGGAAGCCTCTTCCTGCAAGTCATTGTTCAGGTTATTGATGGCGCCATCCAAGTGGTTTTGGTGCTGAGTATCGTCTTTGGGGATTTTATTAAATGACATAGGTAGTGAATGTTAGTCCGCAGGGGCGGACGGTGTAATTGAATTTAAGAAAACGGACCGACCGCCACAAAGGTTGTGACACGGCATTCTGAAGCCAACGGCGTACTTTCGTCCCGTGTTTATTCGCTCGTTATACTTTCCTCACCGCATGAAAAAGTTATTAGCCAGTTGCTGGCTTGCTTTTCTTCCTCTGGCGCTATGGGCGCAGAGCACCTCACCTGGCAGTTATTGGCAGCAAGAAGTTAATTATTCCATTGATGTTGCCCTGGATGACCGCCAGCACACGCTCACGGCCCAGGAGGAAATTCAATACACCAATAATTCGCCCGATCAGCTCACCTTCATCTGGTTTCATCTCTGGCCTAACGCTTACCGCGACAACTCCACGGCTTTTGCAAAACAGCAATTGCGTAACGGTAGCCGCAAGTTTCAATTTGCCCCCCAGGACCAGCGCGGCTTCATCGATCAGCTTGATTTCAAAGTAAACGGCCAACCCGCTACGCTCAGCTTCGACCCAGAGCATGCTGACATGGCGAAGCTAGCTTTGCCCCAACCACTAACTCCGGGGGGCAAAATCACGATTACAACTCCTTTTCGGGTAAAGATTCCAGTGTCTTTTTCGCGCTTTGGGCACGTAGAGCAGTCGTATCAGATAACGCAGTGGTATCCAAAACCGGCCGTTTATGACAGCCAAGGCTGGCACCCGATGCCTTATTTGGACCAGGGTGAGTTCTACTCTGAGTTTGGTTCGTTTGATGTGCGCATTACGCTGCCCGCGAACTACACTGTGGGTGCCACCGGCGTACTCCAGAACGCGGAAGAACAGGCACGCTTAACGCAATTGGCTACCGCTGCAGCGACCAAAAAGCCGGAAGACTATGGCAAAGACCTGACCTTTCCAACCTCTGCTTCCGAAACGAAAACGCTTCGCTATGTGCAGGACCGCGTGCACGACTTCGCGTGGTTTGCCGACAAGCGCTTTAACGTACTTAAGAGCGCCGTTACGCTGCCTTCGGGTAAGCAGGTAGATACCTGGGTGATGTTCGTGAACAAGGACGTAGAGAAGTGGATAAAAGGCCTACAGGATGTAAATGATGCTGTTACCTACTATTCGCAGTGGGTGGGTGAGTATCCGTACACCGCTGCTACGGCCGTAGATGGGGCACTGAGCGCCGGATCGGGCATGGAATACCCTATGGTAACCGTTACGATGCCATCGGCCATTGTGCATGAGGTAGGTCACAATTGGTTTTATGGCATTCTGGCTTCTAACGAGCGCACGTTTCCCTGGCTGGACGAAGGCGTAAACTCTTACATTGAAAACCGCGTGGCCGAGCGCGACAACCCAAATGCTGGCATGTTCGAAAGCGTACTACGGTCAGGCAAAGCCGCCCAGTTATTTGGGGTCGACGGGTTGGATGCTACCGCTTTGAACCAGGTGCCTTATCAGGCCTCCGCTAGTCGGGGCCTTGATCAACCTGTAAGTGGGCCCAGTGCGGCTGAGTACGGCAAAATCAATTATGGTATCATCGTATATACAAAAACAGCGTCTCTCCTGAAGTACCTGGCAGGTTATCTGGGACAGGAAAAATTTGATGCCGCCATGCGCGCTTATTACCAGCGCTGGCAGTTTAAGCACCCCTCCCCAGCTGACATGCAGGCAGCGTTTGAGGAAAGCACTGGCCAGCAGCTCGACTGGTTTTTTGAGAACATGCTTCAAAACACCACTCGCTACAACGCCGCTGTTGGTGACATACAGCTGACGAATGATCAGGTAAAGGTGCTGGTTCGCAATGATTCACCGGCACCCTTTGCAGTGCCTGTGTCTACCCTGAATTCACAGGGCCAGGTGCTCGAAACACAGTGGACGCCCGTATTTGGTAACGGAGAGGAAGATGAAGAAACCCAGCTTGACTTTCGGCGCGAAGGCGTTGCCTCCATCGTCATTGACCCCACGTACGTTACACCCCAGCTTAATCGTCGAGATGATAAGCTCAATCTAAGTGGCAGTTTGCCTCGATTCGAGCCTTTACGCCTCCGACCTCTCGTAAGTGTGGAGCGCTGGGACCGTGCCGCCATCAACTGGGCGCCAGTGCTGGGAGCAAATACATCCGACAAACTCATGTTAGGAGCTGCCTTTTATAGCAGCCCGCTAGTTCCCAAGCGCTTGAGCTATCTGGCAATGCCGATGTACAGCTTCAACCGCAATGAGCTAAACGGCATTGGTATGCTTAATCTGAACATTTTGCCCAAGGAAACCGCTCGTCAGCTTATCACGGGTGTCACGGTGCAGCGTTTTGAGCGCTATGTAAAAGTGGAGCCTAGCCTGACCCTGACTTTACCTAAGTCGGCGTATAATGCCCCTCAGCACATGGTTCAACTTGCTAATACTTCCGTGCGCAACGAGGATTTTGATGTGACCAGCAGCATCCAGACGTTGCTGTATCAGGTGCAGGCTGGCGACGCGCTGCAAACCTGGTCAGCAAGCGTGGAGTTGAACCGACTTACTCCCGATTTGTCTGTAGATAATTCGTCAGTCCAGGCGACTTTGCTGCGCGCTTCGGCTTCATACAGCCGCTATTACTCGCCAAAGAAACGCGTGCAGGCCCGTTTGTTTGGCGGACGCTTTTTGCAAAAGGCTAATGAGGCACCCTTCTTCATCGGTCTGAGTGGTAGTCCCGACTATCGTCGCCAAACGGCTTTCCTAGACCGCCAGCAGATTTCGGATGCCTTTACTGCTCAAACGCATCAAACCGACGACCGCGACGGTGCCTTCAAAGGTTTTATTCCGGTTGGCAGCCAGCGGTGGCTTAGCACGCTTAATCTGCAAGCTGACCTGCCGGTGACAGGCCTAGGTCTATTTGCTGACCTTGGTGCTACTAAAGAAGACAACACACTTTATAGCAGCCGTGGAGGGCAAAGTTTCTTCTACGATGCCGGCATAGTGGTTCCGGTTATTAAAAACATCTTCCAGTTTTACTTGCCCGTAGCCGGCTCTCAATACGAGAACGGTTTGCCCAGCAGCCGCAAGGATTTCACCGATCGGATTCGCTTCGTACTGCGGTTGGATCAACTGAACCCCTTCCGCCAGCTTGATGAGCAGCTGGCCAAGTAAGCCCAAGTATTGATGCAGGGAGCCAAACGACTTATAGTTAGCCTTCTGATTGGTCTCGGCGTAGCTGGTTGTCAAACCGACTACGCCGAGCTACCGACCTTTTCGGCTGAGCATAGGCTGCTTCAAGCTGTCATTGAGGTTCCGGCGGGCACCAATCTTGAGCATCGCTACGACCCAGCCACCCACGAATTTGCCCCCCAGCAACGGGCGGGCAAAGATCGAGTACTGGAGTTTCTGCCTTATCCTGGCAACTACGGCTTTGTGCCGGGTACTAGCACCGCAACCGGTAACCCGCTACCTGTATTGGTGCTCGCCGAAAGTCAGCCGATGGGTACGGTGCTTGAAGTGTTGCCTCTTGGCTTGGTGCTACTAGATAATGCTGGAGCTTTGGAACGGGTAGTATTGGCTGTACCTGCGCGGCCAAGCCAGCAGATCTTACTTGAGACGAGAACCTGGACTGATTTTACCCAGCGCTACCCGGCCGCCCAACAGATACTGCGGCTCTGGTTTCAGCACAGGGCCTCACCGGGCATTGTGCGCATCATGGGCTGGAAAGACGAGCAGGCTGCCGTCGAACATGTGCGGAGTGTAATGCGCTAGGCAAGCTTCAGGAATGCATGGACAACAAAAAAGCCCCCCGGAGTTTATCTGGGGGGCTTTTTTCATGCTTAGGATAAGCTACTCAATCTTATTCATACGATCCTTCACAGCCTCCAGGGCTACGCGCATGTTTACAATGTCGGCGCGGGCGGCTTCCTGTTCTTTCAGGTTCATGTCCACTACGTTGTTGTACTGGAGAAGCTCAGCGGCATTTTTGGCCAGTTCCTGCTGAATCTCCATTTTGCGAGCCTTATTTTTCTCGATATCCTTTCTTACTAAGTCAGCCTTAGCAATTACAGCATTATGATTATTCTGTGAAATAACCAGAGACTTTTCAGCTTCGGCTACCTGCACTGCTAAGTCTTCACGATAGAGCAGACGAGCAAAGTCTTTTAGGTACTTTTCCGCGGCGCTCCATTGTACGGGAGTGGCAGTTCTGTCGAGGTAAGCATTGCCCAAGTCGATAGCCCACCAAATGGTAGTACCCGTAGGGGTAGCATCAATTTTGCTGAAAACTCGAACCGGCGTTTTAGAAATCTCATCAATCGTGACACCCTCCATCGAGTACACGCCTTTGTCGTTCTTCACTTTGCTACCGAACCTCTCGTTCAGGCGCTTAGCCCATGATTCCTCCACGCGCTTGCTTTCAAGCTGCAAGGAAATGCGTTGCCCTTTGCGGGGGATGCCTTTGATCGACATATCCGTTTCATCAACGGGCGACTTCTGGGCGTAGCCGGTCACCGTTAGCATGAAGCTCAGGAGCAGAGTAAGTAGTACACCTTGTTTCATATATGAATGAAAAGGGTTGAAGAAAAAGTTATTAGTAGAAAGATTGTGTTGTTATCTCAAATCTCACTACGCCAAATCTATACCAGACTACCCTTTACTGCCTACCCTTTTAGTTGTTTTTTTTCAAGAACGCTCTCTTTTGTTTATTAAATCATACCCTATATCATTTAACTACCACAGCGAGTTTGTCGGCTGCGTTTTAAGGTGCTGTCGGGTTTTTCATTAGCCGCTAATGTCCTTTTGATCGTACAATAAATAGTTACTATCGAAGTGAACTGAACAAAACGCTATACCTGTGGTTCAGCAAGCACTATGCAAGTCACCGTCTGTCGTAAGGAACACTTTAATGCTGCCCATCGGCTCTTCAATCCCGCCTGGGATGATGCGCGCAATCAGCAAGTATTCGACAAGTGTAACAACCCCAATTACCACGGCCACAATTACGAGTTGATCGTACGCCTCACAGGCGCAATCGACCCGGAAACAGGCTACGTGTATGATCTCAAGCGTTTAAGCGACCTGATTAAGCGCGAGATTCTGGATACCTTTGATCATCGTAACCTCAATTTGGACACGGAAGAGTTTCGCCACCTTAACCCCACAGCCGAGAATATAGCGGTGGTAATTTGGCAAAAACTACGGGCTCATCTTGAGTCCCATTTACTTTTATCGGTCACTTTGTATGAGACCGAACGCAACTTTGTTGAATACCATGGATAACGCCGTGCCCGCAGTCGCTGCAACGGACCTCCCCGTCCCGAATGATGCCCATTTGCCGGCTGATCTGCGCACCCCATTGCGCCCCGACGCCTTTACGCTAAGCGAAGAAGAGAAAATAGCTGGCATTGCTGACCATTTTCGCGAAATCATGACTTTGCTAGGTCTGGATCTGAACGATGATAGCTTGAAAGGCACTCCGCGCAGAGTGGCCAAAATGTATGTACACGAGTGGTTTCGCGGCCTCAACCCTGCTTATCAGCCCGATGTAAAGCTTTTTGATAACCGCTACCAATATCATCAGATGCTGGTAGAGCGTGACATCACCTTGTTCTCCTGCTGCGAGCATCATTTTGTGCCTATCATTGGAAAAGCGCATGTGGCCTATCTGCCTGGCGACCATGTGGTGGGCCTCTCGAAGCTGAACCGGGTGGTGCAATATTATGCTCGTCGCCCGCAGGTGCAGGAGCGTCTGACGCGGCAAATTGCCGAGGAGCTAAAGAACACGCTACACACCAACGATGTGGCTGTATTAATTGAGGCGGATCATTTATGCGTGATGAGCCGGGGCGTGAATGACACCAGCAGCGGTACGCTTACGGCTGAGTATGGTGGAGCTTTCGACCGTGACCCGGCGCTCCGCACGGAGTTCCTGCGTTTGATTGGGAAGTAAAATTCTGGTTGTGAGTTGTCGGCAGCCTATTAGCTTGCATCCCCATTCACCACCTCACCTGCCCAACACCCTTTGCAGACCAAACACGTAAGTGCCAGATTGCAATAGGCAACACCCATTAGTATGTCTCAAAAAGTTCTCATCACCGGCGGTACGGGCCTAATTGGCACGCGTCTCGCCGAACTTCTCATTGATGCGGGCTATGAAGTGGCCCTACTCAGCCGCCAAGCCGGCGCTAGCCATTATCACACCTTTCGCTGGGACCCACACCACGGAACGCTAGACCCGGCCGCTATTCGCTATGCCGATTATATTATTAATCTAGCTGGATCAAGCGTATCGGAGGGAAAGTGGACGGAGGAGCGAAAGCGCGAGATTCTGGAAAGCCGCTTAGATGGCACAAGGCTGCTAGCGCAGGAATTAGCTAAAGGCGAACACCACGTCCGAGCATTCTTGTCGGCGTCGGCAATTGGTATCTATGGCGACAGCGGTGATAAGCTAGTAAACGAAGAAACGCCCCCCAATACTCCCCCCGATGATTTTTTGGCCGATGTATCGCGAAAGTGGGAACAAGCAGCTCATGAAGTGGCAGCACTCGGCATCCGGACCATTGTTGTGCGTATCGGTATTGTGCTAAGCACGGAAGGCGGTGCACTGCCCCAAATGGCTCGGCCCGTGAAGCTTATGGCGGGCGCTGCTTTAGGCTCAGGCAAACAGTTCATGTCTTGGATCCACCTCGACGACTTATGTCGATTGCTCATTCAGATGTTGGACGAGCCGCAGTGGCAGGGCACATATAATGCCGTTTCGCCTAACCCGGTCACCAACCAAACCTTCACTGAGACCTTGGCTGATGTAATGCATCGACCACTCGTACTGCCCAAAGTACCAGCCTTTGCTCTAAACCTTATGATGGGTGAAATGAGTGAAATTGTGCTTGCCTCGCAGCGAGTAAGTGCCGAGAAGGTACTGAAACAAGGGTTTACATTTGAATACCCCAATCTGAAGGGCGCCTTAGAGTCATTTTACGCCACGGAGGAATAAGAAATTTCAGTTCCTACTCCTCCGTGGCGGACAGATACCTAAAACTATAAGCTATCTGGTACGGCTATAGTCCCTGCGTTCAGCTTTTCCAGCAGGTTATCCGCTACCAGTGAGTCCATGGGTTCTATTATGCGGCGGCGCGGCGCGGGCGTTACGCAATTATACTTCTTTGATATCTTGACCGTAGGTGTAGGAAAGCGGCCATATTCTATATCTAAGTCCTTATCTCTGTAGAGCTTCTCCATATAGGTGCCGTACACCGGCAAAGCCATACGGCTGCCTTCCCCCTGCTGAGAACGGTAGAAGTGAATACTGCGGTCTTCGCCACCTACCCACACGCCGCTCACTAAGTCTTTGGTTACGCCCATGTACCAGCCATCAGAATAGTTGGAGGTGGTGCCCGTTTTGCCCCCTATCTCGTTTCCTTTCTTCCACAAGTCGTATTCCCATAAGGCTTGCGAAGTGCCACCTGGTTCTTCCATGCCGCCTTTCAGCATATAGAGCATCAGCCAAGCTGTTTCGGCCGGGATGACGCGTTTTTGCTTAGGATCGAATTGCTTGATAACGTTGCCGTTGCGGTCTTCAATGCGAGTTACAAGCAAGGGTTCGGTGCGGAAGCCATTGTTGACGAACGTGCTGTACGCGTTTACCATTTCGTACACGCTCACGTCACCACCGGAGCCCAAGCCAATGCTGGGCACATCGAGCAGTTTGCTGCGGATACCAACTTTGTGGGCATATTTAGCCACATTCTCCCAACCTACTAACTCTGTAAGCTGAGCCGTTACCGAGTTAATGGAGCGAGCCATAGCATGGCGCAAAGTCATATTAGAGCCAGAGTATTCGCGGGTCACATTGTTGGGCTTCCACTCCATGTTCTTACCGTTCTCCACGTAGCGGATAGTCACGCGCTCGTCGCGGATACGGTCGCAAGGCGTATAACCGTTGTCAAGAGCCGTTAGATACACAAAGGGCTTGAAAGTAGAGCCCGGCTGACGACGCCCTTGCTTGACGTGGTCGTACTGGAAGAAGCGGTAGTTCAGACCACCAACCCATGCTTTGATATGACCTGTGAAAGGGTCCATCGTCATCATGCCCGCGTGCAGGAACTTCTTGTAGTACGCCAGCGAATCGAGAGGCGACATGACAAGCGTCGTGTCGCCGTCGCCTTTCCAGGTAAACACCTTCATTGGGCGCTTCGCGTTCAAAGCTGAATCTAGACGGGCTGGCTGGCCTTTATAGCGCTCAGCTAGCCGCTTATACTGATCCGTGCGCTTCATCTGAGTTTGAATGAAATCGGGGATTTCCTTGCCCTGATCATCTACCCACGGATTACCGCCCCGATTGCGCCAGAAATTATCGAACTGACGCTGCAATATTTTCATGCGCTGCAGCACCGACTCCTCAGCGTGAGCTTGCATGCGTGAATCGATGGTAGTATAAATCTTCAGCCCATCACGGTACATGTCGTAGCCGTTTTTCTCGCACCACTCATTTACCGTCTGGCTTACTGCACCGCGGAAGTAGGCTTCAGGGCCATCAAAGTGCTTATCAACCTGATAGCGTAAGGCTAGGGGGCTTTTTTGCAGCGAATCAACCTGTTTTGCTGTCAAATGACCAGCCTGGCCCATACGGGTCAGTACCAAGTTACGGCGCTTTAGCGCAGCTTCGGGGTGAAAGCGTGGGTTGTAAGCAGTTGGATTATTCAGTACGCCCACGAGCATGGCCGCTTCTTCGGGCTTAAGGCTGTCGGGCGAGGTGCTAAAGAAGGTTTTGGCGGCCACTTTAATACCGAAGGCCTGCGAGCCGTACTCCACCGTATTGAAGTACATGCGCAGAATCTCCTCCTTGGTATAGCGACGCTCCAGCTCCACGGCCGTCAGCCACTCCTTGGTTTTGCTAATGAGCGTACTCACCACCGGAATATAACCCAGTGCGCCTCTGGTTTCGCCCCGACGGGTTTTGTATAGGTTTTTGGCCAACTGTTGGGTAATGGTACTGCCGCCGCGCTTTTCGCCGCGTACCACGGCCCACACCGCGCCGGCCATAGCTCGCGGATCGATGCCAGCGTGATCGTAGAAACGGGCGTCCTCGGTGGCAATCAGGGCCTTCACCAACACCGGCGAAATCTTACTGAATGGGATTGGCGAGCGGTTTTCGCGGAAATAGGTCCCGATCAGTACGCCATCAGAAGTATATAGCTCGGAGGCTTTTTCCACTTTCGGGTTCTCCAACTCCTCCAGCCCCGGCGACTTGCCAAAGAGAAACATGAAGTTGGTGCTGACCAGAATGGGATAGAGCAGAAAGATGCCTAAGCCTACAATAAAAGCCCCCCACGCCATGCGCGACAGGATATTAGGCCAGCGTCGACGCGGCTTTTTTACTGAATTTGGCGATTCGGAAGCGGACATGCAGAACAAAACACGTGGCGGCCGGGGAGCCACTCCTAGCAGAAGGCACCGACGACGGATACGCAAATATACCAACTAGGCGCGGCCCCGTAGCCAGACTTCCCGATGAAACCACATGGATACGTGGTCTGGTTCAATTAATTTCCATATCAGTCCCTGATTACAGCGCCTGCAACTCTACTTCCGTTGGCTGGAAAGTTGTGCTTGGCGTTGTTGGAACAGTTGATTTCACAGTCTGCTCGCGCACAGAAATGCCCCCCGGCGCGGCCAGCATCTCCTCTACCCGCCCAAGCTCTACGCTCACGGCGTCGGCAAAGGCCAGCAGCCCAAAACCCCCAGCTCGCAAAGTGCGGTGATAGGTAAACCACACGACGAGCGTCGTGCCGGCCATCAGCGTGCGGTAGGCTTGGAGGGTGGCCCAGCGTCGGAATCCGCTTTGGCCGCGCGTAATCTGTGTTAGCGTAAAGCACTGGAAGTTTAGGTGCATCTCCTCATCGCGGAGAATGCGCCGACAAATCTGCTGTAGTAAGCCGGAGTAGGTGGATTGATAAAGGGCTTGATAATACACGGCAGCAATAATTTCGGCGGTAAGCAGCACCCGCAGCGTGTGCTCGAGCGAGGCCCATTGCCGGAGCCAGCGAAACACTTTATCCAGCCCGCTCGACTTGCACAGGCGTGGCAGTTGATGAATGGCCATGTACTGTCCCAGTACCCGCGCATGGCCCTGCTCCTCCCTGATAAACAGCCGGATAGCAGCTGCATAATCAGGGTTGCCAAGATCTTTGGCTTTTTGGTACAGGTGCTTGCCTTCCGAATGCTCTCCCTGCTGAAACTGCGGCAATGAAAAGCGAATAGCGCGCAATTCGCGTTCGGTCAGACGATAAGAATCGTCCCAGCTTAGGTTGTCGAGATGATCTTGGTTGGCGCTGAAGTAGTTGGCCCAATCGGCGAAAGTCATAGATGTAGAGTTAAAGTGAGGTAGAATGAGCTGAAACTTTGACTTATAGCTTCTTGCCTTCCAACTGTTGGTAGGCTTGCCAGTCAGCGTAGGTATAGCTGGGCCAATTGCGGGTCTCTTGCTTTTCTTTAAATCTGGCTAGGCGCCGCTGGAGCCGCTGTGCTGCTGCCTCGGGGTTGAGCTCTATCCAATTGCTGTAGTATTCGTGCACGAGGTGGCGCTCAGTCAATACCTCGGGGTGAGCAGCCAGAATGGGCAGCACCCGGTCGGGCATGTCGAGCAGAAAGCCGTAGTCGAGTTCGTGCAGCTCGGGGCGCAGATTGTAGCGCGCAATCCAGATTTCCCAGTTGCCACAGGCCAGGCCTATCATGAGAATGTAAGCCGCCAGCGAATTCAGCCGCACCAGCGCGTAAGCTGAGCGGCGTTGCCATATTTTGAGCAGCACGGTGGCTAGGCCAAAGAAGGTGAGCAGCAAGAAGAAGTACACGCCTATTCGCTTGTAAGCAAGCCCTGTATAGAGGATATAATAGCAGTTACGCAGCCCCACCGACACGGCCAACACGGCATTTTGCAGCACCCACACCGTTGCCAGCCAGCGCAGCAATGGCAATCCTCGCTCATAGAAATTCAGGTTACGGCGGAAAAACCACAGCACAATGCCCATCGCCACGAGTATGCTCAGAATAAGCACGTAAGTGCCTTCGTGCACAAACTGTGTAAGGTCGAAGTCGGCGGCGGGCTTGAAGCCAAACCAGATCCAGTTGATGTCGATGGCATTGACAACGAGCAGCAACAGGTTCACCAAGCCGAACATGCTGAGGGCCACAAGGTATTCCTTGCGCAAGTCGAGTGCCCCGAAGCGCTTAGATCGAAAGTCAGGGCGGCGCACAGCAAAAGAAGCCACCCGGTCGCGCTGGCGCAGGACAAACTCACCGAAGCGTGATTCCTTGTCGGCGAAGTAATGTACTGGCACACTCACGAGCGCCGCCCCAGTCAGGGCCAAGCCAAACAGGAAAAACAGGAAATGTGGTATGGAGAAAACCTCGAAGAAGGCCTCCACCCACTCCCCAATTGTATTCAGTACCCGCTCCGTGAGCGCACTATATACGGGGTTGGCAATGGCAAACAGGATGTGAAATACCAAAAGCGCCACCAACGGCAGCACCAGCAGTCGGCCATAAAACCAGGCTCGCTCTACGCGTCCATCGAGGCTACGCGGCAATACGAGCAGCTGCACTAGCCTTGGCACTGCGCGCAAAGCACTACTGATGGCGGTCAACGGCGCATAAACAACCAACTTCAGGTGCGGCTGATTGCGGTAGCCGAGCCACATCGCCGACGAGGCCAGCCAAGCAAGGAATGCCACCCCGGAGCCATACCAAGCCATTATGAAGGCGCTGAGCACAGTGCCCGCCAGCGTCAGTCGAAACCCGCTTGAGCGCCATTGCGGGGCGTGGCGCGGCAACTCTACCAGCCCCACGATTAGCACGAATAGGGTATACAGGAGCACATTCAGAGCCGGCCGCTCTTCCCAGAATAATATGTAGAACCAGATTGCCCCACTCGGTATTGCCACTTTCTGTAAAGTGGAAAGTGTAAGACGAGGTGCCGCAGCCGATGAGGCGGAACGGGCGGGCGGAAAATTGGTGGAGATTTCCATAGCGAATAAGGCAGCTAAATCGAATTTGACATTTTAAAAGAACTTTGCATTTCAAAGTTAATGGGCAAAAAAAGAGTGTTTACCCCCGCAACAATTTTTCTAAAGCGTTCAAATGCTCCTGAAATGCCTGTTTTCCCTCCTTCGAAGGCATGTAAGTAGTATTGGGCTTTTTACCTACAAACTGTTTACTTACCTCCACATAGCCTGCCTTTTCGAGAGCAGCCACGTGGCTGGCTAGGTTACCATCGGTTAGGTCGAGAGCCTCTTTTAGCTCATTGAAGCTCACTGGGTCACTTTGGCCCAGCAGCACAGCCATCACCCCCAGGCGCACGCGGTGGTCGAAGGCTTTATTGAGAATGTGAATGTTGTGCTTCACAGGGCGCGGGCAGTCCGTTCGTAACGGTTGTACATGATCAGGCCGTAAATAATGTGGCTTAGACCAAAGCCTAGCGCAAAGAAAATCAGCCCGTAGCCGGGAAATAAGACCGCCACCAGCCCCAGCGCAATCTCGGTGAGGCCCAGCCACCGGATTTCCTCCAAGGTGTACTTGCTAGCGTTCAGCAAAGCTAGGCCATAAAACAGCAACATGCCCGGCACGACCAGTCCGGCCGCGCCTTGCAGATAAATAGCGAGGCAAAAAAGCCCCCCAGCCACCAGCGGAATGGCCAAACTCAAGGCCAGCCGTCGCCCCAAAGGACTCCACAGCTGCACCCTGTCTTGCTTGGCCCGCCGACGGGTGAAGTAGTAAGCACCACCCAAAGCCAGCAGAATAATACCCCCCGTAAGCATCAGCAGAAATGGCAGCGTTGCAAGCCGCTCTTGCTCTGAGCTTTGCATAATGCGTACAAAGTCCTGCGTACTACCATACTTCTGGCCCAGATACCAATACCCCACTCCCACACCTGCCAAGGCGGCAACGCCCGCCGCAATACCGGAAAGGCCGCTAAGCGACAAGTAACGCGACGAGCGCTCCATGATGGCGCGGATCTCGGTAAGTTGGGCGAGCGGATCGACGGCTGGATTCATATCGACAAAAGTACTTTGTTTTGCAAAGCTTGTAAAGATTAACCTGATTCGCAACTAAGGAAGCGGATGATTCTACTTTGTGACCAATATAATTTCGGAACCTATAGAGACGCGACACCGCAAATTACATTGGAATGAGGCCAAAACAACTCCCTTAGGTGCAGCAAATCCGTTACAATATCTCAATGCTACTGCAGCCGCGCACTAGTAAAATACCCTAACCCATTCATTACTTGAAGCTCCGCCTCCACCTATTCGAGTTTGAAGACCAGCCTTGGTTCCCGAGTATCATTAGGGCAGGCATGATGGACTATTTACGCTTTATGACCAGCCGCTTAGGCATTTATCAGCCGCTGGTGCCGGTGCTACAGGAGGCGCTTCTACAAACTCAGCAACTCTATATAGTAGAACTTGGTGCGGGAGCGGGCGGTGGCACCGACGGCGTAGCGCGGGCGCTACGCCAGCTGCCGGGCCTAGCCGATCTGCGCGTTACCCTCACCGATTTATACCCGCAGCCTGATGCTTGGCAAGGCATTCAGGAAAGCTCTGGGGGGCAAATTGGCTACGAAACAGCGCCCGTCGATGCTACGGCGGTACCCGCTCATCTTACCGGCTTCCGGACCATATTCTCCGCCTTTCACCACTTTACGCCCGCAGCGGCCGAGGCTATCCTGGCCGACGCTGTGCGGCAAGGTGCGGGCATTGGGGTGTTTGAGGGCGCCGGCAAGCACTGGCACGAAATCCTGCTGGCCTGGACGATTCTGCCCATTATGCAGGTGCTAGCTACACCGTTTATGCCGCCATTTCGGCTGAGTCGTCTGTTTTTTACTTTCATCATTCCCCTGATACCACTTTGCACCATCTGGGACGGTACCGTATCTATTCTGCGCATGTACCCAACGGCTCAACTGCTTGACTTGGCGCGTAAAGCTGATCTGGGGGGCAAATTTGAGTGGCGGAGCGGTAAGGTGAAACATTGGTCTGGCTCGCAGGTGACGTACTTAGTGGGCTGGCCAAAAAGGGGTAAACCCAGAAAACAGACTTTAGGCTGTCGGGTGGAAGTATAACTCCACTTACCTTTCTAGCTTATCAGGTAATTACTATCAAACCTTTCCATGCTTCTCGCTTACCGCCGTGCTGTGCCGCTGCTGCGTATCCCCTTCTCCGTGTACCTGATGCCGGTATTCTGGTTTGGGCTGAGCGCCTTGCGGCAGCCGTTTAGTCCGTGGCGCGCGGTGGGCGTGTTTGTGGTGCTGCATGTACTGGCTTACCCAGCTTCCAACGGCTACAACTCCTACTACGACCGCGACGAAGGCAGCATCGGCGGCCTTAAAAAGCCCCCCAAAGTATCGGAGGAGCTGCTGCATCTGGTGTGGTTGTTTGATGTGCTGGCCGTGGTAGGCGCCTGGCTACTTAGTCCGATGTTTGCGGGGTTGGTAGCCATCTACCTGCTCATTTCCAAAGCCTACAGCTACGAAGGCATTCGGCTGAAGAAGTATCCTTTTGTGAGTACGCTGGTGGTAGTAGTGTTCCAGGGTGCCTTCACCTTTCTGATGACCCAAGTGGGCGTGGGGGGCAATTCTGCCGAGATTTTAGCTTCCGACAACTTGCTGCTGGCCTTAGTGAGTACGCTGTTTTTATGTGGTTCCTATCCGCTGACGCAGGTGTATCAGCACCAAGAAGACCGCCAGCGCGGCGACCAAACCCTGAGCCTCGTACTGGGCATTCGGGGCACGTTTGTGTTTGCGGCGGTGGGGTTGCTGTTCGGTGCCGCATTGTTGGGCTTCACGTATTGGCAGCGCGACGAACTCCGCAACCTACTTATCTTTCTGATAGCTACCGGCCCGGTGGTGGCCTTATTCAGCCGTTGGGCTTTTCTGGCGTGGTCCGATGTGTCGGCGGCCAGCTTTGAGCGCACGATGCATATGAACCAAGTTTCGTCGCTGTGTTTGAGTGCGGCTTTCGTGTTGATACTGGTGCTGAGACATTGGATAACGCAGTAGCCAAAGCCGAAGAAATCTGGTCAAAAAAGCCCCCGATAACAGTAATTCAACGGGCTACGTATGAGAAGCTGCCTCCAAATTGCCTTCCTAATATGCGTCACGTTCTCTTCTCCGCTTTACTGCTATTCGTGCTCGGGGCTTGCTCCAGACCTGATTCAACGCGTATGGAGTCGTCGGATACGGCGAGTGCTACCGCCCCGGCCGAGCCTATGGATACGACTCGCGCACCAGCCGTCAATGCTCAATCGGACACATTGAAAACGGTACAGCGCCGGCACCGTTTCTCTTCGCCATCCACCGATGATACGTTTCGCCTCGTACTGCGCGGCCCCTCTCTGCTGGCGGGCGAAGCAACATTTACCATTACCAACTCTGGTGGCGAAACGATTTTTCGCGAGGCGCTATCTGCTGCCGATCTGGAGGCTTCTATGGTGTATGAAATGAAAAACAACACCGCCACGCAGGCCGAGCGCGAAGCATTTGTGCGCCGCCGCATGGACGAGTTTTTTGCGGATAAGAACTTCCGCACGCCTGCCGTTACGACTAGAGACACCTACCAGGCTGGCACCATCGACCGCACAACTTGGAACGACCTGCGCCGCCGCCCCGATTCTATCGGCTTTCAATACGTAGTTGGTAAAGAAGACGGCCGCCGCATAGCTTGGTCGCCACTGAAACAGCAGGTAGTGCGGATCGGCAGCTTTGGCGGTTGAGTTCCTCCAGGATTTTACTGCTCTTCCGCGGCTTGCTGCAACGCTTGCCGTACGGCTTTGCTAAACGCTTCATACGGCTGAAAACCCCGCGCCAGCACATAACCCTGCTGACCAACACGCAAGATTGTTGTCGGAAACCCTTGGACTCCAATGCGCTCCACAGCCGCAAATTCCTGTCGCGTGGCATGAGCTGTTTCGGGCAGCGCTAAGCGACGCTCAAACTCAGCTACCTCAATCGCATAGGGCGCTATCAAGTCAGTATAGACAGCTGGATCATTCAAATCCAGGCCGTGGAAATAATGCGCCCGCTGGATGTCGTGGGCAAAATCGATGACACGGCTGGGGTCGGTATTCAGTTGCCGAAAAACAGTGAGGGCACGGCAGGGTGTTTTGGAATCCTGAATAACGCTGCCTTCTTCTCCCAGCTGCAGATACGCCTCACCAAAACGCACTCCCGCCGCCCGCTCTACATCCTGCAGCGCATTTTTGATGTAGTTCCACTTAGCGCCCAATGGAGCCACTCGGTCGCCGGTCACCATACCGCCGCTGAGCACTGACACCTGAATCTGGCCCGCCATCTCGGTGCGCACGCGCTGTATTACGGGCGTCATGCCGTAGCACCAGCCACAAAGCGGATCAAAGATATAGAGCAGTTCGGGGAGGTCGGGCGTGTTTTCCATGCTTCAAAGTACTGCCTTGTGCAGGCGCGGTGCAAATGCTTGTTGTTGAGTGTCAACCTGCAGTATAGCTAACAGGATCATAAATACACTACATTCAGTAAGCAACAAAAAGCCCCCCAGATTGTATCTGGGGGGCTTTTTATTATCGAAGTGGTACGCTAGCCGTTCATCGACATCAAGAACTCGTTGTTGTTCTTGGTGTCTTTAATGCGGTCTTTCAGGAACTCCATGGCCTCCACAGCGGTCATGTCAGACATGAACTTGCGCAACACCCAGATGCGGCTCAACTCTTCCTTGCCCATGAGCAAGTCTTCGCGGCGAGTGCCGGAAGCTGGTACGTCGATGGCTGGGAAGATGCGCTTGTTGGCCAGTTTGCGGTCCAGCTGCAATTCCATGTTGCCGGTACCTTTGAATTCCTCAAAGATAACCTCGTCCATTTTGGAGCCGGTTTCAATCAGGGCCGTAGCGATAATAGTTAGCGAGCCACCATTCTCCACGTTGCGTGCTGCACCAAAGAAGCGCTTAGGCTTGTGCAAGGCATTGGCATCCACACCACCCGACAGGATTTTGCCCGAAGCTGGCTGCACCGTGTTATATGCACGGGCCAGACGCGTGATAGAGTCGAGCAGAATCACAACATCGTGACCACATTCTACAAGGCGCTTGGCTTTGTCCAAGGCAATGCTGGCAATTTTCACGTGGCGGTCGGCCGTTTCGTCGAAGGTGGAGCTAAGTACTTCGGCTTTCACCGAGCGAGCCATGTCCGTTACTTCTTCCGGCCGCTCATCGATAAGCAGAATGATAAGGTAGACCTCAGGGTGATTTTCGGAAATAGCGTTGGCAATTTCTTGCAACAGAACCGTCTTACCAGTTTTCGGCTGGGCTACAATCAGACCGCGTTGGCCTTTACCGATCGGCGCGAACAAGTCCAGAATACGAGTGCTAAGCAAGCTCGACTTGGTCGTCAGCTTCAAGCGCTCCTCGGCAAACAGCGGCGTGAGGTTGTTGAACGGAATTCGGTCTCGGGCTTCTTCTACCGTGCGGCCGTTGATGCTTTCCACTCCTACCAGCGCAAAGTATTTTTCGCCTTCGCGGGGCGGACGAATCGTGCATTTTACCGTGTCGCCGGCTTTTAAGCCAAACTGCTTTACCTGCTGCGGCGCCACATATATATCGTCGGGCGAGGCGAGGTAGTTGTAGAAGGGCGAGCGCAAGAAGCCGTAGCCACCATCGGGCATTAGCTCCAACGTCCCTTCACCATCTACTACAATATCAAAGTCGTTGCGCGGGCGCTGCGGCTGACCGGCTGGCTGCTGACCACCATCAGGGCGCGGGGCGCGCTGCTGGTCGCGGGCTGCGAAGCGGTCATCACGGCGCTGCTGGTCGCGGCCTTCCCGTGGCTCCCGATTCTCACGCGGCTCCCGGTTCTCTCTTGGTTCGCGGGGCTCACGCAATTCCCGTGGCTCCCGATTTTCCCGAGGCTCGCGTAGTTCTCGTGGTTCGCGGTTATCACGGGGTGCATCGCGTAAAGGGCGTGGTTCCCGAGTCTCACGGCTATTATCGCGTGGTTCGCGGGGCTCCCTGAATTCCCGAGGCTCGCGGTTTTCGCGTGGCGCATCGTTACGGTATTCACGCTCGCGCGGGCCATCAGTGCGGAGTTCACGCTGCTCCCGAGGTTCACGGGGCTCACGGCCATCACGGTATTCGCGCTCGCGTGGGGCCGTAGGATGATCCGTACGCGGCTCACGGGCTGGTAGTACATTAGGCGCAAAGGAAACAGGCGCAGCAGCCGTTTCGGAGTGGGCTGCGGCAGCCGCCTCAACTGCACCTTCAGGCGTCAGTGAAGCTGGCACGTCGCCACCCGATGTGTCAATGCCATTGGCGACGCCATTCAAAGTCGTAGCGGGTGCTCCTTCTTCGGTGCGGTTGCGCTCAACACCATTGCGCAAGCGGCGCTCAGGCCGCTGATACAACTTTACTGGGCGGGTGGCTCCAGCATCAGGTACTGGCTCAACATCGACAGCTACTGTAGCCTCGGCGGGAGTGGCTGCGATAGCCGGTGCTTCCGCCAGCGCTAACTCAGGCGCGATTGCCAAAGCAGCATCAACGGCCACAACGGGAGCAGGAGCAGCGGTTCGGGGAGCACGGGCGCGGGCTGGGGCCGGGCGCGTAGCGGGGGCCGTGGGTGCGGCTGCCGGTACGGCATTGGCTTCAGCTACATCCGAAAAGGGCAGCTCAGTTCCATTCTTGGCGCTGGCGGGTTTTATTTTCTGGGGAAGCTGATCGGCGGGAATAATGGCCTGCTGATCGAGAATCTTATAAATCAGATCCTGCTTGCTGAGCTTTTTGAAGTTACCAACCTTCAGCTCTTCCGCTATTTCTTTTAGCTCGGAAAGCAAACGGTCCTTCAATTCTTCAATATTGTACATAAACTAAACTAGTAGGAAAACGGGCAGAAGGGGGGTGGAGATACCAGACAGGACAGGATAGGGAGCAGCACAGGCCAACCGGGGCATAAAGGGCAACCGCAGCGCGGCGCGAAGCACAGAATACGTAGGGAAAATGGGGTACTCGGGAGGCGCTGGAAATAAAAGCGGGCCGTACGCGAGCAAAAATTACTGCGGACCCGGCATCAGCCGCCGGCTTGTTGCCGCAATGTTAGACTAATACGGGTAAACCGCCAAATCAGATACGCTTTTTTTCGGGCTATTCGCCACAATAGTAAGGACATTCGCGCTGCTTTAATGGTTCGCCCCGGCTCATTTACTTGTGTAGGGCGTTTAGGGCAGCCTGATATTTACGACTGCTCCGAGTACAAAAAGCTTCCGCTACTTCCCTACTTTTGCCCTATGCTGCAAGTTTCCGTTTTAAAAGAACACACTGACCTCGTGCTGGCTGGCTTAGCCAAAAAGTACTACCCCACTGCTGAGGCCGACGTGACGGCCATTCTCAATCTCGATCAGCGCCGCCGTCAGCTGCAAACCACCCACGACTCAGCCCAGGCTGAAGCGAATGAGTTGGCGCGCCAAATTGGTGGCTTGATGAAGAGCGGCGACAAAGCCGGAGCCGAAGACCTGAAAGCCCGTACTGCCACTCTCAAAGCCGACATAAAAACCCACGCTGATGAGCTAGGACAGGTAGAAATTGCTTTACAGCAGCTCTTGCTTAAGCTACCCAATCTGCCCCATAGCAGTGTGCCCGCAGGCCGTACTCCCCAAGAGAACGAAGTGGTATTAGAGCACGGCACCAAGCCAGATTTACCCCCCACGGCCCTCCCCCACTGGGATTTGATCAAGAAGTACGACATCATCGATTTCGAACTAGGGAACAAAATCAGTGGTGCTGGCTTTCCGGTGTATAAAGGGCAAGGCGCCCGTTTACAGCGTGCGCTTATCAATTTTTTCCTGGATGAAGCGCGGGAGGCCGGCTACTTTGAGGTGCAGCCACCTATTCTGGTAAATGAGGCTTCGGGCTACGGCACGGGCCAGTTGCCCGACAAAGACGGCCAGATGTACCACGATGCGCAGGATAATCTCTACCTGATTCCGACGGCCGAGGTGCCCATTACCAACCTTTACCGCGACGAGATTATTGCCGCTGATAAGCTGCCCATCCGCAATGCGGGCTACACGCCCTGCTTTCGGCGCGAAGCTGGCTCTTGGGGGGCTGATGTGCGCGGCCTCAACCGCCTGCACCAATTCGATAAGGTAGAAATCGTCCAAATAGCCTTACCCGAGCAGAGCTACACTATTTTGGAGGAAATGCGGGCCCATATTGAGGGCTTATTGCAAAAGCTGGAGTTGCCCTACCGTGTGCTACGCCTCTGCGGCGGCGATATGAGCTTCACTTCGGCCCTCACTTACGACCTCGAAGTGTGGAGTGCGGCCCAAGGTAGATGGCTAGAAGTAAGCTCAGCTAGTAACTTTGAAACGTATCAGGCTAACCGCCTTAAACTGCGCTACCGCGCTGAAGGTGGCAAAACTCAGCTTCTGCATACGCTCAATGGGTCGGCGCTGGCATTGCCGCGTATTGTAGCCGCATTATTAGAAAACAACCAGGCTGAGGACGGCATCCATTTGCCCCAAGCGCTGCACAGCTACTGCGGCTTCGATAAGATCACGAACTAGTTTCGTTATGGGTACAAAAAAGCCCCCCAGACGCGTTCCGGGGGGCTTTTTTATTTCCTGTACTGGTCAAGTCAGTTTTAGAATATGTCCTTGATAACAGGCTAATACTCAGCAAACGCGCTATCAATGTAACACCAAGCCCACCGCTCACCGGGCTCGGCGGAGGTGATGACGGGATGATCGGTAGCGTGGAAGTGACGAGTAGCGTGCTTGTTTTTGGAGTTGTCGCAGCAGCCTACGTGACCGCAGGTCTGACATACACGCAAGTGCACCCACTCGTCGCCCAAGGCTACGCATTCAGGGCACACATACTCTTCATCCTCTATAATCCTAGTTAAGCTACCGAGGTGAGTGCAAGGCGCTTTAGCTTCCATAAAAAGCGGTTTTAGACGAAGAATCAGTTGCTTTCAGGCACCAGTTGGGTTCTGATGCGCAAGCCACTCATTAGGGTTTTCTGTACGGGGCATTTCTGCGAAATTACTTCTAAGCGTTGGCGCTGCTCCTGTGTGAGCGGCCCCACCAGACGCAGTTCCTTTTCTACTTCCTCCAGCATCTGGCCTTCCTGTTCGCACTTATCGCAGTCGGCACGGTGCACGCGTTGATGGCGTAAGCGCACTTCTATGGCTTCCAAAGGCCACTTTTTTTGGTCGGCATAGAGGCGCAGCGTGATGGCAGTACAAGCTCCCAGCGCCGCTAGCAGCATATCGTAGGGTGTAGGGCCGCGGTCTTTGCCACCCACTTCTTCGGGCTCATCCAGCACAAACGTGTGACGACCAGCCTCCACATCGGCTAGCAAGGCGTCAGCACCCACTTTCACAAGAACGGACTTTGTAGTAGCATCAAGCATAGCAGGTTAGTAATGGTAGAGATAAAATGTACTCTTTTTCTCTTTGATTTACCTCGTTACCATAAAGTAACGCACACGAAAAAGGGCTACTTCCACCCATTGGCAGAAGAAGCCCTCGCGTTATCACACGAATGCCAGACCTAGGGAAGTTTAGGATTTGGGCGTGTAAGGAAACTTCTTCGAAGCATTGCGCATCAGCATGTTCACCATACCTTCTGTCGAGCTTCCTACCGAGCCGGCAGCTACGTAGTCATACTTCCACAGCAGCTTACCGGCGTCCGATTCGTGGATATTGACGGTAATGTTGGCTTGATTGGTGGCACCCCAAGCACCTACCAGTACACCCACAGCCAAGGCAGCTCCGTCGCTCATAGGCTTGGTGGTGCGTACGCTGGTAGTCAATACTGCATCAACGCCGAGTACTTTAGCAAGTTCTTGAGCAGAGTGCGTACGCAATTCCTCGTACGGAATCTGGAGCTCACGGAGTTTGGCGTTGGTTTGCGTTACGTCCTGAAATTGAACTGTATAGCCGCGCTGCTGGCTCCGACGCAACAACCACGCATATATTTTTTCCTGAAAGTCGATACCGCTTTTGTATTCCAGATCGCGCTGCTGCTCCGCTGTCGTGTTGCGTGCTTGGTTGGGGCGCAGTTGCATTGTCACGGAAGCGGGTAGAATGGCTACCGTTTTGTGTTTAGGGGCATAAGAGCGAAAGTCGTTCGCCAGATAAATGTTAGGACCGCAAGCTGTACATAAGAACAGCATAACCAGCGTGAGGGCGCGAGCCCCAAGCGTAAAAAGGCGCATAAATGAAGTAAAAGAGGAAAGGTTAGAATATGGTTTTATCGGCAAATCAACAACTTCTTTGCAACTTTTAAAACAACATATTCGTATATCGCCCTCTTTTTTTATTCAGCTTAAGGATATAGCCCTCAGAGGCCATGTTCGCATCCCTACGCTCCCTGTTGGCTACCAGCAAGCACTCTATCAACGCCCATCGCGCGTGGGGGGCAAATCCAAGTCAAATTGAATTTCGCGCATACACTTGAAATGCCCTTGGGGGCATTTTTCGTAACCTATCTTGGAGCACGGCCGGCACGAAAGCCCTGGCCTTTCCAGAATGCGGAATTCGGTGCGGTAAGGATACATGCCAAACTCCGGCACTGTATTTCCCCACACGCTGAATATCTCTTTTTTAAAGGCCGCCGCAATATGCATCAGGCCCGTATCGTGGCTTACTACTAATTGGGCCTGTTTTACCAGCGAGGCCGATTGATTGAGCGAATAATGGCCACAGGCATTATAAATAATGGTCGTTGGAGCATTGATAGTAATCGGTTCGGACGGAAAGTAATATGGGCTGTCGGGTATTTTACGGGTAGGAGGCGGCGAAGCAGCAGCTTGCTTGGCAAATGCTAGCTCCACCACATGGCCGGTCGTTTCGTCCTCGGGGCCACCGAGCAGCACCACCGGCCGGCGCAGCAATCCGCACAACTCAATAATGCGCTCGACGGGCAGGCGCTTGGTAGCATGCTGCGCCCCGATAGCAAAGGCCACGTAGCCCCGCTGAAAGCCAGCCGGGAGCGTATTGAGGTCTACTTCATCATTAGCCGGAATGAAATAATCCAGCCCCTGACCATCATTTCGTACACCCAATGGCGCGGCAGCGGCCAGGTAACGGTCCACGATGTGCAACTGCGGCAGAGTATTGATCTTCAGATTGACCAGCAACCATTTCCGCAGATTGAGTTTGTCAAAGCTCGACGAAGGTATTCCCAACCGCAGCTTCAGTAGGCGGGTACGCAGGTTATTGTGCAGATCGATGATGTAGTCGAAGCGCTCGGCTCGCAACTCGTCTACCAGTTCCGTGAGCGAGCCAGTAAGGTAATGCGCCTTATCCACGTACGGGTTCGGCTCAATAATACTGCGGTAAGCCGGCTTGGTACAAAAATGCACCTGCGCGCCGGTTACCTGCTGTTTCAGCGTCCGCACCACGGGCGTTGTCAGCACGATGTCGCCGATGGAGGAAAAGCGCAGAACGAGAATTTTCATAAGCTATTTAACAGCAGCCAGCGCCACTATTAAAACAAGGTCGTTTTAAATTCTTCGGCCGGCTTTATCTTGGCTTTCCGCTGCGCAAAGTACGTGGCTACTTCCTCCCGAGACAGCGCATTGAACGTCATTTCCTTCGTTAGGCCGCCTTTGCGTCCCATAAACACGCCGTAGCGCATATCCGCGTAGCCATTTGTGTGGTGCGCATCAGGGTTGATACTCAGCCTCACGCCTTGATCGAGGGCGTAGCGTACCCAGCGCCAATCGAGGTCCAGCCGCCACGGGTTGGCGTTTATCTCAATGATAACCTCATGCTGGGCACAGGCATCAATAACAGCTTTGTAGTCAATTGGGTAGCCTTCGCGGCGCAGCAACAGGCGTCCGGTTGGGTGCCCTAGCATCGTACAGTACGGGTTTTCGATGGCCCGAAGCAGGCGCGTTGTGGCGCGGGCTTCGTCCATTTTGAGGTTGCTATGCACCGACGCCACCACAAAGTCAAACGATGCCAGCACGGAAGGCTGGTAATCCAGGGCACCATCGCCGAGAATGTCGCTTTCAATGCCTTTGAAAATGCGGAAAGGCGCCAATTCTTTGTTCAGCTCATCTATCTCGCGGTGCTGCTGGCGTACCCGCTCGGGGCTGAGGCCATTGGCATAGTGCGCGGCTTGCGAGTGGTCACAGATGCCCAGGTACTCGTAGCCTTCATCGCGCAGGAACTCCGCCATCTGGCGCAGCGTATGCGCACCGTCGGAGTAGTTGCTATGGTTGTGCACGCTCCCGCGTAGATCGGTGTATTCCAGCAGTTGGGGCAGCTTATGCTCTTTCGCCAGAGTTAGTTCGCCTAGGCCTTCCCGCAATTCAGGCTCCACGTATTGAAGACCGGCTTTTTCGTAGATGGCTGTTTCCTGGTAGAAGCGCTCCTTTTTCAGCAGCTGCCGCAACGTGGCCGGCTGGCCATGCGCGGCCTGGGGGGCAAATATTTCGGATAGATGAGCCTCAGCACCCGTCAGCAGAAAAAGCTGATTCGTGAAATCGTCCTTCGCTACCAGCAGCACTTCCACTTTTACGCCCGAAGCGGTGGCTGTACCGCGCCACGCAAACGGCCCCGAACGCGCGGGGTCGGCGGTAAGGCCATCCAGAGAATTCAGCAGCTTGTGGGCTTTCTCGGGCTGGGCAGTGGCCGCTACCAGCACCACGTTTTCGACCACCTCCAGGCGGCGGCGCACCTCCCCTGCCACCGCCACCGACTCCGTAAACAATGCCTCCTGCAAATGAGAAATCAGTTCATCGGCTAGCTCCTCGGCTTGCGGATACAGCAGCTTGCCCCGGCTTTGGTCGCTGAATTCGAGGGCTTGCAGAATAGCATCCTGAGTCTTTTTGCCGAACCCTTTGAGCTTACTTACCTCGTCGCGCTCAGCAGCGGCTCGGAGCGCGTCAGAGCTTTCTACGCCCAGCTCGCGCCACAGCGCACGAATCTTTTTGGGTCCGATGCCTTTGATACTCAGCATCTCAACCACACCGGGCGGCGTGATACTGAGCAAGCGCGTCAGTTCCTCAAAAGTGCCGGTATCTAGCATTTCGGCTACGCGGGCGGCGGCGGTTTTGCTCAGGCCCGTGCGGTCGGGCAGGCCGGTGCGCTCAACTTCGGCCACCGAAAACTCCAAGCGTTCGAGGGCAGCAGCCGTGCCTTCGTAGGCCCGGATTTTAAAGGGGTTTTCGTCGTGCAGTTCCAGCAGCGAGGCCGCTAGGCGGAAGGCGCGAATCAGGGCGCGATTGTCCAAAACAGAAGCAAAATTTGCCCCCCAGCGGGGGATGGAGAAGGAAAGTAAAGGTACAGGGTTGGGAAATATTATGTTTTAAATAATACGAGTGAATAAAGGGCAATAGGCTTTTCGGGTACAACTATTGATGGTAAAATGAAAGCCTTTAATTTACTAGCCCATTCTACACTCTTACGCTGTTGCCATGCGCCTGTTTTCTCTGCTTTGCTGCCTGTGCGTATTGCTACTGGCCGTGACTTGCAAACCCGACCCGCGCAAGTCGCCGCAACTGCTTCTGCTTGAAGGCACCTGGCTGCACGCGCACGAAGAGGATACGGAGGATATAGAAGTGTATCGGCCCAATACGTATTCGTTTGCCCCTTCGCGGGGCCGTACTGGGTTCAACTTCGAGCACAATGGCCTTTTCACGCAGTACGACATTGCTCCTACTGATGGGCTTGAAGGTCGTAAAGGCCAATGGAAAGCCGAAAGCGAGGCAGTACTACGCATCACTTTCGATAATCAGGAGGAGCCAGGCTACAGGCTCGAAATTGTATCGCTGGAAAAGGATTTATTCAAAATTCGTCGCTTGCCGCAATAGCCTTGCAACCTTTCGTTCAGCTTGCGGCTCCTGTCACTGTCCTATTTTATATTCAATTATGCGTATTTCTACCCTTACGCTCCTGACCGTCTTCGTAGCGCTGGTGTTAGGGGCTTGTACCGAAAACGTGGGCGACCTGATGAAGCTGACTCCGGAGGGACCCACGGGGCCGCTTTACGGCCGCTCCTGGTACAACTCGCACGAAGCCCGCCCCGGCGACACCGTTATTTACCGGCCCCAGGGCTACATAATGCCCCCCAGCGTGCCCCGCTACGGTCCGGTTTATCTAGATGGGCTGCGCTTTGATAAGGATGGCCAGTTTACGTTTTACACCTTCGGCCCCGCCGATGCTCCGGAGGCTCATGTTGGTCGCTGGGAGCCAACGCAGGAAAATCAGAACATCTTGACCATGACGCTCGAGAATACAGAGTTGCGCCCACCGTTCCGGTTGCGCGTATTACGTGTAGAGAACGACAAGCTGGTTGTATTGCGCCTGCGCTAAATACTTTCCGATTAGTGTTGGGAGGCAAAAAAGCCCGACAAAAGCGAATCTAAAGAAATTTAGGGCGTCTTTTGCCGGGCTTTTTTGCGTGTTGTTTTTCCTGAATCTCCAGCTGACTTAGTTTTTAAAGTGAATTACTGGCTTGTTAAATCCGAACCCGCGGCCTATTCCTGGGCCGACTTTGTGCGCGATGGGCGCACCGACTGGACTGGCGTCCGCAACTTTCAGGCGCGCAACTACCTGCAACAGATGCAGCCCGGCGACCTGGTGCTGTTCTACCACAGCGTAACCGACAAAACCGTGGTGGGCATGGCTGAGGTAGCTGCTCCCGCCGCCCCCGATGCCACCGCTCCGCCCGAAAGCGGCTGGGTAGCTGTGGCGCTGCGTCCGCACCAGCCATTACCCAATCCCGTGTCATTAGCGGCCATAAAGCTCGACGCACGCCTGAGTCAGATTGGCCTTTTGCGCCAGTCGCGCCTGTCGGTGATGCCGCTGCGTAGCGAGGAGTTTGATGTGGTGCTAGAGTTGGGCAACTAAGCACTGAAGCTTACGCGTTCTAAAAGGCCTGTCTACCATTCGTAGGGCAGGCTTTTTAGCTTATTCATGGGCTGGGGGGCTTTTTTTGGCGTGGCCTATTTGCTGGCTGCTGAATCAGGCTTAAAAAGCTACCCAGCAACAAGCTGCACCACATGACTTTATGCCGTCTTCGTCGTATCTTACTAAGCGTCACAGCGAATAGGGCGCATGTCAGCTATGAAAAATATAATAGTCGGGGGGCTGGGAATGATGGCTCTGGTGATAGCCGGGCAGCCAGTGTTAGCCCAGGAGCCCGAGACGTCCATCGTTCCAAGCCAGCCTGCCCGACTGGAGTTGCCTTTTACTCAATATGATACGGATGTGCACGTATTGGCCATCCCCGAAGACAGCAGTGTGGTGATGCTGGTGGAAAAAGATGTTTTTATAGGCTCGCGCACCAGCTACACCTTCCACAAATTTGACCACCAGCTCAAGGATCTGGGCACGCGAAATGTGGAGATTCCGATTGAGTACGAGTTTAAGCTGATGAGCGCCGAAGCTACGGCGGTATACGCGCTTTTTCAGTCGCGCTACGCCCCGGAGCGCTTACTGGTAGCTGGCCTCGATGGTCGTACGGGTGATGTAGCCTTGATTAAGTTCGACACGGAGATGACGCGCGACGTGCTGGACCAGAAAGTATTGGCAGGCAATCTATTTGTGACGGTGCTCCTGGATCAGCACATGACGGTGGTAAAGCTGGATATGAAAGCAGGCAAACACCAGCTGCTGCCGTCGGTGTACGAGCCGCTTACCACCGAGCTTACCTTTCTCACTGACTCCGCTACCAAGCGCGCTGAGGTGATTATGCGGCAGTCAAACGGCGTAAAATCGCGGTTGCAGCTGAAGCAGCTTTCAGCCGAAGGCGAATTACTCAACTCAGAGTTTGTTCAAACGGAGAGTGAGCGCAGCCTGATCACCGCTCAGGTCAGCCTCGGCGACAGCTCCGACCGTATGTTGGCCGGCACCTATACGCTCAGAGATCCGCGCTACTCACAGGGCATTTTTTCGGCTGATCTCACGGCGGGCACCACCCCGACCGGCGTGCGGCAGTCTCTGCGATTCTACGATTTTACGCGGCTAAAGCATTTTTTCGATTACCTGAAGCCGGCTCGGGCAGCTCGTATTCGGCAGCGTAGTCAGGAGCGCCGCGCGGCCAATCGCGAACTGCCGTTGCGCTACCGCTTGCTCGTGCACGACTTGATGCCCTTCCAAAACGGCTACGTGCTGGTAGCGGAGGTGTATTATCCGCGCTACCGCAGCGACAGCTACGGCCCCGGCATGGTGGGAACCCGGTACCGGCAGTTCGACGGATACCACACCACCCACGCCATTGTATGTGGCTTCGACCGGCGCGGCAACCTACTCTGGGACAACACTTTTGTCCTGAAAGATGTGGAATCGTATGAGTTGGAAGAAACGGTGCGGCTGCGGCCCATGCCCGATGGCCAGCGCCTCGTGATGACGTATCTGGAAGAGGAAAATATCCACTACAAAATCATTGACCGCAGCTTGCCTACACCCAATGATCTGGTTGTGCCGTTGCAGCCTGCTAATCCTGATGTTAAGGAAAAGCTGGGCAGCACCAACTACGAGGGCATGCAAGCGTGGTATGGCAGCCGGTTTCTAGCCTTTGGCTATCAATACGTGCGCACTCCCCGGGGCGGGGGGCGCGATGTATTTTTTCTGAATACTGTTGCCTTCGATTAAAGCCCAGGCCGAACGGGCCGCTGCCAAGCTACGTATGGGAGCCAAACCACCTTCGCTCCCTCCCCCTATGTACACCAAACTACGTTTGCTTTCGCTCGTCGCCGTAGTAGGCCTCACCCTCACAGTAAGCTGCCGCACAAGTGGCCCCGAAACCCCAGCCCGCACGGTAGCTGAGTTTTTTCGCAAATACGAAAACCGCTCCGGCTTCAAGGCCACTACCTTATCGGCTGGCTTCACTACCCGGCTGCTGTTAGCGCGCTTAGGCAAGCTGGGGGGCAATAATGAACTAGCACAGGCCCTAACGTCGGTACGCGAGATTAAAATGCTCACCTTCACGCCTACCACCGATCGGGCCCAGCGCCTGGTAGCAGCCGGCCTTAATAAAGAAGTAGATGGCCTACTGGCTAGTGAGCGATACACATCCATCCCCGTATCCGCCGATTCGGCCAGCACTACCATCACGCGCTACGCCATTCGCCAGCAAGGCGACCGGGTACCGGAGTTGGTTGCTACCGGCAACGTAGAAGCCGTCCCCGAATCCTTTGCCTTGATAGCTGTATCCGGTAATTTCACTCGCACTCAGGTTGACGAGCTCATAAAGTTTCTGCCTGGCGCTGTTGGCGAACTGACTCAGTAGAAACTGTATTTATCCATTTCAAAAAAAGCCCCCCGGAATATTCTGGGGGGCTTTTTTACATATACTATTCTGTGCAGCTTCATAACACTTCTAGAACGGTGTAGAGACGCGTATTTGCATCTACTTGTTGAACGACCTACGCCGCACCAATTCAAACAACGACCGTGACGATTGAGACGCGAATACGCGTCTCTACACCATTTGCAGAACTGCTGTAGATTATTGAGTGTGCGAGAGTGTAGCAGCTATAATAGCTAGCCTCAATAGCCACTTTAATGTCTGAAGCTGACCAGCTCATAAATCAGCTTATCGCGATGATAGATGAAGCAACGCCTCAGATAAACTCAAGCTATAATTCACCATCTATACTCTATTCTTATATCTAAGGCTGGCTGCTGTTAAGTGCAGCGCTCTATTATGAAAAAGCCCCCCAAAAGGTTCTGGGGGGCTTTTTCATAATAGAGCGCTGCACTTAACAGCAGCCACGCACAAAAAAAGCGGCGGACCTTGTGGGTCCGCCGCTTTTTGGGTCTAAAGCCGGTCAGCGATTAAGGCTGAGGCTGGCTTGGGATGTAGAACTCGAAGGTGAATTCTACGCGGCGGTTCTTAGCCATGCCGGCAGCCGAAGTGTTCGGTGCAGCAGGCTGATCTTCGCCGAAGCCTACCGTAGTGATACGGTTCGGATCAACTGTTTTGCCAGTGAAGTAGCGCTTGGCCGAGGCCGCACGACGCTCCGACAGACCTTGGTTGTACTCATTCGTACCGCGGCTGTCAGCGTGACCAGCGATGCGGAGGCTATACTCAGGGTATTGCTCCAGAATCTTGATCATGTTGTCAAGCGTGCCATACGACTGACGACGGATAACCGTGCTGTTGGTTTCGAACTGCACTGGACGTACTTTCTGCATCAACGCAGGGTCAATCACGCGGCAACCAGTAGAGTCTACAGTGGCGCCAGCTGGAGTGCCGGGGCACTTATCGACATCATCCTTGATACCATCACCGTCTTGGTCGAGATTTACAGGGCAGCCTGTAGCATCAACTTGGGTACCAGCAGGGGTGTCTGGGCAAGTATCGTTCTTATCAGCTACACCGTCGCCATCAGCGTCAGGGCAACCACGGAGTGCAGCCGTACCAGCTTGGTCTGGGCATTCATCTTCTGAGTCACGTACACCGTCGTTATCACGGTCTGGGCAGCCTTCGAGGTTGGCCAAGCCTTTCTCGGTGGGGCACTTATCTTGGTAATCCGGCACACCGTCGCCGTCACCGTCTAATGGGCAACCAGCTTCGTCTACGGCTACGCCGGCTGGAGTGGCAGGGCACTTGTCTTTGCGATCTGGCACACCGTCCATATCCTCATCCTTGGGCTTACCAAAGTTGTAAGTGATACCGGCCGAGTGCTGGAGGTAACGGTCATTCAGGTCACCCTTGTCGACGTTGTCAATCGTGTTAGTCAGGGCATAAATCTGGCCTGTCTGCACGAAGATGCCGAAGGAAGGCGAGAAGTTCAGGGCAATACCGGCTGCACCGTGCAGATAAGCGGCGTAGTGGTCTTTGTTGCCCTGGAGTTGCTCCCCACCGACACCGGTGTTGATAAACTTATCTGAGGAAGCAATCATCAAGCCCGGCGCTAAGCTCAGGTAGGGGGCGAAGATGGCGTCCTCTTTTAACGCCCAGCCGTTGTTGAGCTTGAACTTGACAGGTACCCCGATGGTAGTCACGTTCGCGTCGAAGCGGCGGATCGCGGGGGCCAAATCCTCAATGGGCTTAAGCGTCTTGGTGGAGAACTTCATGTCCCCGTAGTTGGCCGACAGGCCAATGTCGATACCCGGCGTGAGGTAACGCGAGAGCGTGATGCCTCCACCACCTTCGATCTTGTTGGACTTGAACCACTCCGAGCCCAGGTCGCCGTGGTATTGCAGGGTGCTGCCGTAAAGGCTAATGCCGGTCTTGCGGTCCGCGCTTTGAGCGTGACCCTCGGGGGCCGCCGCTAGCAGCGCTAATCCCAAGACCGCAGATTTTGCTAGAAGGTGTCTCATAGCATACAGGTTAGGTGAAAACATTTTCTTTGGTTTTAGCAGCTTATTCGGGGTTGAATGAGAGCCTTAACTGACTGCCTATACTTTCCATTACGAATAAGGTTGTTGTTTAGGACTCAATCGTGGAGCATTTTTGTGAACTTATTTCTGCCAAATCAACGTTTCCGCCTGATTTTCAGGCCTGCCTATGTGACAACAAAGAAATATTTATCTTTTTTAATTTTCAAAATTTTCAAAAAAACTGATTTTCTCAGTTGAAACGGTCCCAAAAAAGGGCGCTCCTTGGTGGAACGCCCTTTTTTGAGCTTACGGTTGGGCCGTAACTCCGGTTGGCTAAATACCTACTCCCTCATGAGGCGCTCGATGTCGGCGATTTCCAGCGGGATAGAGGCCATCAAGTCCTCGGGCTGACTGCGGGTAATTAGAATATCGTTCTCCAGCCGGATACCTAGTCCCTCCTCCCGGATATAGATACCCGGCTCGCAGGTGTATACCATGCCCGGCTCAAACGTGCGGTATTTGCCCCCCACATCATGTACATCGAGGCCCAGGTAATGCGAGGTACCGTGCATGAAGTATTTTTTATAGAGCGGCGCGGCCGGATCCTGGTTGCGAACATCAGCTTCGTTGAGCAAGTCCAGCTTAATCAGTTCTTGCTCCATATGCTTGCCCACGGCCGCGTGGTAGTCCTCTATATTATTGCCGGCCACAAGGTGCGAAGTAGCAAACTTCATGACGGACAGCACGGCCTCGTACACATCGCGCTGGCGCTTGGTGAACTTTCCATTCACGGGAATGCTGCGCGAAAGGTCGGCGGCGTAGTTACCAAATTCGGCCCCAAAATCGAGCAGCAGCACGTCGCCATCCTGGCACTGACGGTCGTTGCTCACGTAGTGCAGAATGCAGGCGCTGGCACCCGAGGCGATAATGCTACCGTAGGCTGGGCCGCGCGAGCGGTTGCGCACAAACTCGTGCAGAATCTCGGCCTCAATCTCGTATTCCCACACGCCCGGCTTCACAAAGCCTAGCAAACGACGAAACGCCTTCTCTGTAATATTGACCGCCTCCCGCATCAGCCGGATTTCCTCCTGACTCTTGATTGCCCGCAAATGGTGCAGCAAGGGCGCAGCCCGACGGTACTGGTGCAGCGGATACTTTGCCTTTATCTCCTTAACAAAACGTGCATCCCGGGTTTCGACCTCTACTACCGCCCGGATGTGCTCATTGGTATTGAGGTACACATTCTCTGCCTCATTCATCAGAGCATGTAATACCTGCTGAAAGCTATCGAGCCACAGAATAGTCCGAACACCGGAGTTGGCGCGGGCTTCATCTTTCGTCAGCTTATAGCCTTCCCAGATGAGAATATGCTCACTGGTTTCCTTCAAAAACAGGATTTCGCGGTACTGGGGCAGCTTGGCATCAGGAAACAGAAGCAGGATGCTCTCCTCCTGATCGACGCCGGAAAGGTAGAACAGGTCATTATTCTGCCGAAACGCCATCGTGCCGTCCGCATTGGTGGGCATGGTGTCGTTGGCGTGGAAAATGGCTAACGAAGCCGGAAGCAGCTGCTGAATGAAATTGCGGCGATTTTCAATGAAAAGCTGGGGATCGAGAGGTCCGTAACGCATAGAACGGGCTAGGTTTGGGAAGAAGATAAAACGCACCGGGGTGCGGTTGCAAGTTAGGAGAATGAGCACAAGCCCGCATACTTCCGCTTTTATCGCACAAGGCGCTTACGCAAACGGCTGCGACCAGCTAATTCGGGATACGGCTGATTCTGCCTCGATTTCTAGAGAACTGGGGGGCTTTTTTGTCCAGAAACCAATCTTACACAAGCGTTTTCCCCTGCAGCTGTAGTTCGATGAATGTGGTAAATCAGCAGTTGCATACATTCTGGCTCGTGGGCTGCACTTTAGGCAGGCTATTTGGTGTTATTGCGTTAAAATCAAAAATATGGACTTACTAGGCTTGCCATAAGCTTGTATCCTATGGTAGCTTGGGTATTTTCGCCCCCCGCTCTGTCCGCTCCTTCCCGTTTCTAATGCCGCCCAAGTCGCACCCGCGCCGCGCCATTCTGCTTATTCAAACCGCTTTTATTGGCGACGTTATTCTGGCTACGGCCTTGCTGGAACGCCTGCGTCAGACGGAACCGAATACGCCCGTCGATTTTTTGGTCCGCAAAGGCAACGAGGCACTGATAGAGCAGCACCCGCATGTGCGCGATGTGCTGATCTGGGACAAGAAAAACCATAAGTACCGCGACCTATGGCGCTTGCTGCGCACCATCCGGGCCGGCGACTACGAACGGGTTATCACGTTGCAGCGCTTTGCCTCCACGGGCTTTCTTACCGCCTTTTCGGGTGCTCCCAAGCGCATTGGCTTCGACAAAAACCCGCTTTCGTTTGCCTTTACACAGGTTACGCCCCACCTCATGGGCCAGGGCATTCATGAGGTAACGCGCAATCTGCACCTGCTCTATCCTGAGTCGGAGGCACCGCTTACACCTCCCCGCCTTTTCCCCACCCCCGCCGATGAGGCTATTGTGGCTTCCTATGTAAGTCGTGGGCCTTATGTCTGCATTGCGCCCACGTCGGTGTGGTTTACGAAGCAGTTTCCGGAGGAGCAATGGCTAAAGCTGCTTCGCGCGTTACCGCCTCATTATAGTGTGTACCTGTTGGGTGCGCCCCCCGACAGCGCCGTATGTGAGCGCCTGCGCCAAGAAAGCGGGCGGGCAGGCGTCGTGAACTTGGCGGGTCAGCTCCCCTTGCTGGCGTCGGCGGCGTTGATGCGCGGAGCAGTCCTTAATTACGTGAACGACTCAGCGCCTTTGCACCTGTGCTCCGCAATGGGCGCGCCGACATGTGCTGTCTTCTGCTCCACGGTACCGTTTTTTGGCTTTGGGCCCCTAAGTCCGTTTTCGCGGGTAGTGCAGATAGAAGAAGAGTTGGATTGTCAGCCTTGCGGCTTGCATGGCTACAAAAAATGCCCCCTGGGCCATTTCTACTGCGCCCGCGGTATCCAAACCCAGCAGCTCATCGAGGCACTGACCGAGGCTGAGGCGTGGGCCGCCGCCCAGCACTAAGGCAAACAAACTTCGTTGCGGGGGGCTTTTTTGTACCTTTGTGCCCTTCCCCACCTTCCAGAAAATAGAAGGAAACCAGTCAAGCCCGAAGCTGGTTATTACTAGTCGGGGGGCAAAATTGTGGGTGCGTTTACCCATTTTGCCTTCTGCTGTTATCAAGACTCCAAGCCCGTATTAAATGGCCGATTACGATTTGCACGAGTTGCCTAATGGCATCCGCGTGCTGCACAAACAAGTACTGCACACCAAAATCGCGCATTGCGGCTTCCTGCTCGATATTGGCTCGCGCGATGAGGACTTGCATCAATTAGGCCTGGCTCACTTCTGGGAGCATATGGCCTTTAAAGGCACCGAAAAGCGTCGCTCCTTCCATATTCTCAACCGCCTCGAAACCGTGGGGGGCGAATTGAACGCGTACACCACGAAAGAGAAAATCTGCTTTTACGCCTCTCTGCTCAGCACGCACTTCGAGCGCGCCTTCGAGCTGCTCACCGATCTCACCTTTCACTCCGTGTTCCCGGAGCGTGAGATTGAGAAGGAGCGCGGCGTAATTCTGGAGGAAATGGCTATGTACCACGACGCTCCCGAGGACGCCATCATCGACGACTTCGACGCCGTTATTTTTGGAAATCACGCCTTGGGCCACAACATTCTGGGTACTCGCCAGAGCGTTTCGGGCTTTCAGCAGCAGGATTTCCGCCAGTTCCTGACTGATAATATCCGCACCGATCGGCTCGTATTTAGCTCCGTGAGCAATCTACCGTTTACGGAAGTGAAGCGCTTGGCCGAGAAATACTTGGCGCCGCTGCCTGTCCGCTTAGGTCCACGGCCGCGTACGCCTTTCTCCTCTTATCAGCGGGTAGAGCAATTGGAGCGCAAGCCTATCACGCAGGCCCACTGCCTGATTGGAGGCCCGGCGTATGCGATTGAAGATCCGCGCCGCATTCCGTTTTTCATGCTGACCAACATTCTCGGCGGCCCTGGCATGAACTCTCGCCTGAACTTAGGTGTGCGCGAAAAATATGGTTTGGTGTACACCATCGACGCTACGTATTCGCCCTACACCGATACGGGGTTGTTCGGTATTTATTTCGGCACGGAGAAAAAGCAGGTGAAGCGCACGTTAGCGTTAGTGCAAAAGGAGCTAAAAATTCTGCGCGAAAAGCCCTTAGGCTCCTTGCAACTGCACACGGCCAAAGAGCAGCTAATGGGCCAGTTGGCCATGTCGGAGGAAAGCAACAGCGGCCTGATGCAGCTCCTCGGCAAAAGCACCCTTGACATTGGCCGCGTGGAGCCGCTCACCGAGATTTTCGACCGCATCCGCGCTATTACCGCTTCCGAGCTGAGTGAGCTGGCTAACGACGTGCTGCGCGAAGACAATCTGAGCGTGCTGCAGTACATGCCCGAGTAGAGCGCCACGATGGCCAAGCAGCCTGCCACTTTTGGAGCCGTTGCCGGTTTTCAGGAAGGCTACGAGTTCCTGAATCGGCTGGAGCTGAGTGCTTCCGGGGTGCACCGCCCTACGCGGGCTGGCATTGGAGCGCGGAGCGGCTTGGGCGCCGAATCAATTGTATTAGCCGAAGGATACGAGGATGACGTGGACTTGGGCCACGTCATCCTCTACACGGGCCAGGGCGGGCGCAGCAGCACTTCTGGCAAACAGGTAGCCGATCAAACTCTGACTGGCGCCAACTTAGAGCTAGCGCGCAGCCAATCTACTGGTCAGCCCGTGCGCGTGGTACGCCGCGTTCAAAACGCTGGGGGGCTTTTTTTCTACCGGTACGATGGACTGTACCGCATCACGGCGCACTGGCAGGAAATGGGAAAATCAGGTTTCAGCATCTGGCGATTTAAGCTGGAGAGGCTGCCATCAAACCCCGTTATCCCCAACTCATTAGGCACTATTTAAGTACGCTATCTGGTTGTGCTTCTCTTTAGATACTAATCTTTTCAGAATGCCCTTTACCCTTTCACATCCGGCTATAGTATTGCCTCTGCTTTTTCGAACCCGTCGGTGGCTGTCGATAACGGGCTTGGTACTAGGCACTATGGCTCCCGACTTTGAGTACTTTCTGCGTCTAAAACCCTATGGTTCTTATGGCCACACGTGGGCAGGACTCTTCTGGTTCGATTTGCCTTTGGGCTTACTGATTGCGGCCCTGTTTCATGGTGTAGTAAAACGCCCTTTAGTCCGCAGTCTGCCCTTGTTTTTGCGGGCGCGGCTGGGGCAGCTATCTGAGGAGCCCTGGCCCCTCCGGAACCTTTGGAGCGGGCGGCTTATCCTGGGCATTTTGGTAGGTAGCCTGTCGCATATTTTCTGGGATGCCTTTACGCACAACAATAGCCCTATTACGGTAGGTATTGATTTCCTGAATCTGCGCGTAGGGCCACTTACGCTTTATCGGTGGCTGCAATACGTTTCCTCTGTAATTGGCTTGGTGGCTATCGCCTTGTTTGTTTGGAAACTGCCTGTGCAACCGCGTTTGGTAAAAGCTACCAGCAAAATTCAGCGCTTATTCTGGACGTTCACCGGCGCGCTAACGGCTACGTTTTGGCTTTCCTTTATGCTTATCCACGATACATATTCGCGCAGCTTGCTCACTTACTTAATTGTGACGGGCATTAGCGCCATTAGCTTATCCATGCTCATTACCTCGACATTGATGCGGCGGTATTTTCAGCCTTCTGAGCAAGCCCGCGCTGCTCGCGCCCTGAAGCGAAATATTGCCCACGATATCGCCCAAAAGCAGCCCCAACTGTGACCCCCGACGACGAACGCCACCAGTACGCCGAAGCCCACACCACGCCCGAATCGGAGGTACTGCGCCGCCTCAACCGCGAAACCCACGTGCAGGTGCTGGCGCCCCGTATGCTGTCGGGCCATTTGCAGGGCCGGCTGCTGAGCATGATCAGCCACATGGTTCGGCCCCGCCGCATCCTCGAAATTGGGACGTTCACGGGTTATTCGGCGCTTTGTCTGGCTGAAGGCCTCGCGCCGGACGGCGAGTTGCACACTATTGAGCAAAACCCCGAGCTGGAAACCCGCATCCGTCGATACGTGGCCGCCGCCAACCTAACTGAGCGCATTCACCTGCACATCGGTGACGCTCGCGCCGTGCTGCCTACGCTCACTGAAATCTGGGATCTGGTGTTCATCGACGCCGACAAAATCAACAACAACGCCTACTTCGAGCTGGTCATTGACCAAGTGCGCGTGGGGGGCTTTTTGCTCATCGACAACGTGCTTTGGGGCGACAAAGTCCTGCCCTCCTACTCCGTAAAGCCCGCCGATAAAGACACCCACGCCGTTCGGGCCTTCAACGATAAGATACAGGCTGATCCACGGGTAGAAAACGTGTTTTTGCCCCTCCGCGACGGGCTGCTGCTGCTTCGCAAAATCTGACCTCAATGATTGGTCTTGTTAGCTGAATGGCTTTCAACAGATTTTTTTTATCTCTTTTTGAATTTCAAAAAAAGCCCCCCAACAACCATTGGGGCTTTTTTTATGAAATCAACCAACGAATATGCGTCTAGCCTGGCGGGAAAAATGATAGCCATTTTAATTTCTGATTAAACCTTCCTCCTTCCTAGGCGTCTACGCCCGCATTACCCCTGATCTATCGATTATGAGAAAGGCGCTACGCCTGCTGCTCGGCTTCTGGCTGACCTTCACCGCGACCAACGTTTTCGCCCAAAAACAAACCGTTAGTGGCCGCGTGCTGGATGCCACCGACCAATCGGCACTACCGGGCGCCAACGTGTTGCTCATTCACCTCCCCGACTCCGCCAAGCAAGGCGTGGCCACCGATCCCGGGGGCAATTTTTCCTTCACGGAGGTAGCGCCGGGGCGGTATCTGCTCACCATTTCCTTCGTCAGCTACCAAACCCAGCGCCGCCCCGTCACAGTAGTCGGCTCGCCGGTTGTGCTGGGGGGCATTTTACTCGGCTCCAATCAAATCAAGCTGGGTGAAGTGGAGATAACGGGCCGCGCCGCTGCCGCTGTGCAGAAAGGCGACACGGCTGAGTTCAACGCCCGCGCTTTCAAAACCAACCCCGATGCCAACGCCCAAGACCTCGTAACTAAAATGCCCGGCGTAACCGTGCAAGATGGCCGCGTGCAAGCCCAGGGCGAAAATGTGCAGCGCATTCTGGTGGATGGCAAGCCCTTTTTCGGCGACGACCCCGACGCGGTGCTGAAGAACATTCCGGCCGAAATGATTGATAAAATCCAGGTGCTGGACCGGCAGAGCGAGCAGTCGCAGTTTTCGGGCTTCAACGACGGCAACACCGAGAAAACCATCAACATCGTGACCAAGCCGGAGTTTAAAACTGGGCAGTTTGGGCGCTTTGTGGCCGGCGCTGGGCCGGAGCGCTACCGCGTGAGCGGCAATTATAACTCCTTCGAGGGTGACCGGCGCTTCTCAGTTGTGGCCCAATCGAACAATATCAACGAGCAGAACTTTGCCACCGACGATTTGCTGGGTGTAGCCAGTAGCTCCGGAGGCGGTGGTGGCAACCGGGGCGGCGGGCGCCCCGGCGGCGGGGGCGGTGGTCGTCCGGGCGGCGGTGGCCCCGGTGGTGGGGGCAACAATGCCGGCGACTTTTTGGTGAGCCCCAGCGGCGGTATCTCCACTACCCACGCCATTGGCTTGAACTACTCCGACGTGTGGAATAAGAAAACCCAAGTAACCGGTAGCTATTTCTTCAACTTGTCGGAGAATAGAGCTAACACCAACCTGTTTCGTCAATTTGCCCTTGCCGACGGCGGCGTTGACCAAACTTATACTGAAAACTCCTTGGCGACAAGTCGCAACATCAACCACCGCTTCAATCTGCGCCTGGAGCACAAGATCGACTCGGCCAATTCCATCCTTTTCCGACCGCGCCTGTCGTTGCAGCAAAACCGAGGCAACAGCAACCTCGATGGCTTCACTGCCGCCGATAATATAAGCAACAGCAACGTACTCAGCGACTACCGCTCTGCTCTCACGGGCCTCAACTCCAATAACGACCTGCTGTATCGTCACCGCTTCAATAAGCCGGGGCGCACGATGTCGGCAAATGCTACCGTCAATTACAACCAGAAGCAGGGCGACAATAACCTGCTAACAAGGTCTGAAACCGATTCGCTCAATCAGTTTTCAACCTTGGATCAGAGTGGTTGGAACCTGGGCACGCGCCTGGAATACACCGAGCCGCTAACCAAACAGGACTTGCTGCAATTCAACTATACGCTGGCTTACACCCCCAACGACTCCGACAAGCGCACCTTCGACTTCGTGGACGACACAGGCGAGTACGCCGAGCTAAATCCGGCGCTGAGCAACGTATTCACCAACACCTACCTGACTCAGGGCCTGGGCGTCAGCTTCCGCCACCAAACCAAAGATTTGCAGGTAATGGTGGGCGCATCGGGTCAAAAAGCCGACTTGCGCAGCGACCAGGAATTTCCGCTGACGACAAGCCTGAACCGCTCGTTTTATAATTTCCTGCCCAACGCCATGCTGCGCTACAATTTCTCGCGGGAGAAAAATCTGCGCTTTTTTTACCGCTCCAGCACGCCACCGCCTTCCATTGGCCAGCTACAGGAAGTGGTAAACAATGCCAACCCCTTACAGCTCACCACCGGCAACCCGGCGCTGGAGCAGCAAACTCAGCATTCTGCTACCATTCGCTACTCGGCTGCCCAGCCCGGCAAATCGACTACTTTCTTTGCGCTGCTGCTCGGCAATTTCACCGATAACTACATCACCAACAGCACTTTCATCGCTACTGAAGACACAGAGTTACAATTGAACGGTGGCGTGGTACGCCTGCCCGCCGGGGGACAATTAACGCGGCCTATCAACCTGGGGCAGCAGTACAACTTCCGCGGCGTGCTCAGCTACGGGATGCCGGTGGGCTTTATTAAGTCGAACCTGAACCTGAACGCCACGGCCGGCTACAGCCGTACGCCCGGCCTTATCAACGACGTTATCAACTACTCACAGACGCCTACCTTGGGCCTGGGTGCGGTGGTAAGCAGCAATATCAGCGAGCGGCTGGACTTTACGGTGTCATCTAACTCCAACTTCAGCCGAGCCCGCAACACGGCCCGTACCCAGCTGAATACCAACTATTTCACCCAAAATAGCCAGCTTCGCTTCAACTGGATTGTAGGCAACGGCTTTACCCTGCAAACCGACCTTACGCACCGCTACAACGGCGGCTTGGCTGAAGGCTTCAACCAGCAATATGCGCTTTGGAATGCCAGCATCGGCAAGAAGATATTCGAGAAGCAGCGCGGCGAAATTCGCCTGTACGCTTTCGATATGCTGGGTCAAAACCGTAGCATTCAGCGCAACGTGACGGAAGCCTACATCGAGGACACGCGCACCGATATTTTGCAGCGCTATTTTATGGTGATGTTCACTTACAATCTGCGCAGCGGCACTGGCAGCCCAAGTGGCGCCGGTGAGCGTCCGGAGCGTGGTGGCCCAGGCGGCGCCGGTTCGCCGCGTTAGCCTTTATCTAAAAAAAGCCCCCCAGCAGTTATCGGCTACTGGGGGGCTTTTTTGCTTTGTGGCAGGCTTGTTTTGCTTAACTGGGAGAAGCTTAAAATATATTTTCGCAACAGATTTGCCTTCTTTGTAAGATAATCTCAGTAGCCAAGCGTTACTGATCGTGTACTCAACTTATCTAATGAACAAAAGAATAATTCTGCTGCTCTTGTGGGTGCTGCCCCTGCTGGCGGGTGCTCAAAGCGTAACGGTACCGTCTGAGCTAGCTTTTGGGGGTATGCTCCTTCGCCTGACAAATGGTGGCCAGCAGGCAGTGCAGCAAAAAGTGGACGCCTTGCGCCGCCATCAGCCTTCCTTTCAGGCCCGCGTCGATTTGGCCGACGCCTACTTTCCGCTGATTGACCGTACGTTTCAGGCCGAGGGAATCCCGCTGGATTTTCGCTATCTGGCGTTGCAGGAAAGTGGTTTGCAGGGCGAGGCCCAATCTATTCACGATGCCGTGGGCTACTGGCAGTTCAAGCGCGAGTCGGCGACGGAGCTGGGCGTGCAGGTAGACGGCACCGTGGACGAGCGCAAGCACATTGTAGCTTCCTCGCGCGGCGCGGCGGCTTATTTCAAGCGCAACAACGCCACGTTTCGCAACTGGATAAATACGCTGCTTAGCTACAACCTCGGCCTCACCGGCACCAAGCCCTACACCCTGCCCACCGATGTAGGTGCGACGGAAATGGAGATTTCCGAAAAAACGCACCCCTACATTATTACCTTTTTAGCGCACAAAATAGCCTACGAACCCGCCGTGGGCCTGAATCCGCAGCCGCCCATGCTGCTCCAAGAGTTTCCGGTGCAGCCAGGCCAGCGCCTTGAAGCGTTGGCGCAAACCTTGCAAACCGACCCCACCTATCTGGCCCGCCACAATTATTGGCTTTCTCGCGGCAGCGCCGTACCCGCGGGCAAACCCTACACCGTGCTGGTGCCCATCACCGACGAGCTGCAGCGTACCGCCTTACTTGCTAATCAGCGTACTGCTACAACAGGTCAGCTTCTTACTCAGCCCGAAATAGACCCCGAAAACGCTGATTTCGTGCGCATCAACGGGTTGCGCGCCATTGTGGCCTTGCCCGGTGATACCAAGGAAAGTCTGGCGCGCCGGGCCAATTTGAAGATGAAACGCTTCATGCAGTACAACGATTTGTACGCGTTTGACAACATTGTAGTGGGCCAGCCTTATTTCGTGCAGAAGAAGCGAGATAAGTCGTCGGTGCAATACCACGTGGCCCAGCCGGGCGAAACCGTGACTACTGTTGGCCAGAAATACGGCATGCGTACTCGGGCTATTCTGGCCAAAAACCGGATGCGCCGCACTGAGGAGCTGCGGCCCGGCCGCATGCTTTGGCTCCAGTTTACGCGGCCGCGCGAGGTAGCCGTGGAGTATGTAGACAGTCAGGATTCAAGGGCATTGGCGGCTTTTGAGCGCCCGGTAAGCGGGTCAGCTATGGCTTCCACAACTACGTCGCAGCCAGCGCCAACTACTCCGCGCCGGACTCTTACGCCTAAAGCGAAGACACCAGTTGAATCTACTTCAACGGAGCCCGTTGAGCTTGAGCAGACCGCCATCATAGAAGAACCACAAAAAGACAGTGTAGTGGTTGCAGTTGCGGCGGCCACACCGGCCCCTACCGCCACTCCGGTGACACAGGAAGAGGCTGATTTGCCCCCCACAGCAGCTACGCCTGACACAAGCCGAGTAAAGCCTCAGCCAACCCCTCCGGTAAAAGCCGCTATGGCCGACACAGTTCAGACCGCCCGCCAGAATTTGCCCCCCAGCCAGGCACAGGATACGACGCGCACATCCACAGTCGATACCGCCAACGCCGCCGAGCCGGTGGTAAAAAACCCGAGCCAGGTAGTGCTACGGGACTTGCCTGCTTCCCCTAAAACAGCGCCAGCTAAGTCGGTGCCCGCTAAGCCAACCCCGGCCGCAACCTCGTCTTCGCCTCGTCCCGTCCCGGCAAGCCCAATCGTTACCGAAGCCACTGAGGTGTTGGATGTACCGGCTAGTGGTCAGCATATTGTCCAAAAAAGTGAGTCGCTGTATAGCATAGCCCGGCGCTATGGTCTGCGCCCCGCTGATCTGGCTGCCTGGAATAATTTGCCCCCCAACGCTGCTTTAAGTCTAGGTCAGACACTACGCGTAGTGCCAACTGTGGCAGCACCCGCACCAAAACCAGCTGCGCCAGCCGCAACTACTCCAGCCCCCCGCCCAACAACGACGCCAGACAAGCCAGCCACAGCCGTGACGCCCGCGCCAGCAGCTACCACTGGCCCCATACGCCACACCGTAGCCGCCGGCGAGTCGATGTACGCCATTTCGCGCAAGTACGGTGTCACCATCAAGCAGATTATGGAATGGAATAATAAGCCTGATTTCAACGTACGGCCCGGCGAGGTCCTGACTATTCGTGCCACGAAGTAGGTCTTTGTAGAACTCATTGCAACAAAAAAGGACGGCTTGGGCCGTCCTTTTTTGTTGCAATGAGTTCCAGAGGTTGGATGTTGTTTCGCTGTAGCGCGAAGCTTCCGCTTCGCGTATCGTTGTTTAGGTGAACAAGCTGTTGGTTGGAAAATGCCCCCCAAGTTGTTCAACGATACGCGAAGCGGAAGCTTCGCGCTACATCACAACGCCGCCTAAGCAGGAGTTGGTGTTACTTGGCGTAAGCCAGCTCGGGCTCAACGAAGCGAGCAGTCCGCGTTTTCAGCATTTCCACAATCTGTTCGTCGCTCTTGTATCGGTCGCCAACGTTAACGAAATGCTTGGCCATCAAGTCGTAGCGCTTGGTCATGAGCCAGGCAAAGAGGTGGAGCCAGTGGATGCCTTCAAACACAATGGCGTCGTTCTGCACGTATTTGGGCAGCGTTTTCAGGAAATGATTGGGATGTTCCGTCCAGTGTAGAGCGGGGCGTACGTGGTGGCTGGTGTGGTAACCGTCGTTCCAGCACTTATGATTGTACTTGGTGTTAAGGCACGTTACGCTGTTATGATAAGCATTAGCCGGATCGATGGGGTTCACGAAGGCGTGCTGAGTCCAGTTGCCGAGCATCATTACCACTCGCGAGATGATGAAGGGCAGAATAAATACCGCAAACGTAGCCGGGAAGTTTACGAAGCTCAAGCCGATGCACCACGCGAAAAAAGCCACCTCGCCCCGAATGGATTTGAAGTAAAACTTCTTCTTCTTTTTGCGGTCGAAGTAAGACAGCAGACGGAAAATACCAACGGTGACGAAGTCGCCTAGATACTGTAGAAAGCCAAAGAACGAGTCGCGCTGGTAGCTCATGGTCGAGCTGGTATCCTCGGGCATGTTGTTTTCAGCGTGGTGCATACCCATGTGGTGGGTATAATAGGTCTCTGGCGTTTGGCCGAAGAAAGGCCCAATTACCCACGGAATGCACATATTCAGCCAGTCGTGCTGTTTTTTGAACAGCGGCCGATGGCATACGCAATGCAGCATTAAGCCGAAAGGGCCCTTAAAGGTGACATTGTTCAAAAAATGATACAGCACAGCTGCCGACCACCAAATCCAGTTAGGCAGGCCCGGGATATACAGCAGAATGGCCAGCGGAATAAGCGTGAGCGCGATATTGAACAGCAGCCGCGCAAACGGCAAGTCACGCTCATCCTGGCAAACCTTCAACAACTGCGTTTCCAACCACGAGTAGGCAGCAGGCTTTTGATAAACCGGGTCGGTGAGGACGGCGGGAAGTGATTTCATATGGAAATAGATTCTTGCGAATGTCCAGCGCTAGTTTACGCGGAATTGCGCCTCTGGGTAGCACCTGAGTTGCCAGGCAAACCAACTCAACTACAATTAGGTTGCAAGCTAAGTGCTTGCCGCCACTTGCGCGACGATCTGGGGGGCATTTTATCTAGCTGGAAATCAGGCAACGGCCGAATTCAGCTTCCAACTCCGATCAGGGCTGGGTATCTTTACTAGATTCTTGTCCGCTTAAAATACTTGCCATGCCCACGTTTTCTCACCTTCACTGCCACACCCAATACTCCCTGCTCGACGGTCAGGCCAGCATTGGCAAGCTCATGAAAAAGGCGCAGGAAGATGGTATGCCCGCCGTAGCCCTCACCGACCACGGCAATATGTTCGGCGCCTTCAACTTCGTAGCCGAAGCCAGCAAGTACAACGTGAAGCCCATCGTGGGCTGCGAGTTTTACCTGGTAGAAGACCGCCACAAGAAGATTTTCAGCAAGGAAAGCAAAGACCAGCGCTTCCACCAGTTGTTACTGGCCAAGGACCAGGCCGGCTACCAGAACCTGGCCAAGCTCTGCTCCATGAGCTATATCGACGGTCTGTATTCCAAGTGGCCGCGTATTGATAAAGAGCTGTTGCTGCAATACAGCGAAGGTCTGATTGCCACTAGCTGCTGCATCGGCGCCGAGGTGCCCCAAGCCATTCTGTGGAAAACCGAGACGGAGGCCGAAGCCATTTTTAAATGGTGGCTCGATGTCTTTGGCGATGATTATTACATCGAAATTCAGCGCCACGGCATCCAGAACATCGACAACACCGGCAAAAGCCAGGAAGACATCAACCAGGTACTGCTGCGCTGGGCGCTGAAGTACAACGTGAAAGTCATTTGCACCAACGACTCGCATTACGTAGACCAAACCGACTTTGCCGCCCACGACCTGCTGCTCTGCGTGAATACCGGCGACGAACACAGCATTCCCGTCGGCGACTTCCAGACTAACTATTTCACCCTAGTCAGCGGCGACAAAAAAGTTATCTACGACACGCTTGAAAATGTGCGCCGCGAGCATGGCCGCGACGATGCTGTGCGCCGGCAGTTACAGCGTATAGATGAAGAGATGCAGATGCCGCGCCCCCGCTCCCGCTTCGGCTTCCCCAACGACCAGTTCTATTTCAAGACTCAGGCCGAGATGGCGGCGCTCTTCCACGATGTGCCCGAGGCCCTTGACAACACTAATGAAATTGTAGACAAAATCACGCCGCCCAAGCTCCAACGTGACATTCTGCTCCCCAACTTCCCAATTCCGCCCGAGCACGCCAACGCTGACGCCTATCTACGCCACCTGACGTTTCTGGGGGCCTTTTCGGGACCCAGACCGCGCTACTCTGAGCGCACCGCGGAGGTAGAAGAACGCCTCAACTTCGAGCTGAATGTCATCTCGACCATGGGTTTTGCGGGCTACTTCCTTATTGTGCAGGACTTTATCAATAAAGGTCGGAGCATGGGGGTAGCCGTGGGTCCGGGCCGGGGCTCGGCGGCGGGCTCGGCGGTGGCTTACTGCGTTGGTATTACAAACATTGACCCTATTAAGTACTCTCTCCTCTTCGAGCGTTTCCTGAACCCGGAGCGGGTGAGCATGCCCGATATTGATATTGACTTTGACGACGTGAATCGTCAGAAAGTCATTGATTACGTGGTAGATAAGTATGGCCGCAACCAGGTAGCCCAGATTATCACCTTTGGTACCATGGCCGCCAAGTCGTCGATTAAGGACGTGGCGCGGGCCTTGGAGTTGCCACTGCCCCAGACCAACGAGCTGACCAAGATGGTGCCCGAGCAAGTGGGTACTACGCTGGCCAAGGCGTTTGCCGAAGTGCAGGAGCTAGACATGATCCGGCGCGACGACACGCCGGGCAACCTGAAAGGACAGATTCTGCGCCTTGCCGAGCAGCTCGAAGGCTCCATGCGCAACACTGGCATTCACGCTGCCGGCATCATCATCGCCCCCGACGACATCACCAAGTACATTCCGGTATCTACGTCCAAGGAATCGGAACTGCTCATTACCCAGTTCGACGGTAAGGTAATTGAGTCGGCGGGCATGCTCAAGATGGACTTTTTGGGTCTAAAAACCCTGACCATCATTGAGGACGCCATGCGTCTGATTGAGAAAAATCACGGCGTCAAGATTGACATCGACGACATTCCGCTCGACGACGAGAAAACCTATGCTCTCTACCAGCGCGGCGACACCATCGGCACCTTTCAGTTCGAGTCGGAAGGCATGCGCATGTACCTTAAAGACCTCAAGCCCACTAACATTGAGGATTTGATTGCCATGAACGCCCTGTACCGGCCCGGCCCGATGCAGTTCATCCCGAACTTCATCAACCGCAAGCACGGCCGCGAGGAGGTAGAGTACCCGCACGAGCTGCTGGAGCCCATCCTGAACTACTCCCAAGGCATCATGGTGTACCAGGAGCAGATTATGCAGGCCGCGCAGATTCTGGGGGGCTATTCCCTAGGCGGCGCCGACTTGCTGCGCCGGGCCATGGGTAAGAAGGACCTGAAAAAGATGGCTCAGGAGCGCGAGAAATTCGTGGAGGGCTGCAAAAAGCTGCACAACATTCCGGCGAAGAAAGCCTCCGAGGTCTTCGACGTGATGGAGAAATTTGCGGCCTACGGCTTCAACCGCTCCCACTCTGCTGCCTACTCGGTGGTAGCCTATCAGACAGGCTATCTGAAGGCGAACTACCCAGCTGAGTACATGGCGGCGGTGCTCACCAACAACATGGGTGACATTAAGAAGGTAACTTTCTTCATCGAGGAAGCCCGCAAGCAAGGCGTGCAGGTGCTAGGCCCCGACGTGAACGAGAGTATCATGAAGTTCAACGTAAACCAAGAGGGCAAAATCCGTTTTGGTCTGGCCGCCGTGAAGGGCGCCGGCGAAGCTGCCGTAGAGGAGCTAGTACAGGAACGCGAGAAAAATGGCCCCTACAACGACGTATTCGACTTTGCCAAGCGCGTAAATCTGCGGGCCGTCAACAAGAAAACCTTCGAGAGCCTGGCCCAAGCCGGCGCCTTCGACTCGTTTGAGCGCTACCACCGCCGTCAGTTCATCGAAGCACCCTCCGGCGACCAGAACCTGATTGAGAAGGCCATGCGCATGGGCCAGCAGCACCAAGCTGCTAAGGAATCAGCTCAGCACAGCTTATTTGGTGCGGGTGCTTTCGGTGCCGTGGCGGCGCCGCTGCCCAAAGTAGCGGATATGGAGCCCTGGACCAATACCGAGCAGCTGCGGCGGGAAAAGGAAGTAGTAGGCTTCTACCTCTCTGGCCACCCACTCGATAACTACAAGCTCGAAATTGACTCCTATTGCACGTGTTCTCTAGAAAAGCTCGACGCGTATAAGAACCGTGAAGTCAACGTGGCCGGCCTGATTACCAACGTAGCTTTCCGCACCACCAAGAACGGCCAGTCCTTCGCCGCCTTTACGCTGGAAGACTATGATTCGTCTTTACAGCTAGCCCTGTTCCGCGACGAGTACACGCGCTTTGCGCCCATTATCAACCCCCGCAACTATGCCAACGATCAGGTGCCGCCTATGTTTGTGCGCGGCAAAATGACGCTGCGCTACGGTACTGAAGATCAATGGGAGTTGAAAATCATGAATATGCAACAGCTTAATGAGGTAACAGAGAAGATGGCTAACGGCGTCCGTGTTCGTTTAGATCTGCGCACGGTTACCGGCCCTATGATTGACCGCCTCGAAGAAGCCATTCACGCCTCTCCCGGCAAAAAGCGTCTCGAAATTCAGTTTGCTGAGCCGCACGAGCAACTGGCATTCGACATGTTCTCACGCCGCTTTCAGATCGAGCCGAAAGCGTTTATTGACAAGATGCGGGAGATGGAAATGGATGCTTGTCAGTTGATTTAGATAGTCTTGTTAAGTTACAATACTCATGAGAATTTCTAGAACCATCAAGAGGCTATGGAATGCCGTTGCTTCCTTACTTCTTAGTTCAGTTTGTTTATTCGTTTCATTTCTCGCTTTTAAAAACGCCTACTTAGACCTTTCAAAGCTAGATGTAGTATCTGGTCAAGTAGTTGACACTGGCGTTATGGTTTCTAGTATAACTACGTCTAAGGGAAGAATAGATTCTCAAATATATTTCGTCAAAATCGCAGGAGTGAATCAAATCCTAGCTGTGTATTACCCTAGCCAAAACTATCATTCATTACAACACGCAATTCAAGTCGGCGATAGTATCAGTGTTTATTATCAAAATACTATTGACACACAAAAACCTAACCTTAGCACATATCAAATAAACAAAGGAGCTCGAATAATACTGGATCAGGCTGAATACCGCAACAAAGAAAGAAATGCTGGTTATATGGCATCGTTGGGAGCACTTATGATAGCAGGATTAGGAGTTTGGCAGGACCGCAAGTACTGGAAGCACCCCAAGAAGTCAGTATATATTAAAAGTTAGCGGCGACTTGCTGGAGTAGGGCACCAACGCATACTTTTTGTGGTAATGAATCAATCTGAACTTTCCGGCGTGCGGCTTGTTGAACTGCAATCTGCTACCTTGCGGCCCGTTTGCTCGTAAGCACTCAGATAACTACACCATTCAACCCCTACTATCATGGGACACAAAGCAATTGAGATCACCGATTCTAATTTTGAAGAAATAATCAACTCTGATAAGCCCGTGCTCGTGGATTTCTGGGCCGAGTGGTGCGGTCCGTGCCGCATGGTGGGTCCCGTAGTGGAAGAGTTGGCCGGCGAATACGAGGGCCGCGTTATTATAGGCAAGGTCGACGTTGATTCGAATCCGCAAACCTCCGCTAAGTTTGGCATTCGCAGCATTCCGACGCTGCTCGTGTTCAAAAACGGTCAGATCGTAGATAAGCAAGTAGGTGCCGTGCCGAAGCACGTGTTGGCCCAAAAGCTAGACGCTCAGGTAACTGTAGCTTAAAGCTCTACCTTTAGTAGATTAAAAAAGCCCCCCAGACTTAGTCTAGGGGGCTTTTTCTTGTTTTAGCAACAACCGGATGCTCAGAAGTTTGTGTCAGGATTGCTGGCCCGCGCTTCGGTGGGTGGCCCTTGGGGCGGCAGCGCGTTGCCAAAAAGCGTGAAGTTAGGCGTGAAGTTGATAGCCAGCGTGAACGTCATGGCGGTGGGCAAGTTGTACTCACGGCCGGGCCGGAAGGTAGGCAGACCGGTTATTATGCGTCGGGCTTCGTTGTCGAGTTCGGGTGAAAGACCACGCACCACGTGTACGTCACTAACGCGGCCGTCTTCTCCCACCGTGTAATTCACGAAAACCTGCCCCGTTAGATTGCGGCGGCGGGCTTCTTTGGGATACACCGTGGCCTGAGCAATGTGACGTAGTAAGGCGGCTTCACCGCCCGGGAATTCTGGGGGCTGCCTTTTTTGTGAAGTACCAGCTAAGGCGGCTCCATCCGGCAAATAATAAGTCAGGCTAAGCGTGCGGCCAGTATACAGGCGCTCAATGGCGCTGAGCTGGCCGTTGTCGTGATAATAGCGCCATTCGCCGTGAGGCTTACCTTTTTGATAACTACCCTCAGAGCGTTTGTGTCTATTGCGGTGTACGCTCAGCCACGGGCCCACGCGCTGTCCCAGCTCATACTCACCGCGACTACGCACACGCCCGTCTTCGTACCAGGCTACAAATAATCCTTGGGCCTTATTATCACGAAAATGCACCTCGCTGGCTTTGGCTCCCGTGGGAAAAAGCCACGTAAAGACACCATTGCGAACCGGGGGATCGATGGCCGTGAGCGTGCCGCGCAGCAACAGCGTTCCCACCAGCGAATACTCCCGTACACCAAACTCTGTGTCGCTAAGTAAGTCTACCACCCGGTAATGTGTGGCGCTATCCGGTAGCGTTTCCTCATCGCGGGCATTCAGGTAAACAGCAGGCAACGTTTGTGCCTGCGTGCACACCGGCAGACCTATCCAAGCGGTCAGGAGCACAGCAATCAGGAGGGCTTTCATACGCATGAATCGCGGCCAAGTGACAAACAGAGCTGTTAAGTATAGCTAATCAGGCTCTTTGCGCAAGGATCAATCCAATTCAACTTTGACCTATGACTATATCAAGCGTTGGCTCAAGCGCGGCTTTAGAGGAGTTGAATAGAACGGTTCAGGTTCTCCTCCAAGGAAATAAGCGTTTCGGTACGCTCTATGCCTTCAATCAGCTGAACTTGGTCGTGGAGCACATCGCGTAGGTGCTGCGTATCGCGGCACACGATGCGAGCGAAGAACCCGTAGTTGCCAGTGGTGTAGTGAATGCTAATTACCTCAGGGATCTTGCTGAGCAGCTTCGCCACGCTATCCGACACCGAGCTTTTGGTTAGGTAAATCCCTAGAAAAGCGCTCACGCCGTAGCCTAGCTTCTGATAATCAACACGGAGCGTGGAGCCTAGTACAATACCTAGCTCCTCCATGCGTGCCATGCGTACGTGCACTGTGCCGCCAGATACATGCACTTTGCGGGCTATTTCGGTGTAGGGCGTTTTCGCGTCAGCGATGAGTAGAGCGAGAATCTTGCGGTCTACATCGTCAAGTTCGTAATCACGAGCCATTTTTGCGGTCTTTCATTTATTAGATTGCAACAAAAATACTCATTTATTAAAAATAGTGTAAATTTTATTGATAAAGCTTACCATATTTTTACTTTTCGGAAGCTTCTACTACATTTGTCATAATCAAACACGAAAGGTGGTTGAGCATCTTGTAGGATGATGGAATTGGTAGACATGCCCTCCTCTCTCGGGGGTAGAGATTCGGGAAAAACTGGTCCGGCGGCCGGCTAACTACTCTGTGGAGGTTCGAGCCCTCCTTCTACAGCTGATTGGGGATTTTATAGTGGGAAGGGAAGTACCGGGACGTATCTGGGTGGGTACGTTCTTAATTGAGAGGCTGCATCTGGGTGGGTGCAGCCTTTTTTATTTCCCTTCCAGCCGAATTTATCCGACTTTACTTTAAGCAAAAAAGCCCCCCAGAAGTTTTCTGGGGGGCTTTTTTAATTATGCTAACTACCTTTTACCGGGCGGCCATTGGTTGGGTCTGGCGCCGGTATTGAGCTAAGCCAGCATCCAGAAACTTCAGAAAGTCGGCTACATCGGGCTCGTAAGCGACAGGCGCTACCAAAGGCTGGTTGCCGGCCTCAGCATTAAGCAACACATAGTAAGGCTGGGCATTAACGCCATACTCCACTATCTGAAAGTCGGCGTTCTGCTTACCCAGCGTATTTTTCTTCTTGCTGTCGCGCCGAGAAATATACCACTCATTCTTAGGCAATTCCTTTTTATCGTCTACGTACAGCGCTACTACCACGAAATCTTCGCGGAGGCGTTTGAGCACCTGCGGGTCGTTCCAGACGGTGGCTTCCATTTTGCGACAATTGACGCAGGCGTGGCCCGTGAAGTCGATGAAAATGGGTTTCTTCTGGGCGATGGCGCAACGTTTGGCCTGCTCTAAGTCGAAAAAACCTGTCAGCCCGTGGGGCAATTCTAGGAAGTCGGCGTAGAGAGGCGTTTCACATAGCTTATTAGCGGCGGTAGTCGCAAGTGGAGCCGCGGTATTGGCCCCCGACGCTGCCAGCGTGAAGTCGCGGTTGGATTGGGGTGGCAAGTAGCCGGCCAATAGAGGCAAGGGGGCGCCGAATAAGCCGGGCACCAGATAAGTCATGAAGCTGAACGCCAAAATGGCCAGTAGCAAACGCGGCACACTTAAATGGGTGATTTCGCTGTCGTGGGATAGCTTGAACTTGCCTAGCAAATACAGCCCCAGCAATGCCGAGAGTACAATCCAGAGCACGAGGTACACGTCGCGGTTGAGCAGGCCCCAGTGATACGCCAAGTCGGCCATACTCAAGAATTTGAGGGCTAGCATAAGCTCCACAAAGCCCAGCACGACTTTCACCGTATTCAACCAGCCGCCGGAACGCGGTAGGCTTTTGAGCCAGGAAGGGAAAATGGCAAATAGGGTAAACGGCAACGCGAAGGCCAAAGAAAACCCAAACATCCCGACTACCGGCATAATGGTTTCGCCGCGCGCCGCTAACCCAAGCACGGTGGCTACAATAGGACCCGTGCACGAAAACGACACCAGCACCAACGTGAAAGCCATAAAGAATACCCCCAACCAGCCGCCTTTATCGGCTTGGGCATCGGCTTTATTCACCAACGCATTAGGCAGCGTAATTTCAAATAGTCCTAGAAAAGACAGACCGAAGATTACAAAGACCGCAAAGAATATTAGGTTGGGCAGCCAATGGGTTGCCATGAAATTAGGGCCATCCTCACCTAGGAGGCGGGCTACGATAACACCGATGATGGTATAAATTAAGATGATGGACAAGCCATAAACCAAGGCTTTCATGATGCCCCGCGCCCGGCTGTCGGTGCCGCCGGTGAAGAAAGACACCGTCATAGGTACCATGGGAAATACGCAGGGGGTTATGAGTGCTGCCAACCCTGAGAAGAAGGCCAAAACACCAAACCCCCACATACTACCAGTGCCCGTAGCATCAGCCGCTGCAGCAGAGCCTACCGTGGCCGTAGTTACGGAAGCTGCTGGTGCTACTACGGCTGCCTGAGCAGTTGTAGCGGGCGGCGTAGGCGACAGGTCAGCCGTAGGCTCTGCTGTTTCGGCAGGCGCAACAGTTGTAGCGGCGGCTATTTTGCCCTCCGCGTTCAGCCCAGAAGTGGCAGATGAAGTAGCGGATTGACTGCTGGCTGGAGGAGCCACAGCACCAGTGCCGCCGGGAGCAGCTGCTACTTCAATAGGACCAAAAGCGAGCGTTTCATCGCCCGGAATGCAACGACCATCAACGTCGGTGCAGGTTTGGTACTCTACTTCAGCTTTTATCGTCAGCGGGCCGGATTGTAGAAGTTTGATGCGCTGACGGATCTGGCCGGTCTTTTCAAAGTAGGTAATGTCGCCGCCAAACACGTCGTCATACTTCTTTTTGGAACCCACCGACTTCGGTTTGCCGACTACCGCGTAAGCCGCGCTTTTCGGGAAGGTAAATGCGAAAACTGTCGGGCCAAGATCAGGGTCAAAATCGGTGGCGTAAAGGTGCCAGGTGTCGCTCATCTTGGCATTCACGATCAGCTCTAACTCGTCGCCTACTTTCGCAGTCGGCTGGCTGACGGCTGTAGAAAGCTTGGTAGGCGTGAGCACCTGGGCTATCGAACTCGCGCCGGCGAGCAGAAGGAAGAGCAGGGAAAGCAGAATTCGTTGAGGCAGCATAAGATGATAATCAGTTCGAAGGCAAACAAAGTTCGGTAGGAAGTGTCACACTTTCGCCGACGGGGGTTGCGCCGCTATTTACGCCCTCTGATTTTGCCCCCCAGTCACTAATATGATCGGAGCCCGAACTGCTTGGGCAGAATCTCGTACTTTTGTAGTTATATAGGAGACTTGGCCGCGTGAGCCGAAGTTTCCGACACTATGGCCTTAAATATTCTTCTTACCATTTTGCTGGTGTTAGCGAATGGTTTTTTCGTAGCAGCCGAATTCGCTATTGTCAAAGTACGCGCCTCGCAAATAGACATCCGGGCGCAAGAGGGCAACCGCTTTGCGAAGGTAACCCAGGGTATTCTGGCTCATCTGGATGCTTACCTATCTGCTACTCAGCTCGGCATTACCTTGGCTTCGCTGGGCTTAGGCTGGATTGGTGAAGGCGTCGTTTCGCAGATCATCATCGCCTTTATGGAGCTCGTTGGCATCCAGGCCGACCCTGAATTAGCGCATCGCATCGCGCTGCCAACGTCGTTTGCGGTCATCACCGTGCTGCACATCGTTTTTGGAGAGTTGGCTCCTAAGTCGCTCGCTATTCAGCGGCCTGAGACGGTGAGTTTGTTTGTGGCGCTGCCGATGCAGTTTTTCTATTTCGTATTCCGGCCTTTTATCTGGGTATTGAATGGACTGTCGAATTTCTTCTTAAAGCTCATTGGCGTTACGCCCATTCACGGCTCAGAAGTTCATACTGCCGAAGAGCTTCGTATGCTACTCGATCAGAGTAAGCAGAGCGGTGAGATTCAGGACTCTGAGCACGAGTTGATCGAAAATGTCTTTCAGTTTAATGATCGGATGGTGAAGCAGATTATGGTGCCCCGCACCAAGATTGCTGCCATCGACATAAATGCCCCCCAGGACGAGGTACTCGAAACGGTGTACAGCGAGGGATATTCGCGCATTCCAGTGTATGAAGGCTCCATCGATAACATCGTGGGCATTCTCTACGTGAAGGACTTGCTGCAACTGATTCGGCGGAATGAGTCGGTGGAGCTGGCCAAGATCATGCGGCCAGCTTACTTCGTACCGGAAACCAAAAAAATCAACCGCTTGCTGCGCCAGTTCCAGCGTAAGCATATGCACATCGCCATCGTCTCCGACGAGTTTGGTGGCGTGTCGGGTATTGTCACCATCGAGGATATTATCGAGGAGCTGGTAGGCGAAATTCAGGACGAGTACGATAACGAAGTGCCTGTAGTAGAGAAAGTATCGGCCGATGAGTACCGGGTGAATACCTCCACCGCCATTTCGGATGCCAACGAGTACCTCCCCTACCCATTGCCCGAAGGCGACGATTATGAAACCGTAGGCGGCTTGCTCAACATGATTTATGGCAACATCCCGGAAGTAAATGATGTGGCCGTTGTCGATAACTACGAATTTCGGGTGCTAAAGCGCTCCCGCCGCGCCGTGGAGCTAGTACAGCTTCGGGTAATTACCACCGCCGAGCGTGAGGCAGAAGCTGACGAAGCACTGAACTTGTAAGCTGTCAGCTTCCAGTTAGGATCATAAAAAAGCCCCCCAGAAATATTCTGGGGGCTTTTTTATGATCTATAAAGCTATTGCTGAAACCAGCTAGCGTACAGCACATAGTTATCGGCGGTGCGGGCAATCATGGCGCGCTGCTCCTCACTTACGTACTTGATTTTGCGGGCCGGAATTCCAGCGTACAGATAGCCAGGCTCGCACTGCGTATTTTCCAGCACCACTGCCCCCGCCGCCACAATGCAGCCCGTGCCCACTACCACATGATCCATCACGATGGCTCCCATACCAATAAGTACGTCGTCTTCCACAGTGCAGCCGTGCACGATGGCCCGATGCCCGATGCTCACCCGTGCCCCGATTGTGGTGGCCGCCTTCTGGTAGGTGCAATGGATGACGGCGCCATCCTGAATATTCGTTTTGTCGCCGATACGGATGCTGTTTACATCGCCTCGCAGCACGGCATTGAACCACACGGTACAATCTTTTCCCAGTACTACATCGCCCACAATTGTGGCATTTTCGGCTACAAAACAGTTGGCGCCAAGCTGGGGGGCAATTCCGTTAACGGGCAAAATCAGAGCGGGCATAGGTAAGATGAAAGACTTAAAGGATTAACAAAGAAAGTCTAATATTAAGACTCAATTAGACGCCTACTTATCTATTCATTATGCCATCCACCAACGCTCCTACCCTGCCAGCCCTTTTTACCGAACGTCAGGACTTTTGGCAGCCTTGGTGGTGGCTCACCCTAGCCATTCCGCTCTCTATAAGCCTCGTATCCTTCTTTATGGTCGATCGGGTGCCAGCCCTAACTGGTTTGAAGTGGCTAGTGCTAGTAGTGCCTACTATCCTCACCATGGGTATTTTTGCCCTTTTGCGGCTAGAAACACACTTTGATAAAGAAGGCATTTCCTATCGCCTCTATCCGATGGGTTGGCGCCGAGTGGCTTGGGCAGAAGTAAAAAGTGCCCATGTACGCAAATATTCCCCCCTGGGCGAATATGGCGGCTGGGGCATTCGAGGCCTCTCTACATCAAACTATGCTTACAACGTGGCTGGCTCTTATGGCTTTCAACTGGAACTGCACAACGGCGACCGGGTATTACTCGGCACCCAGCAGCCCGAGGCCCTGCGTCAGTTTATCGTGCGGCTACGACCTGAGCAGGTGCATTAGCGAGCGAGCATTCGCTTCCAGGTGCCTTTCGCTAAGTTGTATCTGAGCGTGCTAGGCAGGGCCTGCCAGAAATACTTACTCGTCTCCACAGCGAAGCTGGGCTGCATGTAGCAGTTTATGGTACAGCCTTCACAAGCGGGCAAGCGGCCTTCCAGCGCCGCTAGCTGCTGCACTTCCCCCGACTGATACAACTCATAGAGCTGCCCATTAATCGGGAATTTCTTCTCTCCAAGATGATAACAAGGTAGGACAAGTTCGTTGCTGGGCGAAATAACCAACGTCGTGCTGGCGGCCCGGCATACCGGTTTAGCCACGTGGTTGCCGCCATCTTTGCGTAGCTGAATAAACGCTTCGTTGAGATAAACGCCTTTGCGTCGCCCGAAAGCCGACAGATAATCTAGCTCGGCGGTGGTCAATTGTTCGCCGGTGGCTACGCTGTTGTACTCGAAGGCCGGATTGATGATGAGGACCAGGCCATTGGGCTGAGTAATGTCGCGATACACAGCTTCCAGCTGAGCCAGATTTTCGCGAAATACAGTGAATAAGATATCGGGGTACTCCCCCAATTCTTTGGCTACCCGAATACTTTCCAGCACAAAATCAAAGCAGGCGACCCCACGCCCCTTGTCGTGCACTTCCCTCTCCGACGAATCGAGGGAGAAATGCAACATATCCACTTTACCTCGCAGCCGCTCGGCGTATTTCGGATAAAGCAGGCAATTGGTAGTGAGCGTGGTAATAAAGCCCATGTCGTGAGCGAGGCCCACAAACTCATGAATCTGGCGGTGCAGCAGCGGCTCGCCCCCCGTGAAGTCCACCACATTTACGCCCAAGCGCTTCAGATCGCGCAGGTTTCGGGCTACATCCTCTAGCTGAATATAGGGCGATGGTTTTTCCCAGATATCACAGAATGAGCAGCGTGCATTACACCGGTAAGTGACGTAATAATTACAAAGTACCGGATGTCGAACGAGGCGCATAGCGGCAAAGGTAGCCCATTATGAACGACGATTAATGCGGCAGTTTGCCCCAGGCTTCTTCCCAGCGCTTGGGTGTGGCGGCTATTACCTCAAGCGTAGCGGGGCCATAATGCTCCTGATAGTAGTTGCAAAAGCCTTTTAGCGGGCATTTTGGGCAATCTGGCTTCAGGAACAGGCAGATCTTTTGACCATGCCAGTAGTTGTGCTTGTGAAAGTTGAGCAACACCAGCGCATCGGCAGGCAGTTGGGCTAGTAATAATTGGTGCGCTTTGTCGGCGGAGGCTTTGGGCGGAATCATGCCTACGCGCTGGGCAATGCGGTGCACGTGCGTATCGACGGGCAGCACAGGCTTATGAAAGTTAAAAAGCAGCACCAGCGAAGCCGTTTTTAGACCAATACCGGGCATATCCATCAGCCAAGCCAGCCCTTTTTCAGTAGGCCAATCCGCCAGAAAGTCTAGCGTAATCTCGCCGTGTTCGGCTTTGATGCGGCGCAATATTTCCTGAATACGCGGAGCCTGGGTATCGGGCCAGCGCGTAGTCCGAACGGCGTGGGCCAACTCGGCCGTTGGTGCGGCCATCACGCCTTCCCAGTCTCCGAACGCCTCCAGCATCCGGTCATAGGCTAGCTCCTCATCGTGGTGGGTAGTCCGATGCGACAGCAGCGTTGATATCAGTTCGCGCATGGGCGAGCGACGCGGGGTTTCCAACGTCAGCGGCGGAAAAAAACCATTCAGAATTGCATGGTTCTCACGCGTTTTCTCAGCGGCTGGCGAGTCGTAGGTAGTTGGCATAGCCGGTTGTACCGACTGGGCTTACCTGAGGTTGCGCACCCGATTTACTAACGATTCAAAATCGCACAAAAAAGCCCTCCAGAATATTTCTGGGGGGCTTTTTTAAGGTATAAACCAAGCTTAGATAGTGCCGCGCTCAGCAGCCTTTTTCAGCTTTTCGTTGGCATAAATGGCTACCTCTACGCGGCGGTTAGCCGTGCGGCCAGCCTCAGTCGAGTTGTCAGCGATAGGCTGACGCGAACCGTAACCCTGGGTCTGGAAGCGCGAAGCGTCTACGCCTTGGCTCTGGGCATAGTTAGCTACAGCCTGGGCCCGGCGCTGCGACAAAGGGTCGTTGATGGCGTCGTTGCCGCTGGTGTCGGTGTGGCCTTCAATCAGTACATTGGTGTCGCCGTACTTTTTCAGTGTAGCAGCCAGCTCAGCAATGTTGCTCTGAGCGGTGGAAGTCAGGTTAGACGAGTTCTTGGCGAACAGGATACCGGAATCAAACGTGATTTTGATGCCTTCGCCTACGCGCTCTACTTTAGCACCAGCCATTTCGCGCTTCAACTCAGCAGCTTGCTTGTCCATGCGGCGGCCAATGAGGGCACCACCAGCACCACCCACGGCAGCACCAATAATAGCACCACCAGCGGTGCTGTTTTTGCCACCAAGCACGCGGCCCAGTACGCCGCCAGCTACGGCACCAGCGCCAGCCCCAATCAAACCGCCTTTAGCGGTTTTGCTCATTGGCTTCTTGGTAGTCGTAGTCTGTGCTTGGGCGAAATTGCCCCCTAGCAGCAACAGGGCTAGGATAAAGGCGATGTACGAACGGGAAGTTTTCATGATGTAATGTGAGGGGTTTGTTTTGGTATTCGTTGGTGAAAGGCTGGTTAAGGGTTTGGAATAAATTGCCTTCCATAACTAATCGAAAGGCAACCACCTTGCCAAACTCCTGCTCCTATCCTATTCACCCACAAAAAAATACCCTTACACACTCGTAAAGGGCTTTTTCTGAAGCGAATATAGTTGAGTTAATTTTGTAAGAAGCTAAAAAGGCTGCCCCTACAAAGGGCAGCCTTTTACTGCAACAACTCATTGTTTGGTTGTCGCTAGTCTTTCTTGGTATACTCCCGGTGCCGAACCGGGTCTTTTTTCTTGTCGCGCCTCTTGCCAATCAAGGCGCCACTTACGGCACCAGCGCCAGCCCCAATAACAGCGCCTTTACCACGGTCGCCTTTACCAGCAATAATGGCACCTGCCGCGGCGCCAGTCCCAGCCCCGATAGCAGCACCTTTGCCTTTGCGGCTCCAGCCTTTCTTCTCGGTCTTGGTATCGCTCTGAGCTACAGCAGTATTACTTCCCAAAAACAGCATGGCCGCAGCCACAGCAAAATACAAACGAATATTTTTCATGATTTTTCTCGTTAGGTGACACGATTAAACCGGTGATAATCTGACCGGTAAACGATAAGCAGGGTATTTAGGTTGACCTAATTTTGCTACGACAGCATCAGCTATAGTTCAGCTTACTCACAACACAAAAAAAGACCGTCCATATGGACGGTCTTTTTAAATATTTTAGTCAAAACGTACTGCTTACAAGCGGCCTTCCTCAGCGGCCTTCTTCATTTTTTCGTTGGCATAGATGGCAATTTCTACCCGACGGTTAGCCTGCTTACCAGCCTCAGTAGTGTTATCAGCTATAGGCTGCGATGAGCCGTATCCTTTAGTCTGAATGCGCGAAGCATCTACACCTTTAGAAGTAGTATAATTGGCTACAGCCTGCGCACGACGCTCCGAAAGCGGCTGATTGATAGCATCTGAACCGCTAGCATCCGTGTGGCCTTCCACCAGGATATTGGTGTCGGGGTACTTCTGAAGCGTAGCAGCCATTTTATCAATTTCAGTCATCGAAGCCGGACGTAGCGTGGCAGCGTTCGTATCGAAGAGAATACCGGAGTCGAAGGTAATTTTGATGCCTTCGCCTACGCGCTCTACTTTGGCGTTCTGCATATCACGCTGCAATTCCTCAGCTTGCTTGTCCATACGACGGCCGATAAGTGCGCCGCCCGTACCACCTACTGCGGCACCAATGATAGCGCCCGCTGCCGTGCCCGACTTACCACCAATCACACGACCAAGTACAGCACCCGTTACGGCACCAGCACCGGCACCAATAGCACCACCCTTCACCGTACGGCTAGTGCCGGTTTTGCGTGGGCCTGTGCCATTACCCGACGTATCGGGGCCAGTAGCGGTCCCCTGCTGCGACGTGGCGCAAGAGCCTAAGAACAGGGTAAAGGCCAGGAAAAGAGAAAGAATTGAGTTAGAAGATTTCATGAGAGAGTGTACTTAGTGAAACAGAAATTAAACGTGTAACGGGTGATTTCAGTGCTGCTTACTGCATTTAGACCGAAAAAGTTCGTTGAATATATTGTTAGCCCTATCAAAAACCTTGCTGAAAACAAATGCGCAATTCTGGCAGCAAAAAAGCCCCCCAGACAGCGTTGGCATGCATCTGGGGGGCTTTTTCTCTGTTAGTAAGCTGAGCTTCAGGCAGTGCCAGCCGTCCGTAGGCTGCGCTGCAAGGGCAGCGCCTCTACTAATACTTCGGGCGCAGGTCGCAGCATTGTTAGCAGGTCGGTGAGCTGGGCTTTGAGATTCTTGCGGTCCACGATAAAGTCGAGGAAGCCGTGCTCCAGCACAAACTCAGCACTTTGGAAGTCCTTGGGCAGGTCTTTACCGATAGTTTCCTTGATAACGCGGGGGCCAGCAAAGCCGATCAACGCGCCTGGTTCCGAGATATTGAAGTCGCCGAGCATGGCGTAGGAAGCCGTAACGCCACCCGTGGTGGGATCAGTAAGCAAGGAAATGTACGGTATGCCTGCCTCGGAAAGCATGGCAAGCTTGGCGGAGGTTTTGGCCATCTGCATCAAAGAATAGCCCGCCTCCATCATCCGTGCCCCACCCGATTTTGAAATCATCAGGAAAGGCACGCGGTTCTGGCGGGCGTAGTCGATGGCGCGGGCAATCTTCTCCCCTACCACCGAGCCCATTGAGCCCCCAATAAACTTGAAATCCATACAGGCCACCACCAGATCAAGACCATTAAGCTGGCCGTGCGCCGTACGTACGGCGTCGCGCAGCCCGGTTTGGTTCTGGGTAGCCACGATGCGCTGCGGATAGCCTTTGGTGTCCACAAAATGTAGCGGATCAGCAGAAGATAGTTCGGCATCCAGCTCCGTAAACTGATTGCCATCGAACAACACCTCAAAATACTCGGCCGAATCGATGCGGGCGTGGTGGTTGCACTTGGGGCAGGTGTACTGCAAGCGTTTGTGCTCCACCATGGGCGACACGGTTTTACACTCCTGGCACTTGTACCACAAGCCGTCCGGAGTCTCCTTCTTATGCTCCGTCGGGGTGACGATGCCTTTCTCTACGCGCTTAAACCAAGACATACTTTCTACAATGAGGAATGAGGAGTGAAGAAGGGGAAATCAGAAAATGGGGCCGAGTTTAAACAAAAAGAACGTTCAAAAGCGGTTTCCTCATTCATTCATTTTCCTTCATCATGAAATTATTAAGCAATTGTCACCTCGCTATCCAGATACACATCCTGAATGGCGTTGAGCAATTGTACACCTTCGGCGAACGGCCGCTGGAAAGCCTTACGACCCGAAATAAGTCCTTGGCCACCAGCGCGCTTATTCACAATAGCCGTTTTAACGGCCTGCTCCAAGTCGCCGGCACCGAGGCTTTCACCGCCAGAGTTAATCAAGCCGATGCGGCCCATGTAGCAGTTGGCCACTTGGTAGCGAGTCAGGTTAATCGGGTTATCCGACGATAGGCTCTCGTACATGGCCTTGTGTGTTTTGCCAAACTTCAGGTCGCGGAAGCCGCCGTTGTTTTCGGGTAGCTTCTGCTTGATGATATCCGCCTGAATCGTGACGCCCAAATGGTTGGCCTGCCCAGTCAGGTCAGTAGCCACGTGGTAATCTTTGTCAGCGGTTTTGAAGGCGTTGTTGCGGGTATAGCACCAGAGCACCGTGGCCATACCCAGCTCATGCGCCCGCTCAAACGCTTGGCTCACCTCAATAATCTGCCGATTCGACTCTTCCGAGCCAAAGTAAATCGTTGCTCCCACGGCCGTAGCACCTAGGTTCCAGGCTTCTTCTACCGACCCGAACATAATCTGGTCGAACTTATTGGGGTACGTTAGGAGCTCGTTGTGGTTTATTTTAACCAGAAAAGGAATTTTGTGAGCGTACTTGCGGGCTACTGTTCCGAAGGTGCCGAAGGTAGTAGCCACCGCATTGCACCCGCCTTCCACAGCCAGTTTGATAATGTTTTCGGGGTCGAAATACATGGGGTTCGGGCCAAAAGAGGCACCGGCCGTGTGTTCAATTCCCTGATCGACAGGCAAAATTGACATATAACCCGTTCCACTCAGCCGCCCATGATTATAGAGTTGACCCAGCGAGCGAAGCACCTGCGGCGTCCGATTGGAAGGCACAAAGCAACGGTCCAGAAAATCGGGTCCGGGCTGGTGCAGCAAGCCTTTGTCAATCGTCTTGCACTCGTGCTGAAGCAACGCCTGCGTGTCGGCGCTGTGATCAGAATAAGAGGCCATGCGCGGTTTCTTAGGTGAGACGGGAGCGGGAAACTATGGGGGGCAAATATAGGTCGAAAATCTCTTCAGAAGGATGAATGGTTGGAAGTTGGGGCTAGGCATGGCTACCTTGCCGCGGGGTGTTGCACTCAGCTAAATTTGCCCCCCAGCCCTTTGTTAAGTACCGTTCTATTGTGAAAAAAACTTCTACGCTCTTTCTCGGGACGCTGTGCCTGACGGCCGCTACGCTGCTGCCCGGCTGCGTTGCCTCCAAAAAATATGATGACCTGCGTGCCCGCCAAACGGCCACCGAACAAGCTAAAGCCGACTTGGAGCGCCAGCAGCGCCAAGCCGTGGCCGAATTAAAAAAAGCCAGCGACGAGCTTGCCCAGCTTCGCCTCGACAATAAGCGCCTAGTAGCTGACTCGACCCAGACGGGCAACGTGCTGCGCAAAACTCAAAACTTATATGGCGAGCTAAACAGCAGCTTTGAAAAGCTGCTCAAAAACACTGACCGCGCCTTAGCCGACAAATCGGCCGACTATAGCAAAGTAGCTCAGGACCTGGCCCGCCGCGAGGCTGAGCTAGGCAAAAGCCAGACAGAAATCGATAAGCTGACCGCCGATCTGAAAACCCGCGAAGCTCGGCTAGCTGAGTTGCAGCAAGCCTTAGCCGAGAAAGACAAGGCCGTAAATGACCTGCGCGCCAAGGTGAGCAAAGCCCTACTCAGCTTCAACGACAGCGACCTACAAGTGCAGCTGAAGGATGGCAAAGTCTACGTGTCGCTCTCCGAACAGCTATTATTCAAATCAGGCTCTACCAAAGTGGATCCTAAAGGACAGGATGCGCTCAAGAAACTAGCAGCCGTATTGCAGGAGCAGCGCGACGTGAACGTAGTAGTGGAAGGTCACACCGATGATGTGCCAATCAGCCGAGGCACTGCCGGTATGCAAGACAACTGGGACCTAAGCGTGCTGCGCGCCACTGAAATTGCCCGCCTGCTGACCACTAATGGAGTTACGCCGGAGCGCGTGACGGCGTCGGGCCGCTCCAAGTATGTGCCCGTAGATGTAGCGAAGACTCCCGTTGCCCGCCAAAAGAACCGCCGCACAGAGATTATCCTCACGCCGAAGTTGGACGAGCTATTTCAGATTCTGGATTCTAATACCAGCGCCCCCCAGCCAACTAAGTAGCACAAGTACACAAAAAAGCCCCCCAGAAACATTCTGGGGGGCTTTTTTATTATCTACGAATTAGAGGAGATGCCTATTTAGTAGGCAGTGTCACGTTGAGGCGCACAAAGTAGTAACCACCGTTGAAGCCAAATTGGCCAGCATTGTACACGAAGCGGTTGCGGTTCGTATTGTCAAGGCCGGAGCTGAAGCTGGTAGTTGGGTCAACTGAGAAGTTGTTGGGGTTGTTGCGCGGGTGAAGGCGAAACTTGTCGGGGTACACGTCGAACAAGTTGTTGGCACCCAGCGAAATACCAACTTGTGGGAGTACTTGGGCGGTTAACGTCAGGTCCGTAATCCACTTGGCCGAGAAGGTCTGATCGACGAGCTCAGCGCGGGCAGGGTCAGCATCGGCAAACTTTATCTCGCCAAAGCGCACCACCCGAGCCTCGATTCCGAAGATACCATAGCCATAGTTCGCAGATAGGTTAATCTTGCTTTGAGGTTGGCCCGACTCGAGGCGAGTCCGCTGCTGCCGATCAAAGAGCGTGTTTTGCAGGTTGGTCGTACCAGCCGTTTGGTCGTTGTTGATGGTAGAAGACGAGCTGTTAAAGCCGCGCACTTTTGTCTCTGTGAAGTTGGCCGCTATGGTAATGCCCAAGCGGCTTTTCTCGCCCAAGGTCAGTCGCTCGTTGGCTACGATGTCGATGCCACGTGTACGCGTATCAATGGCATTCGCAAAAAACTGCACCCGGCTTACGGGCTGCGTCCCCAGAATGGTGTTTACCGTGGGATTGGCGCGTACAAACTGCGACGACAATACAATCCGGTCGTCAATGTCAATCTGGTAAGCGTCCACGGTCAGGGTAATGGTTTGGGCTACGCGCGCAGTCACACCCAAGCTATAGTTCACCGATTTCTCCTGCTTCAGGGCCTCTACCCCAAATCCTTTTTGAGTAGGATCGTCGAAGCTGTTGCGCACGATGGGATTGTCGTTGTTTACGGTCAGTACTTGGTTGGGCAGACCGCTCACAAACTGCGTGCTGGTATTGGTGAAGTAGCGCTGCTGAAGCGACGGCGCCCGGAAACCATTACCAAACGAGCCCCGCAGCGCTAAGCCTTCGAGGAAGCTGTAGCGCGCAGCTATCTGACCACTTACGTTGGAGCCAAAGTCGCTGTAGTTTTCGGCCCGGCCAGCAAGGCGCACCAACAGATCTTCGGTGATGTCGCTTTCTAAATCGACGTAGCCCGCCACGTTGTTGCGTGACTTATCTACTTCATCTGTTGGCTGATAGCCTGGAAACACCTGCGAGCCTGAGGCTGTAGGCGTTGTACCAATTAAGCGCCCCCCGTTGGTATAGGAGTTAAGTTCACCAGCATTAATCTCGAACTGATCAACCCGAAACTCGCCACCAAAAGCCACGTTCAGTGTCGCCAATGGCCCTATTCCATTGAATTTGCGCGAAAAACCTAGGTTGGTGGTGTTCTGGCTGAAGTTCAGCTTGCCAGCATAGAACTCCGTTTGATTACGAATACCGGGCCCTTGAGGCAGCGAGGCGTTTACGGTGTTCGAGATATCGAAGCGTAGCTCATTGCGGCCGTAGGTATTGCTCAAGTCGGCTGCAAAGCCCCCTATGGTAGCCCGTAGCCCCACAATAGCCGACTGGTCGTTGATAGTGGTGTTGATGAAGGGCAGGAACCCATCGGGGAAAATGGTCAAGTCGCTCTGAGTAAGTTGATTGGGCAAACGGTAGAAACCAGCTGCCTTACCTGTCCGGTGCGTAACGCCGCCCGCCACGTAGGCTTCTAAGGTTCCACCGAGACGATATGCCGCGTTTACGAAGCCACCATAGTTACGCGCCTCGGAGTTACCTACGCGCATGTTTTTGCGGTTAAACCCCCTCTCTGCGACTATGGCATCATCCTGCGCTTTCAGATCACGACGCTCTTGCTCCGTATCGGCCGCTGTTCCGCCGGGGTAATTACCGCCATTGCCCCCTAAGTACATAAGTGGAGCAGTATCTTCGAAAGTGCGGTTGGTGTAGCCTCGGTTTAGAAACTGTCCGCTAACATCTACGAAACCCCGTCCGCCCAAGCCAATACCCACATTGGCGTCGGCCTGAAACACATCGCCGTCGCCCTCATAGTGCTGGCCGCCAGTAGCACTGGCTGATACACCAGTCGTATCATCTTTTAGCTGAATATTGATCACGCCCGCGATAGCGTCGGAGCCATATTGGGCCGCTGCGCCCTCCCGGAGCACCTCCACGCGCTTGATAGAAGCCAGAGGAATCACGTTCAAGTCGGTACCAACCGATCCGCGGCCCACGGTACCATTGATGTTTACTAGAGCCGAGGTATGCCGACGCTTGCCGTTTACCAACACCAGCACTTGGTCGGGGCCGAGGCCGCGCAAGCTAGCCGGATCCACGTGGTCGGTGCCATCGGAAATAGCTTGGCGTGAGGACTGAAACGAAGGCGCCGCGTAAGTGAGTACTTGTGAAATCTCCGTTTGGGCAAACGCCTTGATTTCGCGGGCCGAAATGACATCAACAGGGGCTGTAGTCAGGATATTGGAGCGGCCTTCCGTGGCGCGCGAACCAGTTACTACCACCTCGTTAAGGTCAGTTGTAGCATCCTGCATGCGTACATCAATGCTGGTACGGCCGTTCACGTTGATTTGCTGGGTAGCCGAGCCGATAGCTGAGAAAACGAGGACAGCATCGGAAGGTACTTGAATACGGTAGCTGCCGTCGTTATCGGTGCTGGTGCCATTGGTGGTGCCTTTTTGCAGAACGGTCACGCCCGGCTGGGCTGAACCGTTGCCACCCAGCACGCGGCCGGTTACGGCGATATTCTGAGCCCATGCCGGCGCTAATACTAGCACGAACAGCAGAAAGAGTAGTAGTTTTTTCATACAAAAGAAGGGTTTGGAAAGACGTAGAGCAGACTTGACTAATAACCACAACGGTGGTTTTTCCGCAGTCTCACAAGCGGCTTAAGCCCGCTTGCACTGCGTGCCTAGTGTTCAAAAAGAAAGTAAAAGCGTCAGCTTATAATAGAATCAGCAACAACAATGCGTGTCGGCCACGGGGGTGGGCAAAGCATAAGTTATTGGTGAAAAAGAGAGCATTATTTCGAAACGAAACTGCGTAAGCGACCTAGAGAGTAGAATTCTAGCTCTAGTATAAATGATTTATTTCTATATATTTCAAAATAAGCCAATTCTAAACATAAAAAGCCCCCCAGATTTTATCTGGGAGGCTTTTTATGGCTATTTGCTCTATTATCTACCAGCTACTGCAAGCTCCTCTGTCACTTCCTGGCCAATAGCCTGTCGCAGATCATCAATTAGATCCTCTACGTCTTCAATACCTACGCTGAGACGGATAAGCGAGTCTGACAAGCCGGCTTTGCGACGCTCCTCGGCTGGAATGCTGGCGTGGGTCATGGTGGCTGGGTGGCCGCAAAGGCTTTCTACGCCCCCCAAACTCTCGGCCAGAGCGAAGAGTTCTAGCTTTTCCAGCACGGCTATAGCATCCTCCTTGCGGTCGCCCTGAAGCACGAAGCTGATCATGCCGCCGAAGTCGTTCATCTGTTTGGCCGCTATATCGTGGTTAGGATGTTCGGCAAAGCCAGGCCAGTATACCTTCTCCACTTTCGGATGAGATTTCAAAAATTCCGCAATGGCGCGGCCGTTTTCGCAATGACGCTGCATGCGAAGGTGCAGCGTTTTGATGCCGCGCAGTACTAAAAAGCAATCTTGGGGGCCTGGTGTGCCGCCGCAAGCATTTTGCAGGAAGCGCAGGCGCTCGTGGAGTTCGTCATCTTTCACGATGATTGCGCCCATTACCACATCGGAGTGGCCACCCATGTACTTGGTGAGGGAATGCACGACCATATCGGCGCCTAAGTCAAGCGGCGTTTGCAGGTAAGGCGTAGCAAACGTGTTGTCCACTACCAGTAAGGCGCCGGCTTCTTTAGCGACGGTGGCGGCGGCTTCAATGTCAATCACGTTCAGCAGCGGATTAGTTGGAGTTTCCACCCATATCAGCTTGGTGCGCTCGGTTACTTTTTCACGTACGGCGGTCATATCGTGCATGGGCACGAAATGAAATTTGATACCGAGGGGGGCAAATACTTTGGTGAAAATGCGGTAGCTGCCACCGTAGAGGTCGTTCGTAGAAATCACCTCATCGCCAGGCTGAAGCAATTTCACAATGGCGTCCGTCGCAGCCATGCCGGAGGCGAATGCCAAGCCATGCTTACCATTCTCGAGAGCGGCTAGTGAGTCTTGGAGCTGGGTACGGGTAGGATTGTGCGTACGCGAGTACTCATAGCCGCGGTGGTCACCGGGTGAGCGCTGCACATACGTGGAAGTCTGGTAGATAGGCGTCATGATGGCCCCAGTTTCAGGATCGGGGTGTACGCCAGCGTGGATAGTCTTAGTGCCGAATTTCATAATAGAAGCGAGAGCGAAAAGAGTAGAGTATACGGGGTGGGACAAGAGAGGTCAAAGGTAGAATGTCGCGCGCATTTATTTTTTGGTAAACAAGCACCTCTCAATAGCTTCTACTACTAACGCCTTCTTTTGCCTACACCAGCGCGTAGCCTTTGCTGAGCAGTTTACGTTCTACCTTCGGGCCGGCTGCGCACAGTCGGCCCGATTTTTTGCTGCCTATGTCTGTACTTAAAGAGCTTTTTCAAAAAAACGCGTCTACGCTAGTCTCCATGTTTTTGCTGGTGGCCCTGCCGGTGCTGGGTAGCTCTTCGCTCACTTTCCTGCTCTATCGCAATCAGGACCTGCTGCTCCAGCTCACACCTGTCCAGACTGCTCTTTATTTTGTGGTCATCGCCTTCACAATGGCCTTTGCCTTCACGCCCACCACGTTTGTGGCCCTGGTAACGGGGTTCTATTTTAGTTGGGCTGGATTGCCAGGTATGGTGGTAGCGTATGCGCTGGCCTCATTGGTAGGCTACCAGATAGCAACCTCTCTCGACCACGGCCGCATGCTCAGCTTCCTGCGCCACTTCCCGAAGGCCGACGCCGTGATGCGGGAGCTGAAAACCGAAAGCTGGCAGCTCATCATCCTTACCCGCATCTCGCCGGTACTTCCATTCGCCCTCATGACCTTCGTGCTGGCGGTGATGCGCATCGACCGGCGTAAGTTCCTGCTGGCCTCAGTGGTCGGAATGCTGCCGCGTAGCCTATTTTTCTATTGGCTGGGCACCAAAGCGCAGGATGTTATCAGCCTCGTCAGCGACCCCGACACTGGTACGGCGGGCAAGCTGTTGGTAATTGGGCTGATCATAGTATCCGTTTTTGGGCTTTATTACCTCTTCAACCGCGCTTTGAAGCGGGCCCTGAACCGCCGCCCCGAAAAAACCATTGAAAAATAAAATCTGACTCTCAGCCATTTGCGCGTTTTTCGGCAAAATTTTACGCTAAAAATGTCCCTCGGCTTGGACGTCTGAAATTTTAGCGATTATCTTTGCGCTCCCCAAGCGGGATAATGGTTGTGTAGCTCAACTGGATAGAGCACCTGACTACGAATCAGGAGGTTTAAGGTTCGACTCCTTACACGACCACGAAAAGCCCTTTACGATATCGTAAAGGGCTTTTTTGTTTCTCAAGGGTACGCGTAGGGGTACACAGCTACACTTTTCTACTCAGTAGTGAGCATCATGGCTGAAGTTTTCCGGTTGGTGGCTTATCTTTGTTATAGCCCTTAAGGTTGTAGTTGCCAGCTCTGCCTAGCGGTAAAAGCCCCGCGTTCCTCAATGGAGGGCGTGGGGCTTTTTCGTTTTCGTGGCCCTGTTAACTTCCCTTTTCGTCGGGCTTTACGGCTGGTAGCAACCGTCCCTAGCGACCCTTCTCTGGCCTATATTTTGCGACTACGATCTTATGGGAAAAATACTATGTTCGCTGGGCTGGCATCACTGGGGGAAGTCGATGGAAACACTATTTTACAGCGATATAAAACAGTGTCAGTGCTGTGGAATAGCCCGTGCAATTGATCGGGCTGGCAAGCAGCGTCCAGTACAGTACAGAAGGTTATAATACCACCTTCGCAGGTATAACAATGTGCAAGCGACCACTAAGAATGAGGTGTTGGGGTGTCCTGTTCTGTCCGGTGTCTGATTGTATCGGTTTGGGTTTCTTAATACTGTTAGCATTAAGCTGAGCTTCAAATCCCTATCCTCATATTCTGGGGATAGGAAAGTCCCTGGTTGAGTAATTTGGAGAAATGGCATTATCGGATTTGTATAGGCAAAGCCCCGCCTTCCCTATCAGAGGACGCGGAGCTTTTTATAAAGCAACGAAATTATTAGAGGGCGACCTACTCACTAGCCCTTGCGGCCATTAGTCGGTCAAGCAAGGCTTGGCGGGCACTTGGTAGTGGGCCACAGCTGGTGGTTTGCCGAAAGGAGCGCTTTCTACGATACCAGTAGATTTGTGTCTACTTGCACCACTAAATGACTTCTAACTCAACTCGGATTTACGGCTTTGATGTACTGCGCGCTACGGCAGTGCTAATGGTTGTATTGGGCCACTCGCTCAGTTACTTACCCAGCCAGGCAGCCGGTCTTTTGGGCTGGCTCATTTTTGACGGCGTGACCATGTTCTTTGTCTTATCAGGCTTGCTGATAGGGGGCATTTTAATTAAAGCCTTGGAGGGCGGCGACCTGCGTCCCCGGGTGCTGTTGATTTTTTGGGGCCGGCGCTGGATGCGGACGCTTCCCCCCTATTTTTTGGTGCTGGCCGTGCTCATGGTGTTGCGCCCGTTCGAAGTGGAGTGGCCGGCCATTGCCAAGTATTGGGTGTTTTTGCAAAACTTTCGCAACCCGCACCCCCCGTTCTTTGCCGAGGCGTGGTCTTTGAGCGTCGAAGAATGGTTTTACTTGCTAATACCGCTGGCCATTTTTTTGCTGGTCAAGGTGGGACGGCAAGGGGTAGGCAAAGCGGTGCTGGTGGCCTCGCTCGTCGTCCTGGTGCTGGTGACCGCCTACCGTTACTACAAGTACCTGCACATTCCGTCGCCGGCCACGTACGACTGGGACAACCAGTTTCGCAAAATCGTCATCACCCGGCTTGACAGCCTCGTGTACGGGGCGTGGTGGGCGCGTACGTGGCCCATTACCACCCAGTGCGGTGGGCACAACACAAAACAGTTCTGTTGGGTGTCGGATTGGCCTTGTTGGTGCTCACCCGCCTGCCTCTCCCCCCGGATGGCTTGTTCGCCTACGTCTTTTCGTTCAGCCTCACTTCGGCGGGCACCTTGCTGCTGCTGCCGTACTTAAGCCAATGGAAAACCGGACGTGGGCTGGTTTACAGGAGCCTTACTCACATCAGCCTGATTTCGTATGCGCTGTACTTGGTGCATCGCACGCTGGTCATGCAGACCCTGGTCGACCCACTGGGCCTAGCTGTCCCGTTACCGTCGCTGGTGTTGTTTGGTTTGGTCTGGCTCTTCTCGTGGGCGCTGTCGGCACTTGTGCACTATTACTTCGAGGTTCCCGTCATGCGGGTGCGCAACCGCTGGCTTTAATCCGCGGATAAGTGAAGGGCTGGGGGCCGTACACCTTACACGACCACGAAAAAGCTCCTCAACATGTTGCTGGGGGGCTTTTTTATTGCCTTGGTATGCAACAAGTCTAGAGCTATACCTTGAATAGCAATTCAACTCTTTGGCAGATGCACCACGCTTGGTGCTTTTGTTCAATAGTACCGCCTCACTTTCTCAAGTCAAGACAGCTGTTTTCAATATCGTACTCTAAACCCGCTGATAGCTCTTTACGAAACCCATCATTAGGTACTTGCCTATTCCATTTAGATAGAAAATCTCTCCATTCAGATAGCAAAAGCTTTCATTCAGATAGAATTCAAGCGAAGATTTTACGACCGCTGTACATTTACACTATTCTAATAAATATTAGAACGTAAAGTACGCATAATGGCATACAGCTACATCTCCACTCAAGTTGAAAGCAGAGTTGATACGCCCGAAAAACGTATCTTCGATTTCCTCTTTGCCTTAGTTGTTACCGCCTTTGTCCTTAGCTGGATAATTCCATTACTAGCTCTTTTAATTAAGCTCGAGAGCCGCGGACCCGTCTTTTTCAAGCAGTTGCGCACGGGCAAAAATGGCAAACCCTTCTACTGCCTAAAGCTTCGCTCTATGCGCCTGAGCAATGATGCCGACTCGCGCCAGGCTAGCCGGGGCGATAGCCGCATTACGCGTATCGGCGCTTTTATCCGGAAGACTAGTATCGATGAGTTGCCTCAGTTTATCAACGTCTTGCGCGGAGACATGTCCGTGGTCGGCCCCCGGCCCCACATGCTGTTGCACACGGATAATTACGCACAAGTGATCGAACACTTTATGGTGCGACATACTGTGACGCCTGGCATTACTGGTTGGGCTCAGGTGAAAGGATATAGGGGTGAGACCAAAGAAGTACAAGCTATGGCTAACCGAGTGGAGGCCGATCTGTGGTACATCCAGAACTGGTCTTTATTCCTAGACATTCAAATTGTCTCGCTAACCATCTATCAAGCTCTCATTGGTAGTGAGAACGCATTTTAATAAGCTATTTAAGTAGCTCTATATGCGAGAGCGCAACCTAAGCTTAGACGGGTTTTAGCACTTACGCCTAAAATGCCCGCACTTGAAAGTGCGGGCATTTTTTGATTTGATCTTTTCCTCTCTTAACATGCTGTAGTGGTTTTCTCAGTAAGATTAGAGAACATCCATCATCTCAAACATCTATCACTTTTTAAGTGTAAAGCAGAAAACGCGGCCCGCTGAACTTATCTTTGCACCCGCAACGCCCATATGTAGCAACCGCGCATCATTCGTGAAAGCGGGCCCAACGATTCTGAGGTTTTATTTGTTATTCAAGCGGCTACATGCCGTTTGTTTGTTTTTCGCTGATTCTTGATTGCATGCTGAATACTATTTCGACCGATATCTGTATAATCGGAGCTGGCCCGGTGGGGCTGTTTGCGGTGTTTGAGGCTGGGTTGTTGAAGTTGCGCTGCCACGTGGTGGACGCGCTGCCCGCCGTTGGAGGTCAATTGACCGAGATTTATCCCAAGAAGCCTATTTACGACATTCCGGGCTTCCCGGAGGTGCTGGCCGGCGACCTGGTGCGCAACCTGATGCGCCAGATTGAGCCTTTCCACCCTACTTTCACGCTGGGCGAGCGGGTAGAGCGTTTCGCGAAACTCGAGGACGGCTCCTTTCAGCTGTTTACCACCGATGGGACTGAGGTGCTGTGCAAGGCCGTAGCTATTGCCGGTGGTCTGGGTTCGTTTGAGCCCCGCAAGCCCGCCATCGACGAGCTGGAGCGTTTTGAGCAGGGACGTGGCGTGTACTATATGGTGCGCGACCCCGAAACCTTCCGCGATAAGCGCATCGTGATTGCCGGTGGCGGCGACTCGGCCCTCGACTGGACTATTTTCCTGGCTGATATTGCCAAAGAAGTAACGCTCGTGCACCGCGGCACCACATTCCGCGGCGCGGCTGACTCGGCGGAGAAGGTGAAGAACCTGCACGAAGCTGGTCGGGCCCGCCTCGTGCTGTCGTCTAATGTGACGCATGTGCACGGCATTGATAACCTGGAGGCCGTGACCATTACCGCCAACGATGGCACTACCGACAGCCTGCCCGTGGATGCATTTATTCCGCTGTTTGGCCTTACGCCGAAGCTTGGCCCTATTGGTGAGTGGAATCTAGGCCTAGACAATGACGCGGTGCAGGTAGACACGCTAGACTACTCGACCTCCGTGCCGGGTGTATACGCCATCGGCGACATTAACACGTATCCGGGCAAGCTGAAGCTGATTCTGTGCGGTTTCCACGAGGCCGCACTCATGGCTCAGGGCGCTTACAAGTACATGTTCCCGGATAAGAAGTACGTGCTTAAGTACACGACTGTGAACGGGGTGCCAACTATGTAAGGTTGGATTGATTGTCATCCCTACTCTGGGGTACCAAAGGGAGGACCTTCTCACGTGAAAACGAGTCGTTTGTACGCTTGTTGTTCTATTGTGAGAAGGTCCTTCCTTTGTCAGGATGACAACAATTTTTAGTAGGGCACCGATTTTAATTAATAAGTTTGGTACTGCGACTACTGATTACCAACAACCAAGGACTACCAACTAAATGACTGACGCTACCGAAGTTCGAGTGTACGTGGAGGAAGCGCCCGGCCAGCGGCGCGAAATAGAGGCGCCTACCGATATGAGCCTCAGCCTGATGGAAGTACTCAAGGCCAGCGGCTACGATATTCAGGCTACCTGCGGCGGCATGGCCTTATGCGCTACCTGCCACGTGGAAGTACTTGCCGGCCCTGCCCTTGATGAGCCCGGCGACGAAGAGATGTACATGCTCGAAACACTGCCCGTACTCAGTCCCGGCAGTCGCCTTTCCTGTCAAATTCGCATTACGCCCCGCCTCGATGGCTTGGTAGTACGTTTGATGCCCATTATTTAAGGACTGCTTCGCTACATTTACCGAGCAATCATAAAAAAGCCCCCCAAAACTATTCTGGGGGGCTTTTTTATGATCAGTTTATAGCGATAGCTAGCGACGACGGCGGGATGATTTCTTGGTAGCTGGCTCGGGCTTGCGGTCGGCAGTGGAGAAGATAACGTGAGGCTCGGCGGCGGTGGGCTGGGGGGCTTTTTTGGTTTCCTCAGCGGCGTTGGCTTCGGCCGCTGCTACACCTTGAGCGGTAATGTCGGCGGACGCTTGTTTGGCTTCCTGCAAGGTAAGGGCAGCTTGTTTACGACGCACAGGCATCAGCAGATCCCGCTCGACGCGCTCTCGGGCGGAGAGCTTTTCCTCACCGGGCAAAGCCGGCGTAACGGGTACTGTAAAGTGACCTGAAGACTTCGGAAGTTGGGTTGTTTTCTTGCCTTGGGCAAGTACCGGCGCACCGCACAAAAGCAGGCCGGCAAGCACATATATTTTACGCATCAGCATAGCTTTAAAAAGGGCTAAGAGAACGCAAAAGTAGAGCCTAAATAGTGCCCAGACAAGACTGCATATGCTTTAACTCACTGTAAACGGCCTTTCAGTACTGTCGAGCCCGTTTTTGAGGGTAAAAAAACTTGGCTAACTAAAGAGCTTAGTTGCTCCCAATCTGTAGTCTTTTACCCGATGAATGGCTTGTAAATTCAGGAGCGTAGAGGCACTGAATCTGGCTTAGTCCGCCCGAAAAATCGCCGATTTGGGCCGCCCTTAATCGGTACTCAAACACGTGCGTTCCTTTGGGTAATTGCCCTATAAAAAAGTTGGTTGCCGCATCACGCGGGCTCTCGTAATATCCCAACCCGCCCTGATAGCGGTAGCCCGATACCTGGCTGATTAGCTCCAAACCGGCGGCTCGCTGATCCTTCAAATGCACGTATTCCAGGTTGCGATCGGTGCGCAGCGTCAAGCGTACTACCAGCACCTCCCCAACTCGCAACGGCGCCGCGGCCGTCAGTGGTTCCAGCTTGGGGCCGCCAGCGGTGCGCTGCTCCCGAAACAGCTGACGCTCTAGCTGCAACGGCGTAGCAGCGGGCGTTATTTTATCCAACTGCTCGAAGTACTGCCAGTAAAGTGCCCCCCAGGCCACGCCCGCATCCGTCTTTTTTACGGTTACTTTCCCTTGACCTGGCTTAATGCTGGTATTCGGAAAGGTGGTTTTGAAGTAACCGGTGCCGGCCTGCTGGGCGGTGGGCTGGATGGGCGCGCCGCCTACTGTTACCTGAATGGGCTGAGTGGGTTGCAACCAGTCGGAGCCGCGTAGAAGCAGGGCGTAGCAGGCGTCGGCGGTGGCGCGGGTGCTTTCCCAGTTCTGGGTTTGCTTCTGCTTGAGCAGCCAGAGCTTCATTTCATCCACCGATTTCTGGTCGTTCTGCACTTCATCGAAAGCCTCTATTAAGGTTGCCTGAGTTTCGGTGGACGCCTCGCGCCAGTAGTAGCCACCGCGCACTTCCTTCCAGTACATACCCAGTTCCGGGGAGTGCAGGGCGTTTTCGGTGAGGGCTTGCAGGATATTGCGCACGGCGGTGGGAGCCGTTTTGCCGCGATGCAGGGCCAGGGCGGTGAGGGCTTGCAGGTAGCGCGTCTGGGCGGGCCAATAGGTGGCGGCTTGCTGCTGGTAATAGTCGTAAGCTGGCTGCGCGGGTTTGGCAACGGCTTGGCTTGGCCAGAAGCTGCGGGCGTACAGGGCCTGAATGTGCAGGTCAGCGAGGTGGTTTTGCTTCAGATCGACTTTGGGTTGCTTGCGCAGGTTGTCGTAGTCGCGCATCAGTTGCTCATCAAGGTAGCCCAAGGCGTTGCGCAAAATTTGCCCCCCAGTCGCGTTTTGGCTGGCATCGAAAGCGCCTAGCTTGGTCAGCTTGCCAAACCCAGCCACGATGAGCTGGGTGATGTAGCGGTCGTCGTGCATCTTCTCAAACCAGGGGAAGGCGCCATTGGGCTTTTGCATCTGGGCCAGCTTGGCGAGGGCGCGGGTGGTTTCCGCTTTCAGGCGCGGCTCGTCAAACAGCTCCGTGAGGCGGCGCATCCGCTCCGTCTCCGACTGGGCGTCGCGCACCCAAGGCGTTTCCTGTAACAGCAAATTCTTCAGCTCCTGGTTTTGCTCCAGCTTACTGGTGAGCGCTGCTTTGTCGCCGGCTTGGGCAGCGCGCTTCCACTCTTCCAGCATTGTTCTGAAGCGCGGGTTGCTTTGCAGAATCTTGGCTGCCAGCAGATTGGCGTACAGCCGACTAAATATCTGCTCCGAGCACTCATACGGGTACTCCATCAGGTAGGGCAGCGCCTGCCCCGCGTACCACGCCGGATTCTGGGTCATTTCCAGCGTGAGCGAATAGTTGCGGCGCGTGGGCGAGGTAGTGCTGGTTAGCTTCTTCAGCTCAAATTCCCGCGTGGCCGGCCCCACAATGGGCAGCGGCAGACTTTCCGTCACGAGCAGACGGTTCGGCAGCACGGGCAGCGTATTCTCTTCGCCATCGGAATACGTGGCCTGGGGGGCTTTTTTGGCTTTGCGCCTGGTCTGCTTCGGCGCATTGGTTTGAGCCACAACCCGGTAGGTAATGGCTTCGAGCGGCACTCGGCCTTCGGCGGTTTCCGGAATAGCTAGGTCCCAGGCCAGGGCACTGCTTTGGTTGGCCTTCAAATCGAATTTGAGGTTTGCAGCGCTTTTGAGAACAATACCTTCCAGCGGTTGCTGGGTGCGAGCATCAAGCAGGAACAGCTGGGCCGTGCCTTGCATGGGCTGGTCGGTGAGATTGCTGAGCTTGGTAGTGAGGCGCAACTGGTCACCTTCGCGGAAGAAGCGCGGGGCATTGGGCGTTACCTGAAGCTGCTTTTGCGTCACCAATTCCCGGCGCAGTAGGCCGGAGTGGAGCTGCTGGTCGTGGGCCAGGGCCAGCAGTTGCCAGCGCGTCACGGCTTCGGGCATCTGAAATTCCAGCACGGTTTCGCCCAGGGCATTGGTGCGGAGGTCGGGCAGCCAGAAGGCCGTTTCGCGGAAGTCTTTGCGGGCTTGAATGGTGGAGAAATCTACCTCGCGAGGTTTATCGCGCAACTCTTCTTGGTCTGGAATTTCATCTGACATTCCAGGCGCGGGTGGAGCACTAGGTGGCGGTGGTGGTAGCGGCATTCGCATTTTTGCCATGTTAGAGCTGCTTCGCTGAGCAACTACTATTTCATCGGCAGCCATATCGGTGTTTCCTTTCACACTTTCGACCATCATATAAACCTTGTCCGCATTCTCTTCTGCCGAACCCCACAGATTAATATGCGGATAAACAATGTCCCGCACGTTCGGCCCATACACTGTCTGGTTCATTAGCCCTTCCGATTCCTGTGTATGGAATCGGCCTTGCCACGCTAGCACAGCCGGATAATAAGGCTTAGGGAAATCCAGATCCGTGAAGCTATGCGGGCGAAATGCGTCCAGCGACTGGTCGTAGAGCGTGGCGAGCAGTTCGGCGTCAGCGGGTTTGCCATTCGCTTGCTGAACAGTGATGCGCCAGGTTTCGCGCTGGCCGGGCTGGAGCTTGTCGCGGAAGGTGGCGATGCTGAGCACCAGCGGGGCGGGTGGCGTGGCTACCTGTATCGAGGCCGTGTGGGTGTAGAGGCGATTGTCGCGCACTTGTGTGGTATGCACGTAGAGCTGCGTTTCGCCGAGGCTGGCCGGCACCGGAATTTCTACGAGCCGCTGCTCGCCCGCCGCCAGCGTGAGCCATTCGCGGCGCAGCGTTTCACCTTTCGCCTCCGCTTCCAGCAACACGCGCGCACCAGCTTCCGAGCTGCCTACCAGAAAACGGGCAGTCTGGCCAGGCGCTACGCTGTCCTGAAGCGCGATAAACCAATCGGGCGTGGGGATGGGGAGCGTCTTGGCCGAGGGCACATATAGAGTAAACCGCTGCTCAGTTTTGGCGGGCTGACTATTGGCAACTGGCGCCGCTGTGGCTTCCAGCACGTAGCGACCCGTAGGCTGCTGAGCTAGCGGCGCGGCCAGTAGCGGCAGGAGCGGCGATTTTTCGGTATCAAATTCTTGGGTGAGCACCAGCGTGCGGGCCCAGGTGCTGTCGTTGTCTTCCTGAGCGTAGGCATCCAGCGGAAACAGGCGCTTAAACTCTTCCGGGCTCAGGGCTTCGCGCTCGGGTCGCTCCCATAGTCTGGGGCGCAGAGCGCGGGCCGGGGGCGTGAGACGGTAGAGGCGCAACATACCGCGAGCTGGCTGAGCTTCGCCCGTGGCGTTGGTGCTGAACAGGCGGATGGGGGGCATTTTCTCGCGGTTCAGCAGCTCCGGCAGTTCCAGGCGCAAGGTGAGGGCTTCCTTCCCGATACTTACCTGCTCCTGGCCGGTACGGGTTTCGCCAGCCGCGTCGGTGACGTCGGCGGTTACTTCGAACACGTAGCTGGGCTCCCAGGGACCGCGCTTTTGCTGGCTGGCATCCTCCCCTTTCGCAGTGAATTTCACCGAAAAGCCCCCTACCGAGTCAGTTTGAACTGTACCGCTCAGGATTTCCACTTCGGGCCGACCACCACCGAAGCCTCGGCTAAACATGTGCCACAGCGTGCGGCGCACGACGCGGTAGCTTACCGCGGCGCCGTCAATCGGCTGGCCGGCGTAGGCGGTGGCTTTGCCGCGCATTGTTACCTCCTGCCCCAGCACTGGCGTGCCCTGCACCGGCTCAAACGTGACCTGAAACGTGGGCCGCTTGTAGTCTTCCACCGCGAAGCTGACGCTGCCATGGTCGGTTTGCAGACTCATTTCCCCATTCAACAAGCCCGTGGGCAGCACGATGGAGCCGTGGAAAGAACCGAACGTTGAAGTAGTGAACGGCAGTGTTTGCACGGTTTGCCCATTCACATCCTGGAGCCGCACCGATACGGCCTGCTTGGTTAACAAGCGGGATTTGCCGGCCGTGCTTTCGGTCAAAATCCCTTTGAAATACAGCGTTTGGCCGGGGCGGTAAATCGCGCGGTCGGTGTAGAGAAACGTGCGGCGCTGGGGCTGTTCGGGCTGCGAATCGCGGCTGCGGCGCGGGAAGTAGTTGTTGCCTTCCCGTACCAGCAGGGAGTCGCGGCCTTTGGTGAGCAGTAGGGCGCCGAGTTGAGTATTCTGCCCAGTCGTCGTACCGATCGGCACCTGAGTCAGACCTTCGGCCGTAGTCGTGAGCACCGCACCCCGACGGGTCTTGTATTCCCGGCTCGGTTGGTCGTAATACCGGAAGAAGGGCAGCACCTGCACCCCAGCCAGCGGCTGACCGCTTTGGCGGTGCATTACCAGCAGTTCCGGCCCCTCTTGGGTGCTCGCGCTCCGCCGGATCTGGCTTAGCTCACTCACGCTAAGCTCCGCAAATACAGTCGTCACGCCGGCCCGCTTTTGTGTCGGGTTTTCGGCCGCCGTACTCACCACAATTAAGTACTGACCCAGCGGCAGCGCCGGGCCGGCGTATTGTACCGAGTGGCTTTCATAATCAGCCGGACCCGGTACGTTAAGTGTCCAGGCGGCAGCAGGGGCAGCGGCCAGCGCGCGGGCATATGTTTTCTGAAATAGTTGATTTTGATATACTTCGGGATGCTCCTGCTGGCGAATGGCTAAGGCGCTGCTCACCCGATACGCCTTCGCGTAAAGCATAGCGGCATTGCGCACCTCCAGCTTCAGCAGCCACGGCTGATTCGGCAGCAGCACTTCTTCTGTGGTGGATTTAACCTCCACTGCTTCAATACGCCGACGCAACGCCAGCGCATTTTGCCCCCCACGCGACTTCGGAAAGCGTTTTTCGGCCTCTAAAGTCAACGCTCGCGCCTGAGCCGGCTCGTCTTCATTGAGAACATTCTCGGCCTGCGCTACCAAGAACTCCGTTGATATCGGCAGGGCTTTAAATGTTTCCGCGCTGCGGGCCAGAGCAGTTTGGTATAGCTCATCGTTGTCGGCCAGTTCCGTATGCTCGTGTGCGTAGTGCAGGCGCTTCAATTCCACATCGGCTAAGGCAGTGGGATTTTTGGCGTCCGTCAGTCGAAACGCGGTAAGCGCCTGCAATACCTGGAGGGCATGAAACTGGCCGTTCAGGGAATCAACGGCCGGCGCGGTTAGCTTGAGGCGCACGAACTCGGCGGCGGGACTGAACAGGTTTTTGTCCTGAAGCTCGAACTGCTGGGCCGGCTTCATAACGTAGAATTCATCGTTTCCCAAGCCATCTACGGCCCGGTGCGCCAGCAAATCGTAGAGCGTGGGCCGGCGCGTTTGGCCCTCCGCATCGCCCAGGCGCACGGTGTAGCCTAGCTCCTTCAAGGTTAGTTGCTGCTGGCGCTGGGGCTCATCCGCGAGCGAAGCACGGTAGTGGCGCACCACGGCGCTGCCCAGGCGGGCCGCATCCCAGGTGCGAATATCGGCAGCGGCAGCGTCGGAAGGGGCTTGGGTGGTGCGGTCGTAGAGCTGGTAGCGGTGCTCATCGTAATAGGTCGCGTAAAGCTGAGCCAGCAGACTATGCAGAACAGGCCTAGCCGGAAACCTGGCCGTTTTCAGGTCGGCCTCCACTAGGGCAATGGCTTTTTCGTCCGCTTCTTCCTCTTTGGCTTGCAGCACGCGCAGTTTATAGAGCACTGCCCTTATGTACTCCGGCGTGTCCTGCCGCTGCCGCGCCTGCTGGTATATCTCGTCAATGAGCTTAGCCGCCGACGCCGTCTGGTCTTTGGCCAGCAAAGCGTCAATCTGCCGCCACTTCTTAGGGTCGGGCGCCGATATAGAAGTAGGGCTAAACATGGCGAGCAATAACAGAACAAACAGGCTAATCAGACGCATAGGGCAGAATAATAGAAAGCGACGAGTAAGTTGGTAAAAACCAGATGCGCAAGCAGCACAGATTCCATAAGCGGCCGCCTGTTTTTTTGCTAAAAATGCGTCTACAAGCTGTTTAACCGTGAAAAGGATCTTGCGTCATTCAAACGACGATTAGACGCGAATATGCGTCTAATCGTCGCGGTCGTTGTTTGCACAGGATGTAAAGGAGTCATCGTTCAACGGGGAGAAGCGAATACGCGTCGCTACCTCGTTCGGGCAACTAAAAAAGCCCCCCGAACAGATTCCGGCATATACCTTGCCTCGCCGGGAAGAAAAGAGAGAATGAAGTACAGTTACAGTATCGTAGCAGGCTCAATCTGCTGCTTGTAGTTCCTTCTACTTATCTATCATAAATATGAGGAAAGTCACCGTTCATTTGCAGCTCACCGCCCAGCAGCGCCGGATTGAATTAGCCTGTCCGTGGGTGCTGGCTGCCCTCTACATAGCCGCCGCTTTGGCTAGCTGGTGGTGGGCCGCGGTGCCGCTAGCGGTAGCCGTGTGCTTGGCGGCCTTTGTGCAGATGCATGATGCCATGCATAATGCACTGGGCTTACCCAAAGAGGATAATGAGCGAATATTAGTGCTTAGCGCGTTGCTTATTCTGAAAAGCGGACACGCCATGCAGGTAACGCACTTACGCCACCATGGCCGTTGTCTCACGGAAGACGACCCTGAAGGTGCGCCCGCCAACTGGCGATTTTCGCGGATGCTGTGGCAGGGACCTTACCACATCCTGACGCTGCGCCGTGAGTCGTGGAAAATTGCCCCCCACACCCGCCGCAAGCAACTACTTGAGACGGGCTATACCGTGGCTTTACTAGTCTTCTTTGTGGGGTTGTATGTTTTTGCCGGTTCTTTGGTCGGGCTGGTGTATTGGGGTGTGGCTTTCTTTATGAGCGCCACCATGCCGATCTGGGCCTCCTATATTCCGCACCATTTGGCTGCTCAAAACCCGGCGGCGCGGGCCGCGGCAGCTTTAGCGCAAATATGGACGCCAGTGATGGCTTCATTCGCGTTTCACCACGTGCACCACCATTATCCGCGTGTACCGACGGCGCTATTACCACGTGCGGCGGCGGAGTTGCCAGCGCCACCAGAGCACGACCATCATCACTAATTGCTACTCAGCTGGCTTGGCTTCTGCCTCGTCCTGCGGACGCTTGGTAGCTTGCAATACGCGCTCTACCTGCGCCATATGCCGTTCTATATGCGCTACTAGGAAGGCAAACTCATCGGTGAGGCGCAGTTGGAGCAGCGGAATCAGCGGGTTGGGAATGCGCACACGGTTGGCGTTTATAGTGCGCGCTTGATCAATAAGATTTAATAGTTCGTCGAGTTGGCGACCGAATACTTCTACTACCGTACGCGGCAGGCGGCTGCCGCTAGGTGCGTAGCGCTGGGGCGTTTTGAGTGCTTTCTGGCTAACCGGCGTGCGCATGGACTGCACCAGTCGCCCCCCAATAAAGCCGGACTTTACCGTTTCAGCTGGCCTAGTTCCCCGCTCGCTCGCAGCCTTAACCTTGCGAACTACTGCCGGCAGATGATGGCCGCCCACGATGGTGAGATGCTCCAAACACTGCCCCACACTCCAGGTATCCGGCGAAGGACGCCGATTGAGTTGGTCTTCGCTCAGATGCCGTAGCTGCTGCGTCACCACCTCCCGCGCCGAACGCACAGAGGCGGCGAGCTGATCAAAAAACTCAGGAGTACGAACGACGGCGGAAGGCATAGGTGGAGGTGTGAGCAGCAGAACGAAAAACGAATATGTAATGATACGGGCTACAGCGGTTTTCGCCAATTTTTAGACCGCGCAGCAAAGTCTCAATTAATAGACAATTCAGCTGTTTTTGCTTGCCTGATCCGAAATTAATTGGGCTACAACTGCTTTGAGGCTTGATTTATGCAAATGCGAGACTTGATTTACGTGAGTAGCTAGTATCAGTTTTTAGTTATATTTTACCTTCTTCGTGCTTAAGCATCAGCGTCCCCGCAAAGCCTCGCATATAGCCCTGCGCGACGTGGTACGGCGGTATTTTGGATTTTCGCGCCGCGAGACGTCCGGGTTTGTAGTGCTATTGCTACTGCTCATATTGTGGCTGGTATTGCCCCGGCTACTTCAGCCGGCCCTTCCCCACTACGACCCCAAAGCCGACCAGCGTCAGCTTGACGCGCTAGCCGCCGAGTTGGCCGCCGCCCGTCAGCCGCGCACCTACGCCAGCCGCTATCCGCGCCGAAAAGCCCCCCAGCCGCCTGTAGCGCAGGTAGCCCTCTCCCCTTTCGATCCTAATGCTTTGTCGGCGATAGATTGGGAGGCGCGCGGAGTGTCGCGCTACGTAGCCCAGCGCATGGTGAAGTACCGTGATGTCATTCAGGGCTTCAAAGCCAAAGCGCAGATCCGCCGCACGTATGGCCTTGCAGATTCGGTGTACGCTCGTCTGGCGCCTTTCATGCAGCTGCCAGATGAGCTGCCTGCCCGCGCCGCTTATGCCACCACAAAAAGCCGCTACCCAGAGCGGTCGGCGCCCTTCCCGGCCAGCAAATTCCCACGCAAGCCTACTAACCTGGCGCCCTTCGATCTGAATGCGGCTGATACCACCCAGCTCATGCAGATTCGGGGTATCGGGCGGGGACTGTCGGGCCGGGTGGTGGCCTATCGGGCGCGGCTGGGGGGCTTTTCGCGGGAAGAGCAGATAGGCGAAATCTATAATTTGCCCCCCGACCTAGTGGATAGCCTGCGCAAATACACGTTCGTTGCGGCAAGCTTTACTCCTACTCCCATTGACGTAAACAACGCCACGCTGGCTGAGCTGAAAGACCATCCGTACGTGGGTTTGCGCTTGGGCCGAGTGCTGGTAGCCTACCGGCAGCAGCACGGCCCTTACCAGCAAGCCACCGACCTGCGCAAAATCCGCATCCTCGACGATGCGACCTTTGAGAAGCTTCAGCCTTACCTGCGGTTCTAGCTTTTACAGGTCGTATTTCGCTGCGCCGCACCAATAGCAAGTTGCTGGGGGGCTTTTTACTTTCATTAAAGGTGCACAGCCAGCGCTGCTCCCACCGTACCACCAGACGCGTACGTGGGTATTAACAGCATTTTTTGACCGAAATGCCTTGGTAGCCGCCGGACTAGCACCGGATATAAGCGCCACACCGTTTCGGCCGATAGAAAGCCTACTGCCGCGCCAGCCACCACGTCCGACGCCCAGTGCCGGTCGTTTAGCACGCGCATTGTTCCGGTAGCTACCGCTACCGAATAGCCGGCCACGCTTAGCCACGGATGAGCGTGGCCAAATTGCTCGTGCAGGAGCGTGGCCGCCATAAAGGCTTCGCTGGTGTGAGCTGAGGGAAAAGAGGAAAAATCAGCAGCTACATCAGGCCGACGCTCTTGGACCAGATACTTGAGTCCGCTGGTCAGTGTGCTGTTTACAACGTGAGACAAGCCATAAATTAGCGTGAAGGGTACTACGCCTCGCTCACCACGCAGGCCAGCCGCTTGCAAAGCAAAAGCGGCTACGATAGGCGCATGGCGCGTGTAGGCATCTAGGTGCGAGTGGAATTGGGGAAAAGCCTCGCGGGTTTCGTACTGAATAGCTTCCTTGGCCTCGTCCACGAAGTTTTCGTTGCGCCCGATGTAGCCCAGACCAATCAGGGCGACAGGCACTGCCACCCGCCACGTAGTCGCAGTCGGCCGCAAGCGTGGGGGCGACGAAGTTTGAGAGGCTAGTACAGAGTCGGCGACAGGTAGCACGGCAATGACACCCTGAGCGTGTGCGGTAATGGCAGACAGTAACAGGCCTATTCCGACAATGGACTTCAAGAAACTTGGCATCAGCTGAGGATTTAGCACTACGTAATAAGGCGGGAAAGCTAGGCTATTCGTTTGCCATTTGCGCCTTGGTTCGCCCATTCGGGTTCGCCTTTCGTATGGATGGCCAACGCCGGATGTTAATAGTTCAGCCGCGCCACGCTCAGCACTTTGCTAACTCACTATCTCATGGCCTTATTGCTACGCGACAAGCTTTTCCCCCTTCTTATCTTTTTTCACACGGTTCTCTGTGGCTGCGCCAACGACAAAGGGCGCGGCGACTTCAACCGGGTTAGTCAGACTTACCAGGTAAAGCAGGTGGGCCGCCTACATAAGGACAAAGTAGTAGAAAGCTCCGGGCTGGAAATTGCCAACGACGAAGGCGACCTCTGGACCCACGGCGACGGCGGCAACACGGCCAAACTCTACAAAGTGACCATGCAGGGCGACCGGTTGCAGGAGGTGGACCTGGCGCCACTCACCAACATTGATTGGGAGGATTTGGCGCGGGATGAAGAAGGCAACATATACATCGGTGACTTTGGAAATAACCAGAATAAGCGCCGCAACCTGGCCATATATCGCCTCAGCGGCCCCGAGTTGCAGGAAGTCGATACGATTAAGTTTGAGTACCCCGACCAGCGCCAGTTTCCACCCAAAAAAATTGCCCGCAACTTCGACTGTGAGGCTTTTTTCTTTTATCAGGACAGCCTGCACTTATTCACCAAAAACCGCGGTGAGGGCAACTGGGTCAAGTATTATGTACTACCGGCGCGCCCCGGCACCTACACCGCTCGCCTGGTAGACAGCATGCAAACCAATACCTGGATTACCGCCGCCGACATCAGTCCTGATGGTCGCACGGTGGCCTTACTGGGTTACGGCTACGCTTACCTGATTGAGCGAAAAGCGGGCGCTAAGCTTTTTGACGGAGACAAAAGCTGCTTACCGCTTCCACAAACCGGTCAGGCCGAAGCCATCGTCTTTATCAACGACCGCGACTTTCTACTCAGTAATGAGAAAGGAAAAATCTTCCGGGCTGCCTATCAGAAGAAATAATAACCGCTGAGCGCCGGAATCAGTACGCTTACGTTATTCATGTATCCTTAGATGCTCTTTCACCTTCACTCCTCAACACCTACCAAATGTCACATACAATTCTGGTTACTGGCGCAACGGGCACTGTAGGCACCGAAGCAGTATTGGCCCTGGCTAATCGTGGCGTGACGGTGCGCGCCGGGGTGCACTCTATTATTAAGGGCGACCGATTCAGTCATATTACCTCCGGCGTACAGCTGGTCGAGATGGATTTTCATAAGCCTGAAACGTTGCACGTTGCGCTTACCGGCGTGGGGCGGGTATTTATGATTACGCCCGTCACCGAGGATCAGGTGGCAATCAGCAAGCAGTTTATTGATATTGCCAAGCAGGCAGGCGTACAGCAGATTGTGCGGTTGTCGGTGGCTGGAGCCGATGCGGAACCAGGAATCCAGTTTGGGCGCTGGCACCGCGAAGTAGAAAAGTATTTGGATCAAAGCGGCCTGCCATACTGCATCTTACGCCCAGGGGGCTTTATGCAGAACTTCGCGGAGCAATACGGCTACTCCATCCGGCATGAGGGCAAATTCTATTTGCCTTTGGGAGAGGCAAAAGTTGCTTATATCGATGTGCGTGATATTGCCGCTGTGGCTGCCACCATCCTGACGGCTGACATAAACCAACACCACGGCCGAGCCTATACCCTGACCGGGCCGGCGGCTGTTAGCGGGCAGGAAGTGGCCCGGGCCATCAGTAAGGCGTGTGGCCGGGCAGTTGAATATGTAGATGTGCCCGAATCCGCCGCCCGCCAGGCAATGGCTCAGCAACTGCCTGCTTGGCTGACGGATGCTTTGCTGGAGTTGCACGCCATCAGCAGAGCCGGCTATGCCGCCGATACCACTTCCACCGTGCAAGAGCTCACGGGCCACGCGCCCCACACGATAGAGCAGTTTGCCCACGACAACCAACACTGTTTTCATCCGGCGTCTTAAACGCCATTTACTGTTAACCCTTAAACAGCCGCAAAAAAGCCCCCCAAAATAGTCTGGGGGGCTTTTTGTTGATAAAACTATTAAGCAATGCCAAACGGCTTTACTGTCGGTCTATGTCGTTGTCGCGGCCGGCATTGCGACGGGGCGTAGTTCCGTAGTCGCTCGTTTCATTGGCGCGCGGCGGCACCGGAGCTTCATTATCCTCGGCACGAATAGTTTCTTCTGCCGATGCGCCGCCGGTGTTCTTGTTAGCGTTGACGTCATTATAAGATCCCCCACGCGACCCAATCCCTTCCGCCGCATCTCCGCTCTCACTGCGCTCCCCATCCGACTCTACGTACCCCGTGCGGGAAGCAGATCCAGCGCTGGTCGTAGGCGATTCAGGCTCACCTGTCGGGCCGGGCTCATCGCGGCCACCCAGTTCGGTAGTGCGCGGCGCGGTAGTCACTGGCTGGTAAGCTAATCCATCGCTGTCGTGGCCTTCTTGCGACGGCCGGTAGTTTTCGGTCTGGTTGCGTTGGTTGGGGGGCAAATTGGCGCCAGCTGTTGAGGTTCCGCCACCTATCGATGTACGTCCATAATCCTCACTATATCCAGTTCCACTTCTAGGCGAGTCATTATCGTTCTCGTAATAACTATCCACCGTCGTGCCACTCAGGGGTGTGCCAGGTTCAGTGCCAAAAGTGCTGCCCTCCGGACGATCCGGCTGGGGCGCGCTTGAGTACTGTGCGGCAGTTGGGGCCGTATTATTTTCTGGCTTTCCACCTTCGTAACCTCCTCTGGTGGCTTGCTGAACACCTAGTTTTCCTCCGTACACTTCGTCGGCGCGGTACTGGTCGCCGTAGCCACCTTGTGTTGAGCCAGCATCCTGGGGGCCAAATTCGCCACGGCCCGGACCGCTCAACTGATTCTCAAGCCTATCTTCATCGTGAAAAATGGGCTGGGTGCTATTGCCAAAGTTACCGCCATATGGTACCTCAATGGTCGGGTCGTTTGCGAGGTCAATGTATGGGTTGGGTAATGCTATGGCAGGCTGCTCATTTATATCTTCCGGGTTAGCTGCCGCAGCCGGGGCCGTTTTGGGGAGCGGAGCCCCAGCCGACGAGTGGCCCGTCATGCCCGGCGTTTCGGGCTGCGTGCGGCTATTCGCCAGCGGATTGCCTGCTTCAGGATCAAGCTTAGCGTTTTGTTCGGGCTGTTCGTTTTGCATAATTATCAGGTAGCAAGAGGAGTTGAGCTGCTGAGGTCAGCGCCCCACTTTCTTGGCAGTTTAGTTGGACCGGTTTCCCGAAAGCCATTCTCTATCAGGATTTTGCCCCATTACTAAAGGGTTGGCCTCTTTGTTTTCTTCCTTACCTTCTTCGCCCGTTACGGCGCCTTTCCCTACACTCATTTCCGAGGCAGCCAACGATTCGCTCGATGCGGCTGCGTGCGAATCAGTATAAAGGCCTTCAGGAGTCATATTCTCGTTCTGATTTCTAGGTTCGTTTTTCATGGGGCAGACTATTTAAGATGAAAAAACAATGGCGATGCTACTAAATAACTATACGCGCCCGCTAGCACAGAGTTGATTTGGGTGAATAGGCGGTAAAACCCGCTGTCGCTATCATATAGCGTGATAAAAGCAGTTGTTTTTCGTTCTTATTAGTAGCCCTATACCCCCCAAACAGGCTTTTGAAGCTCCTCTTTCCTGGCTATTTATCAGCTCAACTAGTAACAGGGATAAGAAAATAGCCTTAATTTTGCTCGTTATTTAACCTACAACCTTAGTTAGTATCAGTCAATGAAAACGGGCAAAGTAAAATTCTTTAATGAGTCTAAAGGCTTCGGCTTTATCGTTCAGGATGAGGACAATCAGGAAATATTCGTTCACCAGACGGGCCTGATTCATGAAATTCGCGAAAATGATCGGGTATCGTTTGATATAATTGAAGGCAAGAAAGGATTGAACGCGGTGAAGGTTGAGCGCATCTAGCGTCACCTCAGTTGGCTTCAACCACAGAGTTCTTTCTTATTGAGGCCGAAGTAATTATTTTTTCTTGCTTTTCGTCGTTTAAAAACGCCCTGCAAATAGGTTAGCTCCTGTTTTGATACGCTTTTTAGGCTCCCTAATGATGATATGAGGGAGGTTAACTTCTACAAACCGGAATTAACGCTATCTTTACCCCATTCTTCACCACATTTTTTTATTATGAGCACCGGTATCGTAAAATTTTTCAATGAAACCAAAGGATTTGGCTTCATCACCCCCGACGGCGGCGGCGAAGATATCTTCGTTCACGCTACCGGCCTTATGCAGCCCGTCCGCGATACTGACCGCGTAGAGTTTGAGGTTCAGCAAGGCAAAAAAGGCCTGAATGCCGTAAACGTGCGCATCGTACAATAGTCCTTTCGGACAGCTAACGCTGCACTCTGAATCCCGTCTTAGCTCTTGCTGGGACGGGATTTTTTTGTGGCCTGCTCCTACTAGTTAAGTCCTTGCCAGTCATAGCTATTGTATCATAGCTTTCTGAATTGCCAATGAAAAAAGCCCCCCAGAATATTCTGGGGGGCTTTTTTCATTGGCAATTGTAGGCCTACTTATTTTCAGCCTTGGCTACACGCACTCCTACAGCCATAATGCCGGGCAGCTGGTCTTGGCGCATGTACTGCTCAAGCACGATTTTATACGTGCCGGGTTGCCGAAACTGCTGGTTGCGCAGCGCCACAAACTGATGATCATAAATATCACCGGTTCCCTTGCCGCGAGGCTCGCCCGTTTGGGGGTCCATAAGAATCATCTGGTGCAGCAGCGCCGATATCGGTTTGCCATCGGGCCCAAATAGCTGGTGCTTCACATACAGATTATAATAGCCGTATATGGAAGCGTTGCGGACATTAAAACAAATGTTATAACGCTGGGTAGTATCCTGAATTTCAAACTCAAACGCAGGCTTTTCCTGTACAGTCCATGTATAGTTATCGAAGTCGGCATTCTTCTCGAATACTTGATTCTGGTCGCAGGCAGCCAGCAGTAATAAGGAAAGCACCGGCCACAGTCGGAGTAACAAACGCATACTTAAGAAGCTGAGGGCGTAGCAGATGTACCAGTATTGCCTTCGCCACCGCCTGGGCGTGGCGGACGCGGGCCGCGCCGTGGGGGACGATTTTCGCGGCCGCTACGGTTGGCACCAGCCTCCCGCGGTGCATTGGCGTCACGAGCAGCGTTAGCATCACCGGCAGGACGACCGTTTCCTTCGCGTGGGGGGCGATTTTCGCCACGCGGGGGGCGCGGCGCAGCAACACTGCCTTCGGGCCGGGGAGTAGCCTCGGGGCGCTTGTTGTCGGCGCGTGGTTCGCCTGAGCGGCCACCTTCGGAACGAGAGCGGTTATTGCGCCGATTAAGGGGTCGGGCCGCCGCTCCCCGTGGCCGACGAGCCTCGTCGGAGGGCATAGCCGCGGGCACCTCAATGCCATTGGAAGAATCCGGTGCCGACTTTGAAACGGCCGTGCGGGCGGGTGCCGCGACAGGGGCGCTAGCTTCCGTACCTTCCTTCTTTTTCCGGCGCTTGGGGCGCTTGCCACCTTTTATCTTGTCGTCGAGGCGGTCGAGATTACCTTCCACATGGGCCGAAACCTCGGGAGCACGCTCCTCTTCCCGAACGGGTGCCAGCAGATTATCGGGCTTTTCGCCACGCTTATTCATGTCCTGAATTTCGCGCACACGCTCTGTATCCAGCATCACCCAGTTATTATCGCCGCGCAGAGCAAACCACATTCTTTTTTTGAATATGTCGGTCTTCTGCAAGAAGGCCTCTCCTTTTTCCGTCAGCAAGGGGCGCTGCACTTGCGGAATATCCTTGAGAGCGTCGAGGTAGGTATCGAGCTCATAGTTCAGGCAGCACTTGAGGCGTCCGCACTGGCCCGAAAGCTTGGCGGGGTTCAAGCTCAGGTTCTGATAGCGGGCCGCCGTGGTACTCACACTTTTAAAGTCGGTGAGCCAGGTAGAGCAGCATAGTTCGCGGCCGCAGGAGCCAATGCCCCCTAGCCGGCCAGCCTCATGGCGCAGCGAAATCTGACGCATATCCACCCGCACCCGAAACTCGTCGGCTAGGCGGCGAATCAGGTCGCGGAAATCGACGCGGTCTTCGGCTGAGTAAAAGAAGGTTGCGCGGGTACGGTCGGCCTGGTACTCCACGTCCGAAAGCTTCATTTTGAGGCGCAGCTCTTCCACTACCGATCGCGCCCGGAACATGGTACCCGTTTCGAGGTCGCGCACGGCTTGCCAGCGCTCCTCGTCCTGCTCAGTAGCCACCCGCAGAATGTTGCGCATGTCTTTCGCTTCTACCTCAGCCTTTTTCTTGCGCATTTGCAGGCGCACAAGCTCGCCTTTCAGCGACACGTGGCCCAGATGCCAGCCGTTGCCAGCAGCTTCTACTACCACGGCATCGCCGGTTACCAAAGGCAAGCGGGTTTTATTGCGGTAAAATTCTTTGCGGCCGCCTTTAAAGCGGATTTCCACAATGTCGAACTCTTTAAAATCGCTGGGCAGGGCTACGTCCTGAAGCCAGTCGAATACGTTGAGGCGGGTACAGCCAGAACTACAGCTGCCCTTAGAGCCGCAGCCCTTAGCAGTTGTAGAACAGCCCCCACCGGAGGAACATGAAGTGCAAGCCACGGCTTGAAGTATATATAGTGAGGCGGCAATAAAATCCGCACGAAAACCATTATGAACAAAGATAGTCATTTAGAAGGCGTGCTTCCGGACCTGTCGTAAGGCTCAATCCAGAAGCCACTTATCTGTCTGATGCCAAGGGCCCTAACAATCAGAGAACCATTTTATTCTTATCAACGAGAAGAAATGATAGATCTATCAAAGCCACTACATGATAAGCTAAGAAAGGCAAAAGCCAGCAAACTACTGTTCAGCTCATGCCTCTTGTAAGCTAGTGTTTACTCTCTGCCCCGCTAAATCCTGATTGAAGAGTAAGGCCTCTTAAACTTTAACACTTTTTTATGAAATAATCTCACAGACTATCAAGCACATATGATATTACAGTGATTATTTTCAACTTTTCTTTATTAAAATCATCACCTTATTTATATATATTCGTACAAACACCCAGAATTAGATTATTCTGATTCTCCCCCGCTCCTCTACCCCACACCTTTCTGGCAACAGTACCATCGCACGAAACTCCTCGTCCGATACACGGTGTACTATGGGCCCTCTTTTACTTACCGTTTCTGCTCAACGCTTTGCCTCAGTTCGGCCGAGCCGCCCGCGCATTGTATGTTCAACTTGCCTGCCGCTTAGGCTGCAAGTGAACCTTGCCCTTTGGCGCGAAGGTCAACTTCGCCCCCTAGTGCCTCCCATTCCCGCTTTTCCTACTTGTATGACGCTGATAGCAGTTGCTTAGGTACTGTTTTGTCATACTACTTTCCTGGCTGTAGTCTTCATTAGGCTACCTGGCTATCTATTTTCTGGCTTTAAAGCGTGTTTTTCCGATTTCGGAAAGCAACCGGGAGTTTCTGCGCAAAATCACAACCTGTCTTTTTTGAATTTTTAGAATATTTCCCGCATACCGCATCCGTTCATCTTCCCACCCATTTTCACCCAAAATCACATCAGTTCTGTATGAAAATCCAAAATTACCTCTCTTCGCTTACCCTGTTTGCCTGCTCGGTATTAGCCCTTTCTTCCTGTCAAAAAGAAGACGGTAACCAAGTAGTTGCTAAAGACGAAATTTCAGCAGAAGTCAAATCCAAAATCCAAGACTTGGGGCTCAGTACCCAGAATGCCAAGCGCGTAGAAGATGGCTACTTAGTAGAGGGCGACATTATCCTCTCCGATGCTGATTTGAACAGCAAGCCCGATTACAAAATGCTGCGTGTGGGCGAGGAAGAGCAGTATCGCACCAACAACCTAGTAAGCGTTGGCTCGGGCCGCACGATTGGCATTGCAGTTTCTACCAGTTTGCCTTCCACCTATGTAGCAGCCGTCGACGAGGCTATTCGTCGTTACAATGCAGAGGGCCTGCTGATTCGCTTCCAGCGCGTGTCTTCTAACTATGGCATTCTGATGACGGCCGCGCCTAGCGGATCTGAGTACTTAGCTTCGGCTGGCTTCCCATCGGGAGGCAACGCTTATAACCGCGTACAAGTAAACGTTGGCGCTATCGGCTCTAGCCCCAACACGAACTACCTGGCTACTATTTTGGCCCACGAAGTTGGTCACTGCATCGGTTTCCGCCACACCGACTACATGGACCGGAGCTATAGCTGCGGTGGTCAGTACACCAACGAAGGCGCTAGCACGGTAGGCGCTATTCTTATCCCCGGCACTCCAAGCGGCGCCGACCCAAACTCGTGGATGCTGGCTTGCATCGGAACTGGTTCTAACCGCTACTTCAACGCCAATGACCGTACAGCACTTCGCTACCTATACTAGCCGGTCCCACCCACTGGCTTAGTACCGATGCCTGTACGCATCAATAGTTAAACGTATCTTGAACGGATGCAAACAAGAAGCCCCGACTCAACTGGAGTTGGGGCTTCTTGCCTTTAAGGTCGTTGCGGGTTGTGATGGTTTTAGAGCACAACAATGCGCTGCGTAATTCGAGGGCCGCTTTCGGGTGTCACTCGGACGAGGTAGGTGCCGCTTTGCACCCCGCTGGTATCAAGTGAGTTAATGGTTCCGGTAGCAGTGGCTTCACGTACTAAGCGTCCGAGCAGGTCATAAAGTTGAATATGAACAGAGCCAGTAGTCCCCGTGATGAGTTGGAGGGGCTCGCCTGCCTGCACCGGATTGGGATACGCCAGCAACTCCCCGGTGCGCGCGTACTGCACGGCTTCAATTTCGCTATAGAAAATTTGCCCCCCAGTCGTACTCAACCGCACCCGGTAGTTGTTGAGCCCAGAGTTGGGCGCTGGGTCGGGGAAGGCAAATTGCAGATCCTTTACAGGCCCGATGGTCTGTATGGTTTCGTAGCTGCCATCGAGGGTTTGGCGCTCCAGATCGATGCTCGCCAAACCGTAGGCGGTGCCGATCTCAAGGTCGAGCAAAACCGTATCTGTAACCGCTTGGCGCGGAATGAAAGAGCGCACGTAGCAGCCCGTTCCCTGCTGGCTGTACTCGATACTGGGGCTCCGCTCCCCCATTTTGCCCCCCAGCACAGGTGCTACAGCGAAATAACGGAATGGCAGCTCGGTTACGGAAAGAACAGCTACCGTATCTGGGGTGCGCTGCAGGGGTTGCAAGCCAGTAGTACTTAGGCCATATAGCTGGTATTCGGTCGCACCAGCCACAGCTGGCCAGTGCAGTAGCGCTTCTTCCGGACACGCATAACCGACCCGCAAGCTCAGCGGCGCATGAATCGTGAATATCTCGGAGAGGTAAAGATCAGTTGGTGTTACCATTCGCAACTGAGCGGTGGTAGCAGTGTTGGGGGTTGTCCAGGTGGTAAATCCGGTTTTCAGTTCCAGGGCTGGATTAATCACCTGCCAAGCGGTACTGCCTACCGGCTGATATTCGAGGCGGGCTGTGGTGACAGCGCCCGCCCAATGCCAACGCAACTCCTGGGCGGCGCTTGGGGCAAATGTTGAACCTACGAGCGGATTGAGCCAAGCAAAAACAGTTTCCCCAAACTCATAGGCAACACTAAACGTCTGCGGCCCCTGGGGCACCGAAAATCCTCGCACGTGCAATTCATAAACACCCGCAGCTGGCGCGGCTATCGTTATTTGCTCTACGTTGTTGAGATGATCGGGACGGCGACGGGCGGGCAGAGCCAGTGAATCCAGGTGAGGGTAATTGCTCAACACCCAGGGCTTCCAACGTTGCTTGGTGGCAGGGCGAAACAGTTCTAAATCAAGGTCATTGACAAGCGCCTGAGATACGTCGGGGGCAGCAGCGACATCGTGCCAGGCCAGCGTGATCTTCAACTCCGGGCTGCCGGCCGGCACCGTGATAGTAAACACCTGCGCGGAATTCTGCGTGGCTGAGCTTGTAAAGAACCGTCGTTCGCGGATCGTCTGCACAGCTCCCATCGCATCGGCCTGGCCATAGCCGCTTTCAAAATCTATGGCCGGACGGCCGGTGTCGTTAGCGCTATTGAGCAGCACCGCCTTTACAAGGGCGGCGGGGGGCAAAATGCCCCCCAGCTGCTCTTTATAGGCTTGCTGCACCAGCAAGCTCACCCCCGAAACCAACGCGGCGGCATCGGAGGAGCCGTCGGCGCCATAGGCTACTAGTTCCGGCTTCACGCGCCCATCATACGCCGGGCCACGCGAGCTAAGCGGCACAACGTTTCCGCGGCTATCGGTAGCACCCACGCTCAAGGTATTTTTTGACATCTTGAACTGGCCAGTCAGATTAGCGACACCCGCCAGGCCGGCGTAGGGTCCGCTGGGACTGGTCTTGTCGCCATCGTTGCCAGAGGAAAACACGTGCACCAGTTGCGGATACTGGGTGGCATGCGCATCGTAAGCACGGGTTTCCAGGCCGTAGTAGTTCTCAATAGTGACGCCGTAAGAATGGTTTTGCACCGACACTCCTGATTGGGTCAAACGGGCTCCGTCGTCAGGCATCAACTCTCTAAAGTCAGCGCTACTTAGGCGGGCCTGCCAGGCGGCACCTTTCCCCGACGGGGCCGAGTTGCCTCCGCCAGCAATAAGCGTGGCCATAGCCGTAGCGTGTGCCGAAACTGCCTGCGCAGGTGCTTCGGCAGCTACAACCCGGCCCCGAAAATCGATATCAGCCGGATCAAATGGCCTTTCTTTTACCGATACCGTCATTCCCTGACCCGCCAAGCCAGGAAAGCGAGCATGTAGCGGGGCAATAGTATTGGTGATTAGATCAGAGTTGTTCAGCGGGCGTTCTTCATGAGCTAGGCGACTCCGTACATCCACGAAAGTAACCCAAGGACAAAGCAATAACTTGGCTAGGTGGCGGGCATTTACACCAGTCAACGTATAAGCACCGCCGGGCGCGGCGTATCTACTGACCCGTACTGAAGGCATCTCTTGGCGCATCCAAGCGTTAAATTCAGTGGCAGATTGCACACTGACACGGTATGAGGTTGTATCTGACTTCGGAGCGGCAGTTCGAAGCGGTGGGGCTAACTTTTGCTGCGGTGCCACCTGAGCCCATGAGCGGTCCTGCGCCCGGCTTATACCCGGCAGCCACAGCAGCCACAACAGCCATAACCCACTTTTACTCACCAGTCTGTGCGTGCTAGATTCGTAGTTATTCCCCATGCACGAACGTATAGAGTAGCAGCGGGCGCGGCCCGATTTAGATTAATGTTCTTGACCAAATATAAGCAGAATCCTGCCTGTACTGTAGGGTTCTACTTTCGTGGTAAAGCGAACTTTTATGGCCTCATAATTTCATAAAAGAAGCGCCTAGCACTAGTGCTGGGCGCTTCTTTTATGAAGGGAAAAACATACTCAATTATGGCTTAAGCACCACTTTTACGCAGTTATCTTTCTTATTGCGGAAGATGTCATAGCCATGCGCCGCCTGACTTAGAGGCAGTGTATGCGTGATGATATCATCGAGTTGCACTTTGCCGTCGACTACGTATTTGAGCAGCTTATCAATGTGCTTTTGGGCCGGTGCCTGGCCACCACGTAGGGTGATGCCTTTGTCGAAGAACTGATGCAAGGGGAAATTGTCGTAGGGCGAGCCATACACGCCTACTACCGATACTATACCGCCCCGACGCACAGCGCTCATGCAGGCTTCCAGCACTTTCATGGAGCCTTTTTCGAAATTAATAACCGCCTTAGCCCGATCTGCTAAGTTACGCACCGGCTCGAAACCAACGGCTTCCACGCAAACATCGGCTCCACGGCCTTGCGTCAGTTCGCGAATTACTTCCACTACTTGCTTGTGGTCGTGCCACACGAGGGCTTCACAGTGGGCAGTTTGCTGGGCTTTATCCAGACGATATTCCAGTGGGTCGACGATGAGGACTCGTGCCGCGCCGCGCAGCCAGGCTGATTTGGCAGCCATAATTCCTACCGGGCCGGCCCCGAAGATTACGACGAACTCGCCACCTTTTACTTCGCCCCAATCAATGGCGGAGTAGCCTGTGGGGAAGATATCAGTTAGGAATAAGGCCTGCTCATCGGTGAGGCTATCCGGAATTACGCGGGGGCTGTAGTCGGCGTAGGGTACGCGCACGTACTCAGCCTGTCCGCCATTGTAGCCGCCGTATATGTCGGTGTAACCGAATAGAGCGCCGCCTTTTTGAGTCATTACGCCACCTTCGGGGCCATAATGATCGGGATTTGAATTTTCGCAGTGCCCGGGCAACTCGTGATTACAGAAGAAGCAAGTACCGCAAGCAATCGGAAAAGGCACCACTACCCGGTCGCCGCGCTTCAGGTTACCAACACCTTTGCCTACTTCCTCCACAATACCCATAAACTCATGACCTAGTACCATAGGCCGGGGCTGCGGAATGCCGCCGTTATAAATGTGAAGATCGGAGCCGCAAATGGCGGTGCTGGTCACGCGAATAATGGCGTCACGAGCGTCTTCAATCTGGGGATCATCCACGTTGTCAACGCGAACGTCTTTCATCCCGTGAAACACGAGTGCTTTCATAGTGATAGGGTTAGGTTGGAAAAATAAGGAGGTCAGCAAGCGCCACGAAGCGCCTAAGTAGTAGTAAGCTTAACGGTCAGATTCCGGCTGAGGTTGTATCCAATAGGAATTGTAGAACGTTGATAAGCAACACAAAAAACCTTTCAGCACAAGGCAGAAAGGCTGAGTAAGTTGGCTGCGTCGCTATATAGCACCACAGGCTGTAGAGACGCGTATTCGCGTCTTAATCATTGTTTAGTTGGTCCAGTGTCGTCACCGAGGAGACGCGAATACGCGTCTCTACAACCATTTTGAAAGCCGATTAAAGCTTGTAAACCAACACAGCCGTGGGCGTCAGCAAATAAGCAAATTGCTCTCCCATCAATATTTGGTTCGTGCTGCCTTCTACTTTTGGTAGTGGCTGAGTGCGTTCGGCCAATGTATACAGCTGAAAAAAGTGCAGTAAGCCATCGGTTAGATAATACAACTCATCCCCACGAAAGCCTGCGGTGCTCAGGCCAGTGAAAGGAAGTTTTTTGCGGTAATTCCCCAGGTTATCGAATACAAAGATGCCGCTGGTGCGGTCCACAAGGTACAGGTTGTTCTGATACTGTCGCAGGAAGCGAAAATCGGGCTTGCTCCGGCCAATGATCAGATCCAGGGGTGTGCTTTGCCCAAAACGCTGAACCGTGGGGTCGAACTGGCGCAGGGTTAGGTCGCTTTCGTCGAGCAGCCACAGCTTGTCGTCGGGTGCTAGGGTAGCTACTCGTACGAGGCCATCGAAATAGTCGCCGAGGCGAATTTGGGTAATGGGAGCCAAAAACCGATCTAACAGGCGGATTTCCTGTCGGTCGTCATAGAAAGCCATAATCTTGGACACGTTCCAAGCTTCGAGTTGGGCGGTGTGACCCGGCAAGGGCGGCGAGTACACGTTCAGCGGCTGGCCGTCGGGTCCGTACTGGTGGATGTTGTCTTGGTCGTCGGCTACGTACAGGTTGCCGCGCCGATCAAGAGAAGCCGCGCCGGGCTGGCGCAAACTAATGGTACGCACCAGCGTCCAGCCATTAGCACCTAAAGCTACTGTGCTCTGGGGGGCAATTTTCCCTTTGTTCACAGAGTCGGGCGCAGTGCGGGAAGGCGGCACGACGGAGCCCGCCCGAGGCGAGGTGGTCTGGGCTTGCAGGGATCCGGCTGACAATATTAGCAGCACGAGCAAAGACGCAAATTTGCCCCCCAGTAAGCGTCTACTGCTCAAAATGTTGCAAAGCCAGATCGTGTCCGTCATACACGGCATATGAGCAATAATTGACCCACTCGCCTAGGTTAAGGTAGCGGCTGCCGGGCGCTACCGGTACATCGAGCGGCAAGTGGCGGTGGCCAAAAACGTAGTAGTCGTGGTGGTAGCGCTGCTCTAGCTCGCGGCAATAAACGAGCAGCCACTCGTCTTCGCCAAAATACTTTTCATCAGCGGCCGCGTTCTGTATTCGGCTACGGCGGCTCCATTTGTTGGCTAATCCAATTCCAAAATTTGGATGCAGACGCGCGAACAGCCACTGCGATACGGGGCTGGCAAATACGCGCTTGAGTGCTTTATAGGTGTAGTCTTTCGGTCCTAGCCCGTCGCCGTGCCCAATATGAAATAGTTGGTTGCCGATGCGCTGGCTTACGGGGTGGCGCAGAATGGGTATGTTCAACTCTTTGGTAAAGTAATCGAACATCCACATATCGTGGTTGCCAGTGAAGAAAGTAACAGGCAGACCCGCATCGGTGAGTTCGGCTAGTTTGCCTTGCAAGCGAATAAAGCCACGCGGCACGGCATGGCGATATTCAAACCAGAAGTCAAAAATATCCCCCAGCAGATAGATAGCGCCCGCATCTTGAGCCACGGTGTCGAGCCAGCGCACAATGCGGCGCTCCCGCGCGGCGGAACTAGCAGCGTCGGGGGCGCCGAGATGAAAGTCGGAGGCGAAATACACCTTGCGGCCGGGTGGCAGCGCTAGATCAGGTAGTTGCAAGGGGCGCGTCATCCAACAAAAACAACACGAGGCTACGCGGACCATGGGCTCCGAGCACCAACGTTTTTTCGATATCAGCCGTGCGGCTGGGGCCCGTAGTCAGCGAAATCATGGAAGGCAGCCGGTCACCGTAGCGGTTGGTTACTACTCCTAGCGCATCGCCGATGTCAGGCACAATTTGAGAGGTTCGGGCTAGTACTAAATGCTGATCGGGGTAAATGCTCAGGCGGCGGCCGGCGGCCGAAGCAGCGCTTACCAAAATGCTGCCCGTGCGGGCAACCAGCGCTTCGCAGGTGGTAAGACCAGCGTCCGCTTTTTTAATAAAGTTGGCTTCGTCGCCGCTAAAAGCCACACCGCCTTCGTGCAGCATCTTCTTTAGCTCCGGCTCCCAGACAAAGAGGTTATCCAGTTGCTTGTCTTTTTTGTAGATGAAGAGTTGGTCGAAGAAATGCTCTTCCGACTCGCAGTAATAAAAAGCCCCCCCAACCCTAGCGAAGCTTTGGGCAAAGTGGATGGCCAGATCATCGGTTAGTGGAGGATGCAGCGGAGCAGAAAAATCGGGGGCAGCCGGCTGGGGCGCCGGTTGCAGCAGCGCCTCACGGATGCGGCGCAGCATACGGTCGCGGGAGGTATCAGACATGATAGGCAAAGGTAGCAGAGTCAAACCAAGCAACGCCCCATTCTCTGTTGGACAAGTGGCGATTATTTTATATATTGATTACCAGTTATATAGCATTTGCCCTCAATTTCTTGCCTCCGATTATCGAAAGCCAAAACGCTCTTTATCAAGCTAAACGCCATGGCTTTATTTATCAATCGTGCCCGACTAGGCCTTTTTGTAGCTAGCATCAACTGGCGGCGATATGCTCTTTTCTTGTGGGTGCTTATCCTCTTTTCATTTGCCCCCCCACCCGCAAAGAAAGGCCTGCGCACCAAAAACGTCATCATCGTAGTTATTGATGGTCCCCGGTATTCCGAAACCTGGGGCACTAATCCCGGCATTATTCCTCAGATGGCCAGTCGGATGAAGCCCCGCGGCGTATTCTTTTCCAACTTTTACAACAACGCCTTCACCTACACTAATTCCGGCCACGTCGCCCTTACAACGGGCATCAATCAGCCCATCGACAACTTTGAGGCGGAGCTACCGCAGCAGCCATCTATTTTTCAGATTTGGCGCAAAGCTACCGGCAAGCCTGCCACGGCGGCTTGGCTGATTACCAGCAAAGACAAGCTGCACATCCTGGCGAATACCCAAAATCCAGAATGGAAAGATCAGTTTCAGCCCTCAATGGACTGCGGCATAAGTGGCCCCGGCAGCGGCTACCGCGCCGATTCGCTGACATTGGTAGCTGCTAAACGAATCCTAACCCAGCACAAGCCCAACTTAGTGCTTATCAACTTTATGGAGCCCGATGGCTTCGCGCACGCCGCTAACTGGGAGAATTACCTGCGGGGCATAGCACGCGATGATAAATACGTAGGCGAGCTGTACGATTTTCTGCAAAAGAACAAGGCCTATAGAAATTCGACGACCCTACTCATCACCAATGACCACGGCCGCCATCTCGATGGCATCGATGGAGGGTTCGTGGATCATGGGGATGACTGCGAAGGGTGCCGACATATTAGTCTGCTGGCTCTTGGGCCGGACTTTAAAAGAGGCCGCACGCTAACCGAAACGTACACGCTGACAGATGTACCGTCTACGGTGGCCCATCTGCTAGAATTTCCGCTGGAGCAAAGCCAGGGAAAAGTAATTCAGGGCTTGTTTAAGCGCTGGTAATCAGCTATATTCAGAGTATTCTGATACAAAAAATCGTTACTGTATAGCTAGTTGCGACTCTATTAGGCAGACCATTCAACTCCTAAGCTATAAGATGGCATTTCGCTGTGATAGTCTGGATTTCATCGGTTATAGCAAGCCTATGCCTGCTGCTTTACCAGCCACAAATTACACCGGCTGGTAATCAGGAAAAGGTATCTGCCACCACCAGCGAAAATCCCTTCTTTGCCCGAGACGAAGTAGTAGAGCTTACGCTGGCGCTACCGCTACAGAATATTTTGAAGGATCGGGGGGCTACTCCTGGCTTCCATCCAGCCGTCCTTATGTATCGGGATACCGCTGCCGCGCTAAAAACCGTGGCAGTGCAGGTAAAAGTGCGTGGAAACCGGCGCAAAGACCCGACTGTATGCGGCTTCCCACCATTGCTGGTAAGCTTTCCACCGGACATATTGGGCTCGCCTTTCGGTAAAGTGAAAGAGCTGAAACTCATCACCCATTGCTTGAGCGACACCTACACGCTGCGGGAATACTTGGTATATAAAGTCTACAATCTCCTGACCGACAAGAGCTTTCGGGTAAGACTTTGCCGCATCACCTACAAGGACAACGAACGTAAAGGCAGAGCCGACGTTCATTATGCATTTTTCCTGGAAGAGGCAAAGGCCATGGCAGCGCGCAACGATGCGACCCTAGTTCCAAAGCAGTTTTTTATTGGCATGGAACACATGAATCAGAAAGACATGGCCACGCTTGCGCTCTTTCAATACATGATAGGCAATACGGATTGGTCGGTTCCTTATCGGCACAACATCCGCATACTAAGCATAAATCAGCAAGCCAAGCCCGTTCCAGTGGCTTACGATTTTGACTACAGCGGTATAGTGATGGCGCCATACGCTGTGCCCCCTGAGCAACTCGGTATCACATCGGTGCGGCAGCGCCTTTTTCGGGGCTACGACTTCCCGCCTGAGATGTATGCAGAGGTTATTAAGCTATTTAACAGCCGACGACCAGCTATCTATAATGTCTATTTGACGTGTCCTTATCTAGACCAGGAAGAGAAGCTCTTCGCTACCAAGTATCTAGATGATTTTTATAAAACGCTGAATAACTCTAAGGACTTTGAGCGCAGTATTGTGCGTGCTGGAATCAGGAATGGCCAACGGTACACGAATGTCAAAGGATTGGAGTAACGCATTTCAGGAACAGCCATAAAAAAGCCCCCCAGATGTGTATCTGGGGGGCTTTTTTATGGCTGTTTTTTCTTATAAGGTCGTTCCTACAGGTGTATCCTGGCGGCCTTCGTTGCTACCATCCGGGCCATAATCCAAGCCTGGCAGATTGCTTTCGGGCAGGTCGTCGCTGAGCGGAATGGGGTGCTCATTTTTACGCTCGCTCAGGGTTTCGCTGCGGTCGGTGCCAGCCATGTGAGCCTGGTAGCTGGTCTGGGTATCATAAGGACGCTTACCTACCAGACGCTCTAAGTCGTCTTGCAGCAGTACTTCCTTTTCCAGCAACTCTTTAGCTACAATTTCCAGCTCATGACGACGGTCGGTGAGCAGCGCTTTCGTGCGCTCGTAGGCATCAGAGATGATGGTGCGTACTTCCTCGTCGATCATCTGGGAAGTAGCTTCCGAATATGGCTTGCTGAAACCATATTCATTCTGCCCCTTCGAATCATAGAAGGAAATGTTACCCAGCTTCTCATTCATGCCATACATAGTTACGATGCTATACGCCATCTTGGTGATGCGCTCCAAGTCGCTGAGGGCACCCGTCGAGATTTTACCGAAAACCAAGTCTTCAGCCGCACGACCTCCAAGGGCCATGCACATCTCATCGGTGAGCTGCTCCGTGTTGTATAGGAATTGCTCACGAGGCAGATATTGGGCATAACCCAACGCGGCCACCCCACGGGGCACAATACTCACTTTCACCAAAGGATCAGCGTGCTCCAGGAACCAACCGGCAATGGCGTGGCCAGCTTCGTGGTAGGCAACAATCCGCTTTTCGTTAGGCGAAATGATCTTGTTCTTCTTCTCCAAACCACCAATCACGCGGTCAACGGCGTCGGTGAAGTCCTGCATTGTTACCATCTTCTTGTCGCGGCGAGCGGCAATAAGCGCGGCCTCGTTGCAGACGTTAGCTATCTCAGCACCGGCAAAACCAGGAGTTTGAGCAGCCAGCTTACGAGCATCTACATCAGGACCCAATGTCAGCGGCTTCAAGTGCACCTGGAAAATCTGGGTGCGACCATTGATGTCTGGCTTATCGATGCTGATCTGACGGTCGAAACGACCGGGACGCAGCAACGCAGAGTCAAGCGTATCAGGACGGTTGGTAGCGGCGAGGATGATAACGCCGGAATCAGTGCCGAAGCCGTCCATCTCTACCAGCAGCGAGTTCAGCGTGTTCTCGCGCTCGTCGTTGCCGCCGGGCATCTTGCCGCTGCTGCGGCTGCGGCCAATGGCGTCAATCTCGTCGATGAATATGATACAGGGCGCTTTGGCTTTGGCTTGCTTAAACAAGTCACGTACCCGAGCAGCACCTACACCCACAAACATTTCTACGAAGTCGGAACCAGACAGCGAGAAGAAAGGCACGTCGGCTTCACCGGCCACAGCTTTCGCCATAAGGGTTTTACCCGTACCGGGAGGACCTACGAGCAGTGCGCCTTTCGGAATTTTGCCCCCCAGAACCGTAAACTTCGAAGGATTGCGGAGAAACTCTACAATTTCTTCTACTTCCTCTTTGGCTTCTTCCAGACCGGCTACGTCCTTAAAAGTAATTTTTACCTTGTCGCCACCCTCAAAGAGAGCAGCGCGTGACTTGCCGATGTTGAAGATTTGCCCCCCAGGTCCGCCCGCTCCGCTCATGCGGCGCATCAGGAACCAGAAACCTACCATGAGCAGGATAATTAGGCCCCAACTAGAAAGCAGGCCGTAGCCATCCTGACGCTGGTCGATGTTCAGGCCTACTTGCTGCTCGCGCGGCAGATTAGCCTGAATCTTATCAAGGTCTTCTTTAAATGTTTTGCCATCCACAACCCGGAAGGCAAACTGTGGGCCTTGCTCGAGGGTGAGCGGTCCGCGGCGAGACAGCTCATCGTTGTACTTAGCGCTTTTGGCGGCTTCCGGCTTCAGCGTCACCTCTACGGCCCGGTCGTTCACGAGTGTTACGTCGCGCACGTCACCGGCTAGCAGCATTTGTTCAAATTTCTGCTGATTGATGTCAACGGTAGAGTTGCTGCGGTTGAAATAGAACATCGCGAAGATGAACAATACCAACCCGCCCAGCACCAAAAGCTGCATGCTTGGCCGCGGCGTGGGCGTCGGTAGCATGGGCTTTTTCTTTTTGGGTGTTGTATTAGGCATGAATGAGATATGTCAGGGAAAGACAAAGGCGGAACACGCCGCCTGCGCTATTTGTTCGGTCCCACTGTGTTAGGAACAGAGACGTTTTCCTCCTCTAAATACTTTATATCCGCGTCGCCCCACAACTCTTCGAGTGCGTAAAACTGACGACGGTCGCGCAGAAAAACGTGTACGACGACATCTACGTAGTCCAGCAGCACCCACTCGCGGTTGGTGCGTCCTTCAGTTTGCCAAGGATTCTGACCAGTTATCTTCTCTACTTCTTCTTCTACTGAGCGGGCAATGGCGTCGAGCTGGGTGTCGGAGGAAGCGGAGCAGATAACGAAGTAATCGGCAACGGCGTTCTTAAGTTCCTTAAGGTTTAGCACTACAATGTCAACTGCCTTTTTCTCCTGCATGCCGCGCACGACTACATCTGCCAAACTGTCCGAATCTTGCCGAACCAGGGTACTTTTCATAGGGTATTGTTAGGTTTGAAATCACAAAGTAAGAAAATCAGGCGGTGGTTATTTCCCCCCAAACCCTCTTCACGGGCCAACAGCTAATCTGGTTGCCCGAATGTGCCTCTACAAACACGGAGGCACAGCGCTTAGTTGGCCAAAACCGCGCCACCGACGGCTGCGTGGTCATTACCGACAAACAGACCGCCGGCCGCGGCCAACGTGGCAACCGCTGGGAAGCCCAGCCCGGCGAAAATCTGACGATGTCGGTCGTCTGGCGCCCCACGTTCTTAGCTGCCCCCGATCAGTTTCAGCTCAGCCAGGCCGTAGCCTTAGCCGTGTACGACTGGGCTAGCGGTATGCTCGGCCCCGACCCCGCGCTTCGGGTGAAGTGGCCAAACGATATTTTTTTCGGGGAACAAAAGCTGGGGGGCATTTTAATCGAAAACACCTTAAGCGGCCCTAAAATTCAATCAAGTATCGTTGGTTTGGGCTTAAATATAAACCAGCGAGAATTTGCGGTGCCTACAGCCACGTCTTTGGCTTGCCTTACGGGCAGGCAATATGCACTGCCCGCGCTGGCTAGTCGGCTGCTGGAGTGTCTGGAGAAACGCTATTTGCAGCTACGGTCTGGGCAGGTCGCAGCTTTGCATCGAGCCTACCTGAAAGTACTTTACCGCTACCAAGAGCCCCATCTTTATGAAGTAGACGGGCGAGCAGTAACAGGCAGAATAAGGGGCGTAGATGAGGCCGGACAACTGCTTGTGGAAATAGACAGCGAACTGAGACACTTTGGTTTACAACAGATAAAGTATTTGCCTAGCCCTCAATCGCCTTAAATATCTAGTCGATATAAACGAGCGTTTCGTCTAGACTAACAGGGAGTTAATATAGAATACATAGTAACATCTAAGTTTTTGATTACATTCAAATAATTTAATGGAACAATAAACCTTCTTGCAACCTTTGCATCTAAGGAAGTATCTATCTGCTGAGTAAATGGCATTCTGAGGAAGCAGGCACGACGTTTGTTTTTTTCACTAACTGTATAAAGCTCAGCATTTTTTTTACTACGCGCTGACTACTTGATTACTCTTCAGGTGCCAAGCTCATTCTAACTGAACACACCATGATTATCTCTACTCGTTTATTATTAGTGCTGACGCTGTTTATGGCGCAGCTGTCGGCGGTTGCCACCACGGTGCAGCCGCCCCAATATCCGCCACCGATAAGTGGTGGCCCCCAACAATATCAAATGGGCTTAGGCAGCCGCTCAAGCCGCCTCACTACTCCTCTGCGCACAGAATTTTCTACTAATACTTTCCGCAACACGCCGTTTAGCAATTTGCCAGCGCCGACCATTTTCGCGTTTCGCAGCCCATTTTCGGGCCTTGGGGGGCAATCTTCGGCTAAGGCAGTAACTGCCGCGGCAACTCCCATCCAAGAAGCTCGGCTTAACGCGCCTACTTTGAGCGTGTACCCTAACCCGACCCGTGGAATGGTGGTCGTTAGTCTTTCACAGGCTCCTGGCCCAGACTATAAATTCCGTCTTAGCAACATCATTGGCCGCGAGGTGCGCACCCTGCCCCTACGTCCTGATATGGCTAGCACCGGTATTGCAATGAATCTCTCTGATTTGCCAGCTGGCATGTATTTCTATAGCCTACTCGTAAACGATAAAGTGGTAAGCACGAAGCGTTTGGTACTACAGAACTAGATCAAAAAGGCTAGTTTTGCTCGTCAAGCAAGTCGTCGCCTGACCGTTTTTTACAGCATATTCCGCATTCTAAAAAGCAGCCGAACCAATCAGCTGCTTTTTTTGTGCACTAAAAAAGCAGTCAGAAATGAACTGGGGGGCAAATCTGCGGTACGGCCGGATTTATTATCTACTTTTGGCCCTTCTCTGACCAAGCTAGTATGCACCCTTATAAAAGTCTGAATAACCTGGTTGGCTGGCTCGTATTCGCCATTGCCACACTTACTTACCTGATTACCCTGGAGCCCACCGCCAGTTACTGGGACTGCGGCGAATTTATTGCCTGCTCCTACAAACTGCTTGTACCTCACCCGCCCGGTGCTCCTACCTTCCTTTTATTAGGACGCATTTTCTCGCTGTTCTCTTTCGGCGACGTAACCAAAGTGGCGGTGCTGGTGAATGCTCTATCGGCGCTGAGCAGCTCGTTTACCGTGCTCTTCCTGTTCTGGACCATCACCATGCTTGCTAAGAAGTTGGTGCTGCACCGCGCCGTACCAAACCTGGAGCCTAACCTAGAGCCAACTTTTGGCCAAACCCTGCTGATTCTAGGAGCCGGTGTGGTAGGTGCGTTGGCTTTTGCCTTCTCCGATTCATTCTGGTTTAATGCTGTGGAAGGTGAGGTATACGCCATGTCGTCGCTGTGTACGGCGGTGGTTGTCTGGATTATGCTGAAGTGGGAAAACCGCGCTCAGGAGCCTGATTCCGATAAGTGGCTAATCTTAATCGCCTATATCATTGGCTTGTCTATCGGCGTTCACTTGCTCAACCTATTGGCACTGCCAGCATTGGGCTTTATTTATTATTACCGTCGCACGGCCAATCCTACCCTGCTGGGGGGCATTTTGACGCTGGTGGTGAGTATGATTATCGTGGGCTCTATCCTAGCAGGAATTATTCCTGGTCTGCCAACTATTGCTGGAGCCTTCGAGGTGTTCTTTGTGAACAGCGTAGGTCTGCCCTTCAACTGGGGTGTTATTATCTTTGTATTGCTGCTGCTGGCCATTATTTATTTTGGCTTCCGCTACTCCTACCGCAAAGGCAGCCAACTTGTGAACACCGGTATGCTGGTGTTCGTGTTTATTCTGATCGGCTACTCGTCGTATCTGATTGTGCCGATTCGCTCGGGTTTTAACCCGACTATCGATGAGAATAAGCCCGACGATGTGCTTTCCTTCGTGAGCTACCTCAAGCGCGAGCAATATGGCGACCGGCCTTTGCTCTACGGTCCGCAGTTCAGCGCTCAGCCTGTTGATCAGATTGAGGGTGCGCCGCGCTATGTGCGCGATGGCGACAAATATGTAATTGCGGAGCGTCGTCTCGAAACCATCTATCGGGACGAAGACAAAATGCTCCTTCCGCGCCTCTATAGCCCGCAGCCTGATCATATTCGCTACTACCAGAAGTGGGTAGATGTGCAGCCAGAAGTGAAGCCTACCATGGGCCAGAACCTGAGCTTTCTGTTCCGCTACCAGATGGGCCATATGTACTGGCGCTATTTCCTCTGGAACTTCGTGGGCCGCGAAAGTGACGTGCAGCAATCGGGGGTAGTATGGCCTTCCAGTGCAAGTGCGAGCGAACTACCCGTTCGTATCGGTGGCAGCAAAGCCCACAATAACTTCCTGGCTATTCCGCTGATTCTGGGCTTAGTGGGCTTATTCTTCCATGCCCAGCGCGACGGACGAAATGCCTTCATTGTAGGGCTTTTATTCTTATTCACGGGCTTGGCCATCGTGCTTTACCTGAACCAGCCGCCCATTGAGCCCCGGGAGCGTGACTATACATTTACGGGCTCTACCTACGCCTTCGCCATCTGGATTGGCTTAGGCGTGATTGGATTGGCAGAGCTATTACGAAGTGTGCTCAAAGCCGACACGGTGCGGGCTGGCGTAGCGCTTGCGCTTGGCCTTTTGGCGCCTGGCATTATGGCTGCGCAAGGCTGGGACGACCACGACCGCTCGGACCGCTACAGTTCCGTAGACTCGGCCAAGAATCTGCTTAACTCACTAGCACCGAATGCCATCCTGTTCACAAACGGTGACAATGACACCTTCCCGCTTTGGTATGCCCAGGAAGTCGAAGGCATTCGTACAGATGTGCGCGTGGCCGTACTCAGCTACCTGAACACCGATTGGTACATCGAGCAGATGCGTCGCCGCGCCTATAAGTCGCAGCCGCTGCCTATTTCGATGAAGCCGCAGAACTACGTGCAAGGCACCAACGATTATCTGCCTTTCGTAGAGAATCCGGCGGTACAGCAAGTTAATCTGAAGGAGTTTATTCAGCTGGTTGACGAGAACAGCCCGCTGCTGCAAGTGCAAACCCAGAGTGGCCGTTCGCTGCTGTCATTCCCTACCAAGAAGTTTTTCTTGCCCGTCGATACAGCTGCGATTATGCGCTCCGGCATTATTCCAGCCGAGCGTCGCAAACAGCTAGTGCCCCGCATGGAGTGGGACATGGGAGGTGGCGCCATTGAGAAGAAAAACCTGGTGATTCTGGACATGCTGGCTACCAGCAACTGGCAGCGCCCTATTTACTTCTCCAGTACTGTCGTGCCGTCTGACATGATGAACTTGCAGCCTTACTTCCAGCTGGAAGGTATGGCTTATCGCATCCTGCCGGCCCGGGACCCCAATTATGACCCACGCGGCAATGAAGGTTACGTGGCCAAGGACCTCATGTTTGAAAACATGATGAAGAAGTTCGCCTTCCGCAACCTAAACGACCCCAAGGTCTATTACGATGAGAACAGCTTGCGTTTCCCGGCTAACTATCGTGAGAAATTTGCCCGCCTAACCGAGGCTTACTTGGCCGCCGGCGACAAGGTAAAAGCGAAGCAGATACTGGATAAGGCCTTCACTGTGATGCCCGATGCGTCTATTCCGTATGATTACTACACGCCGCAATTTGTAGGACCACTAGTGGCAGTAGGTGAGCGGAAGAAAGCCACCGATATTCTGGATACAATGACCAACCGCGCCCAGCAGGCGCTGGCGTATTATTCTACCACGAATGGCAGCTTGTTTGAGATGGAAATTCAGAGCAACCTGCTTACGCTGCAAAGTGTGTATCAGGCCGCTGAGCAGATCAAGGATCAAGCACGTGCGGCTAAGGCTGTGGAGTTGCTGAACCAGTATTACCCACGTCAGTAAAGCTCCTGCTAACCTGATTTCTGGAGTTAGACTAGCAACCATTTTATAAAAAGCCCCCCAGTATCAACCTGGGGGGCTTTTTAATATCAATCAATTAAAATAAAGCTAACTCGTTATTAATTAATGACCAGTCGATAAAATTCGTTTAAGGCTGTATATGCTGTAATCCATGACTAAACGCCCCTTACTGCTACTATTCTGCTTTCTGCTCTTACTGGTATCCAGCAGGCAGGCAGCTACACGCCGCGACTTTGCTGGGCAATACAGTTTAGCGCGGCGCGTAGTAGTCGACACTCGTCAAGAAGCGGATAGTTTGCGCTTGTATGTGCGCTTTCCAAATGGGAGCGTCGTTGGGTCAGGTCAGCCGTTGCGTATAGCAGTGTGGCCGAGCTACGATGCTCAACAGCCTGTATGGCAAGACTCAGTAAGTCAGCTTGCTAAGCACACCAAACGTGTAGGCACTTCGGCTTTAGTTGAGTTTTGTGTGCCCCTCTCCAGGTTGCGGACCGGGCAAGTACTAAGCTTACAGCCGGGCCCCAACGCTGCTGACACTGGCGACGAGGCTTGGCTCCTACTCACCGCCGAGCGACTTGCACGGCCCTTTATCCTCATCGATTCTGCGGGGGCTCCTCTTCTGCGCCGGTATGTGCATGCAAACGAACCATTCGAAGTAAGCACTTTCGGCCTAGATCAGCCCTTACTGCTGCGGCGCTACGAAAGCAATTTTACGGCAGCTTTGCCCCCCATGACCAATCCAGCCGCCCAGCCACCGGCTTCGCGTACGCTGGGCGTCCAAGATTCCATCACCTTTCAGGCAGGGCAACTAGTGGCATTGCAGCGGGCTGGTTTGTATTTGCTGAATAATGGCTCAGGTGGTCCAGCCAGTAGCTTGTTAGTCGAGGAAAACAACTTTCCGGAGCTGACTACCGCCTCTGATTTAATCCAGCCACTTATTTACCTCACTTCGTCTGTTGAGCGCAAAAAGCTGTATGATGCTCCTTCGCCTAAAAAAGCAGTCGACCAATTTTGGCTGAATGCAGCTAACGGGCAGCAGGCCGGAGCTCGCCAGCTTATCCGTACGTATTATGGCCGTGTGTCAGCGGCTAACCAGCTTTTCTCCGCTTACAAAGCCGGTTGGATGACTGATAGGGGCATGCTTTACGTGGTGATGGGACCGCCTGATGCAGTGTATCGTACCGCCTCGGAGGAACGCTGGATCTACCGCCAGCCCAACGTGGGCAACAGCACCTATGTGTTCCGCGCCAAACCCAGTACCTTTGCTCCCGAACACTATGAATTGGTGCGCCGACCCGAGCACGAAATGCTTTGGTATGCCGCCGTGGAGCAATGGAGAAAAGCCCTGACGAACGCCCGTCCCGCCCGCTGAACGAGCAGCGCCGTACTTTTTACGATGAAAACGGCACGCGCCACGAGCCCCGTCGCGACCGTGACCGGCCAGATGCTGCCCGCTCGGGTAATTCAGGGCCTAAGCCTGACTACAAGCCGCGTTATCCGCACCGGCCAGCTGCCGACCGTAGTATCGATATGTTGTTTGGCTTGCGTCCTATTCAAGAAGCTCTGAGCGCGGGCCGGACGCTGGAGAAGATTTATCTGCTGCGGGGCACCAAAAACAGCATTACCCAGGAAATAACGGAATTGGCCAAAGCCGCTACGATTCCGGTGTCGCTGGTGCCGCTGGAGAAGCTCAACGACCTGACCCGCAAAAACCACCAAGGCGCAGTTGCCTTCGTTTCACCTATCGATTATGCTCCCCTAGACAGTATTCTGGCGGGCTTATTTGAGGCAGGCAAAACGCCCTTGCTCCTTCTGCTTGACCGAGTAACGGACGTGCGCAATTTTGGCGCTATTGCCCGTAATGCTGAGTGTTTAGGCGTACACGCCATCGTAGTTCCAAGCCGCGGCGCTGCTCAAATAAATGGCGATGCGCTTAAAACCTCTGCTGGTGCTTTAAATTTGATTCCGGTATGCCGGGAGCCTAATTTGAAGGAAACTATTACCTTCCTTCAACAGTCAGGCGTGCAGGTAGTAGCGTGTACGGAAAAGGCCGAGACCAGCCTCGAAACCGCCAGTGTAGATTTTACCGGGCCTGTTGCGGTGCTCATGGGCAGCGAGGAAGATGGTATTTCACCCGAATACTTGCGGCTCGCCGACCATAAAGTGCGCATTCCAATGGCTGGTCAAATTGGCTCCCTGAATGTATCCGTAGCCAGTGGGATTATGTTGTTTGAAGTTTCGCGGCAACGCCTACAAAGCAAGTAGCCATCAGATCTTAGTAAAGATTTCGTTACGTTACTCAACAAAAAGCAGCACACGGCGGCTATCTCAGTGAGTCAGCCGCCGGGTACTGCTTTTACTTGCTACGGATGCAGGCTAGTTATAGCCGCTACCTTTTTTGGCCCGAACATCGGCCACAAATTCTTTCACTCGCTGCTCTTCCGTGCGCTTGCAAATGAGCAGCACGTTATCGTACTCAGCCACGATATAGCCCTCTAAGCCCTGTACTACCACCAAACGCTCAGAGGGAGTTTTAATAACGCACTCGCGGGTATCATACAGAATGACATCGCCATCTATAACGTTGCCATTCTCATCACCACGGCCGATGCGATGCAGTGAATCCCAGGTACCTAGGTCGCTCCAACCGAAGTCAGCGGGCAGCACGTACACGTTGTCGGCCTTTTCCATGATGCCATAGTCGATGCTGATGTTGCGGCAGCGGGAATATGCATTCGTAATAAAATCTGCTTCCTTACTGGTTCCCAGCTGATCGAGTCCTTCATCAAACACTTCCGCAATGTCGCCGAGGTATTGATGGAAAGCCTGCAAAATCACTTCGGCCCGCCAGATAAATAAGCCGGAATTCCATAGGAAGTCGCCGCTATCCACAAACATCTTTGCCAGTTCCAGATTCGGCTTCTCAGTAAAGGTCTTCACCTTCCGCAGGTTGCCATACAACTCGCTCTGGTCGCCATCAATAAACTGAATGTAGCCGTAGCCGGTATCAGGGCGGGAAGGCTGAATGCCGAGCGTAATAAGAATATCCTGAGCGCGGGCGCTTGCTACGGCCTGGCTGATAATACCCCGAAACTCCTCCTCACGCTGCACGGCGTGGTCGGCGGGCGTCACGATGATGACTGCTTTGGGGTCGCGCTGCGCGATGCGGTAGCTGGCGTAGGCAATGCACGGCGCCGTGTTCCGGCCAATTGGCTCACCCAGAATCTGGTCGGGGGGCAAATCCGGCAAGTGCTGCTCCACCAACTCACTGTAATCGCGGTTAGTTACTACAAAAACATTCTCTGGGGGGCAAATTCCGGTAAAACGATCTACTGTAAGCTGCAGCATCGATCGACCGACTCCCATTACATCGTGAAACTGTTTGGGATGATTCGTGCGGCTAAAGGGCCAGAAGCGGCTACCAATGCCGCCCGCCATCACGACGAGATACGTATTTTGAGTCATAGAGCAGGCCTCACCGAAGCCGGGTTAAAGTAAGATCAGAAGCGAAGGTCCGAAATATTTCAGGGTTGCGCCCCCTTGTGCACGAATCCGGCCAAAACGCGAGGGCTAAAACGCACTGAAAGAAGTAGCTTCCTGATTTCTATACCAAGCCTTCACGCAGCAAATCATGAAGATGGATAAAGCCGCTAAACCGACCAGCATCTGTCACAATGAGCTGTGTGATATTGCGCTGCTGCATGCGAGCCAGCGCTTCGGCTGCAAAGTCTTCAACATCAATAGTGACAGGCGCTGGCGTGAGGATATTGTGGGCCCGCACATCTTCCAGATTGGTGAAGTTGGTGAGCATCCGGCGTAGGTCACCATCAGTTATAATACCTAACAGACGGTTGTCACCCTCGCTGAGCACAGCCGTTGCACCCAGTCGCTTGCCTGATATTTCGAGAATAATATCCCGCAGGGGGGCATTTTCAAGCACTTGCGGCGCCTGATTCTGCCTACTTAAGTCACCTACCTTCAGGTAAAGCTTCTTCCCCAAGGTGCCACCTGGATGCAGCCGAGCGAAGTCGGCGGAAGTAAACTCCCGCGACTCAAGCAGGCACACAGCCAAGGCATCGCCCAGAGCTAGTGCGGCGGTTGTACTGGTGGTGGGGGCCAAATTGTGGGGGCAAGCCTCGCGGGTAACGGGCGCGTGCAGCACGTAGTTGGCCTGTACAGCTAAATAAGAATCGGCATTGGAAACCAAGGCAGCCAAGGGCACACCTTTACGCTTTAGTAAGGGCACTAGCACTTTTATTTCCGGTGTGTCACCGCTTTTACTGATGGCAATGACAAAATCTTCTGCTTGAATCATACCCAAGTCGCCATGAATAGCATCAGCGGCGTGCATGAACAGGGCCGGAGTACCCGTAGAGTTCAGTGTAGCCACTATTTTGGCCGCAATATGGGCGCTTTTACCAATGCCGGTTACCACTACCCTACCCCGCAAAGAGAGTATTGATTCTATGCATAGTGCAAAATCAGGTGTCTTCTCCAAGGCCTCTGCTACGCCCTGAATAGCGCTTGCTTCTTCATGAAGCACTTTTTTTGCAATTGAGTTGAGTTCGTTCTGCGGTTTCAATCTAAATTTGATAGTCGGTACCGAGTAGTCGGTGCCTAGTAGTTGGTTGTTCATCCCGTTGTTGGTTTCAAGCCCTAGGCTGGCCGTGTTGCTTTTTTCATGGCGGATATCGTTGCTTCAACGCTGTACTTAATTGGATAGTAACCAACTACTGTTTAGATAAATACCAAAAAACCATTAGATTGAGAGTTCAACATGCGGTGTTGTACTCCTGTTCGCAATTCAAAACCGAGTAAGTGAGAGAGACCATGCCAGCCCTAAAACAAGTAACAGCGCCCACGGCTGATCTGAAAGGCAAGTTAAAGGAAGTTTTCGGGTACGGCCAGTTCCGCGGCACCCAGGAAGCCGTCATCCAAAACGTCATTGACGGTCATAATACCTTCGTTATCATGCCAACTGGGGCGGGAAAGTCGCTCTGTTACCAGCTGCCGGCGCTAGTGTTGCCGGGCACAGCCATAGTGATTTCTCCCCTGATTGCCTTGATGAAAAATCAGGTCGATCAGTTGAATGCTTTTGGCGTGAATGCCCAGTTTCTGAACTCAACGCTATCGAAATCAGAAATTAATCGGGTCAAAAAAGATGTAATCAGTGGTGAGGTGCGCCTGCTGTACGTTGCCCCTGAGTCGCTCACCAAAGACGAAACCATCGACTTCCTGCAAAAGGCTACCATTTCATTCGTAGCCATCGACGAAGCGCACTGCATCTCGGAGTGGGGCCACGATTTCCGGCCCGAGTACCGCAAAATTCGCGGCATTATTGATAACCTAGGGGCTAATGTGCCTATCATTGCGCTTACGGCTACGGCCACGCCCAAAGTGCAGCTGGATATTCAGAAAAACCTGCAAATGGACGACGCTTCAGTGTTCAAAACGTCGTTCAATCGCACCAACCTCTATTACGAAGTCCGGCCGAAGCACAACACTAAAAAGCAGCTGATTCAATACGTCAAGCAGCACAAAGGCAAGGCTGGCATTGTGTATTGCCTGTCGCGCAAGAAGGTTGAAGAGATTGCAGAGTTACTGCGCGTAAATGACGTGAAGGCCCTACCCTACCACGCTGGCCTCGATCCGCAGGTCCGAATGGCTAATCAGGATGCGTTTCTGAATGAGGAAGCCGACGTTATTGTGGCCACCATCGCATTCGGCATGGGCATCGATAAGCCCGACGTGCGCTTTGTGATTCACTACGATACGCCCAAAAGCATTGAAGGCTATTACCAGGAGACTGGCCGCGGCGGTCGTGATGGCTTAGAGGGCAATTGCCTTATGTTCTACAGCTACGATGATATCGTGAAGCTGGAGAAGTTTAACAAGGATAAGCCCGTTACGGAGCGCGACAACTCCAAGCTGCTCTTACAGGAAATGGCCAACTACGCCGATTCGGCGGTGTGTCGGCGCAAGCAGCTGCTGCACTATTTCGGCGAGACGTTTGAGAAAGACTGCGGCTTCTGCGACAACTGCAAACACCCGAAAGAGCGTTTTGAGGCTAAAGACGAAGTACTAATGGCCTTAAAAGCCGTAGTTCTTACGGAGGAGCGTTTCGGCCTCGAGCACATCGGTACGGTGCTGATGGGTATGAATAATGCCCATGTGGAAAGTTACGGCCACAACAAACTGGACGTATATGGGCAAGGCAAAGAACATGATGCTGCCTTCTGGCACTCGGTGCTCCGTCAGGTGCTACTCAATGGTTTTTTAGAAAAGGATATTGAAAATTTTGGGGTCGTTAAAATGAGTCCTAAAGGTCAAGAATTTATCGAAAATCCTCATTCAATTAAGCTCACCAAGGACCACAACTACGACGAGGAGGTTCAGCAGGAGCAGCAACAAGAAGAGGTGCAGCAGGCCGCCGGCCACGACGAGGCATTATTTGAAATGCTGAAGGCCCTGCGCAAGAAGATTGCGAAGGATAAAAACCTGCCTCCTTACGTCTTGTTCCAAGATCCATCGTTGAAGGAAATGGCCACCACCTTCCCTGTGAAGATGGATGATCTTGCCCACGTGGGCGGCGTTGGTCAGGGCAAGGCTACCAAGTTTGGGGGGCCTTTTTTGCAGCTGATTCAAAAGTACGTTGAGGATAACGACATCATGACGGCTGCTGATGTAGTGGTGAAATCGGCCGTCAACAAGTCAAAAATCAAGATTTATATCATTCAGCAAATCGACAAGAAGATGGATTTGGAGGAAATAGCTTCTTCCAAAGGCATCGACATGCGTGAGCTAATGGAAGAGATTGAGCACATCTGCTACGCCGGCACCAAGCTCAACCTTAACTACTACATCGACGGCATCCTAGACCACGACCGCCAGGCCGAAATCACGGATTATTTCCTGCAGTCGAACACCGACAATATTGCTGTAGCCCTGAAAGAACTCGGCCCTGATGAGTATACAGAGGAAGATCTGCGCCTCATGCGCATCAAGTTTCTGAGCGAGTACGCCAACTAAATAGCAGCTTGACCCACAAAAAAGCCCCCCAGACATATCTGGGGGGCTTTTTTGTGCTAGATAAACAGTATGATCTGAATCAAATATCTAGCAATACTCTTCGAATGCGCCTTGCAGATTATTTACAATACGCATCGTGTCGCTACCTTCAATGTGGTAGCGCTCAATCATATGCACTAGCTCACCATCTTTAAACAAGGCAATGCAAGGTGATGAGGGCGGATATGGCAGCATATGCTGACGTGCTTTCTCAACGGCTTCGGTTTCCATGCCGGCAAATACAGTCACCAGCTTAGCAGGCTTCTTGTCGGCGCTGGCCAAGGCCATTTTTAGGGCTGGGCGGGCTTTAGCAGCGGCGCAGCCACATACCGAGTTGACGGCTACCAGCACGGTACCGCTCTGCTCGTTGAGCACTGAATCAACTTCTTCGGGGGTCATAAGTTGCTCGAAGCCGGCCGACGTAAGGTCTTGGCGGATAGGAGCTACCATGTATTCGGGATATGATGCCATGAGAGATGTAGGCTGAAATGAAAAAATCAAATGAGTGGCCCGGAGGCTGCGCAAAAATACGCAAACTTCGGCGTCGCCTGCACAACCATTATTTAAGGACACTGGTTGCGCCCCATCGAATTTAAATAAAGATAAAGCACAAGCTGTGCCGCCTTAGCAATGATTACTATAAAGTATTTTGACTAAAGCATAAATCAAATTATTATTAACAAAATACAATTCAATAAAGTTAATAACTATCATACAGGCTTATTGAGCAAATAAAATTATATTTAACACCTGAAAATCATCTATACTGAATAACATGCTACGCATCTATATACTGTTTATTCTGGCTGGTATTGCTGGCACTACCCACGCTCAGGTCGACACTGTGCGTGCCAGCACGCTACCACCGGCCCAACTAGCGGAGAAGCTTTATAACAGTGGCGTAACGAAATACAACAGCAAGAGCTATCAGGCTGCAATTCAGGATTTTGACAAAGCACTGGCTGCTCGCCCCGACTTCGCCAAAGCGTATTACAACCGCGCTACCACGCGCTACGAGCTAAAAGAGTATTCGCAGGCCGTGCAGGATTATGACGCGGCCATCCGATTGGAGCCGACGGGTCATACCTCCTACTTCGGGCGGGGCCAAGCTCGCGAGGCAATGGGGCAACGCACTGAAGCCGAGCAGGACTATACAAAAGCCACCGAAACCAAAGCCGATTTCGCGCCGGCCTGGTATTATCGGGGGGCATTGCGATTCGAAAAAGGCGAGTACCAAGCGGCTAAGAGCGACTTTGATCAGGCGTTAAAAGCTGACCCAAACTATGCCTACGCTTACCACGACCGAGCTAGTGCTCAACGGCAGCTCAGCAACTTTACGGCGGCCATTCAGGACTACACGAAAGCCCTGACCCTACAGCCCGATTTGCTGCCCGCCCTTCTAAATCGGGCAGCCACCCGCCGTCGTGCAGGTGACTTAAAAGGCGCTATAGCTGATTACAACGACTATCTGACCAAGAAAACGGATAACGCCATAGCCTACAGCAACCGTGGTAGTGCCCGCTACGAGGCGGCCGACTATCGCGGAGCTGCTGAGGATTTTAGCAAGGCGCTCAGCCTCAATGCTTCCTATACTTTTGCCTGGAATAATCGGGCGGCAGCCTACCTCAAGCTGGAGGACTACAAAAAAGCGGTTGCTGATGCAAGCAAGGCTATCAGCCTTAATCCACAATACGCAGAAGCTTATCTCAACCGCGGCCACGCACGCGAAATGATCCGCGACGCGGGTGGCGCTTGCCAAGACTGGCGCAAAGCCGCCGAGCTTGGCCTGGAAGCCGCCAGCAGCTATGCCGCGAACTCCGGCTGTGGCAGCGAATAAAGCCTGATATATACGCGGCGAGCTGCACGACGGCAAATGCTAAATATCCCCAGACGCTGATCAGCGCAGAGGAAAACACGTCAGATTAATACAGTACCACAATGTATAAGCTATTTCTATTCGCTATCCTGCTCTTCGCACAAGCAGCCCATGCGCAGAGCGTTGAGTTTAGCAAAGACCGTTTTGGTGACAATAAAGAGGGTCTGAAAGCTGCCTTGCGCGAGATGAAAGAAGGTGACGGTAGTTACGATATGGACCCGCCCCGCTACGAGCAGGCATTGCCTCACTACCTAGCCGCCCAAAAGTTTAACCCAGATAATGCGGAGCTAAACCTTAAAATCGGCGATTGCTACTTGCACTCGGGTTTTAAGCCGCGGGCGCTTAGCTATTTGCAAAAGTCGTATAAGCTGAGCCCCGATGCTGATCCGCGCATTCATTACTTGCTGGGTCGGGGATTACATTTAAATGGAAAATGGCAGGAAGCCATTGCTGAATACAAAGCCGCTCAGCCGGCCTCGGGGGGCAAAAATACCGCTCCGATCTTGGCTGATATTCGCAAGAAGATAACCGAGTGCGAGAACGGGCAGAAAATGAGCAAAAAGCCCGTTCGTGCTTTTATTGATAACGCTGGCCCGAGCATCAACTCGCCCTACGCTGACTACAGTCCGGTAATCTCGGCTGATGAATCGGTGCTGATGTTTACCTCGCGGCGCGATAACTCAACCGGAGAGCAAACCGACCCCGAAACCGGCGGCTTTTTCGAAGATATTTATCAAAGCACCCGCACAGGCCAAAAATGGGCCGCGGCCCGCAATCTAAAGGCCCCGGTAAACACCGATGGCCACGATGCTACCGTCGGGCTCGCGCCCGATGGGCAGCGCATGCTGGTGTATGTGGAGGACAATGGCGGCGACCTGCACGAAGCCAACTTGCGCGGCGCGGAGTGGCGCAAGCCCCAGCGCTTGGGCGCCCGCATCAACAGCAAAGGCCACGAGTCGTCGGCGGCTTACACGCCTGACGGACGCAGCCTGTACTTCGTGAGCGACAAGGAAGGCGGACTGGGCAGCCGCGACATTTACAAAGTGGAATTGGAAGGCCGCGGCCCGGCCCTGAACCTTGGTTCTACCATTAATACTCCGTATGGCGAGGAAGGCGTGTTCCTCCACCCCGACGGCAAAACAATGTACTTCAGCTCGGAGGGTCACAACTCGATGGGCGGCTACGATATCTTCAAATCGGTGTTTGAAAACGGCAAATGGAGCGCGCCCGAAAACCTTGGCTGGCCGATCAACACCCCCGACGACGATGTGTTTTTTGTAATCTCTGCTTCCGGTCGCCACGGCTACTATTCCAGCTTTCGTGAAGAAGGTTTGGGGGGCAAAGACATTTACCAGATCACTTTTCTAGGTCCGGAAAAGCCCCCCATACTTTCTCAGGAAGATCAATTGTTGGCTAGTCGGATACAGCCAATAAAAGAAACTATGTTGGCTCCACCGGTGCCTATTGCCACAGCTCAGGTAACTATTCTGAAAGGTGTAGTGACGGACGATGTCACAAAGCAACCGCTGGAAGCCACAATCGAGGTAATCGATAACCAGCGCAATGAAGTTATTGCTTCCTTTCTGGCGAATGCGCAGTCGGGTCGTTATCTGGTGTCGCTTCCCTCGGGCGTTAATTACGGCATTGTAGTGCGTCAGGAGGGGTACTTGTTCCACTCTGAAAACTTTGATCTGCCAGCCGGCGCGGCATATTCAGAGGTGATAAAAGATATTGGCCTCAAAAAGCTGGATGTCGGGGTTAAAGTCGTGCTCAACAATATTTTCTTCGACTTCGATAAGGCCACTTTGCGGCGCGAAAGCACCAGTGAACTGGAGCGTTTGCAGAAACTATTGACCGAAGCTCCAGCCCTGCGTCTGGAAATCAGCGGCCACACCGATAACGTAGGCCAAAGCGCTTACAATAAAGATTTGTCGCAGCGGCGCGCGAAGGCGGTCGTAGATTATTTGGTGGGCAAAGGCATCGATAAAGCGCGCCTTACCTTCGCTGGCTATGGTGATGCGCAGCCCGTGGCACCAAACGGCACAAAAGCAGGCCGCCAGCTCAACCGCCGCACGGAGTTTAAAGTGACAGGTAAGTAACCTGGCAGGAATTTTATAAAAAAAGCCCCCATTATACTGCTGGGGGGCTTTTTTATGATGTAACGCGGGCTTTAGCGTTCATGTTCTGCTTCTTCGGCAGCCTGTGCCTCGGCATTAACCCGCAAGATATTGAGAGTCAATGCCCAGAGGTCTTCGTAGGGAATGATCTCGCTCTCCGCATACGCGTCGCCAGGCTGCGGAGCTTCCCGCAAGCGGTTAAGCAGACTTTGGCCTTTCTTCTCGCAGGCCTGGGGGGCAAAATCTTCCCGCACAGTCAGCAGCAGCAGCCGAAAAAACAGTTGACTACGCAAGGTAGCCGGGTCGCGCAAGTGATTCTGCTCATACTTACGCAGCCCTTCCAGACGGGTAAGCAATGCATCCAGATTGCGCTGCCGCAGATAATACAGAAACTGTAGCACCAGAATGGCCACGTTATAGCCTTGCTTGTCGCGGCTATAGTCAGGTACAGTTTGAATAAACTGGCTGAACTGTAGCCGCAGAGCAGTTCCCTCGGGCTGAATGAAGTGCAGGTACACTTCAAACAGGTCCCAACGCTGTATGGCCGCCGCGCGCTGCTTCCCATAGTAGGGATTTTTGCGCGCTAAACGTAGTATTTCGTATGCTTTACTGTACTCCTTGGCGTGCAATGCCAGCAGCATGTAGTGCTCCAAGAAGTAGAACCAGTTCGCTGAGGAAGGATGAAAGTCCTTGATGTATTCCTCAGCGAGCTGTAGTCCGTGCTCTACCTGGCGGCCCCGCAAATGCGCCCACACACTGATGAACTTATTGAATCGGGTGTCAAACCGCTTTTTGTTGACTTTACCTTCCTCAAATAACGCCTCTGTTGTACCGGTTATCTTAATAATTTCTTCAAAATTTCCTGACAGTTCCTCGCGCATCAATTGCAAACGATACACATATTCGAAGGTATTGTAGGTGTTAATTTTGCGATGCAATGCCTCAATTTTAGTGATGTGTTCGGAGAGCTCATTTAGCAATACACGCCGCGAACGCACCGTTTGGGCCTGCTCCATCCGCACACCCAGATACACATTTTTGGCCTGCTCTTCTACCACTGCCACATTCTGATAGTGAACCAGTTGATCAGAAATCGTACGATATTGTGTAGGCTTTCTTAACTGTGCATACAAATCGCGCAGGAAGCCTAAACTCATTACTGTATACTGCGTAAACTCGCCATCCAGCGCCAGTCGCAGACACTTTCGTGCTAAACGTTCAGCAAGCTCAAACTCACTTTCCCTGAACAATATATTTGCCTGATGAAACAGTTCTAAGCATTGCAGTTCGTACCGCCTTGAGATCAGATGACGGGGATCTGTATGATCAAGGAAATATAAGTGGTTGAGCAGCTTCTTCTGTACTCTCGACTTCAGCTTACGGAAAGCTGCCTGGTTTGTGGAATTAACCTTAGCATAGAGCGCCTTAACAACTTGAAGCTGAGTAGCCTGTTGCTCACTACTCAGCATCTGGACCAAATCAATTTCTTTATTAGAGGATGATTTTGCGCTAAAATCAATTAGAGGAGGCATTCCAACTCGTCTATCAATAATTATTTTAGCCAGATTACTGATGTCTTCCATAGATAGAGTACAATTTTAGAAAGTCAGATGGGCTTGTTATGTAATGAGGCAAATATCCGTGATTTGTGCTTCCAAATTAAGCAACCTACCCATAGCAATTGGCTTTCAAGCTCAGTAAGTTCATAATTAAACTATATCTTAATTTTATACTAAACCCACTCTGAATACCCTAACTATAATGCCAATTACATAAAAAAATTAATATAAATAAGTTTAGATTTGTTTTTTATTATCAATTACGCCCAAATTAATATTTATAATATCCTAGTCATATTTGAACGTTAATCTTCCTTTCTTATCCATCCCAAACGTCTCACATTTGTGTAGTTCAATACTTGAACTCTCCACAACTAACTGACATCATGCTAGAATTACTTGCTCTCGCCCTTCTTCAATTTGCTACTCTAGTTTCCTCTCCTACTACTAATGCAACTGCTAAAGGTGGCAGCAGCGGTTGGAGCGATGGCAATGTATCTGCATCGACTAAGGGTGGCAGTAGCGGCTGGAGCGATGGCAACCTAACGGCTGACGGCGGCAGCAGCGGCTGGAGCGACGGTAACGTTCGCTAGGGTCTATAGATATTAGAAACGCTCAGTAGGCACTTTACCTACCATTTCATATACGCTTCGGGCAAGTTAGCTAAGATACACCTCCATCAGTTGGGGAATCTTAGCTAACTTGCCCGGCGCCGTTTCTACGCGGTTGTTAGCTTATGCGGCGATTAATCTGGGGGCTGAGTCTCTACATTCTTATTGGTTTTTTGCCCGCTTGCAATCCACAAGCCTCGCCTTCTGATGCGGTTCGGGTGCGGTGGGTGCGAGACCCTGAGTCATTAAATCCGCTCATAATTCCTAATGATCTTGCTAACCAAGCCATTGGGTTATTATACCAAAACCTGCTGACCGTAGATAACCAAAAGCAGGTGTGGGTACCATGGTTGGCCGAAAAGCTGCCTATAGTGCAGCACCAAGACTCGCTCACACTGCTTACGTACCGGCTCCGCAATGCTGCCAAATGGGATAATGGACAACCCATAGTGGCTCAGGATGTGGCCTTTACCCTGAAATTAATGAACTCTCCGGGTTTGCCGAATGAAGCAGCCCGGACCCGTTTTAGCTTTATTCAGGATGTGCGGCTGGACTCAGCTGACGCACGCCAATTTACGCTTGTATGCCGTGGGCGTGCGCCTGAGTATGTGCATGACTCCGGCGATTATCCAATTCTCCCAGAGTATGTATTAGATCCAAAACGGCAGCTACGTACCATTCCTTTAACCGTTCTGACCCAGCCCGCTCTCGTTTCCTTAAGTCAATATCCCGTACTAGCGGATTTTGTGCGGCGTTATAACGCAGCTAATCTGGATAAGAGCCCAATGAATCTTCCTGGTTCAGGCCCTTATCAATTGACAGCCTGGCGCAGTGGGCAAGCCCTTACCTTTCGCCGTAAAACGAACTGGTGGGCCGACCAGCTGCCCGTACAGCAGCCTCCATTACTAGCAGTCCCAAAACAGATTGACTTTCAGATAATTCCTGATAACGCTACTGCGTTGCTGGCGTTGCGGCGGGGTGACATAGACGTTTATCCAATGGTGCCCGCAAACGAATTCGACCGCCTTCGTACATCAGAAAACGGCAAGCAGGCGTTGCGCTTCTACACCGCCGACTCCTACGAAATGGTTCTGGCAGGCTTTAATACCAGCCGCGCTCCGCTTAATGACCGGCTGACACGCCAAGCCCTGAACCACTTATTTAATATACCAGCACTCATTAAAGCCACCCAAAATGGCATGGCATATCCGAGTGTTGGGCTTATTAATCCACAGGAAAAGGCATTGTATAATGATAGTCTTCCCCTGCTCACTTTTGCGCCCCAACAAGCAGAAGTACTATTGAGTCAAGCAGGCTGGGCAAGGCAAGGTGCAGGCGGCTGGACACGGCCTACAGCGGGGGGGCAAACTCAAGCTCTGGAGTTGAGTATTACCTATCGGGCAGGTGATGCTACCTTCGAAACCATCGCATTACAGCTCCGCAACGCGGCAGCCCAGATTGGCATTCCCATTCAGTTGAGGCCTACTGAATCAACTCTACTGCTAAGTAAGCTACGAGCCGGCGACTTTGATGTTTACCTGCGTACACTGTCGGGCAATCCTTTTGCCTACGATTTCAGTCCTATCTTACACTCTGCGAGTATTGACATCAGCAACTTTACTCGCTTTGGGACACCAACAAGTGACAAGCTTATTAAAGCTATTGTGCGTGAGGAAAACCCAGCCCGCAAAGCACAACTGCTGCGTAAGTTTCAGGTGATTATGCGAACAGAGAGCCCTATTGTTGTTCTGTTTGTTTATCGCTACCGCCTGGCTGCAGACCGACGACTTACCAATCTGCGCGTATCGGGCCTACGACCAGGCTACGACGTTACGACGATCGAACCGCTGCCGGAAAGCTAGATCAGCATGGGGCGTTTTCTTTTGTACCGGCTTCTACGCACTATTCCAGCCACCTGGGCCATTGTTTCAATTGTTTTTCTGCTTAGCCGGACGCTCCCTACCGATGATTTATTAGGCCAAGCCCTAATCGATAAAAGTGTGGGAAGCCGGAGCATTACTGCAGCCGAACGTGAAGCTACACTTCTGAGGGTACAACAACGACTAGGACTTGCGGGGCCAGTCTTCTACTTTTCTCGTATTCATTCTACGGCTGGTACGGTGTGGCAATGGAATGGTACTGACAATCAATATCATCGGTGGCTTAGCAACGCAGTAAAAGGGGATTTGGGCCAATCATATCGTAGTGGCCAACCGGTTACGGCCGTCTTAGGTGAGGCACTGTGGTTTACGTTGCCCCTAACTACTAGCGCCGCGTTACTAGCTACCCTGCTATCGGTTATTCTGGCCTTGTGGCTCGTGTGCGGTGGACCGGCGTTTCTGCTCAGTATTTTGTACGGAATTGATGCCTTGCCGCTATTTGTAGTGGCGTTGGGGTTAATGTTACTGCTGGCCAATCCTGATATTATTCCGCTTTTCCCGGCGTATGGCATGGGCCAACAAACCACCGAAAATACCCCCTGGAACGTTCAAATCAGTTCTTACCTCTATTATAGCGCGCTCCCGCTAGCTAGTTTAATTCTAGTGAAGCTGCCGTCCTTAGTTGTGCAGCTCCATGACGCTCTACGTCATGAACTGGGAGCTAATTATGCAAATACCGCTCGCGCTAAAGGACTTTCGGCTTATCAAGTAGCCACGCGGCATGCCTTACGTAATGCGATGCTGCCAATCATTGTCTTACTCACCGATTTGCTGCCCGCACTTGTGGCAGGCGCCGTGGTAGTGGAGGTAATTTTTGCATTGCCTGGCATGGGCAGGCTGCTGGCTGACGCCGCCGCAGCGCATGACTTTCCGGTGCTTGTGGGGGGCGTTTTACTGGTAGCAATGATGCGTCTGCTTGGGCTTGTAGTAGCTGATATGCTGTACTTTCTAACGGATCCACGAATTCGTTTGCAGGCATGAGGCTGCACAAAAAGGGATCAACTCTACAGATGATTGCAATCGGCTGGCTGCTGCTGGTAGCCAGTGTTGGCCTGCTGGCTCCGTGGCTCCCCTTGCCTTTTCCGCCCGATTCTGTCGACCTAAATAATATAGCTCAGTCTCCGTTTTTGCCCCCCAGCGACGTCAAACCTTCTCGTCATTGGCTGGGAACTGATGGATACGGTCGTGATGTGTTAACAGCTTTGGTGTACGGAGCGCGCACGGCGTTATTGGTGAGCTTGCCAGCAGCCTTTGCTGCAACTGTCTTAGGCACTTTTCTGGGCAGTACAGCTGGCTTCTGGGGTAATTCCGGGTTTCATATTCCTATTGTTTACTGGCTGATAACGAGCTTGTTGTTTCTGGGAGCAGTAGGACTTGCCTCTGATTTCCCTCCACTTTGGTGGACCCTGCTTTTGGGCTTAGTGGCTGTTACTGTGATAAGCAAACCGCTGATGCGAATCCCTATGCTACGGCTTTCGTGGCCTTTGCCGATTGATCGTCTGGTACTGGGTGCTGCATCTTTGCTGGCTTCAGTGCCGCGTTTGGTGCTTATTCTGGCGTTAGCTGCCGTGCAGGATTCTTCCTTGATAGGTCTATTTCTACTCTTAACCTTCACTTATTGGCCCGAGCCAGCTCACCTGGTGCGTGCAGAGCTTCTGAGAGTGCGTGCTCTGCCCTACATCGAATCAGCTAGAGCTATAGGCTTGTCTGGGGGGCAAATTCTGTGGCGTCACGCATTGCCAAATGCCTGGCGAACGGTGCGCACAGCATTTCCTCTCAGCCTTAGTGATCTCATTGGTTTAGAAACCACGCTTTCCTTTCTCGGAGTTGGTCTGCCATCCGGAATGCCTAGTTGGGGCCGCACATTAGCCGCCGCCCGGCTTGATCCAACCGCCTGGTGGCTGATTATTTTTCCTGCTTTAGCGCTAGCAGGAACCACATTAGCGCTCCGCCAACTAACTGCTAACAGAATTACTGCATAATATATATTTTTTCATATGTCACAAAAAGCGAAGAATTATTCCTTTTTAGAAGATATATAGCCAATAGGGGTTTGGTAGCATTAATAATCAGTTTTGAAGTCTCAAATTCATTAAAACCTCATAAAAGGATAGATATTGCTATTGCTACACAATTATCACTCCTAGGATAAAGAAGAATAAGTATAAAATATTAAAATAGTTCAAGTCACAAAAGTAGGTTTGTGTTCCTTTCCACAAGGTATATTACAGTCGTACTATTGTAACGAAGATCGGGAAGGGCTTGGAAGCCCTACTGGTTTTTACTCCGCTTGCCTGATCTAAGCTCTTATGCCCTCTTTACTTTTGAAACGTCGTCAGGGGTACGCTTTGCGTTACTTATTGATAGAAATGGCGCGGCAATCGGCCCCGCAGATGTCCGATTTTGAAACTATTGATGGAGACTTGGTCCCCTATGCTGTGGCACAATCTGCTTTGCGCAGTGGCCGGGCAGTTATAGTTGGCAATTTGCTTGTAGGCATGGTCGCCTCAGCAACGGATGGCAATTGGTAAATTAAAATAAATGGTTTCGGCACGCGGCATTTGCTCGCGGCGCTGTCGAAACAATAAAGGTTGTTGCAATAGGTGTGTTAAAAAACCCGCAGGTTCTGCCCGCGGGTTTTTTGCGTTTATGCCTCTCCCGTTTGGCGGGCCAGTAAGGCTATTCCTTCCTGAAAAGTGTGTGGCTTGAAACCTAGTTCGCGCTGGGCTTTGGTAATAATGAAGCCAGTGCGCGGAGGGCGCTTGGCGGGCTGCGTAAACGTACTGCCGTCGGCTTTTATAATCAGCGATTTGTCGAGTTCGAAATAGTCGGCAACCTGCAAAGCCATCTGGTAAGGCGTCAGCAGCTCGCTGCTACTGATATTGTAGATGCCCGTCGCATTATGCTGTGCCACCAGCCAACAGCCCTGCGCCAGGTCTTCGGCTAAAGTAGGCGTGCGGAACTGGTCGTCGACAACTTTAATCTCTTTCCCAGCGCGTAGCGAATCGCGCACCCAGAGCACGATGTTGGTGCGGCCATAGTCATGCACGATGCCATAGACAAGCACCGTCCGCACAATGGCCCAAGAGCCTTTACTAGCTTGTACCGCTTGTTCAGCGGCCAGCTTGCTTTCTCCATAAAAGTTGATGGGAGCCGGTACTTCTTCCTCTGTCAGGGGGCCTTTTTCGCCGCTGAATATAAAGTCAGTACTCACATGAGTGAGATGAACCTGCTGCTGCTCACAGGCCTCCACGAGGTGCTCCACGGCTGTTACGTTCTGAAGCCAGCACGACTCCCTATTTAATTCGCACTCATCCACATTGGTCATGGCAGCCGTGTGAATAAGATGAGTCGGCTTTTCGGTGCTTATCACCTGCTGTACCTGGCTTCGGTCGGTTACATCCAGTGGCACGAAGCGAAGGTCAGGATAATGGTCTGCCAGCTTGTTAGTGCCACGCGAAGTAGCAATGATTTCGACGCCTTGTTGCTGCCGAAGCAATTCGACTAACTTCTGGCCTAACAACCCATTAGAACCGGTGAGTAGAATACGCATACACGAATGAATTTTATAGTGGGGAGATCTTAGTATTGGTACCCGTATAGCTGCGTGATTTTCTTCTTTTTCAGCTTGTCCACCTTCACAGTCATCTTCACATCGGTGGTGGGCCGGTCGCGGGGTCCGGTTGGCTGGGCGGCAATTTTGTCGATTATATCCAACCCACTAATTACCTGTCCGAATACTGTATATGCACCATCCAGATGCTTGGTGCCCTGATGATTCTGAACAATATAAAACTGCGAGGCGCTACTGGCGCGGGTAGGATTAACATAGTCCCCCTGACGAGCGGCAGCCACCGCCCCGAACTTATGCTGTAGCTCAGGCCGAATTTCGGCGGGAATAGAAGCAGCATCAGGCTGACCAGCACCATCGTTGTTAGGATCGGCGTCTTTGGTGTTTGGATCGCCCCCCTGAATCATAAAGTCCCGTATAACGCGGTGAAATGCTGTGCCATCATAGAAGCCGCTTTCGGCCAGCTTCAAAAAATTAGCTTTATGCTGAGGAGTCTGATCATAGAGAATCAGTTTCATTTCACCCAGATTGGTATTGATGGTGACTACCTGATCCTTTTTGCTTTTGCGGGAGGCTTTTTTAGCCTGAATAGCGGGTGAAATAAGGAACAAGAACGCTGACACTAACGCCCAAACGCGGAAAGTACTATTCATGACACTAAGAACTGTGGTAGTAATGGGTTTAAATAAGGTTGGTGTGCCAAATGCCGAATTCGCATTTCAGGCTGAATCAGCTTAAAACGTACTTGACTCCGACTCACGATGACTGCGGATCTCAGTTAAAATTTGCTTGCCACCACGACTGAGCACCGTTTCAGCTAAGCTGATGCCCATAGTCTCTGCTTGATCTACGTCGGTGATGGCGCTGATTTCCTCTACGTACTGCTGCCCATCGAGGCTAATGAGGCCACCGTGGAGCTGAAGCAAGCCTTCATCGGTGTACGTTGCAAGGGCAAAGGATGGAATGCTGCAGCCACCCTCCATAGTGCGCAGAAAGGCTCGCTCGGCGCGCAGGCAGGCATGCGTGTCAGCGTGGTCTAGAATACCTTGGATAGCCACTTTACGTCCTAAATCTAGATTCTTAGCGCACTCGATAGCGACACTTCCCTGGCCGGCCGCCGGCACAAACTGCGTTTCGGGTAGCACATGCGTAATCAGGTGGTCGTACTCCATACGGTGTACGCCGGCAAAGGCCAGCACCAACGCATCATATTGACCTTCTTCTAGCTTGCGCAAACGGGTTTGCAGATTACCGCGAGCTTCTGCCGTGATGATATCAGGGTAATAGCGCTTGAGCATGGAGCGCCGCCGCGTACTGCTGGTGCCCAATATAATGTTTGGCTGCTGTAGAGAGAAGCTAGGGTCAAAGCTCACGATTACATCGTTCACCTTCTCCCGTTCCATGAAGGCCAGCAGTTCCAGATCATCCGGAATAGTGCTCTGCACGTCCTTGGCGCTATGTACTGCAATATCTATAGTGCCATTGCGCAGACTTTCTTCTAGCTCTTCCGTGAACACGCCTTTAGCCCCGATTTTATCGAGGGAGCGGTCGAGCACCATGTCGCCTTTAGTAGTGATAATGACGATTTCAGTTTGAAATAACTCCCGCTCTAGGCAGGCCGCTACGTGGTTAGCCTGCCACAGTGCCAATCGGCTACCACGGGTACCTATGCGGATGGGATGGTCGAAGAGCGTGGTTTTCAACTAACTATTTTAATTAAATACAACTCATTAAAGCTTGCTGGGGGGCAATTTTGAGCCTGTCAGACATTAGTAAGTTCTGCATGATGACGCTTAGATTGCTTTTACTCCCCCATCCGTGACACTGTGCAAAGCTACAAATGCCTTCACCAACGACATGGCTATAGCTGGTTTAGCAGTAGCTATAGCTAATTAGCAAATTGTATTTTGTGCCTTTACAGGGCTTAGACAGGCATTTTTAGCAATTCTGCTATCCGTAAAGAGGTATCCACGAACACCATGCGCGGATTGGCATTGCGCTCCACATGGTAGTGAGCATCGTTCAGCTCAGTGGTAATGGACTCAGCATTGCCGGGATGCACGAAGCGGCTGAAGCGCGTCACAAACTGTTGCTCGGCGGCGGGCAGATGCGGGATTAATTGTGGATCGAGGCCGTACAGCAACACTTTGCGCAGTAATCCGAGGGCGTAATGTAAAAACTCCTTCTGATTTTCGCGTCCCATCTTTTGAAACTCGTCGCTTTTCTCCAGCACTTTGGAAAAGTTGTCCTGAAAACACAGGCGCATCCATTCGGTGAAAAAGGTAAAGTAGTCGTTGTCTGGGGCGGTACGAGAGGCCAGGGCAGTTCCGAGGTTACCGTCGGCTATCTGAGCGAGTTGGCGGGCTTTGGCCTCAGGTATGTACTGCTCATTGTGCAGATAAGCTGTCAGCTCATCTTCGGTGAAAGGCCGCACTATTACTGGTTGCACTCGGCTGATGATGGTGGGCAGGAGCTGTTCGGGCGCATGGCTGACCAGCAGAAAAATAGTGGCGGCCGGGGGTTCTTCCAGCAGCTTCAGCACCGCGTTGGAAGCAGCAGGATGCATCAGCTCGGGCAGCCAGATAATCACGATTTTAAAGCGTCCCTCAAACGCTTTCAGCGACACCAACTTTAATAGTTGCAGGCTTTCCTCCTTGGAAATACTGCCCTGTTTGTTCTCAGCACCAATGTGCTGCATCCAGTCATTAAGTCCCTGGTAAGGATTATCCAGCACAAAGGTGCGCCAGTCGGCGGCAAACTTGCTGGTTACTGCATCCTTCGGCACTTGCTTGGTGCTGGTGACAGGCACTATGAAGTTTAAATCAGGATGAATCAGCTTATCCATCTTCTGACAAGCCGGGCACTTCCCGCAAGAATCCGCATCGGCGGGGGTGCGGCCCTCACAGTTCAAGAAAGTGGCATAGGCTAGAGCCAGCCCCAGAGCGGCCGAGCCCTCGGCACCACGAAAAAGCTGCGCGTGCGCCACGTGCTGCCGCTGCACCGACTGCACCAGCAACTGCTTTACTTTAATTTGATCAGGAATTTCAGCGAAGCGCATGAACGTAGTCGCTTGGTTAGGCTATTCTATAACTGATGGCTGCGTTCCGCTAGCTCTTTCCCACACTCTATCCTTGGCCGTTGCCTCAAATACATGCTGCATGATTGCCTGCTCCGTGGCGCTATATTCCAGTTGACGCCGAGCCATTACGCGCTCAGCCACTTCGGCTACTTTGGGGAGCTTAAAGGTTTCGAAGCCCGCTGAGCCACCCCAGCTGAAGCTCGGGATGAACGTGCGCGGAAATCCTGCCCCAAAAATATTGGCCCCTACGCCTACCACCGTACCGGTGTTGAACATGGTATTGATGCCGCATTTGCTGTGGTCGCCCATCATCAGTCCGCAGAATTGCTGGCCCGTATTTACGAAACGGCCCGCCGCGTGGCTCCAGATTTTGACCGGGGCGTAGTTGTTCTTAAGGTTAGAAGTATTGGTGTCGGCGCCCAGATTGCACCACTCTCCTATCACGGAGTTGCCCAGGTAGCCGTCGTGGCCTTTGTTGGCATAGCCGAAAAAGATAGAATTACCCACTTCGCCGCCCACTTTGCAGTAAGGACCCACGGTGTTGTCGCCACGCATTTTGGCTCCTGGGTTGATGTGGGAGCCCTCGCACAAAGCCAGGGGGCCTTTTATAATAGCACCTTCGTGGACTTGGGAGTTTTTGCCCAGATAAATCGGACCCTCTTCCGCGTTCAGAATGGCCGCTCGAATCTTCACTCCGGGCTCAATAAAGATACTTTCAGCTTCGTACACGATGGTATGCACATCGCCGATAGGTTCTGATTTTCGGCCACGAGTAAGTAGGTCGAAATCCTGCCGAATCTCGGCGCCATTGCGCAGAAACAGGTGCCATAACTCACTGATTACGGTCACGGGCTCGGCTACTTCGGTGGTGCTAGCTAAGCCATCCTGAATTAGCTCAGCTACTTTGCTGGCATCGGGCAGATGAGCAGCCACCAGCAAGTCGCCATCGACGAGCGCTTGTCCGGGGGGCAAATTTTGCACCTGTCGCGCCAATAAGTCATCGGGCAGCACGGCACCATTGATTACTAATGCCGGGCCGCTTACAGCTCCAGCCGGAAACTTGGCTTGCAGGTAGGCTTCCGTCAGATAAAAAACCTCTTGGCCTAAGCGGTGCTGCCACTTTTCGGCAATGGTCAGGATGCCGCAACGCAGGGCAGCTACGGGCCGAGTAAACGTGAAGGGCAACAGGCGCGGCCGAATAGCAGGGTCGTCGAAGAGTAGGACGTGCATAGCTTTTTTGGTGACAGGTGTCACGAGTCGGTTGTCAGGACTGGGGGGCAATTTGGCCCCCAGATATATTCGTCGGCAAGTTGGCACAAATAAAAACTCCCACCAGACATGCCAGTGGGAGTTTTTAATACTTGGTTCTTTAAGTCGCCATGGTAGGCAACGCAGAACGGATAACCGAATGACTACTTCTTCTGGTAGCGGTTGCGGAATTTCTCCACGCGGCCAGCAGTGTCAATAAATACGTTTTTGCCGGTGTAGAAGGGGTGCGAAGCGCTGCTAACTTCCACTTTTACAACTGGATAAGTCTTACCATCCTCCATTGTGATGCTCTCAGTAGAGTTCATCGTGGAGCGAGTGATAAATTTGAAGTCGCTGGAAGTGTCCTGAAACACGACTTCGCGGTACTCGGGATGGATGTCTTTTTTCATGGTCGGAAATACCGTTAAAACCTTCTATGCCTGCCGATTTTGCGGAAGGGATTGCAAAAGTACGCGTTCCGTTTGAAATTAAAAACTTGTGGGGGGCTTTTCCTAGGCCTTACGCCTTACAGTGAGCATACTAGCGGTTTTTGATTAGTTTTGAGCGCTATCCTTATTGCGTTTTTAGTATACATTTATGTTGTATTCATCTGGTTTGCTCTTGGTTACGCTTGCTTTGCAGCTGCGCTTTTCCACTTTGCCACCAGCTAGTCCGGTTTACCCTTATGCTCAATATGCAGCGAGTACGGCTCAGCCCTTACCCTTTGCTCCAGGAGCATTGGCGTACCAATTTCCTGCCGAAAAAGTAGCGCATAATCTTGAGCGTGACCTCGATTTGTCCAGCGAAACCGACTCCAGCGCTTTGCGTGCTGAAGCAATCAAGGTGTCCGGTTATCAGAATCAAAAAAACGCTCAGGATGGCTTTATCCTGTTTTGGAATTCTGTTTCTGAAGAGCTAGAGCAGGCCTGGCGCAGCATCAGGATTATGTTTCGATAATCAATCTTGTTCCCAATACCGGCTCTGTCCGGATTTTCAACACACATTTCCATCCGAACGCATGCGTATCTGTTTTGCCACCAATAACGAGCACAAGCTTAGCGAAGTCAGGGCCCTACTGCCGTCGACAATTGAGCTGGTGAGTTTGCAGGATATTGGCTGCCTCGAAGAGTTGCCCGAAACCCAGGATACGCTCTCGGGCAATGCCCGGCAAAAAGCTGAGTACGTATGGCAGCACTACCAAACCTCTTGCTTCGCCGACGACACCGGCCTGGAGGTAGATGCCCTTGGCGGCGCGCCCGGCGTGTACTCGGCTCGCTACGCCGGCCCCCAGCGCAACGCCGCCGACAACATGGCCAAACTGCTTCAGGATTTGCCCCCCACGGCTGACCGTAGTGCCCGGTTCCGCACGGTCATTGCGCTGGTGCTGCCCAATGGAGAGTGGCAGGAATTTAATGGCGTAGTGGAAGGCCGCATTGTGGAAGAGGCACGCGGACAGGCCGGCTTCGGCTACGACCCGATTTTCGAGCCTGCTGGTCACCACCAAACCTTTGCTGAAATGACACCTGAGCAGAAGAATAGTCTGAGCCATCGGGGTCGGGCAGTAGGTCAGTTAATAACGTTTCTGGCCGAAAGGGAGAGCTAAATCAGGCTTGCTGTTTTCAGCAAAAAATGCCCCCCAGCGTGAGTTTTGCTGCTCGCTAGCTGAGACTTATGGGGCCTTTCAACGACTTTACTACAGAGACACCACTAGCCCGACACAACCACGTTTTTTCGAAAAAGACGTGACGCTGGCGTCATTTTGCTTAATTTTGCACGGTTGGCCCTGCTGGTACGGGCCGCTTTCCCACCCCATGCAACATCCTTTCATCGTCGGTATTACGGGTGGCAGCGCCTCTGGCAAAACCACCTTTCTGCGCCGTCTGCTTGCTTCTTTTCCTGAAGACGATATTTGTCTGATATCGCAGGACAACTATTACCACCCGCGTGAAAGCCAACTGGTTGACCCCAACGGCGTCACTAACTTCGACTTGCCTTCCTCTATTGACTCGGCGGCTTACGCAGCCGATGTATTGCGTATCAGTCAGGGACTGGAGGTTCGGCGCCCGGAGTACACGTTCAACAACCCGAATGTTCAGCCTAAAGAGCTGGTGTTTCGCCCTTCCCCAATTGTCGTGGTGGAGGGCATTTTTGTTTTCTACTTCGAGGAAGTAGCTCGCCTGCTCGACCTGAAGGTGTACATCGATGCTCGCGAGCACGTGAAGTTGCAGCGCCGCATTGTCCGCGACCGCGACGAGAGAGGCTACGATTTGGAAGATGTGCTCTACCGCTACACCCACCACGTAGCGCCTACTTACGAGAAATATATCAAGCCTTTTAAGCAGGATGCTGACATTGTGATTCCGAATAACCGACACTTTGATAAAGGTCTTGAGGTACTAGTGTCGTTTTTGCGCACCAAAGTGGCAGCCGCTCGCCAAGAGTAGGCTTTTTCGTAGGGAAGCAAACAGAAAGAGCGTAGCCGTGTAGCTACGCTCTTTCTGTTTAGAATAGCTATTGAGTAGTGTTTGAATGATTCATTTTTGAATCATTTGGTGGTAGCAGCAGTTGCATTTAGCAGTTAAAATAGCCCCCTGAGATGCAACTACTTTGGGCTGCGCAGCCCAAATGGCTATATTTGTAGCGTTTAGTTTGCTAATGATCTCCGCTCGCCTCACTTTTTTAGCTCATTTCCGTTTCGTGCTGCTCGCGGCTACGTTGCTATTTGTGCTAGGGCTGAACCATCGGACGGTGGCTACACTGCAGGTACCTGGGGGGCAAATGGCGCGTATTGGCGCGGCCCCGAAGGCAGCCGTAGTAAAGCAGAAAGTAACTCTGGAAGCAACGGGCAGCGTGGCCGTTTGGCTGGCCCCCACCGCTGACGCCTGGTTTCCAGCGTCGGTGCCGCTTACCTGGCCTCGCCTGCTGGCGCAGACCTTGAAATTTGCCCCCCAGCCCGGTGCTTTACCGGATTTTTTCCGCGCCCGCCTGCTTTTGGCCGCGCTCTCGCCACAGGCGCCCTAGCTGAGTTGCTGCCTTCTACTGAATAAAAAGCTAATGCGCCGCTAGTGCCGGGTGCTTATCGCTTTCGCCAATCCACTTCAGTAGAAAAACAGCATTTGAAGTACTCAGCATAATAGTATAATAGCACAGTAACAAATCAACTACTTAGTATGCGTAATAAAGGACTTATTATCGCCCTCACCCTTATTGTATCGGTGTTGTGCATTTACTTCCTGTCGTTCACCATGGTGTCGCGCCGGGTGCAGCAACAGGCTGAAACGTATGCCACCCGCAACGGGGAGGTGAACCAGCTGAAGCGTCAGCGCTACCTCGACTCGGTATGGCGCGCGCCTGTGATTAACGTTCTGGGGGTAGACTACACTTACAAGGATGTGCGCCAGAGCGAGTTGGGCCTTGGCCTTGACTTGAAAGGCGGCATGCACGTGACGCTGGAAGTATCGCCCGTTGAGATTGTGCGGGCCATGTCCGGCAACTCAAAAGATGCTGCTTTCACTAAAGCGCTGGCGCAGGCTCAGGAGTTGCAAAAGACCAACTCGGGCACGCCATTCACGTCGTTGTTTGCTCAGGCATATCGTTCAATTGCGCCTGATGGAAAACTGGCTCGCATTTTCGCGAACACCACCAACAAAAGCCGTGGCATCGACATCAACTCCACGAATCCCCAGATTATTGGTGCAATCGACCGGGAAGTGGAAGAAGCTATCGACCGCTCTTTCAACATCCTGCGTACCCGCGTTGACAAGTTTGGTGTAAATCAGCCCAACATTCAGCGGGTGAAAGGCACGGGTCGCATTCAGATTGAATTGCCCGGCGTTGATAACCCTGAGCGTGTACGCAAGCTGTTGCAAGGCCAAGCTAAACTGGAATTCTGGGAAGTATGGCGCAACGACGAATTTGCCCCCTACCTCAATCAACTAAATGAAGTGCTGGTAGCTAAAGACGCTACCAATAAGCCTGCGGTAGCCGCCACAACTACCGACACTGCTGCTACCGCCGTCACTGGCGATTCTACCTCGCTGGCCAGCCAGCTTGCCAAGAAGAACGCGGCGGCTACTACCGACTCTGCCAACCTACAACAGAGCAGCCTGTTGGCTCGCTTGTTCACGATGCCCGGAGCGCTTGGTTCCAACGTACGCGACACTGCTCGGGTGAATGACCTACTAGCTAGTGCGGAAGCTAAAGCAGTTTTGCCCCCCAATCTGAAGTTCCTGTGGGATGTGAAGCCTACTGTAGTAGACAAGCAGGAATATTTGCAGCTCTACGCTATTCGCAAAACGACTGATGCCGTAGCGCCCTTGGGTGGTGAAGTAGTAAGCGACGCCCGCCAGGATTACGACCAAGGCGGACGCCCTGAAGTTTCAATGCAAATGAACCCCACTGGCGCCCGCCGGTGGCAGAAGCTAACCGCCGCCAATGTTGGCCGTCAGGTAGCCATCGTGCTTGATGACAATGTGTACTCTGCACCGGTAGTACAAGCTGAAATTTCGGGGGGCAATTCCAGCATCTCCGGCAATTTTACGATTGAAGAAGCCCAAGACTTATCCAATGTATTGAAGGCTGGTAAGCTGCCCGCTCCTACGCGCATTGTAGAAGAGGCCGTTGTTGGTCCGTCATTGGGTAAGGAAGCTATTGCTCAGGGTTTGTACTCTTCGCTGGCTGGTCTGATTATCATCATCGTTTTCATGGGCCTATACTATGGTAAGGCCGGTATGGTAGCTAACCTGGCTCTTATCTTCAACATCTTCCTGGTGTTGGGTGTACTGGCGCAGTTTGGCACTGCCCTCACGCTTCCCGGTATTGCCGGTTTGGTATTGACTTTCGGTATGGCGGTTGATGCCAACGTACTGATCTTCGAGCGGATACGCGAGGAACTACAGGCAGGCTTGAGTATTCAGGATGCGGTTAACAAAGGCTATAGCCTTGCGTTCTCAGCTATCTTCGACTCCAACATCACTACGCTTCTCATCGCCCTTATCCTAGGTTTTTTCGGTACGGGGCCGGTACAAAGCTTCGCTATCACGCTCGGAATCGGTATTCTTACCTCATTCCTGACGGCTGTGTTCCTCTCTCACCTCATCATCGATTGGATGATTAAGGGTAAGACTACCGCGAACCTAAGCTTCAAAGGTCCTCTCTCCCTTAACCTGAATAAGGCCTTCAACTTTGACATCGTAGGCAAACGTAAGATTGCTTACATAGCCTCCACCGCCGTTATCATATTTGGCTTTGTGTTGATGGCTATTCAGGGCGGGCCAAACTTGGGCGTTGACTTCCGGGGTGGCCGGAGCTACACCGTCGATTTCAACAAAAACATGGTAGCCTCCGATGTTCGGGCCGCACTAGCCGATGACTTGGAAGGTGCGGGCACCGAAGTGAAAACGTTCGGCGCGCCTAACCGCCTGCGCATCACTACCAGCTACTTGGCTAACGACGAGAGCACTGAGGCTGATCAAAAAGTGGAACAAGCCGTACAAGTGGGTCTGCGTCAGTACGCCTCAGCTAATCCAGTTATTAAAAGCAGCTCGAAAGTAGGCGCTACCGTAGCCGACGACATCAAGCAGTCATCAGTAATTAGCCTGCTGCTATCCGTTATCGGCATCTTCGTGTATGTGCTCTTCCGCTTCGAAAAATGGCAGTATTCTATGGCCGCCGTTGTCGCTTTGTTGCATGACGTGCTGATCGTAATCGTGGCTTTCCCGATTGCTCGTCTTTTTGGTGTTACCTACGAAATGGACCAGGTGTTTGTGGCCTCAGTGCTTACCATTTTGGGTTTCTCCATCAACGATACCGTGGTTATTTACGACCGTATCCGGGAGTACTTGGAGGAGAACCCCAAGCTGACGTTTGCTCAGGTAGCAAACCCAGCGTTGAACAGCACCTTCTCTCGCACAATTATCACTTCTGCTACGGTATTGATGGTGGTAATCGTGTTGTTCATCTTTGGTGGTGAAACCCTGCGCTCCTTCTCTTACTCCATGATTGTGGGTGTAATTGTGGGTGCCTATTCGACACTGTTTATTGCCACTCCGCTTGTGTTGGATACCTATGGCAGCAAGGAGCGCCGTCATCACGATCCGCTGGCTACCGACACACCTGACACTGACGCGTCGAAGCTCTCGCCCTCGACGGCTACGCGCTAGGCTTAGTTTACCAGCATAAAAAAGCCCCCCAGAATAGTTCTGGGGGGCTTTTTTATGCTGGTAATTTATTAAATCGTAATGCCTTCGGCTACTACTTCTTTTACCTCGGGGACCATACGCTTAAGCAGGTTTTCGATACCCGACTTGAGCGTGACAGTAGCCGATGGGCAACCTGAGCACGAGCCTTGCAAGTTCACGGTCACGATGCCGTCTTGGTAGCTTTTGAAGGTGATATTGCCACCATCCTGCTCCACGGCGGGCCGCACATAGTTTTCGAGCAGATCAATAATCTTTTGGCTTGTTTGCTGATCCTGCTCGGAATGGCTGCCGTTGGCGGCAATTTCCTGCGCGGCCTTCTGCTCAGCCGCCGGATCGACGAGGAAAATAGGACCACCAGCCTCTACATACGACTTCAGGAAACTGCGGAGCTCCGGGATGAGGTGTGCCCACTGATGATCAGTGGTCTTGGTGATGGTAACAAAGTTGGCTGCAATGAATACACGACCGACGTAGTCGAAGTTGAACAGTTCCTGAGCCAACGGCGAGTTCGACGCAGCTTCCAGGTTAGGATAATCCACGCTCACCCCTTCGCTGAGGAACTGGGTGTTGAGCACGAATTTCATGGATTCGGGATTGGGGCTGGCTTCGGCGTATATAGAAACCGGAGCGGCCGGGGCAGTTAGTTCAGCCATAAGGTTGAAGGGCTTAAAAGCGAGAATACGAAGAGAAATTACGCAGGTTAACGGTGAATTGCTAGCCCGTTAGAGCTAAAACCACCGACGCCTGCCGGATGTTGCAAAGATACCAAAACCACGGGGAATGCTGGGGCGGCAGCTCTTTCCCTACCGCATCTCTGTGAATGTCCTACACCTTATTGGCCCGGCTGCGCAGCAGCATATCCGCCAGTACCAAGTTGGTCATAGCATCCACGATGGGCACGGCGCGGGGCAGCACGCATGGGTCGTGCCGGCCTTTACCGGCCAATGTAATTTCCTCGCCTTGGTCGTTTATGGTAGTTTGGGGCTGCAAAATGGTCGCCACAGGCTTGAAGGCCACCCGAAAATAAATATCCTGCCCATTCGAAATGCCCCCCTGTATGCCCCCCGAGTGGTTGGTGCGGGTGCGCACGGCCCCAGCTTCGTCAGTATAAAAAGCATCGTTGTGCTCCGAGCCGAATAACAGTGTACCCTCAAATCCGGAGCCGTATTCGAAGCCCTTCACGGCATTGATGCTGAGCATTGCCTTGCCCAATTCAGCGTGCAGCTTATCAAACACGGGCTCGCCCAGGCCAGCGGGCACCCCACGTACCACGCCTGTCACCAAGCCACCAACAGTATCTTGTCGGTCGCGGGTCTGGCGGATGAGGCTCATCATCCGCTCGGCGGTGGCGGGATCAGGGCAGCGCACGGCGTTGCTTTCTATTAGAGTCAAATCGAGCTGCTCATACCCCACTGGCACGGCTACGCCGCCTACCTGCGACACGTAGCTTTGCGCCACAATGCCATAATGAGCTAACAACTGAGCGGCCACAGCACCGGCTGCCACGCGGGCCGCCGTCTCGCGGGCCGAACTACGGCCCCCACCCCGATAGTCGCGGCGACCATACTTCATATCGTAGGTATAGTCGGCGTGCGATGGGCGGTAGGCATGCTCCACGTGGGCGTAGTCGTGGCTGGCTTGGTCCTGGTTGCGGATAAGCAAGCTAATGGGCGTACCAGTCGTTTTGCCCTCAAACAACCCAGACAAAATCTCAACCTTATCAGCCTCGCTACGGGGCGTAGTTAAGTCTGATTGGCCCGGCCGCCGCCGGTCCAGCGCCGTCTGAATTGTATCGGTGGTAACGGCCAGACCAGCCGGGCAGCCATCTATTATTACGCCAATACCAACCCCGTGCGACTCTCCAAATGTGGTGATTCGAAATAGCTTACCAAAAGAGTTACTCATATGAAATACGCTAGTAGTTAGAAGCCTGACCTCAAAAGCTGAATCTAAAGTGGCTTCAAAGCTACTAACAAAGCTGCGGCCGGGCTGGTCAGACGCGACGTAAGTTTAGTCTATATTACCTGTTTAAGTCCGCGCCGCCAATTCAATTTCATGAAGCATTAGGGCTCCACACGGCGGCCACGCCACCAGCCTATTCCCGCCAGAATGAGCAGCGCCCCCAGAATAATATTGGCGTAACGGCGCACAGCGGCATACGCATCCACTGGCTGCAAAGTATTGTCGGCGGAGGTCAGCACTTGCTGATAAAAAGGATCGTCGGGCCGGGCGTGGAAGGCAGCTCCGGCTTGCTTCTGCCCCTGCACCTGGGGGGCAATTTCGGGCCGCAGCGTATCGTAGCGGGCTGTGGTCGGATTAAAAATAATAAGCGAAAACAAGCTATCGAGCGGCACTGGACCCGGCTTAGTTGGCACCAGGCGGTAGCGAAACTGCTTGCTGCCGCCTACCCTTCCGCTTTGGCGCTTTAGCTCCTGCTGCACATCGGGCCCATAAATTTCCAGCCTGGGCCTGGACTGCGGCGGCTGGGGGGCATTTAGCGTGCTTAGGTTGCCTTCCCCTTCCACTATAAAGGAGTAAGTAAATGGCTGCCCCGTGCGAAAAGTAGTGCGGTCGATAGCTTCCCTCAACTGATAATTACCTACCGGCACCTGGTCGCGGAGCGGATGAGGCGGCAGCACCCGCACCGGAATAGTGCGGGCCGTGGTGCGGTAGGTTTTGTAGCCGGCCAGCCGGTTATCGAGGCCCGCTTCGGGCTTTTTGGCTATGCGGTACTTAATCATTTGCAAAGCCACCTCCGGAAATACTAAAGGCTGAGCGTTGAGCGGATAAAATTCTGCCTCATATAAGCGGTAGCGCAAGTAGGTTTTGCCCCCTGCTACTACTGTTTCGGGATAAATCTCCTGCTCGTCGAACGACTCTTCCCAAGCTGTAGGCTGCCTCAATTGGCGTAGAATATCGGGGAGCTGGCCGGCAAAGTTGTGAAAGGCCAGTAGGCCCTGGTCGGCGGGCGTGAGGTAGAAGTACAGCCCAATATGCACACCTTCACCCGTAAAAATGGTCGTTTTGTCGGGGACCAAAGCCAGAAAAGCGTTGTCCTTGGGCTCCATATATTCCTGGGGCTTAGGTTTGCCAAACAACTGGTCCAGCAGTCCAATGCCCGGTGCTTCCTGCGCGGGCGCGGGGGGCGGAGTAGCCGGGACCGAGGTGGTGGCGGGCTGCGTTTTTACGGTTAGGGTGGCACCCGGTGAGCGTATAGTCAGCCCATTAACGGTCATAGTGAATGGCTTCACCACAAATTCACCCTCATCATAAGCCGCGTAACGCTGCGTGATGGTCAGCTCCGACGAGCTTTGCCCGTTTACGATACGGGTGGTAGTGGTGCTCGATTTTCCGCTCTTTTTAAATCCTTCCAGATCTGGGAACGCAGAGTAGCGCTCCAGCGGCGCCCCGCTCAGGCTAAAACTGATGGTATAGTATTCATTAATGGGAAATTCTGCTTTGCCCAGAATAATGCGCGCCTTTGCATCAGGAGCTTGCGCCTGAACGCCCTCTCCGAACAACAAAACCAGAAAAAAAGCCCCCCACAGAGCAAACCATCGACTGAACATAGCAATACAGGACAACCTACCAAAGCTACGCAGAAAGTGGGTTTGGTGCCAGCAGCCCCATTTTTTGCAACTGGACTAATATTTTGTTTAAGACTTATGACAAAAAGTTACACAAAATAAAATCGCTCACTGCAATCCGATCTGTGAACTGAGCCGTAAGTGGTGTTTAAATAATCTTCTTTTCTAAGATTATTACAAAAAACGCCTACACAGGCGTGCTGGAAAGCTATTGCCTAAACTTTTCTTCACTATTCACCCTAATTTTTTTCTCATGTCCAAGATCACCAAAGCAGGCGGAGACGATACTGGCTTTGATAAGCCCTTATACGTGCCCATCAAGCGTCGCTCATTCTTTATGTATGCCGGTGCTACGGCTGGTGCCACGGCTTTACTTCTATCAGGTTGCGATGACGATGAAGTATTCCCTGACCCCGCAGCTCCTACCCCGCCCGTTACACCTACTCCCGGTGCCACTACCGTTAGTGTAGGCTCAGGTGATGTGGGCGTGTTGAACTATGCATATGCCTTGGAGCAGCTAGAAGCGGCTTTCTATACCCAGCTGCGGACGGGCTCTTACTATACTGGCCTGAATGCCAGCAGCGCAGAACGTCAGATATTGGACGACCTTTATTATCACGAAGTTATTCACCGCGAGTTCTTTAAGGCAGCTATTACTGGCGCAGCCCCAACGGCTATTATTAAGGACCTCACTCCAAACTTCAGCGCTATCAACTTTAATGATCGGGCCAGTGTGTTGGGTGCCGCCAAAGCATTCGAAGACTTAGGCGTATCGGCATACAACGGTGCCGGCCGGTTTATCTCTACTACCGGCAATGGTCCTCTCTATTTGCTGCTGGCTGGCAAAATCGTTTCGGTTGAAGCTCGTCACGCCGCAATCATCCGTGACTTGCTGCAGGAAGGCAATTTCGTTGGAACTGACGTGATTAACTCAAGTGGCTTAGAAATCTCTAAAACCCCAACGGAAGTTGTAGCTGCCGCCAACACATTCTTGGCTGAAGGCTCTAAGCTGAATGTTTCCGGCCTTGTGTAACGCAGGTTGCCTGTAGTCTTCATCCCCACTCAATCATTGACTTGTAGTTATGAACATCTTCCAAATAATTTCTGAAATCGAGAAAGTAGACCCTGAGGTGTACGATCGTCTGGATTCTCGCCGCAGCATTTTCAAGCACATGAGCGGCATGGGCAAAACCCTGGCTGCCGCCGCAGTGCCGATGGCGTTCGGTGCCGTTCTGAACAAGGCGTATGCGCAAACCAGCATGGCACCCGGCGTAAATGATGTTCTCAACTTCGCTTTGAAGCTGGAATATCTGGAGGCCGCTTTCTACAACCAAGGCTTAGGTGCCATGGGCGCTACGGCTACTGCTGTACAAACTGCCCTGCGTGCTGGCTTCAGCGCCACCAACCTGGCGGCCCTGGAAAAAATTCGTAACGACGAAACGGCTCACGTAGCCTTTCTGCGCACGGCTCTAGGCACGAACGCTATTGATGCCCCAGCCGCTAATACGTTCGACTTCACGGGTGGCAAAGGTGGTACTCCTGGTCCTTTTGCCACGGTATTCACTGCCCCTGCTACCTTCCTGGCCGTAGCGCAGGCACTAGAAGACACAGGCGTACGTGCCTACAAAGGCGGTGCTCCTTACCTTGCCAGCAACAAAGACGTGCTAACCGCAGCTCTGAACATTCACTCGGTAGAAGCTCGTCACGCCTCGCGTATTCGTACGATGCGTCGTGCTGGTGCCATGAACAATGCAGCTTCGCAAACCGCTGCTGCCGGCACTGACCGAAGCGCTTCGCCTAAGAGTTGGGTTTCTGGCAACGACGGTGGCGGACCAGCCCCAGCACAAACGGCCCCAGTATACGCCATGGGCGCTGCTCCAGCTTACACTCCTGCGGTTATCACCTTCCCTGGTGAAGAAAACGTGACGCAAGGCGGTGTAAACCTTCAGACAGCTTTATCTTCTTTGAACTTCCCAGCGGCGGCCTTCTCGGAGGCTTTCGATGAGGCGCTACCCGTACCAGTAGTATCGGATATCGCTCGTACGTTCGTAATTACTGGCAGCACGTTCATCTAGTCGCTGCCCACTGTTATTTTCTTGAAAAGGACGGCCTACGGGTCGTCCTTTTTTGTTTTTTAGCTCAACCATGCAACACTTTACCGCTTTGCACGCTCCTACCCATAACCGGAGTTGGCTTATCGGGCTATCTTTGCTTGTGTTGTGCCCGCTTTCGCTTCTGGGGGGCTTTTTTAGATTGATTCTTTCGCTTTTATGGATACGAAATCTACTTCTCTCTCTCGCCTGTTTTCGGCGCGACCGGTGCTAAGACGTACTTTTTTCAGAGTAGCCGGCGCTACGGCCGCTTCATCAGCTTTGGTATTGGCGGGCTGCGACAAAGAAGACGAAACGCCGGAGGTTACGCCCGAGCAGGCATTTACCCTCGGCACCGGCGACACTGGCCTGCTCAACTATGTTTATCTGCTGGAGCAATTGGAGGCCGCTTTCTACGATAAAGTAGTAGCCACGCCCCCCGCCGATATGCCGTCCACTGAACTGGCCTACTTCACCGATATACGCGACCACGAAGTCATTCACCGCGAGTTCTTCAAGTTTGCGCTGGGCACGAGCGCCATCGGTACGGCTGTATTCAACTTCAGCTCCTTTACACTAACCACGCGCGCAGGAGTACTCGCAGCCGCTCAAACGCTGGAAGACCTGGGAGTAGCCGCCTACAATGGCGCCGGCAAGCTCTTCACCGATCCGGTATACTTGGGCATAGCGGGCAAAATTGCCTCCGTAGAAGCGCGCCACGCGGCCTTGGTCCGTGACCTGGTGCAGCCCAATTCGTTCGCTACGGCCGATGTAGTCGTCAATGATGGTAGCGCGCTTGATGGGCTCGATGCGGCCAAAACGCCTGCTCAGGTAATAGCCGTGGTAAACACTTTTCTCAACATTACTATCTCGGCGGCCAGCCTTCCTGCCTAAGCGTCTTCGGTTACTCCTGCGTTATGAATATTCTTAAACTCCTCGCCGATCTGGCCGAAGTAGATCCCACCCTGTACGACCGGCTTAGCTCGCGTCGGGCCGCATTTGCCCCCCTGAGTCAGTTAGGTCGTAAGGCGGCGCTAGCTGCGTTGCCCCTGGCACTTGGCACGGCCATCATGCCGGCCCAGGCCCGCGACATCCGCACTATCCTCGACTCCCTGAACCTCGCCCTTATACTGGAATACCTCGAGAGCGAGTTTTATGCCCGCGCTCTGGGGCTAGTGGCTGGCGCGCCCAGCGTGCCCGCCGGTTTCTTCCCTGCGGGCACTCGCCCGGCAATTGAGACTATCTATCGCCACGAGCAGCAGCACGTGCGGTTTATGGAGCGCGTTATTCAGGCGTCGGGCGGCACGCTGCCTACTAAGCCCCGCTTCGACTTCACAGGCAGTAAGAATGGCGCTCAACCCGCCGTATTCGCTGATGTGTTTACAAACTTCGACACGTTTCTGCAAGTAGCTCAAACTCTGGAAGATGCCGGCGTACGGGCTTACAAAGGGCAGGTTGGTTTCCTGCAAACGGATAATTCACTGCTCGAAGCAGCTTTGCGTATTCATTCTGTAGAGGCTCGGCACGCGTCCCACATTCGCAGTATGCGGCGGGCTCGGGGGGCAAATGTCAAGAACTGGGTAAGCGCGAGTGATACCAGTATTGCGGTGCCAGGCAAAACCGACGCGGTATACGCTAGCGAAGACTTAGTCAATCAGTTTATGGCTGGCCTCAGACAAGTACCCTTCGATCAGGCACCGCTGAACACGGTAGTAGCCGTAGCTAAAGTGGCTGAGGCCTTCGATGAGCCGATACCAGCCAGCACGGCGACTTCGCTCGTAAGTATTTTCACCTACTAACAGACAGGTTACTGATAAACCCTGATTTTATACTTAATATACTTCTAAAGAGCGACTTATGTCGCTCTTTTTTCATTCATGAGCTTGCAACCTGATTGGGACATATCTTATCTTTGGTATTATTCTCTAATGGCGTTGTACCATTTGAAAATATACTAACGCTTTTGCTCCTCGGAGAAAGCCTTTTTATGTGGCTTTCGTATATCTATTACCCCTCGCGTCCTACCCTTTACCACCCACCTTTATTACTATTCATTGCGATGTTGGAATATGCGAAAACCATTCTGCTTAAAGTAAGCTTCGACAAAATCCTATTTGAAAAAGAGTTGCGCAAGGCCCTTCGCATGCTTGTGCCAGAAGAGTTAACTCAACTAAAAACCTGGTGCTACGAGCAGTTCGCGAGCATCTACCAGCGCATACTCAACCGCGTTTTTGCCCAAGCTGCTTAAAGCCGAAGGTAAGTACCCATCCAGGCAAGAGCCACAAGCCAGGAAAGCCACTCAGGCTTCCTCGCTCGTGGCTCTTGCTTCGTTATAAGAAGTGGAGTCAGTCTCGCTTACAAACTGAATAGTACGCGTGAGACCCGCGTAGCCCGTACGCTTTACCGCCGACTGCCGAAACAGCTCCGTAAATAGCTCGTGGGTAATTTCCTGCCAATCGGAAGTGCGCATTTCCTTGAATTGGGGGTGAGCCCGAAACTGCAGTTCTTGGTGAGGCTTGGCGAAGCGGTTCCAGGGGCACACGTCCTGGCAGATGTCGCAGCCAAAAACCCAGTTACCCAATTTGCCCCCCACCTCCGTCGGAATCTGGTCCTTTAGCTCAATAGTGAAATAGCTGATGCACTTGCTGCCATCCACCACATAGGGCTCCGAAATGGCGTCGGTGGGGCAAGCGTCCATGCACTTGCGACAGGTACCGCAGTAGTCTTTGATGGGACCGTCGGGGGTCAACTCCAGGTCTACAATTAGCTCGGCAATGAAGTAAAAGCTGCCTACGCCGGGCGTGATGAGGTTGGAGTTTTTGCCCACCCAGCCCAGGCCGCTTTTCTTGGCCCACACCTTGTCCATCACCGGCGCCGAATCGACGAACACGCGGCCGCCTACTTCGCCTATTTCCTGCTGAATATCGGCCAGCAGCGTTTTGAGCTTGTCTTTGATGACGAAGTGATAATCGCGGCCGTAGGCGTATTTGCTGATGTGCAGCGTATCAGCGGGCTGCTGGTCTTCCTCGGCAGGGTAATAATTCAATAGAAGCGAAATCACCGATTTGGCCCCATCTACCAACAGGCGCGGGTCGAGGCGCTTATCGAAGTGATTGGCCATGTAGCCCATCTGCCCGTGCATCTGCCGGTTGAGCCAGTTTTCGAGGCGGGGGGCTTCTTCCTCCAGAAATTCCGCCTTCGAGATGCCGCAGTACATAAAGCCCAGCTCTGCCGCCCGGCGCTTGATAAAAGCGGCATTACGGCTTTGGATGGTTTCGCTTACGGTCACGGAGTATACTGAAAATGTCGCTCAAAACGGCTGCAACAAGATAAAAAACGGCAGTGCGGCCCCGCCACTTCAGGGCAAAGTACGGCTGAAAAAAAGAAACGCACCGCTGTGGGCGGTGCGTTCCATGTAATAGTTGAATCAAATAAGGAGTTGCCTAAACGGGCTGCTCTCCAAACAAATCGCCGGGCGAGTTGCCGCGCAGGTGCTGCGGCATGAGCTTGCCCAAGTGCCGGTACGCGGCCTCCGTAGCTTCGCGGCCCCGGGAAGTACGCTTAATGTATCCTTCCTGAATCAGGAAAGGCTCGTACACTTCTTCGATAGTTTCCGATTCCTCGGAGCAGGCCGTAGCAATGGTGCTCAAGCCAACCGGGCCACCTTTGAACTTGTCGATGATGGTCGTTAGAATGCGCACGTCCATCTCGTCTAGGCCGTTTTGGTCCACGTCGAGGGCGTTTAGGGCAAACTGAGCGATGTCGACGGTGATGGTGCCAGTGCCTTTTATCTGGGCGAAGTCGCGGGTGCGGCGCAACAAGTTATTGGCGATACGCGGCGTACCACGCGACCGGCGAGCAATTTCGAAGGCCGCATCATCATGAATAGGCGTATTCAAAATCTCAGCTGAGCGCTTTACAATGCTGGTTAGCAGGGCTGAGTCGTAGTACTCCAGGCGGGCGTTGATACCAAAACGAGCACGAAGTGGTGAGGTCAGCAAGCCGGAGCGCGTAGTAGCACCGATGAGCGTAAATGGCGACAGTGAAATCTGTACCGAGCGCGCATTCGGACCGGAGTCGAGCATAATGTCGATCCGATAATCCTCCATGGCCGAGTACAGATATTCCTCCACCACGGGGTTGAGGCGGTGAATCTCGTCGATGAAGAGTACGTCGTTGGGCTCCAGGTTGGTCAGCAGCCCCGCCAGGTCGGAAGGCTTGTCAAGCACCGGACCGCTGGTCATTTTGATACCAGCTTCCAACTCGGCCGCAATAATGTGCGACAAGGTGGTTTTGCCCAGGCCGGGAGGTCCGTGGAGCAGGACGTGATCGAGGGCTTCGCCCCGCCGACGAGCGGCTGCCACGAATATTTTCAGGTTCTCGACGATTTTATCCTGACCCGTAAAGTCGGAGAAGCTGAGCGGCCGCAGTGCCTTATCAATCTCCTTTTCAGAAGGGTCCATGTGGTCACTGCCACCGGTGAGAAATGCTTCGCGCATAGCGTAAATACTAGGTTTGGCGTTGAGTGAAGATAACGCTTTGGGGGGCAAAATGCTTCCCGTTTTAGTAAAAATATTTAGTATAGTCTATTATAACTAAACATTTTAGCAAAAAAAAATAAACTTGATACAGAAGAACGTCATGCAGAGCGGCGCGAAGCATTTAGCATGTTTAGCTGGAGTGCTAATCCCGCGTCAGCCCGCGAGATGCTTCATTTTGCTCTGCATGACATTCTATTGGGAGATGAGTCGGCTTGGCAACGACAGCACGCAAGATGCTACGCTCTGCACGACGGCCTTTTTGAGTCAATTAATTAGTGTAGGACTGAATCCGCGCTACGGACGAATTCCTGTACACGCTCGGGCTGACCAAAGATGTAAAGCGTATCGTTGGGCTCGATGACCGTGTCGCCGGTCATTTCGTATAACATCTTTCCCCCACGCCGGATAGCCAGCAAACTGATGCCAAAGCGCTGCCGCACCTCGGTCTCCGATAAGGATTTGCCCACCAGTTCCCCTTCTTTGGACACCTGGAAGGTCGACATTTCGGCGTCGGCCAGCGAAATGTGCATCGATGACCACTCGCCATCCGTGAGGGAGCGGCGGCGCAGCATATCATAGCGCCCGGCGCGCAGTTCACTGATGAGCCTGTCGATTTCAGGCATAGGTACCAGGTACTTGGCCAGCACCCGCGAGAAGATCTCAATAGAAGCTTCCAGCTCCTCCGGTATTACTTCGGTGGCGCCGAGACGGTACAGCTCCTCCATCTCGTGGATGTAACGGGTGCGCACAAAAATGCAGGAGTTGGGGTTCATCTTGCGCAGAGATACCACAATGCGGCGGCTGCTGGCCGGGTCCGATATAGCGACTACCATCACGCGGGCATGCGCTACGTGGGCCTGCTCCAGCACATGCTCCTGCGAGGCGTCGCCGTACAGAATAGGCTCACCTTTTTCCCGCTCCTGGCGTACCGTAATGGGGTTCGTCTCGATAATTACATAGGGCACCTTGGCATATTTGGCAGCTTTCACCAGGTTGCGGCCGTTGAAGCCGTAGCCCATCACCACCAAGTGGTCGCTGAGCTTCTGCTCCTGCTCGGGGGGCAGCTGGTCGGTCTGCATGCGCAGGCCCTGGTCCAGCGACTGGAAAATCCGTAGTCGCAGCAGAAACGTGGCAAAAGGCTCGGCGCCCAGCATTACCAAGGGCGTCAGGCTCATGGTCAGGATAGAAACGGCTAGGAAATACTGGTACTCGCGCTGCTGCATCAGGCCCGCTTCCAGCCCCACTTTAGACAGAATAAAGGCAAACTCCCCTACTTGGCACAGGGCCAGACCAATCAGCAGCACCGAGCGCATGGGCAGCCGCAGGGCTAGGGCAGCGCCCACCGTGAGCAGGAACTTGACGGCCATAACGGCCAAGGTAATGAGCACGATGGTAAGCGGATTTTCCAAGAAAAACCGGACGTCGAGCAGCATACCAATGGACACAAAAAAGAAGCTAGCGAAAATCTCGCGGAAAGGCAGAATATTACTGACGGCCTCGTAGCTGTACTCCGATTCGGAGATAATAAGGCCCGCCAAAAAGGCCCCCAGCGCCAGCGAAAGCCCCACTGTAGACGTGAGCCACGCCACACCCAGACAGGTGCCGATGGTAGTGAGCAAGAACAACTCGCGGCTGCGCGTTCGGGCCACCACAAACAACAGGCGTGGCATAAGGTAGCGCGCCCCAAACCACACCAGCGCCAACACCCCACTGATTTTTACTGCCAGCAAGCCCAGATCGGCCCAGGGGTTGCCGGCGCCTTTGCCTGCCAGCATGGGCGTAAGCAGCATCATGGGCACTACAATCAAGTCCTGAAAGATGAGGATGGCCAGTATTACCTGCCCGTGCAGCGACTCCATCTCCAGCCGGTCCTGCAGGAGCTTGAGCACGATGGCGGTGCTGCTCAAAGCCAGCAGAAAGCCCAGAAATACGGCTTCAGGCGTCGAATACCCGAATGCCACTGCCAGCAGGTAAGTAGCGCCAATGGTAAGGCCAACCTGCAAGCTACCTCCCAGAAATACGGCCCGCTTGAGCCGCGAAAGGCTGGAGAGCGAGAACTCCAGGCCGATAGTAAACATAAGCAGAATTACACCCAGTTCGGCCAGCATATCCACGTCGCCCTGGGCCTTCACCAAGCCCAGCGCTGACGGGCCCGCCACAATACCCGTGACCAGAAACCCCACAATAGACGGCAGCCGCAGCTTATTAACCAGCAGAATGACGCCTACCGAGAGCAGCAGGATAATAATGACATCAGAAAATATAGGAACGTGCATAAACTTCTGAGGTAAATAAAACTGGCGCTAAGGGCAATTTTATTCCAAAGGTCCGTGAATTTTGCCCAAACACCTCAAGATAGTAGTCAAGACCTTGGTAAGCTCGGTCTATGGGCAATAAAGCCATTGCTGCTCACTAAGCCGCTAACACTATTTTTGCGTACCAAGTGCTGACAAAGACGCAAAAAGGAGCAAACAAAGAATGTATAGTAAAGCGGAAGTAGCGCAGTTTCGCCAAGCCTTCTGGACTACGTTTGGCCAATACATGGCCCCCGTACCCTCGACCGAAGGCACGCCCATCAACTGGATCAACTACAAAACCGGCTACAAAAACCTGTATTTCCGCCTGCACGCCGACAACCGCCGCGCCACCATTGGCATTGAGCTCACCCACGCCGACGCGGAAATTCGCCAGCTGTTTTTCGAGCAGTTTGAGCAATTGAAAGCTATGCTGGAGGAAACGTTGGGCGAAGCCTGGCATTGGGAGTTGGAAGCGCAGGATGCGAATGGTCAGCCCCTCAGCCGCATTTACCAAGAGTTGCAGCCCGTCAACCTATTCAGCCGCGACGACTGGCCCGCGCTAATTTCCTTCTTCAAGCCGCGCCTGATTGCGCTGGACGAGTTTTGGAGCAACGCGCAGTACGCGTTTGAGGAACTGCGGTAGCAGGTCAAAAAAGCCCCCTAGCATGCTGGGGGGCTTTTTTACACATTTGTTCTTTTAGCTATTTACTTGCGCAAGAGCAGCACTTCCATTTCCAGGTATAGCCAGTCATCTTCCCAGGCTTTGTGCGTGAGGCGGCCCGTCAGCTCAAAACCAGCATCGAGCAGTCGAGCTACAGTTTCGTTCCGACCCTCGGGCAAGTACCCCAGCCACATCGGCTCAGCGCCGGCGGTGTATACGCGCACGGCCCAGTCATCGTAGGCGCTGTCAGCTTCTCGGGCTACGGTCAGATCTTGACCAATCTGCAAATTTGGCTCGTAGGCCTTCAAGCCCTCGCGGTGTGAAGTACCGGCAATCAGGCATTCAAGTAATACTAAAGGCGAAGCGGAGTCAGCAGCCATAGCAGCAAGCAAGGAGAGTAATTCGTAAAAGATGAGCTAATATAGGTTTACTGGAGAAAGCAGTGTCAATCTTGGTTCGTATTGGCAAAACGATCTAAGCAAGAAGGGCCAGCTTATATACATAAGCTGGCCCTTCTTCAAACAACTAGATATTACTTAAACGCCTGAATACCCGTAATATCCGCACCCGTAATGAGCAAATGAATATCGTGGGTGCCTTCATAAGTAATCACCGACTCTAGGTTCATCATGTGGCGCATGATGGGGTACTCGCCTGTGATACCCATACCGCCGTGAATCTGACGGGCTTCGCGGGCAATATGCAGAGCCATATCCACGGAATTGCGCTTGGCCATACTGATTTGGGCGCTGGTAGCTTTGCCTTCGTTTTTCAAAACACCTAAGCGCCAAGCCATAAGCTGTGCCTTGGTGATTTCGGTAATCATTTCGGCCAGCTTGCGCTGCTGCAATTGGAAAGCGGCAATCGGCTTGCCGAACTGCTCGCGCTCCAGCGAGTACTTCAGGGCCGATTCGTAGCAGTCGATGGCGGCACCAATTGCCCCCCAGGCAATACCGAAGCGGGCCGAGTCGAGGCAGCTCAGGGGGCCTTTTAGGCCTTCCACATTGGGCAGGATGTTCTCTTTCGGGATGCGCACGTTGTCGAAGACCAACTCGCCGGTGGTGCTGGCGCGCAAGCTCCATTTGTTATGAATTTCGGGAGTAGTGAAGCCTTCCATTCCACGCTCCACGATAACGCCTTTGATGCGGCCTTGTTCGTTTTTTGCCCATACCACGGCAACCTGGCACTTGGGCGAGTTGGAAATCCAGAGCTTGGCACCATTCAGGATATAGTAGTCGCCTTTGTCTTCCAGCTTCGTAACCATACCGCCGGGGTTGGAGCCATGGTCAGGCTCCGTAAGACCGAAGCAGCCCAGCCATTCGCCCGAGGCCAGCTTGGGCAGAAACTTGCGCCGCTGTTCCTCCGAGCCGTACTGGTAAATCGGGAACATCACCAGGGAGCCCTGCACCGAGGCCGTGGAGCGCATGCCGGAGTCGCCGCGCTCAATTTCCTGCATAATCAGGCCGTAGCTGATGTAGTCGAGGCCGCCGCCGCCGTACTCGGCCGGAATGGTAGGACCAAAAGCGCCGACATCGCCAAACTTGCGCACGATTTCGGAGGGAAAATGCGCCTGCTGGGCCCACTTCTCGATGCTGGGCGAAATCTCGCGCTTCACGAAGTCGCGGATGCTCTGACGGATGAGCTTGTGCTCCTCGGTGAGCAGGCCGTCGAGGTCGAAATAATCGGTGAAGCCGGCGGCGTTGGTACTGCCTTTCTGGGCGGTGTGAGCTTTGGATTCGGGCGAGAGAACGTCGGCTTGAGATGACATAACAGAAGTATAAATGGGGTGGGAAGCTCAAAGATAAAAATTTCGGGCTGGGGTGGCTGTTCGCGTATCCAATCCGGCACACTCTCAGAACAGCCCACCGCTAAGCGGGTTCCAGCGCATCCCAAATTGATTCATCATCTTTCCGTCTCCAAACTACGTAGCGCATATCCATTGCGAAGTAGCTTGTAAGCCCGAGCAGCTAAGCTTACCGCTCTATTACCTACGATAGCCCCTTTGCAGGGCGGCAGTTTGCTTAAGTCTTTAGTTGAACGAAGATGTACCGTGTTAAAATAAGAGAACACCTTGATGGCCAGCTAGAAAAGCATCGCTCAAAGCTGATCGGCAAGGCTGATTCGGTGCTGTTTTACCTGAGCTTGGGTGGTTTACTCGTATTTCTGTACGATCTGGGATTTGCTCATACAGCCGCCGCCGATGCTACGCTCAACACTTTCTACGGCGTGTATACACTGGGCCTTGTGCTGGTTCTAAGTCTGCGCCTGATTCTGCTCAACCGGTCGGGCGTACCGAAGGGTTGGGTGATAGTAGAGTGTATTTTGATTCTACTGGGGGCGTATGGAGCGTTTTTGACCTTCTTTCCCGAGCAACTTGTGCTGACAGGTACCCGGCTGAGTCGATATATAGAAGAGGATTTTCTGATATTGATCGTGCTGCTGTATGTGTTCCTGATCGAGCTCTCCCGACGCTCTCTCACGTTTTATCAGCTGCGCTACAACCCAGCCCTTCTATTTATAGCCAGCTTTATTCTGTTGATTTTGCTGGGTACCGGCTTACTACTGCTGCCCCGAGCCACCGTAAATGGCATTAGTCTGCTCGATGCCCTTTTTACTTCCGCCAGCGCCGTTTGCGTCACGGGTCTGATTACCGTTGATACGGCCACTTACTTTACCACCTTTGGCAAAGTGGTCATCATCGTCCTGATTCAGCTTGGTGGGCTAGGTATCATGACTTTCACCAGCTTCCTGACGTTGTTTTTCCAACGCTCATCGTCATTTCAGAACCAGCTTTTCATGCAAGGTCTTGTTAATGAGGATAGTATTGGCAACACCATGCGCACCATCGGCAACATTGTCTGGATCACCTTTTTGGTTGAATTTGTGGGCGCGTGCCTCATTTATGCATCCATCGGGCCAGCAGAAATACCGCAGCTACACGACCGCATCGGCTTTGCCATTTTTCATTCCATCTCCGCCTTCTGCAACGCCGGGTTCTCGACCCTCTCAGCCGGCTTATACGACATCAACTTTCGCTTCAACTATAGCTTGCAACTTGTAGTAATTGCGCTAATTGTTATAGGAGGACTTGGCTTCCCTATCATTTTCAACCTATACAGCTATCTGCAGAAAAGAATCAGAAACCGCTGGCAGCAAGTATATCATCGGGAGCGCTACGTGTATATCCCGCGCATTATCAATGTGAATACCAAGCTGGTACTGCTTACTTCAGCCATTTTGCTCGTGGGGGGCACTTTTCTGTTCTATGCTATTGAGTACAATAATACCCTGAGTGAACACAGCGGTTTTGGCAAATTTGTAGCGGCCTTGTTCGGGGGTGTTACGCCCCGTACCGCTGGCTTCAACACCGTTGATATGTCTCAGCTGAGCGTGCCGCTGGTATTGATTTATCTGCTGCTCATGTGGGTGGGGGCCTCGCCGGGCTCGACAGGCGGCGGCATCAAGACCACCACATTCGCGCTCGCCTTCCTGAACATTTCCAGTATTGCGCGCGGCAAGGAACGGTTGGAGTTGTTTGGTCGTCAGGTGCCGAGCAAGTCCGTGCAGCAGGCTTTTGCCGTCATGATGCTGTCGTTCTTGGTTATCGGTCTGGCTACGCTTCTTATTGCGTATTTCAACCCCGGCATACCCCTCTTAAAAGTGGCTTTTGAGGCTTTCTCTGCCTATAGCACCGTCGGGCTGAGCCTAAATCTGACGCCTGAGCTGACTACCGGCAGCAAGCTAGTCATCATTGTAACTATGTTTTTGGGGCGCGTAGGTACGTTCACTTTGATTGCTGGTGTATTAAGCAAGGTTAACAATCTGAACTACCGCTACCCTTCCGAAAACATTATTATTACCTAACATACTGCTGAGCAAACGCACATGAAATTCATCATTGTCGGGTTGGGCTACTTTGGCTCGTCGCTATCAATTAGGCTTACGGAAATGGGCCACGAGGTTATTTCCGTTGATAACGATATTGCCAAGGTTACCCAATACAAAGACCGCATTACGCATACTGTTTGCCTAGACGCTAAAGATCAGCAGGCCCTCTCTACACTCCCCATCAACGATACCGATGTAGTGCTGGTGGGCATTGGCGAAGATTTTGGGGCTTCGGTGATGGCCGTGGCCAACTTCAAGCAGCTTCGAGTAAAACGGCTTATTGGCCGGGCTATTTCACCCCTGCACCAAACAGTACTGGAGGCCATTGGAGTAGATAAGATTATCAGGCCCGAAATGGAATCGGCCGAGCGCCTCGCTAAAAGTCTCGACTTGAAAGGCATTCTGGATTCGCTGGAGCTAACCGAAGATTACAATATCATTCAGGCGACGGTGCCCACGCATTACGTGGGCAAAACAATACAGGAGACCAACTTTCGTCAGAAATACAATATTAATGTACTGACTATCATTCGATTGAAGGATGATACCAACTTATTTGGCCGCCCCCAGCGCAAGCCAGCGGCTATTGGCGTAGTAGCCCCCGATACCGTGTTTGAAGCCGGTGATACGCTAGTGCTTTTCGGCAGAATGGAAGACATAAAGAAATTATTGCAATAGCTTAAAGCTGCTTTTGATACATATGGAGGCATTTTTTTGCAGAGTTGTCCATTTATTTGGCTTAGCCGTACAGTCGTTCCTGCATTACCCTTACATTCAGTTCCACTAAAGCTAAAAAGCCCCCCAGCGGCTGCTTAGCTGGTATTCAGCCGGCAAATTGCGGTTTGTCGTTTCTACGCCCGCTTTTCCTACTTATATGAGTCACGAGAAGAAGCTTAACGAACTGGAAGCCACTGCCATTTGCGGCAATGACATTTCCTCTTCGTGCTTGTACGTATCCGCTTTGGCCATTGCCTACGCCGGGCAATACGCCTGGATTGCGCTCCTTATGGTGGGCGCCGTACTGTTCCTTTTTCGGAAGATATACGGCGAAGTGGTGGGCGCCCTCCCGCTGAATGGCGGCGCCTATAACGTGCTCCTGAACACGACCAGTAAGCGCAACGCAGCCTTGGCGGCCTGTCTAACTATTCTATCCTACATGGCTACGGCGGTTATTTCGGCCAGCGAAGCCATGCACTACTTACACACGCTGTGGCACGGCCTGCCGATAATCTGGGCTACGCTAGGGCTACTGGGGCTATTTTTGGTGCTTACTATTCTGGGCATATCAGAGTCGGCAAAGGTGGCGGTGGCTATTTTCCTGGTGCATCTTATCTCGCTTACCTTGCTGGTAGGCAGCGCCATCTGGTACTTAACCACCCACGGTACGGATGTACTCACCGCTAATTTCAGTCTGCCTCTGAAAGGCGGCAGCATAGCGAATGCGTTGTTTTTCGGGTTTAGCGCGGCTATGCTAGGCATTTCGGGGTTTGAGAGCTCCGCCAACTTTGTGGAAGAGCAGGCCCGGGGCGTATTTGGCAAAACCCTGCGCAATATGTGGATAGTGGTGAGCTTCTTCAACCCAGCTATTGCCTTTCTGGCCGTAGCGGCCCTACCGATGGGCGAGGTTGGGAAGCATACCGAAACGCTACTGTCGCATCTGGGCAACACTACCGGCGGCGCCTGGCTGGGTATGCTGATTTCGGTGGATGCGGTGGCCGTACTCAGTGGGGCCGTGCTTACGTCTTTTGTGGGGGTAAGCGGCCTGATGAAGCGCATGACCCTAGACCGCATTCTGCCCCAATTCTTTCTGAAGGAAAACAAGAACGAGAGCAATTATATCATCCTCATAACCTTCTTCCTGCTGTGCGTATCGGTGCTGCTGATTACCAATGGGCAACTGGGGCCGCTATCGGGGGTGTACACCATTTCGTTTTTGGCGGTCATGGCGTTCTTCGCGCTGGGCAACTTTTTGCTCAAGCGTAAGCGGCCCAAGCTACCACGGCCAGTGTACGCGGGTATTCTTACCGTAACGCTGGCCCTTATCAGTATTCTGGTGGCCTTGTATGGCAACATCAAAATTCACCCGGATTACCTGGTTGTGTTTCTGTCGTACTTTCTGCCAGCCATGGTGCTGATTTATGTGATGCTGAACCGCATTGGCATCCTAAACCTAATATTGGCAGCCGCTAATTCCTTTGCCGAGCAGTCGCCTCGCTTTTCGCGCCTAGTGCGTCTTAAGCTGCGGCAGATGCTGCGGGAGCTGCACCAACAGGAGTTCGTCTTTTTTACGAAGGGTGACAACGTATCGAACCTCAACAAGGTGATGGCTTACGTGGTAGAAAATGAATTTACGACCAAGCTAAAAATCGTGACGCTGCTCAGACCTGGTGAAACGTATCCGCAGGACTTACTCACTGATATCCGTGTATTGGATCGTGCATACGACCAAATTGAAGTAGATTTTGTGAGTATGGAGGGCAAGTTTGGCCCTGAGCTGATTGACAAGCTCTCACAGGAATGGCAGATACCGAAGAACTTCATGTTTATTGGCTCGCCCGGCGACCAATTTCCTTACCACGTCTCCGAACTAGGTGGCGTGCGGTTAATTATTTGAGTTGCAGATTAGTCCGCTTCCTCGGATGGTGGTGACAATTGCTTTTTACTAAATATGTCGCTTTCATTGAGCAAAAAAGCCCCCCAGAACAGTTCTGGGGGGGCTTTTTTATGGGCGTTAAATCCCCGCCACCATCTGAGGAAGCGGACTAATCTGCAAAATCCGCGATTCAAATCTTTAAGCCCACCGAAACCAGGAAGTTGCGTGTAGCCTGGGGGTAATACCAGTTGAAAGTTTCCTGCTGTCCGCTGGCGCCAAGGTAGCCGTAGGTGTAGCCATTGGCCACGTACTCACGGTTGAGCACATTATTGACGAGCAAAGCCAGCTCTATTTCCTTCATAAACGTGGGGCGAAGTGCGTAGCGCACCCGAAAATCGAGCACCTGATAGGGTTGAATGCTACGGGCTTCGTTGGCAGAATTATCGAGATGCTGGCGGCTCACGGTTTTGTAGAGCAACGCCACACGCAGCCCGTTCAGCGGCTGGCCCTCCAGCGTGTGCGCCGACACGGCCGACGGCGAATAGGAAATAGTGGTTGTGCGGCCTTCGGTGGCTACTACGGGGTTAAAGTCTTCGTCGTAGGAAACGTCGCGGTAGTCCAGAATACGGTTGCGGCTGAGCGTGAGCGTGCTGCTCAGGCTGATTTTATCATCGGCTGATATAAAGCCCGTTAGCTCGACGCCGGTGCGGTAGCTGCGGGTCACGTTGGTGCGCAGCGCGGTGCCCACGTCGTTTAGCTGGCCGGTAGCGACCAGCTGGTTGCGATAATTCATGTAGAAGTAGTTGGCCTCCAAGCGCAGCGCCGTGCGAGGCGTCAGCAGGTTGAGGGCCGACAGGTTTAGGCGGTAGCCAGCTTCGAAGTCTTCGAGACGTTCGGCTTTGGCGCTTTGGTCGCCGGCGGGACGGTCGGTGAAGTCAGCGCGCACGGGCTCGCGCTGGCCCACTGCGAAGCTGGCGTAGAGCTGCTGCCCTTCGGCCAGAGAGAAAGTGGCGCCGGCTTTAGGGTTAAAAAATGTGTATTCGGCGCGGGTCGTGACGTCGTTCTGGTCGTCCTCTACCCCATCGATGCTGTATTTGATGTGGCGCAGTTGCAGGTCGCCGTACATGCCGAGCCGGGGTAGCACCTGCCAGGTGGCGCGGGCGTAGGTGTTGTAATCCGACTTGGTCGCTTCGTTGAAGTAGTAGCGCTGGCGAATGTTGCTGGTAGAAGCGTACTGCGCCCAAATGATTTCGCCGTAGTGGTCATTGTCGAAGCGATTTACGGCCCCGCCAAGCGTCGCCTCGAACTTGTCGTTGTTTTTGGGCTGGTAATTCAAGGCGAAGGTGCCGCCGTAGAAGTAGTTATCCAGCCACTTTTGATCCACCAAGTCGGTGCGGGAAACGGTTTGGTTGCCTAGCACTACGTTGGGAAGGTTGTAAGCCGAAAACCGCCGATTGGCGCGGAAGCTTTCGTAGTAGCCAAAGCCACGCGTGAGGTGCAGAGCCGCCCCAATGTTCCAATCCTGACCCAAGCCCTGCGAGAGGTGAAGCTGGTAGTGGTTTTGCTGGTAATTATCGGTTTGATTATCGTAAGTGTAGTAGCTATAGCGGCGGCCTTCTTGCAGCACGCGCTCGGCATCGGTGGTGGACAGCTCACCGTTGTCCACATAGGTTTGCAGCAAGTCGCGGTTGCCGGTAATGGCCGGCTCGGGCACACCGTTCCAGGCCTGGTAGGTTTTCTCCCGCCCCGAGAAAGTGATGAACTTAATTAGCGTATTCTTGGCCTGGTAGCCAGCGGCCAGATAGTACGATTTCAGATCCGACTCGGCGCGGTTCATGTAGCCATCGGTGGCGATGCGCGAAAGGCGGCCATCAATAGTAAAATGCCCCCCAAGCAGTCCCGTGCCAAACTGCACGTTGTTTTTCCAGGTATTAAAAGAGCCGTAGGCATTCTGGGTTTCGGCGTAAGCCTCGCGGCGCACATCAAGCGTTGAGATATTGATGCTGGCCCCAAAAGCCGCGCCGCCGTTTTGGCTGGTACCCACGCCGCGCTGCACCTGCAGGCTGCTCACCGACGAAGCCAGGTCAGGCAGGTTCACCAAAAAAGCCCCCCGCGACTCCGGGTCGTTCAACGGCACGCCGTTGATGGTCATGTTGATACCCGTATTGCTCGTGCCCCGAATGCGAATATCGGTGTAGCCCACGCCGGCGCCGGCATCGGAGGTCACGACTACAGAAGGCGTCTGGTCGAGCAGGTAAGGTAGGTCCTGGGCGAAGTTGCGCTTGTCGAGGTCTTCGCGGCTGAGGTTGGAGTAAGCAGTGGCTGTGCGGTCGTTGGCGCGGGAGGCCGTTACGAGAGCTTCGCCAATAATGACTGACGCAGATTGCAGCAGCACTGCCGGCACCTGCTGAAGCTCCGATTGCCCAACTATCTGCACCGTGGCGGGCTCAAACCCGATGGCCGTAAACCGGAGTGCATGCAAACCGGCAGGCACGGCGGGCACTTGAAACGAACCGTCGGCGGCGGTAGCGCCCACGGCCTGGCCGTCGAGGTAGATAGTGGCTCCGGGCACAGGCTGCTGGCTGGCGTCGGGGCTGGAGGCATGCAGAGTTCCGGACACTGAGCCTTGCGCCCATGCCGCGCCGGATAGCGCCAGAAGCGCCGCGACGGTCAATACGTACTTTTTCAAAAGTGAAAAATGGAAAAGGTGGAACGAACCGCCCTCCAGGGGTCGGAGGATCGGTTTTTACGTTCGCGGACCGTTTGTTCCCTTCGCCAGCATTACCCGGATCAGGTTCAATGGGTATGATCTCAGCCCCGCTGCCGGCAAAATGACCGGTTAAGTTGGTGGGGCACCCCTAAACTTCGTTGCAAAGCTACAACCAGTGATTTATAGTTCCTACCGATAGAGCGTGGGGCTTTACTTTCACTCAAAAACTATGTAACTTAGGGAAGGCACTACCCGGCCAGGAAAATTGTGTCGTTCGAAAACAACTCTGCCCCGGCCCCGTTAGTTTATCATCGGAGCCTATGATCCTCATACTGCGTTGAACTTCAGTCATTACCCACCATGATCAGCCTTGTTTATACGCTCGTGGTTCTTGCCATTCTCGCCTATTTCATGGTCGTGCCCCGGCGTCGTTACCAGCGTCCACCCTCTTCTGATAACGACGATGAGGGCGGTGAGCCGCTCGACGACGGCCTGCCAGACCTGGATTTGCCCCCTGGCATCACGCGCCCCATCAACGACTGGGAGCCCGACTACAACCGTCGGCCTACTTCCCCGAGTCGCCCGACTGCGCCGCTCCTTTCGTAGCGGTAGTTAAGCAAGAAAAGCCCCTGCGGCCCGCTCCCCTGCTGTCATCGTGGCTGACGCAGCACCTTGGAGCAGGCCATAGGGGCTTTTTCGTGTAAGCCAACCAGCGGTTCCGTTATTCCACTGTAATGCTGTATTCGGTGGTAAATGTCTGGTTGGGGGGCAAATTCAGAATACCTTCTTTATTGGCTAATTCCTGTGGGCCGCCGACCGTGCTGGCCACGCCCTGCCAAGGCTCTACGCATACGAAAGGAGCACCGGGGCCTTTGGTCCAGAGACCTAAATATGGAAACCCATCGAAGCGCACGCGCACGGCACGCTCGGATGTACGGCTCCGTAAGGTGAGGTGAGTGAAGTCGAACTTTTTCAACACCAGCGCATCATCAGCGAATAACTCGTAGGTCAGGGGCAGCTCCGTTTGGTCATTTAATACGGGTTCCGTCTGGCCTGTGAGCAGACCACCAGCCAGCAAATGCCGCTCAAAGCTGACGGCATGATCGAACTCGAAACAATAGTCCTCAAACTGCTCGTCGGGCAGCAACGGGCACCGAAACGCCGGGTGCGCCCCAATACTAAACAGCAATTCCTGCTCAGCAGCCCGGTTATGTACTTGCCAACCTACTACCAGCCTATTGCCCCGCAATTGGTAGCGGATGATCAGCTCAAAATCGAAGGGATAGAGCGCGCGCGTGTTTTCATCAGCCTTCAAGCTAAAAATCAGCTCATCGCTGGTTTGGCTAAGCAAAGCAAACTGCTGGTCGCGAGCAAATCCGTGCTGGGGTAACTTGTACTCCTTGCCTTCGTGCAGGTACGTATCCAGCGGCAAGCGGCCTACGATGGGAAAGAGTACGGGCGCATGGCGCGCCCACACGGCTGGGTCGGCTTGCCAGATATACTCTAGGTTGTTAAGATCTTTGCGAATAAAGCTGCTTAATTCGGCGCCGTGAGAGTTCACGGTTACGCGGCACTGGTCGTTTTCGAGAGAAAAAATCATGTAGATAGAGCTTGTTTTTTCAGGAGATCTACTGCCTTACGCGCTTGCTCAAACCGTTGGCCACTTGGGCCGCTTATTTCGAGACAAGTAGCGCCCATCGCTTGCAGCTCGGCTAGGTATAAATCATAAAAATACTGGCGACGATGTGGGTGCTCGCGTAGGGGATCAAACGCCCAAGGCAAGTCGATGCCAGGCAGCAGAACCAGGTCGTAGCGCTGTTGCTCTAAGTGGCGCTGAATCCAGGCTGGACATTGCCCAAACGCGTCTTCCGCCCATATTTTAATCACCAACAGATCCGTATCGAAGAATACGACTTCGTGCGCCGCGGCTGCCGCCGTAGCTTCAGCAGCTAGTTGGCCGCGGGCTATTTGCTCTAAGTCTTGTAGAGTGTAGCTCGCACCGTGCTCTTCCAGATAGTGTCGGGCGTACTCAGGAGCCCAGGTGGTACCGTAGTGCTCGGCTAGCTGACGGCTCAACGTTGATTTCCCCGTTGACTCAGGGCCGGTAATAGCGACGCGCAGCATTAGGCAGTTTGCGGCTGAAGGTTGGCTCGTAGCAGCCGACGCCACTCTAGGTAGCCATAGGCTGCCAGCACCAAGTACACCGCATATAGCCCCGCTGTAAGATAAAGCTCGCGGTGCCAGTACAAGCCGATATAAGCGACATCGACCACCAGCCAGAGTATCCAGTTTTCGAGCTTTTTGCGCGTCAGCAGCACTTGTGCTACCAAGCTGATGGCTGTGGTAGAGCTATCCCAGTACGGAATGGCGGCATCGGTGTGCTCGCTTAAAGCATAGCCCACTCCTACTGCATAGGCTACCGCTACGGCGCTCAACCACGTCCATTGCTGCGACGTGGCCCGCGTTACGGGCAGTTCCTGCGCTTGCGGACCACCATACAGCCATTGGTACCAGCCATAAAATGCTAAGGCAATAAATACGCCCTGCAAAGCCATATCGGAATATAGGCGCGCCTCCCAAAACACGATAACGTAGAGGGCGCAGCTAACTAACGCGGTGGGGAAGTTCCAGATAGAATTGCGAGCAGCCAGCCATACGCAGGCTATACCCGTTATCACCCCAGCCAACTCTACGGGGCTGCTGGCCAGCAAGCCAGACCACAAATCAGATAAGGCCACACACTGTTGTTTAGACCATGGGAAAGACCGAAGGTAGCAAGGCTTCCCTTATTTTTGCCCCCCAGCCGCCTTTTTGCAGCCCAACCCTAACCTTACGCTATGCTTCCTGAACTCACTCCTCAAGATCTGCACGCCCGTCTACAGCGTGGCGAATTGCTGCAACTCGTGGACGTGCGCGAGCCGGAGGAGTATGAATACTGTCATATAGAAGGCAGTTTGCTGCTGCCTTTGGGCGATATTCCGCAGCACGTAGAAAAGCTGGCCACCGACCGGCCGGTAGTTCTGATATGCCACCACGGAGTCCGCTCGGCGCAGGCGCTGGGTTATTTGCAGCATCGTCATGGCCTCACGAACCTACTGAATCTGCGAGGAGGAATTCATGCTTGGAGCGTACAGGTTGACCCTTCAGTAGCGATATATTAGTTGGTCATAACGGTCTGGCTGGCATACATCCACCTTCCAGATAAGATATTCTACATAATCCATCGACTTGCAACTCCCAGATCTGCCTATTCGCGCGGCCCTACCCGAGCTACTTTCTACGCTTGGCTCAACGAATTGCGCCGTATTGCAGGCGCCGCCGGGAGCGGGCAAAACGACATTGGTTCCGCTGGCTTTGCTAAACGCACCCTGGATGCCGCCCACCGGGCGCATTATCGTGCTCGAACCGCGGCGGCTTGCCGCACGGGCGGCGGCGGCACGCATGGCTCAGCTCCTCGGCGAGCCGGTAGGACAAACCGTGGGTTATCGGGTGCGATTAGAAAGTCGGATTTCGGCCAAAACCCGCATTGAAGTAGCTACGGAGGTCATTCTGACGCGCATGTTGCAGGATGATCCGGCGCTGGAAGGTGTAGCGGCCGTGCTGTTTGATGAGTTTCATGAGCGCAGCGTGCAGGCCGACTTGGGCTTAGCCCTGGCCCTTGATGCCCAGGCAGTACTGCGCCCCGACTTGCGAATTCTTATCATGAGTGCTACGCTGGAAGCAGAGCGCTTGGGCACTTGGCTGGGAGCGCCAGTAGTACGAAGCGCAGGTCTGCAACATCCGGTCAGTACGCATTATTTGCCCCCCAGTCGGGTTGCAGCGGCCGGAAATCGCCCCACCGAGCGCCTGACTGCCTTGGTACCGACTGCTATTCGTGAGGCGCTGGCTCATCATCCGCTCGGCGACGTGCTGGTGTTTCTGCCTGGCCTAGCTGATCAGCGCCGCGTGGCTGAGCGCCTAGTCGGCACACTGGCGCCTGCTGTTGACGTGCATGTGCTGCATGGTGAGTTGCCCGCTGAGCAGCAGGATGCGGCTCTTCGACCTGCACTGGCAGGGCGCCGCAAAATAGTATTGGCCACCAGCATTGCTGAGACCAGCTTGACCATTGAAGGAGTGCGAGTGGTGATTGATGGGGGTTACGCCCGAGTCCCACACTTTGAGCCCCGCACGGGCTTGAGCACGCTCCAAACGGTCCCCGTGAGTCAGGCTGCGGCCGACCAACGCCGTGGGCGCGCCGGCCGTTTAGGGCCAGGAACCTGCGTACGCCTTTGGACTGAAGCTGAGCATGCTGAACGTCCGGCACATTTGCCCCCCGAAATCCTTACCGCCGACTTGAGTGGCCTTGCCCTTGAGTTGGCGCTATGGGGAACCTACGACCCAGCTGCTTTGCGCTGGCTTGATGCGCCACCTGCTCCGGCCCTAGCACAGGCCCGCGACTTGCTGGTCAGGTTGGGCGCTATTTTGCCCCCCGGACCTCCAACGCCGCATGGTCGTGCTTTAGCTGGGCTGGGGTTGGTCCCTCGTTTAGGCCATCTGGTACTACGAGGCAAAGAAGCGGGACACGGCTCCACTGCCTGCGCATTAGCTGCTTTGCTCACGGAACGCGACCTATTGCGACCAGCCGACAGCGCCCCCGCCCCACCCGATTTGCGTCTGCGTCTTGAAGCCCTAATGACGGGTCGGACGCCCCTGCCCGGCTTGGTGCCCGATAGCGGAGCCATGCACAGAGTACGTGAGGCAGCAGTAGTGCTCCGAAATCGGGCTAATGTTCTTAATTCCACTATTGAACCTGATGCGGCCGGCCTGCTGGCTGCCCTTGCTTACCCCGACCGCCTGGCCCAGCGCGAAACGCCCGAGCGCGTCCGACTCGTAACTGGTCAGCGCGCCTTGTTGCCAGCCGAGCATTTTGGTCAGGAAGCTGTGTTTTTTGCCGTGGCTCACCTGGATGGGAATGCCACCGCGCCGCGTGCCGTACTTGCTGCCCCCCTCGACCGCGCCGAACTCGAACATCATTTCCCAGAGCTCATAACCAATTCAGAAGAAGTACGCTGGGATGAGGCCGCTGGGCGAGTGGTCGCCCGCCGTCTGCGTCGTTTGGGAGCGCTAACTCTCGCTGACCAGCCACTTTCCCAACCTGATCCGGCCGCTGTAGAAGAAGCTTTACTGCATGGGTTACAACGTCAGGGAATTGTACGCTTGCCTTGGACTGAAGAGGCGCAGCATTTGCGCGAGCGGCTGGCTTTTCTGCACCATATAAGCTCTACTGAGTGGCCTGATGTGTCAGATGCTGCTCTACAACTCCGTCTATCAGAGTGGCTTGGACCTTTTCTTATAGGCATGCGCTCTCTTGCCGAGGTAAACCGGCTGGATTTAAGTGAAGCCCTGCTGAGCTGGTTGCCGAGCGGCTGGGCGCAACGCCAAGAGCTGGACCGTTTAGCGCCTTCCCATATTGTGGTTCCAACCGGCTCGCGCATTCGCATTAACTACGCTGACTCCGCAGCGCCCGCGCTGGCGGTGCGCTTACAGGAGGTTTTTGGGCTTTTGGATACGCCGCGAGTAGCTGGGGGGCAAATTCCGCTTACTATGCACTTGCTTTCGCCCGGCCACCGACCCGTACAGGTCACGCGGGATCTGCGCTCTTTCTGGGCCACGGGCTACTTCGAGGTACGCAAGGATATGCGCGGCCGTTATCCGAAACATTACTGGCCCGATAACCCCCTGGAAGCGGAACCTAGGCGGGGCACGCGTCGGCAAAATGGCTTAAAGTAAGGGAGCACCCCTATTGCGTACTCCTAGGCCAGGCCTGCCCCGGTCCTTTTTATATGGGGTCATTGGGGGCAAATCTTTGATAAACATGCCTGACAAAGGCCCCTTTGTTGGGTTGCTTCACCATTTAATAATGAGAAGATTCTCAATCTCAGCGACGTAACCCAACTTTTCGTCGTAGCTTTACCCGGCAATAAGAGTCACCTAATCTTCTTGTTGCCATGGCTGACCAATCTGCCAAAATTGCCTTCGAGGCCCTTACCTACGACGACGTTCTGCTGCTACCTGCCTATTCGGAGGTATTGCCCCGCGACGCCGACACCAGCTCCCAGCTTACCCGCAATATCCGTCTGAACCTGCCCTTCGTATCGGCAGCCATGGATACCGTAACTGAATACGAGCTGGCCATCACGATGGCTCAGGAGGGCGGAATCGGGATTATTCATAAGAACATGAGCATCAAGGCTCAGGCCGAGCAGGTGCGCCGGGTGAAGCGCTCGGAAAGCGGAATGATTCTGGACCCGTTTACGCTTTCTGAAACGGCTACCCTAGGCGACGCCAAGCAGCTCATGCGCCAGCACAAAATCGGCGGCATCCCCATTGTGGACGAAGAACGTCACTTGAAGGGCATTCTAACCAACCGTGACTTGCGCTTTGAAAAGGATATGGAGCGCTCGGTGGCGGAGGTAATGACCCGCGACAATCTCATCACCGCCGCTACCGGCACCGACATGGCTCAAGCCGAGGACTTACTACAGGAGTTCAAAGTTGAAAAACTACCGGTTGTGGATGAGCAAGGCCGCCTTACGGGACTCATTACATACAAAGACATTCGTAAGCGCCGTCGCACTCCCCGAGCGTGTAAGGACGTGTACGGTCGCCTGCGCGTAGGTGCCGCCGTGGGCGTAACCCCGGATTTGCTTGACCGGGTAGCAGCCTTGGTGCAAGCCGGCGTAGATGTAGTGAGTGTAGACACAGCACATGGTCACTCAAAAGGCGTACTGGATGCCGTTCGCAGCATCAAGCAACAGTATCCCGAGCTGGAAGTAATTGCTGGCAACGTAGCCACCGCTGAAGGTGCCCGAGCCCTAGCCGACGCGGGTGCTGATGCTGTAAAAGTGGGTGTTGGGCCTGGCTCTATCTGCACCACCCGCATTATTGCCGGCATTGGAGTACCTCAGCTTTCCGCTGTATTAGAAGCAGCTCGCGGCCTCGAAGGCACTGGAGTTCCGCTTATTGCAGATGGGGGCGTGAAGTTCTCAGGCGACGCAGTCAAAGCTTTCGCGGGTGGCGCCTCCTCCGTCATGATTGGCTCTATGCTGGCGGGCACCGAGGAAGCTCCTGGTGAAGTAATTATTTACGAAGGCCGCAAGTTCAAAACCTATCGGGGAATGGGCTCGGTGGAGGCCATGGAAGACGGCTCAAAGGACCGTTACTTTCAGTCTTCGGAAGATGATGTAAAGAAACTCGTACCAGAGGGCATCGTTGGCCGCGTACCGTTTAAGGGCGGCGTGAGCGAGGTTCTGTATCAACTAGCAGGTGGCTTGCGGGCTGGCATGGGCTACTGTGGCGCCCCTACCATAGCCGTATTGCAGGAAGCCCGTATGGTACGCATCACAGGCGCTGGCTTACGTGAAAGCCACCCTCACGACGTACAGATCACCAGTGAGTCGCCTAACTATAGCAGCCGTTAACTCCACGCGTTTATATTGAATTATACTATGCCACCAGCTTATCAGCTGGTGGCATTCTTATGACTAATAAGCCCGCCTTTCTGTCCGGTCGAAAGCATACAACAAATAACTCAGGCCCTGTATTTGTACTCAAAAAAACCGCCATAAGTACGTAGACATAGAGTTTATATAATGTGCTTTCTACAGCCTATAATCGACTCATACAGATTTAGATTACTTTAGGTGGCCCCAATTCGGAGCCGTCTTATCCTGAATGCAGGTCGTGGATAAGCGAAAAGACATCAGGCCTTACTTAATTTATAAGGCTTTATCTTGCTCAATCTTTCAGTTTGCTCCGGTTGTTTCTTAATTACGCGTAATTTGTATTTAATTACTCTCTATGCCCTCTAGCCAGAGGCTAACAGCCACGCTATTACCCCTTACGCTAATTAGCTGGGTCGTGCTGCTGGTTAGTACGCTTCTTCGCGCTAGCCAGCCTGAAACGGCTTCTCTATCTGCCCCACCTGAGTGGGTGATTCTGGTTGCCCAAGCTGTTTTTGCTGCCGGAGTATTTATGTACTACCGTCTCCAGCCGGACCCGTTGCGGGGCACCGACTTTGTCGGTTTGTTCCGTCGATTAGTGCTCGGACCAGGTATACTGGCCAGTATTTGTGTTGCCCTACACTTACTGGAGCGCTTTGTACAGTACCAGCTACCAAGTAGCGACCGGACCTTTTTCGCGGTTATTTATACCATCAACTTAGGTCTGTTCATTCTTTTCTTGGCCAGCACGACCTACACGTGGCGGTCATTGGTGCTGTTCCGGTCTTCGGGCAGGCTGCGCCGCGAGTGGGAGTTTTTTGAAATCCTGTTAGGTGGCACGCTGCTATTCCGGCTGTTGGGCTGGGAGTTGCCAACCCCCGTATCGCTGTTAGTTATTGGTGGATTGGCCATTTTTGGTGTGTATCTGAGCGGCAACCAGAAATGGGTGGCCTATCTGAACCGGCGGCAGAAGTGGGAGGTGGTATTTATGCAACTAGCTATCCTGCTGTGCATGACCATTTTTGTGGCCTACTTCGTGCGAATTCAGTACGATCCTAAGCTGATAGCTCCTGAGTCTCAGCATGCGTTTTTACTGCTTACAGTATTTTTCGCGGCTTTCTATGCCGTGATGGGGCTGTTTGTTACGTTCTTTAATTTGCCCACAGCGGGCGTCTTTGAGCAGAAGCGAGAGGAAATTTTAAGTCTGCAGCGCCTTACGCAGCTTATCCAGCGTGGTCAGACGGAAGAAGACGTATACAGTATGCTCTTCGATGCTACCGTGCAAACCGTGGAGGCCGACGCCGCTTGGCTTGATGTAGAGGCGAGCGACGAAATGTATAAAGGTCAGCGCTACCACATCACCGAGGAACAGTGCACTGCTATTCGGGGGCTGCTGGCAGATTACAACTTGGGCCACATTGAGTACCTGAATAATGACCTGCCCAATAGCAGCGGCTTTCGCAGTTTAGGCCTACCTTTCGGTTCGCTTATCGTGATGCCTTTGCGCTCTACAAAGCGCCAGTATGGGGCTTTGTACATGCTAAAAAATCAGCCTCAGGGCTTTGATCGTGAGAATCTGGGCATTCTGCAAACCTTCACCAGCCAGACGATTCTTAGCATCGAGAACCTTCAGCTAGTTGCGGCTTCTATTCAGAATGAGCGTGTGCAGGAGGAGCTTAAAATTGCTTCCACCGTACAGGAAAGTTTGATTCCGAAGGACCTGCCTATTGATAATTGGTTTGAAATCAGCTCACATGCGATGGCTGCCAAGGAAGTGGGGGGCGATTTTTACGACTTCTTGCACCTACCGGGTCAGCGCCTTGCCATTCTGATCGGTGATGTGTCGGGTAAGGGCATTACGGCGGCTTTTCATATGGCCCAAATGAAAGGTATTTTCCATGCTCTGATGCAGGAAAATCCATTGGCCCGCAATGAGCGCGAGAAGTTTCCGGTGCCCAGCAAGTTTATGGCTATGGCCAACAAAGCCTTGGTTCATTGTCTCGAAAAGTCGTCTTTTATTACAGCATCTCTATATATAATAGATTATGAGAACCGTGGCTTTGTTTTTGCACGAGCCGGTCATTGTCACACACTATATTACCATTCCATCAAGGAGGAAGTGTCGTACTTCCGCACGGCGGGCTTAGGCTTGGGCATTATTCGCCACGACGCCTACGAAAAACATATTAAGAACCAATTCTACGATTATAACCCTGGTGACGTAATGGTAATCTACACAGATGGCATTGTGGAAGCACGGGGGGCAAATAAGGAAGAATACGGCGAGGATCGTCTGCAACAGATGCTGGAGCGTACGTATTACCTTGAGGCCGACGAAATCAAGAATATGATTCTGGAAGACCTAGCGGAATTCAGCCGCGGTCAGCCAATGCACGACGACCAGACCTTGCTTGTTATCAAGTTCCGGGCGTCCCAACCAGAACCAATTGTCTGACGTAGATGGGTCCTATGAAAATCACGCAACAAACCACCGCGCACACGCTCACGCTCAGCCTCGATGGCGAGTTGGATGCTAGCTCTTCTGTGATTCTTGATACGGAACTAACCAAGCCCGAAATCCTGAATTATCAGAAAGTATTAATTGATTGCCAGCGCCTGAACTACATTTCTTCCGCAGGCCTTGGCGTATTCATTTCCCACTTACAGCGCTTCCAGGATGCCAATGTGAAATTGGTATTTTTTAACATGCAGGAAAAAGTGCACAACGTATTTGAGATTCTGGGGTTAGATACGCTGATGACCATCGTGCCTTCCGAGTCGGAGGCGACTGCTATATAAGCTTGACAGTGTAACGAGGGGATGAAAAACGTAATTCGCATAAGTTGTAGCCGGGCTAACCTGAAGACAGTACGCGACTTCGTGAGCGCCTATCTGTCTGTGTACCACTTATCCGAATTGCACATCAACCAGATTGTACTGGCCGTTGATGAGGTGGTGGCCAATCTGATCATTCATGCCAATGCGGAGAACGAATCGCAGTATCTGCAACTCAAGCTGGCCATGGAAGACCATATGTTTGGCATCGAGATAGAAGACGACAGCAAGGAATCGTATTTGCCATCCACCTTTCGGGAACCCGATTTGCTGGAGCACATTCGTCTCGGGAAGAAAGGCGGCGTAGGCATGGCACTCGTCAACCGCATTATGGACCGCGTCGAGTTTTCTTCCTCCGGCAACCACAACGTTTGCCGGCTCTACAAGAAAGTGGTGTAGTCCAACGTTCAGATTTTCAAAAAGCCCCCCAGCCGCTGGGGGGCTTTTTTGTACACGCTCAGTTTGATAGCAGGCTGAGTTAGGCCAAAAAAAATCCGTAAAATTGCATCTGGCAACGACTCGGCCCGCAGGGTCATGATAGAGTTATTGTTCGTGTCGCATCTTTTTTTCTTTATGCCCAAACGCATTTTGTACGCTAGCCTTGGTGCTGGCGCGCTACTGGCCATCGGATGCCAGTCTACCAAGTCCACAACGTCCGCCGCTAAGCAGCCGGCAGTAGTTACGCTGGGAAAGCAGATAGTACCGGCCTCGGAATTTGCCTACGTATACCGGAAAAACAACGCCACGGCTCCCGACTACGGCACCCGTGCCAACGTGACGGAGTATCTGGATCTGTACACCAACTTCAAGCTGAAGGTGCTGGAAGCAGAGCAGCGTGGCCTCGATACCACGCAGGCCTTTCAGCGCGAGCTTGACGGCTATAAGCAGCAGCTGGCCCAGCCTTACCTGACTGAGAAAAGCGTGACCGATCAACTCGTGCGGGAGGCCTACGACCGGTTGAGCAAGGAGATCAGCGCCTCCCATATTTTGGTGCGCGTCGCTCCTGATGCTGACCCACGGGATACCTTGGCAGCCTATCAGAAGGCGGTGGCGTTGCGCCAGCGCGTTACCAGCGGCGAAGACTTCAACCAAGTAGCTCGTCAGGCCTCGGAAGATCCTTCGGCTCGCGATAATGGCGGGCAGCTCGGCTATTTCACGGCTATGCAGATGGTGTATCCATTTGAAAACGTAGCATATAAGACCAAAGCCGGCGAAGTTTCCGCCCCGGTTCGGACGCGTTTTGGGTACCACGTGATTAAGGTAAACGACGTGCGACCTGCGCAGGGCGAGATTAAAGTAGCTCACCTCATGATTCGGGCCACGCCCGGCATGCCTAAGGCCGATTCAGTAACGGCTAAGAAGAAAGCGGACGAGTTGTACTCCCGCTTGCGTCGGCGCGAAGACTGGGACAAGCTGGTAACGCAGTTTTCGGAAGATGCTGGCTCGGCGGCCAATGGTGGCGAGTTGCCCGCTTTCGGCACCGGACGCATGATTCCAAGCTTCGAGGAAGTAGCCTTTAAGCTTCAGAAGCCCGGCGACATTTCGGCGCCGGTTCAGACGCCGTATGGCTGGCATATTATCAAGCTTATCGAAAAGCAGCCTGTACCCACTTTTGAGGCCATGGCTCCTACCCTCAAGAGCAAAGTAGCCAAGGACTCGCGCTCGGAGCTAAACCGGGCGGCCTTTCTCAAGCGCATTCGGCAGGAAAATCAGTTTGTAGAAATGTCCCCCGTACGTGACGCTTTGTTGGCCCAGGCCGATACAGCACTGGTAAATGGCCGTTTCAAGTCAGACACTTTCTTAAGCAAATTCCCAAGTGGCAAGCGCAAAAAAGGCGAGATAGCTGTAAGCAGTGATGCTCCGCTCTTCACCATCAAAGGCAAAGCCTATCCTATTAAGGACTTCCTAACCTACGTGCAGCAAAGCCAGCGCCCGCGCGCTGGTGCTGATCCGCGCTTTGTGATGCAGCAGTTGTACGATCAGTATGTGGATCAAAGTCTGACGGAATTTGAAAAGGCTAACCTCGATACCAAGTATGAGGACTATCGCATGCTGGTAAAAGAGTACCGCGACGGCATATTGCTTTTCCAGCTGATGGATGAGAAAGTATGGTCGAAGGCGCTGACGGATACAGTGGGATTGCAGCAGTTTTTCACCGCTAACCAAGCTAATTATCAGTGGGGACCTCGTGTACAGGCCACAATGATTAATGCGGCCTCGCCAGCGTTGCTAACTCAGGCTCAAAAGCAATTGGCAGTTGGTCGCTACGAAGTGACGCGCAACAAGCCGCTGCCAGTAACCTTTCGCACAGGTCAAGCTACTATTTTGCCCGCCACCCAAGCTAGCCTCGACGGCTTGGCAGCTAGCCTGACGGCTGATACAACCCTGAGTTTGACCATAACTGGCCGGGTAAAGCGGGGCGAAACAGCTGCATTGGCTCAGCGCCGTGTGGCGGCAGTAGCAACCCACCTAACGGGTAAAGGCGTACCAGCTAACCGCATCAGCACGAAGACGACTACGACTCCAGCTGCTGACGCTTCGGCCTTGCTCGCCCTGACTAGCACGAGCCCTGCTGTATTGGAGGAGAACCTGAATGCCAAGAACCCCCTGGCCGTGCAGATTATCAAGCAGAGCTTCCAGAAGGGCGACAGCAAAGTGGTAGATGAAGTAATGGACCGTGGACCGGGCACTTATCCGGTACAGAAAGATGGCCGCTACTATGCTGTTACCATTGAAAAAGCACTACCTGCCGGACCTAAATCCTTATCTGAAACGCGTGGCCAGGCTACTTCCGACTATCAGAATTATCTGGAAAAGCAATGGCTGGGGCAGTTGCGTACTCAGTACCCGGTACAAGTCAATGAGGCGGAAGTAAACAAGCTGATCACTAAGTAAGCTGCTTCAGCTTCCGAAAAAAGCCCCCCAGAGAGTCTAGCGAAGGCTGCTGTTTCTGGGGGGCTTTTTCATTCCTACCGCCAGCTCGGTGCTGCCCGCTAAAAGTTGGTGGTCCACGCAACGTTAGCTAGCAACCCGGTCTCTTTACTCCGAAACGCTCTTTTCGGGCCTCAAATCCAGCTTTTTGCCGGAGAAGGGATTTATGTTGAAATTTACCGGCGGCTTTTCGCGTTTCGGTAGCCGGTGGGCTGAATATTCTTTGCTTTTCAGCCTCTTATTTTCTGAATTACATGACTCAATTATTTCGTACGGCGGCTCGTGTAGCGCTGTTGAGCGGTGGCTTGCTAGTGGGTGCGGTTAGCACTGGTTTGGCTCAGCTAGGCGTGGCCCGGCCCGTAGGTCGCCAAACCGTGGACGCCATTATCGTGAAGCTGGACAATCAGATTGTCCTGCGCTCCGACCTCGAAAATATTTATCAGCAGGAACTATCGCGCGCTGAGGGCAAGCCATTGCCTCCTAATGTGAAGTGCCAGATTTTGGAAAGCATTGTGCTAAATAAGCTCATGCTGGCAAAAGCCGAGGTTGACTCCGTGGTGGTGGAAGATGACCAAGTAAGAGGTGAGCTCGACCGGCGTATGGCCTACTTCGTACAGCAAATTGGGTCGGAGCAGAAGCTGGAAGAGTATTACAAAAAGCCCATTAAGCAGCTTAAGGACGACTTGCGGCCACAAGTGAAGGAGCAGCTCATTCAGCAGAAGATGCAGGAAGAGATTGCCGGTAAAGTAACGGTTACACCTCGCGAGGTAAAGCAGTTTTTCAACCGCATTCCAAAGGACAGCTTGCCTTACTATTCCACCGAAGTAGAAGTAGGCCAGATTATTAAGTTTGCCCAAGTTAACCAGAAGGCCAAGCAGGAAACACAGGCGAAGCTCAATGAGATTCGGGCGCGCATCATAGCAGGTGAAGACTTTGAGAAGCTTGCTAAGGAGTTTTCCCAAGATCCTGGCTCCGCGGCGCAAGGTGGCTACTTAGGCTTTTTTAAGCGTCGTGAGTTGGTACCCGAGTACGAGGCCGCCGCTTTACGCTTGGAGCCTGGCCAATTGTCACCCATTGTAGAGTCGCAGTTTGGCTTTCATCTTATCCAGCTCATCGAGCGCAAAGGTGAGACTTTCAGCACCCGTCACATTCTGCTGAAGCCAGCTACCGGTACCTCCGACGTGAGTGAGGCGGCCGTGCAACTCAGCAAAATCCGCAAGCGCATTTTGGCCGACAGTATCACGTTTGCCAAAGCTGCCAAAGATTTCTCCGACGACAAAAACACCAGCGGCAACGGCGGCCTGATTCAGAACCCACAAGACCGGAGCAACTACTTGCCACTAGATAAGATCGATCCGGCCATTTTCTTCACCATTGATACTATGAAAGTGGGCAGCATCACGCCTCCCATGCCTTACCGCACCGACGACGGAAAGGACGCTATGCGTATTCTGTGGCTGAAATCGAACAATCCGCCCCACCAAGCCAACCTACAGGACGACTACCAGAAAATAGCCGCCGCTGCTCTCAACGAAAAGAAAAACAAGGCGCTGGATGAGTGGTTTAAGAAGAACCGCGGCGACGTCTATATCGAAGTAGATCCGCAGTACGCTGACTGTAAGCTGCTTAATGCAGTTAATTAACTTTTAGGAGCTAGGAGTGAGAGGAGAGGAACACCTACCAGTGTGTTTCCGGCTTCTCACTCCTAGCTCTTGGTTTCTAGCTCCCCCCTTACATGCGAAATTTCTCTTCCGATAAAGAAGCTGCTGATGCGTTGGCTCAGTCTTACCAAGCCTTGCGGCAGGAAATCGGTAAAATTATCATTGGGCAAGACGAGGTAGTTCGCCTGGTGCTGACGGCCGTATTTTCGCAGGGGCATTGCTTATTGGTAGGAGTGCCGGGCCTAGCCAAGACATTACTCATCCAAACAATTGCCGACTCCCTGGATCTGTCGTTCAACCGCATTCAGTTCACTCCTGACCTGATGCCTTCCGACATTGTGGGCTCGGAAACGATGAATCAGCAGCGCGATTTTCACTTTGTAAAAGGCCCCGTGTTTGCCAACATCGTGCTGGCGGACGAGATTAACCGGACGCCACCCAAGACACAAGCGGCTTTGCTGGAAAGCATGCAGGAATATTCTGTAACCGTGGCGGGGCAGCGCTACCCATTGGAGCGGCCTTTCTTTGTGTTGGCCACCCAAAACCCCATTGAGCAGGAAGGCACCTATCCCCTACCCGAAGCCCAGCTCGACCGCTTCATGTTCAATATTCAGCTCGGCTACCCTAGCTACGATGCCGAGTTGCAAATCGTGAAAAACACGACTTCCGATCATCGTCCTACGGTAAGCAAAATATTACACGGCGATGATATCCAGGCGTTTCAGCACTTGGTGCGCCGTGTACCCGTGGCCGATAATGTAGTAGAGTACGCCGTTAATCTAGTGCACAAAACCCGTCCAAACACGGATCGGGGCGCCGCCCGGGCTACGCAGTTGCTGGAGTGGGGAGCTGGACCGCGGGCTTCACAACATCTTATTGTGGGAGCCAAATGTAACGCCTTGCTCAACGGCAAGTACTCGCCTGACATTGAGGACGTGAAAGCCGTGGCGCTGCCTATTCTGCGCCATCGCTTGGTGCGTAATTTTAAAGCCGAAGCCGAAGGAATTTCAGTAGAGCAGATTGTAAAAGAATTACTCTAGTGCGCTGAAAGCTTGAATAGAGCCTAGATTTGTAATTTCTATTCCCTTTCGCATTCAACATTTAACGCCCAATTTTTCAAGGATGGAAGCTTCCGGTTATTACCAGCAATTCGAGCGCAACATTGCTATTATTCTGGATGCCTTGCAGGCGGGCCTCGATTTGCGCACCACCACGCTGGCAACCTCCCTGCCGCTGGAAGTATATGTACTCTGCGAAGTATTGAACCAGGGCGGCGCTCAATTCCGCTTGACTTCCGACGGCTTGGCTCGCCTAGCTGAGTTTCGTGACCAGTATGTACAGCGTGAAGCCGAAACTGAAGCCATCATGCAACGCATTCTTGATGACAAAAAAGCCGTAATGCGCACCCCAGAAGGACGTATGCTGGTGAAAGAAATGCTGATTCGCCGTTTGGAGTTTTTCAACGAGGCTGCCCGTCAGGTAAACGTAATGCGCATTCAGCAAGCACTAGGAAGTCCTTTGCAGTATAAGCATCCATAAACAGATTGCTCACGAACAAAAAAGCCCCCCAGATTGACTCTGGGGGGCTTTTTTGTTAAGGCAAAAGAAGTATTAGCTCATTGTTGCTTTATACTCAGATTTCACCTTCGTATGGCCGTCGCGCTCGTGTTGAAGGTTGAGGTCGTTAGCTGGCTCTTGGCGAAGCTTGCTGGGCACTTCATCGCCGTGCGGACCTTTAGAGAGTGTTACGCCGCCATCCACGAAATACGTCGCACCGGTTACGTAGCTGGCTTCATCGGAGGCTAGGAACAAGTAGACGTTGGCTACTTCTTCCGGCGTGCCGCGGCGGCCCATTGGTACGCCCTGCACTGTTTGCTTTTCCATTTTGGCAGTCATCGGGCCGGTTTCCTTGTGCGTCCAGGCCGTGTCGATAGGGCCAGGACCCACAATATTAGACCGCACCCCGAACTTGGCCTGCTCCACGGCTACGCCGCGCTGGAAAGCGTGCACGAAGCCTTTGGTGCCGCCATACGGTGAGTTTTGGGGAATACCCATATGCCCTGCTTCTGAGCCAGCCGATACTATATTGCCGCGCGTTTTCTGCAAGTAAGGAATGGCCGCGCGGGTCATCATGAAGTTGGAGTACACATTGTGCTTAATCATGTACTCAAACGCCTCTATCGGATACTTATCGATAGTTGAGGTGGCGGGAAACACGCCGGCATTATTGATCAGAATATCCAGCTTGCCGAAGTCATGTATCGCTAGTTTCACGCATTCTTCGGCCGCTTCCTGCCAGGAAATATCGCCCAGGAAGCCGATGGCGCGACCGCCACGAGCTTGAATTTCGTCTACTACTTCGCGCACGGGGTCCGTATCGAGGCCCACGACCACTACGGCCGCGCCTTCTTGCGCAAATCGTTTGCTGATAGCTTCGCCAATGCCAGTACCGCCGCCAGTTACAATAGCAACTTTGCCTTCCAACCTTCTTTTCATAGCAGTTAGTGTTAGGTTGATAATAGGTTTGATGATGAAGAAAAACCCCTTCTCATTGATTGATAGCTGATTAAAACAAACGGTATTTGCCCCCCAGAGTTACTATTGCCCTGCTTCTATCATCCCAGAGTTTGGTTTGCGCGTAGGGTAGCTTGTTGCTTGCGCCAAATTATGTACCCCGCCGATCAGCCCCTTTCACCGGCTCGCTTGCCTTTGCTCACGCCCCGCCTCACTCTGCGGCCCTACGTGCCATCCGACGAGGCAGCATTTTTCGCGGTTCTTGAAAAGGATCGTGCTAGGCTTCAGGAAGCGTTTCCGGCCCGCTTGGCCGCCGTTCAAACTTCTGCCGATGCTGGCCGCATCTTAGAGTCCTTCGATCTGGATTGGCACACCAAGCGGATGTTCGTGCTGGGCATTTGGGGCACGGCTGGGGGGCAATATTTAGGCGACATCAGTCTGAAGCCTACTTGGGCCCGCATTATTACGGCCGAAATTGGCTACTACCTTGCTTCAGAAGCCGAAGGTCATGGTTACGCTCGTGAGGCGCTAACAGCGGCCGTACAGCTAGGCTTTAGCTCCATTATCAACGCCGACCGCCTGATTATCCGTTGCCGGGTCGATAACCCGCGCAGCTGTGCGGTCGCGGTCGCGAATGGCTTTCAGCTAGTGCCACCACAACCGCGTTTATGGTCTCCCCGGAAATCAGAGAAGGGGTCCGATATTCTCTATTTCGCGCTTAACCGGCCCTGATACGCTTCTTTGAGGCAAAAAAGCCTTCGCTTACATTAGTCTGCCCGCCGTAGCTTGGTCAGAAAAAACTCCTGATTGAAGTTCAGGTACGTTCCGAAGGAAAACTCTATCTGCCGGCGGTTAAAGTCATAAAAAGGCTCAAAGCGGGTTGTCAGCAGGATGTTGCCGGGCAGGTGAAAATCGCTGAACATGCGTAGAATGAGCAATTCGCGGCGACGCTGGGTGAAGTCGGCGTTGTTGACGGTGCTGGAAATAGACTGGTATAGCCGGCCGCCCTGGGGCGAGATAAAACCATTTCCCGACCAATAGCTGACCATAATATTGGAGAGTCGCGTATTCACCCCCGCATTCAGATACAGACCATTTCCCTTATCGTAAGGCAATACTTCCGTGAAAGAGTAGTCGGTATAGCGCGTGAAGTAACCATCAAAATGTACTGCATGCACAAAGCCAGTGGCGGACAGCTTACGCCGCACGCGCAGGCCGGTAGCGAAGTTGAACAAGGTTTGTAAAGGAGTGGCAATCGTGTCAATTTGCCCCCCACGGTGCATTGCCAGAAACTGCAGCGGCACAACGCCCAGCCGCCAGCCCGCCGAGTCCTGATACGCCGTGACTTCGGAAGTGAGGCCGCCGGCTACCTGCTCCTGAAAGTTGCTGAATCGGTACTGCTGCCGCTGCCAGTCAACCCAGGCGTCGAGCTTTACGCGGTCGGTCTGGAGCTTGTACTGCATGCCCTCTTCTAGCCGGTTGGTCATCACACGCTCAAAATCAAACAGCGGCTCAATGTAGTTGTGCTGCAAATGCCCTTCAATATTTCCGAATAGAAAGCTGTGGGGGCCATTTTGGTACTTGGCCGTAAACATGGGCCGCACCTGCCGCAGGCGTGAAGTGCCGTAGTCTTTATACAGAAAGATGCCGGCTTCCAAGCGGATGTTAGCACTAGGAAAATACACGAGACGTGGAGCTAACTGCGTTCCATAATATGTTCGGCCCTCGTCTATTTTGTTGAAATACTCGTTATCCTTCGTAAACAGGAAGCCCTGCACAGCTACTCGAAGCTGGCCTTCATACTCTGGCTTGATCGGCAACGAGTATTGAAAGGCGTGATTATCGAGCTGGGCAGCGACCGGAAAGCTGCTTAGCAATAAACTAAAAAGCAGGCCAACTGCTCGCCAAAAAACCGGTTTGATCTGGGTATCAATGACTACCTTTGACAAAAATTTTAGCATTATTTATTTTTCCCAGAATCAGCAAATATTTTTAGCATTGCGGGCACAAAATATAGCTTACCTATGTTACCCACAGCCGACCTAGAACAGCCTTAACTGACACCTAGAAAGCGGCCTTTCAACTTGTAAAAACGGCCTAAAAAGCCTAATTTCACCAAACCTAAGCATTTATACCCCAACCCCATTCTAATGGCTGCATCCACTGACAAAGTTGTCAACGCCAACGCCGAGAAAATGAAAGCTCTTCAGCTTACGCTGGACAAGCTCGACAAGAACTACGGCAAAGGCACTGTCATGAAATTGAGCGACAACAAAGTCGTTGATATTCCTGCTATCAGTACCGGCTCGCTCGGGCTGGACATTGCCCTCGGCATCGGTGGTCTGCCCCGGGGCCGGGTCGTAGAGATTTACGGTCCTGAGTCGAGCGGTAAAACTACGCTTACGCTGCACTGCATTGCCGAAGCTCAGAAGAAAGGCGGCATGGCTGCTTTCATCGACGCCGAGCACGCCTTCGACCGTAGCTATGCCGAGAAACTAGGCATCGACACCGAAAACCTGCTTATCTCGCAGCCCGACAACGGTGAGCAAGCCCTTGAAATTGCTGACCAGCTGATTTCCAGCGGTGCCATCGATATCATCGTTATTGACTCCGTAGCTGCACTTGTGCCGAAAGGTGAACTGGAAGGCGACATGGGCGACTCGAAAGTAGGCTTGCACGCCCGCTTGATGAGCCAGGCCCTACGGAAGCTCACCGGCACTATCAACAAAACCGGCTGCTGCTGCATTTTCATCAACCAGCTTCGCGAGAAAATCGGGGTTATGTTCGGTTCGCCCGAAACAACTACTGGTGGTAACGCACTGAAGTTCTACGCATCTGTTCGGCTTGATATTCGCCGTATTGGTCAGATCAAGGAAGACAAGGACAACGTGACCGGCAACCGCACGAAAGTGAAGGTGGTGAAGAACAAAGTAGCACCGCCATTCAAAGTAGTTGAGTTCGACATCATCTATGGCGAGGGTATTTCCAAAGTCGGCGAGATTCTCGATTTGGGCGTTGATATGAACATTATCGCAAAGTCGGGCTCTTGGTTCAGCTACAACGGCGACCGTTTGGGTCAGGGCCGTGAGGGTGTGAAAACCATTCTGCACGACAATCCTGAGCTAGCTGACGAGATTGAAGCAAAGATTCGGGCAATGGTGAAGGGCGAGCCTGCGGCTGCGCTGGCTGCCATTCCTACCGATGAGTCGATTGACGAAGACGACGATTAATCTTTCTGCGTTTTTGTAATTCAAATAAAGCCTCCCAGATGATTTCTGGGGGGCTTTTTATTCAGCAATATAGCTGCGTCCTTAAGCCGTTGAGTGCAAACTGCAATCCACATCGGCGTGCAACTCGTTTTTAAGCGTTGACGTTTCGCTTAGTCCTATCTTGCCGGTCGTTCGCAGGGTTAGGGATATATTTGCTGGCATTTCATTTGACTTAGTGTCAGCTGAATCACTTTTTGGTTTGCCTTTCATGACTCGCCGCTGGTTTCTGCTTTTTCCGCTTTTGCTGCCTTTGCTGGCGCTGCTGGCCTGGCAGCCGGCAGACGGGTCGCGCACAGTTAAGAACACCAGCTTTACTAAGGGCGAGAAAATGCATTACAAAGTGCATTATGGGCTAATAAACGCAGCTGAGGCCACCATTGAAGTCTCCAGCGCATTGCATCGCATCAACGACCGGCCTTGCTACCAGGCTACCGTAACGGGCCGCACACTAGGCTCTTTCGATTTTTTTCTGCGTGTCCGCGACACCTGGCGCACCTTTATCGATACGACCAGTATTCTCCCCCAGCGCTTCTACCGCAATATTGAGGAGAACACCTACCGCAAGCGCGAAACCGTTGACTTTGACCATTATAAAAATATGGCCAGCGTAGAGTCGCGCAAGAAAGAAAAGGACCCTGTGAAGCGGGGCACGTATAAAATACCGGAGAATGTGCAGGATCTGGTGAGCGGTTTTTACTTCCTGCGTACCCTCGACTACGACAAGCGGCGGGTGGGCGAAGTGATTCGGGTACAGGGTTTTTTCAGTAATGAGGTGTACAACATGGACGTGGTGTACAAAGGCCGCGAAACCGTGGAAACCAAGGCAGGCATTATTCGCGCTATTCGGTTAGTACCCAAAATGCCCCCCAACAAGCTCTTCCGCGGAGAGGACGGCGTTTCTGTTTATCTTTCCGATGACCGCAACAAGATTCCGGTACTTATTCAAGCTGAGATGTTTGTAGGCGCTGTTAAAGTGGATATGTATAAATATCAAGGCCTAAAGCACCGTTTGAATGTATTGGCTCGCGCTGGTGCCAATCCCTGAGTAAACTACTCGCCGAGGCAGTTCACAATAAGGTAACATTAGGTTGGTCTCAGCAAACGGTAATTTTGTAGTCGATTATTCTTCTGACTCAAACCTCTGCCCTGTGCAACCAACCGCACCCCCTAACTCCTACAAAATTCTGGTAGTCGATGATGACCCAGACATTGTAGAACTGCTGGAATACAACCTGCGCAAGGAAGGCTACGACGTAGCGACTGCTCCTGACGGCCGCAAAGCTCTGGAAATTGCCCCCCAGTTCGAGCCCGACATTGTATTGCTCGATGTAATGATGCCCCATCTTGATGGTATCGATACCTGTCGGCAGCTGCGGACCTTGCCCAAGTTCAAAGACACGTACATCATCTTCCTGACGGCCCGTGCCGAGGAGTTTTCGGAAGTAGCCGCCTTCGAGGCCGGCGCTGATGACTTCATTGCCAAGCCTATCAAGCCCCGCGCCCTTATGGGCCGCCTGGCCGCCTTCGTACGCCGCGACAAAGATCCGCAAGTGGTGCTGGATACCATCGAAATCAACGGTTTGCGCATCGACCGGACGGGCTTTGCTGTGTATCAGGAAGGACGCAAAATATCATTGCCCAAAAAGGAGTTTGAGCTATTGGCTTTCCTTGCTGCTTCGCCTCATAAGGTATTTGGCCGCGAAGAATTGCTTCAAAATATTTGGGGTAATGATGTGTTTGTACTGGCTCGTACGGTAGATGTGCATGTGCGCAAAGTGCGAGAAAAAGTCGGCGACCATCACATCCAAACTATCAAGGGTGTGGGTTATAAGTTTAACATCGATGAATGATTTGCGGAGTCAGAATTTGATTTATCTGCACCGGTAAAAAGCCGGCCCTGCTACAGGGTCGGCTTTATATTTGGGCTTGCGGCAGCTAGTCTTAGCCCCGCACAACACCTCGCTTCAGCTCATGGATTTCTCTTCCCGCTCGATTGCCATTCTTATTGCCTTGCTTGTGGCAGCGGTGCTCGTTACGTTCGCTTGGACGGTGCCGACGCTCCCGTTTCAGCAAGCATTTTTGGCTGCGGGTATCACCGTAGCGGCTTGCTTTCTACTCGTTTATTTGGCGTTTGAGGCGTTGATCTTTCGTGAAATCAACAACATCTACGCTGGCCTAGAAAACGTCAAGCGCAAGGAGTTTCGGAAGCTGTCGAATAAATTTTTGTTTCGGCCTGAGCCTCTAAAGCGCATGCGGGATGAGATACTACAAATGGCGGAGCGAAAGCAACGGGAAATAGACGAGCTAAAACGCCTGCAAACACTTCGCCGCGAGTTTTTGGCCGATGTATCACACGAGTTGAAAACGCCCATTTTTGCCGCTCAGGGTTTTCTTCACACCGTTTTGGATGGCGACATGGACGACGAGTTTCTGCGCCAGAAGTTTCTCAAGAAAGCCGCTACCAGCCTCGATACTCTTGACGAGTTAGTACAGGATTTAGTAACCATCTCTCAGCTGGAAAAAGGAGTAGTTCGGATGCGACGGCAAGCATTCGACTTGGGCGAGCTAGTACGCGAGATATTTGAGCAATTGGAATCCAGAGCCACCCAGCGCCAAGTTAAGCTCGAATTAATACTGTCGAACGAATCTGTGGGAGGCATTTTGGTGCTTGCCGACCGCAACCGCATTCGGCAAGTGCTGGTCAACCTGATTGATAATGCCATAAAATATGGTCGCGAGGCTGGTCATGTAACCGTCATGCTGGCCGAAACCAGCAAAGCTGTCCGTGTTTCCGTTCGCGACGATGGTGAGGGCATCCCAAAGCAGCACCAAAACCGCATTTTCGAGCGCTTCTATCGTATCGATAAAAGCCGTTCCCGCGATTCCGGCGGCTCGGGGTTAGGCCTTGCCATTAGCAAGCATATCGTAGAAGCGCACAAATCGACCATCCGAGTGCGCAGTGAAGCTGGACAAGGCACCTCGCTGGAGTTTAAGTTAGCAAAGCCACGTAGGCCGACAAAGGCTACAGAAACACCCCAGGCGTAGTCCATAAGGTCGTCTACCGCATAGGCTGTAAAGCGTGTTTTGCTTCGTACCTTTGCGGCCCGTTATGAAGCAACCCGATTTTCAAGATCTTATCCTGTTTGAAGACGACGATTACATCGTCATCAACAAGCCGCCTTTTCTAGCTACGCTTGATGAGCGCGTGGGCGGTGCACCCAACATTCTGCGCATGGCCCGCCAGTACCATTCCGATATGCAGGCCTGCCATCGCCTAGACAAGGAAACGTCTGGTGCTTTGGCCTTGGCCAAGAACCCAGAGGCCTACCGTCACCTCTCCATGCAGTTTGAGAACCGGGAGGTGAAAAAGAACTACCACGCTGTAGCTTGGGGCGTCCATCATTTCGACAATAAATTGGTAGATCGGAGTATTGAAACAACCACGAAAGGCAAGGCTCGGCTGGCTTATAAAGGCAAGGCCGCCGAAACTTACTTCACCACGCTCGAAACATTTGCCAAGCATACGCTGGTCCAGTGCGTGCCTATAACCGGCCGTATGCACCAAATACGTTTGCACCTCATGTACCTGCAGGCACCCATCGTAAACGACACGCTGTACGGAGGGGAAGAATTCTTTTTGTCTTCGCTGAAAAAGAAGTTTAACATGAAGTCCGGCGAAGAGGAACAGCCTTTCATCAAGCGATTCGCTTTGCATGCAGCTAAACTCACGTTTGCTCGCCTCAATGGTGAAGAGGTGACCGTGGAAGCACCATACCCAAAGGATTTTCGGGTATTGGTGGAAAATATGCGGCAACTCAAATAGACCAAACAACTGGTTCAAATGCCCGACGTGCTGATCTAATTAGGGATTTGGATAAACCCAAAATTGCCCCCCACAAATCATTACAGTTCTTGAAAGTACGTGCTACTCAGGCACAAATATCATAGGCACCCTTGCATATCAATCGAAAGGCGGTAACTTTGTGTCCGTTTTTCCCGGACCCTGGTCCGTTCTATTCTCATTTCCAACCGCTTACCTTCTTCCCAATGGATCATCTGAGCTTCAAGACGCAATCCGTCAACAAAGCCAACGCCAACAAGGGCTGGGTTGTCGTTGACGCCAGCGTGGCCCCGCTGGGTCGCGTTGCCAGCCAGATTGCCAACATCCTGCGCGGCAAGCACAAGCCCTCGTTTACGCCCAACTCTGATTGCGGCGACTCGGTTATCGTCATCAACGCTGATAAGCTGCGTGTGACGGGCAAGAAAATGACTGAAAAAATCTACATCTCGCATTCGGGTTATCCCGGTGGTCAAAAGCGCAAAACTATGCGTGAGGTGATGGAGAAGTCATCGACTCGTGTGATAGAGCACGCCGTACGCGGCATGTTGCCTCACAACCGTTTGGGCCGCGAGCAATTCCGCAGCCTGTTCGTGTATGAGGGCGCTGAGCACCCCCACGCTGCCCAGCAGCCTGTGGATGCCACTTTGAACAAACTGTAAGTCACGACGGCTTTCGTATTTTTTTCTAACTTTTCTTTAATGGAAATCTCCAACACCTCTGGTAGAAGAAAAACCTCGGTGGCCCGCATCTACATGCAGGCCGGGCAAGGGAATATCACTATCAATGACCGGGAAATGAAGGCCTATTTTGGCAACGAACTCCTGGAAAACATCGTGAACCAGCCCTTCGCTACACTCGAGAAACTCGGGCAGTACGACGTGAAAGTAAATGTGCGCGGTGGCGGCATTTCGGCTCAGGCCGAGGCCATTCGCTTAGCTATCTCGAAAGCGCTGGTAGGCGAGGACGCTGAATCACGGCCGGCTCTTAAGAAAGAAGGCTTCATGACGCGCGACCCCCGCATGGTGGAGCGCAAGAAGTTCGGTAAGCGTAAGGCCCGCCGCTCGTTCCAGTTCTCGAAACGCTAAAACCAGAGGAAATTCATCATGGCTCAGTCCACCACATATAAAGACCTGCTCGACGCGGGTGCCCACTTTGGTCACCTTACGCGCAAGTGGGATCCAAAAATGGCGCCGTACATCTTCATGGAGAAGAACGGCATCCATATCATTGACCTGAACAAAACCCTCGCTTCGCTGGATCAGGCTACCAACGCTATCCGTAACATCGCCAAGAGCGGTCGGAAAGTAATGTTTGTTGCTACCAAGAAGCAGGCTCAGGAGATTGTAACTGAAGAGGCTAAGCGCCTTAAAATGCCTTTCGTAACCGATCGTTGGTTGGGTGGCATGCTCACCAACTTCGCTACGGTTCGTAAGTCGCTGAAGAAAATGAGCACCATCGACAAGATGGTAAAAGAGAATACTGCTTATGCTGCTATGGCCAAGCGCGAGCGTCTGATGATGTCGCGTGAGCGTGAGAAGCTGGAGCGCGTACTAGGCGGCGTAGCCGACCTAAGCCGTCTGCCTGCTGCTCTGTTCGTAATCGACGTAAAGCGTGAGCACATTGCTGTAAAAGAAGCTAAGAAGCTAGGTATACCGGTATTCGCAATGTGCGATACTAACTCTAACCCTGAGCTGGTTGACTTCCCAATTCCTGCTAACGACGACGCTTCAAAGTCTATCTCCCTCATTGTAGGTGCTATGAGCAAGGCCATCGAAGAAGGTCTGTCGGAGCGCAAAGTTGATAAGGAAGAAGCTGACAAGAAGCAGTCCGAAGAGGAAGGCATCAAGGAAAAGCAAGCCGCCGACGAATAAGCGTTTAGAAGAAGCTAGGAGTTAAGAGATAGAAGATAGGATCCGGTGGGTTGAACCAACTTTCGGATTCTGTTTTTCCTCTTAGCTCCTAGCTTCTTGTATAAACGCCCCTACATAACATTCTAATTTCTAGCGTTTAGCTAGCTACTAACTTTTTAAGAAATGGCAGCAATTACCGCCCAAGACGTGAACAAGCTGCGCGCTATGACTGGCGCGGGCATGATGGATTGCAAAAAAGCTTTGACCGAAGCTAACGGCGATTTCGAAGCCGCTCGTGACATTCTGCGCAAGCAAGGCCAGAAAATCGCTGACAAGCGTGCTGACAATGCTACTTCCGAAGGCCTAGTATTGGTACAGGTAAGCGAAGATGGCACCACTGGTAAGCTGGTTGCTTTGGCTTGCGAAACCGAATCAGTAGCTAAAGTGGCTAACTTCCGTGAGTTGACCCAGCAGATTCTGGATGCTGCCGTGCGTACTAACGCTGGCACCAAGGAAGATCTGTTGGCAACCAAAGAAGCTGACGGCCTGACTCTGCAAGACCACATCACCGATCTGATGGGTAAAATCGGCGAGAAGCTGGACGTAACTTACGCTACGCTGACTGCTGAGAAAGTAGCTTCTTACATTCACTCCGACAACAAGAAAGGCGTGCTTGTAGGCCTGAAGAATGTAGCCGGCGCCGATGTGACTGAAGTGGGCCGCGACGTAGCGATGCAAATCGTAGCGATGAAGCCAGTAGCCGTAGACAAAGAAGGTGTTGACTCTGCTACCGTTGAGCGTGAAATCGAAATTGGCAAAGAGCAAGCGCGTGCCGAAGGCAAGCCCGAAGCTATGCTGGAGAAGATTGCGCAAGGCAAACTGAACAAGTTCTACAAGGACAATACTTTGCTGAACCAAGAATTTGTGAAAGACAATTCAATCACCATCGCTCAGTTGCTCGACAAGAAGCAGAAGGGCATGACGGTAACGGATTTCAAGCGCGTAGTTATTGGTGGCTAAGCTTTCTTAGCTTCGACAATAAAAAAGCCCCCCAGCAAGTTGCTGGGGGGCTTTTATTTTTCCCCACAAGTCACCCCAATTACTAATTGAGTTTCGGGATCAAAGTGAATCCAAGTTCCTTCTGATGCTGCAAATGGAGCAGGGTAAGTCAAGAAATACTGCTTCGCTTTTTCGTTGTTATAAAATGTCCAGATCTCACTTCGGTTGGCGCGCTCATAGTAATTATAGTCTCCCATTAGCTTTTTCGCAGCCTCTAAAGTCATCCCAACTTTGACTTTTTCACAGTTTAGCCAAGTACCCATTGGCATCTTTTTGTAGACGATAAGTATCGTAGAAAAACTTTAAAATAGTGAAGGCACCAATTGCTGCCATCAGTCGCGTCAGATACCTTTTCATTATAGATAGCTTATTGATTGACTCGCTGCCATGCCCGTACCCGCGTCACAGCATTCTCGCGCACGTTTATATAGTACAGCCCATAATCGGCAATGTGGAAAGAATGCCGTAGCTCAGGGCGGCCGGGAATCAAAAAGCGTGGGTAGCCGGAAACAGTGGGCGGATGCACCCAAAGTACGCCGTCGTGTACTTTAGCATCAGCGACAGCTTTGTCAATGCGGTTGAAGGATTGAGGAACACTGCCTCTGTTAAGAGAAGAGGGCGCGGCGGCGGTGTCGCGGGTCCAGGTGAGCGGATTGATAGCTAGGGCGTCACGGTAGGGCTCGTAGCTGTAGCCCCACTCACCGGTATTCCAGCTTATAAAGCAGTTGGTTTGAGTGGAATCCTCGCAGGGACGCAAGTTTTGGTATGCGGCAGGATTTACTTTGAAGCCCACTAAATACGCGGCCACCAATTGGCTACGACGCTTAGGGTTTTGGTCGAAGAAATCATGAAGGAGGCGCTGAGCATGAAATGCACCTTGACTATGGCCCGCGAGAATGATGGAGCGGCCTTCGTTATAATGGTCCAGGTAATACTGGAAAGCAGTTTTTACGTCTTGGTACGCCAGATCCAGGGCAGCACTGGCATTCGCGCTGCTATCACTATCGAAGAAGCTATAGAGGGCAGCCTGACGGTAGCGCGGGGCATATACCCGACCAGCAGCATTAAAAACTGAGGCCTGGCGACGAATGCTAAACTGATCGGTGAAGGTGTTTAACGCCGCATCTGTGGTAGAGCCATTCCAGCCGTGCGGGCGGATGAGCGTCGTGAGGTGAATGAAAAATACATCAGCCGCCGCAGTAGCTTGTTGGTCGCGCAGACCGGAGTTTTTGGGTACGGCATCGGCGGAATCACGGCGCGAGGGAAGCGCAGCCCAATTGGTTTCCTGCGCATAATCGGGGGCGGGGGCAGTTTTATAGGCTGTGAAGCTCCGAACTGGCTTGATAACGCCTAAGCAGGAAGAAAGTACGCCTAGCAACAGAATCCAGTGGAACTGGCGCAACGGGCGCGTCAAAGCAATAAGCAGCATCACACGAAAAGCAAAAATATGGAAGCCCGCACAGAAGCCGTGGGCTGCCAAGCGCTAAATGACAAAGCGCAAATTTACTCTGAAAACGTGTTTTCCAGTAGTCGCTCCTGGCGTAGATATACGATTTTGAAATCGCGGTTAAAGCGGATGCGCACTTGGGCAGTCGTATTCTGGTACTGCTGACGGGATTTGCGGAATGCCCGGCTTTTTTCCAAATAGGTGACTACCCGCGACCCATCGCGCACGGGCTCGCTGATAGTCAGGCTGCCGGGTACGCCCTGGGTTTCACCTTCCAAAAACTCCGGAAAGTGCGACCTATCTAACTCGGCGCTAATGGCGGCCGGCGTGGTGTTCTGCAAAGTATAAAATCGCTCGACGATGGGCGCAAAATGCTGTGCCGCATTGAAAGGCGGCGCTTTCAGATCTTCATAGTATGAGCTAAGCGCGCTACGAACTTTTGCTTCAACCTCCCCCACTTTTGCGCTTGGTGCCGGAGTGGTAACTGGTGGCTGCTCTGTAGGATCAGCTTGACCTTCCTCTGGGGCAGTAGATGGAGCCGAATTGGTAGCAGGCGCCGTCGTTTCTGACGCTGAAGGTGAGGGAACTGTTATTACGGGTGCCTGCGCGGCGGGTGACGGAGCGCTACGAGCAGAATCGGTGGTAGCTACGGGGGGCGTGGCAGGTAAGGCAGGGGTTACCCGGGCAGTATCTGATTCTAAATTGGTATCAGTTGCGGGCGGAAGTTCCAACTGCTCGACTTGGGGGCCGATTTCCGGCGCAACACTAACGGTATCGGCTCCGGAGCGCGAGAGACTCGTGAGGCGTTCGGACTCCCGATCATCCATCACTAAGTAGGCTATCAGGGCGAGCAAGGCCAAAATACCTCCGATAATAAGAGCAGTAGCCAGCGGGCTTCGACCAGACGGCGGCGGGATAGCCGGACGAGAGCGTCGACTATCCGAAACCTGGGGCTCGGTGGGCGTGAGAGAATCAGCGTCGCGGTAAGACGATGAACCCACTTTCACCATCTCAACAGGGCGCGTAAAAGTATCAATTGGCGGAGCTGGCCTTTTGGGTGAGGCCTGGCTTTGCTCGCGCGGAGGCACAACCGGTGGCACAGGCGGCACCACTGGCGGTGTGAATACAGGTGGAATCGGGGTGGCAGAGCGCGGCGCGGGCTCTACGCGCGACGGGGCTACATTCGCAGCAGGCGTCACTGGATCTTCTGCCGGCCGAACCGTGACCGTCGGATCATGCTTAAAGTCCCAAGACGGAGGCGGTGGCGGCAGGGGCGCAGAAGATGTGACTACCGTAGCAGGCGTAGCAACAGAGTCAGCCGGCGCTGGGGGCGGGCTTGGCAGTGCAGACGGTGGCGTCGCGGGGGCAGCAGTTGACTCGCTTGTATCGCTGAAGAGCAGCTTGCGTTTGAGTACCTCAAATTCAGCGGGCGTGATGGCGCCTGCATCCAGCCATTCTTTCAACTGGCGTAAGGTAGCAAGGGCAGAAGGCTCGTTTTCCATAGGGCAAAGGCGGCAAATAAACCGAAGCAAAAGCAACGGCAAAACGCATTTGCTACCTACTTACGTTCAAGTGTGGTCAGACGATCACGTCGCCGTTCTAAGCGAAGTTTGCGCAGCTCCAATTGCTGAGCGTTGGTTATCAGTTTAACCGAATCCTGACGGGCTTTGAGCGTATTTTCTACGTTTTGCTTTTGGAGCGTTTCGATGCGGGCCAGATTGCTGGTGGTGTTAGCTTGCAGGTTCTGGATGTTCTTTTCCAGCTTCTCCCGCTCCTTTTCCACATCCTTCACTTGCTTCTCTGCCTCCGCTATTTGGTCTCTGTAAGCTTTGCTGCGGGCGGCGGCAGCAAAGCTCTGAACCATGGTGCGCATGGCCGCATACTCCGAAGGCGTTTGACTGGCCGACATGAAAGAATTGCCTCCCAACGTGGCCCACACGGCCAATTCAGCTACGGTATCGGCAGGGGCAACGACGCTGGAGTACAGGTCGATCAGCTTGCCCGATACGCTGGAAACGGGCGTCTGCTTAGCTACCAGCAAGTCCTTTTTGCCCACGCCAAACGTGCCGTCGCCCTTCAGCCGGATGCTGTAGGTGTCTTTCAGCCAGGCTTGCCAGTAATCGCGTAGCCACTGCGCAGTGCCATCAACCTGTACCTTCAGGGCCTCGCGCTCTTTGCGCTCAAAACTGACGGTGCCGTCGCGCACATCGTAAAGCTGCGCAGCGGCGGGCTGAGACAGCAACCCTAAAAAGCCCCCCAGGAGCATAAGCAGGTATATTTTTTTCATCGGAGGCGAGCTAAATGTCGTGGCGCTCGAAGGTAGCGTGCAGATCCTGGCGCATGTGCTCGAAGCGTTGCACGGCAGCTTGCAGAAACTCATCGTCGAGCAAGGTGCGGACTTCGGCATCGCCACCGGTCAGGTCCATTTCGCTGACCTTGTACGTTTGCTCCAAAGGACCTTTTTCCAACTTGATCAGGTACTTACCGTTCCAAGAAAAAAGCGTGATTTTGGCATCAGGGTGCGGAATATCGGCTACGTGGCGCATGGCTGGGGGACTTTTTCTGACGAATAGGCGAAGATAGGCAGCCCGCGCTCAACAACGACTTGTGCCGCCGTGAAACCCCGCAATCTGATGGTCGCCTATACGACTTTACCGCCCCCTTCTTTTCCCCGTCAACCATTTTTATCATGCCACAAGGAGATAAATCGGCTTACACCAACAAGCAGAAGCGTAAGGCCGAACACATTGAGGAAACTTACGAAAAGCAAGGCTTGTCGGAAGACGAAGCGGAGCGTCGGGCTTGGGCCACCGTCAATAAGCAAGATGGTGGTGGTAAGAAAAGCGGCTCGGGCCTCAAGAAGCCTACAAAAGAGTAATCGACCACCTACAGATCACTAAAAAGCCCCCCAGCATTGCGTTGGGGGCTTTTTTATTAGCTAAAAACTAGGCCACGGTGTGCAGAATAACCCACAGCGAAGTAGCCGAAATAACCAGCCACAGCAGCACTCCCAACCCAAAAGGCCGCACGCCCACTTCGCGCACCACCTCCATCGACAGGCCCGCCCCAATCAGGAACAACGTCAGCGTCAGGCTTACTTTCGCTATCTGGGCTGCCACTGCCCCCGCCCCGCGCAACGCCGGCACGTAGGTAGTTAGCAGCATAGCTCCAATAAACCCCAGAATGAAGTAAGGCACCTTAACCTTGGTGCCGGGCGTTTTAAACAAAAAGGCCGTGCCAAGCGCCACCGGTATTATCCATAGAGCGCGGGAAAGCTTCACGGTAGTAGCCACCTGCAAGGCTTGGTCGCCGTAGTGGCTGGCAGCGCCTACTACCGAGCTGGTATCATGAATGGCAATGGCGCACCACAAGCCAAATTGATTTTGGGTCATCTGCATGGCGTGGCCCAGGGCTGGAAAAACCAATAGCGCCACCGAATTGAGTACGAACACAGTACCCAAAGCCACCGAAAACTGTGACTTTTCGGCTTGTATTACCGGGCCTACTGCGGCAATAGCGCTTCCGCCACAGATAGCAGTACCACACGAAATCAGGTGGGCCGTTTTGCGCTCAATGCCCAGCCAGCGGCCCAACCCGTAGCCCAGCACCAGTGTACCCAAAATAGTAGCAATGGTAAACACAAACCCCTGGCGCCCGGCCTGAGCAGCGGCGCTGGCATTGATGCCGAAACCTAACCCTACTACCGAGTATTGCAGCAGCTTACTCGTGTACTTATGCGTTTGGGCAGCAAATGGATTGCCGATCAGCAGAGCTACCAACAAGCCCAAACCCAAGGCCACCGGTGGCGAGGCCAAAGGTGTGAGGCAGAAGATCAGCCCGACCCAGAAAAGGACCTGCTGTGGTGTCAGCGGATAGCCAAACACCAAGAATGGATGCTTTAAAAACGACGCTGGATTATGGTGTGCTGAGTCATCGTGGGTAGAATGGGAAGCAAAAGGGCGGGCAAGTTTCATGGAGTAAAGTGCTACAAGCTCTATTCCAGAACAACGCTTTTTGAGCGCATTCGATAATCAAAATTGATTATCAATAATAACTTATAGTTATAAGCTAAGCTTCCTATGCCGATGTGTATACGTCAGAAAACGCTGCGCCTGAGCGGATAAGGGTTGGCCCTGAACCCACACTACTTCAAAGCGCCTAGAGAGGTGCAATTCCTGCATGAGCACAATTTCCAGCCAGCCAGCCGCTACTTCCTTCATCAAGGCGCGCCGCGACACAAAACCCAGGCAATGGGGCGCTGCCTCCAGATATGATTTAATGCCTTCCGTGTTATCCAGATAAAGCGCAACGTTTAGATCTGAGAGCTTGATTTTGTGCTCGCGCAACGCATATTCCAGCACTTCAAGCGTACCGGAGCCGCGCTCCCGCAATACCAGAGGGTGCTGAAGCGCATCGGCCAATGTCATGTTCTCGGAGGGCTTTTTTCCAGGATTAGCGCAACGCACGGCTACCAACTCATCCTCGAGGAGAAGCTCATAATGGAGGTCGCGGTTTTTAATCTGACCTTCTACAAAGCCCAGGTCAATTTGCCCCCTGAGCAACGCCTCAGCAATATGCTCGGAGTTGCCGTTGAGCAAGGTCAGCTCCACGCGCGGATATTGAGCCTGAAAACCGGGCAAAATGGGCGGCAGCACATACTGAGCCAGCGTGGTACTGGCTCCCAGACGCAGTCGTCCGGCCGCTTCATCGTGCAGAGCGTGGAGCTGGTTTTGCAGGCGCTCGTGTAATAGCTCTACTTCATCGGCGTGGGTAAGTAGCAGCGTACCGGCAGTAGTAAGGCTCACGCGGTTGCCCCGCCGCTCAAAGAGGCGTTGGCCGTAGCTCATTTCCAGCTCCCGAATATGCTTTGTGACGGCGGGCTGGGTAATGAATAGCTCTTGCGCGGCTCTGGTAAAGCTCAAGTGACGCGCCACCGCTTGAAAAACACGCAAACGAAAATCAGGCATGCTGCAAGCTACGATTAGCGCCAGAATTTGACTTGTGCAGGCGTTTTCAGCTTTAATCTTAAATTCTCAAAGGCCGTCATGCAGAAGCAGAGCCGAAGCATCTCGCGTGTTTATCTGGAGTAGTAATCTCACTAAACACGCGAGATGCTTCGCTTCGCTCTGCATGACCGTCATATAGGTGTTCAATAGACTTCTAGTACAGGATGTCGTCTATGGGCTCCAGCTTTTTTGGCACATTCGTTTCGCCCAGCATTTCGCGCAGGTCAATTTCGATGGTGCGGCAAATGCTGGTCATGGGCACGTCGTTCATCTGGTTCTCGAACGGGTTTTCGCTGGTATGCCCTACCACTTCAATCGTGTTGAACACCCATGATATGAGCACCGAAAACGGAATAGTGAGCCAGATATGATCGGGGCCCATTTGAGCAAACTCGCTGATCAGACCCAGAGGCAGCAGCAAGGAAAACAACCACACGAATACGAAGCTGTAGTAGGCATACTGGCGCGGAAAAGGCGTGTTCTTGATTCGCTCGCAGCCACCTTGCAGGTTATATAGCTCCTCCAGCGTCTGCATAAGGCGCATGTGTTGAAAGTCGTTGAGTAGGCCCCGATCTTCACGAAGAATCCGCAGCTCGGCGGCCTGAAGCCGGATGATATGCGCCGCTGGATTTTGTAAATCCCGAATATTGTCACTTTCCCTCTGGCTCAGAAAAGGAGCTACATCGCTATCCCAATAGTCGGGTACCTGGCGGCGCAATTGCAATCGTACGGAATTACACCAAGCTATCTGGCGGTGCACGAGCCGCTGGTGCCGACCAGTCAGTTCCTCAGCGGTGGCTTCGGGGGCATCTACGTCGGGGGCATCTACGCGGGAAGTCACAAACTCCAGCGCCTGCACCGCCCACAGGCGGCTGTAGTTAACGATACCACCCCATAGCTGCCGGCCTTCCCAGAAACGGTCGTAGGAACCGTTATTCTTAAAGCCGATATAGAAGGAAACCGCAATACCCAGCGTGGCCACGGGCTGCCACGGAATAGCAATTGACTTGAAATTCAGTGGACCATACACTACGCACACCAAAAAGGCATGAAGTAGAAAGATGCATACGCTACGCCAGGAGAACTTCCAGACGACGCGCCAGCGAATATTATTACGAACGTACACGCTTCAGTAAAATAAAAAGCTACAGATGGAGAGACCCCGCAGAGGTGCAGGGGCCATTTGCTCTTTACGCAAAAGCTCAACAATCAGGCAGTACGCAACAGTTGAAGGCTAGCATTTGTCTGAATTAATCGGCCGAAACATCAATGGCGATGCCCATGAGTTGCATCAGCTTGCTGGCGTTGAAGCTACGGCATAAGCCCGGCGTGAGGTGATAGTCAAACCGAATTTCGTCGCCTTCGATGGTGCTGTTGAAGCTGTAATTGGTAACGGCACCAGGCAACTCCTCGGCCAACGCGCCCAACTCCAGATCGTGGGTGCTGATGAGGCCGCTGGCGGGGCGCTGGTGGAGCTGGTGAATAAGCGCGCGCGCCCCGCGGTGCCGGTCGCGGGAGTTGGTGCCTTTCAGAATTTCGTCGAGCAGGTAAAAAACGGGCGTACCCGCGGCCGTTAGCTCCAGCAAGAGGCGCAGACGCTTCAATTCAGCATAGAATGAGGAAGTGCTTTCGGCCAGATTATCCTGGGTGCGCATGGCCGTATACACCTGGGCCGAACTTAGGCGCAAGTGGCGGGCACAAACGGCCCCGCCAGCCAACGCCAGCACCATATTCACACCCACGGTACGTAAAAAGGTGGTTTTGCCCGACATATTGGAGCCTGTAACCACACCCGTGCACCCCGCCCCTATTGTGCTGAAATCGTTAGTGATGCGCTCGGTGCTGAAGATAAGCGGATGTCCCAAGGCTTCGGCCGTAAACTCCAGCGCTTCCGGGCTGAACTCGGGCACTGTGTACGTAGGGTTAGCAAACTGATACGCCGCCAGACTTACCAAAGCTTCTACCTCGGCCACTACATCGAGCATAGTCGCCAATTTGCCCCCCAGCTTCCGCTTCCAGGCTTCGAGGCGCCACATCCAGAAGAAATCCCAGAACAGCAGATTATTGGCAAAAAAGGCCGCCAGCGTACTTTGCCGCATAGAGAAATAGGCCACAATGCTGGCTAGCTGACCAATAAGCTGCGAGGCAGGCACAGCGCCCGGCGCACTTACGACAGCCTGCAATTCTACCAATTGAGGCGATGTAAACGTCTGTGTTTCGAGCAATGTTAGCTGGTCGCGGTAGGCGCGCAGCACATCGTACATGCTGTCGCTGTGCTCGAAGTAGTCGTCGCGGGCTACGCGGTAATAGTGATTAATGCCTCCCAGCAGCAGCAAAAACGGCACAACGACTCCAAACGAATAGCCCGATAGCCACAGCCCTGCGCTGGTGAGGGCCAGCGGCGGCAGAACGAACAAAGCCACTTTAAGCCACGCTTTGTCGGCGAAGAAATCGGGCTGCTGTAGCCAGGCAGCGAAGCGGCGCGGATCGTCGTTCTGACGCGGAAAGTGCCGGGCCCTCGCCTGCCACTCCTGCTGCCAGGTAACATCAGGGGTCAATTCGGCCACAGCAGTCTGACGGGCGCGCACGACGGCTGGCGTGGCAGCTTGCCGCAGCCAGTCAGCAAGTCGATCCTGGCCCAGGCGGGAGGTAGCGCGGCTGAGCAGTTGGAACAAGGAGTGCGGACCAAACACATCGAGGTCGGCGGCGTAGGCGTGGCTGGAATCCAGGTAACGGGTGCCAGCGTCGAACTGCATCAATTTGCCCCCCAGGCGTGCCAGCTCCTCCTGGTTGATCAGGCCCAACAGCCGATAGTGATTGTAGCGGTACCCGAGGCGGCTGTGCCAACGCATGACCAGCACAAATACCACGTACAAAGCCAGCACATAGGCCAGTCCAGCCAAGTTGCTGCCATTGCTGAACAAGTAATAGCCTCCCAGCGCCCCCGCCCCGAACACGACTACCCGAATCCAAGCCACTGCTTGGTGGCGGCGCCCATAGTACTGCTCCTGCTTGGCGTGGGCAGCAAGATTGTCAGTGAATACGTCGGCGGGCGCGACGGAAAGCGGGCGAAAGGCAGCAGGTTGGGGCACGGGCAAGCGACAGTTGAGCCTAAAAGTACCAAAGCCTAAGGCATTTCCCGGAGTTATCCGTCTAGTGCTCTAGAGGCGACTCAAGTTATTCTATGCCTAAGGTCTTAGTAAACGATACTACTTTTTGTCAGGTACCAGACCATCAAAAGAGCCGGCTTGCGTCACATCGGGCTTCATCTGAACCCAGTGGGCCACTGGTGTGGTTGTTGTGTCACAAGCGTGTACCCAATCTTATTTTTTGCTTTATGCCGCTATTGCGTTCCCTACGCCGTTTGAGCTTGTTTCTGATGATAAGTGTCGCAGGCTTTTCTAGCGCTCAAGCGCAACAAAAGCTGAAAGCCCCCAAGCCCGACGCCAACGAGATTTACGACAGTGTCGGTCAGCCCGCTGTGCCCGTGGGTGGCGTGGAAGCGTACGCGCAGTATCTGGCCGATAATCAACGCTACCCCACGGGCGCCTTAAAGCGCGGCGTGCAGGGCACGGCGCCCGTTACGTTTGTAGTAGAAAAGTCGGGCGTTATTTCCAATGTGACCGTCACGCAGCCCCTCGACTCAGAGTTGGATCAGGAAGCTATTCGCCTCATAAAAGGTGGCCCAAAGTGGACGCCGGCGCAGCACCGGGGGGCAAAAGTTCGGCAGCGTGTCACGGTACCTGTGTCATTTGCTATTCCAGCGGATGAATTGGGGGCTACTGCTGCTGCGGCGCCTGCCGGAGCTACTACTCCATCGGGCGCAACCATGGTAAAACCCGATGAGCCGGCTCGCCCCGTAGGCGGCACCGAGGCCTTTTTTACTTGGATTCAGGAAAACCAGAAATACCCGACCCTGGCCCGTCAGCGCAAGGTGGAAGGCCGCGTGATGATGGAGTTTATCGTGGAGAAGGACGGCTCGCTCGTTGAGCCTAAGGTTATTAAGCGCCTTGGCTCGGGCCTCGATGAGGAAGCGCTGCGTCTTATCAAAGCGGCCCCCAAATGGACGCCCGCCCGCTATAAAGGACAGCCGATGAAGCAAAAGATGGTGTTGCCGGTTGTGTTTCAGCTGTAAAAGCTACGCATCAGCAACACAATTGTAATCCATATCATTATAAATCAGTGACTTATATTTATTTGTTCCGCTCCGTTTTCTTACTGCCTACACTATGCTTTCTCCGCTTCCTCTCGTTTCGGCTCCTCCTGTAGCACCCACCATGCCCTTGCCTGCACCCTGCTCGCAGGTAATATGGGTGTACCAATCTCGTTTCCAGCAGGCAGCTCAGGCTATTGCTAATGGCATTTTCGATACGCTCGATGATGACTTAGCGCCTGACGTGCTCCTGCTTGGTATTCCGGTGGCTGAGCCTCACCAGAAAAACGAAGATGTACTCTCTGCCATCTGCCTGGAGCCTGCTGACTGTGGCCTTGATTTCGCCCATTTCAGTCGAGTGCTGGCGCGGGGCCAGGAATTTCAGCTCCGGGAACCCTGGGGGGCTTATTTTGACCGCGAGCAGGTAATGAGTGAGGAAATGATTCGCCGGAAGCAGCACGCCATTGGCCTGCGTCTGGCGGTGCAGGAAGTCCTCGATAAAGTAGATTCAGTTGATAAAAAGCGCCAGTCTTTCGCCGGCATACCCATTCAAATTGGTGATTTTTACGTGCTGACGGTTTTGCGCCTCAACCGCAAAGTTCTGCGCACTCACCCGGCCCTCACGCCCAACCGCTATTACACCGATGGCCGCTTGCTGGCGTCCTCGCTGGGCCTGGCGGCGGTGCTGCGTTTTCATGAGGAGTGCGTGAAGTCATTGACGGAGCCCGAACCTGGCTCGGGTATGCTGCTGCGTCACCGCGAAACCGACGAGCTACTGCGCGCCGCTGGTAAGCTGCTCATGGATACGCCTGCACAGGCGTTGGGCCTCAGTCCGGCCACGGCAAAGCTGTTTGCTACCTACAACACTATTTCTTCCCTACGCTATGAGGGCGCGGAGGGTGTGGGCAAGATGTATCTGGCCAAGCGCCGCCACCCTAATCTGGAGGAAGTTTTTGCCCTTACCTGCCCTACCCCACTCACCGACTACCGGGCTGTGCGCAAGCTGCTTGAAATGACTACTTCCGACGTGAGCTTGCTCGCTGATGGCGAGAATGTGTATGCCCTCGGCCGACCTATCGGTCATTACGATCCAAGCCGGGAAGATCTGTTCGTTATCAACTTTGTGACGCACTATGCGTGGGAGTTTCAGCACGATGGCAAAGTACTGATGCGTACCACCTATGGCAACCCTAGTCTGCCACGTGCGCGCCTCAACCGCAGCCAGTTCCGCAAAGACCTGCGCCGCACCTTCGATCTGACCGCCCCCGAAAAAGTGGAGCGCCTCTGGGACGTGGTGCTGGAAGCAAGTCGGCAAAAGCATGGTACGCTCGTCGTCGTCACGACCGAAGCGCTGGCCGAAGCCGACCGCCTCAAGCTACAATGCACACTTATTGAGCCCGTTCCGCTCACGCCGCTCATCACCCGCCTCGTTACGTCTATTGATGGCGCCGTGCTCGTGGATCCCGAGTCTTACTGTTATTCTATCGGGGTTATTCTCGATGGCAAGGCTTCGGGGCGGGGCACCAGTACGCGCGGCGCCCGCTACAACTCTGCCATTCGCTACGTGGAGAGCAGCCCATATCCGTGCATGGCGATTGTGGTAAGCGAAGACGGAATGGTGGACGTGATTACGAAGGAAAGCTTGGCGGAGGAAGAATAGAGCGCTGGGGGGCAAATTGCACTTAGTGTCCAGCCTTACAAAGCCATGGAAGGCGTATTGGCTTTGAGTTTAGCTAAACCAATATACCGTAAAGGTTGTGCCTTCGCCCACAGTACTAGCTACGTCTAAATGCCCCCCACGGCTCGTAACAATGCGCTGTACCAGATAGAGCCCCACACCAGTGCCACTAATGTGTGAATGCTGACGGTCAAAGAGTTGAAATATTGGGTCGGCCTCTTTGTTCACTTCCATACCTAGGCCATTGTCCTGCACTTTCAGCCAGGGTTGACTAGTATCAGTCACACCGCTCGTTATGGTTATGCGCGGCGGGCGCTCAGGGCAGGCATACTTAATGGCGTTACTCAGCAGATTGTGCAGTACGCTACGCAAGTTGGCGCGGCCGTATATCAAGGTAGGAGCAGCCCCAAAGTTAAGGGTTACAGTTGCTTCCGCATCCTCTACGAGTACGCGCAAACCCAGCAGCACTTCCTCGGCTACACTACGCAAGTCGATTGCCTCAGTGGGGGCTGTTAACTGCCGTTGCTCCTGCACCGTAGCGGCCAAATCATGGAGCGTAACGTCCAGCTGTCCCAAAGCCCCATCAACCATTCGCAGCAGCACTTCGTGCTCCTCGTCATCGAAGGTGGCTGTGCGGCGCAGCTCATCAAAAAGCCCCCTAAGGTTAAACAAAGGCTGTTTCAGATCATGTGAGGCGGTGTACACGAAAGTATCCAAGTCGCGGTTGGTGCGCGCCAGCTCGTCATATTGGTGTTGTAGCACTTCGCGCAGACGGTGCTGATCGTCTACATCCGTGCACGCGCCAAACCAGCGCAGCCCCCGGGCATCGGTCAGCTGCCGGGCCCGGATGATGTGCCAGCGGTACTGGCCATCGTGGCGGCGCATCTGGAAAAGGCCGTCAAAGCTTTCGCCGGTGGCTACGCATTGTACCCAGCGGCGTGCAGCACTGGTTTGCTCAGAAGAATGAATCAAGGACACCCAGCCCGTGGGCCCTAGCTCATCGGCCGCCATGCCGGTATACTCGGCAGTGTGCTGATTATAATAGTCGATAAATCCTTCAGCGGTGGCCGTCCAGATAAGCTGGGGAATACTATCGGCCAGAAAACGTAGTTCCGCTTCACCCCGACGCAGGGCATCGGCTAACTCGCGCTGATCGTGCACTTCCGTAACGGCCCCGTGCCAGTAAGCGGCTTGGTCAGGGGCGTGCAGCTCGGGTACGGCCCGGCTAAGCAGCCAGCGGTATTGCCCATCATGGCGCCGTAGCCGGTATTCGTGGCTCCACCCAATACCAGCCTTTCGCGCGGCCTCCATTTGATACAACACCCGCAACCGATCCTCGGGGTGGACAAGCAGCGGCCAAATCGCATCCAGATCAGCGGTGGGAGGCTGCCCGGTGAAGTAGTACCACTGCGGACTTACATACTCGTATTTGCCAGCTGCGTCAACGGTAAAGGTAATCTGGGGGGCAGTTTCGGTTAGAACGCGTAAGCGCGCATCCAGTCGGCGCGTTTCGAGAGCCAGTTCATGGGCACGTTGGCGTGCCTCTTCCTGTCCTGTCACATCAACCGCAAATAATAGCAGGCCATGTACTTGGTCTGCATCATCCTGCAAGGGTTCGAGGGCAATATCAAAGTAGCGCGGCGTAGGCGGCTCGTCGTTGCTTGCGGGAAGAGGCAAGCCATAGGCTTTGGCGACGAAAGGACTTCCCGAGTCGTAGACCTTCTGCATGACTTCACGCAGATCGGCGGGTAGCGATGCATCGGCCAAGGGCTGGCCCTCAGGGGTATTTCCGCCTAATAAGGCCTGCATGGCTTCGTTTACAAAGCCATATCGCAGCTCAGGGCCCAACAGGGTAGCAATACCAGCCGGCATGTGCCGTAGGATACGCTGAAGCTCCTGGTCACGCATGTAGATAAATCAAGACAGCAACAAAATGAAATGTGGCATTAGTCTAGCCGCGAACAGAAGAAAATGCAGCCTAAACGCGGACCAACAACTGTTTTTCTGCTAAAGGGGCTCAATCTTTATCCTCATGAGTAGTAACTGCCTTAGCAGGAAGCAGCACTACTGATTGTCAGTGCTTACTGGCTCAGTGACTGCATCATTAGCCCCAAATACGGCCTGGCGCACCAAATCAACCAGAAGGGCGTCAGCAATACTGAGCGTATCAGGTGTAGCAGGCATCTGATGGGGCAGAAAGAAGCCCGTCAGTGTACTAAACCCTTCCGGATCAATCGGATGAAATGCCATCGACCAGTCAGGGAAGCTCCGCGATTCAATCGGCTTATCCGTGAGCTTGACCACGTTAGAGTGACGCCCATCCAGAGCAATCTTTTCAAAGAGCGGCCTAATAATAGCTGGGTCGCCCTCAATCAGTTGGGCGATGTTGCCGTGGCTGTAAAACAGGATGCCAGTGACATTGTTGCGGGCATTATCGCGGCGGCATTGCGCCAGCAGCTCCTGCAATTCCTCATCAGATAGAGGCCGAACAGCCCGGCTCATGTAAGCAATATGGTTCATACGAGAAAACATGGGCCACTACACAGGGTTCAAAAAGTCTCAGAATCTGCCAAGTGGCAAGCAGCTCTAATGACGAGCTTGCAAGATACGGAGTCTTTATTATCTGGTTCTCGCAGACGGAGATTGCGCCGGGTATCAGTAGTATACTGGCATTTGAGACAAGCACAATCTCAACTGTAATTCAGGCACTTCGATTTAAAAATACGCAGTTTTCCAGTAAAAAAGCCCCCCAGCAACGCCAAGAGTCGGAATTCCAACCTTATTCTACCCAACTGAAGTACAGCTTAGTCTTTTTAGCGCTTAGCCCGAAACGACCACGTAATCCGAAAAATGGCCACCATATCACCGGCCTGATCGGTTCCGGTGCTGGTGCATACTACGGTGCGACCCTCGCCAGTAGCACGGCTCTCGGCAATAGCCTGACCAATACGGGCACCATCGAAGCTAGTGAAGCTGATGAGCCCCACAGCCTTTTTCATAAATTCCGCCTCTAGCCCCGTTACAAGCATCGATACAGGCGAGCCGCTGCTGATATGCATCAGCGCGAGCACACCACTAGCCATTTCGGCGGCCATGCTCAGGCAGGCGAAGTAGATGCTACGAAAGGGGTTTTTCGTCAGGTACTTATACGGCACCGTCACTGTAGCCTGTTCCGGCGTTACGTCGCGCACGCGCAGACCTGCCAGGTAAGCCATGGGTAAGCTGCGCAGCATAAACAGGCGCAGCTTCAACGGATTCTGGATGGCACGACGAAAAGCGGCAGCCTGGGGCGTGTCGGCGGGCACAACGGGTGAGGAAGACATCATAGTAGGTAAGTTACTGGAATGGCACTACTTTATGGCTTTGGAGATTTGTTTTGTCGCGCCTTTTTGGCCTTATGATCAGCCGGATAAACCACCAACTCCTGATAGGTAGAAACAGGATCTGTTTCGCGCCGAAAGTCCAGCTCTTCCAGCACACCCACTACCAGTTCCATTGTGGTGTAAACCAGGTTGCCATCTACTAAATGACCCCCAATAGTCCGGCCCGTAGAATCAGCAACGGCCAGATGCAGGTGGCTGCCATTTATGGAGAGCGTACCCACCAGCGACACTACCTCAAAATGCCCTTTATACTCAGTTGGTCCAGGCTGATTGGCGAGGCGCAACTTAACAGTGGTTAGGCTACCAACGCCCGTAACAATAGTGGCGGCCTTTATCTGATTGGCCTGTGCAAAAACCTGCAGTTGCTGCCGCAAATCCTGACCAGGTGCCAAGCGGAGCGCATACGTGCGCATAGGCGACGATAGGGCGGCTACGACGGGTGTAGCAGGCGAGGACATAGCGGTCTTGGTTTGAGCAATAGCCTTTAAAACAGTTAGTCCCAGCAAAAAAATAGTGAGTAAAAGGCGCATATATACAGGTTGGTAGCGCAAAGGTAGCCGCTGACCAACAGTGAATGAATTTTGCCCCCAGTGTAGAGTATAGCAAAAAATAAAGAGGAGAAAAGCCAGCTCTAGCTGATTTTTCTCCTCTTCTCACTATCCTTCTGCACTCACCACCAGAACGATAGTGATGAGGGCGTTGCAGCGCCCTATTTATTAAAGCTCACGTTGCCGTAGCGCACTTTGATGTTTACGTTACCCGAATTTTTGGCGCTGGCCCCACCGAACTTGCCTTGCGTATCGCTGGTGGTGGAGCTACTTTCCTCCGACCGGACGCGCACTAACTCTTTGTCTACTAACAGCTTGCCGTGCTGAGTATTTACATCAAAGTCAAAGCCGGCACCTTCCGAGAAATTTAGCAGGAAAGTACTGTAGCCCCCATCCAGATTAATCTGACGGAAGTTTTTACCGGTGTTGCGAACTTCAAACACAGGGCAATACTGCACTTTCATATCCAACTGATCATTTAACTGATCAATGCTAAACTTGGAGAAGCCCGACGAGCCGCGCAGGTTGCGAACAGTACCCAGAGCCACGTCGCCGTACTTGCTGTGTACCGTCAGATCGCGCACAGTACCGATGTCGATGTCGGAGTAGTTGTTGCGCAAGTCTACCACTTCCCCCGCATCTAAGCGGAGTTTGGAGTAAGAAGCATCGATGCTGGCTTTGCCGGCGAAAGCAATGGTGCTCTGACCATTACCTACACGTAACAGGTTCTGCGGACCATCCAAGCGGCTTGTGCGCAGGCTGCCGTATTCTACTGCCAGCTCCGTAGTGCCTGTCAAATCGTTATTGATGCTGATGTCGCCGAAAGTATTGTACACCCGTAAATTCGTGTTTTTGGGCAGCCAAACGGTGTAATTCACTTCGTAGAGTCGCTGCCGACTGGCGCAGCCATTAGGCATAGCCCCAAACTTCGACTGAACGGCAATTCCGCCCGTATTTGGGTCGTTTTCCAGCATTTTCACCTGAATCATATTCATCAGCTCCTGCGCTTTTTCGTCAGAGTCGGCGCGGGTAATGATGTCGACGTCGGTGCGGATTTCGGTGCGGTTCCAGGTATTAATCTGGACGCGGCCGTAACGGGTTTGCAGGGAATATGGCTTGTCGGCACGAGCCGCAAAGGTGCGGCTCAGCTTGCGGCTTTTTTCTACGGCAGGCACTGCACTCATCTCCTGCTGGCCTTGGCTGCCTTGCTGTACTGGCGCCGTGGAAGGTGAAGCGCCACCCTGCTGCGGCATACTTGGCTGAGCGGTGCCAGTTCCTTGGTGATAATTATCAATGACAACAGTCGTCGGCTCCAGTGGAGAAAGCTGCTCAGCTTTTCCTTGCGAAATCAGCAGCAGGCTCGCAGCCAGCGACAACAGACAATAGTTAAAACCCATCAGGACCGTTTTCATCGCTTGCGACTGTTTTTGGCCACTTCTGGCTCATCAGTGTGGTACTCCAGCATTCTTTCGCGGGTCCGCAACTGCTGGTTTAAGATATCAACCCTGATTTGCAGGTTGCGATTCATGGCATCGAGCACCATATCAGGCTCTGGGTTGCGGTATAGCTCGGTTTTGAGTTGAGCATACGTTGAGTCGAGCACTGCTAGCTCCCGTTGCCAATCAGCGGCGGGAGCGTTAGAGCTTTCTTCTTCCAACTGGCGCAACTCGCCGGCCCGTTCTTTAATCTGGGAGGCAAAGTAGGTTTCCATTTGCTTCACCGCCGTGTTCAGACGCTGGGTAGGCGCATTAGCTGCCGCTGTAGCTACAGGGTTGGTTCCGTAATAAAAGGAGTCGTTGGTTTCTTCCTCAGTAGGAGCCATGGTAAGGTAAGGCGCAGGACTAATGCTTGTCCAAACAGAGGCAGTTGGCGAGGCGGAGTTTTGCCAGAAAAGCCCCCCACCGGCTAGTACCGTAACGGCAATAGCGGCGGCAATGCCAAAGCGGCTATTCCAGGAAGCTTTTTTGGCTGGTATTACTGGCTCGGGGGCCAGTTTTATCACGCGCAAGGGCACTTCCTCCGTGTCGTCGAACGCCACAGAGTGCGTCGTCAGCTCCTCTTCGATGCTGTCCCACAGATCGGGACGCGGCTCGAACGCGTCGAAGTCGGCGCGGTGCTGCTCTACGAAAGCTTCAAGTGATTTCTTATTCTCGTTCATACAGGTGGTTATTCGCACGTTTCTTCCCTTCGACCATGATCCGCGGCTATGTGGGTGGAGCGTTAGTCCGGCCGGTTTATCCAACACTTACTAGGTGCTTTACAATCCGTGCTGGCGCCCTAGTTCCAGCAATTTTTTTCGGGCCCTGCTATACTGCGATTTGGAGGTTGATTCGGTTATGTTGAGGATACCTGCTATTTCAGCGTGGTCATAGCCTTCGAGCAGGTACAGTGAGAGTACTACGCGATACCCATCGGGTAGTTCCTGAATGCAGCGCCGCAATCGGTCGGCGCGCCAGCTTACTTCCGTAAAGTCGGTGTCGTCGTCCTGATCGGAGCCCACCGAATCGTGCTGATCAGCTAGCGGCACCAGCTGCAAGCGCCTATTGCGCAGGCAGTTAATACTTTTATTAATGACGATGCGCTTGAGCCAGCTACCAAACGATGAGTCGCCTTTGTAGCTATGCAGCTCGCGAAACGCGCTCAGAAATGACTCCTGCAACACGTCCTCGGCCTCGGCAAAGTCGCCGGTGATGCGCAGGGAGGCATTGAACATTGCCTTCGCGTAGCGCTTATAGATTTCAGCTTGGGCACGGCGGTCGCCCAGGCGGCAACGCTCCACCAATGGGGCGTTGATATCAGTATACGCAAAAGCCTCCATGTGCGGTATTTGGGTTGTGCATGCTCAAAAATAACAGCCCGTGAATATCCGAATTTCTTCGCTAAACTGCTCGTTCTGATGGGTAAGCGAGAGAAAGACAAGTCGATGCAGGGTGGGGTTGCACGGGGTTTAAGGAAACAATTAGAACGCTGGCCTTATTGTTGAAACGCTTTCCTAATACCTGCACTACTATTTTTATGAAGAAAGTTTTACTCTTATTATTTTCGATCGGCGTAATCAGCAGCTGCCAGGATAAAGACGATTTTAGTCCATACGAGGGCATTGAATACCGTGACGATGTGAACCGTCGTCAAACACAAAAGGACCCATCTGACTGGACGCTAGATAATACTTGGAGCAATGAAGAAAAAAAGCTTTTTGCTGATTTAGAAATTGACCTAAATGGTCTACCCCAGGGTGGTATCCAGGAAATTAGTTTCTACCCCAATCCTGTCAATCCAGCATATGGAGTTGCTAATTTCGATTATCGAAAAACTGCGGCATCTAATTTTTCAGGTAGATGCGTAATCGTAGACGGAAACTACAAAGTGTTATTCAACACTGAAATTCCCCCTAAAAGCTTTGGCCTGCAACTACCAATTTTCGGCGGCGACAAATTTGAAAAAGGTAAGATATACCGGATGTATTACGTGTTTTATGAAGGCTCGATTCTTTATTATAAAGGCCATGGAGACATCAAGATAGCCGATTAAGAACAAAGCCCGCCTAGTAGTCCAGGCGGGCTTTGTTCTTAATTAACTTAGGCTACAACTATCTACTTTCTAGATTATATATCAAACTTAATCCCCTGCGCCAAGGGTAGCTCCCGCGAATAATTGATGGTATTTGTCTGGCGGCGCATATAGATTTTCCAGGCGTCGGAGCCGGATTCGCGGCCACCGCCGGTTTCTTTTTCGCCACCGAATGCGCCCCCGATCTCGGCACCGGAAGTACCGATGTTGACGTTGGCAATGCCGCAGTCGGAGCCCGCCTGCGACAGAAATGCTTCGGCTTCGCGCATATTTAGGGTGAAGATGGACGAGGATAAGCCTTGGCGCACACCATTTTGTAAGGCAATGGCTGCCTCCACGTCGCCGCTATATCTAATCAGATACAGGATGGGCGCGAAGGTTTCCTCTTGCACGGTGTGGTACTGATTCTCGGCTTCGACCAAAGCGGGCTGCACATAATTGCCCCCCGGATACTGGTCGCCGGTCAGAATTTGCCCCCCAGTCAGCACTTTACCTCCCTCCTGCTGTACGGCTGCTAGCGCTTCGCTAAATCCGCGCACGGCGGCTTCGTCAATCAGCGGACCTACTAACGTGCCTTCCGTCAGCGGATTGCCAATGGGCAGCTTGGGGTATATGGTGAGCAAACGCTGCTTTACGTCCTCAAAAATGGACTCGTGAATGATGAGGCGGCGCGTAGTGGTGCAGCGCTGACCGGCCGTGCCCACAGCACCGAATACCACGGCGCGCATGGCAATATCCAGATCGGCGTGCTCGGTGAGGATGATGGCATTATTGCCCCCCAACTCTAGTAGCGCCCGGCCCAAACGAGCGCCTACTACTTCGCCTACCTTCTTGCCCATACGAGTAGAGCCAGTAGCCGATACCAATGGCACGCGGCCATCGGCGGCCATCAACTGGCCAATTTCAGCATCACCAATGATGAGGTTAAAAATGCCCTCGGGCAGTTCATTCTTGGTCAGTACGTCGCGCAGAATATGCTGCACAGCTACCGCCGTGAGTGGCGTTTTTTCGGAGGGTTTCCAGACGCTCACATCACCACAGACAGCGGCCAGCATAGCATTCCAGCTCCACACGGCTACCGGGAAGTTAAAAGCCGAAATAATACCGACTACGCCCAGCGGGTGATACTGGTCGTACATGCGGTGGGCGGGCCGCTCCGAGTGCATGGTGAAGCCGTGCAGCTGACGTGACAGGCCCACGGCGAAGTCGCAGATATCAATCATTTCCTGCACTTCGCCTAAGCCTTCCTGCAGGATTTTGCCCATCTCGTAGCTCACCAGCTTGCCGAGTGGCTCCTTGTAGTCGCGCAGCTTATTACCGATTTGGCGGACGATCTCGCCGCGCTTGGGAGCGGGCACGAGGCGCCAGGTCTGAAATGCCTCTTGAGCCGTTTGCACTACCTGCTCATAGTCGGCGGCGGTGGCAAAGCTTACTTCCCCAATCAGCTGCCCATCAGCGGGCGAATGGATAGCGCGGGTCTTGGTGTTGCTGGCACCGCCCCATTTCAAACCGGTGCTGAAGGCTGGATTGCGGGCTTCAATGCCTAATTCACGCAATACCGCCTTGATACCGTGCGGATCGTGCTCTTGTACATCGGTGCCCGTGGCGGTGGCTTCTTCGAGTGCTTGTTTCATAAAATCAAGGAGAGTAAAGGCTGGGAAGGGGTGGGATGTAAGAGTAACAAAACTAACAAAAAAGCCCCCCAGTTTTCTGGGGGGCTTTTTTAGTGCTCTAACTAAGTCGCTTATTCGGCCTGACCGATAGGATAGTAAGCTTTACGGCCATCAGGATAAATACCCTCAACTAAGGCACCGTCACCGTTTTTGGCAATTTCCAAATAGCGCTGCACGTCCTGGGGCTTAACAACCTTATTCTTGTCGATGCGGGTGATGATGAAGCCATCGGCAATGCCCGTCTGGCGGAAGTTGCTGTCGCGGATGCCCTTGATCTTGGCTCCACCTTCGATGCCGAGCTTGCTCAACTCCTGGCTCGTCACAGGCTCCAGCGTAGCACCCTCGTACTTCACCGCCTTCGCTACTTCAGCCCGTACCACATCGGTAGTGCCGGTAGCATTGCGGAGCGTAGTAGTAGCAGTGCGCTCGTTGTTGCCACGCAGGAAGGCTACTTTAATCTTGTCGCCAGGGCGGTAGCGAGCTACCTGCTCCTGCAACTGCGATGAAGTGTTCACCTTCGCGCCGTTGATTTCGGTAATCACGTCGCCTTTTTCGAGGCCAGCGGCCGCGGCGGCGCTGTTTTCACTCAGTTCCTCAACATATACGCCGTTGAGGTTCTTGAGCTTTTTCTCAGAAGCCAGTCGGGCGTCTACTTCCCGGATCTGAACACCTAGCAAAGCGCGCTGCACTACTTTATATTTCAGCAGGTCATCTACTACTTTACTCACAATGCTGCTAGGCACCGCGAAAGAATAGCCTTCGAAATTGCCGCTTTGAGAGGCAATAGCCGAGTTGATACCCACTAGGTCGCCATTCAGGTTTATCAGCGCACCACCCGAGTTACCCCGGTTTACAACTGCGTCAGTTTGCAAAAACGACTCAAGGCCCATGCGGTCTTCGCGCTGCAGAATACCAATATTGCGGCCTTTCGCGGAAATAATACCAGCCGTTACGGTCGAGTTAAGGTTGAACGGGTTACCGATAGCCAGCACCCACTCCCCAACCTTCACATTGTCGGAGTTGCCGTAGCGCACAAAGGGCAGGTTGTCGGCTTGTACCTTCAGGAGGGCAAGGTCGGTGGTAGGATCAGTGCCCACCAACTCAGCCTTGTATTTACGCTTATCGTCCAGTACGACTTCAATTTTATCGGCCTTGTCAATCACGTGATTATTGGTGACGATATAGCCATTAGCCGCGATGATAACACCCGAGCCCGAGCCCATCTGAGGGCCAGCCTGCGGCGACTGATGATACTGATCAAAATCTTCACCGAAGAACTGACGCAAAAGCGGGTCCATGCGCTGAGAGCCGGCATTGCTGCGCATTTTGGGCGCGTACTCCGTCATTACGTGCACCACGGCCGGCGTCACCGACGAAGCAGCCGCCACGAAGTTCAGCCCTTCCGGCACTACATAATCACTGTTGCGCAACTCACTGGTATAGCGCACATTCGGATCGGCGGCTACTACCTGCGGCGCGTTGGAGTTGGTAGGCTCTAATAGCTTATACCCGCCCACGGCCACGCCCCCGCCCAGAATGGCAGAACCGAGCAGGCCGAGCATCATTTGTTTTGCTTGCATGGGTAAGAAACGAGGATTGGATATGAGAAGAAGATGAATTTAAAGCAAAAAACGCAAGGTTCAAATATGAATCTCGCTTCTACTATCTACTATAAGATGCAACCTAACGTAGCGAGGTTGCTTGTATGTACAACAGGAGAGATTTAAAAAAAGGCTCCAAATACAGAGCCTTTTTTTAAATCATATTCTTAATGCACCTCAATGTGGTGCTTGGTCACTTTCTTATTGTCAAAAGGCAAACGAACACGCAGGATACCGTCTGTCATTTCGGCTTCAATTGCCGTCACATCCACTGTATCGGGCAGGCGGAAGGTGCGGGTGAAGTTGCCATAGTTGGTTTCTACGCGACGGAATCGGGGGGCATTTTGCGTCTCACCTTCTTTCACCTCAGGAGCTTCGGGCGCTTTTCGCTCGCCGCTGATCACAAGCTTACCTTCTTGGAAATCAATTTTTACAGCCTCTTTCGCTACGCCGGGCAACGCTAAATGCAGCTCAAAGCCAGCCTCAGATTCAAGGATATCGGCCTGGGGAATGAAGGATTTTGCAGGCTCAGTAGCGGTTGGCAGCGTGTCGCGCAAAAGCTCATTTAATACAGAGTTGAAAGCGCGGGTTGGGCGAGTAGCAGGACGGTTGTTATACAGAATAGTGGCCATGGTTACAGATAATTTTAAGAGTCAAAGAGAAGGCCGTTTTAAAGCGGCGACATCCTCATTGAATAAATTCTGTACCAACACTCATATAGCTAATTTCTACTGCCAAAAAGTCTGCATTAGCTACAACAGCTAATTAGTTGATCTTTAGTATGGCCAAAAAAATGTCATTATAAACCTCAGGGACACTATTAGGATTGTGTAAGACAGTGACTTAATGTCGCAAATTTTAATCAGACCAAGCAACAGATTTCGGCTTGTCTACCATAAATTGGAAAGCTGATCCAACAAAAAAGCCCCCTAGCGCTTGCATCATTTAACCCAAGAATGCTTAGACAACGCTAGTGCTGCGTGGGTAGCTGACGCCGCTCAAATACCTGCTTACCCTTGAAAATAGTATAGCGCAAATCCAAGCCGAGCACGGGGGTCACAAAGTTGCGGCGGCCTCCCGGAATCACGACTTTGCCATCAATGTCGGTCTGTTGGAGCACGTTATTATACGCACTTTGGTAAGCAAACCAAGGGGTGAAGTCCAAATGGTCAGATAGTCGCAAACCAACTTCGGCGCGCAGAGACGTGAAGTCAATGGTGCGCTCTTTGGGCTCATCTTCGTCCCGCTGGAAGCGCAGGTATGCAAATGCTTCATACGAGAGGCGCGGCCGCAGCACCACACTACCCACCGGAATCAGCCGATCAAGGTCGAAACGGAGGCGTGTACGGGCTCGGCTTTCATTGCCTTCCCCACCCGGAATTAGGTATTCAAGACCGAGCCTCTGGCGAAAATTGAAGCTGCCTAGCGTATTCCAATGCCGCAAAAACAGCTCTGGAATCACATCAACATAAAGCGGTGACACATCCCCATCACGAGCCGTGGAATAGCCACTCAGTGCTAGAGTTGCGCCACCGCTCCAGTGGGTGTTCCAAAAACGCTCATAGCCGACATTCAGTCCCACCCGATCAAGGTCAAGACCATCGAAGCCGCCAGTGGAGAAGGGCGTATTGGTTCCCAAGAATACATAGTCATCGCCGGACAACGCATATTCAGCTTGCAGTGATGGCGCCAAGCCCAGACCATTTACAACCCGACGGCTTTGACCTTGGGCAACGGATCCGCTTAGCAGCCCAACTACTAGAACAACCAAAAATACCCCCCAGACGCTGGGGGGCATTTTTTCGAAATAAGCTTTATGCATTGAGAGTGGCCGAAGTATCGGCAGCAACAGAGTGAGCGGTGGTACCTAACTCGCGCAAGGTAAGCCAGGCCATAAGACCAGGACCAGTTTCGAGAGCTTTGGGGTCGATGTCGAAGGTGGGCGTATGTACCGAGGACCTGTGGCGCCCGTCGGAAGTACTCGTGCCTAATCGGTAAAAACAGGCATCAGCTTGCTGGGAGAAGTAGGCAAAATCCTCAGCGGCCATCCACTGATCGAGCTCAACCACGTTTTCTGCGCCCAAGTATTCCTCAGCCGCAGCACGGGTACGAGCTGTCAGCTGCGGCTCATTTTCGAGGTACGGATAGCCTCGGCGAATCTCCAGTTCACAGGTGGCTCCCATCGATTCGGCTATACCTTCCACCAGCTTACGCAAATGCACGTGGGCCTCATTACGCCACTCTTCATTTAGGGTGCGAAAAGTACCTTCCACGTACACTTCATTCGGAATGACATTGGTAGCCCCATTCGCGATGACTTTACCAAATGAAAGCACCGAGGGTAGCTTAGGATTAGCACGGCGGCTCACAATCTGCTGGGCAGCGACGATGATATGGGCTGTAACCAATACAGGGTCTATATTTTGCTCGGGCATGGCGCCGTGGCCGCCCTTACCCCGCACAGTCATGTAGAGTTCGTCGGTGCTGGCCATGTAGCGACCGGGCCGCAACCCAATCTTACCTGCAGGCAGCATTGGAAATACGTGCTGACCAAATACGCTGGCCGGGGCCGGGTTTTCTAGGACGCCTTCTCTAATCATTAGCGAAGCACCACCGGGCAGAATTTCCTCGCCGGGCTGGAAAATGAGCTTAACAGTACCTTCAAACTCAGTGCGCAACTGGGTCAGAATACGGGCCGTTCCCAGCAAGGAAGAGGTGTGCACATCATGACCGCAGGCATGCATTACGCCCGGATTAGTGGAGCGGTACGGTACGTCATTGGTTTCCTGAATGGGCAGCGCATCCATATCGGCGCGCAGGGCTACGGTGCGGCTACCGGGGTTATTGCCTTCGATAAGCGCTACTACACCCGTATTGGCCAGCGGCTGCGGAGTCAAACCAAGCTTTTTCAGCTCTGCCGTTACAAAAGCAGCCGTGTTTACTTCCTGAAAAGAAAGCTCAGGATGCGCGTGCAGATGCTCGCGTAAAGCAACAGTTTCGGCAGCGGTGGCGGCAGCTAGCTGTTGGATACGGGAAATAAGGTTCTGGCTCATAGTAAAGACGTAGTGTTTCTGGTAGCAGGTAATTCGGCTTTATACAGAGAATGCGTGCTAGAGCTTAGCAGGCCATCTGGTATGTAGCCCCCGGCAGACTAAAAACGGGTTTTGTTCAGCACTACTTGCGTCGGCTGTAGTTGGGCTTTCGGCGCCAGGGGCTTGATGCGCAGCATAGCTTGCTCGGCTTCCAAACGAGTTAAGTAATCACCAATAAGCAGACGATAGGTCGGCTGTTTAAAAGTAATATAGTCCGTTTCCTCTGGGTAGCGACTAATAACAGCGCGGCGGATTGCCATTGCCTGGTCACGCTCCAAGCCTACGTAAGCCAGAATGCGGTAGCCTTGGGCATACTTCACGTTCATGTTGGTGACAGCTTGATCGCGAAGACGTTGGTCAATCTGGCTGTTCACGTGATTTGTCGGCATTACGGCGGGCTTCGGACCAACGGGCTGGGCAGTAGCTGCCGGCGATGTGAATACGGGCCGGTAACGGCTCAGATCTTCGGCCGGCACCGACCGCCGGGTAGTATCGGGGGTAATGGCCTTACCAACTCCTGAGGCCGCACACGACGCCAGCGAGAGTAAGGCGGAAAATAAGAACACGTTACGTAGCAGGAATTTCATCTTCTTTCAACAGAACCAAACTATTGGAGGACCCTATTCGGTGGGCACCAGCTGCCAGCAAAGCTAGCGCCGCTACCCGGGTCCGAATGCCCCCCGCAGCTTTTATGCGGACTCTGGGGGGCAAATGGTCACGCATAAGGGTAATATCGGCTACAGAAGCCCCACGGGCAGCAAACCCGGTCGATGTTTTCACAAAATCGGCCCCCACAGCCGCGCAGATCCGGCAAGCGGTTATTATCTCTTCTTCCGTAAGTAGAGCCGTTTCGATAATCACCTTCAAAATTGCGTTTTTGAAGTGACAAAGCTCTACCAACTGGCCAATTTCGTCTTCTACTTCCTCTACTCTTCCCGACTTAAAGGCGCCGATATTGATAACCATATCAATTTCTGTCGCTCCATCGTTGAGCGCTTGATGAGCTTCAAAAAACTTGACTTTGGTGATTTGATACCCCAGCGGAAAGCCAACCACGGTACACACCGGAATTGCCCCCCGCAGTTGCTCGGCGGCAAAACGCACGTAGCAAGGCGGCACACACACCGTAGCAAATTTAAACTGCACTGCTTCGGCGCACAATTGGGCTATTTCATCTGGCGTAGCATCGGGGCGCAATAAGGTATGATCGATGGAAGCAGCAAGTTGGGCAACAGGAAGGCTCATAAACTGAATCAACAAGAAGGCAAAGGTAAGGTAGCGCTAAATCGGATTTGCACAGCCACCAGTGTTTGCTTTAGCACGCCAATGGTCAGTATTTCCGGTGCCTAGCATACACAGAAACACTGCCAAATAACAAATGGCAGACAGCTTCCTAAAAAGCCACCTGCCACTCGCTTCAATTGCTGAACTCAGGGCTGATGTTAGTCAACCAACACGCAGCGGTTATTCAGCACATCATCCTCTACGGTTTTGTACTTCACATCGCGCACGATGCGGCCATCCATGTACTGCACGCTTACTTTATCGTTGCGATTAGCCACTTTGTGAGCGCGCGCTGGCTGCTGTTTTTCCAGTACCGGAGCCGGCTCGGGGCCCATATCTTCTGGTCCGGCACCGAGTGAAACTGAGGATACTTCCTTCTGCGCCTTCAGCTTGGGAGCTTTCGGTGCGGGGGGCAAATCGGCCTCTACAAAGAACTCCGGCTCTTGGGTGTGGCCGCTTTCCTGCTGCATCGGGATGTCGGCGCGGAAAAGGAAGGATACGGTTTCCTCGTTCACTTTGCCAATCATCTGCTTGAACAGCTCAAACGACTCAAACTTGTACACCAACAGCGGGTCTTTCTGTTCGTACACCGCGTTCTGAACTACCTGCTTCAAATCGTCCATCTGACGCAGATGCTGAGTCCAAGCCGTATCAATGGTTGAAAGCACCACGATTTTCTCCATGCCCCGAATTGTTTCGTGGCCTCCGGTGGCTTGGTTGCGGCGTAGGTTGGTAACTACCGTAATCTGCTTGCGGCCATCAGTGAACGGAATGGCGATGTTCTCGAAAGGCGCATTCTGGTTGATCAGGTCATTAACCAGCGGCAAGGTGTTGGCCGCGATGTGGTCATTCTTGCTCTGATAATAGCCAAGAGCTTCATCGTACAGCTTCTGCGCCAACGCAGGCGCCTGCGAGCCCGTCAGATCCTGAGCCGTAAGGTGGGTATCGTAACCGAACACCCGGATAACGGCCAGCTTGAAGTCCTCGTAGTCGTTGCTGATCTTGTGCACGTTCACGATGTCGTCGCAGACATCGTAAATCATGTTCCAGATATCCAATTCTAGACGCTCACCAAACAGGGCGTTGCGGCGACGCTTGTACACCACTTCGCGCTGAGCGTTCATTACGTCGTCGTACTCCAACAGGCGCTTCCGCGTACCGAAGTTATTTTCCTCCACTTTCTTCTGGGCTCGCTCAATGCTGCTTGTAATCATGGAGTGCTGAATCACTTCGCCTTCCTCCAGACCCATACGGTCCATGAGTTTAGCAATGCGGTCCGAGCCGAACAAACGCATCAAGTTATCTTCCAACGACACGAAGAACTGTGAAGAACCTGGGTCGCCCTGACGACCGGCACGACCGCGCAACTGCCTGTCAACCCGGCGGCTTTCGTGCCGTTCCGTACCGATAATAGCCAGACCACCCGACTCGCGAGAGGTTTCTTTCAGCTTGATGTCGGTACCACGACCAGCCATGTTGGTGGCAATGGTCACAGTGCCGGGGAAGCCTGCACCGGCCACAATCTCTGCTTCGCGCTGGTTTTGCTTAGCGTTCAACACCTGGTGTTGAATACCGCGCAGCTTCAGCATACGGCTTACCAGTTCCGAAATTTCTACCGAAGTAGTACCCACCAGCACGGGGCGGCCAGCTTGTACCAATGTTTGAATCTCCTCGGCTACGGCATTGTACTTCTCACGCACCGTCTTATAAACCTTGTCGTGCTCGTCTTTGCGTGAGATCTGACGGTTGGTCGGAATCACGACTACGTCGAGCTTGTAGATCTGCCAGAACTCGCCCGCTTCCGTTTCGGCCGTACCAGTCATACCGGCCAGCTTATGGTACATGCGGAAGTAGTTCTGGAGGGTAACGGTAGCGTAGGTCTGGGTGGCATCTTCTACGCGCACGTTCTCCTTCGCTTCAATAGCCTGGTGCAAGCCATCGGAGTAGCGACGACCTTCCATTACGCGGCCGGTCTGCTCATCCACGATTTTCACCTTGCCATCTTCGGTTAGGATATATTGGTCGTCGCGCTCAAACAGCGTGTAGGCCTTCAGCAGCTGGTTTACGGTGTGTACCCGCTCAGACTTCTCTTGATAGTCCTGCATCAGCTTTTCCTTCTGGTGCAGCTTATCCTCGTCGCCAATGGCTTTGCTATTCTCGATTTTGGCTATTTCCATCCCGATGTCGGGCATGATGAATAGCTGCGGATCTTCACCTTGAGCCGTAATCAGGTCGATGCCCTTTTCAGTCAGCTCAATCTGGTTATTTTTCTCGTCGATCGTGAAGTACAACGGCTCATCGGCCTTTGGCATCTGCCGCGAGTTGTCGGCTAGGTAGAAGTTCTCCGTCTTTTGGAGAATGGCACGCATACCGGTCTCCGACAAGAACTTGATCAGTGGCTTGCTCTTGGGCAGGCCACGGTAAGCACGGAACAGCATCAACCCACCTTCGCCATCCTTCCCACCAGCTTCTGCACCGTCTTTACCTTCCTTAATGAGCTTACGAGCCTGCACCAAATAGTCCTGCACTATCTTTTTCTGAGCGTCCACCAGCATTTGAATGCGGGGCTTCAGCTGATAAAATTCGTGTACATCACCACGTGGAACCGGGCCGGAGATAATCAGCGGCGTCCGGGCATCGTCAATCAGTACAGAGTCAACTTCGTCGACCATAGCGTAGTGGTGCTTGCGCTGCACTAGCTCTTCGGTTTCGCGCGCCATGTTGTCACGCAGGTAGTCGAAGCCAAACTCGTTGTTGGTGCCGTAGGTAATGTCGGCAGCGTAGGCGCGGCGGCGCGCATCCGTGTTCGGCTGGTGCTTGTCGATGCAGTCTACGGTGATGCCGTGAAACTCGAACAGCGGCGCATTCCACTCCGAGTCACGCTTGGCGAGGTAGTCGTTCACCGTTACAAGGTGTACGCCGCGCTTAGCCAGCGCATTGAGGAAGGCAGGCAAAGTCGAAACCAGCGTTTTACCTTCACCCGTTGCCATTTCGGCAATCTTACCTTGGTGCAGCACCACACCGCCAATCAGCTGCACATCGTAGTGCACCATGTCCCAGGTGATTTCGGCGCCGCCGGCAATCCACTTGTTTGCCCACACGGCCTGGTCGCCCTGAATGGTGACGTTCTGCTTGCGGGTCGCGTATTCGCGGTCGTAGTCGGTGGCAGTAACGGTGAGCTGACCGTTTTCTTTATAGCGGCGCGCCGTTTCTTTTACAATAGCAAAAGACGCAGGCAGCACTTGCAGCAGCACTACTTCCAGCTCCTTATTACGCTGCTTTTCGAGCGCGTCGATCTGGTCGAAGAGCTGCTCTTTCTGCGTGATATCCAGGTTCGGCTGGTCAGTGATGCGCTGATGCAGGCTGGCTATCTGGTCGTCGGTAGCCTTGAGGTGAGCATCGATACGCGCACGGACTTCCTGGGTCTGCTCGCGCAGCTGGTCGTCGGAGAGCGATGCCAGTTTGGCATATTCGGCGTTGATAAGCGCCACGTATGGGATAATCTCCTTCAAGTCCCGCTCCGATTTGGAGCCGAAAATCTTGGCGACGGTTTTCCCTAGAAAATCAAACATGCGGATATTATTTAGCTTAAAACGCCAAGGCGCACTCCAAATTTACGGCGTTTTTGGGAAAGTACCGGCCAAAATGCCCCCCAGCCTCCAAAACGGCGAAACCCCGTCACCTCAAAGAGTGTGCGGGGTTTCCGGGACAGAAAAGTTGTCAGGCTCTGGGGGGCTTTTTTGACTAATCAGAACAGAAATGACGGTGTGTAGCCGTTGCGACTCCAAGCTACTTTAAGACGCTACGGCAATATGCTCTTCGGAAGAGTTGCTGATATTATCCATCATTTCGGATACGCACCGCCCCAGCCGCTCCTCCACTGAGGGTATCATATTGCCGTGCTCGCTGCTCAGAACGCTATACATCGGGTGAGCCGCAGCCAAGCCAAATGCCTGCATAGAGCGCGGTACCACGAAGGAGGTATCCAGATTAGCCATATCGGCGGCCAAACGCGCCAAATCGGCCAAGGTATAGGTACCCTGATTAGCTAAGTGCCACACGCCTTTCTCCTCGTCAATGAGCAGGTTGAGCGACTTATTTATCAAATCCGGAACATAGGTAGGCGAAATCAAAACATCGTCGGCAGCCTCGAATGCTTGCTTGTGATGCCCCGTCCGCAAGGCAAAGTATACGAAGTTGTACTCATCTTAGGGGCTAAAAAAGGCACTTGTACGCACTACCAACGCATTTGGCAAGCCAGCCAGCATATCACGCTCGGCGGGGCGCTTGCTATTGCCATACACGTTTAGGGGGCAAGGAGTATCCGTTTCTACATAAGGGGACGACTTATTATCGTCGAATACGAGGTCAGAAGAAAATGTTAGAAAAGGAATTTCGCGGTAGGCGCAGGCGGCAGTGATGTAGTAGTTGATACTAAATATATCAGGTGGAAAAGGGTCTTTGGCAAGCTCCAGCAATTCGGTCTCCGATGCACCATTCTTAGGCAAGTAGCACCAAAAGGAATGGTGCCGATCAACGTACCCGCAGAGCAAATCGCAGGTGAGCCAGCGCCGGATATTTTCGAATTCGGTTTGTCAGGCCAAGCCTGGAGTGCAATGCGTCTTGCCCAGATCCTCGGTCTGTATGAGTTGGGCCTCCGGATTCACTTCCCGAATAGTCTTCATCGCATCCCTCACGCCCCTTATATAATTCAGCTGAATCCGGACGAACGTATGATCATCGAAAGCGTGCGGATACCAGATGCCGTACAGGCCCCTGAAGCGGGCAGTGGTCAGAGGCTCGTTTACGGGCGTATAGTGCTTTATCCACTTATCCACGGATAGCGCACGGCTACTATACGGGCAAAGCGCGCCAAGTGGGGCGCAAAGCTATCCTTGTGCAGGGCCGTGTAGCGCGGGCCGCTGCCGTAATGTAATAAGGTAACAATGGGGTCGATTCCCAGTTCGCGCAGGCGGGCTATGCGCTCATCGGTCCATGTCCAGTCTGGATTATCTAGGCTTTCCGGCGCTACCTGCTCCCAGAGTATGGGGTAGCTCAGCTTACTAATTCCTAACTCAGCGAATTGGTCTAAGTCCTCCATTCAGGTGCGGTTGCCACTGCTCACGAGCTAGTCGGAATACCCATCGCCAATTCGTCGTATGGTGCACTCAACGCCTCCCCACATGTCTACTTTTTCCATCCTTCTATCAGTTTAGGGCTGCCTGCACCTGCATCAAAACTGTTGAGTTGGCACCATTCGAAAACAGTTCTGTCACCCTGCGCGGAACGAGGAGCTTTATGGTCAGGAGCTGGGGAGCTTTTTTGACTTAAAGTTGACTCATTCCCTACACAGGGTGACAGACGTCTGACATCCGTTTGTAGTTAAAACGTTATTCCTTAGCCGGAGCGCGGGAAACCAGCTTTTCTACTAATGAAGTCGAGCCGGAAATAGCTGGTTTTTTGGCTTGCTGAGCTTCTTCCGTTTTCTCGGTTAGCTTCTTATACAAGGTGAGCGCTTGTGCCACTACTTGGTCCATGTTGTAGTACTTATAGGTAGCCAAGCGACCTACAAAGTGAACATTGGGCGTTTCGTCAGCTAACTTCTTGTACTTATTATATAACTCAGCATTTTCGAGGCGCGGAATTGGGTAGTAAGGGTCTCCTTCAGCTTTAGGATACTCATATACTACGCTGGTCTTGGGGTGCTGCTGACCAGTGAGAGCCTTGAACTCGGTAATGCGCGTGTACAGGTGCTCGTTAGGATAATTAACTACCGGCGCAGCCAGGAACTTCTCTACGTTCAGTGTTTCGTGCTTGAACTCCAGCGAGCGATAAGGCAGTTTACCAAACTTGAAGTCGAAATACTCATCAACCGGTCCCGTAAAGATAATTTCCTTGAAGGGCACAAAGTCGATGATTTCGTGATAATCTGTGTTGAGCATCACCTTGATGTTCGGATGATCGAGCATCTTATCAAACATACGGGTATAGCCGTGTAGCGGCATAGCCTGGTACGTATCGGTGAAGTAGCGGTCGTCGCGGTTGGTGCGGGTAGGCACGCGCGAGGTCACTGACTTATCCAGTTCCGACGGGTCCATGCCCCACTGCTTGCGCGTGTAGTTCTTAAAGAACTTCTCGTACAGCTCGCGGCCAACCTTGCTTACTACCACGTCTTCCGACGTTTTGATAACCGGAATGGTTTCGGCCAACGACTCCAGAAACTGCTCCACCTCAAAGCTATTCAGGCTAAGCCCATAAAGCTTATTAATGGTGTCCAGATTAATCGGCATCGGCACCATTTGACCATCGACGGAGGCCAGTACGCGGTGCTCGTAAGGGCGCCAATCAGTAAAATTGGAAAGGTATTCGAATACGTCTTTTGAGTTAGTGTGGAAAATGTGAGGGCCATATTTGTGCACCAGCACACCATCTTCGTTGTAATGATCATAGGCGTTACCAGCAATGTGGTTGCGCTTATCAATAATCAAAACTTTTTTGTTAGAGCGGGTAGCGAGCCGTTCGGCTAGTACGCTGCCAGCGAAGCCGGCCCCAACGATCAGATAATCGAACATAGCTAAGTTTGTGTTTTGGTGAGGAATAAGGGGCGGTAAGGCTACTTAAAGATTGAACAGTTACGAGGACCACCGTCTATTCGGTTTTGTCCTATTATTTCTTGTTGGCGAGGCGCTGCTGCATCAGGTTTACCATATCCTGCCAGGTACGGTCCCAGGAAATAGTGGCCAAATAATCATCCGTGCGCGCGAGCCACTCGGCATCGTCTTTTTGCTTCAGTGCTCGCCCAATAGCTTGTCCGAATTCGTCGGCGGCCGCCGCAATCTGCACAAGGTTCAACTCTCCGTAAGGCCGCACTACATCTCGAATAGGCGTGCTAACTACCGGCTTGCCCGCTGCTAGGTACTCGGGCGTTTTGGTGGGCGAAATAAACTTAGTGCTCTCGTTATCAGCAAAAAGCAACGTAGCTACATCCCAACCCCGCAAATACATAGGTAGTTCCTTATAATCTTTGCCCCCCAGATAATGAATGTTGGAAGTTCGCGGCAGCGCGGCCTGCTCAATCTTCACCACAGGCCCGATAATGACAAACTGCCATTCTGGATGAGCTTTGGCTAGTTGGCCTAGCAACTCAATATCCAGACGCTCATCGACTACGCCAAAGAACCCGACACGAGGATGTGCAATAGTAGCCTGATCGGCAGGGTCAACGCCGGCTTCACGGGCTTGGCCAAAATGGGCTTTATCAATGCTGCTCGGGAAAGCGTGCGCATCGGCGTGCTGCAAGCTTTTGGCCTCGTACAGGCTCTGACCGCCCGTGAATACTAGGTTGGCGCGCTCAAAAAGCTCATGCTCCAACTCACGTAACCGCGGGGGGGCAAATTTGAAATTTGCCAACTCGTCCATGCAGTCGTACACGGTGAGTGCGGCCTGCAAATGGCGTGATTTGCTCAGTGCCATAGGGGTATAGTACCACGATACAAACTGATTGATGCTATTTTCAGCAAAATACTGCGTCAGCAGCTTCGCCTGCGCCTGATCAGTAGCAGCCTCACTAAGGCCGGCTGGCAGATGAGCCACCAGCACTTTCACTCCATTCTGACGCTCTTTTATTTCGAAGTGCGCTTCAAGCGACGCATCATCGCCGTGCACAAATGGCTCTTCTACATAGAAAACCCGCCCATACTGCGCAAAACGCGACAGCAAGTGCTGAGGACGCTGCCATACAAAATCCCAATGCAGGTGCGCAAAGCAAACCAGATCTGGTAAAGTGTAAGAGGAAGAAGTAATGGTAGTGGTTTGGGAAGAAGCGGGAATTTGGGTTGGTACGGAGGCTGAAGCGCGCGTAGGCGTTCCCGCCGAGGTAGAAATCGGCATAGACAAATGGCTAGAAAGTATCGTGGTAAACCGGAAGCGCTAACTCAACAGTATAATTCTCCGGTGCTACAACGCTTTATCTATACGGCCGTTTGCTAAAAAAGATGTTTATTTTTTAATGCTATTTTAATTAGCAAAAAATAACCTCAACACTAACTCTTCTTCCACTTTGCTCCAAAATCTGTAAGTAACTAGCATGTCGCTAATTGCCTTATACAGTAGTTATTATAATATCTTTTGAAGCTCAACAGCATCATCCCACCCACTAGTAGTCCGCAGCCAATCCTTTCGAACACCAACCCGCCGGAAACCAGCTTTCCGGAATAGGCGCAAACTGGCTTGGTTGGTAGCCGCTACTGTACAATACAGTTGGTGCAGACGCAGCGTGAGGCGAGCGTACTCCAAGCCTAGCGTTAGTGCGGCCAAGGCGAAACTACGCCGTCGTTCTGCGCTCAGCACCGTAATACCTAGCCCAGCCCGCAGATGCAGCGGCTGGAAGTCGAAGATATCGAGGATGCCCACGGCGCGTCCATCCGTCTGAGCGCAGATAACGAGCCGTAGCTGGCGCACTTCGTAGAAATCGGCAGCAGCATGAGCTAAGTACTCACGCAACGCGTAGCGCGACACGGGCGCCATGGTATCTGACACCCCCCATATATCACGGTCATTTTCCAATGCATACAGAAACTCCAGATCAGAGTCTTCGAGGGCGCGCAAAAAAACCGGGGCAGATGCCATTGACCTGAAATTTATAAGCTCAGCAGTCTGCTGGGGGGCAAAATACCTGTCAACTATACGTCTATGCTGCCCTCAAATACGCGCAGGGCGGGGCCACTAAGGTAAATATTGATGAAGGAGCCATCGGGCTGCGCCTCAAAAGTTACCCGTAGGTCGCCGCCGGGGGTACGCAAGTTTACTGGACTAACGGCCCCGCGCCGCGAAGCTGCCAGCGCAACAGCCGTTACGCCGGTGCCACAGGAGAGAGTCTCATCCTCCACGCCCCGCTCGTAGGTGCGTACCTGCCAAGGCAAATCGGGTGTGGGGGGCATTTCTGCAAAGTTTACGTTTGTCCCGCGCTCCCGAAACCGCTCATTGTAGCGAATGGCCCGGCCCTCACTAACCACATTTAGCTCGGCCAAACGGCTTGGGTCCAGAAACCGCACAATGTGGGGCGAGCCCGTATTCAGGAATACGCCGTCTTCACTTACCTCCTGCTGGCCCAGCACATCCTGCATGCGCAGGTTTACGGTGCCATCAGTCTCTATATGGGCTTCGTGCGCACCGTCGGCGGCAATGAAGCGAGTTTCGTTTTCAATAGCTCCTAAGTGGTGGGCGAAGGCCACGGTGCAGCGCCCGCCATTGCCACACATCGAACCCAGATACCCATTGGCATTGAAATACACCATCTCGAAATCGTAGTCGGCGTGCAGACGCAGCAGAATCAGACCATCGGCTCCGATTCCCAGCCGCCGGTCGCAGAGGTGGCGCACCAGCTGATGGTTGCTCTCATCAAACTGCCGCTCACGGTCATCCACCATCACAAAGTCGTTGCCGGTGCCCTGGTATTTATAGAAACGAAGTGTCATAAGGCAAAGGTCGCATTTATGGGCGGTAAAAATGTAGCTTGATGGCAGTACTTCACTTAGGCAAAAATTCCGTTTTTATGATACCGTCGGTTGACCGATACAACGAAAGTCATGCAGCATCAGCCGGTAAAAAGGCGCTTCGTAACTGGTTCCGCTACCAGCCGCCGGTCCTAAAATAACACGATCAACCACAAAGCTTACGCGACTGCCTTACCTTTGGCTGCCTGCCCAGCGGCAGCTTTACGACGCCTTATGTATTCCTTCCTCACTACCGGCACTTGGCCCGATTATGAATTGCTCGACGCGGGCAACTTTGAAAAGCTTGAACGCTTCGGCAAATACGTGCTGGCCCGACCCGAGCCCCAGGCCATCTGGGACCAACATTTGCCCCCCAGCGAGTGGGAACGGGCCCACGCCACGTTTCGCCGCGAAAAGGGCAGCCAGGAGCGCGGGCAGTGGCAGCTGAAGTCTGGCATGCCCGAGCAATGGGTGATTAACTATGACCAGGGCGATTTGCATTTGCGCTTTCGGCTGGGGTTGTCGGCTTTTAAGCACGTAGGGTTATTCCCGGAGCAGGATCCTAACTGGCGCTTCATCTTTGAGCAAACCAAAAAGCGAAAAGCCACGCTGCCGCGGGTACTCAACCTGTTTGCTTACACTGGCGCGGCTACCTTAGCTGCCCGTGCCGCCGGCGCCGATGTCACTCACCTCGACTCGGTGAAGCAAGTCAACTTCTGGGCCCGCGACAATATGGAAGCCAGCAAGCTCGATGGAGTACGCTGGCTGGTGGAAGATGCGATGAAGTACGTGCGCCGCGAAGTAAAACGCGGCAGCAAATACCAAGGCCTTATCCTCGATCCGCCCGCCTACGGCCGTGGCCCGAATGGGGAGAAGTGGCAGCTGGAAGATGAGCTAAATGAATTGCTTAAGCTCTGTAAAGAGCTGCTTGACCCGCAGGACCATTTTTTTCTGATCAACTTGTACTCGCTGGGTTTCTCGGCGCTTATTCTGGATAATCTGGTCGCTGATATTTTTCCGGCTGTTCGAGGTACCCGCGAAATCGGCGAGATTTATCTGCACGACCAAGGCCAGCGCAAGCTGCCACTAGGCACGTTTTGCCGCTTTAGCTCCTAGGGCCACCCCTTGGATAAGGTGAGCCTCTTATTGAATTCATACTCCATGACGATGACCAAATCGCCGCGTCTGGCCCTGATTGACATGGGCACTAACACGTTTCACCTGCTCATCGTAGAAATGCCCCCCACGGGCTCCGATGCTGAGCCCACCGTACTGCTGCGTACCAAAGTGGGCGTGAAACTGGGCGAAGGCGGCATCAGCAGCGGCGAAATTGCGCCCGAGGCGTATGCGCGGGCGTTGCACACGCTAACGGCTTTTCAGGAGGAAATAGAGCTGCACCAAGTTACGGATGTACGTGCTACGGCTACCAGCGCCGTGCGCAGCTCCCGCAATGGCGTAGAGCTAACCGAGGACATTTTCGAGCAGACAGGTATTAAAGTAGATATTATTCCGGGTGACCGGGAAGCGGAGCTGATCTGCAAAGGCATGCGACAAGCCGTGGCACTAGGCCACACGCCCCATTTGTTGGTAGATATTGGCGGCGGTAGTGTCGAATTCATTATTGCCAACGAGGACACCATTTTCTGGAAACAAAGCTTTGAGATTGGGGCTCAGCGCTTGCTGGACTTATTTTTTAAGCATGATCCTCTTACGGCCGACGATGTGCGCGAGGAGAAGGAATACTTGGCGGTGCAGCTTGCGCCGCTGACAGCGGCTGTACAGCAGTTCCGTCCGGTTGGCTTGGTTGGGGCTTCTGGCACCTTTGATACGCTGGGGGATTTGCAGGCAGCGCAGCGCAACGAGTTTCGTCCTGAAATGCCGCCGCCCGTTACTGAAATCACGCTTCAGAGCTTTTATCAGAGCTACGAAATGCTGCTCACTACCACCCACGCCCAGCGCCTGGCAATGCCCGGCATGACGCCCATGCGCGCCGATATGATTGTGGTGGCCTGCGTCCTGGTTGATTTCATCTTGACAACCTACCAACTCACTGATTCCAACATAAGAGCCTCAACTTATGCCTTGAAGGAAGGCTTGCTGGCGGAGATTCTAAGCGCCTAAATCCACGCAAGCGCCAGTACTATTTGGGTGAATAAGGCAAGATTTGCCCCCCAGCCGCCTTCTCACCTATTCTGCGCATACAGCTGCGCAGTTTCCTCTTTAATAACTCACGACTACACGGCAGAGCTTGCTGCTATTTCCTGCTATGACCTTTTCCTATAATCACCTGTTCACGTTCACCGAGGCCGTATTCCGCAGTATTGGCTGCCCCGAAGCCGACGCTACAACGGCCACGGAAGCACTGCTGGCGGCTGACCTGCGCGGCATCGACTCGCATGGCGTAGCCCGCCTCATTGGCTATGTGCGTCTTTGGGAAGCAGGCCGTATCAATCCAATGCCGCGGGTGGGCGTAGTGTACGAAACGCCCAGCACGGCTGTAGTAGATGGCGATGGCGGCCTAGGGCTGGTGGTGGCGCCCAAGGCGATGCAGGTGGCTTTGGAAAAAGCGCGTATTGCGGGCACAGGCTGGGTTTCGGTAAAAAACTCCAACCACTTCGGCATCGCGGGCTACCATGCCATGAAAGCGCTGGCCCACGATATGATTGGGATTGCTATGACCAATGCTAGCCCTTTGGTAGCGCCCACCCACTCGCTCGATCGTTTGCTGGGCACTAATCCCATTGCCGTGGCCATCCCCGCCGGCGAGCAGCCCGATTTTGTGGCTGACTTTGCCACTACGACGGCCGCTAATGGTAAGCTTGAGATTCTGCAGCGTAAGCAGCAGCCCGCGCCTGCTGGCTGGATTCAGGATGCGCAGGGACAAGCTTCGACTAACCCGAATGAGCTGAAAGACGGGGGCGCCTTACTGCCACTGGGGGGCGAAACTGGCTCGCATAAAGGGTATTGCCTGGGCAGCATAGTCGATATTTTTTCGGCGGTGCTATCAGGGGCTAACTATGGACCTTGGGTGCCGCCTTTCGTTGCCTTCCTCCAGCCGCCCGCCGACCCGGTGGGTCAAGGCATCGGCCATTTTTTTGGGGCCATGCGCGTCGATGCTTTCCGCCCGGCTGCCGAGTTCAAAGCGCATATGGATAACTGGATTTCCACTTTCCGCCAAGCCCGCGCCGTCGATGGCCAGCAAGTGCTCATCCCCGGCGACCCAGAGCGCGAAATGGCCGCCGAGCGCTTGCTGGGAGGCATTCCTTTACTTGAAACCGTAGTACAGGATCTGGAAACGGTTGGTCGAAAATTCGGCGTGCAACTCTAGTCCCTGACGCAACATACAGCATAAAAAAGCCCCCCAGAACTGGTTCTGGGGGGCTTTTTTATCAATCGACTAAACTTAAATCATTTGATTGGCGCTAACCAAAGTAGACAAGGCTACATCATGGTTCAGATACTTAGAGGAGTAGTTCTCATCCGGGCCATTGAGGAACAAGCAGGTTTTGCCGCCTACTTCATCAATAATCTGAGCGTACTGGTCCATGGGCAAGGCTGGGCAACCAAGGCTGCGGCCTAAACGACCATACTGCCGAACAAACTCTTCACTCACATAATCGGCACCGTGCATTACTACGGAACGGGCCAAAGCATTGCTGTTGTAGCCTTCATCTACGCCCTCCAGCTTGAGTGAACGGCCGTGTTTGCCAATATACTCATCCTGAGTTACATAGAAGCCCAGGCTGCTCATATTTGACTCATTCTCATTAGAGAAAGTGCTAGTCAGGTTTTCGCCTGAGTTACGACCATGAGCCACGAGCGTATGGAACTTTACTTCTTTCTTGTCAAGGTCTAATACCCACAGACGCTTCTCAGTGGAAGGCTTTTCGAAGTCAACGACCGTCAGAAGCTGCTTGTCGCCGAGCTTATCTTCATTACGTAGATTGAGATAGCCCGTCATCGCTTTCTCAAACACTTCAAAGCGTAAGCCCTGCTGCTCCACATTCAGGTCGCGGTAAAGATCGCTCATGCGCTGATTGAAAAAGGCAGTTTCCATTTCCTTTTCCGTCGGCATTTTTACCTCTACGCCCTTCGCATTAGCCATAGTGCTTTTGATGGGCGTAGCCAGCGGGGTGGCCATAAACAGCGAAGCCATAAAGGGCAGCATGCGCCTAACTACCCGGCGGGCACGGCGCTTCAAACGCTGACGATGTACTACACTGGTCTTTTCCATCTGCTTGGTTCTTTAGGATGAGTAACTTAGCTAAGCAGAGCTTACCTTCTTCACACAAAAGCTATTATACGCAAAGCCTTACGATATAGCCATTTATTTAAGATTACTTGGAGTTGCTTCAACATCCTGAAGGCCTTTTTGATTCCTTTAAGGCTTTTCATCTGTACCTCACTAGCCCCCTATCAGCCGTTTTTCCGGCCTTCGGATACCACCGTCGAGCAAGCTAGTTTCATGTGTCAGCCTCAATCTATAACACTATACAAGTTAAGCGGCTTACGTTAAAAAACAATGTCTGAACAATGTAGAGGGCGTATTCCAACCGTTTGGGGCTGCGCGGTCGTTTTCGTGAAATGATTTTATTTCCTTCTCAATCTTACTATCACTTCTTCGCTGAAGGCGTAAACAAAGGCTGCCCACATTTCTTATCTACTTTTGTTGCTCCAAAGCGGTTCTAGTTAGTTGCTAGCTGCAAATTCGCTTTGCTCATCTACCGCTTCGGCGCGTTGTCCTTCGCATTCATGGCTAAAGTCGCAATAAACCTCTCTACCGGGAGTATTCAGCAGGAAGAAATCATCGTCGGCATTGATCTGGGCACCACGAACAGCTTAGTGGCCTACATTCACCCCGAAGGCCGGCAGCCAGTGGCCATCAACGATCAGGGCCGCGGCACCATTGTGCCCAGCGTAGTTCACTTCCCCGCCGATGATGATCCCATTGTAGGCACCGAGGCCAAGCAATACCTCCTCACCGATCCGCAGAACACGATTTACTCCGTAAAGCGTCTGCTGGGCAAATCGTACCGCGACCTGGGGGAGCACGCTGGACAGCTGGGCTATAAAATCATTGATGATAACTCGGAAGGATTAGTCAAAATCCGCGTTGGGGGGCATTTTTATTCCCCTATCGAGCTATCTGCTGAGATTCTGAAAGAGCTGCGAGCCCGTGCGGAGCACGCGCTTAAGACGCCCGTAAATAAGGCAGTAATTACGGTACCTGCTTACTTCAACGACTCGCAACGCCAGGCTACCCGCGACGCCGGCCGCTTAGCCGGCCTGGAAGTGCTGCGCATCGTGAATGAACCCACTGCCGCCGCGCTAGCCTACGGCATTGGCTTATCACCCGATGAGGAGAAAACCGTAGCCGTGTACGACCTCGGCGGTGGGACCTTCGACATCAGCATTCTGCGCATTCAGCAGGGAATATTTGAGGTACTTAGCACCAATGGCGACACCTACCTTGGTGGTGATGACTTTGACCGCCTGGTGAGTGAGCACTGGATTCAACGGTATAATCTAAACGGCCAGCTCGCCGCAGCCACCGATGGCCAACTCAAGCAACAGCTCCGACTAACCGCCGAGCAAGCTAAAAAGCACTTAAGCCAACACGACGAATTTATCGCTGACCTGCCCGGCGCTGGCCAGGTGCAGCTTACCAAAGCGGAGTTTAATGATTTGATCCGCCCTTTGATAGCTCGTACCATCAACGCCTGCCAGCAAGCTCTAACAGACGCCAAATTGCCCCCCAGCGCCCTCGACGCTGTGTTATTGGTAGGAGGCTCGACGCGCGTGCCATTAGTGTACGATACGGTGTCCGAATTCTTCCAGCAACCGGCTAACAGCTCGCTCAACCCGGATGAAGTAGTAGCCTTAGGAGCTGCTATTCAGGCCGACATATTAGGTGGCAACCGTCGCGATGTTCTCCTGCTCGATGTCACACCACTCACGTTAGGCATTGAAACCTTGGGCGGGCTTATGGACCCTATCATCCCCCGAAACTCTAAGATTCCGACCAAAGCCGGGCGCCAGTACACCACCAGCGTCGATGGGCAAGTGAATCTGAAGATTTCCGTGTACCAAGGCGAGCGGGATTTAGTAAAGGAAAACCGTAAGCTGGCCGAGTTTGACCTTCGCGGTATCCCCGCCATGCCCGCAGGTTTGCCCAAAGTTGATGTCAACTTTATTCTGAACGCTGACGGCATTTTGAAAGTAGAGGCGCTGGAGCTCCGCTCGAATACTCATCAAGCAGTCGAGATAAAGCCGCAATATGGCCTCACCGATGAGCAGGTAGAGAAGATGCTCATGGATTCGCTTACTCACGCTCGTGAGGACGTGACAGCGCGTATGGTCATCGAAGCCCGTACCGTAGCCGAGCAGATGATTTATCAGGTAGAACGCTTCGTTGATAAGAACTCTCAGTATCTAACCGAAGACGAAATTACGCTGACCGCCGCCTCGGTTCAGAATCTGAAAGATGCCCTTACTACCCAGGATAAGGACACAATTCTGAAAGCCGTAGACGAGTTAGAAAGCCTAACCAGCCCATTTGCTGAGCGGGTGATGAACATTTCCATCAAGCAGGCCATGACGGGCAAGAAAATTGAGTAGCCTTACTTGCGTTTGCTCTGCGGGGCCGGAATCATACCGAAGCTCAGAATACGCATGGCCGTAGTATCTCGAAATGTAACGTCGAGCATTACGCGGGGCATAGGCTGCAGTGTGTCGCTTTTGAATGAGAAAGTATAGAAATAGCGAGGTTGTGCCTCTTCGCCTAGTCGTAAGCCCAGCTTATACAGTGCGATTGGGCTGCCTAGCTCGCGGCCCTGCTCATACAAGGGCCGCACCGCTGCCCGAAACTGCTTCTTTGAGATAGTGCTACTTACTTCCGGCGCTAGCAGCTTATACGCCGCGGAGTTATCGCCGCGCAGCACTGAAATCAGGAACTGTCGGGCTACTTGAATTTGTGAGGATTGAGCGGTTGCCGGCAGGCTTAGTAGTAACAGCAGTGCTAAGACAACCAATTTGCCCCCCAAGCGCCAAGGGCGCATATGCGGGTTACAGTTGTCAATGATGGAAATCTGCATTATTCTTCTTCCTGCGGTACCAATATGAATACATCTTCACCAGGACGCTTCATAATGTACCGCTCACGGGCAAACTTCTCCAATAGCTCAGGACTGCTGAGCAGTTCAGCGCGCTCCTTCTTCACCGTCTCAATGTTAGTCAGATAGTACTCTTTTTCCGTTTGCAGCTCACGCCACTTTTTATACATATCATACTGCTTAAGCAGGTCGTTAGCGTCAAAAACGAACATCCACACAACGAAGCTTACTCCAGTCAGAAAGTAAAAGCTGCGTACAACGCGCGCTGCGGTAGCAAGAAAAACGGAAAAGCTCATAGGCTCAAATATACTAAAAACGGCACCACAGCCTATTGAGCTATGGTGCCGTTTTTAGTATTAGCTAATCAGGAAAGAATTAGCACAATCTAATTAACTACATTTTGCGGCCAGGATAGTAGGCTATTTCACCTAATTCTTCCTCAATACGAAGCAACTGGTTGTATTTCGCCATCCGGTCAGAGCGCGAAGCAGAGCCCGTTTTGATCTGGCCGGTGTTTAATGCCACCGCCAAATCAGCAATCGTGTTATCCTCGGTTTCACCCGAGCGATGCGACATCACGCTCTTATAACCATTCCGACGACCCAGATTAATAGCGTCGATAGTCTCCGTGAGCGTACCAATCTGGTTTACCTTGATGAGAATAGCATTGGCAATATTCTCATCAATACCGCGCTGCAAACGGTCTACGTTGGTAACGAACAAGTCGTCGCCTACAAGCTGAATTTTGCCCCCCAGGCTTTCCGTGTGCTGCTTCCAACCAGCCCAGTCATCTTCGTCCATACCATCTTCGATGCTTAGGATAGGATACTTGCTAACCCAATCAGCCCAGTAGTTAACCATCTCAGAAGACGTCAGCTTGTCGCCTGAGCTTTTCTTAAAGTGGTACATACCATTCTCGTAAAACTCAGAAGCGGCTGCGTCCATGGCAATCATCACATCCTCACCTGGGCGGTATCCGGCCGTCTCTATGGCTTGCAATACTACCTTGATGGCCTCTTCATTTGACTTGATGTTTGGTGCAAAGCCACCTTCGTCGCCTACGTTGGTGCTCAGGCCCTGCTTTTTCAGCACATTTTTCAAATGGTGAAATATCTCAGTGCCCCAGCGCAAGCCTTCCGAGAATGACTCGGCCCCTACGGGCATGATCATGAATTCCTGAAAGTCGATAGAGTTATCAGCGTGCGAGCCGCCGTTCAGGATGTTCATCATCGGCACCGGCAGTGTAGAGGCACCTACCCCACCCACGTAGCGGTAAAGCGGCATGCCTGCTTCCTGGGCCGCCGCGCGAGCAATTGCCAGCGATACACCCAGAATAGCATTAGCACCTAGGTTAGCTTTATTAGGCGTACCATCCAGCTCCATCATAATTCGGTCGAGCAGACTTTGCTCATATACCGAGAAGCCAATCAGCTCTTCAGCTATCGTACTATTGACGTTCTCAACAGCTTTGAGCACTCCCTTGCCCATGTACATCGACTTATCATCGTCGCGGAGCTCCACGGCTTCGTGCTTACCGGTTGAAGCCCCTGATGGCACGGCCGCACGGCCTACAACCCCGTTGTCTGTCGTAACATCCACTTCAACTGTAGGATTGCCGCGTGAATCAAAAATCTGCCGGGCGTGAATGGCGGAGATAATGCTCATGATGAAAGAATAAAGGTTAAAAATGAAGCGAAAAGCCGCTTTGCTTAAAACTAAGTTAGAGTTTGGATCTGCCAAAAGGCGCTGGCAAGGTAAGGAATTAGCTGTAGAGGAAAGCGTACTACACGGTATAAGCTAAGATTTGCCCACCAAAGCCCCTAAAATGAAAAAGGGGCATACCAGTTGGCATGCCCCTTTTCACTTTGTTAACTTAAGACTAAGAAGCAGCTTCTTCGTCCTTAGCTTTAGCTTCATTACGCGTCTCGTCTTCCTTAACGGTCGTCGTAGGCGTATCTTCAGGAGCGGCGGTAGCTACTACCGGAGCAGCAGCTGTAGGCTCAGATACCACTTCAGCCGAAGAACCACCTTCACCGGCCGTAGCCGACTTCTTGCGGCCACGTGAGCGACGAGTCGTCGTCTTGGCTTCGCCAACATTCTTAGCTTCCAGCAAAGTCTCGTTGTAATCAACCAGCTCGATGATGCACAACTCAGCATTGTCGCCTAAGCGATTCTCGCTAAGCTTAATAATGCGAGTATAGCCACCGGGACGGTTAGCGATTTTAGCGGCTACATCACCAAACAACTCCTTCAGTGACTCCTTGTTCTGCAGAGTAGCGAATACCGTACGACGCGCGTGCGTAGTGTCGCTCTTCGCTTTGGTCAGCAGAGGCTCTACAAACTTGCGCAAAGCTTTGGCTTTAGCTACCGTCGTTGATACACGCTTATACATGATCAGCGAAGAAGCCATGTTAGACAGCATAGAGTTGCGATGCGCAGCTGTGCGGCCTAAGTGGTTTAGGGTTTTACCGTGTCTCATTTTGTTATTGTGCGTATGCGGGGTGTATGTGCTTGCGCTGGGCGACCACGGCGGGCAGCTTGCTTTTCGCAGCCACCTCATTAGAACCGCCCAACCTCGGGCACACTGAAATAAAATTAAAAACAATAGCTGAACTGTCCAGGCATGTAGCCATCAACAGTTCAGCCATTATCCGGAAATACTAGTCTTCGTCGAGCTTATACTTGCTCAAGTCCATACCGAAGTTCAGACCTTTTTCTTCTACAAGATTCTCCAACTCAGTCAGCGACTTCTTACCGAAGTTGCGGAACTTCATCATGTCACTCATATCCAACTGTACCAAGTCACCGAGCGTTTTGATATCGGCAGCCTTGAGGCAGTTGTAAGCGCGCACTGACAGGTCCATGTCCGCCAATGGCGTCTTCAGAACCTTGCGCATGTGCAGCGTCTCTTCGTCTACAGTCTCTTCTTCTTCGGCTTTAGCCGTTTCGAAGGTCATTGTATTGTCTGAGAACAGCATGAAGTGCTGAATCAAGATATTAGCAGCACCTTTCAGTGCTTCTTCGGGGTGAATAGAGCCGTCCGTCTGAATCTCAATGAGAAGCTTCTCATAGTCAGTCTTCTGCTCTACACGGGTGTTCTCGATGCTGTATTTCACATTTTTAATAGGTGTGAAGATGGCATCAATAGCAATCTGTCCGAATACTTGATCGGTAGGCTTATTCTCTTCGGCGGGTACATAACCCCGACCTTTCTGCACGGCTAACTCAAATTCCAGCTCAGTGTTAACGTCTACATGGCAGATAACCAAATCTGGGTTCAGTACTTGGAAGCCGTTGGTAAACTTATTGATATCGCCGGCTGTGAATGTCTCCTGGCCCTTGATGCGAACGGTTATCTTGTCCTCAATAGCGTCGCTTACCTTCTTGAAGCGGACCATTTTCAGGTTAAGGATGATTTCGGACATGTCCTCGATCACCCCCTCAATGGTCATAAATTCGTGCAGCACGCTGGGCGTGCGAACCGATGTAACGGCATAGCCCTCCAGCGACGACAGCAGGATACGGCGCAAAGCATTGCCTATCGTGACGCCGTAGCCTTTCTCCAGCGGTTTGAATTCAAACGTTCCGTAAAAGTCATCGGATTTCTCCATCACAACTTTCTCCGGCATTTGAAAAGCTAAGATTGACATAAGTGGGGCTTTAAAAATACAACAAGGGAAAAACGAAGGTTGCCGGGGGCAATTACTTAGAGTAAAGCTCGACAATCAGCTGCTCCTGAATCTTCTCCGGGATCAACTCACGCGAGGGGGCATTGGTAAACTTGCCCACCATTTCCTTGCCGTCCCACTCTAACCACGAGAAAGCGCGGGCGTTGCGAGCGCTCAAGCTAGTGGTGATGGTTTCCAGCGACTTTGACTTCTCACGAACACCAATGATGTCACCAGGGCGCAGCTTATATGATGCGATGTTAACAACTTCACCATTCACCGTGATATGCTTGTGCAGTACCAACTGGCGAGCAGCACGACGGGTAGGAGCTACTCCTAAGCGATATACTGTGTTATCCAAGCGTGACTCTAGCAGAGCCAGCAGGTTATCACCAGTAATGCCGGGAAGAGCAGCAGCTTTATGGAATAGGTTTTCGAATTGCTTCTCTAGTACACCATACATGTACTTTACCTTTTGCTTCTCCATCAACTGGATAGCATATTCCGACTGTTTCTTGCGGCGACCACGACCATGCTGGCCGGGAGGATAATTCTTTTTGTTGAGTGCCTTGCTCGGACCGAAAATCGGCTCAGCAAAGCGACGGGCAATCTTGGTTTTAGGACCGGTGTAACGTGCCATTTCGAGGATGTTGAGTTTTGCAGGGGTTGAACCGCGAATGTCGAGCCTCGCAGACGCGTTGCAACAGGTGCATACGCATCGGAAACCCGACACCAGGGGGCAAATTCGTAGACGAACAACCTACGCTTTGCCTGTTCAGTATATCAGACGCGACGACGCTTAGGCGGACGGCAGCCGTTGTGGGGCAGCGGTGTTACGTCGCGGATGGTAGTTACCTCAATGCCCACATTCTGGAGGGTACGGATAGCCGACTCACGACCTGAGCCTGGTCCTTTTACAAATACTTCGGCTTTGCGCATGCCCAGGTCATGGGCAACTTTACCGCAATCCGTAGCTGCCATCTGAGCAGCGTATGGAGTATTCTTCTTTGAGCCACGGAAGCCCATCTTACCAGCAGAGGCCCAGGAAATAACCTGGCCATTGTTGTTGGTGATGGAGATGATGATGTTGTTGAAAGAGGCTTTGATGTGAATCTGACCAACTTGCTCTACAACTACAACGCGCTTCTTGGCTTTGTCTTTTCTCTTTTGTGCCATTTAGTTATCGCAAAAAATGCGGAAGGTGTTGATGCTCACTTCGTATCAGCAAGCAACGATTTCCGCTACTGTTTATTTAGTAGCCTTCTTCTTGTTGGCAACAGTCTTACGCTTACCCTTGCGAGTACGTGAATTGTTCTTGGTGCGCTGACCACGAACTGGTAGTCCCTTACGGTGACGCAATCCACGGTAGCTACCAATGTCCATCAGGCGCTTGATGTTGAGCTGCACTTCTGAGCGTAGAACACCCTCAGTCTTGTGCTGGGCGGCGATGATAGCACGGATTTCGCTGGCTTCAGCCTCCGTCCAGTCTTTAACCTTCTTATCAACAGAGATGCCGGCTTGACCAAGAATCTTCTGAGCTAAAGAACGGCCAATGCCGAAAATGTACGTGAGGGCGATTTCGCCGCGCTTGTTGTCCGGGATATCAACCCCTGCAATACGAGCCATATGCTTTTATAAAACGAATGGTTTAACCTTGACGCTGCTTATAGCGAGGGTTCTTTTTGTTAATGACGTAAAGTTTGCCTTTGCGGCGAATTACCTTACAGTCAACGCTGCGCTTTTTGACCGATGCTTTGACTTTCATGTCGTCAGTAAATTATTTGTAACGGTAAACAATGCGTCCCTTTGATAAGTCGTAGGGCGACATTTCCAGCTTCACCTTATCTCCAGGCAGAATTTTAATGTAGTGCATACGCATCTTCCCAGAAATGTGGGCCACCAATTGATGACCGTTTTCCAACTCAACACGAAACATCGCATTAGAGAGTGCTTCTAAGATTACTCCGTCCTGCTCAATGGAGGATTGTTTGGCCATAAGGCTACTGTAAGGCTTTTTCTATGTATTCGAAGGAGGTTAAAATTTCCGCCTTGTCTTTTCTAACAACTACTGTATGCTCAAAATGGGCTGAGGGCTTCTTGTCTTTGGTGCGGATGGTCCAACCATCTTTTTCTTGGACAATATGCTTGACACCTAAGTTGACCATAGGCTCAATTGCAATGACTAACCCCGTTTGCAACTTGAGGCCAGAACCACGTTTACCGTAGTTAGGCACCTCAGGCCGCTCGTGTAGCTTCTTACCTAAACCATGACCAACCAACTCTCTAACGACTCCATAACCTTGCTTCTCAACAAAGCTCTGAATCGCATAGCCAACGTCACCCATCCGGTTGCCGGCCACAGCTTGCTCGATACCGAGATACAAAGACTGCTTAGTATGAGCTAATAAGTTGAGCACCTCAGGCTCTACCTCCCCGATTGGGTAAGTGTAAGCACTATCACTGTGATAACCATTGAGGAATACACCACAGTCGATCGAAACAATATCTCCACCTTTCAAAGTATAATCACTGGGAAACCCATGTACTACAACTGAATTAGGTGAGATGCAAAGGCTAAAAGGAAAGTCGTTATAGCCTTTAAATGAAGGTTGCCCCCCATTATCTCGAATAAACTCCTCCGCACGCTTGTCCAGCTCACGGGTGGTTACTCCCTCCTTGATAAGGCTCGCGACTTCTCCGTGAGCCTGGGCTAAAACTTTCGCACTAGCCCGAATGAGTTCTATTTCTTCTTCGGTCTTGTAAACAACCATGACTTAAGAAGCCATCGCTACATTTTGCGATCTACCTCTCAGCTTACCTGTCTTCATCATGCCGTCATAATGACGCATGAGCAAGTAGCTTTCCACTTGATTCAGCGTATCTAAAACAACACCTACCATGATAATAAGAGAAGTACCACCGTAGAAGGCAGAAAAAGGACGAGTTACGCCTGCCAACAAAGCTAGAGCAGGGAAGATTGCAATGAGAGCAAGTGCAATAGCCCCTGGCAATGTGATACGAGTCAGAATCTCATCCATATGCTCGGACGTATCACGACCAGGCTTCACTCCGGGAACAAAGCCACCACTGCGTTTCAAATCATCAGCAATCTGATTAGGATTGACGCTGATAGCAGTGTAGAAATAAGTAAAGACAATAATCAGAGTAGCGAACACAAGGTTGTACTGCCAAGATGTATAGTCCGAAAACTTAACTCCAATATAACTAGCCGTATCACTGTCGTTCTGCCAAATCGAAGCAACTATAGCTGGAACAAACATCAATGACTGAGCAAAGATGATTGGCATTACACCAGCAGCATTCACCTTCAAGGGAATGAACTGGCGCTGAGCATTGAGCTGCGTGGTTCCACCTACCTGCTTTGCGTACTGTACTGGGATACGGCGAACCGCTTGCGTCAGCACAATCACAGCCATTACAACTAGGAAGAGCACAACCATCTCAATCAAGAAGATCAACGATCCACGCATGCCTTTAGCAGCTGCTTCACCGATAATGGCTCCTGGGAATCGAGAAACGATTCCGATCATAATGATCATGGAAATGCCATTACCAATGCCTTTATCAGTAATCTTTTCTCCAAGCCACATGCAGAACAATGTTCCAGCCGTGATAATGATCATGGTGGAGATTGTAAAGAATGTACCGGGAGAAATGATAGCCTCAGGGGTAATAGTTGCAATGAAGCCAATCGACTGAGCCATCACAATCGGGATGGTCAGAATACGGGTGTATTGATTGATCTTCTTACGACCTGACTCTCCTTCCTTTTGAAGCTTCTGGAAGTAAGGCACTGCTATAGTTAGCAATTGCAGTACAATAGAAGCCGATATATAGGGCATAATGCCGAGTGCGAAGATGGAGGCATTACTAAATGCTCCACCTAGCAATGTATCTAGGATTCCGAAGAGACCTTCAGCTCCTTGCTTTAATCTGGTAGCATCTACCCCAGGCAGCACTACAAAAGAACCTAGCCGGTAGATAGCAATGAAAAAAAGCGTATTGAGAATCCGCATACGCAGATCCTCAATCGCAAAAATATTCTTTATCGTCTCGATAAACTTCTTCATTGCCAGTCAGGCTTTATAAAGTCACTGCTTTGCCACCTGCCTTTTCAATCGCCTCAACAGCAGATTTAGAAAAAGCATGCGCATGCACTTCTACAGCTTGAGTGATTTCACCCCGGCCAAGAATTTTGATTTTAGCGTTCTTAGAAACAAGGCCATTGGATACAAAGTAAGCTACATCCATAGTGGTTGTGCTGTCTTTATCCATTAGGCTCTGCAGAGCGTCAAGGTTGATACCCTTGTACTCTACACGATTGATGTTCGTGAAACCAAACTTAGGCACACGACGCTGCAGAGGCATCTGACCACCTTCAAAGCCTGACTTCTTAGAGTAGCCCGAACGTGACTTCTGCCCTTTGTGACCACGGGTAGATGTACCACCGCGGCCCGAACCCGTACCGCGACCAATGCGCTTTTCATTGCGCGTTGCGCCTACGGCAGGTTTTAGATTGCTGAGATTCATGTTGAGTTACTTCTTAAAGTTCGGTTACTTCGATCAAATGCTGCACTGCGGCCACCATACCAGCAATCTGGGGGGTGTTTTCTTTCTCCGAGGTGCTACCGATTTTACCCAGACCCAAGGCCTGAACCGTGCGCTTTTGACGCTCAGGGCGGTCAATCACGCTTTTTATCAATTTGATTTTAATCTGCGCCATCTCTTCTAGCCGTTAAAAACTTGTTGGAGAGTGATGCCGCGTTGCTGTGCGATTTGCATGGGGTCGCGCATCTTCAAAAGAGCATCGAAGGTAGCCTTCACCACGTTGTGCGGGTTAGACGAGCCTTTCGACTTAGCTAGCACATCTTTGATACCAGCGCTTTCGAATACAGCACGCATAGCACCACCAGCAATTACGCCGGTACCAGCTGCTGCTGGCTGTACTAGAACGAAGCCACCTGAATACTTACCTTCCATCACGTGAGGAACGGTATGCTTATAGAGAGGAACTTTTACTAGGTTCTTCTTAGCATCATCGATACCCTTTGCAATAGCATCAGTTACCTCGTTAGCCTTACCTAGGCCGAAACCTACAGTACCGTTGCCGTCACCTACCACTACAATTGCAGAGAAGCTAAAGCGACGACCACCTTTTACCACTTTGGCTACTCGGTTGATGGCTACTACTTTTTCTTTTAGGTCCGTGTCACCAGCGCGGGGAGTTTGGTCCCGGTTACCACCACGATCATTGCCACCACCGCGACGATCGTTGCCGCCACGGTCATTGCCACCACCACGGTTGCTGTTGTTAAATTCTGCCATGATGATTTAGAAATTGAGGCCGCCTTCGCGGGCTCCTTCTGCCAATGATTTTACGCGGCCGTGGTAGAGGTAACCTGAACGGTCGAACACTACTTTTGTGATACCCTTCTCCTGAGCGCGGGAGGCAATTTCTTTGCCTACTGCAGCAGCAGAAGCTACTGGGGTAACATCATCAGCCGTTGTTACGTGCTTAGATGATACAGATACCAGCGTTTGGCCAATGGTGTCGTCAATAATTTGGGCGTAGATACCCTTATTGCTACGAAACACCGACAAACGCGGCCGATCGGACGTGCCAGCCACCCGCGTACGGATGATGCGCTGGATCCGCTTTCTTCTTGTTGCTTTATCAAAAGCCATAATGCGAAATTATTTCGAAGCCGTTTTACCAGCCTTGCGACGAATCTGCTCACCCACGAAGCGTACACCTTTGCCTTTATAGGGCTCGACTTTACGCAACGAACGGATTTTTGCAGCCACTTGACCTAACAATTGCTTATCGATGCTAGTCAGAGTAACAATAGGGTTTTTACCTTTCTCTGTAAGAGCAGTAGCAGTTACTTCCTTAGGCAGTGCCAAGAAAATATTGTGCGAGTAACCTAAAGAAAGTTCGAGCGTAGTACCAGCCATTGCAGCTTTATAACCTACACCTACTAACTCTAAACGTTCCGAATAGCCATCACTCACACCAACAACCATGTTGTTGATAAGCGAACGATACAAACCGTGCATAGCCTTATGACGCTTCTGCTCAGTAGGACGTTCAACTACGAGTTGACCATCGGCAGTAGAAACGGTGATGTCGCGGTCTACAGGAGTGGTCAAAGTTCCTTTTGGACCCTTAACGGTTACTTCGTTTTCTTTGCTAATATCAATCTGCACGTTAGCGGGCAGGCTGATCGGCAGTTTACCAATGCGTGACATATTTCTGTTTCCTCTCGCTTAGTAAACGTAGCACAGCACCTCGCCGCCCACGTTTTCGTTTTTGGCTTCTTTCTCTGTCATCACGCCCTTCGACGTAGACAGGATAGCTACTCCAAGGCCGCTTAATACGCGTGGCAGATTCTCCACGTGAGCGTACTTACGCAGACCAGGCGTGCTCACACGCTCCAGCTTCGTGATAGCTGGCTGCTTGGTAGCAGGATTGTACTTAAGCGCAATCTTGATTGTGCCTTGTACCGATGAGTCATCAAAGCGGTAGCTCTGAATGTAGCCCTTATGGTAGAGCACTTTCGTGATTTCCTTTTTGATGTTGCTGGCCGGTATTTCTACTACCCGGTGGTTTGCCTTGATGGCATTACGCACCCGAGTTAAAAAATCAGCAATTGGATCTGTATTCATTTGATATAGAAAAGCTACACTCCTTTTTAGGGAGCGCAAAGATAAGAAAATTTCGCAGCTGCAGAAAGCAACAGCGAAATTTTCAGTTAAGACTACTTGGCTCGGCTATCGGGGCACGGCCAATGGTTTCTTGAGCCTATTTCGTAATTGAAGTAAAAAATAGCCAGCACACCGTTTGAGAAGGCGTACTGGCTATATTCATACTACCAGCTCGACTTAGTTACTCCGGGGATCTTACCAGCTAGTGCCATTTCACGGAACGTAACACGGCTGATGCCGAACTTACGCATGTAACCACGAGGACGACCGTTGATCTTGTCGCGGTTGTGAACACGCACTGGTGAAGCGTTGCGTGGTAACTTATCTAGACCTTCATAATCGCCAGCAGCCTTGAGTGCCTTACGCTTCTCAGCATAACGAGCAACTGTAGCGATACGCTTTCTTTCTCTTGCTTTAACGGATTCCTTAGCCATTATTTTCTTTCTTGGCGTTAGTGAAGGGCATTCCGAAAGCCTTAAGCAGCTCATAGCTCTGCTCGTCGTTCTCGGCGGTTGTAACAAAAGTGATGTCCATACCAGAAATTGACTTGATCTTGTCAATGGAAATTTCCGGGAAGATGATCTGTTCTTTGATACCAAGGGTGTAATTCCCACGGCCATCGAAGCCCTTATCGTTAATGCCTTTGAAGTCGCGTACACGAGGTAAAGCAACTGTCAACAGACGGTCCATGAACTCATACATGCGCTCACCACGCAGGGTGACTTTAGCACCGATGGGCATGCCCTCGCGAAGCTTAAAGTTAGATACCGAACGCTTAGCGATAGTAGGAACAGCTTTCTGACCAGTGATGGTCGTCAGCTCATCCACACCATTATCAACAAGTTTCTTGTCAGCTACTGCTGCACCGATACCGCGGTTGATACAGATCTTAGTGATGCGTGGCACCTGCATTACGCTCTTGAACTGGAATTTCTCCTGGAGCGCAGGCACCACGTCTTTCTGATATATTTCTCTGAGTCGAGCCATTGTCGTAAAGCCGGGTTAGGCGTTTTGCTGGGGGGCATTTTTGCGTACCCGCTCACCCGTCTTGGGGTCAATGGGCTGCACGTTGCTCACATGAATGGGAGCCTCGATCTTGGTAATACCACCCTGAGGGTTTTTAGCGCTCGGCTTGTTGTGCTTCGTCACTAGGTTCAAACCCTCGATGATAACGCGCTGTGAAGTGCGGTTAACCGATTTGATGGTACCAGTCTTGCCACGCTCATCACCAGCAATCACCTTAACGGTATCGCCAGTTTTTACGTGCAATTTCACTGGCTTTTGGTCTTTTGCTTTCGTTGCCATTTGCTACTATGCTTATAAAACCTCAGGGGCCAGTGAAACAATCTTCATAAACTGACGCTCACGTAACTCACGAGCCACAGGTCCGAAGATGCGGGTGCCACGGGGTTCATCGTTGTTATTGAGCAGTACCGCAGCATTATCATCGAAACGAATGTAAGAGCCGTCTTTACGACGCACTTCTTTCTTCGTGCGAACAACTACTGCTCTAGATACAGTGCCTTTTTTAGCGTTGCCAGAAGGTATAGCTGATTTAATCGAAACAACGATCTTATCGCCTACGCTAGCATATTTCTTACCGGTGCCGCCGAGGACACGGATGCAGAGCACTTCTTTAGCGCCGCTATTATCAGCGACGGTCAGACGGGATTCTTGTTGTATCATCTTACTTGGCGCGCTCTACGATTTCTACTAATCTCCAACGCTTGTTTTTGCTTAGCGGCCGAGTGGACATAATCCGTACGGTATCACCTTCGCCACATTCGTTGTTCTCATCATGAGCCATGAACTTTGTGGTCTTGCTCACGAACTTGCCATAAATGGGGTGCTTCTGCTTTTCCTCTACCACTACCGTGATAGATTTATCCATTTTGGAGCTAGAGACACGCCCAGTAATTTCTTTACGCATGTTCCGGTCAAGGGTGCCGGTAACCTGCTGGTCTGTGTTAGTTGCCATCGTTATTTAGCAGTTTGGTTTGCCTGCTCGTTCTCGCGACGGGTCAACTCAGTCTTCAGACGAGCTACGTTCTTGCGGCTATGCTTCAGGCGAATCGGATTCTCTAGAGGAGAGATAGCGTGCGCGAAACGCAGCGACTGGCCACTAGTCTGTTCGGTCTTAATCTGGTTCTTTAGCTCTTCTACTGAGAGAGCACGAATATCAGCGTTTTTCATCTTACTAGTTTTCTACGTAGTCGCGACGAACAACAAACTTGGTCTTCACGGGCAATTTTTGCGCCGCTAGACGCAGTGACTCCTGGGCTACTTCAAGTGGAACACCGTCCGATTCGAACATGATAGTGCCTGGATGTACAATGGCAACCCAATACTCGGGTGAGCCTTTACCTTTACCCATACGCACTTCAGCGGGCTTCTTGGTAATAGGCTTATCAGGGAAAATGCGGATCCAAACTTGACCTTCACGCTTCATAGCACGGGTCATAGCGATACGAGCTGCCTCAATTTGGCGAGCCGTGATCCACGCAGTTTCCAGCGACTTGATAGCGAATGAACCGAAGTCAATGGAGCTGCCGCGGTAGGCTAGGCCTGTTACGCGACCCTTTTGCATCTTGCGATACTTGGTCCTTTTCGGTTGTAACATGATTATCGAAAAATAGAGATTCGAAAAAAGAAAAAGGGTTAGCGACGAGGAGCACCACCACCGCGGTTTTGCCCTCCACCAGCACCACCGGCACCGCTATTGCGGCGTGGGCCACCACCTTGACCACCGCGGTTATCACCACCTCGGTCGCCACGGCCTTCACCACCACGATCATTGCGGTCACGGCGCGGGCCACGATCACCACCACGGTCACCACGCTCACCACGTGGACCACGGTCGTTTCCGCCACGGCTGTCGGCGCCTTGGTTAGCTGGCTGCTGGTTAGGTGACAAGTCAGGCTTGCCGAATACCTCACCACGCATGATCCATACTTTGATGCCGATCTTGCCATACACAGTCTGAGCTTCTGACAAAGCATAATCAATGTCAGCACGGAGAGTGTGCAGCGGAGTACGCCCTTCTTTATACTGCTCCGAGCGAGCAATTTCAGCGCCACCGAGACGACCACCGCACTGCACTTTGATGCCTTCAGCACCTACACGCATTGCAGCTTGGATAGCCTGCTTCATTGCACGACGGAACGAGATACGAGCCTGTAGCTGCTGAGCAATGCTCTCACCTACTAGCTTAGCATCGAGTTCCGGACGTTTAATTTCGAAGATGTTGATCTGAACGTCTTTGCTAGTGATCTGCTTCAGCTCGTCTTTGATCTTATCAACTTCCTGACCGCCTTTACCAATAACTACACCTGGACGAGCCGTATTGATAGTAATGGTGATACGCTTCAAGGTACGCTCGATTACGATGCGGGAAATACCGCCTTTCGGGATACGCGCGAGGATATATTTGCGGATTTTCTCGTCCTCTACCAGCTTGTCGGCAAAGTCCTTACCGCCGTACCAGTTCGAGTCCCATCCTTTGATGACACCTAAGCGGAAGCCAACCGGATTTACTTTCTGTCCCATAGTGCTTATGCGGTGGCTTCTGCCTTGTTTTCAGTAGTGGTTTTCTTAGTCGAGCTACGACGGGTGCGAGTAGCACCAGCTTTCGCTTCAGTTGGTTTTTGCTCGGAGGCTTGCTTAACTGCAGCCTTGCTGCCTAGCGGCTCAACCTTCGAATCAATTACCAACGTCACGTGGTTGCTGCGCTTGCGGATGCGGTGACCGCGACCCTGAGGAGCAGGACGCAGACGCTTCAACTGACGACCTTCATCAACGAATATCTCTTTGATATAAAGGTTAGCGTCTTCGATGCGCCCGTCTTCGTTTTTCTGCTGCCAGTTAGACAAAGCAGAAAGAAGCAATTTCTCGATGCGCTCAGCACCTGAATTAGCTTCAAACTTTAGCAAGCCCAAGGCGCGGGTCACTTTTTGACCGCGGACCATATCGGCTACCAAACGCATCTTGCGAGGCGAGGTAGGCACATTGCGGAGTTTAGCTGTTGCTTCCATCTTAGCGCTTGCCTTTATCTTTTTTGGCTACGTGGCCACGGAAGTTGCGTGTAGGTGCGAACTCACCGAGCTTGTGTCCAACCATGTTTTCAGTCACGTACACTGGGATAAACTTATTCCCATTGTGTACAGCGAAGGTGTGGCCTACGAAGTCTGGCGAAATCATCGAGCGACGCGACCAAGTCTTCACCACTGATTTCTTACCAGAATCTTCCATTGCCGTTACTTTCTTCTCGAGCCGGAAGTCAATGTACGGCCCTTTTTTTAGCGAACGTGCCATTGCTTACTTTTTGCCTTTACGGTTTACGATGAGTTGCTCGGAGTACTTATTCTTATTGCGAGTCTTCTGACCCTTAGCAATAATGCCATTACGGCTACGTGGGTGACCACCTGACGATTTGCCTTCGCCACCACCCATTGGGTGATCGACTGGGTTCATTGCAACACCACGTACACGTGGACGACGGCCCATCCAACGATTGCGACCAGCTTTGCCAAGGCGCACGTTCATATGGTCGCCATTTGAAACGGTACCAACCGTAGCCATGCAGGTAACGAGCACCATACGCATCTCACCAGAAGGTAATTTCAGCGTAGCATACTTATCCTCGCGTGCCACTAACTGAGCATAAGTACCAGCAGAGCGAGCGATAGCAGCACCACCACCAGGCATAAGTTCAATATTGTGAACAATAGTACCAAGGGGCATTTCGCGCAATGTCAAAGCATTGCCTACTTCAGGAGCGACCCCAGGGCCAGCAACTACAGTAGTACCCACTTCTAAGCCAGCGGGAGCGATGATATAACGTTTCTCGCCATCAACGTAGTTAAGTAGAGCGATGCGCGCCGTGCGGTTAGGATCGTACTCGATCGTCTTCACCGTGGCTGGAACACCAGCTTTGTCACGCTTGAAGTCGATGATACGATACTTCTGCTTGTGTCCACCGCCGATGTAGCGGTTAGACATTTTACCCGAATTGTTTCGGCCACCGGATTTTTCCATGGGTGCCAACAACGATTTCTCCGGCGTCGACGTGGTTATCTCGTCGAAGGCCGGGGCGATGCGAAATCGTTGACCCGGTGATGTTGGTCTTAGTTTTTTGAGTGCCATTTTATCTTAAAATGCGCTTGCGAGTAAGCTCTGCTTATATACCGCTATAGAAGTCGATGATATCGCCTTCCTTCACAGTCACGATAGCCTTCTTTCCATGAGGACGACGGCCTGATACGGCACCACCTTTCTGAAATTTAGACTTCATCTTGCCATTGGTGCGGATCGTGCTAATGCCCGTTACCGTTACACCATACAGTTGTTCGATCTCTTTTTTGATCTGAACCTTATTAGCTGTACGCTCTACTTCGAAAGCGTACTGACCTTTTTCGTTCAGCGCCGTGGCCTTCTCGGTCACGATAGGTTTCTTCAACGTGCTCATTACTCAGCAGGGGTATAAAGTTGTTCCAACGACTTCAGCCCGTCCTCTGACAATAACAAGGTATCCGTGTTAAGCAGGTCGTGCGTGTTCAGAGCAACAGGCGTAGCCACGGTCACTTTCTGAATGTTGCGCGCCGATAGCAGCACGTTCTTGTTGGCTTCGCCGGTTACGAGCAAGGTTTTCTTGCCGTTGTTCAGCTTCAACCCAGTCAGAATCGAAAGGAAATCTTTCGTACGGGGGGCATCTAACGTAATGGTTTCTACCAAAGCTACTTTGCCTTCCTGAGCCAACGTACTCAGAGCCGACAAACGAGCAACCCGCTTCGTCTTTTTGTTCAGCTTGAAGCCGTAGTCACGGGGCTGGGGGCCAAATACGCGACCACCACCAATGAATACGGGCGACTTCATGCTACCAGCACGAGCACCGCCCGTACCTTTTTGCTTCTTGAGCTTCTTGGTAGTGCCCTGCACTTCGTGACGCTGCTTCGACTTGTGCGTGCCCTGGCGCTGATTGGCCAAGTATTGCTTCACGTCGAGGTACATCACGTGCTCATTCGGCTCTAAACCGAAGATAGCGTCAGACAACGTAACCTTGCGGCCTGTGTCCTCGCCTTTGATGTTATATACTGACAGTTCCATCTCGCGTTATTTTTCCAGGACCACATAAGAATTCTTGGCGCCGGGAACCGAGCCGCTAACCAGAATCAGGTTTTTGTCGGCTACAATGCGCATTACCTTCAAGTTCTGGATCTTCACACGATCACCGCCCATACGACCACCCATGCGCATTCCTTTGAATACGCGTGAAGGCCAAGAGCAGGCACCGATAGAACCAGGGTGACGAAGACGGTTATGCTGACCGTGGGTTTGACCACCCACACCAGCAAAGTTGTAACGCTTCACAACACCCTGGAAACCCTTACCTTTTGAGGTTCCTACTACGTCGACAAACTCGCCTTCCTCAAAAAGGTCAGCTTTGATTTCGGCACCAGCAGCGTACGTAGACTCTGCGTCGAGGCGAAACTCAACAAGTTTTTTCTTAGGAGTAGTACCGGCTTTGGCAAAATGGCCAGCCAGTGCTTTGGTGGTATTCTTGGCTTTTTTCTCGCCGTAACCGAGCTGAACAGCTGTGTAGCCGTCCTTTTCGATAGTCTTAACCTGCGTCACTACGCACGGACCCGCTTCGATGAGCGTGCAGGGAATGTTTTTCCCGTCCGGAGTGAAGAGGCTTGTCATACCGATTTTTTTACCGATGATGCCAGGCATTCGTTTTTGATTTAATTAAGAAGACACAGAGAAAACGCCCTTATGACGTTTTCGTAATGGGAGTGCAAAGCTAGACAATTTTAATGCTTTATTCAAACTACGGTTTAAAATATTTTTGGAGGCGCCACGTTTCGGAGCCACAAGCTACAGGCTCTTTATCAATCATTTCTGCTTAATGGTTCCCAGGCTAGCTAAGTCTCCAGCCTGCTTCTGAACGGGCCCGGAGACATCAGGTCGTTTACTGGTAATAACAGGAATAGTAAAGCGAATAATAAGCCTGTTTTATTTTTCTGATCAAGGCTATATTCTGCTAGGAAGTATAAGGAGATAATTAAGTATTGAGCCATCAGCAAAGGTGCCGTTTTGGTCAGGGACCAATATAATGGGTAGTAAAAGCACCCGATGAAAATTAGCAGACCGAGCCCACCGAAAGCCACCAAGCCGTATAGAAACTGATTGTGCGGTAACAGATAGGCTGATGGTTTTATGTCTGGAAAATCGGCTTTATAATAAGTGGTTATCTCATCCTCCATATCCGCTTTTCCCACTCCTACAAAAGGATGTGCTTGCGCGAGCTGCAAGCCAACTTTATAAGAATACACTCGTCCGACTAGCGAGAAGTTATTAGCTGAACTCACCTCCTCCACCCTCCCTACATCATCTTTGGTATTGTAGTATTTATTGTAGAAGGTAGGAAAGCACCAAAAGCTTAGGAATGGAAGCATTAGTAAAAGACCTCCTGTGCATAGTGCCCGGAAATAGCGTCGTTTTGCCATATACCAGAGTAGCGTTACAAAATCCAGCATATTAAAAGCTATAAATCCGCTTCGTACCGATAGCAAGTATAAATACAGAATTAAAAAGGCAGTTGCCAGAAACACTGTTATTCGATGGCCTCTCTTAACTACATTATTTGATAAGAAAAGCCCCCCAATAGCTACAGCCAAAGTAACCATCAGGCTAAACCGTATATAATCGGGAACCGTCGGCATAATCTGAGACTGATAATAAAGCTGATTTATCTTAGTTGTATGCAGCAGATAATAAGCTGTACTTCCGAGCGCTGATAGTACAACCAGATAATAGAACATTAGGTAAAGTCGCCGCTAAGTCCGTGATGATAGCGGTGGCAGCAGCCAGAATGATCTAGGCAGCACCAGAAAAGGAAGCTGCTGTTGTACATCAGCTAAGAATGCTACCTTATTTGCTACACTTGTGTTGAGGCCTGCAACCAATTGTAGAAAGAACACACCAGTAAATGCAGCATACACTCGCTATTGCTTCTTTTGGATGATTTGCCGATGCGCAATGCTGTGCAACAGTGCCGTTAGTAGTAAGCATAATATACCTATAGTGGAAACTTGAGATAGAAAGTCACTTGTAAAAAGGCCAATAAGTATCAATGCTAAACTAGCCGTAGTTGATAGTTCGGTCCGATCAGCAGTGAGAGTGGTGGCTAGGGACACTGTATATAAACATCTTAAACGAGCACAATTATAGCTCATATTATAACTTACGCAACAAAAAAGCCCCCAAGAATCAATCCGGGGGGCTTTTTTGTTGACCGTTGAAACCAGTCCTCAGACTTTAATTTCTACATCTACACCGCTGGGCAGTTCAAGCTTCATCAGGGCATCTACTGTCTTCGATGAAGTTGAGTAGATGTCAACGAGGCGCTTGTACGTACAAAGCTGGAATTGCTCACGCGACTTCTTGTTCACGTGGGGCGAACGAAGAACTGTGAACTTCTCCTTTTTAGTAGGCAACGGAATTGGACCGCTCACGATAGCGCCCGTAGCCTTCACCGCTTTCACGATCTTCTCGGACGACTTGTCTACGAGGTTGTGATCGTAGGACTTGAGTTTAATGCGAATTTTCTGGTTCATGTCTTAAGTCTTGAAAGCGAATTAGCGAACGGCGTGACCTTTGGTTTTGGCAACAATGCCTTCAGCCAAGTTCGATGGTACCTGCTCGTAGTGAGAGAAGGTGAGCGAAGCAGAAGCGCGACCCGACGAAATGGTGCGCAGGTCAGTTACATAACCGAACAGTTCCGATAATGGTACGTCGGCCTTGATGAGTTGAGCACCAGCTTTGGTATCCATACCCTTCATGATACCACGACGACGGTTCAAGTCACCAGTTACGGGACCAGTGTACTCGTCTGGGCAAACAACCTCAACAGCCATTATGGGCTCAAGCAGTTTGGGACCAGCCTGACGGGCCGCTTCACGGAAACCACCACGGGCAGCTAGTTCGAACGACAGGGCGTCCGAGTCAACGTCGTGGAAGGAGCCATGGAACAAGCGAACTTTCATGGAATCCAATGGGAAGCCAGCCAGAGGGCCGTTCTTCATTGCTTCCTCAAAGCCCTTCTGAATTGGAGCTATGAATTCGCGGGGAATTACACCACCAACGATAGCATTCTCGAATTCAAAACCAGCTTTTTCTGGCTCAGTCTCTTTCGGACCGATTTCGAATACGATGTCGCCAAATTTACCACGACCACCAGTCTGCTTCTTGTAAGTCTCGCGGTGCTCTACTTTCTTGGTCAGAATCTCTTTGTAGGCAACCTGAGGAGCACCCTGGTTAATCTCCACCTTGAATTCACGACGCATGCGGTCGATGATGATTTCCAAGTGAAGCTCACCCATGCCACGCAATACAGTCTGGCCCGTCTCAGGGTCAGTGTTTACGGTCAAGGTAGGGTCTTCTTCTACGAGTTTAGCGATGGCCATACCCATCTTATCAACGTCAGCCTGAGTTTTAGGCTCAATGGCGTAGCCGATTACAGGCTCAGGGAAGCTCATCGACTCCAACACCAAACGGTGCTTCTCATCAGTGAGGGTGTCACCCGTTTTGATGTCTTTGAAACCAACACCAGCACCGATATCACCAGCCTCTAGGCGGTCGATTGGGTTCTGCTTGTTAGAGTGCATCTGCATCAAACGCGAGATACGCTCTTTCTTTTCCGTACGGTTGTTGAACACATAAGAGCCAGCTTCCAGCGTACCACTGTAGCAACGGAAGAAGCACAAGCGACCTACGAAGGGGTCAGTAGCAATTTTGAAAGCTAGAGCAGCAAATGGTGCGTCGGTAGTAGGCAGACGAACCTCTTCTTCATTGGTATCTGGGTTGGTACCAATGATGGGAGGCATATCCAGCGGTGAAGGCAAGTAAGCCATTACACCGTCCAGCATCGACTGAACACCTTTGTTTTTGAAGGCTGAGCCGCACATTACCGGCGAAAACTTCATGTCGATAACCGCCTGGCGGATAACAACCATCATTTCCTCACGTGTGATGCTCTCTGGATCTTCGAAGAACTTCTCCAACAGAGCGTCGTCATACTCGGCAACGCTTTCTATTAGTTTCTGACGCCATTCGGCTACCGTCTCCACCAGATCCTCGGGTACGGGAATCTCGTGATAGGCTTTGCCTTGTGTAGCATCATCCCATACGATTGCCTTACCGGTCAGCAAATCAACTACACCTTTAAAAGTGTCTTCGGCGCCAATCGGAATTTGCAATGGAACTGGGTTCGCACCTAGCTTATCCTTAATCTCAGCTACAGCCTTGAAGAAGTCAGCACCGGCACGATCCATCTTGTTAACGAAGCAGATGCGGGGTACTTTGTACTTATCAGCCTGACGCCATACAGTCTCCGACTGAGGCTCTACACCTGATACTGCACAGAATAACGCAACAGCTCCATCCAGTACACGCAACGAGCGCTCTACCTCTACGGTAAAGTCAACGTGGCCTGGAGTATCAATCAAGTTAATTTTGTATTGCTTGGTTTCGCTTGTGGGTTCACCGCTGGCGTCTGTTGGATAGTTCCAGAAGGTAGTAGTAGCAGCCGACGTAATCGTGATGCCCCGCTCCTGCTCTTGCTCCATCCAGTCCATCGTGGCGGCACCTTCGTGCACTTCCCCGATCTTGTGGGTTTTGCCTGTGTAATACAGAATGCGCTCCGAAGTCGTGGTCTTACCGGCGTCGATGTGCGCCATAATCCCAATGTTGCGGAGGTATTTGAGGTCTTGTTTAGCCATTTTATTTGTAGGGTCTTAAGAGCTTGGGGACCAAAGAGCGTAGAAATGATACAACATCTCCTGAAGCTCCTTAGTCCCCAAGTCCCTAATTTTCTCCTTTAGAAACGGAAGTGCGAGAAAGCCTTGTTGGCTTCCGCCATCCGGTGCGTATCGTCTTTCTTTTTCACTGAAGCACCTTCGCCTTTAGCAGCGGCGATGATTTCGCCGGCCAGTTTATCTTTCATGGTCTTCTCACCACGACGACGAGCGTATTGAATCATCCACTTGGCACCTACTGAAATACGACGATCAGGACGAACTTCGATCGGCACTTGGAAGGTAGCACCACCTACGCGGCGGCTCTTTACTTCTACAGTCGGCATTACATTGTTCAAAGCCTTGCGCCACATTTCGAGGCCATTCTCCTTGGTGCGCTGCTCTACTAGTTCGCAGGCATCGTAGAAAATGGTGTAAGCTAAGTTCTTCTTTCCGTCATACATCATGTAGTTGACGAAACGGGTTACCAGCGTCTCCTTGTACTTAGGGTCGGGCAGGAGAATGCGCTTCTTTGGTTTTGACTTTCTCATTTTATCAGAAGTGAGTACCGAGAAGTGAGAAGTGAGATAAGAACTGCGTCTCACCTCTCACTTCTTACTACTCATCTCTTATTTAATTATTTTTTCTTGCCGGGTGCTGGCTTACCGCCTTTGCCGGTTGCAGCGGGCTGCCCTGGCTTCGGACGCTTAGCGCCATACTTCGAACGACGCTGGGTACGACCACCTACGCCAGCGGTATCAAGAGCACCGCGGATGATGTGATAACGTACACCGGGAAGGTCCTTCACGCGGCCACCGCGAATTAGCACGATGCTGTGCTCCTGCAGGTTGTGGCCTTCGCCTGGAATGTAGGCGTTGACTTCTTTGCCGTTGGTGAGACGCACACGAGCGACTTTACGCATCGCCGAGTTTGGCTTCTTGGGCGTAGTGGTATATACACGGGTGCAAACGCCACGGCGCTGCGGGCAGGAATCGAGTGCCGGCGACTTTGACTTAGTCGTCAGCTTTTCTCTTCCCTTTCGTACTAACTGATTGATGGTAGGCATCTACGGAATGGTTTGTCAAGGAGGGTTCTCTCCCAAAAAATTAGGCTTGCAAAGGTATAGAAGTTGCTTTACAATAGCAAACAGGTTGAAATAGTTTGTTTTAGGGAAAGTGCTTTATAGCAAGTAACTTATCTCTCACTCCACTTAACCATACATAACACTCTCATATTTGCCCCAAAAAGTCGCAAATAGCAGCTGGGGGGCTTTTTCGAGTTGTTTATAAATAAGCTACAAACACCCTGATAAGGTTCAGCTTACTTACAATGTTTACGCCTCCCCCATTGTACCGCCAAAATTCATCGGGAAGTTTGGCATATCAGGCTGAGATTTTATCGGTCCAAATGTCTGCTCGAAACGGTCTACGTTATCAGCTAGCGCGGCAAGTAGGCGCTTAGCGTGTTCTGGTGTTATAACAATGCGAGCTTTAACCTTCGCTTTTGGCAAGCCCGGCATCAGTCGGATAAAGTCAATAACAAACTCCCCACTGCTATGCGCTATCATAGCCAGATTGGCGTACTCACCTTCCGCAATTTGCTCTGACAGCTCAATATTAATTGCGTTCGGATCTTGGGGGGCATTTTGATCAGGAGGGAGATTCATAAGGTAAGGTTGGAAGCAAATAATAGATTGAAATCAAAATTAGTGAAAAGAGAAAAGCCGACCGGAAAGTATCCAGTCGGCTTTTCTCTTTACTCACGTATCAAATACTACTCCTGAATAGAAGCCTCACGCTTGCTTGCGCGAGCGGGGCGCTTCGTTTCAGTGTCAGCCTTAGGAGCAGCGGCAGCTGCTTCCATCTCCTCCTTCGAGCCCACAACCTGGCGAGTGTACTCGCGCAAGCCGGTACCAGCCGGGATGAGGTGACCAACAATTACGTTCTCCTTCAGGCCTAGCAGTTCATCAGCTTTGCCACGGATAGCCGCTTCGCTAAGTACCTTGGTCGTTTCCTGGAAGGAAGCGGCCGAGATGAAACTCTGCGTACCCAATGAGGCTTGGGTGATGCCTTGTAAGGTCGGACGCGAAACGGAAGGCTGTGCGTCGCGCACTTCCACCAATTTCAAGTCACGGCGTTTCAGGCTGGAGTTCTCGTCGCGCAGGCGGCGGGCACTCACAATCTGACCAGGCTTCAACTCCGTAGAGTCGCCAGCATCGGTTACCACCTTCATGTCGATGATGGTATCGTTCTCCTCCATGAAGACGATCTTATCAATCACCTGATTTTCGAGGAAAGTCGTGTCGCCGGCATCAAGGATAACCACCTTTTGCATCATCTGGCGAACTACCACCTCAATGTGCTTATCGTTGATTTTCACACCCTGCAAGCGGTATACTTCCTGAATCTCGTTCACGAGGTACTCCTGTACAGCACCCGGGCCCTGAATGCTCAGGATGTCGGATGGCGTAATAGCACCATCGGAGAGCGGCATACCAGCACGAATGAAGTCGTTATCCTGCACTAGAATGTGCTTGGACAGCGGCACCATGTACTTCTTCTTCACGCCGTCTTTCGACTCAATGAAGATTTCACGGTTACCACGCTTCACTGTACCATACGTTACCACACCGTCGATTTCCGACACTACGGCCGGGTTCGATGGATTACGGGCTTCGAACAGTTCCGTCACTCGGGGCAGACCACCGGTGATGTCGCGAGTCTTACCAATAGCGCGAGGAATCTTAGCCAGAATGTGACCAGCCTTGATCTTGTCGCCATTTTCCACGTTAAGGTGAGAACCTACTGGGATGCTGTAACCCTTCTGACCTTCAGTGTCGCCTTTCTTAGCGGCTCTAACGATGATCGATGGGTTCTGATCCTTGGCTTTTGACTCTATGATAACCTTTTCGCGGTGACCCGTCTGCTCATCCGACTCCTCACGGTAAGTGATGCCTTCCGTAATAGCGTCATACTGAACCGTACCATCAAACTCCGAAAGGATGACAGCGTTGTAAGGATCCCAGTTGCAAAGCTCATCGCCCTTCTCCACTTGCTGACCTTCGTCAACAATCAGGAAAGAGCCATAAGGAACGTGGTTTGAAATGAAGACTTTGCCAGTGGCAGAATCTACAATCCGAACCTCTCCTGAGCGACCCATTACTACTTTGCCCTTCACACCTTCGTCGGTAGTAGTAGCTACCGTACGAATATCTTCGAACTCGACCGTGCCAGCGAACTTAGCACGGATGCTAGCTTCAACAGCAATGTTAGAAGCAGTACCACCTACGTGGAAGGTACGCAGGGTAAGCTGGGTACCAGGCTCACCGATGGACTGAGCGGCGATTACACCAACGGCTTCACCTTTCTGTACCATGCGGCCAGAAGACAGGTTACGACCGTAGCACTTAGCGCAGATACCACGCTTCGATTCACAAGTCAGTACCGAACGGATTTCTACCGTCTCAATAGCTGTATTGTCAATTAGGCGAGTGATTTCCTCGGTAATTTCCTCACCAGCGGCCAAGATTATCTCGTCATTCAGCGGGTTCACAACATTGTGAACTGCAACACGGCCAAGAATACGCTCAGCAAGTGACTCTACGATGTCCTCGTTATCCTTCAAGGCCGAAACCTCTAGGCCACGAAGAGTACCGCAGTCTACCTCGTTTACAATAACGTCTTGCGATACGTCTACCAGACGACGAGTCAAGTAACCAGCGTCAGCTGTTTTCAGAGCTGTATCGGCAAGACCTTTACGAGCACCGTGGGTTGAGATAAAGTACTCGATAACGTCCAGACCTTCTTTGAAGTTAGACAGAATCGGGTTTTCAATAATCTCACCTACTGAGCCTTGCAGCGATTTCTGAGGCTTAGCCATCAGACCCCGCATACCGCCGAGCTGACGAATCTGCTCACGTGAGCCACGAGCACCGGAGTGCATCATCATGTAGATCGAGTTGAAACCCTGGTTCTCCTTTTCGAGGCGGCCCATGAGTGTCTCCGTGATCTGGTTATTGATACGCGTCCAAATATCGATAACCTGGTTGTAACGCTCGTTATCGGTAATCAGACCCATCTGGTAGTTTTGGGTTACTGCTACCACGTCGGCCTGCGCCTGAGCGATAAGAGCATCCTTCTCCTTTGGAATCTGAATATCACCTAGACCCATCGACAAGCCACCTTTGTAAGCCGACTGGAAGCCCAGCGTCTTGATGTCGTCGAGGAACTGAGCCGTGCGGGCCATACCCGTACGCTTGAATACAAGCGAGATGATCTGCTGAAGCTTCTTCTTAGTCAGTAGTTCGTCAACGAAGCCTACTTCCTCAGGAACCAACTGGTTGAACAGAACACGGCCAGCTACGGTCTCGATAATCTTGGTAACAAGCTCGTCATTCTCGTTCCGCACTTTCGTACGTACCTTAATAAAGGCGTGCTTCGAAAGCTGACCTTCATTGATAGCAATAACAACTTCCTCGTCCGAGTAGAATACACGGCCTTCGCCCTGTACTTTCTCGTCGTCGGTGCTGCGCTTGCCTTTGGTTACGTAGTACAGACCGAGTACCATGTCCTGCGACGGTACCGCGATAGGCGCGCCGTTGGCTGGGTTCAGAATGTTGTGCGAAGCCAGCATTAGCGTTGAGGCTTCTAGGATAGCGGCCGGTCCTAGCGGAACGTGCACAGCCATCTGGTCACCGTCAAAGTCAGCGTTGAATGCCGTACAAACGAGTGGGTGCAGTTGGATAGCTTTACCCTCGATCAGGCGAGGCTGGAAAGCCTGGATACCCAAGCGGTGCAAGGTAGGAGCACGGTTGAGCAGGACTGGATGGCCTTTCAGCACGTTCTCCAGAATATCCCACACTACGGCATCCTTACGGTCAACAATCTTCTTCGCTGATTTCACCGTCTTCACGATACCGCGCTCAATAAGCTTCCGGATAATAAATGGCTTGAACAGCTCAGCTGCCATGTTCTTAGGCAGACCGCACTCATGTAGCTTCAACTCAGGGCCAACCACAATAACCGAACGGCCAGAGTAGTCAACACGCTTACCGAGCAAGTTCTGACGGAAGCGGCCCTGCTTGCCTTTCAGCATATCGGACAGCGACTTCAGCGCACGGTTACCTTCGGCGCGCACGGCATTCACCTTACGCGAGTTGTCGAAGAGCGAGTCAACAGCTTCCTGCAGCATGCGCTTCTCGTTCCGCAGAATCACCTCAGGAGCCTTGATTTCGATCAGGCGCTTGAGGCGGTTGTTACGGATAATAACGCGACGGTATAGGTCATTCAAGTCGGAGGTAGCAAAACGCCCCCCATCCAATGGAACCAGCGGACGCAGCTCCGGTGGAATCACCGGCACCATGCGAATCACCATCCATTCAGGTTTGTTCTCGATACGAGTAGCCGCGTCGCGGAAAGCTTCTACTACACGCAGACGCTTCAACGCATCAGCTTTACGCTGCTGCGAAGTCTCGTGGGCTGCAGAGTCACGCAAACTATAGGAAAGCTCGTCGAGGTTGGTACGCTCCAACAGAAGTTGCAGCGCGTCAGCCCCCATCCGGGCAATAAATTTATTGGGGTCTTCATTGGGCAGCATCTGATTCTCGCGGGGAAGTTTATCGATGATGTCCAAGTACTCGTCTTCGGTAAGGAAGTCAAGCTGCTGTACGCCTTCTTCGGCTAATACACCAGGCTGAACTACCACATAGCGCTCGTAGTAGATAATCTGGTCAAGCTTCTTGGTAGGCAGGCCCAGCAAGTAACCGATTTTATTGGGCAGGGACTTGAAATACCAGATGTGAGCAACAGGCACCACCAGTTCGATGTGGCCCATACGCTCCCGACGCACCTTCTTCTCAGTTACCTCCACGCCGCAACGGTCGCAGATGATGCCCTTGTAACGGATGCGCTTGTATTTACCGCAGTGGCATTCCCAGTCCTTCACAGGACCAAAAATCCGCTCGCAAAAAAGCCCCCCCATCTCGGGTTTATACGTCCGGTAGTTTATAGTCTCGGGTTTCACTACTTCCCCATTCGACCGCTCTAAGATGGATTCGGGCGAGGCCAGCGAAATAGTGACTTTCGAGAAGTCCTGCACCAGTTTTTTATTCTTTGCAAATGCCATGTATGGTAGCTTTTATTAGCTGTTGGCTTTTTTTCTGTTAATTAATTTCGTCGCGCTTATGAGAAGTCGAGAAGAAAATAACAGTTTGACTCCGCAAAAAGTGCTCTGTGGGTCGGACAGGTACGCCACACAGTAGGTTTTCGCCAGGTCAATTTTACAATCAAACTCTCGTAAAACTCATCAGGCTTGATATTGATGTTCTGACCTTGTCTCGGAACATCGCCTGAAAAGTATCTATTGAGCTATTAGCATTATGCGTTACAATTAGCTTGCCTTAGACTACATATTATATGTATCAACTGTGGAGAAAAGCAAAGTGTAAAGACCCGATAGAATTAAAAAAGTAGCCAAGACAACAGAAACACCTTGGCGTTTTTTGAAAAAGCTATCAGGGTTGGCTGTTTGACCAAACATTCCTAACGTCTTAATCAATATTACTAATCCTAAAATCAACCTTACACCGCCAAACAGAAATGGAAGAGCAGTCATTTAGGTTTAAGTGAAGCAAGAATTGGCTGCTGGTATTGAAACACCAGCAGCCATTAATTTCAAGCATTAATCAAGCGTGATTTCCAGCGCCAGTCCACGCAACTCATGAATGAGTACGTTGAATGACTCAGGGATATTTGGCTTAGGTAGCACGTCACCCTTCACGATGGCTTCGTAAGCTTTGGCTCGGCCGACAACGTCGTCCGACTTCACCGTCAGGATTTCCTGTAGCACGTTCGAAGCACCGAAGGCCTCCAACGCCCACACTTCCATCTCGCCGAAGCGCTGACCACCAAACTGTGCCTTACCACCTAGCGGCTGCTGCGTAATGAGCGAGTATGGTCCGATGGAACGAGCGTGCATCTTATCATCAACTAAGTGACCCAGTTTCAGCATATAGATGACACCTACGGTCACCGGCTGGTCGAACTGCTGACCAGTGAGACCATCGTGTAGGTAGGAGCGACCGAAGTGCGGCAGTCCAGCTTCTGCCAACTCGCGGGATACTTCCTCTTCGGTAGCACCATCGAAAATCGGGGTAGCGTAGGTACGGCCTAGCTTCAAGCCAGCCCAACCCAATACAGTCTCATATATCTGACCGATGTTCATGCGGCTTGGTACACCGAGCGGGTTAAGCACGATGTCCATTGGCGTACCATCAGCCAAGAAAGGCATATCCTCATCGCGTACGATGCGGGCTACAACCCCCTTGTTACCGTGACGACCAGCCATTTTGTCCCCTACCTTCAGCTTACGCTTCTTGGCGATGTACACTTTGGCCAGCTGCACGATACCTGCGGGGAGTTCATCACCTACTTCCAGGGTAAACCTGTCACGCTTGAAACGAGCCGTAATAGTGTTTCGGCGCTTGGCGTAATTCTTCACCAATTGCAGCAGCATGTTATTCACTTTCTCATCGGCGGTCCAGTTCTCTAGGATTAGGTCCTTGAACATATTTACCTCTTCCGGTACAGCGTAGTTGCTCTCATCCTTATAAGGGTTCTTCTCGGGGAAGAGCGCCTCGGTGACGTTCTTCTTACCGAACTTCACACCTTTCGACAAGATCTCGTCGCCAAACTTGTGTTTTACACCCTGAGAGGTTTTGCCCTCCAAAAGCTGCACTAGTTTGTCAACCATCACTGCCTTCACACTCCGAAGCTCTTGGGCGTAGCGGTCTTTCAACTCTTCTACTTCCTTCTTCGACTTAGCGCGCAGGTTCTTGTCTTTCTTCGGACGCGAGAACAGCTTGGTACCGATAACCACACCATTCAAAGATGGCGGCGCCTTAAGTGAAGCGTCTTTCACATCACCAGCTTTGTCGCCAAAGATGGCGCGAAGAAGCTTCTCTTCAGGCGTTGGGTCAGTTTCACCCTTAGGGGTGATCTTACCGATGAGTATGTCGCCTTCCTTCACCTCTGCACCCAAACGGATAATACCGTTATCGTCGAGGTTACGAACAGCTTCCTCGCTCACATTGGGAATCTCCGACGTCAACTCCTCCTCACCACGCTTCGTCTCCCGAACTTCTAGCTCGAATTCCTCAATGTGGATAGAAGTGAAGATATCGTCGCGAACTACACGTTCTGAGATAACGATAGCATCCTCGAAGTTGTAACCTTGCCATGGCATAAAGGCCACCTGCATGTTACGACCTAGAGCTAGCTCACCCTTATTGGTACCATAACCTTCGCACAGCGGCTCGCCCTTCGTTACCCGCTGGCCTTTCTTCACCAGTGGCGTGAGGTTAATGCAAGTGTCTTGGTTAGTACGACGGAATTTAATAAGGTCGTAGGATACTCGTTCAGCATCAAAGCTCACAAGTACATCTTCAGCAGTCAGATCATAGCGAACGATAATCTTATTAGCGTCTACATAATCAATTTCACCATCACCTTCGGCTACAACCAGCGTGCGCGAGTCAATAGCAGTACGTCCCTCCAAACCCGTGCCCACGATAGGAGCTTCAGGACGGAGAAGCGGCACAGCCTGACGTTGCATGTTCGAGCCCATCAGTGCCCGGTTAGCGTCATCGTGCTCCAAGAAAGGAATCAACGAAGCAGCTACTGATACAATCTGGTTAGGCGCAACGTCCATATAGGAATACTCGGCTGGCTCTACAACTGGGAAGTCGCCTTCGAAGCGGCCTTTAACCAATTCTGACAAGAAGTTACCCTTATCATCGATGCGAGCATTAGCCTGCGCGATGTGGTGAGTATCTTCTTCTTCAGCGGTCAAATATTTCACTTCGTGACTTACGTCAACCTTACCTTCTTTTACTGCGCGGTAAGGAGTTTCGATAAAGCCCATGCCATTCACGCGGGCGTGAACGCACAATGAAGAGATCAGGCCGATATTAGGTCCCTCAGGAGTTTCGATGGTGCAAAGACGACCATAGTGGGTATAGTGCACGTCACGTACTTCAAAACCAGCACGCTCTCGTGATAGACCTCCTGGCCCCAGTGCCGATACGCGACGCTTGTGCGTCACCTCGGCCAACGGGTTGGTCTGGTCCATGAACTGAGAAAGTTGGTTCGTGCCGAAGAAGGAGTTAATAACTGACGACAACGTACGAGCGTTGATCAAGTCAACTGGCTTGAAGTCCTCGTTGTCGCGCACATTCATACGCTCCTTGATAGTACGCGCCATACGGGCCAGGCCTACACCAAACTGGGCATAAAGCTGCTCCCCAACCGTACGTACCCGACGGTTAGACAAGTGGTCAATGTCATCGACTACTGCCTTCGAGTTAATAAGACCGATCAGGTATTTTACGATGAGAACGATATCCTCATTGGTCAGTACCCGAGCTTCCCAGTTCTTATCAAGACCAAGCTTCTTATTGATGCGGTAACGACCAACGTCACCGAGGTCGTAGCGCTTATCAGAGAAGAACAGTTTCTGGATAATGTCACGAGCAGTTTCTTCGTCAGGAGCCTCCGTGTTACGGAGCTGACGATAAATTTGCTCCACAGCTTCCTTCTCCGAGTTGGAGTTGTCCTTCTGTAGGGTGTTATAGATAATGGCGAAGTCCGCAATGTTCACATTCTCTTTGTGAAGAATGATAGACTTCGGACCTGCATTCAGGATTACATCGATGTCTTCTTCCTGAATAGTGGAGTCACGCTCCAACAGAACTTCGTTACGGTCGATAGATACCACTTCACCAGTATCCTCATCCACGAAGTCTTCAGTCCAAGTACGTAGTACCCGAGCAGCCAACTTACGGCCTACTGCTTTCTTCAAGCTCTTCTTCTCAGCCTTCACCTCCTCCGACAAACCGAACAGGTCGAGAATGTCTTTGTCAGTTCCGTAACCAATAGCACGGAGCAGAGTCGTTACCGGGAACTTCTTCTTCCGGTCGATGTAGGCGTACATCACGTTGTTCACGTCTGTGGCAAACTCAATCCACGAACCTTTGAACGGAATGATACGCGCTGAGTACAGCTTAGTACCGTTTGTGTGCTTGCTCTGGGCGAAGAATACACCAGGGGACCGGTGCAACTGCGACACAATAACACGCTCGGCACCGTTGATAACGAAAGAGCCTTTTTCTGTCATGTAAGGGATATTTCCCAAAAATACTTCCTGCTCAATCGTCTCGAAGTCCTCATTATCCGTATCGTTGCAGATAAGACGAAGCTTAGCCTTCAACGGGACAGAGTAAGTCAAACCACGGTCAATACACTCGTCGACCGAATATTTCGGCGGATCGACGTGATAATCCATAAACTGCAGCACAAAGTTCTCGCGCGAGTCCGAGATTGGAAAGTTCTCTGCGAACACCTTAAATAGGCCCTCGTCGGCACGGCTTTCGGCCGCAGTCTCCAACTGGAAGAAATCTTGAAACGACTGCAGTTGCACGTCCAAGAAGTCCGGATACTCGATAACTTTTTTAATCTTGGCGAAATTGATTCGCTCAACGGCTTTCTGTAAAGCCTCTGCTTTCGGTGTAGCCAATGCGTTTGGGTCTTAAGAAATGGACACTGAAGCTTACTCACTCTGGTCAACTTGACCAATCCCACCTACGTACCCGTAGGCACGAAAAGCCGCAATGCGGCGCTGGGGGGCATTTTATTAAAACTTATAGCCTACAAACAGGAAAAGACCTGGCTTAGTTGCCAGGCCTATCCAAGTTTATAGGAGAAAAAGCGGGCCGCAGCTTACTTAACTTCTACTTCAGCGCCGGCTTCTTCCAGTTGCTTCTTCAGCGTGTCGGCTTCGTCTTTGGTAACACCTTCTTTCAAAGGCTTAGGAGCACCGTCAACTAGTTCTTTAGCTTCTTTCAAGCCAAGACCAGTCAGGTCTTTCACCAATTTAACTACAGCCAGCTTAGCGCCGCCAGCAGCCTTCAGGATTACGTCGAACGAGGTCTTCTCCTCAGGAGCTTCAGCAGCAGCGCCACCACCACCACCGGCCATCATTACTGGAGCAGCCGCAGCAGGCTCAATGCCATACTCGTCTTTCAGGATAGTAGCCAGTTCGTTTACTTCTTTCACCGTCAGGCTAACGAGCTGCTCAGCGAATGCTTTCAAATCTGCCATTTCTGTAGATTGTTAAAAAAAGGTTATTGAATCGTTTGGAAATTGAAAGTGAAAAAGATGAGCAGCGGTTAGCCTGCAACCTCTTCTTTTTCGGAAAGTGTCTTAAGGATACCAGCCAGTTTGCTGCCGCCGCTCGACAGAGCAGAGATAACATTCTTGGCAGGTGATTGCAGCAACCCGATGATTTCACCGAGGAGTTCCTGCTTGCCTTTAATAGTGCTAAGCATTTCTAACTTATCAACACCAACGTAAACGCCACTGTCAATAAGTGCGCCTTTTAGTGCTGGCTTAGGAACTGCAGTTTTGCTGTAGTTCTGCTGCTTGTAGAAATCCTTTAACAATTTGGCTGGTGCATTACCTGACTCTTTTGAGAACAGGATGCCTGATTGGCCTTTTAAAGCTTCGTCCATCTCGGTAGTATCACCACCGAGGGTATCGAGTGCTTTTCGGATCAACGTGTTCTTGTACACTTTGTACTCCATCCCGCGGTTGAAGCACAGGCGACGGAAATCGTTAATCTTCGCCACGGACATCGTAGAGGCATCCGTAATATAGAACGCGTTGTGCGATTGAAACTTTTCGCTCAACTCGTTGACGAGGTCTTGTTTTTCTTCCCGGGTCATAGTTCGTCGTCAGTTAGTTAGGCGGAAGTTACCGTCGTGTCTACCGGAACAGCCGGGCTCATCGTGCTCGAAAGCGTGATGCTCTTGATATAAGTACCCTTAGCCGACGAAGGCTTCAGACGCGTTAGCGTTTGAATCACTTCGAAAGCGTTTTCGGCGAGTTTGTTGTCGTCGAATGATACTTTGCCTACGCTGCAGTGAATGATACCTGTCTTATCAACTTTGAAGTCGATTTTACCAGCTTTTACTTCTTGCACAGCTTTAGCTACGTCAGTCGTAACAGTACCTGACTTAGGGTTAGGCATCAGACCACGAGGACCAAGTACACGACCCAAACGGCCTACTTTAGCCATTACTGACGGCATTGTGATGATCACGTCGATATCAGTCCAGCCTTTCTCGATTTTCGAGATATAGTCATCAAGGCCAACAAAGTCGGCTCCAGCAGCAGTTGCTTCAGCTTCTTTATCAGGTGTTACTAGAGCTAGTACACGAACGGTTTTGCCAGTACCGTGGGGCAATGTGGCTACGCCACGTACCATTTGGTCGGCTTTACGGGGGTCAACGCCCAAACGCACATCGATATCAACAGATGAGTCGAACTTAGTGTAAGTAATGTCCTTCACTATTTTCGCTGCCTCAACTAGTGACCGTACTTGCGTCAGGTCGTGCTTGGCAAGGGCTTCCTTGCGTTTCTTGCTAACTTTTGCCATGAGCTTTTCTAGGATTAAAAGTTAGTTGGCAAAGGGAGAATCGCCCTTGACGGTGATACCCATGCTACGGGCTGTTCCAGCCACAAGCTTCATAGCCGACTCAATCTTGAAAGCATTGAGGTCAGTCATTTTGGTTTCAGCAATCTGGCGCACCTGATCCCAGGTAACCGAGCCAACCTTGTTACGGTTAGGCTCCTTCGACCCACTTTGTATTTTTGCAGCTTCGAGCAGCAATACCGGCGCGGGGGGCGTTTTCACCACAAAGTCAAAAGACTTGTCGGTGTACATGGTGATCAAAACGGGACATACCTGGCCGGCCTTATCCTGGGTGCGAGCATTAAACTGCTTGCAAAATTCCATGATGTTAAGGCCTTTGCTACCAAGTGCAGGTCCAACCGGCGGCGAAGGATTCGCGGCGCCTCCCTTTATCTGCAGTCGCAGATAACCTTTAATTTCTTTGGCCATTGGTGTTAAAAGGCTTCAGGCTTGCTGGTCGTAACACCGTGGGCCATCAGTTTTAAAATTTGCTTCGAATTATACTATGTGGAAGCATCACTGACTCGAAGCGACTAGCCAGCGACGATAAAATCTTGATCTTATGATTCCTTTTCGACCTGTGTATAGCTCAATTCCATTGGAGTGCTACGGCCGAAAATTTTAACGATTACATTGAGCTTCTTACGCTCTTCAAACACTTCAGAAACAGTACCTGAGAATCCACTAAATGCGCCGTCAATTACTTTAACAAGCTCACCTGTGATGAAAGGGGTTTCCAATGATGCCGTTTGCTCTTCCTGCTCATCTACAATACCCAGAATGCGGTTAACCTCTGAAATATGTAATGGAGCGGGCTTACTAGAGGCAGTTTTGCTATCCTTATCACCCACCCATCCGATAACACCCGGCGTGCTAGTAATAATGTGATCAACCTCACCGTGGGTTAGATCGGCATGAATAATAATATAACCTGGGTAGAGGTTACGTTCCCGAACGCGCTTCTTACCGTTGCGCATTTCGAATACTTTCTCAATTGGAATTAGCACCTGTGGCACCATTTCCGTCAGGTTGTGTCGGCCAAGTTCTGTTTCCAGATACTGCTTAGCTTTCTTCTCCTGTCCGCTCACAGAACGAACTACATACCATTTCAATTCTCCCATTGATCAGCCGATTAACGGAATGAATTGTAGAAAGCCTCCAAGCCTGTATTGAACACTAAGTCCATCAGACCAACGACAGCAGCAAAGATGAGTGAACCAAGTAGTACCAAACCGGCACTCTTTTGCAGTTCCTCAAAAGAAGGCCACGTTACTTTGTAACGCATCTCCTCAGTAGTCTCGCGGATGTAATTTGTCAGCTTACTCATGTCTGGAGCCAGGTTAGGCTTTAAGATTTGACCGCACAAACGGCCTTTTTGCACGGGCGGAGAGATTCGAACTCCCATCAAAGGTTTTGGAGACCTCTATTCTACCCTTGAACTACGCCCGTAAAAAATGCACCCCACGAAACAAATGTCTCAATTGGGAGTGCAAATGTAAGGTAATATAGGTTCAAAACAAATCCGCCCCCGAAAAATCGGAGGCGGATCGTCTTGACTATTAATAATTAGTCGAGGATTTCAGTTACCTGACCAGCTCCTACGGTTCGGCCACCTTCGCGGATAGCGAAACGAAGACCTTTCTCCATAGCTACTTTGCTGATCAACTCCACTTGGATAGTGATGTTGTCACCAGGCATTACCATTTCTACACCTTCTGGCAGAGTGATAATACCAGTAACGTCAGTAGTACGTAGATAGAACTGAGGACGGTAGTTGTTGAAGAATGGCGTGTGACGACCACCTTCTTCCTTCGATAGAACGTAAACCTCAGCCTTGAACTTCTGGTGAGGAGTTACAGAACCTGGCTTGCAAATAACCATACCGCGACGGATGGCTTCTTTTTCAATACCACGTAGCAACAAACCTACGTTGTCGCCAGCTTCACCACGGTCAAGGATTTTGCGGAACATCTCCACGCCAGTTACCGTCGATTTCAAGCCGGGGGCAGCGCCCATACCGAGGATATCAACTTGCTCACCAGAGTTGATGATACCACGCTCGATACGCCCAGTTGCTACCGTACCACGACCTGTGATAGAGAACACGTCCTCTACAGGCATCAGGAAAGGCAGGTCAGTCAAACGAGCAGGGATTGGAATGAAGCTATCAACTGCAGCCATCAGCTCCTCGATCTTAGGAACCCAAGCAGCGTCACCATTCAGGCCACCCAGAGCAGAACCTTGAATAACTGGAATATTATCGCCGTCAAAGTCGTAGAATGAGAGCAACTCGCGGATTTCCATCTCAACAAGTTCGAGCAACTCAGGGTCATCGACCATGTCGACTTTGTTCATGAACACTACTAGCTGAGGTACACCTACCTGGCGAGCCAACAGAATGTGCTCGCGGGTCTGAGGCATTGGGCCATCAGTGGCAGCTACCACGAGGATAGCACCGTCCATCTGAGCAGCACCCGTTACCATGTTCTTCACATAGTCAGCGTGACCAGGGCAGTCAACGTGAGCATAGTGGCGGTTTTCGGTAGCGTACTCAACGTGAGCCGTGTTGATAGTGATACCACGCTCTTTTTCCTCAGGAGCATTGTCGATTGAGGAGAAGTCACGCTTAGCGGCCAAACCTTTGCCCGCCAATACCGTGGTGATAGCAGCGGTCAGGGTTGTTTTGCCGTGGTCGACGTGCCCGATGGTACCGATGTTCACGTGCGGTTTGGAACGATCAAAATTTTCTTTAGCCATTGTAATGAGATTAGAGAAATGTAGTGGTGATGAGAGGAAAACGCGACTGAGCTAACCTACAAGAAAGCGAAACGCAGCGCTATTTTTAAAGCATCTGCATGTCGCTTTATCTCGCTGACAGATCCAAACGGTGCAGTCGCGCTGCTCCGCCGGTATTAGTACTAGATATTGTGAGCCATTTATGGGATTTGAACCCATGACCTCTTCCTTACCAAGGAAGTGCTCTACCACTGAGCTAAAACGGCTTGGTATAGATGCTATTCATCTTCTAAGAGCCTTACCACAACTAAGCATTGGTGCAAGACTAATAAACGACAAAGAGCGGGAGACGAGGTTCGAACTCGCGACCTACAGCTTGGAAGGCTGTCGCTCTACCAACTGAGCTACTCCCGCGATATTAGGCTTAGGAATTTGAGAGTTGAACTGTTAAAGGAAGTGGCATACTAGCTACCGTTCTAACAACTCAATTCTCAAATTTCTGAGCTTACTCTGTGGGGAGAGAAGGATTCGAACCTTCGAAAGCTTACGCTAACAGAGTTACAGTCTGTCCCATTTGGCCGCTCTGGAACCTCCCCAAGTGTATTTTCTCTACCATTTATAGAGAAGATTTTCTCCTTTAAAATAACCACCCTAAGTGGCAGGGTGGCAAAAGGAGTTGCAAAATTAACGGCTTTCTGATGTAAGTCAAGCTCACGAGCGAAAAGCTTTCAATATTTTTTCTGGGTGCGGATGGCTTCTTTCCGAAATTGCCCCCCACGGCGCTGTAGAAGAACGGCTAATTTAAAAGTCAATTGCCTGTCTGAGAGTCACAAAGGATTGCCTTCGCTTTACTGAAGCAATGTATACATGGTCTTCAGGTTGGGGTCTTTTTCTTTTGTGCGAATGTCCTGAAGTGTTGTTTTTAGAGTCGGCATACTGGGAGCCATCGTGCTTAGTGCCTTGTAGGCCCCCAGTCGCACAATGTCACGCGAATGTGAACGGGCATAGCTTTCTAAGCGCTGCACTCCTTTATCGCGCTCAACAGGAGGCATTCGCAACATGAAGGTGGCAAAGTTCTGCAAGTAAGATTCGTATAGATCTTCGTCGCTTACTTCGCTCATGCGGCCCAAATACCATTGGTACTGATCAACGCTACCATTGAGGGCGTAGTAATTTGACAAAGCACCTAATAAACTGGGGCTGGCTTTTTCCTGTAGGTTATTTATTTGTGCTCTCGATTCAATAGTGGGGGCCTTAGCAAGAGCGTTGATAGCAGCACTAACCACAAGATTGGAGCTGTCAGCAAGAGCAACAGTGTATATAGACCCAAAATCTTCATTCTGAAAGGAGGATAGGCTTGCTAATGCGGCAGCTCGGACTTGGCTTTTCTTATCCGTAGTTGCTACATGTTTCAACTCAGTTCGCACAGCATTTCCTTCCGATCCTTTGTAGCGCCGGAGCGCTTCTGCAGCGGCTTGGCGCACGGCCCAAAAGTTATCATTCAGGGCGTTGCGCATCATACCGCTTACCGCCAAGTCCGCTAGCTTTGGGCGCAGCTTTTCAATGGCTTCGTATTTCTGCAAGTAGTTGCGAGCGTGATAGTACTGATAGAGCAACTCATCTTGCGTCAACTCTTCATCAATATCAGCTAATAATTGCCCCCCAGAATCAAATTTCACTAAAGTAGGGCGCTGACTGGCGGGTAATTGAAAGGTTTGGTTGGCTTTCGTGATAACGATTCTATGGTCGGTAGCCTGATTGCTTACCCACGTTGTGACGGTAATAGGCAAACGGTAGATAGGCGAGAAGGTAGAATCTTGGAGTTGCTGAATCCGGAGTGCAATTTGCCCCCCAGCATAACTGTGGGTAACACGCAACTCAGGATGCCCCCGTTGTAGAAACCACTGATCGAAGAACCACATCAAGTCCTCACCGGTCACATCCTCGAACGCCGTGCGCAACTCGGATAGCTCAACAGCTGTGTATTTGTGTTGAGTTAGGTAGCGATTTAGGGAAGCGAAAAAGGCTTCATCACCGACATGCTTGCGCAACATATGCAGCACCCGCCCTCCCTTATTATAGGAATGACGGTCAAACATATCTTCTTGGCTGGCATACTGATAGCGTATTAGTGGCTCACGCTTACTTCTTGCTTCGTCTAAATATTGACCTAGGCTCTTCTGCTGTACTAATGCGGCGGCATCAGCACCATACTTGTGCTCAGCCCACAGAAACTCCGAATAATCTGCGAATGACTCATTAAGCGGCAGATTGGCCCACGACTCGCTCGTAACGTAGTCACCGAACCAGTGATGGAACAGTTCGTGGGTGATGGTCGACTCTGCGTCGTAAGTCATATCATGAATGTCGCGGGCCGAGCGCTGCACAATAGACTGTTCGAACGTAACAGCCGTCGTGTTTTCCATTGCTCCCGACACGAAATCATGCACAGCAATCTGGGAGTACTTCTCCCACGGAAAGTCTACCCCGAGTTTCTGGGAGTAAAATTCCATCATTTCGGGCGTGTTCCCGAATACTGCCTTGGCCGTGCTCTGGTACTGTGGATCGACATAATAGTCCACTGTTTTGCCTCTCCAACTGTCACTGACTACAGCAAAATTGCCGACAGCCATCATGGTCAGGTAAGGAGCAGCGGGCAATGACTGCTTCCACACATCGGTGCGAGTGCCATCAGAGTTCTTTTTAGAAGAAATTAACAGACCATTTGAGAGCGTTTTGTATTGCTCCTCTACCGTCATGGCAATTTCCTGAGTCATCCGCTGATTTGGCTTATCGATGGTCGGAAACCAGCATGAATTAGCCTCAGTCTCTCCCTGCGTCCAGATTTGCTTGGGCTTATTTTTCTCGGTGCCCAGCGGATTCACGAAGTATAAGCCCTTATCGGAGGTAATGGCTGCGCTACCATTGGCAGGCAATTCGTTGGGCTTGGCGACGTAGTTGATGCGAACCTGGTACGTCTCAGAGCGCGTGTATTGACGATCCAAGTTGATTGTCAGCTTACGCTTGTCGTATCCGTAAGTAAGCGTTTTGTCTTTATTGCCCGTAACCAAACGCACGTTTTTAATGTCGAAGCCTTTGGCATCAAGTACAACTTGGTTCTGGGTGTAGAAGTGTGGGCGTAATGTGAGCAAAGCGGTGCTTAGCAACTGTTGTTTGGCCCAATCAAACCGCACGTCGAGCTTTGTATCAAGTACGTCGGTGAAGACGGTAGCTGATGGCTGTATAGGATTACTGGGAGGCAACCAGGAAGGCACTACTAAAGGAGCAACTGGAGCCGTTTGGGCAGTTGGTGAAGCAGCACCAGAAGGAGTTCTTTTGCTTACAGCAGCCTTATTCGTTGCCGGTTTATAGGATTTCACCGCCTGAGCCGGAGCCCCGAAGTGACACGTAAGGACCAGGCTAAGAGCGCCGAGGACCGAGTATTTCATGCTGGGTGGCAATAAGGAAAGGATGGCTAAAGTTCCGAAATTATTTCAGATTTGGCCTATCTTTAAGCCCCTTTCCGTCTTTTACCGCCCCTCCCCTATGTTGCAAGTACGCACCGGACCCGATCAATTATGGGACATTGAGTACCAGGCCAACGGCTCTATTAGCGTAGATAATGAGCCCTTTAATTGGGATATTGTACCGCTGGGTTCTGGTCGCTACCATATCCTTTATGAAGGGCGCTCCTACTCCGCTGAGCTAATCACTATTGATTATGCGGCTAAAGCACTTCAGTTAAAGCTGAATAATCGCATCGTTGATTTGCAGGCTAAAGACCGCTTCGACTTGCTGCTCGATAAGCTGGGCATGAGCAATGCTGCGGCCAACAAAGTGCACGAGTTAAAAGCCCCAATGCCCGGTCTGATTGTGGATATCCGGGTAGAGCCCGGCCAAACGGTACAGAAAGGTGACCCGCTTCTGGTATTGGAAGCGATGAAAATGGAGAATATTCTGAAAGCCCCAAGCGACGTTACGATTGGTGCCATCAAAATAAATTTGCGCGATAACGTGCAGAAGGGCCAAGTGCTCGTACAGTTCACATAAATGCATTTGGAATGGGTAGTGTAGGCTACCCATTTTTGTAAGCATCTTATTTACCAACTTCCACCACTTTGAAGTACAAACGAATTCTGCTCAAGCTAAGCGGTGAGGCGCTGATGGGCCAACAGCAATACGGTATCGATGCCAATCGACTGATGCAGTATGCTGAAGAAATAAAAGCGGTAGCAGCTACAGGTACGCAGTTAGCGGTAGTAATCGGTGGCGGCAATATCTTCCGGGGCGTGCAAGCCGAAACATTTGGTCTCGACCGGGTGCAAGGTGATTACATGGGCATGCTGGCCACGGTCATTAACTCCATGGCCTTGCAGAGCGCCCTCGAAAAGCTTGAGGTGAACACTCGCCTGCTTTCTGGTCTTACTATTCAGCAGGTATGCGAGCCGTACATTCGGCGACGTGCTTTGCGGCACTTAGAGAAAGGCCGCGTCGTTATTTTTGGAGCTGGTATCGGCTCACCCTACTTCACAACCGACTCGGCGGCTTCGTTGCGAGCCATCGAGATTGAGGCCGACGTAGTATTGAAAGGTACACGGGTAGACGGTATTTATTCTGCCGACCCGGAGAAAGATCCTTCCGCTGTGCGTTTCCCCGAAATCTCATTCGATGAGGTGATAGAGAAGAATCTGAACGTAATGGACATGACTGCTTTCACGCTCTGCAAAGAAAACAACCTGCCTATCGTTGTATTCGACATGAACAAAACCGGCAACTTGCAGCGGCTAATCGACGGCGAGAATATCGGCACGCGCGTGTCGATGGAAGGCGCTGGGGGGCAAATATTGGATGCCAAGCACAGCAGCCTACAACCTAATCTGAATTTACCAGCGTAATAACTCGCACACCTGATATCATGAGTTCTGAATAGTAACTGCCAAATTAATTCGTAGTTCTTCTTCAATACTCAACTTTTAACATTCACATATTTCCACAATGGACGAAGAAATTCAGTTTTATCTGAGCGAGGCGGAGGAATCAATGGGCAAGGCTCTGCAACACACCAACTTGGAGCTGAGTCGCATACGGGCTGGCAAGGCCTCACCAGCTATGCTTGATGGTATCCGGGTTGACTATTATGGCACGCCTACCCCCATTAGCCAAGTAGCAAATGTTTCAACTCCTGATGCTCGTTCGCTTTATATCAAAGCTTGGGAGAAAAATATCATTGGTGAGATCGTAAAGGCCATCAAGAACAGTGACTTAGGTCTTAACCCTCAGTCAGATGCGGAAGGTGTTCGCCTGAACATTCCTCCAATGACGGAGGAGCGCCGCCGCGACCTAGTGAAACAGGTGAAAAATGAATCGGAAGGTGGTAAAGTACGCATCCGTGGTATTCGCAAAGACGTGAACGAGTCGTTGCGCAAGCTGCTGAAAGAAGGCGCTGCCGAAGACGCAGTGAAGGACGCTGAAGCTAAAGTTCAGAAAGCTACTGACAGCTATATTACCAAAATTGATGATTTGATGAGTAAGAAGGAAGCCGAGATTATGACGGTTTGATTCTTCTTTTCATTCATTAAAAAAGTCCCCCAGACTAATCTGGGGGACTTTTTTAATATTACTGCCAATAACCGGCAGTCAGAATTCTTTTCTCTACCGAATCAGGAACTAGATAACGAATTGACTTGCCGCCTCGCACACAGTCGCGGATAAACGTGGCAGAGATATCAAGCAAAGGAGCCTCTACTATACGCACGCTGGGATGCGTTTTCAAGTTCGTGGAATCGACGTCGGGCCGGGGGTACACATACACTTCGTGCTCGGCCAGAATACGGTCAGCCTGCTTCCAACGCGGCAAATCGGGCAGATTGTCTTCACCCATTAGCAACACAAACTGATGCTGCGGATGCAGACGAACCAGTTCATCAAGTGTGTTAATGGTGTAGCTGGGTTTCGGCATGTGCGCCTCAATATCCAGAGTCCGCAACCGGTCGTTTCCGGCAATGGCCATTTCAACCAGTTCCAGCCGTTCCTCTTCGGGCAGCATTTCCTGGCCTACCTTAAATGGACTCTGTGGCGACACTACTAGCCACACCGCATCCAGATCGGTGTGTGTAGCCATAAAATTCGCCAAAATGAGGTGTCCAGTATGAATAGGATTGAAAGAGCCGAAAAGCAATCCTACCTTTTTGTGCTCTTGTTCTGATGATGGGCCCGAAATCACAGAATAGCAGGTTCTGCAGTTATAAACTCACGCACCAGCTTCTGCGCCTGAGCCATAGCCTCATTAAGGTCATCATTAACGATAGTTACGTCAAATCGATCCTCAAATGTGAGTTCGAAGTTGGCTTTATACAGCCTGGCCGATATGCTGGCCGCTGAGTCGGTAGCACGCGATTTTAGTCGCTCCTCTAATACCTCCAGCGAGGGTGGTTTTACAAATACTGCTAATGCGCGGTCTTTGTAAAACTCTTTGATACTCAGGCCACCCTTGACGTCAACATCCAAGACAGCATGTTTGCCGCTCTCCCAGATGCGCTCAATCTCAGATTTGAGGGTGCCATAAAAAGCCCCCTCATACACTTCTTCCCACTCGACAAACTCATCGTGGCGGATTTTCTCCTGAAATTCCTGAACGGAGATGAAGTAATAGTCCTTGCCGTTGGCTTCAGTGCGGCCGCGTCGATCGCGGGTGCAAGCTGAGATTGAAAAGCTTAGCTCTGGAACCCGTTCCAGCAGCCGATGGACTATAGTGGTTTTGCCGGCTCCGGAGGGGGCCGAAAACACGATGATTTTACCCTGCATGAGGCGAAATTAGGCCATTTCTGCCTGAACTCTCGCCATAATGGTGTGGGGAAGTGAAGAAGGAGCACCCTTGCGACCTACTTTCTCATTAATAAAACCAACGAAAACCTGCTGTTTATCAATGCTATCGAAGCAGGGAGAACAGTCTTCGGCGTGATTGATGAAATATTCTTCATCCTCCTCATTGGGATCCTGCCCCACAATAATTTGGTCGAGAATCGTGTTCACACGTTCGCAATCAGGACCAGAAGCGGCGGCATGCTGGTTGGGGGCTGTGGTAGAGGTAGTTTCCATAAGGGAGCCAGAAGTATTATTGTTAATCTTCGTCTGTGAGGAGAGCGTCAGCGTCGTTTTCTTGTTCGTTGCCATAGCCCATTGATTTAGCGTATTTCTCTAATTTTTCTTTCAGGAAGTTGCGAGCCCGGTGCAAACGGGAACGCACCGTACCGATAGGAATATCCAGCACCTTGGCCATTTCTTCATAGGTGAATCCTTCCAGATCACAGAGAATAATGACGGTGCGGAAATCTACGGGCAGCGAGTTGAGCGCGCTGGCTACCTCATCGCCGATGAGGTCGCGCACAGACTGCTGCCGCATATCCGACGACGTGCTTCCTACATCGCCCTCGGCCTCTACGTCTTCCGTATTATAGTAACCCTCAATTTCGCTGTAGTCGACTTTGGCGGGTTGCTTACTCTTTTTTCGGAAGTCGTTGATGAACGAGTTTTTCAGGATGCGAAACAGCCACGCTTTCGCGTTGGTTCCCTGTTCGAAATACTCAAAGAACCGATAGGCCTTCAAATAGGTCTCCTGCACGAGGTCGTTGGCGTCGTCTTCGTCGAGAGTGAGGCGGTAGGCAAAGTTGTAGAGCGGGTCGAGCACCGGCATCAGTTCGGCCTGAAACCGCCGGTCTTTTTCTTCCTTGCTCAGTTTGGGTACCCGTTCGGGAGAATCGCTCATGGAGGCTAAAAATTACGGCCGAATATCACCAAAAAAGGACAATCGGCCAAGAAACGTATACTACTATACCCGTTCGCTCAGGGAAGGTTCACGACAGCCTCTTGGCTGCGGCGCTCACCGGCCACCACAAGAAAACCGTAAAGAAACACGAATAAGTTGAAGCCTATTTGCAGCTCCAACAGTGAATCAACCAGCATTCCGGTGCCCATTACGACCAGGAAATGTATCACGTACGGGTTTCTACGCAAACTAGGTTGCGCCAGCGGTCCAAGCAGAACCAGCAGCCAAAGAAACAAGCCGATTAAGCCGCCCCCCACTAGGTAGTGCAGGTATTGATTATGAATCATGACGCGGTTGGCGGGCGTCAGCCCATAGTCACGCCATTCGTACTGGCGCATCATCTCAGCCCGCACATCGGCAAGGCCTACGCCCACCCACGGCCTAAAAGTGGTGATTACACGGGCTGTTTCCCAAGCGGCGAAGCGCTGCGATACAGAGAAGTCATTGATATCCCGATCTGCAGAAAATTGGGATATATCGTAGGCCGTGCCTAGCACTCGGTAACGGAAAGAGGTGAGAAAATTATAAGTCAGGAATGGCACAATAAACAGGAAGGCCAGCAAAATGCCCCCCAACAGAAAGCGCCGCTGCCTAACAATGAGCAGCACTCCATTTACCAGCAAAGCGGCATAGAGCACCAATAGCCCCGTTCGATAGGCCAAAACATGCAGCGCTATGGCCGCAGAAATGCCCCCCAGAATCAGCAACACCCGCGCAACCTTCCCCGCATACGTACTACGGCTTAATAGCGGCCCGAAGTAAGCAGCCAAGGCCAGCATCAGGCCGAAATGAATGTGGAATATGCCCGTTACGGAAGGGGTATTTTGTCCCATCATAATCAGTTCGTTATTGAAAAGCGGATTGAGCAGATAACGAACAACCGTGGCGCCGCCTATAAGCGTAACCCCAGCCACGAACACACACCCAACTGTATAGCGCTGACGGCCGCTGAGCGGCACGGCCAAGGCGAAGGCCAATGGCACACCTATCAGGGGAAGCTGCCGATACATCTGGTGCTGCCAAACTGGCCAGTCTTCAGTGTACAAGCCACTTACTACCAACAATAGGTACAACAGCGCCAAGCTCCAGGCTGATTTATTGCGCAGCCATTGCGCCAAAGCCAGTCGTGCATTGGGGTTAGCTACGGCGGCAGCTACGCCCACCACCGGGCTCAGCGCTACCAATGCTCGTGAAGCAAAAAGGCCAACGACCCCAGCCACACAAGCCAGCAACAAGAGATATTGTGACACGCGGCCCTGTTGCCAAGCTTGACGCAAACTTGGCAGTAAGGAGGTAGGAGGAGCAGAATGAGAAATTAACGCCAAAATATCAGGATGCAGAAATAGCTAACGGTTGCCACCCCGAAATACGTGCCAACACCTGCGCCGGCTTAATTGCACGCACGCAGGTGCAAGCCGCAGGCTGCATCCGGCAATCGGTACAGTTGGGACGGTCGAACACGAGGTACTCAGCATAAGGCCCGAGCGGTGCCCAACGCCCGGGGTCGGTAGGTCGCAGGGGCGGATAAATGCCTAGAGCATGTCGGCCCAGTGCGGCGGCCAGATGCAACGGGCCCGTGCTGGCCGCTACCAATCCGTCGGTGGCGTGAATAAACGCTAGAAGCTGGGGTAGGGAGAGTTGCCCAGTTAAGTCTGCGCTAAGAGCAGCAGCATGTTCTGTAAGCCACGGGCGTAACATTTCGCCGTCAGCAGCAGTGCCGGTAATGAATACACGATGTCCAGCTTGGTGTAGCAAATGCGCAAGGGTGGCAAAATGGTCATGGCCCCATTCGCGGGCGCTGCCACGCGAACTAGGATGTAAAATGATATTGAGTTGCCCAGTTTTACGAGCCTCAAGCAACTGTCTAAAATTACCCCCCAACGGCTCTGTTGGCTGCAGCTTACTTAGGACAGCTACCTCAGCTAATGGTAAATCGGCTTTAATAGCGCTTAAAGGGCTCAACAGTTGTAGATTTAGCTGGGCTTCATGCAGAAGAGAGTGACGGCGACTTAAAGCCACCAGCCGATTGCAAGTCAGCCAATGAAACCAGCGGTTGCGCGTGCCGATACGAGTCGGTATACCTGCTTGCTGCGCCAACCGAGCCAGTGCTTTATTGGGGAAAACATGAATAATAGCGGTAGCTTCCGCTGCTCTTAGTAACCCAACTTGTGCGCTGGGAGGCAATTTTAGCAACTCATCTACATTGATAAATCCATCAACCTGCGGACAAGCCTCTGCCACGGCTTGTGTGTACGTGCGGCCTATAAGCACCACCCGACAGCCCGGAAACAAGCGCTTCAGCTGCCCACAAACGGGCAAGGTTAATACCACGTCGCCAATAGCATCGGTCCGGCTTACCAGAAAGGTTTTCATTTAGCGGAAGGTGTCGATTGAGTACGCAGCTTGGCGTATTTTAAAAAAACGCCCCCCGCAGAAATGCTGGCGATACACAGACCGGCAAAACCATCTAAAAAGCCCAGACGCAGAAAATAACCGTGCACAAACTTCCAGATAGGCTTGAGCAGAAGATGAAAAAGCGTAGCGTTTTGCTTACCGCGTAGCACCATTTCCTCGGCCGCAATACTGGTAAAACGGTTGAGCTGCGCGACGTGTTGTGCTACCGAATCGTAGGAGTAATGGAGCAAGTCGCCGGATAAGGCGCCGATATTTTGCCCCCCAGTCACTTCGTAGCGCTCGTGCAGGAGCAGGCCAGTCCAGCGACCTAGGCGCCGGTCGTAGAGGCGCAGCTTCCGGTCGGGGTACCAGCCGCCGTGGCGCACCCAGGTACCGCAGTAATTTGTGAGACGAGCTAAGGTGTAGCCCGCGCCCTGCCAGTTCTGCTTTGCCTCTCGAATGCTTTGGCGCAGCTCATCAGTCAGCACTTCATCGGCATCGAGTTGGAGCACATGATCGAAGCGAGCTTGGGCCGTGGCGAAATTCTTCTGCTCCACGTAGCCGGCAAAAGCGTGCTGAACAACTCGGGCCTGCCGACTCTCGCAGATGCTTACTGTCTTATCGGTTGAGAAAGAGTCAACCACTACTACTTCATCGGCAATGTCGCCAAGCGCATCCAGACAACGGCCGATGTTGCGCTCTTCATTAAACGTAATAATGACGACGGAGAGAGAAAGGAGCATGGAGGGCAAATATCTGTAATGATTGCATAGCGCTGGCCTTTTCTGTTAAATCTATAACGCTCGACTAAGAAGGCAAAGCAGGTATAAGGGTTTTGGCAGAATGTATTAAAACAACAAAAAAGCCCCCCGGATGGTATCTGGGGGGCTTTTTCAATAATTTAATTAAATTCTAGTAGCGGTACAGGTCCGACTTGAACGGGCCTTGTACATCTACACCGATGTACTGTGCCTGCTTCGGCCGTAGCTCGTCTAATTCTACACCAATTTTAGCCAAGTGCAGATAAGCTACTTTCTCGTCGAGGTGCTTAGGCAGCGTATATACTTTGTTCTCGTACTGGTCAGCATTCTGCCACAACTCCAATTGTGCCAATACCTGGTTAGTGAACGAGTTTGACATCACAAACGAAGGGTGACCGGTAGCGCAGCCAAGGTTTACCAAGCGGCCTTCGGCCAGAATGATCACCTCTTTGCCGTCGATGTTATACAAGTCAACCTGTGGCTTCACTGTGTCTTTGGTGTGGCCATAGTTGCCATTAAGCCAAGCCATATCGATTTCATCATCGAAGTGACCGATGTTGCAGACAATAGCCTTATCCTTCAGAGCGCGGAAGTGCTCTTCCGTGATGATATCGCAGTTGCCGGTAGCAGTTACTACGATGTCGGCCTCTTTAATGGCATTCGACATCTTCTTCACGGCGTAGCCGTCCATAGCAGCTTGCAGTGCGCAAATTGGGTCGATCTCAGTGACGATAACGCGGGCACCAGCACCGCGCAATGAAGCAGCGGTACCTTTTCCTACGTCGCCGTAGCCTGCTACAACAGCGATTTTGCCGGCCATCATCACGTCAGTTGCCCGACGGATAGCGTCTACCGCCGACTCTTTGCAACCATATTTGTTGTCGAACTTCGACTTGGTTACGGAGTCGTTAATGTTGAAAGCGGGCATTAGCAAGGAGCCGTTCTTTACTCGATCCAAGAGGCGTAATACGCCAGTGGTGGTTTCTTCCGAAATGCCTTTGATACCAGCAGCCAACTCAGGGAAGTTGTTGAGGACCATGTTGGTAAGATCGCCGCCGTCGTCCAGAATCATGTTCAGGGGCTGACGATCTTCACCGAAATACAGGGTCTGCTCGATGCACCAGTTGAACTCCTCCTCATTCATGCCCTTCCAAGCATAGACCGGGATGCCCGCAGCAGCAATAGCAGCGGCAGCATGGTCTTGGGTAGAGAATATATTGCACGATGACCAAGTCACGTCAGCACCAAGCGCGATGAGCGTCTCGATGAGTACGGCAGTTTGGATAGTCATGTGCAGGCAGCCAGCGATGCGGGCACCTTTCAGCGGCTGCGAAGCGCCAAATTCTTCGCGCAAAGCCATTAGGCCTGGCATCTCAGCCTCTGCCAAACGGATTTCCTTGCGGCCCCACTCGGCCAGCGACATGTCTTTTACTTTGTAAGGAACGTAGGTCGTATCAACCATGATATAGTGTTTTTTTGCTATTCAACTACAAAGGTAATCAAATTGTTAGTTGGAGATGAAAAACAAAGAACCTGCTCCGATAAGGAACAGGTTCTTTTAGAGCTAATTAGTAGCTGCTGCTAAGCTAGTTATTCTCAATTACCGTTGCTCTGGGCTGCAAGGTTTGATCGAGGCTGCTGGCTACACCGCGCACAAGCACAGTGTAAATTTTGCCAGCAGCGTAGTTGCGAGTGCCGGTACCTGCGCCCGTTCCATTACCTACCGAGGTTACGGTAGCATTGGTGCTGTTCGTCACTACAAAGTTGTAATCACCAGGCGTTATTTCTACAAAAGCTGAAGCCGTGGGAAATGCTACCGTAGGAATAACATTCACCGGGGCACCTGATGCCGATGCCTGCGCCAGGTTGACAGGGCTAGGAGCACCTTGGCCAAGGTGTACTAAGCGGATTTTAGCTTTGCCAGTAGCTGGAGCGGCCAAATCATCGGAGACGGCTAGCAAAGCAACGGCATTTGCTGTCGTGTTTGGAGCATAAGCAAACAACGACTGATTCTTGTCGCGCTCAATGGTAACGGTTTGCGTTGCAGCATTCTGGTCAGACGCAGCGACGTTGATTTTTACTTCCTGTGCGCCAGCTGGAGCATTCAGGTAGCTCGAATTCTGACCATAATTAAGTTGGCCGACTTCCGAGTTATTGATCAGGACTTTCACGCGCACGTTGGCGGAAGCAGCCGCATGCACGGCCATCACCCGGCCATTACCCGGACCATTGTCATCATCGTCGCCGCAGCCGGAGAAGGCTAACGCGGCGGCGGGCATTGCAGCCAGCAGAAGGTAGCGGCGAAAAGCAGTTGCGAGAGTTGTCATAAGCAAATTAAATGTGGAACCTAGGTAAACTGGCCTCAGAACGTAGAGCTTGGCCCTTTTGTTGAGTTAGGAGTTGAAAGTTTTTGTTCTCACTGAACTAATTCCGCCGCCCTGTAGTCCCTTATCCTTTACCTACCTATTGCCGCTTGCTGCTCCTATGAATATCCATCCTTTTCGTTCTTTTGCCTTATTGCTCAGCTTCTTGCTAACATTTAGGGGTGCGCACGCTCAGCAAACTCCCACTATTTTGCGCCTTAGCCCTGAGGACCAAGGCCGTGGCCTGAATGGCTCCCAAAAGAACTTCTATTTTGCCCCCCAGGGTAATAATGAGTACCAGAACGCCGGCTTTTTTGGGCAGCGTTTGCGTCCTTATTTGGCTGGTAATACCCAGGCTTTAGACCACTTAAATCGCTACCGGCAGCAAAAATGGCTGTTCTTGGCCGAGCGTTTAACTTTTGTAGGCGCCTTAGGCTTTTATGGCCAACAGGTGCTGGCGGGCGAAGGCGAGGAGCGCTACTTCAGCAATCCACAGAAGATTGCAATAGGTGTAGCCGCTGCCAGTTTGCTGGCTAATGTGTTCATCAGCCGCAACACCAATACTCATTTTCAACGAGCTGTAGAAGCGCATAACGCAAGCTGGCCTGCTGCCCGCGGGAGCGTTTTTCAGCGTATATCGCCTGCTGCTGTAGGTCTTACTGCTGCTCCCACGGGCAAACCTCAGTTGGCTTTGCGTTGGAATTTGCGCTAGGTTGCGCTAAAGAGAGCGTTTTTGCGTAAGCATAGCTATGGACTTTCCGCTGCCCGACGCGGCCCGTCAGTACGTTGCCGACCACCTGCACCACGACCCCGCCCAACTTGCCCTCCAGGCCCGACGCTTTCCGGGCCTGCCAGTGCCCGACCTTGTACGCCAGATTCAGGCGCGCCAGAAGGCTCGCTCCAAAATTCCAGCTTGGGCTGATAATCCCGACCTGATTTTTCCCAGCGCAGTATCTGTTGAGCAGGCTTCCTCAGCCCGGGCGGCTGCTTTTAAGGCAAGCCTCGTAAGCGGACAACGATTAGCTGACTTGACCGGTGGCTTTGGAGTTGATGCCACGTATTTTGCCGCCCTCATACCAGAGGTGCATTACGTAGAGCGCGACCCCAAACTGGTAGCGGTAGTAGAATATAATCTGGCGCAACTCGGCATTAATACAGTGCACTGTCATGCCGGTGATGCCGTGGACTTCCTCAAAAACACGCCGGATACGTTCGATTGGATTTACCTCGATCCGGCGCGGCGCGATACGGCAGCCCGTAAAATATTCCGCCTACAGGATTGCGAGCCCGATGTACTCCGCCTCTTGCCTTTATTACTGCATAAAAGCCGTCGGGTATTGCTTAAAACGTCGCCCATGCTTGATATTGAGCAGGCCCTGAGCGAGTTGCGACAAGTGCGCCGCTTATGGGTGGTAGCCGTTGACAATGAGTGTAAAGAAGTATTGTATGAGCTAGGGCCAGAGGCTGCCGTAGATCCGGAGCGCTTTACGGTCAATCTGCTGCGCAACGGAGAGCAGCAGGAATTTCGTTTAAACAGGGCCCGGGAGGCGCGCGCGATACCACGCTACGCTGAGCCCCAACAGTATCTGTACGAGCCGAATGTGGCAATACTTAAAGCTGGTGGTTTCAAGAGCATAGGCACTGCCTTTGAGCTGCTGAAGCTTCACCAACACAGCCACTTATACACCGCCGACACGCTTCGACCCGACTTCCCAGGACGTATTTTCCGCATTCGGGCCACCGAGCGCTACGACCGCGACGCCCTCCTCCCCCACCTTGGACCCGAGGCTCGCGCCCACGTCACTACGCGCAACTTCCCTGACTCCGTAGCTGAGTTTCGCCTTCGAACCGGTATCCGGGAGGGTGGCGATACGTATCTGTTTGCTACCACCGACCTGCGCGGCCGTCTTATGGTGCTGGTCTGTGAGAAAAGCCAAACCGCAGATTTTTCAGACTGGACAGAGTAATCAGATTGTGTAATCAATTCAATAATTATCTACAGATATAAAAAGCCCCCATAATACATCTGGGGGCTTTTTATATCTGTAGATGAGAAGAAGTCCGTCTGCTCATCAGGGCGATTTATTTGTAGTTAGGCTTTGCTTGTCCATGGACTGCCGATGATGCGAAAGCGCCAAGGCAGGTTGGCTGCTTCATCGCCGGCATAGGCTAGGCCTACGCGTGGGCTACGCTTCACCTGCTCGTCGGGAATTATTTCGCCATGGTCTTCTAGCCAAAGAATGTCGCCTTGTAGGTCAGTACCGGTGAGAGCAGGCGTAATATTCAGGGCCTGCGTAAGTAAGCCTGGGCCAGCAGTCAGTTTAGGAGAAATTATTGCTTGGCCGCGTCGCTGCAGCATTATCTCTATTCCTTCTGAGGGCTCAATAGCCCGAATGAGCACAGTGTCAGGCTTATTGGCTTCATTGGTACTGATGTTGAACAGAGTATGCCGTTGATATACCTGATAGAGATACGCATGGCCGCCCGGCTCCAGCAAAGGCTGTGCGTGTTTTCCACGCCGTTTGAGGTGCATCGTAAGGGAATTGTCGCCGACATGAGAATACGCCTCGGCTTCCACAATGCGACCACCCGTCAGCTCACCATTCAGGTTTGAAAAAACATGCTTGCCGAGCAACTCGCGAGCAATTTGGACAGGATCGGGGCGACGGTAGAAGCTGGGGGGCAATTTGGTGGCCATTATCTATTCTATCAGAGTATTTTCAACTCCTATACGGCTACAGATGAGTTTGTACTTACTCGATCAACTTGTGGCTTAGCTTCGTAAGCGTTGTATTCGGCTGAATGCCGTTATATTTGCGCCTGTTATAGGTGGCCAGACCCCGATTGTGGGGCGAGGCTGAAAAGGGAATCCCGTTCAAATCGGGAGCTGTCCCCGCAACTGTACGCTTCATAGAAGGGTGGGCCAATTCACCTGCCACTGTTTCGTTGAAGGCTTCTACCCTAGCAGGAGCCCGAGAAATGGGAAGGCGGCACCACTCGAAGCAAGCCAGGAGACCTGCCTGTACAAGTTTAATGTTCAGCGCTTTCGGAGGAAAGGCGGAGAATGAATGCAGTGGCCGCTCCGTGCGTCCGGTTTCCCTGTTTTCGGCCTCGGCTTCGCGATAGTTTTCCTGCTTTAGGAGAATTTATGCGAGGTTTTGAACTGAATTTTCCTAAACCGAAAATTTAGTTCGGATCATGCGTACACAAAGATTTTGGCGGCGCTGGCTTTTGGCGGCAATTGGGTTGTTGGGGGGCTTTTTCGGCGCTTCTTCTAGTCAGGCCCAGCAGACTCACGCCGTCGGTAGTTCACCTTCCGATTCCAGTCAGCTTTCTACCGTTCAGGTGTTGCCCGATGTGCGGGTACAGGCCGCCCGCCCCGGCCGGTTTGCCGTAGGAAGCCGCCTCACTACTATCGACTCGTTGGCCCTAACTCAGTACCGCACGGGCACACTTACAGACGTACTAGCGGCACGCACACCCTTATTTATTAAGAACTACGGGCCGGGACAGCTGTCTTCTATCACCATTCGGGGTACCTCGGCCAGGCACACAGCAGTGCTGTGGAATGGCTTCAATATCAACTTGCCTTCGCTAGGAGAGGCTGATTTTGCCCTTTTACCTGCCGGTGGCAATACCAGAGTTGATGTACAACATGGACCCGCCGGCGCTACGTATGGCACCGGCGCCGTGGGCGGCACCGTACTACTTTCCTCGCCTATTCGATGGGGAGCAGGCACCCAAGTAAGCGCACAGCTTGATGCGGGCCAGTATGGTTTGGAGGCTGGGAGTCTGGAAGGTCGCTTTAGCAACCAAAAAGTAGCTGTGCGTACGGCGGCTTCCTACCGTGAAGCCCGCAACGATTTTCCCTATAACTCACCCGAAATAACGGGCTTAGTACGTCGGCGGCAGCAGAATGCGGCTGTGCGCCAGTGGAGCCTAAGTCAGGATGCCACTCTGCGTTTGGGGGAGCATGGCGAGCTCATGGCGGCCATCTGGCTCACGGATGCCGACCGGCAGCTTCAGCCCGCCATTGGCTCAGGCAACAACCATGCTCGCGAGCAAGACCAAAGCCGCCGCCTGCTGGCTGGCTACCGCCACGTAGCCTCCGGGCGTCATGAGTCGGCGGTGCGGGTAGCGTGGTTTGAGGACGTTATTGATTACCAAAACGACGATCTGACGAGTAATTCGCGTGTCCGCACCACACAGGCACAGGCCGAACACACAGTTACTTTCAACTCAAAAGCGAGCCTGCGAATAGGTGGCGAAGCGCAACACTTCGCGGCTGAAGTGGACGGCTACGGAAAACCAGTGTCCGAAAACCGGTTTTCTGGCTTCGGGCTGCTACGCTACGATCCTGTTCCTCGCTTGCAACTCACGGCCAATCTGCGGCAGGCATTCATCTCGGGCAGACGGCCACCGCTCGCTCCTACCGTGGGGGCCGAGTGGCAGTTTTGGCAAACTCCTGTTCAGCAAGTATCGCTGAAAGTCAGTGCCTCACGTAGCTACCGTGCGCCTACCCTGAACGAGCGTTTCTGGCGTACAGGCGACCCGAACCTTCGCCCCGAAAACGGCATTGGCTACGAAGCTGGCCTGCGGCATCAGTTCACTAAGAATGCCCCCTGGAATCTTCAAACAGAACTCACGGCCTATCACCAGTTGGTAAATGATTGGGTGCAGTGGTTGCCGAATACCCAAGGAGATTATACGCCGCGCAACCTGCGCCAGGTACGCGCCCGTGGTTTGGAAGCCAGTTCTCAGCTGACTGGCCACTGGGGGGCTTATTCACTCGTTGCGCGTGCGGCTTATGGCTTTACCGAGTCGGAAAAGGTAGAAGGCCGGGCTGAAGACCCCGACCCCTCGGGTCGCCAGCTGCCTTACGTGCCGCTGCACTCATTTGCCTTCACTACTGATCAGAGCTGGCACAAATGGCAGCTTACTACTGGCCTCACCTTCACCGGCTACCGCTACACCGACGCTTCGGCCGTCGACTTCCTGCCGTCTTACACCCTACTGAATGCTAGCCTGGGCCGGACGCTGGCTATTGCGCCTAACTGGGCCGTGACAGTGCTGGCGCAAGGTTTCAACCTCACCAACCGCGACTACCAAGTATATGCCTACCGGGCCATGCCGCCCCGCAATGCCGCGCTCAGTCTCCGCCTCACTTGGCGCTAATCAAGCTTCCTTTCTTTTTACCCTTTTATATATGTTCCAACTCCGTCTTTCTCCTTTTCTCACGCGCACCCTGCTCACGGGTATCGGCGCGCTTACCCTGTTTGGCTGTGATCCAGAAAGTGATGGTCCGCTTACCGGTCCGCCCGCGCCTGCTGGTAATGGGTCTAATGTGTATGTCGTGAATGAGGGCCAGTTTAACACTCCTAACGGTGCCATCAGCTTATTTAGCAAAACGTCTAAGACGGTTGTCGATAATAACCTGTTCACTAAAGTCAATGGCCGCATTCTGGGCGATGTGGTGCAGTCGATGACCGTAGTTGGTGACCAGGGCTACATTGTGGTAAATGCGACTGGCAAGGTAGAAGTGGTAACCATGGCCGACTTTAAGCAGGTAGCTACTATCGACCGGTTGCAGCAGCCGCGCTACCTCGTAGCCGTAAGCTCATCGAAAGCATACCTGTCGGAGTGGGTTGAACGGGGCAAGCCAGGCCGGGTGGCGGTCATAGATCTGCGCACGAATACCGTAACCAAATCTATTCCGGTAGGCCGTCAGCCCGAGCAGCTGCTTTTGGCTAATGGCCGTTTGTACGTCGCGAACTCAGATGAAAACACCATCAGTGTTATCAATCCCACTTCTGATGCGGTAGAAACCACCATTCAAGTACAGGATGGCCCTAGCAGTTTAGTGCAGGACAAAAATGGCAATATATGGGTGGCTTGTGCGGGCATTACCCGCTATGGTCCGGCGCCCACCTTTGCCGTTGTTTCTTCTACCAAGGGCAACATGATTCGGTTTGCGCCAGGCACCCCGACCAACCAAACTGTTCTTCCATTTGCTAGTGGCGGCCCCAGCAATCTGGTTATCAACGGAGCTAAGGACCAGCTATACTATAGCTATGGCAGCGCCGTATATCAGCTTAACGCAACCGCTACGACGTTGCCCGCTACGCCTCTTTTGCGTCGGAACTTCTACGGCTTAGGCATCGACCCGCAGGATAACACGATTTACGGGTCTATTGCCCCTTTCACGACTACCGGTAAGGTTATCCGCTACCAACCCACGGGCATGGCCATCGATTCGTTTGGCGTGAACATTGGCCCAAATAGCTTTGTGTTTTACTAAGACTTAGGTTTAACTCAATAAAAAAGCCCCCCAGACAAGTCTGGGGGGCTTTTTTATTGAGTTAGTTACTGTGGGCCGGCCTTGCCATTCACGTTTTCGTCACGGCGGTCATCGGCTTCGTCATACACCTGCTTGCCAGTTTTTACGGTAGAGGTATCGGCCGTAGCGCCGTTGGTGGCAGCGTCGGAGGTCGTGTAGAGCTTATCGTCCGGGTCGTTGGCATCCGACTTATTTTCGTTTACCTGCTCTTTCGCGGAGCCGCTTTCTACGTTGGTTTCGCCTGGGTCGGTGCCGGTGCTGCAGCTGGTGAGCGAAACGGCAAGAATGCCCCCCAGGAGCACAATTCGAGACAAAAAGGAAGTTTTCATGAGTTGGGTGCAAGGATATACAAGGCAATAAAAGGGGTCAGGCTATGATACGGTAGTTTATGATGGTAGTTGGTTTTCAACGGAGACGATACGATGTCGAACTAGAAAAATTAAATGGATGTATGTACATTAGAATTCGCAAACCGAACCTCAACCCTTCGCTTATGCTCATTTCTTCGGCCCCACTCCATGCTGCGCAACGCTTTTCTGCGCTCGGAGCCTTAGCGGGACAACTGGCCAGCGAACACCGCCCATCCGGGCCTAATCAGTTGTCTGTTTTAGTTTGTCTAGCTGAGGAATCCGAGGGCCGCACTGACCGGCTCGACCTTTTTCGTTCGGAATATCCTATCTTGAGGGCTGCCTATCAGTCCAATGGCAAAAACAGCATCTCCAAGCGTATTCGTCTGGATGCTACACTTACCGAATTGGGTACTTGGGGCTCGTGCCCCGCATCCGCCGAGACTTTATCTCACCGTTTGCAAGCCGAATTTGGCTTGCCTGTCACGTAGCTTCTTAAGCAAATGAATACTTGGTCTGATGACGACCAAGAACAACCCTTACAACACGAGCTACCGGGCTGGGTAGCCGCGCGGAAGGCTCAGAATTTCTAGAAACAATATCTTTGTCATTCTGCTTACACTTTTGCAATGTCTGCCAGTCGCTCTGTACTAGTCACTTATCGTCCATTATTGCGCCGTACGGGCATAATAGCCGGCATAAGCCTACTACTCGCCATTTTGCTGGTGATCTACGTATTCGGTGTGCAGAATGAATTGTTGGTCCGTGTGTTTGGCGCGTTTTTTTTATTTTTCTGGCTCTTAGCCGTTACCTTTTTAGGTGTTGTCCCTTTCATAAACTGGGCGGCAGCTAACTGGTTCGGTCCGGGTTGGGCAGTAAATCAGCCTAAATCCGATCAGCGTGCGCGTTCTGTTGCAGTTCCTAACTCACCTTCGCGGAAGTCGGCTCGTCTGGCCCCGCGTTCAGACCAAAAACCAAAACCTCGCCCGTGAAAACTACGCTGCTCTACATTAAAAACATGGTTTGCCCACGTTGCATTGAAGCCGTGCACCACGTGCTCGAACAGGCTGGGTATCAACCTACAGAAGTCAAATTGGGCCATGCCCAACTAAAGCACACCACGCCCGTCGACCCCGCTACGGTAGCTCCTTTGCTGCGCGAAGCTGGTTTCGATGTCCTGACCGGGCGTGCCGAGCAGCTTACCGAGCAAATAAAAACTTCCTTAGCTGAATACCTGGAGCACTTGCGCACCGCGCGCATGCCGCTCACCACGTCGGCCTTCCTCACCGACCGATTTTCGGCTACGTATTCACATTTAAGCAAAGTCTTTTCGCGCACCGCCAACCTCACCATTGAGAAATACCTGATTCGTCTTAAGATTGAGCGCGTCAAGGAAATGTTGAGCTACGGTGAGTTGACGCTCAGCGAAATAGCCGACCACATGCGCTATAGCAGCGGTCAGCATCTGAGCAATCAGTTTCGGCAGGTAACGGGCCGCTCCGTCAGTGAATTCCGCCGCGACCTGATGCCGAAGCGGATGTCGCTGGACGAATTATAGGAAAGCTGGGGGCTTTTTGCTCCTCAGTGTTCGGGCAAACTGCACCTCATAGGCAAAACACTGGCAGCGTGGCGGAACGGATTCGTGCGCCGTCACGGTTCGGTATCTTTGTGCCCTTTCCCGTTGTTGTGCCGTCGTGAGTAGTCTTCGCATTCTTCTTGTAACCCCGCCGCTTACCCAGCTTAACACGCCGTACCCGGCTACAGCTTATCTAAAAGGCTTTCTGCGCGCGCGCGGCTACGCCAGCACGCAGGCTGACCTTGGCTTAGAGCTGGTATTAAAGCTTTTTTCGAAGAATGGGCTGCGGCGTGTGTTTGAGGCTATCGAAGCTGGCAGCTTTGAGCTTTCGGATAATGCCCGGCGGATGGTGCGGCTGCAACACAGCTACTTAGCTACTATTGAGCCGGTCATCCGCTTTTTGCAGAACAAGGACAATACGCTGGCCCCACGGATCTGTCATGGCCGCTACCTACCCGAAGCTTCCCGCTTTGATAACGTAGCCGACCTTGATACAGCATTTGGCACCATGGGCCTCACCGATCAGGCCCGCCACTTAGCCACGCTTTACCTGGAAGACCTCGCCGACTTAATAAAAGAAACGGTAGGGCCGCAGTTTGGCTTTTCGCGCTACGCCGAAAAGTTGGCATTATCGGCTACCAGCTTCGAGCCACTGTATGAGGCGTTGCAAGCACCGCCAAACCTGTTGGATCAACTGCTGCTAGAATCGTTTGATGACCTTGTGGCGCGCACGGAGCCTGATGTCGTTGGTTTCACGGTGCCGTTTCCGGGTAATTTATATGGAGCGCTGCGCCTCGCTGGGCGTGTGAAAGAGCTACGGCCGGAGGCCAAAACCCTTATGGGCGGCGGCTACCCTAACACCGAGCTACGTCAGATAAAGGAGCCGCGCTTCTTCGATTATATCGACTATTTGACGCTGGACGACGGTGAAGGACCGTGGCTGCGGCTGCTTGAGTTTATTGAACAAGAACATATAGACCGTTATGCAGCGCAGCGCGAAGCATCTCGCGTGTTTAGTGGGAGTACTAACTTCTCGTCAGCACGCGAGATGCTTCGCGCCGCGCTGCATGACGGTCAATTATATAAATCTCATCTCCAACGCACCTTTCTGCGCAATGAAGCTGGTGAGGTAGAATACTTGAATAACACGGAAGCTCCGAATATTCCGCACCACGAAGTAGGTACGCCCGACTACAGCGACTTGCCTTTGAGTGAGTATTTGTCGGTGATAGAAGTACTGAACCCGATGCACCGGCTGTGGAGCGACGGGCGCTGGAACAAGCTTACCGTAGCCCACGGCTGCTACTGGAAGCGCTGCTCTTTCTGCGATGTTACGCTCGACTATATCTCCCGCTACGAAACGGCCCCCGCCGCTCTACTCGCCGATCGCATCGAGCAGATTGTGCAGCAAACCGGCCAAACGGGCTTTCACTTCGTCGACGAAGCTGCCCCGCCCCTGGCCCTGCGTGACTTGGCCGTGGAGCTACTAAAACGCCGCACCAACATCACTTGGTGGGGCAATATTCGATTCGAGAAAACCTTCTCTCCCGACATCTGCCGCTTGCTGGCGGCTTCTGGTTGTATTGCGGTTTCGGGTGGCTTGGAAGTAGCGTCTGACAGGCTGCTGGCGCTGATGGAAAAAGGCGTAACCATTGCCCAGGTTGCCCGCGTGACGGATGGATTTACCCAGGCGGGCATCATGGTGCACGCCTATCTGATGTATGGTTTCCCGACTCAAACCGCTCAGGAAACAATTAATTCGCTGGAAGTAGTGCGCCAGCTATTCGCGGCGGGCGTCATTCAATCGGGCTACTGGCACCGCTTTTCCATGACGGCACATAGCCCCGTGGGGAAAAATCCGGCGAAGTATCAGGTAGTGCCCATCGGTCCAGAGCCCGGCGACTTTGCCTGGAATGACCTTTGGCACGACGACCCCACCGGCGCCGACCATGAGCAATTTGGGCCCGGCTTGGCGAAAGCCCTCTATAATTATCTGCACGGGGTGAATCTGGCGGAGCCGCTTTCTTTTTGGTTCGATTTCAAAGTACCCCGCCCTACGCTACCACGTCACCTGATTCAACAGGCCGTACAGGAAGCGCCCAAGCCAGATTTTGCGAAGCAGAATCTGCGTCTATTTTGGCTCGGAAACGCCCCAGAAATTCGGCTGGAATCAAGCAAAAAAGCCCCCCAGGCCGTACTCACTTTCTACGAGCAGGCCGAAGACTTTGAGGTAAAGACAATACCCACCATTGGTCAATGGCTGTACACACTTCTTACCCAGCTCACCACCGACTATGACACGAAAGTGTTGTTGAAAGAGGCAGCCAGCAGTTTTCCAACGGCCGAAGCCGGTCTTTCCTTCGAGCGCTTCCTGAGTTCAGGCACTTGGTTGAAGCTCCGCGAGAAAGGCTTGCTGCTGTTTTAAGGACTTACTGAGGAGAATTTGCCTACTCCTTTCTTATCGCTCCAGTCGCTCGCGTAGCCAAGCGGTGAGGTCGTCCACATAGCCAGGAACCGGGCTTGGCCATTGCCATTTACCATTCTGGGTGCCGGCTGGCAGCAAGAGCTGTTGGTCGGCGCCAGCATAAACCCGCACCACGGAGCCCCGCCGGCGACCGGCATTCCCGCGTAGGCGGTTGGCGCTGGCTTGTACATTCAGGGTTGTATCGGCCCCGCCATACAGTAGCAAAACGGGTACACGTACCTTCTCCCAAACTGCCCTAGGGTCGAAAACTAGCTCCTGCCACTTCGGTTGTTCCAATTCGGCTTTGCTCGGCACCCAAGTGGGCAAACCAGTAGTGGCAGCCCACGGTTGGGGGGCTATTTTGCGCAGATTACGGTGCAGCTTTGTCGTATCACCTCGTCCTTCGCGTCGCACATACTGCTCTAGTTGAGTGCGAGTAAGCGCGACTAGTCGCCGGTCGGCTGCACTGGCGTCCTGCTGCCGCAACTGACGGTCAATCTCTTCGGCATTCTTGGCTGCATTGGAAGTTCCGGGCGCGCCCAAAGCCACCACGTACTTTATTAAGCTGTTCTCCTTATTGTCTTGGCTGGCTGCCAAAGCCAGCGCCGTAGCTCCGGCGCCGCTCCCCACCAAACCAATCTGCGTGGTATCGACGCCCGCAACGCGCTTCAGCGCCCGAGCAGCCGCCAGCACATCAGCGGCCAGCGAATTGGGACTCACTGAGGACACGGCAGTAGCTGGCCGTCCGGCTACCAGCATAACCACCACACCCCGCCGTGCCAACAGATCCGTTAGGATATGCATAGCCAGGGACGCGCGCTGGGGGGCATTTTGGAGCAATACTACGGCTGGATGCACTTGTAATGTATCATCAGGCATGAGCACGGTGGCTGGCAACGTACTGCCGCCACTGCGCACGCGCAATGACTGTTCGAAGTAAGGCAATGGCTCCGCATCACCGCGGCGCACCATTAGAATTTCGGCTTCTGTGCTGTCAGCCGCGAATTTTCCTTTCAGGAAATCACCTTCACGCGTCAGATTGATTACAAAATCGGAAGTGGTGCCCGTAGTCCAGCGCACTATAAGGCGCGGATGCTGATACGTCATCTGCTGGGCAGGTAGGCTTAGGTTCTGACGATCGGCTAAGCGCACCTCGCCTTGCAACTGGCCGGGCTTTACTTCACGCAAATCAAGCGTAGCACGCAACTCTGTGCCCTGGTAGGTAATTGGCCCCTCGAAATGCCCGGTAGGCGGCGGCATATTAGCCGCTTCACGCCCATCAGATGAGCAGCCACTGAGCAGATAAATCAGCAGAAATGGCAGCCACCAATGACTCAGCTTAACCGATAAAAAAGAATACAAAGGGGTAACGCGCCGGTCTTTTCGCACAACAGAAGGGTTGGTGAGCAATACGACAAAGTAACGCAGTTGACGCGGAAGACGCGGTTGCGTTTCATTTCCCTGCTCCTTGAACTGCCGAGTAAGTACTAAAAAGAACACGTAAGTCCAGAACGCAGTCACGCAGTGTGGGGGCTTTTACAAGCCTTTGCGCAGGATCAAATCGTTCTGAACATCATCCCCCAGCTGAAACGCATGGCGACCTATCTCCTTGAAGCCAAATCGCTTGTAAAACTCCACTGCCCGGCGGTTATGCTCCCACACTCCCAGAACGATGGTGCGGCAGTTGTGCGTGCGCGCTTCTTCTATTGCCCGGCGCATGAGCGTAGCCCCTAATCCGGTGCCGAGCCAATCTTCGCGTACATACAAACGCTCAATTTCCAGGCGGCCAGTCGCTGGCTTTCCTTCTTCTAAGCCCAAAACAGAGTTGAGCGCTAACTTGGCATACCCCACCAATTCCTGCTGCATATGGGCCAGCACAAACGTGGTCTGCGGATCTTGCAGTTCCACCAATTGCTTTTCCGGAGTGAAGTTCTCGGCTATGTAAGCGGCCATGTCCTCCGGCCGATTATCGGCGGCGAAAGTAGCCTGGAAGGTTTGGCGACCTAATTCAGCCAGTTGAGCAGCCACCGGAGCGGTACGTTTGGCCACCGTAATGCGGAGCGGAGAAGACATAGTAAGCCAGGGGTAAAAACAGTGCAAAGCTACACCGTGAGCAGGGAGCAGCTACCAAATCAGGAAATGGAATGGTCGCCGGGCTCGTCGGAAGCCTTGCCATCGCGCCGCATTCGCCAGCCAAAACGAATCATAAGTACTGCCACTACCAAAGCAATTACGCTCATGGTAAGGCGAAATGCATCCACAGTGCCACTCTGCCAGGCAGCATAATGGCCCGGCAGACGGATAAGCTGAAGCACAAACAGCGTGACTCCTGCTATCAAATACAAATAGCTACGCGAACGGTTAGCCGGCAAATCAGCCATAGCGGATGCATTCAAAGATAAATGACCAAAAAAAGACCCCAGGACAAGTCAGTAACACAGACGTTGCTTCAACGCACCGCCTTCCTTACCCGATACGCGCGGTAGTTGTAAATTGATTTATGCAACGTATTTTTGTTCTACCAATCTCCCGCGAGAGTAGCTCAGTTGGTAGAGCATCAGCTTCCCAAGCTGAGGGTCGCGAGTTCGAACCTCGTTTCTCGCTCATTCATAATCAGCCACTTAACAACAATGTTGAGTGGCTGACTTGTATTTGGTTTACACGTTGGTTTACACCACGCTTTACATTCCTTCTGGCCGGTAGTGCAAATAGGCGCAGCGGTGTGCAACTCAGCTACTCTTAGGAATGAAAGGGGAGCGGATATTTCAAGGAGGTGTGAAAAAATGCTTCATACCGGCTCAATATGATGGCGAAGGTCAAGGGCGAAGCGAGCATTAGAAACAGGAATGTTTCCGGCCATGCGGCCCTTACCAGGGGGCTGCGTCGCACCCAGAGGCCGATACAGGTAATACATATGAAATAGAAATGGGCATTGGAGACGAAGGAGGTAAAACGACTTACTATGTTTAACTCCGCTCTAAGCCGTCAACCAACTAAAGCCATAGTAGTAGTTACGTCGGGGCACCCTGCTCGAAAGCGAGCCGCCTAAGCCATAAGCTAAACTCTTGTCGTCTGTCTTGCTTAGGCTGAGACGATAGCAAAAATTATTGGATCGCTATTTGAATATGCGCGGCTGAGTCTAACTTTTTCTCTTAATCGCACCATCGCATGAACACGATACAACAAAAATTAGCAGGCGCGGCCTTTTTACTTGGTATATGCTTGACGAGCAATGTCGCCCTTGCGCAAAACGCGGTGCGTACGGCCACGCAGCAAGGACACGGGGCGTTCGTCTCGAAAACGGAACAGGTCTATGATATTCCCAACGCCAGCTTGGGCATCCCCACCTTGGCCAGTGATGCCGTCCTGCCCATGAAGCAGGTAAAGTTTGTCATCACCCCCTCAGGCAATTCCACTTCGGTACTGACAGGTACATTGCCGGCCGATAAACGGCCCGCCCAGCGTGTTGTCTTCAACTCCACCTACACGGAAATAGCGGAGGGCCCCACCAAAGGTCAGGTCTATAATACCGTAGCCGTGACGGAACCCACTGGAGCTGTTACCTACACCGGCACCCTGAAGGGCAATGGGAAAGGGAAAGGGAAAGCCAAGAAGTAAGCTGTAGACTAAATCCTGCCGAATCCAGAAGCCCCAGCTTACGCCGGGGCTTCTTTGTTTATGAGGCTAAATCCCACTGCGGTTCAGTGTACTCCGTCCTGCGCGCTTCTGGTTTGCGTTGTCGCCAGATATGGTACTGAAAAGCAACGACGCTGAAAAATATGTTCCGGGGCGAATCTCCCTGCTTGTGAGGTACTGGTGCACCATCAACAATAGGTCCGGTTAGCTTTTTACATATTGCCGCAATTTCTGGCTCCGAAAAGGAAAACTTCAAATCAAATCTGTGAGCAAATTTATTGCGTATTGACCCTACCAGTTCACAGTTTATGCGCTCCGCCGGCGAAATAAGCCCTAATGCATAAGCCATATTTGTTCGAGTATAGTAAGTGGTTGCCTTTATAAAACTCGCTGCTTTTTGATCAGATACCATAAATGCAACCAGCATATCTGCTAGTGCCCGGTCTAGCCAACTAGTAGCGAATATGGCAAGCCCTCTGTCTGATTCCGCTCTTAATTCGGCCACAAAGCCTGAATGCTCTTGTAATTCCCTGCGGCTCTGCTCCAGTCGTGCTTGCCAAAGAGGATTGTCGAAAGGACTTCTTAAGGAATCTTTCGCTGGGGAAGGGTCCATAATTATATCTGCAAGAATTTGGGGGAAATAGCGCCGAGGCCAAATGTGGACACCTAAGCTACTAAAAAGCCTCGACGCGGGCGCAGGCCGGTGTCGGAAACAAAGCACTCGGGCGTAATGCGCTCCACTAGGGGAAGCGACTTGGCGGCAAGCTGCTGGATCAATGAGGCGAAAGCCTCCGTAGGGGTTGGTACGTGCATGAGCAATGGGATGAGGGTTGATGATTACGTTGTGCGTTTTGCTTTATAGCCTTGTGTGCGCAGCACGCTTGCGCTCCTAACGATGGCTCAGCAGCCGTTAATAAGTTTCAAAAATGAATATCAGCAGGGCGGGTGGGGCCTAATCAGAAGGCACCGGGGATTTTAGAATCGCTTTTCCTTTTAGGTCGATGCTATGAGAATACGGTACTTGGTCTTTTGTCACACTCACATAATTTAGAATCGCCTCGGCCTGGTCAGTCGGAATTTGTTTGTGGAAAGCCTACAGGTTGTTGGGCCTCAATACAAGCGAGTCGCACAAAAAAGCCCCTCCGTTTTGGGAGAGGCTAAGATGAGCTACAGATATTTACTCCGTGCTTCTAATCTAAACAGATGGCTGTGGTAAAATGGCTTCAACTGGAGATACAGACCTTTTTGGTTTGATTATAAATTGATGCAGAGGCTTTTCCACGTATGTATAAAGTAGGATAGCTACGCCATTCATTACTATAAATTTGATAGTAGCACTACCCGGAAATAGCTTCTCTAAGGCGACATACAAAATACCCCAATGAATGAGGTAGAAAGCATAAGAGCTTTTCCCCAACAGATCGAACGTCTTAGTTTCCAGCAACTTTCGCAGGTAGGATTTTTCGTGAATTAAGCCAAAGAAGAGCAACACGATGCCCAGGGGAAGCACTATGTTGTTTACGGCAATGGATAGCGGGTGGCTGGGGCCATCTAGTAGCGTTGAAGGTGAGCCAATTGCAGCAAGGGACACTAAGCACAGCAGTATCCACCCACTTCCTAAGACCGTTATTTTAGGAAAGGAGTTGGATTGGCGTATTTTACGCTGGTGCATGAATAGCGCCAAGCCCATCCCACATAGGAACTCAAAGCATCGACCAAAAAATGTAAAGTTGAACATAAATGGCAGAGAGCCGAAAAACCCATAGGAGTTTTTTGGGCCTATTCCATAAACTAAAGCTATACCGATACTGACAAGAACAAGGGCGACCAGAATAATCAGGTTCTTGCGTCTAGCTAGTATCAGAAATATAAATGGGGCAACGAAGTAAAAACATTCTTCCACGGTCAGCGACCATGCAGGGCTTATGCCAGTAAACATCAGTTGATTGGAAAACCCCTTGAGAAACGTCAAATTAAGAAAGGGCACGAGCAACTTATCTGATGCATTATATTTTGTCCATACGTGCATGGCATCGTAAGAGGGGTCTATCTCATAGACAGCAAATGTGACAATGGTCAATAGAAAATATAGCGGATAAATGCGAGCGATCCTGTTTCGTATATAACGCTGTACCCAGTTACGGGATATCTCAACCCGTTTGAAATAGCGGGCAGTAATCAGAAAGCCGCTTAAGACAAAGAATATAGTCACCCCCGTGTTAAAATAACCAGATAGTGTCGTTAGAAATCCTAAATCATTAAAAGGATTCACATGAACAATAAAGACCATGTAGGCAGCGATGGCTCGAATACCAGTTAATGCGGGATAGTAGGTAGGCGATTGCTTGGATGGATGCGCTTCGGGTATATTCGGTAATGTCATACGGTGCTAAGTGTAGCAGAGGAAGGGGAATTAGGGTACACAACATGAAGTGCGGTGGCATTCATGTTCCCGCAAAAATAATCCCAGCAAGTTTATAGCACAGAAAGAATTACCAACCGTAGAGCCAGACAAGCAAGCAAAGCTGCTGCGGACATGGCCAGGATTCAGCCTAGCACCTCCGCCTCGCCTATTCATTGTATGCAAGCACGGAGTGTGATTCGGCGTTTGGTATTTCTTTTCATAGCAAAGGCAGATTTGGTTGCACGTTGGAAAGCAAATCAGGTCTCCAAATAAAAAAGGGCATAAGGGCACCCTTCGACTTAGCACTCACCGGGGTAAGTAGAATTAGTTTTCCTTTTTGAGCGATGTGGTGAGAGAAGGGTACTTGGTCATTTGTCGCAAGCATAGCCCTCAGGAACGTCTTGGCCAATGACCAGCTGGCACCAACTTGCGACAAGACTCTCGCATGTCCCTTTTTAACTGGTTGACAACGGCCAATCCATCGATGGTCAGCAGAAGTTGCCGCGCGGCCCGTCGTCGTGGGGGAAGCCGTTGTAAGTATCCAGCGGCTTCCAACCGCCGGATATACGCCCGTAAAAGTGACTTACTGAGCCAGCCAGTTTCTAAATACACGGCGCTTGCGTTATAGACCGTTTCCTTGCGAACGAGATCCACTGCCAGCAGAAGCAATAAAGCCGCTGGGGGTAATTTGTATGTGCGCTGGAGCTTACGCAAAGCGGCTGGCGCAACAATGCTATACAGCATGGGGTGGGGATCGGAATAGTGGCTCTTATCGTATGCCATAAAAATGAGGATATGGCTGCGTAGTGCAGCATTTTGAGAGGAAAGGATGAGGCTTACACCGGTAAAATCAGCTACTAGCTAGACAGCCCGGCAAGGGAGTGAAAGCTCGGTTTGTGCTAGTAGTTTTTCAGACCTTGACAGAAGTTTATGAGCAGGGCGAGGTACCCCTACTTCCAGAAAGGGAACCGTTGCTGCCTAGTTCGGGCGAACCGCAGTTCTCGGGCGTGGCGGTAATTTTCCCGGTTGGTCACCCACTCCAAGTTGCTGACGTGGTTGTTGAGTTGGTTGCCGTCCTTGTGGTTGACCTGATCTTTGCCAGCTATAAGCGACAAAAAGCGTTCAGCTACCAACCGATGAACTAGCAAGCGGCTTGGCTTGCCTTTGTCTAGGTACAGCTCTACTTGCCGGTAGCCTTTGGTTTGAATATTAGGTTTCATAAGGCAAGGCTTGCCCACTGTGGAAAGCACCTGGCCGCATCGGCTCACGTAATAGCGCGGCCAACCTTTAATGCGGAAGAACAGCGTCTCCGCGTGGTAAATAGTCATGGCATTCATTGGGGAAGGGCATGAGGGAGCCGGGGTGCCCATTTTTGGGGTGCCCGGAGGGATGGTTTCGACTGTTCAGGGTGCCCAATTAGGGCTATCAGAGGGGAGAGGCGTGGACGTACTGCCGCGCTCCGCTTGCCGCCTTCGCTCCGCTGCGGCTGGGGTGAGCTATGCTTTTATTTACACGGAGCGAAAGCACAACACATCAGCAACGACCGGCCAATGCTCCTTTCAGTCCGCTTGGCCTACGACTCACTTTTAAAAGCTGAGAGTAGGAAGGCAAAAGGAAAAAAAGAGAAGGGCCAACCTGACCAGAGGGAAGGTTGAAGGCTCAGCGCCTAGCGTCAAGGTTTGCTGACTGCCGCGCCGTTCGGGCAATGTGGCAACGTGGCAATGACTAATAGGGTATTTGCCAGTTGCCTATAAGTACAAAGAAGCAGGCACATTGTGGCAGCAGGTAGAGGGCCTACAAGGGATTGCCAGCTTGCCACTATCCAGCCGGGACCAACTGGTACAGGGTTTTTGTGCCCAGCTTCGCGGTTTCCAAGCGCACTAGCTGACCTTCTCTATTAGGGAACGTGGTGCCTACGGTTGCCTTTAGTCGGCCGCGTATCGTGCGCTCGCCAGCCTTTAACGTTTCGCAGAGTGCGGCCACTACCTGCTGTTGGGGGGCTGGCTGAGCAAGAGCAACCAGTAGGGCGGCAGGCAGTTGGTCGGGGGTAGCAACCTTCTGGCGGGCGGCGCGGGCTTCGGTTACCTGCGCCAGGGTAGCGGAGGTAAACTGCTGGGTGGTCTCATCGTAGCGGGCATGAAACGTCAGACCGGGCTTACCGTGGCGGCGCTTCACGTAGCGCAATTCCAGTACGTCAGTGGCCGTATTGCCCGCTGCTTTGATATAGCCAATCTGTAAGGCCGTGCCGCCTTTGTTGATAATCTCAGTGCCTAGGTGGCCCCTTGCTTTGGCGGTGCCGGGGTTTTCGTGAATGACGCAGATAAAGGTGACATCGTAGGTGTTAATGCTCTCGTTCAGCATATCCACGAATTGCAAGCTGTCCCGTGAGTCGTTGAAATCCTCAATGCAATCCGTGATAATGTCGATAATTACCACGAGGTGCATTCCCTGAGCTTCCGTCCGGACGTGCTCTAAGTAGGCGGTCAGGGCTTCAAAGCGTTCTGCTCTATTAGTGATACCAATGAGCGACGTATGCCACAGATTCGCGGGGATTTGCTCGCGCCGGTAGCCGGCCCACAGTTTGAGCCGTTGGATGGCGGCGGGGTATTCACTACTTAGGTTGCGCTCGGTGTCAATGTAGACAATGCCGTAGCGGCCCGGGGCGCGCGTGAAGCCTAGGGTTTCGCATACGGCGTCTGGCCCGGCCAAAATCACAGCAGCCATGAGAGCCACTATCCGGCTTTTATGGGAGCCATTTTGCCCCTGTATGATACTGACAGTTCGTGCGAACAGGATAGCTTGCGCGTATTGTAGCAAGAAAGGGGGCTCCTCAATGTTTTCCTCCGTAGCCCGCTGTTTAATGCGTTCCTGCGCAGCCAGCAGGATTTTCAGCAGGGCCGGCCGTTGTTTCGGAGAGGGAACTTGAGAGTGGCTATTACCGGCCATTGCGCACCTCCTTCCCAGCGGCAACAACGCGGCTCCCGCCTTTCAAGTACTCTATTAACTCCGAACGGCTGAACGTTAGCCGTCCGCCTCTTTTCATAACTGGTATGGAGCGGCTGCTGACAAGTGCGTATACACGCGGCTTGCTCAGGCGTAAGATCTCACAGGCCAACTCGATATTCCCCAACTCTGGGCCTTGGTGCTGGGGCTGGTCCAGCCGTTGTAGTATTCGTTGCTGGTTGGCTTCTATGCGCTTCAACCAATCTTCTATTGTAATAAAGGGGTTGTTCATTGTGCGTCACCGTTTTACAGTAAGCACTATTGCTTACTAGTGGTTGGCGACGGTCAAAGATTGTTAGGACTTATTGCCAAGAATTGCCAATTGGCAATTCAGGCAAATCACATGATATAACTTATTGATTATTAATAGTTAGCCTTCCTCTGTATTTGCTCAGTTCTTTAGATACTGCTTCGAAAACTCTACTTTCAGCTCTATTTTTAAAATCATCCTTCTCCTTGTTTTCCCATTGGTCTGATAGGGTACGACGCATCGTACATTTTCCCAGTCCCGCTAACTCAAGCCACTCAGCAGCTCTAGTAGCACTTGCGACTGATAAAAATTCTTGAACTCGCAATGCTATTAACGCTGCTGTGCGCTCTCCTGAACTAGCATCCTCTGCTAGTATGCTTGTAAATATTCTCTGTACCTCTTCAATCTCAATATCTATAAGTTTTGCAATTGAGGTAGCTTGTCTTCCTGGTGTTTTTCTTCTCTCGAGTGTGAGTGCAGCATCAGACAACGAGGATACGACACTATCTTGTTGAATAGAGCTCACTGGTGATAAAGGAATCTGATGAAGATTCCAGCTCTCCTCAAATGTCAAAGCCTGCTTTGTAGCATCTTCCTGTTGTAGCTTGACTAAGTGCCTATCCTCCTTATTGAATAGATACTTAGTAGCCTTTTTCTCGCTTGTTAACTGTGCGTAACAATTCCACACCCATTGCTGCGTCTCCTGTATCACCCGCCTTGCTATGACCCTTACAAAAGCATAACTATCCCCTTCTATCTCCGCATCCCCAGATGTGCGATCGTGCTCTCTGTACTCGTGCATCATCTCAAGCTCTATTTTGAACCGAGAATAATTGCGCTCAAGATCTCTATGCCGAAAGGGTTGCATATAACTAGATCGGTTGCTTTCGGTCTTTAGCCAAAAGGCTAAGCTATCAGGGTTGCCACCAGCCCAACGTTCGATTTGACTGATACGAGCTGATTTTGACCATTCATTGCGCTGCTCTTCAGTCCATTGATTGAATATTTTAAGATAGTGTGGGGTTGGAGAATATTTAATTTGTATCTCATCATCATTGAAGTTCTTAAGTAGAAGTTTAAGCAAGCTTGCTTGCCTTTCTAATGATTTGTGCGTTGGAAAGCGAAGTTGTAGTAAGTCGCCTTCAACTGTTGAAATAAATGCGCGTTTGGCACTTTCCAACTCAAGTTCTAAGTCATAAGCTTGGCTAAACGTATAAGGTGCCTCTCGGTATGTTGGTGGCTGGGGACAATCAAAAGGCAATTCATAGGTACACGGCCCGTCCTTTTTCAGTAGCCCAACTAATTCAGCTAGTTCGTAATTGAGTGAGAAGCTACCTGGGGTCTTGCGAGGCGCCTCATCCTTATTGGTTTGGTAGATAAATTCGTAGAATGTCTGAGTCGGTGAAGAAAGTAACCTTTCAACATCTAAGAATAATAGGGTGGGAGTTGCAGCCAGTAGACGCGGACATTCTCTATCTCTAATAACTTCAAACTCCAAGTCTATATCCCCATTAGATTCCTCAATATCTCCGGTAGCTATTTCCACCTTTCGTAAGAAGCTACTGAATACTGGGTTGACAGTGGCATTTAAATTATAATGTGACACTTGCGTTACTGGCTCAAAGAGCCATCGCGATACTGGATTCTCCTGTGATTGGAAAAGTGAGTTGAATATAGGGCTAGAACTTTTTAATATAAATCGCATAAAATGAGTCTATAACAGGTTTTCAAAAGCTGAATCTAACACGTCTGACGCGAAGCTATCCAAGTACACGGCAGTAACTGCCTCAGAGGCGTGCCCCATGCTCTCGCTGATAATTGCTGTAGCCACTCCGGCCCGCTTTAAGCTTGTAGCAAAGGAATGACGGGCGACATAGGTTGTAAGGGGTATATCTATACCAATCTCCGCAGCCAGTAGCTTTAAGTCCTTATTTACTTGCCCTAGCACTTTGTGCAGCCGGTTTTTGATCTGCTGTTTAGTGCGGTGGGTAGCCGCATTGAGAACGGGGAAGATAAAGCTCTCAGGACCTGCATAAGTATGGGGCCGGTGGTAGTTGATAATGGCAGCGGCTGGGGGCTGTAGTTTCAAAGCAAATTTCCCCCCTGTCTTGTCGCGTACATACGCGAGCCGTAGGTTGCCACTGGTATCATTAGCTAGGTTGCGCCACTGTAGTTGAGCTAAATCTACCCAGTTAATGCCGCCAGCATAGAAGGAGAAGATAAACGCATCCTTCGCCAGTCGTAGCCGGTCAGTGGTTGGTTGATACGCTTCAATCTTGCGTACCTCGTCGCGGGTAATAGCTCGCTTGCTCGTGGACACATCGAACTTGCCCACCTGAAACTTGTGGCGTTCAGCCACGTTGCGAGCGAAGGGGTACTGTTCGGCTTTGGCTAAGCCATTTGCTATAGCCTTATTCAGCACGGCCCGCAACGTGCGGAACCGTAAGGAAAGCGTGATTTCCTCGGCTCCGGTGGCACGTAGGGTCGCTTCCCACTCATGGCAGAAACCTACGCTTACGCGGTCGAATGGAATATCATGCTGCCGTATCCACTCGGCCCGTTCCTTTTCTCTGCCTTTACCTAATGGTGGCTCTGGGGTGTTATCCTCCGCCGCGATGAACTTTGCTAGCTGGTTACCTAGGTCACGATACACCGTCGCATTGCCTATTTGTCCACCGGCTGCCATACCTGCCGCTAATTCCTCTATGTAGGCTAATAGCTTTACCCGACGTGAAGCCTTACGAGCTTCGGCTGCCTTACGGGCTACGTCGGCGGCGGTGTGCTGCTCATCATTGCGCGCAATCATTCCAGCGGCAGTCTCGTACTTTTTCTCCCACTCACCCAGATTAGTAATTAGCTGCTCCCGATAAGTGTCAGGATAGCTCTTACGAATGGACTTGCGGAAGTCGCCCCCTTTCTCTGCATTCCAGTATTTGGGGTGTAGCTTCTCCCCTGTCGCCAGATACTTACGCTTCCGGTCTTTGGTAATGCAGATTAGAAACGGGTGGGAGCCATCAGCCAGTACTTTACTGGTGTAGTATACGGCCCTTACGGTTGCCTTGCCTTCTTTGTGGTCGGTGGTAGCCATGCTGTGTAAACTACCGTTGGTTTACACGGCGGTTTACACAAACCTAATAGAAAACATGATAACAACAATACACCATAACATTAAAAACGCTGCTTATGAAGCATTTACAGCAGTATTAGCAGATAAGCGTTGATGCTAAATATACACTACCCATAGCTTCCCAAGCTGAGGGTCGCGAGTTCGAACCTCGTTTCTCGCTCATTCATAAAAAAGCCCCCCAGTAGCACTGCTGGGGGGCTTTTTATTTGGTGGCTATTGAAGCACACCTAACCTTTTAGCCTGATAGTAAACACCTGGTTTCTATCGCGTTGAAGATGGGTCATGTGCCGAGGGGCATGGCCGCGTGGGGCAAATGAACGAAAAAGGTTGTGCCCGCTCCGGCCTGGCTGTGCACTTCGACGCGGCCGTCGGCATTCTCCACCATCTTCTTGACCATGTACAGGCCAATGCCCGAGCCTTCGACGTGGTCGTGAAAGCGCTGAAACATCGTAAAGAGTTTGGGCAGGTGGGTGGCTGCAATGCCCAAACCGTTGTCGTGCACCTCCAGCACCGTGAAGCCCGTTCGGACGTGGGCCCGCACGTCGATGTGGGGCGTACAATCCGGAGAGCGGTATTTGAGGGCGTTGCTCAGGAGATTGTAAACGACCGAACGCAGGTTTTTCTCGGGGAAGAGCACCGGCGGAAAATCGGTTACCTCCACACGCAAGCGGGCCCCACTTGCTTGGATAAGGGGAGCTAAGTCTTGGCGCACATCTTCCACGATCACCGCTAAGTCAACCGCAGTGGTGGCGGGCGCGTGTTCTTTTTGCAGCTTGCTGACCTCGGTCAGGTGCTCGATAGTACGCTTGAAACGCTCGACCGACTCGCCCATAAGCGCTAGCGTCGGCTCGACATCTGCCCCCTGGGCCACCTCGGGCGGCAGGTCGGCGCGCAGCAGCTGTAGCAAGCCCTCGATGTTGGAAATGGGCGCTTTTAAATCGTGAGAGGCTGCATAAATGAAGTTATCTAAGTCTACGTTCGTGCGTCGGAGTTGCTCGTTGGCCTGCTTAAGGTCAGTGATGTCGATGGCTGACCCCACGTAGCCGAAGAGCTCCCCATTTGCCAGGAAACTCGGGGCGCCCTGCGCCAGCAGCCAGCGGTACTGTCCGTCGTGGTGCCGCATGCGGTGTTCCAAAATGTATGCTCGCCCCTGCCCTATGGCTTCCGACAACGTGTGCTGGGTCAACTCCAGTTCGTCAGGGTGCAGGTATGGCCTCCAACCTGTACGGATGTATTGCTGTTCGTTTTCCAAGCCGACAAAGTCGAGGAAGGCGCGGTTGACGTAGCGGATGGATGAATCTGGGTGCACGGCCCAAACCATGTTCGGAGCGGCGTCGGCCATGATACGGAAGCGGGCCTCACTTTCCTGCAACGCCGACAGGATGTGCTTCTGCTCCGTGACGTCGCGGGCGACCACCAACAGGTGGGGTTGGTTTTCCAGTTGTAAGCCGACCGCGCTGATTTCCACGGGGTAGACGTGGCCGTCTTTGCGCCGGTGCTGGGTTTCAAATAGCGGGATATGTTCCTGTTGCTGCACCCGGGCAAATAGCTGGCTGAAGGCTTCTTCCTGATAAATCGGGTCGATGTCAGGCACGCGCAGGTTCCTCATTTCCTCGGCCGTGTAACCCCACGCTTCCAGAGCCCGCTGGTTGAGATAGGCAAAGGTGCCATCTGCACGCATAAGGATGAAAGGGTCCCGGGCCTGGTCAGCCATAAATTTAAAGCGTTTGAGCTCCTCGCGGCTTTCCTCGCTACTCCGGCGGGCCTGTACCTGCTCCGTCACGTCGAAGCCAAAAACCAGTACGCCGTCAATATGGCCCTGCTCGTTGTAGCGCGGCTGCAAAACGTAGTTGAAGTAACGGTCCTCCAGCACCCCATCATCGATGCGCGCCAGGGGGGTATGCAGAGCCTGCTGCCAGCTGGTTTCGCCTGTTTCGAACACCTGCCGCATGGTGATGTACGTGGCATGATCGACCAGTTCCGGCAGGGCTTCCCGCAAGGGCTTGCCCAGCAGCTCGCGCTCGGGAAATAATTGCTGATAGATGGGGTTAACTAGTTCGAAGACCAGCTCCGGTCCGCCCAGGATGCAGATGGCCGCTGGAGCCTGCATAAACAGGCGTTCCAGGCGCTGGCCTTGCTCGCGTACCTGCAGAGTGCGTTCCTGCACGCGAGCTTCCAGCTCCCGGTTGAGCTGCTCGACCTGCAAGCGGGCTCGTACCTGCTCGGTCACGTCGGTTCCGATGGACAGAATGCCGATGATGCGACCATCGGGCTGGCGTTCGGGCTCAAACACGAAGTTCCAGTACACCACCTCCACTTGCCCGTGGCGGTTGATGGGCGTGGGCAACTCGTGGGCAGTATAAGGCGTGCCGGTGCTGAACACCCGGTCAAAGATGGCCACCACGGTGGGGTCTGCCGCCTCAGGCAAGATCTCGAACACGGGGCGGTGCAGCACGTCGGCGAGCGGGCGGTCCCAGATGGCCAGCGTTGCGGCATTGGCCATCTCTACGCGGTGCTGTGGCCCCCGGTAGACCGCCACCGCCATGGGAGCCTGGGCCATAAAGTCCCAAAACTCGTTGCGCTGATGTTCGGCCTGGACGCGGGCCTCTTGCTCGCGGGCCTGGCTCTCCCGTAGGGCGCTTTCGACGGGCGTGCGGGGCTGGTCGGCCGTGTCGGTGAAGCTCACCAGTAGTCCTTGCCCGGAGCGCTGCGCCGCGAGGCGGTAATAGTTGTCGTGGCCGTCGGCCTGGTAGTTGATATTGTATTCGCGCGGCTCACCCGAGAGAAAGGCGTCAATGTGGAAGGCGAAGGTGCCGTGGGCTTCACTCTGGGGCCACTGCTGCTTGTGGGTCACCGTGGGCCGTTCGGGCATCCGCAGCATACGCTGGGCCGCCGGATTGAGGTAGGTGAACGTGAAATCAGTAACCTCCCCCGCCGCATTGAAGAGGGGAGTATAGAAGATGACACCCGTGAGCGATACAGCTAGCAGGTCGCGGAGCAGGTCGTCTGGGGGAGCCAGCGAATCGAAAGGCGCGGAGGAATGAGAATCAGCAGAGGTTGGGGTCGTGGGCATAACTTCTGCGCGGGAAAGCGGACGGGTGGGAAGAGAGCTTAAAGCTACGAGAGTTTCGGGAGTCCCCGCACCCAACGCGGCTGGAAAATGCCCGCGTAGCAGCGTTCTTGCTCAAACTTAAAAAAAGGCCCCCCAGTGCTCTGGGGGGCCTTTTTTATGCTTGCTTTCCAATGAGTTATAAGAAGAGGCTACTTTCTCGTACTAACGATTTGCAGGTGAGCAGCCGCAGACCTCAACCTGATAGTAGAGCGGCGAAGCAGAACGTCTTTACAATGATAAGAACACAACTGGGCATAATGACCGCTGATCTGTGACAGCAGCCCCATTATACCAGCGCTCGGTGTTGCAGTACAGCTTAAACTAATTCCTTAAGGGAAACTTTTGTCGCCAGACCCGGCTTGTCAGGGGTATATTTGTGTACTATGCCTAAACCTGATTCGCTTATTCCAGCCGATGACCAACAGCGACTGATGGCGCTGGCTCCTTACTTGGTTTTGGGCACAACACCGGATGCCGTATTTGATGAAGTGGTGCGCCTCACGGCGAAGCTGTTTAATACTCCCATTGCATTGGTTTCCTTGGTGGATGAAGGTAGCGTGTGGTTCAAGGCTAATTTCGGCTTGGCCGGCGCTGAGCGGGTTGCCCGCAATGAGAGTGTATGTTCGGTGGCTATCCTGCAGGGTGAAACGACCATGTATGAAGACTTGCTGCGCGAACCTTGCCACCTGACCGATCCGGGAGTAGCAGAGGCGTTGCAGCTGCGTTTTTATGCCGGCCACCCATTGCTTACCGCTGATGGTCAGGCAATTGGCGCCCTGTGCGTGATTGATCGTCAGCCGCGGGCGCTTTCTTTCGCTGAGCAAACGCGTCTGCAAGCCTTGGCAGCGGTGGTAATGAAAATGCTGGACTTGCGGCTGGCCTTGAAGCAGCAACCAGGAAATTCCAGCGCTACGTGGCTGCAGCTTTATCATCACTTAGATGAGTCCTTAGGGCGCCTGGGCACCCTGGGTGAGCTAGCGCAGTGGGAAGAATCGCCTACGACACCCGCCGCCCTCGACTATCAGCGTTCCATTGAAGAAGAAGCCACGCGCGTGATTCAGGTACTGGACACGCAGGTTTCGGACGCATTAGCGGCACTAAAAGTCACTGGCAGGGAGGGCAACTCATAATCGCTCTACTTTTCTTGTAAATCAGTTGTCCGTCTTGACTAAGACTAGCCGTTCTATTGACAACATAAACTATAAACCCAGCAAAAAAGCCCCCCAACTATAGTTTGGGGGGCTTTTTTGAATAATATCATCTAAAGTGAGGTAAGGCTTTTAGCGGCTAACGGCTACATCTGACTTATGACTGGATACGTTCTCCCAGGCTTCTGCTAATACCTTGTCGAGGCCGTAAATGTCGGGCAGCTGACGGAGTTGGCTGCCATCAGCCTCGCAGGTTTGATAGCGTATTGTCAGAGGCACGGAGGCATAGAGACCGAAGTACTTGGTTTCGCCCTCGTTAAGGCTGTCATTCATTTTCTCCACCCTGCTACTTGCCTTGCCGGCGTCGCGCTCCACCAGAAAGCGGGCCAGCGCCCACGCATGCTGCACCCGAATGCAGCCGTGGCTCAGCGCACGGGTATTAGCGTCAAACAACTTCCGATCAGGGGTATCGTGCAGGAATACTTCATAGGGGTTTGGAAAGCGAAATACCACATTTCCCAGAGCATTGCGTGAAGAAGGCGCCTGCCTAATCTGATACGGAAACTCAGCGGGCGTCATCGTTTTCCAGTTTACCCGCGAAGCATTCACCCGTTCCCCGGCCCGATCATACAACCTCAGGTTGCGGGAGCTGAGGTAGCGCGGATCACGCTTCAACCGTGGTAGAACCTCTTTGGTGGCAATGCTATGTGGCATACGCCATTCGGGTGCCGTCTGAAAGAAATTGACCGCGCTGTACAGCTCCGGCGTGGGAGTGGCCGCTTTGCCCACCACCACCCGGTGGCTACGCACCACCTGCGGGCCGCGCACTACCTGCAAGCTGTAGGCAGGAATATTGACAACCAGATAGATAGAATCGGCGCGCGGTTCCCAACGTAGCCGCTCCAAGTTAAGAGCTACGGAAAGGGCCATTTTACGGGCCGCCACTGTATCCGATTCCAACAGGCGCTGCCATGTCCACAGCAGTCGCACATAGCTCCGGCTGTTGGGCTGCGCCAGCAGCATATGTTGCCCAAAATTATTGCTTTGGAGCGCCTGACTAAGGTGAATGGCGACGTTGATAACTTCACTCTCCGTCACCCGCGAAGGCCGGATTGTGCTGTCCTGTATCCGGCCGTGGCTCAAATGCTGGGAAAACCGGAGAAGCGCCGCCGTAAGGCGTGTTTCGACCTTCAGGCGCTGCTGGAGTTGGGTTGGGGTTGTCTGTAACGAATCGAGCAGAAGCTGAAGGGAAGCAGTCTCATAGTCGGAGGCCTTGAGCCCGTACCGCTGAGCTTGTGATAACAGGGTAAGAGCTGCCTGCGCGTTCTCAGTCGGGCCAGCATCGGTGGTCCATACAGGCACGAAATCGACGAGCGTATAAAACAGCTGCACCTGTTCCTGGGTACTGGCTTCCGCAGATGATGCTTTGGTGGCGTAGAGCTGCCGGAGCTGAACGGCGACCTCCGTTGTTGTTTGGCCTCCTCCTGCCGGTAGCTCAGCAGCAGAACTGACCGTATGGGCCTCTACAGCAATGCTTTTACACAGCAGTAGCAAAGCAACAACATGCGTTAAGCGTAGGTAAGGAAACATGATCAGGAGCGGTAAATAGTATTATCAATATTTATACATTAAATATGATTCTTATTAAAGATACCACTATGACAGCCCCTGTGCTGGCATTTTCTGTCAACGTCGCTTTCAGCTACATGAACACGGCAATTTGCGTTATCAATCAGTATTGGCGCTCCGGAATCGGGCCCGCTACGGCTCAGCTTAAAACCGCGTTTATCAAGCTCTTACATATATTCAATATACCAAACCGCGGTCATAAGTGAAAGCAGCATACGGGAATAATTCCTTGAAAAGCTGAAGCATTAATGCGCTGCTTATACTGAACTTTGGTGCTTTTCTGATGACATGCGGCTCACTGGTAATAAAGCTTCTTTCCTTTGGTCACGCCCCAAAACTCCAGCAGTTGGGCGTTGTCATCCGATTGCAGCGGATCGGTTATCTTTTCCCAGGCCATCACAGTACAGTCGCTGTCGATATGAACGATTGGCTCCGGCGACTGGGCCAGCTGCTGCAAGGCTGCTCGCTCACACTGGTTGTTGTTGGTCATCCGGAGCTTATCGGCATTCATGAAAATGGCCGCAAACAGCACCACTCCCGCTATATACCAGCGGCGGGGCCGTCCCGACAAATGCTGTAGCAAGTAATAGGTAGAAGCGCTGTAGAAATACATCAGACCCAGAATAATGGGCAGAATAGAATCGCGGCGCAGGATGAGGGGCCGGTAGTTGCGATAGCCCCCGAGCGGCAGCAGCAGAATATAAATCAGCGTAAATAGGCCCAGCAGCTGCAAAATGCGCAGCCACCGCCGGCTGGCTGCACTGGGGGGCAAAAAGCGACGGATAAGCTGGGCATTGACTAAGCCTATCAGCACGAGCAGTGGAAAGCCGAGCTTGCCCGTGAGCTGGCGAAATACGCCCTGCGGCACCAGTTTATACCGCTCCCACACGGGCAGGGTGGCGGTTAGGTTTTCGGAATTATTGCGGCCAATATATAACGAATACAGGCACAGAAGCCCGAATATGCCTAATAGCAGTACCGCAATGAGCGGCACCCGTTTCGCCTGCCGCCCCCACCAGCTCAGGTACGATGGCACCCGGGTTTTCGGCCAGTGTTGCTTTAGCCAGTACAGCCCGATACACACAAACAGCACCAGCACCGCGCCCGTCACAATAGGCCCGTTGAAAGCCAGCACCACCATGAGGGCGGCGATAAGAGGGAGTGCAACCCACGATAAGCGCAGGGGCTGCTGGCTGAAGGCGGCCCGATAGAAAGGCAGCAGCAGCAAGAGCAGCAAGGCTAAAGGGAAAGCATAGAAAAAAGTGTACGTTATCGAGTGGTCGATTACGCCCATTTGCCCATTGTAGCCAGCCGTTTGAAACAGCGGCACCAGCAGCGCCGCGGGCAGCCACAGGCGCCGGTCGGTGAGGTGCTGTGCGCCGATGCTATACACAGCCAGTAGGTAGAGCAACAGCCCTTGCACAGCCGTTTTGAACAGCGCGCAAGCCAGATATACGCTGCTGATGGGATCAGTGAAGCGCTGAAGCCACAGCGGAACCGATTTGAAGTAGCCAACCAGAGCCGCATGAGCAAAATACCGGTTAGGCCCTGCATACACCTCATTTTTGGCAATTACGGCCCAGCCAAATGGGTCTTGCAGCACTTGGCTATACCAGAAGCTAGGCAGCACAATGGGGGCCAAATCGCCCTCCAGCGGTATCTGATAATTCTGAATGTAGGAGTACCCCAAATCGAATAGAACGAATAAGGCGCAGAGCCACACGACGTACCGTTTGTTCATGCAGAGGTGGTAAGAACAGCGGCCAGGCGCTGGAAAGCAGGCTACGAAAAACCTACCGGAATGAAGACACGCCAAAGGTAAGTAGCTATTGGAGCGTGCAGCTTAGTTTAATTAAACAAAAAAGCCCCCCAGATACACGTCTGGGGGGCTTTTTTGTTTATCAGTTTCAAAACGCCGGCTGTGAATGTCCACAGCCTGCGTTTTTACGCTTCTGGTTGCTTACCGTGTTAGTCCTGTAGAACTACCCGGGTAAACTTATTCTGCTTACCGGAAGTCAAGCGAACCATGTAAACACCCATAGCCAAGCGACCTTTGCTGAACTCGTGCGAGATGCGCTGACCAGCTTCGCCCTTTCCCTGGGCTACCACTGATACTACTGCACCCTGCATGTTCATTACCTCCAGGCGGTAAGCACCACTTTCGGCCAACGTAAAGGCCAGCGTGGTATTAGCGTTGGTTGGGTTTGGCGCAGCAGTCAACTCGTCATTAGCAGCAAGGGCATCGCTAGTTTTAGCGCTGGCAACAGCAGCCTTCGCTTTTGGTGAGCAAGCACCCAGCGAGCCGCCAATACGAAGTTGAGCTTCTACCGCATCAGCACTGACGCAGATCTCCTTGCCTTGTTTCTGGCAAACCTGCACCTTATCGTTCTTATTGCCGCAACGCACGTCAATTACTGTAATCGTAATCGAAGCGTACTTGGTGCACTGATCCGAGTTGACGGCCTTCACGGTGAAGGTGTAGGTACCGGCAGCAGTAGGAGTGAATATTGGGTTAGCAATTGTTGCATCGCTTAAGCCCTCAGCTGGAGTCCAGGTATACTTATTCGTTGCGTCGCCGCTAGCTTGTAGCATTACAGTCTGGGGACCGTAGCCCAAGTAAATCACTTTTGAATCGCCACCGGTGAATACATCCGAAGTAGGTATTGCCGCAACTGTAAGCGGTGTGGTGCACAGATATGTTGCTGGCAAATCGAATGCCTGTACCTGATCGGTGCGGCTGGTGCTCAGGCCTTGCTTGGCGCTGAAACCCAGGCCACGCTTAGCGAAGGCTCTCCAGATAAGCTCCTGGTTGGCACCACCGTAGTTGATGCGGTCAGCCAACAGAATAGCGTCACGACCATCAACGAAGCCTGGGTTGCATTTCTGCAGCTTCAAGCCGTCGATTACCAACTGCATAGCCATATTGTTGCCGCCCGTACCGTTGTACAGATCTTCGTTGTAGCCATACTTGGCAATCAGATCCCAGGTCATGTCCCACAGCATGGTAGACCACACGAAACCGATGCCGTGAGGCTGGGTGATTGCCGCCGTGTTGTTGGTAGCCGCGTAGGTGAAGTTGTTTACGCTAAAGTCAGTGGTGTAAGGCGCCGGACGAATGCCGCGGCCTGTAGTTGGCTGGCCCAAAGCGTATGTGCCAATACCTCTTACTTTGACACGCGTGTCGCCGGGCTTGATAGTCATCATCAGACCGAACCAGTCGCTCCAGCCTTCGCCCATCTGCTCCGCATTCTGAAGGCAGTTGACAACCGATGGACCACCAGTCAAACGGTTGGAGATACCGTGGCCGTATTCGTGAGCGATGATGCCGTTATCGAAGTCACCATCGATTTCAGGACTCGAGCCATCATTCTTCAGCGTAACGGTTACTTCGGTGCCAGCATTCAGAGCACTACGAATACCTACTCCGTCAGCCTGCCCAATCATGACAGCTGGAATAACAATAGCTGGCTGCGCTACCGTGGGAGCACCACCCATTACAATGGGAGCACCAACAGCATTGTTGATTACGACTACGGCAATAGCGCCGGCTTTCTGTGCATTCTGCACTTTATCAGCGAAGCCGCAGCTTCCACGATACACTACTGCAATGTTGCCACTGATTGCGGCCGCATTCGCAAAAGCCCCACAGCCTTCTTCAGGCGTACCAGCCGGAGGAATAACGGGAGCTACGGCCAACACTAACTTACCTGTAATGCGCGTGGTCGTTAAAGGTTTGCTGAACGCGGCTTCCACAGCCTGATAAGCACCAGCGATGGATGATGGCGTATTTACACGGAATAGCTCCTTGTCGGGAATACCGTTCCACAGGTACATCTGCATGCGAGGCAGCGAGCCATCTACCGGCGTACCAAAGTTGGCGTTGTTACGCTGCGGACCTTGTGATGATGTAATGCGGGCGTCCTGCGCTTCAGCGCGCACGAAGTCGTTGCCTAAGCCACCTTTGCCGAAGTTATCGAACTGAAAGTTGCCGCTAACTTCATCAAAACCATACTGATACCACACATCGTGAATCAGGTTGTTCCAGTAGAACAGGTTGGTAGTGGCCGCGTCAATATAGGTTGCGGGCTGCTTGGTGAAGTCAATCGGAAAGTCGAATTTCAGGCTCGGACCACCGTCAGGGCTGTAGTTATTAACAGTAAAGTTGTTGGCAATAGTAGGTAACGGATTCAAGCCATTAGGATCCTCGTAGGCATACACGTTGTTGCCCCGGGTAGTGGTCATGTTGCCCACCGGCGTATAATGCCAGCCTTTTGGTGAAGCCGTTTTATCGGCAGCTTCGGTGCTCACGAATACCCGTGGGCCGTGGCTTGGGCTCTCCGTTGTGAGCGGATAAACATTGTAGAAGTTAGCCGCGGGAGCCTCTGCCAGCGTCGTAGCGAAGCTGAACGGCTTAGATGCTACAGCTTGCTTTTGAACATAGCTGTCACTGATATGTACGCCGTTGGGGCCGTCGTTGTCGAATTCGCAATGCACTATCAGGTTATCCTTTTCCAGGAATTCGCCGGTAGCGGCATCTACGCGGATAACCCACCAGTTCAGACCATCCAGCTCATCTATAGTTACTTCCCAGGCCAGCCGAAGGCTACCATCCTCCATGGGCTGATACACCAGCTTAGTCGGAATCGACTCAAGCGAAATGCCCCCCGTCGAGAATACTACCTCCTGGTCAGCGCCATCCTCTCTCGATTGAACGGAGAGAGGCTCCTTTATCGACGTATTCAGGTGCTTGGCAGCGGCGGCTACGGCGGCCTCAGCCGTCATGCTGGAGCCGCTTTCCTTTACCTTTTTGCCGGCATCCTTCACAAACTGATCACCTACATTCACTACCTCATTATTGGAGGTCATACTGATGTTGGTAATAGCATTGTGAATCTCAATGCCCTTGTATTGCTGCTTCAGATAAATGTGCTTGACCCCGCTTTTCTTCGAGAAGGTTTCGCTGCTCAATGTAATGTCGGCAATGTCCTCGTCAGAAAGCTGAAGCTTCTGCTTGTTCTTTTTCAGGTGTTCAAGAACTGCTTGCGGAACAGCCTTTTTGCCCGCGTTTCCCTTCCCCTGACTGAAAGAAGTGTAACCTCCTGTTAGCATAATAGCCAGTAGCACCGGCTTCGCTAAGAATGGTAAGAGTTTCCTCATTTGTTATGGCTTTGGATAGTTAATGTATGGTGTTCTGAAAGTAAGATTATTTATATAGTATTTTGAATAAATTATTTCATTTGCCAATATTATATACATTATTAAACTTAATTAATACAATTTTAATTTGATTAGTATAACTACAATCAAGATTTTGATTTAAAAAGTCATACTACTACTACTCACCACTTCTGTTTTACAGCATATAAATTCTGACACTTGCGGTTTGAACCAAACCAAGACCAACGCAAACAAAAAAGCCCGCCAACACATGTGCTGGGGGGCTTTTTTACATTAGTTTTTTATGCATTGTAATTGGATTACAACGCATTGCATAAATACTATACTATCTTTTCGGGTATTTGGCGTAGCCATGCTGCCGCCGAGTTTTCATCTTCAAAAAGCCGGTAAGTCATAGCGGCTTCCCGAGCCTCTCCTATCATCTGGCTTACCGACAGTCGAGCGAATACATCGCGGGGAATTAATACAGCGCCATATATCTGGCTTCCTGCGGCAGTGCGCGAAATCCAGTAATCGACAATCCAGAGGCGTTCCTCTTCGGTAAACGGCGCCATCAGACGCTGATCCCCTAGCAGCTTGTACCATCCCCGACGCTGGAGCAATTGGCTCGTATGCGTCAGGAAAGCTTGCATATGAGCAAGCTTGCGCACTCCCGGATTATAAATTACATAAGCAAAGCCATCAGGGTGTTCTAAGACCCGACCAACTGAATTTTCAAAATAAACCCGCAACCCCGTAGTAGTTACCATAGAAACGACTCCTTTTAAACCTCTCAGCGATCAGATAAGCTGTTCACTTGCCCGAAAAACATCAATTTTCCGGCCTGAATCTATGGTTGAGATTACATTAAGCTAAAAAAAGCCCCCCGGATACATCTCTGGGGGGCTTTTTGGAAAAAATAAATGTGGTTGGAAACGCTATATAGCCTCAGTCTAATCTCGCTTTGTCTTTAGCATTTGACGAAGTTGGGCCAATTCATCGCGGTACTTAGCAGCTTGTAGGAAGTCTAAATCCTTGGCGGCGCCTTCCATCTGCTTCTCCGTCTTCTTAATGACTTTCTCCAGCTCGTCGCGCTTCATAAGGGCAATGACCGGCTCGGCCGCCAGCGTCAGCGTATCCGTACCGGGGCCAGCGTAAGCAGCCGGCTCAATGCGGCGCATATCCGACAGCGACGTTTGGCCCATGATTTCATCGTGCGATTTGCGTACTGTCCGCGGCGTGATGCCGTGCTCCTCGTTGTAGGCCAACTGCACCGCACGGCGCCGATTCGTCTCGTCGATGGCGCGCTGCATGGAGCCGGTAATGCGGTCGGCGTACATGATAACCTTGCCTTTATCATTTCGGGCGGCGCGGCCCATGGTCTGAATCAGGCTGCGCTGGTCGCGCAGGAAGCCTTCTTTATCGGCATCCAGAATGGCCACCAAGCTTACTTCAGGCAAGTCCAAGCCTTCGCGCAATAGGTTTACCCCAATCAGCACGTCGATAACGCCTAGGCGCAGTTGGCGCAAAATCTCTACGCGGTCAAGAGTTTTCACATCGGAGTGCACGTAGCTCGACTTGATGCCCAGGCGCTCCATGTACTTCTGCAATTCCTCAGCCATACGCTTGGTGAGCGTCGTCACGAGGATCCGGTCACCCATCTTCACGCGGTTATCTACTTCGTCCAGTAGGTCGTCAATCTGGTTGGCGCTGGGACGAATGTCGATTTCGGGGTCGAGCAGGCCGGTGGGGCGAATAATTTGCTCGATGATAACCCCGCCGCTGGTTTCCAGCTCATAATCGGAAGGCGTGGCCGATACGAAAATGGCTTGGCGGTACATGCTCTCGAACTCGTTGAAAGTCAAAGGCCGGTTGTCCATGGCCGAAGGCAAACGGAAGCCATACTCCACCAATGCCGTTTTGCGGCTCCGGTCGCCGCCCCACATCGCCCGAATCTGGGGAATGGTGGCGTGGCTTTCGTCGATAACCATCAGATAATCCTGGGGGAAATAGTCGAGTAGGCAGAAGGGACGTGAACCGGGCGTACGACCGTCAAAGTAGCGCGAGTAGTTCTCGATACCGGAGCAGTAGCCCAACTCCCGAATCATCTCCAGATCAAACTCGGTGCGCTCGGTAATCCGCTTAGCCTCTTGGTCGCGGCCCTCCTTCACGAAATAGCTCTGCTGAGCCATCATATCAAACTGAATCTCTTTGATGGCTTGGTGCAAGGTGTCTTTGCCGGTCACGAAAAGGTTGGCCGGGTACAGCGTCACGCTTTGCTCGTCGGCGAGTTTCTTGCCGCTGTCTGGGTCGATGCGGTGAATAGCTTCGATTTCGTCGCCGAAAAAGAACAGGCGGTAGGCAAAGTCGGCGTAGGCGGGGAAGATATCTACCGTGTCGCCCTTCACCCGGAACGTGCCGCGTGTAAACTCCACTTCCGTCCGGGAATAGAGAATCTGCACAAACTGATACAAAAGATTATTGCGCGTGTAACGCAGGCCGGGCGCCATGTAAATGACGTTTTTGCTGAACTCTTCCGGGTTGCCGATACCGTAAATGCACGACACAGAAGCTACCACAATCACGTCGCGCCGCCCGCTCAGCAGCGTAGAAGTACAGTGCAGCCGCAGCTTCTCGATTTCCTCATTAATAGCGAGGTCTTTCTCAATGAATACGTCGGTGCTGGCTATGTAGGCCTCAGGCTGGTAGTAGTCGTAATAGCTGATGTAGTACTCGACGGCATTATTGGGGAAAAACGCCTTAAACTCGCCGTAGAGCTGGGCCGCCAGGGTTTTGTTGTGGCACAGTACCAGCGTGGGCTTGCCGGTTTGGGCCACAACGTTGGCCACAGTAAACGTTTTGCCAGTACCAGTGGCTCCGAGCAGCACCTGCGCCGGCTCTCCGCTTTCTACGCCCGCCACGAGTTGGGCGATGGCTTTGGGCTGGTCGCCGGTAGGCTTGAACTCGGAAGTAAGTTGATATTCCATGCAGGGAAAGTAGCCAGAAATGATAGCCTATGATAACTCCGGAGCGCCAAGGTAGGTTTCCGGGAAACAAAAAAAGCCCAACTAATTCAGTAGGGCTTTTTGCTGGCACTGGGGAGCAAATTCTGGCTGTAAGCAGGCACAGCACTCTTGCTTGCCCCTAAACGAAACTTAACGAGGGTCGCGCCATACCACGCGGGCATCGGTGGCCTGCGTAGAAAAGTCAGGGCATTGCCCATCGCCCTTCCCCGTAATGCCGCCGCTGGGTGCACAAATAACATCGCCGCACTCATTATAGAGATAGTTAAACTGGTCGCAGCAGTCGCTGGACACTAAGTAAACCTTCTCGCCCAACCATATATACTCTGTTATTTCGGCCGCGGGATTCTGCTTGGGCTTGGCTTGTAACTCCGCTATTTTGGCATCGACAAAGCTGGGACAGATGGACGTATTTTCGTCGCCACACTGGAAAGCACTGAGGAGACTTGTTAGAAGGAAAAGCGTGAGTAATCGTTTCATTGCTAAAGAGTTTAGATTTCAATTTACGGCAGATTTAGCGGACCACGGCGGGTGATTTTTGCCCCCCAAACTCCACACTGGCCTCCAGACCAACAGAATACGGCCGGGAGCGTTGGAAGAAGGAGCCGCCAGGGTCCTGATTAAGCGTATTCAGACCAGCCTCCGCAACAGGACCCAATGATAAGCTCCAAGCCGCGGCAGCCGGCGCATAGCGCACGCCCCCACCCCCACGCACCGACGCCAGCACTTTGCGGTAAGGTGACTCGGAAGAAGAAAGGGTGTAGTCGCGGGCGGCAGCGGCGGTGCCATCTACTTCTGTGCTGCTTTTAATAAGCAGGTTCACGGCGGCGCCTACTTTAGCGTAGAGCGACCAGCCCGTTTTGGCCGAGCCGTAGCGCATGGCTACCGGTACGCCCACCGTGCTATATCTAAACTCCGTGCCGCGCTGGCCGGCATAAAACTGGTTTCTGCTCGAGTCAGATGCTGCCTGCCCAGCGAAGGCTGTCCTCGTATCATTAAGAGTTAAGGATGTTTTGGAGGAAGCCCGCTGCTGGGAAGTTTCTACACCAGTCAGTAGCGTCCATTTATTGTTCAACGCATACGCCGCAGCTATTGCAATGCGCTGAGCAGGACCAGCTTCCAAATTATCGCGGTACTCGCTGGCACCATACTGATAAGCCGACCGGGCGCTGTAGGCAGGAAGCGCTGAGTTGTTGGAGGGAACCGCGCCAAAATCAAGCGCTGCATTAGCTGTCGCGCTGGAGCTAAAATCAATATTCGGATTGTAAGAGCTGGCCGCATAAGCCCCGCTCAGGCGCCATTTGCTACGCTTACGTTCAGGTTTTTCCTCTTCGGCGGTTTCCTGGGGGGCATTTATTGCCGCTTGGGCTAACATGTTAGCGGACGCAGGAAGTGTCTCTGGCTGCAAGGTTTCGGGGCGGCGAAATGCGGCAGCTACCGTGTTTCTTTCAGCGGCCGCCGGTACTGGTCGTGCGGTTAGCCAATTTGCCCCCAGCTCGTTTTGCGAGTTGCCTATACCTAGTACCGATGGGACAAAGGCAGAACTATAAGCTCCATTTCCAGCTTGGCGCTCAGCAGCAGTCAGTGAACTAACAGCAGCGCTGGAGCCTAAGCTAATACTGTTTGCAGCCACACTGTTACTTGACTCAGACTGCGTAATTCCCACAGCCGATTTAGCGGCCCGCAATAGGGTGCTGGCTACATCGTCCGTTGCTGATTGCGACGTGGCCGCCAAGGCTGCTGAGGCTGTGGCGGCTGAGCTTGGTTGCTCGGTAACGGCTGCCACATCAGTGGACGTGGTAGCGCCATTGCGCAACTGACTAGTGGTGGCGCTGCTACGCGGTGCGCTCAGCTGAGTATCAGCAGTTGCCTCAGCAGTAGTTTCCTCAGCGGGACGAGTGGTAGCAGCTATTTCCGTGCTGGGGGGCAAATGTGTGGCATTATGGAGCAACAGCCAGCTGCCGCAGCCCAGCACCAGCAGAGCGCAGGCCGCCGCTATCCAGCGGTGCAGCAGCAAGCGCCGCCGGTACGAATCGTTTTGCCGAACCAACAGTTCGTGGTCGAGCTGCTCCCAGACGTGCTGACGAGGAGCTACTTCTGCCTCGCCAAGTTTCTGTCGGAACAAGTGCTCCAGGTCGCCGGTGGGCCGGGACTCGTTGGGTGTATGATTATTTGCGGAAGATGCCATTGCTGCGATGCGCGTCGAGGCGCTCTAATTTAGTTTTCAAGATGACCCGAGCCCGGGAGTACTGCGATTTGCTGGTGCCTTCAGAAATGCCCAGCAACTCGCCAATTTCCTTGTGCCCGTAGCCTTCGATGGCAAACAGGTTAAACACCATGCGGTAGCGCGGTGCCAGTTCCTGCACAAGGGTCAGGAGCTCTTCAAAAGCGTAGTTGGAGAGCGTAAACTCCTCCCCTGCCAGATCCTCGGGGTATTCGCCCTCGCTCATTGCTACCAAGCCGCTATTGCGCCGGTGCTGACGCAGGGCCGCATTAATCATGATGCGCCGAATCCAGAACTCCAGGGGGCATTCGCGGCGAAACTTGCTGAGGTTGGTAAATACCGTTACGAAGCCTTCCTGTAATACATCCTCCGCCTCAAAGGTGGTTTGAGCGTAGCGCAGACATACGGCCATCATGCGGGCAGCAAACCGGTCGTACAAGTGCTTCTGCATCAGGCGGCTTCCGGCTAGGCAACCATCTATGATTTCGGCTTCGGTGAGCTGAGAAGGTGGCACCAGCGAGCGGACCGGAGCCGGCGGAGGCGAAGCAGCCACCGAAGCCGACGAATTGCCCCCCGCAAGCAGATTGTGCAGCCCTCTGCCACCCATCGCAAACGATAAGGCGCTCATCGATTGGGGTGGCCGACTGGGCCGTTGTGGCTTAACATATAGTTGATTGGGCCAGGATAAAGTGGCTGCATACGCTGCGGTTCGTAATAACGTATCGGTAGAGTAATCCGCAATATACTAGCGGGCTTCAGTGTGTAGAGGCTACTACCTGCCCTCATGGTTGCATGCTTGTGCCCGAATATTTTTTAAATGCACTTTATAGCTCTGGGGGGCTTTATTGGCGGTTAAAAAATAATTTTCTGAAACAATGTCAGTACATTTAATGTACATACATATATTTGTCAATCACCTCTCCGATTCGCCTTTCGTAAACTGACCAATTGCTTTTGGCAAGCTGCCTACATTCATACCAACTCATTTTTCACTTTTACTCTTTCCTCATGAAAACTATTGTTCTGTTCTATTCCACGTATGGCCACGTGTGGAAATTGGCCGAGGCCGTAGCCGAAGGCGCCCGCCAAGTAGAAGGCAATGATGTAGTAGTAAAGCGCGTACCCGAGACGCTGTCGAAAGAAATTCTCGACAAGATTGGAGCCACGCAGGCGCAGCAAGCTTTCAACCACGTGCCCGTCGCTACCCCCGAGGAATTGGAGCAGTACGATGCCATCATTATTGGTACGCCCACCCGCTACGGCAACGCGTGCGGCCAGATTCAGGCATACCTCGACTCAACTGGTGGCTTATGGGCCCGTGGCGCGCTCGTGGGCAAAGCAGGTGGCGCATTCGTGAGCACCGCCACCCAGCACGGCGGCCAGGAAACAACGCTACGCGCACTGCACACAGCATTGCTTCACCATGGTATGGTCATCGTGGGCTTGCCCTACGCTTGGCAGGGTCAGATGGGCCATGATGTAGTAACAGGCGGCACACCCTATGGTGCCAGCACCGTGGCCGGTGGCCAGGGCGAGCGTCAGCCCAGCGAGAACGAATTGGAAGGCGCTCGTTATCAAGGCAACTACACCGCCGAAATTGCTAGCAAGCTTTCCAGAAAATAAGCGTTACTTGCGACTTATACCCTGAACGCACATATTGCAACAACCAGCAAGCCACCCATTTGGGGTGGCTTGTTGTGTTTTAGGGCATTCCTGCAGCATTTGCTCTTTACTGACTCCAAATTTCCCAGGCAGCCTCCGCCTGGAGGCAAAGCATTTCGAAGCCATTCTTGGTTTGAGCACCGGCTTCGCGACCTTTTTGCAGGAACAATGTTTCGCTCGGATTATAAATCAGATCGTAGAGATAATGGGCGGGCGTGAGAGCCTCGTACGGGATGGGAGCGCACGCATCTACCTGCGGAAAAGTACCCAGCGGCGTTGCATTAATAATTAGCGAATGCCCAGCGAGTACATCAGGCGTAAGGTCATTGTAGGTGAGGCCCGTCCCGAGCGGGTTGCGCGACACGAGCCAATACGGAATCTCCAGTTCCCGCAGTGCTGCCTCTACCGCCTTGGATGAGCCACCCGTACCAAGCACAAGCGCCCGTGCCTCGGGGCCACGTAGAGGGTAAAAAGCCCGCAATGACTCTCGAAAGCCGATATAATCGGTGTTATGACCGATGTAGCGGCCGTCGGTTGTGCAGTCGATGACATTGATGGCGCCAATACGGGCCGCCGCCGATGATATTTCGGTCAGATAAGGCCATATCTGCTCTTTGTAAGGAATGGTTACGTTGAGCCCCCGCAAGTTGGGGTGCTCAGCCAACAGATCGGGTAATGCCGAGATAGTGGGCAACTCAAAGAGTTCGTAGCGATGATCGTCGAGGCCCAGATTCTCGAACTTCTGGGTAAAATAAGTTTGCGAGAACGAGTGGACAAGCGACTTGCCAATGAGGCCAAATTCCTTCATACAATAACTTCACACTAGCAAAACTGACCACTGACGCTTACCGCATGCAATAATAGAAAACCGCCCCAACGGATTACCATTGGGGCGGTTTATTTGAAAAATAAATACCTGACATTAAGCTACTGGCCGACGGCTGTTCTGGCGCGACTTTACAAACTCGAATATCACGGGAAGGATAGATAGGCCGATGATGGCCAACACAACCAGCGAAAAGTTTTTCTGCACAATCGGGATGGTGCCAAAGAAGTAGCCCGCGCCCGTCAGCGAAACGACCCACAAAACGCCCCCCACTACATTGTACGACAGGAACTTGCTGTAACTCATGGTGCCCACGCCCGCTACAAAGGGCGCAAACGTGCGAATGATCGGGATGAAGCGAGCCAATATAATGGTTTTGGCTCCGTGCTTCTCATAAAACTCCTGGGTACGAATGAGGTGCTCACGCTTCAGGAAACGGGAATTCTCGCGAAATACCCGCGGCCCCAGATAGTCGCCAATATGGTAGTTGAGCGTGTCGCCGAGCACTGCCGCTACGATAAGTAGGCCCATCATCACCCACACATTCAGGGGTGAGCCGGGCAGGGCAGCCAGCGAACCAGCCGCGAACAATAGGGAGTCGCCGGGCAAAAAGGGCAGCACTACTACGCCCGTTTCCACGAAAATAATCAGGAAAAGAATGGCGTACGTCCACGTTCCGTAGTCCTGGATAATGGCCCCGAGATGCTTATCGAGATGAAGAATGAAATCAATGATGTCCTTGAGGATTTCCATGAACCAGGAATAGAAGACGAAGTTATTTTACTGCAAAGAAAGCAGGCAGCCGGCAAAGTTTCCGGCTGGGGGGCTTTTTCAGCTGGCTTTAGGGTATAGCTGGGGCAACGGTTGCCTTGCTATCGGCGCGCCGGCTCAGGGCTTGGGCTACAATGCTGGCTACAAGAATTTGAAGGGCGTGATAAATCATCAGGGGCAAAAGAATCAGGCCGGCCGTGCGCGCATCGGGAAACAGCACCTTCGACATTACGGTACCCTGAACCAAAGACTTTTTGGAGCCACAAAACAGCGCTGTAATGGTGTCTTCGCGGTTAAAACCTACTAACCGGCTCAGCAGCAGGACGCACCCGTATACTAAAAAGAACAGTAACAACATAGCCGCACCCAGCCCAAAAAGGTCGCCGGCGGAGTAGCCCCGGAATATGCCCTGCGCAAACGACTCGCAAAACGAGGTATAAACAATCAGCAGAATAATAGCTTGGTCGAGCATGCGCAAGGGCCCGGCGAAGCGTTGCGCAAACTGATGCAAGCGCGAATGCAACAGAATGCCCACCGCCACGGGCAATAGCACCTGCAACGCCAGATCCAGGATAGTGGAGCCCAGGCCGCCGGAAGTGCCAGACGTTATAAAGAGAGCCATCCAAACGGGCGTAATAAATACGCCCAGCAAACTGGAAATACTGGCATTGAAAATGGCCGCCGGCAGATTGCCCTTGGCAATTGAAACCATCACGACGGAAGAGGAAACCGTAGAGGGCAAGGCGGCCAAATAAAAGCCCCCCAGCCACAGCAACTGGCTTTTTTCGGAATCAAAAAGTGGCTTCACCAGTAATAAGAGCAGCGGAAACAGCAGAAAGGTTGTGCCCTGCACTACCAGGTGCAAGCGCCAGTTGCTCAGGCCAGCCTTCAGCTTTTCGCGACTCAAGCGTAAGCCGTAGAAGAAGAAAATGACTGATACGCCATAGTGCGCAATGCGCCCCAGCGGCAGCGGCCTCTCTTCGGCCCCAAATTCCGGCCACAGGTAAGCCAAGCCAATCACTCCGATCAAGCCCAGCAGGAACCCATCGAGCCCCGCCCGCTGCGCCAGCTCCCGCAAGCGTTGTAATGGGCTGCTGGGGGGCATTTTAGCGGTCGGAACGGATGGGGACATAAGATTCTGTTACGTAAAAACACTTTTGAACAGGCTCAGTGAGTGAACCTGCTCGCTAGGAAAGCACCCGTAACTAAGACTTTACGCCTTGAGTTGATGTTACGCGCCATATTTTGCCCCCCGCGTCATCCGCTACCAGCATAGAGCCATCGGGCAGCACAGTTACTCCTACCGGCCGGCCGTATACTTCCTTGGTGCTTTCATTGGCCACAAAACCCGTCATAAAGTCTTCGGGCCGGCCAGCAGGCTTGCCATTTTGAAACGGCACAAATACTACCTTGTATCCCGTAAACTTCGAGCTATTCCAGGAGCCGTGCTGGCCCACGAAAGCGCCATTCCGGTATTTGGCAGGGAAACCACTGGCATCATAAAAAGCCAGACCCAACGACGCCGTATGTGGGCCCAAGGCTACATCAGGCACTATTGCTTTGGCCACTAAGTCGGGCCGTTCACCTTTGCGGCGAGGGTCTTCGTTTTGGCCGAAGTACGAATAAGGCCAGCCATAAAAGCCGCCTTCTTTCACGCTAGTCATGTAATCGGGCACGAGCTCGTCGCCCAGCTCATCGCGCTCATTCACGGCGGTCCAGAGTACCTGGGTGCCGGGCAGCCAATCCATCCCTACGGGGTTGCGCAGGCCGCTGGCATACACGCGCTTGCCGGAACCATCGGGATTAATCTCCAGAATCAGGGCTCGACCTTCATCGTTTTTCTCGCCCTTCTCCATCACATTACTACCCGACCCTACCGACACGTAAATCTTGGAGCCATCGGCGTTGGCCAACAGGTTGCGGGTCCAGTGGTTGTTGTAGCCGCCAACGGGTAAATCCAGGATTTTTTGCCCCCCGGCAGTGATTTTAGTCTGACCGGCTTTGTAAGGAAACCGCAGCACGGCGTCGGTATTGCCCACGTAGAAATTGTCGCCTATGACCAGCATGCCGAAAGGCTGATTCAGGCCCGTCAGGAAGGTTTCGCGCACCTCCGGCTTGCCGTCTTTGTTGGCGTCACGCAGGAGCGTGATGCGGTTGGCGCTGGATTCCTTCATCGACCCCGACTGCTTCAGGCCTTTCGCCTTTTCGCCCTTCGCCGTGGAGGTTTTTTCAATGGAATTAGATTCAGCAATAAAAATATCGCCGTTCGGGGCCACATAAATCCAGCGCGGATTCTGCAAGTCGGCCGCAAATTCCGTCACCGTAAAACCGACCGGCACCGTTGGCATTTTGCCTTCAGGCCAGCCAATTACCTTACTGAAGTTCTTTGCCGACGGCGTAGCATATGGTTCGGGCAGCGCAGGCGCGGCCCCCGAATCAGTAGATGCAGAGGCGGTAGCGGCAGCCATTTCTTCCGTTTTAGGCGACGATTGATTGCAGGCGAATAAGGCCGCCAACGGTAAATAAAGCAGGTAATTTTTCATGATAACCAAGTGAGCAGTGGTTGCTTATGTGCAACAACAGCTTACGCACGCGTGCCTGCTGAGTTAACACCTCCCCTACTAACTTTTGGGCCTTACCTGATAGGCTATAGCCCAAAAAGCCCCCAGCCGCTGCACATGGCAGTCTAGGGGGCTTTTTTGAGCAACCGTATATCTTAAGTGTTCTACCCGCGCGGCATGGAAGTACCGGGGCGGCCGGTCTTTACTTCCGGCTTGAACATAGGATCTACGCCGTCCATATCAAGGAAGTGGGTAAACGTATCACCGCGCAAGCCCAGCCGAATGGTTTCCAGGCTCACTACTTCATTAGGCGCGATATTTCCCAGGTTCACGTTGCTACCGAGTAGCTTAATAAACCACACTTGCTGAGCCTTCTGAGGAGCTTCCCACAGAATTTTCTCAAAAGGAATTTTGGTCAGAATTTCCTCTACCAGACCCGAGCGTACCTCGCCGGTGCTCCGAAACAGGCCTACATTACCAGCCTCACGCGCTTCCCCAATTACCTTGATAGAGCCAGCGTCCAGCTCCGTCTGCATCTGGGCAATCCACTTGTAGGGAGGAATAATTTTCTCCGCATCCTTCGAACCAACCTCCGACAACACATTCAGGTCTTTGGCCAGCGTGCGGATATACTCGCATTTTTTCTCGTGGGGCAATTCTAGGGAGCCGTCCGAAACCTCGGCGTACTCCATTCCAAACTCCGACAACAACCGACGGTAGTCATCAAACTGATTACGAATGATAAAGGCCTCGAACAGGGTTCCGCCAAAGTACACTGGCACACCGGCCTCTTTATACACTTCCAGCTTGCGCTTGAGATTAGGCACTACATACGAGGTAGCCCAGCCCAGCTTTACGATGTCGGTATACTCGCCGCCTACTTCCAGGAAGTCTTCTACTTCGCGGATACTCAAGCCTTTGTCCATGACCATGGTGTAGCCTTGTTCGCGGGGTTTGGCGGTACGCTCGGGGAGTTGATCGAGGTGATAATTCATGCGCTTTGGTTCAGATAGAGGTAAGCCATAAAACCAACTGTCATCCTGAACGAGGTAGAGTTCAGGATGACAGTTGGTTTCAAAGGTTAAAATTTGAGTTATCTATTTCCGGTACTGATCAATCAGTCGAGCCAAGGCCCGTTGCGATTCCAGTTCCGGGAAGTATTCGAAAAGCAAACGGTGCTTGTCGAAATCCAAAACTAGCGCATTTTCCAGATTCTCGTAAGCTTCCCGATAGCGGCCAGCCGCCAGCAGGTAAGCGCACAGGCGGTATTGTAGCTCAGCTTCAGCAGGTTGTATCTCCACAGCGTTACGCATCAGATCAATGGCGCCATCATAGTTGCCCTGCTCGTAGAGGATAATGCTCCAGTTCAGCCACGCATCTTTGTTGTCGGGGCCTACCTGCGTAGCGCGGTCGTAGCACTCCACGGCACTCACCACGTTGCCAACCTGATATTCAGCGGCGGCCAAGGCCAGCCAATACTCCACGCTTTCGTCGTAGAGGGTAGTGGCCTTGCGGAAAAAATGGGCGGCCTCAAACCAGCGCTCCTGGGCATTAAGCACTACGCCCATCCCAAACCAGGCTTCATCCATTTCCGGATCGAGGTCAATGGCCCGCTGATAATTGCGCCGCGCCTGGTCCCATTCAGCCATTTTCTCGTAGCACTCGCCAATGTTACACAGCGCCTCGGCCGTAGGCTCACCAGCTGAGTAGCTCAGGTTGAACTCATCTATAGCTTCCCGATACTTTTCCTGGCTTACATAGGTGCTGGCCAGAAAAGCGTGCGCCTCATAATAGGTAGCATCAACCAGAATGGCGTACTCGAAAGCCGCAACTGCCTGATCGTATTGCCCCAAGCGATAATAAGCCTGACCCAGATTATACCACGCCGGAGCAGAATAAGGATCTTCATCGGTAAAGCGACGGAAAAACTCTAGATTTTTCTCCAAGCGCTCGCTCACCTCCAAACAATAGAGCAGTTCCTGCACCGCTATGTCATTGTCGGAGTTCAGGCGCAGGCTCATCTTATAATACTTGGCCGCACTCTTAAACTTCTGCCAGCTCTGGTAAGCCAAACCGAGGTTAAAGTATATATCCTCACGCTCCGGTGAGTGCTCAGCGGCATCATGAAAAAAAGCTACCGCCTCAGCAAACTCGCCTTTCTGCGTGGCGATAATGCCGCGGGTAACGGCCACGTCGGGGTTGGTCGGATCAAGTTGGGCTACGTCTTCAATCTGCTGGGCCGCAGCGGAGTATTCGCCCTTCATGGCTAGTACCTGCGAGCGGTCGATGAGCAGTTCGGTAGAAAAAGGATACTGGGCTATAGCAGCCTCACAGGCATGTAATGCCTTATCGTACTGCGTATTAGTCGTATAATGGTCGATGATATTCTCAAAATCGGCCAGATCAAAAAAGACAGATTCGTTCTGGGCTACCATGCGTTCAAACCGACGCACTGTATCCAGCACTTGCTGCCTTTCCTCAAAGTTTTCGTTCATTCTCATTCGTATGCAAGACTCAAAGGTCGCCAAAACGGCAGACTTTGCCGGCGTCGGGCGGCGGAATCACTGAAGATAACGCTGCTGGCTTATGATGCAATAACCACACCGGGCGAAGGCTGGTTCGCTGATGTCAGGCCCGCGCAACACCACTGCACTGTTTCGGTCAGCGGACGGAATTGTAAGCCTGTGGCCGCCTCTACTTTGGCTGCGCTGTAAACCACTGAGCGCCTGCCCGCACGGGCTGTATCTTTAGTGATGAGTGGCCGTGCACCCGTCAGCACGGAGCGCAAATGCTCTAGACGCCAGATCGTTTCGGCCGCCCAGGTAGGTACTGCCACTGTGGGGGGCTTTTTGCCGAAGCACTCTGCCGCCAGAATCAGGAAATCGCGCAAAGGCACTGTGCCGCCACTCAAAATAAAACGCTCCCCTGCTATTTCACTCTGAAAGGTCAGGCGAAGCATGGCCTCCACGACGTCGCGCACATCTACATAGTTTAGGCAGCCTGGCGTATAAAAGGCATGTTCTTGGTGCGCGTATCGGAAAAGGCGGGTGCTACTGCGCTGCCAATCAGCGGGCCCGAGCACTACCGAAGGATTCACAATAACAGCGGATAAGCCTTCCGAAATCCCGCGCCACACTTCCAACTCGCCGAAATACTTGGAAGTGGCATACGCATTATGTCCAGCGCCCAAATCCCATTTAGCCGTTTCATCTACCACAATATTTGCCCCCCGGCTATCCTCCTTTGTCGCTGCAGGCCCACCTAGTGCGGCCACCGATGATACATGACACAGTCGAATACCCGATCTTTGCTCCAGGCAGGCATCTACCACAGCAGCAGTGCCCTCTGCATTTGTCTGCTGCAGTTTTGCCGCATCCTGCGGAGCATACGAAACCAAGCCGGCGCAGTGAAAAACGTGGGTAACTCCGGCCAATGCGGTGCGCAATAGTGTGGTATCACGCAAGTCACCTTCTATCCACTCTACTTTATCGGCATTCTGAATAGCTGGCACTTGCTCTCGATAAAGCGCCCGCACTATATAACCCTGTGCCACCAAGGCTGGAATCAGGAAACTGCCCAACAATCCGCTACCACCAGTGACGAAAACCATACATATCAGGGGTTAGGTAACGGTGGCGGTTATTTATCTAGTCAGGAAGCAATCATCTGATTTGCTAATCAGTCAACAGCGTGTTGTTTAGGAGAGGCAGAGCCAACACTTTTTTTAAATAGGGTAAAGGCAGCACTTTACTACGCAGGGTTTCGGTGTGTTTAGGATTGTGCGCATCCGTACCTACAAAATCTACTAAGCGGGCATCAATTAGCTTTTCGGCTATACGCTGGGCGCCAGAGGAATAATAACCAGCTAATGAGTTGAGATTAACTTGAAATAATACGCCGTTGTCGTGAATCTTTTCCAACTCAGAAAAGCGACCATATAAATAAGTGTAGCGCTCAGGATGCGCCAATACCGGCTGATAACCCTGCGCTTTTAGCCGGAAGATTATATCCTGCATGTTGAAGGGCTCGTTCATATAAGACGTTTCCAACAACAGATATTTTTTGGTGCCCCCAAAGCTTAAAAGTTCTTCCACACTATCTAATTTCCCCCCCAGCCATTCATCCAAGTAGTATTCAGCGGCACATTCTAGCTGTATGTCCACGAAGCCTGCAGTCGTAGCAGCTTCCTGCATTCGCGCTAATGCGGCGTGAACAGTAGCGGGAGTATTCTTATAAAAATCACCCATAATATGGGGAGTCATAATCAGCTTCCGATACCCTAGCGCCTGCATTGCCTCCAACAAACCTAATGACTGCTCAATGGTTTCGGCCCCATCATCTAGGCCCGGGAGGAGGTGCGAGTGCATGTCAACTCCAAGCTCCGCCAGCAAGTTTTCGTTAACCAGCGACGCAGAAGCCGCTTGGCCGAAAATCTTGCGCAGGAATGAAGCCATATTCTAGATGAGAGAAAGTTGATTTCAGGAAATACGCTGCTTCAGGCGGCTAATAACTCCTTTGGGAGGTGTCGGCTCGTCGTAGTAGCCTTGACCATAGCCATACCCATAGCCATACCCATACCCAGCTAGGCCGGCAGCACTAGCGTCATTTAGAATAGTGCTGAGGCGAGTAAAGTTATTAGTCCGCATGAGCTTATTGATATTCTTCAGGAATGCTTTTTTGGAATATCCTGCTCGCACAATGTAAAGCGGAATATCAGCCTTACGCATAATCAGAATACCATCGGTTACTAATCCGACAGGCGGCGTATCAATCAGAATCACATCATAATGCTGATGTAATTCAGCCAGCAATTCGTCGAACTTAGGGTTTAGGATAAGTTCCGACGGATTTGGTGGTGTGGGACCAGCCGAGATAAAATCCAGCATTGGAATATCAGTATGTTGAATGCATTCCTCCACAGTGTGCTTCTCAATCAGAATAGTGCTGATGCCCCGTACATTCTCAGTACCGAAAGCCAGATTCACTTTTGGCTTTCGCATATCAAGGTCTAGGATGATAACCCGCTGCTCTGACAAAGCAATAATGCCCCCCAGATTCACTGTTACGAAAGTTTTACCCTCACCTGACACGGTTGATGTAACCGATATAATGCGCTTCTTTCGCGCTGACCCTATAAAATCCAGATTCGTACGGATAGAGCGGATCGATTCGGAAATAGCAGATTTAGGATTTTTGTCCACAACCAGCTTCGACACTGTCATCTTTTCCTTGTCGTAAGTTGGAATCACGCCGAGCAACGCCGCTGAGGTCATACGCTCCAATTCCCGCGTATTTGTTACTGTATCATGCAAGAAGTAGCGGACTGCAATTAATCCGAGTCCTAGCACAAGGCCTCCCGCCAAACCAATGGCATAAACCATGGCGCGCACCGGTGAAATAGGCGCGCTTGGTAAGCTGGCAGGCGAAAGAATCTGAAAATCGGCCGTTGTACCAGCCTGGCCAAGTCTAAATTCTAAGTCCTTGTTTATCAGATTTACATAAGTTTTCTCGTACAATTCGAAAGGGCGTTGCAACCTAGCCTGTTGCGTAGCCTTCTGCGGCAATGCATCAAGTTTAGCATTCAGTTCATCCCGCTGACGGTTCATTTTCTCAACCTGTTCTTGCAGAAGAACTTTATTCTGTTCTAGAAGCCGACGTATTGTGTTTCTCGTAAAATCTAGCTGAACACGCCGCTGTTTAACAGCTTCAGTCGTTTCTTTATAAGAACGCAAAACCCGACGAATCTCCCACTGCTGATTATTTAAAGCCTCTATCTCTTGCGTTAAGCGACTGTCGGCCAGTTCTGCCAGCCCTGGTATACTTTGCGCCACTGTCGAATCCTCATTTGCAGTCAGCTGATCCTGTTCTACTAAACTGGAAAGATCTGCCAGCAAACCTTGCCTTTGTATCAATTCTTGGCGTTTCTCTTCCTGGGCAAGGATTGTACTATTTACAGTTGCCGCATCAGCACGTACATCGTACGTCCGGTTTTCACGCGCAAATGACTGCAGGTTATCTTCTGCTAACTGCAATTTATTATTGAAGGCGTCGGCCTGTTCGCTTAAAAACTGTAGGCTTTGATCTGAGGCCTTTTTCTTTTGAGCTAGCTTTTCCTGTAAATAAACTGTGTCGATCTTATTGACTATATCCTGAGCCTTTGATGGATTGAAATCTTTGAAAGAAATCTGGACGGTGTTGGCCTCTGGATTAACAATTTCAACAGCCAGATTTGTGTTCAAATAGTTATTTAGTGTGCCTTCATCCAGAATAATAAAATAAAATTGTGCGTCAAGTGCATTCGCGTCGAAGTAATTTTCATGAATAATTAATCGCAAATCCAGACCAGCAAGATAAATTAGTTGGCCGATGGTATATACACCGCTTACTTCTTGCTCACCTTCTAAATAGCTAAGTCGAAATCGCGTAGGACTACTGAAATTAACGCTGAACTTTCGATTGTAAAAAGCCGAATTTTTAATATTATATGTCACTTTAAAAGGCGACCTAGTATACAACTCTGATTCTAATACAGTACCTTCAATATAGTAATTAACGTCGAGCGCTAAGGAGTCTTTCAGCCTACGATAGATCAGATTTGACTTAATGAGTTCTACTTCACCCGATAAATTAGCTCCGGGTCGGCGCTTTTCTACTGCTCCTCCGGCACTTAATCCCAACAAACCTGCTTCTGTCTTCTCGTCAATCTTCAAAACAGAGGATGACTGATACACAGGCTTTGTATAACGCAAAAACAGCCATGCGCCCGTCAGACCTAAAGCAATAAGCAAGGCAATCCAAGGCAAGCTTTTGCGGGCTACCTGAAGCAGGGTGGTAATGTCTAACCCATCGCCAGCATCCTCTTTTTCTTCTGCTTCCATACCACCCGCGTTGCGGATCATCTCTTCCAGCTCAGTTTCTTCTTTCGCCGCCATCAGGGCATTCTATTGGTTGAAGGGAACAAGCTTATCGTCAACAGGAAAAGCAAGCTTAATTATTATATACTCTTGTTATAATATACAGAGTACTAAGGACGCTTATAAGGCTAGTCACTAGCCCAAATACTGGACCAGCATCTGCTAATGCCTCGTAAAACGGCCGTCTTAGAGGCTCAACATAAACTATGTCGTTGGGTTCCACCTGTAAATTAGCGCGACGCATTCCTTCAAACGTAGACAGATCAATAACTTGTATCTGCGGGTTCTTCAAATCTCCCCGAATGAGGCGGATGTTGGTCGTACGGCCTACTCGATTACCACCTGTTCCTATTGCCCCGCCATCAATGCCCCCGGCAATGGCTAAAACCTCAATCAAGTTCATATTATCATTTGTCATCGAGATGACCTGACCACCAGTGCCCCCAACAGCACCAAGCACGATAATACGATTATTAGTAACCCGCGTCACGACGAAAGGCTGCTCATAGTACTGACTATATGCTACTTGCAACACACTATCAGCCTCTAGAAGAGTGTAGCCACTTAGCTTTACGTTCTCTACCATTGGCAGCTTTACTATGCCATCGTCTTGTACAAGGAACTCAGAACCACCACTTGTGGTACCACCAGAGCCTTGTTGAACTGCCGTAGTGCGTGTACCAGCTCCCGGCCGAGTTGTGGCACCTCTTAGCCCGCCAGGGTTGCCAAATGGCAGTTCACCATTAGGATCTAATATTCGCTCGCCCTTATTAGTGTATACCCGAACATCGAGGTAATCATTGGCCTGGATGATGTAGTTACGTTCCGTCCTATTTATGGTCGTGCGCAGCCTAGTAGTGTCGACTGTGGTACCCTCTAAACGAAATAGTACATTTTGGCGGTATACCTTTGATGTCGTACAGGAAAACGACATCAGAAACGATAAGCTTAGCAACCCAATGGATAGCAAGCGGCGAAATATGGGATGTAGCATGCGGGCCAAAAAAGCCAGAGACAGATGAAATAGTGCCCGGGGAATAGCCAAGTACTAGCTTAATTTCTCCCGATAAACCTTCAAAGTAACCGAATTAGCACACCCTTTCAAAATCGGGGCTAGATACCTGTCTGTGGAAATCAACTTCTCTTGAAGCAAAGTGCTACTTTCGCGAACCCAAAACTGGCACTTGCTGGTTATGCCATTACCACCCACCCAAATCACTTCCCACCCATGGAATTAGTAGCTACCGAGAACCAAACAATGATTGCCCAGATGGTGCGCGACTTTGGCGCCACCCACATCAAACCGCGCATGATGCAGTGGGATGAAAGCCAAGAGTTTCCTATCGACGTGTTCAAGCAGCTAGGTGATTTGGGCCTGATGGGAGTGCTGGTGCCGCAAGAATATGGTGGCTCCGGCTTTGGCTACGTTGAATATGTGACTGCTATAGCTGAGCTAGCCAAGATTGATGGCAGCATCGGTTTGTCGATGGCAGCACATAACTCTCTTTGCACAGGCCACATTCTGCAATTTGGCTCAGAGGAGCAGAAGCGCAGGTGGCTGCCGAAGCTAGCTTCGGCTGAGTGGATTGGCGCTTGGGGCTTGACGGAACCCAACACAGGATCTGACGCTGGTAATATGCGTACAGTGGCTGTTGAAGATGGTGACTTTTACGTGCTTAACGGAGCGAAGAACTTCATCACCCACGGTAAAAGCAGCAACATCGCCGTAGTTATTGCCCGCACTGGCGAGGTAGGTGACTCGCATGGTATGACAGCGTTCGTAATTGAAAAGCCTACCGAGGGCTTTACGCACGGTCGTAAGGAAGACAAGTTAGGTATGCGTGCTTCTGAGACAACTGAGCTAATTTTCACTGACTGCCGCGTACCAAAGGAGAATATTCTGGGCGAAGTAGGTGAAGGGTTTATTCAATCGATGAAAGTGCTTGATGGGGGGCGAATTTCTATCGCAGCCCTCAGTCTGGGTATTGCACAGGGGGCTTTTGAGGCGGCTACGCAATATTCTAAGGAGCGTCATCAGTTCAACCAGCCTATTTCCAACTTTCAGGGTATTGCATTCAAGTTAGCTGATATGGCTACTGAGATCGAAGCCGCGGCATTGCTAACCTACCGGGCTGCTGACATGAAAGACCGTGGTTTAAATGTAACGCAGGAATCGGCTATGGCTAAGCTCTATGCGTCGGAGGTATGTGTACGGGCTGCTAATGAAGGTGTGCAGATTTTTGGCGGCTACGGTTACACCAAGGATTATCCGGCGGAGAAATATTACCGCGACTCCAAGCTTTGCACCATCGGTGAGGGCACTTCCGAAATTCAAAAGCTGGTTATTGCCCGCACGCTCCTGAAATAGGCTTTATTGGCTCTATTCTTTCGGGGGCTCAAATAGCTATTGATTAGGAATCTGCGTAAGCATTTTTAAATCTTCAAAAGATGTGATTATCTTTGCCCCCCTTAATAGAAAGTTTTCAACTCCACTGCATATATGATCATCGTTCAAATCAAAGACAACGAGTCGGTTGACCGGGCTCTGAAGCGTTTCAAGAAAAAATTCGAGCGCACGGGTGTGCTGAAGGAATTGCGTCGTCGTACGTTCTTCCAGAAGCCTTCTATCACGAAGCGGAAACAGAGAGAGAAAGCTGTGTACAAGCAGACCATGTACGCTACTGAGAATTACTAGCGTTTAGCTTACAAAGCTTTTCGTGACAACCGGCTGATTTGCTTACTTAAGCGAATTAGCCGGTTTTTTCGCGTCCAAAAATTCCGATTTAAATTCTTACATTGGATAATTGCCCCCCCAGTGGCTGAACTCCTGCGTATGAATTTGTTTTTCGACTATCTGCGGTTTGAGCGGCGCTTCAGCCCGCACACCGTAATTTCTTACCAAACTGATCTTCGGCAGTTCTCTGAGTACCTGCTCGCTACTTATGAGTTGCCAGAGCCGGCTCAGGCCGACCATACCCTTATTCGTTCCTGGATAGTGGAGCTGATGCAGCAGCAGCGCGACCCACGCACGGTGAATCGTAAAATTGCTTGCCTCCGCTCCTACTACAAGTACTTATTGCGCACGGGCGCTATTCAGCGCAATCCGATGCTGCGCATTACTTCGCCCAAAACGGCCAAAAAGCTTCCCGACTTTGTACCAGAGGATACGCTGAATGGCTTACTCAACAGCTTTGAGTTTGCTGATTCATTTGTTGGCTCCCGCGATCAGCTTATTCTGGAATTGCTCTACGGTACTGGTATTCGCCTTTCGGAGCTAATAGGTATTCGTCACGACGATATCAGCTTGGCAGGTCGTACGGTGCGCGTAACGGGCAAAGGCAACAAACAACGGGTAGTGCCTCTCAATCCGACGCTTCTTATAGCGCTGGAAAGCTATATAGCGCGTAAGCAGGCTGAATTTGCTTCCCCCGACAACGCCCGCGGTTTTCTCCTCGTTACAGATAAGCTAGAGCCCCTGTACGAAAAGCTTGTGTATCGCACCGTGAAGCAGTATTTGAGCCAGATAACCACCGCTTCGTCGCAGCAGCACCCGCACGTGCTGCGGCACTCGTTTGCTACGCACCTACTCAGTAAGGGTGCCGACCTGAACGCTATTAAAGAGTTGCTAGGTCATGCGAATCTGGCAGCGACTCAGGTGTATACCCACTTGTCCATCGACAAGCTCAAATCCGTCTTTGACAAAGCCCATCCAAAGGCTTAAGTAACTAGTTGAGTGTTTTCCTTTCTATTTACCAAACCCCTATTTCCGATGAAAGTACAGATGCATTCGGTGCATTTCACCGCCGACCAGAGCCTACTTGATTTCATCCAGAAGCGTCTCGATAAGCTCGAAACCTTCTACGACCGTGTAACCGAAGGCGAGGTTATCATGAAGCTGAACAATAAGGACGGTATTGATAATAAGACCGTTGAGCTCAAAGTGCTAGTGCCTGGCAGTACGCTGTTCAGCCAAGCAGATGCGGCCACTTTTGAAGCGGCCACCGACGAGGCGGCTGAAGGGCTACGTCGTCAGATAAAAAGACATAAAGAGAAATTGACCAGCCACTAAGGCTAACTAGGATACAACATAAGGGCGCCCTTCCATCGAGGAAGGGCGCCCTTATTATTTAAAGCAAATGCCTAGTTGGTTTACAGACCAAACTCAGCTTTGATCTTATCTACGTAATCTAGTTTTTCCCAGGTAAAGGTCTCATATGTGCGAGTTTCGCCGTTGGCGAGCGTCACTTTAGTAGTGCCAGCTTCGCGGCCCATGTGGCCATACGCTGCCGTTTCGCCAAAAATGGGGTTCTGCAGACCGAAACGCTGTACGATAGCGAACGGACGCATATCGAACAGTTTGTTCACCTTATCGGCAATTTCACCATCGGTAAGCAAGCCATTGCTGCCGTTGGCTTTGGTAGTCCCGTACGTAGTCACGTAAAGGCCAACTGGCTGGGCTACTCCAATAGCGTAAGCTACCTGTACCAGCACTTGATCAGCTACGCCAGCGGCTACCAGGTTTTTGGCGATATGACGAGCAGCATACGCTGCTGAACGGTCAACTTTGGAGGAATCTTTACCCGAAAAAGCCCCCCCGCCGTGCGCACCTTTGCCGCCGTAGGTATCCACAATGATCTTGCGGCCGGTTAAGCCAGAGTCGCCGTGAGGACCGCCAATAACGAATTTGCCGGTGGGGTTGATGTGATAGGTAATCTGGTCGGTAAAGAGCTTTTGGACATCGGCGCTTAGGCCAGCTTTCACACGGGGAATCAGAATGTTGCGGATATCTTCCGAAATGCACTTCAGCATGCCCGCTTCCGACTCGTCGAAGTCATCGTGCTGGGTGCTGACCACGATAGTATCAATGGCTTCGGGGGTGTTGTCGTCGGCGTAGCGAATGGTTACCTGCGACTTAGCATCGGGGCGCAGATACGTCATTTCCTTGCCGTCCTTGCGGATAGCGGCTAACTCACGCAACAAACGATGCGACAGATCCAGCGCCAGCGGCATATAGTTGTCGGTTTCGCGTGTTGCGTAGCCAAACATCATTCCTTGGTCGCCGGCACCTTGCTCCTCGGGGCTTTGGCGCTCTACCCCTTGGTTGATGTCGGGAGACTGCTCGTGCAAGGCCGACAGGATACCACAGCTTTCTGCTTCAAACTTATACTCAGCCTTTGTATAGCCGATGCGTCGAATAACGTTGCGGGCAACTGACTGCACATCTACGTAAGCCTTAGATTTCACTTCACCGGCTACTACTACTAAGCCAGTGGTTACCAGCGTCTCGCAAGCAACTTTAGAATCAGGATCCTGACGAAGAAACTCGTCAAGAATGGCATCAGAGATTTGATCGGCAACTTTATCGGGATGGCCTTCCGAAACAGACTCGGAAGTGAACAAGTAGGACATCAGTGTCGGGATAGAATGTCGTCGGTAAAAAAGAAACTTAGCCGTGCGCCAAGAGGCGCGGAAGGCCGCAAAGCTAAGGGAAAATGATGAAGGAAATAATTAACCTAAAAAGCCCCCCAGCCTCAATTACTAACAGGTGAGGCACCAACTTTTACTTTAAACCTGCGTTTGGGTAGCCAATCATCCATTTTACCTGACTTTCCATGAATAATATTGTTCGTTCATTTTTTATCTTTCTAACGCTGTCAGTAGCAGTGCCAGGCTTCGGTCAGCAACGCTCACCTTACCGTACCGACTTCGGCATTGACGCGCCTATTACGGGTGCTTTGATAATAGGAACGGCCATTGGGCTAAATGGAATGCAGAAAAAAGATGGCATAAGCGACGGTGAAGCCTTTGCCCTGCGCCGGGATGATGTAAATCGATTTGACCGGTTTGCAGCGGGTTATTATAGTGAAAACGCTAAGCGCATCAGTGACTATCCATTCTATGGCTCACTGGCAGCTCCGGTAGCGCTGTTCCTGCTTGACCGGGATATGAGCAAGAAGTTCGGGCAGTTGGGCGCACTCTATATTCAAACTCTAGCTGTAACGGGTACCTTATTTACTTCTACTGTGGCTTTGACAGAACGTAGCCGTCCCTTGGCCTACAATGCTAGCCTCGACATAGATCAGCGTAGCAACCGCAATTCTACCAATTCATTTTTTGCGGGTCATACGGCCGCTACAGCTACAGCTACCTTTTTCATGGCCAAAGTATTCAACGACTTTCACCCCAACTCCCAAGCCCGGCCGTATGTGTGGGCCGCCGCTGCGGCTGTACCTGCTACCGTGGGCTACCTGCGCTTACGCGCCGGCAAGCACTTCCTTTCCGACAACCTTATTGGCTACGCGGTAGGTGCCGGGGCGGGCATATTGGTGCCGCACTTGCACAAAGTGAACCGTAGCGGCAAAGGCTTTTCGCTATTGCCATTGCAAGGCTTCACCCCAAATGGGTATTCATACAGTGGTTTCTCGCTGACGCGGCAATTGTAGGAGTCTTGCATCATACAAGCACAAAAAAGCCCCCTAGACCAGATCTGGTCTAGGGGGCTTTTTTGTGCTTGTAGATTATTGTCCGCCAGTACTGGTACCCGTACCACCTGGCGTGGTTGATTTCAGATTGGTGTTAAATAGCTTAAGAATGCGCTTGTACTCATCGGTCCAAGAGCTAGGCTCCACAAAGCCGTGGTCTTCCACGGGGTAGACAGCGAGTTCCCAGTTCTCTTTCTTCAACTCAATAAGGCGCTGGGTGAGGCGCACAATGTCCTGAAAGTGCACGTTGGTATCAACCATGCCGTGACACATGAGCAGAGCGCCTTTCAGGCCTTCGGCGTGGTAAATGGGCGACGACCGGGCGTAGGCGATGGAATCGTTGTAGGGCTCATTGAGGATGTTGTCGGTGTAGCCGTGGTTGTAGTGGGCCCAGTCGGTAACGGAGCGTAATGCAGCGCCGGCTTTAAATACTTCGGGCTCCGTGAACATGGCCATAAGGGTAATGAAGCCCCCATACGAGCCACCATAAATACCAATCCGCTGAGGACTGATACCATACTTCTCCGTAAGCAGCTTCGCGCCATCCACGTGATCGGACAGGTCCTTGCCACCCATAAAGCGGTAAATGCCCGTGCGCACATCGCGGCCGTAGCCGCTCGAGCCGCGGTAGTCAATGTCAAGCACGGTGTAGCCTTGGTCGGCCAGCAGGTTATGGAACATGTACTCGCGTGAGTATTGGCTCCACCATTTGTGTGCATTCTGCAAATAGCCGGCGCCATGCACAAAAATCACGGCTGGACCCTCGACTACGGCATTAACTGGCCGATAGAGGCGGGCGTACACATCGGCGCCGTCGCGGGCTTTGATGGTGATGACTTCCGGGTCGCGCCAGGCGTAGCTTTTGAACTCCGTGGTGAGTGAGTTGGTAAGCTGGCGCATTTTGGCCCCCGGCTTATTGTCCATCACAAATAACTCCCAGGGCTTATTGGAGTAGCTATAGCGCACGGCCAAGGTCTTCTCATTGGGCGAGACAGTGACTTCATAAGCGCCGGGGAGCGTTGTAATCTGCGTCATTTGCCCCCCAGATACCGGCATGCGGTAGAAATGCTGCTCGCCAGGATGTGTTTTGTTGGCAGAGAGATACCACGTCTTCTTATCCCGCGAAAGCTCGGCTTTTTGAATCTCGAACTTACCGCTGGTCAAAGCTTTACGCTGCTGATTCGTTACGTCAACAGTATACAGGTGTGAGTAGCCACTTTCCTCACTTTGAAACCACACACGCTTGTTATCTGGCAGCCAGCCCACATTGCCTGCTCCGTAGCCAATACCAGGGCCGTTGATCCAGGCCTCGTCGCGCTGACGGTCAAGGAGAATGATTTTCTGGGTGCTTGGGTCGAGCCCCACAATCCAGCGGTCTTTGTTGTCGGCGGAGCGCATCACGAGGAAGGCCCGCTCGCCGTTGTCGGACCAAAACGGGCCAAATGGAGCCACGCGGCGCAATTCTGTAGCGGGCTTTTCGGCTTTCTTAGCCGTGGCTTTCGTTGAATCAGCTGTCGTCGGGGCTTTGGCCTTCAACTGGTATTCTTTGCGATAAGCGGGCATTTCGTCCAAGCCCTTCAAATCGCGGTAGCCCAGCACAAACGTGGTATCACGGCCGATGTCATAAATACCCAACTCCATTGCGGTTTGGGGCGCGCCTACCTTGGTACGCGTAGACAAGTCCTCTGTAAAGCCCGAAGCCGTTACGAAATTGGGCACAATGGCTACTTTTTCGCTGCCTGGCTCCTGCACCAGCGAATACGTCACAAAGCGTCCATCGGGGCTGAGCTGGAGGTTACGTACCGTTTTGAGGCCCAAGTAAATGGCCTTCGGACGCAGTTTATTCAGGGCTTTTTGCACACGCTGCCGATCCTGCTGATCCTTATCGCGCTGCTGAATCACTTGGAATAACGCCAGCTGCTGAGCCTTCAGATACTTTTCCGACTGATCGGTGGGCGAGCCTTTTGCGGGGTTGTTGCCTTTGCGAAAATCGGTGCGCTGCACTGTTTCGCCATTGGTTGGGTTCCAGGTAAATAAATTCCCCCCCCGCGTGTAGCTCACCAACTGGCCTTGCAGCGCAAAAGCCGCATCTGACTCCCTTTCAGCCGTGCTAGTCACGCGCCGAGCCTTGTTAGTTTTTAAGTCAAGCAAGTAAATATCGCCGTCCTTCTCATATACTTTGCGGGTGAACTTCTGGTCGTACACACCCGTGTTGGGGGGCAAATTTAGCTGGTCGCGGAAGCTGATTTTGCGGGGCGTACCACCGCTGGGCGCTACTGCATACAGCGAATCGCGCCGGTTTTTGTCGGGGTTCCAGTTGAAGTAGATGCGTTTGCCATCTTCTCCCCAATAAATATTTGAAGGAGCCGTACCAATCCACTGCGCTGGGTCGCGCATGATTTTCTCGACCGTAAGCGGGCCGAGCGAAGCCGCCGGCGCAGCGGTGGGAGTTTGAGCAAAAGCAGCAGAAACTGGCCCCAACAAAGCCAGCGCCCGCACGACGAACGAAACGCGCATCAGGTAGTTAAGAAAGATGAAACATGAAAGCCTACCGCAAAATACGCAAGCCCGCGGCAAGGACAGGCGCGAACCATTAAGTCAGTGATCATTGCTGTACCTAGTGGCTGGTCGGTACGCCGTACGGATTCGCGAAGCGTATCTCCAAAAACCGCTCAGGTTCGGCCAGGGGGCTAAATCCAAACTGGGTATAGAGTGTGTGCGCATCCAGCGTGGCTAGTAGATGTCGCCTCTGTCCCTGCAAATCGGAATGAGCCCACACGCACTCCATCAGCCACTTGGATAAGCCATGACCCCGAAACTCAGGCAGCACAAATACGTCGCAGAGCCAGGTAAATGTCGCGCGATCGGTGACGACGCGGGCGAAGCCAGCCTGGCAGCCATCGGGAGCGTACAAGCCAAAGTTGAGCGAGTTGTGAATAGCTCGATCCAATAGTTCGCGGGGCATATTGCGGGCCCAGTACGAGTCATTGGCCAGAAAACTATGGATAACGGCCAAGTCCAGGCGGGCGGGATCTGTGGAGATGAAGTAGCCGTCGGCGCGTTGGTGAAGGCTGGATGGCATTTTCTCTAACTGGTAAGGTTAATTATTAGGGGGTCATGCAGAGCAACGCGAAGCATCTCGCTCGCGGCCGTTTGGTTAATACTCTCACATCAGCACGCGAGATGCTTCGCGTTGCTCTGCATGACGGGCTTTGAAACATCACTAAAAGTTAAGCGAGGGATGTTTTTCATCAAAATCCGTCGCATCCTGATAGGCTTTGACTAGCGCTAGCAGTTTGGCTTCCTCAAAAAGCTGCCCCCCAAAAGTAATGGTACTGGGCAGGCCGTTGGGGCGGAAACCATTGGGCACTACCACCGCTGGATGGCCGGTGAGGTTGGTAATAACTAAGTTAGGTCCCCCAAAAGAAGGTGCCACATACGCATCAAAGCCTTGTAAGCGCTTATCTACCTCTTCGATTAGCTGGCGCCGAACCCGCTGGGCCTGGATATATTCCACGGCCGGAATAAAGCGAGATGTTCGAAAGGAATTTGGCCAGGCATTACGGCCCTGATTCACCATCATGGCATCGCGGCCCGAACGGGTGAGTTCATCGAAGGCAGCGGCGCCCTCAGCATTAAGTACGAATGTCAATTCTCCAGCAGGCAGGTTGTGTAAATCGAGCGGCACTAGTTGCACGCCGAGTTTGCGCAGAGCTTCCAGCGAAGCCTGGTCGTTGGCTTTGGTGGGGTAGTCACGGTCGAAATCAGCTTTCAGATAGCCTACACGCATCTTTTTGATGTCAGTATCAAATGCGTACTTAAAGCCGGCGGGTATCATAGTAGTGGCAGGGTCGCGGGCGTCGGCGCCTACGAGGGCAGCAAATACCAAGGCGCAATCTTCGGCTGAGCGCGCCAGGGGGCCTACTTTGTCCATGCTCCAGCTAAGGGCCATTGCCCCGGCCCGACTTATGCGCCCATACGACGACCGCAAACCCGTGACGCCGCAGGCCGTGCTGGGACTCACAATCGAGCCCAGCGTCTCAGTGCCAATAGCGTACGGCACCAGCCCCGCTCCTACTGCCGATGCGGAACCGGCCGAAGAGCCACTACTGCCTTGCGTAATGTTCCAGGGCGAGCGGGTTTTGCCCCCGTACCACACGTCGCCCATGGCCAACTCACCCAACGTGAATTTGGCTACCAAAACGCCCCCCGCCTCGCGCAAACGCGTAACTACGGCCGCATCCTCGTCCAGCATCTGGTCTTTGTAGGGCACCGATCCCCAAGTGGTTTTGTAGGTTTTGGTGCTGAATAAATCTTTGACGCCGAACGGAATACCATGCAATGGACCACGGTATTTGCCGGCTTTAATTTCTTTATCGGCCTGCTGGGCCTGCTGTAAGGCCAACTCCTCGGTCAGGGTAGTGACACAGAGCAGCTTGGGGTCGTATTTTTTGAGGCGAGCCAGGAAAAAACGGGTCAGCTCCTCGGAGGAAATCTGCTTGGTGCGCACCAGCTCGCTGAGTTGCCGCACGGTATAGAAAGCCAGATCGTCGCGGTTGGCTGGCAGCTTTATTTTGGCTGTGGGGGGCAATTTTCCAAAGTCGTTGCTGGCTTTAGGCATCATAGTTTGGCGCAGGCGCAGCGGTATGGGGTCGAAGACGAGCGTGGGCGCCACACTGTTGGGCAGCTTCACCTTACGCAGCTGCTCATAGTCTTTGCGGTTGTCTTCGAGGTCGCGGCGCGTGGAGTCGAGTTGAGCGTCGGTAAAATTCAGGCCCAACAAGCCCTGCGCAGCCTGAAGCATAGGAACTGTGATGGGGGGCAAATCGGCGGCAGGGCGGGGCAACATGGCACCCGCGCCAAAGCTGACAGCACCAATTGCCAGCAAGGGCAGTATTTTTTTCATCATCTTAAAGAAGAGTGGGTAGGCGAAGAAGGAGACGGGAAAGTACGGGAGAAATAAAATTAATCCCTCGTAGGGCAATACTAAGCTAATCCGAATGTGTTATTCATTCGTTAGTCTCTGTACACTGTTCAGCTTCAGCTATTTATTCAAGCTATGAAAACCTTCGCCGCTTCGCTTTTGCTGGTCAGCAGTTTGCTAACTACCGCTGTCTCCGCCCAGACCATCACGTTTCCGGTCGGCAGTACCACGATATCGGCCACACCGCTGGCTACCGGGCTTGACATTCCGTGGGAGCTGGTTTGGGGGCCGGATGATTTTATCTGGATGACCGAGCGCGGTGGCCGAATTAGTCGTGTGAACCCAACCACGGGGCAGGTGCTGCCCTTGCTGAATGTGCCCGATGTGGCGCCCACCGGCGAAAGCGGCCTACTGGGTATGGTGCTCCACCCAGATTTTGCTACCACCTCGCCTTACCTCTATATCGTATACAATTACAACGATAACGGACTGAAAGAAAAGGTAGTACGCTATACCTACAATGCTGCTACCACGTCGCTTAGCGCCCCATTGGTGCTGCTGGGCAATATTATCTCCACCACAACTCACAGCGGTTCCCGCCTGCTCATCCTCCCCGACCGTACCTTGCTCATGACTACCGGCGATGCCCAGCTTCGCTCTGACTCGCAGAATCCGGCCTCACTCAATGGCAAGATTTTGCGGATGAACCTGGATGGCAGCATTCCCTCCGACAATCCTACGTCGGGCAGTCGGGTGTATACGCTGGGCCACCGTAATGCGCAGGGTTTGGTGCGGTTACCGTCGGGCCGTATTTACAGCTCGGAGCACGGGGAGAATTCTGATGATGAACTAAACCTGATAGAGTCGGGCCGCAACTATGGCTGGCCCAACGTTCCCGGCAAATGCGACCAAACGGATGAAACGGCTTTTTGCGCCGCCAATAATGTTCGCCAGCCTCTTTTCATCTGGACCCCTACGTTGGCCGTAGCTGGGCTGACTTATTACGACTCACCAGCTATTCCGGAGTGGCGCGGCAGCCTGCTGATGGCAACGTTGAAGGCTTCCAGGCTGGTGCAGCTTCCGCTCAATGCTGCCGGCGACGCCATTTCAACGATAACTCCATCGGAGTTCTTGATAAACAGATATGGGCGCTTGCGGGCTTTGTGCGTTTCGCCGGCCGGCCGCGTATATGTGGCTACCAGCAACGGTAGTGGCAACGACCAGATTGTGACGCTGGAAAACCGGGGGTTTGTGCTTAGTACCAAATCCGAAGCGCGCAATGCGGCGCTGGGCCTTTGGCCAAATCCGGCACGTCAGACGGTAGCAGTACGCTTGCCAACTGCACCCACGTCGGCTACTTCCGCTACTATTCATGATGCGCTAGGGCGCGTGGTGCGTACGGCCAAATTTGCCCCCCAGCAAGCAGAACTGAATTTAAGCTTGGCGGGATTACGGGCTGGCGTATATGTAGTGCAGGTACGCAACGCGACGGAGCAATACGCGCGGCGACTGATAATTGAGTAACTCTATTGTGCTTGCTCTGCTACCAGCTGGTGCCGCTCGTTCTTCACGGCATTGGTCAGTGTCCAGCCAATTTCCTGGCTAAACGGATGCTGGCGCACCGGGCACTCCGACATGTGGCAGTGGGCGCAGGCAGTAGCAGTGCAGGGGTCGGCGTGCACAAACATCTCCACATCTACATCGAAGCGCTGGCGAATGAGGGCTTCGATGTCGTTCAGCTCATTATGAATTTCATCGAGGCTGAAGTAGTACGGCATGGTCATGTGGCAGTCGATGTGGAGGTTAGCGCCATAGCGCAGCACGCGCAAGTTGTGCACATCAATCCAGGCCGGGCGGCGAAACTGCTGTAGCTCGCCGATTACCTCCCGCACAATTTCCACGTCCGATTCATCCATAAGGCCGCCCACCGATCGGCGCACCATGCGCAGGCCATTCACCACAATAAAGCCCCCCAGCAGCAAAGCCGCGCCCGCATCGAACAGTACGTTGCCGGTAGCGGCCACCAGCAACAAGGCTACACAGGACACAATGGTACTTACCGCATCAAGATAGAGGTGTTGCCCATCGCCTACCAAAGCCACCGATTTAAGCTTACGGCCGGACTTAATCAGCAGAAAACCCACGGCTAAGTTGGCCAAGGCCGTAATGCCGAGCAAGGCCATACCTAAGTCGGGGCGCGCAACGGCGTGTGGTTCCAGGAAGGCCAGCGTGGCGCTATAGAAAATATAAACGCCGGCAATCAGGATCAAGGCACCCTCAAACCCCACCGACAGATACTCTACTTTGCCGTGGCCGTAAGGGTGGTTTTCATCCTTGGGTAAGCCCGACAAATACAGACTATACAGCGCAAACCCGCTGGTAAACACGTTGATAATGGATTCTAGCGCGTCGGTGAGTACGGCTTGGGAGGCCGTGAGCATATAGGCGTAGAACTTCACGGCTACCAGCACGGCACTCACTATAAGCGACAGTATGCCAAGGCGTAGCTTAGATTCAGAAAGCGTCATAGGGGGGTGAACACGAAAGCGGGGGCAAAAGTCCATTAAAAAATCTACTTAGCCTGCGTACGAAACATTTTAACCGAAAATCAGTAGTTAAGGTAAATTGAAAAATAAATTTAGATTAGCCTAAAAATAGCGTACTTTGTGAATAACTCTTCTACTCATACAGTGTCTCAACCTGTTAAGGACTTTATAGAAACGCCCCCTAAGCCTCCTGTTTCCGAGCATCCAGGCTGGCGGCAGGCTCGTCATGCGCCTTCTTTGCAGGAAGTATATGCGAGCATAAAGGTGCCGGCTCATGATGCTTCTTTCTGGCGTAAGGTGTTCGCTTTCTGGGGGCCAGGCCTTATGGTGGCGGTGGGCTACATGGACCCCGGCAACTGGGCCACCGATATTGCCGGTGGTTCCCGGTATGGGTACACGCTGCTATCAGTTATCCTGATTTCCAATTTGTTTGCCATGCTGCTTCAACATCTGGCGGCCAAGTTGGGAATCGTGACGGGCCGCGACTTGGCGCAGGCCTGCCGCGACCACTATTCCAAACCTGTGGCGATGGTGCTGTGGGTGCTCTGCGAAATTGCCATTGCCGCCTGCGACCTGGCAGAGGTTATCGGATCGGCCATTGCTTTGAATCTGCTGTTTGGGTTACCGCTGCCGTGGGGCGTGGTACTTACCATTCTGGATGTGTTGGTCGTGCTTTATTTCCAGAACAAAGGTTTCCGCATTATCGAGAGCATTGTGGCGGGCCTGATTGTGGTGATTTTTGGCTGCTTTCTGTATGAAATTATCGCCTCTAATCCTGATTGGTTGGGTATTGCCGCCGGCTTGGTACCTCAGACGAGAGTGGTTACGGATCCCGGTATGCTCTATATCGCCATTGGTATATTGGGCGCTACGGTGATGCCGCACAACCTGTATCTGCACTCCAGCATCGTGCAAACCCGCGCCATCGAGCAGACGGAGCAAGGCAAGCGCATGGCCATCAAGTTTGCTACCATCGACTCTACGGTGGCGCTGTTTCTGGCATTTTTCGTGAATGCGGCCATTCTGGTAACCGCTGCGGCTGCTTTTCACCGCAATGGTTATTTCAACGTGGCCGATATCAACGATGCGCATAAGTTGCTGGCGCCGGTGCTGGGCGCAGGCGCAGCCAGCGTATTGTTTGCAGTGGCTTTGCTGGCCTCCGGCCAAAACTCAACTTTGACCGGCACCTTGGCAGGGCAAATCGTGATGGAAGGCTTCCTGCACATTCGCCTGAAGCCTTGGATGCGCCGCCTCATAACCCGCGCTATTGCTGTAATCCCGGCACTCATTGTCACCATTCTGTATGGAGAGAAAGGAACGGGTGAGCTGCTGGTACTTAGCCAGGTTATCCTGTCGCTACAGTTAAGCTTCGCGGTGGTGCCGCTGGTGCTTTTTACGGGCAGTAAGCTCAAAATGGGCGTATTCACCAACTCACCGTTGGTCAAGGTACTTGCCTGGACCGTTTCGGCTATTATCATCACGCTGAACGCTTATCTGCTGTTCGAGATGTTTTTGGGCTAACATTCAAGCGCAGCTGCTCCAATAGTAGCTGCGCTTTTTTCGCTTGACAGATTTAGACTAACCTAAATAAAAATTATTACCCGATCTAAACTTTTTTTCGATTTAGCCATGAAACACTTCTTCCTGCTGATTTTCAGTTGCCTGCTTACTCTCGCAGCAATGGCACAGTCGGGCAAGGTGCGCGGCCGGATACGAGCGGAAGGCAAGCCAGTGCCTTTTGCGAGCGTCGGGGTGAAAGGCACCACATTGGGTGCCACGGCCATGGAAGACGGCATATTTATTCTCGACAATTTGCCCCCCGGCAACCACCGCTTAGCTATCAGTGCTATCGGGTATACCGCTACTGAGCGGGCGGTGAGCGTAGCAAGTGGGCAAACGAGTAATCTAAACGTAACGCTGCAAGCCAGCACCGGGCAAGAGCTGGGCGAGGTGGTCGTATCGGGCACATTGCATCCCGTATCGCGGCTGGAGTCGGCGGTACCGGTGGAGGTGTACAACCCCACTTATTTTAAGAAGAACCCCACGCCTTCCGTATTTGAAGCCTTGCAGACGGTAAACGGGGTACGGCCTCAGCTCAACTGCAACATCTGCAACACCGGCGATATCCACATCAATGGCCTGGAAGGCCCTTATACCATGGTGCTCCTGGATGGCATGCCCATCGTGAGCGGTCTGAGCACGGTGTATGGCCTGACGGGTATTCCGAATAGCCTCGTGGAGCGCATTGAGGTGGTGAAAGGACCGGCGTCTACGCTCTACGGCTCCGAAGCGGTGGGCGGCGTTATCAACATTATTACCCGCGACCCGGAAAAAGCCCCCCAGGTGTCGGCCGATGCCTTTAGCACGGGTTGGGGCGAGCACAACGTCGATCTGGCGCTGAAGACGCGGGGGGGCAAGGTTACTTCTTTGCTCGGGGCCAATGGATTCGTTTACGACTCGCCCCGCGATGCCAATGGCGACGGCTTCACCGACATTGCCCTGGCCAAGCGCATTTCGGTATTTGACAAGCTAACGCTGGCCCGGCCCGAAAACCGGGTGGCTTCGCTGGCGGCTCGCTACTTATACGAAGACCGCTGGGGCGGACAGATGCAGTGGTCGCCGGAGTTTCGGGGCGGCGACAGCCTCTATGCGGAGTCTATTTATACGAGTCGGGCCGAGATAATCAGTGCATATCAATTGCCTATCCGGGGGCCGCAGGTGATGCTGAGCACGTCGCTGAACACGCATAATCAAAACTCCGTGTATGGTACTACGGTGTACAAGGCGCAGCAGAACATTGCCTTCGGTCAGCTTACCGCCGCTCACACCACCGGCCACCATCATCTGCTACTCGGCTCGGCGCTACGCTTCACACACTTCGACGACAACACGCCCGCCACGGCCACCGGCGACACGCTGGCTTCCCAAAATGCCCCCCAGCGTATCTGGCTGCCGGGTATTTTCGTGCAGGATGAGCTGCGCTTTAACTCCAAGCACACGCTGCTACTGGGTTTGCGCTACGATTATAACTCGTACCACGGCAGCATTTTTACCCCCCGCCTCAACTATAAGTTTTCGCCCAACGACCGCCAGACATTCCGGCTGAGTATGGGCAATGGCTACCGGGTGGTAAACGTGTTTACAGAGGACCACGCTGCTCTCACCGGCGCCCGCACCGTGATTATCCGCAACTCTTTGCGGCCCGAGCGCAGCTACAACGCCAACCTGAACTACCAGCGTCTGTTACCGATCGGGCAGAGCTTATTGAGCTTCGATGCCAGCGCTTTCTACACTTATTTCACCAATAAGATTACGCCCGATTATACCTCTGACCCCACGCTGCTTATTTATGACAACCTGCGCGGGCACGCCGTGTCGCGGGGCATCACGCTGAATGCTGACCTGACGTTTGGCTTTCCACTGACTGCCATTCTGGGGGTTACGGCGCTGGATGTGTACCAGGTCAACGCCGAAGCTAATGGCCAGACGCAGAAGCAGCGACAGCTACTTACGGAGCGCATATCGGGTACATTTGCGCTGAGCTACCGCTTTGCGGAGGCGGGCCTGAGCGTAGATTATACGGGCAACGTGTACGGGCCCATGCGCTTGCCTTTGCTGGGGCCGCTAGACCCACGGCCGGCTTCGTCGCCCGCGTTCAGCATTCAGAACATTCAGGTAACAAAGCGGCTGGGCGACAAGCTGGAAGTATACGGCGGTGTAAAAAACCTCCTCAACTTCCGCCCTACTTCCGCAGCCATTGCCCGCGCCTTCGATCCTTTCGACAAGCAAGTGCAGTTTGACGCTGCCGGACAGCCCATCGCTACCACCGATAACCCGAATGCCCTAACGTTCGACCCGAGCTACGTGTACGCTTCCAACCAAGGTATTCGAGGATTTCTAGGGTTGCGGTACACGGTGTTCAAAGGGCGACATGAGTAGTTCAGTCAAGTTAGAGTATTCGCCTAGCAGAATATATATGGGCAGCATCTTATCTATTGATTCTGCGTAATGAGGCCGGCTCCGGGTTGGTGCTTGACTTTTAAAGCAAATGACGAAGCTCTACTGGCTACTATTGGCTTTGTTGCCCTTGGCTGCGGCACAGGCTCAAGATCCTGAAAAAGGGACCAAGATGGATGGGTACTCGCTGTTTCGGCCGGTGCCCCGCGACTCTATGCGTGAGCTACACCCCGACCGGCCGGGGATTACGGAGAGCCCATTTACCATTGACCCAGGCCATTTTCAGGTGGAAGGTGATTTTTTGCGTCTCCTCACCGGCCGCATTGAGGGAGAACGGCATCGGACGTGGCGGGTGGCGCCACTTGTGCTCAAAGTTGGGCTTACTGATCAAACCGACTTTCAGGTAGCACTCGAGTCTTACACTATAGAAAAGGAATGGCCGCAAAATGAGCCCCAGCAACGCCACAGCGGCTTCGGTGACGTAACCTTACGCCTGAAGCGCAACCTCATTGGCGATGATGATGAAACTCGTGTTGCGATGGCCGTTACTGGATTTGTACGCCTACCCACGGGAGGAAGCGAAGGCGTGGGGGGCTCAGAAATGGGTATTGTCGTGCCCATCAATTATCATTTGGCCGAAAACTGGGAGCTAACAACTCAACTGGAAGGAGACCGCGCCTACGACCGCGAAGACAAACAACACTATTTCCAGTTTGTGCCTGGCATCACGACTGAGCACACATTTACGGATGCGCTGGGCGTGTATGGAGAAGTTGTAGGTCGTTGGAATGCCCGCAAAAACGAATGGCAGGCCACCTTTAACCTTGGCCCAGAAATTAAGGTGGGCGAAAACATCCAGTTCGATATGGGTGCACTACTTCCCCTCACCTCTAATACGGAACGCGAGTTTTTCGTGGGTATCACGGTCAGAATATAGTGCTGACAGTTCAAGCCTCTTACAGCAAAAAACGGCGGACGCATCTACAGATGCATCCGCCGTTTTTTGCTGTAAGAGGCTACTGGATAGATAGCAGCGGCTCAGGTATTCTTGTCTGTCATTAGGGAGCGAGTATCAGCTTTCCAATCGGTTATAAACCAAGTAATGACGGATACGCCGCCTAATGCCAAGGAAAGGTTGCGCTCGGCGCTGCCAGCTTCGAAATTGAATAGGAAAGGCACAGCCAGCAGGGCAATTCCCGTCAGCATATCGAGCCACCCATGCACAGGGAATGGCACCAAGCGGAAAAGGCCAAATCGAAAATCGGTCATAAGGGTGAGCAGCAAATAGCCCCCGCCATCACGTAGCACGCGGTGTCTACGGCGGGCTCCAGATCAAACATAATGGGAGCCATTGCCAAAACGGTAATGAACGCTATATCAATGACGCCATGCGCTATTGGTGATAGAATTTTCATAGATAACCAGGTTAGTTAATGAAGAAGAAATGACTGAAATCAGTACGATAAGCATGGTGGAAGGATACTGTCGACCTTGTAGGAATCACGTCTAATTCTGAAGCAAAAAAGCCCCCCAGCGGAGTAGGTGGGGGGCTTTTTGCTTGTTAAAAGTTACTAATGATTCGACATAACCGTTTTATGGCTGCGGGTTTGAGCGCGCCAATCGGTCAGGAGCCATGCGCCCAGAAATACGCCCCCCATTATCATGAAGAAGTTACGGGCGGTTTCGTTGTCATCGTTGAAGCCAAATAGGAAGGGCGAAGCTAGCAACACCAGGCCGCTCACTAGCTCTAAGCCGCCGTGCACGGGGAATGGAATCACGTGCGCTATGCCCATCGGGAAATCGGTGAGCAGCGTGACAACTAAGTAGCCAGCGGCCAAGATGTAGCAGACGGTAGCGTACATGCCTTCAAAACCAAATATGGTTGGCGCCAAGGCAAAAAGGAGGATCGTGCCATAGTCGAGGATACCATGTACACGAGGTGAGATTACTTTCATAGCTAGTAGGAGTTAAGATGAACAGAAATCTATCAACTCTTACGTGCCTGATAATCAAAGGGTATTGTTCAGCTGCTATGGTTTTAACCTAGCCTCACATGTAGAACAGGCACATAGAAAAAGTCGCTAAAATCGGCCACCCAGCACTACGTTCCGCTTATAAGTATGCGTCTCGCCCCCAGCCACCCGATACAGCTCAATCAGCAGCACATACGGCCCGATAGCCGCCTTACGACCTTGATCAGTGAGGCCATCCCACCGCAAAAACCCATTGTTAGGTAATGTTTCGTTGCGTAGTAAGCGGCGAGTCAGCCGTCCTTGCGCATCATAAACGGTAATAGAGGCCGCGTAGCCTGGGTTGTCGAAGTGGTAAGTGAGGGTCGTAAAATCTTGCTGGCCGTCTTCGTCGGGGGTAAATATCTCGGGTTCAATCTGGAAGAGCTTCGCGCCGGTGGGGTCGGCCTGGTACTGCGAGTTGGGCCGGCCAGGGGTACCGTACCCGACGGCGCTGGCCGCGGAGTGAAAATTGCCCCCCACGCTAGGTTCCGCCGCCCGAATTCGCTCCAGCGACACGCCATTGCGGTCGCTGAGTAAGGGCAGATGCAGCTTTTCGTCGTAGCTGAAGCGGTCAATTGTCTGGCCCTTTGCGTCCAGTACTACTACCGTAGCGGCATCGTCGGGGAGGCTGGGAAAGCTGGCCATGGTCAAGAACGCCGCCGGGTCATGGGTTGGATATTCACTTTGCACCACGTCGGGGCGGGTAGTGAGCACCAGCAGCTGGCCCGGCGCCAAGCCATAGGGTTCTGCGCTGACAGGGCTGGCGCTCAGGCCAGCGGCTTGCTCCACGCCCAACTGCCAGCCCTGCACATCCAGATAATTAACCGAACGATTCAGCAGCTCCACAAAATCGACGCCTCCCGTGCGTGGATTGAACAGGATTTCATTGATCACAACGTCGCCAGCTGTGGCCGCTATGGGCAAGGCAAAGGCTGCGGAGGTAATCGGCCCCGCGCCATTACCCGCGCAATCGGTGGCTCGGTGCACGGCCACGGTCAGCGGCTGGTTGGGGGGCAAATTGGTAGCCAGCAGCAAATCGACAGCACGGAAATCGGGACCCTGCGGTACTACCCGCGTGATGGGTACAGCGGGTGTTAAGGCATACTGCCCAACGTTGGTGGTGGCCACGCTATCCAGCTTCTCCCCGAAAAACAGGCGCACCGTAGTCGGAGTCAGGGCCACGGCCCGCAGTAAGGTGGGCGCGGTACGGTCGGGGTTAGTAGCCTGCACCGTGTTGACGCGGCCAGGCGTCCCGCCACTGTCGTTGGTGCTGGCGGTCCAGTTGCTGCTGCCGGCGCAGGGGTTGGCAGTATCTACCATTTCCAGCGACCAGCCGCCTTCTTTTTTGCGCAAATCCTTATACCACGTATCCGAATACGTGATTTCAAACAACGTTTGTCCGTTGCGGGCGCGCAATACAAGCTGGTCGCCGGCATTTGAAAGGCTGGGAAAATTCGTCAGCCCAAAGACTTTCCCAAAAGCGGCAAACTGGCTAACGCGCGTACTGCCGCAGACCACGGCATACTCGCCCGGCAGCAGTACGGCCCCGACCGGAAAGACAGCGGCGGTAGCGCTGCCCGGCTTTAGCAGCCGCAGACCCGCCAAATCAAGCACCGTACTTGCCGTAGGGTTGTGAATCTCGATGTACTCCGACGCGGGCAGCCCGACCACCGGGGTTTCATCGGCCATTATCTCGGTAATGAGCACCTGATTGAAAGTCGGCACCACGGCGAAGCCCTGATTTATGAAAGCAGCGGTAAGCGGCCCGTCGGCCACTATTCCGTTAGCATCGGTGATGTTGCGCGCTTCGAGCGTATTGGTTCCCAAAGGTAAATTGCCCCCCAGCGTCAGGTGTACCAGGGCCAGATTGTCGGCATCGGGTTGGGCCGTAAGTACTGCTGGCCCGGCTACGAGGCGGAAGCTGGCAGCGCTGATAGCATCAAGGTTTTCACTGAATAAAGCATCCAACTGGCGGGGGCCGGTGGGCGTAGCGCTCAGCAGCGCGGGCGGTACCGTATCGGTAATCCGAAAATCGTCGAAGTAGAAGTTACGGCTGTTGGCGGAAGAGTAGGTAAGGCACACCCCGAAAAAGGCGCTGCGCTGGTGCGTGGCATCGGTGACCGTGCCGCCGGCCGCAAAATTTTGCCCCCCAGCCAAGTCGTAATCCAGCACCCAGACATTCTGAGCAGAGCGAGTTACGCGGACACGCACCACGTTGTTGGTGGCAGACTTGAGCGTACCATCCTGACCATTAATCACATACACAGGACTACCCATGGCATCTTGCCGGAACAAGCTGATTTCATCTGGCGTGCCACCCAGCCGCACGAAGTAGCCTTTCGTGCCGCTCGTTTTTAAGCTCGCCTGATCAGCCATAAGCCAGACATCGGCCAAATTGCCCCCCGAGGTAGTCAGGCGCAGATTAGCGTAGAACTCCCACGTAACACCACTGACCGCAGTGCTGGCCGTAGTCAGTTGCAGCGTAGTGCCGGTGGTGGCGGGTCCGTTGCTTTGCAGCTGTTCGGCGCTTACCTGAAAACTGGTTTCATCGCCGGCCCAGGTTGGGTTTTGGTTGAGATTACCATCGGTAAAAGACTCAATAAGCTGAGCATTAGCAGTTATGGAAAATGCTAAAGAAAGTAAACCCAGTATAAATGCTCGCATGCTTACTATGATCGGCGGTATCGCTACCTATATAAGTTTGTGTACAGACCGGAGAAGCGGGATAACAAGCTGCCTAATTTTGCCCCCCGGTGCGCCGCGCGCCTATGCAAGAAAGATACCGCGAAATGCAAGGCGCTTCGCCCCTATCTTTGTGTAGGAGCCGTAGGTGCGGCCAATGTTTAGAAACCCAATTTTCCTATGAAAATCGCCGTAGTTGGTGCCACCGGCCTGGTCGGGGGCGAAATGTTGAAAGTGCTGGCCGAGCGCAATTTCCCGGTCACTGAATTGCTGCCCGTGGCTTCCGAAAAATCGGTAGGCCAGGAAATCGAGTTTCAGGGTAAAAAATATAAGGTAGTGAGCATGGACGCAGCCATTGCGGCTCGCCCCGCTGTAGCTATTTTCTCGGCGGGCGGCGGGGTTTCGAAAGAGCAGGCCCCACGCTTCGCTGAGGTTGGCACCGTCGTTATCGACAATTCCTCGGCCTGGCGCATGGACCCCACCAAAAAGCTGGTCGTGCCTGAAATTAACGCCAAAGAGCTGACCCCAGCCGATAAGATTATAGCTAATCCCAACTGCTCTACTATTCAGATGGTACTGGCCTTGCATCAGTTACATGAGGCTTTCCAGATCAAGCGCATTGTAGTAAGCACCTATCAAAGCGTAACTGGCACCGGAAAAAAAGCAGTTGACCAGCTTATGGAAGAGCGTGCAGGCCAAGCGGCCTCCAACCCTGCCTATCCCCACCCCATCGACCTGAACGTGCTGCCCCACATCGACGTGTTTGAGGACAACGGCTACACAAAAGAGGAAATGAAAATGGTGCGCGAAACCAAGAAAATCCTCGGCGACGACACTATTCAAGTAACCGCTACTGCGGTGCGTATTCCGGTAATGGGTGGCCACTCGGAGGCTATAAACGTAGAATTTGAGCGCGAATTCGACCTTTCTGACGTATACCGTATTCTGCGCGAAACCGATGGCGTGGAAGTAGTTGACGATGTAGCCCAAAACCAGTATCCAATGCCCAAAGACGCTCACGGCAAGGACGCTGTACTGGTCGGCCGCCTACGCCGCGATGAGTCGCAGCCGCGCACGCTCAATATGTGGGTAGTAGCGGATAACCTGCGCAAAGGAGCCGCTACCAACGCCGTACAGATTGCAGAAGCAATGCTGAAAATGGGATTATTACCGAGTTGAAATATATAATATTTTTTTAATACTTCCTTATTGATTGCGCCACGAAGTCTAATATCTTCGTGGCGCTTTTTTTGTGTTTTACTCGGTCAACTCTATCAGTTGGCGCTTTCATCTTTTCCTTTTTATTCCATTTACATGAAATTAAACTTACCCCTAGCCCTTGTCGGAGTTTTAGCACTTAGCAGTTGCGCCTCCATTGTTAGCAAAAGCAAGTACCCAATTGCTATCAGCAGTGTACCAGTCGGTGCGAACATCACCATTACCGATAGGAAAGGGCAGGAAGTGTTCACAGGAGTAGCTCCAGCGGCTGTTACCTTAAAATCCGGCACTGCCTACTTCTCAAAAGCAATCTACCAAGTGAAATTCAGCAAACCTGGTTTTGATGATAAAATGATGACGCTAGAAGCTGACCTCAATGGTTGGTATTTTGGTAACATTTTATTCGGTGGCGTCATCGGTTTGCTTATCGTTGACCCGCTTTCGGGTGCTATGTACCGTATTGCTGAGAAAGACATGCAAGGCGTGCTAGCCCCTAGTGCTCAAGGCTTCAACCCTGCTGACAAAACCAATTTGCGCATTATGTCATTGGAGGAAGTGCCAACTAGCCTGCGTGATAAAATGATACCTGTTCAGTAGATTTTTATTGCCTACAAAAAAGCCCTGTTGGTTTACCGGCAGGGCTTTTTAGCTTGGTGATAATCTAATGTGCTCCAAAAATGCCCCCCACAAAGTCCATCACTGCCCGGCGGGTAGCTTCCGGTCGCTCAAAGAACCCAACGTGGCCTACGCGTTCCAGAAATAGGGCTGTGCTCACAGGCGGCAGCGCTACCTGCTCCAAAGACGTGGCCAAAGGCACGGCCGCATCTTCCTTACCCACTACAAATAGTACTGGAAATGTGGCTTTGCGCAACACTTCCGTACGGTCGGGGCGGTCGCGCATGGCTCGCATCCCCCCGATTATACTGGCCTGTGAGGTGGCAGTACCTATTTCTTCCAGCTTGCGCCGGTAGGGCATCATCATTTCCTCATTGGCATCGGCAAAGAGCGGACGAATAAAAGTTTCCATGAACTTCGCTACCCCATAGCGTTCCACAAAACTGATATTCTTATCGCGGCTAGCCTTTTTCTCCTCACTGTCGGCCTGTGCAGATGAGTGGAAAAGACACAATCCTGCTACCCGCGCCGGATATTTCTCGGCGAAAGCCAGCGCCACGTATCCGCCCATAGAGTGCCCGATTAAAATGGCTTGTTGAGTACCTGCCTGGTCTAGCTCATCTTTCACAAACTCAGCCAGCGACTCCATAGAGTAGTCAGCAGGTGCCACCTTTGAGACACCGTAGCCGGGAAAGTCAGGCGTGACAATTTTGTACTCCGGGGGGTAATTTTGGGTAAACTCAGCCCAGATGGCGCTGCTTTCGGCGAAGCCATGTAGGAATATAAGAGTTGGTTTTTTATCCGATACAATCACAATTACTGGTTCGTTAGGCAACGTTTAAATTCCTAATAAGTTAATGAGTAACTCAGTATCATAGGCTAGCAAAAAGGCCAGGACCATATATGGTCCTGGCCTTTTTGGTGGCGTTTATGTTTCGTTTTACGGCTTCTGAGAGGCAGCTTTATTACGAATTTGGTTACCCAACTAATTGCCAGCTGTAACTACCTGCCGAACCGTAAATCGGCCCTGCTTCGTCGTAAGACGGAAAAGGTACACGCCCGTTGGGAGAGAAGGAATTACGACATCCGCATTTTCCCTTGATACAGCTTGCGAGAACACAGGACGACCTGTTACATCGAGCACTGCGAATCGGCTGTTAGCATCCAACTGGCTCTGGATTGTAAAATGCCGTGGCGAAGAAGTACCGATCAGCCAATCTATTGAACTCTGGGGGACTCCTAGGGAGATAATGGGTGAATAAGTGGCTTTGCCATCATAGTCTACCTGCCGGAGGCGATAGTAAGAAGAGGACATCAAAGGACTTGCATCGGTGTGAGCATAATTCCGAACCATAGAGGAATTACCCGCGCCCTTCACCTGAGCTATTTTTTCAAAGTTTACACCATCAGCCGAACGCTCTACTGCGAAGTAATCGTTATCAATTTCCGTAGCCGTGGCCCATTTCAAATTAACAGCAGCGCCCCCTGCAGCCCACTGGCCTACAAAGCGGGTAAGTGTGACAGGAAGTACAGAGATACATGATGGGTCATTGCTTGCAGGAGGCGTCACTATATTTTGAGTTGTAACGCTACATGGAATTGGAGTAATCTGTTGAACACAAGTAGTTAAAAGGTCAGTCGCAACAAACAGTTGGGCTCCACCATTATTCCTAACATTACCAGCTATACGCAGACCTGCAGGTGAACCAGTTGCTGGACCATTAATTACAGAGCTTGCAGTAGCTACATCAACATCACCAAGCACGTTTAACAAAGAATTATTTCCTAAGTTAACAGTGACAGAGGTACCAACAAATAAAGTACAGTTAACTCTTACTGTGGAGTTTACGCCAATATTAGCTGTAGTCCTTAATAGGTCCAATATGCCAACAGACAATTGTGGTGCGTTGGTTGTTTGAACAGGTACAGTTACTATAGTTAGCTGTTCTTCAGAACCATTGCCGTTATTCGTTATTGTCAACTTGCGATTAGTTGCATCTTGCCTTAATGAACCTGCTGTCCCAATCGTTATAGACCCTCCGTTAATGATAAAGTCACCATTAAGAATCACGTTGTGGTTGATAACAAACACACTACTAGCGGGAGTGGTGTTCCCAGTGCAAGTACCTGTTTGTGCAAAAGTGATTGGGTTAATAGTAGTAGTACCAGGAGTAAAAAATGTGCCATCCCCCAAGCCGGTACTGGTATAAACACATTGGGCTAAGGTGCTATTGCTGGCAAATGCCATCAGCACTAAAGTCAAACAGGAGAGTAGAAAATGTTTCAAAATGCAAAAGTGTTAGGTAAGGAAGATCAAATCAACAAAGTAAGAAGTTGGAAAACCGTTATGTAGTTCACCGAACAATATTTCACCTTGACAAATTTATACTCAATAGTTATATATACAAGCTAATTCTATGCCTTATTTTGTTATAATTCAAAGTTTAAGCATCAACCATCGCTTATTATTTTAGCCGTAGGACGTTACAAAATAAATTGAACCAGTGCTTCCAGAGTAATATTATAGCATTCGTTTTTAACTGTTTATATAAAATAAGCTCAACTGGTAATAATAGTATAATAAAGAACACAAAAAAAGTCCGAGCCTATAAGAAGCTCGGACAAGTATAATAATTCTCAATAATAATGTAATGAATGCTGACAGAGATTAGAATACTACTGCTGCATTACAAAAAGCGTTAATAAGCAAGATTAGCTTGGTTGAAGATGTGTGAATTTTACTTTTAGAGAGCAAACCGCTCAACAGAAGCTTTCGCTACAACCTTACTAGTCAATTCTCGCACAGCATTAGCGATACCAGTTGTGTCGAAGCCACACTCTTTGTATAGCTCATCCTGGGTTCCGTGTTCTACAACCCGATCAGGAATACCTAAGCGCTTGACGGGAACACTGTGGCCATGGTCAGCCATAAACTCTAGTACAGCAGCCCCGAAGCCGCCTTGCAAGCAGCCATCCTCTACCGTTACAATAGCTTGGTAGCGGCTGAGTACATCGGCAAGCATTTCTTCGTCTAATGGCTTAGCGAAGCGCATATCATAGTGGCCGGTAGAAATACCTTCAGCAGCCAGAGCAGCAGTAGCTTTCACTGCGTAGTTGCCGATGTGGCCGAAACTCAGGATAGCGACCCCCTGCCCTTCGCGCACTACGCGGCCTGTACCAACGGTGATTTTTTTGAAAGGAGTACGCCACTTAGGCATCACCCCCTCACCTCGCGGATAGCGAATGCTAAAAGGACCCATTTCGGGCTGCTGAGCGGTGTACATGAGATTACGCAGTTCCTGCTCATTCATGGGTGCCGAAACCACCATGTTGGGTACGCAACGCATGAAGGCAATGTCGTAGCAGCCATGGTGAGTGGGACCATCGGCACCAGCAAAGCCGGCACGGTCAAGGCAGAAAACTACATTTAGATTCTGCAAAGCCACATCATGCACTACCTGATCATAGGCTCGCTGCATGAAGGAAGAATAGATGTTGCAGTACGGCACCAAGCCTTGGGTGGCCAGGCCAGCAGAGAACGTAACAGCGTGCTGCTCGGCAATACCCACGTCGAAGGCGCGGTCGGGCATGGCCTTCATCATAATGTTTAGGGAGCAGCCAGAAGGCATTGCGGGCGTTACACCCATCACTTTCTCGTTTTGCTCGGCCAGCTCTACCATAGTGTGCCCGAACACATCCTGATACTTGGGCGGCTGAGGCTTATCGTAGGTTTTCTTATGAATCTCGCCCGTGATTTTGTCGAACAGGCCAGGAGCATGCCACAGAGTTTGATCTTTTTCCGCTAGCGCGTAGCCTTTCCCTTTAACGGTGACGCAATGCAAAATTTTGGGACCTGGAATGCTTTTCAGGTCGCGCAGAATGGTAGTCAGATGCTGCACATCATGACCATCAACTGGACCAAAATAGCGAAAGTTGAGCGCCTCAAACAGGTTGCTTTGCTTGAGCAGCGTAGCCTTCATAGCCTGCTCTACTTTGCGGGCAATTTGCTGGGGATTAGGTCCAAACTTGCTGAGTTTGCCCAGCACGTTCCATAGCTCGTCGCGTACTTTATTGTAAGTACGGGAGGTAGTGATATCGGTAAGATACTCCTTGAGTGCGCCCACATTAGGGTCGATGCTCATGCAGTTATCATTAAGGATAACCAACAGGTTGGACTTGGCCACGCCGGCATGATTGAGGGCTTCAAAAGCCATACCAGCCGTCATGGCGCCGTCGCCGATGACGGCAATGTGCTGACGATCCTGCTCGCCCTTGTATTCTGATGCTACTGCCATGCCCAAGGCAGCCCCGATGCTAGTGCTGCTGTGCCCTACGCCAAAGGCATCGTACTCGCTTTCCTTGCGCTTGGGGAATCCCGACATGCCGCCGTAGCGACGATTCGTAGGAAACTGGTTGCGGCGACCCGTCAAAATTTTGTGGCCGTAAGCCTGGTGGCCCACATCCCATACCAGCTGGTCGTAGGGGGTGTTGAAGACATAATGCAGAGCTACCGTGAGCTCTACTACGCCCAGAGAAGCACCAAAATGCCCCCCATAAATCGAAACCGAGTCAATGATGAACTGGCGCAGCTCTTGGCTTACTTGGACAAGTTGGTCCTCGCTGAGCTTCTTGAGGTCATCAGGCGAGTCAATGGCCGCCAGTAGTTCACCGGGTTCAACAATCATCTTTCAGAAAAGCAAAAAGTAAAATATAGCACCATAACCTACTAGCAATGTAAAAGGTTGGAACCGTCCAAGTTTCCTGCCGAAGTTACCAGACAAAGGTACGACTTTTCGTTAGGGCCGGTTGTTGATGAAGGCCACAACCACTCACCTTTCTTCCACCTACTTCTAACCTCATGAGTTGGCATCGTCCTAAGCAATACTTAACTCGTATTTGGTAGGGGCCGCTCTCATTATTGCCTACTTTTACCCCACCACCCGTTTTTTACTCATGCCGCTCACCCAGGATAGTCAGGAAAAGCAACTTCTTGATAAGCTAAAGCCTTCTCGCATCGTTCTGCCGGTTCTTATTGGCCTGAGCGTAGTAGGTTTTATGTTCTGGCGCAGCTACCGGCCAGGTGATTTGGCCCCCTTAGCAAATGCCAAACTTCACTGGCTATTGTTGATGGTGGTAGTGCTGGTGGCCCGCGATTGGGGCTACATCTATCGTATTCGACACATCTCGGAGAAAGTACTGAGCTGGCGCCAGAGCCTGGATGTGATTATGATCTGGGAATTTGCCTCCTGCGTATTGCCTTCCGCCGTAGGAGGCACCTCCGTAGCGCCGTTTCTGCTGAATAAAGAGGGTATTTCTTTGGGCAAATCACTTGCCTATGTGATGGTTACGGCATTGCTCGACAACGTTTATTATGTCGTGACGGTGCCATTGGTGGTGTGGCTGGCGGGCGATGCCTTATACCCACACGAGGCGCTTCAGGGAGGGTTTGTAACTACGCTGAAAGTGGCTTTTGTGCTGAGCTACCTGCTGGTTTCGCTGTACTCGGGCATAATGCTTTATGCACTTTTTATTAATCCGCAGTCGGTAAAGCGATTATTGGTGCGTCTTTTCTCCTTGAAAGGCTTGCGGCGCTGGCGGGCCAAAGCATATCAGCATGGCAACGAGATGGTGTGGGCCTCGGCCCAACTCCGTGGCAACGCAATGCGGTATTGGGTAGAAGCGGCCCTTTCCACGGCTTTCGTCTGGACGGCTCGCTACTTGGTAATCGGCTGCATTATTGCCGCCTTTGTGGATCTAAGTTGGGGGGAGTTTGGGCTGATTTTCAGCCGCAATCTGATCTATAAAGTGGTGCTGCTGGTGGCCATTACACCGGGCGGCGCGGGCATCGCAGAGGGCGCTTTCCCTACCTTTTTCGGCAAATTCATTGGCACGCCCACCATGACCAATTTTGTGGTCCTACTGTATCGTATCGTTACGTATTACCTCTATCTAATGCTGGGGGCCATTTTCTTGCCCCGCTGGATAGCCCGGGTTTTCGGTCGAAATAAGGTGAAGGAGGTCATGAACTCATAAAGCAAAAAAGCCCCCCAGTATACTACTGGGGGGCTTTTTTACAAGTAAACGAGAGTCGATTACTCAGACTCAAGCATCATTTGCTCACCGTTTACGCCGCGCAACGTGATTTTGTCGTCCGTCAGGTTCACTACATCAAAGCTCATGGATGTGGTGCCACCGTCGGGGGTAAGGGTGATTTTCTTGCCGGGCTGATCGAAGGTGTACTTGCCCTGCATCGACTGCTGAGGCGATGTCATGTTGAAGTTACCATTGGCATAGAAACGCAGTTCGGTATCTTTATCAGCATCGGTTTGGGCCACTTTGTCGCCACTGGCAGTGGTTTCTTTGTCCGTTTTCCAGACTTTGCTTTCGGTGCCATACAGCATGTTGGTTTCGCCAACTTTGTCTTTCTGGCTACAAGCAGCCGTGAATAGCGACAACAACATGATGAGGCTGGCCAGATAGCGGAAAGGAAGTGCAATGGTTTTCATAGGGAGTGACCTTAGGGTTAACTAAAAATGGAAAGGAGCGGCTTTAGCTGGTACTATATTCCAGCAAAGCAATGTTGCGCTTCTTACGCGCCTCGCCGGAAAGAGTTAACAACAGTTAAGCCTTTTTGAGGCCTGCAACTTATTTTAAGTGTGGGCGTAAGACGACGTGACAGCATAGCTATCAAGCACATGCGCCTTTTCCTCCTTAATCAACCACGACTATGGGCCTGTTCGATTTCTTAACCAATAAAGGCGACGAAAAACCGGTTCAGCCGGCTGCCAATCCCAACCAGAAGGCTAACACAGACTTCTTTGGCAACGCCAACCAGCCCGCTGCTCCTACTGCCGCTCAAGGCACGCAGTACACGGTAGTTAGCGGCGATTCGCTTTCTAAAATCGCGAAGAAGCACTATGGTGATGCCGCTAAGTGGCATCAGATTTATGACGCCAACAAGTCAACTATCGGCTCAAACCCCGATCATATCGAAGTAGGCCAGGTTTTAACCTTACCCCAAGCGTAAGCTTATCCTGAGCTAAAGTTTACTTTAAAAAGCCTCCCATCATTTTGCTGGGGGGCTTTTTACTTGTTAGCCAGTGCGTTAACCTGAAGTAAAAATATTGCAGTGCATTTGGCGTTCTCATTTCGAACTGTACATTTGCAATTACCAATCCGGTACTCCTCGTTACCGACGAGATAGTTTTTCAGATTTTATACAGAAGCGGCGAGAGAACAGGCTCCCTGACCCGCTGGCAACCTTCATTGTTTTGAAAGGTGCCAATTCCTGCCCGTTCGGCCATTTTGCCTGCGGGAGATATAAGCTGAGTGCCATGAAAAACACTGCTTTTTCCGTTTCCCTTCACCCGTCTGCTCCATTCGCATCGTTGCGCAGTGGTTGGCTTGCGGGTTTCCGCGTTTTGTCCCCTGCCACCGGCAGTTGTGAGGCTACGCGAATGTGCTGTTGTTGCGCGTGCTGTTGTTAATCCCGCTTCCGGTTTAGCTCCTCTTCCCTTTCTGTCATTCCACAAGACCATGTTGCGTCGTGGGCATTCTACCCAACCCGACAGGTTTTAGTTTGGCTTCGACAAGCCTCGCTTTGGCTACGGATCACGCTCAGCGCGCCGCCCCTCTGCGGCCCCAATGCGCCTGATTATCTGCGCTTTCTCATCTCTTCCTAACTCAACTCTAATTAGCACTAGTATGTCCACACAAAATTTGCATTTCGAAACCCTCCAACTACACGCTGGTCAGCAGCCCGATCCCACTACCGGTTCGCGCGCCGTTCCTCTCTATCAGACAACTTCTTACGTGTTTAAGAACGCCGAACATGGGGCTAATCTATTTGCCCTTAAGGAGTTCGGCAATATTTACACCCGCCTAATGAACCCCACCACCGATGTATTTGAGCAACGGGTAGCAGCGCTGGAAGGTGGCGTGGCCGCATTGGCAACCAGTTCGGGTCAGGCAGCCCAGTTTCTGGCTTTAAATAACATCCTACAGGCCGGCGACAATTTTGTAAGCACACAGCACCTGTACGGTGGTACCTACAACCAATTTAAGGTGGCTTTCAAGCGCTTAGGTATCGAAGCCCGCTTTGCTGATGGCGACACGCCTGAAAGCTTCGAGGCCCTGATCGACGACAAGACCAAGGCGCTGTACCTCGAAACGATTGGAAATCCCAGCTTCAGTATTCCCGATTTTGAGCGTATTGCGGCCATTGCTGACAAACATGATCTGCCGCTTATTGTAGATAACACGTTTGGCGCGGGCGGCTACTTGTTTCGCCCCTTAGAGCACGGTGCGCACATCGTGGTAGAATCGGCCACAAAATGGATTGGCGGCCACGGTACCAGCATCGGCGGCGTAATCGTGGACGGCGGCAAGTACGACTTCGGCAACGGCAAGTTTCCGCAGTTTACGGAGCCCTCAGAAGGCTACCACGGCCTCGTGTTCAATGATGTATTCGGCAAAGGTGGCCCATTTGGCAACATTGCCTTCATCATTCGGGCACGGGTAGAAGGCTTGCGCGATTTTGGTCCTGCTATTAGTCCCTTCAACTCCTTCCTGCTGTTGCAAGGCCTCGAAACCTTGTCATTGCGCGTAGATCGGACGGTGGAAAATGCACAAAAGCTGGCTGAATGGCTGGAGCAGCATCCGCAGGTGGAAGCCGTGAACTATCCGGGTTTGAAAAGCAGCCGCTATAACGCCTTAGCCCAGAAATACCTGAAGCGCGGCGCAGGTGGCGTACTGACTTTCAGCATAAAAGGCAGTAAGGAAACAGCCACACACTTCATCGATAACTTAAAGTTGGTGAGTCATTTGGCAAATGTGGGCGATGCAAAAACGTTGATTATTCAGCCCGCTGCCACTACTCACCAACAGCTCTCCGATCAGGAGCAAATAGCGGCTGGCGTGACACCCACGCTACTGCGCATCTCGCTCGGTCTGGAGCACATTGAAGATATTAAAGCTGATCTGCAAAACGCCTTCGACGCAGTAGCGGAAAAAGCCCCCCAAGGTCAGCAAACCGAAGGCGAAGCACTCCCAGAGCCAGCCATCGAGCACCCCGTAGTACTGGAAGTCTAATTGCTGCAAGCAGAAGGCACTGGGCAAGGCTGTTGCAGCGGCCGGCGCTCGGTTTTCCAGTCCTGCGGTTTGGCGGGGTGACAAGGCAGAAACGGAAGAAAGATACCGCCTTGCCCATCCTTCAATAGTTCCCGAACCAGCCCAATTATTGGGTCAGCCTCACTCGGTTTGGGAGCTATTGAAAATCTGCTTAATCATTTGCCACAAGTCTGCCTCCTGTCTTGGCAGCTTCACCGTTTACTCTTTGCTCGAGAACCCGCTAACGTCGCATGACTGATTATCAGTTTTTTACACTTCCAGCGCCGCTTCAGCTTGAGAGCGGCGCCACCTTGCCTCGGGTGCAGATAGCTTATCAGACCTATGGTACGCTCAATGCCGCCCGCGACAATGTGGTATGGGCGTGCCATGCGCTTACGGCCAACGCCGATGTGCTTAATTGGTGGCCCGGCTTATTTGGCTCCAACTGCCGCTTCGACCCGGCAAATCACTTCATTGTGTGCGCCAACATCGTGGGCTCTTGCTACGGATCTACCGGCCCGCTTACGCCAACCGATTCCGGGGAACCGCTCTACCATGATTTCCCGCTGCTTACAGTGCGCGATATAGTCGCAGCGCACGAGGCGTTGCGCCAGCATTTGGGCATAACTCAGATTCACACGCTGATTGGCGGCTCATTAGGTGGGCAGCAGGCATTGGAGTGGGCTATTCAGCAACCCACCGTTTTTGAGCATCTTATTGTGCTGGCTACCAATGCGCAGCATTCACCTTGGGGTATTGCTTTTAATGAAGCGCAACGCCTAGCCATTTTCGCCGACCCTACCTATCACTCGGCCACACCGACTGGGGGGCAATTTGGCTTAAAAGCGGCCCGCGCCATAGCCCTTCTCAGCTACCGCAGCTACGAGGCCTACGGCAATACGCAGCATGAACCCGAAGAAGATACAATCACGAATTTTCGGGCCAGCTCTTACCAACAATATCAGGGTGATAAGCTGGTGGCGCGCTTCAATGCCTATACCTATGTGGCGCTGTCCAGAGCTATGGATTCGCATAATGTGGGCCGGGGACGAGGCGGCGTGCCTGCTGCGCTGGGCCAGATCAGGGCTCGCACGTTGGTGCTAAGCATAACGTCTGATGTATTATTTCCACCCAGCGAGCAGCAACTTCTGGCTCGCTACATCCCCGGCGCTATCTACGCCGAAATGAATTCCGGATTCGGTCACGACGGCTTTCTGATCGAAACCGCCCAAATCACTCATTTCCTCGAGCACTTTTACGTGCAGACACTCACGCATTAATGCGCTTGATTATTTACCACTACCGTAGCATTCTGGAAAACATTACCCAGCGCAAGATATCCTATTTACAGCCACTGGGGAGCAAAATCGATGTTACCCTACGGCTTAGCCAGCGTTTTAAACAGTTCAGTTACTTCTGTCCCAACCAGCTTTCGGGGTTCAAGTTGGAGCTGTTGCGCCACACCTGAAACTGCAGCTCCGATGTACCCTCCGAATTGGTGTACACGGTGCCAATTGACTGCTTGGCCTGCACTTGGTCGCCCTCGCTTACGCTTACGCTGCGCAGCTTGGCATACACGGTGAAGTACTCTCCGTGCTGCACCATCACGATGTTATTCATGCCCGCAATACTGGTAACGGTAAGCACTTTACCGGCTGAAACAGCTCGCACAGATTCTCCGGCGCTTGTTTGGATATCGACACCGCGGTTCTCCACAATCACGTTCTTAAGCACCGGATGCGCATGCCGACCGAAGTGCTGCGAAATAAATCCACGGGCTACCGGCCACAGCATGCGTCCCCTGTTTTCGGCAAATGAAGAAGAAATACTGGCTATTTCGGGTGTGAGCGTAATGCGGTCGACACGGGTAGCGGCTGCTTCGGCTGCCGGACTGGTGCGGGCGGTACTGCCAGGGCTGCTGCTACCGGCTGCGGCACGTTCGGCCGCCGCTTTTGCGGCTGCTTTGGCCGCTGCCACCCGGGCAGCCCGGGCTATCTCTTCACGCACTCGCTGAGCAATCAAATTATCCAGCTTCCTGACGGCTTCCTGACGATTGGCCAGCTCCTGGCGCAGATTTTCCTCCTGGCGGCTCAGCTTCGTAACCACTTGGTCCTGCTGTACCTTCAAAGTGCTGAGGTTGCGGTTCTCAGCCAGCTGTGTGGTTAGCAGGCTGCTTTTTTCCTGCTTCTTCTCCGTCAGGCCTGTGAGTTGGCGGTTAAGGCGCTGCTGTACACTCGTAATTTGAGCCGCCTGAGTCTTGCGCACCTCCGAGTACTGCCGAACATAGCGCATGCGCAGCATGAGCTGGTTGAACGACTCGGCCGCAAACAAAAACATGAGGCGGTTATAGCTATTCGCCGTTTTGGAGGAAGCATAAATTAACCGAGCATACTCACTCTTGAGCTGCTCCAAGCTCTGCTGCGTTTGCTGTACCTGGGTTTCCGTCTGCCGCACATCCGACTCGATATACTTCAACTCTGAGGAGATATTGCGGATAACACCCTTCTGTACATCCAGTTTTTCTTTGAGCGCGTTCAATTGGCCAAGTGAGGCTTCTTTCTGCTTCTGTGTTTGACTCAAAATACGGCTGGCCTCACGAATTCGGCGTAGGTTAGCCAGCCGCTCGCGTTCCAACTGCGCTTTCGATTTAGTGGTGCTTTTCCGGACAGGGGCTTTGCGCGTGGTCGTTTTTTTACTGCGCTGCTGAGCCACTGATGGCGCAGCCTGCACCAGCATCAATCCCAATAGCAACCAGCAAAGCCAGTGCTTACTTTTTGCGTACATAGCCCGAAGGTACCGAGAACGGGAAATCCAAACGCTCGGTGTCTACGTCCACGTTGCGGTAGTTAATAGCAGCCGATGAGTTGGTCTTACCATTGGCTTGCTGCACCTGAACCACCGTATTATGAGCAAAACTCTGATTAGTAGGCATCAACGTGCGAAAGTCAGAGTAGTCAACCAGCAAATTATTTTTACTGGCATCATCACGCACGCTGAGCTTTTGTAGCTTACCCAGGCTCATTTCAATAAGCTGCTCAATAAATAAACTGGCCTGGTTGTACTGTATGCGCTGCGTAGCTCCCTCCGTTGTTATCGTGGGCTCAGTTCCATTGGTGGCGGGCAGGTAGTTGCCAAGCAACAAAGCCTGCACCTGAGCAAAGGAAACAGGCACATTAAGCTGGCGGCTTAAGTAGGCAAAATCACCCACGTAGTATTCGTGCTGAAGCTTATTCAGTACCCGAACTGAATCTTGGGTAATGGAAGCACGCACGCCCTCAAATCCAGCCACCGAAACCGATATCCAAATCACGCTATCGCGGCGCATACGTAGCGTCAGGTTTGCATTGGGGAGCTTATTGCCATTTTGCTCGATCTGAGCTTTGCCCTTGGCCGAGAGATACCGAAACTCTACGTTGTTGGCCTTAACTGCATTGGCAGTTGGTGGAATAACAGTTTTGGCGGGAATGGCCTTGCGGGCACAGCTTCCCAGGGTAATGAGGACTACAAAAAGCAGCAAAAAGCGGTTACTCATACAATTTTTGGTCTTTAATCTTGCGGACGATGAACGCCGATGCGCCGCCGGCCTTTTGGGCGCGTTGCCACTGAGTCACGGCCTTGTCTTTTTCGCCCAGTTGAAATAACACATCCCCGTAATGCTCTATCACAGTGGCATCAGTAGTCGTCTTGAGGGCCTTTTCAAGCGCTTGCTTGGCCCCTTGGTAATCCTTGAGTTTATATAGAACCCAAGCGTAGGTATCCAGGTAGGTATCATTGTCAGGAAACTGCTTGACCAGCTTACCCGACATTTCCTTCGCCTTTTCCAGCTTATCGCCTCTCAACGATAGATAATAACTGTAATTGTTCAGTGCCTGCGCATTGTTGGCATCAAAGCTCAACGCAGCCTCATAGGCGGCATCCGACTTAGCATACTCTTTCAACTCGTGGTAAGCATCGCCGAGTTGCGTGTCAAACTGCGATAGTAGCTCTGGGTTGTCAGTGGCCAGCTTCCGCCCGTATTCAAGCGACTTCACGCCTTTTGTGGGTTGCTTATCCAGAATATGAGCTACCCCGTTGTAGAACCACATGGCCGCCTGATTGGGGAAAAGCTCCAGAGCCCGCTCGGTGTGACGCAAGAGAGAATCCGTTTGGTTTAGCTCCGCGTCAATCAGCACGACTTGCTGCCACAGCAGAAACTTGGAATCGTCAAGCTGAATGGCCTGCAAATAAGCCTCTCGCCCAGCAGCCTTATGGCCTGTAATAGTTTGCAAATCGCCAGCTACTGAAAACGCTTTGGCCTCCTTTGGGTGAACTTTGGTAGTAATAGTTGCCAGGTCAAGGGCCGTTTGCTCGATAGCTGGATTAGGCAGCTGCTTAATGTAATCGACCAGAATGCGCACCTTATCATCAATATCGAGTGCCGGACTAGCAAAGGCCATTTTGATCTGCTTGGCTGACTCCACTGAGTTGCCCTGTATGCGATATACGTCCGCCAGAATCATGCGAGCTTGCGGATTGTCCGGATCTTGTCTAAGAGCCTGTTCACTCAGCCGAATAGCATCGGTAAATCGATTATTAGAGGCGTACATTTCCGCCTGCGCCAACACGTAGCGCACCTCTTCCGGATTGGCCTTTATAAGAACTTCACCTTCCTGGAGGGCTTTTTCTAAGTTATTCTGCTTGAGATAAATCTGCTGCTTCTTGAAAGAGACTTCATCAAGGGGGCCAAATTTCTTCTCTGCTTGCTCGAATGTAGCCAGCGCCTCATTCAGCTTGCCCTGAGCCATGTATAAGTCAGCGAGATTGAACAGGTAGTAATCAGAATCTGGTACTTCCTTGATCAGGCTGGTATACACTTGCGTAGCCTTATCAAACTGCTTCTGCGAAGTGTATACCTGCGCCAGAAGCAGATAGTAATAAGCGTTCTGGGGGGCATATCTGACGGCTGCTTGCGCAAAGTTGGTGGCATCTTTCAGATTGCCGCTCAGCAAGTTCGTCTCGGCTATCTTGTAATTAATGGCCGCGTTGGTGGGGTTGAGCGCATAGGCTTTCAGCAGACGCTCCAAAGCCTTATTGTAGTCTTCCAACAGCACATATTTTACCCCATCCACGAAGTAGGACTCACTCATGTCCCGGTCGCGGTCCGACAAATTTGCTCCCACTCGGAGCTGGGCAGCCTCAACTTCAGCACGCCGGCTAAGCTCCTTCTTCTCCCGCCGGCTTAGCTTACGCGGCTTTTCAGGTTTCTCAGACTTTTTACTCGGCGCGTCCTTTTTGGCGGGCGCAGATTGCTGTGCCCACGCCGGAACGGCGAAATACAGGCTGATCAGCAAGAAGACAAAGGCAGAAATACGACTCATGGACGCAAGAGCGCGGACCAACAATCCGCTGTTCAGAAGGTACTAAAACGAAGCAGGCTTCGTACTAAACAAACCAGCGAACATAAGTCCGCGCTATTGCTAACGTCCGAGAGGCGGAAAATGTCACACGCGCAGCGTGTTATAGTCGCCAAGGCTCAAATCATGCGGCACACCGGTGACGGTAGCATGGTTGCCAATCATAGAATTGGTCACGTTGGTATTCAATACCGTGGCCGACTCCTGTACAATTGAGTTGGAAATAACAGATTGACGCACGTTGGCATTGTTGCCCAATGATACGTGCGGGCCAACCACCGAATCAGTAATCTTTACATTCTCACCAAGATACACCGGCGGAATCACAATGGAATTGGTCAGTATAGCCGATTCAGATACCAGCTTTTCGCCCCGCTCCTGCAAGTACTCCAGATAGCGCTGATTGGTAAACACTGTGGCGTCCTTGTTACCGCAGTCGAGCCACTCGGTTACGCGGCCGGGTACGAAGGTCGTGCCTTTGTTCTTCATGTTTTCGAGGGCATTGGTAAGCTGATATTCGCCTTTGTCCTTGATATCATTGTCGAGCAAGTATTGCAGCTCATCGCGCAAATAGTCGCCATCCTGGAAATAGTAGATGCCGATAATAGCCAAATCTGACACAAACTCGGTGGGCTTTTCTACGAAGTCCGTAATCTGGCCTTGATCATCCAGTTTTACTACCCCAAATGGCTTTGGGTCGTCGACGCGCTGTACCCAGATGGTGCCAGCAGCAGAGCTATCGAGCGTAAAATCGGCCTTGAATAAGGTGTCGGCAAAAGCTACTACGAGCGGTCCGCTGAGCGAGTCTTTAGCACACAGAATGGCGTGGGCCGTACCCAGGGGCTCATCTTGGTAATAAATAGACCCTTTAGCTCCTACCGACTCAGCAATTTTCACCAAGCTTTTCTCTACCGTCTCACCAAAGCGCCCGATGATAAAAGCCACCTCATCTACTTGCTCCCCACAGACTTTCGCGATGTCCTCTACGAGGCGCTGCACGATAGGCTTGCCCGCAATCGGAATCAGAGGCTTAGGAACGGTGAGTGTGTGGGGGCGCATGCGCTTGCCCATGCCGGCCATCGGGACGATGATTTTCATGTAGTAGGTAGTTTGGGTTGCTAGTTTGAGTTGATCGAATTGTATACTAACTGAAATACTGTAGTTGGGTTGCTTCCGTTGGGATTTAACGTGCGCGAAGTCGATTCTAATTGACTCCGGTGCTGCCGTAACCACCCGTTCCGCGCGTGGTCTCGCTTAGCGAAGTGGCTTCCTGCCAAGCAGCAGTTTCGTGGCGGGCTACCACGAGTTGGGCAATACGCTCGCCGTCCTGCACTACAAACTCTTCATCCGACAGGTTGACCAGCAGCACTTTCAGCTCGCCACGGTAGTCAGCGTCGATAGTGCCGGGACTGTTGACGATGCCGATACCGTGTTTGTAGGCCAATCCGCTGCGGGGCCGCACCTGCACCTCATAGCCCACCGGAATTTCCATGAAAAGACCCGTTGGAATAAGGGCACGTTGCAAAGGGCGCAGCGTAACGGGTTCTGAAAGAAAAGCGCGCACATCCATGCCCGCGGCGTGAGCGGTTTGGTAAGCCGGCAATGGATGCGTGGAGCGATTAATAACAGGAATCAGCATGCGACAAATATAGACCGAACAGCAGATTAAACGATTTATGGGCAACTAAACGAATATAAGGCACTCGCTACTAAAAGCGAAGTGTAGAAGCGACAGCCTGAGAGTTGACTAAGCGCTTGGGGGGCTTTTTTACATTTTTTGGCCGTTGCTTTATGCCTGCTTAACCTGGGGCCGGGGCTTACGCGTCAGGTCGGCGCGCTCCACTAAAAAAATACCCCCCACAAATGCTAAACACACTACTAAATGAAAAGCATGCCGCAGCCAGTAGTCTTCGATAGTGATAAACCACGTGGCGGCTACCAGCCCAACGGCCAGCAGCAGCCACGCACTGATTCGTAGCACTGGATAAGGTATGGGGAAGTACCGATTTCCTAGCCACCAGCAAATAGCCGCCATCATAAAGTAGCAGGCTAGCGTGGCGAGGGCGCTGCCCATATAGCCCAATATTGGGATGAGAAGCAGGTTGAGCACAACAGTGAGTATGGCCCCACCAACGCTGATATAGGTACCGAAGTAGGTTCTATCAGTGAGCTTAAACCAGACAGATAAGTTGTAATAGACACCCAGAAACAAGTTGGCGAGCAGCAAAATCGGCACTATCGCCAGGCCCGTTCGGTACTCAGGGCTGCGCAGTAGCAACCCAAAATCTTCGATGAAGACGCTGATGACTACAAAAATAACGGCGCAGCAGAGCGTAAACCATTTCAGAACGACAGCAAACGTAGCCGGCGAATTTTTATCAGCTGCCTGAGAAAAGAAGAAAGGCTCGGCCGCGTAGCGGAACGCCTGAATAACCAAAGACATAAAAATGGCCAGCTTGTAGCAAGCGCCATAAATGCCCAAAGCGGTCAGGTTGCTTTGGCTGGGATAGAAGCCTTCGGGCAGCCAATACTTAAGCATGATACGGTCGATTAGCTCGTTTACCATCCCCGCCATTCCCATCAGCATCAGCGGATAAGCGTATTGCAGCATAGGCCGCAGTGGCGCCAGATTCAGGCGAAAGCGAAAGTCCAGCAGTTCGCGCCAGAGAAGCGGAACATAAAGGGCATTTGCTATTAGATTAATCAGAAAGATATAGCCAACTCCTAGCTCTGGATTGTAAATGCGCGCTACTAAGGGGCGTAATTCCGGGAGCATGCGCCCCTCGTACACATCACGGCAGAAAACAATGAAAAACAACGATAATCCTACATTCAACAAGGTATTTGTGAAGCGAATGGCGGCAAACTTCTTGGCTTTATTCTCTAAGCGCAGACGCGCAAACGGTACAGCTACTATAGCATCGAGGCCCAGCACCAATGCCAGCCATACAATGTAGATGGCACGGTCAGGATAGCCGAGTATTTCGGCTAACGGACCTGACAGGACCACTAGTAATCCACTGAGCAACAAGCTACTAGTGAGTAGCATGCTCATAACTTGATTGTATAGCTGGCGCCGATCGGTACCCGGACGATTGGCGAAACGGAAGTATGCCGTTTCCATCCCGTAGGTGAACAGAATGTTCAGAAAAGCTACATAGGTATACAACTCCGTGACGATGCCATACTCGCCAGGCACAAACTGAGCAGTATACAGCGGCACCAAGGCGAACGTAAGCGCCCGCCCCAATATGCTGCTAAGGCCGTACACAGCCGTTTGGCTGGCCAGCTTTTTGGCGACGCTCATGCTAGCTTAATTTCCCGTGAATGCGGCCGGGCGCTTATCGAGGAAAGCACTTGTACCCTCACGGAAGTCGTCGGAGCCGCAGCACCGGCTGAAAGAGTTGGCTTCCGTCTGGTAGCCGTGGCGCTCAGGATCGTAAAATGCATTCACGCAGTCAATAACTAAGCCCACAGCTAGGGGAGCTTTGCTGAGGATGCGCATGAGTAGCAACTGGCAAAAGCCCAATAATTCGGCTTGGGGTACCACATGGTTTACTAGGCCCAAGCGCAAAGCTTCGTCGGCTTTGATAGGGTCGCCGGTGAGCATCATTTCCAGGGCTTTTCCTTTACCTACCAGCTGCGCTAAGCGCTGGGTGCCGCCGTAGCCCGGAATCAAGCCCAGGTTTACTTCAGGCTGGCCAAAGCGAGCATTTTCGCTGGCTACCCGCAAGTGGCAGGCCATAGCCAACTCAGCCCCGCCACCCAACGCAAAGCCATTGACAGCAGCAATAACGGGCTTAGTACTTTCCTCAATCAGGGCAAAAGCATCCTGGCCCTGCTCAGCGAAGCGGCGGCCACTGATTTCATTTAGCCCCGCCAACTCGGCAATATCGGCGCCTGCTACAAAGGCCTTTTCGCCGCTTCCCGTCAAAATTATTCCTCGCACCTGCTCATCATCAAGAGCTTGCTGCATGGCTCCATGAATATCGCTGATGGTAGCACTATTCAAGGCATTGAGTTTGGTAGGCCTGTTCAGGGTGATGGTCAGAATGCCCGAAGCGGCATCGAGGTCAAGGAGTAGATTGTCGAAAGTAGTCATAGTGGCGGGGCAGGGCAAAACAGAATGGTCGCAAAGATAAAGCAAAACCAATGGGGCACTATTTTCTGGTAACAGGCTCCCGCAAGTAAATAATCATATATTTACTTAAACCTCTCTCATTTAACTTATAATCCTATGAGCGTTATTTCTGAATTCAAAGAATTTATCGCAAAAGGCAACGTGCTCGACCTAGCGGTAGGCGTGATTATCGGTGCATCTTTCGGCAAAATCGTTACCTCTTTAACCGAAGATATTCTCATGCCTTTAATTGGGTTGGCCACAGGTGGCGTTGACTTTAAGAATTGGTTTGTAGCTCTTAATGGGGAATCGTATGCTACTATTGAGGCCGCGAAGGAGGCCGGAGCCGCGACGCTTAACTTTGGATTGTTCCTGAACGCGGTTATCTACTTCTTCATTATTGCTTTCTGCGTTTTCCTGATTGTGCGCTTTGCCAACCGATTCCGCCAGCCTACGGAAGTAGTGGCCGTAGATCCAGGTCCGACGAAGGATCAAGCTCTACTTATGGAAATCCGTGACGCCCTGCGCCGTCCCTAATCCAGACTACTCGTTAATTGTTAGTAAAAGCCCCCAGCCTAAGATTATCTTTTGACTGGGGGCTTTTTTGCTATTTCGGTTGTTGTGCGCAACCTGTGTGACTCGAAGAAACGCAACTAAGCCAAAGAAATTCAGGCGGGTAGGCTCAGTTACAAGTTTCTGGTGTTTGAAACTAACTTTATACAGTCCCCGTTGCCGGGACGGGTACGAAAGTTGCCTCTCCGTCGTTTAGTAGCTATTCCTCTCTTTAACTTTTGTGCATGAAAAAGTTTCTTGCTAGCGCAGTGCTGGCACTTTCCGGTCTGTTCATTGCGCCTGCTTATGCTCAGGTTGCGCCCCCCGCACCCGATCAGGAGGCTGGAACCAAGCCTCGTAAACAGAAATCGAAAGATGAGTCGGCTGACGTAGCGCGCATGCAGCGTCGTATGAATATGAATCCCGATGACGCGAAGCGTGATCAACAATTAGAAATTCTGGAGGCTCGCTCCGGTGCCAGCACAGCTAACACCAGCTTCGGCCGCGGCACTGGCCCAGCGCGTCAGTACGACAAAGGCACGGGCGGCTTCACCGTCAAGAAATTCAAAGACAAGCGGGTTGGCACCGCCAAACAGAAGCGTGGCCTCTCGCGGGCTGCCCCCGGCATCGATCCGAAAGGCAAGCCGCTGAAGCATAAGAAGCGCAAAGGCTTCCTGTTTTTTTAGGCAACGTCCTATTACATGAAAAAAGCCCCCCAAACTAAGGTTTGGGGGGCTTTTCTATAGCTTACTGAAATCGATAGCTGAGCCCGAGCTTCAGGTACGACATGTCATAACCTACTTCTCCGAAAGCACCAAACCGCTCGGTGAGATAATAGCGCGCGCCAGCAAACAGCCCATACGCCAGGTGCAAGCCATCGCCGGTATAACGGTCGCGGTCAGGCGAAACCTCATTCTTATAAAAGTTTGCCCGCACACCCAAGCTGATACCGCCATAGGTATCGAGCTGAGGGTTGGTGGTGAAATTGTAGTGGTAAGTGGCGCGCCCCATGAGTACGATGTCGGTCCAGGTGGCGTCTTCGTCAGTGTTGGGAAAATCGTAGCGGTAGCCTTTGTAGCCAACAATACCTCCCAGACCAATAGTGCCCGGCCCGATGCCTTCTACCACACCCCGATCATAAGCCAGCGTGAGTGCCGGTGCGCTTTTCAGGCTGCCAAACAGATCGTAGCCGTTGTTGGGGCTCAACAGTCCCAAGCCCAGATTAACGATCGAGTAGCCTTTACGAAAGGTAGGCGTGCTTTCAGGTTTGAATAACTCGGGAAAGCGGGTATCAAGCGGCGGGATTTCGTCATCGGCTGACGTCTCAGCACTAGGGGGAACTGACTTTGCCGGCGTTGAAGCCGATTTATTTGTTGGTTTGGCAGGGGGTCGCCGAGCGGTTTGAGCCAAGGTTAATGAGTTCAGACTCATCCAGAGCGTAAGGCACAGTAGAAGCGAAAATGCTCTCATAAGTAGTAAAGGCAGTCGGCGCAGTTACGCCAGCTGGTAGTTAAAGTAGTCTGCTGCAAAGCTAAGCGATTCTGCGGCGAGCGGTAAAGCTTTTGCCTAAACGAAAAAAGCCCCCCAACGGTATGTTGGGGGGCTTTTTATTCACTATTGCTTAATCGGAAACCTTTTACAGGGTCCGCTTCACTTCTTTTTCCTCGAAGCCTTCGATGTTGTCGCCTTCGCGCAGATCATTGAAGTTCTTCACCGAGATACCGCACTCATAACCCTGGCGCACTTCCGACACATCGTCTTTGTAACGCTTGAGGTCCTGAATTTCGCCTGCGTACACCACAATACCGTCGCGCACGACACGTACTCGGGTTCTGCGGGTGAAGGTACCTTCCGTCACCATACAGCCGGCAATAGAGCCCACTTTGGTGATGTTGAATACCTGACGAACCTCGGCGTTGGCAACTACTATTTCCTGCACCGATGGGGCCAACATGCCTTCCATGGCATCTTTCACCTCATTGATAGCATTGTAGATAATCGAGTAGAGACGAATATCAATCTGCTCTTGCTCGGCCAGCTTGCGGGCACTTTGCGAAGGACGAACCTGGAAGCCAATGATGATGGCGTCGGAGGCCGAAGCCAGCAGTACGTCCGATTCGGAGATGGCACCCACACCTTTGGCGAGGATGTTCACCTTTACCTCAGGAGTAGAAAGCTTCAGCAGCGAATCCGAAAGTGCTTCTACTGAACCGTCCACGTCACCTTTTACAATCACGTTAAGCTCCTTAAACGAACCGATAGCCAAGCGGCGACCAATCTCGTCGAGGGTGATATGCTTCTTAGTGCGCATGCTCTGCTCACGCGAGAGTTGCTGACGCTGGGTAGCAAGTTCACGAGCTTCACGCTCGGTTTCCATCACCTGAATCTTATCACCAGCCTGTGGAGCACCGGTCAGACCGAGTACCTGCACCGGCGTGGCCGGACCAGCTGATTTCATTTTCTTACCGCGGTGATCGGTCATGGCCTTTACGCGGCCGTAGTGCGGACCAGCCAACACAACGTCGCCTACGTGTAGCGTACCGGTTTGAACCAGCACGGTTGTTACGTAGCCACGGCCTTTGTCCAGCATGGCTTCGATAACAGTGCCCACTGCATTGCGGTCGGGATTAGCTTTCAGCTCCAATAATTCGGCTTCCAGCAGTACCTTTTCAAGTAAGTCATCTATGCCGAGACCCGATTTAGCGGATACTTCCTGCGACTGGTATTTACCACCCCACTCTTCCACCAAGATGTTCATAGCCGACAGCTCCTCACGGATCTTCTCGGAGTTAGCACCCGGCTTGTCAATCTTGTTCATCGCAATTACGATTGGCACACCAGCAGCTTGCGCGTGATTGATGGCTTCCCGCGTTTGTGGCATCACAGAGTCGTCAGCCGCAATTACAATGATAGCAATATCCGTCACCTTAGCACCACGGGCACGCATGGCCGTAAAGGCTTCGTGACCCGGCGTATCAAGGAAGGTAACGCGCTTGTTGGAAGCGGTCATTACATCATAAGCGCCGATGTGCTGGGTAATACCACCGGCCTCGCCACTGGCAACCTTCGCATTCCGGATATAGTCAAGCAGCGAGGTTTTACCATGGTCGACGTGGCCCATGATGGTCACAATTGGCGCGCGGGGCACTAAGTCCTCTTCGCTGTCTTCAACCGTCACATCGGTTTCCTCTTCTTCAGCCGACAGGAACTCCACATCGTAGCCAAACTCATCGGCAATAACGGTGATGGCTTCCGCGTCGAGGCGCTGGTTGATGGAAACGAACATGCCCATGTTCAGGCACACCTTGATTACTTCGTTTACCGACACATCCATGAGGGACGCAAGGTCGTTGGCCGAAATAAACTCAGTTACCTTCAGCGTCTTAGCATCCAACTCGTTCTGAGCGCGTTGGGCTTCGCGGTCTTCCGCTACACCTGCGCGCTTATCACGGCGGTACTTCGCCCGATTGTTCTGGTTGCCACCACGGCCACCGCTGAGCTTAGCTAGCGTAGCCTTGATCTGCTCCTGAATCTGCTTATCGTTCTGCTCTGGGTTATTAGCAACGGGAGCAGGCCGGGGGGCATTTTGATTCTGCCCGGGCTGACCCGGACGCGGACCAGGACCACCGGGACGTGGGCCACCCTGTCCCTGGCCACCGGCTGGGCGCGGCTGGCCGGGAGTATTTGGGCGGTTACCCTGATATCCACCACCTTGCTGTCCACCTTGGCCGCCCTGACCTCCTTGACCAGGAGTAACAGGCGAGCCAGGCATAGCAATGCGCTGACGCTTTTTCTTATTATCCTGATTTATACCACTCTTGCGTACATCCGACGAAGCGACGGGGCGGGCACCCCGACCACCACGGCGCGAGGCATCCATGGGAAGCTCAATCTTACCTAGCACCGTTAGGCCTTTTAACTGATCGGCTTTAGCTACGATTGTGCTGTCCTCAACAGTTGGAGCCACTGGTTCGTCTGGAGTTACGGGTGCCGGAGCTGCTGCCACTGGGGCTGCAGCGACTGGAGCTTCAACCGGTGGATTTGGTGCTGGGGCCGGCGTAGGCTTTTCTTCGGCTACAGGAGCCGGCTTAGGCGCAATAATTTCTTCTGGTGCGACAGGTGCGGGCGCTGGTTCAGGCGCTGGCGCAGGAACCGGTGTAGCAGCTACAGTCGGAGCTGGCGCGGCTACTGCTGGAGCAGGGGCCGGCGCTGGGGGCGTAGGGGCAGCAACTGGCCGCGGAGGCACTGGTCGTCCTTTAGCATCTAGCTCTATTTTGCCCAGCACTTTTAAGCCGGGCACCTTGGGCGCCTCGACTGGTGGTGCAGGAGCAGGCGGAACAACTGAAGCCGGGGCAGGCGCAGCTTCGGCAACCACAGGTGCCGGAGCAGGCGCGGTTGGCCGAATTTCTTCAGCTGGCTTCACGGGTGCCTCGGCTGGGGCGGGCGCAGCAGTAGCACCATTGGCTTTGGGAGCCACGGGTTCGGGGCGAGCATGGGCAGAAGCCTCCAGCTCGCTCTGGCGCTTGGCCTGGCTGAGCTTCGCAGCTTCGATCTTATCCTGAGCCGACGACTCAAAAGCTTTGTCGAGCAGGGAAACCTGCTCAGCCGTCAGCTTAGTCGTTGGCTTATTTTCGATCTGGTGCCCTTTGCCCGCCAGAAAATCCACGATAGTGGACAATCCAACGTTCAGGTCTTTGGCCGCCTGATTCAGCCGTTTAGTTGCTACTTCCGCCATTCTGTGCTCGCGAACGATACTCGTATTGAGGTGCAAAGGTACTATATTAAATCTTGCCGAACGGCGTTGAATCGCGCCGCTTGGCACAATTCAACGCCCTTGCCGGACCGGCCGCCGCGCACTCATTGCGCGTCGCCGGAATTTGCTTGTTCTTCTTGTTCTTCGCTGTTGTCGTCGAATTCTTGCTTGATGATGCGGAAAAGGTCTTCGACAGTCTCCTCTTCCAGTTCCGTGCGGCGCACAATATCTTCCTTGCTAACGGCTAGTACGGCGCGGCCTGTGTCAAGTCCGATTTTTTTCAATTCGGCCAATACCCAAGGCTCTACTTCGTCCTGGAACTCGTCGAGGGCGATATCCTCGTCGTAGTCACCGGCTTCGCGGAACACATCAATTTCCATTCCTACCAAACGGCTAGCCAATTTGATGTTGGCACCGCCACGGCCAATGGCCAAACTTACTTGGTCGGGCTTCAAGAACACGGAAACCCTACCAGTTTGTTCATTGATTTTCATTGAGCCAATCTTAGCTGGCGATAAAGCCCGCTGAATATATAGCTCTAAGTTATCTGTGTAATTGATAACATCGATATTTTCGTTCTCCAACTCGCGCACAACGGCGTGAATACGAGCCCCTTTCATACCCACGCAAGCACCAACTGGGTCAATGCGGTCATCATAGCTTTCTACGGCTACTTTGGCCCGCTCACCAGGTTCGCGCACGATATTTTTGATGGTGATCAAGCCATCATAAATCTCGGGCACTTCCTGCTCAAACAAACGCTCCAGAAATGCCGGTGCAGCCCGCGAAAGTATAATTTTGGGTGTACCGTTGATGATTTCAACGCGATGCACTACGGCACGCACGCTGTCACCTTTACGGTAACGGTCTTTCGGGATCTGCTCCGATTTGGGCAGTACAAGCTCATTTTCTTCTTTATCCAGAATCAGGGCCTCTCGGCTCCAAACCTGATAGACTTCGCCGGTCACGATTTCGCCTACCTGGTCCTTGTATTGCTGGTAGAGGTGGTCGCGCTCTAAGTCTTTTACGCGCTGAATCAGCGTTTGACGCGCCATTAGCACGGCCCGACGGCCGAAGTCTTCGAGCTTCACCTCTTCGGCTACTTGCTCGCCTACTTCGAAGTCGGCCTCAATTTTCTGAGCTTCGGTCAACGGAATTTTATCAAAATCCCAGATATCCTCGGAATTGTCGTCCACGATTTCGCGGTTACGCCAAATTTCCAAGTCACCTTGGTCCACGTTCAGAATTACGTCGAAATTCTCGTCGGTAGTGTACTTTTTCCGGATCATCGTGCGAAACACATCCTCCAAGATACTCATCATGGTAGGACGGTCGATGTTCTTGGAGCGGGCGAACTCGGCGAACGATTCAATTAGCACGTTGCTGTTCATAAATCACAGATTTTGCAGATTTGAAGAGATTGCGCAGATGCGAAAAGCAAGCAGCAGTTACAATTTAAGCAGATATCACTGGTTTAGCAGCAATTGCCAGGGCTGGAAATTTGCCCCCCAGAAGTTGAATACAACCGAATAACTGGCTTCTTCAACAAAACCTGCATTCCTATTTAAATGAAATCACGACCCGAGCCTCCGCGATAGTTGAGAAGGAGATAAATGCGGTAGGTAGGGTTTTCGTTTTATTCTTTTCTTTCACTTCCTCAGTCAACTGAATACCTTCAGCCTCAGTTGCCTCGAGGGTCCCGGTTTTCTCAGTGCCACCGGTGAGTTTCAACTGCAGCTTACGGCCAACGTGGCGGGTGTACTGGCGTGAATCGGTCAGCGGCTGGTCGGCACCGGGGGAGGTAACTTCCAACGTGTAACTGGCTTCTTCACCGTATGTCTCGTCGATACGATGGGCAAGGCGGCGGCTTACGCGGGCGTATTCCTCAATACCCATGCCCTGCTCGCTGTCCAGGATGGCCGTAATCTTGGGGCGAACGGCGGAGTCGGACACGGTCAGGCCCACAACGAACAACTCCGGGCCAGATAGGCTTTCCTGGAGCATTTCGAGTAGTTGGGTACGGTCAAATCGCATACAAACTGAACTAGGTGACAAAAGAAAGAGGGGACGACTCGTCCCCTCTTTTTAACTTCATTGCTGGTGCAAAGATAGTACAATATTCGGCTGAATGCAAGTCTGTGCCGATGACATGCTTTGATCGGCAGTAGCCTAGCGTTTTATCTCTACCCAGCCTTTTGCTGATTTGCCTTCCGTGTCGCGTAGCAGATAATAGTAAACGCCATCGGGTAGCTTGTCGCCGCCCCAGTCATTTTGATAATTGTCGGTTTCATACACTTTGCTCCCCCAGCGCGTGAACACGGTCAGATGAGCATTTTTACAGCTGATCCGGGGGGCGAATGTATCGTTCAGATTGTCATTGTTGGGTGTAAAAATGTTCGGCATTTGCACCTTACCCACTTTCACCGCGGCAAACTGCGTGACGACGGTGCACCCTGCGTACCGAGCGGTAAGCTGCACGGGGTATGTACCGGGGTTTTCATATACATGGCTAGGCGCTTCCTCATTGGAAGTGGTACCGTCGCCAAAATCCCAGCTAAAGCTACCGCCCGCCAATACGGGTGCAAACTGCATCGTGAAGGGCGCTAAGCCAGTGTACTCAGGCGCAGCCTGGCACTCGGGCGTATTCAGGCTGACGTTGGTAGACGAGGTAGGCGCTATGGTTACCTTACGAGTCGATACAATTTTGCAAACTCCTACGGTTACGGTGTATTCAACGGTAAAAATGCCCCCCAGATTATTGGTATTGGGCGGGGTGAACATGCCATCAGCCGTCATACCAGGTCCGCTCCAGACGCCGCCGGCCGGCGAGGCGCGCAACATGCGGAAGGCCCGCGTTTCATCCGAGCATAGCGTAGTATCGCGGCCGGCTGATACGGCGGGCTGGGCATCCACCACGATTGTACGGGAAAATGCCCCGCAGCCAAGAGTATCAGCCAGCGTATAGGTTATTACATGGGAGCCTGTGCCAGCTGCGCTCGGATTGAAGGTATTTCCCGTAACACCGCGTCCGCTAAAGGTACCGCCGGCGGGCGTAGCTGTGAGCGGCACAGCAGTAGTATTGCTGCACACGGTGGCCGGGGGGGCAAATGTGATGGCTGCCTCCGGAGTTACGGTCATGCGCAGCAGCTTAGTGCTCTGGCACACGCCAGTTGTGTTTACGGTGTAAGTCAGCGTATTGCGGCCTACCAATGAAGCGCTAGGAGTAAACTGATAGCCTCCGCCCGCAATGGCTGTAACGCCCGGACCGCTCCAGACGCCGCCAGCCGGACTGCCGCCCAAACGCTGCGCACCAGCGTTGTAGCACACCGTCCGGTTGGGGCCAGGATTCACCACGACAGCCGCGAAGTCGATCTTAAAGGCGGCGTTATTGCAGTTAGTCGCATTATTAGTAGTACTATAAAAATTGGCCCCCGGCGGCACCGGAAAGCCCGAAGTGCCTCCGCAACCGCCGCACACGGCTTGGTAGATAGCGCCCCGCTTATCGAAGCGAGACGTACCGCCATCTACGTGCTCGCCCCGGCCGCCATTTTCCCCAAAGAAAGTAGCGTATTCAATAGCCGTCATGCCCGGCTTAAACTGAACAATATAAAAATCGGAGCCATCGGTGGTACGCTGGGAAGCGTCGGGCGTGGTGGGCAAACCTTGCGTATTGCCGCCATTGGAGTTGGTAGCACCGCCCCAACCACTCACATAGATACGTTCGCAATCATCTACCAAGAAGGCTGTCAGAGATATGTCGGGCACAGTACGGCCGGTACCGAACGTCGTCGAGTACAGGCTTGTGGTGAGCGTATTATCGAACTTCTGCACAAACTGACGGCCATTGGCTACACCGTATAAGCCGGCCGTACGCGGAAATGCGCCCCGAGTCTGACCCAGCACATATACGTTAGCCACGGCATCCAACTGCAAAAAATAAGTCTGGTCCGTTTCCGGGGTGCCCACATACGTGGCGTGGGTTAAAGCAGCTCCATCGCTGCTGATGCGCGCCACAAAACCATCGATTCCGCCGCGCAGCTGGGGCTGATACCGACCAGTGGTACCAGCCAGATTGGAGCTGGTAGTGCCACCACTTACATACACATTGCGGTCATCATCTATTTGTATAGAGTAGGCTGCGTCGGCACCGGAGCCTCCCAGATAACTGGACCAAACCAACGTACGCAAATCAGCTGTTAATTTTAATACCACGGCATCGGATGCACCGCCCTGACTGGTGCTACGGAAACCATTCCGAACCGGAAAACCAGTGCTGTTTGTGGTAGAAGCTATGTAGATATTTCCTTCCGTATCGGTGATAATATCTCCCCTGAATTCGTCGCCGTAGTTTTGGGTTAGCGTCGTAGCACCCAGAATAACACCGTCGGTGCCAGTGCCGCCCAGATAAGTGGATGCCACCAGTGTACTGCCGGTACTATTGAGCTTACTGACGAATAAATCAGCCCCTGCCTCATAGTTCATTCCGGGCCCGCCGCCTTGCGGAACAACTCGTGGGCCACCATCAAAAGAATCGTCGAACGTGGTGCGCGAAACGGGGAAGTTGTTTGAGCCCGTAGAGCCGAGGATCACCAATTCATTCTGGCTGTTTACCACCAAGCTGTGCGGAGCGTCGATCAAATTGCCCCCTAGGTACGTGGCATACAAGCGGGCGGCACTGCCCCGCACGGTTGTGTTATACTTGATGATAGCCACATCAACCCCACCACCAAAGCTTTGGCTAAAAGCCCCCGATGATGCCGGATAGCCCAGCCCAAACACGATGCCACCAGAGTACATGTTACCCTGCGCATCATAAGTAGCCGTGAAGCCCCAGTTATCGGCTGATGAGCCAGTGAAGGACGAAAAGATAACCGTGGGGTCAATGATCAGAGGTTGGCTGGAATCATAAGCACCTAAGCGGAAGCTGACCACGTTTTTCTCCAGCACAAACGCACACGCCACCGGGACGCGCTGCCCGTTTATTTCCTGCCATGCCTTCGGTATTTGCTCCGTGACGGTGCCCACGCTGGTTTGCACCACTAGCTGACCATTTTCCAGACTCAGGCGCTCGGTGCCAGTGTAGCGCAGGCGGATGGCAGATGGCTTGCCGCCCGGCTGCACCGTGAAGTCGTACTCCAAATTGCCCCCCGCATTCTCGTACACTCGGGCGCCGATGCGCGGGTACACATTGGTATAGCGCACCTGCCTGAATCCTCGCACCTTGGAGGCCCAATGCTTGGCATCATTACCAAGAAAGTAATTGCGAAAACCTGCCGTGGGCTCGTCGGGCGTAAGACTGGTGCCTGAGTTGCTGCCATCAAAGGTGACGCGGTAAGCATGCGCCCGCAGTTTTTCCGAAACGGGGCCGCCGGGGGTTGAATGCTCGCGGTGGCTGCGTAAGGCCTGAGGGTCAGCGAAGGCGTAGGTGAAACCCGTTTTTTCGAGGAATAGCCGCCCGCCAGGTAGCTCGGCCATATACTGCGCGCGGGCATCCCACTGCCCCTGGTTTTCTACAAACTCTAATGACTTGGTAGTTGGGGCCGATGCGGCAGGCTTGGCCTGAACTGGCGTTAAGGCAGAAGCCGCAAGCACAACTGTATATAGAAGTAAACGCAAAGTAGAATACAGCATATTGTCAGCTAAATAAGGATAGCGCAAGCTACGATTTATTGAGGCTGCTTTAGCTAGCCCAATGCAGGTGAGAAGCGGAATTTTGCCCCCCAGCGTGTAGCGTATTATCGTGTGAGTGCCGGCGGCATTCTCGGTGCATGCGCTACCTTTGGGCGCTCAGTCTTTAAGAGTTAATTATTCGTGCGTCGCTCCTTCGCTTTCAAGTGTACTCTGCTGGTCTTTCTGTGGCTTTTGGTTGCCATTGGGTGCGTGCAGATTCCGGCTCATACGTTCTGGCCAGCGTCATTTGGAGCTCTTACCTTGCCCGTCGCGCTGACGCTCAATCTGCTAGCTGTCGTTTATTGGTTTTTGCGCGACTGGCGCGTAGCAGCGCTGCCCCTATTGGCCGCTGTGCTTACCTGGCCGCATTTTCAGCGAGGCGTGGCTTTGCACCCGCTGCATACCGCCCAAGCGCCCACTGGCAAGGCTGATAAACAGGTGCGGCTGCTGAGTGCCAACGTGCGCATCTTCAACGTGTACCCCCAGCTCCGCGACCCTGATCTGGCCTCCTCCAAAAAGATGATTCAGTGGCTGGCCGATAACTCCGCCGATGTGCTGTGCCTGCAGGAATTTTACAACGAGCCCCGCGGCTCGCGTGAGGATGGCCAAGTATTCCGTTCGGTGGATAAGATAGGGCAGCAAGCCGGCCGGGGGGCTTTTGTATCCAAAACATTGACCAATAGCATCGGGGCAGAATTTGGTCTAGCCATTTTTTCTCGTTTTCCGATTGTAAAGCGGGGCACGATTTCCTTCGGCAAGCTCACGCAGAACCACGCCATGTTCGCCGATGTCCGGCTGCCAGCCGGCGACACGATTCGGGTATACAACTTTCACCTCCAAAGCATGAGCATGGAGGAAAAAGCCATTGTCGATAGCTATTCGAGCCGGGAAGGGCTAAAGCGGGAGGGCCGCGGACTGCTGCGCCGCTACAAGCGCGGCCTGATTGCACGGAGTGTTCAAATCGATACGCTGGTCCGGCGTTTTGAGCGGTGCCGTTATCCTATTCTGCTCAGCGCGGACCTCAACGATGTGCCCTACAGCTACACCTACGACCAACTCGCCGACCGTTTTCAAAATGCCTGGACCACGGTAGGTACCGGCGTTGGTGCCACCTATAATGGCCGCCTGCCCTTCGTCCGCATCGACCACCAGTTTGCGGGTCCACGCTGGCTAGTAGAAGAGTTTCAAGTGCACTACGAAATTCCATACTCCGACCATTTTCCTACGTCGGGCACATACCGCTTGAAGTAAAGCAGCCGATAACCCAGAGAAACGCATTCGCACTTAAGGGCAACAGCTTTTATGGAGCTCCAACGATCTGGGGGGCTTTTCTAGACTAAGCACGAGCCAGCAACAGCCTACTATTTTATTACTATCGGCTTTGAGTTTAAACTACTTATTGAACTTTATATACTACATCTAGGAATTATGTACTAATGAAGGGGCTTTTTGAGCCACTAGTGAAGGTTCTGTTTCTTATTGATCGATAACTAGTAAACCACGTACCAGTTGCTATTCCCTAAGCTTACCAAGCTGTAAGTACTTACTTTTACTGCATGCACCACCCGCTTTCGCTCTACAACACCCTTAGCCGCCGCAAGGAGGCATTCGAACCTGTACAGTCGCCATTCGTTGGCGTGTATCTATGCGGTCCTACCGTCTATAGTGAGGCTCATTTGGGCAACGCCCGTGGCCCCGTAGTCTTCGACGTGCTCACGCGCTACCTCCGCCATCTCGGCTACACTGTACGCTACGTGCGCAATATCACAGACGTGGGCCACCTCGAAAGTGATGCCGATGAGGGCGAAGACAAGATGGCAAAGGCCGCCCGCGCCCAACGGCAGGAGCCCATGCAGATTGCGCAGCACTACGTTAATCTTTACCGCCAGAATATGCTGGCGCTGGGTTGCTTACCACCCGATATCGAGCCCCAGGCCAGCGGCCACATCACGGAGCAGATTAGCATGGTGGAGGAAATCATTGCCAATGGCTTTGCCTACGAAGTAAAAGGCAGCGTGTACTTCGATGTACCCCGCTACAATGCCGAGCAGGACCGCTACGGCAAGCTCTCCAATCGTAGCATCGACGACCAACTGGCTGGTACCCGCGACACGCTGGCCGGACAGGACGAAAAGCGCAGCCCTCTGGATTTCGCGCTCTGGAAAAAAGCGTCGACTGAGCACATTATGCGCTGGCCTTCGCCTTGGGGGGAAGGATTTCCCGGCTGGCACCTCGAGTGCTCGGCCATGAGCCGCAAGTACCTGGGTCAGCTTTCTGACATTCACGGCGGCGGCTTGGATCTGATGTTTCCGCACCACGAGTGCGAGATAGCGCAGAGCCAGGGCAGCCACACCCACACCGACGAGTCGCGCTTCTGGGTGCATCACAACCTGATAACTGTGAACGGCACCAAGATGAGCAAAAGCTTAGGCAACTTCGTGTTGCTGGGTAGTATGTTCAAGGGCCCCACGGCTACGCTTACGCAGGCTTATTCGCCTATGGTAGTGCGGTTTTTCCTTTTGCAGGCGCACTACCGCAGCCCCGTCGATGTATCGGACGAGGCGATGCAGGCGGCTCGCAAAGGCTACCGCAAGCTCATGAATGGTCTGCGCCTTTTGGAAAAGCTGAATCTGCCCGAAGGAACGGAACGCCAGCAAGACACCGAGAAAGCCGACGCCGAGTTGCGCAAGCTCGTTGCCGATTGCTTTGTGGGTCTTAACGACGATCTGAATACGGCGCGAGCTATAGCCAGCTTGTTTAATCTGCTGCGCAAACTCAATGGGTTCTTTGCTAATCTGCCGACACTGGCTACGGTAAGCGAAACAGCACTGGAAGAGGCCACCACAGCTTATCGCACTTTAGTAAGCGAGATTTTGGGCCTGCAAGATGAGCCTCGCGCCAATGCTGAACAGCTCCTAAACCTAACCCTGGATTTCTATCAAGAAGCCAAATCCACCAAAGCGTACGACAAGGTAGACCAGATTCGGGCGGCTCTTAAGCAACAAGGTATAGTCATTAAAGACCTGAAAACTGGTGTTGACTGGGCCTACAGCGAAGACTAACGGTATACCTAATGCTGATAATGGAAGCGTTGGAGGGCAATAAAAAAGTCCCCCAACGTTTCTTCAATAGTTATTTACCAGCAAACAGAAGTCAGTGCTGTCTACTGTCTGCTTCCCAATTAATAAACTGCGCGCCAAGCTAAGCTTGCTGATATTGTGCCCCTTATGAAGCTCTTTCGCCTTGCTCCTGTTGCTGTAGTTGCGCTGCTGGTACTCACCGGCTGCCCCGACAGAACCCGACAGGAATCTGCTACCACTCCAGAAGAGCCCGCCATGCGCGCCGCCCCCATTTTCAATGCCGATTCGGCGTATGCTTTTACAGCCAAGCAGGTAGCTTTTGGCCCCCGAGTGCCTAATTCACCAGCTCATGCAGCCTGTGGCGATTGGCTGGTGGCGGAGTTCAAGCGAATGGGATTGACGGTGCGTGAGCAGCCATTTGAGGCTATGGCCTGGGATGGCAAAATGCTGCGTGCCCGCAATATCATTGCTCAATTTGCCCCCCAGGCCGCGCGTCGCGTCGCCGTCTTTGCCCATTGGGACACGCGCCCTTTTGCCGATAAAGACCCAAAAAACCCGAACGCCCCACTCGACGGGGCCAGCGACGGGGCCAGCGGCGTAGCAGTAGCTCTGGAAATGGCCCGCGTTCTGAGTCAGCAGTCGGATAGTACGGCTCCGGCTGTCGGAGTTGACTTCATACTCTTCGATGCTGAGGATTATGGCTATGACACCGCCACGCAGAGTAAGCTCCAAAACAAGCTGGCCGCTCAAGGCACCGATACGTGGTGCTTAGGCTCGCAGTATTGGTCCAAAAACCTGTTGCCGGCTGGCTACAAACCGAGCTATGGCATTTTGCTAGATATGGTAGGTGCCCAAAATGCCAAGTTCAGCCGCGAGCAGCTCTCCCGCGAAGCAGCCCGCGACGTGGTAGACAAAGTATGGAACACGGCCGCCCGACTAGGCTACTCCGATTTTTTCTTGTTTCAAGATAGTCCCGGCATCACCGACGACCACGTGTACACCAATCAAGCCGGCGTGCGCACCATCGATATTATCGACCATCTACCCATCGGCGACGACTATTTTCCTGCCTACCACCACACTACTCAGGATAATATGAGCATCATCGACCGGCGTACGCTTAAGGCCGTCGGGCAGACAGTGCTGCAGACGGTGTACGCCGAGTAAGAATTGTATTAGAGCTAAAAACGAAAAGCCTCACCTAGGTAGGTGGGGCTTTTTCAATGGTTCATATGAATGAAGGCATTATATATAGTTCAGGCGTACCCCTGTTTCACCTACTGCCATGTGCGCATTGCGCCCACAAATCAAGGCCATATTAAGCGGCTCGTGGCCTACTGGAAAGCCATAGGCTACCGGAAAATCATACTTGGAAGCGTATGTCTGGATGATTTCGTAGGGTGTTTGGCCGAATGGAATTACGTTATCGTTCGAATCGGTGAAATGCCCCACAAGCAAGCCTGCTAAGCCAGCTAGCTTGCCAGTGCGGTCGAGGTGTAACACCATGCGGTCGATATTATAGAGGTACTCATCGATGTCCTCAATAAACAGAATCCGGCCCGCCAGCGAGCAGTCGGAAGCTGTGCCGGTAATAGTTTGAAGCAGGCTCAGATTGCCGCCAATCAGTTCGCCAGTTGCGCTGCCCAAGCGGTTGAAAGGGTGCTGGGGGGCAAAATAGCTGATGGGCTCATTAAACAAAGCGCGCCGCAAGCTTTCCAACGCCTCTTCGCCACCAGCCTGATTAAAAAGCAAAGGCATTACGCCGTGAATACTTTCGTGGCCTAATGCTAGCAAGTGGCAGTTGAGAGTAGTGATATCGCTAAAGCCCGCAATCCATTTTGGATTATCAGCAAAGCGCGAAAAATCGAGCTGGTCGATAATGCGGGTAGTGCCATAGCCACCACGAGCGCATAAAATGGCGCGGATGCTTGGGTCGTCGAGCTGCTGCTGAATATCCTGACTGCGCAGCTCATCGGGGCCTGCAAACTGATGGTGCTGGGCTGTTACGGTAGTTCCTAATACTACTTCCAAGCCCCAGGCAGTGAGGATAGCGATAGATGCCTCCAGCTCCTGATGGGTAACTTTACGGGCAGGGCATACAATAGCGACTCGATCGCCGGGACGCAGGGCAGGTGGTGTAGTAGGCATGGCTGGGGGGCAAATTTGGCCGGCCGCAAACCTACGGACAATCCAGCGTTTACCAGAATCAGTGTTGTGTCTTAATTCCGCTCAGTCAGCAGAAGTCCCACAATCCTATCTTTTGAATTTAATCAAGAAATCAATGGACAACTATTTTTCTGTTGGTCCTTCTTATGACGCACCAAACAAACAGGCATAAAAAAACACCGTGCAGTGCACGGTGCCTTTCTGAGCTATGAAAACAAACTTAGCTATCAGAAAACCTCACCTAAATAAGAAGTCAAGAAAGACCTTCTAGCCTGTCATTTAGGTTAAACACTCCGATAACAGCCCGAAAGATAAGCTCTTTTCAATTGTATAAAAATTCTATTCGCCGAACTCGCTTATTTACTCGGTGAATATTACGTTTTGAGGTACAACTTTTAAGTAAACAGCCGATGTATTGCGTTTATGTAATACTAAACGAGATTAAGGCGGCTCATCAAGATTGACTTATAGGAATTGCCAATGGGAATAGGCAATGTATTGCTTCCGCTATCAGAGTGCCAGTTGCGGGCGGCCGCGATGAGAGCAAAATCGGCTTCTATAGCCACAATGCAATCGAGCCGCACAATGTATTTGCGGTGTACACGCACAAAATCGCGGGCCGGCAGCTTTACCTCCAGCTCTTTCATCGTGCTGTACACAGTGTACCGCTCCTTCGCTACATAGATATTCACGTAGTCGCCGAGGGCCTCGACATAGCGAATATCAGCCGTTTCTACCCGCAGGAGCTTATTATCTTGCTTGATAAAAATCTCAGCCTTACTACCCATGTATAAGGACTCCGCCGCGTCGTTGGCCATGCGCAGGAGACCATCCAGCTTGCGCTGCTCCTGCTCTAGTTGCTGACGTGCCCGGCGCAGTTCTAAGTGCGATACTACCTCACGGGCCACGATGCGTAAGGCACTACGCTGGGCATCAGTGAGTCGGTGAGGTACCGTGTCGAGAGCACAAATAGTGCCTAGCGGGACTCCTTCGGGCGTAATGAGCGGAGCGCCCGCGTAGAAGCGAATGCTGGGAGCAGCCGTTACCAGAGGATTATCGCAAAACATCGGATCCTTGGTGGTATCCTCAATTTCGAATACATCTTCCCCCAATATCGTGTGCTGACAAAAGGCTATATCCCTATCGGTGCTGTCGCTAGTGTCCCAACCCACTTTAGCCTTAAACCATTGTCGATCAGAGTCTATCAGGGACACCAGCGAAATGGGGGTTCCACAGATAAAGCCAGCCAACTGAGCTAGATCGTCGAATACTTGTTCGGGGGGCGTATCCAGAATCTGATAATTGCGCAATACTTCCAGCCGCACGGCCTCGCTTTCTTTACCCAAAGCGGCAAAGGGAAGAGAAGAAGCTTTAGTGAACGATGCTGGCTTAGCAGACATAGGGAAAGGAAAAAGCAAAAAAGCGTGATACTAAAACTTTGACCTAGAGAGCATTTAGCTACTACAAAGTAATCATACTTAAGCTATGAAACACTGATTCTAAACGATGAAAACAATGTTTTACGCGTTGAATGCAGTCAATGCTTAACACAATTAGAGTTTTAGTACGGCAAAAACACGGGTAATGGATTTAGGTTTGCTTAAAAAGCCCCCCACTTCTCACTACGCTAAAGTGGCTATCCGCAGCGATTTTTAAAATTAACTGGTACCTTTACAATCCTCTCGCATATCGACTTGCGTATACTTGGTTTGTTCCTCCCAAACGGCCTGAGCGCCTCTCCATTATGACATTTGGTTCGCTTTTCCTGATTGGCAACTTCGGTACAACCGAGATTTTGCTGATCTTATTCGTCATTATTTTACTCTTTGGAGCCCGCAAGATTCCGGAGCTGGCTAAAGGCCTCGGCAAAGGTATCCGTGAGTTTAAGGATGCCACCAAAGAAGATAAGCCTGAGTTTCGGGACCGGCCGGTGAATCCGAATGATCCTACCAACACTCGACTGTAAGTAGTAGCCATGAATACTCCACTTCTCCTGTTCTTGGGCGACCTTGGCGGCGGCGAAATCATGCTGATTCTGGTCGTCATTCTCATTTTCTTTGGGGCAAACAAAATTCCGGAGCTGGCGCGTGGCCTAGGTAAAGGCATCCGTGAGTTTAAAGATGCCTCCAGCGAAATTCGCAGCGAGATTGAAAACGCGGGTCTGCCAAAACAGAACCAGCCATACCAGCAACCTACTGCCTATACCGCTCCCAGCTACGACGCGGCACCGCCACAGTCCACCATCGATCAGCCTGCTATGACCACTTTGACCTCGATGGAACATCCTGTTACCGGAACGAACATAGCACCGCCCGTGGACGGCGAAATTGCCCCCCAGCCTGCTCCCGAGCGGCCTCGCCTCGACCAGTCATCCAATTGATTGCCCGTATCCCTTGAGACGTTTTAATTCACTTACCGAAGTTCGCGACGAGCTGACGGCAGGCACTACCACCTGTCGTCAGCTCGTGGAGTATTATCTGGATAACATTCAGAAGCAAAGCCACCTGAATGCTTTCCTCGAAGTATTTACTGATGAGGCATTGGCTCAGGCCGACGCTGTAGATGCCAAGCTGGCGGCCGGCACAGCCGGGAAGCTGGCGGGTATGGTTATCGGCTTAAAGGACGTGCTGGCTTACAAAGACCATTCGCTTCAATCCAGCAGCCATATTCTCGACGGCTTCAAGTCGCTTTACACGGGTACGGCCGTGCAGCGTCTGCTCGACGCGGATGCTATCATTATTGGTCGGCAAAACTGCGATGAGTTTGCAATGGGCGCCTCCAACGAGACGTCTTATTTCGGGCCCGCTCGTAATGCTATTGATCCGGATCGGGTGCCCGGTGGCTCATCTGGTGGTTCCGCCGTGGCCGTGCAGGCCGATCTGTGCTTGGCCTCCATTGGCTCTGATACGGGTGGTTCGGTGCGTCAGCCGGCCGCTTTCTGCGGAATAGTAGGGTTCAAACCCACTTATTCACGAATTTCCCGATATGGGTTGGTTGCCTACGCGTCTTCTTTCGATCAGATAGGCACCCTAACGCATTCCATCGACGACGCGGCTTTGCTGCTGGAAGTAATGGCTGGCCCCGACAACTTCGATAGTACTGTTAGCCAGCAGCCTGTACCAGCGTACAGTGAGCTATTGACTCCTGCTCCTCATGTACGCATTGGCTACATCCGCGATTGTCTGGAAAGCCCAGGGTTAAACCCAGAAATAAAGGCCGCGACGGAAGCTGCTCTCGATGTACTGCGTGGCCAAGGGCATGTAGTGGAGGCGGTTGACTTCCCTTATCTCGATTATATCGTTCCCTCCTACTATATCCTGACTACCGCTGAGGCCAGCTCTAACCTGAGCCGCTACGATGGTGTAAAATTTGGATATAGGGCTTCTGATGCGACGGATTTGGAGTCGTTGTATAAAAAAACCAGGTCGCAAGGCTTTGGCCCTGAGGTGCAACGCCGTATCTTGTTGGGCACCTTCGTATTATCAGCTGATTATTACGATGCCTATTATACGAAAGCGCAACGCGTTCGACGTTTGATCAAAGAGAAAACGGACGAACTATTGCGTCAGTATGATTTCTTGGTACTTCCGACTACGCCCACCACAGCGTTCCGGATTGGGGAGAACGAGCAAGATACGCTAGCTATGTACCTGGCTGACATTTTCACTGTACAGGCTTCGCTGGCCGGCGTGCCGGCCGTATCGGTACCCGCCGGGCACGACGCGGCGGGTTTGCCCATTGGGCTGCAAATTCTGAGCGGAGCTTTCCGTGAGGAACATCTACTGGCCTTCGCCAAATCTGTAACGGAATCGCTCACTCCTGTTTTGCCCTGATGAAAAAATCGTTGCTGCGCACTACCGTTCTATTTCTGCTGACCCTAGCTGTTGCCCGCCCAGCGGCGGCCCAAAAGCTCGCTAATCCGAAACCGGACGTTCAGCGCACCAATGACGATACGACCCGCGTGTCTATTGAGCTGCTGCCCGACACGCTGGTCCTCATCGAGCCTATCTTACCCGATACAGCTCGGCTTCGCTGGCTACAAAAGCCCCCCGCCGTTCGCGACCTTGTTGCGGATCGTATTGCCTGTCTGGAAACCGATGTGCCGCATACGTTCAACAACTCAGTCATGAGTTTTGTGGACTATTTTACTGTGCGTAATCGGACGTATACCCAGCGCATTCTCGAGCGTCAAAATCTGTACTTCCCGCTGTTTGAGAAATATCTGGCGAAGTACAACCTGCCGCAGGATCTAAAATATCTGGCTGTGGTGGAGTCAGCGTTGCTACCGCAAGCCAAGTCGCGGGTGGGTGCGCTGGGCTTGTGGCAATTTATGGGACCCACCGCCAGCGACCTCCGACTTACGCGCAATGAGTACGTGGACGAGCGCATGGACCCCGAGAAATCGACGGAAGCGGCATGCAAATACCTACGCGACTTATACCGCATGTTTGGCGACTGGGAGCTGGTGTTAGCTGCCTATAACTACGGTTCTGGCAACATTCGCCGCGCCATTGCTAAGTCAGGCGGCAAGCGCGATTTCTGGGCTATTTACCCTTATCTGCCTAAAGAGACCCGCAATTACGTACCGACGTTCACGGCTACCTTCTATACCCTGCAATACGCGCGGGAGCACAGGCTGCACTCGGACTCATTGCGGTATCAGTATCCTGAGCCCATGGACACGTTGCTCATTTCGGGTCGGTCGCTGGATCTACGCAAGTTTTCGGCTCAGTTTGGGCTTGATTCGGCGGCTGTTTCGCGCTATAACCCCGAGTTGCGCAAGCCCTATATCCCCGAAACGCTTCGCAACTATTCCCTGAAAGTGCCCGTGCGGGTGCGGCAGGAACTAGCCGCTCAAGACCGCAACCTGTTTCTGGATTTTTGCAAAGTATCCGTACCACCACCCTCACCGCTGACCCCACGTTTGCTTGACTTCCAGGGTTTTGGCTTTAGCTCTACTGCTGTAGCAGCAACCAACAAACCGGCACTAGCCGAGCCACGCCACCGCAAAGTGCGTCATACGGTGAAGCGCGGCGAGACGGTGCGAGCCATAGCAGCCCGTTATGATGTAACGACTGCTCAGCTAGCCCGCTGGAACAGCTTGCAGCGTGGCAAAGCATTGGTGCCTAAGCAACAACTAATTGTTCTTGTACCAATTACCGAAAAGGCCGCGCCAAGCAAAAACAAGGTGGCAGCTAATCGGTTGATGTTGCCCGAAAAGCTACCGTTGATAGGTGTAAAAACGCCTCCCACAGTGGCTAAAGCCACAATTACAAAGCCCGCTCAAGTACCAGTAGCCGAAGCAGCTGAAGAAGCCCAGGCTACCATAGCCGCAGTGGAGCAAAGTATAACAGTTTCCAGCAGTAAGCCGGTAGCTTTGAAGGCGGCGGCAACTACGGATAAAGTGGATCCAGGAATAGTAGCCAGCGGCACCACGTTTGATGCGGCTACCGAAGTAGCACAGGATAGCTTGCCGACCGAATACATCGTGCGCAAAGGTGATTTTCTGGAGAAGCTAGCTCGTACCAAAGGGGTAAGCGTGGCGCAACTAATGGCTTGGAATCAGTTGAAGTCAGTAGGCTTGTCACCGGGCCAAAAGCTGGTTTTCTATGTGCCAGCCGACGCGGAAACATTAGCTCAAAATGCCCCCCAGCCCACCGAAGAGAAGGCTCCACGCGTCGCTTTAACTAAGCCTAGCACTACTAAAGCATCCCCTAGCCGTGCAGCTATTAAGAAGGTGCATCTGGTGCAGCCCGGCGACACACTTTATAATATCTCACGGCGCTACGAAGGCGTAACGGTAGACCAGTTGCGTAAGCTCAACAACTTGAAGTCGGATGCAGTGAAGCCCGGCCAACAACTGATTGTTGCCCGGTAGGCATCATAATATTATAATTCCATCTTCCCAAAAAGCCCCCCAGACCTTGCGCTGGGGGGCTTTTTTGAATATAGTTGTCTTACCTCAACTTTGATTCGGGACAAATTCGCCCCAACTTGCTTATTGGTTGCCCCGCCCGACACCTATCACCCGACCCCCTTTGGCAATGCTAAAAATCAATAAACAGGAAGCCCTCGACTACCATTCTCGTACCCCAGCGGGCAAGATTGAAGTAGTGCCCACCAAGCCGCTCAGTACGCAGTTGGATCTGGCCTTAGCTTACTCGCCCGGCGTTGCGGAGCCTTGCTTGGCCATTGCCGCCAACAAGGAGGATGTCTATAAATACACGGCCAAAGGCAACCTGGTAGGCGTCATTTCCAATGGTACAGCGGTGCTGGGCTTAGGCAACATCGGGCCCGATGCCTCTAAACCGGTAATGGAAGGCAAAGGCGTACTGTTCAAGAAGTTTGCGGGCATCGACTGCTTCGACATTGAGATTGACGCCACCGACCCCGATGAGTTTATTCGGATCGTAAAATCCCTAGAGCCCACCTTCGGCGGTATCAATCTGGAGGATATTAAGGCACCGGAGTGCTTCCGGATTGAGACGGAATTGCGGGAGAAGATGAACATCCCGCTTATGCACGACGACCAGCATGGCACGGCTATTATTTCGTCGGCCGCGCTACTGAATGCGCTGGAGGTCGTGGGCAAAAAGATTGATGAGATTAAGCTTGTTGTCAGTGGCGCCGGGGCAGCGGCTATATCGTGTCTGCGGTTGTACCTGGCGCTGGGGCTCAAGGTTGAGAACGTCGTAGTGTTTGACATCAAAGGTGTTATCAACGCAGAGCGTACTGATCTGGCCGATTTGCAGATGCAGTTTGCTACGCAGCGTACCATCACGTCGTTGGCCGAAGCCCTGGAAGGCGCCGATGTGTTCCTGGGTTTGTCGGCGGCAAATGTGCTGCCGTCCGAGCTGCTGCTGCGCATGGCCGACAATCCCATCGTGTTTGCCCTAGCCAACCCGAACCCGGAGATTGAATACGAAGTAGCCATGGCCACACGGCCCGACTTGATTATGGCTACCGGTCGCTCCGACCATCCGAATCAGGTGAATAACGTACTCGGCTTCCCCTACATATTCCGGGGGGCTTTGGACGTGCGCGCTACTGAAATCAATGAAGCAATGAAGCTGGCGGCCGTTCAGGCGCTGGCGCACCTTGCCAAGGAGCCCGTGCCCGACATGGTAAACAAAGCCTACGGCGACAATACACTGGCTTTTGGGCGCACCTATCTTATTCCGAAGCCCCTCGATCCTCGCCTGATTACGACCATCTCGCCGGCTGTAGCACGGGCCGCAATGGAAAGCGGCTCAGCGCGCCAGTCTATCACCGACTGGCAAGGCTATGAGGATGATTTGCGGGCTCGACTGGGTGTAAACCAGAAGCTGATGAACCGCATAACCAGCGCCGCTCGCTCCAATCCGAAGCGCGTGGTATTTGCGGAAGCGGACACCTATAAGGTGCTCAAAGCTGCTCAGATTTTGCACGATGAGGGCATCGCTTTTCCTATTTTGCTCGGTAATCGCAAGAAAATTGATGAGATAGCCCGCGCCAATAGCCTCGATCTGGAAGGCTGTCAGATTATTGATATTCTGGAAGAAAACGACCAGCGGGCCGAGTTTGCTGAGCTGCTTTTTCAAAAGCGGAAGCGGCGCGGTATTACGCTCTACGAGGGTCGTCGATTGCTACGCGAGCGCAATTACTACGGTGCTATGATGCTCGAAACTGGGCAGGCTGATGCCTTTATCACTGGTCTAACCAAGGATTATGGTCAGTCTATTACCCCAGCCTTGCAGGTTATTGGGGTAGAAGATGGCGTGCAGCGTGTGGCGGGTATGTATATTATCCAGCACCGCAAAGGGCCTTTCTTCTTCGCTGATACCACTGTCAACATCGACCCCACAGCCGAGGAAATGGTGGATATCATCGGCCTGACGGCGCGGGGTGTACGCTTTTTCGATACCGAGCCGCGTATCGCAGTGCTTAGCTACTCCAACTTCGGCTCTAACCGTGGCCCTTTGCCTGATAAAGCTCGCTTGGCTACTGAACTTGCCAAGAAACGCTACCCCGACCTGATTCTGGATGGGGAGATGCAAGCCAATACGGCGTTGAATCCTCAACTTCTGCGGGAGCATTATCCATTCTCAGAACTAGCCGAGCATGGAGCTAATACGCTGATTTTCCCCAATGTGGTATCGGGTAACATTGCCTACAAAGTGCTGCAGGAAATAGGCGGTGCGGAAGTGATTGGGCCGGTACTAATGGGGATGCGTAAGCCTGTCCATGTGCTTCAGCTTGGCGCTTCGGTGCGCGAGATTGTGAATATGACAGCTATAGCCGTGGTTGACGCTCAGACTTATAATAAACCGTTATAAGTCTGAGCATGATTTAGATATCTTAGCCAATTATGAGCAGGTTCTCTTGCTAATTTTATTGGTTAACAACTAAATTATTTTGCTTATAAGGAGACATTAACTTACTATTTGTGTGTTGAGACGATAGCATCTTTCAACACACAAATCTTAAACTCAATCCCTTTTTATGATTGCCTATCTCGATGGTACCCTTGCCTACAAAGACCCTGCTTTAGCCATTATGGATGTGAGCGGTGTGGGCTATGAGGTAAGGATTTCACTGGCTACTTATTCGAAGCTCCCCGCCGAAGGCGAAAAAGCAAAAATCTACACTTACCAGCACATCAAGGAAGACATACAGGCTCTCTACGGCTTCCTCGATCCGAACGAAAAAGTGCTGTTTATGCTGCTGATTTCGGTTTCAGGTATTGGTCCGGGCACGGGCATCGTGATGGTATCGAGCATGGGCGTGGGGGCCATCCGGCAGGCCATCATTCAGGAGGACGTGCGCTCTATTCAAAGCATCAAGGGAGTAGGCCCAAAAACGGCTCAGCGAGTGGTGCTGGAGCTAAAAGACAAGCTACGGAAAGACGAATTATTGGCTAAAGCCGGCATCGATACAGTACCCTTAGCGCGAGCGCACAATACCAACCGCAGCGAAGCGTTAGCCGCTCTAGTCACGTTAGGATTTGCCCGGTCGGCGGCGGAAAAAACACTGGAGACAATCCAGCACCGTCACGGTAATGACCTGAGCGTGGAGGAATTGATTAAATTTGCCTTGAAGTCGAATTAGGTTTACTCTCCGGCTGCTCACCTGCCCGTCTTTTTTAGTCTCCCTTGACCCACGGTAAGAAGTCTCTCGCCGCCTCTATAGTCGTTGTCGCTTCATTGCTGACTTGGTTATCGCAGGCTGAACCTACCGGAGCCCACCCGTTTGCCCTGCGCCAGCTTTGGAGCTGGTTGCCGGTGGCTAGCCGGTCGGCTTTGGCCATAGTACCTGATACGCCGCGCACCATTCTGCCCGACACGAGCATTTACCGCTCTAGCCGGCGGCCCAAAATTGCCCCCCAGGACCGGATCGGCTCTCCCCTTTCGCCCCAGCGCCGCCGGTCGCCGCTACTGCTGGATTTGCCTTCCAACGTGAATGTGGAGGTAACACCCGATGACAGCCTTCAGAACTATGATATCCGGGAGAGCATCGGGTCTGACATTGATTTTCGTGACCCGACCCGCGTCAGCTTTGAGGAATACTCGCGCTATCAGCAGCAGCGAGTGGTACGCGACTATTTCCGTACACGCTCGGCCGGCTTGGATGGGGAAAGTGTAACGGGCTCGCGCCGCCTTATTCCGCGCATCTACCTGGGTCCTATTGCGGACCGCATTTTTGGCGGCAGCTACGTGGATATCAAGCCCCAGGGTGCCGTGACTTTGCGGGCTGGGGCACGCTTCAACCGCAACCGTAACCCCGCGCTTACGCTACGTCAGCAGCGCGTAGGCGACTTCGAATATGATCAGAACCTGAACCTCAACGTGACGGGGCAAATCGGGGAAAAGCTGCGCCTCACGTTCAACTACGACACGAAAGCGGCCTTCGATTTCGAGAACAACATGAAGCTCGATTATACGGGCTACGAAACCGATATTATCCGCAAGGTGGAGTTGGGCAACGTGAGCTTACCGTTGAATAACTCCTTGGTGCAGGGGGGGCAAAATTTGTTCGGTATCAAGACCCAGCTACAGTTTGGTAAGTTGGGCATAACGGCCGTGGCCAGTACCCTGCGTGGCACTGCCGATGAAGTACGGGTACAAAATGGAGCCCAGAGTCGCATATTTGAATTAAAGGCCAGCCAATACGAACGCGACCGGCATTTTTTCCTGTCGCATTTTTTCCGCGAGCGCTACGATGCGGCGCTGCGCAACTTGCCTACGGTACAGTCGGGTATTGAGATCCGGCGCCTGGAGGTGTACGTGACCAACGACAACCGCACCACAGATAACCTACGCAACGTGGTGACGCTGATGGACTTGGCTGAGCCGACGCGCGTGTATCGACAGCAGTTTCAGAACCCTAGTCCGCGTGTAGTTGCCACGAACAACGCCAACAGTGAATTCAACGCGCTAGCGAATGGCGGCGCCCAAGCCCGCGGCGAGCTAACCGTGGATAACTTCCTGGCCGGCCTGAATCTGGAAAAAACAGTTGATTTTGAGCGTGTTAGGGCCCGTAAACTGGACCCACGCGAGTACACGTTTAATGCCCAACTTGGTTATTTAAGCCTAAATACCGCGCTGCTGCCGGAGCAGGTGTTGGGCGTGTCATACGAATACCTTTATAACGGTGAGGTATACAAAGTAGGTGAGTTGGTAGAGGATTACGCGAACGTTCGGCAGGATGAAGTGATTTTCCTGAAAATGCTGAAGGCCACCAACCCCGGGGTGGGTTTAGCCAATCCGGCCGCGAATCCAAGCAATCCGAACTTGGTCAGCGGCAACCTGCCTACTTGGGATTTGATGATGAAAAACGTCTATCCTCTTAATGCCAGCCAGCTCAACCGCGACAACTTTCAGCTTCAGGTAATCTATAAAGATGACCAGACGGGTGTCGATTTGATTTCACTGAAGGAAGGTGAGCGGATTGCCAACCGCCCTTTAATTGAGGTGCTGAACTTGGATAACGTAAACCCCAACAACGACCAGAATCCCGACGGCAACTTCGACTTCATTTCCGGCATTACCATCGACCCGGAACAAGGCAAGATCATCTTTCCAGTGGTAGAGCCCTTTGGCAGTTATTTACAAGCCCAGTTCACTCCTACTGAGACTGCCCTGATTGAGAAATACGTGTACAATGAATTGTATACGCAGGTGCAAAGCGATGCCCAGCAGGTGCAGGTAAAGGATAAGTTCTTTCTCAAAGGGCGCTTCCAAGCCACGGCCACCGACGAAATTGCTTTGCCCGGTATTCGGGTAGCACCGGGCTCGGTGCGAGTGCGCTCGGGTAGCACTTTGCTGGAAGAAGGTCGCGACTATCAGGTTTTCTATGATCAGGCGAAGGTCAAGATTCTCAATCCTAGCTACCTGAACTCTGCCAACGAACTGCGGGTAGAATTTGAGAAAGACGCTGTAGTGCAGATTCAGCCGCGCCGGTTGGTGGGTGCCCGCTTCGATTATCGCCTGAACCAAGATATAAACTTTGGTGCCACGGTGCTGCATCTGCGCGAAAATCAGGCACCCGGAATCAACCGCGTCAGCATCGGCGACGAACCAGGTAATAATACCATCTACGGCCTCGACGTGAACATGCGCCGCGACTCGCGTGTGCTCACCAAGTACTTGGATATGCTGCCGCTGATAGCCACGAAGGAGCCTTCTTCGGTAGCATTCAGCGGTGAGTTTGCGCGACTGGTACCGGGCCGCTCGCAGCTGGGCCGCGGCGAAAACGGCGTTTCCTACATCGACGACTTCGAAACGGCCCGCACTCCTTATTCGCTAGGTGGCCTTAATGGAAACATTGCCTGGCGTCTGGCTGCTACGCCACTGCCTTTGCAGGGGGCAAATCCGGATGGATTGTCGTCAGCATACCGACGGGCTAAGCTGGCTTGGTACACTATTGATCAGACCTATTACACGAGCGGGCAGAGCAAGCCGCAGAACATTTCCAGCAACGACCCAAGTCTGAGTAACCACTACACGCGTGGTATTGAGCGGAGCGAGATTTTCCCCAACCGCGACTTAGGTGCTACCGGCAACAGCTTCGAGTTCAGCTTTGACATGGCGTATTATCCGGGCGAGCGGGGCCAATATAACTACACGCCGGAAGTATCAACAACCGATGAGCGCAAGTTTGCTAACCAAGCGCCAACGGCCAATGCTGCGCGATATGGTGGTATCAGCCGGGAAATCACCTTCGATACGGACTTCGACAACGCCAACGTAGAGTATCTGGAGTTTTGGCTGATGGACCCTTTCATTGCTGGGCCCAACGGACAGATCAACGACTCCGAAAATGCCCCCCAGAACAACACTACAGGCGGTGATTTGTATCTGAACCTAGGGTCGGTGTCGGAAGATGTGCTCAAGGACGGACGGCACGAGTTTGAGAACGGCCTGCCTGATGGCGCCAGCATTACGAATGCCGATGCGCAGCAGGGCATCTGGGGCCGGGTAACGCGCCAGCAGTTTATTACCGATGCCTTTAGCTCGGCTCCCGGCGGGCGCGAGTTGCAGGACATTGGTCTGGATGGTTTTAACGATACGGATGAGAAAACATTCTTCCAAGGCGTGTACTCTCAGTTCGCTGACCCCTCCGCCGACAACTTTCGCCATCACCTCGATGGCTATTACAACTCGGCTGGCCGCGACGTAAAGATTCTGGGTCGCTACAAGAATTTCAACGGTATGGAGGGCAACTCGAACGGCGACGCCCAGCAGAGCTCCAGCGCCTTCCCCGACAAGGAAGACCTTAACCGCGACAATGCTATTTCAGACCAAGAGCGCTACTACGAGTATCGCATTCGGCTCCAGCCGGGCCAGTTAGCGGTAGGCCAGAACTACATCATCGACAAAATCACTACACAAAGAAACGGCAACGACGTATCATGGTATCAGTTCCGGGTGCCGGTGCGTCAGTATTCGGCGGTGCGTGGCACTCAGAACGGGCAGCCGTTTGGGTTCAAATCCATCCGCTTTGTGCGCATGTACATGACCCAGTGGCAGCAGCCCGCGGTATTGCGCTTGGTGCAGCTTCAATTTGTAGCCAACCAGTGGCGCCGTTTTCTGACCACCATTGCTGAGCCCGGCCGCCCGAATATCAACACGGATACCGATGCCGATGCTTTTGACATCTCTACGGTAAGCCTAGAAGAGAACGGCCTGGCTGCGGGCGCCGACCAGATTCCGTACGTTTTGCCCCCCGGCATCGAGCGTGACCGCGAATACGGCTCCAGCACAGTGAATCGTCAGCAGAATGAGCAGTCTTTACGCTTGTGTGTGGAAGGCCTGCGCGATGGCTATGGCAAGGCAGCGTATAAGAACATCAGCATCAATATGCTGCGCTACAAGCAACTGCGCTTGTTCTTGCACGCCGAAAGCCAGGACCAAAGCATTCAGGATGGTCAGGTACGCGGCTTTATCCGCATCGGCACCGACTATACTCAGAACTACTACGAATACTCTGTTCCCCTGAAATTAACCCGTCCCGGCCTCTCGGGTCAGCGCGATATCTGGCCTTTAGAAAATGAGGTTCAGATCTCTTTGCAGCAGTTCATCGATGCCAAAGCGGAGCGTAATGCGGCCGGCGTGGCGTTCAATGTGCCGTTTGTAAAAACTGTCATTGGTCAGAACGGGGTAGAGGCTCAAATTACGATTGTGGGTAACCCCGATTTCAGTGCAGTACAGGGGGCAATGATTGGTATTCTGAACCCCACCGACGACAATGCTCCTAAGTCTGTCTGCTTATGGGCCGATGAATTCCGCGTATTTGACTTCGACCGTGAGTCGGGCTACGCCGCTACTGCTCGCTTCAATACCAAGCTGGCCGATCTGGCTAATATCACGGCTACGGGCAGCTTCACATCGGTGGGCTTTGGTGGCTTGCAGGACCGGCCCAGCCAACGCTCTTTGGACAACATTAGCCGCGGCGATTTGAACGCGACAATCGCGGCCGAGAAGTTCTTCCCGGAAAAGCTGGCTTTGCGTGTGCCTGTACTGTTGCAGGCCGGGACCGAAAGCCGCGTACCCAAGTTTGACCCGCTCGACCCAGATACGGAGCTAACGCAGTCGCTCCAAAAGTTTGAGAATGCGGAACAGCGCTCGGACTACCGCAGAGAGGTAATCGACCAAACCAGCAGCAAAAGTATCAGCGTGCTCAATGTGCGGAAAGAGCGCACCAACACCGAGCGCAAGGTGCGCCCCTACGATGTTGAGAATCTGGCCCTGAGCTATTCGCTCACGGAGCGCCGCCACACCGACATTGTAACGGACCGCGACTTTACGCGCACCTATAATGGCGCGCTGGCCTACATCTACCAGACAACGCCCCGGAATTACACCCCACTGGCCAACATCAAAGCGCTGGACTCACCGTATCTGAAGATTTTTCAGGAACTGAATTTCACGCCGACTCCCAGCCGCTTTGCCTTCCGCGCTGATCTGGACAGACGGTATAATGAGCGTTTCCTCCAACGTACGCTCATCCCTGGTCAGGTGCCAACCACGGAGGGGATTCCGGGTGTATTCCTGAAAAGCTTCTTCTTTAACCGGATCTACGACCTGAAATGGGATTTGACCAAAAGTCTTATTCTGGATTATACCGCCACCAACCGCGGAGTAATTGATGAAGGTCCGGGCCGTGTACTGGGCGAAAGCCCCGAGGCTAAACGCAACCGGGAGCTGCTTCGCCGAAACCTGTTTGAGAGAGGAGGCCGCACCACTAACTTCAACCAGACCATTGCCCTAACCTACCGACTGCCGCTAGACAAGTTCCCGCTTACCGACTGGTTGACCGCTGATACGCGCTACGAGGCTAACTACACGTGGCAGGCGGCTTCTACTGCGTTGCGGGCGCCAGTAAACCCAGCCGACCCCAATGATGAAACAACCGTCCCGCTCAACTTGGGCAATACCATTCAAAACAACGGTGCCTTTAGCGCCAACGGCCGCATCGATTTGGTGAAGCTGTACAACAAAGTGCGCTTCCTTAATATCATTAATAATGCGCCGCCGCCAACGGCCCGCGCTGCCGCCCAAAAAGCCCCCCAGCAGGCCAATGGCGCCGTTCCGGCCCCCGCCGATTCGGCCAAAGGGCCTGAGCTGCGCTTCCTGAAGGCAGTGTTACGCTCCTTGATGACTGCTCGCTCTATCAACTTTACTTACACGCTCAGCAACGGCACCTTACTGCCAGGCTACCTGCCCCGAACCAAGTTTTTTGGCTTGAACAGTGACTTTGATGCGCCCGGTGTACCGTTCCTGCTTGGCCGTCAGTACGACCTTGATGCGCTTTATGACCGGGCGGCTAGTCGTGGCTGGTATACCCAGCGTAGCGACCTGTTAAATACGCCACTCAGCTCGCTACGAACTGATAACATCACCGTACAGACTGCGCTGGAGCCTTTCCGCGACTTCAACATTCGCTTGGATGCCCGTTGGCAGAGAGTACAGAATGAAGATGTCTTCTACCGCTTGGCTGTGGACTCAGTGTCGCTGTTGCCCCTTCAGGATACCAACGGCAACTTCACGGGTGAGCTAGCACGCCGCCAGCGCTTGGGCACGGGCTCTTTCAGCACGTCCATTGTTTCGATTCAAACCTTCTTCGGCGACCGGACGGCTAATGGCACTATTTCAAAAGCCTTTAACCGATTTGTAGAGAACCGGGGGCCGATTCAGCAGCGGCTAACGGCGGCTAATACTAACGAAGGCACATACGGCTACAATTCGCAAGACGTGCTTTTGCCTGCTTTCCTGGATGCTTATCGTGGCAAGTCATCGAGTAATACGAATGATGGGAAGTTCACTCCTTTCCTCAAAATACCGATTCCCAACTGGCGCATCGACTACAATGGGTTGGCCGAGTTGCCTTTCGTGAAGCGTTATTTCCGCTCCGTTACCCTGCGCCATGCTTATAGTTCGATCTATAGCGTAGGCAGTTACGGCACAGCCAGCCAATACCAGAATAAACTTGAGCCCGAAGATTTATCAACTGAAATCAACAGGCTGGAGCAGTTCATTCCATACTACGTCATTGGGCAAGTAACAATCGCTGAGCGACTGAGCCCTCTGATTGGCGTCGATTTCCAGACCTTGGAGAAGGTTACGGGCCGGGTGGAATACCGCACCGAGCGTGATATTGGTTTGAATACGACCAATGCGCAAATCACAGAACTGCACACGCAAGAGTTGGTAATTGGTTTTGGCTACGTCACGAATGGGCTTAAGCTGCCCTTTGGATCGGGTAATAATCAGCGCGTACTCAACAATGAGTTGACCGCCCGCCTCGACCTTTCCATTCGCGAAAACACCACCATTCAGCGTACTATTCTGGATGTGGTTGACCCTAGTTCTGGTCAGCCCCCTAGCTTGGGTCGCCCGGTTAGCTTGACTACGAATGGCAACCGGCAGGTGCAGCTTCGCCCTACTATTGATTATGTGCTCAATCAGCGTCTGAATCTGCAGTTCTTCTTTACGCGCAACATCTCAGATCCGCGGGTAGAGAATGCCTTCAAAACGTCGTCTACCGAGGGCGGTATCCAATTGCGCTACAGCCTGGGGCAATAGTCTATTGAGAATTGAAGCTTTAAATGGCCCACATGAACACAACAGATTAGCACGAAAAACCATTCTGGCCATTTGACCATTTAACTCTTACTTTTGCCGTCTCTACCTCTTCAATTTTGTCCCCTATGAATCTTCCCGAAAATCTGAAGTACACCAAAGAGCACGAGTGGGTGCGCATAGAAGGCGACGTAGCCTACATTGGCATCACCGATCACGCCCAAAAAGAACTTGGCGATATCGTGTACGTGGACATTGACACCCTCGACAAAGAGGTAGCACAAAACGAGGTGTTTGGAACAGTAGAAGCCGTAAAAACGGTTTCCGACCTATTTAGCCCTATTTCGGGTACCGTATTGGAAATAAACAGCCGCCTCGATGGCAGCCCCGAAACCGTTAACTCTGACCCTTACGGTGACGGCTGGATTATTAAAATATCTGTTGCTAACCCCGCCGAAGTAGAAGCGCTGCTGACCGCTGAAGCGTACGGTGAGCTTGTAGGCGCTTAATTTATTTTTGCATTGGCAGTGTCTACTTCAGCGCCGCCTACATCTCCGCGCCGGGCCTATGTGGCCCTACCGGGGACGTGGGCGGCATTCATTTTACTCCTGACCCTCACCCCGAGTAAGGATATGCCGGTCACGCCGAGTTGGGAGCTGCTCTCCTTCGACACGGCTGCCCACGCGTTCGTATTTGCGGTATTGGCGGTGCTCACCTTTTTCTCGCTACGACGGCAAAGTCGCTTTCCAGGGCTGCGTGCTATGGCTATGACCTTTGTCATTATCGGAAGCACGCTGTTTGGCGGTTTGATTGAGATTCTGCAATCCAGCATGAACCTTGGTCGTCACGGCGAGTGGTCGGATTTGCTCAGTGACGGCATTGGGGCACTGCTTGGGGGCTTTTTTGCGCAGATAGCTAGTCGGTGGATTAAATAGGAATTCGCTACTTATCCTTTTCCTATTCGACAATCAGCACCAAAAAGGCAAAGGACCTATTGCGTTAACCAAGCATTTTTTAAGCGCAGACTATGCTGGCTACCCGTCGACTGACCACTCATCTATTTTTTGCGGCGTTGCGGCCAGTAGGGTTGCTGGGAATTTTATGGTTGAGCCTATCAGCACCAGTATCTGCGCAGGATATGGAGCGTGTTCGCCAGAATATCCGCAACCTCACGGCGCCCGCTATGCATGGACGAGGCTATGTGCGACAAGGCGACCAGAAGGCAGCCAACTACTTGCGCCAGCGCTTCAGGCAGCTCAAGCTTCAGCCATTAGCACCTGACTTTACGCAGCCCTTTCCCCTCGACATTAATACCTTCCCCGGAGACTTACGGCTTCAGGCTGGGGGGCAAAATCTACGACCCGGGGTCGATTTTATTGCCGAGCCCACTTCAGGCGGAGGTCGCGTGTCGGGGTCCGTTCTGGTTTTAGATACGCTCATCTTTACCAATGAAACCGCCGGGCAACGTTGGCTGGAGCAGAGTCCGGGGGGCAAAATTGTAGTACTTCGCCAGCGCGATGCTGACCGCCTGCGCACTCTCCCCGACGCCTTCACCCAACATCTCAACCAGGCCGCGGCCCGCCTGACACTGGTTTCTAAGCTTACAGCCTCACTGGCCACCTTGCAGGAATCACAGCCTCACCTGCTTGTCCTGGCTGACCGTTGGCCTAAAAAAGCCCCCCAGGCCACGGTTCAAGTAGATGCTCGCCTCCAGCGCGACTACCGCAGCCAAAACGTGGTTGGCTATGTACCTGGCCACACTCAGCCCGACTCGTTTCTCATCGTTACTGCTCACTACGACCACTTAGGGCGCATGGGCAAGCAAGCCTACTTTCCGGGCGCCAATGACAATGCCAGCGGCACAGCTATGCTTTTGGAGCTAGCTGCTTACTATACGCAACCAGCCAATCGGCCCGCATACTCCGTGGTATTTATTGCGTTTGGGGCAGAGGAAGCCGGACTAGTAGGTTCCCGCTATTTTGTAGAGCATCCTTTGGTGCCACTCACGCAAATCAAGTTTCTAGTCAACCTCGACTTACTAGGCACCGGTGATGAAGGCCTGACGGTAGTGAACGGCCGTCTGCTACCCAATGCGTATCAATTGCTAACTAGCCTCAACGAAAAGCACCACTTCGTCTCTGACATCGCAGCTAGGGGACGCGCGGCCAACTCCGACCATTTTCCTTTTTCAGAGCGTGGGGTACCGGCCTTCTTTCTGTACACACGCGGTGGCATCAAGGCCTACCATGATGTACAGGACCGTGCTGAAACGCTCCCGCTTACGGCTTTTACTGGCGTTTTTGGTTTGGTAAGCGCATTCTTGAATAGCCTGGGAGCTACGCCCGCGAAATAGCTGCAAAGCTCCGTGATAAGTGAATGGGAGCCAAGGTAGCATTGAATCACACTTCCTATCTAGGTCGGATATAAGAGGCTAGCGTTCTATAGTAAGAAGGACCTATTCATGGCAACCGCTGTTAAAGCTAAAAACGCTTCAACTCGGCTGAACTCACATAGTGTGAATCCAGCCGAGTTGAAGCGTTTTTATAAGTAAGCCGAAAGGGCGTACTAGTTAGTCTTAACGGAAGCCATAATCTGCTTGGCTACGGCTTCCCACTCTGGCTTCTGACGGTCGGCGCAGGTGAAGGTGCACATAAGCAGTTTGTCTTCAACATCGGTGAAAAAAATCAGCGTGTACACCTCGTGGCCTAGCTCGGGCTTCATCAGCTCCATGTAACCAACCTTGCGGCCGTTGATTTCCTTTACGCCGTTCTCAAACCACTTAGCGTCTTTAAACTGCTTCGTATAGGTTTTATAGAACGTAGCCGCGTACATGTCGATCATATCCTGATCGGCAGCATTGTCGGTGTAGTTGAAGGCTAAGCTGGCTTCCTTGCTGTTAGTGAAGATCATGCTCGGCCGGCTCTGCGATTTTGCGTAGTTGAACTCCATCTGCTGCTCGCTCATCACCTCAAATCCTTTCGGAATCAGGATCTCAACTCGCTCGCTTAATACACGCTTCTTGATTAGCTCAACTTCAGCGGCTGGCCGGGCTGCCGTCAGAAGCAGGAAGAGGCACAGAACAGGTAATAGTAAGACTTTTCTCATAGCCTTGAACCGAAAAAATGTGAAACTCAAAATAGAGCATTTATCCGTGAAAGCAGAAGTAGCTCTGTTTGGATAACACAATTTACGAACCATTTATGAAGACGCAAGCATATCATGGAAAAATAATTATTACTGCCTCTTAATTATAACTTATTTGAGCATCAAATCTAAGAAAACAAACTATAAACAATGATTTGACAGTTAATAACTTTTTTTGCGTTAATTGAAAACAAGAATGATAATTCATTAAATTCTTTATAAAGTTATATACTAATTAATATCATAAAAGTACCATATGCTGCATTTTGGTTAATAAAAAGTGTTCAATAGATTAAAGAATGTTATTGATCTGCTCCTTAATTTTTTCAAGCTCTTCCTTCATGCTGACCACTAGATGCTGCACTATTGAGTCATTGGCCTTGGAGCCGATTGTGTTTATTTCGCGGCCCATTTCCTGTGCAATAAATGCCAACTTTTTACCGCTGAGTTCGGGCAAGTAAACTGTTTCAGTGAAGTAATGTAGGTGGCTGATGAGTCGCACTTTTTCTTCAGCAATATCCAGCTTCTCTATATAATGGAGTATCTCCTGCTCAAAGCGGATGGTGTTAAACTGCTCGTGTTTAGTTAGCTCGCCAAGATGAGCTTGTAAGCGCAGGCGCACGTTTTCGATGCGCGTAGGATCGTGTCGGTCTATGTCGGCGAGCAGGATACGGATACGATCGACGTAACTGACTATTTCGATAGTTAGCGCCTGCCCCTCATTGTGGCGAAACTGGTTTAGATGCTCCAGTGCCTCATGCACCAAGGGCAACAACTCATCCCAGGCAACTTCCTCCTCTGGCTCAGTCTGCATCTCACTAGCCGACAGTATTACGCCGGGGAAACGCAAAGCTGCCAAAAGTGTCTCCTCACCAGGGTTAATGCCTAATTCCTGAGCCACAGTTTTTAACTCTTCAAATGCCGCCATCAATGCTGGCCGACTTACATTAGAAGTGGTGCGAGCAGCAGTGGGGCGCGTAAAGTCGAAGTTCAGATTCACCTTGCCTCGCACCAGACTTTTGGTTACCAGATTTCGAATTTCTAATTCTCGGTCCTGCAGAAAGCGAGGTAAACGCAGGCTCAGATCCAGAGTTTTGGAGTTGAGTGATTTGATTTCAACAGTGGCTGAGTAACGGTCGGTTTCGCGGTGCGCGATACCGTAACCGGTCATGGATTGAAGCATAAAAAGCGAGTCAGGAAAAGAAGATGAACCTCTACAAATGTAAAGAACTCACTATTGATGCCTAACTAGCCAACAGTGTCCCAGTTGACATGAGTAATTCCTTGTCTTTCTGGGCTATACTTCAAAAATAAAAGCACTTATTAAGTTAGCACATTGCTGATATATAATAACAACGAGTAACTAAAACGGCTTTCCGAATGAAATAGGAGTGGTTGCTGGGCGGTTAACGATTACATAACACCTAGGAAATATTGAGCTAATAGCACCCCAGTACTTTTGTGCTCGATATGGGAAACATCCGCTCAAAAAAGGCTTTTCTAGCCCTATTCTTTACCGTTTTTACCCTTACTGTAGGGTTGGCCCAAAACGGTATTTTAAAAGGCACGATTAAGGACGCTACTACCCAGGAAGGGATTATTGGCGGGACAGTTCGACTGGCGGGTACCACACTGGCAGAGCAAACCAATGTAGATGGCAGCTTCATTCTCTCGAACGTTCCCGCTGGTACCTACACAGTCATTATTACTTCCGTTTCCTACAAAAACCGCGAAATACCGCAAGTAGTAGTGAAATCGGGCGAAACGGCTACTGTTAACTCGACCCTGGAAGAGGACACCAAGCAGCTGGGGGAAGTAGTTGTGCGAGGTGTGCGGCGCACCAATACGGAAGTATCTGTTATTTCTGAAATCCGGGAGGCCACGCAGGTAGTAAGCGGTATATCATCGGAGCAAATTGTAAAAACCCAAGACCGGGATGCTGCCGAAGTGGTACGGCGCATTCCGGGCGTGACCATAGTTGATAACCGCTTTATTCAGGTACGAGGCCTAAGCGAGCGTTATAATTCGGTTTGGCTGAATGATGTAACCGCGCCCAGCTCTGAGACGGACAAGAAATCATTCTCCTTCGACATTGTACCGAGTGCTCTACTCGATCGGGTGCTGGTATTTAAAGACCCTTCACCCGAACTGCCAGGTGACTTTGCAGGCGGCTTGGTGAAGGTGTATTTGCGCAAGCCGGTGCTTAATGAGCGCCTGCTTACGGTGAACTACTCCGGCGGTTACCGCAACGGCACTACCGGCAACACCTTTTATACCGATAAGGGCAGCAACACCGACTGGCTAGGCTTTGGCGCTTGGCAGCGGGAGTTGCCGGGGGGCTTCCCGGTGCTGGGTTCGGCGTATCAGCAGTACGAGCGTGACTTCTATGCGAAGCAGCTGGACAACACCTTCCCGATCTTTAAAACCCAGGCGATGCCCGATGTGCGCTTCAACGCCTCCTACCTTGATCAGATTAACATAGGTGGTTTAGAAATCGGTAGCATTTCCTCGCTTAACTATTCTAACACGTTCACGAACTACAGTATCGATCGGAATGTGTACGATGCCAGCGGAGAACGCACGGATCGTTTGCGCGATGATCAATCGACTAATAATGTCCGCTTAGGAGCAGTCCAGAATTTTAGCTTAATGCTCGATAACGGGGACAAGCTGGAATTCCGAAACCTCTTCAACCAGTTTGGCCGCAACCAGCTCACTACCCGCGACGGCTACGATAATGAGGGCACGCAGGTACGCAAAAGCTACGCGATGGGCTATCAGGGCCGCACCACTTACACGGGCCAACTGGCAGGCACGCATAGCTTCAATGATGAAAAGACTAGCCTCGAATGGGTAGGTGGCTACGGTTATTCCAGCCGCAACGAGCCCGATTTGCGTCGGGTAGCTTACTCTGTTCAGCCGGCTGAATCGACGGAAGGCAAAGCTCCACTTGAAACGGTACTTACGCCGGCCGCTGGCCAGGTTGACGTGAATAACGCGGGCCGTTTGTTTCAGAAGCTAAACGAAGATATCTACACCATCAACGTCAACGGCAAGCACAAGCTGACGGTTGGCGAGCGGGAAGTGGAGTTGGGCGCGGGCACATACCTCGAGTATCGCGACCGGAACTTTGAGGCGCGGGCTTTTGGCTACTCACTTAATAGCACCGCCACCGATCAGACCATCCGCAACCAAAACATCGGGAACATATTTGCCCCCCAGAACATCGCATCAGGCGGTTTCAGGGTTGATGAAGACATCAACTCCACCTATCAGTATGGAGCCAGCAATGAACTCGAAGCTGGCTACTTATCGGTGAATGTGCCGGTGACGCCCAAGATTAAGCTGCTGACCGGCGCGCGGTTTGAACGCAACGTGCAGAAAATTCAGACTGGTTTGAATGGGCAGCCGGTAAACCAGAACTACACCACCAACTTCTTGCTGCCTTCGGCCAATCTGAGCTATAATTTTTCGGAAACTAGCCTGGTGCGCACCTCCTACGGTCGTAGCCTGAACCGGCCGGAATTTCGAGAGTCGGCGCCGTTCTTCTACTACGATTTCGATTTTAACGTGCTCAACTACGGGTCGTTGTATCTGAGCCCCGAAAGCCCCCTGAAGGTCGCTACTATCGACAACATGGACCTGCGCTATGAGTTTTACCCTTCCGATGGGGAGCTAATTCACGTGGGGGCCTTTTATAAGAACTTCCGCAATCCGATTGAGAACATTGTCGTCGCTACATCCAACCTAGCCTACTCCTTTGCTAATGCGCCCAGTGCTTATGCCTACGGCCTGGAGCTAGACATCAAGAAGAATCTGAACTTCCTAGATGAGGCTTTCAGTACAGATGCCTTCTCTAATCTGACGGCGGTCTTCAATGCCTCGCTGATCAAAAGCGAAGTAAAACTAGGCCCCGACGTAGTTGCCTGGGACCGCAAACGGGCGTTGCAAGGTCAGTCGCCTTATGTGGTGAATACGGGTCTGTATTACCAAACGACGGATAACACTTGGCAGCTAGCCGCCCTCTACAACGTATTTGGCCCCCGCATCCTGTTTGCTGGCAGCGACCAGTACCCCGATGTTGTGGAGATGCCGCGCCACACCGTGGACCTCACGCTTACGAAGGCCATCTCCAAAAACTGGTCTCTTAACGCTGGTATTCAGGACGTGTTCAATCAGCGCGTGAACCTGCTCCAGGATTTCAACCGCGACAAGAAGTATGAGGTAGACGCCGATCCTTCCCTGAGCAGCTACCGCCGCGGCACTTACTACACCGTCGGCCTGCGCTTCAACCTCGATGGCAAAGCGCCCCGCACTCCCCTCCCCTAGTCTCCCAAACGCTTTATCTAACTCCCATCAGCCAACAATTCACCTTTTGTATGAGTAAGAAAAAGCTATTACGCATCACCCCGCTGGCCTGCTCGGCAGCGCTGATGCTGTCTCTGGTAGCCTGCGAGAAGGAAAACACGACGCCAGCCCCAAATCCGCCCCCCACGGGCGGCACTGGTGGCACTACACCTCCCGTCACCCCACCCACCGGCCAAACGGTGGATGTGCAGGGCGAAATCACTACCAACACCACCTGGACCGCGACAAATAAGTATCTACTCAAAGGATTCATATATGTGCGCAACGGTGCCACACTCACCATTGAGCCCGGCACCATCATCAAAGGCGACAAGGACACCAAAGGTGCTCTAATTATTGAGCCGGGGGCCAAAATTGAGGCGAAAGGAACAGCTGCAAAGCCAATTGTATTTACTTCTAACCAGCCTAAAGGCTCGCGCAACTATGGCGACTGGGGAGGCCTTATTATTGCCGGCAACGCGCCCGTAAATCCCGTAGACCGCCCTATTATTGAGGGTGGCCCTACTACCCGCTACGGCGGCACCAATGCTGCCGACAACTCCGGCACGCTACAGTATGTGCGTATCGAGTTCAGTGGCATTGCCTTCTCGCCCAATAATGAAGTAAATGGCATTACCCTGGCCGGCGTAGGCAGCGGCACCACCATCGACCATATTCAGGTCAGCTACAACGGCGATGACTCTTTCGAATGGTTTGGGGGCACCGTGAACGCGAAGTATCTGGTGTCGCACCGCGCTTTTGATGACGACTTCGATACCGACTTTGGTTACTCAGGCAAAGTGCAGTTTGGGGTATCCCTGCGTGATCCGCTGCAGGCTGACCAATCGGGTTCGAAAGCGTTTGAGTCCGACAACGATGGTAACTCCTCCAACAATCTGCCGCGTACTGCGCCGGTTTTCTCAAATATTACGGCCGTTGGGCCTCTCCTAAACCCTAATGGGATAGGCAATATCAGCAACCAATACACGGCTGGTGCCCATTTGCGCCGCAATACTTCGACTAGTATTCTTAACTCCGTTATCATCGGTTACCCAACTGGGGTGCTGATTGATAATGGCGTAACGGCGGCTCGTATTGCGGCTAATGAGTTGGTTTTCAAGAACAACTTAGTAGCTGGCTCGCTTACTAACTCCAACTCCGTGCGGGGCCAGCGCGACATTATTTATGTTGGCCCAGCGGGCGGTCCGAGCAATCTGACGCCCAATAATGCCATGAGCTCTGACTCAGCCGCCTGGGGTTCGGCTGTTGGTCCGCTTACGTGGTTGAAAGCTAACGGCAACCGTCGCTATACCACCGCCGACAACGTGCAGCTGTTGAACCCTTTCAATCTGACGGCACCCAGCTTCCTGCCCCGCACCGCCTCTCCAATCGTGACGGTGAGTCCGGCCACGGCACCAGCTGCCCCTGCCAACTTCACCGATACCAAGGTTTCAGACCCCTTCTTCACGAAAGTGGATTACATCGGCGCGTTCTCTGGCTCAGGCAACTCGGCTGATAACTGGCTGGCTGGCTGGACAAACTTTGACCCCCAAAACACCGACTACTAAGCTTATTCTTTATCTTTATTTGGTATATTTTTCATAAAAAAGAGGCTCCGCAAGGGGCTTCTTTTTTTATGGATTAGTAGGCCGATAAATAGTGCTTAGCTTAGTCACCATGAAGCTGCGCGTACTCATGCTGCCCAAGTGGTACCCCAACCGCTACGATGATCAAGATGGTGACTTCGTGGCGCGCCACGTAACAGCTATCGCGCCCCACGCAGACGTAGCGGTCATATTCGCAACGGTAGCCAGCGGTCCGTTAACAGCCTGGATTGAAATCGAGGAAGACTTAAAGGCAGCCGTGCCGGTGCTACGCTACTACTATCGGGCGCGGCCCAGTGGGTTGCCTATTCTAGATAAGCTGTTGAAGCTGCTGCTTTACTACTGGTGCGTGGGGAAAGGCTACAAGCAGGTGGTGCAACGCTGGGGGGCAAATCCTGACTTAGTACACGTGCATGTACTGTTGCGCACGGGATTGGCTGCACTGTGGTGGCGGTGGCGCTATGGAGTTTCCTACGTTATTACGGAGCATTGGACGCTGTATTTGCCATTTCGGGCCCATACCATTGGCTGGCTCCGGCAGCAGCTTACGCGGGTCGTGGTGCGGCGTGCCGCGGCGCTGCATACCGTATCGAAGGCGCTACAACAAGCTATGCGAAACCTGGGATTCAGACATGGTACCAGCGTAGTTATTGCCAACGTAGTCGATACAGACCTTTTTTGCCCCCCAGACGCTCCGCGCGCTCCTCAGACACTTTTGCACGTGGCCGCTTTTCACGAAGACGTTAAAAATTTGACTGGCATTCTGCGGGTGGTGACTGGCTTACGCTCAACTTGGCCCAACCTGCGCCTACGTCTGGCTGGCTACGGTCCCGATGAAGTGCGCGTACGGCGCGTGGCCCAGGAACTGGGGTTGCTCACCGATGGCACGGTTACTTTCCTAGGTAAGATTTCGTACGCCGCCGTAGCCACTGAAATGCAACGCGCCACAGCGCTGGTTTCCTTTAGCCGGGCCGAAACTTTTGGCTGTGTATTGCTGGAGGCACGGGCCTGCGCCTGCCCCGTCGTAGCCACGGACACGGGCGGCATTCCGGAGCTCTTTCAACCTGCCGGCCGCTTTGGTCTACTCGTAGCTTCTGATGACGAAGCAGCGCTGGCCGCGGCTTTGACAATGGTCTTGAGCGGCAGCGCAGCTTTTGAGCCCGACCTCCTTCGCGACGATGCCGAGCTTCGCTGTAGTCCGGCACGAGTTGGCAGCCAGTTCGCGGCTCTTTACGCAAGCATACTGCGGCCCTCTGGGGGGCAAAATTCGGTGCAAATCAGCACTCCTTCAGCGCTTGTCTCATGCTGAAGCGAGTTTTCCAAAATATGGTTACGCGACTAGCTACGGCTGGAGGCAGCTTTGGTATTGTGTGGCTCACGGCCCGCTACTTAGGGGCAGCCGGCCGCGGCGCCGTCAGCCTTTTCGTGACCGATTGCGCCCTGCTATTGCTGTTTATCGGGTTGGTGGGCGGCGTTTCGCTTATATATCTGGCGCCACGCCGCAACGTCTGGAACCTGCTTATACCAGCTTATATGTGGGCAGCCATGGTGTGTACGGTAGGCGCGGCGGGCATTTGGGTATGGCGAGTAGTGCCCTTCAGCTACGTGGGGCATTTGTGGGGCGTATGTCTGTTGCAGGCATTTTTTCTAATAAACGCGGGGTTGCTCCTAGGTCGACGGCAGGAACGCATGTATAATTCTCTCCTTCTGTTAGCGACGGGCTTACAAGGCGGCCTGCTGCTGCTGGCGTTTACACTGGGCGGCTGGCAGAAAGTTGAGGTGTATTACTATGCCGCTTACATTGCCCAAGGCATCTCTTTTCTGCTGAGCTTGGCGCTACTCTACCGCCTAGCCGACCGTTGGCAGATGAGCCGTCGGCTGCGCGCTTCGGCCCGTGAGTTGGCGCGTCACAGCCGCGCCGCGCACTTATCCAACATCTTGTCTTTCACCAACTTTCGCCTCAGTTATTACTTCGTGGCATATTATAGCGATACTCATTCCGTAGGGGTATTGTCGGTGGGCGTGGCTCTGACGGAGGCGGTTTGGGTAATTGCGCGCAGCGCCTCACAAAGCCAGTATGTAGACTTGATTTATGCTGCCGACAAACGCTCCCAACTAGCTCCTACCCTGCGCGGTGTTCGTCTCACATTGCTGAGCACGACAGCGATAGTGCTGGGGTTATGTCTACTGCCGGCTAGCGTGCTGGCCGCCGTGTTCGGGGCAGATTTTGGGGAAGCGCGGCCCGTTATCCTGCTGCTGGCTCCGGGAGTAGTAGCCATGGCGGTCAGCATTATTCTCAACTCCTACTTTGCCGGATTAGGACGCTACCGGGTCAATACAGCGGCGGCCATTGGGGGGCTTTTTGTCACGGTTCCGGGTTGCTGGCTCCTGATTCCACAGTGGGGAATTGAGGGAGCCGCGATGGTGGCTACCTTGTCCTACCTCTTCTCCACCGCGTATTTGCTGCGGACCTTTCGAAATGCCAACGATCTACCTCTAAGCAAGTTATTGCCCGGAAAAGCAGAGCTGTACTACCTCAGTCATCTATTTCGCCTTCAGAAAAGCAAAGCTGAATCGGTAAGAGAAGTAGCCGTAAAATAGGTCTTTAATCAGCTCATTAAGCACCGTTAGGCTTTCTTAACCTAGTTACTGCGACTGAATGTGTACCGAAAACGCGGGCACTGGATCCGCCAGCAGATCAGGGACAGAGGCAAGCAGCGGCTCGGGCAAGTACACGGCACAGAGCGTATTCGCTACCTGTACTATTTGCCCCCCAGCAGTTGGCGGCAACCCGGCTAGGATGCCAGCCAGCACCTCCCAGCGTGGCTGGCCCGGCTGGCGCGCCGCATCGTGCCACACTACTATTGTACGGGGGTGAATCAGGTGTTCGAATACGCGGCGCGTATCAGTGCGCACAGCTTCGTATTGATGGTCACCGTCGATAAAGATTAAATCGAAGGGCTGTCCCAATCCTGCTAAGTCAAACGTAGCGGAGTTGCCGTATAGGTGCTGCACATTAGCTAAGTCTTTCGAGAAAAACCCGTGTAGCGCGGCGTAGCGAGTGGGCAAACCCATGGCTTGTATCTCGGCCGCCGATAAATTGAGCGTGTGTACCGACTTGGCCACCTGCGCCACATTAGCGGCGCTTTCTCCCCGCCACGTCCCTATTTCAAAGTAGCGACAATCTGCAATAGAACGGGCCAGGCCACGCAGCAAAGCGAGGTCGGTGGGCAGCGAGCCACCCTCGCGAAAGGCAAACGGCTGCACAGTATCACCGCTGGGGGGCAAAAATGACGTGAGAGGTACTGCCGGTAACCCCTGCGCCGTCAGGCCGTGGCGGCCGGCGGCGTGGGCTAAGGCTTGGCGCTGCCACGCCACTTCATCGGCGGCCAATACATGGTTGAGCAACCACGGATTTCGTACGAGGCTACCCAGCGCCCGCAGGGTTTTGGTAAGGCGAGACACAGTGTGGCAGAGCAGGTTTTAGGCGTGAAACTAGCTGATCGGCACTTTTTTCAGAATGGCCTCAATCAAATCCTGCGTGCGGATACCATCGGCTTCGGCTTCGTAGTTGAGCAGAATGCGGTGGTTGAGCACGTCGGTGGCTACCTCTTTGATGTCTTCGGGCAATACGTAGTCGCGGCTATCGAAGAAGGCGACGGCTTTGGCAGCGCGGTGCAAAGCAATGCTGGCCCGAGGGCTTACCCCAAACTGCACGTACTGCGCAAACTCGGCCAAATCGTACTCGGCGGGCTTGCGGGTGGCAAAGACCAGCTCCACAATGTATTTCTCCAGGGTTTCCGAAATCTGAACCTGATTAATCAGGCCACGCACGCCAAACACGTCTTCCTTGGTAAGCACCGGGCTAACATCGCCTACGTAACTGAGGTTGGCCATACGGCGCATGACCTCCAACTCATCGGCTTTCTTCAGGTAATCGACATACACTTTCATCATAAAGCGGTCGACCTGAGCTTCGGGCAGCGGATATGTACCTTCTTGTTCCACTGGATTTTGCGTAGCCAATACGAGGAAAGGCAAGTCGAGCGGGTAAGTAGTTTCGCCGATGGTAACCTGTCTTTCCTGCATAGCTTCGAGCAGGGCACTCTGTACTTTGGCTGGCGAGCGGTTCACTTCGTCGGCCAGCACTAAGTTGGCGAAAATAGGCCCTTTCTTAACCTGAAACTCCGACTGATTCTGATTGTAAATCATGGTGCCAACCAGGTCGGAGGGCAGCAAGTCGGGCGTGAACTGCACGCGCTGAAAATGCAGGTGCAGTACCTTGGAAAGTGTACTGATGGTCAGGGTTTTGGCTAGACCCGGCACGCCTTCCAGCAAAATATGTCCCCCAGTAAACAGTCCAATCAAAAGCCGATTGACCATGTACTGCTGGCCCACCACCACTTTGCCTACTTCGGCAAATACCTGCTTGATTTTATCCTGGTAATAAGCCAGCTGATCGGCGGCGGAGGCGGGAGAATCGGGAGCGGCCATAGGGGAGGGAGAGGAGGAAAGGCTTAAAAGTAGTGATTACGCTGCTTAGCGGCCGACGCATGTTGCGGCCGGAAGCGGATTAAAACTCCGGTTTTGCTGCCTTAGTCTGTTTATGACCATATTTTCTCTCAGGCTCCTTGCCTATTTAGCGCTGCGCAACTGTTGTTGGGGGCTGAAATATACCCGAAAGGTAGTGCCCTCGCCCACTGCGCTTTCTACTTCCACATGGCCGCCGGCCTGCTGAATAATCCGGTTGACGAGGTGCAAACCCATGCCGGAGCCCGCTACGTGGTCGTGGAAGCGGCGGAACATTTGAAACAACTCCGCGCCGTGGCGCGCCATATCAATTCCCAATCCGTTGTCGGTCACGGTGAGTACGGGTACGCCGTCGACCAGATCCGTGCGCACCCGGATATAAGGTGGCCGGCCGGGCATGGCATACTTTAAGGCATTGCTAAGCAAGTTATACAGCACACTCTGCAAGTTGCTGCGCACAAACCACAGCGTGGGCACGGCAGTGGTATCCACCTCAAATTTGCCCCCCACCTCGTCTACCTGCTCCTGCATACTTCGAATAACCGATTGCGCGAGCAACTTAACATCTACTGGCTCGGCGGGAACCTGCTCGTGGCGGCGCTGCACCTGCACCAGATCGGCCAGGTCCTGAATGGTGCCATAAATGCGTTGCAGGGCTTCCTCAAACATGGCAATCAGCTCGGCCGTGTCGGGGTCGTTGAAATGCGTGGTGCGGATCAGCTCCTCAAAAATGCCCGCCATATTGTAAATGGGCTGCCGGAGGTCGTGCGAAGCGGTATATACGAAGTTATCCAAGTCCTGATTGATACGAATCAGCTGGGCATTTTGCATTTGCAGGTGCTGTTGGGCGTGCTTCACATCGTCGATATCCGTGCACGAGCCAAACCACTTTATTATTTCGCCTGCCGTGTTGCGCAAAGGCTCGGCCCGCCCCAAAAACCAGCGGTAGCCCCCCAGTCGCGATACAAATCGGTACTCAATCTCATATTTGCCCCCCGTGCGGGCCGCTTCCTCCCAAGCTGCCCGGGAGCGTTGCTGGTCATCGGGGTGAATCAGATTCAGCCACGCCACCGCGCCCAGGCTCTCACTCGGATGAAAGCCCGTGGCATCCCATAACTGCTGATTGAAGTAGTCTACCTCTCCGTCGGCTGCCGCCGTCCACACAATCTGGGGGATACTCTCGGCCAGAAAGCGGAACTGCTCGTCGCGGCCCCGTAGCTCGGCTTGCAGCGCCGTGGTTTGTTGGCGGGCGCGTACCTGCTCCGTTACATCAATTCCAAAACCCAGAATTCCTTGGGTCTGACCTTTCGCATCATAAAGCGGTTGGTACACAAAATCCAGGTAGAACTCCCGCGTGCCGCCAGTCTCAGGATCGAGTATATTAACAGGAGTTTCGCGCCCTACGTAGGGCTTTTTAGATGTATATACCTCATCCAGCAGCGACACGAAGCCTTGCTCCACCAACTCCGGCAGCAAGTCGGCTACTCGCCGGCCAAGTTTTATGCGCCCTCCCATGAGGGAATTATAGCCAGGGTTGACGAAGGCATAGCGGTGTTCGGGGCCCGTTACGGTAGCAATGTAAGCCGGCACCTCACTCAGAATCTGCTGTAGCTGTTGGTCCTTTAGTACCAACTGTTCCTGCAGGTCGCGGAGTTCGTGAATATCCGTACTCGAGCCAAACCAGCGTCGTGGCTGCCCCGTGGTCACGTCCAGGTCGGGCACACCTTGCCCCAGATGCCAGCGGTATTGTCCATCATGCCGAAGCAGGCGAAACTCGCAACGCCAGGGTCGTAGGCTATTGGTAGCATCCCTTACCTGTTTTTGCAGCGTGGCCAGGTCGTTGGGGTGAACTGTATCGGTCCAGGTATCCTGAAAACCTAAGTCAGAAGCTCTGCCCGTATATTGGTGCCACTGCGGACTTATGTAGCTTAATCGGCCGTCGGTTTCGGTCACGAAAGTGATAAGCGGCAAGCTCTCGGCCATCATCCGCAACTCCCGGTCACGCCGACCCATTTTGGCTTGCAGCACCTGGTTTTGCCGGCGCGCTTTTACTTGGTCGGTTACGTCGTAGGCAAATATGGCAACGCCTACCGTAATCCCATTTTCCTGTAAAGCCTGATACGTAAAGTTGAAATACCGGTATTTGGAGCCCTTGGCAGATCTGCTGTTTATCCGAAGTGGCAGTTCATTTCCAAAGAAGGTTTCGCCTGTGCGGTACACCCGATCAAGCAATTCTACGAAACCCTGTTCCACTGTTTCAGGCAGCGCCTCCGACATCGGTTGGCCCATCAGTTCCCGTTCGGGAAATAGCGCCTGATACCGCGGATTCAGGTAGTCGAAACGGTGCTCAGGGCCGCGCAGAATGGCTATGCTGGCTGGTGTTTGCTGAAAAAGCCGATAAAATGTTTCGCGCTGTTGAGCTAGCTGTAAGGAGCCCGCCTGCACTTCCTCCATCAAAGCCTGCGTCCGTTGGCGAGCGAGTACTTGCTCCGTTACTTCCACGATAAAGGCCAGCACTCCCTGAATTTGCCCCCCAGCATCACGTAAAGCTTGGTAGGTGATGTCAATGTAAATGGGATGTCGCGTTCCACTCACCGGGTCTAATAGTTCAAGGTAGCTTTGGAAATTAGCGACTGACTCACCCGTTTGGTAAACGCTATCGAGTTTGTCGATAATGCCTTGCTCTACCAGTTCCGGCAGGCATTCAGCCACTGGCTTTCCCACCTGGGCCCTGTAGCCCACCAATAGGTCGTACCCAGGATTGGTGAACGCATAGCGATGATCAGGGCCTTCCAGCGTGGCAATCAGGGCCGGGCTTTGGCGCAGAATCTGGTGGAGCTGTTCGTCTTTCGCGGCCAGTTGTTGTTGAAAGCGTTTCTGCTCATCAATGTCAGTATTGGTTCCTACCCAGCGTAGGATGCTGCCAGTGGCAGCCCGAATAGCTTCGCCGCGGGCTAGAAACCAGCGGTAGCTGCCTTGCTGATCGCGCCAGCGGTGCTCGGTTTCAAACACTGTTCCTTGGCTTATAGCCGTCTGCCAGCGCTGTACGGTGGTCGCAAGGTCGTCGGGGTGGAGAAATCTTTCCCAGCCCCATTCCTGCATCTCCTCAAAATTGCTCCCTGTATAGTCGTACCAACGTTTGTTGTAATACGTTACGCCCCCGTCAGGCCGCGCGACCCACGCCATTTGAGGCAGGGCTTCCATTACTTGCTGAAACTGCTGGTCCTGCAAGCGTACTTCTTCTATCAGCTCAGCGGCGCGTTGTTTGGCTCGTACCCGCTCGGTTACGTCTACTCCGAATACCAGCACTCCCTGCGTTTGCCCCTGCTCATCGGTCAGGGGTCGTAGCACGCCATCAAAATACAGGGTTTCGCCGGGGGAATTGATTGCCGTGGCAGGCTGCTTGGTAGGCATTTCGCTCAGCTCAAACGGTACTCCCGTCTGATATACCTGGTCTACTAAACGGATGTAGCCCGTATCGACCAGCGAAGGACGGGCGATGGCAGCGGGCACACCAAGCGCTGCTGCTTCGCCCAACAATTGCTGGGCTTGCTCATTGATGAAGCCATACACATGGTCAGGCCCCAACAGAGTTGCTATCTGGGCCGGCACCTGCCTTAGAATTTGCCGGAACTGCTGGTCGGACGCTATTGTCTGCTGACGAGGCGGGTCCGTTGGCGCTTCATCCGTGTCGGCAGCTTTCCACTGTACCGTCTGACCCGTAGCAACGAACGAAGCAGGCACGGGCATGGCCTCCACACTGTACAACACGTAACGAATTTTGCCCCCCGCACCCAGCACCGGCCACGCCCGGCTGTGCCAACTGCTCTTTACACTTGTCGAATCGACAGTATCCGTGGCAACCGGATTCGAAGCCAGCGTCTGCTCATGCGCCGTAGAATGCTCCAACACATGGCGTAATGACGCATATAGACTTCGCCGGGCCCCACCTTCCTCGGGCAAAGCTTCTTCTAACGGTTTGCCCAGCAACTGCTCCTTTGCTCTTCCAGTTGCTACCTCCAGTCCAGCCGAAACCGCTACAATAACTAACTCAGGACTACAAGCCAGATAACTACCTGGCAGAGTTTCGAATAAGGATTGATAGTCAACTGAATCTGGGGTCATACAAGCAGAGCAACAGCCTTTAGGCACAAGTAGGTCCCCCGGCAATAATCATACAAAGGAAGGTACAATGCCGGGCGCAATTGAACCCGCAGATTCTAATATAAAGCAAAAAAGCCCCCTGCGCAGTTGGCAGAAGGCTTTTAAAGTACCAGAGACGGGAATCGAACCCGTACGCCTATTCGGCAAGGGATTTTAAGTCCCTCGTGTCTACCAGTTCCACCACTCCGGCTTTTGCGTGGTTCTTGCCCCGATAGCTAGATGTCTGTGCGTGACAATTAGGGCAAAGTAACTGCAAATTTTCTATTCTATGATCATTATTTACGCCATTAATGTGATGTAGCTCCAACGGAATAGGTTTACCACGCCACATTTTCAAGTCGCAAACTTCACACTGCGCTGCCTTATACCCTTCCTTTATCAACCGATTCCGCAAGCCGTGGGTAAACGAGTAAGCCGAGTCTTTGACCAGGATATCAGCAAGTTGAAACGTCTTTCCAAAGCTGCGATACCGTTCTCCCACATTCCAACCTTTACCCGTAAAGTGGCTTGTGTCAAGGTTCAATTTGGTGATACGTGTTTGCACCGTCTTATAATTGCCCCCCGCCGGCACTAGCCCTAATCGCACAATTACCTGTGCAATCAATAAGCTCTGGGCTACAGCTTTCCTAAACCCCTCGTCCGATATTTTTCTTCTCACGCAAAAACTATCTACACAAAGATAGCAACATCCTCAGAAAGGTAGACACCAATCTAACGAGCCAAATAAATCTCTACCTTTTCATAAATAAGTGTACTGAACAGACTAAAAAGAAAAAGGACGCTGCTGAATAGCAACGTCCTTTTTTCATCTGGAGCGGGAGACGAGGTTCGAACTCGCGACCTCGACCTTGGCAAGGTCGCGCTCTACCAACTGAGCTACTCTCGCTTGAGGTACGCCGCCTAAGCAGCGAATGGTGCGACAAAAGTACAATGTATTTCGCTTTTGTCAAGAGGTGAAGCCACATTTTTCTTGATTTACTTCGCAAAAAGTTGCTTCGCCCTCATTCTCAGGCACTTTTTTTACTACCTAGTTCTGCTCATTGGCTTGCGCACCTTCAAATGCCTTTCCTTATTTGCCCCCCAGCGCCAGCTTCAACTCGTTTAGCTTCAGTAGCGCTTCGATGGGCGTTAGTGTGTTCACATCAAGTTGTTGAATAAGGTCGCGCACACGTTCCAAAGCTGGGTCGGCGGGCTCGAACATACTCAGCTGCAGGCTCGGACGCGGGGCTGTAGCTACGGCCGCCACCGGCTGGGCCCGCGGACCGCGCTGGGGGGCTTTTTCAGGCGCGTGGCCATTTAAGGGCAGTACTTTGCCGCCTTGCTCATCGGGTTCTAGGCCTGCCAGCAACTCATCGAACTCGGTGGGCGCGTCGGCCTCGGCGTCACCGGCATGGGCCCGCTCCTGCTCCAAATGGTGCATAATTTCGTTGGCCCGCAGCACCACCGAAGTGGGCATACCCGCCATTCGCGCCACATGAATACCGAAGCTGTGCTCCGAACCGCCCGCCACCAGCTTGCGCATAAACAGAATGCGCCCGTCGGCTTCCTTCACGGCCACGTTGTAGTTGCGTACGCGGGGGCAGTCGTCGGCCAGTTGGTTTAGCTCGTGGTAGTGAGTGGCAAACAGCGTTTTGGCCCGCGCTTTCGGGCTGTTATGCAAATGTTCCACAATGGCCCAGGCAATGCTGATACCATCATAAGTGCTGGTACCACGGCCGATTTCGTCCATGAGCACAAGGCTGCGGTCGGAGAGGTTGTTTAGGATGCTGGCCGTTTCGGTCATCTCCACCATGAAGGTACTTTCGCCCTTACTGAGGTTGTCGGAGGCACCTACGCGGGTGAATATCTTGTCGATAACGCCGATAGTAGCCGCATCAGCAGGTACAAAGGAGCCGATTTGAGCCAGCAGCACAATAAGAGCCGTCTGGCGCAGCAAGGCTGACTTGCCCGCCATGTTGGGACCCGTGATGACCACAATCTGCTGGTCATCTTGGTCCAGGCAGATATCGTTCGGAATGTAGGCTTCGCCGGGGGGCAATTGTCGCTCAATAACGGGGTGGCGACCCTGACGAATGTCGAGCAGGCCGCCGTCATTCACCGTTGGCTTTACATAGTTGTACTGGCGCGCCGTAGCCGCAAACGAGGCCAGACAGTCGAGAACACCAATAGCGCGGGCGTTCTGCTGAATCTGCGGCACGTAATCGGCGGCAGCTTGCACGAGCTCGTTGTAGATATTCTGCTCAATCACGAATAAGCGGTCCTCGGCGTGCAGAATTTTCTCCTCGTAAGTCTTTAGCTCCTCCGTAATGTAGCGCTCAGCGTTTACCAGCGTTTGCTTACGAATCCAGGTGGTTGGCACCTTGTTCTTGTGAGCATTATACACTTCCAGATAGTAGCCAAATACCTTATTATAAGCTACTTTCAGCGACGAGATACCCGTATTCTGCTGCTCACGCTGCTGCAATTGCAGCAAATAGTCCTTGCCCGAAAAAGCAATACTGCGCAACTCATCCAGTTCCTTATCAATGCCGTCATTCAGCACGCCTCCCTGGTTGGTGAGCACGGGCGCATCAGGGCGGATTTTGGTAATAATGTCCGTTCGCAGCGTGTCGCAGGCGTTGAGCTGATCGGCCAGCTTCTGCAAGGCGCGGATGCCCGAGCCCGCCAGTACAGTCCGAATAGGGCCGATAGCCTCTAGGGCCCGACTCAGCTGCAAGAGTTCCCGCGGGTTGATGCGGCGCACGGCAACCTTCGAAATCAGGCGCTCCAAATCGTTTATCTGGCGCAGATGCTGGGTTATTTCTCCCAACAGATCAGTGTTCGCCAACAAAGCTTCCACCGTATCTAGGCGTCGCTGAATCTGGGCAGCTTCCTTTAGCGGCAGCACCACCCATTTGCGCAGCAGACGGGCGCCCATCGGCGTCACCGTTTGATCTAGAATATCAATCAGCGGTACGCCCCCTAAGTGCTGAGGCTGCACGAGCTCCAGGTTGCGCACGGTGAAGCGGTCCAGCCACACGTATTTGTCCTCTTCCAGACGCCCAATGCCCGCAATGTGGCCCACATTGGTGTGCTTGGTTTCCGCCAGATAATGCAGAATGCAGCCCGCCGCCGTGATACCCTCGCGCAGGCCATCGATGCCATAGCCTTTAAGGGAAGTGGTTTTAAAATGGCGCGTGAGCGTATCGTGGGCGTAGTCGAAGCCAAATACCCACTCATCGAGAGCGTAGTGGCAGAAGTCGGGACCAAAGTGCTGCTCAAACTCTTGGCGGCTCTTTTTGCAGAAAAGCACCTCGGCGGGGCCAAAGTTCTGAAGCAACTTACCCAAATACGGTACGTCGCCCTGCGCCACCAGAAACTCGCCGGTGCTGATATCAAGGAAGGAAATACCAGCTTCCTGTTTGCCAAAATGCACCGCGCAGAGGTAGTTATTGGACTTCCGCTCCAGCACATTATCGTTGAATGACACGCCGGGTGTAACCAATTCGGTCACACCGCGCTTCACCAGGCCCTTGGCTTGCTTAGGGTCTTCGAGCTGGTCGCAGATGGCCACACGCTGCCCGGCACGCACTAGTTTGGGCAGATACGTATCGAGGGAATGGTGAGGAAAACCGGCCAGAGCCACTTCTGAGGAAGTGCCGGCGCCGCGCTTGGTGAGCACAATGTCCACGATGCGGCTCGTAGTCACGGCATCCTCGCCGAAAGTTTCGTAAAAATCGCCCACCCGAAACAGGAGCAACGCACCGGGGTACTGCTGCTTTAGCTGGTAGTACTGACGCATGAGGGGCGTCGTTTCGAGGGTAGGCGCCACGGCGGCGTAAGCTTCGGAGCGCGGACCTGGGCCTTTTTTGACTTTTGTTTTCAACTGTTTCTGTGCTTTTGGGCCACTCTTGGCCAGCGCGCCGGAACGCGTTCCTACCTTTGCGTTATGCGCAAACTTTCGATGGAAGAGCTGAACCGACTGACGGTGGCAGACTTCAAAAATACGCAAAAAATCCCCCTTACCCTCGTGCTCGATAACGTGCGCAGCCTGCATAATGTGGGCGCCGCCTTCCGAACCGCCGATGCGTTTGCGGTAGAGAAAATCTGGCTCTGCGGCATCACGGGGCGCCCACCCCACCGCGAGATTACCAAGACGGCCCTGGGTAGCACGGAGTCGGTAGCGTGGGAATTTGCCCCCCAGACTACCGATGTAGTGCGTCAGCTGCAAGCTACCGGCTACGTTGTAATTGCTGTGGAGCAAACAGATAGTAGCCAGTCACTCAGCGCTTTCCAACCTGACCCGACGAAACCTTACGCGCTGGTAATGGGGAATGAGGTTTTCGGAGTAGAGGATGAAGTATTAGCTCTCTGCGACGCGGCCGTGGAAATCCCGCAGTTCGGCACCAAGCACTCGCTGAACGTGTCGGTAGCGGCGGGCGTGGTACTTTGGGATTTCATGCGGAAGATGGGTTTTGGAAACTAGCCAGATTACTTGTAATCAATCCTTTGTTGACAGACTCGGTTCGAATAAATTAAAACCAAGCCCGTCCATCATGCAGAGCGGCGCGAAGCATGACGGACGGGCTTGGCTAATAGCTAGCACCTAGCTGGGGGGCTTTTTTCACTTTCCCATGCGCAACTTCACAAAAAAAGCGGCAGCCCCGATGTGGAGCTGCCGCTTTGTCAGTTGGCAAATAGCTATTTCGCAATCAGCACTTTGCGTACGGCGGCGTCGCCTTCTACGCCTACACTTACCATATACATGCCAGCAGAAAGGGCACTCAGGTTAAGAGCTTGCTTAAGCTCGGTTTGCGCACCGGCCAGAGACTGACGCAGCACTACCTGCCCCAGATTATTGCGTACGATGATCTGCAAACCGATGGTGGGCTTCGCAAAGCGGGCCTGCACCGTGAATCTGCCTTCACTTGGGTTAGGGTACACGTTCAGGCCGCCGGTCTTTTTCAGTTCGGAAGCTAAGCTGGTGACGGTGTTATCCTGAATACGTAGGTTGTCGATGGCCCAGCCCCAGCCGTGAGCCGCTGGATCGGCAAAAAGGCGGAAGCGCAGACGTACTACGTCGCCAGCGAGGAAGTAGCCGTTGTCGCGCAGGTTCATAGCGCGCGGCAAAAAGAGCGCCTGCGTACCTACAGCCGTAGAGTTCTGGTCTGAATTGATGGCGCTATTGTACGCGGCCAGCCACTCCTCTTTATCACGGGAGTCGTAGCCATCAGCCACCGGATTCCAGGTCTGACCCCCATCCTTGCTACCTTCTACTACTACATAGTCGAAGAAATCGGCGCTGGGGAAGGGAGCGCCATCGGAGCCCGGCTCTACCAGAACCACTTCGTCGAAGGTAAGGGTTGACTTCGCCGGATCAGCCTCGACAATAATCGGGGTCAGCAGCTGATATATCAGCGTATTATCAGCATCAGGGTAGGGATGAGCAGAGTGAATAGCCAGATCACTAAAACCTTCTGGCTGCGCGATGGAGAAGCCATTACCCACGAAATCGGGGGGCGTGGCTGCCGTTATGGCGTTGAAATTATTGACGTAGGAAGCCTGGGGGGCTTTTATACTCACCACCGGCACCCGGTATACATCACTGGCGGGGCTCACCGTTTGGTTGGCATTGGAAGAAGCATCGCGGGCGATAAGGCGGTAGGCGATTATGTCGCCCGCCACAATAGGTGCGCTCGCCGTGCTGGCGATGGAGCCTCTATACGTAATGTTATCGGCCTGACGCGTCAGGTTGAAGGTGGGCCGCGAAATGCCGTTCACACTGTATGCTACCGACACAGAAGCCACTCCAATATTGTCGTTGGCCTGGGCTGTCAGGACTAAAGGCAGGTTGCTAGCAAAGATGAATGAGGCCGGCTGATGAACCAGCACCGGCGGCACAACGTCGGGGCCAACGAAGAATTGGTAGCGCGGCTGCGTGTTAGTGGCTTCTGTAGATAACAGTACGCCAGGAGCCGTGTACGTGCGAGCCGTCTCGACATCAGCGGCCGAAATGTAATAGCTCACCCGCCGGCCTAAGCCGGGATTAGGAATGGTGGCCGTATACTGCGTAGAGCCGCTGGCGGCCGTCATTGGGAGCACAGTGTCGGTGGCATCTGGCACGTCGGTACCATTGTCTACGCGGTAGTACAGGCGCACGGAGCCCGGCACAATGGTGCCGTCACTGACCACATTGGCCCGCACCACAAAGTCCTGGGCAGTTTCGGTATCTCGTAAGGAAGGATTATGACGAATAGCGGTATTGAACCAGCCCATCTCGTCAAACATTTTGAGCGTGATTGGGCCAGGGTTCTGAATAGCCTCGGCTCTACCAATCTGGGGCGTCATCAAAGAGTTCGGGTCGCCGGCACGGTAAGAAGCCTCATCTAAATGCGAAATGCTGGAGCCGCCATCAAACTTAGCGGGGGCGTACAAACGGGCGCGCAGCCCGTTCGTGACAGCGTTAACCAATGGACTGCCGAAGTACAGATCATTGCTGGTGAACTGATCGGCGAGGGCCAGGGAAGGGCTGGGGAACCGGCTGTTGCCGGCCAGCCGCTGACCCGGACCATTCTCGATGTAGGTAGAGAAAATCCACGGGAAGCCGGAGCTGTTCAGGCTTGCTACGGGGCCCGTTACGGGAGGCGGATCGGTGTAGCTGGAAGCTGCCACGAAGCCCAGACCGTGGCCCAGCTCGTGTAGTACCACCGATACCAGGTCAAATTTGCCAGCGGGCGCAAGACCATCAAGGCCCAGGTACCAATCGAAGTTGCTGCTGAACTCGGCGCTGATGTCAGCATTTGTGCCATTCAGCTCCTGACCGACAATTTTCTCGGCTAAAGCTACCGGATACCAGATGTTGCTCTTGGGAGCGCCCGGCAGGTTCCGATAGATTTGGGTAGCACCGGCGGCACCCAGCACGCCTTCGTCCAAGGCTTCCCAACGGGCTTCTACCCGAATAACAACCGGCGAAAAGAGCAATGATTGCCAGATATCGACTGCCTTCTGGAAGGCCGCGCGTGCATCGGCTGGGAAGCCAATGTAGGTAACCTCAATGCGGGCTCGGTCGGCAGTGGGGCGGCCGGCAGTTCGGTTCAGAAACTGAGCCGGAGGCGCCACATAAGTGTTCATGTCCTCGTGCCGAGCGTAGCAAATAACGGGCTTCGCGGGCCGCGATTCCAGCACCAGTTCGGCCTGTGATACCAGCTGTTGCGCGCGCGCGGAACCCAGCGCCCCGCATGCTATTAAAGAGAATAAGAGTAGTTTTTTCACAAAAGCACGGAAGGCGCATTCGCCCAATAAAGCTGTAGATCCTTAAATTTAGAGTATCGCGCTCATTTTTCCGAAAAAATATCCCTTCTTACTGTTCCGCTCCTATTTAGTATCGGCATTTAGGCCGGATTTGGGTTCTTTTTATGACAAAGCTATTTTGCGTTAGGGCTTTACCCGGCCTGCTTTTGCTACTGACTATTACCTGGCTAGCCGCTTGCCGGCCGGTGCAGACGGCCACCGAAAAACTCATGCAGCTGGAGCGCACTGCCTGTATGGGCCCCTGCCCCGTCGATGAGATTACAGTGTACACCGATGGCCGTATGGAGTACAAAGGCGGCGAAAATGCCCCCCGCCAGGGCGCGTATGTAGGGCGCTTGACGGCAGCCGAGCGAAAGCAACTCATAGCCAAGTTCGACGCGGCTAATTTTTTCGCTTTTCAGGGCAGCTACACGTCTACCAAGCTCGACTATCCCACCAAGTACCTCACCTATTGGAAGGCGGGCAAGAGCAAGCGCATCCGGGATTACGACGGCGCCCCGGCGGCGTTGAAAGCGTTGGAGGCAGAGTTAATCAAACTAATAAAAGCTGACCGTTGGCAGCAAAGCGTTATTCCGGCCAGATAGCGCCGGCCTAGTTACCTTTTACCACCCATATCATCCCATTTAAGCCGCTGGGGGGCTTTTTTAACCATGAGTCAGACTTCTGCCGCCTTTACTCCCGCCGATCGCGACGCGGCTATTCTCACCTCGCGCCCGTTGGTTGAAACGGCCTTTTTGCCCCCCACCGCCGATGGCCCCACCGTTGGCGACTTTCTGCACCGCACGCTGCGGCCGGTGCTGAAGCTGCAAAATGAGCTGCTGCTCGTGCTGGTTGCCGATTTTATTCAGGAGCACCATATTCCGTTTCTTACCTCGTCGGCGGTGGAGCAGCAGCGGGTGGTGGCGGAGTTGCTCACGCGCAACGTGAAGCTGCGCTACCTGCTGGTGGGCACGGTAGTGGGCTTGTTTACGCAGAGTGAGTTAGCTTTTTACCGCCCAAACCGTGCGGAACTGAACCGGCGCCTGCTGGAGCTGGCTATTCGGCGGGTGCAGGACCATGTGGCTACCTTGGCTGTCCTACTTGCTGAAGGAACTGCAACTGGGGAATGAGCACACACTATGAGGCGCTGGAGGTGCCGGAACAAGCGTCGGCGGCCGATATCCGGCGGGCATACCGGCGCCTGGTGCTTCTCACCCACCCCGACCGCACCCAGGACCCGGCCGCACATGAGCGTTATCTGGCCGTAAACCGCGCTTACGAAATACTGAGTTTGCCCGACAAGCGCAAGGCATACGATGCGCGCTTGTCGGCGTTGCGCAATCCGCGCCCGCCGGTGGCGCCTCGGCCTGCTGCGCCCCGACACCCCGATCCTGCCTACCGCGGGCCGTGGCCCCCACCCGTGATGCCGCGGCGGCCCAAAGGCGACCCGTATGCCGCCCAATACGCCCGCTACACGCCGGTGGCCCGGCTTATCTGCCGCATTCTGATTGGGTTTGGCCTGCTGCTGGCAATCGATTCGCAATGGACTTTTACCCTTGTTCAGGAGCCGGTAGTGTCGCAAACCCGTTATTTTGTATATGGTCGCCGGGGCTCGATTGTTGATAGCTATTACCAAATAGAAACGCCCCAAACCTCCTTCCAGAGCCAAGTTCCTTATACGGAAGGCCAGTTGCTGAACCTCACAAGAACTGCCATTTTTCAGCAGGTTATGACGCATCGCCCGGCGCTGGCTCCGCGGGCGGATACTGTTGATAACTGGGAGAGAACCATCTATGGCCTGCCGCAATTGGTGTTCATTTTCCTTATGTGGATAGCAGCTCTAGTAGGCGTCTGGCCCGGTCTGGTACGCCGCCGGACCGTCGATGCAGCCATAACAGCTTGTCTGTTTGCCCTCATCAACCTCTATCTCCTCCTGCGCATCTAGGCTATTGCTTCTACACAAACGGGGGCTGCATTCGCGTTTTACCGTGAATGCAGCCCCCGTTTGTGTACGAGTGGGTTGCTCTAATCGAAGCGCGAATCGCGCAGCTCCACTGGTGGCACCTTCTTGCGCAGACGCAAATTCAGCAGCTCCACGCCCAGAGAGAAGAACATGGCAAAGTAGACGTAGCCCTTCGGAATTTCCTGGTGGAAGGCCTCCATCACCAGCATGACGCCGATCATGATCAGGAAGGACAGGGCCAGCATTTTCACCGTTGGGTTCTGGTTTACGAAGTCGCCGATTAGCTTGGCGAAAACCAGCATGATACCCATAGCGATGATAACTGCCAGAATCATGACCAGTACATTATCCACCAAGCCTACGGCCGTCAGAATCGAGTCGAAGGAGAATACGATGTCGATGAGAATGATCTGAATGATGACGCGGGCAAAGCTGCTGTAGTTACCCGTTTCGTGGCTTTCTTCCTCGCCCTGAAGCTTGGTATGAATCTCGGTGGTACTCTTGGCCAGCAGAAAAAGCCCCCCGGCAAACAGAATCAGGTCGCGGCCCGACACGCCGAAGTTCGGCTCTGCGAAAGGCAGATTGAGGACAAACAACGGCTCTTTCAGGCTGACAATCCAGGTGATACTCAGCAGCAAACCGATACGAAACAACAGCGCCAGCAGTAGGCCGATGGTGCGCCCGCGCCCGTGCTGATCCTTGGGCAACCGATTGACAATGATGGAGATGAAGATGATATTGTCGATACCCAACACCACCTCCATGAAGGTAAGCGTTAGCAGGCTGATCCAGGTATTAGGATCGGAGAAAACAGAAATGTCGAACATTCAAACGCAGGTTTGCAGAGTAAACGGAGAGCGAGGATTCAAAGAAACAAAGAATGGTGCAGATGCCGCTGCCAGTTACGCCAGCAGCATCTGCACCATTTTTGAAAGCTGTGTTTAGCTTTTCATATTCACGAATTGCAAGGGAATACCCAGGTCGGCGCCGCGCAACATGGCCATCACCTGCTGAAGCTCGTCGATTTTCTTGGAGGCCACGCGCACCTGCTCATCCTGGGTTTGCACGTCTACTTTCAGCTTGCTGTCTTTGATAAGCTTGCCAATTTTGCGGCTCGTGTCTTTATCGATGCCGGCCCGCACTTTCACCGTTTTCTTCACCAGTGCCCCGGAGGCTTGCTCCTCTTCCGAGAAGTCGAGGCAGGTGCCGTCGAGGCCCTGCTTCACGATGCGCGTCAGCAGAATATCCTCCAGTGACTTCACGCGCATGGAGTTCTCAGAGCTGAGCTGAATGGTATTGGCTTTTTTGTCCAGCTCGATGCCGCCCTTGGTGTCGCGCAGGTCGTAGCGAGTCTGAAGTTCTTTTTTGGCCGTATTCACCGCATTTTCGAGCGTCTGCGGATCTACTTTGCTAACAATATCGAAAGAAGGCATTGGTAGGGTTTGAGGAGTGGAGTAATCAGTACGTCAGTCTAGCGGTTTGGGTGACGCAGGTGCCAAAGGTAGGCGTTTGCCAACGTTCGTGCACGGTTGTGATTCAGGCCGGCCGCTCAAATTTGCCCCCAGCTAAGCGCGGGTTTCCGTTATCTTGCCAAGCTGCTCTGCCCTCTTCTTCCAAACGATAGCTGGGGGGTAAATTTAAGCTTCCAACGCATCCGCACGCCGTCCTTCGCAATTTCCACCGATGATTATTCGCCAGCCCACCACCGCCGCCGACTTTGACGCTTACTATGCCTTGCGCTACCAGGTGCTGCGCCAGCCCTGGCAGCAGCCCCCCGGCTCGGAGCGCGCCGCCGACGATGAGGCGCCCACCACCCATCACGCCATGGCCGTAACAGATGATGGTGCAATAATCGGGGTGGCTCGCGTGCAGCCGTCCGGGCCGGGCCAAGTGCAGGTACGGGCCGTAGCCGTGCACCCCGACTGGCACGGCCGCGGCATTGGGCAACAACTGATGAACTATCTGGAAGAATACGCAGCCGCGCAAGGCTTTACAGAATGCATTCTCGACTCCCGCGAGTCGGCTGTGGCGTTTTATCAGAAGCTAGGCTATAAAATCGTGGCACCTTCGCATACGCTGTTTGGCGTAATCCCACATTTTCGGATGCGCAAGTTGCTTGCTGCATAGGCATTTGCTCTCGCACAACATGCTTTGCTTACAATACCTACGTCTTCGGAAATTGCTGGAGGGTGACAATTGTTATGGGGGGGCTTTTTCCGAAGGACCCGTATCTTTTCAGCTACTATGGAACCTACTCAGAACGTTGCCACGCTAATAGCGCTGTACAACCAGATCAACAACTACGGCCGCACCAATGGCATGGAGCTCAACCTGACCAAGCCCGGCGAAGTGGTATACACAATGAAGGTGCGCGAAGATCATCTGTCCTCGCCTGGCACCTGCCACGGCGGCGTGCTGGCCGGCTTAATGGATGCGGCGCTGGGCGCAGCCGCACTCAGCCTGGCCTTTACCGCCAGCGAACTGGTCTCGACGGTTGAGTTTAAGATTAACTACCTCCTTCCCGTTCGTCTGCACGACCACTTGCTGGCCCGCGGCCATGTAGAGCACTCCGGCAAAACCCTCATTGTAGCCAGCGCCGATATCTATTGTGCCACCCGCGAAATAGTAGTGGCCCGCGGCCTCGGCACCTTCAACCGCTACCCCGCCGACAAGCGCGACTTCCACGAGCTGCTGTTTCCGAAAGAAGAGTAATGGGAATTACTGCCTCGACTGTTCTAGAACTCATTAGTCTCTAACTCGACAGTCATCTTGCCCGTCATGCAGAGCGGAGCGAAGCATCTCGCTCGCGGTAGTAAGATTAGTAATCATACATCAGCACGCGAGATGCTTCGCTCCGCTCTGCATGACGGGCATATAGGTATTACAGGTCGAGCGGCAGTAATAATCGGGTTGAATTTCAACCTTTATAAATAAAAAAGCCCCCATAGCTACGTGGCGGGTTTTTTTATCAAAGAAATTCGGCCCTCAGTCTCTTGTAACAAGAGACTGAGGGCCGAAAGTGGATGGTCGCCGAACCGCTGAGTGGGATTAGAGCGGAATAAATTGGTTTATAGGTGCTCCGAGCTGTTGGCCGACTCGTGCTCTTCGGTTTCGGTATCGTCGTCGTACTCGTCGCCTTCTTGTGGCGGCTGCACTTTACGCACGTTGCGGGCGCAGTCCTCGTCGCGGTGGTTGCGGCCAACGGTAAACTCAACCCAGTCACCCTCGTGCAGGTCGTTGAAGTCGCCTTCCGACATGTCCGCGTAGCTGAAGAAGAGGTTGTTGGGGGGCATTACCACGAAGCCAAACCCGTTTTTGAGGTTTTTGATGGTGCTCATACCCACCGTGCCTACCGGACCAGCGGCCGTAGGGCCGGTTGGGCGGGCAGGCTTTACCGTTGGGAATGGCGCAGGCTCAGGCTGAGTCACGAACAGATTTTCGATCAGCTCGTCGTTGCTGGCGAGACCGGCGTCAATCACATCGTGCATGGAAATGGGGTACGTGGCGTGCTCCAATAGCTGCTGAGAAGCGCGCGTTACGCGGTTCTCGCCTTTGAAGTCCACATATTTGAAATCCCAGTTTAGCAGCATCACGCGGGTGCCGATGGTGTTGAGCTTTTTGATTAGTGGCGCGTAGTCGCTGTCGCCGGCGATGAGCACAATTACATCGAAGCTTTTATGCAGGGCCAGTTCCAGTGCTTCCAGAGCCAACCATACATCAATGCCTTTTTCCTGCAAACGACCGTCGCGGGTTTTCAGCGGCATATAGTGCGTAGTCACGCCTAGGTGCATCAGAATATCGTCGAGCAGGCGGTCGTGGAAGAGGCGATCTTTATCGCGGGCTTCGGTAGCACTCAGGCGACCCCGGAAAAAGTGGGAGTCGGTCACCTGGCTCAGGCGAACGTCTACGTCTTCTTCTTCGGCTACTTGGTGGCGGATATATTCGTGTAGACCTTCTAGACTGATACGAGCTTTACGCTCATGCTGGAAGTAGTAGTAATCGCTGATTTTCAGGAAATAATTGCCGTCGTAAAAGACGCCTATCCGAATCAGAGGGCTATTCATCTGGTTCATACTAAATAAATTTTTGTGCGCAAGTGAGGTGTGAAATAGGAGCGGGTAAGTAAGTTCGGCAGGGTAATTAAGAGGTAAAGAATGGCCCGGCCAAAGATACAAAGCACGCTGCTTGCACTACCTAGAATAGTTAAAGCAATACTTGAGTACCGCGTCGCTGGGTGAGCCAATCGCCCGGGATAACTACTGGGGGCGATGCTAGTAAAACAGCTCGAAAAAAGAGTAGGTTATAAAACTGATTGTTGAAAGCCGCTAAGCGCTGCAGGAATTGCAGTATAACTAACTGATTTAATATAAATGTAATATTAAAAAAAATATATTTAATACTACGTATTTTACACCAGATTATTTACTGCTTAGCCTCTTTCAGTAAGCGAAACTAACTGCATCATTTTTAGAATACAAACTTCTATCAGTACATCTTTCTGTGCAATGATCTTTTTTTAGTCCATACGCGATATACGTAGCACCTTCTGCGGCTATCCCTGAGGACTTATAGTGCCTTTTATACAGGGGCCTTCATAAATTACTAAAACTGCAAACGCCCAATCACCAACCCCAGAACCAGCAAGCCGTAGCCAGCGCAAATAGCGACTTCCAACACATTGCCCGTCGCTGAGCCAGTAGAGATAAGCGGCAGTTTTAGGCTCGTTTCGGAGAAGGGCAAAAACCACCGTACCCCCTGTTTGGTAAGCGAGTCGGCCAGAAGGTGCGAGAGGTAGCCGGCTCCGGCAAAGTGAGCCACGCCGTGCCAGCCCAAGGCTTGATTAGCCAAGTAGCCGATGTAAGTCCAGAGGATGGTGGCCCAAATGGTATGCGTCCAGGAGCGGTGGCTGGTAAAGGGCGCTACGGCCACGAAGATGCCGAGCAAGCTCACCCACAGAAACTCAAAATACAAGCCGGCCAATACGGTGAGCACGCCAGTAAACAGCAGCGCCAGTTTCCGCACTGAGCCTCCTTGCATAGCCAAGCCCAGTAAGCCAAATGCCAGAGCGGCCGTGAAGCCCATGCGCCGGTCGGGGCCCAAGGGGAGCAGGAAGTGGGTGTAAGCGGCTAAGCCAGCACCAGCAGCGGCGAAGGCCCAGCGCACGTAATTGTGAGAGAAACCAAGCCGTTTGCTCAGGCGGCTTTCGGGGTGGTCGAGGTCGGGGGCTAGGGAGGAGAAGCCGGCCAGGGCAATACCAGCGGGTGAAAAGGGAATACCGGGCACCAGGCCGGCAATGGCCACGCCCGTAATCAGGCCGATGGCCAGGTGAGAAGAACCGCGCACTTTATAAATTTTAGCAAAACAGGAAGGCGAAGATACCGGCGCGGACGGCAGCTTGAGTCTGGGGGGCTTTTTTAGGAGGCTTTTTTTAATACAATGTCTTCCAGCACCCGCAGGCGCTTGTCGAAGTCAACGAACTCCGTGACTTTCTGCTCGACATTGGCTAAGCGTTTATCTATTGATTTAACCGTGTCACGGGTGTCGATCAGATGCTCGGTGAGTGCCGATGAACTTGCTCATGGTATCTACTACCCGGTCATTGCCTTCCCGTATCTCCTGCCGCATTTCACCCAGCAAATGGGACATCGATTATAGGTCGTTGTTTATAGCGTCGTCCATGTGCAAGTGCTGAGCATATAGCGGTTTCACGGTCCATGTAGAGACGCGACACTTCGCGTCTCCTCGTTGCTGAGGTTGTTAGGGCTGCGCAGCTCCGGTCGTTCTGGCGCCGAGACGCGAAGTGTCGCGTCTCTACAGGCTGGGTGTTCAAGAAACTGCTATAAAACAGCCTTATTTGCCCCCCAATAGACATACTCAACTTCGGCGGAAACTTTCGGCCTGCCGGCGTGGTATTGCCTAACACGTAGTAGCCCGACCGGAGAACCATCCGGCCGGGCTTCTACCTTTGCCTCCCTCCTAGCCTTCTCTGTCTTTTGAAAGTCACCGACTTCCTCCAGTTATACCGCCTCGATCCCACTGTCATGACCGTGGCGGCCCGCCTGAATCCGGCCACCGCCCGGTCGTTGCGCGCTACGGGTGAGCCCGCGCCCGATGGGCCAACGCGCATTCATCTGCGCGGCTTGGTGGGTAGCCAGGACGCTGTGCTGGCTGCGGCTGCGCATACGCTGTATCTTGAGCAGCACCACTTGTTTGTGCTCCACGATAAGGACGAGGCCAGCTACTTCCTGGCCGACTTACAGCACCTATTGCCGGATGAGGACCCACTCATTTTCCCCAGTTCCTACAAGCGGCCGTATCAGTTCGACGAGACGGAAAACGCCAATGTGCTCATGCGGGCCGAGGTGCTGAACCGCCTCAGCAGCAGCCGCAGTGGCGCGGCCGTGGGCGCAAATGGCAAAGCCTCGAAAGCGGAAGTGCGTGGCGAGCTGATTGTGACCTACCCGGAGGCGCTTTTTGAGAAAGTTATCAACAAGAAAAGCCTAGTTGCCAACACTTTCCTGGTGAAAGTGGGCGAGAAGCTCGATGTCAACTTTATCAGCGAGATGCTGTCGGAGTACGACTTCGAGCGGACTGACTTTGTGTATGAGGCCGGCCAGTTTGCCGTGCGCGGCGGTATCGTGGACATTTTCAGCTACGCTAATGAGCTGCCGTACCGGATAGAGCTGTTCGGGGATGAGGTCGAGACGATTCGGACGTTTAACCCGGAGACGCAGCTGTCGGTGGAGCAGAAGCCGCAGGTGAGCATTATTCCGAACGTGCAAACCAAGCTGTTGCAGGAAACCCGGGAGGCGTTTCTGGACTTTATGCCGCGCAATACGGCGCTGTGGATAAAGGACGTGCGCCAGACCATTGACATTGTCGGGGAGTCGTTTGAGAAGGCCGATCAGGGATTTCAGGAGATGCTGCAATCGGCGGGCGGTATGCAGATTGTGAGCCGGCCGGAGGATCTGTTTGAGTCGGGGAAGTCGTTTAAGAAGCTACTGGAGAACTTCGCTGTGGTGGAGTTTGGCAAGCGGTTCAGCTTTAAGAACGCTGAGGATTTTCAGTTTTCGGCCCGGCCCCAGCCAAGCTTTAATAAAGACTTTGAGCGCCTGGTAAAAAACCTCCGCGAAAACCAGCAGAAGGGCTTTACCTGCATTATTGCGGCCGACTCGGTGCGGCAGGCCGACCGGCTGCGCACTATTTTCGACGAACTTGACAACAACGTAACCTTCCAGCACATGCTGCTGGCCTTGCGCGAGGGCTTTATTGATGAAATCCTCAACCTGACCGTGTACACCGACCATCAGCTGTTTGAGCGGTTTTATCGGGCCCAGGAAGCGCGCAAGTTTTCCAAGAAAAAGGCGCTTACCCTCAAGGAGCTACGCACGCTTTCGCCCGGCGACTACGTGACCCATCAAGATTACGGCATCGCGCGCTTTGCGGGCCTTACCCAGGTGGAGATAAATGGGCACTTGCAGGAGGCCATCCGGCTGGTGTACCGCGACGACGACGTGCTGACTGTGAGTATTCACGCCCTGCACAAGATTGCCAAGTACTCCGGGGCCGAGGGCACGCCGCCCACCATGAGCAAGCTGGGCTCGCCGGAGTGGGAAAACAAGAAGAAGTCGGTAAAGAAGAAGGTAAAGGACATTGCCGCCGAGCTGATTCGGCTATACGCCAAGCGCAAAACGGCCCCCGGCCACGCCTTTGCCAAGGACAGCTTTATGCAGGCTGAGCTGGAATCGAGCTTTATCTATGAAGACACGCCCGACCAGGCCAAGGCTACCGAGGACGTGAAGCGCGACATGGAAGTGCCGCACCCCATGGACCGCCTCATTTGCGGCGACGTGGGTTTTGGCAAGACCGAAATAGCCATTCGGGCGGTGTTTAAGGCCGTGGCCGATGGCAAGCAGGCGGCCGTGCTGGTGCCGACTACCATTCTGGCCATGCAGCACTACAAAACCTTCCGCGAGCGGCTCGCCAACCTGCCCGTGACGGTGGAGTACGTAAACCGCTTCAAGACCACCAAGCAGATAAAGGAAACCCTAGCCCGCGTGGCCGAGGGCAAAACCGACATTCTCATTGGTACGCACCGGCTCACGAATAAGGACATCAAGTTCAAGGACCTGGGTATTCTGGTGATTGACGAAGAGCAGAAGTTTGGGGTAAAAACCAAGGACAAGCTAAAGGAGCTGAAGGTGAACGTGGATACGCTCACGCTCTCGGCGACGCCCATTCCGCGCACCCTGCACTTTTCGCTGATGGGCGCCCGCGACCTGAGCGTGATTGCCACGCCGCCGCCCAACCGCCAGCCCGTGCAAACAGAGCTACACGTGTTCGATGAGTTGCTGATCAGAGACGCGGTGGCCCGCGAAATCAAGCGTGGGGGGCAAATTTTCTTGGTGCACAACCGCGTGAAGGACATTGAGGAAATGGCGGCCATGGTGCTGCGCCTCGTGCCCGACGCCCGCATCACCTATATACATGGGCAGATGGAGGGCGACTTGCTGGAGAAGCGCATGATGAAGTTTATCGACGGCGAATACGACGTGCTGGTGAGCACCAACCTCATCGAGTCGGGCCTGGATATTCCCAATGCCAACACCATTATTATTAACCGCGCCCACCTCTTTGGCCTGAGCGACCTGCACCAGATGCGGGGCCGCGTGGGGCGCTCCAACAAGAAGGCGTTCTGCTACCTGCTCACCCCGCCTGTAGCTACCCTACCCTCCGACGCCCGCAAGCGCCTGAGCACGCTGGAAGAGTTCTCGGACCTGGGCGCGGGCTTCAACGTGGCCATGCGCGACCTCGACATTCGCGGGGCCGGCAACCTGCTGGGGGGCGAACAGAGCGGCTTTATCAATGATCTGGGCTTCGAGACCTACCACCAGATTCTGGACGACGCGGTGACGGAGCTGAAGGAAACCGAGTTCCGCGACCTGTTTTTGGGCGACACCACCGGCCGCCTCCAGGAAGCGGCCGGCACCAAAGGCCCCAAGGAGTGCAACATAGAGACGGACCTGCAAATCCTGATTCCGGATAGCTACGTGAGCAGCGTATCGGAGCGCTTGCAGCTCTACTCCAAGCTGGATAGGGTGAAAAGCCCCGAGGAGCTGCGCAAAATCGTGGCTGGCATCGTGGACCGCTTTGGCCCCCTACCGCCCGAAGTAGAGCAGCTGGCCGACATCGTGCGCCTGCGCTGGCAGGCTTGCCACGTGGGCTTCGAGAAGCTGACGCTGAAGAAGAATCTGCTGAAAGGCTACATCTCGGCCACCGACAACGAGGCCTACTTCCAGGGCGAAACCTTCGGTAACATCGTCAGCTACGTGCAAACCCACACCCGCACCGCCTCCATGAAGGAGCGCAAGGAACAGCTCATCGTCAGCATCGAGGAGGTGAAAAGCGTGCAGGCCGCCAAGCGGATTCTGAGTGAGTTGGGCAGTGAGGAGAAAGTTGGAGTGTAGAGTTACACATGCGAGCATAAAAAAAGGCCCCTATGGTGTAGGGGCCTTTTTTTATGCTCGCATGTTCTATAAGCCTTTAATGAAATTAAATACAGATTTAAAATTTTCGGCAGTTGCACTATTTAAATTTGCCAAAGTAATTTCATTGCCAAATACTTTATCAGAAAAAATCCTAGCTACTAATTCCTTAGTGCTATGTCTGCTAACGGCTTTACCTAAAGCCTCGCCTTCATGTTGCTCAATTTCTGGAACAGCTAATTTAAAATCTTCTATTGCAAACATATCTTCAATTCCATCCATACCTTTTAGAATGTGTATTTTATCTTTCATCTCTTCTTCTAGAGGGAAAAATTTCTTTTTAATATTAGCAACTTCTCTTTTAGTACCTTTTTCATCAAAGACCATCAGCCAATCTAATCCCCAGCCCATACACAACTCCATAAGCAAATGAGCATTGGAGGCTCCCATCGCTGGCAGAAAATAAATATTATCACTAATATTATGCAAATACATAAATGATTTAAAGTAATAGTAATCAGAAATACCTTCAACTATAACATTCTTCCCTCCCATAGATGGACTGAAGGAATTCCTCATATCTAATCCAATAGCATCAATTATTGGCTTTAATGCATCGTGGGCTTTACCATTAGCGTTTGTTGTTAATTTTTCTACTTTAGTACCTTCATTTGTATTAATAATTAATCTTATCCTATGAAGTTTATTAGAATCTATCAAATAAGGTGAATGAGTAGAATATATAATTTGATTTTTTTCTGCTAAATCTTCAAATACGGACATCATATCAGATTGTGCCTTTGAGTGTAAATGAAGTCCAGGTTCATCAAAAAGAATAATAAGGCCATCTTTACGCTTGTCTTCAGCAACTAAATGCAGATAAAACGATAGGAACCACTTAAATCCTTGGCTTCTCTTGTTAGGCTCTAGTAGCTCACCAGATTTTGTTTCAACAAAAAATTTAAAATAAGCAGCATTAGGGCCGCTTCCTTGGAAATGCAGCGTATGTATAATAGCACCATTTTCATTGCCGATTCTTTGCTTCCATCGTTGATTAAAATTCGCGGTAATAGTCTTTCTAAAAAAATCTTGCTTTTGAACTCGCTTATTATCTACTAAAGCGTCAAACTCAACCAAATCTGTATCTAAAATCTTCTCTATATTCTTGACAGCTTGAAAACCTTTAGCTTTTTCATTCTGACTTTTTAAATCTGAAACGAGAATTGTATCAGGCAATAAATCACAAAAATCATCAAACATAATTATATGAGGTGCAATTTTGTGCACCTCTGGCGCCAAATCATAAGAAAGATCCATTGCCGTATACTCTAGTTCAAAAAACTTCTTGTTTGATTTTCTATTATTCTCTCTTAGTTTAATGCCTTTAAAATTTTTAAGCACTTGTGCATCATTTTCTAAGTCAGTATCTTTTAAAATCTCAACCCATTTTTCAAGTTCTATAAAAGTTTCTCCGAAGAAACTCAAATTTGGCTTAATATTACTTCCTTCGCATTTAATATGTATATTCTTGATTTTTTCAAAAAAGTAAAGAACGAAATCATTATAAAATTCATCGCTCCAATATATTTTTGCTTTTGCGTTAAAATTACTGTCTGCTGATTTGTCAAATACACATTCAACAATTGGTTGTTTAAAAGGCTCATCGTCTCTTTTTGCCTCTTCATCAAAATTCCTTTGTTCGTAATCTTTTAATGCTTGTAAAAGAGAGCTTTTACCAGATTCATTTTGCCCAGCTATAACAGTAATCCCATCTGAGGGAGACAAGTAACATTCTTTACTATCAATTATAGATTTGTAGTTATAAACACGAAAGGAGACAAGCTTCATAAAATTTATGTCGTTAAAAAGTGAGATTAAGCGACAAGTTAGAGCATATTTTCACTTCATACTAACCAACCTATTGCTTGTTAATGGGATTAATAAGTAGCTCTTAAATACAAGTAAAAGTCTTAACTATTTTCTCCTTGCTGTCCCCTATTCTCCGGGTGCCTATGATCTATCTTCTCCTTGAATCTTCGTTTCCACTTTTAGCAGCCACAGGTATGATGTAAAATACAAATTGGAGACTAGCCACTCGTCCGGCCCTAACTAAAAGTATCCCCTCCCGCCTACTTCCCTACTGCAAAAGCTGACGGCCCTGCGTAACTTCGGTTTCGGGGGCTTCGGTCGCCTCCGCCCCCGGTTGCAGCCCCCAGCGTAGCGTCGCGATGCCCTTCCCTCCGATTGAACCCGCCGTAGCGGCGCTCCTCCAGCAACTCAGCGCCCCCGATGCCCTGCCGCCCACGGTGGCGGGCCTGCCTCCCCGCCTGCTCTCCATCCACGACCACCGCCTGAGCGAAGAGGAAGCGGCCAGCGCCAGCATCAGCTTCCCCACCCTCGCCTCTCTCCAGGACTACCGCTTCTACCGCAGCGAAGAAGACAAATTCATCACGCTGCTGGCTGCCCTCTTCCGCACCACCGAGGTCGTGAGCTACGAATTGCCCCCCAGCGCCCCCGCCCATCCCCTGGAAACCTGGCCCCACCTGATTGAGCTCACCACCGCGGGCCTGCGGGAACAGCAGCCGTTTGTGTTCTATATCCGCCGCTACCACCTGCTACTGGCCAGCGCGCCCGCTCTGGCGGTGGCCGTGTATTTTCTGGAGCTCCGGCACGAGGCGGCGTTCAGGAAGCTGGCGCGGGCGTATGGGCTGTATCTGGTGTAGTGGGCGTAAAAAAGCCCCCCAGAGTGGCTCTGGGGGGCTTTCCTATTTATAGGTCTGTAGTAACTAAGCTACTCTACTATTTTGAAAGTGCACCATTAGCATCCAAACGGCCACCAGTTACGGTTCTTCCAGCTAGAGAAGTTGTTGGTACAGCGCTGCTCAGCAGGGCATTCTTTATCTGAGCGGCAGAAGAACCCGGCTTCGCAGCAGCATACAGCGCAGCAGCACCTGTTACATGAGGCGTAGCCATGGAGGTTCCACTGTATGACGAATACGTGTTAAAAGCAGTAGTAGAATTAATACCTGAGCCAGGAGCGCCTAGGTCGACGGTAGTAGCCCCATAGTTCGAAAAGCTCGACTTAGCACCAGTGGAAGTGATGGCAGCTACGGCAATCACATTTGGTACATCATAGTTAGAAGGGAAGCTAGCCACTGCGTCATTGTTGTCACCTACACCATCGCTGCCGCCATTACCAGCCGCCGCAATGAAGAGGATGTTCGCAGCATTGGCGCGCTTAATAGCATCAAGCAAGGCTGACGAGGAGCCGCCGCCGCCCCAAGAGTTGTTGGTAGCCACGATATTAAGCCCATGACGCGTTTTAAGATCTGTGAAATAGTCAACAGCCTTAATGGCATTAGCCGTAGTTCCTCCCCGGCGCCCCAGGAATTTCCCAGAAATCATGGTTACACTCCAGTTTACACCAACTACTCCAGTTCCATTGCGCTCAGCACCAATGGTACCCGCTACGTGTGTACCATGGTCGTCAAGGCTGCCACGGGTACCGCCATCATAAATGGTGTTATCGTTGCTGTCAAAATCCCAGCCATCAGTGTCATCTATATAGCCGTTTTTATCATTATCAACACCATCCACTGGGTCGTAGGGATTATCCCACTCATTGGCATCCAGTTCAGGGTGTGTATTCTGGAATCCTTCATCAATGATACCTACATACACGGTATTAGAACCAGTATGATTAGCAGCCCACGCTTCGCCAGCCTGGCTGCCAAATTGGTTAGCTGGGGAGGTCGCATCCCCATACATGCCCCATAGAGAGTTATTGGTGTAATAGGTATCGTTAGAAGTAGCCGTGTGCTGATAGATATAGTTGGGCTCGGCATATTCGATTTCTGGTCCACCCTTCATCTTGCTCATCGCCTCCAAGGCTTGCAGAGGCGTATGCACCACCATCAAACCTTCTTTCTCCCCCGCCCTCTCCATGGCTTTGGTCAGAATTTTCTCCGACACTTTGCCGCTGATGCGAGCCAGTGCGTTGGCCTTGGCCTCTTCTGAAACCCCAGCCTTGAACTTCACTAGCAGTTCATTGGCCACATAATCGCGGCCCGGCTCGCCCTGAGCATCGGCCAATTGGCTTTGCGTGGTAGGCTCGTCTTGAATCTTGTCGAGGCTGCTTTCGCAACCAGCCAGAAAAACAGCAGATAGCAAACCGCCCACTAGTAGTGGCTTGCTGAATACGGCCATGTGTTTGTGTTTCATAGGGAGAAGTAGTAGAGGTTAAACCATTGTTTTACAAGCGCTTTTGACGAAGAATAGGAAGCTACGAATTTGTTTCTACTGATTCAAGAAGAAGTATAACTAAATCGCCTTGCTGTAGAATTTTCGTTGTTAAGAGACAAGCTTACAGGCATAGTGCTCTTTGGTGTAGATACTCAGCTTTGTAAATCACTTCTACTTACCAAGCAGTGCTTAAAAAGTCAGGCACAGGCTAGACCACAAAAAAGCCCCACCGATATGGTGAGGCTTTTTGTTTCAATATGACTGGCAGCAAGCTGCCTTCCACGATAAGCTAATCAGACTTAGAAACCACTTACATTCAAGCGGCCGCCAGTTACTGTTTTGCCAGATAGCGAAGGCGTTGCTGTTGCGCTATTCAGGATAGCCGCTTTGATTTGAGCTGCTGTGGCACTTGGATTGGAGGCAGCATACAAAGCCGCGCCGCCCGATACGTGGGGAGTAGCCATGGAAGTGCCATTGTACGACGAATATGTGTTGTATGCCGTGGTTGACCAGATACCGGAGCCAGGAGCGCCGATGTCAACGGTAGTAGCACCAAAGTTGGAGAAGCTCGACAGTCCACCCGTTGAGGTGATAGCAGCTACTGCAATTACGTTAGCCTGGGGCAGGTTGGAAGGGAAGCTTGCTACGGCGTCGTTGTTGTCGCCTACACCGTCGCTGCCGCCGTTGCCGGCTGCCGCGATGAAGAGAATATTGGCCGTGTTGGCGCGGTCGACAGCATCAGAGAGGGCTTGCGAGAAGCCGCCGCCACCCCAGGAGTTATTGCTAGCCACGATGTTCATGCCGTGGCGGGTCTTCAAATCATTCAGGTAGTCAACGGCTTTCACAGCATTAGCTGTAGTTCCGCCCCGACGACCCAGGAATTTGCAGGAAATCATGGTCACGTTCCAGTTCACACCAGCTACCCCAGCGCTATTGTTCGCCTTGGCCCCAATGGTACCGGCTACGTGCGTGCCGTGGTCATCAGAGCTGCCACGCGTGGTGCCGTCATACACGCTGTTATTGTTGCCATCAAAATCCCAGCCGTGGATATCATCAATGTAGCCATTGCCGTCGTTGTCAACGCCATCAGCCGCATCATACGGGTTAGTCCAGACCTGGCCAGCCAAATCAGGGTGGTCAAATTGTACGCCTTCGTCGATGATACCGATTACTACACTAGCTGAGCCGGTGTGGCCCGCAGCCCAAGCAGTGGAAGCCTGGCTACCAAATGAGTTGCCATCAACGCCCCACAGCGAGCCATTGGCGACGTAAGTGTCGTTAGTGGCCGCGGCGTGCTGATAGATATAGTTGGGCTCAGCAAACTCGATTTCTGGTCCGCCTTTCATCTTGCTCATCGCCTCCAAGGCTTGCAGAGGCGTATGCACCACCATCAAACCTTCTTTCTCCCCCGCTCTTTCCATGGCTTTAGTCAGAATCTTCTCCGACACTTTGCCGCTGATGCGAGCCAGCGCATTGGCCTTGGCCTCTTCCGACAGGCCTGGCTTAAACTTCACTAGCAGCTCGTTGGCTACATAGTCGCGGCCCGATTCGCCTTGGGCATCCGACTGGCTTTGTGCCGTGGTGGGCTCGTCCTGAATCTTATCGAGGCTGCTTTCGCAGCTGCTCAATACAAAAGCTGACAGTACACTGGCCGCGAACAATGATTTTGCGGGGAGGGAGAAGTTGTTCAGTTTCATGAAAAAGGGTTAGGGTGATGTGGGAGAAAAACAGGGAATGGCCCTCTGAGAAATCAGGGGTGATAAATCGTCCAATAATCCGGAGGGACTTTCCTGAGTACCAAGTTTTGTAAAAAATCTGGTATTAAAAAGGAAACTTATATCAAAACAGTGACATTGACCTTTAAAATATCTTATTTGTTTTATCTTGCTCTTAATCAGATGGTAGCACTTTATTTTGTGTTTGTCTTATTACTAACATCATCAAATAAATCTGATTATTTGTGACATATATAAATCTATATATTATTAAACAGGATAGGCTTATCTTTATAAAGCCGCCACACCTCGGCCATAGCATAGCGGTCAGCCTACCTATGTTTAGTATAAACAGCTAAAAAAGCCCCCTAGCCTACTTCAGCACTTTGGCATCATGCACTATTTTGCCCCCCACTATGGTCAGCAGGCTGGTGGTTTTGGGCAACTCAGGTGGCGGCACCGCAAAAATATCCTGCGACAGCACGACCAGATCAGCGAGTTTGCCTACGGCTAATGTGCCTTTGTCCTTTTCCGCAAACTCGGCATAGGCTGAGCCAGCCGTATAAGCCTGTACAGCCTGCTGGCTGGTAATGGCCTCCGCTGGGTTGGCCGGGTCGATAACGGCAAACATGATGTTCAGGAAGGGATTCATAGGTCCGTCGGAGCCCAAGGCTACGGGTACGCCCGCCGCCAGCAACGAGCGCAAGGGCTGCATCTTGTTGCCCCAGCGGGCCCCGAATAGCGCCGGCTCGGAGAAGTGCGTCGGGTTTTGAACCACTACCACGCCCAAGCGCCTGGCGCGGGGTATCAGGTCGCCGACAACGCCGTCGCCGTGCTCGATGCGGACGCGCCGAGCGGGCCAGTTTACGTTGGTATCATTGGCTTCGAGGGCATTAAGGACCACTTCAGCGGCCCGGTCGCCGGCGCAATGGAAGAGCATGGGTTGTTTCCAGTCGAGGCCCTCCTGCACCATCTTGGCCACTTCATCTTCTTTGAAGTTGAGCTCTCCTTTCCAGTTGGGCCGGTCGCGGTAGGCCGTGCGCAGGGCGGCGCCCCGCTCGTAGGGCGTACCATCCAGCACCCATTTCAGGCCGCTTACCTGCACGCGGGGGCCAAGCTTAGGCATAGGCGGCGTAATTAGCTTGCGCAGCTCGGTTGTTTCGCGTCCCTGGGGCGTGGTGAGCGGAAACGGGCGCGCATGTACCCGCACCGGCAGATTAGCCTGGGTGAGTAAGCGCACAAACCGGTCGATAGGCATGGTGGAAAACAGCTGCACGGTGGTAATACCGTAGCTGGCGGCTTCGGCCGCCATGGCGCGCAGGGCCCGAATGGCGGTGGTATCAGGCACCTGCGCGGCCAGCACTAGATTAGAGCGCCACTCAGCGTACTCGTGCATGCGGCCATTGAGCTCGCGCGAGCCTGTTACGCGTGCAAATTTGCCCCCCAGCGGGTCGGGCTGCTCTACATCGAGTTGCAGGAGTGGCAGCGCCTTGGTGTTGGCAATGTGCCCGTGCCCGTAGAAAGCGCCGAGCAGTACAGGATGGTTGGGCGCCAGTACATCGAGGGCGGCGCGGGTTACAAGAGGGTCGAGCACTACTTTGGAGCCCACGGTGCCGAAAATCCAGGTGCCGGCCGGGGCTTTCTGGGTTGCTGCCCGAATGGCTTGGCTGGTTTCTTCCCAAGTGGGCTCCATACTGGTGAAGGCCAGCCGAAACCCAGCCGGCATAGGGTCAAAGTGGTTGTGGGCATCGTTGAAGCCCGGCGTAACTACGCGCCCCTGCAAGTCAATGCGGCGGGTTTTGGGCCCGGCCAGTTTACTTACTTCTGCCACCGTACCCACGGCTATGATTCGCTCACCCCGGACGGCCAGCGCCTCCGCCGACGGCCGCGCAGTGTCGGCGGTAAAGATCTTGCCGTTCAGCAGTACCATATCGGCCCGCGCTGATTGCCCCTGTGCCCTCAGTTCCAGCCCTAATACCAACCCAATCAACAGTAGCATGTGCTTCATTGGATAGCTCCTCCAGCAGCTGTAAGAGGCAGCGGCGTTGCTGCTTCCTTAATAGGAAGATAAATATTTTGGATGACATATATTTAGGAGGCAGAAAAAGCCCCCCGGCAGTTATTTAATCTACATAGTCTGTATCTGCTGGGGGCTTTTTTCAGGTTTTTGTATCTTGATAGTCATCTACTTAATTCATTGATTAGCCACTCTTATATCTATCCGTGATGTATTCTAAAAAGACAGCCTTACAGCACTTGTATTTGGTAACCGGGTGCTTACTGGTAGCCGACTTGCTACCGAGATGGCAAGAGTCGTGGTTTGTGGCCGAGAGCGGCAACTTCAGCACCAGCATTATTGTCAGCCTGGTGTTGGTGATTGGCTTATTTAAGCGCTGGCGAAATGCGTTTTACCTTATGCTGGGCTGGCTGGTTTTGCGCCTATGCTTCAGCGCCATTGTCTTGTATAATAATCTAGGCAACGACGATCCTATTGTGGGGCATCTGCTCACCAATACCCTCAACCTGGCGGCCCTGGGCATTCTGTGCTGCTCCAGTGACCTAAAGCGCTACCTGAATGACAGGCCGCAGGATGTAGTACAGCAAGCAGGACCTACGCATGAAAAAGCCGCTGGTCGGTCAGACCAAGCGGCTTTTTAGGTTCATTTCATTTGGGTGAAGCGAGCTTTGCCCACACCCTATCAGGTAAATACGTGCCCGTGCTTTGTGGGCCGAATATTCTGGTTTACCCGGAACAGGTTGTCGGGGTCATATTTGTTTTTGACCCTCACCAGATGCTCGTAGTTGATGCCGTAGGTGGCTTTGATGCGCTCCTGGCCTTCCTCCATCATAAAATTGACGTAGGCGCCACCGGCTGAGTATGGGTGCAGCGCATTCCAGTAGGCTTTAGCCCAGTCCGTGATGCGCTGCCGGTTAGCAGGGTCAGCGTCGACGCCCGCAATAACCATCGACCAGGTAGAATGGCGGAAGTTCCAGGCCGTATTTTGGGCGCCCACGCGGGCTGCAGCACCATTTATTGGGTAGAGGTGCATGGTGGAGAGCGAAGTGGGTAGCTCGTAGCCAAACTTCAGGTGTATGTCGATGGCTTCGTCGCTTAGCTCATTTACAAAATCGGCTTTCCAGTACCATTGCAAGCCGGGCGGATACAGGCCATCAAACATGCTTTGCAGCGTGGGCAGCGGCAACGGTCCTACCAGATCCAGGGCCGGTGGGCGGAAGCTACGAATTGGCTCAAACGTTTTTTCGACTTGCTCTGGCGTTCCGGTGTAGCACCATACTATCCCGCACATCGTTTGCCCCCACAAATGCTTAGGAAACGGCGGGGCGGACGGCACCGACAGAAACGCGAAGAACCCATTTATATACTCGGGAGCTTTCTGGATGAAGGTGCGGTACCACTGCATTATGGTTCGGGCCTCGCTCATGGGCCAAAGCATGGGCCCGCCATACACCATACTGATACGGTGCAGGCGAAACAAGAAGGACGTAACGACGCCGAAGTTGCCGCCCCCGCCCCGCAAACCCCAAAATAAGTCCGGATTCTGCGTAGCCGAGGCTTTCACAAAGCTGCCATCGGCCAGCACCACATCGGCTTCCAGCATATTATCGATGGAGAGGCCGCAATGGCGGGTGAGATGGCCCAATCCGCCGCCCAGCGTAATGCCCCCCACCCCGGTAGTGGACACGATGCCACTAGGCAAGGCCAGCCCAAATGCGTGGGTAGCGTGGTCTACGTCGCCGAGGGTGCAGCCAGCATCTACCAGCGCAGTGCGTTCCACGGGGTCTACATGGACGCCTTTCATGTGGCTCAGGTCAATCACCAGTCCCTTGTCGCACATGCCAAAGCCACCTCCGCTGTGCCCACCGCTTCTTACGGCCACCAACACGTCGTATTCGCGAGCAAAATTCACGGCCGCAATAACATCGGCCACATCCACGCACTGCACGATCATATCAGGATACTTGTCGATCATGCCATTATGTACTTTGCGGGCTTGCTCATAGTCCGCATCCTGCCGCCGAATCAGCTTGCCCCGCACATTCAGGTGGGGCTCCGCAATGAGTTCTTCCGTTAGCATGGCGTATTACTTATAAAAGAATGGGATAACGAATCGTCGCCCACAGGCACTTTAGGCGCTGGAGCGGAAGCTTACTTCCGAGAACCGGGGGGCTTTTTTTAGATGCGTTCCCAGGTTTTTAGTGGGTGGTGTTCGGAGTTTATTTGAAACTAGCTGCTCAGCTTATAAAGTAGCTTGGCAAGTGAAAAACGACTGATTAAAAGGCGGTCATGCCGAGCGGCGCGAAGCATCTCGCGTGCTGATGCTAGGTTAGTAATCTCACTACCGCTGGCGGGATGCGTCGTCGCTGCTCGGCATGACCGCCTTTTTAAGTCCTTTTGGGCTAATAACCGCGCTACTCAATAAGGCAGACGACAGGCTCATTGCCAGACAAGAAAAACTCTTTTAGAGCAAGGTTGTACTCTACAATCAGGACGCAGGAATACGTATCCAGATGGGTGGAATGAGTACCAAGTGGGTGGTGGGGAGCGAGCCGGGTATCTGTTTGCCTGCGGCTGCCCCCACGGAATATACCAATAGGGTTCCATGGTCGTACATGTGAGAAGCAGGCTACTACAATTTAACACTTTACCATCAATTAATTGCACTGGAGAAGCTGGTATTTGCTCCAGCAGTGCCAGCAAGCCAGGTTTGGCAGCTGACGGGCCTGCTCCATTCTGCCATCGAGAATCATCCCTATGACTAAAGTATAATCACTATATTTAAGTAAAGCGGAGGTGTCATTCCCGCTCTGCCAGGAGATGAAACGACGTACTTTTCTTTCCTTACCGCTGGTATTGCCCGCGGTACCTATGCTGGCTATGCTGCCGCCGCCCTATTTGCCCCCCAAAGGCATAAAAGTAGATGCCAATAAGGACCGCTTCGATCAAAGCTTCACTTTCCTCGGCGCCCGCTTCGATTTGAAAGTGTCGGGGCAGGATACGGCTGGGGCCATGAGTGTATATGACACTATCCGTTTCGAGAAAACGGGTCCTATGTTGCACAGCCACACCGACCTAGACGAGTGGTTTTTTGTAACGGAGGGCGAGTTTAAGTTTCAGGTGGGCACGGAGCAGTTTCGGCTTAAAGCAGGCGACTCTATGTTGGGGCCACGCAATGTGCCCCATGCTTTTGTCAAGACCAGTGAGGAGCCCGGCCGCATCCTGATTATGCACTTGCCCGCAGGGAGTATGGAGGAGTACTTTCTGCAGGCGCGCCAGTTGAAAAATCCTACACAAGCCGAGCGGGAGGCCTTACTACGCAAGCACAACATGATACCCGCAGGACCGCGCCTCTCGCCGGACTAACGCAGATCGGTTACTTAAGCAAGTTATGTTCAAGGCCCTGCAATCCGATTCTATCACTCTGCACCTCATCAATGAGGATAATCTGGCGGATATATACAGCCTGTTTCAGGGATTCCCCGACTCAAAACCGATGCTGGAGGAGTTGTTTCGGAATTACCTGCCGCGCTACGAGCAAGGCAAGCGGACGAACTTCGGCTTTTATTCCTTCCTGGGCGATGAGCTGGCAGGCATGACGCTGCTGACCGTGGATAGCTGGGAAGAGCGCACCGGCTCGACGGGCGCCGATGTGTTTGAGCACATGCGCGGCCGGGGCGTCACGCCGCGTAGCAAGCCGCACCTGTTTTATCTGGCCTTCGAGTTGCTGGGGCTGAACCGCGTGGCCACGGGCTGCCGAGTCTCGAACCTGTCCTCCAAACACTCGATTGAGAAAACCGTGGGCTTTGAGTTTGAAGGCATCATGCGCGAATCGGGCCGGAATGATGCGGGCGAGTTTGAGGACGAATACCTCTACGCTATTCTGCGGCGCGACTGGCTGCGGCTGTATGATAAGTCGCAGGTGACGGTGCTCCGGTAAGCGTACGGCTACCATAACTTAGGCGGCTACCGCTCTTTCCCGGTTGTATTTGCTGCGGTATTCGTTGGGCGACAAGCCTGTGATACGTTTGAAGGTCGAGCGAAACGCCTTCGGATCAGTGTAGCCGACTTGGTACATCACCTCGTTCACGTTTTCGCGCGACGACTCGAGGCTGGTTTTGGCTGCCTCCATTTTTACCCGCTGGATGTATTCGGCCACCGAGTTGGCGGTGGCTTTCTTGAACCGACGCTCCAGGTTACGGCGCCCTAGGGCCAACATATCGGCCAGCTGGTCCACGGTTATTTTCTCCTGATAGTTATCCTCAATGTATATCTGGGCTTTTCTGATGGGCTCGTCGCCGTGCTCCTTTTGCCCATTGAACACGATAAAAGCCGATTGGCTAACGCGTTCAATATCAATCTGGAAAACTTTGGCGCAGGTAATGGCCATGTCGCGGCCGGCGTATTTTTCTACCAAGTACAACACCAGATTCAGGTAAGAAAAAGCCCCCCCGCTGGAATAAATGCCGTGTTCATCGGTGATCAGCTTATCCTCAACCAGCTTCACCTCCGGAAACATGCGCCGAAAGTCGTTGGCGGCAGCCCAGTGCGTGGTACACTCCCGGCCTTTCAGCAACCCCGTGGAAGCCAAAATAAAGGCCCCCATGCACAGGCTAGCTACCTCAGCCCCGCGGTTATATTGCGCTAGTATCCAGGGAATGAAGGCGCGGTTATTATCCAAGGCCTGCCTTATGTCGCCGTCAATGGCGGGAATAACTACCAAGTCGGTGTGGGCAATGTCCTTAATCTGGGCCTTGGTGTACACCGAGTACATGCCGCCGCACACGGGTGTTTCATCGGCAAGGCCGGCGAGCTGAATGTCGAACAAAGCGGGTTTTCCCATGCGCAGCAGGAGCGCATTTACCTCTGAAAACACTAGGCGCGGGCCTTCGATGCTGCCCAAAATGGCTCCCTTAGGAACCAGTATAGTAATGTGCTTCATGGTAGGTAGGCTAGCTAAGTATAATGTCGCAATTAACCCTGATTTGGTCGCATTTACCCCCGCTACACCGACGCATTTTTTACTAATATTGTTGGCGTGAAGGATATAAACGCCCACTAATTTAGCTAAATAAATTAGTCATCCCACATCGCACCGTCACAGCCTATAATTCACACAAAGTATCCCTCATTCTCCCTTTATGAAAGCTCCCTACCTCAACCCCTACCTCTCTTTTGATGGCAACTGCCGCGAAGCCATGACCTTTTATCAGCAATGCCTGGGCGGCGAGCTGATGATTCAGGAAGTGGCCGGCTCGCCGGCCGCTGAGCACATGCCCGCCAATGCCCAAAACGGTGTACTGCACGCCAGCCTGACCACCGGAGATATTATCATCTTCGGCTCAGACGCTGGGGGGCAAAAAATCACGCGGGGCAACACCGTTTCCTTATCACTCAACTGCAGCAGTGAAGAGGAAATAACGACTTGGTTTCAGAAGCTTGCGGAAGGCGGCAACGTAACAATGCCGCTGGACGACACTTTCTGGGGGGCAAAATTCGGCATGCTCACCGACCGGTTTGGGATGGATTGGTTACTGAACTACGACAAAGAACCCGCACAGCAGTGAGCACCTGGCAATCAAATTCTTTTCCAATACTCGCGAGAACGTGACTGGCCAAGACACCCACCAATAGAGCGGTAAAACCAGCGTCAAGTGCGACCTGCAATTCTCCTTTGTTCCGCTTTCTACTACCTAAGATTATGGACCTAAAACCACGCACCACGATGAAAAAGATGAAGATTATTTACTGGGTTTTCACCGGCCTGCTGGCTGCGCTAATGACGGCTTCCGCCATTCCAAACATTATGAGCTCGCCCGAGAGCGTGGCTTATTTTAAGTTTCTGGGCTACCCGGCTTATCTGCTGCCTTTTCTGGGCGTAGCGAAGGCCTTAGGCGTAATAGCGGTGGTTACGCCCGGCTTCTCACGGCTGAAGGAGTGGGCTTATGCAGGCTTCTTTTTCGATTTGGCGGGCGCTATGTATTCCCACATTGCTATCAGCGTTCCGGTTAGTCAGTGGGCCCCGATGGCTATTGGCTTTATCATCCTGGGCGGTTCGTATACCTATCATCACAAACTGCTGCGGAGCCATGATGCGTCCTCTGCTACCCTGAGAGTAATACGCGAGCAGCCTGAGTTAAAGATGGAAGCCTAGTAATTCGGGCGAGTTAAGGTGTGTAGAGAGTCACTCCTGTGCTAAAAGAACGTCATGGAGAGGCGGAGCCGAACCATCTCGCTCGCGGTACTAAGATTAGTACTCCTACTAAACACGCGAGATGGTTCGGCTCCGCCTCTGCATGACCGCCTTTATTGTAATCGTTCACCCATTCCAGTCTAGTCAAGCAAGATCTCAGAGCCAAAAACAAGAACGGCCACCCTGCATAAGGCGGCCGTTCTTGTTTTTCTTTCGATGCGGTTTAGTCACATACGCCATCGGGCCCGCAGGTAGCGCCGTCGGCTATGAGCGTGGGCTTGGGGTTGCTTTCCTCCCACACTTTTTCCAGCACTTCCAGAAAAACCTCCTTGGGCTGAGCGCCGGATACGGCGTATTTATCGTCGAAGACGAAGAAAGGCACGCCGCGCACGCCAATCTGGCGAGCCTGATACTCGTCGTGGCGCACTTCCTGGGCGTAGGCGTCGGTTTCGAAAAGCTGGGCAACTTCCGTCGCTGGCAATTCTAGCTCGGTGGCGAGTTGGGTAAGCGTGGCGGGGTCATCCACGTTTAGGCCTTCCGTGAAGTATGCGTACAAAATGCGCTCTTTGGCTGCATCCTGGCGACCGTGGACGGCTGCTAGGTGAATGAGGCGATGAGCGTTGAAAGTATTGGCGGGAATGGTTTTGTCGAAGTTGAACTCCAGGCCTACTTCGGCGGCCGTTTGGGCCATCTGGTTATTCATTTGGCGGCCTTGCGCCACCGACATTCCTTTGCGCTCGGCCAGCAGCTCGTGGATGCTTTGGCCGGGAATGGTTTTCATATTGGGGTCCAGTTCGAAGCTGCGCCACTGCACCTGCACATCCTCCTGGGGGGCAAACTCGGCCAACGCCGCTTCAAACTTCCGCTTGCCGATATAGCAGAACGGGCACATGATATCGGACCAGATTTCGACTTTCATATTCAGAGAATAAAGGGAGCAAAAGATAAGTGAGTATAAGCGCGCTGGGGGGCAAAAAGTTTACTTAAGAGACCCTAAACCAACTGCCTCAACTATACACTTCGCTTTTAGCCGCGCGTTTCGGCGTCAATCAAGCGGGCCAAATCCTCTTCGCGGGGCAGGCCGCGCACTAGCTTATTCCCAATCACGAAGCTTGGCACAGCGCTTATACCCAGCTGCTCCGCCTGACGCAGGGCCCGCTGGTGCTGCTCGCGGTAAGTTCGATTTGTAAGAGCCGCCCGAAAAGCTTCAGCATCCAAGCCGACTTCAGTGGCCAAACGAGTAAGCACCTCCACGTCGCCGATATCCTGCTCTTCTTGGAAAAAGGCCGTGAACATGCGGTGCGTATAGGACTCACCCAGACCCTGTTCTTTGGCAAACTGATAGCCCTCAAACGCCAGATGCGTGTGCGGCTGAGGCGATACCTTGGGCAAAACCATGGGCACATTCAGCGCCGCTGCCATCGGGTACACCGATCGGGCCCAGGTGGTTTGCAAATACTCGCCTTCCGGCCGCAGCGTAGGGGTTGGATAGGGCCGCAACTCGAAGGGCATCCACTCCACGCTCACGTCTTTGTCCGCTATTGCGCGGGCCAATACTTGCTCGCCCAGCAGACAGAACGGGCACACGTAATCCGAGAATACTTTGATGGAAATCATACACGTCGAAGCTTTACGATGGGCTGCTGACCAAGGCTTGCTACTGCTACGTAACCGCCTTTAAAACCAGCTTAACGAGATTTTGTGTTCTTACGCCATCTTCTATACTTATCAAGTAGTAAAACCAGCATTTTCAGCCCCAGATTACAGCCACAAGCCTCTGTAAATCCGTATTTTATATGCCTATCTTTCCAAATCTCTAATGAGCCGACTTTTTCTACCAACGCTACCATGCACCGCGGTTCTCGCCGTAGGCTTGCTGGTTGCGTGTCAAAAGTCAGTGCGGGAGCCGGCCGAGCCAGCAGAAACCGCCGCTGTGCAGCCGTCAGCAACCAAAGCGTCCGCAGTTTCGGATGTACTGTTTTTGGGGCTGATATTTCCGTACGCCCCGCCCAAGCCTTCCGGCCCCGTTACGCAGGCCGCGCTGTTGCTGACGCGGCAGGGCGCCCCTATTGAGCAAGTGACGCTGGGCACCTTCGATGGCCGGGCCACCGTGCTGGACAGCCTGATGGAGCGCGGCTTCCCCGACAGTACCCTGCTCGGATTTCGGGCATTGTACCTCACCACCGGCACCGATGTAGCCGTGCTGCGGGCCAACGACACGATGCTGCACGTACTCAGCCGCCCCATTCGGGATACAATATCAGCTGCTGATTTCACCTTGCTGAAGAAAGTACCTATTGCTGCCCATAGCCACGTTCGCGTAGTCCGGTAGCCGCAGCACTTAGCCAAAAAAGCCCCCCAGATAGTTGTCTGGGGGGCTTTTTTAGTTGCCTACTCTAAACTCGCCCGTACCTACGCCGGGCGTGCCGGCATTCGACAAGCCTTCCACGGCCACCCGAAATGTGCTGGCATCGTCGGAGCAGTAAAAGGACACCTGCGCTTGGCCAGTGGCGTCGGTGCGAAGCGTAGGTGCCCAGTAGAGTGTGGTGCTGCGGTAGTCGGGGCGCTGCTGAGCGGGGCGAGCCGCAGTTTCGTAGCGCGGGGCATAAAACTCGCGGGCCTGATAGTAGGCCGGCAACATCGCGGTAGCAATGCCCGGCGCGGGCGTTTTGGAGTAGTCGTAGTTGGAGTTGCCGCGCTTGGTGAAGATGGCAATGACGCCTCCCGCACCCCGGCTGCCATAAATAGCGGCGGAAGGCCCTTTCAAGATTTCCACGGTTTCGACATCCGTTACGGGTATCGTGTTTACCGCATCGATATCAACCGGAATGCCATCCAGGACAAACAACGGCGAGTTAGATCCGGAAATAGAAGTACCGCCCCGTATCTGCACCTGAAAGTTGGGCGCCGACCCTGATACCTGAACCCCGGCCACCCGACCTTGCAGCAGCTGCAACACGCTAAAGAACGAGCTGCTGCCCGGAATATCATCGGTACGCAGCACTACATCGGCTTGCCCATAAATACGCCGCGCGTCGGGGCGGGGCGCGGGCTTGCGGCCGGCCACTGTTACCCCCTTCAGCATGATGGTTTTGGCCGTATCGGCTCGGTACTGGCGCTCGGCTTTCTGTTGCTTCTGACTTTGCTGCAAATAGGCCGTAACGGCTGGCTGCGGCTCGGCGGGCAAAGGCCAGGTAAGGGCTGTAACCTCGGGCCAGCGCGGGTTCAGCTTAATAAGCAGGTTGCTGCCGCCCCTCTCCTTCCGCGCCTGCACCACCACGCGGGCCGTGTCTTTGCCCTGAAAGCCACCGACTACAAAACTACCGTCGGTGTCGGTGTTGGCAATGGTCATTCCTCTACCACCCGCCTGAAAAATGGTGAGCTGGCTTACGCCGGCGGCCTTTTCATTGGGGCGCACTACCTGCCCGCCTACACTCAAAGTTTGCTCTAAAGCAAAAGGTCTGGGGGGCTTTTTATCGGTCAGAATCTCTTTCCACACAAACCGCCGCCAGCCCTGAGTAAGCATCAGATGATCGAGGGCCTGGTCAGTTTCCGGGTTCTTATTCTGAAAATAATAGCCCGGATTTTCCACGTAGCCCTGCAAATCGGAAGTAAGAAGCAGATGGGTTAGAATGGTCGTTTGGGGCGCCTCATTTGTGCCCGTCGCCAAGGCATTCGTCACGGCTAAAGAAAGCTGGGTGGCTACGGGTTGGCCGGCGCCATCGGTCACGGCTACGGTCAGGTTTACTTTCTCGCGGGGCGCGTACGTGGCTTTATCCGGGGTGATGCGCACCTGCAGGCCAGGCTGAGCATCGATAAACGCCAACCGCTCGCCCTGGGCCACGCCCTGCCCATCGAACAGCGTGAAGTGCGCCACACCCGTCGGGAACTTAGCTTTGGGAATGCGGGCCGCGTAGCCCTCGCTGCCGGTCAATTGACCATTGGCGGCGTACGCTACGTTGCCGCGCACGTGGGCCAGCAGCGTCACATTTTCGGCGGGAGCGTTGCCCGCTGCCGTCTGGCGCTGCACGCCCACATACACAAACTCTTTGGTTTGGGTAACCTTCAATACAAACCCGCTGGCGGCTACGGCCGGCAACGGATACTCGGCGCGAGCCCCTCCCGGCAACACCACGGCCGCCTTATACTGCCGTCCCGGCTGGGGCGTCAGCAATACCGTGCCCATGCCCGCGTGCAGACTTTTAAACGTGCCCGCCGCCTGGCCCTGGTCGTCAGAAATTTGCCCGCTTACGGTTATGCCGCGCCCGTATTCATCGGTGGCCTTGAAGGCGACTACAGTAGGCAGCCCCGCCACCAGATTGCCCCCTTCGGGAAAAAACTGCACATCCGTTTTGGGCTTAGGAGCCTGAGCAGCTTTTCGGGTTATCGCTTTCGCGACGCGTCGGGCGTCAGTAGCGGTGGCAGGAGCTGCTGCCTGCCACACCGGCAGGCGCTTGGAGAAGAAATAGTCGGGGCTGAAGTTGCGCATCCAGTTGGTGTAGGCGCGCACTGTGTACATTCCCTGGGCCAGGCTGTCGGCCAGCTCGAAGTCGGCGGCGGCGGTGCCTTGCGTCAGGCGCAGCACACGCTGCGCCACCACGCGCTGGTCGGGGGCAATTAGATCAACATACAGCACTTTGCTCATGGTATCGGGGCGGTGCTGTGAGGCTTCTACTATATAGGCCTTCAGCCAGATGGTTTCGCCCACGGCATAAAACGCCTTATCGGTGTGGATGTAGCTTTTTTCGGGGAAGCTCCCGATGTAGAAATTCTGGAGGCGACCAATGGCCTGACGCACGAAGTCATCAGTTGAGGCTACTTGAAAGCCACCGATCACCAAAACCACCAAGAAAAGAAAGATCCTAGTTGATAACGCTTTACTACAAAGCATAAATCTATAATACAGAAGAATATGAAGGATAATAAAGCTCGAATATAGAAGAATACTAAGGTATAATTCGGTCTTACTCAACATTAAGAATTTCGCCTCGCCCGACAAGCACATCTAGGGGTAAAAGCAGCCTATTAGTCCCCGGCTGGGCTTGCGTTTATCCCTCAAAATGGGTTTATTGACTAAAGTTCGAAGTGTTTTTTCGTCGTTGCCTATGCTAATGCCGCAAAAGTTGGGTCGATTGGCCCGCGGGTGGTACTACTGCCGCAAGTAGTCGCCTGCCGCTGCCAGCGCTTTACCATAACGCCCCGTAATCGCGGGGGTGGCGGGCACGTCACCCTTTCAAAAGCTGATCTGGGGGGCTTTTTTCGCTTCAAAACCCGTCGGCTCGCTTCTCGGTTTCTCTACAAAAAAACGCCGCTTTTGGCGTGCGGCGCACATGGGTTTGGCTTTGTCGAATGCTGTCTTATTTGCTATCTGCTCAGGTCCAGAGTAAGCTCAACGATTGCCGCCGGCTCCGTATTTTCCAGCCGAACACAAGTCCTTTATAAGCGTAATAGATTGATTGTATGCATATAGCGTTGAGCTTATGCATTTATACTTCCCACTCTTTTTACGTTTCTATGAAAACTGTTTTTGCATGTATCGTGGCCTTCGCGGCTGGCCTTTCCACGGCCGCAGCTCAGGGCAGCACGTCGGGTAGCTCCTCCACCCGCCCCGAAACGAGCACTTCCAATACCTCGCCTGCCAGATCTTATCCTCCCAAAAAAGCGTCGCCAACGAAGGCTCAAAGTCAGCAAAGCAAAAAGACCCAGAACAGCACCCTGAAGCCCGAAGACCGCACCAGCCCCACCGGCACCATGTCGGAGTCGAGCCGGCGCATATTGAAGGAAACGCGTCCCGCTGCTTCGGGCACCACGAAACCTACGGGTTCTACCAACCAGGAAATGGTAGACAAAAACAGCAAGCAGCCTATTAAGAAGGCTCCCCTGCCTGCCAGCAAAACCGGTGGCGCAGGCGGCACCACTAACTAAGGCCCAGCCCATTACAAGACCAAAAAAAACGCCGGAGAGATGCTCTCCGGCGTTTTTTTTGGTCTTTATATTTTATGTCTGTCTTATTGGGGCCTGCTTACATCTGTTTAAGCCAAGCGCTGGCCGTATCGATGCTATCGAAAGTGAATGCAATGGGACCTACTGCTGGCGCATGTTGTAACGTCAGATCAGTGGACAGGCGACTATAAAGGTTGGGCGAATACACCCAAGCAAAATACTGTAAGCCGACCTCAGCCATGGCTGGCAACCAAACTTTTCCAACCCATTCCGACGCATCCGACCACATTGAATCCACCTGACGGTTGTCGTTGAGCACTTTATGACATTGCTCCTGCCGCAAGCATTCGAGCATGCGCTCACAACCTGTTTGCACCGAAGCCTGGTTTTGCTCTTTTTGCCAATCTACATAAAGCCACTCGTTTGAGTAATCGTAGAAAATAGTAACGTACTCACTCTCAAACAGTAAACGAAGCGCCATAGTCAGTTATGCAATAGGTCAGGCAATTCCAGGTCACAAGTCGTTGTGAAAACTCTAGAATGAAGCAGAAGGGGAAAAGTAAAGCTAAAAGCTGTACAGAACCCAGTTTGTTTTCACAATAGCGGGATTTACAGTGCTGCCTCCCCCGAGCCGTCTTTCCACACGCTTTAAAAACCGATATCGAGCACCAGAGGCTGCACTTCCCATTGGCCCGTGCGCAGATTGTAAATGGACCTAACGCCCACCTCCAGCGGCGTACGCAGGCGCATCGGATTAAACACAAAGCTCACGTCCAGGCCGGCCGTGGTGTAGTTACTGCGGAAGTTCTGTGGCCCTTGGTCGGTTGCCAACCGCCGCTGCCCGGTGGCTACGTCCAAAAAGCCCCCCGCTTTGATGCGCTGAATGTATAGCCAGCGTCCCAGCGTCCAGTGCGTATCGGCTACGGGCAGGCGATACTCTACGCTGCCCGTCTGCAACTTATCGAAGCTCACATACGACTGCCCACGGGGATACGCTATCAGGGAGCTAAACTGATACTGGGATTGATCGTGGTATTGATAGCCGCCACGCAGGCGCAACGAATGATGCTTGAGCACCCCCGGAAAATACAGATTGCCTTGCACTGCCCACTGCTGCCCCTGCAAGCCGACTCCAAAAGGCGTAGTGCGCCACACCGCACTCAGGTTCTGGCCCCAGCGCGGTGCTACATCACGGCGGCTTTGCAAAAGCTGATGATAATAGCTCAGGCTGTACTGCACTATGTGCAAGGAGCCCGCGAAGCCAACCTCCGACAAGCGCCGGGACCGTAGGTCATAGTCTCGCACCTGTTGCTGGCTATAGTGCGCACCCAACGTCAGACCCTCCAGGTATTTGGAGCGCGTAAAATTGAGCGGCAGGCGCACGCCGGTAGTAAACTGAGTGTAACGCCAGCGGTCAGTGCTGGCGCTATCGAGTGGAGCGCGCCTATCCACAAATCCGGTAGTGCGGCGGCTGCCATGCTGTACGCTCAGGTCAAGTACCGGCAAAAAGCCCTGGTAGCTGAGGTCGGCGAAGACGTTGCCGGTGCGTTCGGTTTGGTCGAAGCCCACACCGGCCACGGCCACCGTGGTGCTCAGCAAATCCTGGGAGCGGACGCCCAACTTCACACCTTGCCCATCCGGCGACTGCACCAGCCCCCAGCTAAAGACATTGAATAGATGATTGAACCGATTGTAGCGACTTATTGCTAAGCTCGGCGGCACCGTTGCTGAGTCGGGCACCACGGCGCCGATGGCGCGCAAACCAGGCTCCTGCGTGAGCAACGGATCAGTGTAGGCGGGCGGCGTAACAGGCGCAGCTGGTGCAGCCGTCCAACGTGTTGGCTCCAGCGGCATTTCGGCCACGCGGGCGCCTTCCACCCGAAAGTCATGAAAAGCCAGGCGCCGCCCGTCGGGGGAAATGGCGGCATGATATGCGCCCAGCGGCCGCGAGGTCACCTGCTTCACCTGCCCCGTGCTGATTTCCACGGCATACACATTGTCGATGCCCGACTGCGGTGAGTTGTAGAACACAAAATTGCCCCCCGGCTGCGGGTGGCTCAGGTTGTTGTTGGCTACGGGCAGCAGTTCGCGGGTCTGGCCGGTTTCAGTATCGATAAGCGCCAGCGTTTTGCCCCCCGGCTTCAGCAGCACGGCTGCGACGGTGCGCTGGTCAGGCAGCCAGCGGGGCTGAATATACAAGTCGTTGTTGGGGTTCGGCAGTACGCGCTGCTCCTGGCCAGAGCGGGCATCGAGTACCACCAGGCGGTTTTGGTAGGCTGAGTCGCTGCGCACGGCCACCAGGCGCTGGCCATCACCGGAAAGAGCAGCGGTAGTATAGCGGCTGCGCCGGGTAAGGTGCGTTAGCTCACCGGAAGCCAGATCGAGCACTCTGATTTCGGAGTACACCCGCTGCCCCCAGCGCGCATCGTAGCGAAACTCCAGCCAGCAGGCCCGGCCTCCACCCACCGACAACATCTCGGGGTTATTGACTAAGCCCTGCACGAACACCTTTTTTTCCCGACCCTGCTTATCCAGCAGCACCAGCTGAGAAATATCGCCGAGGCCAGTTTTCACCGTCAGCACGGTACTGTCGGTTACATACTGCGGATACCGATACTGCGTAAATATCTTGGGATCAGCAGCAACAGGAAAGGTGTTAGCGGCTGTTAGCTGCAAGCTCTGCTGCTGTGCCCGCCACATAGAGTCAACTTCACTCATGGTGCGGGCATACAGATCTTCTACCCGCACGCCAGCCGTACGGCGCAAGCTGTTGGAAAAGGAAAACGGGTAGACAGGAAAACGATAGTAGCGGTTGAGCACCTGACTCCAGGCGGCAGGACCAATGGTACGCTTGAGGTTGGTGGTCAAAAAGTAGCCCAGCACGTAGTGGTTGGGCACATTATCCCGGTAAGAGCCCCCCACGGCCTTGCTGTAGTTGAAGCGCCGGCCGGCCAGCAGATTAGCCCGCAGGCTGATATCAAAATTCGGAATGCGGCCCCGCCCACTGCGCGTCAGTAGGGTTTCGGTGCCTACGGCATCGCCCTCAAAAAACCAGTCGGGCATACCGATAGTCGCGGTGCTCAGCGCCCCGTTGCCGAATAGTGAATAGGCAAGCTTGGTAATACCCTGCAACCCCTTGTCGTACTGCACAATGTGTCGAAACTCGTGAATAGCCAACTGATCGAGCCAGTCGAGAGTTCCGGTCAAAAAAGGGTCTTGCGGGGGCGTGGTATAAAACTCGGAGCGCCGGGGTAATACCGTAGCAAAGCCGTTTCCAATAGTAGTCTGGGTTTGTAAGATAACCGTCAGAGGCCGGGGCTCGCGCTCCAGCGAAGCACTTACCGGCCCATATACCTGCTCCAGGCGTTGCGCTGTGAGTTGGGCCTGCGCCGCAAAGCCCGCCGGGTATAGCACCTGAAAATGCGGAGTACGCACCTGATACCAGCGCAAAGACGACGGATTCTGGTCTAGCAGTGGCAAGATTTGGGCTTGCACCGGCGCGAGGCAGGTCGTTAGCAGGAGGAGAGCTGCCGCCAGAAATTGTTTCAGCATCATAGAGATTTGACTACTGCAATTAACTTCAGCAGTAACCGGAAAGCAAGCGCCCATCTTGCCCTGCAGCAACCCTGTCAGCAGCATTAATTCCGCAATCCTAAAAGGTCGAATGGAGCCAATGAAGCTCGGCCCGGCAAACATTTAGTGCTATATAAGCAACTTAAAGCAAGCTACTTACGAAAAACACACCCTCGTATCGTCTGCGCTATGCAACTTGGTGGCGGGTTTAAGACTCCTGCTGCTAAACCCAAATAAACAAGTAAACGGTGCTTATGCTAATTCGCTTTTTCTCTTGGGCATGCATTGCGGCAGGGCTAGGATTTGGCGGCTACACTACTAGTAATCAGCCACCTGTCATGCAGCCCCCTCCTACCCGCTGGGTGCTAAGCACCCTTAATGGCAAGCCGCTGCCTGACGTACAAGAGGCAACACGTCCTGAGTTAGTTCTGCCAAGCACGGCAATTCCCAACGAGACATACTATAGGGGGGCCTTTGAGCACTCAATAAGCACCCGGCTACAAACTATTCCGCACGTTATCAGCACCATGATGCGGCGCAGCAACCAGGCAATAGAGGTAGAGATGCGTTATTTAAGCGTACTGGAGCAAACTACCCGTTTCGAGATCAGCGGCAACACGCTACACTTATATGAAGCCAAGCAGGCCACGCCACTGGCTACCTTCAGAGCCGCGACTAACGCCTTATAGTTACTTATAATAAACAGCCTCTAGGCTGCGTGCAGCTCATCTGCGTGCTGCAACCATGTGTAGGCCGCGTCTAGGTCGTCGAACGTGACAATAGCTAGGCTGGTAGCACAACGCAACGTTGAGTCGATAGAAAACCGACTGTTGAAATCGGTGGCATACACCCATGCCATGTATTTAAAACCTACCGTAGAAAGTAGGGGAAACAACTCTTGTCCCAGCCATTCGGAAGCAGCAGTCCAGTTGCCAACTGCCTGTGTGCTATCATTCAACACCTTATCAAAGCCTGTCAGGGGCACGTTCTGCAACACATAGTTGCAGCTCTCCTTGATTACCTCCAGACTCAGCTGTCCCTTCCATTCCACATACAGCCAATGGTTAGTACAGTCGTGCCAGATAGTGAGGTGAGGTGAGTCGAACAGGGAGTGCATAGCCATATAAGTAGCAGGATAGGATAACGAACTAGTAAGATAGCTGTCTGACCAATAGAAATTCTAAACCAAGATTTGTATTTAATCGCCAGGAAACAGGACGTAATGTTATATCAAATCCTGTTGATCAAATGAAAAGGGATGATGGATGGGTTTCGCATTTTTCGAGCCAAGCATAGGCGGCTACCAAATCATTGAAGCCTACTACCACGGGCTGCGTACTACGCAATAAGGTAAGGTCGGTAGAGAATCGGCTATCGAAGTCGAGCGAATACACCCAGGCCATATACTCCAAGCCAGCGGCGGCTAATTGTTGCACAAAGCCTTTCTCTATCCAGCTTCTAGCTTGTGCATGGATGCTACTGAGGCGGGTATTATCATTCAGAATCTTGGTGCAATGCTCGGCCTGCAGATGCAATATTATCTGCTCGCACCCCAGCTGAAGCGTCCGCAGATTCTGCGCGCCTACCCAATCGGTGTAGAGCCACTGATTGCGATTATCATAAGAGATGGTAAGATGCGGCTCGTCAAGCAGCGTGAGCAAACCCATTTTGTCTTTTATTGAACAATAGTAATATATAGAAAACAATAACAATGCCCATTCTTGTGACCAGTAAATAGGACGATCATCAGCATTAGGCAATGAATCGGAATAGGCTTTTGGACAATAGCTTAGCACACCGGAATACGCATGAGATAGTTTTCATTACATTTTAATTATACTATCTGCGACTACAGAAAACGCAAGTGTCGGATGGAGCAAATTTCGTTTTTAACCTCAAAAACTACCCATTTAGTATTATAGACGGCATATAAGACAACATAACATCCATACAAGGCTGCAATAACAGTTCTCGATTGAATCAAATAAGTTCAATTATTTATATCTCAAGCTATTGTAGTATAGATAACAAAGCCAATTGAAGCAATGAGAAAATAAATATCAGTTCTATACACTTCGCATAACATCTGCTTCTTTAACTCGCAAATGATCATTTTGAATTATTCCCAGCGACAGTCAAAAAAGAAGACCCAAGTACCGGGGCACAACCGAAACAAATCTTACACTCAAACTGCTTAGCCTGTGCAGCTTATCAGTGGGCTTAGCTCTAAAAGGATTTTTGTTTTCACAGACATTGGTAGCACGTCCAGTCAAGGTTGTGCTACGTACATTAAGGTATGATAAGTCACTTGAAACTTTACTTATTGGGTTTGCTGCTGGGAGCGGCCGCCTGTTCGCAGAATCGCTCGGATGCTCAGCCTACCCGCTCTACGGCTGGCAAAGCACCCACTAACATGCAGGGACTAGCCGTTGCTACCTTAGCGGGGGGCTGTTTTTGGTGCACCGAAGAGGTATTTGAGGAAATAAAAGGTGTGCGCGAGGTTGTGTCGGGCTACGCGGGCGGACCCGAGAAAAAGCCCACCTACGAGCAGGTAGGTAGCGGACGCACCGGCCATGCGGAGGCAGTTCAAATATATTATGACCCCAAGCAGGTGAGCTACGCGACGCTCCTCGACGTTTTTTTCCGTGCGGCCCACGACCCAACGACTCTCAACCGTCAGGGGCCAGATGCAGGCACGCAGTATCGGTCGGTAGCCTTTTATCGCACGCCGCAGGAGAAAGAACAGATTACGGCCGCCATTCAGCGCGTGAATGCAGCGAAGCAATATCCTAACCCCATCGTGACTCAGGTGACGGCCTTCACAGAGTTCTGGCCCGCCGAAGATTATCACCAAGGCTACTACCGTTTGCACCCCAATGAGTCGTACGTGCAGTCGGTATCGACGCCGAAGGTGGAGAAGTTTCGCAAGCTGTTTCCGAAGCTACTGAAGTCGCCGTTATAGGCGTAAAGTCGAGTTGTAAAGTAAAAAAGCCCCCCACGTCTGATGTGGGGGGCTTTTTTATTGACCTGAAGTACGGACCTTGCTTCTGATAATGTGGGCTGGGCTGCGTAAACTTAGGCCCGGTTCGCTGCTTTACCTGTGTCTCTTGCTAGATTCCAGCTGCGGGCATTTTGAGAAGCCCTTCTACATAAAGACGTTTTATTGATTGTATGGCTTTACCTGCCTTTGCGTCCAAGCTGCCCGATGTAGGCACCAGTATTTTCACCGTCATGTCGCAGCTGGCCGCCGAATGTGGCGCTATCAATCTGGCTCAAGGCTTCCCCGATTATGATCCGCCGCAGGTGCTTACAGAGGCACTGGCCCGGCATGCGCAAACTAGCGGACATCACCAATATGCCCCGATGCCGGGCTTGCCGCGTCTGCGCGAGCAGATCAGCCAGAAAACCGCGCAGCTCTACGGCATTTTGCCCCCCAGCCCTGATACCGACATCACGATTACGAGCGGGGCCACAGAGGCACTGTATGCCGTGCTGGCCGCCGTAGTCCGGCCCGGCGACGAGGTGCTGGTGCTGGAGCCGGCCTACGATCTGTATGGACCGGCTATTCGTTTGCAGGGCGGTGTGCCGGTATATGTGCCCCTGCTTCTCCCCGATTTTCGGCCTGATTGGGAACGGGTAGCCGCTGCCCTCACGCCGCGCACTCGCCTAATGCTGGTTAATACGCCACACAACCCAAGCGGCGCCGTGCTTACCGATGCTGATTGGCAACACCTAGCCACATTACTCGCCGATACGCCCACGCTGCTTCTCAGCGACGAAGTGTATGAGCACATGACCTTCGACGGGCAAGCACACCGCAGCGCCTTGCAGTATCCGGCGCTGGCGGAGCGCAGCTTTGTGCTGTCGTCATTTGGCAAGACTTATCATGCTACGGGCTGGAAAGTGGGGTATTGCATTGCGCCGGTCCTTCTTACGGCGGAGCTGCGGCGGGTGCATCAGTTTGTGACGTTCAGTGTGAGCACGCCCACCCAACACGCGCTGGCCGATGTGCTGGCCGATGCCGCTCACTATGAGGCGCTGCCCGATTTCTACCAGCAAAAGCGCGACCTGTTTGTGGAGCTGATGGCTCCCACCCGCTTTGACCTACTGCCAACGCAAGGCGCTTATTTTCAGCTAGCGCGCTACGATGCCATTGCGCCCGGTGAAGACAATGTCAGCTTTGCCCGCCGCCTTACCCGCGAGGCCGGAGTAGCGGTAGTGCCCGTTTCGGCCTTTTATCACGACGGCACCGATCATGGCCTGGTGAGGTTTTGCTTTGCCAAACAGCCGGACACGTTAAAAGCCGCAGCTGAACGATTGTATAAGTGGTGAGGCATCATTAAATAATTTAAAAATATATATACATCATTATAAAAGGCACGATATTGGTGCGTACTTAAGCGGCGATTTTACGTTATTATACCTACCAATTTACGTTCCTCTTCCCGTGGCTGATCTAACGGTTTCCTTCATACAAGCCAGCTTGCAATGGCATGATCCAGAAGCGAATAGAAGCGGGCTGCTGCGCTATATTCAGGATTTACCGGTAGCCACTGATCTGATTGTGCTGCCGGAGATGTTCACGACGGGCTTTTCCATGAAAGCCGCTGAGTTGGCTGAGACTATGGATGGGCCCAGTGTCGCGTGGCTTTTGGCCGCCGCCGAAAGCCGAAACGCCGTGGTGACGGGTAGCCTTATTATCCGCGAAGACGGCCAGTATTATAACCGGCTGATCTGGGCGCGGCCCGACGGAACCCTTAGCCACTACGATAAGCGGCATTTGTTTCGGATGGCGGGTGAGCACAACGTGTACACCGCTGGCAACACGCTGCTGGTAGAAGAGTGGCGCGGCTGGCGGATTTGCCCCCTGGTGTGCTACGATTTGCGCTTTCCCGTCTGGAGCCGGAACCCGGCCGCAGCCCCTTACGATTTGCTGCTGTATGTAGCCAACTGGCCAGCAGTCCGTCGGATGGCTTGGACTACTTTGTTGCGCGCCCGGGCCATTGAAAACGTGGCGTATACCATGGGTGTAAACCGGGTTGGCACCGATGGCAACGACCACGCTTACGCCGGCGACTCTGCCTTGATTGATATGTGCGGCGAATATCTGGTAGAAGTGGGCAACCAGGAAACCGGCATTACCCGCACCCTGCGTCGGAAAGATCTGGAAGCTTTCCGGGAGCGTTTCCCGGCCTTACTCGACGCCGATGAATTTATGATCGGTCAGCCAGTGGCGGTCAAGTAACCTTAGGCTCAAAAAAGCCCCCCAGCAGCCAATTAGGCAACGCTGGGGGGCTTTTTTATCAACGAACTAAAAGCCGCCGGACGGCAGCCATTTCGCCGTTCATACTTTCGGCGCGCACCAAGTACACCCCAGCAGCTAGATTGGTAAGGTCGAAGGTATGGCGGCGAGCGGGCTCGGCAACGGTACGGATGCGGCGACCCGTGAGGTCAAATACTGTTAGGCGAACGGGTTGGGCAGCTTCGAGGCTAGTAGTGCCGGCAGCCGGATTGGGAAACAGACGAAGCTCCAGCGCCGCTTCGGCAGCCGGATTAGTGCTGAGCACGCGGCCGCGAGCGGCAAAAGCAGTTATGCCGCCAGCCTCCATTCCTACCAGAAGCTCAGGAGCACCGTCGCCGTTCAGATCAGCAGCGACGGGTGCCACACGGTTTTTGCCTTCCGCGCTCCGCTGAACCCCCAGCTGAGCTGGCCGATACGCATTGAGCAGCCCATTGTACAGGATATCAGCCCGGCCAACAAATGGAGTGGTGGGCGGGAGAAGTTGAGCTCGGAAATCGGCGTAAAAGCGCAGCTCACCGCTGGCATCGGCAGTCAGTAGATCAGGCTTTCCGTCGCCGTCGAAGTCCGCGACGGTTGGGTGCAGGTTGCCAGCCGTACTCTGAATTTGGCCAAAAGTAGCCGTGCTCAGTGTGTAGGCCTGAGCCAGCGCCGCGCTACCGTTGTGACGATAATACTGAATACCATAGCGCGCCGAGCCTGAAGTAGAAGTGTTGACGTTGGTACCGATCAGCAAGTCAAGGTTGCTGTCGCCGTCTACGTCGGTGAAGCAGGGCGCATCATGGGCGCGGTTGGGCAGATTGGCTATGGCTGTGGCTTGATTTATATCGAAAGCGGCGGGCTGCCCGACCGCCGCCTGATTGAGCACATAGAACACTTGGCTGGTATTTCCGCTAGTAGCCGAAAAGGCCATATCCAAGGCGCCATCGCGGTTTAGGTCGACTAGTACGGGCTTGATACCCGTATACTTTTTGCCCCCCAGCGCCAGATAATCGTCGCTGACACGCTGAAAATTGGGCTCCGTAGCGGTGCCAATGTTGCGGTAGTAGTGCATATAAGCAGCATAGCCCGCGGCGCGCCGTTCGGTGCCAGCTACCAGCATATCCGTCAGGCCGTCGCCGCTAAGGTCGCCGAAAGCGGGAGTTGCGGCTTCGCTCACGTCCACCATGTCTGCCTGCAAAAAATCGGGCTGGCGTAGCGTAAAGCTGGGCACAGCGCTGGCGCTGCTGTTCTCATACAGCCGCACCGATTGCGTTGTGCTCACCTGGTCGTGGTTATCAAAAAGGGCCGGAGCGGCAATTAAATCAGGACGGCCATCGAAGGTCACATCCAGGTAAAAAGCAGCGGGAAAGTTGATTACCCGCACAGGAGCGGCTGTCGAAGGGAAATTGGTGTTGAGGCTGGCACTGGTCATGTTAGCCACTGCGGCCGTGCCCTGGTTGGTCAGGCTGACCAGCTCGGGACAGGCATCGCGAGAAGTCAGAATATCCTGGTCGCCGTCGCCATCGAGGTCCAGCGTCAGCAGGTTGGAGCCTGTGGTGTGGGTAGGCTTGCCCCCCGCGCAGGCTTCGTTGCCGAACGCAAACGTACTGCACCCCGGCAGACACACCGAAAAGTTACCCCAACGGCTGGCCTCCTGCCGGAATTGCAAATTGCCACAGGTGCCGGCGGCCGTGTTCAGATACAGTTCTACGCGGGTGCTGCTGCCAAAGTCGAAGCTGAGAATATCCAGCCGCCCGTCGCCGTTTATATCCTGAATAGCAGGCAGATTGGAGCCCCCCGTCACGATGTTGCCGTTGTTGGTGGCGTTATTAAAAAAGGCAAGCTGATTGCTGACCAGTTCAAATGAGGGCCTACCTGACGCGCCAGCTACGTTGCGGAATACGCGGATGTCGCCGCCGTTGGCAAAGGTGAAAATGTCGGGGCGGTTGTCGCAATCGTAGTCGCGCAGAAGTACCCAATTGAGCAAATCTGCGGGGAATAATGCTTCGTACTCGGGAGCGTATTGCCAGGCGCGTCCACCACCAGGAGCTGCTACGTTGAGGTAAGTAAGCGAGCGGCTGGCTTGCCGATCGAAGATGTACAGGTCCGATTGGCCGTCGTTATTCAGGTCGATAGCGGAGAACTGGGGCGAATTTAGCCCCCCAACCCATGGGTTAGCCAGCGTCTGGGAGCCGTGCGTTACTTTTGCCACCGCCCGCTGCTCAAACCCAAACGGCACCCCCGATTGAGCCGACGCTCGCAACGCCGGGAGCAATAAGAATAGCGCAAGAAACCAGCGGGAGCGAACAGGTAGCAGCATACTGGACAAGTAACGATTAAGAACCCAGATTTAGTCCCCAAGTTCTAACAACGCCCATGAAAAATATAGCGGCCCTTTACACCCGGTTTCAGCAGTGCGCGGCCGTCAGCACCGACTCGCGGCAGGCGCAGGAGGGCACCCTGTTTTTTGCCCTGAACGGACCAACTTTCCGAGGCCGCGATTTTGCCCCCCAGGCCCTGGCCAAAGGCGCCCGCTACGCTGTGGTTGATGATGCCGACTTAGTTGCCACCGATCCTGACCGCTACACGTATGCCGCTGACCCACTGGAGGCGCTTCAGCAGCTGGCCCAGCACCACCGGCGACAGCTAAGTATTCCGGTGCTGGCTATCACGGGCTCCAATGGCAAAACTACTACCAAAGAGCTTATTAACAGCGTATTAAGCAAGCGCTATCGGGTGCAGTACACACGGGGCAACCTCAACAATCACATCGGAGTCCCGCTTACTTTGCTCAGCATTCGGCCAGAGCATGAGCTGGCTATCGTGGAAATGGGAGCCAACCACCAAGGTGAAATTGCAATGTTGAGCGAGTTAGCCGAGCCTACCCACGGCATGATTACCAACATTGGCAAAGCGCATCTGGAAGGGTTTGGGGGCGAGGAAGGCGTGGCCAAAGGCAAAGGCGAGCTGTTTGCGTTTCTGGCTTCGACGGGCGGCACGGCCTTTATAAATACCGCTGACCCCAAGCTGCCGGGGCTAGCGGCCAATATCAGCCACATGGTTACCTACCCCGGCCCCACCGACACCTATCCGGCCGAGTTGGTAAGCACCGATCCACAGGTGGTTATTCGGCTGTTTGATGGAACTACGGTGGAGGCGCAGATCACTGGCGGCTATAACTTCCCCAATTTGGCGGCGGCCGCAGCGGTGGGGGGCTTCTTTGGCGTACCTGCCGCCGACATAGCCGAAGCGCTGGCTAGCTATGCGCCCACTAATAACCGCTCACAGTTGGTGCGCACCGCTCACAACGAGATCATTCTGGACGCTTACAATGCCAATCCGTCGTCGATGGCGGCTGCTATTAGCAGCTTTGCCGCCCGGCCTAGTGGGGGGCAAAAAATGGCTATTCTGGGTGATATGTTTGAGTTGGGCGACGAAAGCAAGCGCGAACATGCGGAGCTAGGCCACCTGCTAGCCGATTTGCCGTTCGATACGGTGGTGCTGATCGGCCCGGAAATGAACGTCGCCGCCGCAACATATGGCGCAGCTTACTATTTCACCACTAAAGCGGAAGCCGCCGCGTGGCTGCAAAAAAGCCCCCCGGTCGGCTCCCAGATTCTGGTAAAGGGCTCCAGAGGAATGGGGCTGGAAACGCTGGTGGAGCTACTGTAAGTCTGATCAGGCTGAATAACAAAAAGGCGGTCATGCCGAGGCGAAGCCGAAGCATCTTGCGTGTTTAGCTGGATTCGTAACCCAACGTCAGCACGCGCGATGCTTCGGCGCCGCCTCGGCATGACCGGCTAATAATCAACTAGCCGATTTGGGATTCTTACTTCTAAAATGGGCTCTTGAAGTCAGCGAAGAACGGCAGCACTTGGTCTTTATCCGACACATTGGGGTCGGTTACCTGCCAATTAATATTCAGCGTCGGGTCGTTCCAGTGCATTCCACCCTCGGAGCCGGGGTGGTAGTAGTTAGAGCATTTATACAGAAACAGCGTGTTGTCTTCGAGCGCCACAAAGCCATGAGCAAAGCCAATCGGCACATAGAGCACATTGCAGCGCTGGTCGTCCAGTTCTACGCTCACATGCTGACCATAAGTAGTCGACTCGGGTCGGATATCCACGATAATATCGAGGGCGCGGCCGGCGGCTACGCGCACTAGTTTGGCTTGGGCATAAGGTGGCTTCTGAAAATGCAGGCCCCGCAATACCCCACGCGCCGAGGACGACTGGTTATCCTGCACCCACTCATCGGTAATGCCAACCGTAGCTAGCTGCCGAGCGCTGAACGACTCAAAAAAAGCCCCCCGGGCATCGGTAAATACGCGCGGCGTAAATTCAAAAACCCCGCTGATAGAGTGCTCCTTAATTTCCATTTGTTCTAGTTAATCCAATTCTAAACTTAAAGACTATTCGGCGACAAGTTAACCACACCGCGCAGCTTACCTGCGTTGTTTATCTACTTCGGCCACCACGCGCAGGTATTTATTTAACACCAGCTGTTCATCAAACTTCTGCTCAGCCAACTGGCGGCTGGCGCGGCCCATAGTCGCTAATTCAACGTCGCTGAGGCGCAGAATCTGAAGCATCTTGGCAGCCAGATCGGGGGCGTCACGCACTTGGCAGAGCAGGCCATTGACGCCGTTTTCTACGGTTTCGCGGCAGCCGGGCACGTCGGTAGTAACGATGGGCTTAGCCATGGCCGCAGCTTCCAACAAGGTTTTGGGCGTGCCTTCGCGGTACGAGGGCAGCACTACTGCATCGGCCTGCGCCAAGTGTTCGGCCACATTATCGGAAGTGCCCAGATACTCAATGTGGCCGGCACGGAGCCATTCGTCAAGTACTGTGCGCTTCACCCCAATATTTCCCGACTCATCTACGCCGCCGAGCAGCTGCACGCGGGTGCCAGGCACTGCGGTGCGGACCAGACGGGCCGCCTCAAAATACTCTTCCACACCTTTCTCGTACAGCACACGGGCTACCATCAGGAAAGTAAATGGCTGCTGCCGGCTAAACTCGGCGGCCGGCTGGAAGCGCTGAATATCCACGCCGGAGCCGGGCAGCAGGTCCGTTATATGAGACTGCACTAGGCCGTGCTGAAGAAAAAGCTGACGGTCATCGTTGTTCTGGAAAAATACTCGCTGCGGAAACCGAAACGCAAACCGATACAGGCCCAGCGCCACTCGGCTCACCATATTGCGGATGATAAATACGGTACCCAGCCCCGACACATTATTCACGCTCGGAATACCAGCCATTTTGGCGGCCAGCGTACCGTAAATGTTGGGCTTGATAGTGTAGTGCAGCACTATATCGGGCCGCTCGCGACGGTAGAGTTTGTAGAATCGCCGTGTCAGTTGGGCATCTTTCACCGGATTGGTGCCCTTGTTTTCCATGCGGATGGGCACAAATCGGCAGCCTAATTCTGTTTCAAGGCGGGCTGAATATTCATCGGGGGGCGCTACAGCCAGCACTTCGTGGCCGGCGGCCTGCAGCGCTTTCACCAGACTGCGGCGAAAATTCCAGATATTCCAGGAGGTATTAATAACGATAGCAACGCGCATCAGGCAAGCAAAATTTGGCGCAAAGGTAGAAGGCCTTACCCGAAAAGATTGCGCGCAAGCACATTACAGATGGTACTTTGCGCCGCGTTTGTGTGTTATAGGTCAAGAAATGAAAGTATCTGCTGCTTATTTAATGCGTCAATTGGCGCTGGGGGGATTTTTTTTGAGTGTAGCGGCCTGCCAATCCGCTGATCCGGTGCAGTCGGCCCCCACGCCTCTGCCCGACCCTGATCCGGCCGCGCCGGCCGCTATTTTGGGCGCCTTGGAAACGGATGCACTGGCCGCAGGGCAAGCGATTTTCACGGAGCGTTGCGTGGTTTGCCACGGCCCCGATGGGCAGCTGGGAAATAATGGCGCCCGCAACCTTACCAAAAGCAACCTAAACATCAACGGGCGCGTGTACATAGTTACCAAGGGCATGGGCAAAATGCCGGCGTTCAAAGACCAGCTCACAGAACAGGAAATTGAGCAGGTAGCCGCGTATTCCTTAACCTTGCGCTAGCCGCCACCCACTCTACGCCCCACCTTGGCGGCCTGGGAAGCGGCTAAAAAATCATACTTACTGACATGGCAAAAAAGACAAACTCACATAGCTGGAATCCTACTACCAGCAACCGGCACAACACGACCGATAGTGCCGATAGCAACCAGCCCACCCGCGACCCCGCAACGGGCACTTATAATACAGCCGTAGTGGCCGAGACGGCCGTTCTGGTAGCTGTACCCGACAAACGCCAACCCGACACGACTACGCAGGAGTACCTTGATGAACTCGCTTTTCTGGCCGAAACGGCGGGGGCGCAGGTTACCAAGCGCTTCGTACAGCGCCTCGAAAAGCCTGATACCCGCACCTTTGTGGGCGAGGGCAAGCTGGCTGAAATCAAGGCTTATGTTAATCATACCAAGGCGAGCATGGTCATCTTCGATGATGAGCTGTCGCCATCACAGTTGCGCAACTTGGAGGCAGAGCTGAAGGTTAAAATCGTGGACCGCTCGCTGCTGATCATCGACATTTTTGCCCGGCGGGCGAAATCGGCTACGGCACGCACGCAGGTTGAATTGGCTCAGTATCAGTACCTATTACCACGTCTGACCGGTCTTTGGACTCACTTGGACAAGCAGCGTGGTGGTGGCGTGTCGCAGCGTGGACCGGGTGAAACTGAAATTGAAACGGACCGGCGCGTAGTGCGCGACCGGATCGACTTTCTGAAGGAAAAGCTGGAGACTTTCGACAAGCAAAGCAACACCCAGCGCAAGTCGCGTACGGGCGTGGTACGCGTGGCGCTGGTGGGCTACACCAACGTGGGCAAAAGCACCATCATGAATATGCTGTCGCGGTCCGATGTGTTTGCCGAAAACAAGCTTTTCGCCACCGTCGACTCAACGGTGCGGAAGGTGGTGCTGGAGAATATGCCATTTCTGCTTTCCGACACGGTAGGATTTATCCGCAAGCTACCTACGCGCCTAATTGAAAGCTTTAAATCGACGTTGGATGAGATTCGGGAGGCCGACTTGCTGGTGCACGTGGTCGATATTTCGCATCCGTCGTTCGAGGAGCAGATTGCGGTGGTGAATGATACGCTCAAGGACATCAACGCCGCCGACAAGCCGATGCTGCTAGTCTTCAACAAGATCGACCAATACAGCACCGATACGAGCAACGCGTCCGAGCAGCAATTTGAAGGGATGAATGCTGACGAAGATGCTCCTGAACGCCCGTCGTTGGAACAGTTGAAGGCCACGTACATGGCCAAAATGCATGACCCGGTTATCTTTATTTCGGCTCAGGAGCGCACCAACATCGATGAGTTGCGGAGCCTGCTGGCCCGGCATGTAGCCAAGCTGCACTATCAGCGCTACCCCAATCAGCAACCCGTAGTGGAAGAGGAGTAACTTGCATTCAATAATTACAAAAAAGCCCCCCAGAACAGTTCCGGAGGGCTTTTTTGTAGACGCAAATTCAGCGCTCTGCCGCTTATAGAGACGCGTATTCAAATCTAATCGTTGCGGTCGTTGTTAAGTTGGCGCGGTACTAGTTGTTAGCTGCACTTGCCTTCAATTCAACGATTAGACGCGAGTATGCGTCTCGACAACTGCTTTACTATTACCTGCTTTAGCCTAAAAGCTCGAATCGTTTAAATTCGTGGAGCCAGATTGGCATTTAGCTGAAACTCGCGTAACGTTTGTAGTATAGAAACCTCATTCCACCCTCTTGTTTATGAAAACCTTGTATCTGATGCGCCATGCAAAGTCGAGCTGGAACTTTGACGACCTGAGCGACCGGGAGCGGCCCCTGAATGGCCGAGGTCGTACAGATGCTCCGGCCATGGGCGAGGCGCTGGCGAAACGCGACATTCAGCTCGACTTGCTGGTGAGCTCGCCGGCGGTGCGTGCGCTCAGTACGGCGGCGCTGGTGGCCAGCGTACTGAAATATCCGCACGACCAGATTCAGGTGGTGGAGAAAATATATCAAGCCGATGTAAACGACCTGATGCGGGTAGTACACGAGCTGCCCAATGAGGCTACTTCGGTATTGCTGGTAGGCCACAACAATACTATTACTGATTTTGCCAACTTGCTCTCCCCCAGCCAAATACCTGAAATGACGACGGCCGCTATTGTGTGCCTGCGCTTCGCTACCGACCATTGGGCCCACGTTGATCGCACAAATGCTGAGTACTACTTCTACGATCATCCACGGCATAAAGAATAGCCTTACCTCGTCAGTAAATACTACCCCAAAGCCTCATGTTCAGGCGGCTTGCCGTATAAGGCAGTCGACGGGCGTATCGTTTTGCCATGATCATTAACTTAATACCCTTAAAATACATGGAAATGCCCCCCAAGACCCACCCCACTTTGCTGAACCGGGAGTTGAGCTGGCTGGCGTTCAATGCCCGTGTGCTGCAGGAAGCGCAGAGTCCGGAAGTGCCCTTGCTGGAGCGGTTGAAGTTTATGGCCATCTTTTCGTCGAATCTGGACGAATACTTCAAGGTGCGCGTGGCCACGCTGCGCCGCTTGGTGAAACTTAAGAAAAAAACCCGCGCCAAGCTGGGCGAAGATCCAGCGGAGCAACTCAAAAATCTGCTGGCCGAGGTGAACAAGCAGCAGGAAGCTTTTGGCGATACTTTTCGGGGCAGTATTCTGCCGGAGCTGCATCGCCAGCACATTCATCTGCTCTCCGACCACGATCTGAGCGAGACGCAGCTGGAGTGGGTGGGTGAGTATTTCCGCGAAAACGTGCGCGATTTGCTCTCGCCCGTCAGCCTCGACGACAACCTGCATCATCTGTTTCTCAAGGACCAAAGCGTGTATCTCACTTTCCTGCTCACCGAGCCGGTGAAGGAGAAAAAGCATCAGCCCGACGAGCGAATCCTGGTTATGGAACTTCCCACCAAACGGCATGGGGGGCGTTTTGTGCAGCTACCAGCCGAGGGTGAAGACCGCTATGTCCTGTTTCTAGACGACGTGATTCGGTGCTGCGCGACGGAGCTGTTTCCGCAGTACAAGCGCGTACAGGTACACGCTATCAAGATTTCGCGAGATGCGGAACTGGATATTCAGGAGGAAGTATCCGGCAACCTGATGGCCAAGATTAAGAGCAGCCTGCAGAAACGCGAAACGGGCTACCCGGCCCGCCTGCTCTATGACCCGGCCATGCCGCAGGAAGTGCTGCGGGCCATCATGCACAAAACCGGTATCGGCAAAGGCGAACTGGTGGCGGGCAGCCGCTACCATAACTTCCGCGACTTCTTTGGCTTCCCCGACGTTGGCCGCCCCGATCTTACTTACCCTGCCCAGCCGCCGCTGCCTCATCCTACGCTCCCGCGCGGCACGGGCAGTATGCTGACCGCCATTGCCGAGCGCGACCATCTGCTTCACCTCCCCTACCAGTCTTTCGAGTACGTCACGCGCTTCCTGACTGAGGCGGCCCTCGATCCGGCCGTTACCAGTATTGGCGTGACTTTATATCGGGTGTCGGCAAAAAGCGAGGTGGCCAAAGCGTTGGTAAAAGCCGCCAAGCAGGGAAAGCAGGTAACTGTAGTAGTGGAGCTAAAGGCCCGCTTCGATGAAGAGTCGAATATGTATTGGGCCGAGAAACTACAACAGGCCGGAGCTAACGTTATTTTCGGCATTCCTGACCTGAAAGTGCATAGCAAGCTGGCCCTGGTGACGCGCACGGAGGATGAGAAAGCCAAGCAATACGCCTACCTGAGCACGGGCAATTTCAACGAGGTAACCAGCCAGATTTACGCCGACCACGGCCTGTTCACGGCCGATGAGCGGCTGACCAGTGAGGTGAGCCGCGTGTTCGACTACTTCCTGGATCGGCAGGCCAAAGACGGCTTCGAGTATCTGCTGGTGGCTCCCTTTGAGCTGCGCGACCGGCTGAATGAGCTGGTAGACCGGGAGATAGAATTGGCCAAAGCCGGCAAAGACGCTTATATTATCCTGAAAGTAAATGCGTTGCAGGACGACCGCATGATTCATAAGCTCTACGAGGCCAGCGCGGCCGGCGTACGCGTGGAGCTACTGGTGCGCGGCATTTCATGCCTTATTCCGCAGGTGCCGGGTCAGAGCGAGAATATCGAGCAGCGCGGCATCGTGGACCGCTACCTGGAGCATGCTCGCGTATATGTATTTGGCAACGATGGCGACGAAAAAGTGTTTGTAGCGTCGTCCGACTGGATGGCCCGCAACCTGGACCGCCGGGTGGAGGTCGGCTTCCCCATTCTCGACCCTAAGATCCGCGCCGAGGTGCGCCACCTGCTTGATCTGCAACGCCAGGACAATGTGAAGTCCAGAGATTTTCACAACAACTTTATCGGCCAGGACGACAAAAAAGCCCCCCAAGTACGTGCCCAGCTAGCCACCTACGAATACCTGAAAAAGCTAAGCAAAGCCCGCCCGACTGAGAAAGCCGACGCTAAACCGGCAGGCAAAAAAGCCCCCCGGAAGAAGCCAGCCGCTTAACTGTTAGGAACAAAAAAAGCCCTCCAGCTACATAGCTGGGGGGCTTTTTTATTGTAGATGCGCTACTGCTTCAAAAAGCGGCGTGGGGGCACAATGAATAGCTCTAGGCTGAAATAAGGAGTGCCAGCCAGTTTATTGTCGATGACCTTCGTGCGGCCGTTGCGGCGGTCGAATACGTCGAAAGAATTGTTGTAGCGGTAGCCGCCTTCGGCCCCAAACCACAGAAAGTCATAGATTTCGTGCTCCCAGCGGCCACGGAACTTCAGCTCCGTCTCGCGCAGCTCCACGGTGGTCAGGGTCGGGTCGATGGGCAGGGTTTCGCGGAACTTAAGAATATAGCTTAGTCCGTTCACCTCGTAGCCGGCAAATAGCAGCGACTTAGCCGAAGCATTGTGCCGCACCAGCACGCGCGCCGGGAACAGGGCCTCTACGCCCCAATGGTCGCTCCAAGTGCGGTTGTACAAGATAGCCGGATAGATACTGCGCCGACCAAATGTGTAGCCCAGCTGCGCGCCAATGCCCCACGAAAATGTAGGCGACTTTTTCCAGCCGTACACCAGCTCGTATGACATGCGCAGGTAATCTTTGAGCCGCAGCGCCGAGGAGGTATAATCGCCGTTTAGCTCGCCTTTTACCCGACCCAGCACGAAGTTTCGCTCATCAATGGGCCGCAGCACCACTAGCTGGGTGCCCAGCGTTTTGAGACCCTTTTCCTCCAGTTCGTCATAGAGCGTATAGCCGGTGGGGCGGTCTTTAAACTCAAATTCTTCCCGCTCATAATTTACGCCCACCACCATTTTGAGGTGCGGCCGATTCCAGACGGGAACGTAGCCTTTCACGATAAAGCGGTCATTGTTGCTCACCGTGCCCCTCCGATCCGTAAAGTCATTGCTCTTTGAATCAGAAGTGATATCGAAAGCGGCGGTGCGCTCATAGTGAAAAATCAGGCCTTTGCTGGGGCCCTGACCCAACACGGAAGGGTTAGCAAATTCCTTTTCCTTCCCTACCAGCGCATCCGTGAGCGAGTCGGTGGGCGGCGCGGGGCGCGGGTACACGCGCGTGCGGGGAGGCCTTACTTGCGCCTGCGTGTCAAAAGCAGGCAAGAAAAAGGCTAATAGACCCAAAATTTGCCCCCCACGGCGCAAAAAGGTGGAAATTGATGTCATATTGAAGCGAGAAAATCTTTCTCCAAAAACCTATGATTGCTTGTTTCTGGGCTAAACGTCTTTTTACAAAAAATGGCCAACAGGGTAAGCCATTAAGCAAGAAAATGGTCAAGTGAAGGGTTATTGAAACCTCTGCCACTTGACCACTTCTCAGGCTGCTATTAATTTAGAACAGGAAGTCGAAACCCACAAAAACCAAGTTCTCCTCCCCTACTGAGTAGGTAACGTTGATAACGGCTTGCTTGAGAATATCGGCCCACACGCCACCGCCTACGCCGGTGTGGAAGGCTTTAAGGCCGGTGCGCACATCGTAAGAGCTAAACACCCGGGCGGCGTCGGCGAGGCCCATTACGCCAACCTTAGCCGGGAAGAGGTAGGCATTGAAGGTAAAGAGCTGGAGGCGCACTTCGGCGTTGGCAAATACCGAGCTGCGGCCCGCGTAGCGCGTACGGCGGTAGCCGCGCAGGTTGGTGGTGCCCCCCAGCGTATTGGCTTGGTAAAACCGATAGTCGCCGAGGTTGCGCGCCCCGCCAATGCGGCCCGCCCAGGTGAGTTGAAAAGGAAAGTTGGGGGTGATGTAAAACCGAAACTCCGAGGCCAAGCGCCCGAAGTTGAGATTCTCCCCGTTCATCTGGAAGTTATACTCGGCCGAGTTGTACCAGCGCAGACCAATGCGTGGGTTCTTCGGTGAGCTGGCAGCGTCGATGTTCAGGTAAAAACGCCCCCCAGCGTAGCGATTCACACCAAAATCGGAGGAGCGGATGCCCACAGCAGCCCCGCTTACGCCGTTGTTATTCTCGTCGAGGCCCGCCGCAATCTCGCTGCCAATAGGGTCGCGCTCTACGTGAAACTGGTCGTACTGGGGGCCAAATCCGATTTTGAGGAAGCTAAACACGTCCTTTTCCAGCACTGGCGAGAAGTAGAAGCGCGAGAAACGAATGCGGTAGGTTTCGTTGATGTCGCGGTTGCGGACGCGGCCTTCCTGATCTTCCAGAATATTGTCCGTGTCGTTGCCCTCACCGAAGTAGTTATAAAGCAACTGCGGACCATAGAGCTGGCTGGTAACATTCAGGTCGTACTTACCAAACATATCCGTAAACTGGCCCTTATAACGCACATTATACGCTTTCTGGGAAGGCGAATAGTTGGCCACCAACGACTGATCCGAAGCGAAAGGCTCCTTGCGGAAAGCATAGTTGCGGTAAGTGATACCACCACCAAAGAACAGCCGGTCGTCCACGTTATACCCGAAGTACAGCGCCGGCCCCAGATAATCGAGACGGTAATCTTTGCGGTCGGCACGGTTCGGGTTATCGTAGCGACTCACATCGATACCGGGCTCCAGGCGCAGACGGGTGTCGGGGCCCTTAATGATGACGTTACCGGAGTCGGCATCGTAAATGTGCGTTTGGTGCTCAATGCCGCGCACGTTCGATTTGTCTACAATCGAGTCGCGGTCGGTACCGGCGATAATGCGCAGCTTGAGGCCATCCCTCACGTCGCCGTTAATCTGATAGATGTCGTTGCCAGCGAAGCCATAGAGGCGCACTTCCTGCGTGACGTTGTTATCAAAAGTGCGGTCGTAGAGGACTTTAGTGAACTCACCGTCTTTATTTATCTTCTGCACCGTCACGCGGGTTTTGTCGTCGGGCAGACGGTCCACCACAAATTTTTCGCGCTTGCTGCTGCCTTTTACCTCCGTAATCCTGGACACTACCTCGTAGTAGTTGGCTGCCAGCTCCGGCAACAGCTCCCGCCGGCTCTTTAGCTTGGCAATGATTTCAGGGCCGTGCAGCTTATAGATTTGCTCCGGCCACCTCTCACGGAAAGCATTTTCAATCACCTCATCAGTGAGTCCCGCTTTCATTTCTTCGGCATGCTTGACCCAATCTTCCTTGGTTACTGAGGCCAAAAACACCCGGTCATTTGCCAAAGCAGTCAGGTTAAGGCCCTTATAGTCAGCGTAGTCGTAGCCAAAGTTCTGGAAGTTACGAATGCCCCATCCCCGACTGATCAGATAAGGCAAAATGCCGTCGCCTTTAAAGAAGGCCACGTCGCGGTCCTCGGGCACGGCAGTGAAAGTTCGGTCGCCCTCTTCATCCTTCTTTTCGGCCCAGCGCCACTGATCTTCGTGCCGGTCCCAGTCGCCAATCCACATATCGAAGAGGCGCGAGCGGGCGAAGGCTTTCTCTTTTACCTTGTTATCGTTGTCTTCAATCAGGCGCTCCAGCACCCGGTCGCTGCCCACCAAGTTGGTCGCATTGCCCAACGAGGCTACGTCGCTTTGGTCGTCCTTGGGGTCTTCTTCCAGGGCCGCGGGCGTGTTCGAGAAGCGCTCGTAGTACTGACCAAGCAGTGGGTCCTGCGGGATATAGCGCATCTCCGGATTGGTATGCAGAATACCAGCCGCCGAGGCCAGGGGCGGCAGCACGAAAGAGGCGTAGGGATGCTGGGCCGAAATCTGGTCCTGCAAAATGTCCTTCGCCGCGCCGTCGCGCAACGACTCTGGCAATACCGCCGAAGGATCTTTGTTTATGCCCCGCAACGTGTAGTTGCGGCCTTCCTCGTTGCGCACTTTCAATGAAGCCGTTTGCTTGCCGCCGCCAATCTGGTAGGGCGTCAGGCCGCCCTTTTCAGTAGCTAAGTCGAGTACAGGAAAGCGAACGGGCGTGGCCCATTCGGCACGGTAGTGGTCGCCGAAGAAGGTGCGAAAAAACCGGCTGCGCTGGGCATAGCGCGGGTTGACGGCCAGGGTTACGGTGCTGTCGCGGAAGTCACGGCGAGGGCCGAGGGCGTTGGAGGCGTTGGTCGAATCGGTTTGGGCCTGCGCCAGCGCTTGCAGTGACTGCTTGGCGTACATAGGAGTCCGAAACACTAACCGGCCATTTTCGCCATTGCCATTGGGCACCCAGAACTCCGTCCAGACTTCGCCATTATCGTAGTAATTAACCCGGGAAAACCCTTTCTCTTTATCGGAGAACATGGCGCCGGCATCACGGCCGGTGCGCACGTGCTGGGTTTTGCAGCCCGAGCCACTCGTAATAAAGTGCGTAGCATCTACCTTAAAATACTGCAGGTTATGCTCGTGGCCATTGGCATACACCACGTTCGGATACTTCTGAAAGATATCCATCAGGCCCTTCTTGTAGGCCTGATATAGTGGGTGCGGAATGTCCTGGCTTATGCCGCCGTACTTGCGGGCGAATGGATAAACCGAGCCAATGACGGGGAAGGGCACAAATGCGTATTTGTAGACAATGGACAGCGGGAAAATATGGTCGGCAAGGGTAAAAAAGCCCCCATGGATACCATCGGAGAACAGTGGATGGTGAGCAATTACCATCACGTTCTTGTCTTTATGGCGCTGAATAATGTCTTCGAGCTGGGTGTAAAAGTCCGTTTCGTTGGCCACGCCGCAGCCGCTGTTAGAGCCGTAAGGCCGCTCCTTAGTCTGTAAAAACCACTGCGAGTTGATGGCAATCATTACCAGATCGTCCTGCAATCGAACCTCGAAAGGGCCGGGGCAGCCATCGCGGGGAATGAAAAAGTCGCCGGTGTAGGAAAAGGCCGTCGAGTCTCGCATCATGTAGTCTTCCACGAAGCGCTGCTGCCGGTTTACCTGCTCCAGACTGCCTTTTTGGCCCTGCTTCCAGTCGTGGTTGCCCGGAATCATGTATTTTTCGCCTTCGTAATTGCGCAGAACATCAAGCTGGGTGGTGATGCGGTGCTCCGATACTTTGCGGTCGTAGGCGCCTTCCTCAGGCAAACCATACTCATAAATGTTATCGCCGAGGAAAATGGCCGTGCTTTTCGAGCCGGCAGCGAGCATCTCGCGGCGCATAAAGTTGAGCGAGGGCTCACCTGGCTCTTTTAGTTCCGGGGCGCCAACGTCACCAATCAGAAATACAGAGTAGCGGAGGGTACTGCTATGGGGGGGCGTTTTTGTTTTCCAGTTTTCCCCTCCATGATTGTAGTTGGGGCGTTCGGGATGGGGAACTTGAGTAGTCTGCGCCATGGCCGTGGGCAAGCCAAACGAACTCATAAGCAGCAGATAACAAGACAGAGTAAACCTTCTCATAAGGAAGTAAAACAGCTATTGTAAAGATTTTGAAAGCAAAAATAGCTTGTAATCGGAGGTTTACCGAAGTTAAAAAAACCTACTAAAAGTTTAATTAAAAATGGGTAAACTTAAAATTCAAGTGGCTGACTACAGAATTAGCTCATCATGAGACGCTGCAATGGCATGCCCTACGCAGGCAGACGCCGTGCGGTTGAGCTATTGCAAAAAACCTCAGGAACCAATTCGCGTTTTAAGCCAATTAGGAGCTATAGGTACATCCTGTCAGCCCGGCATCTCAACTTCCCTCATGGAGACAACCCCAGTTATTAAAAAAGCGAAAGCAGAAATTCTGCGGCAGGCTAAGGCCTATATCACGACACTTTTCGAGGAAAAGTTGCCTAAGCAACTCGTTTATCATTCCCTCAAACATACCACGCTCACGGTAAAGGAGGTTCGGGCGCTTGGGGCAGCCTCTGAGTTGGATGAAAGCGATCAGGAAGCGCTGGAGCTGGCCGCCTGGTTTCATGATACAGGCTATATAGATACGTATGATGGCCACGAGTACCGCAGCATGGAGCGGGCCGGGGACTGGCTAAAGGCACAGGGCTACCCCACCGACCGGATTGCGGTAGTGCAGGATCTAATTAGAGCCACCCACCGCGACGAGCCGCGCGAAACGGAGATGCAGCAAATATTGGTGGATGCAGACCTGTGCAGCCTGGGCCGGGAAGACTTTTCCGCTTCCGGTGAGCTCATGCGCGCGGAGTGGGAAACCATATTGGGCCGCAGCTACTCGAACACCGAGTGGGCCGAAATTCAGCTTGATTTCCTGATAGCGTCCAAGTTCCGGTCGCAGGCGGCGAAGGAGCGCTACGGCGAGCAGTACAAGAAAAACATTAAGGATCAGAAGGATCGGCTGAAGAAGACCGAGAAAAAAGAAAAGAAGAAGAAAGAGGAGGTACAAGGCAACTTCGCCGAGGGCAAGCGCGGCGTGGAAACCATGTTTCGGACGACGTATGACAACCACGTGTCGCTTTCGCAGATGGCTGATAACAAGGCCAACATGATGATCAGCCTGAACGCGGTTATCCTGTCTATCCTGATTACTTATCTGGGGGCCAAAACGTCGTCCATCGGGCCAGCTTTCACCCGCAATCCTATCCTGACGGTGCCTATGGGCCTGCTGGTAGCCACGGCGCTGGGCTCGGTGGTGTCGGCTATTCTCTCGGCCCAACCCGACGTGACGACCTTTAAGTGGCTGAAGAAAAGCCCGGCCATTGCCACCAACCGCCGCATCAACATCCTGTTCTTCGGCAACTTCACTAAGCTCAGCCTTGATGCGTTTCAGGGCGGTATGTACGAGCTCATGCGCGACAAAGACCTGATGTACACCAACATGATAACCGATATTTACTATCTGGGCGAGGTGCTCAGCCGGAAGTATCGGCTACTCCGCATCAGCTACACCATCTTTATGGTGGGTCTGATTCTGACGGCGTTGTCGTTCGGTATTGTGCTGTTATATAAAGCGTAGAGCCGACATCTTACACCAACAAAAAAGCCCCCCAGATTGAGTCTGGGGGGCTTTTTTGTTGGTGTAAGATGTAAGAACACAGCTATTTGACTGACACCCTGGCCATTCGCTCGCCCAAAGCAACCAGATTACGAAGAGAGCGGCCCCAGAAGCGGTGTACGCGGCGGAGTTGGCCAAAGCGAATCAGAGGGTGCGGGCTAGCTACGTAGCCGTAGCGAAAATCGAGGGTAATGAGGCAGGAACGCTCGTCCACGGCTTCAATGAAGAAGAATAGCAAGGAGTTAGGGAAAAGCCGGAAGTGCGAGATTTTCTCTACGTACTCGATGCGCTCCTCGCCCTGGAAGCTCTGCACCGTCTGAAAGTCGATCTGCCCCTTGTTGATATCCACCTTGTAGCTGGTGCCTAGGCGGTCGGCTTTGCTGAGGTCGTAGTATACCGCGGTGCCGCCTTCCAGCCATCTGTAGCGCAAGCGCAGATTGCGCACCAGCCGCAGGGCGTAAGCCGCGGGCACACGCACAGCATGGCGCACCTTGAGCGAATTGCCGCGGCCACTGGGCGCTCCATCGGGCGAGTGATGCCCGTTGAGCAACAGGCGCAGGGGCGTGAGGTGGGCGTAGCGGTAGTTGATGTCGCCGAGATATTCGTAGGTGGTTTTGCCCCCCAGCAGGCGCGTCCAGGAAAAACTGCGCTTCAGGTCAGTAAGGCTCTGCGTTTTCAGGTATCCCTCCGACAGCAGCAGGTACTCGCCGCCGCTGATATTGTTCTTAAGCAGGCGATGCACCACAATAACGTCGCGGCCCATTAGCTTGGTAAATTCCCGAATGTGCGCCACGTTCACCCGGCCATAGTGCACTACTATCTTCAGGGTCAGATCGTTGTCCCGCAGCGCAGCACCTAGTTCGGAGGCGTTGTCGCGCTCCACCAGACGCAGGTAATTCTGAAAGTCGAGGAAGATGCGGCGACACTGCGCTACCAACTCCTGCACCGGCGGCGGCGGCCCCAACCGATAAAACAGAATAGCATCGCCCTGAATCTCCGACACTTCCATATCAAGTGTATTCGCCTCGATAAGGATTTCGAGCAGATCGGCAATCAAAAAAGGGGCCTGGGGGCTTTCCGAGGCTTCAATGAAGCGCGTGAAGCCGCTGATATCCGGAATAAACAGCAGGGCCGGCTGCATCCCATCGTCGTCGGCACCGGGGGGCAATTTTCGCCCGCTGCCTGCTGCCCGTCGCGACGCGTGCAAATCCTCCAGTAAGCCCATACTATAACCAAAAACCTTAAAACGAACGGCGCAACACTCGCCACGCCTGCCGCCTATACGCAGGCACCCCAGCACCGGGTTTGGCTGAGCCGATGGTTTGGGGCTACCTTTGCCCCCACACGCATCTGGCCCCGTAGTTCAACGGATAGAATAAGGGTTTCCTAAACTTTAGATGTGAGTTCGATTCTCGCCGGGGCCACATAAAAACCCGTTTTCTAAATTAGAAAACGGGTTTTGGCTTTTATTACCACAATGCAGAAGATCAAGGCTTTGTAAGGAATCTGCCAGACGACCTTGCCGTCGCTTCTTTTCAATGACTTAGCCTAAAAGCATTATTCGTTTTGTGAAGACAACGGGTGATTGAGGAAATACCGCTTATGGTCTTACTCTACGAGCAGGCGGGCCGTGCGCGGGGGATGACCAGGCCTGGCAGCTTGCAGCATATAAAGACCCGGCGTTATTCCCCGCAGAGAAAGCAACGCACCCGTACCCGTACGCACCAGTCGACCCAACCCATCCACCAGTTGGAGCGTCGCGGTAGGGCCTAGCTCAGGCAGCCGCACCTGGTCATGGGCCGGATTAGGCACGAGCTGCAAAGCCACAGCGGGAGCGTCATCGGCAGCCCCAACAAATACGACAGGCGAGTAAGCCAGTGTACCATCCACGTCGCGCTGTACCAGCCGGTAGTAGGCTGCATGCGGCGCGGGATAGGCAGTGAATGTATAAGCGTGGGGTCGACTACTGGTACCCTGTCCGGCTACGCTGCCCAATGAGCTGAAGGTGTGGCCGTCCGGGGCCTGCTCCACGGTGAAGTCGGCGCTGTTCTGCTCCGAGGCCGTCTGCCAGGCCAGAGCCACCGTCAGCGGGCCGGTACGACGAGCGGAGAAGGCAGTCAGCTCTACTGGTAGCGGCACGTTGGCCTGCATATATTCAGCGCGGTAACGCTGCTGGACAAGCAGCAGAGAAATAGGCGTAGGCGTGGCTGTAGTGGCTGACCACATCCCATCATTTGCAGGCCGAGTATAGATAGTTGAGCCGCTCAAGCCATTGGCCGGTCGAAGCCGAAAGTCATAGGTGCCGGAATTGCCCCGGCTAAATACGCCAAAGTACACGTCGGCGCTAGTGCCTTCCGTTGGTCCTTCGCTTGGTTTCTCATTTACGGCGTAAAGCTGCACCCCATTCGTTTGGGTTGTGATGTTGGTCACAATAGCCGAGTCGCCATTGCTTGCTGCCAGTCCCAGGCGCCTGGTACGCAGATCGGGGCCGTAGGCATAGGTGCTGGCATCACCAATGGCGGCCCCAGAGGGTTGCCAAGCGTCGTTATTGAAGTTGATCAGTCTACCGTTAGTTGGGTCGCTGCCTTTGTCAATAGCAACCGCACCTACCCTTTGATCGAAGGAATAATAGGCCACTAACTCGTCAGGCACCGGCGAAATCTTGCGGCACATATTCGCCCGAATCTGGTCCTGGGTCAGGGCCGTGCGCCACACCCGGACTTCATCAATATCACCCACAAACAGGTTTTCCGATTGAACGATGTATACGCCAATAGCCAGGGCTGAACTCGTGGCCAAATCTGCCGTCAGAAACGGATAGGTCGCATTGTTTTCCAGCACCCCGTCGACATAGACCTGCCAAGTGTTCAGATTGCAGACCCCGACTACATGATGCCAGCGACCATCATTCACCCGCGTAGTCGAGGCCCCTGATGATACAGATATTCCCCCGCTGGTGTACCCATTAAAGTAAAGCTGTCCATTAGTTGTGTACAGGTGAAAGCCTTTCTTCTCTGTTAAGGAATTCAGGTGTTTGCTGGCAACCCATTGGTTGCCGCTGCTAGTGGTGCGAATCCAAGCCTCCACCGTCACGCGTTGGGTAATGCCGCGGTTGCTGGTCCCACAGTTGATATGTGTATTCAGGCCATTGAAGGTGAGCTTGTTGCCTGAGCCCGAAAGGTTTTGAGCTGAGGATGTATAAACAGGCAGCAGCAACACTATAATTCCCAGAACCAACTGTGCTGGTCTACAGCGCAGATCCAATAAGAGAGGGAGACCAGCCAGCCATTTGATAGCTCGCCGTATATAGAGTATAGCAGTAGACATAGGAGCCGTGGATAAATATTGGAAAGCGCGCCAATAGACCTAGAACATACGCGGACAAACAGACCATTTAGTCTGTTATATTTCAACTACTTACAATCAAATATCCGTATTCATTTACCCTCCCAAGATCCTCATATATAGTTAAGAGGCACTACTGCTGGCTAGTACTAATGCACTAGAAACCAAGTTTTCAAGCTATGAATGAAGCTATCATATTTTTTATAATATTTCAATATTATTTATAACAAAATACTATCTAATCCGGTCCTTTTTATGGAAAACGGTTACTATTAAGATAGCTGCAGCGGGCCGATGTCAGGCAAGGGGTATATTTCATCACTCATTCCCTAAAGCATAAGCTACCAGCTAACCCGTGCCTAGGCCCGCCATGATTCACGGTTCATCTGCTCCCGATACCGTCAGCATCATCATTCCCACGTTCAACGAAGCAGACTGCATAGGAGAGCTGCTGACATATCTGAGCGCGATATGCGGGCCGGATACTGGTGCAGAAATCATTGTGGTGGATGGGCACAGCACCGATGATACGGCCGCTTTGGCGCGGCAAGCAGGCGTACGCGTGGTGCTTTGTCCGCAGAAAGGGCGCGCGGCCCAGCTTAACTATGGGGCAGCCGCAGCTGGGGGGCAAATTCTTTACTTCCTACACGCCGACACATATCCGCCGCCTAGTTTTCTGGCCGATATCCGGCTCGCGCTGGGACCGAATGGCTACAGCAGCGGCTGCTACCGCTTAGCCTTCAATCAGCCGCACTGGTTTCTGCGGCTGAGCGGCTGGTTTACGCGCTTTGATGTCGACGCCGTACGGTTCGGCGACCAGAGCCTATTTGTGCAACGAGCGGTATTTGAGCGAGCCGGGGGCTACCGCACGCACATGATCATGCTGGAAGACCAGGAAATAGTGCGGCGGCTGCGGCGGTATGGGTCGTTTCGGGTGCTGCCCGGCACGGTTACCACTTCCGCCCGCAAATACCTGCAGAACGGCGTTTTTCGGCTACAGGCCGTGTTTTCACTCCTCACAATGCTTTATTGGCTGGGGCTGCCGCAGCAGCGGCTGCTGCAAATATATCGGGGGCTTATCCGGCAGGATAAGCTGTGAGCGGATTTCTCATTCAGGTTTTACCATCCAACGTCACCAATGGCACGAAGGCGTTTTGTGAGGTCGGCAGCCAACCTGCTTATCAACAAATCGCTGGTACTTCAGACTTTACACAGAAACGACCTTTCCACTGGAAGGGTCGTTTCTGTGTAAAGTCTGTGCTGGGGGCTTTTTAATCGGTCAGCATGCCCTGACTCACAGCGTATTTGATGAGGGCGGCGGTGTTTTTGGCCTGGGTTTTCTCGATGATGTTCTGGCGGTGGGTCTCGATGGTGCGCTTGCTGGTGAAGAGCTTGTCGGCAATCTCGGCGTTGGTCAGGCCCTCGGCAATGAGGGTGAGCACCTCCAGCTCCCGCTTCGATAAGCCGCTGGCGGCTCGGGCAGTAGCACCATTAGGCGACTCCAGGGAGTGCATCTTCCGCAGCAGTGCCAGCCCAATAATGGTGCACAGATAAGGCCGCCCCGCTGCTACGGTCTTAATGGCATAGAGCAGCTCGGCGCGACCGGTACTTTTGAGGGCATAGCCCGAAGCGCCCAAGTCGATGGCCTGGGCCACGTAGCGCTCATTATCCAGCATCGACAGCACCAGAATACGCACCTCGGGATAGTGCTGGCGCAGCTGCGGAATCGTGGCAAAACCATCGGTGCCGGGCATGTTCAGATCAAGCACGACCACATCGCAGGGAGTGGTAGCCAAGGTATTTAGCAATTCCTCGCCGCTGCCGGCCTCCCCTACTACCTCTATTCCGGGTTCTTCGCGGAGTAAGGAGCGGATGCCGTCGCGGATAATGGCATGATCATCTATAAGAATGATGCGGATCATGAATAGTAAATAGGCTAATTAGAGCGCAACTGTTAACCGGAATGAATCAGTGTTGTTTAAGCGTTGCCCCCGGTTTTTTGCAACAAGCCTCAACAAAAAAAACGCCCCGGCCTAAGCAATCAATTTTGGTTGCCAAAACCTTATAGCTGCCGCAAGCTAATCAGTTTAGTGCAGGTTATTGACTTGTGATACACCCGCATAAATAATCAGAGCTTTTTCTTCTCCACTCGCCTAGTCATCGAAACGGGCACAGCCGCATAATGCTTGCTCGCCGCTGGGGGGCTTTTACCGGCTTATAAGCAAGCGATTCAGTATATGGGCCGAAACATTTGCTAGCTTAAAACGTTTTGGCACAGCTAAAAAGACACTGCCAAAGACAACGCTTAAACTGATTAGTGAGTAAGTAGATACCCAAGGAAACACAAGCCATTGGGGGCATTTTTGCAGTGATACATCGCTTCATAGTTGGTTTCGTCTGCCTCCGTTTCTGGAGCCTAAATGGTACATTTAAGTTCCTATTCATCAAACTCACTTCCTTTGCAAAGGACCGATTTTACCGTAGTTGACGTTGTGCCTGAATAGTTCTCCCTCACTGGCCTTGTTTGCCAACTATGCTATTGTATTATGATTAGATTAATTCTGGCCGACGACCACGCTATCATTCGTGATGGAATTCGTGCGCTGCTTACCGAGGATGCTGGATTAGAAATTACGGCTGAGGCCAGCAATGGTCAGGAGCTGCTGGATAAGCTGGCCACGACTCCCTGCGACGTAGTGCTGATGGATGTGAATATGCCCGTTATGGACGGTTTTGGGGCAATGCCGCACCTGCGCCGTGATTTCCCGGATGTAAAAGTGCTTATTCTTTCGATGCTCGACCACCCCAATTACGTGGTGCGGATGCTGAATGCGGGTGCTTCGGGGTATGTGCTCAAAAATGCCGACGTAGCCGAAATTGCCCACGCCATCCGTACGGTAGCGGCGGGCCGGCAGTACCTGTGCACCGAGATAGGGCTAAACCTGCTGCAGCAGGTAACTCTAAGTGGCCCAATCCCGGACGCCGCAACCCGCAAAGCCAACGACCTATCGAAGCGGGAGCTGGAGGTGCTCACCCTCATTGCTGAGGGCCTGACCAACGCCGAGATTGCCGACAAGCTCTTCACCAGCAAGCGCACCATCGAGACCCACCGCCAGAACATCATCGAGAAAACCCAGGCCAAAAACACCGCCGCTCTCATCAAGTTCGCCGTCAGCGAAGGGTTAATTGAATAAAGCCAAAGGACATACACCCTAAACAGCAGCGGCCGCCAGATATCTGGCGGCCGCTGCTGTTTAGGGTAGTTTTGGTTGTTTTCATAGCGCAGAAAGGCCTCTACTAAATAGAGTCTGCGGTAGCGAGGGTGGATACTACACCCACCGCGCACGTTGGCATGCGCTGGGGGGCTTTTTTAGTAGTAGTGAATAAACGGGAATAAGCCCGGAGGGGCTACCGAATACATACCTATTTTACATGGGAGTAGTACGTATTTTTAGATGAGTAAATACTAATAACGGTTGAGTTAGCCTTTATAATCCTGAAGACCAATTACCTATCTAATCGTTTGGCTGACAGTCTTTAATCAAAAATCAATTAAAAAAGCTCCCCAACCACCTTTTTACGGGGCTGCCAAGAAGGGCGGAAAGGCGCGCAACTCAAAGAGGCTGATTTACGCATGCAGGATGCGCTCTACTACCATTCTCCTCTCCTACTCCTTCCTCCTTATTATGCCCACCAAAAAAAAGAAGTCTGCACCAATGGAGCAGGCTTTGAAGCCTCACAGAAACACCTGCCCCACGCCAAAAGGAATGTTGCTGGCCGTGGGTGGCCACGAAAACAAAGGGGAAGCGCCCGAAAAGGGCTCTAACCAAGCTGAAAACCTCAACTTCGCGCCGGAAGGCATTCTCAAGCGTTTCTGCGAGGAGCTAAAAGGCAACGACCCACTGATTTTGGTGCTACCCATTGCCTCAACTGAGCCTAAGGAAGCTGCAGAAGATTACTTAAAAATATTTTCCCGATTAGGTATCAAACGGGTTCAGGTATTGGATGTACGCGAGCGGGAAGATGCCAGTAGCGAGGCTACGCTCGATTTGATTAATGAAGCGACTGGCTTCTACTTTACAGGTGGCGACCAACTGCGCATAACTGGCCTGCTGGGCGGCACCAAAATGCTGGTGCGCCTGAAGGAGCGTTATACCTACGATGAGATTCTTATTGGGGGCACTAGCGCCGGAGCCGCGGCCTTGTCTACGCCCATGATTTATCAGGGTCTTAACGATGCAGGTTTTCGCAAAGGCGAAATATCCATCACCACCGGGCTACAGTTTATGCACGACGTAGCCATTGATACCCACTTTATCGCGCGGGGTCGTATTGCCCGCATGGCGCAGATTATCGCTACCAACCCTGGCTGTATGGGGCTCGGGCTGGAAGAGGACACCGCGATATTAGTACGCAACGGCTACGAGTTTGAAGTAATTGGCAGCGGTTTGGTTACCGTTCTGGAAGCGAATGAATATACAACTAACAATATTTACGAAATCAGCCCCGATACGCCCTTCACCATCCGCAACCTGCGCCTACACTTTTTGAGTGCTGGCGAAAAGTATCAACTACCCATTCCGCCCGAGATGCATTTGTAGCCTGCTGCTGCATAGCGCCTCGCTCTGTGAATAGGAGGCGCTATGCCCAAACTTGACCTATCAGCTTGGCGTACAAACTGAATAGATTATCCCACGCCAATCCACTTCTATGAAACAGACTTCCGCCGCTACCCAATCCTCGTGGTTTGGCACCGTTGCCGCCGCGCCCGAATTCCCCTCTCTCACCCAGAATATGACCGCCGATGTGGTGGTGGTCGGTGCCGGCATTGCGGGGCTCACCACGGCTTACCTGCTGCTACGCGAAGGCAAAAAAGTAGTGGTGCTGGAAAGCGGCAAGCTGGCCAGCGGCGAATCGGGGCGCACCACGGCCCACCTCTCCAATGCCCTCGATGACCGCTATACCCGGCTGGAGCATTTGTTTGGGGAAAAAGGTGCCCGGCTGGCCGCCGAAAGCCATAGCGCTGCCATCGACCGGATTGAGCACATTATACAGGAAGAGAAGATTGACTGCGACTTCACGCGCCTCAACGGCTACCTGTTTCTGCCCGAAGACGGCAACCCCAAGGAGTTGGATAAAGAGCTGAAAGCCGCCCACCGCGCCGGCCTTACCAGCGTCGAGCGCCTTTCCGATTCTCCCACTCAGGGTTTTCGCACTGGCGAGTGCCTACTGTTTCCTGAACAGGGCCAGTTTCATATTTTGAAATACCTCAATGGTCTGGCCGAAGCTATTGGTCGGTTTAAAGGCCGTGGGGGGCAAATTTTCACCAATACCCACGTAGCAGAGGTGCAGGGCGGCTCCGAAGCCAGCGTGACAACAGCCGACGGTCACACCGTACGCGCCAAAGCCGTGGTGATGGCCACCAACACGCCCGTCAACGACCGTGTAGTGATGCACACCAAGCAGTCGCCTTACCGCACTTACACTATCGCGGCCCGTATTCCGAAAGGCTCCGTGACGCGGGCACTCTACTGGGATACGCCCGACCCGTACCACTATATTCGCTTGCAGGAACTAACGGAGGGCCCCCGCGGTGGCGCACCCCGCTACGACCTACTTATTGTGGGCGGCGAAGACCATAAAGTAGGCCAGGGCGACCCCGACCTTAGCTTGCAGCGCCTCGAAGACTGGACTCGCCAGCGGTTCCCGATGATCCAGCAGATTGATTATGCGTGGTCGGGGCAGGTGCAGGAACCCAGCGACAGCCTGGGCTACGCCGGCCGCAACCCCCTGGATAAAGATAATGTGTACATCATCACCGGCGACTCGGGCCACGGCATGACGCATAGCACGCTGGGGGGCATTATTGTCACCGATCTTATTCAGGGCCGCTCCAACCCCTGGGCCGACCTCTACGACCCCGGCCGCGTGACGCTGCGTCCGGCTTCGGCGTATGAGTTTGTAAAGGAAAACCTGAATGTCGCTACCGAATACACCGAGCTGCTCACCGGTGGCGACGTATCGAGCATCGACGAAATAGCGCCCGGCTCCGGGGCCGTGCTGCGGCGCGGCCTCACGAAAGTAGCCGTATACCGCGACCCCAAAGGCCAGACCCACGAGTGTTCCGCCATCTGTCCGCATCTGGGTTGCGTAGTGCATTGGAACGGCCTAGAGAGCAGCTGGGATTGTCCCTGCCACGGTTCCCGGTTCGATGCGCTGGGCAAACTCCTCATCGGCCCAGCCAATCAGGACCTGGCATCAGCTTAGAATAACGTGAGTACAAAGGAGTGGCGCAGCGATGTGGCCGCTCCTTTTTTTATACCTATACTCAGGGATAAGCAAAGATACGTACGCTATAAATACCTAGAACTTGGTATAGGCAACTGTACTGAAAACCAGTATATTGCCTGAGGGTATAGTTAATTCCTATCCCTAAATTTGTACGACTACGCATCCTCCCTCGTGGGCAATGTGTCTATAGTACCACGGCTCTTAAAGTAGATAGCTCTTTCTCTTTTCCGCTTCGGGCAGCTTTTTCATCAGCACTGCCCGACCCAGGTTGGCGGACCATATTAGGTAAGTACTGGTACCAGACTAGCTGGTCTGGCCCCCTTGGCTCCCCGTTGCCGCTTCACGCGGCCTCTTCCTGCTGCTCCCACCTTCTGTGTAGCTCTGCCACACAGCCTGAAAACGACTGAAGTTATCTGCTCCTAATGGAGATTTACCGCGAAATACTGCCTGAAAGCTATTTGCTTATCCTGGCCGAAGACCCAAGCCATCCTGAAGAATACGGATTAGCCCGCGCCTTACAACAGGCCGCTCGTAGCGGCAAGCCCAGCATTTGGGTTGATTGCAGCGCATTGCGCCACATATCGGGCCGTGCGCTGGCCTTGCTGACCAGCTATTGCCAGCGCCTGCGGCGGCGCAATACGCAGCTGGTGCTTTGCCACCTTACGGATGACGTACAGGAAAGCCTCAAAGCAACGCCTTCGACGGCCTGCCCGCCCATCGTTCCTACTCTCCTTGATGCAGAGCTTTACTGTCATGCAGCTCATCAGCCCGAAGGACCGGCCCCTACTACCACTACGGCTGGCTGGGGAGTAGCCTTATCATAACAATCTATATATCAGAAATTTATATTATAGGTTACGTTGGATTAAGATTACGCGCTATACTTATCTGACATACTTAGCATTGATACAAAGCAGAGCCATTGAGCCACCCATGCGGCGGTTTGATGGCTCTGTTTGTTCCCTGTAGTCAACCAGTATTGCACTTTCCAGAACATAACTCACTGCGGGGTTCCTCGTACTTTGGGCACATGAACTCCGCGCCTCTCTCTGGCCTCTACGGCCCCTCCCTCAGCCTGCTCACCGACCTGTACCAGCTTACCATGGCCTATGGCTACTGGAAACAGGGAAAACAAGACCAGGAAGCCGTTTTTCACCTCTATTTTCGCAGGCCGCCGTTTGGTGGCGGCTATGCCGTAGTCGCAGGCTTGGCATATGCCGTGGATTGGCTGGAGAATTTTCGTTTCTCGGAGGATGACCTTACTTATCTGGGCAGTCTGCGCGGTACCCGCGACACGGTCCTGTTCGAGCCGGCTTTTCTGGAATACCTGCGCACCCTCCGCCTTACCTGCGACATCGATGCTATACCCGAAGGCACGGTAGTATTCGCCAATGAGCCGCTGCTGCGGATAAAAGGCCCCCTGCTACAAGCGCAGCTCCTGGAAACGGCCTTGCTCACGCTGGTTAACTTTCAAACGCTGATAGCTACCAAAGCCGCCCGCATTCGGGAAGCCGCCGGCTCCGACCAAGTGTTTGAGTTTGGCTTGCGCCGGGCCCAAGGCTTCGATGGCGGAATGAGCGCCAGCCGAGCCGCGTATTTAGGCGGCGTCGATGGCACATCAAACCTGATGGCTGGCCAACGCTTTGGCATTCCGGTGCGCGGCACTCATGCCCACAGCTGGGTACAGTCGTTTGGGGAGGAAGAAGCGGCCTTTGCAGCCTACGGCGACGCTTTCCCCGACGATTCGGTTTTCCTGGTCGATACTTACGACACGCTGGAAGGCGTGCGCCACGCCATCAGCGTAGCCCGACAGATGCGGGCCAACGGCCACGAACTGGGGGGCATCCGCCTCGACTCAGGCGACTTGGCCTACCTCAGCCGCGAGGCCCGTGCCCTGCTCAACGAAGCTGGCTTCCCCAAAACCCGCATCGTAGCCAGCAATGACCTCGATGAGCACCTGATTACCAGCCTCAAGCAGCAAGGTGCTCGCATCGACACCTGGGGCATCGGCACCAAGCTCGTCACCGCCCACGATCAGCCGGCGCTGGGGGGCGTTTATAAGCTCGCCGCCCTGCGCCCCTCTGCCGACAGCGACTGGGACTACACCATCAAGCTTTCTGAGCAGCTCGCCAAAACCAGCATCCCCGGCATCCTGCAAGTGCGCCGCTACGAAACCGAAAAGGGCCAGCCCCGCGCCGATATGCTTTACAACACCGCCGACCCCCTGCCCGAGCAGCTTACTATCGTGGACCCGCTGGACCCCACGCGCCGCCGCCCCATCCGCTCCACCCAGTTTCGGGAGCTGCTGGAGCCCGTGTTCCGCGCCGGCAAGCTGGTAGACGACTTGCCCACTTTGGAGGAAAGCCGCACCAAAGCCCAGCGCGAAGTAGCCGCCCTCGACCCTAGCATCCGGCGCTTTCTCAACCCGCACGTGTATCCGGTGGGGCTGGAAGAAAGCCTGAACAAGTTCCGCATGCAGCTGATTCTGGAGAAGCGGGCGGTACGGCCGGCGTAGGGTGGTTACTTACTAAATAATCGACCAAGCCAACTTTGCTTGGTCGATTGTTCAAAAGCCCAAATGGGCTCTGTATTGTGCTTACGGACTTTCCCGGTTCCGTCAGCCGAAATTGTGTCCCAGGCAAAGCCCAGCATTGGAGAATGTATCCGTAAGTCAGCTATAAGATACTTAATAGGTACTGTTAAGGAAAACTGCTTCAGTATTGTATCATCTGACGCCTTAGCCAACTGTGCGCTGATTATTCCATTTGGTTTTTTTCTCTCAAGCCAAATAGTGGAACTGATCTGCTCGTGTACTCGATCCAACCAAGAAGCGGGACCTAGCCTCCCGAATTCATGAACGTGGCGAAGGAATTCGCATAAATCAGTTGAGTGTCTAACTATCACCGCCGGATCATGGCAGACGAAAAAGACAGCTCCCCAGTGCCCTGTTTGACTGATATCCAGAATCCAGAAGTTTCCGAAACCATCACCGGCAAGTTGTATAGAGTTCGGAAACAGTTCTTCAAGGCCAAACTGATTAGACGCATCGAAACGAATTTCCTCGAGAGGAGAAAACTCGAAACCTCGTGTAAAAAGCAACAACTCCCGAATATCAGCAGGAAGGCGCCCTTGGGGCATACTTTCGGCAAATGCTTTTACTTGCTCATCTGTCAGACCTGGTAGTAATTGGACCTGATACTCTTCATCATCCTCAGACACGAATTTGTCTGCCTCTAACAATTGAAGCTGCTCTATAAGTTGTGACATGGAAAGATCGTATAGCTTAACACAAACTATTAATTGACAGCCGGAATTACCACAAAACTCTGCACACTAACAGCCAAAGCCTATACTTCTCAGGCGTATTCACGTTGGTACTTTTGTAGCATATCCGCTGTTACACCAGCATCTCACCCGCCGCTGAAGCTGCTATTTAGTTGCCGCCGCGGCCCAACTCTCGCTCTTATGCCTACCCTACAATTCAAAACCTCGATCAACTGCGCCAACTGTCTGCGCGCCGTCACGCCTTTTCTAGATGCGGAACCCACCGTGCAAAAGTGGAGCGTCGACACCAATAACCCCGACAAGATCCTGACCGTGGAGGGCGAGAACGTCATTCCCGAACAGGTGATGAAAGCTGTGGCCCAAGCCGGCTTTGATATTGAGCCCCGGCAAGCAGCTTAAGTTTCCTGGCGCATCTACGCACAGAGTTAACAGCATAAAAAAGCTCCCCAGAAAATTTCTGGGGGGCTTTTTTGGTAGGTCTATCTACTGCAAATCGGTTTACGAAATCGTTAGAACGTTATGCAGAGCGGCAGCGAAGCATCTCGCGTGCTGATGTTGCCAAGCTAAACAACTAACCACACGAGATGCTTCGCTACCGCTCTGCATGACGTTCTAACTAATATTTGACCATTTTCTAAACCGCTTATATTAATACGTCAGCTCACCGGCCGCAACTTTCAGCTTGATGCCAAGCGCGGCAGTGATGCGGCCGGCCACTTGGGCCTGGTAACCATCGGCTTGCAGCTGGCTGACTACCGCGGCGGCTTGGGCTTCTTCGGTTACGAGGAGCATGCCGTTGCCCATGTTCCAGTAGAGGTAAGCATCGGCGGGAGAAATGCCGGCCAGTTTGGTGAGCTTCTGCATGGCGGGCAGAGGCTCGAAGAGGTTGTCCAGCTCGGCGCCCACACTGTTATTCTTGAGCACCCGCTGGAAGTTATCAGCAATGCCACCGCCGGTGATGTGAGCGATGCCGTGCAAGGTTAAACCGGCATCGAGGAGGCGGGCTACAGCGGGCGCGTAGATAAGGGATGGGGCCAGCAGTACTTCCCCCCAGGTGTTGCCTAGCTCAGCGGCGTCGGAGCCGGTATAGGGGGCCGTGTGCCAGTTGTCGCCGTAGAGGCTTTGCAGGGTGCGGCGGGCCAGAGAAAAACCATTGGAACGGAAGCTGGGTGAGCGGAGCGATACCACTGCGTGGCCAGCTTGAGCGGTGGCGCCGCTCAGGGGGCTTTTTAAGGATGGATGCAAGGCACCCACAGCCGTAGAGCACCAGTTGAAGTTCATTCGGGCGCCCGGCCAGCCACCAATTCGGTTGCCCAACTCGGCAATTTCGCCTCCCGTTACGGCGATGCGACTGAAGTTGGCCGCGTCGTGAAGGCCGCGCATCAACTCGTCAATTACATCGTAATCCAGGGTATTCACGTCGATGATATTCGACAGATTGCTGGGCACAAAACCGCCGGCAATCAGATCGTCGGCCACCATGGCAATCAGGTCGTAGCCCAACGTATCGAACCGCCCAACCCGCTCGGCTACTTCTATTTTGGTACCGATACCGTCGGAGCTAATGCCCAAGCGCTCCTGCCCAAAGCGGATTTCATTGGAGAAGCCACCGTCCAGATCCTGAGCCGGCTCACCGGGCTGACCGGCGCGGTTGGGAAAGGTTTTCTTGGCCCAGGCGTAGGCGTTGCGGGAGCAGGCGTTGCCGAGGTCGATGTCGTATCCGGCAGGTTTGGGGGAAGCAGTGGACATTTGGTAATAGGTTAATATTAGAACGTCATGCAGAGCGGCAGCGAAGCATCTCGCGTGGTTAGTTGTTTAGCTTGGCAACATCAGCACGCGAGAGGCTTCGCTCTGCTCTGCATGACGTTCTAACGATTTTCAATTCTCAACTAATGTTCTGTTGGCTCGGGAGCTTTGGCGCTTACGGAGGACACTACTTTATGACGGTCTTTTTTGTCGCGGTGGCTTTCGCGCTCTTCCTGAATGTGGCGCAGATATTTGGTTACGTCGCCGGTGGGGTAGCGACCGGAGAAACAGGCAAAGCAGCCGCCGTGGCCGCGCTCCTCGGCAAACAGATCCTGCAAGTCGCTCAAGTCCTGATAAATAACTTTATCGGCCTCGATGTAGCGGCAGATTTCTTCCTCAGTGTAGTTGGCGGCAATCAGCTCGGTGCTCATAGCCATATCGATGCCGTAGATGCAAGGGCTAACGATGGGCGGCGCGGAGGAAATAAAGTATACTTCGAGCGCGCCGGCTTCGCGCAGAATACGCACGATGCGCCGCGACGTAGTGCCGCGCACGATACTATCGTCGACTACGGCTACTTTTTTGCCCTCCACAAACTCGCGGATGGGGTTAAGCTTTTTCTTCACCACATCCTCGCGGCCGGCCTGACTGCTTACAATAAAGCTGCGGCCCATGTGGTTGTTCTTCACCAGCCCGCGCCGATAGGGTATGCCAATGGCTTCGGCCAAACCAGAGGCAGCGAAATAGCCCGACGATGGCACATCAATCACCATATCAGGCTTAATTCCGGCGGCCAGTACCTTACGAGCCAGTATCTTACCTAACCTAACACGCTCACGGGCTACTAAGCGGCCGTGAATAACGGAGTCTTCACGGGCGAAGTAGATGTGCTCAAACACGCAGAACGCTTTGGGCACATTATACGGGTTCTTGTAATGAACCTTGAGGTCTTTATCAATGAATATGGCTTGTCCCGGCCCTACGTTTTTCACAAAGTCGAAGCCCAGATAATCAAAGCAGGTGCTCTCGGAGGCAAAGGCGTACACCGGGCCATCGGGCGTTTGGCGGCAGCCGAGCACCAAGGGGCGAATACCCAACGGGTCGTTGAAGGCCAACAATCCATGACCGGCAATAACGGTGATAGTGGCGTAAGCACCTTTCACCAGCTCCTGGGTGGTCTCGACGGCATCGAAAATATCAATTACCGAGAGGTGATCGAGGTCTTTGATGCGCAGTTCCGAGGCGAAGGTGTACATAATCAGTTCCAGGTCGTTGCTGGTTTTGGGCAGCACGTGATACTTATCATGCAGGCGCTGAGCGACTTCGCGGAAGTTGATAACGTTGCCATTGTGTACCATACCCAGGCCAAAGGGGTAGCTGGTGGTAAAGGGCTGGGCTAGCTCCGAATCGTTGGAGCCTTGGGTAGTGTAGCGCACGTGGCCAATGCCGATGTTGCCCTTTAGCTTCTTTACATGCTTGGGCTTGAACACGTCATTGACTAATCCGTTGCCTTTGCAGAGGTGAAAATTATCGTCGAAGGTGACGATGCCGGCTGCATCCTGGCCGCGGTGCTGCAGGGCTGTTAAGCCAACTACAATGTCCGCAGCTACTGGCTCCGGACCGTAAAAACCAACTATTCCGCACATATCAATTCTCTGTTGTCAGTTGCCGGTTGTCAGGCGGGGCGGCCGGGCAGCTGGCGGGGGTGGAAAGGGAAATCTGGCCTCGAAACAAGCGCACCAGCGTGTCGGCATACAACTCGTGCTCTACGAGCAAGCCGCGGCGCTCGACTTCGGACAGCGTATTTGCCCCCCGCAGATCCACGGGGCGCTGGGCTAACACGGGGCCGGTATCGAGGCCTTCATCCACGAGGTGGACGGTGATTTTTGTTTCGGAAAGCTTGTTTTCAAAGGCCCACTCGTAGGCGTGTAAGCCTTGGTGCTGGTGCGTATCAGCGGGGTGGATATTGAGAATGCGGCCGGCGTAAGCTCGCACTAGCACCGGCGAGAGAATGCGCATATAGCCGGCTAATACAAGATAATCAGGCTCATACTCCCGTAGTATTTGTACCACCGCCGCATCATAATCGGCTCGTTTGCGACCGGCAGGTGCTAGGCTAGCCGTTTGGCAGCCCAGGGCAGCGGCCGTAGCTAAGCCTGGCGCGTCAGGATTGTTGCTGAACACCACTGCCACCTCTGCAAGTTCGCGCAGGGCACCCATTTGTATAGCATCTACCAGCGCTACCATGTTGGAGCCGCGACCCGACAGCAAAATGGCCAACCGCTCCTTGCGCGGAGTGCTGGGCTGCTCGCCTTCTCTCTCAGGTCCTCGCGTCTGCTCAGAGCGCGTTCCTTCGGGAAGGAAGGGCGTCGGCCGGTTTTCGCTGGGAGAAGGAGTCTGGCTCATCTTAGATGGGACTAAAACTTAGCGGCCGTCAGTTCCGGCATGGGGCGCTGCCCAATGTCGGAGCGGTAGTAAACACCCTCAAAGGTAACCTTTTTGCACTCGGCATACACTTGCTGCACAGCATCTTCCAGGTCATTGCCCCGCGAAACTACTGTCAGAACCCGACCGCCACTTGTGGTAAGCTGCCCATCAGCTTGACGGCGGGTCGCGCCGTGGAAAACCAAGGTCTGGGGGGCAAAATTGGCTGGATTGTCTAGACCACTAATCGGGAAGCCAGTTGGGAAATTAGCTGCTGGATAACCACCCGAGGCTAGCACCACACCGATAAAAGTGCCGTGGCGCTGCCATACCGTAGTTTGAGCTAGATTACCGTTGAGCGTTGCTTCTATCAGTTCCAGCAAACTGCTTTTCAGGGCAGGTAACAACACCTGGGCTTCGGGGTCGCCGAGGCGGGCGTTGTATTCCAGCAGCTTCGGACCTTGCGGGGTGAGCATGATGCCGAAGTAGATAAAGCCCTTAAAGTCGAAAGGTTCGGCTTGCAGCCCGCGCATGGTGGGGTCCACGATGTCGCGGCGGATGGCCGCTAGCACGTTGTCGTCGGCGAAGGGTACGGGGCAATATGCGCCCATGCCACCGGTGTTTGGGCCTTTGTCGCCGGCCAATAGCTGCTTATGATCTTGGGATGGAGCCAGCAAACGGATGCGGTTGCCGTCGGTGATGCCAATGATGCTGATTTCGGGGCCGCTCAGCTTTTCTTCCAGCAGAAACGAAAACCATTCGGGGTGCTGGTCCTGTAGCTCGGTTAGAGCCTCTTTGGCCTCATCCACGGAGCTGCACACGTACACACCTTTGCCAGCGGCTAGGCCATCGTATTTGATGACCAAATTGCCCCCCAGCTCAGCAGCTTTAGCGCGGGCAGCTTTCATTTCGTCGCTACGAAACGTCCAGGATAAGCCCGTAGCTACGCCGTGGCGTCGCATAAATTTCTTGCTCCACACCTTAGAGCTCTCCAGCAACGCTCCCTGCCGTGTTGGCCCAAATACTCGAATATCGGTCTTAGCAAAATAGTCCGTAACGCCAGCCGCCAGTGGAGCCTCGGGCCCCACTACAATAAGCTTAATACTATGCTCCCGGCAGAAATTCTCTACCGCCGGGAAGTCTAGGGGGCTAATTTCGGGGTGGCTGTTTGGGATACCGCCGTTGCCGGGTAGCACATGCACGGTGGCCCCATCGAGGGCCAGCTTCCACGCCATGGCGTGTTCGCGGGCCCCGCCGCCGAGGAGAACAATATGTTTGGAGTTGGTACTCAAGGTTGGTGTTGTTTGCTGTAGGTAATGAAGTAGTGAACGCTTTTAGTCATAGAAGGAAAATGCTTCTGCATCACCCCCTATTTCTACAATTTGCCAGTTGCGGAATTGCAGGCCTAAGCCGTGCTCTTCTTCCCAGTCGCAATTAAAGCCCAAGCCAAACCGACCTGGCTCGGGCTCACAAGGGAGGTAGATCATTTGCAGTTCATAAAGTGGCTGCAAGGTGCTCACATCTGTTGCTACTGGAATGGGTACTTGGTTTCCGTAAATGCGTCCAAACTCCTTTACTATCCATTTATAATGTTCAAACGCACTATCCATAATGACCTTATTTAAAGTTGGTAGCCGCTGTAACATAGCTTCTACAGCTGCTTCTGCTTCTGGGGTCAATTCTTCTGTACCTTCAAAAAGAACAGGAACAGTGCTACGCTTTTGAAACAGATACACTTCTACCTCGGCCATCAACTCACCGTCCTCAATACGCAACGTATTTTTCCAATTGCTCATGTCAGTTGCTTAATGAGGCTTAGCTGATGTCATCAATAGAAATAATCCTTCCGTCGGCAAATCGGAAGATCGACTTACCCTTTAGTTGCAGTGTGTCGCCCGGCTTCAAACCATTGGGAAATTCCATGGCGGCTACTGCGGTATAGTCAACGAGGACTTCCACGCGGTTATCTTCTACCTGCCAATCCGTAACGCGCTGCTCTCGCTGGGAAAAATACTGCTTGGCCTGCTCTGCTTGTTGCCGGAAGCTTTCCTTGCCGGTTGTGGTTAGGTTAACCTCGCCGTTGGCAATGTTTCTGAACACCACATCCTCGTGCAGATGGCGCACCATCCCGTCTACATCAAAGCGGTTGTAGGCTTCGATGTAGGCTTGCACGAGTTGTTTGTGTGTCGCAACGTTCATTGGTTTTGTTCTTTCAGCACCCGCAGTTCAGGCATCTTTCATAATGCCGGCGCGCACCAGGTTACTCACGAGGCGAGCCTGGATGTCGCCGCCGACAGCGGTTTCGTCGCCGGTGGGCAGTGGGGCACCCGTGATACGCTCATAGATATCGAGGTAGCGGCGGGTGGCTTCGGCGGAAACTTCGGGCGTGAGGGCACGGGGATACTGGCCGTCCTTTTTGTTGGCAATCAGCCATTGGCGCACGTACTCCTTGTCCATTTGCTCCACCGCCTCGGGGTTCCTGGCGTAGTCCTCGGCGCTCCAGAAGCGCGACGAGTCGGGCGTGTGGATTTCGTCAATCAGAATCAGCTCCCCGTCCAGCAAACCAAACTCATACTTGGTATCCACCAGGATGATGCCGCGATCAGCCATCCACTGGGAGGCAAAATTGAACAGCTCCAACGACTTCACCCGCATCCGCTCGTACAGCTCCGCCGACACCCAGCCTTCCGACACCAGGTTCTCCGGCGTAATCTCGCGGTCCGACTCTTCCTTAGTGGTTGGAGTCACGATGGGCTCAGGAAACTGCTGGTGCTTGGTCAGGCCATCGGGCACCGTCACGCCCGAGAACGTGCGCTGGCCTTTCTGATAACCGCGCAGCATGGAGCCGGTGAGGTAGTTGCGCACCACCATTTCCACCCGAATCGGCTCAGCTTCCTTAGCCAGCGTTACGTTGGGGTCGAGCAGGGCAATGACGTGGTTAGGAATGATGTGCTGGGTTTTGTCGAACCAGAAAGCGGCTAGCCCATTCAGCACCGCGCCTTTGTGGGCCACGGGCGTCTCCAATACCGAATCGAACGCCGACAGACGGTCGGTGACTACGATGAGCCGCTCACCGGAAGGGGCGCGGTACGAGTCGCGGACTTTGCCTCGATGGAGAAGTTCGAGCTGGGGCGTGTCGAAGTGGTTCAGAGTGTTCATCGCGGAGTTAGTAGGTCGCTTTGCGGGTTATTTCATCTGGGGGGCTTTTTCGAATAGGAAGCCTGACAACAGTGAGCGGTTTGTGTCTTGGTGTGGAAAGGGCGGTTTAATGAAGGGGCGTTTCTACTGATTGCAGTGAAGGCGCGGAAGCTGAGCGTTGCGGCAACGAGGCTACATGCTCCACAATATTTCGGAACAGCTTCAGCCCATCGCCTTCCTCGCTCAACTCCTTATTCACGCGCTTGCGGCGCGCCCAATCGGGGTGATTATAGAGCGATAAGAAGGCTTCCGGGTGCGGCATTAACCCGAAGACTTGCCCGGTGGTATCAGTCAGGCCGGCGCAGTTTAGGTCGGCACCGTTGGGGTTTTGGGGGTACTGCGTAACCTCGCAGCCGGTGGCGTCGCAGTAGGTTAGGCAGTTCAGGTTTTGGTCGAGAATGTGCTGGCGCGTAGCTGTATCGGGGATGAGCAGGCGACCTTCACCGTGGCGCACAGGCACTTCAAAGGAGTCTAGGCCTTGCAGAAAGGGGCTGCGGTTATTCGCATTCACTTTCAAGCGCACCCAGCGGTCTTCGTAGCGGCCGGAGGCGTTGTGGGTCAGGGTTACTTCGGGCTGAAAATTGCCCCCCAGATTGGGCAGCAGGCCCAGCTTCACCAGTACTTGAAAGCCGTTGCAAATGCCCAGCACGAACTTGCCGCGGGCAATAAACTCGCGCAGGTCGTCGAGCAGGGTGAAGCCACCGGGCGTCTGGCGGTAGCGCAGCTTATTGGCCAGCACCACACCTGAGCCCAGGTCATCGCCAAAGGAAAAGCCCCCCGGAAAGTTTAGGATGTCGTAGTCGTGGATGCTGACCTGGCCGTGCAGCACTTGATTGAGGTGCACGATGGTAGCTTCGGCGCCGGCCAAGCGGTAGGCGGCGGCCATTTCCTCTTCGCAATTAATCCCAAACCCGGTCAGGATAAGCGCCTGGACAGCAGCGAACTGGTTCATATTCTCTTTCATTTCCCCTCCCCCATTACGTGTTCACCAAAACCGATGGTCTGATTCACTGGGCCGTTGGTCCAGGTCTGGCGTAGCTCTTCTGTGTCGGCTTCTATCACCAGTTGGCCTTGATGCGTTACGAGCAGGAAGTTGTCGTTAGTAACAACACCTAAGCGGGTGGCTTTATTTCCCAGAATCTTCTCGAACGCCACCACATCCTCGGGCGCTACGGTGGCCACGAAGCGGGAGTGCGATTCGGAAAATAACTGGGCAGGTAGCGGAAGCTCGCCTGTCAGCTCAATTTTGGTCCCCAGCCCATCCCCGAAGGTTGCTTCGGCCAACGCTACGGCTAGGCCACCGTCGGAAAGGTCGTGACAGGATTGGATGAGCTGTTGGTCGTTGGCCTGGCCGATGAGGGTGTACAATTCCTTGGCTTCCGCGAAGCGCACTTGCGGTACATTGGCGCCCAACTCCTTATATAGTTGGTAAAACTCGGAGCCGCCGAGTTCGTCGTAGGTGCGGCCCAGCAGATACACCACGTCGCCGGCCTGCTTGAAGTCGCTGGTGACAGTGCGGCGCACGTCTTCGATTTTAGCCGTCATTGAATACAAGACCGTGGGCGGCACCGAAATCTTCACGCCGTCGGCCTTGAAATCGTTTTTCATGCTGTCCTTGCCGCTGGTGAGCGGGATGCAGTAAGCGGCGGTGGCGTCGCGCAGGGCCTGGCACATGTGCACCAGTTTGGCCAACTTCTGCTTGCCGTCAGGGTTCGTGACGGGGTGAAAATCCGAATCGGGAACGCAGAAGTTGTCGTTTACCGACCAGAAGATATTATCGCCGGGCGTAAGGTTGGGCAATTTGCCCCCCACGGCGATGATCTGGCGGACAGCCTCGTCAAAGGCGCCGGCCGACATATGGTAGGCATCCAAATCGCCAAAGCGGGGCAAGATGCCGTTGCTCACAGCCACGCCTTCCCAGCTCTCGAAGTTGAAGCGCACCACGGCGGCATCTTGCGGCGCCTGGCCGGTGGCGCCCATCAGCGGCTTAATGATGGTGCGGCCCTTCACCTCGTGGTCGTACTGGCGAATGACAGACTCGCGGGAGCAGATATTAAGCGAGCCCAGCAGTTGATGCAAAACGTCGGTGTAGTCTAGGCTGGGGGGTAAAATGGGCTCTTGAGCCGCGGGCTTCTGCCACTCGGCTTCCATGAGTTTGCGCGGCACGCCTTCGTGCAGGAAATGCATGTTCAGCCGGGCCACTGGTGCGTTGGCAAAGCGAACATCCAGGTAGCCATCGGCGGTGAAATAGCCGATGTCGGTTAGCTCCACTTCCATTTCCTGACCTAAAGCCAGCACTTCAGCCAACTTGCCGGGCTCCACTACCAGCGTGAACCGCTCCTGCGATTCGCTCACGAAAATCTCCCACGGACGTAAGCCAGGGTACTTCAGCGGCACTTTCTCCAAATCAACTACTGCGCCGCCGCTGATGCCAGCCAGCTCGCCGACGGACGAAGAAAGCCCTCCAGCGCCGTTGTCGGTGCTGCACTTGATGAGGCCGCGGCGGGTAGCGAGGATGAGAAAATCCATGGCCAGCTTCTGGGTGATGGGCGAGCCAATTTGCACGGCCGTGGCCGGTGACGACTCGTCTAGCTCGATGCTGCTGAAGGTGGCGCCGTGGATACCGTCTTTGCCCACGCGGCCACCGGCCATGATGATTCGGTCGCCGTCGTCGATCTTCTTTTCCCAGGAATCGAGGCCAGCGAGTTGCATGGGCATCACGGCGCCGGTGCCGCAGTACACCAGCGGCTTGCCGGCGTAGCGGTCGTCGAAAATGATGCTGCCGTTTACCGTTGGCACCCCTGACTTATTACCGCCGTCTTCAATGCCTTTGCGCACACCTTCAAATATGCGGCGCGGGTGCAGTTGGTTGGTCAGCAGCGGGCCGTCGTAATCGGGATTACCGAAGCACAACACGTTGGTATTAAACAACAAGCGAGCCCCACCGATGCCAGTAGCCAGCGGGTCGCGGTTGTTGCCCAAAATGCCGGTAATGGCGCCGCCGTAGGGGTCAATGGCCGAAGGCGAATTGTGGGTTTCCACCTTCCAGACAAACAACGACTCGTCGTTGATGCGGACGGCCCCAGCGTTGTCAGAGAACACCTTGATCAGCCAGTCGTTGCCGTTGGCGCGCAGCTGGCGGTCTACTTCGGCGGTAGCGTCTTTGATGTATGTTTTAAACAGGGAATCAACCTGGTATTCCTCGCCCGTTTCGGCGTTGCGGTAGTTGATTAAGGCGCTAAATTCCTTGTGCTTGCAGTGCTCCGACCAAGTTTGGGCAATGATTTCCAGCTCGCAGTCGGTGGGCTCAGCGGGTAGGCCAGTGGCTTGGCGCTCCTGCTGGGTTTCGGGCAGCTGATAGTACGCCCGCACGGCCTGCATTTCGGCCAGATTCAGAGCGTAGAGGTTGTCCTTAGATAGCTGCACTAGCTTCTCATCGGACACATTCAGGTCGATGGTGTGGGTAGTGTTATCGACGGAGGTGCCGGGGCGGGGCGTGAAGTCGCGAATCTGGTCGGCGGGACCTACTTCAAAGCGGTTGATGAGCTTGTTGCCGAGCAGCTCTTCGGCCAGGCGGCGCAGGTCGGCGGGGGGCAAATTTTCTTCCAGCAGATACAAACGCTTGCTGAAAATATGCTGGGTGCGCGTGTCGAGGGGCTGGTTGAGGAAGTCGCCGAGCGCGTTTTGGGCCGAAGTGCCTTCGTCGTCCGTTACGCCGGGGCCTTTGGCCACCAATATATAGGACTGAAATTGGGGGTCGCGGCGAAACTCGTTTAGGGCTACCTCATGCAATACCGGGTCTTGGAGGCATTGCTCGGCGAAATCGCGAAGTTGCTGGGCGGTGAGCGGGTAGCGCACCGAGTAAACGGCCGTGCTTTGCACCCGGCCCGTGCGCAGGCCGAGGTGGCGCTGCGCGGCTTCCGCTACGCGCTGCCCGTCGCCGTCGTGAATGCCGGGCTTGGGCAGCAGCTGAATGGAATGAAGATGATTTTCCAAAAGGAACAGGTTTGCTATTTTTCGACTTCCCACGGCCGACCACCGGCCGCGGAAAAGCGCCCCGACAATCGGGACACCGAAAATGCCTTGCCTACGGGCCGAAGCCAGCAGGTAGGTTTAAGAAAACGCTTTCTCCGGCCGACTGCCAGGTTTTACTACCGGAATACCTGCCCGACACAGCGGGCAATCATCGGGTGCGTGGGTAGCCGCCGTGACCGGCAGCAGTGCAAAGGTCGGAAAAGAAAGCTCTGCTTTGCCACCCGTGCGATCAATTAAACTCGCAACACCCAAAATTTTGCCCCCCAGTCCTTCCAAAATTCGCGCTACTTCTTTGGTACTCTTGCCCGTAGTCACCACATCCTCGGCGATAATAATTCGCTCGCCGGGTTGCAAGGTGAAGCCGCGGCGCAGGGTCATTTGGCCGGTATCGTCGCGCTCCGTAAAGATAGCAGGCACGCCCAACTGCCGGCCCAGCTCGTAGCTCACCACCACGCCGCCCATAGCCGGACCAACGACTACATCGGGCTGCATGCCAGCTTCGCGAATGCGCTGAGCCAACTCAGCCATAGCCGGAGAAGCCAGCTCGGGTCGACGCAGAAAGCGGGCACACTGCACGTAGGTATCGGAGTGCAAGCCCGAGGAAAGGCGAAAATGCCCCCTGAGCAAGGCATCTTCTTGCATCAATTGCTGCTCTAGAAGTGGGGCGTCAAAACGAGTCTCGGAAGTCATTTCAGCAGCAGAATCAGGCATGAGTGGTAACGGGACGGAGGTCATTTATTTGTTGCATTAATTCACGGGCGGCGGCACCAGCATCGGCCGCTTGCCAGATGGCACGGGAAGTATTGATGAGCAGCCCAAGCCCGTCGGCGCGCAAACCGGCTTGGAGCGTGGCAGCTAAGTCGCCGCCCTGGGCGCCGATGCCTGGCACTAGGAACCACTGCGTCGGGCAGCTTTCGCGCACGCGGGCTATGGCTGCGGCATCAGTGGCCCCTACTACTAGGCCTATATTATGGTGATGCTCATCTAGCTCGCACGATACGCGAGCCGCCAAGTCGCTCACGTAGCCACCACGAGTTAGGGCAACATCTTGTAGGGAGTGCGTGGGTTTGTTGGAAGTTTTGGCCAACACAAACACCATTTTGTCGGGGCGGGCGAAGGGCACAATGGCGTCGTCGCCCATGTAAGGGTTCACCGTCACGGCGTCGGCGCCAATGCGGTCGTAGGCGAATTGGGCGTAGTGCTCGGCGGTGTTAGCTATGTCGCCAAACTTACCATCGAGGATGACGGGAATATCCTTAGGAATCAGCGCCACGGTTTCGCGCAGGAGAGCCACGCCGTTTTCGCGGGAGAGAAAGAAAGCCAGATTCGGCTTGAAGGCAGCAGCAAACTCAGCAGTCTGCACGATGACTTCGCGCAGGCGCGCTGCTACGAAGGCGTCGTCGCCGGTGGGATCGAGGCCGACGCACAGGAGAGAATTGGCTTGCTGAACGCGGGTGGTGAGTTTGTTCATGAGGCCTATTATTAGGTTGTTACAGTGGGTGGAAAGGCTGCTAGCTTATCATCAGCGACTGACCAGATTGGAGCGGGACATATCCTGCTCGTCGCTATGAGAGTCGTTTGCGCATTCCTCGGCTAGGCGGGCGGTCAGGCCAGGCTCTAGCCACTCGCCGCTGGCAATTTGCACAGCGTTGGCACCTACGCGCAAGTAATCGGTGACGTGGTTGCTAGTAAAAATGCCCCCCGTACCAAAGATCGGCAACTTAATGCGGGCATCATGGGCCAGCTCGTACACGCAGCGCAAAGCCACTGGCCGCAACGCTTCGCCTGATAACCCTCCGATAAGGGGCTCAGTGTTAGCATCATCAGGTAAGTGTAAGCCTTTGAGTGTATTGCACGCGGCTATAGCCGAAGCGCCACCTTCCTGCGCGCCCAGCGCCAGACCGCGAATAAAGTCGGGCCACGGGGGCAGCTTTACCACTATAATTGCCTCAGGCCCCAGCTCATTGCGCACGGCTTCGGTAGCATCGCGCACAAACTTGGGCGTAATCTCGGCGCCTTTGGCCGTATCAGAACAGGTGATATAAACTTCGACACCCGCAATTTGCCCCCCAGCCTCGCGCTTGAGGAAGCGAGCGATTTTGCGGAAGCCCGGAATGCCTGGGGCGGTGATGCTTACCAGCACCGGCACGCCGTAGCGCAGCAGATTCGGCAGATGCTCATGCACCAGAATTTCCGCGTTTTCAGTGCGCATGTTAGTGGCGTTGAGCAGAGTTTGATCCGCTACCTGCCAGATGCCTTGCTCATACAGTCCTGGCTTGGGCTCCATGGTCACAGTGCGGGTAAAAATGGCCCCTAGGCGCTCGTAGCCCGGCCCATCCAGATGCCAGGAGGCCGCGGCCAAGCAGATGGGGTTTTGAAGTGTAACTGCGCCTAACTGCATGATTGATTTTACTTTAAACTATTGACTCTTATCGAAGCCTCAACTAAAATAACCCTAAAAGCAAAGCGCCCGGTTCATCACCGGGCGCTTTATTGGTCAGTTAGTTAGATTATGTTGTCGCGGTTGATCAGGAAGGGAACGCAGTCGCGGATGTCCTTCTGGCCGAGGATGAACTGGGCTACGCGGGCCATACCGACACCAGCACCGGAGTGCAGCTTCACGCTGCGGATGGCACCGAAGGCCGCGGCTTGAGGGGCGAGGTTGTCTTGCATGTTGACGTGAAGCTTGAAAAAGTTATGAGTAGAGGGTTGGATACAAAGCATCCTCGCTGCCTACCGACTCAACCTAACATAAAAAAACCGCTTCGGAAACCGGAGCGGTGAACGGAAAAAACAGGAAAAATGGAAAGACCAACGGAACAAAAGACCTTCCGGTCTTCTCGCAGAACGGCGCTATGGGGCGTTCTGCGCTTCATTAGATTTTATTCTTAGGGTGGAGCACGACGCAAAAGTACTAATACTTTCCACACCTCCAAGAGGATACAAATTAATTTAATGTTACCGCAATGTTACCAACTAGTCATAAACCACTCTCATGAAGGCATACCGATTTTAGCATCAGAGCTAGTCAACTATCTGAAAAATAAATTTTTATCTGGTATCCTCTTTTGCTTTTAGTAGTACTGAACACTATCTGTCTTTAACTCTATATTCCCTTTTGCTATTTTAAGCATTACTTATAGCGAACGGGCGCCTTATTGTTATAATACAATTTATTACTTTTGACTATTATTTCATGTAGCGCTTATATAGTGTAAGGCCCGAAAAGCTGATTTGCCACTTACCACCTGAAATGTCATTCATCCAATTGGTATGGGCGGAGCGCGAACCCTTCATCATTACATATTGCAAATACTCTCAGCAGTGTGCAATCAGTTGGGACCTATATTTGCGTTCCGATTATCTGACCTTTTCTATTTCTATTCTTTGAGTATGAAAAAAATAATCGTAGCCCTGTTAGTGAGTGGCTTAAGCTTATTTTCCTCAGCTACGCAGGCACAGGGCATCGCTCCGACGACTCCTATAGCGTATAGCGAGAAGGTACCTGTAGAAGGTAGCAACTCCGTTACCCTGTATCACCACGCGTTATTGTGGACCCAAGAGAAGTTTCTATACAACCCTAAAAGCAACGTTCAGGCTAACCCGGAAACGAAGGAGATTAGCTTGACGGGCACGAGCAAGATAAAGATGGCGGCGGCCAAGACCTCAGGTCCTGAGCAGGTACGTATTCTGCACTTCAACTTCCGGTTTGGCATCACGGAGCAAGGCTATAGTTATAATGTAAGCACTTTTCGCGTCGTTCCGGATGAGAAAGATCCCACGGTTATGGTGCCTCTTGAGGAATACATAAAGCAGCTCAGCGAGGAGCGCACCAATACACGCACGCGCAACGACCGACGTGTAACGGCCCAGGCCAATGCCGTTGCCAGCGATGTAGCATCGGCCTTTCGCTCTTACATGAACAGCCAGCCTGTAGTAAAAGATGGAGAAATAGGCTTACCTACTGATGGTGAAGAATAACCAGCCAATACTGCTGCTAAAAGCCTAAAAAAGCCCCCAATGCTAACCTTAGCCACGTGGCAACCTAAGCAAGCGCACCTGACACCAGGTTAAGCTCAACCTGTAACGCCACGACAAAAGCGGGTGTGGAGGCTGAATTGCTAATACCCGATAAATTTAGATTACTCTCAGATTAGGCGGCTTTTATTAGCAATTTTATTTCTAACTATCATCCCCTTATAGCCGAGCTATAAAATGCAGAAAGCCGCGTTGCAGCGCGGCTTTCAAATCCCTTCCATATTCACTCGGGGCAGTTAATACAAAAGTAGTGCCTTAATTTTTATACAATAATTCCAATATTCATTTGATAAGCTTCTAGTACTGACAACAGTAGCATAAGCCACTCCCGGACTGATGCTGAGGACAGAGCTTCAGTTTACCGGCCCATCATCGACCCTAGATTCCACGACGCTCTGCACCGATGCGGACACAGCTGACAGCAGGTCGTAGCCAGTTGCTTTTTCAATAGCATCTACGGAGGTGCGGTAAGTGGCCCACTCAGGATTCAGGTTGCTGGTATTCGGCGTATTAACAGCAATAACGCGCGTATCAGCCGCGACGCGGCTTACATCATCGCTGCCCGCTGTCAGTACCACAATCACTTTCCATATGCGGTTGGGCACTGTTATTTTGCCGTCTGCTATGGTATTCGCTTGGCCATCAGAGCCAGTACCTCCCCTGCCGTAGCTTCCGCAAATAATGTATAGCTCATTACCCGAATCGACGAGGGTGCGGCAGTAGTTTTCGAGGTCAGCCCAGGTACGCTGATTGTTATTAGGAGCCTGCGGTATAATGTTGGTCATCAGGAAGGTAGCCGAATTATCGGCTACCGAGCCAGTGCGGTCGGCGGAAGGGCAATTGTGGCCCCGGTCGAAGCCTGAGCCGGTGTAGCTGGCACTGGTAGCCCGAAACCAGCCGGTGGGCAGAGCATTGTCGGGCGCAAAGTTGTCCTGACGTGAAGCGCTACCAAGCCACGCTTTGCTCAAGTGCCAGCTAACCCAGTTGGGTGTGCCCCGGTCGCGGTGATACGACAGAGCATACTGGGGTTTCTCCATCAGGTAATTGGTATAAGAGGCAGGGTCCGTAGTCGCGCCACTAGGATTGCCCATCGCCAGCGGGTTATCACGAACTTCGGCAGGTGCTACAGAATCATCGGAGCAGGAAACGGCAAGAGTGCTCAGCAAGCCAATACAGAGCAATCGATAGAAAATATGCTTCATCGTATGAGAAAGCGAAGTAATATATGTGAGGACAAGGCTGCAGATTGAACAACAAAGGTGCGCCCTGCTAAGCCAATATTTATGAATTCAGGCTTATAGTGGGCCAAACGCTTCAGTTAGCGGTTGCATATAAAAGTCCTTTTAAATTGTTTCCGAAAGGCTTTTCAGCTGATAAACTATGTGGCCTGACCCTACCATGAGTTACCTCACGGAATCGAGCACAAGAGTTGTTCCCTTCTGGGGGGCTTTTTTAGCGGCCCGCAACAATAGATACATTTGGCTAGCTTTTCTACTTCCTGCAACACTCTTCCATGCCTTCTACTGACGCTTTTTCGGTTGACACGCTTATTATCGGGGCAGGACAGGCCGGACTGGCGGCAGCTTATTATGTGCAGCGCCGGGGCGTACCGTTCGTAATTCTGGACGAGCGAGCTGCCGTGGGCGACGTCTGGGCGTCGCGATTTGAGGCATTGCGCTTATTCTCCCCGGCCTGGGCCAGCAGCTTGCCCGGCCTGGAGTGGCCGGGGGGCAAATTTCGCTATCCTACCAAAGATGAAGCGGCTGCTTACCTGAGCACGTACGCCGAGCACTTTCACTTCCCCTTGCATCTTTCCCAGCGTGTTGCCCGCGTATCACCAACCCCAAACGGCTATGCTATCAGTACCACGGCGGGCCGGCAGTATCAGGCGCGACGGGTGATAGTGTGTACGGGTGCCTACAATGCCCCACGCCGACCCGAATTTGCCCCCCAGCTTCCTCACAAGGTTGTTCAGCTTCACAGCCGCGACTACCAGTGCCCGCAGCAAGTAGCCGGTACCGGGCCAGTGGCGGTAGTAGGCAGTGGCAACTCAGCCCTGCAAATTGCAGCCGATTTAGCCTCAACCGTCCGGCCTGTGTACGCCGCCTTCGACGAACACACGCCGGCCATGCCCAATAATATGCTGATGTGGGCGATGCTCACCGCCACCAGACTGCTGCGGGCGTCGCGCCATTCGGTGGTAGGCTCATACATGATGCGGCAGCCTGAGCCCGTGGTCAGCGGCGACCTGGCCCGACTGCGCACTTTCCCCAATGCCCGGTTCATCGGGCGGGCGCTGGGCGTAGATCCGGGGGGCATTTTGCGCGGCCGCCACGCCAGTACTCCTACCCTGGAAGCCGTGATATGGGCCACCGGCTTCGGACCCAATTTTAGCTGGATTGAAACCCCCATTTTCGATGCTGACGGCTACCCCAAACACTACCGTGGCCTGACGGCCGCGCCGGGCCTGGCCTTCCTCGGCTTGCCCTGGCTCAACAGTCGGGGCTCTGCCCTGATGGGCGGCGTGGGTGCCGATGCTCGCTACGTTGTAGAGCAACTGTTTAAAACCCAGCCGCACGATAAAGTGGTCGGGTAGCTACTAACTGTGCCTATGATGATGGAAAAGATCAAAAAGCACATAATTATGCTGAAACCTGATGCCGGGTTCTGAGGTTCAAGAGAGTACATTTACTAACCGGCCTTGTTGCGTTGGCGTGTTGACTCCGGTTTTATTTCTTTCTCGCCTTAAACTCCCACTCGTATGTCTTTCCTTCTTTTTGTAGGGTTGATGATTGCTACTGCCCTCATCGCCCTCAACACTCTGGATAACCTCAAGGCTATGCTGAAGCCCCAGCCGATTCGGATTCCGAACCGCTAGGTAGCGCTTGACTGCAAAGTCGCAAAAACGGTCCTTACTACTGCGTAAGGACCGTTTTTTTGCTCTTAGCTCATAAAAAAAGCAGCCCCCGATATGGTGAGGCTGCTTTTCTTTTAAGCGACGAAGTAGCAATGTTATCGGATTACCAGCTTACGCATTTCGCTGGCGTTATCCGATTCGAGCTTTACATAGTAAAGGCCGCTGGCAAACCTGCTCAGGTCAAGGGTTTTGGTGAAGCGGCCATTAAATTCAATCAACGATTCGCGGTAGATTACGGAGCCGATCACGTTCAGAATACGCAGCTCCGTTTTGCGGCCATTGAAGCCGTTAATATCTATATGAACAATACCAGTGCTGGGGTTGGGATACACCAATACGTTTTTTTCATCAGCGGTCGGACGGCTGGATGTAGTAGGACTGGCGGGCTGCGCATTGGCAGCCGGCACGCCAGTGCACAGCGGGCCAAGCACGAAGGCGAAAAAACACAATAGTAAGCGTAGAGTTTTCATCATATCAGACCGTTAGGCGATTGGCGCATCGGTTAAAATCTTAACGTCAGACGCTCAATTTGGTTTGCAAAGGTAACGCTTGAATTTCAACAAGATACATAAAATATAACTTATCTTCTATAAATAAAGGATTCGGCCTTGTTTTTCACCATTTTATATTCAAAAAAAATTTGGACGTTCTTATTATTGGTGGGGGTTTGGGGGGCCTTACAGCCGCGCTGGATTTGGCGGGCCGGGGGCACCACGTTACGGTGGTGGAGCGCAAGCAGTACCCGTTCCACAAGGTTTGCGGAGAGTACGTATCCAATGAGGTGCTGCCTTACCTGCGGCGGCTTGGCGTAGACCCAGCGGTACTAAAGCCAGCCAACATTACGCAGTTTCTGCTCAGCTCGCCGGCGGGCCGCACGCTCACCGTCCCGCTCGATCTGGGTGGATTTGGAGTGAGCCGCTACACACTGGATTATTTCCTGTATCAGCAGGCCGAGGCGCGCGGGGTGGAGTTTCACCAGGGAGCTACCGTCACAGATGTCACGTTTATTGATGATGTGCACCACGTAAGCCTGGCCGACGGCAGGGTTTTGGAGGCCCGCGTTGTGCTGGGCGCGTACGGCAAGCGCGCCAACCTCGACCGCCAGTTGCAGCGGCCGTTTTTCACTAGGCGTTCACCTTACCTAGGTGTAAAATACCACGTACGGCTCGACTTTCCGCGCAACCTGATTGCCTTGCACAACTTCGCCGATGGCTACGCAGGCATCTCTGCTATTGAAGAAGATAAATACTGCTTCTGCTACCTCACTACTCGCCAGAACCTTAAGGCTCACGGCACTATTCCGGCTATGGAAGAGCAGGTACTGGCCCGCAATCCGCGGCTGGGGGGCATTTTTCGGGATGCTGAGTTCCTGTACCCGCAGCCGGAGGTTATCAACGAAATATCCTTTGCCCCCAAAAACTGCGTGGAAAACCACATTCTGATGTGCGGCGACGCGGCAGGCCTGATTACGCCGCTCTGCGGCAACGGCATGGCCATGGCTATTCACGGCGCCCAGGTAGCCAGCGCACACATTCACGAGTTTCTGACGGGCCGCACCACAAGGCCGGTGCTGGAAGCTACTTATCAACGCGAGTGGCAAGCGCACTTTGGCGGGCGTTTGCGGGTGGGGCGGGCCGTGCAGGGGCTTTTTGGAAAGCCTTTTTTAAGCGAAGCTGCTGTGGGCGGCTTGCGCTACTGGCCCGGAGCCGTACGCGCCCTGATGCGGCAAACCCACGGTGAAGTATTTTGAGGCGGATAATACAGCCACAAATCAGATAGCGCCGGACGGAAAAACCTGATTGTCCGTCTCCTACGTAAGCATAGCTATGCTCTTCGATAGAGCACCTAATCAGGCAAAAACTTGCACCGGCACCGGGGCGGTAATTTGCGTATACTTCGCTTAATGAGCAGCTACCTGTGTGCCATCGGCACGGCCAACCCTACCCATGTTATTCCGCAGCCCCAAATTGCCACCTTTATGGCCGAGGCCCTGCAACTCGATGAGAACGAGGCGCGCAAGCTGCTCGCCCTCTACCGCGTCACGGGTATCGGCCAGCGCTACTCTGTTTTAGCTGATTATAGCCGGTCCAACGGCGAGTTCGATTTCTTCCCTAACACCCCTGACCTAGAGCCGTTTCCGTCGGTAGGGCAGCGCATGGCCGTGTACCGAGAGTGCGCGTTACCCTTGTCGGTGCGGGCGGCGCAGGACTGCCTGCGCCAGGTACCAGAGGTTACGCTGGCCAGCATCACGCACTTGATTACGGTGAGTTGCACGGGCATGTACGCACCGGGCCTGGATCTGGAGCTGGTGCAGAAGCTAGGTTTGCGGCCCAATGTGCAGCGTACCTGTGTCAATTTTATGGGCTGCTACGCGGCATTTAATGCCTTGAAGCTGGCCGATGCTTTTTGCAAAGCCGACGCTGGCGCAAACGTGCTTATTGTGAGCACGGAGCTTTGCACTATTCATTTTCAGAAAAACCGGGAGGAAGACCACTTAGTGTCCAACGCATTGTTTGGCGATGGGTCGGCGGCGGCGCTAGTGCGGGCCGTGCCAGCCGCCAATGGGGCCAGCTTAGAGCTTGCGGCTTTTCATTGTGGCATTGAACCCAATGGGCACGCTGATATGGCTTGGCACATCAACGATTTTGGCTTCGAGATGACACTTTCTTCGTACGTGCCGCGCCTGATTCAGAAAGGCATCCGGGAGCTGACGGATGGCTTGCTCGAAAACTTGCCCATTCAGCTACCCGACATTCACCACTTTGCCATTCATCCCGGCGGGCGCAAGATTCTGGAAACCATTGAGCAGGAGTTGGGACTAACTACGCACGACAACCGTTTCGCTTACCAAGTGCTTCGCGACTACGGCAATATGTCGTCGGCCACAGTGCTGTTTGTGCTGCACGAGTTGCTACAGTCGCTGACCGAAACCGACCGGGACGCGCCGGTGCTGAGCTTTGCCTTTGGGCCGGGCCTGACACTGGAGGCGATGCTGCTGAAAGTGGCTTTTGGCGACAATTAGTTCCGGCAAATATCTCTGCGTCAAGCACCTCGTTCATTACTCAACCCCCCCCCCCAGACGCATGAATCTTCGCCAGCGCGCCACCGAGCCCGAACTCATGGACGACCTGACCCTGGCGTCCGATGCGCTGCGGCAGAATCTGGATGAGCTGGAGTTCATCAATACCCGCCTGGGCGGCTACGGGGTGGTGACGGATGCGTTAGAGCGCCTGCGCGCCAAAATGCCCCCCAGACGCCCGCTGCGCCTCGCAGACCTGGGCAGCGGCGGCGGCGACACCCTACGCTTCATTGCCCGCTGGGCCAAGCGCCACCACATACCCGTAGAGTTGGTTGGCATTGATGCTAACCCGTTTATGCTAAACTACGCCACCGAAAAAAGCCGAGCCTACCCAGAAATCAGCTTTCAACAGCAGGATATTTTTGCGCCGGAATTCCGAGCCCAGCATTTTGATGTCATCACCTGCAGTTTGTTCTGTCATCATTTCACGGATGCTGAATTGGCCGGCTTGCTGCGACAGCTGTGTCAACAAGCCGGTGTAGCGGTGATTATTAACGACTTGCACCGGCACCCGGTAGCTTATCATAGCATCAAATGGCTTACGCGTTTATTTCGGGGCTCCTACCTAGTGCGGAATGATGCGCCGCTGTCGGTGGCGCGGGCTTTCACCAAAGCAGATTGGCAGCGCATTCTACAGCAGGCTGACATTGAACACTACGAGCTAAGCTGGCGCTGGGCCTTCCGTTGGCAGGTAATTATCTAAAAATACAGCTCCTGCATGATCCGAAACGTATTGGCGTGCGCCTCTACAATGTCGGCGATACGCTCGGAGTAGCCGCCACCCATGCACACCACTACCGGCAGCTGATGGCGGTGGCAAAGCTCGAGCACAAACTGGTCGCGCTGGTGGCAGCCTTTACGGGTAAGGGCAAGGTGGCCGAGCTTATCCGTCGCCAGCACATCAACGCCAGCCAGATAAAACACGAAATCGGGCTGCACCTCGTCCAGCAGGCGCGGCAGCGTATCGGCGAGTAGTTTCAGATACGTGGTGTCGTCAGTTTGGTCAGCAAGAGGCAAGTCGAGGTCCGATAGCTCTTTGCGGTGCGGATAGTTGCGGGCGCCATGCATGCTGAAGGTAAATACCCGCGGATCATGCTGGAAAATAGCCGCCGTGCCATTGCCCTGATGCACATCCAGATCTATAATCAGGACTTTCTGAATGGCTGGTTCATGAGCTAACAAGTAGTTAGCTGCCGCGGCTTGGTCATTAAGCAGGCAGAAACCTTCCCCCCGGTCGGCAAAAGCGTGATGGGTGCCACCGGCAATATTGGCTGCTACGCCGTGACGCAAAGCCCGCCGAGCGCACTCAATCGTGCCGCCCAGAATAGTGACTTCGCGCTCAATTAATTGCTTCGACCATGGAAAACCTGTCGCCCGCTCTTCCTGGCGCGTGAGCTGGCCGAGGCGCAGCCGGCGGTAATAGTCTGCCGTATGCGTACGCAAAATTTCTGCGGCCGCAGGCGGCTGAGGGGCAAATAGGTTGGCTTCCGTAATGGCCCCCTCCCGCAGGAGCTGCTCGGGTAGCAGTTCGTACTTCAGCATCGGAAAGCGGTGGCCATCGGGCAGCGGGTGGGCATAAAGCGGTGCCCAGGCAATAGAAAGCATGTAATAGGTTAGTAGTATGAAACTCGTCCGTCATGCAGAGGCGGAGCCGAAGCATCTCGCGTGTTTAGCGCGATCAATAACCTCACGACCGTGAGCGAGATGCTTCGCTGCGCTCTGCATGACGGTCCGAGCGTGCCACTTAGTAATGTAATTCCGTAACCTTTGTTAGCACTTGGGCATAAAAAAGCCCCGCTACACGTAGCGGGGCTCGGCTTTAAGTGGGGCATACTGGGCTCGAACCAGTGACCCCTACCTTGTCGAGGTAGTGCTCTGAACCAACTGAGCTAATACCCCAAAGCCAACTGGCGGCGGCCGGAAAGGGCCAAATATACACGCCTCATCTATTGATGCTACTCCGTGAGGCAACAAATTTTTTTAACCTCAGCGGAGCTAGCGCGTAACGTGCTATAGAAACCTACAATCCAGTTCGTCTCACCTTAGCATTATTACCAGCTGGCAACAGGTTTGCCCCCTTCTTACCCGTTTTGTTTTATGAAAAAACTACTCCTACTCTTCACGTTTTGCGCCGCCGCTTTCTCTGCTTCTGCTCAAGATGGCCCTATCGGCGTGCGCTCCTCCACCGACTACGGCGTTGGCAGCAGCGACTCACGCAACAACGGATTCGGCATAAAAGCAGGCTTCAACCTATCCGACTTGCGCGGTCAGGACAAAGGTGCTTATCAAGACCTCGAAAGCCTCAAGTCTTACCACGCCGGCGTGTATGCCCAGTTCGCCTTAAACGAAAAATTCTCCATTCAGCCGGAGTTTTTATTTTCGCGCAAAGGCTTTGATGCCCAAGCTTTTGACCTGGTAACGGGCCAACCTGCTGGCAGCAAAGAGGAAACCCGCCTCGACTACCTACAGGTACCCGTACTGCTCGTTTACAATATCGTCGACAACGTCAGTATTCACGTTGGTCCGCAGGTTTCACTGCTCGTCAATGCCAAGTACGCCGGGCGAGAGCGCAGCATTTCGGATGTTGGCCTCAACAGCCTGGAGTACGGTGTGGTAGGCGGCGTAGAAGCCCGCGTTGGTCCGGCTCGCCTCGGCGCCCGCTACGACCTTGGCTTAGCCGACATCTACAACGACCCGCAGGATGCCGGTGCTGATGCTTATGATAACGTGAAAAATGGCGTGTTCCAGGTGTACCTCGGAATCGGCATTTCTAACTAATTTGCCCCTATCAGTCTTTTCAAGAAGGAAGCCCACTGCGGCTTCCTTTTTTTGTGTCGTTTTCCTTGCCGTTCGCTATGCCGTTTGCCACCCTGCTCCTCGTTCTCCCCGATCCTACCGACGCGTTACCTCTTATTAATCGTAGCCGGGAGCTGCTGGCTGAGCGTGGTATGGGTGTATTAGGTGCCTGGGCCCTGCTGAACTTAGTGGTGAGTGGCTACTTCGTAACGCGCACTGACAAGCGCACCGAGTGGCACTACTTCCATCAGATGAACGTAGGCTGGAATATGGTCAATGTGGCCCTGGCCGTGTACGGAATACTTAATGCGCACCCCAACCAAGTTACCGGCATGACACTGGCCGACAGCTTCACGGCGCAATTCAACTTCGAGAAAATCTTGCTGTTCAACGCCGGCCTCGACGTGGCATACATAGCCACAGGCAGTTGGCTCCGAGCCCGCCCTGCCTCCACAAACCACCGGCCTGAGCGGCTGCTTGGCTTTGGTCGCTCCTTATGGGTGCAGGGGGCTTTTTTGCTGGTATTTGATGCGTGCTTCTATTTTGTGTATCATCAATTTGCGGCCGAACTGCTGGAACTGCTTGCTTAACGGTAGAGGCGCGTATTCGCGTCTTAATTGTCGCGGTTGCAGGTTCGTTAGCACTGGTCGTTCAACAATTAGACGCAAATACGCGTCTCTACATTCTGAATCACAGCAATTAAAAAGCCCCCCAGAATTGATCTGGGGGGCTTTTTAATTATTAGTACTCCGGATTGCAATTAGCGCACGGCGTGTACACCTTCCAGAATTTCCTCAACAATCTTTTTATTGAAAGCGGGAATATCATCGGGATTGCGGCTAGTGATAAGGCCTTTATCGACTACTACTTCGCTATCTTCCCACAGGGCACCGGCGTTCTTCAGGTCGGTTTTGATGCTGGGGTAGCTGGTTACTTTTTTGCCGCGCAGCAGGCCAGTTTCTACCAGTACCCAAGGCCCGTGGCAGATGGCGGCCACTACTTTGCCCGAGTGCATAAACTCGGTCACGAAGTCAACTACTTTTTGCTCCACGCGCAGCTTGTCGGGGTTAATTTGCCCCCCAGGCAACACCAGCGCATCGTAGTCGTCTACGCGGGCATCGCCGATGAGCTTATCTACGCTCACCTTGTCGCCCCAATCGTCTTTGTCCCAGCCCTTGATAGAGCCGCTTTTCAGCGAAATAACGTGGGTTTCGGCACCCTCATTCTCCAGATATTTCTTCGGCTCTTCCAGCTCCGACTGCTCGAAACCGTCGGTGGCTACGATGGCTATTTTCTTACCTTTTAGTTTCTCACTTCCAAATAATGACATGGTTTTTAGCTTTTTAGAGTACACACTACACAAACAAAAAACCGGACCGCGCAGAGCAGTTCCGGTTTTAGTTTAACGCAAGCGAGTTGAACAGGTTACTCCGTGCTCTCCTTTTCGCCCCGCTCGCGCTTGAGCTGCTTGCGCACGTAGCGCACGCGCTCATCGAAGCCGTCGGGGTCATATTCTACATCTTCAATGTCGAGGGCATCGAGCATGTCCATCAGGGCATCGGCGTGGTCGGTGCGGGTGGCGGTGCGCACATTCACGAAGGCCATTTCTGACCAAAGTAAGGCCTTAATACGGACGCCATCTTCGCTAAGCATCTGCATTTCAACCACCAAATTGGAGTTATCGAAATGGATAAGCTGGGTGCGAATCACCACTACTTCCCCGTGATTGGCGGGGCGCAGATAGGCTATGTGATGCTTGGTAATCACCCAGCCGGCCTGCGATTCCCGAGCCAACTCCCCCAGGTTCAGGGCATAATGCTGGGTGGTGTGCTCCTCGCGAGCGTTGAGGAAATAGTCGATGTAGCGGGCATTGTTGAGGTGGCCCAGCATATCGCAATCCTGAAAGTGAATGCGGTGCTTGGTTTCGGGCGTGCGAACTAAGGACGAATTAGAGGCCATGAGCAGAAAGGCTGAAAGCTTTTTAGGCAGTAGAGGAATGGAAATGCGTAGCGCCCCTACCCTTGTGGCTGGGGTGCACTATCCGGGCCGGGCAGCAGAAAAGAGTCGGCTACGACTTCGTTGGGGGCTTTTTTGCGTGCTTCCGTCGGACTATCAAACACGATGAGTACGTGCTTATCGTCGAGTACGGCCATGCCCTCGGCTTTATCCTGACCCGACGTAGGCCCATGGCCATGGGGCACATCAAAGAGGCGATGAATCTTATCGGGGCCGATGAGGCTATCCAGGGGCTGCACAAGGGCGTTGGGCCAGCGGTACACGGCAATGGTGCCGTCGAGGTCCATGGTTGGGCCAGCCAGCATCAGAATATCGGGGCCAATTTGGCGTAGCTCGCGCAGGCCCATGCCACCCAAGGCGAGGAAGTGCTTTTTGTAATACACCTGCTCGGCGCCGTCTATTTTATCGAGGCGCAAGCGGCCTTTTTTGTCTTCTTTCGGCAACAATTCCAACACAATAGCCCACCCCCGGAGCACGGGCCCGCGCAGTCCCACAAACAGCCGCCCATCTGGCGCGGCTGCTAAGCCTTCAATATCGAAGCCATTGTCTTTGCCCGGAATTTTAATGAATGGCTTCAGATGCGGATCTTCCGACAGGAAGTCGAATAGCTCATTGGCATCACTGTCGCTGTTGCTATGCAGTTGCGATACGGTCAGTGTTTGGGAAGGATCGGTGGGATGCGGCGCTTCTTTGTGCAGCTCATAATCGCCGGTTTCGGCGTTCAGCACCAGCGGAATACGCGCCAGCAAATATCGATTCGGCTCTTCTTCAATCTTGGCCAGCCGAGCTATTTGCTTGGCCGTATCCGTGTCTTTGTGATCGGGTTTTTTCCGCTTCAAGCTATGCGAGCCGACCAGCCAGAGGTAGTTATCGGCCTCACCCATGCCTTCAATGTCAATCTCCTCATCTTCATCAGACGGCAAATCAAGCAGGTCGGTTAGCTCATACGAACAGTGCTCGCCAAACTCGTGGGGCCCAACAAGGCGCAGGCGCTCGATGGTGGTGCGCTCGTCGCAGCTCAGCCAGAGGTTGTCGCCCGTGCGCAGCACCGTGGAGAGGCCGTCGCGCACGTGTTTTTTGTCAGCATTGAAGCTGAGCTTCGGATTGAAATGGAGGGTGTAGGATTGGCGGCGCACAGCGAGGGGGAAGTAAGTAGTGGTGTGCAAACGGCGCCACCGGGGTAAGAGTTTTACCCTTGTAGCGCCGTTCTATACCATTCACAATACCTACTGGCGTCTTATGACTTTTTCTTCTCGTCCTCAACCGGTGGGCCCAGCACTTTCACCTTGTCCTCCTTACTCAGCCCCGACACGATTTCAACGTTGATACCATCCGATAAACCCGTTTTGATCATGCGCTTCTGGAACTGCTGGGGGGCATTTTCTATCTCCACGAACACGCTGTCTTTGTTCACTTTGCCAAACTGCAACAGGCTTTCGCGAATGGCCAGCACGTCGTCGCGGCGACCTAGCACGATGTCACCGTTGGCCGAGTAGTTGGCCCTGAGGAACTGGCCGGGCTTGAGGTTGAGGCGGGCGCGTACCTGAAACTTAATAGCGCCTTCTTCGAGCACACCTTTAGGGGCAATATATTCGAGCGTGGCCGGAAACGCCTGGTTTTCCAGCGCCCCGATCGTCAGATTTAGGTCCATGCCCTCGCGCACTTTGCCCACTTCGCTCTCGTCGATTTTGCCCTCAAATACGAGGCTTTTCATATCGGCCACGGAGGCGATGGTGGTGCCCTCGTTGAAGTTGTTGCGCTCCACTACCGACGCGCCCACTTTGATCGGTACATCCAGCAGAAGCCCTGTGATGGTAGAACGCACTAGGTTCAAAGAGCCGCCAGTGTTGCGGGAGGCGCCACGCTGGGCAATCTGGAGGTTACTTTCGGCCGCGTCTAAGGCTTGCTTCTTCGCCCGATAATCATTCAGAAAGCGTAGGTATTCCTGCTGAGCAATTACTTTTTGGTCATAAAGCTTTTGCTGCCGATCCAGCTCGGTTTTGCTGGTTTCCAGGGCAATGCGCGCGGCCTGAATACCAGTTTGGGCGGCGTTGACGCTAGCAGCGTTGGCCACAGTGCGAATGCGGGCAATGAGTTGACCTTCCTTTACGGGCTGGCCCGCTTCCACATACAACTCCTCCACAATCCCCGACACCTGGGGCTTAATCAAAACTTCCCGCCGCGGCACAATGCTGCCCGTGGCCACTGTTTTCTTCACAATATCCGCTACAAACGGCTTTTCCGTTTTGTACACAATGGGGTCAACGTTGGCTTGGCGGTAGAAATAGTAGCCTAGCCAGCCGAAACCAGCCAACAGCAATACCACTAAGAGAGCGAGGAAGAAGCGTTTCATGGGTGTTGTGTAATTGAGTTTGTTGTTCTGGTGGAGGCCTCATCCCCTCGCCCCTTCTCCCCTAGGAGAAGGGGCGAGGGGATGAGGCCAATCGTTACTCATCTTTCAAAGCCACCACCGGCTGCACGCGTGCAGCAATAGTGGCGGGCACCAACCCAGCCAACGCACCGGCCGACACCAGCAGCCCAATAGCCGTGAGGGCGACGCCGACATCCACCTGAGGATTGGCAAAAAAGCTCATCTGCTCACCCGCAATTAGGTTATTGATACCAGCCATCAGCGCAGTGCCGGCCAGTAGCCCTACCATACCGGCCACGGCCGTCAGCACAATGCTTTCCTGCACAATCAGGCTCACAATGCTAAAGGGAGTAGCTCCCAGCGCCTTCCGAATCCCGATTTCCTTGGTGCGCTCCTTCACCACAATCAGCATGATGTTGCTCACACCGATAATACCGGCCAGAATAGTCCCAATACTCACGAGCCAGCTAAAGCCCGAAATACCCGTAAACAGGCCCTGCACACGGGCGTATTCTTCCTCCACATTAGCCGAGCCGAAAGCGCGGTCGTCGGTGGGGGCTACTTTGTGCTGACGCCGCAGCACTTCTTTCACCTTCGTTTCCACGATGGCGGCCGGAATGCCGGGCTTTGGAATGAAGGCGAAGTAGTCTACCTTATTTACTTGGTTGAAAGCAATTTGCAGCGTAGTCAGCGGCACAAAGATGGTTTGCGCATTCTGCTGGGCCTCTTCGGGTCGGCCAGTACCTTTGAACACGCCCACCACGCGGAAGTAAATACCCTTGATATTGATGTACTTACCCATAGGGTCGGCCCCCATAAAGAGCACATCCACCACCCGGTCGCCGATAATGGCCACCTTACGCCGCTCCCGAATGTCCATCTCATTCACAAAGCGGCCTTTCTGCAGATTCAAGGCCTGAATGGCGGGGTAGCCAGGATACTCGCCCTTCACCGTAAACGCCCCGCTTTTGGGCGGCACCTGCACTGTAAATGTGCCATGCAGCTCGCAGCGCGGCAAGATGAAAGCGGCCTCCGGCACTTGGCGCTCAATGGCCCGCACGTCGTCGTTGGTGAGCTGGATGAACCGTCCCGCCTTCAGACCCATGTAAGGAACACTGGTGCGCTGTGTCCAGACGAAAATGGCGTTTTTAGCTACGTTAAATTCCTGCTCTACCCCATTACGGAAGCCTTTGCCTGCGCCCAGCAGCACGACCAGCATAAATATTCCCCAAAACACGCCGAACGCCGTCAGCCCCGTGCGCAGCTTGTGCCGCCGCACGGTGCTCCAGATTTCGCTCCATTTATCAAGATCGAACATGGTGTTGAGGGAATACTAGGCTCCAGTTTCGTGAATCGTTGAGAAGGCGCCGGGGGGCTTTTATTCGGCTCTTAAAGCTTCAATTGGTTTCACATTGGCCGCTTTCATGGCGGGTACCAAACCAGCTATGGCTCCGGCAACTACCAGCAGGATAATCGCGCTAACGGCCACTGTCACATCTACTTCCGGCCGATCGAAGTAGGACGTAGTACCGCCGGCTTGGTCCAGTGCATAGCGTACCGCATCGAGCACAGCCACGCCGGCCAGCAGCCCCAGGTAGCCTGACAAGCCTGTAATGACTACCGACTCTTGCAGAATCATGCTGATAATGCTCCAAGGGGTAGCACCCAAGGCCTTTCGCACCCCTATTTCGCGGGTGCGCTCCTGTACAATGATGAGCATGATATTGCTCACGCCTACCACGCCCGCCACTAGCGTAAGCACGCCAATAATGGATACAAACAGCTTAATACCAGTGAATAAGCCTTGAAAACGTTGTACTTCCTCCTCGTTGTTTTCTAAGTCGAGCGCCTCCTTATCGGCAGGGTCAAACTTGTGGCGAGTGGCTAGTAGCACACGTACTTGGTCTTCTACCTGCTTTACTGGAATACCTGGCTGCGAGGTTAGACCAAAAAGCTGCACTTGATTGTACTGATTGAACGTTGTCTGGAAGGTACTGAATGGCGTGTACGCCCGTTCCTCGCTACGGCCTTGGTTTTGGGTGTTGGTGAAGGTGCCCACTATTTTGAAGAAAACGCCCTTCACCTGCACGTATTCGCCTAGGGCCGGCTCATCACCAAACAACACCTTGCGCACCTTCTCCCCCAGAATCATCACTTTGCGCCGCTCAATCACGTCCATCGGATTCAGCAAGCGGCCTGAATGCAGCACCTCGCCGTTCAAGTCGAAGAAGTCGGCGCTGGCTCCAAACACTTGATACGAGCCGTTTTTGGTGCCCCGCATGATGGTGTACTCGCCAAAAAGCCGGTTGCGGGTAGCCAGCAATTCCACGCCATCTACCTGACGGCGAATAGCTTCCTGGTCAACGTTGGTGAGCTTGATTTCGCGGCCAGGCTTGAGGCCATTGTAAGGAATAGACGTTTTACCGCCACTGATATACAAGCTATTGCGAGCGCCGGCACCGAACTCTTTGAAGATACCGTTCTCCATTCCCTTGCCTGCGCCCAGCAATAGCACCAGCATAAAAATCCCCCAAAATACCCCAAACGCAGTCAGGAAGGTGCGCAGCTTGTTGCGGCGCATCGTGCCCAGAATTTCCTGCCACTTATCAACGTCAAACACGGCTTTTGGTGCTGATTTATGAGGTAGTAAGGAGTTAACTTATCTGTGCTCTTGACGAGACGACAGGCTGCATGCCGGGGGGCTTTTTCTGGCTTATTTACAGCTTTGGCGCACTTTTTCCAGGCGCTGCATCACGTTCTTTACCACTGTCTCGTTGGTAGTGTATAAGGGTAAGTCGAAGGTGATACTGTCGCCGCCCTTTTTCTGGCGTTTTATTTTCAGCTCGTAATATTTCTGGTTGTCGTCATCGGTTTCTGCCTCATAGCTTAAGCCGGTTACGTCAGCCCATTCAAAGTCCAGCTTCATTTCAAACACGCCGTCCTTGAGCTTCACGCCCCAGCCCGAATCACCCTTGCTATAGCTCACCGACACCGGCTGCGACATCTCCACATCGGCTTTGTTATCGCGAATGATCTGCTGGGCGTGGCAGCCACTGAGCGCAAACTGCAAGTCCTGATGCGGCTTCTTTGGGTTGCGCATTAGCTGAGTTATCTGCTTGGACAACGCCTGCTTGTCTACATTCCCGGATACATTTTTCGCCACGTTGGTCGTAACCTGGGCCTGGGCGGTGCCTACCAGCAGTAGCAGTACCCAAATCAGTAAGTTCTTTTTCATAGCTCAGAAAGGTTAGGTCGTTCGTGTTTAGAGGGAAGAAGTGAGCAGATATTCAGCTTAGCGAAGCCGATGCTTTGTGATCTAGCTGATGAAGCGCTGGGAAGCCAGCATCTCCTCATCAGTGCTTTGTTCATCGTCTATCACCAGGCCGTCGCGCACCCGAATCACGCGACTTGTTTGGGCGGCAATGTCGTTTTCGTGGGTCACAATGATGACGGTCATGCCTTCCCGATTTACCTGCTTGAAAATGTCCATCACCTCCTGGGTAGTGTGGGTGTCGAGGGCGCCCGTGGGTTCGTCGGCCAGGATGAGCTTGGGCTGACTAATAAGGGCGCGGGCAATAGCTACACGCTGTTTTTGTCCCCCAGACAGTTCGCTGGGCAAGTGGTCGGCGCGATCGAGCAGGCCCACGCGGTCGAGGTATTCCAAGGCCATACGGTTGCGCTCCTTGCGCCCTATTTTCTGATAGTAAAGCGGCAGCGCCACATTTTCCATGGCGTTTTTGAAGCTCAGCAGGTTAAACGACTGAAATACAAAGCCCAAAAACTGATTGCGATACTGCGCGGCCCGCGTCTGCGAGAGGTTGCGGTCGATGCGGTTACCTGCCAGCCGGTACTCGCCGCTGTCGTAGTCGTCGAGAATACCGAGGATGTTGAGCAAGGTGCTCTTCCCCGACCCCGACGAGCCCATAATGCTTACCAACTCCCCTTCCCGTATGTGTAGGTCGATGCCTTTGAGGACGGTTAGTCGGTTGGGACCTACTTCGTAGCTTTTACGGATATCGCGCAACTCAATCATAACAGGAAGAGCAAAAACCGGGTTAAGTGCCTAACCTAGTAGTGGGCAATACAAAGTAGAATACTTTTCTTTAGAATTCAAAGAATGTGTTGTATTAATTTATAGATAAGCTCTGATAACCAGCGGCTTTACTTTTCTATAGATGTATCCAGCAACTCAAAAGATGCTTAGAATAGACCAACGGTTGCCTCGAGAGATGGAAGTATAATTGCTGAAATCAATATATTTTCAAAATATTAGCTGTCAGCGCCTTAGCTGTATAAGACTAATGGTGCGCGAAACTATCATTCAAGAAAAAGCCCCCCAACATTACGCTGGGGGGCTTTTTCTTGAACACTTATCAAAACGGTCATGCAGAGCGGAGCGAAGCATCTCGCGTGCTGACATTGCCAAGCTAAACAACTAAACACGCGAGATGCTTCGCTCCGCTCTGCATGACCAACTATCTGTATTGCATTTGTATTGCTTTAGACCTTAACAGCCCAAAATCTTTCTAGCGTCCACCACCCGACTTACGGGATTGCATTTCGGCTTGCATAGCCCGCTTTTTGGTTTGATACTGCTGGTATTGGGTAGGGGTGAGAACCTGTTTGAGCTGGCCTTCTGAGCGAGCATTAATGGCCTTCAAGTCAGTCATTAAAGCCGTACGGTCGGCGCCGTGCTTTTTCTGAGCTTCATTCACCTGCTCCACAGTAGAGGTCAGAATAGCGCGCACCTTCACTTGCTGATCGGGTAGCAGTTTTAGCTCGTCGGTCATCACGTCGGTCAGGTCGCGGGCGGCACGACGCTCTACGGGCGCAGCCGGAGCAGGTGCCGGGGCAGCGGTGGTCGTTGTGGGGGCATTAGGAATGTTCGCCTTTTTGCGACGGGCACAGCTAAACGTAGTGGCCATCAGCAAGGCCAGAGCAAGGAAGAAGGGGGCGGAACGCATGGGACAAAATGTAGGAGTGTGCCCTGCATACGCGAAAACTCGGCAAATGGCCATCTCCTCCCTCCTGCCACATATAAATGTCCTGGCTCTGCTTACCAAAACCTACTCACTAACGGCCAGCTGTGGCCTCGTTTTTTCGCCGTTGGCTACCAATCCAGCCTTTATTTCCTGAGCAGTATAGTGGGCCAGCGCCATAATAGTCAGCATGGGATTGACGCCGCTACAGGCGGGAAAGGCCGAGCCATCGGCCACGTACAGGTTGCTAACCTCGTAAGTTTCGCCGCTGGGCGCCAATGGGTGCGTTGCGCGCACGCCGCCCATGCGGCAAGTGCTCATCTGGTGGGCGCTGTATAAGCTGAACTGGTTCGGTTTCCAGCCTAAGTGCGGCAGCTTCTCCAACACTTCCGGGTTTTGTATCACACCGTTTTGAGCGTGGAGCGTGGGCAGGGTACCGTGAGGCAAATACACCGTATGCGCCCCAGCCGCCACATGAATTTCGGCGGCGGCACGCACGCCTCGCAGCATCGTGTTGCGGTCGAAAGCGCTGAGTACATAGTCGACCAGTGGAGCCCCGTGCTGATCAATTGTTACACGGCCACCATCCCGGTCGCGGGTCAGTACAATGAAGTTGCCGAGATGGGCGGCATTCAGCATCAACTGCTTATGCTGCTCGCCCGATTGCCAGGGCAGCACCATGGCCATCAGGCCAGCGTGGGCGGGGGGCGTTTCTAGCTTCACCCCGAAGTTGGTGCCATCGAGGCGCGTAAAGCAGTCATTTACTACCGACATGCTCGGCCCGTGCCACGGATTTATCAGTTGCGGATACAGCCCTGAAACAGCCACCGTGGGGTGCAAGTGCAGGTGCTGGCCAAGGTGTGGGTGCCGCAAACCGCTGCGCAGGAGCAGCGCCGGCGTCTGGATGGCGCCTCCGGATACCACCACGCGCCGCGCCCGCACCGTTACGCGTACTTGCTTGCCGTCGGAAGTGGTGTGCACGGCTTCGGCACCAGTAGCTTGGCCGGCCTGCACCGTCACGCGCTCCACGCGGGTATCGGCCAGTAGGCGGGCGCCGTGGGCGAAAGCCTGGGGCAAGTAGGTGTTTAAAGTGCCTTGCTTGATGCCGTACCGGTCGCCGAGGGTCGTGTAGCCAAGGCCTCGAAAGTGTTCCTCAGAATCGGTGAGGCCTTTTTCGTTCCTTGGAATCAGCTTGGTGCTCTGCCCTAGCTTAGCCGAGCCTTCCAGTAAAGCTTGGTTCTGACCATTGTGCCGAGTGTAGTCAGTGTTTACACTCAGGGCGCGACTAACGGCATCGAGGCTGCTCTTGAATTCGGCGGATGTGAAGTGTGGCACTTGGTGCTCTTTAGCCCACTCTTCCAGCACATAATCGGGAGTGCGAAATGAGCCGGCCCAGTTGACGGTAGTGCCGCCGCCCAAGCAGCTACCAGCCAATAAAGCCACGCCGCCATCTTGGGTGCAGAGCGCGCCGCGGGCGTCATAGAGTTGGCCCATCATGTCTACTTCGCGCTGGGTGAAATCGCAGCCGTGGCAGTAAGGGCCTTTTTCGAGCATCAAAACGTCGTGGCCAGCCACAGCCAACTCAGCCGCGACTACCCCGCCGCCAGCTCCGCTGCCTATCACCAGCACGTCGCAGTCGTAGGTGACGTCGGTGGTGGGGCGCAGGGTTTTGAGAGGTTTTGAAGAGTCAACTACTGCATCGGGAAGTGGGCCGGGGTAGCCCAGTGCCGCCCAGGTAGCATTGCTTTTTTCCGCCGATGACGAGCCGTAAAAAAGAAATGTAAGCAGCTTGCGAAGCGCGTGAAAGCCTTTGCGCAGCTGTGGTACATTACTTCCCGCCCAGCTTTGGAGCATCTGCTGGCGCTGGGCCGCATCCAGACGCACAAAGGGTTTGAGTGGCCCAAACCAAGTCAGTCCTAAAGCTGGGTTTTCCAGCAGCTTCAGTAGTTGCTTAAACTCCTGCTGAGCCCCTTCCGGTTGAGCCGAAATAGCGGCAAAAGCTTTGTCGACGTCTATGCCCTGGGAGCCACGCTGGGCCCAGAACTCTGCCTTCTCAGTTTTGCCTTCAATGCTGGGAATAAATGTATCAGCGAGAGCATTGAGAAGGGCACGATGGGCGGGAGTGGGATTCATAATCAATTCAGAAGCAGAGTATTGATCGCGCTGATCGCGGGTCTGAAAATATCGGTATTTTTTTCGATATACTCGGCATGCCGCGTAGTTTGAGAAGCGAAAACCTATCTGACGTCACGAATTAATGTCTGTTTATAAACTATAAAGACGCACTAGTTCTACTGTCATCCTTAGCTTCTCAGACCGACGCCTGCTAATGCTTAATGTTCCTGTCATCCTTGATCTGGTGTTCGGCACGAAGGATGACAGGTGATTTGTATTCAATGCCTAGAATAAACTCGTGCGTCTCTATATAGAATAAGTAGCTAAAACCACTTCATCACCATCTCTATCATCTGCTTCACCTTAGGCGTGTAGGGCGGGTACAGCAACTTAATCGAGGTTTGGCCGATACGCTGCCTCAATACTGCTTTGAGATTGGAGAACGAGTCGAAGCCATAGCGGCCGTGGGCGCGACCCATGCCGCTGTTGCCGAGGCCACCGAATGGCAGTTCAGGGTGCATGAGGTGAATAATGGTATCGTTGAGGGCGACGCCGCCGGCGGGAGCGCGCTTGAGCACGTAGCGGCGGTTTTCGGCGCTGCGGCTGAAGAGGTAGAGAGCCAGCGGGCGGGGCCGGTGGTTGATAAAATCCACAGCTTCCATGAGGGTGCTGTAGGTACGCAGGGGAAGTACAGGACCGAAAATTTCCTCTTTCCACAGACCAGCCTCCGGTGGCACTTCGGCCAGCAGCGTAGGCTCAATGAAGTTCTCCGACGAATCGACAATACCGCCCATCTCCAAAACGCCCCCCAGACGCTGGCCTTCTTCTAACAGCTTACTAACGCGCTGGAAATGATGCTTATTGACAATGCGGGCGAAGGTATTGGACTGCTGCACGCCTTCGCCGGTGGGGTCGTGGAGGCGGCGGGTAGCGGCCCTGATTTCGTCAATTAGCTTGTCGCGCACTTTCTCGTGCACCAGCAGGTAGTCGGGAGCCACGCAGGTTTGGCCGGCGTTGAGGAATTTGCCCCACACGATTTTCTCGGCGGCGTCGCGCAGGTGGGCGGTTTCGTCTACCAGCACCGGCGATTTGCCCCCCAGCTCTAAGGTCACGGAGGTAAGGTGCTCAGCGGCGGCCCGCATGACTATTTTGCCTACTTGCGGGCTGCCTGTGAAGAAAATATGATCGAAAGGCAGCTTTAGTAGGGCCGTTGATACGTCTTTGTCGCCCTCGCACACTACTACTTCGCTGGGGTCGAACACTTCCTCTACCATCTGACGGATGAGGGCGCTGGTAGCGGGGGTGATTTCGGAAGGTTTCAGAATACAGCAGTTGCCGGCAGCCAAAGCCGAAGTCAATGGGTCGACGGCGAGGTAGAAGGGATAATTCCAGGGGGCAATGATAAGCACCACGCCTTTGGGCTCGGGTTGCACCCACCCTTTCGTGCCCATCATGGCCAGCGGCGTGCCCACGCGGCGGGAACGCATCCACTGGGCTACGTGCTGTATGGTGTGCTTCAACTCCACCTGAGAGACGTAGATTTCCGACATATCCACTTCCTGCGCGGGCTTGCGGAAGTCGGCGTACATGGCCTGCTGAATGCGCGTGCGGTTAGTATCTATCCACTGACTCAGCTTACGCAGACGCGCAATCCGCTCACTGGCTCCCTCCCGACGCAGGATTTCGCTACGGGTTTTGAGCCGCCCAAACAGCTCCGGCAGCAGCGCGGGATCGAAAGGTGCAGAGGCGGCAGCAATCGGAGTATCAAGGGTTTCCATACGAGAGAATGAGGCGGTAAAGTGCGTCTTCTAAGGTACGGAAATTTGTCGCTCAAGCTAGGTAGTCAGGAGTTGCTAGCCAAGCTATATTTCTTCACGATTTCTTCACGAAAAAGCCCCCCAGAAATTTTCTGGGGGGCTTCTTCTTATTGTCGAATTTAACTTGAACGCTCATGCAGAGTGGGAGCGAAGCATCTCGCCAGCGGTAGTAAGATTAGTAATCATACATCAGCCCGCGAGATGCTTCGCTCCCGCTCTGCATGACCGCCTTTCGCTGTAACTGACGGCCTGTTATAGCTTGATCAGCTTAGGTATTCACCGTTTCGCCGCCGTTGGGGTGTAAGGTTTGGCCGGTGAAATACGTGGAGTCGTCGGAGGCTAGGAACACGTAAGCGGGGCCTACTTCGGAGGGTTGTCCGGGGCGCTTCATGGTGGTGTCTTTGCCAAAGGAGGCTACTTTCTCCGGAGGGAAGCTGGCTGGAATAAGCGGCGTCCAGATGGGGCCGGGTGCCACGGAGTTTACCCGGATTTTCTTGTCCGCCAATTGCTGAGCCAATGACCTGACAAAGACCGTAATAGCGCCCTTCGTGGACGAATAATCAATAAGCTGCTGATTGCCACGGTAGGCGTTGATTGATGACGTGCAGATGATTGAATCGCCTTCTTTAAGGTGCTTGAGTGCGGCTCGTGTTACGCGCACGAAGGAGAAGAAATTGACCTGGAAGGTGTCTTCCCACTGCTCATCCGATACTTCCTTCATGTCCTGGCTGGGAAACTGCTCAGCCGCATTGTTTACCAAGATATTCAGGCCACCCAGCTCATCGACGGTGCGCTGCACAATTTGCTCGCAGTACTGCCGGTCGCGTAGGTCGCCGGGCAGGGTGAGGCAGCGCTGGCCGGCTTCTTCTACCAACTGGCGTGTCTTGTAAGCATCTTCTTCTTCGTCAGGCAAATAGGTAATAGCTACGTCGGCGCCCTCGCGGGCGAAGTGCACCGCCACGGAGCGGCCAATACCGGAGTCGCCGCCCGTGATGAGGGCTACTTTGCCTTGCAGCTTTTCGCTGCCTTTATAGTTGGACCGAATGTACTCGGGCTGGGGCGTCATTTCCTGCTCCAGGCCAGGCTGCTGCTCCTGCTTCTGGGGTGGCAATGTCGTGGGTTTAGTTTCCATAGCATATGGTTGGTTAGGATAAAAAACTAACAACGCTGCTTGCTACGAAGGGTTATTGTTCAGGTGGCAGAAAGCTGGGGGGCTTTTTGTAGGTTGACGGGTGGGAACGTTTTGTCAAGTCTCTAATGTAGAAGCCTTAATTACTGGCTTCTGGCTTCACCCATTTATCCCTCCATGCTGCTGACATTTTTGCGCCCGGCAATGAGTTGGGTAGTAGCCATACTTTCGGGAGTGCTCTTGCTGGCGGCGCAGTCGGTGGGGCCGGTACCTCCTATTCGATTGTTGGCTCCTACTCAAACATTTGCCCCCCAGGAGTTCTACGTGGCTCAGGTGATAGATGAGCGCCCCGACCGCCGCGCCGTGGCCTCGTTGATTCCGCCAGCTACCGCTACCACTACGGCGCCTGCACCAAAGCCGCAAGCGGTTGATTTGCAGGGTGGCGGAGGCAGCGTTATTCAGAAGTTTATTCAGCAAACACTTCCTGCCAATAAGCAGCTACGCCCCATCACCATCCGTTTGCGCGAGTGCAAAGTCACGGAGACATCCGACCCAAAAGCACCCAGCCGCGTTGACGGCCGCATTACGATAAAAATGGCCTTCGACTGGCAGCGCGACGGCCAAACGATAGCACTTACCGAGTATCAGGGCGCCGCCCGCTACGGTCGCCCTGCCGGCCAGCTTGGCGTTGTGGAGCCCACCCTGCGCCAAGCGCTGACTGAAGCTATGCGGTATCTGCACACGTGGGTAAAGCAAAATGCCCCCCACAATGCCAAGCTGGCTACCGGCGTGCAGGTTTTCTTCACCGACTATACAGATAATCAGGAGGCGGACACGCTGTTCTACGACCCCAAGCGCCCCCTCGATTTTGCTGATTTTAAGGGCACCCGCCAATCTGGTGGTAATACCGCAGCGGTGATATTTCCCAACTTCGCCTACCAAGGTGCCACGAAGGTTGTGGGGGGCAAAATGCAGCTCCACATCGCCATGAAAACATTCGTGGTGCGTAGCTCCTCCTGGGTAGCCGACCACGCCCGTACGCCCTATACCCTCAACCACGAGCAGCGACACTTCGATGTGGTAAAGCTGGTGGTGGAACGCTTTAAACAACGGATTCGGCAGGACACGCTGTCCGTCGATTACTACGCCGGCCACTTGCAGTATCAGTACCTACTGTCGTATCAGGAAATGAACCGCATGCAGGAACAGTACGACGGCGAAACCGGCAATGGCACGAACGACGCCGCTCAGGCCCGCTGGAACGAGCGTATTACCAAGGAGCTGCAGGCGTTTGGGGTAGTGCAGTAAGGGCCTCCCCCCCGGCCCCTCTCCTAAGGAAGAGGGGAGCCACACGCTCAACCTGCGCCGCCCTGTCGACTATCGTCTCTAGCACTGCTACCGCGTTTTAGTGGTAGATAAAGGCGTTAATGCAAAAGCCCACGACTTGAGTCGTGGGCTTTTGCATTAAGACCTAATTATATGGTAGCGGTTGCGGAGGCGCAAGCCGACGTAGCCGCGTAGGCTGAGCGTGTGGCTCCCCTCTTCCTTAGGAGAGGGGCCGGGGGGGAGGCTAGTCTTTCACTTTGCGCTCGCCATCATCGGCGTCGCGCTTTACTTTGGTGCCGTTGGGGTATTCAATTTTGCGGTCGCCATCTTTGTCCACTTTTACCGTGCGGCCGTCGGCGTACACAGTTTTCGATTCACCGTTCTTCTTTCTTTCAGACTTCACGATGGCCGGGCCCTGGCGACGGGCAGGCGCCGGAGCGGGCCTTGCGCCGGTGGTAGAAGCCGACTTATCCGCTTCCTCTTCGGCGGCGTATTCTTCGCCGGTGTAGTAGGTGGCGCGCTTTTCCTCGTAGGTCATGTATCGGTCATCGTCCTTCACAATGTCCTTAATTTTGATGTCGGTGTCGCGGTCAATTTCGCGCAGGGCTGTGGTGCGGCCGGTAGTATCAGAGGCATAGCGGGTGTCTACTTCGCCCAGGCGGGTGGCGCGGGTGTCGTACACGCGGCGCACCTCGCGAACTTGGGCGGTGTCGGTAATACCCAGATCAGTGGTCACGCGGTTGGCTACGCGGTTACCTTGCTCGCGGTAAAGCATCACCACGTCGTTATCGGCTACCACGGCCGTATCGGCCGAGGGTGTGGTGGCCGCATCCACGGCGGCTTTTTTGTCGGTATTGCAGGCAGCCAACGATAAGGCGGAGGCGCAGGAAAGGAGAAACAGAGCGGATTTCATGGTCGGGGAACAGAAAATGAAAAATAGGCATTAGCTAATACATTGCCATCGGCCGCTGTACGGTGACTGTTGAGCCGAGGTTGGGCCAGGTTGGTAGAAGCGGCGCTGGTTGTGGCTGTTCCACTGAACGGTTAGCGCGCACGCCACGGGAGGAGCCAATGTGTTTATTATCTGTTTAATTATTGATTAGTAATAAGATAACACATATTTACATCTTGATCTTATTTCTTCCGAAACAATTCCATTACCCATCGCTTACGCATTTAGTTAATTTAATTCGTCTCGTACATGTCGCATCAACACTTTATAATTCACAAGCCGTACGGTTATTTAAGTCAGTTCGTCTGTGAATTAAAAAAGAAGAAGTTGCTCGGCGACTTACACGATTTTCCGGAAGGAACGATGGCCATTGGGCGCCTGGATGAAGAAAGCGAAGGACTATTATTGCTCACCACTGACGGAAAAATGAGCGAATTGGTGCGCAGCAAAAAAGTAGAGAAAGAATATTACGCCCAGGTCGATGGAATAATTACGGACGACGCCATTGTGCAATTACAGCAAGGCGTCGAAATTGGTATTCGCGACGTAAAATACCAGACCACGCCCTGCACTGCATTTAAATTAGAAACAGCACCAGGATTTGCCCCCCGCACCCGCAAAATCCGCGACGACCGCCACGGCCCCACCAGTTGGGTATCCATTACGCTCACAGAAGGCAAAAACCGGCAGGTGCGCAAAATGACCGCAGCCGTCGGTTTTCCGACGCTACGCCTATTCCGGGTGCGGATCGGCGCTATCTATTTGCACGATTTGCCCCCCGGCGACGTAATAGAACTTGACAGCTTTTACCTGCCTCAGCAACAGGAAGAAGTTGAATTGCTGTAACTTTGATGATTCCCTGCCCTTTTTCTGCTTTCATCGGGTAGGCGCTCCCCGCGGTTCAGCTTTGTACTAAGACGTTTATGCCTTGTGCTGAACTTTAGTTTTTCGCCGTCTGTAGTAAGATGATGGCCTTCTTTGAGCCCCCGGCTTTGGCTGGAATTACAGTGTGTATTACTTAAAATCAAAAAATAAAAATGGCTAGATCACAAGCAACGTTTGGTAAAAAAGAGAATGAGAAAAAACGATTAAAGAAGCGTACCGATAAGGCTGAGAAGAAAGAAGAGCGCCAAGCAAATGCGCAGAAGGGTCAGAGCCTAGAGGATATGCTGGCTTACGTTGACGAAAACGGCAACATCGTTGATTCTCCTCCGGATCCAAAAAAGAAAAAGGTTATTAATCAGGAGGATATCCAGATTACGACCATGAAGCAGGAAGACATGGAGCAGCCTGACGTTATTCGGAAGGGTGTTGTGTCTTTCTTTAATGACTCGAAAGGCTACGGCTTTATCAAGGATCAGCAGACCCAGGAAAGCATTTTTGTGCACGCCAACGGGTTGATCAACCAGATCAAAGAAAACGATAAGGTGACCTTTGAAGTGGCCATGGGCCAGAAAGGACCAACCGCCGTTTCTGTTAAATTGGCCGAGGCTTAGCTTTTGATAAAACGATCTACGCCAGCGTACTAACCTCCGGCAAGAAAGCGGCCGCAACTCCTCGGAGCTGCGGCCGCTTTTGTTTTTGCTAGCACCTGAGTAGCACTGTACTGACTTTGATTGCCTGTCATACACGTACATATAGTAGCTTAAGCAGTCGGTCCTGCAGAGCGCAGCGAAGCATCTCGCTCACGTATTTAGAGTAATCTTACGACCGATGCTTCGCTGCGCTCTGCATGACCACCTTTTCTTTATTAGTTAATGTTAGAGCAGTCTTGATTCGCCTTCATTTACCCCTCTACCCTAATGATAACCCAACCGCCCCAGGATACCCCCGAGAAAGACCCTTTGCACCCCCGCAACCGCCACCGGGGCCGCTACGACTTTCCCCAACTGATCAACACTTCCCCGGAGCTGGCGCCGTTTGTGGCGGTGAACAAGTACGATGACGCCAGCATTGATTTCGCCAACCCCGAAGCTGTAAAAGCGCTGAATCGGGCGTTGCTCAAGCAATTCTATGGTATTCAAAACTGGGATATCCCGGCCGGCTATCTGTGCCCGCCCATTCCTGGCCGCGCCGACTACATTCACTACCTGGCCGATTTGCTCGCCTCCGTCAATGGTGATGTAGTTCCGCGGGGCAAAAGCATTCGGGTGCTTGATGTGGGCGTGGGGGCCAATTGCATTTACCCTATCATCGGGCATAAGGAATATGGCTGGCGCTTCGTGGGCACCGATGTAGATGTGGTAGCCCTGCGCATGGCCAAGCAGATTGTGGCCAGCAATAGCACGCTGGCTGGCAACGTGGACATACGCCGCCAAATTTCCTCCACCCATATTTTCAACGATATCGTTGAGCCCAAGGAGTTCTTCGACCTGACCATGTGCAACCCGCCCTTTCATGGCTCGCAAGAGGAGGCTGAGGCCAGCAGCCGGCGCAAGGAGCACAACCTAGGCACCCAAAAAGCCCCCCAGACCCCGCCTACCCAGAATTTCGGCGGCCAAGCTTCGGAACTGTGGTATCCCGGCGGTGAGGCCACGTTTTTGTGGCACATGGCTCAGGAAAGCACCCTAAGTAAGAGCAACATCTTCTGGTTTACGACGCTGGTATCTAAGAAAGAAACCCTGCCGGGCCTGTATAAGTCGCTGGAAAAGGCGGGGGCCGCTGAGGTGCGCACTATCAACATGGCGCAGGGCCAGAAGAGTAGCCGCATCGTGGCCTGGACGTTTCTGGACGCAGAGCAGCAACAGACGTGGCGGGAGAAGCGTTGGGGGGCAAAACCGGCGCAGAAATAAATTTGCGGCCGGGCTTCCTTTTGATGCCCCAGCGCATCTTACTAGTAGCTACCCTATCTAATTGAAGCGCACTTCTGCTTTTTGCAAGTGCAGACGCCCAGAGTTATGCCTGTATCGGAGAGCTGATAATCTGGCATTTAGCCACTTCTTTTTCGTTATTCCTTCCCTATTTCTAGTCATTCCATGAAAAAACTTCTTCTCCTGGTGGCCTATCTTATTACCAGCGCAAGCTTTGCGCAAACCAAGCCGACGGAAGTGCTGCTCATTGGCACCTTTCACTTCAATAATCCAGGGGCCGACGTTGTGAAGGTGAAAACCTTTGATGTAATGGCCCCGAAGGTGCAGGCCGAGCTGGAAACGATGACCGATAAGATCAGGCTGTATCAGCCGGATAAAATATTTGTGGAGTGGCCCTGGGACGAGCAAAGTGACCTGGACGCGCTGTATGCGCAGTATCTGGGGGGCAAATATGAGGCGTACGTGACCGCCAAATACACGAAGCCGTCGCAGCGAGATTTCTATCTGAAGAATGAGATTTTTCAGCTGGCCTTTCGGGCGGGAAAAAAGCTGAAGCTGGCCAAAATCCACGCGATTGATTACAAAAAGACCGATTTTCCCTACGACAGCGTGATGAAAGCGATGAACGCCGCCCACCAGGAAAAGCTGCTGAAAGACATCGAATCGATGATGGCCACCTATCAGGCCAATACCAATAAAAAGCTGGAAACCTACACGCTTGCCCAGCTTCTGCTCGACCACAACAAGCCCGAAAGCCGCGCCTTCGATAATGGCCTTTACATAACGCTGCTGAACCGCGCCGGCACCGCCGACGCCTTCGTAGGTCCTTTCCTGGTATCGGAGTGGTACCGCCGCAACTTGTACATGTATTCGCTGGTGCAGAAGCTCACCGAAGCCCCAGACGACAAGGTGATGATATTGGCCGGCTCTAGTCATACGGCCATGATGAACGGGTTTATTGGTCTTGACAACGCCTTTCAGGTGAGGGAGTTGAAGGACGTGTTGAGCTTGAAAAAATAAGAAGTTGACATCATGAAAAAGAGGCTGGCGCTCGGGGAGCGTCAGCCTCTTCTGGTGTTATAAACTTGAGAAGCAGAGAGTGAATATTTGCCGTAAAATGTGGTTTTGAGAAGCAATTTGCCCCCCAGATCTTGTTCCGCTTTTTATGACCCGGCTTGGGGGGCAATTTTCCACAATTCGCCGTCGGCTTCATCTGTTACTACGTACAGCACGCCGTCCGATCCTTGCTTTACGTCACGCACGCGTTGCTTGCGGTCAGATAGCAAGCGCTCCTCGCCCGTCACGCGGCCATTCTCAATTTGCAGGCGCACCAATTCCCGGTCTTTGAGCGCCCCCACAAACAGATTACCGCGCCACGCCGGAAAAGCGTCGCCGGTATAGAATTGGGCTCCTGACGGTGCAATCACCGGATCCCAGTAATAAACGGGGTCCACGAAGCCTTGCTTGGTGGTGACGGAGTTAGGTACGGGCTCGCCCGAGTACTCTTCGCCAAACGTCACCAGGGGCCAGCCGTAGTTTTTGCCGCCTTCAATCCGGTTCAGTTCGTCGCCGCCCTGCGGCCCCATATCCACGGACCAAAGCTGCCCCTGCGCATCAAATGCAGTAGCCTGCACATTGCGCTGTCCCACCGTCCAGATTTCGGGCAAAGCACCGGCCTGCTTGGCAAATGGATTGTCCGGGGCCGGTTTGCCGTCGGGGGTGATGCGCAGGATTTTGCCCATGTGGCTATTCATCTGCTGAGCCTGCGGCCGAATTTCCTTGTCTGAGCGCTCCCCGAGGCTCACGTACAGCATACCATCCGGCCCAAACGCCAGGCGGGAGCCGTAGTGCATATCACCGTCGTAAGCCGGCAGCGCCCGGAATATTACCCGCACCTGGCTTAGGCTCCGACGGTCGGCAGAAAGCACGCCTTTAGCTACGCTGGTGGCGTTGCCTTTAGCTCCCCGAGGTTCGGAAAATGACCAGTAAATCGTTTGGTCAGTGCTGAATGTTGGGCTTAGCGCTACGTCGAGCAGACCGCCCTGCCCACTTACGTATATCTCGGGCAACCCTTTAATAGGCTCCCCCACCTTCCCCGTGGCCGACACAATGCGCAACATGCCGGGTTTCTCGGTTATGAGCAGATCGCCGTTGGGCAGCGGTTCTACGGCCCAGGGGTTTTTGAGTCCTTTGGCCAACACCGTCACCTCGAAGGCCACAGTCGATTTGATAGCCTTAGCCCGAGTTTGTCCGGCGAAAGTAGGGCGCTGGTCGGGTACGTTGGCCTCGCGGGTTTCGAGCGGCAGGCGGTTGATTTGGTCTGAGATTGACACCGCAGATTCGTTATCCTGCGCCTGCGCGCGCTGCTCCTGGCCAGATTGGTTGCAGGCGGTAGCGAAGCCAGCCAATAGAATAGAAGTAACTATGAGTGGGCGTCTGGTCATGTAGGTATTGTTTTGGGTGTATAAAAGCCGATTTAACCACTAGCTGTAACTATAAGCACAACAGCTACATAGCCATACGCAAAAACGAACATAGGTTGCCTATAAGTAGGTTAAAAGCTTATTGGGAGATTGGCAAAGGCAGTGGTATGGTCATGCCGAGCGGAGCATCTCGCTCGCGGTAGTGAGATTACTAACCTCTCATCAGCACGCGAGATGCTCCGCTCGGCATGACACCAATATAAAATCGCAATAATGCTCTTTGGAATCACCCCCCTACAGCAGCAGCACATCGATGCGGTGGGCGTGCACCATCTCCAGGGAAGTTGACCAGGCAAACACAGTGAAGAAGCCATCCTGCGACGCTACGAGCGCCACGGCATCGCGCTGATCGTACACAAATTGCGCGGCGGCGAGGTGACGGGTGCCGCCGTTCTGGGCCGGGTGCATGTATTTGGCCTCGCTTTCTACTACAGGCTCGGTCAGCACCATTTTATCGACGGGCATGCTGGATTTGGCGCGGGCTACCTTCGCCCCAAAGGCCAGCAGATGATAGTCGCGGGTAATGATGGTGGCCCCATCCACGGCTGTAAAGCCCCCCACGATGCTAATAGCCCGCTGAATCTCTTCGCGCCACTCCCACTTGGCTTGCTCCTGCTGCCGAATTTCGGCAATACCCGTGTACACGGGCAGCACGGGGTAGGTCATGGGGTGCACAATCGACTCCTGCCACTTGCTCGACTCAGTGGGCACCACCAGCACCAGTCCGCCCCGGCCGTGGGCGCGCATCACGGCGGCCAGCTCTACCAGCACGTTATCCAGCTCGCCGGCAGCATCGGGCAGCCCCGGGTCCGGCAGAAACTTCTGCAGCGCCGGACAGTCGTCGACGGCCGTGTTTTCGCTATCGACCAACTGGAGCTGCTCGCCGCGCAGGATGGCCACGTTCACAAACTTGCCGAAGCCATCAGCGCGGCGGTGTTTGGCTACCAGCAGGCCAGGCTCCACTACTTCCAACACCAAACTCAGCGGCGGCGTGCCCGTAGCAGTGCCCCACACATAAAGGCCCTCCGCGTCGTGCCACACGCCCAAATGGATGCCGGGCTGCTCCACGGCGGGCGCCAGCTTGAGTAGGTTATAAGGAATAAGCCGCCGCTTGGTAAACTCCACGGCCTGAGTTGCCTGCCCGGGCTCCAATAGGGCCAGCGAAATCTTGGGCGGGTGCCCTTCCTCCCGCCTCAGACTGGCCCAAAACGCTACGTCGATCATCACTTCCACCAGATGCGCCAACGGCGGCGGCCCCAGATGAACGGCCTGCTGGGCGCTGGCGGCCGCCCGATGCCGGGCAAAATGCGCTTCAATCATTGGGGCCACCACGCGGGCCGCCAGGTAGGTGGGTTCAGAAAGCATACAGGGCAGGAGGGAGCTTTGGAAACAGGAAGCTACTATACGTGCGGCGGCCAATCAACGCTGGGGGCTTTTTTGGCAAGTGCTTTGGCTTCCCAATAGAAAGCAGCAAAGTATTACGCTGGTAAAATAGCGTGGCGCCTTTTACCTCATCCTTTCCTAGCAGCCTCCAGAATTTTAGCTGCCGTTGGAAAGAAGCGCGTAGTGGTTCGGCGGCCTAGCATCTTATCTACAAAGCTCGTAGAAGCCGGTGCGCGGCCGTCGATGATATACCAGATAACGAAGGCCTCCCGATTAGTGAGGTGCACAATTTCCATATCCGCTTTGGGCGAGCGAAGCGGTAGGATTAGCCCGGTTGGCGCTGGCTCAGTGAGAAACATCAGGCACAGACGCATGTCGTCCGTCACGGTCAGGTGGCTAAAGGGATTGAGCGCCAGCAGGTGCTCCAGTTCCTCGGGGCTGCGCAGAAACGTTGGTACGGCGTAGCCTAGGGTCTGCTGTAAATGCTGCTCAATGCGGGCGGTAAGCTGGGCGCGGTCGTCCTCCGGGGTATCGAAGAACACGTTGCCGCTTTGGATGTAGGTGCGCACGTTGGTGAAACCCAGTTCCGTGAAGAGACGGCGCAGCACCTCCATAGTCACGCGGTGGCCGCTCACGTTGATTCCGCGCAGAAAGGCAATGTAGGTCATATGATCTGGGGACTTTTTGTGATAGTAAAGGGTACTTAGTGCTTGAAAAAGCCCCCTAACCTATAGGCGATAGTAAGCAGAAATGGACTCTAGCCTTACGACCTACTCACTGGTCGCGCAAGCGAAGTACAGCGGCTTCTACACTCTGGTCAGCACTGCCGGCCGCTGGTTGAATAAGTATGGGAGGCACGTAGTTTTCCCGAGGCAAACCATCGATTCGATACAGTCGCTCGGCCGGAATATTAAATCCAATACCCGAATTCGGCATCCGGAAGGAGTAGATAGCACCGTTCAGGCGGGCCATTTCGGTACCCATTACCGTGGCGCGCTTCATGCCATCCAGCCCGATGGTTATGCCTTCCGGCATACTGCCCGTCCAGCGCCCTACCAGCACCACAAGCGGCTGGGTGTACGGATTTGGTCGGGGCGAGACAAGCTCTATCCAGGTGCGCTTCACGCCAAATGCCAGTTCTTCGGCCGTTAGCTCGTGGCGCTGGTAGGGCTGCTCTTTCGTGATGAAGCGGCCCATCAGGGCGCGGGCCACGGTGGTATTGCCGCCGCTGGGCGTTTCGCGCAAATCCAGAATGAGACCCTGGGTATCGCTTAGGGCAGTCAGGGCGCTGTCGAAGGCCGTTATCAGGGTGTTGTTGCCGAGGCTGTTATTGATTTTGATATAGCCTACGGTGCCCAGGCGCTTGCTCTCCAGCAGGCCGGCGTACCGTATGTTTTCCAGGGCGAGGCCGTTTTTATCAGGGTAGAAATCCTGCTTTTTGCCCCCCACTAGCACCGTTAGCTTGCGCGGGGTGCGATGGTCGCCGGCCAGCGCCAGGTTGAAGGCTACCTGGCGGGCTGCGTCGTCCACGGTTTTTAAGCTTTGACCAATAAAGGGGCGAATGGCCTGCTCTATGGGCAGGTCGTTTATGGCTGCTACTTCCATGCCGGGGCGCAGGCCCACCTGCTCGGCCCCAAACCCGCGGCGTATATCAACCAGCACGGCTTTTCCATCCGCAAATGCCCCCCACACGTCCGTAGCCGACGGTATCAGGCGGCGCGAGTCGGGCAGGTTGGTGGAGAGCGAGGCGTGGCTGTCGTATAGCTCGTTCAGGGCGTTTTCCAGCAGGCGCACAAACTGGGCGCGGGTCGTGACACTTTTTAGCTGCGGCTCAGCCACCTGCCGGACTTTGTCCCAATCGGTTTGCTTCTTGTCGAAGTAGCAGTAGTTGCGCTTTACCGTCGTCCAGAAGTAGTCGAAATCCTGCTGGTATTGCGCTGGGGTAAAGGTAGCCTGGGCGCGGAGCGGGCCAGAAACCAGCAGCAGGAGCGCCAGACCAATCAGGCGGGGGGCAAATTGTAGTAGCACGGCGAAGCTGGTTGGGAAGAAGCTCTGCCAAACCTAGGAATAAAAAGCAGCTGAAGCTTGGGTTGCTGAGGCCGCTTTGCGTTTCCGGCTGCTAGTTCGCACACTACAGTTGCATCGCCCGGTTCCCAATGGTAGTGGGTTCCCACTCTCCCACGACAATGCCGGTGCGCTTGATTTCCTTCACGAACGGGTTCCAGTCGGTGAACTGCTCGGGCGAGAAGGTGTGCGGCTCGATGTCCACGTGCTTTACCAGGGAGCGCACGAAAGGCCTAATGTCGTCGGGGCCAAAACCATTGAAGCTATCTGCTACTAGAGCCAGGTCAATATCCGACCATTCGTGCTGCTCGTTGCGGGCGAAAGAACCGAACACAATGGCCTGGCGCAGGGGAATACCCAGTTCCAATAGCTCGGCTAGAAACTGGCGAACTTCGGCTAAGGCAGCGTGCTGAGTAACCATGAGCGTAAGTTGGCAATATCCTGTAACAACGCACGGGTATAGCTTTCCGTTGCCCGTTGATAGGCGATGCGCTGGTAATCCTGGTAACGTCCTTCCATCTGAAACGTGTTCAAATCAAGCGCCACCACTTCTTAAGCGGGCGTAGGCTGCAACGTGGTTTGCTGCCACAACTTCAAAATGTTGTGAATGCGCGGCGGATGGTCGCTGGCATTGTCTTGTACCCAGTGCGCTTTGCTCAGCTTTTCGATAACCAAATGCGCCCAAAACAAGCATTGCAGATACCGTTTGGTTTGCAACAAGTCCTGCGCCGCCAACCAATCCTCTTCGGCCGTTTCCTTCCAGTACAGAATGTGGTCGTGTTTGGTCATGGTTCCAAGCTACTAAAAAGCGGCTGAAACTTGAGTTGCTGTGGCCGCTTTGGGTTTAAGTCTGCTATGGCTTAAGTCAAGCAAATAGCCATATCTTTCCCTGATGCCAAGTTCTTTCAACACACTACGGCCCACGTGCGCATCATCCTCAGCGGGGTGCACGCCTACGTCAACCCGCGCTACCTCGCCCTGGCCCGCAAGCACGGCTTCTCCCTCCACACCATCGAGGGCGACATTGAGGACCTAAGCAAGCTGCTGGAAAGCTAAACCAACCTCATTCAGGGCCAGCAGTACCTTGTGACGAAGGATGGGTTCAAGCTGGTACAGAAGACGTAGTACCCTTTTATCGATTCAGTTAAACTATGAGATTTACACTTTCACTCTTTCTCTTTTTTGTACCCTTTGCTCCTGTTCAACTCAAAGAGAAAACACTTATGAGGAAAATTTAGCCATTTGTACAAAAAGGCTAGGTCATTTTCCGGAGGGAATAGACACAACTGGCTTAGAAGCCAGGAATACAGAGCTTCAATCTGAGGAACAAATCCGCGAGTGTATGAAGGGCTCCGTAGGCCCTGCATTTATGGTGAAAACGTACCGTGGTGATAGTGTCAGCACAGCGCCTATGCAGGGTAAAGCAATGGTTTTGTTCTTTTGGTCAGCCACGCTTGATGATGCTCCCGCCTATTCTAAAAAGTCAGATTTGGCTTCGTTTGCAGCCATGAATGCGCTTTATCGAAAGTATAGTCAGAGCGTCGATTTCCTCGGATTTCCTTTCGATGAATCTGCTACAATAAGACGCCACTTGCAAGCGCATCCTTTAAGTTTTCCTCAAGCTGACGACAATAAATTAAGTGGCAACAAGCACATGGCGTTAACTCAAAACACAACTCCATACGTCATCTTTATTAATACCCAGGGAAGGGTCGTTAAGATAATGTCTGGCGGTTTGACGACAGAGAAACGGACTATACAGGTGTATTCACCAATAATTAAAGCCTGCATAGAAAATTCGCCCTATAGTGAATAAAACGCAACAGAGGCTGAAACTCCTGTAGTTACAGCCTCTGTTGCTTCCACTTTTTGCTGTGTAACTAGTATTTTCTTCTGACAAAAAGCCAACTACTTGCTAGTATTACTTCTGCACTTACTGTAACCCATGCCACAGGTGTAGCGTGTTCTGACGGACATGGAGGGCAAGGCACCGGTGGTGGAAGACAAGGTTCACAGCGAATGCCATCAAAGTATGACCACCAATAGTATCCGGTACAGGCAATCAGTAGGGCTATAAAGAGATATACTTTTGTTGTCCTGCTCATGGTTCTAAAACAAGAATGCCCCCGCTAAAAATAGCGGGGGCATTCTTGTTTTTAGTTGTACGCAAGAAATTACATATGAATCGCACGGTTCTCGGTAGCAGCTAAGCACGCTTCCTTCATAGCTTCCGCGTACGTCGGGTGGGCGTGGCTCATGCGGGCTACGTCTTCGGCGGAGGCGCGGAACTCCATGGCGGTTACGGCTTCGGCGATGAGGTCGGCGATGCGCGGGCCGATCATATGCACGCCCAGGATTTCGTCGGTTTCCTTGTCGGCCAGCACTTTCACGAAGCCATCGAGGTCCATGGAGGCGCGGGCGCGGCCGGAGGCGCGGAAGGGGAAGGAGCCGGTTTTGTAGGCGCGGCCGGTTTCTTTGAGCTGCTCTTCGGTGTAGCCCACTCCCGCCACTTCGGGCCAGGTGTACACCACGCCGGGGATGAGCAGGTAGTTGACGTGGGGCTTCTGGCCGGCAATGGTTTCGGCCACAAATACGCCTTCCTCTTCGGCCTTGTGGGCCAACATTGCCCCCCGCACCACGTCGCCGATGGCGTAAATGCCCCCCACGTTGGTTTGCAGGTGCTCATCGACCTTGATGCGGCCGCGCTCTTCCAGCTCGATGCCGGCCGCTTCCAGGTTCAGGCCCTGGGTGTAGGCCGAGCGGCCCACGGCTACGAGGCAGTAATCACCCTCAAACTTCACTTCCTCGCCCTTGGGGTTGGTGGCAGTCACGGTCACGGTGTCGCCCTCGCGGGTGGCACCGGTTACTTTGTGGCTGAAGAAGAACTCGATGCCGATTTTGCCCAGCACGCGCTTCAGCTCTTTGCCTAGGGCGCGGTCCATGGTCGGGATGATGGTGTCCATGAACTCTACCACCGACACCTTGGCGCCGAGGCGAGCATACACGGAAGCCATTTCGAGCCCGATAACGCCGCCGCCAATTACCACCATATGCTTCGGCACCTCCCGAATGTTCAGGGCCTCGGTGCTGGTGATGATGCGCTGCTTGTCCTGCTGAATAAAGGGCAGCACGGTCGGCTTGGAGCCCGTCGCGATGATGACGTTTTTGGTCTCAATCTGCTGCTCCTCGCCTTCGCCGGTGGGCGTGATTTTGATATGAGTCTTATCAACGAAGGAGCCGAGGCCCTGAATGACGTCGATTTTGTTTTTCTTCATCAGGTACTGAATGCCGTCCACGTTGGCTTTCACCACGCCGTTTTTGCGGTCAATCATCTGATTCATATTCACCTGCAAATCACTCAGCTCAATGCCGTGCTCCTTGAAGGTGGTGTGGGCATTGTGGTAGTGCTCGGTGCTGTCGAGCAGAGCCTTGCTCGGGATGCAGCCCACATTGAGGCAGGTGCCGCCCAGCGTAGGATATTTCTCAATAATGGCGGTTTTGAGGCCAAGTTGGGCGCAGCGGATGGCCGCCACGTAGCCACCGGGCCCAGAGCCGATGACAGTTACGTCGTATTGATTCATGCTAAGAGTGAGTTCATTCAGTGTAAATCAGCGGGGCGAAGGTCGGCAAAAATGCCGGGTACCGAAAGCCGCCGCTAGGATTTGCCCCCCAGACATTAGAGCCAGGTTTTGGAACCGTCATGCAGAGCGCAGCGAAGCATCTCGCGCGTTTAGTGGGATTAGTAATCAGACGTCAGCATGCGAGATGCTTCGCTGCGATCTGCATGACGTTCTTTATAAATAACCCAAGTTGCGAGCTACTGAAGTAGCGCTTTAGAAAACTAGATTTAAGAAGTTAGAAAGCTAGCAGACTAGTTTTAGTATAGTAGTCCGCAACTTAGGTTAAATAACCAGACACGCGCTTAGTCCACCAGCACGCCGATGTAATAATTGAAGGTGTCCACTTCGAGATTTTCGCGGGTAACACCGGGCAGAGCAACCGGCGCAAACTTGGTAGTGGGGCTGATAAACTGATACTCGCCGCCGCGGGTGCGCACGCGGACTGGCATGGCGAAATCGCTCACGTTGGCTACCCAGCGGCAGAAGGTTTTGCCGTTTTCAAAACGAAACTCGAGTACTGGTAGGGTGTTGTGGCGTAGGTACTGATCGAAAACGGGCGTGAGGTTCAGGCCACTTTGCTGGTTGATGTAGCCGATAATTTGCTCGCTGGTCACGGTTTGGTGGTAAAACTGCTGCCCCAGGCCGCGCAGGATATTGCGCCACTTCGCGTCGTCGTTGATGATGGTGCGCACCATGTTTAGCAGGTTGGCGCCTTTGTCGTACATGTCGCCCGAACCTTCCCGGTTCACACCGTAGGGGCCGATAATGGGCCGGTCATTCTGGATGTGGCGGCGCTGCCCGTGCACATATTCCTGGCCGGCGGGCTTCCCAAACAAACTTTCAGTAAACAAGCCTTCTGAGTAACACGTGAACGACTCGTGAATCCACATATCCGCAATATCCTTGCTGGTAATGTTATTACCAAACCACTCGTGGCCGCTTTCGTGAATGATGATGAAGTCCCACTTCAGGCCCCAGCCGGTGGCCGAGCGGTCGGCGCCGAGGTAGCCGTTCTGGTACTTGTTGCCATAAGCCACGGCGCTTTGGTGCTCCATACCGAGGTGAGGCGTTTCTATTAGCTTGAAACCGTCTTCGTAAAATGGATAGGGACCAAACCAGTTTTCCATGGCCTTGAGCATGGGTTTCACGTTGGCCGCAAACTGCGTTTTGGCTTTGGCGAGGTTTTCGGGCAGAACCCAATAATCGAGGGTTAGTTTGCCTTTTTCGCCGGCGTATTCGTCGGCGAAGTGGGTATAGTCGGCCACGTTGAGGGCCACGTCGTAGTTGTTGATAGGGTTGCTCACAAACCAGTCGAAGCGGGTAGCGCCCCCCTTGAGCTTAGTAGTTTTGCGCAGCCGTCCATTCGAAATATCCTTGAGTCCTTTGGGCACCGTCACGCTGATGAGCATGCTGTCGACCTCGTCGGCTTGGTGGTCTTTCGTAGGCCACCAGATGCTCGCGCCCACACCCTGACAGGCGGTAGCCACCCACGGCTTGCCTTTGCTGTCCTGGGTGAATACGAATCCGCCATCCCACGGGGCATTTTTGGCCACAGTGGGCTGACCTGAGTAGAACACCCGAAACTCGGCCCGACTACCCTTCTGAACAGGAGCTGGAAACGTAACAAACACAGCATTGGCTTCCCGCGTGTAGGGCACCGACTTACCCTGATACTCTACCTTATCTACCTTCAGATTGGCAAACAAGTCAAACTGCAACCGAGTAAAATCTTGGGTGGCCGTGAAGTGAAAGAGGTTGGAGCCGCTGATGGATTTGTTGGCCACATCCAGCTTTACATCGAGGTGGTAATACTTGATGTCGTAGCAGGTACGGAGCGGCGTGAGGGTGCCGCGCAAGGAGTCGGCGCGGGTAAAAGCTGGCTTGGGTGGCAGCAGTTGAGCCGAGGCGCTGAGCGAACAACTCAGCAAGGCAGCAAGAAGAAACAGAAAAGAAGAACGCACAGCAGGAGAATTGGAGTATGCGGCAAAGAACGCCAACCTGACTGAAACGCCGCAACCCCGGAACTGCGTAGTAGTGCCCGACTAGCAGCCCCGCCAAAACCGGCGTAGGTTTACAGCCTCATTCCCGTTTAGTTTCATGTCAACTTCTGCTCCTTCCCCTACCCGGCTGTCATTGGTGCTCGCTTTTGCGGCGGTATACATCATCTGGGGCTCCACATATCTGGGTATCCGCTTCGCCATCGATTCTATTCCGCCCCTGCTGATGGCGGGCACGCGCTACGCGTTGGCTGGCGTACTGCTGTATAGCTTTATGCGCCTGCGCGGTGCTCCACGGCCAAGTGCTCAGGGCTGGATTACGGCTTTCATCATTGGGGTCTGTCTGCTAGGCTTCGGCAACGGTGGCGTTACCCTGGGCGAGCAGTATATTCCCACTGGTATGGCCTCGCTGCTGGTAGCCACGGTACCCATGTTTCTGGCGGTACTTGGTTGGATGAGCGGCGTATCGCAGCGCCCGACGGCCTTGGTGGCGCTGGGACTGGTGTTCGGACTGGGGGGCGTTTATCTGCTGGCCAGCCACCCAGGAGCTTCTCACGTGGCCTTACCTGGGAAACAGGGAATAGGCATTACGATGGTGCTGACGGCGGCGTTGGTGTGGGCCATTGGGTCACTTTATTCCAAGAAAAAACAGGCTGCCTCTTCTCCCTTTGTAGCTGGCGGCATGCAGATGATTTGCGGGGGGCTAGTGATGCTGGTAGTTGGCCTGCTACGCGGCGAAGCCAATGGGTTTGAGCTGGCGCAAGTCACAACCAAATCCTGGTGGGCGTATGCTTATCTGGTTTCTTTCGGTTCCATTGTGGGCTTCACGGCCTACATCTGGCTGTTGCGGGTAGTAGAGCCGGCTTTAGCAGGCACGTACGCCTTTGTCAATCCGGTGGTGGCTGTGCTTCTGGGTTGGGCCTTCGCGGGTGAAGCTCTCAATGTAAGTATGTTGGGTGGCGCGGCGCTGATTGTAATAGCAGTAATGCTAGTAGTGCTGGGCGGCCGGAAGGCGCAACCCAAAGAAGTGGAAAATGAAGCCCTTGAGCTTGAAAAAAAGTGATAGGCCAATAAAATGCTTATCACAGACTAATAGCTCGCTTTTAAGACTCAACAGTATAATTTATTTAACATTAAATTGAATTAATAATTTCAGATTGTGTATGTTTACTATGGGCACTCGTCACGCTTAAAGTAGCGGGGCAACGGTGTCGGAATCTTGTCGTATGTATCACCCTACTGCTATTTAGCTACTTATGCCAACTGCTCTCCCCGACATCCGTACCGAAGGTGACATCAAGGTTTTGGTAGATTGCTTCTGCCAAAAGGTAAATCAAGATGCATTGCTATCACCCATCTTTAGCGCGGTGGCCGCTGTGCATTGGCCCAACCATCTTACCTCGCTGTATGACTATTGGAGCAGCGCCTTATTTGGTCGCAACAACAGCACTGGCCAGCCTATTCCCCAACAACTAGCTATGCCAGCCCGCGGCCAATACCAGCGCCAGTGGATTGGCTTGTTCAGCAAGGCGGTGGAAGAAAATTTTGCAGGTGATAAAGCTGAGGAAGCCAAGGTGAAAGCCCGAAGTATAGCCCTTGCCGCTGAGTAGCTTTCCGCCCCCTATCCACAGCCAGATTAGCGTAGCTTAAATCATACGAAAAAGCCCCCCATCTACAATAGCTGGGGGGCTTTTTTGCGTCAATTCTAAACCACTATACTCCTAGCAGCAAACGCGTTGGGTCTTCCAGCAACTCCTTCACGCGCACCAGGAACGACACCGACTCGCGGCCGTCGATGATGCGGTGATCGTAGCTTAAGGCCAGATACATCATGGGGCGAATCACGACCTGCCCGTTCACGGCTATGGGGCGCTGCACGATGTTGTGCATACCCAGAATAGCCGACTGGGGGGCGTTTATGATGGGCGTGCTCATCATCGAGCCGAAAACACCGCCATTGGTGATGGTAAACGTACCGCCGGTCATTTCTTCGATGGTAAGCTTATTATCACGGGCCTTCACGGCTAAGCGAACCACCTCTTTTTCAATACCTTCGAAAGACAACTGCTCCGCGTTGCGAATCACCGGCACCACCAAGCCCTTCGGCGCTGATACCGCGATACTTACGTCGCAGAAGTCGTTGAATACGATGTCAGTACCGTCGATCTGAGCATTTACGGAAGGGAATTCTTTCAGCGCTACGCAGCAGGCCTTTGTGAAGAAGGACATGAAGCCCAAGCCAACCTGATGCTTCTCCTTGAACTTGTCTTTGTACTTCGTGCGCAGGTCCATGATGGGCTGCATATCCACTTCGTTGAAAGTGGTGAGCATGGCCGTCTCATTTTTCACGGCCACCAAGCGACGAGCCACGGTCTTGCGTAGGTTGCTCATCCGCTCGCGGCGCTGGACACGCTCGCCAGCTGGTTGAGCGCTGGCTGGAGCGGCGGGCTGTGCACTGGCTGCAGGTGCGGCAGCCGGAGTTGGAGCTGGTGCAGCCGGACGAGCCTGGGCATTTTGCGCGTCTTCCTTGGTAATGCGACCATCGCGGCCGGTGCCTTGCACGTCAGTAGCGGCAATGCCTTTCTCACCGAGGATTTTGCCGGCAGCCGGCGAAGGAGTGCCCGTGGCGTACGTAGCGCTACCCGAAGCGGCAGCGGCGGCAGGCTGAGCCGACGTTGAACTTGCCCCCTGGGCGGCGGCTGGCGCGGGTGCAGCCGGAACTGCTCCCGTAGCCGCGCCACTACCGCCTTCAATGCGGGCAATGACCGTTCCGATGGCAATCGTCTGACCTTCCTGGGCGGCGTGGCGCAACGTACCAGCGGCCTCGGCGGGCAGCTCAAATGTCGCCTTGTCCGATTCCAGTTCGGCAATTACTTCATCACGCTCTACTTGGGCACCGTCAGCTTTCAGCCACTTAGCTACCGTTACTTCCGTGATGGACTCGCCCACGGCCGGAATCTTCATTTCCTTCACCTCGCCACCGCCAGAAGCCGGGGCGCTACCGCCCGTGGCGGGCGCAGTAGGTTTATCGGCTGAGCCAGCGACTGAACCGCCGTAACCTGATTGGTCACTGGCCTGAGGATTTTGCTCACCCTGAGTAATCGGATCTTTTGCCGACTGGGGGGCTTTTTCAGCCGATGAGCCTTGGCTGCCGTTGCTGCCCGACTCCTTTTGGCCGGGCGCTACGGGGTCAGCCTGAGGCTGGGCTAGCGTGGCATCTTTGGCCGGTGCCGCGCCTCCAGCGGCCGGAGCAGCGCCATTGCCTTCGCCGCCAATGTTGGCAATGACAGTACCGATACCAATCGTTTCACCTTCGGCCACCAGAATTTGCAGCGTGCCATCCGCCTCGGCGGGCAGCTCAAACGTGGCCTTATCCGATTCTAGCTCGGCAATTACTTCGTCGCGCTTCACGGCCGCGCCGTCGCTTTTGAGCCATTTGGCAATGGTCACTTCGGTGATAGATTCGCCGACGGCGGGGATTTTAATTTCCAGACCCATAGGTGGAACGGTTGAAGAGTTTCGGGAGGGTGATAGTCTAGGCAGCAGGCATGCTCGCTGCCACAATTACTGATGAATCAAAAAAGCCAGTTATGTCGAAAATATAATATTGGGGGGCTTTTTTAATGAACCTACGAGTGCGCGAACGGCTAGTTCGCGCACTCAGTTAGTCCTGCTTTTTTGCTACTTCTACGGTGCCTTTGATATTTTCGGCGTCTACCTCTGCCGACGCAATGCCAAAGGCGCGGGCCACAATATCCTTCTGCTCTTTCACGTGCACCTTATTGTAGCCGGTAGCCGGCGAAGCCGACGGCTTGCGGGCAATTACGTCTTCCAGCTCGCGCCGCATAAAGCGAAGCAGGTAGTTCCAGTAGCCCATGTTCTCGGGCTCTTCCTGAACCCAATATATTTTGGCCTTCGGGTACTTGGCTAGCTCTACGTTCAGCTGCTTTTGGGGGAAAGGATGCAGCTGCTCCAGACGCACAATTGCAACGTCTTTATGCTGAGACTTTTGCTGCTCCTCTAGCAAGTCGAAGTACACTTTACCTGAGCACAGCAACACCCGCTTTACCTTTTTGGCATCGGCGTACACATCGCCCAATACTTCACGGAAATTGCCCCCCGTAAACTCTTCCACCGGCGACACGCACAGCGGATGGCGCAGCATCGACTTGGGCGACATTACTACCAGCGGCTTGCGGAAGCTCCAGGTCAGCTGCCGACGCAGGGCGTGGAAGAAGTTGGCTGGGGTGGTAATATTGGCTACCACAATGTTATTCTCGGCAGCAAGCTGAAGGAAGCGCTCCGGGCGAGCGTTGGAGTGCTCCGGGCCCTGGCCTTCGTAGCCATGGGGCAACAGCATCACTACTCCGTTCATCCGTTGCCACTTGCTCTCCGACGACACAATGAATTGGTCGATCATGGTCTGGGCGCCGTTGGCGAAATCACCGAACTGGGCTTCCCAAACCACCAGAGCTGTGGGGTTGGCCATAGCGTAGCCAAACTCGAAGCCCAGCACGGCATACTCACTCAGCAAGGAGTTATAAATCCGCAGCTTTTCTTGTCCTTCCTCAATGTGATTCAAGGAGTTATATGGCGCCGAAGTCTCTGCGTCGTGCAATACGGCATGGCGGTGCGAGAACGTGCCGCGCTGGCAATCCTGCCCGCTTACGCGCACAATGTGCTGCTCCTGTAGTAGAGAGCCATAGGCCAGCAGCTCGGCGGCGGCCCAGTTGAGAATGCGCGTCTCGAAGAACATCTTGCGGCGTTCCTCCGTGAGCTTCTCAATCTGCTTCAGCGGGCGGAATCCTTCGGGCAGCGTAGTTAGCGCTTTGCCAACTTTGGCAATGGCTTCCTCACTGATGCCCGTCTCGGGCGACTGCTCGAAGTCTTCGTTTTTGGCGCGGCGCAGGGTGCGCCATTCATTTTCGAGAGCCTGATAATTATACGGCAGCGGCTTCTGCTTTACCATATCCAAGCGAGCCTGCAGCATCTCGCGGAACTCGCGGTCCATCTGGTTGGCCAGCTCGGCATCTACATCCCCACGCTGCACGAGCATGGTGTTATAGACTTCGCGCGGATTCGGGTGCTTCGAGATGATGTTGTAGAGCGTGGGCTGGGTGAACTTAGGCTCGTCCGACTCATTGTGACCGTGGCGGCGATAGCACACCATATCAATGAAGATATCGGCGTGAAACTGCTGACGATACTCCGTGGCCAGGCGCACGGCAAATACCACAGCCTCAGGGTCGTCACCGTTTACGTGCAGCACTGGCGCATCAATAATCTTGGCTAAGTCAGTGCTGTAGATGCTGGAGCGAGCGTCCTCGAAATCGGTGGTGAAACCAACTTGGTTGTTGATGACGAAATGAATGGTACCACCCGTTTTGTAGCCTTCCAGCAGCGACATCTGCGTCAGCTCGTAGCCAATGCCTTGGCCGGCTAAAGCTGCGTCGCCGTGAATCAGAATGGGCAGAATCTGGTGAAAATCGTCGCTGTACTGGTGCTCGATTTTGGCGCGCACAAACCCCTCTACTACTGGATTAACTGCCTCTAGATGTGAGGGGTTGGGGGCCAATTTCAGGTTTACTTTGTGCCCGGCTTCGGTATCCACTTCCGAAGAGTACCCCATGTGGTACTTCACGTCGCCGTCGCCCATGGTCAGGTCGGGTACGGCAGTGCCTTCAAACTCCGAGAAGATCTGCTCGTACGTTTTGCCCATGATGTTGGCCAGCACGTTCAGACGGCCGCGGTGGGCCATACCAATCATCACTTCGCGCACCCCCAAATCGGCGGCTTTGTTGATGATGGCATCCAAAGCGGGAATGGTGGTTTCGCCGCCTTCCAGCGAGAAGCGCTTCTGCCCCAAGAACTTGGTATGCAGAAAGTTCTCGAATACAACAGCCTCATTCAGCTTACGTAGGATGCGCTTCTTGTACTCAATACCGGGGTTGAAGCTCAATGAATCCTTCTCCACCTTATCCCGGAACCAGTCCAGAATTTGGGGGTCCCGGATGTACATGTACTCGAAGCCGATGGTCCGGGTATAGATCTTTTCCAGCGCCGCTACGATGTCACGCAGTTTGGCGGTAGTGCCTAAACCCAACAACTCTCCATTCTTGAAGGATGTATCGAGGTCAGATTCCGTCAAGCCAAAATCAGCGATGTCGAGGCGGGCTTTACGGTCTTTGCGCTCCCGTACAGGGTTAGTACGGGCTCTTAAATGCCCCCTGCTTCGGAAAGCGTGAATCAGGTTGCGAACCTGCGTTTCCTTATCGGCGGCTACTGTATCCACAGCGCGCACTGTTTCTGCTTCATTGGTAGAAGCAGGTGTAGTTAGCACCCCTGAACCAGTGGGCTGACCTGTTTGGCCATCTCCATCCGCAAACTGCTGGGAAAAGTCAAAGCCTTCAAAAAACTTACGCCAGCCAAAATCCACCGATTCGGGATCTTGCTGGTATGTTTTGTAAAGCTGATCTATGTAGTCGCCGTGGGCATTGGCGATGTAAGAGTAAGCGTCCATTCGTAAAGGAGCTAAGTGAGTCAGGGCAAATGTATATAGCTTATGACAAAGCTAAAAACCCATATTCGGTTCTACAAATACGCCTGTAATTCAACCGATTACTTTTTAGACCGCAATCGTTACGTTTTGCGGTGTAGCCAATCTATTCAAAATAAAAGGAAAGCCCTTCCTCAACGTGAGGAAAGGCTTTAATAAGTTGAACCGACGCAGCCCAGAAATTATTGTGGTAGGAATGTCTTGAAAATGCGGTAAGGCTGGTCCTGCTTACCTACTCCTTTGTTCCAAGTAGGGGTTTTATGAATGGCGGAGGTTGTAAAATACAAATCGCCATTAGCAGTAATAGCATAGGTATCGGGCCACTGAAGTCGGGGCTCTTTCGCTATCGTTTCCAGCTTGCCGGCCGGTGTGCGGCGCATAATGGCGTTGTTCTCGAAGGAGGTGAGATAGACGTTGTCCTTAGCATCGATTTCCATACCATCAGTGGCGGGCATGGCTCCTACTTTCTCTACCTGGCTGCCTAGCTGAGCCGAAGACAAAGCTGCATTGCGAAGCGCCTCCGTTTTGATGCGGTAAAGTGAATGGCTGGTGAGCGGCGACCAATACAAGTATTCACCACTCCGACTCAGAGCGATACCATCGGCATGCAAGGCCATGGGCTTACCCATCGGGTCGATCATTGGGTGGCCATCTGCCTTTAAAGTCAGGCCCGGCTCCGGATGCACGGAAGGATGATCGGCCAGTAGGCGGCGCGAGTTGCCAGTTTTTAAGTCCACAACTACGATGGCGCCCATTCCTGACTCAGTGATGTAAGCGAAGTTGCGCTGAGTGTCGATACGCACATCGTTCAAGTAAGACTTACGCGGCGCCACCGATGCGGGGAAGCTGATGTTCTGAACAACTTTATTGGTCTTGGGGTCAATCTTCACCAGTTTGGGGCCGCCGGGTACAGTGGCTTTCAGGCCGGGCGAGGCAGGATCGAGCACCCATAGTATACCGGCCTGATCGACATGCACACTTTGAGGGCAGATCCAATGCTTCTGGGGCTCATTGCGGACGGAGTCGTTCCAGATGCACCAGCTGGCATCGGGATAAGGTTTCACGGAGCCATCAGTGCCGACGACCGCAACAGGATTAACAGGATTATTATCCCAACGCGGGAAAACGCCAAAGACCCGGCCATCGGGCGCTACCGCCACCCCAACAATCTGAGGTTCGCGAAACTCGGCTACGACTTGCAGCGGTGAGTTGGCAGGAGCAGCGGTTTGGCTGGTAGCGGTTGAATCGGAGTCGGTGCTGCGGGAAGCACTTTCACTGGATGGTGATGAGCAGCTTACCACCGATCCTAATAATAACAGACCGGTACACAGGGAAGTAGCCGAGCGCAAAACGCTGGCCGGGGCAGTAGTAACCATCATAGCTGAAGAGAAGAGTAGAATACCTGAAAAAGAACGAATCCACCTGTTTTTACGCCAGCAGGCCGATGCTTTCTTACGGCCCGACACAGGTCAGGTTTATAACGTAGGCGCACTTCATGCAAAGGAGCAATGAGTTAGAAATCACATACAGGCGTTCTGATGCTCAAGAGCTTAAGTTAAAGGGGGATATAAGAGCTAAGCGAATTCGTATAAAATAAGGGCAATTTTTAATCAATTACCTACCAAAAACAGCGCTTTCGTCCTCTGCGAGAGGCCATTGATATACTACCCAAATTCTAGAGCAACCTTTTTTTATAAGTTAGGGTTAACACTTTTCGTCCGCGCAAATATGTGGTCGGCCCATCCTCTTCGGGCGAGTAGAAGAGTCACCAGATCAACTGTCATGTCTATTGCGTTATTCATCCTAACACTCCTTTTCCCTCCCCAAACCAGTACCTCCGCTCCGCTTCCCCTTATCCCTGCTGTTGCCAACCTGACACCTAGGCACATTATATTCGACACGCCAACACCCGTAGCTGCTGTGTTGCCCCGTCGCTTACCCGGTTATAAAGTAACGGCCACCGTGTATTGGGCCGAACCCGGGCAAACTGATTCTGATCCGCTGATCACGGCCGACAACTCCCGCATCAAACGTAACCACTCAAGCAAAGACCGCTGGATAGCTTTATCGCGAGACATGCTTAAGCAGAATGGTGGCAAGTTTGAATACGGTGATTTAGTGCATGTTAGCGGCATTTCCCCTTCTCTTGATGGGGTGTATGTGCTGCATGACACGATGAATCGTCGCCTACGCCGCACCATTGATTTATTGGTGCACAAAGACGAAAAGCTGTATGGCAAATGGGACAACGTGCGCATCAGCCGCGTGGCCAAGCCTGAGCTGCAATGGCAGGCCAGCTAAGCTGCCCGCCCCCAAATTTGCCCCCCAGACTATCTGTTTCTATTCCGAACCAGATGTATAAGTTGTCATCTCGCGGGGTTTCCCATCGGGCTGATACAGAAAGCTTAACGGCTCGTCCGCATCGCTCAGAATAGCGGTGTACGGTATGTGCCAGCGCTTCCACATTTCCTGCAGCGACTGTGCGTAGGCTGAGTTTAGCCAAGGCGCAAAAATGCCCCCCGTCACATCGTCGATGAGCGTATCGTAGGTTAGGTGCTGGTCGCCGGGCCGCTGAGGACGCACAAAGTAATCGGGAATCACGCCGAACAGATAGGCCGCGTAGTAGACGCGGGCCTTGAACTCGGCCACCTGAATAGGGTGTAGCGGACGCTGTGCGTCGGTATACACTTGGCGCATGGCTTGCCGAATGATGCCATTATCCATCAGACAAGCCATCAGCACCACATTATCGAGCTTGATACTGAACACCATGGTGGTCAGGTCGTCGTCGTACTCAAAAGCGATGGTGTCTTCGTGCGGAGCGACTTCCAGAACAAAGATAGAGGCCGGCGTAAAGTCTTCAAACTCGATGGGAACACGCAGAGCCTGAAACGTTTGGAAAAACGCTTGAAAACGACGAAACATCTGCGCGTTTTCGGCGAGTGGGTAGAGCGGCTTTACCAGCGGGTCGAGTTCCGTGAGCAGCTCGGTGGTAAGAATGCCATAAAACATCTTACCTAGCCACAAAAACAGCGTTTTTTCGGGCAGCGCCTGCCAGGCAGCCAAACCTAGCTTGGCTGTTTCTTCCATTTGCGCCTCCAAGGGCTCCACATACTGCATGCGGCACTGCGCACAGCACGGAATTTTAAGCTCCGGGTAGAAACGGATACTTTGGTCGAGCAGCAGAATCTGCCGTTCTGCCAAGCCGTAATGCTGCTGAAGCCAATCGGCAAATACCGGCACTGAGTCGGTGGCCGGATCGGTGGGCGAGCCGCACAAAAAGCAGTGTTGGTCGCCAAACTGCATTCGGGCAAACGGATCGTAAAGCGTGAGGTCGGGCGGTGTGTTGGCAGGCATGTGGCGCAAAGGAATAGAGGCTGCAAAAATAGGTGCTGGCGTGCGTCTTGCTGCCTTTGCAGCTTCCACGGCCGGTAAGTCGCTGATTGTGAGCAATACACAAGCACAAAAAAGCCCCCCAGACTGTTCTGGGGGGCTTTTTTTGGTGTCAAATGAGTTTAACGCGACAGCGACGAACCTAGTTTGATCAGTACTTTACCCAAGTGATTAAGAGAAGCAGTGAAGTGATTGTTGCTTTCATCGGCTACTTTGTTAGCTTCGGCACCCAGCGTAGCCAGCGTTTCGGCTATGGCGTGGGGCTCAGTGTCGCTATCGGTCAGCTGCTCGCGCAGGGTTTTCATCTCCTGGAGTATTTTGGCTAGACCAGTGCGTTCTGAGGCGCCTAGTACTTCTATCCAACGGTCAATTTCGGCCAATCCATGTTTATCGGCTTGGTCGGGTACGCCGCCGTTGAGCAGCTTCAGCGTATCGTCGAGGAGCGCGGCGTTCTGCTGATCAGTTACGCCGAGCGGAATGGTGGGCGTGAAAGGAGTTTGGGGGGTTTGGGCGGTGGAATCCATAGGTCAGAGAGGCAAATCAGAAAAGAACGTTCTTGCTATACTGGCATCGTCGTCTAAAAGTTAAGCTTACTCTCGTGTTGATTGATGGATAGACTTTACTATTGGTCAGGGAGCAAGCTCGATACTTCTTATATACATTTTTCCAGAAATTTTAGCTCAACAAAGGGTTACTTTTTGGGGGTAGCGGTATGAAGTCCGTATCTATTCACACGACATACTCCTTTAAGCCATGAAATTCTCTTTCAAATCTCTGCTCGTTTTAGCCGCTTTCGCTCCTTTCGCTCTTGCTTCTTGCTCGGAGAGCACGGAGAAGAACGCTGAGGCTACTGCCGAAGGTGCCGCTACCGATGCTGCCAACAATGTTGAAAACGCTGGCGACGCCGTTGAAAACGCAACCGACAACGCTGCTGCTGACGTGAAAGCTGATATGGCTCCTGAGGCTGGCGACACTGCCGTAGTTCAGAACAAAGAAGCTGACAAGCTGGTAGAAGAAGTTCCTGCTAAGAAAGACTAGTTCCGCCTTTTAGCTGATCAAAAAAGCCCCCCAGACTTGGTCTGGGGGGCTTTTTTGATCCTTATGCTGTTTCTTTTTCCTGGGCTTTACCCGCACCGGCTAGTTCCATCAGCACCTCATAATACGGCCGACCCAAGGCACGAGCCTTCAGCCAGGCGTAGAAGCTCATGGCGTGCAAATCTTCCCGCTCGCTATCCAGGGGCACTGCATCTGCCATCTGAATGACTCGCTCCAGAAAGCTGGGGTGGCGCACGGCGGCGGGGTCGTCCATGATTTCGCGCACTAGGTTCAGATAGCAAAGCACGTATTGATACGGCCCGCCCTCGCCAAACCGTTCGCGGAAGCCACGCTCAATGGCGCGTAAGCGGTTCAGAGCCAGGTCGGAGTTGCCAAGTTCGACCTGTACCAGCATCTCGCCCATATTCTTGTTGAATACCCATTCCACACCCATTTTCTGCTCGCACCAATGATCAGAGCGGCCAATGCCGATGAGTACCTGATTGGTTTTGGCAAACTGGTTTTCGGCGAAATAGTGAAAGCCCAGCCCCAGCCGCGCCGTAAGCTGGTCGGCCGCCGACAAAGTCACTTCGCGGCCCTGCAACAGGTTTTCCAGCAAGCTAATACTCTCCGCGTTGCGGCGCAGAAACGAGTAATTAGCAGCCAGCAGGAAGATATACTTGGGATAAAAATCGGCCATATAGCTGCGCGAGCCCTCATACAGTGCCGCCCGCAACTGCTCCAGGTACGCCACCGACTCGGTGAAGCGGCGCGATCGGTACAAGGCGTGGGCAATCATATAAAGCAGCCCCAGCTGATAGTAACGGTGGGCGGGCCGGAAGCCGTGGCGCTTCTCCATGAGCGTGTAGCAGCGGCCCACAAACGGCGCAAACGACACAAAATCGCGGCGCACCAGCATAGCGCTGCGGGCAATGGACATCAGGCGATAGAGCAGCGACGGACTGCGCGCAAAGGCTTCCTGCAAGTCATACTCGCGCAGCACTTCGCGCATAATGCCATCGAAGGCCTCGCCAGCCCGGCCGCGGCTGCGGGCCTGTCGCAGCCGCTCCCGAATGAGGCTATCGGCAATACCGGCGCGCTCCTCTTCGTCGGCGGCCTTTTTATTGTGGTTCCGCCGACGAATGATGTCGGCCAGCTCATCGGCATATTCACTGCCTGCTTGAGCAATCTGTAGGTTATAAATGGTATTCAGCAGTTCATACTGCTCGTTTTGGTGAGCCAGCTTTTCCGCCTTCCGCAGAATATTCCAGGCGAGGCGGGGTACGCCCACATCAAAAAGGTACTGCGCCAGCGTGAGTTGGCCGCGCACCGACGATGCCGCCGTCGGGTCGAGTTGGCGCTGGCGCAGCAGCAAGTAGTCGGTGAGGTGGCGCATCAGGCGCTTGCGTAAAGCATAGTACGCCACCGCGTTAGGCTCATCGGGATACAGCTTGGCGAGTAGCTCTTCGGTTGAGTACGCTTTGGCATGCAGCAGCAACTCGTAGAGGCGCGAATCCATGCGGCCATTCACTTTTTTGCGCTGCCGCTGCACGAAGCGGCCAAATTCTTTGCGGTCGTCCGGCGAGAAAGTAACCAGCGTCGTGCGTAAGTCATCCATAAGAGTAGATAGAAAAGCTAAATATAGTGGTTGGGGGGCTTTTTGTAAAGTCTAATTTTTTAACCCATATAATTGCTGTCAATCAGATTTTTACGTCATAAAATAAACATTTCAAAAGTCTGAAAAACGCAAAAATTGGTTCACGTTTTCAGCAAAGAAGTAGGCACCTTCGGACAGGATTTCACCTCACACCCTACTTATATGAAACGCTTTCTACTTTCTCTACTGATGCTCGCCGTGACGGCCGTTTCGGCGCAGGCCCAGGACCTGCTCACCAAGCAAAATGGCGAGGAGCTTCAGGTAAAAGTTCTAGAGCTAACTCCCACCGAAGTGCGCTATAAGCGCACCGATAACCCCGATGGCCCACTCATCACCGTGCGTCGCTCCGATGTTTTCATGATTCGCTACGCCAACGGCACCAAGGAAGTACTGGGGCCCAACCAAAATGCCCCCCAGATTATTGCTGGCTCACCCCCACGGACTGGCCCCGTAGTGCCCGGCGATGAAGAGTCAGCCTACAAGGAGATTCATTTGAATGGTCCTCGCATTGGGTTTACTATTCTTTCGCAAGGCGTGATAAACAAGATTAATGCACGTGAAAGCAGCTATCTAAAGGATTTAAACCCTTTCATCACCCAGTTCGGCTGGCAGTTTGAAACCCGCATTTTCCGGATGCCTAATGGCACGGCGGGCTTGCTGGAAATCGTGCCGCTAATAGGTGGCTTAGAGCAGGGCAAGTTTATCCCGAGCATCAATGCGCTGGTCGGTATCCGGGGGCCAAAAGGATTTGAGTTTGGCTTAGGGCCCAATCTGACACCTGTGAGCGCCAATGTTGCGCTAGCTATCGGCACCTCCTTCCGCTCGAATGGCATCAACTTCCCAGTGAACTTCGCGGTGGTACCCGGCAACGGAGGGGCACGATTCAGTTTGCTGGTCGGCTTCAACTCGCGTCGGCGCTAAGCACACGCTTCTTTTTCACTCATCGTTTCACACGTACCACTATGCGTTATTTTCTACTTAACTGCCTCCTGTTCTGCGTCACCTTAAGTGTTCAGGCCCAAGACACCATTCTACGCACCAATGGCGACGAGGTAAAGGCTCGGGTACTGGCCATCACGCCTACCGATGTGGCGTACGTACCCACCACCGAGCCCCCCACCACTGACACGCTTCACCTGCTTGCGACCGAGGTATTCCTGATTCGCTATGCCAATGGCACGAAAGAGGTGGTCTCTAAACCAGCAGCTACGGCGCCAGCCATAGGACTGAGCCGCACCCCGCAGGAAATGAGCAATTTGGGTCGCGAGGATGCGCGAAAGTATTTTAAATCTCCAGGTGTTTTCTGGGGTACTGCGGGGGCCACCTTTGTGAGTATTCCAGCATACGGATTGGGCGGTATAGCGACCGGCGCGGCCATTGCCGCTACACCACCCAAACGCCACAATATGATTGTACCTGATCAGGTGTTACTGAATGACCCAAACTATGTGAGTGGCTACCAAAAGCAGGCGCAACGGCAGAAGCTAGGCAAAGCGGCCGGTGGTTTTGGCGTAGGAATAGCCGCAGGAGCAGTAGCAACCGTCGCCATTGTAGCTGCAATATTTAACGCGTATTAATCTTAACTCTTATCCTCTTTTCTCTTCCTTTTATTGTCTTCTCATAATTTATATGCGTCCTTTTCTACTCGCTTATCTTTTATTCTTTGGTGCAGTATGCGCGCAGGCCCAGGATATAATCCTGCGTCGCAATGGCGATGAAATAAAAGCTCGGGTGCTAGCCATTACGCCTACCGAGATATCCTATGTACCCGGCACTGAGCCCCCAAGTTCAGACACGCTGTATATGACAGCCATTGAGGTATTCATGATTCGCTATGCTAACGGTACCAAGGAACTTATAACCAAAGCAGAAGCAATTCCGGCTCTAGAACGCACCTCGGAAGAGATGACCACACAAGGCCGCGAAGACGCCCGGAAATACTTTAAAGCCTCAGGCGCTTTTTGGGGCACTTTTGGTGCTACCGCCGTGAGCGTTCCGGTGCTGGGTGGGCTCGGTGGGGCGGCTACTGGTGCTGCTATTGCCGCCTCCCCCCCCAAAGACCAGAACCTTATAGTGCCAGATAAGGCTCTGCTGAATGATCCGAGCTATGTACGTGGCTACGAGAAGCAGGCACAACGGAAAAAACTAGGTAATGCGGCAGCTGGCTTCGGAGTGGGGCTGGTAAGCGGGGCGGCAGTCTGGCTTGCCATTGCCCTCACGAATACCAACCACTTCTAACGCCAAGCTCAACCCCACAGCGCGGTCAGCGTAAGCTACAGGGTAAGTAGTTCATTTCCACCCTTAAGCCCTACGACTATGGATATTGACAAAAGCACCGAATGGCGTGCCCGTGGCAATTGGAATGAAGTAAAAGGCAAATTTCGGCAGGAACACGCCAACCTCACCGACAACGATATGGAGTACCGGGAAGGCCGTCAGGAAGAATGGCTGGGCGAACTCCAACAGAAAGCTGGCAAGACAGCCGATGAAATAAAATCTTGGTTTAACCGCAATTTTTAGCCTTTACAGTCGACCTTCTGAACAAAAGCTCCGTACCAGCTGTAAGAAGCTAGTGCGGAGCTTCTGTTTTTCTGGCTCCGCTAGCTACCCTTTTCATTTGGCTTTGAGCCTTTTAGCCGCCAGTTTTCTCTGGTCTTCCGCGTATGAATATTGCCCCGGAAGAGCTGCACACCTTGGGAAACCTTGACCTGCTGACCCTTCCAAAAACCGCTTTCTTTTGCTCTCGTAACTACCCTGGCTACATTGAGTACCCTACCTATATGTGGGCCGTGGAGCAACGCACCAACAGCCATTGCGTGCTGTCCGGCTTTCATTCCTTACTGGAGCAAAAGGTATTTCGCTATCTGCTGAAAGGCGAGCAACAGCCTATTGTGTACGCGCTGGGCCGTGGTATCAGGCCCAACATGAAGCTGGAATACGAGCTAGAACTAGCGGCTGACCGGCTGTTGTTTCTCACTCCCTTTGAAGAAGAGCTGACTATTATAACGCAGGAAACCGCCGATATCCGTAATCTACTGATTGCAGAATTGGCCGATCGATTCTTTATTCCGTACATGGCAGCGGGGGGCAATTTGGAGCGCTTATTTTTTAGTGGCGCTCTGGATGGTAAGCCAATCTTCACCCTCGACTTAGCCGAAAACGAACCTCTGTTTCGCGTAGGAGCTGAGTTGTACCAACCTGAAGGTTTGCTTGGCCGGCCCGCTATGTACTCAATGATTGCTTAGCGCGGCTTACTCCCCGTTGGTTCCTATTTTCCGCTCTTTTCTACTTTCCAGCTATGTCAACTTCTTCACTTACTTCTTCTCTACCCCACTCACCCTCGTCAGGTATTAAAGCCTTAGCCCGATTTGGCTTCGCGGCCAAAGGCGTAGTGTATATTGTAGTGGGCACCCTGGCTGTTATGGCAGCTACGGGTACTCAGGGGGGCAAAACGGCTGATAAAGAACAAGCATTGCAAACCATTCAGGACCTACCCTTTGGTCGGTTCCTGCTGGGTTTGGTTGCTTTCGGCTTACTTGGCTATGTCATCTGGCGCCTCGTTCAGGCCTTCCGCGATACGGAAGACAAGGGCTCAGATGCTAAAGGCTTAGCCCGCCGACTCGGCTATGCAGGCAGTGGCCTGCTCTATACTGGTCTTGCCTATGCTGCGGGCCGGGCCGCGTTCAGTGGCGGTAACGCCGATCAGGGCGGGGGCAGCACCCAACAATCATTGATTGCCAAGCTCCTAGATCAATCGTGGGGCCAATGGGTACTGGGCGCTATTGCGCTGGGCATTATTGGCGCCGGCCTTTACCAGATTTACCGCGCTTACTCCGGCAAGTTTTCTAAGCACGTTAATAGTAGCGGATTGCCGGCCGAGCAGCAAAAAATAGTATACCGTACTGGCCAGGTTGGTTATACCGCCCGCGGTATTGTAATGGCCATCATTGGCTACTTCTTTTTGCAGGCCGCTATGCAGTCTAATTCTAAAGCAGCTCAAGGCACCGAAGGTGCCTTCGATTTGCTGGCTAGCATGGGGCCCGTTGTGCTCGCTATTGTAGCTCTGGGCCTAATGGCCTACGGTGTCTATATGCTGGTGCAAGCCAAGTACCCCATATTGCGAGGCGTGTAAGCAGTGTCCAAACTACATTGTCATCCTGACGCAGGAAGGACCTTCTGCCAACTGAACGACTGTTTCAGTTGGCAGAAGGTCCTTCCTGCGTCAGGATGACAATGCGATATTTAATTGCAGGAGTTAATCAGCTACATAATCAGCCAAATAGGCGTAGCGCTCCGTCAATTCGCCCCCCGCAGCAATGGTAGCCCGCTCAATAATCGGCTCAGGTTTGTCGCTCACTAAATAGGGAAACACATTATCCAACAACTGTCGGCCAAAGTCACGGCTGGCATTACGGGGCAACTCACAGGGCAGGTTATCCACGGCCATCACCGTGATATTAGTTGGGTTGGAGTAAGGCGGTTCTAACTCGCCGGTTTGCGGATTGTAGTCAAAAGCTGGGTCCTGAATGCTGGTGCTAAGCTTAGTAGTAGGAACGGAGCCATTCACGTCGCAGGTGATATCGGCGATGGTGTTAATGCGGAAATCTGGGCGCTGCGTGTCTGCTTCGCTAAACAGCTTAGGCGCCGCCGGATGCCAATAGGCACAGGCCAGCAGCAAATCAGTAACAGGTAGAAAGGCACCAAACGTAGATTCGTATTCCTGCGGATTGCGGTGAAAATCGGACGTATCCCACACGCGGCCGTCGCGGCGACGGTTGTAATCGCTGCTACGGAGTTGGGTGTACACTGGCTCGTTAAAGTCCAGATATAGATAATCGTAGACGCTCACTCGCCGAATTCCCATTTTATCGAGCACCTCAATCGCGCCTTGCGCCACCCGACCCGACCCCGTCACCGCCATCTTGATGGGGGGCAATTTTTTGACTTTGAAGAACTCCTCCTGCATATCCTCCATGTCGACGCATTGGTAAGCCGGCTTCAGCTCATACAAGTTGTGCTTGCGGCCGTACGTCAGCAGCCCATTATAGGCACCCACGATACCGGCCCAGCGCCCAAACGCTACTATTCTTTCTCCCTGCTCATTGGTCAGCAACTCGTAGTCAATCAGCGTGATATTCTTCTTCAGTATCTGCCGCAACAGCTCCCGATTAGCGGGCTGCTTCTTCACGGTATGCGAGAAGAACATGTATGTTTTGTTCGGAATGAGCTGCGCAGGCGGCACCTCTTTCACGCCCAGCAGTATGTCGCAGTCTGACACCTCCGGGCGAACTTCAATGCCTAAGTCGCGGTACTCTTGGTCCTTAAAGCTGCGTAAGGGGCACTCCTGCACCACAATGCGGAGGCCAGGAAATAGCGTTTCGGCCTCCACGCATTTTTTAGGAGTGAGCGTCACGCGCAGGTCGGGGGGCGTTTTTCCTTCGCGAATGATACCAATAGTTAGGGGGTGCATCTGAGTAAACGAATTGGGTGGGTTGGGGGGCAAATCTGGTTAAATATTTTGGCGTGTAGGCGCTACCACCTTCGCCAGCCTAATAATCCTATCGTCAGGAGAGGTTTTCGCCTTACCTTTGTTAAAGGTTCGGTTGCCCGTGCAGCCACATCTTCTCGCCACCTCTATCTTCTCTTTATGTTGCTGAAAACCAAGCCCGCTGATGTGTTTGTGGACCGTCACAACGGCCCCGACGAAGTTGCTGTAGCCCAAATGCTGCGCACCATTGGCGTGGAATCCCTCGATCAGCTTATCGACGAAACCGTGCCGGCGGCCATCCGCCTCAAGCGGCCTCTAAACTTGCCGGCCGCTCTCACCGAGCGCGCCTTTTTGGCTAAGTTCAAGCAGATAGCTGGTCAGAATAAAATCTATAAAAACTACATTGGCCTGGGCTATCATGATACCCAGCTGCCGCCCGTTATCCAGCGCAATATTCTCGAAAACCCCGGCTGGTATACCGCTTATACACCGTACCAAGCTGAAATCGCCCAAGGTCGTTTAGAAGCTCTGCTCAATTATCAGACGATGATAATTGACCTCACCGGCCTTGAAATTGCCAACGCCAGCTTGCTCGACGAAGGCACCGCTGCCGCCGAGGCCATGAACATGTTTCATAGCCAAACCAAGAAAAAGAACACCACGAAATTCTTCGTCTCAGAGTTGGTATTGCCCCAGACTATTGACGTGTTGCGTACTCGCGCCACGCCGCTCAACATTGAGTTGGTAATTGGTGACCACCGCACCGCCGATCTTTCCGACGAGGCGCTATTTGGCGCTATGCTCCAGTACCCAGCCGCCGACGGCCAGGTATTCGATTACACTGACTTTATCACCCAAGCCCACGCTAGCGGCCTATTCGTAACCGTAGCCGCCGACCTGATGGCGCTGACGCTGCTGAAGTCGCCCGGCGAAATGGGTGCCGATGTTTGTGTAGGTAACTCTCAGCGCTTCGGGGTACCGATGGGCTACGGTGGCCCGCACGCTGGTTTCTTCGCTACTAAAGATCAGTTCAAGCGCGTAATTCCAGGTCGTCTGATCGGTCAAAGCATCGACGCAGCTGGCAACAAAGCGCTGCGCATGGCGCTGCAAACTCGCGAGCAACACATTCGCCGGGAGAAAGCTACAAGTAACATCTGCACGGCGCAGGTGCTACTGTCGGTATTGGCTGGCATGTACGCTGTGTATCACGGTCCGGAGCGCATTCGTCAGTTTGCCACCAACATTCACGCTTTAACCCAAACATTGGAGAAAGCGCTGACGGCATTGGGTGTGGAGCAGAGCAATGAGTTCTACTTCGATGCGCTCAACTTGCGTCTGGAAAGCAAGGAATTGCAGCAGGCTGTGAAGCGCGAAGCTGAAGCTGCTGGCCTGAACTTCCGATACTTCGACGAGGTGCGCGTAGGGATTTCGCTGCACCAAAATACCGAGGCGTCGGATGTCGCCGACATCGTAAGCGTATTCGCTAAAGTGCTGGGCAAAGAAGTTGGCTCCATCGAGATGCCTGCTGATGTTGAACTGACGTGGCCAGAAGGTCTGGTTCGTACCAGCGACTACCTCACCCACCCCATCTTCAACACGCACCACTCGGAGCATGAGATGCTGCGCTACATGAAGCAGCTCGAGAACAAGGATTTGAGCCTAGCTCACTCCATGATTCCGCTGGGTTCGTGCACTATGAAGCTCAACGCTACCGCCGAAATGATTCCGGTGACGTGGCCTGAAATCGGCAGCCTACATCCTTTTGCCCCCCGCGAGCAAGCCCAGGGCTACAAACAGATTTTCGAAGAGTTGGAAGCGTGGCTGTGCGAGGTAACTGGCTTTGCAGCAGTCAGCTTGCAGCCTAACTCCGGCGCGCAGGGCGAGTACGCTGGCCTGCTGGTTATTCGTGCTTACCACGAAGGTCGGGGCGAAGGCCACCGCAATATTGCGTTGATTCCGGCTTCGGCCCACGGCACCAACCCCGCTTCGGCCGTCATGGCTGGCATGCAGGTAGTGGTAGTGAAGAGCGACGAGCATGGCAGCATCGATGTAGCTGACTTGAAGCAGAAGGCGGAGCAGCACGCTGCCAATCTTTCCTGCCTAATGGTGACCTACCCGAGCACGCACGGCGTGTATGAGGAAACCATCATCGACATCTGCCGCACTATTCATCAGCACGGCGGCCGCGTGTACATGGACGGCGCCAACATGAACGCTCAGGTAGGCCTCACGTCGCCCGCCAATATTGGTGCCGATGTGTGTCACCTGAACCTGCACAAAACCTTCTGCATTCCTCACGGTGGCGGTGGTCCTGGCGTAGGTCCAATTGGTGTAGTTGCTGATCTGGCGCCTTATCTGCCCGGCCACGTGGTGATAGAGGTTGGCCACGAGAAGGCCACTGGTGCAGTTTCTTCTGCTCCGTGGGGCTCAGCTAGCATTCTGCCTATTTCCTACGCTTACATCTCCATGATGGGCGGCGAAGGCTTAACCCAGGCTACGCGCATTGCTATTCTGAACGCCAACTATATCAAGGCTCGCCTCGAGGAGCATTACCCGGTGCTGTACGTAGGTGCGCAAGGCCGATGTGCGCACGAGATGATTCTGGAGTGCCGCCACTTTAAGAAGGCGGGCATTGAGGTAGAAGACATTGCCAAGCGCCTGATGGACTATGGCTACCACGCACCTACCGTGTCGTTCCCTGTGGCTGGCACGCTGATGGTGGAGCCCACCGAAAGCGAAAGCAAAGAGGAGCTCGACCGCTTCTGCGACGCCATGATTAAGATTCGTCACGAGATTCGGGCAGTAGAGGAAGGCCGCGCCGATGCTAAGGATAACTTGCTGAAGCACGCGCCACATACAGCCGCTACCATCATGGCCAACGAGTGGGACCGCCCTTACACTCGCGAGCAGGCGGCTTATCCCATCGAGTACGTGCGTGCTTATAAGTTCTGGCCAGCCGTCAGCCGCATCGATTCCGCCTTCGGCGACCGTAACCTTATCTGCGCCTGCACACCCATCGAGGAGTATGTGGATGCCGAGGAGAAGCTGGTTGAAACTGACCGTGGTCCGTCATACTAAGTTTTGAGTTACGAGCCCAAAAAGCCCCCCAGACAATGTCCGGGGGGCTTTTTTTAAGGGTTCTATGTATTATCTACGTCTGGCCAAATCAGCATATAGTCTGGCAAGGCTACTCCACCACAGGCTTTTATGATTCTTTAGATACTGATGAACTCTAAACATTCGATTCTGCTGCTGCTCATCTCGCTCTTCACATTCTCCTCCTCCTGCACAAAAAATGAGGATGCAATTGTAGGAGATATAAGTGTGGCATTCAACCCAATACTCAACAGTAATGACGAGGCTACCTATTACTACCGTTTGTATGTAGCTGATAACTATCCCACTATTCCTCCGCTGAAAAGCGAGTATATTGATGCTGCTTCCTATCAGGATGGAAAAATCAGAATTGTTATAAAGGGTTTGAATCCAGGTAATTATGTCTTTTCATATTACAAAAACACTCAGCTGGTAACTGCCACGGTTCAAGTCTCTTCCGGCAAGACCAACTATTATGACCTGTAGTGGAACGAGCTTGCTCGGACATAAAAAAGCCCCCCATGCTTGGCATGGGGGGCTTTTTTATTGGTAAAACCTAGATAATTGCTAGCGTTGGGAAAAGCAGGTGCGGTAGAGGTAGCCGTTGAGAACTTTCCCTTTCTCCGTCACGCGGGCCCGGACAAAGTAGGCGTCTACTGTGTCAAGTACCTGTACTTCAGAGTTAACGCTGAGGTTAGTGAGTTGGGTAGACTCCTTGGTCATCCCGTCGTAAAGAATGCACTCCACGACCGTGTTGTGAGCTACTGGTTTTTTGTTGCCGCGCGAAGAGCTAAAGGAATCGTCGCGGACGGCACTGCATGAAGCAAGCAAAGCGAGGCCAAACAGGCAAGGTAGGAGTTTGTGCATAGGTCTAGTTTAGGTTTGGGAAGATATAGAAATTTCAAGTTGATCAAGGTTTTTTCCCTGAAAAAATTTGCTTTTACTCATTTTACCGACCCACTTATTTGGGAACATTGCCCCCTGCCGCGGCGTTGTATAGCCAGAGTTAAGCACGTACTTTGGTGGCCCTACTTTACGTTAGTCCGGCAGCGCGCTTAGCTCTTTCACTCAACCCTTCGACAACTTAATATGAACGCATTCACAAGTTTATTCAGCCGTCCGGTTGCTTTGGTAGCCGTGGGCTTATCGCTGTTATTGGGCGTTACCAGCTGCACTTCTTCCCGGGTAGGCGTCACCTCCGACTACGACCACTCAATTAATTTCCGCACCTACAAGACGTGGTCATGGTATCCTCAGCAAACAACCGATGCTGAGGGAGGTCCGGCTCGGGGCTATCAGTCCTTCCTGGACAAGCGTATGCGTACCGCTGTTGAAACCGAAATGAAGAAGAAAGGCCTGACTTACGCCGAGCAAAGCCCCGATCTGTATGTGGCTTACAATGCTAAGGTTGAAGATAAGCAGCAGATCAACGGCGGCGGCTTTGGCTACCCCTTTTATGGCTATGGTGGCTACGGAATGTATGGCCGTGGGCCGTACGGGAACGTAACGCAATACAAAGCAGGAACCGTCATCATCGACTTCGTGGATGCCAAGCGTAAGGAACTGGCGTGGCGCGGTCAGGGCCAGGCGCAGATAGATAAAAACACCATCTCGGAGGAGGAAGTGTACCGCATCGTGGGGGGCATTTTGGAAAACTATCCACCCCAGGATGGCTCCAATACCAACGCCCGTCGCTAATTATCACTGCATTAGATACAAAAAAGCCCCCCAGGAAACCTGGGGGGCTTTTTTGTATCTAATGCAGCACTTTAAATAGGCACATTTACGTGGCGCTCCGCGTGGTAGCTGCTGCGCACCAGCGGCCCCGATTCTACATACTTGAGGCCGCGCGCGAGGCCTTCCTCGCGGTAATGAGCAAAAAGATCAGGGTGAATAAACTCGGCAACCTCCAGGTGGCGCTTCGTCGGCTGAAGGTATTGGCCTAAGGTCAGAATATCGAGGCCATTGGCGGCGAGGTCGTCCATGGCCTTATACATCTCGTCTTTCTTTTCGCCCAAGCCCAGCATAATGCCCGATTTCGTGCGCTTGCCAGCGGCCTTCGTCCGACGAATCTGCTCCAGTGAGCGGTCATATTTGGCCTGCGGGCGCACCAGACGGTACAGGCTGCCCACCGTTTCAACATTGTGCGATACCACCTCTTGACCGCCGGCAATCATAGTATCCAACGCTTCCCAGTTGGCTTTTACATCCGGAATAAGCGTTTCAATGGTTGTAGCCGGCGACAGTTGTTTTATGCGCACGACCGTTTCCAGCCAGATGCTGGCCCCCCGGTCTTTCAGCTCATCACGGTTTACGGAGGTAATAACGGCGTGCTTCACGCCCATCAGCTGAATGGCTTCGGCTACGCGGCGGGGCTCATCGGTATCATACTCATTCGGACGGCCGGTGGCCACGGCGCAGAACGAGCAGGAGCGCGTACACACGTTGCCCAAGATCATAAAGGTGGCCGTACCAGCGCCCCAACATTCGCCCATGTTCGGGCAATTGCCGCTTTCGCAAATGGTATGCAGCTTATGCTCATCTACGAGCCGACGAACTTTAGCGTACTCAGGGCCGACGGGCAGTTTTACGCGCAGCCAATCGGGCTTGCGCGGCCGGGCCGGGGCTGCCGGCTCGGGCTGAATAATAGGTAAGGTCAGCAACAGTTCGTCCATACTACAAAGGTAAGGGTCAGGCAGGAGTTAGCCGCATATCGGGCTCGACCCGCGCAGCAGACTATACAACAAACGAGAAGGGAATAAAGATGCCCTGCAACGGACCAACACGGTGGTTGTCGCAACAGAGCAGGTATACTGGGGGGCTTTTATAAGCCCAATTCGCCCGTAGCAGCTTATAGAAACAGGATTAATTCCGCGTCCCCAAATAAATAGTCAGATAAACGGAGGGGAAAAATGTCTCGTTGAGCTTGGCGTCGGAGATGCCGGTAGCCCGCAGAATAGTAGGGCGGCTGGGGAAATACTCGAATAAAAAGCCAGATTCAATCCCCGCAACAGCATCGCGGTAGCGACCATACTCGAAGCTGAGTGCTCCGCGCAAGTGAACACCGGCCGATGGCTTCACGTCATTGGCGCCACTAAATAATGGGGCTCTATCTACAATAAACTGGGAATCACCGTGTATGGCTGGATCAAATTGCTCCGTTCGAATATCCTCAGGACCACCCGGCCGGCCACCAACACGCTCGGTGTAGTCGTAATAAATGTTATATGGCATCAGCAACGCCACCGATGGACCACCACCGAATAATGCGTTTACCTGTACACCCGACTCCGGCGCTTTGCGAAAGATAACGCGCTGAGCACCAAACGATGGCCGCAACACGAACATATAGTTGGACTTATTTAGCACATACGTTCCGCCCGTAAACTGATTGCCAATACGCTGCTCTTTGGGGTGTTTCACCTCCACACCCTCAATGCTCCAGAAGCGCGACCATTTGTCGTTCAGCACGCGGGTAGAGCGCACGTTGACGCCCCCAATTAGGCCACCTCTAGTGTTAAAGTTTATGCCATACGTAAACTCCTTTCGATACGAAGGCGTCTCGTTGGGGGTAGCATCCTGGGCCTGGGCCGCCGATCCAGCTCCCAACAGCAGCAGGGCGATGCCGAAAAAAAACAGAGGTCGTATGGGTAGCAACACAGCTATACAACTGAGAAATTCAAACGAAATTGGCCCCCTGATAGCGGCCCCACCGAAAGTACGTAAATTTGCGCTCAAAGTATTGCACTCTTCCTGACTATCTGACTATGAGCACCGCCACCGCCCGGTATACCGGCCAATTACGCACCGAAGCCACGCACAGCGCTTCCTGCAATGTTATTTTCACTGATGCTCCCTTGGATAACCACGGTCGGGGCGAGGGGTTTTCACCAACCGACTTAGTAAGCACGGCGCTGGGCAGCTGTATGATGACCATCATGGGAATCGTGGCCGACCGCAGCGGCCTCGACCTGACGTCGACGACCTTTTCCGTCACCAAGCACATGGCCAGCGACCCACGCCGCATCGCCCAGATCGACGTTGACTTTCGGATGCCCGCTACGCTTTCGGCGAAAGACCGTACCGTGCTCGAAAACGCAGCACGTACTTGCCCCGTGGCGCTCAGTCTGAACCCGGAAATTCGCCAGCAGGTTCACTTCTCTTACGAGTAGAATATTTCCCATAAACAGTCGGGCCCGGTGGAAGTATTGCTTCCACCGGGCCCGACTGTTTTGTAAGTCTTTCAGACTTAGGCGCTGAGCAGCTCTTTCACCTCATTGAGGCGAATGCCCATGTGGGAGGCATTATAGCTACACTCGCCATCCTGAATAAGCAGTAGCTGAGGCGACTCGTGTCGCACGCCAAATGTTTCGGCGATAGCCCCGGAAATAGGGCGAAAGCGCAGCAAGTCCAGGTAATAAATTTTAGCGTCACTAAGACCAGCATCGGCCCACTGGCGCTCCAGCTTGCTTTTCGCCGCCGCACTGATAGAGCAGGTAGTGCTGTGTTTGAAGATAAGAACCGGCTGCTCGTGCGACTCGCGGGCGATGTCAGTCAGTTGGTCTGCTTGGGTAAGCTGTTGCCAAGGAATCATAGTTCGGAGGAAGGTTGAATATACTTTTTCTTCTTTCCTAGACGCAGATTCACGCGGGATGGTTCGCTTACTTTCGCGGTACCGGTGTGGTCGAATTGAAGACGGCCCCTGCCATCCTGCGGGAGTGCCCGGGGCTGGCTGCGGTGCAGATCGTCCCGATTAACGGCCAAATGCGACTCTTTGTACTCGGACTTATACTTGCGAGCCTCGCGTAGCGCTTTGCGATTTTCGGCCCGCAGACGAGCCGGGCTGGCGTCCGCGGTCTGGGCTGAAGCGGTAGATATGGAGCAGCTAAGCGCAAACCCAACGAATAACAGAACAGCAAGACGCATGGGAGTAACGAATAAAGGTCAAGAGTCGAACCGGATAAATTTGCCCCCCAGATGCTTTAGTAGGGAGGAGTTTTCAATAGTATTTGACTGTACGTAAAGTTGCGCTAATCAGGCAATTTGGGCCCGGTTTACTGAAATGGTAATGGATGCCCAAAGAGCATTCGCTGCCCCACTTTACGCTTAATGCGGCGGCGCTCGTACTTTTTCTTTTTCAACAAGCCATTCTTATCATAGCTGTTGCGCTGGCCTTTGAACGCCGTAACCGGCGCTACGCCGCCGTTGTCACCTGTATTAGTGGTGGCTTTGGGCTGGGGCGGAGCCGTTGGGCTGGGCAAGCGATAAGGCCGGCAGGCAGTAGCAAAAGCCAGAGCGGCAAGCACAAACAGCCAGCGAAAGCTAGGGGTGAACATGGCTAAATACGTAAGAATACTCGCTATCATCCGGCCAGGGCAACCAGCCTCGGCAGGACTTCTGAATTCTTCTCTCAATTATTAATCCAACGCCACAGACGTCTCCTTTCTACGCTGTGGCACGGCCGCCAACACAGAATGTAATGGACATGTTGTGCTACCTACTTCCTAATACGCTAATAGCCTTTCCACCCTTTCGCGCAGACGTTGCTGCGGCAAGAAAGCTTGCTCCAACGGCGGCGAAAACGGAATGGCAGTATCCAGGGAAGCCACGCGCTGCACAGGGCCGTCGAGGTGCTCGAAGCAGTGCTCGGCAATCCAGGCCGCAATTTCGCCTCCCAGACCACCCGTAAGCGTGTCTTCGTGGAGCAGCAGCACGCGTCCCGTTTTTTCTACCGTCTGGCGGACGGCTTCTTCGTCCCAAGGCAACAGCGTGCGCAGGTCAAGGATATCGGCATCGAGGTCCATTTCTTCGGCCAGGCGAGTAGCCCAATGCACCCCCAACCCGTAGGTAATGATACTGAGCGTGTCACCCTCGCGCACCAATTTGGCCTTTCCGATGGGCACCGTGTAATACTCATCCGGCACGGGGCCGCTCACCGAACGGTAGAGCAGCTTATGCTCAAAGTACATAATAGGGTTTGGGTCTTCAATAGCCGCGTTCAGCAGTCCTTTGGCATCGTAAGGGTTACTTGGGAAAACCACCTTCAGGCCTGGCGTGTGCACAAACCAAGCTTCATTGCTTTGGGAGTGAAACGGCCCCGCCGCCGAGCCGGCACCGGTAGGCATCCGCACCACCACATCGGCATTCTGGCCCCAGCGGTAATGACTTTTGGCCAGGTTATTTACGATTTGGTTGAAGCCACAGGTCACGAAATCAGCGAACTGCATTTCCACCATGGCTTTTTTCTTCTTAATGGAAAGCCCCAGTCCGGCCCCTAGAATGGCTGACTCGCAGAGCGGCGTATTACGCACCCGCTCTTTCCCAAACTGCGCTACAAAGCCATCCGTTATCTTGAACACGCCGCCATAGTCGGCAATATCTTGGCCCATGAGCACTAGCTCAGGAAAGCGCTCCATGCTCTGACGCAGCGCGTCGCTGATGGCGTCAACGTAACGTTTATCGGTCTGGGGGGCATTTTCGGCGGGCTCGTGGGCGGGAGCCGCAAAGGGGCGATACATATCGGCTATTTCCTCCGCTACGTTGGCCGTCGGCATAGGCACGGCATCCGCCACGCGCAAGCCTTCCTCTATTTCCCGCTTGATGGTTTCGCGGAAGCGCATCTTGGCTTCTTCATCCAGAATGCCTTCGCGTAGCAGCCACTGCTCGTAGGTAGTAACTGGATCTTTCTTGGTCCACTCTTCAAACAGCTCCTGGGGGACATATTTGGTCCCCGAAGCTTCCTCATGCCCGCGCATCCGGAAAGTCAGCGCCTCTACCAGCACCGGCCGTGGGTTCTGACGCATATCCTCAGCGAGGCGGCGCACCGTATCGTACACGGCCAGCACGTTGTTGCCGTCTACCTGCACCGCTTCCATTCCATACGCCGGACCTTTATCCACGAACGAGCCAAACCGAAATTGCTCCCGACTAGGCGTGCTGAGGCCGTACCCGTTGTTTTCAATCATGAAAATGACTGGCAATTGCCACACCGCTGCCACATTCAGGGCCTCGTGAAAGTCGCCCTCCGAGGCTCCGCCGTCGCCGCTGTATACCAGCGTCACTTTCGGGTTTTTATCGAGTAAATCGGCCAGCGCAATACCATCGGCCACGGCCAGCTGGGGGCCTAAATGGCTGATCATGCCCACAATGTGGTGCTCATTGGTGCCAAAGTGAAAGCTCCGGTCGCGGCCTTTCGTGAAGCCGGTAGTTTTGCCTTGCCACTGCGCAAACAGCTGATCCAGCGGCACATTACGGCCCGTAAACACGCCCAGGTTGCGATGCAGGGGCAGAATATACTCGTCGGCTTCCAGCGCCAGCGTACTGCCCACCGAAATGGCTTCTTGCCCAATACCCGAAAACCACTTGCTCACTTTTCCCTGACGCAGCAGAATGAGCATTTTTTCCTCAATGAGGCGCGGCTTCAGCAAGCCTTGATACAGGTGCAGCAGCACCTCTTGAGTATACTCTTTCCGGTCGAACTGAAGGGCGGGGGTAGCTACTAACATGAGAGGACAAGGAGGGAATGATAGCGGGGGCCAAAAGTACGGGTTTGGGCAGAAGAGCACGCTATCCTGCTCTTGCTCTCGCCTATCTTTGTCTTGAGTTGACCCATTTTGAGCTAAAACGATGGCGCAGTAAGGCTAAGTACACGGCCTACATTGCCATACTAGAGCTTGTATGGGCTCGCGACTATCTTTAAGGTCAGTAAAATTTTCAAACGCCGGTTTTTCCCCAACTTTCCAACTGAACACTAACACTCTATTAACTATTCTCTTTTTGCCACGCTCCCACTCCGCTCCCACCCTTACGCACCATCTGGCTCGGGTCCTGCTCGTGCTGGCAGCTTCTGCCTTACCCTTATTCTGGCTGCTAGGCAGCTTACCTGCTCAACAATGGGATGAGGCCCGCACCGGCCTCAATGCCCTTGAGATACTGCGGAGCAACAACTGGCTGGTGCTCACCCACCGTGGCGAGCCGGACCTCTGGAACGGCAAACCGCCCCTAGCGCCGTGGCTGATGGCGCTCAGCTTTAAGCTATTGGGTCCTACAGAGGTTGCCCTCCGGCTGCCTTCCGCGCTGGCGGCTCTGGCTACGGTACTCGTCGTATATTTTGCTGGGAGCCGGTGGCTGGGCAGTTGGCGGGCGGGCTTGCTTGCCGCCTTGGTTCTGCTGACAACGCAGGGCTACGTGACTTTACACGTCTCGCGTACCGGCGACTTCGATGCCTTACTTACCCTCTGGACTACGCTGGGCACGCTCAGCTGGCTGGCTTACTTAGCTACTGGCCGCCCCCGCCACGCCTGGGGCACGGGCGCCGCCTTTGCGCTGGCCGTCCTCACGAAAGGCATTGCGGGGCTCTTATTCGGGCCGGGTATCATTCTGGCTACTTTGCTGACGGGGCAGCTGAGTCGGCTACGTAAATTTGCCCCCTGGGGGGCTTTTCTGCTGATTCTAGGCGTCGGAATTACTTGGTATACCGTGCGGGAGTTGGCTGCGCCCGGCTATCTGGCCGGCGTGTGGCAGTATGAGGTAGGTGGGCCGGCCGGTGAGGCGCTGGAAGGTCATAGCCATCCGTTTTATTGGTATCTAAGTAAGCTGGCCGAAACCAAGTTTCAGGCGTGGCTGGTAGTAGCCCTCATAGGCATGGGGATGGGTTGGTGGATGCCGCGCCACAGCCGGGGCTGGTGGCTAAGTCGGGTATTAGGCACCGTAGCAGTAGTATTTCTACTGGTTATATCAACGGTCAAAACCCAGCTTCTCTGGTACGATGCTCCCGTTTATCCCTTGCTGGCCTTGCTAGCTGCTGGTGGCTTAGTATGGACAGGGCGTGCCGTGGCGGCTCATTACCGCCGCTCTCCTTCGCCTACCGCGCGGTTAGCGGCTGTGTTGCTGGTGGCTTCCCTGCCTTACGGCGTTCAGCTCCTGCTTATCCGTCACTCCACTGATATGGCCCTGCGTAACTCATCCTTACTATACGGTCGTCATTTGCGGGCACAGGCCAAGCAGCTTCCCCACCTGCACGAGTATATCTTGGGCGACGATGGGATTTTTAATGACAGCCCCGAGTTTTATATGGCCGCCATTACAGCGCAATATGGCCACCGCATCACACGGGTGGGTGCCTGGCAGGTAGGGTGGGCCATTCCACCCCGCGTTGTGGTCACTTGTGGAGCCAAAGCCCGCGCGACATGGCAACAGTACTACCAGACGCGCGTTCTATTCAGCACCGACTCCTGCGTAACGTTTCGGCTGGAAGCGCGCCGCTGATGGCCGCCCGAACCGAATAGCCCAGCTTGCGGTTTGCTTCTTACTTTCTTATTCGACTTTAGCCTAGGTTTTGATGATACACTTCCAAGAATTCACCCTCGCCAACGGCCTGCGTTGCATCGTTCATGAAGACCACTCCACGCCGATGGCTGTGCTCAACGTGCTCTACAATGTAGGCTCGCGCGACGAAGATCCGAGCCACACCGGCTTTGCCCATTTATTTGAGCATCTGATGTTCTCCGGGTCAGTAAATATTCCGAGCTACGATGAACCGTTGCAGCGCGTGGGGGGCGAAAACAACGCCTTCACTTCCCCCGACATTACAAATTACTATCTCACGTTGCCCGCCGCAAATATCGAAACCGGCTTTTGGCTTGAGTCGGACCGGATGCTGGGGCTGGCTTTCTCTGACAATGGCCTAGAAGTGCAGCGCAAAGTGGTGGTGGAGGAGTTCAAGCAAAACTATCTAAATCAGCCCTACGGCGACGTGTGGCTGCGCCTGCGTCCGCTGGCTTACCAGCATCATCCCTACAATTGGTCAACTATCGGCAAGGAAATCAGCCACATCGAGAATGCGGTGATGGATGATGTGCGACACTTTTTCGCCAAGCATTATGCCCCCCAGAACGCTATTCTGGTCGTGGCCGGTGCCGTGTCGTTAGCCGAGGCCCAACGGCTTGCCGAAAAGTGGTTTGGCCCTATTCCCGGCGGTCCGCGCTACGAGCGCCAATTGCCCGCCGAGCCCCGGCAGACGGAAGCCCGTTTCCTCGAAATCGTGGCAGATGTGCCCTTGAGCGCTTTTTATAAAGTGTATCACATGCCCGGCCGCGCCGATGATGCCTACACCGCCGCCGACCTACTTTCGGATGTGCTGGGCCGGGGCAAGTCCTCGCGTCTCTATCAGCGGCTGGTAAAAGATCGGCAGCTTTTCAACGGAATTTCCGCTTCCTGCACGGGTTCCTTGGAGCCTGGTCTGCTGGTTATTAGCGGAAAACTCAACACCGGTGTAAGCTTAGAAGAGGCCGATGCCGCAGTGCAGGCCGTAGTAGCCGAATTGCGCGAGACGCCCGTAACCGCCGAAGAGCTGGAAAAAGTTAAGAACCAGGCCGAGGCCAGCATTGTATTCAGCGAAATTGAGTTGCTGAACCGCGCCATGAACTTGGCGTACAGCAAACTCATGGGCGACGCCAACTTGGTAAACGAGGAAAGCGCCCGTATTCAGGCCGTTACACCCGAGCATGTACTGGAAGCCGCCCGCGAAATTCTGCGCTCAGAGAACAGCAGTACCTTGTATTATCGGGCTCAGCCTAAAGCAGTTGAAGAGCTAGCTGTTGCTGAATAAATGAAGCTTAAAACTTCTTTAACCCGTAGTTCAGTTCACAAAAAAGCCCCCCCAGCATTGTGCTGGGGGGGCTTTTTTGTGAACTGAACTACGGGTATTACCAGTCGCTGGTGCCCGATTGCGTTTCTTTAGCCGGAGCAGTCTTTTGAGGCGCTGCTGGGTTGCCTAGCGTGTTAGTAGCTGGCGCAGGAGCCTGAGTTGGCTGTGCATCAGCGCGACGTACGCGCTTGAATGGCTTATTCAGAGGCCGACCCATATAGTCAGTCGTAACACGGTGAGTAGGAGCCGCGGTAAAACCAGGAGCTACCTGCTGACCACCACTGCGCGACATAGGGTCGCTTTCGGCTTCATCTACGTAAGCCGCGGCAGCAATCCAAGTAGCTGGGGGTGTATCGGTTTTGGGAGCAGGCTGGGCTGCTGGCTGCGCCGATTGAGTCGCGGGCTGTTCAGACGCAGGTGCTGTCTGCGCAGGTTTAGGAGCGGCCGGAGCGGGCTGCTGTTGGGCCAATGCTTTGGTTCCACCCAAACAGGCAGTCAAAAGCAGGGCTGAAAAAGCAAGTCGAAGCATAGTAAAGGAGGTTAGCTGTTACAGATTGTAACGTTCCTAATACGATTTCTCGTACAAAAGTGCCTGAATAGTAGTCAATTATTCAAAAAAACTATTCAGGCACCTTCCGCTTTACCTTTGAAAATCAGGAGCTTACTGCTTCTTTTTGGTGGTCACCGTCGTCGTTTTTTTTACGGCTGTTTTCTCCGAAGAAAGAGTTGAGGAGCTAGATGCGGTCTTCGCAACGGGCTTTTTCAAGGGCCGGCCCATATAGTCGGTAGTGGGCGGGCTGGGCATATTCAGGCGCATGCCGGGAGCAAGCTTTGTCGTTTCTTCGTTGCGACGGCCAGAGCGGTCATAGCGGGAATAGGCACCGGCGCGGGGCTTCGCACGCACATTGCTGGTGCGGTGGTAGCCATTGGTGGTTTTTTTTGTAGTCGTGGTGGTGCGCTTCTTAGTCTGGGTTTGAGCCTGGGCAGGCTCCGCCACAAACAAAAACACGAGAGCCACGACGGCAAGTAAACTGATTTTCATAAGGCAAGAAAAAAAGGTGGCTATGTAAGCAAAGCAAAGGGGCAACAGCCTGTCACCGTTACCCCATTACTCTGAATTTTACCCCACATTGGATGTATAGTGCGTCTTATGCAGGGAGCAACTTTGTAATGACTGGGCCTTCAAAAAAGCAAAGACAAGGCCAGTTGAACTCTTTGTATCATCACACTTAAATATTGTGTGATGGTATTCTTGCCATATACGTGCATTTTAATAGCACGGATAAATAGAGCTGAAAATCAGCTTTACCTACTTGAAACACGTGCTAAGCAGGCGGCCAATTACCAGGATGTTGGCGTATCGTCGTCGGCGTTAGCGGGAGCCGCGGTAGGCTGAGCGGCCAAAGATGAAGATGAAGAGCGACGAATTTTGCGCTTCAACGGACGGCCCCAGTAATCAGTGCTCACGCCACGGTAAGGTGAGCTGCTCATGCCTGGCGCTACCATCACGCCGGAAGAGCGCATCATAGGATCGGTTTCGGCAGCGGCATCGGTGTCTGTGCCAGCGGCGGCAACGGTAGCAGCGGCTTTTTTAGCAGTCTTATTCTGCTTTTTCAATGGTTTGCCCCAATAATCAGTGGTAGGCTTCTGGTGGGTGCTCAGGCTAATGCCTGGGGCGCTCATCCAGCCGGTACGGTAGTTCGTTACTTCTTCGGAAGCGGGAGCCGGAGCGGCTGTAGTTGTTGGAGCGCTACCCCAAACGTCGTCATCGGCAGAAGCCGGAGCGGCAGGAGCAGCGGCTGGCTCAAACCACTCATTGGTAGTTGACTGAGTGCCGTTAGGGGTTTGTGCTTGAGCAGAAGTATGGAAGATGGCGACCAGCGCCAGGGCAGATAACAAAAAGGATTTCATAGGAAGGGTGAGTTGGCGATGAGTATCGGACCAGAACCTCTGGCCACCGTCGGAAGACTAACGGGTGGCGCCCCTCGTTTCGTCTTTTACCGTTTCTGTCTAGCTTTTTGCAGCAATCGTACCAATTTCTGGAAAGCCCGAATTTGATACGTCGCGAAATACTACATATCAGATTTTGAGCCGGACGCGTACCTTTGCTATACTATGCAGGAGACTATCACCCAGCTGCGGGCAGCCATTGAAGCCCACGACCTTTCCACACCCGAACAAGTAGAGCAGTTTCGCCTAGCCTTCACGGGCCGCAAGGGTCAGCTAGCCGACCTGTTCGACCAGCTCAAAACCGTACCCCAAGACCAGCGCCGTGCCGTTGGTCAGGAGCTAAACCAGCTTAAACAGCTGGCACTCGACCGGTTTACCCAGCGTCAACAGGAACTAGAAGCGGCCCGCGAAAATGCCCCCCAGAACCCTGAATTTGACTATACATTGCCTGCCGTGCCGCATGTTTTGGGTACGCGTCATCCGCTGAGCCTAGTGCGTGAGGAAATGGTGCGCATCTTCGCTCGCATTGGCTTCAATGTGGCGGAAGGGCCTGAAATCGAAGACGATTGGCACAACTTCACGGCCCTGAATTTCCCCGAAAACCATCCGGCCCGCGACATGCAGGACACGTTTTTCGTGCGCCGCAACCCCGCTGAGCCGAAGGAGGATTTTCTGCTACGCACCCACACCAGCACTGTGCAAGTGCGCGTAATGGAGTCGCAAGCGCCGCCTATTCGCAGCATTATGCCCGGCCGCGTGTACCGCAATGAGGCCATTTCGGCCCGGGCCCACATGATGTTTCATCAGGTGGAAGGCATTTTTATTGATGAAGGCGTCAGCTTTGCCGACCTGAAGCAGACAGTGTATTACTTCGTGCAGGAGATGTTCGGGGCTGATATCAACATCCGCTTCCGGCCGTCGTTTTTCCCCTTCACCGAGCCCAGCGCCGAAATTGATATCACTTGCCTTATCTGCAAAGGCACGGGCTGCAACATCTGCAAAGGCTCAGGCTGGGTTGAGATTGGCGGTTGCGGTATGGTTGATCCGGCCGTGCTTCAGCATTCCGGCATTGATCCCGAAGTGTACTCGGGCTATGCCTGGGGCATGGGCATTGAGCGCATTACGATGCTGAAATATCAGATCAAGGATTTGCGTTTGTTCACAGAGAACGATTTGCGGTTTCTGCGGCAGTTTGAGGGAATCATCTCTTAGTAACCCACTGCTCTTTTAGCTTAGGCCAGACACCGGCCACTTCCTTTTTTGCTTGATTAGTGATGACTACATCCTCCGAAAACGCCATAGCTCCTGAGCAATCAGCCCCGCTTCAAATCAGGACAATAGCGGTGGTGGGTGCAGGCACCATGGGATTGGGCATTGCGCAGCTCTGCGTGCAGCACGGTTTCCCGACCATCTTATTTGACCTGAACGCTGATACTCTGGCGAAGGCAGAAGTAGCTATTGCGGCTGGCTTAGGCAAGCTGGTGGAGAAAGGAAAAATGCCCCCCGCAGAACTGGAAGCAGCCTTGGCCCGCCTTCGCCCGACCACCGACTTAACCATTGTACAGGCTGATCTGATTATTGAAGCCGTGGTAGAAAGACTAGCGGTGAAGCATGAGCTTTTCCAGAATCTGGCAGCCCAAAATGCCCCCCAGACTATTCTGGCTTCCAATACGTCGTCGTTGCCGATAACCCGGCTGGCGGCGGCAGTTCCGCACCCGGAGCGCGTTGTGGGGATGCACTTCTTCAATCCGGCCCCCTTGATGGCGCTGGTGGAGGTAATCAGCGGCGTGGCGACGGCCCCAGCGGTAGCCGATGCGGTGCAGGCTCTGGCTGAAAAGCTTGGCAAGCAGCCCGTATGTGCCGCCGATGCCCCAGGCTTTATCGTGAATCGGGTGGCCCGGCATTTTTACGTCGAGAGTCTCAAGCTGGTCGAGGAGCAGGTAGCGCCGTTTGAGGTGGTGGATGAGCTGCTGGAGGCTACTGGTTTTCGGATGGGCCCGTTTCGGCTCATGGATTTGATTGGTGTTGATACCAACTTCTCGGTGACCAGCGCGATGTTCGAGGCATTCCATTACGACCCCAAGTTTCGGCCCAGCCGCCTTCAGCAGCAGAAAGTAGATGCGGGTCATCATGGCCGCAAAACGGGTAAGGGATTCTATGACTACTCTCGCTAAAAAAGCCCCCCAGCGTACCCTTTTGGCCTTAGCGCTCACTTTGGTGCTCGGCTTGGGAAGCTGCGGCGACTCCAACAGCGCCGAGCCGCTTATTCCATTTGTAAGCTTTATAGAGAGTATAAGCGTTCTGGACCAGCGCTACCCGCAGCTGCGCACGGACAATGGCGCGGTAGAGATACCCGGCGGCGTACGTGGGCTTATCATTGTGCGCCAGAATGCTACCACTTACCTCGCTTTCGAGCGCAATTGCCCTTATCGCCCCTACGATCCGGGCTGTTCTACGGTGAGCGTCGATGCTTCTCGCCTGTTTCTGGCTGACGACTGCTGCGGCTCGCAATTTACGCTACAAGGCCAGGCGCGCGGTGGTCCTGCCTCTCGGCCCCTCCGTCAGTATGCTACTTCGCTCTCCGGTAATCTGCTGAAAATCACGAATTAATAAATTCAGCTGAAAGAAAAAGCAGAAAGCATTTGTGATTTTTACAGCTTTGCCCTAACATTGCACCCGCAACGACTGATAAAGTCGCCATAACCGCTTCCTTAGCTCAGCCGGTTAGAGCATCTGACTGTTAATCAGAGGGTCCCTGGTTCGAGCCCAGGAGGGAGCGCAAAGAAGCCCAGTAATAGACTAAACATCAGTCTGTTACTGGGCTTTCTCTTTGGTGATGACAGCGCTCAGGGTCACTCCGAAGGATATGCGGACCCGATAGTTGGCTGCTAGGGTTTGCGATAGGCTTTTTCGGCCGCTTTCTCCCTTTGTTTGCGCTGCCGCTCGTAGTTAGGCAGCTTATTAAGTTGAATAGCCATCGGGGCTGCTCCTTTCGTGGCTACTTCCTGCTGCTCATAGCCGGCATAGCTCACACGCAGCACGGGCGAAGGCAGTAGAGAGCGTAGCAGAAAGCCCCCCGCCGAGTTGGTAATGCTGGACTCTTGCGGCGCTCCTACCAGGCTTACCGTGACTCCAGCCAGAGCCTTGCCGGTTTCATCCACTACTGTACCCGTCAGGTTAGCGGGCTCAGCGGGCTTGATAACCTCAGCGGGCTTCATATCCGTTGCGGCAGGGGTGACTGTTGGTGCTTGAGTTGTTGTTGGCTGACTCTTCGTTGCTTGACGCGAAACCGGGACACTTGAAGCACTTTTTCCGGTCTGGGCTACTCCACTGATGGGTAGCAGCAGATAAAGTAAGCTGCTAAGAAAGAGGAAGGATAGTTTCACGACGGAAAGGCTTTAAGTAAAATAAAAACGGAAAGTAGGCAAATAGACGGTTAACCCTATTTATCTGGCCGATATACAGCCAGCAGTAAGGCATTCGTGTTCCGTAGCTTCTGACTAGCAGACTTGAACGCAAGGATTTTGCCACTAAATTCTGATGGTCGCCAGTCTTGCATTTGGTGAGGCTCCTCAACCTTTTATAAGCCAAGCCAGTATCATCAGGCAGTCTGGCCTTGTGCTGGCTTTCCCCCTCTCTGTCTGACATCCTATGAAAACTTTTCGTCCTTTTCTCTTCGGCCTACTCGTACTGCTCACGTTTTCGCTCAGCAGCTGCGACCTGATCGGTGATATTTTTAAAGCCGGAGCCTGGACCGCCCTCATCGGCGTGTTTATCGTGGTAGTGCTCATCGCATTCCTGGTGCGGAAAATGCGTCGCTAGATAAAATGCGTCGCTAGGTTATAACCAGTTCAACAAAAAAGCCCCCCAGACTTCGGTCTAGGGGGCTTTTTTGATAAGTAGCAACTATTAGCTGTGCTGTTTATTGATTTTCTGATCGGGCATGGTGCCGATGATATGATCCCAGATAGTGGTGCTTACGCCAAAGGCAATTTCATCCTGCCGATAATGGTGCTGCGCATGGTGATGCCACCACACTTTCAGGAAATTCTTGGGTGGTGCGTAGGCGTGAATAGCGTAGTGCACAAACAAATAGAGCGCGTAGCCAAATATAAAGCCTGATAAAATGGCAAAAGCGGCATTGCCAAATACGAACCGAAATAAGAAAAAAAGCAGCGAGGCCACAAAAACCGACACAATGGGGGGCATTGCCAGGCGCGATTTGTCTTTAGGAAACTCGTGGTGTACGCCGTGCATGGTATACTGAAACTTGGCGCGCTTAGGCGTAGTAGCCGGCAAATGATACAGGTAGCGGTGCATAGCGTACTCCGCGAAAGTGAACATAAACCACCCCAGCAGAAACAAGCCAAAAGCAGAGAATCCTGCAATCAGGCCATGCGTAAGCCCATAATAGAGGCTACCCAAAGCCGTAATCATGAAAATAGAGACGGGCAGGGCAATGTGCGTATGCGTAAGTCTTTCCAGTACCGGATTTTCAAACAACCGCGCTGAGCCTTTATGCTTAGGCTTGATAGCACCGGGCGTTTTTGCCGGGGTGGGCTGCAGATCAGGTGTGGGAGAGGGAGCGGTATTCATATACAAATAAGCTTCTTATACAGAGCAAAAGTACAAACCGCAGCGCAAATAAAGCACTACGGGCTGGCAAAGGGCCAACTGACTAGCCTGTGGTGTAGTAAGTATGTAGCAAACGCCATATCGCTTCCACCGTGCAGATCCCTTCGCAGCGCAAAGGCGCGCGGTCGTAAAACTGCTGGCGAAGAGCTAAGGTTTCACTTATGTGGGCTGTTAATGCCTTTTCATCGGGAATATCCGTCAGGAGCGGGCGGCGACTGAGGCTACGACGGAGCCGTTGCACCAGTTCGGGCACCGGCACAGCCAAATACAGCGGAGTGCCTGTGGCGAGCAGCAGGTCCATGTTCTGGTGAAAGCAGGGCGTACCGCCACCCGTAGCCAGTACCATGTGGGGCTGGCTGGCTACTAACGTCCGCAATACTGCTGCTTCCACTTCGCGGAAGTAGTCCTGTCCGTCGGCGGCGAATATTTCCGGAATACTGCGCTTTTCTTGGGCTACAATCTCCTCATCCAGATCACGAAAGGGCATTTCCAGGCGCGTAGCCAGGGCTAGGCCGAGCGTTGTTTTGCCCGCGCCCGGCATTCCGATTAAATAAAGGCTATCGTCCACTATCATATTGAGTATAAGATTCTTTCCTCTATTGAAATACTACTCCACCTCTAACGGCTTGCGAGTAGACATATTTTGCCCCTCAGCCCTAAATGCATCCGTTAGGAAAGGCGCACGCGAGGATCAAGCACGGCGTACAGCACATCGACAACGATGTTGATGACAACGAAGAGAAAGGCGATAAAGATGGTAGCGCCCATGACCACCGGAAAATCAAGGTTTTCAACGGCACGTAATGTCACCGTGCCAAGACCTTTCCAGTTGAAGATATATTCAATAAAAAAGGCCCCCGCCATCAGCGAAGCCAACCACCCCGATACAGCCGTAATAACCGGATTGAGCGCGTTTTTGAGCGCGTGGCCCACGATAGTCTGGTAGTTGGAAAGGCCTTTAGCCCGCGCCGTCCGAATGTAATCTTGGCTCAATACATCAAGCATGGAAGAGCGCGTAAGCTGGGTAATAACGGCCAGGGGGCGAATACCAAGCGCGAAGGCTGGCAGCAGCAAATTGCGCAGTACCAGATGCCGCCCGGTAAACGGATCGGTTTCGTAGAGTTGCCCAGTCAGATTGAGACCCGTCCAGTGGCTCCAGTAAAAACCAAACGTCATGGCGATGAGAATACCTGCCACAAACGAGGGCACCGAAATACCCAGCACCGAGGTGGTAATAAGCGTCCGATCGAGCCAAGAATGGGGACGCACGGCGGCTAATACACCAAACAGAATACCGAACACGGCCGCAATCAGCATAGCGGCCAGTGCCAACCACAATGTACCCGTGAAGTGGTCGAGCAGGATGCTCAATACATCTTTGTTGCTTTGGAAAGAGCGGCGCAGGTATGGCGTTTTGAGCACCAGCGCATTTTTGTCCCCCAGCGGCACCAGCGCCGTGCCGCCGTACTTGGCTACGCCCGCCGAGTCGCGCGGGTGCAGGCCCAAGGGCGACACATCGTTGAGGTAACCAACCAGTTGGGTGGGCAATGGCTTATCAAGGCCCAGATCAGCGGCAATGGCAGCGCGGGTAGCTACATCGGAGCGCTGACCGGCCAGCAGGGCTACCGGGTCGCCGGGCAATACCGCGAACAGGAAAAATACGGTGAGCGCTACGCCGGCCAGTATCAGCACACCTTGTCCTAAACGGCGCAGTACAAAGGAAAACATAGGTTGGGGGGCAAAATTAGTTCGTCATCACTGTCACGCGGGTCATCCTAACGAAGAATGATGCTACAAAAGATGATCGACGGTTTCCTGATCGGGGATGTCGTGGTAGTGATACTTGCCTTTCACCACGCCATTTTGCAGAATCATAATGCCCGGATCGGAGCGGATCATGGACTTCAGCACGGTAGCATCGGCGTAATAGACAGGCGCGGCCAGATTTACATCGTGGCGGAAAGCGTCGAAATCGGAGGGGCTGCTGCTGGTAATTACTAGCGGCGTGAGCTTATTCGGCAACATAGGTGCTTTGGCAATCAGCGCGTTAATCAGGTCATACCGGTCGCGGTCCGACTTATTGGTATTCTGCACGATGAGCAGCAGCTTGTTGCCCGTCAGTATTTCCTTTGTGTGGTCTTTGCCGTCGGCGTCGAAGATGGCGAAGTCAGTAATGATGGGCCGGGAAGTTTCGGGGTTTTGCACCTCCATGCTTTTGTACTTCCAGGTCGTGTCGGTCGGGTATTGGTCGAATTCCTGGGTTTGGCCGTTGCGCTCCAGCACGTACTTATAGCGCGCCTGCTCCTGCGGTTTCATCAGGGCTCCAATGTCGTTGCCGACTTTATAGGGCAGAAAATCGAAATACGGCAAATGACCAAGGGCTCGCACGCCAATACCGATAGCCACCGCCGAGGCCACCGTGATATACATTACGCCCAACGTACCCTTGGCAAACACCCGCCGCAGGAAGCGCTGATTAAAGAACACCACCGCCCATAAACCCAACAAAAACAGGTCTTTGAAGAAAGACTGCCAAGGCGTTAGCTTAATAAAATCGCCGAAGCAGCCGCAGTCCGTTACCTTGTTGAAGGCGGCGGAATAGAACGTCAGGAAGCCAAAAAACACGAGCAAAGCCAGCAACGTGAGTAGCGTTTTGCGCAGGTGCCAGCGCAGCAGCAAGGCCACGCCCAGCACTACTTCCAGCGAGCTGAGCAAAATGGCCATCGTGCGGGCGAAGCCTTTGAAAACCAGAAAGAAGGAGCCAAAATCCTCGGCAAACACCTCGAAGTATTCCTCCAGCTTCAGCCCCATCCCTACGGGGTCGTTGAGCTTTATCAATCCCGAAAAAATAAAAACCGCGCCGAGCAGCACCCAGCAGATATGCGTGATAAGTTTCATGAATTGGATGTATCGGGCAGACTTCAAGGCGCTAAGAGGCTAGGTAGAGGTTACTAAGTTGGGAGTTAAAACCCCATACGCAAACAAAAAGGTCGGAGAAGTAGCGACTGAAAGAAGTAAAAAGAACGTCATGCAGCACTTCGCGCTGCATGACGTTCTCTCATTTTCATTCAGCCTTCTCCCCTTCCAGCTTTATCAAAGCAAATACGGCGTAGTTGAGCATATCGCGGTAGTTCGCCTCCACGCCTTCCGACACGTAGGTTTTGCCCCCCAGATCCTCAATCTGCTTGGTACGGTGCAGCTTCATCAGAATAATATCAGTGATGCTGGGCACGCGCATTTGCCGCCAGGCCTCGCCGTAATCGTGGTTTTTGGCGAACAGCAAATCCCGGTTGGCTTGTATTTCACGGTCGTAAGCGGCGGCTACTTCCGTGGGGGGCAAATCCTGAGGCGAGTCGGCAGGCAGGTGCAGCTGCATCAGGGCAATAACGCAGTAATTGATGATGGCAATGAACTCATCGTTCACGCCATCGGCTACCAGCTGGGTGCCTTTTTCCTGAATGGAGCGAATACGCTGGGCCTTGATATACAGCTGATCCGTAACGGAGGGCAAGCGCAGAATGCGCCAGGCCGTGCCATAATCGTGGGTTTTGGCCAGAAACAGCGCCCGGCACTGCTCAATAACCTGATCGTACTCCTGCTGGGTTTGGGTTTGCAAGATTTTCACTATAGATTTAAGGAACTTCGGATCGTGGATACGTGGGCACCTGGAAGGTAGGCTGGCGGTGAGAACTAGAGCCAAGTATGGCGCAAGCTTGTTTCGCTTTGACTTCTGCTGAAAGAAGCCCGAAACCATGCAGCTTTTTGCCCAAAACCAAGTCCCTAAGCGCTCAGACCCTAGATTATCATGCTCCAGACCGCCGCGAAAGATACGTGTTTTTCCCCGAGGCAAACCCTGCGTTGCCGCGACGGACGTGTATTGGATCTGCGCCGGGCGCAGGTCATGGGCATCCTGAATCTGACCCCTGATTCCTTCTACGCCGGCAACCGCATCGCCACTACCGATGCCCTGCTGCGGCGGGCCGAAGCGATGCTGCAAGCGGGCGCGGCCATTCTCGATCTGGGGGGCTATTCTACGAGACCGGGCGCTGAGGATATTTCGGGTGAAGAAGAAAAAGCTCGCGTACTGCCCGCATTGGAGGCCGTGCGGGCGGCTTTTCCAGAAGCCTTTTTATCCGTCGACACCTTCCGGGCCAGCGTTGCCGCCGACGCAATAGCCATCGGCACGGATATCATTAATGATGTGAGTGGCGGCGCGCTCGATGCCGATATGTTTGCTACGGCTGGTCGGCTCGGGGTGCCATACGTGCTGATGCATATGCGCGGCACACCTCAGAATATGGCCCAGCAAACGCACTATGAAGGCGACCTCGTAACGGAACTCGTGCGCTACTTCCGCGACAAGCTGGCCGCGCTCTACGCCTCCGGCGTGACTGATGTAATTCTCGACCCTGGTTTTGGCTTTGCCAAAACGCCGGCTCAAAGTCATGAGTTACTGCGCCGCTTGCCTGAGCTGGCGCTGCTGGGTCTGCCGGTGCTGGCTGGCCTCTCGCGCAAGTCTATGCTATATAAGCCACTAGGCCTCACACCTGACACTGCGCTGACCGGCACTATTGCTGCTAATACGGTCGCTTTGCTCAACGGCGCACGTTTATTGCGCGTACACGATGTAGCGGAAGCCGTGCACACGGTGCGGCTCGTGCAACAAACCTTCATTCCTTCCTCCTCGTGATTGGCTCGTTCTCCGTCGGCTTCCTGCGCATAGGCTGGATAGACGTGATTGACGTCTTGCTGGTCACGGTATTGTTTTATCAGCTGTATAAGCTGCTGACGGGAAGCGTGGCGCTGAAGGTTTTCTTGGGCTTCATGTCCATTTATTTACTTTATCTGGTGGTAAAGGCCGCCGGTATGGAGCTCTTGACCAGCATCTTGGGTCAATTTATGAGCGTGGGCGTGCTGGCTGGCATTATTCTGTTTCAGCAGGAAATCAGGCGCTTTCTGCTCACCATTGGTAAAGCCACTGCTTTCGATAGAGTACGCGTATTCCCTTGGCGCCGCGAACAACCCGCTGAGCGTATGAGTATTACGCCATTTGTAGAAGCAGCCAAAAGCCTAGCAGGTAAGAATACCGGTGCCCTGATTGCCTTCACCATGACCTCGGAGTTAAAATTCTACGCGGATTCTGGCGACCTAATCGATGCCGCCGTGAGCAAGCGCTTGCTGATGAGCATCTTCAACAAAACCAGCCCACTGCACGACGGCGCGGTTATTATTGCCAACAACCGTATCAAGGCGGCGCGTTGTATTCTGCCCGTCAGCGAAAACCCAGACGTACCGGCGTCCCTGGGTTTGCGTCACCGCGCCGCCATCGGCCTCTCGGAGGTTACAGATAGTATAGTGCTGGTAGTGAGCGAGGAAACCGGCCAGATTTCGCTGGTGCGCGCCGGAGAAGTATTTCGCAACCTGTCTTCTTCCGATTTGCGCGCCAAGTTGAACGAGATGCTGTTCGATATGGCTGCCAAAACTCCCGCATCAGCAGAGTCATCAGCAACGGAAGTTGCAGCGTAAAAGGCTTTGCTACTGAGCCATTGCTTCTACCGGCTCGCTGAGTTCGGCGGATATTTTTCGGCCATGGCGGCGGTCAAGCCAGTTCATGATGGGCGTTGCTAACACGCCGTGTAAGCTAATGGAAACCAACATCGTGAAAGCTAAGATGGCCCACAGCTCCCGCGCTTGTGGGAATTCAGCTTGATCCAGCGCATAGGCCAGATAAAAAATGGAGCCGATGCCTCGAATACCAAAAAAGGAAATCACGCTGCGTTCGGCCATATTCACTCGCTTGGATCCTGTAAGGGTTAATAAGCCCCCCAGAGGCCGCAGCACCAGCACCAGCACCAATCCAACCAGCATGCCTTGCCAAGTGAGTGGAGCCAGCAATCCGCCGGCGATGGCGCCGCCAAACAGGATTAGGATAACCACGATCAGCAAGCGCTCCATCTGGTCGGTGAAGGCGTGCATCTGCTTGTGATACTCATGCTTGCGCTCCCGCCCACGCAACGTAATAGCGGCCACGAATACGGCCAAAAACCCGTAGCCATGCACCAGCTCAGTTAGGCCGTAGCTAATAAGCGTGACAGCCAAGGCTACAAACCCATAGGCGCTGGGCCTTATGCTGAGTTTTTTGGGCAGATTGAAAATCAGGTAAGACAGAAACATCCCCGATAGCCACCCGAATACCACACCCGCGCCAACGCGGTACAACATATCCATCCAGGCCCATTCCAGCAACCGAGCGGATAAGGGCAACGCCGCCGGGAGCAGCGCCAACGCCAGATACACAAAGGGAAACGCCAGGCCGTCGTTCAGACCAGCTTCGCCGGTAAGCGCAAACCGCACGTTGTCTTCGCGGCCCTTGCCGGGGTCACCTACCTGTACGTCGCCGGCCAACACCGGATCGGTGGGCGCAAGGCAGGCGGCTAGCAGCACCGCCGAAGGCAAAGCCAAGCCAGCCAACGTCACGCCGGCCAGCGTGATGCCCGCAATGGTAAGGATCATCAGCACCAGAACCAGCCGAAGTGGGGTGCGCCAGGCAACAAACGAAAACGGGCGGTCTATCTTGAGGCCAGTACCGGTCAGCGCTACAATTACACATAGCTCCGACAAATGCGTTACTAATTTTGGGTGCTCAAACGGGTCGGCAGGCGGCAAACCCAGCGGTAATGTATAAGCCGCCATTCCCAGCCCAATGAACAGAATAGGATAGGAAAGCGGGTATTTTTCCAGCAAAGAAGGCAGCCAGGCTACGCCCATGATGGCCACGCCCAGCATAACAAGGAAAATGTGATATACCGACATAAAAGCGAGCTGCAAGTAGTGATTAAGCAGTCACTTACGCAGAACGTCAGGCGTTCGGCTATACTCGGCAATATCACCTGCCTGAATCAGGCTGTTCTATTTCTGGCAAAAGCTGCCTTAAAGATTCGCAAGGCATAAAAAAGCCCCCCAGACACTCTCTGGGGGGCTTTTTTATCTTGATAAATAAAAACTAAGGCGTGTTTGTGACTACCTGGCCGGCTTCGGGCTGAGCGGCGCTTCGGTCTTTCAGCGTTCCTAGCTCACGCCCAACTTCGATAAAGGCCGCAATGGCCTTATCCAGATGCTCGCGGGTGTGGGCTGCGGAAAGCTGCACCCGAATTCGGGCCTGGCCCTGGGGCACGACGGGGTAATAGAAACCAATAACGTAAATGCCCTTATCCAGCATTTTGGCCGCGAATTCCTGGGCCAGCTTGGCGTCATAGAGCATGACGGGCACGATAGGGTGCTCACCGGGCTTGATGTCGAAGCCGGCTGCGGTCATCTTTTCGCGGAAGTACTTGGTGTTTTCTTCCAGCCGGTCGCGCAGCTCGGTGCTTTCATTCAGCAGTTCCAGCACACGCAATGATGCACCCACAATGGCGGGAGCCAGCGTGTTAGAAAACAAATAAGGACGGCTGCGCTGGCGCAGCATTTCAATAATTTCCTTGCGGCCCGTGGTAAAGCCGCCCATGGCACCACCCAATGCTTTGCCCAGCGTGCCAGTGATAATATCCACCCGACCCATCACGCCGCGCAGTTCATGAGTGCCACGGCCCGTTTTCCCCAAAAAGCCCGTGGAGTGGCATTCATCGACCATCACCAACGCTTGGTACTTGTCGGCTAGGTCACAGATCTGGTCGAGGCGGGCGATGGTGCCGTCCATGCTGAAGGAGCCATCGGTGACGATGATGCGGTGGCGGCTGCCTTTAGCGGTAGCGTCCTGAAGCTGCTTCTCCAGGTCCTGCATGTCGTTGTGGGTGTAGCGGTAGCGCTGGGCTTTGCAGAGGCGCACGCCATCAATAATGGAGGCGTGATTCAGGGCGTCGGAAATAATAGCGTCCTGCTCGTTGAACAAAGGCTCGAACACGCCACCGTTGGCGTCGAAAGCCGCCGCGTACAAAATCGTATCCTCAGTACCCAGAAACTCGGCTAGCTTGCGCTCCAGCTCTTTATGAATATCCTGAGTGCCGCAAATAAACCGCACCGACGACATACCATAGCCGTGCGAATCGATAGCAGCCTTGGCCGCTTCAATTACCGCTGGGTGCGACGACAAGCCCAGGTAGTTATTAGCGCAGAAGTTCAGCACTTCGCCGGCCTCGTTGGTTTCAATTTTCGCCCCCTGAGGCGAGGTAATAATGCGCTCTTTCTTGAACAGGCCGTTGGCTTTAATTTCGGCCAGCTGGCTTTCGAGGTCGGGTTGGAGGGTGGTATACATAGGATGGGAAAGGTTGATTGTCAATTGTTAAACAGAAACTGGGGGGCAATTTCCGTTATTTTTTGGCTTGAGTACGCGCGAAAAAATCCTGCACGCCCTGTCGGCCGCTATCTACCAACGACTGCTTTTGCGCCGCCGATACCTGCTTGATTTTGGGATTGAACCCCAACGTGTTGATACTAACGGTGCGCGGCCAATCGGTGGCCGCCGTGGGATTCAGATTTTCGATGGCCAAGGTATAAACCGCGCCCATGTAGCTGCCGAAGTCGTGAATGTCGTAGGGCGCCAGTTGGCGACGGCCATCGGGCTGGGTATCATAGACAATCTGCTCGGCACGATCGAGGCGCAGGCCCAGGGTTTCGGGGTTGATAAAATGCCCCCCAGAGGTTTGGGTGGCAGTGCTGGGGGGCAAATACCGGGCGTGGTCGAACAAGTTGAGCGGGTAATTGGCCAGCAGGCCGCCATCTACCAACACATTCACTTTCTGGTCTTTCGCCGGTTTGCGCACTACCTGGCCCTGCTCATTGAGCAGCACCGCCCGGAAGTATAGCGGAATACTCATGCTGATGCGCACGGCGTCGGCTACGCGCAAGTTGGGGTGGGTTTCGTAGCTGAATACGTCCGTGCGCTGGGTAGTAAGGTTGGTGCCCGTCACGTATAGGTCGCGACCTTTGCCTTGCTGAGTTAGCTCATGAAGCTGGCCTAGGGTGAGGTCGGGATTGTGTGTTTTGCGAGCCACTAAGCCGCTGAGATACTTCGTAAACTGGTCGCCGCGGTACCAGCCGTACTGCTTCAGTAAGCGCGTGCTGCCGCCGAAAAATATCAGGCGACCATCATTCAGACGTTGTACCGGCGTATTGTTTACCACCTCAATAATCTCTTGGGGCGAATACCCCACGGCCAGCAAAGCTGCCTGAATAGCCCCTGCCGACGTGCCTCCTACTCGCTGAATACCCGCCAGCACCCCTTGCTTCTCCAGCTCCGCCAATGCGCCCCCGTAAGCAATTCCCCGAATGCCACCGCCTTCCATTACCAGGTTGCGATAGGTAACGGGCGCCGCCGATTGGCCTTGCGCCACAGAGGAAATACACCAGGTGAAGGCCAGTATCAGGGCAAAAAGCCGCATACAGTATTGTTTGAGCGTTACCCAAAAGTAGACAAAAGTGGCTGCTTCTGCCCGATGAGCTTCGGCTGGGCACGGGAGTTGCGGAGCGGGCGTTGCCGAGCTTGCTTACGGGCAAGTATACTAGCATAACCGCCCGACCCGGTATCTTTGTAGCCCCACCCCACCCACATTACCCTTTTTTCAGCATGGAAACCACCCCCAGCGATACCGTCCTCGTTATTGGTGCCTGCGGACAGCTCGGCTTTGAGCTCACCCACGCTCTGCGCCAGCGCTACGCCGCCGACCACGTAATTGCCGCCGACGTGCGTCTGCCCCAGCAGCCTGAGCTGCAGGAAGCTGGCCCGTTCGAGCTACTCGACGTGCTCGACCGTCCCCGCCTCGAAGCTATTATTGAGCAGTATCGCCCCAAGCAGATCTATCACCTTGCAGCCCTGCTTTCGGCCACGGCCGAGAAGAACCCGGAGTTTGGCTGGCGCCTCAACATGGACGGCCTCCTGAACGTGCTCGATTTATCGGTGAAATACAAAGTGGCGCAGGTTTATTGGCCCAGCTCCATTGCTGTTTTTGGACCTGATACGCCCCGCCAAAACACCCCTCAGCTTACCATTATGAACCCCAGCACGGTGTATGGCATCAGCAAGCTGGCCGGGGAGCAGTGGTGCGAGTGGTACCACAAAAACCACGGCCTCGATGTGCGCTCCCTCCGCTACCCTGGCCTGATCAGCTACAAAACACTGCCCGGCGGCGGCACCACCGACTATGCCGTGGACATCTACCACAAGGCCGTAGCCGGCCAGCCCTACGAGTGCTTCTTGCAAGAAGACACGTACTTACCAATGATGTACATGCCCGACGCCCTCAAAGCCACCCTGGACTTGATGCACGCGCCGGCCGAGCAAATCAAAGTTCGCTCTTCCTATAACCTCGGGGCTATGAGCTTCTCCCCCGCCGAAATCACAGCTTCTATTCAGCGCCACGAGCCCGATTTTGAGGTAACCTACAAGCCCGACTCGCGCCAGCAGATTGCCGACTCCTGGCCCGCCAGCATCGACGACTCCCGCGCCCGCCAGGATTGGGGCTGGCAGCCCGAATTTGATCTGGATAAAATGACGGCCGATATGCTCCTGCATCTTCACCAAGCCGAGCCCCAAGTGGCTGTAGGCCGCTAGGTAGTTCGCTTTATATAAAAGCCCCCCAGACTATCTCTGGGGGGCTTTTTATTTTAGTACAAATGCATTCACGTGAGTTTATCTTACGAGCCATCACCGTGAGTTGTAGGCAGGCCAGTCAACCTCTGTTTACCTTGCGCGTACCTCTGAGAGGATTCCACTGAAAGAGATGATAGTCAACTATACGGCCGACGGCTGGCAGATTATTTACCAACAATCACACGCCTTACTAGCCGCGCAGATAGCTTGGAATTGGACTCCGTTCGGCCCCGCCGACCGCTGGGTAGGTCTTTTGGCCGCCATTGCCCAGCACGACGACGAGCAGCGCCCCTGGGATGGTCACTATGGCCTTACCCCCACCGGCGCGCCCGCCGATTTCACGATGGTGGACTTCTCTATGGAGCAAGCCACCAACGTACTTCGGGCCGCGCGGTTTCAGGGCCAGTGGCGTAGCTTACTTACTAGTATGCATCTGAGCTTTCTGTACGAATCGCTCAGGGGGCAAAAAAAGGATCTGGACACTTTCTTAGACGAGCAGAAAGCTAATCAGCAGCGCTGGCGCAAAGGGTTGGGTATTAATAAAGCTGAAGCTAAGCAAGCCTACGACCTCATGCAGTGGTGCGACCGGCTGTCGCTGATTCTCTGTCGCCGGGAGTTACCAGAGATGGGGCGAGCCCTCGAAATAAGCCAGGGCCCCGATGGGCGACGCTACGACGTGGCACGCCCATCCGCCGATGGCCCCGTGACTATTACGCCCTGGCCGTTTGCGGCTTCTCGTTTTACGGTGAGTGTAGAGGCCAGCAGCCTAACACAGCTTCAGTTTAAGGATGATGCGGAGCTATCCGCCAACTTGCGTGAAGCCCCTATCGAGACGTTGCGATGGGAAATCGTGAAATCGTAGCGCTTCAAAAAGCCCCCCAGACACCAGCTATAGCGAGCTTTTCAGCTTCTGCACCGGCACCGGACTATCCATAATGCCGGCCGGAACCGTTTGGCGAACGGCTATATCGGCGATGCGGGCGGGCTTAGTCGGGTCGCCGCGGTCGGAGGCCAGCAGGATATTGCCGTGCTGGGCGTAGTCGCTCCAGCGGCGGCGGAAGGCCGGCTGGGGGTCATCGGCCTTAGCAAAGTACGACCACTCATGCACGAGCCCGCTGCTGCGCAGCACCCGAATCTCGTAGCGGTTTTCGGGCGTCACACCTACATCTTTGAAGGTCATCTGTAATATGTCGGCTGGCTCGTTTTCGAAGGTTGTACCCAGGCCGCGGTAGGTCAGCGTCACGCCGGAGTCTTTCAACTTGAACGGCATAATCAGCCACCACGAGTTATTCACCCAGGCCGGATACATTTTTTCCAGTAGCTCCTGACCGCCAGGCGTATCCGTTATTTCCTTACCGCCTTTGTAAGCCTTACCAGTCCGAGTAAGCAGGTTATAATTGGCCACCAAGCTGTCCTGCTCCCAGTGAAAATCGCCGGTGTATTTGTCCCAGATCTGGTATTGGCCCCGAAAAAAGCTCCACGCCAGATAGCGGGTATTCTGCCAGTTCTGGTAGCCACCCATACGGGCCATTACGGTGTCGGCAATGGCAATAGCGCGCGGGTCGGAGCCCGCCAGGTCGAAGCCCTGGCCAGCCGGATAAGCTGGCGTAGCGCTGATAGTGGCCACCTCGCGAATTCGCTGGCAGCTCATCATGTAAAGCGAAAAGCCAACCGCCAGGCCGAAGCCAACGGTGCGCAGAAAAGGACAAAAAGCCTTCATTAACAAGAAGATAGAAGATGTGAAAAATACCGGCCTAGCGTTGAGCTTTGCTTGATAGGTGGGGTGCGGGCGCATCTATACGGGAAGCGCGCATGGGTGGACATATAGAAGTCTCAACCGAACGCATAGCCTGACTAGCCCGTACTAGTAGCCAGTACATTCAGGCTTATCGCTCGCTTTCCTTTTATTATGACGCCCTATCGCCTTTCCGACATCGTTGGCATTTTCAAATCTACGGCTGGCGAATTTATGCAGAACAACTCGTTTCGCCACGCGGCGGCGCTGTCGTACTACACCATATTTTCGCTGCCGCCTCTGCTACTCATTGTTATTACTTCAGCCAGCGCCGTGCTTGGCCCTGAGGCCATTACAGGGCAGCTTTTTCAGCAGATCAGAGGTATAGTTGGTGCTGAGGAGGCCAAGTTTATTCAGGACTCCATCAACAAGTTCAACCAGCAACAACAGGGTGGACTGTCATCCCTTATTGGTATTGCTACGCTAATCTTCGCGGCTACCACGTTCTTCGTTACGTTGCAGGAGAGCATCAACGATATCTGGAATCTGAAAGTGACGCCTCGCAACGGCATCTGGCAGTTTGTCCGCGACCGTCTTTTGTCGTTTGGCTTAATTCTGAGCGTGGCTCTACTTCTGCTTATCTCGTTCGTGGTCAGCGCGGTACTCACGGCTTTCACCGATTACTTACAGCAATTGTTGCCTGGGGTAGCCGTGTTTTTTATTCGCCTGCTTGATCTGGCTCTGTCTCTTGCCATTACAACCACCCTGTTCGCTATGATTTACCGCTTCCTGCCCGATGCTATCATCCGGTGGCGCGACGTCTGGATTGGCTCCTTTATCACGGCGGCCCTATTCGTACTAGGTAAGTTTCTGATTGCCTTCTATATAGCGAAGGCCGAGCCGGCATCAGCCTACGGTGCAGCGGGCTCCGTTATTATTCTGTTGCTGTGGGTAAACTATTCTTCGCTCATTATCTTCTTCGGGGCCGAGTTTACCCAGGAGTTTGCCGACGCCTTTGGGCAGAAAGTCCAACCCAAAGCGCACGCCGTACGCATAGAATCACGCGAAGTACCAATAGGCGAATCGAAGGAGGAAATCAGCACGGGCCGCCCGCGAGCGCAGGGCACTTGGCGAAAATAAAAGGCTGATTATTCAGACGTATTAGTATTTAAATATTCGCGCAAACGAGTACGTTTACGGCACTGCCATCACGTACTCGCTTGTATGAAACTACTGTACAGTCTTCTGTTGCTCCTGTTTGGTCTGGGGGGCTTTTTCACGCCACAAAAGGCAGCTGCTCAAGAAACTAACCCTTCTCAGATTCGGGTGCTGACGGTGAGCCCCATCGTAGGAGAGTCAATTGATAAGCAGGAGAAGATTACCTACGGACTGTTTCCGTTCTATTCGTTCGATGACTTTCGAGAGGCCCGCTTTATTCAGCGCCTGACGCCTGATAGCTCCATTACGCTGCAAGCCACCATGCTTGACGGCAGCATCAAGCAGCGCCCGTTTACTATCAATGACTTTCGGGCCGTGCGCGCCAGCATAGAAGAACGGCAGAAGATGCTAAGCGCTAATCCGAATCCTGGTTTTGGCACGGGAGGAATTGGGACGCCTGATTCGCTGGGTCAGATGTACTCCGTGGAGCTTCGCACGGGCACTTCCTTTATCGGCCGACTCGTAGCCAAGCGAGCCGGAGAATACGAGTTTCAGACCACGGACGTAGGACGCATTACGGTGCAGCAGGCAAACATAAAAAGCATGCAACCGCTGACTTCAGACCAAGCCGGCAAAGGTTGGGAGCCAGTTGGCAACGGCACCCGCATATTTTTCGCCCCCACCGCCCGCACCTTGCGCAAAGGGGAGGGCTACGTGCAGGATATCGATATTGTGTTTTTAGGCGCCAACTATGGCATCACCGATAATATCTCGGTGGGGGTGCTGGTCCCGGTAATTCCCGGTGCGGGCTTCAGCGTGATTGCCTTAACGCCAAAAGTCGGCTTTACCGTTACCGAGAAATTTAGCGCGGGCGGGGGAGTCTTATTTGCCAGCGACTTTGAGTCCAGCGGGGGTATTGCGTATGGTGTCGGCACCTACGGTAGTGCCGATCAAAACGTCACGCTCGGCCTGGGCTACCTGTTTGCCGAAGGCGAGGTGGAAAGCAGCCCGGTAGTAGTACTGGGCGGCGCCAAGCGCGTATCGCGGCGCCTATCGCTGCTGAACGAAACCTATATTTTTGACGGAGGCCTCCTTGGCTTAGCGGGCATCCGAATAGCCGCAACCCGCATCAGCGGCAGCCTTGGCCTCCTGTACGGCACCGACGTGGGGGGCATTTATCCCGCTTACTTAGAAGTTGCCTACCGGTTTGGCAAGGTGAAGTGATTAACCCTTATCAATAAGACATAAAAAGCCCCCCAAAACTATTCTGGGGGGCTTTTTATGTCTTGTAAATTAAGCCGCTACCGGCTTCTCCTTTACGGCTAACTGTCCGCAGGCCGCGTCGATGTCTTTGCCGCGCGAGCGACGAATGTTGGTTTGGACGCCTCTGTCGGCCAAGAACTTGTGAAAGGCCACAATTTTGTCGGCCTCGGCATTCTGGTAGTCAGCGTTTTCGATGGGATTGTACTCGATCAGGTTCACCTTGCAAGGCAGCCACTTGCTGATGGCGTACAGCTCAGCGGCATCTTCCAGCGTGTCGTTGAAGTTCTCGAATACAATGTACTCGTAGGTGACTTTGCGGCCGGTTTTCTGGTGGTAGTACTGTAAGGCATCCTTCAACGCTGCCAGCGAGTTGGCCTCGTTGATGGGCATAATTTCGTTGCGCTTGGTATCGTTGGGCGCGTGTAAGCTCAGGGCCAGGTTGGCTTTCACGTCGTCGTCGGCCAGCTTCTTGATCATTTTGGCAATGCCGGCCGTGCTAATGGTAATGCGGCGCGGGGCCATATTCAGGCCATCGGGAGCGGTGATGCGCTCCACGCTCTTCACTACGTTGGCGTAGTTGAGCAACGGCTCGCCCATGCCCATGTACACGATGTTGGTAAGCGGGGTGCCATACTGGCTTTCGCACTGCTCTCGAATGCGCACTACCTGATCGTAGATTTCGGCTGCGTCGAGGTTGCGCTTGCGCTCCATGTAGCCGGTGGCACAAAACTTACAGGTAAGCGAGCAGCCCACCTGCGAGCTGATGCAAGCCGTCATGCGCGTATCGTGCGGAATAAGTACGCCCTCCACAATATTGCCATCGTGCAGCCGAAACGCCGATTTGATGGTGCCGTCGTTGGAGAGCTGGTGGTTTTGCACCGTCACGCCATTAATGACAAAGTGCTGGGCCAGCAGCTCGCGCGTAGCCAGGCTGATATTGTTCATCTCCTCAAACGAGGAGGCCGTATTTTTCCAGAGCCACTCCAGCACCTGCTTGGCACGAAAAGGCTTTTCGCCGTGCTCCACCATAAAGGATTTGAGCTCGTCGGGAGTGAGTTTGCGGATGTCGCGCTTGGTCAGTACGGGCAAGGATATCATAGGGCAAAGATACAACGTAGTAGGCGCTTGGGTTCCAGAATGTAGACTTCTGTGCCTGTTATTGAGTTGTTGTAAGCTTCAACGTGTAGCTAACTGCAACATGACGCCCATTTTGCATGCCTGGTTTGAACCGCGGTAGTTTATAGGCTGCATCAACTAACGCATTTTCACAAGCTTCTGACAGCCTCGGATGCGGTGTTGTCTCAGAGTTATTAATACTAGCTACGTTGTAAATAACACCGCTAGGTCCAACAACGAACTTGACATAAACCGGGCTCGGGGCCGAGCAACCACCTTTTGCACTCGCTGCTTGAAACTCGCGCAGGAGATCTGCAGTCTCAAACCCTTCATTCCAGGAGTGCCTAGATACATAGGCATACGCTCCACGTAGGTGTATACCTTAGTGGAGTCGATAGGCAGCTTCGCTTGAGCGGGCTTTTTTGGAGAAGGCTGGGCTTGGGCCACTGCCCGATCAGCCGTGAAGCCAACTATCATCAGCGTTAGCTGACAAATAAGTCGAGTGTATAAAGCCACAGGAATAGAGAAAGTTAGTAACCCAATATAACCCTTACGCAGTAGGCGCGAGTCCAAACTGCGCTTCCATTTCGGGGGGCAAATTTCGGAGCTTGCGGGTGTTATAGTCAAAGCACAGCATGCCAGTTTTGGCGCGGGCTATTTCCTTACCATCTTGGTTTTTAACCCAGTACACCACATCGAAGCCGTAGCGGTGCAGGTCGGTAGCGGCGAGCTGAAGGTGCAGCACGTCGCCGTAAAAGGCTTCGCCTTTGTACTCAATGGCTACGTCGGCCATGATAAGGCCGGTTTTGGTGGCCGGGTCAAATTCGGGTAATTGGCAGTGGTGCAGGAACTGCACGCGGGCCTCGTGCAAGATGCTCAGCAGGGCGTCGTTGCCGAGGTGGGCGCCGTAGTTGAGGTCGGTGATGCGCACTGGAATTTGAACGGTAAGCGGGAATGTGTCGGGTAAGGCTACTTTTACGCGGGCCATTTCAGGAATAAAAAGAGGTCAAGGATATGCACATTGAACCGGATGATGAGCCAAAGGTAGAAGTAAGAGTGACGCAAGACGGCTCCAGCACTTTGTACGTGCCGGCGCTTGATGAGCACTACCACTCTACCCACGGCGCCGTGCAAGAGGCGCAGCACGTGTATTTAGCAGCAGGCCTAGAGTCGGTTTTGGCGGCTTCTGGGGGGCAAATTCAGGTGCTGGAAATTGGTTTTGGCACCGGCCTGAATGCGCTGCTCACCTTGCAACGCAGCCTGAGTGTATCCCAGCTTATCCACTACGATACGCTGGAAAAATATCCGCTATCAACCCACGTTATTGCTGCGCTGGGTGTGGAACGTTACATCCTAAACCCTGAGCTACAGGAATTTCACTACCGCCTGCATGCCGCGCCTTGGGATACTGCAGTGCGCCTTACGCCCCATTTTACTCTGCGCAAGCATCACGCGGCGCTGCAGGAATATCAGCTTCCCCCATCACATTACAACGTTATCTACTTCGATGCCTTCGCCCCCGAAAAGCAACCCGATATGTGGACCGATGCCGTATTTAGTCAGCTATTCGCGGCCACCGCGCCAGGGGGCATTTTGACGAGTTACTGCGCCAAAGGCAGCTTCCGGCGCAGCCTGAAAGCGGCGGGCTGGGTGGTGGAGAAAATACCGGGACCGCCTGGCAAGCGCGAAATGACGCGTGCTAGAAAGGAAGGGTAAACGCGGTAGAGACGCGTATGCGCGTTTTCATCGTTGTGGACTTTGTTTATCCAGTGTGGTACCGGTCGACCAACGATTAGACGCGAATGCGCGTCTCTGCCTTGTTCAAATTAACTTTCGATTGCTACTCCTCTATACTTATCAATCTTCAAACTTTCTAACTTGCCCACATGAGCCGCAAACTCCTCGAAACTGATGGGCCGGAATGGGTAAAGAAGGGCATTATCAGCCCCGAGCAGCAGCGGCAGTTGCTGGAGCTATACCCGGAAGATGTGCGGGCTATTGGCTTGCTGCCGCTGCTGGGCAGTTTGCTGGTCGGGCTGAGCGCTTTGAGTCTGGTGGCGGCCAACTGGCAGGGCTTACCAGAGTGGATTCGGATTGGACTGCTGCTGGGGGGCTTTTTGGGCGCTTACGCCAGCGGCGAGTTTTTTCTGCGCCGAGGCAACAGCTCGGTGGGTATTGGCCTAGTCGGCTTGGGGCTGATTCTCTTTGGGGCAGCCATTATCCTGACCGGGCAGATGTACCAATTGATCGGCTATGACGTGACGGGGCTCGTAGCTTGGGCCGTGGCGGGCACGCTGCTGACATATCTGTACCGTAGCCGGTTTCTGTTTGTGCTTACCGTCGTGATTGGCGGCGTGGTGCAGGGCTACACCACCGGCCAGCTGGGCGCCTTCAGCTACGCGGCGGCCGTGCTGACGGCGGGCGGGCTGGGCTATTACTGGTGGCGCCGCCCCGATGTATTCCTAGGCGGCGTACTGGCTAGCGGCCTGCTCTGGCAAACGGGTTTGCTTATCGGGCATTTGCACGCCAAAATCACGTGGTTTTTTGTGCCGGCCATGCTCATTTATGCCGCCGGCGACTGGCAAACTGACCGGCCGGCCGGCCGCGCCCTGCAAGGTCCGCCCCTAATTACGGCCTTTGTCTTTATGCTGGGGCTCGCACTTTATGGAGAAGTAGGCAGCTACGCGGGCATGCTGCGGCCGCCGTTGCTGGCTTACCTGGCGGCTCTTCTGGTAGTATTTGTTATTTCGCTGGCCGGTAAGCGTACCCGCGACCGGATGGGTAGCGCTACCGATTGGCTGCTGCTGCTGCCGGGCTTTTATTTGTCGGGTGGGCTACCGCTGGCCATTGCCTCTCTGGTAGTTCTCTATGCTTACTCAGGCGCCGTATTGTGGCGGGCGCAAGTGGAGCAGAACCCTGACCGCGTGACACTGGGGACCATTTTATTTATCCTGACCACAATGGTGGCGTACTTCAAGCTGACCTGGGAGTTCATGGATAAATCGCTCTTCTTCCTGTGTGGCGGTGTGCTTTTACTTGGGTTAAGCTGGTATCTGCGGCGGCGCAATACCCGCGCTAGTAGTCGCTAATCACCTTTAATCACATCCTGTATGTTCTCGCTCTTATCAGATCAGGTGCCCCTGGCGCGTCGGCGGCAGTTGTTGCTGCTGACGATTCTGGCGCAGGTGCTGTTTATTGTGGCTGTAGCGGCGGCTGGCTATGCCACCACTGCCTATGGCCGGGTCATTACGCTCCGCACCACGCCCATCGACCCGCGCGACCTACTCTACGGCGACTACGTTACGCTGAATTACTCCATCAGTCAGTTGCCTACTAATCTGTGGCGGGAGCCCGGTCCTCGCCCGCGCCGCGGCGACCCGGTGTATGTGGTACTTCGGCCCGTGGGCCAGGCCTATGAGGCGGTGCGCGTGTACGCTAAAAAACCCAACGTACCTGCCGACCAGGTGGTGCTGCGCGGCTGGGTAGCCGACCGCTGGCGCCGCAACCTGCACATTCGCTACAACCTGGAGCGCTACTACGTACCCGAAGGCACCGGTCAGGAGCTGGAGCGCAGAGGGGCGCGCAAGCCGCTGCTCGTCAACATCAGCATTGCTCCCTGGGGTCAGGCCCGTATTACGGGGGTAGAAATAGTCGCGCCGGACAGCCTGGGTGCACCTCGCCTTTAACGAAACCGGAATACCTGCTCCGGCGTGATACAAGCCGTCAGCGGCTGATCGGTGGAATCTACGTCCGCAATTTGGGTAATGGGCGGCTCCAGTGATAAGCCAATACGCTGGATCTCCGGCCGACACTGCGCCAGAAAACGGTCGTAAAAACCCTTGCCATACCCTACCCGATGGCCGGCCTCGTCGCAGGCCAGCAGCGGCACCAACACGGCATCGAAGACGGTGGGGGGCATTTCTTCCGCTTCTACAGGCTCCGGTATTCCCCAACGATTCGTAGCCAGCGGGGTATCATGGGTAAGCTGATAGTGGCGCAATGTATGACCGTCGGCCTGCATTACGGGCACGGCTAGCTGCACCTGCGGAAACTCAGCCCAAATGCGGTGAATAATCAGCCAGGTATCCGGCTCGTGCTGCTTCGCAATGGGCAGAAATACATGCAGCCAACGCCAATTATCTACTGGAAAATTGCTGAAGAATTGCTGGCTGAGCAACGCACTGCGCCGCTGCACTTCCGTCTCGGACAATGCGCGGCGGCGAGCCAAAAAGGTGCGGCGAATATCTGCTTTCAGCATAAAAGATTCAGCAAAAAGCTCCCCAACGACCTGAGCAAGCGAATTTACGCATCCGCGGATAAGCCGAGCCTATTCTTCCTCTAGCACCGTGAACTCCAGCGCCAGCGGATCGAAGGCATCAAGAAGCTGCTGCAGAAACTCCGGATTATTGATGAAAATACTGAGCACGTTCTCCACGCGCTCTTGCAGGTCGCCGTTGGGGAAGAGCTTGTCTTTCAAAGCTGTAAGCTGCGTGAACACGATTTCGTGCTTGTTTTCGGCGGCTTTGCTGAGGCGCTTTTCCAGGTTGCTAATACCGGCTGCCGCTTTTTGGGCTTCGGCGGCCACTGTTTTCACCAGCGTCGGGTCGAGGCGCTGGGCGAGGTCAGTTATTTCCTTGAAAATGCCCCCCAACGCTTCCTGCTGAGCTTGCAGACTCACCTCTTCCTGTCCTAATGCACTGCCTACTTGCTTTTTCAACTCCGGCAGTGGTCGGAATAAGTCGGTGGTGGTGAGGCCCAGCTTGCGCAGTTTCCCCGCATTGGGCTTGCTTACATACAGCCCCGAATTGCGCAGCAAAAGTATCGGGAAAGGCATCTTATTATCAGCAAATACCTGCTTGAGCTGAAACCAGTAGGCTACTTCCGCGCCGCCACCGATATAACACAGGTTGGGCAGCAGCAGCTCCTGATACAGTGGGCGCAATACCACATTGGGGCTGAAGCATTCGGGCTGTTTACGGGCCAGTTCCAGCAGTTCTTCGGTACTGTAGCGCAGGTCTGTATTGCGCACTACCAGTTCGTTTTCGTCGGGCTCAATACGTTCCCTGCCACCTGCATCAGTCAGGAAAAACAAGTTGAGCGGGCGGGCATATACTTGTGGCTTATAGCCGGCGGCCGTAAGCTGCTCATTCGTGGTTTGCACCGCCTTAAAGGAAGCCTGAGCGCTGATTTCCTGTTCCAGCACGGGCACCAACGCCTGCTTCAGCGCGGGCGCATCGGCGTCCAGACAAACCAGGCCCATCTCACCAAACAGCTCCGTGACAAGCAGGCGCGTGGCCCCGGCCAGAGTAGACGATTTCTGGTAGGCTTCCCTAAAAGCCGCTGGCACATCCGCTGATAACTGACTAAGCACTTGTTCCTCCAGGCCATCAAGCGCCATCCGGCCTACCGGGCCACCTACCTTATCAGCCTGCCACTCATAGCGTTTACCGAACAGGCTGAAGTGGTTAATTTCCGCAAAGTCGTGGTCTTCGGTAGCCATCCAGTACACCGGCACAAAGTCGTACTGCGGATACTTTTCCTTCAACTGCTGGCTCAGCTTAACGGTAGTTATGATCTTGTAAATGAAGTACAACGGCCCCGTAAACAGGTTTAGCTGGTGCCCTGTAGTAACGGTGAACGTGGTTGGCTGGGCCAGCAGTTCAAGGTTGGTGGCTACGCTGGGGGGCAAATTCACGCCTTGGTATTGCTCCCGTAGACTAGCCACCAGCCGGGCCCGACTCTCAGCCGAATAGCTGGCTTGTTTCTCCTCAATTTGCCCCCCAAAGTCCTCCAAGGTGGGGAAGCGGTGATAGAAAGGCTTCAGCGCCGCTTGCTGGGCCAGATAATCGGTAACTAAAGCAGAAAAAGCACCGGTAGCGGCGTACGGGAGGGTGGTCACGTGCATGAGTAGAGTCTGATAAGCTGGTTTAACCAGCGAAGCCCAACAAAGTAACGGGCTATTTCCGTAGTTGCCCGTGCCGACCTCCCAAATTCGGCTGTAAGCGCCCCGAAATACCAGCCATTTTATTCGTAAATCTATATCGACGCTATATTCGGCCTTCATTAAATTAGCCTCGTCTTTCCCTTTAAGTAGTCCTGCATGGCTCCACGTCCTTACTTTCCAAACCTCGACGGCTTACGGACGGTGGCGTGTCTGGCCGTATTTCTTATTCACAGCTTCATCAATCTGCCCAGCCCCGAAGTGCAGTCGACGGCGGCCTACCGCTATGGGCTTAATGCGTTGAGTACGGGTCACGTAGGCGTCAATTTCTTCTTTGTGCTGTCGGGCTTTCTCATCACTTACCTGTTGCTCGATGAGGAGAAAAACTGGGGCCGCTACGACATTCCGGCTTTTTACCGCCGCCGCATTGTGCGCATCTGGCCCTTGTACTACGCTTGCGTAGCCTTTGGCTTTCTGGTAATGCCTTGGATCAAAATCAAGAGCGGACAGGAATGGGAGGAGGTAGCCAGCCCCTTCTACTATCTTACTTTTCTGGCCAACATGGCGCTGTTTCACGATGGCGGCGACGCTACGGCCTTCAACCTGAGCGTGTTGTGGTCAGTGGCGATTGAGGAGCAGTTTTATTTGTTCTGGCCGCTCCTGCTCTTGCTTTTCCGCAAGGCTCGGCCAACGTTATTTTTCCTACTCATCGCCTTTTCTTTGGCTTTCCGCTACCTCTACCGCTCAGACGGTGATGTGCTCTACCAGCACACCTTCTCGGTCTTGTCTGATCTGGTAATGGGCGGCGGTGCGGCCTGGCTTGCTTTTCACCGCCCCGGTTTCCGGGATTGGGTAAGCTCCTGGTCACGGCTGGTTATCGTGTTAGGCTATGTAGTGGGCCTTACCCTCATCCTTGCGCAAGAGCATTTGCTTACCGGTCCCGTGTTGCTTACCGGACGGCGCGTGGTACTCGGGCTGTTTTTTGTATTCGTCATTCTGGAGCAAAATTATGCCACCCAGTCATTTTACAAAATGAGCCGTAACCGCCTCTTTACCTATTGGGGTACCTTCACCTATGGCTTTTATTGCCTCCATCCCATCGGTCTGCAAATAGCCCTGATAGGTGTACGCCGCTTCTGGCCCGGCTCAGAAGACCTGAGCTTCGTGTTTGTGTATTCCGCTCTGGCCTTACTTATCAGTGCCGCAATGGCCTGGGTAAGCTACCGCTACTTCGAAACGCCGTTTCTCCGGCTAAAAGGCCGCTCGCGGACTGCGACTCCTATTCCATCCGCCGAGCCCATTCTGGCGCCGGCGTCAGTAGCAGGAGAGAAATAGTCAAGCGCTTTCACGGGTGCAGGGGGCTTTTTTCAGTGTAATAAGACTGCCGCTTCCACTTCATCACCCATAAAAAGCCCCCAAGAACAAGTTTCGACTTGCTCTTGGGGGCTTTTTATGCGATTGGGCAGCAGGTTTTATCGCACCAGCGTGCCGTATAGGTCGAAGTCGGAGGCGTCGTGAATGAGTACGGGCGCGAAATCTCCTAAGCGAATGTGGGTATCGGGCGTAGCTGCTACTAACACCTCATTATCCACTTCGGGCGAGTCGAACTCGGTACGACCCACAAAGTAGCCGCTTTCCTTGCGGTCAAACAGCACCTTGTAGGTCTGCCCTACTTTCTGCTCGTTCAGCTCCATCGAAATGCCCTGCTGCAGCTCCATAATCTGGTCGGCTCGCTCCTGCTTCAACTCCGCAGGTACGTCATCAACGAGAGAGTGTGAGTGGGTATTTTCTTCGTGCGAATAAGTGAAAATGCCCAATCGGTCGAAGCGCGTGCGCTCTACAAAATCATACAACTCATCAAAATCCTGCTCTGTTTCGCCGGGATGACCAGCAATAAGCGTCGTGCGAAGGGCAATGCCTGGCACCCGCTGCCGCATGGTATCTACCAGTTCTATCGTGCGGCGCTTGCTGATGCCCCGACGCATGGTTTTCAGCATGTTATCCGAAATATGCTGCAATGGCATATCCAGGTACTTGCAGATATTCGAGCGCTCGGCCATCACGTCCAGCGCATCCAGCGGAAACTGCGACGGATACGCATACTGCAGCCGAATCCAGTCGATGCCATTTACGTCGGACAGGTTACGGAGCAAGTCAGCCAACTTCCGCTCGCCATAAGCCTGCAAGCCATAATACGTCAGGTCTTGGGCAATAAGAATCAGCTCTTTCGTGCCCATGGAAGCTAAGCGCTTTGCTTCGCGCACCAAATCCTCCATCGGCCGGTCCACGTGCTTGCCGCGCATCAGCGGGATGGCGCAGAACGAGCAAGGACGGTTGCAGCCCTCGGCAATCTTGAAGTAAGCGTAGTGTGAAGGTGTGGTAATGAGCCGCTCGCCCACCAATTCGTGCTTGTAGTCAGCTTCCAGCGTCTTCAGCAGCTGCGGCAGCTCCAGCGTACCGAAATACGCGTCCACCTGCGGTATTTCTACTTCCAAGTCCGACTTATAGCGCTGCGACAGACAGCCCGTCACATAGAGTTTTTCCAAACGGCCCGCTTCCTTTTCGTCGGCGTAGCGCAGAATCGTGTCTATGCTTTCCTGCTTGGCGTTATCGATAAAGCCGCAGGTATTGATAATCACAATGTTGGCATCACTTGTAGCTGCCTCATGGGTTACATCGAACTGATTGGCCCGGAGCTGGCCCATAAGTACTTCCGAGTCAACTACATTTTTGGAGCAGCCCAGCGTGATGACGTTTACTTTATTGGCCCGAGTGCCTTTTACTTTCATGTCAATTGGGTAAGCCAGAAATAGGCCGAAGCGCCTAATCCTGAATAAATTGGCCCCCAGCCGCGTGTCGCGAAAATGGGAGCGCAAAGGTACGCATGAGCCAACGCCTTTTCCTAGGCTGAACGTTCATTCCGCTTCCCGTTCCACCGACATGCATTGCCAGTAGCTCCAAGATGAATCCTGCTTGCCCCCAACGATGCTAATCCTGCTGCCAACCCTCCATTAACTATGCTTAGCTTGCATTCTTGTTGCAAGGCCCAGAAAACCTGCAGAGTCGATGAAACAAACCTGCCTACCGGGAATGATATGGTAATTTAGCCTTTATGCTTCCAACAAGTCACAGCTGCCCGAACTGGCTACGCTGCACTTATTTTGCTCATGAATTTTACGAGTATTCTTCAGCGTCTACCTACCTACACGCTTGTCTTCGTTATTCTCTTCACCCTCGCGTTCTTCCTTTTCGCACACGAAGGGCTAAATAACATTGACGATTTTTTCTACTCTCATTACGCGTATCAGCTCCAGACTGGCACTTTCCCAGCCACCCCAGACCCACGGGGTTTGCTTGATTCTTTAAAAGAACGCTACTTGGTGTTTGCTCCAGTAGCCCTGCTTTACTGGGTATTTGGCATCAATATTTACACAACCACCCTCTGGCCGCTAGTAGCAACCATAGGTTCCTCCATTTTAGCCTGGGTTCTATTTCGACGACGCGAGCCAATAGTAGCAGTCGGAACAATACTCCTCCTAGGCCTGCATTACTACACGCTAGATCTAGCGCGGTATCTCTACCCTGACAATCTGCTCATGCTGTGGGTCTTTGCCGCCGCAGCGGCCCTGTATACCGGACGGCAACCTGGGCGGTCAGAGGTCGTCTGGGGGGCATTTTTTGCCTTGTTTAACTTCGCGGCCCTGCTTAGCAAAGAGACTATTATCTACTATGCTCCATTCTACTTGGTGGTGCTGGTTTGGGATATGGCCCGGCGACAGAACTACCGTTTCTGGCTTACTGCGGTGGGCTTAGGTGGTGTACTACTCACGGCCTATTTGCTGTACTATCAGACCTTAACGGGTGATAGCCTCTACCGCATCCACCTCATTGAGCGCACAAATGAGTTTATGAAGTCCAGCAACTACTTGCACGGCCTTCGACATGAGCTGCTAGGGCGTCTGACCTGGCAGCCCATCGCATTTTTTGTGGAGATAGGCTTGGCTCCGGCGTTTTTGCTGGCAGGTGTTGCCGCACTTAATTGGTACAAGCAGCGCCTTCCTCCGGAAGCAGGATTCTGGTTGGGTTTGCTACTGGTTACACTGGCCTGCTACTGGTTTGGTAGTACCTCATTGGTACAGTATACTCCCATTACCCTCCTGCCCCGCATGACAACACCCCTACTCCCGCCATTGTGTGTAGCAGCGGGCTTCGGCTTGCGGGAAGTAGTAAACAGCGGGTGGGGCCGGGTTTGGATTGGCGTGCTTCTAGTAGTGGCGGCTCTTTGGATGCACAATCTAATGTCGCTGGTGTACGGGGGACTAGGGTTATACTTTGCTGGCTCGGTTCTACTAGCCAGATTAAAATTCAGTTTGATGTGGTTTCAGGTCGGAACTTCATTTTACACCCTTCTAACAACATTAGCCCTAACAGGTAGCTTGGCCTTATTGCCTGTGCGCACCATGTTGCTATCGAGCGAAACGTCTTACTTCTCACAGGCCCTTCTAATTCAGAAGTACTTACCGGCTTCCACTACTCGCGGTCATGTATTTGTCAATGACCATTTAGCTCGACAGTACCCATTTTATTACAACTTTCAAGTACCACTCGGATTAACTTACTATCCTTATAAAATTGCCAGCAGCATATGCCCGGCACCTAACCAACGGTCGTGGTTCATCTTAAATCTTACCACTACTAACACTCAGCGTCAAATCGGAATATTCAATCGTTTTCCCCGCCGACGCCTCGTAGCACAGGAAGGATACGTGCAACTCTACGAAGTGGAGCTAGAGCAATAGAGCTAGCTACGTAGAGTCAGATTATACCATAAAAAGCCCCCCAGCATTATGTGAGGATAATGTTGGGGGGCTTTTTATGGTATAATCTGACTCTATTTCTTCGAAAACAGCGAGTTGACAAACGTATGCCGGTCGAAGAGCTGCAAATCGGTCATCTTCTCCCCCACGCCGATATAGCGCACCGGAATATTAAACTGGTCGGAGATACCGATAACTACTCCACCCTTTGCGGTGCCATCCAATTTGGTAATGGCTAATGCTGAAACTTCAGTGGCACGGGTAAATTCTTTGGCTTGCAGAAAGGCGTTCTGGCCGGTGCTGCCATCAAGCACCAGCAACACTTCGTGGGGCGCATCGGGAATTACCTTCTGCATTACGCGCTTGATCTTGCTCAGCTCGTTCATCAGGTTTACCTTGTTATGCAGGCGGCCAGCCGTATCAATTATGACTACGTCGGCCTGCATTTCCACACCTTTCTGCACTGCATCATAGGCAACGGAAGCCGGGTCGGTGTTCATGCCGTGTGAAATTACGGGCACGCCGACGCGCTGTCCCCACACGATGAGTTGATCCACGGCGGCGGCGCGGAAGGTATCAGCGGCGCCAAGCACTACTTTTTTGCCCGCTGAATGGAAGCGGTGCGCCAGCTTGCCGATGGTCGTGGTTTTGCCCACACCGTTTACGCCTACCACCATGATCACGAAAGGGCCCGTGTAGGCACCTGTATCAGGACGGTCGAGGACGGCACTTCCGGAGTTATTCTCGGAAAGCAGCTCGGCAATTTCTTCGCGCAGAATGCGGTCTAGCTCGCTGGTGCTCACAAACTTGTCGCGGGCTACCCGGTCTTCGATGCGCTTGATAACCTTGACCGTAGTGTCGATGCCCACATCAGCGTGCACTAGCACGCCTTCCAGGTCGTCGAGCACTTCTTCGTCAACCTTACTTTTGCCGACAACCGCTTTACTAAGCTGATCGAAGAAGCTGGCTTTAGACTTTTCCAGCCCTTTGTCCAGCGACTCCTGCTGCTCCTTGCTTTCTTTATCCTTTTTGAAAAAGTCGAAAAGTCCCATGGGTGAGGAAGTAGCGCGAAGCTCCAGCTTCGCGTATCGTTGCATGCAAATAGTTACCACAAGCTAGCTAAACTAATTGGGCAACGACGCACGAAGCTGGAGCTTCGCGCTACAACGCAAAAAAGTCCCACTGCTGGCGGGACTTCTTCACTTACTACAGGAACGCCACAAAGGCGCCGAATTACTTAGTGCCGGAGGCCAAGTACTCCTGTACTTTGTCTACGAGCACCATTTCCTCGCGGAAGGTGTAAGCGCCAGTTTTTGGCGACTTCACGGCACGAATGACTTTAGCCCAGTCTTTTCCGCCCGCTACTTTCAGGGTTGCTACTACTTTCTTAGCCATTGCTCAGCTTACTTGATTTCCTTGTGAACGGTCATCTTCTTAAGCACAGAGTTGAATTTCTTCAATTCAATGCGCTCAGGAGTGTTCTTACGATTCTTCGTAGTGATATAGCGCGAGGTGCCTGGCTGGCCCGAGTTCTTGTGCTCGGTGCACTCCAGGATTACCTGCACCCGGTTTCCTTTCTTAGCCATCTCGACTGGGGGTTTTTGGATTAAGGACTGCAAAGGTACGAGCCTTTGCGGAATTACCAAATGGTCAGCACAATGTAAATTCCACTTTTTACTTTGGCAGGTGGTAAATGTGCCTCTACGGTTTAATAGGAGGTTACTTCAGCTCCGGCAGCTTAAAATCATCCAGCGCACTTGGCTTAGCCATAAGCGCTTCAATTTCGGCTACGGTGCGGGGGGCTTCTTTGGAAAGATTTTCCCAGCCTTTGTCCGTTACCAATATATCATCTTCAATACGTACGCCGATATTCCACCACTTCTTGTCGCAGGGGCTGTTTTCAGGAATATAGATGCCGGGCTCGACAGTGATGACGGTGCCAGCGCGCAAAGGGCCATAGGTGCCCCGATCGTGGACATCGAGGCCCAAGTAGTGCGAGGTACCGTGGGGGAAGTATTGCCGAGCTTCTTTGGCGTCTTTAATGATGCCGAGTTTGAGCAGTCCTTCTGTAACTACCTTCCGGGCGGCTTCGTCAGGTGCTCTGAAACCGCTACCGGGCTTGCACTGCTCGAAGCCAGCTTGCTGGGCCGCTAACACCAACTCGTAAATCTGGCGCTGCTCCGTGGTAAACTTACCCGTGGCGGGGATGGTGCGAGTTACATCGGCGGTGTAGCCGTGGTACTCAGCGCCGCAGTCCATCAGCACAAGGTCATTGCCGAGGCGGGGTTTATCGTTGACGGTGTAATGCAAGACACAGGCGTTGTTGCCGGCTCCTACAATGCTGGGGTAACCTTCGAATTCGGCACCGTATTTCCTGTACACAAATTCGTGCAAGCCCTGCACCTCCATCTCAGTCATGTTCGGCTTCATTGCCTTCATAACCTCCTGTTGGCCCACCGCCGAGATTCGAATGGCTTGCCGCAAGTGTTTTATTTCTTCCGCGGTCTTTACCTCCCGCATATCATCCAGCAACGCCGATAAAGCCGACCCATCGAAGCGCGACGTGGGCAAGGCGGTTACGGCTTGCTTGCGGGCATCATCGGTGCTGGCTTTGAGGTAAGCTTGCAGATAGCGGTCGGAGGCCAACTGGGGTTGCTCCTGGGTCAGATTGGTCAGGTAAGGCGCCAAGTTGGCAGCACCTAGGGTTCCAGTGTACTTGCGAATCATCGCATACGCCTCATTGCGACTCGGATTGTAGTCGGCGGGAAAATTTGCCCCCTGGCGGAAGGTTTGGATGAGGCTGTACACATCACCGGGGTTCTCAGCATCATCGCGGGCATCCTGGGGCTGATCCAAGAATAGGACTTGCTCAAAGCTGCTCCAGGGCAACTTGGCGGTAGCAAATTCTTTATTATCAGCGACGTACTGAAGCTTTAGCTGCTGCTTGGTGCCTTCAGTGCCAAGGCGCCGCCCCGTCCACTGCTCGGCCCTGGGGTTGCGGGGCTGCACGTATAGAGCTTCGGTTACGCCACTTTGCCCCCCAACCGTCTGCGGCTCCTTGAACAAGAGGAGCACAGCATCAGGCTCATCGTAGCCGGTGAGGTAGAAAAGGTCCGGGTTCTGATGGTACTTAAAATCCACATCGTTGGCCCGGTTGCGGACGGGGCTGGCAAACAAAACGGCAACGGAGCGAGCTGGCAGCTTTTGTCGCAGCAGCTCTCTCCGTTGCCGGTGAAAGGCGGGGTCCATAAAATCGGCAGGGCGGTCGGAGCCAGCGGCGCGCTGGGCGCTAACCGCTGGTAAAAAACTCGCCAGCAGCGTCGCTACGCAAGCGACACGGACCAGCCGGGGGGCATTTTTCAGCAAGGGAAGGAGCATAGTAAAAGAAAGACTACGAATAGCGCCCAAACGTTGCGTTTGGGCCGGGTAGTTCACCCGTCGTGTCTTCCGGCTCCTAAAACTGCCGAAAAAACTTTAGTAAACGATGAAGCCTTTTTCCTTCGCCTTCTTCAAGGTGGCCATGATGCCATTCTTGTTGATGGTGCGGATAGTGCTGGTAGCTACTTTCAACGTAACCCAAGCATCTTCCTCGGGAATGTAGAAGCGCTTCTTCTGCAAATTGGGGTAAAACTTGCGCTTCGTCTTGTTGTTGGCGTGCGACACGTTGTTGCCTACGCGGGTACGCTTGCCGGTTAGATCACAAACTCGGGCCATGATATCAGGAACTTAGAGGTTTCAGTACTGGAAAAAGGGACGCAAATATCGGCAAAAGTCCGACAACGTCAAACTGGCCCACTGAAAAATAGCGTGTTAGCTGCCCACGGAGCCGCTGGGGGGCTTTTTTTTCTCGCGGCCAAAGCTCCACGGGCAGTGTCGGCAGCCACTTTTGCAGCAATAGCCCCGCCGCAGATGGTACTGCTCGGTGAACACCATATAGCCCTCAGGCGTGAAATAGAAGTCGCCGGGATGTAGGGGTTGTGGGGCTGCGGGCATGAGCTAGTGACAAGCTGGGGGGCAAAAGTACGACGGTTCGCTTGTTGTATCTTTCCCGCTTTGATTGCCGAGTTTTGCGCCAAGCATCTCGCCTGCACTACCAGCTTCAAGCAATACCAAAGCCTACGTATGGCCATCCCTTCCCGGCCCTTTTCGCACCTGCCATTGCTCGTCCTTGTACTGCTAACGGTGGTGGCGGTACTTCCTTTCCTGCTTTTGAGCTACTACAATCATCCCTTTATGGATGATTATTACAACGCCGCCAATGTGCGCGCTACCGGACTCTGGGCCCAGCAGATTGAACTGTATCTGCGCTGGACTGGTCGGTTCTCATCTTCGCTACTTGTTACCGCAGCCAATCCACTGGTGTATGGTTGGTCCGATGGGTTTCGCTGGACTCCTGCCTTCACATTGTTGGCCACATTGAGTACTATTTACCTAGGTCTGCGCACGCTTAGTCAGCAGCAAATACCCCGCACGCAGGCGACGCTGGCTGCGGCCATATTCTTGCTGTTTTATCTGCATATGATTCCCGACCCGTATTCGGCAATCTACTGGTTTACGGGCTCCGTGGTCTATCATATTGCCGGGCTCACGTTGCTGCTCGTACTCATTGCCTCCGAACGTGCCCGGCAGACAACCAAGGCGTGGAGCCGTCGTGGCTGGCAAGTGGCAGCCGCCATCTGTGCCATTATTGCTACGGCAGCCAATGAAATGACCATGCTGCATTTGGTGCTGGGCCTAACGCTGCTGTTAGCCGTGAACGGGTACCGGCGGCAATGGCCCCAAGCGCGGTGGTGGAGCGCCTTATTGCTGCTGACTTTGGTGGTGGCCATAGTCACTGTGGCAGCTCCTGGCAACTATGTCCGAATGCAGTTTGAAGGGTACGCTAAAGATCCTAACCGCGAAAGCATGGTGTGGCAGCTGTTATCGGCGGTACCCGATACTCCGAGTGCCATGTTTCGTCTGCTTGTGCGGCGCGGCTTGGCTTTTAAGCTGCTGCTACCTATGCTGCTCTGGCTGCCCACGGCTTACTACTGGCAACGGCGGGGCTGGCTAAGCAACGCTATCCGGCTGCCGTGGTATTGGGGGGCTTTTTTTATGCTGGTCAGCTACGGGCTGAGCATGCTTCTATTCATCGGTGTGATGAGGCAGATGCCGCCGGACCGTGCCATCAATGGCTTGCTGCTGTTTCTGTTTCCGGCTGGTTTGCTAGTCATTTGGGCCGGGCTGACCTATCATGCTCGTCCGGTATCCTGGCAATTACCCAACTGGTTATTACGCTGGGGACCAGTGGTATACATCAGCTTGTTTAGCTGGATAGGCATCCCGCGTCGGGCCTGGCAGGAGCTACTATTCAGCGCAGCTTCCTACGACCAGCAGCTTCTGGCTCGGGAGGCGCAGCTACGGGCAGCGTGGCCAAAAGGCATAGAACACGTTGTGCTGAAGCCCATTACTGGGGTTAAGCCATATCGGGTGCTGATTACGGAGTGGGAATTGACCACCGACCCTGGCCATTACATCAACTCAGAAACCGCCCTGTATTTTGATGTAAAGAGCATTGTTATCGATAAAACATTATTGCCCCAAGCTCACCCCGACTTTCATTACTATTAAACTAGTTGATCGGGTAAAGACCTGCAATAGAGAGCATAACCTGACCCTATTCGATTCATTCAGATACAGAGAGTGGCTGGCTACACTCATTGTAACAGTCCAGCTTCCAGAAAAAGCCCCCCAGTACCCTTCCCAGCGTTTTTGCGTAATTTCGAGTCTGGAAATTATTCTCGCTTATACCACCCCATTCTGCTTCGCTTATGGAAACCACCCCCACCACCGCCCATCGCAGTCAGGAGTTTATGGCGCTTGAAGACCGCTACGGCGCCCACAACTATCATCCCCTGCCGGTAGTATTGAGCCGGGGTGAGGGCGTGTACCTCTGGGATGTGGAGGGCAAGCAGTATCTCGACTTTTTGTCGGCCTACTCGGCTGTAAATCAGGGCCATTGCCACCCGCGCATTATCGGGGCAATGGTAGAGCAGGCGCAGCGCCTGACGCTTACTTCCCGGGCTTTTTTCAATGACCAGCTCGGCTTAGCTGAAAAGCAGCTGTGCGAGCTGTTCAACTACGACAAAGCCCTGCTGATGAATTCCGGGGCCGAGGCGGTTGAAACGGCCCTGAAGCTGGCCCGCAAGTGGGGCTACCAGGAAAAGGGAATTGCGCCCAATCAGGCCCGTATACTCGTGGCCGAGCACAACTTCCACGGGCGCACCACCGGAATTATCTCCTTCAGCACCGACCCCGACAGCACCGGCGGCTTTGGCCCCTACAACCCCGGCTACGAGGTAGTACCTTACGACGATCTGGAAGCCCTGGAAGAAGCTGTGAAGGATCACCAAGTGTGCGCCTTCATGGTGGAGCCTATTCAGGGCGAGGCCGGCGTAATGGTGCCGTCCGAAGGCTATCTGGCGAAGGCGCAAGCATTGTGCAAAGCCCATAATGTCCTGTTCATAGCCGACGAAATTCAGACCGGCTTAGGCCGCACCGGGGAGTGGCTGGCCAGCTATTCCGAAGGTGTGCACGCCGATATCTTGATTCTGGGTAAAGCCTTGTCGGGCGGCGCCATGCCGGTGTCGGCGGTGCTGGCGCAGGATGAGGTAATGCTCACGATTCAGCCGGGACAGCACGGCTCTACTTTTGGCGGCAACCCACTGGCCTGCGCCGTCATGCGGGCGTCTCTGGATGTAATCCGGGATGAAAACCTGGTCGAGAATGCGCGTGTGCTGGGCGAAATATTCCGGGAGCGGATGCGGCAGGTGCAGCAAAAGCGCCCCGATGTGGTGGAGCTGGTGCGCGGCAAAGGCCTGCTCAACGCCGTGATTATCAAGCCCACCGAGGATGGCCGCACCGCCTGGGATGTGTGCGTGACACTGATGGAGCGCGGCCTGCTAGCCAAGCCCACCCACGGCGACATCATCCGATTTGCCCCCCCGCTGGTTATCACTGAGGAGCAGTTGCACGAAGCCTGCGACATCATCGAATCGGTGATACTGGCATTTTAAATCATTCTTTCGGCTCTCGGTAAGCGGACTTCTCAAGGCTGGGAAGTCCGCTTATTTTTTCATCTTCGACCCATGCGTTTGAGACTTTGGCACCTCTGGGGGGCTTTTCTGTTATTACCATTTGTCGGCTGCCGGAGCAGGAAAGCAGCTTTCACCTTTCAACCGCCCACTACGCAAACAGAGCCCGCGGCCTACGTCACTGTACTATCAGACAGTGCTTCTGTCGTGACAAAAGCAGCTAGTAAAACTAGAGCGTCGCACCCGCTGAAAGTTATAGCATCTGCTTCCAGCAAGACTAAACTCCTGACGCCTAAATCAATCGTGCCCAAGAGTTTAGCGCAAACGGCGCTGCCGATTGTGCAGTTCAAGAAAAAACCCTCGGCTGCGTTGGCTTATCAAACTGCGACTGACCGAAAAGCCTTGAACCTTGTGCTGGGTGGAATATTAGTAGTAGGCGGTGTGGTAACGGGTTTGCTGCTAGGCGGCTGGCTGGGCATAGGCGTTGGGGCGCTGATTGTATTGCTGGGTTATTACTTTTTAATCTTAGGGATGGGCGGACCACATGCCTGGACAGAAATCTTTCAGGAGTTTTTCAATCTCTAAACCAAGCATCAGCTTTAGTTTACTGCATCGACAAGAAAGCCCAAACGGATTCGGGCGCTACCGCAACCTTACCTTTGTGGGAGTTGTTCTACCTCGTCCTATTACTAAATACAACCTATGGCGCTTCTCCCCACGCACCGCCCCCGACGCAACCGCAAGTCTGAAGTCATTCGCAATATGGTGCAGGAAACCAACCTCACCACCCACGATTTTATCTATCCCATTTTCCTCACCGAAGGCCAGAATCAGCTGGTGGAGGTGAAGTCCATGCCGGGCATTTTCCGGTACTCCGCCGACCGCATCATCGACGAAATCGGCGCTTGTGTAGAGCTTGGCATCAAATCGTTTGCCCCGTTTCCACAGATCAACGTGGAACTGAAGGACCGCCTGGCCCGCGAAAGCGCCAACCCCGAAGGCCTTTATCTGCGCACGGTATCGGAAATAAAGCGTCACTTCCCCGAGGTTGTCCTCATGACCGACGTGGCCATGGACCCCTACAGCTCCGATGGCCACGATGGCGTTGTAGATGCCGAAAGTGGTGAGATTCTGAACGATGCTTCCCTGGAAGTGCTCGGCCAAATGGCCTTGGCTCAGGCCCGCGCCGGCGCCGACATCATCGGCCCATCGGATATGATGGACGGCCGCGTGGCCTTCATCCGTGATGTGCTCGACCGCAACGCTTTCGCGCATGTGAGCATCATGAGCTACACGGCCAAATACGCTTCGGCTTTTTACGGTCCGTTCCGGGATGCTTTGGGCTCAGCCCCCAAAAAAGGCGACAAGAAAACCTACCAGATGAATCCCGCCAACCGGCGCGAAGCCCTGCGCGAGTTGGCCCTCGACGAGCAGGAAGGCGCCGATATGGTGATGATTAAGCCCGCCCTGAGCTACCTCGACATTATCCGGGAAGTGCGCAATGCCACGACCCTGCCCGTCACGGCCTACAACGTATCGGGCGAGTACGCTATGGTGAAAGCCGCGGCCCAGAACGGCTGGGTAGACGGCGAGCGGACCATGATGGAAGTGCTGCTCAGCATCAAGCGCGCCGGCGCTGACGCCATCCTGACTTATTTCGCGAAGGAAGCAGCGCAGGTGCTGCGGCGCGGCTAACGCATCCTCAACTACTTAAAAAAGCCCCCAGATCGTATCTGGGGGCTTTTTTGTTGAGTTATGTAGACTTATTCAGCGCTAAACTCACTTAAAGCAGACAACTCTGTTTGGATAATGGCTTCCCATTCCATCTGCTTGTCCGGCAAGGTGCCGTAGTTGGTTTCCTCACTATAGGCAATTCGGCGCTTGGCGGCTTCAACGGTCAATTTATCTTCCTCGGCTTTCAGCTTTTGGTTGCCGACCATGAGCGAACGAAACGCGTTAGCCCGAACTGTCTGACGCAACCGCCGGATATACACCTCCTGAATATCGAACAAAGTTTGTTCAAAACGCAGAAAATCAGCCACGTTACCAGTCGAGTCAATGCTGGAGGCCGAGCATAGCAGCATATTTCGAACTAGCTGATTATTGCCTCGCTTTCCCATAAACTGGGTAGGATGACCATTGTAATCGTACTGGTATTGAGCCTGACCACCGGTACCAGGCTTGGCAATGATATGAAAGTCGGAGGCTTGGAGGCGGCGGGTGGAACTCCATAGCAATCGGTCGGGCGCGAGTGCTTGCCCGTATGTGGCGGAGGCGGCTAACGATAAAGTAAAAAGCAGGATAAAAAGCTTCATGTGCGGCAAAGCGTGGCGTGGTTATCTACGCTTAGTCGAGGCTATTTACTGCTCAAACGGCCACCTTCCTAAGCGCCGACTCCAGAGCAAAAACACGACCACACCCGCCCCAATCACCGTCATGCCCGAAAGCATAAACGCCGGGCCGGTGCTCCAGAAAATCAGCAACCAAACGGCTATGGCCAACAACACCGGCAAGGGATACAACGGCATTCGGAAAGGCAGATGAGCCGTGCCCCGGCGCCGTCGAAGCAGCATCAGGCCCACTCCTTGTCCCACAAATTGGATCAGAATACGCATGGCCAGAATGGCTGTAATGACCTCACCCAGCCGAAACAACAGGCTAAACACGAAGCCCACGCCGCCTAGTATCAGCAAGGAAACGTGCGGGAACTGCTTGGTTGGGTGGACTTTGGCAAACAACGGTAGAAACTCGCCATCGGCGGCGGCGGCATACGGAATGCGTGAGTAGCCCAGCAGCACGGCAAACAGCGACGCAAACGCCACCCACAGCACCAAAGCCGTAGCCAGCTTGGCGGCGGTGCTGCCATAAATTGTTTCGACGAAGGTGCTCACGATAAACTCAGAGTGCTGGGCCTGCTGCCAGGGAATAACGGTGCCCACGCTCCAGTTCAGAAGCAGGTATAAAGCTGCTATTCCTAAGATACTCAGAAAGATGCTGCGCGGAATAACACGCTCCGGATTGTGAATTTCGCCCCCCAGATGGCACACGTTGTAGTAGCCCAGGTAGCTGTAGATGGTTTTGACGGCCGCCTGCCCCAGCGCCACCGAAAACAACAGGCCTGGCAGTTCCGAAATGCCCCCCACGGGCAGCCAGGCCACGTTATGGGTTGAGTGCGTGATGCCCCCAAATATCAGCCAGCCCATGAGGCCCAGCACGCCCACCCACAGCAGCACGCCCAACCGCCCAATGTCATCGATGCGGCGGTAGAGCAGCGCAATGAGCGTCAGCACCACCGTGCCGCTCACCAGTTTGGGCTGCCACCATTCGGTGAGGGGTACCAGATAGCCGAAGTATTGGGCAAAGCCGATGGCCCCCGACGCTACCACCAGCGGCGCCTGCACCAGCGTTTGCCACACATACAAAAACGACATCAGTCGGCCCCACTTGGCCTCGCCATAAGCCAGCTTGAGAAAGCGGTAGCTGCCCCCGGCCTCAGGGTAAGCAGCGCCCAGTTCGGCCCACACCATGCCATCGACCACTGCTAAAGCCGCGCCCACCATCCAGGCCAGCAGGAAGTAAGGCCCCATCAGGTGCATGACCAGCGGCAGCACCACAAACGGCCCGATGCCCACCATATCGATCATATTCAGGGCGGTGGCTTGCACCAGCCCTAAGTCGCGGCGAAGAGTAGGCGGCTTTGCTGAGTCGAGTTGAGGCATAGGTTGGAATTGAGCAGTCAGGACCAGAGATAAGGTAGTCGGCGCTGTAAAAGTCGGAGAAAAGCTAAATGTTCAGCCAATAGTTGAGCTTACCACGGTTTCAGGCATCTGGAGGGCTTTTTTTGAACCAGCAGACAGGTTACTGCCGGCCTAGGTGTTGGCTGCAATAAACGCTGCCCCACTTATTCTTACCAACCTCTGCGCCTTAGTCTGCGTAGCTGTGAACTTCTTTGTCTTTTACTTTCCTGTGGGCAACAACGCCGAATCGAAAACTGCCATCTCCAAATTCGTGGCGGCCTACTTCACTGCTAGCTCGGCAATGATGTCGGAAGGCCTTCAGTTTTTGGTTGACAGCGGCAACGGCGGAGGCAGAAAAGTTGTTATGCGGCTTCAGGAGAGCATTAAGGCAAAGCATCCTGAGTTTAAACGTATTTTTATTGAGGCTAAATCTATTACCGACGTTGCTCACAAAGCATCAGTTTAAGTGGGGGCTAGGGCAGCAAAAATCCCCCCACTTACCTCGTCCCAACAACTAGGCACCTATGTACCAAGACCTTAAAAAAGCCCCCCAGAACCCTTTTCAGTCGTTCTGGATGGGTGGCTATGAATGTACTGATCAGCTTAACGCTTTCGGTCATCGGGTTGATTTCCTGCATCTTACCGGTCACTTTCAAAAGCTGGATGAAGATTATCAGGCGCTGAGCCCATTCGGAATCCGCACGGTGCGGGAAGGTATCCGGTGGAGCCAGGTAGAGCGCACTCCTTACCACTATGACTGGAGCACGGTGGCTTCGATGCTAGCTACCGGGCAGCGCCACGGCGTGCAACAGGTGTGGGACCTTTGCCACTTCGGCTACCCCGACGATTTGACGCCTCTGCACCCCATGTTTGCCCGGCGCTTCGCGGCGCTGTGTCGCGCTTTTGTGGAGTTTTACCGCAGCCACCGCCCCGATGACGTACTCATCGTGACGCCCATCAACGAGGTTAGCTTTATGTCGTGGCTGGGGGGCGATGTGCGTGGCACGTCTCCGTATTGCGTGGGTCAGGGCTGGGAAGTGAAGCGGGGCCTGATGCGGGCCTACATCGAAGGCACGGCGGCGTTACGCGAGATGGATCCAAGCATTCGTATTCTGACTACGGAGCCCTTAATTAATGTGGTACCCCGCTTAGATGCCAATCGCGCGGAGCGAAACCGGACCAAGGAGTTCACTATCAATCAGTTTCAATCGGTGGATATGCTGGCGGGCAGGTTGTGTCCGGAGTTGGGCGGCTCCCCCGACTTTCTGGATATTCTAGGCTTTAATTTCTACTACGACAACCAGTGGCAGTTGGAGCCCCACCAAACGCTGGGCTGGAACGATTCGCCGCTTGACCCTCGCTGGAAGCCGCTAAGTGCGCTGCTAAAAATGGCCCACCAGCGCTACCAGCGCCCTGTTGTACTCACCGAAACCAGTCATCCGGGCATCGATCGGCCACTTTGGATGCAGCATATTGCTCGGGAGTGCGCCATAGCTCTGCGTCAGGGGGTGCCTTTGTGGGGCGTTTGCCTCTACCCTATCATCGACCGGCCCGACTGGGATTTTCAGGATAACTGGCACCAGTCTGGCCTTTGGGATGCGGAGCTACTGCCCGATGGGCCACCCCAGCGAGTACTCTATGAGCCGTACGCGGAGGAGCTCCTGCGGGCACAGGCCTATATTGCAGAGGTGCTGGCTTCGGCTACCTATGCTCAGCCACCACAGCCAACAATGGCCTATAACATCTAATTGTCAGGTGTTTGCCTGAGTTAAGCTATTGGTTTTCCAATAAGCCGCTGATGTGCTGATCAGCAATGCCCGCTATCAGATTGGCATCTTTACAGATGAGCTTCCGCTGAATAACGGCCGTGATGGTTTCCAGATCTTCCTGCTGCTTTAGCCGATCCGTCAGGGCCAGAATGCGGTGCAGTGAATCGGTGCTTGCGTCGTAAATAGCATTCCACATGCTCGCAAGCGCGGCACTCTCGCGGCCTATCACGCGGCGCAGATCAAGGATGCGGATGATAAGGGCCGACATGTTGCTTAGCACATCGCGCTCAGTAGGCGAAAACGTGCGAGGCCGACGGCCTACCACACATAAGTTTCCTAGGTTTTGCCCGTTGGTGCCCTTGAGGGCGGTGGCGGCATAAAACCGGAAGTTGAGGGCACGGGTAACAAATGGGTTGGCTAGCTCCAAAGGCTTGGGGGCCATTTCTTCGAGTAAAGCGGTTTCGCTCCGTCGTATGGCCACGGTGCCGAAGTCTTCTTCTCCGCTGGCATCCCAGCCAAATGCCTCATAAGTAGCCGCTTGCTCCTCCGTTTCGGCCGCCGCGAATGATACCAGCACTACCGGCACATCGAATAAGGCGGCCGTCAGACAAACTAAATCATCGAGTAAGCTCTCAGGTAGAGTACGCAGAAGCGTGTAGCGGCTCAAAATCCGCATCCGGTTCAACTCTCCAGATGAGACAAGCACCTGTTCCTTATTTTTCATCTACCTGATTTATAACGATAAAGAGGCTTGTAGTATCTTAAAAATCTGGAAATACCCCTTTACGTTACTGCTTAACTTTTAATTACTTTCCAGCTAAAATTTTTATGGCTTTTTTTAAGTCGTAGCATTAACCAGCGCTCTTATCTAACGTCATTTATCGGTTGGGTTTACTTATAAACGGCAGCAACTGCCGATAAATTACGTTGTGCTGCCAATACAGTTGTAACACCATAGGAATGTGCTGTTTACCAGGAAGCACCGTAAATTGAGGCGATACGCCAAGCTCCTTCAGGCGGCTCCTAAACTTCTGGCTGCTGCTCGCAATGGAAGGGTAGGTTTTGCCCCCCACAAACGTGAGAAAGGGCGGGCTGCTCGCCGTCAGGTGATATAGTGCCGATACTGCTTTCCAGCCCTGGGGGTCGCGGCCGAAGGCGGTGAGGTACTGCTCGTCGCCGGCATATTGCTTCTTGAGTAAATAGTCGTACATGTCGAGGCCGGCGGGGTCGTCGAGAATGACGCCGCGCACGGGATTTTGAGGTAGACCCAGCCGGGAGAAGTACTGGTTGTCGGTAGCAAGCAGCGCGGCCAGCCCTGCCCCGGCCGAGTGTCCCATGAGAAAAATACGCTGAGGGTCGCCGCCGTACTCGGCAATATGCTGCTGAGTCCAGCGCACGGCGCGGGCGCAGTCTTCGGCCATAGCCGGCACCTTCACCTCGGGCGATAGCCGATAGTTGATAATGACGGCCACTACGCCCTGCTTGGCCAGCCGCCGCCCGATGAAGGTGTAAATATTCTTGCTGCCGCTGTCCCAGTTGCCGCCGTGAATAAAGACGACTACCGGCTGGTTGGCCGCTGCTTTGCGCCGCGGGGTATACACATCGAGGCGGTGACGCTCGGCGCTGAAGTCAGTAGCAGTGGCAGCTACGTAGGCAATATCCTGGGTGCGGCGGCTGGGACGAGCCACGGCGTACTCGTTGGCGACAACTATCAAGAGCAGCAACACAAGCAGGGCCGGCAGCGCCAGCAAACGGGGAACAGACATCGGAGTGGAATATGTAGCGGGAACTTCTATAACAGAACTACCTGCTGATCAGCCCGCATATACTCGTGGAGTTGCCGACTAGTTTGCTGGCCCGCGCCGGGCCTCCAAAAAAGCCCCCCAGCCAGTCACGTAACTCAACCAGCGTGTATCAACCTCAGTTCGCAGCCCCCGTCAGCAACCTCAGCATTCATAGACTATCCTTGGGCTGAGGGCGTTATATTTGTACGAAAGCCCAACTGGCAGCTTGATGCTGGGGGCAATTTTAAGCGTTCTTCTATCTACCTGTTGCATGAAAAATATTCTGGTGCTGGCGGCGCTGCTGCTGGCTTTTGGTGCCTCGCCTACGTTGGCACAGCGCAAAAACAAAAAGGAAAAAGCTTCGGCCGCCACGGCTTCCATCAGCAAGGCCAATCGCCTGCTGCCGTTGTTTGGCGGCATCAGCACGGCTCAGGCCGAGCAGGTAGTCGGGCCGAATTTTCTGGCCGATATCGACCGCAACTTTGCTTCGCGCGCCGAGGCCAGCAAGTTTTTCTCCACCAAAGGCTATGAGTATTTAAGCGAAAACCAGCCCGACACGGCTATGTACCGCTTCAACCTGGCGTGGCTGCTCGACCAGAAAAACGCCGATGCCTACCGCGGCTTGGGTGTAGTGGCCAGCCGCAACCCAACCCCTGACGAGTCGATTAAGCTGCTCACGCAAGCCCTGGCAATTAATCCAGTCGATGGCAACACGCTCAGCGACTTAGGCGCCAGCTACCTGATTCGCTACGAGCAATCCAAAAAGAAAAAGGACCTGAATACCGGCATGGAATTCCTGCAAAAAGCCATTACTGCTGACCCAAACAATGGGGTGGCGTGGCAGCAGATGGCGCGGGGCTATTATTTCCAGGAAGACTATACCAAGGCCTGGGAGGCGGTTCACAAAGGGCAAAGCCTGAATATGGCCAGCTTCGACTTCGGCTTTATTGGCGAGCTGCTGGCTAAGCAGCCTGACCCCACGGGCAAGTTCAAATAAAGTAGCGGACACTGACGTTAGGCAACGAACTGGTAGTTAACCGCGTAAGTGGCGGCTACTTTCAACTAAGTCTTTGCCTGTGAAATCTCGTTTGCTTCTACTCAGCTCTTTGCTGTTCTGGTCTTTAGCTTCTTCTTACACCGCCGCTGCTCAGGGGCCCGGCCAACGCCAGCGCTATTTTAGCAACCAAGCTCGTCCCTATTATCGTGGTCCATTCCGCGTGACGGTGGGCGGGGGCGTCGCCCTGTATACCGGCGATTTGGGTAAATGGTCGCAAAACCTGCCGGGGCCCATTATCAGCTTGGGTGGTCTGTATCTGCTGCGCCCGCGCCTGCAAGTCGGAGGCGAGGTATCGTACTTTCAGCTAGGGGCCACCGACCAGCTGCCCGAGCGTAATCTGGCTTTTCGGGGCCGCAATGGGGCGCTGACCACCTTTTTGCGTTATGAGTTGTTCGGCGATGAGTCCCAGTTTGCTTCGCCCCGCGGCCCGGCGGCTATTCTTAAGCCGTATATAAAAGCAGGTGTAGGGTTGGCGATGTATCATCCGAAGACCTACATTGGCAGCGGCCGGCCCGTGAACAACCAGGTGTATCTGGCACCCGAAAGCACTGGCTACCCCAACGTAGCCGTGATTGCGCCTGTGGGCGGCGGTCTTACGTTCCGCCTTTCCCGCGACTTCAGCGCAACGGCCGAGGCGGTTTACAACTTCACCAGCACCGATAAGCTTGACGATGTAAGCTTACGCGGCAACACCAAGAAGAACGATGGCTATGGCACCGTGGAACTGAAGATCGAATACTCCATCCATTAGGCTTGCTTTTAAAAAGCCCCCCAGAACTACAAAAGGCCCGTCGCACGACGGGCCTTTTGTAGTTCTGGGGGGCTTTTTATGCCCTATCTGAAAGCTTACTGCTTCACGAAACGCTGGCGGAAGGTCTTCTGCCCGTCGCTGACGCTAAGCATGTACATGCCTTTGGCTAGTTGCGTCACGTTCAGCTCACCGTTGCTCGTAAGCTGAGTGCCTTTGATGCTCCGGCCCTGCATATCTGCTACCTGCACCGATACGGCCGAGGCGTTGTTTGGCAAAGTTACGCGCAGCACATCGGTAGCCGGGTTCGGGTAGATCCCTACCTCAGCACCTACTAGATTATCGCTGCCCAGCGTGGCGCTGTTGCTCGTATTACTTACGGCCACTACGTTGCTGGTGAGGGCGGCGCCGCCCGTCACGTTGATGGTGTAGTCTTCCACTTCGCCGTAAGTAAAGCTGCTGCAGCTGGTTTGAGCCGCGTCGCTCAGCGAAATCCGCATGCGAGTGCTGCCGCTTCTGGCCGTGGTGGGCACCGTGAAGGTAGCGCTGAGAGTAGCCGCGCTGGCGGAAGTACCACTCACTACTGTTTCGCCGGCATCCACAAAGTCACCGTCCTTGTTCCAGTCGATGTACACTTTCCAGTATTCGGTGTACGTCGTAGAAGCGAAACCTGCGCTAAAGCGGATGGTTTGCGACGATCCCGCTGCTACGCTGGTGCTCAGGGCCGTACCATTGTAATAGCCACCGGTTTCCTTTGCGGAAGTGCGGTTGATAGTGCCCAGGTTTACCAAGTCAATCCACTCGTATGCGTTGTTCGTGCCATTAGAAGCGCAATACGTTACGCCGGTCGTGGGTGGTGGAGTAGTGCCGCCGCTGTATGCCGCGCCTACGCCCACTGCATACCACGCATTAGTAGTTGCAATTACCTGAGCCGAGCCGGCACCATACAAGTCGGTAGCCGACTGAATAGAGTAAGTGCGAGCCGCCGCGTAGTTGCTTGACGCCGTGAGGTATACACTCTCGGTACGATAGGCAATTTTGGCCGCCGCATCAATACCGATCCCCGTTACGCTGAAGCTGCTGCCGATGTCATTGGTGCCGCTGCCGCCCACGGCCAAGCGATAAAACCAGTGGTTGAGCACGCCGCTATTGGTGTGTACGCCGCCGTTGTCGCCGCTGCCGGCGTACCAATAAGTGCCTTTATAAGTATCGGGCTGACTTTCGGCGTTTGGATTACTCATCGAGCGCAGTGAAGGCCGCACTTTGTCGATGTCCTCCCCGATGAGCCAGGTCGCTTTGTTAGGGTCTTTGTAATACTCTACGGCTGCTCCCCAGATGTCGGAGAAGCCCTCGTTCAGCGCACCCGACTCGTACGAATACGTGAGGTTGGCAGTGCTGGAACACACGGCGTGACCGATTTCGTGAGCCGCAACGTCGAGCGATGTCAACGGGTCGAAGCGGGTGTAGCCGTCGCCGTAGGTCATTACCGAGCCATTCCAGTAGGCATTCTCGTAGCCTTTGCCGTCGCCGGGCGTATCGTCGAAGTGAACGTAGCTCTTAATTTTGGCGCCCGCATTGTTGTAGCTGTTGCGGGCGTGAATGTTCTTGAAGTAGTCGTACGTGCTTTGGGCGCCGTAGTGCGCATCGAGGGCCGCGTTGTCGAGATTGGCGTTGTTGTACTCGGTCCAGCTGTTATCGGCATCGGTAAAGTCGACGGCGGTGGTGTAGCTGTTGCCCTTGCGGCAGTTATACGTCTCAATGCCCGAGCCGCGGGTCAGCTCGCGCAGGCGGTAGCTGCCGTTGATGCTTTCTGTAGCGCCAGTTTTGGTACCGCTGTAGCGCGTAGCAAACGTGCCCGTGGCTGCCGCGTGCTTGATAATGGCGTCTTTGGCTACAATGTCGCCCGTTTCAGCGTCAACATAGATGTAAGCCCGGCTTACCGGCTGCTGGGAATAGATATTAAACTTCCAAGCCAGCGTAGGCTGCTCAAATTCTGGGCTTCCCGGCTCAGCCTGCGTGTTGGCTACAATAACTAACTCGCCCTCCGGCTTGTAGCTGGCGCGCGGGTTATTTTCGTGCTCTTTCAGCGTAGCCTCCTCGCCAGCATCTTCCCACATATACTTTTTGCCCCCCACAAAGCGGAGCGCCCGTTGCAGAGCGGCGTTCTCATTCAACGCGGGTGCTGTCTTCACATTCTGCACCCGCTCAAAGCTGCCGCTCATGCTTTCTACCGTGCCCTGGCGGGCGTGTACGGTGTATTCGCCATGCTCAACTCTGATACCTTTGTAGTATTGCTCGAACTTTTCGTGCACAAAACCCATCGGATCAGTTTCGATTTTGGCGCTCTGAAACTGGTCGTCGGCCGTCAATTCGAGTTGTTCAGACAGGGCCTTACGGGCTTCGCTCATCTGGTACGATTTGCCCTCCAGCCGAAACTGGATAAGTGTAGGCATGCCTTTTTCGCCTACTTCCTTGTGCGTCACGCGAGTCAAATCCTGACCTTGTGCGTAAGCGGAAGAAATGCCCCCCAGCAATAGCAGGGCGGCAACAGAGTATTTATTAACCATTTAAAAGGAGTTTGGTGATGGAAAAGGGAACGGAGTACAGCCGACTGCAATCGGCTTATGCCTCAAATTACGATTCTGCCGACTTCTTTACCACCCAATAGCCTCCGAAATGTGACGCGACTATATAGAGAATGAAAGGTGATTTTTACGGCTAAAAAACCCTTTTCGAGGCCATCCAAGAACTATTACTGCTTACATTCAGCCTAAAGAATCGCCCATTTGTGACTTCTAATCCATTCGGTTTCCCTCCTATAATCTTGCTATAATTGAAATGAACGCTTCCAATCCTTCTACTTTCACTAACCGCTGGCGGCTGACTGGCCAGGTTGCCCTTGTCACGGGCGCTTCCAAAGGCATCGGCGCGGCTGCGGCCGAAGAGTTGCTGAGCTTTGGCGCTACGGTGGTAGCCGTAGCCCGCAACCCCGATGATTTGAACACGCAAGTAGCTGAATGGCAATCTCGTGGCCTCGACGCGCACGCCATACCCGCCGACGTAAGCACAGCGAGCGGGCGGGCGGCGCTCTTGGCGGAAGTAGGCCAGCGGTGGTCCCAACTGCATATTCTGGTTAATAATGTGGGCACGAACATCCGCAAGCGCACGGCCGAGTATACCCCCGAAGAATACCAGCACATCATGGCTACCAACCTCGAATCGGTGTTTGGAATGTGTCAGGGAGCTTTTCCGCTGCTGCAAGCTGCTGGCAAGGCCAGTATCGTGAATGTATCGTCGGTGGCGGGGCTGATGCATGTGCGCACCGGCTCTATCTATGGCATGACCAAAGCGGCCATTCTCCAGCTTACCCGTAACCTGGCGGTAGAATGGGCCGCTGATGGGATCCGCGTAAATGCTATTGCCCCATGGTATATCCATACGCCGTTAGTGGCCGGGGTACTCAGCGACGACAAGTTTTTGCAGCAAGTACTAGCTCGCACCCCCATGAAGCGCATCGGCGAGCCGGAAGAAGTAGGGGCTGTCGTGGCATTTCTGTGTTTGCCCGCTGCCAGCTATGTCACCGGTCAATGCCTGAGCATAGATGGTGGCTTTGCAGTGAATGGCTTTAGCTTTTAAAACTGCTTTTAATAACAAGAACGGCCGGGTTGGTAGTTACGCAACTACCAACCCGGCCGTTCTTGTTACTTCTTTTAGAAGCCTCTCAGCTATACAAGCGAGCGCAAGGCTTCTTCGTAGCGCTGGGGGGCTTTTTTGTCGGCGTGTAAGTATAGGAAGGGCTCAATCAGCTCCAATTCCATGAGCAGAAAGTCGCCCTCTACCTCTACCCCATCCACGCGGGCATAGAGGCAGTCCTGGGCAAATCGAGCCACAATATCGTCGGCGGTGCGGAGCAGGTGGGCCGGCGCTGGGCGTGGCTCTACGCCTCCGCCAAGGTAGTGCTGCACCCGGAAGTCGCCCAGCTTTGGCGTTTTGAGCACGCAATGGCTGAATTTGCCCCCCAGATAAATAAAAGACCATTCGCCCTCAGTTTGAATCTGCGGTAGAAAAGGTTGGGCCAGAAAATCCTCCTCGGCCAACAGCGTATCCAGCTCCGAAGTGCGGGTAGCAGCTTCGACGGGTCGCAGTGAAAACGTGTTTTTGGCGCCGCCACTCACTGCTGGCTTCACAATCAGTTGCTCCGTTTGCAGCTCCGCAAATAACGTTTCGGGCACGAAGCGCGAGCCGCGCGGCAACCAGTGCGTGGGCACAATGCGCACGCCGGCGGCCTGCATGTCCAATAGATACTTTTTATCAGAATTCCAGCGCACCGTAGCCACGGGATTGAGCACGCGCACCGCGAGGCGCTCCAAGGTATCGAGCCAGGCGTAAAACTCGGCGATGCGGTCGAAATAGTCCCAGGGCGACTTCAGCACGACCACCTCATAGCTGCGCCAGTCCACAGCCGGGTCACTCCAGATTTCGGCCGTCACGCGGTGGCCGCCGCTTTCCAATTGATTGGTGAGCAGAGCATCTTCCTGCTCCACGCCCGCCCCTGTGTATTTGCCTACGGGCTCGTAGGTTACTAAAGCAATATTCACTGTGTTATATTTTTTGTTTGGATGTTATGCAAACCCACGTCTGTCATGCAGAGCGGCAGCGAAGCATCTCGCGTGTTTAGTGAGATTAGTAATCTGCCATCAGCACGCGAGATGCTTCGCTCCGCTCTGCATGACCGTCTGGTAACACGAAGTAGAAAGGATTTACTTCTTCATTGTCAAATAATCGGCGGCCAGCATAGCCAGCGTCTTGACTCCCAGGGTGAAGCCGCTTTCATCCAGGCGGAAGCCGGGCGTGTGGTGGGGCGCGGTGGTGGCCGGGTCGGTGCCTTTGCTCATGGCGCCTACAAACACAAATACGCCGGGTACTTTCTCCTGGAAATAAGCAAAGTCTTCGGCTCCGGTTACGGCCTTTTGCAGCACTACCTTATCAGCGGCGCCGGCCGCCGTGCGCAGCGTAGGCAGCATGCGTTCGGTGAGGCGTGGGTCATTGTACGTTACAGGGGCATAGTTCACAATGTCAACTTCAGCCGTGGCGCCGGCGCTTTCGGCTATGTTGGTGGCCGTGCGGCGAATGTCAGCCCATATCTTGGTTTGCATTTCCTTGCTCAGCGTCCGGATGGTACCCGTCAGCTCCACTTGCTCCGGGATGATGTTGTTGCGCACGCCTCCGTGCACCATGCCCACCGTAATAACGGCTGCATCCTCAGTCAGTTCCGTCTGGCGACTGATAATAGTTTGCAAACCCATAATAATCTGGGCGCTAGCCACTACCGGGTCCACGCTCAGCCACGGATAAGCGCCGTGGGCCGATTTGCCTTTTACCTTAATTGTAAAAACATCGGAGCTAGCCATGGTGCCGGTGGGCCGATACTTGAGCGTACCTACTTCCGTCTGGGCATTGACGTGCACACCGAAAATGGCATCCACTTTCGGATTATCCAGCACGCCTTCCTTCACCATAAGCTTGGCACCGCCTTCCTCACCGGGCAGAGAACCTTCCTCAGCAGGCTGAAAAATGAACTTCACGGTGCCGGGCAGGTCTTTTTTAACTTGGCTCAACACCTCGGCCGCGCCCATGAGCATGGCCACGTGCGAGTCGTGGCCGCAGGCGTGCATCACGCCCACCTGCTGGCCATTGTAGGTGGTGGTGGCCTTCGAGCGAAAGGTTAATTCGTTGTTTTCGGTCACGGGCAGCGCGTCCATGTCGGCGCGCAGCGCCACCACGGGGCCAGGCTTACCGCCTTTCAGAATCCCCACTACGCCGGTGCGGGCCACGCCGGTTTGCACTTCTAGGCCCAGCTTTTTGAGGTGAGCCGCTACTATCTCGGCCGTGCGCTTCTCCTGGTTGCCCAGCTCCGGGTGTTCGTGGAAGTCGCGGCGCCAGGCAATGACTTTCGCTTCCTGCTGCTGGGCTAGTTTGGCAATACGGGCATTTAGGCCGGAATTTTGAGCTGAAGCAGGCACGGTTCCAAGGCCAGTAAGCAGCACTGTTGCCAGTAAGGCCGAGTAAATGGATTTCATAAGGAGTGGTGTTGGCGAATGAATGAGTACACAAGGTACAATGCAGGCGGAATACGACGAAAATACGGTGGCCGTAGCGCGCTTATCTCCAGGGGGCTGATGCCTTACAACTTCGTCTCCCGGCTTCTGCTACCAACCTGCAAAGTAGGGCGGCGTGGCTTGCTGCTGTTAGCTGTGCAGCTTTTGCTGTGGCCAGCGCTGGCCCAAATGCCCCCCAGCCGCCTCGTGCCCTTCCGCCGCGCCAGCCTCTGGGGCTACGCCGACCAGCAGCGCCGCCTCGTGCTGCCCCTGCGCTACGACGATGCCGGCCCTTTCGTGGAAGATATTGCCTGGGTGCGCCGGGGGGCAAATTTCGGCTATATCACCCCCGATGGCACCGCCCTCACGCCCCTACACTTCACCCGCGCCGCCAATTTCCAGCGCGGCCGCGCCACCGTGGAGCTGCACGGCGAAACCTACCAGATAGACCGCACCGGCAACCGCCTCACCGCTACTCCCGACTCCACCGAATCAGCCCCCGAAACTGACTTCATGGAGCAAGGCGACTTAGTGCGCAAAAACGGCAAAGTCGGCTTCCGCTTCAGCGTGGGCCACGCCGTAGTACCCGCCGAGTACGACGAAATCCGGGACAGCTACCACGGGCTGCTGTTCGTGCGCCGGGGGGCAAAATGGGGCGTCATCAACCAGAAAGGCAAGCTGGTGTTGCCCCTGGAATACGACGCCATCCGGGCCACGCCCGCCAACGGCTACGCTTTCCCCATCATCGAGCAAGCCGGCCGCTTCGGCTACCTCGACGCCGACGGCAAGCTGCTGGTGAAGCCTCAGTACCGAGAGGCCCAGCCCTTCGTGGGCGGTACTGCACGGGTGCTGACGGAGAGCAGGCAAGCGGGGTATATTGACACACGGGGCTGGGAATTTTTTAAAGAGTGAAATCTTTACGCCAGTGCAGTCGCTCGGCTGTGCCGAGTGACTGCGGTGCAACATCAAGCGGGCGCGACAAATATGGGATTCCAGTGTGGCGTAAGCCAGTGGAGCAATTGGCAATCCATCCTATAACATAAGCAAGCATGACACATCCTTTGCAGTGGCTCTTCTCGCTTATGTTCCACTACAGTAGAATCCTCAAACCGGGCCTGAGCGACGAACGGGCTTCGGAAGGAAGCTTCACTGCGGTTAATACCCTGTTACTTTTTCCACTCATGATGCTCACTGATGTGGTCGAGTACCTTCTAGGCATTGACCTCGGGGTGACTGGCGTCATCACTCTTTGGCTTGCCATGTGTTTCGGCATTTACCATTTGCTGAAACCAGCTACCAGATGGGCGCAAATGACTGCTCGCTATCCGCACAAGCCAGTGAGTAAAACACGTGTTTACATGAACTGTGTTAAAAGTCAAGCATTCAAGGCAAGTTTAGAGGTAAAATCAGCTTGATACGGCACGCCCGAT
>NZ_JACSCW010000020.1 GCF_014333585.1 Hymenobacter sp. BT188 | reverse complement strand
TAGAAATAGCCAAAGGAGAAAAGGGAAGATACATCCCCTCTACATAAAAAGAATAGAGCCAAAAAAAACCCCCCCCAAATATACCCGGGGCCTTTTTTCCTCGACTCTATGTATAGTTAAGGTTGTTTTGGCGTTGGGTTCGGGATACCATCGCCATCCTGATCAGGTGGGGTGGTATTTACGCCTTCATCAGGCGCAGTATTGCCGCCAAGCAAGTCAATTAGATTCAGAGGCTCAAACTGCGCTGAGTCGGCTGGCGCGAAGGCTCGTACTGTATCTACGGCCGTAACAATGTACTTGCGGGCCGGACCATTAAGCGCCACCCCCAGCGATAAATCATCATAAGCGCTTTGGGAGATCATGCCTCGTTTGGCCATAATACCCGCAATCAATCGATAGAAATAGCGCGCACTACCCCGCAGGTTGCCATAGCTGTCGAAGGAGTAACGGTAGAACTTGGGCTTGGGCACGATGCTAGCTAAGTACAAGCTCTCGGATAAATTCAGCTCGCTAGGTGACTTATCGAAGTAAAACCTTGCTGCATCCGTCACTCCGTACACTTTTGGGCCCCATTCAATGATGTTGAGGTACACCTCAAACATGCGTTCTTTCGATGCCAAACGCGTATTTTCGATAATCCACACAATCAGCGTTTCTTCCGCTTTCCGAGCTAGAGTCTTCTTGCGCGTCAGAAACACGTTTTTGACCAGCTGCATCGAAATAGTGCTGCCACCGCGTGCGAAGCGCTTCTCCTTGATGTTTTGAATAGCCGACTTCACAAAGGCCTTTTCCATAAACCCTTTATGCGTGAAAAAGCGCGGGTCTTCGGCCGTCAGAATGGCATTCTTAAGATGGTTCGAAATTCGGTTGAAAGGCGTAAAATCCCGGTTGGGCGGCCCTACGGGGAAGGTGCGAATAGAGTCGCCTTTGTCATTATAAGCCGTGTAGGCAAAAGCGCGGTTGAGCTTGCTTAGGTCTTCATTACCCCAGCGGGTAATTCGAAAGTTTTTACTCTTCAGGGTTGAATTAAACTCCAGGCTATCAAGCTTATTCATGTCCAGCGCTGCCTTGAGGCTGTATGTGAGCGTGCCTTCCCCCTTCGTCCCCTCCAGCGTTTCGAACATGCCTTCTGGCAATGAAGCGAAAAAGTCGTTGGCCGTCGTTTCCGTTGATTTGATATCGGCGCTGAACTGCAATCCGGCCAGCAAGTCTTTGCGGGAGGTTAACCCGTTCAGCTTCTTACCAATGCGACGCTGCTGAACCGGCAGCTTGCGCAAACTGATGGCGGGGTAAAACACCATCTTATTCAGTGTAACCTTTGTGCCATCATCCAGCGAAAAAGCCCCCTGGCCCAGCGTAGCCACGAAATCCATGCCTCCGTTACGCACCACAATATCCCGATCAGAAAGCTTGGCCTGATAAACAGCGAAGTTGTTGGCGGCGGCTGTACCACGCAGCGTCAGCTCATTGTCATCTAGTTCCTTATCGGTCAGGCTAAAGCGCAACGTATCAAACTGTACGCGCGCCTTGTAGCGCTGCTGTAAATAAGGAAATATTACGGGCCGCTTATCCAAGCCATATACCTTGGCCTGCACCGCATAATCGCGGGGTTCTACGCGCCCCTGAATGCCTACTCTATTCTCAACGGAATCGAAAGTAGCCGTCAGTTGGCCCGCGATATTGCCATCCTCAATGGTGAGGCTGGGCATAGCAATAGTTGCCGCATGCCCTGGGCTACGATAGGTAACAAGAAAGTTCTTAAAATCAGCCTCAGCGGGGATATTATCGAACCCAGCCTCTATTAGCTGATTCAGCAGCAGACCATAGTTGGTGCCTTGCGTGGTATCGCGGGCTACAGTGGCCCTGCGCTTTTTGGTTTTGTAGAGGAAAGAGAAGTTATCGGTGGCAGCTGTTTTGAGTGCCGTTAGTCGGGCATTATCAATCTGCAGATTACTAAACACCGGCCGACCCGCGAATAAGGAGCGGGCGCTGAGCGAGGCATTGATGCTACGGGCCCTCAGCAACGTATCTCTGCCCGTAGGTACCAGAGATACGCCCTCAATACGCACCGTGTTGAAGTCAGTAAACTTAGCCGGCCCGAGGGTAAGCTGCGCGGGATACTTCCGCTCTACCCGCGTTTTGACCTGCGCGAGAGCGTAGTCCAGAAGTTGCTGGCGCTTCAGGAAGAATACGCCAACGGCGCCGGCCAATAGCAGCACGAGTATGCCGAAGCCAAGGGCGATTTTTTTCTTAGTAGCAGGAGTCACGCGAGTAATCAGGGAGAGGATATCGCGACCAGGCTCTGCGAAATTCGCGCCGAACCCACGGCCGCACGAGCCACAAAGGTAGCGAAAAGCCGCATGTGGCGTTTATGGTAGCGCGAGCGCATTCGCTACCTTTGGTCCTTCTGACTTTTTCTGCTCCTCATGTCTGCACCTGATACTACCCTTTCACCGCTCACGGCTCTCTCCCCCCTCGATGGCCGCTATCACCACCAGACGGCCCCGTTGGCACCTTATTTCTCCGAGCTGGCACTGCTTCGGTACCGGGTGCGGGTAGAAGTGGAGTATTTTATTGCGCTTTGCGAGTTGCCATTGCCCCAATTAGCTGGCGTCGATTCTGCCTTATTTAAGCCTTTACGTGCCATTTATGAAGCGTTTTCTGTAACGGAAGCCGAGGCAGTAAAAGCTCACGAGCGCGTGACAAACCACGACGTAAAAGCGGTTGAATATTTCCTGCGTGACCAGTTCTCGTCACTGGGGTTAGGCGATTATCTGGAGTTTATTCACTTTGGTCTCACCTCTCAGGACATCAACAATACGGCTATTCCTCTCAGCTTGCGCGAGGCGCTGACGGAAATAATTTTGCCGCAATACATTGCCCTGCAACAGCATTTGCAGTCACTTTCCCAAACCTGGGGAGCAATTCCGATGCTTGCGCGCACCCACGGTCAGCCGGCTTCTCCCACTCGCTTGGGCAAAGAAATAGAAGTGTTTGCTGCCCGGCTGACAGCGCAGTTGGCGCTACTGGCTCAGGTTCCATTCGGGGCTAAGTTCGGAGGGGCTACTGGCAACTTCAATGCGCATCACGTAGCTTACCCCACGGTAGATTGGAAACAGTTCGCTAACCAATTTGTAAATAACACTTTAGGCTTGCATCGAAGCCATCCAACCACTCAGATTGAGCATTACGACCACTTAGCCGCTATCTGCGACGGCTTAAAGCGGCTAAACACCATTATGATCGACTTTGCCCGCGACGTGTGGCAGTACATCTCTTTGGGGTATTTCCGTCAGACCATTAAAGCCGGCGAAGTAGGCTCCTCAGCAATGCCGCACAAAGTCAATCCTATTGATTTTGAGAATGCAGAAGGCAACCTAGGAGTGGCGAATGCTTTGTTGGAACATTTGGCTGCCAAGTTGCCTATTTCCCGTCTTCAGCGTGACCTCACCGACTCCACGGTACTCCGTAACCTGGGCGTGCCGCTTGGCCACACACTGTTGGCGCTGAACTCCTTACTACGCGGCTTAAGCAAGCTGGCACTCGATGAAGAAGCTCTGCGCCGTGACCTTGACGCCAACTGGCCCGTGGTAGCGGAGGCTATCCAAACCATTTTGCGCCGTGAAAACTACCCCGATCCTTACAACGCACTCAAGGCTCTCACCCGCACCCACGGCCCCATTACTGAGCAAACAATTCGGGAGTTCATCGAGACATTGACAGTAAGCGATGAAGTGAAAGCTGAACTGCGTGCCATCTCGCCAATGAATTATGTAGGCATTTAGTATTCGTTGATTGATGATGAATGTGCTTGGAGTAACAGCTCCATTCGCCAGATTGCAGAAAAAACAAAAGATAACTTCAGTCTTCAATGCCCGAACTCAACGGCATACTCGTTCATCCTGACTGCCGCCATTTCCGCGGTGATGTGCCTTGTCGGCCTAATAAAGAGCATGGCTACCAGTGCGCTGGCTGCCCGGTATATGCGCCAACTCAGGAGCGTATTCTCATCATCAAGCTCGGTGCTATTGGCGACGTAATTCGGACGACGCCGCTCCTGCGCCGCCTTCGCCAGGAATATCCGGCGGCTAAAATCACCTGGCTCACGCATACGCCCGCTATTTTGCCCCCCAGCGCCGTCGATGAGATTCTGAAGCTGGACTTAGCCACCGTACTCCATCTGCAAGCGCGCGAGTTCGAGATTCTGTTCAATCTGGATAAAGACAAAGAAGCTTGCGCCCTGCACGATACCATCCGGGCAGTTCAAAAGTTCGGCTATACTCTGCTCCCCAACGGCGTGCCTTGGCCTGGTAATTCGCTGGCTAATCACAAATTCCTTACGGGTGTATTCGATGAGTTGAGCTTACAAAATCAGAAGCCGTATGTGCAGGAGATTTTTGAGCTATGTGGCTATGAATTTCGGGGCGAGGAGTACGTATTCGACAATCACGACGACAAAGGATATCGCTGGGATAACCTGCCGACGAACCGCCCACGCATTGGCCTCAATACTGGCTGCGGCGACCGGTGGACCACTCGCTTATGGTCTGACTCGCACTGGATTGAATTGATTAACGAGCTTCAGCAAGTTGGCTATACGCCCGTTCTGCTCGGAGGCGCTGCTGAAGATGAGCGTAACCAGCGCCTGCATCTGGCCACCGGAGCCGCTTATCTGGGCACGTTTCCGTTGGAGCAGTTTATCAATTTGATGCAGCAAATGGACTTGGTAGTGACCCAGGTTACGATGGCCATGCACATTAGCATTGCGCTTGGCAAGCCAACGGTGCTGATGAACAACATTTTCAATCCTCACGAATTCGACCTTTACGGCCGCGGCCAGATCGTGCAGCCCGACCGGCAGTGTGTTTGCTTTTACCGTGGCACTTGTAAGTTGGGAACGAGCTGCATGGAGGATTTGCCCCCCAGTAAGGTTTTTGCAGCCGTACAGGCGTCATTACCTGCTTCTAGTTTGCCACGGCTTTCAGCGCTGTAATCATCTCTCCCCAGGAGAACTGCTTTTTTTGCTCCCGCACACCTGCCGTAAACTGCTGCTCCCGCTGGTTTTGGTAAAAATCAACTAAGGCGTCGGCAATGGCTTTAGGCTGCGCTTTGGTGACATAGCCCACTTCGCCATCAGGTATTAGCTCTGATAGGCCGCCTACATCAGTAACTAGCATAGGGCGCTCAAAGTGGTAGGCAATCTGTGATACACCACTTTGAGTTGCGTTTTTATAAGGCTGGACCACTAAGTCGGCGGCGCAGAAGTAGTCGGCCACGCGCTCATTAGGAATAAAGTCGGTGGCAAGCACTAAGCGTTCCTCTAATTTATATTGCTGAATAAGAGCATCGTATGGCGCGGCAGGCTCATAGAATTCGCCGGCTATAATAAGCTTTACGGGTAAGGCGCTGAGCCGCGCATCAGCGAAGGCTTCAAGCAACAGATCCAAGCCTTTGTAGGCTCGAATGAAGCCAAAAAACAAAATGTATTGAAAATCTGCGCTGAGATTTAACGCTTTCAAAGCTTCGGATTTTGGCTTTAAAGGACCAAAATTATCATAAAGCGGATGTGGTTGATAACGGGCTGGCTGGTTGAAATGCAGACGGCGCAGGTCGGCCAGCACAGAACGTGACATCGTTACAAAACCGTGGCAAGCCGACAGGAAATAGCGCGTCAGGGGCCGATCACCGGGGCGTTTTTCGTGCGGAATAACATTATCTGTTATTGCTACGATACGCGTGTGGCGGTTGCGGGAAATAAGGCGGGCAATGGTGCCCAGCGCCGGACCCATAAATGGCAACCAGAAGCGAAAGACAATCAGATCTGGCTTTTCGCGGCGCAACCGATTACCTACGCGCCACCACGATACCGGACTCACCGAATTGATGCTCACCTCAATCGGTAAGTCCTGGGGGGCTTTTTCGGTGCTAAACTGAGTTTGTCCTGGAAACAGAAAGCTGGGATATTGTAAGCTAAACGTTACAAGCCTTACCTCATCACCAGCGTCGCGGAAAGCCCGCGCCAGTCGCTCGTTGTAGGTAGCTAATCCACCCCTTAACGGATACGCAGGCCCGATAATGACGACGCGCATAGTTTCAGCTTAGAGTAAACGGATAAAAAAGCGCCCGTGCTTAGCAAGTTTTGACGCTTACCAACCACGGGCCACTACGCTATTTAATATTCAGCTTCTCGCGCACTAAGTAGTCGTTTCGGCGAGCTCCGCTTAAAGAAATCATCTCGGCTAAAAAGCCCGCTAAAAACAACTGAACACCTACTACTACCGCCACCAAGGCCAGAAAGAACAAAGGCTGCGCTGTTACGTCGCGTGCTTTTAAGTTGTTCAGCGCCAAATACACTTTTTGCCCCCCAAGCCATAAAGTGATGATCATTCCGAGCAGAAATGATAACGTGCCCATAGTGCCAAAGAAGTGCATGGGCCGCCGCCGAAACCGACTCACGAAGGTGATACTCAGCAAGTCCAGAAAGCCATACACGAAGCGCTCCAGGCCAAACTTCGTAACTCCGTACTTGCGCTCTTGGTGCTGTACTGCCTTCTCCCCAATGCGGGCAAAACCGTTCCACTTGGCAATGACTGGGATATAGCGGTGCATCTCCCCATACACCTCAATGCCTTTTACCACACGCTGGTCGTAGGCTTTGAGGCCGCAGTTAAAATCGTGCAGCTGAATGCCTGATATCCAGCGCGTAACGCCGTTAAATAGTTTGGTTGGAATAGTTTTGCTCAGCGGGTCAAAACGCTTCTTCTTCCAGCCGCTCACCAAGTCGTAGTGCTCTTCAGTAATCATGCGGTAGAGTTCGGGCAACTCTTCCGGTGAATCCTGCAAGTCGGCATCCATGGTGCACACCACGCGGCCAACCGCCGCCCGAAAGCCTACGTTGAGAGCCGCCGACTTACCATAATTGCGATTGAAGCGGATGCCGCGTAAATGGGTATCAGCTTGCGCCAACTCCTCGATTACCTCCCACGAATCATCCGTGCTGCCATCATCTATCAAAATGACTTCGTACGTGAGTCCATGCTGAGCTAACACCCGATGAATCCAACGCGTCAGTTCTGGTAATGATTCTGCCTCGTTGAGCAGTGGAATTACGACTGATATCTCGACAGGGAAATGCTGCGGCAAACGCTTACTCAAATTCGGGGCGATTATGTTTCGTGATAGCAGCTATAATAAGTGTGAGCAGAAAGCCTATTAAAGCTGATCCAAGGATAGCCACTGCAATGCCAATTGGGCCAGTAGCGAAACGCTGCGACATCTGGATAGCCTGATCAATCTGAGCGTCGCTCATATTACCCGCTTCCTCCATTTTGGCACGCGTTTGCTCAATCGCGCGCTGGGCTGCTGAAGGGTCAATAAACTCCATGTAAACATAGCGAAAAATGCCCCCCAGAAGACCAGAAACCAAGCTTAATATGACTCCAATTCCAAGTCCCTGCCCATAAGACATAAAGCCACCATTATTCTCTTTGTAATTTTTGTGCGCTAGAACAATACCACCAATCAAAATGATAATGCCTAAAAGAGACAGCGCAGTGTTCTGCTCCAGATTAGCTGCCAGCAGAATAAAGGAATAAATAATGGATATAATGCCCGTCAGCAGCCCGTAGCGCAAGCCAACAGAGGTTGTAGAAACTGAAGTAGAAGTATTTTCCATGGAGTTAGTAGAATGAGAGTAAGAGAATAACTGACAACAAGAACGCAGTTATTTTCTAAAAAAAACGGCTCCTGGAAAGCTTAAGAGTAATCCAAACACTAATTTCTTCTCAAAATCATCAGATGCCAACCCCTGAGGCGTGTGAGCGAGGCTTTGACGGGCACGCTCGTATTGTTCTTGGCCTCCTGCCTGCTTTATAAATTCGTCCTTACTAGCCTCCAAAAGAGTTTTCATCTCTGATAAATGCCGATCAATTGGTGCTTGTCCGGTAGCTCGAGCGAATCCATAGACGCCAGTCGCCGATGTGACAGCAGCCAAAATTGTCGTCAGAATACCGGCCATCAATACACGTCGGAAGCCCGGCCCGTCAGGTAAAAAAGAGCGTCGAACTGCCCATTGACAAACTAAGGCAGCTAATGGTGGGACAAAAACACTCAGCAGGCGCTTTGGTCCATAGGGGTTATTATCGGTCAGGTAGAGACCTATTACCCAAATAATACAGATGGTTCCAGCCCCAACTCCGTAGCGGAGAGCATGACGTACAATAAGTCGCTTAGATTCTGTGGCTGAGTTCACGTGATTTGAAAGCTGGTGCAGCAAGATAATAGGCAGACGCCTGAGATAGTTCTTAGGCAGCCACAGCCATTGGCTCCGCCATTTTACGCCTCGTCATAAAACGAAGTAACAACACTTCAGCTAACAAACAGGCCAGAGCGGCCCACAAGCAGTACTGCCACAGTGGTGTGCCTATACGCTCGGCGCGGTATTGTGCTGCCACAGTTTGCCCCCCAGACGCATCGTAAACCTGAATATTTGGATGATTTTTGCCAATCAATGTACGTAGCTCTTCCGCTGAATAATGCGCCAAATTTGATTCTCGCTTGTCAACGTTGAATGCCAGAGTTTTAACAGTGCGACCATTACGAGTGAGTTGATAAAAGCCAGGGATCTGCATTCCGGGCGGAACATCAAAACGTAGTTCGCCAGCCTGTAGCCGCTGCACTGGAATAAAGGTCGAGCTATCTTTTGTTAGCTTAAATACTTGTTCAGTATTGTCTGTCACTTCCGGTACAGCCACTACTATCGTCCTTTGATTCAAGCGGTAAGCTGGATTCTGGTCATTGCGGAAACTTTCCATTGCTAAACGATACATAACCGGCACAAATAGAGCGTGGTTAGTAAAGTCTGAATACTCGGCCTCAAATGGCGCAGAGAATAAAAACACAGTACCACGTCCGCTGTTAAAGCTGGCTAGGTAGCCATCGCCATCTTGTAGACGCAAAATGTCAGTTTCCGACCTTGACCATCGCAATACAGGTGAGACTTTTGGCATCACAGCCTGCCGATTGCGGGCTGCAAATACGTCTTTAAAGAAAGGGTTTTGTGAGCTTGGAGCGGCTACCTCCCTTAGGCTTGGCGTGCCACTTGGTACTGGCTCCCATTGTACTGAGCCTATTCCCAAATCCTTAAATAACTGATTGTAAGACGCACGGCCTGCAGTAAGTGCGGGTGGCACTATAACTACTGAGCCACCCTTATCAACCAATCTCTTTATGCTTTCGCGCAAGCTGGCATCCACCCTTGGTTGCTGCACCAAAGCAAGGTTAGCACCTTCTATTTTACTATAACTTATAGTCTGTGGAGCGCTCTTGCTATAGGAAAATAAGGACTCATTTGCATACAAGCGCTGCGTAGCAGGTTCACCTGCAGCCAAATCAATAATACGTATCTGGGGTGAAGGCTGTAGCGTAAAATAGTAGGTGTTATCAAAGGTTACCGGGAAATCCTCTACCTCCACCCTACAACGTTGCAGTTCATTGTTATCAATGCGTACTCTAACTGAAGTTGTTGTCGGACTTTCCGTTCCAACGGACGCACGGTATACCGCCACCTGTTTATCGCCAATGAATAATTTTACTTGGCAGTTATCCACTGCTACTTGCCCGCCATTTCGTAGTCGAATCCGCAGTAGGATATCAGTTCCACGCCGCACAAATGCATCATCCACTAATACACTATCAATATAGACATTCGGAGTGGCCTCATCCTGAATTATAGGCACCAAAAATATACTTTCCGTGGAGTCAATCTGAGCTAGAGACCTCGAAGAAAAACCATTCTTCTGAAAATCAGAAAAGATGAAGGTTTGTCCATTGCCATTTCTAGTCTGCCCTTTTCCTTTAGCTATCAATGCGCTCAAACCTGCAGCTTGTCCTGATACACTAAGTTGTTCTGTGGCAACTTGGAAAGCGAACTTATTCAAGTTATTAGCTGCTGGAGGAAGCTTAAACTGCGTTGTTGCTGGATATACATTTACGAGACCGTTAGCCTCTTCCACAGCTTTATCTAACAGAGATTGATCATTGCCATGAACTTGCATGCTTGGTGAAGTATCAATAAACATTGACACAAATTCACCTTGTTTTACACCCTTTTTTGCAGCAGGTATAAATGGTTGACAAAACATTAATACCAAAAACAGAACGAATCCAATTCGAGCTAACAAAACAAGTAAGTGCTTTAATTTACTTTGACGGGCGGTAATCAACTTTACTTCTCTAATGAAACCAACATTAGTAAAGTGAACAAGTTGAGGCTTGCGTAACTCAAAAAAGTGAATAGCAATAGGGATTGAGACAGCAAGTAGACCCAACAAAAACCACGGAAATAATAGCGCCATTGTCAAAGATATATTTTACAAAAGGTCAACAATCATAAGGTCCGTATTCTGTTATATTACGCTTATTAGAATTGATTTCTAAATAAAGTCAGTACTTTGTTCACACATGCCCATAGGTCAAAGTGGTTATAAACGCGAACAGCCCCCCGCATCCGGGGAGGGACGCTGGGGGGCTGCGGTTGTAGTAAGGTTGGCGGCGACCGACTCTCCCACC
>NZ_JACSCW010000001.1 GCF_014333585.1 Hymenobacter sp. BT188 | reverse complement strand
AGCCCCACCTCAAATGCAACTTTGTCGCTTTTGTGGTCGGGCTTCTCTATAATTGTCAGCTTACAACTGCCATACCGAACCTGCCAAAAGCTTAGGTTCCAATTTCGGGAGGCGTCTGCTTCTTACGCTTCCGCTCCTCGCTGTCGTGGCCGTTGCTGCTGGGCCCAGCCGGACCTGTGGGGGGCGTATTTGGCTCTTTTGAGCCGTGCTGCTCATGACCGTGGGCTGCTGGGTCGTAGCTAGCTTCCAGTTCGGCCAGCCGGGTTTTACCGTAGGCAAACTTGGTAATGAGCACGTAGAGAACCGGCACGATGAAGATAGCCAAGAAGGTAGCTGCCAGCATACCACCTGTTACCGTCCAGCCAATGGTTTGGCGCGATACGGCGCCGGCACCTGAGGCGAAGGCCAACGGCAGCACACCCAGAATAAAGGCCAGCGACGTCATGATAATCGGACGTAGGCGCAGCTTCACGGCGTCAATGGTGGCTTCGATGAGGTTCATGCCAGTATCGACGCGCTCCTTGGCGAATTCTACAATCAGAATGGCATTTTTGGCCGCCAAACCGATAAGTGTAATCAAGCCAATCTGGGCGTACACGTTGTTGGTAAGCTTGGGTAGGAAGATCAACGCCACCATAGCGCCAAATGCGCCCAGCGGCACAGACAGCAGCACCGAAAACGGCACCGACCAGCTTTCGTACAATGCCGCCAGCAGCAAGAACACGAACATAATCGAGAGGCCGAAAATGATAATTGTGCTGTTGCCCGAGCTTATTTCCTCCCGGCTCAAACCCGAGAAGTCGTAGCCATAACCGGCAGGCAATACATCGGCGGCCACTTCTTCTAGGGCTTTAATGGCCTGGCCAGAGCTGTAGCCAGGCGCCGCGTCGCCGTTTATCTCCGCCGAGCGGAAGAGGTTGTAGTGGGAAATCAGGGGGGCATTTTCCACTACTTTGGTCGTGATGATGGAGCGTAGCGGGATGTTCTGCCCCTGCTGATTCATCACATAATAGCCCCCCAGGTTCTCAATATCCTTGCGGTAGAAGGTATCGGCCTGGGCCACGACGCGGAAGTTGCGGCCGTACTTCGTGAAGTCGTTGATATAAGCCGAGCCCATGTAGGTCGACATGGTGGTGAACACGTTTGATAGCGACACGCCCAGCTTCTTTGCTTTTTCCCGATCTACGGTTACTTGATAACCAGGCGTTTTGGCTGTAAAGAAGGTAAAGGCGCGGCCGATTTCCGGACGTTGGTTGGCGGCCGCCACAAACTTGTTGACGGTAGCTTCAAACGCTTTGATGTCAGTAGAGCCTTCGCGCTGCTCCAGCTGAAAGCTGAAGCCGCCCGTATTGCCCAGACCTGGAATAGCGGGCGGCGGTACCACCACAATGTTGGCTCCCTTAATGACCGAAAACTCCTTTTGCAGACCGGCAATAACGGCCGCCAGCTGTAAGGATTCGTCCTTGCGCTCATCCCAGGGCTTGAGCTGAATAAAGAAGGTACCGCTGCTGGGTTTGAAAGAGAAGTTCAGGGCATTTAAGCCCCCCACAGCCGTATACGTGCGCAGGGCGGGCGCTTTCGTGCGCATTATCTCCGACATCTGATCGAGCACCTGCTTGGTGCGGGCACTGGAAGCCCCCTGCGGCAACTCCACCGATACAAACAGTCGGCCTTCGTCCTCCGTCGGGATAAAGCCTGTTGGCTTAGCGGTAAAAAGGCCCACGGTACCCGCATAAATACAGGCCAGTATAATCATGACAAAGGGTGCAAAACGCAGCGCTTTGCGCACGCCGTTCGAGTACGATTCGGTGGTGCGGCCAAACCACATATTGAACCGGTAAAACAGCTTGTTCAGGCCTTTGGAATCGGCGTTTTGCTCGGTAGGACGCATGAGCAGGGCGCACAAGGCCGGCGTTAGCGTAAGGGCGATAAAGGCCGACAGCACCACTGAAATAGCGATGGTAATGGCAAACTGCTGGTAGAGCTTACCCACGATACCCGGAATAAAGCCCACCGGCACGAACACGGCCGCCAGAATCAGAGCAATGGCAATAACCGGGGCCGTGATGTCCTTCATGGCCTTCATGGTGGCTTCGCGGGCCGAAATCTTCTCGTTGTCGATGTAATGCTGCACGGCTTCCACCACCACAATCGCGTCATCGACTACAATACCAATAGCCAGCACGAAACCAAAGAGCGTCAGCGTGTTAATGGTGAAGCCGAGCGGAATAAAGAAGATAAACGTACCGATGATAGCCACCGGAATAGCGAGAATCGGGATGAGCGTGGCGCGCCAGCTTTGCAGAAACAAAAACACGACGAGCGTCACCAGCAACAGCGCTTCGCCCAAGGTTTGGAGCACTTCCCGAATGGATACGCGCACTACCGTAACCGACTCAAACGCCGCCTGATAGGTTACGTCCGGCGGGAATTTTTCTTGCAGTGCATCCATGGCCGCGTAGATGCCGTCGGCCGTTTGCAGGGCGTTACCTCCGGGTGTCTGGTTGACTAGTAGCAGCGTGGTTGGGATACCATTCGTGGTGTTGTAGCGAGAGTAGTCGAACTGGCCGAGCTGCACGCGCGCCACGTCTTTAAGCTGTACTACCGAGCCGTCTTCGGGGTTGGTACGCACCACAATTTCCTCAAATTCCTCTACCTGATTCAGGCGGCCATTCACGAAAATGGTGTACTGAAACGCCTGGGAGCTGAATTGCGGGGCCGTGCCCACCGAGCCGGCCGCTACCTGCACGTTCTGCTCGCGCAGGGCATTGGTCACCTCCGTTACGCTCAGCCCGAGCTGGGCCATCTTGTCGGGCTGCAGCCAGACGCGCATACTAAAGTCCTGACCTAGCGCCGTTACGTCGCCTACGCCGGGCACGCGCAGCAGGGCGTCGCGCACGTATACGTTGGTGTAGTTATCGAGAAAGGCGGTGCTGTGGGTGCGCTTGGGCGAGTAAATGGCCAGCACCATCAGAATCGTCGGGTTACGCTTTTTCACCGTCAGGCCTAGGCGCTTTACCTCATCAGGCAAGGTAGGCTGAGCCACGCTCACGCGGTTTTGCACGTCGAGGGTGGCAATGTCGATGTTGGTACCAATGTCGAAAGTAACGTTGGTACTCATGCGGCCGTCGTTGGTGGCGTTGGACTGCATGTAGGCCATGCCCGGCGTCCCGTTGATCTGGGTTTCGATGGGCGTCACCACGGTTTGCTCCACCGTTTGGGCGTCGGCCCCGGTGAAGCTGCCCGCCACCTGCACGACCGGCGGCGAAATATTGGGGTACTGGCTGACGGGCAGGTTCAGGATAGAAAGTACCCCCAGCAGCACAATCACTATCGAAATGACGATGGCCGTGACCGGTCGCCGAATAAAAACGTCAGATATCATACTCTAAAAATTATAACACCAAGCGTCAGCTTAGCTGTAATTCAGTTGGTGAATCGTTGCGGTCATTCTGCCTTCCATTTCTAAAGGCGGTCATGCAGAGCGGCAGCGAAGCATCTCACGTGCTGACGCTGGGTTAGTAATCCTGATAAACACGCGAGATGCTTCGCTGCCGCTCTGCATGACGACCGCCTTGTGTTGTACTTACTCTTCATTACTTAGCTGCTGCTGTTCCTTGCGCTACAGGGGCGGTGGGCTCGTCGATTTTTACTACTGCACCTTCGCGCAGATTCTGCATGCCTTCGCTTACAATTACTTCATTGGCTTTTAGGCCTTGACGCACTACTACTTTGTCTTTTACCCGTGTGCCGGTCAGCACTTTGCGCTGGTTTACTTTGCTGCTGTCGCCGACAACGTACACGAAGAATTCGCCCATTTGCTCGGTTACTGCTTTGCTGGGAATAACAAGCTGGCGGCCCGTGTCCTCGTTCAGCACGCGCACGGTGGCGTTCATGCCGGCCCGCAAGGTTCGGTCGGTGTTCGGGAATTGCAGCCGTACCGTGATGGTACCAGTTTGCGGGTCCACGGCTCGGTCGATGGTGTTGATTTTGCCGGGGGCTGGGTACACTTCCTCCCCTGCTAACACTAGCGTAAACAATGAGTCAGAATTACCCCCCGATGGCCGCTGGAATTTCGCAAAGCGCGGAATCAGTTGTTCATTTATTGGGAAGTCAACGGCAATCGGGTTGTCAGAGGAAATCGTGTTTAATAACGTCGTGCCGGGCGTAACGAGCGAGCCTAGTTTCACTTGGGCCAAGCCGATAGTGCCCGTGAAGGGCGCAATAAGCACAGAGCGGCGCAGATCAGTGGCGGCGTTGGCGAGATTGGCTTGGGCAGCACTTATCTGCGCCCGCGCATTGGCTACGTCAGTAGTGGCGTAGTCGACGCGCTGGCGGGCAATGGCGTCCTGCTCGGCCAGGCGGTTGTAGCGTTCAGCATCCTTGGCGGCCTTCTCATAGTTAGCCTGCGTGATGCGCAGCTGCGCCTGCGCCGACTGATGCGCCGCCGCATAGCGACTCTGATCTATCTCGTAGAGCTTCTGGCCCTTGGTTACCCGCTGCCCATCCTGCACGTAGCTTTTGGTAAGGTAGCCACTCACTTCTGCTCGCAGTTCTACCTCCTGGAGTGGCACCACCGTGCCGGGATACGTATCGATGCCAACCACGCTTTCCTCGGTCACTTTATATACCGTCACGGGCACGGCCGCTGGGGCCGCGTTTTGCGCAGCTTCCTCTTTCTTCGCGCCGCAGGCAGTAGCTGCCACCGAGCTGATAACAAAGGGTAACAGCCGGACTAAATTCCACTTCATGGGGTAGATGTTTGTAAAGTAATAAGCCATTTTAAACACCCTGGGGGGCATTTTTGATTCAGTATTCCAATCACTGAAACCACGCGAAGACGCGTCGCTACCGTGGTTTTAGGTTAGTTTAACGCTATGGTGCCTAAGGCCCGCTCCACGTCGAGCTTGCTGGCTAACACGGCAAAAAGCGAGTTGTAATAATTAAGCTGTGAAGTCCGTAAATCGGTTTCGGCCACAATTACTTCCAGGTAGGTTTTGATGCCTTCGTCGTATTGCAGCTTCACGATGCCGTAGATTTCCTGGGCGTCGCGGGCGTTTTCCTGCTGCGTAGCCAGGTCGTTGAGGGCGCTTTTATACGTGGCCAGTGCCTGCTCGTATTCTGAATTGATCTGGTTTTTAGTGTCGAACAAGTCCAGGTCTAAGCGCTCATCCTGTAGCTCCGCGATTCTCAGATTTTGAGTCCGGCGGGTGCCCGTAAAAATGGGCAGAGCCAGCTGCAAACCAGCCTGGGAATTAGGAAACGCCCGGTCGTAGAGGACCGAGAAGTCATTGTTCTGATAAACGCGGTTGTAGTTGACGAAGCCCGAAAGCGAAGGCAGAAATCCCAGTCGGTAATAGTCGATGTTGATGCGCTGCAACTTCTTCTGCGTCAATAGCTGCTGCACTTCAATGCGGTTCTCGAAGGTCAGCTGCTGGGTGGTATCCAGGCGGGTCTGCCGAATCATTTGGGCCGTATCGTAGGCCAGCGCCAGGTTGTTTTCGGGCGCGTAGCCCATGAGCTGCTTGAGGGTAGCGTATTTACCCTTCAACGATTCGGCCGTGGTCTTGCGCTGGGCGCGGGCATTCTTCACCGAAATGGACGCTCGCTTGTAGTCAATCTTGTCGGTGATACCTACTTCATACTGCGCGAAAGCATCTTTGAGCTGTTTTTCCTGGCGCACAATCGCCTCATCCAGAATGCGCAGCTGCTCCTGGGTCAGCAGAATATCATAGAAAGCCTTGCTCACGTTGGTTACCACGTCAATCTTGAAGGCGGTGGTATTCTGGCTGTTATTCAGCCGTACAAAGCGCATGGAGCGGGCCGCCAGCAACACGTCATTGCTGTATAAGAGCTGCGTGCCTTGCAAACCTATGGTTGATGTGTTCTTCAGGCCGATGCGTACTAACTGCTGCCCGGCCGTGGGGTCCTGAAAGTTGGGCAGCACGGTAGTGGGCAGAATCAGGTTGCGGGTATACGAGCCCACGCCCTGCACCTGTGGCAGCCAATCAGACAAGCCAATGCGGATTTGTCGCTCACCAATGGCCTCATCAATCGTCGCTTGCCGCACCAACGGCTGATTGCGCAGGGCAAACTGCACGCACTCTTCCAAGGTGGCGTTGGCGGGCAACGCCGCCGGCGCGCCCGGTCTTCCGGATTGAGCCCAACCAAGCAGCGAACTACACACTAACGCTACACTTAGCACAAACGCACGGCCTGCAAACCACTGGGGGGCAAATAGATGCTTCATCTTGTAATCAGTATTCAAACTAAAAAGGCAACGACCGCAGCGCTGGCTACACCAACACCTGCGGCTCGGGGGCTTTTTTAAACTATAAAGAGATAGCTCATCAGCATATCAATAACGATGTCCTTATGACGACGCGTGAAATCGGCGTGGGCTGCCTCATCCAGATCCGAAATTTCCATGGTGATGGGCCGCGACAAATACATAAACTGAATGTTGGCCATTACCAGCTGCAACACGTGCATGGGCGCCACCGGCCGAATCTGACCTTCGGCGGCGGCTTGCTGGAGTTGGCGCAGGAAAAAGAACACTGGCCTATCCTTACTGGGTGGCGTCAGCAAGTCGGGGTGACGGCGCATCTCGGAGAGCAGAAACAGGGGCAAATCCGGGTTCTGGTGAAACAAGCTGAAGTGTGCCTCTACCAGCTGCGGAATCTTGACACGCAGTTCTAAGGGCTGGGCCATGATGCTGAAGATCTCCTGAAAGTATTCCCGGTATATATCCTCAAAAATCAATCGGAATAGCTTTTCCTTGCTACGGAAATAATAGTTCGTCAGAGCTTGATTGATACCGGCTACCTCGGCAATATCGCGGGTAGTAGTGCCGTCGAACCCCTTCTCTATAAACACCTTGCGCGCCGCTTCCTTAATTTTTTGTTCGGTGCACTGCGGGTTTTCGTCGGACATAGATGAATCGGTGAGTATATATTTCGCCAAGTCTGGCAGCCACTTTTCCAAACCAAAAAGCTTACAGCTTCATGGTTTCACTGATGGAATTAGAGACTTAAACCTGTGTTTTATGTTAATGTTTTAAATGTTTGATTAATTTTTCATCAATTCTGTATAAAAAAGGCTCGCTGGGCCAAGCTCACAGTGTATGCGAACTTAGCCCAGCGAGCCTTTTTTACTCTTAATGTATTAGCTAAGGTATTCTCAGGGTGATCATGACAAATGCACTAGCCATTGTCATTCCTTATTGCTTTACCCACACGCCAAGCTTCTTTTTCTGGGCGTACAGTTCAGCCAGTCGGATTTGACGCATAAACTCCTCATAGTCCTTTTTGCTAACGTAGGTCTTCACGTTGGTTTTGGGCTTCAGCATGGTGCCCCCCGGAAAGTAGCCGTTCCGGATCAGGTACACGTTCAGATTTTCCTCCTTATCAACCATCCAGCAGTAGGTCATGCTGGAGTTAGCCGCGCCGATCATGGTTGATTGAATAGTTGATATGGGTACTACACGCGCCGCGGGGTGTTGCTTTATCCATCTGGCAATCAGCGTGTCGGCACCCTGCGCCTGCCGACTCTTGAAAAAGCCCGTTCCCAGCAGACAGTACGCAAGGGTACTATCTTTCTTGGGCGCACCAAAAATGGATTTAAATTTAAACTCCTCAACGGACTTGGTTGCTCCCAGCCGGCCCATTTGGGCGTAGCCATTAAAAGCAGCTAGAATAAGGATAATGAGCAGTAAGCAACGAACCGGACGCATAATCGGAGTGTTCAATAATTGTACTTTATCGGACTAACAGCATATTTCGTGCCTCCGCACGCAAGCTCCTCATTAGGATAAGCAGCGGACGGGCATTTATCATTTTCTACTTCCATGTCTTTTACCTCCTCTCCTGCTCTTGCCGCTTACCCTTCGCCTGCTGCTACCGATGCCGCTCCTGTGGCTTTCCTAACCCAAGCAGCACGTGACTTGGTGGGTAGCTTTCCGGGCTCCGAGCTGTCGGATGTGGTGGTGGTAGTGCCCACGCGGCGGGCCGTGGTGTACTTAAAAAACGAACTGGCGCTGGCCACGGAAATAGGCACAGCCCTGTGGAGCCCGCGCATCGCGGCCATGGAAGACTACATGGTGGAGCTGGCCGGCGTGCAGGTAGAGGAGCCGATTGCCCTGCAGCTCATGCTGTTCGATATTCTGCGCGATATTGATAAGAAGCTGGATTTCGACCAGTTTGTGGGTTGGTCGGGACTTTTGTTGCAGGACTTTTCCAACCTCGACCAAAACCTGGCTTTCCCCGCCAAAGTCTTCGATTACCTCACCGAGGCCAAAGCTCTGGAGCGCTGGGCGCTGGAGCAGATGCCCACGCCCGCCAGCACCACCGTAGCCTATTTCCGCTTCTGGGACGACCTGGAAAAAGTATACTGGCGCCTGCGCAAACGCATGGAGCAGCAGGGCGTAGCCTACCCCGGCCTGGCTTACCGTTTGGCCGTAGAGCACGTCCAAAACATGTTGGATAACGGCCAAAAAGCCCCCCAGCACGTGTTTTTGGGCTTGGGCTCTTTGTCCAAAGCCGAAGAAAAGCTTATTCGCCTGCTCCTCAAGCAAGGCCGGGCCGAAGTCCGCTTCGACGGCGACGCGTTTTACTTGGAGCAGGACTCGCCCAACCGCGCCGGCCAGCACCTGCGCCGCTACCGCACCCAGTGGGATTTGCCCCCCGAGAGCTTCGCCAGCACCACTGGCGCCCTCCCCGACTTATTGCGCACCTTGTCCCGCGAAATTCAGTTTGTGGGCGTGGCCAATGCGAGTATGCAAGGCAAAGTAGCCGGCCAGCTGCTAGCGGCGTCACGCCTGCAAAACCCGCAAGCCAAGGTTGCCATCGTGCTTCCCGACGAAACTCTTTTGTTGCCCGTGCTGCACGGGTTGCCCCCCGAGGCAGTGCCCGAGTACAACGTGACTATGGGTTTGAGCTTTCAGAGCACGCCCCTGTTCAACCTCGTCGATTTACTGTTTGAAGTGCATTTGACAGGCATACGGGAGGGCTCACCCGAGACGGGCTACGGCGTGCCGCGCTATCATCATCTGGCCGTCACGAAGCTGTTGCAGCATCCGTTTCTGCGGCGTTACCAGCAGTGGCTGGACAAGCAGGAAAACGCCCCCCAGTACCACGGCTTGCTCGAACACGTGTGCAACCAGATTGTGAAGCGCAATGCCGTGCTCCTGCCCGCCAGCGAGTTGCTGCATCTGGGCAAGCAACACCCACTCGTGGAAGCCCTATTCGCAACCTGGGACACCTGCGACGACATTATAGCGGCCTGTTACACCCTCATTGATCTGCTTAAAAAGGCGTACCAGGATCAGCATTCGGCCATCGAAGCGGAATACCTGTACCTGTTTTTCACCCTGGTCAAGCGGCTCGATTCAGTGTTCGATTGCCGGGAGCAGCGCCTGTCGGTGCGCTCATTTCGGCGGTTTTTGTACGAGCAAATGGCCCGCACCCGCCTGCCATTCAGCGGCGAGCCCATTGCTGATGTACAAGTCATGGGTTTGCTCGAAACGCGCGCCATCGACTTTGACCACGTCATCATTCTAAGCTGCAACGAGAACGTGCTGCCCGCGCCCAAGCGCAGCAATTCGCTCTTTCCCTACGACGTGCTGCGCGAGTTCAACCTGCCCACCTACGCCGACCACGAAGCCGCCACCGCCCACCAGTTCTGGCGCCTGCTCCAACGCGCCCGGAAGGTAGATCTGCTGCACGTGCTGCCGGGCGCCGAAGGCACGCGAACGGGTGAGCGAAGCCGCTTTTTGCTTCAGATTGAGAACGATTTAGCCCCCCAGAATCCAGGATTGGTACTGCGCGATGTAGTGGCCACGGTTATGGCTGACAGTTCCGATAATGAGCCAGAAGCATCAGAAGGCGACACAATTACCCAAACGTCCGTCGGTGATTTGGTGCTGGAGAAGGACTTTGACATGCTCACTGCTCTGCGCGGCGTGCTTATTCGTGGTCTTTCGCCTTCGGCGCTTAATCAGTTTTTGAACTGTTCCCTTCAGTTTTATTTCGCCCGCTTGGCCAAGTTTCAGGAAGCCGAGGAAGTAGAGGAAAAGCTGGGGGCCGATGGCTTCGGAACAGTAGTGCACGAGGTACTAGAAAACCTGTTGCGGCCTTTCGCCCAGGAAAAAAGCCCCCTGACGGCCGCCGACCTGCCTGCTTTGCTCCAGCAAGTGCCCGCCGAGGTAGCTAAAGCCATGCGCCAGGAAGAAGACGAGCGCCACGCCCGCCCCGATGAAGGCCTGAACCACGTGCTCGGCCAGGTAGCCGCTCAACTCGTGCGCCGCTACCTTGAAGGCCTACCGGAGCAAGCCGGCGCCTTACCGCTGCAAGTCAGCGGGTTAGAAGAAATTCTGCAAACCGATATCCCCATCACCTTACCCAGTGGCGACACCCTGCCGCTGCGCCTCTACGGCATAGCGGACCGCCTCGACGAGCTGCCCGACGGCCGCCTGCGCGTAGTAGACTACAAAACCGGCCTCGTCCAAGCGCACGAGCTGCGCCTGCAAAAGCGCGGCGAAGACGCGGCCGCCGCCACCCAGCGCCTGCTCACCGACGCCACGCCCTCCGCTGATAAAGTGCGGCAGCTCTGGCTCTACCGCTTTATGCTGGAACGATCGGGCCGTCCCGCCGCCGATGCCGCTATCATTTCGCTGCGCAATCTCAGCGCTGGCCCCATGACAGCCGAAATGGGCTTTCTGACGGAAGACGGCACTTCCTTCCTCGATAAAGGCCAAGAGCTACTGACCAATTTCGTGCACCGCATTCTGGACCCCGCCGAACCCATTCGCAAAACGGATGACCTAGTGCGGTGTCAGTATTGCCCTTACAAAGGCATTTGCGCGCGGTAGGTCCGCGCCAAATACTCGTTCTTTGCTTTCTCCAACTGAACATTAATCAATGACTGAATGCGCTGTGGCGCGTTCTTACTGATCTTACTTATGGACGAATTCATGCAAGCCGCCATCGACGAGGCGCGACAAGGCCGCCAAGAAGGCGGCATTCCAATTGGCTCGGTGCTGGTGCGTGGGGGGCAAATTGTGGCCCGGGGGCGCAACAAACGAGTGCAGGAAAACAACCCCATCAAGCACGGCGAAATGGACTGCCTCTTCAACGCCGGCCGGCAGCGCACCTACCGCGACACCGTGCTATATACTACGCTGATGCCCTGCTTTATGTGCGCGGGCACCATTGTGCAGTTCAAAATCCCGAAAGTAGTCGTGGGCGAGTCGCGCACGTTCGGTGAGTCGCGGGAGTTTCTGGAGTCGCACGGCGTGGAGGTCGAGATTGTAGATCTGGACGAGTGCGTGGCGATGATGCAGGAGTTTATCGAGGCCGAGCCAACCCTCTGGAATGAGGACATTATGGAGTTGTAGACAAGGAGCCATCAACCCTTATTCAGGTTAAAAACCGGTTAAACTAGGTTTAAAAGACCAAAGCTCTACTCAAGCGGAGCTTTGGTCTTTTTGCATTTTATGCAACCTCTTCGCCTAATTCATGCGTACTCCACAGATGGGTGATACTCCTTTACTTGCTTCCAAAAAGTGTCCGAACTGCCAGCAGTGGTCCGCTTGGCAACACAATCCGGAGGACCGCTGTGAACACTGCGGCGAGCTGCTCGACCCGCGGGCCCAGCAAAGCGCTGTTGAGCGCGCGGAGCTGGAAAATCAGAAGACGTCCTCGCTTATTCTGATGGAAATAAAGCCGGAGGATAAGGGTGTGACGCGCTTTTTTAAAACCATCGTTCGGGGTGGGCAGCTGGCTTTCGCCGCCATCCTCTCGTTCATAGTGTGGGTCGTCACGGTAGTCGCAGGTTGATATGAAGCGCTGGCCCGAATTCAGACATCCACTGTTTATCGTCGCCGTATTTCTGTATGCAGGCTATCTTCTCAACCGCTACTTGGTGCATTGGCCCCTGCCTACCTTGCTCACCTCTTACTTAGGCGACCTGGCCGCCATGCCCGTAATGCTGACCCTGGCTTTAGCTGCGCAGCGACGCTTCGTGGCCCACACCCGCGCCTTTATTTTCCCCAATACCTGGCTGGTTGCGGCCTGGGTCTATGTATCACTGTGGTTTGAAGGCATCCTTCCCTACTTTTCCGCCACTGCCGTCGCCGATCCAATTGATGCGTTAGCCTACGCTGTAGGAACCGTGGCTTTTCGGCTTTGGCTCAACAAGCCGGCCTTAGCTACCTGATTTGGGTATACTTCTGAAGTTGCTGAGCCCTAGTAAATCACACATTATGTAGTTTTTCAAATATTTATAATCAGGTAGCTTGTTTTACAAGGTACTGTATATTTTATTTGTTGCGAACCTTAACCGCTCCTCTATTCTATGCTACTGTATCAACTGCAAAGCCGTATTTCTAAGAAGTTTATTGGTTTGCTCAGCCTCATCTTATTACTGCTATCTACTGGAGCCATTGCTCAGAACGGTAAGAAAGATCAGACCGAAATTATGGTCGTTGGCTTTGTCCACTTAGCAGGGATTTATAACAAGAAGCCCCAGTCGGACGTGTTCAACCCTAAGAAGCAGGCGGAAATAGCCAAGCTGCGAGAGCACCTGCTCAAGTTCCGGCCCGATGCCATTATGATAGAAGCCGAGCCGTCGGAACAAGGCCGGATAGATAGCTTGTACGCTCTGTACCGCGACGGCAAGCTTGATTTGTCTACGCTGCCTTCGGGCACCGGGCGCAGCGAGCGATACCAGGCAGCATTTGCGATGGCCAAACAACTCAACCTGCCTAGCCCCTCCTGCATTGATTACTATGCTTCTACTTCCCAGTCGCTGCTCAGCACCGGCGATGGCATCGACTATTTCAACAAAGGCCTGAAGGAAATGCAGGTCACCACCCGCCCCCTGCATCGCCTGGCCCAGCACGATAGCTTATCGGTATACGACTACATCGCCCTGGCCAACCGCCCCGACTTGGTAGCCATGAGTCACCGCGTGATCTTCAATAACCCCGCGATGGTAACCAACGGCTCCTTTTCTGCCACGGGCACGAACACGAATGATCTGGGAAAGGTGGACACGGCCTACATTGGCGCACACTATATCAGCTTGTTTTATAACCGCAACCTGAAAATCTACTCCAATATTCTGCGGGCCCAGCACAAAACGCAGGCCAAGCGCGTGATGGTTATTTTGGGTCAAAACCACGTGGGCGTGCAGCAGGAGCTGTTTGCAGTCAATCCTAACTACCATGTGGTACCCGCCTCTACCTACCTGAAAACGAAGGCTACGAAATACCTCAAGCCTAAAAAAGCAGCCGCCACTCCCGCTTCCTAAATTGCTAGGGAAGCAAGGCTCCCGACGGGCTTTGCCTCGACTGAACCAAGCTGCTGGGGGCTAATTCTAACCTTTGGGTTGGTTACCCCCGTACTGTTAGTGTTTGGTTTTATAAAAATGCCCCCCAGCGCCAGTTGGGGGGCACATTTTGTTTTCTACTTCTCTATGTTTGACGAATTGAATCAGGTGCTGCTCGATTATTGGCACCAGTTTTTGCACCTATTGCCCAAGTTCTTTATTGCCCTGATAGTGCTGGCCATCGGGTTAGCCATCGCCAACCACGTAAGCCAGCTGCTGGGAAACAGACTCCGAAAACGCTCCCACGACGCGCTGCTGGCCAATTTTCTGACCAATTTTACTCGCTGGGCCCTGCTGCTGATGGGAGTATTGCTGGCCATGCACGTACTTGGGCTGTCGGGAATAGCGAGCGGGATGCTCGCGGGTGCCGGGCTTTCGGCTTTCATTGTGGGTTTTGCCCTGAAAGACATTGCCGAGAACTTTCTGGCCGGTGTGGTGCTGGCCTTCAACCGCCCATTTCGCATCCACGACACCGTACAGATAAGGGACCTGATGGGCGAGGTAGAAGCCCTGAATTTGCGCACGACTCTCATCAAGACCTTCGATGGCAAGCACATCTTCCTGCCCAATGCCCTCGTGCTGCGCGAGCCGCTGACCAACTATACCCGCGACGGCTTCATCCGGCAGGACTTCATGATAAGCGTTGATATGGGCACTGAAACCACTTCCGACCGCATCGAAGCGATGTTGCTCAAGTATGTGAGCAGCCACAAAGGCGTTGAAACCCGCGACCCACATACGCCCTACATTATCGTCGAAAAAATGGGGACTACCTCCACCGACTTGCGCATTTATCTCTGGGCCTATTCCGAAGAGTACCGGCGCGGCACCTTGGAGCTGAAAAGTGACTTGCTGAAGGGCAGCAAAGCGATGCTAGTGGCTGAAGGCTACGTCGTTTCGGGGGCGAATTAATACTTACTCAATACTAGGCTGCTTATTCGTTTTATTGCTTGTACCTTGTATTAGTGGCCGGTTTCTTGCGGATCGAGCGCTGCTTGTAGTTGTCGTTTGCCATGCCGAAGAGTTCCTTTCACCGTTTAATAGGCCCTTTGTTGCTGTGGCGACTACGCCACGTCAACGACCGGGTCTACCTGATTCTGGTGAGCGTGCTGGTCGGAATTGGTGCGGGATTAGCGGCGGTGGCGCTCAAAAGCTCCGTCCACGCGGCCCAGAATCTGCTGTACTCCTGGGTGCCCGAAGAAAATCGGGTATTTGCTCTCTTCCTTTATCCCATGCTGGGCATCGGGCTCACGGTGCTGTTTACGCGCTACGCGCTGGGCGGCACGCTGAGTCGGGGCATTGGGCCCATTCTGTACAATATTGCCCGCCAAGGCAGCGTGGTGCCGCGCAGCAAGCTGTATTCGCAAGCTATTTCCTCTTTTCTAACGGTCACTTTTGGCGGGTCGGCGGGTCTGGAGGCACCTATTTCCGTTACGGGTTCGGCCCTGGGTTCTAATATCGGGCGCATTTTGCGTGTGGGTCGCCGCGAGCGGCGCCTGCTGGTGGGCTGTGGCGCGGCGGCTGGCGTGGCGGCTATTTTTAACAGCCCTATTGCGGGGGTTTTGTTTGCAGTAGAAGTAATTCTATCGGAGCTGTCGGCCCCGTTTTTTATCCCGCTGCTTATTTCCTCTGCTACAGCCACGGTGGTTTCCAAGGCCCTGTACGCGGGTCAGCCCTTCGTGCTGATTACCACTACCTGGCCAGTAGAAGCCGTGCCCTCCTACCTGATGCTGGGCCTGTTCACCGCGCTCCTATCGGTGTACATGATTCGCATTTATTTTGCTTCTGACAAGTACTTCGAGCGGTTTCCGGGCACTTTTCGCAAGGTGGTGTTTGGCGGTTTCACACTGGGCATCATGGTGTTTTTGTTTCCGCCGCTTTACGGCGAAGGCTACAACATTGTAGAGATGCTGCTTCAAGGGCGGCCGGAAGGACTTGTGGAAGGCTCCATTTTCGCCGTGTACCGCGACGAGAACGTGTGGCTGCTGCTGCTGGTAGTAGCCAGCAGTATGCTGCTGAAAGTGTTTGCTACCTGCGTCACCATCGGGTCGGGAGGAAATGGCGGTATGTTCGGCTCATCCTTGTTTACGGGGGCGCTGGGGGGCTTTTTGCTGGCCCGTTTAATCAATATGAGCGGCTGGTACCCGGTGTCGGAGGTGCATTTTGTGGTGCTGGGCATGGCGGGCACGCTGGCTGGCGTGGTACACGCTCCGCTTACCGCTATCTTCTTGATTGCTGAAATTACCGGCGGCTACGCTTTGTTTGTGCCCCTGATGGTGGTTACTTCCAGCTCCTATCTGATTACCAAATACTTCGAGCCTTATTCAGTGTACACCCGCAAGCTGGTGCAGCGCGGCGTACATATGCACGCCGACCGCGACCGGGGCCTGCTCGCGCAGCTGGAGCCGCTTTCCCTGGTACAGAACGATTTCGTACCAGTCCATCCTGAAACTACCTTGGGCGAGCTAGTAGATATTTTCCGGCATGCTACCCGCAACCTGTTTCCGGTAGTTGATGCGGACAACAAACTCGTGGGCATCGTCTCGCTCGATACGGTGCGCGACGCCCTTTTCGATGATGAGCACTACACCACCACCTACGTCAGCGACCTGATGACACCGCCGGTGGCAGTAGTCCAACCGGAAGATAGCCTGCTCGACACGCTCAGTGAGATGGAGCACCATGATGCCTGGGCCTTACCCGTGGTTCGCAATGGCCTGTATCTGGGCTTTCTGCTAAAATCTACCATTCTGGCCAACTATCGACGGCAGCTGCTAAAGGAAATCGAGTAACAGCCTTCCACTTCGTAGCAAGCAACAACCCTAGCGCATACTCGGCAGTACCTACCAGGGTATGAACCGACTCCGCGCTCTTTGGCTGAATCTGGATGCCAGCTTATGGTTTATCCCAACTTTAATGGTTGCGGGGGCCATTTTGCTGGCTTTCGCTTTGGTATTCATTGATTTACGCATTGAGCACGACTGGCTGGAGGAATACCCATTGCTGTTTGGAGCCGGCTCCGACGGCGCGCGCGGCGTGCTCACGGCCATTGCCGGCTCCATGATTACGGTGGCCGGCCTGATTTTCTCGCTTACGCTGAGCACGCTGGCGCAGGTATCCAGCCAATACACCCCGCGGGTGCTGCGCAACTTTATGAGCGACCGGGCCAATCAGATGGTGCTGGGCTTCTTTGTCAGCATTTTCGTGTACTGCCTCATTGTGCTGCGAACCATCCGGGGCGGCGACGAAGGCAGCTTTATTCCCTCCCTAGCGGTACTGATGGGTTTGGTGCTGGCCCTGGTCAGTATTGGGGTGCTTATTTTCTTTATCCACCACATTGCCAATTCCATTCAGGCATCCAACATTGTCCGCAACGCCACTGAGGAAACGGAAGCCGCCATCAAACGCCTGTTTCCCGACCAGCTTGGACAAGAAGCAGATGCCGACGAAGCGCAGAAACTACTGCGTCAGGCCGGCCAGCTCACCTGGAAGACTGTTCCTTCGCAAACGAACGGGTATGTGCAGAGCGTGGATGAGGATGGCCTGCTGGACTTAGCGCGCAGCCTGCAAGGCGTCATACGCATGGAGCATGGTATCGGCGATTTTGTAGCGCGCGGCGCGGCGCTGGCATCGGTGGCAGTATATCAAGGTGAAGCACCCGTGCTTGAAGACAAACTAACCGGGCGGCTTAATGCTAGGTTTGGCTTGGGCAGCCAGCGCACCATCGAACAGGATGCTGGCTTCGGCCTGCGGCAAATCGTGGATATTGCCCTGAAGGCCCTCTCGCCGGGCGTCAACGACACCACAACGGCCATTATCTGCATTGACCACCTCGGCTCCTTAGTAGCGCAGCTAGCCGACCGCCGGTTGGCCAGTCCCCTGCGCACTGACAACAATCGGGTGCGCGTAGTAGCAGTGCGCCCGTCGTTTGAGAAGTTCGTAACCACCGCTTTCGACCAGATCCGTGTCTGTGCTGACGGCAATGTGGCCGTTTATCTGCGCCTGCTTACGGCACTTTCCATTATCGGGCAGCGCACTAAGGATCCTAGGCGCACACTAGTGTTAAGCCGCCAACGAGGCCTGATCGGTGAGGCGGCTGAGCGTACGCTTCACACAGAATACGAGCGCACCCAGGTGCGGGAGCGCATAGCCGAGCTTGGGCCTTCGAGCCAGGAAGAACCAATTTGGGTTTCCGAAAGGTAGCAGCGAATAATAAAGCCTGCACGAACGGTCGCAGCTTAGTTCAGTTTACTATATAACATTAATACTCGCCTAGCTCCGGCTCTTTGCGGGCCAGCATCAGGCCAACCATCATGAGCAGCCCCGTCAGTAGAATTACGACAAACAAGATGTTTTCGCTGACTTGCCCAATAAGATGATTATCGGGGATGCTATAAAACAATAGAATGGAAATCAGGCCTTTGGGGGCAATAAACAGCTCAGGTATCAGGTCCGATTTGGCGATATAGCGCAGGTAGAAAAAGCGGATAACCGTGAGCACCGCCACAATCAGCAGTCCTTGCCACAGGAGCGTAACGCTGATGAGATTGGTGAGGGTAATAGAGTAGCCAAACAGCAAAAAGAAGAAGGTGCGGATGAGGAACGCTGACTCGGCCGTAATGCTCTTAAATTGATGCAGTTCCTCAGCCAGGCGCTCGGGGTGCAGCAAACGACGCAAAGGCCCCCGCAGGAATAATTCTGCGTTGTTTACGGCCAGTCCGAAGGCCAGCACCAGCAGCAGGGATGATAAATGCAGCTTTTTGGCCAAGCTATAAATCAGGACCAGGAAGGCAAAAATCAGGAAGAACTTGATGTGGAGCCTGATTCGGTCGAGCATAAAAGCCAGTACAGCGGTACTGATAACAGCTAAAACGGACACCGCTACCACATCTCGCAAGAACGTGACGATGGATATTCCCTGGGCGAAGTTATCCTGCAAAGCAAAGTTGAAAAGCATGATGCCGAGGATGTCCGAAAAAGTACTTTCGTAAACAATAAATTCCTGCTTCTCGCCACCCAGATTGGATACACTCGGAATAGCTATGGCCGAACTGATGACAGCCAGCGGCACGGCATTAATCAAACATGTCTGAAATGGCACTCCCAGATAAAGCTGTAGCAACTCGGCAATAATAAGTGCCTGCACCACCAGAATAAGCGCGGCCGCCGCGAATGAGCGCCGAATCAATGGGGCTTTATCACGACTAATCTTCAAATCCAGGGCCCCTTCCAAGACAATGAGTATTAGACCGATAATGCCAAATATCTCTAGCACTACTTTGGGTATCAACACCCCTATGTCGCCGTAATCGGCAGCCTGTTTTAGCGCGATACCCGTGAAGAGCAGCATCAGCACCGACGGCACTTTGGTGGCCCTTGCGGCAAGATCAAACAAGTAAGATAAGACAACGGCCAAGCTCAGGCCAATCAAGATGGTATAGGGACCCATATTGGAAAAATTCGTGGACAGGACTACTTTCTATACGGCGGCGCTTGTAAATTAATATATCGCAACGCTGCTAAATTAAAGCGTTATGCATTTTGTATGGAACTCAAGATGTACAATCACATGGCATAAAATGCGGAGGATTTGATATACACGTTGCCTGCACAGGCCGCGTCGTGCGGTTGTATCTTGCCGGCCGTTACTTTCCATCTTGCTTTTATGTCTGATCATCCCAGCATCGCCATTATCGGGGGCGGCCCGGCGGGCTTGCTGGCCGCTCAGCACTTGGCGGAAGCTGGCCACCGCGTGACGGTGTATGAGGCGCAAGCTACCGTGGGGCGCAAGTTTCTCGTAGCCGGACACGGCGGCTTCAACCTGACGCACAGCGAGCCGCTGCCTACCTTTGGCAAGCGCTATGGCGCTCACCACGAGCAGTTTGCCGCGTTTCTCACTCATTTTAGCCCCGAACACCTTCGCGCCTGGGCCGCCGACTTGGGCGTAGAAACATTTATAGGCAGCAGCGGCCGCATTTTTCCCACGGCTGACTACAAGCCGGCCCAACTACTACGCGCCTGGCTGACGCGCCTGGCCGCACTGGGCGTGGTTATCAAAACGCGGCACCGCTGGCTGGGCTTCGTGCCCGACTCACCCAACGGTTTGCTTGTGCGCAATGAGCAGACCGGCGAAGAATTCGAAATTTGCCCCCCGGCGGTGGTGCTGGCGCTAGGCGGGGCTAGCTGGGCTAAAACTGGCTCCGATGGCGGCTGGACCTCAGCCTTCTCAGAAATAGGTGTGCGCTGCACGCCCTTCGCTCCCTCCAACTGTGGTGCTGAAATAGCCTGGGGGGCTTTTTTTAAGGAGAAGGTGGCTCGCGCTCCGCTCAAAAACATTGCCCTGACCTGCGAGGGCCAAACCATGCGCGGCGAGCTGATGCTAACCGACTACGGCGTAGAAGGCACGCCAGTGTACGCCCTCACGCCGGCCTTACGCGCGGCGCTCAGCCGCGAAAAGTCGACAACGCTCTGGCTCAACCTCAAGCCAGACCTGACGCATGACCAGCTCGTCCATAAACTCAGTAAACCCCGTGGCAGCAAATCCTGGGGGGCTTTTTTGCAGCAAACCTTACACTTAGGACCGCCCATACCTACCCTATTGCGCGAGGTAGCGCCGCCCGAAACCCTTACCAACTCACCCGAAAGTCTGGCCCAACTGCTTCAGCAGCTGCCTTTGCCCGTGAGTGGGCTGCGGCCGCTGGATGAGGCTATCAGCACGGCGGGCGGCGTAGCGTGGGAAGAGCTGGATGAAAACCTGATGCTGCGCCGGCGACCCGGCACCTTTGTGGCCGGCGAAATGCTAGACTGGGAAGCGCCTACGGGCGGCTATTTGCTGCAAGGCTGCTTTAGCATGGGCGCCTGGGTAGCCAATGCCATTACAAAACGGCTGGCGTAGAAACGCGATTTACTACTTATTAATAGCCTTCTGCTCAGCGTCGGCCAGAATGGCTTTAGCTTCGTCCAGAAGGCACTCGCCGGGGTTCAGCTGCTTGCGGCAGATCAGCGCGAAAAGCAGAAAGAACGACACAATCGGCAACACCCAGCCCAACGCAAACCACAGCCAGAACGACCGCCCATAGCTGTGGGCACAGTACCCGGTGGTGAGGGGCAGGAACGACATAGCGCACAAAAAGCCCAGCAGTAAATCAACAAACATGGCGGTGGCGGCTATGGGATGAGCGGTATTGTGAAGATAATCGATTCGCGAGAGTTTCCCAACGCTGACCAATCCTCCGTATAATGGCTATAACTATGTTGGCGGCTGGATGTTGCCTTAATCTGGCCGGAATGTTGCCGCCTTGTTACACCACCCTGGGGGGCTTTTTCGCGTACGCCTTAATGTTTTCCGCCCCTTCCCTTCTTCTGACCGCCCAAATTACCCTATGTGGGAGCACCAAAGTCTGTTTCGCGTCTCAGCTCAGTTGTTTGCCGAAGGCGTTTTTAATCTACTGGATAGAAATTTAAAGCCCGAAGTTTTTTTACTTGGTCTGGCCTCCGCGAAAGAACCCGACGAGCCGCAGGCTGTCGTAATTGAGCCTGCCAATCACCGCTACCCCAGCTCAGAGTTCACGGAAGTAAAGACGCGTGCCGCTACGCTGGAATCGGCAGAAGGGCCCCGCGAGGTCGTGTATCATTTGCATCCCACCGACCAGGACCGCTTCGAGAAACAACGCTGGTACGAGTTGCTCCGTCAGGCTACGGAGCTAACGCTGAATGAAATGCCCCCCGAGCCGATGCCGCGGATTTCCTTCTGCTCACTGCCGGTCAGCTTTAATGGCTATATGGTGTTGGTAGTGTTGCAGCTCTCGTCCGAGGCCTACCACGGCTATTATGCCCTCCCCGACAAGATTGTGGCCCGCGCCAACTCCTTGCTGGCCGCGGCGGTGCAGGAGTTTTTGCAGGATTGTGCCCGCGCCCTGCGTGAATCCGATTCTGACGACGCCCACCCCGTCCTCGACCGCGACTACAATGAGATGCTGCGTGCCGCTGGTCGGCGCTTTATGCTCCGGGCGGCGGCCGGCACCCACGGCCTGTATGATGCCTGCAACGGCGTGGCCGCGCTTCGGCACGAAGGCGACGATGGTATCGGGCTGATGATTGTGGCGCGCCGCCACCACCCCGCCATCGTGCCCGTGCTGACCCTCGAAACACCTATTACCCTGCGCGACCACCGTTCCATTCGGAAGCTTTTGGAGTTGAGCGAAGACAATACGGCGCTGATAACAGACGCTACGCATGTCTTTGGTCTGGGCTATTTGGTGGAGGAAACGCACCCCAGCTACGAGCCATTATTTATGGTGCACTTTACCAAGCACTATAGCTGGGAGCTGACGCACGCCGATCATATCATGATGAAGGTGGTGTCGAATTCCCCCCGCCTGCCCCAGGGCCGCGTCGATGCCGATAATTTCGCGCATGCCGTGCGCAAGCAGTGGCCCGAACTGCTCGATGCCGGTATTTCGTATCTCTGGCGGCTCACGCAGGAAGCCAGCATCCAGTCGACCGGCACTATTCTGGTGATTTCGGCGGGTGCGGCGCAGGAAGCCCAACGCCTCACCCGCCAGTGCTTCCGGGTAGTGCCCCGCTTGATGACACCCGCCATTCTGCGCCTAGTTACGAATATCGATGGAGCCGTACTCGTAGACCAACACGGTATATGCCATGCCATTGGCGCTATCCTCGACGGCCTTGCCACTGCCAAAGGCGACTCCTCACGCGGCTCCCGTTACAATTCTGCCCTACGCTACGTGGAAAGCAGCCAATACCCCGTACTAGCCGTAGTGGTCAGCGAAGACGGCCTGATTGACCTGCTGCCGCCGGTGAGTTAAGTAGCTCAGACTCGATTTTTTAGATAACTTTAGATTACTATTTATCCTACTCATCTAACACATGTAAGTTATGCTTTCACTTTTCTCAGAATTCGGTTACTACATAATGTTACTAGCTCAGCTTTTATCTCTTTTGCTGCAAGTTTTCGGTGTATATGTGCTATACCTTATGGCAAAGGCACTGCATAAATATCTGAGGGAAGGCGAGAGCAAACTATCATCAACCAAAACTTTTATTGACAATCCGTAGCATACCAATTATCAACCATTTACACTACCCATCATTGCCTCCGGATAGCGCAGTCCGGCGATAGCGCTCTGGGGGGCAATTTCATCTATTTGCGCCAGTTCGGCGGCCGATAGCTGCACCTCCAGGGCACCCAGATTTTCTTCCAGATATTTGATGCGCTTGGTGCCGGGGATCGGTACGATGTCATCACCCTGAGCCAGAACCCACGCGAGTGCCAGCTGACCTGGAGTGCAATTTTTCTGCGTTGCCATTTCCTTAATGCGCGCTACCACATCAAGGTTGCGCTGAAAGTTTTCGCCCTGAAAACGGGGCGTGTTGCGACGGTAGTCATCCGCATCCAGATCATCAAAGCGCTGAATCTGGCCTGTCAGAAAACCCCGGCCTAACGGGCTATAGGCCACCAGACTGACGCCCAACTCGCGGCAAGCAGCCAGTACACCATCTTCGGGGTCACGACTCCAGAGTGAGTATTCGCTTTGCAGAGCCGCGATGGGATGCACTGCATTGGCGCGCCGCACCGTTTCGGCAGAGGCTTCCGAAAGGCCCAGATGGCGCACTTTGCCCTCTTCCACCAAGCGACTCATAGCGCCCACCGTGTCCTCAATGGGCGTACTCGGATCGACGCGGTGCTGATAGTATAGGTCGATATAGTCGGTGCCTAGGCGGCGCAGGCTTCCTTCGCAGGCCTGGCGCACGTACTCGGGGCGACCATTAATACCGCGCTTAGTGGGGTCGTTCGGGTCGCGCTGAATACCGAACTTGGTGGCAATAACGGCTTGGTTGCGTCGGTCGAGCAGGGCCCTGCCCACCAGTTCTTCATTGGTGTACGGCCCATACATATCGGCCGTATCAAAGAAGGTAACACCCAGTTCCAGAGCACGATGAATAGTGCGCGCACTCTGCTCATCATCGCGCTTTCCATAAAAATCTGACATACCCATACAGCCCAAACCGATGGCTGAAACCGTTAAGCCTGAGCGGCCTAGTGTGCGCGTTTGCATATCGTTTCTAGTAAGTAAGAATTAATTAAGAGTAGCTGCATTCTTAACGCAGAGAAAGGCAACGGAGGCTGTGTTTGGCGAACACAAAATTTGGTTTTCTCACCGCTACTTAACCTGGTCAACGACCTAAGCTCGCTGAACGCACCCACCCGCGCCGTTCTTTCGTTTAACGAGCAAAGCCCTTTCCCTATGCAACCCAAAATGCCCCCCAGACCGGTTGATCCGACCTTCGAAAATGACGAACGCTTGCGCTGGGTACAGAGTATCGCTCACCTCATGGACAGCCAGTTTACCCTGCCCGGCACGCGTTTTCGCTTCGGCCTCGATCCTATTTTGAGCCTGCTGCCAGTGGTGGGCAACCTGACGAGTATGGCCGTATCGGGGGCACTGGTGCTGACGATGATGCGGCACGGAGCCAGCGGCAGCCTGGTTATTCGCATGGTACTCAACATCTTGCTTGATACTATTATTGGGGCCATTCCGGTGCTAGGCAACATTTTTGACTTCGCCTATAAAGCCAACGACCGCAACGTGCGCCTGCTGCGCCGCCATTATGCCGAGGGCAAATACCAAGGCAGCGGTAAGGGGCTGCTGGCGGTGGTGCTGGTATTCATGCTTGTCATTTTTGGCCTGTTGGCCTGGGGGCTCTGGGAAGCGGTGGAATGGCTGTGGACGTATGGGGGGCAAAACTGGTGGTAGCCGGGAGAGTTTTTGGTGGTTGACTTGTTAGTAAGGTAAATAGGCGTAGCGCAAGCATTCGCGCCGTACTTTTGCCCCGTGAAATCCTTCCAATCAATCTCCTTTGGCTCCCTGTTGGGCGTTTTATTGCTGACTTCCTGTCTGTCGCTGCAAAGCGAGGAGCAGCAGGCCGAAGCCGTTGAAAAAGCTGTAATGGCCAAGCACGATGAGTTTATGGCCCAGATGGATCAGCTGTATACGCTGCGCCAGCAGCTTCAGCGCGCCACCCTGCCCGATACTACGGAAGCTGGTCGGCGGCGGCGCTCCTTGCTCCGCGCTGATGCGGCCATGATGGGCTGGATGCACCAGTACCGCCGCCCCGCCGACACGGTGACACACGAGCAGGTAATGGCTTATTTTGCCTCTCAGGAGCACAAAATCGATTCCGTGGGTCGCCTGATGCGCAACAGTATCGATTCGGCCCGCCTGGTACTTGGTACGAAGGCAGGCAGTTCCTCTAATTCGTCCACCAAATGATGACTTCTCTATTCACCCGCGCCCGCCGGGCCGGCATCTTAGTGGGCGGTAGCGCCCTGCTCCTGCTCACCGCCTGCCAGAGCCAACCCGATACTACTGCTGTTGACCGCCTGCCGTATCTGGGTGAGCGTGAGGTAGTGCCGCGTGCTGATGGCGGCCCGGCCGATACGCTTTATGCCACCATTCCCAGCTTTACGCTCACCAACCAGGATAGCGCCACCATTACCAACGACACCTTCAAAAACAAGGTGTATGTGGCCGATTTCTTCTTTGCCACCTGCCCCAGCATCTGTCCCAAAATGCAGAGTGAAATGCTGCGTGTATACGAGAAGTTCAAGGATGATCCGCGGGTACTTTTTCTCTCTCACACCATCGATCCGGCCCACGATTCGGTAGCCGTGCTGCGCGATTATGCCCAGCGCCTGGGTATTCAGAACGCCAGCCGCTGGCACTTCGCCACCGCTTCCCACGACACTATTTTCAGCCTTGCTCGTGCCTATTACGTGCCCGCCCAAAAGGACTCGACAGTCGAAGGAGGCTTTGCGCACAGCGGAGCGTTTACCCTCGTTGACTCCAAGCGCCGCGTGCGGGGCCTCTACGATGGCATGAACCCGGATGAAGTCGCTCGCCTCATCGAGGATTTGCCGGTGCTGCTGAAAGAAGAAGCCGAAAATGCTTCCCAGGCTAAATTATGAGGTGGCGCGCAGCAGATTTGTTGCGATTGGGGGGCTTTTTGGCGGCCGGGATACTGGCTGCCGGCTGCTTCACGGATCGTCAGAATGCCGGCGCACGTCTCTACGCGCAGCACTGCGCCCACTGCCACGGCGATGAAGGCCAAGGGTTGAAACGCCTCATTCCGCCCCTAGCCGGCGCCGACTACGTGGCCGAAAACCGCAACTTTCTGGCCTGCCTGGTGCGCCGCGGGGTGAATGGGCCAATGGTCGTCAATGGCATCACCTTCAACCAGATAATGCCCGGCCACGAAGATCTGACCGATTCGGAAATCACTAACCTGCTGAACTTTGTGCAGTCGTCTTGGGGTAATAAAGGCAAGCCGTTCACGATTCGGGAGGTGTCGGAGAAGCTCCAGGGCTGTGCCGGCAGCGACGGACAGTAGTAGGAGTTGGCTCCGATGATGCAGGGCACTACCTGAGCCTGCACCACTTCAACTTGCTGATTTATAAGTTTGATACCCAATATTGTATTCTTTACGCCTGTAATTGCCCCTGTTTTTCACGATTATCCTCAGCTTTCCTCCTTAGCTTGCCATCTCAATTTACTGTAGTGTTATGGGTCTGTTCGACTTTCTGAAATCCAAAAAACAACCTGTTCAAACCCCGGCGCCAGCCGATCCTGCTCCTGCCAGCGCTACGCCAGCTACTGGTCCTCGCTATAAGGGCGCCAACTTTACCTCGCCCGTAGCGCCTCCACCGCCCGCGCCGGTACTGCCGCCCCCACCTCCTCCCATGCCCGCCTTCGAGCCCGTTAATCGCCTCGAAGAGATGCTGCTGCACGCCGCCGCCGACCCCGATGCACGCCACGGTTTCTATCAGGCTTTGCTGCAGGAAGATGTATTGGTGCTGACTCAGCCCAAGGAAGGCCAGCCAGGGGGCGAAATACCCGTGACGGAGAACATGGAAGTGCAGCTACAGGTATTGCACGATGGCAAAATCCCAGTTTTCACGTCGCCAGGGCGCATTTTTGATAGCAGCGTCGTAAAGGAGGAAGTGCCCTACCTGCGGTTGTCGGGCTTTGATCTGTTTCAGATGGTCAAAGGGGCCGATTGTGCTCTGAACCCATTTTCCAGCCTGGGCAAGCTACTGATGGCCAACGAGCTAGAAGATTTATTGGCCGGCCATCTGTTTCAAGCTCCCGCCCACCAGATTCCGCCCGACACGCAGGTACTCCTGGGTCAACCCGCGGAGGTGCCCACGGCCCTGATAGAATCGCTCAGCACCTATGCCGCTGATCAGCCGCTTATTCGGGCTATTTATCTGGCTGAACTGCAGCTCCCCGACAACCCGGAGCCGGCTCGTTTGCTGCTAGGCTTTGAGGTAGAAGGCGATGATACCTCGTTCCTACAGGAAATTGGTGCCGTCATTCAGCACCACCTCGATGCCAGCCATCAGTTCGTTGATATTGTGCTTATTAGCCCTGAGTCGGAGGAGCCGCTAAGCCACTATTTCTATCAGAACGAGCCTATTTATAAGCGCAGCGAGTAGCCCGAAAGGGTTACTTTGCCTTCTGGCGTGCTACGCGGTCGAACACGGGCCGCAAACCGTAGAACAACCCGGGCACCAACACCACGGACGCCAGCAGCCACAGCAAAAAGCCCCCCAGACTGGCGCGCCAAAGCAAACGGGCCGCTTCCATCCAGTCGGTGCTGAGCAGGTGCTGCAACTGCATCAGGGTTAATTCAGTATCCGTCCCGTCGCCCACCACGCGGGCTCCGAGTTGGAGCAGTGGAATGAGCAACAGCAACTGGAAAGGGCTCATCAAGTGACTGATGAGTAATAATGCCGCTACGTTCAGACGCAGCCTTACGGCCGCAAATGTGCTGAGCAGCGTCGTGACTCCCAGGACTGGAATCAGCCCAAACACTACTCCTAAGGCTACCGTTAGGGCCAGCTGCGTTGGAGAAAGTCCTTGCTGCAACAAGTCCAGCAGCGGCATGAGTATCCGGCGGCGCAGCCAACTGATTCGGGGCGGCGTGGTAGACGTGTCTGGAGGTGATGTCTGCGGAATTATTTGCTCACTCATACATCACGACAACAGACAATGAAAGACCTCAGTAGCTACGGAAAGACCTCAGTAGCTACGCTCATTTGCTGGAAAAGAAGCCCGCGAAGGTTATTTTGTGCACTCTTGCCGCTTATTTCATATTCAAAGCCGGAGCCAGCGCAGGCGAGTTGTTTTACTATTTGAATCGCTAGCATTCTCAATGGGCGCCGTAGAGAGCGTATATAGTGTAGCCGCACACTGACAAGATGAGGCACATGGCAAAAGTACGCGAGCCGGGTCAGCCCCGGCACAAAGTCTGGACTGATTTTTTTGTCCTGCTCCGGCGTGCCGCCCGCGAGCTGGGCGCCAACGACCCGTTGCGTTTGGGCGCGGCTACTGCTTTTTTTGCCACGTTTGCCCTCCCGCCCATCCTTATTATCCTCATTCAAGTGCTGGGGGGCATTTATTCAGCCTCCACGGTGCGCGGGCTGCTGCTGCAAAAAATCTCGAATCTGCTGGGCTATCCGGCGGCCGGACTGGTAGAGCAAATTCTGCAAAACGTGAGCAATATAGAGCGCAGCCGCCTGATGACATGGCTGGGGTCTGCCTTTTTGGTTTTTATCGCCACTACGCTTTTCGTCGTTATTCAGCATTCGCTAAACCAGCTTTGGAAGGTTCGCCCCCAGCGTACGGAGGGTCAATTTCACAAAGTGCTGCACGAGCGGGTCCGCTCGCTGGGCGTACTGCTGGCCACGGCCCTGCTTACGCTGCTGGCCTTCCTGACCGATGCCGTGCTGGCCTTCTTAGCCGATTACACCCGCGACTTCGACGCCACCTTTGGCTACTACCTGTTTCAGGGCCTGAGTTTACTGACGTCCCTGCTGATTCTATCCACCTGGTTTGCCGTCACGTTTCGCAACCTGAGCAGTGCGTATGTACCCTGGCGGGCCGTGCTTCGGGGGGCAATTCTGACGGCCGTCTGCATCGACATCGGCGAGCTGATTCTCGGCTATCTGCTGGTACCGCGCAACTTAGGTCCCATCTATGGGCCCGCTTCCAGCATTGTACTCGTGCTGCTGTTTGTATTCTATTCGGCCATGATCTTCTACTTCGGCGCCTGCTTCACGAAGGTGTATGCCCATTATGCCGGCATAGATATTCGACCCAAGAAGTCGGCAGTGCGCTACCGATTGGTGGATGTCAGCGAGGATGGCGTACGACGAATTAAAGGATAAAAAAGCCCCCTAGCTACCGGCGCGGCCATAAAATCGGTTAATCAGAAACGCCGCTATTACGAAAACCAGGCCCGTGGCGCACACGCCTGGCCATTGCCAATGCGCCCACGCAAAGCCACCAGCCAGCGACCCTAACGACCCGCCAATAAAAGAACTGGTCATGTACACCGTATTCAGGCGGCTCCGGGCTTCCGGTATCAAGGAGAAAATCCGCGACTGGTTGGAGATGTGCGTCACCTGCTGGCCCACGTCCAGAATGATAACCCCGAGAATAAGACCTACCAAGTACACGCCAGTTAGGCCCAGCAACAGGTAAGCTCCCAGCGCCAGCAGAATCCCCATACTTAGGGCGTAATCGGAGCCGCGCTCATCGGCCAGCTTGCCTGCTAAAGGCGCGGCCAATGCTCCACAAGCACCAATTACCCCGAAAAAGCCTACCACGTCGCTTTTATAAAAATAAGGTGCGCCCTCTAGGAAAAACACCAGCGTAGTCCAGAAAACAGTGAGGCCGCCAAACATACACGCGCCGACCAGTGAGGACCTGCGTAGCGTGGGCAAATCGCGCGTTAGCGTCAGCAAAGACTTCATCAGGCTGCCGTAAGTGCCTTTGAACGACGGTTGGTTGCGGGGCAGACGCAGCGCCAGAATAGCCACCAGCACCAACATCATCAGCGCGCCGCCGCCAAACATGGTGCGCCAGCCAAAATGTGCTCCCACGTAGCCGCTCAGGGTGCGCGAGAGCAGAATTCCGATCAGCAAACCGCTCATTATTTTACCCACCACTTTGCCCCGCTCGGCGTCGGTGGCCAAAGATGCAGCCATAGGCACCAGTAGCTGAGGCACGGCTGAAAAAATGCCGATTAAGAGGCTGGCTGCCACCAGTACGACGCAGGATGGTGCCAGCGCTGCGCCGGCCAGACATGCCGCCGCGCACAATAGCAGCAACAGAATCAAGCCTTTGCGCTCTACTTTATCGCCCAGCGGCACGGCAAATAGCAGCCCCAGCGTATAGCCCACCTGCGTGATGGTAGCAACCCAGCTTACCCGGCTATCCGACACCTGAAATGTGCGGCCAATCTCGACCAGCAGCGGTTGGTTGTAGTAAATATTGGCCACCACCAGGCCGCAGGTAATGGCCATCAGCCACACGAGCCCGCTTGTGAGCGGAGCCTGAATTTGAGGTAATATGGCGGTGGGGTGTTGGGTTCTATTTTGAGTAATCACAACTTCATTCTTCACGCTGCGCGGGTAGATCCAGGCTCGCTGCCTCTGTTCAACAGACCTTTAAAGCGACTGGGGGGCTTTTTTGTTGGCAGCTTTTGGTTCTGCCGGTACAAAGGTACGGAGCGCAGGTACGGGGTACCGCACAAAGGGTTGCGGCTGCTGCCGCCGGGCTGCCTACCTTTGTAGTATCCTTTTGTGCTTTCTATGACTTCTTTTTCCGACCTCGGCCTCGCGCCCTCGCTGCTCCAAGCCCTCGAAGAGCTGAATTTTACCGCTCCTACGCCCGTGCAGATGGAAGTAATTCCGATGGCCCTGGCCGGCCAGGATGTGGCGGGCCAGGCACCCACTGGCTCAGGCAAAACGGCCGCCTACGGTCTTTCCGTACTCCAGCACATCGATGTCACTCAGGATACCATGCAGATTCTGGTGCTGGTACCCGCCCGCGAGCTGGCTCTGCAGGTGCGCGACGCGCTTAAAAAACTAGGCAAATACATTCCCAACCTACGCGTAACAGCCTTTTATGGTGGTCACGCCATGCGCGAGGAAACAGCATCGTTGAAACAAACTCCTCACGTAATTGTGGCCACACCGGGCCGTCTGCTCGACCACCTGGAGCGACGCACAATTATTCCCAATCAACTTAAAACGCTGATTTTGGATGAAGCCGACAAGCTGCTGGAGCTAGGTTTTCAGGATGAGCTGGTCGAAATAATTAAGCGCCTGCCCCGCCGTCGGCAGACTATGCTGTTTTCGGCCACGATGTCGGATAAAGTGTTGAATCTGATTCGGGCCAACCTGACCCGGCCGCGGGTGGTAAACGCCGGCGAGGATACGGATGAGCTGCCCGAAAACCTGACGTTGCTGGGACAGGTAGGGCCTATTGAGAAAAAGCCCGCCGCCCTGCTGCACCTGCTGCATCAGCCCGAAACCGGCCGCGCCCTTATTTTCTGTAACACCCGCGACCGGTGCGTGGAGCTTTCCCGTTTCCTGGTTGGCCGGGGCGTGGCCGCCGAAGTATTACACGGCAAAATGCCCCAGCCCGAGCGCGACAAAGCCCTGATGAAGCTGCGCAACGGCTCAGCGCAGGCGCTAGTTGCCACCGATGTAGCCGCCCGCGGCCTCGACGTAACGGCCCTCGACACCGTCATCCAGTACGACGCCCCCGACAAGGCCGACTCTTTCCAGCACCGCGCTGGTCGTACGGCCCGCGCGGGGGCCGTCGGTACGGCTCACATTCTGGCCACGCCCCACGAGCAAAACCACGTACAGAAGTGGCCCGTAGCGGAAAGTATCAAGTGGAAAACCATGCATGCGCCGGCTTTGCCCCCCGCCGCACCTAAAGCCCCGCGCCCCGAAAACGTGACCCTACACGTATCTGCCGGCCGCAAGGACAAAGTCAGTGCCCACGACTTGGTAGGTACGTTTGTGGCGCATGGCGGCCTAGAGCGCGAAGCTATAGGCCACATCGAGGTATTCGACCACTACAGCTACGTGGCCGTACCGCGTCAGTTTGCTCAGGACGTAGCCCAGCGCGTAACGGGCGCTAAGGTGAAAGGCCGCAAGATTCGGGTGTCGGTGGTGCTGTAGCGCTCGGCGGCATATTAATTTTCCATTGAATGGCGCGCCAACTCCTTTTCATCTGTAGCCAAAACCGCTGGCGCAGTCTTACAGCCGAACGCCTGTTCGACGATCATGCACACTACGAAACGCGCTCAGCTGGTACTGAGCCGGGCGCAAGAGTGCGCGTCACGGCTGGACATTTGGGTTGGGCCGATGTGATTTTTGTGATGGAGCGCCGCCATGCTGACCGGCTGCGCGCCAAATTTGCCCCCCAGCTGGCCGGCAAACTCGTTATCTGCTTGCGCATCCCCGACGATTATCAGTTTCAGGATCCAGTGCTTCAGGTGTTGCTACGGAAGCGGCTGCAACCTTTCTTGCCGGAGCTTTAGGGCGACGCCTTCACCCTGTTTGGGCAGTGGCTGGAGGTAATTTGTAGTTAGATCAAAATCACAATTAAATGACCGCTACCGACTGGCTGACCGTTGCTCAACGCTTACAGGCGCTGGCCCAGGCGGGCCTGACTTATTCGCTAAGTACCTATGACACCGAGCGCTATGAGGAAATACAGGCGCTCAGTCTCCAAATGATGGCCAGCCTGACCAATGAGCCCATTGCAAAGCTGAATACCTTGTTTGCCAACGAGGCGGGCTACCCTACTCCCAAAGTGGACGTGCGGGCGGTGGTATTTCGAGGTACCGACGAAATCCTGATGATGCAGGAAAAGATAGACGATAACCGCTGGTCGCTGCCCGGCGGCTGGGCCGATGTAGGCTACACACCCTTCGAGGTCGCGGTAAAGGAAGCCTGGGAAGAAACAGGCCTTGAAACCCAAGCTGTACGCCTTTTGGCCCTCTTCGACAAAAAGCAACACCCGCACCCGCCGCAGCCCTGGTACGTATACAAAGCGTTCGTTCTCTGCGATATAGTAGGCGGCAGCTTGCAAGCGGACACCCCCGAAACGACAGGCGTACGCTGGGTCCACCGCACGGAGCTGCCCCACCTAGACTTATCCACCGATCGGGTTACGCTGTCTCAGTTGGAACAGATGCTGGACTTCGCCCAAAACCCCGATTTACCAGCCTTCTGCGACTAACGAGTAGGCATAGGTTAAGCAGTCTGAGGCTGTCTGCACGGTCTTTTTATGAGAGTCTATCCAAGAGTATGAATAAAAAAGCCCCCCAGCTCAGCTATTAACGCCATAAGTGCGTACACGAGGCCTGTTTATTGATTTGAACCCTCATGAGCTACGCTATTTTCCTGGCCATTATTGGCGGCCTGATCTTTCTCTTCTACCGCTACATCACCCGCGATTCGCGCGTGCGGACGGAGGCTTTGGCCGAAGAATTTCCTGTGGAGTGGCGGCGAATTCTGATGGAACGCGTGGCTTTCTATCTGTCGCTTACCAAAAACGAAAAGCAGCGGTTTGAGAAATCGGTACAGGTTTTCCTGGCCCAAACGCTCATCACTGGCGTTCAGACTGATGTAGATGATACGACGCGCGTATTGGTGGCAGCCTCTGCGATTATTCCGGTTTTTGGCTTCCCTGACTGGGAATATGGAAACCTAAGCGAAGTGCTTATTGTACCCGATGCTTGGCGCGAGGCCCGCGACCCAAACAAGGAAATGACGCCCCTACAAGGCCAGCTACTAGGCAGCGTCCGTAATTTCCAAACGTCTCATTACATGCATCTTTCCAAGTCCTCATTAGAGCAAGGCTTTAAGGATTCCTTGGACAAGCAAAACGTAGGTATCCATGAGTTCGCTCACCTGCTCGACCAGGCCGACGGCGTGATTGATGGCGTGCCATCCATGGCTTTGCCCCCCGAATTGCTTCAGCCCTGGGCCGAGGTGATGCAGCGCGAAATAGAGGCCATCCGCGACGGTAAGTCCGACATCAACTCTTACGCCGGCACCAACGAAGCCGAGTTTTTTGCGGTCGTGACGGAGTACTTTTTCGAGAAGCCCGAGAAGCTTCAGGAAAACCACCCGGAGCTTTATCAGCTGCTTAGCCGTGCGCTGCGCCAAAACCCCAAGAAGCGTTTTCTGCGTTCGGCTATCGACCCGCGCGAATGGCTTAAAACATTGCGGAGTCGGCGCAGGTTCGGCCGCAATTCTCCGTGTCCGTGCGGGAGTGGCAAGAAGTACAAGGACTGCCATTTACTACAGGAGCAGGCGGCAGCTTAAGCTTCTGCCTAGCGATAGGTATGACTTTGAATTAGGCAAAGTGAAGGTGCTGCTGGCACTTGTCGGCAAGTCGTTACTTTAGAGGACGAAACTCCACCTACCTCTTTCCCTATTTCAGCACTTATGAAAAAGACGTTCCTTACCGGAATGGCCGGCGTTGCCCTTGGCAGTGCGATATGGTCGTGTGCGCCCACCGCAAAAACGCCCCCCACAGCCAATACCACCACCGAAACACCCGCGGCAACGCAGCCGGCCGCACCCGACTGGCGCACTCAGGCCGATGCTTTCCTCCAGCAGTATTCCACTCAATACCAGCGCCTTTACACGCAGTCGGCGGAAGCGGAGTGGCGCTCGAATACCCACATCGTGCCCGGCGACACGACCAATGCCGCCGCCACGGCCCGCGCTAATCAGGCAATGGCCGCCTTCACTGGCAGCACCGAGAATATTACCCGTTTGCGGGAGCTTCTGGAACACCAGGCAGACCTGAGCGAATTGCAGGTCAAGCAGTTGAAAGCCGCCCTTTACAACGCCGCCAACTCGCCCCAAACTATTGCTGACGTTGTCACGCGCCGCATCAAGGCCGAAACGGCGCAGGTAGAAAAGCTTTACGGCTTCGACTATAAATATCAGGGTAAGTCGGTAACGACCAATGATATTGATGAGGTACTGCGCAAGGAGAAAAACCCGACCAAGCGCCAGGCAGCCTGGGAGGCCAGCAAAGCCATCGGCCCTACGCTCAAGGAAGGCTTGCTGAACTTGCGCGGTCTGCGCAACGAAACGGTCAAGGCCCTCGGCTACCCTGATTATTTCACCTACCAAGCCTCCGATTACGGTCTTACGCGGGAGGAGATGATGCAGCTGGTACGTCAGATTAACGACGAACTGCGGCCTCTGTACCGCGAGCTGCACACATACGCCCGCTATGAGCTAGCCAAGAAATACGGCCAGAAGCAGGTGCCCGACTACTTGCCCGCCCACTGGCTGCCCAACCGCTGGGGCCAGGACTGGAGCGCGATGGTGGACGTGAAAGGCCTGAATCTCGACGCCGTATTAGCCAAAAAGGGCGCGGAGTGGCAGGTAAAGCAAGCCGAGCGCTTCTACCAAAGCCTGGGCTTCGCCGCTTTGCCCTCCAGCTTCTACGAAAAGAGCAGCCTGTACCCATTGCCCGCTGGCGCCAACTACAAGAAGAACAACCACGCCTCGGCCTGGCACATGGACTTGGAGAATGACGTGCGCAGCCTGATGAGCGTGGAGCCCAACACGGAGTGGTATGAAACAACTCACCACGAGCTGGGCCACATCTACTATTACATGAGCTACACCAACCCCGAAGTGCCGGTGTTGCTGCGGAGCGGGGCCAATCGCGCCTACCACGAGGCCATGGGCAGCCTGATGGGTTTGGCGGCTACGCAAAAGCCCTTTCTGGTGGGTCTGGACTTGGTGCCGGCCTCGGCCAAAACCGATCAGACCCAAACTTTGCTTAAGGAAGCGCTGAATTACGTGACTTTCCTGCCGTTTGCTTCGGGGGTGATGAGCGAATGGGAAAACAGCTTTTATGCCGAGAATTTGCCCCCCGATCAGCTGAATGCGAAGTGGTGGGAGCTGGTGAAAAAGTATCAGGGCATTACACCGCCTACTACTCGCGGTGAAAACTTCCTCGACCCGGCCACAAAAACCCATATTAACGACGACCCGGCGCAGTATTACGATTACGCCCTCTCTTACGTCATCCTGTTTCAGCTCCACGACCACATCGCCAAGAAGATTCTGAAGCAAGATCCGCACGCCACCAACTACTACGGCAGTAAGGAAGTAGGCGCGTTTCTGAATGACATCATGCGCCCGGGTGCCAGCAAAGATTGGCGCACCGTGCTGAAGGAGAAAACTGACGAAGATTTATCCGCCCGCGCCATGGTCGATTATTTTCAGCCGCTGATGGCGTATCTGAAGGAACAGAATAAAGGGCGTAAGTACACGATGTAGCACCGCGATACCGCCTCTGACCACCTGCTTGAAAGGATGTTGCAAAAAAGCCCCCCGGAATAACTCTGGGGGGCTTTTTTGTCTAAGCATTCCTCCGTTTCATTAGCTAGGTCCAACTATTATTCGCTGCTATTTGCCCTGTTGCAATGTTGGGAAGCAAGCCCCTTCATGGCAACTTTTGTCATGTGAGCGCTCAGGTATTTAGGCCCAAATATTTACTTAACCATGATATAAACAATTGTTAATTATATATGTATATTGTTTAACTTTTCAACTCCAAAACCTAAACAAAATGTACACAACTTCACTGTTCGGGCTGGTAGACATTCGGGTTGATGACCCGATTGCATTTACTTTCTTTACAGGCTACATGGCTATGCTGGCCGCCTCTGTTTTTTTCTTCGCGGAGCGCGGGAGCGTAGAAGGTAAATGGAAGCTTTCGCTGCTCGTTTCCGGGCTCATTACGGGCATTGCTGCCATCCACTATTACTACATGCGGGACTATTACCTGGCAACGGGTAAAACGCCCACGGCCCTGCGCTACATCGACTGGACGCTTACGGTGCCGTTGATGTGCGTGGAGTTCTACCTGCTGACGAAAGCGGCGGGGGCTCGCATTAGCTTGCTGTGGAAGCTTGTCGCAGCCTCCGTTTTTATGCTGGTAACGGGGTATATCGGCGAGGCCTTCACGGATGGCACTACGGGGCATTCGGTGTTGTGGGGGTCTCTGTCAACGTTGGGATACGTATACATCCTGTATACTGCCTGGTTTGGGGAAGTGGCGCAGTTGGCCAGCAAAACCGGGGACGTGATTGTTATTAAAGGCATCCGAGCGCTGGCCTGGTTTGTATTGGTGGGGTGGGCTATCTATCCTATTGGCTACATGTGCATGCCGGGAGGCTGGCTAAACACGGGCTTAGGGTGGCAGGCGGCCAACGTTGACTTGTTTTATAACATCGCCGATGCCATCAACAAAATCGGGTTTGGCCTAGTGGTGTATGGCATCGCCGCGTCTGGTAAGAGCGCAGCAGCCGTGCGTGAGCTAGCTCCCACCGCTTAGCCGCTGGCTTCAACGCTGGCAACAGCCACGCTTGGCAAAAGCGCCATGCTAAACGCCCAGCGTTGTAGTGAATCACCTGCGACTGTTAAAACCTTATTTCCACTTCTACCAATGCTTTGCAGAAGGTGGAAGTAAGGTTTTAACAAGTTGGAGGTGCTTACTTTCTGGCACCCACGATGTGAATACGCATACAGAAATCTTAGTACGAAAGAGTATGTCACTGCCTGATTCAGTCACTTTGCCTTTGGGGAGCAGCGCGGTACCGCGCCGCGCTTCCTACCTGATTGTGCTAGCGACGGTGGCCACGTGGCTGCTGATACCCAGCCTGGCGCTCTGGCTGCTGACGCCCCTACTGCTGGTTGGAGCGCTGTTGTTGGGCGTCGCCCACGGCGCCTGCGACCAATTCGTGATGCCTGCTACACATCCCGCACTGTCGCAAAGCCAGCTACGCTACTGGGCGTGCTTTTTAGTTGGCTATCTGGGGCTGGCCGCGCTAGTTGGCCTTTTATGGTGGTGGCAGCCGGCAGCAACGGTGGGCCTTTTCTTTGGACTGACCGCTTGGCACTGGGGCTCAGCGGATGCCCCAATCCTGGCCGCCCACCCACGCTACTGGATAGCACACAGCCTCTTGCGGGGTGGTTTACTATTTGCGGTGCCGCTACTATACTGGGCGGACGAAACGCGCGAAATTATAAACGGCTTACTGAGTCTTGGGGGCGCCAGCCCTGTCAGCGCGACTGCCATTTTTCAACTCTCATTAGTGCTGGGCACTCTCGTGGCGGGCGGGCACCTGTTGCTTTGGGCCAGCTACTTCCGCTATGGCCACCACGCAACGGCTCGCATGGATATGCTGGAAGCAGGTCTGCTCATTGCCTTGCTCGTGGTGCTTCCTCCCCTTCTGTCAGCGGGGGTGTACTTCGTGTTTTGGCATAGCTTGCACCATGTACTGCGGATGAACCAGCTCATGGGCCGCCATTTGCTCAGCCGCCGGTTACTTTTGGGACCTGAGCTAGGCTTTTTTCTTAGGCGCTCAGCGCCCTTGTTAGCCCTCAGCCTAACCGGGCTGGCAATACTTTACGGAATAGCATGGTGGCAAGCGGCTACCGAATCTGTCTTAGTGAGCCTGGCGCTACTCGTGGCTTCAATCGTGACCCTGCCGCACGCACTACTTGTAACCCTGGGTATGGACACCGTACGCTGGCGCTCTACTATAATTCAGCGCAAACGGCAGACAAGCTTGAGATATTAACTTATCAAGCGCTTATAAAGAGCCAATCTGGTTCCTCAATAATGGGACGCGAATACACATCTTCACGTGGCCTGTTCACGAAGCCGTACTAAGGCTAAGTAACCGGCCACGCCAAGGGCCACCACGGCTGTAACTCCGAACGTAAGGCTTGGTCCGCCCCCCTGCCACAGCAAGCCAGCACCGACGCTGGCGCCCAGCGCAGCTAGGCTGCTGAGACCGGAGAAGGTACCCAGAGCGGCCCCGGCATCGGTTTTGCGGCAGAGGTTGCTTACCCAGGCTTTGCCCACCCCTTCCGTGGCAGCGGCATACACACCATAAAGGCCAAACATGGCGGCGAAGGCCCAGGTGGATTGCGCTACCGCTACACCGCCGTACACCAGGGCAAAGACCAGAAGCCCAGCTACCAACAGCCGGCGCGGCCCCAGCTTATCGGCGAGGTGACCGAGAGGCCAGGCGCTGAGCACGTACACCGCGTTGTACCAGATATAAAGGCCCACTACCGTGGCATCGGAGAGGCCGCGTTGTCGGGCGAGCAACAGCAGAAAGGCATCAGAGCTGTTAAATAAGGCGAAGAGTACCAGCGCACCTACCACTTGCCGATACGCGGGCGAGGCTACCCGCCAATAGCTAAATGAGGCCCAAAACGGCTGAACCGGACGGTTTGAGGGCACGGTTTGCCGCTCCTTAAGCAAAAAGGCAATACCGATGGCCAGCAGACCAGGCAAAAAAGCAATCAGGAATAAGGGGCGAAACTCGCCGGGCCGTGCGGCCAGCCATAGAAGGGCCACAGTAGGACCAAAAACGGCCCCCAGCGTATCCATTGACCGATGAAATCCGAAAACCTTGCCTTTGTTGTCGGGTGTGGTTTCGTCGGACAAGAGGGCGTCGCGGGCTCCGGTGCGTAGGCCTTTGCCCAATCGGTCGAGGGTGCGGGCGAACAGTACCCACACTGGCGTGGCTAATATTGCCAGCATGGGCTTGGAGAGGGCACTCAGCCCGTAGCCCCACTGCACAAACGGCACCCGCCGGCCCAGTCGATCAGACCATTGCCCGAAATAGCCTTTGCTAAGGCCCGCCGTGGCTTCGGCCACCCCTTCGAGCAACCCAATAAAAAACACCGAAAACCCTATTGACTGCAGATAAAGCGGCATAATCGGGTAAAGCATCTCGCTGGCCAGATCGGTGAAGAGGCTGATAAGCGAGAGCAGCCAGACGGCGCGGGTGATATACGGGAAACGGCCCATCAGCGCATACATTTTTGGCGCCAAATGAGCCGCAAAATGCCCCCCAGAAAGGCACACCGCAAGCAACCAGAGGCTAAAGCATTAAATATAAGCCGGATTCACCCTCGACTGACAACTGACCAGCAAAATCTGCCAGCGGCCAAAAAAAAGATTAACAGATAGTCTGCACTTTGCAGTGTGGTGCGGCTTGCTTTATGTCCCGAATGGATATAAATCTGGCGGCTGGTTGCCTTTCACGGGGTGTTCAGCGGGTGCAATGCCCCAGCCTAGCGCTTTCGGACGTGAAACTTGATGAGGCGGACTGTCTGGAGGTAGTTAAGTAGTTTTCAAAACCCATCACCAGCAAGCACAAAAGCACCGTAGCTGCGAATAATCATCTATTGGAGCATGGTACTTTCATGACGTTCTATGGAGAAAATACCCTGTCAAATCAAGGATTGTTACTTTTATCGAGGTCGCAATGTTGCTGTGGCGCTTGTAAAACGCAGGTTTTCTAAACTTCAACAGTTCAGTGGAAGGCGGTTTATTTGCAGTTTTAAGCGCACAAAAAAGCCGAGCTAGAATGTAGCCCGGCTTACGGTTTCAAGTCTGTTAACTTTAGTAATTCGCCTCGTTTGCGGGCAAATCAATCAGGATAAACTGCGCGTCCTTCTCAGCCCGAATCTCCACCACGTGCTCATCGGTCAGGCGGGCCTGGTCGCTGGGGCCGATTTCGGAGCCATTGACGTAGATAGTGCCCTGCCGCACATAAATAAAGGTATTGCGAATGGGAAAGGTCTTGAAAGTAATAGTTTTTTCGGCGTTCAGATTAGCCCAATACACAGTCGAGTTGGAGTTCATGTACACCACATCTTCCAGCACTTTCTGCCCCGATACCAACGGAATCAGCTCATTTTTGCTATCCAGAAAGTCAACATCCTTCTGCTCATAGCTGGGGCTCAGGCCTTTCTGATTCGGGATAAACCAAAGCTGATAAATCCGCAACTCTTCGTCCGTTTCGTTGCGCTCCCCGTGCGCCAAGCCGGTGCCGGCCGTCATGCGCTGCACTTCGCCCTTCTTAATTACGGCGCGGTTGCCCATCGTATCCTCGTGGGTTACTTCACCGTCCAGCACCAGGGTGATAATTTCCATATCGGAATGCGGGTGCTGCGGAAAGCCAGAGTTGGGCGCGATAGTATCATCGTTGAACACGCGCAAAGGACCAAACTGCATATTATCCTTGTCGTGATAATCAGCGAAGGAGAACAGGAAGTAACTGCTGAGCCACTGCACGGGTGCGGCGTGGTGGCGCTGGGTAGCGGGGATATACTTAAGCATAGGGCTTGTTGGATTGATGGCCAATGCTTAGCAATACGCGAGCAAGTGGTTGTAAGTTAGCGCCCCAGCTTCTGGTAGCTGCTGGGAGGCTTTTTTATTCATAAAAGCCTCCCAGCAGCTACCAGAAGCATTAATCAAGAGTAAGCAACTTATCCCTTTCTTAGAGGTATGAAAACCATAGCTGACATTGTGTTATTAGGTGACCCGCGGCTTTATGAGCATTGCGCTCCGGTAGTGGAGGAAGAATTACCTCTAGTAGCCGGTTGGGTAGCTGACCTGCACGCGGTTATGGAAGACATCCGGGCTACTTACCACTTTGGCCGTGGCATTGCCGCGCCGCAGATTGGGGTGATGAAGCGCCTCGTGTACCTGCACCTCGACGGACAGCCCCGAGTGCTTCTGAATCCAGAGCTAGTAGACTTGAGTTCTGCCACGTTTGAGCTGTGGGACGACTGCATGAGCTTTCCCAACCTGCTGGTGCGCGTACAACGCCACCAGCAGGTGACGGTGCGCTACCGCGATGAATACTGGCAGCCCCAAACCTGGACCGTGCAGGATGGCATCTCCGAGTTGCTCCAGCATGAATGCGACCACCTCGACGGCATTCTCTGCACTATGCGCGCTATCGATCCGCAGTCATTCCGCTGGCGCCCCACTCCTGCTTAGAATTTTGCCTCCCACAGCTACTGAGTTAATAATACTTAAGATTCAGCAACGAAAAAGGCCCGAACCAACTTGGTTCGGGCCTTTTTGTAACTAAGTGTTCAGTTGAACTTACGCTTTCTTCAACGTCGTCATCTGCTGCTGTAGGTCCAGCACAATGCTGGCCAGGCGGTTTAGCGAGAGGTCGGCAATGGGGAACGTGCTGCTGATGTAGGCTTTGGCCTCCCAAATTTCGAGCACATCTTCCACATCAATCTCATAAGGGGAGTACACGGGGTTATCGGAGTGCAAAGTCAGCATAGCACCCTGCTTGAGACGGTTGAATACGCGCTTAAACACAATGCCTTCCTTATTGCTCACCACTACGCAGGGCGTACCGTCTTTCAGCGTTAGCCAGTCGTCTACGTAGCGGCCCACGATAACGGTACCCGAAGCAATCGGCAGCATAGAGTCGCCTTCGATCTCAAAGGCGCGGTACGTACCACCCGAGCCCAGCATAGGCAGACGGAACTTCGGCAGCTCCTCAATGAACTCAGCATCAGCGTAGCCATTAAGATAACCGGCGCTGGCCTTCAACGGCACCAGCTCGATGTTCTCGTTTTGGTCTTTATCGACGGTAAGCGCCAGTACGCGCAGACGGTCGGCGGGGCGGGGCGGCTCAGGCGTTTGCAGAGAAGGCTCCAGGTGGCGCAGAGCTGCCTTAGCCACGCTCTTTTTGCTAAAGTCGGTAGTGACAAGCGCGTCCAGCGTAATGCCGAACAAGCGCGCCATGTTCACCAGGGTCGTGAGCTTAGGTTCGGCGCGGCCTTCTTCGTAGGCACCTACCAATGAACGTTTTATGCTTAGCTTCTCGGCCATTTGCGCCTGGGTGAGGCCCAGCTCACGGCGCCAGAATTTTAAGTTCGTGTTGATCATCGCTAAAAAGAGTCGGGAAAGGCTTCGACATCAAAACATTACCGGCTCGTGAAATTAGCAACAAGCAAGCAGCTTTACTAATTCAATTAGCTATTATTTTTTGATAAATGGTATGTCTGCTAACATAGTAAGCGGGGCCAGATCAGCCATTTTATTTCTACGTTCACTCAGAGATATTAGCAGGCATAAAAAGCGCCAAGAACCACTCTGGGGAGCTTTTTCAGACTTTATCCTTCTCCACGCAACCGCTTCTGATAATGCACGGCCAGGCGCAGCTTAAAATAGTCGTGCTTCTCGCGCAGGTGGTCAAACAGGTCACGCAGCAGCGGCTCGCCGCCGAGCTGGTCGCGGGCGGTCTGGATTTCGGCAAATTCATCCATCGTCAGAAACTCCTCCAGCCGAATCTGGTAGCCCTTGGCATAGAGGGTCTCGATGTGGGCGCGCACGGTGCCCCTGCTCAGGTTGCGCTGCTCGGCAATGGCTTCCACGCTTAACCCCACGCGGTGCAGCTGAAACGTTGTTTCGTGAGTATCACCGACTTCCCGCTTGCGCGGGACGGGCGTGGGGGGCATTTCTTCCAGGCCCTCCGGAATATCCGCGTACGTTGTATTGCTAGCATCGGGCGCCCCGCCGCCCCGGTGCTCCAGAATTTCTTTGATGAAGGCCTCGCCGTAGGTTTCGAACTTCTTCATGCCTACGCCCGAAATAGCCAGCATGGCCACCCGTGAAACGGGCTTCTCGGCGGCCATTTCCTCCAGCGTCGCATCCGTAAATACCACGTAGGGCGGCACGTTCTGCTCATCGGCAATGCGCTTGCGCAGCTGCCGCAGACGCTCGTAGAGCTTGGCCGTCGCATCGGCAGGCTTCGTGGCGGTCTGGGCGGCTTTACGACTGGCGCGAGTGGTCTTTTCGGCTTTTTCAGCGGGCTTAAATTGCTTGAGCGGCAATTGGCGCTGGCCTTGCAGCACTTCCTTGCCCAGCTCTGTGATTTTCAGCGCGTAGCCTTCCTCATAAGCAATGTAGAGCAGGCCGTCATTGAGCATTTGATGCACGTAGCTGTACCAGTCCAGATAAGGTAAATCGGCACCGGCACCATATGTCTTTATCTGGTCGTAACCGCCGCTGAGCACCGCCTGGTTGCGCATGCCGCGCAGCACGTCGATGAGCAGACCGATGCTGGCCCGCTCCCGCATCCTGACCACCGCCGACAACGCTTTTTGAGCGATAAGCGTGCCGTCGAAGGTTGTGGGCGGGTTGCGGCAGATGTCGCAGTTGCCGCAGTCGGTGGCCAGGGTTTCGCCGAAATAGTTGAGCAGAATCTTGCGGCGGCAGCTGGCTGCTTCCGCAAACTGCTGCATGCGCTCTAGCTTGGTCAGGTTAAGCTGGGTAAGGTTCGGATTGTCCTTGGTGAGCATTTCCCGCAAGCTCATCACGTCGCTGAAGCTGTAGAAAAGCACCGCGGTAGCATCCGTACCGTCGCGGCCAGCGCGGCCTATTTCCTGGTAGTAGCCCTCAATGTTTTTGGGCAGATTGTAGTGAATCACCCAGCGCACATTGCTCTTATCAATGCCCATACCGAAGGCAATGGTGGCGATAATCACCTGCAAATCGTCCTTCAAAAAGCCTTCCTGCACCGCCGAACGCTGGTTGGGCGTCATGCCGGCGTGGTAGTGGCCGGCGCGGTATCCTTTGGCAATGAGCTTCTGCGAGAGGGTTTCACACTGCTTGCGCGAGAGGCAATAAATAATGCCCGGCTGGTCGGGATGGCGGTCCAGGAACTCCAAAATACCCCCCACGCGGTCTTGGCCGGGCCGCACAATGAGGTTGAGATTGGGCCTATCGAAGCTGGCCGTGAATACCTGGGGCTCACTCAGGCGCAGCTGCTGCTGAATATCGCGCTGGGTGAGACGGTCGGCGGTAGCGGTAAGTGCAATGATAGGCACCTGCGGAAACTGCTCGCGCAGTAGACGCAACTGGGTATACTCGGGCCGGAAATCGTGGCCCCAGGACGAGATACAGTGCGCCTCGTCGATGGCAAACATGCTGATCTTAAGGCGCTGTAAGAATTGCAGGAAGCCCGGCGAGAGCAGCTTCTCGGGGCTCACATACAGCAGCTTGAGGTAACCACTCATGCAGGCCGCTCCGATGTTATTCTGCTCACTCTGCCCGATGCTGCTGTTGATGCCTGCCGCCGCAATGCCGTTGGCCTTGAGCGCTTCCACCTGGTCTTTCATTAACGCAATCAGCGGCGACACCACCACGCACACCCCTTCACTTACTACGGCCGGCACCTGAAAGCAAACCGACTTGCCGCCCCCCGTAGGCATGAGCACTACCGTATCGCGCCCGCTTAGAATAGAAGAGATAATCTCTTCTTGCATAGGGCGAAACGAATCATAGCCGTAGTACTGCTTTAAGGCTTGTCGAGCAGATTCTAAGGTCGGCGAATAGGTCTGGGGGGCAAATAACATTCGGTAAAAATACGCTAGCTAAGCGGTAGTTGAAAGGTAAAAAGCCGGATAAAGCACCACAGGTAGCGCGTCGTGATACCTGCGCTTTCGGGCCAGCAAGGGAAGTAAGTGTTCCAACAATCGGAGGCTTAGGCAAAGTGCCGCTTCTTCCTACAAGAGCAGGAGGAATTAGCTGGGGGGCATTTTCCGCTTGCCAAAACCAAATTGTATACACCTGAATCACAATTCTATATTACCTCATTCAGAATAGATGCCGTAGACATATAGATATTACTCAATCATCTAAAACATATTAAATATGAACCAGTCACGCACCTACGCCACCCAAAACCAGAACGCCCAACAAGTTCTCGACGCCCTTAACCGTTGCATTGCCGCCTGTGAGATGTGCGCCGATGCTTGCCTGAGCGAGGAACACGTTCAAATGATGGTACCCTGTATTCGCCTCGACCGCGACTGCGCCGATATCTGCCACCTCACCGCCGCCTTCATTGCCCGAGGCTCTGATCATGCCCAGCACGTGCTGCGCGAGTGCATCGAAATCTGCCAGAAGTGCGCCGATGAGTGCGGTAAACATGATCATGACCATTGCCAGAAGTGTGCTGCGGCCTGCAAAGCCTGCGTGGAGGCCTGCCGGAGCTACCAGCAGTAATTTTATAGTGTTGTCATTCTAACGCAGGAAGGACCTTAGCAAGCTAGAACGAGTCGTTGTCACGATAATCGTTTTAGCTTGCTAAGGTCCTTCCTGCGTCAGGATGATAAGAGAACCTAACTATCGCATTAGCTCCAATACCATAGCAGTTTTGGCTGGCACCTGCACTGTTGTTACACTACTTAAAGTCGCATTGGTAAGCACATTACGGGCCTTGGTAAATCCGCTCATACGTTCTGAAAAGCGGGCCGTGGGCATGGTAATGGGCTTATCAGTGGCGTTAGTGGCAACCATTACTGTGCCCTTGTCGTCGTAGCGGAAGTATACGTAGAGGCCATCCTGGGGCAGATACTGCATGAGTTTGCCGGAGTGCAGCACGGGGTGGTCGCGGCGGTAGGTAGCCAGGGCGCGCACGAATTGGAAGGCTTCATTTTCCTTGGCCGTGCGGCCAGCGGCCGTGAATTTATCCTGCTTATCGCCGGGCCAGCCGCCGGGAAAATCCTTGCGTACTTCTGCGTCGGTGGGGTTTTTAAGGTTCTTCATCAGGATCTCAGTGCCATAGTACATGCTGGGTATTCCGCGGGTAGTAAGCAGCCAAGTCAGGCCCAATTTATACTTGTCGTAATCTTCGCCTACCACCGACAGAAACCGGTCGTGGTCATGGTTGTCGAGGAAGGTCACAAACTTGGTTGGGTCCTTATAGATTGCGTCTTGGGCCAGCGCTTCGTACATACGCTGGGGGCTACCATCGTGCTTTAGTCCTTCCACCATGGCGCCTTCCAACACAAAGTCAAGCGCGCCTGGTTGGTTCGACTTGAACTTGAAATCGATGTTGTTGCGCACGTAGTATGCCTGATCGACCACGTTATTTACCGATGACTCTCCGAAGATGTGAATGCGAGGGTATTCGGCGAGCAGAGCTGCGTTGCAGCGGTTCATAAACGGCTGGTCATTATACATATACGTATCAATGCGCCAGGCATCCACCCCGAAGTTTTCTACTGACCAGATAGCGTGCTGAATCAGGAAGTTGGCTACGTAAGGGTTTTCCTGGTTCAAATCGGGTAGGAAGGGCACAAACCAGCCATCGAGCGTTACTTTCCGGTCAATCTGGGAAGAATACGGGTCGGTGATGGGCTGCTGACGGTAGGAAGTGTTGGTGTAGCTCGGCCACTGGTGGAGCCAGCTTTTCATCGGCAGGTCTTGGATAAACCAATGGGTGTTGCCAATATGGTTATATACAGCATCTTGCACCACTTTCATGCCGGCCGCGTGGGCCTTATTCACAAATTCTTTGTAGGCAGAATTGCCCCCCAGGCGGCGGTCCACATTGTAATGGTCGGTGAAGCCGTAGCCATGATAAGAGGCACGCATGGTGCCACCCTCATTGGTCAGGGGCTGGTTGTTTTCGATGACGGGCGTAAACCACACCGCCGTGACACCCAGATCTTTGAGATACGGCAGGCGCTGCGCAGCACCCGCAAGATCGCCACCGTGACGTAGGAACCCGTTGCTCCGGTCGTGGTTGGGGTCGCGCATGTCGGCGAACTTGTCGTTGCTCGGGTCGCCGTTGGCGAAGCGGTCGGGCATAGCCAGGTAAATAAAGTCCGCCTGCGTTACGCCCTGGCCTTTCGGCGAATTGTCGCGGGCCTTCAGTTCCCAGGTCTGCGTAACGGTCTGGGAGCCTTTTTTGCCGACGATCTGCACTGTTCCGGGCTTAGCGTTACCCGCAATAGTCAGATCCAGAAACGCGTAATTCGGGTTCTCAACGGTGTTGGTTTTCACCAGCTTCACGCCCGGATGGGTTATCGTGTAGGTCAAAGTACCAGCATTGGGGCCGTACACAAGCAACTGTAGTTTCGGCTCCTTCATGCCCACCCACCAGTTGGTGGGGTTCACGCGTTGGATAGCCGGTGTTTGCGCCGCTGCCCACATCGGTAGTAGCAGCACCAGCAAGAGCAAGTTTAAATAGATTTTTTTCATGTTTGACGGTGGGATTTAAGCGGGAGTGATCAAAGTGAAATGTGCTAAATAACAATGTCAATTTAAAATAGTAGACCGTCATGCAGAGCGGAGCGAAACATCTCGCGTGCAGTCGTGAGAGTAGTGTAACTCAACCAAACATGCGAGATGCTTCGCTTCGCTCTGCATGACGTTTTTAAATCCCTTTGTATAATTACTCCGGGCGAGCCACGCGGCGGGAACCCTGGTACAGCTCATACTTCAGCAAACGGCAGTCGATGGGGCCGTTGAATAGTGGGACGCGGCGGGAGGCTTTCAGGCCCACGCGCTTGGCTGCATCCAGATTGCCGGTGAAGATATAGGCGTCGTAGCCTTGGAAGTTCGATTTGAGCGTGTCGCCTATCATCTTGTAGAGCTCGGCCATTTGCTCCTCTTCTCCTATTCGCTCCCCGTAGGGCGGATTCATTATCACGAGGCCGGGGTCGCCTTTGGGCGCTTTGGCTTCGCGCATGTCGCGCACGGCCAGCCGTATATAGTCTTCCAGGCCAGCGGCTTCTACGTTCTGGCGGGCCAGTTCCAAAAACTCGGACGAAATATCGGAGCCGCCGATGTAGGCTTGCGGCTCCTCAATCTGGGCATTGCGGGCATCGAGCTGCACCGATTCCCAGAGGGCAAGGTCGAAGTCGGGCCAGTTTTCGAAGCCGAACTTACCCTGATGGTATAGGCCGGGCGCGATGCGCTGGGCAATAAGTGCCGCTTCGGTCAGGATGGTGCCCGAGCCGCACATAGGGTCAATGAGCGTCTTTTTGCCATCCCAGCCCGTGAGCAACAACAAGCCAGCCGCCAGCACCTCATTGAGCGGGGCCGCGTTGGTTTGCTGCCGGTACCCGCGCCGGTGTAGCGACTCGCCCGAGGCGTCGAGCGACAAGGTTACCTCGTTATCCAGCATGTGCAGATGCAGCCGAATATCAGGCTTGTTCACGTCTACGCTGGGCCGCGAACCGGTCCGGTCGCGAAACTGGTCCACAATGGCGTCTTTGGTCAACTGGGCCACAAACAGGGAGTGCTCGAACGTGGATTTGTTCACCACGGCCGTAATGGCAAAGGTTTGATCAGGCTGGATGTAGCGGCTCCAATCGACGCGGCCGACTTCGCGGTACAGCGCTTTTTCGTCGGGGGCGTAAAAGGCGGCGAAGGGCTTAAGAATGCGCATGGCCGTGCGGCACCACAGATTCGCTTCGTAGAGCAGCTGCTTGTTGCCCATAAACTCGATGGCGCGGCTGTGCACCTGCTCAATTTTGGCCCCTAGCTGCTCCAACTCCTGGGTCAGCACATCTTCGAGGCCAAACTGCGTGGTAGCCGTCATGAAAAAGGGTTCGTCGCGGCGGTTTTCGGCCATGGGGGGCTTTTTTTAGGTGGTGAAGGGCAAAGGTCGGGAAAAGCGCCGTCAGAACGACAACTCCCCTCCTCCGACGAGGAAGGGAGTTGTCGTTCTGACCACTTGCCATTATTCCCACAAGCTTCGCCCACTATTTCTATCTTTAAGGCCCACAACTTTCCCCTTCCTGCCCGCAATGGCTGCTCCTACTACTTCCTCCTCTCCCGCTGCCACCGGCGCGGCCGACACTACCCGCAACTTCGTCGTGCCCATGATGGCCATGACGGCCCTATTTTTTCTCTTCGGGGCCGTCACCAATTTCAACGACGTGCTCATGCCCTATCTCAAGGACGTGTGCCAGCTCACGGATTTGCAGTCGTCGTTAGTGCAATCGGCCTTTTTTGGGGCTTATTTTCTGATGTCGCTGCCAGCCGGCTTTGTGCTCAAGCGTCTGGGTTATAAGAATGGGATTGTGCTGGGTTTGCTGGTGATGGCCTGCGGGGCGCTGCTGTTTGTGCCGGCGGCCAATTCGCGCACGTTTGCGCTGTTCCTCACCGCTTTAGGACTACTAGGAGCTGGTATCACGTTGCTGCAAGTGGCGGCTAACCCGTACGTTTCGGTACTGGGGCCAGCGCGCAATGCGGCGGCGCGAGTGAGCATTGTAGGGGTAGCCAACAACTTCGGGGGCGCCTTGTCACCGCTGGTTGGCGGGTTGATTTTGTTTGGTGGCTCAGTGGCGCTCAAAGCTCAGTTGGCCGCTCTGCCAGTCGCTCAACGTCTTGATCAGGAGGCTCAATTGGTAAAAGGCCCTTACCTGGGTCTGGCCGCTTTTCTGGTAGTACTAGCTGGCGTTTTCTTCTTGTTAAAACTACCTGAAATCGAAAGCCTGCCCGCCGAAGACGCGGCGCAAAGCGCTGACGGACAAGCAACCACCCGCACCAGTGCACTAAGCTTTCCGCACTTGGTGCTGGGCGTTGTGGCTATCTTTGTGTACGTGGGTGTGGAAGTTGGTTTGGGCTCGTTTCTGATTCGCTACGGCGAGTCGCAGGGCATCCAGCAATTGAGCGATTTCACCCAAAGCCTAGTGCAGGGGCTGAATGTTGCTACTAATTATGCCTTGGTATTTTTTGGGAAAGAGCCTGCTCCTATCGACACTTCGGGGGGCTTTACGAAAGCCGTGGGCGCCGTCCTAGTGTCTTCTTACTGGTTTGGCTCGTTGGTGGGGCGGCTGGTGGGAATTCCACTGCTACTGCGCTTCAACAACCGTGGCATGCTGATAGCTGTGTGTGCGGCGGGCGTGGCATTGGTAGTTGCTTCTATCCTAACCACTGGCGAAGCCGCTTTGTGGTTGATCGTACTCTGCGGACTTTGCAACTCCATCATGTGGCCAGTCGTTTTCCCCTTGGCAATCAAAGGATTAGGCCAATTCACCAAGCAAGGCTCGTCTTACCTTATCATGGCTATCGTGGGCGGGGCTATAATTCCGCCCCTGATGGGATGGCTCGCTACCGACGGTGGCGGATTGCGCGTTGCCTTCGTCGTGCCTGCGCTCTGCTACGCGTATCTGCTGTACTACGCTGTAAGCGGCTACCGGGTGCGGTAGTTATTTGGGGGCGTAAATCGCTGCTGGGGGGCTTTTTTCGCGGCCGCGGCGCTACTTTTACCGCAGCATTACCTTTTTGCTTTCCCTATGTCTTCGGCCTCTCTTCTCGAACACGACGTTTCACTCCGCCCTTACAATACCTTCGGCATCGACGTCAAGGCGCGCTTGTTTGCCCGCTTTCGTAGTGTAGACGAGTTGCGCGCTTTGCTGGCTTTGCCGGAAGTACAGCAGGCCGAAAAACTTATTCTCGGTGGCGGCAGCAACCTGCTCTTCACGCAAGATTTCGGCGGTGTAGTACTTAAAAATGAGATAGCGGGCCTCGAAGTTATTGCCCAGGACGACGACGCGGATACCGCGCTGGTGCGCGCAGGCGCCGGCGAATCGTGGCATGGCATGGTGCAGTACGCCTTGCAGCAGAACCTAAGTGGCATCGAAAATCTGTCTCTAATTCCAGGGACGGTGGGCGCGGCGCCCTTGCAGAATATTGGCGCGTACGGGGCGGAATTACAGGATACTTTTGACCACCTTGAAGCCTTGGAAATCAGCACCGGCCGCCTGCGCACGTTTACGCGCGAGGAATGCGGCTTCGGCTACCGCGAAAGCGTGTTTAAAGGCCCGCTCAAAAACCAGTTTATCGTGACCAGCGTGGTGCTGCGGCTGCAACGTCAGCACCGGCTCAATATCAGCTACGGCGCCCTGCGCACTACCCTCGCCGATATGGGCATCGAATCTGACCCCACACCCCAGGACGTGAGCGAGGCCGTAATCCGCATTCGCCGCAGCAAGCTTCCCGACCCTGCCCAAATCGGTAATGCCGGCAGCTTTTTTAAAAACCCAGAAATCTCCCAGCACCGCTTCGACGAGCTGAAAGCCCACTACCCCGACCTGCCCGGCTACCCCGTTCCCGGCGGCGTAAAAGTGCCCGCCGCCTGGCTGATCGAGCAGTGCGGCTGGAAAGGCCGCCGATTTGGCCCCCACGGCGTGCACGAGAATCAAGCATTGGTACTGGTGAACCACGGCGGCGCTCAGGGGGCAAATATCCGGGATCTGGCCCACGAGATTATTGCTTCGGTGCGAGAAAAGTTCGGCGTGGAGCTACACCCGGAAGTAAATATTATGTAAGGTCGTTTTGCTGTAAAAAGCCCCCTGGTTTAAACCAAGGGGCTTTTTTATGTTGAGTAAAAATCTAAAAGCAAAAAGGCGGTCATGCAGAGCGGCGCGAAGCATCTCGCACGCGGTAGTCAGATTACTAATCCAGCATCAGCACGCGAGATGCTTCACTGCGTTCTGCATGACCGCCTAATGAGACAGGATTGACTATACACACACAGCTATAATTCCGGCTACTTCAGCACCGCCACCGTGGCCCCATCGCCGCCGCGTTCGGCGTGCTCGTCGGCTACGCTGGCCACGGAGCGCACGGAGCGCAGGTAGTCGCGGGTTATCTGGCGCAGGACGCCGTTGCCGCGGCCGTGCACAAACTTGATTTCGGGAATGCCGAGCATCACCGCGTCGTCCACGAAGGCCATTACTTTTTGCAGGGCATCTTCGGCCCGCTCGCCGCGCAGGTCGAGGTTGGGACTGAAGTTGGCCATGCGGCCGGTCATGTCCATGCCGGAGCTCTGGGGGGCATTTCGCTCGGCTTTCTTCTCCCGCTCCTTGATTTCGGCGCGACCCAGCTTTTCGAGCTGCGAGATCTTGACGATGGTTTTCATACCGCCAAAGGATACCTCCGCCGTCTTGCCTTTCACACTCATGATTTCGCCGTAGCCATCCTGCCCGATAAGGGCCACTTTGTCGCCGGACTTGAGAGTGGCGGCGTCGGCGGTTTCGCGGGTCGCGCGGGCTTTGAGCGGCTCGATTTGCAGCTCCTTTTTCACGTAGTCGTCCAGCTTCTGGCGCGCCTGCTTAGTTTGCTCCTTGTCGGCTTGCGCGGTGCGGATTTCTTGTATAGTAGCCTCAATTTGCTGGTTCGTATCCTTGAGCAGCAGCTTGGCTTTGGCTTTCGCGTCACGCAATACATCGAGGCGAGTTTCCTCCAGGTGGCGCTTGAGATCCTGGTATTCCTGAGCAGCTTTTTTGAGGCGGCGCTCTTGCTTTTCCGCTTCGGCAGAGCGCTGTTCGAGGTCGGCTTTTTCCTTTTCCAGACCTTCCAGCAAACGATCGTAGCGGATTTTGTCCTTGCCTACGAGTTGGGTAGCCCGCTCTACGAGTTGGGCCGGCAAACCAATCTTGCGGGCAATTTCAATAGCAAATGAAGAACCTGGCTTGCCAATTTCCAGCCGATATAGCGGCTGCAAACGCTCCGGATCGTAGCGCATGGCGCCGTTCACGATGCCCGGCGAGCGCTCGGCGTAGTTCTTTAGGTTAGTGTAGTGAGTAGTAATCACGCCGTAGCTGCGGGCCCGGTTGAGCTGATCAAGTACGGCTTCGGCAATGGCGCCGCCCAGAGCGGGCTCGGTGCCGGTACCAAACTCGTCGATGAGCACCAAGCTTTTCTTGCCCGCAAACAGCAGAAACTGCTTCATGTTCAGCAGGTGCGACGAGTAGGTACTCAAGTCATTATCAAGACTTTGCTCGTCGCCGATATCCAGGAAAATATCCTCAAATACACCCGCTTCAGAGCCGTCGCCGGCCGGGATGAGCAGGCCGCATTGCAGCATGTACTGCACCAGACCCACGGTCTTCATGGCCACGGATTTGCCCCCCGCGTTCGGTCCCGAAATCAGCAGGATGCGCTGCTCAGGATGAAGTTCAATGTTTAGCGGCACCACCTCGCGGCGTGTTTCCTTAGGCTGCTCCCGAAATGTGAGGTACAGCAGCGGATGGCGCACCTTCTGCCACTTAATTAGCGGGCGCGGGTGCAAGGTTGGCAAAGACGCTTCCAGACGACTAGCCAGCAAGGCTTTAGCCCGAATAAAATCTAGCAAGCCCAGGTACTGATACGCTTTGCGTAAGTCTGGGATGTGGGGCCGGAGCTGATCAGTGAGTTGAGTGAGAATACGGATAAGCTCGCGCTGGTAGGCGTTTTCGAGGTCTTTGATATCATTATTCAACTCAAAAACGGCTTCCGGCTCAATGAACACCGTCTGGCCCGAGGCCGACTCATCATGAATCAAGCCTTTGACGCGGCGCTTGTGCTCGGCAATAACGGGTAGCACCAAACGCCCCCCACGGATTGTAGGCTCGGCGTCGCCGGGTATCCAGCCTTCGGTTTTGGCGTGGCGCAGAATGCCGGCAATCTGTTTGCGCAGCTGGCCCTGGCGGGCAATCAGCTCCTGCTTGAGCTGCATCAGTAGCGGCGAAGCGTTGTCGCGCACCTGGCCTTCGTCGTCCACCACTTTATCCAGCGCCAGCAGCAAGTTGCGGTCTACTTGTACGCCAATACCCAACAAGCGCAAAGTCGGATACAGCGTTTCTTCGGCGTGGGTGAAGAAAGTAAGGGCCTGTCGAATCGTGCGCAGGCTCATCTTGACGGCAAAAAAGGCCGTCACCTCTAGGTAGGCGCCGGGTATGCTGGCGCGCACCAGGTGCGGGTGCACATCGTGGTAGTGCTGGCTGGGGAAGTCGGCGCCCGACTGGAGCAGGACGCGGAACTCGTCGGTTTGGAGCAGCAGCTTCTGAAGCTGGTCGTGCTTGGTCTGGAACTGCATCTTAGCGACAAAATGTCGGCCCAGGGCGCTCAAACACAAGGAATCCAGCATGTCACGCAACTGCGAGAAACCTATTTTATGTTCGAAATTGGAAGGTAAAAGCAAAGAAAATTCAGCGGCTGCTGTCTATAAGGTAAGAGTAGGTTGCGAAGATAAACATCAGCGGACGGCAGAAAGATTCGTCCAATGAATTATAGAGATTGAAATGCAAGCTGCTATTCTAACTACCTACTCATACTGTGCGCTTTAAATGGCAAGGAGCAAAACACAAAAAAGCCCCCCAGGAGTGTACTGGGGGGCTTTTTATAAAACGTAACCTGCAGTCGTGGCTCACTTCTTTTGCTCGTTCACCGACCAGTCGTAAGTCATATAATTCAGGGTTGCGTCGGGGTTGATTTTCTGGGTTGCGTAGCGGTTGATAGTCTTTTGAATGGTGTTATCATCCTTCGCGAAATCCTTGGGGTAGAAATTGAAGATGCTTGAGACCTCGGGCTTGTCGGCGGGGGTAAGCTTATTCTTGGTGGGGTCGTTGATGAAGGTAGTAGCTTGCTCCTCAAGCTGTTCGTTGAGGCGGGCAGCTACGTAGGCTTCGTTGCGCAGCTTGGGGCACGACATGGCGGCGCACACCAGCGCAAAATGAATACGCGGCTCATCAAATTTCTTGCGGATGATGCGCTGCTCAATGTCGTTGAGGGTGTGCTTGTCGTCGCCAAGGCGAATAAAGGGCTGATCCCAAACAGTATTCACCAGCGTTTTGTCGCCCCCCAAATCCCGAATGCTCTTGAGCGGATAGGCCCGAATGACGCGCTGAATCGTGAATGCATTATAGGCATTCAGCCAGTACGCCAGGCGCTCCGGCTCGCTCCAGTTGTTGTTGGGCAAGTTGTCGCTGAGTGCCGTCAGATAAGTATTAAGTGTAGCGCTATCAGCTTGAAAGCCAGTGTAGTCAACCATACCCTGCTCATTTACGTGCTTTTTCAGCAACGCGTCCCACGGCTCGTGGCTCACCGGGCGGCTGTCTTTGGAAGTAGGATTGAGCGGGGTAAAGTAGCGCACATAAGCGCAGCCACTTTGGCAAGCTGAGGTGAATAGAAGGAGACCGAATACGGCCGCGCGAAAGAGGATTCTCATGTAAGGAGGAATGAAAACAAGACAGATTCAAGGTTGGGCAAGATTTACGCAAAATGCCCCTCTGTTGGGTTGAGGGGTGCAAAGTAATCGACAAATTCAAGGAAACAGCGAATTGAGTACGGCTGGGCTAAGCAAAACGTAGGTCCTCACTCACTACACTTCTCCTTCATTGTTTCTCGGCTGGTTTATACAGAAATGCATAGTGCCCAACAACAATATAGCTCTACCGTAAGTCGATGGGTGTGGCACACAGTTTCCTCCTAGTCAATCCATTCGTGTTAAAACTGCGTATTTCGCCCATCTGTCGCTTTTCAAGCACATTTTCCCCTTCCTTTTTATGCACCTAACTTCTACTTTCTACCAGCGCTTGCTTCCGGGAGCCGCTTTGGTATGCCTAGCCGTGGCGCCTACCCTGGCGCAGGATGTAGCTGGCCGTGTGAGCGGCCAGATTCGTGATGCCAGCGGCCAGCCGCTTCCCGGCGCTACCGTCGTACTTCAGCCGTCGGGTAAAAACACGGCCACCGATGCCCAAGGCCAGTTTGAGCTGACGGGCGTACCGGCGGGCACTTACACGCTCACGGCTACTTTTCTGGGTTACCGCGCCGCCACCCAAACAGTTACTCTGGATGGTACCCAGGCAGTGGTAATGAATGCCACGCTGGCCGCCGACGCCCTGAATCTGAACGATGTAGTGGTGACGGGTACTTTCAATCCCCAAACCAAGCTGGAAAGCTCGGTAGCCGTGACTACGCTTACTAATCTTCAGATTCAAAACCGCGTGTCGCGCGGCACCGCCGACCTGCTCATGGCCGTACCCGGCTTTCGGGTGAACTCCGATGGTGGCGAGGCGGCCAACAGCGTGTCGCCGCGGGGCCTACCTTCCAATGCAGAGGCGGGTTTTGGCTTTTTACAATTGATGGAGGATGGTTTGCCCATTCTAGAAGCTGGCTCGCTAACATTTGCCAAAACCGACATCCACTTCCGGGTCGATGAAACCATTGACCGGCTAGAAGTAGTGCGAGGTGGCTCGGCAGGCATTTTTGCCAATAACGCACCGGGTGGTATCGTCAACTTCCTGAGCAAGACCGGTACCGGAGACAAAATTGGTGGCATCGTGCGCCTTACCGGCGGCGACCAGGGCTTCTACTCCGACCGCTCGGGGCTGGCCCAGCTTGGCGGCCTGCAACGCTTGGATGCGAATGTAGGCGGCCCTATTGCCGGCACGCCTTTCAAGTTCAACATCGGAGGATTTTACCGCTACGATGTAGGCGTGAAGTACGCGGGCTTCCCGGCCAACGTAGGCGGCGGGGTAAAAGCCAACGTGACCTACAACCTGAAAAACGGCTACGTGCGGCTTTACGGGAAGTATTTAAATGATAAAGTAGCCTACTACACCAGCATTCCTTACCAAAACCTCAACGACCCGCAGCGCATCACCGGCGGCCCCGATTTGCGTCGCGGTACGATGTATTCGGAGTATCAGCGCCGCACCAGCATCCCAAATCCATTCAACAACGGCGCTGGTCGCCTCGAGCGTGACTTGGCGAATGGCCAGCACACACGTTACAAGGCCATTAGCTCGGAAGTATTCTTTGATCTGGGCAACGGCTTCACACTCACCGACAACGCCCGCCTGCTCGACGCAAACCTGAGCACGGATGGCGTGTACGACATCCAGCCGCCGGTGCTGGGCACTTCCTTCGCGGCCCAATACCGCGGCTTGGCTCCTTTTGGAGTGCAGGTAAACTCGCCGCGCTTCTCCTACGCCGACGACCCTACCAATACGTCCATCGACATTGCCAGTTTGAACGGCAACGGCCTGGTTAACATCGCCGGCATTTTCCCCGACGATAAGCCCGCCACTAACGCCATAAATAATCTGCGCTTGCAGAAAACGGCCGGGCAGCATCAGCTCACCGCTGGTTTCTACGCCAGCCGCTACACCATTAAGGAGCGCCTGAGCTACAACCTAGTGGTGCAGGAAGTAGCCGACCGGCCCCGTTTGCTGAACCTGAGCTTTCCCACGGCCGGGCCGCTATTTGGCGGTCAGCCTATTGAAGTGACCAACAATGGCTTCCTGTTTTACAGCTTCGCCGATGGCATTCTGTTCAACTCCACCAACACTACCCAAGTGTTGAGCTACTACGCTGGCGACGAGTGGAAGATCAATGACAAGCTCAGACTGGATGGCGGCCTGCGCCTCGAAACTACCCATGCCGATGGTAGCTCTCCTAAAACCGCTATTCTTAACAACGCGGATACTCGCTTCACGCCTTTCCTGGGTGCCCCTTCGGCCGCAAATCGCTTTGGTGGTTCCAACGGCGGCCTGGATGGGCAGTATCGCACCTTCTACGACAACCGTTTTTTGCAGAATACAAGTGAGCTGCGCGAGTGGAGCTTTCGCTTCAGCACGCTGAATTACTCGCTGGGGGGCAATTATAAGTTCTCCGACCAGCTAGCCACGTTTGCCCGCTTTAGCAACTCCGGCGTAGCGCCCTCCAACGACCAGTTTGCCTACGGCTCTGACCCCAGCGACGCGACCGGCAACAGCACCTTGCGTGGTGGCGTACAGCGCGTCGTTCAGGCCGAGGCAGGTGTGAAAGTGGCCGCTAACAAAGTAAGCTTGTCCGTAGTGCCCTTCTACAGCGAAAACAACAACATCCCCTTCACCATCCAGCTTTCCAACCCCGATGGCGGCTTTACGCTCACTCAGGATCGGGGCAAAGTAAATAACCTGGGCGTAGAGTTGGAGGGCACCTACTCACCTGTCGTCGGCCTGACCTTGCGCGGTATTGGCACGGTGCAGCGCCCCCGCTTTGTCGATTTCAACTTCGTTGACAACAAGGGTACAAGCGCGAATCTTACCGATGATGAGGTCATCAACTTCGAAGGCAACCGCTTAGAAGACACGCCAGATTTGCTGCTGGAGGGCGGCGCGGACTATTCGTTTAAGGGCTTCGATGTATTTGCTAATTACCGCTGGTTTGGCGAGCGGTACGCCAACAAGCGCAACACCATTCAACTGCCTTCTTACGGTGTATTATTTGCCGGCCTAGGCTACAACTTTGGGGGCACTCTGCAAGGCGTACAGCTGCGCGTTCAAGCATCCAACCTCCTGAATACCTTAGGCTTCGGCGATGCGGCAGCCCGCAATGGCGAAAACCTCTCCAAAGAGCTGCTGGAAACGGTAGAAGCCAACGGCCGCACCCGCGCCGAAAATAGCTACAATCTGGTTCGCCCCATCCTGCCCCGAAATATCACGGCTAGTGTAGGATATGTTTTTTAAATAAAGAAACTGACTCGCCATAAAAATGCCCCCAGACGAATCTGGGGGGCATTTTTTATGGCGAAAGCTTTGCTGCAGCTTATCTAATAATCGGGGCACGCTTGAACTCTTTTTCCCGGTCGAAGAGGTACCGGAATGTGGCGTGCGTGCGCCAGATTCGGCCGCCGATTTGCTCGGCTACAGCCATCATGCGTGGATTGAAGTCACCTATCCAGTTCATCACAAAGTCTTCGTACTGCACTTTGCTGCGGTCCTGCACTACTTTGGCCACGGCCAGCACCATCGCGGCCTCTACGCCGCGGCGCTGATGGGCGGGGGCAATACCAAAGGCGATGCCAGTGAGCGTGCGCACCGAGCCGCGCCAGCGGTGGTAGGCGAATTTGAGCTTGCCCCACCAATTCAGGTTGCCGTTTACGTGCTGAAAAAGCTCATTCAATTCAGGCAAAGCAATAAAAAAGCCCACTGGCTGGCCTTCGTAATACGCAAACCAACAACCTTTTTCATCAATTACAGGGCGCAACTTATTCATAATGCTGCGCGACTGCTCGGGACGCATTTCTTTCACGCCATCGTGCTTCACCCACGCCTGGTTGTACACGATTCGAAAGTCCTCGGCGTACTTCTCTAGCTCTTTTAACCGAAGATGCTCAAAGCTATACTTTGAGTTATGCAGCAGCATTCGCTGGGCCTTTTCCTGATATTCTGGCGTGAGCGGATCGCCTACCTTTCGGAAATATGTAAACTGCTCGAAATACACCTGAAAGCCGTAGGTCTCCAATAGGCGACGATAGTACGGCGGATTATAGTTCTGCCCGTAGAGCGGCGCGCCAAAATTATCGATGAGCAGGCCCCACCACTGGTCACGGTCGCCGAAGTTGATGGGGCCGTCCATGGCTTCCATGCCCCGCTCAGCGAGCCAGGTGCGGCAGGCATCGAATAGCGTGTTGGCCGCCGTCTGATCGTCAATGCACTCAAAAAAGCCCATGCCGCCGGTGGGCTGCTCGAAAGTCTTGGCCGTGCGCTTATTGATAAAGGCCGCTACGCGCCCAACAGTCTGGCCCTGAGCATCCTGTAACAGCCAGCGCGTAAGCTCGCCGGCCCGGAAATACTTGTTTTTCTTGGTGTCAAATACCTGTTCAATATCCTTGTCGAGGGGGCGAATGTAGTTGGGGTCGGAGCGGTAGAGGCGCACCGGAAACTCCCGAAACTCGCGGGCGTGCTCGGGCGTCGAAACTTCAATGAGGTGTAGCGGAGCAGTCAAGGAGTTAGAAATTGAAGTGAGGAGCTACTTTTGGAATAGCACGAAGGTGTCAAATTTAGCTCCTCCGGGCAACATTGTTTCGGAAGAGCCAATATCACAATTTGTTTCCTACTCGAACTCAAGCGTAAAAAGCCATTCATCCGTAGAGACCTACTTTATTATAACTCCCGTTGCATTCACCACGGATTATCCTACGTTTTCGCTTCGCCATGAAATTTCGGCTTCTGCTCCTTGGCTTATTGTGCCTGCTACCCATGAGGCTGGCGCTGGCTCAAACGTCAGTAGCTGCTCCTGATTCAGCCGAGGCTCCAGCGTCTAACCCGCTCACATTCTACGGGTTCATAGACGCATATTATGGCTACGATTTTCCTCAACCACCTACCTCCGACCGACCTTCTTTTCTTTACTCACACGACCGGCAAAATGAGTTTGCAGTAAATAACGCCCTGCTCGGCATGCGCTTCCAAAACCTTCAGGTTCGGGGGGCAATTGGCTTGCACGCGGGCACGTATGTACCGGCCAACTACGCCGCCGAAGATCCTGTGCTCAGGCATATCTACGAGGCCTACGCCGGATTTCGGCCTTTTGACCGCGCCTGGATTGACGCCGGGATTTTTACGTCGCACCTGGGCTTCGAATCGGCCGTGAGCAAGGATAACTGGACGCTGACCCGCTCGCTTATGGCCGAAAACTCACCTTACTATGAGGCCGGCGTGCGTTTCACTTACGAATTTGCCCCCCAGCTTACGCTCACCGGCCTGGTGCTCAACGGGTGGCAGAACATCCGCGAAAACAACCGTAGCAAAGCGTTAGGCACTCAGGTTCAGTGGCAAATTACCGATAAGCTATTGCTGAATTCTAGCGCCTTTTTTGGCAATGAGCAGCCTACCGACTCCGTGCGCCGTCCTCGTTTCTTCCATGATTTTTACCTACGTTACACTCCTACTTCACAAGTTAGCTTAGCGGTCGTTTTTGATGTGGGCAAACAGAAAAAAGCCCCCCAGCGCACCGGCCGCGACACCTGGCACACGGCGGCGCTGCTGGCGCGCTACGAACTCAACGAAGCCTGGGCCGTGGGTGCCCGAGCCGAATACTATGCCGCCGCTCACGGAGTTATTATTGCGTCCAGCGCGCCGGCTCCCACTGATCCTGATATTCTGGTGGCTGGGGGCTCACTCAATCTGGATTATGCGCCCAGCCCTCAGGTGCTGGTTCGGTTGGAAGGCCGCACGCTCCACGCCGCCGATCCAACCTTTTCGCGCTCCTCCAAACGCCTGGTCAGCGGGTATGCGAATCTGACTTCCTCCATTGCCATTTCCTTTTAGCTGGGCGGTTGCAAGCGTGCGAAGTGCTTGGGTGCGCAGTTACACCAAAGCCAACATAGATTCTTTTCGAACGAATTGGAAGAAAGTAGATAGGTGAAGCAAAATATTTCTGCGTCGGGTAAATCCGGTTGGTATAGCTGAGGCGTAAATGCTATCAACTTCAAAAACCCACCTTCAATTCATCCTAAAGAATGAAACGCAAAACGCTTTCTATCGCCCTCATTTGCCTGCTTGGTGCCGCAACTGTACAATCGGCTCACGCCCAAGCTCAGATGACTATGGCCAACGTAATGGTAGGCGGTCAGGCTATGCTTCCCAGCAAAAACATTGTTGCAAACGCTCTAAATTCTGCCGATCACACCACGCTCGTAGCCGCTGTAAAAGCTGCCGGATTGGTTGAAACGCTGCAAGGCAAAGGTCCTTTCACGGTGTTTGCCCCGGTGAATGATGCCTTCGAAAACCTCCCCGCCGGTACTGTTGAAACTCTGCTGAAGCCAGAGAACAAAGCTCAGCTAAGCAAGGTACTGACCTACCACGTGGTAGCCGGCAACATGACCGCCGACAAAATAATGGCGGCTATCAAGGCGGGCAAAGGCACCGCGACGCTCAAAACGGTAAGCGGTGGCACGTTGAAAGCCACGATGAATGGTCCCAAGAACGTAGTCCTGATGGACGAATCGGGCAATACGTCCACCATCTCTACCTACGATGTGATGCAAAGCAATGGCGTAATTCACGTCATCGACAAAGTGATGCTGCCCAAGTAAGCTTCTATTGCATTGCACTGATTTACAGCAAATAAAAAGGGCCTTTCCATATGCGGAAAGGCCCTTTTTATTTGTCAAAATTCCGCTGCGCGTACGCTCAGTCTGTGTAGTAGAACCTATCGTTTGAAGTACACGGTGAAGCTAGAGCCTACGCCTACTTCACTTTCTACCTCAATTTTGCCCCCCACATTCTCTACCATCTTCTTAACCATGTACAGACCAATACCGCTGCCATCGACGTGGTCGTGAAGGCGTTGAAACATGCCAAAGAGTCGTTTTTCATTATTGGCCAGGTTAAAACCCAAGCCATTATCCTGCACGGTGAGCACCGCGTAGCCATCCGCTTCGCGGCAGTGCAGTCGCACATGCGGTGCCCGCTCCGGCGAACGATATTTAATAGAATTGCTGAGTAGGTTATAGATGACGCTACGCAGGTTTTTTTCGGCAAAGGAGACGGCCGGACAATTGGCCACATTTACCTCCAAAATGCCCCCCGCCTCGCGCAGCATCGGCTCCAGATCCAGCCGCACATCCTCAATAATGGGCTCCAGCTCCACAAGCCCCAGGGGCTGCACCTGTTCTTTTTGCAGCTTGGTTACCTCCGTCAGGTGTTCGATGGTGCGCTTAAATCGCTCCACCGAGTCCTGCATCATGGCCATGATGGGCTGCACCTGGTCAGCCTGCTGACTGTCAGAAGCACCATTCGGTATTTCTACCAGCAAGGCCTGCAACAATCCTTCGATATTGCTGATGGGCGCTTTTAAGTCGTGGGAAGCTGTGTAGATGAAGTTGTCCAGATCCACGTTGGCACGCGTCAGCTGGTCGTTATTTTCGTGCAACTGGCGCTGGGCCTGATCGATGCGCTCCAGTGCCAGCTTGTGCTCGTGAATATCAGTGAAAGTGCCAATCCACTGCATAATTTCCCCTCGCTCATTGTAGGAAGGTAGCGCCCGGCCCAGCATCCAGCGGTAATTATCGGCGCCGTCGCGGAAGCGGTATTCAATCTCAAATGCCTCTCCGGTGCGCAAGCAGTGCTGCCATCGCGCCCCTGCCGGGCCCGCATCATCCGGATGCAAGCGGGTTTCAAATCCCTCATTCAAGTTGAGTTGAATGGGCTTACCAATAAAATCAAACCAGCGTCGGTTGAGGTAGGTGTTTTTGCCCTCAACATTAGCCGTCCAGGCAATCTGCGGAATCCCTTCCAGCATCCGGTTTGCTTCGGCGGCAGCTTGCTCCATTACGAGGCGGGCGGCTTCCTGCCGCTTCAGCTCTTCATTTTTGCGGTCAATTACCTCGTTTTGCTCAGCTACCTGCGCCCGGATGGCTTTTATTTCCCGCTGCGCCGACAGGTTGGTTACAATCACGGCCAGGGCTGGCGCATCGTTGAATTCCAGCACGTTCATCGACAAAGAGAAGGGCGCCAGCACGCCAGCCTGAGTTTGTAGGGGCAGCTCGCCCTTGCTTTTGCCCGCCCAACCCGCTACCAGCAAAGCATCCCAATAGGCGCGAAAGTCAGCGGGGACAAAGTCGTTAAAAAAGCCCCCCATCAACTCCTCCAGTGCGCAATCGAGCAACCGGGCCAGACTGGCGTTGCAATAGAGAATCATGGCATCCTGGCTGAGCAGCAGCGCGCCTTCACTCATCTGCTCAATCAAGGTTCGGTAAACCTGGTCGGCGCCTTGCAGGGTGTAAATACGCGGGCCATCGGTTCCCTGCACCGCCAGCGCATCTACCGACCCCGACCGGATAGCGGAAATGAGTTCCTCAGCTTCCTGTAGCTGATAACGCAGTTCCTCGTTTTCACGGGCTAAGTCAGTCGATATGGGCGGCAGAGGTTCAGCCATTCGTGCTGTTGCTGTCAGATGGTAGTGTCAGCCCCAGCGCGGCCAGCACTCGTTCCCGATTTGAGAGGTCGCCCACCAGCCGACGAATCAGGCCAGGGCGCTTTTTAACTAAGGTAGGTACGCCAATAAGCTGCTCTTGCTGGGCTAGCTCGGGCTGCTGGTAGATATCAACGATAATTAACTCGTATCGGCCTTGCAGATACAACTCACAGATTTCCTTGATATTACGCACCGCCCGCGTCGAATTAGGAGTAGCTCCGGTAATATACAGATGCAATACGTACTCGGCCGCTTCCGGCTCTAGTTCCAAACTTCCTTCTGCCTCCATTCTATCGGGTTAGTTTGCTTTCTATAGGCCGGATGTCAAGGCCCACCAACACGCGCTCTTCGTTAGAAAGGTCACCAATAATTTTGCGAATAGGCACGGGCACTTTCCGCACCAGCGTAGGAATAGCTAGTATCTGGTCGCCCTCGGCTAACTGTGGATGTTGCAGCAAGTCGATTACCTCTAATTTATAGCGCCCCAGCAAGTGCTGTTCGCAGTACTTTTTCAGGTTGGCTATGGCAGCCACCGATTTGGGAGTCTGACCGGCCACGTATAGTCGCAACTCCCAATACTCCTTATCCATGTCCTCAGTCGTCGTGTCCGGGTTCGTGTCCATTACAGGATAAGAGGATTATTGATTATTTGATTTGGTATTGTGGTCCGGAGCTCGCCGACCCGACATTTCACTGACTGCGGCTGTTCTGCCTTCGGTGAAAGTCTGGTGACGGGTTAGCTCCTCACTATTAATTTGCCGCAGCTCTTCTTCGACTGATTCAAACTCCGTGCGCAAATTAGCAATTGTAGCTTCCAACACCCGACGCCGACGCTCCAACTCCCGGTCTTTGCGCTCCAGTTCCTGGCGGTATGCCAGTTCTTGGGCCTGCTCCTGAAGCTGTTGGGTAAGGCGGCTAGCCCCAGTTACAATGCCTGTTGGCCCGATTACAACGTCGAGGAGCTGAATTCCGTGGTCGGTAACCACGAACTCGCGCACCTGATTGGAGTGCGACATGCCCCGCGATTTCAGAATGCTAAGGCCGCGGTTGCGCTCCCCTACGCCTTCCAGATCCCGCACACTAATCCACGTATCGACTAACGACGACACGCCCTCTTCGGTCGCGTCCAGCTGGTTGGTTCGGCCGCTGATAAGAGCCGTAAACAGAGCCGTGATGTTGTTTACTTTCAGGAAGTCGATGAGGCGCGTGAGCATGCTGCGCACCTCATTAATATTACCAACGTTGATCAGATTGCTGATTGGGTCAATCACGACCGCGTCGGGCTTGAGCTCCTTCACCAGCTTATGAATAACAACCAAGTGGCGCTCCAACCCATTCAACGTGGGTCGCGATGCTTCAATGTGCAGCAATCCTTGCTCTATCCACGGAGTTAAATCCACACCAACAGAGCGCATATTCCGCACTAGCTGCTGCGGCGACTCTTCGAAGGCAAAATAAAGACAGCGCTTATTCTGGCTGGCAATCTGGTTGGCAAAAGCAGCCGCCAGCGTGGTTTTGGCCGTGCCGGCGGTGCCCGTCAGCAGGATACTGCTTCCTTGATAGAACCCTCTGCGACCAAACATCTCATCGAGAGCCGGAACGCCAGAGGAAACAATCTCATCCGACACCTCATGCTCCAGTTTGAGGGAAGTAACGGGCAGCACGGAAATGCCGTCCTCACTGATCAAATACGGATATTCATTCGTGCCGTGAGTGCTGCCGCGGTACTTTACCACGCGTAAGCGCCTAGTTGTAATCTGATCGATAACGCGGTTGTCGAGCAGAATTACACAGTCTGACACATACTCTTCCAGCCCTTGCCGGGTAAGCGTGCCATCGCCCCGCTCAGCAGTAATAATGGTGGTTACACCCTTATCCTTGAGCCAGCGGAACAACCGACGGATTTCCGACCGCAGAACGGCTTCATTAGGAAAACCACCAAATAAAGACTCAATCGTATCCAGCACGACGCGCTTGGCCCCAATAGAGTCAATAGCGTATCCCAACCGGATAAATAAGCCTTCCAGATCGTACTCGCCGGTTTCCTCAATCTCCGAGCGGTCTACGTGCACATGGTCAACACGCAGTAGTTTCTGCTCCTGAAGCGCCGGCAGATCAAAGCCTAAGGAAGTAACATTGGCCGTCAGTTCTTCGGCTGTTTCTTCAAAAGCCATCAGCACACCCGGCTCGCCGAACTCTAGCGCGCCCCTCACCAAAAACTCAATCCCCATCAGGGTTTTGCCACAGCCGGCGCTGCCACAAATCAGCGTCGGGCGGCCTTTGGGCAAGCCACCTTCCGTAATTTCATCTAAGCCCTCAATTCCGGTCGGCGCTTTGGGTAAGGTGGGTACTGCAGCAGCAGAAGATGTCTTTTTGTATTGCATGAAATCAAAAGTTTACCAGAATCGAGCGACGCTTACGAAGACTTTTTCTCAGTCCTTAAATTCGTAAAAGTGTGCCTAGAGGCTATACAATTAGCAAATACGTAATAAAGGAGGTAGTCAGAATCTACTGCCATACCTAGCAGAATTTCTTATTACTGATTGAGCAAATAATAGTTGAGTTTGGCATTACAAATAGTGCGCCTCATGCTCAAAGATGAATCTTTAAATTCAATGCGCCATTGACGAGCTGCTGATAGTTCTACTTAGCATTTGATCTATGAGGCCGTATATTCTACCAGTTTGAGTTGAATTCTCTTTTAACTCAAGTAGTAAACAGCGAAAGACGCCTTTAGATCAAGCGGTTGCCTGTACCCCAATGCACTTATCACCACGGCGTACAAAAAAGCCCCCCAATATGATGCTGGGGGGCTTCTTGTACATTATTAACTACAATTACTTATTCTGAATTGGCTCTATCGATAGCGAACCCGAAAAGAGCCTTCGGTAAAGCGAATTATTTCTCCTTGCTGAGACCAGCGGGCATCGCGCCGCAACGAAGTAGTAAACGTGCCCTCTACAACTTTCTGGATCGTATCCAGCCGGGTTATCAGCAGTTGCGTTCCTGACAGGGAATCGGCCGTGTAGCCATCAACAAGCACATCGCCGCCGACCACCACCATCAACGTAGATGGCAGTAGTGCTAGACTTGGTGCCTGAGCAACCGTGGGGAGCGGCTGCTCCGAGGGCACATTGAACCCCAGCCGCAGATACGCTTGCCTAACGCTCCCATCTCTTTGCTCCCCAAACACATAAAATTCGCCTTGCGCTTTATTGTAGACACCAGAGCCGGGCACAAGCCAAGCGGTTCCGTCTTTGTTGGCCTTAACGAAGAACTCAGGTTGAGGCTCCACCGATTCCGGCGTACATGCTCCGCCTAAAAGAATAAGACTGGCAAATACGCTATAAAGAACACGTTTCATACTCCATTCAATTTATTATTCAGGAGTAGGATTCGCAGCGCGCCTGAAAGGTTGCAAAGGTCTAAAAAACAAACAACCCCACCCGAGATGGGTGGGGTTGAAGCAGCATTTGAGCCTCCTGCCGGGATCGAACCAGCGACCTACTGATTACAAGTCAGTTGCTCTACCAGCTGAGCTAAGGAGGCGAAATGGTGGCGCAAAACTAGTGCCTTGCGACCATTTTGCAAACTATGAGCGCACAATTTTTAATTGTTTTTTCAGCGCGTCGATGCGCAGTTTGGCTTCGTCGATGCGGCCTTGGTACTCTTCGCGCAGTTGATTGGCGTTTTTAGAGCGCGCAAAGAACTCAAGGTTAGTCTGTAACGTAGCGATGTCGTTTTCCAGCTCGTTGATGTCGCGACGCAAGCCTTGCTCCTTTTTGTAAAGAGCCTGCTGCGCATCAGGACCCGATTTGAGGCGCTCAACTTGCAGTTGAAACAGCAAATCGCCCCGTTCGGCATAGGCAAGGCCCGGCACCGTGTCGAGGTATTTGCCCATCAGCGTCTGGAATTTCTCCTCCGCTCGTGGCCCACCCGAAGCAACTGAGGCGCGCCACTCTGCTACGAGTTCCCGAAAGCCCTCGATGGTTCCGGGGTTATCGGCAGTAAGGGCGGCTACGGTGTCGGCCACACGGTCGAGGTGGGCAGCTTGCTCCTGCGATACGATTTGGGCCTTGACCTCGCGCTGCTTGGCTTCCTGATTTTTGCGATCAAAGAAGGCATCACAAGCGGTGCGAAAGCGGTTCCAGACTTTATCAGACTGCTTTTCAGGCACACGACCGATCAGCTTCCACTCTTTTTGCAGACGAATAACAATTTCGCGGCCCTCCTCCCAATTAGGATTCTCAAGTGCCGCCTCGGCCTGATCGCATAGCTCCAGCTTACGCTTGAGGTTCTGGCCTTTCTCTTCGTCGAGGGCTTTAAAAAACTGATTTTTGCGCTGGAAAAAGCCCTTATAAGCCCCCCAGAACTGCTTGTTAAGCTGATCGGCTTTTTCGCGCGGCACGAGGCCGGCAGCATCCCAATCTTCTTTCAGTTTTTGTAGCTCGTCGGTTTTGCTGCGCCACTCGTTTACCCGCTCGGTCTGGAATTCACCAAACGATTTGATTTGCTCCAGCAGCGCCGTTTTACGGGTCAGGTTCTCGTTTTCCTGGGTTGAGCGCGTATCGAGGAAGCTTTTCTTGCGGTCGTGTACCTGCTCAGAAGCTTGCAGAAAGCGCTGCCAGATAGCGTCGCGCTGCTCATTAGGCACCGGACCAATGTGCTTCCACTCCTCATGAAGCTGCCGCAGCTCTTGCAACGCCTTATTAATGCTGGGCTGCTCACTGAGCGCTTCGGCACGGCGCAACAGCGCCTCTTTTGCCTCCAGGTTGCGGCGGCGGTCCAGTTCCTTCATTTCGAAGAAAAGGCCGCGGTTATTATAATAAATGTCCAGCAGCGCGTGGTAGCTGTTCCACAGTTCCTGGGCATCCTTCTGTGGCACCGGACCAGTTGACTTCCAGTCGTTTTGCAGGGTCTTGATCTTGGCTGAGCTATCCTTGGTTTCGGCTGACTCAACCAGCAGCCGCAGCTGGGCCAGCAACTCCTGCTTGTGCGCCAGGTTTTTGGCTCGCTGCTCGTCTTCGGCACGGGCGTCGCGGGCACGGCTTTCGCGGAATTCCTGCATGGCCTTCACCAACTCGGCATGACCAGCCGGACCGTGATACGTCGCTTCCGCATCGGGTGCGGCGGCCGCTTCCACCCGCTGACGATCAGCAGCTAAAGCGGTTTCGTATTGACGATAGAAATCCGTAATCTGCTTGCGGTTGCGCTGGGCATCAGGTCGATGCACCATATTCAGGAGGAATGACGCTTGCGCTGCCAAATCAAGCTGACCAAAATCGGGGCCGTGGGTTTCGGCCACTAGCTCCTCCTCTTCTTCGCCTTCGTGGGCAGTTGCTGCTTCGTGCGCGACGGCGGCTGATGCCGTAGCGGAAGTAGGCAAGGAAGCAACCACGTCAGGAGCATTTTCCAGGTCTTGGGCCGTGCGAAGCGCAATAACTGGCGCCGCTTCCGATTCCGGCTCCTCAGGGGCCGTGGTTTGCCCAGTTAAAGCCTCTGGCTCGGGCGTTATGGCTGCCTGGGGGGCTTTTTGGCTTGATAAGTCATCAGCCGCACTTCCTACGCTGGCTGGCATAGCCTCCGGCTCAGGGGTAATAGGCGCGGCAGCTTGCGTGGCCGTTTCCACACCGGGATTCTGGAGCCCATAATGTGCTTCGGCCCGGGCCAGCGGTTCAGAGATTGGCTCCTGAGTTGAGGGCGCATCGGGCGTTGCGTGGCTCGAAGTCTCTGGTGCTACCTCGGCAGCGGGTGCTTCGGCTGTGCCGGCTCCCTGGGGGGCATTTTCGATGGGTGGCGTACCTTGTGAGGGACGTTCCGTGATTTCGTCGGTGGTAGTAGAAGGTGCCGTAGCGGTTGTTTCGGCCGGGATGTTAGCCGCGGGGTCAGGCACCTCTGTGGGAAGCACAGGCTCCGCAGCAGGATCTTCCTTGGCACGAATCTCGGCCAGACGGCGCTCCAGAATGCTCATCGGCGACTCCGATGCTTCGTCGGAGTGTAGGGGGTCGGTGGTATGGTTGTCAGGTAGCATAGTTCAAAGGAAAAGGCCGGCCCCGAAAAAAAATTGGCGCGGCAGTGGGGGGCTAATTCAGGCGTGGATCTGTGGGATAGTTAGATAAAATCCGGTACCGACCGCCTTTTTCGCGCAGAATAGACTGCCAAAAGGCATCAGTAGTCAAAGTAAAGACTTTCTCGGCAGCATTGGGATGCACTATCCAAACATTTTCGCGCACCTCCTCCGCCAATTGGTCGGCCGTCCAGCCCGAATAGCCAGCGTACAGGCGCACATCTTCTTCCCCAACCTCGCCACTGAGCAGCAAGCCCAGCAGCACTTCAAAGTCGCCGCCCCAATACACATCGTGCCCCAGCGCTACAGCACCCGGCACATCGGCGCGGCGGTGAAGATAATGGAGTGTATCGGGCTGCACGGGTCCGCCCAGGCCCAGCGGCAGGCGGGCGGCGGGCAGCACATCGCCACCGGGCAGCTCCAGCACATCGCCCAGCAGCAGGTTGGTGTCCCGATTAAGCACTAAGCCAAATGAGCCCTCCTCATCGGTGTGGCGGCACAGCAGCACTACGCTGCGCTCAAAATTAGGATCGCCCAGGAAGGGCTGCGAAATTAATAGGCTTCCAGCTTTCATAGGTCAAGCTTCTTTTTAGAATACGTTAATTTAATCAGCCTAACCTTACAGACCGCTAACACTGATCTTCCGCTACAATTCTGTGGTCTGCCTCAATTACAGGTATATATTATTGGTACGTCGGGGGAATAGGCTAAGGTTCCCGGAAATAAACCGGCCGCGCAGAATACCCTAGTGCCCCCGGTGAACATTACAACGGCGCGGTGGCATATAAATGTTGAAGGTGCCTGAACAAATTTCTGAATAATTTGCGCCCGTTATCAACTGCAACCAAGCCCGAAAAGCTGGCCATATTTGAACGCAGCGCCGGCTTTTTCGCGAGCGAAATTTGCAACTGCTGCATAGGCAAGTCACTTGGTCGCTTTATGCCTGATACCCAAAAGGCCATTAACGCATTCTAAATCCGCATTTCATGACTGACCAGCAACTGGCCGACCTGCGCAAATCGTACGCTCAACACACACTCAATGAGGCTGATGTGCTGCCCGACGCCGTGCACCAGTTTCGAACCTGGCTTAATGAGGCCATCGCAGCCCACCTAGATGAGCCCACCGCCATGACGCTGGCCACTGTCGGTGCGGACGGCCAGCCTACCACGCGCGTAGTGCTCCTCAAAGGCCTCCCCGACGACGTTGGGTTTCTGTTTTACACCAATTACGACAGTCGCAAAGGGCACGAATTAGCCGCCCACCCACAGGCGGCGCTTAACTTTTTCTGGCCTGGCTTAGAGCGCCAAGTGCGAGTGGAAGGACGCGTCGAAAAAGCTCCCCAGGAGCTATCGGACCAGTATTTTCAGAGCCGGCCGCGTGAAAGTCAGGTGGGTGCCTGGGCTTCCCCGCAAAGTCAGGTAATAGAGAGCCGGGAGGAATTGGAGCAGCGAGAGCGTGAAATAGAGCAGCGCTTTACAAATGAAAACCCGTTGCCGCGCCCGCCACATTGGGGGGGCTTTATACTGCGCCCACACCGCGTGGAGTTCTGGCAGGGCCGCCCCAGCCGCCTCCACGACCGCATTTTGTACGAGCGGGTTGGCAACGAGTGGAAGCGCAGCCGTTTGGCTCCCTGAGTGAGCATCATACCAAGTAAAATTAGCCGGTCAAACCGCGCCTACTACCCTTACGCATCCATATTTATCCTTTCCGAGTGGCTGAAATTCAACCCGTGCGCGGCTGGCGTTATAATTCAGAGTTAAGTCAGCATATCGATGATTATGTGTCACCATTGTTCGATGTAGTCTCGGCCAAGCAGCGGGAGGCGCTGTACCGCAACCCGTTAAACAGCATCCATTTATCAGTGCCACGCGGTGAGGATGCCGCTACTGAAGCGGAGCGACGGTTGGCAGTGTGGAAGGCCAAGGGCGTGTTGTGCCAAGATGAGCTGCCGGGTATTTATGCCTATTATCAGTATTTCCGGTTGCCCGGCAACAGCCAGGAGTATTGCCGCAAAGGATTCATGTGCCACATCCGGGCCTATGATTGGAGTGATGAGGTAGTATTGCGCCACGAAAACACCTTGCCTGCCTCCGTAAATGACCGCGCCGAGCTGCTGGCCCGCACCGAGTTCCAAACCAGCGCCACCCACGGGCTTTACCGCGACGAAGATTTTGAGTTGGAGCGCTACCTCGACGAGGCCATGCGCGACCCGCTGTACCAAACCGAGGAAGATTACCAGGGTGCCCGCGACGTGCTGGCGGTCATTCAGGATGCGGCTATTATTCGGCGCTTTCAGGAAATTCTGGAACCCCGACAAGTAATTCTGGCTGATGGTCACCACCGCTATGAAGGCAGTCTGGCCTACCGGCAGGCACGCCTGGCCGCCGATCCGCAGGCCACGGGAAAAGAGCCCTGGAATTACCATCTGATGTACTTGACCAACTCGGCGGCCAACGACCTGCGCATTCTGCCCACTCACCGCTTGCTGCTCGAGATGCCCAACGGCCTCAGCAACGAGGAGTTCATGACCCGACTCGAACCCTATTTCACCGTTTTGCCCAAGGACGACGCCTACGATTTGCCCGAAATAATTGCGGGTAAGCCGTGGGCCTTTGGCCTGTATCTGGGGGGCAATTCTTACAAAATCCGGCTACGGCCCGAAGTGCATTCGCAACTCGCGTGGGATACTACGCCTGAAGTAAAAGCCCTGGACCTGACCGTATTGCACTACTTCGTGCTGGAGCGCGTGCTGGGTATCGTAGGGCCCGATGCGCAACGCTCGTGGCCGGGCATTGCTTACGTGCGCAACTTCACCGAGTGCCTTACCCGCGTCGACCGCGGCGAGGCGCGTGCAGCCTTCATTACCAACGAAGTAACGATGGCCGAGGTGGAGCGCGTGTGCCATAGCGGAGCCGTAATGCCCCCCAAGTCCACCTTCTTTTATCCCAAAACCATCGGTGGTTTCCTGTTCACTTCCATCCACGATGAGGAAGCCGACCACCCGTTTCAGATATGAGTGTAGTCACCAAATTAGTGCTGGCGTCCAACTCGCCGCGCCGCCGCCAGCTGCTTACCGATCTGGGCCTGAACTACGAAATCCGCCTGCAGGAGGTAGATGAAAGCTACCCGCCGCATCTGCGCCGCGCCGAGATTGCTGAATACTTAGCGGCTCACAAAGCCGCCGCTTACGCTCCCGATTTAGCCCCCCATGAGGTTGTGCTCACCGCCGATACCATTGTGTGTCTGGAAGATGATGTACTCAACAAGCCCGCCGATGAGGCCGAAGCCAAACACATGCTCACCCGCCTGCAAGGCCGCGCCCACGACGTATTTACGGGCGTCTGTTTGCTCAGCGGCAACGGCCAGCGCACCGTTTTCTCCGACCAGACCCGCGTTCATTTTCGCGCCCTCTCTCCTGCCGAAATCGAGTTTTACGTGCGCAACTTTAGCCCCCTCGACAAAGCCGGCGCTTACGGCGCCCAGGATTGGGTGGGTATGGTAGGCGTGACGCGTCTGGAAGGCTCCTATTTCAATGTAATGGGCCTGCCCGTGCATCGGGTGTGGGAAGAGCTGGCCAAACTGGGGTTGGTTTCTGTTTGATTTTCCTAAGGTGCAGGCTTACTTTGGCTGCGGCCCCTCGCCTACGCGAGCATAGGCATACGCTCCTATTTCCTGGGCTGTATGATAGGTATCGAGGCCGGAGACGCAGGCAGTGCCAGCCTCGCCCAGATTGAGCGTGCCGTCAGGGGCCAGCAACTCAGCGGGCAGATAGATTTCTTCTACTTTGCCCACGAGCAAGGTGGTTCCGGTGGCTTTTATGGGTATTTCCTCCACCAGCCGCAGCCCCATTTTTATCTGGCTTTCGCGGACGTATGGCGCCGGAAAGTTGTCCAGAAATTCAGCCCCCAGTCCGCACTTTTCAAACTCCGATTCGTCTTCCGGAAAAGGTGCCGACGTGTAGTGAGCGGCCGCCGCAAAGTCGGCGTGCACGTGGTTGATGGTGTAGCAGCCGCTGGCCTTGATGTTGTCGTAGGTGTGGCGCGCCACGCTTGTAGGGCGGGTAAAAATGCCGATGTAAGGCGGATTAGAGCCCAGATGCACCACGGAACTGTACATAGCCAGATTGGTACGGCCATCAGGCGCCGCCGTCCCGACAAGGTTAGCGGGCTTGTAGCCAGTGATGGAGTTAATCAAATTGAGACGGAAAATCTTTTCCATCGCCTCAATATCCTGGGCTTGAATGCGCTTCATGTTGTCCTTTATAAAAGTTATCGTGTTGCCTCCGTAGTGCATAATGTAAGCTAACTACAGCCACAGAATTGCCTTTAACCGCGGCAGCCATTCAAAGTTCTAGTCACCGCCAAAGTGATGGATACCATGGGCCAAGTATTTACCAGAAAGTTATGGCGGCTCAACTGAGCTGACTATCCCATTGCGTGAAAACAGGTACAGTGCGGCTCATTCGTAAGTAGATTATCAAGCGGCGTTTTTTCTACGGAAGGGTCGCCGGATCAACTACGGATTTTGCCCCCCAGCAGCGTACAAAAGCGAACTACGGCTTTAGAAAAGCTGTATTATAACTACATTCTGAGGTTTCCATCCCACTACTTATTTTACAACGATGGTCACTTTATCTCTTTCCACATTGCAATCCAATTGGTGGCTGGTGGCCCTGCGCGGCCTCGGTGCGGTTGTGTTTGGGTTGCTCACATTTCTGCTACCGGGCATCACGCTTTTAGTGCTGATAACCATGTTTGGCGTGTTTTGCCTTTTCAATGGAGTGTTAGCCATTGCTTCCGGGATTCGGCGTCGCAACACAGAACGTCACTGGTGGACTCTCATTCTGGAAGGGTTTATCAGTATGCTAGCTGGCTTGGCGACGTTGATTTGGCCCGGCATTACTTCCCTGGCCTTACTTTATTTTGTGGCATTTTGGTCTATAGCTACGGGCATTCTGCAAGTATTTACGGCTATTCGCTTGCGCAAGCAGCTAACCGGCGAGTGGATGCTGATTTTGGGCGGCTTGCTCTCCGTCGCTTTTGGTTTGCTGTTGGTGTTTGCGCCCGTATCCGGCGCCTTGGTCATCACGTGGTGGATTGGCGCTTTTGCTTTCGTGTACGGTATTATTCTCTGCATTCTAGCCTTTCGCCTACGAAAGCAGCAAGCACGCCAAACAACGACAACTTCAACTCCTCCCTCTTCTTCCGCCTCCCCTACAGCCGTGTAGCGGGGGGCTTTTTTTAAGGTGAGAGCACAACTAGGCATATAGCAAACTGATGCCTAGTTGTGCTTTTTATTAATGCCCTCTGGCCAGCAGCACTACCCCCGCCACTATCAATCCGACGCCTAGCACCTGGCCCAGCGTAATCTGCTCCCGCAGCACCAACCAGCCTAGCAAAGCGGCAACCGCTACGGAGCCACCTACAATGATGGGCGTCCCCACCGAGGCCGGAGCCCCTTTGGTAAACACGTAAAACGTCAGAATCTCGGCGATGCCCACACTCAATCCGGCCAGGCAGGAATACAGCACACCAGTGTGGGAAATACTCACTACTTGCCTCGTAGACTTGATATAAAGCAATAAAAAGCCCCCCACCGCCGCCGCCACAAGTTGGAGCAGCACGGCGCCAGCCACCTGATGGATACTACCAGAGGCTAGCTTAATGAAGAAGTTGTAAAGCCCCAGGCAGAAAGCCGTGATGACAGCCAGCAGAAGCCAATTCATGAATGCTGGCTTAGGTCAAGCGGTGTAATAAGTCTTTCTGAGTATGCTGCCAGTCTTCGGCGGCCTCATTTTTAGACCACATCTCCTGTAGCTCCGATTTTTTGGCCACGGCCTGCACGGCTTGCTGCGCCATCTCACGTAGGTCGGCGCTTTCGCTGGCGTCCAGCTTCTTTATTACCGGGATTAAATCAGCAGGGAAATCGCGGGAGGGCTTGCCTAGAATGGCAGCCACAATTTCGGCCGCTGCCAAGGCTTCGCTGGCTGCATCACCGTCAATATGATCTTCCTCCTCAGCTACGGCGACTAACGCTTCGAGCAGTTTGGCCTCATTATGATTATCGCGGAAGTCTTCGGCGAAGTCGGCCGCCGCGTCGTTGTCGAAGTTGTAGTAGCCCCAGGTTCCCATGTTGTATCTAGTTAAAATTAATAGCCTGCACGGTAGATTTACCGCATGGACTTCTTTTTTGTTATCTGGATCGGTGGTGTTTTTGCCCTATTTATTTACAGAATGGTTAAGCATATTCGTAATGCAACCAAGCTGAGAAATGAAGGGCTTAAAGCTTTAGGAACAGTTGTAGGCTTTAAAACACGCTGGGGTAGAACAACTACTGTACACCCACGCATTCAGTTTATAACCCAAATAGGTGAGGTCGTTGAGGTAGAAGGGCACACAGGAATTGCTATTCCTCTACAGCGTAAAGGCGAAAAGGTTACTATTTACTATGAAGCCGATAATCCCAAAAATTTCGCTTTAGATTCAGAGTTTGAGCGGTCTTCCCCCTATCTGATGATCATCTTAATTGTGATAATGGTTGCCATTTTTATTGGTTACTATGTCACGCAATGAGTGTAAGATTTACTTAAACTTCTCCTTCAGAATCTCCAGCTCCACGGCCGGCGAAATTTTCTCGTAAAGGATGTGATACGCCGCATTGGTAATCGGCATGCTTACCTTTAGCTTTTTATTCAATTCATAAATACTCTTGACGGCATAGTAGCCCTCGGCCACCATGTTCATCTCCATCTGCGCCGACTTCACTGAGTACCCGCGGCCCACCATGTTGCCGAACGTGCGGTTGCGGGAGAATTGGGAGTAAGCCGTTACGAGCAGGTCGCCGAGGTAGGCGCTGGCGCTCAGGTCGCGCTGGTTGGGGCTGAGGGCGTAGAGAAACCGACGGATTTCCTGCACCGCATTACTTACCAATACCGCTTGAAAGTTGTCGCCGTAGCCAAGGCCGTGGGCAATACCGCAGGTCAAAGCAATGATGTTTTTCATCACGGCGCAGTACTCTATACCATCGAGGTCGATGGCAGGATGCGCCTTCACATAGCGGTTGCGCAATAGCTGGCAGAAGTCTTCAGCCAGCTCCAGATCGGGGCCGCCGATGGTAAGGTAGCTTTGCTTTTCGAGGGCAACTTCCTCCGCGTGGCAAGGGCCGGCTACCACGCCCAACTGCTCCACATCAAGCCGAAAACGCTCGACCACATAGTCAGTCACCAGCACGTTTTTGCCCGGAATCATGCCCTTAATGGCGGAGATAACACGCTTGTCGCGAAGGGAGTCGCGGTCTAGCTTGTCGAGGGCACTCTGCACGAAGGCGGCGGGCACCGCTAGCACCAGCCAATCGGCATCGTCCACTACTTCCTTCAAATCGGTGGAGGGGAAAACACGGTTTAGATCAAAGGCCACCGACGATAAGTAACGCGGGTTGTGACGAGTGCGCAGCAGGTGTTGTACATCGTCTTTCGAGCGCAGCCACCAGCCCACTTGGGCCCCATTCTCAGAAAGTATTTTCGTTAAAGCAGTGGCCCAGGAGCCGCCGCCGATCATGGCTATTTTTTCCACCAAACAAACGTGTTGGAAAGCGCGGTAGCGCCTTCTTTAGTTAAACGACCTAAACCGACCTTGCATCCAAACACAGGTGCAGCAGCGGCAAACCTTGTCGCAAGGACGAGTTTAGACAAAAAAAATGAGAGGCTGGGGTAAAAAAGCCCCCCAGCCTCTCATTTGCTTACTAATATAGCCTTTTAAGGTTGCTTAATCAGCATCGGCTACTTCTTCTTTCAGGGCCGCCTTGTTGATGGACTTGGCATCTTTCACGACCACTACTGCGCCGTCTTTCAGCTTCTTATGCACAGTAGCATAGGGGCCGCTGGCTACTTCATCGCCGGCTTTCAGGCCGCTAAGAATTTCGATATTTGTGATGTCGCTGATTCCGGTTTTTACGGGCACCATGACGGCCTTACCATCACGAATTACGAATACCACTTCCTGTACATCGGTCGGCGCAGCCTTGGCAGTTTCTTCTGCATTGCCCCCACCACCACGGCCTACACGCACCTTCGGACCATCTTCTTTTTCGGGGCCGGCAATGGCAGAGCTGTCCGTTTTGGTGGTTACGGCGTTGAGCGGCACACTTAATACATTGCTTTTGCGGTCGGTGATAATATCGACGGAAGCAGTCATACCGGGGCGGAACGGGACGATAGTACGGCCACCAACATTGCGCACCAGGTGCTGATAGGATTCGGGCACCAGACGGATACGTACCTCAAATTCGGTAACGGCTTCGGCCGTCAGCGCGTCTTTGGCCGTGTTGGCCACGCTGGTCACGATGCCCCGGAATTTCTCGTCCTTGTTGGCGTATGAGTCTACATCCACATTTACCGAGTCGCCCAGGTTCACGTCGATGATTTGGTTTTCGTTTACGTTTACCCGAACCTCCATGGAGTTGAGGTCGGCGATGCGCATTATTTCGGTACCGGCCATTTGCGACGTGCCTACCACCCGCTCACCGCGCTCCACGTTCAGCTTGCTGACGGTGCCGCTTACGGGAGCGTAAATGGTGGTTTTCTCCAAGTTGCGGCGGGCCTCATCCAGCGATGCCTGCGCACTGGCGACCCCAGATTGCGCGCCGCGTATGCTCTGGCGGGCGCTGTTTATTTCTTCCTGGCTGGCATCGTAGGCCGCTTTGCTGGCCTCGTAATCGGCCTGAGAAATCACTTTCTGCTTGTAGAGCGAAGCGTTCCGACGATAAGCCAGTTCCGTTTGCTTGGCATTCGCCATCAGCTGCTGAAGCCGCGCCCGGGTCTGGCCAACATTGGCCCGCTGGGTGTTTACGGTCGCCGACTGCATGTTTACCATGGCCTGGTAGTTATCGGGCCGGATACGTAGCAGGAGCTGGCCTTTTTTCACTGAGTCGCCTTCGGCCACATACAGCTCCGTGATTTCACCCGATACGTCGGGCGAGATTTTTACTTCTGTTTCGGGCTGCACTTTGCCCGAGGCACTTACCTTTTCTACGATAGTAGCTAGCCCAGCTTTAGCCGTAATGACTTCGGTACCAGCAGGCTGGCCTATCCATCCCTGCTTCTTGGCCACCATGTACCCGGCTATTAATAACACCAGTACTCCCAGCAGAATGTATAGTAAGCGGTTGTTTTTCATGTTCGAAAAGAAGTCCAGCGTAGGGAAAGAGAAGGCAAATAAATCAATTAATACTAAAGAAAGGGCGACCCTGTAGTTGGTTTTCTATGGCTGTCTTACGCTGGAGCTTCGCACGGCCTTTTTTTCCATCTATTTCACCCGCGCTGAGGGCTTTCCGACGGCTGGGGGGCTTTTTTTGCCCCATTGCTTTGCAGCCTAAGCGCGAACTCCAACTTGCTTATAAAGTCAGTGGGTTGCCTTGATAAAAGTCTAACACCTTCCGACGGAATATAAACTCATACTTCGCCTGAATCATGCTCGACTCGGCTCCGTTGAGGTTGTTCTTGGCGATGTTGAACTCCGTGCCGTTCAGTAAGCCGTTATTGAAGCGAATTTCAGCATTGCGGTAGGCGGTGGTCAGGGCTTGAACCTGACGGCTGGCCGAGGCAAACCGGCGCTGGGCTGCCAACGCATCGGCGTAGGCCTGCTGAATGGTTTGCTGTAGCTGCAAGCGCGTCTGGGCTGCTCGTAGCTCGGCCTGCTTCACCGCAATCTGGGAGCGCTGCACGTTGGTCCGGACCTGCAAACCGTTAAGAATGGGGATTTGCAGTGAAAACTGAAGTGCCCGTCCCAAGTTGTCTTTCAACTGATTGCTGAAGGACGAAGCCAGAATATCAAAGTTGGGCTGCCGGGGTGTGAGCACCGCGAAATTGGTGAGTTGGGGCTGCCCAGTCAGAGGATCAAACTGGAATACGGGCAATCGACCTGCCTCCGTAGAGTCGCCGGTGAGTACGCGTGACTGGCGTGCCGAGGAGAAACCAGAGAAGATGCTGGCGCTAAAGAACAAACGCGGGTAATAAGCCCCCCGGGCCACTTCAACACCGCGAATAGAGCTTTGCACGCGCAGGTCGGCCGCTTTTACTTGAGGCAGAAAGCCCTGCGCCGTTTGGTACACAGCTACCGGATCGAGGGTGAGCTGCTCCTCTTCATCGGGATCGGGTAGATTGGGGGCTTCGATTTGCAAAGTTGCAGCGGCGCTTGGGTCCAGGTTGAGTAAAATAGCCAATTGCAAGCGTGAGATATCGCGCTGATTTTGCGCTGTCACCAAGTTCAGCTCATCGGAAGCCAGCTGGGCTTGCGAGTCGAGCAGGTTGCTTTCGGCTACGCTACCTGCGGCGAGCAACTTCTTGGTACGATCTACCTGCTGCTGGGTGGTGTTTACGCGCAGCTCGTTGGTGCGCACTAGCTCCTGGTTGAGCACCAGTTGCAGAAACGCTGCCGCTACGTCCAGCGACAAGTCATTGCGCGCCTGCTCGATATCGGCTAGGCTGGCTTGATAGTTAAGTACATTACGCTTGATTGTATTGCGAATCTGAAACCCCGAAAACACCGTGATCTGCGAGTTGGCCGAGAAATTATTGGCCCGCGTTGTCTGATTTTGAAACTCGAAGGTCAGTGGGTTAACGCTGGTGCCATAGTTCCAAACCTGGGTACCACTGGCATTGGCGGTGGGCAGTATGGCTGCCCGGCTCTGGCGCAGATCAGCATCCGAAAGCTGGGACGAAAGCGTGCTTTGGCGCACATTCAAGTTGTTCTGCACGGCGTAATCCACGGCGCGTTGTAGCGTCCAAGGGCCGCTAGGCACAGATGCTGCCATCGTGCCGGCGGGCGGCTGAGCGGGTGTAGTCGTTTGAGCCAGCCCTGGTACGGCCAGCAACAACCAAGTGCTTGCCCCCACGGCAGCCACCCGATAGAAGAGCGGAGTACGAGTTCGTTTCATGTGTTTTTGGTCTTGATGACGTAAGAGTTTGCCAACTAGTACATTAGGCTTCGCCTAAAGGTGAATATGCGCGCGATCTGGGCCCCAATATAATAAAAGGTACTATGCAACACAAAGTACCGATGTTAGTATCTGTTAAAATATGGTTATCGCTTTTCGGGGGGGCTTTTTTAGCCCCAAATACCGCTTATTCCACGGTGGGAATGTAGGTAACCTGATGAACCCAGCTTAGCTGGCGAAGGTATTCGAGGGTAATTGGCTTAATGCCCGAGTCCATTTCGATGAACTGGCGGGCCAGATCGTTGCGGCCTTTGCGCGAAACGAACATGGTAGCGATGTTGCAGTCGTCGTGAGCAATGACGGAGGCGATAAAAGCAATGGAGCCCTGCCGGTCGTCGGCGTCCACGATGAGCGTATGCAGAGAGGCAGAGAAGTCGGCCGGAAAACCATCGACCTCTACTATGCGAATGACACCCCCGCCCCTGCTCTGGCCAATTACTTCGGTGGAGTGGCCGGTGCGCTCATCGCGCAGCTGCACCTTTATTGTGTTGGGGTGCATCGTTGAGGCATTGCCAACACTCTGAAACGTGTATTGCAAGCCTGCTTCCTTGGCGTGGTCGAAGGCATCACGAATGCGCTTGTCGTCGGTGGCGTAACCCAGCAAGCCGGCCACGATGGCGCGGTCGGAGCCGTGACCTTCGTAGGTGCGGGCGAAGGAGTTGTAGAAGGTGATGGTAGCGTGCGTGGGCAACGACCCCAGAATGCGAATTGCGGCACCCGCGATGCGCACTACTCCGGCCGTGTGCGAGCTGCTGGGCCCAATCATCACTGGTCCAATCATATCAAAAATGCTGCTTTTCTCGGCCATAATAGCGGTAAAAGTAGATGTTTCGGTCGGGAAAACAACGGTTGGTTTGCCCCGGCACGGTGGAGCTGGCCGGGGGGCTTTTTTAGGTCTTATGGATATAGATACCAGTAAGAGCCGAAGAGTTGCCTGCCCTGCCAGCTTTCAATAGCTTTTTCGTTCTTTGCAATGCTTACCGCCTCTCTCCCTCCCATGGAAACGCCCCCCAATCAGTCCGAATTCACACCTCAGGTGCTGGAACAGCTCCGACGCCTGCAAACCAAATATGCCGCCGACGGCCAGGACCTCGCCTCCTACCTCGAAGGCCTCTATTATGCGGATTACGTTAACTACTGGGACTACATCGAGCTCGATACGCTGCTGAGCTTACAGCGCCCGCTCACCCAGATTCCGGACGAGCGTATTTTCATCATGTATCACCAGATCACAGAGTTGTACTTCAAACTCTGCCTCTGCGAGTACGAGCAGATCGGTGAATTGCAGCAGCCCACCGTGGGCGAGTTGGTGCTGCGTATCAACCGCATCAACCGCTACTTCGAAAATCTGATCGACTCGTTCGACGTGATGGTGGACGGTATGGACAAGCAGCAGTTTCTGCAGTTCCGCATGGCCCTGATGCCGGCCTCCGGCTTCCAAAGCGTGCAGTACCGCATGATTGAGTTGGCCTCCACTTCGCTTGATAATTTGGTAGATAAGGAGAAACGCCGCCTGCTGGGCGAAGCCGCCGCCCACGACGAGCTGATGGGCTGCATTTACTGGAAAGCCGGTGCCACCATCGAAGAGTCGGGCGCCAAAGCCCTGACGCTGATTCAGTTCGAGGAAAAGTACACCCAAACCCTCCACGACCACGCTGCCCACTACCGCACCCGCAACGTGTGGACCGTGTTGGAGCGCCTGCCCGCCGAAGATCAGCGCCACCCGCGGCTGGTGCGCGCATTGCGCCAGCTCGACGCCAACGTAAACGTGAACTGGCCCCTGATGCACTACAAATCGGCCGTGCGCTACCTGGAGCGCGACCCCACCGCCATTGCCGCTACGGGCGGCACCAACTGGAAGAAATATTTGCCCCCCAAGTTCCAGCGCCGCATCTTTTATCCGCAGCTTTGGACGGAGCAGGAGTTAGAAGAATGGGGCAAGGCATGGGTGGAGGAAGTGTTGGGAGAGGAAAGGGTATAAAGATGAATCTTAGGATCTCGCATTATAGAAAACGAATCGGCCGCCGTTCTTGCTTCCTGAGCAAGAACGGCGGCCGATTCGTTTTTTAGCAAATACTACAACTGAGCCTTCGCGCCGCTGCCTACTTTAAAAGCAGCCTGCGTATTTTCCCAGGCCATCGTTACAGTGCCGGCTTTATCAGCCTTGATGGTGAACTGCTCCACAGGTTGAGCGGTCTTAGTGGGCTTCACTTTTACGCGCAGGGCATCCTGCTTTTCGTCGTACTTGAAGGCGCCCCACTGATCAGCGGTTTTGTTGAAGATAATGGTCCACTCCTGCTCGGTGGGGATGGTGAACAGGGCGTATTTGCCGGCGAGCAGCGCCTGACCATTGATGGTGACAGCTTTGGAGGTTTCAAACGTGGTGGCTTCGTTGGCACCCGTGCGCCACACTTTGCCGTAGGGCTCCAACTCCCCAAAAATCTTGCGCCCCTTCATGGAAGGGCGGCTGTAGTTGATAGTGATTTTAGCGTCGCCGACGGTAGTAGATACAGTAGCGGGCGGACTGGGACGCTTGCTTTTGTCTTCCGGGGCTTTTTTGGTGGTAGTCTGGGCAACAGCGCTGCCCGCAAACAGCAGCATGACCCACACAAAGAGGAGCAGAAATTTGGGAGGGGAGGTTTTCATACGGTTTTAAGTGGTTAGGGTGAATACTGTGCCTACACAACCAACTCAGCAGGCTTTGTTTTAAACGAAGCCCTGATTGTTAGGGTATGGATGAGTAAGCGGAAGGACGCGTTATTCGTCAACAGGTTGTCGTCGAAGACACCTAAATTCTTGCTTACCCGAATGGTATCTGTAGCCCAAAAGCATAATCAAGCGTATCGTTGGGAGGCTGGGGGGCTTTTTTGAGCTTATTGGCCGTATTCCATCGAAACCGCAAACCAGCTACCTTCCCACTCTGGAGCTGGTATTCTTACTCATTTTTAACTTTTCTGTATGACCTACGTCGCTAAACCGGACCGCTACACGTCCACCATGCAATACCGACGCTGCGGCCGCAGCGGGCTCAAGCTGCCGGCCGTGTCGTTGGGCTTGTGGCAGAACTTCGGCGACGTAGATGTGCTCGACAACTTCCGGGCAACCCTGCGCCTGGCCTTCGACCACGGCGTGACCCACTTCGATCTGGCTAATAACTACGGTCCGCCGCCCGGTACGGCCGAAACCAACTTTGGCCGCATTCTGAAGGAAGATTTCCGGGCTTACCGCGACGAGCTGATCATCTCCACCAAAGCCGGCTACACCATGTGGGATGGCCCCTACGGCGACTGGGGCTCCAAGAAGTATCTTGTTTCCAGCCTCGACCAAAGTCTAAAGCGCATGAAGCTGGATTACGTGGACATTTTTTACCACCACCGCCCCGACCCCGACACGCCCCTGGAAGAAACCATAGCCGCCCTCGACCTGATTGTGCGTCAGGGTAAAGCTTTGTACGTGGGCATTTCCAACTACCAGCCCACCGAAGCAGCCCAGGCTATCAAGCTCCTGCGCGAATTGGGCACGCCCTGCCTGATTCATCAGCCCAAATACTCCATGTTTGAGCGCTGGGTAGAAGACGGTTTGCTGGATTTGCTGGAAACAGAAGGCGTAGGCTGCATCCCGTTTTCGCCCCTGGCCCAGGGACTGCTGACAAACAAATACCTGCACGGCATCCCAGCCGATTCGCGGGCCGGGCGGGGAGGCCCCTCACTCAAGGAAGACCAGCTCACGCCCGAGCGCCTCGACCAGATCCGCCGCCTGCACCAGCTGGCCCAGCAGCGCAACCAAAGTCTGGCGCAAATGGCCCTGGCCTGGGTGCTGAAAGATCCGCGCGTAACATCGGTGCTCATCGGCGCCAGCCGCCCCGCCCAGCTCCAGGACTCGTTGCAGTGCCTGCACAGCCCCGAGTTCAGCACGGAGCAGCTACGCACGATTGAGGAAATATTGGGGTAAAAAAGCCCCCAATTTTTATTCGCGGCGTTTTAGAACGTCATGCCGAGGCGGAGCCAAAGCATCTCGCGTGCAGTCGTTGCAATGCAATGGCGGTCATGCTGAGCCTGTCGAAGCATCTCTACTGACTAGTAAACTCAACGAAGCGGTAGGGATACTTTGACTCCGCTCAGCATGACGTTCTATTATGCTGAATAGTACTCCCACATCAGCACGCGAGATGCTTTGGCTCCGCCTCGGCATGACGTTCTGGGGGGCATTTCTTACAAATTCATTTGACAATATTCTATGGCTGCTACCCTTTTTAGCCCGCTCCGTTTGCGGGAAGTTGAGTTGAAAAACCGCATTGCGGTGTCGCCCATGTGTCAGTACTCCTCTGAGGATGGGTTTGCAAACGACTGGCACCTGGTCCACCTCGGCAGCCGGGCCGTGGGTGGCGCTGGCCTGATCATATTTGAAGCCACAGCCGTATCGCCCGAGGGCCGCATTACGCCTGATGATCTGGGCCTTTGGAAAGACGAGCACATTGCTGGCTTGCAGCGCATCACATCGTTTATCACCGCGCATGGCGCCGTACCGGGTGTGCAACTGGCTCATGCCGGCCGCAAAGCCAGCATCAGCAGCCCCTGGAAGGGCAACCAGCCGGTTCCAGCTACCGAAGGCGGCTGGCAGACGGTGGCGCCCAGCGCTCTCCCCTTCCGCCCCACCGACCCCACGCCGCTCGCCCTGGATGAGGCTGGTTTGCAGAAAGTGATAGACGACTTTCGGGCTGCTACCCGGCGGGCGCTTACTGCTGGTTTTAAGGTTATCGAAATTCACGGGGCCCACGGCTATTTGCTGCACGAATTTTTCTCGCCCCTGAGCAACCAGCGCACCGATAATTACGGCGACTCTTTTGAGAATCGTATCAGGCTGCTCCTGGAAGTAACGGCGGCCGTCCGCGAAACCTGGCCCGCAGAGTACCCACTTTTTGTTCGCATTTCGGCTACCGATTGGGTCGAGGGCGGCTGGACTATCGATGATTCCGTGGCGCTGGCCCGCGAGCTGAAAAATTACGGCGTGGACCTAATTGATGCCTCAACTGGGGGCAACGTGCCAGATGCCAAGATTCCGGCCGGACCTGGCTACCAGGTAGAGTTTGCTGGGCGCATTCGTCAGGAAACCGGCATGCCTACGGGTTCTGTGGGCATTATTACCACGGCCGAGCAGGCAGAGGAAATTCTGGCCAGCGGCCAAGCCGATCTGGTGCTGCTGGCCCGCGAGTTTCTGCGCGACCCTTATTTCCCACTGCACGCGGCTCAGAAACTTGACGTGGATTTGTCTTGGCCAGTGCAATATGAGCGCGCCAAACGGAAGTAGTGTTTGATTCACCTCCTGTCACTATCTGTGAAAGTGCACTGTTTAAGCGCAGATCAAAAACACCAATGGTTCATGCTGTGCGCGGCCTGAACTATTGGTATCCAATCCTTATCAATTACTTCCACTTATAAAAAAATAACGTTGGGCAGTTCGTTAACCACAACTTCCTTTCACCACTTTACCTTTGCCTCATCTAGTGGAGCCTAAACCGTTCGCTCCGCACCTAACATTGAACGCATTTGGGCGCTTCGCTGTCAGGCACACATCACTAATTGGTTTAAAGGTTAACTCCCTTTCGCCCTTATGTTCGACAAAAAAGAGATAGAAGTGCTGCTTCCGCCCGAAGTAGCCTACGACGAATTTGCCCGCTACCGCGCCCTGCTTAATGCAGTAGGCGCCCAGCCTGGCGAAGCCGATTTTGTGCATCTGCGCAAGCGCTCTATTGATGCGCGCGGCCGCCAGCCCCTCGTGCGCCTGCGGGCCGATGTGTGGTTTCAGCCACCACCCGCCGACATTTTTGGCCCCTGGTTTACGTATTCTGATGTAAGTCAGGCCCGCCGCTCGGTTATTATTGTCGGGGCTGGTCCGGCCGGCTTATTTGCCGCTTTGCGAGCCATTGAGCTGGGAATCAAGCCCATCGTGCTGGAGCGCGGCAAGGATGTGCGCACCCGCCGCCGCGATTTGGCCGCGTTGAACAAGGACCACGTTGTGAATCCCGACTCCAACTACTGCTTCGGCGAGGGCGGCGCGGGTACTTACTCGGATGGCAAGCTCTACACCCGCGCCACCAAGCGCGGCGACGTAGGCCGTATCCTCCGGCTGCTGGTGCAGCATGGCGCCACCCCGGATATTCTGGTAGACGCTCACCCCCACATCGGCACCAACAAGCTGCCCCAGGTAGTAGCCGCCTTGCGCGACTCCGTTATCCAAGCTGGCGGCGAAGTACGCTTCGAAACGCGGGTGGACGATTTAATCTTAGAGAAAAACCACCTACGCGGGGTTATTACGGCCACGGGTGAAGCAGTGGAGGCCGACGCGGTTATTCTAGCCACCGGCCACTCGGCCCGCGATATTTACGAGCTTTTGCACCGCCGCGGTGTGCGCGTGGAGGCTAAGCCTTTCGCGCTGGGCGTGCGGGTGGAACATCCGCAGGCCCTCATCGACCAGGCTCAGTACCGCCGGCAGGACCGTGGGCCGCTGCCGGCAGCGTCGTATTCATTGGTGCACCAAACCCAGTGGCGCGGACAGCAGCGGGGTGTGTTTTCGTTTTGTATGTGTCCGGGGGGCTTTATTGTGCCTGCTGCTACGGCTCCCGGCGAGGTGGTCGTGAACGGCATGTCGCCGAGCCGCCGCGACTCGCGCTTTGCCAATTCGGGTATTGTGGTAGCCGTGGAGCTGGAAGAAATGGATCTGAAGCGGCACGGTGCGCTGGCTGGTTTGCGCTTGCAGCAGGAAATTGAGCAGCGCGCTTGTGCACTGGGGGGCAATTCGCAGGCTGCCCCAGCCCAGCGCTTGGGCGATTTTCTGAAAGACAAGCTTTCACCCGAATTGCTGGAAACTTCTTACCAACCGGGTTTGGTATCGGTGCCGATGAGCCAAGTGCTTGGTATTGGTCTTACCGACCGTTTGCGTCAGGGCTTTAAGGCGTTTGGGCAGAAGATTCCCGGCTACGCTACCAACGCAGCCCAGATCGTGGGTGTGGAAAGCCGCACCTCCGCTCCTGTTCGCATCCCCCGCGACCCAGCTACCTTGCAGCACCCGGAAATTACGGGCCTGTTTCCCTGTGGTGAAGGTGCGGGCTTTGCGGGTGGCATCGTGTCGGCGGCTATGGATGGGGAGCGGTGCGCGGAGGCTGTGCTGGCGGTGTTAGCTTAAAAATGCCCCCCAGCTCAGCTTTTACCGTATAAATCAGAATAACAGCTCCGCTGTTTAGTTCTACCTATCTCATTAAACGGCCGCGCTACGCGGTTCCCACTATATGAAAAAGACTCTCGTACTCGGCGCCAGCGATAACCCTGCCCGCTACGCCTATAAAGCTGTTCACTCCCTGAAGCGCCACGGCCATGATGTAGTGCCCGTAGGCTTGCGCAAAGGCCAGATTGCCGGCATCGACATCCACACCGACCGCCCCACCGACTCCGAAATAGATACGGTAACGCTGTACGTCGGGCCGCAAAATCAGCATACCTGGTACGATTACATTTTGGATTTGAAGCCCAAGCGCATCATTTTCAATCCCGGCACCGAAAACCCGGAGCTGGAGCGCATGGCCCATGAGCGCGGTATTCAAACCGAAGAAGCCTGCACCTTAGTGATGCTGTCAGTCGGGAATTACTAGTACATTGATGAACTAAAAAAAGCCCCCCAGGAATATTTCTGGGGGGCTTTTTTTGTGAAAAATAGCTTTGATACGAATTCAACCTAACTTTTTTTAACAAAAAAAGCCCCCCAGAGGCAACCGCTTCCTCAAAGGTTGCATCTACCCCTCCAAAGACCCAGCTTATTGTTCTTTTCTACTTCGTATTTCTTGTGACTGACGCCGACCTCATAGCTGCTTGCCGACAAGGTAACAGCCGTGCTCAAAAACAGCTCTACGAGCGGTTTGCGGGCCTGATGCTCTCGGTGTGTTCGCGCTACCTGCGCCACCGCGAAGATGCTGAAGAAGTGATGCTTATGGGTTTTGTTAAAGTGTTTAAAGCTTTGGATCAATACCGCCACGAGGGGAGTTTTGAAGGTTGGATTCGGAAGATTATGGTGAATGAGGCCCTGGGCCAACTCCGCCGCAAAGAACCGCTCCACCTCGCCATCGACGATTACCCCGTACACGTAGCCATCACGGCGGCCGATGCGGAAAGTGATCTGAACGCGGCTGATTTAATGCACATGCTTACCCAGTTGCCCGCCGGTTATCGTACCGTATTTAACCTCTACGCCGTAGAGGGCTACACTCACCCCGAAATTGCCGAGCTGCTGGGCATTACGGAGGGCACCAGTAAATCGCAGCTGAGTAAGGCTCGGGCAATGCTCCAGCGCCGCTTAGGCGGTGCCGGCACTGCCCCCGCTGCCACCACCTCACCCAAAGAATATTATGCAACCGGAAGATATTGATAAGCTGTTTCGGGAAAAGCTGGAGCGCCACGCGCCCCCGCCGCCCGACTACCTCTGGGCTCAGCTCGAAGCCGAGTTGCAGCCCGCCCGCAAGCGCCCCATTATGTGGCTCTACGCTTCTGCCGCTGTGATTACGCTGCTTATGCTAGCTGGTGGCGCGTGGCTATGGCGGGGGGCAAATTTGGACCCAGCCGTGGGTACGGTAGCCAAAGTTGCTACGCAGCCGGCTACTAAAACGCCAGAAGCGGTTTCTTCGAAAAATTCATCTTCTCAGGCAACCCTTCCCGCCGCCCAGCCATCTACCCTATCAGAAGCCGCCGTAGCAACGGCTCCTACGAAGCAGCCTGAGTTGGATGCGCAACCAGCCCAGCCGCTTCGCTCCAAGCCAGCTGCTACTCGCCAACTGGCTCGCGCTACAGCAGTACCCCGTTCATCATCACCCAAAACACTCATTGCCAAGCCTGCGCAGAACACCATGGTAGCTACTCTCACTCCCACCAAAGCGCAACCGGAGCGCCCCGTGACGGAGGAAACGCAGCCAAATGCCCCCCAGCAGCTCCCAACTGTAGCTACTGCCTCCGCTATTGCCCCATCTGTACCCACGGGACCAATAGAAGTGGAAGTACGTCACTCTTCGGCGACGGCAGCGCTGGCAGCTACTCAGCAGGCACCTCGCCGGGGTCGCTTAGGTGGGCAGGTGATGCGCCAAGTGAGCAATGCCCTGCGCGGCGAACCAGTGACTTTACCCCGCTTACCCGAGGACGTAACCGTAACGGTTCGGCCTCCGGGCGCCAACCACGCCCTCGTCATCCAACTTTAATTTCTCCTACATTATGAACCGCTTCTACACCCTGCTGGCAGTAGTGCTGCTAGCCCTGGCCGCGCCTTGCCGCACTCAAGCCTCCGCCCCTGCTCCCGACGACACCATTGTGGTAAAATTGCCCAACCAGGCCACCATGACGCTGTTTGTCAAGAATAAAGCCCAGCTGCGCGAGCTCCGCAACTACAAGCTCGACTCGCTCATGATCTTGCTGGACACCTACATCACCCAGGCCGAAGCCGCCGGCAAAACCTCCAAGACGGAGACGGTAACGATGGAGTTTTATCCCGCCAAAGACCAGCCCGGCAAGCAGGTGCCCGAGCAAATCCGGGTGACGGTGCGTACCGACGAAGGCAAAAAGAGCGACACCGAGCGGGTAGATGTAGTGCTGGGCCGCGCCTTTGGGGTATCGGTTGTAGAGAATGGCGACGATGACCACGTTTCCATCAAAGTAGGTACTTCCGCCATCGACGACTCCACCCGCAACGCCCAAAAAGAAGCCAAACGCCAAGAGCGCGCTGCCCGCCCCGGCCACAGCGACTTCGGCATCGACATCGGCCTGAATGCCTTGGTTAATCGGAACGCCACCACGGCCGAAGACTTCGATTTGCGCCCCTTCGGTTCCCGCTACATCAGCCTCAACTGGCACTATTTGTATCGCCTTGGTCCTCAAGGCAGCCCCGTGCGCTTGCTCACTGGCCCAGAGCTGTCCTTCAACAATTATATGTTTGATAACAACGCCCGCCTCTTCACGACGTCCACCGGTACGACGGTAATTCAGAACGAGCCCAACCTTGATTTAGATAAAAGCAAGCTCGCTACCACCACTATCAATCTGCCGCTTATGCTGGTGCTCAACACTAAAAACAAGAAAGGCAACGACGATGGATTCCGGTTGGGTGCTGGTGGCTTCGCGGGCTATCGCTTGGGCAGTCGCACCAAGATCAAGTATGACAACAACGACCGCGACCGCAAAGACAAGGACCGCGGTAGCTTCAACCTCGAAGATTTCAATTATGGCCTACAAGGCTTAGTCGGAATCGGCGGCTTGGACTTATTCGTCAAGTACAATCTCAATGAGCTATTCAAAGACGGCCGCGGCCCCCAGGCCCAGACCCTCAGCTTCGGCATCACCCTCGGCGGTATCTAAGTTTGCCCGACATTATAAGTAAATAAAAGCTCTCCAGACATATCTGGGGGGCTTTTTGTCTATTGTACGTTCTCTTACACCCTTAGTATATGAATAATCATAGATCTATAAGTAGCTACGAATTGTCGAGTTACGTAAGGTAAATTACATGAATCATATTCATTCTTCTTTCCATCCTATCTTCTCATTTCTATGCTAAAATCCTCTTCCCTCGCCAAATGGGGCGTGGCTGTTCTCTTATTGTCCTCGTTGAGTAGTTGCGAAGACATCATAGAGCAGTATTTCCCCAAGCCCACACCTACCCTACCTACTAGTCCTACCCAGACGGTGGCATACACTACCTATGCTGAATCTGTCGCACCAGGATCCGGAGATGGTGCGTGGAAGAATGGGTTAATTATTTTCAATCCTATTACACTGGCGAAAATCCAGGAAATGCCGATTACGGGCTTGAGCGCTGTAACCGACCGCATCTTTGGGCTCGACATACGCCCCGCCACCGGTCAACTCTATGCTCTGGTTGCCACGACCAGTGCAACCGATGGACGCCTGTATACTATTAACCCCGCCACCGGAGCTGCTACGCTTGTCGCAGCAGTCAGCATTCCCCTCAGTGGGTCGCTTACCTTGGGATTCGATTTTAACCCCGTCGTGGATCGGATTCGGATTGTGACCAACTCAGGTCAGAACCTACGGGTGAATCCGGCCGATGGCGTAGCAATTGAAGATGGGCGTATTAATGGAGGCAACGCCAATAGAGTGGTAGGCTTAGCCTACGATAATAACGTGGCTGGCGCTACCTCCACTAACTTGTACGCGCTAGATTTCACGGAGGGTAAGCTTTACTTAATGAACCCACCCAATGCCGGGACGATCACAGAAGTTGGTCCCTTGAACATCAACTTCCTCTCCGGTGGCAGTTTCGATATTGGCGCCACTAGCAAGAAGGCTTACGCGGCTATGAGCGGCCCGAATAACGGGCGTTTATACTCGATCAATTTAACAACCGGCGCGGCCACAGAATTGGGCGACTTCGGCTTTCCACCTATTAGGCCGTCGCCCACGCCAGGGTTCGTCTTCGCGCCATTCATCACAGGGTTTACGCTCGGGTTAGGCCTGTAATTACTTTCCTTACAACAAGAAAAAGCCCCCCGCTTAAGTGCAGGGGGCTTTTTCTTGCTCAGGGGCTCAAGCTGCTCAGCAGAAGAGTAAATACTTGCGAGCTATTCGCAATGATATCTACTGGCCCTTGCAGCATTCTTACACATTTGACATGCTGGCTTGAGAGGAGAGAAAAGCCACTATCGCGAACAGACTGAAAACTTAGATTTTATTCTGATAACCCAGCATCTTATAATCGTAGTGCACCGTAGTGATTAAAGAGAATCATTCAATTTATTCTTTCTTTCATTTTATAATCTCAACTGTATGCTAAAACCATTATCCCTCGCCAAATGGGGTGTGGCGGTGCTGTTATTGTCGTCGCTGAGCAGCTGCGAAGACATTCTGGAGCAGTATTTCCCTAAACCCAACCCCACTCCGCCGCCTACTACCCCCACCTTTCCGCCCCTAGGATTAGATATCCCATTCTATGCTTTGTCGGGCGGTACCAAGTTGGATGCTTACTCCACGAAGGATCCGGCAACTCGTACGGCCTCGGTTTCTATAACCGGCTTACAAAGTGGCGAACGAATCCTGGCTATGGACTTCCGCCCAGGCACTGGGCAACTCTATGGGGTCAGCAGCGGCAGCCGTATTTATGTAATTAATCAAAACACGGGCAGAGCACATGCTATTGGTTCGGGAGCGTTTACGCCGGCGTTGGGGGGCAATGTGGTGAGTTTTGACTTCAACCCAACCGTCGACCGGATTCGGCTAGTGACGAGTACGGGCCAGAACCTACGCCTCCATCCCGAAACTGCAACGGTAGCCGCTACTGATGGCAGTATCAATGGAGCAACAGGAGCTACTGTGGCGGGCGTGGCTTATACCAACAATGTAGCCGGCGCTGCCGCGACTTCACTTTATGCCATCAACACGCAGAATCAGCAGCTTTACCTCGTCAATCCGCCTAACAACGGTACGCTCGTATCCGTGGGCAGTCTGAACCTGCCCGTAAGCGGCGATGGCGGCTTCGATATTGATGCCAAAACTGGTACCGCCTTAGGTTTGTATTCGGTTAATGGCAGCCCCACACTTTTTACCGTGGACCTGACTACGGGTGCCGCTCGCACATTGGCTAGCTACAGCACAAGTTTAAACTACACTGGTTTAGCTATTCCTACAAGACCTGTCGCTTACATTGCCACTAATGTAGCAGGAGACTTTACAACATTGTCTATTATTGATCCAACAGACTCAAACAGTGTCTCGACAAAGAACGTTACTGGTATCGGAGGCGGAAGCGCCATTGGCCTAGACTTTAGGCCGGCTACAGGTCAGCTATACACAATTATAAACAAGGGTTCTCTAGGCAGTAGTAATTTGTATACCATTGACCTTGGCACTGGCACAGCTACATTTGTGGCTGTAATGAATATACGTGTGATATTCACTGGGAGCTTCGACTTTGATCCTGTTACAGATATGATTCGGGTAGTGGGCGTCTCTGGCCAGAACTTGCGCGTGGACCCAACTACTGGCTTCACCACGGAGGATTCCCCCATTGGTATTCCTGTGGGAATCAATCGACCCGGTGTGAAAACACTTGCCCACGATAATAACTTTGTTGGTGCGACAACAAGTAACCTTTATGGTACTGATGTCTCGATTAATCTTGTTAGTAAACTATATCAAGTTACTCCCATTGTTCCTGGTAATCTAAAGGAGATTGGTAATGTAACCGCTGACGTGCGCCACATGGATATTGGAGGCACCAGCAACACCGCCTATATTCTTGTTAACGTCGTTAATAACGTGCTTCAGCTTAACACACTGAACCTTTCAACCGGGGAGCGCACGTTCGCTCGGACGCTTAATATTCCCGGTCTCGATCAGAGTAACGAATTACCTAGTGGATTCGCTTTAGGTTTAGGTTTCTAAGGCGACCTGTTTTCACTTCGTACATTTTAACAAAAAGCCCTTGCTCGTCAGCAAGGGCTTTTTGTATTGATTCAATTTTGTTGACTCAGAAACCAACACGGCGGATGAAACCTTTATTCTCTATTCATATAACGGCTCAGGCATTCTCCTTCGGCTCCGGCCCGCGAAACACGTCCGTACCCGACACGGGAGGCAATTTTACCGGCCGGCCTTCGCGGGCCGACTGGTAGATGGCTTCCATAATGCGCTGATCCTGCAAGCCTTCTTCGCCGGGCGTGTGGGGCTGCTTGTCTTCCAGCACGCAGGCGGAAAAGTGGTCCATTTCGGCTGCAAACTGATTCGCTGGGCTGATGGTAATCTGGTTCTGCATTTTGGCCGGCCCTTCGGCGTGCGAGGTTTGCAGCTGCTGACCGGTGTAAGCATAGGCGTTGTTCAGGTGCATCCAGCCTTTCTCACCATTCACGCGGTAGAAGCGTGAGTCGTGGGTGTTGTAGTGCGTGATGCTGTCGACCAAAATGCCCCCCGGAAAGCGCATCTGCCACGACATGGCTTCCTCGACTTCCTTGAACAGCGGATTACCGGGCGTGCTGTAGGAGTAAGCAAAAACTTCCGTCGGCTCGCTGCCTAGCAGGAAGCGTGAGGTGTTCAGGCAGTACAGACCGATATCGGGGAGGGCGCCGCCGCCGGCCAGGGCTTTCTTGTGGCGCCAGTGGTCGGGGTTGGCGGAGCTTTGGCTGTTTTGAGCCTGAATGTATTTGGTCTTGCCCCACTTGTTTTCCCGCACCATGCTGCGCACCAGGCGGTTGTAGGGCTCGTACTGTATCCGGTAGGCTATCATCAGCTTGCGGTTGGCTTTTTTGCAGGCCGCAATCATGGCTTCGCACTCGGCGGCGGAGTTAGCCATGGGCTTTTCGCAGAGGATATGCTTGCCCGCCTGCGCCCCGCGAATGGTATACTCGGCGTGCATGGAGTTGGGTAGCACGATGTAAATAACCTGCACCTCCGCATTGTCTTTGAGCTTGTCGTAATCTTCGTAGCTGTAGCAGCTTTCGGGCTTGATCCCGTATTGCTTAGCCACTTTCTTGAGCTTTTCCGGCGAGCCGCTGACTAAGGCTACCGGCCTGGATTTTTTGCACTCGCCGAAAGCGGGCAGCAGTTCTTCCAGGGTCAAGTGGCCCAACCCGACCAGCGCATAGCCCACCCGCTGCTCCGGGGGCAAAGGCGTGGGCGTGGGGCCCGATTTGGGGTCTACGTCTGACTTCCAAGCTTCCAGCTCAATGGGTTTATCTACGCCCGCAGGCACTTTCGCGGGCGGCGACACGGCTTCCGATGAGGGCACTTGCTGCCCACCGGGGCCAGTATACACGGTGGAAGCGGTTACCTCCGAAGCAGGTGTGCCAGTGGTAGGTGTAGCCGCCTTTGCCGCTTCCCCGCCCGACTTATCTTGGCAGCTGGCAAAGGTGCTGGCGGCCACTCCTACGGCCAGACCCCGCCCGGCCATAGTCAGGAATTCTTTACGTGATACTTCCTGGCCGGCCTGACTCAGGACTGTGTTTAGTAGGCTGTTAATAAGCGACATAGCGTACTGGTTGTGAGATTGGAATGGTAGAATAGAACGTGAAAAGAAGTATAGACAAGCTCTACGAAGGTTCGGGTACCAATAGCTGGCTGGCTGTTCAGTATTCGTCCTCTTTAACGTTGGAAAGATCCTTCATCGACCCGATCGGGATACAGGAAAAGCGATACGCACCGGGCCAACGCAGAGGGTTGTGAAGTCAGCGTCTGGTATACCTGAGGGACTTGATAAAAGTCATTTAGCATCTTGATTACCATCATATTAGGGTTACCTAATAATGATGATTTTTACGCATACTCTATGACCTACATTTTAGTAAAACACTATCGCGCGGCTTTTTAAAGCCGTCACCAGATGAGGTGGGAGCCCGACGTTATTCAGAAAGCCTTCTGATGGCCGGGTCACCTGCCCAGTTGCTTCCCTTAGGCCAGTTGGAGAAGTAAACCGGGAAAAGCTGGCCCTCGCTGTCACTCCTATTTTCACTTAACTGCTTATCAATCATGCGTCGGAATTTGAGTTCTTACGACCGGGTGATTCGCATTCTCCTGGCCACCTTCCTCACCGGCTATTTGGTGCGGCAAGGATTCAGTACTCCTGTACTTCTCGCCTGGCTGCTCATTCCGCTCACGCTGTTGCTGACGGGCATCGCTGGCTATTGCCCAATCTATGCTCTACTGGGTATTGCCACGCATCATCAATCGCGGACCTGACTTCGCCGTGAAGTCCCGTCTGACTGGCGTTGGCTTTCTGGCCTTAAGGCCAGAAAAAGCTCCCCAGGGGTGAGATTCGTGGAATTAGGGGCGTTGACCCAGCTTTTATTTTCGATGTCTTCAGGACTATTTTTTACCATTTACTCTTTTAAAATCTCACAGCCATGACAACCCTTCAGCAGTACCAGGATCCGTTTACGGATATGATGCCCAGCCGCTTCAGCAGCATGCTCGACCGCTTCTTCGACGACACGGTGACGGCCCGGGGCCAGCTCAGCACCTTCTCGCCCAAGGTCGATACTTACGAGACAGAGAATAGCTACGATATTGAAGCGGCGCTGCCGGGCCTCAAGCAGGAAGACGTGAAGGTCAATTTCGAGCAGGGGGTGCTGACCATTGCCGGGGAGCGCAAGTTTGAGAAGGAGCGCAAGGAGCGCCAGTATCATGTGGTGGAAAGCTCCTATGGCTCGTTTCAGCGGGCCTTCCGCCTGCCCGAGGCAACTGAGCCGGGCCAGATCGAGGCTTCCTTCGATAATGGCGTGCTGCACGTGCACGTACCCAAGAACAAAACTAAAGTCGCCCAGCACCAGATTCCCGTTCGCAGCGGCGCGAACGGCAAGTAGTCTGCGCACTTACTGGCCCTGCCTGTCACAACCAGCAATCTATAGTATATGCAGCCTACCTTCGTTGTCTTAACCGATATGTCAGCTGCTGCCGAGGTGGCCCTGACGTATACCACCCGCCTAGCCCAACTCATCCATGGACGGATGGTACTGCTCCACGTGTACCTCGACCCGATGCTGGCGCCGGAGGCTGCCGCCATGGCCTCGCCCATTACGGTGACCAGCCGCAAGGAGACGATGGCGTACATGGTACAACGAGCACAGGAGCTACCTGTTCCAGCCGAGGCCGAAATAGTGTTGGATATGCTAAGCCCCGCCTTAGCCGATGTGGTAAAACGCCACAAGCCCGTGCTGCTGGCGTTCGGGCGGGAGGAGCCCTTCAATCTGCTGGACCGGATGATGGGCAATTGGGCGCTGCCCTTTTTGCAGCAGGCCCAACATCCGCTGCTGGTAGTGCCCGAAGTGTGGAAGGATACCGACCTACCCCAGCGCGTGTTGGTTGCCACCGATGATAAAGCGTTCTGGCTGAGTGCGCCTTCGCTAGCCCTCACGGAGCTAATGGCGTCTCTGAAACCCACTACCACTGTCGTACACGTAGCTGAAGAGGCAGGCCCTTCGCGCGCCGATGTGGGTCTGGCCTCCGCGTCGCGCACGGGGATGTTTGGCCATCTAACCGATAACAGCCTGTACGAAGTGTGCGAAGAAGCGCCCGCTGACGGTATTCTGCACGCGGCCGCTGAGTTGCAGGCCCAGCTTATCGTGATGTTGGCGCGGCCGCACACCTTCCTTGGGGGGCTTTTTCACCATAGCGTCACGGCCGATATTCTGCGTCGTAGTCCGGTGCCGGTGCTGGTGCTGCCCACCACGGCTTAAGGCTATATTCAGGGCAAAGAAGCGAGTCGAAGGTTCCGGCACTTGCGCCAGAACCTTCGACTCGCTTCTTTGCTTTCGGCGCTGAAAAAAGCCCCCCAGACCCATTAAGCCGGCACCTACGCCCCTACTTCCGGTACGGGGTGGCGCAGGGCTTGCTCGGCCTGCACCATATTGCTCATTCCCTTCAGCAGGGCATCGGGGGTAAAGGAGATGCTGTCAATGCCTTGCTCCACGAGGAACTGGGCAAACGCGGGGTAGTCGCTGGGGGCCTGCCCGCACAGCCCGATGGGGCGGCCGCAGGCTTTGGCCGCACGAATAACCAGAGCGAGCATGCGGGTTACGGCCTCGTTGTTTTCGTCGAACAGATGGCTCACGATGGCCGAGTCGCGGTCGATGCCCAAGGTAAGCTGGGTGAGGTCGTTGGAGCCGATGGAGAACCCATCAAAGACAGCGGCAAAATCTTCAGCCAGAATAACATTGCTGGGAATTTCAGCCATCACGTACACCTCCAGCCCCTGCTCGCCCCGCTTCAGACCGAACTTCTCCATCAGCGCCACTACCTGCCTGCCTTCGGCCACGGTGCGGCAGAAAGGCACCATCACCTTCACGTTGGTCAGACCCCAATCGAGGCGCACGCGCCGCAGCGCTTCGCACTCCAGCCGGAACCCTTCGCGGTACTGCGCGCTGTAGTAGCGCGAGGCGCCCCGGAAACCCAGCATGGGGTTTTCTTCTTCCGGCTCAAACTGACGGCCGCCAAGCAGGTTGGCGTACTCGTTGGTCTTGAAGTCGCTGAGGCGCACAATCACCTGGCGCGGGTAGAAAGCGGCCGCCACAAACCCGATGGCCTGGGCCAGCTTATCCACGAAGTACTCCGGCTTGCTGGCATAATGAGCGGTGAGCTGCTCAATTTCCTGACGGGCCGGCGCGTCTTGCAGCTTATCAAAATCGACCAGCGCCATGGGGTGAATGCGGATAGCGCTATTAATCACAAACTCCATCCGCATCAGCCCCACGCCCTGGCTGGGATAGCGGGCAAGTTGCAGGGCACGGTCCGGATCAGCCAGAATAAGTAGGGGCTTAGTGTGGGGAATTTCCACCTGCTCCAGGTCGATGTCGGTTTCCTGCCAAGTTAGCTGGCCGGCAAACACCTGGCCTTCATCACCCTCGGCGCAGGAAACCGTGATGAGCTGCCCATCCTGCACTTTTTCCGTGGCATTCAGCGTGCCTACCACAGCCGACAAACCCAACTCCCGCGCCACAATAGCGGCGTGACTGGTGCGCCCGCCTTTATTCGTGACAATGACCGCCGCCTTGCGAAGCACAGCGTTCCAGTCGGGGCTGGTAATGTCGGTAATTAGGATTTCGCCCGGCTGCAGGCGATGTCCGTCGGCCGGCGAGGCGATAATGCGCGCCACGCCCGTGGCAATCTGGTTGCCGACAGCCTTGCCCGTCGCCAGCACTGGCCCTTTCTGGGTCAGGTGGTACTCATGCAAGCGCAACGCTTTACTACCATGATGAATGGTTTCGGGCCGGGCCTGCACGATGTAGAGCATATTGGTCAGGCCATCTTTTGCCCACTCAATATCCATAGGCATGCCATAGTGGTCTTCGATGAGCAGACACCAGCGCCCGAGTTCTTGCGCCTCGGCATCGGACAGCACGAAAACAGCGCGCTTCTCGGGCGGGGTGTCAGAGTTTTCAATGCCGGTTTGGGCGTAGCGCATGGTCTTGGCTTTGTCGCCAAGCTTGCGGGTTACCAGGGCCCGATATCCGCTTCGCAAAGAAGGTTTGAACAGGTAAAACTCGTCAGGATTCACGGCCCCCTGCACCACGTTTTCGCCCAGGCCCCAGCTGCCGGTGAGGTAGATAAGGTTGGCGTGGCCGGTTTCCGGCTCGATGGTGAAAGCCACGCCGGCCGAGCCCACATCAGAACGCACCATGGTCTGCACGCCCACCGATAAAGCCACGCGCAGATGATCAAAGCCATTTTGCAGCCGGTACTTGATTGCCCGGTCGTTGAAAAGCGACACAAAGCACCTCTGACAAGCCTGCAACACAGCCTCTTCGCCTTGCACATTCAGAAATGAATCGTGCTGCCCGGCAAAGCTGGCCGTGGGCAGATCTTCGGCCGTGGCACTGCTGCGCACGGCTACCTGTATACCGCCGTCAGCGTGGCCCGCCGAAAGCTCGCGGTACGCCTGCCGGATGGCCTCCGCCACGCTGGGGGGCATTTTGGCCTGCGTTATCAACGCCCGCGCCTGGGTGCCTACCGCCGGCAGGTTTGTCAGTTCTTTCTCGTCAAGGCTTGCCAGCAGTGCGGTAAGTGGCTGGCGCAGTTGATTTTCATCCAGAAACAGCCAATAGGCGGCGGCCGTTGTGGCAAACCCATTGGGCACATTAATTCCTTTCGGCGTCAGCTGGTTGAAAAGCTCGCCCAGGGAGGCGTTTTTCCCCCCTACCAGCGCCACGTTTTGGTTGGTCAGCTCTCGAAAGAACCGCGTGTATGCTTCCTGTGCCATAGTGATAGAGTACTAAATGGGTAAAACCTCGCTGAGCTTCCGGCAGGCAAAACTGGCTTCCCTCACGAATTTATTAGCCATATCATTCTAAATCAGATAGGTATCCAGAGATCATGCAGCACGTCTGGGGGGCTTTTTCGCTGACCGGCAGGACGCTACGAAGCCTTGTTTCTAGCTCAAAAATGCTAGATCTGGCACCTGATAAAAATGAGAAATAACATAGCCATTCATGATCTTCATCACTTCTTGCCCAGCCCAGGCTTTTGGGTTGCGGGTAGTGAGCACTTTATCAGAGAGCGGGCAGCACAAGCACCGGCAACTCACTGTGCATCAGCACCTGAGCCGTGACGCTGCGGTGAAACAGCTGCCCCAGAAAGTTGCGCCGCCGAGAGATGACCACAATCATGTCAAACTCCTTCGGATTGGCTTCCTGCAAAATGCCTTGTTCAGGGTTACGGTTACTGATGCTGCGAATTTCAATCGGCGTCGCTTCCAGCTTCAGGCCGGTGCGCACCACCGATTCCAGGGTCGTGGGGGGCTTTTTGTCGTAATCGGATTGGGCGGCTACGTACAGCACGGTGAGCGAAGCCCTTAGTTCGGCCAGCAGCCGGTGTACAACGCCAGCATGTTCTCCTAAATCGAAAGCATGACCATCAACCGCCAGCAGCAGGCGCGAAGGCGGCGCGCTGCTCAGAACAGTGTGGGGCACCAGCAGCATGGGGTAAGGGGCGGCCCGCAGAATATCCAGAGACGTGGTTTCCACCATTTCGGCGGGGGTAGTGGAGTAATCGGGCCGGCCCAGCACAATTAGTTCGGGATGGTGCCGACTTACGGCATCCGCCACGGCAGCAGCCACGCGCCCATAGCCTACCTCCGCCACTACCGGAACGGCTAGCTGACGCGCTACACTACTCATAGCCAGTGAAATAGCCTCCCGACTAAGATTCGACAACTCTCCTCTCATCATTTCCGGGTCCAGCACCGAGTTGCGGCGCACGTGCAGCAGCACCAGCCGGGCCCCAAGCGGATCGGCCAGATTGGTGGCGTAGTCCAGCGCCCGGTTGGCTGCCTGAAAGAAGTCGGTCAGAATGAGCAGGGAAGGAACCATGAGCAGGAGCGGCTAGAGGGTAAAGCTACTGGCAAGAAATCGGCAGGCCGGCAGCATCGCTATGCGCCGCATTTGCCTGGGCTCTTGATTTTTATCATGCGATGACCACCATAGTCGTCATGTACCTGAGAGAGTAATATATATAATTTTACGAACATATTCTTGGCTAATTTTCAGTAACTCTTTCCAAATAAGCCCATTCTTATAAATACGATCAGTTATGAGCATGAACGATAAAAAGCCGTGGTTGCTGGCCTCAGGAGTTCTGGTAGCCGCTGCTGCTGGGTTTGGCGTTGGGCGGGCCCTGGTAGGTCGCCAATTACGCCAGGATGCGCGGCGTCTTCTGCGCACTTCCACCGACGTTACCAGCAGCATCTACCGCGAAACCCAGCTGGCTGATTTGCCGGCGCCGGTGCAGCGCTACTTCCGCCACGTGCTGCACGAAGGCCAGCCCTACCTTCGCTCCGTCCGGCTGAGGCATACTGGCCAGTTCAAAACCTCTTTGGATGGTGACTGGGGGGCAATTTCCGGGCAAGAATACATTATTGCCGATCCGCCGGCCTTCATCTGGCAGGGCACCACCTCTCTGTTTTCCGCCCGCGATGAATATGTGGCCGGTCGCGGCCAGCTTCTGGTCCGTTTGTTTGGGTTAGTACCTATAGTGTACGGCCGCGGCCCGCGCTACGATCAGGCAGAACTGCTGCGCTGGCTGGGCGAAATTGCCTGGCTGCCCACTGCCCTGCTACCCAGCGAGCGGGTTAGCTGGACGGCCCAAGATGAGTACTCCGCTACGTTAACTTTCACGTATCAGCGGCAGGCAATTTCGTACCTGGTGCGCTTCAATGAGCGCAATGAGCTAGTACAATGCGAAGCCGAACGCTATCAGAGCGACACCGTCCGTTTGCCCTGGGTGGGGCGTTTTGCTGAGTATCAAACCATACACGGCGTGCGGGTGCCTACGCAGGCGGAAGCGAGCTGGATAGTAGATGGACAGCCGCGGCCCTACGCCAAATTCCAGCTTCAGGAGCTGGATTATAATTCGATGGATTCCTACTAGCTACTCGCCAAACCACCACCAGCGCCGGGGCTCGCGGCTGGGCAACAGCTTGAATTTCACGACGGCGTGATGCTCAATGTGGGCCAAGGCTTCCTCCACCGAGTCGGTGAAGGTGAGCAGCCGCATATCGGCGGGCGCTATCATGCCATGCTCCTCCATTTGGGCCAGCAGCTCCAGCAGGGGTTGCCAGTAGTCACGGCCTACTACTACCACCGGAAAATCAAGGATCTTCTTGTTTTGGATAAGCGTCAGGGCTTCAAACAGCTCATCGAGGGTGCCGAGGCCGCCGGGCATGATCACAAAGGCGTAGGAGTATTTGACCAGCAGCACTTTGCGCACAAAAAAGTAACGACAACTCAGCCACGTATCTAGGTAGGGATTATGATGCTGCTCCTCGGGCAGCTCAATGTTACAACCCACGGAGGGCCCGCCCACATCACGGGCACCCCTATTAGCTGCTTCCATAATGCCCGGCCCACCACCCGTAAGCACCGTAAACCCTTGCTGGCTAAGGCCCGCGCCCAACTCCCGGGCCAACGCATAAAACGGCGAGCCATCGGCTACTCTGGCTGAGCCAAACACGGATACGCACGGCCCCACGAAGTGCAGAACCCGAAAGCCGCGCACGAACTCCCGCACCACCGTCCACATAAAGCGCAGCTCGCTGCGGCGGCTCCGGGGGCCAGCCAAAAAGCGTCGCTCGGCCCGCCCAGCAGACTTGGCAGAAGTGGTGTGGGATGACATGGGTGAGAAGTTAAAGTTGGCGGTGTCTAACACGGCGTTGTGCTCCCTTCCTCAGCTTCATTGTACGAGTGTGCGGGAGAAAGGCAAACATGATATAAATCAGCCATTAAGTTAATCTACATCATGGCTTTATGCTTTCTAAAAGTGGAAGTTTATAGTATAGTTTTTCCCACCCGGGGCCAGCTTACTGCGCCCCACTTTCGCTACCATCATGAACGCTTTCATTCTCATCCTGCCCATTTTTCTCCTTACAGTCCTGGCCCTGACGAGCTCTTACCTGCGCGGCAGTCATAAAACTTCGGCCTAATCGCTAGCGCTACGTAGCGTTGACAAAATGCCCCCCAGATTCGCTGTGCTAATCCTTCTTACTATCTGCCCGTCATGAATACTTCACTCGTTGTTTTAACCGATTTTTTTGACCTCTCAAATCGGGCACTCACGTATGCGGCGGGGCTAGCAATGCCTCTGGAGGCGCATTTGGTGCTTCTTCACCTGCGTCAGGATGAGCCGCTTTCGCCAGATGAGTACCGCAACCGTCATACTCGGAAGGCGGAGCAGCAAACCACCCACAAACTCCAGCAGTTGGCCGCCAAGCAGCCGGTGCCTACGGAGGTAGCTATCTCCGATGATTTTCTGCCCGATGCGGTGCAGGAAATGGTGAAGCGCCATCATCCCCTTCTGTTGGTGTTGGGCCGGCCGGCTCCGGCCTCTCTGCCGCAGGAAATTGTGACCAGCACCGCCATGGATTTGCAGCGCCACGCACCCTATCCCCTGCTAATTGTGCCGGAGATTGGGGTGGATACGATGCCACCGCGCCGCATAGTCATGGCCGTCGATGGGGAGCCTTTTCACTTGTTTGAGAATCAGGATGTGATGCGTCGGCTGCTGCTCGCTTTTCAAGGCACGCTGGATGTGGTGCACGTAACCGACGACGACCACATGAGACCGGATAATGCGACTATTCGGCGCACTATGCAGGATACCGACCTACTGCCTTTTTTACCTGAAATTAAAGTGCATGAGCGCTATCATCCTTCTATTGCGAAGGGCATTTTGCAGGAGGCCAACCAGCAAAGAGCCGATCTGCTGGTGGTAGTAGCGCGGCGTCACAGTCTGTTAGGCGGTTTGTTTCATTCCAGCATCACCGCTCAGCTGATTGAGGAAAGCCCGATTCCGCTGCTGATTTTGCCCGCTAAAGATTAAGACAGTCAATCCCGTTTCTGATTTCGGCTCCTTGTCGCTTACTGCCGTATATACCTGATATGAGCCCGTCTATCGTTGTGTTAGCTAACCTGACGGCGACGTCGGAATATGCCGTCCAGTATGCCGCTGTGCTGAGCGAGCCACTTCAGGCGCGCTTGCTGCTGCTGCATCATTACCGCGAGGTGGCTCCCGACCCCGAGCTGGTGAGCATGACCGCCACGAAAATCTACCGCAGTCAGGCCGAGATGGCCGCCGCCTTGCAGAATATGACGCGGCAACTGCCAGCTTCCACGCAGGTGTTGGCCTCCACCCGGGCGGAGGTAGAGATGGTAACGGAGGCCGTGGAACGCTACCACCCGCTCCTGCTGGTGATGGGTATGAACACCGATAATAGCCTGCTGGACCAGCTGTGGCAAAATAAGGCGCTGCCCGTGCTGCGCGACACGCATTGGCCCGTGCTGGTAATTCCGGAAGCTGCCCCCACGCCCCGCGTTCCGCGGCGCATAGCCTTGGCAGTAGATGCTAACCCATTTACGCCGAACCCAGCCAGTCAGGCCCTGGCGCCGCTGCTGGCGTCGTGGCAGGCAACGTATATCGTATTACACGCCGAAACTTCGAACGAGCAGCAGGCATTTCCGGGCCAGCGGGCCCTGGCAAATGTGCGCCTGAGCCATCTGCTTCCGCCAAATACGGAACCGGAACTGTATGAGGAAGTAAAAATTCCGCCCGCCGAAGGCATTATGCAGGCCGTGACAGATATCCAGGCCGATTTGCTGGTGCTAATAGTCCGGCCGCATAGCTTTCTAGGGAAGTTATTTCACCGCAGCGTCACGGCCCAGGTGCTGCGACAGAGCCGGATACCGGTATTGCTGCTCCCCGCACAAGGCCCAAATACACCAAGCTGGATGGCGCGCCTGACCTGAAAATGTTGGCTCGCAGACTTTAAGTCCGGCCGGGTTTGGCCGCTTACCTGACTTCCTTATCAAGACACGCACTATCTAAAAAAAGCCCCCCAGCCATGTGTCTGGGGGGCTTTTTTTGTGGTAGTCTGATCTGGAAGACGTTACTTATTCAGTAGCGGGAAGTATATGACAATGATTTCCTGAGTAGATGATTTAGATCATAGACTCTGGTTTCAACCTTCAATATATTGTAAAAGCGATGTTGTCAGGAGAATCTTATCTCCTCTACTCACCAATTCGCAGCCACTCTTTTTTTCAGATGCCATGCGCCAGGTACGTCCCATTCGTCCGCTTCCCTCTTTTGAACCCTGGCTGATGCCGTCTGCTTCCAGTGGAAAGGCGCAGGTAGCCCGCCCGGATACGCCGGAAGCGCCCTCCGCTGAGTCGATTGTGGAGCCATGGATTCCCTTTGAGGATTCGCTGCTCGATGTAAGCCTTACTTTTCTGGGCGCTGCGCATTGCGTTACGGGCTCCAAATACCTGCTAACCCTGGATAAAGGACCCAAGCGGCGGCAGCTGATGATAGATTGTGGGCTGTTTCAGGGGCTGAAAGAGCTGCGTCTGCGGAACTGGGAGCCGCTGCCGCTGCCCGTTCCCGATCTGGAGGCCGTGGTGCTTACGCACGCGCACATCGATCATAGCGGTTACCTGCCCAGGCTGGTGCGTGATGGGTTCCGGGGGGCAATTTTCTGCACCGATGCCACCGCCGATCTGCTTGAGATAATGCTGCTCGACTCCGCCAAACTTCAGGAAGAAGAGGCCTTGTACGCCAACGCCAAAGGCTACTCCAAGCACCACCCCGCCGTGCCGCTGTACACCATCGCCGACGCCCGGCAAGTGCTTACTCTCCTGCGTTCGGTGCCCTACGATTTGCCCGTGGAGGTGACCGATCAGGTGCAGGTAGTGTTCCGCGACGCGGGTCATATTCTGGGCTCCGCTATTGCCGAGATGACAGTAAAAGGGCTACAGCAATCTAAAAAGCTGGTTTTTTCCGGAGACATAGGACGCTACGACAACCCCGTATTATTCGACCCAACGCCCATTGAAACGGCCGATGTACTGCTGGTAGAATCGACGTACGGCGACCGGGACACCCGCATTCAGGACCCCGAGCAGGAGCTGGCCCGGCTGGTGAATGAGGCGCTGGGGCGCGGCGGCGTGCTGCTCATTGCGGCTTTTGCCGTGGGCCGCACCCAAACCCTGCTTTACTACCTCAAAAAACTCCGGCAGGAAGGCCGCGTGCCCGCGGTGCCCATCTACGTCGACAGCCCCATGGGCATCCGCGTCACGTCGCTTTTTCAGCACCATGCCGGGGCGCACCGGCTGGGCGAGAACAACCCGTTTAATTTCGAGAACCTGACGTTTGTGAGCGAGCAGCAGCAGTCGAAAGCCCTGAATCAGCTTACGGGTCCGGCCATCATCATCTCGTCCAGCGGGATGCTCACGGGCGGGCGCATTATTCACCACCTGTATCATCGGCTGCCCCGGCCTCAGGACACGCTTTTGCTGGTGGGCTACCAGGCCGAAGGAACCCGGGGCCGCGACCTGCAAGACGGCGCTCCGCAGATCAAGATGTTTGGGCAATGGGTGCCCGTGCACTGCCACGTAGCCGAGCTCGACGGCTTCTCGGCCCACGCCGACCGCTCGGAGCTGCTGCGCTGGCTGCGCAATTTTAAAAAGCCCCCCAAGCGCGCTTTCGTGGTTCACGGCGAGCCCGTAGCGGCCGACACCCTGGCTCAGGCCATGCGCCACGAGTTGAAGTGGCCCTCGGTAATTGTACCCGAATACCGGGAATCGGCCAAGCTGTTCACCGGGATTTAAGCGCTGTGTGCAGATTGAACTCGTACTAAAATATGCTTTTTCCAATAAAATTTAGCATGATTAAAATCAAGGCTTCAGGTGACGAACGCCATTCCATGTAGCCTACCTAACCCCGACTTTTACCCTGGTAATCGCCTCTAACAGCGAAGTATTCACTGCCTAAATTCAGCGCTATGATCACACCCGCTTTTTGGTTCTGGCTCCTCTTCCTCACGCTGACCGGCATCGTCTGGCACCAGCGGCAGGTTTCGCACGATTCTTCCACGGCGGGCTAACGGCTTGCTTTTCAGCACTTGCACTATGGATATGCACTCCCTCCCCGACTTGGACACGCCTGCCCGGCGCCAGCAGCTCGTCAGCCAATTTATGGATCGCCTGGCCAACGATGAAGTGCTAAGCTCGGTTTTTGGCAACCCCATGAATGCCTACAGCCGCACCGCGGCCCAACAGGAGCAGCAGGCGTGGTGGGACTCGGCGCTGGCGGGTGAATGTTATCAGGGCCGGCCGCTTCGAGCCACCCATGTGCTTCCTTACACCGGCCCGCTGTATGAGCGCTGGTGCCGGCTGCTAAAAAATACTTTCGACCGGAATTTTGAGGGGCCCGAAGCCACCGCTGCCCAGGGCCACGTGCTCAATCTGGCCACCATGCTCGCGCACTGGCAGCTGGCTCAACAGCATTGCTATCGGGATGGCTATATAACGCATGACAACAACACGACGAAAGAACTGGCGGCCGCCTAGGTTCGCCGCACGTCGCGTATTTGTCCCAAAAAAGCCCCCCAGAGTTATTTTAAGCTGTTTTTAAACCTGTCTGTCACGTCTATCAGCACGCCACCATGACATCTCCCATTGTTGTTCTGACCGATTTTTTCGCCGTTTCCAACCGCGCTCTTTCCTACGCCGCTGGTTTGGCGTTGCCCTTGCAATCACAGTTGGTGCTGCTGCACGTGCGCCACGACGGGCTACTCTCGCCCGAGGAATACACCAACCGTGGAGCTCACCACAACGAGCGCGAAACACTTGAGGCGCTGACGAAGCTGGCCAGCAGCCAACCCGTGCCTACGCAAGTGGAAATATCGGAAGGCTACCTGCCCGATGCCGTGACGGAGGCCGTGCGCCACCATCACCCGCAGCTGCTGGTGCTGGGGCGGCCGGGCACAGCGGTTATGCCGGCCGAAGGCATCGTCAATGCGGCCATGGACTTGCTGCGCCATGTGCCCCACCCGCTGCTCACGGTGCCCACCGTGGGCTGGGACACTTTCCCACCGCGCCGCTTGCTGTTAGCCGTTGATGGTGAGGATTTTATGCTGTATGAAAACCAGGATATCCTGCAGCACCTCTTGCTATCGTTGCAGGCCACGCTCACCATCGTACACGTATCGGATAATAAGGACCCCGGTGCGGCCGCCGGACACGAAGCCATTCATAGTGTACGAAAAAGTGGCCTGTTATCGGTGAAAGAAACCGACCCTGTTCGCATCGTGTATCACACCAGCCCGGCGGAGGGAATTTTGCAGAGCGCGGCCGAGCTGGAGGCCGATCTGCTGGTCGTGATTGCGCGGCGTCATAGTCTGCTCGGCGGCCTGTTTCATCGCAGCGTTACGGCCCAGATTATCGGCGAAAGCCCTATTCCGGTTCTGCTGATTCCGGCTATGGACTAGCCCACTCCGCATTCACGCCCTTAACAACCGGTACTGCCATGGGCATTTCCCTGATTGTGCTCACCAATTTTTACCCGGCCGCCCTGCGGGCCCTGCACTATGCCGATGCATTGGCTTGTGCCCAGGGCGGCCGACTGGTACTGCTGCACGTAAACCGCTCTTCCCTGTACGACCTCTATATGTTCGCCGGGGAAGGCTGGCGGCGTCAGGAGCTTGACCGGGATGCCGATACGGCGACTTTGCTGGATCGGTTGGCCACGCAGCTGCACACCCCGGCTACCGTGGAGCTGGCCACCGATCTGCTGCCAGAAGTAGCGCAGGATCTGGTGACCCGCTATCAGTCAGGCCTGTTCGTGGTAGGCTTACCGGCGGCCGATCACGCCTCGCCTGAGCAGTTGAGCGCCACCACCCTCGACCTGCTGCGGGCGGCGCAGTTTCCGGTGCTGGTCGTGCCCGATGCTACCCCGGCCGCCGCCCAGCCCCGCCGCGTGATGGTAGCCGTAGATCAGGAAAACTTTGTGCTCGCCAACGCCGGTGCCGTCATCGAGCTGCTCCAAAACATAAAAGCCGAGGTAACAGTCGTGCACGTAACTGCGCTGGAAGACGATGCCGGCTGCGCCCGAGCCCTGATGCACGTGCAGGGAAGCGGCCTGACAAAGGGCGTTCGATCGGTGGACTTACGCGGCTTTCTCCACTCCGATCCGGCGGTGGGCGTGCTCGAAGCCATCACGCAAGTCAGCCCTGACTTAGTGGTGGTGCTGTCGCGGTCGCGCAACTACCTTGGGGGGCTTTTTCACCACAGCGTCACAGCCCACGTCATTGCCCGCAGCCCGGTGCCGGTGCTGGTGTTGCCCGTAAACTAGCCGGTGGTTTCGCGCCAACCAGCATTATAACGGTGTGATTGACAGGGCAATTTCTAGAGTCAACTGCTATCCGTTAAAGCTCGAACGACAGTTCTCAAAAGCTGCTTTTTAGCTAGATTGGAGTACGCTTCGGACCAGGGGGTTCCACTGTGCTCGTCGCTTACGCTCTACTCTATGCAGCAAGCTACCATTAACACCGCTCCGCCCCTTCCTGACTCCGCCCCGTCGCCGGCTACCGGCCTCACAGAGGCGGAAGCCCGGCGGCGGTTGAGTATTTATGGCCCCAACACCGTAGAAACGGCCGTACAGGAAAGCTGGGCGCGTGTGCTGCTGCGCCAGTTTAAAAGTATGATTGTGGCCGTGTTGGGTGGCGCGGCTGTCTTTTCCTTTGCATTTCAGGACTTTGCCGAAGGCTACGCCATCCTGGCCGTTATTCTCATCAACGCCCTGATTGGCTTCTGGCTGGAATGGAATGCCCAATCTTCTATGATAGCTCTGCGCCACATGGGCGCGACTAGTGCCCGGGTGCTGCGCGATGGGCAGGTGCGCGCCATTCCGGCTGATGACATTACGATGGGCGATGTGCTGCTGGTAGAGGCCGGCGAGGTAGTAGCCGCCGACGCCCAGCTTTTCGACTCCCAGCAACTGCAAGTCAACGAGTCGGCCCTCACTGGCGAATCGATGCCGGTCAGCAAGCAGTTGGACCCCACCGACCCGGCGGCGCACCTCTCCGACCAGACCAACCACTTGTTCAAGGGCACCGCCGTGGTCAATGGCACTGGCCGGGCCTTTGTAACTGGTGTGGGGGGCAAAACGCAGCTGGGCACCATCGCCCAGCTGGTGCAGGAGGCCCAGCACACCGCCACGCCGCTGGAGGACAAGCTTAATAAGCTGGCCCGCCAGCTGGTTTTTATCACTTTTGGGCTGGCTACGCTGTTTGTAGTGGGGGGGCTGCTGGAAGGAAAATCGGCTTACGTGCTGTTCAAAACGGCCATTGTGCTGGCCGTGGCGGCTATTCCGGAAGGCATGTCCATTGTGGCTACGCTGGCGCTCGCCTATGGAATGCTGCGCTTGGCCGAGCGCAAAGTGCTGGTGAAGCGGCTGGCCGCTGTCGAAACGCTCGGCGGCACCGACGTCATTTTCACGGACAAAACCGGCACGCTCACCCAAAATCAGATGGCCGTGCACACCATCTGGCTGCCTGAAGGCCGCGTGGAAGTGAAGCCCGAAGCCACCGAGATTGAACCGGCACTGCTCAGCAGCGACACATTTCAGAAGCTGCTGCGTGTGGCTGCGCTTTGCAATAATGCCACTTACTCGCACACCAATCCGGACATGGCCCTCGGCGACCCGCTGGAAGTGGCCCTGCTGACGCTTGCCCACACCAGCCGCTTCGATATACCCGGCGCGCAGGCCACCGCCAACCGCTTAGCGGAGCAGCCCTTCAACTCCGATACCCGCCTGATGGCCACGGTGCATGAGCACCCTGATGGGCAGGTGTGGGTGGCCGTAAAAGGGGCTGCTGAAGAAGTATTGCGCAGCTGTACCTACTTAGAAATGCCCCCCAACGGCCCTCAGCCTCTGAGCGCGGAACAGCGGGCTCAATACCTGCTCCACGCTGAAGAACTGGCCGGAAGTGGACTGCGGACGCTGGCCTTCGCTTACCGCCTGTTGCCCGACGAGCACCAATCCGACTGGACCAATGAGCTGGTGTGGCTAGGAATAGTAGCCTTTCTGGACCCGCCCCGCCCGGAAGTTATTCCGGCGCTGGCATCCTGCCAACAAGCGGGTATCCGGGTAATTATGGTAACCGGCGACCACCCGGCCACCGCTCTCACCGTTGCCCATCAGGTGGGCCTGACTACCGACAAGGAAGCTATTGCTATTACCGGCGCGGAGCTACCCAGCTTATTTTCGGACCCCGATGGTGAGGGAGGCCGACTGGCGCACACCGCCGTATTTGCCCGCGTAAGCCCCGCGCAAAAGCTGGATCTGATCAGCCTGTATCAGCAGCACGGGCACATTGTAGCCATGACCGGCGACGGCGTAAATGACGCTCCGGCGCTTAAAAAAGCGGATATCGGCGTGGCCATGGGCCTGCGGGGCACGCAGGTAGCCAGTGAGGCGGCCGCCCTTGTTTTACGTGATGATTCTTTCGCGTCCATTGTGGCAGCAGTGGAGCAGGGGCGAATCATTTTCACTAACATACGGCGGTTTGTGCTGTATCTGGTTTCCTGCAATCTGAGCGAAATCCTGGTGGTAACGGCGGCCGGCTTGCTGGGGGCCGGCTTGGGCCTACTGCCTCTGCAAATCCTATTTTTAAACCTTCTCACCGACGTATTTCCGGCCCTAGCGCTGGGCGTGGGCAAAGGTAGCTCGCGAGTAATGCAGCATCCGCCGCGCGATCCGCAAGCGCCCATCATGCGCCCCGGCGACTGGCGCCTAGCTGTTGCCTATGCGGCTATGATGACCGTGGTTTTGTTGGGAAGCTATTTCATTGCCCGTCAGTACTATGGGGTATCAGAAGAAGTGGGCAACAATCTTCTGTTTTATGGCCTGGCCGGGGCGCAGCTGCTACACGTGTTCAATATGGCCGGTATCGGTACGCCATTGAGACACAACGACGTGTTGCGCAACCGCTACGTATGGCTGGCCCTGGCCCTCTGTACAGGTCTGCTGCTGCTGACTTACTTCCTGCCGCTGCTGCGAAACCTGCTGGGCATTCAGCCCCTAAATGCCGCCCTGCTTATACTGATTCTGGCCCCGGCCGTGCTGGTACTGATACTGGGCCAACTACTTGGATGGCTGCTACATAGGGGAAAAAATGCGGGGAAATTGCCCAGCCAACCTGCCCGCGAACATTAGCGATTGTGGTAAAGCAGCAGGGTCAGTAAGCCATAGACGAGCACGATACTGAGGGCCGCGGGTGACAACCGCAGAACCTGACCAGGGCGCGGCAACAAACTCATAATGCCGAGAGCCGTCAGGATAATGCCCCCCATCACCGTGAGCAGATGGCTGGTGTTCACGTGCGCGATAATTGGGCCACGCAGAAAGGCCATATCACTCAGGCTCAGCACAAATAGATTGAATAAGTTGCTGCCAAATAAGTTACCCAGCGCCATATCGATGCTGCCCAGGCGTACAGCCGCCAGCGACACGACAATTTCGGGCAGGGAAGTGGTAATGGCCAGAAAAAACGACCCGAAGAAGCTTTCGCCCAAACCGCTGGCCACGGCCAGATGCTCACTGAAATAAGGGAGCGCCAGCGCGCCGAGCACCACCAATCCAGCGTGCAAAAGCAGTTGAAGTACCACCGGTTGCAGCCTGTTGTCGGCTTTAAATACGGCGGGGCCTGCTTCCGATGCGGGTGGGGTGGTGTTGCCGTATCGAAAAATGCTGTACATCGACAAGAAATACAGAAGCGCCAGCACCACGCTGTACCCACCCATCCAGCCCAGGGTTCCGAAGGCTTCCGGGGCCAGAAAGCCCACTCCTACCACGCTCAGCATCAGTACGCCCAGGGAGGCGGAAAGTGTGTGCTCCGCACTCACCGGCAACCTCAGCGCCTGCTGAGGGGCAATTAAATATACCCAGGCCAGAATCAGAATATTGAAGGCGCAGCTGCCCAGAATGTTGCCCATGGCCAGGTCGGGCGCACCAACGATGGCTACCGCGCTAATGCTGGTGAGCAGTTCCGGCAACGACGTAACCGATGCCAGCAACACTAGGCCCAGCCACGCCCGACTGATACCTGTAAGGGCAGCCAGCTGATCGCCATATTTGGACAGCTTCGTACCGCTTATGACAATGATGCCGGTGCAAACCAGAAAACCCAGAATATCAGTGGCCAGATTCAGCATGTGGGCAGCTATTGAAGAAAAAAGGAACAGAAGCAAATCAGGATTATTTCCGGCTTCTCAGGGCTTCAGCCTCCCCAAAAAGCCCCCCAAGAGCATGTCGGCGCCAGCCGGCCATCCCGGTCCGTAAACATCGCTGTGACCACAGAAATCTGCCATGACTTACCTCATCTCACTGCCTGAGTGGGATCATGGCACCACCTCTCTATTTATGGTCAGCTTTGCTTATACTTAATACTAGACACCGCATGGCAGGTGGCGGGTATATTTATGCTTCACGCTCCGCACTGAAGGCCCACTTCTCCCAAGATACGGCCTCCGACACGGCTAACAGCTTCTCATCATGCACACTCTCCCCGAGGCGACGGCACCTGACAGCACTACTATCACCTTCATTGTGCTGACGAGCTTTTTCCCTGAAGGCAGGCGGGCGGTGCAGTTTGCGGCCGAGCTGGCCGCGCCTCTCGGGGCCCGGCTGGTGCTGCTGCACTCCAATCATCGGGGCCTGCTGCGGAAAACCAGCAAAGCTCTGGCAGAACAGCAATCCACCGTATACTTGGAGCAAGCGTTGCAGGAAATGGCTGCCGGACTGGGGTCGCCGACCACTATCGAGTTAGCCACCGATCTTTTTCCCACTGTCATCAACGACTTGGCCCAGCGCTACCATCCGGCGCTGTTTGTACTGGGTCGCCCCCATGCGGAGCGCGCCGACTTCGATTTGGGAGCCGCAACGCTGGATGTACTTCGCAATGTGGAGCTGCCGCTGCTGTTGGTGCCCCAATCCTACACGGGGCCTGCCGCTCCGCAGCACGTGGCAATTGCCGCTGATGCCGAGGCCTTTGCGCTGCCACCTCATGCGCTGGCACCCCATATTCTGCACAAGCTGCGGCCCCCACGCACAACGGTTATCACGGTAGCCGCTATGCAAAATGACATGGCCTGTGCCTCGGCGCTACACTATGTGGGCAACAGCGGCCTGCTGCCCACCGACGGGCCCCGCCTATCGGTGGAAGGCTATTATGCTATTCACCCCGATTTAGGCATACTGGAAGCGCTAGCTTCCACGAATGCCGACTGTCTTATTTTGCTGGCCCGGCGGCGCAGTGTGCTGGGGGGCTTTTTTCACCGTAGCATCACCAATCAGCTGCTGATGCGCAGCCCGGTGCCCGTGCTGGTAGTGCCGGCCATCGATGGCTAAGGCGCCCGACGCGCGGCCACTTTGCTAAGGCAAGATGATCCGTTGCGCACTCAGTCGCGTAGCTGTATCTGCGCGCACCAATGGGCAGTAGCTTCCGCAGAACCTACCGGGGGGGCTTTTTTAACCTTGCGCCAGTTTGAAGGTTCTGACCAGCAGTTGGTTGCTGCTGCTGTAAGTACTGAATAGCTAGCAGCTTAAGCTCGATTATGAACTGTGTATCATTTCATTAATCTGAAATATTCGACTGGCAAAAATCTGTAAAATACCAGTATCTAAATACACAAAGACTGCGTAAGGGGGAATCATACGAATTCAATTAATTCTTTATTCCATCCTATCCTCTTGCGTTTATGCTAAAAACCTCTTCCCTCGCCAAATGGGGCGTGGCTGCCCTTTTATTATCCTCGCTTACGAGCTGCGAAGACATTCTGGAGCAGTACTTCCCTAAGCCTACTCCACCGCCTGCTATTCCTACTTTCCCCAATCTGGGGCTCGACATTCCCTTCTACGCTTTGACGGACGGTACCCGGCTCGATGGTTATTCGACGAAGGATCCATCCACAAGAACAAGTTCAGTGGCTATTACCGGCCTTCAGAGTGGCGAGCGTATCCTTGCAATGGACTTCCGCCCGGCTACGGGGCAGCTCTATGGGGTCGGCAGTAGCAGCCGCCTGTATGTGATCAACCAGAACACCGGCGTAGCTCGTGCCATGGGCAGTGGAGCTTTCATGCCTACTATAATGGGGGAATTAGTTGGCTTCGACTTTAACCCGACCGTGGATCGGATACGGCTGGTAACTTCCACCGGGCAGAACCTGCGTCTGAACCCCGAAACGGGCACCGTAGCGGCGACCGATGGCCCTCTTACTGGAGCACCAGGAAGCGCACTATTGACGGGAGCAGCATACACCAACAATACAGCTGGCGCGACAACCACTGTTTTGTATGCGATTAACACAGTTGACAAGCAACTATATGTAATCAACCCACCCAATAATGGCACTTTGGTTCCAGTAGGAGCGCTCAGCCTCAATGTCACCGGCGATGGCGGCTTTGATATTGATGCTAAGACTGGTACCGCCTTAGGCCTGTATTCCGTAAGTGGCAATCCGACACTTTTCTCGGTGGACCTCTCAACGGGGACTGCGCGGCCGTTAGCCCAGTATAATACCAACTCAGGTTACTCGGCAATTGCCATCCCTACCCAGCCCGTAGCGTATGCTGCTGTTGTTTCATGCTCCCGCGCTAGGGGTTGCGTCACGGATCTAGTCACGTTCAACCCAACTAATCCCGCCGCGGGCTTTACAAGCAAGCCTATTACCGGCTTACGTAACGAACTGTTTCGAGGCATCGATTTCCGGCCCGCCACGTCCCAGCTTTATGCTGTGGGCGGGATGGGGGGGATTTACACCATAAATCTGACTACCGGGGCAGCCACGTTAATGAACGCCTTCACCACTTTTGTACCAGGTGTCGTTGCCGGATTCGACTTCGATCCCGTCACGGATGTTATGCGCCACATTGTGGCCGGGGGGGGAGAAAATTATCGTATCAATCCGGTCAGCGCGGCCGTCATTCAAGACGTGACGCTAAATCCAGGCTCCACCTTTATTCAAGCCGCTGCATATGATAATAACTATGCTGGCGCGAGTACAACCAAGTTGTATGTGGTTGACTATAATACCGACAAACTCTACCAAGTTAATCAGCCCAACACAGGCAACATAATCGAAATTGGCAGCCTCGGCGTTAACGTAGGTGACGACATTCATTTGGACATCGGCGGCATTAGCAACACGGCTTACTTTGTCTCTACTCCCCGAGGTGTATTTAATCCAGCTACTCAGACTGCTACTCGGCCGGGCCCGACCCAGCTTTACACGATTAATCTGGCGACGGGTGCCGCCACGGCCATTGGGGAAATAGACTTTATTAGCTTATCAGACCGAGGAGAGTATCAAGTATTCGGCTTTAGCCTGGGCTTAGGTTTCTAATTTCCTCGCATTCATTTGAATGAAGAAGCCCTGGCGCAATGCGCCAGGGCTTCTTCATTCAAATGAATCAAAGTCTATAAGAGCCAGCCAAAAACTTTGAGCCTATCTAAAAAGTAGCAGCTGTTACTCTCTACAGCTCCCGATGAAAGTTATCCAGCAAAATCGCCGCCGATATAGCCACGTTTAAGCTTTCGGCGCCGCCAGCACCCGGAATATAGAGCCGCTGGGTGAGGCACGCGAGCACCTCCGGCCGCGGGCCGTGCGACTCGCTGCCCATGATGAGCACGCCCGCCGGGCGCAACGTGAGGCGATGCACATTGTCGCCTTCGAGGTGAGCGCCGACTCTCCTTGGGCGAGCAGGTGCAGCGGGCCCTGCCGCAGGCGCACGTGGTAAAAACCCTGAACATGGTCAGCGTGCATCAGATGATTAACCCGCCCTTTAAAGGTGGGGAGCCCGACATGTTTGTGTGCGGCAACAATGCCGGGGCAAAGGACCAAACCACCCAGCTGCTGCTCGAACTGGGCTGGCGCCGTGTCACTGATTTGGGCGGCATTGCCGAAGCCCGCATGGCCGGGCCGCTGGTACTGCTGTGGGTACGCTACGGACTGAAATACAACACCTGGGACCACGCTATCCAGTTTGTTTATGTCTAAGTCCGGGCCGAAAACCCGTCGTCAAGCCCAGGAAACCAACCTATTCGCCCCAATCCTTGTCGGGGGGCTTTTTGCGGGCCTTTACGAAGCAGAAGTAGTCAGGGGGTAATAAGGAAAGCCCCTGTTCTGTCCCGCTTTACCCGTTCTCTGCCGTGCATGGAGCACAAGGTTATGAACTATTCCAAAACATTATAATACAATAAGAAGATATATACAAAAGAAAATCATATACTTAATGGTCGCTGCATTAGGCAGCATAGCCAGCTGTTAGTAAAATTATGTTTATCAATTCAGGCATATGAAAAAAACGTTCTACATGCATGTTTTGCTCTGGCTTGTTGTGCTGCTGACTAGCGCCCTTATGCTCGGAGGGCAATTCCTTTCATCCCGGCTTTGCATCGACCTAGCCCTGAGCGCGGGCGGGGCTGGCGTCTTAAGTTTCCTTTGCATCCTTAACGGGCCCTTCGCTCAAGTCCGGATAGCCTACCTGTTGGGCACGAGCATAGGTACCACCATGGGTTCCCGGTACGCGACCCGGCACTTTTTCGGAGCGGAGAAAGGGTCCTTGCTTCCTATTTTTCGCCTACGCTTTACCAAGCCCATTGTTTGGTTGACGGAAACATCGTGCGTAACTTTTCCAGCGCCCCTGCCCAGGCTCACACTATGACTACTGACGCTTTCGCTTCCTCCCCCACCGACTAGCTGCTCTTTGTATCCCTAAAAAAGCCCCCCACATGACAAACTCTTTCCCTTCGCTTCTTCCTAGCATGCCCGTTTACGGGTCTGACGCCACTACTCTCCCGCCGACCGGCCCGGGGGCACTGACACCTTTTTTCGGGTAGCACCCCGTTCGACCCAAGTACCGCCTTGGGGTTGCTTCAGGCTGCTAGCGTGACACCCAGTTGCCTTTTGATGAGCCCTGGGCAGCATGGCCAGCATTATGTTACCGAGCTCTTTCCCCGGGTTTCGTCGCGGTTGATGCAGCCTCTTTTCAGCACCCGGTCCAGTAAAAATTCCCACCATTTCACTTTTTTACTTATGAACAACAACTTGTACAAACAGTACACCGTGAAGGAGCCAGCGGAATTCGTTCCGGCTCGCGGCAAACGGCCGACCGGACTGCAGGTGCTGATAGTAGGCTTCCTGCTCCTGCTCTTTCCCCTCCTGAGTCAGGCGCAAGCGACTCGGTCCGTTTCCGGCAAAGTGGTTGACGCGCAATCCGCTGGCCTGCCGGGCGTAACGGTTATCATTCCGGGAACTACCACGGGAACCAGCACCGGCGCGGACGGCACCTTTCAACTGACCGTGCCCGAGGGTACGACGACGCTTTCCTTCTCGTCTATTGGCTATACCTCCCAACAGGTTGATATTGCAGGCAAATCGACGGTGCAGGTTGCCATGCGGGAGGATACCCAGAAGCTGAACGAGGTAGTCGTAACGGGCTACGGCACAACGCGAAAACAAGATCTGACCGGCGCAGTGGCGGTCATTGGCGAGAAAGAATTTAACAAAGGTACCTTCACCTCTCCGGACCAACTGCTTCAGGGCCGCGTGTCGGGGGTGCAGGTGAGCAATAACAGCGGGCAGCCCGGCGGGCCGTCCACTATCCGCATTCGGGGCAACTCCGCCGTGACTGGTACTGGCCAGCCCCTGTACGTGATAGACGGCGTGCCGCTTGATGGTCGCACGGCCCGGCCCGGTCTGGTGGCTTCCGCTGACGTTGGAAGCGGAGCCGACAGCAATCCGCTTAACTTTCTGAACCCCGACGACATCGAGACCTTCACCGTGCTCAAAGATGCCTCGGCTACGGCTATTTACGGCTCAAGGGCCGCCTACGGGGTAGTACTTATTACCACTAAAAAAGGCCGCACGGGCGCCCCCATCCTCAGCGTGGGAGCATCTACAGGCTTCTCGACGCTGCTGCGCCGGCCCGAGTTCCTCGACGCCGGCCAGTATCGGGAGGCCTTAACTTACTACGGAGCACCGGCCAGCAACGACAAGGGCGGCGACGTGGACGCGCTGGAGGAGATTCTGCGCACCGGCTACTTACAAAATTATAACGTGGCTATGAGCGGCGGTGGGGAAACCGGCCGCTACCGCATCTCGCTGGGCTACCTCGACCAGGATGGCATCGTGCGCAAAACCGGCTTTAAGAAGTACAGCGCCAACCTCTCCACCAATCTGCAATTTCTAGAAAGCAAGAAGCTGGGCGTCGACGTAAACATCGCGACCAGCCAGTTCCAAGAACAGTTGGCCAACATTACCACTGACGCCGGCTTCCGGGGTAGCCTTATCGGGCAGGCGTTGCAGTGGAACCCCACCCAGCCCCTGCGCAACCAAGACGGTTCGCTCTTTATTCAGGCTGGCGACGTGGTGAACCCCCTGGCAGCCCAGGAGCTTTACAACGACGACTCGCGGGTAAACACTATCTTGGCTAGCATCGCGCCTTCATACAAGTTTACCGACTGGCTCGAGTACCGGATGTTGCTGAGCGTAAACTACAATAGCGGCGAGCGGCGCACCTCTATTGATCAGCGTTTGATAAACTATCCCGGCATTGAAGGGCAGGGCTTTGCCGCCATCAGCAACAACGAGCTTGTAACACAGCAGATCGTTCACACCCTGAATTTCAACCGACCAATAGCTACTGACCTGAATCTGAACGCAGTGCTGGGCTATGAGTACACGAAGTTTAGTAATTCGGGCTCCAACGTGAATGCGTTTGGTAATCGGGATGAAGGCGGCTTCGGCAATTTTGGCCTCGATTACACCAACTACATTCAGTATTCGGCCGCCGGCAACCGCCAGGTGTCATCATTCTTCGACCCATCGTCGGAGCTGCAATCGGTGTTTGGCCGAGCCGTCTTCAGCTATAAAGACCGCTACGTACTGACTGGTACGCTGCGCCGGGATGAGAGCACCAAGTTTGGCCCGAACAATCGGGTGGGTTACTTTCCTTCGTTTGCCGCGGCCTGGGATCTGAGCCAGGAAGCTTTCTTCCCAGCTGACCGGCTTACCCAACTCAAGCTGCGGGCCGGCTATGGCCTCACCGGCAACCAGGAGTTTCCGGCCGGCGCGGCTCAGTTTCGCTACACCCTCGACAATAACGGCGCCCAGTCACCGCTCAATGACGCGAATGACGATTTGAAGTGGCAGGCTGACGCTCAGTTTAATGTGGGCATTGATATTGGAGCCTTCAACAACCGCCTCACCTTCTCGGCGGATTACTTCAATAAAACCACCACCGACATTCTGTTCCCGACTACCCCCGGCGAGCCCCGGCCCTCCGTCGCGGCCATTCGCTGGGACAACCTCGACGCTAAGATTGTAAACAAAGGCGTAGAGATGGCCTTGGGAACCACACTGGTTACTAACGAGCAGGTAGAAGTAGGCCTCAACGTCAACGCTACCTTCATTCGCAACGAAGTATCGGACTTGGTGGGGGCCGCCATTCCGACCGGAGCCATTAATGGTCAAGGCCTGTCGGGGGCATTGTCGCAGCTCATTACCAACGGCTACCCTATCAACGCCTTCTTCCTGCCTCAGTACAACGGCCTCAACGAAAATGGCCTGTCGAATGAGTTCGGGGCAATAGCTTATTCGGGCAGCCCTAACCCGCGCACGCTGCTGGGTCTGAGCGCCAACGCCCGCTACGGCAAACTCTCCCTAATTGCGAACATGACGGGGGTATTCGGCCAGTACGTTTACAATAACACGGTCAACGCAGTGGGCAACGTGGGCCAGATTGGGGCCGGCAAAAATATTGCCCTCTCCACGTTTGAGAACCCGATTAAAGAAGCAACTGGCAACCCGTCGGCGGCCACTACGCGCTACTTGGAAAAGGGAGATTTTCTAAAAATGTCTAACCTGACGCTTTCCTATGCCATCGGCGACGTGAGCACATTCATGAAGGGTGCTCGGGTGTATGTCACGGGTCAGAATCTGTTCGTGCTTACCGACTACGATGGGTTTGATCCGGAAGTAAACACGGTGAAGCGCGGAGCCAACCAAGTGCCTTCGGTTGGAATCGATTACCTACCCTATCCCAGCGCCCGCACCTTCACGTTCGGCGTTAATTTCAATCTGTAACCTCTGCTTTTTCCCACCATGAGATATTCTAAGATTGCCTGTGCGGCTGCCGTTCTGGCCTTATTACAGGCGGCTACTAGTTGTGAAATTGACGAAACGCTGGAAGGTCAGCTTACCGAAAGCCAGGTTCGGCGCGGTGAGCTTACCTCCCTGCTTCAGGGCGTGTATAATGCCCAGCGCGAACCCATTCAGGGCCACGTAAGTGTGTTTGCCCTTCAGGAAGTGTCCACCGATTCCCGCATCATGCCCACCCGCGGGCCAGACTGGGACGACAATGGTAAGTGGCGCGCCCTCTACAACCATACTTGGGATGCCAATAATGAGCGGGTACGCGAAACATACACCCAGCTCAATGGCATCATCTACGCCTCCACTGACTTGCTGCGCTTCTCCCCTTCTCCACAGCAGGAAGCTGAGTCCCGTTTTCTGCGGGCCTGGGCGATGTTTCTGGTGCTCGACCTTTACGATCAAGTGCTTTATCGGGAGCCCGGTGAGAACCTGAGCGAACTGGCGCGGGTGCGCAAGGGCACTGAGGCGCTCGACTACATCGTAAGCGAGCTGAACGCTATTCAAGCCAACCTGCCCGATGCCCCCGTTAGTCGCGCTACCAAGGACGCGACCAAGGTGCTGCTGATGAAGTGCTACCTTAACAAGGGCGTGTACGCCAATAGGCAGTCCCCAACCTTCGCGGCGGCCGATATGAATCAGGTAATTAGGCTGGCCGACGAGATCATCAACACCGGCAAGTACTCGTTTACGCCCAACTACTTCGACAACTTCGCGCCCAACAACGGGGCTATTGGCCGGGAGAATATCTTCACTCAGGCTAATACCTTCGGCAATAGCGGTCCCGTGCGCGACTTATGGAAGTTCGTGTCGCACTACAACATGCGGCCTGTGGACGGCTACAACGGTCCGGCAGCCCCAGCGGAGCTCTACGACCTGTTTGAGGCGACCGACAAGCGCCGCGGCGTGGCCTACGACATAGCAGGCGGGCCCGCCAACCCCGGTCGGCGGATCAACGTGGGCTTCCTAATTGGTCAGCAGTACAATTTGGCTACCGATGCTCCCCTTACTACTCGGGGCGGAGCGCCGCTGGCTTTCACCAAGGATATCAACCTTTTCGAAACTGGCGCTGACCTCGAAGCGAAGGGCATCCGGCCCATTAAATATCCCGTGGATTATCCAAGCGAGGCAAAAGGGGGCAACGGAGCTGAAAACGACCATGTAACCTTCCGCCTAGCCGACGTGCTGCTGATGAAGGCCGAAGCCATCCTGCGGGGCGGCACGCCTACCAGCGCCGGGGGATTTGGGGGTACGGCGCTAGCCATCGTTAACTCGGTACGCACTCACCCTTCGCGCGGAGCCAGTGCTCTTACTTCGCTTAACCTCGACGGGCTGCTCGCTGAGCGGGGCCGGGAACTGTACAGCGAGTCGTGGCGGCGGCAGGATATGATTCGGTTTGGCAAGTTTCTGCTGGCGCGCAAAGACAAGCCCCAGAGCGACCCGAAATACCTGATCTATCCCGTGCCGCAGACCCAGGTAGATGTGAACCGTAACATCACGCAGAACCCAGGGTACTAGCCTTTGGTAGCACACAAACCGGCCGTTGGTTACTGCTGAACGGCAGCAGCCAGCGGCCGAGTTGTGTCTGTCTTCTTCCCACCCCATTATTTTCCCACCCCAGTGCTTATGAGAAGCCTATCGACAACGCTGTTCGTCGTGCTGCTGCTAACCTTTGTGGGCTGTAACCAAGCCCAGGAGAGCCGGGTAAAAAGCCCCCCAGCCTCCCAACCGAAGTCTCAAAACCAGCAGGAAACCTGGTGGAAGGAAACGGTGGTGTATCAGATTTATCCGCGCAGCTTTCAGGATAGCAACGGCGACGGCGTGGGCGATTTGCGGGGCATCATCTCCCGACTTGATTACCTCAAAAGTCTGGGCGTGGAGACGGTCTGGCTGAACCCGATTTACGCCTCGCCCAACGACGATAACGGCTACGACATCTCCGACTACCGCCGGATTCAGCCCGAGTTTGGCACGATGCAGGACTTCGACGCGCTGCTTAAAGGCTTGCACCAGCGCGGCCTGAAACTGGTGATGGACTTGGTGGTAAATCACAGCAGCGACGAGCATGAGTGGTTCAAACAGTCTCGTAGCTCGCGCCAGAGTCCTTACCGCGACTACTACCACTGGTGGCCCGCCGAGAAGGGGAAGCCCACGCCGCGCTACAGCTTTTTTGATGTGAACAGCGACGCCTGGAAGTACGACTCGCTCACCAACGCCTACTACCTGCACTACTTTTCGCGCAAGCAGCCCGACCTGAACTGGGAAAACTCCAAGCTGCGCCAGGAGGTGTACGACATTATGCGCTTCTGGCTGGACAAGGGCATCGACGGCTTTCGCATGGACGCCTTTCAGTACGTAGCTAAAGACACGACCTTTCCAGCATTTCCGCCCGGCTATGAAAAGCAGATTGTGAAGTACTACAGCAGCGGCCCCAACCTGCACGCCTACCTTCAGGAAATGAATCGCGAGGTGCTCAGCAAGTACCCCGTAATGACCGTGGCCGAGGGCGCGGGTGACTCGCCTACCGCGGCTATGAAGTTCGTTGACCCCGCCCGCCGGGAGCTGAACATGGCCTACCACTTCGAGGGAATGGACATCGGCAACGGGCCGGAAGGCTACAAGCTCACTGATTTCAAGCAGGTGTACACCCGCTGGGACAGCGCGTTTGCTCTGAAAGGCTGGCTCTCCATTTTCCTGGCCAACCACGACGTGCCGCGCATGGTCAGCAAGTTCGGCGACGACCGGCCCGCGTTTCGGGCGGCCTCGGCTAAGCTGCTCAATACCTTTATTCTTACCATGCGAGGCACGCCCTATTGCTATAACGGCGACGAGCTGGGCATGACCAACATCCGCTTTGACCGCATTGAGGACTACCGCGACGTGGCTACCCTGAACGGTTATCAGCAGGTAAAAAACCGGGGCGGCGACCTGGGGGCCTTTTTGGCCACGGCCAAGCGCACGGCCCGCGACAACTGCCGCACGCCCTTCCAGTGGGACGCCTCCCCGAACGCGGGCTTCACGACCGGCCGACCTTGGCTGCAAGTCAACCCCAACTACCGGCAGGTGAATGTGGCGGCCCAGGAAAAAGATCCGAACTCGGTGCTCAACTATTTCCGCCGGGCCACGGCTATGCGCCGCCAGCACAAGGTGCTGGTGTACGGCCGCTACCAGTTGCTCGATGCGGCTAATCCGCACATCTACGCCTACACCCGGACCCTGAATCAGGAACGGGTACTGGTGTTGCTCAACTTCTCCTCTGACCAGCGCAACTGGACGCTGCCCGATACTATAAAATTGGGTGGCCAGCCCTGGCTCAACAACTACCCTACCTTCGCGCCAGCCGCTACCCTGGCGCTACTGCCCTGGCAGGCCCTCGTGCTGCCCCTGCGCTAAGCGTTGGTTTACTTAGGCAATTCATTTCCCGCCCCCCTCTTGCCCCTTCCCTAATGTTAAAAAAAGCCCCCCAGAAACCAAATATTGCCCCCCGCAGGTCCTCAGCTGCCTGGAGTATGGTCGTGCTGCTTTGCCTATTTTTTTTACCCCCCACACTGGCCCAGCCCGATCCGTGGCGCATTGCCGCTGATAAAATTGACCCCAGTAAGTACTACGGTGTAACGGTGGCCAACGGTATGATTGGCATCGTGTCGTCGCCGGCGCCGTTTCAGGTTAAAAATGTGGTGCTGGCCGGGGCCTACGACCAGTACGGTCGGGGGCGGGTGAGCAACTTCTTGAACAGCTTCAACCTGCTGAATATGTACCTGGAAGTGGACGGCCGGCGGCTGGGGCCCCAGGATGCGAGCAACTTTCGTCAGGAACTGGACATGCGCCGCGCCGCCCTCACCACCACCTTCGACTACCAGGACAAAGCCACCATCAGCTACACCTACTACGCCCTGCGCCACTTGCCCTTTACCGTACTGCTAGATGTAAGTATCGTCGCCAAAAAAGACCTCGCCCTGACGGCGGCCAGCGTGATGGAAACCCCGGATGCGCTGCGCGATGCCCAGAACTACTACAACGAGATTGACCGGCCCCACGTCACGCTCAGCCTGCTTACTTCCTCGGCCCAAAGCCCCACGGGCAAGCTGCAACTCTGCGCTTCCAACAGCTTTTTGTTTAATGAGGCGCACGGGCAGGAGCCCCGGGTGATCCACGAGATGTGGGACAACAACATGCACCTGATGAAATTCAGCAAAAAGCTGCCAGCCGGGCAAACCTACACCTACGCCGTAGCCGGCTCGTCTATCACCTCCGCCCACCACGCCGACCCGCTGAATGAGGCCGAGCGCCTGACCATCTTTGCCCGCCTCGAAGGCAAAGCTCGGCTGCTGGACTTCCACACTAAAGCCTGGAACGAGCTCTGGCAGAGTGACATCCAGATTGATGGCGACCCACAGGCCCAGCAGGACGTGCGCAGCATGCTCTACCACCTGTATAGCTTTTCGCGGGCCGGCACCGATTTGTCGCCCTCGCCCATGGGCTTGTCGGGGCTGGGCTATAATGGCCACGTCTTCTGGGATACCGATGTATGGATGTTTCCGGTGCTGGCGGTCATGCATCCGGAAATCGCGAAATCCTTGATCGAGTATCGTTTCCGGCGTCTGGAGGCGGCCCGGCGCAACGCCTTCGCCCACGGCTACAAAGGCGCCATGTACCCGTGGGAAAGCGCCGATACGGGCGTGGAGGAAACCCCAGTCTGGGCCCTGAGTGGACCCTTTGAACACCATATTTCGGCCTGCGTAGCCTTGGCCGCTTGGCAGTATTACTGCGTAACCCAGGACAAGGAGTGGCTGCGCGAGAAAGGCTGGCCGATTCTGTCCGCCACCGCCGACTTTTGGGCCAGCCGGGTAGAGCGCAATGGCCCCGGTCGCTACGATATCAAGAACGTAGTGGCCGCCGACGAATGGGCCGAAAACGTGGACAACGACGCTTTTACTAACGGTGCCGCCCAAGTAAACCTGCGCAATGCCACGGCCGCCGCCAAGCTGCTCGGGTTCAAAGCCAACGCTGATTGGCTGCACGTGGCCCAGAATATCCCGATCCTGAAAATGGCGGACGGCGTGACCCAGGAGCACGCTACTTACAAGGGCGAAGGCATCAAGCAGGGCGACGTGAACCTGCTGGCTTACCCGCTGAACCTGATTACGGCTCCTGCCCAGATTCGAAAAGATTTGGCTTACTACGAAACCCGCGTTCCCAACGAAGGCACGCCCGCCATGACCCAGGGCATTTTCGCGTTGCTCTACGCTCGCCTCGGCGACGCCGACAAGGCCAAGCTGTGGTTCAAAGACGCCTACGAGCCTAATCTATTGCCACCCTTTCGGGTCATCGCCGAAACCAAGGGCGGTACCAACCCTTACTTCGCCACCGGCGCGGGGGGCGTTTTGCAGGCCGTATTGATGGGGTTTGGGGGGCTTAATATTACGCCCACCGGCATTACCCAAAGCAAGACCACCTTGCCCACGGGCTGGCAGGCCGTCAAGATTACGGGCGTAGGCGTGCAGCGGAAAACGTACTCTGTAGGCCGCTAAGGCCACTCAACGGCCCGAACGCCACAGCCAGCCTGACAAGCCAGTTCCTGTACCACGCTCAGACAAGCAGAATTTGATAACTGAGGGCCTGTACTTTGTTAGACATTGAGCTGTCGGTCCACAACCTGTTAAGCTACGGTACGGCACTTACCCTCTATTTCCCGCATAGCGCTAGCCCTGTTTAGTGAAGCACTAAAAGCGACTTGCAGAGCCGGCATGACAAGCGGCTCCTCCAAGGCCAGGCCAGTGGGTAGCAGCCTGGTTTGGCCTAGGGCATGGCCGGGCAGCCCCAACAGTAGCAGGCCGCTGGCTGCCAATAGGCAGCGAGCAAGAAGGTGGAGCATGAGCATAAAGAGTAAGGTGAATGGCAAGGGTCACGGTCAACATCATTGCTTCGGCTGGGGCAGGCATAGCGCACGGCCTTTCCTTAGAACCAAGGCCTCGGGTGGTCGGTCGTCAGGGCTGGCAGCTAAGCAACCCGGGCGGATTTGTGATCTGAGTTGTGCCTGCAGGCAGTGCCCCCTTTGAGACGGTGAAGAAAGCTGTCCTTCGGGTGAAGTGAAATGGCGAAAATCAGATTATCAGTTGATTGCACTACCTGGCCGGCTGCAAAGAACAAATAAGCTGGCTGCTGACACTCCTGACTACACGCTCCAGCATGCCGAGGGCTGGCCGCACGATGCGGTTCGGGTGCCGCTTCCAGCACGGCACATTAGCAAATAAATTGGCGAAGGAGCCGCTCAGGTCACGTAAGTAGCTGCTATGACTTGCAACCTGAAGAAGTATTTCCGCTTTACTTCACCGTAACAAGAGCTTATGGTGATAGCGCTACCATTACCTGATCCATTTCATCCGATCCAGCTCCACTTTAGCAAACGCCATAGGGTTCTAACCATCCACTAAAGAATTCAGGCCAAGCGGCATCCCACTAGTTTTGATTATATATTTTCTGTATATTATTCTAGTAATAGAGTATTGGCTCCGGTTTATTCCCCGCCCGTCGGTTTGTTAGTTTAACGCTTTGGCTTGCGAAGACTATCCCTTTTCTTCCGTACTCTGCCCCATCGAATAAGGCGCCCGCTCAGCTGGTCCGGGCTGCTAATCACATTAACTGCGCCCACTGCCCGCGCTGAAGCCCCGCCGTAGCCCATGGCCGTGAGCCTAAACCTAAACGGCTTCTCGAGTATCCAGGCGGGGGCGAAGTAGCAGCCAAGCAACTGCCGGAGTCGGTAAAGAAACTGCGCTGGCTGCTCGTTCCGGCAGTAGTCATCGGCCACATATTTAATATTTCCTCAACTGAACGTTAACTCATTATGTCTATGAAACGGTTACTCCACTCACTGCTATTCTTATCCAGTAGTATCCTTCTGCTCCCCTCCTGTGACTTTCTGGATGACTACATTCAACCACCCAAGGATACTCCGGCCCCGTACCTGCTGCCGGCTACGCCCTTACGCAACGCGCCGTCGGTCCCGCGCACCAGTACGCTGCCCCTTACTTTTTCCTCCGCAATCGACCCTACCACCGCGAGTGCCATCAAGGTATTCGGGACCCAGCTCCGGGGATTGCGCGCAACAACGGCTACCGTCGCGGGCCGCACGGTGTCGCTGGCGGTGGCCGGAGGGCTTTTTGCCGGTGAGCCCGTAAGCGTGAGCGTTCCGGCCAGCGTGCGCGGCACCAACAAGCGGGCGGTACAACCGCAGGTGCTGCAGTTTACTACGGCGGTCACCGGTCCGGGACGGGGCACCTTTATTACGGGAAGCAGTGTCGCCCGGAATTACGGTTCAGGGCGCCACTCACTCGCCGACATTGACAATGACGGCGACCTCGACCTGCTGTTTCCCTTGGGCGGCAGTCTGGGTGTCTCCTCGAACCAAGTGGCGGTGCGCCTCAACGACGGGCGGGGTACTTATAGTGGCAGCACGGCCGTGCGTGTCGGGAATAGCGGAGGCGACTGGGCGGTAGCGACGGCCGACCTGGACAGTGATGGGGACCTCGACCTGCTGGCGGCGGGCGGCGGGAGCAACGCGGTGAGTGTGCGCCTCAACGATGGGCGCGGCAATTTTGGGGGAGGCTCTGAGGTGCCCGTCCTGGTTACCGCCTATTACCTGGCCACGGCCGATTTGGATGGCGACGGCGACCTCGACCTGGTTGTACATACGAACAGCAACGGACAGACTGTGGCGAGCGTTCGGCTCAACCAAGGCAACGGGACTTTTGGTAGTGGCTCAGAGGTGGCAGTTCCCGGCGGCACGGGCGCCCTGACCCTGGGCGATGTGGACAGTGATGGCGACCTGGACCTGCTCACCACGGGTTTTTCGTCGGGCTACATCTATACCTGCCGGAACCAGGGCAACGGTACCTTCGGCCCTCCGGCTCCTACCCTCATGCCCAACAATCCCGCCGCGGTGGCGCTGGCCGACCTAGACCGGGATGGCGACCTGGACCTGCTGGCAGGCTGCGCCGGCAGCAATACCGTCGAAACTCGTCTCAACAACGGACAAGGACAGTTTGCCGCCACGGGCTCTTCCGTTACGGTCGGGAACTACCCTGAGCAGCTGCGCTTAGCCGACTTGGACAGCGATGGCGACTTAGACCTGCTCACCGGCAATTTGTATGGCGGCAACGTCAGTGTGCGATTTAATACCGCAGGCACGTTTGCCGGCGGGTCGGATGTGGCGTTGGGAAGGAATATTTACGGGCTGGCAATTGGCGACTTGGATGGCGATCAGGACGTGGATTTCGTGGCGGGCGCAGAAGTCGCTTCCCCCCTTCTCCGCATCGTTTTCAACCAGTGACGTGCGTGGTGCTCGGTTAAAAAATTGGTGCAAAAGGCAACGGCTTTACTCTAGGTTTGAGCAGCAAACTAGCTCATATTCATTTAAATGAAAGAAGCCCCAGCGAATGCGCTAGGGCTTCTTAGTTTATTATCAGCTACTCAAAGTTTATAAGAACTAGCCAAAAGCCTTGAGCATTTAAAAATAGCTGCCGTTAATTTCTACAGTTCCCGATGAAAGTTATCCAGCAGAATTGCCGCCGATATAGCCACGTTTAAGCTTTCCGCGCCACCAGCGCCCGGAATATAGAGCCGCTGCGTGAGGCACGCGAGCACCTCCGGCCGCGGGCCGTGCGACTCGCTGCCCATGATGAGCACGCCCGCCGGGCGCAGCGTGAGGCGGTGCACATTGTTGCCTTCGAGGTGAGCGCCGTAGCGGGGTACGCTGGGGGGCAAATTGTCGAGCCACTGGGGCAAATCGCGCTGCCAGACGGGCACGCGGGCGAAGGAGCCCATGGTAGCGGCCACGGTTTTGGGCGCCCACGGGTCGGCGCATGTATCGGAGCACACCACGCCTTGCAGTCCGTACCAGTCGGCCAAGCGAATGAGCGTGCCCATGTTGCCAGGGTCGCGCACTTGGTCCAACGCAAGCAATAAGGTAGTTGTGGGGGGCAAAAGTGGCGGCTCATCAGGCAGGTGAGCAATGGCCAGCGCCGTGGTATTGGTAGCCAGCGTACCGAGGCGAGTCAGCTCATCTTCCGACACCAGCTCGAAAGGCACCGCAGCAGGTAGCGGCGGAATTTTGGTGCCGTACTCAGCCGTCATAAACACGCGTTCTGTTACCAGGTCAGAAGCCAGCAGTTCCAGCACGCTTTTGCCGCCCTCCACCAGAAACAGCCCCAACCGCTTGCGGTATTTCTTTTGTTTGAGCTGCTCTACGCGGGTTTTTAACGCTTTACTGACCATAGGAAACGGTGCTGATGCCTGTTGCTCTGTCGGGGATGATGCCCTTGTTTTTCTCTGTCAAGTCTGAAAATATACCCCGACCACGGCCTTGCGAACTGCCGCTCGGCCACGCCACAAAGCTAACGAAGGCAATCTGACCTTTTAGCCCAACCCAACCGCCGATGTTCATGAGAGTAAGAAGAACGCCGGCCGCACGATTGTAGTAGCCTGTGGCGGCTTTTACACATCGCAAAGAAGCCCCCCACTTCAACCAGCGGGGGGCTTTTTACAAAGACAGCTAGATTTACTTCAGCGCGCCCTTCAGATCCGCGACTGCCACACCCTGGGCCTGCTTGGCCTCGGGTACTACAGCCGCCATCCCGAAGAATTCGTGCGTGGTGCCATCGTAGAGCTTATAATTCACTTTCACGCCGGCGGCAGTGAGCTTATCGGCGAGGGTCTTGCCTTCGCTCGTCAGCGGGTCATACTCAGCGGCGATGATGGTGGTCGGCGGCAAGCCTTTCAGATTCGCGGCCACTAGGTTGATGCGTGGGTCCTTTCCGTCAGCGGGAGTACGCAGATAGTTCTTGAAGAACCACTCCATGCCTGCTTTATTAAGCGGCGCGGTTTCCGTGTTCTTTTGGTAAGAAGGCGTATTGGTGTCGGAGCCCGCAATGGGGTACACCAAGAGCTGATGCTTGGGCAGCGCGACCTTCTTGTCGCGAGCCTGCATGCTCACGGCGCACGCTAAACCACCGCCGGCGCTTTCGCCCGCCACCGCTACTTTGTTCGGATCGCCTTTAATGCTGGCAGCATTTTTCAGCGCCCATTGATAAGCGGCAAACGCGTCGTCGTGGGCCGTCGGGAACTTATGCTCAGGCCCCTTACGATACTCCACCGATACTACCACGGCCCCGGTTTGCTCGGCCAATGCCTGCGCGGAAGCATGATACGTGTCGATGGTGGCAATTACCCAGCCGCCGCCGTGATAATACACAATCACTGGAAAAGGAGCTGTGCCAGCTTTGGGCGTATAAATGCGCGCCTTCACGCCGGGCATCAGCGTTTGGCTGGCCGTATCCACCTGCATGGGTGAGGGCGTAATGTTGCTGGCCTGCATCTGCTTCATGGCCGCGTCGGCAGGGCTCGGCTGCTTGCGGGCCTCTGCGGCGGTTAGCTCAGGCAGGGGCTTATTGTTAAAGCTAATCAGCTGCTCAATGACTGCCTGCATCTCGGGCTTCAAATTTGGCCCCCACGCCGGTTTGGCGCCGGTGGGCTTCACTTCACCGGCCGCTGCGGTGGCAGTGCTATCGGCCGCTGTGGCCTGGGTGTCGGTTTCGGTGGCTTTCGGCTTGGTATCACAGCTGCTTAACAGCAGACAGCTCGCCAAGGCAGGAGCCATCAGTCCAGCCAGACCGGCCGGGCGAAGGAAAGAATAGTTCATAAGAGGGGGTGTTAGGTGTAAGGATTGGTCATCCCCTTACGTACAGTAGAGCTAGGTAGTTGAGGCGCAGTAAGCAAAGCCTACAATTGCTCACTGTTACAGACAAATGCTTCCAGACGAGCTTCTAAGGGCTGCGCGTCTGCTTCTTCGGGCAGGTATTTAACCAGTTCAGCAAACTGTGCTTCTGCCAACCGATGGCCCGCCATGCCCCACTGCGGATAGGTGCGCTGGGGGCGGGTCACGCGCGTAATTACCGTCACGTCGTAGTGCCGGGCATCATGCTGAATGCGTTCAAACAGGCGCTCTACCTCTACCTGCTCGCCTTCCAGCACTTGGGCAAAATTGCCTTCGCCATAAAATAAGATGCCGGTGATGTTGTGGGCAGCATTATAGGTGCGGGCCTGGGCCACCAGGGCGCGCAGCTCCGGATAGCTCAGCGGCGTTACGGCCCGACTAACGTAGCACAGTTGGTACAGCATAATTGCCCCCCAGCACACTAGATCTTTGCCACGACCACGGCAGGGTTGCGCTGAGAAAGAGAAGATACGAAAGCAAAGCCACTTTGTCGCGCATCATGGCCCGGTTATTCGTTTGTCGGCGGTCAAAAACATAGCATAAAGCGTTGTACCTTAAGTCTATCAACCCGTTCACCCTATGAAACCTTTGCTCCTTGGCATTCTGCTGCTGTTGGCCATCAAGGGAACAGCGCATCCGGGCGTGGGCATCGTACAGGATGCCCAGGGCAATGTGTACTTCACTGACCTGGAAAACGTGTGGAAGCGCGCACCCAATGGCCAGCAGCGCATCGTAGTGGCCCGCGTGCACACCCACGAGCTTTACCTCGATCCCCAAGGCAACCTCTACGGCGAACACGTCTGGTATGAGGGCGAGGCCACCAACAAATGGGGACACTATGTGTGGCGGCTCAGCGCTGGGGGGCAAATAAGCAAAGTCGTTCCTAATACGCCGGGCTTTCTGACCAACTACAGTTTTACCAGAGACCAGACGGGCGCCATGTATTGGGTAGAGCGCGGCGCACCCTGCCGTTTCCTGAAAATGCTACCGAATGGAAACATAAAGCTGCTGGCTACTGGTCGATTTAAAGACGTGCGCTGGCAGCACGTTACCCCAACCGGCCAGTTTTACTTTGTCGATGATGATGCCTTGTATGTACTGGCCGCCGATGGCACAATTAAGCGCGTTAAAAGTGATCTGGACGAAGCGCCACCCTCCACGGCCAAGGTTAATCATAATCTGGGGGGCATTTTCTCTGATCGGCAAGGCAATATCTACGTCGCTGTCACCAATCAGCGAAAAGTGCAGCGCCTGAGTCCTAACGGGCACATTACGACGGTTGCCCGCTCCAGTGCCCCGTGGACGGCTTCCAGCGGACTGGTGGCTTCTAATGGGGATTTATGGCTGCTGGAATATAATACTGCTAACCAAGTCCGGGTGCGGCGGGTGCGTCCGCAATAGCTACCCTCACGTTCATTGGCTGTTTTACCGCAAGTGATGGAGCGCTTTGGTTTAAAAGCAAGATACAGTAGGACTATTTTGCCCTGAATCACGTCCACCGTCTTTGCTAAATCAGTTCGAATTAATACCTTATTACTTGGTTATTCCAGAACGCATGCATTAGTATGAAAACGCTCTTGCTGCTGTGCTTACTAAGTTTCCTGTCTTTCGAAGCAAGGACGCAAGACTCCGTGGGCAGGCGCTGGCAAGCTGCGGTGAAGGCGCATCCGCAGCGTGATACGGGCCGGGTAAATAGGCTTAATTCGCTGGCCTTCGTGCAGCGCGCAAATGCCCCCCAGCAAACCAAAGCGGCTTATGAAGAAGCCTTAGAGCTATCCCGTGAGATTGGTTATAAGTTTGGCGAGGCCCGGGCTTTGCTGGGTTTAGCTTTTTATTACCGCTTCCGCAATGAGTATGACCTCTCCCTGAAGTACACCGAACAGGCTCGAAAGCTATTTGCTCAGCTGAATGACCGCCTGCATCAGATTGCGTGCTTGTATAACCTCTCGTACACCGCTGCCGGGCAGGGCAACTATGCCCAGGCTATGGCTTATAGCTTTGAGGGCCTGAAGCTGGCTGATGCAATACCCAGCCAGAAGTGGCTGACGCTGCTCAACAGCCAGCTTGGCAATACGAGCATCGCGCTGGGTGAGTATCAGAAGGCCCGGCAGCACTTTGTGCGGGGCTTAAAGCTAGCGCGGGGCGTAGGCGATCAGGATGGCATTGCCCATTGCGTATCTGGGCTGGGCGAGCTGTGCCGCATTCAGGGCCAGTGGGCGCAGGCGCGGAGCTATTTTGAGCAGGGCGCCGTGCTGGCGAAAGAGCTTAATAACCAAGGCGGCATCACCATGAGCCTTTATAATATTGCTGATATGGACGAGCGGCTAGGAAATCACCGGGCGGCTTTTTCCGCAGCTTTTCGGGCTCTGCAACGCATGAAGCAACTAGATGATGTAGGCAGAATACCCCTGGTGCAGCTTATTCTGGCCCGCGCCTACCTCGATACGGAGCAGCCCGACAGCGCCTGGGTGTACGGGCGCGAGGCTCTGCTCGCGGGCCAGCGCACCGGCAACAAAAGCACGATTCGTGATGCTAGTGATGTGCTAGCCCAAGCCAGCTCCGCGCGTGGCCGCTTCGACGATGCGTATCGCTACCTCGCCATGTTCATAGCCTACCGCGACAGCCTCGACAATCAGGAGGTGACCCGCCGGACGGCCGCGCTCCAGTACCAGTATGCGTTGGAAAAAAAGCAGTCGCAGATTCAGCTGCTGACGCACAACCAACAGCTTATTCGCCAGCAAAATAGTCAGCAGCGCCTGCTCCTGCTGGGCTCGTTGGCGGCCCTGGTAATAGTAGCCGGACTAAGCGTTCTGCTCTGGCTCAACAATCAGCAAAAACAGCGGTCCAATGCCCAGCTTCAGCGCCAGCAGGAAGAACTGAGAGCCACACAGGCGCAACTGGTGCAAGCAGAAAAGCTGGCGGCGCTAGGCGAGCTGACGGCCGGTATTGCCCACGAAATTCAGAACCCACTAAACTTCGTCACCAATTTCGCCGACGTGTCGGCCGACATCAGCCAGGAGTTACAGAGCGAAGCCCGCGCGGGAAAATTTCAGGAGGTGGAAGAGCTGGCTGCCGAGCTGGAACAGAATCTGAGCAAAATCACCCAACACGGGCACCGGGCCTCCGCTATTATTAAAGGCATGCTGGAACATGCGCGGCCCAGCACTAGTGAGCGTCAACCCACCAACCTGAACGCCCTGGCCACAGAGTACCTAAATCTGGCCTACGAAAGCTTGCGCGCCAAAGCTCCCGCATTTGAAGTCGAGTTGGTTACCGACTTTGAAGCTGGCTTGGAGCCCGTAGCGCTGGTGCCGCCAGATATCGGGCGGGTACTTCTAAACCTATATACCAACGCTTTTTATGCCGTGCAGCAGAAAGCCGCGGTTACTGATCCAGACTACCAGCCGCAAGTGCAGGTGAGCACCCGCCAAAGCAACGGGCAGGTAGAGCTGCGCGTGCGCGACAACGGCATGGGCATGCCCGCGGACGTTGCAAAGAAGGTATTCCAACCCTTTTTCACGACCAAGCCCCCCGGCGAAGGCACCGGACTGGGCCTCTCCCTTAGCTACGACATTATCACCAAAGGGCATGGCGGCACCCTCACCTTTGAATCGCGGGAAGGAGAAGGCACTGATATTCTGATCACCTTGCCTCTCAGCCAAGCAAAGGTGCGTGCCGTGGCGAAAAAAGGTGCCGGTATTATATAGATCCTCCGTTGCTGAACCTTAATTATCCTTCTATCCATAAGCCGGGCTTGCTGGCATTTGATTTGCCGCTGGGGGGCAAAATAGTGCAGTCTCAACGCGTAGTATGGCTAGGTTTGTCTGCCAGTAATTTTATTCCTTTTATCTCGTTTGCCTTTTATGAACAAGCTCTTCTCCTTCGCTTTATCTCTGGCCCTGACTGGGACCCTCGTTAGCTGCGGCGACGACAACAACGATCCTCAACCCACAAACCAGACGGCCAGCGAGAAGCTCATGGCCAAAACCTGGATGGTGACCGCCGTCACGGAAAAGGAAGGCACCAAGGCGGCCGTAGATATCTTTACCAGCGAAGATGCCTGCTTTAAAGACAACTTGTATAAGTTTCAGGCCAGCAATGCGTTTGTTGTGGATGAGGGCAAAACCAAGTGCTTCAGCGCCAGCCCTCAAACCCTGACGGGCCAATGGAGCCTGTCCAACAACGACCAGACACTTTCGGGCGCCGTTACCTTCACCGCCGCTCCGGGCTTTGTCTACGATGTTGAGTTGACCGGCACGATTGAGGAACTGAACGAGACCCGGCTTATCCTCGTGGACACGGAAACAGTAAGTGGCGTAACCACCGTCACCCGTACCACTTTCACGGCCCAGTAAGCCCCTATCCTACCTATATCAGAAAGCCGCTTTCTTCCCGAAGCGGCTTTTTTGGTGGCTGGCCCAAGCGTATCATAACCGGACAATGGGTGTATCGAAACCGAACAGAGAGGGATTACAATAACGCTGCGTCTTCGCGATGTTACTGATTACAAGAAAGTTACATAGCTGGCACCATCTTTCTGAACACATAGTAAACAGGTGGATATCTGGGCGCTACCGCGGCCTGTATGTTCCCTGAAACCAACGAAGCTGCTATGTACATTTCCCGTTATTTCTCCCGCAGTGCCGCCCCCAGAAAGCCGTAGGCAAATAAAAACGGGGTTTTCTGTAACGTTTGCCACTTTGGTCGGTATCCCCGGCAGACGCATATGCTCCGCCCCTATCTGAATGCAAAGAGCAGCAGATAATCACACACGCGGCAAACAATCGGTTATTCGGCTGGTGGGGGGCAAATTAAGAAGCTGAACAGATAGTACGAATTTATTCGTATCAGGCATGCAGCCTCTTTACACACTGTTGGTCTTTCACTTACGAACGAACCACGACAGCACATATTTACTCCTCAGGCGGAGGAATAAAGCAGGAACACGGTCTTGTCGGGCGGTGCCGAAACAAAAGGTGCCCCTGAAAAGCAGAATGAAGCGCCGCCCCTGACGGGTCGGGTGTTGGCACGAAAAAGCTAGCGCCACCCAATTGCCGGCGCGATGCTGGGCTTCCTTTCGGAACGCCTGATTTTATCCTCAAATAATAAGCTCTGAATTGTTAACTGCTTTATCCTATGAAAGCCAACGTAACCCAATCCCAGCCCTCGCCAGAAGGGGGCAGGCCCGGTGAGGAGTTGCCAGGACCGCGCCCCCCATTAAAGCGTCTGCTGGTCAAGGAGCAGCATAAACTGTTTTTTATTAAGGTCGATGATATTCTTTACTTCGATGCCGACGGCAGCTACATTACCCTGCACACGCTACAGCGCTCCTACGTGCTGTACGAGAGCCTGACCCAGCTGGCCCAGCGCCTCGATCCGACGGACTTTGCGCGCATCCACCGCTCCTATCTGATCAACCTGAATTATGTAGAAGAGCTGGAGGGCTATTTCAACGGGGAATACCTGGTGAAGCTTACCGGCGGCCACACGCTCAAATGGACCCGTTTTTACCGCGATAATGTGAAGGCGTTCATCACCAGAAACAAGTAGCTATAGCCCTTGCAAAACAGCAAAAAATATTGACTAAAAAAGCCCCCCAGCGCCTTGCAGCAGGCATTGTTTGAGCCACCACGCAGGCTGGGCTTATATTTATACTCAGGCAAATACACCTACTGGAATCGATAGCTGCCCCAGGGCAGCAGCAGAAAAGGACACGGCGAGGCAGGGAGCTGCAACTCCCCGGCAGACATGGAAAAATGGTGAGTGAATTTCCACGCCTGCCCCAGCAAAAGCTGGACGCCTCGCCGTGTCCTTTTCTGCTTTTCTGACGGCTTTCAACTGCCGTCAGAATATGCACAAAAACGGCCTATCCATAACGGTTAGGCCGTTTTTTTTGTGTGGCAGAGAGCTGCTCGCTAGTGCTACTTTGGCGCTTCTTTCTGGCGTCAAAACGGGCAGCTTACAGGCTGAATCGGGCACCTCAAAGAATAAGCATTGAAGCAGCCGTCTGAAAGTGAGTGTATAGGGGCGGATTTCGGGCAAGGGGCACCACGGGGGTGTCGGCGGCACCGAGCCACCTGCCTCTATGGCTACTATCTCGCCTTGGCTGCGCTCATTCGAAGCGCCGATAGCCACCTTCCAGCAATTCCTTTCCTCCTGCATTAGCCTGGGAGCTCGCCGTAGTGTCTGCGGATTACTTGGGGGGCTTTTTTTGCTGGCTGCCTGGCCGGCGTTTGCCACTGCGGCGCCCCCAGATGCAGAGGTTTTTATCGATTCGCCGTTTCGCTTCAAACAGGCAAGCCAGCAACAGGTTTCGATGGAGTATAAAGCCCACGGCAACCTGCTCATCATTCCGGTTTTTCTCAACGGCAAAGGGCCGTATAATTTTCTGCTCGATACCGGCATTGCTACTTCCCTCATTACCAACCCCAAACTAGGCCGACAGCTAGGCGTACAGACAACCAAAGCCTACAACTTATCAGGAGTAGGAAAGAAAGCGCCTGTTCTGGCGCATAGAACGAACTCCGTGCGGGTGGAATTTGCGGGCATCGAAGCGCCGTCCATCAACTTTATTATCGTCACAAAACAGGTCGTAGCATTCGAGGCGCTGTTAGGAATACAAATTCATGGCATTTTGGGCTATGATCTGTTTCGCAGCTTTATTGTCTCCATCCACCCCACGTTGGGTCAAATTACATTTACTGAGCCCACTGCTCCGCGCCCCATAACAGACGACAGTTGGAGCAGCCTGCCCATCGAGCTGGATGACTCCAGGCCATACATCACAACCAACATTTCCGTAACCGGCTCACAGGCGATACCCTTACGGCTGATGCTGGATACGGGAGCCAATCACGCCCTCTCACTGGAAACCGCCTCCGATTCGCGTCTGTCTTTGCCCCCCGAGCGCCAACGTGCTAACCTGGGCTATGGCTTCAGCGGTCTGATTCAGGGCTATCTGGGTCCGATTGCACTGTTGCAGCTAGGCGCTTATCAGCTCCGCTCCCTGCTGACGGCCTTCCCCGACCCCCACAATCTGGTTGACCGCGTGACGGTGGCCCGCAGTGGAACGCTCGGCTTCGATGTGCTGCGTCGCTTCGATCTAATTATCGACTATCCTCATAACCGGCTGCTGCTGCGGCCTAATAGTAACCACCGAGAGCAATTCGAGCAGGCATCGTTGTAGCTCAGCCAGCCGCTTTTTGCCTGAGTGCGCAAAGGCGCAGTTAGATAGAGTCAGTCGGGAGATTTATCACCTTTTTGTTCTCCCAAATACTCTGCGGCTTGCCGCACCAGCTCCTCAGGCGATGCCTCAATATTAAGGTGTAGCCCATAGGTTGGCGATTCATAGTCAGCCAGTTGGGAATTAAGCATCTGCTCCTTCATGTAGTGGCCTGACCGCCCCCGCATCCGAGACACCAGCAGTTCCTTAGTTCCTTCCAGCACCACCCAGAGAACAGCGTGCGCTGCGGCTGCCTGCAATACGGCCCGATACTTTTCTTTCAGCGCCGAGCAGGCCAGCACCGCGCCGCCCGTCTTTTCCCACTCCGTAATGCCTGCGGCCATGGCCGCTAGCCAGTCGTGCCGGTCTTCATCAGTCAGCGGGGTGCCCTGGCGCATTTTCTCCACGTTGGTCACCGAATGAAAATCGTCGGCATCATAAAAGGGCAGGCTCAGGGCCTGGGCCAATTCGCGGCCAACGGTGGTTTTGCCACTGCCCGAAACGCCCATGACGATACAAATCATACTAAAAAGGAGTAAGGAGAATGCACTCGTGGAGGTTTCGGACTTGCAGCCTTAGCTATGCTTCAGCTCCAAAACCTCCAATTCTATTCCTGAGTGCGCCGACAGCCTGAGATAAATGGCTTTACCACAAATTAAAGCATATGCGGCTACATCACTGCTGTTATCACATTCGTAAAGCAGCTTTTTGCCATGCCTTCAAAGCGCGAAACTGATTGAATTAGCTTGGGCTGCATTACCAGCTTTGCTACCTGAACACAGCATCCTATTTGGTTGAGCTAACCGATTCCAGCGTATTCCAGTAAAAAGGTGGAATTTAGCAGCTCCAACACCGTTTTGCTTTCCTCACGCAGGAAGGCAGCGTGCCGGAGCCGATGCTTTTTCAGGTGCCATACGTGCATGTATTTCGCTACCGCTTTTGAAACCATATACGCCGTTGCTGGGCCCGCTGGGGGGCTTTTTTAAGGAGAAAAACCGCGTTGTCTGGCTGGCAGTTCTGCTCATTGGGCTGCTGGACTGCTGCACGCCCACGCGCCTGCTGCCGCCCGGCCGCAATTTGCTGCGCACCAACAAGCTCAAGGGCGTAGAGCAGGCCGACGCGCTTAGCCTGGAAGCGCTGTATCAGCAGGAGCCCAACTCCCGCTTTCCGTTGCCAAAGCTGGCCATTTACCAGCTGGGCAGTACTTTCTACAACCGCGAAAAGGTGCAGAAGCGCCTCGAGGATGAGCGCCTCGACTACCGCAAGCGTATTCAGGCTGCCCGCCCCGACTCGGTGAAGGTGGGCAAGCTGCTCGTAAAGCGTGACCAGCACCTGCGCCGCCACCAACTGGCTCTGGACAAAGGCAACGCTGTAATGCGTCTGGGCGAAGCACCCGTAGTTTACGACTCTACTCTGACCCAGCAGACGGTGGAGCAGCTCAGTATTTATCTGAAGTCGCAGGGCTTTTTTCGCAGTCGCGTCACGGCTACCGATACTGTCCACAAGCGTATGGTGACAGTGACCTATCACATCACCGAAAACACGCCCTTCACATATGCCAAGCTCGAATATATTATCCCCGATTCGGGTGTGGCGCGCGTGGTGCGGGCCAACCAGAAAGCGTCGCTGCTACAGCTAGGCCAACGCTATAATGAAACCTTGATCGGGCAGGAACGCGCTCGTCTGGAAACCCTGCTCAAAAACGAGGGCTATTACGATTTCCGTCAACAATACATTACCCTTGAGGCCGACACGAGCTTTGCCCCCAATACAGTTCAGCTTCGCACACTCATCGCCAATCCCGCACCGGGCACCGGGCATCATGTGTACTCTATTCGTCACGTAAATTTTCTGACCGACGCCGGAGCCATACGTTTTGGAGTGAAGCGCGACACTATCCTGCGCGACTCCGTGTACTATCTGGCTTTTCGTCACCGCTTCAGCACCCGCGTGCTCGACCGCAAACTGACAGTGCGCCCCGAGCAGCGCTACAGTCTGGCGAATACCCAGCTTACCCAGCGCCAACTAGCTGACCTCGATGTATTTCGCTTCAACAACGTCAACTACATAAAGGTAGAGCCCGCCATCGGTGCCGACACTACCTACCAGCTCGATGCCGTAGTAAATGCCTCGCCGCACAAACGCTTTCAGGAGCTAACCGAGTTTGGTGCCACCTACGTGGCCGAGCAAGTGGGTCCTTTCGTCAACGCCCGTTTGAAAGTCCGGAATGTGTTTGGTGGGGCCGAGGTGCTGGAGTTTGGTGTGCGGGCTGGTTTTGAGGGGCAATACAACCGTGTAACAGGCAGCGACATTCCCGAAACCGTGCTTACCACGCAGCTGGGGGGCAATATTAACCTGGTTATTCCGCAGTTTATTCTGCCCTGGCGCTCGGGACGTATTCTTTCGCGCTACAACCCTCGCACCCGCCTCAATCTAACCTATACCTATGTGCAGCGCCCCGAGTATACGCGCACCAACCTGGAGGGCACTTTCGACTACATCTGGCAACGTTCTTTATACCATCAGTGGGTGCTCACCCCCATCGACGTAAGCATTATCAATGCTACGAATATCAGCCCACAATTTCGGGAGCGCCTTGATCGGCTATCGAGCGAAGGTTCGCCGCTGTTTCGCAGCTTCACGCAGTTGTACGTACCTAGTATCAATGCCACGTCGTTGTTCAACTCCAACGATTTCAACCAGACGCGTGATGCTACTTTTCTACGCCTGTTTGCGGAGGTTGGCGGCCTTACGCGCACGCTGTACGAGGACCGTATCAACCTGAACGTGTACGACTTCGCCAAGTTCACGGCCGACTACCGACGCTATCATAAGCTGGGGCCCAAAACCTTCTTCGTGTACCGCTTCAACGGCGGTATTGCCCGCGCGCTCACCCGCACCGATGTGGAGGACGCCGACGGCAACGTTACGGGCAGCCAGCTGATTATTCCCTACGACAAGTATTTGTTTGCTGGGGGCAGCTCCAGCGTCCGGGCCTGGAAGCCTCGCCGCCTGGGTCCCGGTGCTTACACCACCAACCGCCTTGAGGATGATGGCACAATAGTGCGCGACTATAACCTGGAACAACCCGGCGAGTTGCTGCTGGAGGCCAACGTGGAGTACCGTTTCCCGGTGTATAGCTTCATCAATGGAGCCGTTTTCACGGATGCCGGCAACGTCTGGACGTTGCAAAGCGATCCGCGCTCAAATGCTCAGTTCAAGCCCGATCAGTTTTGGAAGCAGTTTGCGGTGGGCTCCGGCGTGGGCATCCGGCTCGACTTTTCCTTCCTGATTCTGCGCCTCGACGTAGCCACTAAAGTATACGACCCCACGGCGCCTGATGGGGAGAAATGGGCCATCCGCAATTTCAAATTCCTAGGCAAAAGCGAGGATCAGACTGCCTTCAATCTGGGCATCGGCTACCCATTCTAGGATTTTGCTAAGTTAAATTTATTAAAGCTTTTATTATTTAAGTTATAAAAATCTTCAATAAGGGCTCCAAAACCAAGTATGCTTTTACCAATATTAAGCGCGTAAAATGCTTATATAGGCGTATTATGGCTATAATTTTGCTATTCAAGGTCTCACGCAACTAGCTGTGAGACGTAGATATATTTCTACTTTAGGGGCACCCTGATTCGCTTCTATTCTTCCTGTTAATTGTGTTTCTCCTGCCTAGGTCTGGGCGTGGGGCAGCGCAGGCTTCCTCATCCGGGCCGCGCTGGGTAGGCTCTGGTCTGCTTCTCCTATCGCCTAGTTCTATCGTATGAAAATACTTTTACGCGCTATAGTATCAGTTTTAGCACTGGCCCCTTCCCTGCTATTAGCAGAAGGCTCCCGTCAGCTTACCCCAAACCGAGCCGTTAACCCTGCCACCAACCTACCCTACCCGCTCACCGACCCGCGAAACGATCGGGCTGGCTTTTTAACCCACGATGTCAACGCCGCTACTGGGGGGCTAAATTTGTCCTTGGGCTTCCTGAAACCACTCGCCTGGGGCACCAGCGACGTTCCTTTTCTCGAAGATTACCGCCTGCACATTCGGCTCAAGGCGGGTGAAACCCTCAACTACGGAGTACACCGTGTAGCGCGAATTGGAGGCGGCACGCACGCCAACCTGCTGCTTACTCTCCGCTACGGAGCTGGCGCGGGCACTATTGTCAGCCAAAACAAGCTGCTGCGTGACCCGGCCACCCCAAGCCAGGCGGGCTTGCTGACCAATCAGGCGGGCGTAATAGCCAACACTGCTCAGCACGAAATAGGACCGTCCGTAACTGCCGGCGACGGCGGCTACGAGCCCCTGACCTACACGAACACCACCGGTGCCACCCACGATTTCTACGTGGAGTTCACACAGGAAGGCGAGTTTACCAACAAGGGTACTCAGCCGGGCTTCAATGACTTAGGCGCCCGCAACCCCAATTTTATGAGCGCCGTGCGCTCGGAGTACGACTTCTGGGACTTCACCGTGCGTGACGCCGCCGGACAGGAAAAGCCAGGCCGCCTGTTCAGCAAGCTATGGTCATTTACGACCACTACGTCGGGCGGCACAGGCTATGAGAATCGGCTGTCGGCCAACTTTGCGCTTTTTCCTTTGATAGAAAGCCCCCAGCATCGGGGCCAGTACTACGTGAAGCAGATTGAACTGGCCGGAATCCGGCCGCTCGTGTTTTACTTTGTTTCGAACGCTAATGGCTCACGGGCCAGCGCGGCCACCGGCACTACTTTCGCGGAGCGGCGCCGCAGCCAGGCTGGCAATACGGGCTACCCTGAATACCCGAACTTCGTAAACAACCCAGATAAAGAATTGTGGCCCAGCGCGCCTGCGCCGCGCTTCGTAACCTCTCAGCGCGGTTTCTGCGAGGGTGGTCTTGGCAAGGTCGCCTTTACCACCGTTTCCGACGAAACAGGCACCGTGGCTATTCTGATTGACTTAAACAGCAACGGCGTACAGGATGGCGACGATGTGCTGTTGGAACAAGCGGTGGTACCCGGAGCCAATACGCTGGTGTGGAATGGCCTGGATCGTGCGGGCAAGTTAGTAGCCGCCGGCTTGCCTATTAAGCTTTCCTTCACAAGCCAAGGAGCACCAGTAAACTTCCCTGTGTATGATGTGGAGGGCAATTCTAGTGGGCTACGGGTGCAGAATATCCGCCCGTCGGTGGGGGGCAATACGTACTACGACCGCCTCTACTGGGATGACTCGCGGCTTACGGCGGCCAAACCGCAGTTCTTCCCCGAAACCCGCCCCGCCCCTGACATGGCCAGCGTGCGCACCGATGGCGTTATTTCCAGCACTGCCGCCTACCAGGGAGTGCACCGCTGGGGTGACAACAGCAACGAAGCCGGCAACGACTACACAATCAACACCTGGACCTACGGTTTTATTTCGGCCCCCAGCGAATCGATCTATACCTATGCCTACAGCTGCGATTTTGACCAGGATGGCGTAGATGATTTGGCCGATATTGACGACGACAACGACGGCATCACGGACTTAACCGAAAGCTTTGGCATTGACCCCGATGTGCTGGTGAATGGCACGCCGCGCTATTTGGCTGGCTCCTTCGTGGTGCAGGGCGTGGGGGGCTTTCGCGATGTGAATGGCGATGGCATAAACGACCTCTTTGACCTGGACCTGGACGGCACCCCCAACCATCAGGACGCAGACTCGGATGGCGATGGCATCACAGATGCACTGGAGGCCAATAATTACGCCATGCCTGCCCAGTATCAGTTGGGTTCGGGCCGAATTGGCGGCGCAGTTGATGCATTGGGAATGCCTTTGGCTGCTCAGCTCAGCGTGGGTAGCCGGCAGACAGTTTTTGCCAACGCAGACAATGATAACGATGGCGTACGCAACATGCTCGATCTGGACTCCGACAACGATGGTATTCTGGATAATCGCGAAGCTCAAACCACTGCCACCTATCGCGCCCCCTCGGGCTTGGACTTCGACCACGATGGTTTAGATAATGCCTATGATTCAGCCCCCGGTGTCGATCCAGCTACAGGAAAAGCAGCTGTACCTGGCGCAGAAGTAAGCGCTGCGACCATTGCAAACACCGACCTTGACAACGTAGTCGACATGCTCGACTCGAACTCTGACAATGATGCGTTGGTTGATTGGCAGGAAGGCTTTGATGACAATCGGAACAACAGCAGCATTGACGATTTGCTAGCTCGGGGGGCAAAATTCGCTGTAGCCAACCCAATCAAAGCGGCTTATTATGCGTCTGCTGGCAATGTTCCGGCATGGCTGGAAGATGCGGATGGCGATGAGATTCCCAACTTCCTCGATCCAGGCAACGCGCATTATCACGACGACAATGCCAATGGCCTGGTTGATCTTTTCGACCCTGCCTATGGTGGAACGCCCTCTACCGCTCCCCGCCGCGACGCGGCCCAAGCCGATGCCGATTTCCGCTTTGTACCTCAGCCAGTGAAGATTGCAGCGCCCGAGAAGGGCCCGATGCCGATAGCACCGCTGCCCGTGGTACTCATTGATTTTCAGGCCCATGCTGCCGGGCGCGATGCACTTCTTTCCTGGGCCACGGCTCAGGAGCAAACCAATGCTCGCTTTGACATTGAGCGCTCCCTCGACGGGCAGGAATTTACCGTGATAGGCCAGCGGCTGGGAAGCGGCTCGACCACCCAACGCCAGGACTATGATTTCCGCGATAAAAACGTGGGGGCCACGCCCGGCACGGTGTATTATCGTCTGCGCCAGGTAGATACGGATGATAAAGTAACGCTAAGCGAGGTAAAGCCCGTTACCTTCATCACCCAACCTGCCGCGCTGCTTACACTTTACCCCAATCCCGCTACTGACTACACTAACATTGATCTGTCGGGACTGCCGCAGGTAAGCTATACCATAGAGATTCATGGGGCCGACGGACGAATGCTTGCCCGCTTTGAGGCGGCTGGTGGCGCTCCTTTCCGCTTAGCAACAGCAACTTATCCGGTGGGCACTTATATGATTCGGGTGGCGAACCGCAATTTCCATCAGTTGCTAAAGCTGGTCAAGAATTAGCCGCTGGCAAAACACAAAAAAGCCCCCCAGAGGTTGTCTGGGGGGCTTTTTTGTGTTCTTAAACTGGTTGCCTTTTCGGTTTTATTGGCAAAGCTGAGCTTTAGTACTCCAGCAGCTCTTGCAAGGCCGCAGCTACCTTGGCGGCGCTAGGCAGCATCTGCCGCTCCAAATCCACGTTCAACGCAATGGCGGGCAAATTAGCAGCACCTAATGTGAATACGGGCGCATCGAGTTGCTGGAAGCAGGTGCGCTGAATACGTCCCGCCAAGGACTCGGCGAAAGAGTTCATGAGCGGTTCCTCGGTGAGTACCAGCACTTTGCTATGACGAATCACGGCTGCTTCCACGGCTTCGAAATCCAAGGGGTTCAGGGTGCGCAGGTCCAGCACTTCCACTTGTCCGGGAAACTGCCGGCTGGCTGTTTTGGCCCAATGCACGCCCATGCCGTAGGTAACAACCACGCAGGTATTGCCCCGGCGCAGCCGCTCAGCGTCGGCGACTTGGGCAATGCCGGCTTTGCCTAAGGGCAGCACGTAGCCTGCGGCCGGCTCTATAGTTTTGGCGTCTTCGGTGCCGAATACTTTGCTCCAATACAGGCCTTTATGCTCCAGCACCACCACTGGATTGGGGTCGAGGAAGGCGGCGCGCAGTAAGCCCTTCATATCGGCAGCGTTGCTGGGATACACCACTTTAATGCCCCGAATAGTGAGCAGGGTGCTCTCAATAGAGCCCGAATGATAGGGTCCGCCCCCACCGTACGCGCCAATGGGCACCCGGATAAGCGCCTGCACCGGAAACTGCCCATTCGACAGGTAACATGACTTCGATAGTTCTTCCACCAACTGGTTGAGAGCCGGCCAGATATAGTCGGCAAATTGAATCTCAACAATAGCCTTCGCCCCCACGGCGCTCATACCAGCCGTGCTGCCCACAATGTACGCTTCCTGAATTGGGGTATTGAATACGCGCGTATCGCCGTATTTCTTGGCCAGCAGCGCAGCTTCGCGAAAAACGCCCCCCAGTTCGCCGCCCACGTCCTGGCCGTAGAATAGCGCCTCGGGAAATTCACGCAGAATGTCATCGACGGCGTGCAGGGCAGCATCTACCATCAGCGCTTTGTCGGCGCCAGCGGGTGTGCGCTCGCCAGCTTCTTCGGTTATGGCCTGGGGGGCAAATTCGTGGTCGGCGAAGGTGGCGGGGTCGGGTGAGGGCGCGAGGAGGGCACGCCCATAATCGGCGCGCACAAGGGCGGTGGCTTCGGTGGCCGCCTGCTCCAGCTCTCTTTTGGTAAAGCTACGCAGGAGCAATTGCTGGTGCAGGCGGGGCAATGGGTCCTGGGGGGTGTGCTGGGCCAGGTTGTCGCCGCGGTACCATTCGCGGCGCACGCCGCTGGTGTGGTGGCCGAGCAGCGGACATTTGGCGTGTACCAATACCGGGCCGCGGGTATGACGTACGTAAGCAAACGCCTCACTCATAACAGAATACGAAGCCGAAAAATCAGCACCATCCACCCGCAGGCGGTGCAGCCCTTTGAAGCCCGCCGCAAATTCGTAGGCGTCCATGGCGCGCATCTCCCGCCCGGTAGCCGAAATTCCCCAATCATTATCCTGCACCAGATAAATAATGGGCAATTGATGCAAAACAGCCATTTGCAGCGCTTCCGACACTTCTCCCTCCGTCATGGCTCCGTCACCTATTGAGCACAATACAACGGGCGCAGAATCAGTTGTCGATTTTTGCAATTTTTGACCTTCCAAATACTTGATTCCGTGCGCCATACCCGTAGCCGGAATGGCTTGCATGCCAGTGGCGGAGCTTTGGTGAGGAATAGTCGGGAAACCAGCCCGGCGCAACGAGGGATGACAATAATACGTCCGTCCGCCGCTGAACGGGTCGTCCCGCTTGGCCATCAGCTGAAGCATGAGCTCGTAGGGCGTGATGCCCATGCCGAGCATCATGGCATCGTCGCGGTAATAAGGCGCGGCGTAGTCGGTGGGCAGCAGGTGGAAAGCGGCGGCCAGCTGAATGGCCTCGTGACCCCGGGCCGTGGCGTGCACGTATTTGGCCGTTACGGCTTTGTTATCTTCGTAAAGACGCGCCATTTCGTCGGCCGTGCGCATGAGGCGGTAGGCCCGCAACAGCGTTTCGCGGGTGGGATTGGTGGCGGCAACAGTGGGTGCGTGGGCGGCAAATTCGGTATCGGGCGCGGGGGCGGTCGAGTTCAGCATGAACGGCGGGAAAGTGGGAAGGCGAAATTACAGCATCGGGGGCAGAATTGGTGAGGCAGCATGTTTTCTGCGTAATTTTGGCCTGCTAACCTTGATCAGACTGTCATGCAGAGCGGTAGCGAAGCATCTTGCGTGTTTAGTGGGATTAGTAACCTCTCATCAGCACGCGAGAAGCTTCGGCTCCGCCTCTGCATGACCACCTATTTGACCAGCTTATCTACCTTATGAGTTCAACGCCCATCAGCCAACATCTGGAAGAAACAACTGCTGCTGCTACGCCGGCCGGCACGCTACGCGCTGCTGTTGAGGACTGGATGCGGGCGTTTCAAACGCGCCTGTGCGCCCAGCTGGAGGCGGCCGATGGTGGCGCTGCTTTTCGCACCGATTCGTGGGAGCGCCCCGGTGGCGGTGGCGGTGTTTCAAGGGTGCTGGAGAATGGGGCCATCCTGGAAAAGGGCGGCGTGGGCTTTTCAGCGGTGCACGGCGAGATGAGCGCCCAGGCGGCCAAGGTATTGCTCATGCCCGACCCGCGTTTTTTCGCCACGGGCGTATCGGTGGTGATGCATCCGCGCAGTCCGCGCGTGCCCATTATTCACATGAATGTGCGCTATTTTGAGGCTGGCAACGGTGAGGCGTGGTTCGGCGGCGGCATCGACCTGACCCCAATTTACGTGGATGAGGCGCAAGCCAGTTGGTTTCACCAAGCCCTGAAAACTGCCTGCGACCGTCACGACGCCACGTATTACTCGCGCTTTCGCGAGACGGCCGACGACTACTTTTACCTGCCTCACCGCCAGGAAACCCGAGGCGTGGGGGGCATTTTCTTCGACCGCCTGACCGTGGGGCAGCATGGCTCAGCCGAAAAGCTTTTTGCTTTTGTGCAGGAAGTAGGCGATGTTTTCGGCCCTACCTATACGGAACTGATGCGCCAGAATGCCCCCCTGCCGTATGGCCCACGGGAGGAAAGCTGGCAGATGCTGCGCCGGTCGCGCTACGCGGAGTTCAACCTGGCCTTCGACCGTGGCACACGATTTGGGCTGGAAACGGGCGGGCGCACCGAGAGCATTCTGATGAGCCTGCCGCCCCGCTGCGAGTGGCATTACGACCAGCAACCCGAGCCCCATTCGCCTGAGGCAGCCACCCTGGCCTGGCTGCGCAAAGGCGTTTTATGGGCTGAAATGCCCCCCAAGTCCTGATCCTGCCCGCTTATTCACCCTCTCATTGATCGAACGACTTCAAGCCCTGGACCGCTGGCTGCTGATAGCCGCAAACGATAGCCACTCGTCTCGGATGGATAAGTGGATGGTCTTTTTCACCGACCGCTTCGTGTGGTTCCCCGCCTACTTTGTGATGGCCCTTGTGCTGGGCTATTTATTTAAGCGCCGCGCCCTGTTGCTGCTGCCTATGCTGGGCCTAAGCATACTGCTCTCCGATACGGTTTCCAGCCGCATCTTCAAACCTTTTTTTGCGCGCCTTCGCCCCTGCCACGACCCCGACTTATCGGAGACGCTGAACCTGGTGCACGGCTGTGGGGGGCAATTTGGGTTCCTGTCGTCGCACGCGGCCAACGCCTTTTCGCTGGCCGTCTTTCTGATTCTGGTGCTGCCTCAACGATTTTGGCTGGTCAAGATTGTAGTGCTGCTCTGGGCCGTAATTGTCTCGTATAGCCGCATTTATCTGGGCGCGCATTATCCTTCCGACGTAGCGGCCGGCACCCTGCTGGGCTGCCTAGCCGCCTGGGGATGCGCCGAATTATACAAGATTGGGGAAAGGCGGTGGTGGCCCAGCGTGCCAGCAGTTTAACCAAAAAGCCCCCCAGACAGGAAAATACCTGCTGGGGGCTTTTTTGGCTGAACAGTTTACTTGCCTAGTAGTTTGGCCACGTACTTCCCGACAATATCAAACTCCAGATTTACCAGGTCGCCGGGGCGCAGGTCCTGGAATGTGGTGTGTTCATAGGTGTAGGGAATAATGGCCACACTGAAGCCGTCGTCGGTGCTGTCGAAGCAGGTGAGGCTGGTGCCGTTGATGCTGATAGAGCCCTTTTCCACCGTTACCCGGCCGGGGCCGGGCTCGTGGCGGAAGCGGTACACCCAGGAGCCATTCTGGTCGGTTACGCTCTCGCAAGTAGCCGTCAGGTCGACGTGGCCCTGCACGATGTGGCCATCGAAGCGGCCATTGGCCGACAGGCACCGCTCCAGATTCACGCGTCGGCCGGGCCGCCACTTACCCAGGTTGGTTTTTTGCAGCGTTTCATCAATGGCCGTAACGGTGTGTGTACCAGCGGCCGCATCCACGGCCACCACCGTCAGGCAGACGCCGTCGTGGGCGACGCTTTGATCAATCTGTAATTCGTGGGCAAAGGGCGTGGCCACCGTAAAATGGCGGTTAGTGCCTTCAGTTTGCACATCCGTGATAGTGCCGAGCGATTCTATGATTCCTGTAAACACGTGTTGCTGCGCTAATTATTGAAGTACGAATGTACTGCTGCTGTTGGGATCAAAAGGTGTAGCGTTGCAAACAACGCGGGGCGAGGAAATGATTTCCAAGTGTTGATCTGCATTATCAACAATGTCAAAAGTTAATCCGCCACCGGGTACACTGGCTCGGTTTAGAGCTCTTCTATATAAATGTACTTTAATCGATAAATTATTATAAATTGTAGAGGCCATTGTAAGATGGTTTTCATGTATTTATGAGGGTGCATTCTGCTATTGCTTCCAAAACCCCATGGCCATATTCCGCCTGGGACGACGATGCACTAGTAACAGCACTGGAAGCCGACGACACAAAAGCTTTCACCGAAATATATGAGCGCTACTGGCAACGGGTCTACGTGCTGGCGCAACGCAAACTCGGCTCCGCAGCCGATGCCGAGGAGGTAGTGCAAGACCTATTTGTGGCCCTCTGGCAGAAGCGCGCCACGACCCGCATTGGCAAGCTGAATGTATACCTATTTACAGCTGTCAAATATAAAATAATCGACTGCATCCGGGTCCGCGTGGGGCACGATAACTACGTAGCCTTTGCAACCCCGCGCTTCGCTACTGTGGATCGAACGACCGAAGATACAATAGGTGCCACCGACCTATCGGCAGCCCTGGCAGCGAGTGTGGGCAGTTTGCCTATCAATTCGCAGGCTGTATTTCGTTTAAGCCGGGAGGAATACCAATCAGTACCGGAAATTGCGTTGCAGCTAAATTTAGCGCCCAAAACGGTGGAGTATCATCTCACCCGTTCCCTCCGATTTTTGCGAAATCGCCTCAAGGAATTTCTGGTGTTCGCTATTCTATTCTCGACATAAAAAACTGAATTACAATATCTTATATCCTAAAAGCTCTAGCCTGCACTTGTTGCGCGCTAGGGCTTTTTTATGTTTCCTCTGATCTGTACCAAAAAATATTTCACGCTTAGGCAAGGGATGAGCGCGCTAAGCCCGACCTGATAAAGAAGTCCTACTTATTACTATCGAGGATGAAGCCAGAAAACCATGAGGCTGTATTGCAGCGCTACCTCCGCGGAGAAAGCCCCCCAGAGGAGGCAAAGCGGGTGGAACAATGGTACAAGGACCTAGATGTTGCCTCCATTGCAGAGCTACATCCTGTTGATAGTGCCCGTTTGAAAGCAAAGCTTTGGAGTCGGATCGAGGACCAGATTCAAGTTCCAACCTCAGACAGCGAACCAGTTCCGATGTGGCAATTAGCACCACTTCGCTGGGCGGTAGCAGCCTTCGTAATTCTAGGCTTAGGCTTGAGCGCGATGCTGCTGTTGCAGCCCCGGCGGGCACCGGTAACAGCGGTCCGACTGGCTACACCTCGTACTATGCCAGGATTGAGCGTCAACCAGTGGATTACGCATACGAACGTTACTTCTCAGGTAGCTCGCCTCGCGCTGGCCGACGGCAGCACCGTGCGTTTGCAACCACGTAGTACGCTGCGCTATCCCCAACATTTCACTGATGCGAAGCGGGAAGTATTCCTACAAGGCGAAGCCTTTTTTGAAGTAGCGCGCAATCCGGTTAAGCCCTTTCTGGTCGTAACTGATAAAGTGGTGACCACGGTACTCGGCACCAGCTTCACCGTGCGCGCCTACCCCGAGCAGGCCCAGGCGCTGGTGATGGTGCGTACTGGCCGGGTGCGGGTAAGCCCAAGGCCAACTGGCGAGGACAGCGAAGCCAGGCGAGTGCCCTCGCCGCTGGAGCTTATTCCTAATCAGCAAGTAGCATACTCGCCCGAAGTGCTGGAAATGCGCAAGGAGTTGGTAGAGCGTCCGGCCCTGCTTATCCCCCGCCCATTCACCTTTGACGACCGTCCAGTGACGGAAGTAATTCAAGCCTTAGAGCATGCGTATGGAGTGCCCATCATCTACGACGAAGCAGCGCTAACGGGCTGCACAGTGCGCCTCATTTTTAAGGATGAGCCAATGTTTGAAAAGCTGGATCTGCTGTGCAAAGCGCTAGGCGCTTCCTACGAGCGGGCTGGCACGAAAGTCATTTTTCACAGCAAAGGCTGTGGCATCAAAATCCGACCCTCCGACCCTCTGCCCGCCGACAAGCACAAAAAAGCCCCCCAGCCCACTCTTGATACCTGATTTTAGGCTCAACTGGGCTGCTCATTTCTTCTCTCCTAGTTCTACTCATTCAAATCCCACCAAACCCATTCCCACCTCATGAAATCACCTCTACCCTTCGCTCACCTTTTCCGGCAACTGCTGCTGGCGCTGGTGCCGTTTATCGGGCTGGCTTCCCCCATTTCGGTGACAGATCGAACCGAACAAAGTGTACTGGAACAGCACGTGACCCTGCAGCTGCAAGAGCAGCCCGTGCTCACAGCTCTCGCTAGCCTCGAAAATCAGGTGCATACGCGCTTTTTGTATAGCCCGCAGCTTATTGGAGCCAACCGCAAAGTGACGGTACAGGCAGTTGATACGCCGTTGAGTGGCGTGTTGCAGTCCCTATTTGGCCCATTACAAATCACGTATGAAGTCGTGAACAGCGGTATTCTGCTAGCCCCCCTATCTCTGCCCAAAGCGCCAGTCGATGCCACTGTCACCGGCCGCGTAACGAGCGAAGGTGGGGAAGCCATTCCTGGGGCTACCGTACTGGAACTAGGCACTACAAACGGCATCAGCACCGACGGCGACGGGCGCTTTTCTATTAGCGTCAAGCCGGGAGCAACTTTGGTTGTGTCGGCTATTGGCTTCAAAAGTCAGCAGCTTGCCGTGGGCGACCGCACCACGCTGGATGTGCGCCTGCAAGCCAGCACCACGGAGCTGGGCCAGGTAACGGTAGTGGGCTCGCGCGGCCTGCCCCGCACCGATGTAGAGCGCCCGGCCCCGGTTGATGTACTCAATGCAAAGGAATTGCAAGCCACCGGGCAGGTAGATCTGGGCCAACAGGTGCAGTTTAATTCTCCTTCGTTTAACTCAGCCAAAACCGGGGTAAACGGTGTGGCCAACTACGCCGATCCAGCCACTCTGCGCGGCCTCTCCCCCGACCAAGTGCTCGTGCTCGTGGATGGCAAGCGCCGCCACCAGTTTTCGGCCCTCAACCTCAACGTAACCGTAGGTAGCGGCACCGTAGTAACTGACCTGAACGCGGTGCCTTCTTTGGCCATTGAGCGCATCGAAGTGCTGCGCGACGGCGCGGCGGCCCAGTACGGCTCCGATGCTATTGCCGGCGTAATTAACCTCGGACTTAACAAAAGTACGGGCGTGGCTACGGTCAGAACCCAATTTGGCGTCACGCAGGAAGGTGATGGGGCGCAGTATTTAGCCGGGGCCAACTACGGCATTAAGCTGGGCAAAACCAACCCAGGCTACCTCAACCTAACACTTCAATACCAGCGCCAGAACCAAACCGACCGCTCCGATAACTACCTGGGGGGCATTTATACGGCCTTTCCAGCCCTTACTGCTGCTAATCCGACACCCACAGCTGCGCAGATTACCAACGAAAACCGCATCCGGGCTGAGCGAGGCGTATATCCGCCGGTTGGGGAGCCATTCAAAGTAGGCGTATATGGTAGCAACCAAGCTGATATCTACCAAGGTTTCTACAACTTAGGCATACCAGTGGGTAGCGCCGGCTGGTCGGTGTACAGCTTTGGAGGGTACTCGCGCAAAGACATTCTGGCCTACGGCTTTTTTCGCAATGCCCAGCCTAATAATGTCAATTACAGCCCTGTACACCCTGATGGCTACTTGCCCGAATTGCCCGGCCGCAGCGACGACTACTCAGCTGTGATAGGCCTTAACCGCAAGCTGGCCGGCGGCTGGAACCTTGATTTCAGCACCGGCTACGGCTACAATTACCTCGACCTTAATGCCAACAAAACCGCCAATCCTTCTATGGGCGCCGACTCCCCCACCGATTTCTATGTGGGTCGCAGCGCCTTCGGGCAGAGCACGAGCGAGGTAAATGTGTCGCGCAACTACGTGGGTTTATTTGGTACTAAGTCATTCAACCTGGCTCTCGGCAGCCAGTTCCGGATAGACCGCTTCCAGTTGGAAAAAGGCAGCCCTGAATCCTACTTCGTTGGTCCGTTGGCGCTAGCCGCGCCCGCCCAGCCCGGGCCCCCACCCGTACCAGCCCGTACAGCAAAAGCTCCAGGCTCCAGCGGCCGGCCCGGCATTGCACCCGACGACGAAACCGACGAGACCCGTCGCAACATAGGCGTGTACGTGGACGTGGAAAGCGACATCACTGAGCGTTTGCTGGTAACAACGGCGCTACGCTACGAAAACTACTCTGACTTTGGCTCCAACATATCGGGCAAGCTGGCTTCGCGCATGAAGCTGACGGACGGCGTTGCGTTGCGCGGCTCCATCAATCGTGGCTTCCGAGCGCCTTCTCTTCAGCAGACTTTTAATAGCGTATCTACCTCCACGGTGCAGGCCGGCGCTATCGTCCAAACCAAGCAGCTGCGCAATAACGATCCCCGCCTAGTGCCGCTGGGCGTAACTGACCCCAAGGCAGAAACCTCCTGGAATTATAGTCTGGGTGTGGCCGCCAAACTCACGGAAGACTTGCTCTTCACCGTTGATGCTTACCAAATCGATATTGAGGATCGTATCATTAACAGTGAGCGACTAGTCAAAAGCGACATTCGGGCTTTGCAAACTCCTGATTTCGCCAATATCAGCGAAATCCGTTTTTTTACAAACGCCATCGATACCCGCACCCGTGGCATCGACCTGGTTACGACCTACAAGTATGATATTAGTGACCGTAGCCGCCTGAGTACTAGCCTGGCTCTGACTTTTAACGCCACGGAAATCGTGCGCACCGGCGATACACCGGCCGCCTTGCAAGCCGGCACTACCAACCGCATTTTGCTCATCGACACAGTTAGCATCGGTCTGATTGAGCGGGCCCAGCCGCGCCAGAAAGTACTATTCTCGCTGACGTATCAGGTGGGCAAATTCAGCATTACACCCCGCGCATCCTATTTCGGCCCAGTAACGGCCTATGAAAAACCAGCTAATATCACTACGCCAGCCCCCCGCTATGTGCCGCACATCAGCCAGGAATTCGACGGCAAAACGCTGCTCGATCTGGCCCTGGTGTACAATCCGGTAAAAGCAGTGTCGGTGACCGTGGGCGCCAACAATATCACCAACGTTTACCCCGACAAGGTGGATGCCGCCCGCTTCGCCAGCTACTCCTACGGCGAAATTCCTTACTCCCGCAACGTCGCGCAGTTTGGCTTCAATGGCGCTTATTATTACTCCAATATCACCCTAACATTTTAAATCAACTCTCATCCGGAGTTAGCAAAAATCCTCCGTCAACTCCGGATGAGAGTTGATTTTTAAATGCAGTTTTAAGGGGCCACTCTTCCTCAAATCAATGACCAACCTGACTGTGCTGCTGCTGTGCTTGGGCGTGGGCGCGGCGTTGCGGCGGTGGCGGTTGGTGCCCGTGGGTGCGCCGGCGGTGCTCAATCAGCTGCTGGTGATGGTGTTCATGCCGGCCCTTACGTTCCTGCATCTGGCGGTCGCCCGGCTCGATAGTCACTTTCTGCTGCCGGTGCTGGCGCCATGGTTGATCTTTGGGGCCGCTTACGTGTTTTTTGAACTGGTTGGTCGGCGCATGAAGCTTTCGCGGGCAACCATCGGCGCCCTGATTCTGACGGGAGGAATTAGCAGCACCTCATTTGTCGGCTTCCCGATTTTCGAGCTGTTGTATGGGCGCGAAGGGCTAGAACTAGGCATCATAATGAGTCAGGCCGGGTCGTTTCTGGTGGTAGTCACGCTGGGCGTGGCGGTATCTTCCTGGTATGGAGCCGCCGAGCCGTCGTGGAAAAACATGTTGCAAAATGTGCTGCGGTTTCCGCCGTTTCTGGCTTTTGTGCTGGCGATGATAGCCAACGCAGCTGACTACCAGCACCCGGAACTGGTGCGCGGGGTGCTGGAAAAAATAAGTGGACCATTTCCAGTTATTGCGCTGCTTTCGGTAGGCCTGCAGATGAATCTAAGAGTTCCGCCAGCGCAGGCCCGCCCGCTAATATTAGGCTTATCGTACAAGCTGCTTTTGGCTCCACTACTCATTTATGGCCTCTATCAAGCGGTGGCTCACCAGCACGGCCGCGTGGTGGATCTTTGCATATTGGGAGCCGCTATTGGCCCCATGAATACAGCGGCAGTGGTGGCGGAGCGCTATGGCCTCGACCCGCCGCTGGCCGCTCAAATGGTGGGACTTGGGATTCCGCTTTCTTTGCCGTTGCTGGCGATGCTGGGTTGGTGGTTTACGCGGTAAAATCACCCGATTTTATTGCAAAAAAGCCCCCCGAACCTCTGCACGGCTTTACTTTCCGCCTTCTGTACTAACTTCTTATACAGGTTGATTTCATGAAAAAGATCGTCACCAACCTTACCTTCTGGGTGCTGACCGCCATCATTGCTGGGGCGTTGCTGGGCCACTTCGCGCCGGATACGGCCGTGAAGATGGACGTGCTGGGCAAGGCTTTTATCAACGTCGTCAAGCTCTTTATTAACCCCATCATCTTTCTTACTATCACGCTGGGCATCAGCAGCATGGGCGATTTGAAGAAGGTGGGCCGGATTGGCGGGAAGGCGCTGATTTACTTCGAAGTCGTGACTACGCTAGCCTTGCTCATTGGTATTGGCGTGGCCTACCTCATTCAGCCGGGCGCGGGCGTAGTACCGCAAAGCGCTGACAGCGCGAGCATTAATCAGTACACGCAGAAGGCGGGCGAATTCTCCTGGCTACAGTTTCTGGCCGACAACCTGACGCTCCAAGTCCTGATTATATCCATCGTGGGGGGCATTTTTCTGAGTCGCTACGCCCGGCGTCAGCCCATCATCGACCGGCTAACGTGGGCCTCGCGCTACGTGTTTCTGGGGCTGCATTGGGTAATGCGCTTCGCGCCCATCGGTGCGTTTGGCGGCATGGCGTTCACCATTGGCAAGTACGGCGTCGAGACGCTTATTCCGCTGGGCAAGCTCATGGTGACCGTGTACATCACGATGGCGCTGTTTGTTTTTCTGGTGCTGGGGGCCATAATGCGCTATTGCCGCCTGAAGCTGCTATCGTTTCTGGGCTATATCAAAGAGGAGTTGCTGATTGTGCTGGGCACTTCTTCCTCTGAGGCTGGCTTACCGGGCCTGATGGAGAAGCTGGAACGCATGGGCTGCGCCAAACCAGTGGTGGGCTTGGTGGTGCCGGCTGGCTATTCCTTTAACTTAGATGGCACCACTATCTACCTTTCGCTGGCCACACTGTTTCTGGCTCAGGTATATAACGTTACGCTGACCGGGGGGCAAATTCTGACGGTAATCGGCATTCTGATGGTGACCAGCAAAGGCGCGGCCGGCGTCACAGGCTCGGGGTTTGTGGTGCTGGCCAGCACGCTCACGGCCATTAAAGTAATTCCGGTAGAAGGCCTAGCCCTGCTCCTGGGCGTCGACCGTTTTATGTCGGAGGCGCGCTCTATCACCAACTTCATTGGCAACGGGGTGGCTACCATTTTTCTGGCTCACAATGAAGGCGCCCTCGACCACGCCCAGGCCGAGCGCATGCTGAGCGGCCATACCACCGTAACGACAGTAGAGGAAGCAATTGAACAGTATAATCCTTCCCTACCAAACTTGCCAGTAGAGCCCCCTACGCCCCAAAAGAAGGTCTGGTAACCTTACTTTCCCCGACCCTCAATAATAATTTTGAGCGTGTAGAGGAGCACCCGAAAGTCCATGGCCAAACTCATATTCTCGATATAGAGAATGTCAAATTTAAGGCGCTCAACCATCTGCGGAACGGTTTCGGCGTAGCCATACTTCACCTGGCCCAGCGAAGTGAGGCCGGGGCGTACGCGGTGCAGATGCCGGTAGTGGGGGGCAATTTTGGTGATCTGGTTGATAAAAAACTGCCGCTCCGGGCGCGGGCCGACAATGCTCATATCGCCCTTAATCACGTTCCAGAACTGAGGCAGCTCGTCGAGGCGAACCTTACGCATAAAGCGGCCCCAGGGCGTAATGCGCGGGTCGCGGTCGGAGCTGAGCGCGGGGCCGCAGTCCTCGGCATCCACATACATGGAGCGAAACTTATAGATCCGGAAGGGCACACCGTGGCGCCCGATGCGCTCCTGTGCGTAGAATATAGGCCCCGGTGATGACATCTTAACCATAACGGCCGTAAAGGCATACACCGGCCAGCACAGCAGCAAAAACGAGCCCGAGCCCAGTACATCAATCAGTCGCTTCAGAATCTTTTGCCACAGCGGCAGCAGGTCCTGCTTTATCTCGATGAGCGGCGTGCCAAACAGGTGGTTAACCTTCACCGAGCCTAGCAGCATCTGGTAAAGGTCGGGCAGCACACTGACGCGGGCAGTCGTGCCTTCCAGCAGGGCGAGCAGTTCCTGAATCATGCGGTGCTCGCTGGGCTCAATGGCAATTACTACTTGCTCAATGTCCAGCGTGCGGATGAGGGTCGGCAGTCGCTGGTAACCTTCGTGGCGTGGCAGTGCTTCGGCCAGCGCTTCATCTACGGTGTCGCCCACGGGCGTAAACCCGACGAGCTTGAGGCCCAGATGGCGGCTAGTGCGCACCAGTTCATGATAGGTGTCGTGGGCCAGAGAATTGGAGCCGACGAGCAGCGTATTAAACGAAATCACGCCACCGCGCACCAGTTTCTGTATGCTGCTTACGGCCCAGGTACGCAGCACCGCCGTGATAAAGAAATGCAGCAGGAAGTACGCCGAAATGGTTTTATAGTAGAGTTGATAGCTGCTTACGCCTTCGTCATCGAGCAGAAAAGCGAAGAAAATCACAATCGCCCCAATCACTGATACCCGCGCCAGCCCAATGATTTCGGCCAGACGGGATTTGCGAAAAATATCGCGATACTCCCCTATCAGCGCGTAGAGAATCAGCCAGAAAGAAGCGATGACAACGGCCGAACCCGTAAGCGAAAACATCACGCTTTCGGTGAAAACGTAGCCTTCATTGATCTCGCTAAGCAAGTATTTGCGCAGCAGAAAAAAACATATCCAAGCCAGGAGGGCCGCACTGAAGTCGGCGCCTATCAGCTTCAGCTTTTGGATGGTACGGATCAAGGGCGGACAAACAAGCCGGACCTTTCGGACCGGCAACAAGTAGGTGGTGGGGTGGCAATGACAACGAAAGCGTAATTTCGCCGTCAGAACTACGTTGGGGGGCAATTTTGCTTCCTTTCGGAGTAGCCAAAGGTAGAGCATTAAAGCGGAATTTTCCGGCCTCCTGCCCCTACCACTCCGTATTCATCTCATGGACGCAAACAGCTACCGACACCGCGGCCTACGCCGCGCTCTTGTGGAAGAGCTTCGCCGCAAAGGTATTCGCGATGAGAAGGTACTGGCGGCCATAGGCACCGTGCCGCGCCACCTTTTCTTCGCACCTGCTTTTCAGGCTCACGCCTATCAGGACAAGGCTTTTCCGATTGGCGAAGGCCAGACGATTTCGCAACCTTACACGGTAGCTTACCAAACAGAGTTGCTCCGGCTAACGCCCGATGATAAAGTGCTCGAAATAGGTACCGGCTCAGGGTATCAGTGCTGCGTGCTGCTCCAAATTACGCCCCACGTTTACAGCATCGAGTACAATCCCGTGCTGTTTGAAGGTACCCGCAAGCGCCTGGCTGCCCTGCACCAGCAGGCTCACCTCGTCTGCGGCGACGGCTCGCTGGGCTTGCCCGAGCAGGCACCCTTCGACAAGATTCTGGTGACGGCCGGCTCACCTAATATTCCGCGGCCCTTGCTGCGCCAGCTGCGCATTGGCGGCGCCTTGGTCATCCCGGTCGGTGATGCGCAGGTGCAGCGCATGATGCGTGTAGTGCGCGAGAGCGAGGACGAGTTTTCGCGGGAGATTTTCGAGGAGTTTCGGTTTGTGCCGCTGCTGGGCCGAGCTGGGTGGGGTACGCCCTGAGTGGTTCAGGCAACATCTCTCTAACCGGCTTTCCTATTATGGCCTTTTTAATGAAACTTATTTCAACCCTCAGTGACCGGGTTGCCACGCCGACTGTGGGAGTACTATGTTTGCTTATCGTACTTATTACGCCAGTTGATGCCTACCAATTCCTAGATGACCCTAGCGGTTACATTCTAGTTCATCACTTGGATACCAGTCAGCCTTATTGGCAATGGCAATATCTTAAGTTAAATTGTTTAATGTTTCTGGTGGCTTCACTAGGGCTGTGTCTCATTATACTATCATATAAAAGAAAGTCAAATAATATACTCCACTTAAGCAGTCGTCTATTTGCGATACTTGTGCTGGGCCTTTGGATTATTGGTTTTTATCAATGGGCAGAGACGGGCTTCGATCACTAGTAGAACATTTCTACTTAGCTGAACTCAATATCTTCAGCCATCCTACCTTTGCTCGACCTTTATTGATTCCAACCTTCTACCCCAATGCGCAAACAGAAGCCCGTCAAAGACTCGTTCGTAAATATGACCGAGCTGGTGCTGCCCAACGATACCAATACGCTCAACAACCTAATGGGCGGCCGCATGATGCACCTGATGGACATCGCCGCCGCCATTTCGGCCCAGAAACACTCCAACCGCATCGTTGTCACGGCTTCCGTGGATAACGTGTCGTTTAGCGCCGGCATTCGCCTCGGCAACGTGGTGACCTTGCAGGCCCAGGTGACGCGCTCGTTCAGCTCGTCGATGGAAGTGCACATCGACGTGTGGGCCGAGGATATCCCAACCGGTACCAAAGTAAAATCCAACGAGGCCTTCTTCACGTTTGTGGCCGTCGATCAGTCGGGCCGCCCGATTGATGTGCCGGAAGCCGTGGCCGAAACCGAAGAGGAAATTCGTCTGTACGACGGCGCTTTGCGGCGGCGGCAGCTGCGCCTAGTGCTCGGTGGCCGCATGAAGCCCGAAGAAGCTTCGGAGCTAAAAGCCCTTTTCGATTTAGATTAAGGTGAATAGTTAAATTGCTAAAGGGTAAACGGCTCGTTCTCCAACAAGACCCGCGAGCGATTAGCCATCTACCCTCCAACCATTTAACCATCAATTCTATATGCACGAGGCTTCGCTGGCTTTTTTTCAGAATTTCTACACCAACGTATCGCTGTACGTGGTGGCGGAGGCAGATGAAAATGCCCCCCAGTTGCCCGCCGCCGCACTAGTTGCTCCGGCGGCGCCCGTGGCGGCGGTGCCTAACTTCGTTGCTGCTGCACCCGCTGCTACTCCTCAGCCACCAACACCCGCGGCACCGGTACCGCCTGTACCAGTTCCTCCCGTAGCGGTAAAACCCGTCGCACCCGCGAAGCTACCTTCCTTGGCTGGCCTGAATTTGCCCCCCACACCGGCAGTTTCAGCTCCGGTAAGCCCCGCACCTGCTCCCGCTGCCCCACCCGTGTCAGACCCGCCGCAGCGGACGGCTCCGCCGCTTACCGAAACGCCTTATTCTACGCTCGGCAGCAATGCAAATGGCCTTGTTATCCTGGTGCGTATGGATCCAGTACGGTTTCAGCGACTGCCCAAAAACGTCTTCCTCAACAATCTGCTCAAGGCCATCCGCCTGATTGTGGAGGACGTAGTACTCATCAACATAGAGTCCCACTTGCCTGTGGCTCTGAGCACCTTACGGCAAAAACTGGCGGCCAAGCAAATCATTGGCTTCGGCAAAAACCTGCTTGATGTAGCCGTGTACAAAACGCAGCTGTACGAGCCGGTGCTTTTGGTAAACGATGTGGCCTACCTGCCCGCCGCCGAAATCGAGTTACTGGAGGAAGATAACAGCCGCAAAAAGCTGCTTTGGCAAGCTATGCAGCGTATGTTTTTGAGTTAGCCGAAAATACAGAAGCATAAGTACACTAGAATGTCATGCAGCGCAGCGCGAAGCATCTCGCTCGCAGTCGTTGTCACTGTTATCGCCTAAAGTAATTGTCATCCTTGATCTAGCCTCCGGCACGAAGGAGCTTCTCATATGGAAACAAGTCGTGCAACTGCTATAAAGTCCTTCGTGCCGGAGGCTAGATCAAGGATGACAAACGGAAAAATAAAAAAGCCCCCCAGAATCTTTCTGGGGGGCTTTTTTGGTCTTAGGAAATTTGAGCCTTAGTTGACTGCCAGCACTAACTTTAGCTTTTCTTCCAACTCTTCGCCGCGCAGATTTTTTGCGATGATGCGGCCCTGTGGGTCCAGAAGGATAGTCTGCGGAATAGACTTTACGCCGTAGGTTTGGCCGGCGGCGCTTTCCCAACCTTTCAGGTCCGAAACGTGGGTCCAGGTAAGCCCGTCTTTGGCAATGGCTTTCTCCCATTTGGTTTTATCCTGATCGAAGGAAACACCATAAATCTCGAAGCCTTTACTTTTGTACTTGTTGTACATGCGCACCACATTCGGGTTTTCCTGACGGCAGGGGCCGCACCACGAAGCCCAGAAATCGATGAGCACGTACTTGCCCCGCAGGCTGCTCAGCGCCACGGGCGCACCGGCCGGCGAGGCCAGTTGAATCTCAGGAGCAACCACGCCTACGGCCGTGGGGCGCAGCACATCCAGCCGCGTCACCAACGACTGCGTGTAGCGCGAGTCGGGCAGAGTTTTCTTGAACAGCGTGGCCATGGAATCAGCAAACGGAAACTGCTCGTCCGGATTCAGCACGTTGCCCACCACAAAAGCCGACACAACTGAATTCGGGTTCTGGCGCACCAGCTGCTTGATGCCAGCAATATTGCGGGCCTGCACCGTCGTGAAGCGTTCTCTGATAGAGCGCATAGTATCCTCGCGGCCAGCTTGCGCCGCCTGGTTGTAGCGCTCGCCCAAGCTTTCCACCGTCTTTTTTGTTTTGTCCATCTCGCGCATCAGGCGCTGCAATAGCTCCGAATCGGGTGAGCCTTTCACCGTATAGCTGGTGCCGAGTTGGGTAGCATCGCCGCTTAGCTGCACCTGGCTGCCATTGTTGAGGGCCAGCAGCACTTGGTTGGCGTCGTCTGTTTTTAACTGATACAGCCCGGCTTCCGGCACACTACCTTTCAGGGTAAACGCACCTTTCTCGTCCACAGTAGCTGTATCGCGGGAGATGAACTGGGTTTCGCCCAGTTCTGCCAGATACACCTTTGTTCCGGCCGGAGCGTTGGTCAACTGACCTGTCACCTGATAACCCTCGCCGGCAGTGGCACTAGCGGTATCCGACGTGGGAGCCGTAGCCCGGTTACAGGCATTAGCCATGCCCAGCACGGCGGCAAATAGCAGAATGCTCTTCATTTTCTTCATCATCTCGGTTGATATGCCAAGTCGGGGCAGCTAAGGTTAAGTACAGACCCGATTTGGGGCCGCAAGTTGCCGATTATCGCGTAAACCGGCAGCCATATGGGGACGCTTACTTAAACCCGATTCGGTTCATGAGGTTCCACAACCTGCGTCTGACCTAACTTATAACCCCAGGGGGCGCTTGGCAAAGCACGCCCCTGGGATTGAATTACACGCTGGCGTCCAGCTTCTGACGCAGCAGCTGGTTGGCCACTTTTGGGTCGGCTTTACCGCCGGTCAGCTTCATCAGCTCGCCCATAAACATGCCGGTCAGGGCTTTTTTACCGGCGCGATACTCGGCTACTTTGCCGGGGTTTGCGGCCAGCACCTGCTCAACCATTGCCAGCAAGCCTGCCTCGTCCGACTCCTGGAGCAGATTCTGCTCCTGCGCGGCATGGGGGGCAGTTTTACTTGGGTTTTCGAGCAAATACGGGAATAGCTGCTTGGACGCAACCGAATGGCTAATCTTGTTCTCGTCGATAAGTTGAATGATATCCGCTAGATGCTGGGTGGTAAGCGGGAACTCAGCCATCGGCAATGCGCGCTCATTCAAATACGACTTCACCGGCCCCATCACCCAGTTGGCAGCGGCTTTGGCATTGGTTGTCTGGCGAGTCAGCTCGTCGAAGTACAAGGCCACTTCCTTCTGGTCAGTGAGCACCGAGGCGTCGTAATCCGACAAACCTAGCTCGCCGGTGAAGCGGGCGTAAAGCTGCTGGGGCAAGGCCGGCAATTCAGCCTGCACGCGGTGCAGCCAAGCATCATCAATGACTACGGGGGGCAAATCAGGCTCCGGGAAGTAGCGGTAGTCGTTCATCGTCTCCTTGCTGCGCTGCCCGCTGGTAGTACCCGACGCCGCGTCGAAGCCGCGCGTTTCGCTGTCGATGGTTTCGCCAGCTTCCAGAATAGCAATTTGCCGCTCAATCTCGTGCTCAATGGCGCGCTGCACGTTGCGGAAGGAGTTCATGTTCTTCACTTCCACCTTGGTACCGAACTTGTCGGCGCCTTTGAGCATGACCGAAATATTGGCGTCGCAACGCAGGGAGCCTTCCTCCATGTTGCCGTCGCACACGCCCAGATACACCACCAGCTTTTTGATTTCGGCTAGGTAAGCGTAGGCTTCCTCCGCGTTGCGAATGTCGGGCTCTGACACAATCTCAATCAGCGGCACACCGGCGCGGTTCAAATCCACCAGCGTTTCTACCTCGCCCGCCAAGTGCATGGATTTGCCCGCGTCTTCCTCCATGTGAATGCGCGTCACGCCGATTTCCCGCGTGGTGCCGTCGCTCAGCCGAATTGGGACGTGGCCCTGGGTGCAGATCGGCGTTTTATCCTGGGTAATTTGGTAGCCTTTGGGAAGGTCGGGGTAGAAGTAGTTTTTGCGCGCAAACAAGTTGTCGCGGGTAATATGGCAGTTGGTCGCCAGGCCCATTTTCATGGCAAACTCCACGGCTGTGTAGTTCACCTTTGGCAGCGTGCCGGGGTGACCAAGCGTAATTACCGAAAGGTTATGATTGGGCAACGCGCCGTACTCATTCTCGTCCGACGAGTACATTTTGCTGTGCGTGAGCAGCTGTGCGTGCACTTCCAGACCAATAACAGGCTGGTATTTTGATTTTATTGCTTCGTCCATGAATCGCAGATTTACGCTGCCTTAACAGCTGATTGCCCTATTAGATTAGTAAGAGCCTTATTCTATTGCGAAGGTAACCGGTAACGTGAACAACGTATCTATTGCTTCGCCATCCAGCTGTCCAGGCGTCCAACTTTGCAGCTTGTTTACCGCGCGAAGTGCTTCAGCGTCCAAGGACGCTTCAAGGCTTCTCGAGACATATGCATTTGTAACAGTGCCCGTTTTATTAACAATAAAACGAACATATACTTTACCCTCAATCTCCTTTTTGAGAGCCTCCTTAGGGTATTGAATATTAGACTGTAATGTTCTTGACAACCTCCCTACCCCACCCGGATACTCCGGAAACACGACATACTCGAAGTGCTTAACGGGCTTTCCATCAGGAGCAAAGCACTCGCCTTTTAAAAGGCCGCCATTTTGATATTGCTCGCGTCTACGGATGCTTCCGTTTGGATAATAGGTTGCAAGTGAGCCATGACGTTTATTGGCTACATACTCCTCACTTACTTCTACTTGTCCATTTTCAAACCAGCGCGTGTGATTACCCTGTAACTCCCCTTTTTTCAGATCGCTATAGTGTACTTCTTCATACTTCTCACCGGCCGGGAAATAGCGTGTTACAGTGCCCCGTACTCCGTCAGCTGATACCGTATCCGAACGAAATAAAACACCTCTCCCGAAGCCAAAAATATCAGTCTTGCCCTGTGACTTATAAACTGAATTCAGGCTCTGGGCTGATGTACAAATGGCGCTAATGGCGAATAAAAAACTCGACACGAAGAGAATACAAATGCGCATATCTAACCGTTCTATCAGCTATTTAAGATTTCGTAGTTTAACTCAATGTCTGATTCGGGTATTTAAGAATGATGCCATGAACATGAGTGAATCTCATAATTTCACAGCGTCATTTCATACTACGTTTTTAGCAATCTCAACAATGGCTAATGGCAAGTAGTAGAACGTTACACTACCCTCTTCCCCACCAACTCCTCCGCCTTCCCAATAGCCGCACTTAGCCCAGCCACATTTTTGCCCCCCGCCGTAGCGAAGAACGGCTGACCGCCGCCGCCGCCCTGAATTTCCTTAGCCAACTCGCGCACCAGCGTGGAAGCGTTCAATTTGCCCCCCGCAGCTAGTTCGTCAGCCAGCATCACTGCTAGTTGGGGCTTACCGTCAATTTCAGCACCGAGCACCAGCACGAGGTTAGGCACAGCTTGGCGCAGGTTGAAAGCCAACGTCTTTAATCCGTCGGCCGAATTGACCTGCACTTGGGCAGCTAGGAAGTTTACGCCATTCAACGGCTTTACTTGTGCGGCAAGCTGGTCCTTCTGCTGATTGATGCTTTGCAAAGCAAACTGCTCGATCTGCTTGCGCAGGCCAGCAATTTCTTCGGTTTGCTTCTCGATGCTGGTCAGCAGATGCTGGGGGTTGCCCAGCGCCTCGCGTACCTGCTGCAGCAAGTCGAGCTGCTGATTCACGTAAGCTTCGGCAGCCTCGGCCGTTACGGCTTCGATGCGGCGTACGCCAGCACCTACCGCCGATTCAGAGGTAATTTTGAAGAAGCCGATATCGCCGGTGGTGCGCACGTGGGTACCGCCGCAGAGCTCCACGGAGAAGTCGCGGTCGAAGGTGATGACGCGCACGAAGTCGCCGTATTTCTCCCCGAACAGAGCCGTAGCACCCAACTCTTTCGCCTCGGCAATGGGCACGTTGCGGCGCTCATCCAGCGGAATTTGCTGGCGGATGCGCTCATTCACTAGCGTTTCCACCTGACGCAACTGGTCGTCGGTTACTTTGGTGAAGTGGCTGAAGTCAAAGCGCAGCAGCTTTTCGTTGACCAATGAGCCTTTTTGGGCAACGTGGCCGCCAACTATTTCGCGCAGCGCGGCTTGCAGCAAGTGCGTAGCCGTGTGGTTGCGCCGAATCTGGTCGCGGCGGGCGTGGTCGATGCGGCTGATGAAGCTGGCCTCCAAGTCTTCGGGCAAATCCAGGACGGTGTGCACTATCAGGTCATTTTCCTTTTTCGTGTCAATTACGCGAACCTTCGACAAGTCCGACTCCAGGTAGCCCGTATCGCCAATTTGCCCCCCAGACTCGGCGTAAAATGGCGTTTGGTCCAATACAACCTGATATTCAGTTTTACCTTTGCGGTCAGTGCGGCGGTAGCGCAGAATGCGGGCCGGCGCTTCCTCCAAGTCGTAGCCGACAAAGGCCGGCTGCTCCTCCGATTCGGTAACGATGGTCCAGTCGCTTTGCTCGGCCTCTTGGGCGTTGCGCGAGCGGCTTTTCTGCGCTTCTAATTCCTTCTTAAAACCTTCTTCGTCCACAGTCAGACCCTTTTCGCGGGCGATGAGAGCGGTCAGATCAAGCGGGAAACCGAACGTATCCGACAGTTCAAACGCCGTAGCACCGTCGATGCGGTTGCCGTTGGCTTTGGCCGTTGCTTCCAAGGCATCCAAGCGGCGCAGACCATTTTCCAGGGTTTTTAGGAAGGCAATTTCCTCCTCTTCAATCACGCGTTGCACGAACTGCTGTTGCTGCTTCAGCTCAGGGAAAATGCTGCGCATCTGGTCAGCCAACACGGGCACCAGCTTGTACAAAAAGGGCTGCTTCTGATTCAGCGACGAGAAAGCGTAGCGCACAGCCCGACGCAAAATGCGGCGAATCACGTAGCCGGCCTTCACGTTGCTGGGCAGTTGCCCATCGGCAATGGTGAAGCTAATAGTGCGGATGTGGTCGGCAATTACGCGGATGGCAATATCCGTTTTCTCGTTCTCGGTGGTGGGCTGGTCATTCACGGTGGCCGGGGCCGTGCCGTGGTATTCCAAGCCCACTTCGGCGGCAATAAATTGAATCAGCGGCTGGAAAACGTCGGTGTCGTAGTTCGACTTTACGCCCGACACGGCCATCATCAGGCGCTCGAAGCCCATGCCCGTATCGACGTGCTGAGCCGGCAGCTTCACCAGACTCTTGTCGGCCAGGCGCTGGAATTCCATGAATACATTATTCCAGATTTCCACCACTTGCGGGTGGTCGTTATTCACCAGCTCCCGCCCCGATTTTTGGGCTACTTCGGCCTCGTCGCGCAGGTCGATGTGGATTTCGGTGCAGGGGCCGCAGGGACCGGTGTCGCCCATTTCCCAGAAGTTATCCTTCTTGTTGCCGGGCATGATGCGCTCCTCGGCCACGTACTGGCGCCACAGTTCCTGAGTTTCGGTATCGGCGCCGAGGCCGTCGCCCTGGTCGCCCTCAAAGTAGGTGACGTAAAGGCGGTCTTTAGGCAGCTTGTATACTTCCGTGAGCAACTCCCAGGCCCAGGCAATGGCGTCTTTCTTAAAATAATCGCCAAATGACCAGTTGCCGAGCATCTCAAACATGGTGTGGTGGTAGGTGTCGTAGCCTACCTCTTCCAGGTCGTTGTGCTTGCCCGATACGCGCAGACACTTCTGCGTATCGGCGATGCGCTTGAAGGGCGCGGGCTTGTTGCCGAGGAAATAATCCTTGAACGGGGCCATGCCCGAGTTGATGAACAGCAGCGTAGGGTCGTCCTTCACCACAATGGGCGCCGAGGGCACAATGTGGTGACCTTTGGAAGCGAAGAAATCGAGGAATTGCTGGCGGACGTGGTGGGCCGAAGGAAGTGACATGGCAGGAGCCCCAAACCAGAGTCTGGGGAATAGGTTAGAATCGTGGAACGAAGCCGGCCGCGCCGCTCAAAAGTTGGCAGCGGCCAGGATTTTGGCTATTTTTCGCCATTATACTCAATGGCACCGGCAGCAAAGTTAGCCGACTTTGATAGTAGCGCGAACTTTCCGCTCGCGTTTCGTTGCAGTCGTTGCAAAAAAGCCCCCCGGAGCATATCTATCAACGAAACGCGAACTAAAAGTTCGCGCTACATCGCGCTACCGAATGCCCTACAAAGAACGCGACATCGAAAAGCAATACTTCACCATCGGCGAGGTGGCCGCGCAGTTCAACGTCGCGCCCTCCCTGATTCGCTTTTGGGAAACGGAGTTTGAGGAATTGCGCCCCCGCAAAAGCAAGAAGGGCAACCGCCTCTACACGCCCCAGGACATTGATATTTTTCGCACCATCTACCACTTGGTGAAGGAGCGCGGCTACACCATCCCCGGCGCGCGGGATTTGATGAAGCAAAAAGGCCCCCAGCTCAAGGAGAAAATCGACGTGATTCAGAGTCTGGAGAAAGTGCGCAAATTCATGGTAACCATGAAGAAAGAGCTAGAGGCTATCAGCAAAGCGCAATAGGGATTAAACTTCTAATCAGAACGTCATGCAGAGCGCAGCGAAGCATCTCGCGTGCTGACGCAGGAGTAGTAATCTAATGGCGCGAGCGAGATGCTTCGCTGCGCTCTGCATGACGTTCTTTTGAGACTTAGTGCTAATGTCTGAATTCAAGTCGTGGCGTACTATTTGACTGGCCGGAAAGCCTAGCTTCTCTATTCGTCTTTACTTCGCTTTCCTGTTCATGCCCGCCGACGATACGTTACTTCACGAAGTCGCTCTTACTCTTTTTCCCGGCATTGGTCCCCAGCTTACGCGCCAGCTGATGAGCTACGGGGGCTCGGCCAAAAACGTGCTGCATTTGCCCCCCGGCAAGCTCCGTAAGATTCCCGGCGTGGGCGCTACCACCGTGGCCACCCTCACTGGCGGGGAGCGCGCCAAAGCATTAAATTTTGCTGAAACAAGTCTGCGCCGGGCGGAAAAAGAGGGTGTGCAATTGCTGTTTTATACCAGCAAAAAGTATCCCGGCCGCCTCAAAACCATTCCCGACGCGCCGGCCCTGCTCTATTACCAGGGCACCGCCGACCTCAACCATCCCAAAACCGTAGCGCTGGTAGGCACCCGGAAAGCCACCGATTACGGCCGCGAGCAAACCGAGCGTATTGTACAGGGTTTGGTGACACACAATCCACTTGTCGTCAGCGGCTTGGCGTATGGCATTGACATTGCTGCTCACCGCGCTGCTTTGCAGGAAGGCCTGGAAACTATTGGAGTAATGGCTACCGGCCTCGACATTATCTACCCCGCCGCACACCGCAAAACGGCCGAGAAAATGCTCACCCAGGGCGGTTTGCTCACCGAGTTTGCCTTCGGTACCCAGCCCGACCGCTACAACTTTCCGGCCCGCAACCGCATCATAGCCGGTCTTTCCGACGGCACTGTAGTGGTGGAAGCGGCGCGCAAAGGCGGTGCCCTCATCACGGCCGAAATTGCACTGAGCTACAACCGCGACGTGCTGGCCGTACCCGGCAACCTCGGTACCGACACCTCCGAAGGCTGCAACCATCTGATTAAAAGCAACAAAGCCTCCATGTACGCCGAACCCCGCGACTTGGAGGAAGTACTCAACTGGGACGCGGCTCTGCACCAAACCGGCAAAAAACGCCCCCCAGCCACCTACGACGCCGATGATTTCTCGACCGAGGAATTTCAGCTTATTCAGGTGCTGGCTTTACAGGAAGAATTACTGGATAATCTTAGCTGGAAAGCCCAATTACCCGTTAATCAGGCGGCTAGCTTGCTGCTGGGTCTGGAGTTTCGGGGCGTGGTAAAAGCGTTGCCCGGCAAGCGGTTTGCGCTGTTATAAACAAGGTTGTTGGGTTATACCACGACTTTTGTGTCGTAGCACCACTCAGTTCCTCAGCTCTCTTCTTTCACATTATTTGCTCCTGTTTTGTCCTACCTCATCTACAACGGCCAGCTGATGGAGGAGGCCACCTTCAAACTGGTTTTACCCAATCGAGGCCTGTTCTATAACGACGGTTTTTTTGAGACGCTGATCTGGGCTGATGGCGGGGTGCGCCTCCTCTCCTATCACCTGCACCGGATGCAGGCCGCCGCTAGTGCTTTGCACCTGACTCTGCCTGCCGAGTTAAGCACGCTAGATGGTCTGGGGGGCTTTTTTGACCAATTAGTAGCTGCTCAAGGGCTGACAATGGCCCGTCTGCGCCTCCAGCTATGGAGATCGGGCGCGGGCTTGTACACGCCTGCCACTACAACAACAGACTATTTGCTCACGGCTGCGGCCTATGAACCGGCCGTACCCACTGGCGCCCGCGCCGATTTCAGTCAGCACCTACGCACGCACTTCTCCCCTTTCAGCTTCTGCAAAGGCTCTAATGCCCTTACCTACGTCATGGCCGCACATGAGCGCGCCTCCCGCGGCCTCGACGAGGTACTGCTGCTGGATAGCGTAGGGCACGTAGCCGAAGCGGGCGCAGCGGCAATTTTTTGGGTGAAGAATAACTGCCTGTACACGCCCGCCATCAGTACGGGGTGCGTGGCGGGCGTCCGCCGGGCTCACCTGCTGCACACGGCCCAGGCGTATGGCTTCCCTACCGAGGAGGGGCTTTATCCAGTGAAAGAGCTACTTGCAGCGGAGGCCGTGTTTACGGCAAATGTGGCAACGGTGCGGCCCGTTTGGCAAGTGGGGGAAAATAGCTTTTCCCCCGAACCTCATCCTTTGGTTACCCAGCTACTACACTGGGAAGCAAGCTATTGATGCAGTTGCGGAAGATTTCGCCGACGCAGCTTGCGCCAGCTGTCTTCAAACTCCAGCAGATCAGCTTCGGTTACATCATTCGTGCGTAATACGTTCGCACGGGGGCCTTGCCCGGCGTGCAGCGCATACAATGCTACCCATGCACGGTGCTGACGCGTCAGCACACTTTGCTCTGATTCGGTAACGTAGATGGAAAAGTAGTCGCGAGGTATCACGCGGGCAGCTACGAAAAACTTAACGGTTCGGATTTGGACTTCAGATAATTTTATTATTATAAAAATAATTACACTTAATAATGTATAGCTAATTAGTTAAGCCTTAGTTAGCGGGGTTTATAATATTAAATGCAATATAAGAAACGGCCGTCTAAACTTTATTGAATAGAGAAGTTTGCGCTCAAATCTTCTTCCGAGGTCTGGGGGCCGGGCTCAAAACGCAGCATCCGAAATACGCGTTGCGCTTCATCGGCGAGTGCTTGAAGGGCCGGAGCCGGCACGGGCCCATCACGATACGGGTTGGGTGCCGGCGTCAGGGTGACAACCGAAGTGCGGCTCACCCGACCATTCGGCGCTACCTGCAGCCTAATAACTACCTTAGCTTCAGCGCGGGCCTGCACCGCCGCCGATGGGTAGCGACTATTCTGGGAGAAGAATACCATCGAAATACTGTCTTCTGGCAACGACTGCCCCTGGCGCATGCGACTGCCCAGCCCGCGCTTCAGCAGCTTGGATTGGGCCACGCGCGGTTGCTCAGTGGTATCGGGCACCACGGTTGGCTGCAGCTTAGCTGCCCGCTGCTTCTTTTGTAAGGGCTCAATAGCCGCGGGCGGCTGGGCCGTCCAGCGGTTATAGCTGCCTTGCGCACGGGCAGCGGGTGCCGCCACGCAGGCCAGCAGCAAGCACCCGATGAGCAGCAGTAATCCGGTGTGCTTCAAGCTGGCGGGAGTCGCGGCGCTAGGCTTCATAGTACTTACTACTTGTGAGTTAACGAATGCTGGAGGGCAAATTTTTCTCGGCTTGTTATGCTACGTTTGGCCCGGCAAATAAATTCCCCGTTGCTGAACGTCAAGCAGCCTCTTATTTGAGGATAGTCACCAGCTAAATGGTTGCACCTAACCCGTAGGCTCGCCCACGATTACAAACACAATATTCGTTCGTGGGCTGCTTCGTGGTATTCAGCCTTAGCGTCTTTTACAATCGGTGCCTTGCCAAACCAGCGGCAGCAACTATACGGCTACGGGTGCCTTGATGGCTGGGTGCGGCTCGTAATTTTCGAGGGTAAAGTCCTCATACTGAAAGCCGAATATATCGGTTACAGCGGGGTTCAGACGAAGCTGCGGCAGCGGGCGCGGAGCCCGCGTAAGTTGCAAATGCGCCTGCTCCAAGTGGTTGGAGTACAGATGCGTGTCGCCGCCGGTCCAGATAAACTCACCGGGCTGCAGACCGGTTACCTGGGCCATCATCAGCGTGAGCATGGCGTAGGAAGCGATGTTAAAGGGCACGCCCAAAAACACGTCGGCGGAGCGCTGGTAGAGCTGGCAGGAGAGCTTGCCGTCAGCCACGTAAAACTGAAACAGGGCGTGGCAAGGCGTCAGGCGCATCAGCGGCAGGTCGGCCACGTTCCAGGCCGATACCACCATGCGCCGCGAATCGGGCTGCGTACGCAGCAGGCGCACCATTTCGGCTATTTGGTCGATGCTCTGGCCGTCGGGAGCCGTCCAGCTGCGCCACTGTTTGCCATAAATTGGCCCCAGGTTGCCGTCGGCATCGGCCCACTCCCGCCAGATGCTCACGCCCACGTCTTCCAGCGACTTGTTGCTGGTGTCGCCGCGCAGAAACCACAGCAGCTCGTGGATGATGCTCTTGAGGTGGACTTTTTTGGTGGTAACGAGTGGGAAGCCCTGGGCCAGATCGAACCGCATCTGATAGCCAAATACCGAGAGCGTGCCGGTGCCGGTGCGGTCGGTTTTGGTGGTGCCGTGGTCGAGGATATGGCGAACGAGGTCGAGGTACTGCTGCATGAGAAGAATAGCGCCCGCCGAAGCTGGCTTGAATGAGGTGCGGATAGGTCAAGTTGTCAAAAATAGAAAAAGCCGCCCGGTTTGGGGGCTTTTTCTATTAGCCTAGATATGAATATCGCATCTTCCTACTGCTGGGCTTCCATTTTTATCGTGAAATATGAAAAGCAATCATTGCGCACTACCCTATTCAGTTTTCGAAGTTATAAGTGGTCGTCTGCCCGGCAATGCCAATCTTGACATTATCGACATAGCCAATAAAGTTATTGGCAAAGGTCGGCCCACCTAGCCCTACCCGAATGCCCCCACGGCCGCCACTCAAGTTGCGAATCGTGGCCTGCGGATACTTCTGAATATAGGAAGCTAGCGTAATCAGGCGGCCATTATTATCCGGATCACTAAGCACATCAGTCACAATAAAAAATCCGCCGTGCAAAACGTCCCAGGTTTGCCATGTATTGTTGCGGCTTACCCACTGCTCCGGTACTGATATTCCCGCGGCCCTTATAAACCGTCCGGTTTGATACCAGGGTGAAAAGTTGAGGATATCATCGGCAGTGCCATCGCCGTTGTTGTCCACGTGTAACACAAAGAAGGGAGTATCGACAATCGTATCGCGACGTTCGACAAAGGTGGAATAGGATAACTCTGTAATACTCGATAACAAGGTGCCGGCATACTGGGTATTGCGCAGGCGGGAAAAGTTAAAACTGTGGTTATGGGTAGCCGAGGTTGTATACCGGGCGCTTCCATTACCTAGGATAGGCGTAGCTGGTCCCGTAGTAAACATTACTGTTGTAGTATTTCCCATGGTCTCATAGGCCCAGCCCTGTGGCGTCGCCTCGTTAACGATTAGAGCCGGTGAGGGGAATCCGGGGATGCCGGTGTCTTCTTCACAGGCTTGGAGAAAGATACCCGCTGTGAGAAACAGGGTAAAGCGGAAAGCCCACTTAGACTTACGGACGGATATCCGTCCTATGATAGGAATCGCAGTAGACAGCAACTCCGCGGAAGCCGGAGCAACGTGTGGTTTTGGGTCTATGGCAGCCATAATTTCATAAGTTTAGTAGATGAATTGATTATTAGTAAATATACAATATTTATTATAACTTTTCTAATATAAAAAATTGTAAACATCCTTCTATTCTGCAAACGAGATGTACTTTAATTTTACTTTTGTGCTTGATTTATAGGCATTTGCAGTCGTTTCAGGCTTGTATAATTATAGCGGGCCTATAACGAGAAAAGCCACCCGGTTTGGGGCGGCTTTTCTGCTTTCAAAATTCGAATATGCTGTATTAAACCGCAGACGCTTCTTGAGGCTTCGTCTCATACCGTTGAACGGCAACACGGATGCGGGATGCCAAACCGTATAGATCATCCAGTGAGCTAATATCGACTCGCTCTCCTCCTTCTACATCGAAAAGCGTGACGTATTTCTTACTGCCGTTGAAATGCAAGCGACAAATTGGCTTCCGGTTATTATCGTCTAACAGAATACCGCAGTAAGATTGTACGTCCCGCATTATTACCCGATTTACAGGTATCGTTTTGCGCAGAATAGCTCGTACGATCATGAAGCCTTCTGCTTCTTCCATTGTGGTATCAATGCCTTTATCAACAGGCTCAACACTCATTGGATCCATAGTTACTGTTGGCAACGGTGCAGCTGGTACCTCTGGCGTCAACAAGCTCTGGCCGCTAGTATCGACCATAGCTGAGCGCAGCCGCATCGTGATTTTGTCGTTCAAAAACTGATGAAATGAACGATGCACTAGCGCCGCAAATTGCTCCTTGAGCTTAGGCGTTAATACACCATCGTACACTTGCTTTGATACGAAGTGAATAAAGTCGTTAGAAGGCTGAGTGAACTGCTCGTCAAAATACTTTTTGAAAGCCCGCATGTACTTGAGATTGTACGCAGCAAAAAGCATGTCCTCAAGATTGAACGATGATTTGCTCAGCTTTTTGAGTTCGGCGACATCATTTTCCTGAAAGTTGAATAAATCAAATTCCATGAAGGGCCGCTCATCCATCTTATTGGCCTGCTCCAAATCAGTGAATAGCCGATAAGTAATTCCGTTCGTGAGCACTGCGATACGTGCTTCCGTTACATGGAAATACCGAAACAGTTGGCTTGCATGATTGATGCTTAAATCGCTGCCAGCATGTTTGCACTCAAATAAAATAATTGGCTTACCGTCACGCATGATGGCATAATCAATCTTCTCACCCTTTTTAGTGCCGATATCACAGATAAACTCAGGCACTACTTCTGTAGGGTCGAATACATTGTAGCCAAGAGCATTAATAAACGGCATTATCAGCGCGTTTTTCGTTGCTTCTTCTGTCTGAATATGACTGATTTGCTTTTGCGCCCGAGACGCCAGATTGGTAAGTTGGTCAATAAGCTCCATAGATGGGGATTAGTAGATATAAGGTTCCTAAATGTAACCGCTATATATAGAAACACAATAATATCCTCGCAAAGGTGACCATTGTGTTTTTCGAAGCCATTGACCCCAAGCAAAATGGCTACCGCTTGCTAATCTTATTCATTGAAATAGAGCGTTGCTGATTACTCTTGAACCCGTCCATATCATCGGCCCGAAGCGCGAGATGCTTGGTGCTGCGGCCAGCCATTCGTTTGCGCCACATTTTGAACGATGAGAGCTTCATCGTCTTTCGCATCAGGGCAATTACATCTTTCTCCGCCAAGCCAAACTGCGCTTCGATGGCTTCGAAAGGTGTCCGGTCTTCCCAGCCCATTTCAATAATGCGGTCCACGTCGGCGGCGGTGAGGGCTTGGGGGGCTTTTTCTTCGTTTTTCATAAGGAATACTTGGCTCCATTAGATTCTAGTAGCTAAGCACTCTAACAACAACAAAGCCCCGCTTGTGGGCGAGGCTTTGTTGATTTAAACTAGTTTCTACAGCGACTTCGTAACTGGGGCGGCGGCTGGCGCTGGAGCAGCTTTTACGGCGGCGGTTTTTGTGTCTTTCTTCATGCAGCAGGCGGCGGTGCCTTTCTCGGGCATGTTGCAGGTTTTGGCGGCACTTTTCTTAGACTTCTTCTCGTCTTTGCCCTCGTGGGCAGTAGCAGTTCCAACGAAAGCAAATAGGGCGAGGGCCAGCAGGGCGTTTTTCATATTCGGGGAAGAAGCAAAAAGTGAGGAAACAAAACCTGGCGGGGCATGGTTGGCTTGGCTACGCCTTACTATCAATTGCTCGCCGCTTCGAATGTACGCATGGTGGCTGAATGTGCCAAGTGCGCTGCTGCGCCGTTTAGACTATTTCCTTCGAATGCCCCTTCGCAAAATAAGTTACCTCACGCTGCTGGTGCTGACCCTTATATCAGCCCTGAGCGTGTATTACGTGGCCCAGCTGCGCTTTAACTACAATTTTAACGACTTCTACCCCGCCGGCGACCCCGACCTGGACTACTACGAGCAGTACTCCAAGCGCTTCGGCAACGACAACGACTACGTGCTCATCGGCTTGGAAGCACCGGCCGACGGGAGCGTGTTCAACGCGCTGTTTCTGGCCCGCGTCGATTCGTTTACGCGCTTTGCCCAGCGCCAGCGCTACGTGGAGCAGGTCACCTCCCCTACTACCCTCACTAACCCGGTGGTGGAAGGCCTGGGGGTGTTCAATATTCCGTATCTACACCTCGATGAGCCAACGCGCCTGCCTGCCGATTCAGCCATTATTTATCAGACGCCGGGCCTCGTAGGCAACCTATTTGCCGCCAATGGTAAGGCTGTCACAGTAATGCTTCAGACTGCGCCCGACCTAAAAAAGCCCCCTGGCGATTCGCTGATGACCAGCCTCACGACCCGGCTTGCCCAGCTAGGCTTCGCCGAAAGCGATTATCATATGGCCGGTAAGCTGGTAGCCCAATCGGTGTTTGTGGATCGGTTGCAGCGGGAGATGATCCTGTTTATGAGCCTGTCGGTGTTGTTGGTCACGGGGCTGCTGTGGTTCACGTTTCGGACGTGGTGGGGCGTGGTACTGCCGCTGGTAGTAGTGCTGGGGGCCATTTTGTGGGGCCTGGGGCTAATGTCGGCCTGCGGGGTGAGCATCGATTTGATGACAGCCCTACTGCCGGTTATCATGTTCACGGTGGGCATGTCCGATACCATTCACTTTATCACGCGCTACGTGACGGAGCTGGGTTACGGAGCCACCAAGAACAACGCCCTGCGCACTACCATCCGCGAGTCAGGCTTTGGCTCGGGCCTCTCGGCGCTGACCACCAGCATCGGTTTTTTTACGCTGATGACCAGCTCTATTCGGCCCATTCACAACTTTGGGCTGTTCACGGGTATTTCGGTGTTGCTGGCTTTTGTACTGACTTTCACGCTGTTGCCGGCCCTGCTCCTGCTGTTGCGCAAGCCTCAGTTGCGCGTACCGCGCCAGCACGGCCACGACTGGGATGGTGTGCTGGGCCGCCTGTTTCGCTGGGTGCTGGTGCGGCGGCGGCTGGTGTTGTCTCTTGGGGGGCTAATTATTGCCGGCTCCATCGCCTCAGCCATGCAGGTGCGCATCAATTCGGCATTGCTCGATGATTTATCAGAAGGCGACCCAGTGCGTCAGGACTTCGGATTTTTCGAGCAAAACTTCGCCGGGGTGCGGCCTTTCGAGCTGGATCTTAAACCGGCGAACGGCGGTACTATTTACGACTTGGCCGTGCTGCGCCAGATTGAGCGCGTCGAAACCTATTTGCATCAGGACTATGGCTTAAACTTCGTGGCCTCACCTGTCACGATTGTAAAATCGGTGCGCAAGGCGCTGAACGGCGGCGACGTGGCGGAGTATCGTTTGCCCGAATCGGAAGCAGAACTGCGCCGCATTGTGGCCAAAGTGAAGCTGTTTCGCAAGAAGCCAGAGTTTCGCTCTCTGGTACAGCCCGACGCTAGCGAAGGCCGCCTCACAGGCCGCATGTCTGACATCGGCAGTATTCGCGCCGACGCGGCCAATGCTAAGCTGCGCACCTTTCTGGCCCAGAATATCGACTCTAATATCCTTCAAACCCGCCTCACTGGCTCGGCCAACCTCATCGACAAAAACAACGAAAACCTCACCCGCGACATGATTGTGGGCATGAGCATTGACGTGGTCATGGTCACGCTGATTGTGCTGGCGCTGTTTCGCAGTCTGCGCATGACGGCCGTGGTGCTGGTGCCCAACCTCGTTCCCATCATCGTGGTAGCGGGCGTGATGGGGCTTGCCGGAGTGAATATGAAGGTGAGCACCAGCATCATTTTCACCATTGCCTTTGGTATTGCCGTCGATGATACTATTCACTTTATCAGCAAGTTAAAGCTAACATTACAGCAAGAGCCTAACCTGTTTAGGGCGGTGCGCCGCACGTATCTGATGGCCGGCAAAGCCGTAATTGTCACTTCCACAATCCTGGTGGGGGGCTTTTCTACGCTGATTTTCTCCTCCTTCGACGGCACCTTTTACGTGGGCTTGCTCATCGGCCTGACGCTGCTCTTCGGGGTTGTGGCCGAGCTAACCCTGCTGCCCCTGCTGATTCTGTACTTCTACAAGCATCGGCCCAAGGAAATCAGGCAGCCAGTGGCGGCGCTGGGGGGCTAATTTGGGCATAATAACGGAAGCTATTGGCCTTACAAACTAGACGGCGCATTTCGCCGTTAAAGTGGCATATGAGTATGAGAAGGTCTTTATTTTTCTTAATAATGTTGGTGTTTGTTGGCGTACCTGTCGCGCTAGCCCAGCAAGGCACTGCCGCCAATGACCCATTGCTGCGCGAGATTCGGGAACGGGAGCAACTGATGCGCGCTTACGAGCAAACCAGCGCCCAGCGCAATGGGCTGTTTGGAAAAAAAGCCTCCAAAAAAGACCTCAACCAAGTAAATGCGGCCCTACGCCGGATTATTCGCAAAGACACTGAGATTCTGAAGGCCGTGAAACAGCGCACCCTGCCCAAACTAGCGCAGGTTGAGGTGGCCCGCGTTAAGGCCGAAACGAAGGCCGTAGAGGCTAATAATGGGCAGTATAAGGCCCTGGAGAACCAGATTGAGGAGCTGCAAATCAGGGAGATGGCGCGCGAGAAGCTGGAAGTAGAGCGTGAAACCCGCCTGCTGATTGCCCAGGCCGCTGCCGCCGAAGCCGAGCAGGTTCGCACCAGACACGAGATGATAGCCATCGGCTTAGCATTACTCTGCGCGGGACTACTCGGCTACATACTGTGGCAGCGGCGCCGTCGGAGTCAGATTCATCCGTTGCCCGTTCCGTTTCAGCACCGTAGCCGGCCGCTAATTGAGTAACAAGAAGCTGTTGTTACTTTGCCGTATGAAACTACGCTTGCTTTCCGGATTTTTCCTGCTGACTACCTTCTTTGCCACGGCTCAAACGCCTGAATCTGTTCAGGTTGCGGAGCCCAGCCCAGTTACCCGCCTGATTCAGGAGCGGGAGCTGCTGGTGCGCCAGTATGAAGAAGCCAACGCGCGGCGCAATAGCTTATTCGGTAATCAACCATCCAAAAAAGACCTACAGGAAGTAGTAGAAGCCTTGAAAGGCATCATCCGCAAGGACACCGAAATCGTGCAGGCCGTGAAGAACGATGCCCTGCGCCGCACCGCCAACATCGTGGCCGAAAAGCAGCAGGCGCAACAGCAGATCACCGTTGCCAAAACCGACCAATCGAGCACCCAGCAGCGTTTTTACGACCTAGAAAACCAGATTCAAAACCTGGAGATGCGCGACAAGCAACGCGAAAAGAAGCTCCTTGATGCGCAAGCCGCCGCCAAAGAAGCCGAACAAGACCGCACCAGCCGAGAAATGCTGGCTGTAGCCTTGGCTCTGCTCAGCGCTGGTCTCCTCTTCTACATTTTCCGCCTGCGCCAGCGCATTCCCGCCCGTCGCGCCCGCCGCTAGATTTGCCCCTAGTATTCGCGGCAGCCGTGGTGCCCGTTATTCCTCCTGTCATCCTGACGAAGGAAGGACCTTATCACCCACGAACGACATGGTTAGGAGTGATAAGGTCCTTCGTCAGGATGACAACGGTTAGTTTTCTACTAATCAGAAGCGAATAGACGTCTCAATATTTCAATTATTCAATTTAAAAAAGCCCCCCAGCGGCTCTAATATGCTTATTCCGGCTGCGCAATACCTGACGTACGCCGAAGCCGTGGAGCTGTATAATCAGTTCAGGGAGGCAGACATAGGGGCGCTAGTCAAATCCTGCGGGCCGCCTTCTCTACCCTTCGGCGAAGGATTGTACTATCAACTATTGATCGAGGAAGACGATGCCCTCGCCGCCCACCAAATTGTAGTATCCTTTGAACAGCGGCGCGCGATGCCGACTCCACTTCGGTGTTCGCGCTGCGGCTCCATTAGTACCATGCCTGTGCTCCGGCTGGCTTGGTGGAAACGGCTGTTTTATGCGGGCACAAAGCTCTACTCGTGTGAGGAGTGTGGAAAGGAATTTTCGGGATAATTTAAATGCTGGTTGGTCGCGATAAATACACGAGTATTGCCGGAAGGCCCGATCATTTTGCCTGCTCTATGAAGTTAACCCTGACCCTGCTTTCGCTACTGCTTTCTATGACTTTGCACGCGCAAACGCGCCCCGCCAAAACTACTCTGTTTGATACTGGCTGGCGCTTTCATCGCGGCGGCGCGCAAGGTGCCGAAAAGCCCAGTTTCGACGACAAACAGTGGCGTACCCTCGACCTGCCCCACGACTGGAGCATCGAAGATGTGCCGGGCACTGCCTCGCCCTTCAACCCCAATGCCATCAGTCAAGCCAATGGCGGCTTCACTATGGGCGGCACCGGCTGGTATCGCAAAACCTTCGTGCTGCCAGCTACTCAAAAAGGCCAACGCATTCAGCTTCAGTTTGATGGCGTGTACATGAACTCCCAGGTTTGGCTGAACGGCAAGCTTTTGGGCTCCCACCCGTATGGCTACACCAGCTTTTGGTACGACGTGACCGATAAAGTGCAGTTTGGGGCCGATAACATACTGGCCGTACAGGTAAGAAACGAGGGCGAGAACAGCCGATGGTACTCAGGATCTGGTATTTATCGTCACGTCTGGCTTACGGTGCAGCCCCCGGTACACGTAGGTCAATGGGGCACATACATTACCACCCCGAAAATAACGACGACAGATGCCCAGGTAAAAGCCCAGACCAAAGTAGCGAACGAAAGTGGCCAATCTGCCCAAATAAGGCTGATTACTTATCTGCGCAACCCCCAAGGCAAGGAAGTAGCCCGCACCGAATCGAAGCAAAGCGTGGCGGCTGGTGCTACAGCTACTATTGTACAGTCATTGGCTGTGAAGTCTCCGGAAAGGTGGGCGGTCGAGAAGCCAGCCCTTTACACCGCCCTGACGGAAATTTACCAGGGCCAGCAACTGATAGATCAGGCAGAAACACCGTTTGGTATTCGCTCCATTTCGTTTGATGCCCAACATGGCTTCCGCCTCAACGGGCAGACGCTGAAGCTTAAAGGCGGCTGCATTCACCACGATAATGGCCCCCTGGGCGCCCGCGCCTACGACCGGGCCGAGGAACGCAAAATTGAGTTGCTGAAAGCGAGCGGTTACAACGCCATTCGCTGCTCTCACAATCCGCCCTCACCTGCCCTGCTCGACGCCTGCGACCGGCTGGGCATGCTCGTCATCGACGAAGCGTTTGACATGTGGCGCCACGGCAAAAACCCCTACGATTATCACCTGTATTTCGACCAGTGGTGGCAAAAAGATGTGGCTAGTATGGTGCAGCGCGACCGCAACCACCCATCCATTATTCTGTGGAGCCTTGGCAATGAAATACCGGAGCGCGGCACGGCGGAAGGCGTAAAAACCGCCCGCCAACTAGCCGATTACATTCGTACCATGGATACTACCCGGCTTATAACGGCGGGTGTCAATGGCCTCAGCCCCGACAAAGACCCCTACTTTGCCGCCCTCGATGTGGCCGGCTACAACTACGCTGCTGGCGGCGACCACCATAAAGCAGCTATCTATGCCGACGACCACGCACGCCTCCCCAAGCGCGTGATGTATGGCTCGGAGTCCTATCCGCTAGAAGCCTTTGGCAGCTGGATGGATGTGCTAGATCACCCGTACGTGGTCGGCGACTTCGTCTGGACCGCCGTCGATTATATCGGCGAGGCTAGTATCGGCTGGCTGGGCTACTGGCAATACCAAAGCTTCTACCCTTGGAACCTGGCCTTCTGCGGCGACATCGACATTTGCGGCTGGAAACGGCCTCAATCATATTACCGCGACGCGCTATGGAAAGAGAATCAGGTGTCGCTTTTTGTAAAGCCCCCCACGCCCTCTTTCCCTTTGAATCCAAACCAAAAAGAAGAGTGGAGCAAGTGGGAATGGCACGACGTGTTAGCCGACTGGACGTGGCCCGGCCAGGAAAACAAGCCGCTGACCGTGGAGGTGTATTCATCATGTGAGCAGGTCGAGCTATTCCTGAATGACAAGAGCCTCGGCGTGAAGCCCACCACCCGCGCCACCAAGTTTGTGGCCACCTGGAGCGTGCCGTATCAGCCTGGTGAGCTAAAAGCCATCGGCCGCACTGGCAATAAGGAAGGAAGTACGGCCACGCTAAAATCGGCCGACAAACCCGTTCGGCTCACCCTCACTCCTGACCGCCAAACAATCAAAGCCAACGGCCAGGATCTGAGCTACATTACTGTAGAGCTAGTAGACGGCAGAGGTGTTCGGCACCCCAAAACAGAGAATGCACTGAAGTTTAAGCTAAGCGGTCCTGGTACTATTGTCGGAGTCGGAAACGCCAATCCTGTCAGTGTAGAAAGCTACCAGCGCCCCCAGCGCAACGCCTGCCAAGGACGGGCTTTGGTTATTGTTAAATCAAGCGAGCAGGCTGGGAAGATTACGCTGCGGGCTATTGCTGATGGTTTGCCGACGGCGGAGGTAACTATTGCAGCGGAGTAACTTCTTTGTTTGCTGGCGCTAACTCATGTTTAGCGCATATTAATTACCCTTAAAAATCCTTTCCATCTTCAGCCACCATTTCTCCGTTTTCGTTGTTACCAACGATCTATCCAATCCCGATTCCTTTGTCTGAACAACATATCCTCACCGACCCTTACGCGCTGGAAAAAGAGCTGCGCAAGGTGCAGGCCCTGCTGAAGCTGGAGCAGCAGGAAGACCTGGAGCAATTCAAAATCAAGAGTGCCAAAACGACCATCGCCGAGCGCCAGCACCGTGGCCTCACGTGGTATCCAGTTACTATAACCAAGGAAGAAATTGGCTTTGGCGGCAAGCTGGTGCTGGAGCTGGAGCGTCCGGCCAGCCAGAGCAGCCTGCACTTATTTCAGGTGGGCCGCAACGCCGCCCTCTTCGGCAATATTCCTAACCGTTCCGGCTCCGACCGCCCCACGCTCAACGGCGTGATTACGGCCGTGCGCCGCAACAAAATCCTGCTGGCCACTACCAAAGAAGACCTACCCGACTGGGTTGACGAAGGTAAGCTGGGCGTGGATCTGACCTTTGACGAGGTCAGCTACCGCGAAATGGACTACGCCCTAGGCAAAGTCATGGGCGCTTACGAGAACCGCTTGGCGGAGCTGCGCGATGTGCTGCTGGGGGGCAAATTAGCCCGCTTCAAGCCCGATGCCGAAGCTACGCTGTACTATCCGAGTCCGTTGAACGAGTCGCAGCTGGCCGCCGTGCGGCATGTGCTGGCTGCTCAGGATGTGGCGATTATTCACGGGCCTCCCGGCACCGGTAAAACCACTACGTTGGTGCAGGCCATCATCGAAACCATCCGGCGCGAGCGGCGGGTGCTGGTGTGCGCCCCCTCCAATACGGCCGTGGATTTGCTCACTGAAAAGCTGGCTGAACGCGGCGTAAACGTCATTCGCATGGGTAACCCCTCGCGCGTGTCCGATTTGCTGTTGGAGCATACGCTCGATGCTCAGATTATGAATCACAAGAGCTATTCGGAGCTAAAATCGATGCGGCAGACAGCCGAGCAATACCGCGAGATGGCTGGCAAGTTCAAGCGGCATTTCGGTTGGGAAGAGCGCGAGCAGCGCCGCATGCTGAAAGAGCAGGCCCACCAGTTGTTGCAGGAGTCGGATCAGCTGGAGCGCTACATCACGGAGGATTTGCTGGACAAAGTGCAGGTAATCACTTGTACACTGGTGGGCGCCGGCAACCGCGCCATCCGCCACCTCACCTACGAAACCGTCTTTATCGACGAAGCTGCTCAGGCGTTGGAGCCCGGCTGCTGGATTCCGATTACCCGCGCCAATCGCGTGGTGCTGGCCGGCGACCACTGCCAATTGCCCCCCACGGTAAAAAGTGAGCAAGCTGCCCGCGATGGTCTGCGTGAAACCCTGTTCGAGAAGTGCATTCAGCGCCAGCCCGACGTGGCTCGCATGCTGGAAGTGCAATACCGTATGCACGAGCAGATTATGGCCTTTAGCTCGGCCCAGTTCTACGACAACAAGCTGGTAGCGCACTCCACCGTCCGCCACGCCGACCTGCCCGACTATGACCTCCGCTTCGCCCCCGACATGGCCGTGGAGTTTCTGGACACGGCTGGTTTTGGCTTCCAGGAAATGGGCATCGCCGAAAGCCGCTCCGTAGCCAACCCCGAAGAAGCCGACCTACTCTTACGTCGCCTGACTGAGTTGCTGGCTGCCTACGTGCCCGATGATCACCTGGAAGATTTGCTCACGGTAGGCGTAATTGCCCCCTATCGCTCCCAGATTAACTACTTGAAGGATAAGGTGGAAGAAACCCCTGAGCTAGCCGAGATGACCACTCACCGCCTGCTTACCGTAGGCACCGTGGATGCTTTCCAAGGCCAGGAGCGCGACATCATCTGCGTATCGATGACGCGCTCCAACTCGGCCGGCGACATCGGCTTCCTCTCCGACATCCGCCGTATGAACGTGGGCATGACCCGCGCCCGCCGCAAGCTCCTCATCGTGGGCGATTCCAGTACGCTGGGGCGGCACCCGTTCTATAAGGACTTTCTAGATTATGTGGAGAGTATTGGCGCGTACCGGACGGCCTGGGAAATGCAGTAGGGGCCTCACCCCCCGGCCCCCTCTCCTAAGGGCGAGGGGGCCGGGGGGTGAGGCCCCTACTGCAAGTCAATCACCGACATAGTGTGCGGAGCGTCTGACTTCGTGTTCACGAAGTTCTTCTCCGGTTTATCGAAGTTGGTCACGTAAAGGCGCTTGCCGTTGAGGAGCACTTCGGCGGGTTGGTCGAGGAGACCATTGGCGCCGTTGGTATCGCCATTTTTAGCCAGAGTAGTTACGGAGTTGTTTTTCAGGTTAATGACTTGAATAGCGTTTTCGCGGGAGTTGCAGACGTATATTTTGTCAGTAGCACGGTCGATGACGAGGCCATCGACGCAGGTAATTTTCTCACCTTTAAGCTGCATAGCTTCTTTCTTGGCCAGCGTACCATCGGGCTTTAGCGTCATTTTATACATAGTGCCGTCGCCGAAGGAGCCGGTGTAGAAGTCGCCGCGGCTGTCGTAGTCGAGGCCATCGGCACCATTGTCCACGCCGGTTTCGTTGACTTTGGTGGTAAAGGTGGCCAGCACGTGCGGGTCCATGGTTTTGGGCTTCAGGTGCACGACGCCCTTGTTTAGCTCATCGAGTGTGAAGACCAGCACGGCGCTGCCTTTGTTGTCGTTGGGCATGTCCCACTGGCTATCGGTCACATAAATCTTGTTGCCATTCCAGACCACGGCATTGGCTAGGGCAAAGTTGTCGACCACCGTTTCCACGGCGCCGGGCTTGCCGTTTTCCACCACCACCCGCATCAGCCGCGATTTGAAGTTCTTGCTATTTTCGTACTGATTTTCGGCGTAGTAAAGGTTGCCATCGGGCCCAAAGGCCAGGTCCATGGGGGCCGCTTTCTTGGTGGTGGGCTCGGGGGGCAAAGTGGTCAGGTAGGGCTGAATACTGGTATCCGTCATTTCCATCAGCACGGCTGGGTAGTAGTTGTTGGCCAGGTTGGGCACCGAGAGGATAATGCTGCCGTTGGGGGCCAAAGCCATGCCGTCGGGGGTGTTGTGGGCTTCGTCGAGGGTGTGCAGCAGCTTGGGATTACCCACTTTAGCGACAGTATCGGCTACTGCGGGCGCGGTGGCGGCAGAGTCGTTTGGAGTTGCGGAGGTTCTTTCTGAGTCGGTGCTGCTAGTGTTAGATTGGCAGCTGGCCAGTAAAGTGCCGCTGGCGAGCAGCACTGTAAGCAGATTGGTTTTCATAGTGGTCAGTTGAGGCGGTTGGCTTCGGATAAGATTACTGACAAGACTAACGGCCTACTAACAAACTCGTTTGTGTGGGGGGGCAAATTTTTACTTACCCAAAACCTCTCCGGCTGGGTTGCAGTATCACCTATGGAGCGCGGGCATTAGGAGTCATTTCCGTAACTAGCCGCTCGAAACCCATTTCCAACCCACATTCCAGGACGCACAAGTCCCCTTGCAGTATGGCTCAAATCAGCGAAAACAAAGTCGTTACCATCACCTACGACCTGAGCGTGACGGACGAAAACAACGAAAAAGTATTGGTCGAATCAGCGGAGGCGGATAGCCCCATGGTGTTTCTATTCGGCAAAAGCGGCTTGCCCGAAGAGTTTGAGAACCAGCTGGATGGCAAGCAGGCCGGCGACTCGTTCAACTTCTCCCTCACTCCCGAGCAAGCCTACGGCGACTACGATCAGCAAGCCGTGGTAAGCATCCCCAAGCAGGTATTCGAAGTTGATGGCCAGATAGACGAGGAAATGCTTCAGGAAGGAAACTTCCTACCCATGTCCGACAACGAAGGCCACCAGATGCAAGGCAAAGTGGTGTCCATCGGCGACACAGAAGTACAAATGGACTTCAACCATCCCCTGGCCGGTATGGTCATGCACTTCGACGGCCAAGTAGCCGCCGTCCGCGACGCGACACAGGAAGAGCTAGCCCACGGCCACGTGCATGGCGAAGGTGGGCATCAGCATTAAGGATTACTTTTTGTTTTGAATGAGAAACGGGGCTTTAGGGCCCCGTTTTTTATAATACTAATTTTAAATGGTCCCATTTCAGGGAAGCCTATAGAAGGGTTTATTCTCTTTTTATAACCTGTTCGATTACTATTCTATCTAGATACTGCTGAATTTCATACCATTTTTTAAATCCAAATAGAGTGAGTACAAATCCTATGCTTACTAAAAGTCCCTCAAAGATTCTGTAAGTGAATACTTTCTCTGCATTTAAAGCCATCAAATCTACTTTAGTGCTGTATTTTACTACTTCAATACTCGAAACCATCATCTCATCATACCGCTTTTCATCTAACATACGCTGATACTGTAAAATACTATCTGCGATTCTCAAGTTGGATTGAATTCTAGCTATAATAGTATCTCTCTTGTGTTCGCTCATTGCTATTTGGGATAAGGGCAGATCTTTAGAAAGTTCTTCCATAGCTTTCACACCTTCCGAAAACTCAGTGCTATCCTTTATCATCCTTTGCTTTATTCTTCTATCCTTCACTTCCAGAATTTTTGAGTCTCCTTCTAGTTCAATTAGAGTTTTCTCTACTTCATATATTTGGTCTTCAATATAAATTGGCCCACCAAACATTATAATGAGGCCTGCAATAGCTAAGAACTTATAGAAACTGTCTGTTGGCAAGCTTGTGATATCCATACTTTGGTTATTATGCTCTTTTTATAATGTGGCCAAGTAAATTAACAATAGACAGTATTACTCTAGCATAACATTCCCTACAGCCCCTCGCAGTTCCGGCCAGAACTCCCGGAAATCGGCTTCATACGCAGGCAGCTCTGCCAGAAACGCGGCGGCTCCGGTAGCTAGAATTTCAGCGCTGGGTACGCGGCGGCTCAGGCCGAGCAGGGCGCGTTCCAGGCCTTGGGGGCGAGCATAGCCAGTGAGCCAGTCGTCGCGGCGCATGTAGTGGAGAAGATGTTGGAGGCGCTCGGGCAGCTCTGTGCGGCGGGCGTGCAGCAGGGTGTAATGGCGCTGAGCGAAGGCGGATAATGGCTCCGTGGGGTCGTCGAGGTGGTAATGGGCGAAGTCGCGGGCCAGCAGGTGGTCGAAGCCAACGTCGGAGACGACGCCGGCCCACTTGCCCAGACCAGCTTCACGCAGGCGGGCGGTGGTGCGGCGCACAAGCGGGTGCGCATCGGTAAACGAGTCGATGAAGCGGTGCAGACGGATGCCGCGCTGCACGGCGGGCGGATAAGCCAGCACGCCAGCCTGTCCGCGCACAGCTTCGGCCGCGAAGTTGCCAACCACAATATCGGCGTAATCGGGTGAGCCGGGTGAGCCGGACAGCAGTAAATGAGCGAGAAAGTTCACGGGGGGCTAAAGTACGCTACGAACCGGGAAAAGCTCGACGGCTCTGAACCTTCGAGAGCACCGGCCGTATTTCTAAGCACTGATCTTAACACCACCAAAACCCTAGAAATCATGGCCGAGCAAGTAGCCGTAAGTAACGACGTAAGCAAGCTGATTGAGCGTATCAAAAACATCCGGATAGCGATGATGACCACAGCCGAGCCTAACGGCACGCTGCACAGTCGCCCAATGTACACGCAGCAGCCCGATGAGGATGGCACGCTGTGGTTTTTCACCGAGCGCGACTCCGCCAAAATCGACGAGGTGCAGCAGGATCGTCATATCAACCTAGGCTATTCCAAGCCCGACGACAACCTGTACGTGTCTATTTCCGGTATTGCCAGCGTGGTAAACGACCGTCAAAAAATCAAAGACTTGTGGTCTGAAGGCCTGCGCGCCTGGTTTCCAAAGGGCTCTGATGATCCAAATATTTCCCTGCTCAAAGTTGATATTGAGCGTGGTGAGTATTGGGACCAGCCCAGCAACGTGCTGGTGCGCGCGTTCGGCTACGTAAAAGCGGTGACTACCGGCGAGCGGTACCAGCCTACCGGCGACGAGCATACGAAAGTAAATCCCTAAACGTGCTTTTCTGAGCCATGCGAGAGGGCCGGAAGCAATTCCGGCCCTTTTTTGTTGCTAACTAGTTTCACGGCTACACAATTTCTTTGACCGTCATGCAGAGCGAAAGCGAAGCATCTCGCATGCTGATGTTGCCACACTAACTGTCATGCTGAGCTTGTTGAAGCATCTCTACTAGTAAGTATAATCAACGTTATTGCAACGAAGCAGGAGAGATGCTTCGGCAAGCTCAGCATGACCGCCTTTTGAAATGGATTACTAACCTCTCATCAGCACGCGAGATGCTTCGGCAAGCTCAGCATGACGGCCTGATGGTGTTATAGTTGTGCATCTTTACTTTCGATTTTGAACACTGCTTCCTTGACCCCTACCCCACTCACTACCATTTCATTATTCGGCTTAGCGCCGGGCCAGGCGCGCTGGGGTTTAGCCCAGATGGGCACTTCTCAGGCTCCGCTGCGCAAGGTAGCGGGGCTGCGGTTTTTCAAGCTGCTGGGTAGCGGGGCCGATAACGGGTTCGGACTGCGACCGAATCTGCATCTGTATGGGATGATGGCGGTCTGGGAATCTGAAGCGGCGGCAGCGACCTTTTTTGCGGCGCACCCGCTTTGGGCGGAGTATCAGCGGCGCAGTCGGGAAGTCTGGACGGCGCATCTGGCTCCGATCAAAGCGCATGGGCTTTGGGATGGCACTAATCCGTTTGACTACGCCGCAGAAATGCCCCCCAGCGACGGGCCGATAGCCGTGCTTACCCGCGCTTCCATTCGCTGGTGGAAAACGCCGCGCTTCTGGAAGTTTGTGGCGCCTACCAGCGCCGCTATTGCAGGCGCGCAGGGTGTATTAGCCGCCGTGGGGCTGGGTGAACTACCGGTGGTGCGGCAGGCTACATTCAGCATCTGGGAGTCGGCCCAGGCCATGCAGCAGTACGCCTACCGCGACGAGAAGCATAAGGAAGTTATTCGGCTGACGCGGCAGGAAAAATGGTACGTAGAGGAGCTGTTTGCGCGGTTTCGGGTACTGAGCAGCGAAGGCACCTGGGGGGGCAAAAATCCTCTTCACTCTGTATTCCAATAATATTGTGGGGCGGCGGGTGCCAACTGACCGCGCCTGATTTCCGTACTTGCGGCCTTATGATGCGACGTTTACTAGTAGCCGCTGGCTTGAGCGGGGGGCTTTTATTGGGCCTGAATCAGCGGGTGTATGCCCAGGGCGAGGCGGATGAAAAGCCTGTGCGCTTTAATGGCATGGAGTTCCGTTCCCCCGACTCCCTCTTCTTTATTAACTTCCGCTTTCGGATGCAAAACCGGGCGGGCTTCGTCACCCGCTCAGGCACTGATCTTGGCGTAAGGGAGTACGATGCGCGAGTGCGCCGGTTGCGCTTGCGGGCTGATGGCTATGTATTACGCGAACGGCTGGGCTATAGCTTACAACTTGCTTTCTCGCGCGCTGACCAGGATTTTGAAGCTTCCGGCATTGCCAACATTGTGCGGGACGCGGTAATTTTCTACAACTTTAGCCCCAATTTCTACGTGGCATTTGGGCTCAACAAACTGCCCGGCAACCGGCAGCGAGTTACGTCGTCGGGACAGTTGCAGTTTGCGGAGCGCTCCATTGTCAATTCGGCCCTGACTATCGACCGTGACTTTGGTGTCAAAGTGTATTTCACTCACCCCATCGGGCCGGTGGCTCTGTACTCACTGAAAGGCGCCATCACTACCGGCGAAGGTCGGAGTGCCAACGGTTCTGACCCCGGATTGGCGTACACAGGCCGCGTGGAGTACCTACCCTTTGGCGCATTCCAAGACGGCGGCGACTACTCAGAGGGCGACTTAGCCCGCGAGCCGACCCCCAAAGTATCGGTGGCGGCGGGCTACAGCTACAACCGAAGGACCACAAACACTGGCGGGCAGCTCGGCATTGACTTATATAGCCCCGTCGACCTGGGAACATTCATTTCCGATGCCATGGTGAAATACCAAGGCTGGGCGTATCTGGCCGAGTACATGCAGCGGCACAGCCCCGATCCGTTTACCTACAATTCTACCGACGATCCGCGCTATGCTTTTGTGGGCCGGGGCGTTAACCAGCAGCTTTCCTATTATTTCCCCTCGGGCTGGGAGCCAGCATTGCGTTACTCCTGGCTACAGCCCGACCAAGTGATTCGAGAGCAAGTTGATCAGCAGGAAGTGCTGGAAGTGGGCCTGACTAAATACCTACGCAAGCACCGTGTGAAAGCCCAGCTGAATGCCAGCTACCAGCCCGCGCGCGGCAACTGGGACCTCGATGCTCCCGGCAACCGCTGGGGCGGCGTATTTCAGTTTGAGCTAGGTATTTAAGCACACAATAACCTCGCTGCAGGTCGTACCGAGCAAAGCAAAGTGCGCTTAAAACGTCTGTCATCACCTACCCCATACTATTTGTCATCCTGAGCAGAGCGAAGGACCTTATAACAGTTGAACAAGTCGTTGTTAAGCTAGTCGTTCTTCGGTGAGAAGGTCCTTCGCTCTGCTCAGGATGACAAACGGAAGAGATAAGAGTGGCGGAGCGGTAGAGATACTTTGATAAGCAAGTTCTAGATTCAGCAAGACCAAACCAAAAATCCCAACCAGCCGCTTAAAAAGCCCCCCAGAGCCGGCGAAGCGTGCCTTGTGGTCAAGCTAGGCTATTTATCAAGGCGCCGCGCGGCTTTTTGCGTAATTTCGCCTGTTCAGAACAGCCTAAACTCCTGCTAATGCCCGCGTATCGTCCCGAGGAAATTGAAAAAAAGTGGCAAGCCCACTGGAAAACGCATAAAACGTTTGAGGTCAGCAACAGCTCCGACAAGCCCAAGTACTACGTGCTGGATATGTTCCCGTACCCCAGCGGCGCGGGCCTGCACGTAGGGCACCCGCTAGGCTACATTGCCTCCGATATTGTGTCGCGCTTCAAGCGCTTGCAGGGCTTCAACGTGCTGCATCCCATGGGTTTCGACTCGTTTGGCTTGCCCGCCGAGCAGTACGCCATCCAGACCGGTCAGCACCCCGAAAAAACGACCCGCGAGAACATTCAGCGCTACATAGAGCAGCTCTCGTCGCTGGGTTTTAGCTACGACTGGAGCCGCGAAATCCGCACCTCCGACGCCAGCTACTACAAATGGACGCAGTGGATTTTCCTGAAGCTGTTCAACTCCTGGTATAACCTCGACACCAACCGCGCCGAGAACATCCGCACGTTGCAGGATATTTTCGGCACCCAAGGCAGCGCCGGAGTGCGCGCTGCTGGCGACACCGACGAGCGCCACGACTTCACGGCCGGGCAGTGGCAAATGATGACCGAGAAGCAGCGCATCGACGCAGTTCACCCCTACCGTCTGGCGTATCAGTCGGATACGTACGTGAACTGGTGCGCGGCGCTGGGCACAGTGCTCAGCAATGACGAGGTGAAAGATGGCCTCTCGGAGCGCGGCGGCTACCCCGTCGAGCGTCGCCTCATGCCCCAGTGGAACCTGCGCATCACCGCCTACGCCGACCGTTTGCTTCAGGGTCTCGATACCATTGACTGGCCCGAGCCGGTGAAGGAAATGCAGCGCAACTGGATAGGCCGCTCAGTGGGCGCCGAGGTGATGTTTCCGCTCCAAAATGCCCCCCAGCAGGGTATCAAGGTGTACACCACCCGCGTCGACACAATTTATGGGGCGACGTTTATGGTGTTAGCGCCTGAGCATGAGTTGGCCGCCCAACTCACCATGCCCGAGCAGAAAGAAGCCGTAGACGCCTACGTGCTGGCCAGCAAGCGCCGCTCGGAGCGCGACCGGATGGCCGACACCAAGACCGTATCGGGGGTATTTACCGGCAGCTATGCTACCAATCCGGTGAGTGGCGAGCCAGTGCCGGTGTGGTTGGCCGACTACGTGCTGGCTGGCTACGGCACTGGCGCCGTGATGGCCGTGCCTAGCGGCGACCAGCGCGACTACCTCTTCGCCAAGCACTTCAACCTGCCTATCATCGCCGTCACCGATGCCCAGCAGAACCTCGATCAGCAAGCCGACCCTACGAAAGAAGGTCGCTACATCAACTCTGAGCTCATCAACGGCCTCACCTTCAAAGAAGCCAACGACAAGCTCATTGCCTGGCTGGAAGAGCATAATTTGGGCAAAGGAAAGGTAAACTTCCGCCTGCGCGACGCCATTTTTGGCCGTCAGCGCTACTGGGGTGAGCCTCTCCCGATTTATTACAAGGAAGGCGTGGCCTACGGCGTGGCCGAAGCCGATTTGCCCATTGTGCTGCCTGAAATCGACGAGTACAAGCCCACCGAAACCGGCGAGCCGCCCCTGGGCCGCGCGCAGGACTGGAAGTACCGCGGCAAGTTCGACTTCGAGCTAAGCACTATGCCCGGCTGGGCCGGCTCTAGCTGGTACTACCTCCGCTACATGGACCCGCACAACGACGAGCGGTTTGTGAGCGAGGAAGCCGAGCAGTACTGGCAAACTGTTGACCTCTACATGGGCGGCGCTGAGCACGCCACTGGCCACTTGCTGTATGCCCGTTTCTGGTATCTGTTTTTGAAGGATCTGGGCCTCGTCAGCGGCAACGAGCCTTTCCAGAAGCTGATTAATCAGGGGATGATTTTGGGGCGGTCGAACTTCGTGTATCGGATTAATGGCACGAATACATTCGTTTCATTAGGTAAAAAGGATCAGTACGAAACCACTGCTTTGCACGTAGATATCAGCATCGTGGAGAATGATTTCATGAATATGGAAGCATTTCGTCGGTGGCGTCCTGACTTCGCGGATGCAGAATTTATCACCGAAGATGATGGACGCTACCTCTGCGGTTGGGAAGTTGAGAAGATGTCGAAAAACCGCTTCAACGTAGCTAATCCCGATGAGTTAATTAGTCGTTACGGTGCTGATACTTTGCGCCTTTACGAGATGTTCTTGGGGCCGCTGGAGCAGTTCAAGCCTTGGAATACTAGTGGCATGAGCGGCGTGAGCAGCTTCCTCAAGAAGCTCTGGCGTCTCTTCCATCCCGAAGATGGCCAGCTAGCCGTTACCGATGAGGCCGCGACGCCCGCCGAGTTGAAGGCTCTGCACAAAGCCATCAAAAAGGCGCAAGAAGACATTGAGCGGTTCTCGTTCAACACGTCCGTCAGCACCTTCATGATTGCCGTGAACGAGCTGACGGCCCTGAATTGCCACAAGCGCGCTATTCTGGAGCCGCTCACAGTTATTATTTCGCCCTACGCGCCTCACTTGGCGGAGGAGCTATGGGCGGAGCTAGGTCACGAGCCCGGCAGCATTACTACGGCCCAATTTCCGGTATTCGAGGAGAAATACCTCGAAGAAGCCAGCATCGACTACCCCATTTCCTTCAACGGCAAGATGCGCGGCAAAATGACCTTCGCCGCCGCTGCTGTTGCCGCTGATATTGAAAAGGAAGTGTTGGCCTCGGAGATATTCGAGAAGTTCAGCGAAGGCAAAGCGGCGAAAAAGGTAATCGTCGTACCTGGCCGAATGGTGAATGTGGTAGTGTAGGCTCACATAGGCCTCACCCCCCGGCCCCCACTCCCAAAAAGAGGGGGAGCCTGACGCCCGGCCTACGCGGCTGCGTCGGCTCGCGCCTTCGCAACCGCTATCAGCTTGACATTCGCAATGGCAAAGTAAAAAAAGCCCCCCAGAAACATTTCTGGGGGGCTTTTTTATGGATACGACTCGGTAGTCGTGCCTGAGGCGAGAGCCGAAGGTGCGACGAAGAACAACTAGCGTCAGGCTCCCCCTCTTTTTGGGAGAGGGGGCCGGGGGGTGAGGCCAATCGTGAGGCTACACTACCGGGCCGGGCACACGCGCAGGTGCTTTATCGAGGCCGCAGCGCTCCATGAAGGGGTTTGTAAATACCCAACGTGTGGGGGCGTCAAGCAGGCGGTGGCGGCTGGCAAGCCACTGGTTTACGGCGGTGTCGCCGTACATTTTAAGGAGGCGAGGTTCGGTTAGGTTAAAGTTAATTTTTCCCCAATGCAGCGTGTACGCGATGTTCAGGATTTCCAAGCGGGCCCAGATCATCTCAAGAAACCGGCGCGTAACTCGGGCCTCGACGCCGTCGAATTCCAGCACGGCCGTAACCGGGAAGCGCGTGAAGCCTAGGGTGGCTTTGGTGCCTTTTACAAATCGCAAGCCCAGCACACCAGGAAAGGGCGTTTGTTGGTTGAGCGAATGAACTTCGGCCAGCACGCGCAGCACGTCGCGGTTATCGATGCCGATGGCGGCGCTGGCCGCTTTGCCTCGAATGTTGGTGTTGTCGAAGGTCTCACTCATGGTGCCGGCCGTGCCGTTGTTGCGCTCCAAGGCTAGCGGGTACAGCCGATTCACGAGCGTAGGTACCAACGCCACGCCGGCATTACCCAGATGGTCGAGCACTGTCGAAATCAGGCCCAATGAACTATCACCGTAGATAAAGCCCGCGGCGGGTGCCGGCCGGCGCGGGTACACCAATCGGTAGGGCGCCTTAAACAGCAGTTGCACAAACACGCCCCGGTTCGGATCAGCACCTGTAGGGTCGAACTGGTGGGGGTTGATGATGATGGTGAGGTGGTAGGGCTGGCGCGTGGGGTCGTTGAGTGGGAGTTGCAGCCACGGTTTCAGGCCCGTCAGGTCGAGGTCGGTCATGAGCCGCTTTACCCCTTCGCGGTAGGGCACGCGCGGCGAGCTGGATTCTTCGAGCAAAAACAACGGCTCTGTTTCCAGCAGTACACCATGGATAAAGCCGAAGCTACCGAAGCTCACCAAGGCCGCGTTGAATAGGTCATCGTCGCGAAACACGTCCGTTACGCCCAGCCAGTCCGTGAATTTGGGTGCGGCCACTGGGTACGACGCTCGCTCCAGCCACACGTGCCGGTCGGGGCCCGTGACAATATGCAAACCCACCACCGTTTCCTGAATCGAACCGAAGCGAAAAGCCCCTCCGTGCGTTCCGGTGGATAACGCGCCCACAATACTTTGCCCATTGCTGGCCCCGGAAGCCCGTACCGACTTTTGCCGGGACTCCAGTTGCTGCTCTAAGCCGATGATGCTCATGCCGCACTCCGTAAAAAACAGATTGTCGGCTGTACGCCCGGCAGTCTGGTAAGCCGGCGCGACCATGCTCGGCTGCAAGGCAAACGACTGTCGCAGGGCCAATGTGTCTACCAAGCCGCCATCGGTCACAGCAACTTCCGAAAACGACCAGCCTTTGGCTATGGCCCGCATCCGCACGTTGTGCTCGATGCCGTAGCGGATCAGCCACTGGAAGTTAGCCGTCGTCTGTCGGTACTGCGCCTGGCTGGTGGGCAGATTGGGAATGCGCAGCTTGAAGCAAGCGCTGGCTTGCAAGCGCTGCGTGAAGTTTTCGTGGCGATTGGTCCACTCCGCCATGGGGAGCGCCTCAATTCCGTTGGGCAGGCTCATGGTCGGACGGATAACCGGAGTTCGGGCTTGGTTACGGGTCCAAGGCCCAGCGTGTCAACAGCGGGTGTGTAGGGCGCACAGCACCAGCTTACGCGCTGCTTTGTCACGACACCTACCGTGACCAGAGAAAGCAGGAAGTAGCCGAAATTGGTGTTTACCGTAACGCTGTTCAGATGGTTAAAGCGCGAATCGCAGGGCGGCTTTATGTCGGCAGGCTGCTTTAGACCCCAGAAATATGAGGTGACCACCTTTGTATTGTTCGGGTCATTCACGACTGAATCGCAGTCATACACCGTAGCAATGCGCGTAGTCATACAGCCTGATAAGACACTGCTCACCATTCCTAACACTAGTATAGTAGGTACATATCGACTCATAGCAGGTTTGAATAGTAAGTATATTCATAATTTATATATAAAATATTCTAAACACAAGCTATCCGAATAAAAGAGGCCATGTTACCCAAACCTGTCGTGGTTCGGGCAACATGGCCTTGTAATAAAGCAGTATTATGAAGAGCTACTTAGCAGTCTTTAGCGAGTTCTTCGCGTATGGCGCGTGGTAGCGACGCTCGTACCAGATCGTACGAATGATCGGTCCACTCGCGGAGCTGAGAAGCAGAAACACCGCTACCAATGACAACGGTGTTCCAGTGTTTCTTATTCATATGGTACCCCGGTAGCACGTAGTCAAACTCCTCGCGGAGTTGCACGGCACGCTCAGGGTCACATTTAAGATTAACGCTACCATACTGACTGATGCTGGTGAGGGCGAAAATTTTGCCCCCCACCTTGAATACCAGCGTGTCATCATCGAAAGGAGTTTCCTCGGTCACGCCGGACTTTAAGAGGCAATAGTCGCGGTAATCTTCGATGTTCATTTTAAGACTAGAGAACGTAGCGGAACAGCATTACCAGCAAGCAAACCAAGAACATAGCCATGGAGAGCTTATTGATAAAATGCATGGTACGCAGGTTGAAGTTGGTATGCCGGTTCGGGTCGTTCTTACGGAAGAAATAACCGAGGGCAGGACCGAAATTAAACAGGTTACGACCTTTCATTACAGTGGCTTTTGGTATGTATTAAGAACATCCGGAAGCCCGGAATGATTTGATTGCAAGGTAAAATAAATACAGAAAATGATGGCCCCCAATAAATTTGGAAAAGCTGTCTAAAACCTCAAAAACGCTGTTTTAATGACTATCAAGCTCGTTATAAGATTTTGTTTTATTATAATTAATCAAATAAAATTTTGAGTTTTATTAATATTTTATTAAATTATATGAGTAGATAACTTCTACCCCTTAGATCCGGATTCGCCCGAAGATGAGCCCTTCGGAATCGCAGCACTGTGCCAATGGCTTTGAGCTACTCTATGCGCATATAAAGCAATAGAAGCCGTTCCCTCGTTTATTTCACTTGAGAATCAGGATGTCCAATCGATAGACAATTCCTGCCTGAGTCTCTTGTGATTCCCCAACAGGCCTTCTTCCACCAAACCAATTTCGCTATGAAACTGCCTTTATTAAACAGCCACCGAAAAGTGGCTCAGCTGTTCGCGCTTTTTATGTCCGCCATGTTCTTCTATAGCTGCGATGAGCTGTATGAGGAAATAATTCGCCACCCATCCAAAACAGCTCAGGAAGAAAGTGCCAACGTCGTATATGACTGGTATGATCTGATCGCAAAGATTGAACTGCGTAGAACTCCACAACCAAATGTTCTAGCGAACAATCGAGCCTTCGGCTACATTGGCGTCGGCCTTTACGAAACCGTGCGTCCGGGCATAAGGGGAGCCGTCAGTTTATCCACCAAACTTTACCAAATGCCCCCCATGCCGACCCCGGAGCCAGGCCGGGAGTATTTGTGGGGGGCCAGTGCTAATGCATCCCTGGCCAGTATGTACAAGCAGCTGTTAGTGGGCCTAACCGACTCAGATAGAGCCCGGATGGATTCGTTGGAAAATGCTTACAACAACCGCTACCGCTTAAGTACTGCCGATGCCGTTTTAACCCGTTCGCAAGCCCACGGGCGCGCCGTGGCGAGTGCCATCTACGCCTGGTCCGCCACCGACAACTTCAATACAGGCAGCCAAGGCTATGTGTTACCGGTATTTCCAGGATCCTGGGTACTTACCCCGCCTGCTTTCGCCGCCCCGCAAGGACCTTTTTTACAGAACTCACGGCCTTTTCTAGCCCACAGCTTAACGGCTACTGCGCCCCCTTTACCAGTTGCGTATTCAGAAGATCCATCCTCCGAATTTTATAAGCAGGCGAAAGAAGTGTATGATATTGGCAAAGCCTTGACCACAGAACAAAGAGCAACAGCAAACTGGTGGGCTGATGCGGGTGGTGTAGGCGTAGGCGTTCCGGCCCCCTACCATGGTCTGAATATCATAACTGGGCTATTGAAGAGTCAAAATGCCAGACTAGGACGAGCAGCGGAAGTATATGCCAAAACCGGCATTGCCATGAAGGACGGCCCTATTAATACCTTTAGAGGAAAGTATCAGTATAATCTATTGCGCCCGGTTACTTATATCCAGCGCCTAATTGACCCTACCTGGCAATCATATTTGCCCAATCCGCCTTACCCTGAGTATCCTTCTGGACTTGTTGGGCACAACGCGCCCGTTACGCAAGTACTGATAAGAGAATTTGGCGACATTCCAGTAACCGACAACACATATACCTGGCGAGGTTTACCGGCCCGGCAGTATCCTTCTATTTCGGCAATGAGAGAAGAGGCTGCTTTTTCCAGAATCTACGCGGGCATACACTACCGGTTTACACAGCTGGCTTCCATACAAATGGGCATAGAACTAGGCAATAGAATCGCTGACCTTAACCTAACACCGAATTGATAATCTGAAGCCTGAACTTTTCAGAAAAAAGGTGTTTGTCCTCCTAGAAAAGGGCAAACACCTTTTTTCATGGGCGTAAAAAACTGGCCTGGGGGGCTTTTTTTAGGACGCAAATCCTACAGCGCAGCTTTCTGGTAATTTGTAGCGTCTTTGCTGTTGTAATCCAGTTGACAGTATCCGCACCCCTCTTTCATGAAAAAACTTCTCCTCGCTGCCTGCCTTCTGGGGGGCAATTTTGCGGCCTTCGCCCAAGCCAGCGCCACCGAAACTGCCGCCGTTAAGCAAACCATCAACACGTTCTTCGACGGCATGCGGCGCGGCGACAGTACGATGGTACGAAGCACGTTGGCGCCGGGCGCGGTATTCCAAGTTATTGCCAACCGCGAGGGCAAAACGCAGGTACAGACGGAGAAAGTGGCAGGTTTTCTGAAAAGCGTGGGCACGCCGCACAAGGAAGTGTACGATGAGCGCATCACCTTCGAACAAGTACTCATTGATGCCAATCTGGCCAGCGTCTGGACGCCGTACCAGTTTTATGTGGGTACCACCTTCAGCCACTGCGGCTACAATTCGTTTCAGTTGGTGAAGCTGGCCGAGGGCTGGAAAATCGTGCACATCATCGACACGCGCCGCAAGGAAAAGTGTAAGTAGACACTGTTAGAAAGCGGGGATGCGCCTCAACGGCGTAGAATCTGCTTTCCAACTGTCGAGTTCATACAGGTCGCCTTCGGTATCCAGGTAGAGTGAGGCCAGCACCGGCACTTCATCTTCATCTTTGTACCAGAGTTCCGCTACTACCTGACCAAGATGCCGATTCTGCTTGCTGCTCACAAAACGTAGGCTGCCCATACCGCCATCATCCATTTCTTGCACCTCAGCGGTAGGTAGCAAGGCCAGTATTTTTTCAACGTTCGGCTTGCCGCGCAACATACATATCAGCAAGCCCAGCTCCGGCAAGGTTAACAGACGCTTCTCCATTTCTTCGAGCTACTACGAAGGCCAGCAGATACTTACGTATTTGCTGGCAAACTTACCGGCGTTGAAAGTCTCAGAATCAACTCAGCATTAAGCTCTCGCAGATCAGGCACCACCTGATCGGCATGGTGTAAGTCCTGGCCGCCGGAGTGCGGGCTACTGAAGCCGATGCAGTACATGCCGGCGGCTTTAGCGGCCGTCACACCGTTGGCCGAATCCTCGATTACCAGGCACTCGTGCACGGGCTTTCCGGCCAGCTTGGCGGCGTGCAGGAAAAGCGCCGGATTGGGCTTCGACTGAGGGAAATCTTCCCCGCTAACTAGGTTATCAAAGTACGGATACAGCTTGAAGCGCTTAAACACGCGGTGAATCGTTTCTTTGGAAGCCGACGAGGCTAGTTGAAGCGGCATGCCGGCATGGTGCAGATCAAGGACCAGTTCGCGGGCACCGGGCAGCAACTCTAAGTCGGTCGATTCGTCGAATGCTTTCCCGAAGAACTCGCGCTTGCGGCTCATCAGCGTTTCTACATCCTCTGTCAGGCTAAATTCCTCCTTGAACTGCTGGTACATATTGCGGGTAGAGGAGCCCAGAAACGTGGCGTATTTCTCTGCAGTTAGCTCTACGCCTAGCTCGGCGAAGTGCTGAAAAAAGGCGTCGCGGTGCAGCGGCTCGGTGTCAACCAGCACGCCGTCCATATCGAAAATGACGGTTTTAATCATGTAGAAGGCAGTTGTCGGACAAATGTAGTACGCCTTCTACGGGTATTTGCCCCCCACAGCCAGACTACGCGCGCACCTTCTGCTTGGCCAGCGCCACTATATCCGGCACTTCCAGCACTCGTTTCGGGTAGCCGATGCGCACCGCATTAATCATAGCCAAACCCATTTCCTGCAACGTGGAAACATACTTGGGAAACAGGGGCCGCAGCACCGGATAAAGCCAAGAGATGTAAGCGTAAGAGGACAACGTATTTTTCAGGCCTTTGGTCGGGTACATAAAGCCGGGGCGAAACATGTAGGCTTTCTGAAAAGGCATCTTCAGCAAGTCATTTTCGGTCTGGCCTTTCACCCGCGCCCACATCAGCTTGCCTTGCTCGGTGCCGTCTGTGCCTGCCCCCGACACATAACAGAACGTAAGATCTGGATTGCGGGTGAGTAAGGTTTGGGCAAAGTGCAGGGTCAGATCGTGGGTGATGCGGCGATACTCCTGTTCCTTCATCCCCACCGACGACACGCCCAGACAGAAAAAGCAGGCATTGTAGCCCGTTAACTGGTCCTGTATGGCCGACAAATCGTGGAAGTCGCTGTGCACGATTTCGCGCAGCTTAGGGTGGTTCAGGCCGTAGGGCTTGCGGCTAATGGACAGCACCTGCTCCACGTCGGGGTCGTTGAGGCACTCGTGTAGTACACCTTCTCCCACCATGCCGGTTACCCCAGTAATAATTGCTCTGATCTTCATGCAGCGGTAGACGTTCAGCCACGCAAGATATTTTAAGCAACAAGGCAGTTAACTAAAAATGCCCCCCACCGAAACCAAAAGGACCCGAATGACAACTACTGCCTTCCGGGTCCTTCTTCTAGCTTGTACGTAGAGTAGGTCGTCTGTTCTGCTCAGAAGACCAGCATTGTTACTCTTTACGCCGCCGTGTAATCACGTAGTACTGACCGGGGCTAGTGGTGATGTTTGTGCGGTACTTCCCGTCTTTTGAATCCCAGACGGCTTCATCGGTTTGCTCGTTGCGGGCATTCAGTTTGGTTTGCATTTTCAAAAGGCTAACTGAGTCTGCCAAAGCCGTCAGCGTAGTCACACAAACATCATTGCGATACCCAAAGCCAATCGTGGCATTGTCCGGGTTCTTGTCACCGGCTTGATACCATTCTATGTCACTGCCGTCTGCGGCTATGTCCACGCGCAGCTTCTTGTATTTCCTGTCACGCTTGCGCACGTCCTTCTTGATGGCCTTTCTATCCTTGCCGATGGACTGAATATCTTGGGCCTGTGCAGCGGTAGTGCCCAGCAGGCACACCAGGATCAATGCAAATAGGTTCTTCATGGTTTCTAGTCGAGCCGAACCAGAAAGCAAATAACGGACCTTTTGTAAAAGCGCTGATTCACTTAGCATCCATTTGAGTCAATAAAACTGTCATGCTGAGCTGGGCGAAGCATATCTCCCAAACAATAGCCAGACGCCTAGTAGATATGCTTCGCCCAGCTCAGCATGCCAAACGCAAGAATATACTACTAATAAAGTCTCAACACAGCCATTAGCATCGCAGCCCCCATTATATACCCAAAGCCAAGTAAACCATACATCAGACGTTGCAGACCATATATTTTGCGAGCTTGTCCAGCGACATTTCTATACTTTTTACTGTACATCCTCTCCAGTAGTGCCCATGAAAGAAAACATGGCACTAATACTATTGACAAGAGAGGCAGTGCTTCTAAATGCTGTTCATACCCAATTAGGACACAATGCAATTCAATTAAGTTAAGCACGCATATTCCTACAAAAATACCCATGCCTGCACAGGCTGTAGTGAGTGAATTTAGCCCTCGGGAAGCTGCGCAATAGAAGCAGGTGAACACAAAATGAATTGCTCCCATTATTCACACCTACGCCCCTACCGGCTCCTCTAGCCGTACGGGCTCAATCCAGCGGCCGTCTTCACGCATTAGCTCAATTAGCTCATCCACGGCGAGTTCTTCGGGTACGGCTTTCTTGATTACATCCTGGCCGCGGTAGAGGGCGATCTTGCCTTTGCCCACGCCCACGTAGCCATAGTCGGCGTCGGCCATTTCGCCGGGGCCGTTCACAATGCAGCCCATAATGCCGATTTTGACGCCCTTGAGGTGGTCGGTGCGCTTACGGATCATGGCGGTGGTTTCCTGGAGGTCGAACAGGGTGCGGCCGCAGCTCGGGCAGCTGATGTACTCCGCCTTGCTCATGCGGGTGCGGGCCGCTTGCAGGATGCCGAAGGAGAGCTGATTGAGCTGGTCGATAGTGGGCAGCCAATCCGCTTTGGCGCGCTCGGGTAGCAATTCGGTGCTGAGCACTATGCCATCACCAAGTCCGTCCAAGAGCAAACCACCGACGTCGGTGGCAGCGTAGAGCTGGGTTTGCTCGGGCGTGAGCACCGGGTATTGGCGGTTGATAATCACCGGGTTTGTTACCCCATGATTGATCAGTCGGAAAAAAGTCCGGCGGAGTTCCGGCATCGCGTGGGCATTATCGGTGTAGAGGATAATGACGGCCGTAGCATCGGCGCGAAGCTGTTCGAGCGCCGGTGGCGTGAGTGACTCCAGGTTCTGAAATACGAAATTCAGCTCCGTGTGCTGCGGGCCGGCGGTAGCGTATTCAGCCTGAGTGAGCACCGGGTAATGGTCGGCACGGCAGCCGGCATCGAGCCAGGCTTGGTAGTCTACTACTTCCTTCAGGCCATTGGGCAGCATAAATGGCACCGGGCGCTGGCCGCTGTAGATATAGTCAGCGCCCAAGTCATTCATCTGAAACTTGTCCAGAAACACCGAATACAACTGCCCCACGGCGCGCAAATCGGCATACTCCACCGACGACAACCGCGAAATATCGGCCATGACGCGCGGCACATTTTGCCCCCCAAGGTTCAGCACTTCGCGCGTGATGCGGCGGTGATACTGGAACGGGTCGATGGGCACTTCCGTCACGGGCGCAATGGGCTTGGCTTCGGCAGCGCGGTTGGTATAGCGGTCAATCAAGGCTTTAGCGACTGGCGCTTCGGCTTCGGGTGCTTCGGTGAGCGACACGCGCACAGTGTCGCCAATGCCGTCTTCCAGCAGTGTACCGATGCCCACGGCCGACTTAATACGACCGTCTTCAGCTTCGCCGGCTTCGGTCACGCCCAAGTGCAGAGGGTACGGTTGCAGACCTTCTTCGTCCAGCTTTTGCACCAACAGGCGGTAGGCCTGCACCATCACCTGGGTATTGGAGGCCTTCATGCTGAGCACCACATCGTAATAATTCTCCTCCTCGCAGAGGCGCAGAAACTCCAGCGCCGACTCCACCATGCCCAGCGGCGTGTCGCCGTAGCGACTCAAAATACGGTCCGACAAAGAGCCGTGGTTGGTGCCGATGCGCATAGCCGTGCCGTACTGCTTGCAAATCTGGACCAGCGGCCGGAACCGTTCGCGGATGCGGTTTACCTCGTCTTGATAGGTAGCGTCGGTGTATTCTATGAAGTCGAATTTCTTCTTGTCGGCGTAGTTGCCGGGGTTCACGCGCACTTTCTCCACGATGCGGGCGGCTAGCTCAGCGGCGTTGGGCGTGAAGTGAATGTCAGCAATAAGTGGCACGTCGCAGCCGCGTTTACGCAGCTCCTTCTTGATTTCCAGTAGGTTCTGGGCCTCCTTCATGCTGGGCGCCGTGATGCGCACGTATTCGCAGCCGGCCTCCACCATGCGCAGCGTCTGCTCCACCGAGCCGAGCGTGTCCATGGTATCCACGGTGGTCATGCTCTGCACGCGGATGGGATTTTTGCCCCCCAGCGGCACATCGCCAATCTTAACTTCCCGCGAAAGGCGGCGCTGGTACTCAGTGAGGCTGGGGCAATAAATCTTATTCATCATCTGGGGGGCAATTTTCTGGGTAGAAAACTCGCGAGGCAAAGGGAAAGTTGCGGCGCCGCAAAGGTACAAGCTCCCGTCGGCTTCCGGGAAGGTTTGGGTTGTGAAAGAAGCAGCAAGCAATTATTGCGCTATCCTTCTTTGGCTGGTCATACAGAGAGCAGTGAAGCATATTCCGGCTTCGTTACTATATCAAAGGCGGTCATGCAGAGCGCAGCGAAGCATCTCGCTCGCTTCGTTGAATTACTATTGCAACCAAACACGCGAGATGCTTCGGCTCTGCCTCTGCATGACGGTCAAGTGGATTGCAATATTTAAATCACAGTAATTGCTAAATCACAACCACTGCAACCAATTGCAGGGACACAAAATATTACGCCTTTACCTATAGGCTATAATTAACTACCTCTTACCTTGCTAACCTTACTCCCACCTTCCTGCTCCAATGTCTTTACCACTATACTCACGCCGTCATTTTCTCCAAGTCGCAGGTTTAGGATTGGCGGGGATGCCCTTCGTACTCTCTAGTTGCGCGTCGATGTTAACATCCGAAAAAGGCCCCCAGAGTAAGGAAGAATATTTAGTGTATGTCGGGACGTATGCCAAGCCTGAGGAAGACAGCATTTATCTGTACAAGCTCAACGTAAGCACCGGCGCCCTTACCCGCCTGGGCTCCACCAAAGCCGGCGCAAATCCCTCCTACCTGACCCTGGATTCCCGGCGTGAGCACCTATATGCCGTTAACGAAACCACTGATTTTCAGGGTAAAGCAAGCGGGGCCGTCAGTGCCTTTGCAATTGATCAGAAAAGTGGGCGTCTCGCTTTTCTGAATCAGCAGTCGGCATTGGGTTCGGCACCGTGCTACATCAGCCTCGACAAAATGAACCGCTACGCCTTGGTGGCTAGCTACTTGGGGGGCAATGTAGGCATGCTTCCTATTGAGCCCAATGGCGAGCTTGCGCCTATCGCCGACACGCAACAGCATACGGGTTCCGGCCCTCACAAAAACCAAAATGCCCCCCACGCCCACTGCATCCTTCCCGACCCGGCCAACCGTTTCGTTTTCGCGGTAGACTTAGGCACGGATAAGGTGTATGGCTACCAGCTCGACGCGAAAGAGGACGCTCTCGAACCGATGGCTATGCCGGCCTTTACCGCTGCACCCGGCGCGGGGCCGCGCCACCTCACGTTTCACCCCGGCGGCCAGCTGGCTTACCTCATCAACGAGCTAAACTCCACCATCACGGCCCTGCGCTACGATGAAGGCGCCGGCACTTTTCAGGAAATTCAGACGCTCACTACGCTCCCACCCGATTTCAAAGGGATAAATTCCTGCGCCGACATTCACGTATCCCCCAATGGTGAATTCCTCTACGGTTCCAACCGCGGCCACGACAGCCTTGTAGTTTACGCCATTGACATTCCGAGTGGTCGCCTTACGCTGGTGCAGCACGTGCCCACACAGGGTCAGAAGCCCCGCAACTTCACCATCGATCCGACGGGCCAACTGGTGCTGGTAGCCAATCAGGCCACCAACAACATCGTCACCTTCCGCGTCGATCGGGAAACCGGTAAGCTCACGCCTACCGGCAAATCGGTGCAGGTGCCCGCGCCCGTTTGCCTGCAAGTGGTCGAAGATTTTACGCGGCGAAGTGCGTAAAGCAGAGCTAGTTTAGCCTTACTTGTTGCTTTAAATAACCCGCAGCATAATCTTGCCGATATGCGCGCTGCTTTCCATAAGCTGGTGCGCAGCCGTGGCTTCCTCTAGCTCGAATACCTTGTAGATAACCGGCTTAAAAAGCCCCCCAGCGAGCAGTGGCCACACATTTTCCTCGACCGCAGCGGCCAATTCAGCCTTGAAGTCGGCGTTGCGGGGCCGCAGGGTGCTGCCGGTAATGGTGAGGCGACGACGCATGATTTCCAGGGCGTTGAACTCGGCTTTGGCGCCCTGCATGGCATTGATGAACACTAGGCGGCCATCGTCGCGGAGCAGGCGCAGGTTTTTGGGGATATAGTCGCCGCCCACCATGTCCAGAATAACGTCAACGCCACCTGCGGCTTGTAGTACAGCCTCAAAATCTTCGGTTTTGTAGTTAATGCAGCGCTCGGCACCCAGAGCGTGGCAAGCCTTGCACTTTTCGTCGGAGCCAGCTGTCGCAAATACGCGGGAGCCCAACGCGTGTGCCAGCTGAATGGCCGTGATGCCGATGCCACTACTGCCGCCGTGTACTAGCAGGGTTTCGCCACGCCGAAGCTGGCCGCGCTGAAATACGTTGTGCCACACCGTAAACACGGTCTCGGGCAAGGAGGCGGCCTCCACGAAGCTCCAGCCAGCCGGCACGGGCAAGCAGTGGCGGGCATCTACCGCTACGTACTCAGCATAGCCGCCCACCGCCAACAGCGCACACACCGCGTCGCCTTCGCGCCAGCGCGTTACAGCCGCGCCGCATTCAGCTACGGTGCCAGCTACCTCCAATCCCGGAATCAGCCCTTCCACACTGCCGTTACCAGCGTATTTGCCCTGGCGCAGCAGCACATCCGGCCGATTCACGCCCGCAGCGTGCACGCGCACCAGCACTTCGTGGTCGGCGGGCTGAGGCCGAAGCCGCTGTCCACTATGCAATACTTCCGGGCCACCCGCCTGCGCGATGATGATGGCTTTCATGTGTTCTGATTCCATTTGCGTTGGTTGGTGTTTGAAAAACTCCGTCTCTACAGCGTAAACGCGCTTCAATTCACAAAGGCTGTCCAAACTTTTCCTACCCAATCCAAAACCCGCCGTATCTTATGCCTGCCTTGGTCTCCTATCTAGTCTGCGGGGCTTTTTTGCTTTGCTATGAAAAAAATTAACCTGTTTCCTACCATCTTCAGCGCCGCTCGGGCCACTGGGCTTCGCGCTTGGCAAACCGGCCTGCTATTTCAAAAAGTAGCCCGCACAGCCCTCGATACGATTCAGGATGTACTGCGCGCCGAAATCAAGAATGGGAACGCGCAGCTTGTAGCCGACTTTCTCGCCGATAAAGCTCTACCTGCTGCCAAAGCCCTTTTGCTCAAGCGCATGACTACCCGCCTTCTCATGCGTATTGGTTTGCGCGGTGCCCTGGCCAGCAGCGTCGTGGGCTGGATTTTGCCGTTTGTGCTGGAAAAAATGATTCAGGTGGGCGTAAAAACCGGCTTTTTTGAGAAGATAAAAAACCACGACAGCGTCACGGATGCCCTGCACCGCTTGGATGAGCTTAAGCGCGCCGTCTGGAAAATTATTACTCCCGATGCTGGCAGTAGCGCCGAGCTTCTACCCGACGACGCCCCCATGCCGCCAGCTTTACCGGCTCCCAAGCAGTAGCAAGCGCGACAGGTAGAAAATGGAAAGCTTCATAGCTTCCGAAGAGCTTAGTACAGCAACACACGCCCGAAAGTATTCTTATACATTTATATATCAGTTGTTTACAAAAACACAAGATAGCGTTTAAGGGAAATTCAATCCTCCTGTAAAATCCCAAATCAACACCTGAAAGCCTGCTAAAAAAGCAAAATTCAGCTTGAAAAAAGCCCCCCAAAACATCTATCTACTGGCAGAATATAGTAGATTTACCGCTCCGTGGGTCTTTTGCCATTTCGCACACTGGGCTGTCTATGAAAAAGCTGGTTATTTTCCTGGGATTACTAGCTTGGTCTGGACAAAGTAGCCAGGCTCAAAGCGTTAGAGCCAAAAAGGCTTCGCGCGCTGCCTCGCCTTCGTTGCGCGCCCTCGACAGCCAGAATGGGTTCGGCAAAGCTACTTTCGGCGACGATATCAGCAAGTTCCGCGACTTAGAGCTGGTCAGGACCGACCCCGCCACCCAGACGCAGTTTTATAACTACCTCACCGACAACCTCAAAGTCGGGCCCCACAGGCTCACCGGCATCACCTACGGCTTTTACAAAGACAAGCTCTATTACATTGAGCTGCGTATGATGGGCGAGGCCAACTGCCGCGGCATCCGTGAGCTGCTCAGCGCCCAATACGGCCCTTCCAAGAGCCCCGAACAAGCCCAAACCTCTTGGTGGCTCGGCCAGCAAGTGACGCTGCGCTACACCGAAGCTCCCGTGGGCTACGCAACCATCGTTCTGGGCAGCAATCAGTTAGCGGGCCAACGCTTGGCCCAGCGTAAGGCCGCCGGTTTGCCAGCCGTATAAATCAGCTTGTTTTGGTGTACTTGCCCTAGCCTTTTGGTCGTGGGGGGCAATTTTGTCTACCTTGCCAGAACTATGGGTTATGGCGCTTTTTAAGCTACCACCTTCTAGTCGGCTTGCCGATAGCAGGACTATTCCTGCTTACCTAGCCTTTCCCAGAAGATTGACCTCTTATTTATCGCCTCATGCCCACAGAAATAGTTAACGGTTTCGGTAAAGTTTATCTCACGATTGAGTACGATGCCGTCAACCGCTGGGTCTATAATAATTGGATTGGCTACCAAACCTATATTGGTATTATTGCCGGTGCCGATGCGTGCCTGCACCCTCTTCAAGCTCACGCTTGCCCTTATTTGCTCAACGACAACCGGCAAGTGATTGGCCCCTGGGACCACGCCGTGGAGTGGATTGTCACCGATTGGGCACCCCGTGCCATAGCACAGGGCCTCACTCATTTTGCCCAAGTAGTTAGCCCCGAGTCAATGGCGGCACTTTCAGCGGAGGCTATGCACATTGGCATTGGCAAGCGCCTGCAAATGCGCATGTTTGGTGATATACAGGAAGCGCGAGCTTGGCTAAAGGAAGCACGTGAGGAAGCCGGAATGAAGCAAGCATAGCCAGCTACCTTCTGTCTTTTATTGAGAGAAAATAGCTTTGGTATTTAGCTAAAAATCAACGCATAACACCAAAAAGCCGTTTCTTGAGGGAAACGGCTTTTTGGTGTAGCAAGGCTTTTTCAGCTACGCATTAAAACTACGAAGCTGATTATGTGAATCCCTGGCTGGCTGAATAGTGTAGAGACGCATACTTGCGTCTTGTCGTTGAACGATTTATGCCTGGGTTTAGTGCTGCTCATGTAAACAACGACGAGACGCAAGTATGCGTCTCTACACTGTTCTGAGGACTTCCCTTATTTATGTTTATATGCCAAAAGGAAGGTCTACGGAATGAGTCGGTCGGCGCGCAGCTGCGCAAACAAATCGAAGAAGGAATCTTCGGTCGCTTGGTACACTGCAAAGCCGAGCTTGCGACTTTTCGACATATCCGTCATCACTTCAATCGGTCGCCCCAGGTCCAGATCAGTGTGCCAGGGAGAAGCCAGTTGGCTGAGTTCAGGCACTTTTAGCTGGTAGCGAGCCGCCATCTCGCGCCACAGCGGCGCATCATTGGCCATTGCCGCTTCCAGCGGGTGCACCGTGCCGTCGAAGCCGCTGGCTTCGACGCCAAACCAGGCAGCTAAACGAGGCCAGAGCCAGCTCCAGCGAAAGTAGTCGCCGTTGGTAATGTTAAAGGCCTGATTCTTTGCTGCTTCCGTCGTGGCAGCCCACGCCAGTTGCTTGGCAATCACGCGGGCATCGGTCACATCGGACAGGCCGTTCCACTGCGCTTCGGAACCCGGCCACTGAAACGGCCGCCCCGTTTCCTTGCAGATACTGGCGTACACGGCCAGCGTGGCACCCATATTCATCAGGTTGCCAACAGCCTGGCCAATAATGGTGTGCGGGCGGTGAATGCTCCAGCTAAAGCCGTCGCGGGCCGCAGCGGCGTACACCTCATCTTCCTGGGCGTAATAGAAATTCTCGATCGGTAGCCGCGGCTGCTCCTCGCGTAATGGCGTTGGCGGCAATGAACCAGCCCGAGCGTAGGAGTCAAACGGTCCGAGGTAGTGCTTGAGACCCGTTACCAGAGCCACATGCTGCACCGACTGCTTGGGGGAAAGGGCGTCCAGCAGATTGCGCACCATGGCGCCGTTCACGCGAATATTCTCGGCTTCGGTATCCTGGCGCATCCAGCTGGTGAGAAAGACATGTGTGGGCGCTACGTCGGCGAGGGCAGTGGCAAGGCTGGCCGGGTCGAGCAAGTCGGCGGCTACAGGCCGCAGCCCGGCTACATCGTCTTTGGGAGTACGGGCCAGGCCGTAAGTGGTCCAGCCCTGGGAGAGCAGCTCGCGGGCAAGGTTGCTGCCGATGATGCCGCTGGCACCAACAATTAAGGCGATTTTAGTCATAAGGGTACGTACGGGAAAGCTGACCAAGGGTACGCAGCAGACGGCCCCTGCAATCAACAGAAAGCTTTTGTATTTACTGAATCCTCAATGAACTCCGAGTTCGTAAGCTAGGCTATCGCGCCAGCGCAGGGAGGATTTGTGGTTGGTTCATCTTATCTTTTCTTCATGATAGACAACACCTTAGCCTCCCGCTGGCCAGCCTTGCCGGCCGACAGCTGGACCGACACGCGCGAGACGCTGCACCGGTGGACCCAAATTGTGGGCAAAACCCGCCTGGCGCTGAGTCCTATGCTCAACCATTGGTGGCAGGTACCCCTCTACGTCACGCCCCGGGGCCTGTCGACCGGGCCCATGCCCTATGCGGCGGGTAGCTGCGAGATAGTGTTCGACTTTCGAGCGCACCAGCTGCGCGTGCATACCTCCGACGGCCGTACCCACGAGCTGGCTCTGGAACCCCGATCCGTGGCCGACTTCTACCAGGCCTACCGCGGCCTGCTGCGCGAAGCCGGCATTGCGGTAAAGTTGTGGCCGGTGCCGGTGGAGATTGAAGACACCACACCTTTTATCCAGGATCAGATCCACCGTGCCTACGACGCCACCACTGTAGAAACCTTCTGGGACATCCTGCTGCGTGCCGACCAAGTGCTGCAGGAGTTTCGGAGTCGCTTTCGGGGCAAATGCAGTCCGGTGCATTTCTTCTGGGGAAGCTTTGATTTGGCCGTCACGCGCTTTTCGGGCCGGCCCGCGCCTCCCCATCCGGGTGGCATTCCTCATCTGGCTGATTGGGTAACCCGCGAGTCGTACTCCGAAGAGCAGATTGCCGCCGGCTGGTGGCCTGGGGGCAATGGGCAGGAGGCAGCATTTTATAGCTACGCCTACCCAAGTCTGCCAGAGGTGGCCAACGCGCCTATCCAGCCTGCGGGGGGCTTTTTTAGCCAAGAGATGGGCGAGTTTCTGCTGCCCTACGAAGCCGCACGCACGGCTCCCGATCCGCGCCAAGCAGTGCTCAGTTTTTTGCAAAGCACCTACGAAGCCGCCGCAACCCTGGCCCATTGGGACCGCGCAGCCCTGGAAAGAGCGTAACATTCCCGGTAGATTTGCCCCCACGCAGATGCTTGAATAAATATTTCTTATTCTCGCTAACCGTACCAATCAAACTACCCTCTATGTACAACCTGAAAATCATTACCGCCACTGTACGACCTAGCCGGAAGGGGCCCATAGTAACCGAATGGGTAGCCGAAAAAGCAAGAAAGCACGGCGAATTCAACGTAGAGGTATTGGACCTGCAGGCCATCAACCTGCCCCTGATGAACGAGCCCCATCACCCAGCCCAGCAGAAGTATGAGCACGAGCACACAAAACAGTGGAGCGCCCAGATAGCGGCGGCCGACGCCTTCATTTTCGTGACGGCCGAATACAACTTCAGCTACCCCGCACCCTTGCAGAACGCGCTGGAATATCTGGTGAAGGAGTGGGGCTACAAGGCGGCCGGCATCGTCAGCTACGGCGGGGTATCGGCCGGCACGCGGGCCTGGAATGCGCTCAAAAATGACCTCTCCTCGTACCGAGTAGTGCCGCTGGTGGAGGCCGTAAACATTCCTTTTTTCACCGAATTTATCCAAAATGACCACTTGGCACCGAACGACATTTCAGAAAAAGCGCTCGACGCGATGCTCCGGGAATTAGCCCGCTGGACGAAAGGATTGAAAAGCATCCGGGAAAACCAGTAACCTACTTTTCTGCTGATTTCTGGGGGGCTTTTTTAGTCAGATATTCTACATGCAAATGGGCGCGCGTGGAACAACATTTCGCTATTCTAAGAGCTGGCGCGCTCCAGATGCCAGGTGGTCTGGGCCACGTGTAAACTGCGCAGCATAGCGCTTTTCTTGCGCTGATGGCCCTGCATGCGGCGCAAAATGCTGTCGAGGGTTTGCACGGCCTGCACCACGCGCGGACCCTTGTTGAGCATTACGCACTCGGCCCGGTCGCTCATGGCGGCGTCGGTCACTTCGGCCCGCGAAGGCAAGCCGCCGCTGGCCAGGCTTTCCAGCACCTGCGTGGCCCAGATAACCGGCACATGTGCCGCTTCGCAGAGCCACAGGATTTCTTCCTGCACTTCCGCCAGCCGCTCAAACCCACACTCCACGGCCAGGTCGCCGCGGGCTATCATCACGCCACAGCTACCCGCCTGCATGGCGCTGAGCAGTAGCGCCGGTAGCTGCTCAAAGCCGCGCTGCGTTTCAATTTTAAGGATAATAGCGACGGCTCGCTCCGTCAGGCGGGTCAGGTGCTGCTGCAGCTGCTCTACCTCGGTGGCCTTGCTGACAAACGAGAGGCCGACCATATCGGCGTGCTGGGCGACAAAAGCCAAATCTTCCAGGTCTTTTGCCGTTAGCGAGGGCAAGGACAAATTGCTGTCGGGCAGGTTGATGCCTTTATCATTGCGTAGCTTTTCGCCTTTGGCCCGGGCCTCTGTGATGCGCACGTGTAGGGCGTCTGGCTCCACGCGGTCCACTACGCCGCCGATTTTGCCGTCGTCAAACCAAATTCGCTCACCCGGATTCACGTAATCAAGCACTTCCGGTAGCGCGCAGCCAATTACAGCCGGAGGTATACCGGCACCTGGCATACCATCGGATACCGCAGTGGGCAGCGCTCCTCGGGTAAGCTGCAACTGGTCTCCGGGGCGGAGCAGGATAAACGAGTCTGACTGGGGCAACTCCTCTAGTGTGGCTTTCGCCTCGGGGCCCCGAAAGCGGGTGCTGGGCACCAGATAGGCCGTTTTGCGCAGCTCCGCCCAGCAGCCTTGCTCATTCGAGCTGCGTACGCGCAGCTTGCGTTTGTTGCCCCTTGCATCCCGAAACCGAATGACATCGCCGGGGCTTAGCTGCCGCAGCCACACTTGGGGGAAGAACAAGCGTATTGTCCCGCTCGCCAGCGCCGCCTGCGGTAACTCCCGACTGGTAAGCCAGAGGCGAGCCGGCGTCAGTACCTGGCCAAACTCGTCGCGGATGGGACTGATTCGTAGCACGGCCGGTGCCGGGGGCAGGCCAGTGGTGCGGAGCTTAGCGCCGCCCAAATCCATGCAGACCTTGCAGGACTTGCCGATCTCCTGCTCGGCTTGGCGCAGATGGTCAATCATTTTCTGCCAGGCCGCCCGATCATCGTGTGCGCAGTTGATACGCACGCAGTCCATGCCCTGGCGCAGCAGATCCCGCACCAACGGGTAATCGGTGGCCGCCTCGCTGGGCAACGTGACCATGATACGGACGTCGCGCGTGGCGGGCACTGGCCCCAGCACGGCCTCGCTGTGCTCCGCCAGCAAACGCCCCCCACTCTTAAAGTCCGGGGCAATATCATCGGCAGGCAGCTGATGAGAGGTACCGGGCTGAGCCAATTCGTGCAAAACGGCCAGCACAGCGTCAACGCTGGCCAGTGCATGGGATTCGGCGCGCCCTAAAGACGATAGACCTAGCGCCGCCAGCCGCTGCTGCAAAGGGCGCAAATCGTGGCGGCGCAGCGCCAGGTAGTGCAATAGGTTGTGGGCGCTCACCCGAAACGTGGGGTGCACCTGCGCCAGCCGGCCCCCGGCCAACTCAGTTCCGCTCACCATATCCTGGCGCAAGCTGGTCAGTTCGGTCAGCAACTCAGCTATTTGGGCGCCATAGCGGTCGGCAAAAAGCGAGGATGCGGGTTGGTCTGTCATAGCCTGCGCAAAAAAGCCCCCCACCCAGGCATGCGGCAATACTTCGCCGCGCGCTAGTATAGGAGCAGATGAGGTTCGGGCTTAAAGCTCTAAAACACAAGTTATTATTTTATATGTTTAATTTTTGTGGTTAGCTTAGGCTTTCTGTGCTGGCCTCCGTCATTCCTATCTACCTCTTACGCGTTTGGTTAAGAGCGCACGTAGGTTGATTTATTTATTCTAGAGTGTATGGACAGTTGATACAAGAACGTCATGCCGAGCGGAGCGAAGCATCTCGCGTGCTAACACAGGATTACTAACCTCACTCCCGCTGGCGAGATGCTTCGCTCCGCTCGGCATGACTACCTTACAAGGTTGACTGTCCATGTCCATACTTCCTAGCTGCCCTTAGGAGCGCCGACGAAGCGGTCTGGGGGGCTTTTTTGGTAACTAGTGCTTCTTCGACCATGGGATACGCTGCTACCCATCCGCTCAGGTCTGGTTTCCTTAAAGGGACACCCCTCCTACTGGCGTTGCTGGCAGCGGCATGCGGCGAAAAATCGACCAGTCAAAAAATAAGCATTGACGGCTCCAGCACCGTATTTCCTATTACGGAGGCGGTAGTGGAGGAATATGCACGGCAACACCCAGCGGCGCGTATCACTGTGGGCATTTCGGGGACCGGGGGCGGCTTTCAGAAGTTCTGCCGACGGGAGATTGACCTGACCAACGCCTCGCGGCCCATCACCGACCGCGAAGGCCAGGACTGCCAAAGGCAGGACATTGATTATCTGCCCCTGACGGTGGCCTTTGATGGATTGGTGGTGGTGGTGCACCCCAGCAATACGTGGGTAAAGAGTCTGAAAGTGAGTGAGCTAAAGAAAATGTGGGAGCCGGCAGCCCAGCACCGCATCCTGCGGTGGAATCAGATTCGACCGGAGTGGCCGGCGGCTGAAATCCATCTGTTTGGGGCTGGAACCGCCTCTGGTACCTATGATTATTTCACCCAGGCCATCGTGGGCCAGCGCCATGCCAGTCGGGGCGATTATACGGCCAGCGAAGATGACAACGTGCTGGTTCAGGGCGTCTCCACCGATCCACTGGCCCTAGGCTTCTTTGGCTTCGCCTACTACGAGGCCAACCATGCGGCCCTCCGCCTCGTGCCCATCGACGACGAGCAGCCCGGCAATGGCACTGGGCCGGTTACGCCCACCGTCGAAACCGTTAAGAATAATACGTACGCGCCCCTGTCGCGCCCCTTGCTTCTATACGTGAGCAGCGTGGCCGCGCGCCGCCCCGAGGTGCAGACCTTTCTCCATTTTTACTTGGTGCAGGCCCCACACTTGGCGCGTGAGGTGGGATATATTCCGCTGCCAGCCACGGAATACCGGCGCCAGCAGACCCGCTTTGACGAGTTTGTAGCCCAACAACGGTAACCGTTTCACCCATCTCTCCTACCAGCCATGAAACAACGAGAACGCCTCATCGAAGCCCTGCTGGCGCTGAGCGCGGGCATCAGCGTGCTCACTACGGGGGGCATTATTGTGATGCTGGCCGTGGAGGCCGCGCATTTTTTTCGGCAGGTGCCGCTGGGCACGTTTTTGACTGATACGCAGTGGACACCGCTCTTTGCCGACAAACATTTCGGTATTCTGCCGCTGGTGGCGGGCACCTTGCTGACCACGGGCGTGGCCATCGCCGTAGCCCTGCCGCTGGGTCTCATCATTGCTATCTACCTCAATGAGTACGCGACGGTGGGCTTTCGTAATGTCATTAAGCCGCTGCTCGAAGTTCTGGCAGCGGTGCCCACCGTAGTCTATGGCTTTTTTGCCCTGACCGTGGTTACGCCGTTTTTGCAACGACTGATACCCAGTATGGCCGGATTCAATGCCCTGTCGGCTGGCAGCGTAATGGGAATTATGATTCTGCCCCTGGTTTCTTCGCTGAGTGAAGATGCGCTTACGGCCGTGCCCCGTGCCTTACGCGAAGCCTCCTACGCGCTGGGGGCTACGCGCCTGCAAACGGCCATGAGGGTGGTGGTGCCAGCCGCTTCGTCGGGCATTACCGTCTCGGTGATACTGGCCATTTCCCGGGCGGTTGGCGAGACGATGATTGTAGCTATTGCGGCCGGACAGGAACCTCGCCTGACGGCAAATCCACTGGTGCCGGTCGAGACCATTACTACCTATATCGTGCAAGTCAGCTCCGGCGATGTGGCCTATGGCACCCTAGAATATGACACTATTTTTGCCGCTGGCATCACCCTCTTTATTCTTACGCTGGTGTTGAATAACGTGGGGTATTGGTTCCGCCAGAAATTCCGGGAGCAATATGAGTAACATGACCCGCAACCGCCTGCTCGACGGCGCCTTCCGTGCGGTGGGCCTGTTGGCTACAATGCTTGGCTTGCTGCTCCTGGCCGTCTTCCTGCTCGATATTCTGCGCACGGGCCTGGGTCGCCTGAACTGGCAATTTTTAAGCGCTCTTCCTTCGCGCTTTCCCGAGCGAGCGGGCATTTACACGGCCCTGCTGGGCACCGTCTGGATTATGGTGCTCACCGCCCTAATTGCGGTGCCAGTGGGCCTGGCAGCGGGCGTTTACCTGGAAGAATATGGCCGCAAAAGTCGCTGGTCAGCCTTGCTCGAAATCAATATCACTAACCTGGCCGGTGTCCCATCGGTGATTTATGGCTTGCTGGGGCTTAACATCTTTGTCCGTTTTCTGCGCATGGGCAGCAGCGTGCTGGCCGCCAGCTGCACGCTGGCCCTGCTCATCCTGCCTATTCTCATTGTAGCCACCCGCGAGGCTATCCGGGCTGTACCCAAAACGCTGCGCGAAGCTTCTTTTGCCTTGGGCGCGACGCGCTGGCAAACTATCTGGTATCAGGTCCTACCGGCTTCCATGGGGGGCATTCTCACGGGAATTATTCTGGCCTTGTCGCGGGCGGTGGGCGAAACGGCCCCCCTGCTCGTGCTGGGAGTGCTGGCTTACGTCCCGTTTGCGCCAAAAAGCCCCCTAGACGAGTTTTCCGCGCTGCCCGTTCAAATATTTAACTGGATTTCGCGCCCGCAGCAAGCATTCAGTTTCAACGCCGCCGCCGCTATTATTGTGCTGCTGCTCATTACGTTCGGGCTGAACGGATTAGCTATATTTCTGCGTAACCGCTGGCGGCGGCATTTGCCCTAGTTTCCCCTAATCTGCCTTGCCTGATGCCCGAACTGGAGGTTAAGCATGTGAATGTGTACTACGGCACGAACCACGTGCTGCAGGACATTTCCATGACCATTGAAGCCCATACCGTGACGGCCTTGATTGGTCCTTCGGGCTGCGGCAAATCCACGTTTTTGCGGCTGTTTAACCGCATGAATGACTTCATCAGCGACTTTCGCTACGAAGGGAGCATTCTGATTCAGGGTCAGGATATATATGCCCCCCAGCAAGCCGTAGAGGAGCTGCGCAAGCGCGTGGGCATGGTATTCCAGCGTCCGAATCCGTTCCCGAAAAGCATCTACGACAACGTCACGTATGGGCTGGTGCTGCAGGGCGTCCGCAGCAAAGCCGTGCTCGATGAGGTGGTCGAAAAATCACTGCGTCAGGCCGCGCTCTGGGAGGAGGTGAAAAACGATTTGCGCAAGTCGGCCCTGGCCTTGTCGGGGGGACAGCAGCAGCGCCTATGTATTGCGCGCGTGCTGGCCGTTGAGCCCCATATTCTGCTCATGGACGAGCCTGCCTCAGCCCTGGACCCGATTTCCACGGCCAAAATTGAAGAGTTAATTTATGACCTGAAGCAGCAGTACACCATTCTTATCGTGACACACAACATGCAGCAGGCCGGCCGCGTGAGCGATAAAACGGCCTTCTTCAACTACGGCCACCTGATAGAGTACGACGATACAGGCCGGCTCTTCACCCAGCCCAGCCACGAGCAAACGCAGAACTACATCACGGGCCGCTTTGGCTGATTTCCTTGTTGGCGTCAGCCGCCGCAGTCCGCAGGGCTTCCATCATTTACTACCAAAATGGCTCACTTAGCAATTGAGATTCAGCAGCTTAAACAAGAGGTCCATGTCATGTGGGGGCTGGTACTGGAGCAGTTGCAGCGCAGCCAGCGGGCATTGCATACGCCTGATCCAGCGCTGGTAAAAGAGGTGTCGCGGCAGGAGAAGCGTATCAATACCCGGGAGTTGAAAATTGAGCGACACTGCGAAAGCATCATCGCACTGCACACGCCGGTCGCCATTGATCTGCGGTTCGTGTTGGCCGTGCTAAAAATTAATACCAGCCTGGAGCGCGTGGGCGATGCGGCCAAAGCCATGGCCCAGTTTGTCCGGCGCTTTGTGCTGAAGGCCGAGGAAAAATTTGATCCTCATTTGCTGGCTATCAGCCGCTTGGACGAGATGTGCCGGGAGGCTACCATGCTGCTGGAAATGGTTCAAGGGGCTTTTGAGCAGGAAGACAGCCAGCTGGCCCGGCGCATGTTCAAGGAGGTAAAAGTTCTGGCTGACAACAATGTACAGGCGCACGCTGCCCTGGCGGCCTATATTCAGGATCATCCGGGGCAGGTGCAGCAAGCTCTGCAGATCCTGCTGCTCGTGCGTAAGCTCGACCGCATTGGCGACGAGGCCAAGAACATTGCGGAGGAAATCATCTTCTACCTGGAGGCGCAGGTGTTGCGCCACCAGTCGGGCAAGCACCGGGGCCAGTAGCTATCTTAGTTCAGGCGGAATTTTTTGAGATTTTTGGGTAGCAGGGGCTGTTTATCCACCACTATGGCCTGCAGAATGGCTAGCGTGAGAACCACCAGCAGCGCGATTTTGACCTGACTGAGCAGCGTGGCTTGTCCATCGGCGACCGCCGAGCCGCGGGACAGCTGCTGGCCCACCTGGAGCTGAATCTGGGTGAGATGGCTCACATCCGCATGAATGCGGTTAAACTGCTGCGCCAGCTCCCGGGCAGTGATTCCGGATGCAGGCTCGCCTACGTACAGCAACTCGTCTTCCAAGTAATTATAGCGAGTGAGGTGTGTCATCACGGACTGAAATACTCTGTCTTCCTCAGCCACCATGTACGTAGCTTGGTAGCTCTTGAGCAGGGAGTCGATGGCCTTGTTTTGAGCTGCCAGCTGAACCTGGGTATCGTGGAAATGTGCCTGGGTCGGCGCGGCCAAATAGCTTTCCAGTAACTGGCGCTTGGCATACATCCGGTCGTTGAGGGCAAATAAGCCTGCGGCAGGCTGAAGCCGGTCTTGGTAGAGGGAGGCGACGGCGGTGTTCATGTCGTGCAGCTGGCGGGTTTCCCATAAGCTACTGCCTACCATCGTCAGCAGTATACCGAGAAATAGAAACGCCAGTTTGGCTTTATGGTGAATTCCGAACAGCATATTCATAGGGTGGGGCTCAGAGAATGGGGAGGGAAAGTCATTATAAGATAAGAATAAAAAGGCAAATCATTGGAGTTCATCTCTAATAGTTTACCCTGATACTCAGCTAGAAGACTCGCAGGGCGGGCTTGGAACAGTAGTCTCCTAGTTGGCGCGGTAGCTAATTCTTCGTCCGCTCCCAGTCCGCTCGAGCGCCGTAAAAAGCGTATAATGGAGTTAGAGCCCAGAAACACGGCCTTTTACCTACATTCACCCTGCCCAGGATTTCCTCAGACTGTTTCTAACTTTCCTTCAGCACGCTTCTTATATCCGTATGACGGCTGAACACGAACGATTGGCAGCGTCCCTGACGGCCCGCGCCCCCTGGCGCCGCTGGGGGCCTTATTTATCGGAGCGCCAGTGGGGCACGGTGCGCGAAGATTATTCGGCCGACGGCCAGGCCTGGCAATACTGCACCCACGATATGGCCCGCTCCTTCGCCTATCGCTGGGGAGAAGACGGGCTGGGGGGCGTTTCCGATGACCAGCAGCTGCTCTGCCTCGCCGTAGGTTTGTGGAATGGGCAGGACCCCATTCTGAAAGAGCGCCTGTTTGGGCTGAGCGGCCCGGAGGGCAACCACGGCGAGGACGTCAAGGAAGTGTACTACTACCTCGACAACGTGCCTACGCACTCGTACATGCAGCAGCTGTACAAGTATCCGCAGCAGGCCTTTCCCTACGAGTTGCTGGTGCAGGAAAACGCCCGCCGGGGTCGCCACGAGCCCGAGTTTGAGCTGCTCGACACGGAGGCTTTTCACGAGAATCGTTATTTCGACGTGTCCATTGAGTACGCCAAAGCTGCCCCCGATGACATCCTGCTCCAAATCACGGTGCACAATCGGGGGCCCGTAGCAGCCACCGTGCACGTGCTGCCCCAGCTCTGGTTTCGAAATACCTGGGCCTGGGGCCTAGATGACTACCGCCCCCAATTGGCGGCCAACCCGGCGGGCGGCACCATTGCGGTGCACCATCAAAAGCTGGACGAGATGTGCCTGTACTGCGACCAGGACCCGACGCTGCTGTTCTGCGACAACGAAACAAACACCCAGCGCCTCTATAAAACGCCCCCCACGGCGCCAACCGCGCATTTCAAGGATGGCATCAACGATTACTTGGTGCACGGAGCGGCCACTATCAACCCGGCCCAGGTAGGCACCAAGGCGGCGGCCCACTACCCGCTTACCATTCCGGCCGGAGCCTCGCAGTCGGTGCGCGTACGGTTGGGGCCGACTGGGCAAACGCAACCTTTCGCTGACTTTGATCAGCTCCTGCAACAGCGGCGCCAGGAAGCCGACCAGTATTACGCCGTCGTGCAGGCTGCCTTACCGAGTGCCGACGCCCGCCGGGTGCAGCGGCAGGCCTTTGCCGGTATGCTTTGGAGCAAACAGTTTTATTATTACGACGTGCCGCAGTGGCTGGAAGGCGACCCGGCCACGCCTCCCCCACCCGCCCAGCGCCAACATGGCCGCAACGCGTGCTGGCCGCACCTGAACAATGCCGACATCATCTCGATGCCCGACAAGTGGGAGTACCCGTGGTACGCGGCCTGGGACCTCGCTTTTCACTGCCTGCCCCTGGCCCAGCTAGACCCCGAGTTTGCCAAGCGCCAGCTGCGCCTGCTTTGTCAGGACTGGTACATGCACCCCAACGGCCAGCTGCCAGCCTACGAATGGAACCTGAGCGACGTGAATCCGCCCGTGCACGCCTGGGCCACCTGGCGCGTGTACAAGATGTGTCAGAAGCACAGCGGCGGCCCCGGCGACACCGACTTTCTGGCCACGGTGTTTCACCGCCTGCTGCTCAACTTTACTTGGTGGGTGAACCGCAAGGACCGCAGCGGCCGCAACATCTTTGAGGGGGGCTTTTTGGGGCTCGATAACATTGGTTTGTTCGACCGCTCGGCCCCGTTGCCGGGGGGCAGCAGCCTCGAACAGGCCGACGCCACCAGCTGGATGGCCATGTACGCCCTCAACATGATGCGCATGGCCCTGGAGCTGGCCCGCACCAACCCGATTTATCAGGATCTAGCCAGCAAGTTCTTCGAGCATTTCCTTTACATCGCCGGCGCCATGACCAACATGGACCAAGCCCATAAGGACCTTTGGGACGAGGAGGACGAGTTTTACTACGATGCCCTCCACACCCCCGGCAACGGCCTGCAACTGCTGAAAACCCGCTCCCTGGTCGGCCTTATTCCCCTGTTTGCGGTGGAAGTGCTGGACGACGAGCTCCTCCAATCCTTACCTCAGTTTGGGACCCGGCTCCGTTGGTTCTTGGAAAATCGGCCCCAATTGGCCAGTCTGGTGTCGCGCTGGCAGGAGCCGGGCCAGCAGGCTACGCACTTGCTCTCCCTGCTGCGCGGCCACCGCATGAAGTGCCTGCTGGCCCGGGCTCTGGATGAAGCGGAGTTTCTGTCAGAGTACGGCATCCGCTCCCTGTCACGCTACCACTTGGATCACCCCTATGAGTTTCACTGCGCCGGTCAGGACCTGACAGTGAGCTACGAGGCGGGCGAGTCAACCTCGGACATGTATGGGGGCAACTCCAACTGGCGGGGGCCAATTTGGCTGCCGATCAACTTCCTCATCATCGAGTCGTTGCAGCGCTTCCACCACTACTATGGCGACGATTTTCAAGTGGAATACCCTACCAGATCGGGCCAGTACTGCACTCTGCTTCAAATTGCTGATGCATTGAGTGCGCGCCTTACCCAGCTTTTTTTGCGCAACGAAGCGGGCATCCGTCCAGCCCTGGGCTCGGACACTCGCCTGCAACAGGATCCGCACTTCCGCGACTACCTGCTCTTCCACGAGTACTTCCACGGCGACACCGGCCAGGGATTAGGCGCCAGCCACCAAACGGGCTGGACGGGCCTCATTGCGAAGCTATTGCAGCCACGCGCCTAACATATGGCTACACCCTGCCTAGCGAGCGTATATAGTCCTGAATGACAGGCAGCAACAGGGGAACGGCACCTTCAATGTACTCCCGATCAGCCAGCGTCCAGGGCCGCGGGGCATCGAATACGCAGGGCTGCAGAATGCCCCACAGCTGCTCATCTCCTATAATATGGGCGTGCACCAGGGCGCGGTGGCCGAAGGTGCGCCGCTCAAAGTCCTGGTTGAGAACTTCCGGGCCCGCCTGAGTGACATCTTCGACGTAAACCGACGGCTGGGCAGCCAGCGCAGCCCGAAACAGTGGATCTTCCTGGGGCAAGTCGTCGGTATCATTCTGCCAGTCGTGGCGCGGATCGGGCACATCCGCATTCTTGCGCCACACAAAGGCAATGCGGCCACGCCCCTGCGCCGGGTCGCGCACGTAGAGAAAACACCGGTCCACACGCAGATGTGGCCCTACTAGATCGAGGGCACGCTGCAGGCGTTCAGCAGGCTGGGTATTGGTTGCCAGCACCCCTGCCAGTTCATTTAGTGAGATTGTAGTCATGGGAGTAGAACGGCTGGGGGGCTTTTGAAGGTGACTAGGTGGGACTGCTTGAAGATTGCACCTCAATATAAGTACGTCTTTTTCTCCCTCCGCTTTAACCAAAGCACATATAATATGTGCCCGCAGGATAGACCCAATCTGCAGCGACAGTACGGTGCAGGTATGTTAGCCGGTATTTCTTGTCTATCCTGCGGCAGTAGTGCATTCTCTGGGTTAACCCCCCCCCCAGGCAGCTGCAATTGACCGTGCCTGCCTGGCCAGGCTTCGTTGGGATGTTATCAGAGCAATGCAAAACAATCGGTTTTTTCTTCCGCTATCTGCTTTCCCAAACTGCATGAGCCTTTCTTCTACGCTTTCCCGAAAGCTGCCCCTGTTGGCGTTGTTGCTGAGCGCCGCGCCGTTGCTGGCGCAAACTATCCTGCCCAAGACCAACGACACCACCACGCCTCTGCACCTACTCAAGCCTGATTACCCGATACCCTATGGGCAGGTGAAAGCCGAGGAAGTAAAGCTGGTGCTCGACCGCATATATAACTACCTGAACACCGCCACGCCCGCCGAGCTGGTCGATAAAAAGACGAACGCCCTCATCACCGACCGGCGCAAGTTCAACGCTGACGCCAACATACGGCCCGGTGACTTCCGCCTCACCAGCTACGAGTGGGGCGTAACGTACGCGGGCATGCTGCGGGCCAGCGAAACCACCGGCGACCCCAAATACGCCGCCTATACGGTTAGCTGCCTGAAGTTTCTGGGCGAGCTGAGTTCCTACTTCAGTGCCTACCAAAAAGCCAACCCTGAGGCCGCCACGCCCATGCGCTCGGTGCTGTACCCCAAGGCTTTGGACGATGCCGGCTCGCTGTGCGCGGCCATGATTAAGACCCAGCGCGCCAACGCTTCGGCCGACTTGCGCCCCATGATCAACAACTTCATGGACTTCATCATGACCAAGGAGTTTCGCCTAGCCGATGGCACCCTGGCCCGCAACCGGCCGCAACCCAATACGCTCTGGCTCGACGATTTGTACATGAGTGTTCCGGCCCTGGCCCAGATGGGCAAGCTCACCGGCGAGCGGCGCTACTACGATGAGGCCGTGAAGCAGGTGACCCAATTTGCCCCCCGCATGTTCAATAAGTCGAAAGGGCTGTACATGCATGGCTGGGTGCAGGAAATGACGGTTCATCCGGAGTTTCACTGGGCCCGCGCCAACGGTTGGGCGTTGCTGACTAAGGTTGAATTGCTCGACGTATTGCCCGCCGACCATCCCGGCCGCCCGGCCGTGCTGGAGCTGTTGCGCGCCCACGCCCGCGGCCTTGCCGCCCAACAAGCCGGCAGCGGCTTCTGGCACCAGCTCCTCGACCGCCCCGACTCCTACCTCGAAACCTCCGCCACCGCCATCTACGCCTACGCCATTGCCCACGCCATCAACCAGGGCTGGCTCGACGCGAAAGCCTACGGTCCCATGGCTTTATTGGCTTGGAACGCGGTCAGCACTAAAGTGAATGCCCAAGGCCAGGTAGAAGGAACCTGCGTCGGCACCGGCATGGGCTTCGATCCAGCTTTTTACTATTACCGCCCCGTGAATCTGTACGCGGCCCATGGCTACGGCCCCGTACTGCTGGCCGGTGCCGAAACGATTCAGCTCCTCAAGCAGCACCCGTATGGCATCAATGACAGTTCGGTGCAGACGTTGAAGTAGGGAGGCTTTTATCCTCAACCGACTGAATATGAGAGGTAGCTGAACGACGTTCAGCTACCTCTCTATTTTACCGCTACATCCCACACCTTTGCCATGCGGGATTTACCATCTGGTCCTTCCACGTTCAGGACGACCATATACTTGCCGGCTTCCTTGTAGCGGTGTACCGGGCTTTGCTCCTTGGACGTAGTGCCGTCACCAAAATCCCAGTACCAGCGCTTGATGCTGCCGCGGCTCTCGTCCGTGAATGTCACCTGCCGCTGCGCTATATTGGTCACGCTGAATGACCACTCAGCTTCTAATTTGGGCTGATACTTCTCGGCTAGCGGCAGGAGCGTAAAAATGGTCCCCAGGCTGGAGTTGCCGTACATTGTGTGGTTTTTCGACAGGTTCCAAAAGCCTTTTTTACGCTCGTCGTTTACGTCGTCATAGTCAATCACCGCCCAAGTGAGACCAATTTTCTTGTTATCGGTCAGCACCGATTCTACGGCCCGCGCGGGTCCTTCGGCCCCGGCGTAATCGAAGGGCGTAATCCAGAACTCGGCAATCAGCTTACCGGGCTGTCCGGGCTTGAAATCATAGGAATAGGCGATGTTGGCGTAGGGTAGCTGTTTAATCCAGGGCTGACTGCCCCAGGCCAGCGCCCAGTCTTTGCCCACAGCCGGCGTGAAAATGTGGTAGTTCTGGGCGTGCACGCCATGGAAGGCAAAGTACCGCTCCATCAGCGGCAAATCCTGGTTGGGGTGGTGCTCGGCAATGAGCGGCCCACCGGATAAGTCGCCATCAACTATAATTTCAAACGTATCGTTGTGCAGACCGGGTTGGGAGAAATCCCAATAGTCATCGTAGGCTTCGTACAAGAAATAAAGCCGATTCAGGCTCTTCACCCACGCCACACGCACCTTGATGTCGAGGTTGGTAGCGTCGGGCTTGGGGTAGCGTTTGGAATCGTCCCAGAGCTGGTCGGTCCCCACGATGTACTCGCTGGGGAAGCTGTTCCAGTCATCGGTCTGGCCATCGATGCGGGGAATCATGTTGGCCGGAAACTGGTAGACTTTGTAGCCCCGATCTTCCTGCGCGAAAACTCCGGTGCTCAGGCTGCATAGGAGTAGCGCCAGGCCAGCTTTTTTCGCAGCATAGGCAATGATTTTACTGTACCGTATTTTCATAGCACCCGCTTCGTTAGTCTTTCCAACTCAATACCCAGGCCGTTTTGAGCACCTTGTTGCCAATGGAAATTTTAGCCAGTGCTGGCACTGCCACGGTATAAGTTTGTCAGTATATAGTTCTCCAGCGTCAGCACGCGAGATGCTTCGCGCTGCTCTGCATGACGGCCTTTTAAACTATACAAAAAAAGCCCCCCAGACTCATTTATACTGCCGTTTCAACCATTCCTCCGGCACCGGAATGATGCAGATATTCATGCTGCGGTTATCCTCCGAGAGCATAGCTGATTGAATCTCAATCTTGGTGCCGTCAGGGCTCATGGTGGGGTGCGGGTGGTCGGCGGCGGTTTGCTTGTGGCCGGCGGAGAGCAGCAGCATTTCGCGCGTGTGACGGTCTATCAGGTAGACGTTGCGGGCGAAGTCGTCGCCCACGGCCCAGCGACCATCGGGCGAGCCGCTTACGTGCCAGAGGCCGCTGCCGCTGGGGGTTTGGCCGGCAATCATTACTTCCCGGGTGCGAAAGTTGACGATGGCCAGGCCGGTTGGTCTTTCGCGGGTGCCGGATGGGCCCCAAGCGGCTTCCTGGCCCGGATTGGCACCGCTCACGGGCGTGCCAGCAGCTACCTCCGTGGCAGCGGCCGGTATTTTGCGGTGGCCCATAATGGCCATGGCCGTTTCATCTTTGGAGATGATTGCCTCATGCGTCACCCATTCGTACTCCGACTCCGGGTATAGGGGCCGCAGCCCAGTGCCGTCGGCCAGCACCGTCCAGGTGCGCTGGGGCGACTTGCCGCCGGTTTCCCAGCAAAAAACCAGCTCGCCCGGTACCCACGGATTGGTTTGAATATGCCCAATTTGAAACGGCACCGACACGACGTGCTTGATGGCGCCCGTCTTGATGTTCATGCCGGCAATGCCCGAGGGGCCAGCGCCCATGTTGCGGGGGCCAAAGTTGGGTTCCAGCTTTGTTTCGGGGGACAGGTGTCGGGCGGCTTCCTCCTTACCCACGCGGAAGTAAGCCCAGGCTTCATCACCGTCGAGGGCCATGTCTCCACCGGCCTGAATGGCGGCCGGCGTGGTGCCGCACACTCGCTGGTAGGTTTTGGCCGACTTCACTTTGCCGGCCTGGCTGTCGGCAAACAGCTTGGCCAGGTCTCCCTCCACAATTTGCAGAGGCGCGGGCGCAGGCGGACCCGCCGCAGCCTCTTTCTCGGGCGCAGACTTGCCGGGCGGACGCCGCATAAAATAGAGCTTCATGGCATTGCGGGCCACGTTCAGCATGCCCGTGTAGCCGCCTTCCGTGACCTGCACCATGTCGCCGGTTTTCTCATTCACCGCCATGGCTTCGCCCTCCACCCTACCCGAGCGAAAAATCAGCCACTGCCCATCGGAAGTCCACTGATTGTGGGTGGGGTAAATCTTGGAGTCGCCGGCCGGGGTGCTGGTCAGGAAAGTGAGCATGGTGCCCGTCACGGGGTCTTTTATCACCTTGCGCTCTGAGGGAAAGCGCCGACCAATCTGGGCCTGGGCCGCGTCGGTGAGTAAAACAGCACAGCTGAGCAAGGCGAGCGTAGCATACGTTTTCATAGTTGGGGGGCAAATTTTACGTTACAATGCCTTCGATTTTACCTGGCGCAGCTTCTGGGTTTTCAGGTGCTCACTGTCGGCTATTGTCAGGTTGCTGACGTCGCTAAGGACCAGCGTAGAGGCCGTGGGGGGCTTTTGGGTCGATACGTTTCGCAGCGTTGCGTTCTGCACATCCGTGAGCATAAGCGCAGGGCGTGTTTCCTGACCCAGAAACCTCACGTTTACATTGATCAGCTCAATGTTCCTCACGTGCCGAATGAAAAAGCCGTAGGCGGGTATTATTCCGAACTTTTGCGGCTCCGGGTAGTCCTTTTCGTGCTCCGGCACAACGTTCTGTATACTGCTGACATCAGCCGCTTCCAGAGGCTTGTACCAGATATTGATATTACTGAGCCGTACGTCCTCAATGGCGTTGCCCGGCAGACCGCTTATGAGCGTGGCGAATCGCGAATCGGCGTTGTAGACGTTCACGTTGCTGATGTTGATGCGGCGCAACTTGCCTATCTCCGTGCCGGCCGGAGCCCGCAGCCGCCCACCCAAGCGCAGGAAAATTGGCGCGTTAATGACATCGCGCATGGTGATATTGCTGATTGTCACGTCTTCCAGCAGGCCACCATCTACGGTTTCCAGCGCCAGCCCCCGGCAGTACTCAAACACGCAGTTGGTGATGGCAATATTTTTAAACCCGCCATTCGACTCAGTTCCGAATTTGATGCGGCCGGTAGGGCCTTCCTTGTCGGGTACCAGGTGAGCTTCTTTGCGCTGGTAGGTGCCATTGAGCAACGTGCCCCGATCGTAGCCGCTGACCTGGCAGTTGGTAATCGTGACGTTTTCCGTGGCCCGAGCGTAGCCCAGCGCAAACGAGCTTTTCAGGCAAATAGCATCATCCCAGGGCGAGTTGATGGTGAAATTCGATATCCGTACGTTGCGGCAGCAGTCGATATCCAGCGCGTCGCGGTTGGTGTCAATCTTCAGATTATCAATGGTAAGGTTGTCGACGCCGGTGGCTAGCAGGGCAAAATGCCCCCCAAAGAGCACTGTAAAGTCCTTGAGTATCACATTGCGGCAGAGCTTCAAAGCAATGGCTTTATTGCCCACCGGGGCCCGATGGGGTCCCTCCCGCGTCAGGCCGTGGCCGTAGATGGTGCCGGGGCCAAGGATGGAAATATCGGTCAGGTTTTCGCCCCAGATGAGGCTGTTGTGCCAGTGACTGTGCCCAAAGCCCTGGAAGCTGTTGCCCGCGCCCGGCTCCGGGACGTCGTAGCCGATGTCGCCCACCGGCGTGGCCGCCAGCAGCGTTGCTCCCTGATCTAGGTAAAGCGAAATGCGGCTTTGCAGCCGGATGGAGTAGCTGCGGTAAGTGCCGGCCGGAAGGTATACCGTGCCCCCACCCGCTTTGGCCGCCGCGGCGATGGTTCGGTTTATCGCGTCGCTATCAAGACTGGCGCTGTCACCTTTGGCTCCGTAGTCGCGGACATTAAAATTGCCCCCCGGAGGTGCTGCGGCCGACGCGTTAATACAGTTGAGAAAAACTAAAAACAGAAAGGCGTAGCGTAACATGCAGGTTCAGCAAATAAAGTGACTGATGTTTCAGCCCGCGCATTAGGGTTGGCCAAATGGCTCACGCCAGCGCATAGCTGCAGGAACGATGGGCCACAAAGAGAAGCCGCCGACAAATGCCGGTGTTCGGTAGTACAAGGAGCAGTAATCTGACTTGTTGACTCTCCTGTACTCTTATGATGAGCAGCAATCCACAGTAATTTGGCCTACCCCAAATCCAGTCTTATCATGCCCGAGACAGCGCATGAGGTCACGAATGCGCCGCGCCTGGGCATACCCGGACAGGTAGCAGCCTAGGCAGGCCGTTGGTGCAGGCTCTTTAGAGTAAGTGTTGGCAAAAACGACCGGCCGGATTACTGGCCCACGCGGCGGCCGAGCCGTCATTGGATATTTCGCACTTTGGTACTCGCTGGGCTGCTTAGCGCACGTTACAAATGGACTGGATCAGCGGCTTCCTAAGGGAGCTGACACAGCGTCGCCGCGAGTTTCGGGGTGCATAATCTGGCCGCCGAGGTTACCGGCGCGGGCCATCATCCCAAAACTGACAAAGGCACTAGCCAGCGTCAGGCGGGTAAACAGGGTCGCACGGGCGTGGTTGTGGCTCAGCAGCAGGAGGCTGGTCAGGGCCAGGGCGCCGATAAACTCCAGCGCCCACATAGCCAGCTCGGCCGCTTCCTCGTGCTCGTGAATCAGCGTGCGCGTCACGCCGGGATACTGCTCCACCACTTCCTCGGCCCCTTCCCCGGTCAAATTGGCCAGAATAGCCAGCGCCGCTGCCACAAGCAACGTGATCAGTCCGGCGCGGACTAACAAAGGCTGACGGCTCACCAGCGCGACGAGCAGCAGCACGAAGCCAAAAAGGCTACCCAGAATAGGCAGGTGGTTGAGCAGCAGATGAAGATGAGCACCGTTCATTGGAGAAGTAAGTAAAGGTAAAGAAGATGCCAAGCCGCCAGGCAGGTTAGGGCGAAACGTTGAAAAAGGCCCCCACGGCCGCGGTCAGGGCCATGGCCAGCACACCCCAGAAGCTGACCCGGCCAGCCGCCTTCCACACGCCGGAACCGCCCACATACGCCGCCAGCCCACCCAGCGCTGCCAGCAAGAGCAGGGACGTGAGCGCCACGCTCCAGCCCAGCCAGCGTTCAGGCGACACTAGGATCACGAGCAGGGGCAGGGCCGCACCCCCGGTAAACGTACCTGCCGAGGCCAAAGCGGCCTGCACCGGCTTGGCCGACACCAGTTCGGAGATGCCCAGTTCATCGCGGGCATGAGCGCCCAAGGCGTCATGGGCCGTGAGCTGCTGGGCTACCTCCTCGGCCAGGGCGGGCGCCAGGCCGCGCGCCACGTAAATGGCCGCCAGCTCCGCGTGTTCGGCTTCCGGTGCGTCACGCAACTCGGCCTGCTCCCGGGCCAGATCCGCCCGTTCGGTATCGGCCTGGGAGCTGACGGAGACGTACTCGCCCGTCGCCATCGACATAGCCCCGGCCACCAGCCCGGCCACGCCGGCCACCAGCACGCTCTCCCGCGAAGCCTGCGCCGCCGCGACGCCTACCACTAGACTAGCCGTAGAGATAATCCCATCATTGGCCCCCAGCACGGCAGCCCGCAGCCACCCGATGCGGTGGGTTCGATGTTGCTCCGTATGCCTCATCCGCAGTCAGATTAAGTAATGTCAGTAAGGATGGCTCTATGCGGGCGTCAGGGCAGAAAGTAATGATAGCCAGAGGGTGAAAGCAAATGGAGCTGGGGGGGGGGGCAAATTTGCCCCCCAGTAAGTCGCAAACGTGAATATTGGCTTCCTTACCCAAATTATTGTAACCTTACCTGCCTTACCTCGCGACCTTTTTCCTTTCCTGCATGAAGCATATTACACGCAATTCTGTTGAACTCCTAATCATCGGCCTGCTGACTCTCCAGGGGCCGGCAGCCCTTGCCCAACAAGGCGCTCCAGCCATCGTCAAGCCCGCCGGCTCGCTGGCCGCGCAGATCAAGGGGATGCAGAAATTCGATGGCTACTTCCCCTTTTACTATGATCAGAAAACGGGTAAAATCTTGCTGGAAGTAGACAGGTTTGACCAGGAGTTTCTGTACTTCGGCTCCCTGGCCAGCAGCGTAGGCAAAGGCATCGAGCGGGGCCAGAGCAGCTCGGCCATCGCCAAATTTATCCGTGTGGGGGGCAAAGTTTTGCTGATCGAGCCCAACTATGACTACCGGGCCGTGACCGACAACGCCGACGAGCAGCGGGCCGTGGACAATGCATTTGCCAAATCGGTTATCTGGGGCTTTGTGCCGGTGGCCACGGAAGGTACCAAAGTACTGATCGACCTCACCCCTTTTCTGGTGCGCGACAGCCAGAAAATAGCGGAGGGATTGGGCAGCCGCGGGTATCAGGGGCCCGGCGCCAGCCTGATGGGCGGGCCGGGCAGCGGGCAACCCATCAGCTACAAAGTGGATGAATCGCGCTCGGCAGTGTACTTGGACAACACCCGCAACTTTCCCAAGAACACGGAGTTTGAGGCCATGATTACGTTCACGAGCACGCCCGGCCGGGGCGCCGACTACTCGCTCGCGCCCGACCCGAATGCCGTGACCGTGCAAATGCACCAGGCATTCATAGAGCTGCCCGAAAAGGGATTTCGCCCCCGCAAGTTTGACCCCCGCTCCGGCTTCCAGGACTTTAGCTACCTGGACTTTGCCGCCCCCATGAGCCAACCGCTGGCGCAGCGCTTCATTGTGCGGCATCGCCTGGAAAAAAAGGACCCTGCGGCGGCCGTGAGCGAAGCCGTGAAGCCTATTGTGTACTACGTCGACCGGGGCGCCCCGGCTTCCATCAAAAAGGCACTGCTGGAGGGCGGCGCTTGGTGGAATCAGGCGTTTGAGGCGGCTGGCTACAAGGATGCCTTCCAAATCAAGGAGCTGCCCGTGGGCGCCGACCCCATGGACATCCGCTACAACATGGTCAACTGGATTAACCGGTCGGGTGTGCCACGGGCCTATTCGTACGGGGCCAATTACGTGGACCCGCGGACGGGTGAAATCATCAAAGGCATCGTGTCGCTGGGCGCCGACCGCCACCGGCAGGACTACCTCATTGCCGAAGGCCTGCTGCAGCCCTACGAAGACGGCAAGCCCATATCCGACAAAATGGAGCAGATGGCGCTGGCCCGTATTCGCCAGCTCTCAGCCCACGAAATCGGCCACACCCTGGGGCTGCATCACAACTTCACGGCCAGCACCAAAGAGCGGGCTTCGGTGATGGATTATCCGTTTCCGCGCTTCAGCCTGCAGCCCGACGGCACCCTTGACTTATCGCAAGCCTACGCCGTGGGCATCGGCAGCTGGGATAAGCGCGCCGTAATGTGGGGCTACGCCGATTTCCCCAAGGGCACCGACGAAAACCAGGCGCTTGAGCGCATCATGCAGGAAACACTACAGCAAGGGCACCGCTTTATTCCTGACATTGGCGGCTACGCGCACCCGGCCGCCAACCAGTGGGAAGAAGGCACCGACCCGATTGTCCAGCTAGCCACGCTGATGAAAGTGCGTCGCCACGTACTCGACCAGTTTTCCGAAAAGGCCATCCGCTCGGAAGCGCCCATGGCCACGCTGGAAGAAGTGCTGGTACCTATGTATCTGCTGCACCGCTACCAGGTGGAAGCCGTAGCCAAGTCGCTTGGGGGGCAATTTTTCACTCATGCCGTAAAAAACGACGGACAGGCTCCGACCCAGATGGTAGACCCGGCCGTGCAATGGCAGGCGTTTGAGGCGCTGCTTACGACCGTCACGCCGGCCGCGCTCCAACTGCCCGAGGCGCTGATTGCCAAGATTCCGCCCCGGCCATCGGGCTACCCCAAGACGCTGGAAACATTTGCCGGCTACACCGGCCCCACCTTCGATCCGCTGGCTGCTGCCGAAGCCGCCGCCGGTCCCACCATTGCCTCGCTGCTGAACCCGCAGCGCGCCGCACGACTGATTGAATATCAGGCCCGTGACAGTCGGCAGCCAGGGTTTCAGCCGGTAGTAGAGAGGTTGTTGGAACGCACCTGGCGCGCCAAGCCCGAGGCCGGCTACGCCGGTGCCCTTCAAACAGTGGTCAACAACCTGACCCTGAAGTACCTGTTGCAGCTCGCAGCTGATGCCAGAGCCGCCGCTAGTGTACGAGGGCAGGCCCTGCTGGCAGTAGACGACTTGCAGCAGTGGATGCGCAAAGAAGCAAAGCGGGGCAAAGGGCCGCAGCAAGCCAATCTGCTGTTTGGCTTATCACAAATTGAGCAGTTCCGGGCCGACCCAAATACGTTCACTGGCCCACCAGCGGCAGAAATGCCCCCCGGAGCTCCCATTGGCATGCCGGCCATGGACTTTGTGGATTAGCCGTCAGTCGAATTTTACGCTAAGCTCCAGGTCATCTCGCTTAGAAAGGATGCCGGTGTATGCCTAAAATAGCTTAGCACAAAGAGCGTATATGGCATTTTTATTTTCGAGTTATGCTTGAGTAGCGGCCGAACATTTATCAGCTACGTACCACTTCACTTACTATCTTCCGTTGGCTTCCTCGACGTCGCTTTTCGTCTTGCCATGTCTTTCTCTAACCGCTCTTCCCTGGAAGTCGAAAACCAAGCCCTGCGGGCCAAAATAGTGCTTCTAAAGGCCCAGCGCGTCGTTTAGGCTGAGTATCAGGCCTTGGCGGAGGCCTCTACCAGCACAGCCAGGTACGCTTTCACAGTGTGTTCGAAGCCTCCCCGCTAGGCCAGAAAATCATTGGCTCCGACTTATCTATCCGTCAGGCGAACCCAGCCATCGCGGCTATGTTGGGCCTGGCGAGCCCCGAGGAGTTGCTGGGCCGGGTTATCTTGGACTTTGTTCACCCACACTATCAGGCCGACTGGAACCGGTTGCGGGGGGACTTGTGGTCCCACCATCTGCCCCATTGTGTGCTCGAAAGCTACTTGTTGCGGGCCGATGGTACTCCCTTCTGGTGCCGGGTCACCTCCGTCTTATTCGCCGAAGACGGCCCGCAGTGGAGCTTCACAAGACATCACGGCCCGCAAACGCTTCTAAGCGTAGCAGCAGGTGCATGCCGCAAACGAGGATAATGAAACTCGCGAGAGGGAGTAGTGGTGAATCGATGGCTTTTCCTGCGAGGGTTTGACGGCATTCCAGAGAGGAAAATAAAAGTTCAGGAACCAATACCCCCGGGACCTTTGTATACATGAACAAATGATCATACATTTGTATCGCCTTATGATACCGACTACTGCACCCGCTGACTTAAACCTAACCACCGAAAAGATGGAGAAGGTGGCCTTTATCCTCAAGACCACGGCCCACCCCACCCGCATTGCCATCGTGCAGCTGCTGGCCAATCAGGAAAGCTTGTCGGTGACGGACATCAGCGAAAAGCTCAGCGTGGAGCAAAGCTTGCTCTCCCACCATTTGACGGGCATGAAGCTTAAGGGCATTCTGAGCTCTCACCGCGAGGGGAAGAACATCTACTACGCGCTCAAAATGCGCGAAGTGGTAGACGTGATTCAGTGCCTAGCCAGCTGCACGTTCCTGTAAGCGAGTCGGCCTTTTTTTATCCGAATACATGAACAACCTTTCATAATTACATACATTACCTCAGTGTCCATGCTACACCTCGTCGGCTACTTCGCGGCCATCTTTATCGGCCTTTCCCTCGGCATCATGGGCGGGGGCGGCTCCATTCTGACGGTGCCGGTGCTAGTGTATCTGATGGGCGTGAGCCCGGTGCTGAGCACGGCCTACTCCCTGTTTGTGGTGGGCTCCACCTCGGTGGTGGGCGCCTCGGGCTACTTCCGCAAGGGCTTGGTATCCATTCCCACGGCCCTGGTGTTTCTGGCCACTTCGCTGGTGTCGGTATTTATGACCCGCAAGTACCTGATGCCTGCCATTCCGCACGAGCTGTTTACGGTGGGCAGTATTGTCTTTACTAAAGATCTGCTGGTGCTGGTGGCCTTCGCCGTGCTGATGGTGGTAGCCGCCACCTCTATGATTCGCAGCAAGCAGGCCGAGGAGATTCTCACGGATGATCTGCATCACAAGCACCACATCAACCACCTGCTTATTCTCACGGTGGGCGCCGTGGTAGGTGTGCTCACGGGCTTTGTAGGCGCGGGCGGCGGCTTTCTGATCATTCCCGCGCTGGTATTGTTTGCCCGCCTGCCCATGAAAACGGCCGTGGGTACCTCACTGGTAATCATTGCCATAAACTCGCTGATTGGCTTCACCGGGGATTTGAGCGCTGGCACTCCCATTGCCTGGACTTTCCTGCTGGGCTTCCTGTCCTTCGCCGTGGGTGGCATTGTGCTGGGCACCTTCCTGGCTCGCTACATCCCTGGCGCCAGACTCAAGCCGGCTTTCGGCTGGTTTACCCTGGCCATGGGCACGTTTATTCTGCTGCGGGAGCTGGTTTTTACTACCTAAGTTTCTTTCGCGCTGCTTTTCCGGATGCCTCTTCATACTCTGCCTTCACCGCTTTTTCATCTGCTTTCCTCACCTCCCAACTACTCTTATTATGAAAATCGAACAGTTTGAAGACAAGGGCCTGGCCCACTTCTCCTATGCTATTCTTAGTGAGTGCGCCCGCGAAATCGTGCTCATTGACCCCGCCCGCGACCCTCAGCCCTACTACGACTACGCCCAGGCGAACGACGCCCGAATTATCAGTGTCATCGAAACGCACCCGCACGCTGACTTCGTGTCTTCCCACCTGGAAATTGCCCAGCAAACCGGGGCTACCATCCGGGTGAGCAAGCTGCTGGGGGCCGATTATGCCTTTGAGGCCTTCGATGAAGGCGACTCGTTCACGGTAGGCCAGCTCACCTTCCGCGCCCTGAATACGCCCGGTCACTCCCCCGATTCTATCAGCATCGTGCTTTCCCGCGAGAATAAGGATGTGGCCGTGTTTACCGGGGATACTCTGTTCATCGGCGACGTGGGCCGCCCCGACCTGCGCGAAAAGGCCGGCAATATCATGGCTAAGCGCGAAGAGCTGGCCAAGCAGATGTATCACAGCCTGCGCGACAAGCTGATGGTGCTGGCCGATGACGTGCTGGTGTACCCGGCCCACGGCGCTGGTTCGCTCTGCGGCAAAGCCCTGAGCGGGGCTAACAGCAGCACCATCGGAGCCGAGAAAATCGGCAACTATGCCCTGCGGCCCTTAACCGAGGAAGCCTTTGTGCAGGAACTGCTGGCTGATCAGCCCTTCATCCCCAAGTACTTCGGCTACGATGTGGCTCTGAACAAAGCCGGGGCCCCGGCCTATGCGCCCAGTGTGCAGCAGGTGCCGCGCCTGACCACCGGCAGTCAACTGGAGCCCGGCATGCTGGTGGTGGATACCCGCCCTGAAGCCGAGTTCAAGCAGGGCCACGCGGCCGGCGCCCTCAACATTCAACAGGGGGGCAAATTTGAAACCTGGCTGGGTTCCATTGTCGGCCCCGAAGAAAGGTTTTACCTGATAGCCGCCGATGAGGCGACCCGGGAAGACCTGATCCGCAAAACTGCCAAAATCGGCTACGAGGCCCTGATTAAAGGCGCGCTGGTGGGTACGCCTGCCAAAGACGAAACCCTGCCGAAACTGGACGTGGAGCAGTTCCGCCAGCACCCGGAAGCCTACACCATCGTGGATATTCGCAATGCCTCTGAAGCCCAGGCCGAGCCGCTGTTTGACGGCGCCCTGAACATTCCGTTGCCGGAGCTGCGCGAGCGAGTGCAGGAAATCCCAGCCGGCAAGCCCGTCGTGGTGCACTGCGCCGGCGGCTACCGCTCGGCTGCTGGGGCCAGCATCGTGGCCCCGGCCCTGCCAGGCACGGAGGTGCTGGACTTAAGCGAGGCCGTAAAGGCCTTTCAGACCGCAGCCGCGGCCCACTAATTCTGCCGGAGTGAGCTGCCGTCCGGCACCGGCGGGGCGGCAGCCAGCTTCCTGCATTTAACCCTTTTAACCTACTCCAACCATGTTTAATCTCTTTAATTCAACTTCGAAGGCATACCAGAACCTACAACCGGCCGAGTTTGCCGCTGGCTTGCGCCAAACCGGCGCGCTGCTGCTAGACGTGCGCCGGCCCGACGAGTTTGCCGCCGGCCACCTGCCCGGGGCCGTCAACCTCGACGTGACCAGCCCCGAGTTTGCCCAGCGTGTGGCCACGCTGGACAAAGCTCAGCCCACTTACGTGTACTGCCGTAGCGGGGCCCGCTCCGCCACGGCCGCCGCCCAGCTCACCGGCGCCGGCTTTTCGACCGTAGCCAACCTGCTGGGCGGCGTCATGGACTGGCCCGAGCAGCTGGTTCACTAGCCCCCGGCTCCTTTCCTGCCGGACTGGGCAGCCCATGCCCCTGGCCATTTTTTTCCTGTTTTCCTTTTGATTTTTTTGCTTTATGCTTGAGTTACTTCGCCAGCCTTGGCCCTGGTACGTGGCCGGCCCCCTGATCGGGCTGACCGTGCCCGCGCTGCTGCTCATCGGCAACAAAGCCCTGGGTATCAGCTCCTCCCTGCGCCACGTGTGCGCCGCCTGCGTGCCTGCCGGCATTCCTTTTCTAACCTATAATTGGCGGGCTGAAATCTGGAACCTGTTTTTTGTGCTCGGAATTGCGGTGGGGGGCTTTTTAGGCTATCAGGTGCTGGGCCACCCCGATACCATTGCTATCTCCCCCGAAACAGTCCGCGATCTGAAAGCTCAAATGGGTCTGACAGACTTCTCGGGCTTATTACCCAATGAGCTGTTTGCTCTGGAAAACCTGGCCAACTGGAAAGGCTGGGTATTTTTGGTGCTGGGGGGCTTTTTGGTCGGTTTTGGCACACGCTACGCCGGGGGCTGTACCTCGGGCCACGCCATTTCGGGCCTCTCCAACCTGCAGTGGGTGTCGCTGGTGGCCGTTATCGGCTTCTTTATCGGGGGCCTGCTCATGACCTGGGTGTTTTACCCTTTGATGTTTTAACCGTCCTGCTCCATGAAGAATCTGAAATACCTGGTGCTGGGCATATTATTCGGCATCATCCTAACTAAGAGCGAAGTCATCAGCTGGTGGCGCATTCAGGAGATGTTCCGCTTCCAGAGCTTCCACATGTACGGCATCATCGGCTCAGCCATTGTGGTGGGGCTGATTTCCATTCAGCTCATTAAGCGCAACCACTTGAAGACCCTCAACGGCGAGCCCATCGCTATTGCTGATAAAAAGTACAATCACGGCACCTGGATTGGGGGCATCATCTTCGGACTGGGCTGGGCCCTGACCGGCGCCTGCCCGGGCCCGCTGTTCGCGCAGCTAGGCAGTGGGGTAGCCGGGGCGGCTGTGCTGATTCTGGCCGCGTTGGCCGGCACCTGGACCTACAGCGCCCTGCGCGAAAAGCTACCGCATTAACTTGATCTGGCCGCGGCCGCCTGCCTCCAACCCGCGCCGGCTTTCTCTCTTTCTACGTTCCCCATGGCTCCTCGACTCGGCTTGCGCGAAAACTGGCGACAATTTACCCTCCTGATTTTGGTGAATGCCTTCGTGGGGGGCATGGTAGGCCTAGAGCGCACGATTCTGCCCCGACTCGCGGAGCAGGAATTTCATCTGGTGGCCCGTTCGGCTATTCTGTCCTTCATCGTGGTGTTTGGGCTGACCAAAGCCGCCGCCAATTACTACGCCGGCGCTTGGGCAGAGCGGCTGGGGCGAAAAAACCTGCTAGTGTTGGGCTGGGTTATCGGTCTGCCGGTGCCATTACTCTTGCTCTGGGCGCCCTCCTGGAGCTGGGTCATTGCCGCCAACGTGCTGCTGGGTCTCAACCAAGGCCTGGCTTGGTCGAGCACCGTAGTAATGAAGATTGACCTGGTGGGGCCGCGGCAGCGGGGGCTGGCCATGGGCCTGAACGAGTCGGCGGGCTACTTGGCGGTAGCTGCCACAGCCTTTGCCTCGGGCTGGCTGGCCACTGAGTACGGCCTACGCCCTTACCCGTTCTACCTTGGCATCGCGCTAGCGGCACTAGGACTCTTGAGTTCTCTCTTCGTACGCGATACCCACGCCCACGTGGCCCTGGAAGCCGCTCAGACCCCAGCTGGGCTGGCAGGGCCGCCCCTTTCCTTCTGTGACATCACCTGGCGCCACCCCAATCTAGGCTCGGTCACGCAGGCCGGCCTAGTCAATAACCTCAACGATGGTATGGTCTGGGGCCTGCTGCCCCTGCTGCTGGCCAGCAAAGGATACACGCTGACGCAGATTGGCACAGTAGCCGCAGTGTACCCGGCGGTATGGGGCGTGGGCCAGTTGGTAACTGGCCCCTTATCTGATCGGCTCTGCAAAAAAGACCTGCTGTTTTGGGGCATGCTGCTGCAGGGGGCAGTGCTGCTAGCTATGCTCTTCATTTCTTCCTACCCGGTGTTTGTACTGCTGGCCGGCCTGCTCGGAGCGGGTACAGCGTTGGTGTATCCCACTTTCCTGGCCGCCATTGCTGAGTACGCCCCCACCGCCCAACGGGCCCGCAGCCTGGGCATTTTCCGTCTCTGGCGCGACGCGGGCTATGCCGTGGGGGCTCTGCTCACTGGCGTGCTGGCTGACACGCTCGGCTTACCCGCCGCGCTGGGTGCTATCGGTGGACTTACAGGGCTCTCAGCACTGGTGATTCGCCGCCGTATGTATTGCCTACCGGAAGTTGAACCGTCGACGGTGCCGACGCGCAGTTGCCTGCGACCCACCAGTCTTACCTTATTTTCTCGATTTCGTTGTGGCTTCTCCTTCCTTGCTGATGGTGTTAGTGGGCACTTTCGAGTGGGCTCTTCCTGATGGGAGCGGAACTAGGCCTACTGATCGTTACCCAGCTGCATCTCCCGGGTTAGGCAAAAAGGGACGTAAACCAGTTGCAGAAAATATAGTGTACCTATGGAGGGCCTATTAGCCAAGGTTAAGCAGCTATGGGTATCCTGAAAAAGCCCCCCATGCATCATATGGGCCGCGCGGTAAGAGGCCACGAACGTCTCCCCTTCTACCTAATAGGTTGGCTGTTGGCTTCAGAAGATAAAACAGTAGTAGACGGCACGTTACACCCGAATTGGCGGCAACGACCAGCCTTTCTTCACGGCTAGTAGTCGGAAGCCCGTAATCACGGCAACCGACACCAGAAAAGCAACGGTTGGGTCTACGTGTAGTCTGAGGGCCATAACGTAAAGAAGTGCGCCGGTCAGGCAGGGAGTAGCATACAATTGCCGCTCAAATACCAAGGGAACCTCATTGGCGAGCGTGTCGCGGATAACGCCGCCAAACAGCGCCGAAACGATACCCAACAAAACCGCCGCCCACGTATTCACGCCCGCATGCAGCGCTTTCTCTAGGCCCAGAATAGTGAAAATTCCGATTCCCAGGGTGTCGAACACCAGCAAGGGGCGTTGCAGGATGCCCAACCACCAGCGGCGGCAGACAATGGCAATCAGGACGCTAACCAGGATGACTATCAGGTAGTTGGGGTCACTGATCCAGGTCACGGGGTAGGCGTGGATGATGACGTCGCGCAGGGTGCCTCCGCCAACCGCAGTTACAAACGCGAAGATGAACAAGGTAAGAATATCGTGGTCTTTCTTCTTATGTACAGCGGCTAACGTACCAGATATGGCGAATACGCCGGTCCCGATTAACTCCGTCGCATAGATTACATTCATGGAAATACTTCCTAAGTGATGAGTTGGTAAGAGCGGGCGAGAGCGGTAAACGCGGCCACCTGTTGCTGCTCCCACTGGGCGTCGCGGCCAAGCTCTTCCGCCAGCAGGGCTGCCACTACCGGGGCGCAGCGCACGGCCGCGGCGGCGTCGAGAAAAAGTACGCGGACGCGGCGGGCCAGCACATCTTCTACGGTGCGGGCCAACTCATAACGGGCAGCCCACACCACCTGTACCCGTTGGAATGGCAGCTCCGGCACCAGGCGCTGCCCCAGCGCTGGCCGCTCTTCCAGGAGGCGCTGCAAGGCGGGCCGGTCGCTGCCGTAGCCGGCGAAGTGGTGGGCGTGGTCCGGCGTAGCCTGGGCGCCGTGAATGGCCAGCTGGGCCGTGCGGCTGGGTTGCGGGGGCAACTTTCCTACTACAATGGCCTGGTCTATCGTATCTTGGCCCATGCGGCGGTAGGTGGTCCACTTGCCGCCGCTGATGGTAATAAGGCCCGCGGCAGAAACCAGAACTTGGTGTTTGCGTGAGAGGTCCTTGGTTGGGGTGGCGCCGGCCGCGGCAGCCAGGGGGCGCAGGCCCGCAAACACGCTCCGCACATCGCGGCGCTGGGGCGGGTGGGCCAGATAACGGCCAGCGGTGCGCAGGATAAACTCGACTTCGGCTTCCAGGGCCTGCGGCTCCCAGCTGGGCTCTCTCAGGGGCGTGTCTGTCGTTCCCAGAACCACTCGTCCCTGCCAGGGCACGGCAAACAGCACGCGGCCATCATCGGTTTTGGGAATCAGCAGGGCGTCGTCACCGGGCAAAAATGCCTGGTCTACTACGAGGTGTACGCCCTGGCTGGGCTGCACCAGCGGGCGCGTGCCGGGCGTGTCAAGCTGCCGAATTTCATCGACGAAGATGCCGGTAGCATTGACCACGACGGTTCCCCGCAGCTCGTAGGGTTGGCCGGTTTCTTCGTCGGTGGCTTGCACGCCGCACACACGGCCCTGCGCATTTTTTAGCAACCCGCGCACGGCCATGTGGTTGAGCACCGTACCACCCATCTCGATGGCCGTCTGGGCCAGGTTCACGGCCAGACGGGCGTCGTCAAACTGCCCATCGTGGTAGCGCACGCCCCCGCGCAGGTCCCGCGAGCGGACATTCCCCAGCCGACGCAGTGTTTCGGAGCGGCTCAGGAATTCCGAGGAACCCAGGCTGCGGCGGCCGGCCAGCCAGTCGTAGAGCTTCAGGCCCAGGGTGTAGAAGGCCGCATCAATCCAGGAGTAGACAGGAATGAGAAAAGCTTGGTTGGTAACCAGGTGGGGGGCATTTTGGAGCAGCAGGCCTCGCTCTATTAGTGCCTCGCGCACCAGCCCCACGTCGCCCTGAGCCAGATAGCGCACGCCGCCATGCACTAGCTTGGTGCTGCGGCTGCTCGTTCCCTTGGCAAAGTCCACCCGTTCGAGCAGCAACGTCCGGTAGCCCCGACTGAGCCCGTCCAGGGCCACGCCCAGGCCCGTGGCGCCACCCCCAATGACGATCAAATCCCAGTTGAGCTGGCCGGCGAGTTGGGTAAGCAGGGTGGCGCGGTGAAATGCCGCGGCGTTCAGGGGAGGAAGCATGGCATTTGGTTACGCGGACAAAGCTTAACAGCAGAAGAAAAAAGCCCCCCCGCTCGGAATGCGGCCACCGGTCGGTAAGGTAGCAGGTTGTTCACTGCGTTTGAAAGCACCAAGTAAGTGCAGACCTACTTCGCCGCCACCGTTTTCACCAGCAGCGTGGCGTCATTTAAACCCTAAGAGGTGGCTTTTAGTGTAATGGTGCCCGGGTGCGTTTTTTGCCCGAAAATTAATCAGCCCCTGTGTGCTGCCTCCTAACTTGTTATGTATTCTAATACCTCCCGCGTTCTGCGGCTACTCCACTAGTATAGCTTTCGGTCCGTGCCAGCGGTGTGGGGGCTTTTTTCAAGCCGTCAGAACCTGAGGGCTCTAACTGATTGCCTGTTCAATCTCCATTTCGTCTGTGGCATCAGGCTTGAATTCTTACTCCCCTACCCTAACCTGCGGCCGCTCCACAAGCATGAGGTTCGGTGAGCTGCTAACGGCGCGGGCACGGCGAGAATATCTTGCCACGAAGGCACTGGGGGGCAAATATTACCAGAACCGATTGGTGCACACCGTCTGAGCCTTTTTCTTCAGGCGCAATCCCAGCAGCACTTCGTGGCTGCCGCCGTGGTAGCCAGCCAGTTCGGAGAGGCCAGCGTCGTAGGAGTAGCCCAATGTGAGCTGCTCGTAGCTTAGGCCCACCATGGCCACGGCCGAGTCGAAGGCGCGCCAGGATACGCCTACCCACAGCAAATCCTGGTACTTAAGCTTGGCGTTGAGGTCAACCGAAAGCGGGGCCGGGTTCACGGCCTTCACCAGCACTGATGGCACCAGCGACCACTCCCGGCTAAGCGGCAACCGCACCCCGGCTGTGGCAAAATAGTGCCGCTTCAGCGAGTTGCCGGGCGCGCCCTCCCCGAGCAGATCGGGCCCGTAGGAGAAGTCGAGCTTATTGGCTAGCAGCTGCGCGCTGGACAGGCCCACGTAGAAACTGGAGCTGTACACCCACAAGCCCACCGACCCGTCCAGCACCTGCGAGGCGGCGCTGGCTGCCTGGGTTGTGGGGTCGAAGAATCGCAGCTTCTGCCCATCGACGGCAAACTGCTGCATGCCGACCGATGCGCCCAGCGCTGCCCGCAGGTCGGGCCGGAGCACCAGATTATAAGCATAGGAAACATAGGCGCCGGTCCGGCTCGTGGGCCCGGTTTCGTCTCGGTACACAAGGCCACCCAGGGCGTGAAACGGCCGCCGCCGGTCGCGCAGGGTCCGCTTGGTAGTGGTGCGCCACTTGCCCAGCGAGGAACTGCCGCTGACATAGTAGGTTTTGGGCGCTCCCTCCAGGCCCGTCCACTGGGTACGGTAGCTGAACTTGATGTCAATGTAATCTTCCACGCCCGTTGCGCCCGGGTTCAGGATGTAATTATTGTTCATGTACTGGCTGTACTGCGCCTGCTGCTGGGCACGGGCGGGCGCCGCCAGTAGCAGCAGCGGCAGCAGCAGTAGAGATAAAGCTCTTTTCATAACAGGGTTTGCCTAATGGGTCAAGCAAAGAGAAAGAAGGTCCGGCAGCGCGGGTCGCCGCCGGCCATTTGGTTAGTATAGAATCGTAATCGACCCGCTATAGGACTTGCCCAGCGGGCCTTTCGTGACGACGACGTAGTAGTAAGTGCCAACCGGCGCAGGCTGGCCGTTCATGTCACCGCGCCACTCATTAGCCCGGCTATAATTAGTAGCCGAGAAAACCTTGTTTCCCCAGCGGTTAAACACGTTCACGGTATTGTCGGGGTATTGCTCGATGAACTCAATCTGCCAGGTGTCGTCGCGGCCGTCACCGTTGGGCGTGAAGGCGTTGGGAATGCGGATAGCTGGGCGCACTGTCACCGTCACCTGGTCGCTATCGGCGCAGCCCCCTTCCCCGGACGAGAGAGTGTAGGTTGTGGTCACCGTGGGTGCGGCCACCGGTCGCAGCGGGTTGTTGGCCGGGATAGTCAGTCCCGCCGCAGGCGTCCACGTCACGGGGTAAGTGCCATCGGCGCGGCCTTCCAGTATCACCGAGGTGCCGGCCAGAATCTCCTTATCGGGGCCGGCATCCACGTCAACTGGGGGTTGAATGCGCACCGGCACACCGTTGGATACTGCCGTAACTGGCTGACCACAGGCGTTGATAGTGCGCAGGCGCAGGGTCACGGTCTGGCCTTCGCGTAGCGTCGTGCTGGTAAAGACCGGGCCGGTGGCGCCGTTCACGTCATTGCCGTTGATCTGCCATTGGTACTCAGGGGCCGGCCCGGCCCCAGTTACACTGGCCACGCTAAACGTAAGCGGCGCGCCCAGGCAAACGGGTCCGCCCGGCTGTACAGCAATGGCCAGCGTGGGCAGCGGCGTCGGCGTGCGCGTCACTGTGACCGTAGCCACGGCCGGAGCCGCGCTGCACAGGCCCGCCGTGGGCGTTACCTCCACCCGTACCTGGTCGCCCGTGACCAGGGTGCTGCTGGTGAACGTGGGCCCACTGGCAACGGCTACATTGTTCACCAGCCAGCTGAACGTCGGCGCGGAGCCGGCATTCGTGGCCACGGCCGTAAAGGTCAGGGCCGTGCCGGCGCACTGCACGGGCGGAGGCGCTAGGCTCACACTAGGCGTCACTACGGGCTGCACCTGAATCGTCACGACGTTGGACACATTTGTGGCGCAGGTACCGGTGCCCGAGGTTACCCGGCGCCGGTAAAAGGTAGTGGCTGTGAGCGCGCCGGGCGCGAAAGTTGGGTTTGTAGCGCCGGGAATTGCCCCCCAGGTAGTGTTGTCCAAGGATGATTCCCACTGATAAGCAAACGTGCCGGTGCCCCCACCAGCCGCGCTGGGGCTAGTGAGCGGGGCTGGGGTCGCGCCAGCGCAGATGGTTTGGTCAGCAGCAATGCTGCCGGCCGTCAGGTTCGGCAACACCGTAACGGCGACGGAGGGCGTAAACACAGACCCGCAGGCCCCCGACGTGACCCGGCGCCGATAGTAGGTGGTAGTAGTGAGCGGTCCGGGCGCATAGCCCGCGTCGGTGGCCCCTACGATGGGCTCCCAACCAGCGTTATTCCCAGAAGACTCCCACTGGTACGTGAACGTGCCGGCACCCCCGCTGGGACCTGCCGTGCTGGTGAGGGAGGCGGGAGTAGCGCCCGGACATAGCGTCTGGTCGGTGCCAATGGTGCCGGCCGTCAGGGCAGGCAGCACGGTGATGGTAACAACATTGGAAAAGACCGGAGCGCAGGCAGGGCTGGCAGTGGCTTGGCGCCGAAAGTAAGTAGTAGCCGTGAGTTGGCCCGGTGTATAGGTCGAGGCTGTAGCACCGCCCAAAGGCGTCCACGTCGAATTATCCGCGGATGATTGCCACTGGTAGACGATATTACCCGCGCCGCCGGCCTCGCTGGTACTGGTGAGGGGAGCCGGGGTCGCGCCAGCGCAGATGGTTTGGTTAGCGGCAATGCTACCAGCCGTCAGGTTCGGCAACACCGTAACGGCGATGGAGGGCGTAAACACAGACCCGCAGGCCCCCGACGTGACCCGGCGCCGATAGTAGGTAGTAACCGTGAGTGGACCGGGTGCAAAGGTCTCGCCCGTAGCACCGACAATCGGCTCCCAACCGGCGTTATTCCCAGATGATTCCCATTGATAAGCAAACGTGCCCGTTCCACCCGTGGCCGGGGCCGTGCTGGTGAGTGACGCAACGGGGGCGCCGGCGCACACGGTTTGTTCAGCGGCGATGCTGCCCGCCGTCAGAGCCGGGGCGACGGTGATGGTGATGACATTCGACAAGGCCGGGGCGCAGGCGCTGCCCGAGCCCGCCTGCCGCCGAAAGTAGGTGGTAGCGGGAAGGGAGCCCGGCGCATACGTAGGTCCGGTGGCGCCCCCGATGTCGGTCCAAGTGGTGTTGTCCAGCGAGGACTGCCACTGGTAGGTGACGGCGCCGGTACCCCCAGTGCCTGGGGTCTCGCTGGTGAGGGGAGCAGCCGGTGCGCCCGCGCATAGAGTCTGATCGGCGCCGATGCGGCCCGCCGTCAGGGGCGGCACTACAGTCAGTCTCACCACGTTGGAGGGCGGGGGGATGCAGGCCCCGGAGCGCACCTGGCGACGGTAGAAGGTAGTGGCCGTCTGCTGCCCGGGCGCGAAGGTTTCGCTGGTGGCGCCAGGAATTGTCCCCCATGTGACGTTGTCCGCCGACACTTCCCACTGATAGGTAAACGTGCCGGTGCCGCCCGTGGCCGGGGCCGTGCTGGTCAGGGGCGCTGCCGCGCTGCCGGCGCACACGGCTTGATCGGACCCGATGGAGCCGGCGGTCAACGCTGGGGTTACGGTGATGGCGACCGAAGCCGTAAAGGTGGGCGTACAGTAAGGACCGGATCCGCTAGGCAGAAGCAGTTGAGCGCGCCGCCGGAAATAGGTAGTGCCGACCGGTAGCGAGGCGGATGGCTGGAAGCTGGGCCCAGTCGCTCCGGGGATGGGGCTGAAGGTGGCGTTATCCGTAGACGATTCCCACTGGTATACCAAGGGCAGGCCAGCGTCGCTCGCCCCGTTTACCGTGCTGGTCAGCAGGGCCGGCGCGGTTCCCGCGCACACCGTTTGGGGGGCGCCAATGCTCCCCGGCGTCGGCAGGGCCGGTACCCGAATAATGCCCCGGGTTTCGCGGCAAAAGCAGTCGTTGGTGATGCGCAGCGTAATGGTGTAGTCGCCGGGCGTAGCATAGGTGTGAACGGGGTCTTTTAGACTGGAAGTGGTGCCGTCGCCGAAAGTCCAGGCATACACCAGATCGGGGGTTTGAACGGCGAAGCTGGCTTGAAAGGAGATTTCCCGACAAGCCGTGATTTGGGCCCCAATGCCGACGCGCAGCAACGAGCTTTGGTTGAAATTAGGCAAGCCCAGCCCGCTGCGCCGCCCGCCCAGCGCCAAGCTGTCGTCGGCGTAGGCGGCCTTCGCGCCCAGGGAATCGGGGTAGGTGATAAAGCCCAGGCCGGGCGCGTTTTCGCGGGCCACGTAAATCTTGTCGTCCGGGGCGGCCTGCATGGAGCCCAGATTAACTGGGGGATTTTGATTGAGCGGAATAACCTGCTTGCTAGCTGTTATGTTGGTGGCACTCAGATCAAATTGCAGCAGCTGGGGCGGACTCTGCACTGTGGCGTAGAGGTAGTTGCGGCTGGGCGAAAACTCCACGCCGTAATAGCGACCGGCCCCTTGGTCGACGATCTGCGGGTTGCTAACTATGCCCGTCTCGGCGTCGAAGGCAAACAGCTCCACGGTGCTGCTCGCGTCGCCCAACGTTTCGCTGAAGCGGGCCACAGCCAGCTGCTCGCCATCGGGCGACACTTTCATCTGGCCGCGGTAGCCCTGAGGCGAAACGCTCGGCGCGTGCCGGGCCCCCACGGTCGAAATAACGGGCGGGCTCTGCACGCCGGCCGGCGTCACGCGGTAAGCCAGAAAGGAGTCGCCGCGGTTCTCGGTGCCGGAGGTTGCCTCGCCCCAGCCGTGCACGATTATCCAGATGTCACAGCCGTTTTTGTGGAACACACCCGTCATCTTTTCGGCTGTACCGCGGGTGAGGAGCGTGTTTTTGGTGGCAGCCACTACCTCGCCTTGTCCTGCAGTCCCGGCAGGGGGAATTACAATTTCCGAGTAGCTCAGGCCCTTGGGGCCACCCATGGCGTCTTGGGTGAAGATAAGGTAGCGCCTTGGCGCGCCCGGAAGAACTATACCCGGCCGCTTGATAGCCAGGGGGCCGTCGGTGGCGAGACGATTGCCCCCTATGCCAGTGCCGTTGAGCATGATGTTGTGGTCGCGGCTCCAGACGGTGTCGCCGTTGCTGTAGAAGAGCAGGCTGCCATTGCCATCCGACATTACCCCGGAGCCGGCGGGTGCCACCATGCGGCCATCAGTCAGCACTTTGGGCGGAATAGTGTCCCTAGCTTCGTTGAAGTCCAGGCCTGCCCGCTGGCCGAAGTACCAGGTATTGATAAACTTCTCATCCTCGCTGCACTCCGGGGGCGGCGTCGCCTGTGCGAGAGCCGTGGTAGCTGCGCCGCTCAGCAGCAAGAGCAGGAGCGTCAGCAGCCAACTCATCACTAGGCTGGACGCGGCCATCGGTCGGGAAGGAATTTTAATAAAAAGGGCAGAATGCGCTAGCGCTGCGGGCATAGTGAAGCAGGAAAGTGGGCGGACTGGTCAGCAGGTACTCAGAAAGATAATTATAACTCACCGCCCAGCAGGAACGGAGCCTAATTAAATGGCCAGTTTAAACTAAAAAAAGTACTGTCAACTGGTTTTAGTAAAGCTACGCACTGCCCGCCAGGTTTGTGCAAGGCAATGTCCGAATAGTGATGCCGGACCTAACTCACCACCAACACAATGAGTCGGCTCGCCGCTTCGCTAACAAGGCAGTGACAGATTCGGCGGTGCGCTGGTTGCTTATAACACCCCTGGGGGGCTTTTTTACCAGTTACAATACCCTTGTATCTGCCGGTCCAAGTTCCGGCTAGTATGACAGCGAGAAGCTAAGCCAGCCCTGCTGGTAACATGAATCACCACATCAATTGATCAGGCTCATATCTTACCAAGCGGCTCCGATAGAAATTGGGGCTGCCGCCTTATATTCACAGGGTATCCCTACTGACTTGTTGAGGCAGTTACCCGACGCTGGGGAGTGGCTAGCACCACACCCAATGCCACCAGTGCCGACGTTGTTTCTTGCGTGCCCATGAACATCCACCCATTGTCGCCGTCTTGCTCAAAAGCCCCGCGCCAGAGGGCAGGCCAGGGCTTGTCAGGGAGAAGGATATGGAGGGAAATGTATTGGTCACTGCTAATCATGCTCGGGCTGCTTAGCTGCCAGCCGAAAACGGAGCGCATAAAACCGATAATGTCCTCCATTTCTGAGTCGGTGTACGCGGCCGGCACCGTCAAAAGCGGGCAGCAGTATCAGGCGTTTGCCAAGGTCGGCGGCATCATCCGGGAAGTGCAGGTGCGGGAAGGCGACTCAGTGAAGGTGGGCACTCCGCTACTGGCAATTGCCAGCGAAGTATCGCAGCTAAACCAGGAAAATGCGGCCCTGGCAGCCCGAAACGCCGATATAAGGGCCAACCAAAGCCAATTGCGGGAAGCTCAGGCCCAAATTGCCCTGCAGCGCCGCACCATGCAAAACGACTTGCTCCAGCTTACCCGGCAGCGCCGGCTCTGGCAGCAAGCCATTGGCACCCGCCAGACCCTCGAGCAGCGGGAGCTGGCGTATGAGCAGTCGAAAACGGCGTATGAGTCGGCGCTGCTGCGCTACCAGAATCTGAAAAAAGAACTGGCCTTTGCCGCCGCCCAAACCCGCAAGAACCTGCAGATAGCCCAGCAGCAGGCCGGCGACTTTATCCTGCGCAGCAAGATCAATGGCGTGGTGTATAAGCTGTATCAGGAGCCGGGCGAGGCCATTACCCCGCAGACGCCGCTGGCCCTGTTGGGTGATGCCCAGCAATTTGTGCTGGAATTGCAAGTCGACGAATCCGATATTGTCAAAATCAAGCCTGGCCAGAAAGTATTGGTAACCCTGGACGCCTATCCGGGCCAGGTGTTTACCGCCCGGGTAACCACGGTTTCGCCCATGATGAACACGAGCAGCCGGACCTTTCTGGTGGAAGCGGACTTCACGAAACAGCCCCCCGTGCTGTATCCGTTCGTCAGCGTGGAAGCCAATATTGTACTGCAAACCAAGGCGCGGGCGCTGCTTATTCCGCGCCGCCTGCTGGTCAATGACTCCACGGTGCTGAAAAGCGATGGGCAGGCCGTGCGGATAAAGATTGGCCTGCGCGACTACCAGATGGTGGAAGTAGTAGCGGGCCTCACCCCCGACGACGAACTGCAAGCCCCCGGCTCATGAAAATGCCCTTACTCTATAGCGTGGCAGCAGCGCTGCTGCAGGCCCGCGGCAAGCAGACGCTGGTGGCGGCCATCGGCGTCACGTTCAGCATCACCATGTTCATCACCCTGCTCAGCTTTATGTCGGGCCTCAACCAACTGCTGGATGGGCTGGTGCTCAACCGTACGCCCCACGTTCGCCTCTACAACGAACTGCAGCCTGCCGCCGAGCAGCCCGTGGATCGTTACACCCGTGGGCAGCGCCAGCACAATTTTATCCGCTCCATCAAGCCTCGCAACGAGCTGCCCCGCATTCACAACAGCAGCGCCATCCTGGCCGCTCTGCGCCGCGATCCGCGGGTGCGGGGCGTAGCCCCCAAAACTCAGGCGCAGGTGTTTTACAACGTAGGAACGGTCACGCTCAACGGCACTATCAGCGGCATTGAGGCAGAGCAGGAAAATGCCTTGTTTGCGTTCAGCGACTACGTGGTGGGGGGCAATTATCGGAGCCTGAACACCGTGACCAACAGCATTATACTCGGTAAGGGGGCGGCCGACCTGATGCTGGTGACGCTGGGCGACGTAATTCAGATTACCACGCCCAAGGGCGACCATGTGCCGCTCAAGGTAGTCGGGCTGTTCCAGTCGGGGCTGCTGGAAATTGACAAAGTGCAGAGCTACACGTCGCTGGCCACGGCCCAAAAGCTGCTGGGCGAATCCAATAACTATGTCACCGACCTTCAGGTGAAGCTTCACGACATGACGCTGGCCCCCCGCTTGGCGAAAGAGTACGCGGCCCTGTACGAGGTGCAAGCCCTGGACATTCAGACGGCTAATTCAGATTTTGAGACCGGCACGTTTATCCGCACCCTGATTTCGTATGCCGTGGGCATCACGCTGCTGACGGTGGCCGGGTTTGGGATTTATAACATCCTCAACATGATGATTTATGAGAAAATGGACACCATTGCTATTCTCAAGGCCGTCGGGTTTTCGGGCCGCGACGTGCGGCGGCTGTTTGTGATGGTGGCTCTGTCCATTGGGCTGTTTGGCGGAGCTCTGGGCTTGGTCTGCGGGCTGGGACTGTCGGCGCTGATTTCCCAGCTGCCCTTCACTCCGCCCTCCCTGCCCACGGTCAAGACCTATCCCGTGGTGTTCAACCCGGTTTTCTACGGCATCGCGGCCGCTTTTTCCCTTATTACCACGTATCTGGCGGGTTTTTTTCCAGCCCGTAAGGCCAGTCAGATCGACCCCGTCGTCATCATTCGCGGCAAATAAGATGGACAGTCCTGCCCTGGAAGCCCGCCTCATCACCAAGTATTTCAACGACCCCGTGCGGGTACAGGTGCTGCGCGAAATTTCCTTTTCACTGGCCCGCGGCGAGTTCGCCAGCGTGGTGGGCAAATCGGGCTGCGGCAAGTCCACATTGCTCTACATCCTGTCCACCATGGACACGACCTACGAGGGCACGCTCCTGATTGACAACGTGGAAATGGGCGCGAAAAAGGAAGCCGAACTGGCCCGGGTGCGGAACGAGAAAATCGGCTTTGTCTTCCAGTTCCATTACCTGCTCAACGAGTTCACGGTGCTGCGCAACGTGATGCTGCCGGGAGAAAAGCTGGGCAAGTATTCGGGGGCGGAAATCGAAAGCCGGGCCTACGAGAAGCTGAAAATTCTGGGGATTGAAGGGGAAGCGCTCAAGAAGCCCTACCAGCTCTCTGGGGGGCAAAAACAGCGCGTAGCCATTGCCCGCGCCCTCATCAACGACCCGCTTATCATTATGGGCGACGAGCCTACGGGCAACCTCGACAAGAAGAACAGTGAGATAGTCTTTGCTATTTTCAAGGAGCTGGCCGAAACCTACCACCAGGCTCTGCTCATCGTCACCCACGACCAGGAGTTCGCGGCCCAGACGCACCGTATCATCGAAATGGAAGATGGCCGAATAACCAATGGAGCAACTGCCGCGGGAATCATAGCTTGATGCAAGCCCCGAGGGCTTATATTGGCCGCAGGTTCCTTTTTGACTGCCCACCGATGATGCATTTTCATCTTCCCTGGTTCCTTCGGCGCTTAGTTGTCGCTGTTGTCTTAATGCTTTTAGGAACATGGCCGCTAGCTGCCCAGGCCCAGCCAGCCCCGCGCGACACGTCCTTTACAGTGGCCAGCGCCCTGCGCAAAGCCCGCAAAACGCATCCGACCGTCACGCTGGCGCGGCCTGCCGTTCCCGCTACCATACAGGCTCGGCAAAACCTGACCTACTGCACCGTGGGCGGGCGGGCCTTGCAGCTCGATATATTTTACCCGAAGGCAAAGCGCCCCGCAGGCTACCCGGCCGTGCTGCTGATTCATGGCGGGGGCTGGAGCTCAGGCGACCGCTCCCATCACGTGCCGATGGCCCAGCAGCTCGCCGCCCGGGGCTACGTGACGGTTACGGCAGACTACCGCCTGTCGCCCGAAGCCCGATACCCGGCCGCCGTAACCGACCTGAAGGCCGCCGTGCGCTGGCTGCGGGCCCAGGCGGGCATCTACCCCATCGACACCACCCGGATAGCCGTGTGGGGCTTTTCGGCGGGTGGGCAGTTGGCAGCGTTACTAGGCACCACCAACGACAATCCGCAGCTGGAGGGAAAAGCCTGTCAGACGAGCCGCTCCAGCCGCGTGCAGGCAATTATTGACGTGGACGGAACGCTGGCCTTCATCCACCCCGAATCGGGAGAAGGCGATGACAGTAAAGGGCTGTCTGCCGCCACACGCTGGTTTGGCGCATCCAAGACGGAAAATCCGGCCCTGTGGCACCAGGCCGGCGCTCTAAACCACGTTTCGGCCCAAACGCCCCCTATCCTGTTTCTGAACAGCTCCGTGGACCGCATGCACGCGGGCCGCGACGACATGACCAAGAAACTGGACGCCTTCGGTATCTACCACGAGACGCACACCTTTGCCGAGGCACCTCATACGTTTCCTTTATTTCATCCCTGGTTTGAGCCAACCCTGACCTATACGGCCGCGTTTCTGACCAAAGTTTTTCCGCCTCGGCGCTAACCTGCCTCTGGGGGCAAATTCATCGCAACGGGGCCACTGCTGCTTGCGCGGGGGGCTTTATCTTAATCTGTACTTGTTCGTGCCGACGCTTTTTTCTCCTGCCTGCCGCCTGCGGCTGTTTCTCGCGCTGTTCGGTAGCAGCCTGCTACTGGGTGCACCAACCGCGTTTGCCCAGAACGCCCCACCGGTGGCCCCACCCAAAATCGCCGCGCCTCCCTCCTTTTCGCAGCCTGTGCGCCTGACCGTGGCGCCGGACGGCTCGGGCGACTACCGCACCATTCAGGAAGCGGTGATGGCCGTGCGCGACTTCATGCAGGTGCGGGCCACCATCTTCATCAAAAACGGCACCTACCGCGAAAAGCTGGTCATACCCTCTCAGAAAACGAACATCACCCTGCTGGGCGAAAGCCGCGACGGAGTCATTATCACCTACGGCGATTACTCGGGCGACGCGGCCAGGCATACCACCTACACGTCCCATACGGTTCGCGTCCAGGGCAACGACTTTTGGGCCGAGAACATCACCTTCGAAAACTCGGCCGGCCGGGTCGGGCAGGCTGTGGCCCTGCACGTGGAAGGCGACCGGGCCGTGTTCCGCCACTGCCGCATGCTGGGCCATCAGGACACGCTGTTTCTAGCCGTGGAAAACAGCCGCCAGTACTACCAGGATTGCTACATCGAAGGCACCACCGACTTCATTTTTGGCGCCAGTACGGCCGTGTTTGACCATTGCGTAATTCACAGCAAAAGCAACTCTTACATCACGGCCGCTTCCACTACGCCGCGCCAAGCCTACGGACTGGTGTTCCGGCACTGCCGTCTCACGGCGGCGCCCGAAGCGCAGAAGGTGTACCTGGGCCGGCCCTGGCGGCCGCACGCGCGCACCGTGTTTCTGAACTCAGAATTAGGCGCCCACATAACTGCTGCCGGCTGGGACAACTGGCGCGACCCGAAAAACGAGCAGACGGCCTTCTACGCCGAGTACCAGTCTACAGGGCCAGGCGCTACCGCTGCCGGACGCGTGCCGTGGGCTCGGCAGCTACGCGCCCGCGAAGCCCGGCGCTATACCCTGGCCCGGATTTTTGCCGGCTCCACACCGTGGCAACCGACGCCGGAGTAAGCAAGCTCCGTTGCTAGTCTATTGTGGCCTGATTCCCACGCTGGGGGGCTTTTTTTGACGATTTCCAAAGCGCATTGGGAGCCAGCTTCACCCACGAATGCCAGCCGGAAAACATAGAGCACCGCGCCCGGAGCCAGGTTGCCGACAAGGAAAAGTAAGCCCTAAAGCAGCTGGCTCAACACACATCGCGCCCCGGAGTAGCTACTCCGGGGCGCGTCGTGTGTGGGGTAAAGTAGCGGGAGCTTAGTTGCCTCCGATGGCAGGCAGATTCACTTTTAGCTCCACGGAATACAGGCGACCAATGAAGGGTGACGCGACGAACTCGCGCACTTCCGAATCAAATAAGTTGCTGACCTGGGCCGAGGCTGTAAAGTAGTTGTTGAAGCGGTAGCCGGCACTCACATCCACGTTCACAAAGCCCCCCAGCGGCCCGTAGTTCCAGGTGCGACCAAAGCGGGCGTTCTCGCGCAGGTTCAGGTCGGGGTTGGCTTCGGCGGCCACGTTGATGCCAGAGAAAAAGTCGTAGGCTTGAACCCAACGGGTGAACACGGAGCCAAATAGCTTCTTCTGGCTATAGTTGATGCCTAGGCTGGCTTTGTGAGCAGGCGTGTTGATGGGCAGGTCAATCTCTTGCTGCACCTTGCCGTCTTTGTTGCCGTCATTGCCTAAGTCACTCTCATCCAATTCGTAGCCAAACCAGGAGTAGTTTAGCACCAGGCCCAGAGCGTTGGTTAAGGTGTAGTTTAGGCCTAAGTCGGCGCCGTAGGTGTCTACCTCACCATAGTTCACGTAAGTCAGGAGAGTAGCGGCGCCGGTTTCAGGCGTGCCCGGCACCACCTCAGACATGGGCGTGTCGCCGCGCTGCACCACCCGGCGCCCTTGCGTAGCGATGTTGATGGCGGGGCTGAGGAAGTTTTTCGACCGGTTGTAGTAGGCGTTGCCATCGAAGAAAAACTTCGGCGTCAGCTTAGCTTTGTAGCCGATTTCGACGGAGTTAATGGTTTCCACTTGCAGTGCGTCGATGACGGTGCCATCGCTGAGTGTGTAGCCTTCGGCATTGCCAATCAGAAGTCCACCAAACAAATAGCCGTCAAGGTTCAGAATCGTAGGGGCCGCGATGCCGCGTCCGTAGGTCAGGCGGGCCGAGTGGTCATTTTTGGTCCAAACCAGGCCCGCTTTTGGAATAAAGTTGAAGCCGTAGCGGTCGTGCTGGTCGGCGCGAGGCCGCGGCAATCACCTTGAAGTTAGCCGGCAGCTCTTTTTCGATCTGGGTGTACACCCCCACTTGGTTGATAATGATGTCGCATTCCCGATCGAACAGGTAGGTGTTGTTGCTATTGGCCATATCGCGCTGGTACTGCGTTCCTATCACCACATCGAAGCCACCGAAATTGTTGTTGTACTGCACTTCGCCGTTTATGCGACGAGAGTCATCACGAAATAGCGCCCCGCGCTTCAGGGCCACGCCCGCCGTTGGCGTCGTACCAAACCACTGCTCCGCGAACGAACGGCTCCGGACGACTTTATCCTGAAGTCTGGGCATGGTGGCATTGATGGTCACCCCGAAAGTACCCAGCTCTTGTAGGCCCGGTAGAAGGCAGCAAATAAACCTGGGGTGGACTTAAGGTAGGCAAAGCTTATAGCCATTCATTAATGCAATGACTATCAATGAATTAATTAATTTAAATACGACCTTGACTTTTCTCAAAAGCAGTTTCTAGAGTCCAATCTTCTTTTGGCAAGCGTGTTGGCAACGCCTATTATTGCCCGCTTCCTCACCCCCAGATAGCCTCTACTTACCCTCAAAAACGTCCCCAAAAAGGGAGGTTAGTGCCTTATAACCGCAATTTTTGTCCCCACCTTTTCTATGACTTCCCACTTTCTGCAAACCAACGGAATTCGCCTGCATTACCTCGATCATGCCGGCCCGGAGCCGCCACTCGTGCTGTTGCACGGGCTTACGGGCAATGCCCATGCGTTTGATGGCCTCATCCAAGCGGCTGAGTGAGGTGCGCCAGGTGATTTCCGTGGATTTGCGGGGGCTGAGCGACAAACCGGCCTCGGGCTACACCATGCACGAGCACGCGCAGGATATCCTGGGTCTGCTCGATGCGCTGGCTTTATCGCAAGCAGAGCTGGTGGGCCATTCGTTTGGCGCGTTGCTGAGCCTTTACCTGGCCTACCAACATCCTCAGCGCATCGCAAAACTGGTATTGCTGGATGCCGCGGCTCGCCTGCATCCGCAGACCTGCGAGATGCTTGTGCCCACCATGAGCCGCCTGGGCAAAACGCCCCCAGCTTTGCTGCCTACCTAGCCCAGGCCCGGCAGGCGCCCTAACTGACCATCTGGGATGAGAGCATGGAAGGCTACTTTCTGGCAGATGTACAAACAAACCCCAACGGCTCCGTGACGCCGCGCTCCCTGTCCGAGAATATTGCTGAATGTCTGAATCAAGGCGTGTACACCGAGCCCTGAGCCGAGTATATCCAAGCTGTTCAACAAACCGCTTTGCTTCTCAATGGCACCCAGAATTACGCCCTCGACGCGCCCCTGCTCCCCCGGGAATTTGCTCAAGAAACGGTCGGCCTGCTGGCTCAGGACCAGTACCGGGAAGTGTGGGACAACCATCAAACCATGCTGTATGGGCAAAGAGCCCGGGAAATCGTGCGAGCTATCACCGAGTTCGTCGCTTAATTCTTCTGTGTCCTATAACTAAAACGGCTTTAATCACCGATAGCACCAGCGGCATCGGGTTAGGCAGTGCCCAAGCCTTTGCCGCCCAGGGCTACAATCTAGTGTTTAATGGCCTGGAGTCAGATGGTGCGGCGATTGCCCATCAGGTGGGTGGCCAGCTAGTACGGCGTCAATCACCAGTTTTCGCCCGCTAACAGGATGGAGCCAGCTGCGATTCGCGTGATGGTAACCGAGGTGCTTGGTGTTTTTGGTAGTATAGAGGCCGCCATCCATAACGCAGGTATCCAACACGTGGCAGCCGTTGAAACATTTCCGGAAGCGAAGTGGGACACTATTCTGGCCATCAACCTGACTGCGGCCTTTCATCTCACGAAAGCGGTATGACCGACGATGCAGTAGAATCATTTTGGGCGCATTATCAACATCGCCTCGGCGCACGGCTTGTTCGCTTCCCCTTACAAAAGTGCCTACGTGGCCGCTAAGCACGGGATTGTAGGCTTTACAAAAACCATTGCCCTGGAAGGCGCGCCGCTGGGCATCACGGCCAATGCGATTTGCCCGGGCTACGTCCGTACCCCCTGGTAGAAAAGCAGATTGCTGACCAGGCCAAAGTTCACCAGCTATCCGAACGGGACGTAATTGCGAAGGTAATGTTGGAGAAGCAGGCTATCAAGGATTTCATCCCCGTGGAGCTTATTGCTCAGACGGCCCTGTTTTTAGCGTCCGAGCAGGCGGCGACGATCACCGGTATTGCTATGCCACTCGATGGGGGATGGAGTGCAGTGTGATTTGGCCTTTCAGTAACGGTCTGAGTACGTGTCCAGTACTGCTTTAACGCGCCAATGCGGCTTTTCTGGTCGGGAAGGGTACCCGTGCTCTAATCTCTGTTAACACTCAGCAGGCCGGCGCGAAAGATTTAGCTTACCTTCTCCAAGGGACGGGGCGGTTCCCTGCTCCCCACGAACCGCCCTACATGAGGGCTGTTTTTTAGCGCTTCTGACCGCTAAGATGAGTCCACGCCGTCACGCCCCTACTCCTGCTGCCCTTTAGTAAACTCTGCCTGCAGGAAATAAGCCCCCCGGCGCACCAGTTGCGTAGTGTCGGGCAGCGGCTCCAAGGGGGTAATCGTCACGTCGCCATGTTGGGGAGGGCCGGCTTTTACTTGGTAGCGCCGAAAGTGATAGCCGGTGCTGGCCGTGCCCTCGCGGGCGAAGATGTAGCTCAGCTCCTCCGCTTGAATCACGGCTTCCTCGGGCAGTGTCTGCTGCCGGGCGCCCTCGGTCTGGATGCGCGCGGCCACGTACTGCCCCGGCAGCAAGGTAGCCGATGTTGGCTCCAGGTGAGCGTGCACGCTCACCGTTCGCGCCTCGTCGTCGAAGGCCTGCCCGACCAGGAACACGCGCGCTTCCAAGGTTTGCTCCAAGCGGCTGTTGGGAATGGTGAACAGCACCCGTTGGCCTTTGCGCACCTGGGCAATATCCTTTTCAAACACTTTCAGCTCCAGGTGCAGGCCGGAACGGTCCACGACCTCCACCAGCACGTCTTGGGGGTTCACGAATTGGCCGGGGTTGATGCTGACCACCTTCACGTAGCCGCCAATGGGAGTCGTCAGCGACACGCTGGGCGAAAGCGAGGCCGCCCGCAACCGCTCCGGCACCAACCCGAGCAGGCGCAGTTGTCCGGCCAGGGAGCGTTCGGTGGCCAACTCGGTTTGCTGCTCGGACTGGGCCTGCTGCAGGCGCCGCTTGGAGCCTACATCCTCGGCGTCGAGCTCCTGCTGACGCTCCAGCTCCTGCCCCAGAAACCGGAGGCGGGCGCGGGCTTGCAAATACTCCTGCTGCAGCTTGAGGTAGTCAGGGTGGCGCAGCACGGCCACCACGGCGCCTTTTTTTACATACTGTCCCGGCAGCACCTTCACCTGCTGCACGTAGCCGCCCATCACGGCGCTAATGGACACATGATTCTGGGGCGGCACGTCGAGCACACCATTGGCTACCACTTCAGAGGTCATATTCTGGTGCGAAAAGCCCCCCAGCGTAATCCCCGCCGCCGCGGCCTGGGCCGGACTAATGCGAAGCGCCTGGGGGGGCAGGTCTGAGGTTGGGGCAGTGGCAGCGGGCTCCTCAGCCCGCTGCCCGGTGGATTCGCCCTTAGACTGGCAGGCAGACAGGCTAGTGACCGTCAGCAGCAGGCCAGCCGCATAGATGAAACCACGGATGGTTAGTGAGTTGGCAGTCAACTGTCGCGCAATGGGGGGCAAAGCCAGCTTGGAAGAAAAGAAAATAGTCATGGGAAGACAGCTAAATATGGGAGCTGGCACTAGGGTGCGTCGGTCCCGGCAAGCGCCTGCAGCGCGATAACGAATTCATTGTATTGATCGGCCTGATCGAGGTAGGCCACCTGGATTTGCCAAGCGGGCTCAGTGTTCACCACGTAGGTCACGTAGTCGATGTCACCGGCTCGCCAGCTTTTCTCGGCGGTGCTCAGAATCAGGCGGGCCTGGGGCAGCGCGGTTTGCTCGTAGTAAGTGAGCGAGGCCCGGGCGCGGGCCAACTGCTCGCGCAGGCCAGCCAATTGCCCCGCCAGCTGGGCAGAAGCGTAGGTCAGTTGGGTGCTGGCTACCTGCTCCCCGATGCGGGCGGCCGCCACGCGGTGCTTCTGCACCCCACCCAGCAGCGGTAGAGAAACCCCCACCTGCGCTACCTGAAAGCCTTTTTCTCGGTTGATACTTTGGTTGAAGTAGCCCGCCCGCAGGTCGGGCAGGCGGCGCAGTTGCTCCACCTTCGTTTGCTGCTGGCTGGCGGCTACTTCCTGTTGCAGCAAGCCTAACAATGGGCTGGTATCGGCAGAAAGGCCCGCAGTATCGGCGGGCAGCAGGGGCGCGATCAACTGGGTGGTGGTGTCGATGCTCACCGGTAGGCCACCAGTGTTCAGCAGGACTCCCAGCTGGCGGCGTTGCACTTGCAACTGGGTGTGCAGGGTGGCCAGGCGGTTCTGGAGCTCCTGAGCGCGTGCCGCGGCCGACACCTGCTCCAGGCGGTTGGTTTCGCCCGTGCGGTAGCGCACCGCCGCCGCCCGCGCCGCCCGGCGATACAGGCTATCCTGCCGACGAAGCAGCGCGGCGCGGTGGTAGTTGGTCAGCAGCTGGTAGTAGGCGCCTCGAATGTCCTGGGTTACCTGCCGGCGTTGCAGGTGGCCGCGTTGCTCGGCTGTCAGGGCCTGGCTTTGCAGTAGCTTGCGCTGGGCCGCGTAGAGCATGGGCAGGGAGGTTTGCTGGATAACGTTGATACTCTGGTCAATCAGTCCACCCGAAATCTGGCCGCGCTGGTAGTCAACCACGGTGCGTGGAATGTCGTAGCCAGTGCGGGTCAGGGCGCGCTGCTGCTCCACTTCCAGCGCCGCCGATTGTACCAGCAAGCTTTGCTGCAAGCCTAGTTGCAAAGCCTGCGGCAAACTGAGCGACGGGCCTAATGGCAGCTGAGTTGCCCCGGCTTCAGGCGTCTGGGCGCGAGCCGAGAAGGCCGGTGCCAGCAGACTCAGCCCCAAAGCCAGCAGCACCCCAATCCAGCTATAGGCACTAGTCGCTAGTTGGGGCGTATCAGCAGGCTCGGCGGTATCATCCGTGGGGCTCGGCTCACCATCTTTGGTAACCAGAGTGTAGAGCACCGGCAGCAGAATCAAAGTCAGGAGCGTGGCCGAAATAAGTCCCCCAATGACCACGGTGGCTAAGGGTTTCTGCACTTCCGCGCCCGCCGATGAAGACAGGGCCATGGGCAAAAAGCCCAGCGAAGCCACGGCAGCGGTCAGCAGCACCGGACGGAATCGCTCGGCCGTAGCTTTCAGCACCCGCTGGCGCACGCCCCGCACCCCGGCCTGGGCAAACTCGTTGACGCTGGCCAGCAGCACGATGCCGTTGAGCACGGCCACGCCAAACAGGGCAATAAAACCCACCCCGGCCGAAATGCTAAAGGGCATGCCGCGCAGCCACAACGCCAGGATGCCTCCTATGGCGGCCAAGGGAATACCGGTAAAAATGAGGGCTGCCTGCTTTACCGAGCGAAACGAGAGGTAAAGCAGCAGGAAAATCAAACCCAGAGCCACGGGCACCGCAATCTGCAGGCGAGACTTCGCCTGCTGCAGGTTTTCAAATTGCCCCCCATAGGCCAGGCTGTAGCCCACGGGCAGCGGCAGTTGGGTGGAAAGTCGCTGCTGAATCTCGGTCACGAGGCTTTCCACATCGCGGTTGCGCACGTTCACGCCGATGTTGATGCGCCGGCGGGCGTTGTCGCGCGAGACCTGCGGGGGCGCGTTACGGAAGGCCACGGTGGCTACCTCGCCCAGCGGCACTTTTTGCCCCCCAGGCAAGTCGACGTACAGGTTTGTCAGGTCGCCCAGGCTGCGACGGTGAGCTGAGTCCAGGCGTACCACCAGGTCGTAGCGCCGCTCGCCCTCGTACACCTGGCCGGCCACGTCGCCCGCAAAGGAAGCGCGCAGCAGCGTGTTCAGGTCAGCCACGTTCAGGCCGTAGCGAGCCAGCTTCTGACGGTCGTAGGTAACCCGCATCTGCGGCAGGGCGGCAATTTGCTCCACCTTCAAGTCGCCCACGCCAGCCAAGGGGCGAATCAGGGCTGCAGCCTGGTTGGCTTTCTCGTAGAGCACGCTTAAATCATCGCCGTAAATCTTAATGCTGATGTCGGACTTCACCCCGGAAATCAGCTCGTTAAAACGCATCTGAATAGGTTGCTGAAACTCTAGCGAGATGCTGGGAATATCGGCCAAGGCTTCCTGCATTTTGCCCGCCAGCTCTTCCCGCGACCCGGCCGAGGTCCACTCACTTTGATCTTTGAGCACAATAATCTGGTCCGAATCCTCCAGCGACATGGGGTCAGTGGGGATTTCGGAGGTACCCACCTTGCCCACCACCTGCTCCACTTCGGGAAACTCGCTTAGCAGCACTTTCTGCACTTTGGTGGTCGTAGCGATGGTTTGAGCCAGCGACGAGCCGGGAGGCAAACCTACGTACACAGCGAAGTCGCCCTCATCGAGCTGGGGCACAAATTCGCCCCCCATACTCATAAAAATCACCACCGCTCCGGTCAGCAGTCCCAGGGCCGCTCCTACTACCGCTTTGCGAAAGCGTAGTGCCCCGTGAATCAGGGGCCAGTAGCCGCGGTAGAGGCCCTTCATGAGGCGGTCGGCCAGGGTGCCCTCTTCCTTGATGTCTTTGCGCAGAGCCCAGGCGGCCACCGCCGGCACGTAAGTCAGACACAGCAGCATAGCCCCCAGAATGGCGAAGCTCACGGTAAGCGCCATGGGCCGAAACATCTTGCCTTCAATGCCGGTCAAAGCCAGGATGGGGAAGTACACGATTAGAATGATAAGCTGCCCAAACAAGGCCGAGCGCATCATGCGGGTGGCGGCGGTTTCGGCTACCTCGTCCATAGTTTCGCCGTCCGATTGGGCGCGGTAATGCACGAGCTGGAAAATCATGGCTTCCACGATAATCACGGCCCCGTCCACGATCAGGCCGAAATCCAGGGCGCCCAAGCTCATCAGGTTGGCCGAAACACCGAAGGTGCGCATCATGCCCAGGGCGAAAAGCATGCACAACGGAATCATGGACGCCACCACCAGGCCCGCGCGCAGATTACCCAGCAAGAGCAGCAGCACCAGGATGACAATGACGCCGCCCTCAATTAAGTTGGTGCTTACGGTGCGGATGGCTTTGTCAATGAGCTTGGTGCGGTCCAGAAACGGCACAATGCTCAGGCCTTTGGGCAGGGTCTGCTGGATGGCCGCCACTTGGGCCTTCACGCCCCGAATGGTTTCCTCGGAGGAGGCGCCCTTGAGCATCAGTACGATACCGCCGGCCGTTTCGCCCTTGCCGTTGCGGGTCATGGCTCCGTAGCGGACGGAGTGGCCAAAGCGCACGTCGGCCACGTCACGCACCAACAAGGGTGTGGTGCCGGCTTGCTTAATGACGATATTACCCACATCCTGCAAAGAGCTGACTCGACCTTCGCCCCGGATAAAGTAGGCATTGGGACCTCGCTCCAAGTAAGAGCCTCCGGTATTAGCGTTGTTGGCCTGCAAGGCAGCGAACAGTTCGGCGAGGGAAACCCCCGCAGCGTTCAGCCGGTCGGGCACCACGCTCACCTCGTACTGGCGCACATACCCCCCGAAGGAACTCACCTCCACCACGCCGGGCACGCTGGAAAGCTGGCGCTTAATAATCCAATCCTGCACCTCCCGCAAGTCGGCTAGCGAGAACTTGTCCTCGTAGCCCGGAGCCACGTGCAGGGCGTACTGGTAGATTTCGCCTAAGCCCGTGGTGATGGGGGCCATTTCCGGCCGGCCTATGTCCGGGCTCAAGCTGCTTTCGGCCGACTTCAGCTTTTCCGCCACTAGCTGGCGGGTGCGGTAGGTGTCGATATCATCGTCGAAGACCACCGTTATCACCGACAGGCCAAAGCGCGAAGTAGACCGAATTTCCTGCACACCCGGCACGGTGCGCAACTGCAGCTCCAGGGGCACGGTCAGCAGCTGCTCTACCTCCTGGGCCGCTAAAGCAGGCGATTGGGTAATGACCTGCACCTGGTTGTTAGTGATATCTGGAATGGCGTCGAGCGGCAGGTGAACCGCCGAATAGCCTCCCCATGCCATAATGGCCAACACAAATAGGGCTACGAAGAGCTTGTTGCGGATGCTGGCCGCAATAATTCGAGAAAGCATACAGTAGAATTTAGCGCCGCAGCCCCTAGATCTTCCACCTAAAAGGCGGAATCTAAACGACTTAGCTGCCAGGGCGGCAGAATGGCGCGAAAGCAAAATGAAGTAGGAGCCCCAGCGCTGAGGGCCAGGATATGACGGCAATTGCCACCAACAAAGTACACTTTCGGCCGGGGCTGGAATAGATATAAGACCGCTCGCTACTTTATAGCAGTCAACCATTTACCAGCAAAACCGTGGGCCTAGATGCCGCGCAGCTTAGGCGCGCGGAGGCTCTAACAGCGCGGCGCGAAAGGCAAACGTGTAGCGTGGGGACGCCGCGAGTCGATACGCCAAAGCGGGCCAGGCATGATATGACAACGCTGCCAGCTGGCGCGCCGCTGGCACTACATACTCTAGGTTGGGGCACTGATGCGCGCCGCGCAACGGAAGCTTGTCGTGCTCAGGTGAGGGCGGACAGTTGAACACGGCGTTGGTGGAACCTCCGTAGTGCTTGCTCAGAAATTGACTGAAAGAGAGCCCTCCGCCCTGGGGCGAACGATGGTACTGAAAATGCTGCACCAGCTGCGGAAGTTTGCCCAGTTCTTCCACGTCGTTCTGCGGCATCAAGCCACCCACGAGCATCAACAAACTCAGAAAAAAGGCAAGGAATGGTCTCATCTCCGGGTGTAAAGATAAAACTGCTAGTTCGTATTTAAGACTCTACAACTGTACAATCACTTTAAAATTATATTTACCTCTATTCTTCAACTACCGGTAGAGCGACCTATTATGTTTATGAGCTTCCGAAGGATGAAGATAATTGCACCTAATCCAGGGTAGCATTCACCAAGGTGGTTGGTACGTTACGCAAAATTCAAGGTCTTCTTGGAAATAGGGCGTGTTTCGGAAAGCTTTTGGAAGATAGCGAAGACCACCCCCACTAATTTTTTGCCGAGGTTACCCGTGGGAAAGGTGTCGGGCTCCTGAGTTCTAGTTCGAGTTAGCCCGTAGGGCTAGCCCTCAACGTACCGGTGTTCAACCGAGGCTGCCAAGACGTGATGCCCTGATCAGCGCAGAGCACCGCTATGGGGCAAAACTCTTGGGGCTTGGAGGCATCAGCGCGGATACAGATTAAGACGCCCAACTTCCTCGCCTCGACGGCATGGGCTGGGATGCAGGGAGATGGGGCCGGACGTGTTCCTGCAGTTGAAGCCCACAGCGGCAATAGAAGTTCCCAACGCGAAAACGAGTGTCTTCAACGATGTGAAGCCCGCGGACTGGCCGTTCGCCTTTGCGACCAGCACGGAATTGACGCCGGGTGAATAGACCATTGTCGTGCGGGACGAGAATTCCGCTTATGATGATAAAATGAGGATTGGTCCTCGCCAGTGGCCCCGGACCGACCACCAATCGGGAATGCCCAGGGCAATGGGTACTACACGCTTCAAGGCTCGTCGGATAACCCGTCGGCCTGGTCAGTGATTCTCGGCTACGAAACCCGCTACCCCCGGACGGGCGACGAACAAAAGATAAACCCGTACCAAATCCCGCGCAATGCGGCATTTGGTGCGGGTTTATCTTTAGCAGCGCTTGATCTGCGTGCTTCCCGACATCAGGACTGGCAGAAGCTCGTCGGGTTTTGCTTTAGTGGACGGCAACAACGTCTGCGAGGCAGCGGAGCCAACCAGCACCAACTCTTACGCACCAAGCCGACGGTGTTATTCGCTTTGGTTGACGACTCTTTAATCCGGCTTTAGAGGTTTCACCACCGGACCTTCCTGTACTCCTGGTGTGGCCTTCAAGGGTACCCCGTTGAGGGTAACGTTCTTGAATTTCACGTCCGGATACTTGTTGGGAAAGGCCGCTGTCTCGGCCGTGGCTTCCACGTTTTTGAAGGTAATATTCGACACCTGGTCACTCAGGTTGCCGTTGAGAACCGCAAACTGCTTGGTTTTCACCTTAACGTTGGAGATGGTGATGTTGCGGATAATACCGAAGGGCTTTTCGGTGCTGCCCGCCATGTTGAAAAACTGCGTCCAGGGCGAGAGCGTGACGATGGTGCCGCAGCGGCCGGTCACGTTGTCAATGGTGATGTTCTCATACACCTGGTAGGTATCGGGGCGCATTTTGAAAAGCAAGAGTGGCCGGTCGTTGTCCACCCGGCAATTGCGCACGGTAATGCGGTTGGCGTGGATGCACTCGCTGCCCATGGTGACGGCCGCGTGCACTTCCCCGAAGGTGACGTTCTCGATTAGCACGTCTTCGATGGGCCCATTCTCCGGGAGCTTATGAGCGTTGGGGCCCTTGCCCCCCTTCATGACGATGCCGTCGTCGTTGACGGAGATGTAGCAATTGCGAATGGTTACTTTCTTGCACACGTCGATATCCACGGCATCAGTGCTGGGGGCCTTCACCGGCCGAAACGGCGAGCGAATATCACAGCCCTCGATCAGCACGTTGTTGCACTGATACAGATGGGTGGTCCAGAAGCCGGCATTGCGCAGCTTCACGTCCTTGATAGTCACGTTATCGCAGCCCCAGATAAAGAGTAGGCGGGGCCGGTGCACCTCCAGGTTGGTAGACGACTTGCCGATTTTCTGCATGGAGTCGCGGTGGGCCCAGAACGCTTTCCAAAACCGCAGTCCGTTGCCGTCGATGGTGCCCGGGCCCGTTATCCGGAAGCCGTTGACCTGGTAGGCATTGACGAGGGCCGCGTAATAATCTAGGCTCTGGCCTTCCATGCGCGAGGGGATTAGGGGGTAGTGGGCAATGTCATCGGAGCCCTTAAGCTTGGCGCCAGCCAGCAAGCGCAGCTGGGTACGGGGCTTGAAAAACAGCGCCCCACTCAGAAATACCCCCCGAGGAATCACCACCGTGCCCCCGCCCTGGGCATGGGCCTTATCGATGGTGCGCTGAATGGCTTCGGTGCTAAGCTGGGTGCTATCAGTGCCCGCCCCGAATTGCGTGATGATATAGTCTTTGGGTAGCGCTGCCTTATTGGGAGGGATATCAGCCTGAAAAGGCAGCCAGAAAACGGTTAGCGCAAGAAAGAGCAGAGCCAGAAGAACTTTCATAGGACGAAAAAAAGGTCTGCCGCAAAGAAGCCGGTTCCCTGCGGGAGTGCCGTTCTGTACTTACCTGCTAACGGAATTTAATCCGGCGGAGCCCCTGCCCCTAGCATGTCCTGCTAAGCGCCCTTAATGCAGTTCTATGGCGCTACTACTCCCACCCTGCCCCGGAATTTTGCCCCCCACCTTACTACTCCATGGCCGTACGACATGCCCGATTTGGGGTCTTATGTCCCTCTTGATGGTTCAGAAGTTATCCTACGGTAGTTCCTAACTTGATCGTAAACCCAATACTTACTCGCTTACCGGAGTGGCTGACCAGCCGCCGCCAAGGGCTCGGTATAGTTCAATGAGCAGCAGAAATTGCTCGCGGCGCGTATTGGCTAGGTTCAGCTCGGCTTCCAGGGCGCTCCGCTGGGCAGTAATTACCTCCAGATAAGTGGCGTAGCTGGCCGTGTACAAATCATTGGAAATTTCAACGGCTTTCGTGAGGGCAACCACTTCTTGCTCCTGTAGCTCGTACACGCAGCGGTAGTTTTCCACCCCGCGTAAGCTTGTGGTCACCTCCTGAAAGCCTTTTTGCACGGCCTGTTGGTAGCCGTAATAGGCGGCTTGCTGCTGCGCGGTGGCTTGAGTAAGAGTGGCTTTGAGGAAATTGCGGTTCAGGAGTGGGGCCGATAGATTTGCCAGTGCCCCCAACGCCAGCGAGCTGGGCGTGGCAAAAAGCAGCGAAGATTTATAGGCATTCAGGCCCACGTAAGGCGACAGCGTGAGCGCGGGCAAAAAGGCGGCGCGGGCGGCGGACACGTCGGCGCGGGTGGCGACCAGTTCCAGCTCGGCGCGCTGCACATCGGGGCGGCGCAGGAGCATGGTGGCGGGCAGGCCGGCCACTACCACGGCGGGCAGTTCCTGCTCCCGGATGGGGCGCCCGCGCCGGATAGGCTGGGGGTAGCGGCCCAGCAGCCGGTTTATCTCGTTTTCGGCCCGGATAATATTCTGGCTTACCACCGCTTTCAGGCTCTGCGTGCGCAGCAATTGGGCAGTGAATTGTTGCACGGCCAGCTCCGTCGCCCGGCCGCCCAGCTTTTGCAGCTTTACGATTTCGAGCGCTCGCTCCTGCAAGCGCAGGTTTTTGCCAATTACTACATTCTGGGTATCTAGGGCAAGCAGTTCGTAGTACAGACTAGCAACTTGGGCCACCAGGGCAGTCTGCACCAGGCGGCGGCCTTGTTCCGTAGCCAGCAACCGGGCAATAGCCGCCTTACGCCGACTGCGCAGCCGCCCCCAGATATCTAGTTCCCATGAGCTGGTAAGGCCCAGAAAATAATCGGTGGTGGGCGTGGGAATGGCGCGGCCGTCGTTAGTGGTGTTGGGGCCGCGAGTTCCATTGGGCGGAAAGCGGTCGACGCTGACGGAACCGCCCGCATCCACAAAGGGCAGCAGGGCTCCGCGCGCAATGCGCACATTGGCCCGCGCTACCTCCACGCGTTGCAGGGCAATGAGCAGGTCGGGATTGGCTTGAAGAGCCGTATCAAGCAGGCCCACCAGGCGCGGATCAGCAAAAAACTGGTGCCAGGGAATGGCCGCAATGCTGCTCGTATCGGAGCCAGCGCCGGCAAAAGTGGCGGGCGCGGGGGGCAAATTCTGCCTGGCAATGGGCTGACTTACCTGGCAGCTACTCACAAGCAGCAGCCCCGCTACCAAGGCCAGCCACGGCCTGGCACGGCCGGAGAAAGATGAATTATTGGAAGTTATCAACGGATTCATACACCAGAGTTAAACAGTCGCGGGCTCGGCTTTCACGAATTCGGATTCCGATAAGGGCGCTTCCTTGGGGGGCTTTTTGTCCCTAGAAAACAGCACGTACAGACCCGGAATCAGGATCACGCCGAAAATGGTACCGATGAGCATGCCGCCCGCTGCCGCCGTACCGATGGAGCGGTTGCCCAGCGCGCCCGCTCCGGTGGCGATGCAGAGCGGAATCAGGCCGGCCACGAAGGCGAAGGAGGTCATTAGGATGGGCCGCAGGCGGGAACGGGCGCCTTCCACGGCCGCGTCGAGCACAGAAGCACCTTCCTGGCGGCGCTGCACGGCAAACTCGATGATGAGAATGGCATTTTTACCCAGCAAGCCTACCAGCATGACCAGCGAAACCTGGGCGTAGATGTTGTTTTCCAGCCCCAGCAATTTCAACGACAGGAACGCCCCGAAAATACCCGTGGGCAAGCTCAGCAGCACCGGCAGCGGCAAGGCAAAGCTCTCGTACTGAGCCGCCAGCAGCAGATACACGAAGACGAGCACGATGCCGAACACGTACAGGGCCTGGTTGCCTGAGATGATCTGCTCGCGGGTCATGCCGCTCCACTCATAGGTGTAGCCGCGGGGCAGCTCTTTGGCCGCTACGCGGGCCACGGTGCTGATAGCCTCGCCAGAGCTGAAGCCGGGGGCCGCGTCGCCGTTGAGCAGGGCCGAGGTGTACATATTGTAGCGGGTGAGCTGCTCGGGGCCGTACACGCGCTCCAAGCGCACAAAAGTGGAGAAGGGCACCATCTCGCCCCGGTCGTTTTTCACGTATAGGTTCAGCAAATCGTCGGGCTTGGTGCGGAAGCCGGGCGCGGCCTGCACCATCACCTTATACATCTGCCCGAAGCGGATAAAATTGGTGGCGTAGTACGAGCCCATCAGGGTTTGGAGGGTTTGCATGGCCCGCGCCACGGTCACGCCCTTCTTGGCGGCCAGGTCATTATCCACGTGAATCAGGTACTGCGGAAAGCTGGGGTCGAAGCCGGAGAAGGTGTTGTCGATAACGGGCGTCTTGTTTAAAGCCGTGATGAAGTTCTGGGTGACGCGGGCCGTCTGCTGCAAGTCGCCGCGGCCGGTGCGGTCGAGCACGCGCAGCTCGAAGCCGCCGGCGTTGCCGAAGCCGGGCACCGTGGGGGGCAAAAAGAACTGAATCTGGGCGTCGGTGATGCCCTTGGTTTTGGCCGTAAGCTCCGCCATCAGTTCCTGCACCGACTGCTTGCGCTGGTCCCAGGCTTTGAGGTTGATCATGCCCATGCCGTAGGAAGCGCCCGACACGTCGTTCATCAAACTAAAGCCCGCCAAGGTGGAAACAGACTCCACGGGCTCCAGCTTCTGGGCCACGCGCTGCACCGCGTCGAGCACGCGGCCGGTGCGCTCCACGGTGGCACCGGGCGGCGTGGTCACGTTGATGTAAATCATGCCCTGATCTTCGGTCGGAATAAATCCGGTGGGCAAAATGGTGCTGACGCCCCAGGTGGCGGCGAAGAAAAACACCAGCAGCCCCACCGTGATGAGGCGGCGCGAGGCCAGGGTGCGCACCAGGTGCTGGTAGCCGTCGGCAAAGGCTTCGTAGCGGCGGTTGAAGCCGGCAAAAAAGCCCCCCAGCAGCCCTTTGCGCTCCTCCCCTTCCGCCACGGGCTTGAGCAGCAGGGCACACAAAGCCGGCGTGAGCGTAAGGGCATTCACGCCCGAGATAACAATGGCAATGGCCAGCGTAAGCGAAAACTGGCGGTAAAACACGCCCACCGGCCCATCCATGAAGGAAACGGGAATAAACACGGCCGCCATGACCAGCGTGATGGCCACGATGGCCCCGCTGATTTCGCCCATGGCTTTCAAAGTGGCATCCATGGCGCTGCGGTGCTCCTCGTGCATTTTGGCGTGCACGGCTTCCACCACCACAATGGCGTTATCGACCACAATACCGATGGCCAGCACCAAAGCAAACAGGGTGAGCAGGTTGATGGAAAAGCCCAGCATCTGCATAAAAAACAATGTACCGATGAGCGCTACCGGCACGGCCAGGGCCGGAATGAGGGTCGAGCGCCAGTCCTGCAAAAACAGGAACACAATCACGAATACCAGCAGAAAGGCCTCCACCAGCGTGCGCAGCACCTCGTGAATACTCGCGTCGAGGAAGCGCGACACGTCGTAGCTGATGTTGTAGTCCATGCCGGGCGGGAAGGACGTGGCCTTCAGCTCCACCATGCGGGCTTTTACCTTTTCAATTACCTCAGAGGCATTCGAGCCGGGCAGCTGCTTGAGCATGATAGCCGCCGAGGGCCGCCCATCCGACTTGGACAGCATCCGGTAGGTCTGCACGTCAAACTTCACGTCGGCCACATCCTTGAGGCGCAGCACCGAGCCGTCGGCATTGGCCCTGATTACCACGTCTTCGTACTGCTCGGGCCGAAACAGCTTGCCCGTGTAGCGCAGCACGTACTGCAATACCTGAGCCTGCTGCCCCGAGCTTTCGCCGGTGCGGCCCGGCGCGGCCTCCACGTTCTGTGCCTGAATAGCGGCGATGATTTCTTCTGTTGACACGTTGTAGGCCAGCATCCGGTCGGGCTGGAGCCACACCCGCATGGCGTACTCGCGGGAGCCCTGAATCTCGGCCAGACCCACGCCCTTGATGCGCTTAAGCTCCTGCAACACGTTGATATCAGCGAAGTTGTAAATAAACTTCTCGCCCACCGTGGGGTCGTCGCTCACCACATTCAGGTACATGAGCATGGAGTTTACCTCCTTTTCGGTCGTTACGCCGGCCCGGATTACTTCCTCGGGCAGCTCGTCGATGATGGTGGTCACGCGGTTCTGCACGGCCACGGCCGCGATGTCGGGGTCGGTGCCCACCTCGAAGAACACCTGAATAAGCGTTGTGCCGTTGTTGGTGGTCACGGTGCTCATGTACGTCATGCCCGGCACCCCGTTGATGGCCCGCTCCAGGGGCGTGGCCACGGCTTTGGCGCACACCTCCGCGTTGGCGCCGGTATACTTGGCCTTCACCGCCACCGAGGGCGGCACAATGTCGGGAAACTGGGTGATGGGCAACGTAAAAAACGCCAGCACCCCCAGCAGCGTGATAAAGAGCGAGATAACCAGCGACAGGACGGGGCGCCGAATGAATATATTGAACATAGGGATGAATTATTCTGGTCGGATAATGTGCGGCGTGACGGGCTGCCTCTTACTCGGCTGCCACCAGCATGCTGCTCAGCGTGACCGGGCGGGGGGCAATTTTGGCCCCGTCGCGCAGATCCTGAATGCCTTCGCACACGACCCGCTCGCCGGGCTTCAGACCCGCCTGCACCACGTAGAAAGCCGACAGCCGGGTTTGGGGCACGAAGTTTTTGCGGTGCACCATATTCTGTTTGTCTACCACATACACGTAGTTTTTATCCTGCACCTCAAACACGGCCGTCTGGGGCACCAGCACGGCATCCGGAACGGTATTGGTGAGGCGCACCTTGCCCGTGGCCCCGTGCCGGAGCAGGCCGCTGGGGTTAGCGAAGCGGGCCCGAAACGCAATGGAGCCGGTGTTGGATTTGAACTGTCCTTCCACCGTTTCGATTTTGCCCGCCGCGGGATACGTCGTGCCGTCGGCCAGCACTAGGCGCACCACGTTGGAGCTGCGGGCTGAGTCCTGCTGGCGGGTTTTCACGTACTCCAGATACTCCCCTTCCGACACGTTGAAGTAAGTAAATACCTCTCGCGCGTCCGACAGGGTAGTGAGCAGGGTGCCATTGGCAATGAGGCTCCCGACTTTGAGCAGCTCCCGGTTCAGCACCCCATCAAACGGGGCCCGCACGGTGGTGTAGTCCAGCAGCAGAGACGCATTGGCCACCGCGGAGCGGGTTTCCGCTATGGTCGATTGGGCGGCCCGCAGCTTGGCCTGGGCCACATCGAGCTCGGTTTTGGAGATGATGTTCTTTTCCGTGAGCATGCGCACGCGGTCCAGCTCCAGGTCGGCGACCCGGGCCTGGGCCGTGGCGTTGCTGAACGCGGCGCGGGCGCGGGCTACCCGGGTACGGTACTCGGCATCGTTTATCTTAAAAACCGACTGCCCTTTCTTCACAGATTGGCCTTCATCCACATATATTTTCTCCAGAAAGCCTGCTACCCGCGCCCGCAACTCAACGTTGCGCACGGCCTGAATATCAGCCACATACTCGCGGGTGAGCACCGTGTCGCGAGCCACAAGGCGGGTGACGGGCAGCTCCGGGGTCTCCTCAACGACGACGGCACCGCCCTCCCCTTTGGTGCCACAGCCAAAAAAGCCCCCCAGCAGGAGAGCAAGCATTCCGCAAAGCCACGGCCGGCGGTTGGTGAAGGAAGAAGGGTTGGGTTGGCGATGCACTGCGGTAGTGGTTAAGGTTGGGGGGCTTTTTTTAGTCATTGAACTGGGCCAGCGGCTCGGCGGTAGCGGGAGGCACGTACCCCAGCAAGCTGTCTTTGCGGTGCTGCTCGGCCTGGCAGCGGGCCAGCAGCCGCTGGGTGAGCTGCAGCTCGGCGGCGGTTTCCGTGGCGTCGAGCTCCTCGGTCAGGGCGGGCGTCGCGGGCTGGGTTGTGCGCCAACTCAGCAGATAGTAGTTCAGCCCCGCCGACAGCACCAAGGTGGCAATCAGGAGGTAAGTCAGGGCTTGGTGGTGGGTGTTCTTCTGCATGGGTGTGCGCTCCAGTGTAGTACAAAGGAGGCCCCACCACATTAAAATGAGATGAGAAGCAGATTAGAAGATATTAGAAAGCAGGCGGCTGGTGGCCATATTCCGCCACAGCCGGCAGCCGCACGCTGACCGTACTGCCGTGGTTTACCACAGAAGCCAGCTCCATTTGCCCCCCGTGCAGCTGCACAATCTTCTGGGTGAGGGCCAGGCCCAGGCCATAGCCCGGCTGAGCGGTACCGTTGGCGGCGCGGTACAAGGGCTCAAACACCCGGCGGATCTCCTGCGGCGCGATACCGATCCCGGTGTCCGTCACGCGCACCTCCAGCGTCTGCGCGTCGGCGTAGCCCAGGCGCACCGTCACGGCAGCTTGCGAGTATTTGCAGGCGTTGTCGAGCAGATTAAAAATAGCCGTCGTCAGTAGCTGAGCGTTGCCAGGCACCATAAATACGTCGGCATCAGTGGTCGGCAAGGGACCAAATTTCAAGCGCAGGTCGCGGTCAGGACACTTGGCGCGGGCGTAGTCCAGGGCCTGCGCTACGCACTCGTCCAGGCGCACTGGCTCCGTGGGCAGCAACGCCGAATCAGCTTTGGCCAGGGCCAGCAGGCCATTGGTGAGGTCGATCAGGTGACGCACTTCCTCAATGCCGGAGCGTAAGCTCTGCCGGGTGTCGGGCAGCGTAGCGTCGTAGTCGAGGGAGGTTTCCAGGGTGCCCAGCAAATTGGCCAGGGGCGTGCGCAGTTGGTGGGAGGCGTGGGCCAGAAAGCTTTTCTGCGACTCAAAAGCCTGCTCCACGCCGCCCAGCATGCGGTTGAACGTGATAGCCAGTTGGGCAATCTCGTCGCGCTGGTTGCCTTCATCCACGCGCTGACTCAGGCTGGAGGCGGTAATTTTTTCCACCTGCCGCACCACCCGCGAAATTGGCTTGAGCGACTCATCGGCGAAATACCAGCCCGCCAGAATAATGAGCACCAGCGCCCCCACGTTGCCCACGAGCAGAATCAGTTGCAGCTTTTCGAGCTGGGCCCAACCAAACTCATCAATACCCGAGGTAAAAATCCGGTAGGCTCTGCCCTCATGCTCATAAAGCAGCCCCACCGTTTCGCGCCGCCCCACGGCGAAGTGCACAGGCTTTTCAGGCGTTATCTTACTTAGGTAAAGCGTGTTATGCGCCTGACTTATGGTATCGAAACTGAGGTAGAGCAGACGGCCACCGGGCCCGTAAATGCTCACCTGCTCGCCCACTAGCGTCAGCAAATCGCGCCGCCGGAAAGCCCCAAAAAAGCCTTTCGACAAGCTACCCCGCTTAATCAGCATGCGGCCCGACAGGGCCGCTTTGCCCGTGAGGCGGTTGATGAAGCGCTGCTCGCGGGAGGCGGCGTGGAAATAATACACGAAGGCTGAAAAGACGAGCTGAATGGCTAATACCAACAGGGTAAAGCGCAGAATCAGTTTGTTGCGAATTAGCATGAGCCGGGCCTATCCTTCACGCAGCACGTAGCCCATACCCACGACGGTATGAATGAGCTTGGGCGAGAAATTGCGGTCCAACTTCTTACGCAAGTAGCTCACGTACACGTCGATGACATTGGTATTGGTATCAAAATCCAACTCCCACACGCGCTCGGCAATATCCACCCGCGACACGATCTTTCCCCGATTACGCAGCAGGTATTCCAGCAGTGCATACTCGCGGGTGGTCAGATCAATGCGCTGGCCCTGGCGGGTGACGGTTTTGGCGTCGAGGTTCAGCTCTAGGTCGGCTAGGCGCAGCACCTGTTTTACGGCTGCCGCGTCGGAGCGGCGCTTGGTGAGAGCGCGGGCCCGGAGTAGCAACTCTTTAAAAGCGAAGGGTTTGACCAGGTAGTCATCGGCGCCCGCCTCGAAGCCTATGACTTTATCATCGAGGCTGTCCAGGGCCGTCAGCAGCAGCACGGGCAAATGGCTGTTATCAGCCCGAATAAGGCGGCACAGCTCAAATCCGTTGATATAGGGCAGATTCACATCCAGAATAACCAGCTCGTAAATGTGCTGCTGAAACAGGGACCGGCCCATCTGCCCGTCGTAAGCTACGTCCAGCTCATAGCCCTCGTTCTCAAAGCCTTTTTTCACGAAAGAAGCCAACTTGGGCTCATCCTCCACGAGTAGTATTTTCATGCCTAGTCCTCGGTAAATGGCGGCCTTATTTCCTTTCAGAGCGGAAGTCATCGGCCCCGCTCAGCAACCGCCCATGGCCGGACTTTGTAATTATCAAGGCTATACTGCCGCAAGATAGGCCTGTAGACCATGTGCTTATCATCATGTTGAAATTTTCTAAGCTACCTACATAATATCTGTTTCTAGCCGTGCGCGCCATAGGTAGTACGCGGAATCGCGGCCCCGCACTTTAGGCGGACAAGAAGGCGGTGAGCTCCCCGGTATGCGTCAAGGTGAGTTGGTGCATGGCCCGCGTGCAGGCTACGTAGAGCATGCGCTTATCTACCTCCGTTTTATACGTCGGGGCGGAGGCCAAGGGAACTAGCACCGCGTCGAATTCCAGTCCTTTCGCCAGATGGGCCGTGGTGATGACGATGCCTTCTGTGAAGGAAGTGGATTCCTCGGTGAGCAAGTGAATCGCGGGGGCTTGCAGCACCCGATACGCCTCCTGAGCCTGCTGGAGGGTTTTGCAGATGATACCCAGGGACTGATGGCCGGAGCGATGGAAGTCCGTGATCCGCTGCTGAATGGTCTGCCACTCCTCGGCCTGGCTGCTACAGCGCACGACGACGGGCTCCGGTCCGTGCCGCTCCAGAGGAATGATGTGGGGATTGGGCGTGATGCGCTGCGCGAAGGCTGTTATCTCGACCGTGGAGCGGTAGCTGCGGTACAGTTTCACTACGTCGGCCTGCGGGAATACCCGTTCAATGGTTTCGGCGGAGGAAGCGCTGTAGGGATTCACCGTCTGGCTGACATCGCCCAGAATGGTCTTGCGGCACGCGAACAACCGCGACAACACGGCATATTGCACGGGGGTATAGTCCTGCATCTCGTCCACCAGCAGGTGCTTGACCTGGTCGTAGGCACTCAGGCCTTCCAGGCGCAGGCGCAGGTAGATCAGGGCAAAGACATCCGCGTATTCCAAGCGCGCGCGCTGATCGTACCTAAACAGCTCGGGCCGACCGATCCAGCGATAAAAATCCCGGTAGAAGTCCAGCACCTGCTGAAACCTGAACAGGCGGGGAATTGCTTCTCCGATTGTTGCCTTCTCCCGCCCCGTTAGCTTCCGGCGGGTAGCGTCCCGCACATAGGTGCGCACATCCTCGGCAACCAGCGCCAATCGCTTTAAGAGCGGCACCCGGTGATAGCCCTTGAATTTGGCCACCAGAAATGCCCCGGCGACGAGGGTGGGGCCCACCCGCAGGTCGGTAGCGGCGAAGTAGTGATTCTCAATGTAGAGAAGGTACTGATCCAGTTGGTTGAGGAAGTCGAAGGAGGACTTGAACCGGATGCGTTCGATGAAGGCCGGGTCGTGGTCCTGCAGCAGCGCGGACACTTGTTCGAAGAAGGACTGGAACGGGTACTTGCCTTCAAGCAAGTCGGCCGCCAGCTCGTCCATACCCAGCTCGGGGATGTGCTCTTCCCCCAGCTCAGGCAATACGTTGGAGATGTAGTCGGCGAAGACTTTGTTGGGCGAGATGATGAGCAAATCCTTGGCCTTGATGGTGTCCCGGTAGCGATACAACAGGAAGGCCAGGCGATGCAAGGCAATGGAGGTTTTGCCCGAGCCGGCCACGCCCTGAATGACCATCACCTGCGCGGTCTCGTTGCGAATCACCGCGTTCTGGTCCCGCTGAATGGTGGCGACGATGTTCTTCATCTTGTCGTCGGAGGACTTGGCCAGCTCCCGTTGCAGCACGTCGTCGTGAATGTTGACGTCACTGTCGATCATAAACTCCAGGCGGCCGTCGCGGATTTTGTACTGCCGCTTTAGCGCAATAGTGCCCCGAATTGGGCCCGACGGGGTAGTGAAGGAGGCTGCCCCCAGCTCGTAGTCGTAGAACAGGGAGGCAATGGGGGCCCGCCAGTCGTAGATCAGGCCCTGGCGCTGCTGCTCATCGACGAAGGAGTACATCCCGATGTACACGGGCAGCGCTACCTTATTCTGGAGGGCAAAATCAATGCGGCCAAAGTAGGGCGACTGCCCTAGCTTGAGGAGCTTGTGCTTCCGGGCCACGGCCGCTTCGCCCGTAAAAGCCATGCGGTTAATAGATTGGTCGGCGGCGACCATGTCGGCGTCGTCCAGGCTGGACTGGTGTTCGTGGAGGTACTGCTTTTTCTCCCGGAGCTCGTGGGAAAATTGCTTGACGGCATCATCGACCCGCCGAATGGCCACGGTCAGCTTCTCCTTAATTACTTCCAGGTATTCTCTCTCTTCTTGCTCCGTTGCGTTCATCCTGGGGGGCTTTTTGACAGTGGACGGCAAAGGTGGGCTCAAATCCCGGTCGGTTGAAGCATCCGGCCTCTTTTATTAGGCGGCGGGCCCTTCAATGACGCTAGGGGGCTTTTTTCCTCAGTAGCTATTCAAACTATCAACACGCAGCCTTAGAGTTCAAGAAGGGCGGCGTTAGCAAACCGTATGGGAGGCGGCCTCTTAGAAAAAAGCCCCCCAGGCGTTCTTCGGCGTCCCCGCACCCATAGCACTGCCTTCCTACAAGTTCTCTCAAGAGACGCAGATAATAGCCCGTGATTGAATGGCGCCAAAAGGCTCGTATAAAACGTACTTTTCCCATCTTCGTTACCAGCTTTGGTCAGCGCCGGCGCGCCCGGCTCCCTACCCTTTCTCTTTTCCTGCCATGCATCCCTTCTCGCTGCAACCCCGCTTAGAAACCGACACTCTCCGGCTGCTGCCCTTGCAGGCGGCCGACTTTGCGGACCTGTACGCCGTCGCGGCCGATCCCAAGATCTGGGAGCAGCACCCCAATAAGGACCGCTGGCGACAAGAGGTATTTACCTCCTTTTTCGAAGGGGCCATGCAGAGCGGCGGGGCCTTCAAAGTGGTGGATAAAGCGACAGGTGCCACGCTGGGCAGCACCCGCCTCTACGACTACAATGCCCCCGACAACAGCATCCTGATCGGCTACACCTTCTACGGTAGAGAGTCCTGGGGCACCGGCGTCAACCAGGCCGTGAAACGCCTGCTGCTGGACTACGTGTTTCAGTTCGTGGACACGGTTCGGTTTCACATCGGGGCGGGCAATGTGCGCTCGCAAATTGCCATCCAGCGGCTGGGCGCCACCAAGGTTGCGGAGCAGGAAGTGGCCTATTACGGCGAGCCGCCCCAGCTCAACTTTGTGTACGCCATCGACAAACCCACCTGGGCCGCGCGCACCGCGTGAGCCGCCTGGCTAAGAACCCGTGCTTGGATGACCGAATCGTCAATTGGTATGTATAAAAGCCCCTTTTTATTGAAAAAAGAAGTCTAAGGTACGCATGCCCCGGCTGTTGGGTGGCTGGTGCGGCAACTACCTGGTCAAGTGGTAATAAATTGGTAATAAATCCCTAATCTAGGATGCCGTCTAGTTCAGGCTAGACGGGAGACCTTTGCTTTGCCTTTCCACCATTCCCTAATCCCCTGTTCTATGAAGCGTACTGTTACCCGCCTGAGCACCCTGCTGGTGCTACTGACCCTGGCCGTCTCCTGCTCGAAAGACGAGCTCGTGGCTCCCATTCCCTCACCCACCGCAGCGCCTAGTAGCCAAGATGCCACCCGCGACAGCCATCTGGCCCTGGGCAACCCCAGCGGGGCCATCGCCGACCCGTATTACTACTGGAACTACTTGCTGGTGAAGCCTCAGTTTACTATGTCCTACCACCGCGACCGGGGAGTACCCAACTGGGTCAGTTGGCACTTGAGCAGCGCTTGGCTGGGCAGCACCCCGCGGCAGGACAACTTTTCCACCGACGCGTCCCTGCCCACGGGCTGGTACCGGGTCACGAGCACCAGCTACTCGGGCTCGGGCTTCGACCGGGGTCACCTATGCCCGTCGGCGGATCGCACAGCCTCGATCGCCGATAACTCGGCCACCTTCAAGATGACCAACATGATGCCCCAGGCGCCAACCAACAACCAGCAAACTTGGGCAAATCTGGAAAATTACTGCCGCACGCTGGTAGGCCAGGGCTACGAGCTCTACGTGATTGCCGGCAGTTATGGCAAGGGGGGCACGGGCTCCGCTGGCTACAAGACGACACTGGATGCGGGCCGCGTGACCGTGCCTGCGCGCACCTGGAAAGTCGTGGTGGTGCTGCCCGAGGGCAGCTCGGACGCGAGTCGGGTGAGCACCGGCACGCGCGTGATTGCCGTAGATATGCCCAACACAAACACCCTCAGCACCAGCTGGGGAAGCTACCGCACCACGGTCGACGCCATTGAGTCCGCCACGGGCTACAACATTCTCTCGGCCGTCTCGAGCACCGTGCAGAGCACCGTCGAGGCAAGAGTGGACGCCGGGCCGACAAACTAAGCCCGGTGGGCACAAAAAAGCCTCTCGCCCCCGGGTGGGAGGCTTTTTTGTGCCCATCAAGTTGCTTTATCTCTGCACCTGCTGGCGGCTGGTCCACACCTTTGTTGGTCGGGCCACTTCCTGCGTTGGGTGTCCCTTAGCTGGGGGCGGCGTTGCCCTTGGCAGCGACGTGGCTGCGAAAGAGCAGGATGTCTTTGTCGAAGAGGTAAATGCCACTTTTGTCGTCACCCACCAACTCGAGCTTGTCGTTGAGGGTGCGGGCCAGTGCTTCCTCCTCCAGCTGCTCCGAGACGTACCACTGCAAAAAGTTGTGGGTGGCGAAGTCCCGCTCATGCAGGGCCAGACCTACCAGCTCGTTGATACTGGCGGAGACAGCCATCTCGTGGTGCAGAAAGTCCTGAAAGACCCGCTGCAGGGACTGAAAGGTGAGGACAGGTTGCGCTAGGGCGGGCACTAGGGCAAAGCCGCCGCGCTCGTTGACGTAGCGGATGAGCTTGAGCATGTGGACCCGCTCCTCTTGGCTTTGCTGGTAAAAGAAGGTGGTTACCCCGTCCAGACCGGGCTGAATTTCGGCCCAGGAGGCCATGGCCAAGTAGGCCTGGGAGGACTGCGCCTCCAGGGCAATTTGTTGGTTGAGCGCGTCTTGCAGCGGAGCTGTGAGCATCGTAAAGCAGGGTTAACACCACGAAACAGGAACGGTGCGGCCCGCCCGGTCCCACCTGCTATCCTATACGGGAACATGACCTAGAAAGGATAAGGCTGTCCAAGCGCGGCGGCTTATTAGCCCGAGAGTAACTCACCAGAGAAGGGGTATCAGCACCGGAAGAAGAATCGCGGGGAACTGCCGTGGGGATTGTGCTGGCTCCGGCCTTACCGGCTCGGGGGGCAAATGCAGGCTAAATTCGGTGTAGTGCCCCTCTTCCGAGCGCAATTGCAAGGTGCCACCGTGGCCCTGGGTGATGATCTCGTAGCTCAGCGACAAACCCAGGCCGGTGCCCTGCCCGGGCGGCTTGGTCGTGAAAAACGGCTGAAACACTTTCTCCTGAACCCCCGCCGGTATTCCGAGCCCGTTGTCCCACACGCGGATTTCCACGGTCTGTGCGTCGCGCCGCGTCCGCACCCGTACTTGGGGCTGGTAGTCATGGCCCGTTTCCTGCTGCTCAGAGCGCTGCTGGGTCGCGTAAAAGGCATTACTGAATAGATTGAGGAGAACCCGCCCGATGTCCTGGGGCACGACGGCCAGAGAACCAAGTCGCTCGTCGTACTCCGCCACAAGGTCGCAGCGGAAATCGGGATTCTTGGCGCGTGCGCCCTGGTAGGCCAGGCGCAGATACTCATCGGTGAGCTGGTTGAGTTTGGTCGGCTGTTTGGTGCCGGTAGCTTGGCGGCTGTGAGCCAGCATGCCCCGCACAATGGTGTCGGCGCGGCGGCCGTAGTGGTTGATCGTTGAGTAGGTTGGCTTTCAGATCGGCCAGCAGCGCCGCCTCAAAGGCCGCATCAGGGGTGGGTTTCTGCTGCTCCGCGGCTAGGTCGTCGAGCAGCTCGGCGCTGACCTCCGAGAAGTTGTTGACGAAGTTCAGCGGGTTCTTAATCTCTTGGGCAATGCCGGCCGTCAGCTCCCCCAAGGAGGCCATCTTCTCTTTCTGAATGAGCTGAGCCTGGGTGGTTTGCAGAACCTGGTAAGCCTGCTCGGCGTGGGCGCGCTGGGCGTCCAGCTCCCCTTTTTGCTGACTCAATAAGGCATTGCTGCGCTGCTGCCGCCGCGTTGTGCGCCACAGTAGCAGCGCCACCAGCAGCCCAACGCATGCGCAGCTACGGCCAGGCCGTAGCTGCGCATGCGTTCTCGGTACGCTTGGCGGGTGGCCGCCAACTCCTGCTGGCGCTGCTGCTCCTCAAAGCGGATCGTGAGCAGCTGCTTCACCTTTTGCTGGCTGAACAGGCTATCTTTGGCGGCCACGGCTACCTTGTAGTAACGCAGGGCCTGGGTGTCGTCGCGGCCTTCGTAAAGCTGGGCCAACAGTTGGCTGGCTGGCAAAATACCGGTCAGAAACTGGCTCTGCTGCGCGACTCGGAGTGACTGCCGGGCATAGACCAGGCTGGAGTCGCGGGCCCCCGTTGCCTGATGCAGCGTGGCCAGCCGCAAGTAAATGATATTCTGTTCAGCTGGGTCCTGAGTCAGGCGCCCGGCCCGCCGATATAGGCGCAGCGCCTCGCCCACGTTGTTTTGTTGCTTGCGAATATCCCCCAGCACGTACAGCGTGTTGGGCAGCACCATCTGGGCGGCTGGATTTTGTGTAAATATTAAGGCTAGGCGTGGGTATGCTTCGGCTGAATCCACTTGCCCGCTATTGGCATACAGCTCCCCCAGGTTGCAGTACTGGATGGCGTGGAGCAGCGAGTCGGGCGGCCGACCGGCCTGTCGCTGATGCAGCTTAAACAACCGCAAGGCCTCCCGCTGGTGCTTCAGGCCCTGCGCGTAGTCCTTTTGGTCGATATAGGCTACCGCCATGTTATTGTGCGCTACCGACTGCTGGCGCAGATTATGCAATGACTCACTCAGATCTGCGGACTGCTGCATCAGCCGGATGGCGCGGGGATAGTCGCCCAGTTGCACCATAATGGCCCCCATGACATTGAGGGCATGCGCCTGGCCCATTGGATAGGTCAAGCGGCGGGCCAGCGCATACCCTTGCTGCACAAGCCGGTAGGCCGTATCCGGCCGGGTATTACGATAGTTAAACGCTAGGTCGATGAGCAGCATTACCCGGTTGGTATCGTCGGGCTGGGTTAGCAAGCGTTGACGCAGGCTGTCCGGCAGGGTCGGTCTGTCCTGCGCCCGCGCCAGCTGCGGCAGCCCAAGCAGGCTTAGGAATAGACCGGTGGAAAGCAGGATGAGCAGCAATAACGTTCGCATGGCCAGCAGCTTGTTGTCAGATTGGAGTATTGCTGCTCACCAGCAGAAAGTAGCGCAGACCGGCATGCCGACCGCTGCACCAGGAGGAGCTACGTAGCCCCGTGTACTTCAAAATCAGCCGGCGCCGCACAGGAAGAGGCTATTCACTTAAAACCTGTTGTTGCCAGATTGCGCGCAGTAAGCAACCGGATTGCAAAGGGCCAGGTATACGCTTTATTACCGTTTAAAATAAAAGACAGTCTCGCCCATAGCCCGTTATTCCAGACGCAAGAGATGGGGGGCTTTTTTATTTAAACTGCCCTTACTGCGCTGCCGCTGTAGGCAACACCCCTACCTGCTGCAATAACCCAACGGTATCCATCAGTATCCTGCTTTCAGCAAAGCGGCCATTCCTCACCACGTCCATCACCACTCCCCAGACCTCCACCCTTTTATTCGTGGGGGGATACCCATAAAGGCCCCGGCGTGCGTTCCCGTCCAGGTGAATCGGGTTACCACCTTCTCCCCTTCCGCAATTTGTTCCTGCACCGTCCAGTGCATGTCAGGAAAGCCGGCGAGCATAGCTGTAATCGCAAACTTTAATCCTTCTCGGCCTGGTCCTTGGCCCGGAAACGGCACCTGTTCCGTAAAGTCTTTCGCAACTAGATCGTCGATGGCATGGAGGTTCTTCTTGTTTATGACTTCCTCAATAAAATGAGTCATAAATTCTTTGTTTTCGGCGGCAGCCATAGCGGTCAGTATGTAGGTAGGAAAGGATTGATTGTGCGTAATGGCTTCAGCACCAGCAGCCAGAAAAAGCCCCCCAGCCTGCGGTAGCCGCCACGACGGCGCGGAGTTTACGCCACGACTAGCCCGTAATTGGCCATGATTTCCTGCACCCGGACCGGGTCTGGCGGGCCGCCGGCTTGTAGCAGGGCCCCCAACTCCCGAAAATAAGCCGGGCCAATGCGGGCCGGGGTCAGCACGGTGAGTACCGTCGCCGTTTCGGTGCCCAGGTTGGCGTGGTGGTGCACCACGCCGCGCGGGATAAAGCACGAATCGCCCACGCCCAGCGCCCGCACCTGGCCGGCCACGGTGGTCGTCATGCTGCCCGCCAGCCCATAGAGTAGCTCGTCCACGTCCTCGTGGTAGTGCGGGGCGGGCACCTTCGCCCCGGGCGGCACCGAAAACTCGAACATGACCAGGCGCTGTTCGGTATCGTCGCCATCGAGCAAAAAGCGCAACTCCAGTGCGCCCACGCGAATAATTTCTTTGGGTTCTGGCATGTTGGAGGTAGTAGTTTTCCTTCGATTTGGTAAGTGTTTATTAACTGCCTTCGTCTACAGAGCAAGGCCTTGAGTGAGACGATCTGTCTCCTGCCGCGAGCCGAGTCGTGTAGGGCCACCAGCTTAGGACTGGGCGAGGTGCATGTCGAAGCTAGAAGCCCGCTCTACTACTTGCTGAATTACTTGCGCGTCCACGGAGGCAGCAAAGGCGCCTTCCCGAGCCGCCTCAATGCCGAACTCTTCAAAAAAAGCTCGAAAGCCCTTGGGGCTATGCACGTTCAGCCACCTGCAGGGCACGGCGCCCACGTTACTGAAGGTATGTACGGTATTGGGGGGCAAATCAATCGATTCGCCAGCCGGTACCGGCACGGGCTGGCCATCCACCAGAAACTCAAGCTGGCCGTCCAGCACGTAGAACAGCTCGTGGTAGCGGGTATGGTGGTGGGGCGGCGGGCCGGGTACCTGCGGCAGGGTGACACCTTCGAGCAAATCGTAGTCGCCTGAGGATGCGTGCAGGGTTAGGGTGTGGCCCAGGCAAATAATTTCTTTTTTCATGAGGAAATAGTTTATGAGATAGTTGTCTCACAAACATAACCAAGAAATTATCCGATTTGCAAATTTCATGAGATATTTGTCTCATGAAAAATAAAACCCTCACCACTGGTCGAATTCAGCAGAAACGAGCGACCCGCGCCAAAATTCTGGAAACGGCCCAGCGCCTGCTGCAAACCCAAGCCGCCTTTTCCCTCGAAGACGTGGCTCAGACCTTGGGTATCTCCCGGGCCACTATCTACCGCTATTTTTCAGACGTGGATCTGCTCTGCACGGAGGCTGCCCTTTCGTTCCAGGCAAAACAGCCCGCCGATTTTGTGCTGGATACCCAGCACCTAGGACTGGCCGAATCGCTGGCCTACGTGCAAGCCTACTACAATTGGTTGGCGCAACGCCACGAGCCCGCGTTCCGCAAATACCTGAGTGTAGTCCTGGCTGAATCGGTGAAGCAAGGCAGCGGCGCGTCGCTGCGGGGCGCCCGCCGGCTCGACGCGCTAGAAGCGGTGATGCGGCGCTACGCCGCCCAGATTGAGCCGGCAAACTACGAGCGCCTTAAGCAGACGGTGTCCGTCTTGACGGGCATTGAGCCCATGATTGTCAACAAGGATGTCAATGGTCTCTCGAATGACGCTTCCAATGATCTGTTGCAGTGGGCGCTGCAAATGATTCTTAAGGGCATGGAAGCAGAAAAGGTTGGAACCGGGACGACGGGCGCGGCTGGGAAAGCCAGCAACAGTTAAACTACTTCCTCATTCGCATGCGGCAGCCGCCGGGCAGACGCGACGCGTGATGAGTGCAACTTAACCTTAGCGACAAAAAGCCATACTACGCTTCGAAACTGATGTTTATGGTATGCCTGGCGAAGCACCCAAACAAAAAAGCCGTCCCCACCCGGAAACGGCTTTTTTACTAGTATCGGAACCGGAGAAAATTCCCACCCAACCCCGGTCCGATCCTGTTCGCTGGGCTTAGTGCCGGAACATCAGTTCGCGGTACTTCACCAGCGGCCAGTCCTCATCGGCCACCATCAGTTCCAGCTTATCGGTGGAACGACGGATGGCGTCGAAACATGTCTTTATCTCGTCACAGTAGGCAATGGCCCGAGCGCGGGTGTCTTCAATTTTATTAACTCGTTTGCGGCGCTCAATCATCTCGACCACTGTGGTTTTGATAGTTGAAATATGACGCGAAATAGCTTTGATAGTGTCCACCGTCACCTGCGAGAACTCATCGTCGAGGCCCAACTCACGCAGACCACTGATGTTGGTGATCAGCTTGGTTTGGTAAGCGATGGCCGTTGGAATGACGTGGTTGATGGCCAGGTCGCCCATAGTACGGCTCTCAATCTGGATTTTCTTGATGTAATCTTCCAGCAAAATCTCGTGGCGGGCGTGCAGCTCTACGGGCGAGAAAATTTGGTGACGACCAAATAGATCCGCTGCGTCTTCGCGAATCAGGGCATCAAGGGCTAAAGGCGTGGTGCGCACGTTGGCCAGGCCACGACGGTTGGCTTCGTCTTCCCACTCCTGCGAGTAGCCGTTGCCTTCGAAACGAATGGCTTTGGAAGAAATCACGTACTCGCGCAACACTTCTACAATGGCGACTTCTTTCTTCTTGCCCTGCTCAATCAGCTCATCTACCGACTGTTTGAAGTTGATCAGCTGCTCAGCTACGATGGTGTTGAGCACTGTCATGGCCGACGAGCAGTTAGCCGAAGAACCCACGGCGCGCAGTTCAAACTTATTGCCGGTGAAGGCAAACGGCGACGTGCGGTTGCGGTCGGTGTTGTCGAGCAGAATAGCTGGAATCTTGTCGATGCCGAGCTTAAGGTAAATATTGTCTCCTTTGTCGAGAGGCAGCTTAGCGGTACGCTCCAACTCATCCAATACGGAGTTGAGCTGCGAACCTACGAACACCGACATGATAGCCGGAGGAGCTTCATTTGCACCCAGGCGATGGTCGTTGGAGGCGGAAGCGATGCTGGCACGCAATAAATCGGCGTAGCGGTGTACAGCCTTGATGGTGGTAATAAAGAAAGCCAGGAACTGCAGATTTTCTTTCGGGCGACGACCGGGCGCTAGCAGGTTTACGCCAGTATCGGTGCTCATAGCCCAGTTGTTGTGCTTACCTGAGCCGTTTACACCCGCAAAAGGCTTTTCGTGGAGGAGAACCTTGAAGTTGTGCTGCTCGGCCACACGCTCCATGATATCCATCAGGAGTTGGTTGTGGTCGATGGCCAGGTTGGCATCCTCAAAGGTTGGGGCGCACTCATACTGATTGGGTGCCACCTCATTATGGCGCGTCCGCAACGGAATACCAAGGCGGTTTGCCTCTTCCTCGTAGTCGAGCATGAAGGCGTGTACCCGGCTCGGAATGGAGCCGAAGTAATGGTCTTCCAGCTGCTGGCCTTTGGCGGGCGCGTGCCCGAAGAGGGTGCGGCCGGTCATCACCAGGTCAGGGCGTGCGTCGAAAAGGGCTCTATCTACCAGAAAATACTCCTGCTCGATACCGAGGGTCGTATTTACCCGATTTACGTCCTTATCGAAGTACTGGCAAACATCAACCGCGGCCTGTTCCAGAATAGCTAGTGACTTAAGCAGCGGTGCTTTATAGTCGAGGGCCTCGCCGGTGTAAGCCACAAAAATAGTGGGGATACACAGCGTTTTGGCGCCAGCGGTTTCAATGATAAAGGCCGGAGAAGTTGGATCCCATGCAGTGTAGCCGCGTGCCTCGAAGGTATTGCGAATACCGCCGCTCGGGAAGCTCGACGCGTCGGGCTCCTGCTGCACCAACGCCGAGCCCTTAAAGTTCTCAATTGGACGACCGTCGGAGTTCAGGTCGAAAAATGAGTCGTGCTTTTCGGCAGTGGCACCGGTCAGGGGCTGAAACCAGTGAGTATAGTGGGTAGCGCCCTTGGCCATGGCCCAGGTTTTCATGGCCGAGGCCACGGCGTCGGCCACGCTGCGCTCTACAGGCGTGCCTTGCTTTACCGCCGATTGTAGCTTTTTGAAATACTCGCCCGGCATGGTGGCGCGCATGGCATCCAGATTGAACACATTGCGGCCGAACGTATCGGAACGACGCTCCCCAGACTGAACCACCGTAATGGGTCGGCGCTGATCTACAAGTTCGAGGGCTTTAAAGCGGAGAATTGCCATGTAAAGTTTAAGCAGGGTTAATATTTCTAAGGCAAATGTAGATGAATAGTACTTTATTTTCCAAATACCCCTTCAAAATCAGGGTGTAATCTGGAAATATATGGTATTTATATTGAAAACCACCTGAATATCACTAGACCGTCATGCAGAGCGAAGCATCTCGCGTATTTAGCGGGAGTGCTAACCTCACGACAGCACGCGAGATGCTTCGCTCCGCTTTGTATGACGGTCTTGTGGCAGCAATGCCCACAAGGATAAATGCCTTGCTTTCATCATCGCCTTGCAGCGCTACCTTTGCGGCGTGAGAAACCGTTTTGCCTTCCAGCCGTGGTATTTCTTGTTCTGGCTGGTTTTTTTTGTGGCCGCGAAGGCTATTTTTCTGGGTTACCACACGGCCAAAATGGCTAAGTTGTCGTGGGCTACCGTGGGGGGCATTTTTGGTTACGGACTGCGGCTGGATGCTTCCACGGCGGCGTACTTGTGCATTCTGCCGTTTGTGCTGCTGCTGGGGGGCAATTTGGCCGGTCCGCGCTTCCCCACCGACCGGCTGATTCGCTTCTACACGGCTGTGATGGGCGTGGTGGTCAGTGTTTTTACCGTGGCCGACCTGGAGCTATACCGTGCCTGGGGCTTCCGCCTCGATGCCACTCCCCTCCAATATATTGACTCACCTGCGGAAATAATGGCCTCGGCCGGCAGTGCGCCCGTGCTGCTGCTGGGGGGCATTTTTGGCGCTTTACTGGTGCTGGGCTGGATATTATATAAAAAACTGGTGGGTCGTCTGCCAGGGCTGCCGGCCGGCTTCGGACGGCTGCGGGCGGCGCTGGTGAGTTTGCTACTGTTGGCCCTGCTGGTGGTGCCCATGCGCGGTGGGGTGCAGCAAATTCCAATCAATCAGAGCGACGTGTACTTTTCCAGCCAGTCCTTTGCCAACCACGCGGCCGTGAATGTGCCCTGGAACGTGCTGAACTCGCTGATGCTCAAGAATACCGGCCCGAACCCGTACCAGTTTATGCCCGATTCCACGGCCCAGCGCATCGTAAAGCAGCTTTATGCTGCGCCGGCTACCGTTGCTGCGGCTGATTCCGGCAACAATATTCTGCGGACGCCACGACCTAACGTGCTGTTTATCATTCTGGAGAGCTTTACCGCCAAGTTTGTAGGCAGTACGGGCGGGGAGCGCGGCATAACGCCAACGTTGGACAGCTTGGCCCGCACCGGTGTGTTGTTTAAAAACGTGTACGCCAGCGGCGACCGAAGCCAGAAGGGCCTCGTAGCACTGCTCAGTGGCTACCCCAACCAACCTACGGGCAGCATTATTAAGGTGCCGCGCAAAACAGAGCGCCTCCCCCACTTGGCTCGCTCCTTCAAGCAAGCCAGCTACCGCAGCTCCTATTATTATGGGGGCGAGCTGGCCTTTGCCAACATGAAAAGCTACCTCGTGGCCGCCGGCTACGACCAGCTCACCGAGCGCGCGGATTTTACCCCCCAGGAGCAAAACTCCAAGTGGGGCGCCCACGACCACATTCTTTTCAACCGCATTCTCACCGATTTAAACCAAAGGCCCGCCACCCAACCTTTCTTTCTCACGGCCTTCACCCTCAGCAGCCACGAGCCTTTCGAGATTCCGATTCCGAAAAAATTTCCCGGCACCACCGAAACGGCGCTGTTTCGCAACTCTGTTTATTATACTGATTGGGCGCTGGGCCGCTTTCTGCGCCAGGCCAGCCAGCAGCCGTGGTGGGACAATACGCTGGTGGTGCTGGTGGCAGACCACGGCCACCCGTTGCCCGGCAACTCCGCCAATGAAAGTCCGGCCAAGTTTCATATCCCGCTGATCTTGGCCGGCGGGGCGTTGCGGCCAGAAGCGCGGGGCCGCGTAGTTTCCAGCTTTGGGACTCAAACTGATGTTGCTACTACATTGTTAGCCCAGCTAGATCTGCCAACTAAAGAGTACGCCTGGGGCCGCGATTTGCTGCGGCTGGGGGGCAAATCTTTCGCGTTTTACAACTTCAATGATGGTTTTGGGATGCTCACCCCGGCCGGCGCCGTCACCTACGACCACGTCGCACGCCGCGTGCTTTTCCGTGGTGCGGGCGTGCCCGATGCTCAAGTGCAACAGGGACAAGCGTATCAGCAGGTATCGTTCGAGGACTATTTGCGCAAGTGATATGCACTGATGCCTAGGGCAGGCCACTGCTTGCAGACTTTAGCTTATAGATGCTACCCTGAGCCCAATTCTTTAGTAGAAGCACGCCGTATTGCAGCCGTTTGGCAAGCAATGCGGCGTTATTTATTCTATCTGTTCAGAACGAAAGAAACTGACGTTCTACCTCCATTTAAAGTGGAGGGGCCCTGGAACGTGGTGGACTAGTGACAAAATATTATGTCGTAAAAAAGTCACAAACGTTTCCGCAAACGATTACGGTATTCTCATTTAAATGCTTGTGAAGTGAAGAGGCTTTTTCTCTGGTATCGCAACTATCTTCCGAATGAAGCTCTGTTCAAACGGTGAAAAGCCAGCTTCGCGGCATCTACACTATCCGACCAAAACAATAGGCTATGAAAAAACTGCTCCCCTCTTTTTCCAGTAGGATTTCGGCAATGAGAGCAAAAGTCACGCTTTCCGCGCTTTTGCTCAGTTTCATAGGTGCGGACTTATTTGCCCAAGCACCTCCCCTGGTGTACACGGTGGAGAATACGGGCGGAAGCTGCGTGGCTCCTCCCTTACCCAGCTTCAGCCAATTACCAGTTGTCGAGCCATTAACTGACCCATTCATGTGGTCTGATGGCCGAGGCCGCTCGACGATTTTTAGCGACTGGGAATGCCGGCGTAATGAGATTAAAGCCGAGATTGAGAACTATGAAATCGGGCGCCGACCCAGCCGACCCGAAACTATCACCGCCAGCTATGCTCCTGGTGTGGGCACTGCTAATGGCACGCTCACCGTCAATGTGACGGTAAACGGAAAAACGCTGACCCTAACCTCCCAAGTGAGTTTGCCCACCGGTCCGGGCCCATTTCCGGCAGTTATTGGGATGAACAGCTTATCGGGGAGTTTACCGGCGGCGGTTTTCACCAGCCGCAACGTGGCGCGCATTCAGTACGCTCACAACAACGTCACAACCTATGGTAATCCGCAACCGACGGACCCCTACTACCAACTATACCCGGACCAGAACCTGGAGAACTCCGGGCAGTACGCGGCCTGGAGCTGGGGCGTGAGCCGCCTCATCGATGGGCTGGAGCTGGTGCAGGCTAGTCTGCCCATCGATTTGAAGCATATTGGCGTAACTGGCTGCTCATACGCTGGCAAAATGGCCCTCTTCTCCGGCGCTATGGATGAGCGCATTGCCCTGACTATCGCCCAAGAATCGGGCGGCGGCGGGGCGCCGGCCTGGCGCGTGTCCGAAACCCTGGGCGGAGTGGAAAACCTGGGGGCCACGGATTACCGCTGGTTCAAGGACGACATGAAGCAGTTTTCTGAAAAGAACGTGGCCAAGCTGCCGCACGACCACCACGAGTTGATGGCCATGATTGCCCCCCGAGCCTTGCTCGTAACGGGCAATACCGACTTTGAGTGGCTGGCCAATCCGTCGGCCTACGTATCGGCGCGGGCGGCGCACGAGGTGTGGAAGACCTTCGGCATCGGCGACCGGTTCGGCTTCTACATCGATGGCGGCCACAATCACTGCGCCATACCGGCCACGCAGCAGCCCGCCATCGAAGCCTTCGTCGACAAATTTCTGTTGGGCAACCCTAACGTCAACACCAACATCACCACCCACCCCTACCCAGCCCTCGACTACCAGCGTTGGTACAAGTGGTGGGGCACGGGCAACCCGGTGCTCCCGTTGGAGCCGCTAGGCAAACGACTATGGCTGGAGGCCGAATGCGCCACGGTGGGCCCCAGCTGGAGTGTAGTAACGGATTCGGAAGCCTCTAATGAGAAGTACGCACAGGTGAAAAGCGGGCTCAGCAGCCCAGCTACCCCGCCGGCTGATGCATCGGCTTATTTGGTACTGCCCTTCACCATTGATAGCGCGGCGACTTATAATTTGCTGGCCCGGCAAGCTGTTACCGCCGGGGAAGAATATGGCTATTGGGTAAAGATTGATAATGAGAATTTTCAATCGATAGGTAGCCAACTGGTAGCCAATGGTGGGTTTGAAAGTGGCTTGACTGGGTGGAGAACGGTTAACTCAAGCGGGGCTACCATTTCCGCTAATACCGTGGCGGCAGAAGCCCATAGCGGCAGCGGCTCGATGAAGGTAGTAAACCCGACTGCCCAACCAGCGAACAATCAGTGGCGCGTGCAAGTATCTAGCGCGTCCTTCCCAACTACTATTGGAAAGCAGTATACGATTTCATATTGGGTAAGAGCCGCGGCGCCTGGGGGCTCTATTCGGCTTTCTACCGGGCCTTCCAGCGCCCAGTACCAGGCCGATCAAACGATTGGCACAGAATGGCAGCAGGTTTCCTGGACCATAACAGCTTCCATTGCTTCCACTACCTTTCTGTTCGACATGGGCCAGGTAGCTGCTACCTATTATATTGATGATGTCAGCGTGAAAGAAGTGAATACTGGCAGTGGTTGGAGCTGGACCAAACTAAAAGACGCTGCTCTAGCAGTGGGCCCGCACACGTTGACCATCGCCTATAATGCCGGCGGCAGTGCCAAACTGGATAAAATAGTGCTGGCCACCTCCATGGCTTCCATTAGCGGCCTGGGAGGCCTGGCCTCCTACTGCGGCACAGTGACGAGCAATGGTAAAGCCAAGGCTGTCAGTGACATAGAAATCTATCCCAATCCGGCCGAGGACAAAATCAACATTAAGTTAGGGGCTGAGCATGCCCACGTTAAAAGCGTAGAAGTAGTGGATACTCTGGGCAGAGTGCTGTCGAAGGTGAACGTGGGCAAGCAAACCACGCTAAGCATTCCCAGTGATAAGCTGAAGCCAGGCGTGTACATGCTTCGTTTCAAGGGAGGCACAACGAAAACTCAGCGCGTAGTTATTCGGTGATCAATTAGCTAAAAAAGCCCCCCACAGGGTTTTTTGAAGTTAAGCACCAAGCAAGAAAGCCCGGCAACTGCGTAGTTACCGGGCTTTCTTGCTTGGTGCTTGTTAATATAGGACAACGCCACAAGTACCCAGGCCAACGACCTGAATCGGCTGATCTTCGTTATGGTGTCTATGAAAAAGCTGTTGTTCGTCTATAATGCTGATGCGGGACTGGTTAGTGGGTTTTGGGATATGGCGCACAAAATTATTTCGCCCAGCACCTACCCTTGCTCTTTGTGCAGCATCACCTACGGCGCCACCAGTATGCGACCCGAGTGGAAGGAATTTCTTCAATCTTTGCCCGTAGAAGCCCGCTTTCAGCACCGCGACGAGTTTCAGCGGGAGTTTCCGCAACTGAAGGATGAGGCCTTACCAGTGATATTTTGGGAACAGGACGCCCATACGCTAGAGCCACTTATAACCGCCACTGAACTGGATTCGCTGAGCTTACCGGAGCTGATGCAGCGCCTGCAAGAGGCCGTGCACATGGCCTGAGAACTTTGGTTTGCCTTTTCTTGAATATGCAGTGATCTACTTATCCCTGTTCTTTAAGGCAAGGTAAATGACAGGTCGGCGCTGATCAGGTTCGCCGTCAGGCCGACGCTTTGCCGATAGTAAGCGTAGCGCACTTCCAAGGCTTTAAACTTGGCTATTCCTCCGCCAAAAGGAGTTTTGAAGCGGCCAATCCCATAAACCGGCGAGTAACGCATCCCCAACCCTACCTTATTGGCAGAAAAGGCCGCCAGGTCGTAATCGGAGGTGTAATAAGTGTCGCTGCTGGAGTGATCTAGGTAGGGCGCGAAGTATTTGGCGGCGGTCTGGGTGTGGTAACGGTAGAAGGGATACAGCACGAAGAAGGGCGTCACCTTCACCGGCACTTCCAACTCCAGGGTGTGGGCCCGGATGCCGAAATTGTCGTTGTAGAACCGGTAGAAACCGCGCAGCTGTACCAGATCGGTGGCGTAGTAGTTCAGGCGCAGACCCACCGGATACTTGTAGCGCTGCCGGGGTAACAGCTCGGTGCGGGCGGTGCCGAACTCGCCTCCGGTTTCCCGAAAATACACCCGGTGAAACGGCGTGCTCAGCAGTCCGCGCTGCGCTACCAGCTCCGTGCTGACGGCCACTTGCAGATGCTGGTTGATGACCTGGGAATACACCACGTTCAGGTTGTAGCTCTGGCGCGTGTCGAAGCCCGAGCCGTGCTCTCCCCCCCCATTGCCGCGCAGCTCTACGGGCAGAATCAGCGTAGCGCGGTCGAAAAAAGCCTGGCCAGCTACGCTCAGCTCCCGGTTGCCGTCTTGGGAGGCGCGGGCCCAGGAGCCGGTTACATTAAAGGAGGTATAGTCGTACTCCTTGGAAAAGCCCCCGCCAACTCCCACGATGGTACGCTGGTCGGCCAATTGGCGGGCAAGGCCCAAATCGAGGTGGTAACGCGTGTCGCTCGACGAGGCCGAGGAACTGACTTGGTCAATCCGATCAGTGGAGGCGGAAGAGTAATAATCCATCCCCAGGTTGGCCGAGATACGCGTGGCTGAGTCCAGAGGCACGTTCAGAATGATGGTCGGTGTCAGGTCGGTTAGCTGCTGGGTGCCGATGCCGCCCTCCACGGCGCTACGGTTGCCGTCCTGGGCGTAGTAGCTGGACAGGATATTCAATTCGGTTTCGCCGTGGTTGCTGGGATTGATCGGGCTAAGCGCGGTGGTAGCCGGGGCTCCATAGCCATCTACCCGATTGGGCGTGGGCGTGGCCTGCGCCCAGCCCAGTAGGGGCATCAAAGCGATAGCCGACCAGAGAAAAGCGAACACGTGAATGGGGCGTGGCATAAGTGGAGCAGTATGAGAGATTAATTACAGCCGCAGCCGCCCCCTACTTTACCCCCGTTGGCGCCGCCCGCGCCTTCGCGGTAGCTTTCAAAGTTGGTTTCGTAGGTTTGAATACGCTTGTTAGCCAGTTGCATGTCCTCGTCGTTGAGGTATACTTTCTGGTAAGCAGCCACCGAGACGCAGCCGTTCAGGGCGCTGCCGCCGAGCAGAAAAAAGCCCCCCAGCGCCAGCCGGATCAGGTTAGAATAGTTCATGGCTTCGAAGGGGAAATGACGGCGGATGTGGGTTTGCCGGCGTTCTTGTAATAATTAACCTGCATGCCTTTGGAGGTCAGCGTGCGGCCATCGTTGGTAATCAGGGTACAATCGACGCCTTTCAGCTTATTGATGAAGGCCAAGCCCTCCTCCGGACCCAGCACAAACACCACCTCATCGAGGCCGTCGGCCAGCTCCACGTCGGGGCAAATGATGGTGACCGAGCGCAGCCCCGTGGCCGGATAGCCGGTGTGCGGGTCGATGATGTGGCCGTAATATTTGCCCCCCACTGTGAAATATTGCTCATAGTTGCCAGCCGTTACCACGGCCACATCCGTCACCGTAAGCCACGACGATACCGACTGCGGGTGCGCCGGGTCGCCGATGGCGATGCGCCATAAGGAGCCGTCGGCCTGCCGGCCCCAGCACGACACGTCACCCGAGCCGTTGATGAGGCCGCCCTGAATGCCCACCTGTTTCATCAGGGCCTGGGCGCGGCGCACACCGTAACCTTGCAGAATTCCCGCCAGGTTCATGCGCATGCCTTTGTCCTGTAGCATGACCGAGTGCGCGGCCGGGTCGAGTAATACTTTGCGGTAGTTGATGCGCGCCACCGAAGCCTTCACGATTTCGGGCGCCGGCAGGGCTGCATGCTCCTGCTTGTCGAACTTATAGATCTTCTCGCCCCCGGCGAACGTGATATCGAAGGCCCCGCCGCTGAGCTCGGAAAGCTTAAGCGTGCGCGCAATCAGGTCGTACACTTCCTGATCGACCACCACAGGTTGGAGACCGGCTTGGCGGTTGATTTGCGTGATCTGCGAAGTAGAGTCCCAGTACGAGCACAGCCGATCGATGCGCTGGGCTTCGCGGATGCCGGCCCGGATGGCGCGCCACGCCAGCGTATCATCCGCCGCAACGGCCGTGAACGTAAAGTGCGAGCCCATCAGGTAGGCCGAGCGGGTGAAATTGCGGGGCTTGGCTACCGCTGTGGTTGCCGAAATTTGCCCCCCAGCCAATAGCACCAATAGGAGCGCGGCTCGTGCCAGGAAGGTACCAAACCACTTTGGGAGGGTGCGCACGGGGCTTATTTTTTGGCCAACAACTGTGTGAGGTAAGCATCGTAAGCCGCCGCGCCGCCGGGGCGGTAGCCGGTCTTGGCCAGCACCTTTCCCTCGGGCGAAAGCAGCACGACCAGCGGGAAGGAGCCCTCTTTATTTAAAAGAGCGGCCGCTTCCTCGTTTGCTTTCATCTGCGCCGCGGGTAGCTTATTTTTCTTACTGCGTGGAAAATCAAAGCGGGCCAGCACGAAGCGATTTTGGGCATAGCGTTGAAACTCGGCCTGGTCGAAGACTTCCTGCTTGAGCATAATACAGGGCTTGCACCAGTCGGAGCCCGAAAAAACGGCCAACACGGGCTTGTTGGTGGCTTTGGCTTGCTGCAAAGCGCCAGCAAGATCGGTATTCCAGGTAGCGGTGGGCACCTGAGCGCTGGCCGTTGCCCAGCCAACTACCAAGACGAAAAGCAGAAGTAATAAGCGCATGCTGGGGGGCTTTAGCTGAGATTAAAATCAGATTAAAATTACTTAGCATACACTGTTGCTGGCTGATAGGTTTAATTAAATGGCGGAAATAAATTGGGCGCTATACACACTGAGGTAGCAAGTCTGGAAAACATCTGTTCCTTCGTACCTTTGCGGCTTCGTATGGAAACTAAGAAAGTTGCTTTTTACACGCTGGGCTGCAAGCTCAACTTCTCCGAGACGTCGGCCATTGGTCGGCAGTTTGAGGAGCGCGGCTTCCGTAAAGTCCCCTTCGAGGACGCGGCCGATATCTACGTCATCAACACCTGCTCCGTCACCGACCACGCCGACCGTAAGTGCCGGAAAGTGGTCAAGGAGGCGTTAAAGCACAATCCGGAGGCCTTCGTAACTATTGTGGGCTGCTACGCACAGCTCAAACCCCAGGAAATAGCTGAGATTCCGGGCGTACATGCCGTATTGGGTGCGGCCGAGAAGTTTCAGTTGGTGGATATTCTGGCCGGCTTCAAAAAAGCCCCCCAGGCGCAGGTGTACGCCAGCCCCATCAGCGCAGCCACTGAGTTTCACGCCGCCCACTCCTTCGGCGACCGTACTCGCACTTTCCTCAAGGTGCAGGACGGTTGCGACTATTCCTGCTCTTTTTGTACCATTCCGCTGGCTCGCGGCAACAGCCGCTCGGGCAGCGTACAGAGCGTGGTGGAGCGCGTACAGGGCCTCGCCACCACCGGCGTTAAAGAAATAGTGCTAACCGGCGTGAACCTCGGCGACTTTGGCCTGCAGGGGAAAAATCGGGAGCGGCTGGAGAATTTCTACGACATGGTGCAAGCCCTAGACGAAGTGGAAGGCATTAACCGCTTCCGCATTTCCAGCTGCGAGCCCAACCTGCTCACCGACGACGTAATTCGCTTCGTGGCCCAATCGCGGCGGTTTATGCCTCACTTTCATATTCCGCTGCAAAGCGGGTCGGATAAGATCCTGGGCCTGATGCGCCGCCGGTACCGCCGCGCCCTCTACGCCGATCGTGTGCGCCTCATTAAAGAAGTCATGCCGCACGCCTGCATTGGTGTCGATGTGATTGTGGGTTTTCCGGGCGAAACGGAGGAAGACTTTCTGGAAACCTACCAGTTCCTAAACGATCTGGATATCAGCTACCTGCACGTTTTCCCCTACTCAGAGCGCGAAAACACGCTGGCGCCAACTCTTCCGGGCCGCGTGCAGGACCGCGTGCGCCACGAGCGCACCACGCAGCTTCGCAGCCTTTCTGAGAAGAAAAAGCGACACTTCTATGCCCAGCACGTGGGGCAGGAAGCGGAAGTGCTCTTCGAGGACGATGTGACTAACGGCGTAATGGAAGGCTTCACGCCAAATTATATTCGCGTCGCCGTCAAATATGATCCGATACTCGTTGGCGAACTGAAGCGCCTCCGGCTCACTGCTGTTAATCCACAAGCACAAATGGAAGCCGAAGAAATTGGCTTCGAAGTTTTGCAGCACTAATGACTTAATCTGGCTCATACTTATACAGCAAAAAGGCCCTGACTATGTAGTCAGGGCCTTTTTGCTGTATAAGTATGAGCTTACAATAACTCGCATACAGAATAAGCTATTGACTCGGCTACATTTTGCGCTGCATCAGGTCCAGCATCTGCTGCATGAGGCGCTGCTGCTCTTGTAAGTGCTGATTGCGCATCTCAGCCATAGCCAATTGATGCGCCATTTGCTGGGTATAGAGCGCGGTTTGCCAGCTGGTATCCACAGAGTTTGCAGGCGTTGGTACTGGAACAACCGCTACGGCTGTCTCAGGCATTTGCAATTGCGAAGCGGCGGCAACTGGAGCAGAGCTAGCAACTGTAGGCTCGTGCACAGCTTGCATTTTTGGTGAAAAAATATCTTCTGCTGGCTTCGAAATGGAAATGGCGGCTGGAGCAGAGACTGCAGCCACGGGGGGCTTTTCTTTGGCAGGCGCAGGCTTTGACGAGTTATTTTCTCCACGAATAGGCTTGCTATTTTCTGCTCCCAATTCGTCAGCAATCATTGGCCCGACGCCTTGCAACAACCAGTCTTTTGACAGATTTGGATATACCTCAAATACCTTACACAAAAGGTCAAATCCAGGCTTATTGCGCTCATCTACCAGATGCTGAATTACGGTTGCGGTCTTATCCAAGGAAGCAGCAAAGGCGTTTTTTGAAATACCCAGGTAGGTAATGAATTCCGAAAAGCGCTGACCAACAGTTGTGTTTATAGCCATGTTCAAAAGGTTATCATTGCAGAGGCCGCAATATATAACCAAATGAGTAATATCATTTTTAGATCGCTTTAATTCTACAAGGCTACTTTACACTCAAGGCTTTCATTAAAAGGTGGTGAAAGCTTGGTATGCACCTTAATCGAGCAGGGGAATTAATCGAGCAGGAGAATTAGCCTTAGTGTTTCATCCCTTCAATACTTCCTTTGCCAGCGGATTTGCCTTTTCCCAAGTGGTCGAGGGCTGCTCGAAAGCCAGTTGCTAGCTGTATGGCAGGCCCGCGCCCATAGTAGTGCAAGAACATCATGCGAGGTTGGTCGAAGAGCATGTGATTATGCACGGCAACTACCTCCAAGTTGTGCGCCCGCAGGGCCTTAATTACCGGGTTAACTTCGGCTTCAAGCATAGCGATGTCACCCGCAATGTGGGCGTCGGCCTGCTTCCCAGCAAACGCGGCCCACGAATTCAGACCAATTGCAGCAGTCATTTCTGTGCCCATCATTACCGACTGCAGATCGGCGCGGCCCACAGTGTACTTGTAGGTAGCCCCGTTTACGGCACCCTGATACTTTACTACTTGGTCGAGCGCAGAAATATCAAACAACTCTTTACCGGTGGGAGCGGCAGCGCTGGGCGTGGCGTTGTTACCGGGTTGGGGCTGAGTGGCTGCAGTAGGCTTAGGTTGGTTAGCCGGCAGCAGCTTTGAATTTTTAAGCGTGGCGGCGAACTTCTGAGCCAATTCAGCCGGTGAGCCCATGCCATGAATGTGCATGTAGAAGATACGGGGCTCTTCGTAGAAAAAGTGGTTGTGAATAGCTCCTACCTCTAGCCCGTTGGCGTGAGCAGCGGAAATCAGCGGATTGACTTCTTCTTGCAAGAGCACTGTGTCACTCATAAGCATAGCTGATTTGCCGTCGAGTGTATGCTTGATAGCTACCCAGCCGCCAAAACCAAATGCAATAGGTATTGCCTCTCCCTTGATGGTTATTTTCAAATCGTTGCGTGGCAAAGGAATGCTAAGCGTGGCCTGAGGCTCTGTGTACACCCCTTTTTTACCCATTGTGGCCTCAATCGCCGCAATTTCGGCAGCACTTAGCGGTGGAGTCTTGCCTATCGGACTAACGTCAGCAAGCGTAGTGAATGGGCTCAGTAATAATGGGGTGGTTACGAGAGCGGTGGTTTTGAGCCAATCGCGACGGGAGAAAGAAGGGTCTGACATAGTAGTGTTCTTATGTAATACAGTGCCCAACGTAAGCCGTAAAAGTCACTAATTCACAACGTAGAATCTCGTCTTTCGATTGGGTTTTCTATCCATCTTTTAGCCGACGCTACTTCCCACTTTCTTCTCCTACTGGCTTTACACACAGTATGATATAACGCCTTTTTCTTGACGCAGTTTTAGAAAATCGGCAGTCTTGGTGAGATCAACCGCATTAGTTGTGCGTGAAGCAGCGCAGGATTCTCTCCTACTTAGGCACTGCATTATTGCTTTTAGAGCAACAGGTAGATGATTCGGTGCTAACAGGTGAGCTCGAGCGCTCTATTTTCTGGACTCGCTCGCCTTCCGCCACGCAGTTTTTTCGCCAATTATTCCGCGCCTGCCCGGCCTTACGCGGTGGGGCAGTGCAGAGCTTTAATCAGTCGACTGACGCAGTGGTAGTGGAGCACACAGCGGGTTCAGAGCGAGTGGCAATAGTAATGAATGTGCGCAAACGGTCCGTGCGGATTCACTTGCCTGATTCCTGGTCTGGGGGCAAAATCTATTAACCCGATAGCCTTTCAATCAGGGAACTGCAGTGTCGCTGCCGGCCTATGGCTTCTTATCTGTGGCAGCTGTAATCCGTGACTCTGGAACTGCGCTTTACTCGTAGCGGAGGGACTCGATTGGGTCGAGACCGGCGGCTTTGCTGGCGGGATAGTAACCAGAGGCTAGGCCTACGCTCACACAGATTACCAAGCCAATCATCATCCACAGCCAAGGCACCAAAAATGCGCCGCCGCCGGGAATAAAGAGGGAAATAGCGTTGCCACCAGCCACGCCTAGCACAATTCCTAAAGCGCCGCCCATCACGCATATCACAATGGCCTCAATGAGAAACTGCTGGCGAATCTGAAGGGCTGTAGCACCCAACGCCTTCCGAATCCCAATTTCGCGGGTGCGCTCCGTCACCGATACCATCATGATATTCATGAGGGCGATACTGGCGCCAAGCAGCGTGATAAAGCCCACAATAAAGCCCCCCATCCGCAGGTTGCCCGACAAACTATCGAGGGTAGCCACGGCGGAGTCGCTGCGTTCCAGCTCAAAGGAATCTTCCTGCCCGAGCCGGTCGCCGCGGACGGCGCGCATGATGCCGGTCGCCTGCCCCATAATAAAGTTGAGGTTATCGGGGTCGGTGGTAGCAGTTTTGATGTCGAAGGTGAGAGCCCGCTGCCGGGGCAATTGGTTGCCCGTAATTAAGGGGATGAGCACGAGCCGGTCGGCACCACCGCCACCGCCCATACCGCTGCCGCTGGCTTCGAGTTGTCCGATTATCTGGAAGCGCTGACCCAGAAAGAACACGTACTGATCGATGGCGGATTGATCGGGGAAAAGTTTTTCCTTTATTTCGGTGCCCACGATGGCCACATTGGCGCCTACCTCCAGTTCAGAAGGAGAAAACGAACGACCATCCTCCAGGTTGTAGCTCTGAATGCGCAGATAGTTCTCGTCGCCGGCTACTACTTGCATGTTGGGGTTCGTTTTGAGGCCACCCGCTTTTACTTCGGTCGCGCCGGTAATGAAGGCAGAAATACCGACCTGCGCATCGTCGCCGAGGCGCTCTTTGTACTGGCGAGCCTGTAAGTAGCTGATGGCCGGATAAGTACGTCCCTGCACGCCCCCACGTCGGAAGCGGTTGGTGTAACCTTTGGCCGTCATCTCAAAAGAATTGGCCCCCAGGCTGGCAAACGTATTGGTCAACGACGATTTAATGGCGTCGATGGCCGTGAGAATCCCCACCAGCGACATAATACCGATGCTCACGATAAGGGCTGTGAGCACGGTGCGCAGCAGGTTACTCTTGATGGAACGGAAAGCCTCGCGGATGTTTTCTAGCAAGTGCATAATAGCGGCCTGATGGCGACAAGACGAAAAGAAGAAGACCGAGGAAAAAACCCTTTCAAATCGGCCTGTATAAGCTGGCAGCCTTGATTTGGGCCGATGCCTGGTGATGCAAGTTAGCCGGTTTTGGGCAGATTCCGTCGGGGTTTTCCTACCTTTAAATCATTGACAAGCGGTGAATTTTTCTATTCCTTATCCGTCTTTGCTTTATTAATCGTTATCCGCCTATCCCAGTTATATGTCTGGTATTATGTCTGCTCACTCTTTGACTTTAAGAATCTGATGCTACTAAAACGCTTTTCGTTTCTGCTGTTGCTGGCAGCCCTGTGGCTGGGGGCACCGCTGGCCGCCTGGGCCAACCAGATTCTGATACCGATGGACGCGGCGCAGAAAGAGCATCTGAAAGCCTACGGCGCCACCTATTGGCTGCTCAGCAAGCAGGTTGAGGTCGATTGGCTACTCAATTACCGCGGGGGGGCTTTTTCCTGTGCCGTAGCGCCGGGCATCGAAAACGAGCTGACCGTGCGCGGGGTGAGCTTTCAGGTAATTTCTTCGGCCCAATACGGGAATATTTTGCAGGAAATAGCTGATCCTAATGCCAATATGGACATTATGAAGCTGGAGAAAGTGCCCAAAATTGCGGTGTACACGCCCAAGGACAAGCAGCCCTGGGACGATGCCGTGACGATGGTATTGGCTTACGCCGAGATTCCCTATACCCAGATTTACGACGACGAAGTGCTACGCGGCGACCTGCCCAAGTACGACTGGCTGCACCTACACCACGAAGATTTCACGGGCCAGTATGGCAAGTTTTACGCCTCCTACCGCAACCGCCCCTGGTATCAGCAGCAGCAGCGCGATTCGGAAGCAGCGGCCAAACGTAACGGCTTCGCCAAAGTGAGCCAGATGAAAGGCGCCGTAACGGTAAAAATGCAGGAATTCATTGCCGGGGGGGGCTTTTTGTTTGCTATGTGCTCGGCCACCGACTCCTATGATATAGCTCTGGCCGGCCTCGGCCTGGATATGGTGGAAAGCATGTACGACGGCGACCCCGCCGATCCTACAGCTCAAAGCAAGCTCAACTTCAACCGCACGCTGGCTTTCAAGGATTTCCAGCTCGTGCGCGACCCGTATCAGTACGAGTATTCCAGCATTGATATGCAGCCTTATGAGCGCGGGGTATACGAAGACAACGACTATTTTCAGCTCTTCACCTTCTCCGCCAAATACGACCCGGTGCCTACCATGCTCACCCAGAACCATGAGAAAACGGTGAAGGGTTTTATGGGCCAAACCACCGCTTTCCGCAAAAGCCTGGTGAAGTCCGACGTCATCGTGATGGGCGAAAACAAGCAGTCCAATGAGGTGCGCTACATGCACGGCACGCTGGGCAAAGGCACCTGGACGTTCTACGGCGGCCACGACCCCGAAGACTACCAGCACTTGGTAGAAGAAGAGCCCACTGACCTAGCTCTGCATCCCAATTCGCCCGGTTACCGTCTCATTCTGAACAACATTCTGTTTCCGGCCGCGAAGAAGAAAAAGCAGAAGACCTGAGAAATATATACCCGATACGATGAGCGAAAACTCAGACATCAAAAAGCCCCCCAGACAACTTCTGGGAGGCTTTTTTAATATATATTACGCTGTTTCTACTTCGCGGTAGTGAGCTGGGTAGTTGGGGTAAGCTGCACGATTTGACGGGGCAGCGCCGGGATGTCTTCGTTCTTATACGGGTCGATGTCCAGCGTCAGCTGCACGAGTACCGGCTGCCCATTGGCCACCCCCGACACGATGAGCTGGTAGGCCATGCCCCCCGCATCCGTCATGTAGCTCAGCTTAAAGCCTTTAGCAGGCTTACCGGATATGTAGCACTCAAAGGGGGCCATGTCGGTGCGCTTATGTTCCCGCTTCATTTGCTTGGCAAATTCCTCCGGCGCCGTTTTCATGACTGCGTAATCCATGTACATCCAGGTTATGTCGTATTTATCGCATTTTATCTGGTACGGACTTGTACTTGTACAGCCCTCGGTGACTTCTAGATTCTGTCCACAAAAGTTAACCGAAGGCGCGGGCGTGGAAGTAGTGGCTGGTGCTGCTGTCTGACAGAAGGCCAAGGATGAGCAAAACAACAAAACGAGAGTACAAATGCTTTTCATGGCTATAAATATGCGCATTATCCAGTTGTCACAAAAATATTCAAATCAGTTACTTACAAATTACTGTCTATCTTGAAGTATCTGTTGAAATGACTTCAGTGAAATTTAATTTATTTCTGCAAACAGTGTGCCTCTATGTTTTCACATTAATCTCTCAGGTGTTTTGTAATGTTAAGCTAGGCTCCACTGTACCCGCCAGAAGACAAGCTTGCGCGAAAGCCCGGGTTCTTTGCCGTAAATTCATACACGAAACGAATTAGGCCGTATGGAGGTCTTGGGGGGCAAATTCCGAAACCCTGCCTACACTCGCCCTCTATTTGCGTACGCCCCGACTACCCTTAACCCCGTCCGTATGGATCTTGATCATTCCAATTACGGCTTTTCGGTCAGCAAAGAAGAAGACCGCCTGCCTGAAGACCTCGCCAACCCCCTGCCCCGGGCGGTATTACGATTTAACTCCTATTCTCTGCTCGACGGCGAATGGCGCTTTGCTATCGACGAGGCCGACGCGGGCCTGCGCGACGGCTGGCACCTGGGTTACGACTACAAGCACACGGCTCAATGGCCAGGCTCTATTGAAGAGCACATGGTGGAGTCGAAAGAGCACCCCCACTCCGCTGGCTGGCACGACAAAATAGTAGCCTGGTATGAGCGTGAATTCACGTTGCCAGAACTGGACGAGTCTTTGGAACAGTCGCGCACTATGCTTCAGCTGACGTTTGGGGCCTGCGGCTACGAAACGCGGGTGTGGCTAAATGGCCGTTTGCTCCGCACCATTGAGGGCGAAGATGTGCACTACGGCGAGTACACGTCGTTTTCCTACGAGCTGCGCCAGGAAAACCTACACTTGGTGAACCGCCTCACCGTGCGCATTGCCGACACAATGGATGCCGAGACCCCACGCGGCAAGCAGGAATCGCATGTGTATAAGCGCGGCGGTATCTGGTACCAAACCTACACTGGGGCCGTGCGCAGCGTATGGCTGGAAGTAGTGGAGCGCAACCGTCTTCGCTCCCGCGTAGGTGTGGTGAGCATCGTGGAAGACCAGCTGGTTCGCTTCAATTTTACCACTCGCGTTCATGACCCCGGCTGCTATACCCTGCGCCTCAAGGTGTTCGAGCGCGATGCGGCCGATGATAGCGCTCCGCTGGCTACCTCTGATTTTCCGTTGCGCTTAGAGGCAGGCCAGAAATCGCAGCGAGTAGTGCTGGAGCTGCCCGGAGCGAGGCTGTGGTCAACCAGTTCGCCTCACCTGTATCGCATCGTAGCCCAACTTATTGACGCTGAGCAGTACACGGCTCAAATTGAGACGTATTTCGGGCTGCGCAAAATAGAAGCTCGGGGCCGCTACGTGTACCTGAATAACCAGCCCATCTACCTCGATGGTATTCTATACCAGCCCGGTACGGCTACCTATGAGGAGATGCGCAAGCACATGTACGCCATGAAGGAGCTGGGCTGCAACCTGGTGCGCGTACACATCGCCGGTGTCGACCCGCGCATCTATAACCTGGCCGATGAGCTGGGCTTGCTGCTTTGGGTGGAAGTACCTAGTCCTCACAGCTCTACCCCACGCAGCCGCCAAAACCACCAGGCTGAGCTGCTGCGGATGGTCGCGCTTATTGAAACGCACCCTTCCGTCGTTATCTGGAGCTTGTATAACGAAGACTGGGGCGCACAGGATATTGCTACCAACCCTGAAACGCGGTCCTATATCGTTGATATGTACCACTATATGCAAATTGCGCACCCGCAGTTTCTGGTGGTCGATAACGATGGCTGGCACCATATCTCGCACACGGGCCGCCTAAAGTCCGACCTGCTCACAGCCCACCTCTACACTCCCGACCTAGACCGCTGGCGCGAGCTGCTCGACCGCCTTGTAGCGGGCGAAATGGAAGGCACGGCTGCCTTTCCACTTGTCGTGGGCGACCCATTTTTCTACCGTCGCCAGGTGCCACTTATCGTCAGCGAGTGGGGTGGGTTCGGCTTCCCCGACTACGGTGGCCCCAAAGACGCGAATGAGCGCACGGAGCGTATTCGCGATTTCAAACGCGAATTGCGTGCGCGGCCAATTGCCGGCGATGTCTATACCCAGGCTACCAATATTGAGGAGGAGCGCAATGGCCTTATAGATCCGCAAACGGGTGAGTTGAGTGTACCGCCGGGCCTGCTGGCTTCTCACTCAGAGGAACAAGAAGGTCAGCCCAAACCAACCGAGCCGAGAACCTCTTAGCATAACCAGCAAAAAGCCCCCCAGACGTCGCCTGGGGGGCTTTTTGCTGGTTATTCAGTTCTTACCTCCATATTAAACTTTACGCGGCAGTTACCAAAGTCGAATGTTAGTGCATCCGGTCGTCGCGCACGGGGAGGTTGGTTACGATTTCGCCTTCAATCTTTAGGAGTTCTTGCAGGCGCACATCTACCTCCTGCTTGTCGCAATATTCCTTGGCAAGCTCCACGTAACTGACGAAATGACCAGCCTCGGATACCATTAGCTCGTAGTAAAACTTCGATAGCTCGGGGTCCGGAATGTGCTTCCATAAAAGCTTAAACCGCTCGCAGCTACGCGCTTCTATCAGCGCGCTTACCAGCAGCTGATCCATTAGCTGCCGTTCACGGGCGCCGCCTTTGCGAACGTGGGCCATGAGTTGCACCACATACTCGTCGCGGCGCGGACGCCCTAGCTCGTGGCCACGCTTGCGCAGCTCGTGCAGCACCCGCTCGAAGTGAGACCACTCCTCGGCTACCAACTCAGTCAGCTCATCGACCAGCCGCGTTTTTTCGGGATACTTTACAATCAGGCTGATGCCCGTACTGGCCGCCTTCTGCTCGCAATAAGCATGGTCGACGAGAATATCCTCAATGTTCTTGCTGGCGATATCCACCCAGCGCGGGTCGGTATTCAGCTTGAGCTTGAGGATGGTTTTTTCTTTCGGCTCTTGTTCCATGGATTAATCAAAAAACTGCCACTTCAGGCCCACTTCAAAGCGGCGCGGCAACCCGGTGTAATAGGGCGTGGTGAAATAACCGTTGCGGTGCAGACCCTGGTTCAGATAAGCCATTTTCAGGAATACCGACACGGTACGAATATCGATGTTCACGAAGGCATCCAGCAAGGAGTAGCGCCGAATTCTGAACTGATCCTGCACGAAAAACTGCTGCGTACTGGGGCTATAATCGTAGGCCCGAAAGCGCGACTGGTAATAGTACTCCGTTCCAATTTGGCCAAAAAGCGCCTTTTTGAAGATGTAGCCTTGGTAGTACACCTTTGCATTGGCCACTAAGCTGGGAATGCGCAACCCTTCCTGGTCGCCGCCCAGCGTGTAGGTGCCCTGGTTGTCGGCAAAGAAGTTGCCGACTTGAAAGCGGTGCCGCACCCCAACGATAACCAATTGCAGAGCGTCGGAGAGCTGAGCGGGCTCCGCTTGCTGGTTATAGTAAACGAGGCTCGAAATATTGGCCACCGCCACCGACGCTTGCAGCCGCTGCTTTCCTAGTGTCTGATCGAGGCGACCGGTAAGCTGATTGACAAAGGTATTTTCGAAACGACTGTAGTTGTTCCACACGTAGTGATTGCCGCTGAACTCTCGCTCCGTGAGCGTTGGGGCATAAGAAGCGCTGTAAAACTCGGCCGTAATTGGGCCGGTACGCGCGGCTGCTTTTCCCCAATATTCGGGTACGCGACTCGCCTCGCCGGGCGCCGAAATGTCCGGCACTTTGATTTCTCCGGCGGCTTCTACCCCAAATATGCGGTACTTAAATGCTGCATTGCCCCCCAGAAATATCTGGTTGAAGGTGCGTATGGGCACATTATCTTCCTGTACACTTTCCTCAATCTGGCTGCTGGCCGACAGGCGCGCCAGTCGGTGGCGACCATACAGTCGGTATTCTACTAGCTTCGTGGCTCCCAGCACCCCAACGCTATTCTCGGCCTGCTCGAACGTCGCCCGATCGTTCGTAACGTTGGGGCTCAGGCGGGTGCGCGGGTAGTAGAGTGGATCGGTGGGGCCGCGCGGAATGGCGTCGTCGTTGTAGCGGTTGGTCTGGCGGCTTATGTCCATCACGTGGAACGCCGTGAGCCCTTTACCCAGCAGCCGATAGGTCTGGGCCAGATGGATACGGTCGCGGTCGTCGCGGTTTCGGGCTTGGGTCAGCCATACCCGCTCATCATCGTACTCCAAAAGGTTTTGGGTCAGGATGCGATTATCGTCGCTGATATCCTCGGGCTGGGGTACAATACCGCCCTGCTCAATGGCTTCATGGCGGGCGGTATTCACGTTGAAGAGCAGGTGATACCGATCGTCGGTGGTTTGGTAGCGCACAAAAAACAGCACACCTGAGTGCTTGGTCAGGCCCTCCGAACCTACGTCCGTAAAGATCTTGTTCGAAGAAAATCGCTCGTAAGCGAAGCCCACATTAGCATTGCGCTTAATGCTGCGGCTGTACGACAGCTCAAATACCTGCTCGCCGGTACCGCCCTGCACAAAGCGAAAAAACGTGTAGGGCGAGCGGGTATCATAGTATGGAATGGTGGCCGAGTTGCGCATGTACTTATCAAACACATTGCGGCCCAGACGCGCGCCCAGCTGGGTATTCGGCTCCCAAAGCAGCCGGCGCGAGGCCGTGCCTCCGTTGCCCAGGTCCTGCTGAAAAGTGCTGTCGTGGTACCAGTTGCGGGCCTGCTGCATGCCAACCAGCGTGGTATCTACCATGCGACCTTCGTGCTTTTCGCGCAGCACGTCGGCCTCGCGAATGACGAGGGTGGTTTTGGCGCCGTAGAGTGTTTTGGTGGTATCGTCGACAACCTGGGCCTGCGAGGTGAGCGGGTCAAAAAAGCCCCCCAGCAGCAGTGATAGCCCCGTAAGCCAGCGAAAGAGCCGGCTGGCTGGCAGCACACGGACAGACACCGAACAGTGGGGCACAGACGTAGAGAAAAGCGAGAACAGCGAAAAGTCAGACAACAGCTTGGGGCTGAAAGTAGGGAGAAAGCAACTGCCGCAGCCGGGTGGCGTCATCGGCCAGAAACTGTACGGTAATCGGGATGTAAAAGAGAGGCAACTGCGCTACCGCTGTTCGCAAGCCAGGCTCGAGCAAGCGCACGGCATCCTTCTGGGTGGTAAAAACGCAGTGGCCGGGTTGTAATTGTGCAGCTACGGCCGCTACATCGGCCGCGGTGAAAGCGTGGTGGTCGCCAAAGCTGGCGTGGTGCCTGATACGGTAGCCAGCCGCCGCCAGATACTCCCGTAGTGGTTCGGGCTGCGCAATGCCCGTAAGCAGCACGATATCGGTGCCGGGGGGCTTTTCCTGGCTGCCCAATGCCACCGGCTCGCCGTAGGCATAGGTTGAAAAAAGAACCGGCACGTTGGGCCTGGCATAGTGCCGAATGTTGCGGGTTATTTCCTCACGCTGGGCTGGGGTTAGCGCCTCGCTGCACTTCGTAACTATCACGGCATCGGCGCGGCGAGCGCCGGCGCGGCTTTCGCGCATACGACCGGCGGGCAGCACATAATCGCTATAAAACGGGCGCTGCTGCTCGGTCAGCAGAATGCTGAGCGCGGGGCGCACGCGTCGGTGCTGGTAAGCATCATCGAGCACAATGGTCGTCAGGTCAGGGCAAGCAGCCAGCAGTTGGGTGATGCCCGCCCGTCGATCCTCGGCCACGGCCACCGGAATTTGCCCCCCAAAGTCCTGGTAATGCTGCAAGGGCTCGTCGCCGATGGTGGCGGCAGTGGCGGCAGCATCGGCTAAACGGAAGCCCTTGGTACTACGCCCGTAGCCCCGGCTCAGAATGGCCGGTTTTGCCCCCTGCGCTTGTAGCTCAGCCACTAGCCAGGCTACGTGAGGCGTTTTGCCGGTGCCCCCCACGCGCAGGTTACCGACACTTATCAGCGGAGTTTCAAAAGCAAATGATGATTTAAATCCTCTATCATACAACCAGTTGCGCACTGCCATCACCCCGGCATAAAGCCAGGCAAACGGGAGCAGCAGCAAGACCAGAAAAGGTGGCATGGAGAATAATAGAGCTTGGGGGGCAAAAGTACGCGGAAATGCAGAGTACGCCACTTTTACTGTTTAAGGCAAGTCGTACGTATGCACAGATAACTGTTCTGCTACTATGTCTACGTTCGGCAACCGCCTTCTGCATTTTCTGACCAGCTTTCCCCTGCCCACTATGCTGCCTGATGACGTATTGGCTTTCAGCCCTTACCAGGAGGAGACTCCCCAGGCGCTGCTCACTCAATTTGCCAGCCGCTACTACGCCGACAATCGTCCTCGGGTGGCACTGCTGGGCATTAATCCGGGCCGGCTGGGCAATGGCCGCACCGGCGTAGCTTTCACTGATCCGGTAGCCTTAACCGCCTGCGAAATTCCAAATGAGCTGCCTCAACAACGCGAGCCATCAAGTCAGTTTATACACGAAGTAATCAGGGCTATAGGCGGCCCGACGGTTTTCTTCGACAACTTTTATCTGGGCTCACTCTACCCCTTGGTCTTATTGCGGGAGGGCCGCAACTACAACTATTACGACTCGCCCACCCTGACCGCCGCGCTGGATCCAGCCATCCGTGTTTCTTTGCAGCTTCAAGTGCACGATGTGGGTCTGCGCCGCGACGTAGCTATCTGTTTGGGACGCCGGAACGGGGAATACTTTACGCGGTGGAACCGGGAGCTGCAGCTGTTCGACCAGATTCATATTCTGGACCACCCGCGCTATCTGATGCAGTATAAACGGCGAGATTTGGCAGCGCATGTAGCTCGCTATGTGAATGTACTTACGGGTGCAATCGCCTTGTAAACAAAGCCTATACTTACGTCTGTCATGCTGAGGAATCGAAGCATCTCTCCCGCTTCCTTGAGGTCAGTTATATAGTAGAGATGCTTCAACAAGCGGACGCCAGATCCAGCATGCCGCTCTTTTGGGTTCTCTTCAATTCGTTTCTTCATTTCTTGCTTAACCAAAATGCCTACCGTCGCTGACCTTGCCCGCGCCCTCGAAACGGCCGCACCCCTCGCCTACCAGGAATCGTATGACAATGCTGGCCTGCAATGCGGTGATCCTCAAGCGGAAATAACAGGCGTTCTGATTGCGCTCGACTGCACTCCCGCCGTTCTTGACGAAGCGCTGAGCCGAGACTGCAACGTGGTTGTAGCTCATCATCCCGTCATTTTTCGCCCCCTCAAAAGCCTGACCGGCGCTACCGAAGTAGAGCGCACCGTATTAAAGGCGCTGAAAAATAACATCGCCATTTACGCCGCCCACACCAACCTCGATAACGTGCGTCACGGCGTAAATCGTAAGCTCGGTGAAAAGCTTGGCTTGCAGAATCTACGCATTTTGGCCCCCACCAGCGGCAATCTGGCCAAGCTTATCACCTACGTTCCGCCAACTTATACGGAGACCGTTCTGCAAGCTCTCTACCAAGCCGGAGCCGGCCAAATCGGTGACTATTCTGACTGTAGCTTTCGCTCCGATGGCGTGGGCACTTTTACTCCCGGATCTGCTACCCAGCCTTTCCAAGGGCAACCAGGCCAGCCCGAAACCACTGCCGAGCAGCGCCTGGAAGTACTTCTGCCGCTACACCAGCAAAAAAACGTGCTGCGGGCGCTCCGGCAGGCTCACCCTTACGAGGAAGTCGCCTACGAAATAGTGAAGCTTGAAAACGAAAACCAGGAGGTAGGCGCTGGTATGCTAGGCGAATTGCCCCAGGAGCTGACCCCGGTAGCATTTCGGCAGCAGCTACGCACTATTCTGGGCGTACCCGTTGTAAAGCACACCGATTTTGACCGGCCTATCCGCCGCGTTGCGTTGTGCGGTGGAGCCGGCAGTTTTCTTTTAAACAAAGCCCGGGCAGCCGGCGCCGACGCTTACGTAACTGGCGATTTAAAATACCATGAGTTTTTTGGCCCTGAGGGCGATTTGCTGCTTTGCGATGTGGGTCATTTTGAGAGCGAACAATTCACTAGTGAGCTATTTCAGGAATTGCTAACCTCAACGTTTTCGAGTACTTTTGCGGTCTTAATCGCAGAGACCCTCACCAACCCCGTCCGTTATGACTTCTAACCCTACCGCGGAAACCCCCGTTGCCAACAAGCTGGAGGCCCTTTTAAACCTACAGCGTATTGACTCGCAGCTCGATGAAATTCGGCGCGTGCGCGGCGACTTGCCTGAGGAAGTCCGTGACTTAGAAGATGAGATTATCGGCTATGAAGTGCGTGTAGGCAAGTTCGACGAGGAAATCTCGGGCCTTAATGACCAGATCAAGCAGCGCAAGCAGGCTGCAAAAGACGCTGAAGGCCTCATTCGCAAATATGAGGAGCAGCAGCAGAACGTGCGTAACAACCGTGAGTACGAGGCAATTGCCAAGGAAATTGAGTTGCAGCGCCTTGAAATTCAGATTTCAGAGAAGAAGATAAAAGAAGCTCAGTACCAGATTGAGCAAAAGAACAACGACATCGCCGGCACCAAACAGCGCCTCGATGAGCGCCGCAAAGACCTAACGAACAAGCAAGGCGAGTTGCAAACCATTGTAGGGGAAAGCGAAGCCGACGAGAAAAAGCTTATGACGGAGCGCGATGGTGCCGTAAAGCCAATCGAGGAGCGTTTGCTTATGGCTTACACGCGTATTCGCGGTAACGTTCGCAACGGCCTCGCCGTGGTGACGGTAAAGCGCGATGCCTGCGGTGGTTGCTTCAACACGGTGCCCCCTCAGCGCCAGGCCGACATCATCTCGCACAAGAAGATCATTGTGTGCGAGCACTGCGGACGGGTTCTGGCTGATGTAGACTTGAAAGCTGCTTAATTCGCTATTATTCAATTGATTTGAAAAAGGAACGACAGAAGTCGTTCCTTTTTTGTTGGAGTACCCATGAAATTTTCAGCGAAGAAGCATATTTGGTTACGCAGCGGAGCACAGCGGCTAGTCTTAGTCCTGCTGTTCTTGGTGGCCAACCTTTATGTCTGTCTTTGCGAGCCATTACAGCCATCGGCGTTCACACTGGCTCCAAGCTCTTCACTGACACCCTCGCAAGCCCGTGCGTACGCTGAAGTGGTAAAGCTGCGCGTGCCCGCCGCCCGTGCCCTACTTCGTTCCGAAGACCCAAACAGCGCCGGCACTGTATTGGTAACTGATTGTTTAGAGATGGTGGAAATACTAATCAGCCAGGATGCAAAGCGCTATTCTGCTGTGCTGGAAGCTCAGGACCAGCGCCTGGAAACGTTAGAAAAAGCCCCCCAGAGCCCACTGCGTGACTATTCCAGCGCCCAGCTTCGCCTTCATCAGGCCGTGCTACAGGTAGTTTTTGAACATGAGGTTCAAGGAGCCTGGAACCTGCGGCAGGCGTACCAGCAGATGCAGGGGGTTGCGAAGCGCTACCCAAGCTTTCTGCCCGCTCGCAAGTCATTGGGTATGTTGGAGTTTGCAATCGGCTCCCTGCCTGAGGGTTACCGCTGGTTTTTGCGACTGCTAGGCTTAAGTGGTAGCGTAGATACCGGCCTGAAGCATTTACGCGCAGCAGCGCAGCGGCCCCACGATTTTCAGTTGGAAAGCCAGCTTATTCTAGCCTTAGTGGAAGAAACCTACTATCGGCGAAGCAACGAAACGACGCAGCTAGTTACGCGTTTAGCCACCCAACAGCCAGACAATTTACTACTCACCTTCTTGGTTATCAGCCAGAACAAGAAGCTGCATCATACTGACCGCGCCCTGGCTGCTTTCCAGGCGCGCCCCACGGGGCCGAGCTATTTGCCTGTGGCCTACTTACACCATATGGCGGCCGACTTGCTGCTTTATCAGGGTCAGTTTGCCGCTTCCGAACGCGAAAACCTGAAGTTTTTACACCTCTACCGCGGTCAGCACTACAGGAAGGCGGCTGCTTTCAAGCTTTATCTTGCTGCCTGGCTCGGAGGCAAACACCCGACTGCTGACCATTACCGCCAGCAGATAGCCGCCAGCGGCCGTACCATCGTTGAAGAAGACACCTATGCGCAACGTTTTTTTGAGGAAAAAAGCCCCCTACATCCCATCCTGACTCGCGCCCGCCTTCAACTCGATGGCGGCTATTATCAGGAAGCTCTCACAACACTTAAATCGTTTGGTGCTACCAACAAAAGAACGCTACGCGACCAATTAGAAGCGCCTTACCGCCGCGCCCGTGCCTATCATGGCCTCAACCAACTAGATTCGGCCCGGTACTTCTACGCTCGCACAATTGCGCTATCTAAAGGCCAGGCACCCTACTATTTTGCCCCCCAGGCTGCTTTGCAACTAGGATATTTGTACCAATCGGCAGGTCAGACGGAGCTTGCTCGGAAATACTTTCGGCAGGCGCTCCAGTATCCCAAGCACGAGTACAAAAACAGCACAGATATGAAGGCCAAAGTAGCTCTGGCGGAACTAGGTTAAAACACAAGCGTTCACGACCCTTACTTTTGCCCTGTGTTAATCGTTCCGCTGTCCAGCTTATCCATTACGCCCGCTGAGTTTCGGGCCAAAGCCTTGCATTGGGCTGCCCGCTTTGCGTACTGCGCCTATTACGAATCAAATGACCTAGCCTATCCACAGGGGGCTTTTTCGCGGCTGCTAGGTGTGCGTGCTACTGCTGCATCGCCACCTACCGATCTGAATGAATTGAGAACCTGGCTGGAGCAACCTACTAACGCTCCTCGTTGCGGTATTTTAAGCTATGAACTAAAGAATCAAATAGAAGACCTCAATAGTCATCATTTCGATGGGTTATCTTTCCCTAATCTCCATTTTTTTTTACCAGAAAGCTGGCTGATATGGCACTCGGATTCCGTGGAGATTCACGGTCTAGGGGGCATTTTGGATGAAATTTTAGCTACTTCAGTACCAGCTCATGCTGCCGTTTCGGTGCCTCAGATGCGCGCCCGCATGCCTAAAACTGAGTACCTCGCGGCCGTAGCGGCTATTCAGGAAGACATTTTGAATGGCGAAGTGTACGAGCTAAACCTGTGTCAGGAATTTTACGCTGAGCACGTTGCTATAGAGCCCGTTTCAACTTTCCTACAGCTTAATGCAGCGTCACCTACCCCTTTCGCTGGGTTCTATAAATGGCAGGATCGATACCTACTATGCGCGTCGCCCGAGCGCTTTCTCCGGCAGCAACACGATGTACTTCTTTCTCAACCTATTAAAGGCACAATCCGCCGCGGCCTGACGGCTGAGGAAGATGAGGAATTGTGTCAGCAATTGCGCCACAATGAGAAAGAACAAGCTGAAAACCTGATGATTGTGGATCTGGTGCGCAACGACCTTGCCCGCGTGGCTGTCACGGGCTCAGTGCAGGTGCCCGAACTATTCGGTCTTTACAGTTTCCAGCACGTCTGGCAGATGATTTCTACTGTGCAAGCCCGACGTCGGCCCGAATGTGACTTCGTGGATACACTGCGTGCCACCTTTCCAATGGGCTCCATGACGGGCGCCCCCAAGATCAGGGCTATGCAACTTATTGAGCAGTATGAGCATAACCGTCGCGGCCTCTATAGCGGCAGCCTCGGCGTCATCTGGCCCTCGGGCAACTTCGATTTTAACGTGGTCATTCGCAGTCTGCAATTCAACGCCGTCACGGGCTACCTCTCCTTCCAGGTAGGCTCCGCCATCACCTACGATTCGGTCCCGGAGCTTGAATATGAAGAGTGCTTATTAAAGGCAAAAGCGATGCTGGAGGTTTTGGGCGCTGAAATTATTTAAAGGCCAGACGAACGACAAGGCACAATGGATTATTTCTAAGGAGTGCGCTTTGCAAAGAGAGCCCAAATCTTACGTATTGTAATCTCTGCCATTCTGTCATTTTAAGCCTAAAAGGCCTACCTTTGCCCTCCCTATTCGTGTTTGACCGCTATGTCGCAGCCCATTCTTACTCTCGACTTTCTAGATACTCCGGCTTCCACCGCCCCCGCTGACCACGCACATACCCCCAGCGGTGAGGTTCGGGTTAGTGCCGCTACCAGCACTGGCCGGCAGCGCAAGCTCTATATTGAAAGCTACGGTTGTCAGATGAATTTTTCTGACTCCGAAATCGTGTCCTCCATCCTGTTTCAGGAAGGGTTTGACACCACGGAACAACTAGAAGGTGCCGATTTGGTGCTGCTCAATACATGCTCTATTCGGGAAAAAGCCGAGCAGACGGTACGCATGCGGCTTTCTCAGATTAACGGCTATAAAAAGCGGAACCCCGGTTTGCTAGTTGGTGTGCTCGGCTGCATGGCTGAGCGCCTGAAGACCAAATTCTTAGAAGAAGAAAAGATTGTAGACCTCGTGGTAGGGCCTGATGCGTACCGTGACCTGCCCCGCCTGATTCAGGAAGTTGATGGGGGGCAAAAAGCGGTAAACGTGCTGCTCTCCCGCGAGGAAACGTACGCCGATATAACGCCGGTACGCCTTAACTCCAATGGGGTATCAGCCTTCGTGAGCATCATGCGAGGCTGCGACAACATGTGCTCCTTTTGCGTCGTGCCCTTCACCCGCGGCCGCGAACGCAGTCGTGATGCGCACAGTATCGTGCAGGAGTGCCGTGACTTGCTTGACGCTGGCTATAAGGAAGTCACCATGCTGGGCCAGAACGTGGACAGCTACAAATGGGCTTCGGAAGATGGCTTGGAGCAAGTAAACTTTGCCCAACTTTTGGAGCGCGTGGCGTTACTCAGCCCTGAGTTGCGGGTGCGCTTCTCTACGTCTCACCCCAAAGACATTACCGACGAGGTATTGTACACCATGGCTCGGTACGACAACATCTGCAACTACATTCACTTACCTGCCCAAAGTGGTAACTCGCGGGTACTCAAGCTGATGAATCGAACCTACGACCGCGCTTGGTACGAAGATCGGGTGCAGGCCATCCGCCGCATTCTGGGCGAAGACTGTGCCATTAGCACCGATATGATTTCGGGTTTCTGCTCCGAAACGGAGGAGGAGCATCAGGACACGCTGAGCCTAATGGAGCAAGTGCAATACGATATGGCATACATGTTCTTTTACTCAGAGCGCCCCGGCACCCTGGCCGCTCGTAAGTTAGAAGATGATGTGCCGCTGGAGGTAAAAAAGCGACGCCTAGCCGAAGTCATTGCGGTTCAGCAAAAGCATAATCTAATCCGCAACCAACGTGCTATTGGCCAGGTCCACAAGGTGTTAGTTGAAGGCTTCTCTAAGCGTTCTGATGAGTTTTTGAGCGGTCGAAACGACCAGAATAAAGTGGTCCTCTTTCCAAAACAAACCTTCCAGAAAGGCGATTATGTGAACGTGCTGGTGCACGACTGCACAGCCAGCACCTTATTCGGCAACGCCATTTAAGCATAGGAATTGACCCTTATTACTGCAGGGGTTATTTAATAGCTAAAGTAAACGCGGCCGATTTTCGTCTTCTAACGAAACCCTACCTACTGATTTTGACTCCCAGCGAAATACAATCTATTAAACAACGGTTTGGCATCATTGGCAATGCGCCAGCGCTGAACTACGCCATTCAGGTGGCTGCCCAAGTGGCGCCCACCGATATGACCGTGCTTATTTCGGGGGAGAGCGGCTCAGGTAAGGAATCCTTTTCCAAAATTATCCATGCTCTTTCACCCCGCAAGCATGGGCAATTTATTGCCATCAACTGCGGTGCAATTCCTGAAGGCACTATCGATTCCGAGCTGTTTGGCCACGAAAAAGGCTCGTTTACAGGCGCCAATGAGGCCCGCAAGGGTTACTTTGAGGTAACGAATGGGGGCACTATGTTCCTCGATGAAATTGGGGAAATGCCGCTTGGTACGCAAGCCCGCTTGCTGCGCGTACTCGAAAATGGCGAGTTCATTCGGGTGGGTGCCAGCAAGGTGCAGAAGACAGACGTGCGTGTAGTGGCGGCTAGCAACGTAAATCTACTGGACGCTGTACGCGAAGGCCGCTTCCGCGAAGACCTCTATTATCGTCTTAATACTGTTCCTATTACAGTTCCACCTTTGCGTGATCGAGGAGACGATATCTATCTATTATTCAGAAAGTTTGCAACTGATTTTGCTGAGCGCTACCGCGTCAAGCCGATTAGTCTTACTCCTGATGCAGTAGCTGAGTTACAGCGCTTCCGGTTCCCGGGCAACATTCGGCAGCTGAAGAATATTGCCGAGCAAATGTCGGTTCTGGAAATGGAGCGTGAGCTGGATGCGGCCCGTCTGCGCCAGTATCTGCCAGCCGATCAGAGCAGCCGCTTGCCTATGCTATTGAGCGCCGCAAATCCTGATGGTGCAGGTGCAAACAACACATACTCGGAGCGCGACCTGCTTTACAAAGTGCTGTTTGATATGCGCCGCGATATGACCGATTTAAAAAAGCTAGTTCTGGACCTGGCAGCCGGGCAGCGCCCCGCGGAGGCGCAGGAGCTTCTACGGCAAAACAGCCATCTTTTCAATAACCTAAACGTTGCTTCCTCCTATGAAGGCGGCCGCCTGAATCGTCCTGCACCGACCGAAGGTGCTGGCGAGTACTTTATTTCTCCGCGTCCCGTTAGTGATTTGAACGACAGCGACGAGGAACTGACCTACGACGATGAAGCCCAGCGGGTGGAAGATATTCCGCACGAAACAGAAGAGGAAACATTGTCGCTGGAGGCTAAGGAGAAGGAAATGATTATGAAGGCGCTCAAGAAGCACCATAACAAGCGTAAATATGCTGCTCACGACCTGGGTATTTCGGAGCGCACCCTATACCGCAAACTCAAGCAATATGATCTGGAGCAGCTTTAATCGATTGACTGGCTGGCTACTGGGGGGCTTTTTTCTGTTTCTGCTGGCTGGTTGCAGCGTGTATTCCTTTACGGGCACCAACATCGACCCCGCAGTAAAAACTATATCTATAGCAACGTTTCAGAACAACGCCAGCAACGGTCCATCCTTTCTGGCTCAACGCTTTACGGAGGACTTCAAGGATTATTTTCAGCGTAATACCACCCTTAAGCTCGTGCCCCGCGATGGCGACCTACAATTTGAAGGTGCCATTACAGCTTATGATTTCGCGCCGGCTGCCATTCAGCGCGAAGGAAATATTGACCAGGCCGGCCAGAACCGGCTGACTATTCAGGTGCAGGTAAAATTTGTGAACACCAAAGACCCTTTGCAGGACTTGGAGCAAACCTTTCAAAGCAGCGACAGCTTCTCGGCCACGGAAGACATCACCACGATTAACAATGACCCGCGCGTTCGCGTCATTACCAATAACATTATCACCGACGTTTTTAATAAGTCGGTAGCCAACTGGTAATTACTCTAGCGTCAGGCTTACTAGCCACACTGTGGCGCCTGTTTAGTAAATAAATTGCCGTATTGTTGTCGGCTCTACAAACGATGGCGCTGCTAGGTTCTTTTCGTATTTGAAGCCATTTTTAAGCTAAGCATCCATTCTTAGCCAACTAAAATTTAGTACCGCACATCATGACCCGCGCCTCGCTGCTGCATATTCTGGACAATTTGGGGGGCATTTCGGAGACGGAAGTTCAGGAGTTGGAGCAGTTAGCGGCTACTTTTCCGTACTGCCAGACCGCCCATTTACTGCTGGCAAAAGCTGCTCATGATCGGGGCAGCATGCTGGCAGCACAGCGCCTGCGCCGCGCCGCCACCTACGCGGTAGACAGGCAGCAGCTGCGCGCCCTCATTGAGCTGCCGGCACCGATGTCGCTCGCTGAAGTACCTGCTACAGCTAAGGATGAGCACGTAGAAGCTGTACCTATGGCTCAGCTTGCAATAGTTGCCCCACTACCGGTTGATACTATTGCTGCTGGACCTGAATTATCACAAGCTGCTGACAATAGCGAAAGCCCTGAAACTGATATAAGTGATAATCAATCGCTTGACGGCGCTTATGATGCTAAGCAGCAGGCCATTCAGGACTCCCGCTCTACTAGTACTGAATTAGAAGCAAAAGAGGCACCGACACAGGTTCCGTTTTCAGAAGCTGTATTACTTGACGCTACGTCAGAAATTCCGTTGCAAGCAGACACGGAATCTAATGACGTATCTGACACGCCGTTCCATGAAGTTGATGGCCAATTGGCGGAAGAGCTTACTGAGCCTCCTGTGGTTGCAGACTCAGCAGTTGAGGAAACGCCTTTAGCAGAAAGCGCTGAAGCTGATGTAGCGATTATAGCAGCGGATCCGGATGTATTCGAGCCTATTGAGGAGCCGTTCGCTTCGACAGCGGGGGTGGAAGATTCGTTTGTAACTATTGAGCTAGAGACAGAACTAACAGAATCAGAGCTGACTGAGGAGGAATTGCCGCTAACACCGCCGCCCATCCGTCCTCCGGTGGAAGTTGGTTCCTCCCGTTTCGAGTTTGGCTTGGCCCAAACGCTGCCCGTTCCAACATATAATTTATTTGAGGTCGAGAAAGCGGTAGCTAAGCAACCCGCTGTCATTCCTCCTTTTTGGGCTGATGAAGAAGTTGGATACGCGCCGGGCTTAGGTAGCCGCCTGGGTTTCTGCTTACAAGCGCACGACGAATACAGTCTGGATTTGCCCCCCAGCGCCTTTTTCGAACCCGATGCTTTGCTGCTTCAGTACTTAAAACAGCACCAGCCCGTGCTGCCGCCTGTGCCAACTAGCATTGATTTAATTGATAAGTTTTTACGCAGCAAGCCTCGCTTTAGAGCTCCATTACCGTTGCCCCCGACTACCGAAGCGCAAGCTGATTTATCGGTGCGTAGTACGCTTGCAGAGCCCAGTTTGGCATCAGAAAGTCTGGCTCGCATTCTGGTTCGGCAGGGCAAAATCGGCAAGGCCATTGAAATATATGAACGGCTGATAGTGCGTCAGCCGGAAAAAAAGGCGTATTTTGCCGACCAAATCCAACAATTGCAAACCTTCGAGTAGATGTATATTGCCCTCATTGCCCTGATTATTTTTGTTTGCTTGCTTCTAGCCCTCGTTGTATTGGCCCAAAATCCAAAGGGTGGCGGACTGTCGAACCAGTTCGGTTCTGGTGGAGCTGCCAATCTGATGGGCGTAAAGCGCACCGGCGACCTATTGGAGCGCCTAACTTGGGGCTTCGCCTTAGGATTGATGGTTCTTACGCTTGGTACCCACATGATTATTGGTGGCGGTGATAACGGCCCGGCACGTAGCATCAACCAAGAGCGCGCGCTTCAAACGCAACTCCCTGCTACTCCAGTTCCTACGGCTCCAGGTGCTACGGCTCCTGCAGCCTCCGGCACGGCTACTCCTAATGAGCGAGCAGCATCTGCCCCCGCTCAACAGTCTACTACAACTCCTGCTCCCGCCCCAGCTTCAACAACCGGCAACCAGTAAGGCTTCGCTGCTCTTATCCTCAACCCTATCACCGATGGCTTTCTGCTTGGAAGCCATCGGTTTTTTTATGCATTTCTCAATGTGTCAGGTTTCGACAAACCTGACACGTTTGGCAGCAAAATTTTGGTATGGGCCCCCAAAAAGTTCACTTTAACGACCATTATGTCAGGTTTGAGTGGGCTGGCATAAGAAGTGTCGGGAACGGCGCACGGGTTTATTCACTCAACATCTTTCAACCAAAACGTACAATATGTCACTTAGCATGAAACCGCTGGCCGACCGCGTAATTATCGCGCCAGCCGCCGCCGAGGAAAAAACCAAGTCGGGCATTATTATCCCCGATACGGCCAAGGAAAAGCCCCAGCGCGGCGAAGTAGTGGCCATAGGCGAAGGCAAAGTAGCCGATAGTGGTACCCTCATTGCCCCCCAGGTAAAAGTGGGCGACCAAGTGCTCTATGGTAAGTACGCCGGCACTGAGATCACCGTAGATGGGGAAGATTACCTCATCATGCGTGAGTCTGACATTTTCGCCGTTCTGTAGGGTTTCCTTTTCTTTTCCAGAATTACCTCTCTATTTAAAATAAGATGGCTAAGAACATCCAATTTGATACCGACGGCCGCGACAAGCTAAAGCGCGGCGTAGATAAGCTGGCTAACGCCGTGAAAGTAACCCTCGGCCCAAAAGGCCGCAACGTGGTTATCGATAAGAAATTCGGCGCACCCACCATCACTAAGGACGGTGTAACTGTAGCTAAAGAAATTGAATTGACTGACCCTGTTGAAAACATGGGTGCTCAGTTGGTAAAAGAAGTTGCTTCCAAGACTGCCGACCAGGCTGGTGACGGTACTACCACTGCTACTGTATTGGCTCAGGCTATCTACACGGCTGGTTCGAAGAACGTAGCTGCCGGTGCCAACCCAATGGACCTGAAGCGCGGCATCGACAAGGCGGTACACGCAGTAGTTGCTAACCTGAAGGCGCAGTCGAAGAAGATCGAGAACTCTTCGGAGATTGCCCAGGTAGGTACTATTTCGGCCAACAATGACTCGGAAATCGGTCAGATGATTGCCGATGCCATGGACAAAGTGGGCAAAGAAGGCGTTATCACCGTGGAAGAAGCGCGTGGCACGGAGACCGAAGTAAAGACGGTAGAAGGCATGCAGTTCGACCGCGGCTACCTCTCTCCTTACTTCGTAACCAATCCGGAGAAGATGGAAGTGGAGTTGGAAAACCCTTACGTTCTGATCTACGACAAGAAAGTAAGCACCATGAAAGAGCTTCTGCCCGTATTGGAGCAGGTAGTTCAGACTGGTAAGCCGTTGGTTATCATCTCAGAAGATGTTGACGGCGAGGCTTTGGCTACGCTAGTAGTTAACAAGCTGCGTGGTTCGTTGAAGATTGCAGCTGTAAAGGCTCCCGGCTTCGGCGACCGTCGTAAGGCAATGTTGGAAGACATCGCTGTGTTGACTGGTGGTACTGTGATTTCGGAAGAGCGCGGCTACAAGCTCGACAGCGCTACAATCGAGTACCTCGGTACTGCTGAGAAAATCATCATTGACAAGGACAACACGACCATCGTCAATGGTAAAGGTGAGAAGGCTACTATCACGGCCCGCATCAATGAAATCAAAGCTCAGATTCAGACTACTACGTCGGACTACGACAAGGAGAAGCTGCAGGAGCGTTTGGCTAAGTTGTCGGGTGGTGTCGCTATCCTTTACATCGGTGCTTCCACGGAAGTAGAGATGAAAGAGAAGAAGGACCGCGTTGACGATGCCTTGCACGCAACTCGTGCTGCTGTTGAAGAAGGTGTAGTACCTGGTGGTGGCGTTGCTTTGGTGCGCGCTATCGAGTCACTGGCTGCTGTTAACACATTGAACGGCGACGAGCGTACAGGTGTAAACATCATCCGCACGGCTCTGGAAGCTCCGCTGCGCTGCATCGTAGGCAACGCCGGTGGCGAAGGCTCGGTGGTCGTACAGAAAGTGCGTGAAGGCTCCGGCGACTACGGCTACAACGCCCGCGAAGACCGCTATGAGAACCTGATGGCCGCTGGTATCCTCGACCCAACCAAGGTAACTCGCTTAGCTCTGGAGAATGCTGCGTCTATCGCCGGCTTGCTCCTGACTACAGAGTGCGTTATTTCGGATGAGCCAGAAGATGAGAAAGCTGCTGCTGGCGGTGCCGGTGGTATGGGCGGCATGGGTGGCATGGGCGGCATGATGTAATATCAGCCGCGCAGCTAGCTAAGCTGTTCGTTTAATATAAAAAAGCCCCCCAGACTTGGTCTAGGGGGCTTTTTTATGCTTGCTTCGCGCTGCAATAGTATTTAACTTCCTCTACTGTAAGGTCCCGCACTGCTTAGGCTTAGCGAGTGAATTTAATAGAATCCAGCAGAGAGAGGTAGCTCGTTTGGATGTAGCCGGTGGCTCCCCTTCCGCTTGGCCAAGAGGTTTCCCGCAACGTCGCTCGGCACCAGCCGTTGGCTTGCACCGCATGAACCTCCAGCGTGTCGCCCAAGGTTACAACGCCAGTGGTTGTAGCCGTTAGGTCGGCGGTGGGGTGAGAAAGTAGAGGCACATCCGGGGTAATAACAGCTGCGGGGTGGGAGAGCAGGCGGCTGGGGACGGGACGGGTGTAATAATAGACGAGGGATCCGAAAACGGTATTGACCAGCAGGGTCCACCCGACTAATTGCCACCAGTTAATGCGCCATTCTCCCGCTTGCCGGTGCACGGGAGCTAATCGAAGGAGTTTACTCATATGAAGGACAGTAAGAACATACGTATGAAAACATACATGTATGAAACATAAAAAAAGCCCCCCGGACATCTGTACGGGGGGCTTTTTGACAACAGAAACCTAATTTCCGCGGCCGTGCATCATATGGAACAGCTTCTTGGCAATGGCAATCAGAATCAAACCAGCCAAAATAACGAAGCCGGCGATGAGGCCGAATACCTTCAAAGCACCAAGCTCTTCTACGTAAGCAGCAATGTAGCCACCCGCAATCTGTGCCACGAAAGGAGCCAAGAACCACACGCCCATGAGCGCGGAGGTATAGCTGATCGGGGCTAAGCGCGTTACCATGGAAAGGCCGATGGGTGACAAACACAGCTCGCCGATGGTATGGAAGAAGTAAGTAGCAAGCAACCAGAGGATACTGGCTTTCACCGTCGTATCGCTCACGTCGCCGCCGCGCTCCATTACGGCGCCCACCATAAACAGGAAGCCCATACCCAACAGGACCATTCCCAAACCCATTTTTACGGGGATGCTCAAGTCTTTGCCCTTACGGCCTAAGCTCAGCCATATGCTGGCGACAATAGGTGCCAGCGCCACGATAAAGAGCGGGTTCACTGACTGGAACCAGGAAGTTGGAATCAGGTAGCCAAACACCTCACGGTCAATGTAGCTGTCCGTGTACAAGGTTAGGGAGCTACCGGCCTGCTCGAAGCCAGCCCAGAAGAACACAACGAATAGCGTAATAATGAAGATTACCGCCATACGGTCGGTTTCTTCTTTCGACAAGGTCTCTTTCGGCGCGTTCTTGTCCTTCACAACCTTCACCGGAGCCAGACCAATCGGGCCGAGCAAGCGGGGGGCAAAAAGGTTGAAGATAATCTGACCCAGCACCATTCCTAAGCCAGCAGCCAGGAAGCCATAGCGGAAACCGTAGTTACTTACCTGCTCCACGCCATCAACGACGGTCTTGGTAGCGAATAGGTCCTCGGCAAAATAACCGCACACCAACGGGGCAAGGAAGGCGCCGATGTTGATGCCCATGTAGAAGATGGTGAACGCCGAGTCACGGCGCGGATCGCCTTGCTCGTAGAGCTGGCCTACCAGCGTGGAAATGTTAGGCTTAAAGAAGCCATTGCCAATAATAAGCAGCAGCAAGCCCAGGCACGTAGTCAGCGGCAGGCCAAACGCCACAGCCGGACTGCCGGGAGTAGTTGAGAATAACGAGAACTGACCCAGGGCCATCAGAGTGCCGCCGATAAGGATTGCGCGGCGCTGCCCTATAAAACGGTCGGCAATCCAGCCCCCAATAATGGGCGTAAAATACACAAAACCAGTGAAGTACCCGTATATAAGGGTAGCCGTTGCCGCAGGTACTTCCAGACCACCAGCCAAGATGGTTTTGGTCAGGTACAGTGTAAGCAAGCCCCGCATGCCGTAGTAACTAAACCGCTCCCACAACTCAGTGAAGAAGAGCAGATACAGTGCTTTGGGGTGTCCTTGCTGCGCGGCAACCGGTGGCTGATTGGGCACGACGGAGGCTGATTGCATGTAAAAGAATGATAAGATGGAGGTGGAAGAGAAACCTGTCCGAAACAGTGATCGGGGGTTTGTAAAGCTACAAAAGTTTCGCAACTGCCAACTTTTGCCTCCCAAGCTGGTATTAGCTGAATAATACAACAGCGAATTTTCGCTACTACTATATCAAACCGCAGCACAGCCGTGGCAGGCTCGGTTTTTTGACTACTTTTGTTTTAAGAATTCCCATTTCCCACCCACCCCTATTTATTGTTTATCGGCTTATGATGGACACTGCCACCCAAGCTCTTCATCGCCTCCAGCCACTTGGCTTTACCCAGGCGGCCCAGGTACACCTGAATCTAACTCCCGCCGCCTTGGTAGAAGAAGCTCTTCGCCGCGGCGAAGGCAACCTCACCGACACCGGCGCGTTCATGGCCGATACCGGCAAGTTCACTGGCCGTTCTCCCAAGGACCGCTTCATAGTAAAGGACGCATACACGCAGGATAGCGTGTGGTGGGGCGACATTAACATTCCCTTCGACGCCGGTAAGTTTGACCAGCTTCAGGAGAAGATGGTGCAATACCTGGCCGATAAGGAAATTTATGTGCGTGATTCCTATGCTGGTGCTAACCCCGATTACCGTCTGAATCTGCGCGTAGTAAACGAGCTAGCCTGGCACAACCTATTCTGCTATAATATGTTCCTGCGTCCCGCCGATGGTGAGGACACTACCTGGACGCCCGACTTCAGCATCATCTGTGCCCCCGGCTTCGAGGCCGACCCTGCCGTAGATGGCACCCGCCAGCCCAATTTTGCGATCCTGAACTTCACTAAGAAAATGATTCTCATCGGCGGCACTGGCTACGCTGGCGAGATGAAAAAAGGCATTTTCGGCGTACTCAATTACCTGTTGCCCCACGAGAAGAGCACGCTGCCGATGCACTGCTCCGCTAACGTGGGCAAGGATGGCGACGCAGCCATTTTCTTCGGTCTGTCGGGCACTGGCAAAACCACCCTCTCCGCCGATCCTAACCGTGGCCTTATCGGCGACGACGAGCACGGCTGGACTCCCAATGAGGGCATCTTCAACTTCGAAGGCGGCTGCTACGCGAAAGTCATTGATTTAAACCGCGAAACCGAGCCCCAAATCTGGGATGCTATCAAGTTCGGCGCCATCGTCGAGAATACGCGCTTTATTCCTGGCACGCACACTGTTGATTATTCCAACAAGTCGGTAACGGAAAACACCCGCACGGCTTACCCCATCAACTTCATCGACAACGCCATTGAGCCGTCGGTGGCCGATTCACCTAAGAACATTTTCTTCCTGACGGCTGATGCGTTCGGCGTTTTGCCCCCCATCAGCAAGCTGGATAAGAGCCACGCCATGTACCACTTCATGTCGGGCTACACAGCGAAGGTAGCAGGTACTGAAATGGGCGTTACGGAGCCACAGACCACGTTTTCTGCCTGCTTTGGCGCTGTATTCCTGCCTCTGCACCCTACAAAGTACGCGGAGATGTTGGGCCAGAAAATGGATGAGCACCCGGACGTGAATGTGTGGCTTATCAATACCGGCTGGACCGGCGGTAGCTACGGCACAGGCTCACGCATGAAGCTGGGCTACACGCGCGCCATGATTACGGCCGCGCTCAACGGCGACCTGAACAACGTAGAGTTCACCAAGCATCCCATCTTCGGAGTGGAAGTGCCGGCCTCCGTTGCGAATGTGCCAGCCGAGATTCTGGACCCACGCAATACCTGGGCTGATAAGGAAGCTTATGATAAAACAGCTGCCTCTTTGGCCGAGAAATTTGTGAGCAACTTTAAGAAGTACGCCGATTTCGCCAATGACGAAATTCTGGCTGGGGCTCCTAAAGTAGCCGTGGAAGCCGGCGTATAAAGCCGCGACATTTGATTTGTAAAAAAGCCCCCCAGCTATCGTCTGGGGGGCTTTTTTGTCGCATTCGCTCCAAATCTGCTAGCTTTACTTTTTAATTCAACCCTCCTATTCTTAGCGTCATGTGTAAGCGTCTTCTCCCGTTGCTCCTGCTTTTGCTCACTCCGCTCAGCCTGTGGGCCTGGGGTGCCGACGGGCACCGGGCCGTGGGCAAAATTGCCGAACAACACCTCTCCCGCCGCGCCAAGCGCGAAATTCAGAAGCTGCTAAACACGGAAACACTGACGATGGTCAGCACCTGGCCCGACGAAGTGCGCTACTACCCCGAGTTCAAGGAAACTGCCCCTTGGCACTATGTAAACACGCCTTCCGGCCTCAATCATGACCAGTACATACAGCAGCTCAAGGCCCAAACCGTTCCGAATGCTTACAGCGCTATGCTCGCTCAGCTTGCCATTCTGAAGGATAAGAGCAAGCCGCAAGCCGAACGCGTAGCCGCGCTTAAGTATGTCGTGCACCTGGTGGGCGATGTGCATCAGCCGCTGCATGCGGGCCATGCCGAGGACAAAGGCGGCAACGACATTAAGGTAAAGTATCGGGGCAAGGACACCAATCTGCATAGCCTTTGGGATAGTGGCCTGCTTGATTATCAGGGCCTCACCTACACGGAAATGGCTGCTGCCTACAATGCCACGCTGCGAGGCCGGGTAGTGCGGAAGATGCAGGCTGCCGCACCAGAGCAGTGGCTGTGGGAATCGTATCAAGCTAGTAATCAGATATATAAGGACACGCCCAACAACGCCGACGTCGATTATCGCTATTACCCTGCTCATGCCGACATGATGAAGGAGCGTATCACCCAAGCTGGCGTGCGTCTGGCTGGCATGCTGAACAAGGCGTTCCGCTAATCAACTAATCCACTGGCCGTCTGGCGGAGAAGCAACGTTTAACAATAAATTGTTTATCCTGTTTCGAAACCCTGCTGGCCTCAGTCAGTGGGGTTTCGGCTTTCAGGGTGGCTTACTTGTATCTTTGCCGCATGCCGCACACCTTTTACGCTCCCAACCTTACTACGTCAACTTACCTGCTACCCGAAGACGAAAGCAAGCACGCCGTCCGTGTGCTACGTCTTACAACCGGCGACGCTGTAGAGCTGGTGGATGGTGTGGGGGGCATTTTTCAGGCGGAAGTAGCCGATGCGAATCCCAAACGCTGCCTGCTTCGCATAACTAGTGAGCAGCGCATACCGCGTCGCGCCTTTTCAGTGCACGTGGCCGTCGCCCCCACCAAAAACCTCGACCGTATGGAGTGGCTGGTGGAAAAAACGACCGAAATCGGTATTGACCGCCTCACCTTCCTGCGCTGCGCCCGCTCCGAACGCCGTGAACTGAAACTGGACCGGCTGGAGAAAATTGTAGTTAGTGCTCTAAAGCAGTCGGGGCAGGCGTGGCTGCCGCAGTTGGATGAACTGACGGATTACGCTGGCTTTATTCCAACACTCGAGCCAGCTACCAGCTTTATTGCGCATCTGGCTGAGGGTGAGCGTACGGCTTTATCGCAGGTGGCGGCGTGGGGGGCAAATTGCTGCATCCTTATCGGGCCGGAAGGCGACTTTACTCCAGCTGAAATAGAACTGGCGCTGCAACGCGGTATTCGACCTGTAACGCTGGGTGAATCGCGGTTACGCACCGAAACAGCCGCGCTGGCAGCAGTCCATACGGTGCATATAGCCCACGAATTTTACGCAGCTGCGAATGCCAATCAGACTAATGAGCAGTAAATTCAGGTTACATACCCTAATAAGCTGCCACTTCATTGAACGACCGCTGTTTCCTTCCGCGTTAACTTGGTAAGAAATCTTGTCACCTTATGCTTAAGCACCTTCTTTTAGCGGTTAGTTTGCTTCTGATAACGGCCGCTGCGCCCGCGCCTAGCTTCCGCATTGCCAAACTGCACTACGGCGGCGGCGGCGACTGGTACGCCAACAAAACGAGCTTACCCAACCTGATTCAGTTCTGCAATCAGACGATAAAAACCAATATCGCGCCCGACGAGGCCACCGTGGAGCTGGATAATCCAGAGTTGTTTACCTACCCCTTTATCCACATGACGGGCCACGGTAACGTCGTTTTTACTGATGCGGAGGCTAAAAACCTACGGCGCTACCTCACCGGTGGCGGCTTCCTGCATATTGATGATAACTACGGCCTCGACAAGTTCATCCGTCCCGAGATGAAGAAGGTGTTTCCGGAGCTGGAGTTTGTGGAGTTGCCTTTCTCCCACCCTATCTATCACCAAAAGTTCGACTTCCCGAAAGGTCTGCCAAAAGTGCACGAGCACGAAGGCAAACGCCCTCAAGGCTTCGGCTTGCTCTACAAAGGTCGGCTGGTATGCTTCTATACTTTTGAGTGCGATCTGGGCAATGGTTGGGAGGATGTAGGCACCTATGACGACCCACCCGCCACCCACGAAGCGGCCCTGCGCATGGGGGCCAACCTAGTCGCATACGCACTAACGCAGGACTAATAAAGAACGTCATGCAGAGCGGAGCGAAGCATCTCGCGTGCTGACGAGAGGGCAGTAATCTTACTAAACATGCCAGATGCTTCGCTCCGCCCTGCATGACGGCCTTGGTAAACAGCCGTCAAATTGTGCACCGGATAGCTCAGATTTTAGGGACAGCTTCTGCTTTTTGCCCTCCAGCAGTACTAATAGCTAATCCTCAGCTATTAGTACTTAGGTTTAAGAATCTCGCTTAGAACAAAGGCCGCGCGCAGATCAGTGGGGTTGCGCAACATGGCCTGTACCCGGCGACGGGCATCCTGACGGGCCTCGTCGGGGCTGTGCGCGGCTTGGCGGGTCCAGTAGTCTTCGCGGGCTGGTAAAGCAGTCGCGCGAGGTAAATTAGCTGCCAAACGCGGCTGCCGCGTGGGCGCCTCCAAGGAGCGCGCTGGTGGCATCGTTTCCAAGGATCGGGGGTCAACCTCCGTGCGCTCCAAGCTACGCGCCACTGGCGCTTGCTCGCGGGGCAAAGGACGACCGGCCGGCGTAGTGGGTCGGCTGGCAGCAGTAGGCGGAGGTTGATTACCCGCTTTGTTCTGCGACTTCATCTGCTCCAGCAAATCCTGAAACGAGGTAGTAGGCAAACCAGGGGCCTTCGGCAACGTAGGCCGCTCACGCAATTCGCGGGCTGCCATTTCTCGGGCTTTTTGCACCATACGCCACACAAAAACGCCAATACCCAACAAGATGATGAGTAAGGTTTGGATCTTTTCCATAGTGAGGTAGGTGCGTGAAGAGTGGAAAAACTAGTCGTATTATTCTTTGTGATGAGCAAAGAAAGCGCCTGTTAGCGCACACCTTTCTCCGGGAATTTACCAGTTTTTGTTCGGTAAAAAGCCTGAATTTGTTCCAAGTCTGCCTCGTAATTCCCCGTGGGATAAATGGGTCCACCTACGCCAGACTCTTTGTTTTTATAGTCCAGAAAGCCTAGCAGAATCGGCACGTTTGCTCCCTCGGCAGCGAAATAAAATCCTTTGCGCCACTTGGGCTGATACTGACGCGTGCCTTCCGGCGTGATAAGAATTACCAGCTCATCGCGCTCATTGAATAGTTTTATCATGCCATCCACAAGGCTGTTGTTGCGGCTACGGTCAACGGGCAGCGCACCCAACGAACGCATCAGCCAGCCTACGAAGGGGTTATCGACCCACTCCTTTTTAACGGTGAAGCGCACGGGCACATTCATCAGAAAAAAAGAGGCGCGGGCATAGAGAATATCCCAGTTGCTGGTGTGCGGGGCCGCAATCATCATGGCCTTGGTAATGCCCGGCGGCACCCGCGAAACCAGTTTCCAGCCGGTTATCCAAAACCAGAATTTAGAAAAGTAGTACCAGAAGAAAGGCGTAGTAGAGGCTCTTGGCATAAGGAATTTTTGGGTGACCAACGAGAAAATGCCCCCCAGGGTTAAAACTAGGTAATTTTTGAGCAACGTCGCTACTTATTGCAGGGCACGCAGTTGCGGTGCCAGACTCATCGTGTAGCGATAGCCAATATCGTAGAGTTCGGTGGCCCGGCGGTAGCTGAGCGTGCGGAAGTTGCGTAGCTCAGGCGGCTCAATGAGCAAATCGCAACGAAGGCGGCGGGCGGGCGTATTGGCGTTGATGCCTAGCAGCAAGGTGCGCTCTACCAGGCTCCGAAATGTAGTGATGCGCGCCGCCGGATTCACGGGGTTACAATGCACGCCCACCACGACGACGTTCTGATCCAACAGCGGCTCTACGGGCAGATTATTCAGCAAGCCTCCATCTACTAATTGTCGTCCCTGATACTCCACGGGCCGATAGAGCACTGGTACCGCCGACGACCCCAACAAGGCCGGCAGCAATGGCCCCTCCGAAAAGTACACCGACACGCCTTCCACCAAATCAGTAGCAACCAGCGTGAGCGGGCGCTGCAAATCGGCGAAGGTAAAATTCCCCCCCAGATGCTCTTCCAACAGTTGTTTTAACGCATCCAGATTCAGTAACCCATGCCGACTAAAAGCCGGACGCAGCAAGCGGGTAATCGGCATGGCCGTGAATAGGCGCAATACCTCAGCCGGCTTGAAGCCAGCTGCATAAAAGGCCCCCACAATTGCCCCGGAGCTGACGCCTACTAAACGGGCAATCGGAATTTCCAGCTCGTCCAGCGCCGCCAGTACGCCCAGATGCGCGATACCCCGCGCCCCACCTCCCGATAACGCTAAGCCGATTTCCCGCATCTGGTTAGCAACGAGTTAAAGGTCTTCCACGCGCAGCGTTTCCGCTAGGCGCACTCCTCTATCGGTGGCCTGAACGGTGCAGGCAGCATTGGTGGGGTCGTGTTGCAGCAGCAGCACCCAGTTTTCGGCGGCAGCGCGGTTGAGTACGGCCTCTTTTTCAGTTAACGTCGCCAATGGGCGCACATCATAGCCCATCACATACGGCAATGGAATATGTCCTGCAGATGGCAGCAAATCGGCCATAAACGCTAGCGTACGACCTTTATACTCCAGTACCGGCACCATCATTTTCTCTGTGTGGCCGTCGGCAAAAATGATTTCCCGAAACTGCGGCAGCGCCGAAGTTGCACCCGGCGTCAGAAACTGCAAACGCCCACTTTCCTGAATTGGGAAAATATTCTCCTTTAGAAAGCTCGCCTTTTCCCGCGCATTAGGCGTTACAGCCCAATTCCAATGCGCTTCGTTTGACCAATACGTAGCATTAGGGAAAGCCACTTCCAATTTGCCCCCCGGCGTGCGCACCACCGAGCCACCGCAGTGGTCGAAGTGCAAGTGGGTCAGAAAAACGTCGGTAATATCTGCGGCCGTGAAGCCTCGCTGGCGCAGTGAGTTCTCCAGCGTGTCATCACCATGCGGGTAGAAATGCGACCTAAACTTCTCATCCTGCTTGTTACCCATCCCATTGTCGATGAGGATGAGACGGTTGCCATCCTCAATCAGCAAACTACGCATGGCCCAGGTGCACATATTATTAGCGTCGGGCGGATTGAGCTTTTGCCACATGCTTTTGGGCACCACACCAAACATAGCGCCGCCGTCAAGCTTGAATAGCCCAGTATCAATTGTATAAAGGTTCATACGCTATGCAGTACACTACTCAGCCACAACGCCCATGGCCGAAAACTTATCAATGCGCTGGCTAATGCGCTCTTCCGTCGGTATGACACTTAGCTCATCGATAGTTTTGATAAGCGTCTTCTTTAGCGTATCAATCATTCTGGGCACATTGGTATGGGCACCACCCAGCGGCTCTTTCACGATGCCATCCACCAGTTTGGCCTGCATCATATCAGTAGCCGTAAGCTTAAGGGCCTCAGCGGCCTGCTCTTTATAATCCCAGCTACGCCACAGAATACTGGAGCACGATTCCGGAGAAATAACAGAGTACCAGGTGTTTTCCAGCATCAGCACCCGGTCACCGATACCGATGCCAAGCGCGCCGCCGGAAGCGCCCTCGCCAATGACGACGCAGATAACAGGCACCTTCAACATGAACATTTCCTTCAGGTTGCGGGCAATGGCCTCGCCCTGCCCCCGCTCCTCAGCTTCCTGCCCCGGAAACGCACCCATCGTATCAATCAGCGTCACCACTGGCTTATTGAACTTCTCAGCCATTTTCATTAGGCGAAGCGCCTTGCGGTACCCTTCTGGGTTGGCCATGCCGAAGTTACGGTACTGCCGCTCCTTGGTATTGCGGCCTTTCTGTTGCCCAATGAACATTACTGTGCGGCCATTCAAATTGGCGAAGCCTCCTACCATAGCTTTATCATCGCCCACGGTCCGGTCACCATGCAACTCAATAAAGTTGGTGGCCATGCCCTCAATATAATCGAGGGTATAAGGGCGGTCGGGATGACGCGAGAGCTGCACCCGCTGCCAGCGGGTGAGGTTGGCGTATGTTTCTTTCTTGAGGGCCTTAATTTTGGCCTCCAGCGCCGCAACGGCCTCCGATACATCTACCTGGCTGTCAAGCGCCAACTGTTGCATTTCGCGGAGTTTGCCTTCGAGGGCGGCTATTGGTTGTTCGAAATCGAGGAGCATTGCCGAGTGAAATAGGCGTCAGATAACGAAAAAAGGGATTGAGACTGGACAAATGTGCCTCAAGCCTGAGTTAGCAAAGGTAAGCGAAACCGCTCCACCCGCTATATCAGTAGCTCCAAATCGAGTTTAGAAAAAACAATGTCGCTGAAAAACAGCCACAACCGTACAGAATGGCTTTTTTTCTGTAAAAAAATGCCCCCTATGTTGTGCAGTCTCAAACCTCCTCCTACCTTTGCAGCACTTTAAGGGAAAAACAAACGGTTCACCCACAAAGTAATTGGTTCGGTAGTTCAGTTGGTTAGAATGCCGCCCTGTCACGGCGGAGGTCGCGGGTTCGAGTCCCGTCCGGACCGCTTGCATAAGCCCCAAGTTGCTGTATATCAGCAATTTGGGGCTTTTTGTTTACTATTTATACCCTGTTTCTAACCTTACGGTGCTTTCGGATGCTCAAGGCAGGGCCAAGAAGGAAGAATCTGCTTTATTTCAGGGCAGCATTTTAACCAACTGAACTACCGAACCAATTTACCCTACCGAACGACTTGTTGTTCTTCTGCCAGCCAGTATGTGCTTCCTTCGTGGCATTGAGGTGACTATTGCTGTAAACCCGCAGGCCATTAAAAACGAAGAAGCAGAAGGCACCTAGCTGTATGTCAAACTCCTTCGCGACCGCTGTACGCTTTGAAACGAGCGTCAAAAGTGGCGAACCTTTCATTTTCTGGCTTTTGTCGTCTTATTGCGTCGTACAATAATGCTCCGCGCTGACGCTCGAAACACCCTCCCATTACCTTACTAAACGTTCAGGTTATGAAACTTCTCTATGCGCTTCTGGCTCCATTGGTCTTTTCGTTGCCCAGTATAGCCCAACAGACCCAGAAACCACCGTTGCACGGCAAGCACTGGATGGCAATAACGGGCAAACCCCTAGCGGCGACGGCTGGGGCCATGACGTTTCAAAAAGGCGGTAACGCGGTCGACGCGGCCTGCGCCATGCTGGCCGCGACCTGTACTATGTGGGATGTGTTGAGTTGGGGCGGGGAAACTCAGGCCCTTATCTATAACCCGAAAACCAAAAAGGTAATTGCCATCAATGCCATGGGTGTGGCACCTACGGGGGCGACAGCAGAGTTCTTCAAAAGCAAAGGGTACAACTTTCCTCCGGAGAACGGCCCGTTGGCCGCTACTACGCCTGGTACCCCGGGCGGACTCATGCATATGCTAGCCAACTACGGCACCCTGAGCCTAGAGCAGGTGCTCACCCCAGCCATGGAAATGGCCGCCGGCTACCCTATAGAAGCACAGACAGCCAACAGCATCGAGAAAAATAAGGAGCTTCTCAAACAGTGGCCGTACAGCAAAAAACTGTTTCTGACACACCCCGGCCAGCCGCGGGAAGCGCCAGAGGCCGGCGAAATATTTGTGCAGCAAAACCTGCTGCAAACGCTGACCAAACTGGTGGAAGCTGAAAAAGCGGCTCTTAAGCAAGGTAAAAGCCGGAAGCAGGCCATCATGGCGGCCTACGACCGGTTTTATACCGGCGACATTGCCCAGGAATTTGTCCGAGGTTCGAAAGAACAGGGTGGTCTGATTACCATGCAAGACTTAGCCCGCTGGAAACCCTTGGAAGAGGAGCCGCTGATGGTCAATTACAAAGGCATCGACGTGTACAAGCTGCAGCAATGGACCCAAGGACCTGCCATGCTGCAGGGGCTCAATATTCTGGAAAACTTCGACCTGAAGGCCATGGGCTACAACAGCTCCAAGTACATCCATACGGTGTATCAGGCCATGAACCTCTCGTTTGCCGACCGCGACTTTTACTACGGTGATTCCCATGCTGCCCCGGAAGAACCTATCAAGGGCTTACTCAGCAAGGCCTACGCTAAGCAGCGGGCGCGGCTTATCCAATACCAGAAAAACGACCCCCGCATTGGCCCCGGCGACCCCTACCCGTTTGAGGGCAAGAAAAACCCGTACCTGAAACTGCTCAAAGCCCGTGGCTACGAGATGGATACCACCAAACGAAACTTCGCCCCAAAACACGACGTGGGCAACAATTCTTCTACCCCCGAGTACCAAGAGCGCCTATGGCTAGGCACGACCACCATGGAGGCGGCCGACAAAGAAGGCTGGGTGGTGTCTATTACGCCCAGTGGCGGTTGGCTGCCTGCCTGCATTGCGGGCAACACTGGGGTGGGCATGAGCCAGCGTATGCAAAGCTTTGTGCTGGACCCCACCCTGAACCCGTTTAACGTGGTAGCCCCCGGCAAACGCCCCCGCGTCACCTTAACGCCCTCGATGGCACTCAAAGATGGCAAGCCTTTTCTATCTTTTGCCGTGCAGGGCGGCGACACCCAAGACCAGAACCTACTGCAGTTTTTTCTGAACGTGGTGGAATTCGGTATGACCGTACAGCAAGCCTCGGAGGCTCCCAACTTTAACACCAACCAGCTGTGGCTCTCACTAGGCGGTTCCAAAACCGACGACCGCAAACCCAAACCGGGCCACATTCTGCTCAACAACAGCACCCCTGAACCGGTGCGGGCAGAACTGAAAAAGCTCGGCTACACCATGAGCTTTGACGAGCGCACCAGCGGACCCATTAATGCCATTTACTTTGACTGGAAACACGGCAGTCTGTGGGGCGGCTCCAGCAACCACGGCGAAGATTACGGCATTGGCTGGTAGGAGAAGGATGTAAAAGATGTGTAGGAAGTCCCTTAAAACACTTTAGAATCATGCCTCATCTGGATCTGGCGTCCGCAGGTCAAGGCTGACTATCATACGAATTCCTAAACGGCTTCAATGAGCAAGTAAGCGTCGTTCTAAGTCAACTATTGCCAGCTAAATATTAGTAAAGCCCTGCTTACCTCACTTTGACTTAACTAGTCAAAGTGAGGTAAGCGGGGCTTTTTGTTGTTATGAGACAAGCTACCTTAAAGGCTATGCTAGAGTGGTTTCGGTAAGCATCAGCCTATAACCTGCACGCAAAGTTTCACCTTGTTGGTGTGCTTATGGTGTCCTCACATTACATAGTACGTGCTGGCGAGTGGCGTATTGTCTTTTGGCAGATTCTTGTCGCCAATCATCTGCTTTAGGTTCACCTCAATGGTGCGTGCAATAGCCGTCACTGGGGTATCCGTGGGCTTGCCTTCGAAGGGGTCTTGCAGGTGAATGGCCATCTTCTCGATTAGGAAAAACGAGGATGAGATGGCTACAACCATCAATACTTCCAGTACGCCGAATATCTCAAGTAGAGCAAAGGGCAGCAACATCACAAAAAAGAACAGGGAAAAGTGGGTATACAGCGTGTAGGTCACCGGAAAAACGGTGTTTTTTATACGCTCACACTTGCCCATAGAATCGGTTAGCCGGGTTAGGGTGGCATCGAGTTCTACCTGCTGGTAGCTGTTCACCCAGCCCTCGTTCAAGGCGTAGCGCAGATCCCGGGCGTGCAACTCCAGCAACGCGTTGGGTATGTTATCGTGTTTGGTGATAAAAGCAAGTTCTTCGGGCGCCAGATAGCGGCGAATTTTCTCCACATCCATTTTATTGCGCAGGGCCATCCCAAGGCTGTAGCTCCAGGCAATTTGCCGGTTTGTGAAGCGCTCCACCCAAGCGTGAACTTCCTGCGGAGCGTAGGGCGCGTCGGCAAAGCAGAGCACCTGGCGGATCAGGGAGCGTGAGTCGTTTACAATTGCCCCCCAAACAATGCGAGCCTCCCACCACCGGTCGTAGGCCTGGTTCGACTTAAATGCCAGCAGCAGCGAAAGCACCGTGCCAAGCACCATGGGAACGCTCAGCGGCAGGGAGAGCGACATAATATGAAAAAAATGATCTTCTACCGCGATTAACGTGGCGTAGACGAATACAAACAGGACTTCCTTCTGTATTTTCCCAAAAACGTAGCTAAGCGGAATTTTGGTCTTCAATAACATAAATGGTTCGTTACTAAGCGTTAGCAGAAATGCATGGCAATGTTTGGCGCTCGCTACGCGACCGAAAGGCAGGGCACTTTCGTGTTGATGGCTTTATCACGGACGCTGCGGCTGCGCCCTACGCGCAGGTAGTCGAGCATACTTCGCTTTTTGCAGGTAACGACCAAGTCCACTTCAAACTCTTCAATAAAAGAAACCACGCCGGTCGTCAGGTCGCGCTGCTGCTGCAGGTGCACCGAGAACTCGACGCCCTGCAGCACGGGGGCCGCATACAGCTCATCCAGCGCCTGCTTCAGCTTGACTGTGCTGGTGCCGGGGGCAAACACCAGCAGGAACGTAACGTGGTAATCATTCCTACACAGCAGGTCCACCAGCGTTTTGTCGGGCAGGGTATTCGTACGGACTTCCGCATCCAGCACAAAGGCGATTTTGCGGAACTGAGTGGTTTCAAAAAACTCGGGGATGTATAAAACCGGAAAGGAAATATCCTGCACCAGGCTGCTGAAATGACGCATGGCCTCTGACGGGTTCGTAAGCGATACGGGGCTCATTATCAGATCAATCTGATTGCCACTGACGAAATTTTTGATCGTCAGGGAGGTATCGCAGCAGAGATGAACTACGCGAATACTGTGTATCTCGAGGGCGTAGGATTTTTTTAGCCGCTCCAGAGCCTTCTTAAACTCCGCATCGGGCTCCCGAGCCTTCTCAGCTTCGCGCGGCAACAGCAGCAACTCGGTAATAGAATCGGGTAAAGGCGTATGGTGCAACAGTATAATCTCGCAGGTCTCCCCTTTTAGCAGGGTAAGCGCGTGTTTGACCAGATTTAGGGAGTATAGTGTTAGCTCGGTTGGAATTACTATTTTTTTCATATAGGTGTTCTTGGTTTGTTTCTAGACTGGGCTTTTAGAATAGAGACAAAGCAAAAACACCCTAATTAAAGTGATATTAAGAGGAGGTTATAATGCCATTAAAGCTCAACTATAACCAAAATCATGTATCCATTATTTTATTTAAACACTTGACTATCTGATAGTTGAATTATATAGCAAGGGGCTTTTATTAAAGAAAATTAATGTACATACATCAGTATGTACGCCCTCTTTGGACCAGTAACGCGGGGTAATTACCTCTTGATGTGATGGAATAAGGGGGAATACCAAGAGGGAAAGACGAGGAAAGTCCCAACAGAAAATAGTACTCTTCTGGCGTGAGATATGTCATTTATTCATTTGACAGTCATCATTTTACAGGCAGAAGAAATTGACGATCTTTAAATATTGGTCAACTTCTGCTTTACACTAGCAAATTGTTTCCGCTTTTCCCCTACTCTGCTCCTCTTTCTTCGCTCAAGCAAACCTATTGGCTATGCAACCGACATTCGTAGTTATGACCGATTTGTCGCGCTCCGCTGAGGCGGCGCTGACGTATACCACCCGACTCGCCCAACGCCTGGATGGGCGCCTAGTGCTGCTACATGTTTTTCTGGACCCGGTGCTCGAACCGGAGATATCGATGGTGGCGGCACCTATTCTGGTAGCCAGCCGCCAGGAAATCATGACGAATATGGTGCAGCGGGCCAGCACGTTGCCTGTTCCGGCTGATACCGAAGTAGTTGTTGATGTGTTGAGTACGGCACTAGCCAACGTGGTGCAGCAACACCATCCTTTGCTGCTGGCGCTGGGGCGCGAGGAACCTGATAACGTGCTGGACCGACTGGTGGGCAACCGTGCGCTCCCCATTCTGCAGGACGCGCATCATCCCCTGCTGGTGGTGCCTGAGAGCTGGCACGATACGGAGCTGCCGCAGCGTATAGTGGTGGCCACCGATGCGCATCCTTTCACGTTGAGCGCGCCTTCGCTGGAGTTAGAAGAGCTGTTTAAGGCGCTGCAGCCTACGACTACGGTGGTGCACGTTACCTCCGGCTCTGGCCCGTCGCAGGCGGAAGTGGGGCTGGCTTCGGTGCAACGCACAGGGTTATTTGGCAGCCTTTCCAGTAATAGCCTGTACGAGGTGTGCGAAGAAGCGCCCGCTGACGGTATTCTGCACGCCGCATCGGAGCTGCAGGCCCAACTGATAGTGATGCTGGCGCGGCCGCATACGTTTCTTGGGGGGCTTTTTCACCGCAGCATCACGGCCCAGATCCTACGCCGCAGCCCGGTGCCGGTGTTGGTGTTGCCTACTAATAAATAAGGGTAAGCCAGCAGTTTTCGGCCAACTCTTTCCTATCGACTTCATCTCTAACTCTGACTATGCATATATACCGGCGCTGGTTTCTTGCCTTGCTGCTCACGATGCTGCCCTCCCTGCGGGCAGTTCCAGCTCCGAATGCGTATATCGGGCGCAATAGTATCAGTGCGGAGGTCAGCCAAACTACGCCGAAGGCGCTGGCCGCCCGTATTCAGAGTCTGCTACGGCCTAGAGCAGCGTGGGCTCAGCATCAGCAGCCCGCAATTGACCCAAAAGAAGCACGCATTTTTTACGCAAAGCGCCGTTTTGTGCCGGCCTGGAGCACCAGCCAGCAGCCCAGTGCCAATGGTCGCGCTGCCCTGGCGTTGCTGGCCGGGGCCGAAGACTATGGCTTGCAGCCCAGCGCCTATCATGCGCCGGCCCTGTTAGCCCTCACCGATTCGCTGACCTGGCCCACGTCCGTTGTGCGCAAGCAAGCCCAGCAGGCTCGCTTTGAGGTGTTGCTCACCGATGGCTTGGTGCAGTTTGCCAAGCACCTGCGCCGGGGGCAATTACACGCCTTTGTTCCGTCGCCCTTGGAAAAGGTGGAAGGGCCATTCGACCCGGTTGCATGGGTAAGCCGCGCCCTCGAAGCGCCCGACTTTGCGGCGGCGCTGCTGCGATGCCAGCCCCGCCACCGCGAGTACCAGCAGCTCCAACAGGCACTGGTACGGTGGCGGCAGCAACCCAAAGGCGCTGATTCCATCGCGCGGCAACGACGGACGGAACAGATAGTCCTCACCCTGGAGCGCTGGCGTTGGGACGCTATTCCCGATTCGACTTACGTACTGATAAATCTGGCCGCGTACGCTATGGAAGTAGTGGACAATGGCCGTGTACGCCAAACCCACCGCCTCGTGGTTGGCCGCTCCGAAAGCCCCACGCCCACGCTTAGCAGCCGGCTTACCTCGTTCACGGTGGCGCCGGAATGGCACGTGCCTCATAGTATTGCCACCACCGAAATACTGCCTTACCTGCAGGAAAACGCCAAATATCCGTCGGAGCACGATTTTTTGGCCGAAAACAACTACTCCCTCTACGATGCCAAAGGCCGCCGCGTAGATCCGGCTACGGTGAAGTGGCAGCACGTGACAGCCAAGAACTTTCCTTATAGTATTCGGCAGAATCCGGGGTGCGGCAATACGCTGGGCAACATCATCTTTCGCTTTGCCAACCCCTACTCCGTGTATCTGCACGCCACCTCCGAAACCAGCGACTTTGAGTTGGCCAACAGAGCCTTGGGGCACGGCTGCCTGCGCACGGAGCGCCCCATGCGGCTGGCCGCCTATCTGCTCGGCCCCGATAGCACCAGCGTAGCACTACCTTCGGAAGCGGAATGCGAAGCCGCCCCCAAGCCGCGCACCATTACTCTTCGGCGTCCGATGCCCTTTCATGTGCGCTACGCCACGTGCGCCGTTGTAGCGGGCGAGCTCAAATTCTATCCCGATATATACAGCCGCGACGAAGCTTTACGGCGGCAATTATTTGCCCCCCAAAATAGTCTGCGCTTACTGGTAGCCCCGATTGAGTAGAGCTTCCTGCTTTTTCAACCACTGCTTGCCCGAACGAGGTAGAGACGCGACACTTCGCGTCTCGTCGTTGCGGTCTTTGAACGGCCTGAACCCCAAGTCCAATCATTACAACCTCAGCAACGACGAGACGCGAAGTGTCGCGTCTCTACCTCGTTCGGGTAGTAGCCAAACTACCTCCAACCGTTTCTAAGGCGTGGCAGCTTGGGCCTGTTTCTTTTGCTGCCGACGAAAGTAGCCCCGCAGCAGGAAATTGTGCTGCAAAGCTTCCATGCTTTGGTTGAAGCCCTCAGTTCCTTTTTCCACGTTTTGCAGCGTCCGGCGCAGCTGTTGGCTCATGGCGGTATCAACCAGCAAGGTATTGAGGGGGCCACCGCTGGTTTGCACCTGCTGTTTCAGAGATGCCATTGTTGCGGCTAGCGTATCGGAAGAGCTGGCGAGCTGGCGCGTGGTATAGCGCATCCGGCCGGCGAAGGCTGTGTCGGTGAGCAGGTAGCCCGCCGGACCGCGTCCTCGGCGCACGTCGTTGGTGATATTCTGCAGATCGACGGCGGAAGCCTGCAAAGAGGCCGTTGCGCTGGCGGCGCGACGTAGCGATGCGCCCAGATTTTCAGCCAATTTCTGGTCGTCCAAAATCTGCCAAATAGCCTTGCTGCCATTGAGTTTGCTCGTAATCTGGCGCAGGTCCTGTGTAATGCCCACCAGGTTTTTGTTCGATATGTCGAGCGTATTGAGCATATCCGCCACGGCCAGGGGCTTTTTGGTACGCAGCACGTCGCCGGGCTCAACGGGCGGAGCGGGCGCGGCCACGGCACTCAGGTTCACAATCGTATTCCCCACCAAGCCGTCGGTACCAATGGAAGCCACGGCATTCTTCTTTACAAAAGGCTGTACGTCGCGGTTCAGGTGCATTACTACGCGCACCGTGCTGTCATTCTGAATCTGGATGCGGCGCACGGTACCAACGTCGATGCCAGCCAGCCGCACGTTGTTGCCGATCAGCAGACCCGATACATTGCGAAAATCGGCCATCACCTCCAGCGACGACCCGAATAGGTTCTGCTTGCGCCCCAGCAGAAACAAGACCGCCATCAGGCAGCCCACTCCCACAGCCACAAATAAGCCCAGGCGAATATTATTACTGGCGGTAGCTTGCGGCATTTTACGTAACGGTTAATGATAAAACGGGAGCCTTGAATACCTGATTTTAATAGCTGGGGGGCTTTTTTACAGAGTTGTCAGACAAAAAATTCGCGCACGTATGGATCGTCCAGCTGCTGCAATTCCTGGTAGGTGCCTTCGACGTGGCAGCGTCCCTCCACCAAAAGTGCTACCCTGTCGGCGGTGAGGCGCACACAATTCATATCGTGCGAGATGATGATGGCGGAGGTGGTGTACTTCTGCTGCACCTCGCGGATAAGCTGAGAAATTTCGCGCGCCGTTATCGGGTCGAGGCCCGTGGTGGGCTCGTCGTACAGAATAATTTCGGGCGGAATGATGAGGGTGCGGGCCAGAGCAATGCGCTTGCGTTGCCCACCCGATAGCTCGGCCGGCATCTTATCGATGGTTTCGACCAGCCCCACATCGTCGAGGGCCTGCATCACCATGCTTTCTTCCTGCCCCCGCCGATCGGCCATCCAGTGGCGTCGGAGAGGAAACAACAGGTTTTCGCGTACTGTCATAGAGTCGTAGAGCGCGTTACTTTGGAAGAGAAAGCCCACTTTGGTTCGCAGCTGGTCCAGCTCATCATGGCTCAGAGTGCTCACCTCCTGACCCAACACGGTAATGCGGCCCGCATCAATGGGCAGCAAGCCAATAATGCACTTGATAAGCACCGACTTACCGGAGCCCGACTTGCCCAGCACCACCAGATTCTCGCCCCGGTGCAGGGTAAGCGAGAAATCCTGCAGCACGTGGTTGTCGCCAAACGACTTGCTCACGTGCTCCACCGTGAGCACCTCCTCGGCAGGCGAGGCGGCAGCAGTAGCTGACAATGGAGCAGAATCAGGAAGCATGGGAAAGCAAAAACAAGAATTTGAGTAGCTATTTGAGCAGCCGGTACGCTGTTATGATAGCACTAATCAGCACCAGGGAAGTATAGATAAGTTTGGTGTTTTTGGCCAGCCAATTAGGCAGATAAATGTCGAAATTATCGGCCGCCGAGCTGGAGTATTGCCGGGCCAATATCGTCAACGGACAGAAGAAGTTGAATCCCAGAAGTACCAGCCCTTCCAGAGCTATTAGGCCGTAGCCCAGCCAAAGCCAGTGATCCAGCCGGCCAGTAATGGCCGCGTAGAGCAGGTAAAAAATCACAACGTTGAAAAACAGCCATATCAGCGTGTGTAGGCCTTTTATAAGACTCAGTGCCAGATGTTTATTCATGGCCTTGATGACAAGCGTCATAACAATACTCAAAAGGCAACCTCTGGCTCAGTTTAGACCGAGGGCGCCGGTGATCTGAACGGCCAGTAAATCGAGCAGAAAAATGACGAGCGACGAAACGACCACCGCCGAGTTGGCCGCCCGCCCCACGCCCTCTGTTCCCTTGTTGGCGTTGTAGCCTTTGTAGCAGCCAATTATGCCGACGGCAAAGCCAAAGAAGAAGGTTTTGATAACCGCTGGCACTACATCGCCGAAGGTCAGGGTAGAGATGATATTGTTGGTGAACAAGGCCAGCGTGGTGACACCTTTCAGATTGATACCGATATAGGCCGCGTACAGGGCAATGGCGTCGGCGAGCAGGGTGAGTATCGGCAGCATGAGCGTGGTGGCTAGCACGCGCGTAACTACCAGATACTTAAACGGGTTGGTGCCAGCTACTTCCATGGCGTCAATCTGCTCGGTTACGCGCATAGAGCCCAGCTCGGCCCCAATGCTGGAGCCTATTTTACCGGCAAAAATCAACGCGGTGATAATGGGGCCCATTTCGCGGACAATAGTCAGCCCCACCATAGTCGGAATCCAGGACTCAGCCCCAAACTTCGCCATGGTTGGCCGGCTTTGCAGGGTGAGCACTATGCCCATGATAAACCCCGTAATGCCCACCAGCGGCAGCGACTGGTATCCAACAACGTAGCACTGATACAGCAACTCCTGCACCTCGTAGCGGGGCCGAAAGCCATGACGAAAAAACCGCCAGGCGAAGTTCGTAATGGCCCCTGTTTCAGCAAGAATAGTACTGTTCATCTCATTGCGTTAGTCAGTAAAACCAAGGTAACATGGCCGGAAGCGCCCATTGGGCTCCAGCAGCTTCATCCAGCACTTAATCTACTCGGGCGCGGACTTGGGGCGGTCTGTGGTGGGCAGCAGCAACACGGGTACGGTACTGATGCGCACTACTTCGGCCGACACTCCCAAGTTGAAAATGCTGGTTAGTAAGGTGCGCGGCCGGGCCAGTATTACTACCATATCGGCCTGAATATCAAGGGCGGCCTGCACAATGCCTTTGCTGCGCGGCTGCGAACGAATTTGATAGGTAGTGTACTTGGTTTCAGCGGGCATCAGGCCGCTCTGGCGCACAGCGGCCTCAGCCTTGCTAATGCCACCATCGGCGGGGTCCTGGGGCGTTACGATATGCACAATAGAATACTGCGCCGACCAGCTCTCCAGCACCGACCGAAATGCCAGGGAAGAGTCGGTTAGCTGAAAGGCTTCGCTATCGGCGGCCACGGCCACCAGCCGGGGCAGTGGCAGCACCGGATCCTGGGCAACGTCGGTTTCTTCCGGAACCAGCAGGAGCGGCAGGCCAGTCTGCCGCAGCGCGGGCAAAGCCTGATTCATCAGCATCTCATCGAGCATATCATGCTCCGCGGCCAGCCCCATCACAAGTAGCTTAGGCTGCCACCGGTCGATTAGCTCCCCCAACACATCGTGCAGATTCCCGGCTTCACTCTCCACAATGGCGGGGGCAGGCAGGTGCCGGGCCAGCGCTGCCAGCGCGTCCAGCGTATCACGGCGCTCTTGCCGATAGTACTGCTCCGGAATGGTAACCAAGCCCAGCTCAGGTTCGAGCATCGGCATATTCTCCATATGCAGCAAGATTACCTGACCATTGGCGGCGGCCGCCAGAAGCGCCGTCAGATAAACCGCCCGCTGCGACCTAGGGGACAAATCGGTGAGTACCAGAAAGGAAGGTTCCATAACGGTGACGTGAAGAGATGACCGAAAACACTGCGGTTAAAGCTGCTTGATGTAAAGCGGTTTAGCAATGACAAATGGCATTTTTCAAGATGACTTTTATCACTTTTTTCAGCAGAAATCAAAAACGCCCCGCTGGTCGCTAAACGGTCATTGGGGGGCTTTTTTCGAACGGCACGGCATTCACAAGGCTCTTTCCTTGCTCGAAGTCGGTGATATTTTGCAGGGTGATATGAGCAATACCGTTGAGGGCGTTGGTGGTAAAAAAGGCCTGATGGCCGGTAATGAGCACATTGTTGAAGGAGAGCAGGCGCATAAACACGTCGTCCTGAATAACCTTGCCCGATAGGTCTTCAAAGAATAGGTCGCCTTCCTCTTCGTACACATCCAGCCCTAGGTATTTAATCTTCTCCGATTTAAGCCCCTTTATAACAGCCCGGGCATCAATAATTGCCCCCCGGCTGGTATTAATCAGCATTACCCCGCTTTTCATCTTCGCAATCGACTCCTCGTTGATCAGATGATAGGTTTGGGGCGTGAGCGGGCAATGCAGCGAAATAATGTCGGACTGCGCATACAGGGTATCGAGGTCGGTCAGCTCCACTCCTATCTGCTGACACTCAGCGGTTGGCCTGATATCGTAGCCCAGCACCCGACACCCAAACCCCTTCAGAATACGAGCCGTGACCATGCCAATAGTACCCAGCCCGATAAGGCCCACGGTGCTGCCGTGCAAGTCGAAGCCCATCAGGCCGGTCAGGGCGAAGTTGCCTTCCCGCACACGGTTGTAGGCGCGGTGCGTGTGGCGGTTGAGCGTCAGAATGAGCGCCAGCGTGTGCTCGGCCACGGCGTAGGGCGAGTAGGCCGGCACCCGTACTACAGGCAGACTCAGGGCTGCCGCCGCGTTGAGGTCCACGTTGTTGAAGCCCGCGCACCGCAGGGCCACCAGCCGCACGCCATTGTCGGCTAACTGGTGCAGCACGGGCTCATTCACCACATCGTTCACAAATACGCACACCACCTCAGCGCCCTGGGCCAGCACGGCCGTTTGGGCGTTCAACGGCACTTCCAGAAACCGGAGCCGGTGCCCAAACTCCTCGTTGGCTTTGTTGAAAAACTGCTGATCGTAAGGCTTAGAGCTAAAAAACGTGATGTTCATACGAGATGGATAAGAAGTAAGAGTGGGAAGCCTGAGCGGATTCAATGAGCCAAAGGCTTCTCGCCAAACACAGCCAGGACTAGCGTTCAGCTTGCACCCGAACGGGGGCTGGCAGCGTATCGCTTTTGCTAAATATACAACCTAAAAGCCCCCCAGCAGCGAAAATCCCGGCTGAATATGCCTGCGCGACGGCACTGCCGATTCCTGGAAGCTGACGCTCTGTCCGATACTCACTCTTCCTTCTGGGGGGCTTTTTCTGACCACAAATAGGAGCTTTATCTCACTCCTTTCGTCAGGACTATAATTGGCGTAATAGCTTGCCTTAGTCTGCTGGCTGCCCATATCCGAGGTTGATACCTTGCTGCTCAATGGCCTTTCAAAGATTGAAGAAGATAAATACCATGTAAAACTATGTACATACATTTAATGTATATACATTTGTACTGATCTAGCATTTCAGTAACGCAGGCAATGCATACGAGTCCATTATTCGCTTGCGGCTACTGGTGTTGAGAAAGCATTTGCACCCGGATCGAACCCGTTTCTGATCCCCGCCATTTTACAAATCGAACATTGATTATGAGAACTGCCCCCACTACGTACCCCATCAGCGACCTGATTCGGCAACGCTGGAGCCCGCGCTCTTTTACGAGCCAACAAGTAAGTCCTGAAGACCTCAACCGTGTATTTGAAGCGGCTTCGTGGGCTTTTAGCGCCATGAATGAGCAGCCCTGGCGCTATATCTACGCCGATCAGTCGGACCCGGAAGCGTTTAACCGCTTGCTGGAGTGCCTGGTGCCCGCCAACCAAGCCTGGGCCAAGCATGCTCCCGTACTCATTCTTTCGCTGGTAAAAACGCACTACGAAAATGGCCACCTAAACCGCACCGCGCAGCACGATGTAGGAGCCGCTAATGCCACCCTGACGCTCGAAGCTACCGCCCTCGGCCTGTCGGTGCATGCGATGGGGGGCTTTGACATGGACCGCACCCGCGAGCACTTTGAGCTATCGGAAAATCTGGAACCAGTGACTTTCCTGGCCTTGGGCTATGCCGGCCCGGCCGAACAGTTGGACGAACCGTTGCGCAGCCGCGAAGTTGCTCCACGCCAGCGCAAACCTCTGGACGAGTTCGTATTTGCCCACCAGTTGCCTGTAACAGTATGAAAACCAGCATCACGCGGGCCGACGAGCGTGGCCTCAAAGACATTGGCTGGCTAAAGAGCAACTTCACTTTTAGCTTTAGCAGCTACGCCAATCCTCAGCGCAACGGCTTCGGTCTGTTGCGCGTATTCAACGACGACTTCGTGCAGCCCGGCAACGGCTTCGGCATTCACCCGCACTCCAACATGGAAATTATTTCCGTGATGCTGGCCGGCAGCATGAACCATAAGGACACCCTGGGCTACACCGAAGTAGTGCACCAAGACTGGGTGCAAATTATGAGTGCCGGCACGGGCATGCGCCACGAAGAGCACAACGTAGGCGACGACGAGGTAAACTTCCTGCAGATCTGGATTGAGCCGAAACTACAGAATATTGCCCCCCGCTATCAGCGCCGTCAGTTCCCGGAAGCGAAGCGTAAAAACCAGCTGACTACCATCGTCAGCAACGAGGAAGGGCAGGCGCATTGCTGGATAAACCAGAACGCAAAACTCTCCTTAGGCTACTACGAGGCACCCCAAACCGTAGAATACAGTTTGAATCCGTTGAATAAAGCCTTGTTCCTATTTGTCATCAGCGGCAGCATCACGCTAGACGGGCAGACCCTTCAGGCTCGGGACAGTATGGGAATCTGGGAAACCGACCACGTTAGCTTGGAGTGCGCGGCGGATACGCGGTTTTTACTGATTGAAGCGCCTATCAATCATTAACCTACGATTGGTAGCTTATTGTAGACAAAAAGCCGGCGGTTTGCTACCGCCGGCTTTTCGCATTTGAGTTGACTGCATGCAAAGGATTCAGGCTCTGGTAGATTAGAGAATGGATGCCTTACCTTGTCATATTGGAGACGGCTGTTTTTCTCGGCAAGTTTATATAATGGCGATTATTAGACTCTCTAAATAGTGCCCTAATCAGTTCCTAGACTTACTTCCTAGCAGTTAATGGATAACCTTTGTTACAATACTGCTCCTGCAACTCTTGCGCTCCAAGTAAGGGAGCTTAAGACAAGCCTTTCATTATTGCCAGGGCTTTCGCTACATGCCAGCACCCCTCTTGCCGGTCTCCCTGCTGGAGTAACAACCGGCCTAAATGATAATAAGCCGCATAATCTGTAGGAGCTAATTCGATGGTTTGGCGAAAGTCAGCGATAGCCCGGATGTTGCTGTGAAACTGTGCGTGGAAAAATCCTCGGTTAAAGTAAGCTTCCACATACATGGAGTCTAACTCAATGGCCCGGGTCAGCGCCGCGAAGCACGCAGTGGAATCACCCGCTTGCCCCTGTAGCGCACCCCGGGCTACATACGCATAGGTATAACGAGGATTAATCTGCAAGGCCGTATCCACATAGCGAAGGGCAGATGCCAGGTCATTGAGTTTACCGACAATGAGACTTAATACATTATAGGAAGCGTAGTCTTGTGGATTGGCCTGAACCGCTAGCTGATATTCTGGCAACGCGGAGTCATAATTTTCTTGCAACATATATTCTCCCCCTTGTACAGCGTGGTCCTCCGGTGTACATGCCCCTGCAGCCAGGCAAACCATAAAAAACAAAGTGGTTCGCCCGTAGGATAACAATGTAGTCACGAGTAGTTTGGGTAACATATCCAAGATCTTTGTAAAATTTTCCTAATGACTCTGGTTGCCGCTTGATCGTTTCGAGCACTGCTCTTTTTCAATGAAGTTCGCGGGCTCAACGCTCTAGTTCTGTCATAACACCCTGCCGTATCTTTGCCGCATGAAGCCGCCATTATTCCATCCGGGCCAGCAGATTATCTGCACGAACGATGACTTCACCCTACTACTGGTACAAAACCCCAATATTCAGACCCCCAAGCGTGGGCCTATCTATACCGTGCGCGGCGTTTATGATACGCATCGCGGCTACGGTATTACGTTGGTCGAGATTAACAATGCTGATGTAGCGCCGGGCTTTCCAGAGGCCAACTTCCATGAGTCCCGCTTCGCGCCAGTACCACCGCTGGAAGAGATTGAACTTGCGGAGGTAATGGAAGAATACCAGACTGCGTAACTTCTATTGTTCGCTTCCTAGCCGGGCAACCACTCCTGTCCTCAAGGCTGTGAGCCCATTGTACTTTGCCCCCCAGGCTGCTGGCAGCTTATACCCAGCACATAATAGTAAGGCAGGAGCTCAGAAACAGGCACATAGCTACAGCTATATCCCTTTTAGCCTCTACAATGAGCTCTCCGGTACTCGGATCGTATTGGTTTTTCATATACCAAGGTAGTTATATTATCTGGGGAGCGCGGGAGCAAACACATTGCCAAATATTCCATAGAAAAGATATACTTCCGGTCTGGCAATTAGATGTGGCGATGTTCCTGCTTTGCATGGCAACTGCTATAGTGCAACGTATTCGTGAGCACCTTCTACGCTCGCTCTTACCATCACCAATTATCCTTGTATCATTCATCCTGGGTATAGAAATCAGGATGCTTTAGACGCTGAGCGTTACGTTTTGTAAGAAGCCCGAACAATGTAGAGACGCATACTTGCGTCTCTACATTGTTCGGATTTTCCGCACGATTGTCGTTCAACGACGAGACGCAAATATGCGTCTTTACACCGTTCTAGAGCTAATAAAAACAGCTTTTAGAAGTCAGAGAGGAGCGATGAAATCAGAATGTAAAAACCGCTATATTCGGGTAAGAGGGCTCTAAAGCATTCTACAATTTCTCATCAACGCTGCCGACTCATGCTCTAGATACAGCCCCCCGGCTTCAGTACCCGCGCCAGCCCACGCCACTTACATTGTTTCCTCTCCGCGAATAACATATCCACTTCACTTAATCATCTTAAAGCTATGGATACGCAGCTGGAACAGATCCGAGAGCAACAGAAGGCAACGTAGAACAAGTTTTCGCCGGGCTGGCGAAAGTGGGACGACTTTACGATGGACTGGTTAAAGCCCATGGGCGATGAGATAATCCGAGCCCTGCAGATAAAGCCTACCGACACGGTGCTAGATATTGCGGCCGGCACCGGTGAGCCCGGACTTACCATTGCCGCCCTGGCTAGCCGCGGAAAAGTGGTGATCACCGATCTGGCGGAAGGCATGCTGGACGTAGCCCGCGACAAGGCCCGCCAAAAAGGAGTCACCAACTATGAAACAGTGGTGTGCGATGTCAGCGAGCTGCCGTTCGACGACGCCACTTTCGATGCCGTGAGTTGCCGCTTCGGATTTATATTTTTCCCGGATATGCTTCTGGCTGCCAAAGAAATGGCGCGGGTACTGAAGCCGGGGGGCAAAATTGCGGCTGCCGTATGGGGCGTACCCGACAAAAATGTGTGGGTTACCGCCATCATGGGCACCATCCAGAAAAACATAAGCTTGCCCGCTCCTGCCGCCGGCGCGCTTGGTATGTTTCGTTGCGGCAGCCCCGGCTTTCTGGCTGACATATTCAAACAGGCTGGTTTTAAGCACGTTTCGGAAAAGGAGATAACCGTCAAGCTCACCTGCGGTGACAACGAGCGCTACTGGAATTTCATGAACGAGGTCGCGGCTCCGGTGGTAGCGGCTGTGAGCAAAGCGGATACGGCAACCACAGAAAAAATTAAACAGCAGGTATACGAGCTAGTAGATCAGAAATATCTTTATAAAAAGGCTGCTCTAGACTATGGAGCTGTAGTAGTTTCGGGCGAAAAATAGGAAATTGTACTTTGCCGAAGGTGCCTTACCTTCGCTTTCTCCTTATACTTCTGCTTACATAATGCCGGCTTTTCATGTCTGAAGTTCCTTCTTGGCTACTCCCCGAGGACGAAGCCACCCGGCTAAGCAGCCTGCGCTCCTACGACCTGCTGCCGGCACTGCGCGAAACTGTTTTTGACGAGTTGGTGGCGCTTACCGCCCGCATTTTCAGTTTGCCCATTTCGCTGATTGCCCTTGTAGACGAGGAGCAGGTGTTCTATAAAGCCAATCATGGGATGCCGGGCAACGAAAAGCAGCCCCGGGAGGAGGCACTGTGCTCTACTGCCATTCTCCACGATAAAGCCGTTGTGTATCAGGATGTGGAAGAGGAACAGAACCCGTTGATTACGAAGCAGGCCGCTGAGGCTGCCCGCAACAACCAAATACAGTTTTATGCGGCGGCTCCGTTGCGCATGCTCAACCACCAACCAATTGGCGCTCTGTGCATTATCGACCGTCAGCCCAGGGTATTCAGTGAGGATGAGCAGCGCATGCTGGAGAAGCTAGCGGCCGTGGTCAGCCACACGGTAGCGGTCAGGCAGGTGTGCCGCACCCAGCCGGATGGCGAAACGCGCTGGAAAATGGTGCGCCTACAGTTGCAGGAAGAGGTGCAGGCGCTACGGGCCTTGGTGCGGTATCTGCTCACGCGCTATGGCACCACCGTGCCCGTACCATCGGCTCTGCTGGCGCAGTTTGAGCGCCGCCTGCCCGACCTGCACGAGTTGCTCGATCAGTATCAGAACCAGGAATAGCAACGCCGTAGAATTACTGGGCCGCACTTTCGATCTAGCAAGTTTACATCCGAATTTGCCCCCCAGGACGCTTTTTAGGCTCTCTAGTTCAAGCCTACTTTGCCCTTCATCGTCTCAAAAAGCTTGACGGAATCGAAGCCCACGCCTTTCTTAAAGACGATTTCCATGCGACGCACCTGCTTGATATCCTGCTCGGGGTCGCCGTTAATCAAGACCAAATCGGCTTGTTTGCCGGCCTCAATGGTGCCAATTTCTTTCTCGCGCCCCAGGTAAATAGCGCCGTTGAGCGTACTTATTTTAATAGCCTGAACCGGTGTAAAGCCGCCCTCCACGAGCAACTCTAATTGGCGGCGGTTGGAATACCCAGCAATGGTGCGGCCGGCGCCCGTTGGGTCGGTGCCGGATACTAAAAGCCCCCCAGCGTCGTAGAACTGCTTTTCCCAGACCATTTCCTTCTTGAATAGTCGCAAGCTGGCCGTGTCCTTATTCTGGTTTTGCTGCCAGGTGGCTTGCTCGCGCTCCTGTAGCTGAGGAATTAGAGCTTCCATACCGCCGCCCAGCACTACTTCGCGGCCCGTATAAGGCTCAAACACAGGCAAGGTAGACGTAAGTGCGACCCGCTTGCTGACCAGGAAGCTAATCAGCTCTTTCATGGCGGGGCTATTGACCGGCAGCTTCAGCAACGCCTGACGCGCGGCGGGATAATCGGCCACATCGGGAGCTTTGTTGGGCATAAAGTCGGAGCTGGCCATGAAGCCGTGCTCGAGGTTATCAATGCCAATCTCGGCAGCCTCGCGGTACGTGATTGAGGCTAAATGGCCCGTAATCTTGAGGTTGCGCTGGTGCGCTTGCTGGACCACGGCCTTCAGGTCGGCGCGGGTAGCGTGCATGTACATCTTGAAGGAAGTACAGCCTTTGTCGGCCCAGAACTTCGTGGTTGCCGCGGCATCCTCGGGGCCATTGATGGTGTTCAAGGCGGGAATATCTAGACTCGGCTCCTCCATGTACGGCGCGGTCACGTCCATATCGGGCCCGATAAGCTTGCCTTCTCCAATCATGCGCTTGATAGCCAGATCGGTTTGGGGCTCAATGCTGCCGGCCGTGCGGATAGTGGTAGCGCCGCCGGCCAGATACAGGCGCGGAAATGAATACGGCATCTGGGCAATGTTAAAAAAGCCCCCCATCGGCATGGTGTAATATAGGTGCTCGTGCAGCATGACTAAGCCAGGAATCAGCGTCTTGCCCGCGCAGTTAATCACCTTCGCATCGGCGGGCACTTTAACTTTCTTCACTGGGCCCACCTGCACAATGCGGCCCTGATTTAGCAACACCGTTTGGTGCAGCAGCGCCGGCCGGCCAGTTCCGTCAATGACTTTCGCATCGACTAAGGCGACGGACGGTTCCTGCACTTTGATGAACTCCTGTACTTGTGGAGTGAACTGCTGCGCCACACTCAGCACACTAGTGCCGAGAAGGATTATAGTGCTCAGCACCAGGCACCAACGGGTAGAGAAAGCCATAGAAGATGGAAATGGTAGTGAAAGGCAGTAGTTATACGATACAACTACTACTTAGGAAGCGGTATGATGATTCGGCTAGACTAAAGTAGCGCTTTAAATGTCTGACCAGTTACCTACTGTGGCAGATACAGGTGAAACGTAGTGCCCTTCCCTACCTCACTTTCCACCTCAATTTGCCCCCCAGCCTGTGCTACCAAACGATTGACCAGATACAGCCCAATGCCCACGCCTTCTACCTCCGGGTGAAAGCGCCGGAAAAGCTGAAAAAGCTGGCTCCTATGGCGTTCGATGTTAATTCCCCGACCATTATCCTGCACGCTCAGCACGGGCACATCATTTTCGAGCCTTGTGCTTACCCTAATCCGGGGTGGTCGACTCGGGTCGGCGTATTTGAGCGCGTTGCTAAGGAGGTTATAAAGAATACTTTGCAGGGCGGTACGCGCGATGCGCAAGGTAGGCACCGCGGCAAAATCCAGCTTAAACACGTCCTTTACCTCCCGCGGCTGCAGACTGCGAATAATTTCCTCAGTGAAGGGTAGCAAGTCCACAGCTTCGGTGGCCGCCTGTTCCAGCTCACGCGGCCGTTGCACTACCTCGGTCAGCCCTTCAATCGTTTGCAGAATTTGCTGCAAAGCCTGATCAAACATGCCGATCATCTTGTCGGCCTCCGGATCGTGGAAGGTGGCAATGGATTTGAATTCATTCAGCAGCCCGGCCATATTATGAATAGGCTGCTTGAGGTCGTGGGAGGCAGTATACACAAAGCCATCCAAGTCGGCATTAATGCGGGTGAGCTGCTCATTTTGGTGCTGTAACAGTTCTCGTTGCTTTTCGGCCTCATCCTTTGCCCGCAGTAATTCCTGCTCATACTTGCGCCGGTCGGTGATATCGAACATGGTAACGCGAATGAGCAGCGGCTTGTCGTCGGTATCGCGGCGCAGCACCGCATTCATCAGCACAGGCAGCGTAGAGCCATCTTTGCGGCGCAGAGTATAACTTATCTCCCTCACCTGCCCCTGCAGTATCAGAAGGGGCGCACAGTGCATTTCGTAGTGCAGACGCCCACCAATGGTAAATAGCTGCTGCAGGCATAAACGGGCCACCAGTTCCTGGCGCGTATAGCCCAGCCAATCCAGCATTGTCTGGTTGATCTTTACCAACGTGCCGTCGGGCAGGCAAGAGCAGTAGCCACAGGGCGCATGCTCGTAAAGGTCATCCGGATTTTCTTCCGTCAGCCGCAGGTCTAGTTCGGGCAATGGTTTTTCGTCAGCCTCACTCATAGGCTGGATACGCTAGATATAGGTTCCAAGAATGCCTCAATGGCCTTAATGGTAGCTTCTGGAGCACTCAGATGCGGGCAATGACCGGAGGTATCCAGCATTACCAGCTGGCTATTGGGTATCTGCTGGTGCAAAAAGCCCCCCACCGCCACCGGGGCCAGCGCATCGTGCGCGCACTGCAAAATCAGCGTTGGAGTACGCACCAGAGGCAAATCAGCCCGATTATCAGATAAGAAGGTGACCCGGGCGAAGTGCCGGGCAATGGTCGGGTCGGTGTTGCAAAAGCTATTGTTTAGCTCTTCCGTCAGCGCAGGCCGGTCGGCATGGCCCATAATCATGGGCGTGACGGCTGCCGACCAACCCAGATAGTTATTGTCCATAGTTTCCAGCAGCTCCTCAATGTCAGCTGCCTCAAAGCCACCATTATAGCCCTCATCGTTGAGGTAGCGCGGCGAGGGCGCCACCAATATCAGCCGAGAAAACCGGGTCGGGTCTTTGATGACCGCCAGCACCCCAATCATGGCACTTACGGAGTGGCCCACAAAAACGGCATCCGACAGATTCAGAGTCCGCAATACTTCCAATATATCCTCCGCGTGAGCCGCTAAGCTACTGTAGCGAGCGGGGTCGTAAGCTGTAAGGTCTGACTGTCCGGCTCCTACCAAATCAAGCAGCACCACCCGGTAGCGCGCCTCGAAGGCTGGCGCTACCAACCGCCACATGCGCTGGTTGCAGCCAAAGCCGTGCACAAAAACCATGGTCTGTGAACCAGCCCCACTTACACTAACATTATTGCGCTTCAAGACGTCCATAGCTGCGAATCTATCTGGTTATACGAGCCCAGCACCATCTTGATGCCTCAACCCTAAGCCATAAAGGTAGACGACGCAGTTAGCAACCCCGTGTAAAGGCTACTACAATTCATTTATGGCAGCAAAGCACAGCTACTTCAGAATCTATCAGCAACAAAAATTGTTGGCTTCTTGCGCAAGGTGGGCAGCCACAGTCTTTCAGATGGAGCTTACCTGAAACTCTCCTTGCAATTGAGTCTGCTCCCGCTGCACGGCTTGCTTTTGCCGGCTCATCATGAGCAAATAGGAAATGGCCGAAATAAAGAAGCCTACAAACCAGGCGTAGTCGTATACGGCCACCAACCAAGGCCACACAGCGCCCTTCGGCACAAGGCCAATGACGGTCAGAAAGCCCGGTATATTAGGCAAAATGCCCCCCACAAGCGCAATGAGCGCCTTGGTATTGAAGCCGTTCTGATAGGCGTAGCGACCCGTGTATTGGTACAGGTCGGGCAGGTGCAGCTGTTGTTTGCGAATAAAATAATAATCGGCAATCATGATCCCTCCAATTGGGCCGAGCAGCGCCGAATAGCCCACCAGCCAAGTAAAAATATAGCCCGACGGGTCCGCAATCAGCTTCCAGGGAAAGATCAAAATACCGATGACGCCGGTGATGTAGCCGCCCGTTTTGAAGCTGATATGGGCCGGGGAAAGGTTAGCAAAATCGTTGGCCGGACTCACAATATTGGCCGCGATGTTGGTGGCCAGCGTGGAAAGGGCCACGGCCACCATGGCCACGCTTACCAGCAGCTTGCTATCAAACCGTCCCGCCAGCACCACCGGATCCCAAATCGTTTGCCCGTAAATCAGGAAGGTGGCCGAGGTAACCACCACCCCGATAAAGGCAAAAAGCGTCATGGGCAAAGGCAGCCCCAAGGCCTGCCCGACCACCTGGGCGCGCTGGCTTTTCGCATACCGCGTAAAGTCCGGAATATTAAGGGATAAAGTAGCCCAAAAGCCCACCATGCCCGTCAGGGAGGGGAAGAAGAAAGCCCAGAACTCCGCCGAAGAGGTAAACTTGGCTGGCTGCGCCAATATGGGCCCGAGGCCATTCCCCGCCCTGATGGCCCAGAACAGCAGAGCCAGTGCGGCGAACGGCAGGAAGAATGCTTTGAACACCAGCAGCTTCTTGATGCTGTCAACGCCCAGATACACCACGTAGATATTGAGCAGCCAGAAGAGCAAAAACATCAGCGCCGGTCCGGTTTCCAAAGACCAGGAAGCCGGAAAAATAGCGGGCAACGTGGCGATGCCCGGCACCCACAACTTCATCATTTGATAGAGCGCGTACCCTCCTATCCAGGTTTGGATGCCAAACCAGCCGCAGGCAATAATGGCGCGCATCATGGCCGGAATATTTGCCCCCCGCACCCCAAAGCTCACCCGCGCAAACACTGGAAACGGAATACCATACGTGGCACCCGCTCGCCCGTTCAGAATCATGGGAGCCAGCACAATGCTGTTTCCCAGAAAGATGGTGAGGATGGCTTGCCACCAGTTCATACCACCTTCGATGAGGGAGCTAGCCAGCATGTAGGTCGGAATGCACAAGCTCATACTGATCCAGAGCGCGGCGTAATTCCAAGTATTCCAGGTACGCTCCTGCAAAGTTACGGGGGCCAAATCTTCACTGGTCAAACCGGAATCTGGGGGGCTTTTTGTTGGCTGCCGGGTCGTTTCCATTCGAATTTTGTTTAAGTAAATTTTTACATAAACGATTGATATATTGCCCTGTAATCGACTACACCTCCAGCACTAGTAAACCTATTCCTTCCTTAACAGATCGGTAATTGTGGGAGCTGGGTGCCCTAGCTGGCGCGCCTTGCCGGGCAGGGTTTTGTGCTTTTCTTTTCCCAGCGCAGCAGTCGGTTCGGGTACCCAATGGTGCAGGCCGCCGGCCCGCTCGTCGTTGAAGTCAGTGGGAATGGTGCCGGCCAGCGTGCGTTCCTTCCACGTCAGGTGCTCGGTGCCATCATCCGTCCGATCCATGGTAATGCAGTTCTCGACCGGGCAAACCAAGGAGCACAGATTGCAGCCCACGCAGTTTTCCTCAATGATTTCGGGTACACGCGTGCCTTCCCGCAGGGCAATGGCCTGGTGGGCGCCGTCTTCGCAGGCCGTGTAGCAGAGTTGGCAGCCGATACACTTGTCTTCGTGAATGTTGGCCGTCACCTTGTACTTCAGGTTCAGGTCTTCCCAGTGCTTTACATTGGGCAAAGCCTTGCCCACCATGTCATAAATGGTGTGGAAGCCCTTGTCCGTCATGTACTGCTCCAACCCGGCCGTCATCTCGCGGATTATGCCGAAGCCGAAGTGCATGGCTGCCGTACAAATCTGCACCGAGCTGGCCCCCAGCAAGATGTGCTCTACGGCATCACGCCAGTTTTCAATCCCGCCGATACCGGAAATCGGTAGCTGCACGTGCGGATCCTGGGCGCAGTTTTTCACCATGTTTAAGGCAATGGGTTTCACGGCCGGGCCACAGTAGCCGCCATTTGTGCCTTTGCCATCTACAATCGGGTAAGGCGCGAATAAATCCAAGTCAACACCAACGATGCTTTGAATTGTATTGATCAGCGAAATGGCGTCGGCCCCGCCTTCGCGAGCGGCACGTGCGGGCTCCGTGATATCAGAAATATTGGGCGTGAGCTTCACTATGACTGGAATCTGAGCTACTTCCATCACCCATTCCACGATAGTGCGCAGTACGTCCGGCTCCTGTCCTACCGCCGAGCCCATGCCCCGCTCACACATGCCGTGGGGGCAGCCAAAGTTCAGCTCAATGCCGTCGGAGCCGGCATTGGTTACGTCGCGCACAATCTGGTGCCACTCCTCCCGACTCTGCACCATCAAGGAGGCAATGACGGCGTGGTGCGGAAAGTGCTTTTTCACTTCCTCAATTTCGCGGAGGTTGTCCACCAGCGGGCGGTCTGAAATCAGCTCAATGTTGTTGAAACCGATCAGGCGCTTGTCGCGATAGTTCACGCCCCCGTAACGGCTCGATACGTTCACGACCGGCACGCCCAGCGTTTTCCAAACGGCCCCGCCCCAACCTGCATCAAAGGCCTTCATCACCTGATAGCCCGAGTTGGTGGGCGGCGCCGAGGCCAGCCAGAAAGGATTTGGCGACTTAATTCCGGCGAAGTTAATGGAGAGGTCCGGCATGGAAGATTCAGGTAAAAGAACGCCATTAGCTGCGTCCGAGCGAGAGCTGAATTAGAATCCTAAAGTGCTAACAAGTAATACTGGGGGGCTTTTTTACCGGGCTGACAGATAGTGATGAATACCTCGCGCCGCTACTTTCGCTTCGGCGGCGGCGTTCACTACTTCCGCGCCACCATTGAGGGCATCGCCCGAGGCAAAATACTGAGGGTTAGTTGTTTGATACGTGTGCGTATCAGCTACAATCCGACCTTTACTATCGAGCTGCAAACCCAGAATCAAGCTCAGAAAAGTTGTTTGCTTAGCTTGGCCGGTGGCTTTAATGACCATGTCGCAGGGCTCCACGAACTCGCTGCCGGGCACGGCCTGCACCTGTCCGTCTACGGTGGCGGTGCGGATAAATTTTACGCCTTCAACCCGCCCATTACCCACAATCTCGACTGGCGCCACGTTGAACAACCCTTTCACGCCCACACTTTTAGCCAAGTCGTATTCGAAGTCGTAAGCGCCCATGTCCTCCTTGCTGCGCCGATACGCCAGAATCACATCCTCAGCGCCCAGCCGGGCCGATTCGGAGGCCGCATCCATGGCCGTGTTGCCCCCTCCTAACACAATCACCTTGCGGCCCACCAGTATCTGATGATGCTCACGCCGCAACTGCTCAATAAACTCTACCGCCCCCACGCAGTTTTCACGCTCCTCGCCGGGCAGCAGCAAGGCATTGGTTTTACCCAGGCCAATGCCCAAAAAGATGGCGTCGTAGGCTTCTTCCAGGGCCAGCAAATCGGGCCGGGAGCAGATGGGCGAGTTATACTGCACCCGGTAGCCAAACTGCGTTTGCAGGTACTCCATTTCGGCCAGCACTTCTTCGTTGGTGATTTTGTAGGGCGCCACCCCATGCACCGTGAGGCCCGAAGGCTGGGATTTAGCCTCAAAAATATCGACCTCGTAGCCCAGCGCCCGAAGCTCGCAGGCGCAGGAAATACCCGCCGGCCCCGCCCCGATGATGGCGACTTTGCGGCCATTAGCCTGCCCCGGTTCGAAGAGGTACTTATGGCTTTCAATTACCTGACGCGTCGCAAAGCTTTGCAGCCGCCCAATCTCTATGGGCTTTACCTCCTGCAAGTTGTACACACACGCTCCCTCGCACAGCACCTCCGTGGGGCACACCTTACCGCAGGCGTTACCGAAGTAGTTGGCCTCGTAAATAGTAAGCGCCGCCCCCGTCACGTTACCCGTATTAATCTGCCGGATAAACTGTGGAATGTCAATGCCGGTAGGGCACGCCTTGATGCAGGGCGCGTCGAAGCAAAACAGGCAGCGCGAGCTTTCGTAAAGCGCCTCCGTATTGTTCATTCGGGGCTTAAGCTGAGCGAAATTGGCGTGAAACTCCTGTTCGGAGGAGGGTGGCATGAACTCGGCCATGAGACTGGCAATAGGTTAGAAATGTGTCATTCTTGAACTTGTCATCTTTCATCAATTCCCTTCCCTGCAACCTGTCATCCTGACGAAGGAAGGACCTTATGCCAGTTGAGCGGCTTGTTAGTGCTCATGTGAGAAGGTCCTTCCTTCGTCAGGAAGACAGATAGGGAGAATATTATATGGGGATTGATAGAGCTATTGAGGTAGTAAAAACCTACAGTTCCACTAGCTTCTCGTAGGTCTCAGGGCGACGGTCGCGGAAGAACTGCCAGGTGGCGCGCACCTCCTCAATCATGTCGAGATCGAACTCGGCTACGAGGAGTTCGTCTTTATCTTCGGAAGCTTGGGCGAAAATTTGCCCCCTAGGATCGACGAAGTAAGATGAGCCGTAGAACTTGCCCAGATTCCACGGCTTTTCCTCCCCAACGCGGTTGATGCAGCCCATAAAGTAACCGTTGGCGGCGGCGTGCGCCGGCTGTTCCAGCTTCCACAGGTATTGCGAGAGGCCCGCCACGGTAGCGGAGGGGTTATACACGATTTCCGCCCCGTTCAAGCCCAGCACCCGAGCGCCATCGGGGAAGTGCCGGTCGTAGCAGATGTACACGCCAATCTTAGCGTATTTGGTCTGAAACACGGGGTAGCCCAGGTTGCCGGGTTTGAAGAAATACTTCTCCCAGAAGCCGGAGGTGTGCGGGATGTGGTTCTTGCGGTACTTGCCCAGGTAGGTACCATCGGCGTCAATGACGGCGGCCGTATTGTAGAGAAAGCCCGCCGCCTCCTTTTCGTACACCGGCACAATGATGACCATGTTGTACTTCTTGGCGTACTCGGCTATGCGCTCGGTCGTGGGGCCGGGCACGGCTTCCGCCGACGCGTACCAGGCGTTATCCTGACCGGGGCAGAAGTAGGGCGTGTTAAATATCTCCTGCAAACACAGGATCTGCACACCCTGCCTCCCCGCTTCGTCGATGAAAGGCAGATGCTTTTGCACCATGGCTTCCTTGATTTCGGCAATGGTACCTTCGCCCTCGGTCATGGGCAAACTCATCTGGATAAGACCGGATTTAATCATTCGTGGCATGAGCACAGGAGTTCAGAAAGTGAAGAAATGAGGAGAAGTTTAGAGCTAAAGACTAGTTCCCCTCCTCAGCGGAGGAGGGGCTAGGGGTGGTTGGCAATCGTTGCACAATTACTACAACAAGAATTAGCTCCTATTTATAGCTCTAAAAAACGTTCTCACGCTCCGGTTAACCACCCCTAACCCCTCCTCCGCTGAGGAGGGGAACTAGTCTTTAGCTTTTAGTCTCATCATAAGTTAGTTAGAAAAACGTTGGCCCACGCTTGATGAACTGGCCGTAGCCCTTAGCCACATGGGCCTGCTCATCCTGGATGGCCACTTGGCCGCGTAGTATTACGGTTTCGACCTTGCCGGTCAGCTCCCAGCCTTCGTAGGCTGAGTAGTCCACGTTCATGTGGTGCGTGGCGGCAGAGATGGTGTGCTTATGCTCCGGGTCAATGATGATTAAATCGGCGTCGGCGCCGATGCTGATGGTGCCTTTGCGGGGAAACATGCCGAAAATCTTGGCCGCGTTGGTAGCGGTCACGGCAACGAACCGCTGGAGGCTGATGCGCCCTTTGCTCACGCCTTCTGAGAACAGTAGTTCCATGCGGTGCTCAATGGCGGGATGGCCATTCGGGATTTTGGAAAAGTCATGCTTTCCCATTTGCTTCTGCTCCCATAGAAATGGGCAATGGTCGGTGCCCACTACTTGTACCAAGCCTTGATTAATGCCGGCCCACAACGTTTCCTGGTCCTTTTTCTGGCGCAAGGGCGGCGACATCACATATTTGGCCCCCTCGAAATCCAGCTCATATAGTGAGGCATCCAGCAGCAGATACTGAATGCAGGTTTCAACGAAAACCCGCTGATTGCGGCGCGTGGCTTCCCGCACTTGGTTCAGGGCACCTTCGCAGGTCAAATGCACGATATAAGCATTGACGCCCGTGTAATTGGCAATATCGGTGAAGCGGCCGGAGGCTTCTGCTTCGGTTACTTCCGGCTGGGAGAGGTAATGATACAGGGGGGACAGCTTGCCCTGGGCGCGGTGCTGGGCGATGAGCGTGTCAATCATATCGCCGTTGGTGGCGTGCACGGTTACTAGGGCGCCGTGCCTTTTCACTTCCTGCATAAGGCCTACCAGCTGCGCGTCGTCGATCATGAGCGCGCCTTTATAGGCCATGAACACCTTGAACGACGTGATGCCTTCGGCCACCATTTCCGCAATCTCGGCCTGGGTTTGCTCATTGAAATCCGTGACAGCCATGTGGAAGGAGTAGTCGCCGACGGCATTGCCGGTGGCCCGCCCCTGCCACTCCGTGAGAGCTTCGCGCAGGGAGTGACCCTGCTTTTGGAGCACAAAGTCGATGACGGTGGTGGTGCCGCCGTGCAGGGCCGCGCGGGTGCCCGTTTCGTGGGTGTCGCTGCTGAAGGTGCCCATAAAGGGCATATCCAAGTGCACATGCGGATCGATGCCGCCGGGCAACACCAATTTGCCCCCCGCGTCGATTACCTGATCCGCCGTATCCGGCAGATGGCGACCGATGGCGACGATGATTTCGTCCTGAATAAGCACATCACAAACGCTGTCGGAATCAGCCGTCACGACACGGCCGTTTTTAATGAGCATAGACGCCATTCAGGAAGGGAAAGAGTAAAGTATAGGGACTAAAAATTTATCATTTTTTCTTTACAAATTCAAATAGCTGGCGAAAGCTAAATTTTCCCCAACCCAAATATTACCCAAACCAAGCTCTAGCCCCCAGCTTAAGCAGAAGCTCAGCAGCGGCCAGAGAATCAGCCCTAAACCAAGAAAAAAGCCCCCAAACAAGCTATCAGGCGTGTGTATGCTCGTCGGCGATGCTGATGGCCTGGGAAATAATCGCTAACCCTTCTTCTAACTCCTCTTTAGTAATATTCAGCGGAGGCGCGATAAAAATGTAATTCCAGCGTACGAAGGTGTACATGCCCAGCTCCCGAATCTTAGCAGCCACCTGATTCATGACTTCCATTTGATTCGGGGCGGCGTTCCAGGGAGCCATTGGCTCTTTCGTTTTGCGGTTCTTTACTAGCTCTAGGCAGCCCAGCAGACCGGTGTTTCGCCAGTCGCCGATACTGGGGTGCTGGCCCATCAAATCGCAGATGCGGGCGTCCATGTATTTGCCCATTTCGGCCGCATTCTCAATCATGTTTTCCTCCTCATAAATGTCGAGCACCGCAACGGCCGCCGCGCACGACACGGGGTGGGCCGAATAGGTCAGGCCCAGGGGCAGCGGTTTATCATTAAAGGAGTCCGCAATCTTTTCGTCTACCATCACGGCTCCCAGCGGCAGGTAGCCGGCCGTAATGCCTTTGGCCATGGCCATCATGTCCACTTTTACGCCGTGGTGGTCGGAGCCAAACCACTTGCCGGTGCGCCCAAACCCGCTCATTACTTCGTCGGCGATGAGCAGAATGCCATATTTGTCGCAGATGCGGCGCACCCGCTGCCAGTACGTGGGGGGGTATTTTATGCAGCCCGACGTCCCCGATTCACCTTCCATCAGAATAGCGGCCACGTTGCCCGGCCCTTCGTACTGAATAACCCGCTCCATGTGGGCTGCGGCCCGTTCGGCGCACTCCTCGGGTGTGGTGCTATACCAGGGGCAGCGGTAGAAGTACGGGTTTTCAACGTGCACCACGCTCGGCATGGCCTGGCTATCCACGGCCAGCTTGCGCGGGTCGCCGCCGGCGCTGATGGCCCCGTAGGAAGCCCCGTGAAACGAGAGGTACAGCGTTACAATTTTGTGGCGGCCGGTGTACACGCGGGCCAGTTTGATGGCATTCTCAATGGATTCGGCCCCGCCCAGGGTGAAAAAGGCCTTGGTCAGGTTGGGGGGCGTTATTTCGGCCAGCTTCCGGCCCAGGTCGCCGCGGGCCTTGGTGATCATGCCCGGATACACGTAGCTCAGCTCCTGCATTTGCGCCGCCACCGCCTCGGTCACCTTTTGGTTGCCGTGGCCGATGTTGACGTTCATCAGCTGGGACGAAAAGTCGATGTAGCGCTTCCCATCCCGGTCGTACACGTACACGCCCTCAGCCCGTTCGGCATTGATGGGGTTTAGCCCGGACTGCTTTGACCAAGAGAACAGCGTGTAGTCAAGATTGTCCTGCAGGATCTGTTGCTTATCGTGGGTGAGCGTTTCCATGGTGGGTAGCTTTGATTTATTGTTCTGTCGTACAGTTATGTAATTGTCATCCTGATGGAGGAAGGACCTTATTACGTCAGCACATTGGTATGCTACTCGTTCTAGGGTGACAAGGTCCTTCCTTCGTCAGGATGACAGGCGTACTTTTGATGGCCAGTGTGTTTAAATAATTCCCACTTAAGATATTAGCCTCCTAGCTCATCCAATTAGTCCGCGACTCAGGGTTCCACTTGGTGGTCACCTTCTTGAGTTGGGTCCAGAACTCGATGGAGCTTTTGCCGGTGATGTCGCAGGCACCGAACTTCGATTCGTTCCAGCCGCCGAAGGAGAAAGGCTCGCGTGGCACTGGCACCCCGATGTTCACGCCTATCATGCCAGCCGAGGCGTTTTCCATCACGTAGCGGGCTAGCCCCCCACTTTGCGTAAACACCGAAGCTGCATTGCCATAATTAGAGGCGTTTTCAATGGCTAACGCTTCATCTAGGTCGTGAGCCCGAATAATGGCCAGCACCGGGCCGAATACTTCTTCCCGCGCAATAGCCATATCGGGAGTCACGTGGTCAATGACCGTTGGGCCAACGTAGTAGCCATCCTCCTGCCCCGGCACCACGGCGTTGCGGCCATCCAGTAGAATATGGGCGCCAGCTTGCTCCGCCTCAGTGATGTAGCGCTCAATGCGCTCCTTGGCCTGTTGGCTGATAACAGAACCCAGGTTTTTGCCCGGCACAATCTTGCGGGCTTCTTCTACCAAGCGGGAAATAATAGGCTCTACGGCACCCACAGCCACCATAGCGGAGCCCGCCATGCAGCGCTGCCCGGCGCAGCCCGACATAGAAGCGGCCACATTGGAAGCAGTCATGTCCACGTGCGCATCGGGCAGCACGAGCAGGTGATTTTTCGCGCCACCCAAGGCCACACAACGCTTCAGATTGGACGTCGCGCGCTGGTACACCACCTTGGCAATCTTGGTGGAGCCCACAAACGACACCGCTTTAATATCGGAATGGTCGCAGATGGCCTCTACGATTTCCTTGTCGCCGTGCACAATGTTGAGCACGCCATCGGGCAGGCCGGCTTCCTTGAGCAGCTCGGCAATGCGGCCGGCGCTGATGGGCACCTGCTCGGAGGGCTTCAGTATCATGCAGTTGCCGAGGGCAATAGCGTTAGGAACGGTCCAGTGCGGGACCATATTGGGAAAGTTGAAAGGCGCGATGGAAGCCACCACCCCCAGAGGCTTGCGGTCCACGCGGCACTCCACGCCCGCGCTTACTTCCATCAGTTCCCCGGCCACGAGTTGGGGCAAAGAGCAGGCGAATTCGGTCAGCTCGATGGCCTTCTCCACTTCGGCCCGCGCCTCATCGGTCGTTTTGCCGTTCTCCTCGCGCACCAGGGCGGTCAGCTCGGCTAAGTTCTTTTCCAGCAACGTCTTGTAGCGGTAAAAAATCTGCACCCGCTCCTTGATAGGCACAGCCGACCAGACCGGAAAAGCCCCCCGCGCCGCTTCCACTGCTTGGTTGAGCGCCTCCATCCCGCTCAGGGGCACGGTTGAAATCACCGAGCCGCTGATGGGGCTGAAGACTTCCAGGGTGCGGGCGCTGGCGTCCGCTACAAATTGTCCAGCGATATAGTTGCGCACCGCGGGGTACTTCAGAACGTCGACTTCCATGGGAGAGGGGGTTTAATCTCTTGCAAGTAAAGAGTTTGCAGCACAAAAGCAACTTTGCCGCACCAGCCTCTAGCGAAGCACAACGGCACGAATCAGGGCATGCTTGGCAGGGCTGGTTTTTTTTAGCTGTGGCATTCGCTGATGGCTATACTACTTCACCCCCATTTTCGCACATTTCGCGTATTTCAGCCATCTATACCTGAAATAAATCAGCCCAGCGCCGCCACTGCGTTACCCCGAACCTCTTTATGCCTATGGAAACCCTAGCTAAAATAGAAGATATCAATCAGCCGCGGGTGGTAATTGTGGGGGGCGGTTTTGGCGGGCTGGAGCTGGCGCGAGCGCTCCGCCATGCGCCGATGCAGGTAGTACTTATTGATAAGCAGAACTATCACGCCTTCCAGCCCCTTCTCTACCAAGTAGCCACGGCCAGCTTGGCGGCCGATTCCATTGTGTCGCCGTTTCGCAAAATCCTGGATGGGCAGGACAACTTTTACTTCCGCCTAGCCGAGGCAATCTGTGTTGATACCGAACAGCATTTGCTCGAAACGTCCATTGGCCGCATCCGCTACGATTACCTGGTACTGGCCACCGGGGCCACGTCCAACTTCTTCGGCGATGAGCAGATGCAGCGGCACGCTATTACGCTTAAAACGGTAGGCGATGCCATTGAGCTGCGCAATACCGTGCTCTCCAATTTCGAGCAAGCCTTGCAGCTTGGCGACATGGAGAAAATCAATAGCCTGCTCGACTTCGTCATTGTGGGCGGAGGCCCCACCGGCGTAGAAATTGCCGGCGCCCTGAGCGAACTGCGCTCCCACGTATTTCCGCGCGATTACCGGGAATTGAATTTCAAGGAAATGGATATTCACCTGATACAGAGCGGTCCAGCTCTGTTGAAAGGGATGTCGGCGGAGGCTTCGCAGAAGTCGCTGGAGTATCTAAAGCAGTTTGGGGTACAGGTATGGCTGGATCGGCGCGTAAAATCATATGACGGCTATACCGTAACCCTCAATACCGGCGAGAAGCTCATTACCCGCACGCTTATCTGGGCGGCGGGCGTTACGGGGAGCCCTATTAAAGGGCTGCGCGAAGACTGTCTGCTGCCCGGCAATCGGTACGCAGTCAATGAGGTCAACCAAGTAGCGGGTTACGACAACATTTTTGCCCTCGGCGACATTGCGGCCATGCGCAGTGAGCTTTATCCCGAAGGCCACCCGATGGTGGCGCAGCCAGCCCTGCAGCAGGGACGCTTGCTTGGGCAGAACCTGGAGCGCCGCTTAAAGGACGAACCCATGCAGCCGTTTCGCTACGACGACAAAGGCAGCATGGCTACCATCGGCCGCAACCATGCCGTAGCCGACATCAAGCTTTTCGGCCGCGATTTGCGTCTGGGGGGCTTTATTGCCTGGCTGGCTTGGGGATTGGTATACGTTATCTCGCTGGTCAGCTTCCGCAATCGCCTGATCGTGCTGCTCAACTGGGCGTATACCTACTTTAGCTATGATAAAGGCTTGCGCTACATTATAGGTGCTCGCAAAGTTCTTCCGCCAGTGGAAGACACTCAGGACAAAGCCATTACGTGAGTAAAGAAATTGAGGCAGAGTGGTAGTAAGCACAGCGGTGCCCACCACGCAAACATCATGGCTAGCTGGGGGTTTGGTATGATCATTCACCCAATACCTCTTCACTAGCTGGTAATGTTAAGATTCTATTCTTTCCTGCTTTTGTTGCTGGCCACCCTCCGCGCTCTAGCCCAATCGACGGGAGTGCTGACGGGTACTGTGCGCGACCGTAAAACCCAGGAAAGCCTACCCGGCGTGACCGTTATACTGGAAGGCACTACCCTAGGAGCCGCTTCGGATGCGGAAGGCCGCTACCGCCTCACCGATATTCCTGTCGGTAGCTACAACGTGCGCGCCTCTATAATTGGCTACGATATGCTGCTGCGAGCCAACGTAGTAATTACCTCCGGCAACGCATCCATTATCAACCTGGAGCTGACCAGCAACACGCAGCAGCTATCGGAGGTGCAGGTAGTAGGTAGCCGCGCCATTCGGGTGGCGACGGCCGAAACTCCGCTGTCGGTGCAGCGCATTAATACAGAGGAGATAAAAAGCAATCCGGGGGGCAATTTTGACATTTCAAAAGTGATTCAGACGCTGCCCGGCGTGGGTGGCGGCGGAACGGGCGGCACGTCCGGCTTTCGCAACGACATTATCATCCGAGGTGGCGCGCCCAACGAAAACGTGTATTACCTCGATGGGATTGAGGTGCCCGTCATCAACCACTTCCAGACTCAGGGCTCTGGTGGTGGCCCCACGGGCATCCTGAACGTGTCGTTTATTGAGGACGTAACTCTCAGCTCGTCAGCGTTTGAGGCCCGCTACGACAACGCCTTGTCGTCGGTGCTGCAGTTCCGGCAGCGTGACGGCAACCCCGACCGCGTGCAGGGCAATGTGCGGCTGAGCGGCACCGAAGTAGCTGGCACGCTGGAAGGTCTGCTGGCCAAGAACACCACCTTTCTGGCTTCGGCTCGTCGCTCCTACTTGCAACTGCTCTTTAAAGCAATTGATCTGCCCATACGGCCTAATTACTGGGACTTTCAGTATAAAGTAACGACCAAGCTTTCCCCCAAAACCACGCTTACGGCGCTCGGGCTCGGCGCTATCGACCACTTCGAACTGGCGGTGCCCCGCAAATCCAGCCCCGATAAAGAGTACACGCTGCGCTCCACTCCTACTATCGACCAGTGGAACTATACAGTAGGCTTCGGGCTGCGCCAACTCCTGCCCGATGGCTACCTGAACGTAGCCTTGAGCCGCACCCAGCTCGACAATGAGCTCGACCAATTTGAGGACCGCACCACCACCGAGGAGTCGCGGCGGGTGCTGCTCACGCGCTCCGGCGAAACGGAAAACAAGCTGCGCCTCGATGTCAATAAGGCAAAAGGCCGGTGGCAGTACGCGTATGGGGCCGTGGGGCAATACGTAGAGTATGACAGTCGCTTCTTCAGCCGGGTGCGCCGCGAAGTGCGCGATGCGCAAGGCCAAATTGTGTCGCCGCGGGTGGACGTGCGTTTCCAAACGGCCATCGACTTTGCCCGCTTTGGCGCGTTTGGGCAGCTCACCCGCACGCTGCTCCCCGATGATCGGCTGACGCTGTCGGCGGGCCTGCGAACCGATGGCAACTCCTTTACTACGGGCGGTGCCAACTTGCTGCGTACGCTTTCGCCGCGCGTATCGGCTTCCTACGCCCTGGCCCAGCGCTGGAATCTCAACGCCTCCGTGGGACGCTACTATAAGATTCCGCCTTCCACTATTTTGGGGTTTCGGGATGAGGCCGGCACGCTGGTCAACAAGAATGCCCGCTACATCCGCTCCGACCATTACGTAGCGGGCCTGGAGTTTTTACCCACGGCGGCCTCACGTTTTACGCTGGAAGGCTTTTACAAAAAGTACAGCAACTACCCCGTTTCGGTGCGCGATGGCATCTCGCTGGCCAACCTGGGGGGCGATTTTGCGGCCTTGGGCAACGAAGCCGTACAAAGCACCGGCGAGGGCCGTGCCTATGGCGCGGAGCTTTTTTTCCAGCAGAAGCTCACCCGCAAAGTATTCGCGGTGGCTTCGGTTACCGCCTTCCGCTCGGAGTTTTCGGGCACCGATGGGCAGTATAAGCCGTCGGCCTGGGATACGCGCTTTCTGGCCTCTGCTCTGCTGGGGCGCAAGTTTAGCAAGGGCTGGGAAATGGGCTTCAAATACCGATTCGCGGGCGGCTCGCCCTACACACCCTTTGATTTGGACGCTTCCCAAGCCAGCTACTTAGCCGTGGGCCGGGGTGTGCTCGACTACTCGCGCCTGAACACGGTGCGCCTGGCCAACTTCCAGCAGTTCGACTTCCGCCTCGACAAGAAATTCAACTGGCGGCGCACCAGCATCGACCTGTTCTTGGATCTGCAGAACGCTTTCTTGCTAAAAACGCCCAGTCTGCCCACCTACAGCTTTCAGCGCACCCCCGACAATACCGATTTCCTGACCACCGACGGCCAGGCCCTCCGCCCCGATGGAAGCAACGCCTTCCCCATCCTGCTGCAAGACGACAGCCCCAACCTGACACCTACCATCGGCTTTATTCTCGAATTCTAAGGTTGAGCTAGCCAATCAATACCTCTTTCATGCGCTGGGGGGCAAATTTATTTCGATCTGTACTATAACAATCGATTGTGTAGATTTAGCCACTGACTTCAGGTATAGTGCAACGTCACGAACTGAGTTAGCGGAGTAGCAAGCAATTTTATTCTCTCAACTCAATTCAATGAAAACAAGCTGGTTAACTATAGGACTGCTGTTTGTGGCCGTTACCGCAGGCCAAAGCCAAGCGCGTCCGCCGCTGCAAAGCTTTCCGCTATCAACCGTAGAGCTTACCGAAAGTCCGTTTCAAGCAGCGCAGCAAACCGACTTACAATATATCCTGGCGCTCAACCCCGATCGGCTGCTGGCTCCGTATCTGCGCGAAGCGGGGCTCCCTCCTCGCGCCCCGAGCTACGGCAACTGGGAAAATACGGGCCTGGATGGGCATATTGGCGGACACTACCTTTCGGCCCTGGCCTATATGTATGCGGCCACCGGCAACGCTGAGGTTGGCCGACGGCTCACGTATATGGTTGATGAGCTGGCGCTTTGTCAGCGACGCAACGGGAATGGCTACCTCGGCGGGACGCCTGGGGGGCAAAAAATGTGGGAGCAGGTGAAAGCCGGCAAAATCGAGGCCGGCAGCTTTTCGCTCAATGATAAATGGGTGCCGTGGTACAACATCCATAAAACTTACGCTGGCCTGCGCGATGCCTACCTGTTTGCGGGCAACGCTAAAGCCAAAGACATGCTAGTGCAGCTCGCCGGCTGGGCCGTTGACTTGACCGCTTCGCTCACCGACGCCCAAATTCAGGATATGCTACGCAGCGAGCACGGCGGCATGAACGAAGTGCTGGCCGACGTAGCGGAAATTACGGGCGACAAAAAGTATTTGACCCTAGCCCACCGGTTTTCGCATCGCTCCCTATTGGAACCGCTGCTGGGGGGCAAAGATGAGTTGAACAGCCTCCACGCCAACACTCAGATTCCGAAGGTGATAGGCTATGAGCGCGTGGCGGAGCTTACCGGCGACACGGCTTGGAGCAAAGCGGCGGCTTTCTTCTGGAAAACGGTAGTGGAGCGCCGCACCGTCTCGATTGGCGGCAACAGCGTGAGCGAGCACTTTCACCCCGCTCAGGATTTCACGGCCATGCTGGAAGGCAAGGAAGGCCCCGAAACCTGCAACACCTACAACATGCTCAAGCTATCGAAGCAGTTGTATCTCACCAGCGCGTCTACTCCTTATATAGATTACTACGAGCGGGCCCTCTACAACCATATTTTGTCCTCTCAGCACCCCGAGAAAGGTGGTTTCGTGTACTTCACGCCCATGCGGCCCCGACATTACCGCGTGTATTCCCAGCCCCAGGAAAGCTTCTGGTGCTGTGTGGGCTCGGGTCTGGAAAACCACGGCAAGTACGGCGAGCTGATTTATGCCCATAATAAGGAGGACTTGTTCGTCAACCTCTTTATTCCTTCCCGCCTCACTTGGCCCGAGGCAGGCTTGACTTTGACCCAAGACACGCGCTTTCCCTACGCTGAGACGTCGAGCCTGAAGCTACAACTTAAAAAAACGCGGCGTTTCGCTCTGCACATCCGGCAACCCAATTGGCTTAAGCCGGGCCCACGCCAGCTATTCGTGAATGGCCGCGCTGCGAAATACGATACCTCCACCCCCGGCTATCTAACCATCAACCGCAAATGGAAGACGGGCGACGTAGTGAGCGTGGCCTTGCCGATGGAAACCAAAGCTGAGTTTTTACCGGATAAATCTCCGTGGTTATCCTTCGTGCATGGCCCCATTGTGCTGGCCGCCATTACCGATACCACGGATTTGCCGGGTTTGCTCGCGGATGGCAGCCGCATGGGCCATATTGCCAGCGGCCCCGCCTACCCGCTTGATGAAGCCCCCGTGCTGGTTTCGTCGAGTCCGCAGAGCCTGGCAGCCGAAATAAAGCCCGTGGCCGGCAAGCCCCTAACCTTCAGTGCCGCCTCACTGATTGATTCTGACCGCTTTCGGAACGTGGAGCTTATCCCCTTTTTCCGGATACACGATGCTCGCTACATGATTTACTGGCCCGTGGCTACGCCCACTGAATTGGTCGCTCGCAAACAAGCCCTACAACTAAAAGAAGCGGAAAAGATGGCGCTAGAAGCGCGTACGCTCGATCAGGTAGCGCCCGGCGAGCAGCAGCCTGAGTCGGATCATGGCTTTAAGGGTGAGCAAACCGACACTGGTGTATTCAAGGACCGGCATTGGCGTCAGGCCAAAGGCTGGTTTAGCTATAATCTCAAAAACAAAGGCGGCAAGGCAAGCACGTTGCGCATTACCTATTATGGAGCCGACAAAAACCGCCGCTTTTCGATCTTAGTTAATGGCAAACTGCTCAAGCAGGAAATTTTGCAAGGCCTCGGCGGCGACAAATTCATTGAGGTGGACTATAAGCTCCCTGCTCAAGTGCTGGCTTCTGCGCCGGAAGTTCTTACAGTCAAATTCCAGGCGAATAACGGGTCTACGGCAGGGGGCGTGTATTACGTACGCTTACTGAAAACAGATTAACCAATTCTAGCTGGGAAATACATTACAGCCAACTTGCTCGGCTCATGTACTACAGGCTGCAATGAATTTGCAGCTAAAGAAGCTTAGCTGAACAGTGAGCTATAACCCACTGTTCAGCTAAGCTTCTTTGGTAATAGAGGTCAGAATAAACATTGACGCAAGATGCTGTTCCCCCTTGCAGACCCATGTATATACTTACTATTTTATAAAATATATATATAATATCTCATTTATAAACACCATTAATATTAAGCTAAATATAACTTTTACAATACATATAAATACAAGCTTAGTAAAGTTCATTTATTATGCATGCCGATAAGATTAATAAGTGATAGCTAAACCAGTTTGCTCCTCTCCAAAATTAGGCCTCACCTAACCTCGACAGTAAACACCGAGTTCAGGCATTGCAGCCTCTATATAATCCTTACAAGTGTAGTCGCTGACAGCCGAATTTTACGGTTGCAGCATTCTAACTAAAATTATCTTTCTCCCAGATTTGCTGTCCAATTTTTTCGCGCCGTATTCCAATATAATCCATTACCTATACTGTGAACCTTATAATGTCACTTCGCGCAATAATGAGGCATTTTAAGTCGGTTTATTTGTAATAAAGAAGTAGGATCTACTTTACATAATATAGTAAAAACGCCTCTAAAATGCTCTGGGGGGCGTTTTTACTACATCGTTTGTTGCTTTTCCTGCCTAGCTGCACAGTAAGGTTTATGGTGTTTCCACTATGTGCAACTTTTTGTTCTAATGCTTCGGGTTCGACATTATCCAGTAATATTGCCACTTATAAACCAGTCGACTCCCACCTAAGCTGGTCAGTATTGTTCACTCTGGATTGTTCACTTTTATTCTTTCAACCCTTTCTGCGAATGCACATCCGACACCTTACACCTGCTCCAGCACGCCGAGTAACATCTCATTGGACACTGTTTTCCTGGCTGCTTTTACTCCTAACTGGCGCTGCCCACACCAGCATCGCCCAAGATTATCAAGGTCCTTTACGGATTACCAGAGGCGGTACTTATTCCGGCAACTGGGAGAGCAATGACTCAAATACACCTGCTGTAAGTATTGAAACTTCAGAGCCGGTAGTGATTGAAAATGCGAATATTCGTAGCCGAGGCATTTTGATTCGTGCTCACCAGCCTGGTAGCCATGTAACGGTTCGTAACACGAACGGGTACGGCTTAACGCCAAGCCAAGATAACGTACGGTACGGCCGCTTTATCGATGCAACCAACTTCAGAAACATTCGCGTAGAGCATAACTATATTGATCATACGTCGGGCATCTATTTGGCTGGCTACCAAGGTAACCACTCGGGTGACGAGACAGTAAAGATCCTTTATAATAAAGTAACCAACATCGATGGCCGTTTCCGCAATAGTGGAATGGAACGTGTACAGTTTGTACAGTTTAACAGCGTACGTCAAGTAAGAGGTGTAGAAATTGCCTGGAACCAGGTAATTAATGAGCCTTATAAGAGCCGAGTTGAAGAAAATATCAATTTCTACTTGTCTAACGGTACATCGGACAGCCCCATTCTCATCCATAATAACTACATTCAGGGGGCATACCCAGCAAATCCAGGTTCTGAAACTGACTACGGCGGGGGCGGCATCAACATGGGCGATGGTAACACCAGCGACTTTAATGCATCTCCAGGCTTCATGAAGGCCTTCGATAATCACATCGTAAGCACTGGCACGCAGGGTATCTGCGTATCGGCTGGTCACGATATGGAGTTTTACAACAACCGGATCATCAACTCGGGCTACCTAGCCGACGGCACGTACATCCGCTGCAACAACGTTGGTATCTACATCATGAAGTCAGGTGGCAGCAATGACATCTTCCAAAATAACAGAGCTTACAACAACACAGTGGGCTATGTTAACCGTAACGCAAACGGTGACCGTCAGCGTAATGACCAGTACCTACCCGATGCTAACGAGCGTCACAACTACTCGTTGAACATAGAATTGCCTTTCCTAATTACTCGTGATACAGAGAAAGCTGAGTACGTAATATGGGAAAATAAGCTGCGTAACAATGGCGTAGTAATAGGCCCAACTTCGGGTTCGCCTGCCCCCACACCTTCCCCAACCCCCGCTCCTGCACCAGCACCAACTCCAGGTGGCAGCAGCGAAATTGTATCAGGTGGCACGTACAAGCTTGTAGGTAAAGGCTCCAACAAAGTGCTTGACGTAGATAACAATAGCAACAATGCTGGTGCTAAAGTGCAGATTTGGGACGACAATGGTTCAACCGCTCAGCGTTTTGTAATCACGCTCCAGAGCGATGGTACGTATAAGCTCACGCACAAGGGCACTAGCCAAGTGCTCGACGTAGATAACAACAGCGACCAGAATGGCGCTAAAGTGCAGCAATGGGATGATAATGGCTCTAGTGCTCAGCGTTGGATCATCACCTCTAACGGCGATGGCAGCTTCAAGCTCATGCACAAAGGCACCAACAAAGTGCTCGATGTAGATAACAACAACTCTCATAATGGCGCTAAAGTGCAGCAGTGGGATGATAACGGTTCAACTGCTCAGCGTTGGGTATTAGTCCGTGACGGTTCAAGCATCAGCTCTAACGCTACTCTAAGCGCCGTGAGCACTAGCAATGTGACTGCCGCCAGCAGCTTTGCAACTGCTAAAACCACGAATGACCTTGCTATCTATCCTAACCCAGCCGCTGATTACGTGATGCTGCCTACTGGCACCGACTACGTTCAGATCGTTGCTCAGTCTGGCAAAACGGTTCTGGAGAAGCGTGGTGCACTGGCCCAGCGTCTGAATATCCAGAGCTTAGCCAATGGTTTGTACCAGGTGCGCGTGGGTGAGAAAGGAAAGATCAGCACACAGCGCTTAGAAGTTAAGTAGTATCTCTCTTCCCTGCGTTTCCTACCATTTTAGTTCTTCTTACAAAAGCCCCTCCTAGTGAGGGGTTTTTTGTTGCCTTATAATTCCATCTAGCTTCCGTGCTGCACTATACTTCTAATGCTAGCTCTACTTCTGATAACTTCTCTGGTTCACTGTCACTTTTATTCTTTCTGTAGGCCTCAGACTCCCATAAGCGGCGCTACTGATGAATTTTACGTAGGCTTATCAGTAGAAGTTTCAGGATTTTATCTTTAACGCTAGATTTTTTCTAGTTCTGTCAGTTTAGCTTCTATTCACCCTTAAATCTCCCATTTTATGTCGGATCAGATCCTTGGCCTACACCACATCACGGCCATTGCCAGTAATGCGCAGCGCAACTATGACTTCTATGCTAAGGTTATGGGACTGCGCTTTTTGAAGAAGACAGTCAACTTTGATGATCCCAGCACCTACCACTTCTACTTTGGCGATGAGGTAGGCTCGGCGGGCACCATACTCACGTTTTTTCCCTGGCAAAACATGACACCCGGCCGGCGCGGCACCGGGCAGGCCACCGAAATTGGCTACTCAGTGCCGGAGGGTAGCTTTGACTTCTGGCTGAAGCGCTTTGAGCAGCACAACGTGACGTTCAAAAAGCCCAGCGAAAAATTCGGCGAGCCTTACCTCACCTTTCTCGACCCGGACGGCCTGAAACTGGAGCTGACCGTCGCTAAAAACGCCGATCCGCGTACGCCCTGGACGACGCCGGAGGTAAGCGCCGCCGTAGCGACCAAGGGCTTTCATAACGTGACCCTGACGTTGACCAACATCAAGGGCACGGCCGAGATTCTGACGGACGTATTTGGCTATAAGCTGGTGGAGCAGCACGTGAACCGCTACCGCTTCGCTACGGATGCCGTGCCCGGCGCGGCCATCATCGATCTGGTGGAAGCGCCCGGTGAGGCCCGTGGGCACGTGGCTGGCGGCTCGGTGCACCACATTGCCTTCCGCGTGCCCGATGACGCGACGGAAATGCGCTTCCGCGAAAAGATTGCGGCCCGCGGCCTCAACATCACGGAGCAGATTGACCGGCAGTACTTTCACTCGCTTTATTTCCGCGAGCCAGGGGGCGTTTTGTTTGAGATTGCTACCGACAATCCTGGCTTTATGATCGACGAGCCGTTGGCGGAACTGGGCACCCACTTGTTGCTGCCACCCCAGTACGAACGCCGCCGGGCCCAGATTGAAGCGCAGCTACCCGTTATCAGCTAACTATGGACTATCAGCCTCTTACTTATATCTACCGCCCTGCCGAGCAGCCGAGTACCCAAACCTTGCTGCTGCTCCACGGTACGGGCGGCGACGAGCGGGATCTGCTGCCTATTGCCGGCCAACTTGGTTCAGACTTCAACGTGCTGAGCGTGCGCGGCAACGTGCTGGAAAATGGTATGCCTCGCTTCTTTCGCCGCCTTGGTATGGGCGTGTTCGACGAGGACGACGTTCGGTTCCGGACGCATGAGCTGGTGGAATTCCTGCGCAAAATTGCCCCCCAGAAGGAGTTTGACCTACAAAACCTGGTGGCACTGGGCTATTCAAACGGCGCCAATCTCATTGGCAGCGTATTGTTGCTCTACCCTGAGCTGTTGGCCGGCGCTGCCTTGCTACGCCCCATGCAGCCGTTGAGCGAAGTACCTGCCGCTCCTAAGGCAAACAACGACGATCAAAAAGCCCCCCAGAATCCCGTGCCCGTATTCTTCGCCCCTGGCCAGCGCGACCCGACTGTAGACCCAGCCGCCACCGACCGCTACGCGAGCCTGCTTACCAATCGGGGCTTTGCGCTCACGCGCTACGACGCGCCCGCCGGCCACAACCTTACGCCTCAGGATGTAGTTCAGGCCGCTAGCTGGTATCGGTCGAACTTTAGTAATGCCGAGTAAATTTTATTTTATATAAACATGATTTACTGCGCAATAACCAGCAAACAGTAAAGTATCAAAACAAGAAAGGCCCCAGGATTAGTACCTGGGGCCTTTCTTGTTTTATTCTCATAAACGACTTGTCCATAGCATCGCTACTGAGCTACTCCACTATGGCCTGTTTACTGGCCGCGCGCCCGAAACGGGTGGGAAAATACATCAGTTCGGCGCGGGCGGGATTGAGCGTATACCGGCCCCGAAAGCGCGGTTGCAGCGCGATACGGAAGGTATGGCGGCCCACGGACAGCACATCGATGAAGATACCGGTTTGGTGGCGCAGATATTCGCGGTGCACCTCGAAAGAATTGCCCGGCTTGTTGTCGCCGTAGGAGCAGCCGGCCGGAATAGGCACTTCCAGCAGCACATAGCGCGCCTCAGCGGCCACATCTACCGTCACCAGCAGTTCGGCGGGCTGGCCAGCTCTGAGCTTGACCTGCGTGCCCGTTTGCCCTGCTAGGGTAGTCGCCACGCGGAAGGGCGCGGATACGGTGGGGGGCTGGGGATTCCAGAAGGTTTGGTAAGCGATAGCGTACACGGGCAGCAACCCCTCCTTGCGCAACGTGAGTAAACCGGCGCTGGGGGGCATTTTTGCCTCGAATGGAAACTGCGTCACTTCCTGCTGGAGCCCGCCGCTGAGCTGCACCCGTGCCACCGTGGCCCGGCCGGCTTCAAATAGATCGGGGCCGATGGTTTCGAGAATCTGAGCGGCCTCGTAGGTGCTAGCCCAGTGCCCTACGCGCCGCTGGTTCAGCAGAAACGTGCGGATGCGCATCAGCTCCGCCCCTCCCCCACCGGCGGCCCGCAGCACGCGGTATGCCAGTAGAGTAGTTCCTACCCTTCTATTCAGCAGATAACGGTAATAAGAGCTGGTTCGCAGGGTATCCTCATAAAAAACGCCCCCAAGCTGGGTGGTAAAGCAGTGGCGGCGCAGACTATCCAGCTGGTAGGGCAGCTTCAGCTCCTGGCGCAAATTGGTGAGCGCCAGATACGTATCCAGTTGCTGCCGGCCGCGCTCCAGGCGGGTGATATAGGTGGCGTAATCGGTTTGGATGCCCAGACGGTGCAGGAGCTGTAGCAGACGCAGGCGGTCGTCGGGAGTCGTAAAAAAGCCCCCCACGAAGGCTGCATCTCGTTTTTCGGCGAAGCTGAGATCCAGTTGTTTGAGCAGATAGACTTGTACTTCGTCGCGGTCGAACTGCACCTTGTAGCCTTGCTTTTCTGCTTCGAGCAGGGCTTCCAGCACGTGCAGCGTAGTCCAGGCGCTGATGGGCGCGGTGGGCCAGGTGCCCCACAGGCCCGGCTTCTGTTGCCCCTGCCGAAGCCGCCGAATCAGCTGATTTACGTCCTTGGCGTGGGTGAAAGGCTGGTGCAGAAACTCACGGATGCGCTGCTCCAGCAACAGCGCTTTGAGCTTGGAGGCGGCTTGCTCGTTGCAGAGGTAGTCGTACTGCTGCACGTGACGAATCTCGTCGAGCAACAGGGGCAGTGGGTCGCTTTCCAGGCGCACGGTGGTTTCGCCCAGCTTGGGGTCGAAGGTGAGCTGCAAGGTAGTATCGGCGGCGGTGAGCACGGCGAAGGTGCCAACTCGCTCGCGGGTGCCGGCGGGCAGCACAGGCACGGTGCGCACTTCACCATCGGCGTAGCCATCCGGTTTTTGCAGACTAAACGTGACTTGCAGCGAGTCGGCGGCGGGGGCCGTGACGGTGAGCGTATCCAGCGCGGACGTAACCACCTGATGATGCGTGGTGCAGGCTATGGTATTGCCCAGGCGGAAAGTTATCGTGACCTGGGCTGTGTCGGGGAGGTAGTTGAGGGTTTTGCCCAAGACCTGGGCCCTATCGCCGGCCACCAGGAAACGGGGCACGGCCAGCTCGCTCATCAAGCCCTTGAAGGAGCGCAGTGTGGTAGTAGCGCTGCCGGTGCGGCCGTGGTTGTCGGAGCCCAGCACGAAGGTGTCCCAGCCGGTTACGTCGTCGAGCAGTGTGACTTCAGTGGTGGCTTGGCCGCGGGCGTCGGTGAGCAGGTTGGGGCGCCACCAGCCCACGTCGGAGAAGCGGCGGCGTAACGCCAGGCGCGGGTCGCGGCCGTCGGGTTGGCCATTGTCGGCGTCGGCTGGGGCCATGGGGTCAGTTAAGGAACGGGGTGTTTTGGCGGCTTTGGTCTTGATAATAACCACTCCGCCCGCGGCTTTAGAGCCGTAGATTGCCTCGGCTTGCGCGCCCTTGAGTACGGTGGTGGAAAGAATGGAGGCGGGATCGATGTTTTCCACCCGCCCATTGAAAGGCAGCCCATCCACAATATAGAGCGGTTGGTTTGTCATGGATAAGCTAGCGTTGCCTCGGACCCTGACTATGTTAACGCCTGGACTTGCACCAGCAATAACTGATGATACTGCATATGTCAGGTTAGAGCGCTTCATTTCCGCATAACCCGTCACCACCACCTCCGAAAGCTGCTTAGTATCCGCGCTTAAGCTGATTTCCAGTTCCCGCCCAATCACCACGCGCTCCACCGTGATGTAGCCAATGAAGGAAAAAACCAGTGTCCCGCCGTAAGGTATGTTTAGCTCAAAGCTGCCGTCGGCGTTGCTAGACACCCCCACACTGGTTCCTTTTACCAGCACCGTAACGCCCGGCAAGCCTTCGTCCGAGAGTTTATCCAGTACCCGCCCCCGCACCAGCGGCCACCCCCGCCGCTCCGCCGCCAATACCTCCCGAAATTTGTACGTGCGCACGGCCGGATGTTCGCTCGCCGCCGTCGAACGAATGGTGCGCGACTCAATAAAGCGACGCATACGCTGGCTAACAGCTCCTTTTGGCTGCCGATGGGTGTGCTGAAGCTGCACGTAGGTAGTGCCGCCAGCCCGCACCTCTACATCGGCCGGTACCAGGCAGGTGCTATCGGCCAGGAGTACGGCCACGCGGTATTTGCCGGGTTTCAAGCCTTGTACCGGGGCTAGTCCACGCAACAGACACCCGAATTTTGGCTGACCTTGCTGGGTAATTGCAGTGTATAAAACGGCCGGAAGAGCTGATGTTTGCGGCTGAGCATCTACCTCAGTGGGCGGCGCCCAAAGCACCAGGCGGCCCTGACCAACGCGGGTACGCACGGTATCATCGAGGCGCACGGAGGTCCAGGTGTTGCTGGTTGACTGTAAGTTGAATGGCTCTTGCAGCTTGCGCACGGCGGCTTCGGTGTAGGCAAAGCCGCGCAAAGGAATGGAGTCGGCATCACTGTAGCGGGCGAGGCGCTCGAAGCGGTAGGGCTCCATGCTGGTTTGCTTGAGCAGGCCCGGCGCGAAGGCATAGCGGTAGGTGGGCTCAAATAGGAACTTCTGCCGCAGCCCGCTCCCCTCCCGGTACAGCACCGAATCGGCCCGAAACGGCCCGCCCATCCACACCGGATTTCGATAGTCCTGCTGAGAACGATACTGATAGGTAAGTACCTGCAAGCGCGTGCCCTGCCGGAGCGTAGGCAGCTCGCCGGGGGGCAAATTCGTAACGCTCACAGGCAATAATCTTCGATTCAGCTCAACTTGCTCCAGGTTGGTAAAGGTGATGGGGCGCTCTTCCACCGTCATATCGGGGCGCGAATGGTTTAGATCGAGGCTGATGGTAAGCTTGTATAGCGGTTGCAGATACACCCCGCGTAAAGTGATGAGGCGGGTGGCGGTGCGCACGGCCAGGGTATGGTAGCCGCTGTCGGCCACTAGGGCGTAGGGCTCCGTGTGATTGATGACCCGGATGTAGATCGGCACGCCATCCAGATACACGGCCGCCGCCGGCTGCACCCGCCCCGAATCGACTACGAAGGGCGCTACCTGGGTGAGGCCACCGGGCGCGGACCGGTATTCGCCAAACACCCCAAACTCCGGGTATAAAAACTGATAAAACACCAGCGAATCGAGCCCCAGCTGCCTGCGCCATTGCTCCCAATCGAGCGGTTGCTGGCTGGTTTGCTCGGGTTTGTTATCAAACTGCTCCGCCATCCGAAACCGCCGCCCGGCCCGCCTTCCGACTGTGGGCGGCTCAAAGCTGGGCAGCTCAGGAGCCTCAGGCTGCCGGAATTTGCTGGTGTAAGCGTAGGACGTAAGGTCGGCATGGGGCACCGGCGCGCCGCCGGCGTCGGTGACGTGGTAAGTCAGGCGGATGCGTTGGCCAGGGTAGGCTACAACGGGCTGCTCGGCGCGCACCTGCAACTGACTTTGAATCAGCGGCATGCTGTATTCCTCGGTGCGCATTTGCCCGCCCCACTCGTACTGCACCGAGGCAAACCACGGCTCCGGACTGCTGGCCTGCTCGGCCAGTTTTAGCTCCCGGCCGTAGCCGCGGCGCACCAGTTCATTGCCCCTGTACAAAAAGTACCAAAACGCCAGCCGATGCGGGTTTTCCATCTCCACAAAAATCGAGTCGTGGATGCGGTCGGAGCGCAGGGCCAGGGCGGCGTTGGCGGGCGTCAGGTTTAGCTCGGCGGTGCGGCCGGTAGCGTCGCGCAGCACGTAGCGGGCGGCCTGGGGCAGTACGGGCAACTCTAGCGGTAGCTGCACGGGACCGCGAAACAAGGGCTTCTTTAGAGCGGAATCTGGAGGCCAAATCTCCAGCGTGGCCTGCTGGGGGGCATTTTTGCCGGCTTGCTGGAAGCGAAGCTGCACCGAATCGTTGTGGAGCTGCACGGTCAGCTGGTCGGAGTCGAGGTGGTAGGTGACATCGGCCAGTTCGGCGTGGCGCTCGTTGTCAGAATTGAGAAAGGTGGCTTCTACGCGGTAGCGCAAGTCGGCGGCGGGCAGTTGGCTGGGGGGCAAATTCAGGCGCGTTTCGCCCATAGGGTCGAGCGCCTGGGCGTGCGTCCAGAGCGTGTCGGGCACAAATACCACGGGCGCGGCCAGGCGCGTAACCTCCGTGGGCACCACCGCCACCCGCACCCGCGCATCGAGCAGATTCAACTCATTGGCATCGGTGCCGCGCAGAAACAAAGCCTGGGGCGTGCCCCGGCGCTGCTCGGTTTCGGCTACGCGCAGGGTGTAGCGGGTGTTTTTCAACTCATAATCTTCCAGCTGAAACTCGCTGCTGGCCAGGGTCACATCATGGGAGTCGGCGAGGCGCACGTACACTGGGCGGCTGCTTTGCAGACCCAGCGTATCGGTGAGCGGCAATTCAAACACGTAGGAACCGGGCCGCTCGGGGCGGAGCACGGCTATCTTTTTTGCCTTACTGGCATTGGTGAGCCACAGCGTAAGCGGCGCGGTGCTGGGCCAGCCACCGTCGCGGCGTAGCACCCGCGCCTTTAGCCGCAACGTGTCGCCCTGGGCCCGATAGCGCGGCTTGCTGAACACCATGTAGTGCGTCCAGGCCTGCTCCCGCCGCCGCTCGTGCTGATCTTGGCGCTCATAGCGCACGTCTTCGCTAAACACCGACCGCACCAAGCCCACCAGCCCCGTGGTCGTGTAGCTAAAGTGCTGGAGGCTGCGCACGAAGTTTCGCACGGGGCCCGTGAGATAGCCCAGCGGAAACCCGAACACCACCCGATTAGCCACGCTGCGAACCGTAGGTTGGTTTTTGGCAGGAAACGTCCGGTTGAGAAGGTGATAAGTCGTGCGCCCACCCTGAGTGACGGCCACATTACCGCCGCGCCCGCCTCTCGCCTTGCGGAAGCTTTGCGTAGCGGCATCAAAGGGCACATCGTGCCCGCTTATGCTCACCCGCGCCTTCCCATCGAGCAAATGACCCGTAGTATCGCGCACCACCAGGGCCAGATCCACCTGATTATCCAACACGAGCACCTCGCGGTCGGTGACGGAGCGCAGCCAATACACGAGGCGCGGCCCCTCGGTGTGCGCCACTAGGTAGTAGCCCACCGGCAGCGGGCGGCGCCACTGACGGAGACTGTCAGTCAGAAACGAATCAACAGGCTGAGTGAAAAAGCTGGCTCTCGCAGCGGCCAAGCCTTTTTGATATAGCAGCAGCGTCTGAGCATCAGTGAGGCGGAAGACTTTCGTGTAGTAGCTGCGCTGCCGGCCCTGGGCCAGGCGCTGCTGAGCGGCGGCCGACTGCCAGCTCAACAAATACAGCAATACAAGGGCGAAGCGTGGGCATCGGAGCATAGGTGAGGCAGGTTAGAAGGGCCAGAAAACTGGTCGAGCCCAAGCTATCCGCCGGCCGACGTGAGGAGGATGCCCTGGGGGGCTTTTTTCCACACGCTGCCACGAAAAAATATTAGTAATAATCTATTTAGACAGAATAGTCCTACAACTTAGCAGCCGTAGGACCACTCTGTTATTTGCTTTCTACTGCGTAAAAATCCCGCCGCAGCTGAATCAGCAGCCTCTCTGCAGTTTGCTTATATGATGTGTGCCTTACAAAAACTAAATGCGGCGAAACTCTCGGGCGTCGCGGATGCGGATGTTGTGAGCAGCTTCGAGTAGGGCGAGAGCGGTTTGGATACGAGCGTGCATAGACCGCAAGATGAAGAATCTGAGCGTAGCATTCGTAAGCGAATATCTGCTACTATTGATAAACCGAATCCTTTTTCGTCAGCCCCCTCAAAACCTGTCATTTGGCCCTTGGGGTTTAACTGCCATCCTCTCATGCTACCAATCACTCGATTCTCTGCTGTTGCTGGGCTGCTTGGCCTGGCGCTAGTCGGCTGCCAGTCGCAGCCCGCTTCCAACACTACCGAGGCTTCTCAACCCGAAGCTTCGGCTACGGCCACCACCGATACCGCAGCCGCTTCTACTGATACCATCAGCACGGCCAGCATCAGCAAGTATCTGCAAGCCGTGTCGTCGGATGAGATGATGGGCCGCAAGCCGTTTACCGTGGGTGAGGAGCGCAGCACCCAATATTTGGCTGACCAATTCAAGCAGCTCGGCCTCAAGCCCGGCCCCGATGGCAGCTACTTTCAGGCCGTGCCGCTGGTGGAAATAACCGGCACCCCGGCCCCGATCATGCAGATCAAAGGCAAAGGCAAAGGCCTGAATCTGCAATACAAGACCGATTTTGTAGCCTTCACCCAGCGCGAGCAGCCCCAGGTGGCCGTTACCAATTCGCCGCTGGTATTTGCCGGCTACGGCGTGGTAGCCCCCGAGTACGGCTGGGACGATTACGCGGGCCTCGACGTGAAAGGCAAGACCGTGGTAGTGCTGGTAAACGACCCGGGCAACGCGGGCCCCGACACCACTTTGTTTAAGGGCAAGGCCATGACCTACTACGGCCGCTGGACTTACAAATACGAGGAAGCCGCTCGGCAGGGCGCTACGGGCGTGCTCATCGTGCACGACACCAAGCCGGCGGCCTACCCGTGGTCAGTGGTACTGAGTGGGGCCGTCAGCCCCAAGTTACGCGCCCAAACCGCCGACAAAGGCGCCGATAAGTGCGCCATCGAAGGCTGGCTCACCCTCGACGCGGCCAAGCGCCTCTTCCAGGCCGCCGGCCAGAACTACGACCAGCTTTACACAGCCGCTAACCAGAAAGGCTTCCGCGCCCGTCCGCTCGATGCGCTTACAGTTACGGCCAGCATCCAGAATAAGCTGCGCCGCCAGACCAGCCGCAACGTGCTGGCGGTGATACCCGGCACCACTCGCCCCAAGGAGTACATTATCTACTCGGCCCACTGGGACCACTTTGGCGTGGGCAAAGCCATTGCCGGCGACTCCATCTACAACGGCGCCGTGGACGATGGCACCGGCCTGGCCGCCCTGCTGAGCATTGCCGAAGCCTTCCAAAAAGCCCCCCAGAATCCCGCCCGCAGCATCGTGTTCCTGGCCGTGACGGGCGAAGAGCAGGGCCTGCTGGGTTCGGCCTACTACGCGCAGCATCCGGTGTTTCCGCTCAACAAAACGGTGGCCGACCTGAACATGGACATGCTCTGGCCCTACGGCAAGATGAAGGACCTCACCGTCATCGGCTACGGCCAATCGGAGCTGGAAGAGTACGCCCGCGCCGCCGCCAAGGAGCAGGACCGCTACATCCTCCCCGACCAGACGCCCGAAACCGGCATGTTCTACCGCTCCGACCACTTCAGCTTCGCCCACGTGGGCGTGCCCTCACTCTACGCCAGCGGAGGCTTCGAGAGCCGCACCCGCGGCAAGGAGTACATCGCTGAGCAGCGTCAGAACTACACCACCAACATGTACCACAAGCCCGCAGATCAGTTCGACCCCAAATGGGACCTATCCGGCATCGCTCAAGACGCGCAGCTGTACTTCCGCGTAGGTCAGCGCTTAGCCGGAGAAACGACGTTTCCGCAGTGGAAGGCGGATTCGGAGTTTAAAGGCGCGCGGGATAAGAGTATAAGTAAACAATAGATAGACTATCAGGTAGAATACTCCTCATTAATAACATATATAGAATTTATGTCTCACTCTATTGATGAGCTAAATGCAATTGTTGTTTTTCAATGGGAATCCATTTCTGACGCATTTGATAAATCAAACCTATTCCTAGGAAATGGATTCTCAATCTCCCTTTGCAACAAACTCTCTTATAAATCACTGTTCGATAAGTTCAAATTAACAGCAAGCTCAGAACTACTTAAGGTGTTTTCTGATTTTAACACTAATAATTTCGAGCTTATAATTCAGATATTAAACAATACAGAAAAAGTAAATGAAATAATTAATAATATTTCTAATAAAATAGAGCCTTTGCGAGATGAGCTGAGAGACGGCTTAATAAAAACAGTTCAGGACAACCACCCTACTCATAGCGAAATTTACTATCCACAGCTTAGAAGCCTAGGATATGAGTTATTAGATTTTTCAGATATTTTCACAACTAATTATGATGTATTTTTATACAAAAGTATACTACAAGTTATATCTGATTTTCGGGACAAGAAGCAAGAAGATCCATTCATAGATTACTTCTATGAAGCCGCTAACCCTACTGAGTTAAAGTTTTCCAACTCAAATCCTTATAGCTCAGCTCGAAGTATTTACTATCTGCATGGCGCATTGTTTCTTTATGTATACAGAAACCAGCGCTCTACTTATAAGCTTAGAAGATTGGAACAGCTAAGATTAGAATATATTCAACTTATAAGAAGAGAAATAGAGAATAATAACTTCCCTATTTTTGTTGCTGAGGGTCATGCAAACGACAAACTTTCTACTATAAATAATAATTCATATTTGAGTTTTTGTGCAAGTAAACTTCAAACATCATTCAGAAACATTACATTTTACGGATTCTCTTTTAGTGAGCCTGACAAACATATCGTCAATTTTGCAAACAAAAGCCACGCTAAACAAGTAGCCATTAGTATATATAAAGGCGATAAGACTTTAGAAGAGCTAGAAAAAGAGAGTTCCTTTTTCCGAAATACATTTACAAATAAAGATGTGGTCGTCTATGATTCCGAAACTCTATTTCACAGTTTAAGGTCATTTTGATTACATCTTACTTAAGCTACTCACTGACATCATTATGGGCTACAAAAACGTTTGTTTTGACTGTGAAACTGCCTTCAACATGCAGTATGTTGCCATTCGACAGGCTAATTGTCCTAAAAGAGCTACCGTCATTCGCTGGCTCTTAGGTTACTGAGCAAAGTATGTCGCCCCCCCAAACAACCCTCCAGCCGCAACCCGCATCTTAGCTGCATGAAGAAACTCTGGCTACTGATGCTCCTCACGGCTGCTACCCACGCGGCCCACTGCCAAACCGCGCCGGCTCCGCTCCCCGATTCCATTCAAACCTTTCTCGACAAGAGTCTGACGCTGCTGGAAACCTATTCGCTCGAACGCAGCACCGTCGATTGGCCCCAGCTGCGGCAGACGGTGTACCAGAAAGCGCAGGGCGCCCAGTCGGTGCGGGAGCTGCTGCCGATTTACCCGTATGTGTTTGAGCAGCTCAAGGACGACCACGGCTGGCTGACCTACAAGGGTAAAACCTATAAGTGGCGCAACACCGCCCGCCCGGCCTACATCAATACTGTCGTGAAGGAAGCCCTGGCGAAAAAGCCCGGTATTCTGGTCAAAATGCTCCCCAACAACGTCGGCTATATTCAGTTGCCGGGCATCAACGCGGGGGGCAGTCTGCAAGCCATGCGCGACGCGGCTAAGGTGGTGCAGGATTCGCTCTGCCGCATCAACTCCGATAAGGTAAGGGCCTGGATCGTTGATTTACGCCTAAACGACGGCGGGGCCATGGCACCCATGCTGGCCGGCATCGCACCCCTGCTCGGCGACGGTCACCTGGGGGGCTTTGTGGACAAAGACGGCAAGCCCGACCAGCAGTGGTACCTCAAGCAAGGCAACTTCTACATGGATACGTTGCAGGTAACTACGCTCCAGGACCGCTGCCCCGTCAAGCGCACCGATAAGCCCATTGCCGTGCTGCTCAGCGGCATGACCGCCAGCTCCGGCGAGATTGTAGCCATCAGCCTAAAAGGTCGGCCCGCCACCCGCTTCTTCGGCGAGCCCACTTACGGCGCCACCACCGCCAACGAAAGCTACCGCATCAGCGGCTCCTCTTACCTTACCATCGCCGGCCTGCTGGAAACCGACCGCAACAAAACCACCTACAAAACCAGCCTCACCCCCGACGTGCTCATCACCGGCGGCGATAACTTCACCGACCTTCGCCAAGACGCTAAAGTAGCCGCGGCGCTGAAGTGGCTGAAGAAAGGCCGCTAGAATAATTGTAGAGACGCGACACTTCGCGTCTCCTCGTTGAACGAACGGCTGTGTGTCAACTAAACAACTTCCACAACGAGGAGACGCGAAGTGTCGCGTCTCTACAGCGTTCAGCGGTAAAGGCCTTCTCCATTATCGTATTCAGCCTCCCAGCGTGTTGGGTTAGTACTGATGTAATGACGGATTCGCTCTAGTTCGTGCTGGTTTCGCACCACCCGATCGTGAAAGCGGGACTGCCAGTGAAATTCTATACTATGGTAACGAGCGTACATAGTTACGGCTGATTTAAACCCGCGTAGCACGGATGCCAAATTCTTAGACTGGGGGCCAAATTGATTATCGTATGCTTGTAGAGACGCGACACTTCGCGTCTCTCCGCTCGAGATGCTTGGCTCATCCTTGTCGAAAAGCAATACACCGTGTAGGTGATCAGGCATCATGATAAACGCGTCCAGACGTACAAATGGCGCAAACTCAGGAATGGTGTTCCAGTACTCAGTAGCTTTCTCACCTAATACGGAGGTGCGCAAAAAAGCAGCATCCCAATTCCCGTTGGGTACTTTGATTGCACCAAAATATGGTTGTCGGTTTTTTGTACAGATGGTGATGAAATAGATGCCACTCTGCCCATAATCATAGCCTGGCAAGCGAGTAGAAGCTACGCGATATGTGTCCTGATAACGAGAATCATTCATTAAAATAAGATTGTAGAGACGCGACACTTCGCGTCTCCTCGTTGCTGACGTTAACACAACTGCTTTCTTTTATTAGGTCGCGCAACGAGGAGACGCGAAGTGTCGCGTCTCTACAATCGTGCTGGATTACAAACGCGGATCTACCGCTTCGCTTTCCAGGGCAAGCACACCGAATACGCATTGGTGCACCTCCCGCAGCGGAGCGCCGGCCACGAAGCGTTCCAGGCTTTCCACGCCGAGGGCAAATTCCCGCAGGGCTAGGTTGCGCTTGGCTTTTACGGCCCGCTCCTTCAGGCGCTCCAGGTTGCCGGGCAGCAGGTAGTCGGGGCCGTAGATGATGCGCAGGTACTCGCGGCCGCGGCATTTGAGGGCGGGCTGGACGAGGCCTTTTTTGGTGGCGGGGATGAAGTCGTAGGGCTTTACTACCATGCCTTCACCCCCGGCATCGGTGAGGTCGGTCCACCACTGGGTGGCGGCTTCCACAGCGGCGGGGTCTTGCAGATTTACGACGTGGTAGGTGGTGGCACGGAGCAGGCCGGGGTCCTGGAGGCTAAGGGCGCGCAGGGTTTCCATGTGCCAGGCGTGGTCTTTATCGAAGTAGGTGCGGCCCTCGGTGGCCAGCAGGTGAAAGGGCGCCAGGCGCAAATCGTCGAGGCTTTCTACCGGCCAGCAGTAGCGGCGGTAGGCCTCGGCGTAATGGGTGGCGGCAGTGTGGCGGGCCGAGGTGCGAGCCAGCAGGGCTTCCACGCCGTCGAGGCCGCGGCTGGCGGCTTGGGCCAGTGTGGCTTCGGCCAGGGGCAGGGCGGCGCTGGCGGCAGCGGCTACGGCGGCGTATTGGTTCTTGATCAGCTCTTGGGCCTTGGCCGACCACGGCAGCAGCTCGGCATCGAGGCAAAGCCAGTCGGTTTGGAATTTCTCCCAAAAATTGCCCCCCAGCAAGGCCGCTTGCAGGCGGGTGAGGAAGGCGGCTTCCAGGGCGGGGTCGGTGAAGAAGTTGCGGCCGGTGCGGGTGTAGCATTTGCCTGGCCCCTCGCCTACCACCCCGAAATGGCGACGCGCGGCGTCTTCGTCGCGGGCCAGCACCACCACTACGCGGCTGCCCATGTGCTTTTCCTCGCACACTACACGCTCCACGCCTTGGCGGCGGAAGTAGTCGAAGACCTCGGCGGGGTGCTCCAGCAGGTCGGGCAGCGGCGAGGTTTCGGTGGGCGACATGGTGGGGGGCAAATACAGCAGCCACTTGGGGTTAAGGGCAAAGCGGCTCATCACCTCCAGGGCGGCCACGGCGTTTTCCTCCCGGATGGTAACCGAAGGCAGCAGGCGCGGCCGAATAATTTGCTTGCCCGTCACGTCGCGGATGTCCAGCAAGTCGTCGTGCTGCTGTTGGGCGGAGAGGTCGGTTTGGGTGGCCTCTAGCAGTTGCAGAGCGCGGTAATTCAGCGGGCGCACTGGCTCACAGTACACGCGGGCGGCGGGCACGGCTATTAGCTCCCGCTCGGGGTAGCGTAGGGCCGTGAGCTGACCGCCAAACACGCAGCCGGTATCAATATCGATGGTGTTATTTAACCACTCCGCCTCAGGCACGGGCGTGTGACCGTACACTACCATGGCGCGGCCCCGATACTCGGAGGCCCAATTGTAGCGCACGGGCAAGCCAAATTCGTCAATCTCGCCGGTCGTTTCGCCAAACAACGCAAACGCCCGCACGGCACCTGAGCCGCGGCCCTGCATTTCCTCGCGCATGCCGGCGTGGGCCACCACCAGGCGGCCGCCATCCAGCACATAGTGGCTCACAAGCCCATCCAGAAACTGCCGCACCTGATTTTTAAACGTATCCGACTCGGCCGCCAGTTGCTCCAGCGTTTCGGCGAAACCGTGCTGCACGTTCACACTTTTGCCCCCCAGATGGCGCAGCAGCTTGATATCATGGTTGCCGGGCACGCACAGGGCCAGCCCGTCCTGCACCATGCGCATGACTAAGCGCAGTACTTGCGGCGAGGCAGGGCCGCGGTCAACTAGGTCGCCGAGGAAAATGACGCGGCGTTCAGCTCCGATAAGTGGTAGAGACGCAATATCTTGCGTCTCGTCGTTGCTGACGTTGTTTGGTTGAATGCTTTGGTTGGGATCATTCTGCGCGGGGTCGTTCAACGACGAGACGCAAGATATTGCGTCTCTACCGCCTGTCGCCTCAATGCGGCGCGTCACGCGTACGCCTAAATCGCGCACATCCACCACCGGCTCCGCTTCTACTGTATAGCCCAACTTATCAAGCAACTGCACCAGTTCGTCGTAGCAGCCGTGCACGTCGCCGATAATGTCGAAAGGACCAGTTTCGTGCTTGCGGTTGCTGTAGAGGGGGTCGCGCACGATGGTCCGCACCGCGTCGATTTCCTCAGCACCGTGCAGGTGATAAATGTGGCGAAATCCCTCCTGTTTGAGGGTTTTGAGGCTGCGGCGCAGTTGTTGGCGCTGCTGGGGCACCACGTGCCGGGGCATGTGGCGGCGTTCGGGGCGCGTTTGGTTGCGGTCCTCGGCTAAGCGGTCGGGCACGTCGAGGATGATGACGGTGGGCAAGACGTGGTAGTCGCGGGCCAGCTGCACGAGCACTTTGCGGGCTTCAGGCTGCACGTTGGTGGCATCTACTACCGTGAGCAGGCCGCGCTTGAGGCGCACACCTACCAAATATTGAAGCAGGGCAAACGCATCAGGCGTGGCCGATTGGTCGTTTTCATCGTCGGCAATCAGGGCCCGGCAGTAGTCAGAAGACACAATTTCAGTGTCTTTAAATAACCGACGGGCAAACGTACTCTTCCCCGCCCCCGACGTGCCCATCAGCAGCACCAGCGAGAGTTCGGGAAGTTTTAAGGTAGTCAGAGCCATAAGAGCAAAGCAGGCGTATATTTAGGAATAGCTTTCTTGGCAACCTTAACGGGTTTCTAGCTTATTCGGCACGATACGATGGCACATACGAACTCCACTTATCACGACTTAGCCAGGCTGGTTTACAAAAAGCTAACAAAGACGAACTATCCGCAGCCCAGCGAGAGCATATTACATCATCTGTTCGAGAACCTGTTTTTTACCAGCCTCAAAACGGAAGAAGGCCAGCTGATTAAGGTTACGGTCACCTTCATCGATCCCGCTGACCCCGACCCTAGCCCGCCGGAGCGCATTGTGGCCGACCGCTGGAATTATATCCACTTCCGCAAACGCATTCCCTTCACCGTCAAGAACATCGTGAAGCTATCGAAAGCAGCCGACCCATGGAGCTCGTCGCTGGCCGTTTACTACGACTCCAATGATGAGCTTTTTATCTGGGGAATGATTGATCAGGCGGTTCACTACCAGGATTTTCTCAACTACGAAACTGATTCCGGCTCCGAACAACCCGGACTTTTCCAGACTACCATATCCGACATTGGGAGCATTTATGTAATGCTCGATTATGAGTTGATTGCAACCTTAAAGCAAAACACGTTAATCAGTAATTATGTCGATGTTTTCAGAAGAGGTACCGTAAATAAAATACTAAAATTATACTCTGAACCGTATAAAAAAGAAATAACAAATTATATTAAAAAACAATATAAGGACGAGAATCCCAGAGATTGGCACGAATACATAGAAACTTCCATTATTCAATCATTATCGCGCATACTTCTCAAAACTCAGAGCTATCATAACGGGGGGGCTTTTTTGATAACTCCGTATCAGAAAGCGGGTTTAAATGTAAAACACGAGCTATCTTACGACCGATTGTTTAGGGCTATTATAAATTATATACAGCTTAATATTGCGCATTACAAGTACGCCAATGCTATAGCGGCTGAATTCTCAAAAGACGAGAAAAATTTGGTTCCTGTATCCTTATATGTGAGCGAAAACGTATCGGAAGCGCAAAAAAAAGAAACGAGCGACGAAATAAAGGGCGCCATCCGATTTATCTCCTCTCTTTCCTGTATCGATGGTCTGGTTGTGCTTACCACCGACTTAAAAGTAAGGGGATTTGGTACGGTCATTCGCTCCAAGCCGCTGCCGGAGTATATATATGTAGCTAAAAGTGCAACGGTGTGCGACAGTAAAGTAACGCCAATTAGCCCTAATCAATTTGGAACCCGGCACAACTCCATGTTTTCTTATTGTTGGAGTAATAAAGGCAGTTTAGGCTTTGTCGTTTCTCAGGACGGTGATATTCGGGCAATTACCCGGGTAGAGGATAAATTGGTGATGTGGGAAAATATTAAAGTGCAGCAATTTATTAAAAGTGATAAAATCAGCAAGCCATTAAATATTAATATTAAAGAATGATATAAAGAGCTTTACGCTCTATCTATATGAGTCTTTGTTGGGCTAGCACGAGTCGTTGCTTAGATACTCTACGCTCCAGCCCGAGAGTTGGAAATAGCAGTGAAATGCGGCGTATGTTTGGTAGCTTAAGTTAGCTGCTGTCATTCCCATTTTTCTCCTCTATCCTACCCATGTTAAAAGGCTCATTTACATTGATGTTGCTTCTTACAACTATGCTGGCTTGGGCAGGCCAGCCAGAACCTATAAGCATTGCCAGCCCCGATGGGGCGGTGCGGGTGTCGGTAAGCCTTGGCAATCAGGGCGTTCCGGTTTACTCGGTAGCTTACAAAGAGACAGAGTTGCTACGGCCCTCAAGCCTGGGCCTAAAACTAGCCGACGCGGATTTAAGCAAAGGACTCAAGCTAGCCAGCGCTGGTAAAACGGCACCTGTTACCGACAGCTACACCCTTACCAACGACAAACGCTCGACTTGCCGCTACCAGGCCAATCGGCGCGAAATCGCGTTTTCGGGCAGCAATGGGCGCCGGATCAGCATCGTGTTTCAGGTATCGAACGATGGGGTGGCATTTCGCTATGTGCTGGGGGGCAAATCCAAGGAGAAACAGAGAATTCTAGCCGAAAAAACCACTTTCAAGCTGCCCACGGCGGCCAAGGGCTGGCTGCACCCGCACGCGGTTGCCCAAACGGGCTGGTCGAATACGCAGCCGTCGTACGAGGAGAAATACAAGATGGCCATAGCTGTAGGCACGCCATCGAGCTTAGGTCAGGGCTGGTCGTTTCCGGCGCTGTTTCAGGCGGCTGGCAACTGGGTGCTGCTAACCGAGGCCGGCATGGAGCGCAATTATGGCGGCACCCACTTGGCCCACCTTTCGCCCGATGGCGAGTACAGCATCGCCTTTGCCCAGGAGCGCGAAGGCACTACTCCCACTGCGAGTACCGCGCCCGAATCGACGCTGCCGTGGAGCACGCCGTGGCGCGTGCTGGTGGTGGGCCCCACGCTGGGCACCATCGTAGAATCGACGCTGACGACCGACGTGAGTGCGCCGGCCAAACTCAAGGATATGGCCTTTATTAAGCCGGGCAAGGCCTCCTGGAGCTGGGCTTTGCTCAAGGACGAGGCCACCGTGTATGACGTGCAGAAGCGTTTCGTAGACTACGCGGCCGACATGAAGTGGCGCTACTGCCTGATTGATGCCCTGTGGGACAAGCAAATCGGGTACGATAAAATGACGGAGCTGGCCACCTACGCCCGCACCAAAAACGTGGACCTGCTGGTGTGGTACAACTCCAACGGCAACTGGAATAAAGCCCCCCAGACGCCCATAAACGTGCTTTTCGAGCCAGCATCGCGCAAGAAGGAGTTTGCCCGCTTGCAACAAATGGGTATCAAAGGAGTGAAAATCGACTTCTTCGGCGGCGACGGGCAGTCGATGATGAACTACTACCAAGACCTATTAGACGATGCGGCCCAGGCCAAGCTGCTGGTCAATTTTCACGGCACCACCATCCCCCGCGGCTGGACGCGCACCTACCCCCACCTGATGACTATGGAAGCGGTGCGCGGCTTCGAGTTTCTGACCTTTGCCCAGGCCGATGCCGATGACCAGTCTACGCACTGCGCGATGCTGCCCTTCACCCGCAACGCCGTGGGGCCCATGGATTTTACGCCCGTCTGCTTCTCCGAAATTCCAAAGGTTAACCGCCTCACCACCAACGGCTTCGAACTAGCGCTTTCGGTGCTGTTTCAATCGGGCATTCAGCACTACGTGGAAGTGCCGGAGGGTATGCAAAAGCAGCCGCCCTACGTGGTGAACTTTATGCGGAATTTGCCCCCCAGCTGGGACGACGTGAAGTTTCTGGACGGTTTCCCCGGTGAGTACGCCGTGGTGGCCCGCAAAGCCAACAACAAATGGTACGTGGCCGGCATCAATGGCACTCCCACCGACCGCACCATCACCCTCGACCTATCCAAGCTGGGCGCAACCAAAGGCGGCACCCTCATCACCGACGGCACCACCAACCGCGACTTCAGCACCCGAAGCTTCACGGGCACGTCGCTCACACTGCCGGTAAAGGCGCGCGGCGGATTTGTGATTGAGTTGAATTGAGAGCAGCTTGTTGTGCAGTCGACTCAATAGTAAAAATTTATATAATGAGAATCGAGCATTTAACCCTCGTCATACTGTTTTTATTTTCATCTTGTAAACCAGGATTAATTAATCACAAAATACCAATAGAAGTTTTTGCTACTAGTAAGACTACACTATTAGGCGTAAAGAGCAACAATTTCAGAGGAACTATTTTCACTGATAAATATCCGTTTACTTTATTACATGTATCAGATATTGATTCTTTAAAAAGATTTACACCAACATTAGAGGAGTTACAAGAGGCAGAATATATCTTATCAAGAAAATTACAGTTCGCAAATAGGAGTCGCATGAATCAATCAGATGACAATCAGATAATTCATAAAAATTTAAATAAATATTTTAGACAGTATGTAGGATTCTTTAATAAAAAGGGAGACAAGATAATACATATCAATTTTCATTGGAATGAATATACTCTGGTTGACAATATAAGAGGCTCACTAGATACAAGACTTAAATACGATTCTGATTATTCAACAGTATTTGATGGTGGCAGTTATTATTGGGAAATCAATGTTAACCTTACTAAGAATAAGCTGTCTGATCTACAAGTTAACGGAACATCATAAATCCATGTAAAAAATTATTTACCGCTCAAACACCGCCAACTGCGAAGGCGCCCCTACTTCTCCCGCCTCTGGCCCCAGCGCTTCCACGCGCACGCGGTAGCCGTAGCGCTCTGCAACTCCCGCTGCCCAAGCCGCAAACTGCGACCGCGTCCATTCGAAGCGGTGGTCCTGGTGGCGGAACTCCCCGGCGGATAGCGTTTCGTAGCGCTGATTGTAGTCGGCATTGGGCGTGGTGACGAGTACGGCGCCGGGGCGGGCGCGGGCGAATACCACCTGCTCAAAAGCCGCCAGCCGGTTTTCGTCGAGGTGCTCAATAACTTCGACGACGGCCGCCGCGTCGTAGCCGCTGAGGCGCGGGTCGTGGTAGAGCAGGGAGCCTTGCACCAGGGTGAGCCGTTCGCGCTGCCTGGGGGGCATTTCCACGATGTGTAGGCGCTCGTGGGCGCGTTGCAGCTCGCGGTGCGACACGTCCATGCCCAGAATGTGCTCGATGTGCGGAATTTTGAGCAGCCGACGCACCAGTTTGCCCTCACCGCAGCCCAAATCGAGTACGCGCTTGGCCCCGAGGCGGCGGATTTCTTCGGCTACGCGGTCGAGGCGCAGGTCGTGGAGGCTTTGCTTTTCGGCTTGTTCAACGGGGGCCTCACCCCCTAGCCCCCTCTCCCAAGGAGAGGGGGAACTAGCTTTTAGAGTTAATTCTAAATTAGATTGACTAGAGCTAGAAATATTAGCATCTAGTTCCTCCTCTCCTTGGGAGAGGGGGCTAGGGGGTGAGGCCGTCGTCAGGTCAGCTTCCTCCCCGGCTAGTAACCGCTCCAACGCTGGATCCACGTACTGGCGCAGATTGCGCAGGTAACGGCGCGTGATAAACTCCCGGTCGGGGTGTTGGGGCAACCAGTCGCCGCCGCGGTGCAGGAGTTTGTCGGCCTCGGCCTGCCCGATGTAGTAGTGCTTGTCGTTGTCGAGGACGGAAATGAGTACGTAGAGGTGACTGAGCAAATCGCGCAGACGCAGGGCCGGGTGGAGCAGCCGGAGCGTGAAGTAGCGGCTGTCGCCCCAGGCCGGCACGGTGGGGTCGAGCGGGTAGGCTTCGGTTTCGATTTCGTAGCCCAAAGGGGCAAAAAGGCGTTGGAGCTGGCTGGCGTGGGCGGCGGGCAGGGCGGCTACGGTGGCTTCGAGGGGCAAGAGCGTGTCGGGCAGGTCGGGGCGGTCTTTGCAGGTGCCATTCATAGCCGTGCTGAAGGCTTTGACCAACGCCGTGCTCATAAAGGATGAGGCCGCGTAGGGCCGGTCGTTCACGTATTGCTCCAGGGCAAAGCCTTCGCCGGCCGGACCGCGGTGGTTGCGCACCAGCGCCACGGGGTCGATGTCGAGCAACAGAGCGGCCGTGCAGCGCTCCGCAGTAGCCTCGGGATAAAAGATGTGGGCCTGCCCGTAGGCAATGTCCACCGACTGCAGGCGCGCCGGATTCTTGTGCAGCAGGTAGCCCAAATCGGTGGCGGGCTGGTGGGTCGTGGTAATGGTGAGTAGCATAAGGAGAAGCTAAACCGGCAAAAAAGCCCCCCAAGATAGTCGGGTTCGGGAGGCCCGCACCCCAGCGGCCTGCACTTCGCCCAAAAAAGCCCCCCAGCCTCCCTGCGGGTCGCAATTTCATAACCTCGCCGTCACAGCTTGATAACTGGCTCTTTACACGACGGTAATATGCCCCCAATACTTTTGGGCATTCTTAGTACGCAACCTCTTCCCCTACCTAACTATTTGTTTATGAATAACATTACCCTCTCGACACGCCTTTCTGCCTTAGCTCTGGGTGCCGCGCTGACCAGCTGCGAAACCGACAAAGGCAACCAGCCGAGCATTCCGGTTAACAAGGCCGTGAAGCTGGAAAACCATTCGGTAACGCCGGCCCTCATCAAACCCTTGTCAGGCTTCGACAACCTCAAAATCTATTCCCTCATCAGCTCCGACGACGTGCTGCCCGCCTCGCCCGAGTTTATGTTCGGCGGCTCGGCCGACGGCGCGGGCCTACTACGCAACCCCGACGGCAACGGCTTCACCATGCTCGTCAACCACGAGGACAACCTGTCCATCTCGCGGGTGCAGTTCGATAACAACTTCAAGCCCGTAAGCGGCGAATATGTCCTCAACTCCGACGGCGGCCGGTGGCGCTTGTGCTCAGCCACGCTCGTAACTCCTAAGGAGCACGGTTTCGGCCCTGCGTTTCTAAGCGCTGGCGAAAGCGATGTAAATGCCCAAACCCATCTGATTGATCCATTTGCGCCTAATAACACGCAAGGCATGGCCAAAGGTATTCGGGGCCTGGGCTACTGGAGCGCCGAAAATGCGGTACCTCTGCCTAAGTCGGCCTACCCCGGCAAAACGGTGGTGCTGACCGGTGAAGACGCTTCCGACGCCACTGGGGGGCAATTGGCGCTCTACCTGAGCAACGTAGTGGGCGACCTCGACGGTGGTCAGCAGTACATGCTACGCCGCTCCGACCTCAACCAGAAAGAAACCGACATCAAAGTGGGCCAGAAGTATGACATCGAATTTGCCCTGATTCCGGACCACAAGAACCTGACTGGCAACCAGATGCAGGCCCAGGTTGACCCGCTGAAAGCCATTAAGTTTGGCCGCGTAGAGGATATAGACTACCGCAAGGGCCACGAGAACAACGGTCAGGGCAACCGCGCCAACGGCCGAGAAATCTACTTCAACGTGACCGGCCAGGCCGCTTCTGGCGCCAACGCCGATAACTCACGGACGGTATGGGGCCGGGTGTACCGCCTTGTATTAGATGAGAAAAACCCACTGAAAGGCACGCTGGAAGTAATTCTGGATGGCGACGACCGCAAGGGCATCGCCGGCGAGTTTCAGAATCCCGACAACATCTGCGTAACCGAAAACTACGTGTATGTGCAGGAAGACTCCAACGGCTACGGCCCCGAAACCCACGATGCCTACATCTACCAGTACGCCATCAATGGGGGCGGGCTGAAGAAAGTATTGGAGCTGGACCACCGCCGCACCGAGGCCGACGCCGCCAAGTATAATGTAGGTAGCGGTGCCGCCCGCAAAGGTAGCTGGGAGTACGGCGCTATGCTCGACGTATCCGATGACTTAGGTATTCCGAACACGTTTGTGGTGTGCATTCAGCCCCACAGCTGGACCGGCCAGAAGTACCGCGACGGTGGCGCCAAACCGAACAACGGCAACAGCCAAGCCAGTCAGCTGGTCGTCATCAGCGGCCTGCCCCGCTAACCAAATAACGCATGCAGAAAGCCTCGTCCGACCAAGGCGAGGCTTTCTCATGTGTGTAAAACAGGTGTTTACTCATTTGTTTATTTATTGAAAATCAGATGGTAAAGTTTTTATTATGGATTGCAGCGGGTTTATTCATTCTAGCTTTACTTGGCCCTACGGCCTGCCAACGACCCGAGGCTAGCGTAGCTCAAAAGGCCGCAGCCCGCCCCACTGATCAGGTGCTGGCTACCTACCACCAGAACCTGATCTTGCTCGATTCGGCCCTGGTGCAGCTGCAAAAAAGTGTGGCTACTAAGGTCCCGGTGGCAGCCCAGCGGCGAGCATTTAGGCTGGCCCGGCAACGCTATAAGCAGGTGGAATTTTTGGCTGAATATTACCAGGCTTCCTTAGCGAAGCTGCTCAATGGTCCAGCCATTATTGAAGTAGCTGACTACGACCAGGAGCAGCGCCAGATTATGCCCGAGGGCTTGCAGGTAATCGAAACCTATTTCTACCCCGAAGCCTATGCCCCCGATCAACACGCCGACCTGCTCAATCAGTTGGCCCTCACGCGCAGCTCCCTACGCGGCCTGCGCAACTCAGCCGATATTCTGGTGCTCACCGACCGGCACGTGTTCGATGCCCTGCGCCTGGGCGTGTTCCGCGTCGTGACGCTAGGGCTGCCGGGCTTCGATACGCCTGCCTCCCCCGGAGATGCTGTGCCTGAGGCTGTAGCCAGCTTACAGGCCCTGCGCGCCGCTCTAGCCGCTTACACGCCTACCTTGCGCACCCGCGATGCGGCTCTGGCTGAGCGCCTTGACAAAACGTTGACCACCAGCATTAATCATTTAAAATGCTCACCTGCCGCCGATTTCGACCAGCTCACCTTTTTGACCAAATACGCTAATCCTCTGTCCCAGCAGCTGCGGCAGGCCCAGCTGGCACTAGGTATTCCAGAATTCACGGAGGCGCGGGCCTTGCGAGCCAGTGCCGCCACATTGTTTGACTCGGCTGCTTTCAACGCCGATTATTTTGCCCCCCAGAGCGATGCGCGCACTACGCCGGCGCAGGTAGCGTTGGGTCAGCAGTTGTTTTTTGATCCGGTGCTGTCGGGCAACGGGGGGCGGAGCTGTGCTTCCTGCCACCAGCCCACCCGCGGCTTTGCCGAAAATCGGGCCCGCAGCGTTGCCTTTGCCGGTAAGGGAACGGTCAGCCGCAACGCTCCTACCCTGCTGAATGCAGCTTTGCAACGCACTCAGTACCACGATGGCCGCCTAAATTACCTCGAAGACCAGGCCGCCGACGTGCTGGCCAACCCCACCGAAATGCACGGCTCCCTGGCCCGCGCCGCCACACTCTTGCGCCAAAGCCCAGCCTATCGGGCCGCGTTTGCTCGCGCTTTCGAAACAATGGACGCCACCGAGGCTACCATTACCGAAAACCAGGTGCAGCAGGCCCTAGCCAGCTACGTTCGCTCCCTAGTGCGCCTCAACTCGCCCTTCGACCGCTACGTGCGGGGCGAAACGGCTGTGCTAGATGCGGCGGCCCAGCGCGGCTTCAACGTGTATATGGGGAAGGGAAAATGCGGCACTTGTCACTTCATGCCCCTCTTTAATGGCAACGTAGCCCCTACCTTCGACCGCACCGAAACCGAGATTCTGGGTGTGCCTGCCCAAGCCAGCCTTCACCCTAAAACCATCGACCCCGATCCGGGCAAGTTCCGTCTGCAAGGTATTGAGTGGCAGCGACACGCCTTCAAAACGCCCACCCTGCGCAACATCGCCCTCACCGCGCCCTACATGCACAACGGCGCCTACCAGACCTTGGAAGAAGTAATTGAATTCTATAACCAGGGCGGCGGCGCAGGTCTGGGCCTCAACGTCCCCAACCAAACCTTGCCATCCGATAAGCTTAACCTCTCTAAAGCTGAAAAAAGCGACCTGCTAGCCTTCCTACACTCCCTCACCGATACCTCCAACACCCAAAAAGCTCCCCATAGTCTCCCGAGGTTTCCGGCGGGCCTGGCTCATCTCAATAAGCGAGTTGTGGGGGGCAAATACTAGGGTTATGGGCGTTTGCAGAATAAAACTAATAGACCAACAAGCAGTCATGCAGAACGCAGTGAAGCATGACGGGCTAGAGGAATACATCTAGTAAATTCACTCATATCTACACCACATCACCCCCCAGCAGCCCCGCATACCAATGCCCGGAATCCTTCACGGTGCGCTGCTGGTTGTCGTAGTCCACGCGGACCAGGCCGAAGCGTTGATGGTAGCCCTCGGCCCACTCGAAGTTATCGGTGAACGACCAGGCGAAATAGCCATCTACCGGTACGCCCTCGCGCTGGGCGCGCAGCACCTGGGCTATGCAGGCGCGCAGAAATGCTTGCCGGTCCGCGTCGGGCACGCGGCCGTCGATGAGCTCGTCGGGGAAGGCGGCGCCGTTTTCGGTAATGAGCAAGCGGGGGGCATTTTTGTAGTTGTTGAACTGCTTGAGCATGTGGTAAATGCTTTCGGGATACACCTCCCAGCCCATCGTGGTGTGGGGCACGCCGCGCTCGGCCGCGCCTACCAGCTTGGCCCACACCAGCGGTATATAGGGCGAATGACGCACCACTTCGCGGGTGTAGTTCTGGATGCCCCAGAAGTCGAAAGCGAAGGGCAAGTGCTGCTCGTCGCCGGATTTCATGTAGCGACTGAGCCAGCTGAGCACAGGCGCTTCGGCCACCGGATAGCCCATTCCTAGCGCTGGCTCTACAAAAAGACGGTTGAGAATGGCATTGGCGCGAGCCGTAGCGCGCTGGTCGCGCAGCAGGTCGGGTCGCCAGGGCGTAAGGTGCGAGCAGGAAAACGTGGTGCCAATCTGGGCGGTGGCGGGGAGTGTGGCGCGCAGGGCCCGGCCACCTTCGGCCTGAGCCAAAGCAGCGTGGTGAGTGCTCGACAAAAAGCTCCCCAGCCCCCGGTGGCCGGGTGCGTGAATACCGATCATGTGACCGGCACCCGTAAACACCATCGGCTCATTCAGCACCATCCAGTGCTGCACACGGTCGCCGAAACGGGCGGCCACGTGCTGAGCGTAGTCGGCAAACCAGCCCACGATGCTGCGGTTGGTCCAGCCACCACGCTGCTGGAGGGCGGCGGGCAAATCCCAGTGGTAGAGCGTGGGCCAGGGCGTAATGCCGCGCTCCAAACAGCCATCTACCAGCCGGTCGTAAAAATCTAACCCTTTGCTATTCAGCGTACCTGTGCCGCTAGGCAACACCCGCGACCAGGCTACCGAGAAGCGAAAATTGGGAATATTCAGCTGCCGCATCAAATCCAGATCAGATGGCCAGCGGTGGTAGAAATCGGTGGCTATCCGGGCGTGGGCGTTGCTCTTAATTTTTTTGGGGCGCTGTACGAATTCGTCCCAAATGCTGGGCCCCTTGCCATCGGCATCCCATGCGCCCTCGGTCTGATAGGCCGCGGCCGCCACGCCCCACCGGAAATCAGGACCAAAATCGCCTCGGGAATAGGTCTGGGGGGCATTTTCGGGAAAGAAAGCGGCGGGCAAGGCAGCAATAGAATCAGGCATTCAGACAATAACTAAGGACAGCAGGCACCGCCGCTCTAACCAGGAGAAGTGACTATTCTGATCTGCTTATTTTTGGCTACGCATACGGATAAGCGGGGCAAGAAGATCAATATGCGGCTTTCGTTGAAAAGCAACTTTCAGCGTTATCACAGGTTTTCTGTACGTCCTAAATTGATTTAATTGATAGCGCATGGGTTACAGAATGCTTCTGTCAGCAAGGTTTGCAGCCACAAAAACGCTCGTCGGTTAGTACAAAAGCGGCGCACTCGCTTACCTTCCATGAGTTAAAGTCGCAGATTTGGGTTGAGCCTTACTAGTGGACATAAAAAGTAAAATTGGCTGTTTATTCGCCATTTAACTTCCCGGCTATGAGTAAAAATGTCCTTTTAGGAATCCTAGGGCTTAGTATGCTCGCATTTGTTGCGGCATTTTTCATTGGTCGCCTCCAGCGGTCCACTCCTGTCCGCACCCCTCAGCTAACCAGCCGGGCAGTAAGCGCCCGCCGGCCCGAATCGGCGGCAGCAGTGGCTCGGCGGGCCAGAATGCAGGATTCGGTGGCCGCTGCCATGCTGGCCCAAAGCACCGGCGCTAACGCCGCTGAGTCGGAGGTCACTGTCGAAAAGGAGGCCACCGAGGAGCCGGTTTTGCCCCCCGCTCCTCCCCAGCCTTCCCCAGCGGAGCTAGCGGCCGCCAGACAGCGAGCCGCCGAAAACCGAATAGCCATAGCCGCGCGCCGCGCCCACGCCGACCAGCTACCCGACGAGTTCAAGAAATATTATGCCCAGGAATTGCCCGAAGACGCTATTTCGGATGAACTGAACGTGCGGGCCCGCGTCTCGGGTGCTCAGGCCGAGAATATTACCCTTTCCTCGCCCGCTTTCAATGAAGACAACAAGGATTTCGTGCTTGAGCAGGTGCGCAGCGAGCTGACCGAGCTAGGTTTCAAGCAGGTATCCATCACGAACGGCAAAGGCTTCACGACCAAAACCCGCTTTTAAAGCCAGACAACAAGTTGGCCTTAGCGCCGGAAGTACACGGTGAAGGTAGAACCCACGCCTACTTCGCTTTCTACCTCAATTTTGCCCCCCGCATTCTCCACCATCTTCTTGACCATATACAAGCCCACGCCCGAGCCTTCCACGTGCGTGTGGAAGCGCTGAAACATTTGAAACAGCTGGCGCTCCCGCGACAGATCAATACCCAGGCCGTTGTCCTGTACTTTCATCACCACGTAAGTCTCCTCGGCGTGGCAGTGCAGACTTACCTGCGCCGGGCGGTCGGGATGACGGTATTTGAGGGCATTGCTGAGCAGGTTATAGACGACGGAGCGCAGATTCTTCTCCGAAAAAGCAACTACCGGACAGCGCAGCACATCCACTTTCAGCTGAGCATCGGCTTCCTGAAGCAAAGGAGCCAGATCCAGGCGCACATCTTCCACTACCTCCGCCAGCATCACCTGACTTATGGCCTGCCCGTGCTCCTTTTGCAGCTTCGATACATCTGTCAGGTGGTTGATGGTGGATTTGAAACGGTCCACGGCGCTTTGCATCAGCTCCAGAATGTAGTCTACTTCGCCAGAACGAGCATTTGCGGGCAATTCTCCTGCTAACACATGCACTAGGCCCTCGATGTTGGTAATTGGTGCTTTCAGATCGTGGGAAGCGGTATAAATAAAGTTATCCAGATCTACGTTGGTGCGGGTGAGCTGGTCGTTGGCGGTTCGCAGCTCTGTGTTCAGAGCGTGAGCCTCGTCGCGGGAAGTGCGCAGCTTTTTGGTCAGGCGTTGCAGGGCTAGCTCGGCCAGCTTCTGCTCGTGCACATCGATGACCGTGCCCACCATGCCCTCAAACTCCCCGGCTTCACTAAAGCGTGGTAGCCCGCTGTCAGTTACCCAGCGGTACACACCGTCGTGGCGCTTTAGCCGGAAGAGCTTATGATACGGCGCTCGCTGTGCGTTGGCTTCTATAAAGGCAGTGCCCGCGGCGGCGGCATCGTCGGGATGGATGGCTCCTACCCAGCCCATACCCAGGGCCTCGGCGGTAGTTTGGCCGGTGAAGGTATACCAGGGCTGGTTGAGGTAAGTGCAATATCCTTCGGGATCAGTCACCCAGAGCATAGCCGGTGCGTTGTCGGCCATCAGGCGAAAGGACTCTTCCCTCTCTTCCACCATGCGGCGGGCCCGCACCTGCGCCGTGACGTCCTGAGCGAATACGAATACTCCATCAATGCCCCCCGGCCCGTTATGGCGGGCCTGAAAGGTGAAGTTCCAGTAGATTTCCTCCATCGGAGCATCTTTGTAACGCGCCAGCAGCAGGGGCAGCTCGTGCGCCACATAGGTTTTCCCTGTTTGGTACACTTGTTTCAGTGTGTCAGGAATAAGCGTATCGGCCAGCTCGGGCAAGGCTTCCAGCAGAGGCTTGTCGAGCAGGTCGCGGCCGGGAAAAATTTGCTGGTAAGCAGGGTTAACCAACTGATACACCATCTCGGGCCCGTCGAGGATGACGATGGGCGTAGGGGCTTGCATGAATAGCTGATCCAGCTGCCGCTGCTGGGCCTCGCGCCGCTGGCGGGCCAGTACTTGGTCGGCCACATTGTAGGCGAAGGTGGAGATGCCCACAATCTCGCCGTTTTCGCGGTACGCCTGGTAGGTGAAAGTGAAGTACATCTGCTTGGGCGGACGGCCATCGGGCTGGGCTATCAGCAAGGGCAACTCCCTACCGAAGTAGGTTTCTCCGGTCTGGTAAACGTTATCCAGCAAGTCCACAACGCCCGCCTCCACAGTTTCGGGGAGTGCTTGGGCTACGGAGAGGCCCAGCAGCTGGCGGTCGGGGAAGAAAGCCTGATAGGCGGCGTTGATATACTCGTAGCGATGCTCAGGCCCGCGCTGAATGCAGATGGCCGCTGGGGTGTGCTCAAATACCTGGTAGATGGTTTTGCTGGCCTGTTCCCGGCGTTCGGCGGCCGCCCGCAGCTCGGCTTGGAGTGCTTCGGCCTGCTGACGGGCCCGAAACTGCTCAGTTACCTCAAAGGCAAACACGAGTACGCCGTCAATCTGCCCGCGCTCATTGCGGCGGGCCTGCTGAATGTAATTGAAATAACGGTCCTCCATCACCCCATCGGGCCTAGCAACGGGAACGAGGATGCCAAGCTCTTCGTGGGTTACTCCTGTCTGATAAATTTGACGGAACACCTCCACCGACGAATGGTTGGCCAACTCGGGCACCGCCTCCACAAAGGGCAACCCCAGCAACTGTCGCCCCGGCAATAGGCGCTGGTAGCCGGGGTTTACCAGCTCAAATACAAAGTCAGGCCCCGAGAGAATGCAGATGGCGGCGGGCGCTTCCATAAACAGCCGCTGCAACTGCTGGCCTTGTCGTTGAACATCAGCCTGGGCTTCAGCTACTTCTATGAGAGTGCGGGGTTGGTCGGGCGTATCGGTAAGGCTTACCAGCAGGCTCTGGCCGGCGCGGCGGGCGGCCAAGCGGTAGTAGTTTTGGTAGCCATCGGCCTGATACTGCACATCATGCTGTACAGGCTCCCCGGATTCGAACGCGTTGAGGTGGAAGGCGAACGTGCCATAAGCCTGACTCCGCGGCCACTGCTGCAAGTGCGTCAGGGCGGGCTGCTCAGGCAGGCTTAGCATGCGCTGAGCGGCAGGGTTCACGTACGCAAAAGCAAAATCGACGACGCTGCTGCCATCCGAATCGTATACCGGACGATAAATAATCAGCCCAGTAAGCGATACATCAAGCACGCCTCGTAGCAACTCATCCAGCGGCTGCAGGTCATGCAGACCTGGCAAAAGGGAGCTTGGGACAGTGTCAGAATGGAGCATTACGTGGCAGAGGAAACAAAGGCGATGGACATGGGGGCCTGCACGAATAGAGCAAACTGGAGAGCTAAGATAACAGCGCTGTGAGGAGCATAAACCAAAAAAGTGCTCAGACTTCTCAGCATAGTGCGAAGTTCTGATCACTTTTTTAATCCTATCAACTTATACAGCTACGATAATCAGGAAGTTAGATAAGCAGTAGTATGACACCAGCCTCCTTAAAAAGCCCCCCAGCGCTTATTTTAAGTGTTCGCGCAGCAGCTTATCCAGCACAGCGGCAGTTTCGTCGGGATAGTTTACGGGAATGGGTTTGCCAAACTGCAGCCATTGGTCGAGGCCATCGAGGTGCTTGTCCTTGAGTCCTTTCACTACGGGCACGCCCATTTTAGCCAGCGCGGCGGCATTGCACGCCTGCTCATACTGATTTTTCATGGGCACCACGGCCAGCTTCTTGCCTAGAAAGAGTGCCTCGGCGGGCGTCTCGAAACCGGCCCCGCACAGCACACCGGCGCTACGGGCAAGGCTATCGGTGAAGGCCGCGCCGCTCACGGGGCGTACACGCACATTACCATGCTCAGCCTCCTTTTGGCTGTGCTTGCTGAACACCTCCCAGCGGGTGGTACGGCTGAGGTAGCGTAGGCGCGCTACCAGCGTTGCCTCATCGTAGGCCGGCAGATACACCGTGTAGTGCTCCTCATTGGTGGGAGTAAGAGCACGCACCTGCCCCCGAATAACGGGCGTGTACGTGCCTTCATCGTAGCGCTCAAAGTGAAAGCCATAGTGAGCCGTGGCGGGGGCGTAGTGGCGTAGCACCATGCGGCCAACCACATCGGGGCGCTTGGGCCGGGGGGCATTTTTGGTAAGTACTGCACTCTGATGACTCAAAGCAATACAGGGCACGTGGCGCAACCGGCACGCCCACGCCGACACCGGCTCAAAATCGTTGATAACCAGATCGTACTGCTCTACCGGCAGCTGCCGCATCTCGCGCACAAAAGCGGGAGCATTTACTTGTCCAAATGTTTTGGTAAAGCTGATACCACCGCTTTTCCCAAATACGAACCCCATGCCGTGAAACTGATACTGCACTGGAAAGGGCAAGGCCAGGTCGGCGGGCGGGCCGCTCACGAGCACATCGAGGTGGGAAGCGCGCTCCTGGAGCAGCGGAATAATATCGCGGGCCCGGCTTAGGTGGCCGTTGCCGGTGCCTTGAATGGCATAAAGAATACGAGGCAAGGGAAAGAGATTAAACGTGAGATAGCGGAGTAACTGTTGAGGTAGCAGGCTCCGTGCTATTTCGACATTTATTCGGGTTATGTATAAAGCGGGCAGTTAAAAAGCAGCTTAGGGTCTACTTCCCACTCCTAATTTCTTCGAATAGCGCGGTTTCCAGAGCGCCAAACGCCTCATCAAGTTCACTTTCTGTTTCCAGCTCGGCGGGCTCTTGCATTAGCGGGTCGTCGGCATAGCGATAGAGTTGCCAGCCGGTATCGGCGCTGTACTCGAGGGCAGTTAGGTTTTCGACCCAATCGCCGGAGTTTAAGTAGGTCACCGCCCCTTTCTCCGTAGCAATGGTTTTGATTTCGGGATAATGAATGTGCCCGCAGGCCACGTAGCGGTAGCCTTCGTCGGCAGCAATGCCGGCGGCGGTTTGCTCAAAGTTGCTTATTAGGCTCACGGCGCCTTTCACTCTGTCTTTCACAGCTTTGGATAAAGCCACCCGAGGCCTTCCCATTTTCTGCAATACGAAATTTACAAGTCGATTGAGCAGAATCAAAGCGTCGTAGCCCTGGGCACCCAACTTGGCCAGCCACTTCGAATGCTGCATGGTAACATCGAATACGTCGCCGTGGAACATCCAGGCTTTGCCGTCGCCGGGCAAGTCGAGCACTAGTTTGTTGGCAATACTCAGAGCACCCAAGCGAGTGCCGGTGAATTTGCGCAGCAACTCGTCGTGGTTGCCGGTGAGGTAATGAATCGGTGTGCCCTTGGCAGCTAGGCCAGCCAAGTGGCGCACCACGCGCATATGCGAAGCCGGCCAATAGCTTTTGCTGAATTGCCAGATATCAACGATATCGCCGTTGAGCACCAGCACTTTAGGCCGAATACTCTTGAGGTAGCGCAATAACTCCTCGGCGTGGCAACCATACGTACCCAGATGCACATCGGAAATAATGGCTACGGCCACGCGGCGACCTTTGAGGGCTTTCTTTTTCTTTCCCATTAGGCAGCACGATAATGTTGAGTTGAAAACAGAGAGCATCGGCCGCTGGGGGGCAAAAAAGAGGCTTTGACCGCCGTGCGCCCACCGAAGCTAAACGAGAAATGCCCCCCAGCGACGGCGCGCAGCCCGATGGCTACAAGCAGTGCCAGCTGGCAAGTTGCGTAAGCCAATGACCAACCCGAAAGGTGCAGCAGCGGCAGTATTATAGGAGCGTGCATATGGCCAAAGCAGGTTTACCCGCCGCAAAGATCGGGGCGGTCTATGACGCCAGCGTTACGCAAGTATTATGGGTTTGTCACGCTTTTTGCTGTGGCGCGAGTATGCCGCCAATCTTCAGCTTAGGGCAGCACTCCACTCCTACTTTTATCGCGCTACAGCGCAGCCTCATTTTCCTTTCTTATCAATCTCCATGAAAAAAATTTTACTCCTCTGCTGCCTCTTATCATCTTTCGCTGCTACGGCCCAAAAAAGCCAAAAGTCCAAGGATAAAGATAAGGAGAAGGAAGAGCGCAAGCAGCGCTACATGATTCCACAAAAGGATAAAGACTGCGCTTATATCTCGAACGTAACCAAGAATACTGGCGAAGATTCGGAAGCCAACGGCACTGCTACGCGCCTAGCCTACCGCCCCTATGAGGAGCTACTCACCGAAATAAACGCCTTGCGCAAAATGAACAACTGGGCCGATACGACCTATCAGCGCCGTTTCAACAGCCTGCCCGCCGGCGGCAACTTGGTAGTAACCATGTATCGGCGCGGTGCCCAGAATGCTGACCCGAGCCTGCTCAGCATCACGGCCAAGAATAAAGCAGGGGAAGAAGTATTTAACAAAACCCCTGCCGCTGGCAACGGTCGCTTCTGGAATCGTGACCTCTACAAGAGCGAGCGGACTATTCCATTTGTTAAAACCGAAACGCCCCAGCCCCTCACTGTCATCATCACGGATTCCAAGCTCCAGCAAAACTTCGAGTACGTGGTAGATCCGCAGGGCTAATTAGAACGTCATGCAGAGGCAGAGCCGAAGCATCTCGCTCGCTTCGTTGATTAGCTTGGCAACGTCAGCACGCAAGATGCTTCGGCTCTGCCTCTGCATGACGTTCTATATAGACGCTTTTATTCTTTTGCCTTCCGTAGCTGGGCCCACTGCACGGCTATTATCGTTTTGGCATCTTCGAGGGGCTCGGCTGTCAATTCATCCCAAGTAAATTCTTCGGCTGCCAACTTTTCGCCCTCGCTGGCCTCACCGCCGCCGGGGGCGATTTGTTGACTTACCTCGGCGTAATAGATGGTAATGCGCTCCGAATTGGCCCCCGGCGAAGGGTACATCTGAATTATTTGTTCTAAATGATCAACTTTGTACCCTAATTCTTCTTTGATCTCACGACGCAGCGCCTCTTCCGGGCTCTCCCCTTCTTTGTCGAGCATGCCAGCGGGCAGCTCTAATACGTCGGCCTCGGCACCTACACGGAACTGACGGACCAGTAGATAACGTTGGCGAGTGGTATCCAGTACCAAGGCCGCTACGGCCTCACCGGGCTCGAACCGGATGCGCTGGTATTCCTCGGAGCCATCCTGCACCGTGAGTTCACTAAGTTTGTAAAAGCCTTCGTAGAGGATTTTCCGGTCCTTTATGTTCATAGGTCGTAAGCTTGGCGTGTAAACGTTGGATTTTATCGGAAATAACTGAGCCAGGCGCGGCGCTTGGCTCTGGTTATACGTTCAACCGCCGCAATCCGCTTACGCTCCCGGCACTGCCGGGGGGCTTTTTTCTCTTTTTCGACCGGTCTTTAAGCCGCGTTTTTGTCGGCTGCCGCCTACCGTATTCGTTAGGGGTGGCTCCTTTTATCTTTTTCAATGTCATTCGACGAACTCAATCTGATTGATCCTATCCTCCGTGCCCTGCACGAGGAAGGCTACACCACGCCCACCCCTATTCAGCAGCAAGCCATTCCGCAGGTGCTAGAAGGCCACGATTTGCTGGGCGTTGCCCAAACGGGCACCGGCAAAACCGCTGCCTTCACTGTTCCAATTCTTCAAATTCTAACCCAAACGGCCAAAGTAGCGCATGTGTCGCACTCGCGAATCCGCTGCCTGGTGCTCACTCCTACCCGCGAGTTGGCCATCCAAATTGGCGAAAGCTTCGCGGCTTACGGTCGCCACTTGCCCCTGCGCCACACCGTTATTTTCGGGGGCGTGGGCCAATTGCCCCAAACCAATGCACTGCGCCGCGGTGTAGAAGTACTCATCGCCACGCCCGGTCGTCTGCTTGATCTGATGAACCAAGGCTTCGTGGATTTGCGCCACGTGGAAGTATTCGTGCTTGATGAAGCCGACCGCATGCTGGACATGGGCTTTATCAACGATATCAAGCGTGTGCTGCCCAAGCTGCCCACCGCTCGCCAAACGCTGTTCTTCTCGGCTACGATGCCCGGTCCTATTCAGGAACTGGCCAGCACGATTCTGAAGCCCAATCCGGTAAAAGTGGCCGTTACGCCCGTGTCAAGCACGGCCGATACGGTTTCGCAAGCCGTGTACATGGTCGATAAGCACGACAAAGCGGACTTACTGGAGCATTTGCTCGCCGACAAGAATATCCGCCGGGTGCTCGTGTTTACGCGCACCAAGCACGGCGCCGATAAAGTAGTAAAGACGTTGGTAAAGGCTGACATTGCCGCTGAAGCTATCCACGGCAACAAGTCGCAAAACCACCGTCAGCGCGCTTTGTCGAACTTCAAGGCCGGCAGCATTCGCGTGCTGGTCGCCACCGACATCGCCGCCCGCGGCATCGACGTGGACGAGCTGACGCACGTCATCAACTACGAAATTCCGAACGAGCCCGAAACTTACGTGCACCGCATTGGTCGCACGGGCCGCGCCGGAGCCAATGGTATTGCCCTTTCCTTCTGCGAAGACGAGGAGCGCGCATACCTCCAGGATATTCAGAAGCTGATTCGCCGCCAAATTGATGTAGCCACGCACCCTTACCGGTCCACGGCTATTGCGCCGGTGCTGCTGAACGGCCGCGAATCAATTCAGCGTCCGAAAGGTCCAGCGGGTCGCCCAGCCCGACCCGGCCGCGATGGTGGCGGCGGTGGACGCCCAGCCCGCGCTGGCGCTGAGTCAGCGAGCCGCGGTGGCCAGGGCCGCCCGGCCGCTGGCCCACGCTCTTCTTCTCCCCGGCCCGCCGGTGGCGAGCGCACGAGCAGCGGTGGCGGCACTGGGGGGCAAAATCGTCGTCGTTACGGCAGCGGCGGTAGTGGCCGCTAGTCACTCAAAATGCTAAACCAGAAGCGGGGCCAACGAATAGTCGGCCCCGCTTTTTTGTGAAACAAAACAGTGTTCTTTAGCCTTATATACCTGGAAGTCGTTCAGTACTTGTCTCAACCCGATCCATCCATTTATGGCTAAGAGCACCCTTCCCGTTATTCAGGCCCTACGCGACACGGCTCAGCGCCTCGCTACTCAGGCTCCCTACCAATGGGGCCATATGGGCAGTTGCAACTGCGGCCACCTTGCCCAAACCGTTACGCGCCTCACCAAAGCCGAGATTCACGCCCGCGCCATGCAGCGCTACGGCGACTGGGAGCGCCAACTAATTGACTATTGCCCCACCAGCGGCCTGCCCATCGATCAAACTATTGACGAAATGCTGGCTTTAGGCTTCTCCCGCCAAGACCTGACGCACCTCGAACGCCTCGCCGATCCTACCATTCGGGCGGCAATTCCCTTTGAGCGTCGCAATGCTCTCCGCCACAACCAGCGCGACGACGTAGTACTCTACTTACGCACCTGGGCCGACTTACTGGAGAATTCTTTACTCGCCAATATCAGCCTCCCCGATTTTGCCCCCCAGCCCGCTCCGGTTGCAAACACCGAGCAACTGGCAGCGGTGTTGGTCAACTAATACAAGGGCTAACTCCCAAAGGCCAACTTTCTAGCAATGCAGAAGCCCCACCTGACTTACGTCGGGTGGGGCTTCTGCATTATCCTGAGTTTATCTGCTACGACAAGTCAGGAGGGACTAGCGACCCGCCTGACTTGTCGATTATTGTTGAATGGAAGGTTCGCTGCTCTGAGCTTTGCGGTACATCTCCGTGCGGTGCGCCCGCTTGTAAGCCGCATCGGCGTTAGGATCTTCTTCAGCGTTCGGGGGCACTGAGCAAGAAGTAGTCATGAGGAGTGAGGCGCAGGAAGCAAACAGCAGAAGCAGACGGAATTTTTTCATACGCCAAAGGTAAGCACCCCTATCAAAACTCCCAACTGCTGTGCTAAACGAAAAAGCAGCTTTGGCAACGCAATAAGTTATTATGACTAATTCCGTCTATCAAGTGACGTAACAATGCACTTGCCCACGCGCTTTAAACAGATAACATTTGATAACTAAGACGAAAGTGCAACCATCCAAAGACCACTAAAAAATTCGTACGGGCAAGCCTGGTAGGTGGCTTCACTATGCTTTCAAAGTCGCAGCAGATTTAAGAACTAGTACTAAAGCTTTTAGCGCCCAACAACCTTCCTGTTACTTTCACTTTTAACATGAATTAACCATGTCAAATGGCTTAGCAATTCTCTAAAATTAGAGCCATGAGGACAACCGATTAATTATAGCTTGTCTTTTGCAATCAAACAATAAACTTACAACATCTAAAATAGCACGCATACAATGATACTATTACTTTTATCAAATCGCTATAAACATCTGATTATCGGACTTATATATGAATAATATTAGTAAAATAATATCTATATCATAATGCTGTTTTCAACTATAACTATCCTCATTGCTACAGACATCATTATCAGGCGTATCCTATAGATAAATCACCTTTTATGCACGGGCAGAAAACCTACCAAAACATGCTTTACTAGATTGTACTTCGGGTAGTATAAAAGGCTGCATACCGCTTATTCAGCATTTCAAATGTTTGCGCCTTATAGAGCTAAAAGCAGGGCTATATACGTGTCTAAAGCGCCTGATTCACGCGCTTCCGGATACATATACGACAGGCCTTGGGTAAGTAGTTTGGGTACCTTGAGCAGGCAACAGCAATACCCTAACTGGGCATTTCCGGCTGGTATGCAGAAAAGGTGCCATCATGATAAAAGATCACGATGCGGCGAATCGTTTTGCCTGGCTCCGCAAAAGCGGACAACAAATCGGGGGAAGCGGGCACCGGGGCAGTAGGTGCCTGGGGGGCATTTTGCGAAGCAGCAACAGCCACTGATGGAGCAAGTGTAGGCTGAGTGGCCACGACAGGTGGAACTGGCCGAGGCGCCTCTGGGCTTTCGGGCGCAGGAGGGGTGTACACTGGAGCCGGTGGAGCAGTCGCGGCTGCCGCCGCCTGTACAGGCGGTGCGGCCGTAGCAATAGGTCCTGTGGCTTCTAAGGCACGTGCTGCCGTGCGTTTAGGGCGCTGATTAGCAGCTGTTGCCTCTGAACTTGCTGGTATTACGGCGCTTTCTGGGGCAGTTGGAACCGGGGTAGCGGGTTGAGAAGCAGCGGAAGCCAGCATGGGGCCTTGCCCACTCAGGAGCCACGGCAGTGATATGTCTGGAAAGGCTGCGATTATTTTCTGAACAACCTCAAGGCTTGGCTTATTACGCCCACTAAGCACATGGCTGATGATAGGACGCGCCAAGCCTAGTGCATCGGCAAATTGAGTAGGGCTCAACTGTCGGGTCTGTAAAATTTGCCGGATGCGCTCAACCATAATATATCCTGAACTAACGATTTACAAATGTACGAGTATATAGGAATCATGGACACATCACACTTCTAGTTACATTTATAAACTATGCAAGGCTCATGGCGTTACGTATGTTAACATCAGTAAACACTAACGTACCTATTTACAAATGTCAATTGCAAACATATTTAGAGTTACGCACGAATACTGTAATCTACTCCTACTACTCACCACACAGATTCATTACTAGCTGGCGATGGATAGAGAACAGCAAATCTTAAAATTAATAACAGCAAATAGCCCCCCGCGAACACTAAGTCGCGGGGGGCTATTTTGGCTTGGGATTCTAATTAGTATACAAGAAGGAGCTACCGACCGGATGTGGAATCCTTAGTTGAAATACTGTTGAGCTAGCACCTTATCATGGCCATAAATGTCGTCGCGGAAATGCACACTGCCGTCTTCATCTACCCACGCAGTGAAGTAAACTAAATACACGGGCAGCTTTTCATTCAGCGTTATGTACTTCTCTTTGCGAACTTGGATAGTGTCCAAGATGGTCTGCCGGTCCCAGCCGGGCTTATTGCGGAGCAGGTATTCGGCCAGTTTAATGGGCTCCTCCACCCGTACACAACCATGGCTAAAGCCGCGCTTGGTTTGGTTAAACAGCTCGTCATTGGGAGTATCATGGAGGTAAATATCGTCGGAGTTCGGGAAGATAAATTTGACCTCACCCAAGTCGTTTTTGGGACCCGGACGACGACGCAGTGTGTACTTAAATGTCTTTTCGTTTACGTTCGTCCAGTCAATAGAACTGGGGTCAACGGGCACCGCTTTGGCGCCGTAGCCCTTTACCACTTCCATATCCAGGTGGTCCAGGTAGCTAGGATCGTTGGCCAATTTGGGGGCCAATTCTTTCTGGATGATGCTCATGGGCACGTTCCAGTAAGGCGACAAAACTACGTATTCCAGCTTGTCGCTGAACACCGGTGTAGCGTTTAAAGTCTTGCCCACGATTACCCGCATATTGAACACTTCCTTGTTGTCCTCAATTACGTGGAGCTTGTAGTCGGGAATATTAACCAATAAGTAATCTGGTTCAAATCTCTTCGGAATCCAGCGCCACCTTTCCATGTTCAGCATGATCTGATCGATGCGATCAGCCAGCGGCACATTGAGCAGACGCAGCGTTTCACCTCCAACTACGCCGTCGGGCTTGAGGCCATTTTGCGTTTGAAAGGCCTTCACGGCATCTACCAACTCGCCTTCATAGACGGCGGCCGGACTTGTATTAGCAGTTGGTGTAGCAGCGGTGCCGTTGTTATTTACGGGCTGTACAGGCGCCGCTTCAGGCTCAGATTTACCCCCCAGCAGACGCTGCCGCAACTGCGCAACGGCCGGCGATGAACTCCCTGGCTTTAGCTTTGTGCCGGCTGGAATAGTTGGCCAGCCGCCATTGCGCTGCAACGCCCGGTAGTCAGCCAACGCTTTTTTCAAAGCATTATACTCCGGGTGAAGCGGCTCGAATTCGTAGTAAGGATAGGTGCTTTCCCGCTCCTGAAGAATGGTCATCAGGGCCTTGTGCAGCTTAATCTTGTTGCGTTTTACCCGCCAATCTATATTCTTAACCTCGCGCGGACTTACCGTTCCCCGATAAAAATCGGATGCCCAGTTGAAATACGTGCTTGACAATGCCACGTCAATTTCCTTTTCTAAGGCATTGCGCTTAGTCGAATCCGATTGCGCCGCTTCCAGATTAGCAAAAAGCTTATCGAAGTCCTTGACTTTGTATTCTTTAGGGTCCAGGCCTTCGTCGGCGGCTTTTTCAAGAACCCCGAGCATCGTTTTGGCCTGCGGCACCAGCTCATGGTTTCGGAACCAGCCTAGGCGGTAGTCCCGCTCTTTATAAAACTTTTTACCCCACTCGATGTGCTCCTTGAAGGCGGGCTCGGCGCTCATCTGTCGAATCACGTAGGTGCTATCCAGCTTAGGCTGAGGGCCACCTGCTTTGGTGAGGGCACCGGGGAGGGCATCTTTAATCTGATCCTTCTGATCCTGGCTGCATGATGAGGACGTGACAAGCACCGCAAGGCCCAGCAGCCAAACCATGAAGGTGGAAAGAAAAGAAAAGCGAAAGAGAGATTTCATATGTAAATAAAGAAGCGACAGAAAACGCAAGTAGTACCAAGTAACCTCCTCAACAAACCTGAACCTAAGATAGGTCCCTGGTGGCAGCTTGGGCGTTCTACTGCATTCGGCCCCGCGAAGTTTCCGCGGGGGTACGAATACGCCTCGGTTGGCAATATACACGTTTTGCTTCCACAATTGTATACTGCGTTACCGCTCGCCAGCGAGGGTTTTGGCTACCTTTACTTTCCTCGCCCTCCTTTTTGAGGAAAAGATTAAAACGTACTTTTTGGATTTTGCCGATGCCCACTCCCTCCGCCTCTAGCGCTTTCTCTACCCCCGATCCTCACAGCTACGCCCGCCCTGCCGAAGCACGAGTGCATCACCTAGCTCTTGACCTAAGCGTTGACTTCACGGCGCAGTCACTCACGGGTCAGGCCACCTGGCAGTTTAGTAACCCGGGCGGTGCCCCCGATATTTATCTGGATGCCCGCGACCTTCAGATCGAGTCGATCTTGCTCGACGGCCCGGATGGTGCGGCCACCACCTACGAGTTGGGAGCCCCTGACGCAGTGCTGGGTCAGGCCCTGCGCATAGCCATTACACCGACGACTACGGCCATCACTATTCGGTATCAGACCTCACCCGAAGCAGCTGCCTTGCAGTGGCTATCTCCTACACAAACCGCAGGCCGGGAGGAGCCATTTTTATTTACCCAGTCTCAGGCTATTCTGGCGCGCACCTGGCTTCCCTGCCAGGACTCGCCCGGCGTGCGCTTCACCTACGAAGCCTGGGTTCGAGTGCCGGCCCATCTGCTGGCGTTGATGAGCGCCGAGAATCCACAGGCAAAAGATCCGCAGGGCGAGTACCACTTTCGCATGACGCAGCCCATTCCAGCATACCTCATGGCGCTGGCCGTGGGCGACCTAAGCTACACTCCCATCAGTGCCCGCACTGGCGTTTATGCCGAACCCGTAAGCTTGCCAGCCGCCGCCTCGGAGTTTCGAGACCTCGAAAAAATGGTAGCGACAGCCGAGGGATTGTATGGTCCCTACCGCTGGGAACAATACGATTTGTTGGTTTTGCCCCCCAGTTTTCCTTTTGGTGGAATGGAAAACCCAAGATTAACATTTGTAACACCTACCGTAATAACCGGCGACCGTAGTCTGACCAGCTTAATAGCGCATGAACTGGCGCACTCCTGGTCGGGCAACCTGGTTACAAATGCAACGTGGAATGATTTCTGGCTAAATGAAGGCTTCACGGTCTATTTTGAGCGGCGGATTATGGAGAAGCTATATGGCCCCGCCTACACCGCTATGCTTCAGATGTTGGGTTATAATTCGTTGCTCCATACCATAGAGGAAATTGGCCCCCAAAGCCCCGACACCCACCTCTACCTCAACCTTACCGGCCGCGACCCCGATGATGGGCTCAATGATATCGCTTACGAAAAAGGCGACTACCTCCTCCTCACGCTGGAGAGCCTGATAGGTCGTTCCCGCCTCGATGCCTTTATTAAGGAGTACTTCGCACAGCACAGTTTTCAGAGTATGGACACGGCTTCCTTCGTGGCTTACCTGCGCCGTGAGCTATTGGATCGGGAGGCCGGCCTCGAAGAAAAGCTTCAGCTGGATGCCTGGATCAATGGGCCCGGCATTCCAAGCGTAGCCCCGGCCATAACCTCCGAGCGCTTCGCGGCCGTTGATGCCGCGCGGCGCCAGTGGGAACGTGGCACCCCGGCCGCCGACTTGGTCGTGTCGGAGTGGAGTACGCATGAGTGGGTTCATTTTGTGCAAGGCTTGTCCACCGATTTATCTGGGGGGCAAATTGCGGAGCTAGATGCTGCCTTTCAGCTCACCCAATCCGGCAATGCCGAAATTCTGGCGGCCTGGCTCCCCGTTGCATTGGCAGCGGGGCATCTGCCGGCCGAGGAAGCTACCCAGCGTTTTTTGCTGCGCGTGGGCCGGCGCAAGTTTTTGACTCCTCTGTATAAAGCACTATTGGCCCTCCCCGATGGGCAGGGCCGCGCCCAGGCTATCTACGCCCGCGCCCGTCCTAACTATCACGCCGTAGCCACCAGTACTTTTGATGCGCTATTGGGTAGGCCGGCATAAATCTGAAGAAGAAAAAGGGCCAAAAGTGAGAGGATTGAGTTGTTGAGTTGTTAGGGGGCCTGTTACTCACTCTGCCAGGGGAGCTACATTAGGCCATGCATGGCCCGAAGCTTGCTTGAATTTGGAGCTGACTGCTCTGTTGTTTTTTGTGTTGAACTAGTATAGAATGTTGGTATTGGAAAATCTAAAACCTCTCGGTAAACTAATTGCCATAGGTGGCAATGAGGATAAAGGCACTTACCCCAACCCCCGCACCAAGAAGAAATATTACCTCAACTTCTTCGAGTTGGGTATTCTGAAAAGGATTGTAACCGAATCGGGGAAAGCCGACCCGCGCATTGAGGTTGTCACCACAGCTTCCATGATTCCGGAAGAGGTAGCACGCATTTATGTGGCGTCCTTTGCTATGCTCAACTGCCTCAATGTGGGAGTTTTCGACATTCGTGTGCCCGAGGACACCGACCGGCCAAAGCACCTGGACCGCCTGCGCGAAGCCGACATTATCATGTTTAGTGGGGGCAATCAATCACGGCTCACGGAAATGTTCGGCAACACTGAGTTTCTGCGTATTCTCACGGAGCGCTACCACCACCACGCCAACTTTATCATTGCTGGTACCAGCGCCGGGGCCATGGCGATGTCAAAAGTAATGATCCGGGGCGGCAGCGTGCCCGACGCCCTGATGAAAGGCGCTGTCAAAATCGGAGCTGGTCTGGGTCTGATGCCAAAAGTTATGATCGACTCGCACTTCGTGAAGCGTGGCCGCTTCGGCCGCCTCATTGAGTGCGTGGCCTTATATCCCAAGCTGATTGGTATTGGTTTGGGCGAGGACACCGGTATACTTATCACGGAAGGTAATCTGATTGAAACCATCGGCTCCAACCTGGTCGTGATTATGGATGGGCACAACCTAGAGCATAATAACGCCAGCCTGGCGAAGAAAGGCGCGGCCCTTTCCATCGAGAACATGGTGCTGCACGTGCTCATTAAAGGCAACGTGTATAATATAGAGGAGCGCAAGTTCTACCCAAGTAAGGCAGTTTTGCCCCCCGTAGCTTCGCCCAAGCCTGAGTCGCAGGTGTTGTAGAAGCCTCTCTATTTTCAAAACGAAAAGGCCGCTCTTCTTTGGAAGAGCGGCCTTTTCGTTAACAATGCTTGGTGCTTGAGGTCAGCGCACTACTCCTTATATATATAGTGCATCTAAAGTGGCTCTATTTATCCTCATAAATGGCGGTGAAAATCGGGCTGTCTGAAGTGATGGTACCACGGTACATGCCACTTGAATTGAAGGGTAGCGCCAGATTACCGGCACCATCTACCGCTATCAATCCGCCTTCGCCGCCAACGGGCTCCAGTTTATCGTGCACTACAATGCGGCAGGCTTCGGCTAAGCTCAGGCCGCGGTATTCCATGAGGCAGGCTACATCGTAGGCAGCAACGGCGCGCATAAAGTATTCGCCCGAGCCAGTGCAGGAAATAGCGCAGGTTCGGTTGTCGGCGAAGGTGCCGGCCCCGATAATGGGCGAGTCGCCGATGCGGGAGTAGCGCTTGTTGGTCATGCCGCCGGTGCTGGTAGCGGCGGCCAGATTGCCGTGCTGGTCGCGGGCAACGGCACCTACGGTTCCCATTTTCTTCGGGGGGGCTTTTTTCGATTCGCTGTGGTCCAGATGAATCCCTCCCGACTCCAGCGCTTCCTGCAACTGGTCGTGGCGATGCTGGGTAAAAAAGTACTCATCGGGCTGGGTGGGTAAGTTATGCTCGCGAGCAAACTCCTCCGCCCCCGGCCAGGCCAGCAGCACATGGTCCGACTTATCCATCACCATACGAGCAACGCTAATTGGGTTTTGCAGATTACGCACGCCCGCAACGGCGCCGGCGCTTCGATCGCGCCCGTCCATGATAGCGGCATCCATTTCGTGGCGTCCATCATGGGTGAATACGGCACCACGGCCAGCATTAAACAAAGGCGAATCTTCGAGCAAGCGCACCGCAGCTTCTACCGCGTCGAGGGCGGCTCCGCCCTGGCGCAGCACATCGTGGCCCGCTTCGAGCACCTGCCGGAGCGCGGCGTGATAGGCCTGCTCTTTTTCGGGTGTCATTTGGTCGCGGGAGATGGTGCCCGCCCCGCCGTGAACGGCCAGTGCAAAGGTGGATTTCATACGAATAAAAATGGGTGGATACGCCCTAAAGCGCAAGATAGAGACAAACCCTGGTTAGCTTTCGGAACCAGTTTGAGGTAGTTTTGGTCCTTACAGGTACGCAGCCAACGGACCGGAGTTCGACCCGTTTTATTAACCGAAACGGGTTTTTTTTCGTACGTTTGACTTCCCATTTTCATCATTTCAACTATTCCTTTTTTATGGCTTACGACGCTACCGGCCGCCTGCACGAGATTTTCGACGAACAGCAGGTGAGTGAAAAATTCCGCAAGCGCGAGTTCGTGCTGGAAGTCCAGGAGGGCCAGTACCCCGAGCATATCAAGTTCCAATTGGTGCAGGATAAGACAGCCCTGATAGATCCTTTCAAAATCGGCGACGAGGTAAAAGTGACGTTTAATCTGCGTGGCCGCGGCTTCAACAAAAACGGCCAGATGCTGTACTTCACCAACCTAGAAGCTTGGCGCATCGAAGCTGGTACAGGGGGCGGTGCTCCCGCTGCTGGCGGCAACTACGCCAATCAGCAGCAAGCGGCTCCCCGCGCTACGGCCCCCGCTCAGAACCAAAACCCGAACCTTCGCGCTCAGCCCGCCGCTCCTATCGCCGGCGACGACGACAACGATCTGCCTTTCTAAGCGTTCTGCTTTGCGAAATCTTCTCAATGCCGCCTTCCACCGAGGGCGGCATTGTTTTTTCTAGCTGGGGGGCTTTTATACTTAGATTTTGTTTTCAGCTGATGATCTTGGGTTGGCAGAGCGCAGCGAAGCATCTCGTTCGCAGTAGAGGGGTTACTAATCCCAATTAAACACGCGAGATGCTTCGCTGTGCTCTGCATGACGTTCTCTTCCGCTTTCATTACTTATCGCATGCCTTTCTTATCAAAGACACTTTTTAGTCTTGAAAAGCCGTTTACTGCCGAACCACTGCCTGTTTTTCAACGTCTGCCCTTCTAAAGCGTACGTTACTTCAATTTTTGCCCCCCACTACTGATTTTGCTTTTTCCTGATGACCGCGTCTTCTGAATCTACTTTTTCTCCTCTGCGCGGTAAAACGGCCCTCATTACCGGCGCTTCTGGCGGCATTGGGCTGATAACGGCCCGCGAACTGGCGCGGCGAGGCGCCCGCGTAGTAATGGTGTGCCGCAACCCGGAGCGCGGCGAGCAAGCCCGCACGGCCATCCGCGAAGCCATCGGGGCCGATGCTCAGCTCGATCTGCTGCTTTGCGACCTGTCGTTGCTGTCCAACGTGCGCACCTTGGCTGCGGAAGTGAGCCGCCGCTTCGATCAGCTTGATATTCTGGTGAATAACGCCGGCATATTTCCGGGTCCGCTTACCATTACCGAAGAAGGCCACGAGCTGAGCTGGGCCACAAACCATCTGGCCGTGTTTGCGCTTACCAATCTGCTGTTGCCGCAGCTGCTGGAGGCTCCGCAGGCGCGTATACTTACTGTAGCATCCGAAGCGCACTGGCTGGGTGAAATTGAGACTTCGGCAGAGGCCCGCAATGCGCGCGAAAAATACAGCTCGTTCACGGCTTACTGCGATTCCAAGCTAGCCAACATCATGTTCACAAGCGAGTTAGCGCACCGCCTCGACCTGACCAAAGTAACCGCTAACTGTTTGCACCCCGGCATGGTAGACACGGGCTTGGTGCATACGGGCAGTTCTCCCCTGATGAAAGCCATGTGGTGGACCGCCCGGCCGTTTATGATCAGCCCCGAAAAAGGCGCCCAAACCAGCATTTACCTAGCTTCTTCGCCTGAAGTTGAAGGTGTGAGCGGGAAGTATTTCAAAAACCGCAAACCCAGCCGCGCCTCTGGCCGCTCCCAGAGCCGCCCCGAAGCCGCCCGCCTCTGGCGCCTCTCGCAGGAGGAAACGGGTATAGAATAAGTAGAATTAATTGAGCACAAGGCACATTATCCTCTATCACAACCTGAAGGCTCAAATCAGAGTTTTCTTTCACAACTACGGTATAGCCCATGCCTACGCTGCAGGAAATGATTTGGGAGGGTGAGGGAGAACAGGTAGAGTTCAAAAAAAAGACCACTCACCCCACGCGCATTTCGCGCACCCTGGCTTCCCTGGCCAACACGCGCGGTGGCTACGTGCTGGTCGGCGTCGACGATGATGGGCGGATTGTGGGTGTGCGGGATGCGGCGGAGGAAATTCATGTGCTGCGCGACGCGGCCACTCATTACGTAGACCCTCCTATCCTACTCACTTTCAAAGAAGTAGAGGAAGATGACCGTACAGTACTCATCGTGACGGTGCGGGAAAGCGCGCATAAACCTCACCGGGCCCAAGTGGCCGCGGGCGATTGGCGCGGCTACGTGCGCGTGCGCGACCAGAGCGTGCAAACCAGCAGCCTCACCGAAAAAGTGCTGCAACGCGAAGAACCAACATTTGAGAAAATCCCGCTGAACAAGGACGAGATAGCCGTGCTCGATTACCTGCGCGCCAATCCGCGCATCACGCTGGCTCAATATCAAAAACTCATCAATGTTGGGGAGCGCCGGGCCTACCGCACCCTCATTAAGCTCGTTCTGCACGGCTATCTGCGCCACCACGACAAGCAAAAGGAAGTGTATTACACGTTATAAATCATAAAGCGAACAGCCCAGACATCGCAATGATAAACAACAAAAAAGCCCCCCAAACAATACTTGGGGGGCTTTTTTTAGGCGTAAGCAGCTTATAGCTCGCTGCTGCTTTCGCGCGACTTTTTCTTTTCGTCTTTAGCGGCTTTCTTTTCTTTCGCCGACTTGGTCGGCTCTTTCTTTTTCTCTTTGCGGGCGTCTTGTGCTTTAGCCATGACTAGAACAGATGAAGGTGAGAGGTGGAAGTATTAACGCAGGCTGCTTCGCTTGTGTTGTGCGCTCTAAAGCTACAATAACGGCAAATACCGTTCATGCAAAATTGTTAAATGATGTGCCTCATGTCCTGGCACCACATGCACCAGCGCCCGCACACTAATAGGATGGTCGTTAGCCAGACCTACTTTATCGAGGATGTGGGGGGCAAATGACCGGTACAACGCTACCGTACTCGCGCGTACGGCAGCGTACTCAGCCAGCAAATCGGCCAGCGGGCGGGTGTTGGCTTCCGAAGCTGGGGCGTAGGCATTTTCATCGAAGCCCGGCAACGACTGCTGGTCGCCGCGAGCGATGCACAGGGCACGGTAGGCAAAAATGCGCTCCGAATCCAGAATATGCAGAATCATCTCCTTGATGGTCCATTTCTCAGGGGCGTAGGCCAGCAGCGCCTGTTCATCCGTCAGTGAGCCCAGCAGGGCCAGAGCGTGGACGCCTTGTTTTTCCAGAAGCTCCACCGGATCAATACTATCGGGTACGTGCCGGAGATAGTTCTCGTAATAAGCTGGGTATTCGCCGCTGACGGGCTGCTTGATGAGCACAGGTTCCGCTGGCACCGCTGCTTCAGCAAGCTGGGGGGCAATTTTGGCTGCTTGCCGCCGCTGTCGGTTTAAGCGCTGAGCGCTTCCCCAGTTTCGCTTAGAGGGCAGAGCACCAGCAGGCAGCCAAGCATCGGCAGGCTGGGGCGCCGTTCTGCCGAAGGCCCAGCGCAGAAAGTCTGGCATAATGCGGCCCCATGTTTCCTGGTTGTGCCGACCACCGGCCACTTCCACGTAGCGAATATTCTCATCAGGAATACCCTGGCGAATTAGGTCCGCCATCAGGTCTAGTGTATCCTCAATGGAGTCGATGATGCCGTTATGGTTACGGTCGTTGGTTTCGTCCAGCGTTCCGGTTTGGAGCCAGAAGCGGTGATTGTGATGAGGCCGGCCCGAGCGTACGAGCGAATGCATAATACGGTCGGCATCGATGTAGCCGTCTTCAAAGGCTTTGCGCCGCCACCAGAAGGAGCCGGAAAAAACGCCCGCCCGCGTAAACGCATCCGGGTTACGCCATACCAAATCGAAAGCCATGAGTCCGCCCAGGGAAAAGCCCGCAAAAACTGATTGGTCGGGGTCGGAGGTCACGTGGTATTTCTGCTGGACATAAGGCAGTAATTCTTCCAGCACAAAATCGGTGTATAGTTCGGCCTTATTGCCGCGGCCCAAATAATCGGGCCGACCGGCGGCACCGTATTCGTGTATTCGTTCGCCGGCATGGATGGCAACGAGCACAAACGGGCGCAACGCCTGCTGCTGGTAGAGCGCGTCGAGAGTAGCTTTCAGGCGTAGGCGTCGCAAATCCTGGCCGTCATTCATATACAGCACCGGATAGAGCCCGTGGCTGGCAGGGTCGAAGGCGGGTGGCAACACCACGTCAAGCCGCACCGTACGCTCTAAAGAAGCTGACTTAAGCGCTTCGTCGCGTATTACTTGTACGGTGGCGGCTTGGGAAGGCGAAAAAAGAGAATGATTCATTAGGAAAGCTAAATCGGCGGACGCTGTATTCAGCTTGCAAGGTACCTTTTTCCAGTTCTTAGCTGAAGCTTACATGGTGCATTGAAATATTTCATTACTTTTCTCCTATCTCCTCTCCCTCTAAGGTCTCTACGATTTTGCACGAAGAATACCGCTCCTTTCACTCCCATCATCTCGGCCACGCCATCGAAATGCTGGTTTTTGGTACTCACGGGTACCCAATCGTCATTTTCCCGACCTCGGGCGGACGTTTTTACGAGGCTAAAGATTTTCTGCTGGTCGAATCGGTACGCTGGTTTATTGAGTCGGGCAAAATCAAGCTATTCTGCCTCGACAGCCGCGACCACGATAGCTGGTACGCCAAGCACCTGCACCCTGCCGAGCGGGTCCAAAACCACAACCGCTACGACCGTTTTCTCAGTCAGGAATTCGTGCCCGCGCTCCAGCAGGAGTGCAACGTCCATAAAATTGGGGTGGCCGGATGCAGTTTTGGCGGCTTCCATGCCCTCAACTTCGCCTTTCGGCACCCCGAGCAGGTAGCCTACTTATTTACGATGGGCGCCGCCTTCGACATGCGGCGGTTCCTCGATGGACATTACGACGAGGATGTGTACTACAACAACCCGCCGCAGTACATGCCCGATGCCCAGAATGAGCATTTCCATCAGATGAATATCGTGTTGGGCACTGCTGAGCATGATTTCTGCCGCCCCGGCAACGAGGAAATGTCCGGCATCCTGCACAATAAGGGCATTCGGCACTGGCTCGACATTCGGCCCAATGGCAGCCACGACTGGCCCATCTGGCGCGAAATGTTTCCGCACTACCTTTCCTTGATGTAAAATTGCTCCCCAAGCCTTTTCACCGCGTCAAGCACTCTGCCTGACGCCCTTTCATATTGAACACTCCCTCAGATTTTAACCTCTACACCATGAAAAAAATCGGAATTCTATTCGGCCAGGAAAACACGTTTCCCCAGGCTTTTGTCGATCGGGTAAATGAGAAAGCCGGCGGCGAATTCACCGCTGAGTTTGTCTCCATCGACCAAGTCGAGCAGAACGTGCCCACCGACTACGCCGTTATCATCGACCGCATTTCCCAGGACGTGCCTTTTTATCGGGCCTATCTCAAAAACGCGGCCCTGACTGGTACTGCCGTCATCAACAACCCCTTCTGGTGGAGCGCCGACGAGAAGTTTTTCAATAATGCCTTAGCGGTGCAGCTTGGCGTGCCCGTACCGCGCACCCTGCTCCTGCCCTCCAAAGAGCGCCCCGACGACACCAGCGAACGGTCGTTCCGCAATCTGCGCATGATGGATTGGGACATGGCTTTCGAAAAGATCGGCTTTCCAGCTTTCATGAAGCCTCACTCCGGCGGCGGCTGGAAAAGTGTGTACAAGCTCCACAACCCCGAAGAGTTTTTCCGCGCCTACGCCGAAACCGGCCAGCTAGTGATGCTATTGCAGGAAGCCATTGAGTTCGACGATTATTTCCGTTGCTACTGCATCGGTGGCAAAGAGGTACTTATTATGCCTTACGAGCCCCGCAATGAGTTTCATCAGCGCTATGCTACCCAGATGAAAACCACCGGCCCCGCTGGCGAAAAGCTTCTAGCTACTATTAAGGATTACGTTTTGCGCCTCAATAAAGGCTTGGGCTACGATTTCAACACCGTAGAATTTGCCGTGCGCGATGGTATTCCAATTGCCATCGACTTTGGCAACCCCGCTCCCGACGCCGATGTAAACTCCGTAGGCCAGCAGAATTTTGAGTGGGTAGTGGAAGCTGCCGCCAACCTCGCCATCGAGAAGGCCCGCGCCTACCAGCCCGGCCGCGACAACCTGACTTGGGGCACTTTTGTGCAACGCTCGGCCCAGAACGGCTTCCAAGATTCGATTACAGCGGGCAAAGCTGTAGCTGCTAAAAAGCCCGCCGCTACGAAAGCAGCTGCGCCAAAGAAGGCAGCGGCCGCTCCTAAAAAAGCAGCCGCTCCCAAAGCAACGACCCCTAAAGCTAAAAAGGCTCAGGAATAGTATCTGGGGGGCTTTTTTTGCGAATTATATTCGAAAAAAGCCCCTCAGCGCTTTTCGCGGCATCTCTTCCCATTGATAAGTAAGTAACGTTATGGCTAAGCCTGTTTTTACGCTCGGAATAGAGGAAGAATTTCAAACGATTGATCCGGAAACCCGGGATTTGCGCTCTCACATGTCTCAGATTGTGGAGGGTGGCCAAATGATTCTGCAGGAGCAGGTGAAGGCCGAAATGCACCAGTCAGTGGTGGAGGTTGGCACTACTATTTGCCAGAATATTGAGGAAGCCCGTCATCAGGTGATTCATCTACGCCAGCAGGTGATTGAGCTGGCCGACAAGGTAGGATTGAAGATTGCCGCCGCGGGCACGCACCCGTTTTCGCGCTGGCAGGATCAGCCAATTACCGCTGACGTACGCTACGACAAGATTGTGGAGGAATTGCAGGATGCTGCTCGCTCCAACCTCGTATTTGGCATGCACGTGCACGTGGGCCTCGAAACTCGCGAGCTAGGCGTGTACATGATGAACTCGTTGCGGTATTTCCTGCCGCACATCTTCGCCTTGTCTACCAACTCACCTTTTTGGGAAGGTCGCGAAACGGGCTATAAGTCATTCAGAACCAAAGTATTTGAGCGCTTTCCGCGTACGGGTATCCCCGAACACTTTGCCAGCGCCAGCGAGTATGACGAGTATATCGCTTTGCTGGTAAAGACGGGCTGTATTGATAATGGCAAGAAAATATGGTGGGATTTGCGCCTCCATCCTTTCTTCAACACGATTGAATACCGCGTGTGCGATATGATGCTGCGCGCCGATGAGGCCATCGCGCTGGCAGCCGTGATGCAGGCGTTGGTAGCCAAAATTTACAAGCTGAGGATCAGCAACCTCAGCTTCCGGCAGTACCGTAAAGCTCTCATTAACGAGAACAAGTGGCGGGCCGCCCGCTATGGCATTGCCGGCAAGATGATTGATTTTGGCAAGCAGGAAGAGATTCCTACCCGTACCCTCATCCTGGAACTACTTGACTTTGTAGACGATGTAGTAGATGAGCTAGGCAGCCGCCACGAGGTAGAGTATGTATTGAAGATGCTGGAAATGGGCACCGGCGCCGACCGTCAGCTAGCCGTATTCCGCCAAACCGGTGACCTCAAGCAGGTAGTAGACTTTATTGTTGCTGAGACCAGTTATGGTCTTTGATTTTGAAATGATAATTGGATAAAAACGTCCTGATAGGCAACTACGTTGTATCTTGCCAATGAGTGTAGACCTCACAGACCCATTGGGCAACTGCTGAGGTCTACTTTTTTTCAATAATTGGCTGATTACCTGTAGTTAGCACCGTTGCATGAAGTTTTTGAAGATTGCCATTTTAGATATGTACGACAACCGGCCTAATGAAGGCATGCGTTGTATTTTGCGGTTAATCCGTCAGGCTCAGTCTGATGGTGCGGCCTTATATTTCGACATTTTTAACGTTCGGGCCAATGGTGAGTTGCCGACGTTGGACTATGATATTTACATCTCTTCGGGTGGTCCCGGCAGCCCGCTTCCTTCCGATGAAGCCTGGGAGCAGCCTTATTTTGCACTTATCGACAGTATTTTTGCTTGGAATAGCATCCATGTGCGCAAAAAACACATGTTGCTTATCTGTCACTCTTTCCAGTTGGTGAGTCGGCACTTAGGCGTTGGCACCTTGAGCAAGCGCAAGTCAACGTCGTTTGGGATTTTCCCCATCACCAAAACCGATGCCGGGCAAGCCGATCCCTTGTTTGCATCTCTGCCTGCCCCATTCTACGCCGTCGATTCGCGCGATTATCAGGTAGTCGAGCCTGATGCTGACCACATGGCTGACTTAGGTATCAAGGTATTGTGCTTAGAGAAAGAGCGCCCTCACGTACCGTTGGAGCGGGCCATTATGGCTATCCGCTTTACGCCCGAAATCGTTGGTACTCAGTTTCATCCGGAGGCCGATGGTGAAGGTATGCTGCGGTATTTCCTGACCGATGCCAAACGTCAGCAGATTGTACAGGAGCATGGCGAAGACAAATACAACGACATGGTGCGCCTGCTTCAGGACCCCGGCACAATTGAATTAACCGAATCAGTCGTCGTGCCTACATTTCTACGGGAGTCTATTACTGCGTTGACGACGCCGGAAGCTACTTTACAGCCAGTATAGCTACCGTCGACACCGGCATTTAGCAGAAAGAACGTCAGGCGCCACACAGGTGGAGTCTGACGTTCTTTATTTTGCGTACACTTGCCAAACCCTTACTCTCCACTCCGCTTCTATCCATCTCGCTATGATTCCCGAAATCCGCCAAGCGTACAACCAAGCCTTTAGCGTGTCGCGTTACCAGGAAATGCTCGAAGCTATTGAGCGTGAGTTGCCTGGCCTGCCGGATTTCCGTATTGCCGAAACGCCCATCTTCGTGCCCGCCGCCCTGCGAGATAAACTGATCAGCGCCGGCGAAAGCATTATTGACGTACTCACGGCCCCCAACTTTAAGGCGCTTACCGAGCAGGCTGTGCCGCCCCGACAGCGCGTACCCAACGAAAACGAGCACACTTCTTTCCTGGCAATTGACTTTGCTGTGTGCCGAAATGCGCAAGGTGAGTTGGAACCGCAGCTAATTGAGTTGCAAGGTTTCCCGTCGTTGTACGCATTTCAGGACTACCTGCCGCGGGTATTCAGGGAGCATTTTCCGGTACCCGATTCCGTGTCACACGTCTTTCAGCCGGGCGGCAGTGCCGCTTATATCGAGCATTTGCGCGAGCTTATTGTAGCTGATGAAAATCCGGAGCAGGTAATCTTGCTGGAGCTATTTCCGGAGAAGCAGAAAACCCGCCTCGACTTTGAGCTGACGCGCCGGGCCATAGGAATTGAGGTGGTGTGCTTAACGAAAGTCCGCAAGCAAGGGCGTCACTTATTTTATGAGAAAGATGGGCGACAGGTCCCGATTAAGCGCATTTATAACCGCTTGATTTTCGATGAGCTAGACCAGCACCCCGATCTAAAGACGGAATTTCAGCTTACTGACGACGTGGATGTAACATGGGTAGGGCATCCCAACTGGTTTTTCCGCATCAGCAAGTACACTATGCCCTTGCTGCACAGCCCTTTTGTGCCCGAAAGCCACTACCTCCATACCTTAACGACTTACCCTGCTGATCTGGAGAATTATGTGCTTAAACCGCTGTTTTCCTTCGCCGGTAGCGGCGTGCGTCTGCATATAACCGCTGCCGATCTGGATGCCATCACCGACAAGCACAACTACCTGCTCCAGCGCAAGGTGCAATACGAGCCAGTAGTGCAATCAACGGATGGGCTGGTGAAATGCGAAATCAGGATGCTGTATGGCTGGCCGGAGCATGCGCCGCGGCCACTCTTACTTACTAATCTAGGCCGCCTAAGCCGCGGCGAAATGATTGGGGTCGATTTTAATAAGAATAAAGATTGGGTAGGTGGTACAGTGTGCCTGTTTGAATAGTCTGCACGCATCTCATTTATACATTTTTAGCTTAAAAAAAGCCCCATGAGGGGCTTTTTTCGTTTTCGGGCATCCAGGAATTGTCAGTCGTAAGAATGCCGAAAGATGTTTAGAGCGATATATCCTTAGAAATTGGTAGTATTAAAATAATATCTATTCCTAATACAAGAACGTAGATAAATCTATTCGTCACCAAACTCCTGTCTCATGAAACAGACTTTACTTTTTCGGCTGCTTTGCTGCCTGCTTCTACTCGCGCCGGGGGCTGGCGCATGGGCACAGGCGCCCCTCACTACTAGCCCGTACACGCAAAACTTTGACTTGCTGCCTGCCACTGGCACAAACGAAAAGTCTACGCTGCCTACTGGCTGGGATTTCGTGGAGGTGGGAACGGCCGCTAATACCACATACACCGCCAACAATGGTGCTCTAAATAGCGGCAACACCTACAGCTACGGAGCCGATGGATCGACGGACCGGGCACTGGGGGGCTTACTTAGCGGCAGCGTGACACCTACGTTGGGCGCTTCCTTCACCAATAATACCAGCACGACTATCACCAGTCTTACCCTGACTTACCAAGGCGAAACCTGGCGCGTTGGCGGCACTAGCCGCTCCGACAGACTTGATTTTCAATACAGTACCTCCGCCACTTCGCTTACCACAACCGAGGGTTGGCTAGATGTAAATGAGCTTGACTACAGTAATCCACCCAGCGCAACTGTTATTGGCGGCGGGGTCGCTACGCCTATTCATACGGCTACGCTCACTGCCACGATCAGCAACCTGAATATCGCTCCAAACTCCACTTTCTGGATTCGCTGGACCGATTTCAATGCCGCCGGGGCCGATGATGGAATGGCCATTGACGACTTTTCTTTGTCGTTCAACGCGGGCGCTCCTGCTCCTTTGCTGAGCGTGACCCCAGCCAGTCTTGCCTTCGACCGCCAAGCTATCAATACCAGTTCAGCACTCAAGTCCTATACCATCACCGGCAGCAGCCTGACGGCCGACGTAACGGCCACAGCTCCAACCGGTTTTGCTTTATCTAAAAGCAACGCTCCCAGCAGCTCCTTCACTTCTACCCTCACCTTCACACCGGCTGAGTTGGCCACGGCCCAAACGCTGTATGTGCGCTTTACTCCCACCACCGGCGGCGCTACAAGCGGTGCCATCACGCATACTAGCACCGGGGCGGAGGCCAAGAATGTATCCGTTTCTGGTACGGGCATCGATCCGAATAACAACCTGTTTTCGTTTAATGTATGCCCCAGCGGCTCTACCAGCTTCGATACCTGGACGGCCTTCAGCGTAACGGGCCCACAAACCTGGGGCTGCACCACCTTTGGCCGCGCGGGCAACGACCCAACCAATCGCGCTTCTGCTCCTAATGGATTGCAGATCAACGGATTTGCTTCGGGTGCTAGTGTACCTAATGAGGACTGGTTGATTTCGCCAGCCTTTGATTTGAGCGCCTTCCAATTCCCGATTTTCTCCTTCTGGAGCCGGGTGGCTTTCTCGGGTGCGGCGCTGCGGTTGCGGGTTTCGACCAACTACTCGGGTACGGGCAGCCCAACCGCTGCCGGCGTAACCTGGACCGACCTGAATGCTGACTTCCCCGGCAGCGGTTCCGATGTCTGGACGCTAACGCCTGATATCGACCTCACTCGCTTTAAAGCGCCCAATGTTTACATAGCCTTTGTTTACACAAGTGGACCGGAGTTGGGCGCCGCCCGTTGGACGTTGGATGATTTGCGCCTGCAAAACGCCAATGCGCCCGCAGCGCCGGTTTTGTTACTCAACCCCGCCAGTATAGCTTTCGGCTATCAGGCTATCAACGCCTCGGCCCAGCAAACGCTGACTGCCACCTTTCGCAACCTCACTGGCCCCGTTACCATAACATCCTCTGATCCAGCCTTTCAGCTTTCAAAGAACGGCACTACTGCCTTCTCTAATTCACTGACTTACACCGTAGAGGAGGCCAACTTTATTTCCACTACCCTAACGGTGCGCTTCACGCCTACTCTGGCTGCTCGCTCCTATACTTCTACCTTAACGGCCAGCACCACAGGAGCTTCTAATGTAACTGTAGCCGTGGCAGGCAACACATATGCGCCTGATAATACGCTGGACGTAGCCAACTGGAATATTGAGTGGTTCGGCTCTACGGCTCAGGCTCCCACCAACGATGACTTACAGCAGGCCAATGTACAGACTATTCTGACAAACCTAAATGCTGATGTGTATGGGCTGACGGAAGTAGTGGATACGGCCCGCTTAGGGGCAGTTGTGCGCCAGTTGCCCGGCAACTATAAGTATAAGGTGGCAGAATTCGGCTCGAATGCGCCCGACAACAACGACCCCGACTATGCTTCGGCTCAGAAGCTAGTTTTTGTGTATCGCACGAGTGTCGTGAGCAACCCTACGTTCTCTGGTCTATTGCGCTGCCCTGATAATGCCACTACATGTCCCCAATACAACGCTTGGTCTTCGGGGCGCTTCCCATATTTAATGGAGGCCGATGTAGCCATCAATGGGCAGACGCAGCGTATAAACTTTGTGCTTATTCACGCCAAAGCCAACGAAAACACCTCTGTAGCTGATGCTCAGGAGGCGTATGACCGGCGGAAATTGGGGGCTGATGCACTGAAAGCTGAACTAGACTCTCGCTTCAGTACCGGCAACGTTATTATTCTGGGCGACTTCAACGATGACCTTGACCAAACCGTAGCTTCTGGCGTGAACACCACTGCTACATCGTTTAGCGCCTTTACCACTGATGTAGCTAACTATGTAGCGCTTACCTTACCTCTGAGCCAGACAGGCCAGCGCTCAACCGTAGATTTTGGCGACGTTATCGACCACGTTGTGGTATCGAGCGAGCTGAATGCTTTTTACCTGCCTTCTACGGCACAGCTCCGCACCGATCTGGCGGCCCTTATCCCCAACTACGCCAACACTACTTCCGACCATTATCCTGTATTGACGCGCTTCGCTTTTGGCTACGTAACATCCAGCAGCAGTGCACAGAAGGCTAATGCTCAACTGGATGTTTATCCTAATCCGACTACCAGCAAGGTGCAACTGCGCTTGCCAGCTTCCGCCGGGCAGCAGGTGCGCATGCAGGTAATGAGTGCCGATGGACGGGCCGTAGCACAGGCTGCGGGCTCGTTGGAGCAGGTAAATCAACAGCTAAACCAGAAGCTATCTAGCCTCAGTGAGGGCGTGTATATTCTACGTATTACCAGTCCGAGTCAAACCTATGTAAAGCGGTTTGTGAAGCAATAGATGAACGTCTGACAGGTTATAACCGAACAAAGAAGGTCCCACTTAAGAAGTGGGACCTTCTTTGTTCTATGGGTACTGCCTGGGGGGCTTTTTTTAAAGTACAGAAGGTGGAGCCCTGTTTTGATCTAAGCCACCCTCAAAAAAAGCCCCCCAGACGGGTGTAATGCTCCATGCTGATCGTACCATCCTATTGAATGCATCAACTTCCGCTCAAAAATCATCTATCAGACAAGACTCCTACAACGCCAGCCCGTTCTCAACCGTACCCATTTTACCAACCTCTTACTTAACATATTGCTCATGTCCTCACTGTACGAAAAAGGCCTCGCTATTTCGAAAAACGCACTTTTCAACGTATTCCTTGGCCGGGCCAGCAAATTGCTGGGGAGGCCGTTTCGCGTTGCTCTCATCCTGCGCGAAGTAGCTTCCAAGCTCGACGCAAAAGACAGTAAAAAAGGCCCCATACAACAGATCATTGATATGGCGCGCACGCTGATTCGCTTGATAGGCGCTTTTGTCAGTGGTTCGTACCGTCAAATTGAGACGACGACCATCATCTCCGGCCTTGCCGTTCTCCTGTATGTGTTGTCGCCCATCGACCTGGTGCCCGATTTTATTCCCGTAGTCGGTTTTCTGGATGATCTAAGTCTGATTAGCTGGTTTATCAGCAAATTTCAGGGCGAGATTGCTCGTTTTCAGGCCTGGGAAAGCAAATCGGCGGCGCCAAATAATGGCGTTATCGCTCCTCCTTCCACCCCAGCCATTTCTGATAAGTCGCAGCCGGCCGTAGCTGAACTAGGTCACTCTTAGCATTTTACAGTAAAAGCAGCCCTCCGCGCGCCGTAATACAGGACGGTGAGCGGAGGGCTGCTTCATGCGCACGAAGTACTTCTCAACTATTTTGTGAGAAAAACTTCGAGACTTAAATAGCCGAGAAGCGCTTAAACCGGGCTTACATTACTCTTTTCGCCATTTAATTCCGATGTCTACACGCCTATTCGCAATTCGCCTGGTTCTGCTGGTGTTCACACTGTTCTTCTTTCTGCCCGCCGCCCGTGCCGATGAAGGCATGTGGCTGCCATTGCTGCTCAAACAGCTAAATGAGGCGGATATGCAGAAAAAAGGCCTTCAGCTTACGGCGGAGCAGATTTATAGCGTAAATCAGGGCAGCCTGAAGGACGCCGTAGTGCAGTTTGGTGGTGGCTGCACGGGAGAGATTATCTCCGACCAGGGCCTGTTGCTCACCAACCATCACTGCGGCTACAGCCAGATTCAAAGCCATTCCTCCGTCGAGAAAGACTACCTCACCAACGGCTACTGGGCCATGAGCCGCGACCAGGAATTGCCCAATCCGGGCCTGACGGCTACGTTTATCGTGCGCATGGAAGATGTAACCGGTCAGGTATTGGCTGGCGTGCCTACCACGGATATCGCGGAGGCTGAGCGCGAGCGGCTGGTGCAGCAGAACGGGCAGCGCGTGGCGCAGGCCGCCGTGCAAGGCACGCATTACCAAGCATTTGTACGCCCGTTCTTTAATGGGAACGAGTATTATATGTTTGTCACGGAGGTTTTTCAAGATGTGCGCTTAGTAGGCGCTCCGCCTTCCACCATCGGCAAGTTTGGCGGCGACACGGATAATTGGATGTGGCCCCGCCACACCGGCGACTTTTCTTTGTTTCGTATCTACGCCGGCCCTGATAATAAGCCTGCCACTTATTCTTCTGACAACAAACCATTTAAGCCACGTCATCATCTGCCCATTTCCCTGAATGGCGTTAAGCCCGGCGACTTTACCCTGGTTTTCGGCTTTCCCGGCAGGACCAACGAATACCTGACCTCGTGGGGCGTCGACGAGTTGTATTCGCTCTCCAACCCCGCCAAAATCAAAGTGCGCGACGCCAAGCTTCGCCTTCTGGATCAGGATATGAAGGCCTCGGATAAAGTGCGCATCCAGTATGCGGCCAAATATGCGAGTCTGGCTAATTATTGGAAGAAATGGATAGGTGAAAATCGGGGCCTTAAAAAGCTGGATGCCGTTGCCCGCAAGCGCGAGCAGGAAGCCCGTTTCACGCAGTGGGTCAATTCCGGCGATGCTGCCCGCAAAGCCACCTACGGAGCTTTACTTCCTGAATTCGAGAAAAATTACGCCAGTCTGCGCGACCTAACCGTAGCCCGCGACTACGTAACCGAAGCTGTCTTGGGCGTGGAACTGTTGCTCTATGCCAATAGCCTTACCGCTTTAGGCGACATGGCCGCTGCCAAAACGCCCCCCGCCGACCTCGCAGCCGCGGTAGAAAAGCTAAAGAAAGGCGCCGTCGGCTTCTTTAAGAACTACAACAAACCGACTGACCAAAAAGTAGCGGCGGCCCTACTTGCTCTCTATGCCGACGGCACTCCCGCGGCTTTCCTCCCCGACTATGTAAAGACACTGCGCAAGCAATATCCCGGCCCCACAGGCTGGGCTACCTATGTCTCTTCGCTGTATTCAAAATCGCGCCTTACTACCCAAGCCGATGCGTACGCTGTACTTGATGAAGTAGCTCAGGGAAACGCTCGTGCTTTGCTCAATGATCCGGCTTATCAGTTGGTAAATGCCATTGTTACGAACTATCGGGCGAATATTTTGCCGCCTTTTACTATTGCCACCGATAACGTAGCCGTACTGGCCCGCACCTATCTGGCCGGTTTGCGCCAGATGCAGACCGACCGCAAATTCTACCCTGATGCCAACTCTACCTTACGGGTGGCTTATGGGCAAGTAGCTGGCTATGAACCCGCTGACGGCGTGCGCTACGCCTATTATACTACCCTGGATGGGCTAATGGCCAAAGCTGACTCTGCCAATCCGGATTTTCAAGTTCCGGCCCGCCTCACCGATTTATATCAGAAGAAAGATTATGGGCCTTATGCCGTGAACGGTACGGTGCCCGTGGCCTTTATTGCCACGAATCACACGACGGGGGGCAATTCTGGCTCACCAGTTATTAATGGTCGGGGCGAGCTGATCGGTGTCAACTTCGACCGTAACTGGGAAGGCACCATGAGCGACATCATGTTTGACCCCGACCGCGTGCGCAACATTACCCTCGACGTGCGCTACATGTTGTTTGTGGTCGATAAGTGCGCCGGAGCCAAACACTTAGTCGACGAAATGACGCTCGTAAGCGGGCCAGTTGCCGCACCATCTGAGAGCAAGCGCAAGAAGAAAGCTAAACGATTGAAGAAGGCTAAGTAAAGACGTAGAGTGTTGACCCAGTCTTTTTACAAAATGCGCCTATTCTAAGCTAATTGGGCTTACTTTCGGCTGATAGCCACAGCTTACTTGTCAAGCTGGTTCCAGCTATTGGCTTTGTGTCAGCTTTCTCTCCTCTGTATGAATCGTGCTTCGTTTAGTTGTTTAGGTTTATTGCTATCTGCCTTTTTGTCGGGACAGCCTGTTGCGCTTTTGGCTCAAGCTTCTTCTGTTGCGCCAGTTGTTACTACGCTACTTCGTCCAGCGGCGGTTTTCGATGGGGAGAGTCTGCATTCTGGCTGGGTAGTCGTAGTAACCGGCGACAAGATTACGGCGGCTGGGCCGGCCGGCCAGGTGACAGCACCAACTGGGGCGCGTACGCTGGAGCTGCCGGGGCTTACGCTGCTGCCGGGCCTTATTGAGGGGCATTCACACATGCTGCTTCACCCCTACAACGAGACGAGTTGGAATGACCAAGTGCTGCTGGAATCGCACGCGCTGAGGGTAGCTCGCGCCACTGCCCACGCCCAGAAAACACTGCTAGCCGGTTTCACTACTGCCAGAGACCTCGGCAGCGAGGGAGCAGGTTACGCTGATGTTGGCTTAAAACAAGCTATTAACCAAGGTATTATACCTGGACCGCGCCTACTGGTGGCTACGCTGGCGCTGGTGGCCACTGGCAGCTACGGGCCCAAGCTTTCCGTAGACGTAAATGCCCCCCAAGGTGCGCAGGAAGCTGATGGCGTAGAAGGTATTGTGCGAGCCGTGCGGGAGCAGATTGGCAGGGGTGCCGATATTATTAAAGTCTACGCCGACTACCGCTGGGGTCAGGGCGAGCCTTCCCGGCCAACGTTTTCGCAGGATGAGTTGAACCTGATTGTGCAAACCGCGCGAGCCGCGAGCCGCCCAGTCGTAGCCCACGCTAGCACGCCGGAAGGTATGCGGCGGGCCACACTCGCCGGCGTCGAAACTATAGAACACGGCGACAATGGCACGCCGGAAATATTCAAGCTAATGAAGCAGCGTGGTGTAGCTCTCTGCCCTACCGTGGCCGCCGGCGACGCCATTTCCCAATATCAGGGTTGGCGCAGAGGCACTGTGCCCCTACCCGAGCGAGTTCAGCAAAAACGCACCAGTATGCAAGCCGCCCGCAAAGCCGGCGTCGATTTGGTGATAGGCGGTGATGTAGGCGTATTCACGCACGGCGACAATGTGCGCGAAATGGAACAGCTAGTGCAGGATCACGGTATGCAGCCGCTTGACGTATTGCGCGCCGCTACCAGCGGAAATGCCCGCATTTTTCATCTCGCCGACCGTGGCAGCGTCCGTCCCGGCTTGCTTGCCGATTTAGTAGCCGTAGCCGGCGACCCCACCCGCGATGTAACGGCGTTGCGACAGGTAAAGCTGGTGATGAAAGGCGGAGTATTATATTCCCACCCATAACGGAGTTTAAAACCTATAACTTCTCCTCAACACCCAGCCCAAACAAAGCAAAATCGTACTTCACAGGGTCGTGGGGGGCAAAATCACGGAGGTGAGCGGTCAGTTCTTCGGCTGCTGACCAATCAACAATGCGGCGCGTAAGCAGACCCAAGCGACGGGAAACGCGCTCTACGTGCACATCACAGGGGCAGACCAGATCAGTCATAGGTAGGCGCGTCCAGAGGCCGAAATCTACGCCCCGGTCGTCGCAGCGCACAAGCCAGCGCAGGTACATATTTACTCGTTTGCAGGCAGAGCCGCGGTCCGGCGTCGCCACGTGTTTTCGGGTGCGCTGGGGCGCATCGGGCAAGCTAAAAAACAGGTTATGAAAGTTTTCGAGCCGCTCGCGCTGGGTGTTGCCCTGCAAAAAGGCATCTTCCAATGTGTCATGGTCAGCGTAATACCAGCGCAGCCAATGCACGAAATACAGCAGGTCGGTGTCGCAGAAGGTACGGTGACAGAAGCCCAGCAGCTTCTTCAAATCTTCATCGGAGTGTTGGGTGATGAACTGGTAAGGCGCATCGTCCATGCGACGCATCAGCTCGTGGCACTTGCTGATGATGGTTGGGCGGCGCCCCCAGGCTAGCAAAGCCGCAAAAAGCCCGCTTATTTCCACATCCTGACGCTGAGAAAACCGGTGCGGAATACTAATTGGGTCGTTAGTAATGAAGGCCGGCCGATTGTAGCGGTCGTAATGGTCGTCGAGAAACTCTCGGAGCTGCGCGTGATTCAATTGAATGATTTGGAGGTGGTTAGCTATAAAACAAAGCCAGGAGTCAAGAGTTGCGAGGCGTTACTTTTCGCTTCCACTCCTGACTCCTAGGTCGTAGTTATCAGCTTCTTACTTACGGCACGTATGAAGTTTCTACCCGGAAGCGGTTGTCGGGTGTGGAAAGACGCTGCACGGCGCGGGGCGACAGGCGCACCAGAATGTTGCTGTTTTCGCCTGTATCGGGCAATTGACCAATGACACGCACGTACACAGACTGCCCGTTCATGATGTTGCGCACCTGCATGATGGTACCAACAGCAGCCGTTTTATGCAAAGCCAAGTATTTATCGGTGCCGGTGCCTTCAATTTTGGTGGCCAACCCGCTTTCGGTTACGCGACGCACAACTTCACTGGCCCGCTCCGGCGCGCGCTCCTCCGCTTCCTGAGCCGGAGTGCGAACAGAGTCTTTAGTGTTGGTTGGGGCCGGAACCGTTCGAGCAGGTATTGGAGCCGTTACGACTGGTTTCGGCGTTACTGGCGCTGAGGTAGGCGCGGGAGTAGCAGGCGTTTCTACGGGTGCAGGGGACGGAGTAGTCGACGCCGTTGCCGTTGCGGGCGCTTTCGCGCCGGCCGGCACTATAATCAGGCGCTGACCGACCTTAACGCCAGTGGTAGCAGGTAGGTCATTAAAGCGCGCCAGATCAACGGGAGAAAGCTGAAAGAGGCGGGCTACTGCATACAGCGTCTGTCCTTTTTGCACCGTGTACACGCGGTTTCCGTTGCTATCGGTGGGCAGAGAACGGGCTGCGGCAACTGTGTTGGCGGGTGCTGATGGGCGAGCGGCGGTGCTTGTGGGTGCAGGCGTTGTGAGCACCACCCGCGTGCGGGGCACCAACACTACCTGACCCGTTACGAGCGCGCCTTTGAGCGAAGAATTGGTTTCCACAATTTGCTCAACGGGCACCGAATAGCGCCGCGAGAGGCCATAAAGGGTTTCCCCAGCCACCACACGATGCTTGATAAACATTTTATTATTGCGGTATTCAACCCCAATGGAATCGGGCGGGAGAGCGAGCCGGGGCGCGGCGGTGGCGGCAAAACCAGCGAAAACAAACGCAGGCAGCAGCAACAGAAAACGGGTCATACGAGCAGTTCGCGAAAAACGAGTGGCCCCAAAATCAGGGTGGGGCAGCTTGGGGGGAAATTTAAAAGCGCCGAAAGATAAAAAATAATCCCAGCTGAGTCCCAAAAAGGCCATTTCTGAATGATTCAACGACGCCTCATAAGCCACTTATAACTAACGTGGTCGGGTGACATTTATTGGCCTGCCACGCTACATTCTGCATATAAGCAACGGGCAATTCGGGGTTTTCGCTGTTCTTTGCAAAATGCCCCCCAGCCTGTATTCAGCTTTCGCAAACTCCATTTTATGGTCCACGCCCTTGGTATTATTCCCGCCCGCTACGCCTCCACTCGCTTACCCGGGAAGCCATTGGTTGATCTGGGGGGCAAATCCATGATTCAACGAGTAGTGGAGCAGGCGCGGCTCTCTAATCTGAGCCAGGTGATGGTAGCTACGGATGATGAGCGCATTCTGGAGCACGTGCACGGCTTCGGGGGCGAAGCGGTGCTCACATCTCCCGATCACCCAAGCGGCACCGACCGCGTGTTTGATGCTTACCAGCAGCTCGGCGTGGCAACTGACTGCATCATTAATATTCAGGGCGATGAGCCTTTTATACATCCCGCTCAAATCAATGCGCTAGTAGCGCTTTTTGATGGAGAAAAAGCCCCCCAGCTCGCTACATTGGTCAAACCAGTGCTCAGCGATGACGAGTTATTCAGTCCGCATCTGCCCAAAGTGGTGCTTGACTCCCAGGGCTACGCTTTGTATTTCAGTCGTCACCCTCTGCCCTATCAGCGCCAAGTCGAACCAGCCCAGTGGCTTGCACACCATCGCTATCTACGCCACATCGGGCTGTATGCCTACCGGCCCGATGTGCTGGCCGCTATTACGAAACTGCCACCCTCTTCGCTGGAGCAGGCCGAAAGCCTGGAGCAGCTGCGGTGGCTGGAGAATAGCTTCCGCATTCTGACCGCGGAAACGGAGCTGGAAACCATTGGCATCGACACGCCTGAGGATGTGGAGCGGGCCAGAAACTTATTGAAAATGACCGAATAAAAGCCCCCGCCCTTTTTTCCGCGCTTGCTATGTGCCATGAGTTTGATGTGCTCGCTCCGTCACGGCTTGTTCGGCACTCTGACGCTCTTCCTGCTGCATTTCCTTGGTTAAGAAGTAGTTGAGACCCGTTCGGATGACGGCAATTGCTCCTAGCTACCCAATTTGCTCCCAGCTAGGGGCAATTGCCGTGGAGAGAATATCAGCGCCCAATTGAAACTCCAGCACTAAGGCCAGGTAGCGAGCAAGCGTCAGGCGAATAGCCGTAAAATTGGCCGTACGGCGCTGTATCAAGGCTTTTATCAGCAACCAGGCCGCCACTAGTATGCCGAGGGCAATGATAAACGCCCCAATGGTTTCGACACCCAGCTTTAGCCACTGAACGGCGTTTATAATCCCACTTTCGGCTAATTCACGGGGGTTGACAGATTCCATTGAGGTGAATAAAGTGGCTGCGCTATTGCTACTATTCTAACCACCAGACTTCTTCGCTTTGTAGCCCTGATCCAGCAGCACGCCCATCACTTTATCGCGAAAATCGCCCTGGATAAGGATGTCGCCTTCTTTGGCGTTGCCGCCCACTCCGCATTTGGTTTTGAGCAGTTTAGCTAAGGTTTGCAGATCCGCATCCTGGCCCACGAAGCCGGTGATGAGTGTTACTTGCTTGCCTCCGCTTTTGCGGTCGAGGTGCACGCGCAGGTTTTGCTGCTGGGGCGGCAGTGTTACCACCGATTCTTCATCGGCGTGCTGATAGGAAAAGTCGGAGTTGGTGGAGTACACCACGCCTTCGCGGCTACGGCGGTTTTTGTCGGCTTTCATAGCGAAATGTAAAGCAGAAATCAGTTTTAGGTTATACGGCTACTTCCAAAGCTAGAGGCAGCAATTCTATTTCAAAGCTAGTGGACTCGCCCGCGTAGTCACCATCCACATGAAAGCCCATGGGCGCGGCGGCCTCTACCAATACGTGCCGCGACGTATGATATACCGCTGCTCCCGACTGGGGCAAATCGCCCAGGGCCAGGCCAATAGCCACGCGCACGGCCCGGCGTAGCGGTAGCGCATCAATCAGGCACACGTCGAGCAGGCCGTCGCGAATATCGGCGCGGGGGGCAATGTAGGCGTTGTTGCCGTACTGCCCGGCATTGGCAAAAGCCAGCACGTAGCAATCGGTGGTCAGCGTGCGGTTGTTGAGCGTGACCGTAATAGGCTTCGGCTGAAATGTTCGGTATTCACGCAACGCCACGCGCACGTAGGTGGCCAGCCCACGGGTGCCAGCCGTGGCGAAGCACTTGCTCACGTGGGCATCAAACCCCAGCCCAGCCGTGCAAAAAAACGGACGTCCATTAATGCGCCCCACATCCATACGCTGAAACTCGGGCCTACTCATCCGGCGGATTGCGGCTGGCAGAGCCAGGGGCACCTCAAGATGCCGGGCAAGCCCGTTGCCGGAGCCCCGCGGCAGAATTCCCATGGCGGCATTCGTACCAAGTAAGCCGCGCCCCACTTCGTTTACCGTGCCATCGCCGCCCACGGCTACTACTGTACGAAACCCTTCAGCGGCGGCCGTGCGGGCTATTTCTTCTGCGTGCCCGGCATAAGCCGTCAGGCGTAAGGCGTGGTCGACGGCAGAATGATCGAGGTATTGCTCAATCAGGGCCGGCACATCTTGCGCACGGTTAGTGCCGGAAGCAGGATTTAGAATAAAACAGATACGCGGCTTGGCGGGCATAGATGGATAGAAACGCGGCGCGAAGCGCAAGGTTGAGTAGCGGAGTAAGAGAAGCGACGGGAGGTAAAATGCCGCGTGTTGATGCTGATCAAAACACCCGAAAAAGCCCCCCAGCCGCTTCAAATCCCTAACAGAAAAGCCCACCCAAAGTGGGCAGGCTTTTCTGTTAATAAGCAACGTAGCAAGAGTTATTTTGCCATTTTCTGGCCCAGCTGCTGAATCAGATCAGCGGTGCGCGTGCTGTAGCCAAACTCGTTATCGTACCAGCCTACCACTTTCACTAGCGTACCGTTAGCGGCCGTCAGCTGCGAGTCGAAGATGCAGGAATGTGGATTGCCTACGATGTCGATGCTTACCAACGGATCGGTGGAGTACTCGATGATGCCTTTCATGGGGCCTTCAGCAGCCTTGCGTACGGCCTCGTTGATTTGCTCCTTCGTTACTTCCTGCTTCAGAATTACAGTCAGGTCGGTAGTAGAGCCATCCGGCACAGGCACGCGCATGGCGATACCATCAAGCTTGCCTTTTAGCTGGGGCAACACCAAACCTACGGCCTTAGCGGCACCGGTGCTGGTCGGAATGATGCTCAAAGCTGCAGCGCGGGCGCGGCGCAGATCCTTGTGCGGTGCGTCCTGCAGATTTTGGTCGGAAGTATAAGCGTGTACCGTGGTGATGTAGCCTTTCTCAATGCCGAATGCCTCATCCAACACCTTCGCCATGGGGGCTAGGCAGTTGGTTGTGCAGCTGGCGTTAGACAGAATGGTTTCGTCGCCAGTCAGGATGTCTTCGTTTACGCCCAATACTACGGTCGGAATGTTGCCCGTGGCAGGAGCCGAAATCACGACTTTTTTGCAGCCAGCAGTAAGGTGTTGGCCAGCGCCAGCTTCGTCCACGAAGCGGCCCGTAGACTCTAGTACTACGTCAATGCCCAGCTCGCCCCAAGGCAATAGCTTAGGGTCGCGCTCGGCCAGCGCTTGAATACGTTGACCATTTACAGTCAGGCTGTTATCATCAAACTCCACCGTGCCATCGAAGCGGCCGTGTACGGAGTCATATTTAAGTAGGTGAGCCAGCGTCTTATTATCAGTCAGGTCGTTGATAGCTACGACTTCCACGTTGTCGCGGCCGAGCAGAGACTTGAACGTGAGGCGACCAATGCGACCGAAGCCGTTGATAGCGACTTTAATTTTAGCCATGATGAGAGGTTTGGGGTTTGGGAATTAAAAAGACCACGAGGGCCCCTGGTGGAAACGCGCAGCGAAGGTACAGGGCTAAGGGAATATAGCCAAATCAACTAGTAAGCCATCTACTTTGCTTTTCTTCTTACGGTTTTTTGCCGCTCCCGACGGGCTTAAAGCTTAATATTTGCCCCCTACAAAAAGAATTTCTTCCTGAAAGTCAGCCTATTTGCTGCTGGGGGGCTTTTTTTTTGGCCCTACGTATTGCGCTGAATTATCCTTGCCTTATCTTTGCACCACTAAAAACGAGTAAGGCACATCATCTGGTCCGTTCGTCTAGGGGTTAGGACAGTAGATTTTCATTCTACCAACAGGGGTTCGATTCCCCTACGGACTACTAATTGTCAAACTCTGACAAACCCCAAAAAAGCCCTTCTAGGTATCTGGAAGGGCTTTTTTGTGTCCTTTTGTTTCGCAGTGGTTTTACAAAAGGTCGGCATGGTTTGTCAAACCGTGGGCTTGCCTGCCTTGAATAGTCACATTCAACCTAGCGACACCCCGAAGACACTCCCCTTCCCACAACTGAGTAGTTGCTGAGGCTTACCGAAACCCTAGCTGCCCTTTTTAGTGGTTTTTAGCCTCACCACGCCACGCAAGCCGGTCGGACAAGGAAAGACATGGACGGGGTGCCGTTCGTTGTTGGGTGTTGGTGCCGCGACGGTGTAGAGTGTTGGGGGGTTACCCCACTACCTTTAGCGTTCACCTAATCCCTACCTAATGCCGTTCCTCAGATTCTTCCACCAAGCCCCGCCCATCTTGATAAACATTGACCACGTTGTTGGTATGGTGCCCACAGTGGGCTTGCATGACACACAAAACGGGATGGAGACCACTGTAAAACTCTTTACCTCTCGTTCCAAACTTGACATGACCTTTAAGTTCGGTTCGGAAGAAGAAGCCACGCATTGGATGGGCGACATAGCCGAGTATGTCATGAATCCCGAAACGGACACTTTTGAAATACTTGCCGAATTGGTATAGGTGGACGAGTAATCCCGTCGTATCATCAAGCCGAACCCGTTGCTACCAAGTGACGGGTTTTTTTGTGCCGTGGATAGCCGTAGATGACTTCGGTTCTCGTCGTGGTTGGCGTTAGATGACTTCGCTATTGGGGTGGATTGTTTCTGTCTATGCCACAGATTCAAAAGCATAAGGCAAATAAAATCGTGCCAAATATTATCGTGCCAATATATAGACGAGGTCACGTCGTGGGCACTCCCTGCTTTTCAACCCGAACGGCTTGCCAAGGGGCAATTACTTTACTTTCAACGAAATAGAGGGAAAATAAGCAAATTATTGAAAAATAGTTGGGGAAAGTGTGTGCTTTTAGTGTGACAAAACGCGAAAACTGATTATAGATAAGTATATAAACAACAACATATTAACCATGGATTTAAACAAGCTATTGGAGGGACTAGAGAAACGCTACGGCAACACGTCGGCAACGATTACGGTGCGAATGAAGCCCACGCTGCTAAGCGAACTGGATGCCCTGTGCGACACCGCCAACACCACGCGTAGCAAGGTTATCAAAACCGCGTTGGAACACTACCTGAGTGCCACAAAACCAACCACCGACACCGATGACATTTAGCCAACGAGTAGCCGCCGCAATCGCCGCCGCTAAAGCCAAAAAGAAATAATTAACCCCTTATGATTACCCAAAAACGATACGACGAACTACTACCCCGCTACGCAGAATTTGCCGCCGCCGCCGCTGCCTATGCCACGCTGTTGGACGCGAACGCCTTGCCGTTAAGTCTCGATACGACCACCCTGCACTTCGCCTATAAGACGCAACTATTTACCAAGCTGGTGACCGCGAACAAGGGGCTGAAAATGCAGTACGACATGCTACGCACCGACGAGGCGAAGCAAGCCTTGATTAACCAAACGATTGACCTGACCGGCTACGAAATCATTACCGAAATCGCCCACGCCTTGCAGGAAATGCAGGAGACGCTAACGGTCGCCAACGGTGCCATTGGTAACGGCGATACCTTAGAGAAGCCCACGCTGCCCACCTTGTTTCGGCATGGGTTGAAGGTTGCCGAGTACTTGAATGGCTACGTTATCGACTGGACAAGTGCCGACCGTGCCGAGGTACTGAACCAAGTGAACCAGTACGCCGAAACCCTTGCCGGGATGCAAGCCACGCTGCACCGTTTCGGGGGGGCTTCTGAGTCCGTAGCCGAGTTGCACCGCACCCTGAACAAGCTGGTGACCCTGCACAACGGCACCGGCACCGGGAACGAGTTGGCGGTGTACAACCTGCTAGCCGATGCTGACCACCGGGCGAAAATGAACGCGATGCTAGCCCAAAAAGCCGCCGCCGCCCGCGAACTGAACCGGGACCGCGACGAGGCTGCCCTAGCCGCCGCCCGCAAACGCCAACAGGAAACCGAAACCTTCCTGCAAGCCCGCAATCAGAGGTAAGAATAATAGCTGCCTTACGTGGTCGGGGGGTGTCCTTCCCTCGTCAGCTTATGTATACCACCGCGTTGGGCAAGGGCACCGGGTTTTTAGGTTTTTCCCGGTGCCCGCTATTATTTATTCTGACTTGGCAAATGGCTGCCCCTCAGCACGGCTTGCTTTACGCTTTCGCCTTGGGGGCGACGCTACAAGCCTACTTCTATGGGATGAAGTTGATTTATCAGTCAATGTATTGATTATTAATATTTTGATTGATAAGGTACATTTTGGGAGACATAATATAGAAGAAGGGTAAGGGGAACGGCATTGATATGTCTCCCAAAATGTACCTAACCAAGTTGGGCAACAGCAGCAGCACCCGCACTTAGCGACGATGCTGGCAGCGAACCGCCCAAGCGGGTAGCGTCAAGCAAGCATTGTCGAGTGAAACATGCTGAATAATTCTTACTGACTATCAGTTACTTGTAAAATAGTTAAGGACTGACCAACAACTTAGTACTTACCAGAAGATACAATAAGAAAACATATTGAAGCCCATGACCACGACACCCAAGAAATACGATTATCACTGGACCACGGTGAACATACGCCCCGATACCAAAGCCCTGTTGTTGCGGCTGTGCAAGGCATTGGGGAACGAGTACCAAGAACTACCTCAAAGCACGGTGTTGGACGTGCTGATAACCGAGAAAATCCAGCAGCTAGAAAAATAAGAACTATGACGTGCCACGTAAGAAACCCCTACTCCCCTACACCACCCTGTACTACCCGAACCGGGTCAACCTATCCGACTTAAAACACGAAGTCATGGACGACTACAACGGCAAGATTGCCGCTGTCAACTTCTTCTTACTCTTCCATATCCTGTGCGAACCGTACGTTGAGTTCGGTGCCGCCCACGACGAATACCAACAGGTACATTCCGACATATTGCGGTGCATCTTCCGGGACTGCTACGCCGACGTGATTGCCTCGTTGGTAAAAGCAGAATACATTCAGGAAAACAGCAGCTATTCCACCGCTTACCACTATTGCAAGTCGTACCGAATCCACCCCAAACGGATGAACGTACGGGCACCGCTGAAGTACGTGAAGGAAGAAGTCAACGGCTACTTCCAACGCAAGCTGAACCGGCTTAAAAGCACGAACCTGTCCCATGAACGCACCGACAACGCACGGCAACACGTCATTGACCAAACGCATCAGTTGATGTTGGTGCCGGACACCGAAGCGTTGGCGTACATAGCCGACCAATACCGGCTAGCGGGTAACCCCAACCCGCCCGAAACCTATGCCACGTACTTCAACCATTGCCCGTTGAAACGCGTGGGCATTGACCGATTCGGTAACCGGGTACATTCGGTCATTACCAACATGCCGAAGGTGTTGCGGCGATGCTTACGCTTCGTTTCAAGCCCGCTGGTGCCCGTACGGGAAATTGATATTGTGAACTCTCAACCCTACTTCCTGAGTAGCGTGACGAGTGCCTTGATAGCCCAATTCGTGCCGGACGCGGGCAAGGCGGTAGCCGTGTTTGCCAAGTACGAGACTTGCCCGAACTTCACCAAGTTCAAAGACCTGTGCCGCGATGGCGAGGTTTACGAATACTTGCAAGCCGCGTATGAACGCGACCATGACACCCTGTGCGACGGGGACGAGAAAGCAAAGCGAGACTTCACCAAACGCTTGACGTACGGCGTTCTATTTGGGGATTACGACCTGAAAGATTCCATGCTTGACACCCCGCGTAAGACGTGGATGGCACAGGTCAAGAATGACTTCTACAAGGTGTACAAACAGGAGTTCCCGACCGTCTACCAACTATTCAAGGAGGTGAAGGGGCTGTACATGGAATGCACCGTCAACAAGGCGGGGGAACGCAAGCAATACGCTAACAATTGCCTGATTGCACAACGGCTTGAAAGCGGGGTAATGTATTCTCACATTGTACAGGCTTGCATTAACAACGGCTACACCGAGGTTGTGACCGTCCACGATTGCGTCATTGTTCGCGAAGACGAGTACGACAACATCAAAGCCATTGCCCTGAACGAGTTCAACGCGTTGGGGCTGAATCCCAAGTTCAAATAAACTTTTTCAGCTTTTGATATATAAGAACTGTACTTGCGTTGGCACGTCAGTACGGTGAAATGTGAACGAGAGGGACGGGCTGTAATGGTCGGTCCCTTTCTGCGTTAAACTCCAAAGCGAAGCCCGCCACGAATCAAACAATCAGGAATCCGGTACCTTGCTTTCCCTTCATTACATTAAAACGCAACATGACGAATCTTGAGTTAGCAAACCTAGAAGAATATACTTTGTCAGGTGGTAAAGCACCGTCAGCAGTCAAGATTATCCAGAGAAAACTAACTTTTGATTTACCCTTTGTCATCATGGTTGACGACAACTTTGGAAATGGCTTAATTCAGAGTTATTACAGAGGTGAAAGGAAATTTAATAGGACAGCAGTAGAAATTGCTAAATCAACGACGATTGATTTAACACCTGCCCATAATTTCCCAAATCAAACACCGCTTGACACCCCACCGCCGTACTTGGTTAACACCGACAAGTACGGCATGGTCAGGATTACGCTGCTTAAGGTCAATAGCGATGGAATTGAGGGAGAACTGAAGGATAAAGAATTTATGGGTAGTGTAAGCAAGGGTATTGGCTTCACTTGCGTCATGATTGAATTTGGGTCGGACACTTTCAATATAGATATATCATCAGACCATAGACCAGTGCACGATATGACTCTTGCTGGAATGGAAGCATTCAACGTCTTCTTGTTGAATTACAAGCTGATTGCCAACAAATTATATATCCCTTCGGTGACGGTCCATACAGTTGGCAAATTCTTACTTATTGACTTGCACGAGGACAGGAGTGTTTCCTTAACTCACATCGCAAGGCAGTGGGAACAGCCTATACCATTTGCAAAAACCATACCGTTAGAACTTGATAAGGAGTTAAGAAATAGTTGTTTAAATGCAGGGGAAATAGATTTATTCTCAGTCCTACGGCATGAAGCTTGGAATAAAATTGTATTGCAAGAGTGGCGTATGGCTGTAATTAACTCACTTATACTTTTTGAATCTTGGTTAACCCCAACATTGCAAGAAATTTATGAATTAAAAGGACTAGATGAAGGAAAGATAAAAAGAAAGTTTAAAACAGATGCACCAAAAAGTAAGGACCGAAAGCATTTAGGCATTACCGAAATTGCAGAGACCTTAGTGCTTGATGCAATTAGATACGATTTTAAAAAAACTGCTGAATACGACAACTTACTGAACAAAAGCATTATCGTACGTAACAGCATCATCCATCGCAGTAAACTGGACGTTTCTCAAAAAGATGCTTATGAATGTATTCATTCAGTTATGAACGCGATATCTGCAATAACTAACGCCATCATGGGCTATAAGATGGCTAATTCCCTTGGTGGCATGTCGGTCTATGAAAGGTACTCACCGTCAGGCGAAAGCGGAAAACAAACAGTAATTGTCCACATGATGTGATTGCATTAGATGACAGCCTTTTTTTTGCTACTTGCTGCCTTAGCTGCGAGTGCGGTGGACTCAATCTTGATGTATTTCTTGAGTTGCGAATAGTCCTTGCTGCCTAGCATCGACAACAGGTCGGACTCGTTGAAGTGACCGTTGTTGATGTTGCGGGAAATGAAACCACGACGGGCACTATGTGACGTTATCAGGTCACTTTTCAGGGCTTCGCATGGCACTTCTTGTTTCAGTTTGTACCGCTTGTACTCGATAAGGGTGTCAACCTTGCCGTAGTGCTTGTACATCTTCTTCAACACGTTCTTAATGTCCCGATTGTACACCGCTTCACTCAGGATATTCATGTTCATGTCGTGGGCTTCAAGGATTTCAAGAATCCGGTCGTCAAGTGCCAACGGTATCCAGTAAGTGCCCTCGGTTTTCTGCGTCGTGCTGCTGAGAAACTTCTCCCCTTTTTCGGTCACCACGCAATGCTTCTGCATACAGTCGCCAACACGCAAGCCGGTCAAGTTCTGAAAAACACAGAGGTCGATGTGGTTGGCATTTTGAGGGTAAACAGCCTTGAGGTTCCACAGCATATCCAGTTCCTCAGCGTCCAAGTACACGACCTTCTTCGTCTCTTCTAGGATTTTAAATTCCCGGTCTTTGTATCCAGAGTTCACTTTAAACCCTTTGCTTTCGGCGTACTTGAGGAATGATTTTAGCTTTTTGACGTGGGCACCGAACGTGTTGTTGAAGTTGTCGCGGTCATCAAGGATGTACTTCGCGTAGGCGGCGTAAAACTCCATATCGAACACGTCCAGCGACAGTTTGAACTTCTTCGCCTTCGCACATTCGTCCAAGACGGTGAAGAAGCTGACAAAGGCATCTTGGTCCCGCTTGCTACGACCGACCAAGCTGGCAAGGAATAGCTTCTTAGCCGCTTCGTATTCGGTCACGTCTTGTGCAGACGGTGAAGCCTTCACTACGTCGGTGCCGGTATGTTCAGCGAGTTGCTTGATAAGGCTGTTGACCTCGGCAAGTTGTGCTTCCAATTCGCCACGCTTCACAATCAACTTGCGTAAGCTGTCTTCTTCCATCAAGGTAGTAACTACGTCAAGCCATTCGTGCGACTTCTCCCCCGCCTTGAACCGGTTCCACTCGTCTTTGATATTGTCTTCCCGCGATATTTCCACCGTCTTCAACGCTTCAACCAGTAGCCGCCGCAACTCAAGTTGCAGGTCTGCTTTCTTGAGTCCCTTCGCCGTGGTGTCAAACTGGTTCGGCATGACGTAGATGCCGGTGTCAAGGTAGGTGTGCTTCTTGTTCAGGGTAACCCGAAGCAAAACGTGATGCCCCCCGTCCTTCTTGCTGAGGTAGCTGTGTAGCTGCGGCGTAATCGTCGCCCCGTTGGCAGCTTTGAGAACGTTTGATTCGGGTTTCTTGGCGGGCATGGTCTTCGCGTCGTCTAGGTTTGACAAAACCATCCGCTTTGTGATGGTTTCACAAAGTTACACAAAAATATCTGAACCCCAAAATATCGCTTAAAAACCCATATTGTTCAATTGTATCCGTTGTGTAACACCCTCTATATTTTGTAAAACCCGCTTTTTCAATATGCCCTCACTGGTTGCAAACGCGGTTTATTTTGTTCATTTTTTACATCGATTCCCCTACGGACTACTAACCACTCGTTTTAAAAAGCCCTCCCTGATATCAGAGAGGGCTTTTTTTATATCTTTTTTAGAAGGATGGTTTTAAAATCCTTCACTTATACTTAGAGCTTTTTCTTCTTAGCACAAGGTTTAATAGTTAACCAAGATGTCTTTGCCCGTCCATCACTTGCGATAAAAAGCTCATCATTCAAGAGCCAGCCAGTGATAACAAGGAAGCAATGCGACTAAGACCAAGCAACTGTGTATGGCTTCTTGGCGAATGCTGCCTCACCTACACAGCTAAGATGTCCCGTCCGTTGAACTGGAGTACGTACTTGGGCAATTGCGTACATACCTTGCCCCGTTGTTGCTATTTTCATTTCGATACGCTACCCAATGGACGGATTCATGGGCCACCTTGGCCTGGCCCTAGTAACATTTGCCGTCACTAACGTCGATGATTTGCTTTTGCTGAGCCTGTTTTTCAGCAACCCACGCTATCCAGTCCGCTCGGTGGTGGTCGGTCAGTTCTTAGGCGTTGCGTTTCTGGTTGGGGTTAGCCTGGTGGGCTTGGTGCTAGGTACATTCGTGAATCAGCAGTGGATTGGCTTGTTAGGGTTAGTACCCATTTTTATCGGGCTGCGTGCGGCCTGGCGCCTGCAAAGCGCTTCGGTACCGGAAACGACCCAGCAGGAGGTGAGCACCGGCTCCAGTGTGCTGCAAGTGTCGGCAATAACCATTGCTAACGGGGCCGATAACGTCAGCGTTTACGTACCCTTGTTCGCTACGCTGCCTGTGGTGACCGTAGGCTTATACTGCGGCGTGTTCGCTGCGATGGTGGGCGTGTGGTGCATAGTAAGCTATTATCTAGTGCAGCATCCGGGTCTTTCTAAGGTGCTAGCCTGTTACGGCCACCTCGTCCTCCCCTTCTTCCTTATGGCCTTGGGATGCTGGATACTCTTCGAGACCAAGGCTTACACCCTAGTGCTTCGCTAACTAGTATTGCCTTTAGACCAGCTTAATTAGGCTTTTCCCTGCGTACCAACGCCGGCTAAATCTGTTACTGGACGGCGGACTGGTTTCGTCAGGTTCTTCCCCAAGGAGTTGCTTGGAGAATTACTCCTACACTATTGACACACATAATTTACCTGCAAGAGGAAGTAAAGAGGACATTGGTAAGGCTCGTGGGCAGTTGGAAAACGCAGATAGATGCTAAATAACAACTCCTTACTATGTACCTTTTGGCCATGGAATCTCCGGAACAAACAGGCGAACCCCAGGTGCAACTGCTGACTTACGAACCGCGGTACCAGGCGGACTTTAAGCGCCTGAATAAGGAATGGATTGAGCATTACTTCCGAGTTGAAGAGGCGGACCTACGTGTATTGGACCACCCTGACGAGTATGTACTCCAGCGTGGGGGGCATATTCTGTTGGCTGCCTACGCCGGACGGATAGTGGGTACGTGTGCCCTGCTGAGAATGGACGAGACGAGCTATGAGCTAGGTAAGATGGCCGTTACCGCCCGTATGCAAGGACGCGGTATCGGGCGGCTGCTAGCTGAGGCGGCCATTGCCAAGTCCCGGTCTTTGGGTGCTCGGCGGCTATATCTGGAAAGTAATACCAAGCTGGCCCCAGCCCTTCACCTGTATCACCAGTTGGGTTTTCGACGGGTTACATCGGGTCCGCCCTCGCCCTACGAGCGCAGTGATATTCAATTGGAAATGCTGCTCACGTAACAGTAACCGGGATGGGTGAGATGCCCGCAATGCCAATGCTGCGAGGATGAAGGATTTGACCACCCGATATGCAGCTGGTATTGCTAACGTCTGGCAGAACTACTTTTTTTCCGGGGTGGGTCTTTTACGCCTCCTTTCGTCAAAGTCAGGGCATATACGCGGCCTGCTTTAGTGGTAAGGAATTCGACCGTACGGTCAGGATTGTTTCGGTTAAAAAACTTTTGGGGGGATTCAGGCACTAAGGGCGTCTCCTGATTCTGAAGATAGAGTTGGCCGTTGGTGTAGAGAATGTAGATTTCCTCGTAGTGCCCTGCGTAATTGGGCAACTTGCTCGGCGCGACGGCCACGGGACGATGAACATATGGCACTTCCACGGCTTTGCCGAATAGGATGCCAGCCAGCCCATAGCTGATCCAATGCGATTCGGCCTGATTGTTCGACAATACCGTGACAAAAATCTCATCTTGAGGGTAGCGGTCCAGGGTGGTCATGGCCCCGAAATAGCCCCCACTGTGGGTTAGCAGGTCGTGGCCATGGTTGTAATAAGGGTTGATAAACACACCATAGCCGTAATGGTCCAAAAATCCATTGCCCGGAAACCGCTTGTTGTGCTGAGTGGCCATAAGCGTCTTGGAGGCATCCGAAAGCAGCGCTGTACCTCGTAATGCCCTGTCTAGCTTGGCCAGATCACTGGCTGTGGAGTACAGCCCATCGTGTCCCACATTCAGGTCCCAATTGATATAAGGGTTCTTGAAGAATGCATCGCCTTCCCGGTAGTACGAGCGGGCGAGGCCGGGTACGAGTGCGGTGTTGCTATGAAGACCGGTGTTCGTCATACCAGCCACATCGAAGATGTTTTTTTGCAAATACGCACCATACGATTTGCCCGAAGCTTTCTCAATGATCTGACCCAGTAAAAAGTACCCGACATTGCTGTAGCCTACTTGGGTACCGGGGGCAAATTGAACAGGCTGCTTTTTGATAAACGCCAGAGCGGAGTCTTTTGCAACGGCCGTGTGATTCAGGTATAGCTCCTCAAAATCAAGGGCTAGACCGGCCGTGTGGGTCAGCAGCTGGTGCAAGGAAATGACGTCGCCATTCGGGAAGCCCGGCAGAAACGAACTGAGCTTATCCGTAAGCTGGAGTTGACCGCATTCGGCAAGCTGTAGAATTGCCAGCGCAGTGATGTGCTTGGTGATGGAGGCAAGGGCAAACTTAGTATCTAAGGTATTGGGCACGGCCCATTCCGCATCGGCCAGCCCATAAGCTTGGTGCAGCAGCACCGAATCGTGGCGCGTAATTAGCACAACTCCCGCAAAGCGGTTTACATCGTGTTGCGCTTGCATATAGGCCGTTAACTGTTGCCGCACAGGCAGTTGTCCCACGCTGGTGCTGATGGCGCCTAGGCAAAACAGCAATACAAGAATGGCTAAGCGCATCAGGCCGGGGTAGTGCAGTTGGCAATGATTTTCTGCAGCGTCGTGTGGAACTGGGCGAGTTCTTCTTCGGTCAGGCCCGCCAGCGCCGTTCGTTGGTTGAGCTGAATGGTATCGGTTAATTGAGCCAGAGTATGCTGACCTTGAGCCGTAAGGTGCAGCTCAAATTTCCGACGGTCGGTATTGTGAATTTCCCTCGTGAGTAAGCCCTTTTGAACCAACAACTCAATGATGCGAGTCAGCGATGCCTTGTCTTTGAAAACCAAATCAGCAATCTGCTGCTGGCTTAGAGCAGGGTATTTGTTTAGCACAATCAAGATCAGAGCTTGGTCCACAGTGAGCTTATCCATGACTTGATCAATGTTCTGCTGGCACAGCTTGCGATATGCCTTTATCGCCTGCTCAAGGGTATAAAGGACAGTTTGGGTGGGGGTGTCAACAATCATATACATTTTGCTTGATACAAATATAATTGATATATCAATAAAATCAAGTGATATCGATTTTTCCCCTCAAGCGGGGGGCTTTTCTCTTAGCAATTAGGCTCTAATGAGCTTTCGTGAAGGTTTGAATTGGTTACCTACCTAGCAGCTTCAAAACTACACCGCGCTCTATTTAAGGAGTTATATGCGCTGTGAGAACGTATTCTAGCCATATCGACCACCCGGCTCTGGTGTTAGCAGCGCTTTAGATTTATATGCTGAGTCTTTGTTGAAATCACCGCCAGTTGTTCTACGACAACCGCTGGGGGGCTTTTTTACGCCGACTTCTGCTAGTGAGAGGGTTATTGCTGCGGAGCTAAGTAATACTGAATGAGACACTCCTTCTCACATTCATTGATTTTGTCGGGGACCTTTGAACAAGATAAGATTGGGCCCGTATCTTCGGGCTACACATTAAGCGGAAAAATATCAACCATCTTTCCCTGAGGAAATGACAAAAATCAAAGTAGCTAACCCGGTAGTGGAGCTTGATGGCGACGAAATGACGCGCATCATCTGGAAGTTCATTAAGGACAAGTTGATCACGCCTTATCTCGACCTCGACATCAAGTATTACGACCTGGGAATCGAGTACCGCGATGCCACTGGTGACCAAGTTACCATCGACGCCGCCAATGCCATCCGGCAGTATGGAGTAGGTATCAAGTGTGCCACCATCACGCCGGATGAGGAGCGAGTAAAAGAGTTTAACCTGAAGCAGATGTGGAAGTCGCCGAATGGCACTATCCGTAACATCCTGGACGGCACTGTTTTCCGCGAGCCCATTGTGATGAGCAACGTGCCACGCTTGGTTCCTAACTGGACGGCTCCTATCTGTATCGGCCGTCATGCTTTCGGCGACCAGTACCGGGCTACTGATTTCGTGACCAAAGGAAAAGGTAAGCTTACCATCACTTTCACCCCAGAAGACGGAGGCGAAACGCAGTCTTTCGAAGTATTCAACTTCAAGAGCGACGGGGTTGCGCTGGCCATGTACAACACGGATGAGTCAATCCGGGGGTTTGCTCACGCTTGCTTCAACCAAGCCCTGATGAAAGGCTGGCCCTTGTACTTATCGACCAAAAACACCATCCTGAAGAAATACGACGGTCGTTTCAAGGACATTTTCCAGGAGATTTACGAGCAGGATTACAGCGCCAAGTTCACGGCCGCCGGCATTACCTATGAGCATCGCCTGATTGATGACATGGTAGCCTCCGCTCTGAAATGGAACGGCAACTTTGTGTGGGCCTGCAAAAACTACGATGGCGACGTGCAAAGCGACACCGTAGCGCAAGGTTTTGGATCATTGGGCCTGATGACTTCTACGCTAGTGACCCCAGATGGCACCGTAATGGAGGCCGAAGCCGCGCACGGCACCGTAACTCGCCACTACCGCGACCACCAGGCGGGCAAGCCAACGTCTACGAACCCAATTGCTTCCATTTTTGCCTGGACTCGCGGGCTGGAATTCCGCGGAATCCTGGATAGCAATCAGGAGTTGATCGACTTCTGCAAAGCGCTGGAAGCTGTTTGTATTGAAACGGTGGAAAGCGGTAAAATGACCAAGGACTTGGCTGTTTGCATTCACGGCAACAAGGTTGAGCACGGCAGAGACTATCTCTATACTGAGGAGTTTTTGGAAGCCTTGGACGAAAATCTGAAAGCTAAGCTGGGCAAATAGTTCTTATTTGCTCCATATAAAAAAGCCCATTCGATAATCGAATGGGCTTTTTTTGTGCCGCTCAAGCAGTGTATTAGGCAACAACGTTTTTTGTTGTTCGTGTGCAACCATCACATAACCTTGTAAGCTCCCCCGTGTGCTACCGCTAGAGTATTTGCTCAAGTGTGCGTCTGGGGGGCTTTTTTCAATGCTAATCTTCCCTATCATCGTTTTTTATGTCTATTCTTACCCACTTTCAAATGAAAAGAATTGCATTCAGCAGCATTGCAGCGCTAGGCTTGCATTGTTTTGCAACTCCTGCTTACGCGCAACAGCTACAAGCTGCTGGCATTAGCGCAGGGTTTAATGTTGCACGCCTAAAGGCAGATCGCTACGCCTTTCGGTATAATTCCGTTCTGATTGATCCGTTTGCTGATCAATCCAACGACGAGACGGGCAACAGCATCACGTTGTTTGGTCGCTGGAAGATTGGGCAGACGGGCTGGTATGTACAACCTGAGTTGGGGTATATGTCGACCCTGGAAACTCCGGTTTTACTATCAAACGCCACCACTTCCTTTCCTTATTCCAATAGCCGCATCCGGCGCCTTGATGCCCGACTGTTAGGGGGCTATCAATCTGGTCCGCTGCGCCTGTTTGCGGGCCCTAGCATCGGTTACTATCTCTATAATTCACGAAATTTTACTTCCCCAGATCCGGAGGTGCAGGCCGTGATGAGCGCCTTGGATGCAAACCCCAAGCGGTGGCAGGCTTCTGTGCAGGCCGGAGCAGGCGTTACGCTGGGCCGCGTCGATTTGAATGTTCGGTATGAGTGGGGCCTCTCCCCTTATAAGGAATCCTTTCCCGCGCCCGGCGAGTCGGCCTTTATGACGCGCAAATTGCAACAGCTAGTGCTGGAAGGCGGTTTTCAACTCTATAAGCGCTCTACGCCCAAATAGCGACCCTAAGCAGCCCGCGCGCAGCGGCTCCGATGCGACGTAACTGCTCACACAAGCTTATAGTAAGCAAATAGCCCAGGGGGGCAAAATGAACGCCACGGTCAAGTATTTGGCCGTGGCGTTCATTTTGCCCCCCTGGGCCTTACTTTTTGTTTTCGACTGCGTATTTAGCAATTGATGGCACGCTTTGCTAGTTGCCTGTGTTGTTGGCATTTAGTTTTTCATCCATCACTTTATTAAAACAGTACTGAAGTAAGAGAATAGAAGTTTTAAGGCATTTATTTCTTATATTCAGCCAACGTACGCCCTGGAGCTGCTGCCGTCATCCCACCCGGCCTGCTCAATATTTCGCCTGCGACAGGGAGCAGGCGAACCAGCCTACCAGAAAGGTTCAGCCTTTTGCCACGGTGCTGGGTAACTGTACAATCTTTTTCTTTTTCAGCCTTCCATTCATAAGGCAACCGTTTTTTAACCTTGACTTACAGGCATTTACTCAAGCCTGAAGTATAAGTCGGGGCACAAGTGTGGGCACTTGCATTTTCTAAAAAAAGACGAACTGCGTGCAGGTTCGTGACCCCACGTCTGCGTGATGGGCTATGCTTGTCTGCACGGCTCCACATCCACTTCAAACGACAATCACCATGATTACCCATATAGCAACCCTAGATCACCCAACTTCCCTGTCCCATACCCGCACCCACGAGCTAAAAATCTGGCCCGCCTGCTTTGAAGCTACATTGTCGGGGGCCAAAACGTTTGACGTGCGTGAGAACGACCGCAACTATCAAGTGGGCGACGCCGTGCAGTTGTGTGAATACGAACCAGAAAGCGAAACCTACAGTGGCCGCTCCACGGCCCGCTGGATCAGCTACGTGCTGCAAGGCGGCGCTTTTGGCTTACAGAGTGGCTGGTGCATTTTGGGCTTAACCGAGTTGCGGCCGCTGCCGCCCGGCGTCAGCGACACCCGCCTGTGGTAAACAATTAGTGAAGCGTACATAAAGGAAGTGAGGGTCAACGCCCTCCTCCTTCATCACGCGCCTCCCTCCTACTACTGCCTTTCAAATTCCAGCGTGCTACCGCCCAACGAGCAGCACGATAGAACCTTAACGCCCTACTTACAGTGATGAAATCTACTGACTCGCCAGGCTTATATCGCCCTGAATTTGAGCATGATGCCTGTGGCACCGGTTTTATAACGTCGCTGAAAGGCCATAAGTCGCACCAAACGATTGCGGATGCGCTGACCATGCTCGAGAACATGGAGCACCGCGGCGCCTGCGGTTGCGACGCTGAGTCGGGCGATGGGGCAGGCCTGATGTTACAGGTGCCGCACTGGTTTTTTCTGGAAGAATGTACAGCCCTGAATATCCGGCTGCCCGAGCCGGGCTGCTACGGGGTGGGCATGGTGTTTTTGCCTAAAAAAGCACCCCAGCGCGAATCCTGCCGCTCTATTATTAACGCAGCAACCGAAAAACTGGGCTTGCAGCTACTGGGCTATCGGCCGGTGCCGGTGAATCCGACTGGTATCGGCCAAACGGCCTTGGCGGCGGAGCCCGTGATGGAGCAGGTTTTCGTGGCGCGGCCAACAGCCATCACGAACAGCGAAGACTTTGAGCGTAAGCTATTTGTGCTGCGGCGGCTGATTACGAAAACGGTTATGGAATCGGTGCCGGAGGCGGAGAATGACTTCTACTTCGCCTCGCTTTCCTGCCGGGTTATCGTGTACAAAGGCCAGCTCACGACTTATCAGGTGCGCCACTACTTCCCCGACCTTTCTGATCAGCGGGTTACGTCGGGGTTTGGGCTGGTGCATTCGCGCTTTTCTACGAATACCCTTCCTTCGTGGAAGCTGGCGCAGCCGTTTCGCTTGCTGGCCCATAATGGCGAAATCAACACGCTCCGAGGCAATCTGAACTGGTTTTTTGCCGGACTCCGCTCCTACGTCTCGCCCTATTTTTCGGCGGAGGAAATGGACATGCTGCTGCCCGTCATCGACAACAATCAGTCGGACTCGGCGTGCCTCGACAACATTGCCGAGATTCTGCTCCACTCGGGCCGCTCTTTGCCCCATGTGATGATGATGCTGGTGCCCGAAGCTTGGGACGGCAACACCCAAATGGACCCGCTAAAAAAGGCGTTTTACGAGTTCCACGCCACGTTTATGGGACCTTGGGACGGTCCGGCAGCCTTGCTTTTTACCGATGGCAAGATGATCGGGGCCATGCTGGACCGCAATGGTTTGCGGCCCCTGCGCTATGTGGTCACCAACGACGGGCGCGTGCTGGTAGCCTCGGAGGCCGGCGTGCTACCTATTCCCGATTCCAAGATTGTACAGAAAGGCCGCTTGCAGCCCGGAAAAATGCTGCTCGTGGATACCGTTGGGGGGCAAATTATCACCGATGAGGAGCTGAAAGCCCAGGCCGCCAGCCAGCAGCCGTACGAGCAGTGGCTGAACGAGTATCAGATTCGGCTGGAAGAGCTGCCCGAGCCGCGCCAGATGTTCACCGATCTGTCGGCCGAGTCGGTGTTCAAGTACCATCAAGTATTTGGCTACACCCGCGAGGATATTGACAGCATCATCACACCCATGGCCGTGGAGGGCAAAGAGCCCATAGGCTCGATGGGTGTGGATGTGCCGCTGGCCGTACTCTCCGACCAGCCCCAGCACCTATCCAGCTACTTCAAACAGTTTTTTGCCCAGGTTACCAACCCGCCCATCGACCCAATTCGGGAGCGGCTGGTGATGAGTCTGGCGACCTTTATCGGCAACAACGGCAACATCCTCGATGAGGACAAAATGCACTGCCACTGCGTGGCCCTGCACCAGCCCATCCTGACCAACCACGAGCTGGAAAAGCTGCGCAGCATCGATACGGGCCTGTTTCACGCCAAAACTTTGATGAGCTACTTCAAGGCCGATGGCAAGCCCGGCTCCTTGCAGAATGGCGTCGATCGGCTGTGTCGCTACGCCGAGGACGCGGTGAGCGACGGGTTTGAGGTGCTCATCCTCTCCGACCGCGCCCTGGATTCGGAGCACGCGCCCATACCGTCCTTGCTGGCGGTGTCGGCGGTGCATCACCACCTGATTCGCAAGGGCTATCGTGGTTCGGTGGGTCTGGTGGTAGAAGCCGGCGACGTGTGGGAGGTGCACCACTTCGCCTGTCTGCTGGCGTTTGGCGCCACGGCCATCAATCCGTACTTGGCCCTGTCCACCATCCAAACCATGCAGGCCGGGGGGCAATTTGACTCGCCGGAAGCGCATCCGCAGCTGGTCAAAAACTATGTAAAGGCCGTGTGTGATGGTTTGCTCAAGATTTTCTCTAAAATGGGAATCTCGACGTTGCAATCGTATCACGGCGCACAGGTATTTGAGATTCTGGGCCTCAACCAGGAAGTCGTTGACCACTGTTTCACCGGCGCTGTCACGCGCATTGGCGGACTGGGCTTCGATGAAATAGCCCGTGAGACGCTGTATAAGCACTTTCAGGGCTTCAAAAGTACTACCCCCGAAGAACAACAGCTTCTGCCCGACGGGGGCGTGTATCAGTGGCGCCGCCGGGGTGAGGCGCACATGTTCAACCCCGAAACGGTACACTTGCTTCAGCACGCCACCCGCACCAACAATTACGCGACCTACCAGCGCTATGCCCGTCTGCTCAATGAGCAAACCGATCGGCTGTTCAGCATCCGGGGTCTGCTGGATTTTGCCCACCACCGCGAGCCTATTTCCCTCGATGAAGTTGAGCCCGTTGAGGGCATCCTGCGTCGCTTTGCGACGGGGGCGATGTCATTTGGCTCCATCTCGCACGAAGCGCACAGCACGCTGGCCATTGCTATGAACCGCATCGGGGCTAAGAGCAACACGGGCGAGGGCGGCGAAGATCCGATGCGCTACGAGGCCTTGCCCAACGGCGACTCCATGCGTTCCGGCATCAAGCAAATTGCCTCGGCCCGCTTCGGTGTCACGGCTCATTATCTTACAAACGCCGATGAGCTGCAAATTAAAATGGCCCAGGGGGCAAAACCTGGCGAAGGTGGTCAACTCCCTGGTCATAAAGTAGATGAATGGATAGCACGGGTGCGTCACGCCACGCCCGGCGTAGGCCTCATTTCGCCCCCGCCCCACCACGACATCTACTCCATCGAAGATTTAGCCCAGCTGATTTTCGACCTGAAAAATGCCAATCGCGCCGCCCGCATCAACGTGAAGCTGGTGAGCAAGGCGGGCGTCGGCACCATTGCGGCGGGTGTCGCCAAAGCTCATGCCGATGTGATTCTCATTGCTGGCTACGATGGAGGAACAGGTGCTTCGCCCATGAGCTCGATTAAACACGCCGGCTTGCCTTGGGAATTAGGCTTGGCGGAAGCGCACCAAACTCTGCTGCGCAACCAGCTCCGCAGTCGCGTGGTGCTGCAAGCCGATGGCCAGCTCAAAACCGGCCGCGACCTAGCCATTGCTGCCCTGCTCGGGGCCGAAGAATGGGGCATCGCCACGGCCGCGCTCATTGCGGGCGGCTGCGTGATGATGCGCAAATGCCACCTCAATACCTGCCCGGTGGGCGTAGCTACCCAGGACCCCGAGCTGCGCAAGCTGTTCACGGGCCAGCCGGAGCACATTGTGAACCTGTTCCGCTTTCTGGCTGAAGAGCTGCGCGAAATAATGGCGGAGCTGGGCTTCCGGACCGTGAATGAGATGGTGGGCCGGACCCAATTCTTGAAGGTGCGCGAAATAACACACTGGAAGGCCCGCACCCTGGATCTCAGTGGGTTGCTTCACCCAGCCGCCAACCCCTCGGGAGGCACATTGTACAACAGTGAAACCCAGGATCACGGCCTGGATGAGATTCTCGACTGGCAGCTTCTCCAGCATGCACAACCTGCGCTAACTGAAGGCGTTCCAGTTTTTGCTTCCTTCAAAGTGCGCAACATCGACCGTACCATCGGCACGCTGCTTTCCAACGAGATAACCAAGCGCTACCACGCGGCGGGACTGCCGCACAACACTATCAATTTCCGGTTTAGCGGCTCGGCGGGGCAGAGTTTCGGCGCATTCAGCGTCAAAGGCTTGTCGCTTACCCTCGAGGGCGAAGCCAACGACTACGTCGGCAAAGGCCTTTCGGGGGCTCAGCTGGTCATCTTCCCTTCGCCCAACAGCCAATTTGTGCCCGAGCAAAACATCATCATCGGCAACGTAGCCTTATACGGCGCGACTTCCGGCGAACTGTTTGTGCGGGGCCAGGCTGGGGAGCGGTTTGCGGTGCGAAATTCCGGTGCCACGGCGGTAGTGGAAGGCGTGGGTGACCACGGCTGCGAGTATATGACGGGCGGCCGCGCTCTTATTCTGGGCAAAACCGGCCGCAACTTCGCCGCCGGCATGAGCGGCGGCCTGGCCTGGATCTACGACCCCGACGGCAGCTTCCCCGAAAACTGCAACACCGAAATGGTAGAGCTGGACCCACTTGATTCGGACGATGAAGACCAGATTCGGGCACTGTTGCGCAAGCACGTGCAGCTCACCCAAAGTCAGCTTGCGGCCCATCTGCTGGATAGTTGGGCGGAAGAAGCGGGCAAGTTTGTAAAGGTATTTCCTTCCGAATACAAAAAGGTATTGCAAAAGGCACAATACGCCACGGTGTAGAGACGCGATACTTCGCGTCTTCTTGCGCGTTGCTGAGGTTGCCAAAATAACTGTCATGCCGAGCGGAAGCGAAGCATCTCGCCTGCTGATGTCTGATTAGTAATCCTGGTAAACACGCGAGATGCTTCGCTTCCGCTCGGCATGACGGGCAAAGTTAATTCACTGCTCAAAACCAGTCGTTCAACGATGAGACGCGAAGTATTGCGTCTTTACATAACTCTCTTCCGATGGCGCACATCACAGGATTCAAGGAATTTGAGCGGGAATTGCCCCCCAAGGCCGCGCCCCAGGAACGGGTAGCGCATAATCAGGAATTCGTCGGGATGTATTCTGATGAGCAACTGAATCATCAGGCGGCTCGATGTATGGACTGCGGCATTCCGTTTTGCCACGCGGGCTGTCCATTAGGCAATATCATTCCCGAGTTCAACGACGCGGTGCACCAGCACGATTGGGAGCAAGCGTATCAGATTCTGTCTTCGACCAATAACTTCCCCGAGTTCACGGGCCGCATTTGCCCGGCTCCCTGCGAATCGGCATGTGTGTTAAGTATTAACCGTGAGCCGGTTGCCATCGAGGAAATTGAGAAGCACATCATTGAAATTGCTTTTAGCAAGGGCTACGTGCGGCCAACTTCGCCCATTTTGAAGTCAGGCAAGACGGTAGCAGTGGTTGGCTCGGGTCCGGCGGGCCTGGCAGCGGCCGCGCAATTAGCTAAAGTGGGTCACTCCGTAACCGTATTTGAGCGCGACGACCGGCCTGGGGGGCTTTTACGCTACGGAATCCCCGATTTTAAGCTGGACAAATGGGTGATTGACCGCCGCATTCAACTGCTGGAGGAAGATGGCATTGTGTTTCGCTGCAACACCGAGATCGGCAAAGACCTGCACGCCGCTGAGCTTATCCGCACGTTCGATGCCGTAGTGCTAGCTGGCGGCGCCCTCGTGCCTCGCGACTTGCCCATTCCGGGTCGAGACTTAGCCGGGATTCATTTCGCCATGGATTACCTGACCCAGCACAACCGTCGGGTGAGTGAGTTGCCCATCACAACTGAGCCTATTTTGGCCACCGACCGTCGGGTAATTGTGATTGGCAGTGGCGATACCGGCTCCGACTGTGTGGGCACAGCTAACCGGCAGCAAGCCAGTTCCGTTACGCAATTTGCTCTCATGCACGAGCCCTCCACCGACCGACCCGCGCACACGCCCTGGCCTAGTTACCCCACTATTTTCCGCACCAGCACCTCCCACGAGGAAGGCTGCCACCGTTATTGGGGCGTACACACGAAGGCGTTTCTGGGTAATGAGCAAGGACAATTACGAGCCGTACTCGTTACCGATGTAACCTGGGAAACCGATGTCCTCGGCCGTCGCATCGCCTTTCAGGAAATAGAAGGCTCGGAGCGTGAAATCCCTTGCGACATGGTATTGCTGGCCTTAGGATTTGCGTCCCCGCAGTATGAAGGCCTGCTGGAACAGCTCGGCGTGGCCTTGGACGACCGCGGCAATGTGTGCGCCTTGGAAGGCACCTATCAAACCAATCTACCCAACGTATTTGTGGCCGGCGACATGCGCCGTGGGCAGTCATTGGTGGTGTGGGCCATTTCGGAAGGCCGCGAAGCAGCGCGCCGCGTTGACATGTTTTTGACTGGTAAAACTTCTCTGCCGAGCAAGAATGCCGTGGGCATGTTTGCCTAAACTACTGAGCATCTGAATTAAAAAAGTCCCCCAGCATACTACGGGAGTATGCTGGGGGACTTTTTACGTTTCAACCTAACTAGCACGTCATGCAGAGGCGGAGCCGAAGCATCTTGCGTGTTTACAAGAATTACTAATCTAACGGCGCGGGCGAGATGCTTCGGCTCCGCCTCTGCATGACCGCCTTTTTGTATCTGCTCCTTTTCGTCTTTAGATAATCGTGCTCAGGCCGACTTCAATATTGCTTCGGTGTAGCTGACAATCCTGCAAATCAAGAACGCCATAGGCAATGAAGCTGCCTACTTGCTCGGTAGTATACGGCACGCCAGCAGTCAGCTCGGGGGTCAGCACGCCCCGTTCCAGTGCATTATCTACCGCATCTTTCACGCAGTCGGCTTCGGCCTGTAAGCCAAAGTGTTCCAGCAGCATAGCGGCGGAGAGGATAGTGGCAATGGGGTTGGCAATACCTTTGCCCTTGGCCTGCGGGAAAGAGCCGTGGATGGGCTCAAATAGGGCAATCTGGTCGCCGACCGAGGCGGAAGGCAGCAGGCCCAACGAGCCGGCAATGACAGAAGCTTCATCGGAGAGGATGTCGCCGAACATGTTCTCGGTCAGGATTACATCGAACTGCCGCGGGTTGAGAATAAGCTGCATAGCCGCGTTGTCCACAAACAGGTAATCGACGACCACATTGGGGTACTGGGGGGCAATTTCCTGCACTACTTCCCGCCACAAGCGTGAGGTTTCCAACACATTAGCTTTATCTACCAGTGTCAGTTTCTGGCGGCGGTTATCGGCGGCCTGAAAAGCACGGTGCGCAATGCGGGCAATTTCCTCCCGATTGTACGTGCAATGGTCATAGGCGACGCCATCCTCGGTGCGGCCTTTTTCGCCGAAATAAATGCCCCCCGTCAACTCCCGGAAGATGAGCATGTCGGCGCCCTGTATCCGGTCTTTCTTGAGGGGCGAGTGCTCCAGCAGCCGGTCGTAGGCTGTTACGGGACGAATGTTCGCGTAGAGACCCAGCGACTTGCGCAGCTTCAGCAGCCCTTGCTCGGGGCGTACTTTGGCCGCGGGGTTGTTGTCGTACTTGGGGTCGCCGATGGCCCCGAGTAGCACCGCATCAGCCTGCCAACAGGCGACCAGCGTTTTTTCGGGCAGTGGGTCGCCTGTGGCATCAATGGCGCAGGCGCCCATGAGTTGGTGGTCGAAGATGAATTCGTGGCCAAAGCGCTCCGCAATAGCCTTCAGCACCCGCACGCCCTCCTGACACACTTCCGGGCCGATGCCATCGCCGGCCAACACCACAATTCGCTTTCTTAGTATGCCCATGGTCGCTGCTTTTCGTAGGCGGCAATGGCCGCTTTTTGGTTGATGAGAAAATCAATGTCGTCGTACCCATTGATGAGGCATTCTTTCTTGTAAGGGTCCAGCGCAAAGCCGATGCTTTCCTCCCACACAGGCACCGTCAGCGTCTGCGTAGGCAGATCCACGATGAGCTGCGTCTGCGGGTCTAACTCAATTTGACGGAAAAGTCGTTGCAGCACCTCATCCGAAACTTGCAGCGGCAACAGTCCGGTATTCAGGGCATTACCTTTGAAAATATCAGCAAAGTAGCTGGATATGACGACCTTGAAACCAGCGTCATAGAGCGCCCATGCAGCATGCTCGCGGCTGGAGCCACAGCCAAAGTTTTTACCCCCCAGCAGAATTTGCCCACCATAGCGCGCATCGTTCAGCACGAAGCTAAGCCTAGGCTGGCCATCAGATGTATAGCGCCAGTCGCTGAACAAGTTGGCGCCGAAGCCTTCGCGGGTTGTGGCCTTGAGAAAACGGGCCGGAATAATCTGGTCCGTATCGATATTTTCGATGGGCAGCGGTACGGCCGTTGAGCGGAGCGTTTGAAACTTTTCCATGGGCGCGGCCTAGTTTAAATACTTGGTAATGTCCACGATGCGTCCTTCCACGGCCGTAATAGCCGCTACCAGCGGACTGGCCAGCAGGGTTCGCGCACCGGGTCCTTGGCGCCCTTCGAAGTTGCGGTTGGAGGTAGACACGCAGTAGGCGCCAGCCGGAATCTTGTCGTCGTTCATGGCCAGGCAGGCGCTGCAACCGGGTTCACGCAACTCGAATCCCGCTGCGGTTAGCACCTGATCTAGTCCTTCGGCAATGGCCTGCTTTTCTACTTGCTTGGAGCCGGGCACAATGATGGCCTCCACGTGCGGCGCTTTGTGCTTCCCCTTCACATAGGCGGCCACAGCGCGGAGGTCCTCAATGCGCGAGTTGGTGCAGCTGCCAATAAAAACGTAGTTGATCTGCTTGCCCAACAGCGACTCACCGGGCGCAAACCCCATGTATTGCAATGACTTATCAAAGCTAACCGACTCACTTTCCAGCACCTGCAATGGAATACTGCCATTTAGCGCCATCCCCATGCCGGGGTTGGTGCCGTAGGTTATCATAGGAAAAATGCCCCCCGCATCGAATTGCAGCTCAGCATCGAAGCTGGCATTGGCATCGGAGTACAAGGTTTGCCAATACGCCACCGCCTGCTCCCATCGCTCGCCTTGCGGCGCATACGGACGGCCTTTCAGGTAAGCAAACGTAGTAGCATCAGGCGCGATAAGTCCGCCGCGGGCGCCCATTTCAATGCTCATGTTGCACACCGTCATGCGGCCTTCCATGCTCAAGGCCCGGATAGCGCTACCCGCGTACTCCACAAAGTAGCCCGTAGCGCCGCCCGTGCCGAGCTTAGCTATGACGTGCAGAATCAAATCTTTCGCCGTGACGCCCGGCCGCAACTCACCGTTCACAGTAATGCGCATGCGCTTGGGCCGGCTGATCAGCAAGCATTGCGAGGCCATTACCTGCGTCACCTGGCTCGTACCGATACCAAAAGCAATGGCGCCAAAAGCGCCATGAGTAGAAGTGTGGCTGTCGCCGCATACAATGGTCATACCGGGCTGGGTAATACCCAACTCAGGCCCAATGACATGCACAATCCCTTGGTATTCATGACCTAATCCGAATAACTCCACGCCGTGCTTGGCGCAATTCTCAGTCAACTTATCCACCTGGGAGCGCGAAAGCGGGTCCTGAATCGGCAAGTGCTGGTTGCGCGTGGGTACGTTGTGGTCGGCGGTGGCTACTATCTGATCGGGGTTGTATAAGGTAAGACCTCGCGCTGCAAGCTCATCGAAGGCCTGAGGGCTGGTCACCTCATGAATGAGGTGGCGGTCGATGTAAAACACCTGCAAATCGCCCACGACCTTCACCACGTGCGCATCCCAGATTTTATCAACTAACGATTTGCCCATGTTAATTGGCCGTAACCAGGTTTTCTTGTTCCACTAATGAGTGCAGGTCACTATCCACCACTTCCTTTTGACGGTCTGCGAGTTGCATAAATAACGCATAGGCTTTATTAAGCGCCGGACGGTCAAATTCATAGCCTAACTTTTGGAGTCGATAGGCTAGTGCCGCACGCCCCGAGCGGGCCGTAAGCACAATGGAAGAATCGGCCACGCCCACCGTACGCGGATCGATGATTTCGTAGGTTTCGCGGTTCTTAATCACCCCGTCTTGATGAATGCCACTGGAATGGGAGAAAGCATTAGACCCCACAATGGCCTTATTGGGCTGCACCAGCATCCCCATCATGGTCGAAACCAAGGCCGAAGTGTCGGCCAAACGTTGAGAAATGACGTTGGTATCAAGTTGCAAATAAGGATGCTGGCGCAGAATCATGACGACTTCTTCCAACGCCGTATTGCCAGCCCGCTCTCCTACCCCATTAATAGTGCACTCTATCTGACGGGCGCCGTTCAGCACGCCCGAGATAGAATTGGCCGTGGCCAAACCCAAATCATTGTGGCAATGCGTTGACAAACAGACATTTTCAATACCGCGCACATTCTCACGCAAGTACTTAATCTTGGCGCCGTACTCGTCGGGCAGACAGTAGCCGGTGGTGTCGGGAATGTTCAGAACGGTGGCGCCAGCCTTAATAGCTGCCTCACAAACGCGGGCCAGATAGGCGTTCTCCGTACGGCCAGCGTCTTCAGCATAAAACTCGACGTCTTCCACGAAGGATTTGGCCAGCTTTACGGCCGCTATAGCGCGCTCCAGCACTTTATCTTGAGTGCTGCACAACTTGTGCAAAATGTGCGATTCGGAGGTTCCTATGCCCGTGTGAATGCGCGGATAGCGTGCCGGTTTCAGTGCTTCAGCCGCTACCCGAATATCGTTTTCCACGGCTCGGCTCAGGCCGCAAACCGTTGCCTCGCGGGTTTGGGCTGCAATAGCCTGCACTGCCTCAAAGTCGCCGGGACTGGAAACGGGAAATCCAGCCTCAATAACATCAACGCCAAGCTGTTCAAGTTGCTCAGCGATAATCAGTTTCTCGTCGCGGTTTAGCTTACAGCCCGGCACTTGCTCGCCGTCGCGGAGCGTGGTATCGAAGATTCGTATTTTCTCAGCTGCCATATAGTCGGAGTACTTTGAAGCGAATAGCTGTCGCAAGTACACCGGCAAAACCTAGCTAGAGAAACAAGTTTTCGAGAAGCCTACTATTTCTAATTGTGACTTTTTAGATTATAACCTTTTGATAATCAATATTTAACATCTAAACCAAATACAAAGGCCAACGCCTAAACTGGTTATATTTTATGCTGGACATAAGATACAAACGGCTCCAAAAGGCGGTCATGCAGAGCGCAGCGAAGCATCTTGCGTGCTGATGTGAGGTTAGTAATCTCACGACCGCGAGCGAGATGCTTCGCTGCGCTCTGCATAACGTTCTATTTGATAACTAACACTTTAGCTTAACCTACACCAGCAAGCTCAAGAAATCCTGCTTACCGTTGAGGTATTCATAGGCAAAACCTTCTGCCGCCATTCGTTGCTGAATACCTTCAATTTCGTGGGGCTTTCTCACTTCAATACCCACGAAAACGGGGCCTTTCTCCTTGTTATTTTTCTTGATGTACTGGAAGTGAATAATGTCGTCGTCGGGGTGAAGCACGTTGTTTACGAAGCGGCGGAGTGCCCCGGGGCGTTGGTTGAAGGTGACCATAAAATAGTGCTTCAGGCCCTGGTGACGCATAGCGCGTTCCTTGATATCCTCCATCCGAGTAATGTCGTTGTTGCTGCCACTGAGCACGCACACCACCGTTTTGCCTTTGATTTCATCGGCATACTGACGAAGGGCTGAAATGCTCAGCGTGCCGGCGGGCTCCAGCACGATGCCTTCCTCATTGTACATTTTGAGCAGGTCTTCACACACCTGCCCTTCCGGCACCAGCACCACATCGTCGAGCAACTCACGGCACAACTCAAACGTGAGGGCGCCGGGACACTTCACGGCGGCTCCATCTACAAAGCTCTCGATATTTTCCAAAGCCTGCCGCTGCCCGGCCTGAATGGCTTGCTGCATGGAAGGTGCGCCCTGTGGCTGCACGCCAATCAGCTTGGTGTGCGGACTTAGTTGCCGAAAAACGCTCCCCACGCCCGAGGCCAGCCCACCCCCACCTATGGGCATAAAGCAATAGTCAATTGGTACGGGCGACGCTTGCAGAATTTCCAAGCCCACGGTGGCCTGACCCTCCACGATGGCCATATCGTCGAAAGGGTGCACGAAGGTGCTGCCTCGCTCGTCGCAGAAGTGCTTGGCAGCCGTAAAGGTGTCGTCGAAGGTGTTGCCGGTCAGGATTACTTCTACCTGATCTTTGCCGAACAGGCGCACCTTACTCACCTTCTGGGCCGGCGTATTGGCCGGCATGAAAATATAGCCCTTCAGCCCCAGCAGCTGACACGCATAGGCCACGCCCTGGGCGTGGTTGCCGGCGCTGGCACACACTACATCGTGCGCGCCCTGCTCCCGCGTTAGCGTGCAAATCTTGTTGTAAGCCCCCCGAATCTTGTAGGAGCGCACCACCTGCAAGTCTTCCCGCTTGAGGTAAATGGTGGCTCCATAAGCAGCCGACAAGCCAAGATTTTGCTGTAGTAGCGTTTCATAGATTACCCCCTGCAAATTGCGAGCAGCTTGCTCTACATTTTCCAGCAGCACCGCCGGGGCTGAAGTGGCTATAGTTTCGCTATGCATCGGCTTCCTGGGTCTTTTTCAGAGAACGAAGCTGGCGCACAGTAGCGCCGGTCTGCCAAAGCTCCGACTCGCGAATTTCCTTCAATTCCACTTCCAGTTCCTGACGGTAATTAGGCGTTGAGCCGCGCTGGATAGTGCGCTCCGCTTCTTTGCCGGAGGCTACACTATCGTAGAGTTCATTGAGCACGGGCAACGTAGCCTCGCGGAAGCGGCCTTTCCAATCGAGAGCACCACGCTGTGCCGTTACGGAGCAATTGCTAAACATCCAATCCATGCCGTTTTCGCCTACCAGCGGCACGAGGCTCTGAGTCAGCTCTTCCACGGTTTCATTGAAGGCTTCCGAAGGCGAGTGCCCGCGCTGCCGCAACACCTGATACTGAGCCTCAATGATGCCGGCCAACGCGCCCATGAGCACGCCTCTCTCCCCCGTCAGATCAGAATAAACCTCCTTCTTAAAATCGGTTTCAAACAGATAGCCTGAGCCTACTCCGATGCCCAATGCAATAGCTTTTTCATAAGCGTCGCCGCTGGCGTCTTGGTACACGGCAAACGACGAATTTAGCCCCCCACCCTGCAAATACAACCGTCGCAAGCTCGTGCCGCTACCCTTGGGCGCTACCAGAATCACGTCCACATTGGCGGGCGGAATGATGTTGGTTTGGTCGTTGAAAGTGATGCCGAAGCCGTGCGAGAAGTACAGCGTTTTGCCAGGTGTCAGTCGGGCTTTAAGCGTAGGCCACAGCGCAATCTGGCCGGCATCCGACAGCAGATTGGCGATGATGGTTCCGCGCTCCGCCGCTTCCTCAATAGAAAACAGCGTTTCGCCTTCTACCCATCCATCCTGCAAGGCCTTCTCCCATGAAGGCGAATCTTGGCGCTGCCCGATGATAACGTTGAAGCCATTGTCGCGCAGGTTTAGCGCCTGGCCGGGACCTTGCACCCCGTACCCGATCACGGCAATTACTTCGTCCTTCAAATAGGCTTGCGCCTTGAACAGCGGATATTCGTCGCGGGTAATTACGGTTTCGTCTACGCCGCCAAAATTGATGGTTGCCATGTTGTTGGGGTTTGAGTTTTATGGTTTAAAGTTGTTTTTCTGTCGTCTGGGGGGCTTTTTCGAACGTCATGCAGAGGCGGAGCCGAAGCATCTCGCGTGCTGACGCTGAATTAGTAATCTAACGGCGCGAGCGAGATACTTCGCTGCGCTCTGCATGACGGTCTTGCTTACATCGTAAAGACCTTGTCGCGGTCATTGAGAAACTCATTCTCAATGACTTCTGAGCCTGGTTCTGTGCGCTCAAATTCGCGCAGCTTGCGGTTGAAGCCGTCGCTGTGCTTGATGATGGCGATGCGGGCGCTGCGCACAAACTCGATCAGGCCGTAGGGCTGCAGCACTTTGATTAGATTATCGGTTTCTTCGCGGTGGCCCGTGGTTTCGAATACCGTATAGTCGCGGCGAATCACGACGGCCCGGGCACCGTATTCACGTAGCAGGCGCTCCACGGAGGCTTTTTCGGCTATGATATCAGTCGGCACTTTGTACAGCGCCATTTCCTGCCAAATCACCTCCTGGTTAGTGTTGAAGTACACTTTTAGCACCTCTACTTGCTTCTCAATCTGCTTGGCAATCTTACGTACCACATCCTCTGTTTCGTGAATCACGATGTTGAAGCGGTGAATTCCGTCGATTTCGGAGGGTGAAGTGTTCAAGCTTTCGATGTTGATTTTGCGGCGCGAGAAGATGATGGCAATGCGGTTGAGCAAGCCGATCTGATTTTCGGTGTACGCCGTGATGTTGTATTCCTGCCGGTCAATGGGTTGCTCACTCATATTTCTTGGTTTAACTCTCTTCTTGGCCGTCATGCAGAGGCGGAGCCGAAGCATCTCGCTCGCGCCGTTAGATTACTAATTCAGCGTCAGCACGCGAGATGCTTCGGCTCCGCCTCTGCATGACACGTTCTTTTAGTTAATGTAGTATCACCCTACCGCAGCCGGATTTCGCTAACGCTGCAGCCTTGCGGCACCATGGGAAAGATGTTGTTCTCCTTGGTCACCATTACCTCCAGCAGAAAAGAGCCGGGATGCTGTAGCATATCTTGGAGGCTGCTTTTCAGCTCTGCGCGCTCCGAAACGCGTTTGCCGCTGATGCTGTAGCCGCTGGCCACGGTCACGTAGTCGGGGCTGGCGATGTTCACGAAAGAGTAGCGCCGGTCGTTAAATAGCTCCTGCCACTGCCGCACCATGCCCAAAAACTGATTGTTGAGGATGATGATTTTTACGTCCACGCCGGTCTGCATAATGGTTCCCAGCTCCTGAATCGTCATCTGGATACCACCGTCGCCAATAATGGCTACCACGGTGCGGTCGGGGCGACCAAACTTGGCTCCGATGGCTGCGGGCAAGGCAAACCCCATCGTGCCCAGTCCGCCGCTGGTGATGTTGCTGCGCGAGTAATTGAACTTGGCGTAGCGGCAGGCGACCATCTGGTGCTGGCCCACATCGGTCACCACAATGGCGTCGCCCTGAGTCAGCTCATTTAGCTGCTGAATGACCTCGCCCATGGTCAGCTCATCCGACGTCGGAAAAAGCTCTTCTTGAATAACAGCGGCCACTTCTTCTGTCTGAAACTGCTCGAACCGTTGCCGCCATTCCGGGTGGGTTTTTGCCTCAATCAGTTCGGTGAGCAAGGGCAGCGTTTCCTTACAATCGCCCCACACGGGCACGGTGGTGGCAACGTTTTTATCGATCTCCGTTGGGTCGATGTCGAGGTGAACTACCTGAGCCTGCTTGGCATATTTGTCGAGGCGACCAGTTACCCGGTCGTCGAAGCGCATACCAATGGCAATGAGCACGTCGCACTCGTTGGTCAGCACGTTGGGGCCGTAGTTGCCGTGCATGCCCAGCATGCCCACATTCAATGGATGGCCAGTAGGCAGAGCGCCAGCGCCCAGAATAGTCCAAGCAGCCGGAATGCCGCTCTTCTCAATGAAGTTGCGGAACTCCTGCTCGGCTGCTCCCAAAATTACCCCCTGACCCCAGAGCACGAAGGGGCGCTTAGCTTCGTTAATCAGCGCTGCTGCCTGGGCTACATATTCGTGCCGCACAATAGGCGTGGGCCGGTAGCTACGAATGTGATTACAAGGCGTGTACTCCGAAAACCCAAACTTCTGCTGCTGAGCGTTTTTAGTGATGTCAATCAGGACCGGACCGGGCCGGCCGCTGCGGGCAATGTAGAAGGCTTTGGCCAGTGCCTCTGGTAGTTGACTAGCCTCGGTTACCTGATAATTCCATTTGGTAACTGGTGTCGTGATGTTGATAATATCGGTTTCCTGGAAGGCATCAGTGCCAAGCAAATGCGCGAATACCTGGCCGGTAATGCATACCAAAGGTGTGCTGTCGATAAGGGCATCAGCCAGACCCGTGACCAGATTGGTCGCGCCGGGCCCGCTGGTGGCAAACACCACCCCTACTTTACCGGAGGCACGAGCATAGCCCTGGGCGGCGTGAATTCCGCCTTGCTCGTGGCGCACCAGCACATGGTTCAGCTGCTCCTTGAAGTCAAAAAGCGCGTCGTAGATGGGAATAATAGCCCCGCCCGGATAGCCAAAAACAGTATCTACACCTTCAGTCAGCAGGGCACGCAGCGTCATTTCAGCTCCCGACATAGTCTGGGGGGCTTTTTCCTGCAGGAGTTGGACTGGTTCTTCCTTCGTGAACATAGTCTTACTTATGAATCGGTGATGCACCCCTCACTGGCGGAGCCCACGGTGCGGATATACTTGCGCAGCACGCCCCGGGGGGCTTTTTCGGCTGGTGGCGTCCATTGGGCCCGGCGGTCCGCCATTTCGGTTCCTTCCACTAGCACACTGATTGTGTTGTTGGCCGCATCCAGCACCACCTGGTCGCCGTTGCGGACCAGCGCGATGGGTCCGCCATCGTAGGCCTCGGGGCACACATGGCCGATAACAAAGCCGTGCGTGCCGCCCGAAAAGCGACCGTCGGTTACCAGCGCTACTTTATCGCCTAAACCAGCACCAATAATGGCCGAGGTCGGCTTGAGCATCTCGGGCATACCGGGCCCGCCTTTCGGGCCCACGTAGCGGATAATGACCACCTGGCCGGCCTCAACTTTGCCCTGGGTCAGTCCTTCGTTCAGCTCTTCTTCTGAATCGAACACACTAGCTGGACCCACGAACTTGGTCCCTTCCTTCCCCGTGATTTTAGCCACGGCTCCTTCAGGCGCCAAGTTGCCAAACAGAATCTGGATGTGACCGTCGGCTTTGATGGGGTTAGAAAACGGCCGCAGCAAATCCTGCTCCTCACCTAATGCGGCTACGCTAGCCAGGTTTTCCGCCAGCGTTTTGCCCGTTACGGTCAGCAAGTCTCCGGTTAGCAATTTCTCGTTGAGCAGGGTTTTCATCACGGCAGGAACGCCCCCCAAAGCCGACAAATCTTCCATCAGGTACTTACCGCTGGGCTTGAGGTCGGCCAGCATAGGCACGCGGTTGCTGACTTGCTGGAAGTCCTGCAATGTTAGCTTCACGCCGGCCGCGTCGGCAATGGCGATGAGGTGAATAACAGCATTGGTAGAGCCCCCGAGCGCCGTGATGAGCACCATGGCATTTTCGAAAGCTTCACGCACCAGGATATCCCGCGGCTTGATGTCTTTTTCCAACAGGCGCAGCAAGTACTCGCCGGTGTGCAGGCACTCCTCGCGCTTGGCCGCACTCACCGCTGGTGCCGACGAAGAATACGGCACCGACATGCCCAATACTTCCGCTGCCGAGGCCATCGTGTTGGCCGTGTACATGCCCCCGCAGGCCCCCGGTCCAGGGCAGGCGTGGTTGATAATGCCTCGGTAATCTTCGTCGGAAATTGCGTTCTGCAGCTTCTTTCCATAAGCCTCAAAGCACGAGACAATATTGAGTTGCTGACCTTTAAAATTGCCCCCCTTAATGGTGCCGCCATATACCATGAGCGAAGGTCGATTCAGGCGCGCCATCGCCATAAGCGAGCCGGGCATGTTTTTATCGCAGCCCACCACGCAGGCCAGCGCATCGTAGTTGTGCGCAGCGGCCATAGCCTCAATAGAATCGGCAATTATCTCCCTCGAAACTAGCGAGTAACGCATACCCGGCGTGCCGTTGGTAATGCCGTCACTCACGCCAATCGTATTGAACCGCAGCCCTACCATGCCGTGTGCACCTACGCCCTCCTTCACCTGATCTGCCAAGCCATTCAGGTGCATGTTGCAGGTGTTGCCATCGAACCCGGTGGAGCAAATACCCACAAACGGCTTGCGCAAATCGGCCTCCGACAGGCCGGAGCCAATCAGCATGGCCTGGGAAGCCGGCAAGCTGTCGTCTTGAGTATAGATGCGGCTGTAAGGGTTAAGAGCCATGGAAAGCGGTTCTAAGTGGGAGTTATTTAGAGGAAAGTGCTGACGTCAACGCCCCAGTTACTAAAGCTTGGTAGCGGCGCGCCAATTGAGCTCCGATGGTATCTTGAAAAGGCGTCTCGAACACGACTTCGTCCACGGATGACACGCCAATCACCTCAGCGGCAGTGCCCGTCATAAAGGCACCGGTAGCGCCCTGCAAAGCAGCGGGCGTGAAGAACTTTTCGTGCACCGTAATACCTGCTTCCCGGGCCAGATCAATGATGGTGTTGCGGGTGATGCCGCGCAAAATGCTGCCGGCCGGAGCGGTAAACAGCTCCCCGTTTTTCTCGAAGAAGAAATTGGCCCCCGGTCCTTCCGCCACGTAGCCATTCATATCTAGCAAGAGCGCTTCATCGTAGCCCCGACCTTTCGCTTCGGTGCTGGCAATGATGGAGTTGACGTAGTGGCCGGATATTTTGGCCTCAATGGGCACCGCTTTGGGGTTGGGCCGCTCGTAGGGCGAAATGGTCAGGCGCAAGCTTTGGTCGCCGAGGTATTTACCCCACTCCCACACGGCCATCAGCAGGTTGCTGCTGCTCGCGCATTTCAGACTCATATTGGGCGTAGCCGCGTACACTAGCGGCCGGATGTAAGCATCAGTAAGGCCGTTTTTTTCCAGCAGCTGGTAGCTGATCTGAATCAGTTCCTCCACCGAATACGGCAGCGGCATTCCCACGGTATTGCACGAGTACTCTAGCCGTTCGTAGTGCTCGCGCGCCTTAAAGACATGGGGGCCTTGGGGGGTATTATAGGCCCTGATGCCTTCAAAAACGGCATATCCGTAGTGCAACGATTGCGCATAGACACTACAGGTAGCTTGATCGGCCCGAACAAACTCACCATCTACAAAAGCGACAGTGTTTTCCTTGAAATACATAGAAGCGGTGAATTTGAGTTAAGTGGTCAGCAGTAAAAAGCCTTTCTGAGCGCGGGGCTTAGAAAGGCTTGTTCTTGAAAACAGAAATAGCTCCTTCAGCCCAGCGGCAGCTGAATAATGACCAGAATGACGACTAGGACGGTGAAAAGCATGGCAGCTGGAGCGGTGGCGTTGTTGATGCGTGCAGGAAAGAGGAGCCCAACTATGCACGTAAATTCATTTGAGTTGTCGGTCAGGACGATCAACTTGCGAGCAATAAGCAGGTGGTGCTTTCTGTTTAGCTTGCAGCGCTACAATGCACTTTGGCTGAGTGTCGCAGTTAGCTTAAAAGCCGGCCCTTCATTGCTGTAAGCTGCACGCAAGTAGCACCGTCCGTTTAGTGGGCTAAAAACAAATTTCACTTAATCCACTATTTCCAAATGCAGCTATTCCAATTATAACTGTCTCTTTAATAAGTAATTACTAAACACTAGAATACAATGCCTAACGAAAGCCTTGACCCGGTTTTTCAGTTAATTAAGTCCTTAACCCGCTCCGAAAAGCGGCACTTTCGGCTATTTACTAATCGGCAAGGCTCCAATGAAGGGTTGAAATTTCTACAGCTTTTTGACGCGCTGGATGAGCAGGATCGCTACGACGAGGAACGTGTGCTTTCAGAAGTACCCGCCATCAAAAAGGTGCAGCTGGCCAACCTGAAAGCCAACTTATACAAGCAAATGCTGGCCAGCCTGCGCCTCTACCACTTGGGCCAAAACCTGGATATTCAGCTGCGCGAACAGCTCGATTATGCCCGCGTGCTTTACAATCGCGGCCTTTACCAGCAGAGCCTGAAGATGCTGGAGAAAGTGAAGGTAGCTGCCCACCAGGCCGAGATGCCCCACATCGCGCTGCTGGCGCTCGACTTTGAGAAACTTATTGAGTCGCAGTACATCACGCGCAGTTTGCGGGGCAAGGCGGAGAACTTGTCGGCGGAGGTGCGGGACACGGTGGCCCACCTGACCCAGGAGCACGAGCTGTCCAATCTGGCCTTGCGCATGTACGGGTTGTACATTAAAATTGGCCACTCCCGCAACCAAGAGGACTCCGAAAGTATCACCGCGCTTTTCCGAACAGAAGTAGCCGCGGTTGATCTGACTGCGGGGGGCTTTTTTGAGAAGCTGTACTTCTACCAGGCCCAGGTTTGGTACCACACCATCACCCAGAATTTCCGCGCCTGTTATCGCTATGCGCAGAAGTGGGTAGACCTGTTCACAGAATACCCCAGCATGCAGGAGCAGCAGTTCATGCTCTACCTCAAGGGCCTGCACAACCTGCTTATTTCGCTATTCAACTTACAGTATTACAGCAAGTTCAGCGAGGTATTGCGTACCCTAGAGGCCCTGACCAATGACCCCGACCGGCGTACGAGTCCCAACACGGACATGCTGCTTTTTCTGTATTTCTATACCAACCGCATCAACGCCTACTTTATGCGTGGGCGCTTCACCGAGGGCCTCACTATCGTTCCGGAGCTGCTTGACAACCTGAGCCGCTTCCGCCAGCAGTTGGATCCGCACCGCAGGCTCGTGTTTTACTACAAGATTGCCAGCCTCTATTTCGGCAGTGGCCACTATGATAAGGCCATTGATTATCTCACTAAAGTCATTCAGCACAAAGATCTCGGCCTACGTGAAGACATTCAGTGTTTTGCCCGCATCCTGAACCTAATTGCGCACTACGAGGCCGGTCGCGACGAAGATCTGGAGTATCAGATCAAGTCGGTGTACCGTTTCTTGGGCAAAATGAACGAGCAGCAGCAAATGCAGGTGGCCATTTTTCAGTTCCTGCGCAACCTCGGCGACGTGGCACCTTCTCAGTTGAAAGAGGCATTTGTGCAACTCAAGGAACAACTCATTCGCATTGCCGCCAACCCGTTTGAGCGCCGCCCATTTCTCTACCTCGACATTATTTCCTGGCTGGAAAGCAAGATTGAGAACGTGCCCGTGCAGGAGATTATTCAGCGCAAGTTCTTGCTATTGAAGTAACTGCTTCGCCTGATAAGCAGCGACCAAGCGGGCTTATGAGTGGCAGCAATAAATATTCCAGCAAAAGTTCTGGCAGGTCATATAGAAACCTGAGTGTCTGAAGAAGCCGATTGATTCTACACTTTACGCTACGGCTGCTTTATCGCACGTTACCGTTGTGAAGTCGTTGGGGGCCAATTACCACTGCCAGGTCATGCAAGTCGTAGTAGTGCAATACATTAGGCAGCACCAGCGAATACCAATCCTTTCGAATTGGTTGGGTCAAAATCTCGTGGAACGAGCCAGGCAAATCGCTTACTTCTAAGCGGGTAATTTGGGGCGATAGCACAGCCGCGTGCAACGCCGCTGGCGCGGCGCGGCCATTGGCATAAACCTCAATAGGCAAGGCATTGAACCTGTTGTCCTGCCGGATAAAGTTTAGCACCGAAAACACATCCTCTACCCGCTGCCCCAATAACGGCCGCCCCAAGTGGAGCGCCAGTAGCGCCGGGCGGTACTCACGGTTGTAGTATTTAGGGTCGTTGAAGGCTGTCGGATCGGTGGTTTCGCCCAGGCCGCGCAGGTCTACCAGCAGGACCACGGCCCGTTCTCGCAGGTAATTGGCGAGAAGGTTAGCGCTATCAACAAGCGCCGCCTTACCTTGATCGGGTAGCCAGACAATAACCTTGCTGGGGGGCAAATTTCCGGGGGGCAAGGCTAACAGGGCGGGTAAGGGCGGCTGTCCGGCGCGGCGCAGCAACAGCTTGCGCATGGCAATGCCTTTAGCTTGCACGCTGCCTTCGTCGGCGGCCTCTACCGGAGGAACTATGGCCGTAGCCTCGGGCAAGGCCAATACATGCCGGATTGCAGCCGTTAGGCTGGCATAGGTAAGGGGCTGACGCTGCGAAGCCAACGCTTGCGCCTGGGCCAGATACTGCCCCAACAGTGTGCTCTCCTTCGGGAAGGCAGTGTTCACTTGGCCTGTAGAGGTGCAGTTCAACTGCTCAGCCGACAAAGTAGCTATATCTTTTTCCGGCACGAGTTGAGCATCGTCACGCAGCCAGCGCCGAAACCAAGCTACGGCAGCTTCTCGCTTGGGCTGGGAAATCCCATGTCCGTCGTCGTAGGTAAACAGGTTGATTCGTCTAGGTTTTTCCAGCTTAGTGTAGACTTGCTTTAACTCATGATAAGTAGCCTGAATACTGGCATAGTCGATGAAATCATAGCGACCAGCCAGGAGCAGCAAGGGCTTAGGCGCGAACATGATAGGCCATTCGGCCAAGTCAAGGCCAGCCTGGCCAGCGCCGGGAATCTGCACGCAACCGTCAGCGGGGCCAGTAAGCTCGAGGTTTCTTTCGCCGCTGGCCACGTAGCTGCACAGCGCGGCCACTTTCACCCGCGGATCATATCCAAGTAAATAGGCGGTTTGCGTAGCACCCCCGGAGTTGCCAAGGCAGCCGATACGGTCTGCATCTACCTCGCGGCGAGTAAGCAGATAATCGAGGCCGCGCACATTATCCCACAGCTGGGCGGCAGGCACGCTGGTGCCCAGCAAGGCCGCGCTGCCATTAAGCAGAGTGTGCTCAGTGGTGCCGCCGCGGGTGAGCGGCTTGCCACTGGCATCGGTGAGCTGATATCGCTCGCCTTGGGAAATGGGGTCGATGACCAGCACAACAAAGCCATTCTGAGCGAATAGAATGGCTGTTTTCTGGTACGATTCGGTAGCTTTGGCGGTGGCTTCATGGCCGCAAAAGAGCAGCACGGCGGGCCACTTGCCTTTGCCTTTCGGCACATATAGGTTGGCCGTAACATGATGGTTGGGGGTGCTTTCGTACACCACTTTTTCCACCCGGTAGCCGGGGCGCTCAATTTTGCCCCCCACATGAGCCTTAAGCGGTGTCCGGGCCGGCAACGGACCTAACAGCCGGCGGTAGCGCGCCCGAACAGTGTCCTGATAAGCCTGCATAGCTACGCCCGTCTTCAAAGCAGCCGTGAAAGCGGCCCGGCGCTGATCGGATTGCTGGTGAATCTGTTGGACTAGGTAGGTATTGAGCGTGGTGGGAGCTTTCCAATCGATGACGTCGTAAGGCGCTTGGGCGCGAGCGTACCCGTTAAGCAGCCATCCGAGCGCTACGGAAAGCAGCAAAACTCTCACGAAGGATAGTTGAATATATTGATTGGCCACTCTTAAAGTTACCGAAAGCCAATCATTAAACAGCAAGAAAAAGGCCCGAATACAGACGTCATCGGGCCTTCAGGAGAATGAAATGTGCTTTTAAAACAGTAGCCGAAAGATACTGCCCGCGCTCTCCACCGATTGCACCTGAATGCTGCCCTTATGCAGATGCATAATCTGTCTAGCTAGACTCAGGCCAATGCCCGAACCGCTTTTGTGAGTAGTAAAAAACGGAATAAAGATACTGTCCAGCAAGTCGGCTGGGATGCCCATACCATTGTCGATTACCTCTAGAATAACACGCTCATTGTCATCGGTATAAGCCACGAGTTGAATTTGAGGGTTAGGGCACTCCTCCACGGCGTGGGCGGCATTAAGCACTAAGTTGATCAACACTTGCTCCATCAGATGGCTATCGGCCTGCAAGAGCAAGTTTTGTGGCTTAACAGACACCAGCAATTCAATTTGCTTTTCGGCCAGGGAGTGCGCCAGCAAGGCCTGCACACTATTGAAAAGTTCCTCCACGTAAATGGTTGTCAGAAGCGGAGTAGTGATCTTGCTAAAATTGCGGTAGACCTGGGCAAAATTCAACAGGCCTTCACTGCGGTGCTGAATAATGCCGATTCCTTCTTCTACATCATCCAGCAAATCAAAGTCCTGAAGGTGAGGGTCTGAGCCTTTTGCTTTTTCGAGCTGCACGTGGCGGCGTAAGGTATCAGCCAGGGAAGCAATGGGCGCCACGGAATTCATGATTTCGTGGGTCATTACGCGCAGGAGCTTCTGCCATGCCTCGGTTTCAGTCTCGTCGAGGGCGTGACTGACATTTTTGAAGGCAATAAGCGTGGACTCGCGACCGTGGAGCTTAAAGGAAGTAGCCGATAATAAGAGCTGCAGCGTTTTCTGGCCAACCGTCAGCTTCACCACAACTGGGCTGCCGGGGGCTAGCTGCGTAATGGCGTGATACAGGCCTTCGTGGCGCTTTTGCAGGGAGTGGATAGTGCGCAGATAAGGCAATTCCAGCGTTTGTTTAAACGACTCATTCACCCATTCCACATGCCCGTCCGCATCGTAGGATATAATGCCAGTATCGATCAGTTCCAGTACCGTTTGCAGGTACGTAAACTGGGCTTCCTTCTCCGCACTTAGCTGCCGAAAAGTAGTATTGAGTTGATTAAAAGCCGAATACAATTGCCTCAGGGCTGGGTTGGCGTGCGCTTCGTTGAAGTGCTGTGAAAAGTCTCGGTACCGCACGGCCAGCAGGAAATTAGCCAGTTCCTTGTTGCTGCGCGTCACGTAGCGGGCCAACTCTAGCACTAGCACAACTACCAGCAAAACGGCAAAAGCCACCGGTGCATACGAGCCTCGGTGCCCGTAGTGCACCGCCGCGTACAGCAAAACCAGAATGGCCAGCAGCCGGAAGAAAATACCGATTTCGAGCCGTTTAAAGGTCATGCTTTTCCAGACGGCGGTAGAGGGCGGTGCGGGTAAGGCCGAGTTCTTTGGCCGCCTTGGTAATGTTGCCGTTGTGGCGCTCAATGACCCGCAGAATCGTGTTCTTCTCTATCTCATTCAGCTGCAACGGACCATCGGCAAAGTCGGGCAAAAATTGCCCCCCAGTGGGCCGTGGCGTCTCCATGGCGGAAAAGGCAAAATCCTGGGGGCGCAACACTTGCCCCTCAGCCAAAATAACGGCCCGCTCCACGGCATGTTGCAGCTCGCGAATATTGCCGGGCCACCGATGCTGCTGAAGCTTCTTGAGCGTAGCCGGCTCAAATTCGGGGCGAGGCTTGTGATTGCGGGCCGCGTACAGGCCCGCGAAGTGCTGGGCCAGCATGATCACATCGCCGCCGCGGTCGCGCAGGGGCGGTAAGGTGATTTCGACGGTGTTGATGCGGTAGATTAAGTCCTTTCGAAACTGATTTTTGGCCGCCAGATCATAGATGGGCACGTTGGTAGCCGAGATAAGCCGAATATCGATGGGCACTGGTGTATTGCTGCCCAGCGGAATCACTTGTCGATTTTGCAAAGCCGTGAGCAGCTTGGCTTGCTGGGGCAGCGAGATATTGCCGATTTCGTCCAGAAACAACGTACCTGTGGAAGCAGCGGCGAAGCGCCCTACCCTATCGTCTTTGGCATCGGTGAACGAGCCTTTTTTGTGGCCAAAAAGTTCGCTCTCAAAAATGCCATCGCTCATGGCTGCTAAGTCGGCGGTAACGAACGGCTTACTGGCGCGAAATGAGCGCTGATGCAGGGCCTTAGCAGCTAGTTCTTTACCGGTGCCGTTTTCGCCTAATAGCAGCACATTGGCCTCCGTTGGCGCTACCTTTTCGATGGTGTGAAATAGCTCCTGCATGGGCTCAGAGTTGCCCAGCATGGCCACATCGGCGAAAGAAGGCGGGCTCTTGGGCACGTTGGGGGGCAAATTGGTCTTGGGGGCTTTGTGCTGCAGGGTAGCGTGCAGAGTCTCCAGAAATTTTTCATTGTGCCAAGGCTTCACAATGAAGTCGGTGGCACCAGCTTTCAAGGAGCGTACAGCCGTGCTGATTTCGCCGTGAGCGGTGATCATAATTACGGTGGCGTCCTTATCGCGCTCCAGGATGCGGCTCAGCCAATACAGACCTTCGTTGCCGGTGCCCACGTTGCTTTTAAAGTTCATGTCTAGGAAGATGACATCGAACGACTGCCGGCTCAGCACGGAAAGCAGGTTCTCCGGATTCCGCTCCGTCACCACTTCCTGCACCTCAGTTTTGAGCAGCAGCTTAACCGCGAACAGTACATCACGGTCGTCATCTACTACCAGAACGCGCGCCTTATTGGAAGCCATGGAAACTACTACAATAGAAGATGGAAGAACCGGCCTACCGATTCAGAATGCTAAGTACCCAATTGCCTACCATAAACTATACTAAATAAAAAAATCTCCTTTTCTAGCCCGCTAAGCGCGTTTTTGTTGGCCGTGCCTACCAAGTTGTATCACTACCGCACACTTGGTTGTATCGAAAGCGAACAGTTGAAGAGTCTACAGGAGAAACATGTTATATAAATGTCTTATAATCAATATATTAATTAGCTGGCATTATCCTTACTAGTACAGACGACAACGCCTTCACACAGGCATTCTTCGGCATTTCAACAGTTACATGGACGTTCCCATTCAAAAGAAAACCTGGACACTTCGCAAGCTGCTTCTTTCCGGCGGAATTGTGGTAGTGCTGGCGTTACTGGCGGCGAGCTACTTCTCCACGACGGGCTCCAGCAAGCTCAACGTCGATCCGGAGCGCATCACCATCAGCGAAGTTACCCGGGGGGCTTTTCAGGAGTTTATTCCGATTGATGGCACCGTGATGCCCATCAAAACCATCTACCTAGACGCTACCGAAGGCGGCACCGTGAAGCGGGTGCTGGTAGAAGATGGTGCGACGCTCACACCCGGCCAGCCAATTCTGGAACTCACGAACACCGACCTGCAGCTGGAAATGGTGAACCGCGAAACGGCCGTGTTTGACCTGATGAATAACCTGCAGAACACGCGCAACCTGATGCAGCAAAACCGCATTCAGCAGCTCAATCAGTTCGCGGATATTGAGTTTCGTTTGAAGGAAGCCAAGCGGATCTATGAGCTGAATAAATCGCTGTACGAGCAGAAAGTAATCTCGCGCCAGGAGTTTACGGAGAGCCAGAATAACTACCAATATCAAGTGCGTAAGCGGCAGCTAACTAACCAAACGCTGCAGCAGGATTCGGTGGCTATGCGCCAGCAAGTCAATCAGATGCAGGAGTCGGTGGGGCGCATGCAAAGCAACCTGGCGCTCATGCACAAGAAGATGGATGACTTGACTATCAAAGCGCCCGTAGCAGGTCGTATCACGTCGCTGAACGCGGAAGTGGGCGAGTCGATTGCGCCGGGGCAGCGCATTGGGCAGTTGGATATGCTCAACGGCTTAAAAGTGCGCGCCAACATTGACGAGTATTATATCTCGCGCATTTTTCCGGGTCAGAAAGGCGAGTTTATGCACGACGGTAAGCGCTATGAGCTCAGCGTTAAAAAGATATTTACGCAGGTAAACAAAGGGCTGCAGGTGGACCTGGAATTCGTGGGAAATGCCCCCCAGAGCATTCGTCGCGGCCAGACGCTGCAGGTGCGGTTATCCCTGAGCGACCAGACCCAAGCCGTGCGCGTGGCCAAGGGCGGATTTAATCAGAAAACCGGCGGCAACTGGATTTTTAAAGTCAATGAGGACGGCACCAAAGCCTACCGCACAGATATCCGCCTGGGGCGCCAGAACCCTGATTATTACGAAGTGCTCGAAGGCCTGAAGCCCGGCGACAAAGTAGTGACTTCCAGCTACGAAGGCTACGAGGACATGGGCGAGCTAGTACTCAAAGACACAGAGGAATAAAAGCCCCCCCAGCAGCGCACAAGCACAGAAAAACAACGTCAAAGCAACAAGCATACACTAGCCCAACCACCAGCCTTATGATCCAGATTGAAAACCTCGAAAAAGTGTACCGCACGGAGGAAGTTGAAACCAAAGCGCTCAACAAAGTTTCCCTCGTGGTGAACGACGGAGAGTTTGTGGCTATCATGGGACCGTCGGGGTGCGGGAAGTCTACTTTGCTGAATATCATTGGGTTGCTGGATGAACCCGACGGTGGCAGCATCAAGTTTGCCGGGACGGAAATTGCCCATTACAACGAGCGGAAGCGGGCCGATTTGCGCAAGCGTAACCTGGGGTTTGTGTTCCAAAGCTTCAACCTGATTGAGGAGCTCACGGTGCTGGAAAATGTAGAGCTACCGCTGATTTATCTGGGCGTAGGCTCGGCGGAGCGCAAGGAGAAAGTGGAAAAGGTGCTGGAGAAAATGCAGATTATGCACCGCCGTAACCACTTTCCGCAGCAGCTCTCAGGTGGTCAGCAGCAGCGCGTAGCGGTAGCCCGGGCCGTCATAAATGCCCCCCGCCTGATTCTGGCCGACGAGCCTACCGGTAACCTTGATTCGAGCAACGGCAATGAGGTAATGGAACTGCTCACGGAGCTTAATGAAGCTGGCACTACCATCATCATGGTGACCCACTCCGAGCACGATGCCCGCTACGCCCACCGCGTCATTCGGCTGCTCGATGGCGAGGTAGTAATGGAGAATGTACACAAGCAGTTTACCACCTGATGTAAGGCTACTTAAGGTGGCATTTTGATTCTATCCGTCCTTATTACTCAGCGGCATGGTTTGGCATTCTCTACTTCTGATTTATCGCAACTTTCAGCGGTTCAAAACCACCTTTTTGATAAACATTATTGGCTTATCAACGGGGTTGGCGTGTACCCTAGCTGTGTATCTGTGGGTAAACGATGAGATGAGTTTTGACAAATATCACGAGAATGACAGCCGGCTTTTCCGAGTGATGGAAAACCAGCGCACCAATCAGGGAATAAATACCAGTTGGGGCACTCATCCGCTCTTGGCTGAGTCACTGCTAGACGAGATGCCGGAAATTGAGTATGCTGCCGCCGTTACGCCACCCAGCTTCTTCCCTAAGTTCACACTGGTTGGCCAAGACAAGAATATTCAGGCCGACGGGAAATACGCGGCCAGAAACTTCTTCAACATCTTCTCTTATCCGCTTATTCAAGGCAACGCCAACCAAGTACTAGTAGATAAAAGCGCCATTGTTCTTTCAGAGGCTACTGCTACTGCCTTGTTCGGAAGCCCTAAAAATGCCGTCGGAAAGTCAGTTGAATGGCAATTGGCAAATCTTAAGCAAACCTGCATTGTCTCGGGGGTATTTGGCCCTATTTCCGCTAATTCTTCCGAGCAATTTGATTTCGTGCTGACCTTCGATTCCTTCAAGGATATCATGAAAATGGGGCAGCAGATAACGTGGGAAGATATGGGTCCTTTTCATACCTACATCGTGCTGAAGCAAGGCGCTAACGCAGCCAACTTTGAAAGCAAGATTGCGGGGCTGCTGGAGCACAAAAGCGCTAAGAACAAGAATCGCTCGCTGTTTATAGAGCCTTACTCTGATAAGTACCTGTACGGTGAATATGAAAATGGCGTCCGGGCGGGCGGACGCATTGAGTACGTGAAGATGTTTTCTGGAATTGCCCTTTTCGTGCTGCTTATTGCCTGCATCAATTTCATGAACCTCACTACTGCCAAGGCCACGCGCCGAGTAAAGGAAATTGGGGTGAGAAAAACTTTGGGAGCCACTCGGCTTACGCTGGTCATTCACTTCCTAGCCGAGTCCGTGCTGATGGCCTTTCTGGCCTTGTTTGTGGCCGTTACGATAGTGCAGATCGTACTCCCCCAGTTTAATGAAATAACGGGCAAGCAGTTGGCCCTCGAATTGAAACCCAACATCATCGGCGCCTTTCTGGGAATCACCTTATTAGCGGGGTTGCTGGCAGGCAGCTATCCAGCTTTTTACTTATCGGGGTTTAAGCCGGCAGCTGTATTCAGAGGTACGCTCATTAGCTCCATAGCCGACTTATGGACACGCAAGGCCTTGGTGGTGTTTCAGTTTGCGCTGTCGGTGCTCTTCATCGTTTGCGTGTTGGTAGTACATCAGCAGATAGCTTATGTGCAGAATAAAAGCCTTGGCTATGATAAGAGCAATATCATTTCTTTCGAAACGGCGGGAAAATCTGCTCAGCAACCCGCTGCATTTCTTACCGAGATAAAGCGGATACCAGGAGTGGCAAATGCTTCGGGTATGTGGGGCTACTTCGTGAGAGTAGGCCCCAGCGAGTTGGGGGGACCACAACTGGAGTGGGAGGGCAGAAAAATATCCGTGAACAACCTGGCCGTGAATTATGACATGCTGGAAACGCTAGGTATCCAGATCAAGACAGGCCGTAGCTTTTCCCGGCAGTTTCGCTCCGACAGCACCAAGATTATAGTCAATGAAGCGTTGGTAGCCAGTTTGGGTATGCAAGATCCAGTGGGCAAAGTTCTGGGCAAGGCGCAGATTGTGGGCGTCGCGAAAGACTTTCACTACGAGTCGCTCCACGAAAAAGTAGAGCCTTTCATCTTCCGTTTGGAGCCGCAGGCGGCTGGCACTGTGCTAGTGAAACTCACTCCCGGCCGCGAGCAAGAAACTATCAAAGCAATTCGGCAATTCTACCAGCAATTCAACCCTGGCCTTACCTTTAATTATCAATTTCTGGACGCCGCCTACCAAGCGCAATATGCCTCGGAGAGGCGCGTGGCGGTGCTCTCCCGCTACTTCGCTGGGTTGGCTATTGTTATCTCCTGCTTTGGTCTGTTGGGCTTAACAGCTTTTGCGGCCGAAAAGAGGCGCAAAGAAATAGGAGTCCGCAAGGTGCTAGGAGCCAGCGAATTGAGCATAGTTTACCTGCTCTCAAGCGACCTCACGAAACTGGTAATTGTGGCTATTGGCGTAGCCCTTCCCATCAGCTATCTAGTAGTAAGCCAGTGGCTTAACAGCTTCGAGTACCGCATTGAGCTAGAGTTCTGGTATTTCCTAGGAGCTGGATTGCTGGCCTTACTGGTTGCCTGGCTCACTGTTGGGACGCAAGCTATACGCGCGGCCAGAGTTAACCCGGCCATCTGCCTACGCGACGAATAATAAGGGCGCAGCGCACTCCATCTGCTTTTGAATTCAATCGGGCCTTTTGGGTCCCGCTACACTTTCACCACTTCTTGCCATGCTTAAGAATTATTTAAACGTTGCCTACCGCAACCTTATCCGGCATAAGGGCTTTTCGTTTCTCAATATCGCTGGCTTGGCCCTGGGCATCACGGCTTGCCTGCTGATTGGGTTGTTCGTGTATGACGAACTGCAATATGACAAGTTCGTGCCCAACGGCGACCGGATTTATCGGGTCTATACCCAGCAGACGGGAGCCCAAGCGCCCGACAGGCATAGCTCCGTGTCGCCTATGTTTGCTACTGTCCTAAAGCAGGAATTTCCGGAGGTGGAGCAAACCATGCGCATCTTAATGACGGGCACTAGCCTCAACTTATTAGAAGTCGGCGAGAAGAAGATATACATAGAAAACGGGCTCTTTGCGGACTCCACCTTTTTTGGGGTTTTTCAGTTGCCCTTCAAATATGGTTCGGCCGCCCATGCCTTGGATGCGCCCACATCGGTGGTGTTGGCTGAGGATGTGGCTTTACGCTTTTTTGGGAATGTAAATCCGGTTGGTAAAGAGCTAAAAATTAGCAAATCGACTTTTTTGGTAACCGGCGTGCTGGAAAATAGTCTGTCCAAGTTCCATTTAAAGATTAACTATATCGTCCCGCTGGCGGCAGCGCAACTGCCCAAGAAGCGCATGGGAAACTGGGGCTGGCAGCAGTTTTATACTTACGTTAAGCTGAAGCCCGGCACCGATGCAAACCAAACGCAAGCTAAGCTACAGAGCTACCTCGTGCAGAAGGTGCAGCCCACGCTCAACGAAGAGGATCGGCTAACGTCTGTGCCCTATTTGCAGCCTTTATTCGAGGCGCACTTATATTCTTCGAGCTTCAAATACGATCCGGGGGTGAAAGGCAACATCACCTACGTGAAAGCCCTGAGCATCATCGCCGCATTCATTCTTCTGATTGCCGGCTTCAACTTTGTGAACCTGGCCACGGCCAAGTCTATGCAAAGAGCCAAGGAAGTAGGCATCCGCAAAACAATTGGAGCCAGTCAGCAGCAGCTGATGCTCCAGTTTCTGACCGAAACCGTGCTCCTCACGTTGGTGAGCGTGGTGCTGGCTACGGTGCTCACGGCGCTGCTGCTACCTCCACTGAACACCTTTACGGACAAAAGCATGACATTTGACTTGCTCCGCAGCCCCGCGCTGCTAGGCCTGCTGGCGTTACTGACCGTAGTGGTAGGGCTGGTAGCAGGCTTTTATCCGGCGCTAGTGTTGTCTAGCTTTCAGCCGGTGAAGGTGCTGAAAAGTGCAGTGGTTACGGAGGGAATCTTTGGCCGGGTGCAGTGGCTACGTCACGGGCTGATTGTGGTCCAATTCGCCTTATCGGTATTTCTGATTATCTGCGCCTTGGTGGTATTCAAGCAGGTGTCGTACCTGCACAACAAAGACTTGGGCTTTAATCGTGATCAAATCATGTTCTTTCCCATGCGCGGCGAGAACATGAACAAGCAGTACGAGACCTTCAAAAACGAGCTGCAGCAGGTGCCCGGCGTGGTGTCGACCAGCATCGGCTACGGCTTCCCCGGCGACCAGGTGGCTGGTGATGGTCTCATCGTGCCCACCAATGGCGAGATGAAAGAGCATTCGGTCACACAGCTGATGGTGGACTACGATTACATTAAAACCTTGGGGCTGCAACTGGTCACGGGGCGCGATTTTTCTAAAGAGCTGAGCGACGACAAGGATCACGCCTTCATTATCAATGAAACGGCGGTGAAAGAATTCGGCTTTGGTACGCCACAGCAGGCCATTGGCCAAACAGTGAAATGGACCGTGTGGAGCGATACAAACCCCGATTCGTTGAAAGTAGGTAAGATTATCGGGGTGGTAAAAGACTTCCACTACAAGAGCCTGTACGACAAACTGGAGCCGGCTGTGCTCCAAATATTCCCCGCTGCTTACTGGAAAGTGGCCGTGAAGATGAAGGGCGAAAACATCGGCAGCTCGATTGAAGGAGTAAAACAGGTATGGGCCAAGTTCAGCCCTGATAGTCCCATCGAGTACCGGTTTCTAGACGAAAACTTCGACAAAATGTATCAATCAGAAGACAAGCTACAGACGCTGCTGTGGGTATTTACCGGTGTGGCCATTTTTGTGGCTTGCCTGGGGCTGTACGGACTAGCTGCCTACGCAGCGGAGCGCCGCAAAAAGGAAATCGGCATCCGGAAGGTGTTGGGAGCTGATGTATCGACAATCGTGGGTCTGCTCTCCAAAGAGTTTGTGAAGCTGGTGGTTGTGGCGGCTGTCATTGCCTTCCCCGTTGCTTGGCTGGTGATGCGCAACTGGCTGCAGGACTTTGCTTACCGCATCGATATTCCCCTGTGGGCCTTTGTGGCGGCCGGGGTGGCGGCGGCCCTAATTGCTTTTCTGACCATTAGCTATCAGGCTATAAAAGCGGCGACCATCAACCCGATCAAAAACCTGCGCACCGAGTAGGCTTAAACGAATTAGACTGTAAAGGCTCTTGGTAAATGCTCTCTGGGGGGCTTTTCCAAGAGCCTTTCGTGTGTAAAAGAAGTACGAATTCCATTTGATTGGGTGAACTTGCAGCCGCTACAAGCCATGCATTAATTGGCTCAAAAAAAGCCCCCCACTGCTGCCGTGCCCGATTCTGCTGTTCATCCTCATGCTCATCTGTTCCAGGTTCGTCACCCGGAGTGGGCCGCTCAGGCGACTATCTACGAAGTAAACCTGCGTAATTATACCCCAGAGGGCACGTTTCGGGCGTTTGAGGCTCATCTGCCCCGGCTGGCAGCCATGGGTATCAGCATCGTATGGCTCATGCCGATTCATCCCATTGGCGAAGTGGAACGCAAGGGCAGCTTGGGCAGCCAATATGCCGTCCGCGACTATTTTGGCGTTAATCCAGAGTTTGGTACTCTCGACGATTTGCGCCACCTGGTGCAAACGGCTCACGAATTGGGCCTGCGCGTATTGCTCGATTGGGTAGCCAACCATACCAGCTGGGACAATCAGCTTGTAACCGAACACCCAGACTGGTACCAGCACGACGCCCAGGGCAATTTGGTGCCGCCCGTAGCCGATTGGACCGACGTAGTAGCCTTCGACTACACTCACCCAGAGCTGCGCCGCTACATGACAGATGCCCTGCTCTATTGGGTGCGCGAGGCCGACATTGATGGCTACCGCTGCGACGTGGCCGGCCTCGTACCGACTGATTTCTGGGATGAAGCCCGTGTGGAGCTGGATGCGGTGAAGCCCTTATTTATGCTGGCCGAATGGGACGAATTGTACCCATCTGGGGGGCTTTCTTGGGAGGAATTCAACGGCGACACCAAGCTGCTAGAAAAGGCCTTCAATATGAGTTTTGGCCTCCGTCTGCACTACCTACTCGACCATATTGCCGAAGGGAAGCAGCCGCTCCAAGCCATTGACGAGTATTTGGCCGCCGAGCGAGCCAAGTATCCGCCTTCGGTGTATCTGATGCACTTCACCAGCAACCACGACGTGAACAGCTGGGATGGCACCGAGTACGAGCGGCTGGGTCTGCTGGCGCTGCCCTTCGCCGTGCTCACAGTGCTGCTGCCGGGTATGCCGCTGCTCTATAGTGGTCAGGAAGCAGCCCTAAACCGACGGTTGGCCTTCTTCGATAAAGACACGATTGACTGGCAGGACTTTCCACTACAGGATTTCTACACTCGCTTGTTGCAACTCAAGCTTCGGCACCCGGCCCTGCGTAACGGCGACACCGCCAGTCACTTCCAGCGCCTCCCCAGTTCTGACGACCTCTACGGCTTTTGGCGCCACAAAGAAGAGGAAGCCGTGCTCTGCGTTATTAACCGCACCGCTACTCCCCAGTTTCTGTCGTTGCCCACTGAAGTAGCAGGCACCTGGACTGACATCTTCAACGACGCTACACTTACCCTAGCGACAGGTGAAGGAGTATTTGTACTAGGCCACGGGTGGCGCGTATTGGAGAAAGCCTAGGCCAGCGTAGTACTATTACTGCCGGCCTGGGCCATACAGAATTTGCCCCCCACGGGCTCCCGTATGGCGTCCATTGCGCAGGGTGAGGCGGCCATTGACCAGCACGTACTGCATACCTACGGAGTACTGGTGGGGTTTCTCGAAGGTAGAGCGGTCGGCTACGGCAACAGGATCAAAGACAACAATATCAGCGACGAAGCCGGGCCGAAGCAAGCCTCTGTCTGTAAAGCCAAAGGTTTGGGCGGGCAGGCTGGTCATACGGCGGATGGCTTCTTCCAGCGTCAAAACGTGCTTTTCGCGCACGTAATGACCTAGCACGCGGGCGTTAGAGCCATAACCACGCGGATGCGGTACGCCCTGCTGCCACACCCGAATGCTGGCGTCGGACGCCACCATATTTTGCGGGTAGCGCATGATGTTTTGCACGTCCGTTTCGCTCATGCCATGAAATACCATACCGGCATCATATTGCAGCACCAAGTCGAGTATGGTAGCGGCCTCAGAACGGGCCTTGTGACGGCTGCCCCGCATGCGGTTTATTTCCTCAATGCTATGGCCGTTGTAGCTGGTATCGGGCGGAAAGCTAGCGACTACGGCGTAGCTGAAGTGCTTGAGCTTGCGGCGACGCAGCCGCTCTACCATACTAGCTTCCACGGCCTTGCGCACCGCGGGGCGGGCCAGCCGAACGCGCAGGGAATCGCGGCCATCGGCCTGCACGTCGTCGGGGAGCAGAGTGCTCAGGGAAGTGGAGCTGGCGGTGTAAGGGTATTGGTCGATGGTGACTTGCTGGCCAGCCTGGCGGGCCTCCTCGATAAGCGCGAGCAGGTCGGCAGTACGTCCCCAGTTCTGTTGGCCACCCAGCTTCAGATGAGAAATTTGGACGGGCAACCCGGCCTCACGCCCGATACGCAACGCTTCCTGGATAGAGAAGGTAACGCTGTCGGATTCGTTGCGCATGTGGGTAGCGTAGAGGCCCTGACGACGGCCCGCTACCTGCGCCAAGCGAACTAGCTCAGGCGTCCGTGAGTAAGTGCCGGGAATGTAAATCAGTCCCGACGATAACCCCACCGCACCGGCCAGCATGGCGCTGTCTACCAAGGTTTCCATGCGCTGCAACTCCGCTTCAGTGGGCGTGCGCTGCGCCCGGCCCATCACAGCCTTGCGTACGGTGCCGTGGCCAACCAACGATGCGACATTCACCGACAATCTTAGGCTGTCCAGCGTTTGAAAATAGCCCCCCAGTGGCAACCGCGAGGAGCCGCAGTTGCCGGTTACTACGGTCGTTACGCCGTCGTAGATAAAGTTATCGGCGGTGGGCTGACGCACCTCGTCGTCTTCGATGTGGGTGTGCACATCTATGAAACCCGGCGCCACGGCCAGACCTTTTGCATCCAGCACGGTATCGGCCGGGTAGTTGGCTGGAAGTCGGCCTACGGCTACGATGCGGCCCGCCTGAATGGCTACGTCGCCCAGAGTCCAGGTATTGCCGGTACCGTCGTAGAGACGACCATTGCGGATAAGAATATCAGCCTTCTGGATTTGGGCCGAGGTGATTTGAGCCAATAACAGCAGGACAAACAGCAAGACGTAGCGCATAGCGGCTAAGGTAGCGGAAGTGGCACTTTTGCTCCCCGAAATTTTAGGCTGCACACTGCCTAAAGGGTATTTAGTTTATCATCCTGCAATACAGATAGCACCCTATCAACACGATGCCTCCTTCATAAAGCCCTGACTGCTAAAGTCACAGTAGCTTTATGAAGGAGGTGTTATCATTCTTACCTTCTGCGGAATGAAGGAAAACAGGACAAAACAGGTAGGTAGCCTACTGGCTTCATCAGGGGTTCTAGAATAGCTAGGGCTACCAGGTGATAGGAGCATCTGGTGGCCCAATATCTATCCCCGGCTCCGCCTCAACGGCTACGACGCCGGGCAGCTTACGTAGGCGGGCGGCCACGTCGTCGTTTGCGGTTCCGGTCACGCAGCCAATTGCGTCCAGCACCTGATCGACGTCAAATCCTGTTTCGCGTAGATGCTTTGTTACCTCAGACAGCGATTTTTCACCAGACGTGGTGACTGTCCATCGTTTTTTTGCAGCCATATATAAGCTTCCTGTTAGTAGCATAGCCACCGGCTGCGGTCAGCCGATGGCTATGCTAGTTAAGTTACGTATTTAATCTCAGCCGCTGCTTCAGGGAGCCTGTACTAAGCCGGCGCCGACCCGTGCTGTGGAGAATGGCAGGCGTCTGGCTGACGCCTGCAGCCGCCGCCACAACGTAAGGCCCCGCATGTTTGGTGATGTCTCGGCCCATAACGCCGCACAACCGGCTACGTGTGGGGTAGCCATGCTGGTACCACTCATGGTAGTATACCGGCGTGGCATAGGCGCCGAGGAGAATACGTCGCGACCAGGAGCAGCAATTTCAACTTTGCCAAAGTTGGAGAATGAAGATGGCGACAGACTCATATCGAGCGAGGCTACCGACATAATCGTGGGCGAGTTAGCGGGGAAGCCAGTCGGGCCGCTGCTATTACCTGCGGCAGCAATGATAAGACACCCATTATTCAGGGCAGCCTGACCCGCGGCCGTGTAGGCAGCCTGAACGCCTCCCGTGCCGCCTAGCGACATCGAAATTACGGGGCAGCGGTTGGCAATGGCCCAGTTCATGCCCGCCAGCACACTTCCACCAACACTTGACCCAGTATTGCTTAGCACCTTGCCTGCAAAGATGGAGGACCGGTACCCAATACCGTAGCGTGGAGTAGTGCCCGCCGGCGATTTGGGTCCGCACGCGGTACCAATACAATGCGTACCATGGCTATGCAGGTCTTGTACTGGCTGGCCCACGAAGGTCGCGCCAATAACAGGGCGCCCTACGAAGTCTGGGTGCCCTATGTTAAAGCCCGTATCGAGCACTGCCACCCGTATACCAAGGCCACTACGCAGACTGGGGGGCACTTTGCATACGTTCAGTCCCCAGGTAGCACCCAGCACCATGGTTTCCTCGTCCAGTTCATCTACCTCCGTGTAGCCCTTGCCATGTTGCAGGTGCTTTGTGATAGTATCAGTAGCTTCCAGAAACCCCCGCAGATACTCATTTACCCCGCCGCCATTCGAGCCGTTGCCATTGGTTTTGGTAGCAGACAGGTACGCTGCCTCTCTGAAAAACTGTTCGGCGAACACGAAATGCTCAGGCTCAATGATTTCAATGGGGCTATCACTCGCGATTTCCATCTGCGCGCCCATACTCCGCTCCTGCGCGGCATTTCCGCCAATCAGAGCCACCCCAATTTCCGGAAACACAACGGCGTCGGCGTCGCCAATATTTTCCAGGGTAGCCGCTTGGCCTTCAAAATCGCGGGCATCGGCTACCCGCATGCCCTGGGTACCGAGGGACTGTAGGCCCTGGTCGCCGGCGCCATCCTTGAAGGTGACTAGGTAGCGGCCCGTTTCAAAACTATCGTCGCCGCGCTCGAGGGCCGCCAGCAATAGCTCATCCACGGAGGAGGAGGCATTCGTATTTCCTGCGCTATTCGCAGAACCATTCTTATTCTTTGCCATGATTGATAAAGTAGTAACTCGTATTGCGTTGGTTTAATGATATTTATGCAGAAGTCGCAACGTCGTTCGACACAACTTCTCATGCCCGTGGCTCTCCGCGCCGTTGGCGCACTGTAAGCCCGGTTCCGATTAGCTGAGGGAGAGTTGCCTCACGCTTTAGCGCGGCAGGCAGCCTTGAGAGTGAAGCATATTAGGGGTCCATAGCATTTGGTTGTAAGTAGGTAGATTGCCAATAGGATGTGTCCGTAGTGAGGCTCTCATAGATTTTATGAATTCCGGTGGGAGAGCGAGCAGCTGCCCCCTATCTACAGGCATAGTTGTATCGTATTCAACTAGTCATCAATCGCTTATGCATGTCGTCAGATTGCCGTCGCTATCATCTTTGACGTTACCATATGATATCATTCACCGTACTTAGGGGCGGTCGATGCGTGGCCATTCCAGCAATGCGCGCTATGTGCTTGCTGAAGGCATCACCTCGTTTGAGCACCTCCGGAAACCGAAATTCGCAGCGGCCTTCCACTTCACTTAGCGTGACCTGATACACCCGAAACTTCTCTAAATCGATGGATTCGAGACCCTCAATGTTTTGAGTGAGCAAGAACGCCTGCGCCCGTAGCTTGCCGCTCACCATGTAAGCCAGCACCTTATAAAATTCGCGGGGTATCTGCACCCCGCGGTACGTGCGGTCTTCTTCATGAAAGACAGGGCCACCGAATACGCTTACACGCAGGTTCTGCACATCTACCTGAGCGAAAAGCGCATTCTCCAGCTTGCCCCAAATACCGCCCTGACCGCTTTGATTGAAGTTTTCAATCTGAGGCGTGATGTTGGTGAAATAGAACGACTCCCGATTGGCCTGCCGGGCTTCCGTTTCGCTGCCCCAGCATAAATCGGCGCGCCGAGCCAGGTGACCACGGTCGAGGCGATTACCAGCGTAGAGTTTGTCGGTTACCTGATACTTAGGGTCTACGTCCGGGTCGAGCCCAAAGTCAATGCCGTTGCCGTTGATGCGGCGAATTTGTCCCCCATCAATATTCCACCCTACCCACATGGCAAAGCGGCGCTCAGCATGCATTACCACCGAATAATGCGTGTGGCGTATCACTTCGGTGCCAGTGGCTCCTCCCACGGCATTATTGCGCCCTGCCACTGTAAGTTTTGGTTCGGATACCGTGAGGCCCAAGAACTTCGTGTTGTAGCCTTGCGCCAGCTGCAATTCTAGAGTTTGCTGAAGAAGAGGTGGCGCGCTGAAGCCGATTTCCATCTTCTCAAACACCGATTTGGCGTAGCACGCCAACGCCTGCTCGTGGAGTACGCCGGCCGTTTCGCCCGCAAAATGCAGCCCCGCCATAATGCGCGTAGTGCGGCCGTTTTCCGATTTAAACAGCCATACTGCCCCCGAGTCACCGCCTTTACTTATCTCGCCATCAGCGGGCAGGTGGGCTGGGTCGGGGCCGATTTCAAAGCATCCTATTGCCTGATTGCCTACGAGCCCGCCATAATTGATACGAGCCATGGTGTGAACGCGCGTGACGACACCTTGGGTAACACCCGTGGTGCGACCACTTTTAATCACCTTATCGCCTAGCTCCGGCTCCCCTATTTCGTCGATGCCTACGTCCAGATCAAAAATGTCAGCCTGAAAGTTGCGGCCCTCGATGGAGGCTATAGCGCAGTCGCCGGCGGCCCCCAAGTGCGAGCGTACCAACTTGCCCAGCCGGTTTTGCGCCACCCTGTTATCATCGTAGGGCCCAGGCTGCACTACTTCATCGCCAATTTGCCCCCCAGGGCCATGTAGCACATGCCAATTGCTTAGAATATATGGCGCACCGCTATGCTGGTCATATACAATACACCCAATGGTGCCGGCCGTGCCCTTAGCGTGGCTCACACTTATACCCGGCATTATAGGGTTGACGCGCTGCTTTCGGGGGCTGCTTACCGCAACAGGCACTCTACGGTAAGCGGGTTGGTAGCTACGCTCTATTACATCGGTAGGTACTTCTTTGCCGTCTATTAAAAAGCACTTGGGGATTTTTTTCGTTTTCAGGCTCTCCAGTACTACATCGTAACCTGCCTTTTGCTCCACCGTGAACTGGATTGACAACGTATCAGTCGTCTTGCCGTCCTGTTGCTTGTACCCGATACCCACGGAAGTGATGTTGGGATCTGCTAAGAAATCTGGCCCACGAGTACGCACGAATTTCTTGAGCTTATCCATAAAGTTATCCGTCACCGCTTTTTGCTGATTGGAAACCTTACTATTTGGAGTTGCCATGATACCAACGAGTAGTAAACAATGACTTAACTTGAAATCAAACCCCTTATTTTCAGCCTCTAACTGGCTGTTCGCGCACCCCTCAAATGCCCAAGGCTTGTATACAGCAATGCATAATGCAGCCTAAAAGCCTCAGCGGCGATAAGGAATTGGCACGGGAAGGTATTTGATTAGGCTACCCAACAAGTATTGGGCGAGGCCCTATAAAGGCACACTAAGATTGGGCAGTACTAATCAGGTGTTTTCTTGGTTCACCACGGAGATATTGAGCCCGTACTTACTAAATAGATGATGTACGTCATCTTCACCTGGCAATAGGATGCCAAGACCTACTACTCCAGCGCGTCGCCGAGTGTCCGTTGATAGGTGTGTGGTAGGCTAGCGGGTGTGAGCGCTTAGTCTACAAGTTGGTGGATCTGTATAACAATAATAATCCTTTTTAAAATATATAACAAATAAAATAATAGTTATTATTATACCGTTAAGCTATGATCATTTCACTAGCTAAATGATTCGCGTTTAGCTAGTGAAACAGCGCAATTTATTTTACTAGACCTTCCTTATAAACCGCATAGCTAAGCTCTTCTGTCATTGACAGTATTTAGGACTGTAAGAGGATGATCCTGATTGAGCACAAAAAGCAGTGGGCTACGGAGAGCGTATAAGGTCAGTTGAGAACCGATCGTTGATTTGTGCGGTATCTCCCCGAGTTTGTGTCTTACCTCGCTTATCTACGCAAACTATCTTTGTGGTATTAAAATATTCATAATCAACTTATTATGAAACCCATTGATTCTTCGATCTTAGCCCTGCTGGATTTGCGCTGTCCGCGTTGTCATCAGGGCAAGCTCTTCTCCTTTCCTGCTTACAACCTTACTAAGTACGCGCTGATGCCCGAGCGGTGCCCTGTGTGCGAGGTACAGTTTGAGCCTGAGCCAGGCTTCTACTGGGGGGCAATGTTTGTGAGCTACGTCTTTTCGGTAGCCTGTTTTGCCGTGGGGGGAGTAGCAACTTACTACTTGTTTAATGATCCGGCCGTGTGGGTATATGTGCTGATGGTTACCGGGTTTGTGCTGATCACGGCTCCGCTTACGTTGCGCTACTCCCGCGCCATCATGCTCTATTTGTTTGGCTTCATTAAGTATGACCTAAGGTACAATAACCGGCAGTCATTGGATTCCGGCCCGCAGCTTGATGACCGAAAAAGCCCCCTGAAAGCTGTGGCTTAAGTTACTAACGCTGTCGGCCTGTCTGGGCTGGCAGCGCTGTTTTACGCCTACTGAGTCAAAGAGAGCCATAGTCCAATGCTCTACTCAGTAGCGAATTTGCGTAGCTTGCACGGACAAGCCAGCGCCTGGATAGCAGCGCTGGCCTGCTGGCCTTATGAAAGCTCCGTCGCTGCCGGTTTTGGCTCTTGCTGCGTTTCCCTCGCATCACCAGCACCTCTACTATATTCAGCAGCTAGAGGTACACGTAGCGCAGTTTCCGCATGTGCAGGAGCCCCACGCGCACGACTTTTACCTCTTGCTCTATGTCACCCATGGGCACGGCACGCACACCATTGATCTGATTATCTACGACTTGCAACCAGGCAGCTTATTTTTCCTGATGCCGGGGCAGGTCCATTCCTGGTCCTTGTCAGCTGATACGCGTGGGTTTATCCTATTTTTTAGCGAGGCATTTTATATACAGCAGTACCCTGCTAGCAGACTGGCTGAGTATCCTTTTTTTAACCCGAGTAATGCTCCTGTCATCTATTCAGTGCCCGCCGAGAATGGCCTGCTGACTTTGCTGGGGGGCATTTATCAGGAGAATACCGCGGAGCAGCCCGTTCCAAATCGTGACATGGTTGTGAGGGCATACCTCTTCCTCTATCTGGAACTTTCGGCCCGGTGGTATCCGCACCAGTCGCCCCAACAACCCGCTTATGGACAGCAACATATACGGGAGTTTGGCCGGTTGCTTAATGAGCATTTTCGCAATGAAAAAACGGTTGGCTACTATGCCGAACGCCTGTCTCTCACCGCTAATCACCTAAATGCCATCTGCCGCCGCTTGCTCAACAAAACGGCCAGTGCCCTGATTCATGAGCGGGTTGTGGCTGAGGCGCAGCGTCAATTGAAGCACTCTGCGCAGTCTGTCGCCCAAGTAGCCGACGCGCTGGGTTTTGAAGATGCCTCCTACTTTACTCGCTATTTCAAAAAGTACGTAGGCCAAACGCCGGAAGCATTTCGGCAGCACCAAAACGCTTGAGCATGATAAATGGCGTGTGTTGGGTTGCCTCTGCCTGCTCCGTTGCCTAGTTTATGACAACCGTTTGCTGCTGTTGCACTTCCATTTGCAGCAGCGCCTGGAGTAGAGCCATTGTTACGGGCCCCGGCTTGCCAGTGCCTAGTACGACATCATCAATCTGCACCACCGGCAGCACCCGCTTAGTGGTGCTGGTTAGGAAAGCTTCTTTGGCCTGATATATATCGTCGAGGGTTACTGTGCCCACTGCTACTGAATAGGGTTGCTCAGGCAGCGCCAGTATGTTGCGGCGCGTGATACCCGCCAGCACATTGGTTGCGGGGGTAACTACCGTGTTGTCATGCTTTACCAGAAAGAAATTGGCGCGCGGAAACTCAGTTACCACGCCTTGATGGTGATACAGTACATCGTCGGCACCCTGAGCCTTAATCTGCTTGATGAGCCGGATACCCATGGAGTAATTGATGGTTTTAGCCGGCGGGATTTCGCGCAGGTAGTCGTGCGTTATTACTTTGATGCCTCTTTCTACCTGCTCGGGCGTAGGCAGCATCATCGGCTGCTGCGTGATGAGGAGGTTGGGCTCGACGGGATTGTAGCCGTCGGCTGAGTAGCCGCCGGTCAGGATCATCTTAATGCCAGACAGGGGCAGGTCGTTGCGCCGTATCAGGGCTTGAATCACCTCAATCAGCGCCGGGCGCGCTAACGGTACAGTCAACTCCATGAGCTGCGCCGATTGGTAGAAGCGGTCGAGGTAATAATCGAGGAATAACGGCTGCGCCGCATGCACCTTGAAGAAATCGAACACGCCGTAGCCGCGCTGTATGGCCAGGTCGCTGACATGCAGAAATGCCTGCTCAAGAGGCGTGATCTGGCCGTGGATATAAGCGTACAGAGGCTGGTTAGCGGGCATGATGTTGCTTTAAAATCTTTAGAACTTTATCCAGCGGCAAAGCCTCAATGCGCTGTTGCTGCTTGCCCTGCATGGTTTCGGCCTTGAAAAGCGAGTTGATAATGGCTTCCTCTGTGGCTTCGATAACTGCCAGAAACAGCGGCGACATGGCTTCGTTGTTGAGTGTGGTAGTCGTTTGGGTAGCAGCCGTCGACGCATACGGCACGCGCAAGCCCGGATGAGTGGAGAAAGCGATGATATAGTCGCCGCTACCGTTGGTAGCAATACCACCCGTTTTGCCCAGGCCCAAAAAGGCACGTTTGGCCAAGCGCTCCAGGTTGCGGGCATCAACAGGTGCATCGGTGGCTACCACAATCATGCAGGACCCATCGGCGCGGTCTTTCAGCTGCTTACTCAGGTAAAACTGCTCTAGTTCCTGCCCTACCGGCGCCCCATTGATCTGGAGTACGCCGCCAAAATTCGTTTGCACCAGCACGCCCACAGTATAGCCCCCCAGCTTGGCAGGCAACAGGCGCGAGGCGGTACCGATGCCGCCCTTAAAGCCAAAGCACACCGTGCCTGTACCGGCACCCACATTACCCTCAGCTACCGGGCCAGCCCGCGCTTGCTCAATGGCGGCCAGCACGTGTTGCTCCGTGACATGACGGCCACGTATGTCGTTGAGGCCACCGTCGTTAGTCTCCCCTACTAAGGCATTTACCGACTGTACTGCTTCGTTGCCAGGCTGCCGCAGCACATACTCTACCACCGCTTTCATAGCCGTGCCCACACTGAGCGTATTGGTCAGGACGATGGGCGTTTCAAGGTTGCCAAGCTCTTCTACTTGCGTGCTGCCCGCCAGCTTACCAAAGCCGTTACCAACGTATACCGCCGCCGGTATTTTCTGCTGAAATACGTTGCCAGCGTGCGGCACAATGGCTGTTACCCCCGTGCGCACTTCTTGGCCTTGCACTAGGGTAGTATGCCCTACGCGCACGCCTTGTACATCGGTAATGGCGTTGAGCGCACCGGTGGGCAGCACCCCAATGCGGATGCCATATTCTCTGGCGCGTTTACGTTCCTGACTTCGAGCCTGTATGGCCAAGCCTACAAGTAACAGCACGAGTAAGGATAGTTTCATGCGGTGGGGCAAGGAGAGTAGGTAAAGGTATCAGGCTGAGAGTTATGTACCAGCGAAAAGCTTAAACGAGCAGTGGCGCATTATTTCTTCAGTAGGTGCACTGGAAGCAAATGCTATGTAAAGCAATCTACTTTCAAGACCTGCGCCCTATATAAGTAAAAGGCTCGAAAAAGCCCCCCAGGGTCCTTTTTCGAGCCTTCATAAAGTTGAAAGAAACTAGCGTTTAAATTTTTTCTGGCAGCAGCGTAGCTTCTTCGTAGTTACCCAACACCAGCTGACCAGGGCTACCTTCCGTCACGGCTTCGACCAGCAATTTGCCCCCCACGAAGGCCCCCTTCCAGGATTCGCCCAGGCCACCGAAGACTTCCTCCCGGTCGCCGCGGGAGCGCAGCTTATTGAGACCTACTTTGAAAGCGCGCACTTCCTTGGCGGTGCGGCGGGCCAGCTTTTCATCGTCGGAGGCGATGGCAGCTACTAAGGCTCCGTTACTGATATTCATCTCGCCCACCAGCTCCTCTACCCTATCTACCAGCACAATAGAATCGATAGGGCCGAAAGGCTCTTTGAAGTACAGCTCACTTTGGCGAGGCAGATTAACGAGGGCACGGGGCGCGACGTAGGCCGAACGATCCTGGCCAGGGAGGAAGAGGCTGTCGTCCAGCTTGCCTTCGTAGATGGGCGTGGCGCCCGTCTGGAGGGCGTTTTTATACAACCGATCCAGATCCTGGGCCTGCTGGGCGTGAATGACGGGACCGAAAGCCAAGTCGGGCAGCTTATCGTCGGCGTTATCGACGAGCGTAGGGTTGCCCACTTTCAGACTGCGGATGGCGCTCTGGTAGGTTTCCAGAAACTGCGGAAACAGGCGACGCTCCACCACAAAGCGCACATAGGCGGTGCAGCGCTGCTTGCCGTAGTCGTAGCCTTTTTTGAGTTGGTCGGCCATGCTGTTCCAGTCGCTGTAATCCCAGATGCCATAGGTGTTCACGCCTTCCATTTCCAGCATATAGCGCTTATTGTGGGCACTTAGCGCATCGGCAATGTTGCGGCCGTTGTAGCGGCCACCCACGAAGCTGAGGCAGTCGATGGCATCGTGCTTCACCAGCACGTCGCTCAATTCGCCCCCCGGACCGCTCACCAACGTAACGGGCAGACCGCATCGGCGGGCAATGGCGAAGGTGAGACTAAGGGAGATAAAACCGCCGTCGGTGGGCGTCTTGGCAATCACGGAGTTGCCGCAAAGCACCTGCACTAGCACCGCGTGCAGCAGCACCGACATGGGGTAATTCCAGGAGGCAATATTGCTCACTAGCCCCAGGGGCTTGCGCTGGCCCAGCATGTCCTCAATATTATCAACGTACCACTGCACGCCCTCAATAGCCCGGTCGATGTCGGTGAAGCCCAGCTTGTAGGTTTTGCCGATTTCCCAGATGAGTAGCTTACCCACTAAGTCTACTTGGTCGCGAAGCTGGTTGAGGCAGTCCTGCACCCGACTTTTGCGCTCGTCGAGGTCGGTAGCGGCCCAGGCAGCGGCTTCTTGCTTGGCGAAGATGACAGCCCGCAGGCCAGTGTCGTGGTCGAGCATGGGCAATCCACCCAGATCGGTGCCGTCTACGGGCGACGTGAATTTGCGGGGCTTACCGGGCTCCTGCCAGCGGCCTTCCATCAGGTTCAGAAACTGCCCGTCGGGCGTCAGAATTTCGGGCGTAACACTTTTAACCTGGCTCAGCAAGTGGCTGAACTCGACTTGGGGGGCAATTATTTTAGACATAGTGCGGAAAAGAGCCGGTTGTGAAGTTTAGGGTAACCTGGCTCTCGAAGGAAAAGTGTAATGGTGAATTGTTTAAAACGATAAGGAAGGTACTCAGCGCAACAGGCTGTATTCCTATCCAGACAGGCGGTCATGCAGAACGAAGTGCAGCATCTCGCGTGCTGACACCCGATTAGATTACTACTCTAATGGCGTGAGCGAGATGCTGCACTTCGTTCTGCATGACCGCCTCGCCTAAGTTAGTAAAGCTTTAAGCCTTGACGGCCACGGGTTTCAGGTTAGTAAGATCGGCGATGCGGACGGGTTGGCCGCTGGCAATGCTTTTGCGGGCTGCTACACCCACCAGGATTGCCATGGCACCATCGCGGCTGCCAGCGGCCTGGCGGTAAGTGTCGGGGGCTTCCGGGTGGCGGAAAATCTGGGCTCGCAGCAGCTTGTCGCCGCCGCCGTGGCCCTCAGCTTGAGGTATTTTAAAGTACTCCACTTTGCCGAAGTTCCGGGAAAGCATAATCTCATCGTAAGGCTCCATTTCCATGGCTCCCGACTCTTTTATCCAAGCATCAATGCGGCCTTTGGTGCCGTTGAAGGCAATGCGGTACCCTTCGTAGGGCGAGTAAGCCGTGAGCGAGTAGCTGACCTGTGCCCCGTTGGCGTAGCCGATGGTGGCGGCCATCTTATCATAAATATTTACGTCCTCTTTGTACACGCAGCCGTCGCGGTGGTAGCCGTCGTACTGCTCGTTGGCGGCGTAGAGGGCCATCAGGCGGGCGTCTTTGGTCATGTCCCAGTAATAGGGGCACTTGTCTTTGTGCGGACAAGGGCGGCAGTTGGTGAAGCGGAACGGGCCGTTTTTTCCGTAGTTTTCCAAAGCGCCTTTGGCGTACACCGTTTCGGGCTCCGACTCCAGCCACCAGTTCAGCAGGTCGAAATGGTGACTGGCTTTGTGCACCCACAGCGAGCCGCTTTTTTCGGTGAGGCGGTGCCAGCGACGGAAGTAGTCGGCGCCGTGGCGGTTGTCGAGGTACCAGTGAAAATCGACGGACGTGACCTCCCCTATTTCGCCCTGCCGGATGAGGTCGTACATCTTCTGGCGGTGGGGCGAGTAGCGGTAGTTGAACGTGACCGTGACCTTCTTACCCGTGCGCTTTTCCGCGTCCAGAATGGCTTGGCACTTGGTTTCGTCGGTGGTCATGGGCTTCTCCGACACGATGTTGGCGCCCATTTCCATGCCCTTAATAATGAACTCGTCGTGGGTATTATCCACAGTGGTCACAATGAGGATTTCGGGCTTGGTTTTGCGCATCATCTGCTCGAAATCCGTGAAGGTGGAGCACTTTACGCCCATCATCTTTTTCGAGGTTTCGAGACGGCCTTTGTTGCTGTCGCATAGGCCCACGAACTCAATCACGTCGCCGTGCTCAGCCAGCAATTCCTTGCCCCACATGCCGGTGCCGCGGTGGCCCGTGCCCACCATCGCCACGCGGCGCTTAGCTTTTGGTGCGCCCAACACAGTGAGCGGCAGCGGCGTGAGCAAACCTGCCGTTGCCAGCATCGACTTTTGCAGAAAATCTCGGCGGGAGGCATCGCTCGTATTCGCATTCATAGGAAGAGAGTCTAGAAGTAAAAAGGAGAGAAAGTCAAGACTTAAACACTATGCAGATCCGATGTCGTCTCGTAAGCGGAAGCCGTGACGGGCTCCATGTTGCCCGCTATCAGTTCAGCTACTAACTCGGGCGAGCCGATAAACAGTGGGGAGCGTTGGTGGTAATCGGTGGGTTCGAGGTCGAGAACAGGTTGCTTGCCACAAGAGGCTAGGCCGCCGGCTTGCTCGATGATGAAGGCCAGCGGGTAGCCTTCGTATAGCAGGCGCAGCTTGCCCTGGGGGGCTTTTTTATTGGGTGGATACAAATAAATGCCCCCCGTAAACAGATTGCGGTGATAGTCGGCAACGAGAGAACCCACGTAGCGCCCGCTCATAGTGCGACGCTTGCAGCTCATCAGGAATTTTTGCACGTACTCGGGGTACTCAAACCAGTAGCCTTCGTTGCAAGAGAATACGGGGCCGGTGGCGGGAATACGGATGTTGGGATGAGAGAGAAAAAACTCGCCCAAGGATGACTCATACGTGAAGCCCGCCACGCCGTGCCCGGTGGTGTACACAAGCATGGTGCTGGAGCCGTATAGAATGTAGCCAGCCGCCACCTGCTTGCGCCCACCCTGCAAAAAGTCGGCGGGTGTAGCTTCCGTACCTATCGGCGACACACGCCGATAAATGCTGAACAGCGTGCCGATGCTAATATTCACGTCGATATTCGACGAGCCATCCAGCGGGTCGATGGCTACCACGTAGCGGCCTTCGCAGTTGCCCGTATGAATAATATCCTCGTTCTCTTCCGACAGTACCGCGCAGGCTTCCTTACCATTGGTGAGGGCGCGGATAAAGCGAATATTGGCCTCTACATCCAGTTTCTGCTGCTGCTCCCCCTGCACGTTTTGCGCCCCAGCCGCCCCAATAATACTGGTCAGTCCTGCTCGGTTCACCTCACGGTTCACGATTTTGCCGGCTAAGGCAATATCGCGCAGCAGCTGCGACAATTCACCGGTTGCATATGCAAACTCGGACTGATTGCGCATAATATACCGGTCCAGCGTGGTACCAACGGGTTGGGCTAAGTTGTTTTCGTGGGCGGGATTCATAGGAAGAGGATAGTTAGAGAGCGAGGAATTAGTGGCTGAATATCAAACGATTGCATAATAAAAGCAGCGATTTCTACTCGAATAGTAAGCCACTTCGTCGTGCAGGAGTAATGGAAAGGCGCATCATTTTGCGTCTTTTAATGCGGGACGTTACGGTATGCGCAACGACCAGAAATATTCTATTAAGCCTAGAGATTAGCTCTTGACTTCGGGCTGCTTTTGCGACTGCCAGAGCACGACCTGCCAGCCTTTTTTGGGGTCTTTTACTTGCACCACTACGTACTTCAGATGGGCAATATTTAGCTGGCCATCCGGCTTAGGGGGCGACGTAATGGTGATTGTCCCGTTCACTACGGCAGTTTGGCCGTCGTTGTAGGCACGCACATTCACTGCTTCTACATCAATCTTGTCGTACACGCTTTTGCCGTCGCGGATGCTTTGGATGTAGGACGTTTTGTTGTCCTGTTTGCCGTTGGAATGCGTGTACACTAGATCCTCACCGAAGAACTTATCCAACAGAGCGTAATCCTTCTTCACCTGGGCCGCAAAGCGCTGACGCTCCAGCGCTTCCACTTGTTTGGCGGCATCCATATCTTTCTTGTTTTGGGCGAAGCTGAGCACTGGCAGCACTAATAACAGGAGCGCCAGTAGCAGAAAATGTTTTTGCATAATACGGGGAGAGTTAGAGTGCAAAAGGACATCGCAGCAGCACGAAGTCAGTTACCTAATCAAGGGAAATTTGCTTCATGCGCGGCGCCAAGAAGTGCATAAGCACCCAGGCCAACAGATAAGCGCCACCGCAAATCAGGAACATGATGAAGTAAGCAGTTTCGAGCTGGTTGATGCTCTCGTAGTACACAAACATCTGTTTCTGCACCAAAGCTGTCAGCAAAATACCCCCCAGACCACCGGCCATGCCACCAATACCCGTAACCGAAGCCACGGCGCGCTTGGGGAACATGTCTGATACAGTGGTGAAGATGTTGGCACTCCAGGCCTGGTGAGCAGCGGCGGCAATACCGATTACCAACACGGCTAGCCACATGTTAATCTGCCCGAGGTACTGGGCAAACACGATCGGGAACACGCACAGCGCGATGAGCAGCATGGATGTTTTGCGAGCCTTAAAAGCGGGCATTCCGTGCTTCATAAAGTTCAGCGGAATCCAGCCACCACCCACGCTGCCAATGCTCGACAAGATGTACACGGCCGCTACGGGAAAGGCCACGTCGGTGCCTTTCAAACCATACTGCTTGTTCAGGAAGTCAGGCAGCCAGAAGAGGTAAAACCACCACACCGGGTCGGTGAGGAATTTGCCCAACACGAAAGCCCAAGTTTGACGGAAAGTCAGGAGCTTAAACCAGGAAACTTTGGGTTGGGTCGTAATGGAAGCCGCGGCCATATCATCCACATCGCTGTGGATGTAATCGAATTCAGCTTTGGTCAGGCGGGCCTGCTTGGCGGGTACTTCGTAGTAAATAAACCACAGGATCAGCCACACAAAGCCAATGGCGCCCGTGATGATGAAAGCCCATTTCCAGCCGATGGTTTCGGCAATAAGTGGCACGGTGAGCGGGGCAATGATGGCGCCCACATTGGAGCCCGAATTGAAGATACCAGTAGCCAGGGCCCGCTCCTTCTGCGGAAACCACTCGGCTGTCGTTTTGATGGCGGCCGGGAAGTTACCCGCCTCCGTTACGCCCAGAAAAGCGCGCGCTACGCTGAACCCGAAAGTACTGCTGACAAAAGCGTGACCAATAGCGGCCAGGCTCCACAGAAAAGTAGATAAAGCGTAACCGATTTTGGTGCCCAGCGCATCGATGATGCGACCCGCGCCCAGCATGCCCAGCGAGTAAGCTACTTTGAAGGCAATTTCGATGTTAGCGTAGTCGCCCGAATTCCAGTTGAACTCCGTCTCCAGGTAAGGCTTCAACAGCGAAATAACGGCCCGGTCAAGGTAGTTGACCGTGGTGGCAAAGAACACCAGCGCGCAGATGGTCCACCGATACTTGCTCATCTTCTCAGGGGCAGTAAGTAAGGTGCCGGGCGGCGATTGAGTGGGAGAAGGTATCATCGATTGTGGGAATAAAAGTCAGAGCAGTATTCGTAAGCAAAACGACGACGCGAACGACGCGCCACCCGGGCAACGCTACTTTTTCAAGGTATCTACAAACTTTAGCAAGTCGGCAATTTGACGGCTTAACGCTTCGGTATCATCGGCATTTTTAAAGAGCTGCGAACCCATCCCAACAACGTTTACCCCGGCGCCAAACCACTCCTGTAAGCTCTCCGTTGTGGGCTCCACGCCACCGGTCACCATTATCTTCACCGTAGGCATGGGCCCGCGCAAGCTCTTGATATAACCTGGCCCTACCACGTTGCCCGGAAATACCTTCACGAGCTTCGCGCCCAGCTGGGTAGCGTTATAGATTTCGTTTAGCGTCATAGCGCCGGGCAGCCAAGGCACATCGTGCTGCTGGCACACCGCCGCTACGGCAGCCGTGGTCACGGGCTGCACTACAAAATCGGCGCCGGCGGCAATAAAGCGCTCCGCTTCTTCGGCCTGATAAATAGTGCCGATTCCCAGTAACATATCGGGGCAGGTGTCGCGCACAAAAGTCACCAGCTCAGCAAAGACCTGGGGGGCTTTTTCGCCGCGGTTGGTAAACTCAAATACCCGCAGTCCGCCATCGTAGCAAGCCTGCATAATACGCTTCGCGTAGGCAGCCTCAGCGTGGTAAAAAACCGGCACAATGGGGTGGTGCAGGACGGTTTCTAAAATATGATCAGAGGAAAAACGAGGCATTCTAGAAGTTTGTAACGTGAACCGAAGGAAGACGCAGTCAAGCTTCCGCTTCGTGAATTGTGAAATTATGAGCGCAGGAGGCTTTTTTGATAACACCCAAACGATTCGCGAAGCTAGAGCTTCGCGGTACTTGACAACCTACCGTACCAAACGGCCAGTCGTATTGCCTTGTAGCACGTGCTCCACTTCGGCCACCGTCACCAGGTTCACGTCGCCGTGAATGGTGTGCTTGAGGGCCGAGGCCACCACGGCGAAGTGCAGCGCCTCCTGCGGCGTCGCGTACTTTAAAGTGCCATAAATAAAGCCCCCCAGAAAAGCGTCGCCACCACCAATGCGGTCCACCACGGGCGTGATATCGTAGTAGGGCGTTTCGGAGTAAGAGCCGTCAAACAGCTGGCCCTTGATGCGCTCGTGGGAGGCACTTTGGGTTTTGCGACGGGTGCTGATGACCTGCTTGATTTGCGGGAAGCGAGTCATCAGTTGCTCGCTGATGGAAGCAAACTTGTTTTCTACACCCGCCTCGGGACGAATGCCGAACAAGTCATCAGCGTCGTTTTCGGAGCACACCACCACATCGCAGCCGGCCACGAGGTCAGGCATTACATCCTGAGCACGCTGCCCATACTGCCACAGGTTGCGGCGGTAGTTTACATCAGCCGACACGGTAAGTCCCGTACGGCGAGCCGCCTGGATGCCTTCGCCGATGGCTTGCGCTGCTGAGGCTGAAATAGCGGGCGTAATACCCGTCCAGTGCAGCCATTGGGCATTTTTCAGAATTTCATCCCAGTCAAAAGCGGCTGGGTCGAGGTCGGCAAAGGCCGAATCGGCACGGTCGTACACCACTTTGCTGGCTCGCATGGAGGCACCTACTTCCAGGAAATAAAGCCCCAGCCGCTTGCCGCTATACACTGTGTGGCTCATGTCCACTCCGAGGCGCTGAAAGCTTTGGGTAGCGGCCTGGCCTAGCTCGTTGGCCGGAAAACAGGTGACGTGCGCGGCTGGTACGCCCAGCCCAGCAAGCGCTGCGCCTACATTAGCCTCGCCCCCACCATACGTCGCCTCAAAGCTGGCCGCTTGCGTGAACCGATAGTTAAGAGGCGGCGAGAGCCGCAACATGATTTCGCCGAAGGTGACAACCTGTTTCATCGAGATGTAAGGAATGCTGAGAGGAAAAGCGAAACTAGTTCGCCAGTAGTAAGCCGAAGCTCATCCTGCTCCTATCTTTTCACGCTTTTTGCGTTTGGTGCTAAGAGCAAGATGAACACTTAGATCGGCTATACCTTCATGTACTCACCTGAAGCGGCGGTTGGTGCCGCCTGAGCTACTGCGTCAAAGCCGAAATATTGCTTGGCGTTGTAGTAGCAAATGTTCTCAATAATGCCCCCCAGCAGCTCCATATCATCGGGCAGCTCGCCGTTTTCCACGTCGTTGCCAAACAGGTTGCACAGCACGCGGCGGAAATACTCGTGGCGCGGATAGGAAAGGAAGCTGCGCGAGTCGGTAAGCATGCCCACAAACTTGCTGATCAACCCCATATTCGACAGGGCGTTAATCTGCTTTTCCATCCCGTCTTTCTGGTCCAAAAACCACCAGCCCGAACCCCACTGCACCTTACCGGCCACGGTGCCGTCCTGGAAGTTACCAATCATGGTAGCCATCAGTTCGTTGTCGGCGGGGTTGAGGTTGTAGAGAATGGTTTTAGCCAGTTGATCCGACGAATCGAGGCGGTCGAGGAAGGTAGATAGGGCGCGGCCCTGCGGGAAATCACCAATAGAATCCCAACCCGTATCGGGGCCGAGCTGGCGCAGCATACGGGCGTTGTTGTTACGCAGCGCACCCACATGAAACTGCTGCGTCCAGCCACGAGCGTGGTCCATGCGAGCCAATTCCAGCAGTAGCTCCGACTTCAGTGCTTCGGTGTCTTCCTGATTTATTTTTTGCCCCCCGCGCACTTGCGCAAAGGCATTAGCGACCTGCTCCGCTGAGTAATCAGAAGCATACAGACGCTCCAAGCCATGATCGGAAAGGCGGCAGCCTTGAGCGTGGAAGAAATCGTGCCGACGACGCAGCGCTTCGAGCAAGTCGTCGTAAGTCGCGATGCTGATATCAGCCGCTGCGCCCAGTTTATCCAGGTAGCTGTTGTAAGCAGTTACATCCTCCGGCGACATCGCTTTATCGGGCCGAAAAGTAGGCAAGATTTGTACCCCAAATGGCTGGGCCGCAATAGCCTGATGATATTCCAGCGAATCGGCCGGATCATCCGTCGTACACACCACTTTCACCTGCATTTTTAGCAGCAAGTTTTTCACCGAATATTCCGGCGTGCGTAGCTTCTCGTTGCAGGCATCATAGATGCGGCGGGCGCTGTCTTTATTCAGCACTTCCGTGATGCCAAAGTAGCGCTGCAACTCTAGGTGCGTCCAGTGGTAAAGCGGATTACGCACCGTTTGAGGCACAGTTTCGGCCCACTTCTCAAACTTCTCCCAATCCGACGCATCACCCGTCACGTAGCGCTCATCTACCCCATTGGTGCGCATGGCGCGCCACTTGTAGTGGTCGCCGTACAGCCAGATTTGGGTGACGTTTTCGAACTGCCGATCCTCCGCAATCTGGTCGGGGGGCAAATGGCAATGGTAATCGATGATGGGCATCTGCTTCGCAAACTCATGGTAGAGTTGCTGGGCCGTTTCCGTTTGCAACAGGAAATCGTCGTTGAGAAAGGGCTTTTTCATAGTGATGATCTTGGCTTAGTGTTCTGGGGCTTTTCGTCAGGGTTTACTTACAGCGAAACCCCACGTTTCCACGGAATAAAGTCGGTTTGTCCGTGGCGCACGGCGGCGACTTCTTCCCCGCTAGCTACCCGAACTACATAATCTAGAATTCGCTCGGCCGCCTGCTCAATAGTTTCCTCGCCGTCGATGACGGTGCCGGTGTTCACATCAATGATATCGGGCATGCGCTTGGCCAAAGCGGTGTTGGTCGCAATCTTCACAACTGGCGCAATCGGGTTGCCAGTGGGCGTGCCGAGGCCAGTGGTAAACAGCACCACATTGGCTCCCGAGCCAACCTCAGCCGTGGTAGATTCTACGTCATTGCCGGGCGTGCACAGCAGGTTTAAGCCGGGCTTGGTCACGGGCTCGGGATAGTCGAGCACCGCCACCACTGGCGAGCTGCCGCCCTTGCGTGCCGCACCCGCCGACTTCATGGCATCGGTAATCAAACCGTCCCGAATGTTGCCGGGTGAAGGATTCATATCAAAGCCTGAGCCCACCGCAATAGCACTGTCGCCGTAAGCTTTCATCAGTTGGCTAAAGCGCTCAGCCGTAGCATTATCTACTGACCGATTTACCAACTCTTGCTCCACGCCGCACAGCTCTGGAAACTCAGCCAGAATAACCGAGCCACCCAGTGCCACAACCATATCCGACACGTAGCCCACGGCTGGATTAGCCGAAATACCCGAGAATCCATCGGAGCCGCCGCATTCCAAACCGATGTTCAGCTTGCTCAGCGGCGCCGGCTGACGACGAATCTGATTGGCCTGCATCAAGCCCGCAAACGTCTGCCGCAGAGCCATGCTGATCATGGCTTCTTCTGTCCCGATTTTCTGCTGCTCCAGAATGAAAAGTGGCTTATCGAAGTTGGGGCTGCGCTTGTTGATTTCGTCCTGCAGCATGGTCACCTGCGCGTTCTGGCAACCCAGACTCAGCACCGTAGCACCCGCCACATTGGGGTGCGTGATGTAGCCGGCCAGCAGCCCACACAGCGTCTGCGCATCCTGGCGAATACCACCGCAGCCACCTTCGTGGCTCAGAAATCGGATACCGTCCACGTTTGGAAACAGCCGGTTCGGTCCCTGGGGGGCATTTTCGTCGCTGTGCAGGTCCGTTTGCAGAATTTCTTCCACCGACTTACCCGCCTGCATCAAGGAAATCAAGGCCTGCGTTTGGGGCTGATAGCTCTTGCGGCGGGCGTAGCCCAGGTCGTTTATTAAGGCTTCTTCCAGCACCTGCACGTTGCGGTTTTCGCAGAATACCAATGGGATAACCAGCCAGTAGTTGGCCGTGCCCACGCGCCCGTCGGAGCGATGGTAGCCCATAAAGGTGCGGTCCTGCCAACGGCTTACGTCGGGGGCCGTCCAGGGGGCTTTTTCGTGCTGGTGCTCGTCGTAGCTGTCGGTGGCGTGCTGAATATTGCTGGTCGTGAGCAGGCCGCCCGATGGTATCGACTGGCGCACTTTGCCCACCAGCACCCCGTACATAGTTATTAAATCGCCGGGCTCGAAGTCGCGGGTGGCCAGCTTGTGCTTGGCCGGAATACGAGCCGTAGTAGTGATGGTCGTTCCATCCCAAGGTACGGTCGTGCCTTCTGGCAAATCGACCAGGGCTACCAATACGTTATCGTCGGGATGAATTCGGGCTACCTGATGCTTCATTTGACTAAGGTGGCTTTTTTATTTAAATGCTTTGATACCGTGGCCGCAACGCCTATATCCAGCATTTGCTGAAGGTTGTCGCTTACGCGCTTAGCAAAGCCAGTTAATTGGCTGAGGTCGTGGCCCCAAAGCGTTTGATTTTGTAAAACAGTGTTCGTCAGATCGGATGCAGATAAGTTGCGGCTCCACAACTCAGCAAAATAGCCCGCCTGATCATCGTTGATGGGATACTCTGTGCCGTTGGCCGTCCCGTACCAAATTTTGCCGTCCTGACGAATGCCACGCATGAACAGCAAATAGGCCGCAAACCCAAGCGCCACATACTGCGGCGCCGTGTTAAACCGCTTATAATAATGCAGCAAAGTAGGCACGTTGCGCATCTGCATTTTCATGGTGTACTGCATGGTAATGGCCAGCCACCGATGCTCGATGTAAGGATTCCGAAAGCGGTCCAATACCTGCAAACCGAAGCGCTGACCTACTTTCTCGTCCACGGCATACGGGATGCCTGGCAGCAAATCACCCAACATCAGATTGTGTACAAAAGTGGCTACACAATCATTCTCCATGGCTCCGCGCACCGTCTCGCACCCACTCAGATAAGCCAGGCCGCAGCTCAGCGTGTGCGTGCCATTCAGCAGGCGCAGCTTCAGCTCCCGAAACAGGTTGATATCGGGCCGAATAAAAATCCCTTTATCCGCCTGATGGAAGGACAGGATATTCTTCACCCGCTCGTCGCCTTCAATGGCCCACAGCAGGTACACTTCCGTCATGGTCAACAGCTCGTCGTTGTAGCCAAGCTGCGCGGCAAGAGCTTGCTGCGTAGCTGCGTCAGGCTTGCCGGGCACGATACGGTCCACCAGGGAATTGCAGCAGGTATTGGCCGTTTCCAGCCACTCAATAAACTCCGGCTCCAGCCCGTTACGGTGGGCCAGCTCCAGCAGAATTGCTTCCAGCTTACTGCCATTCTCTGGGATTAACTCCGTGGGTACAATGACTAAGCCTTTGGAAACATCACCATCGAACGCCTGAAAACGCGCATACAATACGGCCAGCAGCTTGCCCGGAAATGAGTGCGGCGGCTCCTGCTGAATATCATCAGCCGTAAGCTGAATTCCGACTTCAGTGGTGTTTGAAAGCACGATTTGCAGGTCTGGATTGGCAGCGCACTTCAGCACTTCCGCCCACTGACTTTTCGCTGACAGCACCCGGCTAATAGACGCGCAGAGCACGTTTTCTTCGACGCTATGGCCATCTTCCACACCCCGAATACCTACGGTATAGAGGTTGTCCTGGCGCTCGAAAGCGGTCAGGTCGCCACCATCTGTAGACTTTACAACCACAATGCGGCCGTTGAAAATGCCTTGGCGGTTGGCTTTATCAATCAGATAATCGGGCAGGCCGCGCAGCAGGACGCCGGTGCCAAATTGCATTACTTTTTCGGGCAGTTCCAGCAGCGCGGCCGTGGGACGGAGCACGGATGCCTCAGTGTCTGTCAAGGCTACAGCGCGAGATAAATTTTTCATAATCTAGTACTTATAGTTTCGCTCCGGTGGTATTGGCCCATTTCTGTTGCCATTTGGGGTATTCTTTTGCTAACAACTTTGCCCCCCAGGTGCCCGCGTAGGCATAGCCGGCGCGCCGCTCGTTTTCAATCTCAGCAAGAGTGGCTTTTTTCACCCCGTCGCGGCCCACATAAATGGGCTTGTTAGTCTCCAAATCATAAAAGCGGGCCCAGATAACCGAGCCAGCCTCTGGCACAATCACGCGGTCTTTGCCAGTAGGTTCCTTAGGAGCATCAATGAGCTTCACTGCGTAGCCGGGAATTTTCACCAACTCCAGCCAAGCCACCGCCGCCTCAATCGACTTTTTTATCTCAGGCGAAGGCATGTCTACGGCCATTAGGAATTCAACTATTTCTACCGTCTCCATACCGCTCAGCGAGGCCAGCTCGAAGGCCCGTGCTTTCACTGGCTGAAAGGTTTTCTCATCATGCTGGGCACACCAAGCGGTGAGCTTTCCATTCTGCGCATACTGGGTTTTGAGAATGCAATCGATGCCCCGCGCTACGGCAGCCTGGGCCTGGGGTATTAAGGCCGAATTCACGATGGCAAAGTTGCCTTTCTGCTGCGCTATATCCCGAAGCAGGACCAGCACCCGCATCATGGCGTTGTCGTTGTAGGTAATGTAGTGCCGGTAGTTGCTCATGTCGGGGTAGAACTGCGGAAATCCCCCGTTGGGATACTGCATTTTCAGCAAGTACTGAATGCCTTTCTGAGCCGCACTCCGATAAGCTTGGTTATTGGTTTTCTTAAATGCCTCTATCAAATACTTAATCTCACGAGTAGTGGCATCGTTGTCGATGGTGGCGTCGTTGCGGTTGGCGTCGTCGAGCGTAGCTGCTTTTTTAGCGGCGCTCAACGGCTTGCTGTAATCTACTTTCACGTCGCCCACGGCTTTGGGCCACCCACCTACACTGCGCTGATACACCAGCATTTTCTCGGCGATGGTATCAACACCCACAGGCGCAATGGCTGTGATGGCCGGCGATTTATGGTCGGGATTCCAGCGGCCGCCAAAAGTCCAGTTGGCCGTAATTTGACGAACCTGGGGGGCATTTTCAGCGGTGCTCAAGTTGTCGCGGTGCCAAGCATAATCACCGCCGTCGCGGTGGCAGCTGGCATAGTACACACGCCGACCCCAGTTGGGCGTACCCGGCCCGGAAGGCGAATGGTAGATATCGGCGTCGGCCATGTTCTTGGGAAACTTGCAGTCGATCAGATAGAACTGCGACTCGCGGTGGTAGCGCCCCAATTTGAAGTTGTCATCACCTTCAAATGTGCAGTTCTTCAGCACCGTTTTGGAGTCGCGGTTACCTGAGCCATCGTGCCAGATAGCCGCCGACATATTATGGCAGATAAAGCGGCTGTTTTCGATGTACGCCCAGCCCCGTGGGCAGTAGAAATCGACGCCACCTTCCATGGTGCAGTTCTGAAAATAGAACATGCCGCCTTCGGTGTCCCAGGGGCTCACCGTATCGCCACCCAGGGCGCGAAATGTGCATTGCCGTACCGTAATTCTAGTAGCACCCCCGAAGGTGCGCATGGCCATTTGGTGACCATCTTTTTGCACTACTTTTTTACCGCTCGGATCAGCGGGGCAGTCTATGGTAGTCTCGCCTTTGGCATCGAAGCCGTAGCTGTTGATGAAGGTTAGATTTTCGAGCGTGACGTCGGGTGAGTTACGCATGTTTAGCGTTGCTACGCCCCAGTCATCGGCGCCTTTTACGGGGTCGCAGCGCCAGGCGTCGCGGGCCTGCGAAATGGTTATGACTGTTCCCTTTTCGCTCTGACCTTTGAGCGTGATATTGCTCTTGCCGTCGATGAAAAGCTTTTCCCGATAGGTGCCGTTTTTGATCAGAATCACGCGTGTTTTCGCAGACTCGTTCGGCAGGCTATTGATGGCCTCCTGAATAGTGCGAAACTTCCCCGAGCCATTCTGAGACACCACAATCTGCTGAGCCTGACTGGGGAGCAAAAAGCCCCCCAGCAGCAATAGCAGCAGCAGTGATTTGAGTAGTTGTTTCATATGCATCGTATAGGCGCCTTCGGGGCATTACACAAAATCCTCCCGCATGGGGCTGAAGGCATCCACCAATTTTCCTGCTTCTTCGCACACCACGCCGTGCCACACATTGGAGGGCGCGTAAAATGCATCACCGGTCCGCAACGTGCGCTCCTCCTCTCCTACCGTGCACCGAAACACGCCGCTTTCGACATAAGTCATTTGCGTGTGCACATGATGATGCAGAGCACCCACTGCACCCGCTTCAAAGTTTACGCGCACCAGCATTAAGCTGGGCTCGTGGGTAAGTATCTGTCGCGTCACCCCCTCTCCAACCGTCTCCCAGGGAAGACGGTCGGATTTGAAGAAGGTGTCTGACGTGGGCGTAGTTGCCATGAGCAAACAGCTAGTAGCCGAAGTTCTGCACAAGCGCCGGGTCAGAAGCGATGGTGCTCTGCGGAATTGGGAGCAGTTCCTTGCCTTTGCCGGGCACATACTCAGCAGCTAAGCCAGCACCTGTGCTAGTGGCGCGTGTAGTAGCATTCTGGACGTAAACTGTTCCTACTGGTTTGGTATTCGCCACATATTGGGCATCTACACTCAAACGCCAGTTTATGCGCACGGTGCCCGCGGGAGCAGCGTTGTTAGCCGGCGAAGGCCGATAGAATGATCGAGTCCACTGTAAAGGGCTAGCCGACGGCGTGCGGAAGTACATGTACTGCGGCACGTTTTGATAAGGAGCCTCGCCCTTAGACAACTTCTCAATGTTGGCTTTGACCTCGGCTATCTTCTGGGCAAATAGGTTCCAGCGTAGCAAGTCGTACTTGCGGATACCTTCGCCACCAAATTCCAGATAACGCTCATTTACCAGTGCATTAAAGAAATTCTGCTTGCTGGTTAAGCTGAAGCCACTTTGGGCAAGCGTAGCAGTAGCCCGCGTCCGATTGCCTCCGAAAGCACGAGTACGCACTTCTAGCAGCGCATTTTGAGCGGCGGCGGTTGGACCGTTCAATTCATTTTCGGCTTCCGCAAACATCAACAATACGTCGGCGAAGCGGATCAAAGGCCAGTTGTAATCCAAGTAGTTACCGGTGCCCGGCACGGGTGGAATGTGCCAGTCCCGGCGGAATTTGCCGTCGTAAACGGTGTTCAATGTTACACCTGTCTGGAAGTTATTCGATGGAATGGTGTAGGGGGCAATTGTAACGTTGAGACGCGTGTCAGTAGAATCGAAGGCGTAGTAATAAGTGGGCGCAATGTTTACGCCAGCTTGCGAAGAGCCATAAATCGGTGAGGAATTCATGCGGGGGCCGTTATAGTAGCCCACTTTGCTTCCTGAACCAGCCGTAGCTGTGGCCATGCCTACCTCAAACATAATTTCGTTGTTAGGCGAAATCTTCTTCTCATTGATGCTTTTAAATAGCTGCAGGAAATCAGGCGAGAGGTTATGCTCTCCGCGGTTTGCCATCAGCTCAGCACATTCTTGGCGGGCAATAGCGTAGTACTCAAGGTAGTCAGAGGGGCGTACCATTTCGCTGCCTTTCAGCGAGTAGCCGCCCCGATACAGCGCTAGCCGCGCCCGCAACGCTTTCACGGCACCTTTGGTGATACGCTCATTAGCAGCACCAGCCTTTGAGCGCCACGGCACCAGCTTAGCAGCGACACCCAGGTCCTCGATCATCTTGGTGAGCGTAGCATTACGGTCAGCATTAGGCAAGGCAAAGTCTTGGCCTGATTTGGCGGGTGTAAGCTGAGCTGGTACATCGCCCCAGTTGCGTATTAGCTCAAAAAAGTACTGGGCCCGCAGGGTTAACGCTTCACCGTGCAGACGGTGTAGCTCGGCCGTATCGGCGGGGGTGCCGGTGGTATACAGCGCCATTAGCGGAATCTGCTCGATGCAAATGTTTGAGCGCTCCACGCCCTGATATAACTGGTTCCAGGGGTTGGTGATTTCGGTATTGGCAGGCAGCGCGGCGTAGCGGGCAATGCTGCGCCGACCACCATCAACTGGCCCAATAGAACCGATCATCTCATCCGAATCGAAGGGGTAATACATGCTAACCCGAGTACCATATCCATTATCGCCCGAAAGCGGATCGTAGGCTCCGATAACGGCGGCGGTAGCACCAGCCACGGTGCTGAAGGTGTAGCTAGTGGTATTCAAACCTACCGGATCAACATCCAGGTAGTCTTTACAGGAAGACAGGGTTCCAGCGGTGCCGGCCAAGGCGACAGCAGCTAGCGCAGCTCGAAAAGAAATGGGGAATTTCATGAGTTGAAGAGATTGCTAGATTAGAGGGAAACGTTCACACCAAACAGGAAGGCGCGGCTGCGGGGATAGGCAGCGTAATCGACGCCTGGCGTCAGGGGCGTAGCACGGCGGGTGCTCACTTCAGGGTCGTAGCCCGTATATTTGGTGAACGTGTAGAGGTTGTTGGCCGTCACGTAGAAGCGCAGCGTCGAGAGCTTGGCGCGGCTGATCAGAGCCTTTGGCAAAGAGTAACCCAGGGTCAGGTTGTTCACCCGCAGGAAAGAGCCATCTTCTACTGCCCATGAGTGCAGGAAGTAAGCCTGCGTAGGCGTCCAGATGTCGGCGTTCTGATTCACTTCGCGCAAGCGCTCCAGTGTCGTGATGGGGCTGCCATCTTCCTCAATGGTGCGATAGCGGTTACCCATGATGTCGAGCACGTTGTTGAAGGTGGTGTTGGCCGTGTTGGTCGTGAACTCGATTTTGTTCGCGTTGTAAACATCATTGCCAACCACGAAATTCAGGAAGATGCTGGCATCGAAGTTCTTGTAGGTAAACTGCTGGTTCAAGCCACCTACTGCTTTCGGATTAGCGTTTCCGATTACCGTTTGGTCCTGATTATTGATGATACCGTCGTTGTTCAGGTCACGCAGCTTGATCAAGCCTGGACGGAATTCATTCGCGCCAATGATACCCAAGTTATTCACCAAGGGCCGATCAGGATTAACCGTCCAGGTGCCCACACCCGTGGGGGTAGTTGCGGGGACATAGCCAATGAAGTCGTCGGCGGTGAGGTAGCCGTCGGTTACGTAGCCGTACATCTGCCCTACAGGCTGACCTTTGCGGGCTACGAAATCCTGGTTGAGTGCAGTGCCGGCCCAGCCGGAAGCAATGCCCAGAATTTCGGTGGTGTTAGGACCTAAGTCCTCAATGCGGCCCCGGTTGAAGGAGGTGTTGGCGGTAGCCGTCCAGGTGAAGTTCTCGTTGTTTACGATGTTGCCGATAACCTGCAATTCCAGACCGCGGTTAGAGGTTGAGCCAATGTTTTGGAGTTGCGAGGTGTAGCCGGTGAAAGCCGGAATCGGACGGTTGATGAGCAGGTCGCTGGTAGTGTTGTAGTAGGCGTCAGCCGTGAACTGAATGCGGTTGTCGAGCAAAGACAAATCCAGACCTAAGTTGCGCGAAGTGGTTTTTTCCCACTTCAAGTCAGGGTTAGGTAAGCTTACAGGTGCTGAACCGTTTACGATGTTATTATTGAGTGCATAGGGAGCACTGCCGGCTCGGTACAGCTGGTCGGTTAGGAAGTCAGCGATGCGGTTATTTCCGGCCTGGCCGTAGCTCAAGCGCAGCTTCAAATCCGATACAGCTGGAACTCCTTTAAAGAACTCTTCCTGCGAAATCCGCCACGCAACCGAGGCACCAGGGAAAAAGCCGAAGCGGTTGCTGTCCTTAAATTTCGACGAGCCGTCGGCCCGGAACGTACCCGTGAAGAGGTACTTGTCATTGTAAGAATACGTCAAGCGACCAAAGCCCGATAGCAAGCGGTAGTCCTGCGGAATGCTGGTTTGGGGTAGCACGGGCTGGGAAGTCTGGCCAGCCGGTAATACGCCTTGGTTGATGTTGGCCAACGCCCGCTCAGCCGTGATTTCCAGCGGCAGGAAGTTGGTTTGGATGAACTGCTGGGTGTTACGCTGCTGATAAATCTCTTCACCAATCAAAATACCAACAGAGTGCTGGTCTTTCTTGAATGAATAGTCCAGCACGTTAGAGTTGTTGATGGTATTCTGGCTAGTGGTCGTGATGGTGGCGAAAGGCAAGTTCAGATAGCCCCCCGCAGCCTGCCGGATAGTAGGCGAATAGCGACCGTTAAAGGTGCTTAGGTCAAAATTGGTAATGTCGAAACCAGCCGTTGAGCGGAAGACTAATCCTTTGGCCAATTCTAGCGCAATATTGCCCCCCACGTTGAAGGTGCGGCGCTTATCGAGGCGGTATTCGTTGTCGATGGTAAGGATGGGGTTTACTAGCGAGGAAGTCTCGAAGAACTCCGGATCGAAGGCTGATACATCTATGACAGTACCATCAGCTCTAGGGATGATCAGGGGCTGATACTGCACCGTATTGCGCAGGCGCGAGGTAACGGATGAACCTGAGGTAGAGGTACCGGCGCCATTGGACTCTTGGTCATTGAAACGCACGTTCAGACCAACAGTGAGCTTGTCGGTCGCTTTGGTGTCAAAGCGGAAGTTGATCAAGCTGCGCTCGTAGTCGGAGCCGCGCTGAATACCGTCTTCGGTGTTGCGGGTCAGGCTTAGTGAATAGGTGGTGCCTTTCACCCCGCCAGCTAACGATACATTGTGGGTTTGCTGGAAAGCGTTCTTGCCAAACACATCATCCTGCCAGTCTACAAAGGGAGAATTGCGAGCCCGTGTAATGGTGTCGCTGGCAAAGTCTCTAGAGCCAAACAGCGTTCTAAAACTGTTCAGGCCAGCAGTACCAGCATACCGGGAACGCTCGTACTGGTAGTTGAGGTACTCATCGGGCCCAAGTACACCTAGCGTATTGGTAATTTTGCGTACACCGGCGAAGCCATTGTAGCTGATAACCGTTTTGCCTTCCAAGCCTTTTTTGGTGGTGATAATTACAACACCGTTGGCACCACGAGCACCGTAAATAGCCGTAGCCGATGCGTCCTTCAGTACATCGACCGAAGCAATGTCCTGGGGGGCAATTACGCCCAGAGCGTTTTCAATCTGAATACCGTCGACCACGTAAAGCGGCGAGTTGTCCTGCGTTACCGAGCCGCCACCGCGCACCCGAACCTGTACGTTTTGGTTGCCGGGCGTACCCTCCGAACTGGTTAGCTGTACACCGGCCAAGCGGCCCGTAAGCGCCTCCGCGGCCGAGTTTACCGGCACGTCCTTAATCTGCTGAGCGCCAACTGACGACACCGAGCCAGTTACATCACGGCGATTAACTTCTTGATATCCAATAACTACTACATCATTCAGCTGTTGGGCATCTTCCTTCAGCGTAACGTTGATCTGGTCACGGTCGCCAACAGCAATTTCCTGCGACACGTAGCCGATAGAGCTAATATTCAGCGTCACAGCTTGACCCGTTGGCACCGTGAGGCTAAAGCGACCTTCGGGATCAGTAGATGCACCATTAGTAGTGCCTTTCACGAGCACGGTTACACCGGGCAAAGCCTCGGTTGCCGACCGCACCACGCCCGTAATGGTTCGCTGGGCTTGGGCGAAGGCCCCCGTCGCCGCCCCTAGCAGCAAACAGAAGAACAATAGATATTTTTTCATGTGCGGGGATAGTGGAAATGGTGGGATTTAATGATTGACTTACCGTAAATCATGGATGCCCACGGCGTCCATATCGGTGTATTCCAGGTTTTCGCCAGCCATGCCCCAAATGAAGGCGTAGGCGCTGGTGCCGCAACCCGTGTGCACAGACCAGGGCGGCGAGATGATGGCCTGCTCGTTGCTCACCCACAGCGGCCGGGTCTGGTTCGGCTCGCCCATCAGGTGCAGTACCCGCTGGTTGGGGGGCAAATTGAAGTACAGATAGGCCTCCATGCGCCGGTCGTGGGTATGAGCGGGCATGGTGTTCCACACGTTGCCGGGCTTAAGCTGGGTGAGACCCATCACGAGTTGGCAGCTCTGAATGCCTTCGTTGTAGATGTACTTGTAAATAGTGCGCTCATTGGCCGTTTCCATGGACCCCATTTCTACCGGAGTGGCTTCGGCTTGCGTGCGTAGCGTGGTTGGGTGCGTAGCATGCGCCGGGGCGGAAAGCAGATAATAGCGGGCCGCTGATCCACTGAACATTATGATTTGCGCGCCTTTACCGACATATAAGCAGTCTTGGTTGCCGAGTTCGTAGCTGGTGCCATCCACGGTCACCTGTCCCGCGCTGCCCACATTAAGAATTCCCAACTCGCGGCGCTCCAGAAAGTAGTTCGCTTTCAGGTTCGCGGGGTTCGGCAAAGTCAGCGTCTGTCCAGCGGGCACCGCGCCCCCTACAATCATGCGGTCGTAGTGAGAATACACGAATTCAATCTGACCTTCGACAAAGAGCTGTTCGATCAGGAACTGCTCGCGGAGCTGGTCGGTAGTCAAAGTGACGGTTTCGCGGGGGCTGCTGGCGTGGCGTTGCTGCATGGGGCGTAATACTTTATGCTGTAGTTGCTGATGATTGAAATTAGCGGCCCATCCAGCCGCCATCGACGGTAAGGATGGTGCCGTGCACGTAGTTACCGGCCTCGGAGGCAAGGAAAATGGTGGGTCCTTTGAAGTCCTCAGGCGTGCCCCAGCGCCCGGCCGGGATGCGGCCCAGGATGCTTTGGCTGCGCTCGGGGTCGTTACGTAGCGCCTCCGTATTATCGGTGGCGATGTAACCGGGGGCAATGGCGTTCACATTCACGCCTTTACCGGCCCACTCGTTGGCCAGCGCCTTCACTAGTGAGCCGATGGCGCCTTTGCTGGCCGCGTAGCCCGGCACGTTGATGCCGCCCTGAAAGGTGAGCAGCGAAGCCGTGAAGATGATTTTGCCGCTGCCTTGCTTTAACATTTGCCCCCCGATAGCCCGGGCGAGGCGAAAGGGCGAGTCGAGGTTAATAGCCAGTACATTGTCCCAGTCGGCATCGGAGTGCTCGGCGGCGGGAGCGCGACGGATGGTACCGGCGTTGTTGATCAGAATATCGATGCGGGGAAAGTCGGCCTGCACCTGCTGGATAAAGGCGTCCACCTGGGCGCGCTGGCTGAAATCGGCTTGGTAAGCCGTGAACTGCCGACCTAGGGCTTGCACCTGCCGTTCCGTCTCACTTCCGCTTGCTTCCAGCGAGGCCGACACGCCGATGATATCGGCGCCGGCTTCGGCCAGTCCGATGGCCATCGCCTGCCCAATACCGCGGTTACAACCCGTTACCAAGGCCACTTTGCCAGCTAAGCTGAAGAGAGAAGATGCACTCATGCAGGTGTTATTGTTATAAACTTTTCAAAGAAATTCAGTGTACTTTTAAGACACTGATCGAAATATTCGCTCTGTTAATATCATAGGAAGTGATGCTTAACAGGAAGTATAACCCGGTTTTTATTCGCGCAAACGTTATCGGGAACGTTGCCACAAAGCCGACTCTCCCCGGCCCCGACTAGGATTTGCGCTGAAAACAAGTGGATATTTCTGCTGCCAAGGTGCTACAAGCAGTGGCGGCACGCTTATGGTTCTTGAACTTTAGTCAGTTTTGCCTCCCCGACGCTACTTACTCCTCTCCCTTACACTGCTACTTTCTTGGAAACATTCACCATTAAGGATATTGCCCGCGAACTGAACATCTCAACCTCCACTGTTTCGCGAGCCTTGCGCGGCAGCTACGAAATCAACCCCGAGACCAAGCGGCTGGTGATGGAATGCGCCGAGCGCCTCAACTATCGTCCTAACCCGATAGCGCTGAGCCTGAAAGGCAGCGGCACCCGCGCCATTGGCGTTATCGTTCCCCAGATTGCCAACTACTTTTTCTCCCAGGCTATCAATGGCATTGAGGCCATTGCCTACAACCGCGGCTACCACGTTATCATCTTCCAAAGCCACGAGTCCTACGAGCGGGAAGTCGCTAACGTAGAGCAGGCTATGTCGCGGCGTGTTGATGGCTTGCTGCTGTCCTTATCAAGCGAGACTTCCGATGTTACATACCTGCGTGAGCTGCACGACAAGGGCGTTCCTATCGTGCTTTTCGACCGGGTTTCATCGGAACTAGAAGTGACCAAAGTGGTGGCCGACAACTTTAAGGGCGCTTTTGCAGCCACCGAGCACCTGATTCAGTCGGGGCGGCGGCGCATTGCTCACCTCACCATTCAGCCTTGGCTCAGTATTACGCAGGAGCGCCTGGCCGGCTATCGGGCGGCCTTAGAAAAGTACGGCTTAGCATACGATGAAAACTTGGTGCGCTACGGCACCTTCGGGCCCAATGAAGTAGGCCCTATGGTGGATGAACTGATGGCGTTGCCTGTCGCGCCCGATGCCTTTTTTACCGCCAGCGACCGGCTGGCTGTGGGCTGCCTCACGGCCCTGCGCCAGCGCAATCTCACCATTCCCGACGATGTCTCGCTTATTGGCTTCACCAATCTGAACGTAGCCGAGCTCTTGTCGCCCTCGCTAAGCACCGTAGTTCAGCCGGCACAGGAAATCGGGCAGGTGGCGGCCGAGCGCCTCATCGATTTGATTGAGCGCAAGCACCGTGCGCAGCCCGTAGGCACCGTGCGTATTGCTACCGAACTCATCGCGCGCGACTCTACGCGGTTACCAGAGCACATATTGGCTCGCTTAGCGACGGCATCACCAGAAGATCAGAAGTCGAAGCCGCGGGACTTTGTGCTGTCTATTTAAGTTGAAACCCAGCAAAGGATTTGCCCCCCAGCGTCAGTTTACCTGCGCCTGGGGGGCTTTTTTATTCAATCCGAAACCAATCTACATCGGCGGAGCCGGCGTCATTGGTTTTACTGGCGCGGGTGCAGAACAGACCTACTTTAGCCCCAATCCAGCGGCCTTCACGAGCTTGAAACTCGGTGCCGATGGGCTTAAACTGCTGGCCATCGAGGCTGTAGCTAAACTGGCATTTGGCGCCTTCGCGCACGGCCACGCGCAGATAAATCGGCTGGTTAGCGGGCACATCTACCGGCGGCGCAGTTGCTGATTCGGGGGCTAGCTTATCAGCGTTCTGGCAAACAACCGGAGCTAGCGAAAGGTGGCCGTTTTGGTTGGTGATACTCAGGTGCGCGTAGTCCATCCCCATCACAATCAGACCCGTTTTTTCTCCTTCGAAGCGAGGAATAAACGTGAGCTTGGTGGTAGCCGTAAAGGCCGCGGCGGGCAGTTTTTGCAGCAGCAGGTTCGGCACTTGCCAATAGTTCTTAAAGTCGGCGGGCAGAGGCACGGAATAAAGGCGCAGTGTGCTCTGGGGGGGATTTATGAAGGCCCAGCCCGGTTGTGGGTTGGCATGCCACTGCCATTGCAGGCCGAGCGTAGTGCCGTCAAATTCATCGGAGGTGGCGGGCGTGGCCAGCGGTTGAGCCGAGCCTTTGTGCGCGGGTTTCCGGTAGGTCAGTACGGGCTCGCCTTTGCCATCACCGTCCGGGTCGTTGCCGATGACGGGCCAGTCGTTTTTCCAGACCATGGGCTGCAAATGCACCACCCGCCCGTAAGGTCCCTGGTCCTGAAAGTGCACAAACCAATCTTCCTTGTCACCAGGGGTAGTCACCCATGCGCCCTGGTGAGGGCCGTTGATGGGCGTATTGCCCTGAGCCATCACAATGCGGTCTTCGTACGGGCCAAACACATTTTTGGAGCGCAGCACCACCTGCCAACCCGTAGATACTCCCCCACCCGGCGCAAAAATATAGTAGTAGCCGTTGCGCTTATAAAACTTGGGACCTTCGATGGTCGGGTGCTTGTCATGGCCGTCAAAAATGAGCACTTCGTCGCCCAGCAATTTCAGTCCGTCGGGCGACATGCGCGACACGGCCAGCACGCTCTTAAAGCCCGCCCGCGAGCCGGCAAAAGCATGCACCAGATACGCCTGACCATCCGCGTCCCAGAGCGGGCAAGGGTCAATCCAGCCTTTCGCTTCTTTGATAAGAATAGGCGTTTCCCAGGGGCCAGCCGGATTCTTCGCCCGCGTTACATAAATCCCGTAGTCGGGGTCGGGATAATAGATATAAAACTGCCCCTTGTGGTAGCGGATGGAGGGAGCCCAAACTCCGTTACCATGCTGGGGTTTACTGAACACGTCAACTGGCGACTGCTGGGTAAAAACAGTGCTGATAATCGACCAGTTTACCAAGTCTTTCGAGTGCAGAATCTGCAGGCCCGGCGCAGCATTAAAGCTCGATGAAGTCAGGTAATAATCGGAGCTCACGCGCACCACATCGGGGTCGGAATAATCGGCATAAAGCACCGGGTTTTTGTAGGTGCCGTTGCCCAAATCTGGCACCCACACTTTCGACAAAGAGGATGACTGCGCTGCACCCAAAACAGGCAGCATCACTAAAAACAGAACGCCTAAAATTCTCATAAGAAGTAAAGCTAAGTGGCGCAGCCTTACTTGCGAACGGTTTGCTGTAGCAGCCAGGTAGCCAGGTCTTTACCAGCCTGGAAGTTCTCGTAGGTAGCCGGGATTTTGCGGCCGTCTACGTACTCATTGTACAGCCATGGGTCACCCAGCGCGAACACGGTTCCTTTACCCACTTTCGCGGTGGCCATAATCACGTGGTTGCCGTTTTTTACCAGCGGCTGCGCGGGTGATTTTACCTCCAAAGGTGCCAGCTCTTTTACGTAAGCCGTCTTGGCAGTTTTGAACACCGACTTGCCGCCGGTCAGGTCAACTTTGCCCTGCTCAAACTGGTCGCCTTTTACCATGTTCAGACTGGTGTTCGCGAAGCGCAATCCGAAGGCCTGAGCCAACTGATTGAAGCGCGGAATTTCGCAGTTGGAAGTGTCGTTGGCTAGCATTACCAGCGTGCCGCCAGCATTCACCCAATCGCTAATAGCCTGCACATGAGCAGCCTCCACAAAGTTGGGGTTTGGCGTTTCCTTGCGCGTGTCTGGGTCTACGATAACGTACACGTCTAAGCCTTTAAGGGAGGCAGCAGTCGGTGCGGTCGGCACGGATACAGTTTTGCCCCCCAGCTCCCGAAACTGGTTGCCCCAGAACCAAAATCCGCCGTGGGTGCGCTCTTCCCAGGTGTAGTGAAACGGCTCCGGCTCACCGGTAATCGGGCTCTTGCGCGACTCGTGGTTGAAGTATGTATCCAGGCCCACGGTTTTGCCCTGGCCTAGCTTGTTTTCAGCGGCAATTTCCATCTCCACGCTGGCGAGGATGAAGGGCCCAACACCTTTCAAATCGTTCTTGCGCAGTGGCTCGGTCAAGTAGTATTCGAAGCTGCCGTCGCGGTAAGGTTTGCCCCCCAGACCGCCCACGCTCACCGTGCCGTTGAAGGCAAGAGCGCCGTCAGTTTCATTCGACACGAAAGTCTTTAGCAGGCCCTGGTAGCCCTTTTCGGCCACTTTCTGATACGATTTATCCAAGTAGCCCATGCGCACGCCCTTCGCCAGCATGTACACAAACATGCTGCTGCCTGAAGCTTCGGCGTAGTTGCCTTTGCGTGAAGCCTGATCTACTATCAACGACCAAGTGCCCGTTTTTGGGTCCTGATACTTCGCCAACACGGGCGCCAGGCGCTGTGCATATTTCACCAGGTTTGCGTATTCTTTGTGTTCTTTGGGGAAATAGTCGAGCACATCAACCAGCGCCATGGCGTACCAGCCCATGCCCCGGTCCCAGAAGTTGGGCGACTGGCCCGTTTGCTTGTTGGCCCACTGTTGCTCCCGGCTTTCGTCGTAGCCGTGGTAGAGCAAGCCCGTTTTGGGGTCAACCAGATTTTTCTCGATCAACGCAAACTGCTTGGCTACGTCGTCGAAGTCCTGAGTCTGATTGAAAACCTGGTTGTATTCGGCGTAAAATGGCTGGGCCATATACAGGCCATCAAGCCACATCTGGTTAGGGTAAATCTTCTTGTGCCAGAAGCCGCCGGCCTTGGTACGGGGCTGCTCGGCCAATTGCTTGCGCAGCAGCTGAGCGGCTTTAACGTACTTCTGCTGCGCGGCAGAGCTGCCCAACGACATCTGACTCATCAACAGCAGCGCGTGGCCGGTGGTCAGATTATCAAGGTTATAATCTTCGATTTTGTAAGTCCGAATGGTGCCATCGGACTGCACAAACAGGTCGAGGTCTTTCTGGATATAGGTAAAGTATCTCGCGTCGCCGGTACGCTGCCACACCCGCTCCAGCGCCTTCAGCATCAGGCCCTGCTCATAGTCCCAGCGCGTCGTTTTCCGGTTGCCGATAACGATGGAATCGGGATGCCATTTGATAAATGAATCAGCCATGCGCTGCGACATGGGCCGCGCGGCCGTCTGGGAGGCTTTTTGGGCCGTCGCAGCAACAAACGAGAATAGAAAACCGACAAGGAAGAGACTGCGGAACATAGGCTTTGTGTGAGCTTAAGCGATGAGCAAGTTACCCACCCCAATCGAGGAGGGGAATTTCGGTTCTGGCGTTAGCGGCTGGAAACGGTAACTACTTTTTTTGACACTTTCTTCCCGAACTCCACATCCTCCTTCGCGCCTTTGGTGTTGGTGTTTACCAATTTCACATTCTTACTCCGGTCGCCGGTTACGCGGAGCAGCAAGTCGGCGCCGCTGGTATAGCGGATATTGTCCAGCACGATGTTGCGGCTGTTTTGCACTTCCAGCACTGGCTTGGTTTCGGTGGAAAATAGCGCGACATTTTTCAGTCGAATACCATCCGCTTCCTGACACACGAGGCCTTTCTTGCTTTCCAGCACGACATTTTCAATCTCAATATCCTTGATGTTCATCTCGGGCACACCGCGAATTAGAATGCCGGTATTGGCGCCCTTGCAGGTTACATTCTTGATGCGGAAGCTGCGAAACTGCGGAGTGCCTTCATTCAGAGGCTCAGCCTTGATTTCAGGAATAGAAAAAGCCTCACCGTTTACCTGCACCGGGTCTTTGGCCGCGTAAAACATATCAAACAGGATAGCTTCACCGGCAATATCGGTCATGTCCACGCCGTCTACGAAGATGTTCTCTACTACCCCACCCCGACCGCGAGCTGTTTTGAAGCGCAAACCCACATCGGTACCCATGAAAGTGCAGTTGGTCACATAAATGTTGCGGGCGCCGCCCGACATTTCGGAGCCAATTACGAAGCCGCCGTGGGCGTGGTACACTTTCGTATCGCGGATGATGAAGTTCTCAGTGGGGATGCCGCGCTTACGACCCTGCTCGTCGCGGCCTGACTTGATACAGATGCCGTCGTCGCCCACGTCGAAGGTGCAGCCTTCCACCAGCCCGTTGCGGCAGGATTCGAGGTCTAGCGCGTCCGTATTTTGGCCGTACCAAGGGTTTTTGGCGGTCACATTGCGTAGCGTAATGTTGTCACAGAGCAATGGGTGAATGGTCCAGGCGGGTGAGTTCTGAATGGTGAATCCTTCGAGCAGAATCTGCTTGCAACGCTGCAGGCTGAGCATATTGGGCCGCAGGAAGTCTTTTACTTCGGTGTAGCGGTTGAAATCTACGTCGGCTTGACCAGCCGGAATAACCCAGATTTTAGGAGACAGCGAGCCTTTCAGCGAGTTGGCCGTGGGGTACCAAGTAGTGCCTTTTTCATCCAAAAAGCCCCCCGACTTCACCAGCTTCTGCCACTGGCCTTCGCTGAGCTTTTCCTTTTTCACCATGCGCCACACATCGCCGGCACCGTCGAAGGTACCCTCGCCGGTGATGGCAATATTTACCAGATCGTAGCCCGAAATGGGCGACTGATTGCGCACGGCATCCTCGCCTTCCCAGTTGGTTTTAATGAGTTTGTAATCCGAGAGCTTGTTGCTAAACTGGACCAAAGCGCCCCGCTGCACGTGCAGGTTCACGTTGCTTTTCAATTGGACAGGACCCGTGAGCCACAGGCCGCGCGGCACGAGCACCACGCCACCTTGCTGGCTGCATGCATCAATAGCTTTGCGAAATGCTTCGGTGTTCAGGGTTTGGCCATCGGCTACGGCGCCGAACTTGGTGATGTTGAACGTATCGGCACGGAATGAAGCTTGGAGCACCACTGGCAAGTCGAAGGCGTATTTGCCATCGAAGGCCAGCGGCTTCAGGTGACCAGCCAAACCTAAGTTTTGCTTCTTTATATCCTGAGCTACTAGCTGTGCTATCAGCTCAGCGCCGTAGGCGGAAAAGTGCGTGTTATCGTTCTTAGCAGGCGCCACCGGATTCTCCTGGTAGTAGCCGTTCTGGTAACTCCAGAAAAGGTCCCGGCTGCCCTTTTCACCGAGTTGGGAGTACAGCGCCCAGCTCTTTTCGTGCATGTCAATCAGCGGCACTTTCTGCGACTTGGCTACCTCGCGCACCACAGCCGGATATTCACCGTGGTCGTCTTTGCGCTTGCCCTGCTCATCGAAGTAGCGCCGGCCCACGGGCGTGAGCAGCACCGGATTTGCCCCCCGCTGCTTGGCTTCCTGCACGTAGCGTGTTAGGTTCTTGCGGTAATCAGTTTGGGGCGCGGCGTAGCGGGCGGTGTCTTCTTTCTTGCTGTCGTTGTGACCAAACTGGATGAGCACCCAGTCGCCGGGCCTCACCTGCTCCATCACCTTGGCCCAGCGGCCTTCGTGGCGGAAGTTACGGGTGCTGCGCCCGTTCATGGCGTGGTTCTGCACGGTGGTTTCGCCGTCAAAGAACTGATCGAAATACATGCCCCAGCCACGCTCCGGCTTGCTGCGGTCCGGCTTCTCCGACATTGTAGAGTCGCCAACCAGGAATACTTGAACCTTCTTTTCCTCGGCCGGTCGGAAGGCCAGGGCGATCAAAGACAGGAGCAATACAGCGTATTTTTTCATCGAATGAGCTTTAAGGAAAAAAGCCCCCAGCTCGGGCTGGAGTATAATTCTTTCCTGATGCGGCCGCTTCAGCAGCTATTGAGCAATAGCTTAAGCTACAGACGGAGTCGCGAGGGAAACGGACTTAGCGAAGAGTTTATTTGCGCAATCGTTACCGGGAACGTTCTCATTCCTCCCACTCGGGCTTTTGATTTTGCTCAAATAATGCGATTCTGAAGTCATCTTGCACTATATGCCAGAGTAAGAAGAGGCCTTAAGCCTACGTCAATGTTGTATTTTATGATGATGTTATAAAAGCCAATCGGGTAGCGTGCTGAACTTAGCTCAGCACGCTACCCGATTGGCTTTTAGCTCGCGGCTTCTTCAGATGAAACCGTCACAGCGTTATCAGATTCCGATGCCCATGCGTTTGTAAGTGACTTTACGCAGCGTAAGCGGATTGACGGCCCGCACCTTGATGGTTTTGAATTCTTCAGTGGGAAAGAAAATGCCCGTCATGGCGGTCAGACCCTCATCGGCAAATACTTCCACCGAGGCGGCATCCACAATGAGCGTGAGGTCCATCTTGGCGGCCGTGGTGAGGCGGGGCGCGGTGGCGCGCATAGCAAACTTGTCGCTGAAGTCAAACTTGCCCGACTTAGTGCGGTCGATGTAATATTGATTGGCTTTTTTGTCGTAGCCAATCAGTACTTCTTCCTTGCGGTCGTTAGTCAAAACCACAGCAAAATCAGCAAGCTGATCAGCAGTTAGTTTCAGTTGAAATGGACCCGTGTTTTTGGTCTTGTCCGACAGGTTCATCTCCCCTTTCACCGCCACATTATCCAGCGTAATTTCCCCCGATTCCAGCTTGCTTACTTCCTTGGATGGCTGCGACACCAACAGCAATTCCGTTCCCACTTTGCGCAGCGATAAGTCGCGCGGGATGGTCATGGCGCTGCGCCAGGGGTAAGTAGGCACTTGGTTAGCGTACTCCCAGTTGCTCATCCACCCCAGAAAAATCTTCCGGTCGCCGGTGTTCGACCACGTTACGCCCGCATAGTTATCGGGACCGTAATCAACCCATTTGGTGTCAGTAGAAAGCGGCGTGAACTTCTTGCCGTCGAAGTCGCCCACGAAGTACTGCGTGGCCGAGCCCTTGTTGGGTCCACCGGGGTTGATGCTGACCAGCAGCACCCAGTATTTTTTGCCCCCCAGCGTCAGCGGAAACAGGTCGGGGCACTCCCATACGCCACCGTGGGCGCCTACCTTTTCGCCAAACTCACTTTGCTTAGTCCAGTCTTTCAGGTTGGGCGAAGAGTAGAACGTGATACGGTCTTTGGTAGCCAGGGTCATGATCCACTTCTTATCCTTCTCGTACCAGCTCACTTTGGGGTCGCGAAAATCCTGAATGCCGGGGTTTTTCAGAACCGGGTTCTTGTCGTATTTCGTCCAGGTTTTGCCTTCGTCGAGGCTATAAGCAATGCTTTGATTCTGGTGCTTATTGCCCCCCAGTTTCTCCAGCTTAGGGTTGTGATGCGTGAAAATGGCCACCATCGGCACCTGCCCGTTTTTGCCGAAGCCCGAAGTATTATTCACATCCAGCACGGCGCTGCCCGAGAAAATATAACCCAGGCTGTCAGGATATAAGGCAACGGGCTGGTGCTGCCAGCTTACCAGATCTTTACTGGTGGCGTGCCCCCAGTGCATCGGCCCCCAGATGGTGCTGTCGGGATAATATTGATAGAACAAGTGGTATGTGCCCTTGCTGAAGACCATGCCGTTGGGGTCGTTCATCCAGTTGGCCTTCGGGGTGAAGTGAAACTTGGGGCGGTACTGCTCAGTAGCTTGTGGCCGTTGGGCCCAGCCGCTGAGCGTCAAACCCAGCAGGCCCATGGTTAGACAAATCAGTTTTTTCATAGGGAGAGGCATTTTTATTTAAGTAAGGTAGTCATGCAGAGCGCAGCGAAGCATCTCGCGTGCTGATGTGAGGTTACTAATCCTGTCAAACACACGAGATGCTTCGCTTTCGCTCTGCATGACGTTCTAACTGAATCTAGGCGGGGCGGCCTACTTGCAGCAACTCAGTTATATGTGCTTCGCTGAGGGCCGGGGTTGCGCCCTGATAAGTAGCTACTAAAGCCCCACTAGCGCAGGCAATACGCAGGCATTCATCGTAGGGGCGTCCGCTTAGCCAAGCCCGCAGAAACGCCGCCAGAAACGCGTCGCCGCTGCCGATGGTGTCCACCACTTCGACTTTGATGCCGGGAGCGCGGTAAAATTGCCCCCCAGCCCACAGCATAGCCCCGTCGGCGCCGAGCGTCACGCACACGGCCTTCAGGTCAAAACGGCTGGCCAGTCCAGCCAGGGCCGCTTCGTCTTCGGTGCTGCCGCCAAACCAATCCATAATTTCGGCCAGTTCGTGGTGATTCATCTTCACCACATCGGCTTGTTCCAGGAGGTATTTAATGACCTCGCGGGTGTAGTGCGGAGGGCGCATGTTCACGTCGAACACCTTGAGCTGGGCGCTCTGCAACAACCGATACAAGGTCTCGCGCGTGGCTTGGCTCCGCGCCGCTAGACTTCCATACACGAATACTTTAGCTCCAGCGACCAGGTCGCGCACCTCGTTGTCATACTGAATGTAGTCCCAGGCCACGGGCTGCACAATCTTGTAAACCACCTCATTGCGGTCGTCCACGTTGGCCTTCACTACGCCCGTTAGATGGGTTTTGCCGCGCTGCACATACTTCGTGCTGACGCCTCGGTTTTCCAGGAAATCCAATAGTTCCGTTCCCAGATCGTCGTCGCCGACCCGGCTGATCAGCTCCACGGGTTGTCCGAATTGATGCAGGTGCACCGCTACGTTGAAGGGGGCCCCGCCCGGCTGTTTGCCCGAGGGCAACACATCCCAGAGCGTTTCACCGAAGCACACAACTGTATTTTGCATAAGAAGTTGATTTTATGATTATGGTAGCGTTCAATCGACGGGCCTCACCCCCTAGCCCCCTCTCCTAGGGGAGAGGGAGAACTAGCTCTAAAAATTAGACTGCTACAAAATACTCGTCTAGAAAAACTAAAAGCTAGTTACTCCCCTCCCCTAAGAGAGGGGGCTAGGGGGTGAGGCAATCGTTTGCCGCGCCTACCAACCCGGATTCTGCTGATAAAGTCCTTTGCTGAAGTTGATTTGGTTTAACGGAATTGGCAGGTATTCGTCGCGGCCGCGGGTGAAGCGGGCGTCCTTCAGATGCTGACGCTTCGTTTTCTCCTTTTCGAAGTAAGTATTCAAGTACTCAGCGGCGATTCCCCAGCGTACGAGGTCGAAGAAGCGCTGCCCTTCCAACGCAAATTCTAAGCGACGCTCAAAGCGCAGCGCCTGGCGGGCGTAGGCTTGGTTCCAAGCTCCGGCCGAATACTGGCCGATCCGGTAGTTGGAGATGTTGGCGCCGGTGGTGGTTTTCAACCGGGCCGTGCTGTTCTGGGCCCGTTGCCGAATCCGGTTGATGATGGGCAGCGCTTCGGCCGCACGATTTAACTCAATCAAGGCTTCCGCTTTCCAGAGCAGCACATCGGCGTAGCGGATGATGGTCCAGTTCTTCGATGAGGTCATGAAGGGGGGCGTTTTCTGGAAGCTCGGATCCGAGGGCAGCACGTTTTCCTTCATCGACATATACACCCCATAGGTATTCTGATCGCGGAGCCAGGAGGTTTCAAAGATGAATGACGGCGAGTATTTGTAAGGATGAGACGGAATGCCAACAGAATGATCGAGGCGCGGATCGACGGTATTGGCCTGGAAATCAGCAGGAGCGCTTAGGTCCGAGTTGTTGAAGGTCTCAAACAGCGGCAGCCCCTGGGTGTCCGTCTTGAAGGCGTTAACGAGGTTCTGGCTGGGCTGATGAAACCCGCAGCAGCCATAGTCGGGGTTCATTGGATAGTTCAGGCAGTTGCCACGGTCCGTGCGGCCTTTGGGGGTGCCATCGTTGCGCGAAAACTGGATAGCAAACACCGACTCCACGCCGTTATCGCCGGCCGTCAGGAAGTTGGTGGCAAAATCAGAGTGCAGCGAGTACTTGCCCGAAGCAATTACCTGGTCAGTTAAGGCTACAACCTCCTGAAGCTTAGCCTGATCAACGGACGTAACAGCGTTGTTGTCGCTCTGTACGTAAGCCTGAAAAAGAAGCGTTTTGGCCAGATAAGCCTGCGCCGCCGATTTATTGGCCCGCCCAATTTCAGGCTGAGCGTCAGGCAGATTAGCCACAGCAAAGCGGAAGTCGTCGGCAATCTTAGTCCATAGCTCGTCGTTAGTTAGGGCTACGTTCGAAACAGTAGCGTACTCCGCAGTGGGCACTTTCTCGTCAATGTAGGGAACGCGCTTGAAAAGCTCCTTCAGCATAAAGTAGAAGTGGCCGCGGAGAAAGCGCATCTCGCCCTGGCGAATGGCCTTATTCGGCATGGCTGCCGCATCAACGGTTTCCAGGCGGCGAAGGGCGTCGTTGGCCCGCGAAATGCCAATGTAGATCAGGAACCACAGCTCGTCGGTGTTGCCTACATCGACGCGGTTGAAGGTGAAGGTTTCGTAGAAGTGAAACGCATCCACGTCGGCTGTGCCGTTGCCACCTTTGTAAGCGTCGCCGGCGCGGACGTTGCCGTAGGGCCACAGCGAGGTGTAAGGCGCGCGGTACACGTCGTTGCCAAGTTGGGAGTAGGTGGCAATAACCTGCTTTTCAATATTGGCGGCGGTATTCAGCTGGTCGTCGCTGAGCGCGCCGGTGGGCTGCACATTGAGGAACTCTTTGTCGTTGCAGCCAGGGGAAAGGGCGAGCAGCGAAATAGCCAGGACGCTGGTTTTCAGAATTTTCATGATAGTAAGGCTGGCGGATGATTAGAAGGAAACGTTGAGTCCGGTGGTGAAAATGCGGGGAACCGGGTACTGGTAGTTGGTTACCTCAGGGTCCGGACCGGTGTACTCCTTGCTCTTGACAGTGAATAAGTTCTGGCTCTGCACGTACACGCGCACTCCTTGCAGCTTGATCTTGTTTACCAAGGTAGAGGGCAGCGAATAGCCCAGCTGGATATTGCGCAGCTTCAGGTAAGAAGCATTTTCGATGAAGTAGGTCGAAGCGCGGCCTTCGTTGTTGGAGTTTTGCAGGGTAAGAGCCGGAATCGAGGAGCCTGTGTTAGTTGGCGACCAAGCATCGAGTAGGCGCTCACCCCAGTTCTCACCCGAAGCGATGGATGCGAAGTCAGTCCGGAATTTGGCGTTGTTATAAGCCTCCAAGCCTTGCACCCCTTGCAGGAACACTTGCACGTCGAAGCCTTTGTAGCCAGCGCCCAGGTTGAGGCCGTAGTTGAAGTCCGGCACGCCTTCGGTAATCCAGGTCTGGTCGAAATTGTCAACTTTGCCGTCGCCGTTCAGGTCCTTGTAGCGGATACGGCCGGGAGCGGCGCCTACTTGCGTGGGACCTTCGCTTACTTCGTTGGTATTCTGATACAAGCCGTCGGCTACGTAGCCGTACACCGCGTTGATGGAGTGGCCCAAGCGAGTTACGTCCTGGCCGTTCCCGCCGTAAGCATTGATAACCTCATCAGGCAGGAAAGTGAGCTTGTTGCGGTATGTAGAGAGGTTGCCGGTGATACTGTACGTCAGGCCGTTAACCAGCTCATTCTGGTAGCCTACCAGAAATTCCCAGCCCTTGTTTTCGATCGAAGCGCCGTTCACAAACTTGTCGCCGCCCTCGCCTACTACGGCTAGGTAAGGCAAATTCACGAGGATGTCTTCGCTTTTCTTGATGAAGTAATCGACCGAACCTGTGAGGCGGTTATCCAGCAAGCCGAAGTCAACACCGAGGTTGGTTTGGGTGGTGGTTTCCCACTTCAGATCAGGGTTGGCCTGCTGTACGCGGCGGTAGCCGGAAGGCAAATTGGTGTCGTTGCCGAAAATGTCGTAAGCCGTGCCGCGGTCGTACTCAAAGTTGGGGTCCAGGGTGCCTAGCAGCGACTGGTAGAGGCCGCGGGAGGCGAAGTTGGCGATGTCCTGGTTACCGGTTTGGCCCCAGCCGGCGCGCAGCTTCAGGTCAGCAAAGAACGGCGCCGTGTTTTTCACGAAGTTCTCTTCGCTCAAGCGCCAGCCCACCGACGCGGCCGGAAATACCCCGAACCGGTTGTCTTCACCAAAGCGGGAGGAGCCATCACGGCGGATGGTCACAGAGGCTAAGTACTTGTCAGCCAACGAGTAGTTAAATTTACCGAAGTAGGAAGCCAGCTTGTAGGCAGTGCCGGAGCCGCCGTTGTCTTTGTTGGCCGCGCCCGCGTCGAGGTAGGCGTAGGTCAGGTCTTCGCTGGCGAAGTTGGTGCGGGAAGCGTAGCTGCCCTCGTCGTAGTAGCTGATGCGCTCGGTGCCGGCCACGAAGTTGAGCTGATGTTTGCCCCCCAGCGTCATGTCGTAGTTCAAAGTGTTCTGCCACACCCAGTTGCCGAAGAAGCGCTGGTTGTCGGTGACCCGGTTATTCGCTTCGGAGAGGAAACCAGCCTTATAGGTTTTGTAGATCTGGCGGAACTTGTACATGCTGTAGTCGATGCCGAAGCTGGTGCGTAGGTGCAGGCCGGGCAGCAGTTCGGCGTCGGCAAACACATTACCGAAGGCCCGACCCGTGTTGGAGCGGTTCTGCTGGTTGTCAGCGAGCAGGCGCAAGGGATTGTCACGGTCGCTCATGCCTTCCACGGGTCCGCCCCAGCCGATGCCATCCACGGTGCGCACAGGAACGATAGAGGGCAACTGGGTGGTCCGGTCGCGCACCAGGTTCAGGTCGAACTCCGCTCGCTGCGACTTGACGATGGTCAGGTTTTCGCCAATCTTTAATTTGCCCCCCAGGAAGTTGTAATCGGAGTTGAGGCGGGCCGTGTAGCGGTTAAAGCCAGAGTGTTTAAGAGTACCGGAATTATCGTAGTAGTTCAGGGAGAACAACGCTCCTCCCCGCTCGCCGCCGCTGCTCACGCTTAGGTTGTAGCTCTGAATCAGGGCGTTCTGCTGGGTTTCCTTAAACCAGTCGGTATCGGCAGCGCGCATCGTTTGCTCTTTGTCGATAAACTCGGGCACAATAACCTGGTCAAGCACTGGCCGGCCGTCGGGACCCGTGCGCGTCTGAAACGTGTAAAAGGGACGGCTGGGCACGGCGCCGTCGTTGGTGGCCGCCTGCCAGTACACCCGTCCATAGTCCAGGGTATTGAGCATCTGGATGTGCGGACCCGGCGTCTGGAGGGTGAAGAAGGTCGAGAAATCTACCCGCGTAGCGCCCTGCTTGGCCTTCTTGGTCGTGATGATAATGACGCCGTTACTGGCCCGCGAACCGTAGATGCTGGCGGCCGAAGCGTCTTTCAGCACCTGAATTGACTCGATGTCATTCTGGTTGATCTGGTTGATGCCTTCCCGCGTCGGAATTCCGTCGATGACGTAGAGCGGGTCGTTGTTACCCAAGGTGCCGATGCCGCGAATGCGCACGGTAGCCGAGCTACCCGGCGCGCCGTCGGTAGTGATGTTCACGCCCGGCACCCGGCCCTGTAGGTTGCGGGTTACATCGTTGGAGGCCATGTCCTTGATTTCCTCGGTTTTGACTACCGATACGGCACCGGTCAGGTCGGCTTTGCGCTGGGTCTGGTAGCCCGTCACCACCACTTCGTCCAGGGTTTTGGTATCGGAGGCCATCGTTACGTTGATACTGGTGCGGCCACCGACTACGATTTCCTGCGACAAAAACCCGATAGAAGAAAAGGTCAGCACCGCATCGTCCGGGACGGTGAGGCTGAAGCGGCCGTCGGGGTCGGTAGCGGTGCCGTTGGTGGTGCCTTTCACAAGCACGGTTACGCCGGGTATGCCCGCGCCCTTGTCGTCCACTACCTGACCAGTTACCTGGATGTCAGCCTTATAGACACTGATCCGTTCTATTCGGTTGTGGGCTGCGACGAGGTTTGGGGCCGTCAGCAGCAGAGCAGCCAGCGCCGTGGGCAGGAGTGTCCGGCGGCGCATGAGTACAAGCTTTTTCATGGGAGTTGTATAAAGTAGAGGGAGTAAAAAGCTGACCAGCGCTGGTGGGCAAAAGCAACCCGGCAGCTGTAATCGTTTTCGGAAAGACGCTTTTAAATCAGGTGACCATTGCCACAATCCAATCAGGCGGTCATGCAGAGCACAGCGAAGCATCTCGCGTGTTTAGCTGGATTACTAATTAGGCTTCAGCACGCGAGCTGCTTCGCTGTGCTCTGCATGACGTTCTTGTGGGGGGCTTTTTGCCTTCTATGATAGACTCTTAATGCACCACCAAGATCTTCTCAACTTGCTCTAGGCTGGTGCCTTTCGTCTCAGGCATGAAGCGCCACACAAAGATTAATTGCAGCACCATCATCAGGCAGAAAAAGAGGAAGGTGTGGCCGCCGCCAAGGTGCTCGGCGAAATAAGGGAAGGTGAAGGCGATGATGGTTGCCATGATCCAGTGCGTGGAGCTACCCAGCGCCTGCCCTTTAGCGCGCACGCTATTGGGGAAGATTTCGGAGATAAATACCCAGATAACAGCGCCTTGTGAGAAGGCGAAAAAGGCGATGTACACAAACAAAAGGATGGGTACCGTGAAGCCCGTAAACTGCTCGGTGTAGAAAGAACGTGCTACCAAACCGAGCGTGACAATCAGGCCAAAGGAGCCAATGAGCATTAGTTTGCGGCGGCCAAACCGGTCGATGAAGTTCATGGCCAGCAGGGTAAAGGCGAAGTTGATCAGGCCCAAGCCTGCCGACGAAAGCAGGGCCGAGTTGGTGCCAAGGCCCGTCATTTCGAAGATGCGGGGGGCATAATACAGGATAGCATTGATGCCGGAAACCTGATTGAAAACGGCGAACAGCACGGCCAGCATTACCGGCCCAATATGCTTCCTGGTGAAGAGCGACTCCCCCCCGGCACCTTCCTGAGCCTGCGACGTCAGGATAGCCGTGACGTCACTGTCGAATGAAGTGGGGTTGATGATGCGCAGAATTTCGCGGCCCTCTTCTACCAGACCCTTCTTCGTGATCAGCCAACGGGGGCTTTCGGGGACGCGGAAAAGTAGGAGTAAAAATGCGGCGGCCGGGAACACTTGCACGCCGAGCATCCAGCGCCAGGCCGCGTCGCCGCTATCAGCGAGCAGGTAGTTGGAGAGGTAGGCAATCAGGATTCCAAAGACGATGTTGAACTGAAACAGCGCCACCATGCGGCCCCGGGAGGCGGCTGGTGAAATCTCGGAAATGTAGAGCGGGGCCGTGACGGAGGAGGCGCCTACCCCCAGACCACCAAGGAAGCGGAAGATCAGAAAAGGCACCCAGCTCGGAGCCATGGCCGCGCCCAAAGCCGAGACGAAGTAGAGGACCGCAATCCAGATCAGGGTCTTGCGGCGACCCAGTCTATCGGAAGGAATGCCCCCCAGCAAGGCGCCGAGCACCGTACCTATAAGCGCGATGGATATGGTGAACCCGTGCTCGAAAGCTGTGAGTTGCCAGAGCTGCTGAATAGCTTTTTCCGCGCCGGATATAACGGCCGTATCAAAGCCAAACAAAAAGCCCCCCAGGGCAATGACGATGGACCAGAAGACTACTTTGCTGTTTTTCACGACCGTTTGTTTTTTTCTCAAAATTCGGTCGTGAAGCCTAGCTAAGCGTGCTCTATTATTCCAAAGTCTTCCATTTTTGATACAACGTTTACGTAATGCTCAAATCATTTGTAATCAATAACTTAAATACAATTCCTGATTCATTTTTAAAACCAGGGTTTCGCTCATGATACCTGCCTTTCAAATTTGATTCAGCTTTGGGGCGTAACGTGCAGAGCTTTGAACTCGGAAGGCGAAATCTGGTACTTGGCTTTGAAAGCGGTGGAGAAATATGAGGGCGAAGAGAAGCCCATTTGGTACGCTACTTCAGCAATAGTCAGGCTGTCGTCGAGCAAAACTTGGCGTGCTTTAGTCAGGCGGATGCCCTGAATAAAGTCGGTGACGCCGGTGCCCAGCAGGGCCTTCACTTTGCGGTAGAGCTGCACCCGCGAGATGCCCAAGCTGCGCGCTACATCTTCCACGCTCAGGTCGGAGCGCGTGAGGTTGGCCTCTACAATGGCAGTGAGTTCAGCCAGGAATTTCTGATCCACGCGCTGGGGAGCGACCGTGGCCGTATCTACTGATAATTCGCGGCGGAAGTGCTCGCGCAGGTGGGCCCGGTTGGCCAGCAAGGTGCGGATGCTTTCCAACAGAAACGTTGGGTTGAAAGGCTTGGTCAGATATAAGTCGGCGCCCGACTGCACGCCTTCCACTTGCTGCTCGGGGGCGTTGCGAGCCGTGAGCATGACTACTGGTATATGCGAGGTGCGCCAATCAGCACGTAGCTGGGTTACTACTTCCAGCCCGCTCAGGCCGGGCAGCATCACATCACACACAATCAGGTCCGGAATGGTTTCGGCAGCTAGGCGCAAGCCGGTGTCACCATCGGCAGCCGATGATACTTGAAAGTGCGGCGCCAGCTTCTGCACCACAAATTCCCGCACGTCTTCATTATCCTCAATCACCAATATCAAGGACTCGCTCGCAGAAACAGGCGTGGGTGTTGGGTCTTCTTTCGATCTGGGGGGCATTTCTTCCTCCTGAGCGAAGCTAGTGGGCAGGCCCGCATAGGGTGTATTGCTGCGGAGCGCTGCTGGCAGCTCCAGCGGTAGAGTCACGACAAAGGTGCTGCCCTGCCCCGGCTGACTAGTAAACGATAATTGCCCTTGGTGCAGGCGCACAAGGCCCATGGCTAGTGCCAAGCCCATGCCCGAGCCTTTGGCAGTTGGCTGATGCCCTTGATAAAACCATTCGAAAATGTGCTCCCGGTCTTGCTCCGAGATGCCGCTGCCCGTATCTTCCACGCTCACGCGCACTGTATTGTCGGTGGGTACGCGCTGAATGCTGACTGTGATTTGGCCCCGGTCGGGAGTGAATTTCAGAGCGTTAGATAGCAGGTTAAAGAAGACCTTATCCAGAATATTGACATCAAACCACAGCGGAATAATGGGTTCAGCGGGCAAAAAACGGAGCATGATACCACGCTGCCGGGCCGACTTCTCGAACACGTCCATAATCTCGCGCACGAAAGCCACAATATTGCCCTCCGATGCCCGAACGGGCATTTTGCCTACTTCAATTTTGCGGAAATCCATGAGCTGATTAACCAGCTGCAACAACCGCTGCGTATTGCGGTGCACCAAGGTTAAATCGTGGCGCTGCCCGGCTGATAAATCGGCGCTGGCGGTCAGCATTTCCTCTACTGGGCCCAGAATGAGGGTGAGAGGCGTGCGCAGCTCGTGGGAGAAGTTGGTGAAGAAGCGAAGTTTGGCTTCCGTCTCGATGCGGGCCTGCTCAGCTAGCTCGGCTATCTGGTTGCGCTGGGAGCTGATTTCCTCATTTTGCCGCTCCAGTCGTTTAATTAAGCGACGGTTTACCTGAAACGCTCGCCACGCCACCAAGCCCAATATGGCAGCTCCCAGCAGGGCCGCGAGTAGGATATACAATACGGTTCGCTGGCTGGCATACGTATCGCGCTGCTGCTGCAGAAGCTGCTGCTGGCGCTGAATATCCTCCTGCTGACTGTTCAGCTTTTCCGTCTGCATCTTCATCGTCAGCGCATTAGTCGAGTCAATGACCATCGTGCCGAGCATGTTCTCCTTTTCGTACGGCTCGCCCTTGATGATTTTCATGGCCGTCCGAATGGCCTCCTCCCCGCCCGGCGAGTAAAGAATAGTAGCCGCCAAGATGCCATCCTGCACGAACTGAATACCACCGTGAGGCCCCGGCAGACCATCTACGCCTACCACTTTGATGCGACGATCGAGGCCCAGCTGCTTGCACACCTGGTAGGCGCCCAGGGCCATACGGTCATTGTGGGCAAAAATCAGATCGACTTCGGGATGAGCTTTGAGTAAGGCGGGAAGATTCTGGATGACGGAGGGCCGCTTCCAGTCGCCGTGCATCTGCGCTACTAGGCGCATTCCGGGGTACGCGGCCAGCGTTTCAGCGAATCCCTTGTGGCGGTCGAGGGCAGGCGAAGCACCAGGTGCGCCCTTGATTTCCAGCACGTTGCCGCGCTGCCGCAGCAGGGTACTGATGTAGTTGGCAGCCGTCTGGCCTACTTCTACATTATTGCCCCCCACGTACGCCGTATACAGCTTGGAAGTGGTCCGGCGGTCGAGAATGACCACCGGAATGCCCCGGTTAAACACCTCTTCCACGATGGGCGTAATGGGTTCTGCCTCATTGGCCGATACGATGAGCAGGTCGATGTCTTCTTTCAGAAACTCCTGAATCTGCTGGCGTTGGAGGGTGCTGTTGTCGTGGGCGTCCTTCATCCGGAACTCTACGCCGGGATGAAAGCTCAACTCCTTTTTCATACCGGCCAGCATGGCCTGCCGCCACGCGTCGCCGTTGGTACACTGCGAGAACCCAATCTTGACCCGATCAGCAGGAGCGGGCTCAGCACAGCTGCTCAGCAAAACGAATACGAGCAGCCAAAGCACCGTGCCTCCCAGGCAAGGAGCCAAACGCTCATTCCTTCGTTTTGAGAAACTAAAAATCATCCTGACGGGTGGGCTGGGTGGTATGGAGTAATCAAAGATGCAGATACCTGAGGAAAGAATGTGTACAGTTCAGCTGGCGCGGCGCCTTATCTAGCTGGCTTCTCCTCTATCCGCACACAGGGATGCACCTTTTTAGCAGGAGAATCACTGATAGCAACTCTCTTTCCGCCTGCCCGTCGCCAGATGCCGACTGGGGGGCTTTTTTGGCATTCTCGCTGGTTACCGCCCCGGTTTGGGCTCGTTGCTTCACGTTTTGATCACGAACACTTTCGCCGAAACGGTGCTTTTTACCGTAAGAATAGCTATTTGTGTACGAAGTTAATACCCTATGTCCCGTACGATTATCGTTTCTAATCGCCTACCAACCAAAGTACAACGCAGTGAAGAGGGCCTTTCTTTTTCCCCCAGCGAAGGGGGCTTAGCCACCGGCTTGGGCTCCATTTATCGGGCTGATAATAACGTTTGGGTGGGCTGGCCTGGTATTTCGGTAGATGAAGAGGAAGAACAGGAAGTGCGCGAAAAGCTCCGCGCTGACAGCATGCGACCCGTATTTCTGACCGAAAGTGAAATCCGTGATTTTTACGAAGGCTTCAGCAACGAAACGCTCTGGCCAACCTTCCATTATTTTGCTCAGTACGCCATCTACGACCAGTCGCACTGGGATGCTTACGTGGCCGTGAATGAAAAATTCTGCCGCGCCGTGCTGGAACTGGCTGGCCCCGATGATACCATTTGGGTGCACGATTATCAGTTGCTACTGTTGCCCCAAATGCTGCGCGCCGCACGGCCGAAAAGCAGCATTGGCTTCTTCTTGCACATTCCGTTCCCTTCCTACGAGTTGATTCGGGTGCTGCCCTGGCGCCGCCAATTGCTGGAAGGCATGCTGGGGGCCGATTTGATTGGCTTCCACACTTACGGCTACATGCGTCATTTTCTGAGCTCCGTGTCGCAGCTGCTTGGGTATCAGAGCCAGAATGGACTGGTGGAAGTGAACACGCGCAGCGTGCTAGTTGACGCTTTTCCAATGGGTATCGACCAAGCCAAATACGCAGAAGTAGCACAGTCGGAGCAGGCCCGCGCGCACGAGCAAACGTACCGCGACGCCCTGCGCAACGAGCGGATAATCCTGTCTATCGACCGTCTCGACTATACCAAAGGCATAGCCCAGCGCCTGCGAGCCTATGAACTGTTGCTGCAAACTTACCCCGAGTGGCGCGAGCGGGCTACCCTGCTGATGGTGGTGGTGCCCTCCCGCGACCAAGTGGAGCAGTATAAGGAGTTGAAAGAGGAAATCGACGAGCTGGTCGGCCGTATCAACAGCATGTACCGCACTATTTCTTGGAACCCAATTCAGTATTTCTACCGCTCCTTTCCGATTGAGGAACTGGCAGCTTTGTATCGAATGGCCGAAGTGGCACTGGTTACGCCAATGCGGGACGGCATGAATTTGGTAGCTAAAGAATTCATCGCCAGTAAGATTGACAACCCTGGGGTTCTTATTCTGAGTGAGCGGGCCGGGGCTGCCCGGGAACTGTCGGATGCCATCATCATCAACCCCACGGATACCAACCAGCTGGCCGAGGCTATGCACGAGGCGCTAATAATGCCCGAGGACGAACAGCGGCAGCGCATGGGCGCTATGCAGGCTTTGGTAAAGAAGTACAACATTCACCACTGGGTGGATTTATTTATGAATCGACTCACCTACAGCAAGTTAAAGCAAGAAACCTTGGCCACTACAACTCTGAATGCAGATGAGCTGCAACGCATGACCAGCGAATACAAAAATGCCCCCCAGCGGCTTTTATTCCTGGATTATGATGGCACGCTAGCCGGATTTAACTCCAACCCTCAACTTGCCGGCCCCGATCAGGAGTTGCTCACGCTGCTAGCCGACCTGAGCGCCGACAAGCGCAACCGCGTGATAATTGTGAGTGGGCGCGACCGGGCTACCTTGGAGAAATGGCTTGGCCATTTACCCCTCGACTTTATTGTGGAACACGGCGTGTGGCTGCGGGCATTGGGCGAAGAATGGACCATGCTGCGGCCGCTTACCAACGACTGGATGCACGAAATCAGGCCCATTCTCGATCTGCATGTAAGCCGCACGGCGGGCTCCTTTGTGGAGGAAAAAGAATACTCGCTGGTGTGGCACTACCGCCGCGCCGACATAGAGCTTGGCGAAGTAAGAGCGCGCGAGCTGACCAGCCATCTGCACTTTCTGGCCTCCAACAGCGATTTGCAAGTGATGGAGGGCAATAAGGTGGTGGAAGTAAAAAGCGCCGGCGTAAACAAAGGCGCCGGTGCCGCGCGCTGGCTCAGCTTCTACCCCGCCGACTTTATCATTGCCATCGGCGACGACCGTACCGATGAGGACACCTTCGGCGCGATGCCCTCCCACGCCTACACCGTGAAAGTTGGCAGCACCCACCGCTCCCTGGCGCGCTTTCACCTCGATACTCACCACGATGTGCGGCGCGTATTGCGGGCTTTGGTGGAAGCGTAGGTTGTTCAACGGAGCCTCACCCCCCGGCCCCCTCTCCCGCGGAGAGGAGGAGCCTGACGCTCGGCCTACGCAGCACTTTCGGCTCGCGCCTCAAGTACTGCTACCAGTTCTATCGTCTAAGTTCAGCATCAAAAAAGCCCCCCAGATATTTTCTGGGGGGCTTTTTTACTGTTTAAAAAGCGGAACATGGCAGCGGTTGCGGAGGCGACAGCCGACGCGTAGAACGACTAGCGTCAGGCTCCCCCTCTCCGCGGGAGAGGGGGCCGGGGGGTGAGGCCAATCGTTGAGCCCCTACACAAAGTTCGGCTGGTCCAGCTTCTTGGCAATGCGATAGGCCGCATTTACCAAGCCTACATGGCTGTACGCCTGCGGGAAATTGCCCCATTGCGAGCCGGTGCGTGCGTCCACATCTTCCGAGAGCAAGCCCAGATGATTGGTGTACGTCAGCAGTGACTCGAACTCGCGAATGGCGTCCTCTACGCGCCCTACGCAGGCTAACGCCTCTACATACCAGAAAGAGCAGATGAGGAAGGTGGTTTCAGGCGTACCGAAGTCGTCGGCGTGGCGGTAGCGGTAGAACAGACCTTCGGGCGTCTTCAGCTCTTTTTCCAGCTCTACAAGGTGGATTTTGGCTACCTCCGATGCTGGGTCGAGGTAGCCCATCATGATGAGCTGCATGGTGCTGGCGTCGAGGTGGGGCGAACCGATGGCGTTGGTGTACACGCCGCGCTTGGCATCAAAGCACTCCTCGATTTTCTGGCTGGCTTCCTCTATGAGGCGAGTGGCTAAGGCTTCCATTTCGGGATTCCGGAGGCGGCGAGCTACGTGACGCGCGGCGTGGGCTCCGGCCCAATGAAACAAGTAGGTATAGCTGTGATACTGCGCCAACGTTCTGAATTCCCACAAACCAGCGTCGGGCATATTCATGGTTTTGTCGATCATGTGCAGAGCATCGTAGACCAACTTCTGCGAATCAGTACGTTCGCTATCGAGGAAGCGGCGGTCGACGTAGAGCGGCAGCAAGGCCACTAGCACCTGCCCATACACGTCATTTTGAATGTGGGTGTAGGCGTCGTTGCCAATGCGTACGGGCTTATTGCCGAGGTATCCTTCCAGATCCAGCTCACGCTCAATCAGTTCAGTGCCGCCGCTGATGCTGTACAGCGGCTGATACTTTTCTTTAACCTTCGTGGAAATGTTGGCGATGTAGTGGAAATACTGCTCCATCTCCTCAAAGTGACCAATGTTGTTGAAGGCCGTGAGGATGTAGTAGGTATCGCGCATCCAGCAGAAGCGGTAGTCCCAGTTACGGGTGCTGCCGGGTGCCTCAGGCAAGCTGGTGGTGCTGGCCGCAATAATGGCCCCCGTGTCCTCGTACTGGTGAATTTTGAGCGCCAGCGCCGACCGAATAACGGCCTCCTGATAGAAGCTGCTGATGCTGGTACTTTTCACCCATTTCTGCCAGTACTGCACCGTGCTGCGCAAAAACCGCTCAGCCGTGCTTTCCAACGGCGCTTCCAAGGGCGCTCCATACGTGAGCACCAAGTATTTAGGCTCGTTGAGCACAAAAAATTCCTCATCTAGAATGTAGGTCAGAGGAATGTTAGTGGTAAGACGAATTTCCTCCTCCAAGCCCAGAAAGGCGATATGGTTGGAGCTGCGCCGACGACTCAAGGGCAGCTCACCGTAGTTACCGACCGGCGAGCAAACCACCTTCACGCGCGGCGTACCCGACAGCGGCTCGATCTTCCGAATCAGCATCAGGGGCTTGTAGTAGCGGTCGTACTGGGGGAAGCGGGGGGCAAAATCCGTGACCCGATAGCGCCCGTCCTCGTTCTCAATTTCGGTGCAGAGTACGTTGGTATTTTCCTGGTAGAACTGGTGCGAGGTAAACGCTTCGGTGGACGGCTTGATGCTGAGCTCGCCGCCCTTGCGCGTATCGAGCAGGCTACCAAACACAAAACTGCTATCAAAGCGGGGCCAGCAAAGCCAGGAAATAGAAGTGTCTTGTTTTACCAAGGCCAGAAAGGCACAGTTGCCAATCACGCCCATATCGTAGGTGTGCTTTGTCGTCATGGAAAGGGGAATAGGTGATGAAAGCGGCTCAAGGGCATATTAGACGCCACTCAGCAGTAGTGTACCTTATTGGCGCCGCTCAGGTTGCCGCCAACCGCGTACAGGCAGTTCTGCGTAATGGCAGCTACGCTATGCTGAACCCACCCGAAAATCTATTTTTCACCGTGCTAAGCGTCCTGCGACAAATCTTCAGCGGGCCATTTTCATCACCTCCTAAAATGCTCTAAAGCCTTGAAAGACAACGCTTCCACTCAACCCGCACCCAATCATGTGCCCTTATATATATCGGCGGGGGTAATCGTTTTATTAGTGGGTTGTTATTTTTTGTGGCCGGCTTTTCAAAGCGCCGTGCGTGAAGCCTTTGATATTCTCACCAGCGGAGATCGACCACGCATTGCTGAGTGGGTGCAGCAATTTGGGCCCTGGGGACCAATTTGGCTGGTATTGGCCTTTATTATCCAGATGTTTTTGGTCGTAATTAATGTGGTGCTGCTGATTCTGGTAGCTATTCTGGCGTATGGGCCGTGGTGGGGTTCGTTGTGGGCCTTTGTAGGGATAGTGGTAGCCTCGTCGGTGGGGTATGGGCTGGGCTACCTGCTGGGAGAAGGGTTTGTGGGGCGCTTATTAGGCGAGAAGAATGAAAAGAAAGTAGTAGATCAGGTACAGCGCTATGGTGTATGGGCCGTGGTTATTGCCCGCATCTCCCCTATCATCTCCAACGACGCGGTCAGTTTCGTGGCTGGCTTGGCACGCATGGGCTACCTCAAGTTTCTGATTGCCACGGCGGGGGGCATTTTACCGCTCATCGCGCTGCTGGCGTACTTGGGTGAAGAGAATGGTCGCCTCAAAAGCGGGCTACTGTGGGTATCGGGCGTGAGTCTGGTGCTCTTTGCTGGCTATGTGTGGTGGGATAAGCGCCGACAAAAAGCCTAAAACAACGCTTCGAGGGTAAAATAGCACAGTCATTGTAGGGGCTTTTTCAGAACTGATTCATCCTATTGGATGCAGACGGGAAAAGGCAAAAAACCGTTTTTTGCTTTCGCCAGACGCTTCTACCCCTCTACCTTTGTCCCGTTGTGGACTGCTTGGGTGGTTCGCGCTTCTGGCTTCTGGCTGCTCACTCTCTGACCTGAACCGCTCCGTGCGCATTCTTCCAGACTTCGGCCGCATTGTCGGCACCGCGTTTTTACTGTTGCTTTTCTTGGGAACCGGCTCCGCCGCTTTCGCGCAGGCGCCGTTGCTGCGCGAGGTGGTGTTGCACGTCGATACGGCTCGCTACCACCTTAGCCGTCAGGTAGTAACGGTAGAGAATGAGCCGCACCTGTATTTCTATTATCGCCAGGACGACGAAACGGCCGAGCTGCTGGTCTACCCCACCCAATTTGCCCCCCAGCGCCCACTTCGCCTCCAGCGCTCCGCCGACTTCCAGCTACTCGACTCGCTCACGGCTGTAGATAACGCCTTTTATCGGGCCAAAATCCGTTTCCGCGACCTGACCGCCACACGCTTCCTCCGGCTCACTTTCACCCAAGATCCTGAGAGCACGGGAGGCACTTTGCAGACGCAGTCGGTGAATGTGTTGCCCGTCACGCGCACCACGCTGGCCTTCCGACCCAATGATACGGAGCTATATGTAGGTGAGGAAAAAGTATTTGACCTGACCAGCAACAACCCCAAAAACGTGCGCGTGAGCACCGACTGGACTCGTGGCCAAGACATTGACTACCGGCTCAGTCAGCAGAATGGCACGCTGCGCCTGCATGTGCTGCCCAATGTGCCGGGCAACCGCACGCTCACGGTACGCCCCCAAACGGAGCGGCCGTTTCTCATCGAGAACAACCGCCGCCTTAGCTACAGCCTGGCCCCGCTCCGCCAGGAGTTCACGGTGAAGTCCAGCCGTTTGCGGTTTCTGAGCGTCGATAAAAAGGAAATTACCCTCAATGAGGCGTCGCGCCGTCAGGGCGTGGAAATTATTCTGGATAATGGCCGCAGCTTCGACCTGAAGCGCACTTATCGTATTGAGGACCAAGAAGAACAGGGCGGACCGCTGATTGCCGAGTTGGTGACCCGCAGCTACCTTTCCAACGATCGGGTGCTGTGCTGGCTGCGCGTATACAACACGCACCGCCAAACCGATAGCTACCTCTATATCAAGGAAAACGACCAGCCCAAGTACCTCACCAACTTTAACGTGTCGCCCAAAACCAGCATTACGGGCGTGCAGGTGCGGCACCGCGGCGGCGACTGGACAGGCAATCAAACCGTGAATCCCGGCGAAACCGTGGACGTGCGCTTAGAGGGCGAATCGTTGCAAAAGGCCCGCTTCCACTTTGAGGATGTGCTGGTGGTGCCCTCCGATTCGTCGGTGCGCTCCGAGACGGCAGTCGTGTATCGGGTGCAGGTGCCGCTCAATATTGATAAGAAGCGGCTGACCATTTTCAACGCGGGCCAACCGACAGGCCACGTGCTGAACGTGCGGGAGTTTCAGCGCCCCCACCCGCTCGATTTTGTGAGCGTGACCTTCGGTGAAGCGCCCCGGCCTATCACTCGCCTCAACGGGCCCGTGCTCTATGACAAGTCTATTCGGGACGTAGTGTTCAGCTTCAACGCCGATGCCATAGATACCGACGCTCAGTTGTACGGCAAGCAATACCTAAGTTTCGAGATTCGAACCCTGAACAGCAAAGGCGAGTTGATCGAAATGCGCACTCTCGACAACATCGTGGTTTGTCCCGGCGAAAACTCCATCCGGGGGGCTTTTTATCAGGATAAGCAGTGCCAGGTGGGCAACCTGAGCCTCAACACCCACCTCAGCACCCGCAAAACCTATGATCTCGACGATTGGGCCCGCATCCAGATTACGGTGAAGCACGCCACGGATAAGTATTCGGAGCCCGGCTTCCAGCAGAAGCTCGATCTGGTGCTCCAGCGCCGCGTGAAGTTCGATATCGACGTCAGCTTCCCGGCTGGTTTGCTTACTAAGCAGGTGAACAGCGACGTGCAGGGCGTTGGTACGTTCAACGGTATCAGTCTGGCTACGCTGGCGCAGTTCAGCTTTTACAACCCTAACAAAATCAACAAGCTGCGCCCGTATAAAGTCGGTGCTGGCTTCGTGGCTTTGAACGCCTTCAACTTGAACCCCGACGCCAACAGCGCCCGCAACCTGGGCATCGTTATTCTGGGCTCCGTCTACCCCACGCGCAGCGACGCCAAGCTAACCTTCCCGCTGTATCTGGGCGGCGGTTATCTGCTCAACGGCGGTAAGCTCTTCTTCCTACTGGGCCCGGGCATTGGCATCCGATTGTAGAACATCGCTCATAAAAAAGCCCCCCAGACTGAGTCTGGGGGGCTTTTTTAATTCTTAGGCGGGTTTACGCCTATTACTTAGCACACTTTATAAGCAAGCTGCTTTATTGAACGTTTCAGACTCATAACCTGGGTCTGGTGAGTTGAACCAGCCGTAGGTAAATCCGTCGGTTATGCTAGTGAAGCTAGAGTAGGGGTTATTAACCGAAACTCTTTCCAGCGGCCATCTCCAGTCATCAGATATCAGGATGCCATTTGGATACACCTTCCCTCCAACAGTATAGGTATCCCGGTTCGATACCTCCCAAATGTACAAGTCATAGGAAGAGCCAACATTTACGGAGCCAGATGGATAAACTGTGATATAGGGTTCGTAAGGCTTACTGGGGTTATAGGAGAATTCGCCGTTGATGTTGAGCGTTACCTGCGCTGTAGCGAAAGGTACGCATGGTTGCCCTGCCACTGTATTAGCAAATCCATCTGACCCTGTTCCAGGCAGAGCAGTCTTAGTGCTCTCGAAAACGGTGATGTAGTAATAAGTTGCATCACTCGTGTAACTAGCGGCTCCAGAGATGCTGGTTATTCCTGTCTTAGGAATTCTAAAGCTGAACTTATGATCATAGGCAGCGCCTCTAGCGGTTGTCAAAAAGTTGATTGTCAGCTGCGTTGGAGTTTTAATTACATCTGATTGTACTACCAAATCATTGTAATCACGGTCGTTCTGGTCGGGGCTGGTGTTGTTAATATCTTCCCAGGCATAGGTAAAGTCTATTTCCTGGCTGCATCTGCTCTTGCAGAACTCGAAATACACTGACCAGTTATTACCTGGGAACTGGTTGGCATTAGCTAATGACACCCCTTTGCTTGTGTTGTCGCATACGCCACCCCAAGCTGTTTCGCCATTGGAAAGAGCAGCATGTGATGCTATGAAAAAGCAGTTAATGTCTGGAACCTGCGCGGCAGGAATTCTTACAGTATACGATGTTACGCCGGTCTTAAATGTTTGCTTATAAGTAAACTTACCAGGTATAGCGCCCCCATTGCTTAGTTTTTTCTCATCTCTCAGTTCCTGCAGACTGGTAAACACGTCCAGATGTATCTCTTTGAGAGTAAGACCGGGTGCCGTCAGATTATACGTCACCAGCACGTCGCCACCGTCCAGCGCTACATCTACCGTTCCCACTTGGTTATGCTGGCCTGCTACCAAGCAAACTGACTGACAAGCTGGAGGAACAACAATATCCTGAGTGCTCGCTTGGCTGGTAGTGCGAGGAGATGCAATGTTTTCTTTATCCGAACAACTTTGGAAGGTCAGCATCAGAGCTATAGCTGAGAATAGCCAAGTTATCTTCTGCTGTAAAGGTCGATTTTTCATAATTGCAAGGGTTTTATAGGTGGGACTTTAGACATTTTTGTATGGTTCAATTTATAAAAAATTTAACTGATAATAATTATATACATAATATTACTTGTATTATTCATACTAAAGAGTGTTTGTTCAATCAAGTAAATAGTCTGATACCAGTGTCTTATGGGAAAAATTTCCTTGACCTTGTTACTCTTGAATGCTAGGCATCTGATTCCGTAAGAGCTTGAATGCTTGGCTGTCTTCCCGAAGTCATCAATAACAGCAGCGCCGACACCATGCTAAAAGCATGACGTCGGCGCTGCTTGCCTACCAACTATACTTACTTTATCCGCAACTCAATACTCACAATAGTACCGCGGCCAGGGCGGGAGTCGATGGAGAGAGTACCCGCCAGCAGATCGACGCGGTTGCGGATGCTGGTGAGGCCGATACCGGAGTGTTTGGCCTTTGCCTGAGCAGGTTCGAAGCCCTGGCCGTCGTCTTCCACGGAGATGACGATGTGACCATCTTCCTGTACTACATGCACAAAGGCTTCGCGGGCTTTTGCATGCTTAATGATGTTATTAAGTAACTCCTGCACAATACGATACACCGATACTTCGAGCTGCTGAGGTAACTTGTCGAAGTCGCCTTTCATATACAGGTGCACGTGCAAACCCGCGTGCGGAATGCGCTTTACTAGTTCCTCCAGCGCCGATTTTAAGCCAAAATCCTGGAGAATACCGGGCGTCAACTCAAACGAGATGGTGCGGGTGGCTTTGATGGCTTCTTCCAGCAAGGCCAGCGCCGATTCGCGGGAGGAATTGCCCCCCGCGCGGTTTTCCAGATTTAGCTTGGTGGCGTAGAGCAGCTGGCCAACGCCGTTGTGCAAGGCTTCGGCGATGCGCTTGCGCTCTTCTTCCTGGGTGGTGAGGATGGCAGAATGCACCTCCTGTTGCTGACGCAGTTTCAGTTGGGTAGCCTCTTCGGCCAGCCGAACACGCTCAGTTACGTCGCGAATCAGAACCAAGCCTCCTTCTACTTTGCCTTCCGTGTTCAGCAAGGGCACAAAGTAAGACTCAAAGTGGCCGGGGCGCCCATAAAGCCTCAGGTTATAGTGCGTGACACGCTCACCCGCCAGCACCTTGCACACCGATTCTCCTTCGGGGCCTTGGCGGTTGTGCGGGAACAAATCAAAGATATCCTTGCCGAGCACTTCAGCTTCCGTCTTGCGGGTGTTTTGCTCCATTACTTTGTTCCAGGCCGTAATGCGGTGCTGAGCATCGAAGGCCATAATGCCATCAACACTATTATCCAGCAGGCTTTCGGAGAACTCTTTTTCCCGGCGGAGCTGCTCCCGTGCATTCCGCTGCGCAGTAATATCGCGCAATACAGAGTGTAAGAAGGCCTGCCCATCCATGGAGAAAGAAGTTAGGGATACCTCCACCCACATCTCCTGCCCGTCGGGTCTGTTTAACAACCACTCAAACCGATTCCAGCCCTTGCGTAGGGCCTCTGCGGTATTGGCGTTGGCGGCTATGACAGATGACACCCCATTCGGCTGCGTAGCGGGGGCGAAAATAGAAGCGTGCTGCCCTAGCAATTCACGCTTATTCTGAGTGTTTAACACCCGCAAAGCCGCCTCGTTACAGTCGACAATATGGTTGTCCTGGATGAGCATGGTGGCATCCCGGCTTTGCTCAAACAACAACCGAAAACGGGTCTCACTGGCCGCGAGTGCCCGAATAGCCTCCCTCGACTCGGTGGTATCGATGACCGCGAGGCGGCAGCACTTGGTTCCGGCAGAAGACAGCACAGCCAAGCCTTCCAGCCGGGCGAAGAAGCGGGAGCTATCCTCACGCAACATCTCCAGCTCGCAAGTCTCACGCGAGTCGGAGCCCATGGACTTGGTCAGAAACTCCAGAAACTTGGACCGGCATTCAACCGTCACAAACAGGGCGAAGCGCCGGTCTTGCAGGCGCTGACGCACGTTACCCAAGAGCTGCGCCGCTCGCAGATTGAGCAGATGAATCAGGCCTTCTGCGGTGAGTGTGAAGTAGCCAACGGGCGCGAAGTCGTAGAGATCAACGTATTGCCTGTTAGCGGCTTCGGCCTCAGCTTGCGTCAATAGCAGTTCCTCGTACTGCATTTCCAGCTCTATCTGGTGCACTTGCAGTTCCTGCACGAGGCGCCGCGTATCGGGCGGCACAGAATCACCTACGCTTTGCGTTACCAAGTGCTGGCGCTTTTCGGCGCGGTCCCGTAGCTGCTGCAAAGCCTGGTGCACGGAAGGCAGTTGCTCGTGGTCCATAGCGCAAACGGAGTTAAATAGAGCTAAGCCGGCCCGCAGGCCATTTGCAGGGCTAAAAAAGCCCCCCAGCCTATTGGTACCGGCCTTATAGCTAAACTGTTATTATCGTACGCAAAGTAGCAAAGATGGTAGAACGGCGGGGGGCTTTTTTGTAGCTGACGAACCAAAGTAGGGAATAATATTGGCCTTTTTAGCTAGTGTTGGTTACTGTGCTGGCGCTTTGCCGGTATCCTCGCTCACACCCAGCAGCAAACAATCCATCTGAGAGCCATGATTGAGGAGGCGACGACCATACACCAGTACCTGCCGCGTGCCCAGTTGGGGTAGCTTTATTTCCAAGGGCACTTCGTCAAACTTCTCGTTCGTTTCGCTCACCAAATTCAGCAGCAGAGTGCGCAACGCGGGTACGTTCCAGGCACCGCCGTTCAGCTCGGCCAGGAGTTGGTTTTTGGCGTCGGCAATGTTCAGATTATATCGCTCGGCGAAGGCCTGGCTAATGGTAAGTATGCGCAGTTCGTTGTTGAGCACGAGCATGGGCTCCCGCACCGTTTCGATAATGCTCTCAGCAAAGCTGGTGCTGGCTTGCAGCTTTTCTTCCAGTTGCTTGAGCTTGGTCACATCATTGAAGGTAATGACAGCTCCATTGATGTAGTTGTCGAGGGTGCGATAAGGCAGAATGCGCATGGCATACCACTCGCCGGTCGTGGCCTGAATGGTGGCCTCCACGCTCACCAGCCGGTCGATTACCTGTTGCACATCGCGGGCCAAGTGGTCGTAGCGCAGCGTGTTGGCAAAGTCGGTGATGGGGCGCCCCACATCCGCGGGCACCAGCTTAAATATGCGGCCTACCGGTGGTGTAAACCGCTTAATGACCAAGTCGTTATTGAGGAATATAGTGGCAATTTCGGTGGCATCGAGCAGGTTTTTCATGTCGTTGGCCGCTTGGCTCAGTTCCTCCGTCCGGCTCACGTACTGCATATTCAGGGTCATCAGCTCCTCGTTCATGCTCTGCATTTCCTCCTTGTTGGTCATGGCCTCCTCGTTGGTGCTTTGCAGCTCCTCGTTGGCGCTTTGCAGTTCCTCGTTGGTGCTTTTCAGCTCTTCCAGACTGCTTTCCATCTCTTCAATGGTCGTTTGCAGGCGCTGCTTCGTGTATTGTAGCTCCTTTTCTAGCGCCGCCACTACCGCGTCGCGGCCCACCTCACTGCCCTGCACGTTGGCCTTGCCGGTGCGCACTTTGCGGGGCGTAGGCTGCTCCTCAAACGACACCAGCATCAGGCCCTGCAAGTGCTCGGGCTCGGCTAGATACTTTACACTGAGGCGCAACAGCTGAAAGCCGCTTTCGGTGGCCAGCTTCACATCTTCCACCACTACGTCCTTGTGGTTGGTGTTTACCTGATGAATGGCACCGCTTAGCTCATAGCGCAGTTCCCCGCGCACCATCTCAAAGATATTCAGGTTGCTCAGGCCAGGCGCTGGCTCCAGGTAGCGGCCCGTGCGCCCGTTCACGTACATAATTTCACCCTTCGGATTAATAACGACGGCCGGGGGGGCAAAATAGCGCAGCAGCGCTTTCTGCACCAGAATAGCGAAAGGCCCATCCTTGCGGGCTTGGCTTGCGATAGAATTAGTAACCGGCGTGCTATGCGTGGAGGGCAGCGACAAGCCCGACGGGAAATTGATGAGCCGCGGCAGCGTGGCCGCACCTTCCAGACGCCGCGAAATCTTCCATTTGATATCCAGGGGGGCAAATAAGTCCTGAAAGCCAGTCAGGTTTTCGCTGGGGCCCAAAAACAGTATTCCGCCGGGGTTGAGAGAATAGTGGAACACCGGCAATAGGTTGCGCTGCAGCTCCGACGACAAGTAAATCAGCAGGTTGCGGCACACCAGCACGTCGAGCTTAGTGAAGGGTGCATCCTTGTTGATGTTGTGGGGGGCAAAAACCACTAGGTCGCGCACGTCCTTCCGAATTTGGTAGCCGCCTTCCACCTTGGTGAAGTAGCGCTGCAGCCGCTCCGGGCTTACGTCGGCCGTGATGTTGTCGGGGTACAAGCCCGCGCGAGCATACTCGATGCCATCCGAGTTGATGTCGGTGGCAAAAACCTGCACTTTCAGGTAGCGGTCGGGCACTATCATATCGAGGCACTCGAGCAGCGTAATCGCCACCGAATAGGCTTCCTCGCCGGTAGAGCAACCCGGCGTCCAGACCCGTACCGTGCTGCCCTCGGGCTTAGTGCGCAGCAGCGGCAGCAAGCACTTCTTGAACGACTCGAACGCTTCCGCATCGCGGAAAAACTTGGTTACGCCAATGAGCAGTTCCTTAAACAGCGCTTCCACTTCCGACACGTTTTCCTGCAGGTAGCGCACGTAGTGGGTGAAGTCTTTGATTTGGTGGGAGTTCATGCGCCGCTCAATGCGGCGCATCACCGTATTGCGCTTGTAAAAGGAGAAGTCGTGGCCGGTGTGGGCCCGGATGAGAAGAAAAATTTTCTGGAGGGCGTGGGCCGGCTTGGCCGCCGACTCGGCCGACTCGCGCTGGGGTCGGCTTGTGGGGGGCTTATTTACGTATTCGAGCAGCTTGGCCGGCAGTTGCTCGGCGGGCAGCACGTAGTCGACAAACTCGGTGGCGATGGCCGAGCGCGGCATGGAGTCGTACTCGGCCGTTTCGGGCGACTGTACCATCACCATCCCGAAGTTTTCCATGATCATTTTCAGCCCAATGGTACCGTCGGAGCCCATGCCCGAGCAGATAATACACACGGCCCGCTCGCGCGAATCTTTGGCCAGGCTCTGAAAAAAAAAGTCGATGGGCATACGCTTGCCCCGCGCCTGGGTAGGCGCAAAAAGCAGCAGCGTGCCGTGCAGCAAGCTCATATCCTTGTTGGGCGGAATCACATACACCTGATTGGGCCGCACTTTCATCCCATCGGTGGCCTCAAACACGGGCATGCGCGTGAACTGCTGCAACACGTGCGCCAGCGTGCCTTCCTGCTCCGGCGAGAGGTGGGTCACCACCACGAAGGCCATACCAGTGTCGGGGGGCATATTCAGGAAAAACCGCTCAAAAGCCTCCAGAGAGCCCGCCGAGCCGCCCAAGGCCACAATCGTGAACTTATCGGCCGGGTTTTCCTGATTATTCGCGTGCCGCAGCTGCTCCTGCGTTACGTTCGCCGGAATTTGAGCCACGTCGTGGGGGTTAATGATAATGCCGGGCTCGTCGGTATGGTCGTCTTGCGGAGAATTCATAAAGAGGGTATTGGGCCTCGTTTGGGCAAGGCCCAAAGGGAAATGATAAAGTAAAGTTACGGTTTTCCGCAGCCGATGAATAGTGTCGGGTTTGGGCATATTTTGCCAGGTAGCCGGCCTTTTTCTCTTGCCTTGAAAGGGCTTTACTTCAAATTTTGTCCGCTGCCTGCTTCGTTTACTAAGTGCAACGAGCAGCGCAAATCACGGTGTGAGATATTTCCTGTCAACATTTTCAAGCTCGGCAACCGACCAAATATTTCCTGCCTCGTACCTGAAAGTAAGTAGTTGGTGCTCTGTGCTGCATTTTCGTTCTCTCTTGTGAAAAGTCCCTTTCATCTTATTGTGATTGGCGCCTCGGCCGGCGGAATGCCTGCTCTGTGCCGCCTTGTTGAGCAACTGCCCGATCCATTATCCGCAGCAGTTCTTATTGTGCAGCATTTTGCTCCCGACTCCTCGGGCTGGCACCTGGTAGAGCGTCTGTCGCGCCACACGAGCCTGAATTGTCGCCTGCCCAACGATGGTGACCCCATTGAGCCCAGCACCGTGTATCTGGCCCCACCCGACCGGCACCTGCTGGTAAAAGACGGCCACCTGCTCGTTACCAAAGGCCCCCGCGAAAACCACTACCGCCCCGCCGCCGACGCTCTGTTTCGCTCGGCCGCGGCGCACTATGGCACGGCCGTCATTGGGGTGGTGCTCACGGGCATGCTCCACGACGGCACGGCCGGCCTGGAGATGATTAAGCGCGCCGGCGGCCTAGCCGTGGTGCAAGACCCCAACGAAGCGGAGTTTCCGAGCATGCCCGAAAGCGCGCTCAGCAACGTTCCCATCGATTATGTGCTGCCCATATCACGCATGGGCGACTTGCTGACACGATTGGTACAGATACCGTCCTCGGGCACTAGCAATGTGCCAGAAGATATTAAACTGGAGGCCGCTATTGCGGAAAGAGTTGTGGGAACTACCGATGAAGTACTGCGCTTGGGCACTCCCAGCACCCTGACCTGCCCCAACTGCGGTGGAGCCTTGTTTGAACTGAAGCATGGCAAGCTTTTGCGCTACCGCTGCCATACGGGCCACGCCTTCACCGCCGATGCGCTGCTCAAAAGCACCCAGCATAGCTTGGAGGAAACCCTGTGGGTGGCCCTGCGCATGATGGAGGAGCGTAAAAACCTACTCACCGGCATGGCTAGTCGGGGGTCGGGCATGTATTCGGTGCAGCAGGAAGAGCGTATTGAGGAGATGAAGGGCCATATCAACCGCCTGCGCGAGTTTTTGCTCAATGGCGTAAATAGTGGCACTGCCGTGACGGCCCCGGAGGAAGAGAAAAACTAGCCTGCCACTATAGAAATAAGCCGAAAAAGCCCCCCAGATGATCATCTGGGGGGCTTTTTATCGACTATAGAATCAGTATTAACTACGAGCAGGCTCAAAAAACACGTCAGTCAAATTCAGTGTTTGCAACAGGGATTTTCCGTACAAAACGAGTGAATTTGTGGGCCATAACGGCGTTTAAGAAAGCGAGTGGGCTGCTCGGAATGGGAAGAACTGCGGCCGGGAGTATAATCCTCTGACTTTGCCGGGCAACGCCACTGAAGTAGTCGTTTGGGCTACCTCTGCTCTCTGTCGTTCCTCATCGGTGAGGCAGGCCTCACTGCTCCACTGCATGAGTATGCTATGTTCTGCCGGGTCGCCACAGGCGACCCGGTTTTAGCTCAGTCTTTTACCTCCACACGGCCTCATTTGCATAGAACGCTACCCAGGTTATGTCCTTTCCACTTCGGTTTGTTTTGCGACAAGCAGCAGAAGGTGCTGTTTTTCAGCACATGGCGCTCTGCTCACCCACGCGCCAGCTGATGCATTGGGTGCTACCGGGGCCGGCTCAGCGCTTACTTATCGAGGTTCCTTATTACTATTTGTGTGAAGCATCCGATTCAGCCTCTCTACCCGAAGTAGAGGTAGATACAGGTGAGTGTACGATAGCCCAGGCGCCGGAAGAAAGCCCAACTGAAGCCTTGCGCCACCACGTCGAAGCGGGGCACTTACTGTTGCGCCTGCATGGCCACCGCTTGGAGGGCGATTTTACTCTGGCCCGCCTGAGTTCCAACAGTCACATCTGGCGGTTTAGCCTGGGGCATTCCATGCCATACACTATCACGCTGAAGCAGTGAGGAACGGCATTTGGTTAGCAGATTGAGCGTCGCTCTGTACACACTTACTTAGTGCGCAGTTAGAAATACGGGGTTTGAAAATAGGTGCTTTTACGGTAATAAGGGGGAGCGGATCTGTTTAGATTTGTTCCCAGCCCTATTTCCGTATCTCATTCTGAACCTAGCAATTACCTATTCTCTCCCCTTATTCCAGCCACTCATGCAAGCGCACTCTTCTCAGCACATGACTTGGATTCCTCGCGCAGTCAAGCTGACCATTGACCCGAGCAACCCGGCGCAGTTTGGCCGCGCCCTCGTACGCGTTGCCACAATGCGCGAGCCCCGCTTGCACGTCAACTGTGAGCACCTTGCATGCCTGCGAACCCACGGTGTGGCGCACCTTGCTTCCCAATTGCTGCTATTGCACCAAGGTGGCGGCAAAGTCCAGCTCTATAACGTGAGCCCTACCCTATTCCGCGTCCTGCATCTTCTCCGCCTGGATACGGTTTTTGAAGTGCTTAAACCTTCCAACAAGCGTAGCGACGAAGCGAGCCGCTGGACTGCCACTGCCTGAGTCCGGCAAAAGGTGATTGGCCAAATGTGCCGTCCATAAGCATGCCCTCCTTACTGGCCAGTTCGTAAATCGGGGTAATCCGTGATGATGCCGTCCACGCCAAGCTGGAGCAGCCGCTGAATGTCGGCGGCCGAATTCACGGTCCAGGGAACAATCTTTATTCCTTGCTGCTGGCAAGCCGTCACTAAGTGGCTGGTTACCAGCCGGTAATGGGGGCTATACAGCGTGGGCCGGAAGCTCAGGCGCTGCAAGTTAGCCGCCAGGCCCGAGGTGTTATCTACCAGCAAAGCTGTTGGCAGCGCGGGGCGCAGCCGGTGCACTTCCTCCAGAGCCCGCGGGTCGAAGGACTGAATCGTAACCCGGTCCTGAATGCCTTTGGCGTTGATGACGGTCAGCAGCAGCGCCACAAACTCGGCGGGCGCCGGGTGCAGGGTGCCGTCGCCGGTGGGGGCCATTTTCGTTTCGATGTTGTAGCGCGGCGCGGGCCGCCCTTTGCGTTTCGCATACGCCTCAGCCGAGTCGATGACTTCGGCCAGCAGGGGCTTGTAGGTGCGCAGCTTCTGCTGGCGCGGAAACTTGGCGTTGCCCTGGCTGCCCACATCGTAGCGCCGGATATCGGCGTAGGGCATGGCGTACAGTGGGAGGTTTTTTTCCTGAGCTTTAGTGATGGGCTGGCCCTCCGGCGTGCGCACAAAATCGGCGTTCAGGTACGGATCGTGCGAGAGCAGCACCTGGCGATCCTGACTAATTACCACGTCCATTTCCAGCGTGGTCACGCCCAAGTCGAGGGCCTTGCGCATAGCCGGAATCGTGTTTTCGGGCATCAGACCCCGGCAGCCCCGGTGGCCCTGCCAATCCAGCGGCGGCCGTTGCGCGGCCCCGCTGAGCGTGGCCAGCAGGGCGATTAGCAGAGAAAGAATAATTCGTAGCATCAAGGTAAACATACGCGATTTAAAAAAGCCCCCCGTCAGCGGCTAGGCACCAGCAGGCAGAGGCTCAGCAGCTTTAGGTCGACAGCGTATCCGAGTACACTTGCCCAAACCGGTCGGTGACTTCCACCCGAATCTCCCGTGGCTGGCCCGACACGTTGGCCACAAACAGGTGTTCGGTAAGCGTGGGGTCTACCCACTTGTGCTTAGCGGGCAGCGCAGGCCCCGCATGCAGCTGCACCGACAACGGATCGAGGCCGGTGTACTGCTCCATACTTCCCCGGCTTACGCCATCTTCAAACCAAGTCACTTTCCAGGCCGAGTCCCAGTTCCAGACGTTTACTACTACCGCCTCGGGGCGCTCCGGCAGGCTTCCCTTGGGGTACATACGAAACTGGTGGGTGCGCTCTTGCCCGATGGCTTTATAGTACCACTTCAGCTCGCCGCCGCGCACCTCGTACACGCCGTAGCCGCCAGGTGTGCCGTCGGTGCAGATAGGCCCCGTCCACCAGGCCCCGCAGATGGTGCCATGCACGTGCTCTATCACATTTTCTTCGGTCACGAGGGTTTCGTTGAAGTGGGTGTGGCCCGACATGATGTGGGCTTTGAAGGGCTTGAGCAGGCGGTACAGCTCGCGGCGGTTGGCCACCGAGCCGCCCATCGACTCCTCCTTTTCCTTGTTGCGCAAGTGCTGGCGAGTATAAGGCGGAATATGCAGGCTCACGACCACTGTCGAGCCAGACTTCACGTGGCTTAGGTCCTGCTCTAGCCAAGCCAGCTGCTGCTCGGTCAGGTAACCGATATACTTTTTGGCGGCCCCGATGAAAAATACGTCATCGAGCACCACGTAGTGGATTTCGCCCCGGTTAAAGGAATAATACGTGGGCCCGAACAGCTGGCGGAAGGTATTCGCGGAGCCCTCGTCAGTGCGGGCCGTGAGGTCCATGTCGTGATTGCCGATGACCTGAAAAAACGGAATACCCGTGGCAGCCACGCCCTGCTGGTAGTCCTCAAACAGCTCGAAATGGTCCCACACCAAGTCGCCGCACCCGATGCCGTGAAAAAGTGTGCCAGCTGGGTAGCTGGCTATTAGCTTTTGAGTGTCGGGCACGGCAGTGGCCTTGAACTCAGCGGCATCGGCTTTAGAAATCATCTGCGGATCGGCCCACACGAGGAAGTTGTGCTGAGTATCATCCTGGCTGAGTTTGCGCAGCTCGAAATCGGCCTTGAAGCGGCCGCGCACGGGTTCCTTGCGCCGGTAGATGCGGGCCACACCCTGCTCCTGCGGAAACTCATAGCCGCGTGGCACCGAAATGTAGACGAATTCGGTAGCGCCGCTGCTTTCCAGCTCGTACTGCCCTTTGGAGTCGGTGAGCGTGACGGTGGCACCATCCGTGACGGCTACACCTGCTAGGCCCTGTCCGCCCGCGTGCACCTTGCCGCTGAGCGTGGCTACGGATACTTCCTTACTGAGGCGGGCAGGAGTTTTCGGGCGGGCCAAGCCCAAACTTATATCCAGGGTTGCGCCCAGCCCGGCTAGGCCCACGGCTTTCAGAAACGTGCGGCGTTGTTGTGACATGAGGTAATATTTTTGATTCTGGGGTATAGAGACGCGACACTTAGCGTCTGTCTTTAGCTTCACTGACCTTCGGCTCCTGAGGCTGTTCTGGCTACCCTAATGGTTTTCCAGGAAACCAGCGGGCTACTTTTCCCACCACACTTTGGTATTCACGTCGTCGGGGCCCATGGCCTGCACGGCGGCGCGATAGTTGTCGCTGTTGTTGGTCTGCACGATCAGCGGGTACTTGAAGCGCACAGGCATTACGCCGCCGTTCTGCAAATCCTGGCCGCGGGGCAGCATGGGCAGGCCGGTGCGGCGGTACTCAAACCACTGTTGATAGTCGTTGAAAAACAGGGCATAATACTTTTGCAGCATAATGCGCTCCAGCGTGCTGTTGTAGGCCGCCGCCGCGTTCTGAAAGTAATTCGCTGGTAAAATTGCCCCCCACTGCTCCACCGCTGCCTTCACGCCGCGCTCGTAGTGCAGGCGGGCGTCAGCGGTGGTGTAGCCTTTCAATGCGGCCTCTGCTTTGATAAACTCCACCTCCGCGTAGGTCATTATCACCAGTGGCATAGGAGCTGCCACTGTGGCCGTTACCAGCGAGACGTTGAAGTTGGAAGGCTGATATTGAAACTGGGCGTCGCTGCCGGCGTAGGCGCTCGGAATGCCTTTGTACCCAATGGTCGTGCGCCCGTCGCTGGACCGGGCCTGGGTATTAAACCGGGGCAGACGCGGGTCAGCGAGGGTATTCAGATTATCGATAAAAAAGCCCCCCGCAGCCCGAAACGTAGTAAAGTCGACGGCCCGACCCCAAGGCGACACGGTGGGCGTGACGCCAGTGATGCGTAGAATCGCCGCCTCGCTGTTCTGGGTGAACACAGGGTACGTGGCAGGGTCGTTGATCATGGCTGCCAGCTGGGTGGTAGCGTTAGTTTCTGTCCGCTTAGAGATGCGCAGCAGCAAACGCATCCGCAGCGAGTTGCAGAAGCGCCGCCAGGCGTCCACGTTATTGTTGAAGAGAATATCGCTGCCGTAGGGCATGGTGCGGGTTTTGTCGAACATCCCGTTAGCCGTTTCCAAATCGGTAAGCAGTTGGGCGTAGATCTCGGGCTGGGTGTTGAACTTGGGATAGAGCACGCCTTCCTCGGCCTGGCTGGCCTCGGTCATGGGCACGTCGCCGAAGCAGTCGGTGAGGTTGGCGTAGATCCAGGCGTTCAGGGTCAGGGCGATGGCCTCGTAGTTGGGGTCCTGGGCGGTCTGGGCGGCGAGACGCATCTCCCGGATATTGGCCAGCAAACGGTAATAAGTGGTCCAGGTGGAGTTGCCAGCGCTTTCGCTCACCACGTAGCGGTGCACGCCCCCCGACACGCTGGGAAATGGCAGCGCCACCTGCATAATATCGAAGGTAAACGCATCGGCCCGCTCGGTATTGAAGGCGGCCAACTCGTAGATAATGGGGTTGAGCAGCGTGCCGGGACTAATACGCTCGATGCGGTTGGGATCGAGGTTCAGCTCGTCAAAGTCCTTGGTACACGAGGCCAAGCTGCTGCCCACAGTCAGGAGTAATAGAAATAGATATTTTTTCATCGGAGAAGGAAAATCAAGAAGGATAATGGCAGGAGATTTTCAGAACGGTCATGCAGAGCGAAGCATCTTGCGTGTTTAGCTCGAGGATTAACCTCACTACCGCTGGCGAGATGCTTCGCGGCGCTCTGCATGACCGCCTTGTATCATGCGTTTACTTATGGTGATTACTTTCCAGCTAAAACTGGAGCGTGAGGTTCACGCCCATGGTGCGCGTGCTGGGCAGCTGTCCGATTTCTACGCCGGGCAGGATAGTGCCGCCATTGAGGGCCGCCGTTTCGGGGTCGAACATAGGAAAGTTGGTGAGCATGGCTAGGTCGCGGCCGTAGAGGCCGATAGTGGCGCCGGTGAGGGTCTTGGTGCGAGCTAGCAGCGCAGGAGGCAAATTGTACTCAAGCCGCACTTCGCGCAGCTTTAAAAAGGACGCATCGAAGGAGTTGGACTCAATATTGGCGCGGCGGTAAAACTCGGCGTAGTAGGCCGCCGGAATGACCTTTTTCTCATTGGGCGAGTAGGTACCATCGACGTTAAGCACTACCCCGTCGCCCACAATGCCGTTTTCTTCCCGGCCCGGCAACGTGGACTTGAGCTTGCCTTGCTCCATCATTTTGTGGTGGGTTTGGGAGTAAATAATACCCCCGTACTGCCCATCGACCAGCACACTGAACCGAAAGTTTTTGTAGCTAAACTCGTTCAAAAAGCCCCCCTTCCAGTCGGCGAAGGCCCGCCCGATGTACTTGATGTTGGCCGGCTGCACAGGCAGGCCATCTTTGTTGTAGACAATCTGCCCATCAGGGCTGCGTTCGAAACCGAAGCCGTAAATATCGCTGGTGGTGCCGCCCACTGTGGCCAGCAGCGTGGCCGTGCCGCCCGTCCCAATCACCTGCTGATCCTCCAGGCCATCGGCTAAGCTCAGCACGCGGTTGCGGTTGCGGGCCCAAGTAACGGTGTTGCGCCACTTGAAGGCGTTGTTGTCGATGGGGCGGGTGTTGAGTACCACTTCCACGCCGCGGTTGCGCACCTCACCGGCGTTGAGCACGGCCCGGCTATAGCCCGTGGTCGGGTCGAGGGGCACTTCCAGAATCTGGTTGCGGGTGGTATTCTGGTACACGGTCACGTCGGCCCCAATGCGGCCCTGAAACATGATGTATTCCGCGCCCGCCTCGAAGCTGGTCGTGATTTCGGGCTTAAAGTTGGTGTTGTAGAGCGTGGCGGGCAGGGAGCCGGCCCCGGCAAAGTCGCTGCGGCCGTAGTACTTGCGGGTGCGGTACGGCTCCGTGTCGTTGCCGACCTGGGCAGCGGATAGGCGCAGCTTGGCTAGAGAAATCGACGTGGGCATGGGCACCAGTTCGTTCAGAATAAAGCTGGTGCTGACCGACGGATAGAAAAACGAATTGTTCTGAGCAGGTAGCGTGCTCGACCAGTCGTTGCGGCCGGTCAGGTCGAGGAAGATCTTATCATCAAAGGAGAAGGAAGTGAGCGCGTACACGCTGTTGATGCGCCGAGCGGTGGTAGTAGCCGACAAAATCGGGCTGCTTACGCCATTCGTGAGCTTGTAGACGCCCGGAATCACGAGGTCGCGCACGACCCCATCAATGCCCCGGAAGCGGCGGTCCATGCGGTTGGCACCCACGGAAGCGCGCACGTCGAAGTGCTCGCCCATGGTTTGATGGTAGGTGAGCAGGGCATCGGTGTTCACCTCATAGTTACTGATATCCTGCTGCTTATAGTAGCCGCGCTGGAAGTTGGCCGTGCTGTAAGGGCGGCGCTGCTCGCGCTCCTCCTGGGTCATGGCAATGCCGGAGCGCACCAGCAGATCAAACTTGGGCGAGAACTCGTAGGTGGCCGACAGGTTGCCCACGGTGGTGCGGTTGTTCACCGAGTTGGTCATCTCCTGGGCAATGAGATAGGGGTTGTCGATGAAGGAGCTGAATGGGTGCACCTGATCGAGCTCCTCCTGCCCATACTTCCAGATGGTGCGGTAGGCGTCGAGCGGCACGTTCGGGTTCTGGAAAATCATGAAGTACGATATCGACTGGTTGTTGTAGCCAGTGGCCGGCAGGTTGTCGCTCGTGCGGTTGGTGAAGTTCACTTTGCCCCCCAGCTTGAGTTTCTTGGACACTGCGTGGTTCACGCTGAGCGCGGCCGTCAGGCGCTCAAAGCCCGTGTTGGGCATAATCCACTCATTTTTAGAGTGGGTGATGGAAGCCCGCGCCGAGGTCGTTTCGGTGCCGCCCTCCAATGAAACGCTGTTGGTGAGTGTGGAGCCGGTGCGAAAAAAGCCCGTCACGTTGTCCTTGTAGGGCCGCCACGGCAGCCGCTCCGCCGACTGGGCTTGGGTCGCGGGGTCATACTGGTAGTACTCCTGCCCCGCAAAACGGGGCCCAAAGGCGCTGCTGGTGCCGCCTGTGCTTGCCCCGTCGGGGGAGGCGCCGTAGGAATAATAGGGTTCACCAGCTGCATTGAAGGAGCGCCCCGTGCCCTGGCCGTACTCGTGCTGGAAGTCAGGCCACTTGAGCACGGTGTTCACGCTGTAGTTGGTATTCACTGTTACGCCGATGCCCTTAGTTTTGCGGGCGCCGGTTTTGGTGGTGATGATGAGGGCGCCGTTGGCGGCGCGGCTGCCGTAGAGGGCCGTGGCGCTGGCGCCCTTCAGCACCGTGATGCTGGCAATATCGTCGGGATTGATGTCGGCGATGCCGTTGCCAAAGTCCACCGGCACGTCGTTGCCGGAGCCGGCCCCGTAGGCGCTGCCCACGCCGGAGCTGGTCAGGCCGCTGTTCATGGGCACGCCATCGAGCACAATTAGCGCGTTGTTGCCGTTGGGGTTCAGGGAATTGTCACCCCGCAGCGAAATCCGCGTGGAGTTGACCGGCCCCGAGCCCGGCGAAATCAGATTCAACCCCGCAACCTTGCCCGACAAGGCCTGGGCAAAGTTGTTGGGCCGCGCTTCCAGCAAAGCTTCTCCGCTTACGGTTTGGGTCGCATAGCCCAAAGACTTCTGCTCGCGCTTGATGTTGAGGGCCGTCACGACTACCTCGTTCAGCTGCCGGCTGTCGGGCGCCAAGCGCACGTTAAGCTCCAACTTGCCTTCCACACGAACTTCTTGGGCCACAAAGCCAATATACGTAACTTGCAAAGTGGCGTCGGGCGCGGCCGTAAGCGCGTATTTGCCCCCCACGTCGGTAGAGGTGCCGGTGGTAGTGCCTTTCACCACGACGGTGGCACCAGGCAGCGCGCCGCCCTGATCGTCGGTCACGGTGCCAGTAATGTTCTGGCCCTGAGCCAAGGCAGCGGCGCTGTGCCAGAGAAGTAGCGCGAAAACTGCACCCAGCTTTAGTAGCGAATCCAAGTAATTGTGTTTCATAGTTTTGCCTGATCGATTTGGCCGCAAAACTAGAAACGTGGGATTACCGGGAGATTAAGCCAAGACTATGAAAATGTGTATAATAAGTGGCCTTACAGTTAGTGTCGAAACCTTAAGTTAACAGGCCAAGGAGGAGTAAGAAGCCCCCGCCTCCAGGATAAGTCTGACGTTCTTGTGTTTGCTGCACCTCGGCCGCAGGGGGCTTTTTTAGATCGGAAATGAGACCGGCAGTTTTCGGCGGCCGTACGTAAGCTAATCGGTTCGCCTGCGCCCGGCTTAGCTTCAGATTTGCCCCCATGCCTGCTTCCACTACGCTCACCCAGCCCACGCCTACCTCTCCCTTGGCTCCCCTCCGCATTCCGTTTTTTCGGATGCTCTGGATAGCGTCGTTTGTGTCCAACATCGGTACTTGGATGCAGAACGTGGGTGCCGTGGGCCTGATGACGGAGCTGACGCCTTCGCCCGTGCTGGTGGCCTTGCTCCAGACGGCTTCGGCCCTGCCGGTATTCCTGCTCAGCTTGCCCGCCGGTGCTCTGGCCGATTTGGTGGATCGGCGGCGGATGCTGCTTTTTACCCAAACCTGGATGGCTTCGGTAGGGCTGCTGCTGGCCCTGCTCACCCTCATGGGCCTGACCACGCCCTGGCTGCTGTTGCTGCTCACGTTTATGCTGGGTCTGGGGGGCGCGCTCAATAATCCAGTATGGCAAACCGTAACGCCCGAGTTGGTGCCCCGCGCCGAGCTGCCCCAGGCTATTGCTCTAAACAGCGTAAGCTTCAACCTCGCCCGAGCGTTCGGTCCGGCACTCGGGGGTATTGTAATTGGCTACTACTCGGCCGGGGGGGCATTTCTAATTAACGGGCTATCCTTTCTGGCCACTATTTATATGGTGTGGCGCTGGAAACGCGAGCCCCAAGCTACCTCCACCCTTGCCACAGAGCGGGTTGTAGCTGCTATTCGGGGCGGCATCCGTTACGCCCGGTTTGCGCCGCCGGTGCAGCGGATTCTGGTGCGGGGCGTCAGCTTTACCTTCGGGGCCAGTGCCCTGCTGGCTCTGATGCCGGCCGTAGTTTCCCAACGGCTCCAATTGCCCACTTCTTTCTATTCTACGCTGCTTTCGTGCATGGGGCTGGGGGCCGTTATTGGGGCCGTTGTGCTACCTCGCCTCAACCGTGGCCTCACCATCGACCACCGCGTAACACTCTCCACTATTGCCTTTGCTATGGGCTTGCTGGGGCTGGCTTTCGCCGATAGCTACTGGCTGCTTTATGGCTTGCTGGTGCTGGTAGGTCTGGCCTGGATGCTGGTGCTCAACTCCTTCAGCGTGGGTGTACAAACGGTGGTGCCGCGTTGGGTTCAGGCCCGCACCATTAGCTTATATCTGCTTACTATTCAGGGCGGTATGGCTTTAGGCAGCGTAGTCTGGGGAACGGTGGCTACGCAGTGGGGTCTGCCTGTTGCTTTATCGGGTGCCGCCATCTGGCTGGGGCTGAGCACGCTGCTGGTCTTCCGGTATTCGCTTATCAATGCGCCCGAAAGCCTCGATTTTACTCCAGCCCGACAGCGGCCGACGCCCGTATTGGCCGAGGAAGAACCAGCCCCGGATGCCGGACCAATTATCATCACGACCACCTACCGCGTTGCGCCCGCTGACCGCTCCGCTTTTGCTGCTCTCATGGAGGAGCTAAGTCGTATCCGCCGCCGCGAAGGTGCCATCCGCGTTGGTCTCTACGCCGACTTGGCCGACCCCACCCGCATGGTTGAATACTTCATGGTGGAGTCGTGGGAAGAGTACGAACAACTCCACGATCGGGGCGTAAGTCGGGAAGAGGCCGAAATAAAAAACCGTGCTCGGGAGCTGCATATCGGCCCTGAAACGCCATATGTAGCCCGCTTACTGGCTCTGCACCCCGAGTCGGCCCAACCACCGCGCGTAATGGTGCCGGGCAGCACCCGCCACATCGCTAGCACCGCCGGCGAAACTTCGGCTTAGCAATAGCTTTTTATGCTTATTAAAATTCAATGCAATAAAAAGATTCCAAGAAAATATTAGCCCTTTAGACTACCTATTTAGAATCCTCAACTATAACGCTCGCATTTGCCAATAATCCTGCATTATACAATGGCTTAGTATTATTTCTACTAAGAGTATATGTACGACTCCTTAAAAGAGTAGGAGCCAAAAACAAAGCAGGTATAACAAATAAAATAAACATTATTAAAGCAAGCGGATAAACAAAAAAATAATCAGTAACCTTGATCGAGTAAATATTGCTTACTATATCATTTAGAGGTTTAAAAATAATTACAAACAATACGTGAAATGAAAAAACCTCTAATGAATTTCTTCCTAAGTAACAAATAGGCTTAAAAGTAAACCATTCACTTTTTCTAGCACAAATAAACGTTATTATAAAGAAAATAGATAACGAGTTAAGGAGTCTGATTGGACCTAATGTATCTCTTGAAAATAAGTAGTCTAGTCCACTTAAATCAACTTGCAGATTCTTTATCAAAAAAAGCGCTGAACATAAGAACACTAACAATAGCAATAGTTTTTTGTTGTTCATCCACTTATTAACCTTACCACAGCAATAGCTAAAACCTGAAAATAATCCCAGAAAAAACAGAAACTGCCACGACAGGAGATTAAAGAAACCTGTATTTATGACTTTAATCTGCGTTATGTCAGTTAATACATGAGACCCTTTGAAAATTGGAATCATATAAAGGATAATCGAACACGCAAACAATTGCCAAATAAAGCCTTTTTTTAAGTATTTAATTACTACCGGCACACAGAAGATAAAGGCAGCGTACATGGGTAGTATATCTAAATATATAGGCTGATACAATAATGTAGCACCTAAAAAAATAGACAAATAGGGGCTTTCAGAAAATAAACTGTAATGATTTACCCAATACTCATTTAAGCCAAAGCCAAACAGAACAGCAATAAATGCAAAAAATAAAATAGCAATGTGATTTCTATAAATCAGCCAAGCTCTCTTCGTAGTTGCTGCACTTACAAACTCTTCACCCTTCTCGAGCATTTGTCGAGTGTATACTATACCCGCAGTTAGCCCTGACAAGAATACGAAGCCTTCAGCGGCAGTAACCCAACCAACAAACTCGTATGTGAAGTACTTGATTATGTCGTTTTCTGATAGAAAATGGTCTATTGTTATCAGTATCAACATAATACCCCTGAGAAAATCAATCTGATTCCTCCTCTTCATAGTTATAGAATATTAGCAATTATTATAATTATTCCGCTAGATAAAAGTAATCTCGGACTTTACATAAATATTATTTTTTAAATATTTTAACTTATTGATAATAAGATATTTACAAATAAATCACTAATGAGCTTAAGCTAAGGAAAGCTAACCCTTATAGGGTTAGTGAACGGCTACATGAAGAATATGGGTAAGGACGACCAGTTCCAGCGCCAATATTGCCACTTGCCTAATAGCTCATCAGTATTTTTGCACGCGAAATATGTGTTCGGAAGATACTTAATTTTTAGCACATTCTACCCTTTTATCTTTATTTGATAATCTGAATTTGCTCCCCAGAAACAATTTTTATTGGGCAAAAAACCACAAGCACTCGCTTCGCATAACTACTTGACATACAGAATATAATCGCACTAAAATTACTAGATTGGCCGAATAAATACTGGGAGCAATGTTAGTTTAAAAGCGGCTGCAGCCGGCTTGGATGAAGCCCACACTGCCAACTATTCTGCTAAATGGCTTCATCGCCACCCAAGACGACAAGCGACTTCAGACAACTACACGTACTAATTGGGCAGAGACATTTCTTTTCCAGTTTTTGACGGAGACCAATTGTGAGCCGACCAATAGATTGCTCAGGCTCGCTTTGAAGTCCCGGATGCCCAGTATTGCCAGACGGCACCAGCCGACATACAGTAAACCGTTGCTTAACTCGCCGCCCGCCAGATAGGGCGGCTCACACTAGGACACTACCAACACAGCTTCGCCTGTAGCGATGCCGACCAGATTATGCCGAATACAGCATCTTGGTGCGCTCAAATTCAGGCTAATCAACTACGTTACAAAGCGTAGCTGTTATTGGCTTTAGGAGGAAGTTGGGAGTAAATTGGGTATTGCCTGAGCCTTTTCTTAAACTTCTACTCAGGCTCGCGGCTTTTCAGCCATAACTCTCCCTCTCCATGCGCCTACTCTACGCTTATCTGCGTCAATATCGAGGTCTACTGGCTTTGGCTCTAGCCCTGGCAGCCGTCAACCAGATCTTCTCGCTCCTCGACCCCTGGATTTTCCGCAAAATTATTGACCAGTACGTGGTGCAGCCCGGCGGCGAGCTGCATGACATCAATCCGGGCACTTTTATCCGTGGGGCAGGCGTGCTGATTCTGGCCGCTATGGGCGTGGCGATGGTGTCGCGCATCGCCAAAAACTTCCAGGATTACTACGTCAATGTCATCACCCAGCGTTTGGGAGCCCAACTGTATTCTGATGGTCTCCGCCACTCTCTGGAACTGCCATATCAGGTATTCGAGGATCAACGCTCGGGCGAAACATTAGGCAAGCTTCAGAAGGTGCGCTCCGACGTAGAAAAGCTTATTCAAAGCTTCGTAAACGTGCTTTTCACTTCGCTGGTGGGTATCATTTTCGTGGTTGTATATGCCATTACGGTGTACTGGGTTATTGCCCCAGTGTACTTTCTCACCATTCCGCTGCTGGGTATTCTTAGCTCCGTATTGAGCAAGAAAATCAAGGTAATACAGAAGACCATCGTGGCCGAAACTACTGCCTTAGCGGGTGCCACTACGGAGAGTCTGCGCAATATTGAACTAGTCAAAAGCCTGGGGCTGGGTCAGCAGGAAACCTTGCGCCTCAATGCCACCACCGACAAGATTTTGAAACTGGAGCTGAAGAAGGTGCGCTACATCCGTTCCCTATCGTTTATTCAGGGCACTTTCGTGAACCTGCTGCGCAACGGTATTCTGCTGCTCATGCTGTTTCTGGTGGTGAATGGGCGCATTACGGTTGGCGAATTCTTCTCCCTCTTCATCTACTCTTTCTTCATTTTTGGCCCTTTGCAGGAGTTGGGCAACATCATCAATATTTATCGCGAAACTGAGGCTTCGCTAGCCAATTACCAGCAGATTCTGGACACGCCGAAAGAGGTAAAACCCAGTAATCCGAAGCGCATTGAGCAAATACAAACGCTGCGTTTTGACAATGTTCGCTTCCAGCATTTGTCGGCCAATAACGCGGCTCTGGATGGCATTTCCTTCGATACCAAACTTGGTGAAACCATTGCCTTCGTAGGGCCTTCGGGTTCGGGCAAAACAACCTTAGTGAAGCTTCTCGTTGGCCTCTATCCACCTGCCAGCGGCCAGATTCTCTACAACGATTTGCCCGGCAACGAGCTTGACCTCGACCAGCTGCGCGAACAGATTGGCTTTGTAACGCAGGATACCCAGCTATTCGCTGGCACCATCCGCGAAAACCTCCTGTTTGTGGCCCCCCAAGCCACCGATGAGGAGTGTCTGCGCGCCCTGCACCAAGCCGCCGCCGACTCGCTGCTGGCCCGCGCCCCGCAAGGCCTGGATACTGTCATTGGGGAAGGCGGCGTGAAAGTATCGGGGGGCGAAAAGCAGCGCCTGAGTATCGCCAGGGCCCTATTGCGCCGCCCGACTTTGCTGGTTTTCGACGAAGCCACCTCATCCCTCGATTCGCTTACCGAGGAGGAAATCAGCCAGACCGTGCGGGAGCTATCGGGCTCGCGCCAGCACATTACTATTCTCATTGCCCACCGCCTGAGCACCGTGCTTCACGCCGACCGCATTTATGTGCTGGAGCGCGGCCGGATTGCGGAGCAAGGCCGCCACGCTGAGCTGCTGGCTACCAAAGGATTGTATTACGCCATGTGGCGTCAGCAAATTGGCGAACGCACAACCTCTACACCCACCGAAGGCGTCCCGGCATTAGCGTAATCTTAGACCAAAGACTAATCATTCAAGTATGTCACTAATAAAGAACGTCATGCAGAGGCGGAGCCGAAGCATCTCGCGTGCTGATGCAGAATTACTAATCTCTCGTCAGCACGCGAGATGCTTCGTCCCTGGCTTTATGCGCCACATGATCTGCATGACCTCTATATTTATGACGACGGCCTTGTGATAGATGATGTGCGTGCTAGAGGCTCCTCACACCTAACCGCCTTATAGCTCGACAACTAAATTTTACTTTTTCTACGTTTTTCAAACGAAAAGCCCCCCAGATGACGTTATAATTTCGAACCGCTGACAAGCTGACTGCTTTGTGCCTCTGGCCGGAAAGTTGCCTTTGTAAAGCGTCAACTTTATCAAACTTTGTCTATGAAAACCAACCGCATCTTCCGCCGTTTTGCAGGCCTGTTGCTTGCTGGGGGGCTTTTTTTATCAGGTAACGCAGCTTCCGCCCAATCAAATAATGGCGGCCAGCGCGACGTGCTGCGCGAAATCACGGATGTGGTCGGATTGAAGCCCCGCTTCGAGTTACGCTCCACTTCAGAAGTGCAGAATGCGGCGGCCGTTGTCTACAACGGGCAGCGCTACCTGCTGTACAATCCGCAGTTTGTTGGCGCCGTGAATCAGGCGGGCCGCACCGACTGGGCTGGCATCAGCATTTTGGCCCACGAGATGGGCCACCACCTCAACGGCCACACCCTGCGCGCCGGCGGCAGCAACCCCACCGATGAGCTGGAGGCCGACGAGTTTTCGGGATTCGTGCTGCGCAAAATGGGCGCTAGCTTAGCCCAGGCCCAGGCGGCAATGGCCGTCATTGCCGATGATCAGGCTTCGGCTACGCACCCTGGCCGCCCTACTCGCCTCAAAGCCATTGGCGAGGGCTGGCAGCGTGCCAACGGACAGATTGTAGCCAGCAGAAATGCTTCCGCTCCTTCCGCTGCTCCGGCCGTTTTAACCCAGCGCACCCCACCTTCTACCCCGGTACATACAGCTAGCAATACGGTCAGCGTGATTGGCAAAATCACCTTCCGCGATAACCCTGACGAGCACTACTATCTCACTGATCGTCTGAGTATAGTGCGTTTGGGCCGCAACAGCCGCTCGGCTGAAGTAGTCGGCCGCCTCACCCGCTCCAGCAGCCGCACATTTCCTTATGTGCTTACCGATGGGCAGCAGCGCCGCTTATATGTAAGTGCAAATGGCGGCGTATATGACACCGATGGCGAGCAGGTAGGCCGCCTTTCAGACCCTTCGTAAGTATTGGTTGAGTTTTTGTCTAAAGCTAATTTCTCCCCCGAGGAATTAGCTTTTTTTTATATCTAACTCTCCGTACTCTTCCTACCTTAGAGGTTCCGTTCTTGCCGCGCCTATGCCCGTTTCCTACCCCTTTTTGCTTGTCGATGCTTTTACCCAAACAGCGCTAAGCGGAAATCCGTGTGCGGTGGTATTTGATGCAGATGAACTTTCTGCTGAAACCATGCAGAAGGTAGCCCGCGAGTTCAACCAATCAGAAACAGTGTTTGTGCGCCAGTCGGTTACAGCCGATTTTGGGCTGCGCTATTTTACTCCGGCTGAAGAGTTACCGCTGGCAGGCCACCCTACCATTGCCGCTGTCACGGCTCTTATTTATGCGGGTCGTCTGCCATTGGCTGGCATCCATACCACCTTGCAAATGGAGTTGCAGGAAGGCCCAATTCAGATTGACGTACTGGCGCCTGGGGGGCAAAAACCGACGCACGTCGTCATGACTCAGCGCCGCCCGGTGTTTGGTGCCGTGCACGAGCCAGAAATAGTAATGCCTTTCTTTGGGCTGACCCCCAATGACCTTTACCCCAGCGCGCTTATCCAAACGGTGAGTACCGGCACACCGCAGCTCATGGTGCTGCTCCGCAACCACGACGCCCTGCGCCGCGCCACTCCTCCAGAGCCAGTTGCATTCCGTAAGTACCGCGCCTCCAGCGACTTCTTCAGTCCCCATTTGTTCTGTCTGGGGGGCGCTACGAAGGCTGGCCACACTTTCGCCCGCCACTTCGGCGTGCCCCCCGATACCATCGAAGATCCCGTTACGGGCTCGGCAACGGGCGGCATGGCAGCTTACCTTTGGCATTATCGCTACCTCGACACGCTCAATTTTGTGGCCGAGCAGGGGCATTGGCTCGACCGGCCCGGCACTGTGCAAGTGAGTGTCAGGGGCTCGCATGAGTCCATTGAGATGGTGCAGATTGGTGGCACCGCCGTCGTGGTCGCCGTAGGTACTATGCGAATTTAGGGCACGCGCCTCGCTGGTCTTTGCAGTTCGGAACTTCGGAGAGAAAAGCTGGTTAACAAGAAGTTGATTTTTCTAAAAAATGCTCCCCAAAGGTCATTTTTCGATTCTTATCCTTCCTAAGCCGCTACCTCAGTGCCCGAACTACCCGAAGTAGAAACCTACCGTCGCTTTCTCGACGATATTATTCTCCACCAACCGATTACCGCCTTCGAAGTACGCGACGCGCACGTGCTGGGCACCGACGAAGACACGCTCCGCCAAGGCGTAGTCGGCCGGCAGGTAACGGCCACCCGCCGCATCGGAAAAAACTGCTTTCTAGAGCTGAACGACGGTGCTGTGCTGGCCCTCCACTTCGGCATGACCGGCGACATAGGCGCCTACCGCGACGACCACGATGCGCCTCGCTTCACCCGCGTAGCCCTGCACTTGGCCGACGGCCTGCGCGTGGCTTTCATCGACCCTCGTAAGTTCGGGCGCATCCGTCTGGCCGATAGTGTGGAAGCATACCAGAAAGCCAAGAAGCTCGGCCCCGATGCCCTCGACGTCAGCGCCGATTATCTTAAGCGAGCACTGGGGGGCAAAAAAACCATCCTTAAGCCCCTCCTGCTCGATCAGCGTATCACGGCAGGCTTAGGTAACTGGATTGTGGATGAGGTGTTATTCCAAGCTAAACTTCATCCTGAGCGGATTGCCAACTCCCTGACCGACAATGAGTTTAAAGCACTGAGTATGGCTATCCAATTAGTACTGCAAACGGCCATTCAGCATGAAGCTACTTATCGCCACTTTCCAGCATCCTTCCTTATCCACGCCCGCGAATGGGACGACTCTGCTACGCCCGGCTCGGAGCAGCATAAGTTTTGTCCGCGCCACCCCAAAGTCCTGATTGACAAGAGCTACGTGGGCGGGCGAGCAACGTATGTGTGTCCGCGCTGCCAGGTACTGTAATCGAAAAAGTCTCCCAGAAGTAGTTCTGGGGGCTTTTTGGGCTATGTATTTTCTATTCTTCACAAGCAATACTTCCATTTCCAGCTTCGTATTCGTCTTTCCCAGTTATTCATTTTTAGTGCCCGGCTGTGATGTCGTAAGGTATACGTACCGAAGCTCGCCCATTAAATCATTGTTACCCGTAACTTCCCCACCTGCGTCATATTGGGCTGCGATAGGAGCCGGGGATATTTGACGGCACTTCTACCAACTATCAACCTTATGGTCAACAAATTATTTTTTGGCTTGCTGCTAGCTGCGCTAGTTTGACCTTCGTCGTGTATTAAGCTTCTCACTCCCAATTACCTATGAAAACAATACTGCTACTTTTGCTCCTTATTATGCCAGGTTTGCCCGTAGCTTTTGGCCAGGCAAAAAAGCCCCCCACAGCCACTATGTCCAATCGCGTGCAGACAGCCAATGGTTTGCTGGAAGGTGGCACGGCGGCCAGCGGTATTCACGAATTCAAGGGCGTGCCGTTTGCTGCGCCACCCGTCGGGGACTTGCGGTGGCGGGAGCCTCAGCCGGTCAAAAACTGGACAGGAACGCGCCAAGCCAAAAAATTTGGACCCCAGGCCATGCAATTGCCCATTTACAGCGACATGAACTTTCGCTCCGATGGTGTGAGTGAAGATTGTCTGTACCTGAATGTGTGGACGCCGGCTAAATCAGCGAATGAGAAGCTGCCGGTGCTGGTGTATTTCTATGGCGGCGGCTTCATTGCCGGCGATGGTTCAGAGCCCCGCTACGATGGCGAAAGCATGGCTAAGCGCGGTATTGTGGCCGTGACCGTGAATTATCGGCTGGGCGTCTTTGGCTTCCTGGCCCATCCGGATCTATCCAAAGAATCACCGCAAAAGGCATCTGGCAACTATGGTTTTCTGGATCAAAGTGCTGCCTTACGCTGGGTACAGCAGAATATTGCGGCCTTTGGTGGCGACCCTAAAAAGGTGACCATTGCCGGAGAGTCGGCGGGCTCTATGTCGGTGAGCGCGCAGATGGCGTCGCCGTTATCTAAAGACCTGTTTGCCAGAGCTATTGGCGAAAGTGGCTCCATGCTGAATACCAGTTTTGGGCCGTTGCCTTTAGCCGAAGCGGAAAAAAACGGGGCAGCCTTTGCTACCAGTGTTGGAGCTACTTCGTTGGCGGCCTTGCGGGCGCTACCGGCCCAACAGCTTCTTGAAGCAGCCAGCAAGCCCGGTGTACCGCGCTTCGCTCCTACCATCGATGGCTACTTTTTCACGCAGTCGCCCACTGCTACGTTTATCGCCGGCCAGCAAGCGCGCGTGCCGCTGCTGGTGGGGTGGAATTCGCAGGAAATGAGTGCTCCATTTCTGCTCGGAAATGAACCCGCTACGCCCGAAAACTTTCGGAGTGCGGTGCAAAAACTCTACGGTGCACGCGCCGACGAGGTACTAAGGCTTTACCCAGCGACTACTCAGCAAGAGGCGGAGCAATCGGCCACTGACCTAGCCGGTGACCGGTTTATTGCCTATAGCACCTGGAAATGGAGCGATATGCACAGCCAAACTGGTGGTCAGCCCGTGTATCGCTACCTTTATGAGCGCCCACGCCCTGCCATGAACCCGGCCATGGGCAACGAGCCCGCCGCTAAAGGAGCTTCACACTCAGCAGAAATTGAATATGCTCTCGGCAACCTAGCCACCAACAAAGTGTACGCCTGGACACCGGATGACTACAAAGTATCGGAAACGATGCAGAGCTACTTTGCCAATTTCATCAAAACGGGCAATCCGAATGGTGTTGGATTACCTACGTGGCCTGCTGCTAAAACAGGCGGTAACGCGCAGATTTTACGCATTGACGTTACAACGCGAGCCGAGCCCGAGCAGAACCGCACCCGGTATCTGCTTCTTGATCAGACTTTCGCTAAGTGATATAGCTGGTAAAACGTAGAGTGACAGTAGGATGTAGCGACGCGTATTCGCGTCTGGTCGTTGCTGACGGTGTTTAGGTCAACGGGTACAGTTGCGACTGTTCAATGATTAAGGCGCGAATACGCGTCGCTACATCCTAATACTGATAGAAGAAAGTCAGTTCTTACTTATCACTAGTCAGCTCATTATTCTCCTTTTCAGCTTTGCGCGTGAGCGTCGTTACCCAGGAGCGGCTAACCGCCGACTCACTTTCGTAACCGTGGCGGCGTTCGTCGCCCAATTCTCCGTTTTCCCCCGGCAGCGCGCGATTTACTAAGCTCAAGAGGTCGGTGGTAGTGCCAGGAATAAGGCCGTGCAAACCCGCGAGCAGCTTGGCAGGCGTACCAACTATTACTTCAGCATCGCCGCGGCGGCAGGCATTCCAGATGCGGCGAGCCGCGGCTTCAGCATCCAGCGTCAGCACTGGCAGAGAGTCAGCCACCACAAAGGTGGCGTACTCTTCCTTGTGCCTGCCTTTCACGATGGCATGACGGGCGCTGCCCGTGCGCAGCAAGTTGGGGCAGATAGTAGTGACCAGAATGCCATGCTGCTTGAGCTCAATTCGAAAGCTTTCCGAGAGCCCAACCAACGCAAACTTGCTGGCGCAGTACGGAGCCAAGTGCGGAATCGGCACTTTGCCCCCCACCGATGCTATATTAACAATGCGCCCCTCACCTCGCCGCCGCATGGCCGGCAATACGGCCTGCATGGCGTGCAGCGGCGCCCAAAAGTGCGTATCCATCGAATCCTGATACTCGCGCAGCTCCATGTGGTCGAGGGGGCCAGCGGTGATAATGCCGGCGTTGTTGATGAGCACATCGATGAAGCCTAACTGCTCCTGCACTTCAGCTATGAGGGAGCGAACGGCCTCCGGATCGGTGAGGTCGCGCTGCAGGGCTACTACTTCGGTGCCCCCGGCGGCCAGTTCCTGACGCGCGCGCTCCAGCTCTTCGGCGTCGCGGGCGCAGATTGCTACTTTGGCTCCTTCGGCTACGGCCTGACGGGCCAGCACCAAACCCAGCCCCCGCGAGCCACCCGTAATCAGGACCACGCGACCGGTCAAATCGTAGGAGCCGCGGCGGTTAGACCACAGCGCCGCAGCAGCTACCACGGCGCCCATGCCAGCCAAAGCCAGCCACTTAGGTTGATTTTTCTGCTTCATGCTTTCTAGTATGGAATGGCGAAGGAAAGGTTACGCTGGCCGGGGGGCTTTTTTTTTGCCTTGACAGGGCATGAATAGGCGCTTACCTGCGTTACAAGCCCATTACTCCTTTCTGGCACCATATTTACGTGCTGAAAAGCTTGTTTCCAGGTCCCATTTTCTGACACATCTTTGCACCGGGCGCCCGTTTTTTGGCCACCGAATTATTTATTCTGACATGAAGACTCCCCTTTTTGCTGCTTTCCTTCTCCTGATTCTGGTTCCCAGCTTTACGCAGGCTCAAACCGCAGCTAAACCCAAATCAGCAACTACGGCAGCTGCAAAGCCCAAAGCGGCAACGCCAGCCAAACCAAGCGCAGCGGCCCCCGCACCTGCTGCCGACAAAGTAGAAGCCCGTGCCAAAGCCCTCACCGATAATATGCGTCAGGCATTAGGCCTCACGCCGCCGCAAGTCGTAAAAGTGAATCAGATAAACCTGACCAGCGTGCGCAACGTGGAAACCGCCCGCCTACGCTACCGCACCGATTTGCGCAAGCTAAATGGCATCGTGGAAGACATCGGCCAATCGCGGCTGGCCGCGTTGAAAGACGTGTTGTCGCCGGAGCAGTTTAATCGCTATCAGCGCAAGCGGGAAGAAAAAATGGGTGTACCGAACTCGAGTGCCGCCCAAGGTAATCCGGTACCCGGCCTGCCCAGCAACCAAGACTAAGCACTTTCTCGCAAGCATAAAAAAGCCCCCCACTAATCTATCTGGGGGCTTTTTTATTCATCTTACATTAGGCGGTCATGCTGAGCGTAGTCGAAGCATCTCTCCCGCTTCGTTGCACTAGCATTGATTACTAACCAGTAGAGATGCTTCGACTACGCTCAGCATGACCGCCTTTTTGATAGGGTTACTTTTGCCTGAATACATGAGAAGCAGCCTATTTCATTCCCGGCTTGAAAACCAGCGTTCCGGGCACGAGCTGGGGCAGCAGAGGCTCTAGTTGCACGGTTTCGCGGCGCTCATCGACCTGCGAAAGGTCCTCAATGGGCAACAGATAGCTTTCCTCCCGGCCATTGGCTAACACCCGGATATCATATTGAGTCCCATAGCGTTGGGGCTTCCCCTCATACCCAAGCATCCGATCCAGATACGTAGCATAATCAGCTCCCGGAAGCTCACCACGTTCGTAAGAAGTCTGGATTTTATGTCGGTAGCTAAGCTGAACTTGTTTCGGCGCATGTTGTACTAAAAGATAGGCGTACACGATAGCTTCGGCTCCTACCTGGCTTTTATGGGGCCAGCCATAGCGTTTTTCCAAGACCAAAAACTGGCGCAGGCGCAGGGAATCCTTATGCCCCATGTGGCGGCGGGCAGCAGCGAATTGGGCTGATCCTAGACCGTATTGGCGGAGCACAGCTATAAATTCCTGCCTGTCTTGTTGATCTGCTGTACCTAATTGCGTGAGACGCAACCGATAAGTGCGAGAAGCGGCTGAATCAGCTGCACCAGAGCTACCAATTTGCGATTGTAATGGATCGGAAGCAGTGGAAGGATTATTACAGCCAACCAACATTAATGCTCCTAGGATCAGCGGATAGAATCGAGGAGTCATATACGTCTTTGCCAGAACGAGGCGAGATAATGCTGGTCTCAGTGGATTAGTGCTTGTCATCTTTAGCGGACAAATGCATTCTATGCATTAAGCTGTATGGCCAAACGTATCGTACGCCAGCTTCAGAATGATGCCGCAGACGACCACCAGAAACAACACGCGCACGAAGCCAGTACCTTGCTTTAAAGCCATGCGCGCCCCTAGGGTCGAGCCCAGCATATTGCAGGCGGCCATGGGCAGGGCAATGTGATAAAGAATCTGGTCGGTGAAGGCAAAGTAAAGCAGACTGGTGAGGTTGGTGGCCACGTTCACCAGTTTGGCCGAAGCCGAAGCAGTGAGGAAGTCGTAGCCAAACAGCCCCACGAAGGCAAACAGCAGCAAACTGCCCGTACCGGGGCCAAAAAAACCGTCGTAGAAACCCAGAATCGCACCTACCAGCACGCCGTAGAGCGTTTCGCGGCTGGGCGTGAGACGCGGGGCGTGAATTGCGCCAAAATCTTTGCGCCAGAAAGTATAGGCGGCAATCACGACCAATAAGCCCAGCACCAGCGGCCGCAGCAGCTCGCTGGGCAGCAGACTTACCACCCGCGCTCCGGCAAACGAAAACACGCCGGCCGTAATTGCCGCCGCCCCTACGCTGCGCCACTGCATAGGCACCCGCCCCGCATAGCGCCACAGAGCCGTAGCCGTGCCCGCCAACGACGACACTTTGCCCGTTCCAAGTATAACTGGCACAGGCACCCCTTTGAGCAGCAGCAACATAGCCGGCAACTGAATCAGGCCGCCGCCGCCCACCATCGAATCCACGAAACCAGCCAGAAAGGCAAAAAAACACAGCAAGGCCAGGGTGAGGGTCATCAAGGGTCAATTTTGAATAATGCCGGCGAAGGTAGTTTGCTCGTTTGGGTGTTCCTTATTTATCTGAAACATTTGTCGGCCCCGGGCGCTCTACTCTATGCACGATGCTGGCCTGGCTGAACTAGCGTTCCCAGTTTGATCAGGCGGCGCTTGCCGCGTAAATCCAACTAAGCGTCTGATACCGCGTAACTCAGTCCGACCTGTTTGAATATGACTGACTCGCTTACCCAACGCACCAAGCTGATGACTTTGGCTGGTGTGCTGCTGGCCCTTTTCCTGGGCTCCCTCGACCAAACCATTGTGGCCACTGCCCTGCCACGCATCGTGGGCGACCTGCACGGCCTCGATCGTTTTACGTGGGTTGCCACCGCCTATTTGGTGGCCAGCACGGCGCTGGTGCCCATTTATGGCAAGCTGGCCGATATGTACTCGCGGCGCACCATCGAGGTCACGGCTGTTCTGGTGTTCTTGTTTGGTTCGGCATTGTGCGGGCTAGCGGGCGAATTTGGCACCTTGCCCCTGCTCGGCGATGGCATGAGCCAGCTGATCATCTTCCGGGCCATTCAGGGCCTTGGCGGAGCAGGGCTGTTTGCCATGGCCTTCATTATCATTGCCGACTTGTTTCCTCCCGCCGAACGCGGTAAGTACCAGGGATTTGTGGGGGCTACGTTTGGGCTTTCGTCGGTGCTGGGACCCTTTCTGGGGGGACTGTTAACCGACCACGGCGACGGACTACTGCCAGGTGTAGAGGGCTGGCGTTTAGTTTTTTATGTAAACATTCCGCTAGGTGGCCTAGCCTTGTGGTTTATTCTGTCCCGGATGCCAGCCCTACGCCCCCGCGGCGAGCAGCAACCGCTCGACTATCTGGCCGCCATACTGCTGATGCTGGGACTGGGGCCGTTGGTCATTGCGTTGCAACTAAATAAAGCCATGTATGGCTGGACTTCGCCTACTACGCTGTGCCTTTTTGCTTTGGCCCTGGCGGCACTTACGCTGTTTGTGGTTCGCTCCCGCCGCGCCACCAACCCCATTCTCGACTTCTCGCTGTTCGACAATAAGGTGTTTCGTACGGCCAATCTGGCGCTTTTTCTCCTCGGGGGGGCTTTTTTGAGCATCATTATTTTCGAGCCCCTATTTATGGTGAATGTGCTGGGCACCACCGCTACGCAGGCTGGGGTCAGCCTTATTCCGCTCTCGTTGGGAGTGGTAACGGGCTCCATGCTGGCGGGCCAAATGGTGTCGCGCTTCGGCCACTACAAGCGCTGGATGCTGGGCGGCGGCGTAGTGCTGATGATCGGGCTAAGCCTGCTGGCCACCATGTCTGCCGACGTAACCTACTATCAGGTATTGCTTTACGTGGTACTCTGCGGTCTGGGCCTTGGGCCGAGCATGCCGCTTTATACGCTGGCGGTACAGAACGCCATCGAGCCTCGTTTGCTGGGCCAAGCAACATCAGCCAGCCAGTTTTTCCGGCAGATTGGCGGCGCTATTGCAGCGGCTGGTCTTGGCGCGGTACTTACCTTCAATTTAGCGCAGTCATTACCTGCTACTATTACCACACCGGCCGCATCCACAGAGGCGAGCGTTACGGAAGGTCCTAGTTTGCCCCCCGGCTTGGCTCAGGTTGCCGGCAATTCTACACCGGCTGTTCGCGCGGCATTTACGCACGCTATTTCCCGTATCTACCTCTGTACCTTGTTATTGGTGATGGCGGGTTGGGTAGCGACGTTGTTTATCCCGGAGTTGCCGCTGCGCGAGAGCAACGCTATCAGCCAACCCGTAGCCGTAGCGGCCGAGTAGCCGCGCATCTAGCTAACAAAACGGTGTAGACTGAACATGATGAGCCGCCACGGGGTTATAGCGTCTATCCCAAGGCTACACAAACTCGCATCATGACCAATACACTTCGCCTCAGCGTCCTCGACCAGTCTCCCGTTCGGCAGGGCGGCACGGCACGCCAGGCGCTTGAAGAAACGATACAACTCGCTCGCCTCACCGATCAACTGGGCTACACCCGCTTTTGGGTGTCGGAGCATCATAATACCGGTACGTTGGCTGGCTCTGCTCCCGAGGTCCTTTTAGGACGCTTGGGGGCTGAAACTCAGCACATCCGGCTAGGTTCCGGTGGGGTTATGCTGCCCCATTACAGCGCTCTGAAGGTGGCCGAAAATTTTCGCCTACTTGAAACGCTTTACCCCGGCCGAATTGACTTAGGCATCGGCCGCGCGCCCGGCACCGACCGCCTAACAGCGCATGTACTCAACCCCCAAAATACCTTTCGCGATGAGGATTTTGTAGACCAACTCATGGATCTGCGGGGTTTCCTGCGCGATGAGGTAATACCTAACACCGTCCACGAAAAAGTAAAGGCCGCGCCCTTCGCTACCACTATGCCGGAACTGTGGCTGCTCAGCTCCAGCGGACAAAGCGGGCTGTTTGCGGCGCATTTGGGAGCGTCGTTTTCGTTTGCTCATTTCATCAATCCTGTGGGCGGGCCTGACATGGTTCGGCTGTACAAGGAGCGTTTCCGGCCGTCGGATGAGTTGGCCGCGCCGCGTGCTACGGTGGCCCTTTTCGTGCTTTGCGCCGATACGGAAGCGAAAGCCCAAGAACTCGCCGAAACCCTGGCTCTGCAAATGCTGAAGCTCGAAACCGGCGACCGAACCTCCATCGGTTCTTATGATTCCGTGCGCGACTACCCGCTTACGCCCGAGCTGCGGGCTCGCCTTACTTATCATCGGCAGCGCATGGTGAGCGGCACGCCCGAGCAGGTACACGCGCAGCTTACTGCTCTGGCCACCTCTTATGGAGTAGAAGAAATTACAGCCGTCACCATCACCTACGACTTCGCTGACAGGCTCCGTTCCTATGAATTGCTGGCCGAGGTTTTTGAGCTGGCACCAGTGACCCTGCAAGTCCTCTAAAAGGCAGAACTTAAACCAACCTCTGGAGGCATTTTGGTGCATATTCTGCAAGCATCTGGTTGACTGGAGGCCTTTCACTGCGCCTATACCTAAATCAGTAGTTAGCCTTTCTACTTGAATTAAACGGAAGAGACGAGCTTACAATCAGGCTATAGGCTTACTTCTATGCCTGCTTTGAAAACCCGCACTTAGTCTGTTTAGAAATTTTCTAAAAAAGATTACTCTATTTATAAGCATTCCAGATAAGCCCATTATATTTGCAATATCAAACTCTAACCTTCCTTCTATCTACATGTCGTTTAAATACGCTGCTGCAGTGGTCGCCTTGGCTTTTGGCTTTACTGCTTGTGACAAAAATGAAGACGAGACGGCGCCAGCCTTGCGGACAAACATTAATGCCGCTACGCTAACGTCCAGTTCTAAATACACTGAGTCATTCAAGGACGCCAGCGGCCAATCGACCGTTGACCTAGGCACGGCGTCTGTACGCTTGGATATGTTCTCAGAACTGAACACATATATGGCCAAGGTGGCCGTAGCCGCGCCGGCTTCCCCCTCCACCCTGGATGCAACTACCCTTCGCAATTATTACAGTAATACGGGCGCTCCATTTTCCGTACCTGCCTTAAACACATCGGGCGTGCAGTTGCGTACCGCTACGGCTGCTTCTTTCCCCGCTACCAATGCCGAGGCCTCCCGCACTTATATTGATAACAATCTGGCTGCTTTAGCAGTGGCAAGTCAGTCGGTAAATAATACGGCCACACCCGGCAACGCCGGTCGTTTGGGCCGCTATTTGGTTGATGGCAAAGGCATTGAGGTAAACCAAGTGATTCAGAAGGCGCTAATCGGAGCCCTATTACTTGACCAGATCAACAATGTGCTGCTGACCGACCAGGCTTTGAACGCCAACAATAGCAAGACCATTGAGGGCAAACCCTATACAGAGCTGGAGCACAACTGGGACATGGCCTACGGCTATATGACGGCTAATGCCATTATGACCACCGACATCAACCTCACGCCACGGGAGCGTTTCCTGGCTGGCTACCTGAACGAGAAGAACGGACCGGCCGCGCCTAACGTGTATATGGCTTTCCTGAAAGGTCGCGCCGCTATTGTTAATAACGACAAGGCCACCCTGAAAGCTCAGGCCGACATCATCCGCACGGAGTTAGAGAAAACCATTGCTTTATCGGCCGTTTCTTATCTGACCAACTGGAAAGGCTTCCCCGATCTACCCTCCAAAGCCCACGCCTTGGGCGAAGGACTCGGCTTTATCTACTCCCTGCGCTTCTGCACCAAGTTTGGCGCCGACGCTGCCTTTTCTGATGGCCTGCTCAACGGCTTGCTCTCCGGCAGCCAAGGGGCTTGGAGCTTGACCAATGCCCAGGCCGATGTCGCTATCAATGCCATCAAGTCGAAGTTTAGTATTCAATAGTATTACGTCCGCGCGCTAGCGGACTACACCACCGCCCTGCGCAGCAAGCTGCGTAGGGCGGTGGTGTAGCAATAGAAACCGACCCGATGAAAAAGACGCTCATTTCCGCCCTCTCGCTCCTGCTTATGGCCTGTGTGATGCTCAGCTGCCAGAAAGACCCCAGCAGCGGCACCCCTGAGCCTACCCCTAGTTCCACGCCCGACCGCAAAGCCCTGCTCACGCAGTGGGCCGACAGCTTAATAAAGCCTGGCTACCAGCGCTTCAACGACAAGTTGATGGCACTGAAAACCAAGACCACCGCCTTTACGGCCGCCCCCACTACGGCCAGTCTGCTGGAGGCGCGCCAGGCTTGGCAGCAGGCTTACGTGGAGTGGCAGAAAGTGGAAATGTTTGAGTTTGGACCCGCCGAAACCGCGAGCCTGCGGAATCACCTCAACATCTACCCTACGGATGCCACCGGCATCCGCCAGAACATCAGCTCTGGCACATACAACTTTGACTTAGCCACGACCATTCCCCAGCAAGGCTTCCCAGCCCTGGATTATCTGCTTAACGGCCTAGCCGCCGATGACGCGGCCATCGTGCAGCAGTATGCCTCGTCGGCCAATCATCGTCGCTACCTCATGGATGTAGTCGGCAAAATGGATGAGAAGTTTGGCAAGGTGTACGCCGAGTGGAATGGCTCTTACCGTACCACCTTCATCAACAGCGTCGGCACAGACGCCAGCAGTTCCCTATCCCGGGTGATCAATGCCTACTCCTTGTATTTCGAGCGCTACCTGCGAGCGGGCAAAGTGGGTATTCCGGCCGGCATCATGACGGGTAATCCCGTGCCCGACAAGATTGAAGCGTACTATTTCCGCGGGACCTTGCCTGTGCAGCTAGCCACGACGGCCCACACGGCGGTGCAGCTGTTTTTCAACGGTCGCACCGCCACGCAGCCTTCCCTGAAAGCTTACCTCAATGCCCTGGGGGCCAAAGACAGCCGCACCAACCAGACTCTGAGCGACATTATTAACGCTCAGCTTGGGGTGTCGTATCAGAAGCTTACTTCCCTGAGCCCCGACCTGTATTCCGCTATCCGCACCCGCAATGCCGACGCGGTGGCCTCGTATAATGAGATGCAGAAGGCCGTGCGCATGATCAAAGTAGACATGACCTCGGCGCTGGGTATCACCGTCACTTACGTCGACAACGACGGCGACTAATGCTGGGCCGTCACCTGCAGCGCTACTTGCATTCGTATACCTCAGCGGCTCCGCTGGCTACGTTCCGGTTGGCTTTTGGCCTGCTGGTAGTGGCCAGCGTAGTTCGTTTCTGGAGTAAGGGCTGGATTGCGGAGCTGTATCTGAAACCCAAGTTTTTCTTTTCTTACTACGGCTTTGAGTGGATAAAGCCTCTGGGGCCGCTCACGTATGGGTTGTTTGCGGTGTGTGGCCTGTGTGCCTTGCTCGTAGCCGTGGGGTGGTGGTACCGCTCAGCGGCCATTGGCCTGTTTCTGAGCTTTACTTATATAGAGCTCATGGACAAAAGCACCTACTTGAACCACTACTATTTTGTGAGTCTGGTAGCGCTGCTGCTCATTGTGCTGCCCACGGGCTGCTACTTTTCCCTGGATGCTCACCGTAACCCCAGCCGCTGGCACGACCAGGTGCCCCGTTGGACCGTGGATGCCCTGCGCCTGCTATTGGGCATCGTGTATTTCTACGCTGGTTTGGCCAAGCTGAACTCGGATTGGCTGCTTGAGGCTATGCCGCTGCGCATCTGGCTGCCCGCCAAAAACGATCTACCCCTAGTCGGCTTTCTGTTCAACTATCCTTGGGTGGCCTATGCCTTCAGCTGGTTTGGTGCTTTCTACGACCTAACGGTGCCGTTTTTTCTGCTTAACCGCTTCACCCGCCCCTACGCCTACGCGGCCGTGGTTGTATTTCATGTGCTTACGGCCGTGCTTTTTCCTATCGGTATGTTCCCGTACGTGATGATTGTGGCCGCGCTGATTTTTTTCCCAGCGGCCGAGCATGAGCGGGCTTTGCAGTTCCTGCGCCGCGTGCTGCGCTTATCCGTTTTTGCCCCCCGCGCCACCGCGCCGCTAGTCTACCGGCTAGCGGTTCGTCAGTTGCTTCTTATGGGGCTGGGGGGCTTTTTTGTGGTGCAGCTGCTCTTACCGTTTCGCTATCTGCTTTATCCCAATGAGCTATTCTGGACCGAGGAAGGCTACCGTTTTTCGTGGCGGGTAATGCTGATGGAAAAAATGGGGCAAGTGCAGTTTAAGGTCGTGGACGGTGCCACGGGGCGGGCTCGCTTAGTGAATAATTACGAACACCTTAGCGTGTTGCAGGAAAAGATGCTGTCTACCCAGCCTGACATGATGGTGCAATTCGCCCACTACCTGCGCGACTATTACGCTCGTCAGGGCGTACATCGTCCGCAGGTGTACGCTGATGCCTACGTGAGCCTGAATGGGCGCCTGGGCAAATCTTATATCGACCCCACCGTAGACTTGGCCCGCGAAACCGACACTTGGCGGCCCAAGAACTGGATTTTACCTTTTGAAGATGCGATTAGCGGTTTATAGTTTTTGGCTGCTTGTGGTTAGCATGCTGTTCCAGCACCCCACTATAGCCCAGCGCCTCACGCTCAATGGCCTGGTGCGAGAAGCCAGTACGGGACAGCCCGTGGCTGGCTGCGAAGTGTACCTGAAAGGCTCCCGCCAGATTGTCCGCACAGACAGCGCTGGTTTGTTCGTGGTGCCCAACTTGGGGCCGGGCCGCCAGCAGTTGCAGTTTTCTTCCATTAGCCATGAGCCGCTCAGAGTAGAGGTAAGTCTGACGGAAAACCTGGGCCTTCAGGAGTTTACGTTGGCGCGCCGCGAGCGGACGCTGAAAGAGGTAGTGATATCTGCCCCCCAGAGTCGGTTTGGACAAACCCGCCTGCGGGAGGTAGAAGGAACTGCCATTTTCGCGGCCAAAAAGTCGGAAGTCATCATTCCCGATAACCTGGTAGCTAACCTGGCTACCAACAACGCCCGACAGGTGTACGCGCGCGTGGCGGGCCTCAACATCTGGGAAAATGACCAGGGCGGCCTTCAGCTCAGCATCGGGGGCCGCGGCCTCGACCCCAACCGCACGGCCAACTTCAACGTGCGCCAGAACAGCTACGACATCTCGGCCGATGCCCTGGGCTACCCCGAAAGCTATTACACTCCGCCCATCGAGGCCATCAAGCGCATTCAGCTGGTGCGCGGGGCAGCGTCTTTGCAATACGGCACCCAGTTTGGAGGCCTGATCAACTTCGAACTGCGTGCCCCCGAAACCGACAAGACGGTGGCCGTCACCTCGCGGCAAACCGTCGGTTCTTACGGCTTTTTCAACTCCTTTAATAGCGTGAGCGGCACGGTAAAGAAGCTCAGCTACTACACTTTCGCCCAGTACAAGCGCGGCGATGGCTGGCGACCCAACTCTCATTTCGACAGCAAAACCGCCTACGCTGACCTGCGCTACCAATTCACTGAAAACCTCAAAGTGGGCGCCCAGGTGACTCACATGGACTACCTAGCCCAGCAGCCCGGCGGCCTGAGCGACCAACAGTTTGCCCGTGACCCGCGCCAGTCGAACCGGGAGCGTAACTGGTTTGAGGTGAACTGGAACCTATTCAACGTCTCGACCGACTGGAAGCTAAATCCGCGTGCTAACCTCAACCTGACCACCTTCGGGCTGCTGGCTACCAGAAAGTCTCTGGGTTTCCGGCCCAACCGCGTCGACACCAATGATGACGACGAGCTAGGCCGCGACCTGATTACCGGCGACTTCCGCAACGTTGGTCTTGAAGCTCGCTACCTCAACCGCTACACTCTGGGGGGCAAAAATGGCGTGCTCCTGCTGGGCACACGCTACTACCGGGGCTATAATCATAGCATTCAGGGCTTCGGCCCCGCTGGCCGAGGCGCCGATTTTCGCTTCGTGGAGCCCGACGCGCTTTCCACTTCCAGCTACTCCGACTACCGCTTCCCCAACCACAACGTCGCCTTCTTCGCCGAAAACATTCTGTATCTCAACGACCAGATTTCGATTACGCCAGGCTTGCGCTACGAGTATATCCGCACCCGCGCCAACGGCTTTTATGGCGTAGTAGACCGGGATTTGGCCGGCAACATTACCGAAGTAACGCGCCAGGATGAGCAGCGCACCAGCCCGCGCGGCTTCCTGCTGGGCGGCATTGGGGTGAGCTTCAAGCCCCAGGAAGAGCGTGAGTTTTACGCCAACATCTCGCAGAACTACCGCTCCATCACCTTCAGCGACATGCGCATCGCCAACCCCTCGGCCATCATCGACCCCAACCTTCAGGACGAGCGCGGCTTCTCGGCCGACGCGGGCCTGCGCGGAGAGCAAGGCCAGTGGCTCACCTACGACGTGAGCCTGTTTGCCCTGAACTACGGCAACCGCATTGGCGAAGTGCAGACCTACGACGAGAACGACCGGGTGCTGCGTCGCCGCGGCAACATTGGCCGCGCCCTGATTCTGGGCGTTGAGTCCTATGCCGAGGCCGACGTGTTGCGCCTGTGGCAGCCCCAGGCCGGTCAGTGGTCGTGGTCGACGTTTGGCAACGTAGCCCTGATTCACGGCCGCTACACGGCCAGCGAAATAGCTGGCGTAAAGGGCAACCAGGTAGAGTTTGTGCCCAACCTAAACCTAAAAGCCGGCACGCGAGCGGGCTACGGCCCCCTAAAAGCATCCTTTCAGTACACTTACCTTTCCGACCAGTTCACGGATGCCACCAATGCCACGGACGGTGGCGTTTCGGCCGTGGTCGGCCGCATTCCGGCCTATCATGTCATGGATGCCTCCGTGTCGTGGGAGCATCGTTGGCTCAAACTGGAGGGCAGCGTGAACAATCTGACCAATAACATTTACTTTACCCGCCGCGCCACTGGCTACCCCGGCCCCGGCATTCTGCCCTCCGACGGCCGCAGCTACTTCCTCACCGTGGGAGTAAAGTGGTAAATTATTGTTGCGCAGTTGATTAGATTTTAATTAAAGAGCGACAGGCCTCCCCTTAAACAAATTTAAGGCTACCATTATGAAAATCTTCTTCCGCACAATTCACTTATACTTGAGTCTTGCATCCGGCTTGGTTATAGCGGTGCTCTGCTTTACAGGGGCGGTTCTGGTTTTTGAGAAGGAACTGGAGCAGGCTTGGCACCCAGAGCGCTACTTTGTTGAGGCACCTACTACCCAGACTCGTCTTTCGCTTCAGCAAATAACCCAGGCAGTGCAAGTCTCAGTGCCTCAGGCCAAAGTAACGGGCATGAAGGTATATACTGACCCTTTGCGTACGGTAGAAGTGAGCTTAGCTGGCGATAAAGCCGGTGAGAAAAGCCCCCCAGTGGCGCAAGCAGGCCCGGCTGCTAACACTAAAGGGGCAAAAGCAGGCGAAAAACCAAAAGGTGGCGGTGAAGGCGGAGGTGGCCCCAAATACTTTGTCAATCCATACTCCGGGCAGGTTGTGGGCCCTTACGTTTACCGCGACACATTCTTCTACACCATGTTTGCCCTGCACCGGGGCATGGTGGCCGGTGCGGTAGGCAAGTTCGTTGTAGGTGTGAGCACCTTATTTTTCTTGTTTATCATCGGTACTGGCTTGGTGCTATGGTGGCCTGCAACGGGGAAGGTACTACGTCAGCGCCTCTCCGTAAAGTGGGATGCCAGCTGGAAGCGCCTCAACCATGATTTGCACATTGTGCTCGGGTTTTATAGCGCGCTGTTTCTATTCGTATTCGCTTTTACGGGCTTGGCTTGGTCATTTGAGTGGTTTAATAAAGGCATATTCACGCTCACCAATTCAGAGATGAAAGGCCCCGAGCCACCGAAATCAGTAGTTGCTTCAACCGATTTGCGCCTCACTTATGATGCGGCCTATGCAATAGCGCGTCAGCAGGTGCCTACGGCCCAAAACTTCAACATCCAACTTCCCAAAGACTCTGCCGAGTCGGTGCGCATAGCTATGTTACCGGCAAATGCCCCCCACGAATCAGCCAATGATGAACTATACCTAGATCAGTATACCGGTCAGGTTTTGGGCAAGCTCAACTTTCAGGATCGTAATTTAGGACAACGGGTACGACGCTCCTTTAAGCCAGTGCACACGGGGGCCATTTTTGGGATGCCTTCCAAAATTATTGCCTTAATAGTATGCGTGTTGGGCTTTACATTCCCGATTACCGGCGTTATTCTTTGGCTGAACCGGTTGAAAAAAGCGAAAAAGAAGAAGCAAAAACATCTAGCCGCAGCCAGCTAAGAATCTTCAATTTAAAGAGGGCTCCTTTGTGGCTTCTACCATTTTAATTTGGTAAAAGAGGATGTTGATAGAAAGAACGTGATATTGTACTTTTACGCAATATCACGTTCACTTTACCACCCTTTTGTATGAAAAAGATTGCCCTCTTTTGCTTGTTATTTATGAGCTTGGCTTATGTCTCAGCAGCTCAGGATAAAAGTAAGGAATTATATACGGCGGTTTTAAAAAGCAACACCACCGCTGTCGAAACCCTGTTAAAAACAGGAGCTGACCCCAATCACGTTATCGAAATCGTTCCTGGTTTTCCTACTAGTTATCTGATTGCAGCGGCTACAAATAATAATGTGGCTATCGTAAAATCACTGCTTCAGTATAAAGCAAAAATCAACTGGCGTGATGCTTTTCAAGCAACTGCGCTTCACTATGCGGCCGGAAAAGGCAGCAAGGAGCTCATAGAGCTACTATTAGCTAGTGGTGCCGACTTGCAGGCTAAGGATGAAGACGGAAACACAGCCCTTACCAGTGCTAAGGCTGCCAATAATAAAGAGGTAGTCACGCTGCTTGAGGCAAAGACTAAATCATAATATTGTTATATAGTACATATAAGCCTGTTAAGGCCCCCTATAGATGAGGCTTTAGCAGGCTTTCTTATTTGTCAGCATTCTTAGCTTAAATATATATTAACAAAATACAATTGACATAATTTTATAGGTACGTTTTAGGACGCTTTTGATGGTGTATACAAAAGCGGTATCTATATTTGCAGCCAGGATATATGAGTAATTACACTTCTTCAAGGTAATTCAACTGCTCTTCACTCTTCTAATGCTTTTGCGCATCCCCTTAAATTCATAGCTATACGGTCTATTTCTACGCGTTCATTTCTATTCACCATTCTCTCTTTTCATGACCAAAGTACGTCTGCTTACGGCCCTTTCGTTGGGCACCATGCTGTTTGCCTCTTGCGAAAAGCAGCTAGAAGAATCTCCATCTCCCCGCGCTACATCCCAGTCTTCGACGGATGCTTCTTTGGCCGGTGATTGGCAGCTAGTAGCCTACAAAGGCATCGTGCCAACCCCAAACAACGTCAGAACCACCAATATATTCATGATGCTAGACGAGTGCAGCAAGGATAACAAGCTGCATTTCGAGGCAACGGGTGAATTGACGGAGTTGGAAGGCGCTAATGTTTGCGATAAAGATTCTAAAACGCCAGCTAAGCCGGGTACTTGGGCTCTCAGCACCGACAAGAAAGCACTAACGCTCAATTTGGGTGAGGCCAAAGAATACCAGATTACTTCGCTGTCTGCTTCTTCGCTTAAGTTGCGTAGCGTAGCCAAAGCTGGTGAGCCATATACCGAACTAGAATACACGCGCTAACCAGCCTGCATACTTCATAAATAAGCGGCTGCTCCTGATCAGGGGCAGCCGCTTATATGTAACAAACTGCCTAAGCTAAAAAGCGGAGTGCTCAATCTTTAGTCCACTGTGGACTAAAGATTGAGCACTCCGCTTTTTAGCTTAGGCAGTTTGTTAAAACGGCGGGTCGTCATTCCCAAAATTACTTTTGGGGAAAGGTACCGGGCTGGCACCATCATTAATTTTACTTCCCAATCGTATAGTATTAGGCGCAAAGCTGCTAGGGTCCTCGTCGAAGGTGCTGGCGGGGAACGCGCCAGGATTGAAGCCTCCTGCATCGCCACCAAAGCCTACACCATCCAAGTCGGCAAACTTAGTGAAGCGGCCGATAAACTTGAGCTGTACGGTTTCGAGGGAGCCATTCCGGTGCTTAGCAATAATTACTTCGCCAGTACCTTGGGTAGGATTACCCATTTCATCTTCCGTAATCTTGTAGTATTCAGGTCGATAAAGAAAAATAACCATATCTGCGTCCTGCTCGATGGAGCCGGATTCACGAAGGTCACTAAGCTGCGGCTTCTTGTCGCCGCCACGGGTTTCTACCGAGCGAGAAAGCTGCGATAGGGCAATGACTGGGATATTCAGCTCCTTGGCAATGCCCTTCAATGCCCGCGAGATACTGGCAATTTCCTGCTCACGGTTTCCGGCTCCTTTGCCCCCATCGGTGTTACCGCTCATCAACTGCAGATAGTCGATGATGATAAGCTGAATATCGTGGTGGGCCTTAAGACGGCGGCATTTGGTACGCAGTTCCCGGATGCTCAGCGCGGGGGTGTCATCAATAAAGATGGGCGCGCTTGACAGGGATGAGATCTTATGGTTGAGCTGTGCCCACTCGTAGTCTGCTAGGTTGCCTTTCTTGATTTTCTCAGAATCCAGCTCCGCCTCCGCCGAAATCAGACGATTGACGAGCTGAAGTGACGACATTTCCAGCGAAAAAATGGCCACTGGCTTCTTAAAATCTACGGCGGCATTGCGCATGGCGGAAACTACGAATGCCGTTTTACCCATACCGGGTCGGGCCGCAATAATCACCAAGTCAGAGGGTTGCCAACCACTGGTTACGCGGTCGAGGGCCGAGAAGCCGCTGGGCACGCCAGTGAGGCCATCTTTCTGATTTTTCTTCTCCTCCAGCTCTTTGATAGCCTTGCCCATAAGGCTGCGCATATCATCGAAGTTCTTGCGGATGTTGGACTCCGAAACCTCAAACAGCGCCTGTTCCGTCTGGTCGAGCAGGTTGAATACGTCGGTAGTGTCTTCGAAAGCATCGCGATGAATGGTGGAGGCGATATTAATCAGCTCCCGCTTGATAGCATTCTCAGTGATGATACGCGCGTGGTACTCAATGTTTGCGGCCGAGTTAACCTTGAAGGTGAGGTTAGCCACGTAATGATGGCCGCCAGCTGGCTCCAGCTCGCCCATCTCCCGCAGCTCATGGACAACGGTGAGAATGTCGATTGGTTCCGACTTATCAAACAGGTTCAGGATGGCCTTGAAGATTCGCTGGTGCTTATCGTCGTAAAAGCTCAGGGGCTTCAGGATGTCGATAACCGTAGTCAGCGCGTCTTTTTCAAGCATGAGCGCGCCGAGCACCGCGGCCTCTAACTCACGGGCCTGGGGGGGCAATTTGCCCGCCGGGCCGGTCATGGATAAAGCAGCAGGACGGCCATTCAGGGCAGCGATACCCCGAGAGGCCTGCAACTTTACGCGCTCATTCATCTGGTCGTTCATCACTGGGTGTTGTACAAGGTAGTCAGCTTTGGAAGGTTTTGGTTCGCGACTCTTAGGATTTATTGTCGCTTACCTTCTCGCTGCCGACTGTTTTTTATGCTCAAAAGGGGTGCAAATCTAGGGGCAGATTTCCATAATTAGCAGACGGAAAAATGCTTTCTTTTCGCTAACTGATCTTGATAAAAATTATGTGATTTGCCCTTACAACAGCTGAGGTGTTCTTTCCTCCCAAAACCAACCGAAGTGCTGGGCCGCCAGAGCATCAACTTCTGGTTGGGGCTAGTACCTTTGCCGTCCGGCTTTTCGCCGCTTTATTTTTGCTTCATTATTCCAAAAATGCCCCCCACGCCCGCCGCGCTCCACCGTCTTCACCTGATTGCCATTGGGGGAAGCATTATGCATAATCTAGCCCTGGCGCTGCTCCGCCGCGGCGCCCAGGTAACAGGCTCCGACGACGAGATTTTTGAACCTGCCCACGGTCGCTTGGCTGCTGCCGGAATTTTGCCCCCCAGCGAGGGTTGGTTTCCAGAAAAGATAACTGACGACCTTGACGCCGTGATTGTAGGCATGCACGCGCGGGCCGACAACCCCGAGCTGTTGCGCGCTCAAGAGTTAGGACTACGCATCTATTCTTTCCCTGAATTTATCTACGAGGCTTCCCGCGACAAGCAGCGGGTAGTTATCGGCGGCAGTCATGGCAAAACCAGCATCACGTCGCTTATTCTGCATGTGCTGCGCCACCATGGCCGCAAGTTCGACTACGCCGTAGGTGCCCAGCTAGAAGGGTTTGACCTGATGGTGCAGTTAACAGAAGATGCGCCTATCATCATCATTGAAGGCGACGAATACCTCTCGTCGCCCATTGATCGGCGCCCAAAGTTTCACTTGTACCATCATCATATCGGGGTGATTTCGGGTATTAGCTGGGACCATATCAACGTGTTTCCGACGGAGGAAGACTACCGCGAGCAGTTCCGCATTTTTGCCGAGATGACGCCCAAAGCCGGCGTGCTCATATATGACCGCGACGACGAGCAGGTGCAGCTGGTAAGCGTGCCCACTGACCCGGACGTGAAGTATATCGGCTACGGACCGCACGAGCATGTGGTGCGCGACGGCAAGACCTTCCTGCTGACCAAGAAAGACGACGAGATTCCGATTCAGATCTTTGGCGACCATAACCTGCGCAACATCTCGGCCGCGAAAGAGGTCTGCAAGCAATTGGGCATTAAGGGCAAGGACTTCTTTGAGGCGCTGGCTACCTTCAAAGGAGCCGCGCGCCGTCTAGAACTGGTGCGTGCCGGCCACGATTCGGTCGTGTATAAAGACTTCGCTCATGCACCCTCTAAGCTCAAGGCCACAGCGGCAGCCCTAAAAAAGCAGTTTCCTAAGCGCCGCTTGGTGGCTTGCCTGGAGCTACACACATTTAGCAGTCTCAATCCGGCCTTTTTGCCACAATACGCCCACACTTTCGATGCACCCGATGTGGCCATCGTATACTTTAATCCGCAGGTACTGGCTCACAAACGCCTACCCGACTTACTTCCTGAGAAAGTAGCAGACGCCTTCCAACGTTCTGACTTGCGTGTGTTTACCGACAGCAGAGCCTTGGCTGCATTTCTGCACGAGCAGAACTGGACCGATGCCAACTTGCTCATGATGTCTTCGGGCACGTTTGATGGACTGGATTTAGCCAAGCTAGCCGAAGCGGTGACCAAGGAGTCTTAATCCAGTAGTTACAGACCATAAGAAAGGGCCGCTATACAGCGGCCCTTTCTTATTTGTCGTTGGTTGGTTTCTTCTCCGGGCGCTTATCCGTGGTCAGCAGCAAAGCCAACGCGGTGAGAGTGAGGCGAATTATCCACTTGCGGCTCATTAGCGAGGGAAGAAATTGTTGTTGCTTTCTACTTCCAAGTCGCAGCGGCTGCCGCCGGTGTTTTCTTCGCACTCGGTGCCGGTAATACGGTTTTTCTCGAAAGAGAAATAGCAGAACGTACACCCCACGCTCGTTACGATATAACGCTCGGCATTGGAGCGCAGGTATAAGCTATTGTCGGTAGAGGTTTCCAACGGAATCGCCATGGCGCGATACATGCCATTGCGCAGTCCCATGCCTACCAGGTAATAAATAGCCTTATCTTTAGGGCTGCCCTGCACCTTACGAATACTGGTTTTATCAACAACGGTCCCGTCGTTAAACTGCCGGATGAAGGCTGTTGCGAGTTGAGCGCGGGGCACCACATACTCTACTTGGCCTTCAATTACCCGCCCTACCAGCTTGCTGCTTACTTCTAACTGCCGCCGCTCCAGATCAGTGCCGTCCGCAGCATTTACCTCCGGAATGCCGCGCTTACTGGTTTCACAGGCCGCCAGCGCGGTCAGCAACACTATGAGCAAGGGCAATATGCGACGCACTAAGGATTGGGGGGCAAATTTCATTGGATATAGGCAGTAGCAGTAGGCTTAGCGCGCTTTGTAATACTTACGTGCCTCTGGCAGAAGGCTTTGAATATCGTTGATGCGCGTTTCGTTGGAGGGGTGCGTAGAGAGGAACTCGGGTGGCGATGCTCCGTTACTCCGGGCAGCCATGCGCTGCCAGAAACCAACAGCTCCATCGGGGTTGTAGCCCGCCATAGCCATAAATATAAGGCCCAATCGATCAGCTTCCGATTCCTGGTTGCGGCCGTATCGTAGCATTCCCAGTTGAGAGCCTACGCCAAAGGCTTGCAGCGCTACTTGCTGAGTAGTGGCGGAGTTGGTTGAAAGTGCAGCCCCCAAGGCCTGACCACCAAGCTGCTGCACCAAACCCTGGCTCATGCGCTCGCTGCCATGCTTGGCCACGGCGTGCGCTATTTCGTGGGCCATTACCACGGCAAGGCCATTTTCGTCCTGGGTAATAGGGAGTATACCGGTATAAACGGCGGTTTTGCCCCCCGGCATTGCCCAGGCATTCTGCTGCTTGTCATCCTGAATAAGATTGAACTCCCAAGCATAGCCAGCCAGCTGATCCTGAGCATTTTGCTGCCGAAAATACGTTTCAACGGCCTGCTGAATGCGCTGCCCTACACGCCGTACCATGGCCGTCTGGGTGGAATTAGTCGAAAGCTTGCTTTGGCCGATTACTTCGCGGTATTGCTGAGCAGCCAGGGTATTTATCTCAGCGTCAGACACCAGGCTAAGCTGGCGACGACCCGTAATTGGGACCGTAGAGCAGCCTACTGCCACGAATAGGCAGCTGGCTACAAGAAACTTTTTAAACATGACAGAGAGATTACTTTGGAATAAAATGTCACTTAACTACCATAGCATATAGCATTTATAAGGCCAAACTGCCTTACTGCCCAGCTTAGATAGCTATTGTCTATACGACAGCGCTGGGGGTAAATGTTTACTGCTTACCATTTGGCCATAGCACCTACAAAGGCGAAAGAGGCCTTATTTATTTCCTACCCCACAGAAATAGCCCTAATTTTGGCTGCACACGCTTGCGGCGTTGGGGGCTATATACCTTACGTGCGAATCCCCAGCTGACAGGCTAAGCTGAAGTCACTAAGCATCATACAGAAATGAAAATACTCTGCATCGGCCGTAATTATGCCGAACACATAGCTGAGCTTAAGAACGAAACGCCCGACGAGCCCGTCATCTTTGCCAAGCCCGATACGGCTTTATTACAGCGAAATCAGCCCTTTTTCTACCCCGATTTCTCGCAGGATATTCACCACGAAATCGAGTTGGTGATGCGTATCTGCAAAAATGGCAAGAACATAGAGCCGCAGTTTGCCACCAACTACTTCGATGCCATTGGTTTGGGTATCGATTTCACGGCCCGCGATTTACAAAGCAAAGCTAAAGCGAAGGGCTTGCCGTGGGAGTTGGCGAAGGGCTTTGATGGCTCGGCGCCCCTTTCTACCACATTTAAGCCCGTGGCAGAGTTTGCTGATTTGGCCAACATCAACTTCCGGTTGGAAGTGAATGGTGAGGTTCGGCAGCAGGGCAACTCCGGAATGATGCTGCACAATTTTGCGGCTCAGATTGCCTACATATCCCGCTTCATCACGTTAAAAATGGGGGATTTGATTTTCACCGGTACGCCCAGCGGTGTAGGCCCTGTGCATATCGGCGACCGGCTGGAAGGGTATATTGAGAACGAAAAGCTGTTGGATGTTGCTGTTAAGTAAAGGGTTGAAAATTGTGCAGTACCAAGTTCGAGGCATTAGTAAAATAGTAAAGTTGGGTGGGTTCGGCGTGGTAGTTGGTTCGGTAGCCCTTACGGCTATGAGTCTGCGGCCCGCGCCATTTAACGGGACCGTTGCGCCGCGCCCCACTTCCCAGGCGGCACCCGAAACCAAGCCCAGCCGACATATCACGCCCATAAACAGCGTGCCGGCCGGCTATTTTATGTTTCCCATTAAGCCCGGCAAACCCAACTTCTTGACGGGTAGCATGGGGGAGATTCGCGCTAACCACTTTCACGGTGGACTCGACATCAAAACAGATGGGCGAGTTGATTTGCCCGTATACGCCTCCGCCGATGGCTACGTGTCGCGGCTGAAGCAGTCAGCCTTTGGCTACGGCAATGTGCTGTATATCACCCACCCCAATGGGATGACAACGGTATATGGCCATCTCAACCGCTTTGAGGGTCCGGTGGCCGACTTTCTGCGCCAGCAGCAATACGCCAAGCAGACCTTTGAGTTAGAGCTGTTTCCGACAAAAGACCAGTTTGTCGTGAAGCGCGGCGACATTGTAGCCATGTCAGGTAACACGGGTGGCTCAGGCGGCCCGCACTTGCACTGGGAAGTGCGCGACGCGGAAGACCGGCAGCTTAACCCGCTACGCTTTGGAGGGTTTGCGGAGATTCAGGACCATGTGGCGCCTACCCTACAGGCATTTGCCGTAGAGCCGCTCAGCATTGACGCCCGCGTACAAGGGCGCTTTGACAAAGCCGTTTTTACGCCAAAAAAGCCTCCCACGCCCGGCGCGCCCTACGCCTATCCTGATACTATTGCGGCTTTCGGTATGGTTGGTTTGCTGGTGCAGGGCTTCGACCGATTTGATATAGCTACCAACCGCAACGGTCTTCAACGAGTGGAAGTGCGCGTAAATGGGCAACCGCATTATCGTCATATTATTGATGCTGTTCCCTTCAGCGACTCCCGGCAGATATCGCAGCACATTGACTATCAATGGCAACAAACCAACGGCCGCACCCTGGAGAAGCTATTCGTAGACGATGGCAACACACTGCCCATATATAACACGAACGCTACCAAAGGAAAACTTCGGGTAGAAGAGGGCTTACTATATACAGTTGAAGTGCGCCTGAGCGACTCTTATGGCAATACCACGCCCTTCACTTTTGTACTGCGCGGCCAGAAGCCGGTTTACTACAAAACGCGCAATGCTGCTGTGCGCAAGCCGGCTCTGCGATATGATATAAATCGCAACATTCTTAAAGTAGTGGCCACCGATCCGGATACCAGCCGACAGGGGGCAAATATTACGCTGATGCGCGGAAACCGCCGCCTGGAGGTGGTGCCAAGCTACACGGTGCAAAGCGAAAATGTGTACCTCTACGATCTGCGCGCTGGCCTGCCCGATTCCATTCGCTTTGGGCAGTTGACCAAAGCCTTTGAGCCCAAAGCCCCCATCCCGGCCGCCACTGAGCAGTCGTTCGCCAACAGTTTTCAGAATCTGGTCTTTTCTCCTCTTACACTGTTTGACACTTTGTATCTGCAAAACGGCTACAAGGACGGACTCTGGACGATTCATAATGCGCGCACGCCTTTGTTTAAGCCGCTACAAGCCACTCTGAAGCCGCCCGTAGCCGTAGTCGACAAGACCCGGTCGGCGGTTTACATGATCAATTATAAAGGTGCCCGCATCTATCAGGGGGGCAAATGGGAAGGCGAACAGATCACGTTTCCTGTAAAGACCTTCGGCTCCTTCCGCATCCTGACCGACACGCTGGCGCCCACGGCGCGGCTGGTGCGCAAGTCGCCGTCAGGCCTCACTTTTATAGTAGGCGATAATCTTTCGGGGCTTAGCAGCTACCGTTTACTGGTGAACGGGCAGTGGCGTATGCTGCGCTACGAGTACAAAAACGCTACCTTATTCACCGATCCGCAGGATAAAACAGTGCCGCTTGCCGGCGAAGCAGAACTCCGCTTAACCGACCAGGCCGGCAACGAGAAAATTTTGCAGTTTAAGATTTAAGCGTGAGCTGGGGGCAAAAGGCGGTCATGTAGAGCGGTAGCAAAGCATCTCGCTTGCTGATGCGAGGTTAGTAATCCTGTTAAACACGCGAGATGCTTCGCGCTGCTCTGCATGACAGAAGTTTTTAACAAAGCATCATTTACCAAACACCAACCTATGAAAACTCGCCGTCCTGTTCTTTTCGCCGCTGCCGCCACTGTTACCGTAGCGGCGGTGGGCCTAGTGTACTCACGAAATCGTCGTCATGCGCCGCTGGCCGTAGCCGAGCACGTTGACTTGGGCCGCTATATGGGCGTTTGGTATGAAATTGCCCGTCTTCCTACTCGCTTCGAGAAAGGTTGCCAGCACGTAACAGCCGAGTATTCGTTGCGGCCTGATGGGAAAGTAGCCGTGATAAACAGTTGTCGCAAAAACAGCCCCACGGGTCCGTTGGAAATAGCGCGTGGTGTAGCTCGTGTTGTTGATTCTAAGACCAACGCCAAACTAAAAGTTAGCTTTTTCTGGCCTTTTGAGGGCGATTACTGGATTCTGGACCTCGACCCCGAATACCAGTACGCGCTGGTAGGTGAGCCCGGCCGCGAAAACCTGTGGCTGTTTAGCCGCACCCCCCAATTGGCTCAGCCCGTGCGCGAGCAGCTCATTGCCGTGGCGCAATCTGCTGGCTTTCCGGTGGAAAAGCTCATCTTCACGCCCCAACCTGCTGCCAATTTACCCTAACATTTGCCCCCCATGTCCCTTCAGCCCGGCGAACCCGCCCCCGATTTCGAAGCTCTCGACCAAAACGGCAACCTCATCCGCCTGCAGGATCTGCGCGGCCAGAAAGTAGCCCTTTACTTTTATCCAAAAGATGACACCTCAGGCTGCACAGCTCAGGCCTGCAATCTGCGCGACAACCAGAACGAGTTGCGCGCTGCTGGCATAAAAATATTGGGCGTAAGCATCGACGGAGAGAAGTCGCACCAGAAGTTCGCCACCAAATTCGACTTACCCTTTTCGCTACTGGTAGATGAGGATAAGAAGATAGTGGAAGCCTACGGCGTATGGCAGGAAAAATCGATGTACGGCCGTAAGTACATGGGCACCATGCGCTATACCTTTCTGATTGATGAGCAGGGCAACATTGAAAAGGTGATTACGAAAGTTGACACCAAAAATCACGCGGCTCAACTGCTTGGCGCTTAATCTCACCGCTTATCTTCGCTCCCAACCTCCTACTAAGAACTACTATATGTCGCAGTCAAGCTCAGCCAACGTACAGACCGAAACCCCGCCCGTTCAGCAAGAAAGAAGCATTGCGGAGCTAAAACAGATTGCCTCACAGGTACGCCGCGACATTGTACGCATGGTTCATGCCGTGAACTCAGGCCACCCCGGCGGCTCCCTGGGCTGCACCGATCTGCTGGTGGCCCTGTACTTCCGCATCATGAAGCACAACCCCGACTTCTCGATGGAAGGCCACAATGAGGATTTGTTTTTTCTGTCGAACGGTCACATTTCCCCGGTATTTTACTCGGTATTGGCGCGTTCGGGCTATTTCCCGGTGAGCGAGCTGGCCACATTCCGCAAGCTGAATTCGCGCTTGCAGGGTCATCCCGCCACGGAGGAAGGCTTGCCGGGCGTGCGCATAGCTTCGGGTTCGTTGGGCCAAGGGCTGAGTGTAGCCGTTGGGGCTGCCCAAGCCAAGAAACTTAACAAAGACGACCGCACGGTGTATGTGCTCATGGGCGACGGCGAGTTGAACGAAGGCCAAGTGTGGGAGGCTGCCCTGTACGCTCCGCACCGCCAGGTAGATAATCTGATTGCCATCGTGGACCGCAACGGCCAGCAAATCGACGGCTCCACCAAGGAGATTATGAATCTGGGCAGCTTACGTGCTAAGTTCGAAGCCTTTGGGTGGCGCGTGCTCGAGACCGACGGCAACGACCTCGAAAAGCTCATTGCTTCGCTGGAAGAAGCACGCCAACTGCTCGGTCAGGGACAGCCTGTTATGGTGCTGATGGACACGCAGATGGGCGCCGGTGTTGACTTCATGATGGGCTCGCACAAGTGGCACGGCGTAGCCCCGAACGATGAGCAACTGGAGAAGGCCTTGCAGCAACTTTTGGTAGAAGAAGCCTCGGATTACTAAAGCCGAGTCGCAGACTTGGCTTTATAACTTTGAACGTATGCAAAGCGAAGCATCTCGCATGCTGATGAGAGGTTAGTAACCCCACTAAACACGCCAGATGCTGCGCTTTGCTCTGCATGACGTTCAAATTATCTGCCGTATGCTATGAGCCGACTTGGGTGCCTGCGCGGAATACTACTGGGGGGCATTTTGCTACTCACGACTCCGGTGTGCGCCCAGAATTTGCCCCCCACGAAGCCCCGCACTACCCGCATCCTGTTTTTGCTCGATGCTTCGGGTAGCATGGGGGCCGTGTGGGAAGGTCGGCCACGTATGGAAGTAGCCAAGAGTTTGCTGGCCAAGATGGTCGATTCGCTTAACACATACCCAAATCTGGAATTGGGATTGCGCGTGTATGGCCATCAGTACGGTCGGGAGGAAAATAACTGTCAGGACTCGCGTCTGGAAGTAGCTTTTGCAGCTAAGAATGCGAAGCCCATCAAGGCTAAATTACAGACGCTTCAACCTCGGGGGAATACGCCCATCACGTATTCGCTGCTGCAATCGGCCAACGACTTTCCGGCCGATAAAACAGCTCGCAACGTGCTCATTCTCATCACCGACGGTCTTGAGTCCTGCCAGGGTGACCCGTGCGCCACGTCGTTGGCGTTGCAGCGTAAGCATATCTTTTTAAAGCCCTTTGTAATTGGCATTGGGGCCGAAAAAGAGTTTGGCAAACAGCTCGAATGTTTGGGGCAGTATTACAACGCGGCGGATGTCAAGACTTTCCGCTCGGTGCTCGATAACGTCATTACCCAGACCCTGCAAAAAACCACTGTCCGGGTAAACCTCACCGACGCCGACGGCAAGCCAGTGGAAAGCAACGTGAACATGACCTTTGTGAACAGCGCCACCGGTCAGCCCGAATACAACTACGTGCATTACCGCGACGCCAAAGGCCAGCCCGACGTTCTCGACATTGACGCGCTCCAGTCCTACGACCTCATTATCAATACGGTGCCCCCAGTGCGGCAGGCCGACTTAAAAATCAAGCCCGGCCAAGCCAACTTACTGACGTATAAGACCCCACAAGGAACACTCCGCTTGCAGGGCCCCAATATGACGCCTAACCCCTACGGCACGGTTCAAGCGGTGGTGCGGGCGCAGGGCGAGGCGGCCACGGTAGTGGCGCTGCCATTTGGGAGTAGGCAGAAGTTACTGGGGGGCAATTATGAGGTAGAGTTACTTACGCTGCCGCGCATTATCCGCCGCGTCACGATCAAGCAAGGACAGGAAACCATGGTAACATATCCGGCGCCCGGCACGCTGAATATTGTCACCGATCTGGCAGGCTACGGCAGCATCTATCAACTCAACGACGACGAATCACAAACCTGGATTTATAACCTCCCCGAAACCTCCAGCAAAATCAACCTGACGATGCAGCCGGGCGCCTACCGCCTGGTGTTTCGCACCAAAAATTCCACGGGTAGTCAGTTTACGGACGTGCGCAATTTCACCATCCGCAGCGGACAGACGACTTCGGTGAGTATGTTTGGGAAATGATATGCTTGAAGAATAACCAGAACGAGCAACTCCAACATTTTACATCTCCTTCATGAAAGAATTCCCCTACTCCGAATCCAAAGACACGCGCTCAGGCTTCGGTGCCGGCCTGCACGAACTGGGCAAAACCAATGAAAACGTAGTAGCTCTCTGCGCCGACCTCACGGGCTCGCTCAAAATGGATGCGTTCAAGAAAGACTTTCCCGAGCGCTTCTTCCAGGTAGGTATTGCGGAGGCCAACATGATGAGCATGGCGGCCGGCATGACCATAGGGGGCAAAATTCCCTTTACCGGCACTTTCGCCAACTTCAGCACCGGCCGGGTGTACGACCAGATCCGGCAGAGCATTGCCTACTCCGGTAAGAACGTGAAGATCTGCGCTTCCCACGCTGGCGTTACGCTGGGGGAAGACGGTGCCACCCACCAGATTCTGGAAGACCTGGGCATGATGCGCATGCTGCCCCACATGACCGTTATTAACCCCTGCGACTTCAACCAGACCAAGGCTGCTACCATCGCCATTGCCGAGCATGAAGGCCCCGTGTACCTGCGCTTTGGCCGGCCTGTGGTGCCCAACTTTACCCCCGCCGATCAGCAATTCGAAATTGGCAAAGCCGTAATGCTCAATGAAGGTGCCGATGTGAGCATTTTTGCCACCGGCCACCTGGTGTGGAAAGCCATTCTGGCGGGTAAGCTGCTGGCCGAAAAAGGCATTGATGCCGAAATCATCAACATTCACACCATCAAGCCTTTAGATGCGGCTGCTATTCTCCAGTCGGCGCGCAAAACGCGGTGCGTAGTGTCGGCAGAGGAGCATCAGATGAACGGCGGCCTCGGCGACAGCATCGCCCAGCTGCTCGCTCGTGAAGAGCCGCTACCTCTGGAGATGGTGGCCGTCAACGACTCTTTCGGCGAGAGCGGCACCCCCGATCAGCTCATGGAGAAATATGGCCTGATGGAAAACGACATCGTGGCAGCGGTAGAACGAGTAATGGCTCGTAAGAAGTAGTGCGTGTTTTTTTAAGTTAAAAAGCCCCCCAGATATTCTCTGGGGGGCTTTTTTTAAGCAGAGTATAGCAAGTAGCGAAGCACAGCAGTTGCTTACTATTTATACCTTCGCTATTCGTTAGTCAACAAACTGCCGCTTCAGCTTCTCGCTGGCATCACGTAGGCTAGCGGGCCAGGAAGCACCGGCACCTTCCGCAAACAGATCTTTGCCCGGAATACCGAGGCGCCACCGTACGGTCTTGTTGTTTTCGGGGTTTGTGCCTTCCTCACGCAAGTACACGTCGGCGGCTACAATGTCCTGGCGGAAGCGCATTACGCGGCGCAGCTCGCTTTCTACCTGATCCACCAAGGCGGGGCTTTCAGAGAAGCCCACCATCTGTAAATCTACTTTGATGTTATCGATATTGTATTGCATAGAACAAACGGTAAGAATGGAAAAAATGCCCCCCGGTATTGCTGAGCGCATGCGGGGGGCATTTTTCAATACGGGAACCAAGCCGCGCGGTTATCAACGACCGCCGAGTGTCCTAACGGAATACTTGCTCAAAATCCGGAATCGAAGCCTGTCGGGCCACAGTATCCTGGGAGTAGTCATGTGTCTTGCTTTGCTGCTGGCGCGCCCTACCCTCGCCCAGGATTTGCCCCCCGACACGACTTTAATCGTGTATACTGGCCAGTTGACGGGCGCTTACAGCGCTGGAGGCGTAAATCGCACCCTGCTATCCACGGCCCACACCGCCACTTTTACCCGCGGCGAACATATCGGCTTGCCCTTAAGCGGCAGCTTTATTTATGGTAAGCAGGATCGTCTGCTCAAAGAGCGCGAGTTGCTCCTGAATGCTACGCCTTATTACCGCCTCAACCGTTTTCGCTTCTATGGTATCGGTGGCTTCGAGCGCAGCAATCTGCGCGGCATCGACCACCGAGTTCAGTTAGGAGCCGGGCCGGGCTGGGCCTTTTACTTCGATTCGCTGGGGCGCGAAATATCAGTCAGCAATCTGATCATCCGTGAGTCGACCAACTTCCAGAATGGCACTGAGCGCGTAACTGCCCGCAATTCTGCCCGACTGAAGGTGGCTTACTCGCGCAGCATCATTACGCTGAGTGCCCTCACGTACTATCAGCCTTCCCTCAGAAACTTTGATGATTATCGCTTCAGCAATTTAACTACGCTTGCTCTGAAGCTTACGCGCCGCCTGGCTGTAAATTTCACCTACAACTACACCCACGAAAGCCGGGTAATTGAGGGCCGATTTAATGACAATACGAATATTACGGTAGGGATTTCTTACGCAACAAATAGATAACTAAAATACAGTAAACGTATAGCAACACAACTTAACTAATTTATATCAACAAAATAAGCTGGCGTTAATTAAACCCTAAATAAAATAGTTTGCCTCTTAATAAATTTTTACAAAAGTAAATTAAATAAACAGCGCTCACATTAATAATTAAAACGTATTTATTTGATTTATTTGATTATAACACAACACTTTTGGGCTTTACGAAGGCGGGAAAGTCGAATAACAAATGTTCAATTCAGCACTTCCATCCTCATTTTGCCATACCCTTGTTATGCACTGTCAAATTTGTCATTGAAGTTAAAATATTTGTTCTCCGCTTATCATTGCTACGTGTGCAAATATGTGACCTATGAATGCTGCTTCAAGTCCCTTTTTCCAATATAACCAGCCAAAAAATAGGCCAGCGATTGAATTTCCAACTAGTATATAAGTCAACAAAGATATTGTTGGGTTTTGCACGGCATTAAATATGACTGGAAAATGTCCAATGGCAAATAGAACACTTGCTAAAATAATACCTATCCAGTAAGTTGAATTATTTAATTTTTTGCTCAACTTAAAAATTATCCAGACAACTAATGTCATAAATCCAAAACGCATTAGAATTTCTTCCGTCAATCCCCCATAGGCAAATCTTGCAAGTGTAGTTACTTTAATTTTATTTCCAACCTCAATAAGTTCTTGCGGAATAGAAGATTTAAAAATAAGTCCAATAATTGTAGTTAAAATACCTGCCACCAAACCAAATAAAACACCAAATTTTATTTGGCTCATAAACTTTTTCTTAGCGTCTTCAATTTTCAGTATTGAAGAAATTGTTGGAACGGTAAGTCCAACCTTGTCATATAGCACCGTGCCAACCACGACGGCAATTAACAGTAGAATCGTCGGATTGAGTAGCACTAAAAATTTGAGAGTTTGTGGTGATATTTTATCTAATACTTCCTTTGGAAAGTTTTCAAGAGGTATAGTCACAGTTAGCATTGTAAATACACCAAGTAATCCTATTATAAAAAGTGCCAGCCCTAATTTTAACTTTTTATTCATTTTATAATTTGTTTATGATTGTTGTGTCTTCCCTTTGGTTGCACCTAACATTTAGATACCTGCTACTGGCGGGCTGCGTGAATAGCAGGTATTTCTTTCAGTATGCAAGTAAGTAGCGGGTAGCATACCATACAAGCATGCTACCCGCAATCGGGGCACCACAGGCCTAGGCTATCAAGTAGAGTGGCGGAGCGGCTTCGTTAAGCCACATGGGTGTAAATTTCGGTTGTTTTAATACTGCTGTGACCCAGTAAGTCCTAAATAAGGCGAATATCAATGTCAGCCTCCAGTAAATGGGTGGCATAAGAATGGCGCAGCATGTGCAGCGTAACCGGCCGCCGAATACTGGCACGGGCCGCGGCTTGTTTCACTACTTGTTGTAGGCTACGGTCACTGTAGGGCTCCCCATGCTGCATTCCCTCAAACAAAAATAAATGGGGCGGGCGAAACTGCCGGAACTGTTCACGCAGTAGGTGCAACAGGCTTTCCGGCAATGGTAAGCTGCGGTCTTTCTTTCCTTTGCCGCCGCGCTCGTACTGCGCTATGCGCTTCGAGTCGGTGTCGAAATCAAGCAGTGGGCGTAAGCCGGACCGTAGTTGGTGCGCTACGGCCGCTCTTGTCTATAAATGAATACAAATAAGGTGGGCACTCCGGCTAGATACATAAGTGTCCCGGAGGTCCACACGCCTCTATCGCGGAGTTGGCAATTATCAGGCTAACTACTTCTTCGCATTAAACCTCCTCTTGCCCTTCGCGTCTAATCACCGTCAGCGTCCTTTAACTCCTCTCCCTCCTACTTGGAAGACCAAGAAATCCTCCTCAAGTTCCAAGACCCGGCGGCTCGCAATGTGGCGTTCAACCAGCTGGTGCGCAAGTATCAGCAGAAGGTGTACTGGCATGTGCGCAAGATGGTGGTAGACCACAATGATGCCGACGACCTCACCCAGGATACCTTTGTGAAGGTGTGGAATCACCTTGGCAACTTCCGCCAGGATGCCTCTCTCTACACCTGGATTTACCGGATTGCCACCAACGAGTGCCTGAGCTTTCTGCAAAGCAAGCGTCGCAAGTTTTTTCTGCCGCTAAATGATGTGGGGGCCGAATTAGCGGCCAAAATCGAAGCCGACCCGCTGCTGGCCGGTCATGAGATAGAGCGCAAGCTGCAAAAAGCCATTCTGCGCCTCCCCGACAAACAGCGCCTCGTGTTCAACCTCAAATATTACGACGATATGACCTACGAGCAGATGGCCGACGTCACGGGCACTTCGGTAGGCGCCCTGAAAGCTTCCTATCACCACGCTGTAAAAAAGATTGAGCAATACGTTACCGAAGAATCTTCCGCCGATTAAACCTCGCGGCCCCAGTCGCATCCAATGCATATGAAAACTCCTTTTCGGCTCGATGACCACCCACGCCGGCCGCAACCACCACTAGCCTCGCCCCCAGCCGGTTACTTCGACCAGCTGCCGCGCCAGATAATGGCGCGCGTGCAGCCCGAAGCTACCTCTGAGTCGGTGACGTGGGGCTGGCTGACAAACCTATCCCGACCGCTACGCACGGCTTTGGCCTCAGCGGTAGTGCTGGGGGGCTTTTCGACAGCTTTCTACCTGAGTCAGCCTACTATACAAACCCCCAATTTGCCCCCCACGACCGCGCTGGCCACCGTGCCCGATGCCGCCCTGATTGAGTATCTGGCCGTCAACAATCAGTTGGAAACCGAGGACTTGGCCAGCTTGCCCTTACCCGATGACAACCTAATGGCTTATTTCCTGCAAGCCTCACCCCAGGAATTGGAAGCTGCACTGGGGCCTCCCACCCTTGATGAAGCTTACTACTAACCGAACTTTTATCTCTTTTTGCCTTCTTCCCACTATGAATAATTCCCTTTTTTCTCGCTTAGGTTTGGCGTTGGTGCTTCTGCTAATTGCCTTACCAAACCTGCGCGCCCAAAACACCCGCTCCGCCGATATTGAGGCCCGTATTGAAAATGCGCGCATTGCCTACATCACCCGCGAAGTAGCGCTTACCCCCGAGCAAGGTCAACGTTTCTGGCCTTTGTATAATGAATACAGCACCAAGCGCCGTGAGCTACGCCGCTCCCACGATCAGCTGCGCCGCAGTGCTACGCCCACCATGACCGACGACCAGGCCCGCGACAATCTCAAGCAGATCATTGCCGTGTCGAAAAATGAGCTGAATATGACGGAGGATTATTTCGCCAAATTTCAGAAGGTGATTTCAGCCCGGCAGGTAGCACAGTTATATAAGGCAGAGCGCGAGTTTGGCCGCGTGATGATGAAGGAAATGAAAACCGAGCGTCAGGCTAACGGGCCGCGCGGACGGTCAGGCAGACCGGCAGTCAACCCAGGAAACGCCAACTAGGTAAGCGTACTTTCCGGAAAGTAAAAGAGGCTGAGCATTCAGCCTCTTTTTTTGTTGGTTACTGGCTATCAGCTGGGGGGCAAAATTCAAGCGTAAACGTGGAATTGCGCTTAAGAGCAAGCAACACCTTACTACCGACCTTGCGGTGCTTACTTTTGCCCCCCAGAATCTTTTTACCCATTCGCATGCTTACCCCTCGCCAACTCTTCCTTCGGCATCAAGCCCAGACATCCGACTCTCCCCTACTTCTGGAAATAGAGCGGGCGGAAGGCATATATATGTATGGTCCCGATGGCAGGCGCTATTTAGATTTGATTTCGGGTATTGGAGTAAGCAACGTAGGTCATCGTCACCCAAAGGTTATTCAAGCCATTCAGAATCAGCTTGATAAATACTTACATCTGATGGTGTACGGCGAGTTAGTGCAGGCGCCACCAGCAGAATTGGCCCACGCTCTATACCAAACCTTGCCAGCCCACCTCGACGCGGTATACTTCACCAATTCAGGCACCGAGGCGGTTGAGGGAGCCTTAAAGCTAGCGAAACGCCACACTGGCCGCACCGAGCTGATTTCCTGTCACCGCGCCTACCACGGCTCCACCCACGGAGCACTGTCCGTTACCGGATCGGAGGAATTTAAGCGCAGCTACCGACCTCTTTTGCCCGATGTCCACCACATAGAGTTCAACGACTTCACTGACCTGGAGCACATTACCGAACGCACGGCGGCTGTCATCATCGAAACGGTGCAAGGGGAAGCGGGTGTACGAGTGCCGGAGAACAACTACTTGCAAGCCCTTCGCAAGCGCTGCCTCTACACCGGCACACTGCTTATTCTGGACGAGATTCAGTGTGGCTTTGGGCGCACAGGCTCCTTCTGGGCCTTCGAGCAGTTTAGAATATGGCCTGATATTCTGGTTTGCGCTAAAGGGATGGGCGGCGGCATGCCTATAGGGGCCTTTATTGCCCCTCAGGCTATTATGGCGGGCATCCGCAGCAACCCGGTGCTAGGCCATTGCACTACATTTGGGGGGCATCCGGTTTCCTGCGCGGCTTCGTTAGCTACACTGCGCGTTATTTTAGAGGAAAACCTATTAGCGGGCGTAGCGGAAAAAGCCGCCCGGTTTCGCCGCCAGCTTGTGCACCCAGCTATCAAGGATGTACGCGGGCAGGGCTTACTGATGGCCGTTGAATTTGATTCCTACGATGTCCTCAAGCCCATTATTGATCGCGCCCTAGAATATGAAGGTATTCTGACCGACTGGTTTTTGTTCTGCGACAACTCTCTTCGCCTAGCTCCGCCACTTACCATCGCTGATCATGAAATTGATGAAGCTTGTGCGGCTCTTTTGCGAGCAATAACATACGTAACTGGTCACTAAAGCATCAGCCCATCCACACATAGAAAGGACCTTATCATGGAAGAACAGGCCGTTTTAAGACAGCTGTTCTTCCATAATAAGGTCCTTCTTGGGTAATCTTTTTATCCTACGTACTGCTTTACTACCCGTACCAAGGCATCAAAGTCGAGAGGCTTCGGCAGATAATCGGTGATGCCAGCTTCGCGGAACTGCTCCATGGAGTAGTTGTTCGCATTGCCAGTGATAGCAATAATAGGAACCTGCGCAACCTGCGGGTTAGAGCTGCGCCGGATTTCGCGGGTGCACTCCATCCCGTCTTTTACCGGAATGTTGATGTCCATCAATACGCAATCGATGGACTGACTTTCCATCTGCTTGATGACCTCATTCCCGTTTTTGGCCGAAAGGATGTGGTATTTCTGCAGTTCCAGAATTTTTTTGGTCAGGTTCAGAATAACGGAGCTATCCTCCGCAATCAGAATCGTTTTGGACTCGGCCATGATGGAATAGATTTAGTTTCAGATGAGGTGGAGAGAAAAGACCAGAAAGTATTGGGTATAAGTTGAATTAAACTGCTTGGGTAACTTCAGGGTAAGTTGCAACGAACTCCCTAAAGTAACGCAACAAGGAGGAGAAACGCTGATCAATGCCGGTAAACTTACCTTCTTTAATAGTATGTTCCAGACTCTTAGCGCATTCGGCCAGCTTATTTATGCCCAATGTGAAGCCTGTGCCTTTCAGTTGGTGTAAATGTGGCAGAATCAGAGCGTACTCTTTTGCCTTAACCAGCGCCGTGGCCTCATCTAATAGTTGGCTGACCTCCCGCTCAAAGTCCTCATACAGTTGCGCCGCAAACTCACTTCCCCCTAACTGACGCAGCTGCTCTAACACGGCAGTATCAATGCTGCTGGCCGTGTCTTCGGGCAGCGGCTCAGCAACCGGCGCGGGTGCAGGCACTGGTTCGGGTTCCTGCACGGCTGCTTCTACACCCACGAGGCGGGGAGTTATGGCAGGCTCCATCGTTATCGTGGTCCAGCGCCGCAGAACCGCGTATAGGTCCTGAGTCTTGACGGGCTTCGACACGTAATCATCCATGCCTTCCTGCACAAAGCGCTCCGCGTCTTCCTTCATGGAATAAGCCGTCATGGCCACTACTGGGGGCGTTTTTTTGCCTAAGCGACGCCGAATCTCGTTCATGGCCGTCACACCATCCATCTCCGGCATCTGAATGTCCATGAAGATGACATCGTAGGTGGCCTTCGGATCGGTGGCTTTGCTGATTGCTTCAAACCCGTCGCTGGCCACGTCAATCTTACAGCCCAGACGGTCGAGCAGCCGCACGGCTACCTTTTGGTTAATTGGGTTATCATCGACGAGCAGCACCTGGGGGGCATTTTCGAAGTGCGATACTTCCTGCGTCCGCTCGCGGGCCGTAATGCGCTCCTGCAAAATCTCCTCCTCATTGCGCGCCACCTTGCACTGAATCGTAAACCAGAACGTGCTACCGACGCCTTCATTGGATATAACCCCAATTTCGCCCCCCAGCAGCTCCGCTAACTGCTTGCTGATGGCCAGGCCCAAACCGGTACCACCGAACGACTTAGTCGGTGTGGTATCAAGCTGCGTGAAATTGGTGAACAGCAACTTCTCATTCTCCGACGAAATACCAATACCCGAATCCTGCACAGCAAAGCGCAACGTGTGGTTATCACCATCCGTCGATACCGACGAAACCTGAATATTCACCAGCCCTTGAGAAGTGAACTTGATGGCGTTGGAGGTGAGGTTTGATAGAATCTGGAGCAGGCGCGTTTCATCCGTATGAATGAAGCGCGGCGTGTGCGGCGTCACGTTGTACTTGAACTGCAGATCCTTCTGGGCCGCACGGTTCGAGAACAGCGAGTGCAGTTTGTCAAGCGTGTAAGTCAGATCAATGCCAGACTCGCTGAGTTGAAGCTTACCCGCCTGTATTTTCGACAAGTCCAGAATATCATTTAAAATAGCCAGCAGCGCATCCGACGACTTGCGCAGCGTATCCACATAGTCTTCCTGCTCCTCACTTGCTACAGTCTGGTGCAGCAGGTCAATCATGCCGATAATGCCGTTCATGGGCGTCCGCAGCTCGTGGCTCATGTTGGCCAAGAACTGCGTTTTGGCATGTAAAGCAGCCTCCGCTTCATTTTTAGCCCCCCGCAGATCTTCTTGAATCTGATTCAGCTCGGTGATGTCGCGCGCAATACCTTCTGTCCCGCTCATCGCGCCCGATACCGCACGAGCGTTTATGAGCAGCGGTACCGCGTGCCCATCTTTATGCCGCAGAGCCGCTTCGAAGTTGCGCAGCGCCCCTACAGTTGAAACTTCAAGTAGTAGTTGGTCACGATCAACTGGGTTTACATAGTAATCCACAATGCGCTTACCCAGTACTTCTTCCGGCTTGTAACCCAGTACATCATACACCGAAGGACTCACGATAGTGATGATACCCTGGTCGTCGGTTCGATAGTAGATATCCTGGAAAGACTCGAAGATGGCTCGGAACTTCTCTTCCTGAGCGGCCAGCTCTAGCTGTGAGTTCTTCGTCGCCGTGATATCGTGGGCCATGCCCGAAATCTCCTCAAAGGAGCCGTCGTCGAGGTAAATCGGGTTGAGGTAGATTTCCCGCCACGTATCCTGACCGCGAGCATCGCGCAGGCGCACTTCAAACCGCTGAGCCAGGCCCTGGAAGGCTTTTTTGTAATTCTCCTGAAAAATATCGTGCGCCTCCTCGTCCATCATGGCCATATCGGCCTGCCAGAGGTTCACATTCAGCGCCGGGTACACACCGTTGCGCCGCAGGAAATAGGCGGCGTAGTTGCGGTTGAAGGATGTGAGACGCGAATGCATATCTACGGACCACATCAAATGGGAGCCGCTTTCGAAAATGGCATTCAGACGCGCGTTCTGCTTATTAATCATCTCCTCATTGCGCTTGCGCTCAATGGCCAGAGCTACCTGGTTGGAAATGAAGTGCAGAATCTCAATATCAGTCGTCGCGTAGGCGTCGGCTTTGTGATAATCCTGCACGGCTATTACACCGATGATGCGCTCCCCAATGCTCAGCGGAGAACACAGCATTACCTCCGGCATCAGGCCAAAAGCGGTAATGGTACCATCCGCAATCAGATCGTGTAGCTCCTGCTTCAGCAAAAACTGCGGCCGCCCCGTCTGGATGATATATTCCGATACACCCGTTGAGAACGGACGAGCACCCATGCCCCGGCTGCCTTGGGAGTTTTGATCCACGAAATACGCAAACTGCAACGTGGTGCGGGCGTCGTCGCAGAGGGCAATATAGAAGTTATTGGTTTCGATAATCTTGCTCAGCTCCCGATGAATTGCGCCGTAAAGCGAGTTCAAATCTTTGGAGCTAATCGCCAGATTGGCAATGCTGTAATACACCTTCTGTAAGCGCTCCGCCTTGATGCGGTCGGTAATGTCGTGCAGAATGGCGCGGGTCGAAACCGGCTCGTTATCCTGCCAGGAGCAGGATATACTTCCAATCAGGTGAACGGGCTTGCCCGTTTTGGTCAGGAATACGGTTTCAAGCTTATTTACTTTCTCCCCTTTATACAAATTACGCAGCTGATAAAGCAGCTTGGCTTTGTAGTAGGGATGCACTACCTCGTTGAGAGTTAGCTGAGTAAGGTCATCGTCGGTGTAGCCTAGCTTTTCTTTCCAGGCTTTGTTCACAAACAGAAAGCGGTTATCAATGCTCAGGTTCTGAATCAGATCGTGGGCATTGTCAAGAAAGTCTTGGAGGCGATTGCGGTTGTCGGTGAGGGCGCGGGCGGCCACCAGCCGGTCGGTGTGGTCGCGGCCCACAAAAAAGGCCCCCGTCACATTTTGATCAAAGTCGCGGGCAAACTCCACGTGCCAATGCACCAGCCGCGTCTGGCCCAGCTTGGTTACGAGCGGAAACTCACATGCATCAGCAACGCTTTCCTCTCTGATGTTTTGCAAAAACGCTTGGCGGCTCAACTCCTGATCGGAAGCTGGCGGGAACAGATCAAAATAATTTTTTCCGATCAGCTCAGCACGTGAGTACTCCGTGAAATTCAGAAAAAAGTCATTGACATCCTGAATGATACCTTCACGATTTACCAATACATACGACAAATCAGTACGGCTTAGCACATCACGCAATTGCTGCTGCGTCCTATCGGCCTGCTGGCGCTGCTCGCCCGCTTCGTGGCGACGACGACCCTTGGTTACATCGCGTAGCGTGAGTTGCACGCGCATGCCTACGGGCAGCTGAATGCGGTGAAGCGTTACCCAACCATCTATCATTACATGATCGGTACGCCGGCCATGCCACCACTTCGAGAATCGCTCGCCCGTCCGAGCTGTCAGCAGCACGGCTTCGCGAAGCATGAGTTCTGAGAGCCAATGATCCTGGCGTTCATCGGCAGGCGGCATAGCAAAGGCCATCAGGCCGGAAGCCAGCAGCATAGGCCGCGTGGTGCCCAGCATGCGCAAAGCCGTCTGGTTGCAATCTACCAGTCGGCCCTGCTCGTCGTAGAGTAATAATCCATCATATGCATCGTCAAACAAGGTTTGGTAGAAGTCGGGCTGAGCCGGCATGGCTCCCAGCGCGGAAGGAGGAAGCGATGATGCGGAGCGAATAGGCATTGCAAGAGGTAGCACCGGCAGGTCAACTCAAATTAAACCACCGGCCGGTACGCGGTTTAACTTCTAAATTTGTCAAAAATATATCAAAAACTGCGCTTTACCATTTGCTCTCGCCTATCGGTAAATAGCGTTTTGTGCCCGCTTTCATATGCGCCCTTTGCTCTTTGCGGTCACCACCGATTTAAACTATGACCAGCGTATGCAGCGTATTTGCGGCAGTTTGGCTGCTCATGGTTACTCAGTACTTTTAATCGGGCGCGAATGGCCGCATTCTCAGCCTCTTAGCCCCCAGCCATACAAGCAGCATCGGTTACGGTGTTTATTTAAAAAAGGCAAGTTATTCTATTTAGAATATAATTTAAAATTGTTTTTGTATTTAATTCGGCAGCGAGCATCCATCTGGTGCGCCATCGACTTAGATACTGCGCTTCCGATTTGGCTGCGGGCTACGTTGGGCGGCCAGCCTTTTGTGTATGACGCGCACGAATTATTTACGGAAGTACCTGAAGTTGTGGGTCGTCCGATAATAAAACGCGTGTGGCAGCAGGTAGAAAAATTTATTGTACCTCGAACTACCTTAGCCTACACAGTTGGGCCAGCTTTAGCTGATTGGTTTGTGCAACAATACGGCCAACCATTTGCTGTAGTGCGCAACATAAGTCGCCTTGAGGTGGCAGAATTGCCCCCCACTCCCATGGCAGACCCTGCCAACGGATATATTCTCTACCAAGGAGTGTTGAATGAGGGACGTGGCCTGGAAGCACTCCTCGATGCGATGCCCCAAATAAAGGTTCGCTTAATAATTTGTGGCGAAGGCGACTTATCTGCTTCGTTGCGGGAGCGGGCTCAGAAATTAGGGCTGCTGGCCAGCGGGCAGGTTGAATTTCGGGGGTTTGTGCTACCCGACGAGTTACGTCTAATTACGCGGCAGGCATCTTTGGGCATTATGCTGCTCGAAAACCGTGGCTTGAGCTACTATTATTCTCTGGCCAATAAGTTTTTCGATTATCTGCACGCCGCTGTGCCTCAGCTCATTGTAGACTTCCCGGAATACCGTCGCCTGAATGATTTGTACGACGTAGCGGAGGTAGTAGAGCTAACGCCCGATGCCTTAGCCGCGGCTATCAACCGGCTATTATTTGATGATCCTGAGCGTTATCATCAGCTAGCTTCCAACTGCCGTCGGGCCCGCCTTGAGCTGAACTGGCAGCGTGAGGAGCAAACTTTGCTGGCACTCTACGCTACCTTACTCCAACCGGTATCTATACCGGCCTGACTATGCTCGATTTTTTATCAAAAAAAGCCCCCCACCGCCCCACTCTCCTTGTCGTCACTGGTCCTACGGCCGTAGGCAAAACGGCGCTGTGTGTTCGACTGGCCCAACGCCTGCAAACCGTTGTGGTATCGGCCGACTCGCGGCAGTTTTTTCGGGAGCTGAGCATTGGCACCGCCAAACCTACCGCTACCGAAATGCAGGGAGTGCCGCACTATTTTATTGATTCACACTTTATTACAGAGGATTATAACGCGGGCCGCTTCGAGGTAGATTGCCTGACTCTGCTAGAACAGTTATTTCAGGAGCACGCTGTCGTTATTCTGACGGGCGGCTCGGGTCTGTATTTGCAGGCTGTGACGGAGGGCTTTGACGTGATGCCGCCCATTGAGCCAGAGGTGCGAATTGGTTTGCAGCAGGAATTAGCGGCGCACGGCCTAGAGCCGCTGGTTGCTGAATTGCTGGCCACTGACCCAGTTACTCATGCCCGCCTCGACCGCCAGAATCCGCAGCGAGTGCTACGTGCTTTAGAAGTTACGCGCGGAACGGGCCAACCGTTTTCAAGCTTTCATGCGCAAAAAAATGCCCCCCAGCGCCCATTTCAATCCCTGAAAATTGCCCTTACGCGGGAGCGGGAAGCGTTGTACGCCCGCATTGATCAGCGCGTAGATGAGATGCTGGCGGCGGGCCTACTGGCAGAGGTTGAATCGGTAGCCACCCATCGACACCACAACGCCCTGCAAACCGTGGGGTATCAGGAAATATTTGATTTTCTGGATGATAAGCAGGACTGGCCCGAAACCGTGCGCCTTCTTAAGCGCAACACCCGCCGCTACGCCAAGCGCCAACTCACTTGGCTGCGCCGCGACCCGGAGTACCACTGGCTGCATCCTGATACTGCCGAAGAGGAAATCATGGCGTTGTTGATTTCTCACACCACGGTGGAGCCACGTAAGGGAAGTTAAAAACGTCGACCCACGTTAAATTGCAAGGAAGCTAGCGAGTTGGCAAAAGTATCGTTCTGAAATGATGCTTTGCCGCCTACTCGCCAGTTTTGCTCACTTCCAAGTGCTAGATCAAGGTTGATAGAGAACATATATCCAGCGTGCCAGCCTTCTTCATGATCTAAGTCAAGGGTAGCCTCGTTAGTTGTGAAGTTGAGATGATTTGCAGGAGCGCCATAACGGGTGGAATAGCCAACGTAGCCACCGCCACCCGCGAAAAAGCGTATTTCTTTGTCATTTCCAAATGGATAAATGTAAAACTCTTGCTCCAAATTGGCGGTCTGATAACTCAGTGCGTAAGGCACATTAACGCCATTGCCACCAGGGCGCTGAGAATTGTAGACTGTAGCAATGTTCTCGCGATTGCCACCAGCCAATGCCAGCCGAGTACCTGTACTTAAGTGACGCTTGAAAAGCCGCCCGTATTCTACCTGGGCTTTAAGCAAAACATAATCGCCAGTGCCCATTCCTGCAGTTCCGATTCCTAATTGTAAGGTAGAAGGAGAAGATGATTCGGGAGTTTGTGCGCTAGCTATAAAGACGCTGGCATTAAGCATTACGACTAAATAAAGCCGGGAATAGAAGGAGGTCATAATAAATGCCAAAATTTAATAGTAGAGTGAATATTCGGTAATTTATATAGTAAAAATAATCTTCTCGACCACATACAAAAAAGCGCCCCTTCAGGCGCTTTTAAGAAGATGAATTCTCGTTAAATTCTATACAGACAGAATCTCTACCATTCGCATAAAGCTCTGATTGATAAGCTTTTTCTTATAAATGGTTTCGTGAAAAGGCGTGTAAACGAGCTTGCGGTCCACGATGCCAGCCATCACGTTATGCATGCCATTCATCAGGCCCTCCACTGCTGCAATACCAATCTGAGAGCCCAAGAGGCGGTCAGCGGCAGTTGGGGAGCCGCCGCGCTGTACGTGACCAATGATGGTGACGCGGGTGTCCAGCTCAGGAATGGCTTCTTTTACTTTGGCAGCTACCGTAGTGGCGTTATTCTCTTCGTCGCCTTCCGCTACAATGACGATAAAAGAGGTTTTGGAGCGCTTCCAGCCCGTTCGCAAGGTGTCAATGACTGCTTCCGTCGACATCTGCGTTTCCGGAATCATCACGATTTCGGCCCCGCCGCCAATAGCGCACGGAATGGCGATATAGCCCGAATCGCGGCCCATTACCTCAATAAAGAAGCAACGGTCGTGCGAGTCGGCCGTGTCGCGTATTTTATCAATCGCTTCCAGCGCTGTATTCACGGCCGTATCGTAGCCGATGGTGTAATCAGTGCCGTAAAGGTCGTTATCAATCGTGCCGGGCGCGCCTACTGTTGGAATTCCAAACTCCTGCTCAAAGAGCATAGCCCCAGTAAACGTACCGTTGCCGCCGATAGCTACCAAGCCGTCAATTTTATGATTGCTAAGCTGGTCGAAGGCTTGCTGCCGTCCTTCTTTGGTCATGAATGTCTGGCTGCGGGCTGATTTGAGCAGCGTGCCACCTTTCTGCACCGTGTTCGAAACCGAGGCCGAGTCAAGCTTCACGATTTCTCCTTTAATCATGCCCTTAAAGCCGCGCATGATACCATAAACCTCAATACCGTGGTACACGGCCGTGCGCACTACGGCACGGATACAGGCATTCATGCCGGGCGAATCGCCACCACTGGTAAAAACTGCAATACGTTTCATCATTAATCAGAATTGAAAGCTGCCTAAAGCGGCGGGGCAAAGGTGGCAAATACCAGCTAATATTGCAGCAGTCAATTGCCGACTTCTAAAAAGCCCCCCGTAGCTGGCTGTTTTTTGGCCATCTGCGTAAAGGGCGCTATTGGAACCTTCGGGTCAATCTCCTACCTTACCATTTGGTCGGATCCTGCGTTTCGACTATTTGCACCGTTCCCATCCCACCCTGTACTTAAGCAACGCTCTGTATGTTTGGTTTTTTTGAAAATGAGCAAACCAAGAAGATCAAAAGCCATATCGTGAACCTGGCCGCGCTGGCTAAGGCTGATGGTCATATTGATGAGCGGGAAATGAGCTTTATTGTGGCTATTGGCCAAAAAAATGGTATGCGCCCTGCTGATGTGCGTAGTGTGGTGGCTAATTCAGGCAGCGTAAACATGCTCCTGCCCGATAACGACTCCGAGCGCTTCGATCAAATATTCGATTTGGTGGATATGATGCTGGCCGATGGCGTGATTGATGACCACGAGATGGAGTTCTGCGTTGATATGGCCTGTAAGCTTGGTTTTCGCAAGGCTATTGTGGGCGTATTGGTGCGTAAAATCTCGCTAGGTGTGAAAGATGGCTTGCCCCGCGAGCAGATCAAGGAAGAAACTCAGGCATTTTTAAATTACAACGAGCAAAACAGCGGTCCCGGTTGTGAGTAGCAAGTAGGCCGTATCTTGGCCATTGTATTGGAGCTGCGCGGCACGCCCGACAGCTGATTTTTATCTGGCATGCAAATTACCATTCTCGGTTCGGGCACCTCGCAGGGCGTACCCGTCATTGGGTGTCACTGCGCCGTTTGTCGCTCCCTGGATTATCGTGATAAGCGCCTGCGCGTGGCGGTGCACGTGGCGGTGGGGGGCAAAAGTATCGTCATTGACTCGGGCCCCGACTTTCGCCAGCAGGTATTGCGCGAGCGGGTTGACCACCTTGATGCGCTGCTTTTCACCCATGAACACAAAGACCACACGGCCGGGATGGACGATATCCGCTCGTATAACTTTAAGCAGCAGCGCGATATGCCTGTGTATGCTGAGCAGCGTGTACTTGATCAGCTAAAACGGGAGTTTGCCTACATTTTTGCCGAATACAAATACCCCGGTGTGCCCCGCGTGCAAACCATTCCCATCCTAGATGACCACAATAGCTTTTCAGTAGAAGGCATTGAGGTGCATCCCATCAGAGCCTTGCATTATAAGCTCCCGGTACTAGGCTATCGAATCGGCGATTTCACCTACCTGACCGACGCTAATTACATCTCACCGGCATCCATGGAGCGGATTAGGGGTTCGCGGGTGATTGTGCTGAACGCTTTGCGGCGGGAGCCGCATATTTCGCATTTCTCGTTGCCCGAAGCGGTAGACATTCTGACGGATTTAGCCCCCCAGCGCGGTTATCTTACGCATATTAGCCACCTGCTGGGGCGCCACCGCGATGTAGAGGCAGAACTACCGGAGTTTATCCGGCTAGCCTACGATGGGCTAAAGATAGAGATGTAGCCTCCGGCAGTTTCTTTTCTGCCCTTTCGTGTGTTGTCAGCACCAAATCATAGAATTGGTTGCTGTATTAAGTATACCTCCCGTATGCGAGGGCATCGTCATCATCTGTGCATAATAACTACTATTTCCTGCGCCAACTCGCTCCTGCTTTAGCCGCGCAGCTATCGGGCTACGTGGTTGCGGCCTGCTTTTCTCAGGAAAAAGACGAGTTAGTAATTGGTCTGGCTAATGGTAGCACCGAGTTTTGGCTCAAGGCTCAGCTAACCGCTTCTTTCCCGGTTCTAGCTCTGCCAACCAGCTTTCACCGCACCCGTACCAACTCCGTTGATCTGCTACCGGATTTACTGGGCCGCACCGTGGCTGGCGCCGACGTTTTTCCCAACGACCGGGTACTTACATTACAATTTACTGATGGCGCTTCCCTGCTTTTCAAGCTTTACGGCCCGCGTCCAAATGCTATTTTCCGTCCGGCTCCAGATGCACCCGCTCAGCTATTTCACCAACGCTATACCACCGACGCCAATTTGGCGCCTCTACCTACTGCTGATGCGTTAACGCCCAACCTAGCCGCTGACCCACTGAAAAGTTACCCGGCGCTTGGCGATTTGCCCCCCCGCTACCTGCGGGTGCATGGTTACGATTCAGCACTCGAACTCGACAAGGAAAAGAGAGTACAGGAGGTTGTAGCACTCCTGGAAAACCCGCAGCAGTTCTACATCATTAATCTGGAGGGTCGCACCCGCCTGAGTTTACTGCCCTTAGGGGAAATAGAGCAAACCCTACCGCCCGAGCCGATAGCGGCATTGCGTGCCTTTGTGCCGCTGTTCCTGAGTCGGCGGGCATACGAAACGGAGTCACGACAGGTAAGGCAGCAACTGGAGCGCCGGGCCGAAGAAGCAACTACCAGCGCCAGTCAAGCCCGCGCCCGCCTACATGCCCTGGAGCACGGCGCCAGCTACCGCCAGACCGCCGACCTTATTATGGCTCATCTTACCCAGATTCCAGTTGGGGCTGCGCAGGTGGAAGTCGTTGATTTTTATCAGGATAATCAGCCCCGTACGATTAAGCTCAAACCTACCGAGACGCCTCAGCGCACAGCCCAAAACCTCTACCGCAAGGCCAAAAACCAGCAAATTGAAACGCGGCAGTTACAGGAGCGAGTAGAGCGCAGGGAGTCCGACGCCTTCTGGTGCTTAGAGCGTCTGGAGGAGTTGGGGGGCATTCTGGACTTGCGCGCCCTACGCACCTGGCGCAAGACCCACGACTTACAACCCGAAACCAAGGCTAAAGCCGCTACTGAGCTACCATTTAAAGTATTTGAGGATGAAGGCTTTACTATTCTGGTGGGGCGCAATGCAGCCAACAACGACCTGCTCACTCAGCGTTATGCCCACAAAGAAGACCTTTGGCTGCACGCCAAGGACGTAACTGGGTCTCATGTGGTTATTCGGCATCGGTCGGGCTATGCGGTGCCGGCTACGGTGGTAGAGCGCGCAGCCCAGCTGGCAGCTTGGTACTCGCGCCGTCAGCACGACTCGCTTTGTCCGGTTACCGTTACACCCAAGAAATTTGTGCGAAAGCCTAAAGGCGCTTTGCCCGGCCAGGTGCTCGTAGAGCGGGAAAAAGTAGTGTTGGTGGTGCCCGCTAACCCTTTCGAGCGCGTGGGGGGCAAATAGTTGCGCTTCTATAAAGAAGCCAACCTATAGGCCTATAATCTTTATAGCAAGCAACAAAAAAGCCCGACCAATTACGGTCGGGCTTTTTTGTTTGTGCGCGCGGGGAGATTCGAACTCCCACACCCGGAGGGCACCACCCCCTCAAGATGGCGTGTCTACCAGTTTCACCACGTGCGCAGTAGGCTGACAAAAGGCTTTATTCTGGAAACCTGCGTTTCCGGCTTCGCTGAGGCGGCGAAGTGGGCACAAAAGTAGGTACTCGTAACGCCCTACGCAAATGCCAGGCGGTATTTTTTCACTATTGAAGGCTCAGCCAAATTATTGGGAAGCTTTTTCAGGAGTAACAAGGCTTCATTCTGACAAAAACACGGCGGCCTCTCCCATTGGAAAGACCGCCGTATCATCGGTTTCTGTTATTTGAGAGTTGGCTAAGAACGAGCCAGCGGTGTGTCAACTACGTGTTCTGATACAAACCAGGTTTGCAGCTCGTTTGTCCGAATCAGCTGACTAACAATCAGGTCATTGGTTCCGTCGTCGCCCGATTCGTCCGCCTTCTTGGCATACTCGTGGCACTCTTTCAAAATAATCTCGTGGGCTTCGAGCAAGCGTGATACCTGCACGGGTGCTTCTTCCCGGTCGCGGGGCGGACGCGGAATATGAGTCGTTTCGGCAATATCGGCAGCCATGGCCAAGCTTACTCCACCCAGAAGCTGAATACGTTCTGCAATGGCGTCTACCAATACGCTTTGCTCTTCGTAATGCTTATCGTAGAGCAAATGCAACTGGTAAAAAGTAGGTCCTACTACCTGCCAATGATGCTTTTTGTATAGATCACGGATAGTAATAGTGTCTACCAGAAGTTGATTGAGCATGTCAACGCTCTGCTGGCGCACTTTCTCCTCCAGTCCTACTGGCATGCGAGGAGACACGACACCAAATTTTTGAATAGCGGCGGCGCGTTGGTTAACAATAGGCTGCTCTACATTACCGGGCTGAATCTTGCCCTGGTTAACGGCAGCGCCATTCGATTTTTTGGGTGCATCAGCCGCCGTTTTTTTGGCAGCGGCCGGCTTCTTATCAGTGGTTTTGGTTGCCATAGAAAGGTGAGATTTGAAAACAAAAAGGAAACAGACACACGTGCTTGGCTGGTAATTCAGCAGTCTATTTCCGGCTTATTGTCAATACGCAGGGTTGCCCTGCAGGTTAGCGCGATCTGCTTATTTGCTGTCGGCTTCTAATAAAAATTATCACTCGTATACCGTCCCATCTGCAAGCTTAACTGTAGCCAGTAATGGTAGCGCTGTTCGGCAACTACGGCTGATGGTTATATCACAAGAAGCAAATAGAAGCAAAATACTAAATTCCGTTTCCTAAAGCAGAATTTAGCTACGCGCTATAACATGTCACATACGACACAATTGCGTGCTAGTTGTCAAAACCAATGTTTTTTCAATAAAATATGTCCAGTGAAAAAATATGTCGGTTAATTAATCTATTTCCTATATTTTCCTCGTAACAAAAGCTATATAAAAGTTTAGCTTTGCACACTTTCTTCGCGTTTCAGACAGCTTAATCGGTATTATAATTTCCATTTTTAAAACCCTTAGTCGAATGCAATTAACCCTACTCTCTCCTTCCTTCGGTAAAGCTACCCGCCGTGCACCCTGGCTAGTAGGGGCTACGTTAGGCTTATGCCTTAGCGCTATGGCACCAGCAATGGCCCAAACGCTACCTCCCCTGACCGGGCAGCTAATGTATGCCACGCAGGTAGTTGGCACTACTACCAACCTAATATCCTTCGACGAAGCAGTTCCTACTGTCCTTCGCTCTACTATCGCCATTACTGGTGTGACTGCCGGTCAGGTATTAGTGGGTTTGGACGCTCGGCCGAGCACGGGCCAATTGTATGGGTTAGGCTACAATGCTACCCTCGCAGCCGATAACGCTCGTCTATATGTTATCAATCCTACTACAGGGGTAGCTACGCCAGTAGGCGCTGCCGCTATGACGCTGGTACTTGGCACTGCCACCGACCGCATCGGATTTGATTTCAATCCAGTGGTGGACCGGATTCGGGTGGTGAGCACGAACAAGGCCAACTACCGCCTCAATCCTATCAATGGCACTATCGTAGACAGTGACCCTGTTGCGGCGGGCACCCAGCGCGATGGCGATTTGAATCCTGGTACTCCCTCTATTGGCGCGGCGGCTTACACCAACAACTTTATTGGTACGGGCAGCACCGAGCTATTTATATTTGATGATGTGCTTGGCCAACTCTTCATTCAAACTTCCCCTAATACGGGTTTAATTACTTCCGCAGGGCCAGCCACGGGGATTACGTTCAACCCCGCAGTTGGGGTTAGCATGGATATTAACTCCGTCAGAACGGGCGAAAACTATGTATTAATGTCTGGCGCTCCTGGCACTGGCACAAGCACACAGCTTTACGAAATTAACCTCGGCTCGGGGGCAGCTACAGCGAAAGGCGTCATTGGCACCGGCCTCCCTATTAATAATCTAACGTTCGCTACGTTCTCCGTTGATCCTGTGTCGCCGCCAGCTGCACTCACGGGCCAACTGATGTTTGCACTGACGGGAAGCAATCTGATTTCTTTCGACTCGAGTACTCCTCGTGTTATCCGCACTTCAACGTCTGTTACCAACTTAGCCGCTGGTCAGGCCTTAGTGGGACTTGATTTCCGGCCAGCTACCGGTGAGCTATTCGCGCTTGGTTATAACGCCACCGCTGCCGCGCCTACTGCAAACGCCCAACTCTACACTGTAAACCCAGGCACGGGTGCTCTCACGGCTGTAGGTACTGCCCAGCGCTTAGAGCTTGGGGATGCAGCAGCCCGCGTTGGATTTGACTTTAACCCTGCTGCTGACCGGATTCGGGTGGTAAGCACTAGTAACAAGAACTACCGCCTCAACCCTACCAATGGAGAAAAAACCGACGACGCTGATTTGAACCCAGCTGGTGGGGTCATCTCATCGGCAGCTTACACGAATAGCGGCCCTGGCACTGCTCCTGCTACTACTATTCTATACAACTACAATGCGGCCAATAACCAGCTTGTTCGGCAGGACGCGCCTAACACTGGTACGTTCGCGACTGTGGGAAGCTCCGGTATCACCGTAAACGCAGCTCAGGGTGTTGATTTCGACATCTACTTCGATCCATCTGCTCCTGCCGCTACTCAGAACAAGGCCTTCTTGGTAGCCAGCACGGGCACGGGAAGTCTTGTTAATAGCGACAGACTGTACACTGTTAATTTATCAACAGGCGCTGCAACGGAAGTAGAAGTTGTTGGTGCTGGAATGCCTATAACGGGCGTATCAGCTCTGATTTCGGGCACTGTGCTATCCAGCAATAGGGCTTCGGCCAAAGTTAGCGCGCAAGTAGATGTGTACCCAAACCCAGCTACTGGCGAGGTGTCCATCAATATGCCCGCCTCTTTGCTTAAGCAGTCGGTGCAGGCTACGCTTCTTAATGCTTTAGGCCAGTCGGTACTAAGCCGCACGCTTTCCGCCCGCGACGGCGCTACGCAGCGTCTCTCGCTCACCAATGTGGCGAAAGGCATGTACATGCTTCAGCTTTCTACTCCTGAAGGCGTAGTAACGAAGCGCCTGATGGTGCGCTAGTAAACCGCATTATCTTTTTTACAAAAAACCGCTGGCAATACTGCCAGCGGTTTTTTTGTGCTTATAGCAGTCATCTGGGGGGCTTTTTCTATCGTTTTTAGCCTTACCGCACCGACTCATAGCCTCCCAGCAAGCCCCGCTTGGAAAGCACCATTTGCCAGAGCTGGTTGTGACGCGCCCGGAAAGACGCGGCGCTGGACAGTAAATAATACTTCCACATCCGATAAAACCGGTCGCCGTAGGTAGGCTGCAATTGGCTCCAGCTCTGGTCAAAATTCTTAAACCAAGCCAGCAGCGTATAGTCGTAGTGCACGCTGAAGTTGTGGCAATCTTCGAGTACGAAGAGGTGCTCCATTGCTCCGCCAAGCTGCTTGATAGAAGGCAGAAGGCAATTGGGGAAAATATACTTATTCGTGAACGGGTCGGCGGAGGTCCGGGAGTAAGCCATGCCAATGGTGTGCAGCAGAAACAGGCCATCGTCCTTGAGGCAATTCGCGGCCGTGCGCATGTACGTGCGGTAGTTGCGGTGACCTACGTGCTCGGCCATCCCTACTGACACTATGTGGTCAAATTTCTCACGCACGTCGCGGTAGTCCTGCAAGCGTATTTCGATGGGTAGGCCTTTGCACAGTTCCTGCGCCAGCTTCACCTGCTCGCGGGCTACCGTCACGCCTACTACTTCTACGCCGTAGCGTTCGGCGGCAAACTTAGCGAAGCTGCCCCAGCCACATCCAATATCGAGCACCCGTTGGCCGGGCTTTAGGTATAATTTGCGGCAAATCAGATCCAGCTTGTTTTCCTGGGCCTGATCGAGGTTGCCAGCATTCTTCCAATAACCGCAGCTGTAGGTCATACGCTTGTCCAGCATGAGTTCGTACAGGTTATTACCGATATCGTAGTGATGCTGGGCGTTGCGGGCGGCTTTGCCTTTTGCTTGGCGATTGAATATCTGCGTAAGCAGCACTTCTACTATGCTTTTCCAACCCAGCCGAGCTGTTTTGTACAAATCAGCCCGCAGCGCCCGGAATATAAACTCGTCTATCTGCTCACAGTCCCACCAACCGTCCATGTACGATTCGCCCAGCCCCAGCGTACCCTGGCTGAGCACCCGCTGGTAAAACCGGTCGTTGTGAACTTGCAAATCCCAGGGCTGCGAACCATTCACCTGTATGCCCGCCGGAGCAAGAATCTGGGCTACGTTTTGTTGTAATTGCTGTGCCTTCATTCGCGGATCGTATATGTCAGCTGCTCTTACAATAAGGCTATAATTAAATTAATTATTACAATAATAAAATATATCACCTTAAACTGTTTAGTCAGAACGGCATTCATGCCAAGCGTTGGAGGGCACTTTGCGGGATGATTGATTGAACGTTACTCCCATTTCAGCGAGCGAAAGACTCGCCTCCCTAGCATGATAACTGTACCTTACTTTTGCACCTACCCACAAGCACATTACCTCTGATAACATGCCTTTTCCTTTCTTCGGCGACGATAAATCGACCATTGCCCGACTGCTGTCCACGTTGCCTCAAACCGGCCGCATCGAGTGGATTGGCATCCGACCGGTGCGGCGCGAACCACTTGTGTCGCTGCCCGAAGTAGAAGTACTGACGGATAAGCACCTGCGCGGCGACCACGCCCGGCCCAAGCCCGGCGGCAAACGTCAGGTTACGCTTATTCAGCATGAGCACTTAGCGGCCGTGGGGGGCTTTTTAGGGCTCGATGGCCCCGTAGAGCCTGGCCGGTTACGGCGTAACTTGGCCATCAGCGGCCTGAATCTGTTGGCGCTCAAAAACCGGCAGATACAGCTAGGCGAAGAGGTGATTCTGGAAATAACCGGCGAGTGCCATCCTTGCTCACGCATGGAAGAAGAGCTTGGGCCCGGCGGCTACAACGCCATGCGCGGCCACGGCGGCCTCACGGCTCGCATCATCCGTGGGGGGCAAATTCGGGTGGGCGACGTGGTGCGCGTGTTGGAACCGACAATTTCAGCTCCGGCCTAGCGGCTACTGCTTCATCACCTTCAGGCCCGATGGGTGTTGGGCATCATGGTACAGGCGTAGCGTGGCCTTCACAAAATCTTTCTCTTCAGCCTTGTCAATATCCACGTAGGTCTGCGGGTTGCGGTCGACGAGCGGAAACCAAGAGCTCTGCACTTGCACCATCAGGCGGTGGCCTTTTTTGAAGGTGTGCAGCACGCCGGGCAGTTCGTACTTTACTTCTGCCACTTGACCTGGCTGAAACGGCTCTGGCTTCTCGAAGCTGTTGCGAAAACGCCCCCTGATTACCTCAGCACGCACCAGGCGCTGATAGCCAGCCATCTGGAGGTTTTTGGGATTGGGCTCGGGGTTGCGGGCCGTATCGGGGAGCACGTCGATGAGCTTGACTACAAAGTCGGCGTCGGTGCCGGTGGTAGTCACGAAGAGGTCAGCGGTGAGCGGTCCGGCCAGCGTTAGGTCTTCGGTCAGCGGCGTCGTTTGGAAGACCAGCACATCAGGTCGGCGGGCGGCAAAGCGCTGATCCTCGATCATGTATTCGTTGTTGCGACGAGCGAAAATACCGTCGGTGTAAGGCACCGGCTTGCTGGGGTCACTCACGTACTCCGCGAAGCTTTCCGAAGCGGTAGCGGCCGAGAAAGCAAGCCCACCATTGGGCTGAAAAAACAGCGTTTGGGCTTGGGTAGAGGCCGGTGGCCACTGCTCAAACGTCTTCCACTCATTCGTACCGGTGTTAAATATCGTGGCTTCGGCCTGCGTGAATTTGCCTTTTTCCTTGAGATAAGCGTTGAAAAACTTCAGCTCGATATCTTCCTGAAAATACTTGGCTGTATTGCTGCCAAAACTCAGCGGACCAAACTGGCTCCATTCCGCCCGCGACCATGCGCCGTGCGTCCAAGGGCCCATCACCAAGCGGCTGTTATTCTTGGGGTTTTGCTGCTCAATAGCTTTGTAGGTATTGAGCGCGCCGAATAGATCTTCCGCGTCAAAAAAGCCCCCCACAACCAGCACCGCGGGCTTTACATTTTTGAGCGCCGTTCGGATGTTGCGCGCCTGCCAGTAGGCATCGTACGTATCGTGTTCCTGATACTCATTCCAGATCTTGGCTTTGTTGTTAAAATATTGCGGCGCATTGGCGTTTTTGAGGGGGCCTAAGTCGAGGAAAAACTGGTATACATCCTTCGCCCTAAAAGGGAAAAACGACTTATACTCCTCTACCGGCTCGGTGCGCGGCGCATCGAAATAATTGGTGAATGAGAAGTTATCAAGCAGAAAAAAAGCTCCGTTGTGGCGGGCGTCGTCGCCAATAAATTCATCCGTCACCGGGGCCTGCGGCGACACGGCTTTCAGGGCCGGATGCGCGTCGGGCAGGGCGGCTGTGGCGTAGAAACCGGGATAGGAAATGCCCGTGATGCCGGCGCGGCCGTTGTTGCCGGGCACGTTCTTGAGCAGCCACTCAATGGTGTCGTAAGTATCTGAGCTTTCGTCAGTTTGCTTGGTTTTGTTGCCAGGTACGTTGGGCGTCACCTCCTCAAACTGGCCCTCGCTTTTGTAGCGCCCGCGCACATCCTGATACACGAAAATGTATTTTTCCTCCGACAATGCCCGGCTTGTGCCAGGGCCAGTTTTGGGGTAATTCGTTTCGCCGTATGGCGCGGCCGAATAAGGCGTGCGCTCCAGCAGAAACGGGTACCGATTTTTCTTCGTCGCATCAATCGGCACGTAGATGACTGTGTACAGCTTCACCCCATCGCGCATCGGAATGAGGCGGTCGAGCTTGCGGTAATTCTGGCGGACAAAAACGGAATCCTGGGGGTCATTTTGCTGGGCCTGGGCCGAAGGTGCAGCAAGCAGGAAAAGGCTAGCCAGGCAAGCGGCAGCGGCGCGAAAACGGAGCATCTTATAAAGCAGGTGAAACGGAGGAATGCTGTTTCAATAGTAGGCAATAAAATGCTCAACAGGTGTCTGACATCGTCGTTAATCACTTTCTTGATGTCTTGATCTGATAACAAACCTCTATAAACCGTCATGCAGAGGCGGAGCCGAAGCATCTCGCGTGCTGATGTTGGATTAGTAATCCAACATCAGCACGCGAGATGCTTCGGCTCCGCCTCTGCATGACGGTTGGTGAGTTAATCCAGTAATTACAATTCAGTAAGTACCACTGAACGTCTTAAGACTGTGGCTGCAACAGGCGCACAATCAGTCCAGTCCAGCCGGTTTGGTGGTTGGCGCCCATGCCGTGGCCGTCGTCGCCGTGGAAATACTCGTGAAAGAGAAGATTGTCTTTGAAATGAGGATCTGTTTGCAGCAGCTCGGAGGGGCCGAAAGCAGGTCGGTGGCCGTTTTTATCTTTCAGAAAGAGCTTGGTCAGGCGCTCTGACAAGGCGGCGGCAATATCGCGGAGGTTGCGCAGCTCGCCGGAGCCCGTTGGGTATTCTACTTTCAGCGAGTCGCCGTAGTAGGTATAAAACTTCTCCAGCGACTCAATAATCAGGTAGTTAATCGGAAACCAGATAGGTCCGCGCCAGTTAGAGTTACCCCCAAACATGCTGGACTCTGCCTCCCCCGGCACATAGCTAACAATGAAGTTGGCTTCGGGTGTGGGGAACACATAGGGATTCTTCAGATGATAGCGCGACATAGCCCTCACTCCAAATTCTGATAAGAATTCAGCTTCGTCCAGCATGCGGCGGAGCAAGCACTTAAGGCGATGACTACGTAGCAAAGACAGCAGATGCCGGTCGCCTTTTCCTGGCTCCAACCACCGCGATACGAGCTCCGCCAGTTGGGGCCGATTGTCGAGCATCCAGCGCAGACGGCGCGTAAAATCGGGCATAGCCTTTAGCAGCTCGTCGTCCAGCACTTCTACCGCAAACAAGGGAATCAAACCCACAATAGAACGCACTTTGAGCTTGGTGCGCGTATTATCGGGCGTATGGAGCACGTCGTAGTAAAACTCGTCCTCTTCGTCCCAGAGGTTGAATGCGCCGTCGCCGCTCCGGGTCATGGCCTCCACGATGTAGAGGAAGTGCTCGAAGAATTTGCTCGCAATATCCTGATACACGGGGTTTGTCTGGGCCAGCTCCAGTGCGATGCGCATGAGATTGAGCGCGTACATAGCCATCCAGCTTGTACCATCCGATTGCTCAATGGTGCCGCCGGTGGGCAGCGGGGCTGAGCGGTCGAAGACCCCAATATTATCCAGCCCCAAAAAGCCCCCCTCGAAGATGTTGCGGTTGCTTTTGTCTTTGTGGTTTACCCACCAGGTAAAGTTGAGCGTCAGCTTATGATAGACCGACTCAAGAAAGTGGGTATCGCCCTTACCGCCATTTTGCTCTTTATCCATCTGATACACGCGCCAGGTGGCCCAGGCGTGAACAGGCGGGTTCACGTCGCTCAGGTTCCACTCGTAGGCCGGCAGCTGGCCGTTGGGGTGCATGTACCAGTCGCGGGTGAGCAGGCGTAGCTGGTGCTTGGCAAACTGCGCATCGACCATGGCCAGCGGGATGCAGTGAAAAGCGAGGTCCCAGGCCGCATACCAGGGGTACTCCCACTTGTCCGGCATCGAGATGATGTCGTCGTTGTAGAGGTGGCGCCAGTTGCTGTTGCGGCCCGTGCGCCGCTCATTCGGTGGCGCTTGCATCAGCGGGTCGCCATCGATCCACTGGGCCATATCATAGTAGTAAAACTGCTTGCTCCAGAGCATGCCAGCAAAGGCCTGCCGCTGAATATTGCGCGCATCAGGGTCTTTTACTTTCTCCTGAACACGGTTATAAAACTCATCGGCCTCCTGCTGACGGGCGGCAAATATTTCGGTAAAATCAGCGAATGGAGCATGCAGCGTGGCCTGACTCAGGCGCAGTCGCACCGACCGCGATTCGCCCGGCGGGATGTGCAGCGTGTATTGGGCGGCGGCTTTGGTGCCGGTTTGAGAGGGATTGATGGCGTCTAGCTTGCCATTGATGACATAATTGTTGATGCCATCTTTAAAGAATAAGCCATCGGCCGGCAAGTTGTAAAGTCGTTCGCCGTTTGTGTCATTATCACAGAAAAGCAAGGGCGGATTCTGGTCGCAATAAAGCTGATAGGTGCCCATCTCCTTATGGTCAATCTGCACCATGCCGGGCTCAGGAGTGCGCAGATGTGGCCGGTAGGAGTCGTGGCCCCACGACCAGGTATTGCGAAACCACACCTGCGGCAACACCATAATGGGGGCCAATTTTGCCCCCCGGTTGTGCACCGTTATCTGAATCAGAATATCATCGATTCCGGCCTTGGCATATTCGATGTACACATCAAAATAGCGGTTGTCCTCGAAGATGCCGGTATCGTGCAGCTCGTATTCGGGCTCATCGCGGGTGCGCTTGGCACTTTCCTCCACTAGGTTCACGTACGGAAACTCCTGCTGCGGATACTTATACAGCATCTTCATATAGGAGTGCGTGGGCGTGCTATCGAGGTAGTAATAATACTCCTTCACGTCCTCGCCGTGGTTGCCCTGGCCGTTGGTCAGCCCAAATAGGCGCTCTTTTAGGATGCCGTCGGCCCCATTCCAAAGGGCCACCGAGAAGCACAGACGCTGGCGGTGGTCAGAAATGCCCCCTAGGCCTTCTTCGCCCCAGCGGTAAGCGTAACTACGCGCCAGGTCGTGGGTGATATACTCCCAAGCATTACCGTTGGCGCTATAGTCTTCACGGACGGTGCCCCATTGCCGCTCGGTGAGGTAAGGTCCAAACTTCTTCCAGACGGTATTTTGAGCGTTTGACTCAGCTAAGCGTACTTGTTCTTGCGTCATAAGTGTGTTGTAGCACGGACCTGTTTGCCCGGCTAAAAAGTAGTGTTGGGCATGGCTAAAACGCAAGCTTTGGTGGCTTATTCTCGTCGGGATGGGCTATTACAATTGTCTGGCTCCAGCCCCGACCAGCTACCGCATTTCGCCTTGTTACCCGTTGTCGGCAAAGCCCGGATACAGGGTCATGCCACCATCTACGTATAGGGTGGTGCCATGGACATAATCAGCTTCATCGGAGGCCAGCCAAGCGGCCACGCGCCCAATATCCTCCACCTCTCCGATACGACCATACGGAATGAGCTCCAGCAGCTTGCGCGCCGCATCGGGCGTTTCCCAGGCTTCGTTGTTGATGGGCGTTTTGATGGCGCCCGGTGCAATACTGTTCACCCGTATTTTGTGCGGTGCCAGTTCCTGGGCCATGCTTTTCATAAGCAGCATCAGGCCGCCTTTCGATGCGGCGTAGTTTACGTGGCCCGCCCACGGAATGGTTTCATGCACCGAGCTCATGCAGATAATCTTGCCGGCAGCCCTGGATACGTCCTGCTGCACACCGCGCTTGATAAACTCACGCGCCGCTTCCCGAGCGCAAAGAAACTGGCCCGTCAGGTTCACGTCAATTACCTTTTGCCATTGATCAAGGGTCATATCTACCAGCGTTGCATCCTGCTGGATACCGGAGTTGGCTACCAAAATATGTAGCGTCCCAAACTGCTCAATGGTCTGCCGAAACATCTCCTGCACTTGGTTTTCCTTGCTCACATCGGCTTTGAAGGCAACAGCCTTTCCGCCCTTTTCTTTGATGTGCGCCACTACCTTTTCAGCCTCTTCAGCATCACTATGATAGTTGACCACGACGGTTGCGCCCGCTTCGGCCAGGGCTACGGCTACCCCCGTGCCAATACCTGAACTGGCGCCTGTTACTATCGCTACTTGATTAGCTAAGCGTTTGGTAGAAGATGAAGCCATAGTAGTAGGTGTTTAGTAGAGTCTATTAGTGTTCGTAGCCAAAGCTGACCGCACTAAGACAAGTTCAGCCGTACTCGTTTTTGGCAGTTGGGGTTGCTACGGAGGAGCTAAAATACCAGATAGTTCTCCCTTGTTACAAGCCACTCAGGCGAAGGGCTAACCAACTGATTATCAGTCGATCTATAAAAATATTAGGTTCAATGCAAACCATTAACTATCAGCATACATAGCGTTTGAAATACGTAACTTCTGTCTGTATAGACGAGCATAATCGTCAAATCATCCTCGTTTAAACCAATACCCGAGAGTTAATTTCTAACTACTCCACTCTGTCCGGCCTGACTAGATCACCTCAAAAGTGAATATATTTAGTAAGACCCATTTGTATAGCAGGATGAGCGAGTGGCACATAAAACCCAGAGAAGACGTTTTATCCGACCTCGGCTCATTGGCTAAAGGCCTCACGGATGCGGAGGCTGCTATACGTCTGACGCAGCACGGCCCCAATGCGCTGGCTAAAAAGAGGCAGAAAAGCCCTTTTAAAATGCTTTTGCGGCAGTTCGCAGAAACTATGGTGCTTATCCTGCTTGTCGCGGCGCTGCTTTCCTTCTTTCTGGGCAAGACCACTGAGGCGGTTGCTATATTGGCCATTGTGCTTCTTTTTGGCTTGCTCGGCTTTTTCCAGGAGTATCGGGCGGAGCGCGCCATGGCGGCCCTAAACCGCATGATCATCCCCACAGTGAGGGTGAGAAGAGAAGGAACCGTGCGGGAGATCCCAGCCAAGGAGATTGTGCCGGGGGATGTCGTGGAGCTTGAGGCGGGCAATGTGGTGCCTGCCGACCTCCGGGTTCTGGATGCCTTCAGCCTGAAAGTCCAAGAGGCAGCCCTGACAGGAGAGTCAGAGCCCGTGGAGAAAGACGCCGCCCCTCTGGTGCAGAAGGATATGCCGATTGGTGACCGCCGCAACATGGCTTACCTAGGGACGGTGGTCACCTACGGGAGAGGCGTGGGAATCGCTGTCGCCACCGGTATGGAAACAGAATTAGGGAAGATAGCCAACCTGCTGGGAACCGTTGAGGCAGGTCAAACACCTCTACAGGAAAAGCTGGACAAGCTGGGCAAGACGCTGGCCCTGTTCGGGGTGGGCGCTGCCGCCCTGATTTTGGTGATGGGCGTCCTTTTAGGGGAGTCCGCCGCTGATATGTTCCTGACGGCTGTCAGTGTGGCCGTGGCCGTGGTTCCCGAGGGATTGCCCGCGGTGGTCACTATCACTTTGGCGTTGGGCGGGCAACGGATGCTGCGGCGAAACGCCCTCATTCGGAAGCTTCCCGCTGTGGAGACTCTTGGCTCCGTCACCGTGATTTGCTCTGACAAGACGGGTACCCTCACCCAAAATAAGATGACGGTTATGGTGGTAGACCTGCCGGGGCAGACGGTTTCGTTTGAACCAGGAACTGACAGGGAAACAGGTGGCCAGGCAGCATCAGCCCTCGACTTGGCGCTCGCTATATCCGTGCTTTGCAACGATGCTTCCCTGCATAAAGTAGGGGATGCTGGTTCTGAGCAGGTGATCGGGGATCCCACAGAAACAGCTTTGTTGGTGGCGGGAGCCAAAAGAGGCATCTATCAAGAAGACCTGCGTGAGACCCTGCCAAGGGTTGACGAGCTACCCTTTGACAGTGACAGAAAGAGAATGTCCACCATTCATCAAGTAATGAGGCCGCTGCCGGGTTATTTTCCTGACCTAAGCGAAACGTCATTCCTGCTCTGCGCCAAAGGTGCTCCCGATTCCCTGTTGATGGTTGCTGAGGCGGTATGGGTGAACGGGGAGCAGGTGCCGCTTGATGCAGCCTGGAGGAAAAGGATCCTGGAGGCGAATACAAAACTGGCTCAAAACGGCATCCGGGTGCTGGGTCTGGCCTTACGCCTGCTGAATTCGGTCAATGATGGTGCGGCCATGGAGCAGGGGCTTACCTTTATCGGCCTGGTCGGCATGATTGATCCTCCTCGTGAGGAAGTAAAGGCAGCGGTTGAAAACTGTAAATTGGCTGGTATCCGGCCGATTATGATCACCGGCGACCATCCCCTGACAGCGGTCGCTATCGGTAGGGCCCTGCGTTTTACGGATCATCCGGATGCCGTTACAGGGGAGAAGCTGCAAAAATCGGATGAGGACGAGCTCGTGGCGCTGGCAGAAAAAACCGCGGTCTACGCACGGGTATCTCCGGAGGACAAGCTAAGAATTGTGAGTGCCCTCCAGAAAAGAGGAGAAGTGGTAGCCATGACGGGAGATGGGGTGAACGACTCCCCGGCCCTGCAGAAAGCAGACATTGGGGTGGCCATGGGCATCACCGGAACTGACGTAGCTAAGGAAGCAGCCGACATGGTGCTGCTGGACGACAACTTCGCCACCATCGTGGCCGCCGTGGAGGAAGGACGGGTAATTTTTGACAACTTACTCCGGTTCATCCGGTTTTCCCTTGCAGGCAACATCGGAAAAGTCCTGATCATGCTGGGAGCGCCGTTTTTTGGGATGATCATCGCCCTGCAGCCGCTGCAACTGTTATGGCTGAATCTGTTGACCGACGGCTTGCTGGGGCTTGGCTTGGGAACGGAACCTGCGGAGGCGGACACGATGAGAAGGCCCCCCAGGAGCCCGCACAAAGGGGCACTGGGAAAGAGAGATATACTCCCTTTAGGGATAGTTGGAGTAACGATAGCCGCCGTTTCGCTGGGGCTGGCTTTATATTACTACAACCCCGCGAACCCAGAGGACCTAACTTGGCAAACGATGATTTTTGCCACGGTAGGGTTTGCCCAGGTTTTCCAGGCGCTCGCCCTGCGTTCCTCGGCCCACTCGGCTTTCTCTATCAAAACCAACCCATTGATGGTCTTGGTCATCATTTCCACTGTTGTACTCCAGCTTATGGTCATTTATGTACCTTTTATGGAGCGCTTTTTCAAGTTGGTGCCTTTACCAATGGAGAATCTGTTGGTCTCGGTTGCGGCAGGCAGTTTAATTTTCTTTGTTATAAAGATTGAGAGGAAGCTAGTTAACTCAAGTAGCGCAGTATAGTTCAAACCAGTTAAGCGGGTGCACAAATAAAACGAGCCTGATTTTCAGGGCGGAACCAAACGTCGAGGTGACATAAATCTTCCTGGCACACCGCCAGCAAGTGGCCGCTGAAGCAGGCTTCAGTACCGTGGCGGAAGTGGCGAATGAGAAAAGCCTGCTTCAGCGGCCACTTGCTGGCGGTGTGCCGGTGGCTTCCTTGAACAGGTCCTTGTGGGCGTAGTTGCTTCGTTGCAATATTATTGATCAGCACTCAGTAGAGATGGTTCGACCAGCGGACGCCAGATCAAGCATGACCAAAAACACTTTACAAAAAGCCCCCCAGCTACTCCCCTCGTCCTTTTCCTCTACCTCCACCCGCATCCATACGTACAACTTTAGGTGTGAACGTGCCCAACACATCTACCAAATCGCGCTGGTGAGCCATTACTTGGTGAATGTCTTTGTAGGCGGCAGGCGCTTCGTCGAGGCCACCGCCGATGAGTTCTACGCCGTGGTCGCGCAGTTGGCGGCGCATATCGCCCTCTCCTACTTGTGCTTTTGCTTGAGTGCGGCTGAGGCGACGTCCGGCCCCGTGTGATGCCGACTGGAGCGAGTCCCTTTCACCCCGACCCCGCACGATGAAGCCAGGAGCCGTCATAGAACCAGGAATCACGCCGAGCACGCCTTTGCCAGCCGGCGTGGCACCCTTACGGTGCACAATGGCTTCACGGCCATCAGGCAGCTTTTCCTTCCAAGCAAAGTTGTGGTGATTCTCTACTTGGGCCAGCGGTTTATTACCCAAGGCCTTGCTGAGGCGACGGTGAATATCGTGGTGGCAGGCCGAGGCATAGTCACCGGCCAAGTTCATGGCCCGCCAGTACTCCTGCCCTTCTTGCGAATCTAGCGACAGCCAGGCCAAATGCCGCGCCTGGGACGGTAGGGGGCATTTTTCCATGGCTACCTTCGTAAAGTGCTGCGCTACCGCTGCACCTAATCCCCGCGAGCCAGAGTGCGATAGTAAGCCGACATACTGCCCAATGGGCACGCCCATTTCATTATTCGGATCGGTAATATCTACGAGCCCAAACTCCACAAAGTGGTTGCCCGAGCCGGAGCTGCCAATCTGAGAAATTGCTGAATCGCGCTTCTGTCGCACCACGCCGATTTCGCGAAACTCCGGCCGCTCGAAAATGGGGTCGTCGGTGAAAGGCTTTTTGAATACTTCTTTGTTACCAAACTTGGTGTGCTCCAGCAGCAACTTGCGCAAATCCTGGCTGTGCTTGTTCAGGTAGCTGGCCGGCATGTCGAAGATAGACAGCGCCATCCGGCAGCCAATGTCCATGCCCACTCCGTAGGGAATCACCGCATTGTCGACCGCCAACACGCCACCGATAGGCAGGCCGTAGCCCTGGTGAGCATCGGGCATTAGCGCTCCGTCAATGGTGACGGGCAACTGCATAGCGGTGTCCATCTGCTTGCGGGCGCCATCTTCAATAAAAGCCTCGCCATAGCGGCGATAGTCTTTGATTTCGGGATTGAGGGCCACATCGCGCGACGGCTGGGGCACGAGCTCCTCAGCGAGGGGCCGCCAGTTTTCGTCGCGTAAGTACTTGAACGGGTCATTTTTTATTTCCTGTAGCAAGGCTTGCGCGCTGCCTTTATCAAGTCGGCGTAGCTCACGTTGGTCGAGGATATCGAGGGCGAGGCTTATGTGCTGGTCGTTGGTAAAGCCGATTTGGCGCAGGTCTTTGCTGTGGAGTTTGTTCGTTGCTTTAGCCATGATGGCGGAAGTTGGGTTGTTCCCGGTTGTAGCGCTGATCGGTGGTTATAGGTTATGGTTGAGCTTCGTTTGGCGAGGTTGATATAATAGGTTTTGTGTTCGTAAGAACGTCATGCAGAACGCAGTGAAGCATCTCGCGTGCTGAGTGTAGCGAGTACATTCCCAGAGCAATGGCCCCAATAGTCGTTGTCATCCTGAGGCACGAAGGACCTTATGCCAGATGAATGATTTGTTCACACGTGAAAAGGCCCTTCGTGCCTCAGGATGACAGATGAAGCGAATGAGATGCTTCGTGCCCGGATTAATAAGCTACGTATCCTGCATGACCTTCTATCACAAAAAAAGCCCCCCAGAAAACTTCTGGGGGGCTTTTTCCATCCTCTACGCACCGTCCATGCGCACGATTTTCGGGGTGAAGGAGCCGAGCACGTCCACTAGCTCTTGCTGGCTTTGCATCACGGCGTGGATGTCCTTGTAGGCCATGGGCGCTTCGTCGAGGCCGCCGCCTTGCAGCACTACCCCGTGGTCGGTGAGGTACTGGCGCACCGCCGACTCGCTTAGCTCCTGCTTGGCCCGCGTGCGCGACATGAGGCGGCCCGCCCCGTGCGAAGCCGACCCCAAGGAATCGGCCACGCCCCGACCGCGCACGATAAAGCCCGGAGCCGTCATCGAGCCGGGAATCACGCCGAGCACGCCTTTGCCGGCCGGCGTGGCGCCCTTGCGGTGCACAATTACCTCCCGGCCGTCGGCTAGCGTCTCGCGCCAGGCAAAGTTGTGGTGGTTTTCCACTTTCGCCAAAGGCCGCTCGCCCAAGGCTTTCGCCATCCGCTGGTGAATGTGCTCGTGGCAGGCCGACGCATACGCGCCCGCCAGGTTCATGGCCGCCCAGTACTCCTGGCCCAATTCCCCGTCGAGGGAAAGCCAGGCGAGGTGCTTGGCTTCAGAGGGCAGCTGGCAGTTTTCCATGGCTAGCTTGGTGTAGTGGTTGGCCACCCCCGCGCCCAGGCCCCGCGAGCCAGAGTGCGACAACAAGCCCACATACTGGCCTACCGGAACGCCCATCCCGTTCGTCGGCTCCGTGATGTCCACGATGCCGAATTCGACGAAGTGGTTGCCGGAACCCGACGTACCGATTTGCTCGGCGGCCGTTGCCTGCTTGTTGCGCAGGAAGGGAATGTCGCGAAATTCGTCCCGATCCAGCACCTCGTGGCCCATTTTGCGGCCGTGCTGAAAGCCAGTTCGGTTGCCGAAACGCGTGTTGTCCAGAAGCAGCTTTTGCAGTTCCTGTACCCGCTGGGTGAGGTGCTTGGGGGGCAAATTATACACCGACAAGGCCATGCGGCAGCCGATGTCCACGCCCACGGCGTAGGGAATTACGTCGTTGTCGGTGGCCAGTACGCCGCCAATGGGCAAGCCGTAGCCGTGGTGGGCGTCGGGCATGAGGGCACCCGCTACCGTGACGGGCAATTTCATGGCCGTGTCCATCTGGTGCAGGGCGCCGGCTTCAATGTGTTCGGCCCCGTAGAGGGCATAGGGTTTGCGCGCCACCAATTCGATATGACGCGAAGGTGGCGGGAGCAACGCAGCTGCCACGTGGCTCCAATCGAGGTGCGTAACAAAGTCCATGGGAGTAGTCAGAATTTGCTGTAAGAGCGTGAGCTGATTGGGTAGAGAAAGTCTCTTGAGATGCTTGCGCTGCAATTGAGCCAGCGCAAGGCCGATGGCTCGACCCTCGGGGAAGCCAAGCTGCCAGAGGTCGTTGCCACGTAATTGTTGGGCCATGAGTAGGTTTTTGTCGAGAAGAAATGAAGCAATGTGAACGACTACCTCTTCGCCTCAGATGAGGAGGAGATGGTTTGGCGAAGCCAAAGCCGGGGTGGTTGACCTCGTTGCTGATGTTGTTTGAAAGGCGGTTATGCAGACGCCGGTATCGTTCAACTAAACAATGACTTCAACCACCCCAGCCGCGCCTGCGGCACGGCGTCCCCTCCTCATCTGATGAGGGGAGCTTGACGTTCTGATAAATTTGCCGAGGCACGGAAACGGGTGAAAAAGCTGGGTAGTCCGCTTGCGTATTTTCAGAACGAAGGAATACTACCCGACGACACCTTCTCCGGCTCGGCTCCTGCTGGGGCAACAAGGCGTGCAGCCACTATGCTATGCTCTCAACTGAGCTACTGCCCGAAGGCAGGAAGGACTCGAACCTCCGACCTTAGCGTTATAGCGAAGTAAGGCTGCACTACGGCACCTATCAGGAAAACAAGCTGCTACCCAAGGCAACGAACGGCAGGCGTTGCCGACACGCTTTTGCCAACGTGTCTCTTGCGACCGAAGCCACAAGTTGCGGGGTTTGAACCCGCTGATTCACAAGTGAATCTCACCGAAGTAGCGCCTTCCTACGGCACTTGGGTAGCAGAAATAATAACTCATTGGGGCAACAAGGCGCCCAGCCAACTGTCCTGCTCTAACCAACTGAGCTACCGCCAGCCCGGAGGCTGACGAGAGGGAATCGAACCCCCGACCCGGCGAATCGAAATCGAAGTAAGGCTAGGCTACGGCACCCGATGAAGTACTTTCCATTACAACCCAACCGGGGTAAAAAATGAGAAGCGCGGCCGAAGCCATTCTGCTCTACCAACTGAGCTACTTTCGCCGCCTGGATCGGTAAGCGAAAGGCAGGAGTCGAACCCGCGGCCCGAAGGAACGCTACCCGACGACACCCGGCGGGATATATCAACCAAACCCAGCAGCAAGGGCAACAGCGGTAGGCGTGTCTGGGCGGCAAAAAGCCCCCCAGCGGGATTCGAACCCTAACAGGTAGCCCAAAGGCCGCCTGACTAACCAGCGAAGTAACGCCTATCTACGGCACCTTGCCTGTAGGTTGCCAAGTAGTCGGGAGCAGGCCCAGCCCGTTTGGCTGTGCATTTAGGCCCCCGACTGTTGGGTTTTAATTTATGTTTTGTGTGTCATGCTGAGCCTGTCGAAGCATCTCTACCACAATGGTAAACTCAACGAAGCGGTAGAGATGCTTCGACAGGCTCAGCATGACAGTTACTACTCAAACATCAGCACGCGAGATGCTTCGGCTCCGCTTGATGTGCGGAATGCTCTGTATGACGGCCAGGTTTACAAATCAATTTTCTCTATTTCAGCCAAGGCCGACTCGTCGTTTTCCAGGGCTTGCAGCACGTCGAACAGTTTATCCGACCAACCCGCAATCAGGGCAACGTCGTGACCCTCTCGCACTTCCAGCGGCGTGGTGCCGTGGCCGGCCAAGTCGAACAAGTACAGACGGGCGTTGGGCGCTATGGTACGGCGGTAGTCGCTCCAAGCTCGGGCCAGCGTGTTACCGTCGCCGGTGCTGTTCCAGAGTTGGGCGTCGGTGAAAAGCATCACCTTATCTACCACTTCGCGGCGCTGCACCAAGTCGCGGACGACCAAGTGACCGTTGGTGCTGTAGCCTACCTCGCCTTCGCGGCGGTAGAACTCCTGCACGTTTTGCAACACTCGGCCGCGGGGCAAGCTGATGCGCTTCCACGTATCACCGAACATGCCGGTGGTTACGTGGCTGCAACGGCTCTGCAACAACATGCCGAGCACCAGGCCCACATCGTAGAGCAGCACTTTGCTGCGCGCCGACACGGGTTGCTGCATCGAACCCGACACGTCGCAGGCCACGAGTACGCGGGTGCCGGCGTCGAAGCCGCGCAAGTTGACCGCGCTTTCGGCAATGGCCGTTTCTAGGGCTTCAAGCACCATCGCCACGTAGCCCGACTGTACGGTCAGCACCTCGCGGTAGGCGGCTAGGAAGCGGAAAGGCAACTGCTTGGAGCGCGCCACCGCAAACCGGTCGGTGAGGCGGGCACACACCTGCTCCACCGCCTCCGCCGACACGTCGGCTTCGAGGATGTTGCGCAGGTTGCGGAGCAAGGCCATGTAGCCCAGCTTGCCGCTCCCAATCAACGTTTCCCAAGCCAATCGGAATGCCGCCTTACGCTCCGCGGCCGAAGCAAAGTGCTGCTGCCCGAGGGCCGACAACTCGGTTTCCCAGGTGTAAGGCGTAGGCAGCGTACCCTGCACGAGCTGATCGAACAAGACTTGCTGCGCTGCGTTTCGGGGCGTGGGGTGCACTAGAAACAAGGCGTCGCGGAGGCGCACCCGACCGGCGCGGTTGTACTTGGCTAGCTGGTAGCCGTCGAAACGGTTGAAGGCTAAGGCTAATCCTTTCTGCAGCTGCTTGGAGAGGCGGTTGAGGGTTTTCACCCCGTCGCGCTCATTGGCTTGGGCATAGAAGGCCAGCAGCTCCGTGATTTCATCGGCACGTTGCACCACCCGGGCCACCAAACGGCTTACCAGATTGTCGCCGCGGTGCAGGCGGGCCAGCTCCACGGTGAGCACCAACGGCACGGTGCGCAAATACAGCTGCTCGCGGGCATACACTGCCAAACGGGCCACAAACGCGGGGTCGTTACGGGCCACCAACTCGCGCAAGCGAAGCAAGCGCGTATCGGCGGTTTCGTAGAACTGGTCGCTAAGGGCGGCCGTGGCTACGGCGGCGTACAGCTCCAATTGTGGAGTAAGAGCGAAGGCCGCGGCACCCTCGTGGTTACGTACGCTTTTGTTGCGGGGGAGAGTAAGGTTGAAGCGCATAATCGTGGAGGTGTAGGAGTGAGGTGTTTATTACCGCGGTGTGTTATAAAATAACTATCCAATTTTTTATAATAAGACTAAAACCAAAATCAGTTTATTATTTATTTTATTTCACAAATAGACGCACCTATTCCACGCTGAAAATTGATTTATTTTTCAGTTTACTAAGCATGAAAAAAGCTCGGCTTTCGGAGCCGAGCTTTTTTCATAGAAGGGTTACGCAAGGTTTATCTACGTAACGTATCCAGGGAAAAAGCCCGGTCGCACCAATCTTGGAAACGGTTCTTTGACCGTTTAGTCAGGGAGGTATGCAGGAAGGTGGGGCGTTGATAACGCATGACCGTACGGATGTAAACTGTTGTAAAACAAACAACCCGAACTGTTTAGGTTCGGGTTGCGGAAGTATAAGAGGGGAATCTGCTGCTACTTAGCTGTACCGAACCGCGCTGGAGATCCGTGGCTCCTGGGCGTCTTGCTTGGAAATAAAATTGGTGCAGCGTAGCATGGCGTTGTGTAGTTGATGGAACAAATATGCAGGGTTGATTTTATTCATGCAATAGGCAATGCATATATTTTTAAAATAAATTTTATTGACATCAATCATTTCTTTTATAAAACCTTATTTAAATCATTATTGAGCATATTTTTAATTCTATTTAACTAAATATTTTTTTTACAATCATAGCTTAAATCACTGGATTAAGGTTGTTATTAAAGAGCCGAGCACTCTTGTTGCGCTGTGTACGTATGTTCTCGGGTTCATTCTATTTGCGTCTTTACCTCATGCCCTGCCTCGCTACTTCCGAACGCTATACCCTGGATTTGCCCCCCAGTCATCGGTTTCCGATTGCCAAGTACGAGCTGATTCGGGCGCAGCTACTGTGGCAGGGAATTGCTCCCCAAACTGACTTTTACGACCCTGGCCTCTGCGCTGAGGAGGATATACTGCGCGTGCACACCCAAGAGTATTGGCACAAAGTACGCGACCAGCGCCTCTCCCCTGCCGAAATACGGCGGCTAGGTTTACCCCAGAGTGAGCAGCTAGTACGCCGTTCTTTGAGCAGCAGCGCCGGCACCTTGCAATCGGCGCGGCGGGCCCTGACTGACGGCGTGGCGCTGAACTTGGCTGGCGGCACCCACCATGCCTTCGCCGACCGGGGTGAGGGTTTTTGCGTGCTCAATGATATTGCCATTGCTGCGGCGCATTTGCTGCATTATAAGTTAGCTAAGCAAGTGTTAGTCGTCGATCTGGATGTGCATCAGGGCGACGGTACGGCCAGCATTTTTCAGCAGGAGCCGCGGGTGTTCACCTTTTCTATGCACGCGGGGGCTAATTATCCGCTTCGTAAGGAGAAGTCGGATCTGGATTTGGAGTTGGCGCTGGGCACTTCTGATGCGGAATATTTGGACCAGCTTACCGCCACGTTGCCTCGCCTGCTAGCCGAAGTGAAGCCTGATTTCGTGTTTTTTCAGGCTGGCGTGGATGTATTGGCTACTGATAAGCTGGGTAAACTGACGCTCACCAAGGAGGGCTGCCGCCAGCGGGATGAGTTCGTGTTGGGGCTTTGTCGGGACAACAATCTGCCGGTGGCCGTGAGCATGGGCGGCGGATATTCCGAACGTATCGGCGACATCGTGGATGCCCATTGTAATACGTTTCGGGTGGCGTATGAAGTGTGGAGTGATAAGATAGCGCAGTAGCTGAGACAACGAACTGCGTCAAATACTCTCTTAGGGTTACGTCTTATCTTTGCTGGCCCATGGCAAACACCACTTCTTTCGACGTTCCGGCCGCTACCTCCTTACCCATCCCGGCAACGGATACGGCTATCAACCCAGCCCAACAGGCGTTTCGGGAGGCAGTGCAGCAGGTAGAGGGCTTGCGCCAGCGCCTACGTGACTTGCAGGCCGAGCGAGCCGAAGCCCGGCGTCGCTATTGGCAACAGGTAGGGCCAGCGGCGCGGGCGGTGGTAGAGGCGCGGCAGACGTTGTTTGCACCGTTGGAAAACGCTTTATTGATTCACTTTTTCAGTCGGGCCGAGGAACAGCAGATTACGGGGGTAATCGTTGGGAATGCACGCGCTTTGCAGGAACGGTTTGGAGAAGATGCGGCGGATATATTACTAAAATATGCCCCCCAGAGCCAGTCAGGCAGGGCGCAAAGTACTGCCTCAGATTCCGCAGAAGCCAACGCCAGCTTCGATTCTTCGCTGCCCCCACATGAGCAAGCGGCGGAGCAAGCCCGCGCCCGACGCAAATCCAAAGCGCAGAAAGCACAGGAGGCCGCCGAAAAAGCTGCACGTGAAGAGGAGCAACGACTGTTATCCAATACAAAAACGCTCTACCGCCAGCTCGCCCGCACTCATCACCCCGACTTAGAGCGCAATCCCGACGCGCAGCAACACAAAACCGCCCTCATGCAGCGCATTACGGAAGCCTACGAGGCCAACGACCTCTACACGCTGCTTCAGCTTCTGTCCGAATCTGCCCCCACCGACCACGCCGATGACGACGTTCTTACGCGCTACACTCAGGCTCTGCGTCAGCAGCAAATCGAGCTAAAGCAGCAATTGAACGAGTTGAAATACGGGCCGTCTAAAGTGCTTAGCGGCACAGGTAAAAAACAAGAAGCCGAATTGCGCCAACTCAAGCGCTACTTACGCGCCGAAGCTGAGTACGTGCAGCACGTAGCTCGCTTGATTCAAGAGCCCGACGGCTTGCGCGAAGTGCTGCGTGGACTAGCAGCTGAAGGCCAGGAAACGGTTTAAGAAGCTTAAACTACTGAAGGAACTTCGTAACTAAACAGCCGTCATGCAGAGCACAGCGAAGCATCTCGTGTGCTGACGCTGGATTACTAATTTAATGGCGCGAGCGAGATGCTTCGCTGTGCTCTGCATGACGGCCAGAAAAGCCCCCCAGACATTAAAAATGACGTCTGGGGGCTTTTTCTACTTACTGATCAACCTGAATTACTATCAGGAGTTACTTAGAGGCGAGAATATCAACCATTTCGATGACCGGGTCAGTGGTCAACAATTCCCCAGCATTAGCCATGAGAGCTTCGGCTACTTTGCCGCCAAGGTGGGCTTTGCGACCAGCATCGTCGGGGAAAGTGTCGAAAATACCGAAAGTAGATGGCCCTAGCTGGATGCCATACCAGTTGATGGTTTCGGGCTCGTCTTGCACGAGCGGCAGCCCACTGCGCAAAAAATCGGCTACTGCTTGTTCTTTTCCGGGCTTGGCTTCGAGCCGCACCAACAGTCCTACGTTGACCATGCGTTTGGGGTGTTAGAGGTAAATGGAAGTGAGTAACCTAATATAGTTAGTCAAGTCCAACACGCTATGTATTGTTCAGCTTAAAACTGTAGTTCCTTTGTGAGCAATCAGTTTAAGTTGCCAATTCGAGCACGTGTTATTTCCTAGCACCTATCAAGCAATAAAATCCACTACTTGCTTTATCACGTTGGGATCGCGCATGATGCGGTTGTGGCCCAAGCCAGTAGTAGGCCGAAACTCCAAGGCGGGCCAGTGACGGACTATTTCTTTGGCTTCGGCGAAGGGAACATTGGGGTCGAGGTGGTCGTGGAGGAGCAGGGCGAGATGCACGGGCAAGTGACGACCGCCTTCAAGCAGGCTGAAACTCTCGGCGCTGCGGCCGTATTGCTCCTCAATGAAGCGCCCCATGCGCTGGACTACGCTGGGGGGCAAATGCAGCAACTCGGCGAAGCGGGCGGCTACATTGCGGGTGCTGCTGGGCACGCTCATCAGGACAAGCCGAGGCAATTGCCCCCCAGCGGCTTGATTGAACCGCACCGGCACGCCCGCCGTGCATGCGGCTCCAAAAGAGTGCGCAACTACCGCGTGCACCTGCCCTATAATATCAGCTACGGCTTGCACGGCTCCCGCAAAGCTCACCAGTGTAGCCCGCTTCCCTTCCGACTGGCCATGCGCTGGTCCGTCCACGGCCACTACTCGAAAACCAGCCTCGATTAAGCCCTCCGCCATATGACCCCAGAAGCTGGCCCGGTGCTCCCAGCCGTGCACCAGCAGCACCGTGCGGCTGCCGCCCGGGTTCCACTCATAGTAGGCTACCCGGCTGCTTTCCGCCTGAGCCCAATACTGGGTAGCATGGGCCAGAGCCTTCGCCTCCCATGCCTTTAGTGGTAGCCGACGCGGGGTGGTAAACACCTCCCAAGCAGCCTTAAAAGCCCATTCGGAGGATACTGCCGACAGTACCCGAAACTTCAGCCGCAGCAGCTTCAGGCCAGGCGGCACTGAGGGATACTGCACCTTAGCGGGATGAGTAGTCGTTTTGGTTGGAGACATAAAAAGCGGATCAGCAAGCAATAAGTAAGGCCGAATACGAGAGTTTAGATAAAATAACTTGCTGATTCAAACCCTCATCTGCCTGGTAAAGGTTGAGGTTCTTAGGAAAGGACTATCTATCTTACCTGCGCTTCACCCCTACCCCAAACAACCTTAACTCGACGACACGCCATAATTACTCGTAATTAGGCGTGTAGCTGCAACTGGAGCGGTCATATTTATGAAATGGAGCTGGCTTCGGCGCTTACTGGTTGTCTTATTCTTGCTGGTAATACTTGCGCTGGGGCTGGTGGCCGCATTGGTGGGCACCGGAATCGGGCAGCGACGCGTGGCGCAATGGGTACGCGAGCAGCACCGGCAGAACTCAGCCCTAGTGTTGGCGCCGTTTGAAGTCCAGATTTCGCCCTGGCGCGACTTTCCGCACCTTACGGCTTCCCTGCTTCGTTTGCGCCTCACCGATACCGCTTACCAACAGCCGATGACGGTGTTGAGCATCGCCCGGACCGACATGCGCCTGTCGTTGCGCGAGCTGCTGCGGGGTCAGGTGCATGTCACGCGTTTGGTGATTAATGATGCCCTGCTGCAGGAGCGGGTCGATTCGCTGGGACGCAGCTGGAGCGTGGGGCGCAAGGGCAAGCGCCGCGCCGGGCCGGGCAAGGCACCCAGGATGAATCTGAAGCTGGATGCTTTAGTCATCAATAACTTCCGCATCATAACCCGCAACGACTTTACCGGCGGCCTGTTTGCGGCACAAGTGCGTCAGGCTCGACTGAAAGCCTACATGCAACAGGGCATACTGCGGGTAAATGGCAGCCTCGACGGCGAGCTTGAGCGCCTAGGCTCCACCACGGAGCCTTTATTTCAGCGCGAACCCATGCAGGCCTGGGTAAATTACCGCTACAAATTCCGGGAGCGCCAGGGCTATATCTATCGGACCCGCGCTACGCTCAATGGTGATACCGTGCAGATTAGCGGCACGCATGCCGTCAACCCCGGTCAGCCGGGCACCCAGCTCAACTTCCGGTTCGTAGGCACCCAGCCGCTGCCCGATGTGCTGCGACTAGCGCTGCCGCTGAGCTTGCGGCCGATTGTAAAAGGAGCCACCAGTCCCAGCAAGGCCTATATTCGCTATACTATTCGGGGGCTGAGCGGGCCCACCATCCGTCCGCGCAATATCCTTCGCTTTGCCCTGCGCAACGCTCAGCTTACCTGGCCCGACACCACCCGCCACATCAAAAACTGGGACCTCACCGGGACCTACGACAATGGCCCGGGTCATAATCTCAAATCCACTACTCTCACCCTCCACCACTGCCGCATCCATACCGCGCCGGGCTGGCTCGATGTGGCCCTTTCCATTCGCGACTTTACCCGCCCGTATCTGAACGGGCAGGTAATTGGGCGCACCGAGCTACCTGAGCTAGCAGCGGTGGTAGTCCCGGAGCTGTTGCAGGCGCGGCGCGGCACGGCCGAGCTCGATCTAAAGCTGCAAGGGCCACTGCCGCCGCAGTCGGATCGTGATACCCCGGTTTATCTGGATAGCCTGTCGGTGCGGGGCGCGGTGACCTTGCGCGACGCATCCTTCGTGCTGCTCGACCGGGGGGCAAATTTCTCGGGCGTAAACGTGCAGGTGGGGTTACAGGATAGTCGCTGGCACCTTACCAATGCTACGGGGGTGCTGGACGGCATGCGTTTTCGGGCCACCGCTACTACTACGCACCTGCTGGATTACCTGACCAAGCGACACCCGACCACCGAGATTACCGGCAATTTTGCCGTCGATGAAGTGCGCCTGGACCGCGTGCGTGAGCTCTTGCGGCCGGTTGCGGCCGGTTCCGCGCGCACCGTACCGCCCCCAGCCGCTAAGTCGGGGAAGCTGGATATGAGCATGTTTCCGCCGGGGTTGCGCCTGAATGTGGGGTTGCGCTGCGACCGGCTTTTCCTGCCCGCCGATACCGTCAACCACCTGGCCGTGACCGTGCGCCACGATGGCCACCGCGTACTCCTCAATAATATTCGTGGCCAGGTGTGGGGGGCAAATGTGAGCGGGCGCGCGTCCTGGCCTTCCGATACAAGTCAGCAAGTGGCTCCCATCCGCTTCGAGCTGGCAGTAAACTACGATCAGCTCAACTACCAAAACCTGCTTCGGCATACGGCCCGTCCACCCCAGCGCTCAGCCAAGGAGCCCGCGAGTCCGGCCCTGCGGGAGCTGCTACTGGCCGCCAACGGGCATGTTACCTGCTCGATCGATGCTATGCAGCTCTCGGCGGGTGAAAACATTAAGGATCTGCGGCTACGCTTAGAAAAGACGGGCAATTCGCTGCGGATGCCCTACCTCAACTTCGCCACTACGCGGGGCGGTATTGGCAAGGCCACGGCTACCGTGCAGGTAGAAGGCACCCGCGTACAGGCCGCCAATGCTACCCTTGATCTGCGCTACGCCACCCTCGATGTGCAGCAGCTTCTGCAAATGCTGGCCGGCCTGGACGTGAAGGAAGAAAATGCCCCCCAGTCCGCCCAAAATGGAAATCGCAGGAAGAAACCGGCCGTGAATGGCAACGGCACTGCCCGCGACAAGTCGCTGCTTTCCAGTGGTATTTTGAGTGCCGTGGTGCGGGTACAGGCCGACAAAGTGCAGTACACAGCGGTGCGTGGCACGGACTTCCAACTGGTCTCGCGGCTGCGAGAGGGCGAAGCAGTGCTGGAGGAATGCTCCCTGAATGCCTTGCAGGGCCGCATTAAGCTGCGTGGACGTATGCTCACCAATGCCGGGCAGAACCATCATCCCCTGCACGTCCAAACGCAATTGGAAGATATCGCTCTCCCTGAGCTTTTTACTACGCTCACAGACATGAACATCAATCTGCTCGACGGCCATAATGTGCGCGGTACCCTGCGCTGCTCCGCCGACATTCACACCGACCTCGACTCTACTTTCCTGCCCGTATTCGCTACCACCTTGGGTTACCTCAAAACGGATATTCGCAATCTGGAGCTGCTGAACGTTGATTTTTTCACGGAGGCACTGAAATTCATGAAAACGGAGCGCACCAGCCACCTATTTTTTGAGCCCGTCAGCACCCAGCTTTTGCTGCATGATGGCCGCATCCTGATTCCCAGCCTGCGCCTGAATAGCAACCTGAGCAACCTGGAAGTCAGCGGCTACTACCACCTAGATGGGCGGGCCAACTTATACGTGAGCCTCAATCCGTTGCAGGTGCTTTTTGGCAACAACCAGAAGCGCGTAGAGCGCATTGAGCAAGGTCGCCTGATTCGTAGTGCCCGGGGCCGCCCTACATACATTAACCTGCGTCGCGCTGCTGCTAAAAGCCCCTATAAGGTGCGCTTATTCAAAAAAGTCGAACAGCGCGAGCAGCAGGAAACCCTGCGCCAGCAGTCCCGGCAGCTACTCCTCACCCAGCCTCTGGATACTACGCTACGGCTTCTGCGGCCGTAGAGGGCATTTTCCGAGCCTAAGGTCCGTCGCCCGTCTTCCAAAATCGCCAGTCATGCAGAGCATTTTACGCCTCCAGCAGTGACGAAGTATCTCGCGGGCTGATGCAAGAGTACTAACTCAATCACTAGAACGTCATGCAGAGCGCAGCGAAGCATCTCGCGTGTTTGGTTGAACTACCATTGCAACGAAGCGCGCGAGATGCTTCGCTGCGCTCTGCATGACAGCTTACTAGTTTGAATCCAATCTGTCTGTTTGACTATGGATACTACCTCATTGTAAAAGCATACTTTCCAAAAAAAGCCCCCAGCGAGATGTTACTGATTCGCAAGTTGCTATTGCCTTATCTACTTGTCCTGCTTATCTAAATAGTAAAAGCTCTATCTTCCAGCGCATATACCTATCTACTTCCTGCGCTTATCGTGAAAAGACTTCTTCTATTCCTGGCGCTGTTAACGCCATGTTTCAGCGCTCAGGCCCAGCGCCGACCCCAGCCAATAACGACCATTCCCCAGCTTACAGATTCCATCGAGCGCATCATGCGGCGGGAGCATATTCCGGGGTTGCTACTCACTATGGTTACCCGCGACTCAGTGCTGTTTGCGGGCGGGCTAGGCTTGACTAATGTGGAGCATAAAACCCCTGTGACGCCCCACACCCTATTTCGGGTGGGTTCTGTTACCAAACCTTTTATTGTAGTAGGGCTGCTACAGCTGGTGGAGCAAGGCAAGCTGAGCCTCAACGACGAGGTGCGCAAAATTGCCCCCGAGGTACCCATCGATAACCCCTGGGAAGCGACCGATCCGGTGCGCGTGGTGCATGTGCTGGAGCATACCGCCGGCTTCGACGACATGCAGATTAACCACGTCTATAACACCACCCCCACCGACCCACGCGGCGCGGCGGCAGTCCAGATTTTTCGTAAGGAGCTGCGTTGCCGGTGGCGGCCCGGCGAGCGAATGTCGTACTCCAATCCAGGCTATCTGGTGGCCGGATATCTGCTCGAAAAGCTGAGCGGAGAACCGTATGAGCACTACCTCGCCAAAAACGTGCTGCGCCCCCTGGGTATGCCTGATGCCACTGCGGCCCTGCGTCAAGAGTCGGATCCGAAGCTGGCCCGTGGCTATGTTTACGACGACGGCGGCTACCAACCCGTGCCCCTCTTACCCATTTATGCAGGTCCGGCGGGCTCCATGAGTGCTTCCGCCACCGATATGGCTCAGTGGGTACAGTTCTTTCTTCGCGACTTCCGCACCCCTAGCGGCACGGCCTTGCTCCAGCCTGCCAGTCTGCGCGAAATGGAAACCGTGCATAGCACCCTCGAAGCCCGCGTCGGCCTGCAAACCGGCTACGGCCTTGCCAGCACCATCATCAACAAAAAAGGCAAAGCCCCGTTTCGCGGGCATAATGGGGGCATCGAGGGTTTCATCTCCATGTTTGCCTACAACCGGGAGCTGGGCCTGGGTTATGCTTTATCAAACAATGGCTCGAAACCACTCACTTCCATCAGTACCTTGGTGCGTGATTTTCTGCTGCGCGACCAACCCACGCCGCCTACCGCGCCCGTGCTGGCTCTTGATACAGCAGCCATTGCGCCCTACCTGGGCCATTATCAGAGCGCTGCGCCCCGCAACGCGCTAACCGGCTTCAGCACTCACCTACTGGGGGGCATTTCGTTAGAGCGACGCGGGCAGCTGCTCACGCTCCAGCCCCTCTTCAGCGACCCCGATACACTGATGGCTACCGGCCCGCTTTCTTTCCGGCTCAGTGGCCAAACCCTGCCGAGCGTGGCCCTAACAAAAGACCACGACGGGGAGTTGGTGCTGATATCACCCCAAGGCTACGCGCTCAAAGCAGGCATCTGGTGGTGGCTGCCACCTACGTTGTTCTGGCTTAGTATCCTGCTGGCTACCACATCCAGCGTGGCAGGGCTGATCTGGCTGATTTATGCTTTGCGCAAACAGCTGCCGCGCATACAGCTGCTGCCGCGCCTGCTGCCGCTGCTAGCCACGGTGGCACTGATAACACTTGGGTTTGCCCTGGGCAGCCTGGGGGGCAATGTGGCGGCGGCCGGGCGCGTAAGCATCCAAAGTGTGCTGCTCTTTGTGGCACCGCTGGCCTTCACCGTGCTCACGCTCTGGGGCCTAATTTTGACGGTACGCCGCTTCCGCCTGTTTCGCAGTCGTGTGGTAGCCTGGTACCTGCTGCTCACCTACGGCGCGCTGGGCTTAGTTGCTACGGTGTTGGGAACGTATGGCTGGCTGGGGTTGCAACTGTGGAGTGTGTAGTTATTAAAATGCAGCTTTCAACCGAGTAAAGAGCCACGCTTTATCAGTAGCAAAAGAAGCCCCAGCTGCCACCGCAGCTGGGGCTTCTTTTGCTACTGCGTGGGAGGTGAACTCAATAAAAAAGCCCTCCATCGTGGCCGTACCCGCAAGCCGATACCTGACTACCATTATTCGTCGCCCCCATCTGCTTTTGCCGCTGCTAGAATGGCTAGCCTGGGGCAACTGGCAAGATCCTTTTCTTTTGAGAAGAAATCAACCGTTTGTATTTCACTACCAACCAGTTGCGATAGTAGAGGAAGTAAATGGGCAGAGTATAAAGTTGAGCTCTAATATTGTTTTATTGAAGTATAATATGTAAATTATTACACCAGCGTCACCGGCGCGTGCAGCGTTTGTATACCACACTTTTCCCCCTTACTGTCATGCAAAATATCCTTGTACCTACGGACTTTTCCCCCGAAGCGCACAACGCCTTCGAGGTGGCTATGCAGTTGGCCCACCGCACGCATGGGCAGATCACGTTATTGCACGTAGTAGATGCTTCGGCTGGTAGTGGTATGGTAACCACTGGCGGCGTATCGAGCGGAGCATCGCTGCACGGCGTATTTATGGTGGAACTGCTGCAGCGTACCAAACACCGCATGCGCCAGCTGATTGCCGAAATGGCCCGCATTGCTCCGGACGTAACGGTGCACGACCAAGTAGCGACGGGCAATGTAGACGAGGCCATTCTGGAAGTTATCCGCGAGCAGCACATCGACTTGGTAGTTATTGGGGCCCAGATTCACGCGCCAGCGTTTCTGCATCTATTTGAGATGGATTCGCACGCTGAGCGGCTGGTACGGCTTGCGCCTTGCCCGGTGCTTACGGTGAAGCTGCCGGCGCCGCATTTCGAGGTGCGCTCCATCGTTTTCGCTTCCGATTTCTCGCAGGAAGCCGACCGCGCCGTGAAGAGCTTGCGGCAGGTGTGCGCCGCCTTCCCCGAAGCCACTCTGCACCTGCTCGACGTAGTGACCCGCGCGGAGGATTACTCCAACGCCATCGACCGTATTCATGCCTTCGCCGACCGTCACCACATTCTCAACTATGAGCCCGACGTAGTAAATGCCCCCCAGGTAAGCATTGGGGTGCCGCGCTACGCCGAGCAGTCGCACGCCGACTTAGTGGTGATGCTCTCCCACGGCCGCACGGGCCTCTGGCACTTCCTGCACGGCGGCAGCACGGCCGAAAGCGTAGCTGTGCAAGCCAAAGCGCCGGTACTCACCTTCCACCCGGAGACGTATTAGAAGCACATTTCGGAAGTTCAATTGACGGGCTACGACCCAACCATTCTCCACTGGTTGGGTCGTAGCCTGTTTAGCGCAATTCCTTTCCGTCGTGCCGGGCGCCAGATCAAGGATTACAGGCGCTGGGGGGCTTTTTTGGTGATGTGAACCTGTTGGTAAGTGCGCACAATTTCCCCTTGCGGCCAGGTATTCGGAAGCGTATTAAATTATGTAGCTTTTTTTATTTTTGTGGGCTGATTTGCCCCCCAGCTACTTTTCATGACTGGTTAGCTGCATCTCGCGGCCCTGCTCTGCCAGCTGATTTCGCTGTGAGCAGGCAGTAGCCGCGCAACTCGTTTTTGCCACTCCTTTTCTCTCCCTAACCCACCTTTCTTGTATGGCCCGCTCCTCCCGCCATGGCTACACCTATGCACTTTTACTTTGGACGCTATTGCTGCCCACGTTCTTACTCGCTGGCGGCCGTTCTACTCCGCTCACCAATGGCACCCCCACTATTACCACCAGCGACGGCTTAAAGCTCTACACCAAAATCTCGGGACAAGGCATTCCCTGCGTGTTTGTGCACGGCGGACCGGGCGCCTGGAGCGGCATGCCGGAAGCACTGGCAGGTCCTAGTCTGGAGGATAAGCTGCAGATGATCTGGTACGACCAGCGCGGCAGTGGCCGCTCCGCCAACGACCCAAACAAGAACTACTCCCTCGACCGCATGGTGCTGGACATGGAGGAGTTGCGCCAGCAGCTGGGTCTCGACACCTGGGTGGTAATGGCGCACTCCTTTGGTGGCACCATCGCCACGGAATACGCCGCGCGCTACCCCCAGCACGTGCGCGGCCTAGTGCTCGTGAATAGCACGCTCAGCCTTCATGAAGCCATGAAAAGCACACTCACAAATGGTTTGAACTTCGTGAGCTTGCCCGATAAAGCGCCTTACCTCGACGAGAGCAAGCCCCTGGATGAGCGTTTCGGTATGCTCATGCCCCATCTGAGTGAGCAAAACATTTGGTTCAAGCTTCAGTATCAGACCGAGGCCGGCCACCAAAAAGTTACCGAGGCCGATAAGGGCAACCCCGGCACGGGCGAGTTTGGCGGCTACGGCTTCAGCCTCCCCGATTACCGCAAGGATTTCACCGCCCTTACTCCCCAAATTAAAGCGCCCGTGCTGATTATCACCGGCGCCAAGGATTATTGCGTTGGGCCGGATCATTACAAGATGTTCCGCTTTCCCAATCAGCAAATAGCGCAGCTTCAAACCGGCCACGTACCCTTTGTAGAGCAGCCTGAAGCCTTCCGCAAAGCCATTCTCAGCTACCTAAAGAAGCTTCCCCGCAAGAGCGCATAAAGGATGTAGTTTGCTTAAGAAAGCAACTGGTTCGGCCACGACTTTTGGCATTCAACACCAAAGGCCCCAGCAATAGCTGGGGCCTTTGGTGTTATACATCAGGTCTGAATCCGGCGCTGATTACGGGCTTTATTATTCTAGTAGCTAGCGAACTGTAAATTAATCTACTTCTTTTCGACGGGCACCAAAGTACACTTTTCGCCCATTGCCATAAGCGTACCGTTGGCATCATATACGGTTACAGTCGCGCAGATTACCTGCACCGACGATTTGGTTTCGGTATAGCGTAGCGTTTCTGCCGCGGAAAGCGGGCGGGTTAGCGTTACCATCACCGACATTTCCCGGTTGCGAAAGGCGGAGGTGCGCCCCAGAAACCCATTCGGTGCTTTAGCGCCAAGCGGTGTGCTGACAAGCGTTGGTTTGCTCACTACTACTGCTTTATTACGGTAAGTATCCAACACCTTAGGCGTTGTTTGGGCCGTGGCGGAAGCAGCAATTGTCAGAAGTGCCGGTATGCACCATACGAAGTGTATCGTTCTCACTTGATGGGCTGGAAAAGAGACATTATTTCAAACCATAATCAACAGGTAAATATTGACGCACAGCACTACAAATAAGCCATCTCGTTTATACCGATTATGCGGCTGCTTTGGGCTTGAATTTTAACCTTCAATGCTCCGGATACCAGACGGCGTCATCGGTCAGTGAAAGGCCAACTGTATCGCCGGGGGCAGCACTGCCAACATTGGTGCGAACCTTAATGATACTACCAGCGAATTGAACGTCAATTTCGGAATACGAACCGAAGAAACGCACTTTTTGCACCTCACCCGAAAGGCCACCTGTATTGACTGATTTTAAGCTGAAATTTTCAGGCCGAATCAGCATCGTTTTACACTTCCATTTCACCCCGGCTACCGCTGAAATAGCTTTCGCCTGAGCGGCGCTTGTTATTAAGTTATAGGTTCCAAAAAGACCCGCCACATATTCATTGACTGGCTGGTTATAAATCTGCGCTGGGGTGCCTTTTTGCACTATTTTTCCCCCATGCATCACCACTATCTCGTCGGCCCACGAAAGCGTATCCAGAGGATCGTGGGAGATGAGTATGCAGGTAATTTGCAGATTTTCGCCGATATCCTGAATCACTGATTTCAGGATGTTTTTATGCACCATATCCAGGTTGGAAAATGGCTCATCCAGCAGGAGTAATTTGGGTGAAGAAAGCAGCAGTTTTGCCAATGCAATTCGCTGCCTTTCGCCACCCGATAACTGGTCGGTGCGACGCTCGCCCAAATGGTCAATTCGACACACCTCAAATAGCGTCTGGGCTTCCGTTTCCGATAGCTTATTGGCGTATTTTAGCACCTGCTCTACCCGCAAAAATTTGGGCAGCTCAAACTGCTGCGACAGGTAGGAAATTCCCGGATTTCCGGGCATCAATTGTTCGGCCGGACCCTTGGCTTTTCGACCATCAAACCATACTTCACCAGCATCAGGCTGCACCAGGCCGGCGATGGTTTGAAGAAGGGTGCTTTTGCCGGCGCCGGTTTCGCCAGCTAGGGCAATTTTCTGTAATTTTTGCTGCGTAAAGCTGACATCTTTTAGAATATGCTTCTCTTTTTCTCGCAGTGTAATTCCTGAAACGGTTAACAAACTCATACAAGCGGAAAAGAGCGTTAAAGGCAAGCGTTAAGCAGTATCAAAAGTAAGCATATATAAGTCGGTGTATTTTGCCGCTCTCATAGTAAGTAGCTACACCCCATTTTCGTCTAGGCAGGCACTTTAGCTGAATTATTCTGCGCCGCTCCCGTTGCTTTTGCGTCAGCAGTAACGTTGTCTTCGGGAGTATATACCAAGACGTGGGCAGGCGGAATATTTAGGAGCACATACGTGTCGTCGAGCAGGCGGAAGAAGCGCTCGAATAGCCGTTTGTTTTGCAGAGAATATTGAAACAGAACAAGCTTGCCATCAGGCAATAACACCTGCTGCGTCTGTTGCATTATGCGCCAGCCCATGCGGCGTGGCAGCGAGGAAAATGGTAAGCCGCAAACCACATACTCTACGTTATCCAAACCCAGTTTTTTAAATACTCGCCGGTTTTGTCGGCTGAGCCGTGTATAACGTGCACATTGGGCTGGCCCGAATAACGCTCCTTGAGCATCTTGCTGAAGCGCCGGTTTACTTCAACCAATACGATGGCCGTTTCGGCTTGGCGGCGCTGAATAAGAATATCAGTAAAAACGCCCGTACCGGGGCCATACTCCACTATACAGCGGGCGCTAGCAAAATCGATAGGCGCCATTACTTTCTCGGTCAGCTCGCGGGAGCTAGGCACCATGGAGCCCACCACGGCAGGATTGCGCAGAAATTCTTCTAAAAAAGATGGTGTCATAAAGCAAGAATCTAATTTGGGAGCTGGCAGTAGCTTGTACGGCAGTTGCCGGCTGCGAGTGCATTAGTTCTACCTGAATGTCAGTACAAAAAAGCCCCCCAATGCCGCTATCAACTGTAGATAGCGGCGCTGGGGGGCTTTTTTGGCTTCGTGAAGCAGCTACTTATTTTTCCTGAATGCCAGGTAATCGAGGTAATATAAAATCTTGACGGAGACGGAGTTATTGTGCGGCGTGTTGATGGTATTGCTCAGGTTATCGAAGTAGAGCGGCGTGGCTTCGTTGGCCTGCAGAAACGACGTGCCCGCGTTTTTCCACACTACGCTGATCTGGGAGCCGGGCGCAAACCACCACGAGTACACGGCATCCACATTGAAGGCGTTGTAAGTATTGTCGCGGTTGCGGCGGTAGTCCACGAGTTGCTCACCGCCGCCGGGCCGCAGCACCGAGAAGTCGGCGTAGCGCACGTTGCTGGTGTAGTGGCGCGTGCGCAGCGTAAACGACATGCGGTTGGTGAACGTGTAGGCCACCGACACCACGTTGGAAACCGTGGCCACATCGCGGCGGCCTAGGATAACCTGTCCTATAAACGCCTCATCCATAGGCTCATCGCGCGACATACCGCCATTTACGTAGCCAATCTGGTTGCCATCAAAGCTCCAATCGAGGCTGTAGCGAAAGGTGAGGTGGTCGTTCACGCGGTAGCGGGGGTAAGCGCCGAACCGGTAGCTTACCCGCCGGTCGCGGGCGAGGCGGTTGTCGAGGGCGTAGGTGCTGTTGCCGGCGTTCATGCCCAGGGCAAACTTCTTACGCGTATCCGAATTGAAGAACACTATCAGACTGGTGCTGCCGGGCACGCGCACATAATACTCGCCCAAGGGAAACACGCGGGGCTCAAAATAGTCGTGGTTGCGGGGGTCCACGTTGAAGTCGAAGCCCACTTGCAGAAAGTTCTTGGTGAACGTGGTGTTCGCGCCCAGGTAAAAGCTCGTGCTTTGATAGCGCGTAGGCTTATACAACAGCGTGTGGCGGGCCTGCCCAAACAGGTAGAAGTTATTCACCTTCCAAAAAGGCTTGTACTTCCAGTAGCCCAGGTCCAGAGATTGCGTGATTTTGTTGTTGCCAAACAGGATGCCCAGATCGTTCGGATTGTAGGTATCCGACTCGATACCATGGTTCAGGCCCCAAGTGAATTTGCCGCTGATTTTGCCCACGCCCACCCGGTACTTGTAGCCATCCTGGTCACTAACTTGGTCGTCGGAACCGAAGGTGGTGCCGCGCCGCCGCGAGTACACTACGCTACCATCGAATGCATAAGCATTCTTCTTATCAGCGAAGCGAAAAAGCCCTCCAGTCACGTTGGCATCGTAGGTTTTTCCCCAGCGCGTGACGTTGGTGTTAATCAGGCTCACGTAGGAATTGTTCTTCAGGCTTTGGTCGAGCACGGCAATATTGTAGTTGCTGAACGGCTGGGTTTGTACCTCGCGCTCCTCCCCCGTTTCGGTGTTGCGGATGGTGGCGTACACGTCGTTGGATAAGGCGTTGAACAACCCAATTCCCAAGCCTTTGCTGGTCCGGCCCGACACTTTGGTAGCGTTCAGCAGACGCGTTTCGGAGGGGTTGCGCACGATCTTCTCATTGTCGCCCGCGGCTACATTATAAAAGCCGATGGGCGTAGCGCCTACCCGTCTGGAATAGAATAAGTTGCCTTTGTTAAACAGCTCGGTGCCTTCGGTAAAAAACGGCCGGTTTTCGTTGAACTGAACCTCGAAAGGTGAAAGGTTGAGCACTTGGTTGTCGCTCTGGACCTGCCCAAAGTCGGGAACCAGCGTGGCGTCCAGCGTGAAGCTTTCGTTGATGCCCCATTTTAGGTCGGCCCCGCCGTTAAAGCTGGTAGTTGTGCGGCGCGTGCCATCGGCGTTCAGCAGGTTGTGGTTCACGTAGGCCGATACGTAGGGCGTGAGCGACAGGCGCAGCGGCGGTTCCACGTTTTGGATGCCGCGCAGCTCGCCCCACTGGTTCACAAACCCGTCTACTTCAGGCTTCACTTCATTCCAGAAGAACTGCGCGTTGTCGCGCTTGCGCTGGCGGGCAAAATTCAGCCCCCAGAGCTGCTCGGCCGCCTTGCTGAAGCGAATGGCCGAATACGGAATGCGCATCTCAGCTATCCAGTCGGTGCCGCGCTGGCTGGTTTGGGCGTCCCACACGGCGTTCCAGTTCCAGTCTTCGCCGCTGGCCGGAGAGTAGCGCGCATCCAGCTGTACGCCGGAGGTTGTTACGGTGAAGTTGTAGCCGTTGAGTTTATCATTATAGGTATCCAGAAAAATCGAAAACAGATCGGTATTGCCAAACTGGTCGCGCTGGGTCATTTCGCGCAGAATGGAGTCGGGGCTAATGTCGTGCATGATGGCGCCGATGTAGAGGTTGGCGTCATCATAAAGTATGCGCACTTCGGTTTTCTGCTTTTCCGGTACGCCGGGGTTGGGCCGCTGCTGAATAAAATCGGTGGCTACAGTCGCCTGCTGCCACATGGTCTCGTTAAGCTCGCCATCAAGCTTGATGGGCTCCGTGATGCGCAGGGCCTGAAGCTGGCGCTTGGGAGCCGCCGTGGCGGAGGCCGTGGGCGCAGCTGCGGGCGACTGGGCTACCGCAAAATGCCCCCCAGCCACTAAACCAGCCAGCAGAAGGCAAAAACGCAGCGTAAAATTGAAAGACATAGCGCGGTTAATTTTGAAGTATAAAGCGGAGCGACGAAAGGCGAAGTGCAGGTTTCCTAGAGCCAAAAATTTGGGCACAACAATGACTGGCTGCCGCAAAAAGCGGCGCGAAGAGCGGTTGAAACAGAAAGGTTGAGGGCCGGTTGTCGCGGCCGGAATCAGCTACTAAAAGAGTCTGCTTCTAGCAGAAATTTGCTGTATAGATGATAAGCTAGCAGGGTACTAAAAACGAGAGTCAGGGTATTGAATGAGGCGATTACCAGAACGAAGTCGAAACGTTACAGCCGGATGAAATTTTTTTTTCAAATGATATGGGCGGTAAGAGCAGCGACCGTATGCGGCGTTGGTAACTGCGCGATTTGGCCAAGGTTACAGGCAGTGAGAAAAATATTTCTCGAAAGGCATATCCTGCGGTAGAGACGCGTATTCGCGTCTAATCGTTGAACGACTGGTGATGCACTAACTAAACAACCTCAGCAACGACTGAGACGCGAATACGCGTCTCTACGCCGGGCTAACATACATAGGAAGGCCGCTTGCAAGCGTAAGCAAACTGCGGCGAGCTAAAAGGAACCGAAGCGTTCCTTCTTACCTTTCAGGCTCAAACTGACTTATCAACTACCTCCCAACTTATGCCCAAACCGCTTTTTTCTCCTGGTAGGCTTTTACTGGCAAACACCCTTTTCACCTTCAGTTTTGCTGCCTCTGTGAACCCAAATCCCAGCCACGCTCAAACAACGCCCCCCACTTTTACAGCCACGGCCACTCGCCCCGACAATAACGCCTTATTAGCCCCTTGGGCTGGTCCTTACGGTGGCGTACCAGCCTTCGACAAGGTGGAGGTATCTCAGTTCAAACCGGCTCTGGAGGCTGCTATGGCCGAAAACCTGAAAGAAATTCAGGCAATTGCCGGCAACTCACAGGCTCCTAACTTCGAGAATACGATTGCCGCTTTAGAACGCGCCGGCCAAGCCCTAGACCAAGTGCAGACCGTGTACGGCGTTTGGACCGGGACCATGAGCAACCCGGAAGTGCAGTTGGTGCAGCGAGAAATGGCCCCCAAGATGGCCGCCTTCTCCGACCAGATCACCCAGAACGAACCGCTTTTCCGCCGCATTGAGGCGGTATATAACTCGCCCGACAAAAAGAAGCTGACGCCCGAGCAGCAGCGCCTAGCGTTTGTTTATTATAACAACTTCGTGCGCGCCGGTGCTAAGCTCGATGCGAAAGCGAAGACGCGCTTGTCGGCTATTAACCAGGAGTTGGCCGGTCATTTCACCCGCTTCAGCCAGAATGTATTGGCTGATGAAACCGACTCTGTATTGGTGCTGAAAACGCCCGCCGACCTTGGTGGTTTGTCAGCTTCTCTGCGCGAAGATGCGGCCAAAGCTGCCGCTGACCGCAAGCTGTCGGCCGCTGGCGTGATTACCAACACACGCTCTTCCATCGACCCTTTCCTTACCTATTCCGATCAGCGCAAGCTGCGCGAAAAGGCCTGGCGCATGTTCTACAGCCGCGGCGACAATGGCGGTGCTCACGACAATAACGCTCTGATTACCCAGATTTTGCAGCTGCGCGCTGAGCGGGCTAAGCTATTAGGCTACAAAACCCACGCCCACCTACGCCTCGATAATACCATGGCCAAAACGCCCGAAAAGGCGATGGCATTGATGGAAGAAGTGTGGACCCCGGCCGTAGCGCGCGTGAAAGAGGAAGTGGCCGACATGCAGGCTTTGGCCAAAAAGGAAGGTGCTACCTTCAAGATTGAGCCTTGGGACTACCGCTACTATGCCGAGAAAGTGCGCAAAGACCGCTACGACCTCGACCAAAACGAGGTAAAGCAGTATTTGCAGCTCGACAAGATGCGCGAAGGCATGTTTTGGGTGGCTGGCGAGCTGTTCAACTTCACTTTTAGCCCCGTCACCAACGTGCCCGTGTACCACCCCGATGTGAAGGTGTGGGAAGTGAAAGATAAGACGTCCGGCAAGCCGGTAGGCCTTTGGTACTTTGACCCGTATGCACGCCCCGGCAAGCGTTCCGGCGCTTGGATGAACGCCTATCGTAAGCAGGAGCGCATGGATGGCAAGCCAGTCACTACTATCGTTTCGAACAACTCCAACTTCGTGAAGGGCAAAGACGGTGCGCCAACTCTGATTTCCTGGACCGATGCTACGACCCTTTTCCACGAGTTTGGTCATGCGTTGCATGGTCTTTCTTCCAACGTGACTTACCCTACTCTATCGGGTACGAGTGTAGTGCGCGACTATGTAGAGTTCCCGTCGCAGGTATTGGAAAACTGGCTTTCTACGCCGCAGGTGCTCCAGCGCTTCGCTGTGCATTATCAGACTGGCAAGCCGATTCCGCAAGCCTTGGTTGATCGCATTGAAAAGGCTGCGACATTTAATCAGGGCTTCGAGACTACCGAATTTCTGGCAAGTGCCCTCATTGATATGAAGCTACATTTGGCTGGTGATCAGAAGATTGACCCCGATAAGTTTGAGCGCGAAACCCTGGCACAGCTGGGCATGCCAAGCGAAATCGTAATGCGCCATCGCACACCGCAGTTCTCGCACGTTTTCTCGTCTGACGGCTATTCGGCTGGCTATTACAGCTACCTCTGGTCGGTGGTAATTGCGGCCGATGCGTATGGCGCCTTCACCGAGGCCGGCGGCCCTTACGACAAAGCCGTGGGCAAGCGTCTTACTCAGCAGATTTTCTCTGTGGGCAACACCGTGGATCCTGCCGAAGCTTACCGTTCCTTCCGTGGCCGCGACCCAAAAACGGAAGCCCTGATGCGCGAGCGTGGCTTCCCGGTGAAAGATGCCAAAGCCAGCAAAGCACCTGAGAAAAAGGCCCCCAGCAAGAAGAAAAGTTAGGTTAATTTTCTCCTTGTAAAAAGCCCCCCAGATGTCGGTTTGGGGGGCTTTTTTGTATTTGGCGCGGCTGCGTGACCTACTGTAAATCCGCCAGCGTCTGCCGGATTTCCGCGAATAAGGGCCGCGTCGGCGCATCGGGTAGCGCGCACCGCTGCTGGAGGTCCTCTAGCGTATCCAGAATAGTATTAGTTAAGGTCAAAGAGCCCTGGCAGCGTTCTACTAGCTCCTCCAGCAAGCATCCGAAAGCACGCACTTCCAGGCGCTGCAAGGCGTAGGCAGTTGCTACGTTCTCGGGATCGAAAAAGCATGCGGCGCCGAAGTCGCTGAGCAGGCTGGCGCCGGCTTCCGTAGTCAGAATATTGTGGGCGTATAAGTCGCCGTGCATGATGCCGCGCTCGTGCAGATGCTCAGCGGCAGCCGCAATGCCGTGCGCAATCTGCACGACGGCTTCTATACTAAATGTTGTGCCATCTGTGTAAACGTCGCGGGTGCACGATACGAAGCTGGGCGGGCCGGCAAGGTTTCGGAAGTCGGGGTCAATCAATTCCAACACCAAGCCTTCAGTACCCTTAGGATGACCGCCAATTTTGCCCCCCACCGCTACCATATTGGGGTGAGCGCCCGCACTGATGCAAGCGGCCATTTCGCTACGCGGCAGCCCGTCGCTGGTCACGGCGCCTTTAAACAGCTTCACGGCCACGGCCTGCGGAGAAGCATTTTTGCGTTGCCATTGCCCCTGATAAATAACCCCCGATGCACCTTCGCCCAGCTGGTGCTCTAGCGTCAGCGCATTCCAATCGATGGTGGCAATAGGGTGCTGAGCCACGGCCGCCACTTCAGCTTCCTCGCTGAAAGGATTGCCCGCGTATGCCAGCCACGACAGCCGCGGCAAGGACAAAAGCCACTGGGGCAATGCCGCAAACCGATTGGCCGCAATGCGCACTAGTTCCAGCCGAGTGCACGTGGCCATGCTCTCAGGCAGCTCCGTAAGCTGGTTGCCGGCCAGCATGAGCTTCTGCAGGTACTGGCAGTTGCCCAGTTCGGTGGGCAAATTGGTCAGCTGGTTATCGGTGAGGATAAGCCAGCGTAAGGCAGGTGTAAGCGCCGCCGCCGGTAAGGTCTGAATCTGGTTTGCCTTAAACCCAACCATGCTCAGCTGTGGGCATTGCCCCAACACCTCGGGCACGCTGGTAAACTGATTATCTGAGCAAAACAGAATACGAAGCTTGTTTAGTCGCCCTAAGTCGTCAGGCAAGCTCGACAACTTATTGCCCGAAAGATTGAGGATTTCGAGCGTGTCGGCTAGGTCAAAAATCTCAGTGGGAAACTCAGTCAGGCCTTCAGACAAATCGAGGCGTTTGGTGCCGGTCAGCTTTCCGGCGCGCAGTTGATCAAGCGTGTACATCCGGCAAAGGTAGGACGAGAAGAAACGTACCGATGGTTCAATTCTTCGCTAGCTGCTGCATTACTTCCAAAAAAGCCCCCCAATCATTGCATTGGAGGGCTTTTTTGGAAGTAGCTAACTGAATTAGCCTTGGGGCGGAACTGGGTATTTATCAAACAACGACGTGATGGCGTCGTTGATGCGTCTGGTAAGTTTGCCGGGGTCGGGCGTCAGAATGCTGGCTACCGAGCCTTCCCAGATAAGCTCGTTGCGGGCGGCATCCACCACTTCCACGGTGGCGGTGCCTTCCTCGTAGGTGCCCACTACCACATCCTGACTTTGCCAGCGGTAGTTGCGCTGCCCGATATAATAAGGCGCCTCACGAATAGTGGTTTGGCGGGTTTGCTTTTTGTCCTGAGTCACTACGCCGATATTAACCCACAAGTCCGGCGCATCGGACTGCTGATAGCCGCGCCGTGACATCTCGCGACTCACGGCTTGCTTCAGGTTTTCGATGCCCGTACCGGGACCCTCAAAAGCAGCCTCATTACGGGCGCTCACATCCATAAAGTTGTAAGTTTTGTAAACTGTAAAATCGACGCCCGGTTGCTGAGTGATGCTTTTTACCTGCTCAGGCGCGCAGGCAGCCAGGCTCAGCAAGAGCAATAAGAGAAAGGTTTTCATAGCTAGAAATACAGGTATGTAGCGGCCTATTTAGGCAAAACCCAGCACCGGATGCGGTAAATACAGCTCCTCCAGACGGGTAATCTCATCCTCGGAAAGCTGTACATCCAGAGCGGCTACAGCATCCTCGAGGTGGCCGGTTTTGCTAGCCCCGATAATGGGCGCCGTAATAACGGGCTTCGACAGCATCCAGGCCAGCGCTACCTGCGCATTGGGCAGACCGCGGGCTTCGGCCACTTCCATCACGCGGGCCGCCACGTCGAAGTCATCGTCGCGGGAGTACAGCGCCTGACCGAAAATATCAGTGCGGGCGCGCTCGGTTTCGTTGCGCGCCTTGGTGCGCTTACCCGTGAGCAGCCCCCGCGCCAGCGGCGACCACGGAATGACCCCAATCTTCTGATCCTGGCACAGTGGCAGCATTTCGCGCTCCTCTTCCCGATATACTAGATTGTAGTGGGGCTGCATACTCACAAACCGCGTCCAGCCGTGCAGATCGGCCAAATACAGCGCCTGTGCAAACTGCCACGAAAACATGGAAGAGGCACCGATGTAGCGCGCTTTGCCTGCTTTCACCACGTCGTGCAAAGCTTCAAGTGTTTCCTCAATGGGCGTATTATAATCCCAGCGGTGAATCTGATATAGGTCAACGTAATCGGTGCCGAGGCGCTTGAGGCTGGCATCAATAGCCTTCATTATGTGCTTGCGCGACAGACCTTTATCGTTGGGTCCTGCCCCCGTTGCATTAAATACTTTGGTGGCAATAACCACATCGTCGCGGGAGGCAAAGTCGCGCAGGGCACGACCGACTACTTCCTCACTGGCACCGTTGGAATACACGTCGGCCGTATCGAAGAAGTTGATTCCCAGCTCCAATGCTTTTTGAATGAAAGGCCGGCTCTGCTCCTCGTTGAGAGCCCACGGCCAGCGGTCGGTGGGCGCACCATAGGTCATTGTACCCAGGCAGATTCTGGAAACCTGAAGGCCCGAGGCCCCTAAGCGAATGTAGTCCATGCTGTTATGTTGAGGTGATGGCTACCATATACGCTCAGGAAGTGGCAAAGGCCGTTGTTCAGCTTGGTGCCTAGTAGTGCGCGCTCAATTGTCGGGGGGCTTTTCTACACCTCCTCCCGTAGCTTGGGCACCAGCCAGATCACCAGACCGCCCAAAAGCGCCACCAACGCAAACGACCAGCGCAAATTAGAGGCTTTAGCCACGAACCCCACCAGCGGCGGCACGATCAGGAAACCGAAATAACTCACAGTCGAGACGGAAGCAATAGCGGCCCCAGCACGCTCAGGACTGGCTTTGCCAACGAGCCCAAACACCAGTGGCACTACGCACGATACGCCCAGGCCACCCAGCACAAACCCGAAACCAGCCAGCAACGGCGTTGGGAAAGCTGCGGCCAGCAGTAAGCCGGTTGTCATTAACATGCCGCTGGCTCGCAGCATGGGTTTGGTGCCAAAACGGCTTATTCCCCAGTCCCCGAGGAAGCGGCCTGTGGTCATGGCAATTAAGTACGCTGTAAAGCCCAATGTTGCTAACTCCTTGGGTGCGTGCACGGCCTGTACAAAGTACACGCCCGTCCAGTCATAAAGTGTCCCTTCGCAGGCCATGGAGGCGAACGTAATAAGGCCGTATTTCAGCAGACGCTTGTCAGGCCAGGAAAAGCGCGACTTTGTGGCCGGCGGCGACGGCGGTAAGGCCAACACATTAGGGAAAAACGCCAGCGACAGCGCCGTAAGCAGCACCGCGACACCCAAGAAGTGGTAGCTAATAGGCACCGACCCCCTGATTAATAAGGTACCTATTCCTGCTGCCGCAAACCCCGCCACGCTCCATACTCCATGAAAAGAAGCAATAATGGAGCGGTCATACAAAGTTTGTACGCCCACCGACTGCGCGTTCACACTCAGGTTGAGCAGATTGCGAGAGGAACCGAAGCAAAACAGCAGGGCCACTAACTGCCAGGTTTGAGTCACAAAACCTAAAAGTGCCAATGCAACATTGTAGAGTATCGCGCCCGCCATCATCACATGACGGCTACTAAAGCGCTGTAATAACTGCCCCGTGACAGGCAGTGTGAGCATCAAGCCAACCGGCAGGGCCAGCAAAACGCCCCCCAGTTGAGCTTCATTCAGCCCAAGCCGGTGTTGGATGAATGGAATGCGTGATGCCCAGGTAGCAAACCCAAATCCAGACACAAAGAAAAATAGCGCAATGGCAATGCGCGCTCGCGTAGCAGACGCGAGGGGCGCGGCAGTCAATACCTGACTCATAGCAAACGGATAAGCGGCACGTAAATAAGCCCCCTCATACGCAAAGAAGGCCTGAACGGTCATCCCATTCCGTAGTGGGATGACCGTTCAGGCCTTCTTTCCTTACATTGTTATTGAGCTCTAAACTATGCCCTTACAGCTTGCCGCTGCTGACTCATAAGCCAAGTGATGGCCTCGGCTTCCTGCTCGAAGTATTGGTATGTAATAGATAAGTCGCGCACGGCAGCTATCACAGTGGCTGTAGCGAGGCGTGCAAACACATCTTGCGCTACTAGCACGGCGCCATAGCGGTAACCACATTCCTTTACAGTACGTGGTAGCCACTGCTGAATCACATGTTGCTGCTCTTCGGGCGTAAAGGGAGCCATCAACCGCTGATCTATCAGCAGACAGCCATCCTCACGCTGAGCTAATAGTTTCGTTACCTGGCCGAGCAGGGCCTTAAATCCATCCTCGGGCCGCAATCCAGCCTGATACGTAAGGCGGGCAAAACCCATCGGGTCATCCACGGCCCGCCCTACAGGATTCTCATAATAAATATTATAGTTATTCGACATACTCAACCTGACCTCCCTGCCCCAAATTTGCTAGTTGCCGCCTCTAAACGCCGGCGTAGCAACCACAGCCCCAACTACCATACCAAGGACTGATTTTGGGAAATTTAACTTTCTCGTTCTTTTCTACTTCAGAAACAGACATACTTGATTGATGAATAGCATTTTAGCTTGGTAGAAGATTGGCTATAATTTTTCTAGGGGGCTTTTTTCAGCTGCAATACCGACTGGCTATTCTGTCAGCATGTTGCCATAGCCTTACATGACATGATTTCACTGCACAAGCTGTGCGTGTAAACGCGCCAGCGTAGCGGCGGCATCTTCGCAGAGGCCGGGATGTACAGGTGAGGTTTGCACTACGGTGCTGCGCGTGGCCGTAAGCCAGCGAAACCGCTCAGCAATGGACAATTGACCAATGGGACCACCTTCGGGGCGGCCCCGGCAGATTCGCTCGAACGCCCGTAAGCGGTCGGTTAGCTCCTGCATATCCAGTTGGTCGCCAGCAAAGGCGCGCAGGCGGGCTTCAGGCAGCTCAAACTGTGTTTGCAAAAAGCCCTGCGCCCGACAGTACACAATGACGCCGACGTTGAGGAATTCTTCTCGCTCCACGCGCGGCACTACGCGCAGAACGGCGTACTCAAATAAGTGCTTGTCGGGCATGCTGCGCTTCTTGAACAAAAGTATCTGATGCGGCGAGACGGGCTTCCAAAAAATCCACATAGGCCGTCCGCTGCTCCTGGGCCGTAGTCTCCGCTGAAAAAGCTTCCAGGAGCCATTCATCGGGCACCAGGGCCACAATCTCCCGAATAACATCACCAGAAAGCAAAGCCCGGCTTTCAGTGTTCACGGCTTCCAGCTCGGCGGCTTTCGACAGCAACACATGGTCTTTCACCTGGGCAAAAGAGCGCTGACGTTCCGGCTGAGCCCAGCCCGAGCCGGCGTGATGCACATAGAGAGCCGCACCGTGGTCAATCAGCCACAACTCCTTGTGCCACATTAGCATATTGGTATTGCGGGCGGTGCGGTCCACGTTGAGCGTCAGGGAGTCCAGCCACACAATCTGGGAGGCCAGATAGGGCTCGATAGTAGTAACCAGCGGGTCGAAGGTGATAGCGCCCGAAAGGTAGTGCAGCCCCAGATTGACGCCGGTGCTGGCACGCAGCAAATCCTGAATCTCCTCATCGGGCTCGGTGCGTCCGAAAGCTTCGTCGAGCTGACAAAACACCAGCTCCGGCACGCGCAGGCCCAGCACCCGCGCCAACTCGCCCACAATGAGTTCGGCAATAAGAGCCTTAATTCCCTGCCCTGCTCCTCTAAACTTTAAAACGTACAGAAACCCATCATCGGCCTCTGCCAAAGCTGGCAGGGAGCCACCTTCACGTAGCGGCATCACATAACGCGTCACATCAACGGTTCTTAAAGAAAGATTAGCCGGCATAGGCACACAAAACAGAAGAATGAAGGCCCGCAAAGGACGCACAATGCGAGGATTTTATTGAACTAGAATTAAGAACTGCCCTGATGCGTGGCCAGACTGGGAATGAAATATAAGTCCGGCGGTCATGCAGAGCGGCAGCGAAGCACCTCGCGTGTTGATGTCTAATTAGTACTCCTAGTAAACACGTGAGATGCTTCGCGTTGCTCTGCATGACGTTCTGGTTGATAGAGTGTTTATTTTAGTTACTGCCCTTCACCGAGAAAGCGTGCTAAATACGAAGCTGTACGGCTGGTTTTACTCCTGGCTAATTTGTCGGGTGAATCAGCGGCTACTACCTGGCCACCCTCATCGCCGGCGCCGGGGCCCATGTCGATAACCCAGTCGCTGCCGGCTACTACGCGCATGTCGTGCTCTACCACGATGACCGTGTTGCCGGCTTCTACCAAGCCGTCGAGCTGGGCCATGAGCTTTTCTACGTCGGAGGGGTGCAGGCCGGTAGTAGGCTCGTCGAGTACGTAAAGAGAAGTACCGCGCTGGGTACGTTGTAGCTCCGTGGCGAGCTTAATACGCTGAGCCTCACCACCAGACAACTCGGTAGCGGGTTGCCCCAGCCGCAGGTAGCCCAGACCTACTTCCCGCAATACCGTGAGGGCACGCTGCACAGTGGGCTCGGCAGCAAAGAACTCCCAGGCCGTGTCCACGGTCATGCCCAGCACCTCGGCAATGTTCTTCTCCTGATAAGTGACTTCCAGCGTTTTGGCGTTGTAGCGGGCACCGTGGCATACGGGGCAAGGTGCGTACACACTGGGCAGAAACAGCAATTCCACCATCACGAAGCCTTCACCCTGGCAATTTTCGCAGCGGCCTTTAGCTACGTTGAAGGAAAAGCGACCAGCATCGTAGCGGCGGGCTTTGGCCATTTTGGTAGCGGCAAACAGCTTACGCACGTGGTCAAAGAGGCCTGTGTAGGTGGCCATGTTGGAGCGCGGCGTGCGGCCAATCGGCTTCTGATCGACGCGTACCAGCCGCTTGATATTTTCCATGCCGCTCACAATTTGCCCCCCAGTGGCGATGGGTGCAGCCCGCACCAACTCGTCGCCTTCGTGCTCTTCTTCCGCTTCAATGGGTTGGCCCAGATGCTCAGCTACCAGCTCCACCAGCACTTGGCTAACCAAGCTCGATTTACCTGAGCCTGACACACCAGTAACGGTGGTAAGCACGCCCAACGGAAACTCTATATCCAGCTCATTTAGGTTGTTACGCGTGACGCCAGCCAGCCGCAGCCAGCCGCTTGGTGTGCGCGACTGACGCGTGGGGGGCTTTTCTTGGCCGAATAAATAACGGCGAGTTTGCGAAGAAGTCACCTCCGCTAATCCGGCGGGCGCCCCACTATATAGTACTTCCCCGCCCTGCTCGCCGGCAGCCGGACCCACATCCACGAGCCAATCGGCCTGCCGAATGACGTCCAGATTATGCTCGACCACAAACAAGGAATTGCCGCTTTGCTTCAAGCTTGCCAGCGCGGTGAGCAATGCCTCCGTATCCGATGGGTGCAGGCCGGCAGAAGGCTCATCGAGCACGTACACCACGCCAAACAGGTTGGAATACAACTGAGTAGCTAGCCGAAGGCGCTGCAGCTCCCCCGGTGACAAAGTAGGCGTACTACGTTCCAAAGACAGGTAGCCCAGCCCCAGATCGAGCAGCACCGCAAGGCGTGCAACCAAATCAGCAGCGATGCGCTGGGCTACGATAACCTGCTCGGGGTGGGCGGCATCGTGCTTTTTGCGGCCGGTGTGCGTACCGTCGGCGTAGGGGCGCAACAGGCTGGCGAAGCGCTTCAGGGGCAGATGCGAAAGCTCGGCAATATCCAGTCCCGCAAACTTCACCGACAAAGACTCGGGGCGTAGGCGCTTGCCGTGGCAGAGCGGGCACTCGGTGCTGAGCATGTATTGCAGGGCCCGCTTTTTCATCAGCGGGCTGTGCGTGGTGGCGAACGTGTGCAGCACGTGGCGCTTGGCGCTGCTGAAAGTGCCCATGTAGTTTGGTGGCTCGCGCCGCTTCAGGGCGCGCTGGGTTTCGGCCGGCGAGTACCCTGGGTACACCGGCACCACTGGCTGATCATCCGTGAACAGAATCCAGTCGCGGTCTTTTTGCGGTAGCTCGCGCCAAGGACGATCCACGTCGTAGCCGAGCGTAACCAGAATATCGCGCTGATTTTGCCCACCCCAGGCCTGGGGCCAGGCGGCAATGGCGCGCTCCCGAATCGTGAGTGAGTCATCGGGCACCATGGAGCGCTCGGTTACTTCGTAAATGCGGCCCAGGCCATGACAAGTGGGGCAAGCGCCTTCGGGCGTATTCGGCGAAAATGCTTCGGCATAAATAATCCCCTGCCCCGCCGGATAGTCGCCGGCCCGCGAGTAAAGCATGCGCACGAGGTTGGAAAGCGTAGTGACGCTGCCCACCGAGGAGCGCGTGGTGGGCGTGCCGCGCTGCTGTTGCAAAGCTACTGCTGGCGGTAGGCCTTCAATGGCATCGACCTCGGGCACGGCCATCTGGTGAAAAAGCCGCCGCGCGTACGGCGACACCGACTCCAGGTAGCGGCGCTGCGCCTCGGCATACAGCGTCCCGAACGCCAGGCTCGACTTGCCCGAACCCGACACGCCCGTGAATACAACCAACGCATCACGCGGAATTTTCAGATCAACGTTTTTGAGGTTGTGCTCGCGGGCGCCACGCACCTCTACAAAGCCGGTAAAAGAGTTAGTGCTAGACTCAGATGCAGATTTGGCCATGTGGCAGAAGCGCGGAATAAAGACGGCAGATAAAGCAGTGTTCAGATACGTATCTGACTTGGGATTATACATCTCGTTAGCCGCAATAACTGGCAATGTGCCCATTATGAACGATTTGCGATTTCTGCAAAAACGCGAATACACCTTTTTCTGATAAGTTCGAAACTGAAGGTGATGAGCTATCTACTTAAGTGGAGCATGTTTATAAGCCTGCCGTCGGTACTTTTACGCTCATATTGGTATACACGAATTTTCTCTACCTACGGCTTGCTCCTTTTGCGTTCTATTTCCCTTTTCCTAGTACTGCTGCTGACTTCAGTTCTGGCTTTTAGTCAGGGCGTCATTCGCCAGGTAACAGCTCGCCCCGGCGATGGCACCCATACTTTGTTACGACGGCATGGCTTAAATCCGGCTACGCATGTACAGGCTTTCCTAATGCTGAATCGGGCCAACCTGAGCAAAAACCAGGGTCTGATTGCCGGCAGAAAATATCGCCTTCCTCCCGCTTCTGCCCGCTCAAACACTAAGGCGGCCAACTCCAAAGCTTCCACCCGAGGAACTTCAGCGCCTATTTCGCGGGCGGAGCTGTTTGGCAATGGATACGCTAACATAGTTGTCCGCGACCAGCAGCTGCGGGGGGCTGTTTTGTACCTGGCAGCCGGACACGGCGGGCCCGATCCGGGGGCCATTGGGCAATATAGCAATGCAGCATTGGCCGAAGATGAGTATGCTTATGACGTGACGTTGCGGCTGGCCAGAGCCCTGATGGAGCACGGTGCTCAGGTGTATATGATTACACAGGACCCCAACGACGGCATCCGCGACCAGGCTGTACTCAAGACCGATTACGACGAGGTAACGTATCCGCGCCAAACTATTCCGCTAAACCAGTTGGCCCGTTTGCGCCAGGGCATTAATGCTGTAAATAAGCTGCATGCCCGGCATAAAGGCGCTTACCAGCGCCTGCTGACGTTGCACGTGGACAGCAGGAGCGCGGGCCAGAATATCGATGTGTTTTTCTATCACAACTCCAACAGTAAAGCAGGCCAGCAGTTGGCGCAGCGCATCCACCAAACGTTTACCACGCGCTACAAACGCTCCCAGCCCAACCGGCCTTACTCGGGCAATGTAACGACGCGCAATTCGCTGTACGTGGTGCGCAACAGCCTCGCCCCGACCGTTTTCATGGAGCTAGGCAACATCCGCAACGACAAAGACCAGCGCCGCTTTGTCATTCCCGACAACCGGCAGGCACTGGCCAATTGGATCTGCGAAGGCATTATAGCCGATTACCGCTCCCGTCGCTAGGCTGAAATTTGCCCCCCAGAGCTACTTGTTCGGTCTGAATTAAGCTTACTGAATTCATGCAGTATCGCAAACCGCTTGGCTCTGGTCCGTCTGGAAATACGTGGCCGAGATGAGCGTTGCAGACGTTGCAGAGTGCTTCGAGGCGCTGCATGTTGTGGCTGTTGTCGAAGGCGTATTTGATGGCATTTTTGGCAATGGGCTGCGTGAAGCTGGGCCAGCCGGAAATGGCGTGGTACTTCTCAGTGGAGTTAAATAAAAGGCTGCCGCAGCCAACACAGGCATACACGCCCGGCTCGTAAGAGCGACAATAGGCGTTTCGATACGGCGGCTCGGTGCCTTTCAGCCGCATCACCTCAAACTGCGCAGGCGTCAGCTGCGCCTCCCATGCCGCTTCCGATTGTTCCATCCGTCTGGGAGGTTCGGGGTTGCTGTATTTGGCAAATTTGAGCACGTCTATCCAGCGGAGCATCAGGCGTGTTACTCGTTTTTAACGTAGTAGGTTTCTGGGTAAATGGGCACCCAGTTTGGGGTAACGTGTTTTTCCATATTTAGCTCATCTCCCTCATACTTTCTATTCCTTTGGTCTTATGAACAAATTATCCCTAGCGCGGCTGATCAGCAGAATTGGAGCGGTGCTATTAGTGCTGGCGACGCTACTAACTATGTCGGCGTACCGGCCCGCCGCCGACCGCGAAATGTACCAGCTCCGAATTTATCACGTAAAGACTGTGCAGCAGGAAGAGCAGGTGGAAACTTTTCTGCGGGGGGCTTTTCTGCCGACACTGCACAAGCTGGGCGTCCGGAAGGTGGGGGTTTTCAAGCCCATCGGCAACGATACGGCCACCGACCGGCGCGTGGTGGTACTCATCCCCTACTCGTCGCTGGCGCAGCTGGGGCGCGTGACGGAGCGCCTGGAACAGGACGTGGACTTTGGCAAAACCGGCCCTGCCTACTGGAATGCCGTCCACACCGCTCCGCCCTACGTCCGCGTAGAAACCATTCAGCTGGAGGCTTTTACTGATAAGCTGCGCCTGCGGGAACCGCAACTGCAAGGGCCGCGGGATGAACGAGTGTATGAGCTGCGCAGCTACGAAAGCGCCACCGAGAAGCAACACCGCAATAAGGTGCACATGTTTGCCCAGGGCGGCGAAATACCGCTGTTCGAGCGCCTGGGCTTCAACGCCGTGTTCTACGCCCGCGTAGTGGCCGGCAGCCGCATGCCCAACCTCATGTACCTGACCACCTTCGAAAATCAAGCGGCCCGCGACGAGCACTGGAAAGCCTTCGGCGCAGACCCGGAGTGGAAAAAGCTGGCCGCGGCGCCTGAGTATCAGAACAACGTATCGAAGATTGACATTCTGTTCCTACGCCCCACCGCTTACTCCGATATCTAGTTTCTAGCTCTGAAGCCGGACGAAGAGCAATCAATGGTGTTTTATTTAAATATTAATTCTGGTGAATTATACGGCCGCTCCGACCGTTCACACGTCTTATCCATTGCGAATCCGTCGGTGATAAACGCCCCGGCACCTGGTTCCAGCGAGCAAGGCTTTTGGCCCCGACGAGGCTATTCGGGCTACCTCATACACGCACACCTCCTCAGTAAAAACAGGGGCAAAAAAGCCCCCCAGTAATATCAATGTCTAAGCAACAGTACTTTTTTCTGATTCTGATTCTGGGAAGCCTATCAGCTCTCGGACCATTTTCCATCGATATGTATCTGCCGGGCTTTCCGGCCATTGCCGAAGACCTAAATACGACGGCAGCCCGCGTAACCCTGTCCTTATCCAGCTTTTTCGTGGGCATCTCGGCGGGCCAGCTGCTGTACGGGCCGCTGCTTGACCGGTTTGGCCGCAAAAAACCGCTGTATGTGGGGCTGGCCGTGTACGTGCTGGCTTCTATCGGCTGCGCGGCCGTTCAGACCATCGACGGGCTTATTTTCTTGCGCCTAATTCAGGCTATTGGCAGTTGTGCCGCAGGGGTTGCCTCCGTGGCGATGATACGCGACCTGTTCCCGGTGAAAGACAGCGCGAAAGTCTTTGCCTTGATTATGCTGGTGATTGGCCTTTCACCCATGATTGCGCCCACCGTCGGGAGCTACGTAACGGCGGCTTTTGGGTGGCACGGCGTGTTCATTGTGCTGGGCGCCATGGGCTTGCTGCTGCTGGTTGCCACCTTTCTCTGGCTCCCCGAAAGCTATGAGCCGGATACGACTATGTCGCTAAAACCCAAGCCTATCCTGACCAACTTCTGGTCGGTGCTGCGGGAGCCCCAGTTTTATACCTACACGTTTACCGGCGCCATGTCCTTCTGCGGACTCTTCGCTTACGTGGCTGGCTCGCCACTGGTATTCATGGAGATTTTTGGCGTAAGTGGCGAGATGTACGGCTGGATTTTCGCCTTCCTGTCGGTGGGCCTTATTGGTGCCAGTCAGGTAAATAGCTACATGCTGAGGTATTATCAGAACGAGCAGCTGGTCTATGCCGCCCTCATCTGTCAGGTGCTGACCGGCGTGGTGTTTCTGGTGCTGATCAGCGGTGGCTGGATTGGCCTTTATGGGACTATTGCCCTGTTGTTTATCTTCCTGTGCTGCCTCGGCTTTAGCAGCCCTAATACCGCCGCACTTTCCCTGGCTCCTTTTTCCCGCACAGCCGGCAGCGCTTCCGCTTTAATGGGCGCCATTCGGATGGCGATGGGCGCGTTGGCCTCTATGGGGGTCAGCCTTTTCAGCAACGGCACGGCCGTGCCCATGGTGGCCATTATGGCTGTTACATCGGTGGTGGCTTTGTTCCTTTTGCTCACCGGCCGCAAGCAGATTACCGAGCAGGTGGAAGTATCCGCTGATCAGATGGCAGAGCCGGCGCACTAGTATCTGGAAAGAATTCGAAGTGCGAATTCTGGCTTCGGCCCCACAACGGCGCAGCAGTTTGCTGCTCCGTTGTGGGGCCTTTGGCATTAGCAAAAGTGTAGCATCAGGAAGCATGCATGCCAGCAATCTGTCTGGCTCTGCTTAGGTAGAAAGCGGATGCATTTGGGATGCATTTTCCATCAGAAAAAAGAGTAGCTGCAAGCACTAATACAATGCTCTACGGGCCAGGCAAAGCAAATGCAGGCACAAAAACCTTTCTGTATAAGTAAGCTCCTTACTTGTTTTTTATCCGTGTCCTTTTGGCCGCTATAAGTCTGAAAAAAGCCCATCAAAGCAGAATAAACGCACTTTACGGGTTGTGCACTAAGCGGTTTAGCCTTAGCAGCGATACGCAGCAGCATTCGATCTTTCCCTGCAGAAAGCTTGCATTACCGGAAAAAGGAGGGGTAAATTGGTGAACCGTAGGCTTGTCGTAAATCCTTTTTTACGACTGATCAACCATAAATAAACAGAAGATCGAGTACCTTACATAAGCGCGTTATGCTCTGGTTGCTGCTTTCCTAGTGCGTAGCCAGGACCATATAATTCCTATCCCTCCCACCAACCTCTCCTCATGACCTCTCGCCGTTCCTTTGTAAAGTCTGCCGCGCTGCTGTCTGCCGGCGCACTCGTTTCGCCGGCTTTGCTGGCCGCGCCCAAATCGTATATTGGCCTACAGCTGTACACCGTACGCGACGCCATGCAGAAGGACCCGGCAGGTACGCTGGCCCGCGTAGCGAAGATGGGCTACAACTCGGTGGAGGGTGCCACTTACACGGGCAGTCAGAAATTTTACGGCATGACGCCCACGGCTTTTGCCGGCGTGCTCAAGCAGAATGGGCTGATCATGCCCAGCAGTCATTACCGGTTGGGCGAAGAGCAGGAAAAGGGGCAGCCAGTACAAGGCACCATGCTGCACGGCTGGGACAAAGCCGTGGACGATGCCGCCCAGGCCGGTGTGAAGTACATGGTGTGCGCTTACCTCTCGGAAGCCGAGCGCGGTGGCCTCGATCAATATAAGTACGTGGCCGATCAGCTAAATAAAGCGGGCGAGCGGGCCAAGAAAGCTGGTATCCAAATGTGCTACCACAACCACGACTTCGAATTTGCCCCCCAGAACGGCAAAGTGCCTTACGATCTGCTTCTTAGTGCCACTGATAAGGAGCTGGTGAAGATGGAGCTCGACTTATTCTGGACCGTGAAAGCTGGCAAAGACCCCGTTGCGCTGTTTCAGCAGCACCCCGGCCGCTTCCCACTGTGGCACGTGAAGGACATGGACAACACGCCCAAAAAGAACTTCACGGAAGTGGGCAGCGGCGTCATCGACTTCAAGAAAATTTTTGCGCAGGCTGGTAAGTCGGGCATGAAATATTACTTTGTAGAGCAGGACCAAACGCCCGGCTCGCCCTTCGACAGCATTCAGAAAAGCATTACGCATATTAAGCGCACTTTAGTGTAGCTCCGTTCAGATTATTGCTTGCGCTTCCGTTACCCTTATCCCACCCCCTTATGGAAAAGAACACCTACGATGCCATCGTCATCGGGTCAGGTATTTCGGGCGGCATGGCCGCCAAAGAGCTGACAGAGAAAGGTCTGAAGACCATCATGCTGGAGCGCGGCCGCAACGTAGAGCACGTTAAAGACTACGTGAACGCCAACAAAAATCCCTGGGAATTTCCGCACCGGGGGGGCAAAACCCAGCAAATGATCGAGGACTATCCAGTGCTCAGCCGCGATTACACGCTGAACGAGCAGAATCTGGACTTCTGGGTGAAGGAGAAGGAAAGCCCCTACGTGGAGGTGAAGCCCTTCGACTGGTTTCGCGGCTACCAGGTGGGCGGACGCTCGTTGATGTGGGGCCGGCAGTCCTACCGCCTGAGCGACTATGACTTCGAGGCCAATGCCAAGGATGGCATCGCCGTGGACTGGCCCATTCGCTACAAGGATCTGGCGCCGTGGTACAGTCGGGTAGAGAAATTTGCCGGCATCAGCGGCAACCGCGACGGCCTTCCCCAGCTCCCCGACGGCGAATTTATGCCCCCCATGGAGATGAACTGCGTGGAGAAGGACGTGGCCGCCCGCATCAAGAAGAATTACAAGGACCGCCACATGGTCATTGGCCGCACGGCCAACATTACGGTGGGGCATAACAACCGCGTGGCCTGCCAGTACCGCAATAAGTGCTGGCTGGGCTGCCCGTTCGGGGCTTACTTCAGCACGCAGTCGGCGAGCTTGCCCGCAGCCGTGGCTACCGGCAACCTCACCTTGCGGCCGTTTTCTATCGTCACCAAAATTCTCTACGACAAGGATACCAAGCGGGCCAAGGGCGTAGAAGTGCTCGACGCGGAAACCAACCAGACCTACGAGTACTTCGCCAAAATCATCTTCCTGAACGCCTCGGCCCTGAACTCGGCCTGGGTGCTGATGAACTCGGCCACCGACGTGTGGCCCGAGGGCTTGGGCAGCAGCAGCGGGGAGTTGGGCCACAACCTGATGGACCATCACTTCCGGGCTGGCGCCAGCGGCGAAGCTGAGGGCTACGAGGATAAGTACGTGTATGGGCGCCGGGCCAATGGTATTTACATCCCGCGCTACCGCAACCTGTTTGGCGACAAACGTGACTACATCCGCGGCTTTGGGTACCAGGGCGGCGCCGGCCGGGAAGGTTGGAGCCGGGAAATTGCGGAAATGAACATTGGTGGCGACTTTAAGGATGCTCTCACCGAGCCTGGTAAGTGGACTATGGGCCTGACCGGCTTCGGCGAAACCCTTCCCTACCACGACAACCGCACCTACCTCGACAAAACCAAAAAAGATAAGTGGGGCCTACCCGTATTGGCAATCGACGCTACCATTCGCGACAATGAGCAGAAAATGCGCATTGATATGATGCAGGATGCCAAGGAGATGCTGGAAAAAGCGGGCCTGAAAAACGTGAATACCTACAACAACGGCTATAACCTGGGCGGCGGCATCCACGAGATGGGCACCGCCCGCATGGGCCGTGACCCCAAGACCTCCGTGCTCAACCAGTACAATCAGGTGTGGGATGCGCCCAACGTGTACGTGACCGACGGTGCCGCCATGACCTCGGCGGCCTGCCAGAACCCGTCGCTGACGTACATGGCCCTGACCGCGCGGGCCGTAGATCATGCGGTGGGCGAGTTGAAAAAGCAGAATATCTAAAGGCGAACAGTGAGATTGTGAAGTTGCGAAACGACCATTTTGCCCCCCAGGCAGCGTCAATAGTCCACAACTCACCATTTCACCACTTCACAAATTCACCGTTATGAATAGAAGAGACGCATTAGGCCGGGTAGCCCTCATCATGGGCGGCACTATTATCGGCGCCGATTATTTCCTGACTGGCTGCTCCTCCCCGAGCCAGGAGAAGGAAGCCAAGACAGCGAAAAAAAGCCCCTCAGCGGCTAAAGAACTAAAGCCCGTTCTCAATCAGGAGCAAGTGGCTTACCTGAACGAAGTGGGCGACACCATTCTGCCCACTACCTCTTCGCCTGGCGCCAAAGCCGCCGATGTAGGCGGTTTTATGGCCGTAATGGTGCGCGACTGCTACAAACCGGCTGATCAGCAGATCTTTCTGAAAGGGCTGGATCAGCTGGAAGAAGCTTCCAAAAAGAAGAATGGCAAAGGCTTTCTGGAATCGGACGCCGCCCAGCGTACGGCCCTGCTCACGGCCCTCGATGCGGAACAGAAAAACTACGCCAAGACCAAGGCCAAGGAAGACCCCAACCATTACTTCCGCATGTTCAAGGAGTTAACTCTACTGGGCTACTTTACCTCGGAAGTGGGCAGCACCAAAGCCTTGCGCTATTTACCCGTACCGGGCAAGTACGACGGCTGCGTGCCCTACAAAAAAGGCGATAAGGCCTGGGCCACTACCTAACCTAAAAGCGCGACCTTGGACGGCATGAAACTACGACTAGGGATGATTGGCGGCGGCCAGGGGGCTTTTATTGGCGCCGTGCACCGACACGCCGCCGCTTTGGATGGCCTCTATGAGTTGGTAGCTGGCGCCTTCAGCAGCAACCCCGACACCTCCAAAGCCAGCGGCCAGCTCCTGGGCCTTTCCGCCGACCGGGTGTACGGCTCGTATCAGGAATTGATTGAGCGAGAAAAGGCGCGGCCCGAAGCGGAGCGCGTGCAGGTGTTGTCTATCGTGACGCCCAACCACCTGCATTTTGCCCCCGCTAAGCTGGCGCTGGAAAACGGCTTTCACGTCATCCTGGACAAGCCCATGACCTTTTCGTTGGCCGAAGCCAAAGAATTACAAGCGGTGGCTGCAGCCAGCAACGGCCGCTTCTGCCTCACGCACACCTACACGGGCTACCCCATGGTGAAGGAGGCGCGGCAGCTGGTAGCCTCTGGTGAATTGGGAGCTATCCGCAAAGCGTACGTGGAGTATCCGCAGGGCTGGCTGAGCAACTTCGAGGAAGGTTCCGACAACAAGCAGGCTGCCTGGCGCACCGACCCCGCCCGCAGCGGCGTGGCCGGCGCCATGGGCGACATCGGCACCCATGCATTCAACCTGCTGGAATACGTCACTGGATTATCTGTAACCCAGCTTTGCGCCGACATTAACACCGTAGTACCCGGCCGCAAGCTCGATGATGACGGCGCCGTGCTGCTCCGCCTCGCGGGTGGGGCCAGCGGTGTACTGGTAGCTACGCAGGTAGCTGCGGGCGAAGAAAACAACGTGCGCCTGCGGGTGTACGGCGACAAAGGCGGCCTCGAATGGCAACAAGTCGACGCCAACACGCTCCAGGTGAAGTGGCTGGATAAGCCCACGGAAATCCGGCGGACCGGCGCGGGCTACGTCAGCTCCTACGCCCGCCACAATACCCGCGTTCCGGCTGGCCATCCGGAGGGCTACCTCGAAGCCTTTGCCAACCTTTACCGCAACTTCGCCCTAAGCCTGCAAGCGGAGCTAGGGGGCAAATCTGCGTCCCCCGAAGCACTCGATTATCCCGGTATCGAGGAAGGTGTGCGGGGGATGGCTTTTATTGAAAACGTCATTGCCTCGGGCCGCTCCGATCAGAAGTGGACCGAGTTCACCGTCTAGCTGCGCATGAAAACCATCAAAGGACCCGCAATTTTCCTGGCGCAATTCATATCCGATCAGGCTCCTTTCAACAGCCTAGCTTCCATCTGCGAGTGGGCTAGTGGTCTGGGCTATAAAGGCGTACAGCTACCGACGCTGGACAATCGGTTTATCAATTTGCAAAAGGCCGCCGAAAGCAAAACCTACGCCGACGAGGTAAAAGGCACGGTGCAGACAGCGGGATTAGAAATCACGGAGCTTTCTACCCACTTGCAGGGTCAGCTAGTGGCCGTGAATCCGGTGTATGACTCGCTGTTTGATGGCTTTGCGCCCGAAGCCGTACGCAACAACCCCCAGGCCCGGCAAGCATGGGCCGTGCAGCAGCTCAAGTACGCCGCCAAAGCTTCCCAAAATCTGGGGCTGACAGCCCACGCCACCTTTAGCGGGGCACTGCTCTGGCCGATGGTTTACCCCTGGCCCCAGCGCCCCGCCGGACTAGTCGATACGGGCTTCGACGAGTTGGCCCGCCGCTGGCTGCCCATCCTGCAAACCTTCGACGAGTGCGGGGTAGACGTGTGCTACGAAATTCACGCCGGCGAAGACCTCCACGATGGCGTCAGCTACGAGCTTTTCCTCGACAAAGTGCAGCACCATCCGCGCGCCTGCCTGCTCTATGACCCTTCCCACTTTGTGCTGCAGTGCCTTGACTACCTGGACTACATTGACATTTACCACGAGCGGATTCGGGCTTTTCACGTCAAGGATGCGGAGTTTAACCCCAATGGGCGTCAGGGCGTGTATGGCGGCTACCAAAGCTGGGTAGATCGGGCCGGCCGCTTCCGCTCCTTGGGCGACGGGCAGGTAGATTTTAAGGCCATTTTCAGCAAAATGGCCCAATATGACTTCCCGGGTTGGGCCGTGCTGGAGTGGGAATGCGCTCTGAAGCACCCCGAAGACGGCGCCCGCGAAGGTGCTACCTTCATCCGCGACCACATTATTCACGTCACCGACAAAGCCTTCGATGATTTCGCCGCCGCCGGCACCGATGAAGCCCACAACAAAAGCCTGTTAGGCCTTTAATCCTCCCTCTGACCCCATGAAAAAAGCCTTTCTACTCCTCAGTTCTTTTGCTTTTTTAGCCGCCTGTAGCTCCGATTCCAATAAAGCCCCCCAGGAGAAATACACGCTTGCAGAATCCGAGGAAACCATGAACACCGACAGCACCACGGGCGCCAACATGAGTGCCGTGGCCCGCCAGCCCCAGGTGGATACCAACGTCACTAAAATCGGGACGGCGCCGACCGGGGGCGCGCTGGCTAAAGGCGCGAAGCTGATAGAAGGTAGCGACTGCGCCACTTGCCACCGCGTAAACGAGAAGCTCCTCGGCCCAGCTTATCAGGCCGTTGCGCAGAAATATCCAGCCACGGAAGCCAACATCAAGATGCTGGGGGGCAAAATTATTACTGGCGGCAAGGGCAACTGGGGCGATATCGCCATGACGCCCCACCCCGCCATATCGGTAGCCGACGCGGAGGAGATGGCGCGGTATATTCTTACGCTGAAGTAAGTTGCCGCTAGCATCCAGCGGAGTAATGTTGTAACGCGGACGTGCAATTAACCGAACGTCATGCAGAGCACAGCGAAGCATTTAACTCGCTTCGTTGCAATCCTAACCCTGACTACTGCATGCGAGATGCTTCGCTCTGCATGACCGCTTATATTAAGCAGTTGATCTTTTGAATTTGAAGTGCAAACCGCTTCCTTAACCCCACAACCAACCCTTTCCCAGCTATGACTTCCTCCATCCGGATTAAGCTGTCTATCATGATGTTCCTGGAGTTTTTCATCTGGGGCGCGTGGTTTGTGACGTTGGGCACTTATCTGCTGCGCAACCTCAGCGCGACGGGTACGCAGGTGGGAGTAGCCTTCTTGACGCAGTCGATTGGGGCTATTGTGGCACCATTTATTATCGGGCTGATTGCAGACCGGTTTTTCTCGGCCCAGAAGATTCTGGGCGTGCTGCACCTGGCCGGAGCGCTGCTGCTCTGGCGCGCCTCGTCGTCGCCGGACTTTGGCTCTTTTTACCCTAATATTCTGACCTACATGATCTTGTACATGCCTACGCTAGCGTTAGTCAACTCCATTGCGTTTCGGCAGATGCAGAATCCACAGAAGGAGTTTGCCACCATTAGGGTGCTGGGCACGCTGGGCTGGATTGTAGCCGGCCTGACCATCGGTTGGCTGAACTGGGAGCAAAGTGGCAGCCTGCGGGCCACCTTCCTCATGGCTGCCGGCGCTTCGACTTTGCTGGGTGTGTTCAGTTTCATGCTCCCAGCCACGCCACCCGTCAAGCGCGGGCAGTCATCTTCCCTGGGCGACATGCTGGGCCTCGATGCTATTGGTCTGCTGAAGAACCGCTCCTACCTGATTTTCTTTCTGGCTTCTATCGCCATCTGCATTCCGCTGGCGTTTTATTACGGCTTTACCAACCCCTTTTTGAATGAAGTAGGCATGAAAGCCGCTGCTGGCGTTCAGAGTCTCGGGCAGGTTTCCGAACTGCTATTTATGCTTTTGATTCCGTTTTTCTTCACCCGTTTGGGCGTAAAAAAGATGCTGGCTATCGGGATGCTGGCCTGGGTGGTGCGCTACATATTCTTCGCCTATGGCGACGGGCAAAGCAATTACTGGATGCTCATTGTGGGCATTGTACTGCACGGTATCTGCTACGACTTCTTCTTCGTGACAGGTCAGATTTACACCGATAACCTTGCCGGCGAGCGATTCAAAAGCTCCGCTCAGGGTTTTATTACGCTGGCCACGTATGGCGTGGGAATGCTGATTGGCACCTTGCTCTCAGGCCGTATTTTTGACAACTACCAGCTCTCCGAAGGCGTGCACGACTGGCGCATGATCTGGCTGATTCCGGCCGGCATTGCCGGGGCAGTTGTACTGCTATTCCTGCTCTTATTCAGGGATCGTCCGCAGGACCAAGCTTCCGAATCCGCTTCCTTCGACGCAGCACCCGAGCTGGCTCAGGCTAAATAACTGACTGTATGGCAATCTGGAACCGAAGAACTGCTTTGAAAGGCCTCCTCACAAGCACGGCCGCAGTCGGTACGCTGGGTATCGCCAACGTCTGCACCACCGATAAAAAGCCCCCCAGCCAGCCTACGCCGTTGAAAAACAACATTAAGCAGTCGGTATGCCGGTGGTGCTTCCAGGACATGCCGCTCGACCAGCTGTGCGCAGCGGCCAATGAAATGGGCATCAAGGGCATCGACCTGGTAGGACCCAAAGATTGGCCTACGCTGAAAAAGTACGGACTGGACTCGCCCATGTGCAACGGGGCCGAGATCAACCTCACCGACGGCTTCAACGATCCGCAGTTTCATGCGCGCTTGCAGAAGCAGTATGCCGACATGATTCCGCTGGTAGCCAAGGCCGGCTACACCAACCTGATCTGCTTTAGTGGCAGCCGCCGGGGAATGACCGATGAAGCGGGCTGGACCAATTGCGTGCGCGGGCTGCAGCCGCTGGTCAAGCTGGCCGCGCAGCATAAAGTAGTGCTGGTGATGGAGCTGCTCAACAGCAAAATCGACCACAAAGACTACCAGTGCGACCGCACCGCCTGGGGCGTGGAGCTAGCTAAGCGGCTAGGCTCCGAGAACTTCAAACTGCTCTACGACATTTACCACATGCAGATCGATGAGGGCGACGTGATTCGCACGCTCACGGAGCATCACCCCTACATTGCTCACTACCACACGGCTGGCGTACCGGGCCGCCATGAGCTCGACGACTCCCAGGAGCTAAACTACCCGGCCATCATGCGCGCCATTCTGGCCACCGGCTTCAAAGGCTACGTGGCCCAGGAATTTATCCCGCAAAAACCCGACAAGCTCGCTTCTTTGCGCCAGGCCGTGCAGCTTTGCGACGTCTAATTGCCTTGTTTCCCACCACTTTACCAAGCATTCTATGCGCACCTCCCTGTTTGCTTCCGTTCTACTATTCAGCACTTCTTTAATGGCTCAGGCACAGCAGAAGGGAAAACCAGAAGACACGGAGGTGTGGGAGCCAGTACCCAAAGTGGTGGCCGCCATACCCCAATTTACTCCCCCGCCCTCTGATGCGCTCGTGCTGTTCGATGGCAAGGACCTGACGCAATGGGTGTCGGCCGATGACCGCAATGCGCCCGCGAAGTGGAAGGTGGCGGGGGGCATTTTTACCGTGGACAAGAAGACCGGTAACATCGAAACCAAGCGCACCTTCACCAACTATCAATTGCACCTGGAATGGCGTGTGCCGGCTACCATTGCGGGCACCGGGCAGGTGCGCGGCAACAGCGGCCTGTTCCTGGCTTCGCTGGGCAAAGGCGACCTTGGCTACGAATTGCAGATTCTGGACTCTTACGAGAACAAAACCTACGTAAACGGCATGGCCGGCAGCATCTACAAGCAGTTGATTCCGTTGGCGAACCCCACCCGCAAGCCCGGCGAGTGGCAGTCGTACGACGTGTTGTGGACGGCGCCCACCTTCAAGGCCGACGGCTCGGTGCAGTCGCCCGCCCGCGTGACGGTGCTGTTTAATGGCGTGGTAGTGCAGAACAACGTCACTTTGGCCGGGCCAACGGTGTACATCGGCAAGCCCAGCTACCAGAAGCACGGCCCCTCGCCCATCAAGCTTCAATCGCACGGCGACCCTAGTGAACCGCTCAGCTTCCGCAACATCTGGATTCGGGAGCTGTAAGCCGGCTGGGGGGCAAATTTGGGGTTACTTGGTTGGCTTGTCGTTGAAATACTTGGCGTACTCCGCTGGCATGGCCGCCAGGGGCTTTATCATAATGCCTTTGTAGTACACTTCGGCGGCTTCGCTCTGTAGCTGGATCTTGCCGTGCGTAAGCGGCAGGCGCTGGCCATTCTCCATGTAGCTTGAGTTGTTGACGGCCAGCACTACCTTGCCGTTCACGATGTGGATGCTTTTGCCATTTACGTGAATCAGTTCCAGCTCATCCCATTGCCCATTTGAAACGCCGTAATTGGCCGAAGCCTGGCAAAAGCCGGGGCCGCCTCTCCCAAAGGTGACGGGAGCCGCTTCCTTATTGTATCTCAGCGCCTCACTCGTGTCGTTTTTGACGGCGGTAATGTCGGCTGTGGAGTTGGCGATGCACCAGAAGTCGCCCATGGCATTGCCCTTCTCGAACTCGGATACCTGAAATTCCTGGCTCAGCATCCAGCTATGCCAGTAGTCTACCCCACACTCGCCCTGGCTGTTGTAGAGAATGCCACTGTCGCGGGGCTCGTTGAGGCGCGGCACCCACTTTTTCTCGCCCCACTTTACCTTCAGTTTGAGGGCATAATTGGTAAAATCTTGCTTGGTAAACACGCAGCCGTATATCTCCCCACTGATGCGCAGCACCGGCTCGCCCTTCTCCATCACAACCGAGAATACGTTCGCCTCGTTTTTGCCGTAACCGATGGGCGCAATTTCCTTTCCCTGTGCGTCGGTGGGCACTTTTCCTTTGTAGCCCAGCTCGTGGCGGTAGCTTTGAAAGGTTTCCCACTTGCTCAGCTTCTTATCAAGCAGCGGCTCCCATCCGTCGCGCGGGGCGGTGGAGGAGGTAGAGAAAAACAACAAGGTGGCACCCAGGGTTAAAGCGGTAAATCTTCTCATACCAGTCAGCATAGAATAACGTGAGGGAATGAATCAAAGCTACAGTTTTGCCGGGCGTGGGCAAGGCATAATGGTTAAGTAATACTAGGTCATTCCAACGAAGATATACAGTTGGAAAAAGCCCCCCGCGTCATCCTGTGCGGTAGCAGGCACAACCCATCGGCGGGTGATGCGTTGTATTGACCTGTTCCCGTACCCTGTTTTGTTTATGCCTTTTGCCTACCGTTTGCTTTCCGCGCTACGTCGGCACTGGCCTCACTACGTTGCGGAAGCATTGGGCCTGGCCTTTTTTGTGGGCAGCGCCGGTTTGCTGACTATCCTGATGGAGCATCCGGCTTCCCCCGTGCGGCAGAGCTTGGCGGAAAGCCACCTGCTACGGCGGGGCCTTTTGGGCCTGGGTCTGGGCCTCGTGTTGGTCATTATTATTTACAATCCCTGGGGCAAGCGGTCGGGCGCGCACATCAATCCCGCGGTCACGCTGGCCTTCTACCAATTAGGCAAAATACGTCTTCCCGATGCGGTGTGGTACGTGCTAGCGCAACTGTGCGGGGCCATTGGGGCGGCCCAATTGCTGAAGCTTTGTCTGCCCGAATTCTACGCCCATCCGGCCGTAAAATATACGGTTACACAACCCAATCCGGTCTTTCTTCAGGGTGAGCTGATTGCTTTCATAGCCGAGTTCATTATCTGTTTTGTAATGATGCTGGTGACGCTGCTTGCCTTACATTCAAGCCGGTTGAAAGAGTGGGTTGGGTGGCTGCTGGGCGCGCTGCTAGCGGTTTACGTCCTCATTGAAACGCCTTACTCGGGGATGAGCCTGAACCCGGCCCGGACGCTGGGCACCGCCGTAGCGGCCGGACGCTATCAGGGGCTCTGGATATATTGGGTAGCACCTTGCTTGGCAATGTGGCTCGCCACAGTTGGGTTTTTACGCTTCCACCACGGTCAGCCCTTGGAATGCGCTATTCTGGCCGGATGCGGTCCCAGTCCTATTTCCCCTTACGCCTCCGACGAAGAGCCCCCACAGTACCCGGATGAGTGAGTTTTTTATTTCTGACGTGATATGGGTTGGCCGCTGCTCAACGTTCTGCTACTTTGGTTCTTTTGTAGCTAAGCAGCGGCTGTAACCAAAGACTTTGGGAGCCTTTTGCTGCCTTTTCCAGTTCTTGTTCTATGGAATATTTTGTGCCGAAGCATTCCGTGGTGCGGACCATCTGGGGAAAGGCCGACACGGTGCTTTTCATTTTTGCTGGCGCTGCGGCAGAGTTTGCCCTGAATAAAGCCGTTGACTGGCTCTACTTCACCGGGCGCCTGCCCGCCGACCCGATGGCGCGCTTGTTTTCCACTGTAGAGTATGCCCGGCAAATCGTATTTGCCCCCCAGCCAGCCGCCGAAAGGGCTATCGATACCATTGCCGCCATTCATGCGGCCGTGGAAGCGAAGCGCGGCGCGGCCATTCCCGATTGGGCCTACCGCGACGTGCTGTTCCTGCTTATCGACTATTCTATCCGGTCATTTGAGCTGTTGGAGCGCCCCATGAGCGGCCCCGAAAAAGAAGAGGTATTCACCGTATTTTCTCGTGTAGGTCAGCGCATGGGCATCCCCGATTTGCCCCCCACCTACGCGCAGTGGCTGGTGGTGCGGCAGCAGCATCTGGCTTCCGATCTGGAGCACAGCCGCTTCACCCAAGATCTGTATCGGCAGTATCGTAAGCACCTGGGGCCGGTGCGGTACTGGCTGTTGCTGCACGCGCAGCGCCTCGTGGTGCCGGCTACCGTGCGAGACTTGCTGCGTTTGGGCAACAGGTCGTGGCTGCGGCCGGTGGTGCCGGTGTATCGGCGCACGCAGCATTTATCCCTGAGTCAGTGGGTGAAAACTGCGCTGCTGCCGCCGGCTTATAAAGCAAAGATTCAAGCCCTCGACCGCGACCCGGTTGAGTTTGCGCGCTCCGCTGGCGTACACTCTTAGGCGCAGCATCAGCTTTGTCATGTCGTAGAGTGCGGTATTAGTCAGACGATGAAGACGACTTAAAATCCAAGTTGTAGACCACGTTCAGGCGAAACCCGTTGTTGTTTTCGAACACCGACTGCTGCGTATTGGTAGCAGGCTCAGCGTGCTGGGTCCACTGATTTAGGTAGTTCAGTTCCAGCTTCCAGTTGTCGCGAATTTGGTAGCCCAGGCCACTGGAAATACGGTTTTGGTTGAAAACATTCCGGCCCACATTCTCCCCGAAGCCGATAAATATCTCGTCGAAAAAGGTGAGGTACAGTTCGCCGTCGTTGATGCTGGAGCCTTGCAGCGGTATCTCGCCGGCCACCTGGTAGCGGGCGCGGTTCTGGTACTCCCAGCCAGCCACCCGCTGCGGATTGCTTTCATCCAGCTGCCCCAGCCAGCGCTGCTCCAGCCGAAACCGATGCGTGAGCTGAAGCCGGCCGTAAGTGCTGACCAAACTCACATCTTCGTACGCCCTGTTTTCGGGTGTGGCTTCCCCGAGGCCGGCCGTGGGGTAGTCGCCGTAGGGATGCGTGGTCAGCTGGGTATAGCCCCCCGAAAGGGTTACCTGCTCGGCAAGCGAATACACCAAGCCCAGGCGCGAAAGTAGCTGCTGACGACCTAATCCCAGGCGCGTGCGGCGCAACTGCACTTCGGTGTGCACGGCCCACTTTTCGCCTATTTGGTGGTCGCCATTGTAAGTAAACCAGCCGATGGCGTTGCGGTCTATTATCCGCTCGGCCGACTGGCTCCTTGCCGGAACAGCTGTCAGAATGAGCAGCAACAGAGCAGCCAGTTTCAGAGCAAAAGAATAGACAGACGGCATTGCTTCCTTAACAAGCAGAAGATGAGGCAGCGTATGGTTACAGGCAAGCGCCGCTAAAGCATCGCCAGATTCATGTGCTACACATCTCCGACTTTACACATTATGAAAAGGCTACTTCTGCCTAAGCTGTACAGATTGTAGAGCTGCATAGTTGTGTGTAAGTGATAGAAGAAGGCGAAAAGGGATTTGAGATGCCCTTTTTACCTCCTTATGAAAATAAAAAGCCCCCCGGATATACTCATCAGTACATCATAGCAAGTTGTTGAGGCTGAGTACACACGGCGACTCGTTGTTCGCTTCTCAGCAACTCAGATAAAGAATGTAGTAAATAATAAATCCACTATATTCAACTAATAACCAAGATGATATAGTCAGATCATCTTTAGACTTACCGCAGCCAGCTGGCGGACCGGCAGCTAACAAGGACTACAGAATGTGGCACTTTTAAACATACCCATTATGGAGCGCAGACACTTTATTCAGACTTCACTTGTCGGCTTGCCACTGGTAGCTGGGGGGCAAATCCGGCCCGCCTCCACTTCACCCGGCAAGGGATTCAAAGTAAGCGCCGGCGAAGGTCGGCTACACGGCCATATGAAGCTGTTGGGCGTCAACTCTAACATAATGGACCTCAAGGTATCAGGCAAAGACACCAACGGCGGCTTAGCCATTTTTGAGCAGACCAGCCTCTCGCCCGGCCGGGGCACTCCCCTGCATGTGCACTTCAAGCAGGACGAGGTATTTTATGTGCTGGATGGCGAATATTACTTCCAGGTTGGAGAAGATAAGTACTCACTCAAAACGGGCGAAAGCATCTTCCTTCCCCGCCAAGTGCCTCACGCCTGGACTCAGGTCAGTCAAACCGGCCGCATGACGGTGACATTTCAACCCGCCGGGAAACTGGAAGAGTTTTTTGTGACGCTGGCGGCGCTAAAAACGGAACCCACGCCCCAAGAGATTGCGAAAATATTTGCTGCCAACGAGATGAAAGTAGTGGGTCCGCCCTTGAAGATTGGCTAGATTCGAAGCGTCAGGTTACCTTGAAATACAAAGAATAAGCAGCTCTATTTTACTAGCTATTTTTAGAACGTAGTAGTATAAAAAAGCCTCCTGGTTGGTCTATGGAGATTCGTTTCTGTCTATTTCGCTCAAACTACTTATTCACCACAAAATCGCACTCAGCCAACGTAGCAGCACTGTTTGGCATAATGCTGATGCTCGGGACAACGGCCTGCTCAACCAGCAAACCGGCGGCCCCGCCACCCACCGCGGCAGTGCAATTGCCTGAGTCGAAGGAGTTGTACACCACCATTGCCCGCCTCGACAGCGCCATGTTTGCGGCCTTCAATCGCCACGACGCAGATCAATTGCAAACCTTTTTCGCCGAAGACCTCGAATTCTACCACGATAAAGGCGGCCTGGCCGATTTTCAAAAAACAATGGCCGGCTTTCGGAGCCTGTTTGAGCAAAACAAAACGACCGGCTTGAATCGGCAACTGGTGCCCGGCAGTTTAGAAGTGTATCCAATTCCGGGCTACGGGGCCGTAGATGCCCACCTGCACCGCTTCTGTCACGTGGAGAACGGTAAAGATGACTGCGGCACGTTCAAGAATATGATGGTGTGGCGACTAAAAGACGGCCAATGGAAAGTAACGCGCGTCGTCAGCTATGACCATGACCACTGATATAGCTTGCCTAATTACCTTCTAGAAAAGCTCCCCAAGCAGTCCGATAGTAACTATTGAGCCCGGCGCTTTTCGTCTTCGGCGCCGGTCTTGCGGTTGGTAGAAGTCAGCTTGTCATTGCCGAATTTCCAGCCGAAAGAAAGCGTCAACACGCGCGTATTGCGGCGGATGTATAGCTCCTGGCAGTAGTCGTTGTAGATGAAAGTGGCGCGCAGCGGCGTGGTGTAGAAGATGTCGGTGGCAGCAAGCTTGATGGTGCCTTTGCAGTCGAGCACTTCCTTCTTCACGCCAATACCGACTTGGCCGAAGGGCTGAAACTCGAAGAAGCCAACCCGCTGCTGCGAGCTATACCGGCCATTCAATTCTGCCCCCCAGCCCTTACCGAAAGTGAAGGTGCTGTTGCTACTGAGGTTGAAGGCCGGCTGACCTTTCTGGAGCGACGTACCTGCTAGGGTGCCATCGTAGTGGATGTAATAGAACACAGCGTTGTTATAGATATTCAGCCACTTACCTACCGTAATGGGCGCCGTGAGCGTGAGGGCCGCGTACTGCTGCCGATCCAAGTTCACGTTGGTCGAGACCGTTGTGGTATCGGTTTCGGGGTACGCCACGTCGGTGATGGGGTCTTGGGTGACGCTGTAGCTAAAGCCAGCGGTAAACTTCTGATTGAAGGTATAGTTCAGCTCCATGTTGTAGCTGGTTTCGGGCCGCAGATTGGGGTTACACTTACCCGAAGTAGCCAGATCGATGATGAAGCGGAAGGGATTGAGCTGACCGTAAGAGGGACGATTGATGCGCCGACTCAGGGACATCGTTACCTCGTTTTTGTCGGTGAGCGTGTATTGCAGGGCCGCGCTGGGAAAGAGTTGGTAGTAGTCGCGCTGGAAGTATTCGGAGGTCACTATTTGCTTGCCGGTGGCGTAGGTCTGCTCGCCGCGCAGGCCTGCCTGCACGTTCAGCTTATCTACTGTGTGGTTTAGGTTCAGGTAAGCGGCGGTAATAACCTCGTCGTAGCGGAAGCGGTTGGTCAGATTCTGGTCAATCGTGGTGCGCCCTTCGGTGGTATTTTTAAAGAGAATATCATTGTCGGCATACACCTGACTGGCTTTGGCGCCGGCTTCCAAACGGGTTTTGGCGTTCAACGACTGCGTGTAGTCAGCCTTCACCGCCTTGATGGTCAGTTCGCTGGTTTGGTCGCTGGCCACGGTATAATCTGGCAGGCCTAATAGCTCGAAAAACGAGGTCTGGCTTTGTGTGCGGTGAGTGTTGTAGCGAGCGTAATCCACGTCGGCGGTTAGCTCGGGGCGGCCTGTACCCTCACCGAAGGTATGTTTGAAGTTGACGTTGCCCGTTATGTTAGGGTTGTTGCTCACGCCGGTGCTGAGGGCGCTATAATAAGTTCTCTACCTACCCCGCACCATCATAAAAAGTACTCGTGTTGACGCCAGTATAGCCGGGCTTGGGATTCGGCACCGCAAAGCCCATAATAACGCCCCCCGTAACGGTATTCTTCGACACATTAACGTCGGCCCCAACCTTATAAATCAAGAAGTGATCTTCGAATACTCCGCGGTTACGCTGGTCCGCGGTTCCTATGAGCACTAGCGATCCATTACCCTCCGACCCATAGAAAAAGCGGAAGGTGTTACGAATTTCAAAATTCCGGCGCTTGGTGTAAGTGAGGGGGCTGAAAACGTTGAGTTTTTCGCGACGATGATTTCCTGATAAGCTGCTGGTAAACTTGCCGTATTCCCCACGGCCTTAGCTGATATTTGCGCTGCCATTGGTGCCCATGCGCTGATCTTTTTTGAGGTTGATGGCGATGATGCCGGTCCCGCACTGAGCGTCGTATTTGGCCAGTGTGTTCGTTATCAGCTCGATGCTTTTGAGTTGGTCAGCCGGTAAGGTTCGCAGGTAGTCTCGGCTAGCTCAGTGCCGGTCATGGGCTGGCGCTTGCCGTCAATAAGCACCAGCAAGCCTTGGCGGCCGCGCAGGGCCAGATTGTCGTTGCCGTCCACGGTAACGCCGGGAGCGCGGGCCAGCACGTCCAGCGTGGTGTTGCCGGCAGCCAGCGTCGAGCCTTCCACGTTTACTACCGTACGGTCGGCCAGACGCTCAAACAAGGGCTTCTGCCCTACTACCTGCACTTCCTTTAGCTGGGTAGCGGCACTCTTTTGCAGCATGATAGCTGGCAGCGTCATGCCGCCAACTGGTAGCGTAAACGGCTCCGTCCAGTGCCGTAAAAAGCCTAGCTGCGCCGCCGATATCCGGTAGCGTCCTTCGGTCAATCCTTCGAAGCGAAAAGCCCCCTGGGCGTCGCTAAACTCCGTTTTTACTACCAACGAGTCGGCGGCTTTGTGGAGGGTGATGGTGGCATAATCGATGGGCGCGCTAGCCGCCGTACGCACCTTGCCGGTGAGGCTGCCAGGAGTTTGGGCCGCGGCCGAAGTAGAAACAAGCCACGCAAATAGTGCCAGCAGAATTTTGGCTACGAAATAAGTAGAGCTAGTACGCATAATGCCTCGGAAGATGATAGTGGTTGGGATAGAATCACATCAGAAAGCCGCCACTTGCAGTGGAGCAGCAGCCTACGAATCCTCATTTCGCTAACCGCAGGGCATAATGCCGACGGCAGGCCACTTGTAGCGGCCCTGAATCAGTTGCCTGTCCGGTTGCGCGTGGCCGGATCAGAAATACATGATTGGGAATAGAGGAGAATTCAAACGTGGACACCGTAAAAAATCGAAAAGGTTACAGGCGGTGTAAACTTTTTATTTGTCGCGTCTGCTCCGAGGTCACTTAGAGGCTAGTTAGGCTCTTCAGTACTGGGCATAATGAATATAGAACGTCATGCAGAGCGGTAGCGAAGCATCTCGCGTGCTGATGTTGCCACGCTAACTGTCATGCTGAGCGGAGTCGAAGCATCTCTCCCGCTTCATTAGAATTACTACTTGTGTAGAGATGCTTCGACTCCGCTCAGCATGACACAATCTGGTTTTAAATTTCTTCTGGTACTCACTTAATTGGATAGATGGATAGAAATCAACGCAATTGAACTTCACAAAAAGCCCCACCCCGAGCCAGTACTGGCCAGAGGTGGGGCTTGTGCATAACTTCCAACGGAGCACCTACAAATTAGGGTTGAAGTTGGACACGTTAGTATTGGGCGAACTCGTGCCTTTGTTCTTATTGCGGTTATAGAGGTAAGCAGCCCCGGCGGCTAATAATGCCCCAGTAGCCAGCTTGCGCCCAACGCCTCCAGAACGACCGGTATTACCGTATTTACCAGTAGCAGGGTTTACGCCCCTTCTACCACCGCCAAACAGGCCCGAAATCAGGCCGCCTAGTGTACCGCTCGAGCGGTCAGAACCGAATATGCTCATGATTGACAAGGAAAATGGTGTAGGCTATATAACGCAGCTAGAACCAGCTAGGTTAGTGCTAAAGGGCTCTAAATCAAGGACCGCGTTCAATAAGTATGCGCGTAAGTTTAGCGTAGCGTAACTCATGACCTGCCAAGCAAACGCCAGTCGTTGGGACTGGTGATGCGCTACATCACAACAAAACCAGCACGAGTTACGCTACGCTATACTTGCGCTGGTTTCAACCTACCAAAAAAGCCCCCCATGCAGGTGATCAGCGGCAAGAGCAATAGTTGGCGTTTACTTTTTTCTTTTCGCTATGTGTTTATCTGCGTTCAAAAAGATTCTGTTTGTAGCGCTATTGCTGCTTGGTAGCCGGGTAGAACTAGCTGCTCAAACGATGAGGGTGGCTACTTACAATATCCGCTACGACAACCCTCAGGATACAGTCAATGGCTGGCGCCAACGGATGCCGCACCTAATCAATTTCATTCGTTTTCAGAACTTTGACGTCTTTGGCACCCAGGAAGGGCTTTATCACCAGCTCCAAGACATGACGCGCCAAATGCCGGACTACGCCTACACAGGCGGGGGCCGCGACGACGGTAAGCAGGCCGGGGAGTTTTCGGCTATCTTTTATAAGAAAGACAAATACCAGCTGCTTAAGCAAGGCACGTTCTGGCTCTCACCTACGAGCACCGTTCCGAGCAAGGGTTGGGATGCCGCACTGCCGCGCGTTTGCAGCTGGAGCCAGTTGCGGGAGAAAAAAACAGGCTTCACGTTCTACTTCTTCAATACCCACTTCGACCATATGGGCACAGAGGCGCGGAAAGAAAGCGCCAAGCTGATTTTAAGCAAAGTGAAAGAGTTGGCTGGCCCCACGCCAACCATCCTGACGGGTGACTTCAACATCGATCAGCGCAACGAGAGCTATACTATTCTCAATACGGCCAGCAACCTGCGCGATGCCTACCAGCTGGCGCAAGTGGTGTACGCGCCCAACGGCACGTTCAACGACTTCAATTCGCAGCGCAAGACCGACGCCCGGATTGATCATATTTTTCTGAGCCCCGCTTTCAAGGCCACTCGGTATGGCATTCTAACGGAAACCTACGGCGATGGCAAAACGCCTTCCGATCATTATCCGGTGGTCGTGGAGGTTCAGTACACTGTGCAGAAATAAGCTTTTACCTTTTCAGGAAACCAACTTGTCCTAATTAAAGGAGCAATCATGGGTAGAGATAGAGGTTGATATGTCAATGTTTCTTAGACTAATTGCCCCCCACTGGTCCCACTGGCGCGGGTTTAGCGCAGCGTAACTCGTGACGAATCATCTAATGGAGGTTGTAACTACACTGCCGCAGAGCGGCAAATCAGAATCGCACCATCGTGAATTCAACGCCAGTCGTTCGAACAGGTGAGGCGCTGCCTCACAACAAAACCAGTGCGAGTTACGCTACGCTAAACTCGCACTAGTTCTAACCTAACCCAAAAAGCCTCCAGAACTCTATGAAGCTCCCCCTTTATCTTTCTCTGCTCGTACTCACCACCGCGGCCTACGCTCAGACTACCCCCATAAAGGTTGAGGTGAAACAAGCCAATGGCCGCTACGAGCTGCTGCGCGGGGGGAAACCTTACTTTATAAATGGAGCTGGTGGGGGGCAATTTCCGGAGCGCATCAAGGCCTACGGCGGCAATTCCATTCGCACCTGGAGCACCAATGACGCAGATAAGGTACTGGCCGATGCCAACAAAAACGGTCTCACTGTTATGCTGGGACTCGATGTGGCCCGCGAGCGGCACGGCTTCGACTACAACAACCCGCAGGCCGTGGCCGAACAGCTGCAGAAGCTGCGCGCCGAGGTGGTGAAGTATAAGGACAATCCGGCGGTGCTATTCTGGGGCATCGGCAATGAGTTGAACCTGGAGTACACCAACCCAAAGGTCTGGGATGCCGTGCAGCAGATTGCCCAAATGATTCACGAAGTAGACCCCAACCACCCCACCAGCACCGTGTTGGCCGGTCTCAACCAGAAGGAAGTCGACTATATCAAGGCCAAGTGCCCGGCCGTGGATATTCTCAGCATTAATACCTACGCTGGCCTAGCCGCCATTCCGCAGCAGGTGCGCACCACCGGCTGGACTGGCCCTTACGTGGTGGCTGAGTGGGGCCCCACCGGCCACTGGGAAAGCCCAGTTACGCCCTGGAAAGCTTCAGTAGAAGAAACCAGCAGCCAGAAGGCAGCCGTGTACCAGAGCCGCTATGAGGCCTCTATTGCTAAGGACAAAACGCAGTGCCTAGGCACCTACGTGTTTTTGTGGGGCCAAAAGCAGGAGCGCACGCCCACCTGGTACGGCATATTTACCGAGGACGGCAAGGAGTCGGAAGTGGTGGATGTTATGCAGTATCTGTGGAGCGGCAAGTGGCCCCAGAATCGGGCGCCGCACCTGGGGGGCTTTGTACTAGACGGGAAGAAATCTACTGACAATATTTACCTGCAAGCTGGCCAAAGCTACCCCGTCGCGGCTACCGTCACCGACCCCAACAAAGACCCGCTCACTTACCGCTACGAGCTGCTGCCCGAAAGCACCGACCTCAAATCCGGCGGCGACCGGGAAAGTCGCCCCGTGGCCATTCCCGGCTTGATCCCGACTGGCGCAAAAGGCCAAACCAAGCTCACCGCCCCCACAAAGGAAGGCGCCTACCGCTTATTCGTGTACGCCTATGATGGGCACGATAATGTAGCAACGGCTAATATTCCGTTTTATGTGAAGGCAAAATAGAGCTATTTACAAGCTGTTAAATCAAGTGCTATACAACCACTAGAACGTCATGCTTCGCGCTGCATGACGTTCTAGTGCCTAGTGAGTAACTCAACTAAATAGCTCTAGCAGCTCCTGTTTTGTCAAGGATTTCACCAGCGCCGTGTCGGTCTTAATTAGCTCGTAGGCCAATTCCCGCTTGCCATCCTGCAGCTTCATGATTTTCTCCTCAATGGTATCGGGGCAGATGAGGCGAACGGCCACCACTTTTTTATTTTGGCCGATACGGTGGCTGCGGTCGATGGCTTGGTTTTCCACGGCCGGGTTCCACCACGGGTCCACGAGGTAGACGTAGTCGGCTTCGGTCAGATTTAGCCCCGTGCCGCCAGCTTTCAGGCTAATGAGGAATACGCGTACGGTTTCGTCTTCTTGGAAAGATGTGACAGCCGCGGCACGATTGCGGGTTTGGCCGGTGAGGTATTGGTAGGGAATATCGCGTTGGTCGAGTTCACGCCGGATCAGGTTGAGCATGCCCACAAACTGCGAGAAGATCAGGATTTTGTGCTGGGGGGCTTTTGTGCTGATTTCTTCCACCAACGCCTCCAATTTGGCTGAGGCTGAGCCGTAATACTCCTGCTCGCGCAGCAAGGCCGGCGCATTACATATCTGGCGCAGCTTGGTTAGGCCCTGTAAGATGTGGAGGCTGCTTTTGCGGGGTGTTTCTTCGTGCAAGCCCATCAGCTTCGCCCGGTACTCCTGCTTGCAGGCCTCGTACACCCGGCGCTGCTCGGCGCCCATTTCGCAGTAGAGCACCATTTCCGTTTTGTCGGGCAGTTCGGCAGCTACCTGGGTCTTGGTGCGGCGCAGCACAAACGGGTTGATTTTGCGTTGGAGCGCCCGCGCCCGCTTCGCGTCCTTAAACTTATCAATGGGCGCCGCATACAAGTCCTGGAAGTGCTGCCGACTACCCAGCAGGCCAGGACAAGCGAAGGACAATTGCCCGTACAGATCATAGGTATTGTTCTCAACGGGCGTACCCGTAATTACCACGCGGTTGCGGGCCTGCAGCAAACAAGCAGCCCGGTAGCGCTGCGAATCCGGGTTTTTGATGGCCTGAGCTTCATCCAGAAACACGTAGTTGAAGCGGTAGTCCTTCAGCCAACGAATATCCGACACCACGGTATTGTAGGTCGTCAGCACAATATCGGAGCCGTCAAACTCGCGGGTGTGCAGGCCACGGTCGGCGCCGTGCAGGACGTGGACACGCAGCGTAGGTGCAAACTTTTCTATCTCCGCCAGCCAGTTGAACACCAGCGAAGTAGGCACCACAACCAGGTTAGCGCCTGGGGGGCTTTTTTCGCGTTGCAGCAGGATAAAGGCCAGCACCTGCAGAGTTTTACCCAAGCCCATATCATCGGCCAGGCAGCCACCGAAGTTGAAGGTATCCAGGAAGTTCAGCCAGTTCAGACCTTGGTGCTGATAGTCGCGCAGGGTAGCGCGCAGGTCGGGGGGCAAATTCACGGGCTTTATACCGGCAAAATCGGCCACGGCAGCTTTGTAGCGCGCTAATTGGTTTTGAGCGTTGGGAAGCAGCGCTTCCGGCTCATACAATTCTTCGAGAGTAGCGAAGCTGATGCTGGGCGTCCGAATATGGTCCTCAACCACCTCGCCCGCCGCGAAATAGCTCGCAAACTTCTCGACCCATTCCTGGGGCAAAATACCGCGGGTACCATCGTCGAGCTGCACGTAGCGGCTCTTGTTGCGAATGGCTTTGTGCAGATTGCGCATAGACGCCTCTTGCTTGCCAAAGCGCACCCGCAGCACGGTATCAAACCAATTATTCTCGCCCGTCACGCGCACGGTTACGTGGGCTTTGTTGGGGTTGTATGTGTTGCTCTTAAGCTGATTAAAGCCCAGAATGGTGACGCCTAAGCTGCGCCAATCCTCAAAAGCATCCAGAAACCACTCCTCCTGCAAAAACTGGCTTTTCGGCACGTACAGACTTTCCTGATTTACCTGCTCCTGAAAATCTGGATAATGGCGCAGCAAAGCCGCCAAGTAGCTATTTTCCGCCGCAGCATCCCGCGCTAGCACAAAGGCTCGGCCCAGCTCATCAGTAGCATACAACTGCCGCCGCGACAGGATAGACACTTCCGTGGGACCATAGCGCATCACGGGCAGCAGTTCCACGTGTCCCCCAGCATCTGATAGATAAAGCAGTAGCTCAGGACTTTCATTGAAACCACTCTCCGCCAACTGCTTCGACGTAGCGGGCCGCATATAGCCGTAGGTGATGTGCAGACGGTTTTCCAAGTTAGCCAGTACGTCACGCTGAAACTCACCGAACTTCGATTGGTGAATGAGCAGGGTGTTGTTGCGCTTTTGAAAAAACTCCACCACCCGCCATACATCTAGGTCATCAAGTAAGTACAAAGCCCCATGCACGGCTACAAAATACTCGTACTGAATCGAAAGGCCTTTCAGATCGAAGGGCTGATCGTGGAGCCACAGCTTGCCACTAACTTGGTAATAATCCCCCTGCTGCTCCACCAGTATGCGCAAGTCCAGCTTGGTGTGCCGGAGCTTCACCGGCGTAACAGACTGGGCCGTGATATTGTCGGACACGCTCGTGTTGTGCGCATACACTGGCAGGCCAGCGGGGTTCTGCACCACCGCCCGCAATGCACTGATGGCGGCACTTGTACGGGTGTCTTCGTAGTTGCGCTGAAAGTGAGAAATGGCGGTGTAAAACTTAACCTCGTCGGGGTGCTGAAGCTGCCAGATGCCATCCAGCGGGTTGATGACATTTACCGGGTTTTTGACTTTGCCCGTGGCCGTCATTGCCGCTTCCGCCAAGTAGATAGTCAGGTGTCCGTAGAAGCGGTGCTTGCTCAATACCAGCAACTGTTGGCTGGGGGGCAAATCTGCCGCCGGCCCACGTTTGACAGGGAGCAGCTGCGTTATCAATTCCTGCTTGGTAGCAGCCGTAACGGCATATAGATCAGGTCGCCGTGGCACTGCGGCAACTAACGCTGGACGGCTGTAGATCAACTCGAAATGAGCATCAAGATCATCCGCCTGCTCTAGGCCATAGTCGCGGGCCTGGGTGCGCAGGAAGGTGTGGCGGGCGGGTTTGTCGAAGAATAGGCGAAGCTCTTTGCGCTGCACAATACTAAGCAGCACCAGCGCCTGATGCTCGCACAAGCTTGTTTTTGGAATAGTACAGGCGCAAGACACTACTAAATCTGGGCCGGTTTGCTGCACCACTACCGTCGGGAAGCGCAACTCGCTGGCCGCGTGCGCTACGCTGGTAAACGTGCCACTATCCAGCACCAGTGCTTCGGGCTGAATAGCTGCCAACATGCGGCTATCCGTGGGTGGTAAGCCCACGCAATGCAGCCCAACAATTGTACTCGTCAGCTCAGCTACAGTTATAGCCGGCAGCACATACTTGTGCGGATGCGGCCCGGCCGTCGATAGCAAATGCGATTCCTCAGATTTTAACATGCAGTAAGCAGCACAAAGCGCGCTGACGGAGGCTACCCAGCAAAGGTAACTTCCATCAGCGCGCTTTGTGTCTTGGCTAAGCTTTTCCTAAGAGCTGCACGACAGAGTTGCGCACCCAGCCTTGGTCCTTGCCCAGTCGGGGCGTTTGGCGGCTAGCTCATCGTGCTCCGGCTGCTCGGCAAACGGTGTTTTAAGCACTTCCATCAGTCGACTCAGAACTGATAAGTCACCGGTTTCGGCGGCTTCGATGGCTTGCTGCGCGAGGTAGTTACGCAACACGTACTTCGGATTAGCACTGAGCATGCTTTCGCGAATAGCCTCCGGATCGGCAGGCTCTTGCCGGAGCCGGTCGGCATAACGCTGCAACCATTGAGTCAACAGTTGCTCTCCTTCGGGTGACGTGCTGTACGATGCAGCCTGGAGTATCTCTTGGAACAAAGCTGCTTGGTTTTCCGGGCTTGAAATCAAAGCAGGAGCAGCCTGCGAAAGACGGCGGAAGAATGTCGTCATGTCCACTTGCGACTCGGTGAGGGCTTCGTGCAAACTTTCAATTAAGGCATGATCATCCGACGCTTGATTCGTAAGACCCAGCTTGCGCAGCATCATAGTATGTTGGGTTTCGGCCAAAGTCTTCGTGTACTGATCGAGGCTTGCGCGCAGTGCTTCTGGCTCTTTTACCAGCGGCACAATGGCCCGCGCCAATTGGTACAGATTCCAAAGCGCCACCTGGGGCTGCTGGCCGAAGGCATAGCGGCGACTACTAAAATCCGTGGTGTTGGGCGTCCAATCAAGGTCATACGGCTCCAACCAGCCATAGGGGCCGTAGTCGATGGTGAGACCGAGAATGGACATATTATCGGTGTTCATTACTCCGTGCACGAAGCCCACTGACATCCAGTGTGCTATCATGACTGCCGTACGCCGACATACTTCCTCAAACCAGCGCATATACACTTCTGGCGAAGGTGCGCCCAACTCGGGATAGAAATGTTGAATTACATAATCGGCGAGGGCGCGCAGGTTGTCCATCTCGCCGGCCACGGCCATCATTTGGAAGTTGCCAAAGCGAATAAACGTAGGCGCCACGCGCGCCACCACGGCGCCCGGCTCGTCCTGCGGATTGCCGTTGTAGAACATATCGCGCACCACCGTATCGCCGGTCCCTACCAAACTGAGCGCCCGCGTGGTAGGCACGCCGAGGTAGTACATGGCTTCGCTGCACAGGAACTCCCGCAAAGAGGAGCGCAGCACCGCGCGGCCATCGGCGCGGCGGGAATACGGCGTGGGGCCGGCCCCTTTCAACTGTATTTCCCAGGTAGAACCGTCGGTGGCCTTGAGCTCGCCTAAGGAAATGGCGCGCCCGTCGCCAAGCTGACCTGCCCAGTGGCCAAACTGGTGTCCGCCGTAACGGGCCGCAAATGGCTTCATGCTATCCGTGATGAGGTTGCCGGCTAAGGCGTCCACGGCAGGTCCGCGCTCATCTGGGCGGGCGATGCCTAAAAAGCCCCCCAGATCATCGGACCAGGCTAGCAGATGCGGGTCGCGGACGGGTGTGGGCTCAATGCGCGAGTAGTGGTAGCCAGGTACTTGACGCGGGTTTTTATTGCGAGATGCTTCACCGCGCAGTTCCTCCACAAAGGAGTTCTGAAAATCGGCTTGATCTAATTGCTGCGTGTTTAAGGACATATCTATTCGTTATAACGGTCAGCCGGAGCATTCCGCCTTTCACCTATTGCTGATGTACTGAATACGATGAACACACATAATACGCTACTCATTCAGCCCAATGCGCATTATTACGGCATTTAGTCGTTAGTCTGATGTAGCGCGTACTGTTTATCAGATGATAAGCGCTTAAAAAAGCAAAGCGCTCCAGCTGCTGTGGTAGCTGGAGCGTTTTGACATCTTGTCCGACCAAAAAGAGGTCTTATAAATTCTTCATCCAGGCCTCGCGCAGTGCTAGCTGAGCGGGCGTGGCAGTGGGGTTGGGCACGAAAGCGTAGCTCTTCACTTCATCCGTAGCAGCGAGGCGCACGCGCACAATCTGCTCTTTGCCGTCCCGACGAATAGTGAGCGGTAACTCGGTATTGGGAGTACGCTCGCGCACCTTACCAAACACGGAGGCAAAGTTGCGGCGGTCCACGAACGTGCCGTCGACGCCCGCAATTTGGTCGCCGGCGCGAATGCCGGCGGCTTTCTGTGGAGTACTTGGTTCGGTCACATACACTTCATCGCCGCGCACCTGATAAGATGCCTGACCGATGGTAGCGATCTGGCGGCCGGTGCGCAGGGCGCGGTCGTAGCGGATACCCACTTTGGCAAAGTACTCTTGCAACGGCAGTGGCTCAGCCTTTTGGATGTAGCGGGCGAAGAAGTCGCCGATTTCAGGGTAAGTAAGTTGGGTAAAATCCTGGAAGAAGTTCTTTTCGCTGATGGGCTTATTGGGGCCGTATTTCTGGGCCAGTTCCAGCAACACTTCGCGTAGGCCACGCTTGCCGCCACTTAGCTCCAACAGGCGCAAGTCGAGCAAGGTGGCGGTAAGTGCGCCACGTTGGTAAATGTTGCCGTATTGCTTCTGTCCCTCATCACCGAACGAGTTCAGGCCTAGCTTGCTGAGGCTATAGGTAGTATCGGCGCGGGTTTGGTTGTAGACGACTTTGTCGTGCAGGGTTTCGAGGTAGTCATCGAGCGAAACGAGGCCGCCGCGCAGCTGCATGGTGTGGGAGGCCCACTCCGTGACGCCTTCGTACAGCCACAAGTGCTCCGAGCCAGTCGGGTTCACAAAGTTGAACTGCTCGATAATTTCAGAGTGAATGTTCAGCGGCGTCACAATGTGAAAAAACTCGTGGGCAGCAATATCGACTACGTTTTGGGCCGACTCAGCATTGAGAGGCGTTTCGCGCAGCACGTATTCCGAGCTGTATGAGTGCTCCCAGGCACCAGCCGACTTATCAGCAAAATGATAAAGGAAAGCGTAGCGCTTCACCGGCAAATTGCCCCCCAGAAAGCTTTGGGCAGCATTCAGCATCTTCTGCATGTAGCCAAGTAGTGGCTCGGCCTGCACTTGGTCGGTGGCGGAGTAGCAGTAGAGGGCCACGTCGGCGTCGCCAAGCTTGGTGCTGGCTTCGGTAAGGCGACCCAACAAAATGGGTGAATCGACGGCGTGGTCGTAATCGTCGAGGCGGTAGTAGCCTTGCGCATCGGGAACGAGCACTGTTCCTACTTTCCAGTCCTTTGGATGCTCCAGCTTAAGGCGCAAAGGCTTGGCTTGCATATCTTCGGGGTAGCCCAAAATAGTCTGGCCGTTGAGCAGGGCGTGGTCAGTTTCCAACGACGAGCCGCACATAAGATAGATCGGGTGTTCTTCCACCTTCGTATCCCAGGTCTCGGCAATCGTGTAGCGGATTTCGCGGGTTTTCTTGGGATTATCGAGCTGCCACTGATTAGTTGACAACTTTTTGGCCCCCAATGGTTTGCCTTTGGCATCAAACGCCTCAAACTTGCTCACAAAGCGGCCCATGTCCATGACCTGGTAGGTACCGGGCGCGGTGGCAGCAAACTGATAGATGTCCTGCGACTTCTTGAGCTTGGGCAGCTGAAGCTTCACCTGAAACTCGTTGCTGTTGGCTGCCGGGTCCATCGTGACGGTGTAGGTTAGCTCTTTGACGGATTGGGCCTGGAGGGCGGGCGCAGTCGTGGCCAGCAAGGCCGCCAAGGCGGCGGTGCGAAAGAATGAAGGCATGCTTTGGGTGGAGTAAGAAAGGAAACGAACCAAGCGAAGGTAGCTAGAAAGCTATTGACACGTTTTCCTAAATCGAGACGCATTCAATTCTTGAACTGAGGAAGTGTATATAGGCTGCTTAACAACCTTCATTAAGCAGTTGCTGCTAGGCTGTTTTCACCTTTTTCAGAATTGAATATAGAACCCTATACCTTTTTGCAGAGTACTAGCGTTCAGCCTTATAAGCACCTATATACCTACATAAAAAATCTATTTATGAATCAGACTTTATTCACTGGGATAACTATTGTATCACTGTCTCTTTCGGCGCTTTCCGGCGTCGCACAAACTGCTATTCCTACGCCAGTTATTGGCGCAATTGTTACCCAGCTCCAAATGGCGCAGGCCGACACAGTACTAGCCATTCGTCGGCTTTTTCAGGAGCAACGCCAGCATTCCCGACTTGGCGGCGTAATTGGCTTGGGCTTTACAGCACTATGGTTTCCCGTGATGCTCAAAACCGAAAGCACGCTACCCAGTCTGGCAACAACGGCGGTTACTAGCGCGGGCGGGGGATTTGCGGGGGCTAGTATATACAACCTCATCCAGTTCAGTCGAAAACGGGAACAGAAACTGCTACTAAATTGGCAAACTGGCCAGCCTCTCCCAGCACTAATTAGGAGCCAACTGACAGCGAAATATTTTACGCCAGAGTAGTTTTAGTAACTGCATTGACGCAATTAATTACTTGCTAAATACCTGTTTTTTGACCTCTATTTCCATCCTATGAGAAGCCTACAGCTACTACTATTTCTTGTTTGTGGAATTTTATCAGGCTGTTCTACCTCGGCCACCAATTCTACGCCGCCGGACGCGCCAGCACCCGCCATTCTGGTTTTTTATAAAACCGCTGGCTTCAAACACGAATCTATTCCTGTTGGGCGGGCTGCCATTCAGAAGTTGGGGCAGGAAAATGGAATAAAAGTCGATACAACGGCAAATGCCGATGCCTTCACTGCTGACAATTTAAAGCAGTACGATGCCGTCGTGTTTCTTAGTACCACACAAGACGTGCTCAACGATGTGCAGCAGGCGGCCTTTGAGCAATATATCCGCTTCGGCAAAGGCTTTGTGGGCATTCACGCCGCCACCGATACCGAGTATGGCTGGCCTTGGTACAACCGCTTGGTCGGGGCCTATTTTAGCAGTCATCCGGCCATTCAGCCAGCTATTATCCGCGTCACCAACAAAGCGCATAGTGCTACGTCTTTCCTGCCCGATACCTGGCCGCGCACCGACGAGTGGTACAACTTTAAGAACATTCAGCCCACCATTACCGTGCTGGCTACGCTGGATGAGACCACCTACTCCGGCGGCACCAACGGAGCCACGCACCCCATTGCTTGGCACCACGAATTTGACGGCGGCCGGGCTTTTTATACCGCTGGCGGCCACACCAATGAAAGCTACCAGGAACCGCTGTTTCTGCAGCATATTCTGGGGGGCATTCAGTACGCTATAGGCAAGCGGAAGTAGGCTTCGAGGCAACAAGCTGAGCTATAACTCCGCACTTAGCAGCCCGTTAGACTCTAGGGTACTTCCCTCTTATTCCTTCCAGCAATGAGAAAGCGTAATCTACGCGGCGCCACGGTGGTTATCACGGGCGCCTCCAGCGGCATTGGCCGGGCAGCGGCTCTCACGTTTGCCCGCCACGGCGCCCGCCTCGTGCTGGCGGCCCGGCGCGCTGAAGTGCTGACCGAAGTAGCCGCTGAGTGTCAACGACTGGGAGCCGCCGCCCTCCCCATACCCACCGACGTGACCGATGCCCAAGCCGTAGCGCAGCTTGCGGAAGCCGCAGCGGCTTTTGGGGGGCAAATTGACGTCTGGATAAATAACGTGGGCACGGGTGCGGTAGGCGAATTTGACAAAACCCCACTGGCAGCGCACGAGCAAGTTTTGCGGGTTAATCTGCTGGGAAATCTGTACGGGGCGTATGCGGTGCTGCCTTACTTCAAACGGCAGCAGCATGGCGTTCTCATTTTTATGAACTCCTTAGGGAGCTGGGTACCAATGCCATATACGGTGGCCTATAGCACCAGCAAGTTTGGGCTGCGGGGCATGGCCGAAGCGCTCCGCACCGAGCTACTCGACTCGCCCGATATCCATGTGTGCAGCGTGTATCCGGCTTTTGTGGATACGCCCGGCTTTCAGCATAGCGCCAACTATTCGGGGAAGGTGGTGAAGCCCGTCCCGCCCATATTTGCCCCCCAGCAAGTTGCTGATACGTTGGTGGCTCTGGCTCAGCGGCCCCGCCCCAGCGTGATGGTGGGCTGGTCGGGTCGGGTAATGCGGGTGTTCCGGGCGGTAGCGCCGAATGTTACACAGTGGTCTATGCTGCGCTTTTTTAAGATTGCGCAGCGCAATGCTGATCCGGCGCCGGTAAGCGAAGGCAGCATATTTGCCCCCCAGCCCGCCCCACATGGCACCAATATTTCCGGCGGCCACCGAGCCGACTCAACTTCGGCTGGAAGTAAAGCGTGGCTGGGCGCGGCACTGGTTGCGGGCGTGGCGGCTGGGGTGTATGCGTGGCGGCAACGCAATCAATCTGAATAGATACCAGAGAAGCCGCAACTGATTAAAATTGGCTGGCGCTTTTCTATAAAGAGTGTTATGCAGAGCAGTAAGTGCATCCAGCGGCGACGAAGCATCCTGCATGCTGGGGTTGCATTGATAAAGGCAGTCATGCAGAGCACCGCGAAGCATCTCGCGGGCTTATGTTGCCAAACTAACCGTCATGCTGAGCGGAGTCGAAGCATCTCTGCGGCTTCGTTAAGAATAGTAACCAAGAGAGATGCTTCAGCAAGCTCAGCATGACTGCCTTTTGGAATGGATTACTAACCTCTCATCAGCCCGCGAGATGCTTCGCGGTGCTCTGCATGGCATATGATTGGGTTGATTAAAGAGTGAGGGTTTGCTTTACCTACTTGTTGGTATCTACTTGCTTACAGCGCTGGTTTCAAGATTTAGCCGGGGTTAAGATATCCAGCTAACACCAAGCTGCGGACCCAAGTATTTGCCCCCCAGACCACGAGTTGCAACTCGCTTTCTGGCTCTGCGTTAGCAAGCAGCATGAGCCGAGCATTTACCAAAGAAGACGACGCCCAGCAGCCGCCCATCATTCCGCCGCGGGCGGCCCTGCCACCCGACACGCCCAACTACGTGACGCCTCACGGCCTGGAGCTGCTCCGCACCGAGCTTATGGAGCTGGAAGCGGAGCGCGCCCAGGCCGAGGCTAACCGCGACAACGACGCCGACCGCACCCGCCTGCTGAGCCTGTTCAACGGCCGCCTCAGCGACCTCAGCGCCCGCATTGCCAGCGCCAAAGTGGTAGACCCGCGCCAGCAGCCCGCCGATGAAGTGCGCTTTGGCGCAACCGTCACGCTGCGCACCGTGAGCGGCGGCAAGCCTGGAACGAAGCGGAAGTTTATGCTGGTGGGCGTTGATGAAGCCTCCATTGCGGAAGGCAAAATCGCCTTTGTGGCGCCTATTGCGCGGGCTGTGCAGGGAGCAAAGCTGGGGCAACACGTCGCGCTGCACCTCGGGCCGAAAGAGGAAGTAGTTGAAATAGCCACTATTACGTACGATAGCTGAGCGTCAGCTTCAAGCGAAGCTCAGCATAACACATCACCAGCAGATGCAGTAAGCATATTGGTTTGTATTCCTCACTTTGTCCCATCTTATGGCTGCTCCCGCTCCTAATGTCAACCCGAACCAGCTGGTCCGTTACGTCATCCAAATTGATGCAATGCAGGATACTGACAGCATCGGGCAGGTGCGCCAGCTGCTCACCGAGCTAAAACTCCTCGTAGACCGGATAGAGCCCGGCGAAGTGGAAGTAGCCGTTACCCACCCCGATGCGCCCGGTCAGGATGATATACGCGAAGCCCTGCTGGGGGCCGGCTTTTCGGTGCAGAACATCACGACCCAAACGGGCTAGCAGGTGCAGACGCTGCTGGGGGGCAACTTTAACAAGTTGACACTGATAAACGCTGCCAGCCGGGCAACGTATTGAGGGCGAGCCTTTCCCGGCGGGTGCGCTCTACCTGCCACTAACTCATATTGCATGCGAAGCATCTCTCTGGCTCGTGTCAATGGTTTACTGCTTCTCGCCTTGCTGGCGTTGGCCCTACTTTATTACGGCCGACTGTTTCTGATTCCAGTGGCGTTTTCCATTGTGTTGGCCATGCTGCTGTCACCCGTTAGTCGGCGGCTGGAAAGCTGGGGGCTGGGGCGCGGACTTGCTTCTTTCCTTTGCCTTATGCTGCTGTTGCTGGTGCTGGCTGCCATGGGCTGGGCCATTGGTGAGCAGGCGGCCAATATATCCGAGCAACTCCCCCAGATTCAGGCCAAGCTTCAGCAGCTTCTCAACCAGGGCCAGCAACTGATTCAGCGGGAGTTTGGCGTGACGCCGAAAGTCCAGATTCAGTTTGTGCAGGAGCAGATCAGCAAGATTGCGCAGTCGGCCAACCAGTACCTCACTACTTCCCTGAAAGGTATTTTTGGTTTGTTGGGGGGCTTTGTGCTGGTGCTGCTGTACCTGTTTTTTCTGCTGTGGCAACGCGGCAAGTTCCGGGAGTTTTTGCTGCGTCTGGCGCCCGCAGAAAACCGATCCGAGTATGCCCGGATGCTCCACCAGATCAGGCAGGTATCGGGCCAGTACCTGGCAGGTCGCCTGATTTCTACTGTTTTTCTGGCTGTCTTTTACGCCATCGGCTTTGCCATCATTGGTCTTCAGAATGCCGTACTGCTGGGGCTTATTGCCGCTTTCCCTACTATTATTCCGTACGTGGGCGCATTCGTTGGGGGGCTTTTTCCGGTGGTCATGGCCCTTATAGGTGGCTCATCGGGCCAAGTGGTGCCGACAGTCGGGATTCTGGTGGCCGCTCAGGTTATCGACAACAATATTATCGAGCCGCTGGTGATGGGGGCCAATTTGAATCTGAGCCCCATCTTCACTATTGTAGCCCTCGTGCTGGGTGAGCTGATTTGGGGCGTGCCCGGTATGATTCTGTTTGAGCCGCTATTTGCCATCATTCGCATCATCTGCTCTCACGTGCCCGCCCTGCACCCGTATGCGTTTCTGCTGGAAGACGAAGTAAAAGAACCGCAGTGGCTCCAGAAAGTCAAGCACGTTTTCAGCCGCAGTAAAGCCTGATGTTCAGCGAAGTGTACAGGCTTGGCGCTAAAATCCCACACCTCTTCGCTTCCTAGCCCGTCATGCAGAGCGGCGCGAAGCATCTCGCGTGCGCCGTTAGATTAGTAATCCTGCATCAGCACGCGAGATGCTTCGCTCTACATGACCGGCGGGAGTAGGACTGCCTTCTCTAATGCAGCAGTTTCTCCAACACCTTACCCCCCGTTCAAGCCTTCGGTAATATCACGCACAGCCTCTGATAAATAAGCGGGCACATCAGCTTTGGGCTGTAGCAAGTGCAGCAGGCGCAGGTATTTGGCCCGGCCTTCCCCCAGCATCGTCCGCGACACTTCTACCGTGAAGAGTTTGAAAGGCTCCACTTTTTGCACGCCTACCAGCAAAAACCGATCGGCGTGGAGAGCATCGAGGTAAAAGGCGGCTTGGCGGTCGTAGTCGTAGCCGGAACACTGCCACAGAAAGTGGTCGTAGTCGCGGGCGTTGGTGGTTTTGAAGTCGATGATGGTGTAGCCGCGGTCGGTTTCGGGCACTACTAAGTCGGCGCGCAGCTTACAGACGGTTTGGGTAGTGGGCTCGGTGAAGATGCAGCTGGGCTCAGGCACGCCGGTAGCCAATAGTTGCTTTATCTCGGGGTTGAGCTGCACGCCTTCCACCATCCACCACACCAGCGTATCGTTGATGCCGGGCAGGCCGGGCTCGTACAGCGTTGGCTCCAGCAGGGCCGTGTGAAAGGCGGTTCCTAATCCCAAAGCGCCCGACATGGAAGCCGGCTTCTGGTAGCGGCCGTTCAGGGCATCGCGCAGTCGCGAGAGGTCGGAGTTAGCAATGGCTGGCAGGGCGCGGTATTCATCGTAAGGCAGGCGCAGCAGATCGGGGCGGCGGAAGGGGTCGGTTTCGGTCATGGCTTTGTAACAGTCGCATACGATGGATAGCTCCGGCGTAGTTACTTAATTATGCCCCCCAATGTCGAAAAAAAGCCCCCCAGCTTCGCAAATAAGGTCGAATATAAAATACCGCGGGCAGCAACCCAACAGTCCAAATCTGTAAGCGGTTATTTAACAACGAGTTGACCACGCAGCATGTGCATGCCGCAGGTAAACTCGAACGTGCCCGCCTGCCGGGGCAACAACTCCACAGCCGTCGTTTGGAAAGGCGCCAGCTCACGGCGGATCTGAAAGTCGGGCAGCAGCAGTTCCTCGGAGCAGCTGTTGTCTTCGTCGCGGTAAAAGTTGAGCTGCACGGGTTTATCCTTTTTCACCTCAATCACATCAGGTGAATAGCCCCCTTTTACCACAATATCGACCTGCTGCACGCCGCTGCTCGACGATACGGCCGTGGCTACCTGGTGCGGGGCCATGAAGAAAAACCAGCCAACGAAGCCAATGGAGGCCACGCCTCCGAGTAAAACAAAGATTTCGGTTGTGTCCATGATCTTCTAAATAATTTGCTTGTCATCCTAACCCCGTCTGTCATCCTGAGCTTGCGAAGGACCTTCTCACGCTCGAACACGTCGTTGTAACGCTAAGTGTTCTACTGCGATAAGGTCCTTCGTTCCTCAGGATGACAGATGGAGGAGATATAGTTATCAGAAAAATGCCCCCCCAGCTACACCTTTGCGGCACGCAGGCGCAGCGAGTTGGTCAGCACCGATACGGAGCTGAGAGCCATAGCAGCCGCGGCGAGCATGGGTGAGAGCAGCCAGCCGGTGAAAGGATACAGCAAGCCGGCGGCAATGGGAATTCCGAGGGTATTGTAAATGAAGGCGAAAAACAGGTTTTGGCGAATGGTGCGCATGGTGAGGCGCGACAAGCGCAACGCCGTCACAACACCCGTAAGGTCGGAGCGCATGAGGGTGATGCCGGCGGCTTCCATGGCCACGTCGGTGCCGCCGCCCATGGCCAAGCCTAGGTCGGCCTGGGCCAGCGCGGGCGCATCATTGATGCCGTCGCCGACCATAGCGACCGTGCGGCCTTCGGCTTGTAGCGACTTCACTTTTCCGGCTTTGTCCTGAGGTAAAACTTCGGCAAAAAAGCGCGTGATGCCAACCTGTTGGGCTACTTTGGCGGCGGTTTGCTGGTTGTCGCCGGTCATCATCACTACTTCCAGGCCTTGCCGCTGTAGCTCCCGTATAGCTGCGGCCGACGTTTCACGTATCGTATCAGCTACGCCAAACAAGGCTACAATTTGCCCCCCAATGGCCGCGTAGAGCACTGTTTTGGCCTCATCCAAAAGCTGGTCAGCGGCTTGTATCGCTGCGCCCGAAACGGAAACACCGTGTTCCTCCAGTAGCCGACGGTTGCCAATAATTACCTGCTGACCTTCCACTGTTGCACCAGCGCCGCGACCTTCATAGGCCTGAAAATCGGTAGCAGCCAATGATGCCACGCCTTGCGCATCCGCGTAGCGTACCACGGCCTCGGCCAACGGGTGCTCCGACTGCCGCTCCAACGCTGCCAACACGGCCAGCACGGAAGTCTGGTCGCTGCTGGGGGGCAAATTCAGGGTAACAAAGTCCGTCACGGCGGGCTCGCCGCGGGTGATGGTACCGGTTTTGTCGAGCAGCACGGTGTTTACCTGATAGGCTTTTTCCAACGCTTCCGCGTTGCGAATCAGCACGCCATGCTCCGCGCCTTTGCCCGTCCCGACCATGATGGCCGTGGGCGTGGCCAACCCAAGCGCACAAGGGCAGGCAATGATGAGTACTGCCACAAAATTGACCAAAGCCAGCGGTAAGCGAGTAGCTTCCGGCGCCGCCAGAAACCAAACAACGAAGGTGGCAATGGCAATCATGACCACGATGGGCACAAACACGGCGCTCACCTTATCAGCAAGGCGCTGGATGGGCGCGCGGCTGCCTTGGGCTTCTTCCACCAGCTTTACAATCTGCGCCAGCATCGTTTCCTGACCCACTTTGGTTACCTGAAAGCGGAAGGAACCAGTCTTATTCAGCGTAGCGCCAAATACCGGGTCCCCAACCTTCTTCTCTACCGGCAGACTTTCGCCGGTCAGCATAGCTTCGTCCAGGGCTGAGCGGCCTTCGGTAATGACGCCGTCGGTGGCTACCTTCTCACCAGGCCGCACGATTACGATGTCATTCAGCCGAACTTCTTCCACCGGAATATCCACTTCCTGGCCGTGGCGCACCACGCGGGCAGTTTTGGCTTGCAGATCCATAAGCGCCCGAATGGCGGCCGAGGTGCGCTGTTTGGCCCGGCTTTCCAGCACTTTGCCGAGCAGGATAAGGGCGATAATAGTAGCCGTAGTGTCGTAATACACTTCCGGCATCAGGCCCTGGCGCATAAAACAGCCTGGCACCAAGGTAGCGGCGAGGCTATACAAAAAAGCCGCTCCCGTGCCCACGGCAATGAGCGTATCCATGCTGGCGGTGCGGTGGCGCAGTCCGTTCCAGGCCGACACGTAAAACTCACGCCCGCTGTACAAAAGCACTGGCAGCGTCAGCAGCAGTTGCACATAGTTGAGCACCGGCATCGACACGCGCTCCATCAGCGCCGGCCACAGCATAATCATGGACAGCGGCATGATGACAGCAGCCAGCGCAACCGCCACCCAAAAACGGCGCAGCAGTTTACGATACGCGGCGGCTTTGCGCTGAGCTAGCTCGTCGTCGGAGCCTAGCACACCGGCTGCCATCGGCGCCACGGGCTCGTGCACGGCGTAGCCCGCCTGCTCCACAGCAGCGCGCAAACCGGCTCTATCTATCTGAGCGGGCAAGTATTCGATGGTCGCTTTTTCGCTGGCCAGATTCACGGTGGCGCGCTGTACGCCGGGCGTCCGACTCAGCGCCCGCTCCACAAAGTTGGAGCAGGAAGCGCAGGTCATGCCCTCAATATTGAGCGTCGCGGTTTCTGTATCGGCGCTGGGGGGCAAATTTGCCGGCTCACCGGGAGTCGGCACTTGCGGTAATGGTGCTGACGGAGTATTCATAGAACAGGGAATTTCAGTGGTAACAAAAGACGGGACAGAAAGCGTCCAAACCGACACTCAAAGTAACGTTGGTCAGGTCCAGATGGCGGTGCGCAATTCTCGTCAGGAGGTACAGAATCATGTCCCTTCGCAGCTAAGCTTTTAAAAGCGTTGAGTAGAGTAGTAGTTCATTAATCTGGAGTTAGAGAGCTAAAAGATTAAACTAGTTCAGTGCTCTAACTCTAGTCTAATAGCCCTCAAAAGGTGTATATAATTAAGCGTGCGGTTTATATAACTATGGGACAAGCCAGCTATTACATCAACAAAAAAGCCTCTACAGCTGCGCCAGGCGCCCTCTGTGCGCCGTGTGAGTAACTGCCAACCCAAAGTGGCTAACCAATGCTGATTTGCTTAGCAATGAACAACTGACGTAAGTTTGTCGTTAGGTATTCGCCATGTACAAACTCACTGCCTCCGTTCGTCGCCGAGTGGCCGCCAGCTTGCTGGGGGTCTTTCTGAGCGTATTCGCGGTGCAGTTTCTGTGCTTGTGCTTTGGCGTGCAGGCCCGCAGCTTACCGCAGCATCTGGCAGCCACAAAGCAGCATAGTCATCTGACTGGCACTCCTGCCCATAGCCACGCCACTGCGCACCAACACGAGCACAAAGCCACGCCCCATCATCATGATCAGGGCCAAGCTTTGGGCGATGATCAAGGGCAGAAAGATGAGTGCTGCCGCGACAAAACCGCGACGTTTTTCGCCTCCCTAACGCATCCGCCCAAGCTTAGCCTGGACAAGGCCATGCCGCTGTATTTGGCACTGCCGCCGGCCAGCAGCTTCGCGTTGGCTCATTTCGAGGCCTGGGACCGCACGATGCCAGTTCTGCTGGTGCCGCCGGCCCACCTCAAGCCCAAAATTCCGGACATCCGCGTATTTATCGGATCGCTCACGATTTAAGGTTTCGCGTCTGCAAAGGTCCGCGCTGCCCCGGCTTAGCCGTGGGTTGGCGCGGACCTTTTTGCGTGCCTTTCCGATCTTTGGCTTCGCCACTTTAGCGCCCCATTTCCGTCTATTACTGCTGCAAAAAAGCCCCCCAGGGCACTCTGTTTCGCTTACCCAACCCTCTCCTTTTATGAAAACCCTGTTTCCCTTAGGCCTGCTCCTAGCCGGCCTCACCTTCTCCACCATCAGTTGCTCCGACAAGCCTTCCACCGGCACCGAAGTCCCCACCGACGCCACCAGCGCAAATGACGCCGCCCACTCCGGCGAGCACCAATACACTTGCCCCATGCACCCGGAAGTGGTGAGCAACGAGCCCGGCAAATGCCCTAAGTGCGGCATGAACCTGGAGCACACCGACGGTGCTGGCAACGACGGCAAAACTTACCGTATGGTCTTCGCCTCTCAGCCTACTCAAATAGAAGCTGGTAAGCCTGTTACGCTGTCATTCTTGCCGCAGATAGAAGGCCAGGAAAAGGCGCCCGTGCCGCTGGCCGTGGTGCACGAGAAGAAAATTCACCTCATTATCGTCAGCAAAGATTTGTCGGAGTTCTTCCACGAACACCCAGAGTTCACGGCCGATGGTAAGTACAATGTGCCCTTTACCTTCAAAACCGGCGGCGACTACGTACTATACCAGGATTATCAACCCGAAGGCGGCGCCCACCAGCTTGGTCGTCAGGTGGTGACGGTAGCCGGCGCGAAAAAAGCCCCGGTGAAGTTTACCAAAGACCAAATGCAGTGGCAGAAAGATGGCTACGAAGCCAAGCTCTCCTTCGATAAGGCGGTGCAGGTAGGACAGCCCCTGGCCCTGCAAGTGAACGTGACCCGCAACGGCCAGCCCGTTACCAACCTCGATAACTACCTCGGCGCTTTAGGGCACATGGTGATCATCAGCGAGGACACGGAGAAATACCTGCACGTGCACCCCGGCGACGCGGGCGCCAACCGTGGCCCCAGCATCGGCTTCCAAACGGGCTTCGAGCAGGCCGGCATCTACCGCGTATTCCTCCAGTTCAATCATGGGGGGCAAATTCACACCGCCGATTTCACCGTGAACGTAGCTCCGGCCGCCAATGCTACTGCGGCCGCCTACGTATGCCCCATGCACCCGGAAGTAATCAGCGCCACGCCCGCCGACTGCTCCAAGTGTGGGATGAAGCTGGAGCGTAAATCATAATCAACGCGTATTCCTGTTCCTTTTTTGGTTTAACCTTTCTTTCCCATGAAAACCTCCCTGCTTTTTTCGTCAGCGCTAGCGGCTTTATTACTAGGCGCTTGCGACAATAAGACAACTTCCGAAACCACCACCGCTACCACTGCTGCCACGGAAGATCATGCCGGGCACACCATGGAAGGCATGGCAGCCGATAGCACCGGTGGCGCAACCTCGTCGCTGACGGGGGCTATGGCCAATATGATGCAGGAGATGCATTCCTTCAAGCCCGAGGGCAATAAGGACCACGACTTTGCTCACCACATGATGGCTCATCACGAGGGCGCAGTTGATATGTCGGAAGTGCTGTTGAAAAACGGCAAGGATGCGACCATGCGCCAGATGGCTGAAAAGATTATTGCTGACCAGAAGAAAGAAATTGCCCAGTTGGACGCCGCCGCTAGGCGCCTCGATGGAGCTGCCAAAAACTATAATCCGCAGAACCCTCAAGATCCGTTTCAGCAGGCTATGATGGCCTCTATGAAGCCCATGATGATGCCGATGACCTCGACTGGCGACGTGGACAAGGACTTTGCAATGATGATGACCGTGCACCACCAAAGCGCCGTGGACATGGCCAAACTGGAAGTAGCCCAGGGCACCGACCCCGAGCTAAAGAAGATGGCCCAACAGATGATTACGGAGCAGCAAAAGGAGATTCAGCAGTTCAATGAGTGGCTGAAACAGCACGGCGGTGCGGCCAAAGCCACGAGTGCAGTATATGAGTGCCCGATGAAATGCGAAGGCAGCGCGAGCACCAAGCCCGGCAAATGCCCCGTGTGCAACATGGACCTGGTGAAGCAAAGCTGAGCTGTTTAGAAGCAAGCGCCTTCCCGAAAGCCCCACAGAACCGTCACGCAGCGCGCTGCTAAGCATGATCAACGGGCTGGATTTGTAGTCAGAAACTAAGAAGTAACAACAGGTCCTTCTCTCAGTGAACAACCTCCTTGCATATCACTATAAACGCCCCACAATCAGGCTCCTGGTAGCCCTTGGGGTGTTATTGCTTACGCTTCCCGCGCACGCTCAGCAAGTAATCAGCCTCGATAGTGCCCTGGCTGGCGCCTTGCGGGTAAGCCCGGTGTTGCGGCAGTCGGGGGCGGAGCAGCGCGAGCAGGAGGCCTTGCGGCGGGGGGCTTTTTCGCTGATAAATCCGGGTGTTATCGTGGAAAGTCCCACGGGCGCATTTTACACGTTGGGCGCTCAGCAGACGTTTGAGTTTCCGACCGTGTACACGCGCCAGGCGCAGGTTGGGCGGGCGCAGGTGACGCTGGCGCAACGTAACCAGCAGATCAGTCGCAATATCGTGCAGCGCGATGTGCGCCTGAGCTATCTGGCTCTGCAAATTGCTGAGGCCCAGCAGCGCCAGCTTGCCAGCCAGGATAGCTTGCTGCGTACGCTCGCCACTGCCTCGGAGCGCCTCTACAACGCCGGCGAAGTCGATTATTTGCAGCGTGTGAGCACCGAGGCCGAGTCGCGGCAGGCCGCCAACCGCCTCCAGCAAGCCGCCGCCGACCGCCACGCCGCCCAAGTCCGGCTGGGCTTGTTGCTGGGCCAGCCCACCGCCGAACTGACCACCGGCGCCGATCTAATGGGCTTGGGAACCTTGGTTTTGCCTCCCAGCAATGCCATAGTGCCCCCTGATAGCGCCCAGTTGCAAGCTAATCCACAGCTGGCGTTTGCTTCGCAGAACATTGAAGTGAGTCGGCTGAACCTGCGGTTGGCGCGGGCGAGGGCGCTGCCGGGCGTAGTGCTCGGCTACCAAAATCAGGGCGAGCGGGATTCGCCGGTCCGGAACCGTTTCCAGGCCGGCTTGTCGCTGCCGCTGTACTTCTGGACCTACCGCTCACAGGTGCAGGCCGCCGATGCCCGGTTGCAGGCTTCGCTCGCGCAGCGCGCCGCTACCACGCTGGAAGTCAGCCGCGAGTACCAACAGGCCCTGGCCGACGTAGCTAAGTTTGAGGCCAGTGTGCGCTATTTTCAGCAGACCGGTTTGCCTCAGTCCAAGACCATTGTCAGCACGGCCCAGCGCTTGTTTAAGGCCGGGGAAGTGAGCTACTACCTGTTTGTGCAGAGCGTTAATCAGGCCTTCCAAATCCGCACCGACTACCTCGACGCGGTGCGCGGCTACCAGGAAGCACTTATTCAACTTAACTTTTTACGCGGCCAATGAAAACGTATCTGTTTGTCTTTCTGCTGCTTGGCCTTCTCGGTTTGGGGGCGCCCGCCGCCAATGCCCACGGTGGTGAAGACCACGGCGAAACCGCCACGGCCACGGCGGCGGGCGCACAGTATTTCTCGGTTACGAGCCAGTCGACGCAGTTTGAGCTGCTGCTGCGCTACGAGCCGATAAAGGCCGGCGAGCCGGCTCACCTACGCCTGTTTGTATCAGACTTTGCCACTAACGCGCCCATTTCCGGCGCCCGCCTCACCTTCACGGTTCCCGAAAACGACAAGCTCCAGTTTGCGGCTACGCCCCAAGGTCCGGGGGAGTATTTGGTAGAAGGCCATTTCCCAGCTAACAAAGCTTATAGCCTCACGGTGAACATTGTAGCCGGCGAACGAGCCGATTTGATGCTCCTCAAAGGCATAGAAGTAGGCAAAGAACTTCCTGTTGCGGCGGCGACGCCCGCTACGGAGCCTTTCCTGACCTGGAAAATGGGTTTGCTGCTGCTGGGGGGCTTTTTAGCGGGTATCGCCCTCACGGCCCTGCTCCTGCGCCGCCGGACCCGCGCCACCAACGCTCAACCGCCTTTGGTACACTCATGAAAACATCTCAAAAATTATCCTTCCGCCATTGGAAAGCGACCAGCCTGCTGCTGACAACTCTGCTTTGCGGCCTGTTTGCGGTTTTCCTGCCCCCGCCGCGCCCACTGGAGGCTCACGGCGGCGAAGACCACGGCGAAACCGCCTCCGGTGCTCCCGGGGTTAGCTCGGGCGCTCCCGATGAGGTAATTATGCCCAAGGAAAGCCAATTTCTGTTCGAGATTCGCACCCAGCTGGTTGCCTCTGACACCCTGCTCACCCGCCGTACTTTGCTCGGCCAGGTGACGGCCGCGCCCGGCGGCGAGGGCCGCGTGGTAGCGCCCCAAACCGGCCGCCTGGTATCCCTGAATGTGCGCGTGGGTCAGAACGTGAAGGCCGGCCAGGTGTTGGCAGTGCTCGATCAAACCCTGGCCGCCACCGAGCAGATCGGGCTGGCCACCGACCGCGCTAATGCTCAGGCCGAGCTGCGCGGAGCCCAACAGGATTACGCCCGCCTCAAAAGCATCGAGGACATAGCGGCCCGCAAAGATGTAGTTGCCGCCGAGCTGCGTCTGCGCCAAGCCCGCCAGAACGCCGGCATCTTAAACAACCAAAGCAGCCAGCGCCGTGCCGAGCTGCGGGCGCCCATCACTGGCACTGTCGATGTGTTTGGGCTGGCCGTGGGGCAGCAGGTAAACCAGGGCGACGAGCTGCTGCGCGTTATCAATCCCAGCCAGCTGTATGTGCAGGCCCAGGTGTTTGCCGGTGATATGAGTCAGGTGAATGAAGCCAGCCGGTTTGTCATTGAAGGTTTGCAGGGCGGCACTTCAGCAACGGCCCGCCTGGTATCATTCAGCAATGTGGTCAACCCCGTAAATCAGGCCCGCGAACTGGTGTTGTCCGTGCAAGGCAGCTCTGCGCTCCGGCCTGGCCAAAGCGTGAATGTGCGCGTGCAAACCAGTGGTGCCGCGGCCCAGCTCGCCGTGCCTACCAGCGCCGTCACCGACGTTGGCGGCCGCCCGGCAGTCTTTGTGCACACCGCCCCCGAAGTCTTCAAGCTCCGGCACATCCGCCCCGGTGCCGCCGACGATCAGCAAACCACCATCGCCGAAGGCCTAACCGAAGGCGAGCGGGTGGTAACGCAGAATACCTACCAGCTGAAGTCGGTGTACTTGAATCAGTAATGACGGTCATGCAGAGCGCAGCCAAGCATCACGCGTGCTGACGCATGAATAGTAACTCAATCAAAACAGGCAGTCATGCTAGATCTGGCGTCCGCTCGTCGAAGCATCTCTACTGGTTACTACTCTCAACGGTGTTGCTCAACGAAGCGGTAGAGATGCTTCGACTCCGCTCAGCATGACCGCCTAATGGAGTGAGTTACTACCACAACATCCGCACGCGTGATGCTTGGCTGCGCTCTGCATGACCGCCTGACTGAATAAAAACTTCCTCTAAACCTCAAACCGCCGTGGCTCCCCTCTCCCCTAGGCTTCGCGCCTCAAGCGAACCGGGGCCGGGGGTGAGGCCCCACTAGAACAACCCGCGCCCCTGCTATGCTCGACCGCATCATTCGTTTTTCCCTCGAAAACCGCCTGCTCACGCTGGCTTTCGCCCTGGCGCTGCTCATCGGCGGCTTCGCTACCCTGCGCGGTCTGCCCGTAGATGTGCTGCCCGACCTGGACCGCCCCCGCGTGACGGTGTTCCTGGAAGCGCCCGGCATGGCTCCCGAAGAGGTAGAAGCCCTCGTGACGCGGCCCGTAGAAACGGCCCTAAACGGCGCCACCGGCGTGGAGGCGGTGCGCTCCAACTCGGCCGTGGGCCTGGGCATGGTGTTCATCGAATTTAACTACGGCACTGACATCTTCACAGCCCGGCAAATCGTGAGCGAGAAGCTCCAAACCGTGCAAGAGCAATTGCCAGAGGGCATTTCGCCGGTATTGGGCCCTATTTCCTCCGTGATGGGCCAGATTATGCTCGTCGGCCTGACCAGTGGAAACGCGCCGCCTGCAACGAGGAACACAATTGCCTCCCAGAACCAGCTACAACCAGAACAACAGACCAACGCTGCCGACCTGCGTACCCTCGCCGACTACACCGTTCGTCAGCGCCTGCTCAGCATTGCGGGCGTGGCGCAAGTCATTCCCATTGGCGGCGAGCAGCGCCAATATCAGGTGCTCGTTGATTTGCCACGCCTTAATGCTACGGGCCTAACTATCAACCAGCTGGAAGAGGCGCTGCGCCAGTCGAACCTGAATACCACGGGCAACTTTTTCGACCGCAATGGCTCGGAAGTTCTCATTCGCAACCTTGGTCGGCTGCGCTCCGTGGAGGATATTGAGAACATCATCGTGAGCTACCGCAACGGTTCGCCGGTCACGGTGAAACAAGTAGCCACGGTGCAGTTTGGGGGACGTTTTAAGCGCGGCGATGGCAGCGTAAACGGCCAGCCGGCCGTCATTCTTAGCATTGAGAAGCAGCCCGGCGCCAGCACTCCCGAGCTTACCCGCCAGATCGAAGCCGCCCTCTCCGACTTGCAGCCTTCCTTGCCCGCCGATGTGCGCTTCAATACCCGTTTGTTTCAGCAGGCCGAGTTCATCAACGCCTCGCTTACCAACGTGGAAGAAGCCCTGCGCGACGGTGCCATTCTGGTGGTCATTGTGCTGTTTGCCTTCCTGCTGAATGTGCGCACCACGATTATCTCGCTTACTGCCATTCCGTTATCCTTGCTCGTTACGGCCCTGGTTTTCAAGCTGGGGGGCATTTCTATCAACACGCTCACGCTGGGCGGACTCGCAATTGCCATCGGTGAGTTAGTTGACGACGCCATTGTGGACGTGGAGAACGTGTTTCGGCGTTTGCGCGAAAACCGGCAGTTGGCTCAGCCACGCCCGGCTTTGCAGGTGATTTATGAGGCATCCAGCGAGGTGCGTAACTCCATTGTGTACGCTACTATCATCGTGGTGCTCGTGTTCCTGCCGCTGTTCGCGCTGTCGGGTATGGAAGGACGGATTTTTGCGCCGCTGGGCGTAGCCTACATTACCAGCATTATCGCCTCCCTGTTCGTTTCCCTAACCGTAACGCCGGTGCTGTGCTACTATCTATTGCCCAAAATGAAGATGCACGCCGAGCAGGACAGCCGCCTGGTGCGCTGGCTGAAGGCCAAGGATACGCGTCTGCTGAGCTTCGGCTTTCGGCACCCCAAGCTGATTCTGGGCACCACGGGACTTCTGTTTGTACTGGCGGCGGCCACGGTGCCTTTCTTCGGAACCGAGTTTTTGCCGCCTTTCAACGAAGGCTCACTTACCATCAACTTTTCGGCCCCCGCCGGCACGTCCCTGGCCGAATCGAACCGCCTCGGCACCATTGCCGAAAAGCAGATGCTGCAAGTGCCAGAAGTGGCTTACACCGCTCGCCGAACTGGCCGCGCCGAGTTGGACGAGCACGCCGAATCGGTGAATAACTCGGAAATTGAGGTAGCCTTCAAAACGGACGAAGAGTTGGAAAAAGAAGGCCTGGAGCGCCGCGAAAAAGACGTAATCCTAAATGATCTGCGTCAGCGCCTGAGTTTGCTGCAAGGCGTCAGCGTGAACGTAGGTCAGCCTATTTCCCACCGCCTCGACCACCTGCTGTCGGGCGTGCGGGCTCAGGTCGCTATCAAGGTTTTTGGCAACGACTTGCTGGAACTGCGCCGCTACGCCAATGAAGTTCGGGACGTGGCCGCCACAGTGCCGGGCGTAGTTGATTTGCAGGTTGAAAAGCAGGTACAGGTGCCCCAGCTGCTTATTCGGCCCCGCGAAGACGCTATTCGCGCCCTTGGCTTGCCCCGGGGCGAAGTAGTGCAGGACCTGGAAACGCTGTTTCAGGGTGCCGTGGTGTCGCGCATTTTGCAGGGCCAACAGAGCTTCGAGCTCATCGTGAAGCTGCCCGACTCCCTGCGCGCCGACCTCAACCAGATTGCTGCCACCCGCCTCGAAACGCCCAGCGGCGGCTTCGTGCCGGTCAGCGCCGTGGCCGACGTAAGCTACGAGCCCGGCCCCAATACCATCAACCACGAAAACACCCAGCGCCGCATCACCATCTCGGCCAACGTAGCGGGCCGCGACCTAGGCAGCGCCGTGCAGGAAATGCAGCAGCGCATTCGCGAGCAGGTGAAGCTACCCACGGGCTACTACCTCACCTATGGGGGGCAATTTGAGAGCCAGCAGGCCGCCAGCAGCAAGATTTTGTGGCTGAGTTTGTTCTCGCTGGGGGGCATTTTTCTGGTGCTCTACGCTCATTTCAAGTCCTGGCTCCTCGTCGCCCAGATTATGCTCAATATTCCGCTGGCCCTCATCGGCTCGGTGGCGGCGGTGCTGCTTACGGGCGGCACGCTTAGTATCGCCTCGCTGGTTGGCTTTATCACGCTCACCGGCATTGCCTCCCGCAACGGCATCATGATGATTTCCCACTACATCCATCTGGTGGAAAAAGAGGGCGAATCGTTCTCCGATAAGATGATTCTGCGCGGCTCCTTGGAGCGCCTCGTGCCCGTGCTGATGACGGCGCTGGTCGCGGCCCTGGCCCTCGTGCCACTGACCCTGGCCAAAGACGCGCCCGGCAAGGAAATCCTGTATCCGGTGGCCGTGGTCATACTTGGGGGGCTTTTATCTTCCACCCTACTCGACATCATCGTCACGCCGGTGGTGTTTCGCCTGCTGGGTCGCAAAGCCTTGGAGCAGTATCACCAGAACCACTCCGCCCCTGCCCTTACCTCTTCCGTAGACGCACCGCCTTTCACGCCGCTCCCCGACCAGAATCCGGCACCGGCGCCTACTTAATTCTACGTCGCGAAGCTTTCCTTAAGTGCAATTTTTTAATGTAACCCAATGGCGGTCATGCAGAGCGGTAGTGAAGCATCTCGCTCGCGGTAGTAATAATAGTACTCCAGCATCAGCACGCGAGATGCTTCGCTACCGCTCTGCATGACGGTCTTATTTATTACGCTATAGCCACCCTTCCTATTATTCCTGCAACCATTAGCACCGTCTGGGCTTCACTATATTTTGTGTTGATTTTGCTAAATCTCCTTCACCATTTATACCGTTCAAGCAGTTGTAGCGGCTTAGTCAAAAGACATCTTATTTAGTAATGCCATAAGCTTACTTTTGATGGCTAGGTTATTTGCCGCTTTAAAGACAAAATCATCTTCCAGTAGTACTACCTTCGCCATGATGAAAATATTAGTAGTTGATGATGAGCCAGACGTGCGCCAGCTATTTGAGCAGCGTTTTCGGCGAGAAATCCGCAATGGCACTTTCTCCTTCGATTTTGCCTACTCTGGCGAAGAGGCTCTGACGTACCTGAATGAGCATTTTTCGGAGGTTGTTCTCATCCTCTCCGATATCAATATGCCCGGCATGAGCGGCCTGGAGTTGCTGCGCCGCATTAAGCAGGAGCACCCCACACCGCCCCCGCCCACGGTTATGATGATTACGGCCTACGCGGACCAGGAAAGCCACCGACAAGCTATGCAGCTGGGAGCCAACGATTTCCTTACCAAACCAGTAGACTTCACCGCCCTAAAGGAAAGGTTGATTTCCATGGAAAAGGCATGAAAACAAAGATTTTAGTTGTTGACGACGAAGCCGATTTGGAGCTGCTGATCAAGCAGAAATTCAGGCGCAAGATTCGGGAAAACCAGTACGAGTTTCTGTTTGCCAGCAATGGACAGGAGGCCCTCACCCGCGTGGCCGAAAACCCCGATACGGACATTATTTTGTCTGATATCAACATGCCGGTGATGGATGGGCTCACTATGCTCACCAAGCTGCATGAGGCGCATACGGCCATCAAAACTGTAATGGTTTCGGCCTATGGCGACATGCAGAATATCCGCACTGCCATGAACCGCGGCGCCTTCGATTTTGTGTGCAAGCCCGTCGATTTCAATGACTTGGAGCTAACTATCGAGAAAACCATCGTGCAGGTGCAGCAGCTGCGCGAAACCCTTCAGGCTATTCAGGAAAACAACATCCTGAAGATGTACGTGGACGAAACGGTGCTCAACTTCATGGCCCGCCCCGACTTCGAGAACAAGCTGCTGGCCAGTGAAAGCATCGAAGCCACGGTCGTTTTTATTGATATCTGCGGCTTTACCTCGCTGTCGGAAGTTTTGCCCCCCAGCGACGTGGTGAACATGCTCAATACCTATTTTGACCAGATGGTGCGCGAGATTATTGCGCACAGCGGCTACATCGACAAGTTCATGGGCGACGCCGTTATGGCCGTATTCCGGGGCGAGTACCACCTCGACCGCGCCATCGACGCGGCCCTGTCGGTGCGCAGCCTGATTGCCGCCAGCCCCGGCACTCTCCCCGATGGCTCTCCGTACCAACCACAGGTATCTATCGGCATCAACACCGGCGAAATGGTATCCGGCAATATCGGCTCCGCTTCCCTCAAGCGCTTGGATTACACCGTGATAGGCGACACCGTAAACGTAAGTCAGCGCCTACAGGGCGCGGCCCAGCCCGGCCAGATTATCGTGACCGAAGCGACCTATAACAAGATAAAAGAATCGTTTCAGTGCCAGCAGGTGGGTGAGGTAAGCCTCAAAAACAAGTCAAAACCCATCATGACCTATGAGGTTGTGGCGTAGAAATAATATCCTTATTAGTCAAAAGAACGTCATGCAGAGCGGCCGCTCTGCATGACGTTCTTTTGTAAAGTCTTAGTCAAAGGTTTCTCCTCTTACCACCATGAAACACGCTATACTTTCTCGCTTCCTTCTGCCCGGAAGCCTGCTCGGATTACTGCTGTTAAACAACGGTTTGGCCGTTGCGCAGCGTAGCCCGTTTGCCGGCGACAAACGCTCGGCTATCAAGGAAGAAGACTTAAAGCGCGACTTGTTCGCTATTGGCGGCGACCATTTTCGGGGCCGTGAGGGCGGTACATTGGATGAATTGAAAGCCTCCGTCTGGATAGCTGAGCAGGCCCGCGCCATCGGCCTTCAGTCCGCCGGCGACGATGGCACCTACTTTCAATTCTTTCATATCCAACGCACCCGCCTCACCAAAGACAGCCGCCTGAGCATCGGCACCCATCAACTCACCCACGGCAAAGACGCCATGATTTTGGCCCCCGGCGTCGCCACTATAAATGCCCCCCTGGTATTTGTAGGCACTGGCACGGCGGCCGAAATGGCCAACATCGACGTGAAAGGCAAAGCTGTGGCTATCCTGTTTTCGGGCACGCCATCGGCTGACTTAAGCTACCGTCGGTTTGTGGGGCAAACTATGCGCGACAAGTCGGAGGAGTTGGTGAAAGCGGGGGCCGTGGCCGTCGTATTCGTGTCGGATGCGCGGGCCCAGGATTTGTACGAGCGCTGGACTACCAGCTACGAGCGCGGCCGCTACAGCTTGCCTGGCGAGGCTGCTACTAAGGTAGTCGAACAGGCGCCCACCATTTGGCTGCCAGCCGAAGCGCTGGCTTGGGTGCGTCAGCCCGGTCAGCAGATGACGGCCAACCTTAAAGTGGAAACCTTCGCTTATCCATCTGTAAATATTGTGGCCACAGTGCCCGGCACCGATGCGCAGCTGAAGAAGGAAAACGTGCTTTTCAGCACTCACCAGGACCATGATGGCGTGCGCAAAATAGTGGCTGGCGACTCCATCTGGAACGGTGCCGACGATAATGCCACCGGCTGCGCGGCCTTGCTTGCTACCATGCGCGCTTTCAAGCAAAAGCCGGCCAAACGCACGGCATTGTTTGTGTTTCACGGGGCCGAGGAGCGCGGCTTGCTGGGTTCGCGCTATTATGCAGCCAACCCGACCGTGCCTCGCGAGTCAATTGTGGCTGTGCTGAATGCGGAAATGCTGGGCCGAAATGCCCCGGATAGCGCGGCGTTGCTGGGCTCACAGCCGCCTCATCGCAATTCTCTTGACCTAGTAAATACCGCCTTGGCAGCCAACCAGGCCACTGCCCAGTTTAAACTGGACACGCTCTGGGACAAGCCCACTCACCCCGAAGGCTGGTATTTCCGCTCCGACCACCTTTCCTACGCCCGCCTCAACATCCCGTCCATCTGCTACACGACGCTGCTGCACAAGGATTATCACACGCCCGAAGACGAGCCTGAGCGCATCAATATCCAGAAACTGGCCGGCGTCACGCGCTGGATTTATCTAACGGGCTGGGCCGTAGCCAACCAAAAGGAGCGCCCCGCTTTAGACAAAGATTTTAAGCTGGAACGATAGCGAAAAATCACGCTGGGGGGCTTTTTTGGCCTTAAATCCTGATTATCAGGATGCAAAATTGCTAAGGCAGAAAATACAGAGGTTGACGATAAACTCGTCAACCTTTTTTGTGCCCTGTCAGATAGCCATTTAATACTGCCTGGACACAACCTTACGCAGTTTAGTACAGTACTGCTTGTACGGCTGCCGTTATTTGCTTCGTTCACTCTAAACAAAACAAACAGCCGATAGCTAGTACCGATCTGCTGGATAAGGAAAGACAGAGAGGCAAGCTATTCGAAATGCCCCCTGCCCCGCCCGACGCGACCCTCTTAGATGATGAGCAAATGGTTGCGTGTTTTCTCGATTCGCTGCCTGTCGTTAGAGTACCCTCCGTTTGAAGCAGACAAGATCAAAACCGCTCCTGCATTATGCGCAGAGCTAATAATTTATTTCGTCGTTTTCAGTACTACGTGTCACCTAGTGAAATCCGACTTTGGAAAAGACCCGCAAACGATTGCGCTTTCTTCCTGATCTGACTGCAGTTATACAACTAACGAGTAATGCACGGCTGGCCCGCTTCCGGGCATATTTCTGCATCTGAGACATTTGCTGATTCCCATTTCCCACCTAATACCCTTCGTTTATATGATCCCTCTTCTACATTTCCCTGGGCTTCCTAGGTGTGTTAAGCAGCTTACGGCCCTGGCGGGGTTGGGAGCCGTTTTGTGCGCCGGCAGCGCCCCGGCCTACGCCACCGCCGAGTCTGCAGCTATTGCCGCCTTGGCGCAAACGCCGGCCGACGTTACCGTAACCGGCCGCGTGATTGACGAAACGGGCGGGGGTTTGCCCGGTGTAAACGTAGTGGTGAAAGGCACCAGCAATGGCACCAGCACCGATCCCGAAGGTCGCTACACTATTACCGCCCCGGATAACGGCACGCTGGTTTTCTCTTTTGTGGGCTACAACTCCCAAGAGGTTGTCATCGGCGGCCGTACCACCATCGATATTAATCTAGCGCCCAATACGCAGGCCCTCGGTGAGGTAGTCGTTACGGGTTATGGCACGCAAAGCAAGCGCGACCTTACTGGCGCCGTAGCTCGCGTGGAAGGCACTGAGATTGTCAATCAACCTGTACAAACGGCTACCCAGGCTTTGCAGGGCAAGATATCCGGGGTGCAGATTACCAACAATGGTGCGCCTAACTCCCAGCCTGTCGTGCGTATCCGGGGAACGGGTACACTGCTGGCCGGTGCCAACCCACTGTATGTAGTAGATGGGGTGCAAACCACTGATATCCGCAATCTTAGCAACGCCGACATTGCAACCATCGACGTGCTGAAAGATGCCTCAGCGGCGGCTATCTACGGTGTTCGAGGGGCAAATGGGGTTATTATTATCACCACCAAGCAGGGCAAAGAGGGCAAGCCCGTACTGAGCTACAGCGCTACTGGGGGCTTTAAGCAAGCGGCTCGTTTGGTAGATATGGCCGGTGCCGACCAGTATGTGAACTACCTGGGTGACGTTTCGCCTAACACCACCATTCCCAATTTCACGGGCACTACCAATTGGTACGACGAAATTCTGCGTCGCAGCACCTTTCAGAACCACAATCTGGCCGTGTCGGGTGCAAGTGAAAACGTGCGCTACTACTTCTCCGGCAATTTCCTTCAGGATGATGGTATCGTCATCAACAACAAGTTTCAGCGCCTGACGGTACGTTCCAACACGGCATTCGACCTGTCGGATAAGGTGACGATCAGCTCGCAGGCGTCCTTTAGCCACGCCAATACGCGCGATGTCAACATAGGAGCAGCCTATGGCAACGCCTACCGGGCGGCGCCTATTATTACGGCAAAGGAGGGCGACCGATATGGCAATACGTCCGCCTTCGGCAACGTTGGCAATCCGCTGCTTGATATCGAGAAGAACAACAATAAGTCGTTGGAAAACCGCTTGCAGAGCACCGTGGCAGTTGATGTAAAGCCCATTACCGCGCTTACGCTCCGCTCAGCCATCAACCTCGACCTGAATTATAATAACCGTCGCGTGTATGACTACCAATACCGCAACGATGAGGTGACGTTTCTGACTGCCGGCGGCAACCAGCGCTCAGATCGTAGCAACCTGAACGTAACCCAAAACAATAACTCCCGCTACCTATGGGAAAACACCGCCACGTATCAGCAGCGCTTCCTCGACAAGCACGACCTGACCGTGCTTGTCGGTACTGTAGTAGAGAAAGGGTTTGATAATCAGTTCTCGGCCGCCCGCCGCGATGTACCCGTCGACCCGAACCAGTGGTACTTAAATGCTGGCGACCCAAACTCTTCGGTGAATGGTTCAGCAGCCTCGAAGGACAGTCGGCTATCCTACCTCGGACGCATCAACTATGCTTTCCTGGACCGTTACCTCTTCACGACCAACCTGCGCCACGATGCTACCTCGCGGTTTAACCGCGACCAGCGCAACGGCTTTTTCCCTTCAGTAGGCTTGGGCTGGGTGATTTCAGATGAGGCCTTTTTGAAAGGTAACACCATATTGAACTTCTTGAAGCTTCGCGCCAGCTACGGCCAGCTCGGCAACGATCAGATTCCGGCCGATACATACATCGTGACGGCCAACTCGAATATTCCCTATTTCTTTAATGGTCGGCCAGTGCTGGGAGCCACCATTACGGAAATCAAGGACCGAGACGTGCGCTGGGAAACCACTACTGAGTATGACTTCGCGGTGGAGTTTGGCTTGCTCGACAACCGCCTGACCGGCGAAGTAACCTACTACGACAAGACCACATCCGACGCTCTGATTCCGATCAATATTCCCGGCATCTTGGGCGATCCGAATAACCAGTTTATCACCAACGCCGCCGACATCACCAACCAAGGCGTAGAAGCTGGCCTGAACTGGCGCACGAATATTGGCGAAAGCCCCGACTGGAGCTACAACATTGGGGTGAATGCCACCTTCAATAAAAACCGCATTGCTGAGCTGAACGGCGGGCAGGCATTGTTTGCCGGTGCCAACAACGTAACGCGCTCCGACAACGGCGTGGCGGCGGGCAGCTTCTACCTGCTCGATGCTATTGGCGTGTACCAATCGGCCGATGAAATTGCCAACGGCCCCCGCTCCACTTTCAACCCCCAGGTAGGCGACTTGAAATATGCTGACACCAACGGCGACGGCACCATTGACTTGCTCGACCGCTCTTACTTTGGCTCTTATCAGCCACCGGTTTACTACGGGGTGAATGGGGGGCTAAATTTCCGAAATGTTGACTTCTCCTTCGTGTTTTCGGGCAACCTGAACAACAAGGTGTATAACGCCAAAAAGCAGGCGCGCAACGCCAGCACCGATAACGTCGAAGCCAGCTTCGCTGATGATCGGTGGACAGCGGCTAACCCTTCAAACTCCGATCCTCGGTCCCTGATGAGCAGCATGCCCAACTCAACCTACTTTCTGGAGTCGGGTTCATTTCTGCGCCTCACCAACGTGGTAGTAGGCTATTCGATACCAGTAGCTGCCCTTGAGCGGTTTCGCATGACTTCGCTCCGCGTATTTGCCTCTGCCCAGAACGTGTTTACGGTAACCAACTACAGCGGATTCACGCCAGAACTAGCCGGTGGCCCCCTCGACTCAGGTATCGAATTAAATAGCTACCCCATTAGCCGCACTATCACGCTGGGGCTGAACGTCAACTTCAAATAAGCTACGCCGATGTATTTCTCTATTCCCACCTCTCTCCCGCGCCGCGCCGGCACGGCTGCCCTAGCCCTGGCCCTAGTGATGGTCAGCGGCTGCAAAGATTTCCTTGATGTAGCTCCCCAAGGCCAGCTGAGTGAAGACGCTATTCGCAATGATCCAGCGGCAGCTCAAAAGCTGGTTGACGGTGTATACAACGTCATGTATATCGGGGGTTTTGATCCCGATATACATAGTTTTCAATTCGTTATCTTGACGGATATCGCCTCAGATGACTCTGACAAAGGCAGTAGGCCGGACGATTATGGCGATGCGCTTACCATCGACAACTTTACGCTTACCCCAACCAATGGGGTACTGAATAACGTGTGGAATGGTCACTTTCAAGGTATAGGGCGTGCAAATCAGGCTCTCGATAAAATTCCATTAAGCCCCGCCCCAGAGGCCACTAAAAATCAATTAACTGGAGAAGTTCGCTTCCTGCGTGCCTACTTCTACTTTAATCTAGCTCGTCTGTTTGGTGGCGTACCCCTGCTTAATCGGGTACCTCAGACCTCGGAAATAAATAGCCCAGAGTTTCAGCAGCGCGCTAGCGTCGATGACATCTATGAGTTTATTATCAGCGACTTACAATTTGCCGCTGAAAACCTGCCCCAGAAAGGCTCTACGCAGACGGGACGTGCCACCAAGGCTGCCGCACAAGGTATGCTGGCCAAAGTGTATTTGTACCGCAAAAACTACCAGCAGGCCTACGATCTTTCTAACGAGATTATTCAAGGTCGGTCGGGCGCATACGCCTTGCAGGACAATTACGCTGAGATATGGCGCACAGCAGGCGCCAATGGTTCTGAATCCATATTTGAGATACAGACGGGCGTTAATGCGGCCTGCGATAATTCTGCTGTGAAGCTTTATAGCGTATCACAGGGGCCGCGTTCAGGGGGCCGGGGTGGATGGGCCGACTTAGGCTTTGGCTTTAATAACCCTACCACGGCTTTAGTAAATGCATACGAGCCCAACGATGTACGCCGGGCGGCTAGTATTATATTCATTCAACCAACGGCTCCCGCTGGTCAGCGCTCTACCGGCACGGTGCTTTGGGATGGCTTCCGAGTTCCGAGCAAAGATTCGGTAGAAAACTTCCGCTACAACTACAAAGCCTACCACAGCCGTACCCGGGAAGCCAACTGCGGTAACACTGACTGGCTGCCTAAGAATGTTCGGATACTGCGCTACGCTGAAGTGCTACTTATCAACGCCGAGGCAGCCCGTCAACTAGGCAATACTGCCGTTGCGGCTACCAGCTTAAACTTGGTGCGCCGCCGGGCAGGTCTAGCAGCCATTCCAGCCCCTACTCTTCAGCAAATCTGGCAGGAGCGTCGTGTAGAGCTAGCTCTCGAACAAGACCGGTTCTTCGACTTGGTTCGTCAGGAAAGTGTGCAGCCCGGCCGCATCGTTCCCATTTTTGCTGCCCAAGGCAAAACCTTTGTAAAAGGCAAGCATGAGTTGTTTCCTATTCCGCAGGCCCAGATTGACTTGAGTGGGGGGCAATTAACGCAGAACCCAGGGTATTAATGAAACTTGACAAACACTATTAGACTAGAGCTAAGGTTAAGTCTAGTTCCCCTCCTCAGCTAAGGAGGGGAGCTAGCTCACTAGCTTCCTACCCTTTTAACCTTAGCTACACGCCGCATAAGCTGACTTATGAAAGCAAATCTTCTCCTACTTCTGTGTCTGCTGCTACCTGGATTTTTAGGTGCCCAGCAAAAGCCAGCACCCAAAAAAGCCCCCCAGACCACCAAGTTCGACCCGCTCCAACGTCCGCGCAACCTCTCGGATGAGCAGCTTTTGGACCTGGTGCAGCGCCAGACGTTTCGGTACTTCTGGGACTTCGGGCACCCGGTGTCCGGCATGGCGCGCGAGCGGAGCAACGTGGCTTACGAGTATGGCGGCGAGGTAGTAACCACCGGCGGTACAGGCTTCGGCATTATGGCCATCATCGTAGCCGCCGACCGGAAGTGGATTACGCGGGACGAAGCGGCGACGCGAATCCTGAAAATCGTGAAGTTTCTAGGGAAGTCGGATTCATTTCACGGTGTATTTCCGCACTGGCTGAATGGGGAAACCGGCAAGGTTATCCGCTTTAGCCAAAAGGACGACGGCGGCGACTTAGTAGAAACTTCTTTTCTGTTTCAAGGTCTGATTTGCGCCCGCCAGTACTTTACCCAGGAAACTAAAACGGAGCAGGATCTGCGCAACCGCATTCTATGGATGTGGGAGGGCGTAGAATGGAATTGGCACCAGCAAGGGGGGCAAAATGTGCTCTATTGGCATTGGAGCCCCAACAATGGCTGGAGCATGAACCACCAAATTCATGGCTGGAATGAGTGCCTCGTTACCTATGTGCTGGCCTCCTCATCGCCCAAATACTCCATCGACAAGAAGGTGTACGATCAGGGCTGGGCCACCGGCGACTACTTCAAGAATGGCAAGGAGTTTTACAAAATCAAGCTGCCCCTAGGCTTCGATTATGGCGGACCGCTGTTTTTCTCGCACTACTCTTTCTTAGGTATCGACCCACGTGGGCTCAAAGATCAGTACGCCGACTACATGCAGCAAAACCAGGCGCACACTCAAATCAACTACGCCTACTGCGTCGACAACCCGAAGAAGTATAAAGGCTACGGGCCCAATAGCTGGGGCCTCACCGCTTCGGACAGCCACAAAGGCTACGCGGCCCACTCTCCTACTGAGGACTTGGGCGTGATTTCGCCCACTGCTGCTCTATCGGCCATGCCTTACGCACCGAAGGAGTCGATGGCGGCACTAAAGCATTTCTACAACGACCTGGGGGACAAAATATGGAGTGAATACGGCTTTGTGGATGGCTTCAGCGAGCACCATAATTGGTACGCCAAATCGCACCTCGCCATCGACCAAGGCCCTATTATCGTCATGATTGAAAACCACCGCACTGGCCTACTGTGGAAGCTCTTTATGAGCAGCCCCGACGTGCAGCGCGGCCTCACCAAACTTGGCTTTGAAAGCCCACAAATTAAGAAATAACACGAAAGACCGCCATGCAGAGCAGAGCGAAGCATCTCGCGTGCTGACGCAGGATTAGTATCCTTACTACCGCTGGCGAGATGCTTCGCTCTGCTCTGCATGACCGCCTTTTTTAACTTACTCATGCTCAGAACCCTGCTCTTGTGCTTTGCTGTGTTGCTGAGTTTGCGTGCTCAAGGCCAGCCAACCGCTAGTCCTGGCCAGCGGACGTATTGCAACCCACTGAACCTGGATTACGGCTACACGCCCATTCCTGACTTTGCCGTATCCGGCAAGCACCGCGCTACGGCTGACCCCGTTATTACCTTGTATAAAGGTGACTATTACCTTTTTTCAACCAACCAATGGGGCTACTGGCACAGCAAAGACCTGTATAGCTGGAAGTTCGTTTCACGCTCTTTTCTCAAGCCTCACCATAAGGTATATGATGATCTGTGCGCGCCGGCCGTCTTCGTGATGGGCGATACGCTACTGGTATTTGGCTCGACGCACGAGAAGAACTTTCCGATCTGGATGAGTACCAACCCCAAAGTCAACGAGTGGAAAGAAGCTGTGGAGCCCTTCCAGATTGGCGCCTGGGATCCTGCTTTTTTCCTGGACGATGATGGCAAGCTGTATCTGTACTGGGGCAGCAGCAACGAGTTTCCGCTTTACGGCCAGCAAATCAACCGCAAGACCTTTCAACCTATTGGGCAGCCCAAGGAAATGTTTGGGCTGAATGACGAGCGGTTTGGCTGGCAGCGGTTCGGCGAATACCTCGACAACACCTTCCTAGACCCGTTTATGGAAGGCGCCTGGATGAATAAACACAACGGCAAATACTACCTCCAGTACGGCGCGCCCGGCACCGAATTCAGCGGCTATGCCGATGGGGTGCAGGTGAGCGACAAGCCCCTTGGACCGTTCACGCCGCAGCCGCACAACCCGTTTGCTTACAAGCTTGGCGGCTTTGCCCGCGGTGCTGGCCACGGCAACACTTTTCAGGATACCTACGGCAACTGGTGGCACCTCTCCACGATGGTAGTATCGGTGAAAAACAACTTTGAGCGGCGACTCGGACTCTGGCCCGCAGGCTTTGATAAAGACGGCGTGTTGTATAGCAACACCATGTTTGGCGACTACCCGCACTACTTGCCCAACGGTCCCGCTGACCACCTCAAAAGTCGCTTCACAGGCTGGATGCTACTCAATTATCAGAAGCCGGTGCAGGTGTCCTCGACGCTGGGGGGCTTTTCGCCCAACTTCGCCGTCGATGAAAGCATCAAAACCTACTGGAGCGCTGCCACGGGCAACAAAGGCGAATACCTCCAAACAGATTTGGGCAACCTCAGCACCGTGCACGCCATCCAGATAAACTACGCCGACCAAGACGCAGAATTTCTGGGCAAACAGCAGGGCACGTATCATCAATACAAGCTCTGGCACTCCCTGGACGGCAAAAAGTGGAAGATGCTGACGGATAAAAGCCAGAACAAAAACGACGTCCCCCACGACTACATCGAGCTAGCCGAACCTGTGAAAACGCGCTACCTCAAGCTCGAAAACATTCACATGCCCACTGGCAAATTTGCCATCAGCGGCCTGCGGGTATTTGGTAAAGGCAACGGTTCTGTGCCGGATGCTGTGAAGAATTTCATCGTGCTGCGCACTGAAAAAGACAAGCGTAGCGCTTGGCTTAAATGGAAAGCCGTTGACAACGCTTACGCCTACAATATCCACGTCGGCATCAGCCCCGATAAGCTTTACAACTGCATCATGGTGCACGGCTCCCCTGAGTTTTACTTCAAAGGCATGGACAAAGAACTCCCCTATTATTTCACCATCGAAGCCATTAACGAAAACGGCATTTCCACTCGAATACCAATCGTGACGGTGAAGTAGAGACACATATTTGTGTCTCCTCGTTGAAAAATACTGTTACATATATATAATAGACCGTCATGCAGAGCGCAGCGAAGCATCTCGCGTGCTGACGCCGGATTAGTAATCCCACTACCACGAGCGAAATGCTTCGCTCCGCTCTGCATGACAAACGTTTTCAAATGGCCGCCTAAGCTGAGCATTCGTAATACTACTGGGGGGCTTTTTTCCTCATTTTTGCGCCATAATCTCATCCTATCCTTTCCCACATGAAAAGAACGTTCCGCACCGCTTTACTTCTGTCTATGGGGCTCCTGCTGAGCCCGACGCTGCAAGCCCAGACCGCTGTTGCTCCGCCTTCCAGTGTCAATACCCAGAAAATGAATCAGTTTGTGGAGGCGCTGATGAAAAAGATGACCCTCGACGAGAAAATCGGCCAGCTGAATCTGGTGTCGGTGGGCTTCGACGTGACGGGGCCGGTGGTCAGCAAAGACGTGGACGCCAACATCCGGAAAGGTAATGTGGGCGCGGTTCTCAATACCTACACGCCGGTGGCGGCGCGCAAGCTGCAAGAGTTGGCCGTGAAAGAATCGCGCCTCAAGATTCCGCTGATTCTGGGCTATGATGTTATTCATGGTCACCGCACTATCTTCCCTATTCCACTGGGCATGGCCGCCAGTTGGGACTTAGCAGCCATGGAGCGTAGCGCCCGTATTGCGGCCGAGGAAGCCGCCGCCGATGGCATCAACTGGGTGTACTCGCCCATGGTGGATATTGCCCGCGACCCGCGCTGGGGCCGCATTGCCGAAGGTGCCGGCGAAGACCCCTACCTAGGCTCCCAGATTGCCCGCGTGATGGTGCGCGGCTACCAGGGCACCGACAACGACATGAGCAAACCTACCAACGTGATGGCTTGCCTCAAGCACTTTGCCCTCTACGGTGCCGCTGAAGCCGGCCGCGACTACAATACCACCGACATGAGCCTAGTGCGCATGTACAACGAATATCTGCCCCCCTATAAAGCTGCTATCGAAGCCGGAGTGGGATCGGTAATGACATCATTCAATGATATCAACGGTACTCCCGCCACAGGCAACAAATGGCTAATGACCGACTTACTGCGCACGCAGTGGGGATTCAACGGCTTTGTGGCTACCGATTATACTGCCATCAACGAAATGACCGCGCATGGCATGGGCAACGACACGCAAGTGTCGGCCTTGGCGCTGAACGCAGGTACGGATCAAGATATGGTGGGTGAGATTTTCCTGAAAAACCTGGCAAAAAACCTGAAAGACGGCACCGTCAAGCAGGAGCAAATTGACTTGGCTTGCCGCCGGGTGTTGGAGGCTAAATACAAGCTCGGTCTATTCCAGGACCCCTACCGCAGCGTGACGGAAAAGCGCGCCAAAGCAACCATGATGAAGAAAGAGTTCATCGCCGATGCGCGTAGCATCAGTCGCAAGAGTATGGTGTTGCTCAAAAACGATAAGAACACGCTGCCCCTCAAAAAGACCGGTACGATTGCACTAATAGGTCCGTTAGCCAACCGTCAACGCGACATGATTGGTAGCTGGAGCGGCGCCGGCGACTGGAAACAAGCCGTTTCGCTGGAGCAAGGCATCAAAAATGTAGCAAGCGGTGTGAAGATAGTGTACGCCCACGGCGCTAACATTACCGATGATGCGCAGATGATTGAGCGCCTCAACGCCCACGGCGGCGAGCTCAACATCGACAAGCGTACGCCCGAAGCCATGATTCAGGAGGCTGTGGAAGCAGCCCAAAGTGCCGATGTGATAGTCGCCGCTGTAGGTGAGTCGCAGGGCATGACGGGCGAGGCAGCTAGCCGCGCCGATATCAGCATTCCGGCCCCGCAGATGGAATTGCTGAAAGCCCTGAAAAAGACTGGTAAGCCGCTAATATTGGTGCTCATGAACGGCCGACCAATGGCACTAAGCTGGGAAAATCAAAACGCCGATGCCATCCTAGAAACCTGGTTTTCGGGCACGCAGGGCGGCAACGCTATTGCCGACGTACTGTTTGGCGACTATAATCCATCGGGCAAAATCACGGCTACGTTTCCGCAGGTTGTGGGCCAGGTGCCGCTCTACTACAACCACAAGAGCACCGGCCGCCCCTTTAACGGTACTGATAAGCTCGACAAGTACAAGTCGCGCTACCTGGACGTGAGCAACGACCCGCTGTATCCTTTCGGCTACGGCCTGAGCTACACCACATTCAGCTACAGCAAGCCAGAGCTAAGCAAGACTACAATCAAACAAAATGAGCCCCTCGAAGTGCGCGTGACCGTGCGCAACACCGGCAACGTTGACGGCGAGGAAACCGCCCAGTTCTACATCCGCGACATGGTTGGTTCTATTACCCGGCCAGTAAAGGAATTAAAAGGCTTCCAGAAGGTGACCTTGAAAAAAGGCGAAAGCAAAACCCTCACCTTCCGCCTCACCCCCGACGATCTGAAGTTCTATAACAACGACCTGAAGTTCGTATCGGAGCCCGGCGACTTTCAGGTGTTTGTTGGTGGTAATTCCCGCGATGTGCAGGAAGCCGCATTCAAGGTGGAATAATCGTTTTAGACTGAATTAATATATCCGGCCTGATGCTGGGGGGCAAATTTACCCCCCAGCATCAGGCCGGATTGCTGAGTGGGGCTTGGGTTTGCATCTTCTCATTCTGGCGGCGCAGGCGTTGGCAGAGCACCTTCATGATGTTACGCAACACCTCACTGCGCTCCTCCATCACGTCATAGAAGTCCTCCTGATCGAGGCGGAAAGCGACGACATCACCTTGGGCAACGGCGGAGGCTGAGCGAGGCTCGGCATCGAGCAAAGCTAGCTCGCCAAAGAAGTCACCTTTGCGGAAAGTAGTGAGGTGCTGGGTTCCGTTGAAAATACCTACTTCGCCTCCGTACACGATAAAGAGCGAAGTACCCAGGTCGCCTTTGGCAAAAATCTGTTGCCCATCGCGGAAGCTTACTTCCCGCATAATGGGCACGATGCTGCTCAGCACGTTTTCGGGCGTTTCGGCAAACAAAGCGGTTTGCTGAAGTATATGCACCCGGTCGCGGGCCGAGATGGTAGCAGTGGTAGCGTGGGTGTGGCTCATAAGCAGGGCAGGTAGGGCTGGCTCGACATCCGTAAGCTGTTCATAGAGTTCAGGTTGACGCTCCGACAGCTTTTTTAGCACAAAGAAGGCACTTTCCTGAATAAGGTAGTTGGAACTATGTATATACGGTAATAACAGTCTGATTGTGTGGGGTTCGGCATGCCAATGGCGCAGGGCTACACTGATGGTCCAATCGGAAAAGGCATTTTCCCCCTGCTCAACAATAAACGGAACTACGCGCGCAGGCTGGCTTAGCGGCCCAAGCAGCCGATCAAATACACGCACTTTCTCCGCCACCGGCGCTACATCAAGCAAAGCTTGCAGGCCCTGATAGAGGGAACGCGGAATAATGTTATCCAAAATTTCGAGGGCGTTGGCTTGGCGCTCACGGGCCGCGTGGTCTACGCCGCGCTGGGCATCGGCAATGATATGCGAGGGGTAAAGCTGGAAAAGCAGCCCAAAAATTCGTTGCTGCACTTTGGCCAGCTCATAATAGAGGCAGCGGCGCAGCTCGTCGTGGCTAAAGGCAGCAATGCCCTGCAACAGCTGATGCGCCAGCCGCATTTCCTCCTGCACCAATGCCTGAAAGATTGGCTCATCGGTTTTCACTTGCTCCATGGGGCGCAGGGCGCGCAGCGCTGTTTCGCGCTGGTGCAGGTTGGCGCGACGAGCTAGCGCGACCAGTGCTTGACGGCTGGCAGGCACTGGCTGACGGGCGCACAGTTGCGCTACCCGCCGTACCTGCGCATCGCTCGCCGTGGGTGATTCCAGCGTTTGAATCAGCTCAGGTAGGACGGTGGAATCCAGTTGTAGCAGCTGGGCTGTGGCCGCCCGGCGCTGGGTTCTGTCTTCCAATGCGTCAATAAGGGCTCGTACTTCGGCTGGGCTAGCTGGCAGCTGCTCTTCGGCCAAGAATTCGCTCGTGAGAACGACCGCTTCTGCCGAACTACCAAAGCGGCGACTCAGGGCATGTTGGAGCTCAGCCATATAATGGCCGTAAGTGCGGTGCAAAAAGAACAAAGCGCCCGCAGCAAACAGGCTCATCCAGACAAACGGCGCCCATTCATTAAGGCCGGGCAAATCGTGCAGGGCAAACAATAAAAAGCCCCCCAGCGCCATTCCCAGCGGCTCGTAGAAGCCTTTGGCCCGTGTGTGGGCCCGCAGCCGCTCGGGCGGGGAAAGCGGCTGAAACAGCACCAGAAACACAGGATCGAATACGGCGCGGCGGAGCACTTCCAGCCCCAGATACAAGCCGCAGAAGTAAAGCAGCAGCACCGAATCGTCGGACCCAACGAGCCATAAGCCGCCAAACAGCACCAGCCCAGCCAGCAAAGCCGCAGGCAGCGCCACCAGCATCCGACGAATACCAACCTGCTCCAGGGCTTTCTGAGTGAGCAGGATTTTGAAGATCATTGCCATCAAATACGTGACTACCAGTACACTACTCACATAGCGCATCACGGTGGCCTGGTCGTGGAACTTGTGCTTGACGTTGACGAAAAACGAGTACTCTACGCCCGCCGTAACCGCCGCAATAGCCGTGATACTCAGGCATGTAGACAGTACCAACTGGCTGTCGCCGAACCAGCGCTGCAACCCTGGCGCCAGGCTAGCTAGGCGCTGCGGACGGGAAGTAGGCCGCGCCTCTACCGCGTGCGAGCGTAGCGTAGCGCGCAAGGTGTACAACGCCCCCAAATAGGCTCCCAGAGCCAGCAACAGCAGAAACAGCAGATCGGTGTGGGCGTGGACGAGCAGCGCCAAAATGGCCCCCAGAGCCTTCGCCGGCATATCTCCTGACCCGATTAGGCCGAAGAGCCGCTTGCTCTGGCGCACATCGAACACCACCGCCGACACGCCCCAAAACTCCAGGTTAGTCAGCAGATAAATCACCCGGTAGCCAGCCATAATAGCTACGGCGGCAGCCATCGAATGACCTACGGCAACCAGCACACTTATCACCCCCGTAAACGCCACCACAGCCAGCAATACCCGCACGGCGAGGCGTTGCAGAGGCAAATGATGCTCGAAATAAGTGTAAGCCTTGCCCGCCGCCATCATGGCCAGCGCGGCCAAACCATAAGCTAGCGGCAGGTTGCGCTCGGGGTTGTTTTCGAGCAGAATAACGTTGGCCGACACGTACACCAGAATGGTACCGATGCCTAGCAGAAAGTTATGCAGAAAGAATAGCCATACGGTTTTGACCTCGGTCGTACGCACACCGATCAAACCGTACCACTTGGAAGCAAGCATGGATAAGCATTAAAAAGGAGTAGCAAGTTAGCCTTTCGGGTTGAAGACTAGTTTACATATTTAATCTAAGTAGGACAGACAGAGCTCCGAAATGCTCGGGCCTGAATGAAGTTACCGAACTTGCGGCTCATGAAACACCTGATTGACCTCGCTCAATGGCCTCGCCGGGAGCATTTCGCGTTTTTTTCAACCTTCGACGAGCCTTTCTTTGGTCTGACTGCTAACGTGGACTGCACTCAAGCATATGTCGAAGCAAAGCGCCATGGTGTCCCTTTCTTTTTGTATTACCTATATCATTCCTTGCAGGCGGCCCAGGAAGTGGAGGAGTTTCGCTACCGCATCGAGGGCGAGCAGGTGGTGTGCTACGACCGGGTGCACGCTTCAGCCACCATTGGCCGCCCCGACCACACGTTTGGTTTTTCCTTTATCGAGTTACGCGACTCGCTACCCGATTTCGTAGCCGCCGCAAACCGTGAGATAGACGCCGTACAACAAAGCACCGGCCTGCGCCTCTCCGATGCTACCGCCCGCCCCGATGTACTGCACTGCTCAGCCGTGCCGTGGGTACGCTTTACGGCATTATCGCACGCCCGCAGCTTCCGCCACGCCGATAGCTGCCCCAAGATTTCATATGGTCAGGTGTACCTCGATGGTGCCACCCGGCTGCTGCCTGTATCGGTGCATGTGCACCACGGCTTAGCCGATGGGTACCATGTGGGGAAATTTTTGGAAGCTTTTCAGCGCCGACTAAATCATAGCAGCGAAGTGCTTTAGCTAAAAAGCCCCCCAATCTGTTGCGCAAAAACCTGGACGCTCATCCACGTCATTACTAGCACTACTACCACCCCCACAATGGCCAGCCACAGCGGGTGCTGGTATTCGCCAACCACCTTTTTACGGTAGGCAGCTACTAGCATGGTAGCCAGCGTGACAGGTAGAATAAATCCATTCAGGGCCCCAGCCAAGATGAGCAGGCTGACCGGTTTGCCAATGGTTATAAATATGAGAGTAGATATTAGAATAAAGCCGATTATGAGGCGGTTTTCGTGCCGACTGATGCTGGGATGAAAGGACTTCATAAAGGAAACTGATGTGTAGGCCGACCCTATTACGGAGGTAACGGCCGCCGCAAACATCACCACGCCGAACAGCTTGTAGCCAAAATTGCCTGCTGCCAGTTGAAATACGGACGCCGGCGGATTCTCGGCGGCGATGGTCAGGCCTTGGCTGACAACGCCTAATGATGCCAGAAATAACAGCACCCGAATAATGGAAGCCACCGTGATTCCCGAAACAGCACTGGTCATTACCTGGGGCAGGGCGGCGGTACCTTTCACCCCGGCATCGAGGAGGCGGTGGCCCCCGGCAAAGGTGATGTAGCCACCCACCGTGCCACCCACCAGCGTCACGATGGCCATTACGTCCAGCTTCGTGGGGGCGAAAGTTCTAACTAACGCTTCGCCCACCGGCGGTGAGGACGTGAACACCACATACACAATGATCAGAATCATGAGTAGGCCCATGAATTGAGCAAACCGATCCATGGCTTTGCCGGCCTCCTTTACCAGGAAAATAGCAATGGTGAGGGCCGCAGATATGGCCGCCCCAACTTCGACAGGAATCCCAAACAGCACTTGCAGACCAAGCCCAGCGCCGCCCACGTTACCAATATTGAAGGCTAGGCCGCCGAGCACAATCAGGAAGGAAATAAAGCCCCCCAGGCCCGGCAACACGGCATTAGCAATATCCTGAGCCCGCATTTCGGACACTGCAATTACGCGCCAGATGGTGAGCTGTACACCCAGATCAATCAGGATAGAAGCCAGGATAACGAAGCCAAAACTGGCTCCCAATGCTTGGGTAAATACAGTAGTTTGAGTGAGGAAGCCCGGTCCAACCGCCGACGTCGCCATCAGAAAACCCGCCCCTAACAATACGCTCCAGTTTCTGGCTTGCTTCATTGGGTAGCTTTTCTAAACGCTTGCAAGCTTACTCCTTCATTTTGTAGGGTTTGCTTGATGTGGCGGGCAAATTCGAGGGCGTGGGCGCCGTCGCCATGGATGCAGATGGTATCGGCCTGAATAGCTACGTCGGTGCCTTGCTGGGAGCGGACCTTGCCTTCTTTTACCATACGCACTACTTGCTGGGCGGCCTCTTCGGGCGTGGTGAGCAGGGCGTTTGGCAAGCGGCGTGAAGTCAGGGTGCCGTCGGGCTGGTAGGTGCGGTCGGCGAATACCTCGTGGGCAACCTGCAAGCCTAGCTTGGTGCCGGCCTTGGTTAGCGCACTTCCAGCAAGGCCGTAGAGCACCAGCTCCGGATTCACGCGGTACACGGCTTCAACAATAGCTTCTGCCAGCGGCGCATTTACGGCAGCCATATTGTATAAGGCGCCATGCGGTTTTACGTGGTGGAGCTTGCTTCCTTCGGCCGCCAGAAAGCCCCCCAGTGCCCCTATTTGGTATACTATCATATCGAAGGCTTCCTCCAGGGAAACTGCCATTTCGCGGCGGCCGAACCCTACCAGATCCGGTAAGCCGGGGTGGGCACCGATGGCGACTTGGTGCTGGAGGGCGAGGCGCACGGTTTTGCGCATCACGGCTGGGTCGCCAGCATGAAAGCCGCAGGCAATATTGGCGGAGGTGATATAAGGTAGAATAGCCTCGTCGTTGCCTAGATTATAAGCGCCGAAGCTTTCCCCCATGTCACAATTTAAGTCAACGGTAAACGATCTATTCATCTATTCTTTTTTATGACAATGACTCCAAAACGTCATGCAGAGCAGAGCGAAGCATCTCGCTCGCTCCGTTAGATTATTAATCTCACTAAACACGCGAGATGCTTCGCTCTGCTCTTCATGACGTTCTTTTCGGCTCATACTTATCTTTTTTCAACCAGCCAGTTTAAGTCTTAACGCCTGCTGAAGCTGTCTGATATTCAGTTCCTGCTGGCAGTACAAGCGCTGAGCTTTGGCCAGCGACACCTCTTGAAAGCGAATTTTGCCCCCCGGCGGCACTTGCGCCAGCAGGGAAAAGTCAGCCGTAACTACTTGAGCGATGCGTGGATAGCCGCCTGTCGTTTGGTGGTCGGCCAGCAAGACAATCGGGTTACCCTCGGCGGGCACTTGCACGGTGCCGAAGGTAACGGCGCTGGAGAGCATTTCCTCCGGCTGCATCAAGGCCAGGGCCGTGCCGTCGCCACGCAGGCGGTAGCCCATGCGGTTGGAGGCCAGCGTCACGGTGTATTCCTGGGCCCAAAAATTCTGCTGACCAGAGGCTGAAAACAGGCTATACTCCGGCCCCGGCACCGCCCGGATGCTGGGGTTAGCCTGCGGCCCCTGATACAGCTCGGGGCTGGGCATCCAAGAGGCTTGCAGCCAGGTTTTGTGGGGAGTAGCAGCGAACATTTTTTGCCAGAACTGTTTAGCTACTGCTGGTGGTCCGGGGCAGGCAATTACATCTCCGGTTTTTAAAGCCCGCCCCTGCCGGCCGCCAATGCCCGCCTGCAGATACGTGGAGCGAGAGCCTAACACCGTGGGCACGGTCAGGCCGCCTGCCACCGCTATATAGGTACGGCAACCAGAGCCCTGGGGGGCAAATTGTAGTAAGCTACCCTGGCGCACGAAGATGGGCCGGTTCATTTTCACCACCTGCCCATTGATGGCGGGAGCCAAATTGGCGCCGGTAAGCGCGATAAGCTGATCCTCATCAAACCGAATCTTGGGACCGAGCAGCGTGACTTCCAGACCGGCTTCGTCTTCCTGGTTGCCTACCAGCAAATTTGCCACGCGCAGCGCCAGCGCATCCATCGCCCCACTCACGATTATGCCCTCTTTCTGGTAGCCGATTCTACCTAAATCCTGAATCGTAGTCAGGAGGCCGGGGCTGATGATGCTAAGACTCATGTCTGTTTTGCTGCTCAAATTCCGCGGCCGTAATGGGCACGAAGCGTACCTGATAGCCCGCCCGCAGCAAGCTGGGGTTCTCTTGGCGAGGGCGAAAAAGCCGTCGGGGCGTGCGGCCAATCAACTGCCAGCCGCCCGGCGAAGGAATGGAATATACCCCCGTTTGCTGTCCCGCAATTCCCACCGATCCAGCCGGCACCAGCGTACGGGGCTGGGGCTTGCGGGGCGTGGCTATCTGCTCGTTCATGCCCGCTAAATAGGGAAATCCGGGAGCAAACCCCACCATGGCCACCACATACTCCGGCTCGGAGTGGAGCCGTATCACCTCGGCTTCTGACAAACCCGCATGGTGGGCTACTTCTTCCAAATCCGGGCCCCATTTTCCGCCGTAGCACACCGGTATTTCTACCAGCGTAGGTACTACTTTCAGCTGAGGAGTTTGCGCCTGCGCCAGCATTGTCTGCACTATTTCGGTCATGCGAGCGTAGGGGTCGAGGCGCCCTTCCTCGCTCACCAGCCACGGGTTGTAGTACAGTGTGAGCGTCGTGTAAGCAGGCACGTACTCTAGCAGGCCCTCCACGCTCAACTGGTCAAGGTAGGTGCAGCAGGCGCGAATACGTTGCTGGACCTCCGCGTTGTAGACGCGGCTGAGTTGCAGCACGATGCCCGAGTCGCCCAATGGATAAATCTGGGGTTGGGGTTGTTGAATTTGCCCCCCACGTCGGTTTTGCATCGGCTGATTAAGTTAATTCAATTCTTTTTTTGCGGGTGAAATTCCCTACTAATGCGTCTGCTTTACTCCTTCATACCGAGCCCACATACAGTGCGCCACTTGGTAGAATTTGCTGGCCTACAGACATCTATGGATGTAGGCATAACCTCGAAATTACTGGTGAAAATCGACAAAAATATCGGGCTTGACGCTAAAGTAGCTCCTTGATTAAGCAAGCTCAACTTAACTAGTTATCCCAACCCGACGTAAGCACACCTATTACTATATCACTTATTACGTCATGGACCAATCACAGCAATCATCTCCGCAAAATAGTACGTCAACGCAGTCACAAGGCTCAGGCCAGCTGCTTGACCAGGCCAAGAAATGGGTCAACCAAAATAACGTCTCCGATTTGCTCGGCCAGTTACCCAACTCAGTAAAGGATTTGGGCACGAAGGCTACCACCGGCTACAACAAGCTCAGCACCACCCAAAAAGTAGTTGGTGGCGCAGCCATTGCACTAGGGGTAGGTCTTCTGTTGACTAATCGAAAAAAAGGCACCGGCAATAAAAAAGCCGACACCTTGCACGAGTTGCTCCTCTTCGTAAATGACCGGATCGAGGGCTACAAAAAAGCAGCCGACGAAAGCCAGGACCCAGAGCTTACAGGCTACTACAAGCAGCTAGTGAGTCAGAGCCAGCGCTTTGCTAATGAGCTCAACAACCACCTGCGTCAGCAAGGCGGCGAGCGCGAAGACGGCACCACGATTAAAGGCAAGATCTATCGTCGCTTCATGGAAGCAACATCTGCCGTGACCGGCCACAGCGAAAAGACAATTTTGGCTACCAACATTCATGGCGAAATGTGGGCGCTAAAAGCCTACAAAGAAGCCCTCAGCGACCGTAACCTAACTGGTACTCTGCGCCAGGAAGTAGAGCGTCAGCACACGCAGTCGCAACAAACGTATGATAAGCTGAAGCGCTTGGTAGAACAGCAAAGCTAGTTGAAGCAAGTAAATTGAGGCCCTATTGGGGTGGCACACGTTGTCACTCTAATAGGGCTTTTTTATTTGTCGACATCAGCGTAGTGGGCAGAAGATGAACGAACTATTGTTCGTCAATTGTCCGCTATTTAGTTTGGTATTTTGCTTCCTTTCGCTGCTTTTCAGTTATGAGAATCAGGTTAAGTAAATACATCCAGTTAGATTTGTTTTCATTCGCTTTTGCCTTCTTGGTTAGTTGTAGCGAAGCCGTGAAAACGAAGGATATAGCAGTAGAGACAGGTGTTTCACATGAGTTGGCTACTTACCGCCGACAAGTGATATCGGATCTAGCCTATACCCTGCACTTTACTATTCCAGCGGCCAAGGAGCAACCTATTCTGGCTACCGAATCTGTCTCGTTTATTTTAAGTGAAAATAAACCCCCCCTACAACTCGATTTTAAAGAGAATACCGATCATCTCAAACGTCTTGTTGTCAATAAAAAGCCCGTTACCATTGACCACCACGACGAGCACATTATTATTCCGACTACAAATTTAAAAGCGGGCAAAAACCAGGTCGATATTGAGTTTATCGCGGGTGATTTATCCTTGAATCGAAGCGACGCGTTTTTGTATACGCTATTAGTACCTGACCGCGCCCGCACGGTGTTTCCAGTATTTGATCAGCCTAGCTTAAAGGCAACTTTTCAGCTCACTCTGACTCTGCCAAAACAGTGGCAAGCCATGGCTAATGGGCCACTACAAGATTCAACCACAACTGCGGCAAATAAGACCTATCGTTTCGCTCCATCGGATACGATAAGCACCTATTTATTTTCGTTTGTAGCTGGTGAATTCAAGCGCATTTCGCGCACGGAAATGGGCCGCGTTATGCAGTTTCTGCATCGCGAAACTGACCCGAGCAAAATGCGGCTAAGTCTGGACCCAATATTCCAGATTCATAGCGATGCGCTGACATTTATGCAGACGTACACGGGCATCCCCTATCCTTTCCAAAAGTTTGATTTTGTAGCCATTCCCGATTTCCAATATGGGGGTATGGAGCACGTGGGTGCCGTTGATTATAAAGCGGCTACTTTGTTTCTGGATGAAGGCGCCACGCAGGATCAGAAGCTTGCGCGCTCTAGTCTTATTGCTCACGAAATCGCACATATGTGGTTTGGCGATTTGGTGACGATGCAGTGGTTTAATGACGTATGGATGAAGGAAGTATTTGCCAATTTCATGGCCGATAAAATCACTCAAATAGCCGTCAGAAATTCTAATTACGAGCTCAAATTCGTGCTGGATCATTACCCAGCCGCCTACGGCATTGACCGTACTAAAGGCGCCAATCCGATTCGGCAGCCACTGGATAATTTGCAGGATGCGGGCACGATGTATGGCAACATTATTTACCATAAAGCACCCATTATGATGCGGCAATTGGAGCGGCTAATGGGACCCGAACAATTTCAGAAGGGCTTGCAGGAATATCTGCGCAAATACGCCTTCGGCAACGCCACCTGGCCCGACTTAATTAGCATACTGGATGCTCGCACACCGGCCGATTTGCAAGCTTGGAACCAGGTGTGGGTAAATGAGCCCGGCCGCCCTGTATTTGAGTATGATTTGGAGACACTGGGGGGCAAAATATCTAAGCTAACGCTGACGCAAAAAGCCGAGGATAAGTCGGATCGGATTTGGCCGCAGCTATTTGAAATAACGCTGGTGTACCCAAATTTTACAAAAGAGTTTACGGTGACAATGGATCAGCGCCAAGTGACGCTAAACGCGTTAAAAGACGAGCCTGCGCCCACGTATATTCTTTTCAATTCAACGGGTCTTGGCTACGGCCTATTTCCGGTAGATAAGAAAATGCCCCCTAACGTATTTGCGCTGCAAAACCCGGTGGCACGGGCGGCTGCTTACGTGAATTTGTACGAGAACATGTTGAACGGCCAAGTAGTGACGCCGCTGCAACTATTGCAGCTCACGCGCCAAGGATTAACTCAGGAAAAAGAGGAGCTAAATCTGAAACTGTTGACCAGCCAGCTGAGCGATATTTTCTGGAAATTTTTGCCCCCCACAAAACGCCCTGAACTAGCTCCGGCTCTGGAAAACGAGATTTGGCAGGCGATGCAGCAAAACCCAAATAGCAACGCAAAAAAGCAGCTGTTTAAAGCTTACCAATCAGTAGCATTAACACCCGCCGCGCAAGCCAAATTATACGATGTGTGGGCGACTGAAAAGGCTCCGAATGGCGTCAAATTAACGGAGGACGATTACACCGCGTTGGCCTTGGCGCTGGCCGTGCGCGACTACGGCTCCGACGGCGATATCCTGCAGAAGTAGCTGGCCCGAATCAAGAATGAAGACCGCAAAAAGCGTATAGAATTTCTGATGCCTGCACTGTCAGCTGACGTAAAAATCAGGGATGCGTTTTTTTCTTCGTTAAAAGAAGAAAAGAACCGTAGCAAAGAAGCTTGGGTAGTCGCCGCGCTTGGGTATTTGCATCATCCGTTGCGAGCCGAATCATCTGAAAAATATCTACCGGAGAGTTTAAATCTGCTGGCCAAAATTCAGCAGACGGGCGACATTTTCTTCCCCTACTCCTGGCTACAGGCTACGTTTGGCGCTTACCAATCGTCAACCGCAGCCCGCATTGTTCGCGCATTTATCACAAATAACCCCAAGTATAATCCGAAACTGCGCGCGAAGATTCTGCAAGCCAGCGACGACTTATTTCGCGCCGAGAAGTTAGTGCAACAACAAGCCGTTTCGGGCAAGAAATCTTAACAGGGCGCAACCTGGCTTGTACTACCTCACGGCTGCATCGGCCGCTACGGGCTGCTTAAGTAGTGGTTGCAGAATATTCCACACGGTACGAGCAATAAGACGGTGGCCAGCGGGCGTGGGATGAATACCGTCCGGCTGGTTGAGCTTGGCTACGCCGCCCACACCTTCGAGCAGAAAAGGAATGAGCACCAGCCTGTTTTCGCGGGCCAGATCGATGTACGTCTGCTTGAATTGGGTGGCGTAATCGGCGCCTAAGTTGGGCGGAATCTGCATGCCGGCCAGCACGATTTGGGTTTGCGGGCTGATGCGGCGCACGGTGTCAATAATGGCTTGCAGGTTGCGGCGCGTATCGGTGAGCGGCAGGCCGCGCAGGCCATCATTGCCCCCCAGCTCCAGCACAAACACATCCACGGGTTGGCGCAGCACCCAACCCACGCGGCTGCGGCCTCCAGCAGTTGTTTCGCCGCTTAGCCCGGCATTAATCACCGTATAACCCAGGCCAGCCGAATCAATTTTTTGGCCGATTAACGCCGGAAATGCTTCTTCCGGCTCTACGCCGAGGCCCGCGGTGAGGCTATTGCCAAAGAACAGAATAGTGCGGGCGCCCGCTGTGGGGGGCTTTTTATCAGCAGCCGGCGGGCTAGCAACCGACGTAGTGGTTTGTGAATCGGAGCCGCAGCTAGCCAGTGTGAGCAGCAAGCAGCAACTAAATACAGACAATAGGGTTTTCATGCGTGGGGGGCCTTTTTGAGGTATATGCCTAACGATAGAAAGTATTATAAAGATTAAAACGTCGTTTAGAATGCAGCTACTCTCTTGCTTCTCGCCTCTTTCTCTTAACAATCCATACGCCCATCCTTCGTGCTTAAAGTAGAAAATCTCACCAAATCATACGCCAGCGGCGGCCGGGAGCTCACGGTGCTGGAGGCCGTCAGCTTCGAACTACAGGCCCAAGACACGTTCGCTATTGTTGGCCCCTCGGGCAGCGGCAAAACTACGTTGCTAGGTCTGTGCGCTGGCCTCGACCGCGCCAGCGCGGGCAGCGTCTGGCTCAACGGTATTCAGCTCGACAACCTCAGTGAAGACCAGCGCGCTGCCGTGCGCAACGAGCATGTAGGCTTCGTTTTCCAGAATTTTCAGCTCCTGCCTTCCCTCACCGCCCTCGAAAACGTGTTGGTTCCGTTGGAATTGCGCGGCGTGCGCGGGGGCACAAAAACGGCTCTGGAACTGCTGGAACGCGTGGGCCTGGGCGGGCGAGGCCACCACTACCCTACCCAGCTTTCGGGCGGTGAGCAGCAGCGCGTGTCCTTGGCGCGGGCCTTTGCCAATCGGCCCAAAATCCTCTTCGCCGATGAGCCCACCGGCAACCTCGACGCCGACACCAGCGCCAAAGTAGTAGAACTCCTCTTTGAGCTTAACCGTGAAGCTGGCACCACACTCGTGCTCGTCACCCACGACTTAGAGTTAGCCGCCCGCACCCAACGCATCGTCCGCATCAAAGGTGGCGCTGTGGTCTCGGATACGGTTAATCAGGAAAGTGTACAGGTGGGATTGTAGGAAGCCCACAAACACCACACCCTCCAGGTCGTCATGCAGAGCGAAAGCGAAGCATCTCGCGTGTTTAGTGAGATTAGTAACCCAACATCAGCACGCGAGATGCTTCGCTTTCGCTCTGCATGACGGGCTGATAAAGGTCTAATATGAGACCGCCTATTTCATTTTTAACGCTAATCTGAGTTTTTTATCTCATGTCTAATCTTCCCTGGCTTTGGCGCATGGCGTGGCGCGACAGCCGCCGCAGTCGTTCCCGCTTGCTGCTGTTTACCTCGGCTATTGTGCTGGGCATTGCGGCGCTGGTGGGCATCAACGGCTTCGGCGACAACCTGGCCCGCAGCATCGACGAGCAGGCGCGCGAGCTGGTGGGAGCCGATTTGGTGCTCTCCGCCAACCAGCCATTTGATTCCACGCTCCAAACCACCCTGCGCCAGCTCGGCCAACGCCGCAGCGACGAAGTCGCCTTTGCTTCTTTGGTGCAGTTTCCCAAAGGCCAGGGCGTGCGTTTAGCTCAGGTGCGCGCCCTCACGGGGGGCTTTCCGTACTACGGCGAATGGCTCACGGAGCCGACCACTGCCGTAGCGGCATTTCGGGAAGCAGGCGCCGCCAATCAGCGCGTGGCGTTGGTCGATGATGCGCTGCTGGCCCAGTTTGCCGCCCGGCCTGGCGATTCTATTAAAGTGGGCGAGCTGACTTTCCGCATCGCGGGGCGGGTGCGCAAGACACCGGGCCAGTCCGGCTTCAGCGCCTCGGTGGCGCCCACGGTATTTATTCCGCGTGAGTTTGTGGAGCAAACCGGTCTGTTGCAGCGCGGTAGCCGGGTTCAGTACCGCACCTACTACCAGTTCGCGCCCGGCACCAACGTCGACCAGACGATCAAGCTTCTGGAGGCCCGCCTCGACCAGGCCAACATCGACAGCGACACCGTGGCCGAGCGCAAGCGCCAGACGGGTCGTTCGTTTACGAATGTCACGCGCTTTCTGAATCTGGTGGCTTTCGTGGCGCTGTTGCTGGGCTGCGTGGGCGTGGCCAGCGCCGTCAGTCTGTATGTGCGCGAAAAGGTGGCGGCCGTGGCGGTGCTGCGCTGCCTGGGGGCCAGCGGCTGGCAGGCCGTCCTGATTTATTTGCTCCAAACGGCGCTAATGGGCCTGCTGGGGGCCACTTTGGGAGCTGCATTGGGTACTGGCGTGCAGTTGTTATTGCCGAAAGTGGTGGAAGGTTTTCTACCCGTTACGGTGAGCGTGGGCATTTCGTGGTCGGCGGTGGCCGAAGGTATTCTCACGGGTGTATTTGTGGCCGTGTTGTTTGCTCTCCTGCCTTTGCTGAGCATCCGTCGGGTGTCGCCGCTACGCACGTTGCGAGCCTCGCTGGAAGAAGACACTGCAAGCCCGGACCCACTGCGGGGCTTGGTATACGGGCTGATTATCCTGTTTATTACCGGCTTCGCTTACCTCCAAACTCGCGACTGGAAGCTGGCTCTAGGCTTTGCAGGGGGCTTATTACTCACGTTTGCGGTACTAGCCGGACTCGGTGAAGGCCTGCGCCGTGCGGTCCGACGCTACTTTCCTAGTTCTTGGAGCTACGTGTGGCGGCAGGGCTTGGCCAACTTATATCGGCCTAATAATCAGACGCTACTGCTCACCGTTTCTATTGGCCTGGGCGTATTTCTATTGGCCACGCTGTATTTATTGCAGGGCCTGCTTCTAAGCCAAGTGGAAATATCGTCCACCAACGGGCAGCCCAATTTGGTTCTGTTTGATATTCAGTCGGCCCAGCGCGAAGGCGTCACTCAACTCGTAAAGCGCAATAAGCTACCCGTGTTGCAGCAGGTTCCCGTCGTAACAATGCGTTTGTCTGCTATCAATGGGCGCTCAGCGGCGGCGCTGAAAAAAGACACTACCAGCGGTGTTTCCAAAGGGGCTCTGGGGCGGGAGTATCGCGTCACTTACCGCGATTCCCTCATTAGCTCCGAAACCCTAGCTGCTGGTAAGGCCCCTTTCGTCGGTCCAGACGGTATTCCGCGTGTTTCCTTCGATGATGGATTTACGGAGCGGCTGAAGATTAAAATTGGCGATACGCTGACCTTCAACGTGCAAGGCGCTCCGCTCGTCACCATCGTGGGCGGCACCCGCACCGTCGATTGGAGCCGGGTGCAAACCAACTTTCTGGTAGTCTTTCCGAAAGGCGTGCTGGAGCCGGCCCCGCAGTTTCATGTGCTGCTCACCCGCGTGCCCGACAATGCTACCCTGGCCGCGGTGCAGCGCGAGCTAGTAGCGAATTACCCTAACGTATCAGCCATTGACTTAGGCTTGATTCTGCAAACGCTGGATGAGATTCTCACCAAAATCTCCTTCGTAATCCGCTTTATGGCCTTGTTCAGTATGGCTACGGGCCTGCTGGTACTGGTGAGTTCGGTGGTAGTGAGCCGCTACCAACGGGTGCGGGAAAGCGTGCTGCTGCGCACCCTCGGCGCCAGCAGAGCCCAGATTCTACGCATCACTTTGGTCGAATACGCGCTTCTGGGCTTACTCTCAGCGGTGGCCGGTTTAGGGTTAGCGGTAATGGCGGCGTGGGCGTTAGGCGTGTTCGTTTTTGAGGTGCCTTTTGCCCCCCAGATTAGTCCGCTGCTCCTGCTGGCCTTACTCACTACGGCGCTCACCGCGCTTATCGGTCTGCTCAACAGCCGCGACGTATTGACGCGCCCGCCGCTGGAGGTGCTGCGCGGCGAAGTGAGCTAGACCGTGTGGGCACTCCGCTTTTGGAGGCGGGCCTTAATTTGATGAAACAGCAAAAGCTCCTCTTATGGGGGGCTTTTGCTGTTTATGCTAGTTATATGCAACGCTACTTTGCGGGGTATAGATTCATACAATTCCTCGAAAGCAAGTCTGCACGCACGAATCCAGATCAAGAAGAGGACATATTTTTTCCGAGGCAGCATTGTTTTTTAAGCGCCTAAGCCCACCGTGCTGTCCAGCCTGTAAGCTCGCTTAAGCGCTACAAGTAAGCATTTGACGAGTTGGATAAGAGTGTGATTTAAGCGTTGGGCAAGCGACTGGGAGGCTTTTTTGCGCGCAATAAGAGGCTTTTCTTTCACGAAAGCCTTCTACCTTATCGGGCCGATCCGGAAGTGGCAGCTCCCAAAAGCGCCGCTTTTCCCTCCCTGCTTCCTTCCTAAAAATGGTTTGATCATCGCCTCCAACAGGCAGTTGAATGGCCGGACCGGGGAAGTGTCTAGTGTCTTAAGTCCCGCATCATGACCAATCCCTTACTCCAAACTCCTCGCCTACTTCTTATTTCCGGCCGTTATTTAGGCCTACTTATCTACTACTTGTTTGGTGGGGGGCTTTTTTGCCTTTCTCAAACGCTGAGCCCTTTGCACGCGGCGGGGCCGCGAGTGGTGGATGCGACCGGCCGCGAGGTGGTGCTGCGGGGTTACAACGTGGGCGGCTGGCTGCTCCAGGAAAGCTACATCCTCGGCACCGATTCGCTTAATAGTCAGTGGCGTATTCAGCAGGGCTTATTGCGTACCATGCCCGAGGCGGAAGTTGAGGAGTTATATCGGCAATACCGTAAAAACTTCATCACCAAGGCTGACATCGATTTTCTGGGTAAGCAGGGATTCAACGCCGTCCGGCTGCCTTTCCACTACGATTTGTTCCTGACGCCAACCCAGCGCCGCGCCCGCACGGCCGTTATTCGCAACCCGCGCAGCGAGGCACAATTATCGGCCTACGTAGAGCAGCTCAGCACCTGGCACGACCAGAACCAACTGTTCACCGATCAAAATCTGGAGGGGTTTCGCTTCATTGATGACGTTGTAAACTGGTGTGCGGCCAACAAGATGTACGTCATTCTGGACTTGCACGCGGCCCCCGGCGGCCAAGGCACCGACAGTAATATCAACGACAATTTCCGGCCTCTCGACCTGTGGAAGCGGCGCGACAAAAAGGGCCGACTTATCTACCAGGATGTGACTGTGCGCTTATGGGAGAAGCTGGCAGCCCGTTATAAGCAAGACGCGCGCATTGCCATGTATGACCTCATCAACGAGCCGCACAACCTGAACGCTGCCAATGGCTTATCACCCGATAACCAGGAGCTGCGGGCCTTATATGCCCGCCTGATTACGGCCGTGCGCGCCCAGGGTGACCAGCACCTGATCATGCTGGAAGGCAACGGCTACGGCAACGAGTACACCAACCTCACACCCGATAAGCTGGGCGTCAGCGACCGTACCAACCTTGTCTACAACGCTCACCGCTACTGGTGCTCCAACGCGCCCGACGCCACCGACCCGAACCCGAATCAAGTCAACCTGATCCGTAACCTAGTGACTTTCCGCGACCGTTGGCAGGTGCCAGTGTGGGTAGGCGAAACCGGTGAGAACGCTAATGAGTGGTTTGCGGCCGCCGTGCAGGGACTCAACGCTCAGAATATTGGCTGGTGTCACTGGAATATCAAGCGCGTAGATTCTGGGGCAGGCTTGCTGCGCGTGGCGCCCTACGGCAGCCTGCTCACGCCCCAAGGCCGGACGGCGCTGCTGCGCAATGTACAGTTTGCCAATTGTCAGGTAAACTGGGATGTGCTGGCGGCCCTCACCCAGCCAGCCGGCACGCGCGCACCTTTTGCCTCCCACACTATTCCCGGCACCATTTCCGCCACCAATTACGACCTAGGCCGCGACGGCGTAGCCTATCACGACAGCTTCTCCGCCCGCACCGATTTTCGCGACCATACGCCGCACAACCAAGGCAAGGCCTACCGCAACGACGGCGTAGACATCAGCCCCAGCTCCGACGCTACCAATGGTTTTGCCGTGAGTCAGTTAGAAGCAGGCGAGTGGCTCACTTTTACCGTGACGGTAGCTGCGGGCGGGCCTTATACCGCTGAGGTGCGCCTGCAACCGGGCACTACGCTTGGCCGCCTCCGGCTGGAGCTAGATACGCAGCCACTAGGCACAATTACCGTCCCGGCCGGCACCAACTGGACCAGGGTTTCGCTTACTACCCCCATCTTACGGCCGGGCTTCCATATCTTGCGCTTGCTAGTAGAAGCGCCCGTTGGTCAAGTAAGCGAGCTGCGTTTTGCGCCCGTTGCCAAAGGGAAAAAAGCCAGCAGCCAGTAGCCATTGCTCGCTGGCTTTTGCGGTGGTAAGTGCAGTAGGGCACCTACACCAAACACCTCATTTTGCCCCCATGACTTTACTCATCATCCTGCTGACGGTGCTGGCTCTCATCGCCCTCATCAACTGGGGTAAGGTGAATGCCTTTCTGGCCTTTTTGCTGGTTACCATTCCCGCGGGGCTGGCGCTAGGTCTAGCGCCGGGGCAGGTGCTGGCTGCGGTGCAAAAAGGCTTGGGCGATACGCTGGGCTCGGTGGTGTTGGTGGTAGTGCTGGGCGCCATGTTGGGCAAACTGGTGGCTGAAAGTGGCGCTGCCCAGCAAATTGCCGCCGTGCTTGTCGGCCAGTTGGGGGCCAAAAACATTCAGTGGACCATGATGGCTACGGGCTTTATCATCGGTATTCCGCTGTTTTACAATGTGGGTTTTCTGCTGGTCATACCGCTTATCTTCTCGGTAGCCTACCAATACCGCCTCCCGACCCTGTTCGTGGGGTTGCCCCTTCTTGCCGCTCTCTCCGTCCTGCACGGCTTTTTGCCGCCCCACCCCGCCCCCACGGCGCTGGTCGTGCTATTCAAGGCTGATGTAGGCCTAACGTTCGGGTACGGGCTGCTGGTGGCGGTGCCGGCCGTACTGGTTGCCGGTATCTTCTATAGTCGCACGCTGGGTGGCATTATCTCGCAGCCTCTGACCGGGTTCGTGAGCGAGCCGCGCCCCACCAACCAATTACCCGGACGGCTGAATAGCTTTCTATCTTCCCTACTGCCGGTGCTGGTGCTCTCGCTCGTGTTCAGTTTGCAGGCAATTTTGTCCCCCAACGGACCGCTGACTCCAATCCTGGCATTTATCGCCGATCCGGGCGTGGTAATGCTGCTTTCGGTACTGGTAGCCACGTTTAGCCTAGGTCGTGGGCAGGGCAAAAGCATGCACGAGGTAATGGAAATTTACGGCTCTGCTATCCGCGATGTGGCCTTGCTGCTGCTTATCATTGGCGGAGCAGGAGCATTAAAGGAAGTATTAATTGCCAGCGGTGCCAGTTCCGCAATTGCTGCTGGCTTGCAGGGCACCGGTTTGCCGCCCTTGCTGCTGGGCTGGCTGATTGCAGGTTTTATCCGCGTATGCCTGGGTTCGGCTACGGTAGCGGGCCTGACGGCCGCCGGAATTATGCTGCCTACCATGGCGCAGGTAGCCGTGAATCCGAACCTGATGGTGCTAGCCATCGGGGCAGGCAGCCTGCTATTTTCGCACGTCAACGACAGCGGCTTTTGGCTGTTTAAGGAATACTTTAATCTATCCGTGCGCGATACATTTCGCTCTTGGTCGGCGATGGAAACGCTCGTCTCGGTGGTAGGTTTATTGGGCGTGCTCCTCCTCGATTGGGTCTTGCTCCTGGTTTCCCAATGACCGCATAGATATAAAATACTTCCGCAAAAAAGCCCCCCAGATGCTTTCTGGGGGGGGCTTTTTTAGTTGATTTCAGACCAATGTGGAGTTGGCGCCTAATTATATTGTTCGCCCGGCTCCCACCGCTCATCAGCCTTATAAAAAGTGGAGTTTATGTGCTTGGGTTTTGGCTTGATTTCCCCATCTCGGGTCAGAATATCTCTAATCAGATCTTCTACCTTTTCCTGCGGAATGGCTTTCATGGTAATGTCGGCCTCGGGGCGCGTCATGATGATGGCAACATCGATTAGGCCCGGAGTAGCCTCCGTCTGGCGGAACGCAACGACCTGATCCAAGTTTATGGTAATGGGCAAATCTGCGCCATTTCGTAAGGGTTTGAACATCATAGGTGTGTTGCAGTTAGGGTGGATAATGTTTGTAAGGTAACATCTTTATTCTAGCGGGCGTCGGCCTTAAGCTGAACAGTTAGCCCCCGCATTTTTTTGTTTCCTAAAGCAAAATTCAGCCCACGTACTATTCATCGTAGCATTTTACGCCTGTTTTACTAAAAACATTGTCAAATCATATACTAATTTAATTAGCATAGCGTATACTTGCAACAAACCTATTGCTGCGTTGCTATGCGTGAATTTATTGTTGTCTCTGTTTTACGCCAGCCTGTGTGGCTACCCTTCATTCAAAGTTTGGTGCCGGCGGGCTTCCCCTCGCCGGCCCTCGACCACGAATCGGCCGCGCTCGATTTAAATGCGCTCCTACTGCCCCACCCCGATGCTACTTACCTCATCCGCTGCTTCGGCGACAGTATGATGGGTGGCGAGGACGGCATCCGCAGCGGCTCACTGCTGGCCGTTGACTGCACGCTCAAGCCCCAATCAAATGACGTGGTCATAGCCTCCCTCGACGGGATGGATTACACGCTTAAGCGCCTCATCCAGCGCCCCGATCAGTCGTGGTGGCTCGTGCCGGACAACCCCACCTACATGGCTGTTCCCATTGATTCGCCGGATGTGTTCACCGTCTGGGGCGTGGTTACGCATATTGTGAATGAAACCCGCCCCGGCAAACTTGGTCAGCATGTTCGCGCTCGTTGATTGCAATGAATTTTACGTGAGCTGTGAACGGGCTTTTCAAAATAAGCTCAAAGGCTTACCTGTAGTGGTACTCAGCAACAACGATGGCTGCATCATTTCGCGCTCAGCAGAAGCCAAAGCGCTAGGAATCAAGATGGGCGAGCCGTATTTTAAAGTGAAGCCCCTGCTGACACAACACGAGGTACGGGTGTTTTCCAGTAACTACGTCCTCTACGGCGACATGTCCCGCCGCGTGATGCACTACCTCAGTTCCGTAGTGCCCGACGTCGAGATTTACTCTATTGATGAGGCTTTTCTCGATTTGCGCGGCATGGAGCGCTACCACGGCTGCCTCGCCAAGTACGCAACTGATATTAAACAGGAGATATACCGACGCACCCACATTCCGACTTGCGTTGGCATCGGGCCCACCAAAACGCTGGCTAAGCTCGCTAACCGCATAACAAAGAAAAACCCGGCTCTGGGAGGCATTTGTTACCTGGATACGGGAGCCAAACGGCAGTGGGCCCTGGAGCAAGTAGCCGTAGAAGACGTGTGGGGAATTGGGCGGCAGTACGCTACAAAGCTGCACGATGCGGGTATTTGCACTGCAGCCGCCCTAGCGCAGTGCTCCGAGTCGTGGGTGCGCAAGCACTTAGGCGGCGTAGTGGGTGCCCGCCTGGTGCGTGAGCTCCAAGGCTTTCCCTGCCACGCCTTTCAACCCTGCGAGGATGGCGCTACACCCGAGCGGCAAAGCATTGCCTGCACCCGCACCTTTGGAAAGCCTCTCTCAACCTTCGCTGATTTGCTAGGAGCGGTTGGCGCCTTTGCGTCGCGGGCCGCTGAGAAGTTGCGGCGGCAAGGCTCTGCCGTCAACACTATGACGGTATTTATTAGTAAAAACAAGTACGGCACCGAGCCTCCACCCTATACCTTCTCTACCGTCGTTGCGTTGCCCGTAGCCACCGATGACACCAGCGACTTGCTCCGCTACGCCCGTATTGCGCTGAAGCGAATTTGGCAGCCAAGCTCAGTTTATATCAAAGCCGGCGTAGTGCTCGCTGGACTGGAAACGGCAGGCCAGCAGCAACTCGGCTTATTCTCTACTTCTAATAAAGGTGAGGCACGCGCCCGACTTCTGCAAGAGCTTGACCAACTCAACCAGCGCTTTGGCGCAGGCACCGTTCGGTTTGCTACGGCCTCCATTCCCAAAGGCAAGCAATCCGTGCCCTGGCTTGGCAATGCTGATTTTAAGAGTGGAGCCTATACTACAAACTGGGACGAGTTGTGGGCTTTGTAAGGTTTGGAGTTTAACGCAATCAGCTCTCAGCAAACCAAAACAAGTAGCAAAAAGGAAAAGCCCCTCATTTCTGAGAGGCTTTTGTGATCCCGCTGGGATTCACCCCATAAATAATGACCCAAAACAGGGCTTCGTTAGCCTGGAAACGACCTTTATTAGCCAAATGTTTGGACCAGTTTCCTTGATTTGTTTGGACCAATTGGTAGGTTTACCACCCGTAAGTGCCACCCCCTACCCCGGCTCCCTACATGGCAAAGTTTACCATCTCCGCCCGCCTCAAGGCCCGCGCCAATAAGGACGGCACCCAAGCAATCCAGGTCCTGTATACCTATAGCCGTGTCCCCAAGGAGTATGCTGTGGGCCTCTCGATTGCCAAGGCCGATTGGGACCCCGACACCAAGCTCGTACGTACCCAGAGTCCGCTGGCGGCAGATTATAACACCAAGATTAGGCAGGTCCAGGCATTGCTGTTTAGCTGCGCTTCCCGGCTCCCGGAGCCCACCCACGAGTTGGTCAAGCTTAAATACGACTACCTCTTGGCGGAAATCGCCAAGGGGCCGGAGTACCTGGACGAGGAAATCAAAAAGCTAAAAAAGGATATTCGCAAGTCCAAGAAGCGACTTGCCGCCATTCCAGATGTGCCCGGCGATGATGATTTCGTGTGGCCAGAGCCCCCCATCTACCCTCCTAATCCTTTCCGGCCGGTACCGGAGCCACCCGTAGTAAAGGCTCCCGCGAAAAACAAGCTTATCGCCAAGCTGGAAAGTAAGGGTATTTACACCAGTGAGGACAAGAAACGCCAGGACCAAGCCTACTTCCTCAAAATGCAGGGGGAGTATATCCAGGAGTTTATCCAGACGGACAGCATCAAGGCAGGCACCCTCAAGCAAGTGCGCAGCCTGTTCAACAACCTCCAGAAATTCGAACTGGAGAAGCAATATCCCCTGACCTTTGACGCAATGGGGTTCGATTTTTACAAAGCCTACGGGGACTGGGTACTTAACGACTGCGGGAATTATGACAACTTCTATGGCTCCCTGGTCAAGCGTTTGCGGACGTGGCTGGGCTGGTGCGCGGATGAGCGGGGCGTTGCGGTTAACCCCCAGTTCAGGTCCAAGAAATTCAAGGTTCTCAAGGAAGAAAAGGACATCGTGTATCTGAAACTGGACGAACTGGAATGGCTGGACGAATTTCGCCACCACCCCACTTGCAAGTCCTCCTGGATACGCGTCATCGACATGGCCCTGACCCAGGCATCCATTGGGTGCCGGTACAGCGACATGGTGGACTCAAGCTGGTATTATGATGGGGACATGCTCAAGGGCTATACCATCAAAAACGAAAGTCGGTACATGATACCCTTAGCGTCAAGCAAGTGGCTGAAGATAATGGCGCAACCCGAGTACAACATGTCGTTCCGCTTGCCCGTCCGCCATTCAGATAAAGTCCAGGTTCTGAGTGACCAGAAGTTTAACAAGTATTTGAAGGAATGTTTGCGGGCCATGTATGCTGTGCGGGGCCTGCACCAAGAAGAGCATGAGAAGATAGTCACTAAGCAAACTAAGCGTGGGGAGCCCGTTTTCACCCGTTCTTTCAAGTGGGAAGAGGTTTCTTCGCACAGCCTGCGTCGGTCCTTTATCTCCCGCATGGTTCGGTTGGGATACCAAGAACATGAAGTCGCCCTGATGATTGGCACCAAGAGCCTGAATGAACTTAGAAAATATTTTAAGCTAGATGAGGAAGACTTGCGCCGAAGGGCTTTGGAAATACATGTCTAACCCACATTTTGTCAAGCAGTTACAGGACAGCAACGTATTTCACTGTTAGCTATTATCATTGAGAGAAAAAGAACATTACCTGCTTGCGCTGCTGCGCTTCGGGAGCGCCATGTACGGCCAACCCCGCAGATTCCAGTACCTTCAAGGCATGGAATCTCCTGCGGCTTATCAGTTGCTGCGCACCCACCTACAGGCGCGGGTCTCCCTTGCTGACAACGACTTTTCCGTCTTCCAGCAGTATCTGCGGCCCCTGACGCTGGGCAAGCGGCAACACCTGCTGCAGGCGGGGGAGCCCTGCACGCACCTAGCTTTTGTAGTCCAGGGCTGCCTGCGCAGCTACTCACTCAATGCGCAAGGACAAGAACATACGCTCCAGTTTGCGCCGGAAGACTGGTGGGTATCCGATATGTACAGCCTGCTGACGCAGCAGCCAAGCACGATGAACATCGACGCGCTGGAGGACTCGCAGGTGTTGCTGCTGGCCCAGGCGGACATGGAAACCATCTACGCCCGTTTCCCCATCTTCGAGCGCTATTTCCGTTTGCTGATGCAAAGCCGTTTTGTGGCCCTACAGGAGCGGGTCAACGCCTCGCTGAGCCAGACGGCCAGCGAGAAGTATCAGCACTTTCTGCGCAAGTACCCCGGCATTGCCCAGCGCGTGCCCCAGCATTTTATTGCCTCTTATCTAGGCGTTACGCCCGAATCATTAAGCCGCCTGCGGCGGCAGTTGTAGCAAAGCCGCCAGCTATGCCCAAGGCCAGCGGGTAGCGTATTCGCGCCAACCCGACGAGAGGCGGGCGCGCTCCTACCCTTTTTCTACCACCTGGCTGATAAAAGCCGCCGCCTGCTCTAACACGGTTTCCCGCGAGTCTTTGTGGGGGGAATGCCCAATCCCTGGAATCAGCAGCGGGCGGGCTGGTCCGGCAACCTGTTGCACAATGCCCTCAACCTGCGCCAGGCTGCCGTATTCGTCCTCTTCGCCTTGCACCACCAGCACCGGGCAGGCAACGAGGGGTAGAAAGGCTTCGATGTTCCAGTCCCGGTAGTCGGCCCGTAGCCAGGTGTGGGCCCAGGCGGCAAACAGGGCCTCCGTTTTGGCGCTGTGGTATTTCTGCAGCCGTTGCGGCAGGTTAGTGGTCTGGTACGCCTCAACGGCAGCCCGAATGCCGGCCAGCGTCACCTCCTCCACAAAAATGTGGGCGCCTTCGGTGATGACAGCCCGGACGCGGGCAGGATGCTTGGCCGCCGCCAGCAGCGCAATGGAGCCGCCGTCGCTGTGGCCAAACAATATGACTTGGCCAATGCCGCAGTGCACCAGCACCTGTTCCAGCACGTCGGCCTCGGCTTCCATATAGGTAGTGGGCCGCAACTCGCCGGTAAACGGGCTGGAGCGGCCGTGCCCTTGCCGGTCGTAGACGAGCGTGGGACAGTTGGTGGCCGCACCGAGAGCCGCAGGGAAATCCCGCCACAGGTCGATGCTGCCCAGAGAATCGTGTAAAAAAACGAGCGTGGGCCGGTTGGCAGCCCCGGCCGTGCGGCGGAAGGCCAGTTCCAACCCGTTGACGACCAGCTCTTGCTGAAGTGGATATGCAGGAAGTATCATGCGGGTGGTATAATGGCCGGCTATGTGTCAGTACGCTTCATTGCCGATGGGTACAGTTTGTCACCCAGGCAAATTTTGGGCTTTACGCAGTTCGTGCCAGCCATCTGCGGCTACAAAAAGAGTGCACCCGGCCAGTGCTTTCTTATCCTAGGATAATGCGCGGGGGCAGGCCGGAAGCGGAACTTTGTCTTACTCTTTCATCCCGAAAGATAGGACAACCCACAAACATGAAAAAGCTCCTGCTGCCTATCGCCCTACTGGCCGTCTCGCTGACCGCAGCCGCCCAGAAACCCGTTGCCAAGCCCGCTACCAAGTCCGGCAACCTCGTGGCCCAGCACCTGAAAACCTTCGATGAGTTGGATTACGATGTGTTCAGCAACGAGAAGTGGGACCGGCTGCATGAAAGCCACGACCAGAACATCCTAGTGCATTGGCCCGACGGCCACACCACCACTGGCATTCAGCGCCACATCGCCGACCTGAAGGCCATGTTCGTGTACGCCCCCGATACCCAAATTAAGCAGCATCCCCTCAAGCTGGGTCAGGGTAACCTGACGGCAGTGGCCGGCGTGATGACCGGCACCTTTACCAAGCCCATGCCCACGGGCGACGGCAAGTTCATTCAGCCCAACGGCAAGAAATTCAGCCTGCCCATGTCCACTATCGGCGTTTGGAAAGACGGCGTGATGGTGGAAGAATACCTCTACTGGGACAACCAATCTTATATGAAGCAACTCGGGCTGGCTAAATAAATCCGGCCTATTACCACTGCTTCACTGGCCCTCACCAGCTACTTCCCCTATTGTTATGAAACATGCCCTGCTTGCTTATTCTTCGCTGCCCGCCGAACGCATTGGCGTGCACCCGCCGACCGAGCTGCCGGCGGCCATCCGCCTGGGCACCGTGCACCTAGCAGTAGCCAGCCTGCCCCGCTCCCTGGATTTCTACCAGCGCGTGCTCGGGTTTGAACTACTGGGCCAACTGCCGGCCACTGAAGGCCAAGCCGCCCAAGCTGAACTGGGCGTGGCCGGTAGCTCCCAGGTGCTGGTGCGCTTGCAAGAGCAGCCCAATGCCAATCCTATCCCTCGGCGGGGCCGGCTGGGCATTTACCACCTGGCCGTGCTGCTGCCTTCCCGCGGCGATTTAGGTTGCTTTTTAAAGCATGTGCATTCCCTGGGGGTCTACGTAGGCTCCTCAGACCACAACTACAGCGAAGCCACCTACCTGACCGACCCCGACGGCTTTACCATCGAGGTATATCGGGACCGGCCCCGCAGCGAGTGGCAGGTAAGCGAAGAGGGTGAAATCCAGTCGGCCCTCGACCCGCTCGACGAGGCTGGAGTACTGCAGGCGGCGGGTGCTACTTCCTGGCAGGGGCTTCCCGCCGGTACGACCATCGGCCACCTGCACTTTTATACCGGCAGCCTGCCCGAGGCGGCGGCCTTCTACCATACAGCTTTGGGCTTCGACATTGAAACCTGGAGCCTGTCGGGGGCCCTGTTCGTGGGAGCCGGCGGCTACCACCATCACCTAGGCTTAAACGTATGGGCCGCCGGCTCGCCCGCCGCCACCGACGCCGATGCCCGCCTGCTGCGCTGGGAGCTGTGGCTGCCCGAGGCCGCTTCCCGCGACGCAGCCGCCGCTCGCCTGCAAGCTGCCGGCTACGCCCTGGAGCCAACGGCCGAAGGCCCTATTGCTACCGACCCCTGGGGCATCCGCGTGCTGCTGTGCACAGAAGCGCTTTCCCAGCAATAAGCGGCTGGCCTGGGCTAGCCTTCCTTCTCCCTTTTTTCTGACTACTCCCATGACTGTTGCCACCCTTGCGCAGCCCCCGCTGCTTACTGATTTACCCCTGGCCTACCGCCTGGTAAACCCGCCCCAGGCCACCGGCGCTAAGCGACTACTGCTCCTACTGCACGGCGTGGGGGGCAACGAGCTGAACCTGCTGCCCGTGGGCGAGCAGCTGGCCGATGCCCGCACGCTGGTGCTTTCGGTGCGCGCCCCGCTGGTGCTTGGCCCCTTGAGCTTCGGCTTCTACCAGGTTGATTTTTCGTCGGGCAAGCCCGTCTTCAACCAGACCCAGCAGCTCGACGGACAGCGTTTGCTGCTCGGCTTTATTCAAGAGGCCTCGGCCCGGTACGGCATTCCGGCCGGCCAGGTGTACCTGCTGGGCTTCAGTCAGGGCGCCATTATGGCCTATGACGTGGCCCTGACCCACCCGGCCCAGGTGCGCGGCGTGCTGGCTTTCAGCGGCCGCATGCTGGTGGAGTCGCGCCAGCAGCAGGCCCCGGCCGCCGATATCCAGCAGGTTCACTTCTTCCTCAGCCACGGCCGCCACGACGATAAACTGCCCGCCTTCTATGCCGACGAGGCCGTGACGTTCCTGGAATCCCAGGGCATAACCCCGCACTACGAAGCCTTCGAGGGCGGGCACGAAGTATCACCCAGCGGCCTGGCGGCGGCCCGTCAATGGCTGGCCCAATTATCCTAATCAGTTCTCTCCCCTTTGTTTTCTCATCAACCCCTATTACCTCTTTTTAAAAAATCATGAAAAAGCTCCTCCTTCCCTTGTTGTTCGCCGCCACGATGCTGTCGGCTCCCGTGCAGGCTGCTTCCGGCTATGTTACTCCTAAACCGGCAACCGCTTATGCCGCCGTTGAAACCTACAAGGTGCAGCCCCAACTGAGTTCGCTCGGCTGGACGGGCAAGAAAATCGGCGGCCAGCACAGTGGCACCATCGGCTTTAAAGAGGGCTCCGTGCAGGTGAAAGGCAGCCAGCTGGTGGGTGGCACCTTCATCGTGGACATGACCTCCCTCAAGAATACGGACCTGACCGACGCCGACTACAACGCCAAGCTGGTGGGCCACCTAAAATCGGACGATTTCTTCGGCGTAGAGAAGAACCCGACGGCCACCTTCGTCATCACCAGCATCAAGCCCCTGAAGGGGGATGCCAGCGGCAACAATGCCACCATTACGGGTAACCTGACCATCAAAGGCAAGACCAACCCCCTCAGCTTCCCAGCTAAAGTAGGCGTGAAGAATGGCGTAGCTGCCGCGTCGGGCACGGCCAGCATCGACCGCACGAAGTACGATGTTAAGTTCGGCTCCACGTTGTTCGGCACCGCAGCTGACAAAGCTGTTGACGATGTATTCATGCTCAGCTTCAACGTCATTGCCAAAGCCAGTGGCGTAGCGACGCGTTAAGACTTAGCCTTCTTCCGACAGCAAAATTGCAGTGTGGAGAGCCTTAGAGCAGCTAACGCCCTAGCCCGCGCTGACCACGCCCGGGCTAGGGCCTGCTACAGGCTACCCGTGCGCCCCCCATCCACCGGCAGGCTCACCCCGTTGATATAGCCGGCCGCTGGGGAAGCCAGGAATACGACGGCCGCCGCCAGCTCGCTGGCCTGCCCGAAGCGGTGGGCCGGAATCTGCCGGAGCATGGCTTCTTCGACCTGCTGCCTGGACTGACCGGTTTCAGTCACTTTCTTCGTAAGTAGCGACTCGTGGCGCTGTGTGACGGTGGCTCCTGGCAGCACGTTGTTGACCGTGATACCTTGGCTGGCCACTTCGTTCGCCAGCGTTTTGGCCCAGCTGGCGACGGCGCCCCGAATGGTGTTGCTCACCCCCAGGCCGGGCAGCGGAATCTTCACGGAAGTGCTGATAATATTGATAATGCGCCCGTAGCCAGCCTGGGCCATACCCGGGACCAGCGCCTGAGCCAGCAGCTGGTTGCAAATAAGGTGCTGGGCAAAGGCCCTTTCAAACTCGGCGGGGGTGGCGGCCAGCAGCGGCCCGGCGGGCGGCCCCCCCGTGTTGTTTACCAGAATCTGAAAGCCGGTGGGGTGCGCGGCCAGGTGGCCGGCAACGGCCGCGGCCACCTGGCCGGGTTGGCTGAAATCGGCTACCAGGTAGCCGTGCTGCTGCTGGGCGGGCGTCGGGAGCGAGGCCGCTACTGCGGCAAGCGCGGCCTCGTTGCGGGAAATGAGGGTGACGGTGGCGCCGGCTTCGGCTAAAGCGGCAGCTACGGCCCGGCCAATGCCTTGCGTGCTGCCGCCCACCAGGGCGTGATAAGGGAGAAGCATGTGGTTCAGCAGAAATGATGGTTAACTTACTACAGGCCTTACGCAGCTGGAACAAAAAATCTTGCTAATCAATCAGTCCCTAACGCAGCAAAGGAAGCGACAGGAACCCAAAAAAGCCCCCCGGAGGCTAAGAAAGTGGTTGCGCCCAAGCAATTGCGGAAGCCCTACCTTATTACTCTGGGTTATGAATCCCTGCTCCAGAAGTGAGCTTGTAGCACAACTCTTTCCCGGCCGGCGGCAGTGGCCGTCCGGCGCGTGTTTGGTATCCACATTATGCATCTGTATGAGGCATTCTACCTACTTCTTCCGTCACATAGCCAACTGGTTGGCGCGGTGCGTTCTTCCCATTCTGACTACGTTGCTGCCCACCTGGGGTGCCCAAGCCCAGACGCCAGTGCCTATGCCGAAGCTGGGCCGGGCCCGGCTAACCGACGTCGTGGCCGCCCTCACGGTCGAGGAGAAAATCCAGCTGGTGCTGGGCATGGGCATGAAAAACAGCAGCTTCCCGAACGGCCAACCGCCGCCGCCCGGCGTGCTGCCGGCCATGGACCCCACAGATGCGGCCACGCCCGATAAGGTGTCGGGCCAGGCGGGCAGCACCCACGCCGTGCCGCGGCTGGGCATCCCGTCGGTGGCGCTGGCCGACGGGCCGGCCGGCGTGCGCATCAACGCTACCCGCCCCAATGACGCCAAAACCTACTACGCCACGGCTTTCCCGGTGGCCACGCTGCTGGCCTCTAGCTGGGACACCACGCTGGTGCGGCAGCTGGGAGTAGCGTTTGGCAGCGAAGCTCAGGCCTACGGCGTCGACGTGCTGCTGGCACCCGGCCTGAACATCCACCGCAACCCGCTGGGCGGCCGCAACTTCGAGTATTACTCCGAAGACCCGGTGGTATCCGGCTCCGTGGCCGCGGCCCTGGTGCGGGGCGTGCAGCAAGCCGGCGTGGGCACCACCCTCAAGCACCTGGCGGCCAATAACCAGGAGTTCAACCGGATGCAACTCGACTCCCGCATCAGTGAGCGAGCCCTGCGGGAAATCTACCTGCGCAGCTTTCAGCTCGCGCTGCAGCAGTGCCAGCCCTGGACGGTAATGTCGTCGTACAACAAGATAAACGGAACGTATACTTCCGAGAGCCCGGACCTGCTGACCACGCTGCTGCGCCGGGAATGGGGCTTTCAGGGGCTGGTGATGAGCGACTGGTTTGGCGGGCAGAGCGCCCCAGCGCAGTTGGCCGCCGGCAACGACCTGCTTATGCCGGGCACCGTTGCCCAGCGCCAGCAGCTGCAGGCCGCCTTGCAGCAGGGCACCCTCACCCAGCAGCAGCTGGACCTAAGCGTCACGCGCGTGTTGGAGTTGGTGCTGCGCTCTGCCACCTTCCGCAACCTGCCTTTCACCAACCAGCCCGACCTGTCCGCCCACGCCGCCGTGGCCCGGCGGGCTGCCACCGAAAGCATGGTGCTGCTGCGCAATACCGGACGCGCGCTGCCCCTGCCGGCCGGGCGGCGCGTAGCCCTGTTCGGCAACAGTGCCTACCGCCTGATTACGGGCGGCACGGGCAGCGGCGAGGTGAATACCGGCTCGATAACCCAGCTGCCCCAGCGCCTAACCGAAGCCGGTTTTCGGTTGGAAGCGCCCTTGCAAAGCCGCTACGAGCAGTACCTGCAAGCTGAGCAGGCCAAGCAGCCCACCGCGCGGGCCCTGTTTACCCCGGCCCCGGTGATTTCGGAAATGACGTTCGACGCCGCCACTATGCAGCAGCAGGCCCGCACCGCCGAGGTGGCCGTGCTGGTGCTGGGCCGCAGCGCCGGCGAGGGCGAAGACCGCCGCGAGCAGGACGACTTCACCCTGCGCCCGGCCGAGCGCACCCTGCTACAACAGCTGGCCATGGCCTTCCACGCCCAGGGCAAAAAAGTAGTGGTGGTGCTCAACGTGGGCGGCGCGGTGGAAGTGGCCAGCTGGCGCGACCAGGCCGATGCCCTGCTGTTGGCCGGGCAGCCCGGCCAGGAAGGCGCGGCGGCCCTGGCCGACCTGCTCGCGGGCCGGGCCAATCCCTCGGGCAAGCTGGCTTCCACGTACCCCGTGCGCTACGCCGACGTGCCCTTCGCGGCCGAGTTCCCGGGCCGGACGCTGGCCGGGACTGCGGCCAGCGGCTCCATCACGGGTCAGCCCGCCGAAAACGACTACCGCGAAGGCATTTACGTGGGGTACCGCTACTTCAACACTTTTGGCGTGCGGCCGGCCTACGAGTTCGGCTACGGCCTGAGCTACACCACCTTTGGCTACGGGCCGCTGAAGCTGAGCGCGCCCACGTTTGCGGGTAAGCTGACGGCCACGCTCACCGTGACCAACACCGGCCCGGTGGCCGGCAAAGAAGTGGTACAGCTTTACCTGAGCGCCCCCACCGGCCAGCTGCCCAAGCCGGAAAGCGAGTTGAAAGCCTTTGTCAAAACCCGGCTGCTGGCCCCCGGCCAGTCCCAGACGCTCACTTTCACGCTTACGCCCGCTGCGTTGGCCTCTTTTGATACCCGCCGGTCGGCCTGGGTAGCGGAAGCCGGCCCCTACACCGTTCAGGCCGCCGCCTCTAGCCTCGACGTGCGGCAGCGGGCCACGTTCCGGCTGCCGGCCCCGCTGGTAGTCAGCCAAAGCCAGCCGCTGCTGGTGCCCCGCACGCCGGTGGCCGAGCTGCCGCCGCCGGCTGCTTCCCGCACCCGCTGAATTTTTCCCCCAGCGTGCCCCTAAGCACCGAAGTATCTGTTGCCTTTTCTCATCCTTAGCCTAAAACTCCCATGAAGATTACTGCTGCCGTCGTCAAAGAAAAAGGAGGTGCGTTTCTGCTCGAGGAAGCCCAGCTGGACCAGCCCCGACCCCAGGAAGTGCTGGTGCGCATTGTGGCCACTGGCATTTGCCACACCGATATGGTCATTCGCAACCAGCAAATGCCCGCCCCGCTGCCCATGGTACTTGGTCACGAAGGCGCGGGCGTGGTTGAAGCCATTGGCAACGAAGTAACCGAAGTCGCCGTGGGCGACCACGTGGTGCTCACCTTCGGCTACTGCGGCAAGTGCAGCAGCTGCCGCGAGGGCTTTCCCACCTACTGCGAGAACATGCTGCAACATAACTTCGCCGGCAGCCGCCCCGATGGCAGCCACCGCATCCACCAGCATAGCACGCCCGATTTGCACGACAGCTTCTTTTCGCAGTCGTCGTTTGCCACCTACGCCATCGCCCACGAAAACAACACCATCAAGGTGCCCAAGGACGTGCCGCTGGAGCTGCTCGGGCCGCTAGGCTGCGGCATCCAGACCGGGGCCGGGGCCATTCTTAATAGCCTGAACGTGCCCTCTGGAGCCAGCATTGCCGTTTTCGGTACCGGAGCCGTGGGGCTGTCGGCCATTATGGCCTCGCGCGTGGCCGGGGCGACCACCATCATTGCCGTTGACATCAACGACGAGCGCCTGACCTTGGCCAAAGAGCTGGGAGCCACCCACAGCATCAACAGCAAGACGGGCAACGTGGTGGAACAGATTCAGCACATCACCGACAAGGGCACCCACTTCGCTTTCGACACCACGGGCCGCCCTGAAATCATCCGCACGGCCGTGCAGGGGCTGCGCACCCACGGCGTGTGTGGGCTGGTGGGCGTCACCGCGCCCGACAAAGAGCTGAGCTTCGGCCCCAACGACATCATGGTGGCCGGCCGAACCGTGAAGGGCATTTTGCAGGGCGACTCGGTGCCCAGCATCTTCATTCCGCGGCTGATTGCCCTCTACCAGCAAGGCCAGTTTCCCTTTGATAAGCTGGTGAAGTTCTACGAGTTCGACCAGATAAACCAGGCGGCGGAAGACTCGGAGCGCGGCGTAACTATCAAGCCCATCCTACGCATCGGTAAGGTAGAGGTAGGCGTGTAAACAGTTGCCGCCCGGCGTGGTTGGGCCTTAAGCGCCCGGCTTCCCCGGGAGCCGGGCGTTTTGTGGTAGAAGCGGTCTATAAAGTCGCTGGTTCCTAGGCATAGTCTGCCCCTTTTATCCATGGCCCCTGCCCGACAGGGTGACCACTTTGGAGCATCCGTACCTCATGAGGATTAAATATGTACTTGGCTTGGCCGGCGTTGCCTTACTGGTCTGGTTTATCGTAGATGCAATGAGGCAGCCGAGTCCGCAGGATTTGCCCGGCGAGTTTGAGCAGGTGGCCCTGTTTCGCAATGAGAACAATACCGGCCCCGTCGTGCGCCTCTACGCGGTAACCGTCGGCGACACGAGCCGCTGGCAGGAGATGGCGCAGTACGGCGCGCTTATGCCCTACACCAAGTACGGCACCACCAAGGTCTTCTTCTTTGCCAAAAGCGGGCCTTCCCCCACCCAGCTTCACCTGTCCCCGCCGCACTTTGTGCCCGCCTTTAACCGCTACTGTCTGGCTTCTTACGAGAAAGATGGGATGAGCAAGGTCACCTTCGTCAAACACCTGCTGCCCTAGCCCAGGCGTAGTAGAAAGCCAGCGGCAATCCAGCAAAGGAAGCCAGAGCTGGGCACGCACGACGAACCGTACATTTAAAATCCCCTAATGGAAGTTGGAATTGATAGTTTTGCCTCGCACCTGTTGCAAAATGGCGGCGACCTGCTCAGCGGCACCGAGGCCATGCGCCTGCTGCTGGAGCGCATCGAGCGGGCCGACCAGGTAGGGCTCGACATCTTCGGCATCGGTGAGCACCACCGGGCCGAGTACCTCGACTCGGCCCCAGCCGTCATCCTGGCCGCGGCCGCGGCCCGCACCCGGCGTATTCGCCTCACCAGCGCCGTTACCGTGCTTTCGGCGGCCGACCCAGTGCGCGTGTTTCAGGAGTTTGCCACCCTGGACCTCATCTCCCAGGGCCGGGCCGAGCTGGTGGTGGGCCGGGGCTCCTCCACCGAAGCCTTCCCACTTTTTGGCTACAACCTGCAGGATTACGATGAGCTGTTTGCCGAAAAGCTGGAGCTGCTGCTCGCCATTCGCGGCACCGAGAAAATCAGTTGGAAAGGCCAGTTCCGGCCGGCGCTGACGGGTCAGGGCGTGTACCCGCGCCCGGCGCAGGCGCAGCTGCCCATATGGCTGGGCGTGGGTGGCACGCCCGCCTCGTTCGTGCGGGCCGGCACGCTGGGCCTGCCCTTGATGGTGGCCATCATTGGGGGCGATACGCACCGCTTCCGCCCCCTGGTCGACCTCTACCGCGAGGCGGGCCGCCGGGCCGGGCACGCCCCCGAGCAGCTCCAAGTGGGCCTGCATTCGCTGGGCTACGTCGCCCCGACCACTAAAGAAGCGATGGATGGTTTCGCACCCGGCTACATCCAAACCTTCGGCCAGCGTGCCCGCGAGCGGGGTGGCTTTCCACCAACGCGGGGCCACGTGGAAGCACAGGCCGGCCCCCTGGGGGCGCTGCTGGTGGGCAGCCCCGAGGAGGTAGCGGCTAAGGTTTTGCGGCACAGCGAGGCGCTGGGTGGCATCGCACGGGTGACATTTCAGATGGATGTGGCCGTGCTTCCCCACGAGAAAATCCTGCAAGCGACTGAGTTGATTGGCAGCAGAATAGCGCCAGTGCTGCGCGAAGGCCGCTGACGAGAAGGCCTGCACTGCCTTTACGAAGTTGACTTACGGGCCTGCCAGGCCCGGGGGCGACCCGTGGTCCGGCCAAGCTATTTTGGCGCGTAGGAGCGAGTCGTCAGGCTCCACTGAACAGCGCCTGTTATCGTTTCCTGAACTTTATGCTTGCTTCACTGCCGGTCTTCCGGCCATGGGCTCCCACCTGGCTGGTGCGCGGGGCCCTTTTTTTGGGGCTGGCCCCGGGGTTTATCCTGCTGGGTCTTTACGCCGGCAACCTAGGGGAAGCGGCCGCTTACTTCGGCTTTAAGCTGACCGACCTGCAGTTCTCCATCCTGCTGTATTTCGTCGGCATCGTGGCCTACTTTCCGCTCGACGCCCGGGTCGGGTCCTACCTGCCGGTGCGGCGCTACTATTCGCTGGCCGTGGCGCTGATGCTGCTCAGCGTATGGTTGTGCACGCTTACGACCAGCTTGCCAGTTTTTCTGGCCTTGCGCTTCCTGCAGGGTATGCTGACCGTGGGCGTATGCAGCCCTTGCCTGGGCCTGATTTTCTCCCAGCTGGAGCCGGGGCGGTCCCGTCCGGTGGGCTTCAGCGTTTTCTACGGGACGCTGCTGTGCAGCACGCCCCTTACGACCATCATCGCCACCTACTCTCTCCAGCACTACAGCTTCTCGACACTGTTCTACGTGTTTGCGCTGCTGCAATTGCCCGGAGGTCTGTTGTTGTTTCTGCTGTTGACCAATAATCGGTTGCAGCCCCGCAAGCCGCTGTATCAGGTAGAATGGCTTAGTTTTGGGCTCTACGCCGCTTCGCTGGGCATCGGGGCCTATCTGGTGGTGTACCGGCAGTCACTCCAGTGGCTGGAGGACGGAAAGCCATGGCTGCTGCTAGGCATACTCGCGCTGCTGGCCGTCGTGTTCGTACGACGCCAACGCTTCCGCAAGCGCCCTTTTCTGCATCTGAGCGTATTTCGCTGTCGCCATTTCGTGCTCGGCTTGCTGCTGTTTATGGTGCTATACCTGGTGCGCAGTAGTGCGGCTGTGGCCTCCCTGTACTTTTGCCAGGTGCTGCGAGTTGACGCCCACCAGCTCGCCAGCCTACAAGTAGCCTTGCTGGTGGGCATTGTGGCAGGTGTAAGCGCGGCCCTGCGCCTCGTGCTGGCGGGCACTGCGCTACGCACGCTTATGCTCGTAGGCTTTGGACTGCTGCTGGTGCATCACGGCTGGCTGTACTCCCTGTTCGGCGCTCCGCATACCCCGGCCGAGTTCGTGCCGCCCCTGCTGGTGCAGGGCCTGGGCAATGGCTTCGTTTTCTTGCCGGTAGTGCTATTTACGCTCTCGCCCCTCTCGCCCCAACAGGTTCCGACAGGTGTTTCCTTGGCTGTGGGAGCCCGCTTCCTGGGTTTTGCCGCTTCCGTTGCGCTAACCAACTTTTTGCAGTCCTGGCTGCGCGCCACGTACGACGACCAGGTTGGCCTGGGCGTCGGGCCGGCCACTCCGCCGCTTGCTCCGCACTCCTTAAGCAGCGCGCAGGATACGCTAAGTCTGCTGCGATTTTCCACGGACTACTTCGCCCTCATTGGCTGCGTACTGGCCGGGCTGCTGCTCGTGCTGCTGCTGGTACCACCGCTGCACCGTCAGTACACTTTTCGGAACCACCGCCCCTGAGCATCTTACCCAACTTAATCATTGGGCAAGGTTTCCAAGGATGTTTACATGCGAAGTAGCTCCACGTCAAGCCTAAGGCAGAGATAATTCGCTTACGAGGTCTTAACCTAGATTAAGCCTATTTCTTACGATTGTTTAGGGGCGGCAGGGGGAGGCCCGCAGGACCTTTGTGCTAGTCAACACAACCCCATCTCTCACTACCAGACCATGAAGAATCCCCTGTTTGCCGCCGCACTTTTCCTGTCCCTTGGCGCTGTGCAAAGCCAGGCCAGCTCCCTGCCGGGTGAGCGGCCCGTTTCCGTCGTTGCTGCCGACAACGACAAAGCCGCCATTGAGAAAGTCATCACGGCATACCGCGATGCCCTGAAGGAAGCCAACGCCGGCAAGGTCGTGGCCCTCTACACCAAAGATGCCGTGCTGATGCCGCCCGGTGCCCCCACCGCCGTGGGCCAGGAGCAGGTGAAGGCCACGTACGAGTACGTATTTAACGCCATCAAGCTAGACATCAACTTCACCATCGACGACATCGCGGTAAACGGCAACAATGCCATTGTGCGTTCCACGTCGAAAGGCACCGCCGTGGTGAATGCCAACGGCCAGTCGGCCCCAGAAGAAAACCGCGAGCTGTTTGTTTTCCAGAAAGTGAGCGGCCAGTGGAAGATTGCCCGCTACATGTACAACAAAACAAAATAAGCGCCTCAACGCCCACAGCTACCCGGGAGCCCCCAATACGAAACGTTGACTTGCCCGTAATGGGAGGCGACTTTTTGTATTGGGGGTTTTTCCCGTGGCGCTGTAGGCCCATGCGTCTGAGAAGCACCCGTAACGACTCCAAACCGTTATTTTCCGTCCCCTCCTACCTCACTAACCAAGCCTGTGCACCCTACCCTAACCGACCAAGCGGAGCCCCGCGTCGTGCTTTCCCGCGCCTCCCTGCTGGTAGCCGCGTGCTCGACCATCATTGAGTGGTACGACTTCACGCTCTGCCTCTACTTCGCCACCGTGCTGTCGCGGGTGTTCTTTGGCCCGGGGGCCACGTCGCTGCTCACCGCCCTCGGCGGGTTTGCCGTCTCTTACCTGATGCGGCCGCTGGGCGCGCTGGTATTCGGGCACATCGGCGACCGGTACGGCCGGCGACGCATGCTGCTGCTGTCCATGGCCGTGATGACGGGGGCCATGCTCGTCACAGCCTTGTTGCCCACCCATGCCCAAATCGGGGCGGGGGCCGGGTGGCTGCTCTTGCTGCTACGGTGTTTGATGGCTTTCTCGGTGGGGGGCGAGTACACGGGAGTGGTGGCCTACCTGCTGGAAGGGGCCCGGCCCGGCCGACGCGGCCTGGTTACCTCCCTGGCCGCTGCCGCCAGCGAGGTGGGGGCTTTGCTGGCCGTGGGCGTGTGCGCCCTGCTGGTGTACGGGCTGCCGACGGCCAGCGTGGATACCTGGGGCTGGCGCCTGCCCTTCCTGCTGGGCGCGGTCCTGGCTGGCGGCGTCTGGCTGGCCCGTTCTACCATGCAGGAGTCGCCGGACTTCGAGCGGCAACAGGAGGCCGGCACGGTGCCCACCTCCCCCCTGCGCCACACGCTGCGCTACCACCGCCCCGCCATTTTGCGTACGTTCGCCATCTCGGCCCTGGGCTCGATTACTTACTATGTCGGCATTACGTATGTGCCAACATTCCTGGCCACTACCGGCCAGCGCGGCGAGGGTGAGGCGCTGGGGCTGTCGACCATTGCCGCCTTTGTCGTCATCCTGGTCACGCCCTTCGTCGGGCTCCTTTCCGACCGCCTGGGCCGCAAGCCCGTGCTGGCGGTGCTGGCCGGGGCCAGCGCCCTGCTGCCCATCACCCTGTTTTCCCTGATGCGCGGCGGCAGCACCCAGCAAGCTGTTTTGGGGGCCGTGGTGCTGGCCGCGGTGGCTGGGGGCGTCAGTGCGGTCGGGGCTGCCGCCACGGCCGAGCAATTCCCCGGCGAAGGCCGCCTGAGTGGGCTGGCCCTGGGAGCCACGGCGGCTACAGCCGTGTTCGGGGGGCTGACGCCCTTTTTGGCCGAGCTGCTCATCGCCCGCACGGGCTGGCCACTCGTACCTGGAGCCATGATTGCCTTGGTCGCGCTGCTGGTGCTGCCAGTCCTGCTCACCATGCCTGAGACTGCCTTCTCAGGCAAACGAACTACATAAGCTGACCGCGCTGCCTGGACTAAAAAAAGCCCCACTCCAACGTCTCTTCCAATAGCGAAAGAGCGGTTGGGGTGGGGCTTTTTAGCTCCTATAACCTTGGGGAAGCGGCCTGGCTAGGCTAGTAGACTATCGACTTCCACGTTCCAGAACTTGCCGCTCTCTGGCCGGGCCTGAATGCCCCGGAACAAGCCTGCGGCTGACTGCTCGGTGGTGAAGGGGGCGCTGTCGCCACCCATGCGGGTCTGCACCCAGCCCGGGTGCATGGGCGTGACCGAAATGCCACGCTCGGCCACGCGCTCGGCCAGGATGGCAGCGTACATGTTGATGGCGGCCTTGGAGATGCGGTAAGCGGGGCTGTCAGCGGCGGCGTGGCTCACCAGACCCATCTTGGAAGAAAGGAAGACAATCTGTCCCCCGTCTCGCACCAGCGGCAGCATGGGCTCGGTGAAGAGGATGGTGCCGTCCACGTTGGTGGCGAAGGTGTCGCGCAGGGCGGTACCTGTGGGAGTGATGGTGCCCAGGTCGGAGCCGACGCCGGCATTGTTTACCAACAGGTCAATGCTGGGCGCTAGCTGGCCAATCTGGGCCACGGCCTGCGCGATGCTGGCTTCGTCCGTAACGTCAAGTGAAATAACGGTGAGGTTGGGGTGGCTGAAATCAGCAATCTGACCTGAGCGGGACGTGCCGATAACGCGGTAGCCTTCGGCCAGTAGTTTATGGGTAAGGGCTAGGCCGATGCCGCTGTTAGCGCCGGTTAAAACGGCGGTTTTTGCTTGCGTGTTCATCAAATAAGGAGGTAGAAGAAGGTAAAAAATGAAGTGGGCTAGCCAGGCTAGTTATATAAGCTCTCAGGGAGTTGAGGTAATCTTTACATCGGAGAAAAAGCCTTCGGTGCCCACGTCAACCCACAGCCCGATGCCCCCGGCGGCATCAGGGCCGTGCTTTAAGTCGTTGACGAGCAGGACCGGCTGCTTGCTATCGTTGAGAAACAGTTGCGCCTGAGCCCCGCGCACCACCAGCCGTAGGCGTATCCACTCGTTGAGGCCCATATCGGCGTACGACTCGTAGGCGCCGGGTGCTTCCTGGCGCAGACGCTCGAACTTGTAGTCAGGAAACGAGAAGTATTGCACCGCGTGATTGCGCTGCAACTGGTTGTCGGCGCGGCCGTTGGCTGGGCGGATGTAGACGCCTTCAAATTGCGAATTGGACTCATTTATTCGAAAGGCGAGGCCGATAAAGCCCCGGGCCAGCGCTGGGGCATCGGGCAGCAGACGGCTCAGCACCTTCACTTCTATGGTGCCGTTGTGAAATTGGCTGCCGACAAGGCGGGCAAACGTAGGCTCATCAACCGCGGTGACAGTGGGGCTTTTGGTGACTTTTTGCACCGTTTTGCCCCCCAGTTTTTCGCGGGAGGTAGCCACATTTACCGGCTCGAAGTGGTCGGCAACCAGAGTCGGGCGCGAACTGCCGCAACCAAGCAGGCCCATCAAACTCAGGGTGAGTAACGACAAGAAGGATTTGGACATGGGCGAAAGACGTTAATAACCATGAACGTGAGCAAAAGCCAGCCCCCAGTCGCGGGCGCGGGAGGGCGTTAAGTAACCACGACAATCTTCCCCCCGGCCGCATTGCTTTCCATGAGCTGATGCGCCTCGGTAATCTGGTCGAGCAAATAGGTGGGCCCGGTACCGAGCTGCACGTGGCCGGCTTCCACCGAATCAATAAAGGTTTGGAGGGCGGCCGCGGGAGCCGTAATCTGGCCGCTGTCATAGACCGTCAGGCTCACGGTGGCCGGAATAAACTCCATGGGTGCAAAGTTCGGAATCGACCAGCTCTCGGAGAGCATACCCGTCATGCAGCCGACACCACCGGGCTTGAGGCAGGCAAGCGAATCCTGCAGGGTGGTGGCACCCACAAGCTCCAGCACCTTGTCCACGCCCTTGGGACAGAGCGCCCGTACCTGGTCGCGGAGCTGGCCCTCGTCCACGAGCACGTGCGTGGCGCCGTTGGTGGTGAGCAGGCTGGCCCGGGCCGCGCTGCGCGTGGTAGCCAGCACCGTCAAGCCGGCGTGGCGGGCCAGTTGTGCGGCCAGCAGCCCCACCGACGAGGTGCCGCCCCGAATGAGCAGGGTCTCACCGGCCTGGATTTTCAGGGCCAGGTGCAACGAGCCGTGCACGGTCTGGAACATTTCGGGAATGGCCCCGAGCTGCGCCCAGGGCAGCGGGCTGCGGAACGGGTACAGGACGCTTTTGGGCACCACCGTATACTCGGCGTAGCTCCCGTCATAGTCGCGACCCATGCCGCCCATCAGGGCCGCCACCTGCTGCCCGGCCGCGTACTCACCCGTGGGGTCCTCCACGACTTCACCCACGCATTCGATGCCCAGCACCCGTGGAAACTGCACCCCCGGCGAGAGGCCCTTGCGGGTCATCAGCTCGGAGCGGTTCAGCCCGAAGGCGCGCACCCGCAGCAGCACCTGACCTAGTTGGGGAGTGGGCACGGGGCGCTCGATGAGCTGAAACTGGTCGGCACCGCCGGGGTGGGGCAAAACGGCTGCTTTCATCGGAATGGGGTAATGGTCAGCTAATGGGGCGGTGCAGGCTTGTTGCCAGCATACGTTGGCGAAGGAGAAGTGGCGCTAAACGTGTGCTGGCAGCAATTAGCGCTGCTTAAGCGACCTGTACGCTGTTGAAGATGTAGCAAAAGATTTTCCAGCCCTGCTCCTGCTGCCGCAGCACGAAGAAATCCCGACTGCGGCGTACTTGCGGATGAGCGTTGCCTTTAGTGGTACGGGTGTGAGCCGTGGCCTGCACAAAGGCGTAGGAGCCATCCACTGCTACGGATTCTACCGCGAAGTCGATATCAAAGCCTGCCTTGGCAAAGAAGGCGGCTCCCCTGGCGGAGAGTGCACTGGCCGGAATCGTCTGGACACCGTTGGGCATACATACGCCGTCGGGGGTGTAGAACGAGGACAAAGCAGTGGTATCGGCCGAATTCAAGGCTTGGGCGTACTGTGCCAGGAGTTGCTCGGCAGCTAGTGCTTCCAGTTGCGTGGACATGGTGAACTTACTGGGGCTGGTTGAAGATGTAGCGGGCAATTTTCCACTGGCCGCCTTCCTTCGCGAACACCCACTGCTCGCGGAAGCTCACCTGCGAGGTCGGGCCGGAGGGCTTAACCACCTGCGTGCCGCTGGACGTGGACGTGGCAAAGGCGTAGTCGGCATTCACCACCGTGATTTGGGCCGGGGTGAAGGCGAGGGTGAGCGTCACGGCGCTGAACAGGCCATTAAAGGCGGCCCGCACCTGGGTCTGGCCCGTGGCGGTCGGCGAGCCAGGAGCCGCAAACACACCGTCCGTGGCGAAAAGCGTCGTTACAGTAGCGGCATTTGAAGCGTTAAGCGCCGTACCGTAGTTGGTGAGCAGCTGCTGAATGGCGGTTTGCTCGGCGGCAGTGTCCACGGCGGGCGTGGCAACCATATCGTCGTCCTTGTCGCAGGACAGGAGAGCTGGCGTCAAAGCGAGAGCCAGGAAAAAGAGGCGAAATACGTTGGGGAGGTTCATAAAAAAGTGGGTAAAAGGGGTGAAAACGAACTAGTGAAAGTGGAATGGTGAGAAGCGAGCGGCGCACGGCAAGCCAGCACCGAGGCAAAACCTGGGGTTATTGACTGCCGGAGGCCGAAGCCGCTTAGGAGTTATTTTGTCAGGTCCGGGTCAATCAGGTTGGCGTCGAACTCGGCGTTGTGCTGTTTGTAGAGCGGGGTGGGCTCCACGGTCACGTACAGCTCCACGGTAGGGCCGGAAATCAGCTCGAACAGGTGGCCCCCGTGCAACAGGCCGTCGAAGGTGGCCAGACTAACGTGGGTATGCGCGACCGGCTTGCCGCCCACCAGGGTAATGTTGCCGGTCAGCGACGCCACCTCGACGGGCTCCGCGAAGGGGATGACTTTGAACTGCTTGCGCTCGTAGTCATAGACCCCAATCTTGGCCGACAGGGCATCCCCAATGGCTTGGTAATGGGCGTTTTTGACGTGATACTGCTGGGCGAACTTGGTCAGGCCCGCCACGATTTCGTCGCCCTTAGCGAAGACCAGAATGTAGGTTTTGGTTTGCCCGCTGGTGCTGAGGAGCTTCGTTTTAACCCCGGGCGCTTTGCTCAGGTCCATGGGCTTGGCTGTCGAGGTGCCGATATACTCCTGAGCCTGGGCCGAAAGCCCGGCGCGGAGCAGCAACAAGAGGGCTGCCGTCAGTACTTTGAGGTGCTGGTTCATGAGCTTATTGATTAAGAAAGGGCACGATGCTGTACCACACCGCCTCGAAGTTGACCAGGAAGGCCGGGTGCGGGGCGTTGGGGATGATGGCCAGTTGACTGCGGGGAATCAACTGCGCGGTGTTAAGCGCGTGCTGTACCGACACGCCCTCGTCCCGGTCCCCGGCGATGAGCAGCACGGGGCAGCGGATGGCTCCCAGCACAGCTTTGTCCACGGTCAGGTGGTTGTAGAAGTCCGCCACTTTGGTGAAGTGCTCGGCCAGCCGCTGCGGCTGGGGCATCAGGGCCAACTGCTGGCGCATGTAGGCGCTGTCCAGGACAAAGCCCTGCTGGGGGGTAAACTCGAATTTGCGCATGCCGGGGTACAGCTCGCTGGCCCCCATGACAATGAGCTTGCGGACCCGCTCGGGGTATAGGCTAGCCAGTTTGAGGCCGGCGAAGCCCCCGTCGCTGAAGCCTAGCACGATGGCGCTGTCGCGGGTCACGGCCTTGAGCACCGCGACCACATCGGTGGCCCGCTGTTCGTAGGTAAGGGGCGCGGTGCCCAACTCCGACTTGCCGTGGCCCCGGGTGGAAACCGCAATGACCTGGTACGTGCGGGAGAGGCTGTCAATAAAGCGGCCCATCTCGTAGGTCGAGCCGTAGATGCCACCGTGCAGCAGCACGAAGGGCCGGCCCTTGCCGTACACCTCGTAATAGATTTTAGCGTCGCCGGCCTGGGCGTAGTGCCCGGCCTTGGGGTTGTTGCCGTACTGAACGGCTCCCTTCGGCGAGGGGGCAGCCTGCAGGAAGGCCCGCAGGGGCTTCGCCGGCCGCTGCTGGCCGAAAGCGGTGGAAGTGAAAAGGAGAAATAAGACGAGAAGGTGCCGAGTCATCATTGCATCGTTTGAACAATGCAAAGGTCCGGCAATAGGTCAGGCCCCGCCCCTAAACAATCGTAAGAAATAGTCTTAAACTAGGTTAAGCCTTCAGACCTTGGTGACCCGGTCCTTGCGGATTTTACTCAGGAATTCCGGGGTAATGCCCAGGTAGGAGGCAATCTGTGTATTGGGCAGTCGATTGGCTAAATGGGGGTGCTGGTCCAGGAAATTCTGGTAGCGCTCCTCAGCATTGGCGCTGATGCTTTGCAGGATGCGGTTCTGCAGCGCGATGTAGCCCCGCTCCACGAGGATGCGGAAATTGCGGTCAAACTTGTGGAAGTGGGTAAACAGGTCCAGCAGGTCCGCGTGCTTGATTTGTAGCACCAGCGCGGGCTCCAGCGCCTCGATGTAGACGCCGCTCGGCTTCTGGGCATAAAAGCTAGCCAGGTCGGTCACCCACTCGTTCTCTACCGCAAACTGCAGGATGTGCTCTTTGCCGCTTTGGTCGACGGCGTACAGCTTAAAGCAGCCCCTCACTACGAAGGAGGCATACTGGCAAATCTCGTCCTGCTGCAGAAGGAAGGCCCGGCGCTTAATCGAGCGTTCTGTGAAACGCGACGCTAACGCCTGTTCTTCTTTCTCTGTCAGGGGAAAGTAGTCGTTTTTGAAATAGGCGCTGAGAGCGGCTAGGGAGGTCGCTTGAGGCTGCATAGGGGAATCTTACTGATAAGCTTGACGCGGCTTTGCAGAGAGTACGACAGCAACAAGGAAGTGGATAGAGTCGGCTAGTAGATAATCCCTGCCACTCGGTAGAGGCCCTGGCCTACCACGAACTGGACTGGACCACAGAGCCCATCATCAGCATCCTCGGCTACGAGCAACTGCACCGGCAGTTGCCGTTGCAGGGCCACGCGCTGCTGCGGCAAGCCAGCTGCACCGGGCTGGGGCCGAAATATCAGGCAGCAAATGGGGCAGCTTGGACGGGGCCGTCGAGCCCGGGTGGCGGACCGCCCGACAGGTGCAGAATGTGGTGGAGCCGCCAGCGCACGGATATAGGACCGACTCAGTAGTGGCCAAACTAGGTGTCACCGCCTACCCTGAAAGGTGTGAGCGCGTGCATATAAAACAGGGAATTACCCTGTACCGAAACGCCCCTAAACTGTACCTTTTGAGTACCTACGGAGCCCTTTATTGTACCTTTTGAGTACTTGCCCGTTTATCACCCTTCGGCCCTAGCAGCCAGCCCTACAGGAATTTTGACACCTACCCCCTCCCCTGGGCCCCGTATCCCTCTCTTTTCGATAAAAATACCCCCCCCTATTGAGAACGGGGGGGGTACAGAGGAATCATGGCTCTATTTTTTTGAGCTGATTTTCGGAAATTATGCCGACTCCGAACCAAGGGACCCACTGCCCTACTAAAAACTCTAGCGGTGAAAATTCCGCCACGTAGGCAGGGTTGTCCTGACTTCCTCATCGCAGGAGGTGAGCATATGGTAGCAAAAGGCAGGAAATTACCGGCCCCTTGAGGAGCTCGGGGTGGCGTCCCTAGCCCCAACTCGGCTTAGCTCTTCTGCTTTAATTTCAACTTGAGATTTAATTTCCGGAGTTCCTGCTCGACGAGGGCGCGTGCTCTTTTCTCATCTTGCCGGCGCACCAGCAGGGCGTCATGAATTGTCACCACCTGGCTGATTCCGGCTTCTAGAACGCTTTTGACGAGCACGGTGTAAATGAGATTGCTCTCGATGCGCTGGGCCAGCAGGCAGTTATTAGAATGGGGCTCCCCACGGTTTATCGCCGACCAGTCCAGGGCCTTGAGCTGGCGGAACAGACTGTGCACCGCCGGAAATTCTTTTTTGAATATTAGGTAGCACCGAAGGCCGTGGAGGCGCTCCTCGCATTTTTGGATAGCTTGCTCATCTTGGTCGAATTGAAGGACCTCATGTAGCTCACCGGATAGGTGTGCCAAGGTTTCTGTCTCCAGGTACTCGTAATCTGAGAAGGAGCCCGCGTAGAATACGTCCTTGGCATCATCCCGGGTCAGAGGCTTTCGCAGGTGCTCCCCGTAGGTTTCATTAAAGCTCTTTTGAAGCGTCTCATAGATGGTTTTATCAAAACAGAGCTGTTGGTACCGTTGATAGTTTTCGTCGCCCTGTACGGCTTTAAACAGCGGAATTGCAGCCTTGCACTCCGGGGCGAATCGCTTGATAAGGGCGGGGGTAATAGAGGCCAGGATGGCCGGCTGGGAATTCACCAGGTCAATTTCAACCAGGGGAGAATCGTCGTCAGGGAAGCGCAGATACGGCCGCAGGAGCCGTGGCAGGTTCACGACCCGCGAGTGCACGCGGTGACCGAACAAGTCGATAGGAACCTCGTTGAAGGGGCTGTAATTAAACAGTTCAAGGAAATTTTCCGCGGGCTCCCGTACTCGCCCCTCCAGCCCTAAGCTATCCACCGCCTGCCGGGATTCCGGCGAGTCCAGGAGCACCATGGTTTTCATCTGCTCCCGCACGTAGAGCCGGTAGGTTTCGGTGATGGCGGTCACCCGGTTCTCGATGGCGGCGAATTTGTTTTGGTCGGCCTTGCCCAGTCGCTGCTGGATGATTTTATACTTCTTGTCTTCCCCCAGTAGCGCGGCGGGTATCCGGAATTGCTTGGACTTACCGGTCATCCCGTAGATGGGCGGCGTATAAGCGCCTTTTTCCTTGACCTCGCCGGTGTGTTCGCTGACCGCCAACCGCTCCAGGTAGCCCCGCTCTAGGAGAATATCCAGGCATTTGGTGTAGGAGTTGCCTAGGAAGGAGCGCACAACGTCACTGTGGACCTGGCGGTAGTCGGCCCCGAAATTATTGCCACCGACGCCAAAGCCGCCAGCAATCAGGTAGCTATACAGGTAGCAGACCCCGGTCGTTATTTTTGATGTTCCTGGTTTGCCGGTCAAGGCTACGTTCAGGTCGTTAATATTTAAATGAGGGGGAAGAAATAGCCATTTGCTACCCCTTCCAGCTTTACTTACAGGCACTACTACACTCGCATGGGTGAGGGCCGAGCCCTCCGCACTCTTATCTGTATTCGGGGCTAGACCCTGACCGTGGCGTTAGGCGGTAGGAACGTCGAGGAAGCAACGCAACGAAAAGCTCCCCGACACCGGCACTCATTTAGGTCAGTGTGCGCGACCATGGCGATAAGAGAGGCAGACACCCCTCACCTCTAAACATACCATAACGAGGAGCTAGATGGTAATAGCTAGGGTAAATAGTTTCAGCTACTCTCGTGGGAGCCCGCTCAATGGAGCGGGTTAAAGGCCGGTTGAATGAGTCCCCCATACTCCTATAAATGACCTAACTTCTTATTAATTTTAACCTACAAAAAAGTGCGTTTACAGCTCCTGAGCAAGGTTTTTACCTAATTTGGGGCACACATGGTATATGAAACCCTCGGTGAGGATAGCGAAGCTATCCGTTGCGCGGTTAGCAGAGCGGAGCGAGTGCGTACAACTTCGTCGTTGCTTTATTACCAGGGAACCGTACTCCCTGAGGAATACTAGATGTGTATAAAAAGAATAAGAAGAAATACCTTATTACTACTACACGCATAGGTAGGGAACGTCGCCAATGCGCAAGCGTCATGGAGCGTAGCGTAATAAAGCGAAGAGTGACCGCAGAACATTAACCTCTAGCCAAACTGGTCGTTGCTAGTCAGTGACCAACGAGCTGTTGCACATTACAGCACCAAGGTGTAAGCTTGGGTCTCAAAGAGTATCCAGCCGCCCAGGGCAATGAGAAAGAAGGGTAAGATGATGTGGCCGTAGTGGATTAGGACCCGGTTGAGGGCAGGGTACTGCACGAGGTAAAAACTCACTAGGCACCACGCGCCCACCATCACCGCAAACACGCCGCAGTACAGGCCCACGGCTACAGCCGGCAAGGTGGCAAACAGGGGAATGTAGATGCTGACGTTGTCGGCTCCGTTGGCAACAGTGATGGCGGCCACCTGCAGCACAGTGGAGCCAGGTTTAACTTCCTTTGGCGCCGGCCCCTCGGTCTCAGACGCGGCATGCAATCGCCAGGCCGCGCGCAGGCCCAATCCGATGGGTATAAGGCCGAGCCACCCAATCATCTGGGGGTTGCCCCATTGGCCCAGCAGGAGCCCCAGCAGGCTGACCCCGACCAGCACCGCCACCCCAAGGAACTGGCCCGCCACGACCGAGCGGGCCGGGAAGCGCGGGTTGCTAAAAAACAGGCTTAGTAGGACTAAATCATCAACATTGGTGACGGCGAAAGTCGCCAGGGCGAGGCCCACATGGCCTATGAATCCATCCATAGCGTTAAACTAAGCACCAACAGAGGGAACAGGCCTTTTCGGCAGATGTTGTAAAAAAATAATACAAAGTGAGGTTGTAGAGAATGATAATCCGGGGCAGTATAGCATATTGCAGATAATTGCTTTATCCTTACTTATCTCCTTTGATGACTATAGCTCTACTACTATTACTGCTCGGTGCGCTGATTCTGCTTCTGGTACTAGGTTTAAAAATTAAATCCAAAAATCAAGACCTAGCCCAGGCTCGGGTAGAACAAGAGCAGCGCTCGGCAACAGCCGCCACCCGCGAAGCACAACTGCTCCAGGAAGTGGACCAGCTCAGCCAGTATCGCGCCATCCTTGATGCTGACGAACACGCCCGCCAGATACGGGCCGCCGCGGACCGGGAAGCAGCCACCCTCCTCGCTCGTGCCCAAAGCGAGGCCACGGAGTTGCGGGCCGCCGCGGCGCAGGAGCTTCAGCAAGCGCGCAGCGAAGGCAAAGCCATCCGTGACGAGGCCGGCTTGAAAGCCCGCATCCTGCAAACCCAAGCGGACGGAAAACTGCTCGACGCCACCCAGGAGGCGGCCCGGATTGTGGGCTCCGCTAATCAACGGGCGGAAGAAATAGCTGGGGAGGCCCTAGCTGCCGTCCGCAATGCCAACGGCCTCGAAAAGACCATCCAAGCCCTTAAAAATGTCATTGGGGGTTACGGGGACCAGTACCTGCTGCCCTCCTATTCGCTGCTGGACGAATTAGCCGATGAATTCGGCCACGCCCAGGCTGGGGCCGAGTTGAAAAAAGCGCGGGAGCGGACCCGCCTGATGGTGAGCAGCCGCCTGGCCGCCCAGTGTGACTACGTAGAAGCCGTGCGCAGCGTCAGTGCTGTTAACTTCGTGACCGATGCCTTCAACGGCAAAGTCGATACCATCCTGGCCAGTGTCAAGCACGATAACTACGGCACCCTGGCGCAACAAATGAAGGATGCTTACGCCCTGGTGAATAACCTAGGCAAGCCCTTCAAGGAGGCCCGCATTACCCCCGACTACCTGCAGGCCCGCCTGGAAGAGTTGCGCTGGGCCACGGTGGCCCACGAATTAAAGCTCAAGGAACGGGAGGAGCAACGGCTCATTAAGGAGCAGATTCGAGAAGAGGAAAAGGCCCGGCGCGACTTCGAGAAAGCGCAGCGCGAGGCGGCGAAGCAGGAAGATACTATTCAGAAAGCCATCGACAAGGTACAGCAGCAAGCCACCAAGGCTTCGGCGGAGCAGCGGGCGGCGTTTGAAGAGCAGTTACGGGAGCTGGAGGCACGGCTCCACGTGGCCCAGGAGAAAAACCAAAGGGCGCTGTCCATGGCACAGCAAACCAAGTCGGGTCACGTCTATATCATCTCTAACGTTGGCTCGTTTGGAGAGCACGTTTACAAAATCGGCATGACCCGGCGCCTGGAGCCCCTGGACCGGGTGCGCGAGTTGGGTGACGCGTCCGTGCCCTTCGAGTTCGACGTACACGCCCTGCTATTCAGCGATGATGCGCCCTCCCTGGAGCGGGCGCTGCACCGGCACTTCCTGCGCAACCAAATCAACAAGGCGAACCCGCGCAAAGAATTCTTTCGGGTGGAGCTAGCGCAGATTCGCACCGAGATTGAACGCCTCGGCATCGAGACCAAGTGGACGCTGTCGGCGGCGGCCCGCGAATACCACGAGAGCCTGGCGATTGAGCAGGCCCTCGCCAACAACACCATCGACCGGGGCGAGTGGGAGAAATTCCAACTGGAAAACGCTCCCACCGAGCTGGAAGCTGAAGAACAAGAGCTGTAAGCTACCCTGCTCTCAAGATACTTTTACTAATTTTAAATTATCCGAATTATGAGTTGGAAAGGAGCCGCGCGCTCATTTGTCGCCACTACTCGGCGCATTGAGCGTGACCAACAGCGCCGGGGCCGAGTCGCTGCGCAACAGTTTAAGCAGCTGCAAAAGGAGGAGGCGATTACGAACGCGACCCAGGCGGTAGCTAACTACAACGAGTACCTTGGGGTGATTAAGTCCGTCCACCACGACTGCAACGACCCCATAGATTGGGTGACCATTCAGCGGGAGCCCACCCCAGTGCCCCCCCTACCCAGCACTGAGCACGAGCAGAAAGCGCAACTTGCTCTTGATACGTACCAACCGGGCTTTTTCGACCGTCTATTTAAACGTGGCCCTGGTAAGGTCAAGCGCATGACCGAGGCTGTAGGAACCGCTCGGCAGCAGGACCAGCAGTTGACCGCCGAGCGCCAGGCCGAGCATGCTCGTCAGCTCACCGCCTGGCAGGACCGTCAGGACCTTACCCGCCAGGTTCTAGCTAAAGACTCTGACGTATATTCCCAGGTGCTGGAGATTTTCACTCCATTCGAAGGCATCAGGCAGCTTGGCTCTCGCCTTGAGTTTACCTTCACCGCTGACCACATTGAAGTCGATGTGCACGTAGGGACGGCCGAAGTAATCCCTGATTTTGTCGTCACCCAACTGGCCAGCGGCAAGCTCTCCCGCAAGACGTTGCCCATTAGCAAATTCAATGAGCTCTATCAAGATTATGTGTGTGGCTGCCTGCTCCGCGTCGCGCGCGAAGTCCAGGCGCACCTGCCCGTCAGCCAAGTAGTAGTGCACGCCCTGACCAAGCAGCTCAACCCCGCCACTGGACTTATTGAGAATCAGGTTATCGCTTCGGCTGCTATGCCCCGGGACACGCTCGCTCAGCTCAATTTCACCGCATTGGACCCATCTGACTCCATGCGCAACTTTAACCACACAATGAAGTTCACGAAAACGGGCGGCTTTCAGGCTGTAGACCGCGTGGGTCTCGCGGCCCCAATACAAAATCGTAAAAAATAATCTGAGATACGCCGCTGATGTTCAGGCAGAATCTCTAGGAGCCCAGCCCTGCCGGACTTTCTAAGTCCGTTTGCACACCTAGAATCTATTAGTACTGCTGACAAAGTTCTTGCGGGGCTGAACAACAGTTTTCCAGATTCGCCAAAAGTGAAGGCGGCTCCCTTAAGTTCTGAACCCGTGAAGGGTCCTAGTAAAACACCACGAATGAAGCGTAAGTAGCATGAGAGGCCCCACCGAATATATATGGGGCTTGTTTTTCGCCTTCTAAGGACTCTCTATGCGACACAAGGCATCAAGGCAACGTATTTACCCTAATGAGACGTGTGGCGTACTCCCTGGGTGAAGTAAAAGCCACAATCCTCCTCTCTCAACGCATTTGGTCCAAACAAAGTAGTCCTATTGGTCCAAACATTTGACTATTTTGTTTGGACCAATAGGAGCTTACAGGAGCCATTATACTGTGTAACTAATTGATAGACAACAAAAAAGACACCCTTGTGAGGTGTCTTTATGTGGTGATCCCGCTGGGATTCGAACCCAGGACCCATACATTAAAAGTGTATTGCTCTACCAGCTGAGCTACAGAATCGTTTATTTGCAACAGGAAAGCGCCTTCCTTGATTGCGGGTACAAAAGTAGAGGGCCGTCCCTTAACCACCAAACGTTTTGCTAAAAAAGCTGCATCTTTTTTTTCTTTTCTGGGCAATTTTCAGCCAACCTGTTCTGGGCCAAAAGAATAGCTTAGCTCTTACTAAAGCAGATTCTCTGTTTGAAGCGAAAGCTTATCGGCAAGCTTATCCCTTATATCGCCAAGTATTGCGGCAGGAGCAGTTGGTCTCGACGCGCTTGCTGCTGCGTATGGCTTACATCCAGGAAGGCTTGGATCATTACCCGGCCGCGCTTTACTATCTAAGCCTTGCCCAAGCACATCAGCCGCGGGCGGCTACTTGGCGCAAAATGGCGGAACTAGCCCAGAATTATCGGCTTACTGGTTATATGAACACCTGGCAACAGCAACTGCTCATCACTGTTCGACGATACTACTACCGCATTCTACAGGCATTATTGGTGGGCGCGGTCATAGGCGGCACACTGCTTTTGGTGCGGCATCGCCAGACGGGCGCTAGCTGGTGGGCAGTCTACGCTGCCTATTTAGGGTTAACGGTTGTGTACCTGAATACATTTGGGCCAGAGAAAGTGGGTATCGTATCCAAATCCGCGGCGGCACTGATGGGTGCTCCTAGTCCCGGGGCTGCTTGGCTAACCACTGCCGCCGCTGGCGACCGACTAGTGGTAGTAGGCCAGCGTGACATCTGGTACGAAGTTCAATGGCGCGGGCAGTCAGCTTACATCAGGCGCCATGATTTGATTCTCGTACAATAAAAAAGCCCCCCAGTCACTGTGAGATAAGGCTAGGGGCTTTTTATTTTTGCGCGTCATGCCGAACGGGGCGAAGCATCTCGCGTGTTTAGCGGGATTAGTACTCCAGCAACAGCACGCGAGATGCTTCGCTTCCGCTCTGTATGAGGTTCTTGTTTATTTTAACTAGTGCTATTATTTCACCGGCGAACCTTCCTCTTTGCGAAAGTGATTGAGCACTAGCTTATCCGTGAGGCCAGGAAGCCATTTATTCAGGAAAACCGTCAGCTTGCCTTGGCCCGTGAGCACGAGGTCGCGGCGGCGCTGCTGCACGGCGCGCAACAGGTGGCCGGCTACTTCTTCGCTGCTCATCATCTGGCCTTCGTCGCGGGGCGATTCACCTTGGGCGGAGCCGTCGGCAGCCAGAGCCGTCTGACGAATGTTGGAGGCGGTGAAGCCGGGGCAGGCTACTAATACGTGTACACCTTGAGGGAGCAACTCGGTGCGCAGAGCCTCTAAGAAACCTTGCATCGCAAATTTGGAGGCTGAGTAGCCTGTGCGACCGGGCAGCCCACGGTAACCGGCGATGCTGGAGATGCCCACAATGGAGCCTTTGGCGGCTAGAATATGGGGTAAGGCAAACTTGGTGGTGAAGACGGTACCAAAGAAGTTGGTCTGCATCAGGCGCTTAATTACCTCCAAATCAGCATCCTGAAATAAGGCTCGCATAGAAATTCCGGCGTTGTTGATCAGCACATCCAGGCGGCCGAAAGCAGCTACGGTTTCCTCGACGGCGCGGGCTGAATCAGCTTCTACGCCAACGTCGGCGCGCACGGTGCGGTGCTGAATGCCGAGTTGGGTGAGTTGCTGGGCGGTTTCGGCGAGCTTGGCTTCGTCGCGGCCCGTGACGACGACACGGGCGCCGGCTTGCCCAAATACCACGGCGCAGGCCCGGCCGATGCCTGAGGTTCCGCCCGTGATGAGCACTACTTTATCTTTCATATGAAGTTGTTCAAGCAGAAGCAGGCTCATGACTTTGCAGCCCGCTGGAAGCAAAACTACAGTTTTTGCAGCGCCGCGGGGGGCTTTTTCGAAAGCTCAGCGCTTGTCTAATACGCCTCATCGGCTGGCGAGGCCGCTACTTTGCCCTACCTTTGCACCCGTGACTACGACAGCTAAAAAACTTAAGACGGAAGGACTCCGCGAAATTGAAATCACCACCATGGTAGCTGAGGGCAAATGCCTCGTGCGCCATGATAACCTGGTCATCTTCGTGACCGGCGTAGCGCCCGGCGACGTGGTGGATCTGCGCATTACCAAAGCCAAGAAAAGCTTCCTGGAAGCTGTACCCACGCGTTTCCATAAGTACTCAGACCTGCGCGTGGAGCCGTTTTGCCAGCACTTCGGCACCTGCGGCGGCTGCAAGTGGCAGCACTTGGGCTACGATACACAACTTCACTACAAGCAGCAGCAGGTAGAGGACACCTTGCAGCGCATTGGCAAGGTAGAAATGCCCCCCGTGGCCCCGATTCAGCATTCGCCGGCCCGTACGTACTACCGCAACAAGCTCGAATACACCTTCAGCCACAACGGCTGGCTTACCAACGAGCAGATTCAGTCGGGCGCGGAGATTGAGCGCCGCGTGCTGGGTTTCCATACTCCGGCCCGCTTCGACAAGATCATCGACGTGCAGCACTGCTGGCTACAGCCTGAGCCCTCCAATGAAATTCGGCTGGCTGTGCGCAACTACGCCCACGAGCACGACCTGCCTTTCAATAATCTGGTGACGCAGGAGGGCTTCTTGCGCAACCTCATCATCCGCACGGCCAACACCGGCGACCTGATGGTGATTTTGCAGTGCTACTACCACCACGATGCGCTGGTGCCTTTGCTGGATTATCTGCACGCCAAGTTTCCCCAGATCACCTCGCTCAACTATGTGCTCAACAACAAGGGCAACGAGACTTTCCACGACCTGGAAGTGGTGTGCTATAAAGGCGAGCCCCACATTCATGAGGAGATGGAGGGGCTGCGCTTCCGCGTGGGGCCGAAGTCCTTCTACCAAACCAACTCCGAGGGAGCCTACAATCTCTACAAAATTGCCCGGGATTTTGCCCAGCTAACCGGCAACGAGCTGGTGTACGACCTGTACACCGGCGCCGGCACCATCGCCAACTTTGTGGCCCGTCAGGCTAGCAAGGTTGTCGGGGTGGAGTATGTAGAGCAGGCCGTGCAGGATGCCTACGTGAACTCAGAAATCAATGATATCACGAACACGGCATTTTTCGCCGGCGACATGAAGGATGTGCTCACCGCCGACTTCACTGTCCAGCACGGTCGCCCCGACGTCATCATCACCGACCCGCCCCGCGCCGGCATGCACCCCGACGTAGTGCAGCGCCTGCTCGAAATCCGCGCCCCCCGCATTGTTTACGTCAGCTGCAACCCCGCCACCCAAGCAAGGGATTTGGAGTTGCTAGACGCCGCGTACCGCGTGACGCGCGTGCAGCCGGTGGATATGTTTCCGCACACCCATCATGTGGAGAATGTAGTGGCGCTGGAGTTGCGGTAAGTTGTATTTGAATAACCGCCTGTCATCCTGAGCTAGCGAAGGACCTTATCACGTTAGCAGGAGTCGTTGCAAAACTATTTCCAGCCAATCAATTATGCCGTACTACGTGTACATCACTACCAACCCGGCCAAAACGGTTTTGTACATCGGCATTACAAATAGTCTTCCTCAGCGAATGGCGCAGCATTATAGTAATCGTGGCGCCAACCAGACTTTTGCTGGACGCTATTTCTGTTACAATCTGCTTTACTTCGAAGAATACCCTGATAGCAAGGCTGCAATTGAGCGCGAAAAGGAATTGAAAGGCTGGACGCGAGCAAAAAAGGAAGTACTGATTGCTTCAGATAATCCTGACTGGCTTTTTTTGCAGCCGTAGAAAACGCAAGAATGCATCGGTGATAAGGTCCTTCCTTCGTCAGGATGACAATGTTAATAATGACGGTAAACTTCTTATGGACTACTCTAACGACCCCGAACTGAACGGTAAATACCTTGGTACTATTACCAAGGACTTCGCCACGGTATCGGATACACTGAAAGAAGCTTCTTATCAAATTCGGAAGCGGGAGATTTCGAAGTATCCCATCTTCGTGTTTGCCCGGCAGGAGGTACCGCTGGGGGGCCTTTTGGTGAATGCCGACGAGCTAAATCTGGAGTGGCACGTCTTCGCCTCGTATCTGGATGTATTTGTGCAGCAGCGCGTTATCAGCCCGGAAGGCATAGAGGCTTTTGAGCAGACCTATAAAGACCCGGAAGAGTATTGCTGCTTATTTGTGTTGGATGAGGAGTTTACGAATTTCGTGTACGTGCCTTATCCTGAGGATTAAGGTTCTAGATAAATTTTATCAATAAAAAAGCCCCCTAAACTAGTCTGGGGGGCTTTTTTATTGATGGTTTACAAGACACTATGGTCTAGAAGTGCTGGAACCCTTGCGCTGTGATGGGAACGGGCTGACCGGCTTTGGTGATGAGGTTTACGCCGTCGCTTTTCTCGGTGATGTGGCCGAGGATGGTGATGTCGGGGTGGTTTTTGATTTTGGCGTGGTCGGCTAGGGGTAGGGTGAAGAGCAGTTCGTAGTCTTCGCCGCCGTTGAGCATGCACATGATGGGGTCGAGATTGAACTCGTTGGCGACTTCCAGCATGGGGTTGGCGGCGGGTAGATTCTCGGAGAAAATGCGGGCACCGGTGCCGGAGGCCGTACAGATGTGCAGGATTTCGGAGGCTAGGCCGTCGGAAATATCGATCATGCTGGTGGGTGTGAGACCTAAGTCGCGCAGTTCGTGAATGACGTCCATGCGGGCTTCGGGGCGGAGTTGGCGCTGGAGTACGTAGGTGTAGTTGGCTAGCTCGGGCTGCATTTCAGGGTCGGCGAGGAAGGCGGCTTTTTCGCGCTCGAGCACTTGCAGTCCCAAAAAAGCCCCCCCGAGGTCGCCGGTTACGCAGATCAGGTCGTTGGGCTGGGCACCACTACGGCGAACGGCGCGGCCGGTTTCTACTTGTCCCATAGCCGTGATGCTGATGGTGAGGCCGCCGCGGCTGGCAGTGGTGTCACCGCCTACTAAGTCTACGTTGTAGGCTTCGCAGGCTAAGCGCATGCCTTCGTATAGCTCCTCAATTGCCTCCACGGAGTAGCGGCTGCCGATGGCGAGGCCCACCACAATTTGCGTGGGCAGGGCATTCATGGCAGCAATATCCGATACGTTGACGGCTACAGCTTTGTAACCCACGTGCTTCAGGGGGCAAAAGGTAAGGTCGAAGTGGACGCCTTCTACCAGCAGATCGGTGCTCACCACGATATCGTGTTGGGCAGTGGGCGTCAGGATGGCGGCGTCGTCGCCGATGCCGAGCGTGGTGCTGGGCTGGCGCAGGGTGATGGTTTCTTGAATGCGGCGGATAAGGCCGAACTCACCGACTTTATCGAGAGGTGTAATGTCGCTCATAGGTGCAAAGGTACGTGAGGTTTTGGGCTGGCGTTGGCTGCATTTTGTTCACCATGGCTACCGCTGAGCAGGATCGCGGTTACGCGGTGATTTGCAGCACTATACTAAACGCAACTTACGCTTGCTAACGAACGTTAGGAACCTTAGCTTTGTTGACAAGAATATGGAAGCCACTGCCCCTACCCTTTCGCGGAAAGCCCAGATCGACCAGACGGCCACGGCCCTGTTTCGGACGCGGGGTTTTGCGGCCACCAGCATGCGCGAGCTAGCGGAGGCGTTGGGCTTGGAGGCGGGCAGTTTGTATTCCCATATCAAGTCCAAGCAGGAGTTGTTGCACCGCATCTGCTTCCGCTTGGCCGACGACTTTTTTGCCGGTTTTGCTGCTGCTACCCATGATTCTGCTGAGCCGGCCGCCGTACAGTTGCGTTGGGCTATCGAGAGCCACGTGCGCGTACTGACCCAGGATGTAGCCGCCTCCGCCGTGTTTTTGCACGAGTGGCGCCACCTGAGCGAGCCAGCCCGCACCGAGTTCTTGGCTTTGCGCGAGCGGTACGAAGCCGGCTTTCGCTTATTAATTCAGCGTGGCATTGAGCAAAATGACTTGCGCACATCTGATACCGCCTTTGCAACGCTCACTCTGCTGGCCAGCCTGAATTGGCTGCCTACTTGGTATAAGCCCGAGGGCAAATTGCCCCCCAGTGAAATTGCGCACCGCTTGGCCGACCAACTGCTGCTTGGTCTGGCCAACTCCTAAACTTAGCATCCCACCTTCATAATCCCACCCTTATGTACGGCTCCGCAAGCACCCACGATATTCCGGCCAGCGCTACTACCGGCCTCGAAAACGAAGATCCAATCCTGTTGGCTGAGTTTGAGGCGCGTATTGCCCGCGGCGAAAAAATCGAGCCCCGCGACTGGATGCCGGCTTTGTACCGCAAGCAGCTTATTCGCATGATTGAGCAGCACGCCCACTCCGAAATCATCGGTTCCTTGCCCGAGGGCACCTGGATTACGCGCGCTCCTGGCTTCCGTCGTAAAATGGCTCAAATGGCCAAAGTGCAAGACGAAGTAGGCCACGCCCAACTGCTGTACTCAGCGGCCGAAACGCTGGGCAAAACCCGCGAGCAGATGCTTTCTGACCTGATTAACGGCAAGAGCAAATACTCCAACGTCTTCAACTACCCTGCCTTCACCTGGGCCGATTCCAATGTTATTTCCTGGCTGATTGACGCTGGCGCCATAGTCAACCAGATGGCCAATGCCAAAGGCAGCTACGGCCCATATTGCCGCGCTCTGGAGCGGATTTGCGCCGAGGAAAGCTTCCACTTGAAGTACGGTCACGATGCTGTAGTGCATTTGGCTACTGGTACGCCTATCCAGCGCCGCATGATTCAGGAGGCCCTGAACCGTTGGTGGCCGCCGATTATGACCTTCTTCGGCCCTTCGGATAAGATGAGCGTGCACACTGAGATTCTGATGCGTTGGAAGGTAAAGATGGCCTCCAACGACCATTGCCGCCAGCAATTCCTCGATATGTACGTGCCCAAAATCTGGGAACTTGGTCTGACGGTGCCCGATGCCAAGCTGCGCAAAAACGAAGATGGCGTGTGGGAATTCACTGAGCCTGACTGGGAAGACTTCAAGCGCGTTATCAATGGCGATGGTCCCTGCAACGCTGAGCGATTAGCCGTACGCCGCGCCGCGGAGGAAAATGGTGCCTGGGTACGCCGCGCCCTGCTTTCGCCCAAGGCGAAATACGTGAAGCCGCTGGCTTAAGTGAGTTGAAATAAAACTGAACGTTGAACGCCAATAGGCGGTCATGCTGAGTTTGTCGAAGCATCTCACACGCTTCGTTGTAATACTAAATGAGGTTACTACTCTGTAGAGATGCTTCGACAAGCTCAGCATGACCGCCTTTATGGTGTAGATCAATAGCACTATTTTACAATGTCCCTCACCTCTCTCGATCCGCGCATTTCCCGCCTTGGGCTGCCCGATTCGCCCCTGCTCCCACCGGATAAGCCCGAGCTAGACCAGTTCGAGACGTATGAAGTATTTCACCAGAAAAAGGAAGGCACGGCTTACGCTTACGTAGGGCCAGTGCACGCGCCTTCGCTGGAGGTGGCTTTTCTGTTTGGTAAAGAGCAATATAGCCGTCGTTTTGCGTGTACTGGTCTGTGGGTGACGCCGACCAGCGCAGTCCAGGTAACAGCTTACGGCGACGATGCCGGCTCGGTGTACGATACGCTGTCTGGGGGGCAAAATGAGCCCACGGAAGCACCTCTTTCTGAATCGGCGGAGGAACAAGCTGCTTATGCAGCGGGTGAAGAAGACTACGACATTTTCCACTTGAAGAAGCGCGGCAAAGCGCACATGCACGTGGGTAAGGTGCATGCTAGCTCGCATGCAATGGCCTTGCAGCAGGCCAAAGCAGTATTTGGAGACCAGCGGCCAGTTGTGAATGTGTGGGTGATTCGCTCGGCCGATATTCTGCGCTCCGACGAGGAAGACCGCGACATCTGGTCGACCACGCCTGAGAAGAAATACCGTGATGCCCTGGCCTACAAAGTGCAGGACAAAATTGAGCGCTTTAAAGCCGAGAACCCCGAAAACGCCCCCCAAGCATGAACACCGACGCGCTAAAAGACTTGCTCTACCGCCTGGCCGACGACCAGCTTATCCTAGGCCACCGCAACTCCGAGTGGAACGGCTTAGGGCCGATTCTGGAAGAAGACATCGCATTCTCTTCCATGGCCCAAGACAAACTAGGTCATAGCTTACAACTCTACACGCTCCTGCACCAGCTTGGCGAAGCCGAGCCAGATACGGTAGCTTTCACCAGAAATGCCCCCCAGTTCCATTGCGCGCAGCTAGTAGAACTACCCATCGGGGAATACGACTTCAGCCTGATCCGGCATTTTCTGTACGACCACGCCGAAATCCTACGTTTCGAGGCACTAAGTCACAGCAGCTACGAGCCGCTGGCCCAGGTGGCGCGCAAGCTGAAAGGCGAGCTGAAGTACCACACGCTGCACGCCAACACCTGGATAAAGCAACTCGGTAGCTCGACGGAAGAGGCTATTGAGCGGTTGCAAAACTCGCTGAATTATACTTTGCCCTACGCGCTGGGCTTGTTCGAGAAAACAGCGGCCGAAGACGATGTTATCTCTGAAGGCATCTTTGTCGGTGAAGATGAAATTAGGGCCCGCTGGCAGGAAAACATCACCAAACTTCTGAGCCAAACCGCATTAAATCTCCCCGACTTGACTACGCTGACGCCCGTGTACGGCGGCCGATTTGGCGAGCACACAGAATACCTACAGCCCTTGTTGGATGAAATGGCCGAAGTATTTCGGGTCGATCCGACGGCGGAATGGTAATGGGTTTTTGTTTGTTCTTTGATTATAAAGTCGGCAATTCGCACTTCTCACCACTAGCACACTCATGGATAAAGCCACCATTCTTACTTGGCTCGAAGCGGTAAAAGACCCTGAGATTCCGGTGCTTTCGCTGGTGGATTTGGGGGTGATTCGCGACGTGGTAATAGACGAGAGTGGACGGGTAACGGTGAAGATGACGCCGACGTTTTCGGGCTGCCCGGCCATGGATTACATGCAGCGCGATGTGGTGCAGACTTTGCAAGCCCATGGCATAGCTAATGTGACAACAGAAATGAGCTTTGAGGAACCTTGGGACACCAATATGGTTTCGGAGAAAGGCCGGGAGGCGCTGAAGAACTTTGGTCTGGCGCCGCCGCCCACGTACGAAGGAATTCTGGACCTGGACATTCTGGAATACGCTCAATGCCCCTTCTGCAACAGCCAGAATACGGAGTTGCGGACGCCTTTTGGGGCGACTTTGTGCCGCTCCATGCACTACTGCAACGACTGCCGACAGTTATTTGAACAATTTAAACCCGTTTAACAACCTAACAGCATATGTTATTCGCCGATTTCCGGCGTTATTTCCGTTATGAAAAAGATTTTTCCGTTGGCCTTCGTACTTTTTATGGCCGCCTTCTCTTCCTGCAAAACTGACCGCGCTAACAAAGTAGCCATTGTCGACCCGGTATCACCGGCTGCAGCGAAAGCTCAGCTTGATGTATTCCGCGATACGCTGGACGTACGCTGGACTCGTATGATAACCAGTGACGACGCAAAAATGAGCGCTACTACACAGGTATTAAGCGAGTTGCGCAAGCAACCTGACACCAATGCAACGCAGGTACAGCAACTGACCCGCGCCAACGAACGACTCAAAACGCTACGCTATAATCAGCAAAGCATGGCTGCCTCCGAGCACATAGATGCTTATGACGCAGCTCAGGATTCGGTGCTGCGCGCGGTGTACGAAGTAGCACTCCCTGCCAGCGGCCCTGCCAACGAAACCATTCAGACCCTCACTGAAAGCATTCAGGCAGCTGATAATGAAGTAGTTGGTCACCGAGTCCGCTACGATCAGGCGGCTAAGCAGTTCAACAACTACCTGAAGCTGCACGAGTCTGAGATTTCCAAAATAGGTGGCGAATACAGCCAGTTGCAGCCCCTACCCTTATTTGAACTCCAACAATAATCGTAACTCAAAGCTTACAAAAAAGCCCCCCAGAAATCATCTGGGGGGCTTTTTTAGGCAAATATGATATGACTGCTTTACTCCTTACAGCCGGGCCATTTCCTCGCGCACAAAGTCGGCTAAGGAGCGCAGATACTCCGTGCTAAAATCGAATCGGATGCCGGCGGCAGCATAAATCTCGCCGATGGGTGCAGTATAGCCCAAAGCCAAAGCGCGCTTATACGCCTCCAAGCCCTGCTGCGGATTCTGGCGGAAGTTGCGCCACACGGCAATAGCACCAAGCTGAGCCATGGCGTACTCAATGTAGTAAAACGGCACTTCGTAGAGGTGCAACTGCTTTTGCCACAAGTACGGCTTGTATTGCTCCAAGCCTTTCCAGCTTACTGTGCGCTGGTTGAACTCGTCGAACACCTGCACCCAACGCTCATGGCGCTGCTTCGTGGTATGCTCGGGGTTCTCGTAAATCCAGTGCTGAAACTTGTCGATGGTGGCTACCCAGGGGAAGGTTTCGAGTACGCTTTCTAGGTGCGTTTTCTTGGCCCGACGAAGCTCATCAGCATCCGGGAAAAACTCATCCCAATGGTCCATGCTCATTAGCTCCATACTCATGGAGGCCAACTCAGCGACCTCACTTGGTGGGTGCTTATCGGCAGATAACGGCAAGGTGCGCGTGAGGAAAGAGTGCACGGCGTGGCCGCCTTCATGCAGCATTGTCACCACGTCGCGCAGGGACGATGTAGCGTTCATAAAGATGAACGGCACGCCGGTTTCATCCAGTGGATAGTTGTAGCCACCGGGCGCTTTGCCCTTGCGCGACTCCAGATCCAAGTGTCCCATCTGGCGCATTGTCCGCAGGCAGTCACCCAAATAGGGGTCGAGGTGTTGAAAAACGGTGATGGTCTTTTCGAGCAACTCTGCGCCTGTCTCAAATGGACGCAACGGCGCTTTACCACTCACATCCACGTCCAAGTCCCAGGGGCGTAGCTCCGGCAGGTTCAAGTCCTGACGACGCTCCAAGTCGAGGTCGTCGATAAGTGGCACTACCGTTTCGCGAATGGCGCGGTGGAAGTTGAAGCAATCTTGCGGCGTATAATCGAAGCGGCCCAGCGCGGCAAACATATAGTCGCGGAAGTTCTTAAAGCCAGCATTCAGGGCCATCTGGTGGCGCAGGCGTACTAGCTCTGTAAACAGCTTATCGAGGGACTCTTTGTCTTGTAAGCGCCGCTCTTGCACGGCTATATAAGCCTGCTCGCGCACCGCCCGGTCGGGGTTTTTTAGAAAGTCGGCGGCCCGTGGCAGCGTCATTTCCTCCCCGTTAATCGTGACCGTCATCGCGCCCACCGTGGCCGCATATTGCTGCTGCTTGGTGCTGATATCGGTTTTGAGCGGAATATTCTCGGCCCGATAAATTTCCAGAGCCTGCCGAACCGAACGAATAAACACGCGGTAGCGCTGCGGGTCCAATTCCCCAACGTACTCCGATTGCATCAGCTTTTCGTTCAACGCGTGGTCGTAGGGTGCTACATTGGGCTCAATCTCGCTCACGAAATATTGGAAGGCTTCGGCGCGCTCCCCGTCCTGCGTATCGCAGGTCATGCGGATGTAGCGCCACGCCAAGTTTTCACTCAACGCACTTTCCAGTTCACTCCGATCAAGCAGCCATTCTTCCAGTTCCTGGGGGGCATTTATCTCCCGGTCGCGAAGCTCGATAAAGTAGGCTTCAAGGGCAGACCAATCCGTTACAATAAAGTCTTCGGGCAGGTAGCGACGCGTTGGGCGCTGGGTATCTGTGGCCGAGGCGAGTTGAATTTCGGGGGCGGCGTGTAGCATAGAGAGTACAAGATAAGCCAGCAATTTAATGTTGTCGATAGTTGAGGCTAATTCCTTATCGACCAGGCACTGATAGTCTTGAACAAGAGAAGTTTACGCAAAATATTGCTTCGCTGTCTCTTAGGCTATCTCAATAACAACATCCGCTGTCAGCGGGTGGCCAACGCAGGTAAGGACGTAGCCTTGTTTCATTTCAGAATCGGATAAGCCTTCGCGCTCATCCAAGTGTACTTTGCCCGACAAGCACTTGCCGCGACAAGCCGTGCACAAGCCCGCCTGGCAGGAATAAGGCAGGTCGATATCTTGGTCGAGGGCAGCTTCCAGAATCGTTTGGTTGGGCTCAACCACCAATTTATATTCGCTGCCTTCGTAATTGATGGTTACCGTGCGGGTCACGATTTTGGCGTCATCGTCGGCCGTAGATACGTCGCCGTGACCAGCTGGCTGAGCGGAAGCTACTTCAGTGCTGTCGGCAGCTGCTACAAAGCTTTCACGATGAATACGAGCCGCGGGAACACCTAGCAGATCCAGCGCGGAGCGAGCTTCCTGCATCAGACCATCGGGGCCGCACAGGTAGTATTCGGCTTGCTCGGCTGGAAACTGGTGGCGCTGCTCCAGAATACGTAACAGCATGGTCCGGTTCAGACGGCCTTTATGCTGCGCAGCTTCCGGATTGGCAGGCTGGCTATACACATGCTCGACCTGCAAACGCCCCCCAGACTGCTGCTCCAGCGTAGCCAGCTGCTGCCGGAATATGACTGATTCCTCGTTGCGGTTGCCATACACGAGCAAAATATGACTCTGAGGCTCCTCGCGCAGCACCGATTTCAGAATGCTCATCAAAGGTGTAATACCGCTACCGGCACCAACCAGAACCAACGAACGAGCCGATTTGGGGCTGGGCTTTACGGTAAAGTTGCCAAGCGGGGCCATGGCTTCTATCTGCTGGCCTACGCGCACTGTATCAAGCAGATAGTTGCTTACCAAACCACCGGGCACGCGCTTCACCGTGACGGACAAGCGCGGGGCTTCGTGCGGCGTGCTGCTTAAAGAGTAGGCGCGACGCTCCTTTTTGCCCCCCGGACCGCAGGGCAGAATAAGGGTCAGAAACTGGCCGGGCTGGCAGGCAATGGGCTGGCGGGTGGGTAGCTCAAGGTGAATAGTAACGGCGTCGGGCGTTTCGTGGGTGAGTTCGACAACGTTGAGGGTGAGGTAAGGACTGCTCATTCTGGATGGAGGACTGGGGCTTAGGGACTTGGAAACCTAGGAGGCAAAAGTACGGGATTAATGCTGCTCAGACCTTAGCTTGCGCCCGACTTTATGTGGTAAAGCCAGCGCAGTTATACGCTTTCTTCATTTTCAAACACCTCATAAATGGTCATTTTCTCCTGAAATTAATATGACTGAACTTTCTCAACTCTTACAACGGCATCAGGCACAATTCAGTCCGGTGCTGCCCATCGACCTGAATAGCCCGGAGGTATGTCGGCTCGATTTTACCGCTCACAATCCGCGGGTCGTGACGGCTGATCTGCGGGATACCGCTGCTTTCGAGGTGTTAGTAGCTGAGCTATTGGAGGCTCAGGAGGCACTGATTGGGGTGGGTGGCTATTTGGAGAATCGTATTATCTACCGCCGCAGCCCCGGTTTGTTTGGCGACCCGGCTGTGCATCCGCGCTCTTTGCACTTGGGCGTCGATGTGTGGGTACGGGCCGGTACGCCCGTTTGGTCGCCCTTGCCCGCTACCGTGCACAGCCTGGCCGACAATGATAATTTCGGCGACTACGGCCCCACCGTTATTCTGGAGCATGAGCTGGAAGGCACCACTTTTTATACCCTCTATGGTCACTTAGGCCGCCGCGAAGTTGCTTTGCTACGGCCGGGAATGCTAGTCGAGCCCGGCGTCACCTTTGCCGAAGTAGGCCCGCACCCAGAAAATGGCGACTGGCCGCCTCACCTCCATTTTCAGGTTATAGCTGATATGCAGGGCCTACAAGGCGATTTTCCGGGCGTGGCGCCTTTGGAGGAACGCGAGAAGTGGGCCGCGTTGTGCCCCAATCCTAACCTAATCCTGCAAAGTCGGCACCTTGACTAATACAGAAATTGTGGCCAGGTATTTCATCATATAAAAAGCCCCCCAGCGTTTTGCTGGGGGGCTTTTTTGTTAATACTCTTATCTAGTTTAGTCGAACTTGATAGCGGCGACGGGCATAATGCGCGAAATCAAGTACGTCGGGATGAGCACAGCCAAAAGTGACGTGAGGAAGGTCGCTACGTTCAGGACGATGATGATGGTGAGGTCCCAGTGAATCGGGACGCGGTCCATGTAGTAGTTCTCGGGGTCGAGCGGGATGAGGTGGGTGTAGTACTGCACGGCACAGAAACCCAGACCAATCAGGTTGCCGATGAGCATGCCGCGCAGGGTCAGGCTCAGGCCCCGAAAGAAGAACATACTCCGAATCTGGTTGTCGGTAGCGCCGATGGCCTTGAGCACGCCGATCATATTGGTGCGCTCCAGAATCATGATAAATATGGTAGCCACCATGTTAAAAGTAGCCACGAAGATGATGAGGATCAGGAAGATAACCACGTTCTTATTCAGCAGCTTCAGCCAGTCAAAAAGCTGGGCATACTGGTCGGTTATCTTGTCCAGCTTCAGGTCGTAGGGCAGCGTTTCGTATAGGTTGTCTGATACAAGATCGAGGCGCTGAAAGTCGCGTAGCGTCACTTCCAGGCCGCCCACGAGCGAGTCAGGCCAGGCATTCAAATCCCGAATCTGCCGAATATCGCCGATAATGTACACCTCGTCAAACTCGTCGAGGCCAGTCTGGTAAATGCCGCGCACCTGGAACTTGCGCACGCGGGGCGGGTTTTGAATAAAATAAAACAGCGCCTCGTCGCCGACTTTCAAGCGCAGCTTATCGGCCACTTTGCGGGAGAGCAGTACGTCGTTGCTGGCACTGGAATCGGGAAAGGTCAGAAACTCACCGGCCACCAGATTCTGGCGCATGGGCGAGCGGCTCGTCTTCTCATCAATACCTTTGAGCACTATGCCCAGCACCTCTTCCTTGGTTTTGATAATAGCCGTTTTGCGGGCAAAGGGCTGAATAACATCTACCTGCGGGGAGCGGCGCAGCGTCTGAATGAGACGCGGCCCACTAATAGGCTCGGCGTTCAGAGAGTTGTTGGTGTCGTACTTGCTGATTTGGAGGTGCGCGCCAAAGGAAAAAATCTTGCTTTGGATCTCGTTGCGGAAGCCCTCCAGGATGGAAAATGACACAATCATCACCGCCAGCCCGAGGGCAATGCTGATAATGGCTATTTTTGTCACCGACGAAGTAAACGACCCAGAGTCGGCTCCGTCAATCTTACTGGAGATGTAGCGCGATATATTCACTGCCGTAAAGCTACTCTAACCCGTCCAGTTTTCTAGCCCCATTTCCGCATGTATTCCACCTTCCTTCCCGGCCTATTAAGTTTGAGTGTATTGATGGCCAACTGCTCCGCAGCCCAAACTACGCCAACTTTGCCCCCCAGTACGACCACCAAAGCCAGTACGACAGTCGCGCCGGTAACAGTGCAGTCGGCGCCGCAGCAAATTGTGGATGAGCCGCGCATGGGCGCTGAGTTGGGCAATCGCTACCTGCCGCTGCTGAAGGGCAAACGGGTGGGGCTAGTCGTGAATCAAACCTCCCTGGTGGGCCGCTCCCATCTGGTGGATACGCTGCTTCGGCAAGGCATTCAGGTCAAAACCATTTTTGCGCCCGAGCACGGATTTCGGGGCGAAGAGGCCGATGGGGCGACAATTAAGGATGGTCGCGATGCCCGCAGCGGTCTGCCTGTGCGCTCCCTCTATGGCGCCACCCGCAAGCCCACGCCCGAAATGCTGAAGGATCTGGACATATTAGTATTTGACATTCAGGACGTGGGCGCCCGGTTCTACACGTTTAGCAGCACGCTGCACTACGTGATGGAAGCCGCCGCTGAGCAGGGCAAAACGGTAATCGTGTTGGACCGCCCCAACCCCAACGGCCATTACGTAGATGGCCCGGTGCTGGAGCCGCAGTTTAAAACGTTCGTTGGTCTGAACCCCGTACCCGTGGTTCATGGCCTGACGATGGGCGAGCTGGCCCAGATGATAAATGGGGAAGGCTGGCTGACGGGGGGCAAAAAATGCTCCCTGACGGTGATACCCGTGGAAGGCTACACCCATGCCACGCGCTACAAGCTACCCGTGCGCCCTTCCCCCAACCTGCCCACTGCGCACTCAGTCGATCTATACGCGACGCTGTGTCTGTTTGAGGGCACCGACGTCAGCGTGGGCCGGGGCACGGCTATGCCTTTCGAAGTGATTGGCGCCCCTACTCAACCTTCTACCCGCCCGTTCAGCTTCACGCCTACTCCCAATCCAGCTTCCACGGCACCACCCCAAAAAGGCAAGCTTTGCTACGGCCTCGACCTGCGTCAGACTAACGGCGACATCGGCTTTACGCTGAAATATCTGCTAGACTTTTACCAGCAAAGCACCGACAAGGCGAACTTCTTTAATAAAGGATTCGAGCGCCTAGTTGGTACCGCAGCCCTGCGCCAGCAAATTATTGCTGGTAAGTCGGAAGCCGAAATTCGTAAGACCTGGGAGCCTGCGTTGGGTCAGTACAAGGCCATGCGCAAAAAGTATCTGCTGTATCCTGAGGCGTAATTTCCCGCAGTGTGCGCAGTGTGCTAACGCCTGAACACTGCGCAACACTGCTTTTTTCACTGCGTAACACTGCGAGAAATCAATTATGCTTCAACCCCTGCGCATCGTCTTCATGGGTACGCCCGAATTTGCCGTACCCACACTGGAAGCCTTGCTTTCCTGGCCCGGTTGTGTGGTGGCGGCTGTCATAACGGCTCCCGACAAGCCAGCCGGGCGCGGACGCCAGCTAGCCGAGTCGGCAGTGAAGCAGGCCGCGCAGGCGCACAACGTGCCCGTATTGCAACCCACGAATCTAAAAGATCTGGAGTTTCAGGCTGCCCTAAAGGAGTTAGAGGCTGATTTGCAGGTGGTCGTGGCGTTTCGAATGTTGCCGCAGGCAGTTTGGAATATGCCGCCCATGGGCTCCATTAATATACATGCCTCGTTGCTGCCGCAGTATCGGGGAGCGGCGCCAATCAACTGGGCTCTGATTCATGGAGAAACGCAGACAGGCGTCACGTCTTTTTTCCTGCGCCACGAAATTGATACCGGCGACCTTATTTTTCAGGATGTCGTGCCAATTGCGGACGAGGATGATTTTGGCTCCCTGTATGAAAAGCTGAAAACGGCCGGCGCGGCTCTGGCGCTGCGCACCGTGCAAGCCATTGCGGACGGCACTGCGCCCAGCTTGCCCCAAATGGAAAGCAGCGAGCTACGCGCTGCGCCCAAGATTCAGAAGGAAACCGGCCGCCTTAATTTCAAGCAAAATGCCCCCCAGTTGGTGAATCTGGTGCGCGGCCTCTCCCCCATTCCTACCGCCTTCACTACCCTGCCCGACGGCCGCACGCTCAAGGTATTTCGCGCCCAGGCTTTGGACGATGAAGACTCCACCGGCCCGACCACCACGTATCCGGGCACCTGGTTTTCCGACGGTCGCAGCTATTTGCGCGTACAAACCACCAATGGTCTGCTTGATCTGCTAGATGTGCAGCTAGAAGGCAAAAAGCGGATGCCAATCCAAGAGTTTCTGCGCGGTTTTAATCCGTCGGCATTGCAGAAGTAGTCATTTGCCATAGTAAGGCATTACGTAATGTCAGACTGCGCTTGCAGCAACCCGACATCACATAATAGAGTGAGAAGAAAACACTTCTCTTTAATTGAAAGAATTATATGATTGCTTTAGTAGTAGCAGTAGCTCAGAATGGTGTTATAGGTCGTGATAATCAGCTTATTTGGCACTTGCCGAAAGATTTGAAGCATTTCAAAGCCCTGACTTTGGGTCACCCGATTATCATGGGCCGACGTACGTTTGAGGCAATCGGAAAGCCATTGCCGGGACGGCAGAATATTGTGGTTACGCGCCAGCCCGAATGGAAAGCCGATGGTACGGAAACAACTTATTCCGTGCCCGAAGCAATAGAGCTTGCGCAAACCCACGACGAAAACATCTTCGTTATTGGCGGCGGAGAGATCTACCGTCAATCGTTGTCGGCGGCCGACACCATTTACCTGACCGAAGTACACCATGACTTTGAGGGCGACGTTACATTCCCTGACCTCAACCACACGGAATGGCGCGAAGAAACCCGTGAACGCTATGAGCCCGACGAGAAGCACGCTTATCCATTTAGCTTCGTAACCCTGCGCCGGCGCTAGAGAAGGTATCCATCACAAAAAAGCCCCCCAGATCAATCCTGGGGGGCTTTTTTGTGCTTAAATAGTTGCGGCTAACGCAGTAACACCAGCTTACCCCAATCCTTCTTGAAGGCTTGGTCGCCGGCGGTGCGGCGGCGCTCAAACTGGCCGGGGTTGTCCATCACCACGCGGTATAGATAGGTACCGTTCGCCAATTGGTCGCCAAATTCGTCGGTACCGTCCCAGGCATAATCGGTGATGTTGTTGCCGATGTGCAACGGACCCAGTTCAGCCATCATTATTTCGCGTACCACCTTGCCTGTCAGCGTCATCACCTGAATCTTCAGGTCGCGGGGCAGCTCAGCACCAGTGAGTGTGAAGATGAACTTGGCTTTGCTAGTGACAGGGTTTGGATACGGGTAGAAGTTGGTGATGGTAGACTCATTAATCACCTCAAAACGAATGGAGTAACGCTGCGTACTAGCAGCCAAGTTGGTGGCATCGCGGCCCTGCACTTCCAGCTTGTAGATGCCATTTAGCAAAGGCGTCTGCTTGCCGGGCTGATACTCTACGCGGGCAATTCCCTTCTCTACATCGGTCGTGAACAGCACATCCGAGCCCGTCATCGGCACCTTAATCGGGATAGATTCGCCGGGCTTGGTAAGGAACAAATCGAAGTTGCTGGGGTCGCGGACGGCGTTTAGCTTGTCCTCATCATTGAGCTGCACCATGATAACGGGCATTGGCGACACAATATCGCCATCCAGAATATGCTGCCCATCGAAGGCGACATCGAGCACGGGCGGCGTATTGCGGTCTTCAATCGTGAAAGGCGGCAGTATCAGCTCGTTATTAAAGTAAAACTGCTCCGGCAGCAGGCGCGGATTTACGTTTACCTGCCCCGTAATGGCCCCCAGCAACCCGCGTACATCGAGGCGTACATTGAAGGTAGCTGTCGAATCGGCTTTGAGCGGGCGGAGTGACTGAATCTTAGCCGTACGCACATTATTGCTGGCATCGCGCACCGTGATTTCGGCAACGAGCGGCTGGCCAAACGCCACGGACGACACGTTTTGAAAGTAGACAGGGAAGCTCAATTCGCCGCGGCTCATGGCCTGCTGGGCCAACGTAGCGGCATCGTACACTTTCGCGTCTTTCGCCTCCGCTAAGTCACGACGCACGATGCCCTCTGGCAAGCTTTCATAGGTTACCAACCATTGCTTCAGCTGTGGAGCCGTACGGTTGAGCGTGTCGCGCATCTGTAACACCAATTGCAGGTACGGATAATCCTGCGCCGATACCCCAGTCAAGGCCAGCTGACGGTTCTTTACATCAGGGTTCAACTGCCTCTGATTACCGTCTTTATCGATACCTATCAACCGTAGCGTGTAGCTGTCGGACGGTTCCGTGCGCACGGTATGGAAGAGCGTGCCCCACTGTTTGGCCGGCCCGATCAGGGTAGAAGCTATCGTGCCGCGGGCAGCGCGGGTGCGCAGGAAGGCGTCCAGCGTTACGATCTGCTCAGCGCGAGCCACGATGCTTGCCGCGTCAAATGTACGCTCCTGAGCCGGCCGAGCGCCGGGGCCCTTTTGTCCTAAGAACACGAACGGGTCACCGTCCTGCAGCTGATCAATCAGCTGTGACCCCAGTGCCTTTAGGGCGGCTTTTAACTCGGGTGAGAAGGAAGAAAAGTTCACCTTATTCATCGAAACCAGCGCCACGTACTGGCCAGGCTTCAGGTTGGTCAGTAAGGCCAGAAGCTGCGCCTGACGGGCGGGCGTATTCATGTTATCACCCGTGCCTTCGCGGGCAAAGTGATAATACATGTTGGGGTTCAGACCGCAGGAATCGTAGGCGCCCAGCACGTTGCGAACGGCCTTCAGGGTCAGCCCATCAAACACCGCCGCCAGCATATTAGGCGTTGAGGGCGCACAGTTGATGACATACGGGCTGGTGCCTTCCGGCGCAATTCCATAGGAAGTTAGGAAGGTAGGTGCGGCACCGGTGCTTCCGCCGCGGGTAGAAAGCTTCACGCCAATACTTTGGTCGCTAAAGTCCCACTTGCCCGATGGAGCCGCAACATCCACAGTGGTGCGTCCATCGCGGCGAAACTGTCCGTGGTGGCTCTGCGACCAACCGCCGGGGCTACCGTTAATGAGACGGAAAGAGCTGACGGCCCACTCCTGATTTTCACTTGGACCACTTGTTTGAAAACGTAACCGCCAGTACCACACTACACTGTCGCGACCTGCTGTGGGGGGCAAAGTTGGCTTCCACTCCGGAGTAACAGCCGCCTGCACAGCGGTGCGGCGTACCAATGGGCTGTTAAACGTCGGCACCGTATCCAGCTCCATTTCATAGAAGCGCAGTTGGCCTTTGGGGTCGTTGTTTTGCCCAATTAAGCGTACGGCCGGGTTAGATACAATCGCAAACTCGGGAGGGCTGAGGGCTGTGACGCCGCCTTGCAGGAAGTTGAACTTAATAGTCGCCTGGTTATTCGTCTCGCTTAACTCGGCTACTTTGTTACCCTCATCCAGCATGACCGTAAACTCATTTTCCCCGAATACATTGCCCGTGTTTGACAATTCAAAAACATAGGTCGTATCGCGGCGGGGTTGCGTAACCTCGAAGCGCAGTACCTCAGCGGGCCGCGCGGCCGTTGCCGGATAGCGGCGCGTTACGGAAATACCCAGACTTGTGCCGCCGGAGCAAAGGCTACCGGCATTGCTAACGCCTACCCGCAGCTGAAACCGGGAGGACGAAGCCTGAACCGTAGTTTCGGGTGCCTGGGGGGCAATTTGCAAGCGCGAATCAGCCGTAGCAAAGTCCGGCTTGTCTGGGGCATAGAGCTTCAGCGCGGGGTCACCCTGCCAGGTAGTATTCATCAGCAGCGAAACACCATTCGGGTTGTTACCAAACACTGCCTGCAAGCGCCGGTTCGCTTCCGCCTGAATTACGGCAACGGGCTTACCATACCAGTTAGGGTCGTTGAAGAGCAGTTGGTACATCCGGTCGCAGAAAGCATCCAGCTGACCATCGTAGCCAAAGTCGGAATCAGCCAGAAATCCGATAGCGCCCTTGTCAGCCGCCAGCGTCCAGTCTTCACCAATGGAGGTAAAAGAACCATAAGCAAAGCCCCCAGCGCAGCCATTAACGATAAAGACTGGGTACTTGCCCCGGTTGTTATAGTTGTTGCTGGGATCGTTGATATCGCCCAGGTTCAGGTCGAAGACCAGCGGAGAGCCGTGGCCGAAGTAGGTTATCAGACTTAAGCCAGCGTTCAGCTCCGGTGCAATATTGATGGTGATCGGAAAGCGCTGATAATCGCCCGGCGTGTCGCGGGTGTAGGTTTTTACTACGGTACCTCCAAAGCAAGGCTTCTCGGCCCGCGCCTTATAGCCATTTACGTAACCTTGAAACTGAGCAAACTCACTTTCATTGGCACCGCCTGCCATGTGCAGCAGATTCTTGCGCCAGGGTTCTGGCCCGAGGCCTTCATGCTCCCGCAGCTTGTTGAGGTAATTAATTACCTGCTGGGGCGTTTGGGCCGATATGCGCCCGGTGGGAATGCGGGCTACGTATTGGTTACGCTGCCACTCAGCCGTAAAAAATATATCAGATGGCGAGCGGGTACTGGTTGTGACCAAATCCAATACCGGAGCATCTTTTTCCGGCACTTGCCGATGATAAAAAGAACCGGCAGCAGTGCGTACACCCTCTGCCGTGGCCAGTCCTTTACCCAAAAGCAGCAAATACTTCTCGCGGTTGCTGGTCAGCATCCACTGCGCAAACTGGCGAATAGCCAGGGGAGATTTCTCCCCGTAGTGAAACTGGTCGTAAATCTGCTGACTAGTTACCACAAGGGTATCGTGGCGGCCGCCGGCCGCCGAAGCGCGGTAGCTGGCATAGGCCCGCACAGGGTTGGCTACGTTGCCGACGGGTCGCATTAGCGAACCGTGGCTTACCACTAGGAAGCTGTAAGCGGCGGGCGTAATCGTGCGAAACCGAATGAGGCGGGCCGGCAGCGGCACCCTGGGGCGGGCAGCATCAACCAGCAGCAGATTGCGTGTGCGGCCCGCAGCCGCCGGAAATACGTAGCTGCGCTGGGCGCCGCCCGTGCTATTGCCTTCTATTCGTTGAACCGCCGCGGCATCTGTAACATCATAGCCGCGCAGGGTAGCAGGCACATTTTCGAGCAAGTAGGTAGCGGGCCCCTGCAAGGTAGAGTCATTGCTAAAGGCGGTACTGCGCCGTTCGCTGAAAACGCGGTTATCGCGGGGAGCTACCACCGTGATATAAGCTAGCCGCGACCGGTCGCGGGGGAAGCGGCTGTCATTGGGGCCCGTGTTTTCAAACCGCAGCTTCACTTTGCCGTCTGCACCGATATCTGAGCGTAGCAACGGAAACTGCGCCTTTACTCTATCGAAGCTATCGTAATTGGCTACGGTGCCCAGAAGCCGCACTGCGCCACTTGGCTGCACCACCGATACCTGCGTGATGTGTATGGAGGGACTGGTTCCGACGAGCCCAACAATTACGCGCGGCTCACCATTGCTGGCTATATTTTGTAGAGAATCTACCTCAAAATCGACCGGATTGGCTGCGTTACGGCCAAACTGACCCGACAAAAAGCCTTCTCCCGCACTAGCCCACGGCATATAGGCGAGCACACCTTCTGTTATATCAGAGTAGTCGTTAGAGAATATACGCTGACGTTGCTGCAAGTGATAGGGCTGGCCGCCAGAGGCGGCTGCGGTTGGTTCCGCCATACGCCGACCTATAGCCGTGGGCGACACAGTCAGGAAATAAGCAGCCGTATCTGTAAAGAGGCTATAAAGCGGCTGCGGCTGATCAACGGCCTTCTTATACATGCCGCGGTCCAGACGACCATCGTTGCGTTGGCCGTAGAACTCGATGAAGGTGCTAGGGTCGAGGGTGGTTTGGTTGCCGCCAACATAGATTGCTACTTCCTGGCCCCGCCGCCAGAGTTGGAAGCGGCGCGGATCGGTGCCGTTGCTGACGCCAGCACGCGTTAGGTATTGGTTATCGAGGCGGTGAATACCATCCTGCGTTACCTTGATTTTATAATAGGACTGCCCCGGCACTATCCACTCGTTGCCGTAAGGTCCTGACTGTGCGTTGGTTTGGAGGCTGCTGAGTAGTAATATCAGCCCCAAAAAGCCCCCCAGCAGGTAGCGTAACGTGTAATGTTGTTTCATGCTAATTGTATGGCTGAATAATCGGATGGCGTAATGGTTAACCCATAGCCATGTACTCATTCACTTTCTTATTTAAATCCGTAGCCAAGCGAGACGATAATGGAGTTGGTTTGGGAGCGCTGCCCCAGTTTTTCCACTGCCAGCCGCGACAACGCCAGGTCCAAGCGCAGGCCGCTGGTGGTTACGCCTACGCCAAGGCTCGGCTGAGCTTTCCATTCCTCTTTGCCGCTGAAGGCCTGTATCTTCTGAAAATTACTGACCCCACCACGCAGAAACACGACGTTGTTGTAGCCAATTTCCAAACCAGCGTGCGGATCGATGCTGATTAAGCCCGTAGAAATAGGCGTATTACGCTGCCCGTCGGTGGTCATTTCCAGATCGGTGGCTACGAGGGCTGTGAACTGGCCCGGTAATTTGATAGTACGTCCTACGCCTAGTATGAGGCGCGGCAGCGTTACTTCCGAACTGTTGCTGGGGATTTCGTCGATGGTGGTAGCGGATCCTTTGAATTCATCGGCATCAATGGACCAAACATTAAAGGTGGTGGTAATATCGCGGGCCATAAGGCCGAGGCGCCAGCCTTGATGCTCGTATTGCAAGCCGGCGTCGACGCCAAAACCGTAGGCGTTGGCGAATTTGCCAACGTTGCGGTAGATAATCTTAGCGTTGACGCCCAGCTTTAAGCCTTCGATTACACCAATGCGCCGCGCATACGACAGCAGCAACGCATAATCGGCCACAGAGAAATAGCGAATCCGGTCGTATTGAATGTAGCCGTACTCATTCACGAGGTCGCGGGTATCGGCAATGTCATCGACGCCCAGGCGGATCAGGCTGGCCCCGATGGCGCTGTTCTCATCGAGCGGCATCGCGAAGGCCGCGTAGTCGTTTTTTACGATGCCCGAAAACAGCTCGGAGTGCATGAGCACGCCGTCGTATTTGTTTTTCAGATCAAGCAAACCGGCTGGGTTCCAATAGCCGGCGGTGGCATCCTGCACAATGCTGACCTGGGTATTGCCCATGCCTAGGGCCCGGCCGCCCACCCCGATGTTCAGGAACTCATTGCTGTACTTGGGAGTGGCATCGTTCGACTGTGCCCACGCGGCGGGCGCCGCGCCCAAGCTCAGCCCCAAGCCAACCAGCAACGGGACTACTTTGGAGAAGTGCAGCATAGAATAAAGTAGGGAAAAACGAATAATTGCAGCAGCAGCGCAAGTTACTTATTTATAGTGCGTCTGCTGGCTTAATTGGGCCAATAGTGCGTGCGTGGTCCGCATAAATCGGGCCGGGCGGTAGCTGGAGGGCTTTTTGCGGAGTGAGAAATGCGTGGGGGGCAACATTCCGTTCCCCAGCCTCCTATCATTAGTATCTGCTTTTACCCAAGCATTATTATTTCAATTCGACTCATCCCCTACCCCTAATTCATTAGTAGAAGCAACTTAGTTTTATTTCAGCTACTAAAAAGAATTTATTGAGAATCAAAAAAGCCCCCCAGAAATCATCTGGGGGGCTTTTTTGATTCATTCCACACGTTTCCTCCCACTGTAGAGCCCGTCTCAAGAATACTTCACAAAAAATATTTTTGACAAGTACCTTGCGTTACATAGTACCTTCTGTTATCTTTGACTCATTCTTCACCGATATCTGCCTCAAGCCCATGAAAGTAGAGAACACCCAAGTGCAGATGCGGAAGGGCATCCTGGAATTCTGCATTCTGGAAATTATCGCCCGCGGCGAGGTCTACGCCTCCGATATGCTGGAAGAGCTAACTTCCGCTCGCATGATCGTAGTGGAAGGCACGCTGTATCCGCTCCTGACCCGACTAAAAAATGCGGGTCTACTTGATTATACTTGGAAGGAGTCCACGTCAGGACCACCGCGCAAGTACTACACCCTAACCTCCGTTGGTCTGGAGTTTTTGCACCAGCTGCGCTTGACTTGGGAAGAGGTCGCCGACTCTATCCGCATCATTCGCCAAAAGCCGCATGTGAACGGCACTGCTACGGCGCAGCAGTAACGCCGCCTCCACCTTTCTTTCGAAGTTTTCCTGACTTGCAGCACTGAGATGAAAAAGAACATCAGTATCAACCTCCAGGGCATCATCTTTCACATCGAGGAAGATGGCTACGACGTACTCAGCCGCTACCTGGCCGAGGTAAAAGCCCACTTCAGCGGCTACCGCGGACACGAAGAAATCGTGGCCGACATTGAAAGTCGCATCGCCGAGCTATTTGTGGCTCGCCTCTCCCCTACCAAGCAAATTATTTCGCTGGAGGATGTGGAGGCCATGACCGCCAAAATGGGCCGGGTACGCGATTTCCAAGCCGCCGACGACGCCGAGGACGACGAAGAGTTGTTAGCCTCCGCCGTTAATAATGGCACGGCTGCTGGCACCTACGCTCGCCCCGAATACGCCTACAATACCACTGGCGCTGGTGCCGGTGCGGCTTCCGCTACCGCCTCTGCCGACGCTGCCGAACCCCGTCGTCTTTTCCGCGATGTGGCCAACAAGAAAATAGCTGGTGTGTGCGCTGGCTTGGCTCACTATTTCGGTATTAATGCCGTCTGGATCCGGCTGATAGCGCTTGCCTCTCTGTTCTCAGTTGTCATCGGCGACTTTGTGGGTGCCTTACCTGCTTTCACCATTCTGGCATACGTTATCCTGTGGGCCGTGCTGCCCAAGCGCAACGACCTACCCGACCCAGTAGGCATCGGTGAGACAACCGGCGAGCGGAAGCTCTTCCGCGACACGGATACCGGTAAAATTGGAGGCGTATCGTCCGGTTTGGCCGCTTATTTCAAAGCCGATGTCACCCTGATCCGCATCCTGTTTGTGCTAAGCTTATTCACTGGCTTTGGCCTGTTGCTCTACCTGTTGTTGTGGATTGTGATACCCGAAGCCCGCACCGTATCTGAAAAGATGCGGATGCGCGGCGACGCAGTAACGCTCTCAGGCATCGACAATAGCCTGCGCAACAACGCTTTTGAAGCTGGCGGCGTAGCAGGGAGCGGCCGCCAGGTAGGAACTTTTTTGGAAGAACTAGCCCGCAACCTCCGCCCGCTGGTTAACTTCCTAGGCTCCCTGATTCGGGTGTTTGCTGGCATCCTGCTAGTCATTATCGGCTTCTCCATGCTGCTCGGCCTCACTATAGCCTTAGGTATTGGCCTGGGCATGATTCCAGCCACGAATAGCTTCATGACTGGTGATATTCCGGCTCACGTTTTCCTCAATGGCGTTCCTGTATGGGCAATGTTTGCCTTCTACTTAACCGCTGCCATTCCTGCTCTCGCACTGTTGCTAGGTGGTTTGGGTTTATTACTCCGCCGCTCTATCCTTACCCGTACGGTAGGCTTGACGTTGCTCGGCTTATGGTTGCTAGGTGTAATGGGTACCGCCATAGGTGCCACCCGTATTAGTCATGATTTCCAGGAAGAAGCCGACGTAACGCAGAACCAGGCATTTCCAACCCTGCGCGCTTCTAACATCTATCTGGATATTCGGGGAACCGACAATGGCCACGACCAATGGGTGAATGCGCAGATAGCCGCCGTAGATAGCAACCAAGTCGTATCCGTTGATAAAACGTTCCGGGCTGAGGGCGCTACTGAAGAAGAAGCCCGCCAGATGGCCATTAGCAGTGTAGCGTATAATGTGCGCCAGGTAAACGACACTACCCTGCGCTTCGATGACCACTTTACCTTCCGCCCAAACGCTCGCTTCCGCGACCAAGGAGTAGAGGTGACGCTCAAATTGCCCCGCAACCGGACCATTCGCATGAGCCAAGGCGCTGCGCACTGGCTCGGCAGCGACAACTTCGTCGATAACGATATGCCCGAGAATGTAGAGCAACATCTCTATCGCCTAAAAGGTAACGAACTCGAGTGCGTGGACTGCACAGAGGAAGATCTGCACAGAACCACGGACGAGGAGGGAAACGTGGATGAGGAAGGTGATATGAACATCGACATTAACGAGGACGAAGAAACTGGTGACACAAACGTATCCTTGGATTACGGCGGTGCGCCTAGTTTCTCCACTAACGCCGATGACTATGGTTCGGGCCGTGAGACGTATAATATAGATGGCTTTCGTGAAGTAACCGTGGTGGGTTCCTACCGGACAGTCATTCGCTCAGGCAATACCTATCGGGTGACGGCTGCTGGCCCAGAGCGGGAACTGCGTGATCTGAAAATAGACCGCGAGGGCAATGAACTGTTAGTACGTCCTCGCAACCGCTCCCTTTTTGGTGGCAACTGGGGCCGTGATACCGACCGCGGAAAGGTACTGATCACTATTGAAATGCCTGCACTGGATAAGCTGGACTTAGCCGGAGCCGTGCGCGCCGATGTATCAGGCTTTTCAAATCAATCGAGTCTCGAAGTGGATCAAGCCGGGGCTAGTCACTTACGGTTGAATGGCGACTATCGCACCCTAAATCTTGATTTGGCTGGTGCCTGTCGTACTACGCTGCAAGGGCGCGCTGAGACGCTAGATGTAGACGGAGCCGGAGCCTGCGAACTTGCGGCAGCTGACTTCACTGCCCGTTCAGCCGATATTGATCTGGCTGGCATGAGCAAGGCTCGCCTGCGGATCGAAGAGTCGCTTCGTGCTGATGCCGTAGGTGCCAGCGTGATTGAGTATAGCGGCAACCCCGGCAGCGTGAAAGTGAGCGACGTAGGTGCCTCGCGCATCACCCGCATTAACGAGTAAAAAAGCCCACCAGCCTCTAACCAGGGGCCTTTTTTACCAATCGTGCAGGCAAGCCGCTAGTTTTACGCAACAAAAACGTGACAACCGGGCAACCTTGCCTTCATAATCACCATCTATTATTGCGGTGAACAAAGTATAGGGTCTAAAAGTGAGTGAAAGGTGGACCCTGAGGAAGTCTTTCTACCTACCGAGCTGCAACTGGGGGTAGAGGCTTCCTCACATTTGTTTTATAGGGTTGGTATATATAAATTATTGCATTAGCAGCGGTATACATAGCCGAGTTGACAGCATAATTTCGTGCTACTTCTCTTTCTCCTAATGCCTTCCGTTATGCAAACTATCTTAGGCGCAGGCGGCACGATTGCCCGGGAAGTGGCGCACCATTTACCTACGCTCACGGGCGAGCCGCTGCGTCTGGTTAGTCGTCAGCCACAGAAAGTTAACGCGGCTGATGAGCTGCACCCCGCTGATCTTACTGATGCTGCCCAAACCAAGCAGGCTGTAGCTGGCTCGTCGGTAGTATTTCTGGTAGCGGGCTTGCGTTATAATACCAAAACTTGGCAGCACGACTGGCCCCGCATCATGACCAACGTGCTAAATGCCTGTGAGCATCACGGAAGTAAACTGGTGTTCTTCGACAACGTGTATATGTATGGGCTGGTGGGGGGCAAAATGACTGAAGAAACACCCTTCAACCCCATAAGCAAGAAAGGTGAGGTTCGTGCCCACATTGCTCGCCAAGTGCTGGAAGCGATGAAGTCGGGGCGGGTAGAGGCGCTAATTGCCCGCGCTCCCGATTTTTACGGCCCCGGTGTACAAAACTCACTTCCGAACGCGCTTATTTTCGACAATTTCAAAAAGGGTAAAGCGGCACAATGGCCCGGCAGCGTTGACCAGCCCCACTCCTACATCTTCACCCCCGACGCGGGCCGCGCCACAGCTGCACTCGGCGTTACGCCCAGTGCCTACGGCCAAACCTGGCATTTACCTACCGCTGCACCCGCTATTACCGCCCGACAATTTGCTTCGTTAGCCGCAGCCCACTACGGCGTCGCTCCTAAGATCAGCGGCTTGCCGAAATGGCTGATGCGCGCCGTGGGATTGTTTGTAGAGCCGGTGCGCGAATCAATAGAAATGTTCTATCAATACGACCGGCCCTATTTTTTCGATAGTTCGAAGTTTGACAAGCAGTTTTTCGCGGCCACCCCTTATGTAGAGGGCATCCGCCTGGCCGCAGTTTAGGCTACTATTACTGAGCCGAAGGCTGAACCGGAACTAATCCTTTGGCTTTCCCCAATTCCAGCAACAGCGCAAAAGCCTCCTCCAGCTCATTCCGCACTTTTCCGTCCAGAATAGCCTCCAATATGGCTTCTTTCAGCTCGCCTACCTCGCGGGAAGGTTTGAGGGCGAAAGTCTCCATGATGACTTCGCCGGTAATAACGGGCTTGAAGTTGCGCAGATGGTCCTTTTCCTCTACCTCTTTCAGCTTTTGCTCCACTACCCCAAAGTTGCGCAGGTAGCGCTCCTTCCGCTGGTGGTCTTTACTCGTAATATCGGCCCGGCAGAGCAGCATGAGCCGATCAATATCGTCGCCGGCTTCGAAGAGCAGGCGGCGCACGGCCGAGTCGGTTACGGTTTCTTTGACCAAGGCAATGGGGCGCAGATGCAGCCTTACCAGCTTTTGTACCTGGCGCATTTCTTCGCCCTGGGGCAGCTTCAGCTCGGTGAATATCTGAGGAACCCAGCGGGCACCCCGGTCTTCGTGGCCATGAAAGGTCCAGCCTACTTTAGGATCAAAGCGCTTGGTGGCGGGCTTGGCAATGTCGTGGAGAATAGCGGCCCAACGCAACCACAAGTCGCCGCCGGCTGCCACCACGTTGTCGAGCACCTGTAAGGTGTGGTAGAAATTATCCTTGTGCGCGTGCTGACCTACTTTGTCGACGCCTTGCAGCAAGGCCATTTTTGGAAAAATCAGCTGCAATAAGCCTGTCTGAAACAACAGCTTAAAGCCGTAGCTAGGCTGGGGAGCTAATATTATCTTGTTCAACTCATCGGTAATCCGCTCCTGCGACACAATGCGAATCCGCTCCTTGTTGCGGGCAATTGCGTCGTAGGTATCAGGCTCAATATCAAAGTCGAGCTGCGTGGCGAAACGCACGGCGCGCAACATGCGCAAGGGGTCGTCGGAGAAGGTTATATCCGGGTCGAGGGGCGTACGGATAGTTTTACGCTTGAGGTCGCCCATCCCGTCGTAACGGTCTACCAAAGTCCCAAAATTTTCGGGGTTCAGACTTAACCCCAAGGCGTTGATCGTAAAATCACGCCGCGCCAGGTCCTCTTCCAACGTGCCCGCCGCCACTTCCGGCTTACGCGATTCGCTGCGGTAACTTTCCTTACGGGCACCTACAAACTCAATCTCTACCTCGGACGTGGGCAGCATGGCCGTGCCAAAGTTTTTGAATACCGTTACACGGGGCCGGCCGGGCAGCTTTTTGCCAACAGCCTGCGCCAGCTGTATTCCATCGCCTACGCACACTACATCAATGTCCTTGCTGGGACGATTTAGAGCCAAATCGCGCACGTAACCGCCAATCACATAAGCCGGAAAATTCAACTCACCGGCGGCATCAGCAATAACTCGGAAAATAGGTAGGTCAGGGAGTTGGGGAAAATTCATAAGAGTACTGGGGGGCATTTTATGCCGCAAAGGTAGCACTCCCACTTTGGCTGGGGGGCAAATTCGTGGCCTGAGCTTCTATTCGCGTATCACTTCCAACTGTCCATTGGCTCCAAATCGAACCACACGCGAGGGCGCGGTGCTGGCTACATCTTCCTGCCGCCAGCCTACTACATGGTCAACGGCACGCACCAGTTTAGGATCAACGGTGGCGTAGGTAGCCGGCGTAGGCTCGCCGGCTTTGTTGGCTGAGGTAGAAACCACGCCGTGGCCGAGGCGGAGCACTAGTTTGTGGCAAAACTCATCCTGCGGAATACGCAAACCTATAGTACCATCCGGACCCAATAGCTGTGGGGCCAACCGATGATTGGCTGGCAGGATATACGTAGTAGGACGGGTTTGCTCTGCTATAGCTTGCTCCAACCCAACTGGAACCTCAGCAGTATAGTGGCGTAGCATATCCAGGTCAGCAACCAGCACAATGCTGGGCTTGCCTTCGGGACGCTCCTTTAACTTGTAGAGGCGTTCTACGGCACGTGGCACTTCGGCATCGCAGCCGATTCCCCATACTGTATCGGTAGGATACAGTATGATTTGCTGAAAGAGCAACGCCTCGACGGCGGCTTCTACTTCTTGTTGAAAATTGGCCACGAAAGTAGTAAATGGAGGAAAGAATAACTTTTTGCTTGCTCAGACAATCTCCTGACACAACTCTACCAATACGCCGGCCGCGCTTTTGGGATGCACGAAGCACACTAGTTTATTGTCGGCGCCGCGCTTGGGCTCCTCATTCAGGAGCGTGAAGCCCTGCTCTTTTAGTCGCACCATCGTCGCCCGAATGTCTGCTACCTCAAAGGCCACATGGTGGATACCCTCCCCTTTCTTACTCAAATAGCGCGTAATGGCGCTATCGGGCGTGGTACCGGCCAATAACTCAATCTTGGAGCCGCCCACTCGAAAAAAAACCGTGTCTACACCTTCGCTGGCTACATGTTCCTTTTTGTACGGCTCTTGGTTTAAAAGAGTAGTGTACAGCGCAGTAGCCGCTTCTAGGTCGTGTACGGCTAAGCCAAGGTGTTCCAGATTTGTAAACATAGGGGGCGAACGATGCGGATGAAGAAGCTTACTTAGAATATCTCTACTTTTGTGAGCGCAAAGTAAAACCAGTTTGTTTGTTTTGCTGTTCTAGATGCGAATGATTCTCCACTGAGTTACCTTTGGACTTTCATTGGTTTTCCGTTGACTTACTGAAATTCGAGCCATGCTCAAGCTACCTATTTACCTCGATAACAACGCCACCACGCCCCTCGACCCGCGTGTACTGGAAGCCATGATGCCTTACCTCACAGAGGTATTTGGCAACGCGGCCTCCCGTAACCACCCTTTCGGCTGGGCAGCGGAAGAGGCCGTGGATTATGCCCGCGAGCAGATTGCTCAACTCATCAATAGCGACCCTAAGGAGATTATCTTCACCTCGGGCGCTACCGAATCAGACAACTTAGGTATCAAAGGCGTGTTTGAGATGTATTCCCAGAAGGGTAATCACATCATCACCGCTACCACTGAGCACAAAGCCGTGCTCGATACCTGCAAGCATATTGAGAAGCTGGGGGGCAAAGTGACGTATCTTCCGGTTAACCGCGAAGGCCTCATTAGCCTAGCCGACCTGGAAGCTGCCATGACGCCACAGACCATTCTGGTGACGATCATGTACGGCAACAACGAGACTGGCACCATTCAGCCAATTTGTGAAATCGCCGCTATTGCCCATAAGCACGGCGCTTTGTTCATGACCGACGGTACCCAGGCTGTTGGCAAAATCCCGGTTGACGTTCAAGCCGATGGTATCGACATCATGGCATTTACGGCCCATAAGATGTACGGTCCGAAAGGCGTAGGTGCACTATACGTACGTCGTAAGAACCCTCGGGTAAAAGTTACTGCCCAGATGGATGGTGGTGGCCATGAGCGCGGTATGCGTTCGGGTACGCTTAACGTTCCTGGTATCGTAGGCTTAGGTAAAGCTTGCGAGCTCGCTCGCTTAGAAATGGACAGCGATGCTAAGCGCCTCTCTGCTATGCGCGACCGGCTTGAGAACTCTTTGCTGGAGCTTGAAGAAAGCTACGTAAATGGCTCCCGCGAGCACCGCCTGCCGCACGTAACCAATATTTCCTTCACTTATGTAGAAGGTGAAGGCCTTATGATGGGTGTGAAAGATTTGGCCGTTTCATCCGGTTCTGCCTGTACTTCAGCCTCTTTGGAGCCTTCTTACGTATTAAAGGCATTAGGTCTGAGTGATGACTTGGCGCACTCTTCCCTCCGTTTCGGGTTGAGCCGCTTCACCACCGACGAGCAGATCGACTACGCTATCAATCACGTGAAAGAGGCTGTGAACAAGCTCCGCGAAATGTCGCCTCTGTGGGAGATGTTCAAGGAGGGTGTTGACCTCAGCAAAATTGAGTGGGCTGAGCATTGATTTAGCCCCGAGTACCGAGACACGAGTTGTGAGACTCTTTTGTCTATTGCCCATTTTTAGTCTCACACCTCCCTTTTAACTTCTCAACTCTACCACAATGGCTTACTCCGATAAAGTAATAGATCATTACAGCAACCCCCGCAACGTGGGCACGCTGGACAAAAGCAAAAAGAACGTAGGTACCGGTCTCGTGGGCGCTCCTGAGTGCGGCGACGTAATGCGCCTGCAAATTGAGGTAGACGAAGCTACCAACACCATCACCGACGCCAAGTTCAAGACGTTCGGTTGTGGTTCGGCTATTGCTTCTTCTTCCCTAGCAACTGAGTGGCTGAAAGGCAAGACTGTTGACGAAGCACTGAGCATCGATAACATGGAAATCGTGGAAGAGCTTGCTCTTCCTCCCGTAAAGATTCACTGCTCGGTACTAGCTGAGGATGCCATCAAATCGGCCATCAATGACTACCGCGTAAAGAATGGCTTGCCGGCCTTGGAAGAAGCTAAATCGCACCATTAATCCGTTGCGAATGTTAGTATGAAGAGCCCATCTTTACTTAGAGGCAGGCTTTTCATAGTTGACAACTTACAACTCGTAACTGGCAATTCCCATGATTACTGTATCTGATAAAGCAAAGGAAAAAGTAACGCACCTGATGCGCGACGCGCAGCTCGACGAGACGTATCGTCTGCGCGCTTCGGTGGCAGGTGGTGGCTGTTCGGGTCTTTCCTATAAGCTTGATTTTGATAATGAAATCAAGCCCATGGACCAGGAGTTTGAAGACAAGGGTGTGCGCGTAGTCGTTGACATGAAGAGCTTTCTTTATCTGGCCGGCACTGAGCTCGACTTTTCCGACGGTCTCAATGGCAAAGGTTTCTACTTCGATAATCCCAATGCTTCCCGCACCTGCGGTTGCGGTGAAAGCTTCTCTGTATAGATTCCCTTATCTATAAAAAAGCCCCCCAGACTAGTTCTGGGGGGCTTTTTTGTAATTAACAGTTTCTCACTATGCTGACTAATCTGCCTGCTTGATAAACTTGCGGACTATCCGTCCTTCTGCGGCCGCTATCTCCAGATAATAGAATCCAGCAGGCAGCCCTGATATATCGAGCGTGGTTAAGGTACTTGCAGACTGTCCTTTTTGCAAAGCCTGTCCAGTTGAAGACAAAATCCGGTAGTCGGCCGTCCCATTGTAGGGCAGATGGAAGGTGAGCTGGTTACGAGCAGGATTAGGAAAAAGCTCCTCCTTACTCTGTCCTTTCACGACTACAACGTTCGAGTAGGTTGCTGCACCATCGAAGTCTAGCTGCCGCAAGCGGTAATAGGCTGTGGAACTGCTGAAAGGCGCGGTATCTAAGAGGCTGTACGCTTGCTTTTGGGTACTCTGCCCCTGCCCTTTTACTTTGCCGACAGTTTCAAATAGGCGACCGTCAGCGCTACGTTCTACGTCAAAGCTGGCGTTGTTCTTTTCGCTGGCAGTAGCCCACCGCAGCAGTACGCCTTGCGCCCGGCGTTCGGCTGAAAATGAGATAAGCTCAACAGGAAGTGGATTACTTCCAGATGTGGAACTCACTTCTGTGCTGGCTAATACAAAAGTGCCGAGGCTGGTAAAAGGGATTGTGGAGGTAATACTACCAGTAGGTATAGCACTGCCCATTCCACCAATATTTTCCCAACTCTGATTATCAGGCGAAGATTTAACGATACGCAGTTTTTCCGCATTATCTACTTGATCATCGGCGCCATAGCTGAGTTGAATACTGCTACTAAGTAAGTTGCTGGTTGTGGCATTGCTGCTCACGTTGAAGTAACGTACCGCCGACACTTTATTGACTTCGCCGGTAAAGAGCCGGGCGGTTGGCTTCCCTTTTATCTGCTCAGCCGTATAGCGCACTTCTGCCCCATCACTGTGATTTAGGCTCATTGTCAATGGGCGAAATGCCGTCCCGAAACCAAGTGGAAATGTTAAGCTAGTGTTGCCGCTTGCTGCCACCACTCTGGTGAGCGGACCGCTCACAAAGCTCTTATCATGGCCTACAACAGTGGCCCCAGTCAATAAAGTAAGCGTTCCAGCGGAAGTGTTTACAACCCCATTGGTAAGGGTTAAGGCTTTGGATATCTGCACCGGTGTTTGTAATGTCACGCCAGTAGCATTGTCAATTACAACCGTGATAAAGCTACCAAACGAAACAGGTACCGGTATGGCAGCCGCACTTGTTATAAGCTGATTACTAGCGCCATTGAAAGTTATAGTAGATGCGCCAGCTGTATTTGCTAAAGTGCCACCATTGATTATCAAATTGCCCTGAATAGCAATGTTGGCAAGATTCAGTCGAACATTTCCTGTTGTAATAATTAAGTCGTCGAGAATTACTAAAGGCAAACCGGTAGAACTTACGGTGGCACTGCCACCAACAATGCCGGTGGCCGTTGTCGGGCGATTATATTCCATATAACCGTAAGTGCGACCAGGTAATTGTGGTCCGGCTGCAGTCGATGTAACTGAGTAGATGTAGCGATTGCCTTTTTCCAGAATAGTAACCGGGGCAGTAGGAAGGCTTGTGCCAAATGGCGCTCCCCCGCCGCGATGATCGTATATCGAGCCACTTCGGAAAACAGTGGTGCCACCAGACTCTGATTTATCATTGAAAGGAAAACCTGTAAATGTCTTGTCGGCCCTGAAAGTGCTGCCAGCGACAAAATGGATAGTGTTAAATCCTTTCTTCTGAGAAATTAACTGATGTGGGTCATTGGTGAGTGATGCTGTACTACTGCTGCCGAAGATGAGGGTACCAGCAATAGTAGCTGTGCCTTCTGTACCCAGATAAAAGCCCATCCCAGCCGTTGACTTCACTCCATCTGGGCTTTTTACCTGCACAGAGCTACCGGCATCAATCTCAAAATTGGCCCCCGTTAAAGCAGTAGCCATCGACAATTGTCGGGCTGGTGGTGCTGCAGTTATATCAGAGTTAGGCTGCACCGTCAACACTGCTGTTATGTTGTTAATGAATCGTAACTGACTAATAATCTGTGGTGAAGCAAAGTCGACATACACGTTAGCCGTAGCTGTTCTGCTGCCATCAAAAATTAGCACATCATCCGTAGCCGGAATGCGCGCCGGATCCCAGTTATTGGCGTTAGACCAATTGTTATTACCGCCTGTTCCTACCCATGTATAGGGTGCTGCATAAGATGTTGGCGCGAGTAAAAAACAGATAAGTAACGTACCAATTGTGAACAAGGCGTGTGGTAGGCGTAAGCCAACGGTAAAAAATCTCATACTTTGAATAAGAGGGAGAATATGAATAAAGGGTGAAGTGAGGATGCCGCTTACCTCAATCGTGCCAAGTCAGTTGATTGAATAAAAAAAGCCCCCCAGAATCTGGGGGGCTTTTTACTAGCTATTTACTATGTGTTAGTTCTTCACGATTCTGCGAGTAATCTTCTTCACTCCATCATTCACGGTTACCAAATAAGTACCGTTGTTTAAAGAGTTCATGCTTACTTCACCGTTGGCAGCCAACTTCTCTGTACGCACTACACGGCCGCTCAGATCAGTTATAGTTACCTGCACTTCTGCTTTGCTGGTGTAGGGCAAGCGGATGTTCAGGACGCCGTGGGTTGGGTTAGGATACATCGTAACCTCCGCTAACTCGGTGTTAGTAATAGTAACGATTCCTGATAAGCTGATCTTGCCATCATTATCGATCTGCTTGAGACGATAGTAAGACACACCAGACAAGGGCTGCTCATCGACAGCGACGTAAGTGCTCTTGTTGTTTGTAGATCCCTTGCCATTCTTAAACAGAATAGTAGTGAACGATGTGGCATCTTGACTGCGCTGAATTTCAAAGCCTTTGTTGTTCTTCTCAGAGGCAGTAACCCAGCCCAAATTCACCTTGTTGTTCTGCAGATTAGCCGTGAATGACACTAGTTCTACTGGTAGGATGATAGGAGGCAATCCAACAGACTCGATGCCTACTAATGTGGTTGGAGTAGTAGGAGTCAGATAATTCTCCGCTCCTGTTACGCTAATATTCTGCGTAGGATCGATGTTATTGTATCCATAGACGTAGAAGTAATACGTCTTGTAAGGATCCAGACCGGTAATGGTTGTGCTTGGGACAGCAGTACCCGCGAATACTGTGTAGAAGCCTGGAGCGATTGTTCCCTGATTCTGACCGTTATACACGCCATTAGCCGTCTCATATCCCTCACCATCATTAGGCTGGCTAGCCGGAGCGTTAGTTAAAGTGCCATTCTCACTCGCTACAATCAGACGGCCTTCACCATACGATGAAGTGCCGTTACGCTCTGGTACTGGATTAAAGGTTACTGTAGCTGATTTTCCATCAGCGCTACGAGTAATGGACTGTTGTGCCGCTACTAATATCTGAGCGGGCTCAGTAGCAATCGACTGACCGGTAATCAGACCATTAGCAGTAAAGGACTGCGCTGTTTGAACTGCAAAGTCACCACTTTGGTACTGCAATGCAGCATCTGCAACGCCTAGATAAGTAGGATTGTAACGTACATACACTGCCTGATTTACGGTATAGACCGCTGCGCTATTTGGGTCCAAATTGGGACGCAAAACTACTGTTGATCCAAACGTTTTGCCATCCAGTGACAGTTGATATTGAGGAGTTCTATTCGGGTTAAACGAGTTGGGCGATTGCGCTACTGAGAGAGTAATATCGCGCTGTACTCGTGAAGCCCGAACAGTGATCGGGGTAGATGCATCCTTAGAAGTATAGATTACTACCTGCTTAATAAGAGCAACATCGGCCGTTTGAATAGACGGAACGCTGGTTGCAGATACTGGAATGCTGGTACCAGTGGCCGGAGCGCTTGTGTTTCTGACGCCATCCGAAACCGTTGTGGCAGTAGTAGGATAGAAACGTACATAGACATTGACCGCTGGTGTAAGATCATTGCCTCTGTTTGGAGCAAAAGTGATTGAGTTACCAGTTGCTTTCGAGTCTGTCAGGTCACTGAAATCAGCAAACTTTGATACTTGAAAGAGAAGCGGGGCAGTTACAGTAATAGGCTGTAACAGGTTTTGTCCTGACAGTTGATACGACTGAACCGCTGAAGGTACATTGGGAACCGTAGTGAATTGCGAAAACGCACCAGGAGAAGTCACAATAACTGACTGGTTACCAGTGCTGTTTGCCTCAATTGCAACAACCGTCTGCTTACCTGAGCTGCTTAGAACCAATGAGCCGCGAAATTTGCCAGCAGCTATTGTTCCAGCTAAGTTCACCTCAATTGTACGAGTTTGAATGTTGCCGTTTACTTGCTTGATAGTCAGCGGACGATTTTGAAACAAGCTTGGTACCGAAGTATCACGGAATTCAATATTGCGAATTTCTTCACCACCAGACGTAATAAAGGAAGGCGTCAATACGAGGTCCTCTGTGAGGCCAGTGGCACTTAAGGTAAATGTTAAGGTATTAGCTGAACCGTTGCTGCTTACTGTACCGAAATCTAGAAGAGTAGGTGAAGCCACGATTGCAGGCTGGCCAACTTCTGTACCGGTACCACTAACCTGAACCTGAGCAGAAGCTACACCTGAAGAGGCGATAGCAATTATTCCACTAATCGCACCAGTAGCAGTTGGTGCGAAAATCACATCAATAGTAGCATCTATCGATCCAGCAGTAGATGGGTTTAAAGTAATAGTGCCCGTGGAGAAAGCAGTGCTGCCTGTCCGGATTTGGAAAGCACCGTTAGCGGGAGTTGTAATAGTTACTGGTGATTGCAAGAAACTACCTTTAACCTCGAACGACTGAGTAAAAGAGGTTTGACCAACTACAACAGCACCGAAGTCTGGGAGAGTCGTAGCACTTACCGTCAAAATAGGTTGAGGTACACCTGCTCCATTTAATGTCACTACCTGCGTCGTAGCGTTAGGGCTGGTAATTTGTAGTGTAGAGCTATAGCTAACAGTTGCTGTTGGCGTAAAAATAACGTCAACCGAACGACTAACTAAAGTAGCAGATGAGGTGGTGGGAATAATTACCGTGCTAGCAGGGGTTCCGCCAGCGTAGCTCAACAGGAAGTTTGAACCAGAAGGTACATTCAACGTGAGATTACCCTGCGTATTTCTGTATGAAATGGATAACGACTTAGTAGAAGAGGTATTAACTGTAACATTCTCAAAGAAGATGTTAGTAGCAGCAGGCGTAATCGTAGGTGCTACTCCGGTACCTGTAACAAGAACTTCGGCATGCTCACCCTCACTGTCAAAATCCACATAGTCAGTTACCGTTCCTCCTTCTTTTGGAAAAAACCTGATATAAACAGCGTCGTTAAATGAGCCATTTTTAGCGGTTTTGAGGTTTAAAGTCAGTGGGCCAGAAATGAAATCCCTATTGTTAAGACTAATCTCATATGTCCCATCAAAATCCCTCACCGAAACAGTAATAGGAGTAGTTCCTAAATCTTCTGCGTCAACTTGAATTTTGGCTGCAGTTGAGGGTGTATTTACAGGTACTGACCTGAAGTTTGTGAAATTTGGATTGACTATAATTTTACTATCCTGCGCCCATCCAAGTATCGGCAAGGCCACTAAAATTAATAGAAGAGTCCAAATTCGAGGTCGTAATGTTCGGGATATGGTACTTACGTAAGTGTTTTTCATAAGCGTGAGAAAGAAAGTTTATAGAGAAAGAGATGAGACTTGTAAAAGGCGTTTTAGGACTCTAAATAAAGTCTATTTTTATATTCATTGAATCTAATTCACGTACTAGTTATCTCAAAAAAACTGCAGGAGTACAATTATTTTCCAGATAAGCCATAAATCTGATTCTCAGTAATATCCAAACCAACTTTTGAGCTTTCCCCCTACAATTAGCATACCTCATTTCACCCAGTCCAGTATTATTTTTGATAATGAAACACCCAGCTTAGATCGCTACTCTCATATATGAGAGTAGCGATCTAAGCTGGGTGTTTTGATAAATAACCTTCGCTCTTTGGCTATAAATGAGGTTTCCCCAACTTATATATAATTACTCTACTTATTCTCTGGAATAGTACTCTACGCTAAAATATGGGGCACGAACTCCGACAGATTGGTTATAAAAGCTTTGTCACGACGGAGGCCCAATGCGCACGCTTCACCTGCCCAGAATACGCCTGCCTGGTAAAGACGGTGTTCCCCGTCAGCAGGCAATTCTGCCCAACGCTGACGCACTTGGGGCTGGGGGACAAATTCGCCCGGGACTTCGTGAGTCACCTGCCCATTTTGCATCTCCGCTATATTCTGGCCTTCACGTCCGAAAAGCGGTTTGCGCACGCTATGGCCCGGCAAATCCTGCAAGGCTGCCTCTAGCAGCAGTGGGTGGTGTGGGTATACTTGCCAGAGCCACGCTAGAATGCCCTTACTCTGAAACAAAAGAGCATACGCCGGATTAGCGATAATTACGTCGCGACTTAACAGTAAATCGCTTAAGTCAGCGGTAAGTGCGGGCTCTTCCTGAGCCAGGATTTCCCATGGTACCAGCTTAAACAGGAAACCAAAGCGTTGCCATTGCCCCCCTTCAATTGGGGCCCATACGCCTCGCTCCTCTCCTGCCACCGACACCTGCATGCTATCTACCGGGCATAGCTCTACCTGCTCGAAACCAGCCTCGCGAGCAGCTTCAGCCAACACAGTACAGTTGGCTTCATCTTCTGGGCTACCGGGCAAATACACTATTAATAAGCTGGGTTCTAGATCTGGATTGAGGTCAAGCCACTGGCTAAATTGTGCGCTCAACCCTTCAAACAGCCCATTGGCTTGCCGGCTTTCGTCGGAGGTGCCCGAGGCTACCAAGCTAGCCCATTGCACCACGGCTGTTTCAGGAAGACTGGTTGCCGTGTCGGCGTTAAACTCAAGTAGCTTAGGCCCAACAGGCGTGGCAGCGAGGTCAAACCGACCATATATGTGCCAGTGTCGCTCATCGTTCCAGGAATGGCGTACCGCTGCCCAGAGGTTTGGAGGAATAGCCAGTAATTGAAGAAGATCATCCGGAATTGGATCAGGGATAGAGGCCACGAGCATTTCGTAGAGCGTATCGGCAGCCTGAAGCAAGGTGTCGGCCTCGGCCTCAGTCAATACAACGGCTTCGCGCGCAACGTAAGCCGCGCAGGCTTCCTCAATGGCCCATTCCCAGCCTAAGCCACGCACGGCTGGCGCAATATCACCGGTCAGAGGTAACAGCTTTATCATAGGTTGGTAACTGTATACTATTTGCCCCCCAACTCCCTGTACAAGGCGCTGGGGGGCAAATTATAAGATGAACACGCTTTTTTATTTAGCCGCCGAAGCTGCTACCTCCCCGATTCGAGAAGCCACTGCTACGTCCGGCCCGCGGTGCCGTACTACGCACCCCCGACCGGTTTACCGAGGTACTCGGACGAATGCCCGCGCCAGAAGTGCGACTGCCAGTAAAACCACGCCCGAAGAAGCCACGGCCCTGTTGTTGCTCCCGCGCTACATTCTGGCGCCAGCCGGCATTCTGCTGCAGCAGGCCCGGGTTGGCATATGCCCCTCGATTAGGAGTCAGGAAACGGCCGGCCATGTAGCCGATGCCACTCCACATCAAAATATCCATCATGCCGGTGCCGGCCACCCGGTTTTCGGGATGCTGCTGGCTGTAGTCCTGCATTTGCTTCTGCAAAGCTTGTCCCTGCAGCGTATCTACCTTGCCATCGAAGTGCTTCAGAATGGCAGCTACTTCCTCTTTACCAGCAGGGCGCTCAGCGGTTACTTTCCACTCGCCAGGCTGCACCTCGGTCATTTCTGTGATAACACCTTGCGAATAGGTTTCGCCCCCACTCCACTGTTCCTGACTGGTTTCGGAGCCGCTATTGTCCGAGCAAGCCGGCAGCACCGACAAGCCCAACGTAGCGGCAGCCGCTACCAGTAATGTATTGCGGCGCCAGTCGCCGAGACGGTGATAGGTCTTTTTCATGGTTTTTAACTCCTTGATGCGTATGTCTGAGACGTTGCGGGCCTCATGAAAGGCAAATAATCTGATTTCCTAAACGTGAATAGCGCTGAAAAAGGTCGAATCCACTTTCGCTTATTAATTGGCTACTAGATGGGTCCAAATTCATGTAAAATAGCCCACTGAGGCCCTGTATATAGACTACTCCCAGAGCGGATAGTGCTCCAGATGAACCTCTTGGCCAAAGAAGATACGGGTGCTTTCCTCGAAAGACTGGGTGAAGTCAGAAACGTAAAATTGGTGCGTGGGGGGCTTTTTTGCGGGCTGTGCAGCCAGATTGTGCTCTTCCAGATACGCCTGCGCGTGAGTGGCTACCGCATCGGAAGCATCCAATACTTCTACTTTGCCTTCGTAGAAACGGGCAATTTGCTCCTTGATCATCGGATAATGCGTGCAGGCCAGCACCAATGCCTCAATATTGTCAAGGGCCGGATTGGTGAGGTAGTTCTGGATAATATTGTCGCTGACACTATTATTAAAAAAGCCCTCCTCAATCATCGGGGCTAGCAACGGCGTGGCCAAAGAGTGTAGCTGCACGCCGGCATCGAGGTCATCCAGCTTTTTTTTGTACACGTTGGAATTAACGGTTTGCTTGGTGCCAATAAGCCCCACGTCGCGGCCAGCATATGCTTTGCCCACATGCGCTACAATCGGGTCAATCACGTTGAGTACCCGCGCTTTAGAGCCCACATATTCCCGCACCAGCTCGTAGGCCGCTGCCGAAGCTGAGTTGCAGGCAATCATAATAACTTTACAATGCTGCTTGAGCAGTAAGTCGCATATTTTGACTGAGTAAGCCTGAATAGCCGCCGTACTTTTGTCGCCGTAGGGCAGGTGAGCCGTGTCGCCAAAGTAGATAAGCTGTTCGTGGGGCAAGAGGCGGCTGACGGCGCGGGCTACGGTAAGTCCGCCGATACCACTATCGAACATTCCAATGGGCCGTGTCCGCAAATCGGCGGAAGCAGAAGAAGATGCCATAGAGGCGAAGGTACGGGCTTTAGGCAACCTCACTGGCAATTCGAGGTCTTAGGAAAGACGTATTTTTTAGTAATCTCCTATCTTGGCACCTCTCTCGCTCAAGCTCTCCTTTTCCATGAGTAAGATTTTGGATGAAATTGACCATGCCCTTGCCGCCTTCGATCTTAGCCGAGGCCGGCCGGTGGCTATTGAGTTGGGTGAGCTGAAATACACGCAGCTCGTGCTCGACGTAGCTCACCTGTACCGCGACGGTGGCGAGCTAACAACCAATACCGGCCGCCCGCTTGCCTACAAAGGCCTCGAAATCCTGCGCGACGAGTTGCATGTAGACCGCGTGCGGGTAATCTAGGCTTTCCCATAAGCCATACATATATAGAGTGGCCGAGCGGCAAGCCACCATATAGTCTACTGTCGGGCTTACGACACATTAAATCTACCTTTTGACTTGCTTGCAGGATAAGCAGATACGCTCATTTGACAATGAGTAAGAACCCAATATTTCTTCTTTTCCCTGTATATTGTTGAGATAAATTGGCCTTTGATGCCGCAGTTTTGGTGAATTACCAAGAAGTGAATCAAGGCTTTATCTATAAAAAGAAGACAAACGTGCTGTTAATGCTATGAAGCAAAGTGGTGTTCACACGTCCTCGATACCAGCGCGGGTGACATCCAGCCAACCGCTTGAAGAGACCACACAACCTGCTGGTGTATTAGATCAGCTGAAGCAGGCGCTACTACTGATTCAACAAGCATTTGCGGCCGTGGCTATCATCGATGACGAAGGCAACTTGCTGTGGGTAAATGAGAGCTTTTCTGCACTTTTTGGTAAAGCGACCAGTACGCTATCAGGGCAGAGCCTGTGGCAAATTTTGCCCCCCGAGCCCACTGATACAGTACCACATTTGCCCCCCACAGCTCCACTGAACGCTCAGAATGCTTTGCATTATGAAGGCCAAGCAACGGCCTCCGATGGTAGCACTCGTTGGTTGCGCGCCAAGTTGCAGCCGGGCACGATGTCTGAGCCGCACGAGCCGACGCGCTTTTTTGTACTGCTAGAAGATATCAACAATTGGAAAGCTGAACAGGCAGCAACCCAAGCTTACCAAACGCAGCAGCGCCACTTATTAGAGCAGGTTCCGGGCGCGCTTTTTCAGTGGCGTAATAAGTACGATGGCACCTCGCAGCTTACCTATCTGAGTGATAATGCCTCGACAATACTTGGGATCGAACCAGCCAACTTAGAGCAGCTTGGAGAAATCATTCACCCCGATGACCTAACTGCGTGGGTTACATTCTTGAAGCGGCTTCCCAGCGCCGAACCGGCCTCGTTTGAGGGTCGCCTGCTGGTGCAGGGCCAGCCATTGCGTTGGATTCAAGCTAATTACCAACCTACGGCCACCGATGCTGAGGGTGTACTATACAGTGGTATTATACAGGATATTAGCCCCCTGAAAAAGGCTGAAGAAGCCGTGCAGGATAGCGAACAGCGGTGGCACTTAGCCATCGAGCGGTTTGGCGACGGCGCGTGGGAGTTTAACTACCAAACGGGCGACGAGTACTTCTCCAATGCATACCGCACGATGCTTGGCTACCCGAATGAGGACTTTCCAACGGGCTTTCACGCCTGGCAGAACCACGTTCATCCCGACGACCATGTGGCTAGTATGCAGGCCTCCGACGCCTACTTACGCGGCGATCTACCCATCTATTCTGTTGAACGCCGACTGCTGTGCAAGAATGGGGAATACAAGTGGGTGCTGACCCGCGGCCTCATAACCAAGCGTGACGCCAATGGCGCCCCGCTCATTATGACCGGCGTACACACGGATATTTCAGCCATTAAGCAAGCGAATCTTGCTATTGAAGCCTCCACGCATCGCTTGTCGACTACTATTGCCAACTTCCAGGAAGGTATTTTAATAGAGGATGAAAACCGCCATATAGTGTTAGTAAACGAGGCTTTCTGCCGCATGTTGAACACTCAGGTGTTACCGGAGCAATTGGTCGGCGTAGAAACGGCAGCGCTGTTGGCGGCGGGCCAACTGCCGACAGAGCTGGGTTGGCTGGAGGGCTCTGATGGTCGCGTTCTGGAGCAGCAGGCCGTAATTGGTGAGCTACTTCCGCGCAGAAATGGCAAAGTATTTCAGCGCGACTTTATTCCCATCTTCAGTCGCAATGCCTCGCTCGGCTACCTGTGGAAGTTTCAGGACGTTACGGAACAGAAAAACGCGGAGGATATTCTGAAGCGGCGCGAAGAGAAGTACCGGCGCATCATCGAGCGGATGAATCTGGGCCTTATTGAGACTGATTTAACGGAGCAGGTGCTGTATATCAATCAGGCTTTCTGTGATATGCTCGGTTTCTCCAGTGACGAAATTCTGGAACAGCAACTCTTGCATCCGCTGCTGACACAGGAGGACTTGGCCACTGCGCAGGATGATTTGGATGCTTACGAGCGCATGGTGATAGGCAAAGATGGTTATCCTAAGTGGCTGTTAGTAAGCCGTGCGCCAGTGTATGATGATGACCGTCAAGCCATTGGCTCCATTCATATTACACTAGATATCACCCACCAAAAAACGCTGGAGCAAAAGCTGCGGAAAGCAAAGGAGCAAGCTGAGGACTCGTCGAAAGCGAAGGAGCTGTTTCTGGCTAATATGAGCCACGAGATTCGGACGCCGATGAACGCCATTCTGGGCATGGCGCAGCTTCTTGCCAAAACTCCGCTCGCCCCAGAACAGGACGAGTACTTGCGCGCTATTACTATATCGGGCGAAAACCTGCTAGTTATCATCAACGATATTCTGGACCTATCGAAGATTGAAGCCGGCCAGCTGCAAGTCGAGCAGATTGGCTTCAATGCCAATCAGTTTATGGCTCAGATTGAGCAAACGCTGCATTACAAGGCGGAAGAGAAAAGCTTGTTCTTTGAAACGAAGGTATCGCCACAGCTGCCGCCGGTGCTGCTCGGCGACCCTTACCGCATCACCCAAATACTACTGAATCTGGCCGGGAATGCCATCAAGTTCACGGAGAAAGGCAGCGTTACGATATCGTGTGACCTAATTCGGCAGGTTGATGAGGTTGTGGAAATTAAGTTTTCAGTGGCTGACACTGGTATTGGCATCGACCCCACGTACCTGCGCCACATCTTTAAAGAGTTTAGTCAGGAAGACCCCTCAGTGACGCGCAAATTTGGCGGCACTGGCCTCGGGCTCAGCATCAGTAAGAGTCTGGTGAACCTGATGGGCGGTGAATTGCAAATCGAGAGCAAGAAGCATCATGGTACCATTAGCTCCTTTTCTCTGCTGTTGCAGGTAGGCAGTGAAAGTGATTTGCCTCGCAAGGAAGCTATCGACCAAAGCCTGCGCGAAAGGCTACGCGGGAAGGAAGTTTTGCTGGTGGAGGATAACAAGTTCAACCGGCAGATTGCGAAGGCCTTGCTCAACAATGCTCATATTCATGTGGTAGAGGCGGTGAATGGCGCGTTGGCAGTGGAGCTATTGCAGAACCGGCGCTTCGACTTGGTTTTGATGGATATGCAAATGCCCGTCATGAACGGCTTGGAAGCTACGACTATATTGCGCGAGCAACTGCACTTAAAAACGCCAATTATCGCGCTTACGGCAAATGCCATTAAGGGCGAGCGGGAAAAATGCTTGGCTGCGGGTATGGATGATTACTTAGCGAAGCCGTTTCGGGAAGACGAATTGCTGAAACTCATTGGCGATTGGGTGCTAGGTCCAGCTGCTTCCGATACGACTTTGTCACCAATTGCTCCTGTCCAGTTGGCTAATTCCAGTAGTTCCCCTACTCCTCTCTATAAGCTTGACTTGCTGCACCAAGTAGGCCAGGGCGACAACGACTTCGTGGCCCTTATGCTCGATAGCTTTATAGAGAGCTGTGAAGAAGCAGTGCGCGACTTCGCGCTAGCAGTACAAACTCACGACACCAAGCTCCTGAAAGCCGCCACTCATAAGCTTAAGCCCAGCCTCGATCATCTGCATGTGCAGCAGGCGTTGCCCTTAGTAGAGCAACTGGATTCGTGGGAAGGCGACTTTGACCCGGATGCGCTGCAACCCCGCATCGAAACCGTGAATAGGCTGCTACAGCAGATTATTGATCATATGCGCCTCGATATGAAAGCGTTAACCGAAAAAAAAGCCACTTAGCGGCATTATTAGCAGCCTAAATCTTAGCGTAGCTGCCCTGCTGGGCTGATTACACAGCTCGTAATTAACACTTCTGCTTCCTAGCTGGAATGCCTTGCCTACCTTTGCGGCATGAATCTGTTATCAGCTGAGAATATCTCTAAAAATTACGCCGACCGCTGGCTGTTCCGCGACCTTTCCTTTGGCCTGAGCCAAGGTCAGCGGGTAGCACTAGTCGGCATCAACGGGTCGGGCAAAACGACTCTGCTTCGTATTCTGGCCGGTTTGGAGCCCGGCGACACAGGCTCAGTGAGCGTGCGCAAGGACATCCGGGTGGCTTTTTTGGGTCAGCAGCCCATTTTTGATGAAGCTCTGACCGTTGAGCAAACCATTTTTGCCAGTCAGAACGATACGCTAGCTGCTATCCGCGACTATGAGCACGTAGTAAATGACCCTGCGCACAAATCTGACGATTTGCAGCGCGTAATGGAGCGAATGGATGCGCTCAACGCCTGGGACTACGAGTCACAAGTGAAGCAAATACTGGGTCGTTTAGGCATTCTAGGCGATTTGCTGGAGCGTCCGGTGAGTAAATTATCAGGTGGTCAGCGTAAGCGTGTAGCGCTGGCGCGCGTTCTGATTGAAGAGCCGGAAGTGCTTATTCTTGACGAGCCTACCAACCATCTGGACCTCGACACGATTGAGTGGCTCGAAAATCGGTTGGCTTCGCCCAATCTCACCTTATTAATGGTAACCCACGACCGCTATTTCTTGGATAAAGTAGCCAATGAAATCGTGGAACTGGACCAAGGCCGCGTGCACCGCTACCAGGGCAATTATTCCTACTTTGTAGAGAAGAAAGCTGAGCGCGAGCAGATTGAAGTAGCCGAAGTAGAAAAAGCCCGTAATCTGCTGCGCAAGGAACTCGATTGGATGCGTAGGCAGCCCCAAGCCCGTGGCACCAAGCAAAAGGCGCGCATTGATGCCTTTTACGAAACCCAGGAAAAGGCCAAGACCAAGATCAGCGGTCCACAGTTGGAACTGTCGGTGAAAACCACGCGTCAGGGAGGCAAAATCATTGAGGTGGAGCACTTGCACAAGCAGTTTGGCGACAAAGTGGTGCTCGATGACTTCAGCTACGTGTTCAAGAAAAAGGACCGTATTGGCCTTATTGGGCCGAATGGCGCCGGTAAGTCAACGCTGCTCAACATGCTCACGGGCCGCCAGGAGCCGGATAGTGGTACCATCGACAAGGGACAAACCACCGTTTTCGGTTACTACACTCAAACAGAGCTGGAATTTGATCCTACGCAGCGCGTCATTGACATTGTAAAGGAGGTGGCCGAAGTGGTGGAAATGGCCAACGGTGAGGTTGTTACAGCGTCGCAGTTTTTGCAGCACTTCCAGTTCCCGCCAGCCCAGCAGTACACGCTGGTCAGCAAGCTCTCAGGAGGCGAAAAGCGCCGTTTGCAACTGCTGCGCGTGCTCATTAAGAACCCTAACTTCCTGATTCTTGACGAGCCGACGAACGATCTGGACATCATCACGCTCAATATTCTGGAGGATTTCCTCCTGAATTTTGGCGGCTGCCTGCTCATCGTTTCCCACGACCGCTACTTTATGGATGCGCTGGTAGAGCACGTGTTTGTATTGGAGCCCGGGGGGCAAATTCGCCACTTTCCCGGCAATTACACCGACTACCGCGAGTGGCAGAAGGAAAACAACGCCGAAGAGTACGCGAAAGAGCAAGCCAAAACGGCCAAAGCCGCTGCGGGCGTGGCGCCTTCAGCCGCTCCAGTGAAAGCAGTAGCGGTTGCCTCCACTGAGGCACCAAAACGCAAGGCCACTTTCGCGGAGAAAAAGGAGTACGAGACCTTGGAGAAGGAAATTGAGAAGCTCGAAGAAGTGAAGCAGCAGCTTATTGAAAAGCTCAATGCTGGCACCGGTTCCCATAAAGACCTGGCTGATTGGGCCGCCGAACTGAAGCGCACCGATGCTGCCCTCGACAGCAAAGGCGAGCGGTGGCTAGAGCTGGCCGACTTTATGTAACGTCCAACAAATAGCAGAAAAAAGCCCCCCCAGAAGTACTTCTGGGGGGGCTTTTTTTCTTTACATATCAAGCTTCATCTTCTAACTCCGGCGGCAACTCGTGCTGGTTATTAGAACCAAGTTGGAATGGCAAAGCACGGGCAATAGCGGCGAGCGGAATAGGCGCAAAAATGTGAGGAAAATAGTCGTTGCGGGCTTCGGCGTATTCCCGCTTTACGGGTACGGCGGCTACCCACAGCTCGGATTCATCTAGTTCCAAGAGCAGAATATCGGAGCGGCCGGCGTAGTAACGGTTAGCCGTGGCTTCTACCTGATACAGTTCGGAGGCGTGAATAAAGCCCTCCGCCGATAGGTCGGCGCTGGCGAAAAAGCCGGTTTGCTGGGCTGTTTGCCAATCGGCAAGCTCAGCGATGCGATAAATCATGGCAGAAAACAGGAAGAATTTGCCCCCCAGCACAACGTAAAGAACCTCTCTCACAACAGTAGCTACCATTGCAGGAGAGGTTCTTCGAGAGCATCAGCGAGAAAGCGCTTGTTACGAAAATGGCAACGTACTTACGCTTGCCACACTTCTTTGCGCACCTTTTTGCCTACCGATAGAATCAGGCGGGTAGGATTGGGCACAAGCACGAGGCGGGCTTCTTTGCCGGGAAACTCGTCCGAATCGACCCAGACGCCTTCCTTATGCGAAGGCTCGTAGCCGGTGTCGCCGCCTACGTCGTTGGGCAGATAGGCAGTGGGCAGCAGCACGTCGGTATCGGGGCAGAGCTGCTGGTGTACTTTTTCCAGCACTTCTTCCAGGTAAGCGCCGTACTCCTCGTTGAAGTCATCCTCCAGGTCGTGCAGTTCCTCCTCGATGTCGTCGTAGCTGTCGTGGTTGTAAGGCAGTTTGTGCAGTTCCTGCTTCTTTTCGATCAACGCGACCAGGGCTTTATTTAATTCCTCTTTATTCATAGCTACTCGTGCATAAGTGTAGTACAAAGGTGCGTAGGATTCGGCAATTCTGTTTCGGGTCAGACGCCGGGGAATTTTGCCCCCCAGCGCATCGGACTGGCTTGTTCGCCCGAACGATTTAGGCTAAAACCCTATTTTTACCAAACTAATATTTTTCTCACCCGATTTCCACCCCATCCGCTATGCAGACGATGACCTCGCCGGCCGTGCAAGCCCACCCCGCCCACGACTTCCTTCCCCTGAACGGTACCGACTACGTCGAATTTTATGTCGGCAACGCTAAGCAGTCTGCTTATTATTATCAGGCAGCTTTTGGCTACGAACTGGTAGCCTACGCCGGCCCCGAAACCGGCCTGCGTGACCGCGCCAGCTACGTATTGCAGCAAGGCAAAATCCGCTTGGTACTTACCACCTCCCTCCTCCCCGACTCTGATATTTCGGAACATGTGCGCAAGCACGGCGACGGTGTAAAGGTGATGGCGCTGTGGGTGGATGACGCCCGCAAATCCTTCGAAGAAACCACTAGGCGTGGCGCAAAGGCCGCTTTTGAGCCTTACACCATCAGCGACGAGCACGGCGAAGTAACGCTCTCGGGCATTTGCACCTATGGCGAAACCATTCACACGTTTGTAGAACGCCGCAACTACCGGGGGGCATTTATGCCGGGCTTCATACCCAAAACCAGTCTGATTCCGCAACCTACTCCTGTGGGCCTGTTGCATGTTGACCATTGCGTAGGCAACGTAGGCTGGGGCGAGATGAACCAGTGGGTGAAATTCTACGAGGATGTGATGGGCTTCAAACTCCTGCTCACCTTCGACGACGAGGACATTTCTACTGAGTACTCAGCCCTGATGAGCAAGGTGGTGAGCAACGGCAACGGCTACGTCAAATTCCCTATTAACGAGCCGGCTGAGGGCAAGAAAAAGTCACAGATTGAAGAGTACCTCGACTTTTATCATTCGCCCGGCGTGCAGCACATCGCCATTGCTACCAAGGATATTCGTCATACTGTCACGGAATTGCGTCGCCGCGGCGTGGAGTTCCTAACCGTGCCAGCCGTGTACTACGACGATTTGCTAGACCGCATCGGCAGCATTGATGAGGATCTACAGACCTTGAAGGATCTGAACATTCTAGTAGACCGCGACGAGGAAGGCTACTTACTGCAAATCTTCACCAAGCCGGTTGAGGACCGCCCTACGGTATTCTATGAAATCATCCAGCGTAAAGGCGCTAAGAGCTTTGGTAAAGGCAACTTCAAGGCGTTGTTTGAATCCATTGAGCGCGAGCAGGCGCTGCGCGGCAACTTATAGCACATAGCTAGCTGAAGCTCACGAATATTAGAAGGTCATGCCAAGTAATAGCGCCGCATCTGGCGTGCTGATGTTGTAAGAGTAACTCACTACTTTAACAACATCAGCACGCCAGATGCGGCGCTATTACTTGGCATGACCTTATTTTATAAGGCTGCTTCCATCAAACCTCTTTTCTTTACACTCGTTCTTCAGCCAAACCGTCAACTACTTTCTTACCCAATGGCCATAACCTCCGACGTTCAGCAGAAAATAAACACCTGGCTCAAAGGCAACTACGACGCCCAAACCCAAGCCGACATCCAACAGTTGCTAGACAGCAATCAGGAAGAAGCGCTAAATGATGCCTTCTACCGCGACCTGGAATTTGGGACAGGCGGCCTGCGCGGCGTGATGGGTACGGGCTCCAACCGCATGAACCGCTACACCCTGGGCATGGCTACCCAAGGACTGTGCAATTACTTACTGGATTCATTTCCAAGTCAGGAAATAAAGGTGGCTGTGGCCCACGATTCGCGCAACAACAGCTCCGAGTTCGCCCGCATTGCTGCCGGTATTTTTTCTGCTAATGGCATCACGGTTTACTTGTTTGAAGCCCTACGCCCCACGCCGGAGCTCTCGTTCACTATCCGTCATCTGGGTTGCCAAAGCGGTGTGGTTATCACAGCTTCGCACAACCCCAAAGAGTACAACGGCTACAAAGTGTACTGGAACGACGGTGCCCAGGTAGTAGCCCCCCACGATACGAATATTATCCACGAGGTGAATCAGATTCAGAGTGTGGATGCGGTAAAGTTCAAGGCCGTTGAGTCGCGTATTCATATGATTGGGGCGGAGCTGGACGACGCATATTTGAGCGAAGTCCAAAAGCTTAGCATCAATCCTGAAGCTATTAAGCGTCAGCACGATCTGAAAATTGTGTACACGCCCTTGCACGGTACTGGTATTACACTGGTGCCAAAAGCATTGGAGCGCTTCGGCTTTACCAATATCAGCATCGTAGAGGCGCAAGCTACCCCCGATGGGAATTTCCCCACCGTGCAGTCGCCTAACCCCGAGGAAAAAGTAGCTATGCAAATGGCCCTCGACCAAGCTCGCCAGCTCGACGCCGACCTTGTTATTGCCACCGACCCCGACGCGGACCGTGTAGGCATTGGTGTAAAAAATACCAAAGGTGAATGGGTACTGGTAAATGGCAATCAAACCGCCGCCCTCCTGACGTATTATCTGCTGTCGGCGCGCCAAAAGGCGGAGAAAATGACGCCGCAGGATTTCATTGTGTATACCATCGTTACCAGCGAAGTGCTGGGCGATATTGCCAATGCACACGGCGTAAAGTCGTACCAGACGCTGACGGGCTTTAAGTACATTGCCGGCCTCATTCGCGACCTGGAAGGCAAGGAAACCTACATCGGTGGTGGCGAGGAAAGCTACGGCTACATGATCGGCGACTTTGTGCGCGATAAAGATGCGGTATCGGCCTGTGCGATGCTGGCCGAAATGGCCGCCGTCGCCAAAGACAACGGCCGCACCCTCTACGAGGAAATGGTGCAGATGTACGCTACCTACGGTCTCTACCGCGAAGACCTCATTTCGCTCACCAAAAAAGGCCAGCGCGGTGCCGAAGAAATTCAGGAAATGATGCGCGACTTGCGCGCTCAGCCGCCGCACACCATCGCTGGCTCACCGGTAGCGGAAATACGCGACTATCACACGGGCATTGTCCGTAACCTACGCAACGGGCAGGAAACGCGCACTGGTTTAGAGGCATCCAACGTGCTACAGTTCCTAACCGAAGATGGCAGCAAAATTTCCGCGCGCCCCTCCGGTACCGAGCCAAAAATCAAGTTCTATTTCAGCGTAAAACAGCCGCTTGATTCAGTAGATAAATTCGAGCAAGGCTACGAAGCGCTGGGGGACAAAATTGCGCGGATTATTGAGGATATGCAGTTGAAGTAAACCAAAATTCTTGCGTTAGTAAAAACAGCCAAGCTATTAAAAGCTTGGCTGTTTTTACTTTTTAGTCCCGCGGCTTCCGCAGCCCCATAATCACCAATACTAACAACAGAAACCCTGTCACGCCCAGGCTAAACCACGTCAGCATGGGAATGCCGCGGTGGTAGGCCATTTCGGGGGAATATCTCCCCATTAAACTCAGGCCTGAAAACAGCAAAAACGCCACGGCCAGCAGGGTGATAATCGTACGGCTAACCAGCTGATCGGCTTTGCGCAGTAACGGCTGATAACCACCCAATTCTACTTTTACGCGCAAATCTCCGCGGGAAATTTTGCGCATAATTTGCCGCACATCCGTAGGCAATGTACTCAGCAGCGAAAGGAGCTGTATACCAGTGTATTGTGCCTCGCTCATTAGGTTCTCGGGCGAGTACTGCTCGGCAATAATACGAGCGCCGTAAGGCCGCACAAATTCAAACGTATTGAACGACGGGTGCAGCACCTTGCCGATGCCTTCCAAAATCACTAGGGCCCGCAGAATTAGGAAAACGGCTCCTGGCACTTGCAGCTTGAAGTCGTAGATGATGACTTGCAGGCGGTCGGCGAGGTCCGACATGCTCATCTCCTTCACATCGAGCACCGTGAAATCCTCAATTAGCTCGTTGAGGTCGGCTTCGAAGCGGCGCATATCCGGAATTTCGGCGTGGAGCGCGAGGCGGCGGAAGTTAAGCGCCATACTGCGTGCATCCTGCCGCGCCATTCCGATAAACACACCAGCAAAAGCGTATTTCTGCTGCTTGGTGAGCTTGCCCACCATCCCAAAGTCGATAAGCACGATGGTGCCGTCAGGCCGCACCAGCACGTTACCAGGGTGCGGATCGGCGTGGAAAACGCCAAATTCAAAAATCTGGGTCAGGTAGATATCCATGCCCGTTTCGGCCACTTTGGCCGGGTCGAGGCCCCACTCCAGTAGTTGCGGTTTGTTGGATATTTTGCAGCCGCTCACAAACTCAATAACCAGAATCTTGCTAGTGGAGAACTCGCGGTAAGGCTTGGGCACATAAAACGTCTCGTAGTCAGCGTAGAGCTTACGAAACTGGTCCATGCTCCGGGCCTCAGACGTGTAGTCCAGTTCCTTGGTCATGCTGCGCTCGAAGGCATCCACGATGTCCTGTGGGTTGCTGAGGCCCTGTTTGCGCAGGAAGCCGGCCGTGAGGCGCACTAGTTCGCGCAGCAAGCTCAGGTCGGTGCGCACTTTCTCCTGCACGCCGGGACGTTGCACTTTTACGACTACTTCCTCGCCCGTGAGCAGGCGCGCCTTGTGCACCTGTCCGATGCTGGCTGAGCCCAGCGTCACGTCGTCAAACTCGCTGAAAACCTCCGAGATTGGCCGCCCTAACTCTTCCTCGATCAAGCGGCGGGCCGTGACAACATCAAAGGGCGGCACATCGCTTTGCAGCTTTTCAAACTCGTCGATCAGGGCCTCGGGGAGCAAATCGGGGCGGTTGCTCAGGGCTTGGGCCAACTTAATAAACGTGGGGCCCAATTCTTCAATAATTAAGCGAATGCGTTCCCAGCGGTTGGTGTCAAACACCGTTTTCTCCGCGTGCTGCCACGATACTCGGCGTCCTTGCGGCACTAAGCGGCGCAGGGCCGTGCTGGTTACTACATCCTCAAATCCGTAGCGCACCAGCACCTCCATTACCTGCCGGATGCGGCCCAGATTAGAAATCGTGTTTTTGAACATGCGCGAAAAAAGAAGCCCGTAAAAAGGTAGCTTGGCTAGCCTCGACAAGAAAGGTAAGCAAAATGCCCCCCAGCTTCGTAAAAATCAAAACTGCGCGGCTGGTAGCCCTCCGCGTGTTGTTTGCCTACGAAAAAGCCAGCGCCCGCAATAGCGGCGCTGGCTTTTCACGCAATGCGCTATCAGCGGAGTTACGAGGCGCTATTAGCGGCGTTGCTGCCGCTATCAGCGGGCTTTGGGGCTTCTTTTTTGGCCGCTGGCTTAGCAGCTGGTTTAGAAGCTGGCTTGGCGGCACCGGCTTTGGCAGCAGCCGATTTCTGAGCAGTACCAGCGGCGCTACTCACTTTGTCGGCGGCCTTCTTGGTGGCGCCGGCAGCTTTGGCTGTGGTGCTGGAGGCTGGCTTCGCGCTGCTTTTGCTACCAGTAGTAGCACCAGTTGAAGCCTTAGTACCACGTACACTGCGCTTTAGCTCTTCTACGTCGGCGTTGGTGGCTACACCTACCCCTTTCATAAGGCGGTTGGCAATACCTGTGATCTGGGCTTCCAACTCCTTACGCTTGGTGTCGGTGTTCTTTTTCAGATCGTCCATTATTTTCTGCCCCTCCTTCTCCGACAACTTGCTTTCCTTCACCAACTTATCGATGGTGGATTGGACACGGTCGTTGGTCAGCGATACAAAGCCAACGCCAGCGTTGATGAATTTTTTAAACAGATCTTCCATGTTGTTGGGTTAGTTAAAAGGAGGTGAAATGAAACGAAAAATGGTATTGCGGTTTCGCTCGCCGGAAAAAATAGTATGCAAGCCGACTACTTTCGACAAACCTACGAAAACATAGCTATATAGTTGGTGCTGAGGCAGAAATTTTTCAAGCTCCTTGTCACAGCCATATTATAGAATCATGTTTCGTGGGCTTTTTCACCTATTTCTATGGCCTAGGGGGCTTTTTTCGTTTCTATTTTAGGCTGCTCTTTTGCGAGGGCGCATCGCACTTGCAATGACAATCGGGCTGGTGGGCCTGATAGTGGGCAAGGACAACACAACAGGCTGAGCCGCCCATATCCTATTTACGAACGTAGCTACAGCATCTAAAGCTTCGCGGGCTTCAGGTAACAATCGCCAGAACAGGTGCCACCAGTGCACTAAGCCTGTGAATGACTGCAAAGTAACTTCTACACCGGCTGTCCGGGCTTTGTCGGTGAAGCACAACACGCTTTCACACAGCACTTCCGTATCCGATATCTGAATCAGCAGCGGCGGCAATCCATGCACGGCGGCGCGGGCCGGCGACACTAATGGGTGAGTGAGTGGAGTTTCGCCCGCATAGTGAGGCCCCCAGCCGCGCATCTCAAGGGCCTCCAGCAACTGGGTTTCCTCACGCGCTACCCGGCGCAGCAGCGCATCAGGCATATCTAAGTCGGTCCAGGGTGAAAGCCCCACGGCCGCAGCAGGTAAGGCCTGGCCTTCTTCGCGCAAAGCAATAAGCAGGGCGAGAGCTAAGCCCCCGCCGGCCGAGTCGCCGGCCACAATAATGTTGTGGGGGGCAAATCCTTGCTTCAAAAGCCAGTGGTACGCCAACAGAGCATCATCTAGGGCACCGGGAAAAGGATAGTCGGGCGCCTTGCGGTAGTTAATGGCTAAAGCGTTGGTATTGCAGCGCTTGGCCAGCGTACCCACCAGGCTGCGGTGTGTATTCAGGGAGCCAAGCACGTAGCCGCCCCCGTGCAAATACAGCAGCACCCGGTGCGGATTGGCACCAACAGGACGGGCCCATTCGGCGCTCATCCCGTCAATTTTGGTTTTTTCGAGGTGAACGCCCCACGGCATAAACTGAAACAGCGAGCTAATTTCCATGGCTAGCCGCATGGACCCAAGTCCGGGCCGCTTGCGGGCAAGCGGGCCGGTTGCCGCCGTCAGGATTTGTTTAAGCAGTAAATGCTGGGTGGAAGGCATTTTAATACTATTGGGTGGGAAGGGAGGCAGGGCGGGTACGTACTGCGAGTAGTCGTGCGAAGGCTTTTACACCCAGGAATATTGCTTGCGGCAAGAATTAGCTAATCCTTACCAATCATGAGTCAGGCTTTTTTTCCTATCCGATGACCTTTATAGCCCCGAATGGCAATGGGTATCCATCCTAATACGGGAATGAAGAAAGTGAGGGTGAAGGGGTTGTGCCAAATCATGCGCAGCCAGGAGCCGGGTTTGGTTAATTGAAGATCTACACCATCGGGCCCGCCCTTAGCATATTGGCGCTCAAACTCCCGGAAGAGCTCGGGCCAGGAGAAAGGCAGAAAGAAAGGGAAGTAGCTCCAGTTGGTTTTTATGCGCTGCCAAAGCTCGCTCCAGCAGTAGGGATGCTGGCCATGTTCGCGCACGGCCGCATCCAGCTCTGTCTGCATTTGCTGGCGCACTTGCTCCGACAAAACCAGGTAATCTTCGCGGGTAAGCTCATTGGGGGGCTTTTTGGTCAGCTCGTAGGGCTTGATGCGTGTGCCCAGCACAAAGGTGAGCTTGGCCGGATACGCGAGGTAAAAAAACCAGGGCTGGAGCAGCACCATGATGATAATGGGCCCCACGGGAATAAAGGGAATGCCTATCTTCTTGGTCCATTTATTCAGCCAGTCCCAGCTATAGGCGTAGGGGTTCAGGTATTCCCCATTTACGGTATAGTAGGGCACAATATCGGTGCGGTGCTCGATGCCTAGCCGGATAATGCTGGTGGCGAGGCGCTGCAGTTTGTACTTGCGGTTGAACCCTTTACCAATGCCCGGTACACCCTCAGGGTACAGCATCAGGTTGTGGTCGTTGCAAAACATCATCGTCTCAAAATTGAGCGTGGTAGCATCGACACAGCCGCATTTTTTCCAGAAGTTCGGAATCAGATACGGGTTCATTAGCACCGACTGCGAGAGCATGGGCGCGGAAAGCGGCCGTGGCAAGTGATACATGCTAGGCAGCACCCGCAGCAAGTGTGACAAAGCCACCATCGCATCCCAGGGGAAAGCCATACCCGAGTGGTTGCTGGCAAACAGCAGCGGGCGCTCTGGATTATTGCGCAGCGGATAATTCTCAAAACCCACCAGCTTGGAGCGGAACCACACCCGGTCGAGTAGCTGCAACAGGTGCTTGTCGACCGCCCGCACGTATTTCTCATCGAAATAATCGGAGTAGATGTGCTGATTAGCCAGGATGGCAGGCGACGGTAGCGGCAGCGCGGGCGAAGGGGCCGTTGGCATCAGGCGAAAAGCAAAGTAGGTGGGCTTCTAATGTAGTGGTTTTACGGGCAATTCGTAAGCAAGGGCAACCGCAGCCGATTGCTCAGATTACTAAATCTGACGCCTCAAACGCACACTGGTTGTAATCAGCTCGCCGTTGGCACGGCGCACGATGAACAGGAGTTGGCGGCCATCATCGGAGTGCAGAATCCGGCTGATCTGAGTGAGCGAAAGGCTGGCTACGGGCATCAGATTGATGGCTATAATCTCGTCGGTGGGCTGCAGACCAGCTTCGGCGGCCGGCGAGCCTTCTTCTACTTTGAGAATGATATACTGATGATAGTCGGAGCCGGTAGCCAGTAAATCCAGGCCGCTCATGTCGTGCTCGAAAGGGTCGCGGTAGAGGCTGTTGGGGCGCAGCCAGAGCCGATTGCGGGTGTAATCAATGATGATATCAAAACGCTTGAGCAGCTCCAGGCCGATGTTGCCATTGCGAAATACCTCTGCCCGGTGGCTTACGTCGGCCGCATCGGGAAAAGAGGTAACCAAGGATTTGACTTTGTATTTACCCAACTGCAAGGATGTTACCCGACCCAAATACCCATTAATAAGCCCATTGAGCCCCCGACCCAACTGGGACCGCACCCGACGCGGCGGCAGGGTCAGGCGCGGGTCGGAAGCGGTTTCGAGCGACAACGCATGGCCCGCTCCGGTGTCGAGCACGAGCTTGAGCGGCAGCTTCAGCGAATCGTGCACCACGGCCTCCGTACGTAGGTAGGCTTTGCTACCTTCCAGATCGATTCCCATCGTAGTCCAGCGACGCCCCTTAGGTGCCTGGAACGACGCGGGGTTAATGAGGATTACCCGGGACTCGGCCGGGTGAATGCGCACCACAAAGCTGCGAAAGACATCATAGCCCAAAATGCCATGAATGGGCATGCCCACGTAGCCCGATAGGTTGAGCACGTCGCTGGAAAGAATCAGGAACGTGAGGGCCGGCGCTACCACCTTTCCATCGGCTAAGGTTACGTGCACACTATCAGTCTGGAAGGCTTCCAAGGCCTGATCTTCGCCGGCCCCGGCTACGCGAAAGCGCTGCCCCAGCCGTAGCCCTAGCTGCGTGCGCAGGGTCGGGTCGGTTAGAATGGACATACTCACGCCGGTATCCAGCAAAAAGTTAAAAGGCCCCTGCCCATTGAGAGAAGCACTGATAATAATCAGGTTACGCTGCATTTCTACGGGCACCGTGAGGCTGCGCGTACGGGCGCTCTTAAAGGTGAACGAAGGTGCTGCGGACTTGGCTGGCTGGCCAGTGGCTGTTAAGCTTAGCAGCAACCCCAAAAAAGCCCCCCAGCCCCGTAGGGTTCTACTTATAAGCAGAAGGGTAACGAGCCAAGAGGCAATCATGCAGGAGAGGTGGTAGGTTGGGTAAGTTACTGAAAAAACCGCCTTACCACCAGTTCCTAACAACGTATGTCAGCACGGAATTTCCCAATCTCCTGCGGGGTCATAATGCAGGTGGCCGGATGCTATTTGGAGTGGTGCCATCACGTTGTTATGATATAGCTGACCCGTGCCCAGCCCTTGGGGGAAATCGGGGCGGACGTACTCGCCCGCCAGCTGACTAACGGCATTCAGCCCCACGTTTGACTCTAAGGCCGACGTCAGCCACCAGTCGGCATTATTAGCTTCAGCCGAGCGCAGCCACTGCCGCGTGGCGTGCAGTCCGCCCACCAGCGTAGGCTTGATTATGATGTAGGCGGGCTGAATCTGGGCCAGCAGCGCCTGTTGTTGCTCGGGCTCCGTAACGCCAATCAATTCCTCATCCAACGCAATAGGAACAGGCGACTGCCGACACAGGTCCGCCATGAGCGCCGTTTGCCCGGCCGCAATGGGCTGCTCGATGGAATGCAAATCGAAGCGGGCCAGTTGCTCCAGCTTGCTAAGGGCTTCGTAGGGGGCAAATGCGCCGTTGGCATCCACGCGCAACGTCAGCTGCTCGGGACCAGCCACGGCCCTGATTTCGGCCAGCAGCTGCAATTCAGTGGCAAAATCAATCCCCCCGATCTTCATCTTCAAACAAGAGTAGCCATCGGTCAGCTTCTTCTGAATCTGGGTTTGCATGAAGGCGGCTTCGCCCATCCAGACCAGCCCGTTGATGGGAATTCCCGCCTCGCCCCTGCTGAATGCATTGTCGAAAAGCTGGCGCTGGCCGCCTCGCTGCCAGTCCAGCAGGGCCGTTTCGAGGGCAAACCGCAGCGCGGGCCAGGTTGGCTCTACTAGCTCATCAACTAAGTCAAAGATTCCGCTGGGGGGCAAATCGGTGAGCTGGCGGCGGTTGAAAGCGGCGCATAACGCGGCTACGCACGGCTCGAAAGCTGGCCCAAAATCGGAGCTGAGGCCGGCTAGTGGCGCGGCTTCGCCTATGCCCAGATGCTCCGGCTGCGCCGAATCGCGCAATAGCAAATAATAGGCTACATGCTCCGTCAGTGCACCGCGCGAGGTACGGGCTGGAAAGTTGAAGCGCAAGGCGCGCTGGCAATAGGTGAGATGAAGCATTGGGCGTATCTATCAGCGGAATTTTATGAATTTCAGATTGGGCTATTCTGCAATTCAATTGGCTGACAAGTAACTAACAAAAAAACCAGCCTCTGCGCTAAGTGCAGAGGCTGGTTTTTAAAGTCGGCGGCACCACTACGGGAGCAGTGCCGTCGTTACATCAATGGAAACTATCGGGTAGCACCGCCCTGGTTGCTCCGTCCGCGGCTCGCCTGACCCCCCTTACGGCCGGCGGCGCGGGCTTCCTCTGATGTAAACCGGTGGCCGCGGCCGCTTTCGTGCGAGGCTTTACCACCTTCGCTGGCGATGCGGCGCTGTTCGGCAGGGTCCATGGCGGCGAAACCGCGCAGGCTTTTGCCTGAAGAAGTTGTCTGCTTAGCCGCACCAGTGCGGCCAGAAGATTGGGCTGCGGCAGTGTCGCGCTTGTTTTGCTGGTTCGAGATCATAGCATTGAGAGTTAGGGAGAGTTAAGTGTGTTATTTAAATCGCGTGCAAAGGAGTGCGAAATGAAGGCGAAACCGCTTGTAAGTTGAACGGGATACCGACAGTAAGGATAACGATTTCGGTATCAAAAAATGCCTTTACAGGTCAAAATACCACTTTGTACCGACGTGTGCTCCGTAGTCGAGTTTGCTGTAAACGCGATAACTAACAGCTTCTACTGTCGGGCTACGTACTAGCCGCGCAGCATCATTTATAAGGTCTTTTTCGAGCGCTTCTATTCGGTACTTTCCGAAGTACGGAAGCTGATTAATTGGGCCCTAAGCCACCAGGGGCAAAACCCGTCGTCGTTTTTTCAGTTAAGGTTAATAAGTAGTTAACTCCACTTCCTTGTATATGCCTTCCTCCGTATTTGCCCCCCAGACCGTCGCCGAGCCCGCGCTGGCGCAGCTACCCGCCCGCTACCACGCCGTGCGGCAGCAAACCGAGGAACTTTGTCGGCCCTTGCTGCCGGAGGATACCGTGGTGCAGCCTATGCTCGATGTGAGCCCGCCAAAGTGGCATCTGGCGCATACAACCTGGTTTTTCGAGACCTTCCTGCTAAGTGAATATCTCGCTGGCTATCAGGTATTTCATCCCGATTATGCTTACCTGTTCAACTCTTACTATAATTCGCTGGGCAGCCGCGTAAACCGCGCCGATCGGGGCACGATCTCCCGCCCTGCCCTCGCCGATGTGTATGCCTATCGCGCCCACGTAGATGATCACATGGGCCGTTTGCTAACCCAGCTTGCAGTTAGCGATTTGCCCCCCAACTTCGCCGAGATCTTTGAGTTGGGCCTTCAGCATGAGCAACAGCACCAGGAATTGCTCGTCACGGACATCAAATACATTCTGAGCACCAGTCCGTTGGCTCCTGCCTATAAGTCGGCACCGAAAGTAGCGCCCACGCCCGAGCCCATCCCGGCCACCTGGCTGCCGGTTGCGGGCGGCGTATACCGGATTGGGTTTGAGGAAGAAGGTTTTTGCTTTGATAACGAAAAAGCCCCCCACGACACCTACGTAGCCGATTTTTCGCTACAAAACCGCTTGGTAACCAACGGTGAGTACCGGCAGTTTATGGAAGCGGGCGGCTACCGCGACTTTCGCTACTGGCTGGGAGAAGGCTGGGACTTAGCCCAGCAAGCTGGCTGGGAAGCGCCGCTATATTGGGTGCAGAAAGAGGGCTTGTGGCACCGCTTTACGCACCACGGCCTACACCCCGTCGATTGGGCCGCGCCCGTCACGCATATCAGCTTCTACGAGGCTGATGCCTACGCTCACTGGGCTGGCTATCGTTTGCCCACCGAACAGGAATGGGAAATAGCAGCCCGCCAGTTTCAGCCGCAGATTGCGGCCGGCAACTTCTTGGAAAGCAACCTGTTCGACCCTCAACCACTTCCCGCCGATGCTGACCCGGAGCAGTGTCATCAGCTGTTTGGTGACGTGTGGGAATGGACGTACTCGGCCTACCACCCCTACCCCGGCTACGAGCGCGCCGCCGGCGCTTTGGGTGAGTACAATGGCAAGTTCATGCTGAATCAGTTGGTGCTGCGCGGCGGCTCCTGTGCCACTTCCGCAAGCCATATCCGACTCACGTACCGCAATTTCTTTCACGCGGATAAGCGCTGGCAGTTCACGGGTATTCGCCTGGCACGCTAAGGTTTCTCCACCATTTTCGGTCGGATTCTGTTACTTATCCAAGTGGAGGAGCATGGCTGGAAACACCCCTATTTCATCTGTAACTGCTCATTATGTCCCACCTTGCCACCGTCGACACCGAATTAGCCAGTCATGTGGCTGCGGGTTTCCAGAAAACGCCCAAAACGCTTTCTTCTAAGTACTTCTACGATGACGCGGGCAGTGAATTGTTTCGGCAAATAATGGCGCTGCCGGAGTATTATCCCACCCGCACGGAATTTGGGTTACTGACCACCCACCGCGCTGCCATTACCGCCGCCCTGCGCCCAGCTACCGACGAGCCGTTCTACCTCATAGAGTTAGGTGCCGGTGATGGACTGAAAACCAAGATCTTACTGCGTGAATTATTAGAGCTGGGGGCCAATTTCAGCTATGTACCCGTCGATATCTCGTCGGGAGCATTAGAGGGTCTGTCGGCCAGCCTGCGCACAGAATTGCCTTCGCTGCGGGTGGAGCCAGTAGTAGCTGAGTACACGGCGGCGCTAACGTTGATGGCCGCCCGGGCCGGTCGTAAAGCGGTACTATTTCTGGGGTCTAACATCGGCAACTTCTCTCCCTCCGACCGGCGCGAGTTTCTGCGCGCCCTCACGCAGCCCCTCTCCCCCGACGACCGTCTGCTCATCGGCTTCGATCTGCAGAAAGCCCCCCGCCTTATCCGCGCTGCCTATGACGATGCCCAAGGCGTAACGGCTGCCTTCAATCTCAATTTGCTTACCCGCTTAAACCGAGAGCTGGGGGGAAATTTCGACCTAGCTCATTGGCAGCATTACACTGACTATGACCCGATTGTTGGGGTCGTACGGTCCTTTTTGGTCAGCACCCGCGCGCAGCAGGTGCACCTGGAAGCGCTGGCCCAAACCGTTGACTTTGCGGCCTGGGAGATTATTCATACCGAAAATTCATACAAATTTACGCGGCCTCTCGTCACTCAACTGGCGACGGAAGCGGGGCTGGAAGTGCAGAATTTTTTCACCGATGAGCAGGCTTATTTCGCTGATGTAGTCTTGGCTCCGCAAGCATAAATCCCGTGGCTGCTTTGCTACCCGATTCCTTACCGCCCACACCGCTCGCTGCGGCGGATTTTCCAACAGTTATTAATCTGGCTTCGGGATACGGCAATTTTGCGACGCCAGCCGTAGCTGCGGAAAAGGCCATAGCCGCCATCCAAGCTGACCGCCTGCTGCCAGGACCGGTGGAAGGCCTGCTGGCGCTACGGGAGGCAATTGCCGACAATTATCATCGCCAAAAAGCCCCCCAGATTACGCCTGCGCATATCATGGTCACGCCCGGAGTGAAGGCGGCGCTGTTTGCTTTGCTGAAAACCATTCTGCGCCCTGGCGACGAGGTGTTAGTGCCTACCCCCAATTGGTTTGGATTTGGTGAATTGATCACGCAAGCGGGCGGCACCATGCGCGCGCTCCCCCTCGACTCAGCCGATGGCTATGCCTTGCAGCCTGAGGTGCTGGAGTCCACTATTACGCCGCGCACTCGTGTGTTTCTTTTCTCGAATCCGAATAACCCAACAGGTCGAATCTATGGCCATGATGAGGTGGAGGCCCTGCTAACTGTCACACGCCGCTACCCGGATATGTTCGTCCTTTCCGATGAGATATACAATCTCATCAATTTCAGTTCGGCTCCGGTGCCTTGTTTGCTGGCGTTTCCCGACCCGCACGGGCAGCACTTGGTCGTGAATGGCTTCTCCAAATCGTTGGCGCTGATAGGCTGGGGCGTGGGCTACTTAGTGGCACCGCTAGCCTTGGTTCAGGCGGCGGCTGGGGAGCAATTTGCTACTGGTGCGGCCGTTCCGGTGCCGAATCAGCACGCGGCTCTGGCGGCAACGGAGCATAGCGCGGCCATTGCTCAGGAGTTGCTCGTGCAGTTAGCTCCCACTCGCGCTTTGCTGCTAGCAGCCTTGGCGGCAATGCCGGGCGTATGCTTCGTGGAGCCAGAAGGCACTTATTACGTTTTCGCTGACTTCCGGCACTTTCTGCCTGCTGCCCGGTCATCAACAGAAGCTTCGGCGGCCTTGGTGGCGCAGTTGCGGGCCGGGGGGGTGGACGTGGTGGATGGCGCCACCTGCGGGGCGCCGGGCTTTGCGCGTATTTCCTATGCTCTGCCAGAGCCAGAACTGCGGGAGGCACTGTTGCGCTTACAATCAGTTCTCTTACGCTAGCAGCGGGCGGGAGTACTTTACTATAATGGGTCTGGCCCACAGCCCGAATTAGGAGCGTACCTTTGCGGCTCTTTTTCTGTTTCGTCATGCCGCTCACCGCTGTTCGTCCACATATCAAACCCATGCTGCTACTGGCTTATCCAGTAATACTGAGCCAATTAGGCCACGTACTGGTAAACGTAGTTGATAGCGTGATAGTCGGCCAGACCGGCAAAGTGGCCCTTGCGGCTGTGTCGTTGAGCGTAAGCGTGAGCACCGTGGTAATGGTGCTGGGGCTGGGTTTATCCATGGGCATTACGCCTCTGGTTGCGGCCGCCGATGGCAAGCGTGATATGCCTTTATTGGGTCGGTTGCTTGTAAATGGCGTTCTGCTCAGTACTCTGGCTGGCGTGGGCTTAGCTGGTTTGGGGTTGGTAATTGCCCCCCAGCTTCGATACCTCAATCAGCCGGCGGAGGTAGTGGCGTTGGCCATGCCGTGGGTGCGCCTCATCTTCCTGTCGTTTCTGCCCCTGATGGTTTTTCAGGGTTTCAAACAATTTGCTGAGGGTTTGGGGCTCACGCGTCAGGCGATGTATCTGTCAGTAGGAGCCAATTTACTGAATGCCCTGTTGTGCTACATGTTCGTGTTTGGCAATCTTGGCGCACCGCAGATGGGCATGATTGGGGCAGCTTGGGCCACGCTCATTTCCCGTGTTCTGATGGCCATCCTGATGGCCACGTATGTGTTGCGCGCCGCCCGCTTACGCCCCTACCGCGAAGCAGCAGCTAGCGGGCTGGGCCTCCACGGTCCTACGCTGCGTCGTCTGCTGGGTTTGGGCTCTCCCATTGGCGTGCAGATGATGTTTGAGATGGGCGCGTTCAGCTTTTCGGCCATCATGATTGGCTGGTTGGGCACTACCAGCCTTGCCGCTCACCAAATTGCCATCAACGTAGCTTCGGCTACATACATGGCGGCCAGCGGTATTGCGGCGGCGGCGACCATTCGGGTGGGCAATATGCGCGGCCTCGGCGACGCGGAGGGCGCGCGGCAGGCTGGCTTTACCGCTTACGGCCTCACATTCCTATTTATGAGTCTGATGGCTTTGATTCTAATCATGGCTCGGGATTTCATTCCTTATTTCTACAACGACGATGCGGCCGTAGTGGCGCAGGCGGCTACACTGCTATTGATTGCGGCGCTGTTTCAAATTTCGGATGGCTTGCAGGTAGTTGGGTTGGGTGCGCTACGCGGGTTGGAGGACGTCAAAATTCCTTCGCTGGTCGCCTTGCTGGCTTATTGGGCCGTAGCATTGCCATTGGGTTACTGGCTTGGCTTTAAGCTGAATATGGGCGCCATCGGCATCTGGATAGGCTTGCTCACAGGCCTCACCCTGGTAGCTGGACTATTGCTATGGCGCTTCCGTCAGCATAGTGCGGTGCCAGTGCCAGCGGCCATGGCGGTGCATTAAGGCGAGGCTGGCATTATTTTTTAGCATGAACGTTTGCACGCAACCGTTAGCTAGCTGCGTTTATACCTCAGAACCGCCTTTCATTTCAAAAAAAGCCCCCCAGCCCCTCTCTTATGTTGCATGGCTTATCGCTTTCCTTTATTTCCTTTCTGTTGCCTTTCCTGACGGTTGTTAGCCCTCACCAAGCCACACCCGCAGCGCCGGCTGATGCACCCGGCACCATTATTTGGTCGGCGAACCGGCCGCTTACCTGGGCCGATTTTAAGAGCAAGCCTACCCCCGCCGACAGGCTAGCAGCCCTTACCTCAGCCACCATTGATGTAAAGGCGGGCTGCGTCGATTTCAAATTCACGTCTTCTGTGCAGGCCGTATTTGTACCTACCGAATCATGGGTGCGCGACTCGGCTACGGCAACACCTAACTTGCTGCGTCACGAGCAGATACACTTCAACATCACAGAATTGCACGCCCGGCGCATGCGCCAGAAAATAGCGCTGTTGAAGCTGGACTGCAAACGTCTGCAACCCGCTTTTAAGAACGCGACCAACGCTATTTTTACCGAGTGGCAAAAAGAAGAAGCGCGCTACGACCAGGAAACCAATCACGGTCTGAACCTGGACCGCCAGAAGTCCTGGGAGATTCAGGTGAAGCAGCGAATGGTCTTGCTGGAGCAGTACGCGTCCAAGCCTACCCCCACGAAATAGCTGTTTTTGCTACTTTTCGGGCATGGAAACATCTTTAGCCCCACTGACCTGGTCAGAGTTTGAGCGCGTGGATTTGCGCGTCGGCACCGTGTTGGAAGCCCGCACTTTTCCCGAAGCGCGCAAGCCTGCTTATCAATTGTTAATCGATTTTGGTCCTGAGATTGGCACCAAACGCTCTAGCGCTCAGATTACCCGCCATTATCAACCCAAGGACCTTGTTGGTCGGCAGGTGTTGTGCGTGGTTAATTTTCCGGTTAAGAAAATTGGCCCCTTCCGCTCGGAAGTACTGGTGACTGGCGCCGCCGACGAAAACGGCGACATTGTATTGGCCTCGTTGGCGGGCGCAGTACCCAATGGCAGCCGGTTAATTTAACTTACTGGCGACGCTTTGCTTGTTCGGCCTGATCTTTCGCCCCGAGCTTCGCTTCGCGGGCTGAAAGACTGTCAATTACGGCGCCGTAGATATTATCCAGATCTTTGTCGTGGATGGCATAGTAGCGGTAGCTGCGCTGGAAAATGGTATCGGTGACGTTGTAGCGGGTCATCAGCTGACGATGTAATTGGTTGTAGGCAGCGCGAGCCGAATCGGGGGGCAAAGCGGCAGCATCCACGCGGCTTTCGTTCAAATGCACGTCTATGAGCATGGCTACCATTTTGGCTTTAGGTAGCAACGGCTGTGGCGCCAAGGGCTCTTCGGGGCGCTGGCACTGCGTAAACGTCAGCGCTAGCAGCAGACTCAGGGTAGATAAAAGGGATGCAGGGAGCTTTTTCACAACGGCAAAGTTAGGAGGAACCCGTAGTTTAGCTGAAATGAATACCGTCGACCTCACTCCGCTCCAGCAACTCATACGTAAGCTTCGGCAGATGGAGATACGCATCATCAAGACAGTGGATGCGCAGTTGCAGGGCAATTTTCACTCCGTCTTTAAAGGCACGGGGCTTGAATTTGACGACGTGCGCCTCTACCAGTATGGCGATGAGGTGCGGGCCATCGACTGGGCTGTATCGAGCAAAGGACACGGCACCTTTGTGAAAACCTATAAGGAGGAACGCGAGCAATCGGTTCTCTTACTGCTGGATGTGAGTGCTTCGCAGCAAGTGGGCGCCGCTGGTCGGCGCAAGCTGGATGTGGGCCGCGAAATCTGTGGACTGCTGGCGCTGGCCGCTGCCCGTCAGGATGCGCAGCTTGGAATTCTCGCTTTTTCTGATCAAAAAGAGCTGTATTTGGCGCCTGGCAAAGGCATTCGGCACGCCTACAGCCTCATCAAGCGCTTATTTGAATTGACACCCCGCTCCCCGCGTACGGCAGTGGGCCCCGGCATTAAACAGGCGTTGGGCATGCTCAAGCGCCGTAGCATCGTATTGTTGATTTCGGATTTTATCGACACCAACTACGAGCGGGAGTTGACCATGCTAGCCCGCAAGCACGACCTGATTGTGCTACAGTTGCTCGATAAGCGTGAACGAGAATTTCCGCCCCTTGGCATTGTGCCGCTGCACGATCAGGAAACGGGCCGCACCATGTGGGTCAACACGTCGGCGGAGTCGTTTCGGGCGCGGTATCGGGCCACGTATGAGCAGAACCGTGAGCAAATCGGGCAGATTTGCCGGCGTCATCGGACTGAGTTTTTATCCATTGCCACCGATGCCGACTACGTAACGCAGTTGGCCAGCTTATTTCGGCGGCGCAATCAGCGGGGTGGGCGTGCGTAAGTTTTCAGTTAAAAAAAGCCCCCCAGTCGTTTGGTTACGGGGCAATGTGCAGTTGCTAGCACCCAGCATATGGCTGGTCTGGCTGCTGTTCCTTTCGTCAGGTGTGCAGGGCCAGGAATTGCCCCCCGAGCAGCCTAAGGGACGTTTTCTTCGCCAAACGGTGCGCGTGGGGGAAATCATTAGCTACGAGCTCACCTTCCGTCACGACCCTACACTTGAGGTTGTATTTCCTGACTCTACGGCCGAGTTTAAACCGTTCGAGTATGTGGGCAAGACCTTTCAGCCGACCCTCACCCGCCGCGGCCGCAGCTTCGACCGCACCGTGTATCAGCTCCGCACGTTCAGCCTCGACTCGCTACAGCGCCTGAGTCTGCCAGTGATGATTTTGCGCGGGCACGATACACTGACGGTCAACACTTCAGCTGCCAGTATTCGGCTGGTACGCACGGCGCCGGTGCCGGAAGTTATACCACCTACCACGCCTGTGCTGAAGCAGAACACGACTCTGCTTCCGGTAGATGTAGCGTTTAATTACCCGTTTTGGCTGGCTGGGCTGGGCATTGCAGTACTTGTGGGTGCGGGCTTATGGTTCGGGTTTGGCAGCTACTGGCGCCGCCGCTACCAGCTCTACAAGCTGCGCAAAAACCACGCGTACTTCCTGGCTCAGTATGCGCGCCACATCGAACGGTTTGAGTTGTCGCGCTCCCTCACCAATATGGAGCGTGCCATCACACTCTGGAAAAATTACCTCACAACCCTCGAAAACAACACCATCAACAGCCTCACCACGCGCGAGATTGTGGCTTATTATCAGAACGACGTGTCGGTGAGCCGCGCCCTACGCATTACGGACCGGTTGATTTACGGCAACCAGTTCAACGAAGACGACACGGAAACCAGCACCGCTTTCGACCTCCTGCGCGACTTTGCTGACAGGCGTTATACCTTGCTTAGCGGAGTTGCCGGAAGCTGATAGCATTGGGAGGCTTTTTGGGTAGTATTTAAGGATCAAAACCAATTATGATTGAACAGCTTTGGCAACGCTTTTTGGCTCCTATAATCGATGGGCTGCGCTATGCCACGCTGAGTAGCTACACTTGGCAGGAGCCGCGCCTGTTGTTGCTTATTCCGGCGCTGCCCTTGCTGTTTGGCTTGCGCTGGCTGCTGGTGCACAGGCGACGGCCGCAGCTTGGCGTTGCTTTCGTAGCCGGCCAGGCCCGGCGCGACTGGAGCGCTTTGCTCCGGTTTCTGCCCGATATCGTGCTAATGTTCAGCTTAGCTTTCGGCATAGTAGCCCTGGCGCGGCCCCAGCGCACAGATGAGCGCGTGGTACAAACCGGCGAGGGCATTGATATTCTGCTGGTTATGGATGTATCCGGCTCTATGGAGTTGCAGGATTTGCTTCCCAACCGGCTGGAGGCGGCCAAGCGAGTAGGCCGTGAGTTTATAGCCGGCCGCATCGGCGACCGGCTCGGCCTAGTGGTTTTTGCCGGCGATGCTTACTCCCTAGCTCCCCTAACTACCGATTACGATTTGCTGCGCGAAAGCCTCGACGGTCTGCGCCTGGGCATGATTGCCAACGACGGCACGGCCATCGGTACCGCCTTGGGTGTAGCCACCAACCGCCTGCGCGACTCCCGCAGCCGCACCAAGGTCATTATCCTTATTTCGGATGGCGAAAACACAGCCGGCAGCCTCGATCCGCTGACAGCCGCCCAATTGGCCTACGCATTTGGCCTCAAAATCTATACCGTAGGGCTGGGGCAAGATGGCACCGTGCCTTACGGCACTGACGAAACGGGCCGCGTGCGCTACGTCGAAACCCGCCTCGACGAGACAACCATGCGTCAAATTGCCGAGGCCGGCGAAGGTCAGTTTTTCCGCGCTACCGACAACGCCGGCCTGCGCCGGGTGTTTCGCCAAATCGATACGTTCGAAAAATCAGAAATTAAACAGACCCGTTTTCGCAATACCAAAGACTATTACCGCTTGTATCTGTTCTGCTGTATAGGTTTGTGGCTTGTTTGGCTAGGGTTAAAAAACACGTTTTTGACCAATGCCCTAGAGGACTAAACCAAAACTTGCACTGTCCAAAACGTATGTCATGCAGAGCAGTATTAATTGATAATTACTAATCGAAATAGGTGTCTATTGCTGAGAATTTCCATGCTTTTCAAAACGAGTTGCAGGGCACTAACTGCCGCCTGGTAGCCGTTACCAAAACGCATCCGGTAGAGCGTTTGCGCGAAGCGTATGATGCGGGCGCACGGCTTTTTGGCGAGAATAAAGTGCAGGAAATGGCCGCCAAGCAGCCCGATTTGCCCCCCGATGTGGAGTGGCATCTTATCGGCCATCTGCAAACGAACAAAGTGAAGTACATCGCCCCGTTTGTACATACCATTCAGAGCATTGATAGCCTGAAACTGCTGCTCGAAATTGAAAAGCAAGCCGCCAAGCACAACCGCGTTATCTGCGGATTGCTCCAGTTTCATATTGCCGCCGAAGAAACCAAGTCGGGGTTGAGCTTGCCTGAAGCGGAGGAAATCCTGCAATCGGATGCATTCCGCACCTTGCAGCACGTGCAGCTGACGGGTGTGATGGGCGTGGCGACTTTCACCAACGATGAGGCCCAGCTTCGCCACGAGTTTCGGGAGCTGCGGGGCTACTTTGAGCTGCTGAAGCAGCGGTATTTTGCCCCCCAGCCCATGTTTAGGGAAATCTCGATGGGCATGAGCGCCGATTATAAGCTGGCCATAGAAGAAGGCAGCACGCTTATTCGGGTAGGCAGCGCTATTTTTGGTGCCCGGCCGGCGCCGCAAGGGTAATGGCAAGCCTCTAGCTCAGTAACGCGCTCTACTGGTTCAAAAACCATTATCCCTCACACGACACAACTCATCCGATATACTATGACCGCTCGCATCATTCTACAAATCGCGGCTTTTCTTGGCGCTCTGGGCGTTGGCATTGGCGCCTTCGGGGCACATGGCTTGCGCAAGATGCTGGAAGAAACCGGCCGCTTCGATACATTTGAAACGGCCGTGCGCTATCAGTTTTTTCATACGCTGGCGCTGCTGGCCGTAGGTATTCTGCTGACCATGCGCCCCGACATTCGCGGATTGAGCTTAACCGCTTGGTTGTTTCTGGGGGGCATTTTACTGTTTAGCGGCTCGCTGTACACGCTCTGCTTTACCGGCATCACCAAAATGGGAGCCGTAGCGCCCATTGGTGGCCTGCTGCTGATTGCAGGCTGGCTGCGGCTGTTGCTGGCAGTGCGCCAGTTATAATCACAGGTTCTTTAGCTCACAAAAAAGCCCCCCAGACGCTTATACAGCATCTGGGGGGCTTTTTTGTGAGCTTTCTAGTTATGAAGACTTACGCTTCGCTTTGATTTTGCTGTCGCCAATCTTGGTTTTCTGCTTGGCCTCGCCTTCTCCGGTCGAAACGTCGGTTTTGGCGGGTATGGCTTCGGTGGTAGCAGTTGCGGCGTCTTTGATTTCACCTACCAAGGCTACCATCGTGTTGCCACCCGCTGAGTTCGACTCTACGGTGAGCACTTTATTCTGCATACCCATTTTGCCGGCGCTGTTGAACTTGGCCGTCACGGTACCCGATTTGCCGGGCATGATGGGCTCCTTCGTCCAATCGGGCACGGTGCAGCCGCAGGTAGTACCGATGTTCGCAATGACGAGCGGCGCAGTACCTATGTTCTTGAATTTGAACACGTGCTCTACGATATCGCCCTGCTTTACACTGCCGAAATCGTACTTCATTTCTTCAAACTGAATCTGCGGACCAGCTACTTTCTGCTGGGCGTTGGCCGGCTTTACGGCAGCCGTTTGGGCTTGGGCGGCGAAGCCAGCCAGCGAAAGCGACAAGGCCAAGACAAGTGCTTTTTTCATGAGTTGAAAGCTTAAAGTGTTGAGAGGTACAAATGTATGAGTTATCGATTTTAGATAATGGAGGCTTGACACAAATTGCTTGCCCCAAGTCAGCTAACAAAAATCAATACTTAATCGGCCAAGAGCTTACTATTGAAGTTAAGCAAAAATAACCGATCGGCGGCACGCGTGACGGCGGTATACAGCCAGCGGGCAAATTCGGCGTTCACCATGTCTTCTTTCAAAAATCCGTGGTCGACGAATACCGCCTGCCACTGTCCACCCTGCGCCTTGTGGCAGGTAAGGGCATAAGCGAATTTCACCTGCAAAGCGTTCAAATATGGGTCTTTGCGTAAAGCGGCGCTCTTTCCGCGCTTTGTGCCCAGGTGCGCATAATCGGCCGAAACGGTCTGATACAGGGCGTTGCTACGGTCGGCGGGCAAGGCCGGCGACTCGGTGTGCAGCGTATCCAGCATCAGCTTCACTTCTATTTCTTCCTCATCCGGGTAATCTACGAAGCGGATGCGAGCGTCGGCGAAACGGAAGCCAAACTCCTCCTGCCGCCGCACGATTTTACTCACCTGTACGAAGTCGCCATTGGCCAGAAAACCCATCTCGGAGTCTTTGGGCAGCCAGAAGTAATTGTTGCGCACCACCATGAGGTAGTCGCCAGCTTCTATTTCCTCCTCAGCTCCAAACAGCGCGTGCCGAATGTGCTGGTTATACATGTTTGCGTTCTTGTTGGAACGGCAAATAATGGTGGTGTTTTCGTGGCCGAAGTTTTTGTAGGCCCACCGCAGCCCATCTTCCAGCTTTTCGCCCCCCACCGGAAAAATATCGGAGTAGCCGCGGGTGTGAAACTGGATGTGGGGCTTTTCCTCCCGCAACTCTTCGCGCAGGATAGTCGCATTCACCAGAATCCCCGATTCTTCGGCCTGACGCATTACCTGACGAAGCTCCACCGAATCGACTTTAGCGCGGAAGCGCGCCGCCAGCAATTCGGGGTCGAGGGCGGGACTGAGCAGCTGGCCTACGGGCGGCAGCTGGGCGGTGTCGCCAATAAGCAGCAGGCGGTTGGTAGGCTTTTCGAATACATAGCCCAGCAAGTCGTCGAGCAGGCCATTTTCGCCAAAGGCTTTTTCGTCGGAAATCATGGAGGCCTCATCCACGATGTACAGCGTATCGGCGGTGCGGTTGGGCTGGCGCTGAAAGCTCAGGCTTTCGGAGGGAGAACCGGAGGTTTGGCGGTAAATCTTCTTGTGAATAGTGCTGGCCGCCACGCCTGAGTAAGCGCTCATCACCTTGGCAGCGCGGCCCGTAGGAGCCATCAGCGTGTATTTGCGACCCAGCTGATGCAGCCATTGCACCAAGGCACTGACCACGGTAGTTTTACCCGTACCAGCATAGCCGCGCAGCACGAATACCTTACGACCAGGCAGGTCATCTTTCAGAAACTCATCGAGCTGACGGAAAAGCTGCGCCTGGTCCTGGGTAGGTTCGTAGGGAAAATAATCGCGGACAGAAGGCGTGCGGACGGTAAGCATAGTCTAATTAGAAACAGAAATTTTAGAACGTCATGCAGAGGCGAAGCATCTACCGTGCTGTTGTTGGGCTACTAATCCCACTAAACACGCCAGATGCTTCACTGCGTTCTGCATGACACTTTATCTGTAAACTGTTTATGGTCGAACGGCGTTTTATTGGGGTTCTATCACTGCCATCGTTGCCGTGGCCTTGGCAATCAGCACGTCGTCGCACCACACTTCGGCTTCGCAAAAGTGTAGGCGGCGGCCGGCTTTTAGCACCCAGCCTTTGGCCACTATTTTTTTACCCACGCCCGGATTCAGGTAAGACACTTTCAGGTCGGCCGTCACCATGCCGTAGTTATCCGGAATGAGCGTAACGCCTGCAAAGCCCGCTACCAGGTCGGCCATGGTGGCAATAACGCCGCCATGCACGAAGCCGCGCTGCTGCTGATGCTTGAGTTCGAGCGGTAGCTCGGCTTCGACGCGGCCCGGTTCAATGAGCGTGAGGTCGGCACCGATATGGTGCATAAACTGTTGACGGGTGAGCTTTTGCCGGATTCGGGCGACTAAATCGGGCGCTAGGGCGGAGTTTTGCGTAGGAGGCATCAATAGCCAAAGATACCGCCTTTTGTGCGGCCCCACCAACCGAATTATGCCCCCCGAATCCCACCCCGATTTGCTCAACGCTTACAATGGCCAAGTACGCGTGCGCGTTTGCGGCCTGCTCGTGCACCAAGGCGCCATCTTGCTTACTGCCCACCGCGGAATGCTACCCAATACTGCTCTCTTTTGGTCGCCGCCGGGCGGGGGCTGGCATTTTGGCGAGTCGGTGAAGGAATGCTTGATTCGGGAGTTTAAGGAAGAAACCGGGTTAGATATTAAAGTAGGGCGCTTTTTACACCTTCATGAGTTTCGGCGCGACGACCTGCAGGCGTTGGAGCTGTTCTTTGAGGTAAAACCCGTAGATGCCGCGGCCCTTCCCAAGCTCGGCTCCGACCCAGAACATGCCGCAGATGCACAACTGCTTACGCAGCTGGCTTTTCACACGCCCCGGCAGCTGGTAGGAATGCCTCTTCCCCAGGTTCACCCCATTCTCCACCAAATTATCAGCCCTGATGACATCTACATTCCGAATATCCAGTTCAAATAATAACCTGTAAGTTTTACTAAAAAAGCCCCCCAGCGTAGTGTGCTGGGGGGCTTTTTTAGTAGTCAGCTTTGTCGTTAACCAATTGATTTTCAGACGATTATTTCTTTGATCAGTTATCTTTTTAGCTGCGTAGCCATTGGCTTCTTACCTTTAGCAGCCTACCTGGCACTTATTGCCCTTTCTGCCGTGTCCGCTTCCTCTTCTACTTTTTCCTCTTCGTCGCCTACTTCCCTACTTGATCTGCGCGACGAAACCTTCGATGCTGCCCAACTAGGCACTTACAATCTTTACCTTACAGCAGGGCCCGCGGGCTTGCGCGTAGGTGTGGCCGATGTGCGCCGCAATAAGTTTGTGGTGTTGGAAGAATACTCGGCGCCCTCTGCCACCTCGCTGGCCGGACAATTCCGCACCTTGGCTGCCCAACACGATCTGGTAGGTCAGGCGGGCTGGAACCACGTTCGGCTGGCGGTCCAGAACCGTCATTTCACGCAATTGCCCCAGCCCCTTTTCCGGGCCGGCGACGAAAGCCGTTACCTGCAATTGCACCATGCCTTCGATCCGGGCCACGAAACGGTGCATCACTACACGCATCCTGGTTTGGAGATGGTGAGTGTATTTGCGGTCGAAAAGGCGCTTGCTGACTGGTTCCGCAGCGTGTATCCTACTGGTCGCCTCATCCACCAAACCAGCGCTTTGCTCGAAGGCGTAGTACACCAGAGTCAGCAAGCTACACCTCGCCGCCTGTATCTGAGCATTGGCCATCAGGAGGTTACGATTGTGGCCGTACGGGGCAAGCGTCCGGAGTTTTGCAACACATTTGCCTTCACTACGGCCGAAGACCTCATTTACTACACTATCTTGGTGATGCAGGAACTCCAACTCAATCCTGATCAGGACCCGGTGGTGCTGTGGGGCGATTTAATGCATCACTCCGAGTTATTTACTATTCTTCGCAAGTACATTCGCCACCTCAAGTTTGGCAATCGCCCGCTGGATTTGTCGTACAGCTATCGTTTGAATGAGGTGTTTGAGTACCGCTATTTCGAGTTGTACAGCCTGCATCTTTGCGAGTAAAGCAGATTGCCCGCTTACTTATTCTGCGCAAGCACAAACCCTCAATACCGTATGAAAACCCGCGTTGCCTTGTTTCCTGGCTCATTTGACCCGTTTACCAATGGTCACCTTGATGTAGTGCGCCGGGGTGCAAATTTGTTCGACGAGGTTATTATTGCCATTGGCAACAACAGCAGCAAAAGCCGCTACCTGCCCGTGGAGCAAATGGTAACGATGATAGAGGAAGTTTTTCGGGATGAGCCGCGCGTGTCTGTACGATCCTATAAGGGATTAACGGCTGACTTCGCCCGTGAGGTAAGTGCTCGCTACCTGTTGCGTGGGCTGCGCAACACCACAGATTTTGAGTACGAGAATACGATTGCCCAGGCCAATCGCCACCTGAATCCGGAACTGGAGACCGTCTTTCTGATTACAGCGCCTGCCTTAGCCGCCATCAGCAGCACCATCATCCGGGAGGTTCACCGCTTTGGTGGCAATGTAGACAGCTTTGTACCCTTCAAATTGCCGGCCTACGCAGCTTCCACCGGCTCCTAGCGGCGCTTAATTACCCGTACGCCCAATAACTCGGTGGCTGCCTCAGGGGCAAATACCGGCAGCACGATGTAAGAGGGCGCCGTCAGGATCAGGTTACCGCGCTGCATGAGTTCCTCCTCATTATTGCCGGTCATCACGATATCGCGCACTTTACGAGTGCGGGCGTTGAAAGTAACAATGAGCGTAACGCCGCTTTTCTCAAACGTGTTTATCCAGCCTTCATCTTTTATGCGAAGCGACCTAGTTTTCCGTAGCTTAGGTTGGGCAGCAGGCGGTTCCACTTGCGTTTCGCGCGGTGCGCCAAGGTGTTGGCGAACTTCCTCAATCGAATAGCCAACTAAAGAAGGTAAGTCTACGGCCACCGGCACCGTAACGGGAGGCGCTACCGCGGTGGGGGGCGTTTTTTCACTCGGTGACTGCGAGCGGGTGCATGCCCCCGCACTCAGGACCAGCACTGCAAAAACAAACGAGTAAAATAAACGCATAGGCTCCCACGTAGCGAAGATGCTACTTCGCGGGAGCTTCTTCGGCAGAGGTCGTGCCAACCTTTTCGCTCAGGTAGTGCCGCACGACTAAAGTGATAGATGCATACGATTCCGAAAGGACTGCCAGCGCCTCCTGAGGCGTCATCCAGCGCACTTCCTCGATGTATTCCTCAGCCTGGGGCTTGATGAGCGAATCATCGAGGCATCTCATCACGTACCAGTTCGTCTTCTTCAGAATTTTATTGCCATTGTAGGCGTAAGAGTGCCAGGTGCTGGGCAATTCCTCGCCTAACTCAACTTTTACGTTGCACTCCTCCTCTACTTCGCGCAAGGCGCCCAAAGCCGGATCTTCATCCTTTTTAAGTTTGCCTTTGGGCAAATCCCACTTACCAAGCCGGTAGATCATCAGCACCATACCATCCTTCACTACCAAGCCCCCGGCCGCTTTCACAATACGGAACTGGTCTTTAAGATGCAGAATGAGGCGCTTTTTTTTGCGGGCCAACAACGTCAGCGAGGTCAGCTTTTTCAGCTTTTTCACTTCCATCAGCCGCAATAACCGATCGACGAAAACGTCGGTTACGTCGCGTATCAGCACGTCGCCTACCAGATCCTTGGAGATAAACTCATCTTCCGCGTTCAGAATCAGGTCGTAGCGGTGCTTGTATACTTTCTCGCTGTTCTTCTTGATGATCAGCGGAATGTCGTTGATGAACACATTCATCGGGGCAATATGAAGAGAGGGCGGAAAGAGAAAATCAGGCAAAGCTTGCCGTAAAACACCGGATAAATATTCGCAAACGAAAATTACTTAACGGATGGGCAAGATACGAGGTAGTACGTTTAAGAGTTAGTGAACATCATTGTTTCAACTAGTATAGTTGATTTCTGAGCCGTATTCAACGTTTTATGTGTTTTGCACTCTCTTACCTCCTACCCTATTCCTGCTTTGAATGAAGAAAATCGGCTTGCTATCAGATACCCACAGCTACCTCGACGAGCGCATTTGCCACCATCTCACCGGCCGCGACGAAATATGGCACGCCGGCGACTTCGGAACTGCTGCTGTAGCGGAGGAGCTGGCAGAAATTGCCCCCCTACGCGGCGTCTACGGCAACATTGATGGCCAGGATGTACGCCGCACCCAACCTTTGGTCCAGTCGTTTGAGATAGAGGGCTTGCACGTGCTCATGACGCATATTGGTGGGTATCCAGGTCACTATAGCCCGGCGGCCCGGCCACTACTTGCCCAAGAGCGTCCGGGCTTGTTTATCAGCGGTCATTCGCATATTCTCAAAGTAATGCCCGATCCGAAACTGGCATTATTACACCTAAATCCGGGCGCTGCGGGACGACATGGCTTTCACAAAGTGCGTACGCTGCTGCTATTTGAGGTGCTGGGGGGCAAAATTCAAAAGCTACAAGTGGTAGAATTAGGACCAAAATAAATATTTTCTTCAACTAAATCTGCAACAAAAAAGCGTCTTTCCCTTGCGAGAAAGACGCTTTTCGTAAATTATTGAGCCAACCGACACCGGTGGCAGGCCGATTTAGAGGGCAATTTCAGGCTTCGGCTTGTCGCCTTCCTGGCCGTCTTCGTTTACTGGTTTGGTTACAGCTTCAGCCTCGTCGAAGCCTTCAGTACCGGTCTGATTGGCTTCTATCGATTGGGTAGGAGCTGACTGAGATGCAGCATCGGCAGCATTAGCGTCAGCCTGCTTTTGCGAGCGGGCAGCGGCTTTTTCAGCCTTCGTTGCAGATTGGGCAGGGGCAGCGCCGCCATTGAAGCTGGCTTTCAGCTCTTCGATGTCCACGTTCTTCAGAACGGGCGTGAGAAGTAGCTGCTTAATGATACGCTGCTTGTTATTTTGGCGCGCAATGTTCTTGCGGTGCTTACGCTTCAGTCGGGTGACGCTCATATCCGGGTCGGTTAAAGTCGATTTGTAAAGGAGGGGCAAAAGTAAGTCTTATTTTTGAATCCTGAAACCATCGTTTGTATATCTGTATTCTCACGCCCAAGCCCTATGTCTGAACCTATTATCGATTTGCGCTCCGATACCGTCACCCGTCCGACGCCAGCCATGCTGGAGGCCATGTTCCGCGCTCCGGTCGGCGACGATGTGTACGAAGAAGACCCAACAGTGCGGGAGCTAGAAGCAACCGCCGCCGCCCAGTTTGGCCTGGAAGCCGGCTTATTTTGCCCTTCTGGCACCATGACCAACCAGATTGCTATCAAAGCGCAGACGGAGCCCTTAGCTGAGGTTATCTGCGAGCAGACCGCCCACGTCTATCTGTGGGAAGTGGGTGGCATTGCTTTTCACTCGGGTGCTTCAACGGCTCTGCTTCCCGGCGACCGGGGCCGCATCTCCGCCGCCCAGGTAGAGGCGGCCATTCGTCCTGCCAATAACGTGCACTACCCAGATACCCGCCTTGTGTGCCTCGAAAATACCAGTAACCGCGGCGGCGGCAGCTGTTACTCCATGGAAAGCATCCAGCAAATAGCGGAAGTGACGCGTCGCCATGGCTTGAGTTTGCACTTGGATGGCGCCCGCGTTTATAACGCTTTGGTAGCCACTGGCCAATCGGCGCAGGAATACGGCGAGTACTTTGATTCTATCTCGGTGTGCTTGTCGAAAGGCTTGGGGGCACCGGTTGGCTCCGTGCTTCTAGGTAGTAAAGCACTAATACAAAAGTCGAAGCGCATTCGGAAGGTGATGGGCGGCGGAATGCGGCAGGCGGGCTATCTGGCAGCAGCTGGATTGTATGCACTAGAGCATAACGTAGCGCGCCTAGCCGATGACCATCGTCGCGCCCGCCAGCTGAGTGCAGTTCTTCAAAGCCAGCCCTATGTAGCCGAAGTGCTGCCCGTCGAAACCAACCTGCTCATCTTCCGGCTGGCCGATGACATGTCTTCTAAAGCCTTTTTGGAGCATCTGGAAGAGCAAAATATTCGGGCGTCATCATTTGGGCCTCAAATGATTCGCTTCGTAACTCACCTCGATATCGACGATGCTATGGTGGCTCGGGTAGAAGCAGCATTAGCTTCGGTGCCTGTAGCATCAGTCAGCGCTTAGGCTTCCTTCACTAGCTCGGGTTTGCCGGCTGTTGCGGCCACCATATCTGGGCGCGGACGAAGCAGAAAAATACCGACTAGAGCAGAAAGTACAGAGCCTAAAATGACGGCTAGCTTGGCTAGGTCAATGCGGCTGGCATCGGAGAAAGAAAGGTTGGCGATAAATATTGCCATCGTGAAGCCGATGCCAGCCGTAAAGCCTAGTCCCAGCAAGCGCCGCCAGTTCACGTTAGCCGGCAAAGAAGCCATTCCTATTTTAATCATGAGCCAGCAGGCGCCAAAAATACCGATGGGTTTGCCCAGAAGCAGCCCCAGCGCGATACCCAAGCTCAACGGCGAGGTTAATTCACGCAGCGTATCAACGGAGAGAATAATGGCCGTATTGGCCAAGGCAAACACAGGCAGAATAATATAGCTAACGGGCTTTTGCAGGGCGTGCTCAATTCGCTCAATAGCATCGGTAGGAATGGTGAGCGCGAGCAATACCCCTGCAATGGTAGCATGTACCCCCGATTTCAGCACGCAATACCACAAGGCTAGGCCAAGCAAAAAGTACAGCGGCAACCAGCCTATTTTCAGCCAATTGAGTGCGACCAGAACCGCTAATATGCCTGCGCTACCTAGCAAGTAGGTCATATTCAGATCAGCGGTATAGAAAATAGCGATAATCACGACTGCCATCAAATCATCAATAATAGCCAGCGCCGTCAGGAAAATGCGTAGGCTAAATGGTACCCGATCCCCGAGCAGAGACAGAATACCCAGCGAAAAAGCAATGTCGGTGGCCGTGGGCACAGCCCAGCCGTGCGTCAGGTCGGTGCCCGTGGTAAATAATAAATAGATGAGTGCTGGCGCTGTGACGCCACCCACGGCCGCTACTACCGGCAATAGGGCCGCCCGCAAATTGGTTAGCTCACCATAGAGCACTTCGCGCTTGATTTCCAGTCCTACCAAAAAGAAAAAGATGACCATTAACCCATCATTTATCCAATGGGACACGGTTTTTTCAAGCGGAGCAATACCTATGTGCGCTTCCCACAGGCGCAAATAGCTTTCGCCCCAAGCTGAATTGCTGATCGCCAGCGAAAATACCGTAGCCAACAGCAACAGTAGGCCCGAAAGCTTTCCACTGTCTGATAATTCGCGGATGGGACTAATAACTCTTCGGTATAATGTGGGCATTCGAGTAGTGTTAAGTCTTGGGCAAAAGAACAGTACGAGTGGGGGACAAATTTACGGCTCTTACCAACGATAACTAAAAAACAGGCGACCTTGGGCACGTTCGGGCCAGGTGCCGGCCTTCTATTTTCGTTTATCGCTGCGCATGAAGCTCTATAATGTATTTGCCGTTTTGATGGTGGTAGCCGCCTCTTTTGCCTACCTCAATCACCGGTTTTTGCGGCTGCCATCCACGATTGGCCTGATGGTATTGGCATTGGTTTCGTCGCTGCTGGTTGTTGTGCTGGGGCACCTGGGAGTGAGCAGCGTGCTTACCATAGTGGAGTTGGTTCGCAGCGTCGATTTCAACACCATCCTCATGCAGGTGATGCTTAGCTTTCTGCTTTTTGCGGGTGCCATTCACGTGGATGCACAGAGTTTGGGCGAGGAGCGGGTACCGATATTTGCCCTAGCCACCGTGGGCATGCTCATCTCCGCCCTACTGGTAGGCGGCACAATGTATCTGCTACTTCCGCTGTTCGGGCTGACCATCAATTTTATTTACTGCCTACTGTTTGGGGCCCTCATTGCCCCTACCGACCCCATTGCCGTGCTTGGTATCCTGAAGCAGGCCCGTATTCCCAAGAGTCTGGAAGTTAAGGTCGTGGGCGAGTCCTTATTCAACGACGGCGTTGCCGTGGTTGTTTTTGTGAGCTTATTTCAGGTTGCTCAGGTGGGCTGGGAGGAGCTAGGGCCGAGCGGCGTAGCCCTTTTGTTTCTACAGGAGGCTGTGGGGGGCATTTTGCTGGGCGCACTACTCGGCTATGGCGGTTACCGCCTGCTCCGATCCATCGACAACTACAAAGTGGAGGTACTGATTACCTTGGCGCTGGTAACAGGCGGCACGGCCTTAGCAGCAGCGCTGCACACTTCCGGGCCGCTGGCTATCGTTGTGGGTGGCCTTATTATTGGACAGCAGGGCCGTTCACTGGGCATGTCGGATATAACCCGCGAGTACGTGGATAAATTCTGGGAAATCATTGATGAGATTCTCAACGCTGTGCTTTTTGTGCTCATTGGCCTTGAGATATTGGTTGTGGAAATCGGCACTACCGATTTGCTGGTGGGCGCCGTAGCTATTGTGGTGGTATTGCTGGCCCGTTTCGTTGCCGTATCTCTGCCCCTAAGCGTTCTGCGCCTCCGCCGCAGCTTCACCCAGCATTCCGTCAAGATTCTGACCTGGGGAGGGTTGCGGGGAGGCATTTCTGTGGCCCTGGCGCTATCATTGCCCCCTAGCCCTGCCCGCGACCTTATTGTGGGCATCACTTATGTGGTGGTTATTTTCTCTATTATCGTACAGGGCCTCACCATCGGACCACTGGTAAAACGCCTGGGCTTAAGTATCTCGGAAGTACCGGCAGAAGAACAAGACAACAACTAGGGTTTGTGCTACTTTTGCTCACCCATTCCGCGAAGCTCCCTCTGTGGTTCATCAGCGTGTATGCGGATGGCCTCACGGAGGCCTATTTTTGTCCTCCGGCTTTTAGCTTGATTGCTTCCGTATGAACCTGTTTATAGTTGGTGATGTGCATGGCTGTTATTTCACTTTTCTGGAGCTCTTGCAGCACTGGAACCCGGCCCGGGAAATACTCATCCAAGTGGGCGACCTCGTGGATCGGGGCAACTTCTCGCCCGAAACGGTAGCCGCCGCCATTTCTCTCAATCTGAAACACCCTAAGCAGACTGTATTTTTGAAAGGCAACCACGAAGCTAGTATGCTGAAATATTATGGCCCCCAGGGCCCATACCCAAGCTGGCTGGAGTGGGGCGGACGTGAAACCATGGAGCAGTATAGTGTGCAGGCTCACTTGCAGCTGCCTCACCTTATCTGGCTGGCTCAGCGCCCTTTGTACTGGGAAAACGAAGCTATGTTTGTGAGCCACGCGGGCCTAGCTAATACTCCTAATCCGCTGGATGAAGACGACCAAGATGGCGTATTATGGCGCCGGGGACCGTTGCGCAATATTGGCCGCTTACAGATAGTTGGCCACACGCCTACTCAGGATTGCCGGCCCGCTTTCGATGCGGCGCATCAGGCACTATATCTAGACACGGGCGCCTATATGGGAAACTGCCTGACCGGTGTAAAGCTGACCGCCGACGGCGAAGTACTGGAATACATAGCCGTCGATACGCACCGCACCGACATCAGCTTTCGTTAAACCAGCTTTCATTTTATGCTTACTGATGACTTTTCCCAGGAAGCCGCTTTAGTGCACCTGCGTCGCGACCCCATCCTGGCTGCCGTTATTGATAGCTGCCGCCCCGTTCAGCCCCGGCCGCATGAGGACATATATCTGGCGCTGATCAAAGCTATTGTCAGCCAACAGATTTCGACCAAAGCTGCTGCTGCCGTTTGGAAAAAGGTAGAAGCCCTGTTTAAGCCCGATGGCTATCCCGAGCCCAGTGTGCTGGTGCTAATGAGCGATGATGAGCTGCGCGCCGCTGGCTTATCGCGCCAGAAAGCGGGCTATCTGCGCGCTATCGCTGAGTTTTCTCTGCAAGACAAGCTTGAATACTCCTTCATTGCAGGCTTGAATGAGGAAGAGCTTACGAATCATCTTACGGTCATTCGGGGGGTAGGTCGCTGGACGGCGCAAATGATCCAAATGTTCGCTCTAGACCAGCCCGACGTGTTTCCGGAGGGTGATTTGGGTGTGCAAAACGCCATGCGCCGCATGTATCAGCTGGAAGAAACCGGCCGGCCGCTGCTGCGCCGCATCACGCAGATAGCGGAAGACTGGCGCCCTTACCGTACGCTGGCCTGCAAGTACCTATGGCAGTCGTTGCCAACCACCCCAAAACCAGAAGAGTAGCCATATTCTGCCTGCTGGGGGGCTTTTTTACCGCACTTTTCCTCGCTTCACCAAGTACGCGTAGAGCGCCTTATCAAACGGCTCCCGGATATCAACCGGCACGAAATCAATCTTATACTGCCCGCAGCGCAAGGCCAATTCCTGCTCGTAGCGCTGCATGGCGGCGCGATACTGGTCGCGCACCTGATTGGGCTGAAGCTTGATTTGCTCCCCGGTTTCAATATCCTCAAACAGATACGGGCGGTCGGCAAAAGCAAACTCCGACTCCGTGGCGCGGTCCATGATGTGAAACAGTAATACCTCATGATGCTGGTGGCGCAGGTGTTGCAGTGCAGCCAACATCGTAGTTTGCTCCTCAGGCGCCCGGCCCAGCATATCACTAAAGAGCACCACCAAGGAACGCTTCGGAATTTGCTGGGCAATCTGATGGATAACATGCGCTACATCGGTAACGCGGCGCGTAGGGGGCCTTTCCAGCAGCTGTTGCAGTGTTAGGAGCAACGTGTGGCGATGGGTGCTGGTGGAGCGAACCGGCGTTTGCAGCTCTACCTGATCGGCGAAGGTGACCAGGCCTACAGCGTCGCGCTGCTTTTGAAGCAAGGTGATAAGGGCCGCGGCGCACAGGATGGAAAAGCGCAGTTTGTCATTGCCCGGCGCTGGGTAATACATACTCGGGCTCACGTCGAGCAGCAGATGACAGCGCAGGTTGGTTTCCTCCTCGTAGCGCTTTACAAACAGCTTATCCGTCCGGGCAAACACCTTCCAGTCGAGGTGGCGGGTGCTTTCGCCAGGATTGTAGAGGCGATGCTCTGAAAACTCCACCGAAAAACCGTGGTACGGCGACTGGTGCAAACCCGTAATGAAGCCCTCGACCAGCTGACGGGCCAGAAACTCCAGATTCTCGAACGAGCGGACAGCAGCTAAATCAAGTGGTTGGGCCATATGAAAGAAGTAAGTAGAAGCAGGAATTAAGAATAGCGAAGGGCTGGCGCTCAATGGGATAATAACGTACCAAACGCTCCTTTCTGCTCAAATGATTTAATTATGCCTTCTTCAAGCGGCGTACGCTTGACCACGGAGCTTTTTTGCCAAAAAGCGGGCTCGTAAGTGGTTTGCTTAATGGTTTCCAAGTCTGATTCCCCCTTCTTAACTGGAGCATACGCTAGTCCCGTTGGCGTAGGCCGTCCATCGTAGAAATAAGTAAAAGAAGAAGTCTGGATCCGGAGGTCGCCCTTGAGCGGCCGGTCGACGGCGGCCCGAATACTGACTTTGGTATACTCAAGCACGGCCCCATCGGGCGCGGGTTGAAATACCAGTTCGAAGGCCAGGGTCTGTTCCTTAAAGCGGTAGCCGGGCGCATTCAACTTGATGGGCATGCCGGGCGTTTCCAGTTGCAGCCGCAGAATCTGGTGGGTGGTCTCATCGATAATAATGCTACCCTGCTCCGTGTTCTGTTTGTCGTCCGTCTTACGCTTGAAGCCAATTTCTACTAGTTGCTGAGGACCGTTTTGGGTTACGCCCACCAAGCTAAGGGTGAAGTTGCGGGCTACGTTGGGACCAAGCAACGACTTGGAAGCAGCGCTGTCGGCTTTAGGGTCGAAAAGGACTACTGTTTTCGTATAGGCGGAGAAATTCTTGAAGCTGACGAGGGATTTTTTCTTTGCGTAGCGCGCCTGAGCTAGTGTTGTTCCCTCCATTCCGGCGCTGCTAGTTTTGGTATTCCAGATCATTTCTTGCACCTTCGTCGCGTCGCCGTCTAGCTGGGTCGTTTGCCGATAAAATGCCTGACCATAGGTTTTCTGCGTATTGCTTTGCCTTAGTTGACGGTAGGCTTTCTTGATCAATTCCTCTAAATAGCCCCCCACCGGCGCTTCGGCCAGCAGCACGGAAGCCGGCTGCATCCGAATCTGCAGAGGCTGCGCCGCCGCCACAGTGAGCGTATCGCGGGCGTAGCTCAGGTGCGACACAACCACCTTGCCGGGCAGCGGCACAGTCTTTAGCTCAAACTCCCCATCAGCGTTGCTGGTCGTGCCCAGGCGCGTGTTTAGCACCGTAATGCTGGCGTAAGGTATAGGTCGATCGGTAGCGGCATCTACCACATTGCCGGTTATTCGTTGCTGGGCTAAAGCAAAGTGGCTCAGAAGCAGAAGTACACATACCGTACTATATCTTACCATAAACTGCGTGCTGCCTGTCAAATGAAAGTGAGTAGGAAGAGCGCAAGATAGGCTAGCCTACCACATACCGCAGTATTACACAAGCAATCCTGTACGCCCCGGAGTTGTAATTACTATGGCATAGGGGCGCTGCTCTGTCGGTCACACCATTTTTCTTTCAGCCTAGCCTACTCCCATTCTGGGGGGCTTTTCCATTCAAAAACCTAAGATTAAAATTTTTATATCCCATTCGAGAAGAGTACTTTGGTCGGCCATTCAACTATTCAACAAGTAAACTTTACCGTAGGAACCGTGGAAGACCGTCACGATCAGGAAGAAATTTATTCGCAGCGCATTAAAGCCGGTAAACGCACGTACTTCTTCGACGTGAAAGCCACGCGCGGCCAGGATTATTACCTCACCATTACTGAGAGCAAGCGCAAGCTCCGCGACGATGACACCTTCTCCTATGAGAAGCACAAGATTTTCCTCTACAAGGAAGACTTCGCCAAGTTCGTGGATGCCCTGCAGGACGCCGTGGACTACGTGCGCGAAGAGCTATTGACGGAGGAAGAGGTAGCCGAGCTAGACCGCCCCCGCCCCGCCTATAACGACGAGCCCTACAACGGCAATACCACCGACACCACTTACTAAGCAAGCCTAGCGAAACAAGCTTTTACTCTGGTATTCACTTAGTGCGCGGCGCGCTTTGGTTTCGGCCAGAGCGCGCCGTTGTGTTATCGGTAAGCGTCTTGGTGCGCATATAGTTGGCTCACCGTGCTTTCCCAGCGAACAACCCGTACCTTTGCCCCTCGAATTTGCCCCCCAGGGCCGGTTCATCCCTTACTATTCATCCCTCAAAACTTCAAAAGAATGGGTCTCCGCTGCGGAATCGTCGGTTTGCCGAACGTGGGTAAGTCCACGCTATTCAACGCTCTCTCGAATGCCAAGGCCGAATCGGCCAACTATCCTTTTTGTACCATCGAGCCGAACGTGGGCATCATCACCGTGCCCGATGAGCGCCTTCAGATACTTGAAGCGTTGGTAAGCCCGGAACGCGTGCTGCCCACGGTTATTGAGTTCGTTGACATTGCCGGCCTCGTAAAAGGCGCCAGCAAAGGCGAAGGTTTGGGCAATAAATTTCTGGCCAATATCCGCGAGGTTGACGCTATTATTCACGTTGTCCGCTGCTTCGACGACCCCAATATCGTGCACGTAGCCGGCTCCGTTGACCCCGTGTTCGACAAGGAGGTTATCGACACCGAGTTGCAGCTCAAGGATCTGGAAGGCATCGATAAGAAGCTGATTAAATCAGAGCGTTCTGCGAAGGCCGGCGATGCGAAGGCTAAGAAGGAAGTAGCGGCTTTGCAGCGCTTCAAGGCACACTTGGAAGCTGGTCAAAACGCCCGCTCGCTTCAAGCTGATGCCGATGAGTTGGAAGCCGTAGAGGACTTGCAGTTGCTGACCATCAAGCCCGTTATCTACGTGGCCAACGTGGATGAAGCTGCTATTCGCACCGGCAACAAGCACCTGGACGCCTTGCGCGATTATGTGAAAAGCGAAAACGCTGAAGTAGTACCGATTTCGGCCGCCATCGAGTCGCAGATTGCCGAGATGGAAGACCCCGAGGAAAAGGAAATGTTCCTAGGTGAGTATGGCTTGAAAGAGTCTGGTTTGAGCCGCCTTATCCGCGCCAGCTACGAGTTGCTCAACCTGATTACCTACTTCACCGCCGGGGTAAAGGAAGTACGCGCCTGGACCATTCACCGCGGCGATAAAGCCCCCCAGGCCGCCGGCGTTATCCACTCCGACTTCGAAAAGGGCTTCATCCGCGCTGAGGTAATCAAGCTCCCCGATTATCAGAATTATAAAACGGAAGCCAAGATCAAAGAAGCCGGCAAAATGGCCGTAGAAGGCAAAGAATACGTGGTACAGGACGGCGACATCATGCACTTCCGCTTCAACGTGTAAAGCTCAGATTGCATAACTATTGTCGGGTGTGGTCCTGCGACTCCAAAGTCGTAGGACCATTATCTTTAAAAGAAAGACCTAAACGTTTATAGCCTCAAAAAAGCCCCCCCATGGACGTAAAAGACAGCAACGGTACCTTACTAAACGAAGGTGACTCTGTTACCATCATCAAAGATTTGAAAGTAAAAGGCTCGTCGCTAACACTAAAGCGTGGCACACTGGTGAAGAATATTCGGCTCACCAACAGCCCACAGGAAATTGAAGGCCGCGCCGGCGGCAGCACTATGGTACTAAAAACCGAGTTTCTGAAGAAAGCTTAGCAATTCAGAACGTCATGCAGAGCACAGCGAAGCATCTCGCTAGCGGTAGTGAAATTACTAACTCTGATAACTGCATGCGAGATGCTTCGCTGTGCTCTGCATGACAGACAAAAAAGCTGCAACTTCTTCGGCGGCTCTGTAACTTAAATGCCCCGACCAAATACTGGCCAGGGCATTTTTATTTGCTATCGTACCGTATGAAATTACTGTTACTCACTTTATTAACAACTGGCGTACTGCCAGTCTGCGCCCAGCAAAAGTGGCATCCATACGTAGGGCTACATGCCAGCGGCGACGCAGAAATGTATTATTTAGGTCCGTCATTTCAGCTTGGCACCGACTATCATTTTAACGACCGTATAGGTCTGACTGGCTATCTCCACTCCTATCGTCGAAGCATTACTAATACAGATCCTACTGATTATGAAAAAGGTCACTTTCATTGTCTGACCGGGGCTGTCCTGGTTGAACTGCGCCCTAGTAAAAAAGCCCCCCGGGGGCTTTTTCTAGCCGGGGGGCTCGCGGTTCAGCAAGTCGATAGCGAGTTTGACAGCAGTTGGGCCTACTGGGACGAGCGCAGGACGAATGTATTGCCCGCTATTCGCATTGGATATGCTTTTTCCTTACTCCAGCGCCACCTAATTACAGCCGAAATAAACGCCACGGGGCCTTACCAGGAACGGGGATATACGCACACCTATACTGAACTAATCACCCAACTCAGTCTTGGCACCCGAATTATCTGGTAGAGGCTGCCGAGCTTATACAGAGTTTCGGCAGCCTCTATCTATGACGGTCAGTAATTACTTGCCCACCACCTTATACAAACTCCCGGCGCTTAGCGGATCGTTTAGCTTCATGCCGTTCAGGATGGCTAGCTCTTCGCGGCGGGCGGCGGGAATACCGTTTGCGGCCAGTGCTTGGGCCAGCGTGGTAGCTTTGGCAGCCGTTTTGATGCGGATTTTCTCGGGCTGGCGGTTCAGTTTGCTGGCGTCGGTGAGGCGGGCAAAACCCTGGGCGCTGCGCTGAAACTGGGGGGCATAGGTATTGAAATCGGTGGGCGACGTGAGGCCGACTAGAGCATAGATGGTCTGGCCATCCTGGATAAGGTAGGTGAGCGTACGGGCGCTAACGCCTTGCTGCCCTACCTGATCGGCTTGGATGGCAATAGCGGGAAAGCTATTGATAGTGGTGCGCTGTGCCTGAGGTGATTGTAAGCTCAGCTGCTTCACTAGAGCTTCGGCAGCCGCGTCCAGGGAGTTGCCGGGAGCAGGAAGTAACACCAGTATTGCCTTACCATTTGGCTCACCCATCTGAAACTGCGAAGGAGAGTTCTGTGACTTCCAGCCTGAGGGAATGGGAAATTTAAATTTCAGATCGGGGTGATAGAAAGTCCCAGCTTCAACGAATCCTTGCCGAGGATCTTCGCCGTAGGGTAAGCCTTCGATGAGGCGCAGATACTGCTCGCGGTTAACGGCCAACTGGCGACCAGCTTGCTGCTCGGCCTGCTGGGCCAGCTTTTTCACGTTCTGGTACCGGTCGGCGGAGTTGGGGTGTGAGGAGAGAAAGGTAGGAATGGGGGACGCGCCATTGCTTTGCTCCGTACGCTGCAAGGTCAGGAAGAAGTCGGCCATGGAGGCCGGGTCGTAGCCGATTTTGCTGGAATACTTCACGCCTAATTGGTCCGATTCATTTTCGTCGTCGCGGCCATACTTGAGCAAGCCCAGACCAACTACCTGCGAGGCTGGCTGAGCAATGGAAGCAATGCGCTTCGAGAAGATAGAGCCCAGCAGAATAGCCCCACTGGCAACAGTAGAGCGCGTTTGCTGCTTCTGGCCGTGACGAGCCGTGATGTGGCCGATTTCGTGGCCCAGCACGCCGGCAAACTGCGCTTCATTGTTGAAGTGGGCCATGATACCACGCGTGAAGTAGACGTGGCCATCGGGCGTGGCAAAGGCATTTATAACTGGCGAGTCGACGATGGTAAAGCCCTTAACATCGGCGGGCCGGTCGGAGATCTTGCCCATCTGCATGCCTTTAGTATCGATGTAGCTTTGTAGCTTGGCATTATCAAGTAAACCAAACTGCGCCACAATCTGCGGATCGGGCTGCGCGCCTTGCACGGGTGCAGGTACTTTGGCAGAGCCTGGAGCCAGGCTGACGGCGCTGGTGAGAGGCAGGAGTGCGGTCAGCAAAGCTACGGCACTCAAACGACGAAAGCGGGTGGATTGCATAGAGATGAGTAGTGAGTGAGGTGGCCGCCGGACTAAGAAAGAGGCAGAAAGTAAGCAGATATTCCTTGTTCTAAACGGCAGAACTGCTATACATTATTTTGCCACCACTTTGATTAGCGTACCGGCTGTCAGACGGTCGTCGAGTTGCATGCCATTCAGGATAGCCATTTCTTCCAGACGGTCATTCGGTACCTGGAAGCGGGTCAGGGCCTGTGACAAGGTGGTGGCGCTGGTTACCGATTTTATACGGACGCGTTCAGGCTGGCGGTTAAGCTTGTCGGCGTCGGTGAGTCGGTGGAAGTTTTGCATCGAGCTGCTAAACGTCGGGAAGTACGTGGCAAAATCCGGGCCGCTGCTTGCTCCGATCATCGCATATATGGTTTTGCCATCCTGAATTAGGTAGATCAGCGTGCGCACGGCTGGCGCCTGTTGTTGCTGTTGCTGAGGCTGTTGCTGCTGTTGGTCGGCCACCTGATCCGCCACGATGGCAATGGCCGGGAAGCTGTTCACCGTCACCTGCTTCGACTCGACGGGCTGCAACTTGAACTGCTGCACCATCTGCTGGGCCGCTGCCTCCAATGACTCCCCGGGGGCCAGAGTCAGCAACATCATTGCTTTACCATCGGGGGCAGCCATCTGAAACTGCTGGGGGGAGTTTTGGTGCTTCCAGCCAGTCGGAACCGAGAATTGAAACTTCAGCTCAGGATGATAAAAGGTGCTATTTTCCACGAAGCCCTGCTTGGGATCATCGCCATACACAAGCCCTTCAATCATACGTAGATACGAATCGCGGCCTACGGCTAGGTTGCTCGCGCCGACTTGCTGTTGCGTTTCGGCGGCGAGTTGCTTTACCGTGTTATAGCGGTCTTCGGGGTTTGGGTGGGAAGAGAGGAAACTAGGAATAGGCTCAGCGCCTGCACCAGCTTTCTCCTGTTCGCGCTGAAGCGTAAGGAAGAAATCGGCCATTTGCTTGGCGTCGTAGCCAATTTTAGTAGAGTACTCCACGCCGAGGCGGTCGGATTCGCGCTCATCATCGCGACCAAATTTTAGGAATAGCACCTGCAAGCCCTGCATCGCCTGCTCGCCATATTGGGCCAGCTGGGGCGAGGCAATCATACCGCCGATAAGCAGCAATTGTCCGAATGTGGCTTTGGTTTGCTGCTGGGCCGAGTGGCGAGCGGTGATGTGGCCGATTTCGTGGCCCAATACGCCGGCAAACTGCGCCTCATTATTGAAGTGGGCCATGATGCCACGGGTAAAGTACACGTACCCGCCGGGCACGGCGAAGGCATTAATAACCGGCGAATCGACTACTTTAAACTCGTACTTCAGTTCAGGGCGGTGCGAGACTGCGGCCATCTTCTGGCCTTTATCCTGAATAAAGCGTTGCAGAGCAGGGTTTTCGACCAAGCCAAACTGGGCAAGCACCTGTGGGTCGGACTGTTGACCCAGTGCTACTTCCTGGCTTTCCGACATCAGGCTGACTTGCTTTTTGCCTGTGACGGGGTTGGTCGTGCAGGCCGCCAGCAGCAGCAGAAACGCTGCGTTGCAGGCGAAGAGAAAGGGTCTTTTCATAGGAGTGGGTGGCAAAAAAGCCCCCCAGCGCTGGTCTGGAGGCGTGGAAAAATCGGAGCACTAGGAAGTGTTCCTGCAACGACAACGTAGCTGAATGGTTGCGCTGTTGATCCTAAGGAATACACTATAACAGCCATATATTCCTATGTAGCTTATCATTACAGATGGCTAGTGGATCGAAACATGTCTGTAGCTGCCTCTAAGAGCTGTTTGATTTAGTTGGAACGGGGTAGAGACGGATACTGCGTCTTGTCGTTGAACGACACCCATGCGGCGCGAACGACAGACGCAAGTATGCGTCTCTACCCCGTTCCGGCTAAAACTTGAATCCCACTTTACGGCATCAAAAAAGCCCCCCAGCGCTCCATCGAATACTCTTATGTTTTCAGAGGAATAAGATGGAGGGCTTTTTTGACTCCCCTAACCAGAAAGGTCTTACTCAGGGTCGCCGGCCGTTTGCGGTTATCGTCTGGTAGCCGATCAGCAAATCGGCGCGGGTGCCGGGCGGACGGTAGTAAACCAGCAGATCATATTGGTTTTCCGTCTCTTGGTGGCTGCCTTCCCATGGTACACTGTTCGGGCCCTGGGGCGTTTGGGTGGCGAAATAGTAGTTGTAGTAGCCTTGCTTGAGCAAAGCAGTTGTGCTGTATATCTGGTTTTCTGCGTCGTAAGTGAGTTTGAATTCGTCCTTGAACTGCCAATCGGTGAGGGCGCCAATGATGTAAACGGGCCCCGCGGCGGGTTGCTCCGCCTTCAGCTGAAACGTAACGTTAGCGTAGTCGGCGTTGGAGTCGCCGTTGCCAAACTCGCGGTTTTCGAACACGCGCTGGCCGTTTATATCCTCGTATTGGGTGTAGCCCTGGCCGTTGCGGGTGCCTTCCAAGGTGAGGAGCACGGCGCGGGGGTTGGCCTCGGGGTCTAGTTTGGCCATGCCCTGACCCAGCACGCGCAAGGAGCGGGTATCAAAAAAGCGAAACTCGCTCAGACCCGGAAAGGCGTTTTCGAAGTTGAAATACTGGTATTGGAGCAGGCGCTCAGCGTCGCGCACGAAGGTCGGGCGCAGGTTAGTTTTGGCGTTATCCCAGCGGAAATTCTGGCGCAGAATCACCTTTACTTCCTGGGCCGGATTAACCAGATTCATGGCGCCGTAGCGAATGGCGAAGTCTACCTGCTGCAAGGTGTAGCGCTCCTCCCCTGCCACCGGAATGCCCTGGCGCAGATCTACTTCCACGTCGTTCTGGTACACCATTAGCCGCCGCGTGAGCAGCGGCACCCGGCCGGCGCTTTGCACCACCAGTAGGTAATTGCCGCTGATTTTGACCGGTGGCACGCGTAAACGGTAGTGGTAGTAGGGCACTTTGGTACCCACACCGGTACGGTAGTCGGTGAAGAGAAACTCATTTATCTCGTTCAAAAACTGCATATCGGTAAGTACCGAAGGCTTCCAGTCCACATCGCAGTGCACGAGCTTGGCCGTCAGCCGCTCCGACTTACTACCCAGCAAATCAAACTCCAGCGTGAAGCCCTGTCCCTGCAACGGTGCCACCGGCGGCTGAAACACCTCCGTAGGTTGCCCCGTGGCCACGTAGCACTGCACCGACTTTACATCGGGATAATAGATGAAGTCCTGGTAGCGCAGGGTTTTGTCGGCGTAGTACTCCGGGGGTCGTTGCTGGCCGGGCGAGCGGGCGGCGTTAGGGTCTGTGATGGGCGTACCCAGCGGCACGCAAGCAGTGGCAAGCAGAAGAAGAGAGAGGTAGCGACGCATAAGCGAATGTAGCGCGAAGCTTCCGCTTCGCGCATCGTTGAACAACAATCGTAGCATTATTTTAGCATTTTAAAGCTAATTCCAGTCGTGCTACGATACGCGAAGCGGAAGCTTGGCTCTGCCGTCCTTCCGTTCGCGCTGCGCTTGTTCTATCAGTAACTTAATTAAAATGAAACTGCCACCCTACAGCGTTTTTCCAACTATTGCAGGCGACAAAGTTTCGTTAAGACAAATCACAACAGCGGATATTAAAGACCTTGTCGAAATTTCGTTTTACGATGCTGTTCAGGCCACAACAGTGCAAGAAGTGACAGAAATGCAAGCCAAAATCAACAAGAATCACGTTGACGGTAATTCAATTCATTGGGGCATTGCCGATAAATCAACGAATAAATTTGTAGGGACTTGTGGATATTATCGGGAACTTAACAAAGGAGAAGGCGAGCTTGGCTGTGTTTTATTACCTCAATTTCGCGGGCAAGGGTATATGACTTCGGCAATGTTATTGGCCATTGAATTTGGGCTAAATACTATTGGGTTAAATCGTATTTGGGCAATAACAAGTCGACATAACACGGAAGCAATCAAGCTTCTTGAAAGGCTTAGCTTTATAAGAGTTGCCGATTTGGATGGCAATGAAGTTGAATTTGAATTAAGCTAGTATCAAGTCTATGGAGCCCACCCACGATATGAGTTCACAGCCGTTCTATCATGGCACGAAGGCCAATATGAAGCCGGGATACCTGATCGAGGCCGGCTTTACTTCAAACTATGGTAAGCGAAAGAAGGCGGCCTCTGTCTATCTGACCGCCACCTTGGATGCGGCTATTTGGGTTGCGGAACTGGCCGTAGGCGAAGGACGCGGTAGAATTTATATAGTGGAGCCGACCGGCCCGATTGAAGATGACCCCAATTTGACGGACAAGAAGTATCCTAGAAATCCAACCAAATCCTACCGCTCTCGGCATCCGCTCAGGAGAACCTGGAGCAACTGAAGCAACATGGTATTGAAGCAATTGAAGATTGAGTAGAAAGGCAAAAATCACCTTGTCACTTCACATAGCTAAAACAACGAATTAGGGTTGCAGTATATCATTTGATGCACTGCTATCATCAATTTTATGAGCACGAAATAATTATTGCGGACCGACAGCACGTAACACAATTTAAAGTTTTAAAAAACGAAAAACAGCAAAAAAATGGAAGCAAAAAGCATGTTCAAAGAATTAAAGAGCGACCTACCCGCCAGTGTTGTGGTTTTCTTTGTAGCCGTTCCTTTATGTCTCGGTATTGCGCTTGCCTCCGGCGCACCTCTATTTGCAGGTATCATTGCCGGCATCGTCGGTGGTATTGTTGTAGGGATAGCAAGTGGTTCAGCTCTCGGTGTTAGCGGCCCCGCTGCCGGACTTGCGGTTATAGTTTTAACCTCTATTGCTTCACTAGGATCGTGGGCAACATTTTTATTAGCTGTTGTTATTTCCGGCGTTATTCAGCTAATAATGGGTTTTGCCAGAGCCGGCTTTATAGCCTATTACTTTCCATCCTCTGTTATCAAGGGCATGCTCACAGGCATTGGATTGCTGATAATTATCAAGCAAATACCCCATGCCTTAGGATATGACAAAGACGCAGAAGGCGATTTAGCATTTATGTCTACTACGGGAGGCGAAAACTCATTTTCTGCACTGACCAACGCTTTGCAGCATGTTACACCCGGTGCCGTATTGATTTCGGCAATATCGTTAGCGATACTTATATTATGGGATGCGGTGCTTAGCAAGAAACATAAAATATTTCAACTAATACAAGGGCCTATAGTAGTGGTTATTTTAGGCATTGTAATTAATTACTTGTACCAGTCCGGAGCTCTTAACTTTTCCCTTGCAAATGACCAAGTAGTCCAATTACCTGTGGCAGGTAATTTAAACGAGTTTTTTAGCCAGTTTACTTTTCCTGATTTTTCGCAGATAACAAATCTGGAAGTTTATAAGGTAGCGATTGTATTAGCTATTGTGGCCAGCCTCGAAACTTTGCTTTGCGTAGAGGCAACAGATAAACTTGACCCTTACAAGAGGGTTACTCCAACTAACAGGGAATTAAAAGCCCAGGGGCTCGGAAATGTGGTATCTGGCTTAATTGGGGGCCTGCCAATTACCCAGGTGATCGTGCGCAGCTCTGCCAATATCAACTTCGGAGCGAAAACAAAAATGTCAGCCATCCTGCATGGGGTATTCCTGCTAATTTCTGCTGTAACAATTGCAGGAATAATGAATATGATACCGCTCGCAAGTTTAGCCGCCATTTTATTAATGGTAGGTTATAAACTGGCCAAACCCTCTCTCTTCATACAGATGTACAAATTGGGTTGGGAGCAGTTTGTGCCGTTTACCGCTACAGTAATAGCCATCCTGCTTACAGATTTGCTAAGAGGTATCGCGATAGGTCTGCTATTTGGCATCTTCTATACCCTCAGACACAGCTATCGTAACTCCCACCACATGAAAGATGTGACAACAACGGAAGACGGACGCGAAGTGCATCATCTTGTACTGGCTGAGGAAGTATCTTTTTTCAATAAAGCGAGTGTTTTAAAAACATTGAATGCAATACCTGAAAACTCAAAAGTGATTATTGATTTTGAAAAATCAAAGGCTGTTGCCCATGATGTACTTGAATTGATAGATGATTTCCAAGCGAATGCAAAAACAAAGAATATCATTGTTGAAAAAACACATATTAATGAATACAATACGCTTCATCTCGATTAAATATCAATGTAAACAATTAAGTCCTACCGTTCTCGGTATCCGCAGCTTAGCCAGTACAAGCAGCGGCGCCTGAAGTATCTGCTGTACCCGTGAGGGTGGCCGGCAAATTGGTTTAAAAATTTTAATCTATGTGGCTCAACGAAACCGCCCTGCCTCTTCACTCGCTAGCTTGGGCCTGTAGTGCCACAGGGGCAGATAGCAGGCTTGTTTGGTATGCTACCCGCTACTTACTCACGTACTGAGAAGAAATACCCGCTATTCACGCAGCCCATAAATAGCAGGTATCTACATCTTGGCTGCAACCTTATTGAGCAACATCAAATTCAACGAGCAAACTGTAAAATCATTTAGCACTAATCATAAACAACTACTAAATGCTACATTTAAAAATATTCTTAGCTACTATTGTAGCTATTTTTTTTCTTTTCTCTTGCAGTACATCAAATAAAAAAAGCCAAGCGGTTTATCAAACGAAATTTGTAAGTGGCAGTACAAACAATAAAATTGAAATACTAGATTTTGGTGGCACTGGAGAACCAGTTCTGTTTCTATCAGGTTTGGGGAACTCCGCCCATGTGTTTATTGATTTTGCTCCAAAATTTTGCGACAAATTTCATGTTTACGCTATGACAAGAAGAGGATTCGGGGCTTCTGAACAAACGACTAATGGCTATCGTATTGATACTTTAGCTATGGATATTTTGGCTGTAACAAAAGCCCTGAATCTCGACAAAGTAATATTGATTGGTCATTCTATTGCTGGTGAAGAAATTTCAAAATTTTCATCAACTTATCCAGAGAAAGTAGCTAAAGTAGTTTATTTAGATGCAGCTTATGACCGTAGTAGTATTATAACTACCATTATGCCTTATGCTCCAGCTTCCCCAATTCCAACTGCAAATGATTCTTCTTCATTTGAAAATTTAAAAGTATTTGCGAAAAAAACCACAGGGGTTTCTATGCCTGATGATGAAATGAAAAGTACCATGGTATTTTCAAAAGACGGTAAATATCAGAAAGATGTAACGCCTGGTGAAATACAGGGAAAAATTATATCAGGTATTGAACGGCCAAATTATACAAGTATAAGTTGTCCCGCCTTGGCTATTTACTCAATTGCCGGCTCAATCCACACAGTTATTCCATTTTATAATTCACTTGATTCTTTAAATAAAAAGAAAGCTGATATCTGTTACACCATGTTTGGCAACCTTGCCAGAGAGCAAATTGCATTGTTTGAAAAAGAAGTAAGAAATGGAGTAACGAAAGAAATAAAAGGGGCAAATCATTATGTCTTTATTTCAAATCCGGTTGAAACAGAAAATCTAATATGGGAATTCCTGAAGTAATATATGAGTTGTGACAACAAGGCTGCATCCAACAAAATTATTTGCAAAAGCAGGGCTAGACAATGGACCATCAGCTATGTGCAAGCATTAGCAGCGGTTCGGGCACGACGTTTAATTTTCAGCTTTAGTTCTTAACTTCAACATCATATTTTCAACTAGGCATTTGTACCGGGCAGGACAATCAATGAACTCCCTGCCTTCGCAAATACTTAAACGTTACTAATTAGAAAGCCCCCCGGAAATATTTCCGGGGGGCTTTTTCGCTTATCTGAGAAATTGCTTAATATTTTCTCAAACCAATTCTTCCCAACGCTTCGTCTGAGCAGTCAGCTCTTTCTGTACTTGCTCAAATTTCAGCGTGGCGTCTTTTAGTTGGGCGGCGTTGCTGTAGATGCCGGGGTCGGCGAGTTGGGCTTCGTATTGAGCCAACTCTTTTTCCAGGATGGTGATGCGGCTTTCTACTTCCTGTAGCTCTCGGCTGCTTTTGGCGCTGCCGTTGCTGGTTGATTTGGCCGGCTCGGCTTTAGCGGGCGCAGATTTTTGATTAACTGCGGCTTTGGTAGAGGGCGCGGGTGCGCTTAGGGCTGCTTTTTTGGCGGCTTTGTCGCGGTCTTCCTGCCACTGCTCAAACTCGGAGTAGGTACCGGGGTATTCCTTGAGCTGGTAATCCTCGATAAACCAGATCTTGTTGGCCACATTCTCCACGAAGAAACGGTCGTGGCTGATGACGATGTAAGTGCCTTCGTACTGCTCCAGGGCCTGAATCAGGATGTTCACTGACTGCATGTCCAGGTGGTTGGTCGGCTCGTCAAGCAGGAGGAAGTTAGCTTCCGAGATGAGCGTCTTAGCCAGGGCCACGCGACTTTTTTCGCCTCCTGAGAGCACCTTAATCTTCTTGTACACCTGCTCGCCGGTGAAGAGGAAGGAACCCAGCACGGAGCGTAGCTCCATCTCGTTGCGCTTGGAGCCAGCCTCGTTCATCTCCTGCAAAATCTCGTTGTTCACGTTCAGGCTTTCCAGCTGGTGCTGAGCGTAGAATGACATAATCACGTTGTGGCCGAGCTGGTGGTTGCCGTTGGAAGGCGGCTCCTGCCCTGCTACCAGGCGCATGAGCGTGGACTTCCCTTTACCATTGGCCCCGACGAGCGCAATTTTGTCGCCGCGCTCGATATGCAGGTTCGTGTCGCGGAAGATGAGTTTGTCGCCGTACTTCTTGCCCACGTGCTCCATGCGCAGGATGTGGCGGCCGGGCTGCACCGTGAAATTGAACTTGATGTTCACGCGGGCCGCGTCGTTGGCTACGTCGTCGATGCGCTCCAGCTTATCGAGCATCTTCACGCGGCTTTGGGCCTGCTTGGCCTTGGATGCTTTGGCTTTGAAACGCTCAATAAACTTCTCAGCCTGCCTAATTTGGGCCTGCTGGTTCTCGAAAGCGCCTTTTTGGATAGCGTTGCGCTCTTCCTTTTCCTCTAGGTAATAGGTGTAGTTACCGGCGTATTGCACCAATTTGCCCCCCGTCACTTCCACCGTCGTGTTGGTGGTACGGTCTAGGAACTCACGGTCGTGGGATACGATGATAACGGCGCCTTCGTAGTCGGCCAGGTAGTTCTCAATCCACTTGATACTGGGAAGGTCCAAGTGGTTGGTCGGCTCGTCGAGCAGGAGCAGCGAGGGTTTCTGGAGCAGGATTTTGGCCAGCATTACCCGCATCCGCCAGCCACCGCTGAAGGTTTTGAGCGGACGCTGGAGCTCCTCGGTTGTGAAGCCCAGACCTTCCAGAATCTCTTCGGCCTCGGCCTGCATGGTGTAGCCGCCCAGGGCCTCGAAGCGCTCCTGCAAATCGGCGAGCTTCTGTACGAGGTCGTCGTGGTAGTTACTCTCAAACTCGACCAGAATCTGGTCAATTTTCTTCTGCACGTTCAGGGCTTCCTCAAAGGCCTGCATGGCCACGTTGAGGATGCTCTCGTGGGTGTCGTAGCTGAGCAAATCCTGATTCAGGAAGCCCAACGACACTTCTTTACCCATTTGAATGCTACCACCGTCGGGCTTGTACTCGCCCACCAGAATGCGCAGCAGCGTGGATTTGCCCGTTCCATTCAGCCCAATCAGGCCGATTTTGTCTTTGGGCTTTATGTGGAGACTGGCCTTGTCGTAGAGCGTACGCGAGCCAAAATGGAAGTCTAAGTCGTTAATGGAAATCATCCTACTTTGCTATGAAGCTGCAAAGGTAAGGATTTGAGAGGAGGGTATAATAGTTACTGGCCTTTCATAACTCTCCATTCCTTACCAACTTCAATAGACAGGCTTTTGAAAATGAAGAAGGCGAACTCCGCTAATCTCTCTAATATCATATTAGCTGAATCGACCTTTAAATTTACATTTATGAGGTCATCAGCGCAATTTTTGTCACAAAAATACCTGTGCAGTATTTTCTTTTGATTATCAGTAAGTTTTTCAAAATATTTTAACTTTACCATACCTTGACTATGGACTATAGCATCTCTCACTACTGACAGAGACTGATACCAATCGAATAAATTTAGACCCGATCCGTTGATAACTTCTCCATTTTTGAAATTATCAGAAATATTTCTAGCCTCCTTGAATAACTCTTTATTAGCTCTACCAAAATTATTTTCCCTAATTGCATTTTTATATTCTTGTGATGACGCATTTATACTAATTGACTTTAGTAAATCTGTATTCACCTTGGATAGATAAAAATACACGGCCAACATATCCTTGAAATATGTTGTAAACGATTCGTAGGCCTGTATAACAGAATAATTTGCTTCCCTTTCCTCGTAATTTTTTAATTCAATTTCATATGAATTCAGCCGAGCTACATAGTTTTTTCCTGTGTGGTAATATAGTTTCCATCCATTATCATCAGGCCCTGTTAAGTCACCTATAACTAATGAGCTAGCTGATAAAATATTAGTCGAATCATTTTGCCATGATTCAGTCATACTTAAGTCTCGCTTAAAGATATTGCTTACATGGTACAGCATCCCTTTCAACACAATTACCCGTTCTAGATACGAGGAATATGATTCGTAAAGCTCTTGACTAACGTTGGGGGTCTGAACCATTAAATAATATTGCTCAAATTCTACATTCATCGCAGTTACTCGGCGTAAGCAGCGACTGTATATAACATGTATTTTCTCTACCCCACAAAAGGCCCCCGAAACTCCGGTGCCTTGCGCTGCTTCGAGGCTTGCTCGTAGGCGTAGGCTACGCTCAATAAACCCGCTTCCCCGTACGCCGGCCCGACGAAGGACAAGCCCACCGGCAGGCCGTGCGCCTGGCCCATGGGCACCGTAATGTGCGGGTAGCCTGCCATAGCGGCGGGCGACGAGAAGCCGGGGCCGGGCCAGGAGTCACCGTTGATCAGGTCGATGGCGGGGGCGGGACTGTTGGTAATACCGATGATGGCGGCGAGCCTGTTGTTGCGCAGCGTAGAGCTAAGAACCTGACGGGCGCCAGCGTACGATTTGCGGCGGGCTTCCAAGTATTTAGGAGTGCTCAGGTCGCCTAGCTTCTCGGAGGCTTCCAGAATTTCCTGCTTGAAGAAGGGCATAGCCTTGGGCTCGTTTTGCTTGTTAAAGGCAATAACGTCGGCCAGAGTTTTCACCTTAGCATTGGCCGTGGCTAGGTACTTATTTACGCCGTCCTTGAACTCGTAGAGCAGCACATCGTACTCGGCCTCGCCCAAGGGGTTGATTTGCTTGAGCACGTCCACTTCCACGATGGTCGCGCCCTGGGCCTTGAGTAGCTCAATGGCTTTTTTGAATAGCGGAATAGCGTCGGAGCTGCCTTCCAAATGGGACTTCTCCACGCCGATAATTTTGCCCCCCAGCGCCTGCGGAAACAGGAATTTGGTGTAGTCGGAAGCCGTTTTGCCGGCGCTTTGCTGGGTAATGGGGTCGGCGGGATCGGGGCCGGCGAGGGCGGAGAGCAGGATGGCCGCGTCGCGGACGGTGCGCGTCATGGGGCCGGCGGTGTCCTGGGTGGCGGAGATGGGAATGATGCCAGTGCGGCTGAGCAGGCCCACCGTGGGTTTGAAGCCGACCAGCCCATTGCACGAGGCCGGCGACACAATAGAGCCATCCGTTTCGGTGCCGATGGCCAGGGCGCAGAAGTTGGCCGCCACGGCAGTGCCGGAGCCGGAACTGGACCCGCTGGGTGTGCGGTCAAGGATGTAGGCGTTCTTCGTTTGCCCCCCACGACTGCTCCAACCACTGGTAGAGCGCGTGGAGCGGAAGTTGGCCCACTCGCTCAGATTGGTTTTGCCCAGCAGCACTGCGCCAGCTTCGCGCAGCTTCTTGACAATAAAGGCATCCTGCGAGGCTTTGTTGCCGGCCAGCGCCAACGAGCCGGCGGTGGTCTGCATCTGATCGGCAGAGTTGATGTTGTCCTTGATGAGAACGGGAATACCGTGCAGCGGGCCGCGCACTTTGCCGGCCCGGCGCTCTTTATCCATCTCCTCCGCAATGCTGAGCGCATCGGGGTTTAGCTCAATAATTGAGCGCAGTTGGGGGCCTTTTTTGTCCATGCCCGCAATGCGGCGCAAGTACAGCTCGGTGATGCTGCGGGAAGTGTACTGGCCCGCATTCATTTTTTCTTGCAGCTCCGTTACCGTGATTTCATTAAGGGCAAAGGTATCGTCGGTATCAGCGGCAGTGGCAGCGGCGGTTTTGGCAGATGTGGAATCGGTGGTGCAGGCGTTGAGGGAGAGGGTGGAAAGGGCAACGCCAGCTAAGCTGCTGTTACGCAGAAATACTCTTCGGTTCATCTTCTCTTTTTTCTTGTCAAGATAAGATGAGTTGGCGTGTGTAGCTAGCGGAGCGTAGGTGGAAAAGGGGGAATTGTCATGCTATAAATTTCAGAACGTCATGCAGAGGCGGAGCTTAATAACATGAAGGCTCTAAAAACCAGCCCCGATGCGAATGCCTGTATCCAGCTTCTCACCCGAGCGCAGGGCGGTATACACATCTACCCGGAAGATTTTGAAAATGTGCTCGATGCCCGCGCCCAGCTCCACATAGTGCCCCACGTTGGGCGTACGCAGGTAATTCAGCGAAGCTACTTCCTGCCATTTCAGGCGGCGCAGCAGCGGTACTTTGTTCAGGAAGAAGCCGTTGAAATGGTGGTTGTAGTGGCCTTCGATGTAGCTGCGGCGCGTGCTGAAGTTGTAGTAGTCGAGCAGCTGGAACTGGCTGAAGTCGGCGGCGAAAATGGTTTGGTTGCCGGCGAAGTGGCGGTAGTCCATAAAAGAGAGTTGAGGGCGACCCAAAAAGCCCCCCACCGTCACGTCGAAATTGCTTTCGCCAAATAGGCCCAATTCCAGCGTTTTACGCAAACCGCCTTCCAGGCGCGAGTAGCGCACATCTGACCCAAGCACACCTCCGAAGCTCTGACGCAGTCCCAGCCGGAAAGTCGGGTATTTAGAGCCCAGGTTGAATTTGCCGGTTGGTCGGATAATGTACTGCTGCCCCGGCTGCCAGAGCAGCTCAGCGTAAGCCGTTAGCGACTGGTTGCGGCCGAAGCTAGTGCCGCCGGGCAATTCCTCGTTTATGGGGTCATTGGGCGTGAAAGCTCGGCCGGGCACATCCACGATGGTTTTTATGGTGGCGTTTTGCAGCTCGCGGCGGTCGGCATAGCCCAGAGCGGTACGCAGGGTGAGGCCGTTAACCAGTTCGGTGCGGAAGTTAATTTCGCCCCCATCGCGCTGGTAATATTTGGCGTAGTTGGTATTGCGCAGCAGGGTGTACTGCGTATTGATGAAGGGCGTAAGCTGGCTGGCTGGGTCGAAATTCTCGATCGTACGGCCCACCACAAACCCTATGCGGCTAAACGAAAGCGGCTTGTAAGTATAGCCCCCCGACAGGCTTGGGCTAAACAGTTTGGCCGCGAAACCATAACGCAACGTCGGCGTGAAGGAGTAGTTGCGCCGGTCTTCGAAACGCTGGGTGTAAGTGGCCTCTGCATTCACAATGGTGCCCTCTACAGTGCTGTATTGCAGAATATTAAAGATGGGCTCTACGCGCACCGTGCGCCGCCGAAAAGAGTTGGTGTACTCGTAGCCAGTTAGGAGCACCTCCGTCGGCTCAATCTCGTTGCGTTTGCGGTCCAGGGAATCCTGGTAGGGCCGCGACTTTTTGATGACTTCCGAGCTGTCTTTTACCTGATAGTCGCGCGCTTCTTCGTCCGTGAGCGGAATGGGGCGGATCTGGGCCCAGTAGCTGGAGTCGCGCTCGTTAGCACCCTCTTCTACCCGCATTACTTCGCCTTTAGCTAATGGCTCAACACCGACTTCGCGGGCTTGCTGCTCCAGCTGCTGATCAGCCAGCTTGGTTTGCTTGCGCAGCTGGCGAGAAATGCCCCCCAAATCGGGGCGCTGCTTCTTAACCTCGGCTACTGTTTCGCGACCCACGGGCGCAGACGTGGCGTCGGGGGCTACAGGCGCAGCGGCAACTACTTTCTCGTCGGGGCGGTTGGGATAGGTGGGCGTGACGCGGTAGTTCGACAGAATAGCATTGAAGGAGCCATTGCCTTTAAACCCGAAGCCCTCCCCCACCAGACTCACCTTCTGCGACTGCATCACCCACACGTCGGAGGGGCCAGGTGCGGGCGCAAACTGCTGGGAGATGCGGATGCTCTCGACATACTCAATTCCCGAATTTTGGTTCAGGCTCAGCTCCAGGCTATGAAGCCGCCAGGTACCATCAACCAGATAGATAAAGCCAGTGAAAGCCGGGTCGTTGCGGCGGCGCGGCGTTACGCGGATTTTGTGGATTTGCCGCCCGTCCTGGGTACTGGTGCCCACCAGCTCGTAGCGGTAAAAGAGCATAGCATTCTGGGCAATAGGCGAAACAAAGCCGCGCTCTGAAAACCCCGATTGAATCAGGTTATCATAGAAATTGAAGCTCCGTCCCGAGGCTCTATTAAAGCTGAAGCCCTTGCTGCTGCCGCTTACCCGCGAGGAAATCATGCGCTCCCGAATCTGGCCCGGCTGGCGAAATGACAGCTCCGAAACCGATTCTGACAAATACACCACGCCTGGCTTCAAGCTAGGGTCCGTTTTGATAATACCCAGAATCTTGCCGGGCACATCGGTCAAACGAATGATGGCTTTGATATAAGTGCGAGCTGAAAACGCAGCTATTTCCGAGCGGTGGTAGCGCCGCCACTGAATAGCGTGCTGCACCAGCGCGTAGGCCGGGTCGCGGTCGGTGGAGCGCACCAGCACCTCCCCTACGTTGTAGGTTTCCGTTTGCAGACTCACATTCAGCACCGTGAGCGTGTCGCCGCCGGCTACCTGCACGGCTTCGATGCGGGGCTTGTAGCCCACGTACTGAAACACCAATTCGTAGCGACCAGGGGGCAATTTTAGCTGATAATCGCCCTGCTCGTTAGCGGCAGTGCTGGTGGAGGTGGTGCGCACCGCTACGTTGGCGTAGGCCAGCGCTGTTCCCTGTGCGTCCGTCACCCGGCCCCGGATGATACCGGCGTATCCGCTGAATGTAGTAAACAGGACAGCCTTGCATAAGACTAAAGCAAAAAATAGATAGGAGCGCATCGGGCGGATAATTCAATCTTCGTCAAGGTAGATAGAAACTGGGGCAATAAGGTTGCTCCGTGGCTTTACAGGCCGCTGAAATACTGCATGGTTGCACTAGAATCTGGTGTAGTTAAAACAAAAAAGGACAGCCCATAGGGCTGTCCTTTAATACGTTAAGCGGAATGAATTTTCGCTTATCTGGTAAAATTGCCAGCAATGGCAAGCACCGTTCCCATATCCAGTGGCTCGTCGAAAGCTTCAGAAGCTTCGTTTGGCGATACCTGGCTGATATTTTGAACGTTCAGGCCACCTTGGATAACATTAGCTTCGCTAGGATATAAGCTAGCAGGGTTGCCTGCGCCATAAACAGCAGCAGTGGCGGCAGGTGCCGGACCACCGTTATCGTTACCTGAAATCCAGCTTTGAGGGGTACTTCCCGCGTTGCTTGGATCACCTGGCTCAGCCTGTGGCCCGCCACGGCGCATAGTACGCAAGTGGGAAGCGTGGCGAGCCTCTACTGAGTGAATATTTAATGCAGCTTCCAATATTGTGTTGTTGCTGATGAGCAACGGAGCGCCCCCTTTGTAAGCGCGTACGCCCGTATCTTCAAGAGCTTGGGCTACTGCCAGGAAAGTACCAACATTGCTGAATACATCGGGGAACAGGGCCGCGCGGGTGCCACCTTTAGAACCTGTAAAGTCAAACGAGTCCCGGGTAAGATCGGGAATTGCCGCACTCCCCAACACTGAGCGCAGGAAGTTGACGTGGGCACGCTCGTCGTTGTAAATCTTGACAATATCGGCCCGGTTCTGCCCGGTGAGGCCAGAGTTCAGAGCCGATCCGGTCCTACCCGAGAAATCTAGACCATTTTCGTAGAAGTAAAACTCCAAGTATTCCAGGCGCAGAGCAAAGTTCAGTACGTCGATAATTTGCCGGCTAAGCCCCCCTGTTTGGCCGTAGGCCTTCTGGAACATGGCACCCATAGCCAGCGGTACGGCGGCCACAGCGAGCTTTTTGCCAAATCCAGCAAAATGCTTAAACATCTGGCGGCGCTGATCGAGACGCTCGTAGACTTCTGGATCTACTTTCTCGATTTCGGTAATGATTTTGAGAATATTCATGGGTAAGATTTTTTGGCGATAGAAGGAATGGATATGGCAGACGCAGCTTAGTCCCTAGGCAGGCTGCTGACGTCGATTTTAGAGCCTTGAGCCAAGAAGGTATTGGCAATGGCAGCTACCTCAGCAGGCGACTTCGATTTTTCCAAACCAGTGGTCGGATCTACTACGTCAGGTCCTACGAAGGTGCCATTCTGCAACAGGTCGCGGATAAGGGCCGCGTGGCGTGCTTCTACCGACACAATTTTACCGGCAATCGTCAAATACGCTGGATTGCTAATCAGCTTTCCAGCGCCGTTATAGGCTGCTACACCCAGATCTTCAAATGCTTTGGCGGTACCCAGGACACTAGCCCGGCTAGCGAAGTTGACGGACGAGAAATCGGGAGTCAGCTTTTTGATCGGAATGGCCCCCGCGGCCTTGATAGCGGCATACAGGAAATCGGAGTGAATTTTTTCGTGATCTGCCAGGTCCTTCAGAATAATTCTTTCGGCACGGGTAGCGTTCAGATAAAACTGCTCCTGCGTCACTTTAGCGTAGAAAGCCGCCTCCAATTGCTCGAGTGCGTACGCATAGTTCAAAATACCAACATCACCACTGCCTACATTCACTACGCCGCTATTCCGGTCAACCTGTTTGAATATGTCATTCAAACGGTCGTCGGTACAGCCAGCCAATACCAGTCCGCTCAGGGCCACACCGGCACCAGAGTAGCGCAGAAACGCCCGGCGTTGCAAGGGCACCATTACTTCCTCCTGAGCATTTTCTGCTTCAGAGCTTTTGTGAGAAATATGCGACATAACTATTTGTATTAAGTGGTGAAAATTGTTGATTATCTCCATACGTAATTAAGGTACTAGTTATATTTCACAAAATGCAACAACCCGTATTTATATCATCTAAATAAGTATTTATTGCGTTATTTTACTATATTATTTTTAGCATAATTGTACTTTACGCAAGAAAAAGTCAGTCATTTCTGGTCGTAGCTAGTGCTCTACAACAGCTATGCTATCAGATAATTGTGCTATTAATAGCTCGACTGTACCTTTAGTAGAAAAGCTAGTGTTGAGTACGAAACTGAGCCCGTTAGAGTAACCACAGAATGATTCTACAACACCCGGTATGGAGAGTGGGTGGAGAAGTTTAATCCGCAAGGCCAAAGCGCTGCCCACATGGTGGGTCTCGGGCCTGAAAATGATGAAGCTTGTTGGCGTACTTACCTGAGCTTTCAGGTTGAGCAGCCTGAAAAAGCCCCCCAGCAGGCTTTAGACTACAGGTTCTGCTACCGGAGCTACCGGCACGACACGATGGCGCCGCACATACCAAGTATTCAGCACTACACCTAGTAGCACCAGGCTCATACCTAAGTATACCTCAGGACGGAACGCTTCGCCAAAAAAGACAAATCCTAAGCCCAACGCATACAGAATACCTATGTAGTTTAGGTTGGCTACATTAGAGAGCTTTTCGGCTTGGTAGGCTTTGGTCATGCATACTTGGGCGCCTTGTGCGAATATCCCCGCGAGGATTAGCCACAGCCAGTCGAAGCCATGCGGTGTTACCCAATGGAACATGCAATAGATAGCGGCAATTGGCAAAGCCACCATTGGGAAGTAAAACACCACGACCAAGGGATGCTCCCGGCCCTTCAAGCGGCGAATAGAGTTGTAGGAAAACCCCGAGAAAACGGCCGAAGCAATACCAAGCATCAAGTACAGCGGATTCACGCGCGTATCAACCCCCTCAACTACTAAAACCCCGGTGAAGGACAGCAGGAAAAATGCCCACTGCCACGCTTTGACTTTCTCTTTTACAATGAAAATGCCCAATACTGTAGTGAATATGGGAGCCAAATACTGCAGCGTAACGGCCGTGGCCAACGGCATATTCTGAAGAGTAAAGAAGTAGAGAATAAGGGAAAGCGCGCCGGTAACGCCCCGCGCAATGAGAAAGAAATGGTTGGAACCCCAAGGACGGATATTTAGCACTCGAAGCGTTATGTAGCTGATAACAATGGAGATAACCGACCGAAACAAAATAATTTCGAGCGCGGGCAAATGGGGCAGCAGCTTTACGCACACATTCATGAGGGCGAAAAACAGCGTGGAGAGCAGCATGTAGCGGGCACCCTGGGTAAGCGGCATAAGGCAGGCAGAAAGGAAATACAAAGGTCGGATGGGGCGACCAATGGTGCCTTAACAATTTTATGCGCCTTTTGCTGCTGACCTCCAGAAAAGCCCCCCACGTAGGCCCACGGCTAAGCGGGCACCGGCGTAGCGCTCAGCTCGCGGTAGCGCACCAGCAGCACAGCCGCCGAGGCCATAATAAAGCCCCCCAGCAAGGCATAGCCCCAAGCTATATTGGAGCCCAGCGTGAAAAAGCGCAGCGAGAACAGCAAAATAAAACCTGTGCGCAGCAGCACGTTTACAACGTTGAAAATGCCGTTGACTCGCCCAATTACCTCATTCGGTACGTGCACAAACAAGTAGCTCACCCGCAGAATGCGCGTGCCGGCATTGGTGAAGCCTAAAACCAGCGAGAATGCCAGAAATAACCCCACCGACCGCGTGGCCGCAGCTACGCCAAAGCTCACCCCAGCTATCATCATCAGCACGATAACGGAGCGCAGCGTGGGGTGGCGCAGAAATACCCGTCGCACAAACAGGCCCGCACTTAGAGCACCGACCGCGTAAGCTACTTCGGCCGCGCCAAACACCGCCGCCCCAGCCTTCAAGTGGTTGTGCACATACAAGGGCATCAGCGCGTTCAGGCTCACCAGCAAGCCCACAAACACCGAGAAGGAAAACAGGCCGAACACCCATACTGCGCGATGTTCCTGCAAATACGTGACGCCAGTGCGCAGGCGCTTCCAGAGCGAGCCCAACTCTACTTGGGTCTGAATGACAGGCTGGTGGCGAATAAACGCAATGAGCCCGACGGCTACGGCGTAGGTAATGCCGTCGAGCAGGAATATCTGGTGTAAGGGCCAAGCTTCCAGAGAGAAAGGCAGTTCTAGTTGTGCTCCAAACAAATTATACGTCTGGCCCACGGGCAATCCTTCCAGCAACAGCGCCGCCAGCGCACCGCTCACCACCGACGTAGCTTGTCCTACAATTTCGATGGCGGAAGTGATGCGCGGATAGTCTTTGGGCAGACTGATTTCCTGAGCAAAAGCGTAGAGGTTGGGGTAATGAATGCCGTAGCCAAATACGGTGGTGGTAAAAGCCAGCAAAATGCCCCCCAGCGGCACGCCGCCCGTGGCAAAACCATAACTGGCCACTCCCAGCAGCACCGCCCCCTCCACCATATTCGACGCCAAGAATACTCGTTTGCGGTCGAAACGGTCGACTAAGGCACCGGCGTACATGCCCCAGAATAAGGAAGCAAACGTGACCAGTCCGTACAATAAGTTAAAAGTGCTGGACGCATTCTGGCGGGCAAAAAACCAGGGCACCGCCAGCATCGTGATGCCTTGGGCGAAGCCGGAAATAGCGTTGGCCGTAAACAAAAGCGCCACGGCGCGGCGGTTATTTTTCAAAGTATAAGAATGTACTTATGTAACCCGATTCTTTATTAAAGAATGAATTTACCTACGGATTGGGCTTTATTAACAGCTACTAACGAGGCAGAATTTTAAACATTTCCCTAAGCTGTAAATCCCTGTGTTTGGTTGTCTTGCGAGGACTGATTCGTCTTTACTCATAGCTACTTATCTCTATCAAATCACGATTAGCAACAAGGTTAAAGAAAGATTTCTGTGGTATAGTGAACTTATTTTTAAACTTTTTTTCTAGTACAGAAATATATTTTATACACTTATTTAACATGCAAATAATGACAGAAATGCACTCGTTTTTAGATATGTAACTAATTAAAATTCAACATAATATTTTTTACATAGTTATTTATATAAAAAACAAAATATAATAATACTAACCCATGACCTATCTGTATATAATACAATATTATAGGCAATTATAGTATGCATTCATACTTGTTATCAAGGAGTTCGGGTTATCTAAAGAATCTGAATTTCAAAAACTTCCGTAGGTGGCTCTGATTTCTCCCCAAACCACTTTACCAGCTACGCATGAAGAAAACTTTACTCGGTTTGTTGCTCTGGATGGGCAGCACCGGGGCTGTACTCGCTCAAGCTTTTATTGATTCTCACCTCAAATCGGCCTTGGCCACCACTACTGGTGTTCAACAAGTCGTTGTGACCTTTAAAGGTGGAGGTGCCCCAACGGCGGCTAACTTGCAATTGTTGAGCACCTTGGGCATCAGCCAAGGTGTGACGCTAAAGGCATTACCCGTAGCTGGCGTGCTAGCCACCCAGGCTCAGATTGATCGGTTGGCTGCAGACCCCAGCGTGGTATCCGTTTATCTGAATCGCTCCCTTGTCCGCGACAACGACGGTGCCACTGCTCTGACCGGCGCCCAGCGGGTACGATTAGAATCGTCTTTTACCCAGCGTAATGGCGGTTTGCCCGTATCTGGCAAGGGTATAGGTGTAGTAATCAACGACAGCGGCGTGGACGGAACGCATCCCGACATGACACTGGGCAAGAACCTGAAGCAGAACGTGTTGGGCACTACCAACCTGAACGCTCAGGATGCCATGCTACCTATTACCTATGTAGAGAATATACCCAATACTGACCAGAGCGGCGGGCACGGAACGCACGTAGCTGGTATTGTGGGTGCTACGGGCGCAGCTTCCAATGGAAAGTATGCTGGGGTTGCGCCGGGTGCCGACCTCATTGGTTACGGCACGGGCGCGGGCCTATTTATTCTGGATGTGGTGGGCGCTTTCGATTACGCCTTGGTAAACCAGTTTCAGTATAACATTCGTGTTATTACCAACTCGTTTGGTACTACCTCAGACATTGGCACCGAGCCAAACCCTGCTGATCCAATCAACATTGCTACTAAACGCTGCGTGGATCGCAACATCGTGGTTGTGTTCTCGGCTGGTAACTCGGGCGCAGGCTCAGGTACCATTACGGGTAATTACAAAAAAGCCCCCTGGGTAATTGCAGTAGGCAACTCAGATAAGGCCGGCGTGCTGGCGCCTTCTTCTTCTCGTGGTCGGAAGGGTATGGGCGGCAGCTTCACTATGGATGGCAAGAGTTTCTCGTGGCGCGATGAGCCTACGGTAACGGCTCCTGGCACAGACATCATTTCGACGCGTGCTATTTCTCCTATCGGCGTACTCAGCACGCAGCAAGATGTAGAAAATATGGAACCCGCTCACGTACCGTTTTACACTCACCTGACGGGTACGTCGATGGCTGCTCCGCACGTAGCCGGTATTGTGGCTCTGATGCTGGATGCTAATCCTAATCTGACCCCGCTGGAAGTAAAAACCATTCTGGAGCAAACAGCTACCAACTTACCCAACCGCGAATCATGGGAAGTAGGTCGGGGCATGGCTAACGCTTATGCAGCTGTGGATCGGGCTTTCCGGCAGGCAGGCTACGGTGGCACAGTGAATGCCACGCGTACTTTCAACAGCAGCGTGAATACCAACGTGGCTAATTCGAACTTCACCATCAACTTCAACCCACTGACTGCCGCCACGAATACCAGCACCTTCGCTGTGGCTCCTGGCACCTCGTCGCTGGAGGTAAGCTGCAAAGTATCGGGCTTGTTGGGTGAAACCGGTAACCCTGTAAACCTAGTATTACTCTCTCCTACCGGTAAGCGTTATGCTTCGGGCATTTCTGTATTGTTTGCGACTAGCCCCGGCCGCGCAGTTGCCGTTGCTGGTCCTGAGTCTGGCACCTGGACTGTGCGCCTCGAAGGCTTGCAGGGGCTAGCTCTACCCGAAACGGTGAATGGCACCATTGCTTTAAATCAAGCGGCTGGTAGTACTGGTCTTACCGACGTAGTAGGCCACCCAGCAGAAGCTTCTATTCAAATGGCCATTGGCAAGCGTCTGATGGATGGCTTATCTAATGGCTTCAAGCCAGATCAGGACTTAAGTCGCATTCAGCTAGCAGATTATTTGCTAATGGGCCAAGCCGTGCGTCAGTTTCTGCCTTTGAGCGGTGCCGTTTCCTTTGGCGACGTAAGCGCCACTGATCGGCTGCTTGCCGAATCGGTAACGGCTACGGGTGCGGCCCTACGCGACCGTGTGCAGGTACAAAATGGTGTGATGCAGCCTTTGTCGGCGGGGGTATTTGGCCCATCGGCCGCCGTTACTCGCGCCAGCTTGGCTTACTCTCTAGTGCAAAGCTTAGGTTTGCAAAACAAAGCCCAACAGGTACCAAGTTCAGTAACTGTAGAGGTTGATGGCAAGCGTATTCCAATCGACGACGCTGCCCAGATTCCGGCCGGCTTGGCTGGCTATGTGCAGGTGGCTTTGGATATGAACATCATTAATGCCTTCTACACTGTTACGCAAGGGCCTTATGATCTGCTGCCTAAGTTGCACGCTACATTTAAGCCATTGCAGAAAGTGAAGCGTGCCGACTTTGCAGTCATCGTGACGCGTACTCACGACCAATGGAATTCAGCTCCGCTTGATGCCGTTGCTAGCCAAAGTGCTACCTCTAATGCCCAACTCGCTCAGCGCGACCTAGTATTGGCCGCCCCAAACCCCTTCTCCGACCGCACTCGCTTCAGTTACAACCTGAGCGAAGCAGGTGCTGTAAGCTTGGAAGTATTTGACATGATGGGCCGCAAAGTGACAACCGTAGTTAATAGCCAAGAAGCTGCGGGTTGGCACGAGCACTCCTTTGATGGCACGAATCTGCCAGCTGGCACTTACTTGTTTAAGCTGCGGGCCGGTGCTAAAAATCACAGCGGCCGCGTGGTGCTGACACACTAGCGCTTTTCCGTTCCGATTTACCTTCTAAAAAGGTCCAGTTCTTCAGAACTGGACCTTTTTGTTTGAAACTATTTCAAAGTGGGCGGCTTGGAGCGCTGGCACTTCTCACCACAATATTTCACTTCATCCCAGCAGTTGCGCCACTTCTTCCGATACTCAAAAGGGCGTCCGCAGGTGGCGCAGATCTTTGTGGGCAGGTTGCCTTTGGTGAGTTTGGCCGGTAGCATAAGATGAGGGTATCATAGGATGAAATAACACCGCAGTGACCTGATAGTTGGAGGTGGACTGGCGCAATCACGGACTACAGGGGGCATTTCGGCGGAGATTAAGCTCCGTTCAACGAATAAAAGTCCCCTGCCAGTTTCCAACAACGGGTACTGCTGGTTTAGCATCTATGTTCCAGCTTACCTATCCACCAATTATGTTCTACTCTTTCTCCTCCCGCGCTTCCCGTTTCAGTGGGCGCGCCTTTTCTACTTTGCTGCTTGGTGGCTTACTGAGCGTAGCTTCTTCCTGCTCCGAAGATACTGGTGCGCTCCCCGCCCCTGTCGGGCCAAACACCATCACTTTCACTCAGCCCGCGCTGTACCCCGAAGGCGTGCAGTACAACGACAAAACCAATCGTTTCTTCGTCAGCTCCCTGACGCGCGGCGCCATCGGGCAGGTGCAGGACAATGGCAACTACCGCGTCTTTACCGATGATGCCCGGCTGGTTTCTACCATCGGCCTCCACCTCGACGCGGGCCGCAAGCGGCTCTTGGCGGCCGTCTCCGATCCGGGTGCCAACACCACCCGTTCTACCTCCGCCACCGCCGGTCGGTTGGCGGCCTTAGCTATTTTCAACGCCGATAATGGCCAGCTTGCCAACTTTGTTAATCTGGGTGCCTTGCGGCCAGGCCAGGGCCATTTTGCCAACGATATTGCCATCGATGCCCAGGGCAATGCTTACGTCACAGACAGTTTCTCACCCATTATTTATAAGGTTGACTTACAGGGCAATCCCTCTGTATTTCTGGAGAGCAGCCAGTTGGCAGCCCCAGCCGGCGCGTTTGGCCTGAATGGTATTGCCTATCATCCCGACGGCTATCTGCTGGTTGCTCAATCGACGCAAGGCGTCGTGTACAAAGTGCCGCTGAGTAACCCCGTTGCGTTCAGCCCGGTAGCCAGCGCTCAGAGCTTGGTAGGTGCCGACGGCATTCTACTGCAAGACAACCGTACGCTGCTGGTCGTATCCAACAGCCAAAGCACGGTATTTCGGCTGAACTCGTCGGATAACTTCGCTTCAGCTACCGTGGGGGGCAATTTTGCCACCGGCAACGTCTTTCCAACGACCCTCACGCGCCGCGGCAACGAAACGTATGTACTCTATGCTTACCTGAGTGCGCTGTTTGGGGGGCAAAATCCACCGGTATCCGACTTTAGCATCAATAAGGTTCGGTTCTAAACCGGCAAAATACAGCTGCGCTATCAGCAAAAAACGAAGAGGCTGCCCGTGCATTTGGGCAGCCTTTTTTGTAATCTAGTACTTGTTAAACTCTTGTTGCTAGCGCTATGTCAATGCCGCCGAATGATACGCTGGGCCAAGCTGTTTTGGCCAATCTGCGCCACATCTTTGTTCAGTATAAAACGTTGGCTGATCGGGCGTTGGCTCAGATTCAGCCCACCGAATGGTTGTATACTCCCGCGCCGGGTGCTAATAGTGCGGCCGTTATTGTGCAGCACATGGTCGGCAACCTCCGCTCCCGCTTCACCGACTTCCTGACCACTGACGGCGAAAAGCCCGACCGTCGCCGCGACCCGGAGTTTGAGGAGCCCAATGCCCCCGCCGAGACATATGTACCGGCTTTGCGGAAGCAATGGGAAACGGCTTGGCGCATTCTGTTTGACTTGTTAAACTCGTTGCAGCCCGATGACTTGCTGCGCACGGTTACGATTCGGGGGGAAGCGCACACCGCGCTAGCGGCCTTGGAGCGACAGGTAGCTCACTACAGCTACCACGTGGGACAACTCGTGCAACTGGGCAAACTGCTGCGGGGCGCTGACTGGCAAAATTTGAGTGTACCACGGGGCCAAAGCGAAAACTTTACCCAACAAGTGCAGCAACGTGCCAACCCTAACCCCAATTCTATAGTTTAGGGGCTATGCTCGCAATAACCACGCTGCTCAGTCCGCCTAACGCGGCACGCATCAACCGCATCATAAAGGAGCTGGAAACGCAATTTGGCCTCGACGACGTGCAGGCCACCGCCGACCCGCACATCACCTATCAGCTGGCGGGGGTGCGCAAGCTGTCGTTGCTCAAGGCCGTGCTGCGCGATGTCGCTCGCACCACCAAGCCATTTCCGGCCTTTACCACGGGACTGGGGGTATTTCCGGGCCCGAATCCGGTTATCTATATTCCGGTACTGCGCTCCGATGCGCTCAACCAGCTGCACATGCGCATCGTGAATGCCACCGCGCCGCTTTGCCTGCGCACCGACAAGTTCAGCGGCCCCGACTGCTGGATGCCACATATTTCCCTAGCCCTGCACGACACCTCACCAGATCTACTCGGCCCGGTGCTGCAACACCTTAACGAGCAGACCTTTAACCTGCGGCTAAACATTAACAACATCACTATTCTGCGGCAGGAAGGCGAGCAGTTTGTGCAGGAAAAAGTCTTCAGCTTTGAAGGGCATAAAAATGAGAAAGCACCTCTGCTTTTTTAGCTTTTTCCTCTTAGCCACTGTCAACAAAAGGGCCATAGCCAACATTTTGCCCCCCAGCGTGGCATTTTCGTTCCCACTGCCGACCTTTACCGCCTCACTTTTCCTTTCTCCTATGTATGATATCGTACTTGCGCTGCACTCTTGGTCGCGCTGGCTGGTGATTATTTTTGGGCTGATTGCTGTGTACCGGGCCTTTGTGGGCTGGCAAAATCGTCGCCCTTATCTCGGCGCCGATAATGGTATGGGCGCGGCCTTTGTCGGCTCCATGCACCTACAGCTGCTGCTGGGCCTGATTCTGTATTTCGGCCTGAGCCCGGTAGCGAAGGCCGCCACCCAAAGCATGGGCGCCGCCATGAAAAACCCCGAGTTGCGCTTCTGGGGCGTAGAGCACATTGTCACGATGGTTTTGGCCGTCATTTTTGCCCAGGTGGGTCGCTCCATCTCTAAAAAGGCCATCAATCCGGTATCCAAGCACAAAAAGGCGTTCATCTGGTTTACCGTGGCGCTGTTGCTGGTACTACTCATGATTCCGTGGGGTATCTGGAACCCTGAGCGGCCGCTGTTTAGGCTTTAGTTTTCCATTTGAATAATTAATAAAGCCCCCCAATCAGCCGGTTGGGGGGCTTTTTTATGCTATTGATCAACTCTACACTTGCTACTAATTAGTGCCCAAAGCCTATATTTAAACTGCGAAAAATTATATTATAAATTAAAATGTGTATATTAATTTAGACCGTAATAGCACGAATTCGTATGAAACTATATTCTCTCCATTCAACTCCCTATTTGTATGAGCCAGAACATATTAGAGCTTGTTCAGAGTTACCTCAGCGGCGACACAGTACGCCAGACCAGCACTGCCCTCGGCGAAAACGAAAGTAGTGTTGGCAAAGCCTTACGCAGTGTTGTGCCCTTGGTATTAGGTGGATTATTTGCCCGCTCCCAACAGCCCGGCGGCAATGCCGAGCTATTTGATTTATCCCGTCAGGCGTACAGCAGCGGTATTCTTGGTAGTCCGGGCAGCATGGTGGGCGGCATGGGCAGTTCCAGTACTACCGCAACCGCCTCCGATGGCGGCCTGCTAAACAAGGGGGCCGAAATGCTGCGCTCCGTATTTGGCAGCAATTACACTTCCGCCGTGGATGGCATCAGTCAGCAGGCCGGCGTGCGCAACTCCACCACCAGCAGCCTGATGGGCATGGCTACGCCAGTGATACTAGGCCTACTGGGCAAGCACGCAGCCGACAATAACTTGGATCCCACCGGTTTTGGTAATTATTTGAGCAGTCAGCGCGGTAGCATTATGGGTGCTCTGGGCAGCCTGCCCGGCAACATAAGCAGCATGCTTGCCGGCCTGGGCCTGGGTGGGGCAGCGGCTAGTGTGAGCAGCGCAGCCAGTTCCGCTACCCACAACCTTGGCAATACCGTTTCGGCCGCTGCCCACCGCACCGGCGACGCCGCCCGCAACACGGCCCGTGGCGTGGAAACCGACACCGATTCCCCGGATCGGTGGCCATGGATATTGTTAGGCCTTTTAGCACTAGCAGCAGCATTCTTCTTCGTGCGCGGCTGTGATAAGGAGCCCGAAGCAGCCGCGCCAGCCACCACCGATATGGTAGCCGATACGGCCACCGTAGCCGCCGCTCCCCTTGCGGCCCCTACCGGTCGCTACGACGAGGCCAGCGGCAACTACATCTACGATACGGGTGCCAACACTGAAATTAAGCTACCCGATGGCACGGTGCTGAACGTAGGAAGCAATTCCTTTGAGTCACGGTTGTATAATTTCCTGAACGACCCAAAACAGACCGTCAGCGATGATAAAACCCAGGGTTGGATGAGCCTGGACCGCGTATATTTTACCACCGGCAAATCGGCACTCACAGCCGAATCGCAGGCGCAGCTGAAAAACGCGGCGGCGATTCTGAAAGCTTTTCCCAATGCAGCTATTAAGCTGGGCGGCTACACCGATAACAAGGGTAAGGCTGATATGAACCTGACGCTCAGCGCCGACCGCGCCAACGCCGCCCGCAAAGCTCTGATGGATAACGGCATCGATGCCGGTCGCGTAGCCGCCGAAGGCTACGGTCAGGAGCACCCCATCGCCACGAACGACACCCCCGAAGGCCGCGCCCAGAACCGCCGGGTAGATGTGCGCGTGACCAAAAAGTAACCTGATGCAAGGTTAAAGAAAAAGCCCCCCAGAAAACTTCTGGGGGGCTTTTTTCTCATTAAAGCGAACCGCAATTATTGCCCTAATACTATGGCAAAGATCAGCGGCGCCACAATCGTGGCATCCGACTCGATAATGAACTTAGGCGTGTCTTGGCCCAGCTTGCCCCACGTGATTTTCTCGTTGGGTACAGCACCGGAGTACGAACCGTAGGAAGTAGTAGAGTCCGAAATCTGGCAGAAATAGCCCCACAGCGGCACGCTGGTACGGCCCAAATCCTGGTGCAGCATCGGCACCACGCAGATCGGGAAGTCGCCGGCAATACCGCCACCAATCTGGAAGAAGCCTACTTTGCTTTCGTCGGTAGCTTGCTTGGTGTACCACTCGGCCAGGTAAATCATGTACTCGATGCCCGTGCGCACGGTGTGCACATTCTTCACATCGCCCGAAATAACGTGGCCCGCGAAGATGTTGCCCAGCGTAGAATCTTCCCAACCGGGGCAGATAATCGGCAGGTTTTTCTCGGCCGCAGCCAGCATCCAGGAGTCTTTAGGATCAATCTGGTAGTACTGCTCCAGCTCGCCCGACTTCAGGATTTGGTAGAAGAACTCGTGCGGGAAGTACTGCTCACCAGCCTTGTCGGCTTGCTCCCAGAACTTCAATACTGAGTGCTCAAGGCGGCGCATTGCCTCCTCTTCCGGAATGCAAGTATCGGTTACGCGGTTCATGTGGCGCTCTAGGAGGGCTTGCTCGTCGGCCGCCGTCAGGTCGCGGTAGTTAGGCACCCGCTCGTAGAAATCGTGGGCTACGAGGTTGAAGATATCCTCTTCCAAGTTGGCACCCGTGCAGCTGATGATTTGCACCTTGTCCTGGCGAATCAGCTCAGCCAGTTGGATGCCCATTTCGGCTGTGCTCATGGCACCAGCCAACGTAATCATCATTTTGCCACCTTCCGCGAGATGCTTGTTGTAGCCTTCAGCGGCATCAATCAGCGCAGCGGCGTTGAAGTGGCGATAGTGGTGCTTGAGGAAGTTCGTTACGTTCATCGAATCGTTGTTCTATGTAGTAGTGGTGGGTCGTGGTGTACAATCAATTAGCAGCTCAGAATCGTTCATTGAGCCCTGTTTATAGCAAAAAATATAAACAGCGCCCAATTTGACCTGGGTTACTTATCAAAAAGAGCCTTAGCTAGGCTCCTCAATCATGAGGTTATGGTTGGTGTAGATGCAGATATCGGCCGCAATGTGCAGGGCATCTTCCACCATCTGGCGGGCCGTGAGGTGGGGGGCGTGCTTCTTCAGAGCCAGTGCGGCAGCTTGAGCATACATAGCGCCCGAGCCAATAGCAGCTACGTCGAAATCAGGTTCCAGCACGTCGCCGGTGCCGGCCACGATGAGCAGCTCGTCTTTGTCGGCTACCACCATCATGGCTTCCAGCTTGCGCAAATACTGATCTTTGCGCCACTCTTTGGCGAGCTCAATGGCGGCGCGGCGCAGCTGGCCATTATAGCTGCCTAGCTTTTCCTCAAACTTATCGAGCAGCATAAAGGCATCAGCCGTGGAGCCGGCAAACCCGGTCACTACTTTGCCATCGTGCAGCTTCCGAATTTTACGCACGTTGCTCTTGGCCACGTGCTTGTCCATGGTAGCCTGTCCGTCGGCGCCCACGGCAATCTGCCCATTGTGGCGCAATCCCAGGACAGTAGTTGATCTTATTTTCATACTTGGGTGAGAATTAGTAATTGGCAGCTGTCAGAAAAACACTTGTCATCCTACGAAGGAAGGACCTTGCCCAGTTGGAATGATGTGTTCCAACTGGGCGAGGTCCTTCCTTCGTAGGATGACAGATGATTATTGGCTGGCACCTGCTTAGAAACGGGCCTGCAATTTAGCAAAGTAAAACCGGCCGTTCGAACCCATTTGCACCGGGTCCCAAGCGCCACCGGTTTCGGTGAGCTGCGGGTCGAAGCGGTTGGGGTACACATCAAACAAGTTGGAGCTACCCACGGAGAACTGTAAATGGTCGGTGAGGGCGTAGCTAAAGGATAGATCGGTGGTCGTGCGGGGCTTGTACACCTGAGCCTCATCATCGTAACCAATCAACTCAATCTCGGCAAAGCGCACGAAGCGCAGGAGCGCCCCAAATCGGCCCAGCTGGTAATCAAACGTGAGGTTGATCTTAGACGGTGGCGCTGACGCCTTCACGAATGCCTGCTCGCGGGGACCAAAAAACTCATCTTCGCGCCCAGCCAATCGGCCCGAAGTCGTCACCCGGTCGATGCGCAGACGGTTGAAGTTAGCGGCTAGCGTGGAATTCAGGCGGCTGCCACTCAGCGTAAGCGTGTGGCTAAGTACGGCATCGAGGCCCAGCGAAGAAGTAGAAGCGGCATTGGCAAAGAACTGCGCCTGGCCTACGCGCGCCGCTTCCAGGTCGGCCCCAATCACGGGGTCTAGAATGGTGTTATTCTCATCATTAGGGTCGGGAATGCGGGCCGCAAACTGACTGGTAAGCACCACCCGGTCGTTGACTTTGATATAGTAGCCATCCAGCGTCAGGCTCAGCGACGAACCTATTCGGCTAGTCAATCCGATGTTGGCGCTGGTGGAGGTTTCCTGCTTCAGACTCGGAATGCCCAGCTTCTGGGTGACGGGGTTGTTGTTGCGAGCCAATAGCACTTCCACGGCCTCGCCGCCAATGAAGTTGGTGAACGTGGAGTTAAAGTTAATCTGAGCCAGTGAAGGCGCCCGGAAACCCGTACTGAACGTGCCACGCAAGGTCAGAAACTCGGTCAGGTTGTAGCGCGTGGCAGCTTTGTAGTTGAGGGTGCTGCCGAAGTCGCTGTAGTTCTCGTACCGCAGAGCGGCGGCCAGCAGCCAGCGTTGCGTCACGTTCAATTCAGCATCAACGTACACGCCCACATTGTCGCGGTCAGCCTTGATGGCGTCGCTGGGCTGATAGCCGGGGAAGCCCTGCGAGCCGCCTGCCACGCCGGAGTTGGGGTCATAGTTGCGATAAGAGGCTTCTTCGCCGGCAAAAAGCGAATACCACTCGCGCCGATACTCGGCCCCAGCTGCCAGGTTAAAGCCTTGCAGCACCGTTTTGTAGTTGCGCGTGGCGCTTAGGCCCACCACGTTCTGCTGGAGCTGAAAGCCCCCCGCATCAAAACTAGTAGGCGAACTCGCGCCTAGTGTGGCATTGAGCGTGTTGCGCAAGCCGTACTCAAAGCGGTTGGAGCCGAAGTTGTTGCTTAGGTCCAGATCCCATTCGCCTACCAAAACCCGCGCGCCTACCACCGCCGAGCCATCTATAATGTCGCTGGTGATAATCGGGTCGAAGCCGTTGGGGTAGATAGCGGGTACGTTGCGGTCATCGTCGGGGAAGCGCGTCCAGGCGTAGGCGTCGCCTTTGCGCTTGTTCATGCCGCCAAACGTGTAGATGTGGGCTTTATCGCTAAGCGGAAACTTAGCGTTGAGGTAAGCTGCCGCATTCGACACTTCTGGGTCGCCATACTCGCGGCGGGCTATGCCATCGGCGGACGAGGGTACGTTGGCGCGCTGGGTGTGCTCGCGCTTGTTGTAGTCGAGGGTAGCATTGACAAAACCGCCCTTGCTACCCACTCCGATACCGTAGTTGACGTTGGCGTTGAAGTTGCCGCCATCAAACGTCTCGTCGTCGAAGCGGTATTTCGCGTCGTAGGCGCCGTAGTTGGCGCTTACCGTCAGCTCATCCACGCTGTTCTTCAGTACAATATTGATCACGCCGGCAATGGCGTCGGAGCCGTACTGGGCCGCGGCGCCATCGCGCAGAATCTCGATTCGCTGAATAGAAGCGGCCGGAATGACGTTCAGGTCGGTGCCCGTATTGCCCCGGCCGCGCGAGCCGAACAAGTTGACCAGCGCCGACTGATGCTGGCGCTTACCGTTCACTAGCACCAGCGTTTGGTCGGGGCCGAGGCCGCGCAATGTCGCCGGATCGACGTGGTCGGCGCCGTCGGAGCCTGTCTGGCGGTTGGAGTTGAAAGAAGGCGCCACAAACTGTAGCAACTGGTTTACATCAAGCTGCCCAGTTTTGGTCGTCACTTCTCGGATATCAATTATATCAACCGGCGAGGGCGAATCGGTGACGGAGCGGTTCTGGCTGCGCGAGCCAACCACCTGCACCGCATCCAGGCTGGTGGTAGATTCCGCGAGCCGCACACTTATGGGCCCGGCGCCCGCACTCACCTCCTGGGGGGCAAATCCGATGGAACTGATGACCAGCGTGGGCGACTGGGAACGAGCACGCAGCGTGAATCGGCCGCTGCCGTCGGTGCCCGTACCGTTGTTGGTGCCTTTTTCCAGCACCGTAGCCCCTACTACCGGCCGGCCCGCCACATCCAGCACTTGCCCCGTCAGGTTTTGATCTTGCCCCATGGCCATGACACTTGTCAGGCACATGATTGTAATTGGTACTAGCTGTTTCATTGCTTTAAAAAGAAAAGTGAATGGATGCTTGGAGCTAGGTGGAGCAGGACGGAAACATATATTGTTTTCACAATTAAGCGAATAAATAAAAAAGCCAGCCCTCCCGGGCTGGCTTTTCGAAGCTCAAATAGTAATTCGACGGTTAGATCAGCATGCGCATGGGATCTTCCAGCAGAGCTTTCAAGGTCTGGAGGAAGGCGGCGCCCGAGGCTCCGTCTACCACGCGGTGGTCGCAGCTCAGGGTCACTTTCATGATGTTGCCCACGGCCAGCTGACCGTCTTTTACGACGGCAGTCTGCTTAATGCCCCCCACAGCCAGAATACAGGCATCGGGTGGGTTAATGATGGCCGTGAATTCATCGATGCCGAACATGCCCAGATTCGAGATAGTGAAGGTGCTGCCCTCCCACTCGGCCGGCTGCAGCTTCTTGCTCTTGGCTTTACCGGCCAGCTCTTTCACCTCAGTAGCAATGGCAGACAGCCCTTTGCCGTCGGCATTGCGCACCACGGGCACCAGCAAGCCTTCGTCCACGGCTACAGCCACGCCAATATTGACCATATGATTCTGACGAATCTTGTCGCCGAGCCATGAGGAATTAATGGTTGGGTGCTGCTTCAGCGCCACGGCGGCAGCCTTAATTACGAGGTCGTTGAACGACAGCTTCACCGGCGACAAAGCGTTGAGCTGGGTCCGAACTTCCATGGCGCGGTCCATGGTGATTTCCATCGTCAGATAGAAATGCGGAGCCGAGAACTTGCTTTCGGCGAGGCGGCGCGCAATCACGCGGCGCATTTGCGAAACGGGAGTATCGGTGTAAGTGCCTTCGGGCTGAGCGCTGGTAGGTGCAGCCGCCGGAGCAGCTGACGCTGGTGCGGCTTTGGGCGCTTCAACAGGCGCGATGTATTCCGGTAGCGGTGCGGCAGCGGGCTTAGCGGCAGGAGCAGCGCCGGGCTGAAAGTTCTCCACGTCGCGCTGCACGATGCGGCCATTGTCGCCGGAGCCTTTTACTTGGCTGATGTCGATGCCTTTTTCCTGAGCGATGCGCTTAGCCAGCGGCGAGGCCAGCACGCGGCCCCCACTTAGAGCGGCAGCTTCGGCCGGAGCTGAAGTAGTTGCCGATGCAGGGGCGGCAGCTTCAGCGGCGGGAGCAGCAGCAGGTGCTATGGCTGGCGCAGCAGCGCCACCAGATTTGCCCCCCAGCAAGGCTTCAATGTCGGCGCCTTCCTCCCCGATGATAGCCAGTACGCCATCAACAGCTACGGACTCACCATCTTTTGGGCCGATGTACAGCAGGGTGCCATCTTCGTAATTCTCCAGCTCCATGGTCGCCTTATCGGTTTCCACTTCGGCCAGCACATCACCTGATTTCACTTTGTCGCCTACCTTCTTGAGCCAGCCAGCAATGACGCCTTCGGTCATTGTGTCGCTCATTTTGGGCATGCGCACAACGGTGGCTTTTTTACCGTTCCCAGCGGCGGCTGGCGCAGCAGCTTGCGGCGCGGCGGCCGGAGCAGCAGGTGCTGAAGTCGGTGCAGGAGCCGCTTTGGGTGCTTCCGCAACAGGCGCGGGTTCAGCCTTTGGCGCTTCGGGAGCAGGTGCAGCGGCGGCGCTACCTCCGCTGATGCCGACCAGCAGGGCTGAGATATCTTCGCCCTCTTTGCCTACAATAGCCAATACCCCATCTACGGGCACAGAATCTTTTTCTTTGGGGCCAATGTAGAGCAGGGTGCCGTCCTCATAGTTTTCCAGCTCCATCGTGGCTTTGTCGGTTTCCACTTCGGCCAGGATATCCCCGGACTTCACTTTATCGCCTACCTTTTTGAGCCAAGCCGCGATAACCCCCTCGGTCATCGTGTCGCTCATTTTGGGCATTTTTATGATTTCGGCCATCTGCTTTTTGGGCTTGGGTTGTGAAGGGTCAAAATTAGCCTGAAAATCTGCGCTGGCAAATGCTAAACGCAGGATGGGCGTAGGCTAAAGAGTAAAAGTCGCTTTCAGTACTAGAAAGGGTAGTTGTGTTAACGCAGCAAACCACTTTGGGTGTTACGTTAAATGCGCTGTATCTAAAAAACTTCGCACCGAAAACATAGAGCCCGTGTAATGCAGTCGGTACAAACACAGGTTGCGATGTTCAAAGGCATCCATATGGCTTAAGTTGTAGTTGAGCAGCTGGCACAACAGCACCCGCATGGCCCGGCCGTGCATGCACACTAGTATGGTTTCTTCCTCGGGACGGCTGATTATCAAATCGATAAAAGCTCGTTGGCGGGCGGCTACTTCATCAGGGCTTTCACCGCCCATAAGCCGGGCGTGCGTTTCGCCCCTGGCCCACTGATCCAGCACCCTCTGATATTCAGCATCTTCCTGAGGAGTGATGCGGGTTCCCTCACGCAGACCCCAGCTAATCTCGTTCAGGCCCGGATGCGCCTCGTGCGGCAAGCCCAAATCCAAGAAGCCCTGCACCGACTGCTGGGTGCGCTGCAGCGTGGAGGTGTAGACTTTATCGAACGCCAAATGTTTATAAGCAGCGAAGAAACGGCTCGCCTGTTCGTGGCCGGCTGCGTTCAGGGAAGAGTCGACGCCACTGCCCTGCACGATACCTTGCACGTTGAAATCGGTTTGCCCGTGCCGAATGAGGTATATTTTTTTGACGCTCACTTTACCCCTAGCTTTGTTGTGACGGGTCCGAAAGTACTGGTTTTTCAGGCCGCTGACCCCGATTTTTTCATTTTCCTCTATGATACCACCCGCCCCTACCCTCGCGCAGCTCAATGCTTGGTGCCGCAATACAATGGGCGAACACCTCGGCATGGAGCTGACCGAAATCGGTGATAAACTGCTGGTTGGCCGCATGCCCGTTGATCACCGTACGCACCAGCCCATGGGCCTGTTGCACGGCGGCGCTTCCGTGGCGCTGGCCGAGACCTTAGGCAGCATAGGCGCCGCTCTGCAGGTCGACAGAACCAAAAAAGCCTGTGTAGGTCTAGAAATCAACGCCAATCATCTGAAAGGAGTTCGCTCGGGTTATGTGGTTGGCCGGGCGGTAGCCCTGCATGTGGGGCGCACTACGCAGGTATGGGAAATTCGCATTACGCATGAGGAAACGGAGGCGCTGGTTTGCGTTAGTCGCATCACGATGGCCGTCATTGATTTGCCCCCAAAAGAGGGTAAGGCCGCATGAGTCAGCGCCCCCGGCCAACGTTAGTACCGTACCCCGGCGGTGAGCAGCTAGCGCCCATGGAGCAGTTGCGGCAGCTAGTGGCGTTTGCTCTCCAGGCAGATTTGCCGGTAGCCTTGTGGCGGCTACCGGGGGCAACTCATGCCCAACTTTGCCTAAGCTTTTCGTGGGAAGAAGCGCTTACTGGTTTGCCCCCCAACCTCGAAGCAAGCGCCCCGGCAGGCTTCGCTTTCTTCCCCTTCCGCGACTCCGACCATAACCCAGCCTTATTTCTGCCTGCCAACGTATTCTTCGATAGTGGGCAATCAGGAGTATTTTGGGTTAATAAAACAGGTGTTGCCGACTTCCGCTTGGCTGAGCTACGGCAGTTTCTGCACGCCACTCCGGACACCTCTTCGTTGGTTTGGCACCAAAGTCCGCAACCGGCACCTGCCACGGCTTCCCTGGCCGAGTATACTGCATTGGTACGGCGTGGTGTGGCGGCTATTGAGCAGGGCGAAGTCCAGAAAGTGGTATCGTCGCGGGCAACGCGCCAACTTTTGCCTCCCGGCTTTGATCCGTTGCAAGCTTTTGAGGATTTACAAGCCAGGTATCCGCAGGCGTTTGTGTCGCTGGTAAGTGCACCGGGCGCGGGCACCTGGCTGGGCGCTACACCTGAGGTATTGGCTGAGGTTACGCCAGAGGGCACCTTTCGGACGATGGCGCTGGCTGGCACCCAACCACTCACGCCGGGTCTAACGCCCCAAAAGGCCATTTGGCGGCAGAAGGAAATAGAGGAGCAGGCGTTGGTGGCCCGCTATATAGTGAGCTGCTTCAAGCAATTGCGCCTCCGCGAGTACGACGAAATTGGCCCCCGCACCGTGGTAGCGGGCGAATTACTGCACCTGCGTACCGATTTTGCCGTGCATTTGCGGCAGGTGCCGTTCCCATCTTTAGGCACCGACATGCTTCGCCTGCTTCATCCCACGTCGGCAGTAGGCGGCATGCCCCGGCAAGCTGCTCTCGACTTTTTGCAGCAATACGAAGGCTACGACCGAGCATATTACAGCGGATTTCTGGGCCCAGTAAATCTGCCGCAAGCGGGCGTCGCACGCTTGTTTGTGAATCTGCGCTGCATGCAGCTCCGCCCCACCGAAGCGATATTGTACGCTGGCACTGGCCTCACCATCGATTCCGACCCGGAACGCGAGTGGGAGGAAACCGAGCTTAAACTCCAGACCGCCGGAGCAGTTTTAGATAGATAAACTTCTGGAAACACATCAGTCCAAATACAATACAGAGCGAGCTATGCTAAAAGGTGATCAGGCCGAGCGGCAGCGAAGCATAACTGCCTTTTTCTTAGTCTAGCTTTCCAGTTAATTCTCACTCAAAAGCATGCAGGCAGTTTATAACATCGCGGAAATTTGTGCTCGCCACGGCATTACAGATGTGGTGCTGTCGCCGGGCTCGCGGTGTGCGCCTCTGACGATTGCCTTTGCCCGCCACCCGCAGATTCGGGTGCGCACGGTGCCAGACGAGCGAGCGGCTGCCTTTATCGGGCTGGGACTGGCGCAAAGTCAGCGGCGGGCCGTGGCGTTGGTGTGCACGTCCGGCACGGCGGGCCTGAACTACGCGCCGGCCGTGGCCGAAGCTTATTTTCAGCAAATTCCGCTCGTTATTTTCACTGCCGACCGCCCCCCGGAGTGGATTGACCAGCTCGACGGCCAGACGATTCGTCAAACTGACCTCTATGGTGCGCACGCCAAAGGCACATTCACGTTTCCCGCTGATACCAGCCACGCCGATGCTAAGTGGCATTCGGCTCGTATTGTGTCGGAGGCAATTAATATGGCTCAGCAGTTTCCGGCTGGGCCAGTGCAGGTAAATATTCCTCTGCGCGAACCTTTTTATCCGAAAGCTGGTCAGAAGCTGCGGTTTGAGGAAGTCAAAATAATCCGAGAGCAGGCAGGCCAGCCAACTTTGCCCCCCAGCGAGCTGGCCGACTTAGCCCAAGCCCTACGCCAGACTTCGCGGGTGCTCGTGGTGGCTGGCCAGCATGTTTTTGATGAGCAGTTGGTGCAAAGTCTTTGGGCGTTTGCGGCGGCTTATCAGGTGCCGGTAGTAGGCGATGTGATTGCGAATCTGCATCAGCCAGCGGGGGTCAAATCTGAGGTTTCGGGTGCTGTGCCGGTGGGACATCAGGATGTTTTTTTGGCTGTGCCTGATGCTGAACTCAAAGCCGACCTGCGACCTGAGGTGCTGATTACGTTTGGCCAGTCGCTTATCTCTAAAGCGCTGAAGCTGTACCTGCGCGAATTTGCCCCCCAGCAGCACTGGCATGTGCAAGCCGCCGGCCCCGTCGCCGACACCTTTAAATCCCTGACGCGCATTATTCGGCTGGAGCCGACTGCTTTTTTCCAGCAGTTGCTTCTGCTTAATAAACAGCCATTTATTAACTCAGAATTAACAGGGGCTAAAGCCAATAGGCTTACGGCTGTGGCGGATGCTACCCGAGTTGCTCCCGCACCCGTGCCATTACGAATCCCGACACACGCCAACACATCGGAAGGCGAAGATGCTGGTGCGGCCGATGCTTCTTACGCATCACATTGGCAGCGGGCTGAGCGGTGGGCGAATGGCTTTTTGGCTGATTTTTTTACTACCCCAGACCAGCCTTTCAATGAGTTTACGGTGTTTCATAACACCCTACAGCTTCTTCCCAAAGGCAATGCTCTGCACCTCGCCAATAGCATGGCCGTGCGCTACGCCAATATTTTGGGCTTAGCCAACCAAACTGCGGAGGTATTTGCCAACCGTGGCACCAGTGGTATCGATGGCTGCACCTCCACCGCCGTGGGCACGGCCTTAGCGCAGCCTACGCGACCGGTGGTGCTGCTCACCGGCGATGTTGCTTTTTTCTACGACCGCAACGCGCTCTGGCACAATTATCCGCTGCCGAACTTGCGCATTGTGCTGTTCAATAATCACGCGGGAGGCATTTTTCGGCTTATTGATGGGCCGCGCCAACAGCCAGAGCTAGAGGAGTTTTTCGAAACCCATCAAGCCCTCACCGCCGAGAATACAGCGCGTGATTTTGGGTTGCGCTACTTCACAGCTAACACCTTCACCGAACTAGAATCGGCTTTACCGGTTTTCTTTGCACCCGAAGGCGGCGCAGCGCTGCTGGAAATTACCACCGACAGCGCCACCAACGCGGCCTTTTTTGAGCATTACCGTACTTCTGTCAGAACCTCCTTCTATTAGAATAACCCACCTTCCCTATGGCCATTACCTGGACTCCCATCAAGGAATTCCGCGAAATTCTCTTCACTTTTCACGAGGGCATCGCCAAAATCAGCATCAATCGCCCGCAGGTGCATAATGCCTTCACGCCGCTCACAGTGCAGGAAATGATTGAGGCCATGGACATCTGCCGCAACCGCACTGATATTGGTGTGATCATTCTGACTGGCGAAGGCGGTAAAGCCTTCTGCTCGGGCGGCGACCAAAGCGTGCGCGGTCACGGCGGTTACGTGGGCGAAGACACTGTGCCCCGCCTCAACGTGCTCGATTTGCAGAAGCAAATTCGCTCCATTCCCAAGCCTGTTATCGCCATGGTGGCCGGCTGGGCCATCGGGGGTGGCCACGTACTCCACGTCGTCTGCGACCTGACTATTGCCGCTGAAAACGCCCGCTTCGGCCAGACCGGCCCCAAAGTAGGCTCGTTCGATGGTGGCTTTGGCGCTAGCTACCTAGCTCGAGTAGTAGGCCAGAAAAAAGCCCGTGAAATCTGGTTTCTCTGCGACCAGTACGACGCGCAGGAAGCCCTCGACATGGGCCTCGTAAACAAAGTAGTGCCGCTGGAAAAGCTTGAAGAAACGACCGTTGCTTGGTGCCGCAAAATCCTCGAAAAAAGCCCCCTAGCGTTGCGTATGCTCAAATCCAGCTTCAACGCCGAGCTCGACGGACAGGCCGGTATTCAAGAACTGGCTGGTAACGCAACACTGCTCTATTACTTGAGCGAAGAAGCCAAAGAAGGCCGCAACGCCTTCGTCGAGAAGCGCAAGCCTGACTTCGACAAGTATCCTAAGTTTCCGTAACTGCTGAATAGTCACTAAGGAAAAAGCCCGTACCACATGGTACGGGCTTTTTATTTACACTGATATACGATGGATTGGCCTTGACGCTTTTGCAGCTTATCACGCCATCATTGAATTTTATACTTAATTATTAGGACGAAATAGGTAATAGATGGGAGTATTTTATTCGAAATAATCTATATTTATCGCTTAACCCACTCTATGCGCAGCCCTTCTGTTCTTCTGCTTATGTTGTTCTCTTTGAACGCATTTGCACAGCTAAAACCCACGTCCATCACCTACCCTGAGCCTGTTTTTGCCGATACAGCCCGGATGGCGAAGATTCGGAGAGCACTGCCCGTGCTCGACGGGATGTATAAAAGATATGCTACTGCTATACATGCACCGGGCTTTGTGTACGGGGTGATGGTTGATGGACAGCTACTTGCATCAGGTGGTACCGGTTATACCAATATTGACCAGAAAATCCTCGCTACTCCGCAATCAGCTTTTCGGATTGCTTCCATGACTAAGAGCTTCACCGCTATGGCGATTCTTAAGCTGCGTGACGCTGGGAAGCTCCGCCTTGATGACCCCGTGTCGCGCTACGTACCCGGTTTTAAAAAACAGCACTTCCCGACTGCTGACGCTCCGGTAGCAACCATTCGGCACCTGCTTACGCATGCAGCGGGCTTGCCGGAAGATAACCCCTGGGGCGACCGTCAGCTTGCTATGAGCGATGCGCAACTGGTTGACTTTATTAACAATGGGCTCAGCTACTCAAACAATCCGGGAGTAACCTATGAATACAGTAATCTAGGGTTTTTTACCCTGGGATACATTATCAAGAAAGTCTCAGGTAAGCCTTACCAACAGTATATAAACGAAAATATATTGAAGCCTTTGGGCATGACGCACACATACTGGGACTACGCCAAAGTGCCTCCTACCCAATTAGCGCATGGATACCGTTGGCTGGAGGAACAATGGGTAGAGCAGCCTATGCTACATGATGGTGCTGGCGGGGCAATGGGCGGCCTAATAACGACTATGGAAGACTTTGGCAAATACATGGCCTTCTATCAATCGGCTTGGCCAGCTTCTAGCGCAACAGATAAAGGCCCCGTGAAAAGAAGCTCGCTACGGGAAATTCAGACCCCATCGAATTTGATTGGCCAGAACGCCCAATACACATACCCATCTGGGCGCGCTTGTCCGCAGGTTACGGCATATGGCTACGGCATACGATGGAGCAAGGATTGTGAGAACCGCGTGACAGTTGGGCATAGCGGTGGGCTACCGGGCTTCGGTAGCAACTGGGCCATTTTGCCCGATTATGGTATTGGGGTAGCGTGCTTTGCAAACGTTACATACGCACCCACTACCCGCATCATGATCCGGATGCTAGACACGCTCGCGACGCTAGCTAACCTGAAGCCACGCCAGCTTCGTCCTTCTAGCGTATTGAATGAGCGTAAGGATCAGCTAGTGAAGTTACTACCATCTTGGAACGAGGCTGAAGCGAGCGGTATTTTCGCAGAGAATTTCTTTTTAGATTACTTCACTTCTTCATTGCGCCAAGAAGCAACTACACTTTTTGAGCAGGCTGGTAAGATTGTGCGAGTTGGAGAGTTAATACCACAAAACGGGTTACGGGGTAGCTTCCTGCTAGAGGGAGAAAAGAAGAATCTAGAAGTAAGCTTCACCCTCACACCCGACCAAGTACCCCGAATCCAGGCGTATTATATCAGGGAAAAGAAAAAGTAAGTACTTGTTAAGTAAAGTTACTTCACGGCCACCTTACCCATGTACCGCACTAGGCCCAAATTCTAGTTCGAGCTTATAACTCATCACTATACCAAACTAAAGCTACTATAAAAGTAGGGCCGAGTTACATACTTACACTATCAACGAGCAAGCAAGAAATTGTTAGAAACGTGTAAATATTAACTGATATAATACTATATTAAATTTGAAGTTTACAAGGGACTTCAAGAGCAAAATGAAAGAGACACAAATTTGCCAAGGATGCTGGGAGCATATGCATATGCCGACTGCCATACGCGGCCCATTCTCAGCCTTCTTCAGAACATTTGGCATTAAGAGAAGTAAGATGCACCCAAATATGTGCACATTCTGCGAGAGCAATTTTGCCAAGATCATGAAGCATAAACAGGTCCCTGTTTCCACCACCATTCTCTTCGCTGATATTCGAGGGTACACGGATTTGTCGCAGCAAATAGAAGCTGAAAAGCTGAATGAATTGTTACACCAGTTTTACGACCGATGCTCAGCAGCAGTATGGGAAAAAGATGGGGTTGTCAACAAGTTCATCGGCGATGCGGTGCTTGCCATTTTCAATTTCCCACTGATCAGGAAAGACCATGTACAAAATGCAGTCAGCGCCGCTGTACAACTGCAAAAAGACTGTAAGCACATGAAAGAGGAGATTGGCTTAAGTGACATCCAAACCCTTGGTGTGGGCATCGGAATTCATACAGGAGAATCTTACGTGGGGGAAGTAGGAACCACTTACAAGGATTTTACCGCCATAGGCCCGGTAGTAAACTTAACGTCAAGGCTGCAGGGAGCTGCCGGCATAGGTGAAATTATGGTCACGGAAGAGGTATTCAGTCAGGTAAAAGAGCAATTTCCCGATGCGCAAAAGAAGGCCCTTACCCTGAAGGGCATAAACAGCCCTGTAAATGGCTATGTGCTTGCACAGCACCAAAATGCAGTGAGATAGTTACTCTGTAGAGTTAGTCTAAACCAGCTAAGATTTGTAGAACTGTTACCAACACGGGGGGCAATTTATAAGCATTTATGACCCGTCACTAGCCGCCAAACGCAAAACAGCAGCCGTATTAAGCTTCCATCGGTAACAAACGAACGGAAGTGAAACGACATGGCTAGCGAATCTCAAAGTGCTACGCGTGCCCCAGATAGTCCTCCCTCCTACTGGCTCACCCGCTTTGTTCTGCTGCGCCTGCTAGGAGCGCTGTATGCCGTGGCCTTCCTCGTGGCAATCAACCAGATTATTCCGCTGATTGGCTCTAACGGACTGCTCCCGGTCGGGCTGTATTTGGAGCGGGTGAGTGAGGCGCTTGGGTCAAATACAGCAGGCTTCCTACGGCTACCGTCCTTATTCTGGCTCTGGCATTCAGATGGGGCTCTGCTAACGGTAGCGTGGATTGGGTTTGTACTTTCCTGCGTGGTGGTGGCTGGCTACGCCAATGCCTTGCTGCTAGCGGTACTTTGGCTTCTTTACATGTCCTTCGTGCATGTTGGGCAAGAATGGTACGGGTACGGCTGGGAAATTCAGGTTACCGAGACCGGCTTCCTCGCTATCTTCCTCTGCCCGCTGCTCAATCTGCGGCCCTTTCCTCGGTACGCGCCCCCTATGCCCATTATCGTTTTGTTCCGGTGGCTGGCATTCCGCATCATGTTAGGAGCCGGACTGATAAAACTTCGCGGGGATGAGATATGGCGTAACAGCACTGCTCTTTACTATCATTTCGAAACCCAGCCTATTCCCGGCCCGCTGAGCCGGTGGTTTCATTTTCTACCACAACCTGTGCTGCAACTTGGTGTCTGGTTTAACTGGCTGGCCGAGATTGTGGCGCCCTTCTTCGTGTTCTGGCCTCGGGTAGCACGCCACATCGCGGGGGTCGTGATTATCGTATTTCAGCTCAACATCATCCTCAGCGGCAACCTCTCGTTTCTAAACTGGCTGACAATCGTGCCGGCTTTGGCTTGTTTGGATGATGGCTTCTGGGCGAAGCTTCTGCCCCGTGTGCTCGTTCAGAAGGCAGAAATTGCTGCTGCCCGCGCTGAGGTATCCAAGCCTATGCTGACTACGGCTTGGGTTGTAACATCTGTTGTTGCTATTCTAAGCATTCAGCCTGCTTTAAACATCGCGTCGCCGGGACAGATTATGAACACTTCCTTCGACCCGCTGGGCCTCGTTAATACCTACGGAGCGTTTGGAACGGTGGGGCGGGAGCGGCTAAATGTGGTATTTGAAGGAACAATGGACGAGAACTCCAGCGACCAAGCCAACTGGAAACCCTATATCTACAAAGGCCTGCCCGTGGCTCTGGATCAGCGTCCGCCCCAAATTGCCCCCTATCAGCTGCGACTAGACTGGCAAATGTGGTTTGCCTCTATGTCCTCTCCCGCCGAGTATCCTTGGACGGTGAATTTGATCTGGAAACTCCTGCACAACGACCTAGGGCGGTAAGTCTATTTGCGAGCAACCCTTTCCCTAATCAGCCGCCGCGCTACATTCGGGCCGTGCTGTACCGTTATACATTTGCCGAGCCCGGCAACGACCAAGGACGTTATTGGAATCGCGACCGGGTTGGCATCTGGCTTCGGCCTATGTCTACCGACGATCAGCAGTTGATTCAAGTCTTACAAAGTGCCGGGTGGGTTCCTTTAGATTGACCCATGAAATAACCTATGCACGGCCGCAGATTTTGCCTACCACTTACCTACCTATTCTTACTAGAGCAGGTAGTTTTTTTCGTTATTTACACTTGGCAACTTTGTCGCCGATACCCGTCCATCCATAACCAACAGCCCAATGAAGTCTTTATTAATGCTAATCGTTTTTGGCTTTTTCGCAGTATGCATTGCAAATGCTCAGACTACCAAAGCTGCTGGCGTGGCCGCCTCGCCCAACAAGGCCAAAAAGGTGATGATAGTAGACGCTTCATGTGGGCAGTGCAAGCTAGGGCTGCAAGGCAAGGAATGTGATTTGGCTGTTAAGATTGATGGCAAAGCGTATTTTGTTGATGGAACAAACATCGATTCGCACGGCGATGCTCATGCCAAAGACGGGTTTTGTAGCGCCATCAGAAAGGCAGAAGTACAAGGTGAAGTGGTAAATAACCGTTTCGTAGCCACCTATTTTAAATTACTGCCGGAGCCTGTTAAAGCCAAGTAACCAGCGTTGACCAACGAGGTCGGCTGCTACTTTGGCCTAAACAGAGCTACCATAACCCGCTTATATATCCAGAAGCTTGCTACGTGGCCGAAGGCATGGCAGACCCCACATACGACGAAGCTATCCGGCGAATTCGGCGCATGCACTGGCTGCACTATTCTATACAGGCGGCAGTAATGGCTGCACTGGTATTGGCTGCCAGCCGTCGAACCGCCGGCTCGGGAGCCGTTAACCCGCAGCTTGCCACGTGGCCCGCGCTCCTACTACTGGGGGGCTTATTGCTGTTGGTTGGTGTGCTCGTCTACCTGGTTTCGTCCCAGATCAAGCCGAACCTGCGCCGGCCAGCGGTTGAGAATCTGCGGCTGTACAAGAGCCGTGTGTTTTTGCGCAACAGCTTATTAGGCCTGGCAGGCTTGCCACCTCTAATTACCTACACAATTACCAGAAGCCCCATTGATTTGCTATTCTTTGGGTGTTTATTGCTGACGCTCTGCGTAGTGATGGCGCCCTCGGCCAAAACGTATCAGCGGTGGCTGATCCGGTAGCTCTACATTTACGGTCCTTGCTTACCCACTGCAAGACTCATCCCTAACAGTTTGCTTATGCGAGTTCCGGTACTCTTCACTTTCTCCCTCCTGCTCGTTGCGGGTGGTCTTCGCGCCCAACAACAGCCCGTCCAGAAAGATATAGCTGCCGCCTTGGCGGCAATCAAGGATTTCGAGAAGCAGGCATGGAAGCGCGACAGCAGCAGCAACCAGGTGTTGCGCTCCCGAACAGAAAGCAGCTATGTAGCCAAAGGACTTTTCTACAAAAAGATCGACGCACAGCTGAAGGCGATTAATAAAAAAGCACTGTCGTTTGATGACCAGATTAACCTGGAATTATTGAGCCATGATGTACTAGATGAATTGGCCGAATATCAATTCAAATCCTACTTAAACCCCATCCAAACCGATGCTGGTTTTCACGCTACATTGGCCTCGAGAGGAAAAGCTATTATTAATTCAAAAAAAGACGCTGAGCAGTACCTTATTTTATTAAAAGACATTCCGCGCTTCGTTGATGAGAACTTACAATTGATGCGACAGGGCATTGCCCAAGGCATTACGCAGCCCAGAGAAGTACTCAATGGCTATGAAACCAGCTACACTCAGCATATAGTGCCAACGGCTGAGCAATCGGTGTTTTGGAAGCCGTTTGCGAAAAAACCAGCTTCCATTTCTGAGGCGGATTGGGCCGCATTACAAACCTCTGCAAAGGCCGTTATTAGCAAGGATGTAGTTGGCAGTTACCAGAAGATAAAGACGTTTTTTGATCAGGAATATTTACCCAAAGCTCGTCCCACGCTCGGCGCTTCGGGGTTTCCTAATGGTCGGGCCTATTACGAGGACCGGGTGCGGCACTTCACCACCACCAATCTCACTTCGGAGCAAGTGTATCAGCTTGGCATAAAGGAGGTAGCGCGGATAAGAGGCGAAATGGATAATGTTATCCGCGACGTAAAATTTAAAGGTAACTTCAAAGAATTCACCACCTTTTTGCGCACTGACCCGCAGTTCCAACCGAAAACAGCGAATGCCTTATTGAAGGATGCTGCTTTTATTGCGAAAACCGTGGAGGGCAAATTGCCTTCGCTCTTTGGCAAGCTGCCCCGCCAGCCATTTACGGTAGTGCCCGTACCAGAACATTTAGCCCCTAATTATACCGCAGGGCGATATTCGGGTGCACCCATCAGCAGTACCCGGGCCGGGGAATATTGGGTAAACACGTCTAATCTACCGAACCGCACGCTGTACACCCTTGAGTCGCTGACCTTGCACGAAGCGGTGCCAGGTCACCATTTACAGAATGCCTTGACGCAGGAGTTGACCACTTTGCCCGAATTCCGCAGAAATAACTACATCAATGCCTTTGGCGAAGGCTGGGGATTATACAGCGAGTATTTGGGACACGAAATGGGTTTCTACAAGGACCCATACAGCCTGTTTGGCCGGCTGACCTATGAAATGTGGCGGGCCTGTCGCCTGGTGATTGATGTAGGTATTCACTCGAAAGGCTGGACTAGGGATCAGGCCGTGGCGTATCTGGCCGATAACACGGCTCTGTCGCTGCACGAAGTGAACACCGAAGTCAATCGCTACATTTTGTGGCCTGGGCAGGCGCTGGCCTACAAAATGGGAGAGTTGAAGATCAAAGAAATGCGCCAAAAAGCTGAGGTAGCGTTGAAAGAAGACTTTGACGTACGCGCCTTCCACGACATGGTGCTTTCCAACGGAACTGTTACGCTGTCGATTCTGGAAAAGATGACCGACCGATTTATTCAGCAGCAACAGGAAAAAGCTAAAAAGAAGCAGGGTTAAAGACGCCCGACACTCGTGCATTATTCTGCTAAATAAAACTGGGGTGAGTGCCGTCTGCACTCACCCCAGTAGTTTTACACCATGACCACTGCCTTAATCCCCGATTCCCTCCTACTTAACGGTCGCGAATTTCGCTACGCTGACATTAAGCAGTATCCGGCCACTACGCCCGTCGAGCTGAATGGCTACGAGGCCAAGGTGCTGGATTTCTGTCGGCAGTGGCTGAATGGAGCGATGGAATTTGGCCTCCAGACTTCTGGCTCTACGGGTGAGCCGCAGCGGATAACACTGCGGCGGCAGCAGCTCGCGGCTAGTGCCCGCCGCACTGGCGACTATTTCGACCTGGGGCCCGGCGACCGTATGTTGGTGTGCCTGAACTGCGAGTACGTGGGTGGACTGATGATGCTGGTGCGCGGCTTGGAGCTGAATCTGCACCTGACCATCGTGGAGCCTCACGCCGACCCACTAGCGTTAATGCCGGCTGAGGCAGCGTTTGACTTTGCTTCGTTCGTGCCTTTGCAGCTGCGCACCGTGCTGGAAAACGGACACGCAGCGCGGCTGAATACCATGAGGGCCATTCTAGTTGGCGGTGCGGCCGTGGAAAGCGGGTTGACGCAAGCTGCCCAAACCCTCACGGTGCCTGTGTATCACACCTACGGCATGACCGAAACCGCGTCACATATAGCGCTGCGCCGCTTAAATGGCCCGGATGCTTCGCCGTATTACAAAGTGCTGCCCGGCATTCATGTGGAGCAGGACGAACGCGGCTGCCTCACCGTGCGCGCCGACGTCACCAACGATCAGCTCATCGTAACCAATGACCACGTGCGCCTACTGCCCGCAGAGCACGCCTTTGAGTGGCTGGGGCGCGCCGACTTTGTCATTAACTCCGGGGGGGTGAAGGTGCAGGCCGAAAAAGTGGAACTGGTGCTGGAAGTGGCCCTAGCTGAACTCAATTTGCCCCCCAGACGCACCTTCGTAGCCGCTCGGCCCGATGAACGCCTGGGGGAGCAGGTAACGGCTTTTCTGGAAGGCGAGCCTTTATCAGCCACGCAGAGTGAGCAGCTGCTAGCGCTGCTTACCGAGCGTCTGGGTCGCTATGAGCGGCCGCGGGAGTTGGTGTTTGTGCCCCAGTTCAAAACAACAGCCTCCGGCAAGCTGGATCGGCGCGGCACTGTGAAAGCACTGTCCTATTGACTTTCAACGATTGGCCTAAACCCCTAGCCCTTCTCCTAGGGGAGAAGGGGAACTAACCTTTAGTTATCTAGAAAATTAGCCAGCACTTGAATACTAGTTTTTAGAACTAGTTCCCCTTCTCCCCTAGGAGAAGGGGCTAGGGGTTGAGGCAGCTAGAAATTACTCTACTCCTGCCAGTCCTCTGACCGCAGCCCATCCTGCGAAAACAGCTTCTGCCGGCCCCGTGTTATCTTGTACAAATCGCCCAAAAATAGCTTCACCCGACCATAGAAGATGACGCCGCTCAGTTCATCTTCCAGCTTGTCGTTGATAAATAGCATCTGACGGTAGCCAGCACCCCCGCCCAGGCCTAGCCACTTAAACACCCGATAATGGCTGGCGATGGAAGGCTCCAGGATATAAATCTGGTCTTTGGGTGAGCGGCGTACTTCGCCGTTGGGGAGTTCATAGCGGGAGTAAAACTTGCCCATTCCAATCTGTACGGGTGTGCTCAGTTCCCAGCGCGGGTTGCCGATGAGCACATATTCGCCATAGCCTACGAGGTAGCGAAAACGCAGCTCGTCGCGGGTGTTGGGGGGCAAATCGGGGGGCAAAGGAGCATCGGTAGGCACGCCGCCGCTGAGCAGGTACACGCCCAGACCGGCCCGCAGACGCCCATTAAATTCGATGCCGCCTTTCAACCCATTGATCCCAACCACCTTGCCATTGAGCAGCGAGAAGCGCTGGTCGAACTGAAACACCGGGCGGCGGTGGGTTTGCCGTACAAACACGCTGTCGGGCACCACGGCCGCAACCGTTACGCTGGCCGCGTGCGTGGCAATTGCCGATTTCAGCAACAGGAGCAGCAGGAGTACGAGCTTATTCACAGGCTAAAAGTACGCGACCACCAGACAGAAATACGTGAGTGGAAGAATAGCCGGCCTGACAAGCCAGCTCGCTCCGGAGTACTTTAATTCAACGCAGGTATTACCTGTGGGTTATCGGTCGATGGGAAGCAGCAACGTAGAAGCCGGCCAGTAAAAAAGCCCCCCAGCTGAGTTTCTTGTATTCGCTCCAGGCTACGGCAACGGTTCACCGCAGAATATTGTCGGTTCACCCAGCGCGGGTTCGGTTTCGCTTGGATAAGGGTTTTCTGCGGTAGAAATCAGGAGTAGTTTAGTTGAAACAAAGCTCTCTGCTATGCTCACGCCCACCGCACTGTTCTCCTTTGCCAACACCGTAGCCATGCTGGGGTGGGTCTTGCTGCTGATAGCACCACGCTGGGTGGTCACGCGTCGGCTGGTGCTCAGCGGGGCGTTGTCGCTGGGCTTGGCTGTAGTTTACGCGGTAGTAATTGGAGTGCATTATGCTGGTCCGCAGGGCAGCGTGGGGGGCTTTTCTTCGCTGGCCGAGGTGGCGCTGCTGTTCCAGGATCCGTGGGCGCTGCTGGCAGGCTGGGTGCATTACCTCTGCTTCGATTTGGCCGTGGGCGCGTGGTCGGCGCGTGATGCGCACCGCCGCGGGGTGCCGCACTTACTGCTGATTCCGTGTCTGGTATTCACCTTTTTGCTTGGGCCGGTAGGACTGCTACTGTACGCCATCGCGCGCCGCTTTTACCCGCTGAATTTGCCCCCCTGCCCTGCCAAAACGCTGGATTCTGTTCGTTCATCTTATTCGTCATAGGCATGAAAACGCTCCTCTTCGCTTCCGGCAGTTCCGCTTCCTTTTCTCCCCGCCGTCCGGTGCTCCTTGGTTCGGGCCAAGACTTGCGCGAATGGCTAATTATTCTGCACCGTTGCAACCCAGTGCTTTCGTGGGCGGGGTGGCTGAGTGCGGGTTTGGCCTTGGTAGCCTTGGCGCTGGTGCCGTTTGATGAGCGCGTTGTGACGGGCCTCAACGCCTGGTTTAAGCCCCTCAAGTTCGCGCTTTCCAACCTTATTTATTTGTGGACGCTAGGCTGGCTGCTGGCCGATTTGCCGGCCCCCGCGCAACGGTCGGTACGCTTTATAAGCTGGGGCATAGCCCTCAGCATGACGGTCGAAATTGCGGCAATCTTCCTACAGGCTGCTCGTGGTACTACTTCACATTTCAACAACAGCTCCGTATTCGATGCGCTGGTATTTGCCGCCATGGGCTTGTTTATCGCCATTAATACCCTACTGCTGGTGTGGGCCTTGTACCTGATGCTGCGCCACCGGCCTTTCGGCTCGGCTGGGTACGTGTGGGGCATGCGGCTGGGGCTCCTATTGTTTCTGCTGGGAAGTGCCATCGGGGGAGCCATGATTAGTCAGAATGGTCATACTGTAGGCGCCCCCGATGGTGGTGCCGGCTTGCCCGTGCTGGGCTGGAGCACCCGCGCCGGCGATTTGCGCGCCGCCCATTTCCTGGGTTTGCACGCCTTGCAGGCGCTTCCCCTGGCCGGTTGGCTGCTGGCTCGCACAATGCCCAATTGGCGCTCTGGCGCTCAAACAACAGGGATTTTTGCTTTCGCGGCGCTCTACGCCAGTGGGGTGGCGCTGCTGTACTGGCGGGCGCTGAGCGGTCTGCCCCTGCTTTCGCAGTAAGGGAAAGTGCGTAAGTTGCCGCTAGCCCCACGGGGGCCAAAACCCACGCCACCCACCATGCAAGACCGTCAGTTGCTGCTGTTTGGAATCCCGATTGTAAGCGTGCTCATGCTGCTTCCCGAGGCCGATTATGCTTTTCGGTCTGTTCCGGTGTTCCTGGTCAGCTGGCCGATTTCGCTTGTTTACACACTTACCATTTGGCTGGGAACCCGCGCTATCTGGCAATGGCTTATTCGCCGTTTTCCTGATGTGCGTCAAACATCGGTGCGCATCTGGTGGTTGGCTGCCGCTTGCCTGCTCTACGCCAGTTTGGCTACCGTTACCATCACCGTTGGGCTCACACTTTTACTGCCCACCGAAATATTTGGGGTGCTAAGTGCCGAGCGGATTTTTGTGCAAGTGCTGCTGAATCTGGTGCCTACTTCGGTGGTGCTGCTTGTGTACGAAAGTCACCATTTTTTTCAGAAGTGGGAGCAGAATGTGCGCCATGCCGAGCAGCTTACCCAAGCCGGGGTGCAAAGCCAGCTTGAGGCCCTGCAAAACCAGCTCGATCCGCACTTTTTGTTCAACTCACTCAACACGCTTTCTGCCCTCATTGAGCCCGGCAATACGGCCGCCCAAGAGTTTGTGGAACAGCTAGCCGATGTATACCGCTACGTGCTGCTCAGCCGCGAAAAAGTAACGGTGTCGCTGGCGGAGGAACTGGCTTTTGTGGATACCTATGTGGCTCTGCAAAAAGTCCGTTTTCGCGATAACCTACGGGTTGAGCATGATATTCCACCAGCGGCGCTCGATTGGCATGTAGCTCCCCTGAGCGTGCAGCTGCTGGTGGAAAATGCGCTCAAGCACAATGTCGCCTCGCGCGAACACCCGCTGGAGCTTCGCCTCACTGCCGATCCAGTTACCGGATACTTCACGGTGGAAAATATCCTGCGCCCAAGGCTGGCGGGGCTCGTGCGTTGCACCGGTACGGGCTTGCGCAATGTGCAGCACCGCTACGAGCTGCTGCATGCCTCCCAGCCAGTAGAAATCAGCACTGAAAATCATCGGTTTCGGGTGCGGCTGCCGCTGCTGGGGCCTCGTTGAGGCAGCGCTTTCTTCTTTACAGCTATCGGTATGAAACCATTATTTGTGTTGCTCACCATGTTCGGTCTGCTGGCTGGCAGCACGTATTTCCTGGATGGCAGCGCAAATTTTGTCTTCGCCGGCAACGGAGCGATGGCCGCCATGCTGCTGTTTACAGGAGTGGCGCATTTTGCCTTTACAAAAGGTATGATGCAAATGCTGCCGGACTTTCTGCCTGCCAAAAAAGCATGGATACTAGCTACTGGCGTACTGGAAATCGCGGCGGCAGTGGGGTTGCTACTTCCAGCGTTGCGCCCAGTCACGGCTTGGCTACTTATCGCCTTTTTCGTCCTGATTTTGCCCGGCAACATCATCGCGGCTCAACGCCATTTGAATTACCAGACTGGCACCTTGGATGGGCTAGGCCCGCGCTACCTCTGGTTCCGTATTCCGCTCCAACTGTTTTTTATTGCCTGGACGTGGTACTTTGCCTTAGCTCTGCCTTTATATCTCGCTGTATTTCCCCAAGAGACCTATTTTATCCCCTATCCCCTCAATTATCTATTCCATTAATCTAGATGGCCCTCAAGTTATCCATGACCGTTTTAGTGCTCGAAGATGAGTACCCAGCAGCGGAGCGCCTCCAGCGGTTACTGCATCAGGCGGCGCCAGAGGCTAAGGTTGTAGCGGTGCTGGATAGCGTGATGGCAGGGTTGGCGTGGCTGAAGTCAAATTTGCCCCCCGACCTTATTCTGGCTGATATTCACTTGGCCGATGGGCTCAGCTTCGGGCTGTTTGAGCGTACGGTGGTGCGCAGTCCAGTCATCTTCACCACCGCCTACGACGCTTACGCCATCCGGGCTTTCAAGACGAACAGCATCGACTATTTGCTAAAGCCTATCAAGCTGGCCGAGTTGGAGGCCGCCCTCACGAAGCTGGAGCAATGGCGGGCACCGGCCACCTCGCCCCCACCCGATACCGCCCAGCGCCTGGAGCGCCTGCTCGACAGCCTGCCCCTCCCCAATCAGCCCTATAAATCGCGCTTTCTGGTGCGCAGCGGCGAGCAACTATTGCCGCTACCGGCGGGGCAAATAGCTTGGTTTCAGAGCCGTAATGAAGTCACGACGCTCGTGGCGCTGGACGGCCGCCGGTTTGTGGTGGACTATACGCTGGAGCAGTTGGAAAGCCTGCTCGACCCGCGGCATTTTTTTCGTCTTAACCGGCAGTTTGTGACTCATTTACAGGCCGTGCAGCGCTTGCACCCGCATTTCAACGGCAAGCTAAAGCTGGATTTGGCCCCCAGTCCAACGGATGAAGTGGTAGTGAGCCGGGAGAAAGCCAGTGTATTTAAGCAATGGCTAGAAGGCTGATTTTATCAACCTAAAACTGGTTTGGGGGGCAAATTTTCTATCTATCCAGCCAGGCTTTGAAAGCCGGCACCCGCTCTCGACTTACCAGCACGGGGCCCTCAGGGCAGTGCTGAAGCACGGTTTGGAGGCGAGAATTGGTGTAGTGAATAATATCCTGAATGGCGCTAGCTTGGGCGAGGTACGTGCGGTTGAGGCGAAAGAATTGGCGCGGATCGAGCAGGCTTTCCAACTGCTCCAGCGTGTAGTCCACCACAAACCGGCGGTTTTCGCGGGTCTGGAGCAGAGTGGCTTTTTCGAGGCTAAAAAAGTAGGCTATCTGCTCTGTGGCAATAGTTTTTAGATGCTCGCCTACGCGCACCACAAATTGCTCTTTGTAACTGGGTCGGGTTTGCATTTGCTGTAATACCTGCGCCAGCAAAGCTGGATCGAAGGCCGTAGGGGTAGCCGCTTGGGTGCTGCCGCGCCGCTCGCGCAGCTTCTGCACAGCTACTTCCAACTCTCCGGTATCGATGGGTTTGAGCAGATAATCCACGCTGTTCACCTTGAAAGCTCGAATGGCATACTGGTCGTAGGCGGTAGTGAAAATAACCGGACATGGCACCGTAGTCTGCTCAAACAGCTCGAAACTCAGGCCATCGGCCAAATGAATATCCAAAAAGAGCACGTCGGGCGCGGGCCGGAGCGTATCGAGCAGCACCTTGGCTGCCGCCACCGATTCGGCGGTGCTTATCACTTCTACCACCGGCTGCTGCCGACGCAACAGCTCCGTCAGGCGCCGGGCAGCTAAGGGTTCATCTTCAATGATAAGGGCACGAAGCGCAGGCAGAGTCGACATTTGTTATAAAGTGATTTCGGCTGTTCTGGGGGGCTTTTTCTACTATATATAAAGACGCGTATTCACGTCTATTCGTCGTGGGCGTTGCTTATCATCTATTCTTCAATCTTCCACTTTGTCTGTCATCTTGTTTGTCTGTCATCCTGAGCTGGCAAAGGACCTTCTCACGCGAGAACAAATCGTTCAACTGGCACAAGGTCTTTCGCCAGCTCAGGATGACAGGTGGACTAGATTAGGACGAATAAGTATTGCTGAGCGAGAGATGAAACTACGCATCTCTATTCCTAATTAGCCTATTTCAAGCAGCGGCAGTGTTACGACAAATTCATTGGCAGTCGGCTGAATAAGCAGAGACTGCTTGGTCAGAAAAGCGTAGCGAGCCTGCAGGTTGCGCAGGCCAAGGCCGCTGGTTTCTTCGGGGCTAAGGCGACGTGGCCGTAGTGTGTTACGCACAGTTAGCTGGCGGGCGGGCAAGTTTAGCTCGAAGCGGATATGCAGCGGTTGCTGTTGGAGCGCAATGTTGTGCTTCAGTGCATTTTCTAACAGCAACTGTAGGCTCAGCGGCGGCACCATCAGCTGAGACGGTACACTGCTGGGGTCAGGTAGTTCGGCCTGCAAGGCTTCGCCGTAGCGAATGCGCTGCAAAAACAGATAAGCCTGGGCAAACTCCAGCTCGTCGGTGAGCGGCACCACCTCCCGTCCGCGGGCATCAAGCACATAGCGGTACACCTGCGACAATTGCCGAATGAAGCGCACTGCCAGTTGTGGCTCCTCTTCTACCAGCGAAGTGAGGGCATTCAGGGCATTGAACATAAAGTGCGGATCAAGCTGCTGGCGGAGTGTTTCGGCTTCGGCCTGCGCCATTTCCTTCTGTAAACGCTCGGTTTGAACCACGGCCTCGCGCCAGCCCAGCAGGAAAGACCGGCTATGCATGAACATGGAAATCAGGGCCGTGATGACCAGCGGAAACAAGTAGCCATCAACGTATTGGGGTGAGAACAGCAACGCTGGATTGCGGCCTCGATACAGGATATACCCCAGCCGCACCAGCACAATCACCACCAAAGAGCCCCCCAGCGACACGAGCAACGTAAGGGCCAGCCGCTTAGCGGGCGCCTGCTTCCAGCTCACGTACCGATCAAGCCAATCCACGGAGTAGCCGTTGGCCAGCCACAGCCCTGTGGTGTACACGGCCGTCAACACGAAGTTTATAGCCAGCTCTCGGGGGTTATCCAGGCAATCGAGACAGGTAAGTAGGCTGATAGTGCAGGAAAGCAACAGTAGCGTCAGCAATATGCGCAGCCAGGCCCGTGTGGCTTGTCTGGGGGGCATTGTGGGGGCATGTACGGGCATAGTGAGGACGGGAGAACCAAGCTCAGTAGGCGTGGTAGCGCTGGCAAGATACGGGCTAGTAGACAAGGTCAGGCGGGGCGCTTAGGGGTAAGTAATCCATGCTTGGAAGCGGCCGGGCGCAACGCATAGTACAGCCCAAAGCTCAGCACCAGCATCACTCCTACCACCGACGGCCCAAACTGGCTATACGGCTTGTACTGCGGCAGCACCGTGCCGGTGAATGCCGATACCAGAGCAAAATAAGCACTGATCATCTTCCACAGATGGTCATAGTGCCACAAGGTGCGACGCCACAGCGGCACAAAACGGAAACGCGCCAAATCATAGAGCGTCATGACTACTAAGGCACCCAGGGTAGAGTAAATAATGCCCGGCGTCCAGACCAGTTCAATGGCTTTGAGGCAAAGCACCAGCACTACGCTGCTTACCAGGGCCGCGGCAGCCACCCACCCATCGAGGCGGGTGGGACCAGTGACGCGGGTACGCACCGCCTGATACCCCGACCACGCCTGGTACACGCTCAGCAGCACAATACCGACCAGGTAACCGCGAAAATTAAACACTGCCAGCCCCAGCACCGCCGTCATGAGCACGCCTGCGGTGGCTGCCAGAAACCAACGGCCGAAGCGCCGGTGGGCCGCGCCACCCTTGCGCCCCATCATCGGCACGAGGCCAAACAGCATTGCCAGCGTGCCGCAAACGATGTGTAAGCCAATGTTGAACTGATGCAGCAAGTCCATGATGGCAGAGGTTGCGGAGAGAAATTAAGTACACCCGTCACCGCGCGCCGCCGCGCCGCGTGTGCTTAGTTATTGCTTAGCAGCCTGCGCGCCAGCAACCGGCTCATAGGCTTTCACCCGGCTCAGTAGCTGCCGCTCGCCCCAGCCAGGTGCCAGCGGACTGCTGGGCTGGAAAGCGGCAAATCGGGCTTTCGCTTCCTCAAAAAGTGGCTTGGCGGCCTCAGGTCCGCCCCCAAATATCTTGGGTGTAAAGTAAACATTGTTCCCGAGTACCAGATAGATGCGTGGGTTAGCGGGGTTTATTCCTTTGGCTTGGCCAAGCACCTCACTCACCATACGTGAATATTTCGCCGAGCGGTCCATGGGCGAAATGCCCAGCCGCGCCTGATAAATGTAGCCTTGCAACACCAGCAGCTCCGATTCGTCGCCGCGCAGCTTGCGGGCCTGCGTTAGCGCGGCTTCGGCTTGGTCGAGGTATTTGTCCTTCGTACTGCCATCTTCTTTGCTTTGAAAAGAGGTAATCAGGAGGCCGTACGCCTGGTAATAAGCAGGCAGCCAATCAGTGGGCGCGGCGGCGGCCGCTCGCTCAAACTTGCTCACGATTTGCTTAAGCTGAGCGGGGTCGCCGGTGCTGTTCAATTCGGTGATGGTGGCCGCCATCAACTCAGTGTAGCCGGCGGGTGCGGTGGCTTGTTGGGCGGTGGCCGAGAAGGAAGCGGCCACGAAGGCCAGCAGGAGGATGAGCGTTTTCATGGTTATCAGAAAAATGAAGTGAGAAAAGCTGTGTAGTGGAAAGCCTGTGTCAAAGATGAGCGAAGGCCGAGGGTGGAAAAATTTTCTGTTACCGAAGCGTCGGTTGGGCAGGATGAAGTGCAGAAGTCGGCGGATGAGCCTTTACTCCGGAGCCGTGTCGATGTCGGCCGGGCGCTTTTTATTGATAGAGATGAGTAAGGCCACGAATACCATGCGCGGCGCAGAAGGCCGCACGGCCGTGCTGGAATACAGTCCATTCGCATCGGGGGCAGCGGCGTAGCGGTAGCCAAATACATTCTCGCGCCCCAGCACATTGGTGCACGATACGTGCACAATGGTCAGGTTTTTCCAGAGCGTAGTGACGTAGCTGGCGTTCAAGCTGAAATCCTGGAAGTTGGGCAGGCGGCCCTGGTTGTAGCCAGCGGCCTCATTCGGATTGTGAAAGGCGCGGGGGCTATTGTAGGTGTAGGTAGCGCCTACCTGCGTGTGTATTTTGGCCAGCCAGTACTTGCCTACCACCGATAGGTTGTGCCGGGCGGCAAAGGTGGGCACAGCCAGCACCGGATCGAGGCGCTGGTGCCGGCGCGTATCCAGGAAGCCGTAGCTCACCCAGTAATCGGCATTCTTGACAGTTTTACGGTCGCGCCACAGTACATCTACCCCGTTGGCGTAGCCGCGGCCCGTGCTGCGGTACGAAGCCGGGTCGAAAGGCGTGAGCAGGTTCTGGGGGGCTTTTTCATGGAAGCGAACGAGATGAGCGTAGGTTTTGGCGTAAGCTTCTACCCGCAGCGTGCGGTCGTCATGGCTCCGCAGATACGTAAGCTGGAAGTGCTGAGCGCGTTCGAAGCGCAGCTGCTGGCGGTTTTCTGCCCTGATCAGCAGGTCGCTGGCGGGGGTTTGGTAGAAGTAGCCCCAAGCCCCCGAAAGCTGCGTTTTTTCATTTACCTGATACGCCAGCGCCAAGCGTGGAGCGCCATTCCAGCGGTTTAGTACACCCGAATATTCACCCCGTCCGCCTACCCGGCCCACTAGCTTGTTGCTGAAGGCAATATCAGACTCCGCAAACGTGGCCAAACGCCGCTCCGAAAAGCGAAAAACAGTGTCCAGGGGGGCAAATTCGTAGCGCTGCTGGTTGCTTTGGGCCAAGCCTTCTACTCCTAGCTTCACGTTCCAGTAGGCGCTGGCCGAGTCGTTGGTAAGCACAAGTCGGCCTACCAGCGACTGCTCCAGCTCGTGTCGGGCCTGGTCGCTTACTTGCTGGGTTTGCGTGTCGCGGACGGCAATGCGGGCCGTTTGCACATCCCGCGTCGCTGCCGCGCCGGTCTGCACCGACCAGCCCCGCCGCAACGGACTGCGAAAGGTGGTATTCAAGTACACATTGTTGGCCTCCAGATTCACGGGCCGCCCTCCCTCCCATTCGGTCTCCGGCTGCCGCACTCCTATGCGCTGCTGATTGAACGCTCCATAAGCTTTCACCAGGCCCGCCTCGCCGGTGCGCTGACGCAGTGCCACCGAACCGCCCGACGATTGAAACGCCGTGAGTAGCTGCTGAGGCACCAGTCCGAAGTAGGGCCGCATGTTCATGTAATCGCCCGTCACGGCCACCGACGAGCGCTCGTAGCGCTGCTGGTGCGACAAACTCAGCGCCCCCAGCGACAGCAACGATATACCAGTTTGCGTTTCGGGGGCCAAATCTTCTGACTGCAACGCCACGATAGCCGACAGCGCCTGTCCGTACTCGGCCGAGTAGCCGCCCGTGCTAAAGGCCATGCCTTTGAACAGCATCGGTGAAAAACGCCCCCTGGCCGGCACTCCCGATACGCTGGCATTATAGGGGCTTTGCAAGGGCACCCCATCCAGGTATTGCCGGGTTTCGCCGGCCGAGCCGCCGCGCACAAACAGGCGGCCTTCTTCCCCGTTGCGGGTGGTACCGGGCATGGTGTTCAGCGCCCCCGCCACATCAGCCGAGGCACCGGCCGTGGTTACCACGTCGCGGGCCGAAAAGACGGTATTGCGCTTGTCGCCGCCAGCTTCGAACGTGCCGGAAGTAATGGTCACGGCGCCAAGCTGGTTGCGGGCTTCTTTCAGCGTGAAGGTGAAGCGCTGAGGTTTACCATCGAGCGTTACGCTCTGCTCCTGAAGCTGATAGCCGAGCAGCGTAGCCACCAGCGGCAGCGTACCGGTTTGCCGGGTGCTGAAGTGAAAGTGTCCCACCGAATCGGTGCTGGCGCCATCGAAGGTCGTTTTCAGGAATACGTTCACGCCCGGCAACGCCCGCCCACTCTGGTCGCGGACGGTGCCGCTGAGCGTGGTAGCGGCCGTTTGGGCGGCTACGTATTTGGCAGTAATCAGGAATAGAAGCAGCGGAAGCAGGATTCGTTTCATGGGGTAGCAGCGAAGTATTGACCAAAAGTGGTCGGCTGCTGAGCCCGTTGAAAAGAAAGGTTACTGAAGTGTCGGATAAGCCGGATGAAGCGTGCGGCAGCCCTGCCAACGCGAAGTCAGACACCAGTTAGAACCTAGGTATCTGCTAACTCGGCCTCCGCGGCAACTCAGCCGGCACCCCAACCTATGACGGGAATCCAACGTTGAAAAAACTCCTTTCCGCGGGAGCAAATATTCCCGATCTTCCTACTCCATTCTCACTCCCTAACCCCGATCTGCCATGGCATACACTGTAATTGGCGTATTTGAAAACGCCGACGTTGCGAATAAAGCCCTTCACGCGCTTGTCGGTCATGGCATTGGCCGCGAGTATATCGACGTGACCACGGCCGATGTCAACCAGGACAATCCCACGGGCGAGTTTCCTGAAAATGACTCTTTCCATAACTTCTTCCGGGCCGTGTTTACGGGCCACGAGCACGATGTGCGCGACCACTCGGAAGCCGCCCGCCGGGGCACCACGCTCACCATCCATGTGCGCTCCCGCCAAGATGCCGAGCAGGTGCAGGCGCTCCTCGATCAGCACGGGGCGGTAAATGCCTCCGAGTACGCCCGGCGCTACGTGGCGCAGCACGGCGGCGTACCGCTGTCGGCCCATGGTCCCGCACCGGGCCCCCACCCAGATCCTACCGTTGCGGCAACCCAGCCCGTCACGACCAATACCGTGTTGCGCAGCCGCATCATCGACCGGCCACTTGACGACGACGAGCGCCTGCGCTAACGGTCATTTGCTATCCATTACAAAGGGGCAGCTGCGCGGTCAGCTGCCCCTTTTCGTTGTCTTTTCTTATGTATAAGTCTGATTTCCTGTTTACAAGATCATCGTTATTACCAGCCTATTAGCGCAACCCAGAATTGCCTGGCGAGGTAATGCTACCATACCCCAACTCTCTGCCATGAAAACCTACGACGATATCTCCTCTTCTTCTGCCAGCGCTTCTGCCTCGCGCCGCGACTTTTTGCGCCACGCCTCCCTGGGTCTGGGGGGCATTTTGCTGGGCACTTCGGGGCTGGCTGGCTCACTTACCGGCCTGGAAGCAAGCAGCTTCGGGCCGGCCAGTCTGGAAGCGTGGCAGGCGGGCAAGCAGTTGAATGTGGCCCTGGTGGGGTTGGGCAAATACAGCACCGGGCAGTTGGCGCCGGCCTTACAGGAAACCAAGCTGTGCCGCCTGGCCGGCATCGTGACGGGCTCGCCGGAGAAAGTGCCGGTGTGGAAAGCCAAGTATAATATCCCCGACAAAAACGTCTACGACTATAAGTCATTCGACCGCATCGTGGACAACCCCGATATTGATATCGTGTACGTGGTGCTGCCCATTGCTATGCACGCCGAATACACTATCCGGGCCTTGCAGGCGGGCAAGCACGTGATCTGCGAAAAGCCCATGGCTATGACGCCCGCCGAGTGCCGGCAGATGATAGATACCGCCAAAAAAGCTAACAAGAAGTTCAGCATCGGCTACCGCCTGCACTTCGAGCCCCACAATATGGAAATGATGCGCTTGGGTCAAAAGGAAATCTACGGCCCGATCAAGCGTCTGGTGGCCGACAATGGGTACGTGTTCAACAACGACACGCCCTGGCGCGTGGATAAGGAGCTGGCTGGCGGTGGTCCATTGGTGGATCTGGGCATTTATTGCGTGCAAGGCGTAGTGTACACCAAAGGCCAGCTTCCGGCCTCCGTAACGGCGAAATTTACGCCCAAGCCCGCCGACAATAAATACTTCAAAGAAGTGGAAGCGGGCGTAAACTGGCAGTTCCAGTTTGCCGACGGCTCAGTAGCCGATTGCCGCACCAGCTACGCCGAAAGCCTGCCCAACCGCCTCCAGGCCGAAGCGGCCAAAGGCAAATTTGAGCTCTCGCCGGCTTTCGGCTACGGCGGCATAAAAGGCACCACCAGCAAGGGCCCGATGAACCTGCAAAACGTGAATCAACAGGCTCTGCAAATGGACAATTTTGCCGACTGTATTCTCAACAACAAACCTACCCGCGTACCCGGCGAAATGGGCCTGCGCGATGTGCAGCTCATGGCCGCCATCTACCGCGCCGCCGAAACCGGGCAGAAAGTATCGACCAAGGACGTGCAGAATATAATTGACCGCACCAATAGCCGGTAAAGAGCAGCAAGGTCGTCTAAATCTGTTATCCAATAAGAACGTCATGCAGAGGCGGAGCCGAAGCATCTCGCGTGTTTAGCAGGAATAGCAATCCAGCGTCAGCACGCGAGACGCTTCGGCTCCGTCTCTGCATGACGGTCTGTAAGGTAAGAATACAAGGTTGTTATAGTCACGTAAAGGGCTGGGGGGCAAATTGCGCTACTTTAGCTGAGCCAAGTACGATTGGAATTTCTCCGCTCTCTGTTTCTCGCCGCTTCTCTGCTTTTATGAAACTACACCTCCTCGCTGCTGCCTGCTCACTCGCCTTCATTCTGACGCAATGTGCTGCAGTAAAATCGAATAAAGCCGACCTGGTTATTACCCACGTCAATGTGATTGATGTGCTAACCGGCACTGTGCAGACTGATCAGAATGTGGTTGTTTCAAACGGCCTGATTCAGCGCATAGAAAGCGCCGAAAAAGCCCCCCAGCATGCCACCCAACACCTGGATGGCACCGGCAAATACCTCATGCCTGGCTTGTGGGATATGCACGTGCATTTTCGGGGCGGCGACACGCTGACGGAAGCAAATAAGAACCTACTGCCGCTGTATATGGCGCACGGCATCACAACCGTTCGCGACGCGGGCGGCGACCTAACACCAGCGGTTTACGCCTGGCGCGAGCAGATCAATGCCGGCAAACTAGCGGGGCCCAGAATCTTCACTTCGGGGCCCAAGATTGATGGTCCGGGCGGCACGTGGCCTGGCTCTTTGGCAGTAGAAACACCCGCCCAAGTAACTGCTGCCCTGGATTCCTTGCAGAAGCTGCGGGTAGATTACGTCAAGATTTATGAGAGCAAAATTTCGGGCGAGGCTTTCCTGAATGTTATTACCGAAGCTGAAAAACGCGGCCTCAAAACAACGGGCCACATGCCCTACACCGTCACGCTGCGTGAGGCTGCCGAGCGGGGACTCGATGCCAGTGAGCACCTGTATTATGTGTTCAAAGGGTGCTCTTCCCGCGAAGACAGCCTGACGGCCGCTATCAAGCAGAGCCTGCTCACCGACAAGCCGCTCGGCTTGTTTGCGGTGCTGCCCACCATTTATAAAACCTACGACGCGACGGTGGCGGCCGCTATGTTCAAAACCCTGGCAGACCGCAAAACGGCGGTGGTTCCTACCTTATTCATTCAGAAAACGCTGGCCGGAATAACGGAGCAGGATCACGCCCGCGACACCATGCTTGCCTACATCGACCCCAGGATTCAGGCCACCTACATGGGCCGCTACAACAATGCGAAGCGGCAGCCCAAGGAAACCGTTGCCTTCGGCAAAAGGCTCTCGGCCAAGTTTATGTCGATGATACCAGAAATGCAGGCCGCTGGCGTCACCATTCTGGCTGGCTCCGACAGTGGCCCTTTCAATTCGTTTGTGTACCCTGGCGTGTCGTTGCAGGGCGAGTTGAAATTGCTAGTGCAGGCCGGACTTACGCCCGCGCAGGCCCTACGCACGGCCACTATCAACGGCGCCACGTTTATGGGCGTGGCCGATCAATCGGGCAGCATTGGAGCCGGGAAATATGCTGACTTGGTATTGCTGAATCAGAACCCGCTGGCTGACATTAACAACATCAAAAAAATAGCCGCTGTTGTTTCCCGCGGCAAAGTTTATTCGGCTCGAGATCTGGCTGAATCATTGAAGAAAATCAAACGCAAATAAGCCTTGTTTTCGCAAAAGAATCAGCTCTTATTTTGCCCGTAATAGCAGCAATACTACACATGACATTATCCTGGACCTGCAAGCAATTCAACGACTTATCTTTAACCGAGCTATACGAATTGCTGCAACTCCGCAGCGAGGTATTTGTGGTGGAGCAAGCCTGTGCTTTTCAGGATATTGACGGCCAGGATATGGCGGCATATCACCTGTTGGGGCACACACCCGACGGAAAATTAGCAGCCTACGCCCGGCTTTTCGACGCCGGTATCAGCTACGAGGAAGTCAGCATTGGGCGGGTAATTGTCGCGCCTGAGTTTCGGCGCTTCGGCCTTGGGCAGGAACTGATGCGCCAGGCAATTACGCACTGCGAGCGGTATTTTGCCCCCCAGCCCATTAAGATTGGTGCACAGCAATATTTAGAGAGATTTTACGGTAGTTTCGGCTTCGTGCAGTGCGGCGAAATGTACTTGGAAGACGGCATTCCGCACATTCCCATGCGCCGCTCTTAGTCGGGCCTGATTCCGCCGCATAATTTAGTTGGATGAGGGCTTGGCCAGCGCGATAAACAGTGCGCCGGCGGCCATCAGCAACGCTCCCACAATTACCTGCCAGTTGATTTTTTCTTTCAGGAAAACGACGGCCAGAATTATAGAAAATACCAGCGACACTTTGTCGAGGGGCGAGGCGCGCGATGCCTCGCCAAGCTTAAGGGCTTGAAACGACAGCAGCGACGATACGCACGTCACGATGCCGGCTATTACCAGAAAGGTCAGGCTCCGCCGGTCGATGCGCGATACATCCGGCAGATTGCCCTGATAAGCGACCACACTCCACGCCACCAGCAAAATCAGCACCGACTGTATGGCGAAGGCCAGGCTGGAATCAACATTCTTAATGCCGGCCTTGGAAAGGGTAACTACCACAGCCGCCGACACGGCCGCTAACAACGAAAAGACAATCCACATACACTTCGGCTTCGTCAACTACTCCGGCATTCACACCGCTCCAGATACCTAAGCGCGTTGGCCTTAGCGGGCACTTCACAGTACGGTGGCCGGGGGGCAAAGTTATTGAGTGATAGGACACACAGTCGTGATTTGACTCAAGCATGCTCCCGTAGCATGGTCAGCTATTACGGCAGCTGAAGGTAGGTGTGGGGGGCTTTTTAGAGGCCATCAAGGCTTAGCCCAACGCGGGCAGCAATAAATTAATCTCAGGAATTTTACTACTCAATACTCTATGTATATGCGGCTAAAGCGCCTGTCATGCGCAGTAGCGAATGGTTGATGTTGAGCCTCGACTTATTTGTGCAAAAACTTCCCGCAGACTAAAAAATGATATATAACATTTTTCCACTTTGATAATTATATAAGCTCCTCCTCAAAACATTGTTTTTTTCTAGTCCACTTCACTCTTACCTAACTATTCTGGTATGAAAAAACATTACATGAGGCAACTACTGCTGGGCTCCCTAGCCCTTGCGTTAGTTAGCGAGACCCAAGTGCTGGCTCAGGGAAAAAGCCAAGAAAGAGGCTCAGGCATAGCCAAAAACAAAAAATCCAAGATTTCTGCTGACCTGATGAAGGTGGCCGAAGATCAGGCAGCGAGGGCGCAACGCTCGGCTCCTGTGGTTAGTCAGGTAGAAGGCCTTTCTGTAACGCCTGACGTTCAGATTTTTGACGGCTATGTTGTCATTGAGGCTACCTCCGTTGAAGGCAACGCAAGTGGACTATTGCAGGAGCTGCAGGCCCAGGGCCTAAAAAGCGGGGCTTCCTACGGTGTTATGGTTTCGGGCTTGTTCCCGATTGCCAAGCTGCAAGGCCTGGAAGCGGTTAACTCCCTGCTGTTTGTGCGCCCGGCTTACACGCCGGCCCGCAACGTGGGTGCCGTAACCAGCCAGGGCGACGTATCGCTGAAGTCGGATTTGGTGCGCGCCAAGTACAACGTGTCAGGGGCCGGGGTGAAGGTGGGTATCCTCTCCGATAGCTATAACAATCGGAATGGGGCCGCGGCCGGAGTAGCCAGCGGCGACTTGCCAGCCAACGTACAGGTGCTGGAAGATTTGCCCAGCGGCGGCAGCGACGAAGGTCGTGGCATGGCGGAGCTGGTGCACGATGTAGCGCCCGGCGCCGACCTTGCCTTTCACACCGCTTTTCTGGGTCAGGCCAGCTTTGCCCAGGGCATTATTCGCCTTGAGGAGGCCGGAAGCCGCATGATTGTGGACGATGTTATTTACTTCGCTGAGCCTTTCTTCGAGGATGGTATTATTGCGCAGGCCGCTGAGGAAGTGGTAGATCGGGGCTCTTCGTATTTCTCGTCCGCCGGCAACCAGGGGCAGCAATCCTATCAGGCACCCTACGCCAACTCGGGCATCGTAGTACCTGGCCTTGAGGGCACAGCCCACGCTTTCGCTCCCGGCGACGTTCGCCAGAGCATTAGGATACCTGCCCGTGGCAGCCTGACGATTTCCCTACAATGGACTGATCCATTTTTCTCGGCTAACGGCGTAGCCGGTGCCAAGACCGACATGGATATGTATCTGTTCTTTGGTAATACTCTCATCGCTTTTTCTGCCGCCGATAACATAGCCAACGGCGACCCCGTGGAAATTCTGGGTGTCACCAATAATGGAAATGCCGCAGCCACCGTCGAGCTGGTTATTACCAAGTTTGCCGGCCCCGATCCTAAGCTGCTGAAGTACATCAACTTCGGCAGCACGCCCCTTGCTGTGGAGTACGACACGCGTAGCTCTACCATTGCCGGCCACGCCAACGCGGAAAAGGTTATTGCTGTGGGTGCTTCGGCCTATTTCAACACACCGCAGTTTAACCCCAACACGCCCCGCCCGATCATCAATGGCTTTTCGTCGTTGGGTGGCACGCCAATTTATTTTGAGGATGGCGTAGAGCTGAAAAAGCCACAGGTATATGAGAAGCCTGAGGTAACTGGCCCCGACGGAGCCAACACTACTTTCTTCGGCGCTGACACTCCGATTGATGCAGATGCTTTCCCCAACTTCTTTGGTACCTCGGCGGCGGCACCGCACGTAGCGGCCGTGGGGGCGCTTATGCTGGGCGGCGTAGTCGGCAATTTGCCCCCCACCCAGATCAGAAAGCGCCTGATTGCCTCGGCGCTTGATATGGACAACCCGCTGACTCCTGGCGTTTTTGACACGGGCTTCGACTTCAAAACCGGCTACGGCTTCGTGCAGGCTGATGTAGTATTCGAAGAGCTGAAGAACCGCGTACGAAGCGAGTCGTTGACGGCAGTAGCAGCTTCTTCCATCAAAGGCAGCGGCGTATTAGCCCTGGGCACCGAAGCAAGCGTGTATCCCAACCCATCTACGGGCGAGGTGACTTTCAACGTAGTAGCCGAGGAAAACCAGCCCATCAGCGTGGTAGTGTCCGATCTGAGCGGCCGCGAAGTATTCCGTACCAAAGGCACGCAGCGCCTGTCGCTGACCCAGAACCTGGGCGCACTGCCCAAGGGCATGTACATCACCAAGTTTGAGGTAGCAGGCCGGTCCTCTTCCCAGAAATTAGTGATTCAATAGCCCGGATACGAACCATCTTTTCTAATGCAAAAAGCGCAGCCAGTGGCTGCGCTTTTTTGTATGGTGGCCGCTGGGGGCTTTTTTATACCTCGGGCAGCCGGATTCTCTCTAGATAAGCAGCCAGCCCTGCCGGGTGCTGAAACAGATGAATGAACAGAATGCGCTCTTCATCCTGCACGCGCCACACTTCGGCGTAAAAATCGCCGAACGCATAAAGTTGCAGGCTAAAGCTATCTTGCTGGCGCTCGGCCAGGAAATGCCCCCCTTGCCGCAGCAAGACGGCCTGGTGGCCCATGGGTAGCAGTTTGAAGGCGGTGAGTTGCATAAGGTGTAATGCCTCAACGGGCGATGCCGCTACGGGGGTTCCAGGGGAGTACCTCGGCGGGCTGCATTAAGCGTTGCATCGCTAATTTTGCCCCCCAGGCCCAAAATTAGCACGTTGCCGAAGACAACTACGCGTCCTACTTCGCACGTACTGCCCAAACCGGATGCTTCGCTCGGGCCGCACTAGTGCATCTGAGCTGATTTGGGGGTAACTAACTTTAGCATGACAACTCCCATCCTCATTATTTTTATCGGTTTCCTGATCTTCCTCGGCCATTATCTGGCCGAGATGTTCGACCGGACCCGCATTCCTGATGTGGTGGGCTTGCTGCTGGTAGGAATCCTAATAGGCCCTGTATTTCACCTCATCGATCCGGCCTCGTTTGGGCAGGCGGGCAGGGTTTTCACAAACATCGTACTGGTATTTATTCTGTTTGAAAGTGGGCTGGAGGTACGTTTTGAGCAGCTGAAATCGGCGTTGCGGGGTACCGTTACCCTCACCACCCTCAACTTCATTGTGACCACCATGCTGGTGGCGGCCATGGCCCAGATGTTCGCGGGCCTCGACTTTCTCAGCTCCGTTATTCTGGGCAGCATTCTGGGGGGCACTTCCTCGGCGGTGGTTACCACGCTGGCTCGTAAGGTGGATATTCAGGAGCAAACCTCTACCACGCTGGTCATGGAGTCGGCCTTCAGCGACGTGTACACGCTGGCCATTCCCATCTCGCTGATCAGCCTTTACACGGGCGCTTCGTTTAGTCTGGGTTCCATGTTTGGGCACATTTTCACCTCGCTGGTGCTGGCTGTAGTAGCGGGCGTGGCCTCCGGCTACCTGTGGTCCATACTACTGAATAAGGTACCCACGCTTCTCAAAACGCGCTTTTCCACGCCAGCTTTTGTCTTTATCGTGTACGGATTGGTGGAGCAGCTTGATTTCAGCGGCCCGATTGCGGTGCTGTTTTTCAGCATCACCTTGGGCAACGTTACGCTGCTGCGCCCGCGTTTGCTCTACCCGTATCTGCCCAGTCGCCACATCGAGCTGACCGCGGTTGAGAAAGACTTTTTCTCCGAAATGGTGTTTCTGCTGCGCACGTTTTTCTTCGTGTATGTGGGCATGTCGATTGTGCTCAACAACGCCTACCTGATTGTGCTCGGGGCGGCTATTACCCTGCTGCTTTTTCTGGTGCGCATCCCGGTCGTGCTGGCTTCTGCCGACACCAAAACCCCGCTGTTCGACATGTCCTTCATGAGCATCATGATTCCCAAGGGCTTGGGGGCGGCCGTACTGGCCACGCTGCCTGCCCAGCGGGGTTTGCCCAGCGGCCCCGCTATTCAAACCATCACCTTTGCCGTAATTATTTTCACGACCGTTTTCTGTACGGTGCTCTTCTTTGTACTGGAAAAACGCAAACTGCTAGGCTTTTATCGGCTTTTCTTTGGCTCCCACCGCCCTCTCGATGCCGCTTCTATGCCGCCCACCGAGCCTGCATCAGCCGCCGGGGGAAAGCCCTGATTACCCGTTATTCCCTCTTTGGGGGGCAAATCTGGAAGCAAAGCAAGTCTCAGGCCGCTGGGCAAAGCAATATTTGCTGCGCCAACTCGTTTGCTTCTAGGTGAAGCGCTATATAGCTTACGTAATTATTTATTTTTATAAATAATTACTTGCCAGACAGATCTTTACAAGCTATTCGCCTTAAAGACTAGAATAGCTACTGACGCTGCCGGAAGTTCGGCTAAGCTGGACCATTCTTTGTGTTGTCATATTCTAAGAACAAGAAAGGATTGAACAGGTGGCGTGCTTCGACTTCTGTTCTTAGAACAGACGAAAAAGCCTTAGCCTGCCAAGTAGCTGCAATCCATTCCCGTTCTTAATTCAAGGCAACTGTTTGGTATTTTGCCTTTTAGCTTATTACGCGTTACAGCTTACCGCTCAGCGTAGTTGCTTGGCGCTTTTATCGGGGGCCATTTCACATGTCTGTTTTTTATCAACCATCTGCGGAGTTACTCCAAGCATTGGGCTTCGTGCAATTCCGCTCGCCGCCCCGCCAAATGCGGTATAGCCGTCCCAGCGCCTGCGGACAGGAAACTGTTGTGCTCTACGAAGATGATGAAATCACTTTGCTGGAGGTAGTCGATGGCCAGATGCTCTATAGCTTTCAGGGCCGCGTAGCATCCGAAGCAGAGTTCCGCGTGTTGCTGCGGCAGGTAAACTGGTCAGCGGAGCCTCCCGCGCCTAGTTCTTTGTAAGAATCAGGCTCCGCGTTGGAAGCGGTACTTTAACGCTTATCACTGACCTTCAATCATTGCTTTTTTTATCAGTACGATTATGAATGAAGACTTACGCCTCAGCCTAGCCAATAATGCGAAGGAATGGCTGGCTCTTTCGCTTACTATTTCTTCCGCTGAAAAAGTGGTATTTAAGAGTATCCATGATGGGTTTCTGTCTAGTCACGGCGCCGAATTTATGGTGCATGTATACCGCACTACTTTTGAGCAAGCCCTGCAAAGTATGCCCGATACCGAGCGCAACAAGCTTCTGGTGACTTTTCGCGAAGCCATGGACAAGTCCATCGATGAGCACTACGCCAGTATTTCCGCCTGATTTGGCGGGTTAACGCAGCACGTATTTCCGCCGCTGGCTTGCTCCGACTGCCACAGCCTGCGGCCACTTAGTTTTAAGGCTGATTAGCGGAGAATGCATTTTTTCGTGGATGTTTGCTGACTGTTCAGCATTCCTTAATCCACATCATGAACACCTTTCGCTTCCCACACCCGCTGGTTCTTCTGGTTGGGTTTATTGTGCTGGCCACGCTGCTGAGCTACGTGCTGCCCGCCGGCGTATTTGAGCGCCGCGCCGATGCCGCCACCGGCCGCGAAGTAGTCATTCCGGGCTCCTATCACCGGGTGGCCCCTTCGCCAGTTAGTCCGCTGGAAGCGGTGGTTAGTATTCCGCGAGGTATGCAGGAAGCGGCCAGCGTCATCTTTTTCGTTTTTCTGACGGGCGGGGCCTTCACCGTCGTTGACCATACGGGCGCGCTGCGGCGGGGCGTCGACTGGCTGTTGGTGCGCTTTCAAGGGCGAGAGGCACTTGTTATTCCGCTTATTTCCTTGCTTTTCGCCACGATGGGCGCGCTGGAGAATATGCAGGAAGAAATCATTCCGCTGGTGCCCGTGCTGCTGGTACTCATGCGACGCTTAGGCTATCCGGTGCTTACGGCTGCGGCGGTAAGTTTGGGTGCTGCCGCTGTGGGAGCGGCTTTTAGCCCCATCAATCCTTTTCAAGTAGGCATTGCCCAAAAGCTGGCTCAGCTGCCTCTGCTTTCCGGCGCGGGCTTTCGGCTGATTTTTCTGGCCGCTGCCTTAGTGCTCTGGATTGGCGGCACCATTCGCTACGCTACCCGCCACCGCGTAGCTCCCGAACTGGCAGAAGCCGAAACCGAAACTACGGGCGGCGCGGGCCGCCATGGGTTGGTGCTGCTGTTGCTCCTGCTCACGTTTGCCGCATTTACCTACGGCGTTCTTAATCTGGGTTGGGAATTCGAGCAGATGGGTGCCTTATTTTTCGTGCTGGGCGTAACGGCCGGCTTAGTTGGTGGCCTGGGCCTAACGGGCACGGCTGAAAGCTTTATTGCCGGCTTCCGCGACCTGGCTTTTTCGGCCCTACTGATTGGCTTTGCGCGCGCCATTTTTGTGGTGCTAGAGCAGGGTCAGATCGTAGATACAATTGTGCAGGCTATGTCTGCGCCGCTGGCAGGGTTGCCGGTTACGCTATCAGCCTTGGGCATGATGGCGGTGCATACGGCCCTGCATTTGCCCGTGCCCAGCGTGAGCGGCCAGGCGGTACTCACGATGCCCATTCTCACGCCCCTCTCCGATTTGCTCGGTTTGTCGCGCCAGGTTACAGTGCTGGCTTATCAATACGGCGCTGGCCTCTGTGAACTGATTACGCCTACCAACGGCGCCTTGATGGCCATTGTGGCAGCGTGCGGCGTACGGTTTGATGCGTGGTGGAAGTTTGTGCTGCCCTTATACCTGGGGCTGCTAGTGCTGGGCGCGCTGGCGGTGGTCATTGGTATTGTAATCGGTTTACAATGATTCTTTCACAAAAAAAGCCCCCCAGATAGTCGTCTGGGGGGCTTTTTTTGTGAAATTGACTTCAAATAACGCTGCGCAATTCCTCGGGCTCAAACACTCGCTTGATTTTGCGCTTTTTCTCCACGATTTGAAACCGGGGCCGATCGCGGCTTTCGTCCCAATACACGTCGGAGATGAGGCCACGGTGCGGTTCCCGGCCCGGCTCCGGGTTTATTTCTTCTACTAAGTCGCCGAAGCTGAACACGGGCTTTTCACTTAGCTCCGTGAACAGTTCGCCACTGACTTTGAACTGCTGTTCATCATACCGAATCAAAATCCAGTCGTCAGTTTCATCAATTTTCTCAAATAGCTTACCCATCGGTTCCAGCCACTCGAAGGTGCGGCGGTTGGCCGGATGGATGTAGCGCAGGCCATAATCGGGAGTCCAGGGGTATAAGCCGTAACGAACAGGTTTTGGTCGAGCCATGAAAGCGAGATAGATACGAAAATTCAACAACCAGCCGCCCACCAATAGGTTGGGCATGGCTGGGGGGCAAATTTCAGAACACGAAACGCCGGCAATTTATTCCGCAATGCCCACTACTTCCCAGGCTTTCGGCACTTTTCTCCTGGGCTATTTCAGCGCGTTATTTCTTAAATATCTCTGTGGCATGGGCTAACAACCGGTCACGGTGGGCGGGGAAGCAGGACTCATAGCGACTAAGCACGGCAAATTTCAGGGCTTGTGCAATGTCATGGTTTCCGGCCATTGTAGTGCTCTGACAGAATCAGCTGTGCCCCAGACAACCAAATGCCAACCTCGTCAGTTTAACACGATCTACCGTCCAGTTTTTGTAGCGACGGATCCGCGACTTACTACCCCTAAATGCCAACTCACCCTGCCCCCATTGCCTCTACCCTACAGCTGGGTATGGGCGCTATTCCACATTCTGCCGGCACCACCTTTCGCGTGTGGGCGCCTCACGCCGAGGAAGTTAACGTAATAGGTACTTTCAATGATTGGTCCAACAAAAGCAATCCGCTCCGCCCCGAGGCCGACGGCTATTGGGCTATCGATGTTGCTGGCGTGAAGCCCGGCGATGAGTACCGGTTTCTGATCTGCTACCAAGGGCAGGAATTAAGCAAAAACGACCCCTACGCCCGCGAAGTCACGCATTCGGCCGGCAACTCGGTGGTACCAAACCACGATTTTGACTGGGAAGATGACCACTTTGAAATGCCCCCCTGGAACGCGCTCGTCATCTACGAAATCCACGTGGGCACCTTCAATGCCCCCGATCCCGATAAGCCCGGCACCTTTTACAATGTTATCGAGAAGCTGGATTATTTACGGGAGCTAGGCATTAATGCCATCGAAATTATGCCCCCCACAGAGTTTCCGGGCAGCCGGAGTTGGGGATACAATCCCTCCCATCCCTTCGCTATCGAAACTGATTATGGTGGGGCCAACGCTTTTAAGCAACTGGTAAAAGAGGCGCACAGACACGGAATAGCTGTTATTCTGGACGTAGTCTACAATCACTTTGGCCCCGGCGACCTCGACCTGTGGCAGTTTGACGGCTGGCAGGAAAATGATGGTGGTGGCATTTACTTCTACAACGACTGGCGGGCCGAAACGCCTTGGGGCCACAACCGCCCCGACTACGGTCGCCCCCAGGTGCGCCAGTACATCCGCGACAATGCCCTGATGTGGCTGGAAGAGTTTCGGGTCGATGGCCTGCGGGCTGACTCTATCTCCCACATTCGCAACGTGCACGGTAGCGCCGACCCCTCCACCGACTTGCCCGAAGGATGGGACCTGATGCGCTGGATCAATGAGGAGATTCAGGCCCGTATGCCCTGGAAAATCACGATTGCCGAAGATTTATTGGGCAATGAGTACATCACCCGCTCCACCGATCAAGATGGGCAAGGGTTTTCTACTCAGTGGGATGCTGCCTTCGTGTATCCCATTCGCGAAGCCCTAACAACTCAGCACGACGCCGACCGCGACATGCTGGCCGTGGCCGGTGCCATCGCTCAGACCTACAATGGCGACGCTTTCCAACGGGTTATCTATACCGAGTCGCACGACGAGGTGGCCAACGGAAAGTCGCGGGTACCGGAGGAAATCATGCCCGGCGCCGCTCATCATTGGTACCCCAAAAAACGCGCAACTCTGGGAGCGGCGCTCGTGCTCACCTCCCCCGGTATTCCTATGCTGTTTCAAGGTCAGGCGATGCTGGCCGATGGTTTTTTCTCCGACGATCAGCCGCTGGACTGGAGCCGGGCCGAAAAACATAGCGGCCTGATTCACCTCTACCGCGACCTGATAGCCTTGCGCCGCAATTTCTCTGGCACTACGCGCGGCCTTTCAGGTCAGCATACAGAGGTTTTTCATATCAATAACGAAGATAAGATTATTGCTTTCCGCCGCTGGGACCAGGGCGGCCCCGGCGATGAAACCATCATCCTAGCAAATTTCGCGGATACCACACGTGAAGGATATTGCATTGGGCTACCCTCTGCTGGACAGTGGCAAGTACGCTTCAATAGCGACTGGGAAGGCTACGATCAGGAGTTTAGCAACTTCGAAAGCTTCGGCGCCGAGGCAGAGGAAGGCGAGTACGATGCGTTACCATTTCATGCCTGTTTTGGGCTGGCACCATACTCCGTCTTGATTATCTCGCAATAAAAGTCGTAAATCGGATCTTACAGAAGAGCGCAGAGCAAATTACCCGTTCTGCGCTCTTCTGCGTTTTCACACGTGCCAGTCTGCGGAAAATCCGTAAGCCCGTCTATCTTGTCAGCCCTACGACCTACTAAACTCTTTCGCATATGCAGCCCCCCCCCTCAGCCCCCGAAATCATTGCCCCCGATGCTCTGCTCGTTGAAGTCGCTTGGGAAGTCTGCAATCAGGTGGGGGGCATTTATACCGTTATTCGCTCCAAAGTACCCGCCACGGTGCAAGGCTGGGGCGACCGTTATTGCCTGCTTGGGCCTTATTTTCCGCAGCAGGCACAAGGCGAGTTTGAGCCCATCGAAGATCATGAGCTAACGCTCCTCACCGACCCATTTGCCGGGGCCGTGCGTCAGATGCGCCTCATGGGCTACGACGTGCAGTACGGCACTTGGCTTGTAACGGGCCGGCCGCGGGTGGTGCTCATCAATCCTTTTCAGGTGTACGACCGTCTGGGTAGCATCAAAACTGACCTATGGCAGCACCACGGTATCCCCACACCCGACCACGACGACCTGCTGCATCAGGTTGAAGCCTTCGGGCATTTGGCTACTATTTTTCTGCAAATTCTGACTGCCGAAACAGTGCCACCCCAGCGCGTAGTGGCTCATTTTCATGAGTGGATGACGGGCGTAGCTATTCCGGTGTTGCGCCGCGAGCAGGTGCCTTTACACATTGTGTTCACTACCCACGCCACGCTGCTGGGCCGCTATCTGGCCATGAATGATCCCAACTTCTACGACCACCTCATGCAGGTCAATTGGGAAGCAGAATCGCGCAATTTTAACATCGAAACGGCCGTGCGGATAGAGCGCGCGGCTGCCCACGGCTCCCACGTATTCACGACAGTTAGTGAGCTGACGGTGCGCGAGTGCATTTATTTATTGGATAGAATTCCGGACGCGGTATTACCCAACGGCCTCAATATTGAGCGCTTCGTGGCCCTGCACGAATTTCAGAATCTGCACCAGCAATACAAGGCCAAGATCCATGACTTTGTAATGGCGCACTTTTTCCAGAGCTACGCCTTCGATCTGGATAACACGCTATACATGTTTACCTCGGGCCGCTATGAATATCACAACAAGGGCTTCGATATAACGCTGGAAGCGCTGGCACGTCTGAACTACCGCTTGCAGCAAAGCGGCATGGAAGGTCAGGTTGTAATGTTTTTTATCACGAAGCGGCCATTTACCAGCATCAACCCGCTGGTGCTTCAGAGCCGGGCGGTGCTGGATGAAGTGCGCGAAACCTGCGCGGCCATAGAGCGGCAGGTAGGTGAGCGACTCGTGTATGCCGCCGCCGCTAGCACCGATCATCGCTTGCCTAATCTGTCGGATATGGTAGATGATTACTGGCGCCTGCGCTACCGCCGCACCCTACAAAGTTGGAAAACCACACAGCTACCTTCCGTTATCACTCACAACTTGGTTGACGACGCGAAGGATGACATTTTAAATTTCCTGCGGCGCTCCAACCTGGTTAACAACCAGCACGACCGCGTTAAAATCGTGTACCACCCTGATTTTGTTTCGCCTACGTCTCCCTTGTTTGGAATGGAGTACGGGCAATTTGTGCGCGGCTGCCACCTGGGTATTTTCCCATCGTATTATGAGCCCTGGGGCTACACGCCGCTCGAATGCGTGGCCCGTGGCGTACCAGCCATTACCAGCGACTTATCCGGCTTTGGCGACTATGTGATGCAGAATGTGCCCGACCACGAAGACAAAGGCATTTATGTGGTGCAGCGCCAAGAGAAAACCTTCGACGAAGCGGCCGAAGAACTCACTAATATGCTCTGGAATTTTGTGCTTCTAAATCGGCGCGAGCGAATTATGCAGCGAAATAAAGTGGAGAGTTCCTCCGAGCTATTCGACTGGAAAAACCTGCGTGAACACTACGATCGGGCTTATTCACTGGCGTTGGAGAAAGTGTAGAAAAGAATAGCACACTTGCTTGTCTCTACATCTTGATCAAAAAAAGCCCTCCAGGTGCGATAAAAGCGGCTGGGGGGCTTTTTTTGATGCGTGTGCTTACGCTTAGCGTTAGGGTAGTAGCACTTGGTTGATGACGTGCACTACGCCATTGGTAGCCAGAATATTAGCGGCAGTAATATTGGCAGCCGTGCCGGATCCTCCGCGCACGGTAAAGCCGTTGCCAGCCGCAGCAATGGTCACATTGCCATTCAGCGTAGCCACGTTGCCTGGTGCCAGATCAGACGAGAAGACCCGGCCTGTCCCGACGATATGCTTTTGCAGAATGCTTACCAGCGTGGCATCAGGTATCTGACTTACATTTTGCAGATTTAATGCCGTCAAAGCTGCCCGAAAAGCAGCGTCAGTGGGGGCAAATACGGTGATGTTGGAAGTGTTGGCAGCGGCGGCCGTTAACAGGGCCTGCGCTGCGGGTCGCGACAGTGCCTGCAATAGCAACGTAAACTGGGCCGGGCTAGCAGTTGCGCTGCTTTGCACGATAGCGGCAATAGTCTGGCTTGGGGGCAGCAATACGTTATCGATAGCGTGAATAGTGCCATTGCTGGCATCTATATCGGCTGTTACTACTCTGGTGCCACCATTTATAAAGACGTTGTTGCCGGCCTTGGTCAGGTAAATGGAGTTGTCATTGACGCCCGAAGCACTAGCCGGCCGCGCCGTAGTGCTGGTGCTAGCCCCAGCAGCAATATCGCCGGCCGTTACGTTGGCGCTCAGTACGTGATAGAGCAATACGCCACGTAGGGCTGCAATCTGGGTGGCATCCGTTACGGCATTAATTTTGGCTGCCGAGCTGAAGGCGTCGAGGGGGCCGCCAGCTAATTTGGCAAATGCTGCATTGTTGGGAGCAAACACAGTAAAGGGCCCGGTGCCGCTTAGCGTCGTGGCCAGATCAGCCTTGGTGACAGCAGCAACCAGAACGCTGAAGTCAGCATTGCCTTGGGCCACTTGCACAATATTTTGCTGGGTAACTGGCGGCACATCCACTTCATCGTCGTCGCAGCTGGTAGCGCCTAGCCCAACCAACAAACCAACGGCAAGTAATCGCAAGGCCCGGAATGAGGGAAGCGAGCGGAATAAAGTGTTCGTTCTCATTTGTTGAATTTTTTTAGTTAAAAAGTTAAACAAACATTGAGATACTATTACATGTGAGTTGAAAAAATGTTTGTATTAATTTTTCATTAAAGCCTGTTAATCAATCATATCTGAAAGTTGTCTTACTCATTTTATGCGTCTTTCTCATAAATTTCTGATAATCCTGCCGCTGCTTGCGTGCTCGGTGGCTGGCTTAGCTAGTGAGCTCTGGTTGCTGCCACCACGCTTCTTTGTGCTGGCTGGTAACCAGCAGAATCTGCACGTTTTTGTGGGGGAGGATTTTACTGGTGAGCGGTGGGCTGGTAAAAGCGCCCGCCTTACCAGTCTGCACCACTATACCGCCACAGACTCCGTTGATTTAACCGCAGCCGCTACCAGCGCCGACACGCTGCAAACGGCTATTACTTTCCAAAAGCCAGGTTTGCACTTGCTAGCGCTTACCACCACTAATTCCTTCGTGGAGTTGGCCGGTGATAAATTCACTTCTTACCTACAGGAAACTGGCCTCGACAATGCCTTAACCCTGCGCCGCCAGCGTGGCGAAACCACCAAGCCCGGCCGCGAATTATACCAGCGCTGCGCCAAAACGCTTCTTGTGGCCGGACCTATTATTACTTACGACAGCACGTTTGCCCGCCCTAGTGGGCAGGCGCTGGAATTGATTCCAGAGCAAAATCCTTACGCCCTGAAAGCCGGGGCCGCTCTTACTGTGCGGGTATTGTATGAAGGCAAGCCGCTACCCCGAGCGTTGGTACATGTGTGGCAACGTGGCGCACCCAATCAAACAATTACCCGCCGAACCAAATTATACACTAACCAAAATGGACGAGTGCTGTTTCATTTGTCGGCTCCGGGCAGCTATATGCTTAGCACTGTGTGTATGGCGCCCACCACCGACCGCAAAACGGCCGATTGGCAAAGCACTTGGGCCACGCTTACGTTTGGATTTGCCCCCCAAAAGGGCCTTTAAAAAATTCGGGATTAGTACTTAAATTTAATCAGTATTTTTCCTAGCTTAGTGACTATTTCGAATAAAAAGAATGATAGAATGGGGTACTTATTACGCTTAGCTACGCCCAATTAATTCATTCCACTCTTTTACTTTTGTCTGTGTGTGAGTATTCCTTATCCGGGATTAGCCAATTTCACACGAACTGTTTTTTTGTTACCTTCGCAATTCCCATTAACCCGTCCCTAACGTCCGTATGAAGTACTCCATCGATAAAAAGGAAACTTACACCATCATCACTATTGATGAGAAGAAGCTGGACACCACGGTGGCCCCGGACCTGAAATCGGAGTTTGTCAAGCTGAACGCGGAAGGCATCAATAACCTCATCCTGGATCTGGGTAACGTGAAGTACACTGATTCTTCCGGGCTTAGCTCCATCCTGATTGCCAACCGCTTATGCAATTCTACCGGCGGTTTGCTGGTGCTCACGGGCCTGCAAGACCATGTGATGAAGCTTATCACCATCAGCAAGCTTGAATCTGTATTGCATATTCTGCCCACCGTTGAAGAAGGGATTGACCGCGTATTTCTGCACGCTATCGAGCGCGACTTGACCAGCAAGGAATAGGTTTTTCAGTTATCTGCTGTTGGTTGTCTGTTGTCAGTTTATCGAAGCTGATAGTAGACGACCAACTTTTTTTTATAGCTAGATGAGTGAATGGGGAATGCGTGAATAACTGTCTTTTATCCGACTACTATTTCACTCATTCCTCCATTCAGCCATTCATCTTTCTCACATGGAGTTTGAGCTAAAAATACTGGGTAGTGCTTCGGCCACGCCTTTTCTCAACCGGCACCACACAGCCCAGGTGCTCTCCGTCGACGCGAACTCCTACCTCATTGATTGCGGCGAAGGCACGCAGCGACGCCTGATGGAATACAAAGTGCGCCACCAGCGACTGGGGGCCATTTTTATTTCTCACCTCCACGGCGACCACTTTTTCGGACTGTTTGGGCTGCTTTCCACCATGCACCTGCACGGCCGCACCGAACCGCTGCTGCTCTTCGGCCCAGCTGGCCTCGACGATATCATCAGTACACAATTTCGCTACTCCCATACCCAGCTTTCTTTCGAGCTGAACTTTACCCCCGTTGATACTACGCAGCATGCGCTGGTGTATGAGGACAAGTATCTGACTGTACATAGCCTGCCCATGCGGCACCGGATTCCGTGCTGTGGCTATTTGTTTCGGGAGCACCCCAAGCGCCGCCACCTCGATAAAACCCGCCTCCCCGCCGACCTCACGCCAGCTCAGCTCAGCCGACTGGCCCAGGGCGAAGATATATTCGACGAAGCCGGCAATCTGGTGGTGGCCAATGCCGATGTTACCACCGATCCTTCGCCTTCGCGCAGCTACGCCTACTGCGCCGATACGCTCTACACTCCTGCCCTTGCCGACTTGGTGCGCGACGTGGATCTGCTGTATCATGAGGCTACTTTCATGGATGATATGCGCGAGCGGGCCACGCTTACCCATCATTCTACAGCACGGCAGGCGGCACACCTGGCGCGTCGGGCCAATGCTCACCGCCTGCTTATTGGTCACTTCTCCTCCCGCTACCGCGAGCTGGAGCCTTTATTGGATGAGGCAAAAGCGGTATTTGAGTGGGTAGAGCTGGCGACTGAAGGCAAAATAGTTACCCTCTAAGTAGCTGCCGGCCGCTTACTGAGCCAGTAGTTCTTTTCAACCGAAATCTGAGCGTGCTATAGCGTGCTCCTGCTTTTATGACCCCTTTCGGACGCAAAAAACAGCAGCTTTACCTCGTGCTCAGCGGGATTTTTGTAGTGAATGCATTGCTGGCAGAAATCATTGGAGTCAAGATTTTTTCGGTAGATGCCCTGATGGGGCTGCCCGGCAACCTGACGGCCGGTGTGCTTATTTGGCCAGTCGTATTTGTCACCACCGATATCATCAACGAATACTTTGGGCGGGCGGGCGTGCTGCGTATCAGCTACCTCACCGTGGGCCTGATTCTGTATTCCTTCGTGGTTATTCTGGCCACCACACATTTGCCCCCCGCCACCTTCTGGCTCGATGTAAACAAGACGGACGCGGCTGGCCGTCCATTCAATATTGACTTTGCTTACCAAAGCATTTTCCGCCAGGGTCTGGGAATTATTGCCGGTTCTATCACGGCCTTTCTGATTGGGCAGGTGCTCGACGCGACGGTATTTCAGGCAATACGGCGCCTGACGGGTGGGCGCTACGTGTGGCTGCGCGCTACTGGCTCCACGCTCATCTCCCAGCTTGTGGATAGCTTCGTGGTACTGTACGTGGCGTTTTACTTATTCGGCAACTGGTCGTTTGAGCAAGTGCTCAGCGTAGCCAACACGAACTACTGGTATAAATTCGCGGCGGCAATTATGCTGACGCCGGTAATTTATTTGGCCCATTTTCTGATTGACCGCTACCTAGGCAGCGAAGGAACTGTGGAATTGCAGCAGGAAGCAGCGGCTGATGTAAGTGTGTAAGAATCAAACCAACTGTAGATGTTAATAATCAAAGCCTTTATGCGTGCATTTCTACTTTCGTTTTTCGGGGTTTTATTGCCTCATTTATTATTAGCTCAAGGTTTTCAGTCTGGTTCCTGCATTTTTGGCAATGATAGCCAAACAAGGCATGTAGGTATGATTCGACTTCACTCGAATTATTTAGACTTCAAGAATGGGAAAGGAGAAGTAGTCAAACTATTGCCAGAAGATGTATATCGTTTTCAAATTGGCAACTGCAATTTCACTACTGCTAGCGGCTTTATTGTTCCAACAGTTACAGCTGAAAAGGTAATGAAACTGACATTTGTACAACTCCTTGACAGTGGGCAAGTAGTGCTCATGCGTTACAACGAGGAAAACAGATATGCGCCTATAATGGGATCAGGTGGTTCCATGATGTCGTATGGTGGTGCCTATACCCTTAACACCTATTTGTTACAACGGCCAAATGAAGAAGAGGCGACTTCGTTGCCAAAGAATAGCAAAGAACTGCGCCTAGCATTGGCGCCTTACGTCCAAAACCGAGGGGACTTAATTAAACTGCTAACAGATAAACGCATTTCACAGCGTAATCTCGAAGCTTTCATCCATTCACTCAATACTGGTCAGCCTTTCGTGGACGTTCCCCGCACGGGCTTGGCCAGCGAGTTTTAGACTCTCTTTTTCATGTCCCGAATTCTCACCGGTATCCAAAGCACCGGCCGTCCACACCTCGGCAACTTACTGGGGGCCATTTTGCCCGCAATTGAGCTGTCGAAAAGCGCCCAGAACGACTCGCTGTATTTCATTGCTGATCTGCATTCACTCACTACGGTGCGCGACGCGCAGGTACTGCGGCAAAACACCTACGCCGTGGCCGCAGCCTGGCTGGCCTGCGGATTTGACACGGAGAAAAACCTGTTTTATCGCCAGTCCGATGTGCCGCAGGTAACGGAACTGACCTGGTATCTGAGCTGCTTCACGCCGTACCCGATGCTGGCGAATGCCCACTCATTCAAGGATAAGTCGGATCGGCTGGCGGACGTAAATGCGGGCCTGTTTACGTACCCTGTGCTTATGGCTGCGGATATCCTGCTCTACGACGCCGATATTGTACCCGTGGGCAAAGACCAGATTCAGCACCTGGAAATCACGCGTGATATTGCCGCTACATTCAACAGCCGCTACGGCGAAACGTTTGTGCTGCCTAAGGCTCGTGTTGATGAGCAATTAATGACAATTCCGGGTACCGATGGGCAGAAAATGAGCAAGAGCTATGGCAATATCATCGACATATTTGCCCCCGAAAAAGAGCTACTCAAAACCATCAAAACTATCGTGACGGATAGCCGCGGACTTGACGACCCGAAAGACCCGGAAAACGACACTATTTTCAAGCTGCACTCGCTGCTCGCTACGCCTACCGATACTGAAATAATGCGCGAGAAATATCTGGCTGGCGGCTACGGTTATGGCCACGCCAAACAGGCGTTATTTGACCTAATCATGCAGCGCTTTGCTACCGAGCGTGAGCAGTTTAATTTCTATATGCAAAATCTGCCTGAGCTTGACGCACGTTTGGCCGAAGGCGCTCGCAAAGCGCAGGCTTATGGACGGGAAGTTCTTAATCGAGTACGCGAAAAAATCGGCTATTCGATCTAGAAATAAAACTACTTGGGCCTGACAAATAGCACATTGTAATCGAAGCAAATTTTTCAATAAAAAGCCCCCCAGAGCTGCCTCTGGGGGGCTTTTTACTAACCTGAAATTTCTCGTAAAGATATAAAACTTGAATAGCCAAGGGTGTAACTATTCGAGATGGTGCTGGCCACTGTAGAAGCTAAATCCTAGTTTACTACCACGGCTTACCTGTTGATTTTCGATCTTTTGCTTTACTGTAATTTTCTGTATTTCCTGGAGTGGCGGCGCAATCAAATCGTTGTTTACGGCGGCAATCATGGCGCTTTCTACAAACAGTTTCAGGGCATCGTGGGTGAGCATGTTATCCGCCATATTTATATCAGGCAGTTCGAGCTCTTTTACACCCTCGATGAAGTAGTGATTTTCGATATTAATGAGCAATCGACCCACTAAATAACCAGGGTCATTGAGGCGCTGATATTTGATGCTATCGGCCATGAAATTGTAAGCCATAATATGACCAAAGAAGCGGCGCCGGAAATCCTCTTCTACGTACTTGCTCGGCATGGGGCCGTAGTCATCGGGGAAAGTGACAATATTGGAGTGCATCACGAACATAAGCAGGTCGCCGGAGAAACGGATATGAAACTCCATTTCGTTGATTGGCCGGTACTCAATTACCACCGTAGAATCGATGGCCGTGATGCGCCGACTTAGCTCCAGCGTCAGTTCCATCGATACCTGACGCAGCAACTCAAAGGCGGCGCTGGTGTTCCGGAATATGGCTTGCTTGGCCGTGGCTTTTTGCTTCAGTCCTTCCGAAATAAGTGCCAGACGCTCAGTGGCTACCTCAGCCGTAATTACTTCGGCGGCAGCCATCGCCTCCTCATGTTTATGAGTAGTTTCAGCATCCTTTATAGGGTCAGCAATTGGTTTTTTGGGGGTTCTTTTGGCCATAATTGCAAAGGGTAGTAAAGGCAGCCGCCGGACCGAAAAGCCGTGAGCAGTAGTAGGAAGTTACGCGGTTGAGCTTGTTAAGTTAGTGAACCAAAGCTGTGCCAAGCCAGCTTTGGCCAAATCGAACTACTACAACTCAGGGGCCAACAACCCGTTTTCTGCCTGGTGCTGAGCTAAATGTGGCGGGCTGGCAAGTGCAGGTACCGGCTCCCAGGTGCTGCTCTGAAAAGCGACCGTTCGCAGACCCGAATGCGGAAAATCGGCTGTGGGGGGCAAAATCATGCGCTCCGCCGACTCGTGTTTTATCGCTTCTCCTACCTTGCGCACCGCGCCGGCTGGCACGGCCTGCTTTTCCAGCGTCTGCAGCAGCTCCTTGCCATTCACTTCAGCTATGCGTTGGCGCAACAGTTCTTCCAACGCTATTCGATTAGCCACGCGCAGGGCATTCGTTTGAAAGCGGGCATCTGTTGCCCACTCCGGCCGGGCCAGGGCGGCACATAGCAATCCAAACTGCCGGTCGCTGCCGACGGCCAGCACCAGATGCCGGCCGTCGGCGGCGCGGTACACGGTACCGTAAGGCACAATGCCCGGATGCCCGGATCCTAAAGGCTTGGGGTCGTGGCCAGTAACAAGCCAGGTCGCGGCCTGATTGGCCAAGGAAGCCAATGCGCTGTCGAGCAAAGACGCCTGCACATAGGCACCGCGGCCGGTGTGCGTACGCTGGTAAAGCGCGGTGAGCAAGCCCTCTTTCAGCTGGTGAGCGGCCAACAGATCGATTAGAGCTACCGGCATTTTCAGCGGCTCACTACCGGGCGGGCCATTCAGGTACATGAACCCCGCTTCGGCCTGTAGCACCGCATCATAACCCGCGCGGTTGATAGCAGGGCCGTAGCCAGTGAGATGACCGTAGATGAGGCGCGGATTGGCGGCCGAAAGGGTAGCGTAATCGGCGCCCAGCTTTTCGGCATCGCCTGGTTTATAGCTGGCCAGCACAATGTCGGCGCGAACGGCGAGCGTACGGATAGCCGCTTGGCCATCAGCCGTGGTAAGGTCCAGCACGATGGACTTTTTACCCCAATTAGAAGCAGCGAAATACGCTGATATATCCGTCTCAGCAGTTTCAGAGGCGGTCTTCCAAGTGCGGGTTACATCGCCGCTGGGGGCTTCTACTTTCATAACTGTTGCTCCCAGTTCGGCGAAGAACTGACCGACCTGCGGCCCCGCTAGCACAGAGGCTAATTCCAGAATAAATATGCCAGTGAAAGGCTGGGAGGCTTTTTCAACTATATAATTAGCAGAAGGCAAGGTAGTCAGATCCATTTTTGGCCAGCAGAAGTTCGGCAAGATAAATCCGGCAAGCGGCACTTCTTTAACTGGTCCGTTACAGCTGCTTTTGAACCGCAGCACGAAGACGTTTGTCTTATTCTATATACTCCGCACTCATCTGTGATGCAAGCAAATGTAGCCCCAATGGCAGCGCTTCAAAATGGCGTATATTTGCACTAAATCAAGCGGTTCGCTGACCAGAAAAACAAGGTCAGCTATTTCTTCACTTCACTTAGCTGCACCTTGAAATTTAGCGAGTTTAATCTCCACGACGACCTTCTGGCCGGTGTGGATGCCATGAATTATCTGAACGCCACGCCCATACAGGAGCAGGCGATTCCCAAAATTATTGAAGGTAAAGACCTGATTGCCTGCGCCCAGACGGGTACCGGCAAAACGGCGGCCTACCTCCTCCCCCTCCTCGACCGCATCTCGCACGCCAAGCACGGCCACACTTCGACCCTCATTCTGGTGCCCACCCGCGAGCTGGCCACACAGATTGATGAGCAGGTAACGGGCTTCGGCTACTTCGTAGAAGCCAGCAGCATAGCCATTTATGGCGGCGGCAAAAGTGAAGGTTGGGAGCAGCAGAAGCGCGCCCTCACCAGCGGAGCCGACATTATCATTGCTACGCCCGGTCGCCTGATTGCTCACTTGCAAATGGGCTATGTGAAGTTCGATCAGATAAAGTATCTGGTGCTGGACGAGGCCGATAAAATGATGGATATGGGCTTCTCTGATGACATCCTCAACATCGTGGGGCAGTTGCCGAAAAAGCGCCAGACGCTGCTGTTCTCGGCAACCATGCCCAATAAAATCCGCGACTTCTCGAAGCAGATTCTCAATGAGCCCGAGGAAATTCGGTTGGCCGTGTCCAAGCCTGCTGCTGGCATTGATCAGCAGCTGTACATGGCTTTCGACCGCCAGAAAATTTACATTCTAGAACACATTCTCAAAACCCAGAATGTGCAGAGTATGGTACTGTTTACCTCGCAAAAAGCAGCAGTGGGCAACATTGTGCGGTCTATCAATAAGCTAGGCTACGTGGCCCAGGGCATTAGTTCCGACCGCACTCAGGAAGAGCGCGAGAAGATCATGCGTGACTTCAAGAACAAGCAGTTCCCGATTCTGGTAGCCACCGATGTGCTCAGCCGCGGCATTGATATCGACAGCCTTTCGCACGTGGTGAACTATGATATTCCGCGGGCAGCCGAGGATTATGTTCACCGCATTGGCCGCACGGCCCGCGCGGCTACTACCGGCACGGCTATTACCTTCATTGCCGACCAGGACCAGGACCGCGTTCTTAAGATTGAAAAGCTTATTGAGCGGGAGCTGGAAAAGAAGAATATCACCGAGGAATTGGGCTTAGGCCCCGCCCCGGAGTTTGACCCGAAGCGCTTTAGTGGTCTGGGGGGCAAAATTGGTGGTCGTCCGGCTCGCAATGGACACTCAGCCGGTGGCAGCTCGCGTGATGGCGGCGGCCGTGGCCCCCGCCGTGAAGGCCCTCGGGATGGCAGCCGCCCACCCCGCCGCGATGCAGATGCCAACGATCCGGCACAGAAAGAGCGTATTGCCAAGGCTAACGCGGCCCTGGCTGCCCTCGATGCCGGTGGTGCGCCCGCCCAGCCCTACCAGCGCCCGCCACGTGCCCCGCGCCCAGAAGGCGAAGTGCGGGAGCCACGTGCACCCAGAGCTGAGGGAGAACCAACGAATGGCAGCAGCCCACCACGCCCACCACGCGAGCCTCGGGCTGAAGGAGACACTGGTGAAGGTCAGAAGCGTCGCAAGCGCGGTGGCCGCAACCGCAATGGTCGTGGTCCGCGGCCTGAAGGCGGCAGCACCGAGACCGCGCAAGCGGCGCCTTCAGTAGCTGACAAAGAGTAGAACTCAAGTAAAAGCCCCCCAGATAACTATCTGGGGGGCTTTTTTTTATAGGAAGCCAAGCTGCCAAACTCCTAAAGTTGCTGGCGGAACTAGCTTAGGCAAGTGGGTCACCTACCTCGCAGCCTGTTGGGAGTCGGGCAAGGTAATTAACTACTTAAAAGTTGACTTGAGCCTGCAGGCGCAACAACCCACCGCGCTCCTGGTTGCGGGGTCGCTGAGAATCCTCGAAGCGTCGCGAGGAAAGCGTGTACATGGCCACCAGTTCGAAGCTGCTGAACGGCTGCCACTCCGCTCCGATTTCGGCCTCGCGCACGGTGTAGCTGCGGGCGTCACGCTCGTGCTTTTTGCCGCCATCGTAGTACTGAATGCGCAGAAACGGATAAAGCTGCTGCTGTTTATAGCGTAGCCGGTAGTTCAGCAGCATGTAGCCGCCGTGCAGGTTTTGGGTTTCAATGCTATCGGTGCGGGGGTTAAACTCGGGGCCTCGGCCCACATTGTATTCGGCCTGCACCCCGAACGGCTGGGGATAAAGCACGAAAGTGGCTGCCACGCGCTGATCGGGGTAGCGCAGGTCGGGTCGGTACTTCACGCGGGCCGACAGTTGATCCTTGGCTACCACGTACTCGCCGGTATAGGCCTGTAGTCCCGGCTCTATGATCTGCCGACCCATGACCAGCGGGTACGTGAAGCGCGCTACTATGTGGCGCTGGTTGTTAAGCTCCGGGCGGTTGGCGGTCTGGCCATTGTAAGCGCCCACGCCCAGCATGCCGTAGTCGCCGGAGCCTTTGAGTCCATCCTTGACGAGCTGGGCCAAGCGCTGCCGCACGGCCGTAGGCGCCCAGTAAAACATGACTCCTAGATCCCGCTCATTAGCCACAGCGCTATTTAGGCCGTCATTGCGGTCGAGGGCCAGACGGTTCTGGCTCGACTGCATATTCTCGAATCCATAAGGCACTTTGCTCTGCCCTATCCGCAGCCGAAAACGGCTAGCCTTATCCAGGCCCAGATCGATGTAGGCATCGCGCAATTGCCCAAAGTTCTGGGAGCTGCTCCCACTTGGAACGCTGGCAAAGTCAGGCTGCAGATAAAAATAGACGCGCTCGTGCAGCTGCCCGAAGAAAATTACCCGCACCCGCCGCAGGAAAAATCCACCATTTCTGCCCCACGACCTGTCGCACTGCTCACAGGTCAGGTCGGGGTTGGTCTCAAGCAAACGGTTGTAGCGTGCCTGCGCGTAGCCCCGGATAGCAATGTTCTGGTACCATTTTTTAGCAGCCGGCGGGGTTGGAGGCAGCGAGTCGGCCATTTGACCGTAAGCTTGACTGGCTAATAAAACCAGCAAGCTGAGTAACAATTTCTTCATGAAAGGATAATGCTGGCACAAAGTGCGGCATTATATGTTACCCCTATGTTACCTAAGTGTGACCTTAATATTACGAATGAATTGCCGGCCTTGAGGTTATTCGTCAGGATGCATCATTTTGAGAATAAAAAGTCCCCTAGTGTTGGTCTGGGGGGCTTTTTTAGGTCTAGACAATATTGCTGAGTAAGGGAAAAGCAGCACTTCGCTCTACAGCCCATTTGCTTATTCAACCTGCCATTACACCTACCCTGAACAGGCAAATGAAGGTACTAAGCAAGGGGAGGTAAAAAATCAGCAAATAGATGCCTGAATAAAAAGGCCTTACATTTGGCAATTCAATGAGTAAATGTATCCTTCTCGGAATATCTACCGTTGATAAGCACCTAAATACTTCCCTTATGAAGCCTACCAAAACAAAAAAGGTTGAAGAGCTGAAAGATGCAGCTACTACCACGAAAAAAGTAGAAACGCCTCTGGAGGCGTTGTATCGCCGGGTGAAGCAAGCCCAACAGCGTCGTGCTCAAAAACGCAAGCACATTAACCCCTAAGCTAGCTGCGCAGTTTTGATAAAAAGCCCTGCCTACTTAAGTAGGCAGGGCTTTTTATTGATCTAGAGCTGATGGTGAGCCTGAATATGAAAGTTTATTTCTCTCATTTCTAGTCCACAGAATCTTCATCCGTGCACATGAGCGTGGCATACGCATCGAGCCAAAAAAAGCCCCCCAGCATATTGTTGGGGGGCTTTTTGGTGTTTGTGGTGAATAGTCTAGTTGCGAGTCATCAGCGCATTTGCCTGTAGCTCGCCAGCCGGAATCGGCCACACATACAGCGGATCTGATGGTGCTACAGCGCTGACAGAGCTTTTACCTGGAATCGTTGCATTCAATCGCATAATATCCAGGTTGCGAATTCCCTCGCCCAAAAACTCGATACGGCGCTCAAGCAGAATGTTGCTTACCGTAGCTTGCGTATAAGGGGTGCCTGCAGAGCGCGTACGCACAGCATTGAGCAGGGCCAAAGCCTGAGCATCGGTGGGCCCGTTTACTCGAGCACGCGCCTCAGCCAAATTCAGGAGCACCTCAGCGTACCGAATAACCGGCGCTTTATCCAGGAACGGGTTTGTGGAAGTAGAGCCGTTGGAATACTTCGTCAGAAAAGGAGTAGTTCCGACCCGGAATACGAAGTTCGTTCTGCGCGCATCTGTGGCCGACCAGGCCGTATTGCCCAGAATACCATCAGAGTTCAGCGCGTACTCACCGTTGCCACCCCGTGAGCCTGGCAGGAAGTAAAATCCCAGCTGATTCTGGGTGCCAGGAGCGTTTTGAGCAGTGAACGGGAAGCTCAGGATGCTCTCTGAGGTTTCCTCTGGAAAGGTAAATACGGCGGTTATCGAAAGATTGAGAGCATGAGTCACGCCACTAGTCGCGGTAAAAGGCGCGGCGGCAGACACAATCTTATTAGCTTCCGTAATAACCTCAGCATAGCGTCCCATTGCCAAGAGTACCCGCGTTTTTAGGGCAATAGCGGTATTGCGATGTGCTCTGGTTGTGTTTAGGGCAGCACCACTATACGTTAGGGGCAAATTTTGCTCGGCAAAGATCAGATCAGCCAAAATCTGGTCGTACACTTCGGCTACTGTGCTGCGCGCCAAGTCGTTGTTGGTCGAGCCAGTTTCTGCCATAATGCGCAAAGGCAAGCCGGGCTTACTGCCCTGACCATCAGCATATGGCCGAGCATACAGCTGCAAAAGCGCATGGTAGCTCAGCGCCCGAAGTAGCCGGGCCTCACCCCGGTAAGCGTTGGCCGTAGTAGTTGCGAAGTCGGCGGGAAAGGCCGGAGCGACAAACTTCGCCGTGTTGGCATCAAGTCCAGCCAAGAACACATTAGCCTGGTTAATGGCCGCATAAGCCGCGTTCCAAAGATTGGTAACGTCGTTCTGCGACGACTCGGTAAGCGTATGATTCCACACGCTGTAGCCCGTCACGTTATTACTCGTTTGCACGATAAAATCGTCGGCCCGGATATCGCCATACACCTGGTAGCGGCCACCGTAAAAAGCGCCTGCCTTTACATATGTGTAGAGGGAATTAACCTGTAGCGCAACCCGCGTGGGAGTGTCGAACACCACTAAGTCGGAGAACACCGTTTCGGGCACCGGCTCCAGCAAATCAGTTTGGCAGGAGAATGCTCCCATGCTTAGCAAGGCAGTGCAGATAGCCACCTTCGCCTTATTATTTAGTATCGTATTCATCTGTATCAGAGGGAGCTAGAATTAGAAACCAATGTTGAAGCCAGCCGTGAACGTGCGGGCCTGACCGATGGAGTTGCGGTCGACACCTGAGCCCGTATTGCTGTTGCCGTTTGTCGAGATTTCGGGGTCAATACCTGAGTATTTCGTGAGCAAGGCCGCATTCTGCACCTGCACATACACGCGAGCGGTGGCAAGTCCCAACTTGGTAGCCAAGATTGAAGGCACCGAATAGCCCAGCGACACATTGCGCAGACGAGCGAAATCACCCTTTTCTACATTACTCGATATCACCAGCGCGGAGCCGTTCGACACGTTGTCGCCGTACACCACGCGGGGCCATTCAGCATTCGTGTTTTCTGAGGTCCAACGGTTCAGGATATCCTTCTCGTTATTCCAGAAGCGCTGATCATGCAAACCCGACTTGGTGCCATTATAGATGTAATTGCCCCCCGAGTACTGAATGAATACGCCCAAGTCGAAATTCTTGTAGCGGAACGTGTTATCGAAGCCGCCGTACCACTTGGGCAGCGTTGGGCCAAAGTAAATACCGTCGGCTAGCTGCGTAGGAGCCGTGGTGTTCACGCCGTCAAGCGTTGTCCAGCCCGTGGAGCCGGGACCGGACGTTCCTAAGTGATTGTATTGAACGATGGTGCCGTCGATCTTGCGCACCATCCGCTGACCGTTAGCCGGATTAACGCCCATGGAGGGAACAGCCAGGATTTCGCCCACCGACCGGCCCACTTCCGTGAAGTTGACAATCTCCAGACCGGAAGTAGCCGTAGCAATGCGCTGGCCTTCAGTAACAAGCGTCAATACGCGGTTTTTCAGGGTTGTAAAGTTGCCGTTAACCGTCCAGCTGAAATCCTTGCCCTGGATAGCCCGCAGGTTAAGGTTCAACTCAACGCCGGTGTTGCGCATGGAGCCTACGTTGGCTGCAATCGTGTTATTCGGGACACCTCTGGAAGGTGCCTGGGGCACGTCTAGAATCAACCCATCGACTAGGTTGTGATAGTAAGAGAAATCACCCTGCACCCGATCTTGGAATACACCGAAGGAAAAGCCAACATCGGTCTTTTTGCTGGTTTCCCACGTCAGATCCGGGTTGCCGGCCGTGGAATAGCCCAGCGTAGCACTAGAGCCATACAGGCCCGAACCATACGTCGACAACGAAGCGAAGTCATTAATTCCCTGGCTATTGCCTACCTCGCCATAGCTACCCGTGAACTTCAGGAAGTTGAAGACATTGGAAAAGGCGGCATCCTTCCAGAACTGCTCCTCCGATACAATGTAGCCCAGAGATGCCCCGTAGAAATTACCCCATTTCTCGTTGCCCCAAGCTGAGTAGCCGTCGCGACGCACATTAATAGAGGCCAGATATTTTTTGGCAAAATCGTAGGTCAAACGGCCGAAGTAAGAAACTAAGTAGTTTTCTCCCTGGGAGTTGCCCGATACGGCAATGTTGGTGTAGTTGCCTTGGTACGTGTTAAAGAAGTCGTCAGCTACCTGCGTACGGCTGGCTCCCCAGCGGTCTACCTGCGTGCGCTGCTGCTCGCCACCTAACAGGATGGAAGCATTATGATTGCCGAAGCTACGGTCGTACTGAGCGGTGTTTTGCCAATTCCAGCGCTTGTTGGTGCGGAAATAGTTGGCAGCTTGTCCACCCGAAGAATAGCCGTCGCCGGATAAGGCAGTATAGAACAGCTGATCTTCGAAAGAACTGTTGTTCAAACCATAAGTGGTTCGTACGTTCAGGCCTCTCAGTATTTCCCAGTTGGCATACAAACTACCCTGAATCTCATTGCCTTCGGAGGTGAAGTAGTTGTTCTCTAAGTCAACCAGTGGGTTGTAGTAGCCCGTGACCAAGGGGGCGTAGTTAGGAGCTGGGTTGGTATTAGCTCCTGGCCCGACGCCGTTGCCCGCCGTATTAATATTTGGAGTGCCGTCGGGATTGCGAGCAGCTACGTTTGGAGGCAATACCAGCGGAGCCCGACCTAAGCCTGCTATGCTGAAAGCGGCATCGCCAATTGAGCCAGAGTTGGGCGAGGAGTTGTAGTTATTAGAATAGCCGATACGAGCGCCTACGGTGAAGTTCTTATAGACTTTGTGGTCGATGTTTATCCGGCCCGACAGACGCTGAAATTCGTTATTCTTCAACATACCATTCTGGCCCGTGTAGCCAACCGAGGCATAATAGGTCGTCTTTTCAGTACCGCCCGAGAAGTTCAGAGCGTTGGAATGTGAAAAGCCAGTGCGGTAGATGTAATCATACCAACGAGTGTCAACAACATTCCCATCAGCATCAAAAGAAGGCAGGAATCCTTCCCGGTTGTTGGCAACGGCCCCTACGGAGGCGCGGTTTGCATTCAGATTGCGAACAGCCTCGTTTTTGATCAACATATAATCCTCAGCACCCAGCACTTCGTACAGGCGGACGGGCTTGCTCCAGCCTACCCACGAATCGAGAGAGATACGGCTCTGACCTTTTTTGCCACTCTTCGTCGTTACCAGAATAACGCCCCCCGCGGCCCGGGAGCCGTAGATAGCAGCGGCAGCGGCATCCTTCAGCACTTCAATGCTTTCGATATCATTGGGATTAACGTTGCTGAGCGGGTTGTTTGGCACACTGGAAAGAGCCGAATTGTTGCCGCTGAACGCTGGGATACCGTCGATTACATACAACGGGGCCGAGCTGAGGTTGATGGAGTTCACTCCCCGAATCCGCACAACGGGCGGTGTATTCAGCACGCCATTAGGAGTCGTTACGTTCACGCCGGGGGCGCGGCCCTGCAACGACTGCTCAAAGCTCTGCACTGGCTTCTGAGCTATATCCGTTCCGCTGATGGTAGCTACTGAACCCGTCAGCTCGCGGCGAAGCTGGGTACCGTAGCCAATTACTACTACCTCGTCGAGACCGGTAGTATTAGGCGCCAAGTTCACATCGATGGTCGTCTTATCCCCTATTGCTACCTCTTTCGTATCGTAGCCGATAAAGGAATACACAAGGATAGTAGCCGTGGTTGGCACCGCTGCCAAGGTGTAAGCGCCATCGGCATCAGTAGAGGCCCCTTGCGTGGTTCCCTTCACCACCACAGTAACGCCCGGAAGCGTGCTACCATCTGCTGCCGCCACCTTTCCAGAGATAGTGCGTACCTGCGCCTCGACTTGGTGGACAAGGAGGGCAAATACTGTAAGCATGCACAGTAGTAAGATTTTTCTCATGTGTCGGTTTTTAAGCGTTAAAAAAAATTTAACTGATGCCGACAAGAAATGGGCTTTATTTTACCTGAACAACTGGATCTTTGAATTATGAAATTGTAAACGATTGAGTTAGCAAACATTATTTCTTAAATTACATCATATGTAGATACATTTTTTATTATATAATTATTACTTAGACGATTACGCTCTGAATCTAATCAGTTTTCTAAACAATTTAATCCTTGAAATTCTACTCTCAAAAGCTGATTCTCTACAAATAAAAATGGTCAAACGAACAGTTTTTGCGACTCGCTTTTGCTAAAAAACCAGTCTATTTATTAGCCAAAATCTGATACAAAAAAGGCCCATTTTATCTGCGATTTCACAGATAAAATGGGCCTTTTTTGATGCTATTTACTCTATCGATTTACCCATACCCATTTTAAGGAAAACAGGTGTTTTCAACCGATATACTCAAATAAAGTCAAAGAGCCGGCTCGCACCTCAAACGCGACGAACCGGCTCTGACACTCACTACCAAACTGAATTACTCAGTCTGGAGCAAGGACTATCAACTGCTGCAAAAGCGGAGGATTACTCGGAAAAAAGCCCCTCAAAGGTCAACTAATACGCTTTTGCAGCAGCTTTATTTGTACTGATAATACCGCACATAATCTACCTGCATCTGCTTGGGAAAAGTGGTGCTGGCATCGGGGTTGCCGTCAAAATCGCCCCCCACGGCCACGTTCAGAATCATGTAGAACTTATTGTCGAAGGGATATGGGGAAGCGTCGTTGGGCGTAATGGTGAAATACTGCTGGCCATCCAGAAACCACCGCAACTGGCCCTTGCTGCGCACCAAGCTGAAGATGTGATAGTCGTCGGAAAAATCGCCGCTGGGCAAGCGTATCTCCGTGCCTTTAAATTTACGCTCGGCCACCGTGTTACCAAAGTGCACGGTACTGATATTCACCGCCGGCTGACTGCCGCGTAACTCCATAATGTCGATTTCGCCGCAGGCCGGCCAGGGGGCCTGGCTGTCGTTGCTGCCCAGCATCCAAATGGCCGGCCAAATACCTTTGCCCTTGGGCAGCTTCGCGCGCACGTCGATGCGGCCGTAGGCGAAGTCCTGCTTGCCCTTTGTAATGATGCGGGCCGAAGTGTACTGCCGGTTGCGCAACTGTTCCCGCTTCGCCTGAATGGTTAGGTTGCCGCCAGTAAGAAAGAGGTTTTCGCTGCTGTTGGTAGTGGCTTGCAGCTCATTGTTGAACCAGTTGTCGCTTACTTCATAGGTCCACTTTGTCTGGTTCAGAGCGCTGCCATCAAACTCGTCGCTCCACACCAGCTCCGTGTACTGATTATAGTCGCGGGGGTCGGCGTTTACTTCAGTGGCGGCGGGAGGTGTGGGCGTTGGGGCTGGCACAGAAGCTTCTTTTTCCTCTGTGCAGGCCGTTGCGGTTAGGCAACACAATACGGCACCAACAAAAATGCCCCCCAAGCTCCGATGGTACTTCAAGCTACCTTTTCTCATAAAACAAACAGTTAATCAACAGCATCCACAGCTCTCAGCACGACTTTACTTGGCCACGAATTTCATGGTAAACACGGTGCCCCCGTTTGCACCACTACCCGCCCGCAACGTCATCTTCTTATCATCGATGGAGATAATGCGATACACGCGCTCCGTGGGCGAAGCATCGGTGGTGCCGATGAAGGCATTCGTCCGTGCCAGAACAAACTGCGCTAAGCCAGTGCCGCTCGCTGGGCCAAAGGTGAAAGTGGAAGTACCCGACTGCGCTGGCTGACAGGTAAAGCCAGCGGCCGCCGAGAACGTTTCAGCTTTCGCATTATACGTCAGCGTGTTCGTCGCAGAGAATGTGTACTCGTCATCAGATTGGCAAGTAGGCAACTCGCCTGCCTTTACGCCCGCAAAGTACTGTAGCGGATTACCTTCCGTACCCACGATGATGGGCGCATCGGTAGCGTTGTCGAGCATCCAGGTTTTAGACGAGCCACCCGTGAGCAGCTGACGAATTGGGTCAGTGGCATTGAAGGGCACGAGTGTTACCACGGTTTTGGTGCCGTTGGCATTCGTGCTTTTCAGACGCAGACGCTGGGCAGTAGCTTCCACGATGTCGTAGGTGCGAGCCGAGGCGGGGCTGGAAGTGCCAATGAAGGCATTCTCAGCCTGGAGAACAATTTGGGCCGGGCCGCCGCCATTGGGGCGAAACCGGAAGGCAGAATTGGCATCAGCGGCCGTAGCGCAAGCACCGTTCACAGAGGTTTGCCCCCCACTCTTGTAGATATACTGATAGCCGCTGCTGAAGCTGAACTGATCGTCGGCTTGGCAGGCAGGCAGGCTATTGGCAGCCGAGCTCGATACCACCGTGCGGTCATCGGCCGCCAGTACCTCTATCGCTCCGGCAGCGCGTGAGTACGTCCAGACGGTGACACCGCCTCCGTTGCAGTCAGTGAGCCCCGCGAAGGAAGCATTAGCGCAAGGCGAAGGAACTACTACGTCCTTCTCGGGCGAAGTGCCAGTACCACCCCGGCCAGCGGCTATGAGCCGGACTTTGTAGGTGCCACCGCGCGGATATGTGTGTGTTACAGTTTCGCCGCTGCCAATAGAGTTATCGCCAAAATCCCACTGATAGAGGAAGCTATTCTGGCTGGTATTCGTGAACGTGACAACGGTGGGAAACTCAGTGGTATTAACAGCAGCTGTAAAATCGGCCGTTGGCACTACCCCTTCTATCTGCCCCGTGTCTTCTTTGTCGCAGGAGGCAAGCAGCAACGAGCCGCTTAGTAGCGCCAAACCCGCTTTATTCCAGGTATTTTTCATATAAATCGAAGTAAATCGTCGGTGGGAAGTGGCTTAGTAGCCAGGGTTCTGAATGAGAGCAGGGTTGGCATCAATCTCCGACTGCGGAATGGGCAGCACCAGATTGGTTGCCGTTGGTACGCCGCGCTGCACACCAAGCGTCCGCAGGAAAGCGGAGTGTTCCGTCATGCGCGTAATGAACTTGCCCGTCCGCTTCAGGTCAAACCAACGGTCCATCTCAAAGGCGAGCTCGTAGAGACGCTCCCGCAGCACAGCATCCGTGAAGTTGGGAGTTGTCGTGGTCAGGTCGCGGGCGGCAGAAGGCGTATTAATAGGCAGCCCGAACGCCCGGCGGCGCACTTTGTTGATAGCTTCTACGCCTTCAGCTGTTGGTCCTACGGCCTCAGCCAGAATCAAATACACTTCAGCCAAGCGCATTACCTTCATATTCAGGGGCGAATCCCAGATGTTGGTGTTCACTTTACCGATGAACCATTTCTTGGAGCTGTAACCGAAGGGAGAACCCGGCAGGCTACCAGGATTCGTTCCGCCACCGGGCCACGCGTCGCCAGGCGAGAAGATGCTGACGGCTTTGCGCGTATCGCCGGCCTCATAGCCGTTCACGAAGTCGGGCTCCGGAATGTTGAAGCCGTAGCCATCGCCTACAGGCGTGAGTCCACCGCCGCGGGGGGCAAAAAACTGGTTGGCCGCCGAGCCTACATTGTTTCGGTCGTATTGGTTGCGGCCGTTCACGAACTGCACTTCAAATAGCGACTCCTGGCCGTTGTCGTTTTCTACTTTAAAGATATCGGCGTAGTTGGCGTACAGGGTTTTGCCGGAGCCAGCAATGACTTCGCGAGCTCGCTGAGCGGCTTCCGTCTTTTTATCCTGGGTGAGATACACCTTGGCCAGCAGCCCCGTAGCTGCCCACTTCGTAGCCCGACCGATATCTTCCCCGCTATACGAAGCGGGCAAATTACCAATAGCCTCAATTAAATCCTTTTCGATCTGCGCATATACCTGAACGGCGGGCGTACGTGGGATATTTACCTCAGCCGCCGTGACGGGCGGTACAGTATACAAAGGTACATCGCCGTAGGCCCGTACTAAGTCGAAGTAATACTTAGCCCGCAGAAACTGTGCTTCGCCTAAGCAACGCTTTTGAATATTGGGATCAATATTCGTAATCAGGGGCACCTTTTGCAGAACAATATTAGCCCGCTGAACACCAATAAAGGACCCGCCCCAGAGACGGTTAGCAATGATATTGGTAGTGGGAGTATTGTAGTTGTCGAGCTGCTGGTATTCAATACCATCGCCGCCGCCGCCGCCGCCCGTAGTCGAGACGTCCGCCATGATATCCATGGCCCACAAAGCCGCATTGTACTGGCCTTCTTTCGTCAGCTCGCTATAAGCGGCCGTCACGGCCTGAATGGCGTCGGTTTGGGTTTTGTAGAAGTTAGCGTCCGTTATCTGGTCGGTGGGGGCCTCCTCTAGGAATTTCTCACCGCAGCCGGTCAGTAAGCCCAGCGTGAGCAGAAAAGCGCCGCACGTATATTTTGAGATAGTCATTGTTCTGTGGGAGTTTAGAAAGGATTAAAACCCGATGTTTAAGCCGGCCATGAATACGCGCGACTGGGGATAGATACCCAGGTCGACGCCGCTGGCGCTCACCTCAGGATCGAAGCCGCTGTACTTGGTCAGCGTGGCCAGGTTCTGAGCCGTGACGTACACGCGCAGCTGAGTGGCCGAAATCCGGCTCAGCAAGCCTGTTGGCAGCGTATAGCCTAGGGTCAGGTTTTTGATGCGGGCGTAAGAGCCATCCTCTATGAAGTAGGTAGACACGCGCAGGTTGGTATTCGGGTCGCCATCAATGGCGCGAGGCACGTCGTTGCTGGTGCCGGGGCCGGTCCAGCGGTTCAGTACGCGGGTAGTGCCATTGGTAGTACCATACAGGGCACCTTCCGTGATGTAGCGGTTCAGGTTATACACGTCGTTGCCCTGCGAACCCTGAATAAAGAAGCTCAGATCGAAACCCTTGAAGGTCAGATTATTGGTAATACCGTACGTGAAGTCGGGGTTAGGATTACCGATAAAGGTCCGGTCATCGGCGTTGATGACATTATCCCCATTCAGATCGCGGAAGCGGATATCGCCGGGGGCGGTACCGGTTTGCTGTTTAGCATGCGCAGCTACTTCATCCTGCGTCTGAAACAGGCCATCGGCCGTGTAACCGAAGAATGAACCAAAGGCATAGCCCTCGTCGTAGCGCACGATAACTCCGCTCAAGGAACTCAACCCATTGTAAGGCAAGCCTTTACCCAATGACTCCAGCTCCGTTTTGAAAGCCGACAGGTTCAGCGTCGTGGTCCAGTTGAAGCCTTGCCCTGAGCCCTGCACATTGCGGGAAGTAAAGCTAAAGTCGACACCACGGTTGTAAGCGGAGGCCGCGTTACGATTCACTGGCTCGTAGGTGCCCGAAGCGAAGAGCGGCGGCACGGGAGCAATCAGGTTGGGCGAGCTGCGGTTGTAGAGGTCGATGCTGGCCTCGAAGCGATTTTCTAGGAAGCCCATGTCCAGACCAATGTTTGCCTGGTTGTTGGTTTCCCAGCGCAGCTCAGGGTTTGACAAGCGCGTGGGTGCTCCGCCCGTATTGATCGTGCCATCCGGACCGAATGGATACGTGATACCGAAGTTGACAGAGTAGAGGTAAGAAAAACGCCCCGCGTTCAGTGGGTTACCCACTTTGCCGTAGCCAGCCCGAAGTTTCAGGTTGCTGATGGTAGTATTGTCTTTCAAAAACTCTTCTTCGGAGATGCGCCAGCCTGCAGATACGCCAGGGAAGAAGCCGAACTTATCGCCGGGAGGGAATACGGAGGAACCGTCGTAGCGGGCTACGGCCGATAACAGGTACTTACCATCAAACTCGTAGTTGAGACGACCAAAGTAGCTGGCCAGGCGCTGGGGGGCATTTATGGTGCCCGCATTCGCTAACAGCGTATTGAGAGGACCGGCGTTGATTACCTGCAAGTCGTTGCGAAGATAGCCCGTGCGATAAGCCTCTACGTTGCTACGGTTAAACTCCTGAGCCGACTGACCTAACAGGAAGGTGACCTGGTGCTTGTCGGCAAAGAGATGATCGTAGGTGGCCGTATTCTCGATCAGGTAGGTAGGCGCGTAGGCAGAAGTAGCCGTGGCACCCGCCACCGTATAGCGTGAGCTGAAGCCTGCCAGCGTCGGGGCAGAAGGGGCAAACGCATTGAAGTTGTCGAAGATGAAGTCGCCACCTACATTGGTACGCAAGCGCAGGCCTTTGACTGGCTCTAGCTCAGCGTATAAGCTGATCAATGCCCGGTTGCGGGTGAATTTCTGGTTGGTCCGCTGGGCGCTGGCGAGGGGATTCTCCTCAATAAAGTTGTCGACGCTGCCGCTTGGCTCGTACCAGTAGCCATCAGGCCGATAAGGCTGCACGGTAGACGGGATACGCAGCAAGTGCTGCACTACGCCATATTCTCCGCTGTTGGTCGTTACCTGGCGGTCCTGTAAGTGAGTGAGTTGAATGCTATTGCCCAGCTTCAGCATTCTGCCTACCTGCACGTCGCCGTTGGCCCGCAGAGTGAAGCGCTCGAAGTTGGTGCCGACAATAGTACCATCCTGCTGGAAATAGGTACCCGACAAAGCATAGCGCGCGCTTTCGCTGCCGCCCGTGGCCGAAAGGGAATAGTTCTGAATCTGAGCCTGACGGAATACGAGGTCCTGCCAGTCGGTGCCTTCACCCAAAGCGGCGGGGTTACGCAACTGATCTACCACAATCGGCAGACCGGCCGCGATGCGGTTCTCGTTGTTGATAACGGCATATTCCTGTGCGTTCAGCAAGTCCAGCTTGCGGGCCACGCTCTGAATACCGCGGTACACATCGAAATTAACATTGGTCTTACCAGCCTTGCCGCGCTTGGTTGTGATGATTACAACCCCGTTGGCAGCACGCACCCCGTAGATAGCCGTCGCTGATGCATCCTTCAGAATATCAATGGTTTCGATGTCATTGGGACTGATGGCGTTCAGTTGATTTTCCTGGTCGCTCGAAGGCAAAGGAAAACCATCTACTACGTACAGTGGGCTGTTATTACCGGCTGAAGTTATGCCGCGAATACGCACCGAAGTACCAGCCGCGCCACCAGGAGCGCCGCCGTTGGAGATAATGGTGACACCGGAAACCTTGCCTTGAATAGCCTGGGTAACATCGGCGACCGGCTGGCGCACAATCTCTTCACTGGCCACCGATGAAATAGCGCCGGTTACGCTGCCCCGCTCCTGGGTGCCATAACCTACCACGACTACTTCGTTCAGCGACTTCGTATCGCTCTCCAGAGTTACATTAAGACTGGTTGTTGCTCCCGTTACGGGCAACTCGCGGCTGGTAAAGCCAATGGAGCTGAACACTAGGGTGCTGCCTTCGGGTACGTTGAGCGAGAAAGTACCGTCGCTGCTGGTAGAAGCACCTATGGATGTGCCTTTTACGAGCACCGTTACGCCCGGCAAGCCTTCGCCATTAGACTGGGTTACGCGGCCCGATACGGGCACATCGGCCGTTGCGAGAGAAGCGGCAGCGGGGCTGGGGGGCAAATTTCGCCCGGCCAAAGCGGGAGCCACAACCGCTGGCAACCCACAGGCCGTCAGCAGAATGGCTCTTCGCAAGAAGGATGAGTAAGAATTTAGGGTCATGTGGGTAGGAAAATAAGTAAGCTGAAAGCAAGCGTGGAAAACCTGAACAGCCCTGACTAATAGTCAGCGCTACAGGTGAGAAATTAAGGTTTGGAATCTTTTGCGCCACTGCCAGTGCCACCTACTTGAGCAGTGGCACCTGTGTAGCGGAAACGTTTTAGTTGATCGCCAATACGAAGCGTGAAATAGCCATCTTCTAGTTGCCGACGGCCATCGGCGTCGGGGTAGGTTAAATCGCGTTGGGGCTGAATCTCAAAAACCAGCTCACGGCTTTCACCAGCTTTGTATTGGGCTTTTTCGAAGTGCTTGAGCAAGCGCACGGGGCGGGTGATCCGGCCTACTTCATCGGTCAGAAACCAGAGCGCAGCCTCTTTACCGGCGCGGGAGCCCGCGTTGGTCACGCGCACGGTAGCGCGCAGCGTAGCATTGCCGCTAAGCACTGAGTCGGCAAGAGCTAAGTCGCTGTAACTGAAGGTAGTGTAGCTCAGGCCCTGCCCAAACTCAGTGAGCATAGAAGGCTTGTATTTTGCCCCCCGGTTCTCGAAGCCAGCCCCAAAGTCGCTAAGCTCCAGGCTATTCTCATTATTATCGTGATGATACGGCGATAAGTGGCCAGCAAACTGCGGATAAGTAAAGGGTAGCTTGCCGCTGGGGTTTACCTTGCCGCTAATAATCTCAGCGATGGCCTGACCGCCGCCAAAGCCGGGCAGCCCGCCCCACAAAATGCCTCCCGAGCCATCGGCTACGGCCCGAATAATGCTGGGCCTCCCTCCTATCACCACCAATACAGAGGGCTTGCCCACAGCCTGCACTGCCCGAGCCAATTGCAGTTGGTCTTCGGGCAGCGTCAGGTCGCTGGTATTACCTAATCCTTCCGTGTAGGGTCGCTCACCGAGAGCCATAATAACGGCATCAGCACGGCGAGCGGCGGCGGTTATGCGTGGCAGCGCCAACGCACCGGCTGCATCACGGTAGGCAACGGTTTCAACCTGGGCATTGGGATACTCCTTCTTTAGAGCTGCGTAAATGGTCAGAACTTCTTTAGGATAAGCCTCTTCTGCCCTGCCCTGCCACGCCAGTGTCCAGCCACCAGCTAGGTTTGCGCGCGAGTCAGCCGAAGGACCAACCACCAATAGGCGCTTTACTTCAGACGCTGCAAGGGGCAGTAAATTATTCGTGTTTTTGAGCAGTACGATAGACTCGCGGGCAGCCTCTACGGTTTGTTGTTTCAGGGCGGGGTCTCCAATCCGACTGAGGCGGTCGGTGCGGGGCATCGGATTTTCGAACAAGCCCAGGTCATCCTTCAATTGCAGTATGCGGCCTGCGGACAAGTTGATGCGCTCTTCCGTCAGGCGACCTTCCTGCACCAGTTCCTTAACTAGGGTGCAAAAGGTGGTCGTATAGGGCGTCATGGCTATATCTACGCCCGCGTCGATGGCCATAAACGTGGCTTCCTTCTCGTTGGCCGCTACTTTCTGGATGCGCACTAAGCGTATAATGTCCTCCCAATCGGTGACGGCCACGCCCTGAAAGCCCATTTTGGTGCGGAGCAGATCGGTGAGAATGCGGCGCGAGGCGTGCACCGGCTCACCATTGATCTGGCCGCTGTTTATCATAATGCTCTTGAGTCCTGAATCGATTGCGGCCTGAAAAGAAGGACGAAAAAACTCTTCAATACGCTGATCGGAAATCTCGGCTACCGTGCGGTCCCAGCCGGTACGCGGATCGGAATAGCCGAGGAAGTGCTTACCGCAAGCGGCCACTTTGTAGGGGGCAATTTCCTTATTTTCCTGCATCTCCCGCACAAAAGCAGCGCCCATCACCGATGCCACCAATGGATCTTCGCCGTAGGTTTCGTATAAGCGGGGCCACTGCGCATTTACACCTAAGTCTATGACGGGGGCGAATACCCAGTGGTGCCCCAGATCAGCCGACTCAAGCACAGTAGCACGAGCTGCCTGACGGGAAAACTCAGGATTGAAAGTGGCCCCCAGATTTAAGTTGTGAGGAAAAATGGCCGCCCCAGACACATAGCTGGCCCCATGCATGTGGTCGATGCCATAGATGATGGGAATATGCAGACGCGATTCGCGCATCGCAATGCGCTGTAAAGCAGCCGAATATTTAGCCCACTGTGCTGGCTCAACTGCTTCACCATTAAGGAAGGAGCCGACGTGAAACTGCTTGATGAGCGGAATCAGCTTGGCGGAGTCTAAGGTGATGTCCTTCTGCTGCCCGGTATTATTAATGGTTGTATTGGCGAGCTGGGTCATCTGCCCAATTTTCTCCTCCAACGTCATTTGCGCGAGTAGGGCGCGCACCCGCTCGCTCACGGGCGCGGGCTTAAAACTGGTGGCGGGCGGAGCTGAAGCAGTGACAGTAGTTGCCGGAACTGTGGCGGAGGTACTTGTCCGTTGGCAACCCTGACTAGCACTGAGCAACGCACCGAGCGTGAGCCCTTGCAGAGCAAGCTTGCCAAGATGGCTCGTCGATGATGCCCCCGTATTCTTGAAAGGAAAAGATACCCGTAAAAAGGAAGTAGGTAATCTCATAAGGACAGAGAAGTTTTCTCAAATATATTCGTCCTTGTTTTGAAAACGCAAAGCAAAAAAGCCCTCTACAGCCTCAAAACGAGCTTTTTTGATGAATATCGATTCTTATTTATACACTTACTGCACACGTAAAACACAGCTAATTGTGGGCTACTGCGCTATAGCTGACTTAAGCCCGAGGGAGGAGACAACGGCTAAGAAACAATGAAAAAAAGTGGAGTCAGACAGAATTTTTTTCACAAAAACAGTCGGTTAGTCATCTTTTAAATGATTTTCTCTGAGATACCGAAGAAGGAAATTGAAAGGGCTACTCTATCCAGCTAGCGCTATTTGCTAAGCCGACTCTGCCCCTGCCCGGCAAATATCAGTGTGCTACTGCTCTGAGGGTTCAGGCCTTTTGAGAAAGCGAAGCAGAAAAGTCTGAATCAGAGTTCTCATCTGTCTCTGTCTCACTGGTGGCGTCAAGCAGGATATGTGTCCAGCTTTCGTTTACCTCATAATCGGGCGACTGGCGGCGGCGGCGCATGGCATCCATTACTTTCTGACTAAAGCTCCAGCACGTGGCCTGGCGCAGGTCCAAAAGGCGGGACATCTCTTGGGAAGAGTAATTGCCTTGGTGGGCGTTAATCAGAAACACTGCGTACAAAGCCTTGACTATCGAGAACTTACACTTCTGCAACATAGTATAGGCCGTAGCCGACTCCACGTAGCGGCAGCGGGTACAGCGCCGCGCGTGGGGCTCGCGGCCGGCGCAGTATTTCTCATAGCCACACTTGCGACACTGGTAGCCATTTGCCCATTTCAGGTCCGCTAAGTAGCTCAGACAGGCATCTTTGTCGGGATAGATCTGGCTGAACTCGCCAAAATCTACCTCTTTGGCTAAGACACGGGCGGTCTGCGCCTGCTGCAAATCATGTTGAAGGTTGGCGTTTAGCTTTTCAATAGCGGCCGATTGCAGGGCTAATAATCCGTTGGCTTGCAGCAGCTCGCGGTTTTGGGCAGCTATGGTTTCGCTTTGCTGACGCAGTTCCTGGGTGCGGCGGGCTACCTGCGCTTCCAGCTCTGAGTTGAGCTGATCCTTGAGCTGCTGGTTTTGCTGGAGCTGCTCCACCAGGCGGTCTTGGGCCAGATGCTTTTTGCGGAGCTGCTTAACCAGGCGAGCCTGCACGGCGAGCCGGGCATCTTTGATTCCCTTAATCTTTTCACCCAGCGCGTAGGATAAGATGGTCACTTCCACCACGAACGCCACGTTCATGCTGTACACAGTGAAGTGATTATTTAAGAATTCGATGCCCAGCTTGCGGGTAATGAGGAAAACCAGACTGACAGCTACCAGCGCGTGCGCCAGCAAAAAATAGCGCGCCGCCCGCAGCCCCTGCTGATACACCAGCACAGCAGCATAATAAATAAGACAATAAGGCAGCAGATACAGCCAGAAGCTAAAGCCCGATTGCACTATCACTATATCGGCCAGCAGCAGGGCCACACTCAGGGTACCAATCAGCCGAATCCACCAGTCGAGGCGGGGCACGCGCAGGGATGTATCGAGGAAGCCGCGCGCGTAGTGCATAAAGGTAAAGAGCAGCAATACGGGTGCTCCAGCATTGATCAGGCGGTTAAGCCACGGCAAATCTGACCACACATATTCAAACCCCAGCCCATCCTCGGATAAGAATAACAGGCTACAGCTCAGCACGTACAGCACGTAGCGTAGGTAGGTTTCTTCCCCGATAAAAAGGTAGATGCACAGATTGTACACTACCATGATGAAAAGCACTCCATAAAAGCTCCCCAGCAATCCGTATTGGGTCTGGAAATGAGTGAGCAGCACCGGCTCATTGCGCATCATGGCGCGAAAGCTCGTCTTAGAATCAGACGCTAAGCGCAGGTAATACGTTTGAGTCTCCCCGAGCGATAAGGGAAGGTCAAACAGAAAGTCTTTGTAAGGATGGGGGCGCGTGGCGAAAGGCAGATCGGCGCCGGTATGAATCTGTTTGTAGCCGGTAGCGGTAGGCTGAAAAAACCGCACATCATTGATATGGGAATCGAATAAATCGAGAAACCAGTGCGTACCCGAAGGGTCTTCGTTGCGCACGGTAAAGCGCAGCCAATACGCCGAATTCGTATTACTCATGTTCGGTGCGCCGGTGTAGGGGGCAAACTGGCTGGCCCTTGCCGGGCGGCGCACGTCATGAATTGTTAACTGACTCGAGGAGTCCTCCAGCACACTATAGTAGGAGCCATCGATAAAAAAATCGGCGCCGGAAGGCCGCATTACCAGCGTATCTTCCGTGGCAGCACGCGCCGGAGCAGCGGCAAAGAAGCTGAACAGGCAGCTCCACACTAATATAAATCGACTATAGAATAACGAGGGCAGGTTTAATGCACGCATAGTACTGGCTAATGTACACATTTGCCCCCCAGAAATTACTACAAATGCGCAAGAGCAGGTACTACAGAAGCTGCCCTATTCCAAACAGCAGCACAAATACCAGCGTACTCATGGCCATTTGCTTTAGCAGCGGATCGAGTTGTTTGGAGTCTTGCCGCGCCCAAACCTGACGGCCATTGAACCAGAAAAGTGGAACTGAAAGCACAAACAGCCACTGCCAAGGCGAGTGATACGTGAGCGCGACGTACACAGTGGCGCTGCCCAGGCCGAATATCAGCAGTAGCCAGTGGTAGCGCCGCGCCGATTTGCCCCCCAGCCGCACGGGAATCGTGATTTTACCGGCTAGCTCGTCGGAGCGCAGGTCGCGGATATTGTTTACGTTGAGCACGGCCGTAGCAAAGCAGCCTAAGGTAATAGCAGGAAGCAGAACAGCCAACGGCAGCGTCTGGGTTTGCAGAAAATAAGTGCCACCCACGCCCACAAGCCCAAAAAAGATGAACACCGACACGTCACCCAAACCGGCGTAACCATACGGATTGCTGCCCGCTGTGTAGTTGATTGCAGCCCAAATGGCGGCCAGGCCCAGCAGCAAAAACGTTAGCAGAATCCACATGCCAGCCGCGCCCAGCGCTACCCAGAGCAGCGTCAGCCCCGATACAAAAGCGGCCACGCCAAACACGCCCATAGCCTGCTTCATACGGGCCGGCGTGATATAGCCGGCTTGCACGGCCCGCAATGGCCCTTCGCGGTGCACGCTGTCGGCGCCATTTTGGGAATCGCCGTAGTCGTTGGCGAGGTTACTCAGAATCTGGAGTAAGATGGTAGTAAGCGCCGCCAGCCCAACGACTGCGCCATTAAATTGTCCCCCAGCGGCAGCTAAAAAGCCCCCCGTGAGAATACTAGCCAGCGCAAGGGGCAACGTACGAGGCCGGAAAGCCGAAACCCAAGCTTTGACGGGGCTTGGGTGTGTAGATGTAGAAGAAGCCGAAGAGGTAGTCATACGCCAGAAGCGGAAATCAAAACGTCATGCTAAGTCTCTCGAAGCATGACGTTTTGCAGAAGAAACAAAAGCTATAAACCTTCTATTTCAGAATAGCGCTCACTAGCTCATCGCTCATGGGCTTTACTTTGGAAGGATAAAAACCGACTACGTGGCCCTGCTCATCCACCAGATATTTGCAGAAATTCCAAGTGGGTGCGTCGCTGATGGCGCCGTTCTTGGTTTTGTCAGCCAGGAACTGAAACAGGGGCGCTGTGTCGTCGCCTTTCACTGATACTTTCTCAAAAAGAGGAAAGGTTACGCCAAAGTTCTTCTCGCAGAAAGTGGCAATTTCCTCGTTGGTACCGGGCTCCTGACCACCAAAATTATTGGCTGGAAAGCCCAGCACCGTCACTTTGTCGCCGTGCTTTTTGTGCAGTTCTTCCAACTCCTTGTATTGGGGCGTGTAGCCGCATTCCGAGGCCACGTTTACGATGAGCAGCTTTTTGCCAGCAAACTGACTGAGCTTCATATCTTTACCATCGATGGTTTTGACGGTGTAATCATACACGGTGCCAGCAGCGGCGGTTTCGGGAGCAGTGGTAGTCATGGTAGTAGAATCGGTTGTAGGCTGGGAGGAAGAGGAAATGCCGCAGGACGCAAGCGCGACCGTTAGAAGAATAGCTGAAGCTTGCATGGGGGGCTTTTTCAAGAGCTAAGTAGTAAAACCAATACGGGTAGCATCGCCCAAACCGCTGGTAATGACGCAATGTTTTGGGCTTGATAAGATAAAAGACAGAGATGAAGGTGCGCTTCCTTCTACCTCCTCAAGTAGCAAGGCTGCCGGCTTAGGTTGTGGGCGGAGTAAGCCATTTTTCTACCTCAATCGGCTCAAAATGCAGCATCTTATCCAGCAGCACTGATGGTGATTCGTGTTGCAATAGCTGCGCACGGTTCTCCTGGCGCAGTAATCCCTCCCCTGCCATCGTATCGAGCAAAGCCAGCAGCTGATCATAGTAGCCATCCACATTAAGTACGGCCACCGGCTTGCGGTGCAGCCCGAGTTGGCCCCAAGTAAGTACTTCGAACAGCTCTTCCAGCGTGCCGTAGCCCCCGGGCATAGCCACGAAGCCTTCCGCTAAATCAGCCATCAGCAGTTTCCGCTCGTGCATTGATTTGACGATGTGCAGCTCTGTCAGGCCGCGGTGTTCTACTTCCTTCTCTACCAGAAAATCGGGAATGACCCCGATGGCGCGCCCACCGTGGCGCAGTACGCTATCAGCGATGGCCCCCATGAGGCCTACCCGACCACCGCCATAAACCAGCGTCATCTTACGCTCGGCCAGGGTTTGCCCCATCACCTCGGCTTGCTGGCGAAAGATATCATTGAGGCCGGCATTGGCACCGCAATAAACTGCTACACTTTTCATACAGGATGGTATTCGACGAAACGCATAGGAGCGTATTTCGGCTTTGACTACTTAGAAAAACTGCTTGCCTTTTGCATTTAAGTGAAGGCAGGCAGCTTAACTTTTACATTCGCTCGGGCACGGTGATACCTAGCAGGCGCATACCGGCTTTGATGGTACGGCCGGTTTGGGCGGAAAGAGCTACGCGGAAGCGGCGCTTCATTTCGTCGGGCTCGCCAAACACGGGCACTTCGGTGTAGAAGCGGTTGTATGCTTTTGCCACTTCGTACACGTACTGCACCAGAATGGAGGGAGCCATAAGACGAGCAGCTTCCGCCACAACCCCAGGATATCCGGCCAGCAGCTGCACGGCGTCACGCTCGGTTTCGTGCAGACTTTCGGGGCTGTCAATTTGCCCCCCAGTCAGGCCCAGCTCTGCGGCTTTGCGCATAATGGCCGCAATGCGAGCGTGCGTATACTGCACAAACGGACCGGTATTGCCCTGGAAGTTGATGCTTTCCTCGGGGTTGAAGAGCATGCGCTTTTTGGGGTCAACCTTCAGCAAGAAATACTTAAGGGCTCCCAACGCCAAGGTGTGGTAGAGTTGCTCGGCTTCCTCTGAGGTGAGGCCTTCGATCTTCCCTAACTCTTGGGTAGTGCGGCGGGCCGTATCTACCATTTCCTGCACCAGTTCATCAGCATCCACTACAGTTCCCTCCCGCGACTTCATGCGACCCGAAGGCAAGTCAACCATGCCGTAGCTCAGGTGATGAATGGCCGTTGCGTAGGGCTTGCCTAGTTTGTGCAACACCGCCTGCAACACCTGCATGTGGTAATTCTGCTCGTCGGCAATAACGTAGACCGATGAATCGTAGTTGAAATCCTGGTATTTCAGCTCCGCCGTGCCCAGGTCCTGGGTGATGTAGACGCTGGTGCCGTCGGCGCGGAGCAGAAGTTTTTCGTCGAGGCCTTCTTCCTTTAAATCAACCCACACCGAGCCGTCGTCTTTGCGGAAGAACACGCCTTTTTGCAAGCCTTCTTCCACGCGCTCTTTGCCCAGCAAGTAGGTTTCGGATTCGTAGTAATACTTGTCGAAGTCGACGCCAATAGTACGGTAGGTTTCATCGAAGCCTTCGTACACCCAGCCGTTCATTTGCTTCCAAAGGGCCAGCACTTCCGCATCGCCCTGCTCCCATTGTTGCAGCATTTGTTGCGCCTCTGTCATCAGCGGCGCCTTGCGCTTAGCTATATCCTGGGCCACGCCTTCGGCTTCCAATTGCCGCACTTCCTCGCGGTAATGGCGCTCAAACAGCACGTAGTATTTCCCGATCAGATGGTCGCCTTTGATACCCGAGCTTTGCGGCGTTTCGCCCTGTCCAAAGCGCTGATACGCCAGCATCGACTTACAGATGTGGATACCGCGGTCGTTGATGAGGTTGGCCTTGGTAACGGTGGCACCAGTGGCTTTTACAATCTCGGCCACGGAGTAGCCCAGAAAGATATTGCGCAGGTGGCCCAGGTGCAGAGGCTTGTTGGTATTAGGCGATGAATACTCCACTACCACGCGCTGGGGGCCATTTGAAGGCACCGGAGCACCATCGGGACGGGCTAGCATTTCGGCAAATTGGCGCAGCCACTCACTGTCGCCTATTTCCAGGTTCAGAAAGCCTTTAACTACATTAAAGCTACTCACGCGGGGTTCATTGGCAGCCAGCCATTCGCCCAGCGCCTGCCCTATCTGCTCCGGGCCTTTGCCCAAGCTTTTCGTCAGCGAAAACGTCACGAGCGTAAATGTGCCGGCAAATTCTTTGCGTGTGGGCTGAATAACAAGCTGCTCAGTTGTAACCGTAGCGCCAAATACCTGCTGAATAGCGGCGCTCAGCGCAGCTTTGATGTCTTGTTCGAGTTGTTGCACGGGGTGCGGAGAATTAGGAAGTTAAGCGGCACAAAAGTAGTGCAAGCTACGGCTTAGGTTACGAAAAAGCCCCCCAGCCTCTTATTTAGCACCCACCTGCTGGAGCACAATGTTCACGTCGAGGGGGTTGCCGTGGGTAATAACGGGGTAGGCTTGGGTGGTCGTGAATAGCAATTTGCCATCTGCCAGTATGCGTGCCTGCACGGCGTAAGTGCTCTGCGCATTTATTTGGGCCGGATCGTAGCGCAGCAAAAACTCGTAGGGCACCTGCTTGCCCTCCGAGGGGCGCAGGGTCAGGGAGTCGAGCACAGTGGCGGCTACATCGGCGAAGCTTACGTCTAGGAGTTGCAGCTTTACTATAGCTGTGGGCGGCAGTGCTATTCGCTCGCGGTAGCTTACGGTGCCCGTAACAGCGGCGCTTACGGTTTGGCCAGGCACATCGCCTTCAGGGCCGCGCTTTTGGGGCGTTACGGAGCAGGCACTTAGCGCCAAAGCCATTATTCCCAACCGCGCGTTCCTGAGCTTCATATACCTGAATTTTTAGTCTGAACTGGAATTGAATATAGGTAAGCCACCGCAGCTTTAGCAGCAAAAACTACTGTTGAGATTTAAATTAGGCACTACAGCCAACTAAAAAAGCCCCCCAGCATCCCATGTTGCATGTATACACGTTGGAAGTTGCGCTTACGGCAACTCACTTAGTAGAAGCTAGCATTACTACGTGGTGGCGCGGCTTTGGCGCGAGGTAGCGTCGGCATGTTGCAGATGATTTTGGATGGTATCGGTGGCTGCTTCCAGAATGTCGAAGGCATTTCGTGCCATCGTGTTTTCCGAGTCGAGTGTCGGGTTTATTTCTACCATTTCGAAGCACACGACCCGGTCATTATCCAAGAGCGCCTGGCATAAGGCAATGGCCTCTTCTACATTCAGGCCTTCCTTTACGGGTGTGCCGGTGCCTTTGCTGAAGCGCGAGTCTAGGGAGTCTACGTCGAACGACACGTACACTAAGTCGCAATAGCGGAGGCGCTCATAAATTTCGCGGGCTACCTGCTTCGGGCCTTTCTCTTTGAATTCAGCCAAGCCGAAGTTCTTAATGTTGTGGCGCTTGATTACTTCGTTCTCCTCGTGCTCCGTATCGCGCACCACTACATACACAAGGTGTTCAGGCTTGAGCTTGGGGCCGGGTTCGCCTAGGTTTTTGAGCCGATGCCAGAAAAATTCAGTTTCAGGCTCCGGCACATTCCGCTGGCACTCCAGATTATCCTCGTTCAGCGCCATGGCGATGGGCATGCCATGAATATTGCCTGAGGGCGTAGTATAGGGCGAGTGAATATCGGCGTGGGCGTCTATCCACACCACGCCCAGCGTTTTGTGCGGATAAGCGGTTTTAATACCTGCTATAGTTGCGGCAGCGTTGGAATGGTCGCCGGCCAGAACTAGTGGAAATTCTCCGAGGCGTAATGTTTGTTCAACCGTGTTGGCAATGTTTTTTTGAACCGTATAAACTGAGTCGATGTGCTTGGCGTAAGGGAAGTGGTTTTTATCGAACAGCACATGATTCAGGTCCGGCACAGCCACGGAATTGAACCGGCGGAAATAATCAGAACCTTTGTTTAAACAGGCAATCCGTAGCGCATCCACGCCCAGACTGGCCCCGCGAGTCCCGGCCCCTAGCTCGGAGCGGACTTCGATGAGCTTAATACGTTTCATAAAAGAACGATGCGCCGACAGCAACAGGCGGCTAAGGGCCTTGGCCGAATACCAGAGAGCAGGACCACGTCTCACCGCTCTCGCCCTGGGCGCCCCGCATCGGAGTACCCACCTACCGCCTATCTTTGCCGGCCTACAAAGGTGCGGAAAAGCCCGCAAAAGGCCAATCTGTTGTTGACGTACGGAAAAAGCAGTTAGTGACTTCCCGCCTGACCACTTTATTGCCCGCTCCGTCCTCTAATTCTACCCATTCAGTTCCTTACTTTCCCTAATGGATACCTACCACGACCTGATTTCCCAAACCTTCGATTTCCCAACTGTCGACTTTACCGTTCAGGACAACGAGCTTCGCTTCCACGATATTCCGCTCATGGACATCGTGAAAGAGCATGGCACCCCGCTGCGTCTCACGTATTTACCTAAAATAAGCTCCCAGATTCAGCGGGCTAAAAAATGGTTCGCCGACGCTATCGAGAAAACCGATTACCAAGGCACTTATACCTACTGCTACTGCACCAAGTCGTCGCACTTCAGCTTTGTGCTGGAAGAAGCCCTAAAAAACGACATTCATATCGAAACTTCTTCGGGCTTTGATATTCACATTGTGCGCGAGCTGTATCGGCGGGGCAAGCTCAATAAGCAGAGCTATATCATTGCCAACGGCTTTAAGCGCGAGCGGTATCGGCGGCATCTCACGGAGCTGATCAATGAGGGCTTCGTGAACTGCATGCCCATTTTGGACAACCTCGCTGAGATAGATTATTACCACGACCACGTCACTGAGAAGTGCAACATAGGGATGCGCCTGGCTTCCGACGAGGAGCCGCGTTTCCAGTTTTACACCTCCCGCCTGGGCATTCGCTATGCCGATGCAGTACCGCTATACGAGCAGAAAATCAAGGAAGACCCGCGCTTTCAGCTTACTATGCTGCATTATTTCATCAATACTGGTATTAAGGACACCAGCTACTATTGGTCGGAACTGTCGCGCTTCGTGCATAAATACTGCGAGCTACGCCGCGTGTGCCCTACCCTTACCACTATTGATATCGGCGGCGGCTTGCCCATTCAAACCAGCATTCAGCCCGAATATGACTATCAGTACATGGTAGAAGAGATTCTGCGCACCATCAAGCGTATTTGCAAGGAGGAAGGTGTACCGGAGCCGCATATTTTCACCGAGTTCGGTATTTTCACGGTGGGCGAAAGCGGAGCTACTATCTACTCTATTCTGGATGAGAAGCTTCAGAATGACAAGGAGTTGTGGTACATGATCGACGGCTCTTTCATCACCAACTTACCCGATACCTGGGCCCTGAATCAGCGCTTTATCATGCTGGCGCTGAATGGCTGGGAGAAGTCTTACAAGAAGATTCAGCTGGGCGGCCTCACCTGCGACTCGCAGGACTACTACAACGCTGAAAAGCACATTTATCAGGTGTTCCTGCCCGAGCGCAAGCCCACCGACGCCAAGCCGCTCTACGTTGGATTTTTCCATACGGGCGCCTATCAGGAAAGCCTTTCCGGCTACGGTGGCCTCAAGCACTGCCTTATCCCGGCGCCCAAGCACGTTATCCTCGACCGCGACGCCGACGGCACTCTGCGCAATTGGGTATTTGCCGACGAGCAAGACAGCGACAGCATGATGCGCATTTTGGGCTATCAGCAGTAGAATTACCGACTACGCCTGGCACTTCGCTTGTTGAACTGTAGCTGATGCACTAAAAAGCCCCCCCATGTTTGTTTTGGGGGGCTTTTTTAGTAATATCAAGTATCAATAGTTGGCAACAACACGACTCAGATCTTGTTCCGCTCAGGAAAGTATTCTTAACCCTATTTGCAATCGAAAATTGGGTAAGACTGAAGTATATTAGAGTCTAAAACATACGCTGATGCAGTGCTTTTGCATAAGCTCCGTATAATTCGAGCCACACAGATAATTTAAATTTCGCCTGAACGTTATCGGGCATAACATTTGAGGAATGCAGTATCAGCGTCCGAATCTCCTCTCAACTTGTACTTTATCATGAAAAAACTGCTTCTAGTAGCCGTTGTCGGACTGGCCGGCCTGGGCTCATGCCGCACCAAGTGCCCGGCTTATTCCACTACCAAGCCTGCTACCCAGGTTTCGTCTTCCATTACGGCTAGCGCAGAACAAACTTCGGCCGCGCGGCAGTAAGTTGCCAAGGTTTTGCTACACGCATCAAAGCCGGCTTTCCTTCAGTGGGAGGCCGGCTTTTGTGCGTGTAGAGAGCTAAGCAGTCGTTTAGCTATTACCAAGAATGAAATCAGTAGCGCCTACTAAATTACTGGCCTGCACGAGGTCGGCATGAATAGCGATATCGCCAACCAATATGCCACGCACTCCGGCACGCGCACCGGCTTCTATGTCGCGAAGTCGGTCACCGATTATCCAGCACTGAGCCGGATTGAGATGAAAGCGGGCCAAGCCTTTTTCCACCATCAGCGAATCCGGCTTGCGCAGCAGCGACTCGCTTACCGAAGGATGCCCCGGCGCGAAGTAAAGCGCATCCAGAACACCATTGCAGGCCGCTTGCAGCTTGGCATAGCAAGCCTTTACCTCGGCGGCTGTGTACAAGCCCTTGGCGATACCAGCCTGGTTGGTCACCACAATCAGATAATAGCCAGCCACTTTGAGGCGCGCGAGGCTTTCGGGCACACCTTCCAGTATCTCAAAATCCTCCAGGCGCCAGACGTATTCGCCAATTTCTTTATTCAAAACACCATCGCGGTCCAGAAAGACGGCTTTGGCGCGGGAGGAAGTAGCAGTTTGCGGGTTATTCATTGGCATAAAGCTACTGATTCTGGCTGGGGGGCAAATTAGCGGCCTTACCTTTGAAGCCACTGCTGATTAAAGGCATTTATTAGCTGCCGTGTGTGTTGATGAAAGTGTCGCTCGTGGGCCACTATTCAGCTCGCATAACTTAGCGGCATTTACTTTTCACTGACTGATGAAAGTCGCTATTCTGGGAGGCGGAATTTCGGGGCTTACGCTCGCTTTTTACTTACAAAAAGCGGGTATTGCTTACGACTTGTTTGAGGCAAATGAGGTGCTGGGGGGCAATTTGCGCTCCGAGCGCCGAGATGGGTATCTGCTTGAAACCGGCCCCAACTCCCTGCAGCTCAGTGACGAGCTGCGCGACCTGCTCGCCGACCTGAACCTTACCAGCGAAATTCAGGATACGGCCGCCGTCAGCGCTAACCGTTACATACTTCGCGATGGACGCTATCATCGCTTGCCGGCCTCGCCGCCGGCTTTGCTTACCAGTGGTTTTTTCGGCTTCAAAGCCAAGCTGAATCTGTTGCGCGAATTTGTCCGTCCTGCCGCTCCAATCAATCCGCAGGAGACGCTGGGGGGCTTTTTTCGGCGGCGCTTTGGCTCCGAAGTCGTTGATTACGCCCTTAATCCGTTTATCTCAGGCATTTACGCCGGCGACCCGGAACAGCTGCTGCTACACAAGACTTTCCCGAAACTCGCTGCCCTGGAGCAAACGCACGGATCGGTGCTGCGCGGCTTGGCCAAATCGGGCGGTGCGGGTGGACGGCGCAAAATTTTCTCTCTGCGTGGCGGCCTCCAAACACTAGCCATAGCTCTTAGCAATCATCTTACTCACCGGCATCCGGGCCAGCCTATAACAGGCCTGACGCGTGATGCGGCGGGTAAATACCACGTTCAGACAACTCGGGGGGCTTTTTCAGATGCCTCCTACGATGTGGTAGCCTTGGCCCTACCTGCCTATGCCGCTGCGCCTTTGCTTGAACCGCTTTTTCCGGAAGCAGCGTCTGCCTTAGCATCGGTGAATTATCCGCCGATGGCGGCCGTATTCACTGCCTACCGCCGCACCGATGTCATCCACCCGCTTGATGGCTTTGGTGCTCTTCACCCGAAGGTAGAGCAACCCTACTCGGCTGGCAGCATCTGGACTAGTTCTATCTTCCCCGACCGGGCCCCTACTGATCAGGTGCTGTTTACCACCTTTGTGGGTGGCAGCCAGTACGCGGCTCAGGCTGGCCAGCCGGCCGATGAGCAAAAGGCGGCCGTACACACAGAATTAAGCCGCTTCTACGGAATTAAGAGTGCCCCGCTGTGGCAGTACCAATACTACTGGGCTAAGGCTATTCCGCAATTTGATGCAAACATTGTAGCGGCTCATGCCGCTGCCGATGATCTGGCGACACAGGGAATAGAGTCTGTGGCCAATTGGCGGGCTGGTGTTGGCGTGCCCGACTGTGTGCGTTACGCTCGTCAAATGGCAGAAAAAATCGCCAAAAGTGCAGCTTGAGTGCCTATATTTCTATCTTTGATCCAATGAATGATGGGCTGGTCCTAATTCCGACGTACAACGAGCGCGAAAACGCGGAGTTGATTATTCGCAAGGTATTCTCGTTGCCGAAAGCCTTCGATGTGCTCGTCATCGACGATGGTTCGCCTGATGGTACCGCTCAGGTTGTACGAGAGCTGCAAAGTGAGTTTCCCGACCGCCTTTTTCTGGAAGAACGCCGTGGGAAGCTGGGTTTGGGCACAGCCTATATTCATGGCTTCCGCTGGGCTCTGAAGCGGAGCTACAGCTATGTGTTTGAGATGGACGCTGACTTCTCACATAACCCCGAGGATCTTCAGCGTTTATATGAAGCCTGCACCATGGAAGGTTACGACATGGCCATCGGCAGTCGCTACTGCCAGGGCGTGAATGTGGTCAACTGGCCCATGGATCGGGTTTTGATGTCGTGGTTTGCCTCCGCCTACGTTCGCTTCATCACGGGTATGCCTATTGCCGATGCTACGGCGGGCTTCAAGTGCTATTCGGCGGAGGTATTGCGCACTATTGAGCTTGACCGCATCCGTTTTGTTGGCTACGCCTTCCAGATTGAGATGAAATGGCTAGCTTACAAGTATGGTTTCCGCATAAAAGAAGTCCCAATCATCTTTACTGATCGTACCCGCGGCACCTCCAAAATGTCGAAGGGTATTTTTAAAGAAGCGTTTTTTGGCGTCGTGCAGATGAAAGTAGCTAGTTGGTTTCGACGCTTCGATCGGACGTCAGTTGGCAGCTCCGACGCTATTTCAGTTACGACTGCAACCCCGGCCCGCTAAACTAGGTAAGGCACCTACGGCGGAGTTGCTGCCGGGCAGCGGTCCAGTATCTACCTACTAACAACGAATGGAAAATACCCCCGCCTTTTGGGTCGGCTTCAACATCTTTGTATTGGCAATGCTAATGCTGGATTTGCTGGTGTTCAACCGCAAGGCCCATGTGGTAAAAATGCGCGAAGCCCTAGGGTGGAGTGCCTTCTGGATTGCCCTTTCTCTTTGTTTCAATTACCTCGTGTACCGCACGATGGGAGAACAGGCCGGACTAGAGTTCCTTACCGGCTACCTGATTGAGAAGTCCCTGAGCGTGGACAACTTATTCGTGTTCCTACTCATTTTCAGCTACTTCAAGGTTCCGCAGCAATACCAGCATAAGATCCTATTTTGGGGTATTATCGGAGCCTTGGTGCTGCGGGCAATCTTTATTCTGGTGGGAGCAGCCTTGCTGGCCAAGTTTCACTTCCTGCTGTATGTGCTGGGCGCCTTCCTGATTTATACCGGCATAAAGATGGCCACTAGCGGCAGTGAGCCCGAAATAGATCCGGATAACAATCCGGTAGTAAAGTTTCTGAGCCGCTACATGCCCATTACCAGCAAGATAGAGGATGGACGCTTTTTCGTGCGCAAAGAAAATCTACTCTTCGCTACTCCCCTGTTTGTGGTATTGGTGATGGTCGAAACTACCGACGTGGTGTTTGCCGCCGATTCTATTCCTGCCATTCTCGCCGTCTCCCGCGACACGTTTATCGTGTACACTTCCAATGTGTTTGCACTGCTTGGTTTGCGGGCTTTGTATTTTGCTTTGGAAGGCCTCATGCGACTTTTCCACTACCTGCATTACGGCCTATCACTCATCCTGATCTTTATCGGTTTTAAACTCTTAATTACTGATTACTTCCACATTCCTATGGCCATTTCTTTGGGAGTTGTGGGCTTCATTCTGGTGATATCGGTTATTATATCTCTGGTGTTGCCCAAGGAGGAAAAGGAGGATACGTTGCCACTACATAAATAGCATAGAGTCGACAAAAAAAGCCCCCTTGTATATTTGGGGGGCTTTTTTTTCGACTCTTTGTATAGATTAGGTAGATTTTGCCGTGGGGTTTGGAAATCTTCGCCATCCTGATCAGGGGGAGGGGGAATTA
>NZ_JACSCW010000019.1 GCF_014333585.1 Hymenobacter sp. BT188 | reverse complement strand
GTAGCGGCATCGTAGGTAAAGCCCGCGTGCTCGCTTTTATACCCGCCATGGGCCGGAATATAGCCCGTCAGGCCCCGTGCTTCCAGCTGCTCGTAGTTCTCGCCCGAACAGTAGCCCGCATCGGCCACAACAATGGTCATGCCCATCCTAAAGGTCTTCAGTCGCTGCTGGGTCGCGTCCACGATGGCGAGCAGATAGCGGCTGTCGCGCCAGTCGGCTAGGTCCGCGTGGATGTGGGTGATCACGTGGTGCGCCGTATCGACGCTCACACTGGCCGTATAGGCTAAGATGCGGGGCTTGCCCGACTTGAAGGCAATGCGCGCCTCGGGATCAGAAGGGCTGTAGTGCGTGAGATTGCTGACGAGTTGCCCTGGTTTGTTGGGGGCTGCTTTTAGAATGGCGGCGTGGAAGCGTTGGATATGCTTTACGCGGTCAGGCGTCGCCGTGATGCGGGGCGCTTGGCCATCACTTATGGTGGGGCCCGCCCCGGCCGCCCCACGGGAACGCTTGGGCTGGAGCCGGCTCATGGAGGCGTTGGCTTTGATGTAGGCCGAGTCCAGCACCTGGGTATGGCCACTGACCAGGCCCTGCTGGATGCACAAGCCTACCACGTGCGTAAAGCAGGCTTCGAAAACCGATATGGGGAGGCGTTGCCGCGTCCGCGAGACGGTACTATGCCAGGGCAGGGGCTGCGCGAAGTCATACCCGAGGAAGGCGCGGATGCCCAGATGCAGCTGGGCCAGTTCCAGCAGCTTGCGATCCGAGGTAATATTCTCCAAGTGACCCACTAAGAGCAACTTGATGAATACGACGGGATCAAGCGAGGGCCGACCGCCAGAGCTATAGAATGGGGCAAAAAGTGGCCACACGAAGCTGAAATCGACGGTCTGCAGCAGTTGCTGGTAGAAATGGCGTGCGGGCACCAGTTTCAGCAACGATGTCCGAATGGGGTGAAAGCCGAGCATACGCTACTAACTCACACGCCCCCACGATGTTGACTTTTGCAACAGCCATTAACTTTATGTAAAACGACTTTTACACGATCAACCGTAAGTGGATCAAATTGCTGGTATGGCAGAAAAGCCTAATAACTAAGAAGCCCTGCAGAAAAGCCCTGGCGGTTGAGCCAGGGCTTTGCCAAAGTAGAAGGAGTCGACGCGCTTACCGAGCCAGCTGTTCCAACGCCGCCTTAAACTCGGGCGTGTCGTACTCGGCCATGCCCTCGTGGCGGACCGCTACCTGCCCCTGCGGGTCCAGAATCACCGTAGAGGGCAGGGCGTTGGAGTCAAACGGGGCCGGCAGCGGGCCGGTCGGCAAGTACACCGGGAAGGTGTAGCCCCGGCGCTGAATCATGGCCCGGGCCTTGGCCGGGTTCTCGTCCAGCGACAGCATCACGAAGGCCACTTTCTTGGGGTCCATCTTTTTGTACAACGCGTGAATACCGGGCATCTCGGCTACGCAGGGCGGGCACCAGCTGGCCCACAGGTTCACGAACACCACTTTGCCCTTCAGGTCGCTCAGATTAACGTGCTTGCCGTCGAGGGTAACTAGGGGCAGGTTGTGCGGGTATGCGCTAGCGTTTGTAGATGAAACGGGCGTGGAAGCGGGTGCCGCCACCACGGCCGGTACTTCGGCCTTCCACAGGCCCGTGGCCAGCAGGCCGCGCTGCAGGCCGCCTAGTACGGGGGTGCGCAAGGGCGTGAATAATATCAGGGCAAACAGGGCCAGGGGCAGCCACTGCAACAGGGATTTACGCTTCATGATTAGGGAATTTACGTCAGCAACAACAAACAAATGAAAAAACGTTCATATATCATATCCCCGCGGGCTTGGCCTTGTCTACCGTGAGGGGCTGGCCGTCCGGCACCTGCTCGCCGGCCTCGCGCACCAGCTCATCGCCGGGCGCCAGCGGGCCGAACACCATCACCGTGTCGCGGCTCAGCAGCTGGCCCTTGCGCACGGGCACCCACTTGGCGCGCCCTTGCTGCACGCGTACCACCTGGGCCTGCTGGGGCGCATCCGGGGTGGCAAACACGGCCGAGGTCGGCACGGCGACGGCTTTCGCCTCGGTGGGCAGGGCCACCAGCACCTGGGCGTACATGCCCGCTTTCAGGCGGCCGTCGGCGTTGGGCACGTCCATCTCCACCAGCTCCGAGCGCACGGTCTGACTTAGGCGACTCGCGTTGCGGCGGAATACGCCCGTGAAGGTCTGGCCGGGAAAGGCCGGCACCGTGAAGGGCACCGCCGCGCCCAGCTGCAGCCACTGGCCGGCGGCGGCTTCGGGCACGGCTACCTCCAGGCGCAGGGTCCGGCTGTTTTCCAGCGAGAACATCGGCGCGGACGGCTGGCCACCCCCCGGCCCCACCAGGGCCCCGGCCGACACGTTGCGGGCCGTGATGGTGCCGCTGAACGGGGCGCGCACCACCAGGTAGTTGCTCAGCTCCCGGCTGGCCTGCAGTTCGGAGTAGGCCGCCTGCCCGTTGGCCTGGTCGGCCTGCATCTCGGCGCGGGCCCGCTCCAGGTCGTTGGGCGAGATGGTGCCCGGCTCCTGGCTCGTGCGCAGCAGACGCTCGTAGCTGGCCTTGGTGCCGGAAAGCTTGGCCTGCGCGGCCTGCCAGCGCGAACGGGCGCGGGCCAGCTGGGCGGCCAGCTCCGGCGCTTCGAGCACGGCCAGGGTCTGGCCCTTGCTCACGCGCGAGCCCCGGTCCACGAGTACTTGTTTGACAAAAGCGCCCACGCGGGGGAAGAGGTCAACTTGCTCATAGGGCTTGAGCTCGGCGGGCAGCCGCAGCCGGCGCACGGCCGGGGCCGCGCTCAGCCGGAAGGTGGTGACGGCGGCCGGAGCAGTCGGCGTGGGCTTGTCGGCCGCGGGCTCCGAGGCGCCGGACGAGCAGCTGCCTAGCGCGCCGCTCAGCAGCAGGCCCGCCGCCAGCAGGGAAGCGGTTTGGGTCGAACGGGCAATCAATTTCAGGAAGGCATTCATAGTCAGTCAGTCGAAAAAAAGAGAAGATTAAGCGGCCTGCCGGGTACGAGCGGGCAGCAGGGAGAGGGATTCGTAGCCCACCCGGCGCATGGCCCAGCCAAACACGTGGGGCAAGACCAGCAGCGAGGCCAGCGTGGAGGCGATGAGCCCGCCGATGACGGCCTGGCCCAGCGGGGCAATTTGGTCCCCGCCCTCGCCCAGGCCCGAGGCCATGGGCAGCATGCCGGCAATCATGGCGATGCTGGTCATCAGAATAGGCCGGATGCGGGTATCGGCGGCTAGGCGGGCGGCCAGCGCCACGTCGCGGTGCTCGTGCCGCAAGTGGTCGGCGCTGGTGATGAGCAGGATGGCGTTGGCCACCGACACGCCCACGCTCATAATCATGCCCATGTAGGACTGCAGGTTGAGCGTGGCCCCCGTGGCCAGCAGCAGCAGCAGCGAGCCCGCTACCACGGCCGGCACCACGGAGAGTACCACCAGCGAGAGGCGGAACGACTGGAAGTTGGCGGCCAGCAGCAGGAAAATCACCACGATGGCCATGCCCAGCCCGGTCTGCAGGCTGCGCATGGTTTCTGCCAGCAGCTGGGGCTGGCCCACCAGATTCGCCACTACCCCGCGCGGGGGCTCCCCAACTTGTTTCAGGGCCTGGCGCACGGCCTTCGCGGCGGTACCCAGGTCCCGGTCCTGCACGTTGGCGGTGATGCTGACCAGCCGGTAAGGCCCCTGGCGGTCAATCTGGCCGGGCATCATCCGCGCCGACACCGTGGCCACCTCCCCGATGGTGGGGCGGGCCTGCCCGGGCTTGACGGGCAGCGCCTCCAAGTCCTGGAGCTGGGTGAGCTGGTCTTCGGGCAGCTGCACCTGCACCTGGTAGCCCAGGCCGGACTTGGGGTCGAGCCAGAGGTTTTTGCTCGTGAAGCGCGAGGAGGACGTGGCCGCCACCACCGACTGGGTGATTTCCTGGCTGGTAAGCCCGAACTGGGCGGCCCGCTCCCGGTCCACGTCGATGCGCAAAGCCGGGTACTGCAGGGGCTGGGCAATCTGCACGTCGCGCAGGTAGGGAATTCGCTTCAGCTCGGCCATAACCTTGCGGGCGTGGCCGGCCGCTTCCTTGAGGTTTTTGCCCCCCACGTTCACCTGGATGGGCGTGGGGGCCCCGTCGCTCATCACCTTTTCCACCAGCTCAATGGGCTCGAAGCTTAGCTGCAGGCCGGGGTGGGCCTGCCTTACGCGCCCCCGTAGCCGCTCCTTGAGCTGGCTCAAATTCACGTGCACGCCCTCTTTCAAGGCCACCTGCATCAGCGCCTCGTGGGGGCCGGCGGTGAAGACGAACACGGAGTTGACGGCGAAGCTGGCCGGCTGGGTGCCCACGAAGGTGGAGCTGATTTCCACGTTGCCGGGGCCGACTTCTTTATTGATAATCGCCTGCACGGCCGCTACCGTCTGCTCGGTTTTCTCCAGGCGGGTGCCCACCTTCTCGCGCAGCCGCAGCTGGAACTGCCCGCTGTTGGCCTGGGGGAAGATGTCGGTGCCGATGAAGGCGAACCCCGCTCCTACTACCAGTATTGATAAGACAAGGTAGCCCAGCACCACGCCGCGCTGCCGGCCCTGGGCCCGCACGAGCAGGCGCTGGTAGCCGGCCTGGAAGCGGGCGAAGAAGCCAGGTTTCTCATCCGGGTCGTCGTGGCCACCAGCCGGCGCGTGGTCCTTCATCAGCCAGTTGGCCATGACCGGCACGAGCGTCTGCGAGAGCAGGAACGAGGCCACCATGGCAAAGCCCACGGCCAGCGACAGGGGCAGGAACATGGCCCGGGGCACGCCTTCCATAATCAGGGCGGGGGCGAACACGGCCAGGATGCAGAGCAGAATCAGCAGCTTGGGCAGGGCTATTTCGCGGGCCGCGTCCCAGATGGCCTGGGCCTTGGGCTTGCCCCGCTCCAGGTGCTGGTGAATGTTCTCGATGGTCACCGTCGCCTCGTCCACCAGTACGCCGATGGCCAGGGCCAGCCCCGACAGGGTCATGATGTTGAGCGTCTGCCCAAAGAGCTGGAGCAGAATCACGGCCGACAACACCGAGAGCGGAATGGTGGTCACGACGATGAGCACGCTGCGCCAGTCGCGCAGGAACAAGAGCACCATCAGCCCGGTGAGCACCGCGCCCAGGATGCCCTCCGTGACCAGGCTTTTGAGCGAGTTGGCCACGTAGGTCGACTGGTCGAAGGCGTAGCTGAGCTTCACGTCCTCGGGCAGCAGGGCCCGCAGGGTGGGCAGCTTGTCCTTGACCTGCTGCACGACTTTGAGCGTGGAAGCGTCGGCCTTCTTGATGACGGGCAGGTAAATGGCTCGCTTGCCGTTGATGACGGCGTAGCCCGTGGTCACGTCGGCGGCATCCTCCACCGTGGCCACGTCGCGCAGGTACACGCCCGGCCCGGCGCCGGTGCGCAGGGGCACGTCCAGAAAGTCGGCGGGGTTTTCAATCAGCGAATTGACCGGGGCCATGTAGGCCACGTCGCCCATCTTAACGTTGCCGGCCGCCGAGGGCTGGTTGCTGCTGACGATGGCCTTCACCACGTCGTCGGGGGTGAGCTGGTAGCCGCGCAGCTTGGCCGGGTCGGCCTTGACCACGATGGTGCGGATGTTGCCGCCAAACGGGGCCGTGGACGTGACGCCCGGAATGGTGGTGAACATGGGCCGGATGCGGCTGGCGGCCAGGTCCTGGAGCTGGGTGAGCGAGCTTTTGTCACTTTCCAGCACCAGCTGGCCCACGGGCAGGGAGCTGGCGTCGAAGCGCACCACCTGCGGGGGCAGGGTGCCCGAGGGCATGAAGGCCGTGGCCCGTGACACCTGGGTGGCCACCTCGGCGGCGGCCTGGGCCATGTCGGTGCCGGGATAGAAGGAGAGCTTAATCAGGGTCAGGCCCTGAATGCTCTTGGTTTCAATCTTCTTGACCCCGGACACAAACAGGAAGTTGTTCTGAAACTGATTAGCCATGAAGCCGTCCAGCTGCTCGGGCGAGAGGCCCCCGTAGGGCTCGGCCACGTAAATGGCCGGCACGTCCATGCTGGGGAAGATGTCCACGGCAATGTCGCGCACGGCGGCGAAGGCAAAAAAGAGGATGGCCAGCATGGCCACCACCACAGTGAGGGGCCGCTGTAGGGCCGACCGGATAAGTTCGTACATGCGGCTAGGGATTGAGTCGGGTTTGAAACAGGGAGAAGTCCCCGGTGCCGGCGGCTTGCAGCAGCAGGGCCTGCCAGGCGTTGTTCACGGTCAGGGCCTGGTCCTGCTCGGCCTTTTGCAGGTTGTAGAGGGCCTGGGTGAGATCGGTGATGGTGGCCAGGCCGGAGTTGTAGAGGGCCAGCTTCTGGCGGTAGGCCTGGGCGGCGGCGGCGAGCTGCACCGGGGACTCGCGCACCCGCTCGGCGGCCAGCCCGATGCGCTCGGCGGCTAGCAGCTGCTGGTTGCTCAGCTCCAGCTGCTGCTGGCGCAAGTCCAGGGTCAGGGCCTGGGTGCGAAACGCCTCGGCGCGGCCCTGGGCCCGCAGGCGGGGCAAATCCAGCAGGTCGAACACCAGCCCTACCCCCACGGCATAGTTGAAGCGGGTGGGCGCGGCCCCGGTTACGCCGTAGTCGTAGCGGCCGTCGGCCCCCACGCCGGTGCCCCGGCCCCAGGTGCCGCCCAGCAGCGCCAGGCGCGGGCGGTAGCTGCGGCGGATGATGGTTTCGCGGGCCTGGTTCAGCCCGATGGCCCGCTGCTGCAGGCGCAGCGCCGGGTGGCCGGTGGCAGCGAAAGCCGCCACCCCGGCCGTGGGCAGGCGGTGGTTGAACACCGAATCGGGCTGCCACCGCTGGCCGGGTTGGCCCAAGAGGGTGGACAGGCGGGTCTGCCGCTCGGCTTCCAGCTCGCGGGCTTCCACCAGCGACAAGCGCGCCTGGGCTACTTCAGCCGCCGCCTGGGTGCTGTCCACGCCGGGGCGCAAACCGTGCAGGGTGAGGCGGGTGATGGTCTTTTTCAGGGTTTGCACCCGGCCCAGGTTTTTCTGGCGCACGGCCCGCAGGTTCTGCACGGCCAGCAGCTCCAGGTAGGTCTGGGCTACCCGCACCTGCTGGCTGAACCACTCGTTGTCGGCATCGGCCACGGCGTACTCGGCGGCGGCCCGGGCCCGGTTTAGCTGGGCACCGTACTGCCCGAAGGTGACGGGCGCCCATTCGGCATAAGCCGTGCTCACGCTGCCGAACACGGCCGCGGAGGAGTTAGCCGCCGCCGCGCCCCCCGTGGAGGGGATGACTGTGCCGTAGGGGAGAATGGTGCCCGCGGCCCCGTTGATGGTGCCGTAGCTTACCTGCTGGCTTAGCCGCACGGACGGCAGGCGCTGGGTGCGCACCTGCTGCACCTCGGCCTGGGCGGCCTGTACCTGCGCGGCTTTGGCCTGCAGGCGGGGGTAGCTGGCCCGGGCCATCTCCAGGGCCTGGACCAGGGAAACGGAGCGGGGCGGAGGGGCAGGGGCCTGGGCCCAGGCCGCGCTGGCAACAAGCAGCAGCGCGGCAGTGAGTGGTCGGCGCAGGGCGCAGGAGGGGAAAAGCCTTGCAGCAAGGCGGAGCAATACCATGGGTTCCAAAGAAAAAGTCAGAAATCCGGGCCGGCAGCGCACACGGGCGCCGCGGCCTGTTAAAGGCAGATTTGCGGGGTTTCTCAGGAAAAAGCGGGGGCCACCCGACAGAGGCGGGCAACAGATGGGGCCTGGTGCTGCACCGGCTTAAACGCCGCGGGCAAGGAAAGGTCAGGCCACAAAAAAACCGGTGGTCGCACCCATTACAGGGGTTCGACTAACCGGGAACATACCCCGGCTCACCTGCGCTTTTTCCTAAGAAAAGCGGACGGGTGGCGCCTTGTTGGGGTGGTTGGCAAGTGCCAGCGCGGGGCCGGCAGTGGGGCCGCGCGTGGGGTTGAGGGCCGGCTGGTGAGCCGGAAAAAGCAGCCCGAAATACAGGGCCATAAAGTCGCTGCCCAACGCGGCATCGAGCGGCAGCAGCTTCGCCTGGGCCAGCTGCTGCTTCTCCACTTTGGTATCGGCCTGCACAGTCTGCAGCTTCTTCTTGCAGGTGGCGCTGCGGGGTACTTCCTGACGAGTACCGCCACTTGCTGCTGCGCTGCCGGCTCCAACGGGCATGGGCTGGCAATGCAGGTAAACACCCGCATAAAGCAGCAGCAGCAAATGGGACAGCAGTCGTTGCATGGAGAAAGTTTCGCGGCACAAAGGTGCGCACTTTTTTCTGGAAGCCTGAAGAATGCCTGTGAAAGGCCCTGCTAAAGGCCCGAAGGTTGCAGCCAGGGCCCTTGAAATTATGCCGCCCCTAACGAGGTGCCCGCCGGGCAAAGTTCATTTCGGCGCGCACAGCTCAGGGAGAGGGGCATCCCTACACCATTAAAGCTCCTTTATTTCTTTACCGGTACAATGTGTACAGCGGCCAGCTTCGGCGGGGCCACGGTGCCGCGCCGCTTGAGCCCGGCTTCCACGACGTCGGTCACGCTCTGATCCCGTTTCTGAATGTTGCGGCCTTGGGCGAAAGTGGTGTAGTGGTGGATGCCTGTGAGCATGCCCGTATGCGTCACGACGCGGTAGCGGCGGTCCTGCGCCAGGGGCTGGCCGTTCACTCGTACTCCGCTCACCCGCCGGCCGGCGGGCAGGTTGAGGTCGGCGGTCCAGTCCAGGCCGCTGGATTGCAGCAGGCCGCCCACGCGGGCCAGGTCGGTACCGGGCTCCAGGTTGGTGGCGGTCTGCTCCAGCAAGGCGGTAAGTTGCGCACCCGTCAGCTCCAGCGTGGCCAGCTTGGACGGATGGGGGAGGAGGGTGTAGAGCATTTCGCGGGTGATGGGGCCGGGTTCCAGCGACACGCCGTAGCCCACGCCGGGCATGAAAGCTACCTCGGCGCCCGTGGCTTCGCGCAGCAGTTCGCCGGTGAGCTGGTCGAAGGGACTGGCCGACTTGTACTGCCGGCCGATGCGGCCCGTGGTGGTGGCAATTACTTCTTCTAACCGGGCGCGGTGCGGGGCCCGGAGCGAATCCACCAGCTCGGCCACGGCGGGGTCGGCAGGGTAGTCGGCGGTCCAGAGCGTGGGGGCGCCGCCGTCCACTTGAGTGATTTTCCCCGCTTTCACCTTCACCGTGAGCTGGCCCAGCACGGCCGCGTCGGACAGCGCCTGCACCAGCCAGACGGCACCCACCCGGCGCGGGGGGGCAATCCGGTCGTGGGAGTGGGCCCCCACTATCAGGTCGATGCCGGGCACCTCGCGGGCCAGCTGCTCGTCTACTTTGGTGCCCTGGTGCGAGACCACTACCACAATATCGGCACGGGCGCGCAGGGCGGGCAGGTAGCGCCGGGTGGCCTCGAGCCCGTTGCCAAAGGTCAGCTCCTTGGTGTTGTCGGGGTTGCCGGTCAGGTGGGTGTTGTGGTAGGCCAGCGCCAGCAGGCCCACGCGCACCCCGCCCAGGGTAATCACTGTGGTGGGGTCGCCGAGGAAGGGCTGACCAGTGGCCTTTTCTGTCACGTTGGCCCCGCGCAGGGGGAAGCGGGCTAGTTGCTGCAGCTCCCGGGTGCGGGCGCTGCCGTACTCAAAGTCGTGGTTGCCCAGGGCCATGAACTGGTAGCCCACGGCGTTCATCAGCCGAATAATGGCTTCGCCCCGCGTGAGGTTGCCCAGCAAATCGTCGCCGAAGGTGTCGCCGCCGTCCACGAGCAGCACGTTGCCGGCCCCGCGCTGCTGGCGTACCAGATGGACGGCCGTGGCCAGGTGAGCAAAGCCACCGACCTGCCCGGCGCGCTCAAATGAGCTGGGGGGCCGGCCGGCATCGCCGGTCTGAGCCGTGGCGTTGCCGGGCGAGACGGCAAAGGGCCGGTGCCGCCCGTGGATGTCGTTGGTGTGCAGGATGGTGAAGGTGCCCGTGGCCCGGCCCGTCACAGTACGGGTGCTCACCTGCTGGCAGCCGCTCAGCCCCCAGGTCGGGGCCAGCAGCACGCTAAAGGCTAACAGCCCGACTAAGGAGCGACTTAACCTGAAACCTGACCGGGATAAGAACTTTTGATCAAACGCTGGCATAGCTTTTTGATTTATTTTGGAACCAAAGTAAAGGAGAAGTTTGTATACATGAACAAATGACCATACATTTGCGTCACCTTATGACAACGACCAACGCCACCGCTGATTTAAACCTGACCACTGAGAAGATGGAGAAGGTGGCCTTTATTCTGAAGACCACGGCCCATCCCACGCGCATTGCCATCGTGCAGCTGCTATCGGCCACCGACAGCCTATCGGTGACGGACATCAGCGACAAGCTGAACGTAGAGCAAAGCCTGCTCTCCCACCACCTGACGGGCATGAAGCTCAAGGGCATTCTGAGCAGCACCCGCGAGGGCAAAAACATCTACTACTCGCTGAAAATGCGCGAAGTCATCGACGTGATTCAGTGCCTGGCCGGCTGCACGTTCCTGTAAGGACCGGCCTTTTTTTTGCTTAATCACATGAACAACCCTTCATAGCTACATACGTTCACCCGTTCATCCATGTTACACTACTTCGGCTACTTCGCGGCAATTTTCATCGGCCTCTCGCTGGGCATCATGGGCGGCGGCGGCTCTATTCTCACCGTGCCGGTGCTGGTGTATCTGATGGGCGTGAGCCCGGTGCTGAGCACGGCCTACTCCCTGTTTGTGGTGGGCTCCACCTCGGTGGTGGG
>NZ_JACSCW010000018.1 GCF_014333585.1 Hymenobacter sp. BT188 | reverse complement strand
CCTGCACTACGAGCTGCTGGTCGAGGACGAGTTGGTGGTGGTACGCGGGGCAGTGCCCGGCCGGCCGGCGCAGCAGCTGTCCCTGCCCGAAGTGCTGGCCCACCCGCTGGTGCTGCGCGAGCGGGGATCGGGCACCCGGCAGGTGCTGGAATACGCCCTACGGCAGCAGCACGTGCGCCTGAGCGAGCTGCGCGTGGCCTTTTCCTTCGACAACACCCAAGCCATCAAAGCCTACCTCGAAGCTGCCCCTACCTGTCTGGGCATCGTGTCGCGGCGGGCGCTGGAACTGGAGCTGCAAACCGGCCGGCTGGAAATTGTGCCCGTGCCGGCCCTGCGCCTCGCCCGGCAGTTCGAGACGGTGTGGGTGCAGGGCCAGCCGCCCTCGGCCAGCGCCGCCCGGTTCCTGGCCTACGCCCGCCAGCACTGCGCGCCGGTTTCGTGAGGCTGCCGGGGATAGGACTAAAGTAGGCAGCGTGGCACTTTGGATTTCTTCCATAACCTGAGGTAATGGCGGATAAGCTTTTTTGTCTCTATTTCAGAACCTTGCGCCCGTACCTTGGCTTGCGTTAGTGTACCCGCTCTGATTGTTATGCCCACTACCTTATCCCCCCCTCCACCCACCACGCCCGTGGCCCAATGGGCCCCCTGGCTCCTGGCCTCGCGCACCGTATTTGGCCGGCGGGTTACCCTACAGCAAGCGCTGTTCGTGCTGGGGGGGCTGTTTTGCCTGAGCCCCTGGGGCTCGCCGCCGGTGGCCCTGGGTTTGGGGCTGCTGCTGGCGCTGCTGGTGGGCAATCCGTTCCTGCCGCGCACCCGGGCCCTTACGGCCAAGCTGCTGCAGTACTCGGTCGTGGGGCTGGGCTTCGGTATGAACGCCCACGCGGCGGTGCAGGCCGGGCGCTCGGGGCTGCTATTCACGGTGGCCACCATCGTAGGTACGCTGTTGCTGGGCTATCTGGCCGGCCGCGCCCTGGGGCTGAGCCGCCGCGTAACGCACCTGATTGCCTGTGGCACGGCCATCTGCGGGGGGTCGGCCATTGCGGCGGTGGGCCCGGTAGTGCAGGCCAGCGAGGAAGAAATGTCGGTGTCGCTGGGCACGGTGTTCGTGCTCAACGCCATTGCCTTGTTTGCCTTTCCCGCCATCGGGCACGCGCTGGGGCTTACCCAGCAGCAGTTCGGCCTCTGGGCCGCCATTGCCATTCACGACACCAGCTCCGTGGTGGGGGCCGCGGCGGCCTACGGTGACCAGGCCCTGCAGGTGGCCACCACGGTGAAGCTGGCCCGGGCCCTGTGGATTATTCCCGTGGCGCTGGGCACGGCGCTGGCCTTCCGCGAAAAAAAAGTGAAGGTGAAGATTCCCTACTTCATCCTCGGCTTCGTGGCGGCCATGCTGCTCAACTCGTTCGTGCCGGCCGTGGGGCTCGTGGGCCCGTGGCTGGTCAAGCTGGCCAAAATCGGCCTCACGCTCACCTTATTCTTCATTGGGGCGAGTATGTCGGCCAAGGTTATCCGGGCCGTGGGGCCGCGGCCCTACGTGCTGGGCCTCACGCTGTGGGTGCTCATTTCCAGTATTTCCCTCTACGTGATCCTGCACACGGTTTAGTTCGCTTGCCTGATACCGCGCCTGCCTGGGCCGGTTAGATACTTATTTCTTCACTTGCTGATTCCCAGCCCATGAAATTTCCCCGTTTTGTTTTAGCCACGGTACTGACCAGCAGCTTGGCCCTGAGTGCGAATGCGCAATCTTCAAAGCCTGAGACGACGCCGGCCCGGAAGCCTTCGTCCGAACAGACGGCTTTCCAGAAAGGCACCTTCACGGGCGCTACGGCCGACAAAAGCCACTACCACGTGGTGTACCACCTCGACAGTGACGACCCCAAGCTCATCAAGATGACGTTGCGCAACATGAAAAACGCGTTGGAAGACCCGCGCCTGAAGGGCAAGCTGGAAATGCAGCTGGTGGCCTACGCCGGTGGTGTGAACGTGTTCCGCAAAGACCAGGCGTACGAGCCCGAATTGCAGGCCCTCAAGGCGCAAGGCGTCATCCTGACCCAGTGCCTGAACACCATGAAAGAGCGCAACATCAGCAAGGAGGAGCTGTTCCCGTTCATTTCCTACGTGCCGACCGGCAACGGGGAGCTCATCATCCGCCAGGCCCAGGGCTGGGCGCTGGTGCACCCCTAACGGCCGCGCTTCGTGACTCCGCAACTCGGTTTGCAGGCCAACTGGCGGCAGTTCACCCTGCTGGTGCTCATCAACGCCTTCGTGGGCGGCATGGTGGGGCTGGAGCGCAGCATTCTGCCCCAACTGGCCGAGCAGGAATTCCACCTGGTGGCGCGCTCGGCCATTCTCTCGTTTATCGTCGTTTTCGGGCTGACCAAAGCCGTGGCCAACTACTACGCCGGGGCCTGGGCGGGCCGGGTAGGCCGCAAAAACCTGCTGCTCATCGGCTGGGGCTTTGGCCTGCCCGTGCCGCTGCTGCTGCTCTGGGCCCCGAGCTGGGGGTGGGTCATTTTCGCCAACGTGCTGCTGGGCCTGAACCAGGGGCTGGCGTGGTCGAGCACCGTGGTGATGAAGATGGATTTGGTGGGCCCCAAGCAGCGCGGGCTGGCCATGGGCCTCAACGAGTCAGCCGGCTACCTGGCCGTGGGGGCCGCGGCCTTTGCCTCGGGCTGGCTGGCCACCGAGTACGGCCTGCGGCCCTACCCGTTTTATCTTGGCCTAGTGCTGGCGGTGCTCGGGCTGCTGGGCAGTTTGCTGGTGCGCGACACCCGCGCCCACGTGGCGCTGGAAGCCGCGCAAGCCCCGGCCGGTTCGGTTGGCCCACCCTTTTCCTTCTGGGACGTGACGTGGCGGCACCCCAACCTGGGCTCGGTGACGCAGGCTGGGCTGGTAAACAACCTCAACGATGGGATGGTGTGGGGCCTGCTGCCGCTTCTGCTGGCCAGCAAGGGCTTTACGCTGACCCAGATTGGCACGGTGGCGGCGGTGTACCCGGCGGTGTGGGGTCTGGGGCAGCTGGTGACCGGGCCGCTGGCCGACCGGCTGTGTAAGAAAGACCTGCTCTTTTGGGGCATGCTGCTGCAGGGCGCCGTGCTGCTGGCCATGCTCATTGTTGATTCCTACCCGGCGTTTTTGGGGCTGGCGGCCCTGCTCGGGGCGGGCACGGCGCTGGTGTACCCCACGTTTCTGGCGGCGGTGGGCGAGTACGCCCCGGCTCCGCACCGGGCGCGCAGCGTGGGCATCTTCCGCTTCTGGCGCGACGCCGGCTACGCCATCGGGGCCCTGCTCACCGGCATCCTGGCCGATGCGTTCGGGCTGGGTGCGGCATTGGGCGCCATCGGCGGGCTTACGGTGGCGTCGGCCCTGGTGGTGCGCGGGCGCATGTACTGCCTGCCCGCGGCCGGCGCTGACCCGGCCGCGGCGCCGGGGTGCCCCTTACCTGGGCACGGCCTGCCGCGGGCCAGCAGCCTGCGGCTATCCTTTCGCCTGCGGCTGGCCATTGCCTGCTAAGACAACCAGCGCCCCATTTCAGCACCCTTTTTTCAGTTCATCGAATGCTTGAAAAGCCCCGCCGCCGGCTGTTGCTGCTCGCCGTTATTCTAAGCCTAAGCCCCGTAGCCCGCGCCCAAACCCTGCACGTGTACGGCCCCGGCGGCCCGGCCGAGCCCATGAAGGAAAGCGCCGCCTTCACCAAGCAAACCGGCACCATCGTGGAGGTTACGGCCGGCCCCGAGACGCAGTGGCTGGAAAAAGCCTTGCAGGATGCCGACGTGGTGTATGGTGGGGCCGAGTACATGCTCACCCAAACGGCGCTGGCCCATCCGGGCTTTGTTGACGAGAAAACCCGCACCAGCCTCTACGCCCGCGAGGCCGCCGTGCTGGTGCGCCCCGGCAACCCCAAGCACATCCGGCGGCGGCAGGATGTGGCGAAACCCGGCGTGCGCCTGCTCGACGTGAACGGGGCCGGACAATTGGGGATGCCCGAGGACATGGCCCGCACCCCGGACCTGATTGCCGGCCTGCAGCGCAACGTGGCCCGCTCGGTGAAAAGCAGCGCCGAAGCCGTGCAGCTGTGGCAGCAGCAGCCCCAGGAGTTCGACGCCTGGATTACCTACGCGTCCTGGCAGTAGCCATTTGAAGTAATTTTTCCTCATCACTTAAGCTCATGGCAACCCAGCTTACCCTGTTCCAGCTCAACGACGTGCACGGCTACCTGAACCTGCATCAGGAGCTGTTTTACGGCCCTGACGGCCCCGAGTACCGCCGTTGTGGCGGCTATGCCCGCATCGCCACGCTGCTGCGCGAGTGGCGCGCCACCTACCCCGACAGCCTGCTGCTGGACGGCGGCGACACCTTCCACGGCACCCGGCCGGTGGTGGAAACCCAGGGCGAAATCCTGCTGCCGGTACTCAACGAGCTGGGCTTTGCGGCCTGGACGGCGCACTGGGACTTCGCCTATGGCCCGGCCCATTTGCAACAGCTGGCCGGACAGCTTAACTACCCGCTATTGGCCGCCAATGTGTACGACAACGCCTCCGGTCAGCTGGCATACGCGCCGTATCTGCTGCGCGAGGTGGCCGGCTTGCGCGTGGGCATTCTGGGGCTGGCCAGCCCCATCGTGGAGAAGGCCATGCCGCCGCACTTCAGCCAGGGGCTGCGCTTCACCAACGGGAGCGAGGAGCTGCCGCGCTACATCGCCGAGCTGCGCGACCAGGAGCGGGCCGACGTCATCGTGCTGCTTTCCCACTGCGGCTTTCCGCAGGACGTGGCCCTGCTCACGCAGCACCCCGGGGTGGACGTCTGTTTGAGCAGCCACACCCACAACCGTCTTTACGCGCCTTATCTGGCCGGCGAAACGCTCGTCATCCAGTCCGGCTCCCACGGCTCCTTCGTCGGGCGCCTCACGCTCACGGTGGACGGCGGCCGGGTGAGGGCCCACGATCACGAACTGCGCGAAGTCAGCCAGAACCTCGTGCCCGACGCGGACTTGCAGGGCCGCATCGACGCGGCCCTGGTGCCCTACGCGTCGCTGCAGGAAGTTGTCGGCGTGGTCAGCACGGGCCTGCACCGGGGCACGTCGGTGGAATGCCCGATGGATGATTTTCTGCTGGAAAGCCTGCGGGCGCTGGTACCCGCCGACCTGTACTTCTCCAACGGCTGGCGCTACGGTGCGCCCGTGCCTCCCGGCCCGGTGCGATTGGAAGACCTCTACGACATCGTGCCGATGGACCCCGAGATTGAAACCGTGGAGCTGACCGGCGCCGAGGTGGGCCAGCTGCTGGAGCACAACCTGGAAGGCACCTACAGCCACGACCCGCTGCACCAGATGGGTGGCTACGTGAAGCGCGCCCTGGGCCTGAACGCCTACTTCAAGGCCGAAAACCCCCAAGGCAGCCGCCTGCAGACCGTCTTCGTGCAGGGCCAGCCCCTCGACCCGGCTCGCACCTACACGGCCGCTTTCATCACCACCCAGGGCGTGCCCCCCAAGCTGGGCCGCCACCGCCGCAAATCCGGGCAGCACGCCGTGGCCGCCATGCGCGCCTTTCTGGCGCAGCACCGCCCGCTTGCCATTGGCAGCCACCAGACTTTCACTCTCGTGTAACCTGCGGGCTTGCTCTGGCGGCTGGCCCTGACCTGCTTTCATTCACTCATCTCACTAAAAATCCCACCTAGTTAATCTGCTGACCATGAAATTCACTTATAAAAATCTGCTGTTTTCCCTGGTGCCGGCTTTGGGGCTGGCCCTGGTGGTGCCTGACTTTTCTGCGCGTGCCCTCCCCCCGGTTATGGCCCGTAAAGCGGCCCAGGTGGAGACCATTACCATTTTGCAAACCGCCGACATGCACGGCCAGCTGCTGCCCCACCCGGAGATGTTTATCGAAAACGGCAAGTTCGTGTTCAAGCAGCGCGGCGGGCTGGCCAACGTCCAGACCATCTTCAAGCGGACCAAAGCCGAAAACCCCGGTGGCACCGTCATTGTGGACGGCGGCGACCTGATTCAGGGCAGCGCCGTGGCTGCGCTTTCCGAGGGCAAGGCCATCGGCCCGGTCATCAGCGCCATGGACTATGACTTGCTGGTGCCCGGCAACTGGGAAGTGATTTACGGTGGACAGAACATGCGCAACATCCTGGCCTCGTACCGCAAGCCGCTGGTGTGCGCCAACATGTACGACGAAGCCACCGGAAAGTCGCTTTACCCGCCCTACCTGGTGAAGGAAATGAAAGGCATAAAGCTGGGATTCATCGGCTACAACGACCCCGACGTGCCCACCCGGCAGAACTCGGCGTTCAGCAAGGGCATGGTCTTCAAGCAGGTCGAAGAAAACCTGGCCGCGCTCGTCAAAGAACTGAAAGAGAAGCAGAAAGTCGACATCCTGTTCCTGGTAACCCACCTGGGCATCTCCAAGCAGGTGTACCTGGCCGACCAGCCCGAGCTCAAGGGCGTGGACTTTGTGCTCGGCAACGACACCCACGAGCGCATCCGCCAGCCCCTGAAACGCAAGTACGCGCAGGTGGTGGAGCCGGGCGCGTTCGCCTCGTTCGTGGGCCGGCTGGACCTGGACGTGAAAGACGGCAAAATCGTCGCCCAGCGCTACGAGCTGATTGACGTGGACCCCAAGAAATACCCGGCCGACCCGGCCGTGCTCAAAGTAGTGCAGGCGCAGATGGCGCCCTACCGGCCGCAGACGGAGCGCGTGCTGGGCTACACGTCCGTGCCCCTGTACCGTTACCTGGTAGTGGAAAACCCCATGGACGATATGATTACCGACGCTTTGCGCTGGAAAACCGGCGCCGACATTGCCATTTCCAACGGATTTCGGTTCAGCCCACCCATCGTGCCGGATGCTTCCGGCAAGGCGCCTATCACATCCGGCGACCTGTGGAACATGCTGCCCGTGAACGAGAACGTGAAGACCGCCAAGGCCACCGGCCGGCAATTGCGGGACTGGATGGAAAACGAGCTCCACAACGTCTTTGCTGCGCAGCCCTTGGAAAGGTTTGGGGGGTGGGTCATCCGCTTTTCCGGCATGACGATGACCTTCAACGCCAACGCCCCGAAAGGCCAGCGGGTGCAGGCCATTACTGTGGGCGGGCAGCCGCTAAACCTGGCCAAGGTATATACTCTGGCCGCCTGCCGCCGCAGCGGCGAGCCCGACCACGTGCTGTGCCGCATGCCTAACAGCCTAGACCCGAAGGTGCTCGACTACACCGTGCACGATGTGCTGGAAGAATACCTGAAAGCCAAAGGCACCGTGGCCCCTAAGGTTGACGGCCGGGCCGTGGCGCTGGACCTGAAGGCGCCCGTGGTAACCCAGGTGGCTAGCATCGGCTACTTGTTTCGCTAACAGCTTTTCCTGCTTGATTTTCAACGGCCCTCACTTCCCAATTCCCATGCCTAGCATCAGCTCGCCGCTAAACCTTCTCGCCGGCCTGCTGGCCCTGCTGCTGGCCGCTCCCCCCGCCCAGGCCTGCAAAGTGTGCCGGCCCCGGGTGGATGCAGCCATTCATGCGTCGGATTACACCACCAATGCCCTGCTCTTGCTGCTCCCGGTTGCCCTGCTGATTGGCGGGGCCCTGTTACTCTTTTTCTCCCCTACGCTCGTCTTATGGAAACCGACAACACGCCCCTCCACCGCGCCCCTCTCATCGCCGCCGGCATCCTGATAGGCGCCGGCATGGGCGGCTTCGTCGATGGCATCCTGCTCCACCAGATTCTGCAGTGGCACAACATGCTTTCGGGCAAGCTGCCGCCCAACAACCTGGTGGATGCCAAGGTGAACATGTACTGGGATGGGGTGTTCCACGCGGCCGTGTGGGTGATGACCGCCCTCGGCCTGCGGATGCTCTGGTCGGCGGGCAGCCGCCGGGACGTGCCCTGGTCGGGCCGCAGCTTCAGCGGGGCGCTGATTCTGGGCTGGGGTTTGTTCAACGTCATCGAAGGCCTTATCGACCACCAACTCCTGGGCCTGCACCACGTCTACGAGTACACGGACAATCACCTGCCGGCCGACTTGGGCTTTCTGGCCTTGGGGGTGCTGCAGCTGGGGCTGGGCTGGGCGCTGATTCGCGCGGGCCGCGCCGATACTACGCCGGCGGCCCGCATGCGGTAAAATTGATTGCCCGCTGCGAGCAACGAGGTAACGCTGTCCTTATGCGGCCTTACCTCCCCGCGTGGCCGCGCTGCCCTGAGCTAGGCCAGCCCGCGTTGGCATAGCTCAGGGCAGCAGGGAAGGCTCTGTTGCGCCGGTGTGCTGAGCGGCAGCGGGACGGGCGTTCTATGGGGCTGGCCAGCGTCCTTGAGCATGCCTTTCAGCCTGAGCACACGGCGCGCCCGGCCTTAACGCTGGGCCGCCTCCCAAGCCTGATCCGGGCTGCTGGGCGTCACGGCCGTAAAGTCGCCGCGCAGGGCCTTGAGGGCATACTTCTCCGCGTCAATTTCCTTGCGCGTCCGAAAGCCCAGCTTGCGGAACACCGGCAGCGGCGGGCACCAGCCCTGAATGGCGTGCCAGAGCAACATGGTGGAAACGACCCCGGGCAGCACCAGCCAGCGCCGGCTTACGGTGCGGCTGGCTGCAAACCCCAGCAGCGAGAGGGTGGAGGCGTTGGCCATGAGCGTGCGGTCCATGTCCCACTCCTTATCCAATTCCTTAATGCGTTTTTCCAGCGCCTCGGGGCCCGCCTCGGCGTAATCCCGCACGCGGGCGGCCGCCTCGCGGTCCAGTTGCTGGTTAGTTTCGGAAGAAGTACTACGGCGGCTGGGGTCGTGGGACATGGCGATAACGAGGAAAAGGCGTGGGGATAACGCAGGAGTAGCGTTACTGTGCATTACGCAGGCCTTTTCGATACGTTGTAGGGTTCGGGCCGTAGCTTTTAAATAATGCGACCTCCGCACCAGAGGCACCTTTAACATGTTACTTGCTCATGACACTATTGCCGCAGCTAAGCACCGACTACGGCCAGGTGGTTCAGGATGCTTTTACGGGCTATGGACAGTACCTGCTCAAGGAAGTGCTGCACCCACACCGGGGCAACTACTTCTACTGGCTGGTGGCCATCTCGCTCGGCTTCTGGGCCCTGGAGCTGCTGCGGCCCTGGCGCAAAGACCAGGGCGCGTTTCGCCAGGATTTCTGGCTGGACGTGTTTTACATGTTCTTCAACTACTTCCTGTTCTCGCTCGTCCTCTACAATGCCCTGTCCAACGTCTTCGTCCAGCTCTTCAAGGACGGGCTGGCGCTGGTGGGCATGCACAACCTGGTGGCGGTGGAAATCGGCGACTGGCCGCTGTGGGCGCGGCTGCTCACGCTGTTTGTGGTGCGCGACTTCATTCAGTGGAACGTGCACCGGCTGCTGCACCGCGTCAGCTGGCTCTGGTCCTTCCACCAGGTGCACCACTCGGTAAAGGAAATGGGCTTTGCCGCCCACCTGCGCTACCACCCCGTCGAAACGGTGGTATACCGCCTGCTGGAATACCTGCCGCTGGCCCTGATTGGCTTTGGGCTGACGGATTTTTTCCTGGTGCACCTCTTCACCCTGACAGTAGGCCACTTCAACCACGCCAACCTGTACGCCCCGCTCGGGCCTTTCAAGTACTTGTTCAACAACCCACAGACCCACCTGTGGCACCACGCCCAGGAGCTGCCCGCGGCCCGGCGCCACGGCGTGAACTTCGCTTTGACCCTGACCGTGTGGGACTATTTGTTCGGGACGGCCTACGTGCCCCGCGCGCAAGCTGACCTGCCGCTGGGCTTTGCCGGCGTCGAGCACTACCCCCACACCTTTGCGGCCCAGCAGCTGGAGCCGTTCGCACACCTAGTCCGGCCGTCGGACCCGGCTACTTCGCTGCCCGAACCCCAGGCGGTGACTGCGCCACCCCGCTTGCCGTATACCCATGAGTAATTCTAACTTTAAATCCTCCTTTTATGGATAACCTGCTGCGTTTAATTGCTTCTCCCGGCGGCCGGGCCGCCCGCATTGCCATCGGCACCACCCTGATTGGCACAGGCCTCGCTCTAGGGCGGAAAGGCAGAGGCCTGTCCGTGGCGGGCCTGCTGCCACTGGCCATGGGTGCCTTTGACTGGTGTCTTCTATCTCCCTTGCAAGGGCTGCCATTCCGGGGCCCTCAACTACGCGAGGAATTGGGAACGAAGCCAGCTTAAGCGAGGTGACTCAGGCACCAGATGCCGCAAAGGCCCTCATCTAATTTTAATGCGTAAGCCCTGAGTGCTGCTGAGTGGCGATGGCCATTGGTTCATCACCTTAGATTATCGCCAGGGCGCAGAACCCAGCGTAGCGTGGATCGATACGGAGATGGCGCAAGACATCCCCTTAGCCCCGAGTTTTGCCGCCTTTCTGGCGGGCCTGGTCGAGCGCGATTCCGTGCCCGAGGAGTAGCACATAGCCCTAACCCAACTAGTTTAAGGACTGTGTCAGCTAAATCACTTCCCTAACTCCGCATCGTAGAAGTTATTAAACATAAATGCCCTTGTATGACTGTTGTAAGTAGTTCTTACCAAGGGCCTACTTCTCCATCCGGCCGCTTACTCAGTTGCCGTTTCAGACTCTCACTCAACTGCTGGGCGTGTGTTATTACCTGTTGCTCATACTGTTGTCGCAATGCGGTTTGCGTTTTTCGCCCCTTAGATGAATAGAGCAGCGACTCGAGTGGCAAGGGGGTTCCAGCGCCCGGATTCTCTAGCTGATAATCTGTGAGGGTGTAGGTATAATAGCCTTCTTGGAGATCTAAGCGCAGGGTATACCGGAGCAATCTCCCGGTGGTCATGATACGGCCTTGACGAATAGTGGGTATGAAGGATCCTCGTATGGCCAGAGTACCCGTTTCTCGCTTATGGACTAGTATGTCAAGCGCTTGATGAGGAGACTTGTAGGTATCGTAGAGCCACTGTACTGTTTGCGTGTAGAGTTCAGAACGCTGAAAACTATCAGCCGGAACGACTTCCGTGAACGTAATGCGTTGACTGGCGGCCTCTAGAGGCAACCGAGTTTGAGCAACCCCAAGGTGCGATAGAGAAAGTAGCCAGAGTAAGACCCAAAGTAGCCGCATTGCCCAACAAGGTACGGAAGGAGCTTCCTACCGCGTGGCGTTACTTAATTGTATTTTAGCGACGCGTACTCTTTTCAGAATAGAATCCACGATCACTGAAGGAGTCATTTACACGAACTGTGTTGAAAGTCAAGAGTTGAGGACAAGTTTTGAGCAAAAAGTGGCTTGATAGGGCACGCCGGATTTAACGATGGCAAAGGCTTGCTTGAGCAGCTTGTTGCAGACGGCAATCAGGGCCAGCTTTTTGTTTTTGCCTTTGGCCACCAGTCGATCGAAAAGCGCTACGCACGCGGCATTGGTTTTCTTGGCCGCGAAGCTGCACATAAACAGCTTGCCCCGGATCAAGCCGCCACCCATCTTAGTGATGCGCACCTTGCCCCGGATGCTGCTGCCGGAGCTGTGTTCGCGAGGTGACAAGCCGGCCATGGCAATGAGCTGGCGGTAGTTGTCCAGGCGCGTAAAGCCCCCGGCAAACAAGAGCAGCATCCCCGCGGTCTTGCGCCCAATACCGGGAATCGAGCACAGC
>NZ_JACSCW010000017.1 GCF_014333585.1 Hymenobacter sp. BT188 | reverse complement strand
AGCAGGTCTTCGGCCAGGGCATCGTCGCCCAGCAAGCGCCGCAGCAGGCCGTACAAGGCGGGCCCGTAGCGGTCGTAAAAGACGACCATGGCGGTGGGATCGCGGGCGGAGAGGCGCTCGAGCAGCGCCGACTCTGGGGACGGCAACATGGGGGTGGGCAGGGGTGGAGCCTGTATACGGGCGACCTGCGCGGAAAGTCAACGCAGCCCTTGCAGGAGAGGTACCGTAACGCTGACAAGAAAAGGTGAATAGGCCGACCAAGGCGGCTGTGCGGTTGATAAAGGCCAGCGCATACGCGATCAAATACCTCTATCCAATAGTCTGAGTTATTGCCAAAGCAGATCAGGGGGCCCCTACGTAAAGGCTAGTTTATGTAGAATATTTCCACTTAGGTTGATTACTTATTTGTAATTCCTCCAAATAAGATTTTACCTTCACTCGCCCTATTACCCCTTCATTACTCCCCCTATGCTCCCCCCTGACCTCACCCGCGAGTTGAAAAGCCGCCTCAACATCCTGGCCGGTCAGCTCCAGGGCCTGGTCAAGCTGCTGGATGCGGAGCTACCCACACGGGAGCTGATCCAGCAGCAGTTCCAGTCCGTCACTAAAGGAATGGCCAGTGCCGAGCACCTGCTGCTGGACGAGGTGTTTCGCAAGGGCTTGGCTCTACACTTGGTCGCGGCCTGCCCCGGCGACTGCCCGGACGCGGGCATTACCCCGGAGCTGCTGTGGCCGGCCGGCATCGGACCCGAGGAGCCCGGCAGTTCGGCATGAGGGCCCCGGGCCTGGCTATCTCCCCCTTGACTGTTGCGCTGCGTGTCCAGATCCTTACAGAAAAACGTGCTCGTCTTCTGCCCCGGCAATGGTTGCCGTAGCCAACTGCTGCACGGCTACCTGCAGCACCTGCTCGGCGAAAGAGTGGCCGTGTACAGTGCGGGCGTGGAAACGCAGCGTCTGAACCCCCGCACCGTACGGGTGATGGCCGAAGACGGCGTGGACATTGCGCTCCACTCCAGTGACCGGGTGGACGAGTTCGCCCACGTATGCTTTGACCTCGTTATTACCGTCAGTGACCAAGCCCGCCAGCTGTGTTCGGGGTTTGCCCTGGCCGTGCGCTCGCTCCACCAGCACTTCCCCGACCCGGCCCAAGCCTCGGGCAGCGAGGAAGAGGTCTTAGGCGCCTTTCGCCGCGTGCGCGATCAAATCAAGGCCTACGCCGCCACGCTGGCCCAGGGCGAGCTGGCGGGAACGATACCAGTTCTTTCTTCCGTTGAACCCGCTACCGGGAGCGAATTACCCCTCCCCGTAGGGTAACAGCGGTGGTCTTGCCCTGTCCTTCGTCCGCCCCTTCAGCCTACTCACCTATGACGCCAAGCTTACCTCAGCCCGAGCCCGCCCCGGCGGCCCGCTCGGCTCCGCACATGACAAGTTCCACCCAGCGCTGCCTTCGGTGCATTATGGATACCACCGTGCCCGGTATTCAGTTTGATAGCCGCGGCGAGTGCAGCTTTTGCTCCCTCCACGACAAACTGGATCAGGCTTTCCCGCTGGGGGAAGCCGGCCGCCAGCAAGTGCAGAAGCTAGCCGACGATATCCAGCGCGTGGGCCGCGGCAAGAAATACGACTGTGTGCTGGGTGTTAGCGGGGGCCGCGACAGTAGCTACACCCTGTGGTATTGCGTCACGAAGCTGAAGCTGCGCCCGCTGGCGGTACACTTCAACGATGGTTTCGGCAATCCCGTGGCGGGCGAAAACATGATCAAAGCCTGCCGCAAGCTGGGCGTGGAACTGCGCACCATCACCTCCGACTGGCGCGAATCCAAGGACCTTAAAATTGCCTTTCTGAAAGCCTCCACCCCCGATATGGAGGAAGGCACCGACCTCGGCATTGCTACCGCTTTGTATGGGGTGGCTGCCAAGGAAGGTATTCAGCGTATCGTGATTGGCCAGAGCTTCCGCACCGAAGGCATCTGCCCGCTATCCTGGAATTATCTGGATGGCCGCTACCTGAAGGCTGTGCACAAGCAGTTTGGTACGGTGCCGCTGCGGCCCTGGTCGCCGGCTGATCCGGGTTTTAACCTGGATGTAAAGGAGATGTTCTACTATGCCTTCGTGCGCCGCATCAAGACGGTGACGCTGCTCTACCACGTAGACTACGTGCGCGCTGACGTGGATGAGTTGATAACCCGTGAGCTGGAGTGGGTAAATCCCGGTGCGCATTACTTCGATGACCTGTACCAGAGCGTTATTTACTACCTCAACCGCACCAAGTTCAATATCGACCGGCGCCTGTTCAACTACTCGGCCCTGATTCGCTCGGGCCAGATGACGCGTGAAAAAGCCCTGGAGCGCATCTCCCACATCAATTCCATCGAGGACCCGCGCGTGATTGACCTCTGCATCAAGCGCTTGGGCCTCACCCGCGTGGAGTTCGACCAGATGGTCGCCACGCCGCCCAAAACCTTCCGCGACTACCCCAACAACTATTCGCTCATCCGGCGGCTGCGCTGGCCCATTAAAGTGCTGAGTCAGCTCAATCTGATCCCGGAGTCGGCGTATGACAAATATTTCAACTGCGGAGCTTAAATCATCGCCCCAATCCTATTAGGCCCCCCGTAGTCCCATCCTGTCTTCCCAGCCCTTCCCTGTTTGCCACGCTCCCTGCCTACCCTCCCCCGCTTTCTTACTTCCGTGGCCCCGCTGCTGCTGGTGCTGGCCGCGGCAGCAGCGCCCTTGTTCTGGCGCCTGGATCTCTTGCCCGCCCAGCAGTGGGACGAGGCCCGCACCGGCCTCAATGCCCTCGAGCTGCTGCGCAGCCACAACTGGCTGGTGCTCACCCACCGGGGCAAGCCCGACCTGTGGAATGGTAAGCCACCCCTGGCCCCCTGGCTCCTGGCCCTCAGCTTTCAGGCCCTGGGCCCCACGGAGCTGGCCCTGCGCCTGCCCTCGGCCCTGGCCGCGCTGGCCACGGTGCTCCTCGTGTACCGGGCGGGCAGCCGCTGGCTGGGCTCCTGGCGGGCGGGCTTGCTGGCGGCCCTGATCCTGCTTTCCAGCCCGGGCTACGTGCGCCTGCACGTGGCCCGCAGCGGCGACTTCGATGCCTTGCTCACGCTCTGGACCACGCTGGGGGCCCTGAGCTGGCTGGCGTACCTGGTCACGGGCCGCCCCCGCCACGCCTGGGCCGCGGGCGGGGCCTTTGCCCTGGCGGTCCTGACCAAGGGCATCGCCGGCCTCCTCTTCGGCCCGGGCCTGCTGCTGGCCACGCTCCTCACCGGGCACGGACGCCGGCTCCGCAAAGGGGCCCCCTGGGCCGCCTTGGGCCTGGTGCTGGGCACGGGAGTGGCCTGGTACACCGTGCGCGAACTCGCCGCCCCGGGGTACCTGGCCGGCGTCTGGCAGTACGAGATCGGCGGGCCAGCCAGTGCGGCCCTGGAAGGCCACGACCGACCCTGGCGCTGGTACGCGAGTATGCTGGCCGAAACCAAGTTTGCCCCCTGGCTGGTGGCCGCCCTCTTGGGCGCCGGGCTGGGCTGGTGGCTGCCGCGGGGGCCGCGCCTGTGGGCACTCAGCCGGGGGCTGAGTGCCGTGGCCGGGCTGTTTCTGCTGGTCATCTCCCTGGTGAAAACCAAGCTCGAGTGGTACGACGCGCCCGTCTACCCGCTGCTCGCCCTGCTGGCGGCGGCGGGCCTGGTGGCGACGGCGCGCACGATGAGCGCCCACTACCACCGCTCGCTCCCCCCAGTGGCCCGTTTGGCAGCCGTGCTGCTCGTGGCCGCGCTGCCCTACGGGGTGCTGCTGCTGCAAACGCGCCGCCTGACCAACACCGCCTGGAACAACGCCTCCCTGCTCTACGGCCACCATTTACGGGCCCAGGCCCGGCAGCTGCCCCACCTACAATCGTACCTCCTCGGCGACGATGGCGTGTTTAATGACAGCCCCGAGTTTTACATGGCCGCCATGACACGCCAGTATGGGCACCGGATCACGCGCGTGAGTCTCTGGGCGGTGGGCTGGGTGAGCCCGCCCCGGGTGGTGGCTACGTGCGGGGCGCGGGCGCGGAAAACCTGGGAGCGGTACTACCACACCCGGGTGTTATTCCGCACTGACTCCTGTGAAACCTTTCGCCTGGAAGCCCGCCGCTGAGTGGTAGGAAGAGTTGCCTGACACGGCTCCCGTCACGCCTGTTCCCTACCAGGTGGAGAACGCTGGCCGGCTCCTCGCGCACCTGAGCATCACCACGCCCGGCCTAGTAGCGTACAAGTAGCTGGCTGTCCGACGGGGCGGGGGACCTATCCATTGGGTCAAAAACAGGGCGTTAGGCTTCGCGGCCCGTGCGGAGCGAGCGACCGAGCAGGGGGCCGTAAACCAGCGAGGGTAGGAAAAAGCTAGCGGCCCCGCGGCGGCTGGGGGCGGCACCGATCCCTTAAATCCACCTCCCGCTTCAACCCGTAGGTGAGGACGGCCTCAACGCCCAGTACCCTGCCGTAAATCATCTGCCTATGAGTCCTTAGCTTACCTTCAAAAAGGCCCGTACGTTTTGCTACCCTGCTCGTTTCATTCCGCGCTCGTGCGCAAAAAACAGGGGTTGGATTGACCCCGAGCGATAAGGTAACAGTTATGGGGGTAGCTGGGGGACAGCAACTTCTTCTAGGCGCTAGGCCACGCCCGGATCAGGATAGTAGCTACAGAACTAGACGACCCTAGCTATTCTGACCTACTCCTTCGCGAACCGGTACTAAACGAATGAAGAACGCCGTGATTTCTGGACTGGTTCTGTTGCAGGAATGAACGGGGTGGAAGCCACCGTGACGGGGTCTGCACGGCAGTGGCTTCCACCATCTTCAGGAAAGTAAAAATACCAAAAACTAGGGGAAGGCAGTAAATGCAACCCCCTCTTACAGTTGCTTGACGCTGGGACCAGCCAGCGTTTTTGACGGGCTGCCTTTGCGCCTGCCGGAAGGGCTTACTGCCCCCGGCCCCGCGCTAGATTTTATCCGGCGTCGGGGCCGGTGGCTGGGGCTACTCTTCCTTCCCCTATCTGATAGCTGACTTGTTGCACCCTATTATTCCTGCCTCTTGCGCTGCCCGGCACGTTATACCCGTTGTAGCCCCTGCCTTCTCCCCGTTTCGCTTGTCTCTTTCGCCATTAGCCATGAATAGAAAAGATTTTTTGCTGCTTGCCGGTGGCAGCCTGCTCGCCACTGCGTGCGAGAAGAGTGAGGTGGCGCCGGCAGCCCCCGCCCCCGGTGGGACAGGCGCTACGCCCGTAGTCACCTACCTGAGCGCTGACTTAACCCAAGAACTGCTGACCGTGGGCAGCATCAAACAGGATGCCACCAAGGCCGTGTGGGTGCAGCGCATCGCCGCGGGCAACACGGCGAGCGCGTTTAAGCACTTCTCGCTTATCTGCACCCACGCAGGGTGTTCGGTGGCGCATCAAGCGGCCAGTGGGGAATTTCATTGCCCCTGCCACGGCAGCAAGTTCACCGCAACCGGAGCCGTCCTCCAGGGCCCCGCGAGTCGGCCCCTGGAGCAGTATGTGCTCTCCCTGCAAGGCACCACGTTACTCATCAAAAGCGCGTAGGGCCCACTAGTAACTCGTAGCGGACCGGGAGCTTGGTACCGACAAGGGAGTGTCCGCGCGCGCCTGATTTCCTACGCGGGTAGGGAGGGTGCCGCTTCTTTGTGTTTTTTCTCCGGGGGCGCAAAACATTGCTGACAGCGAGGAGTTTACCCGGCAGCCACTTCTTGGTTGCTTCTTACTTTTTCCACCTTTTATCCACCCGCAATATGCTCAAAAAACTCACTTCTGTGTTCCTGCTGGCCACCGGCCTGGTTTCGTTCTCCGCCTGTGACCAAGCCGATTTGGAGGAAATCATCAAGATCGCGCAGCCCGCCCCCAGCACGAAAGTACAGCTGACGGCCGTGATCAACAGCCAGCAGGAAGTCCCTACTAATTCTTCGGTGGCTACCGGCACCTTGACGGGGGTGTATGACACCAACACCAACGAGCTCACCTACACCGTCACCTTCGCGGGCCTGACACCGGTAGCGGGGCATCTGCACCGGGGCGCGCCCGGGGTGAACGGCCCCGTGGTTTTCCCCTTGCCCTCCCTAACTTCCCCCGTCACGGGCACGGCGAAGTTCCTGGAGGAGGATGAGGCCTTATTGCTGGCCAACGGCTTTTATGTGAACCTGCATAGCGCCCGCTTCCCTGGGGGGGAGATTCGAGGCAATATCAGGCGCAAGTAACGCACCGGTCTCTCAGCTGAAGCCCCCTGCGTCCGACGCAGGGGGCTTTTTGGTGGGCCTCCCACCCGCCCGCCCTCTGGGTTCAGGAGGGGGTGATGGCACAGACAACAAACATGCGCAGCGCTTTGGCTCGAGGGTGGTGTACCCAGTACGGCTACTCTCGAGCAAGCCGTGCGCGAATAGGTCGGCCGCCGCAGGGCGCACCCCGCCAGGAGGGTAGCAAGCCAGCGTCCTGTCAGGACGGCCGCGCGGCCAAAGCGCGTAGAAAATGACAGGAGTACGGAAAGAAGAGGTGGGAGGGGAAGCAGCGCGAAAGAAAGGGGGTGCGCGGGCGTTTTCTTAGGGGGCGCGTGCTCGGCGGCGAGCGCTTCTTCCCCAGCGGGAGCAGTGGTCTCAAGGGCAAATGAGGTCGTATAAATGCCATTGTGTAAAGCGTTTTTTTCGAGAACAAGCAGCAAAGCTCCGACGTCCTGTTTGGTCTAGAATAAGCTGGTATCGTTGTTGCCGAAGAAAATTGTATCCTTCCTCAAACGATAGCACTTTTTTATGACCAATTTCTTCTCCCGCACCGCTTCTACTATGCTCCTAGCCATGGGCCTGTTACTGGCCAGCTGCTCCCAGAAGCCAGATGCCTGCTTCACGATTGAAAAAGGCCAACCCAGTTCTAAACTCTCCGACGAGGTACAAGTCAATGCCGCGTGCACCACCGATGCCGACCAGTACGTGTGGGAGTTTGGGGATGGCTTCAGCACGACCGGGGCCACGGCCAAGCACAAGTACAGCGCCGTGGGCCAGTTTACCATCAAGCTGACGGCCAAAAACGAGAGCCAAGAATCGACCACCAGCAAGCAGGTAACCATCGTGCAGTAAAGTTGTGGGAGAGTAAAGGAGAAGGCCCGCCTAATCAGGCGGGCCTTTTGTTGAGTTAACGGGCCGACGAAGGCGGCCCTAGAAGGGAAAGAAGTAGAAAAGGTTGCTTTTCTAAAGTGCCTCCTAGTTAGACAAAAGGCAGAAAAAGCGTCTCTGCCAGACTGTCGGGTTTCTCGGATTCGCCCCTCAACATAACACACGTGGCTGTTGCAAAACGCTTCGCCGGGAATATAGCAGTCCACTATTAACGTCTAGTAAATTATAAGAAAGCTTGAGGGGCGCCCTTAGTTGGCGGCGGGTGGGGCTCGGACAACGAGTTTCAGTAGACTACCAGACTTTTGCAACAGCCACAGGAGTTCTCGGACTGGTCTTGAAATAGCCGTATTTTATACTCGCCTTTGATAGAGAAGCGATATGGTGATTTTCCGCTGGACCAGTCCGCCCCCGGCTATATCCTGGCCGTGCTTTACAAGCGGCGAGGGTGAGAGTATCGGTTGCGGTCGCCCCGCAGCGCGAGACGACTGTTAGCACGATGCCCTGTCGAGACCCAAGCGCGGGCTAACTAAGGGGCGGGGCGCTCGAGGGCGCGCTGCACGGCGTCGCGTACGTGGTCCCCCCCGGGGGGGGACGCCGTCGGATAGGCCAGCAGGAAGCGGTCGGCTACGTAGCTGATGGCCCGGGAGGGACCCAGCGCAAGCCAGGCGTAGCGGCTGACGCTGACCTGCACCAAGGGCGCCAGGGCGTGGTCGGGCTGCCAGGCAAATACGAGCGGGTCTGCCCCCAGGTCCACGACTGTGATGACCACCTTCTCAGACGCAGACGAAGCATTTTCCATTTAGTCAGAGCAACCGGGTGGGAGCGGCGGCAGCAGAAGGTACGAAATGCAGGAGCCCTTTGGCCTTGCACCCCCGCCGCTAATTACCATGTACTACGTCCCTGGTAATTAGCGGCGGGGGTCGGGCTGGGCTGGGTTTCCGGTTGGGGTCCAGTTACCAGCACCAGACGCAGCCGGCTCTACCCGCGAACCGCTCTGGCAAGGCGATGGATGGGTCCGCGGCCGCGGCCGAAAAGAAAGGGCCAATAGATAACAACTAGTCCCTTTTTATTGAATTAATAATAAATAGTTGCTACTTTTTTATACTATCCCTTGCATTATGCCAAAATATATGTAAATATGCATATCCTTTAACCTTCTAATCCTTTCACCCCACTCTCTTTATGACGACTGTTACCTTCTCTAAATTCCTGGGCGCCCTGCTCGTGCCCGCCCTCTTGCTCACCAGCTGCTCGGAAGAGAAAACCATTGTTACTCCTGCCTCGCTGAACGCCTCCTCCTCGGCCGCGCTCACCGGCAACGGCGGCCCTAGTGGCGCGCATTACACCCTCAACCTGATTGGGGTGCCCAAGGGCAAGACCGCTCCGATGGACGGCAACAGCGGCCACCGCATCTTCGTCAACCTGACGGGCAAGACCACCATTAATCTGCAGAACGCGGACCTCACGGATGGCACTTTCCAGGTGCTGGACGCCAACGGCACCGATGCCAACGGCGCCCGCTTCCAGCTGCCCAGCCCCGATGCCGATGGCGATGGGGTGACCTCCTACTCCGTGTATGCCCGGGCCCTGGGCAAACCGGGCGGGAGCGTGAAAGTAACGACCTGCGCCACGGATGTGGCCACGGGCGAGGATGTATGCAGCCTGGAGTCCTTCCTCACGATGCGCGAGAAGGGCGGCTCCAAGTTTCAGAACGTGTCGAGTGAGCTGCTCAGCATTGTGGCCGACCTGGATCCCACGGATGACGTGCCCGCCCAGCGCTACCCCTTGTTCAGCGATGAACTGGAAGGATATTACTGGGACTATGACAACACGGGCCTGAAGGTGCTGCAGCTGCGCTTCTACGAGGTGCCCACCCGCTACAACGCCCTCTAGGAGGTGCGGGCATGACGCCCCAACGAGAAAGTCCCTGTCGGTGCCGACAGGGACTTTTTTCGTCCTAAGGGGGCGGTAGCCAGAACCTTGGGCGGGGCCCGTGCGTAAAAAGCAAGTCGATAACCTCCTACGACAGTTATGTGTCAACAGGCCCCCTTCTACCATAGAGGGGGCCTGTTCCGTTTTCGCCCCAGGGGCGGGGCAGGCACTTCGGCCGGGTGCCGGGTGATGAAGAGGGTTGCCTGGTTCGTTTGCTAGGCAAGCGAGCCTCAGGTCCAGGCAGAGAATCTGTTACACGCAACAGGGATTGCATAGGATATTTTATAGAGTGGCGGGTGGAAAACTGCCGCTAAATGCGTAGGTTGGCCCTGTCATGTACGCTCCAGATCACGCGCTTGTCCGCCATTTGCCCGCCCCGCTCCGCTACTACACCGTGGCGTATCACCCCGACCCGCCCTTGCTTAAGGGCCGCGACCGGCGGCCCCTGAGCGCGGAGGAAATCACGGAAACCTGTGAAGTGTTGCTGGCTACCGCCGCGCACTATCGGTGCCGCTACTGGCTACTCGACGGGCGCGCGCATCAACAGGCACAGCCGCAGGAGCTGCACGCGTGGATGCAGGAGGAGTACTTTCCCCGGGTGCGAGCCGCGCTGGGTGGGCAGCCCTGCATCGCCTTTCTGGTGCCTTTCTTTGTCTGGGAGGGGTTATCTGCGCAGGGCTACGCCCAGCCCCTGGATTCGCTGGCCCACGGCGTGCGCATGGGCTGGTTTACCCAGGAGGAGGAGGCCCTAGCCTGGCTGGCCCGCCAGCGGGAACGGCAGGGCAACCAGACCAGGTACCAAAAGCCCTGAAAAGGGCTCAGGTGGCCGTATCCTACCGCCCGATGGAGCGAACATCAGGCTTCTGGACTCCTACTTCCGTCTGTGGTAGCCCAGCAAGGGGGCCGCGTTAGCTACTAAACGTTTCGCGCTGGAGCGTGGCCTGCAGCACCCGGGTGGAGGGCAAGGGCAACTGGTCCTGACCCGCCAGCTCTTGCAGAGTAACCTGCCCATCGATGTAGCGCTGCAACTCCTGCACAATAGCCACGCAGGGCTCCGTGCCGCCCAGACGGGCCACGGCGATGCCCCACTCGGCATGCATCTGCCGCTTAAGCCGGGCGGCGCGCTCCGCGGGGGGCAAGTCTGGGGAAATCGGGGTGAAATACGGGCAGGCCATCTCGTCTAAGTAAACCAACAGGGTCTGCGTTTACGACAGGCGGAAGCCCAGGGTTAGCATAAAGGGTATTCTCTGCCAAACGCCCGCCCCCAGCGACCGTTTAGGGCTGCCGACGCTTCGCGGGGGGCCGGGGCTGCAAACACATCGTCAGCGGGGCACTGGTGGTGACCACCACGTCCCGGTCCTGGTAGCCGCCGTAGCCGTAGCGCAGCGTTTTCTGGCCCGCCGCGGGCACGGGCAACGTGAAGCGGCCCTGCGCGTCGGTGCTGACAACCACTGCGCTGCCCGGCAAAAAGACGGTGGCCCCGGCTAAGGGCTGGCCTTGTTCGTTGCGAATCCGGCCCGTGAGCAGCAGGGTAGCCGCCGTCTCGTGGAGGTGAGCAGCAGCCGTCTCCGGCAGGGCCCGGGGGGGAGCAACGCTCGCCTCCTTGGTCTTCGTGGTGCGCGGGGACCCGTCACTGGCCTGGGCCGAGACCGGCATCAGACAAATGCTCATTGTTAGCGTGAACAAAGCCGGCAGCAGCGGTAGGTGGCGGAACATCATCGGAGCAATAGGGTGGTGGGGCGGGCAGGCAACAGCCAGGCGGAGAACAGTTCCTTCTAGCTTTCTTGTGGTAAATATATAGATATACTACCATAAAAAGCAAATGTTTTATAAATATTCACACATATTAGATAACCGTAACTAGATGGCTGGCAACCGCAATTCCCTGCTTTCGAGGCACCGGCCAGGGTCCGGCCCAACGGTACCTACGGCGCCCGCAGGGCCTACTCGGGCGCGGCTACTTACCCTTGCGCGGCGCGGGCAAGTCCAAGTCCCTTATCTCAACCTAGTGGTCATTTCGGTCGCGGTAAGCCGTTGGCCTGTCCTTTTTGGCGGGCGTATAGGTTTGCGCGCGGCTCCCCAGGGGGCCAGCATTGGGGTGATCAGCTAGGATTTGCGGTAGGCTTTCGCCGCTGCCTTCTTTTGTTGTTTGCGCTGGCGCTCGTCGTGGGGTAAGCGATTCAGGTGAATGGCCAACGGCGCCACGCCCTGGGTGGCTCCTCCTGTTGTTTAAAGCCCGCGTAGGGCACGCGCAGCCCGGGCACCGGCAGGGCCGTGCGCAGCAAAAAGGCCCCCGCGGCATGGGTGATACTGGCCGGCGGGGCTTCCCCGAGCACGCTCACCGTGGCGTCCGCCAGGGGCCGTCCGGCCGCATCCATTAGCGTTCCCGTCAGCACCAGCGCTTCGGCGGCGGGGGCTGGCTTCCCTCCTTAAGCGAGGCCAGATGCGGGCAGCTACAGCGACAGCCCGACGGCCAGCACCAGGGAGCAGAAAAGCATCCTGCCGCGCCTAGGACGGGCAGGATGGCCCCCCCGTGACGCCGGCTCGACCGCTAACGCTCCCCGCCCGGGGGCGGTGCGGCCGTGGAGCACCCAGGTTCGCTGGTGCCAGTTGCCCCGCCCTGCCCCGCGGGGGCGCAAGAGCCGCTGCTCGGCCTGCGCGCGGTGGTAGACGCTCGCCACGGGGGGGGAGACCGTGGCTTGGCGCACCATCCAGGCAATGGAGACGAGCAGCGAGCCGAGAACGAGCACGTAGGGGAGATACGCCGGCATGGGGGTGGATAGGAACAACAACGGGAGAGCACCCACTATAGGCAAAAAGCTTACCTAAAAAAGGCATCCTCCCCTGATCCTGCCGGCCACCGCAGCCCTCTAAGCACCCGGGCCAGCCGCCTGGCGCAAGGCCCGCAAGGCCGCCCGGGAGCGGGTGCCCACGGTTCCCAGGGGCACTTGCAGGGCCCCGGCGACTTCGGCGTGGGTGTAGCCCTCGAAGTAGAGCAGCTCCAACACCTGGCGCTGGACGGGCGGCAGTTGGGCGACCAGTTCCCGCAGGCCCACGTGCTCGGGCGCAAAGCCCGGGGTCGCCGGCGGGGCGGCCAGGCACCCTGCCAGGGGCCGGGTCTGGCGGGCCTGGTGGGCGCGGCGGCTGCGCAGCTCGTCCAGGGCCAGGTTGCGACACAGCCGCAGGGCCCAGGTAAACACGCT
>NZ_JACSCW010000016.1 GCF_014333585.1 Hymenobacter sp. BT188 | reverse complement strand
TAGTGCTTCTACTTCCATTTCTGCTTCGGCTTAGGTGGGGTCTGGCAAGACAAGGGGAAATAGCTTGCGTCCATTTCGCCAGAGTCATTGGGGGCACTTACCCGCCGGGTTTGTGCGCACAAAGACATGGCTTGCTGACCAACATGAAACATATAGAAAAGCTAATTTTATAAGATAAGTCACTCTTGAAAAAACAATACTTTTCAACAAGCCTCACTCGTAGCCCACCCGCACTACTAAACCCAATTTCAACTGCCCGCCACCTTCCTTGATACTCTGATAGTCTGATAAATAGTTGGTTTGATAGGTTGATAAATAACTAGTCTGATAAGTCAATAGTCTGATAACTAACTAAGCTGATCATTAAACATTCATTCTGATAGCTATCCATCTACCTAGTGATTTAACCCACTAGCATACTATGCATGTAGCTGCGCAAGTATTGCCAACCCCAACAAATCGAATATACGATAAAATCGTTTTTTACAATTTTAAATTAATATTTGTTGGTTTATTCAACTACAATTATAAATTTGTAAACAGTGAAGGAGTTACATGCTTTCTTCGCTAAGTGCTGCCGGTTGTCGCGTCCCTTCTCGCCCCTACTCTTCCTTGTCTACCATGAGCACGACCAAGTTCATCTCGATCTCATCCCAGAAGGGGGGCGTAGGCAAAACAACGGTCAACATCCTGGCCGCTTCCCTCTTTCACTTCTTGGGGAAGGAGAAAGTAGCCGTCATCGACTGCGACTATCCGCAGCATTCCTTGGAGGGGCTACGCGAGAAAGAGCTAGCCCAACTGCAGGCCGATCCAACGAAAGCTGCTGCTTTTCAGGCCCTAGGTATTCAGGCCTACCCTATCGTGGGCTGTCAGGTACTTGAGGCCTTGGACGTGGCCAAAGAGATGGACGGACACTTCGACTTGGTGTTCATTGACACGCCAGGCACCATCAATGTCCCGGGCTTGCTGGCGCTGTGGCGGCAGCTGGACTACGTGTTCATGCCCCTGGAAGCGGACGTGTTGAGTGTCGAGGCTACCCTGCCTTTTGCCGCGGCCCTGGAGGCCTTCGCCAAGGGTCAGCCCGGCAGCCGGCTGAAGCAATACTATGCCTTCTGGAACAAGCACGTGAAGAGCGAGAAGCAGGAGTTCTACCGGCGCACGGAAGAGCTGTTTGCCCAGCAGAACATTCCTTTCCTGACTACCCGTCTGGAGCAAAGCGTGAACTACAAGAAGGAAAGCATGCGCTCGACCATGTTCCCCTTGTCCAAGGAGTTTATGCACCTGGGTATCAGCGGCCTAGTGCAGGAAATGTCGCAGATCCTCTTTGCCGCCGAAGCCCCGGCAAAGGCTACCCTAGCACCGAGGCAAGCAAGGCCCGTTAATTTTTAACTTTTATGGCCAAGTCTACTGCCCCCGACGTGAACGCCTTTGTCAGTTCGTTTGCCCGCAACCGTCAACCCGCCGCGCCTGAAACCGATTCTGCTCCCGAGTCCGAACCTGCTATGCAAGCTCTACCCGCGGCCGACAGTGCCCCTGAAATAGCCCCTGCTGCCTCCAGCCTGAAAGTGGAGCGCACGGAAGAGCCCGAACGAAAGGGAAGAAAAGAAACGGCCCCGGCGGAGCAAGGCGTCCGGGCTGACTACGCCGAAACCTTCCTCTATCGGGGACGCGAGAAGAAGAATAAGGCAGTGTATATCACCGAGGATGCCCACCGCACCCTGAGCGCGATCATCCAGGCCAGCGACAACACCCCCCTGGCGGACCTGCTGGCCAATATCATCACCCACCACTTTGAAACCTTTGGTCCGGACATTCGCGCCTTCCTGGCCGAGCAGGAAAAGAAGAATAAGAAGCGCCTGCTGATCTAACCTCCCCCCTCGCCTATTGCTTAAGTTACTGATGTACAACCCCCTAAAACAGGGGTGCTAGCCACCGCTTTGCCCCTATTTATCCTATATCGCTACCGCTATGTTTAAAATGATCACGTGGCCCCAGTTCTTCGGGACAATGGCCGTCCTGCTCGTCATATACTACGCGTACATGGCGCTGGTCTATTACCGGGCAGAAGTAATGGGCCTGTTCGCGGGCCAAAAGGGCAAAGCAGCTGGCGCCCAGGCCTCACCTATGCCCCCTACCTCGCTGCTCAACCGGGGGCCCTTGATTCCGAAAGCGCCCGTCGTGCTTCCCACTCCCGCTGACCTCGCTCCCGCCAACGAAGAGGCCCCACCAGCTACGGAAGCGGTCACCGATGAGCCAGGCGAAGTGTGGGAAGAAGAAACCGTGGAGAAGGTGTCGGCTCAGGCTCCCGACCAAGCCGATGATCAAGCTCAACGAGAGATCAACGAAGAACCCGACGAAGAACCCCAGCATAATCAAGGAAATGATTTTGGCAATAAAGAAAATTCTATTATTAGAAATTCCGTTAATCTTACGGAAGCTGAGTCTGGCGATTCAGCCCCTCCTGTGCCAGTGGGAGAGCAAGAGACGGTGGAAGAGTTTGAAGAGAATTTTACGGTTAGTGTGACCCAGCTCAACAACGTGTTTGAGCGCGCCGCGGCCGGAGAGATAACCCAGCAGCAGCTGACGAAGGAAGTACCCGCGCTGGTAGGTACCCAGGTGCTCGAAGCTTTCTACCAACAGCGTAAAAAGAGCGCCCAGCAACTTACCGCTGCCACATACGCCGAGGTAGCGGAGCACGCTTAGAACTAACGTTTTTAGTAGCCTTTTTTCACTTTTTCTTTCACGCTATTCTCTTACCACTATGCTTACCAAACCCTCCCTCTTTCATTCTCGCCGTTCCCTCCTCACGAAGGCTCAAGCGTTATGCTCTGCGCTGCTTGTCTTGGCCACCGCTACCAGTTCGCTCGCCCAGGGCAACGGGGCCGCCGGCATCCAGGAAGCCACGGCCCAGGTGACCAGCTACTTTGAGCCCGCCACGACCCTAATCTACGCCATCGGCGCCGTCGTGGGCCTGGTGGGGGCCGTCAAGGTGTTCTCCAAGTGGAACTCGGGCGACCAGGATACGCAGAAGGTAGCTACCTCCTGGTTCGGCAGCTGCATCTTCCTGGTAGTGGTGGCCACCGTGCTCCGCGCCTTCTTCCTCTAGGGCCATGAGCCACTACCCACTCAACAAGGGGGTGAACAAGCCCGTCGAATTCCAGGGGCTGGTGGGCAGCCGCTACATTTTTCTGCTACTTGGCGGGCTCGGCGGCGTGTTTCTAAGCTTTATTGCCCTGCACGTGGCCGGCCTCAACTCTTACCTGACCTTACCCTTGGCCCTGGGGGGTGGGTTTGCTTGGGTCACCCGGGTGTTTGCCCTGAGTGCCAAATACGGGGAGCACGGGGCGATGAAGCAAACGGCCAAACAGCGGCAGCCCCAACGCCTGGTCAACCGCACGCCTCGCCTGTTTAAAGACCTGACCCGATGAGCCAATTACTGCAACCGGCCGCCACGCTGGAGGAAAAGCAGCCCATCTACAAGGTGGAGTCAGGCTGCCTGATCAGCAAGAATGCCGACGTGACCGTGGCCTACCGCCTGAAGCTGCCCGAAATCTTCACGCTGTCGGCGGGCAACTACGAGTCCCTGCACGAGGCCTTCACCCGAATAGTACGGCTGATGCCCAACCATAGCGTGCTGCACAAGCTCGATGCGTTCGTAGAGGATAAATATGCGCTGGAATTCGAGCCGGATTCGACGATGCTCTCGCACGCCTACCAGCAGTACTTCCACGAGCGGCCCTACCTCAACCACACCAGCTACCTGTTTCTGACCAAGACGTCCTCCAGCCGCGAAAACTGGAACAGCCTCTCAACGCTGCTGTCGCGCGCCAGGATTGTGCCTAAAGACATGATGAAGGAGGAGCTGCTCACTGAGTTCTTCACGGCGGTCGGGCAAGTCGTGCGCGTACTGGCGGATGCCGGGATTGTGTGTACCCAGTTCACGGATGAGGACCTGTGCGGCACGGAAACCAGGAAGGGGTTGCTGGAGAAGTACTTGAGCCTAGACTTCCGCGATCAGGCCCCGGCCGTGGATATTGACTTCAGCAACGGCTTGAAGGTGGGCGCCAAGTCCTGCTGTTGCTTCTCGCTGGGCCGGCTGGATGATCTGCCGGCGGCGCTACCAACCGACAGCCCGTATGGGCCCCTGAGCAAGGACAACTCTCCGTTTCACGTCGGGTTTGCCGCGCCCCTGGCTCTGCTGCTACCGGTCAACCATCTCTACCACCAGTACATCTTCATCGATGATCATAAAAAGACGCTGAAGTCTTTTGAGAAGAAGCGCGACAACCTCAATGCCTTGGCGCTGTATTCGCGGCCCAATGCTATCCACAAGGAATTCTACGACCAGTTCCTGAACGAGGCCCACAGCGGCGGCAAGTTGTCGGTGCGAGCCCACGCCAATGTGCTGGCCTGGACGGAAAACCCGCACGAAGAGAAGGCGCTGCGCGAAACGGTGGGCGCGGCCATCACCTCGCTCAACTGCCCTTCGGCCCGCCACAACACGGTCGATATCGGAGCCTTGTTCTGGGCCGGCATTCCGGGTAACGCCGGTGACTTTCCCAGCGAGGAGACCTTTTACACCTTCGAGGATGTCGCCACCTGCCTGTGGAGCGTAGAAACTAACTACCGCGATTCCTCTTCGCCTTTCGGCATCAAGCTGTCTGACCGACTTAGTGGGAAGCCCGTGCACGTGGACTTGTCGGATGAGCCGATGAAAAAGGGCATCATCAAAAACCGCAACAAGTTCGTGCTCGGTCCTTCCGGTAGTGGCAAGTCCTTCTTCACCAACGGGATGGTGCGCCAGTACCACGAGCAGGGCACCCACGTGCTGCTGGTGGACACTGGCAACAGCTACAAAGGGCTCTGTGAGCTGAAAGGCGGGGTGTACTTCACCTACGAAGAGCATAAGCCGATCAGCTTTAACCCGTTTTATGTGCAAGGACGGCCTGACGTGGAGAAGCGTCAGAGCCTGCACACGTTGATTTTGACGCTCTGGAAGTTTGCCGATGAGAAGGTTACCCAATCGGAATCGGTCTCCATCTCCAATGCCATTGCCCAGTACTACGATCTACTGGCCGCTGATGCCACCATTAAGCCCAGCTTCAACACCTTCTACGAGTTTCTGGCTGGCCCCTACCGCGCGCACCTGGAGACGGTGAAGGTGCGGGAGAAGGATTTTGACCTGCACAATTTTCTCTACGTTCTCTCGCCCTACTATCGGGGCGGGGAATACGATTACCTGCTCAACTCGGACCAGCAGCTCAACCTGACCCAGGAAAGCTTTATCGTCTTCGAGCTCGATAATATCAAGGACCACCCGATTCTGTTTCCGGTGGTGACCCTGATCATCATGGACACGTTCCTGCAGAAGATGCGGCAACTCAATGGCGTGCGGAAGATGATCCTGATCGAGGAGGCCTGGAAAGCGCTGGCGACGGCCAACATGGCTGAGTACATTAAGTACCTGTTCAAAACCGTGCGCAAGTTCTTCGGCGAAGCCGTGGTCGTCACGCAGGAGGTGGAGGACATTATTGGCAACCCGATTGTCAAGGATACGATCATCAACAACGCGCACTGCAAAATCCTGCTGGATATGAGCGACTTTTTGAGTCGCTTCGAGGACATTCAGCGCCTACTGAGCTTGTCGGATAAGGAGAAAGATCTGGTGCTCTCCATTAACCGCCACAACCGCCCCGGCCCCCGCTACAACGAAGTCTTTATCACGCTGGGCGGGCGCCTCTCGAAGGTGTACGGGGTGGAGGTATCGACGGAAGAGTACGTGACCTATACCACGGAGCAAACGGAGAAGATGCGGCTCTTCGAAAAGGTAGAGGCCGGCCTGAGCATGGAAGAAGCTATTCACACCTTCGCTAGGGAATTACGCGAGACTGGCTAAAATCAAGCGTAAAATAAGAACGGCGCTATTACCCTTTTAACTTATAAAGTACAATAACCTACCTGCCTCTACCACCCGATCCTTATGAAAACAGCCTCTATATTCTTAATCACTGGCGGCCTTCTGCTCTACGGCTGCGGGCAGGATGCTGCCTCCAAGGAAGCGGAGGCGCGGGTGACCGCTTCGATTCAGCAGACGCTGGGTACCACCAATACCACCTATGTCAACGAGGTGCATACCTGGTACCAGAGCGATGTGCCCAACCTAATTAAGCTCCATCCCAAAACCGAGAGTATTTATCAGACCCACGCGGCCATCCTGCAGGAGGTCGCCATCAACGAACCCAAGCTGGTGAAACGCCCCATTGTGACAGCGGACCAGGCCCAGGGTATCAGCGCCAAGTACAAGCAGCTTGTTGACGAAAGCGCCGCCCGGGTGCAGGAGCTGTCGGCCCTGGCCACGAGCAAAACCACGATGAGCGAGGCCGAGCAGCTGAAGTACGTATCGGACCTGGCAGACAAGCAAACCCATCACCTGGCACTGGTGCGCTATTACACCAAACGGACCGATGCGGCCATTACGCAGCGGGAGCAGAAGCAGAAGCATAGTAAGTACATGCGTGAAACCTGGGGCCTTGAATAGCTAAGCCCACCTACCTCTCACTACACACATTCAGGGTATGAAAAAGACACAGATACTGCTGTGCGTGGCCGCGCTTTGCCTGATGGGCCCGCCCGCCGCGCACGCCCAGGCCGTCATTTCCGCACCGGTTTTGGAGGGCACCAACTTCATTCAGACCGGTTTGCAGGCCACGCTCAAGGCCTTAAGCACCCGGGCAAATACGCTGGTCAACAACGGCGTGGTCGAGCAGGTGCTGACCAAGGGTTTCACCGAGAAGAATATGTTGCTGGCCAAGAACTGGTACGATGGCCTGATGCAAGTCAGCCAGACGGTGCGCACCTATCGGCGGGTCCAGCACATCTTCGAGCGGCAGACGGCCATCATCACGATTTACTCGAACTACATCGGGCGTTTTAAGCAAGATCCTCACTTGTCGCCGGCGCAAGTAGGGGGCATGGTGCGGGGCTATACCACCCTGATTCAGGAGTCGGCCGGCTACCTGGATGAGCTGACGGCCATCGTCTCACCAGCCAAATCCAAGATGACGGACGCGGAACGGCTGGAGCTAATCGACGCGCTCGACGACAAAGTGACCCACCAGTACGAGCTGGTGAGCTACTTCACCCGCCGCAACCTGGCTATTTCCCATCAGCAGGCCCAAGAGGTGATAGATAGACAAACCCTCAAGCAGCTCTACGGGCTACCCCAGGAATGAGAAAGCTATTGTTATTGCTGCTGATTCTACTAGTCCGCCCAGAGGTTCGCGCCCAGCTCGTGGCGACGCTACCCATTGCCGAAAAGCAGGCCACCAAGCAGGCCACCCATCAAGGATTCATCACCACGCTACGGGGGATTGGCAACACTATCGTGCGCAAGGGCACCACCACCCAAGCTGTCATTAAGCAGTTGACGGATCAGACGGCGGCGATGCACGAGGAATGGTACGACGGCTTGCTGAAGATCAATTCCGTCGTCAAAGACTACCAGCGGGTACAGACGATCTGGTCTTACCAAAGTCGGATCCTGGACTTATACACGCAGAATATGACCCAGTTGCGGCAACATCCTTATCTGACGCCGGCCCAGGTACAGGGCATGGCGCGGGGCTATACGGTGCTGATGAGTGAGAACGTGGCGCTGCTCGATGATCTGACCGTCATCCTTACCCCGGATGCCGCCAAGATGACCGATGCCCAGCGCCTGAAGTTCATCAACAAGCTCTCGGATAAGATAGTCCACCAGTATCAGCTCGTCTCCTATTTCACGGCCCGCAACCAGGCCATTGCCGCCCAGCAAGGCCGGCTGGTCAAAGAAACACAATTACTTAAGAAGCTCTACGGGCTACCCAACTAATGCTACTGCAAGTCTCTATCCCGGTTGAATCACTCAACCAGCTCCTCGACAACCTCTACAATGAAATGCTGCCCCTGTGCGCCGACCTGATCAACGTGGGACGGGCCTTAGGGGGGCTGGGCGCCCTGGTCTTTATCGCTAGTAGGGTGTGGCGCAGTATGGCCGAGGCCGAGCCCATCGACGTGTTTCCCTTGCTGCGCCCCTTCGCCATTGGCCTCGTGATTACCTTTTTCCCCGCGATGCTGGGTGTGCTCAACGGCGTATTGGGAGGCCTTTCGAGCGCAACCAGCGCGGTGGTGCGGGGGCAAAATCAGAGTATCATCCAGTTACAGGAGCGCAAAGAAGCCCTGCTGGCCGCTCGCCCCGAGAACGCATCCTATGCGTCGGATGAGGCCTTTGAGAAAGAGTTGGGGGCAAAGGACGTGTTGGACTTCGGCGGCAAGGCGGCGCTGTATTTTGATCGTCTGTCCTACGATGTGCAGAAGAATTTCCGGGAGTGGATGCGCAATGCCCTAGAACTTCTCCATCAATCAGCGGCCCTGGTCCTTAACACCATCCGCACGTTCTTTTTGCTCATTCTCTCCATCATCGGGCCCATTAGCTTCGGGTTTGCGATCTGGCCCGGCTTCGAGGGCACGCTGACTAACTGGTTTTCCCGCTATATCAACACCTTCCTGTGGCTGCCGGTGGCCAACATCTTCGGGGCCATTATTGCCAAGATTCAAGTGATGATGCTAAACCAAGACATCGCCCATATTCAGTCCGGAGGCGGCCTGGAAGCCGCCGACATGGGCTACATGATCTTTCTGGTGATTGCCATCTGTGGCTACCTCACGGTGCCTTCAGTGGCTAACTGGATTGTGGCCGCCAGTGGCATGGAAAGAATTACCCGAGTGGCGACGCGCGCGGGCAACACGGCGGGCAGCATGGCCGCGAGTGCAGCAGGCGCCGCTGGTGGGGCCGCCGCTGGTGGGGTGGTAGCCGTCGGACGGGCCATGGGCACGGCGCCGGCAGCGCCTTCCCTGGGCAACCCAACGGGCTACAAGAACACGACTGCTTAACAGTTAACCCTTCATCGACTACGATTATGTTCCGATCCCTTAAGAATATCGATTCGGCCTACCAGCAGATCAAGACGCTGGCCTTGCTGTTCATGCTGCTCTGCTTTTCGGTGGCGGCTTACGCCATCTACGCGGCCCGGCAAACAGCCACAGAAGCTCAAGGGCGCATCTACGTGCTCGATCAGGGCACCCTGCTGGGCGCGGTCTCCCACAACGTGAAGGACAACCGGCCCGTCGAGGCCCGCCACCATGTCCAGCGCTTTCACGAATTGTTCTTCACGCTGGATCCGGATGCCAAAGCCATCGAGCACAACGTCAAACAGGCGCTGTTTCTGGCCGATGGCAGCGCCCAGCGGGCCTACGATAATATGCGGGAGAATGGCTACTACAATGACCTGATTCAAGCCAACATCAGCCAGGATATCCGGGTCGATAGTGTGAGTACCAATGCGACCGTTTACCCCTACTACGCCCGTTGCTACGCCCAGCAGCGCATTATTCGGGCCTCGACCGTGACCACCCGCCGCTTCGTCTCGGAGTGTTACCTGCGCGACGTCTCGCGCTCGGCCAACAATCCCCACGGCTTTTTGATGGAGCGCTGGCGGGCCGTAGAAAACATCGACCTGCGCACCGAGCGCCGCTAATCCTACCGTTATGGCAACCCCTCCCCCGCTTACGCAGGAGTTTATCAACAAGCGCCAGTTGATGGCCTTTATTCCGGTTCCCACCCTCCTCTGCTTTACGCTGCTCTTCTATTTAGGTGGGGGTGGCAAAGGTGTGGCGGAAGCCGCGGCCGAGACCGGGTCGGGGGCCAATGGCCTCAACTTGTCGCTGCCTTCGGCTGGCCCCAGCACGCTATTCGAGGATAAGCTAGCGGCCGCGAAAGCACCGCTGGATAGCAGTCGCCAGGGCCTGGCCTTTCAGCCGGTGGGAGAAGAGCCCCCTACGCCCGATGCCCTGAACTACGCCGTGCAGCCGGGCCAGTCCGCACAACGCTACGACCCCAACAACGACCCGAACGTAACGGCTGTGCAGAGTCGCCTGCAGCAGCTCCAGCAGCAAACCGCTGGCCAAGGAGAATACTCTTCCTATAGGAAGAGTAATGCGGAAGGTACGCGCTCGGCTGGCGCCCCCAGCTATGCGCCTACCTCGGCACCTCAGGACGCCCAGCTGGAGCAAAGCCTGCGCGAGTTGGATCAGCTCAAACACCAGTACGAGCAGCGCTTGCAGGCAATGAACACGCCCGCCGCCTCAACGACGCCGGCCGCCAAGGTACCCGCTCCCAAAGCCAGACCCAAGCCATCCGTGGTGGCGGCGGCTCCGGTCTCAGTGGTCAACCGGCTGGATAACACCGCGCCTCAGCCCGCCACCCAGGGCAACAGTTTCCATAGCCTGGGTGGCACCGGTACCCGCCCTGGTGGTGCTGCCGCAATCAATGCCGTGCCGGCCGTGGTGCATTCGGATCAGGTCGTCGTGCAGGGCCAAACGGTCAAGCTACGGCTGCTCTCGGATGTGCAGCTCGAGGGGCGGGTGATTCCCCAAAATACGGTGGTATATGGCGTGTGCCATCTTAGTGGCCAGCGCCTGACGATCAAGGTCAGCTCCATTCAGTACGAGAATAATTTGGTGCCCGTAAGTCTATCGGCCTACGATCTGGATGGGGGCGAGGGGCTTAATATTCCCGGCTCGGTGGAGCGGGAGGCGGCCAAGCAGGGTCTGGCCACCGGCGCCAGCAGCATCGATCTGCTCACGATGTCGCCCAGTATTGAGGCACAGGCGGCGGGCATTGCCATCCAGACCGGTAAGGCGCTGGCGGGCCGCAAAATCAAACTGGTCAAAATCAATTTAAAAGCGAACTATAAACTCTTGCTGCACGAATGAAAAAGCCCCTTTTCTCGCTCGCCCTGTTCGCTCTGCTCAGTTCGGCTGCTGTGGCCCAGCAAAAACCTGCGGTAACCCCGCAAAAGCCGCTCACCTATCTGGCCATCGAATCCGACCACCTGATTGCCTCCTATCACCTGGGTGTGGGTTTCCTGAAAACCACCCACCTGATCTTCCCTACAGCCGTCACCTACGTGGATCTGGGCAGTGGGAGTATTATCGCCGACAAAGCCCAGGGGGCGGAAAACATTGTCAAGGTCAAAGCCAACGCGGCCGGCTTCGCCCAGACCAACATGACGGTGCTCACCTCGGACGGGAAGCTCTACTCCTTCCTGGTGGACTACGAGAAGGATCCGAAGGTCATCAACATCAACTTCGCTGGCACCGCGGGCAATGGCGCTAGCGGGGGGGCCGTGGCCCTGGCCAGTAGGGCGGCTCCTCGCCACTCCGTGGAAGCGACGGCGGCCGAGGTAAGCAGCAAAAAGCGGACGCTTCGCCAGCGCCGCATGGTCAAGGATGCGATTGTCCTGGGATTGCAGGGCCTCTACACGGCCGATGATCTGTTCTACTTTCAGCTAGCGATGCGCAACAAGTCGAACATTGGTTATGATATCGACTTCCTCAAATTCACCGTGCGCGACAAAAAACTAGTCAAGCGCACCGCCATCCAGGAATCGGAGCTAACCCCGCACTACGTTTATAATGGTCAGTTCACGTCCATCCCGGGCACCAGGCAACTGGAGCAGGTGTATGTATATCCCAAGTTCACGATCCCGGATGATAAGGTGCTGATCGTGGAGCTGTTTGAAAAGGGCGGGGGCCGTCACCTGGCGCTCAAGATCACCAACCAGGATATTCTGCGGGCGCGGGTGCTCAGCGTGCCCCCCTCCACCGTGGCCACGCGCTGACCATGATGCAGCCAAATGCGTATATTTAACTATTGCTTACTTCTCTACCTTCAACGATGAGAAAGTTTCTGTTTTTCCTGGCCCTGGCCATTTTCCTCTACAGCCCCTACGGCCCCAGCTGGGGGCAGTTCGCGGTGAACATGAGCCTGATCATTGTCTTTTTTAGCTTCATGAGCAAAGCGGTTACCCGTCGGCGTTACTACGACGAAGAGGAAGAGTATCGGTAAGCCCCCCATGCTCATGGCTTTTGACCCCTTTGTGTTTGCCAGCATCACGGCCGGCGCGTTCGTGCTGGGCTACCTCGGGTGCTTAGTGCTGAAGGAGGTGTTCGGCTACAACGTGGGCCGTCGTAACGACAGAAAACAATGATATAATGGTGCATCTACCGTATCCGAAAGCCCCACTGCCTTGTGCGTTGGGGCTTTTTCGTTGCTGTGCTTCTGCATTAAACCGGTGCTAACTGCTCTTCAGCCACGTGCGGCAGCTCATGCACCTAGTGCACCGCATCCGTAGCTCCGTTACGGTTTCCGATTTCCTCAGCACTTCCTCGTGGGCGTGCAGGGTGGTATCGGCACAGCTTGCGCAGTCGAGCAGCTCGGCATTGTCCAGCATTTCTTCCATAAAGGCGAGTTCGTCCGCATCCATGCCGGCACCGGGTTAGTTGTCATTTCGGGTGACAAGATAAGCAGCGAGCGCTGCGCCCCAGGGTAGGCGGCTATCTCCCCTATTCCGGGCTGTGCGACGACCCCCATCAATAGACGCAAATCCTGACGCTGTGGCGCGGCCTTCTGCTCAGTGGTCTACTTACTATTAAAGGTACTACGCGTACGCCACAGGTAAGCGCTGAGCGAAATTCACCCGTTGAGACTAGGCAGTCTTACCCCAACATCACCCTTAAAGCTATTCAATCCCGGTTATTGCCCAATTGGCCCCCACATTTCACCTTGAGGTTGCCTGAATGAATGAGCAACTCAGCTGTTGCGTTTGCTACCGCGCATCTCCCTCCCCTTGTCTATTGCTGCTTGACTAACCACGCTTCCCCGTCGCGTTGCTCCACTTGGAATCCCACCTGTAGGTACACCTGCTGGAGATGCTGCTCGAAGGTTTCGGCGCGCTTCTGGCGCTGGGCATAGGGCCCGGGATTGTCGTACATCTCCCGAATCTCCCGCAGGCGAAAGGCAACCTCGGCCGGTTGGTCGGTGGTTACCAAGGTCTTTTTCTTGGGGGCGTTTCCTTTAGCCGCCTTGGCGGCTGTATAGTCTGCTAGTAAATACTTATCAATCAACGCTTTGTAAATAGCGCCGGCAGGCTTTTTGATTTTACCCTTGCGAAACTGCGTTTCCACGATGCGCACGACAAAGGCAATGTAATCCACGTCGTACTCGTCGTTTTCGAGCTGTTCGGCAATGGTCAGGATACTGCGCTGGCTGACCCCAATTTGCAGCAGCGCCTCGGCCCACTCGGCGGCTTTGGGCAACGTCTTTTTTGTAGCAGATGCCGCCAACTGCTGAAACAGGAACTTGATTCGGGCGACCGTTTTCCCTTCCCGCTCCAACTCATAGGTGAAGGGAATGTCCGTGTCCGCGATCTCACTCTGGGCCTTATCCAGCACGCGGGCCTTGAAGTTAGAGAAGCGGGGATACTCCTGCTCATCAATGCCCAGCACAAAGCGCAGCTCCTCCACGCTCATCGTGCGCCGGCCAAAGTCGGCATACTCCTTCAGCAGCCAGTAGATGCGCAGGGACTGGGGGCTCTTGAGCTTCAGCACCTGCTGCATGTCGGCCATGGTAAAGTTGCCGCTCTCCCGCAGTTGCAGCAGGTAGGGCATGATCTTAGGGTTAAAGCTGGCAATTACCCCGCCTAAGTCAGCCCGGTATCCGGCTTCGGCCATCAGGGGAATGTAGGTGAAGCTGGGTTTACGGCGCCGCTTGCGCGTTTTCTCCTCCAGCTCTTCAATGTACAACGTGAAGGAAGCCAGCCCCTTGCACATCTCATCGACCTGCTCGTAGGCGGACCCGCCCCGCCGCTCGAACACCAGCTCATCCAGGGGGATGAAGTGCTCCTTGAAGTCCACGTCATCAAAGTCAATGCGGGACAGCAAGGCCACGAAGAGCCGCATCTGGAGCGGCACGAGGCTGAAGCGGGCGTTGATTAACGCGTTATGTTGGGCAACTCGCTTCTCGGGCGTAGTATCCATGCGGGCAACGTCTTTTTTGTAGCAGATAGGTGGAAAAGTCGTCTATTCTGTAGCAGAAACACGGCTTTTGTGTAGCAGCAGCACGTCTCTTTTGTAGCAGCTGACGTCTATTTTGTAGCAGATGCCCCCTATTTTGAATTGGTAATCAGAAAGTTACGGCCCCTATAATACTCTTATAAGGTTAGTAATAAAAAAAAAGACTAGTAAGACTTTTTTGAACGTCTATTTTGTAGCAGATAAGCAGAACCTTAAAAGTATAAAAAAGTCCATTTCCGCTGAGAAACCGCGGCTTTTTGTGCT
>NZ_JACSCW010000015.1 GCF_014333585.1 Hymenobacter sp. BT188 | reverse complement strand
TAGTACCAGCCGGTGGTGAGCATGAGGATGCCCGCCGCGATGACACCGATGGAGGTGAGCATGTCCGAGAGCACCTCGAAGTAGGCGCCTTTCATGTTCAGACTTTCACTTTTGCCCTGGCGCAGCAAATACATGCAGTACAGGTTGATGATCAGCCCCACGCTGGCGACCCACAGCATGGTGGTGCTCTCCACCTTGGGCGGATTGAGAAAGCGGAAATAAGCCTCGTAGAGGATGTAGAGCGAAATCAGGATGAGCACCACCGCGTTGGTGAGGGCCGCCAAAATTTCAAAGCGGTAGTAGCCGTAGGTGCGCTCGGGGGTGGCGGGCTTCTCGGCGAAGCGGATGGCTAGCAGGGCCAGGCCCACGCCGGCCACGTCGGTGAGCATGTGGCCCGCGTCAGCCAGCAGGGCTAGGCTGCCGGTGAAGTAGCCGCCGATGACTTCGGCGACCAGGTAGGCCAGGGTCAGAAAAAAGACGATGGTCAACTGGCGCTTATTGCGCCCGGCGGCGCTGCCGCTCATCCCGTGGGCGCCACTCATAAAGTCGAGTCATTATGGTGGTGGGGGCCCTGCCGCAGCTCCGCGGGCATTTTCTCAATAACCGAGGGCGCGGCGGCGGGGGGCGGAGCCAGCGCGGGCGGACCACTAGCTACCACCCCGGGCGTGGCGTAGTCCATGCGCTGGATGCGTACGGCGTTAAGAATAGCCAGCAGGGCCACGCCCACGTCGGCAAACACCGCTTCCCACATGGTGGCCAGGCCCCCGGCGCCCAGGGCCAGCACGATGCCCTTGACAACAAAGGCCAGCCAGATGTTCTGCCACACCACCGAGTGGGTGGCGCGGGCGATGCGCCGGGCGGTGGCAATCTTGCTGGGGTGGTCGGTTTGAATCACGACGTCTGCCGTTTCGATGGTGGCGTCCGAACCCAGACCCCCCATGGCAATGCCCACGTCGGCCAGGGCCACCACCGGCGCATCGTTGACCCCATCGCCCACGAAGGCCAGCTTGCGGCCCGCATCCTTGTACTGCTGCACGTAGTGGGCTTTGTCTTCGGGCAGCAGCCCGCCGTGGGCCTCGTCAATGCCGAGTTCCTTGGCCACCCGCTGCGTAATGCTGTCCTTGTCGCCGGAGAGCATCACGATTTTGGTGATGCCATCGGCCCGCAGCTCCTGCACCGTGCGGACGGCATCTTCCTTGGGCGCGTCGGCTACGGTCAGGTAGCCGGCGTACTTCCCGTCTACGGCCGCTACCACGATGCTGTCAACGATTTGGTCGACTTCAGCCGGGTAGGCCACGCCAAACTTGGTGAGCAGCTTGGTGTTGCCCGCGAGCACGTCGCGCCCGTCAACCCGACCGCGCATGCCGTGGCCACTGATTTCCTCCACGTTTTCGACGGGTACCCCGGCCGTGGCGGCGCCCACGTGGAGCACCACGGCCTTGGCGATGGGGTGGGTCGATTTGGTTTCCAGCGCGCCCACCAGGCGCAGCAGCTGCGGGGCGTCGAGGCCGGCCGCTGGCTGCACCTGCTGCACGGCAAACACGCCCTGGGTGAGCGTGCCGGTCTTGTCCATGACCACCGTGTCGAGCTCGCGCATTAAATCCAGGAAGTTGGAGCCCTTGAACAGGATGCCGTTTTTGGACGCCGCCCCGATGCCGCCGAAGTAGCCCAGCGGAATGCTGATGACCAGCGCGCAGGGGCAGGAAATCACCAGAAACACCAGGGCCCGGTAGAGCCAGATGCGAAACACGTAATCATCCACCACGAAGTAGGGCACCACGATGAGCAGCACGGCCAGGGCCACCACGATGGGCGTGTAGACCTTGGCGAACTTGGTGATGAACTGCTGGGTTTTGGCCTTGCGCCCCACCGCGTCCTGCACCATGGCCAGAATCTTGGCCAGCTTGGTGTCTTTATAACTTGCCGTAACCGCCACCTGAATCAGCGACTCCAGGTTGACCATGCCGGCCAGTACCACTTCGCCGGCCTGCTTGGTCTGCGGCACCGATTCCCCCGTAAGTGCCGCCGTGTTGAACGAAGCCGGGCCTTTGGCCAGCGTGCCGTCCAGGGCTACTTTCTCGCCGGGCTTGACCTCGATGGTATCCCCCACCACGACCTGCTTGGGGTCCAGGACCACCGTTTGCCCGTTGCGGATGACGGTGACTTCGGTGGCCTGGATTTCGAGCAGGGCTCGGATGCTGCGCTTGGCCCGGTTCACGGCCGCGTCCTGAAACAGCTCGCCCACAGTGTAGAATAGCATCACGGCCACGCCTTCCGGGTACTCGCCGATGGCAAAGGCCCCGAGCGTGGCCAGGCTCATGAGCAGAAACTCGTTGAAGATGTTGCCCGAGGGGATGCTCTGCAGGGCCGAGCGGATAACCTTCCAGCCCACGAGCAGGAAGGCCACGCCATACCAGCCCAGGCGCACGTAGTCAGCAAACCAGGCCACGTCGAAATAGTCCATGGCCAGGCCGCCCAGCAGCAGGGCCAAACTCACCCCGGGCCACAGGTAGGGGTTGGCACTGGCCGGGCCGTGGTCGTGGTCCCCATCGCCGTGGTCGTGGCCGGCGTGCGCCTCGGTGGCCTGACCACCCAGGTCGACGACCTTTTTACCAACGGGGTGGTTGTGGCCCGTGTGGTCGTGACCGGGCACGTCGTGGCCTTCGGGATTGGCGGCCGCGTCGGGCGTGAGCTGCTCGCGGGTGAGGGCGCCCACGTTTTCGAGCTGCACCTGCTTGGCAGTGTTGAGCTCTTCGTCGGTGTTGGAGGAGGTTGGGTCAGGCATAGGAAAAGAAGCGTCTGGTTAAAAAAATACAGGAGCGGCCAGCCGGCGGCTACCAGTCCACGAAAAAGCTGGCCACGCCCACCAGCACGAGCACCGCGCCCGTCAGCTGCCGTTCGTGCCGGGCCAGTCCGTCGACGTTGAGGCCCTGCAGGCTGCGGTGGGCCAGCGCCACCAGGGCGCACATAGCCGACACGGAAGCCAGTAGGTACACGCTCATAAGCAGGGCCAGGGCCGCCGGGCCGTGGGTGCCGGCAGCTAAAAAGAAGGTCTGAATCTCCAGGCACGGGGCCAGGAACATCGTCGCGGCCAGCCCTAGCACCACGCGTCGGCGGGGCGGGCGCCGGCTGAGCGGCCGCAGGTCAGGGTGGGTATGACCGGGCCCGGAAAAGGCGTAGAGCAGGCCAATGGCAATGAGCAGCAGCGGCGCTACCCCGCCGGCAAACTGCTCGAAGCGAGCCGAGAGGCGCCAACCCAGCAAACCCAGGGCCAGCCCGATGCCTACGGTGCTGAGCACGTGCGCGAGGCCGGCCACCAGCGTCACCCCCACCGCCCGTCGCAGGGGCCAGCCTTCGGCCCGCGCTACGGCCAGCACGGGCGCCCAGTGGTTGGGAATGGCGGCGTGGAGTAGACTCAGCACAAAGGCACCGGTGAGTAGTTCAAACATGGGAAGCGGGGTCAGGAAAAGCGCACCGCCGGTTACGAGGACAAACCTCGGGCTAGGGGCGATGCAATGCTATTGCATTGTTTAGGCGGGGGGTAAAGTAGCGTCCGCGCAGCGGGCGCACAGGCCCTTCATCACCAGGCTGGTTTCCTGCACCTGGTAGGCGCCGGGCAGGGCAATGACCGGCACGGCCACCGTGGGCAGGCAGGCCGTTTCCCGGCAGCGGGTGCAGAAGAAATGCACGTGCAAGTCCTGGTGGTGCTCAGGCGTACAGCTGGGTTCGCAGAGCGCAAACTTGACGGCGCCGCTGCCGTCCTCGATGCGGTGCACCAGGCCCTTGTCGGTGAAGGTTTTCAGCGTGCGGTGCACGGTGATGCGGTCGGCGGGCTGGAGCAAAGCCTCAACGTCGGTTAGGCTTAGCGCCGCTGGGTGCTGGACCAGCACGTCGAGCACCAGCAGGCGCATGGCCGTGGGCGTTATCTGCTTGGCGATCAGGGTATCTTCGAGGGGATGAGCCATACGATGGAACGGATGTGAGTAGCGAGGAGCCACCGCTTTTGCATTGTAGCGAGCCGCAAAGCGCTGGGGTTAAGCTATTGCCAAGTAAGGAATTAGGACCGGGGCCAGAAGAGCATGATGCCAATGCCGAGCAGCACGATCGACCCGCCCAGCAAGTCGAATCGGTCGGGCCGGTAACCATCGAAGTACCACCCCCAGGCAATGGACATAACCACGAAAATGCCCCCGTAGACGGCGTAGGTTTTGCCGAAGGCAGTGGGTTGCCACGTCGCCACCCAGCCATACAGCACCAGCAGGATGGCGCCTAGGAGCCCCATCCACCCGGGTCGGTCGGCCTTGAGCCACTGCCAGACCAGGTAGCCCCCGCCGATTTCGCAGAGTCCCGCCAGAATAAAGGCGGCCAAGGGTTGTAGGTACTGCATGGTTCCGGGAAGAAGGTGGAATGCTGGAGGAAGCGGGCGAAGGCCTCAATGGCCCTCGCCTTCCTCCTCGGCGTTTTTCAGCTTGGCCAGCAGCGAGTAGGCGCCGTCCGTGACGAAAGTGGTGGTGGCTGCCACGGTCTCGGGCAGGATAACTTCGGTATAGCCGTCCTCGCTGCGGCTCAGCGTCACGGGCACCAGGCGGTAGCGCCCGGCGGCTTCCACGGCAAAAACGTAGTTCTGGCTCTCAAAGCGCACCAGGGCCGCGTCCGGCAGGGTGGGGGCCTGGCTGCGGCCGGTTTCAATCAGGGCCCGCACGTAGAGGCCGGGCAGCAGGGCCGGGTCGTTTTCCTCGTCCAGGTGGCCGTGCACGCGCACGGTGCGGTCCGCGCCGATGGCTTTGCCCACCAGGTATACCCGGGCCGTGCGCTCGCGGCGGGTACCGGTGGAGTCGCTGGCCAGGGTAAAGCGAATGAGCTGCCCGTTCTGCACCCGGGCTACGTCGCGCTCAAACACGGTGAGCTCCACGTGCAGGTGCTCGGGGTCCACAATTTCAAACAGGGCATCGGTGGCCGTCACGGCTTGGCCCACCGTCACGTTGACGGCCCGCACGAAGCCCGCCCGCGGGGCGCGGATGCTAGCCGTGGTGACTATCTTTCCGCCTACCGGCAGGCCAGCCAGCCGCAGCCGGGCCGCCTGGGCATTGGTTTGGACCTGCAGGGCGTTGTAGTCGGCTTGGGCCCGCTGGTAGTTTTTCTGCGGGGCCACTTCCTGCTCGTAAAGCTCCTTCTGGCGGGCCAGCTCGGTGCGGGCATACTCCAGGCGGGCGCGGGTTTCCAGGTAGTCCTGCTGCAGGGTTACAAACTCGGGGTTGCGGATGGTGGCCAGCACCTCGCCCTTGCGCACCCGGGCGCCCTGCAGTAGTTCCGTATGGTCCACGAAGCCGCCCAATGGAGCCGTGATAGACACGGCGCTTTCCGGGGGCACGTCCAGCGTGCCGGTCACGGCCAGGCCCGTGCCCATAGGGCGGGAAGCCAGGGGGCCGGTTTTCAGCCCGCCGGCCTGTTGCTCGGCGGCGGTAAGGGTCACCACATCGGCGGCTTCCTCGCCCTCGTGGGCTTCCTCCCCGCCTTCCTCCCCGGCATGACCCCCGGCCGCGGTGGTGGCCTCGGCGTGGTCCGCGTCGGCGGTTTCGTTTTCCTTGCTGCAGCCGACCAAGGTCAGGGCCAGCAACAGCGCTAGGGATGCTAGGTTCTTCATGAGTAGTAAGTCGAGAGAAGGGTTACTGGACCGCCGTGCCGAGCAGGTAGTCCAGGTCGATAACAGTTTGGTTGTGCTCAAGCACGGCGTCGAGATAGGCCGTGCGCACGCTCAGCGCGCGCTCCAGGTTAAGGAGTAGTTCGGAGTAGGTGGTTTCGCCGGCCTTGTAAGAGAGCTGGCTCAGGCGCACGATGGTCGTGGCCTGGGGCAAGCCCGTCTGCTCGTAAAACTGCACCCGCCGCTGCTGCTCCTGCAGGCGCACGCGCAGCTCGTCGAGCTGGGCCGCGGCCTCGGCTTGGTAGCGCTGGTACTGGGCCGTGGCCACCTGCTCCTGCAGCTGGGCGGCCTGCACCCGGGCCTTCTGGGCCCCGCGCAGCAGGGGGATGGCTACGCCGGCCTGCACGCTCTGGAACCGGTCGCCGGTCCCGTAGGTCTGGGGGCGCCCGTCCACCTCGTAGGTGCCGCGCAAGGTCTGGTTGGTGTAGCCCACGTTTACCTGGGGCAAGCCCTGGGCCCGTTCCACCCGGGTTTCGGCCCGGCGCTCGGCCAGCTGCTGCCGCAGCGCCAGCGCCTGGGGCGTGGCGGTTAGCTGGGCGGAGTCAGGCGAGGCTACCGGGGCCGCGAGGCGCTGCAGCGTGCTGTCCGCCACGGCCACGGGTTGGGGAGCTTGCAGCAGGGCCTGGAGCTGCCGCTGGGCCACCACCAGGTCCGCCTGGACTTGGGCCAGCAGGTTTTGGGTTTCCCCCTGCTGGATGAGGGCGTTAGCCGGCTCCAGCCGGTTTACTTCCCCGGTTTTAAACCGCAGGTTCGCGGCGCGCAAGAACTCGGTATAGATGCTGTCCTGCCCGCGCAAGGTGCGCAGGCGGTGCCGGGCGTGCACGGCCTGCTCGTAGGTCAGCCGCACTTGCCGGCGCAGCTGGGCCTGTACCTGCCGGAGCTGCTGCTCGCGGGTGGCAATCTGCGCCTGGCTCAGGCCCGCCTGGGCCTTGTAGTAGCCCGGCAGGGCCAGCGACTGACCGATGCTGAGCACGTTGTCGGCGAGCGGGGAGTTCACCTGCCCGTAGTTGCCCAGGAGGGTGGTGCGACCCACGTCAAAAGCCGTGCGGCGCAGGGCCTGCTGGGCTTCCAGGGAACGTTGGGCGGCCTGCACCGTGCCGTTGGCCTGCAGGGCCTGGCCCACCGCCTGGTTGGCGGTCAGCGGCCCTTGGGCCCGGGCGGGCGCCGCGGTGAGCAAACTACCCAGCACGAGCAGCACCACCGACACGGGGATAGTGGCCGTAGCGTGTCGCTTTTCTTCTCCCTTTGGTTTCGACTGGCGCTCGGACAGAGCATACAGTACGGGCAACACGAGCAGGGTGAGCAGGGTGGCCGTAACCAATCCCCCGATGACTACCGTGGCTAGGGGGCGCTGCACTTCCGCGCCCGCCGACTGCGACAGGGCCATGGGCAGGAAGCCCAGCGAGGCGACAGTAGCCGTCATCAGCACGGGCCGCAAACGCACCTGGGTGCCTTCCAGAATGCGCTGGTAAAGGTCGCTGTGGCCTTCGTCCTTGAGTTGATTAAAGTAACCAATGAGCACGATGCCGTTGAGTACGGCCACGCCGAACAGGGCAATGAATCCCACGCCGGCCGAGATGCTAAAGGGCATGCCCCGCAGCCACAACGCTAGCACCCCGCCGATGGCCGAGAGCGGAATGGCAGTGAAGATGAGCACTGACTGCTTGAGGGAGCCAAAGGTGAAGAACAGCAGGGTAAAAATGAGCCCCAGGGCCACGGGCACGGCGATGCTCAGCCGCTCGGTGGCCTCGCGCAGGTTCTCAAACTGGCCGCCGTAGGTGGTGTAGTAGCCGGGCGCGAACTTGATTTGCTGCTCCACCCGGCCCTGTAACTCCGTGACCACACTCTCCACGTCGCGGCCCCGCACGTTGAAGGCCACGGAGATGCGGCGCTTGGCATCATCGCGCTGAATCTGGTTGGGGCCCTCCTGCAGGTCCACCGTGGCCACCTGCTCCAGGGGAACCTGCTCGCCCGCCGGGGTGGCGATGAGCAATTGGCGCACCTGGCTGATGTTCTGACGCAGCTCGGGAGCCAGGCGCAGCACCACGTCGAAGCGGCGTTCCTGCTCAAAGAGCAGGCCGGCGGTCTGCCCGGCAAAGGCGGTCTGCACCGTGCGGTTCACGTCGTCGGCATTCAGGCCGAAGCGGGCCAGGCGATTGCGGTCCAGCTTGACCACAATCTGGGGCAGGCCCGTGACCTGCTCCACGTACACGTCCTCGGCCCCTTCGACCCGGCGCACCAGGCGGGCAGCCTGCTCGGCGTAGGAGGCCAGCTGTTGCAGATCCTCGCCGTAGATTTTGAGCACCACGTCTTGCTTGGCCCCCGAAATCAATTCGTTGAAACGCATCTGAATGGGCTGCTGAAAGCCGAAGGTGACGCCCGGGATGACGCTCAGCGCTTCGGCCATCTTTTCGGCCAGCTCCTCGCGGTTGCCCGCGGAGGTCCACTTGTCCGGGTCTTTTTCCAGAATCACCATCACGTCGGCCGCTTCCACCGGCATGGGGTCGGTGGGAATCTCGGCGGCCCCAATTTTGGCGACTACCTCCTGGACTTCGGGGAACTGCTCTTTGAGAATGGCGCCCGCCTGCAGGCTTTTATCCACGGTGTAGCTCAGCGAGGAGCCCGTGAGCGTACGCATTTCCACAGCAAAATCCCCTTCCGATAGCTGGGGAATAAACTCGCCTCCCAGGGTGCGGAACAGCAGCAGGGATCCCGCAAACAGAGCCACGGCGGCCGTGAGCACCACGGCCTTGCGGCGCAGGGCCCACTCGAGCAGGGGGCGGTAACGGGCTTCGAGCCAGCGCATCATCCGGTCCGAGAAGTTCGGTTGGTGCGCGGTGTTGCGACTAAGGGCCAGCGCCGCCATCATGGGCACGTAAGTGAGCGAGAGGATAAAGGCGCCGATAATGGCGAAGGCCACAGTCTGGGCCATGGGCCGGAACATCTTGCCCTCGATGCCGACGAGCGCCAGCAGGGGCAAATACACGATGAGAATAATGATTTCGCCAAAGGCGGCCGAGGAGCGGATTTTGGCGGCGGCCGTATAGGTTTCCTCGTTCATCTGGTCGCTGCTCAGGCGGTTACCCGGCACCTGCAGCTGCCCGCCGTGCAGGCGGTGCACGATGGCTTCGACGATGATGACGGCCCCGTCCACGACCAGCCCGAAGTCGATGGCGCCGAGCGAGAGCAGGTTGCCCGACACGCCGAAGAGCTGCATCATGGCAATGGCAAAGAGCATGGCCAGCGGAATGACGGAGGCTACGACTAAGCCCGCCCGCCAGTTGCCCAGGAACAGGATGAGCACGAAGAGCACGATCAGGGCCCCCTCAATCAAATTGGTTTTCACGGTGCCGATGGCCCGGCCCACCAGCTCGGAGCGGTCCAGATACACGTCGATGGCCACGCCCTCGGGCAAGGATTTCTCCACCGTGGCCATGCGCGCTTTCACATCTTTAATGACGTCGTTAGCGTTGGCGCCCTTGAGCATGAGCACAATGCCGCCGGTGACTTCGCCTTCCCCGTTGCGGGTCATGGCCCCGTAGCGCACGGCCGAGCCCAGGCGCACGTCGGCCACGTCGCGCACCAGCACGGGCAGGCCGCCCTGGGTGTTGCGCACGACGATGTTACCCAGGTCGGCCGCGTTCTCGGCCAGGCCTTCGGTGCGGATAAAGTAGGCCGTGGGCTTCTGGTCGAGGTAGGCGCCGCCGGCGTTCTGGTTGTTGGCGGCCACGGCCTGGTGTACCTGCTCGATGGTCACGTTCAGGGAGCGCAGGCGCGTGGGGTCCAGGGCAATTTCGTACTGCTTGAGCAGCCCCCCGAAGCTGGCCACGTCGGCCACGCCGGGCGTGCCCAGCAGCTGGCGCCGCACAATCCAGTCCTGAATCGTGCGCAGCTCGCGCGCACCGTACTTCTTTTCGTAGCCGGGCTTGGCCCGCACCAGGTATTGGTAGATTTCGCCCAGGCCGGTGGTGACCGGGGCCAGCTCGGGCCGGCCGATGCCTGCGGGGATCTGACTTTCGGCTTCGCGCAGGCGCTCGGCCACCTGCTGGCGGGCCCAGTAGATGTCGACCCCGTCCTCGAAGACGATGGTGACCACCGAGAGGCCAAAGCGGGAGAAGGAGCGCACCTCCTCACGGTCCGGGATGGTGGCCAGGCTTTGCTCGATGGGAAAGGACACCAGCCGCTCAATGTCGCTAGCGGCCAGGGAAGGGGCCACGGTGTAGACGACGACCTGGTTGGTGGTAATATCCGGCACCGCATCAATCGGCAGCCGGCTCAGGGAGTAGCCGCCCCAGGCGATGAGCGCCAGGGTCAGTATCCCAATGATGAGCTTATTGTGGATGGAAAAATGAATGAGCCGGTCAAACATGCTGGCTGGGGAAAAAGGCTAGAAATCCTGACTTAGGGCGGCCGGAGCACCGGAAGGCTCAACGACGGCAGGGTCCGAGCACCGCGAAACGGGTGCACGCGTCACGGGGAGCGGGCACCACAGGGCACCCGTTCCCAGAAGGGACCGGAAGAAAGAGGAAACTAGGCTTGCGGAGGCTGCCAGATGGTGCCCGGCAGGTGCCGGGGGCCGGGGGGCGCTAGCCGGGCAAAGCGACTGGGCGCGTAATACGTCCGGGGCTGCACGACCAAGGGAACACCCAGGGCAAGCGGCAGCGAGGTACTCGCGCAGCACTGACACTGACACATGGGGGTGCACCAATCCAATCCCGCATGCGAACCTGCCTCCTGCTGAGAGGCCGCGGTGACCAACGTCTGCAGGCTATCCGCGCGCACTGGCTCCCGGTCTACGCACGGCAGACAAGCCAACACAGCTAGGTAACAGGCAAAAAAGATGGAGAGGAATCGCATGCAAGCAAGACGGGATGGTGCAAACCTACGAAATGCGCACCAATAAGGATACAACCAGGGGTTAATCTGGCAACTGCCCGGACAAGGTTTGCGAATCAATCAGCCACTGGCCTTGCTGGCAGGTAAGCACGGAGACCGCCGTGTAGCAGCGCCGCACCTGGCGCCGCGCTGCCGCAGAAACAGGCTCGGACAGGCAATACGTTTCCACGGCCAGCGAGCGGGTTGAATCGGTCAGGACCCTTACCCGGTAGTCCTGCAGGGGTAGGGCGGGGCGGCACCAGCCGCGGCAGCCGGCCAGCCGCACAAAGCGGGCGTGCCCGGGGCGTTCCGCCCGGTCTACCGTCCAGGCTGAGAGGGTAAACGCCACGAGGGCGGCCGCGGAGTCGCCGACTTGGCGAGCGTGGCGATACGCGAGCAGGGTTTGCCGCACGTCAGCTTCAACCGAGGAAGGCCGGCTTGGTTCGCCCGCGGGCGCCCCGGCCAGCAACAAGGGCACCGCCAGCGCCGGCAAGACCAGCGCGGCCGCTAGCAAAAAAAGGTTGGAAAGGGCATGCATCAGTAACGGCTGGTCGTAATTAACACGTGTGCCAGCCCGATAAGGTTTGGTTAGTAGTCGCACCAGATTGTCTGGGCCAGACCGTGTGGCCAACGACAGGTAGACTTACGGATGGTAAAGTAAGCGTTCACACTAATGCATACATTGTACTTGTATGGACGCGGGCCCCGCGACGGTTCCGAATTAGAAATAAGAAGATAGTCCCAACTGCACGGTGGCCGACCGAACCGAGGGGTTGCCCAGAAAGTCGCGGGCCCACTGCTGGCGGTAGTTCAGGCGCACCACCGTCAAGGGGGAGGACCGCCAACTCAGGGCCGGCACCAGGGCCCAGGTCTCGTCGCCGATGGCCCCGCCGGTTTCCGTGAACCGGTTCCGGTTCCAGTCCACGTATTCTAAGCGCAGGCCGGCATTGAGCACCGCGTGTTCGTAGCCGAACACCCGGCCCTTGCGCACGGGCTGCACCAGGTCCAGGAAGCCGCCAATTTGGCGGCCCCCGTACTGTGGGGCGTAGTTGTCGGGCACGTTTACCCGCACCCAGGCCCACTCCCCGGTCAGGGCCGTGCCGGAGCCGGGCAGGGTGGTGTTGGCGTCCACGGCCCACACGTCGAGCCGGCGCTTCTGATCCAGCACCAGGCCGTCATCCTCGAACTTGTTGTAGACCTGACCCATGTGCGAGAGCCCCAGCTCGCCCACCTTCTGCCGCCGCAAAGCCACCTTGGCGGTGGTCAGCAGCTGCCCGTTGAAGTTTTCCTCGAAGCGGTCGGGGTTGGCCTTGCTGGCCGGCAAAAAAGTGCGGCTCTCGGCGTTGTCGACGACTGAGTTGTCGAAGCCGTTGGTCAGGTAGGCTTCGTAGGCAAACACCCAGCGGTCAGTGTACTTTTTGCCGAAGAAGCCGGCCCCCACGTTGCTCCAGGTGGCGGGCAGCAGCTGGGTGGCCGCAATCGGCCGATCCACGAACTCCCACTTCGGGCCATCGTGGTTCTGGTTGAAGGCCCCGATGGGGTTCATCACGATGCCGCCGCGCACGTTGAGCAGGGGGCTGAACTCAAAGTCGACGGAGGCGAACTCAATGTTGATTTCCTTGGTGCCGTCCTCGAACTCAATTTCAGTCAGAAACTTGACCCGCTTGCTGATGGCCGAGGACACGAACAGGGTTACGCGCCGCATCTGAAACTGGTGGCCCTCGCCGATGCCGTCCGTGCGGCCGTTCTGATAGTTTGCTTCCACGTAGCCGCCCAGGGCCACGGGCAGGCGCCCGGCCTGCAGAAACGGGCGGTTGTAGACGGCGTCCATATTGAGCTGGGGCCGACCCGTGGTGTCAGTGGGCACGCGGCGCAGCAGCCCGGGGTCGCGCAGCAGCGTAGGGTCAATTTGCGCCAGGGCCGGGCCCGTCACGGCCAGCAGCAACAGGGTCAGGAGCTTCTTCATGACGCGGCCCGTAAGTCCAGGAATAAGTCAGTGCCGGCCACGCGGACCGGAAAGCTGCGCAGCGGCGCGGCGGCCGGCCCGTTGGTGACCTGGCCGCGGCTGTCGAACTCGCTGCCGTGGGCCGGGCACTGCAGGGCCGTTCCGCTGGCCTGCAGCTCGGCTCCCTGGTGGGCGCACTGCATCCACAGGGCCGAGTAATCGGTCTCGCCGAAGCGGAACACGCAGATAGGAAAGCGCAGGGCCTCATCGCGCACCACCACGAAGGGGCGGTACGCCACCGGCGAGCTGCCCTCAATGACAAACTCGCGCAGGGCCACCCGGACGCCGTCCGCGGTGAGCGTGGTGGCCGCGTAGCGGGTGGTAGCGCAGCCGCTTAGCCCGGTGCCCAGGGCCACCGCCCCGAGGCAGGCCCCGCAGCCGCGTCCAATAAATTGCCGACGATTCATAAGGATGGTGATAGTTAAGGGAGCCCGATTACAAGCTTTTCAGAAAGTCTACCAGCTGGCGCTGCTCGGCGGCGCTGAGCCGGTCGTGCCGGTCGCGGCTGCCCGTGGCCTCACCGCCGTGCTGCGCGATGGCGGCTTCGATGCTGCGGGCACGGCCGTCGTGCAAGAGGAAATAGCTGCCTCCCTGCGAGTTGGGTGAGAGACCCAGGCCCCAGAGCGGCGGGGTGCGCCACTCGGCCGGCTGGGCGCTGCCTTCGGTATAGCCGTCGTTAAGGCCGGGACCCATGTCGTGCAGCAACAGATCGGTGTAGGCCCGCACGGGCCGGTTAGCCAGGGCCGCTACCGGGGAGTCGCCGGTGCGCAGCTCGGGCGTGTGGCACTTGCCGCAGCCCACCTGCACAAACAGCTGCTCACCGGCTAGCACGGCTGCCTGCTCGGTTTCTCGGGGCTGGGGGGCTTTCAGGAACTTGAGGTAGGCCACTACGTCCTGCACTTTCTGGTTGCTCACCTCCGGGTCGAGCACGTTGTGAGTGTTCGGGTCGCGGTCTTCAAAAAAGGAGATGACCCCCATGTCCTGGTTGTAGGCCGAGGCCGTTTGGTGCAGCAAATCGTAGGCGGCGGCTTTTTTGCCGAAGCGGCCGATGTACTTGCCCGCCCGGGGCCGGGCGTCCGGCCGCAGGGTGGCGTAGTCGGGCACGGTTATCCAGTTGGGCCGGCCGCTGATGCCGTCGCCGTCGCGGTCGTTGGGATCGGCCAGGGCCAGCAGGGCGTCGTCGGGCACGGCGTCGAGGAAGCCCAGGCCGGTGTTAGCCGGGGGGGTAAAGCGGCTGTGGACCACGCCGGCCGGCAGCACCTCGGGCATTAAGCCGGGCAAGGCGCGGTGCTGGAGCTGGGGGCCCTGGCGCCCGGCGAAGGGATTGCCCGTGCTGTCCACCTGCCCGAAGCGGGTGAGCGTGGTAGCAGGGTGGCCCTTGCCGTCGCCGGCGTGGCAGCTGCCGCAGCTGTTGCTCACGAACAGCGGCCCCAGGCCGTTGGCACTGGTAAACACCTCATCGTTGAAGGCTACGTCGCCGCGCAAAAACTGCCCCGACTGCTCGGTGGTGAGGCCCGCCACCGGGCCGTCGAGGAGGGAGTCCTCGGGTGGGGGGCCGGTCATCAGGGTTTCGCAGGAAGACAGCAGCGCGAGGGCTGGGGCCAGCCAAATCAAGAGAGAACGGGTCTGGCGCATACGCTAAAGAGGGTATCAGGCAGGGGTTCGGCCGAGATACTCCCAAAGCTATCAATTATTTTTAGACTAATCTAAAAATTTGTTTCGGGTTTGCTAAACTGTGTCTTTCCGAGGAGTTGCTGCCAGAGTAATTTTTCGAATGCGCGACGCTCGGCGAAGGCCGCGTGGAACAAGGGGTAGTAAACGCGGAAGGGGGTGGTTTAAGAAGGATGGGCAGACGAAGGACGTATAGTTCATGGGTTAGGGCAACCAAATCCAGCAGGACGTCGCCCGACCATCGTCGTACATATGATCAGGCCTAATAGTGGGGTAGGAGTTGCGCTGGACCAGGCCCGAAGCCCTTTGAGCGCGAATTACGTAGGGATAAAAAGGCGGCTCGTGACCCGCCCGTAGGACCCCCTTCATCGTCTTCTTCCTCCGCCTGACCATGCTCCCTGCCCCTATCAAAGACGCGCTCAACCAACAGATTGCCATGGAAGCGCAATCGTCCCAGGCCTACTTGGCCATGGCCTCCTGGGCCGAAATTCAGCCCGGTCTGGACGGGGTGACCACCTTCTTTTACCAGCAAAGCCAGGAGGAGCGGGTGCACATGCTCAAGCTCATCCGCTACGTCAATGAACGGGGTGGCTTTGCCATCGTGCCCGCCCTGGCCCAACCCGTCATTACCTTCCAATCCCTGCAGCGGGTCTTTCAGGACTTTTTACAGCACGAAATCGCCGTCTCGGCCAGCATCAACGAGTTGGTGGGCCTCACGCTGCAGGAGCGCGACTTCGCCACCCATAACTTCTTGCAGTGGTACGTCTCGGAGCAGTTGGAGGAGGAAGCCCTGGCCCGCACGCTAAACGACAAGCTCGAACTGGTGGGCGACGACAAAAGCGGCATTTACCTCTTCGACAAAGATATCCTGCTCTTTCGCGGGCATGTCGCCGCCAAGGGCAACGCCCCTAACTAAGGGCAAATTCGTTCGTTGGCGATTTTACTCCTTGCCGGTCTACTAAACAGAACAGAGGACCAGCGGGGGGCGCTGGTCCTCTGTTCTGTTTAGCTCCTGAGGTAGGCAGCCTCGTTCTTATGTCGTCCCAAAAACCGCTAGAGGACGGCGGCTAACGCTTTGATTGTCTTGCTCTGGCAAAGGTTCCCAGACAGGAATAAGCGTTTTCTGGGTAAGTAAGTAGGCAGGGCATCCATAAATGTTGTTCAACAAAAGGGCATCACCGCTATCTGGCAGCTTCTGGGTAGGCTCTCCCGTGCGGTCCCATCCCAGGCCATTTCCTACCCCCCGCGGATTCAGCCTCACCCCACCTCGTCTGGCTTAATTGCGCTGTTCGCCCGCACGGCTACAGCGTCAGGCCGAGGCCGGCAAACCAGGTGCGGCCATCGGCGGGCAGGATGCCGGGGCCGGGGTAGCCGCCGGCCCGGCGGGTAAAGTAGCGGGCATCGAACACGTTGTTGACCCCACCGCTGAGCCGGTAGCGGCCCTCCTGACCCAGCTTCCAGGTAGCGGAGAAGTCGGCGACCTGGTAAGCCGGGATGGCCCCGGTCTGGGCATTGGCCGTCGGCTCCTCCGTGTTACTAGCATCGGCGTACACTTTGCCCACGTAACTGAACTGCCCCGTCACCGACAAGCCCTGGTGGGCGAAGGTGAGGCCCGTGCGCAGGGTCTGGCGGGGGGCATTTTCCACGTACTTTCCTTCCAGATTGCTTTCCACAATCTGGGTGCTGGCGCCCGTGCCGGTGAGCGTGGTCACGGGCAGGTTACCATACCGGGCGTCGAGCAGGCTGAGCGCGGCAAACAGGTCCAGGTGGGGCAAGTTGAAGTTGCCCGTAATCGAATGAATCAAGTCCAGCTCGGCGTAGGCTTCCAGGCCGTGCGTTTGGGTGCGGCCCAGGTTGGTGCGGAACTGTTGGGTCTGGCCCACAGTGCCGCCCGGCACGGGCCGCCGCACGGTGCCAATGCGGTCTTCGTAGTTGAGAAAGAAGTAACCTACGTCGAAGCGCACCCAGTTCTTATAGTTGCCGCGGTAGCCGATCTCGGCAGTATAGCCGCGCGCATCCTTCAGGTTGGGATCGATGACGTCCGCGGTGGCCGGGGGCACCAAATCGCCGAAGAGCACGGGCCGGAAAGCGCGCGAATAGTTGGCATACAGGTTGGTCGTGGGCGACACCTGAAACTCGCTGCCCAGGCCGTAAAGCAGCACATTGCGCTGGCTGGACTGATCAGCAATGCGGTTTTCGCTGCCGTTGGCAGCGCGCCCCAGGTAGCCGGTGCCGGTGTTGCGCAGGTAGTCGTAGCGCACGCCCGGCGTGAAGCTCAGGCGGGAACCGGCGTGTAGCAGCAGCTCAGCAAAGGCGGCGGCATTGGTGGTGGTAAAGTCAAATTCGTTGGTGAAGCGGCCGTCGCCCGTGAGCGTCAGGTCATAGTCCGCGCCCGTGGTGCCGGTACCCCGCTGCCGGCGCCCGGTGGTAGCGCGGTAGGCCCGCAGGCCCGTGGCCAGCGTGTGGGTACGGCCCAGCAGGTCCACGTCCTGGAGCAGGCGCAGTTCCGCGCCCAGGTTGCGGT
>NZ_JACSCW010000014.1 GCF_014333585.1 Hymenobacter sp. BT188 | reverse complement strand
CCCTGAGAGATTGAGTAATATTAAGAGAATACTTTCTAAAGGAATTTCTGTTGAACAATTTTTAAAGGAAGATATTACTGAAAAAAATAGATTACTTGATATTGAATGGCAAAAGTCGCTTAATAATATTTTATACGATTGGCAATATTTAGCTTTAGCAGTAATTTGTTTTGATGTAAATATCAATTCAGTTGACAAAATTGCTTCAATAACTAATATAGAAAATAAATTATTATTAGGTTGGTTACCTAAAGTTTCATTTTTGGATTTTAAGGATGACGAGGTTACTTATATTTCCTCTTCATTTAAAATTTTTGCTGAAGATAAACTTAAAAAGTACTCCGATAAAGTTTCAGATTTATTGATTAATTACTATTTGAAAAGTGCAGATGATAGCTCTATAATAAACCTTGCAAGTCATTACGAAAAAAGCAAAGCCTACGCACCAGTCGTCAATTTATTAACGTTAGATAATTTAACTCAAATAATATCTAATAGTAAATCATTTGGCGAAATAAAAAGTTTGATCAACTCTGGATACAAAGCTTCCGGAAAGATGTCTGGAGCTTACGATAGTATATTCAAATTTGCGCTTCATAAAAGTATTTTATTAGAATTGCAGACAGCTGATACCAGAGAAGCAGAGATACAAGCGTGTGTTGCTTTAAGAGATAATGAGAAGGCATTAGCTATAACGTCAAGCGCAGTCTTAAAGGAAGACAGGTTTAAAATGTTAATTATTTATGCTAAGGAATGCAAAGCAAGAAAGGTTGAAATCGACCAAGTGATCATTAAAGAGATAACAAATGCTATAAGCAATATAGATTTAGATTACATAAAAGAGAACCTTTTAGAGATTGCAACAAACCTTGCCCAAGTATTACCATCTCTTGCGATTAAGCTAATTGAAAGAGCATCCGAAGAAGGAAAAGAAAATCCATCTGTTGAGTGGTTGCTAGCATACTTATCGGCTATATCAAGCAAGCAAAGTGATAACAATACTACTGCACTCGATTTGAGTAGTGATCGCACTGAAGAAGATTTCATAAGTGCTTTTTTTGCATCTGTCGATAAGCAAAGTAGTGATATCACAGCTCTGCAGATAAAGAAAGATATACTAAGCTTCAACAGTATTTCAGATAGGCTATATATGGTTAGGTCTTGGATTAAATCAAATCCTACTAATTCGAATGCTTTTGAAGTAATGAATCTTGGAATTGATTTATTACTAGAAGATTCCTCAAATAATAAACCTACCACAACGGCTTTATTTGATTTATCGGTTCCTTTGCCAAAGCTTAATAATGAAAACAACATCGTTGCATATATTGACAGATTAAATGCTTTACTGCAAACAATAAATACTCCGAGCATAGATTGGATTAGGCTACAGTTATTGCTTATTGAAGCCGAGCTTCGCGTCAATAACGCCAATGCTAACGCAAGACTTTGCAAATTAATTGAATTTGTATTTAGCTTAGAAGATGTAACGATAAGAGCTCAAGCGTTTGCGAGATGTTGGGCACTTATAAAATCATTATTCTCATCCGGTTTTCAAGAAGATGAAATTATCATTAGAGAAAATGAAATAAAGGACTGGCTTAGCAAAGAACTTGATAACATCATTCTAAACACTGCACAGCAGTTTAGAGAATTAGAACCTATAATAAAGGTCTTAGCACTCGTTGATTTAGAATATACGATTGCATTGATAGAGAGGGTAAACACTTTGTCTCGACAGAACTGGTGCTTCATAAGTTGCATCAACAGCTACGTAACTAAGCCAGTTAACGAATGGGACATTGCAGCCCTTAGAAGAATAATAGGAAAAGTAAAGGACGAAAACTCGTTAGGTGAGATTGCGCTGTCAATAGTTAAGTCAGCTTATAAACAAAACAATAACCGTATAGATGGCAGGCACAACTTTTTACAGTTACTATATATTATTGAACAAATTGAAAATGATGAGCTCAGTTGTTATGTGATTGTAAAATCTATAGCAGTATTACTAAACAAGCCAAAAATTTCATCTGGATTAACGAAAAATTATAATATTCCTATCAAAAAATTAAAGGAACATCTAAAAAAATGTTGGCTGCAATTATCTAACCCATGGATAAGAGTAAATGTAGGATACAAAATATGTGCAGACATTGCAATTACGGATCCTGATCTTGCTCAGGAGTATTATCGCGAATCAAAGGAGCTAGAGTCCTTAATATTTGTAGATAATATAACTTATGCTTCAGTTACTATTAAATCCATCATGATTGCTGTTGAAGCATGTGTAGGCGCTTTTAAATACGGCTTAAATCCAAATTTTGAGGAAATTGGATACTTGGTGGGAAATATAAATTCCAATCTTGAACAGTCATTAATATGGTCTGAATTTGCAGTTAAAGCTTATTTAGCAAATGCTAAACCTCAGGCTGAATATATAGTAACTAATAAAATATTGCCTATAATTGACGTATATAGTATTGAGAAAAATGATAAAAAGTATTTAAATAAAGTCATTCTTACTGCATCATCAGCTTTATATTTAACTCAACCAGCGAATTTTCTTCTATTACTAGAAAAGCTACCACAGCTATATAAAGAAAGCGCTATTGTAAATATTTCAAACGTATTGATGAATAATGTCTATGAAGGAGATAATTATGCATCTGAAAATGGCTTTAGTGAGATTAAATATCAGCAGATATCTGAAGTTGTGAATCTTATAAAGTATGTTGATGATGACACGTTATTGTTTATGCTGATAAGGAGAATAGCATATACCTTAAAAACATATCCTTTATGTATTACTCGTGAGCAGAAGTCTTCTGTAAAACAAGTTCTGCATACTCTATTAAAAGAGAAGTTACCAAGCAAGACTGGCGGGATAAAGCATGAAGGGTATTTAATAGTATGTGAAGCTTTATTGGGTCATCTTGATATAATATATCAAGACTCTGATTATAATAAATTTATAACTAACTTATACGAACGGGCAGAGAAGATAAACAACTTAGCTGATAGGTCGTTCGTGCTTAGTGAATTAGCGTCTCAATGTAATGAGAAGGCAAAGAAAATGAGACAAACGTTACTCGATAAGTCATTTGAAACTGCAGATCGTATTCCATCAAACAAAGAAAGATTTGATAGATATGAAAACGCACTCAACGTTGCAAAGGATATTCACGAGCCTCTTTTCTTAAATAAAATAAGAGAAATAAATAACGAAATTTTTAAAATTGACAATAAAGAGTTATTCCCAACTCACAGAAGACTTATCGATATAGCATTCGAGCATGATAAAGGTTTAGCCCAGAGATTAATATCTTCTTTGGATACAGATCCTGCTCGAAAGAAAATGACTTTCCCAGTTTCTAAACATTTAGATAATATTAAAGAAGAGGAAGATGCGATTGATAACTATGCCGATTTTAGTAAACTAAAAACACGGCTTCAAATTTCACGAGTGGCTTCCCGGAACTTGGGGCAATTAAACTCAGGTAAGCGTATGCCCAAATCGATTGATCAAGCATCCTTACTACTAAAGACCGCTTCTAATATTCCTTTCTCTTATTCTACTAGTGTGTTTGAATTATTTCTTAAAAACATATACAAAAAAACTGGATCAGTTTCTAAACATAAAGGGTTGGTTCAAAATATATATGACTCATCTGTGGTTAATGCTAAACTAACTTACAATATTGTTTCTAACCTTTCATTAAAAAAATCTTATATGCCTTCCAATTTTTCTTTAAAAGATCCTGAGCAAACGTTTGTAGTCAAACCTGGACAAAGAGATGCTGCTCTTAACTATGTTTATGAATTTGTTTCAAAGACAGAAGCAGAGGAGATATTCATTATTGATTCCTACTTTTCAGAGAATGATGTGCGCTTTCTAAGAGGCATTGTAGAATCATGCCCGAATGCACACATTACTGTAATGACTAGTTTAGAAGGCAATAAAGGAAAGGTGAGTATTGATAAACCTGCTTTTCTTAGTGCTTGGAAAAGCATTTCAGCTGATCCATTACCTAATGTGACAGTTATACGTGTTAATAAATCCGATCAAACATCGCCATTTCATGATAGATGGATTATTTCAAATGATCTCAAATACGGACTTAGAATTGGCACTTCAATTCAATCAATAGGCGGGGGAAAAGTATCCGAAATTTCAGTAATGTCACAAAGTGAGATAGAATCGATTTATAATGACATTATTGATCCCTTTGCAAACCAGAGGTTAAAAATCTATGGTAAGGACAAAATGAGGTACGAAAGCTTTGATCTTTAATATAGCTCATTCAAGCAAGCAGGCTTTATTAAGTAATAAAACCTGCTTGCTTGAAAATTTCTCTTGAATTCAAGGTTTAGTAATAAGAATATTATTCTTAGGATTCTCTTAGCAGTATTCACGCTCGAGTAACGGCTAGGCCTGTTAAATGCGCGTGTAGATCATGTCACACTCAAACTCTGCCAGCAAAGCAAACAAATTGAACATCCGCCTGTATTTCGCTGTGGTCGCATCTAAGTAATTCTGTAGGGAAAACTGAATCTACGGTTCAAAGCCGAGCACGAAATCAACTAAGTGTTTTAAGTAGTGACGCAGCCAATCCGGCTTCTAGACTACGACGGTATCGCCGGGCTGGACCTAGTCGAGCAGCTCGCGTAGAGTCGGGCCTAAGGGCTGTGGGCTTTTTCCTTCGCAATCTCATGGCAGCTATAAGCCCGCAACGCATCGAGCTGTAGGTGCAACTGTTGCTGTTAGGTCGATACCCGCGCGATGCCCCAAATCATAGACAAGTCTCAAGAAGTCAGCCTACTTCAAGATACTGAATCATAGATTATTGAGACAACAATTTTAGACCTTTTGTCAACCTTCTTGCGGTCGAAATCGGCCCGCGTACTAATCACTTATTCGTCCGAGAAAACGGTCCAATAAAGAAACGGACGAGACAATCGATCAACTTTATTCCGGACGACACAAAGCAGGTTAGTTGTTCATTTAAACGAACGTATTTCTGTACAAACTGGCGACTGGCTGGCCCAACCAGGAAGGGCAACCCAAAGCCGCTGCTTTGGTTCAGAAAACTTGTTCAGCAATCAAAGTACAGAAAACACTACCTTCGCCACGGATACCCTGTACTTTGCCCCATGAACATCGGCTACGCCCGCGTCTCCACCCGCGACCAGAACCTGGAACTGCAACTTGATGCCCTGACCAAGGCGGGCTGCGAGACCATCTATCAAGAGAAGGTGTCCGGCGGGGCCAGCGCCAGCCGCCCCGAGTTAGAGCGGCTGCTCACGCAGCTGCGCCCGGGTGATACCGTATATATCTACAAGCTTGACCGCTTGGGGCGCTCACTCAAGCACCTGCTGCAGGTGGTCGGCGACTTGCAGCAGCGGGGCGTGGGCCTGGTGTCCCTGACCGACGCCATCAACACCACCTCCGCCCAAGGTCGGCTCGTGTTTAATCTGTTCGCTTCGCTCGCGGAGTTTGAGCGCGAGCTGATTCGCGAGCGTACCCACGCCGGGCTGGCCGCGGCCCGGGCGCGGGGCCGGGTCGGGGGCCGCCAGCGGGGCCTCTCGGAAGAAGCCGAGCGCACGGCCATTATCGCCGAAACGCTCTACCGCGAGCAGCAGCTCGGCGTCAACGAGATTGCCCAGCGCCTGCGCATCTCCAAGGTCACCCTCTACAAGTACCTCCGCCATCGTAAGGTGGTCATTCACGCCCACCGCAAACCCGCCCCGGCCAATCCACCCGTTTAACCTTGGTACCAACCTTTACTCAAGGCCAAAAACTTGGTAGCAGCTTGGAGGCAAGACGGCCAAACCAATAGCTTTCGGAGCCGTCGATTCCGCCGAGGTAGGGGTGGTTTTTCTCCGCCTCCGCCCGCAGAACTCGAGTAAGCCGTTCGCCCGCGCAAGGCTTACGGCCGACATACGGGAAAATGCCCAAAAAGCCGTACGTTCGTCGCGTGTGCCTACGCCGCATCGTCCCGGCCTGGGTGTCGATTCAGGTGTTGTATCTACGAGCGCCCCTTCCTTCTCTTCCCTGGTGTTTCATCCTGTCAGTCCCCATGACGCGTTCCGAACTCGAAGCTGCGGGCTTTATTTATGCGGATTATCTGCCCCAGGGCACGCGCTACGCGCAGGGGGACCTCTATGTGCTGCTCACCCCGGCGAAAACCGTGCGCCTCTACCTACCCGACGCTTCCGATGTGGTGGAGATTGCCACCGGCGACTTGTTCACCCCCGACGTACATTACCAGGGCCCCATCCAAGATATGGAGGAGCTGCTGCGTTTCGTGCACGGGGCCTTACGGTAAGCCTGCCCACGGGGTGGGCAGGACCTTCAGAAAATTCAGTTTTTGGCTTCACGCTTGCTTTGGGGCCGCCGTCCTCCTCCCTCTTCCTGCCCACCCCCCGTACATGCTCCTCCACCAGCCCTTTCAGGGCGCCTTACGCACCGAGTTAAGCTCCCTCGAGCCGGGCAACCCCGTCGCCCAGGCCTACGCCCTGTATACGCTGGCGCAAGCCGCGCAAGCCGCGGAGCCCTTTACGCCCACCAGCATCACGGCCCGCCCCCGGCTGGTACCGACACGCTGTGGATTCCCCCGCTATGGTGCCGTGCGGGGGCCATGATCGCCCCCGCACGGCACCATAGCCACCCCGGCAGGAGCGGGGTAGCGAGGAGGGAAGGAGAACCAGCCCGCCCAGCGTGCTCCGGGCAACGTGGCACTGGCTTTGCCAAGAAGGAGAAAGCACCCGGCCGGCAACCCGGGCGTCGTTGTTCTGCAGGTGATTATCGGTGCTATTTCGTAGCTATTAGGTGATGAGTAACGTCTATTTTCCCCTTCCCCCCGCCACCCTGGCCCCGGCCGCGCAAGCGCAGTGGCTCGGGCGCCTGCAGGAGGCCGAGCGCATTAGTGGCCTCCGGGAGGCCGGCGGGCCGCTAGTGAGCCGCGAAACGCTGGCTTTCCTGCAGCGCTATGTGCAGGGCGAGCTGAGCTTGGCCCAAGTCGTGCGCCTGCAATCCCAGCGCTTACCCGGCAAATAAGGCCCAGGCAGGCAGGCCCCATCCGGCGGTAGCGCGAGCACGGGCGGCGAGCAAGCTGGCGACATTCTTGCGGGGAAAAAGCACGAAATGCCCTAGGGTAGTGCGCAGGCACGGTGCTTAGGGTAAGTAGATAAGGGGGTTAGTCAGAAGAAAATGCTTACGTGGATTAGTCTTCATCAAGCTTGGTTGCTGAGCATGGCGGGCATTCTGACTGCTATCCTTATCATCAACCGGGTGCTCCGCACCTGGGCCACGCATGCCGGCGGGCCACCGCGTACCGGGCACTCGGGGGCGGATGGCTCCGTCATCGACCCCAGCACGCGGCCTGCCAAACAGAATAGGGCTGCCAGTAGGCGTGAGGCGGCCAGGGAAATAGTGTAGTCTAGGGCAGCGATGATAGGCATTGCCCTGGAGCAACAAGTGGAGCTGCGCCAGCAGCCCACTAAGCTTGCAGGCCTACCTTCACGACCAGATTAGGTCCCCAGCGGCAGGCCTGGCATCACTTATCGATATTAAAGCCCAAGCCAAACTGAATCAGGCTGTTTTCGGATGACTGCTGGTAGGACACCGAAAAGGCGAGGGTTTCGACCACGGGCGCAAGGTAGAGGCCGCCGCCGTAGCCCGCATGCCAGCCCCCAGGCGAGTTGCCTTGGTAGTATACCCGCCCCTGATCGTAAAAGCCAAACACCCCGAAGTAAAACGGCAGAAAGCCGTTCTTGACCTGCCCTAAGGCCAGGCGCAGTTCGGTATTCACATAGAGGCTGGCGTCGCCGGTGAAGCGGTTGCGGTAGTAGCCGCGCAGGTTTTCGCGCAGGCCCAGCGAGGTAAGCTTGTAAAAGGGAATGTCGTCGACGGGCCCGTAGTTTTTGGCCCCGCCGCCCTTCAGTACCAGGGTAATGGGCAGCCCGAGGCGCGTGGTGCCGTAGTACTCGGTAAAGCCCTGAGTGAGGCCAAACGTGCGTTGCGGGCCGCGAAGCTGGCGGTAGCTTTCGTGCCGGGCCTGCAGGCGCACCCCGCGGCGGGCAAACCTGGGCCGGTCGCGGAAGTCCAGGTCCAGCAGGCCCTTGACGCCCAGCAGCTGCTGGGCGCTGGCGTTGGGCCGGTTGAATGCGTCCGGCGGAGGGGTCTGGGTCGAGAGGCCCAACAGGCTGTTGTCGGCAAAGTTGGAGGTGTAGTCTTCAAAGGCTGGCCCCAGGCGCAGGGTGCTCCGCTGCAGGAAGATGCGCTCCAGAAAGGCGTTGAGCGTGAAGCCCCGGTAGCGGGCAGTGTAGAACCTGTCGTTGTAGCGGTCCTGGCTGATGTCCGTATCGTTGCCGATGCCGAAGAAGTTGTAGTAGGGAAAGTAGTTGCCGAAGCTGGCCTCGGCGCCCGCATCGACTTTGCCGATGGCATAGCGGTGACGGGTGCTGCCGGTAAGTAGCAGCAAGCCGTTGCTACTGCTTTGAATATCGAAGGCGTAGAGGTTTTTGAAACCGGGCTTGCGGAACCCCTGGCGGAGAAAGCTGACCCCAGCGCTGACGCCGAAGCCGTCGTTGCGATTGTAAAACAGCGTGAAGCGGGGCTGATATGAGTTGTAGTCGAAGGCTTCAAAATTGTACTCATTGATATTCGACCGCGTCGAGGTGCGGTTGTCAGCTTCTTTACCCAGCTGCAGGTCCGTGTCGGGCACGTCATACACCTTGGTCAGGGTGCGCAGGCCTTTCACCCGCGATTCATCTACCATATGGTCCTGGCCCGCCCCACCAATGAGGCGCACCAGAATGCTCCTGGAAGCTTCGCCACGGACATAGAACACGTCCCGGCCGTCAAACCCGTAGACGCTGATTTCCTCGGTTTCGGCGGGCTTAAAAGTGCGGTCATACAGGGCCAGACCGTCGGGGCTTTCGCCTTCTTTGGACCGGTCGAACACCTGCACCCTCACTTGCCCAGCAGGCAGGCGGTCCACCTGAAATACCTCCCCCTTGTTGCTGCCGTGCACATCCACGCGCCGGGCCAGCAGCCGGTAATAGTCGTCCACGGCCTGGGGCAGGTCCTGGATACGGGCCTTGAGCTTGCGGTTAATGTCGTTGCCGGACAGGGGCTGTATTTCCGGGGGCAGCTTGCCAGTGGCCTCGTCAATGACGGCCGGCGTCAGTTGGGTTTGCAGGTAGCGGGCGGCCTGCTGCCACTGCTCGCGGCTCAGGCCCTGCAGCAGGAAACGATCGAGGTCCTTGGCGGGCCAGTTGAGGCTTTTCAGGTCGTGGAAGTGGTCTTCAAACCCCTCAATGCTGCCCACGGCCCACTCGCGGTCGGCCAGGTACGTGAGCAGGCCGTTCCACTGGGTAAACGCCTGGTCGCGGTCGCGCGGAATGGGGCGGTACAGGGTGCCGCCGTCGGGCTGCTTGAAAGCGGCCCACTTCCAGTTGTCCTCATGCTTGCCGAAGTCGGCAATAAGCATATCAAAGGCCCGGGCTTTGGCCAAGCCCAGGGCATCGACCTGGTTGTCGTGGTCTTTGTAGAGTTGGCGAAACAGCCCGAAGCTGCGCTTTACCTCTTCACTGCCCCCGAAACCGGGCAGGTTGGGCTTGGCATCTGAGGGCCGGTCCTCCAGGGTGCCGAGCAGACCGGCATACTGCTGGCGGTAGGGGCCAAGCTGCTGATTATCGGGCAGGCGAAACAGCCGTGGCCGGGCGTGCAGGATGTCGGTGTGGTCGAGTAATGAGCCGGCCACCAGGGCCGAGTAAGGATGCGCCGTGGCCGTGACGTCGCGCAGGATGTCGGCCGCAATGGAGTGGCGCAGCTGAGGCGGCAGGATGTTGGTCACGTCCTTGTCCACCGAGCGAAAAACGTACTCTGAACTGTCCGCGGCAATGAGCTTAAGGGCCGTGGTCTGGCGGCCTCCACCTTTACCGAAGGGGCGCAGGCCGCCTTTCTCGGAGCGCAGGTCCAGCGTAGGTACTTCTACCGGCTGGATCCACGAGGTGCGATAGACCGGGCCTATGAATAGGCGCTTGCTAAACGTGCCCCGATACTGCGGGCCCGGAGCGACGACCGTGGATGATTGAAAAGGCGCATCGGGTTTCGGGGTTTTGGGGAAATGGCTTTCAGTAGCGCACGTGAGCAGAAAAGCGTTGGTGGGGGCCTCCTCCTCCACTGCTCGTTTTTGGAGGGATGGAGAGCCAGGGCCGGCAGCCAAGCAGGCAGAGCGGAAGAGCGTGGTAGTAAAGGGGGCCTTCGGAGGGGATTCATCCCCGCTGAAAACATAAAAAGAAGCTTTCACGGTACCATCCGCGAAGTAGTCCAGACGGGAATAGCCCTCCTCCCGTTGGTTGAACAGCGACTCGCCTTGGGCACCGACGTGGTGCCCTTCGACCAGGCTGCCGGAGACGAGATGATAGTTGCCCTGAAAGGGGGTGAGCTGCAGGCTGTAGTCGTGGGCGGCAGCGTATACCACGCCCGGGTTGCTTTGCAACGTATTCAGCAGCTCCTTGCGGAGTTCCTGGTAGCGCGGATTGGCCATGTCGCGTGGGGTGCCTACGTTCTGCCGGTAAGCGGCGTACACCGTGCCCAGCACCGGGGGCAGCAGGTGACGGGTGAGAGGCGGGTGGCCACCATACTCGCCGTTGCTCACAAAGGGGTGGTGGCCGGCCAGCAGCACGTTCCTGCCCCGGGTTTCGTCGAGAATGTCCTGCAGCTGCTCCCGAAATTCCTCCGCGGTCAGGGTTTTGCAGTCCGTGTCGGGCGCTTCGGGTCGGTCGTAGGGGTGGGTAAACCAAGGCGTGTTGAGGGCCACCAGGCGCACCAGCGGGGCTACGTCCACCACTTCAGGGCCGGGACAACCGTTGCTCGGCAGGAAGGCGTTTTGGCCGGGCAGCTGCTTTTCAATGTACTTCTCCAGCCGGCGCACAGCCTTCAAGCCATCCGGGCCGGAGTTGGCCCAGTCCTTATCGCCGGGCAGGAAGTAGATATGACCCTGGGGCAGGCCTTTTACCAGGGAAATGAGCGCGTCGGCGCGAGTGCGGGCGGGCTGCGCCAGGACACTATCAGCTTTGCCCGCCAGACCGGTGTTGCCGACGATATCGCCCAGGTGGACAACCGTAAAAGGCCCGGTCTGCTGCTCCAGCACCTGCCGCAGCTGGGCCAGGCGAGCAGCCGGTACTTCCCGCTGGGCCGTGTTGCCAAATAGAAAAACCCGATGCTTAGGCACCTTTTCCTGCGCGGCGGCGGGGGCGATGGCCATTACGGCCGCGGCCAGCAAATAGGTATAACGAGTACACATTGGAGTAAACCATCTATGCTTTTTTGATTGTATAGTGCTGGGAGCAAGTGAATGATCAACTCTACCCCCTTGATTTTGTGGCTACGCTCGTAGGCGACAGCTCACAAAATGTGTAAGTCGACGTGCAGGGCCAGGAGCAGGAGAATGGTGAGACCCACCAGTACCCGATAGACCCCGAAACTTCGAAAGCCGACGCGAACCACCACGCGCAGGAAGGTCTTCACGGCGAGCAGTGCCACCCAAAAAGCTATTACGTTGCCAAACAACAGCAATCTCAGTTCTTCGCCGTTGGGTAACGTCGTATGGTAGACTTTATAGAACTGATAGGCGGTAATGACGGCCATCGTAGGCACGGCCAGCAAAAACGAGAAGTCGGCGGCCGAGCGCCGGTCAAACCCCTGAGCTAAGCCCCCGATGAGGGTGGCGGCCGAGCGCGAGACGCCCGGGACCAGGGCGACGCACTGAAACAGGCCAATGTTAAATGCCTGCCCCAAACTGGGCGTCGTGACCTGCTTACGCTCCCCGATAAACCACCTGTCAATAAAGAGCAGCACAATACCCCCCAATACCAAGGATACGGCCACCACGGTTACACTTTTCAGCAACACCGTAATCATATCCTTGAGCAAAAAACCCAGTAGGCCAAAGGGCACAAAGGCCGTGATTAGCTTTAGGTAAAAGTCTAGGCTCTGCACAAACCGCCGCCAGTACAGCGCCACCACCGCGAGAATGGCCCCAAACTGAATCGAGGTAATGTAAACTTCGGTAAAGGGCACTTGCCCGATGCCGAGCAGATTCGCCACGATAATCATGTGACCGGTGCTCGACACCGGTAAAAACTCTGTCAGGCCCTCGACAATAGCGAGGAACAGCGCTTGCCAATAGGACATAGGAGGCGATAGTAGCTGGCCGCATGAACGGGCCGCGAGTGAAGGATTCTAAAATTCGAGCAGGTGCGGTGGGCTCACCAGCAGCGGAATGACGACCAGCGCAATGGCGGACACGAGTAGCTTGTTCTTACAGCAGGAAGCAGGTTAGTAATGCCTGTTTCCCGGTGATCGGAGAGCTTAGTGACACAGATATACGGAAGCATTCTGTAGTAATTCTGAAGGCTAGGGGAGTGGCCCGCGCCGGGCCAGTCAGCAGGTGCGGATAGCACTCCCCTGGCAGTTAAAAGCCTAAACGTAGCGGTCAAAGAGCCGGTGCATCCCTTCCACCCCCAGCTTGGCGCCTACCTCGCCGGCCAGCACGTCGGAGGGAAAGGGCACGACCCGGGTAGAGGCCACCACTGGAAAGCTATTCGGTGATTCCCAAAGCGATGGGTGCCTGGAAGGCCGGGCTTGAAACAAAGCATTTCATATCCACCGTTGGCTCGTAGAACCGCGTGTGTCCTACCCGAATCTCTATTTTGTGCATTAGCTAGCTTCCTGCGCCCCTTTCGCGCGCCCGAAGGCCCAGTATAAGGCTGGCATACCCAGCAGGTTCAGCACCGTGGAGGTAATAACGCCCCCCAGAATCACCACCGCCATCGGGTGCTCAATTTCTGCGCCCGGCTCGTTGCCCGCCAGGATGATGGGCAGCAGGGCCAGCACCGAGGTCAGGGCCGTCATGATGATGGGCGACACCCGCTCCAGGGAGCCCCGGATGATGAGCTCCTTGCCGAAGGGCATGCCCTCCTCGCGCTCCAGGTGCTGGTAGTGGCTCACCAGCATGATGCTGTTGCGGGCCGCCACGCCCAGCACCGTAATAAAGCCCACAATGGAGCCCAGCGACAGCACCCCGCCCGTCAGAAACGCCGCTAGCAGGCAGCCCGACACGGCGAAAAACAAGCTCAGGATGCCCAGCGTGGCCAGCCGCACGGTGCCAAAATCGGTGTAGAGCACCAAAAAGATGCCTACCAGCGAGAGCAGGACCAGCAGGGCCATACGGTTCTGCGAGGCCTGCCGCTCGGCGTACTCGCCCAGAATTTCGGGGTGGTAGCCGGCACTAAAAGCCACGCCGTCCACCTGCGCCTGCACGTCGCGGGCCACCGAGCCCAGGTCGCGGCCGCGCACGTTCAGCGTCACGTCGATGCGGCGGGAGGACGCCTCGCGGGTGATTTCGTTGGGCGTGGGCACAATGCGCACGTCGGCTACTTCCTTGAGGGGCACGGCCCCACCGCCGGGCAGGCCGATGAGCAGTTCGCGCACGGCCCCGAAGTCCGAGCGCACGGCCGGCTGGCCCCACACGGCCACGTCGAAAATCTTCTGCTCCTGGTAGATCTCGCCCACCTTGCGGCCCTTCACCAGCGTGCTGATGGCCTGCAGCACCGTGCCGGGGCTCAGGCCAAAGCGGGCGGCGGCTTCGGGCTTCATCTTCACCTGAATCTGGGGCACGAGGGTTTGCTGCTGCACTTTCAGGTCGACTACGCCCTCCACGCCTTCGAGCTTACTGCCCACTTCCTTGGCCTTGGCATAGAGTTGGTCGAGGTCGGGGCCAAATATGCGGACGACGATGGTAGCCGAGGTGCCGGTCAGCACCTCCTTGATTCGCTCGCGCAGGTAGGTGAGCAGGTCGCGGTAGAGGCCGGGGTAGCCGTCCACCACGGTCTGGATTTTGGCTACGGTAGCCTCGTAATCCACCTTGGGGTCAACCGAAATCCAGAGCTCGGTAAAGTTGGGTCCTACGACCTCATCCGCTACCTCGGCCCGGCCGATGTGGGCGCCGAAGTTGCGCACGCCCGGAATGGCTCGCAGCTCTTTGCTGGCTCGCACCGTGATGCGCGACATAGCCTGTAGTGAGGTACCGGGCTTCTCCACCCAGTGCATCAGGAAGTCGTACTCCTTGAAGTTGGGCAGGAACTCCTGCCCGAAAAACGGGACCAGCAGCATCGACACCACCGCCACGCCGGTCAGCGACCAGGCCACGCGCTTGGGCCGGGCCAGCAGGCCGGGCAGCACGCGGGCGTAGCGGCGCTTGAGCCAGGCCACGACGGGCGCATCCTTGGATTCTTTTTCCGCGGCTTTGGGCAGGAGTAGCAGCGCCAGTGCCGGCGTCAGCGTCAGGGCCACGAACAGCGAGGCCAAAATGGCCAGCACGTAGGCAAAGGCCAGCGGCTGGAAAAACGCGCCCGACAAGCCCGGCAGCAGGAAAATGGGCAGCAGGACCAGCGCCACGATAACCGAGCCATAGATAACGGCCGAGCGCACCTCCATCGAAGCTTCGTAGACCACGGCAAAGGATGTTTTGGGGGAGCCGGCCTCCTTGTTGAGCCGCAACCGGCGCATGATGTTTTCCACGTCGATGATGGCATCGTCGACCACCTCGCCCAGGGCGATGATGAGGCCGGCCAGCACCATGGTGTCGATGGTTTTGCCGGAGTAGCGCAAGGCCAGCGCCGCCGCGATGAGGGACGTGGGCAGCGCCAGGGCGCTAATCAGGGCCGTGCGCCACTCGTAGAGGAAGAACAGCAGCACCAGCACCACCAGCACGCAGCCGATGAGCAGCGACTTGTTCAGGTTGCTGAGCGACATCTCAATAAAGGTCGCGGGCCGGAAGATGGTCGAGTCGATTTCCAGCCCCTTCAACCCTGGCCGCATGGCATTGAGCGCGGCTTCCACCTGGCGCGTCACGTCCAGGGTATTCGCGCCGGGCTGCTTTTCCACGATGAGTAGCAGGCCCGGCCCATCGTTAATCACGGCGTCGCCGATGGGCGCGGGGAAGCCTTCGACCACCTGCGCCACTTCGCCCAGCTTCAAACTCACGCCGTTGCGGAAGGTTACCGGCATCTGGGCTAGGTCGGCGGCGGTCTGGATGGCCGAGCTTTGCGAGACGGCCAGGCGCTGGTTGGGCGAATCGATGAAGCCGCCGCCGGCCAGCGTGGTGGCATCGGCCGCGGCCTTTTCCACTTCGACCAGGGTGAGGCCCAGGGTGCGCAGCTGCTCGGGGTTCACCAGTACCTGTAATTGCCGGTCGCGCTGCCCCCAGATGGCCACGTTGGCCACGCCGGGCACGGCCATCAGGCGCGGGCGGATGCTCCAGCGGGCCAGCGTGGTCATTTCCACCTGCGTGAGGCTGTCCGAGGTAATGCCGATTTTCAGCACCCGGCTCGTGGACGAGAGCGGCGAGAGCATCACCGGGGGGCGGGCCACGCCGGGCAGCGTGGGCGCTACCCGCGCCAGCCGCTCCTGCACGGCCTGTCGGGCGTTGTTGATGTCGATGCCCTGCGGGAAGTACAGCACGACCGACGAGAGCCCCAGCACCGATTTGGAGCGGATTTTCTTCACGTCGGGCGTGCCGTTCAGGGCGTTTTCCAGCGGCACGCTCACCAGGGCTTCCACCTCGGCCGTGCTCAGGCCGGGGGCTTCGGTCTGCACCTCCACGTAGGGCGGCGCAAACTCCGGGAATACGTCCAGCGGCGTGTTGCGCACCACCTGGAGGCCCGCCACGAGCATCACCCCAAACAAGATGACGACCACCAGCCGCAGCCGCAAGGCTGATTCAATTATCCACTTCATTCGATAGTATTGAAAGTCCTTTTACCTCAGTAGCACGTCATGCTTCGGCAAGCTCAGCAGGACGTCCTTTTTATTTCAGGGCGTTTTCCCATTTCACCATTAGTGGCTGCCGCCGAACTCCGTTCCGAATAATTCCGCTGCGCCATCCGTCACGACCTCCGCACCGGCCTGCACGCCCCGGGAGATGACGATTTGGTCGCCCACCTCCCGCTGCACCTCTACCCGTTGGCGGGTGTACTGCAGGGGCTTGGTGCGCACGTACACCCACTGTCCGCCCGAGGCGTCGTAGAGCAGCGCGGCGGCCGGGATGGTGAGGGCCGCCGTAGTGGCCGGGCCGCCCGTAGCCGCGTTGCCGTTGCCCAGCGTCACGTCCACGGCCACCCGCTCGCCGGGGCGGAAGGATTCGTCGGTGTTGTCTAGCTCGAAAAACACGTCGGCGGTGGCGGTGCCGGTGCCGGCCGTGCCCGTGCCCGGAGTGCCGGTAGAGGCGGACGCGCTGAGCAAGGGCGCTTCCACTGCCCGCGCCTGCCGCGCCGCGCCGCCGTTCAGGGGCCGCACGGTTACGGCTTGCTCCGTGCCCAGCCGGCGCAGATCGCCCACGAACAGCGGCACGCGCACCCACACCTTATCAAGGGAGGCCAGCTCCACCAGCACCGTGTTAGCCGTGACCAGCGAGCCCGTGGCCACGCTCACGCGTTGCACCACGCCGCTCAGGGGGGCTTTGATGAGCAGGGCCTGCCCCACTCCGGCGTTGCCGTTGGCCGCCGCTTGGCGGGCGCGGGCGTCGGCCAAGGCACGCTGGGCCAGGGCCACGTCGGCGCGGGCGTCGTCGCGGGCGCGCACGCTGCCGGCCCGGTCGGCCAGCAGTTCTTCGGCCCGGCTCAGGCGGGCCTGGGCCACCTGCAGCTGGGTGCGGGCTTGGTCCGTGCCCTGGTCGAGGGTCAGCAGGTCGCGCTCGGCCGGCAGCGGTACGAGGCTGTACAGCGTCTGGCCCTGGCGCACGCGCTGGCCGGCCGTGATAGCAGCCCCGCCGCGCAGCGTGCCCTGCACGGGGGCCACGATGGTCACGGCCTGGCCGGGCACGGCCTGAATCTCGCCGCCCACTTCCCGCGTGGCCTGCACGTTATCGGTTTTGATGGCCACGGTTTTGATGCCCAGCCGCTTTTCCGCGTCGGCGGTAATGGTGACGGTGGTCAGGTCGGATTCTTTGACCGGGTTTTCGACTTCGGAAGCCACGATGACCTTGGGCTTCTCGTCTTTGCCGCAGGCAGCCAGGCACAGCAGGCCGGCCAGGGCCAGGGAGCGGGAAGTAGTATAAAAAGGGGATACGGGCATGGAAAAGAGCAATTAAGGATTAGAAGCGGCCGCCCACGGCGTAGCGCAGCCGGGCTAGGGCGCGGCGCTGGTCGGCGCGGGCATCGGCAGCGCGCTGGCGGGCGTCGAGCAGTTGGCGGGTGGTTTCAGCCACCTGCACGTAGGGAAAGTCGCCGTTGATGAAGGCGCTGGTCGAGCGGCGCAGCGCGTCCTGCAGGCTGGGCAGGAAGCTGCGCTCCCACAGGGCTACGCTCTGCGCAGCCTGCTCGTACTGGGCATAGGCTTCACGTACGTCCAGGTTCACGGTCTGGCGCAAGGCCAGGTACTGCCAGGAAGCCTGCTCCAGTTCGGCTTTCACCCGGGAGATGCGGCCCTGGTTGCGGTTAAAAATGGGCAGACCGATGGCCGCGCCCGGCCCTAGGTGCACCGGATTGGGGTCGTTGAGGCGGGCGTTGAGCGAGAGCACGAAGGAAAACACCCGGCTCCGCTCCCACCGCAGCCGCTTGCCGATGCCCTCAATACCGATGCGGGCGGCCCACAGGTCGGGCCGGGCGGCGTAGGCCGAATCCAGCAGCACGGGCAGTGGTGGCACCGTGGTAGCCGCCGCAGGGGCCGCAGTGAACCGCACGGAGTCGGCATTTACCGAATCCAGCCCCAAGGTGGCCAGCAGACGCAGGCGAGCCACTTGGGCGTCGCGGCGGGCGCGGTAGTAATCATCCACCGCGCGCAAGGAGTCGGCACTGGGGGCCACCGTTTCCAACTCACTGGCTTCGCCCACGCGGTAGCGGGCGCGCACAATGCGCGCCACTTCGGCCCGCATGGCAATGGCCTCGCGGGCGATGCGCAGCCGCTCATCGGCCAGGGTGATGTCGATGTAGCTCACCTGCGCGTCGCGGCTCACCAGCAGGCCGCGGCTCACCAGGCTTTCGGCCACGCGCTGGGTTTCCAGCTGGGCGGCCCGGACCCGGCCGGGGCGCTGCCAGAGCAGATCGGAGGCGAAGTTCAACGCCAGGGACGCGGGCGAGGTGCCAAAGGCCGTCACGCCGCTGAGCACGGGGTTTGCGAGCAGGCCGGCATCCTGCAAGTCGGCTTGCGCCAGGGCCAGCGCGCTAAGGTCGGCCTGGAAAGCGGGGTTGCGCGTCAGGGCCAGGTTCACGGTTTCATCCTCGCTCAGGCCGTCCTGCAGGTTGGGCAGCGCAGGAGCCGGGGCGCGGGCCGTGCGGGCCGCGCCCAGCTCGTAGCCGGCCCGGGCCCGCAGGCGCTGGGCCACGTGCTCACGGGTGTAGGTGGACTTGGTGCCGGCGCAGCCCGCCAGCAGCAGGGGCAGCGCCAACAGCCAGAGGCCGCGCCAGCGGGGTGAGGTAACCAGGGGAACAGGGGTTTGATTCAGGGAGGTAACGGTCACGGCAACGGGTAGTGGGGCAACGGAAAAAGAACGTGCAACGGCTGCATCGCGGGGCATGAAATAGGACTACTAATGAAGGTGGCAGGTTAGAATTAATTTTAATGCCATTTTAATCTCAGTCAAGTAGCACTATAGGCAGAAGTAGTGGATGCAGAAAGCGGCAATACGCACAAGGTTAGGCGGCGTTTCTGAAGCAAATCTGTAGGGGCCCTAGAGGCATCTTAAACACAGCTTTAACCCGAAAAAAAGCCTGAACAATTGCACCCTCATTGCCTCGTTCGTTATTGCTCTATTTCCTCCACCCGCAGCCCTTTGATCTCCCGACGCAGCAGCACCACGTTGCGGGCATACACCACGATGCCCGGTACATTACCCAAAATCAGCACGTAATCCACGGGGCGGCGCAGCACGGCATAGGCCAGAATCAGGGCGGAGCCAATCAGGCTGACCAGCCAGAAGCCTAGGGGCAGCACCGACTCGCCCTTGCGCTCGGAGTACAGCCACTGGTAGACGAAGCGCAGCAGAAAGATGGTCTGGCCCACGGCCCCTAGCACCAGCACCCCGCCCGGAATCCGGTTTTCGAGCATAGTTTGCAGACTAAAAAACGAGGTGCCGGCCACAAACCAGCCAATAGCCGCTAGCGGGAATATGTAAGCGCCCGCCCGAAAAGCGCCGTGGAGCTTGCCCCACTCACCCAGCAGCTGCAGGTTGCGAATGTAAATGCCGTAGCTGATCAGTTGAGCCGCCAGAATAATGGGGTCGTGGCGCAGCATGCCGTACAGGATCATCAGAAACGATGAGATCAGGCTGATTTGCCAGAACCGCACCGGCACGAGCACGCGCTTGGCCCGCTCGCTCTGAATCCACTGCAGAATAATGCGGCTCGAGAACAGCAGCTGCGCCATAAACCCGAGGCCCAAGGCAGCGGTTTGGGTGCTCACTAGCGCCATTGGTCAAGGTAGGTAGTAGCCCGAACAGCACCCGGTAGCAGAGGGAGAGCAAGCCAGGGGGTAAGGGACGCTAGACGTTGGCGTAAAAAAAACATTGTTTAATTTTTTATAGTGCGGGCGAAATCAGGGCGGCAAAACGCCTCAGGTTTCGGTTTCACGCGCTACACCTGCACGCCGGCCCCGCCGCCCGGACCCAACCCCGGCTGATTCGCTTAGCAGCTTAAAAAACAACGCGCAGCGTGTGCAGGGCCTGCTCGGGGGCGTACGCATAGTCATAGTGAATGTCAAAACCGTATAACTCGCCGATGCGCTGCACAATAGAGAGGCCCAGTCCCGGCGAATCGGAGGCCATGTTATGCTTGCGAAAGCGCTCGAAAAATTGCGCCGGCTGCTCCTTGGCGGGTAAAGCCGGACCCGTGTTGGTTATTTCCAGCGCCGCCGCCGTGAGCAGAACGCGCAGCAGCCCGCCCTCATGATTGTGGCGGATGGCATTGTGTAGCAGGTTGCTGACCAAGGAATCGACCAGGGCGGGGTGGAGCGGAAGCGCTGGCACGGGGGTTAGCGATACTTCCAAGCGCAGGCGCTTGGCCTGAATAAAATCTTCCAGCTGGTGCAGTTTCTCACGCAGCACCTCATCCAGGCGGATGGGCTCGGCAGCGATGAATTGGCGGTTTTCAATTTTGCTCAGCAGCGTCAGGCTCTGGTGCAGCCGGGTGAGCCGCTGGGTCGCCGTATACAGGTCACTAATCAGGGGCGCCGCGGCGTCCGGCAAATCCGGCAGCTGTAATAACTGCTCGAGTTTGGCCTGCATGATGGCCAGCGGGGTCCGCGTTTCGTGGGCGGCATTTTCGGTGAACTCTTTGAGCGTGGTGTAGTCGTTGGCCACGCGCTGGCTCATGCTGGTAAGCGCGCGGTTGAGCTGCGTGAATTCCTCGATGCGGGTATCGGGCAGGTGCAGGACCTGATGGTGCCGCACGTCATAGCCTTGCAGTTGGTGCAGGGTGCGCTCAAACGGGGCCCAGAGGCGGCGGGCCAGCCAGCGGTTCAGCACCACCATCCCCCCCAGCAGCGAACCTAACACACCTACTAACAGCAGCAATATAAGCTGCCGCACATCCTTGGTTTCCAGCAAGGACTTACTCAGGGACACCCACTGGGGGCGGCCATCGAGCGTGAGGGGAAAGGTCAGTTGCCGATAGGGCTCCAGCTCATTTTCCAGGGGCTCCAAAAGTAGTACGTCGCGCAGGCCCGCGGGCTGGGGCGTGGCGCTGAGGCTCGTGCGCCCTTCAAAGGGCGTAGTGGGCAACTTACCGGTGCGCTGCACGGCCCGCGTGAGGTACTCCCGCTGCTGAAACAAGCGCTCTTCTACTTCTTCCCGCAGCGCCCACAGAACGCCAACGTACAGCAGCACGCTGCCCACCGTGAACAGCAAGCCCGCGAGCAGCAGGTAATAGCGGTTGGTGGCGGCCAGTAGTTTCATTCGACGCTCAGCTTGTAGCCCATTCCGTAAATGGTGCGGATATAATCGCCCGCCCCTTTTTCCTGCAGCTTCTTGCGCAGGTTCTTCAGGTGGGTATAGATAAAATCAAACGAGTCGGCCGCGTCCGCCGCGTCGCCCCAGACGTGCTCGGCAATTGATTCCTTCGTCAGGACGCGACCGGGGTGGGCGAGTAGGTACAGTAACAG
>NZ_JACSCW010000013.1 GCF_014333585.1 Hymenobacter sp. BT188 | reverse complement strand
GTACGGGCTCGCATCGTGGGGAGTGACGAGGACCAAGCCCCCCTCATCTTTACTGCAACTGACCATCGAGAGGCTGACGCTCAGTAAACTCAGCGCGAGGAGGGGGAAGCGAAAAAACTTATTCATAGCAGGTAGTAAATTAGTGAGACATAGATACCTACCAAAACGGCCCTACAGCGCCGTGGATTTATTTTCTACCCACTTCTGCTTGCATAATTTCCCGCTGGCTATCAATCGCTTACGCAGTCGCTGTGGCCGAGCGGCGCAACGCTCGCGGCATTACCAGCACCCCAAACGCAAAAAGGCAGCTCGTTGGGAGCTGCCTTTGTTGGTGGGTAAGCCGGGACTAACGATTGCGCGTGAGCCAATTCTGGAGCGCCGCAATTTCCTGGCGCTGGTCGGCAATAATGGCCTGGGCCAGGGCGCGAGTGGTGGAGTTGCGCCCGTACTGCAGCAGGGCCTCGGAGTTGTCGATGGCTGCTTGGTGGTGGTCGACCATGAGCTGGGCAAAGTCAACGTCGGGCTTACCAGTCATGCTGCGGGCGTCGCTGGCGGCCATCATTTTGTCCATGTTGGTTTTCTGCAGCTGGTTGAACTGCGAAACTAAGGGCGGCATGGGCTGGTGCCCGTTCAGGAAGGCGTTGAACTGTGCGATTTCGGCGCGTTGCTTGGTAATAATGGCTTGAGCCGTGGTTTTCATTTCCTGGTTGGTGCCCGTCCGCAGCTGCTCTTCCGCCATCAAGATGGCGGCCTCGTGGTGCAGGACCATCTGGGCAGCGTAGTCGTGATCGGGGTCCTGCGTTTTACCCTGCGCATCCATCTGCGTCATCATGTCCATCATGATGTTCATGTAGGCGCTGTCCATAGCCATGTCGTCCATGTCGTGGCCCTTTTGACAGGCCGTGCACAGGACGCTAATAACGAGCAGTGACAACAAGGGCAATCGGAAAAGGCGGAACATATTCACGGGAAAGGGGGGGATAAGGGTGAGCCATACAAACCCCCCGCTTACTGCCCCGGTTTTTATGCCATCGGCCTTTTCTCTTGCATAATTTAGCGACCTACACCAAGGAGTCCAGGCTGCGGCGGGCGGCGCTGGCCGGTCCCAGCTTTTGAAATTCGGAGGGCGTGAGGCCCGTCACCTGCCGAAACTGCCGCGAGAGGTGAGCCGGGCTGCTGTAGCCCAGCTGCTGGGCCACTTCGGCGATGGTCAACTCGCCGTAGCCGATGAGCTCCTTGGCCCGCTCCACCTTCTGGCGGATGATGAACTTCTCAATAGTGAGGCCTTCCTCCGCCGAAAACAGGTGGGACAGGTAGTGGTAGTCGCGGCCCAGCTGCTCAACGATGGAGTCCGAGTAGTTGAGCAGGCGCGGGCCCGGTGGTGGGTAGTGAATGAGGGTGACCAGGTGGGTTTTAATTTGTTCCACCAGCTGCGCCCGGGGGTCTTCCAGCAGGGCAAAGCCCGCTTCCAGCAGGGTCGCGCGAATCGCGTCCCAGTCCGGCTCGGCCTCCCCGGGCACGGTCACGTCGGCCTCGCCCAGGGCCACGTGGTGCACCTGCAAACCCAGTGCACTCAAGTCCTCGCGCACCACGCGGATGCACTGGGGGCAGACCATGTTTTTAATCAGCAAGCGCCGGGTGCCGGGCGCTGGCAGCATGTGCGAGGGGTTCACGTGGTGCGACATGGCAGGAATACGCACTTATTTAACGACCAGACTGCCGCGCAGCATGCCCATGCCGCAGGTGAAGGGAAAGGTGCCAGGCTGCTGGGGCAGCAGTTCTACCAGGGTGGTCTTGAAGGCGGGCAGGTCGCGGCGGATGCTGAAGTCGGGCATGAGCAGCTCCTCCGAGCAGGAGTTTTCCTCATCCCGGTAGAAGCTCAGCTGCACGGGCTTGCCGCGCTCCACTTCAATCACGTCGGGCGAGTAGCCACCCTTGACGGTGATGTCCACCTCCTGCACCCCGCTGGAGGAAGAGACGGCGCTGGCCGTCTGGCGCGCAGAGAAGAAGAAGTACCAGATGACAAACCCGGACAGGGCCACGCCCGTCAGGGTCACGATGATTTCGGCGATATCCATAAACTTAGTTTTTAACGGGGGAGAAGCCGCGCAGGCGCAGCGAGTTGGTGAGCACTGACACCGAGCTTAGCGCCATGGCGGCGGCGGCAAGCATAGGCGAGAGCAGCAGCCCAAAGAAGGGGTACAGCAGCCCGGCGGCGATGGGAATACCCAGCGTGTTGTAGATGAAGGCAAAAAACAGGTTCTGCTTGATGGTACGGATGGTTTGCCGCGACAGGTCAATGGCCGTGACCACGCCGTTCAGGTCGGAGCGCATGAGCGTGATGCCGGCTGCTTCCATCGCCACGTCCGTGCCCCCGCCCATGGCCAGGCCAATGTCGGCCTGCGCCAGGGCGGGCGCGTCGTTGATGCCGTCGCCGACCATAGCCACGGTGCGCCCTTCGGCCTGCAACTCTTTCACTTTGCCGGCCTTGCCGCTGGGCAGCACCTCGGCGAAGAAACGCTTAATGCCGACTTGTCCGGCCACCTGGGCCGCCGTCTGGGGGTTGTCACCCGTCATCATCACCACCTCAATCCCCATCGCCTGCAGCCGTTTGATGGCCACCGCTGACGACTCGCGCACGGTGTCGGCCACGCCGATAAGACCCACGGCCTGCTTGTTGATGGCGACATATAACACAGTCTTGGCCTGGGTGAGCAACTCCTCAGCCTGACGACGCACGGCCGGAGAGAGGGTAATGTCAGCGTCCGCGAGTAGGCGCGCATTACCGATGAGCACCGCCTGCCCATTCACGGACGCCTGCGCCCCTTTGCCTTCGATGGCCTGGAAACCCGTGGCGGAAATCACCGTGGCCTGCTGGGCATCGGCGTAGCGCACCACGGCTTCCGCCAGCGGGTGCTCACTCTGCCGCTCTACGGCCGCTACCACCTGCAGGAGCTGGCCCGCGTCCTGCCCATCCGCCGGCACAAAGTCCGTGACGGCCGGCTCCCCGCGGGTGATGGTGCCGGTTTTATCGAGCAGCACCGTGTTCACTTTATAAGCCTTCTCCAGTGCTTCAGCGTTGCGAATCAGCACGCCGTGTTCAGCCCCTTTGCCGGTGCTGACCATGATGGCTGTGGGCGTGGCCAGGCCCAGCGCGCAGGGACAAGCAATGATGAGCACGGCCACGAAGTTGACCAGGGCCAGCGGCAGACGGGCTTCTACCGGCGCCAGATCAAACCAGAGCACAAAGGTGAGGATGGCAATGACCACGACCGTGGGCACGAAGATGGCGCTGACCTTGTCGGCCAGGCGCTGGATAGGCGCCCGGCTCCCCTGGGCATCCTCCACCAGCTTCACAATCTGCGCGAGCATGGTGTCGGCGCCCACCTTGGTGACGCGGAAGCGGAAGGAACCCGTTTTGTTGAGGGTCGCCCCGAAGACGGGGTCCCCCGTTTTCTTTTCCACCGGCAGGCTCTCGCCGGTGAGCATGGCCTCATCCACGGCCGAGTGGCCTTCCTCGATGAGGCCATCGGTGGCCACCTTCTCGCCCGGGCGCACCACGACGAGGTCGCCAAGTTGAACCTGCTCAATGGGCACGTCCACTTCCTGGCCCCCAGGCCGCACCACGCGGGCGGTTTTGGCCTGCAGCCCCATCAGGGCTTTGATGGCCGCCGAGGTCTGGGTTTTGGCGCGCAGCTCCAACACCTTGCCCAGCAGAATCAGGGCGATGATGGTGGCGGTGGTGTCGTAGTACACTTCGGGCATCAGCCCGCGGCGCATAAACCAGTCGGGTGCTACCGTGGCCGCCAGGCTATAGAGAAAAGCCGCGCCCGTACCCACGGCAATGAGGGTATCCATATTGGCGGCCCGGTGCTTGAAGCCGTTCCAGGCCGAAGTAAAGAACTCGCGGCCGCTGTAGAAGAGCACGGGCAGGGTGAGCACGAGCAGGCCGTAGTTGAGCCACTGCATGTTGATGCGCGCCATCAGGGCCGGCCACAGCATGAGCATACTCAGGGGCATGATGACGACGGCCAAGGCGGTCGCTACCCAGAAGCGGCGCTTAAGCTTTTGGTAGGCCAGCGCCTTCTGCTGGTCGATTTCAGCCTGCCGGTCAGCAGCCGAGGTGTCGGGGGCGCGCTCGGTGACGCCGTAGCCGGCGTTCACGACGGCTTCCTTCAGCGTGGCGGGAGTAGCCTGGGTGGGCACGTAATCCACGGTGGCTTTCTCCGTGGCAAAGTTGACTACAGCCCGCTGCACGCCGGGCGTACGGGTCAGGGACTTTTCGACGAAGGAGGCGCAGGAGGCGCAGGTCATGCCTTCAATGTCGAGGGTCTCGGTTTTAGTGGTAGGTTCCATAAGAGGGTAGAGGCAAAGGGTGCCGGACAGGTTCAACGTAGCAACTGAACGGGCCCCATAAACACCCTACAAAGGAACGGCGGGTTACGCCCGGAGTTGGTACGAAATCCTTCCTCAAACTTGCATAATTTGAAGTGCTGTTCCGGTGGATAGGGGTAGGGCTAAAGCCAATCCGCTGTACTGTCTGCTGGTGCTCTACGTAGGCTGAGTATAAACTGCCGTGTAACGCTGTTCTAGCCCTGCTATATAACTGATTCCCGCTTTTCCCGCCGTGCCTGGCTCAAGACGGCCGCGCTGGCTACCACCCCGGTCTTGCTGGGCTCCCTGCCAGCTCCGGCTAGTGGAGCGGCCCCGGTCGCCGCTAAAACCCCGACCCTCACGGCCGCGGAAATAGCGGCCATTGAAGCCGCGCCGGGCAAGAAAGGCACCTACGTGGAAGCCCAGGCCACGCATACCACCCCACTGCCGCGTAACGATTTGAAGGTAACCATCAAAGGCGAGCCCGTGCCCATCTCGTTTGGCTTTGGCGGCTGGGTGGCCATTAAGCACACCCTCGACGGCAAGTCGGCCATGCTCATGAGCGACACGGTGCTGCTGCAGGAGGAAGTGAATCCCTTGATGTCGGCGGCTCAGGCGCAGGGGCTGGAAATTGGGGCCGTGCACAACCACTTATTCTACGAGGAGCCCCGCATCTTCTACATGCACATCCACGGCATGGGCAGCCCCGCCGAGCTAGCCAGAAAGTTTGCTGCGGCCCTGAAAGACTCCAAGCTGCTGCCGGCCAATCAACCGAAGTCTACCGTGGCGGCCACGCCCGCGCAGCCGGGTAACAACGCCACGCCCAGCGCCGGTCCGCCCACCGGCAAGGAGCTGTTCGAGCTGCCGGCCCTCGATAAGCTCGTGGGCTACCCGGGTGTAGTAAACGGTTCCACCTACAAGTACACCGTGGGCCGGGCCGACCTGCAATCCATCATGATGGGCACCGAGATGACCGCCGCCATTGGGCTCAACTCCTGGGCCGCCTTCGCCGGCAAGCAAGCCGATAGCCACATTGCCGGCGACATCGCTATGCTGGAGCACGAGGTGAACCCCGTCATTAAGGTCCTGCGGGCCCACAACTTGGAAGTGGTGGCCGTGCACAACCACATGCTCTTCGACCAGCCCCGGATGATGTTTTTGCACTACTACGGTCGCGGCCCGGCGGCGCAACTGGCGGCTGGGTTCCGAGCCGCCCTGGACCAACTCGGCAAGGGGAAACTACCGGCCGGCGGGCCCCTGAAGCATTAATTAAAGGGGCTGCAGCCGGGGAGTTACGGGGTGCAAGGGGTCTTTCTTCGCCGACACCGATTTATATAATTGGGTCTCACGCTTGCATAATTTTGCGGTCGCCCACGCTCTTCGCGGATTATCCAATAGGCAGGAACTTGTCATACGCCTTGTAGAAAGCATATTTGACCCTTGGATCCAGGGGGCGATCGGCCCGCGCTGGAACTCTTCCCAGGAAATAACAGTAAAGGAGTAGTGCTGCACTTTATGCGCAGAAGCCTAGTTTTGCAGCTGCTTAGCACCTGTTATGTTTCGTAGCCTGTTCCTGTTCCGCCGTTTGCTGGCGACGAGCTTCCTGCTCGTCTTCGTCAACGTGTTTGTGGGTCAGTGTTACTGCGCAGCGATAAATCCGGGGCCCGTCGCGCCACAAACCCAGGCTACTGCTTCAAAGCAGCCCACGCACCCCGGCTGCCACGGCCACGACCCGGCAGCGGCCGGGCAAGTACTGGTGAAAGCCAAGCCCGCGCACGACCACCAGTCGACCAAGTCTTCCGACCAGCAGGACTGCTGCCAGGATAACTCGGCCGCTATCCTCAAGGCGCTCGCGACGCCCGGTGAAAAGCACCTAGTATCGTCCGCTCCGGCCCTGCTGCCGGCCAGCACCGAGTTCTTTTACCGGCCGGCAGCCGGCCAGTGGGACCGCACCCACGCGGTCGTTTTGGTGCTCCGCGAGCACCTGCCCCCCAAAATACCCGATATCCGGATTTTCATTCAGTCCCTGACGGTCTGATTCCTTGACGTGCCAAAGGCTCGCCCCGGGATAGCTATGCTATGTCCGGGGCGAGCCTTTGCGTTGGCGTGTCCTCCGAGCGCCTACGTGCGCTCCCCCACCTTCCCCTTTTCTTCCTGGTTTACCCGCCCGACAATGAAGAGTTGTTGCCAAGAAGCGGGCGCTCCTCCCCCCCGGGGGCCGGTACGCCGCCTACTTTCCTACCTGCTCTACGCTGGGGTGGCCGCCGTGCTGGGCTTCGTGCTCTGGCAGCAATGGCAGGCTTAACGCCCCGGCGGAGCCCCGGGCTGCTTACCTTCTAAGTGGCCCCCTGTTTAACCCTCAATCCCCTCTTTATGTACCGCTACCCGCTTTCCCTGCTGGCTGTAGCCAGCCTGCTCACCACGGCCAGCTGCTCGTCCGAATCCGCGTCCAGCAGCGCCACCAACACCGTCACTACGCCCACCAACGGCCCGGCCGAAGGTACTGCCGAGCACAGCGGCGGCCACACCTACGCCTGCCCTATGCACCCGGAGGTGACCAGCACCAAGGAGGGGGACAAGTGCCCCAAGTGCGGCATGAACCTGGAGCACAACGATCAGGTAGCCAATGGTAAAGCCTACGAGATGAAGCTCGTGCCGACCCCCACGGAGGTCACCGCCGGGCAGCCCACTACGCTGGCGTTCACGCCCCGCGAAACGGGTAATGAGTCGGCCCCCGTGCCGCTGGCCGTGGTCCACGAGAAGAAGATTCACCTAATCATCGTTTCCAAGGACCTGGGCCAGTTCTACCACGAGCACCCCGAGTACACCGCCGAGGGCGACTACAAGGTACAATACACCTTCCCCAAGGGCGGCGACTACGTGCTGTTTCAGGACTACACGCCCACGGGCGCTGGCCACCAGCTGGGTCGTCAGCCCCTGACGGTCAAGGGCCCGGCCTACACGCCGGTTAAGTTTAAAAACGACGACATGCAGTGGGACAAGGACGGCTACCAGGCCACGCTCTCCTTTGACAAGCCCCTGCAAACGGGCCAGCTGCTGGGCATGAAAATCAACATCACCCGGGGCGGGCAGCCCGTGACGAACCTGGAGAACTACCTCGGCGCCCTGGGCCACGTGGTAGTGATCAGCGAGGACACGGAGCAGTACCTGCACGTGCACCCCAACGACCAGGCTGACAAGGGCCCTACCATCGGCTTCAACACCAACTTCGAGAAGCCCGGCCTCTACCGCGTCTTCCTGCAGTTCAACCACGGGGGCAAGATTCACACCGGCGACTTCACCATTAACGTCGGCGGCCCCGCCGTCAGCTAACGGGCCGCGGCTCGTCCTGGGCTCCCTTTCACCTCACTCAACCAACCCGTATGAAACACTCCACCTTTTTCCTCGCCGCCCTCTGCTCAGGCACCCTGCTGGTCGCCAGCTGCACCAGCGACAAGGCGGCTGATTCTTCGGCCACGACGACCGAAACAACGGCTACGGAAGGCGCCGCTTCCGGGGACATGGCCGGCATGGACCACTCAGCTATGGGGCATGATAGCAGCGCCGCCGCGGGCAGCACTTCCCCCCTAATGGCGTCCATGAACGAGATGATGCGCAAGATGGAAGCCATTCCGATGAAGGGCAACACGGATCACGACTTTGCCCACCATATGCTGGAGCACCACCGTGGGGCCGTGGCTATGGCCGACATCGAGCTTCGCGACGGTAAAGACGCGACGATGCGCCAGATGGCGGAGAAAATTAAAGCTGACCAGCAAAAGGAAATCGCTGAGCTCGAAGCCGTAGCTACCCGCCTCGATAACGCCCCGACCAACTATAAGCCCACTGATCCTACGGACCCCTTCACCAGCAAGATGAAGGCGTCGATGGACGGCATGATGCAGAACATGCAGAAGCCGGTCGCTGACCCGGACATGAACTTTAACATGATGATGACGGTGCACCACCAGAGCGCCGTGGACATGGCCCAGGCCGAGCTGGCCCACGGCAAGGACACCAAGCTCAAAGAAATGGCGCAGCAGATGATCGCCGCGCAGCAGAAAGAAATCCAGCAGTTCAAGGACTGGCACGCCAAAAACGGCGACAAAATGTAGGCCCTGCGGCCCCTCACCTCTCTTTACCTTTCTTACCCCCCTCTCCATGAAATTCTCCCACCTCCTGGTAGCCGCCGCGCTGCTCGCCGCTCCCCTATCCCTGTCGGCCCAGCACAGCCACAAGCCCAACACCGCGCCGCACGGCCACAAAGCCGCGGGCGAATCGCACGCCCATAAGTCCCCCCACGGCGGCATCGTACGCACGGCCGGCACCCTGCACATCGAACTCGTGCAGCACCCCACGGAGCTCCACGTGTACCTGCTCGACGCCAACGAGGCGACGGTTACCACCACCCGGCCGACCGGCTCGGTTATGCTGCTGACCACGGCCAATAAAACCAGCACCGTGGCGCTCACCCCAACCGGGGACCACCTGGTGGCCAAGCTGCCCGCCGGCACGGCCCTACGCACGGCCATCGTCAACCTGAAAGCGGGGGGCAAGACCCTGTCGGCGCGGTTTGAGAAGCTGAACGCGACCACGGCCGCGCCGGCGAAGGCCGTGGGGGCCGCCTACCTCTGCCCCATGCAGTGCGAAGGCAGTGCCAGCGACAAGCCCGGCAGCTGCCCCAAGTGCGGCATGGCCCTGGTTAAAAAGAGCTAAGCAACGTCGGCCGGGGACAGCATCCTGACCCCCGGCCTTTGGGCCACGCGCCGTCCTCTGCTGGCAGGGGACGGCGCGCAGGCGAGTTAAAACCTGATTGTATGAAGTACCCTGAAATGAAAGGAATAGGTTGGAGGAGGCTTCCCCTGCTCGGGCTCGTGCTGGGGCTGCTGGGCTTCGGCACCGGGCCAGCGCGGGCGCAAACGGTCCTTAGCCTGGACAGCGCCGAGGCCCAGACCCTGCGCCGCCACCCGCGGCTGCGCCAGGCCGACGAAGAAATCGCCGAGCAGCGCGCCCTCAAACGTGGCTCCTTCGCGCCCGCTAACCCCGACTTTCTGTTGGCGGCGCCCACGGGCGAGATGTGGGCCCCGGGCGTGGTGCAAACCATTGACCTGCCCAACGTGTACCGGCGGCAGCGCCAAGTGGCCCAGGCCGGCATCACCCTGGCCGAGCGCAACCGCGAGGTCAGCCGCGCCAGCGTGCTGCGCGACACCCGGCTGGCGTACCTGAACCTGCAGTTCGCCGCGGCGCAAGTGCGGCAGTTCACGGCCCAGGACAGCTTGTATCGGGCCCTGCGCCTGGCCACGGACCGGCTGTTCGCGGCCGGGGAAGTCACCTCCCTGCAGCGCATCAGCACCGACGCCGAGGCCCGGCAGATAACCGTGCAGCTGCAGCAGGCCACCGACGATCTGCGCGCCGCCCAGCGCCGCCTGGGGCTGCTGCTGGGCCAGCCCACGGCGACGCTGGTGGCGAGCACCGACCTGCGCCAAACGGGCCGGGCGCTCACCCAAACGGGAGCAGCCCTGCTTAGCAGTTTGCCCCTGGAAGACAGCAGCGCTCTGCTGCGCAGCCCGGCCCTGGCCTACGCCACCCAGGGCGTGGCCCTGAGCCAGTCCGGCATCAGCCTGGTGCGGGCCCGGCGCACGCCGGCGCTGACGGTAGGCTATCAGAATCAGGCCTTTGAAAACTCGGCTCTCAAGTACCGCTTTCAATTTGGCGTGTCGGTGCCGATCTGGTTCTGGACCTACCGCTCCCAGCTGCAGGCGGCCACGGCCCGCGCGCGCTCCGCCGACTACCAGCTGCAAACCCAGCGCCTGGAGCTGGGCAGCCAGTACCAGCAGGCGCTGGCGGACACGCGCAAGTTTTCGACCTCCCTCGCGTACTACGAGCAGACCGGCGTGCCCCAGGCCCAGGCCATCATCAGCCAGTCCCAGCGCCTGTTTCGGGCGGGCGAAATCAGCTACCTGTTCCTGATCCAAAGTCTGAATCAGGCCTTCACCATTCAACAAACTTACCTGACGACCATCCGCGACTACCAGCAGGCGCTGGTGGAGCTTAACTACCTGCGAGGCGAATAAGATGAAACAACTGCTGATGCTACTGCTGGGTTTGCTGCTCGTGAGCCGCGCCCACGCCCACGGGGGCGAAGACCACGGCGAGGGAGCCCAAGCCGGCACCCCCGCCGGGGCCACCTCCTTTTCCGTGGCGGCCCTGTCCGAACAGTTCGAAGTGCTGCTGCGCTACGCGCCGCTGGACGGCGGCCAGCCCGCCGACCTGCGGCTGTTCCTGTCGGACTACGCCACCAACGCCCCCATCAAGGGCGCCAAGCTGACCCTGACCAACCCGGAAGATGCGAACCTAAAGTGGGCCGTGACGGAGCAAGAACCCGGCATTTACCTGGTGGAAGGGGAGTTTCCGGCTAACAAGACCTACAGCTTCACGGCCAACATCGTGGCCGGGGAGCAAGCGGATCTGCTGCTGCTCGAAGGCATCAAGGTCGGCCAAAAGCTGCCCGTAGCCGCTGCCGCGCCGGTAGCTGCCTCTCCGTTTTCCTCCTGGAAGACCGTGCTGGCCCTGGTGGGCGCCTTTGCCCTCGGCATTGGCCTGACGGCCCTGCTGCTGCGCCGCCGCCCACGCCGCGCGGAAGAGTCCATTTCCACGCCTACCCCTGCAGTCTATGAAAACCAAGCATAAATTCCTCGCCGCCGCGGCCGCCACTACGCTGGTGCTCACCGTGCTGCTGCCCCCACCCGCTGCGGTGCTCGGCCACGGGGGGGAAGACCACGGGGCCGCCGCCCCCGCGAGCCCCGGCGTCGCCCTCACCGATGAGGTGCTGCTGCCCAAGGAAAGCCAGTTCCTGTTTAAGGTGGGCACCAGCCTGGCCAGCTACTCCCAAACCTACAGCCGGGCCACGCTCTACGGCACGGTTTCGGCCGCCGCCGGCGGCGAAGGGCCGATTGTGGTGCCTCAAACGGGCCGCATTGTCAGCCTCCCCGCCCGGGTAGGCCAGCAAGTGCGGGCCGGGCAGACGCTGGCCGTCATCGAGCAAACCTTGGCCGCGACCGAGCAGATCGGGCTCAGCACGGAGCGGGCCAACGCCCAGGCCGAGCTGCGCGCGGCTCAGCAGGAGTACGCCCGCCTGCAAAGCATTGCCGACATCGCCGCGCGCAAAGACGTAGTGGCCGCCGAGCTGCGCCTGCGCCAGGCCCGGCAGAACGCCAGCATCTATAACGGCCAGGCCAGCAACCGCCGCGTGTCCATCCTCTCGCCCATCAGCGGCACGGTGGACGTGTTCTCGCTGGCCGTAGGCCAGCAAGTAAACCAGGGGGATGAGCTCTTCCGCGTCATCAACCCCCGCAAGCTGCGCGTCGAAGCCCAGGTGTTTGCCCAGGATCTGGCCAAGGTGTCGCCCGGGGCGAAGTTCCGGGTGGAAGGCCTGCAGGGCCAGGCCGGGGTAGCGGCCCGCCTGGTGGTGTTCAGCAACGTGGTGAACCCCGTGAATCAAGCCCGGCAACTGGTGCTCGAACTCGACGGCGCGGCCGGCAGTGCCTACCGCGCGGGCCAGGCGGTGAACGTGCAGGTAGTCGGCCAAAGTGGCGGCAGCGAGCCCCAGCTGGTGGTGCCTACCTCGGCCGTCACCGACCTGAACGGCAAGCCCGTGGTGTTCGTGCACACCGCGCCCGAGCGCTTTAAGATTCAGTACGTGCAGCCCGGCGCCGTCAACGGCGAGCAGACCGTGCTAGCCCAGGGCGAGGTCAACGAAAACGACCGGGTCGTCACCACAGGCACCTACCAGCTCAAATCCATTTACCTCAACCAGTAACCCACCCGCCCCCACCGGGGGCCTTCTCTTCCCCTCCCATGAAACATGTTCTTGCCTTCGCGGCGCTGACCGCTACCCTTGCTGTTGCCGCCCCCACGGCGCAGGCCCAAACCACCCCGGCTGCTGCCCCCGGGTCGGCGGCTGACGAGGCCGCCGTCAAAGCAACGCTGACCAAGTACCAACAGGCCGTGCAGAAGCTGGACACCACGGGCACCCACCGCCTGTTCACGGCCAACTCGCAGGTGTTCGAGTCGGGGGGGGTGGAAGGCACCTACCAGCACTACGCCGCCCACCACCTGGCGCCGGAGCTGAAGGAGTTCAAGGCCTTCACCTTCAGCGACTACCAAGCCGCGGTGCAGGTGGATGGCCCCTACGCCTTCGCCACGGAAACCTACACCTATACCATCAACCTGAAACCCGATCCCAAAGAGAAGGAAGCCAAGGCGCCCATCGTCCGCCGCGGGGTGGCCACGTCCGTGCTGCGCAAAAACGCCGCCGGCCAGTGGCAAATCATGACCACCCACTCCTCGGCCCGCACGCCCCGCGTCAAAAAATAAGTTGTCCGGTGGGCCCGGACTGCGGCCTAGGACGCTGCCGATTTCGGGAGGGGAGGTGCCACCCGGCCGCCTTCACTTCTTCCTCTTTTGCGCTAACAACCGATGCTTGATAAGATAATTCGCTTTGCCCTGCAGAACCGCCTGCTCATGCTGGCCTTCGCCGTAGGCCTGCTTTTGGCCGGGGCGTACACGGCCCAGCAGCTGCCCGTGGACGTGCTGCCTGACCTGGACCGCCCCCGCGTGACCGTCTTCCTCGAATCCCCGGGTATGGCCCCCGAGGAAGTAGAGGCGCTGGTGACGCTGCCCGTGGAGACGGCCCTGAACGGGGCCACCGGCGTGTCGGCCGTGCGCTCCAACTCGGCCATCGGCCTGGGCATGGTGTTCGTGGAGTTCGACTACGGCACGGACATCTTCACCGCCCGCCAGATCGTCAGCGAAAAGCTGCAGACCGTGGGCGAGCAGCTGCCCACGGGCATCACCCCGGTGCTGGGTCCTATCTCCTCGGTGATGGGCCAGATCATGCTCGTAGGCCTGTCGGGCGGCAAGGAAACCAACGCCGCCGACTTGCGCACCCTGGCCAACTACACCGTGCGCCAGCGCCTGCTCTCGATTCCGGGTGTGGCCCAGGTCATCCCTATTGGCGGCGACAACCTGCAGTACCAGGTGCTGCTGGATATGGCCCGCCTGAACGCGACGGGCATCACCGTTAACCAGGTGGAGGACGCGCTGCGCAACTCCAACCTGAATACCACCGGCAACTTCTTCGACCGCAACGGCTCGGAGGTGCTCATCCGCAACCTGGGCCGCCTGCGCTCGGTCACGGACATCGAAAACATCATCGTGGGCTACCGCGAGCAGTCGCCCGTGCGCGTGGTCGACATCGCCCGCGTGGAGTTCGGCGCCCGCTTCAAGCGCGGGGACGGCAGCGTAAACGGCAAGCCGGCCGTAATTCTGAGCATCGAGAAGCAGCCGGGCGCGGCCACCGTGGGCCTCACCGAGGCCGTAGAAAAAGCGCTGGTGGAGCTCAAGCCCTCTTTGCCCAAGGACGTGCAGGTCAACACCCGCTTGTTCAAGCAGTCCGAGTTTATTGAGTCGTCCATCACCAACGTGGAGGAGGCCCTGCGCGACGGCGCCATCCTGGTGATCATCGTGCTGTTCGCCTTTCTGCTGAACGTGCGCACCACCTTCATCTCGCTGGTGGCCATCCCGCTTTCGCTGCTGGTGACGGCGCTCGTGTTTCGCGCGGCGGGCATCTCCATCAACACCATGACCCTGGGCGGGCTGGCCATTGCCATCGGCGAGCTCGTGGATGATGCCATCGTGGACGTGGAAAACGTGTATCGGCGCCTACGGGAAAACCGGCAGCTGCCCAGGCCGCGGCCGGTGCTGAAAGTCATCTATGCCGCCAGCTCGGAGGTGCGCAACTCCATCGTGTACGCCACCATCATCGTGGTGCTCGTGTTCCTGCCTCTATTCGCGCTCGAGGGCATGGAAGGCCGCATTTTTGCGCCCCTGGGCATCGCCTACATCACCAGCATCGTGGCCTCGCTGTTTGTCTCGCTCACCATCACGCCGGTGCTGTGCTACTACCTGCTGCCGAAGATGAAGCAGATGGACCACCCCGAAACCGACGGGGGCCTGGTGCGCTGGCTCAAGAAAAAAGATACCCGCCTGCTGGGCTGGGGGCTGCAGCATCCCAAGCTGGTGCTCACCTCCACCGCCTTGCTCTTTGTGATGGCGGCGGCCATGGTGCCCTTCTTCGGCACGGAGTTTCTGCCGCCCTTTAACGAGGGCTCGCTGACGGTGAACTTCTCGGCCCCCGCCGGCACCTCCCTCACCGAGTCCAACCGCCTGGGCACCATCGGCGAGGAGCAGATGCTCAAGATTCCGGAAGTGGCCTACACCGCCCGCCGCACGGGCCGCGCCGAGCTCGACGAGCACGCCGAGTCCGTCAACAACTCGGAAATCGAGGTGGCCTTCAAAACCGAAGAGGAGCTGGCAAAGGAGGGCCGCGAGATGCGCAGCCGGGATGAGATCCTGGCCGACATGCGCGACAAGCTCAGCCTGATCACCGGCGTGAACGTGAACATTGGCCAGCCCATCTCCCACCGCCTGGACCACCTGCTCTCGGGCGTGCGGGCCCAGGTCGCCATCAAGGTTTTTGGCAACGACCTGCTCGAATTGCGCCGCTACGCCAACGAAGTCCGCGCCGCCGCGGCCACGGTGCCGGGCGTGGTGGACCTACAGGTGGAAAAGCAGGTGCAGATCCCCCAGCTGCTCATCCGCCCCCGGGAGGACGCCCTGCGCGCCTACGGCATGGAGCGGGGCGAAGTGGTGCAGGACCTGGAAACCCTCTTTCAGGGCGCCGTGGTGTCGCAGATGCTCAACGGCCAGCAGCGCTTCGACTTGATCGTCAAGCTGCCCGAAAGCCAGCGCAACGACCTGACCGCCATTGGCCAGACCCGCATTGAAACGCCCACGGGGGCCCTAATCCCCGTCAGCCAGGTGGCCGACATTCTCTACGAGCCCGGCCCCAACACCGTCAACCACGAAAATACCCAGCGCCGCATCACCATCTCCCTGAACGTGGCCGAGCGTGACCTGGGCTCCACCGTGAAGGAGATTCAGCAGAAAGTCAGCCAGCAGGTCAAGCTGCCCGCGGGCTACTACCTGACCTACGGGGGGCAGTTCGAGAGCCAGCAGTCGGCCTCCCAGAAGATTCTGTGGCTGAGCTTGTTTTCGCTGGCCGGCATTTTCCTGGTGCTCTACTCGCACTTCAAGTCCACCTACATGGTCGGGCAGATCATGCTCAACATTCCCCTGGCCCTGATTGGCTCGGTGGTGGCGGTGCTGCTCACCGGGGGCACGTTCAGCATCGCCTCGCTCGTGGGCTTCATCACCCTGACGGGCATTGCCTCGCGCAACGGCATCATGATGATTTCCCACTACATCCATCTGGTGGAGCACGAGGGGGAGAAATTCGGTAGGCGCATGATTGTGCGCGGCTCCCTGGAGCGCCTGGTGCCCGTGCTGATGACCGCTCTGGTGGCGGCCCTGGCCCTGGTACCGCTGACGCTGGCCAAGGACGCGCCGGGCAAGGAAATCCTGTACCCGGTGGCTACCGTCATTCTGGGCGGCCTGCTCTCCTCCACGTTCCTGGACATCATCGTCACGCCCGTGGTGTTCTGGCTGGTGGGCGAAAAAGCCCTGGCCCAGTATTTCGCTTCCCACCAGGAAGTAGGCCTCGACGACCACCCGCAGGAACTGGATGCCCAGCCGCTGACGCCGGCCGGGGACCGCAACCCGGTGCTGCCCGTGCGCTAAGGGATGCTGCACGCTTTTCTCCATATCACGGTGCCCGGCCTCGTCGCCCTGGGGTTTTACCGGCCCCACTGGCGGCGGGTCTGGCTGGTGCTGGCCGCCGCGTTGCTGCTCGACCTGGATCATTTGTGGGCCACGCCCTTCTACGACGCGGAGCGGTGCAGCATCAACTTCCACACCTTCCACACCTACTGGGCCATCGGCGCCTACGGGCTGCTGCTCGTGCCCGCCCGCACCCGGGTGTGGGCCGTGGGCTTTCTGCTGCACATGGTGCTGGACTACACCGAGTGCTGGCAACGCGGTATCTACCTGCCTTAACGCCGCGTACTGATGGCCCCTCACCCCGACGCTGCTTCGCCTACCACCGTGCTCTTCATCAAGCACATGGTCTGCGCGCGCGGTATTCGGGTGGTGCGCCGGGAGCTGGAAGGGCTGGGCCTGCAGGTGCTCGACGTGCGGCTGGGCGCCGCTACGGTAGCCGGCCCGGCGGAAGCGGTGGACTGGCCCCGGGTGCGGGCCACGCTGGCCGCGGCCCGGTTCGCGCTGCTCGAAACCTGGCACCAGACGCTGGTAGAGCGAGTGAGCGAGGCGGTAAACCGGCGGCTGCGTCAACCGGGGGAGGTGCTGCGGCACCGAGCGTTTGGGGAGGCGGTTGCCCAGGAGCTGGGGTTGTCGTATCCGCAGCTCAGCGCGGCCTTTGCCCGGCTGGGCACCGGCCAAACCCTGGCGGGTTACCTCCTCGGTGAGCGCCTGGCTTATGCTCAGGAGCTGCTGGCCTCCTCAGCCCTCGGCGTGGGCCTCATTGCCCGGCGGCTGGGGTACAGCAGCCTGGCGCACTTCTCCGGCCAGTTCCGGCGCCTGACCCGCTGTTCGCCTTCCACGTATCGCCGGCGGCTCGGCGCCGAGTTGCTTCCGGCCAAGACCACAAAGGCCCTAAATGATGCAAGGGAAGGGGGATAATATGTAAAACCGCAGATAGAAGGGGGGGGTATACCTATACAGCGGCCCGGTTGGGTTGCTTATTCCCTTACCTAACCCTCTTTCCTATGCATACCCAAAACCAATCTCTGCTCGACGCCCTCAATGCCTGCATCGCCGCCTGCGAGCACTGCGCCACCGCCTGCCTGCAGGAAGAAAACGTGCAGATGATGGCCCGCTGCGTCCTGCTCGACCGCGACTGCGCCGACATCTGTGCCCTCACCGCCCGATTTGTGGCCCGCGGCTCGGAGCACGCCGCCCATTTGCTGAAAGAGTGCGCCGAAATCTGCAAGGCCTGCGGCGATGAGTGCGAGCAGCACGGCGCCCACTCCGCGCATTGCCGCGAGTGCGCCGAGGCTTGTCGCCGCTGCGAACAAGCCTGCCGCCAGGGCATGGCCGCCTAGCTTACCCCGCCTGACTTTCCAGCAGCCAGCCGGTATTCGTACCAGCTGGCTGCTGCTGTTTTTCGGGGCCTAAAAAACAGGCAGGTGGTTGGCGCACTTCTGTAGCGTAGCCTACCCCAGGGCCGGTAAATTCGCGGGCCATCTCCGTCTCTCAATTCCATGTCGATGACTTTATCCCCGCTCCTGCGCAAGTTCATGCTCACGGCCCATATCACGTTCTCCGTGGGCTGGCTCGGGGCGGTAGCCGTGTTCCTGGCCCTGGCCATCACCGGGCTGACCAGCGAGGATGCCTTGCTGGTGCGCACGGCGTACCTGGCCATGGGACTCAGCGGCTGGTTGATTATTGTGCCCTCCAGCCTGGGGGCGTTGCTCACGGGCGTGGTGCAGGCCCTGGGTACGCCGTGGGGGCTCTTCAAGCACTATTGGGTGCTGGTGAAGCTGGTGCTCACGGTGGGGGCTACGCTGCTGCTGCTGCTCCACATGCAGCCCATCAGCTACCTGGCCGAAGTGGCCGCTAAAACGGATCTTTCCGCGACCGATCTGCGTGGACTGCGCCTGCAACTGCTGGCCGATGCCGCCGCCGCGCTGGTGGTGCTGCTGGCGGCCACCGCTATTTCGGTGTACAAGCCCTGGGGGCGGATCGGCCAGTGGCGCCGGCAACAACGCGAACACACCCAGCGGGTAGCCGCTGGGCGCGCTTCGGCGGCGCCCACGCCGTGGGGGCGGTACGTGCTCTTCATCCTTTTGGGGGCGGGCCTGCTGTTGGTTATCCTCAAACACCTGTTAAGTGGGGGCATGGGGCATCATTAGCGCCTGCCCGCTAACGCCTGACTGGGTGGCGCGGGCCACTAGCAGGGCCGCTTAGGCGACTGCCCTGGTTCCCAGATATCCATTTCCACTCCTCAAAGTACCGGCCCGGCGGGGCTTTCGTGCCGGGCCTTTCGGCAGGGGGTAAGCCATCACTGCTGGGTAGACTATGATAAAGGTCATGTGCTTCGGGCACGAAGATCATGGGGAGGGCCTCCCCAAAGCCGGAATTTTGCTCGCTCTTATTACGCTCTCCCGCGTGCGCCCTGCCGTCCCGTTATGAAGAAGCTACCCTTTCTGCTGTTCGTTTTCCTGCTGCTGGGGCTCGCCAGCGCCTCCCACGCGCAGACCAGTCCCCCTGGCCCGGCGGCCGCCCTGCCGCTGCACGACTACTGCGTGCTGAAGGACGGCCGGATGATGTTCGTTCAGGGCGGCCAGCTGCTGCCGATGACCCAACCCATGACCATGCGCGACGGCACCGTCTGCCGAACTAATGGTAGCTGCACCCGCAAGGATGGCACCGTCATCCAGATGAAAGAAGGGGAGCACATGATGAAGAATGGCAAAATCATGAAGAACCCGCGCTTCTTGAGCAAAGGCGCGAAAGCCGGGGCCTGAGCCCTCCACGGCCCGCCACCTGCGGACTCTTGCCCTGCCTGTTTTCGGTAGGGTAGTTGGGTTCCACCACTCTTTCTACGCTATTGCTGATGTCCGTTTCCACCGCTTCGGCCCGCACAACCTCGACCCGGCGCCTGTATTCCAGCCGCCCCGGTCTCTACGAGACCATGATCGGGCTGCTGCGCTACCCGCAGGGGCTGACCCGGTACTTTGCGCAGGCCGACTTTCTGCGGCCCGACCTGAAGGTGCTCGACGCGGGCTGTGGCACTGGGGCGGCCACCATAGCCCTGCACACGGCCCTAGCGGGGCGCCACTTGCTGCCGGCCCGGTTTCACGCCTTCGATGTGACGCCGCGCATGCTCCGCCGGTTCGCCCGGCACTTGGACCAGCACCCTGTGGTCGGCATTGAGCTGGAAGTAGCCGATGCCCTGGACTTAGGCACGCTGCCGGCCGGCTGGTGGGACTACGACCTGATTATCTCCTCGGCCATGCTCGAATACCTGCCCAAGGCCGATCTGGCGGCGGCGCTGGAGAGCCTGCGGCTCCGGCTGCGGCCGGCCGGCACGCTCGTGGTGTTTATCACGCGGCAGAGCCCGTACATGGTGCCGTTTATCGGCCGGTGGTGGCACGCCAACCTCTACGACAAGTCGGAGCTGCACCAAGCCTTTCGGCAAGCGGGCTTTAGGCAGCTCGATTTTCAGGCCTTTCCCCGCCCGTACCGCTACCTCAACTGGTGGGGCCACGTCGTGGTCGCCCGCCTCTAAGGTGGGGCTGCTGCTTTCCGCCCTTTCCTCCTCCAAGCCTCTTGTCCACTGTCATGCAAACTTACTTTTTTGCCCTGCTGAGCCTGCTGATGGCCGTGGCCACCAGTGCCCGGGGGCAGACCGCCCGGCTGGGCAGCGGACTGTACCGCTCGGCCGAAGACTTCCGCCAGCACCGCCTCACGCTGGGCGTGGACTGCAAAACGGCAACCCACAAGCTGCGCCTACATGAGTTCAGCGGCAAGCCCACCATGACGGTCATTCACGGGGGCAGATCGTATCAGGTAGCCAAGGACAGCCTATTTGGGTTTCGTGACTGCGACGGACGCGACTATCGGTTTGCCTCCAATAATCAGCACTATCCCATCCTAAACCCCGGCGAGGAGTTGCTACTCTATAAGGTGGAGCAGCCCACCGTGGGCAAGAGCCCCGGCTTTGTGCGCCTGTTTTTTAGCCCCAACGCCGAAGCGCCCCTGCAGCCGCTGACGCTGCTGGCTGTCAAAAAGGCCTTCCCCAACAACCACCGCTTTCACGACCTGCTCGACGCGCAGCTTCCGCACGGCAATCTCACCGCCTACGACCAGATGCACCGCATGACCAAAATCAACTGGCTGCTCCAGCAAAGCCGGACGGGAGCGGCGCACTGAGCGCCTATCCAACGACACAGCGGCGGGCCCTTGCTGCTGGCAAAGCGCAGCGCCCACTTTTTATGAATCACCACTTCAATCTTACATGTTAGAACGCCTGATTTCCTGGTCGGTGAACCACCGCTTCTGGGTCAGTCTGCTTGCGGGCTTGCTGGTGGCGGGCGGCGTGTATTCTATTTACACGACGCCGGTGGACGCGCTACCGGATTTGTCGCAGAACCAGGTCATCATCTACACGGAGTGGATGGGGCGCAACCCGCAGATTATGGAGGACCAGGTGACTTACCCGCTGGTGTCCAACCTGCAGGGCGTGCCCCGGGTTAAGTCCATTCGCGCCGCTTCCATGTTCGGTATGAGCTTCGTCTTTATGATATTTGAGGACGACGTGGACATCTACTGGGCCCGCTCGCGGGTGCTGGATCGGCTAAACTACGCGCAGAAGTTCCTGCCGCCCAATATCACGCCCTCCCTGGGGCCCGATGGCACGGGCGTAGGCCACGTGTTCTGGTACACGCTGCAGGCCCCCGACTACAACCTGGGCGAGCTGCGCGCCCTGCAGGACTGGTACGTCAAGTTTGCCCTGCAAAACGTGGAGGGCGTAAGCGAAGTGGCTTCCTTCGGTGGCTTCCAGAAGCAGTACCAGGTGAGCATCAACCCCCACAAGCTGCTCTACTACGACATCCCCCTGACCAAGGTCATCAGCGCCATCAACCGCAACAACCGCGACGTGGGCGGCAGCCTGTTCGAGAGCAACCGGGCCGGCTACCTGGTTAAGGGCCTGGGCTACATCAAGAGCGTCGAAGACATCCAGAACATTCCCCTGGGCCAGTACAAGTCCGTGCCCGTGCGTATCCGCGACGTGGCCACGGTGCAGATGAGCGCCGACTTGCGCCTGGGAATCGCCGACGAAAACGGCGAGGGCGAGGTGGTAGGCGGCATCGTGGTGATGCGCTACGGCGAAAACGCTAAGGAGGTCATTGACCGGGTGAAAACCCGCCTCGCTGACGTGGCCAAGGGCCTGCCGCCCGGCGTGAAATTCAAGGTGGCCTACGACCGCAGCGACCTGATTATGGCCGCCATCGGCACGCTGAAGGAGACCATTTCCGAGGAGCTGATTGTGGTGTGCATTGTGGTGCTGGTGTTCCTGTTTCACTTCGGCTCGGGGCTGGTGGCCATCGTCAACATTCCGCTCTCCATCCTTATCGGCTTCATCCTGATGAAGCTGTTCGGGGTCTCGTCCAACCTCATGTCGCTCGGCGGCGTGGCCCTGGCGGTGGGCGACCTGGTGGACTCGGGCATCGTGATGGCGGAAAATGCCTACCGCCAGCTCACCGACCGGGTGGTGGGGCCGGACCAGCCCAACGACGCCACCTGATGATGGAGAAACAACGCATTGGCCACACCCGTGAGCTGCCCGAAGCCGAGCGCATCCGCCTCATCGAGCAGTCGGCCCGCACCATTGGCCGCGCCGTGGTGTCGTCCATTCTCATCACGCTCGTCTCATTTGCCCCCATCCTGCTGCTGACGGGCCAGGAAAAAAAGCTGTTTACGCCCCTGGTGCTCACCAAGAGCTTTTGTCTGGTGGGCTCGGCCCTGGTGGCCGTGCTCATCCTGCCCATGGCCCTGCGGGTGCTGCTCAAGGGCAAGCTGATTCCTAATAGCCGCAACCCGGTGTCGCGCTTCTTCACCGGGGTGTTCGGGCCGGTGGTGCGGCTGGCGCTGCGCTGGAAAAAGACGGTGCTGGCCCTGGTGCTGGCCCTGGTGCTGGGCAGCATTCCGCTGGTGCTGAGCACCGGCACCGAGTTCATGCCGCCGCTCGACGAAGGCTCACTGCTGATGATGCCCACTACGCTGCCCGACGTGTCTTACGCCGAGGCCAAGCGCATTTTGCAGGTGCAGGACAAGCTGCTGATGGGCTTCCCGGAGGTGGCCAACGTGCTGGGCAAGGCCGGCCGGGCCAACACGGCCACCGACAACGCCCCGCTGAGCATGATTGAAACCATCATCCTGCTCAAGCCCCGCGACCAGTGGCGCGACGGCATGACCACGGAAAAGCTGATTGCGGAAATGAATCAGCGGGTGCGCATTCCGGGCGTGGCCGTGGGCTGGACCCAGCCCATCATCAACCGCATCAACATGCTTTCTACCGGCATCCGCACCGACGTGGGCGTGAAAATCTACGGCGCCGACCTGGACAGCATCTACGTACTGGCGCAGCAGGTAAAGCAGGCCATCAGCGGCATTGAGGGCCTGGCCGACCTCTACGTGGAGCCGCTCACGGGGGGCAAGTACCTGGAAATTGCCGTGCGGCGCCACGAGCTGGCCCGCTACGGCCTGGACGTGGACGACGTGGGCGTGCTCATCGAAACGGCCCTGGGCGGAGCCCGCATCGGCACCACGGTGGAAAAGCGGGAGCGGTTCACCATCAACGTGCGCCTGGCCCAGGACTTCCGCAACAACCTGCAGGAGCTGGGGCGCGTGCCGGTGCAAACGGCCCAGTACGGCCCGGTGCCGCTCTCGGCCGTGGCCGAGCTGCGCATCACCGAGGGGCCGGCCATGATCAACTCGGAAAACGCCCTGCTGCGGGGCACGGTACTCTTCAACGTGCGCGGCCGCGACATGGGCAGCGTGGTGAACGAGGCCAAGGAACGGGTGGCGGCCCACTTCCCCCGCCTGCCCCAGGGCTACTATATCGAGTGGAGCGGGCAGTACGAAAACCAGGTCAGTGCCCAAAAGCGGCTCCAGCTCATCATTCCGGGGGTGCTGCTCGTCATCTGCTTCATTCTCTATTTTACGTTCAAGGCCATGCGGGAGGTGCTTATCATCCTCTCGGGCATCCCCCTGGCTTTGATTGGGGGCGTGTACTCGCTGCACCTGTTCGACGTCAACTTTTCGGTGTCCGTGGCCGTGGGCTTCATTGCTCTGTTCGGCGTGGCTATGGAAACGGGGGTGCTCGTAGTGGTGTACCTCAACCAGGCCCTGGGCGACTTGGTGCGCTCCCGCCAGCCACCGGCTCTGCCAGATGGGGCGGCCCCGCCGCTCACTGCCCCGCCACCACCCGATGCAGCAATGCCCGGAGTGCCCGCGGGGGTCGTGGCCCCCGCGCCGCCAATGCCACCGATCACGCAGCAGGACATTGAAAAGGCCGTGTACGCCGGCGCCGTGCTGCGCATTCGGCCGGTGCTGATGACGGTAGTGGTGGACATGCTGGGCCTGTTTCCAGTGCTCATTGCCACCGGCGTGGGCAGCGACCTGATGCGGCCGCTGGCCCTGCCTTACGTGTTCGGCCTGGTCACGGCCACCCTGTACGCCCTCGTGGTGGTGCCCGCCCTCTTTGCCCTGGTGAAGGAATGGGAATGGCGCCGCACCGGGCAGCTGACTTACCTCACCCTCCATGATTAACGCCATGCCTCGTCTGTTGTGTATCCTGCTGCTGGGGGCGGCCCTGAGCGGGCCCGCGCCGGTCCGCGCCCAAGTTCAAGCTCCCGCCGCGCCCACGCTTTCCCTGGCTCAGGTGCTGGCCGGGGTGGAAGCCAGCTACCCCTCGCTGACGGCCTACCAGCGCCGCATTCAGGCCCTGGATGCGCGGGCGGCGGGGGCCCGCAGCCAGATGCCGCCGCAGGTGGGCTTCGGGCTAGCCCAATATCCCTACCGCACGGCCATCCTCAAGGAAATGGACTCACCCGAAAATCAGGCTGGTATGGTCGTGTCTGTCGAGCAGATGCTGACCAATCCCGCCAAGCTCAACGCCCGGCGCGACCTGCTGCGGGCGCAGGGGCAGGTGGTGCAGGCCGAGCAGCGCGGGCAGCTCAACGAGCTGCGCGCCGGGGCCAAGGCGGCGTATTACCAGCGGTTCGTGGCCGAGCGCAAGCGGCGCGTGCTAAGCCAAAGCCGGCGCACCCTGCAGCGCGTGGTTGCCCTCACCCGCGACCGGTACACCTACAACCAGGCCGCGCTGGGTACCCTGTTCAAAGCCGAGGCCCAGCTCAAGGAGCTGGACAACACCGACGCCACCCTGCTCTCGCTTATTCGCGAAGGCAGCATCGTGCTCAACACCCTGCTGGGCCAGCCCACCGACCGGGCGTTTGCCCTCGACACCGCCCAGCTGCTGCGCCCTGATTTCGCCGACACCACGGTGGCGCGCCGCAGCGACCTGGCCGCCGGCGAGCGGATGATTGAAGCCACGCGCCTAGAGCAGAAAATTGCCCGCCTAGGCCGCAAGCCCGACTTTGGCGTCCGCTTCGAGCACATGCAGATGACACCGGGCATGGCCAACCGTTACACCCTGATGGGTATGGTCACAGTCCCCATCGCGCCCTGGTCGGCCCGCCTGTACCGGTCCGAAGAGCAGGCCGTGGCCCTGCAGCTCGACGAGCAACAGCTCATGCAGCAGGCCCTGCGCCTACAAGCCCACCGGGCCGTGGCCGAAAAGCGCAGCCAGCTCCGGGCCGGCCACGAGCAGCTGCACAACTACGAAACCGCCATCCTGCCCGCCTACCGCCGCGCTTTCGAGGTGCAGAACCTGGCCTACGGCCAAACCACGGGCAACCTGTTCGTGCTGCTCGATGCCTGGCAGATGCTGCTGATGAAGCAGATGGACTATTGGGACACCTACGGGCAGGTCCTCGCCCTGCAAGCAGCCTACGACTATGAAACCGAGCAATAACTCGCTATTCTCGGCCGCCAACCTCACCGGCTGGCGCACGGCCCTCGTGCTGGGCGTCAGCGTCCTGGCTGGCTGCGGCCGGGATGAGCCACTGGCTGCCTCCGGTGCTAAGCCTGAACCAGTCACGGTGTCGGGGCTGCCTGCCTCGGCTGACCATCTGCTGCAGTCACCCAGCCGGCTAGTGGTATCCGCGCAAGCGTTGGTGGCACCCGTTGGGGCCGGCATGGCTGACTCCATTGCCCTGACCGGCTACGTGGCTCCCGACCCCCGGCGGCAGCGGCAGGTGAGCGCCCGCGCGGGCGGCCGCGTGGAGCGCCTGTACGTGCGCTACAACTACCAGCGCGTGCAGGCCGGCCAGCGGCTGCTCGACCTCTACAGCCCCGAACTCAACACGGCCCTGCGCGAATACCAGTACCTGGTGGCCCAGGGCGTGGACGCGGATTTGCAGCAGCGCAGCCGCGCCAAACTGCAGCTGCTGGGCGTGTCCGCCAGCCAACTGGCCAGTGACTCTAAAAACGCCACTCCTACGCTGCTCATTGTCAGCCCCTACGCCGGCTACGTCGTGCCGAGCCAAGTGGCCCCAGCGGCGGCCATGCCGGCGGCGGCCGGGGGCATGGGGGCTACGGCCACTGACGATGGCATGGGTTCCGCGCCGGCCGCGCCGGCCGCCGGCGCAACCGCCCCCGCCGCGGGGAGTGGGCTGCGCGAAGGCGGCTACGTAGCCGTGGGCGACCCGCTCTTTACCATCAACGACCTGCGGCAGGTGTGGGGCATCCTGGCCGTCGAAGCCCGCTACGTGGACCGCGTGCGGCCGGGCCAGCGGGTCCGGCTCCGCAGCGAGCTGAACCCCGGGCAGCTCATCGAAGCGCGGGTAGCCTACATTGAACCCGCCTTCGCCCCGGACCAGAAGTTCCTGCAGGTGCGCGTGTACCTGGACAACGCCGCCGGCCAACTCAAAGTCAACTCCCTGCTCACCGGCACGCTGGAAGCCCCGGCCCCGCGCGGGCTGCAGCTACCAGCATCCAGCGTATACGACACCGGGCGGCGGCACCTGGTGTGGGTGCACCGCGGCACGACCGCCGCCGGCCGCCGCCTTTTTGAGGCCCGTACCGTCACCACCGGCCCGTTGGGCGGGCCGATGGTGGCCATTCTGGCGGGCCTCGGCCCCCAGGAAAAAGTGGCGCGGGAAGCCGGCTACCTGGTCGACAGTGAAAGCTTTTTAGACCCCCAAACGCCATGAGCCCGTACCTAAAAGCCGACTTTCGAATGCCACGCGGCCTGCGGTGGCTGGCGCTACTCCTGGCCCTGACCAGCGGGCTGGGGGCTTGCCGATCGCGCAAAACAGCACCGGATGCCCAAGCACCGGAACACGCCGGGATGGCTACGGATGCCCATCAGCAGCACGGCAAATCTGAAACGACACGGGACACGCTGGGCATCGACGCGGGCCAGCAGGCGCGCGCGGGCCTGCAAACCCGCTTGGTAACGACGACAAGCCTGCCCGCCGAGCTGCTGGTACTGGGCACCGTGGCGGCCGACGAAAACAGCACCGTGGTGGTCAGCGCCCGGGTCGATGGCCGCCTCGACCACCTGTACGCCAATACCCCGGGCCAGCTCATCCGGCGCGGCCAGCCCCTTTACGGCCTCTACAGCGAGCAGCTTCTGAGTGACGCGCAGGAATACGTGCGCATGGGCGGTGCGTCGTCCTCGGCGGGAGGCAAAGCCGCCGCCGCCAAGCTCCGCCTGCAAGGGGTCAGCGCCGCCCAGATTGCCGCCCTTAACGCCGGCCCCCTGCCGGCCACGCTGCGCTTCGACAGCCCGGCCGGCGGCTACCTGGGCGAGCTGCTGGTGCGCGAGGGCCAGTACGTGACGCGCGGCACGCCGCTGCTGCGCATTACCAACGCCGCCACGGTGTGGGTGGAGGCCCAGCTCTACGCTTCGGAGCTGCAGGTGCTGCGCCGGGTGGGGCGCCTGCAGGTGGAAGTGGAGGCCTACCCCGGCCAGCGCTTCGAGGCCCGGCTGGTGGACGAGCGGCCCGTGCTGGAAGAAGACCGCAAGATTAACCTGGTTCGGCTGCAGGTGGCCAACCCCGACGGGCAACTGCGCCCCGGCATGATGGCCACGGTACTGGTGGGCCAGCGGGCCCGTTCCTCCACCGCCGCTCCCGCGACGGCCCTCAACGTCGGCAACATGACCACGGTGTGGGTGCAAACGGCCCCCACCGTTTTCGAGCGGCGCATGGTCCGCACGGGCCTGCAGGCCGGCGGCAACGTCGAGATTTTGAGTGGCGTGACGGCGGGCGAGCGGGTCGTTTCCTCCGGGGCGTACCTGCTGGAAAGTGAGCGGGAGCTGCGGCGCGGCGGCGGGGCTATGGCCGGTATGAAGATGTAATCTACCGGCCCGGCGTGCAGTCCTGACCGTTAGTAAGTATTCTCCCCCTTATCTCCATGGATTCCACTGCCTGCCCCTGGCACAGCCTCGAATTCACCGCCGCTGCGTTTTGCGAGGAGTCGGTGTGCGGTTGGGTGCGGCAGCCCGGCAACACGGTCTCCAACCTGGGATTTCTACTCGGGGGCTGGCTTATTTACCGCCACGCCCGGCGCCACGGCCACGCGCACCTGGTGTTGCTGGCCTACATTTCGGTGGTCACGGGCCTGACCTCGGCCTTTTTTCACGCGTCGGAAACGCGGCTCGGGGCCATTCTCGACTTTTCCGGCATCTACCTGGGCTCGGCCTACATGTTTGCCATGAACATCCGCCGGCTCACGCGCTGGGGCAAAGGGCGCATCGGGGCCGTGTATCTGCTCTTTTTCGGGGTCTCTTTTGCCCTGCTGCTCATCGACCCGGACCTGTCCCGCCAGTTCTACGCCCTGCAGAGCTTTGCCTGCTGCGTCGTGCTGGAAGCCATCTTGTTCTTCACCCAGAAAGTCCGGCCGGACTACCGCTGGTTCGGAGCCTTTTGGGCCTCGTTTCTGCTCGGCTACGGGCTGTGGCTGCTGGATGTGCAGCACCTGGTGTGCGACCCCACTAACCACTGGATTTCCGGCCACGCCCTCTGGCACTGGCTCGACGCGCTGGCCCTGTACTGCGTGTACCGGTTGTACACCCAATTCCAGCTCCTGCGATTTGAAGACAGCCGTCCTTAAGAGTTAATTGCCAACCGCGCCAGGGGTGCACAGCAACCATAATACAGCCTCAACCTAACCTGTGGTCCGACGCGGGCTACAAATCATGCAAGCCCCAAGCTTAATTCTGTACCCCTGCCGGCGCACCCCGCGCTAGTTTTGGGTGTTCTTATATCGAACCCGCCCGCCTAGGGCGCTACCTTATTCCTTCCATGAAAACGCTCCAATTCAACACCAACATCAACTGCGGCGGCTGCATTAAAGCCGTGACGCCCACCCTCAACGGCGAGAAAGCCATCACCTCCTGGCAGGTCGATACGGCCAACCCCAACAAGGTGCTGACCGTGACCGGCGACATCACCGAAGAGCAGGTGCTGGCCCTGGTGGAAGATGCCGGCTTTAAAGCCGAGAAGGCCTAAACTCTCTTTTGAGTGCTACCCACGACGTACGGACCGTGGCTTTTCTTCAACTACCCCGCGGCCGTACCGGCGGGCCCATCTTAACCACTAGAACCGATGAAACGCAAGATGATGCTGGTCGGCGCCGCGGCGCTGCTCTCCGGCGGAGCCCTATTTGGCTTCACCAGCCCCGCATCCACTGCGGCTGACTGCCCACTGAAGGGCACCCCCGATTGCCCGCTGGTACAAAACTGCGTGCAGGCCGGTACCCCGGCCTGCATGGCGGGCGCCCCAGCCTGTTGCGCCGCCAAGTAAGTGAACCCAAAGCGTGACTGCGCTAATGAATGAGAAGGAATGTCCAAACACGAATTGGGCATTCTTTTTTTTGCTTGACGGACACCCCTAGGGGCGTGGTTATTGCTGAAAATCGTGAACTATGCTCCCTAAAGATCTCACCCGCGACCTGAAAAGCCGCCTGAACATGCTGGCCGGCCAACTGCACGGCATTGTCAAAATGCTGGACGCGGAAGCCACCGAGCCCGAGCAAATATTGGTGCAGTTTAAGGCCGTGACCAATGGGCTGGGCAGCGCCGAGCACCTGCTGCTGGACGAGGTATTTCGCAAAAGTTTAGCCCTGCAACTCGTGGACGTGGTGAGCGCCTGCCCCGGCAACTGCCAGGACGCCGGGCGCATCGAGGAGTTGCGGCAGCAGTTCCCGAACCTGACGAATGCCGAGCTGACGCAGAAAATGCAGGAGCTGCGCGAGATTGGCGGCCGGCTGGAGCAGCACAATTCCAAGGGGGAGAAAAAAACAGGAAGTAACGCTTGACCGATACCCGGGGAGCGGGCCGAGCTTTGTACTATTACTTATCAACGCCCTTCCATGAAACGCATTATAGAAGTTTTCACCGCCGGGTGCCCCTTGTGCAGCCCCGTGGTCGAGTTGGTTAAAAGCACCGCCTGCAGCAGCTGCGACATCATCACCCACAACCTGACTGAGACCGAAGCCGGCAACCCGGCCC
>NZ_JACSCW010000012.1 GCF_014333585.1 Hymenobacter sp. BT188 | reverse complement strand
GGTATTCCGCATAGCGTACACGCCCAACAGGACTCTTTTTTCCTGCTGACGGTGGCACTAGCAGTAGCCAAGGAGTAGTAGACAGCTTATGGCTACTATGGAATAAGAAGCGTCGACGTCAACGTTGTCGGTTCTTATTTCATGCTTTTTATATCCTGAAATCGTTTTTTGGGAAATAGTAAGCGCTTAAGAAAGTGCACAAGAAGCCTTTAGCTGGCTAAGTGTTTCATCACAACATCCCACAAATAAACCAACCCGTGCCACGTTTTTCTGGGATTGGTGACGAGTTGAAAGAAAACATTCGGCAGCATTCCGGCTATTTCGGTGCCAATAGCGGCGACGGGTAATAGTCCATACGCCCACCACGGGTAGGTAAAGCGTGTCGTGAGCCCCTGCGTCAGAGTGTAGAATACGACGATCATACGGGCGCGATAATGCCAGAATATCGAGAAGATAAGCCCGATATAATAGGATAGCCGCCAATAGAAACCTGGCATCTTCAGGTAAGTGATATCAATAATGAGGACGTTAGCGGCAATTGGTAGTAATAGCAGCGCCCCGAGGAGCGCCGTCCGATTCCAGAGCAATAACAGTCCTGCCAGTATTTGCGAGACGCCCACAAAAGATCGAAATGGTTCGTGGTCGAACATGTACCAAGCGAGTTTGAACAACTTAAGTTGGCTGACCGGTAAGGCCGCCTGTGCGGGGGTAAGGCCAAATTGCCCCCCAGATAATTTGGAGTAGCCGTAGCCAATAAAGGTAAAGGCCAATAAAACCCTGGCCGTTAAGATAAAGTAGTCCCAAAGATGGGCTTTGGAAGGACGGCGCGCGAACACAGGATATAATCGCAGGTCTTAAGAGAATAGTAGGTAGCCAGAAAACCTGCCTAATGCGCGTGCGCCGCTTCCAGCAGAGCATTAAAGACTTCTTCGTCTTCTGGTAGACCATGCTGACGCCACAGTTCTACTCCTCGTCGTACCAGCACGCAAGCTGGGAGTTCTGGGGTGCCGAAGCTGCGCACCACGGCCGGATGGCTGGCTTCGTCAATCTTGAGCACCCTTATTCCGGGGCCCAATCGCCCTTGCAGCGTGCGAATGGAGGCATTGCTTTCTGTCCCGGACGAAGCTTCGCCGGAAGGAACCAGCGGCAGCAGCACCAATAATACAGCCGTGTCGGGCTGCAGCACAGGTGGGGGTGAAGAGGGGGACATGATGGGATATATTAAATGTATGTCGTAAAATTAGCTTCAGACGCTACGGCTCATCCATGAGGCTTGTCAAGTAGCGCCTTGACATTTGTCACCCATCATCCATAGAGGCGATTTTTAACCACCTTTGGCTGATTGTAACTCCAGTTAACGCACTTCGAAACGATACTCCTGAGCTTGAAGAGGGCAAAAATTTGCCCCCCACAGCAGCCGTAAAGAGAAAGCTGCGTTTCGTGAGCACTTGCTTTTATTATGCCAGACAACACCTTCGCTCTTGCTATAAATGATATTCTGGTCAATCGGGCCACCGAGTTTGTGGGCATTTTTGATGCTACTCAGAATCGGTTTGCGCAGGTAAATCCGGCGGGAGTGCAGCTGTTAGGCTATAGCTCGGAGCAAGAATTATTAATAGAGCCCGCCCGAACCCTACTTACCCCCAGCTTTACGGAAGCTGAATGGACTGCCCTGCTCGCGAAAGCTCGCCAAATTGGCCGTCAGGAAGCCGAGGTTGAAATCAACCGGCCAGGGAGGAGTTTGTTGCAGGCGCATATCGAGCTTACATATTTTGAGGTGTCCGGTCGGCCATATTTTATGGTGCGCCTCACCGAGCAAAATCGTTTGCTCCAGGCCGAGCGTGAGCTGGCCCAGAGCGTACGCCGTTTTGAGGCGGTATTCGCCAACGCCACGATTGGTATTGTCGTGTGCAATCGTAGCGGGGCTATTATTTCGGCCAACCAGATGGCCCACCAGCAGTTTGACTATCCTGATGGGGAACTGATCGGGCGGATGATTGAAGCCCTGGTTCCGAACGCGGGTGGTCGCCGACACGAGAGTCTGCGCGAATCCTTCAATGCCCAACCGTCGGTGCGCTCCATGGGCGCTCACCGGGGCGACTTGGAGGCGCTGCGTAAAGATGGGTCGGTATTCCCCGTAGAGGTTAGCCTCAGCTATTTTTACCTCGATGAGGAGCTATTCGTGGTCTCTTATATTCTGGATATCACCTTCAAAAAGAATGCGCAGCAAGCCCTGATATCAGAGCGGCAGCGTGTGGAGCGACTCAACGCCGAGTTGGAACAAAAGGTCGCCGACCGTACCCACGCGCTCCTTAGCACACTGGAGCAACTAGAGCAGCGCAAAGATGAACTGGCCAAAGCTCTCGCCGCTGAGCAGGAACTAGGTGAGCTGAAGTCACGCTTCGTATCGATGGCTTCGCACGAGTTCCGGACGCCGCTTACGGCCGTACTTACCTCCGCTTCGCTTATTGAGAAATACCCTACTAGCGAGCAGCAGGAAAAGCGCCTGCGTCACCTCGAGCGCATCCGGCAATCCGTCAATCACTTGAACGATATTCTGGAGGAATTTCTGTCGGTGGGACGTATCGAAGAGGGTCGGGTGGAAGCCCGCCCGGCCCGCCTCATCCTATCAGACCTGCTGAACGACACCATTACGGATGTGGAGGGCCTGTTGAAGCAGGGGCAAACTGTTCAGCAACACATTAACTGCCCCGAAGCCCTGTGGCTTGATTCTTCGCTGCTGCGCAAGATTGTAGTCAATCTGCTGTCTAATGCCATAAAATACTCCGGCCCGAATACAACAGTTGAACTAGCGGCCGAGTGCGCGGCGGGTCAGCTCACGCTAGTTGTCCGTGACCACGGAGTAGGTATTTCGGCCGAAGATCAGGAGCACTTATTTGAGCGTTTTTTTCGGGCCCGCAACGTAACGAACGTACCGGGCACGGGCCTGGGCCTGTATATTATTGCCAAGTATCTGGAGCTAATGAATGGCACCATATCCCTGCAGAGTACACTCGATGTAGGTACTACCGTCACTATTAAAATTCCCTATGAAAACCATTCTGCTGATTGAAGACAACGATTTCATCCGTGAGAATACCGCCGAAATTCTGGAAATGACGGGTTACAATGTCATCACGGCAGAGAATGGGAAGGTGGGCATAGAAAAAGCCCTCGAAACGAGGCCTGATCTGGTGGTGTGCGACATTATGATGCCCGTGCTGGATGGCTACGGCGTGCTGCATATTTTCAACCAGAATCCACAGCTCTCGGGCGTGCCTTTCATATTCCTGACGGCCAAAACCGAACGCAATGATTTGCGCAAAGGGATGGAGCTGGGAGCTGATGACTACCTGACCAAGCCATTCGACAGCAGCGAATTGCTGAGCGCCATAGCCGGCCGTCTCAACCGCTTTCAGCACCTCAAGCCGGAGTACGATCTACACGCTAATGGGCTCGACGAATTTTTGCATGATGCCCAGAAAACAGGCAGCCTCACCTCACTTTCCGCCGATCGAAAACCGCATACGATTCCACGCAAGCAGATTGTGTACTCCGAGGGTGATGAGGCCACGCGGCTGTATTTCGTGCAGTCGGGGAGGGTGAAAACCAGCAAAACCACGGCGGCCGGCAAAGAGTTGATAACGGGTTTGTACCAGGTGGGGGACTTTTTTGGCTACAAAGCGCTCCTGGAAGGCACTGCCCACCACGACTCGGCCGTAGCCGTGGAAGATTCCGTTCTACTCTACATTCCGGCCGACGACTTTACCCAGCTGGTAATGCGCAATCCGGAAGTAAGTCAGCAGTTTGTGCGCCTACTGGCGGGTCGGGTGCGCGAGCAAGAGGATCTGTTGCTCGATATGGCCTACAATTCGCTGCGTAAGCGTGTGGCTGATACGCTGCTACGCCTGCATGAGCAGCAACGCACCCTCAACCCAGACGATCCTCAGATTCAGTTGTCGCGCGATGATATGGCGGCGTTGATTGGCACGGCACCCGAGTCATTGAGCCGCACGCTCAGCGAGTTTCGGCAGGATGGCATTATTGAGCTGAACAACAAGTTTATTCGGGTGCAGCAGCCGGAAAAGCTGCGCCGTACTAACTGGTAAAGATCCTATGCCCGCTAAAAATTCGGCGGAGTCAGGTTCTTGAAGTGACCGTTGAGGCGCGCGCGCTCCTTCAGTCGCTCGGTTTCCAGGATGATGGGCAGCACGTTTTCGAGGTGTTCCAGCACCATGGATTGGCGCTCCAGCTCGCTGGTTGCCTGTAGCAGTTGGTATTCCTGCTCCGTGCTTAAGCCCAGGTTGTGGGCAATATCGTAGATGCGGTAGCTGGGGGGCAAATCCAGGAAGATCTTGCGCAAACCCAGCGTATCGTAGAGCTGGCGCACGTATTCATTGATGCGCGCCTTCAGAGTGGGATCTTCTTCGGGGTCGTCCTCAATGGTATCTACCTGACCGGCGGCGTAGAGCTTGCCGGGGGCTTCTCGGTAGAACTCCCGGATGCGAAAAACTCCGATGCCTTTGGTCTTTATATCCAGCTCACCGCTGTCGTAGGCCTTTTCTACGCTTATCAAGCGCACTTCGGTGCCTAGCTCGCTCACGCCATCGTTGAGGTAAGGCGGGATGCCAAAAGTCAGGTCCGACTCAATGCAGTCGCGCACAAGCTGGCGGTAGCGCGGCTCGAAGATGTGCAGATTGAGCTTCTCGCCGGGAAATACCACGAGGTTCAATGGAAACAGGGGAAGGATACGAGGCATAGGAGCTCAACAATGTCGGCGACGAAAATAGGCTAAAAACGCTGGTATCGGGTTGCTGGGCGCCCAAATGCGTTACTTTTGCCCTTTCTGTGCCTCTCATCAGGATGGATGGGAAAGAAGAACAGCTTTATTTCATGAAAACAAAATTCCGGCAACTTGGGCGGCGGGTGTGGCGGGTATTGCTGCAAATAATTGCGGCTCTGTTTCTTACCACGGTGGCTTGGGTGCTTATTTACCGTTGGCTAGCCCCGCCTGCTACTTGGCTCATGCTCGACCGCCGCGCCCACGCGCCGATTGGCCGCGGCTACTATGGCATCCGTGAGGACGACCGTCGGATCAGTTATAATTTCAAAACTCTGGACGAAGTATCGCCCCAAGTGCCGCTGGCGCTGGTGGCGGCCGAAGATCAGCGCTTTCTGCAGCATCGGGGCTTCGATGTGAAGGCAATTCAGCAGGCGGCCAAGCGGAATTTTGAAGGCGGCAAACAGTTGGTGGGCGGCAGTACGATCAGTCAGCAGGTAGCCAAAAACGTGTTTTTGTGGTCGGGGAGGAGCTATGTGCGCAAGGCGGCGGAGGCGTATTTTACTATTCTGATTGAAACGCTCTGGAGCAAGCGCCGCATTATGGAAATGTACCTGAGCGTGGCCGAAATGGGCGACTGCACCTTTGGCGTAGAGGCAGCAGCCCAACGCTATTTCCACAAATCGGCGGCTAAGCTTACGGCTTCGGAGGCGGCGCTGCTAGCGGGCGTACTGCCGAATCCGCTCCGGTTTCGGGCCAGCAATCCGGGGCCAGTAGCGCGGGCCAAGCAACGGCGGGTGCAGCGCAATATGCGTCGTCTGGGGGGCATTTCTTACGTGCGGGCGCTGCTGGAAGAGTAGGTGCCAATGCAGTAGAGCCGCCGATGCCTATATTCAAGCCATGGTAAGGCTGTTTTTACTTCCTTCAAAAAATTAACATGAAGCAAATCATTGGATTGGTGCTGGGTGCGGCCTTGTTGTTTGGTTGCGCAGCCACGCACCCCGGCAGCCAGCGCCAGGATATCAGCCAGGTGCTGACAACCCAGACTGCGGCCTGGAACCGGGGCGATGTAAGCGGCTTCATGCAAGGCTACTGGCAGTCAGACTCGCTCGTATTTATTGGAAAAAGCGGACTAACCTACGGCTGGCAGCCGACTCTTGATAACTACCGCCGCAGCTACCCCGATGCCGCCGCCATGGGGCAGCTTACATTCTCAAACTTGCGCATCACCCCCATCAGCTCCGACGCGGCCCATGTAGTAGGCCGTTGGCAACTCGCCCGCCCCGCCGCCGGCGACCTTGGGGGGCATTTTCTGCTCGTCTTTCGCCGCATTGCCGGCCGCTGGGTTATCGTGGCCGACCATTCCAGCTAATGAATTTCAATAAGCAATAAGGCGGTCATGCAGCGCAGCGCGAGGCATCTCGCGCGCTGACGATAGGATTACTAATCCAGCTAAACACGCGAGATGCTTCGCGCTGCGCTGCATGACCGCCTTATGTTTTTTGCAACAACAGCACGTGCGTTATTTCGGCACCGATCCGAATTAGCAGACCATCTTTTAAACACTACTTAGGCGGCGGTACGGAGCATGTGTAGCACCATGTGCTCGGTGGGGGAGAGAATGTCGTTTTCGGTGGGGTCGATGTCGTGCTGACGGAGGTAGTCGATGAGCTTGTCGGAGTGAAAAAGCTCGACTACCTGCGGGTGAATATAGTATTTGCTGCACACGGTGGGCGTGTTTCCCAGGCCTGAGGCCACATCTTTCACGGCTCGTTTCAGTACTTTGTCTTTAGGCAAATCTGGCTCCTCGTGGAGGACGCTTTCAAGGCACTCCACCATTTTGACGGTGCCGCCCCAGGTCCGGAAGTCCTTGGCTGACAGGGCTATGCCCGTCACCTCCTGCAAATACTGGTTCACGTCGCCCGACTCCAGTTCTTGGCGGTGGCCATCGGAGGTGTAGTACTGAAACAGGTGCTGACCGGGAATCTCCTTGCATTTGCGCACCATGCGCGCCAGGCGGCGGTCTTGCAGGGCTACATCGTGGGCCACGCCTTTCTTGCCTACAAACGAAAAGCGAACCTCGTCGCCTGATATCTGTACGTGCCGGTCGCGTAGGGTAGTGAGACCGTAGCTTTTGTTTTTCTTGGCGTATTCCTTGTTGCCAATGCGAATAAATGACTGATCCATTAGGGTTAAGACCAAGGCAATAACCTTCTGCTTATCCAGCCCAGCGCGCTTCAAATCCTGGTGCAAACGCTGACGCAGGGTAGGTAAGGCTTCACCAAATGCCAGCAGGCGGCTGAACTTAGTTAGGCTGCGGGCCTGATCCCAGGCGGGGTGGTAGATGTACTGCTTGCGACCCTTGGCATCGCGGCCCGTTACCTGAAGGTGAGCGGAAGCGGAAGGAGCAATCCAGACATCGGTCCAGGCGGGCGGGATGACGAAACCTTGCAGCCGGGCCAGCGACTTTTCATCGGTGATTTTTTCGCCTTTCGCCGTGAGGAAGATGAACGTGCCATCGGGACCGGGCTGGCGGCTGATGCCGGGCTTGGTGTCTGCCTGGTAGCGTAGGCCCGCAAGCTCTGCTTGACGGGCCGGGTCTTTATACAGTTCGTGCGCCTCCTCTAAAGGGGGCAGATGCTTCTTTTTGGTTTTGGGCCGGGGGATGGAGGTGGTGGGCATAAAGCGCTAAAAATGCCCCCCAGCCAAAAGCAACCGGGGGGCATTTCTGTACGCAGAAGCTGGAAAAAAGTAGCAGTAGCTAGCTCGTCATTAGCAAAGAAGCAGATGGATGCCGAGTAACCGCAAAGCAGAAGAGTAGGTAGAGTGAATAATAATGACTCGCGGCAGGAAAATAAAATTTCAAGTTGAGCGTCTGATCTATAGGTTTAATATCTGCGTATCAACAACGCCTTTCAGCCTAAACCCGTATGGGTAGCCGCCGGCTTTGGCACCGTTTTTAGACGGTCAGTTCTGCTCCTCTGTTCCTCCTACACTCCTATTTGCAGTATGCGTCGCACTTGGCTTAAACCCTGGATTTTTCTTGCTCTGCTGGCATCGTTGGGCACTGCGGCCTGCTCCGGCAATGGTGATGGTGTGGTATTGTTTTCTGTGGAAGATGATATAGCGCTGGGCCAAAAAGTAGCCGCGCAAACCGACTCCACCTACCGGTCCAAAAACCAGCTGCTGGAGCGCAATAACGTAGCCAACCAGCGTGCCTACGTGCTGCTCGATGCGGTAGTCAGCAAGGTGCTCAGTTCCAATGAGCTTCAGTACCGAAATGAATTTCCTTGGGATGTTAAAATCATCAAGGATGATGAAATTCAGAACGCCTTTGCCACGCCTGGGGGGCATATTTATGTGTTCTCGGGGCTGATTAAGTTTCTGGATACCGAAGACCAGCTGGCCGGGGTATTAGGCCACGAAATTGCCCACGCCGACCGCCGTCATACGTCGCGTTCTTTGCAGAAAGAGTTTGGGGTTTCCTTTCTTTTAAGTCTCTTGTTAGGCGAAAACCCCAATCAACTGGCGCAAATCGCGACTAGCCTGGGCCAGTTGCGGTTTAGCCGCGAGTACGAAGTGGAAGCCGATGATTACTCGGTGCGCTACCTGAATAGTACTCCCTACTCCTGCGATGGCGCAGCCGGCTTCTTCATCAAGGCCGCAGCACAGGCTCCCACCAGCACCCCTGAGTTTTTGAGCACCCACCCCAACCCTGGCACCCGGGTAGAAGCTATTCAGGCCAAAGCCAAGGAGCTGAATTGTGCGGGCCGCACCAGCGATAACGCGAGTTTCTTGGAGCTAAAGCGGATTTTGTAAATCCTGACTTATAGTTCTTATAGTCGAAAGCCAGCCTCAATAGGGCTGGCTTTTTTATGGGCACTGAGGATGATTATTTTGTTTGTATCCATTCGAAAAACGTGGTCAAACGGAGGTAAGTGCACTGTTGAGGCAACTTCCCTGCGGGTTTTGCTCGTACGCTGCTTTCTACCCTTTTGCATTCCCTATGCCCTCCTTCCTCCACAAACTCAGTAGTCTGGCCGAGCGGGCCGATGATCTGGTCACGAACACCCGCGCCCGTTTGGGCTTGTTGCATCCGCTCCAATTGGTAACGTACCGCAGCTACGGCACTGCCGGCCGCCTGTACGTGAAAGGCCGTTTGCTCACCGATAAAGGCATTGGCGAGCCTGGCGAGGGCGATTCGCGCTGGCAGAACCTGCTAAATATGTATCGGCGCTTCGAGAGCAATGAGATTCCGGGTGCTGAGCTGATTATTCGGCCGGGGGATGGCAGTGAGCACAACGTCACCACTGATGAGGAGGGCTACTTCACGCTGAATATTGAGCCCAAAAGCCTACCGGCTCCCATCGATTTTCTGTGGTATCCGGTGGAGGTAGAGCTGAAAAAAGCCCCCCAGCACCTCCAGATGCCCACCGACCTGAAGGAGCCAGCCCACGTGCTCATTCCGCCGCTCGATGCCGAATACGGTATCATCAGCGACCTTGACGATACAGTTATTCAAACCTCCGCCACTAACCTATTGCGCATGGCCCGCACGGTGCTGGTGCGTAACGCGCACTCGCGCCTGCCTTTCGAGGGCGTAGCCGAGTTCTACCGGGCGCTGCAATTGGGACGGAATGGCAAGCGCAATAACCCGTTTTTCTACGTGAGCAGCAGCCCTTGGAACCTCTACGATCTGCTGGACGATTTTCTGGAGCTGAATGACGTGCCGCCCGGTCCGCTACTGCTGCGCGATATGTCATTGACCCGCAAAGTAACCAAGCCCGAAGCCTCGGCCCATCACGGCCATAAGCTGCACGAGATTGATAACCTCTTGCTTACGTATCCTGAGTTGCCATTTGTGCTCATCGGCGACAGCGGGCAGGAAGATGCCAACATTTACCGCGAGGTAGTGCGTCGCTACCCCGGCCGCATTCTGGCCATTTATATCCGCGATGTGCAGCACCCCGGAAGGGCAGTACTTGTGGAGCGTGTGGCCGAGGATATACGGCAGGATAAGGTGGAAATGCTGCTGGTAAAAGACACCGTGCAGGCCGCCGAGCACGCCGCCAAGATTGGGTTGCTGTACACAGAAGCTATTCCGGCGATTGAAGTAGAAAAGGAAAAAGACCAAACAGCCGCCGAACCGACGTTATAAATCGATAATTTTCTGAAGCCTACTATTAAAGAAAAAAAGCCCCCCGCAAATCGTGCGGGGGGCTTTTTATTTTTTGACCGTCATGCTTCGCTCCGCTCTGCATGACGGCCTAACGGTGTTGGTGTTATCACCAACCAGCATCAACTCAGGTTCCTTCCCGGTCGTAGGCGTGCATTTTTACGCCTTTATCTGTCTTGTCCCACGTTTCCTTGCTCTTGGTTAGCTCGTTATCCGAGTGGGTGTCATAGTAGCGGGTTTTCTTGCTGAGGCCCTTCACCCGAGTCGAGTCGTTGACTTTATCTGAGTTGGGGCCGCCATAGATGCTAATGCGCGGGCCGCGGCGCACTTCGCCGCTTAGCTCAAATACGTCTTTGCCTTCGAGACCGTGCAGCGTAATCTCCTTGGTTTCATTGGTGCGAAACACGCGTTGATAAAACACGGAATCCCGGTCCGATTTGCCCCCCAGCGTGTACACCGTGACAGCCGTAGTAGAATCAGAGAGGCGGCGCACTACAAAGCGCTCATCCTGGTCGGTGCCGACAACGGTGACATGGCGGGCTAGAATATGATAAAACTCGTTGGCTGCCCAGGGCAGCTTAGCGCGGCGGGCTGCTAACGCCTGCCCGATATATTCACCTTCCTGCGCGAACACCGGCTCTGGGAAGCGCTTGAGCGCAGTAGCAATAGCGGCGTCATTGAGGCGTATTTGCAGCTCGGTGGCTAAGCGCTGGAAGTCGGCAGAGGTTACTTCATTTAGAAAGCGCTCATCTACGAACCGCGAGTTCTGCGTCATGCCTTCAATGCTCTCATACTCGGGCCGAAAGGTGCGGAACTTCCCCACAAAAAACGGCCGGCTCACAATCCAGGGAATGATGCCATCCTTGAACCGGAAAAACGCTTGATCACGGTCCTGCGGTACGGGCCGATAGATTGTTGGGCCATTAGCATCAGGATAAACAGCCCAACTCCACTGGCCCTCGTGGCGATCCCAGTCGCCAATCCATAAATCGAACAAACGGGCGCGGGCGAAGGCAACCTGATCAACGCGGTGCGTAGGGTCGGCAAATCGGTCGCGCAATACATCGTCGCTTTCCAGCAAGTCGGTGGCTTTGCCGAATGCGGGCGTCAGGCTGGCTTTATCCTCAAACTTCTCTTCCAGCAGCACCAGTTTGCCCTGAAAAAGCTTTGACTCCTCACCCAGCCCATCTTCATTGGAGCGCACATAAAAAGGCCGTGGTGTGGTGTGCAGCAAACCAGCCGCTTCCGCCAGCGGAGCTACTACAAAGGAGCCGTAAGGATTGGCCGCCGAAGTAGCATCACGTACCAGATTCAGCGCGAACGTCTTGCGAAAAATCTTGGGAAGCGTTTTAAATGGATCTTTATCGATGCTGCGCAATGCGTACTCTTGGCCACCGGTGCCGAGCACCGTCATGCTGGTGCTCTGAAAACCGCCTCCCAGCTTACCGGGCTTCAGGCCTCCCTTTACGGCGGTAGCTGGATCAAACACGGGCACCCACACCGGCGTAGCCCACACCGGGCGGTAATGCTTGCCGAGCAACAGGTTGTGAACGGGGCCGCGCTGGTAATGCCGACCCGCAGTAACGAGCACACTATCGGTAGCGGCGGGGGCAGAGGTGGTTACAAGACGAGCGTCGGGTTGGAAAAAGTTTTCACGTACACAGCCCGTCGAGGAGGCTAGTAAGAGCAGTAGGATGGAGAAGCGAGGAGGCATGGAATAGAGATGTAGCGCAACTTACTGCCTTCAACGGAACAGTAGGCAACCGCGGATAACAATTGCATAATTTCCAAACGCAATTGCTCTTTTCCCGTTTGCGCTATAAATTATGCTATCGACTGCATTCGCAGCCGGCTTACACCGTAGCGCTATTTCTGCATCTGTGCACTTTCTACCGAAAGCCTTCCGGCCTAGCCGCTTATTGGGATTAGCATCTAGTTGGCTGGTGCTGGCTGCCTGTTCAGCCCGCGATTTGCCAGCGAATGCGCTGCCCGTTATCGGCCCTGACTCGACGGTACGCGTGGCAGCTGGTCCGCAGTATCAGCGCGGCGCCGTACATCAATTTTTCTGGGGCGACCATTACCGCCGCGAGTGGGCAACGCCGGTGCAAGCTCCTGTATTTAATCTGCGTACTGCTGTGCCAGGTGGTTTGCGGCCTATTCAGGCTGGGGGTAGTTTTCAGACCAAAAATTTGCGACTTGTCGACTCGGTAGGGCAGGAGTATGTATTGCGCTCCGTAGACAAAGATGCAACGAAGGCTTTGCCCCCCAAGCTGCAAAACGGCCCTATTGGCCGCCTAATGAAGGATCAGACCAGCGTTATTCAGCCGTATGGGGCCTATATCGTGCCGCGACTGGCACGGGCGGCAGGCGTGTATCATACCAATCCGCGCTTGGTATGGCTACCGGCTGATGAGGCTCTGGGCCCGTTTCGGGAAGAGTATGGCAATGCGCTGTATCTGTTTGAGGAACGCCCCGACGGCAACCAGATCAACAGTGCCAACTTCGGTAACTCCTCCTTAGTGGAGAGCTCGCGCAAGGCCTTTACCTCCCTTTTCGTCACGCATAACTACCGCGTAGATGCGCGCCATTACCTACGCTCCCGCCTCTTTGATATGTGGCTAGGCGACTGGAGTCGGCGCGAAGATCAGTGGCGATGGGCCAGCTTTCCAGGACCGGGTGGCACAGTAACGTTTCGGGGCATTCCCCGCGACCGTGACCACGCCTTTTTTAAGTTCGATGATGGCCTGATGACACGGGTAATAAGCTGGTTTAAAACCAACTATCAGACGTTTAAAGAGAATATCCGCCTGCAAGATGTAGAGGGACTCAACAAAGCGGCGCGGCCCATGGATAAATCGCTGTTGGCTTACTTGACGGCAGAGGACTTCCGTCAAATTGCGGATTCTCTGCGCCTGCGCCTCACCGACGTGGCCATTAAAGAAGCAGTAGGAGTGTGGCCGCCCCAGATTTATGCGTTGTCGGGAGTGGAGTTTGAGCACAAACTGCGCTCCCGGCGCGAGCAGCTGCCAGTCGTAGCCGCCAAGTTCTACGAGTTGCTGGCCCGTGACGTCGAGTTGCCCGGCACCGATCAGGCGGAGCGCTTCCTGATAGAGGCGGTAGCACCGGATGAGGTGCGCATCAGTGTGCTGGCCCGGCGCGTGGCCTTGCAGGATAGTCTGCTGAACCAACGCACGTTTAAAGCCGGCGAAACCAGCACCATCAAGCTCTTCGGATTGGGCGGCAACGACGTATTCGAGTTTCATGGCCTGCCCGACTCTGATTTTGTAATAAGCATCTACGACGGGGCCGGGCAAGACCTAGTCATCACTGGAAAAGCCCCCCAGACCGAGGTCAAAACGGATGTCATCATCTATGACAGCGGCGACGGCAACCTGCTGCAACTTGCCCCCGACAGCGACATAAAAGTGGAAACTTATCATCCGCTGGCCAACGAGTTTGATGCTGCCGGCTGGCTGTTGCGGCACCGCTTGTATTAAAGCGGCAATTTGTTCAACGAGTGGCCTCACCCCCCGGCCCCCTCTCCCATGGAGAGGGGGAGCCAGGCGCCCAGCCTACGCCGCCCTGTCGGCTACCGCCTCCAGCACGGCTACCAATTCCACAGGCTCAGCTCAGCATCAAAAAAGCCCCCTGATAAAATGTCGGGGGGCTTTTTACTTTCTAAAACCCAGAGAACGGTAGTAGTTGCGGAGGCTGCCGCCGACGGAGCCGCGTAGAACGAGTCGGCTGGCTCTCCCTCTCCATGGGAGAGGGGGCCGGGGGGTGAGGCCCACATCAGGCGGAGCGTGAGGCCTCATTTAGCGACCTATTTAAAGATCTTGACCTTGTCTTTATGCTTGGTGCGCAGGTACTGCCGGATAATCTGCTGCACGTCCTTATTGTCGCCGTAGGGCTTGATAACGTCGCGGAAATCGGTCAGACGACGGGCGGAGAATTCGCCATCCACGTAGCCAAAGCCTAAGTAGCGGCCATTTTCAACCACCACAACCGACTTCTCATCGCCACGGCGGCCCTTGCCGATGACCACGAAGGAGCCGTGCTCGAAGGTAAAGCTCTCAATGGCTTCATCAACGCGCAGGTTGTACTCCTCCGGCGACTCCGCGCCCACGCAAGCTCCTTTGCAACGGTGAACTTGGTAGTCGAAGCAGGCGCCCTGGGTTTTGTATAGGTCGCAGAGCTTCTGGCAAAGGTTGAACTTAGAAACTTTGTGAAACAGAAAGCCTTTGGCCTTGAACTGATTAGCTAGCGCAATGAGGGGCGTAGCGGGATTATCGGCATCGGCGCGGCCGTAGTAAAGGTGCTTGTAACCCTTCTCATCCTGCCGTAAATAAATGCCAGCTGGAAAAATGGAACGCCGCTGCTGGCGGTTATAAAACGGCTTCATTCGCTTGATTTCGGCCGACTCATAGAGCAATGCCACCAGCTCGGAACCCGTCAACTCCCAGGTAATATCGGAGATGCTGTTCTTGAACTCCAGCGACTTGCGCGACTTATAATCGACGGCAAAGTGCTGCTGAATCCGCTTGTAAATATTGATGCTCTTGCCCACATAAATCACTTCGCCCTGCTCATCGTGGAAGTAGTACACGCCAGCTTCCTGGGGCAGCGTGGCTACCTTCTCAGGCGTGATGTTGGGGGGCAAAAGCGCAGTTTTGATGGCTTCCTGCACGGCCGTTACGCGCCTAGCACTAGGCTTTTTAGTGGCCGCGGTGGCTGGTCGGCCGCTGGGCGCGAGCGCATCCACCGAAGCTAGTGTGTCGGCGGCACTGATGGCGGGATTGGCAAGGGCTTCATCCTGCTGCGAAATCTTGAGCAGGCGGTCGAAAAGAATGGCGGTGGCGGCCGCATCGCCGGCGGCGCGGTGGCGGCCTTCCAGCGGAATGCCGATGTTTTGGCACAGTTTACCCAAGCTATAGCTCGGCTGACCCGGAATCAGGGAACGACTGAGCCGCACGGTGCACAGCGTTTTGCGCGAATAATTGTAGCCTAAATCAGCAAATTCCTTTTTTAGAAAAGAGTAATCGAAGCGCACGTTATGGGCCACGAATACGCAGCCTTCGGTCATCTCGACCACTTTGCGCGCTACTTCGTGAAAGCGGGGCGCGTCGCGCACCATGTCGTCGGTGATTCCAGTGAGCTGGGTAATAAAGAAAGGAATAGACCGGCCCGGATTGACCAGCGTTTCATATTGGTCTACAACCTTGTCGCCATCGTGAATGAAAATGGCCAACTCGGTAATACGGTCCTGCGTGGGCTGGCCACCGGTGGTTTCAAGGTCAATGATAGCGTACAAAGGCGGCGCAGATTTGAATTCTAATTTGGCTAATGATATTGGTAACAAAGATAAGCCCTACTAAGGTTGCAAAAAGAAATCGTAGAAAGTCAGTCGTGATAATACTCTGTTATGTAGCACCCTATGTCATGCAGAGCAGAGCGAAGCATCTCGCTCGCTCCGTTAGATTATTAATCTCACTAAACACGAGGGATGCTTCGCTCTGCTCTGCATGACGTTCTTTTATTTTTAAAGATTAACACAAAAAAGCCCCCCAGACGAATCTGGGGGGCTTTTTAATGGATTGTGAAAGCGAGCGAATTAGCGCTTCAACGAAGTAATCTGGTTCTTGGCAGCCAGGATCTCGCCGTGCTGCTTCTGAATGATTGACTTGGCTTCAACAGGCAGGCCTTCAGCTTTCAGCGCTTGCTCATAAGCTTCGAGGGCTACTTTGTCGCCAGTTTCGCACTCGCCCAGAATGGCATTATCGTCTTGGCCGGTGATGGCCGATTTAATGTTAATCCAGCCACGGTGTACGGCAGCAGCAGCATCGGCAACTACGCCTTCTATTGTATTACCAGCTTCGGTATTAATGCCAAACTGACGAGCCTGCTGCTTTAGCTCAGAGGCGAACTGGGCGCGCTGCTGGCTGAACTGGCTCAGTTGCGACTTCAATTGAGGACTGGTGGCGCCTTCGGCAGCTTCCTGGTAGCCCTTGGCGCCAGTTTCGTTGATTTCGACGAGGTCGTTGTAAGCGCGGGCAGTGTTATCGCTGATAGAGGCCATGATAAGTTTGTTTTAGGGTTAGGTCAGAGTGTGTAGCACAGCTCCGTCATGAAGCTGATCGGGAGTTTATACTATCAAATTGCCCCCTAGGTTACGAAGCGCCTCGCAGGCGCTGCCAAAGCCGCCCGAAAAAGCCCGGCTCGGCCTTCTTATCGACTATGTCGTCGCCATCGGCCACATCGCCCAGCAAAAAGCCGAACGGCTCCGTCGCCTTGGATGCGTCCAGAACTACCTTAATCACGGCTATGAGCGGAATACTCAGGATAATGCCTGGCGTACCCCACAGCTCGCCCCCCAGAATAAGGGCAATGATGGCCGCCATCGGGTTGATGCTCACTTTGGAGCCCGTAATCATGGGCGTAATGAAGTTACCCTCCAGGAATTGCACAAACACAAATACACCAATAACGCCCAACGCTTTGGCTGGCGAGCCGGTTTCGACCAGCGTAATAATGGCCGGTAAGGCTGAGCCAATCAGGATGCCGATGTAAGGGATAATGGTAAGAACCGAGGCAAAGACGGCGAAGAAAATGGCGAATTTGACTCCCAGAACTAGCAAGCCAATGGCATTCAGAATGGCTACAATCACGATAACCGTCATTAGGCCACTGATATAAGCCTGCACCACTGTCTGAATGCTATCCACGGTGTGCAGCACCGACGTACGCTTCTCAGGGCTCACAAAGCGGAACATAAACTGCCGCATATGGTCGCGGTAGTACAGAAAGCAGAACATGTAAATGGGCACCAGCGTGACGACACTCAGCACGTCAGCTGTCGTGTTCAACGTAGCGCCCAGATAACCGCCCGCGTCTTTCTTCGCGCTCTTGAGCGACGAGTCGATGAATTCGTCTTTGCTGATCGGCTCAATGCCAAAGCGCTGGCTCAGCATCTGCTGAATTTGGTCGAAATACTGCACCAGTTTCTCCTGGAGCTTAGGAAGCTCGGCCTTAAACTGCGTCATCTGAGAGCCAAAAGCGAAAATGATGGCCGCCAAGCCCACAATCACCAGCAATAGGCAAAAGAGAATAGCTAGAACCCTTGGCCAGCCCCACCGCTCAAAGCGCTGGCACAACGGCAACAGCAAAATTGAAAAGAGGGCCGCAAAGGTGATGGGCAGCAAGACGCTATCGAGCTTCCAGAGCACGAACACGAGCAGCGACAAACCAATGAGCAGGAAAGTATAGTAAATGACGGGGGGCAATTTCACCTCGGCTGGAGTCGAGTTGGGTCGGGGGCCGTTAAAATGTTTAGAGGTAGAAAGCATTAGCTAAAAAAATTAGGAAGGCAGGGAAGGAGTAAAATCAGGAATTAGGGCAGTGGGCGTTATTTTTGGAAGGAACTATGTAAGCGAAGGGCTGGTTTTATTCAAGAAATTTGCTAATATTTATGGCTAAAATCAACGCGTTGGTTCTGCCAGTAACAGTCTTGCGCCCTCCTACGGCTTACTGTTGAGAAAAGGCCAATTTTCTGCGTTATTTTACCTCAAATTTGATTACCTAGTTTATATGGCTGAAGAACAACTCCCCGTCGCTCCCCAACACGCGTACACCGAAGACAGCATCCGCTCCCTGGATTGGCGCGAGCACATCCGTTTGCGGCCCGGTATGTACATCGGTAAGCTCGGCGATGGCTCGGCCTACGACGACGGTATTTATGTGCTCGTGAAGGAAGTTATTGATAATTCCATTGACGAGCACGTGATGGGCCACGGCCGTACCATCGACATCAAAATATCCGACCAGCGCGTGCAGGTGCGCGACTACGGCCGCGGCATTCCGTTGGGCAAAGTGGTGGATGTAGTCAGCAAGATCAACACCGGCGGTAAGTACGATTCCAAGGTTTTCCAGAAGTCTGTGGGCCTGAATGGCGTGGGTACCAAGGCCGTGAACGCGCTTAGCAGCTACTTCCTGGTGCAAAGCGTGCGCGAGGGCCTGATGAAGTCGGCGGAGTTCTCGCAGGGCAAGCTGATGCAGGATCCTAAGCCCGCGAAAACCTCCCAGCGCAACGGCACCCTGATGGTGTTCCAGCCCGATGATACGGTGTTTAAGAACTACCGCTTCATTCCGGAGTATCTGGAAAACCAGATCTGGAACTACGTGTATCTGAACGCGGGCCTTACCATCAACTTCAACGGGCAGAAATATTACTCTGAAAACGGCCTGCTCGATCTGCTCTCGCGCAAAGCGGACGCGGAAAGTTTGCGCTACCCCATCATCCACCTTAAGGCCCCCGATATTGAGCTGGCGCTAACGCACGGCAACGACTATGGCGAGGAGTATTATTCCTTTGTCAATGGTCAGTACACTACCCAAGGTGGTACGCACCTGGCGGCTTTCCGTGAGGCAGTAGTCAAAACCGTGCGTGAATTTTATAAGAAGGAATACGACGCGGCCGACATTCGCGGCTCTATCATCGCGGCCATTTCGGTACGCGTGCAGGAGCCGGTATTTGAAAGCCAGACCAAAACCAAACTCGGTTCCATCAACATGGGTGAGGATGGCCCGACGGTGCGCGGCTTCATTTTGGACTTCGTCAAAGAGCACCTCGACAACTATCTGCACAAAAACCAGGCAGTAGCCGATGCCCTAAAAAGACGCATCGAGCAGAGTGAGCGGGAGCGCAAGGACATGGCCGGCGTGAAAAAACTAGCCAACCAACGCGCTAAAAAAGCCAACCTGCACAACCGCAAGCTACGCGACTGCCGCTTCCACTTCGGAGAAGGCAAGCAGGAAGCCGAAGCCCTCACCACGCTCTTCATCACCGAGGGAGACTCAGCGTCGGGCTCCATCACCAAAAGCCGCAACGTAGAAACGGAGGCTGTATTCAGCTTGCGCGGTAAGCCACTGAACTGCTTCGGACTGAAGAAGAAAATCGTGTACGAGAATGAGGAGCTGAACCTACTTCAGCACGCACTGAACATTGAAGAAGGTATTGAACACCTGCGCTACAACCGCGTGGTAATTGCCACCGACGCCGACGTGGATGGCATGCACATTCGCTTGCTGCTGCTCACTTTCTTCTTGCAGTTCTTCCCCGACCTGGTACGCAACAACCACGTTTTCATCCTGGAAACGCCGCTATTCCGCGTCCGCAACAAGAAAACGACCATCTATTGCTACAACGAGCAGGAAAAGCAGGACGCCATGCGCAAACTGGGCCGCAACCCGGAAGTAACCCGCTTCAAAGGTCTCGGCGAAATCAGCCCCGATGAGTTCGGTAAGTTCATTGGCGACAACATCAAGCTGGAGCCCGTCATTTTGCAGTCTGACCGTTCTATTCAGCAGGTATTGACTTACTATATGGGCAAGAATACGCCCGCCCGGCAAGAGTTTATCATCGACAACCTACGTCAGGAAAAAGATCTGATAACGTCCGATGTGCTGCCAGTTGAGGAAGTAGCTGAGGAAGATATGGCGTTCGCGTAGCGCAAACAGCAGCTTATACATTACAAAAAAGCCCCCAGATCAAATCTAGGGGGCTTTTTTATGAAAAGTTAGCTCGTAACCAACGCTACTCAGCGTCCTGGATTTCTTTTACCGCTGCATCTACCAACGTTTTGGCTTGGGTCGCGGTAGGACGTGCGGCTTGTTGCTGCTCTATTTGGCGCAGCCCACCTATGATGGGTTCAGCTACGCCGTAGGCTTTAAACTTCACGGCCAGATCCTTCATGCGCTTAATGCCTTCAGTCAGCGCCGCGGGGTCTTCCAAGCGACCAAGCATCGGTACAATGCCGGTCAGCATATCGAAGCGCCCGTTTGGTTCGGCCGCATCGTACTTGCTCAATACCAGGGGCCACTGGGCTGGTCCGCCTGCTTGGCCATACACGCTTACCAGAGCCACTGTTAACGCCCCTTTATTGTCGGCCTCAAAGGCGGTAGCGCGGGCTAACGCCTGCTTCTGCTGAAGTGGGAGCAAGGCTTGCAGCGCCGCCCCCTGCACCCGGTACGATTTGCTGTCGAGCGCTTTCGTAAAGAGCTTAGCGTAGCGCTTTTCCTCCAGCGTGCCGAGCGCCGTTAGCGCTGCCGCCTGCACCTGCACCGATGAATCCTTAGCGGCCAGTTTGGCGAGGAAAGGTGCAGCCAACCGGCGCTGGGGAGCATTTTTGAGGTCAAGAGCCTGAACGGCCATCTCTCGCAAAGCGGCAGATTTATCGCTGAGGCCAGCCACCAGAATTTTTTGGGCTAGCGGGTTGGTTGGTTTGGCTTGAGCAGCGGCCAGGGATTCGCGCCGGTCGAGGTAGTGCGGGGCGTAGCGGTATTGGTAGGCGTATTCGGCCAGTGATTTATTGTCCTGTTTCTGCCACACCAGCACTTTTGCAGCGTCCACGTTCACTAACTCCGGTTTGGTAGCGGCCGGAAAGTAGAGCGTATCTACGGCCTTGCGTAGAGTAGCGGGGTAGCGTTGGGCTTTGCCATTCGTGTAAATATCAACCAGCAGCGGCAGCATAAAAAGCCCCCCAGCCTGGGTTTGGTGCACTACCACAGCCTGGCGCTTGCGGGCCGCATCCCACTGGTAGTCAATGGTAACAACGGGGTGGCCGGCGCCGTAATACCATTGATTGAAAAACCAGTTCAAGTCCTGGCCTGATACATCCTCGAGGGCCAGGCGCAACTGGTGCGGCTCGCCCGTTCCGAAGGCATTCTGTTTTAGATAAAGCTGCAAGCCCCGGAAGAATACTTCCTCGCCCAAATGGGAGCGCAGCATGTTCAGAATGCTGCCGCCTTTCTCGTAAGTCACGCCATCAAACATGTCCTCCTTATCGGCATACTGAAAGCGCACCAGCGGCTTCTCGTAGTTGTAAGACGTGCGCAGGTAGTTCCGTAAACTGCGGTCAGCCTGGGCGGCGCCGGCATCGGGGCCATATTTGTGTTCGGCCCAGAGTATTTCACAAAAGTTGGCAAACGACTCGTTCATGGTCAGGTTACTCCAGCTTTCGGCCGTCACATAGTCGCCAAACCAATGGTGGAAGATTTCGTGGGCAATTTCGCGCTCCACGCCGGCGTATTCCCAGTCCAGCAGCTCGCGGGCGGTGCCCTGGGCTTGTTCGCCAAACAAAGAAGCCGTCGTGTTTTCCATGGCCCCACTTACGTAGTCGCGGGCTACTATCTGGGCGTATTTATTCCACGGAAACTCCACGCCGAGGCGCTGGGAAAAGAACTCCAGCATCTGCGGCGTTTTGCCAAATATGGCGCGGGCCTGGTCTGAGTACTTGGGCTCGAGGTAGTAGCTCACTTCCTTGCCCCGCCACGTGTCCTTCGTGATGAGGAAGTCGCCGACGGCCAACATAAACAGGTAAGGCGCGTGCGGCTGCTCCATCTTCCAGGTGTCCGTGCGCAAGCCCGCGCCGGCTGGCTTTTGGTTTACTAAGGCTCCGTTGCTCAGCGTGACGTACTTGCTAGGTACGGTCAGGCTGATTTCGGAGGTCGTTTTTTGATCTGGCCTATCGATGGTCGGAAACCACACCGACGAGCCTTCCGTCTCGCCCTGGGTCCAGATCTGCACGGGCTTGCCGGCCACGGCGCTGTCGGGGTTGATAAAGTACAGGCCCTTTGCTTCCGCAATGGCAGCGCTGCCCTTCACGTTGGCCTCGTCGGGTTTGGCCGTGTATTCGATATAAATGGTGTAAGCAGTGCTGGGGGGCATTTCTTTGCCCAGATTCACGCGCAGGTTCCGCTGATCGATATACGTGTACTTCAGCGGCTGCATCGAGGTGCCGTTTACCAAAGCCACCGCCTTGATGTCCATACCTTTTGCGTCTAAACGCAGTGAATCGGTAGGGTAGGCGTGGGGCTTGAGCGTCAGCCATTCCTTGCCGTAAGCGTAGCGTTTGGCGTAGTCAAACTGTAAGTAGAGCTTGGTATGGACCAGATTATTCACTCGGCGCTCCGTAGCGCGGCAACTGCTTGCGGCAGGTTGCTGAGCACTAGTAGAAGTAATAATGGCCAAGGTTAGCAGGCCCGGCAGGAAGTTGTGGAGGAGACGCACAGAGGGAGTAAGATACAGAGGTGAGGGCTGAGGCAAAGGCATTTCTTCCATAAGGAAACGTATTTGTAAATGACGCGTTTCTCAGCGCTTTAACAGCCAGATGCTGACTATACTAACGGGGTTGTCTCCCAGAAGCAACAATTTGCTTCCAGCGCAGAAAATTGCTCGTTCTTCTTACTTAAGAGTGCGAACGGTGGACTTTAAACCATTCGTGTAACTAAGATTAATTATCAAATGTATTCTATGTTTGGCTAAAGATGTTAGTATATGTTGCTCTATCTACTAAGTGTTTAGAAGTGATAAAACCGGTTATATGCTACATAAAGTTGGGTTTACGCTTGTGTTTAGCTAATATTATTGGGAACTTTATGGACGTGACTTGCATTACAAATATTGCGTTCTGCGCAGCTAACGGTACTTTTGATACGCAAGCTCAAAGTGCAACAAGCCAGGGCACTGCTCATTTTCTTTGTAGCTTTTACTCAAACTCCATGAGTTGATCCTTGCATTTTTTGCCTGTTGTCTATTTTCAGGCGTCTTTAGTGAAAAGCCTTTCAGCCCTGCGGTTGAAAGAGAGGTACAAGAACATTAACCGTGGCAAGCGCCACACCCCACTGTGTCAGAAGAGAAGAACCCCCACGACCCGAACCAGGAAGAGCAGCCGAATCTATTTGGTGCCGGCGACTCCTTTGAGTTTGGGTCTGCCTCGGCCGCGCCCGAGGATGCTGATGCCGCATCGGAAAAGGCGGAATTTGTAGTGAGTGCCTCCGGCGAACTGCTGCTGTCTGAGTCGTCCGAGGATGTGCACGTCACGACCGAGCCTACGCCGGTGACGGAAGAAACGGAGGAGGAGCCCAAGTTTGCCCCCGGTGAAACCATTCACGACGTGGCCACGGTGGCCGGTATGTATCAGAACTGGTTTTTGGACTATGCCTCCTACGTGATTCTGGAGCGTGCCGTGCCGGCTATTGAAGATGGCTTGAAGCCCGTGCAGCGCCGCATCTTGCACGCCATGAAGGAGATGGACGATGGTCGCTTTAATAAAGTAGCCAACGTCATTGGGCAAACCATGCAGTATCACCCTCATGGTGACGCTTCTATCGGCGACGCGATGGTGAATCTGGGGCAGAAAGACTTGCTGATCGAAACCCAGGGTAACTGGGGCGACATTCGCACTGGCGACGGAGCTGCCGCGCCGCGTTATATCGAGGCCCGCCTGTCCAAGTTTGCGCTCGATGTGGTGTTCAATCCTGACATCACCGACTGGCAGATGAGCTACGACGGCCGCAAGCGCGAGCCGACCACGCTGCCCGTCAAGTTTCCATTGCTGCTGGCTCAGGGCGTAGAAGGTATTGCTGTAGGCTTGAGCACTAAGATTATGCCGCACAACTTCCGCGAGTTGTGCAAGGCCAGCATCGACGTGCTGCGGGGCCGCGATATTCAACTGTTCCCTGATTTTCCGACTGGGGGGCTTTGTGACATCACCAACTATAACTCGGGGCAGCGGGGGGCAAAAATTCGCCTGCGCGCCACCATCGAGAAGGCCGACAAAACCATGCTGGTCATTCGCGATATTCCCTACGGCACCACCACCACGGCGCTGATGGAAAGCATCGTGAAGGCATCGGAGGCCAATAAAATTAAGATCAAAAAGGTAGTCGATAACACCGCCGCCGAAGTCGAAATTCAGGTACACCTACCCACCGGTGTGTCGCCCGACCTCACCATGGACGCGCTGTACGCCTTCACGGACTGCGAAATCTCGATCTCGCCCAATACGTGCGTTATCATCGAGGACAAGCCGCGCTTTGTGGGCGTGGAGGACATGCTGCGGCTAAGCACCCAGAAAACGGTGCGACTGCTAGAGCGTGAGCTCGAAATTCGGCAGGATGAGCTGCACGAAAAGTGGCATTCGGCTTCACTGGAGAAGATATTCATCGAGAATCGCATCTATCGCAAGATTGAGGAATGCGAAACTTGGGATGAGATTCTGGAAACCATAGACGCAGGCCTGAAGAAGTTTGTGCGCGTGGAAGGGGAGAAGCAGAAGGCCAACGACACGCGCATCGTCCTGCGCCGCGCCATCACCCAAGATGACCTCACGCGCCTGACCGAAATTCGTATCAAGCGCATCTCGAAGTTCGACGGTTTCAAGGCCGACGAATACATCCAAAAGCTAGAAACTGAGCTTGCCGAAGTAGCCGACCATCTAGCCAACATCACTCGCTACGCAATCAGCTATTTTGATGGCTTGCTGAAAAAATACGGCACTGGTCGGGAGCGCAAAACCCAGCTCCGCACTTTCGACGTGGTAACAGCCCAGAAGGTGGCGGTCGCTAACCAGAAGCTTTATGTAAACCGTCAGGACGGTTTTGTAGGCTTCGGCCTGAAAAAGGATGAGTTCGTTTGCGACTGCTCCGACCTGGATGACATTATTGCCATTCGTCGGGACGGCTCGTTCATGGTCACGCGCATCGCGGAGAAAACCTTCGTTGGCAAGGACATTCTGCACGTGGGCGTGTATAACAAGAACGACGACCGCCTGGTGTACAACATGATGTATCAGGATGGTCCGTCGGGCGTGACGTATGCTAAGCGCTTCTTGGTGACGGGCATCACCCGCGACAAAACCTATGATCTGACCAAGGGGGGGAAAAACTCCAAGGTGCTGTATCTGACCGCTAACCCGAACTCCGAGTCGGAAATTGTGAGCGTGCAGCTGACCGATAAAGCGCCGGCACGGGTGAAGCAATTCGAGTTTGACTTTGCGGAGCTAGCCATAAAAGGCAAAGGCTCACAAGGCAACATCGTAACAAAGCAGCCCATCAAGCGGATCAAGCAGGAAGCCCTCGGCGACTCGACTTTGGGTGGCCGCGAGATGTTCTTTGACTCAGTAGTGGGCCGCCTTAACACGGCTGGACACGGCCGCTACCTGGGCACCTTCGACACGGATAATACGGTGCTGGTGGTGTACAAGGACGGCAGCTACGAGTTGAAGTCGCCTGATACGGCTCATCACTTTGATGTGCCCAACATTGTGCTGCTGCGCAAGTTGGAGCCCGACACGGTGCTGAGCACCGTGTATGTGGAAGGGGAGACGAAAGTGCATTACGTCAAGCGGTTCAAGATCGAAACCAGCACACTGGAAAAGCGATTCTCCTTTATTTCTGAAAGCAAAAACTCAAAGCTGCTAGTTGTGACGGCTAATCCGGAGCCACTGGTGGAGATGAAGATTCAGCGCGACAAGAAAGCCGACCGCGAAACCGAGAAGCTGCCGCTGCACACGTTTATTGATGTGAAAGGGTGGAAGGCCGCCGGCAATAAGCTTGCTTACTATAAGATTCACTCCCTGGCTTTGCTCACCGACGAAGGCCCGGAGCCGGAGCGCCGGGCGGCCGCCAAAAAGCGTGGTCCGGCCACCATTCCACGGCCCGCTGCGCCAGAGCCCGTAGCGCCGCTGCCCGAACTGACTGGCCCGGTAGAAGTGACCAGCGAGGATGTGGAGCGGGCTCAAGCTGTACTACGGCGCCCTAAGTCACAGCTTAAGTTGTTTTAAAAGGCCAAAAAAGCCCCCCAGAAAGCATCTGGGGGGCTTTTTTAGAATCAACATACAAACTCTGCCCCAAAGGAACAGCACACGCGGCTTTTGTGGTTTGCCAGGTGTAACGATGAATGATTAAGTTTCGGTTTCCAAGCGTTTGCGGAAAGCACCCTTGAGCTTTCCATGGCTGGCAACTCATTTATTGCGACCCAATTCAATTTCGCTACTACCGCTCCAAGTTTCATTGCTGCGCCTGCTGCCAAGCCACTTTCTAGCCTATGTTTTCGCCCCGTATTTTCAGGCTAATCATACTGCTGGGATTGCTCATGTCAAGCGAGCTAGAGATCATGGCTGCCACAATTTCCTCCCCAGACATTGGAAAGCTGTTGGCCGAAGCGCGACTTCTCCAGCGCAAATACCTCGATTCGGAAGCATTAGCGAAATACGAGCAAGTGCTCGACGAGGACGCCAAGAACTACGAAGCGCTCTGGCAGGCTGCAGTGCTCAGCGTGCGCATCGGCACACGCTATACCGACGAAACGCGACGGTCGGCTTATTTCACGTCGGCGGGGCAATATGCTTATCGGGCTTTTGTAGCCAAATCGGATGGGGGAGAGGCCAACTACGCCGTGGCCCTATCTTTAGCCAACCAAGCTACGCTGCTGCGCGCTCGGGGCCGGTTGCTGATGTACAAAGAAATGCAGCCCTACGTGTTTCGGGCCGTAGCGCGCCGCCCCGACTGGGCCGATACTTGGCAATTGCTTGGGCGCTGGCATTATCGTGTTGATCATTACAATGTATTGGAGCGGGTTTATAGTGAGCTGATTCTGGGCGGAATGCCCGGCGGTGCCAGTAGCACTAAAGCGGTCGATGCCCTCAAACGGGCCCATGAGCTAGACCCGAAGCGCATACAGTTCTGCTACGACCTTGCCCGTGTCTATCAGAATCAGCGCCAGTTTGATGAAGCCATCACGGTGCTGGTCGATTCGCAGAAGCTGGAGCCTGTAACGGGTGAAGAGTTGGAGGTAAGTCGGCGCTGTCGGAACCTGTTGCAGCAATTGGCGCGGAAGAAACGCGGCCGCAATGAGGTCGAATAAGCTTCTTCGGTCCTGCGGCAGGCGGTATCGTTATTGGCTTTGAGGTTATCTTTGCAGAGGGATGAGTCGTGGCTTCGGTGAATAGTTTTGATTGATTTCCTTTAGCTCGTCGCGGCAATTCTGTATTTCTTACTAAGGTTAGTACTTACCGTGGCTTTTATTCGCCGTTTTCTGCCTTTGCTTTTCAGCGTCGCTGCTATTTCCGCCTGCGACCAGGCACCTACTGGCCCACCGGCCACGATGGTGAACCTGGCCACGGTGCAAAGCGGGCCTCAACTGCAAGCAGAAACGTTGGAAGGCGCCATTGCCCGCCAACCCCGCAAAGCGTCGCTATACGCACGCCGCGCTACATTTCGCCTTGATGCTGGTCAGATTGGCCCTGCACTAGCTGACATCGATCAGGCCTTAAAGCTTGACGATGAACCCGGCGAATTCTATTTCATTAAAGCCCGCGCCCTACGCGCGCAGAACCGGCTCGAAGCTACATTAGCTGCTGCGGCTGAAGCTTCCAAGCGCGGGTTTTCTTCTCCTGAACTGAACTTGCTGGTAGGTGAAACCCACTTGGCTGCCCGCCGCCACCAAGCAGCCCTTGATCATCTTGATCGAGCCTTGCAGCAGGAGCCGGAGCTAGCCGCCGCGCTTTTCTACAAAGGCTTAGCCCACGCCGCACTCGCTGATACCGCTCAGGCGCTGGATTACCTGCGCGCTAGCTTAGCCCGCGACCCTCGCCAACCCGAAATTCTACATCAGTTAGCTTTCTTGTCGAATGCAAACCGGCGCCCGGCCGCCGCTGCGGTATACGCTACGCGTGGCCTTCGCCTAGCACCTACGCACGGTCCGCTTTGGTACGACTACGGACGACAGCACGAGCTGCAAAACCGGCCCGATAGCGCCCTCCATGCATACACTCGCGCAGTAGCGCTGGATACCACGCTTTACCGCGCTGATTATCGTCTGGGCTTGGCAGCTTTCAAAAAGCGTCGCTACGCGGAAGCTTTACCCCATTTACAGCGTGCCTTGCGCCGGGCCTCCCGCCTGCCCGGCGGACGTCAAATGGTAGCTGAAAGCTTGGAAGCTATGGGCCGCATTACAGAGGCAGTTGCTCAGTATCGTATTCTGGTCACCGAAAATCCAGGCAATAAACACTGGACTTACCGCGCCTGGAAAGCGGGAGAACGCGCACGGCAGTTACGCGGAGATACTATGCGTCGCCCTGTTCGTCAGGCAATAGCTCCTTTGGTTGAGCGTTCCCTGCCTACACTGCGCTAAGCAAGCCTGGGGGGCTTTTTTGGCCTGTTTTCGGGTAAGTAAGACTTGTCTTTAACTGTGCTGGTAAATATTAGTGCAGCTATTGTCCCAGAGATTTGGAGAGGTTACTCCAATAAATGCCCCCCACATTTGTCTTAACCAGCTAACTTGCGGGCTAACGCTATTTGTAGAGCATTTTTTTCTAACCAATGATTAACATCACTCTTCCCGATGGCTCCGTGCGCCAGTTTGTAGATGGCGCGACGGGCTACGACGTAGCCGCTAGTATTAGCGAAGGTCTGGCTCGCAACGCTTTAGGCGTGCGCGTAAATGGCGAGGTTCGCGACCTACATCGCCCCATCATGCAGAATTCTGCTATCGAAATTCTAACCTGGAATGACAATGCAGGCAAGAATACGTTCTGGCATTCGTCGGCCCACTTGATGGCTGAGGCTTTGGAGGCATTATATCCAGGCGTAAAGCTTGGTATCGGCCCAGCTATCGAGAATGGCTTCTATTACGATATCGACTTGGGCGAAGGCCGGACTATATCAACTAACGACTTTCCCCAGATTGAGCAGAAAATGCTGGAGCTGGCCCGAAAGAAAAGCCAGTATGAGCGCCGTGAAGTGCCTAAAGCGGAAGCTATAGCCTATTTCACTGAGAAAGGTGACCCCTACAAGCTCGACTTATTAGAGCGCTTGGAAGATGGCACTATCAGCTTTTATACCCAAGGTGATTTCACTGACCTTTGCCGTGGACCGCATATTCCTGACACAAGTCCTATTAAGGCAGTGAAACTCCTGAATGTGGCCGGAGCCTTCTGGCGTGGCGACGAAAAGAATAAGCAGCTTACTCGTGTTTACGGCATCACTTTTCCTAAACAGAAAGAGCTGACCGAATACCTCGAGCGCCTAGAGGAAGCTAAGCGCCGCGACCACCGGAAGCTGGGCAAGGAATTGGAGCTGTTTGCATTCTCTGAGAAAGTAGGAGCAGGGCTACCGTTGTGGTTGCCGAAAGGAACAGCCCTGCGTGAGCGCCTTGAGCAGTTTATGCGCCGTGCCCAGGTGAAGGCTGGCTATCTGCCTGTGGTGACCCCCCATATCGGCTCAAAAGAGCTTTATGTAACGTCGGGTCACTATGAGAAATATGGTGCAGATTCTTTTCAACCCATCAAGACGCCTAATCCCGGTGAGGAGTTTTTCCTCAAGCCGATGAATTGCCCGCACCATTGCGAAATCTACAAAACCAAGCCTCGCTCATACCGCGATTTGCCCCTACGCCTTGCGGAGTTTGGAACGGTGTATCGCTACGAGCAAAGTGGTGAATTGCATGGCCTTACTCGCGTACGTGGGTTTACGCAGGATGATGCGCATATCTTCTGCCGGCCAGATCAGGTAAAGGAAGAGTTTATCAAGGTGATAGATCTGGTGCTGTATGTGTTCCGGGCGCTTGGCTTTGAGAATTATACGGCCCAAATATCTCTTCGTGATCCTGAAAACAAAGCGAAGTATATCGGCTCCGACGAAAATTGGGCCTTGGCGGAAAGTGCTATCCAGGAGGCTGCGGCCGAGAAAGGGTTGCCTACGATCACAGAGTTAGGCGAAGCCGCGTTCTACGGTCCTAAGCTCGACTTCATGGTACGTGACGCACTAGGCCGTAAGTGGCAGCTAGGTACCATTCAGGTTGATTACAATTTGCCTGAGCGCTTCGAACTCGAATACGTCGCCCCTGATAACTCCCGCCAACGACCCGTAATGATACATCGTGCGCCCTTTGGGTCGCTGGAGCGCTTCGTTGCGGTGCTTATTGAGCATTGCGCCGGCAATTTTCCGTTGTGGCTCTCGCCTGAGCAATTCGCTGTATTACCTATTTCCGAAAAATATCAAGATTATGCGCAGCATGTCTATGACCGTTTAGTACAAGCCGAAATGCGTGGTTCGTTAGATAGTCGCGACGAGAAAATAGGCCGTAAAATCCGCGATGCCGAAATGTCTAAGGTGCCTTATATGCTCATTGTAGGGGAGAAGGAGCAGGAAAATGGAATTGTTTCGCTCCGTAAGCACGGAGAAGGCGATTTGGGAAGCATGCCAATAGAAGCTTTCATTCGCAGTTTTAATAGCCAAGTAACTGAGATGCTATTAGGTAATTAACTCGCTTACATAAAGACATGTCCATCATAGCAAATGCTGTAATGGGCATGTTTTTGTATAGTCACTTTTTTAGATCCAAAAAATAAGCGGATATTTGCCCGCTGATTGAAACTCATCACGGCTCACTGTGTTGGGTTAAATAGCATCTAAAGATTATTCGCTCACCTTTCAGAAGGAGGACCAACTCATAGCAACCCCAAATCGCCGCTACATCCCCCGTGCTCAGGTGGAGGAGCCGTTCAAAATCAACCAGAAGATTACGGCCCGCGAAGTGCGCCTGGTCGGTGAAAACATCGAGCAAGGTGTTTATCCAATTGAGCAGGCCCGTCGTTTAGCTCAAGAACAAAACTTAGACTTAGTTGAAATTTCGCCTACGGCCGTGCCGCCTGTGTGCCGAGTTATCGACTACTCTAAGTTTAAGTATGAGCAGAAGAAGCGCACCCGCGAAATGAAAGCCAAAGCCACGAAAGTGGTACTAAAGGAAATTCGTTTTGGTCCCAACACCGACGAACATGACTTTGCTTTCAAACTGAAGCATGCGCAGGAATTCCTGCGAGAGGGGGCCAAGATTAAAGCTTATGTGCACTTTGTAGGCCGCTCAATTGTGTTCAAGGAACGCGGTGAGATCTTGTTGCTCAAGTTTGCCCAAGCCCTTGAAGATTTAGCTAAAGTTGAACAGTTGCCCAAATTAGAGGGCAAGCGCATGTTCCTATATCTGGCTCCTAAGGTAGCCGTAGTTGCCAAACCTAAAGCACCCGCCATTAAAGAAGGAGGGAAGGAAGGTAAGGAACTCGCACCCAAAGAGCCTAAAGAAGTTAAGGCCAAAGAAGAACAGGCTTAGAGGTAGTTGTTCACTGCTTAGGCATTGAATTAATTAGCTTATTTAACAAGCATTTCCTTTTTCTCAATTCATACCACAATGCCAAAAGTAAAGACGAAATCCGGTGCTAAGAAGCGTTTTACGCTCACCGGAACGGGCAAGGTGAAGCGGAAGCACGCCTTCAAAAGCCACATTCTCACCAAGAAGACTACCAAGCAAAAGCGTAACCTAACGCACGTTACGCTTGTTAGCTCTGCCGATATGAATCGGGTGAAGGATATGCTGAATATCTAAGAATATTTGAGTCGCTGTTAATTTAATAGCAGTTTCGATTCAATTACCATTTGAAGATTCAGTATCTCAATAATTTTCCACCAGGCACCCGGTTTGCAAGACAAGAATTGTCACCGGTCGCCAAAAAAAATAGGTTATGCCAAGAAGTGTGAATAACGTGGCTTCCCGCCACCGCCGCAAAAAGGTAATGAAGCTTGCAAAAGGCTATTTCGGCCGCCGCAAGAATGTTTGGACCGTCGCAAAAAATGCTGTTGAGAAAGGCTTATTATATGCCTACCGCGACCGCAAAACTAAGAAGCGCGAGTTTCGTGCTTTATGGATTCAGCGTATTAACGCAGGTGCCCGTGAGCACGGATTATCGTATTCGCAATTTATGGGTGGTCTGAAAAAAGCAGGCATTGATTTGAATCGTAAAGTATTGGCTGATTTAGCTTTGAATCACCCAACCGCTTTCCAAGGTATCATTGAAAAGATCAAGTAAAATTCTCACAAATAAACAAAAAACGCTCACCTTACATTGGTGAGCGTTTTTTGTTTGTTCACTATTTAATAACTCTCATTTATATTTAAATACAAGAGGACATTCTTTATGATATTAAGACTATATGAATGATTAGATATATAAGGCCTGTACAGAGTAGTCACCTAAATAAATTCTTATACTCTTCTATGTATGTAATAAGATGCCTAAATCCACATCACGCTTAAATTAATTAAAGTGAGATTATGATATAGTAACCCCATATTTAAATTAATTATTTTAATACTATAATATTCAAGCATTCACAAATTAATGATTTATAAGTAGGCAACAGAGATGTCATCCTACAATGTGAAACAGTAAAGTAAATAGAAGAAATGTGTTAATAGCTACGCACAAAGTAAGGTTGTTGCAGTATGAACAAAGGCCAGAGAACGCGCCTTCAAATTGTCATACCGAGGGCTTAAGCGACGAAATTGCTTAAGGCAACTGCTAGACACTCAACTGGGTGCCACTAGGGGTAGTGAACAGCATAATAGGAGGGGAATGATAGCTGGTATTAGGGCTTACAGGGCACAAGCCAACTGTGGCGTCGGCCACACCACGTGTGGCGCAGCTTGATGGTCAAGCCGCTGCGGCTGTTTATGTTACGGCCCATTTTTACGGGCTCAGCTGACATACTTCTATGCCTACACTGAGGTCGAATGCATCACCAATTACTGCAGTGCACAGGCAAGGACTGCCAGTAGCATTGTACCTTTTCTCCACTAACAGTAGTTATCCTAAACTGAAAATCTTTGGTGTCGCGGTTAGTAGTAGTGCGATAACTCTTCACGGCGTATCTGTAATCATACAAGTTATTTTGAGACACTTGTGGTCAAAACGTACGCTTCATTACTGGCCACATTGATGCTATACGAGTGAAACTTTATTCCTCATTCACACTCTAGGCAGTTATAAACGCGAACAGCCCCCCGCATCCGGGGAGGGACGCTGGGGGGCTGCGGTTGTAGTAAGGTTGGCGGCGACC
>NZ_JACSCW010000011.1 GCF_014333585.1 Hymenobacter sp. BT188 | reverse complement strand
AGCCCCGGCAACCAGGCCCCGGTGGCCAATGCGGGCGCGGATAAGGCTATCACCCTGCCCACCAACAGTGTGGTCTTCAACGGCACGGGCACGGATACCGATGGCACCATCGCCGGCCACAGCTGGAGCCAGGTCAGCGGGCCAAGTACGGCCACGCTCACCAACGCCACAACAGCCAACTTGACGGCCAGCAGCCTGGTGGCCGGCAGCTACACCTTTGCCTTAGTGGTGACCGATAACCAAGGGCTGGCTAGTGCCGCTGACCCGGTCACGGTGATCGTGAACCCAGCTAGCCCCGGCAACCAGGCCCCGGTGGCCAATGCGGGCGCGGATAAGGCTATCACCCTGCCCACCAACAGTGTGGTCTTCAACGGCACGGGCACGGATACCGATGGCACCATCGCCGGCCACAGCTGGAGCCAGGTCAGCGGGCCAAGTACGGCCACGCTCACCAACGCCACAACAGCCAACTTGACGGCCAGCAGCCTGGTGGCCGGCAGCTACACCTTTGCCTTAGTGGTGACCGATAACCAAGGGCTGGCTAGTGCCGCTGACCCGGTCACGGTGACGGTTAATCCCGCGACCACGCCATTGGGTCAGCAAGTGATTAGCCTCACACTTATAAATGCGGATACAGACCAACCTATACGCGACTTAGTTGCTGGGGATGTTCTTAATTTAGCCACGCTGCCTACTAAGAACTTAAACGTACGGGCCAATACTAATCCTACCATAGTAGGTAGCGTTGTGTTTACCTTGAGCGGAATGGTAACTAGAAATCAGACGGAAACAAGTGCGCCTTATGCTCTTTTTGGTAATAATGGCAATGATTATTACACATGGACTCCACCTCTAGGCAGCTACTCGCTTCAGGCTACACCTTATACCCAAGCGGGTGGTGCTGGTACAGCCGGCACTTCACTTTCTCTAAGTTTCACTGTCACTAATCAAACGTCCTCAGCCCTTATAGCTTCCAGTACCCCCTCTACGCTCAAGGAAGAAGAATTGAGTTTCGCAGCCACGCTAACCAAGGTGTATCCGAATCCCTCACCCGATGGGCATTTTATTATAGAGTTACCAGCAGCATTCCAAGGGGAGATGACTTATACCCTAGTGTCATCCGTAGGGGCGAAAATGAGCAGTGGCAAGTTTAGTTTACCCGCGTCTACTTCGTTACTAAAACTCAATCTCTCGCAACAGATGGTTACAGTTGGAGAATACTATCTACACTTAAAAGGGGCTAGGGCTCAGACGAACCTTCGATTAATTCGCAAATAGTTTCAAACTACTCAAAACAGGAACTCGGCGGAGGTATCAAATAAGATTGGTGCTTCCGCCGAGTTCCTGTTTAAGCAGCTTGATCACGATAAAATATAGTTACATTATATCTCCATAGTAATAAGTTGTGTAATTATGAAAATTGCAATAGCATCCAAAGGTGATCCTTCTTCTATATCTACATGGTCAAGCATACCTTATCATATAATTTACTATTTAAAAAAAGAGGGTCACGAAATTAGCTGCATTAATTTAAAAGATGTGATTGAGCCATGGTATTATAATTGGTATAGGCGCTTTTATTTTAAAATTCAAAAAAAATGGTTTTTGTCTGCTGTTGAACCCTATTTATTAAAAAAAATTGCACAACAATTTGATGCAGAAGTAGAAGAAATTAAACCGGACGTAGTTTTAGTTATTCATGGTGATTTTTTAGCTTATACAACGTTCAATAATCCTGCTATCATTATACACGACACGACATTTGCTTCTCTAATTGATTACTACCCATCATTTACAAACCTTACAAAACGTAGTATCAAAAACGGTAGTAGAATGTATCAATTAGCACTTAATAAATGTTCATCAGCCGTCTTTTCTGCGACTTGGGCTAGCAACAGCGCTATTAGGGATTATCAAATAGATACTGATAAAGTAGTAACTATACCCTTCGGAGCTAACCTTTCTACCCCTCCTGAAAAAGCCAAGGTTCTTGAATATATTGATAATAGGGTTAAAAATGAAACTCTTAATTTTTTGTTCTTAGGAGCTGATTGGAAGCGTAAAGGTTGGGAAGACGCCTTAAATTTTGTTAAGATACTAAATAGCAATGGTATCAATAGCAAATTAATAGCAGTAGGATGCGAACCCATTATTAAGCAACAGGATGTCCAGTATGTTTTGGTAAAAGGATTTTATGATAAAAGTAATTTAGAAGAAAACTACTTATTAGAGAAGCTCTTGGCAGAATCTCATGCTTTATTATTGCCATCGATAGCAGAATGTTATGGATGTGTCTATTGCGAGGCTAATGCATACGGGCTACCAGCATTGGGTAGGGATACAGGAGGGGTATCAGAAGCAATTAAAGAATATAAAAATGGTTTATTACTTGGGCCGACAGAAACAATAAAAGATTTCGCAAAAAGATGGCTGGCTATATGGGAAAACAAAGAAGTATACCGTCTATTGTCACTTACGGCAAGAAGAGAATTTGAAGAGCGATTAAATTATGGTGTTTTCACCAAAAAGCTTGAAGAATTATGTTATAAAGTTATTAGCAGATAGCAATATGAGTATTCAGTAAAATGTGGTAATAATACTCGTCTTCTGCGATTATATTACGTTAAGTCTTAGTATACAGCTTACGCTAATCTTAGGCGGAAGCATCCCTAGTTATAAGGCGTTGAGGAAAAACATGCCTTTTTACTTATGCAATATTTAACCCTACAGCGGGAGCCCCCGCCCAAAAAGCACCAAAATCGGGCCGTAGAGGTTAAAATCGTACCTGTGCCGAGGGCTGGGATATAAAGAGGACTATGTTAAGGGATAGAACCCAGACGAGAGCAAGAGGATTTGGACTCCCCCTTGCCCCTAAAATTTTGTTTCGTAATAGACCCTTTTAGATCTACAACATTTCGCCCACCATCCTCCGCTCTACGAAACGACGCGCTCAGATTTTTGGCATCTTAGTTACGGCACTAGTGCCTTGGGCCCTACGGTAGCGAGTGCGACGACGTCGAGCCGCCCAACTACCACCTGTAGTCTGGCAGGACCTAGTGCGGAATGCGCCAAGTTACTACTCGACTGACTCGCTTCAGGTACGTTTCTGTGGACGACTGACTGACTTTAGCGTAGTGCCGGTGTTCGTGGTTGGCCCTTAGGTAAGTTTGGGCGCGCCTGGATGCATAGACGGCCGCTTAGGTACCCACTCTAGCTTTCCTGTATGGATACCGACACTTAGGACATAACCTACTCACTTGGAGAAGCTAAATGTTCGCGTATTGTCGAATACAACAGCGTGTTCTGTAACGGCCACTATATGGGTGTGGACGGAAACTGCCTTTACAAACCAGTGTGACGCCCGTGAGGGCATCAGTGAGTTTTTTTCGTTTAGCCAAACGCGGTGCTTCACGCAAAAGCCGTTATCGGTTCTAAAGGTGCTGCTTTCTAGAGAATGACAGTCGTAGCTGCCATTTACTTCTCGTAACTTCTTGCTAGTGCAGGCAGAGCAGTTGATGCAAATGATCCAAGGCCTTGCTTCTCGGTTAGCCGAGACAGCGCGAAAGAGCTTTTAGCAGCGCGTCTTTGGCAAATAGGCTGAGGTACTCGCTTTTAGTTGCCGCGTCGAGTAGTGGCCCCGTTTGCGGCCTTTCTAATGTCTATGATGGTGGCTACTGGCTCTACTCTTGCAACCGCTAAATTATTTGACATTTCAAAAGTGAAGCAAGGAGTTGCCTGAACAAAGCAGGTGGAGAGGCGTAAAAGCTTCCCTAAGTAAACGTAATAGTGCTCTTTTATAAGCAATAAATTCACTCAAAGCGAATAGGCTATATTACTTGATAATGATACAATATATGTTGTAGAACCTAATATTATGACTTTATGTCTCAGGCACCCTCAAATAGCACGGCGTTTTTATTTAAATAAATTCATAGTTAACAAAGACGATTATTTAATGTAGTGCTTCCCTCATTTTTACCGCTGCTTGTTCTACAGCGAAATGATTACGATAAGTTAGTAGGCATCGTTTTTCCATTACGCCTTTCTCTGATTCAGTTAATTCACACCAATTCTCCAGCAGAGAGCGTGTTCCTTCCAAGGTATCATCTGCTACTAGACCAGCACCTGCTGCTTCAATTTCTCGCCAGATATTGACTTGGTTGGAAATCAATACAGGCTTACTGCAAGCTAGTGCTTCAACGACAGCTATACCAAAGTTTTCTTGATGACTCGGTAGGATAAAGGCCTCGCACCCGTAAAAGGCCCCCCACTTAGCGTCTCCAGTAAGCATTCCGGGAAAGAAAATAGTAGGTACAGGTATCGTAGCAGCTAGTTGACGCATAGCGTGGCCATAAGGGCTTTCAAGGCCTGGTCCCGCAATCACTAAAGCGGGCAATTCCGAGAAAAGGCAAAGGTGTTGTTCAGGGTTTCTATTCTCTTTATTATCCAACCATTCCCTCTTTTCCAGTCTTCTAGTGAGTGCCTCACCATAAGCTGTAATTAATAAGTCAACGCCTTTTTTTTCATTTATTCGGCTAAGAAAAAGAATGTAAGGGCGGCTCTTGACTTCTGGGCAGCGCTCCAAAAAGGCATTGGTAAGAGCTGGTACAAAGGGGGGTGGTTGGGCTATCCCATAGCTTATGTTTATTTCTCTCTTAGGCTTATAAGGCCAGAAGGATAAGCGAGCCAATTGAAGCTCTTCTTGGCAGGTGAATAGTACACCATCCGACTCATTAATAGTCTTACGTTCTATTAGTTTCCAATAAACCCAATTTCGTAAAGCCTTCAATCTTCGGCTGGATGCTTTTTGGAAGTAGGGATCCAGCATGCCGTGAGGCATGATAAAGAGCTTGGGAGCTTCTTTCTCCGAATTAAGCCGAAGACGGGTTTTATGAATATTTAAGGCCTTAGGAACTGCGTAACTATGGTATAGCCAGAGTCCATGCACAATTACTATATCAAAACGACCTAAATTAGCCAAGAGCCAGGGAACAAGTGTCGGGCTATAGTGCCACGGACCTTTTCCGGGGCCGAGAGCATGGACTATAAAATTATCGTTACCCACAAAAGGAGCTGAGGGGTCGTCTAGGCAGACCACTTCGGTGTTAACAAATAGTTTTCTCAGCTCAGGAATAGAGTTTCGGATACCTTGACTAGGACCTCCGTGAGCAGGATCCATACTAGCGATAACTCTTAGTACGTTCAAATTGGTCAGTTATAAAGGAGTTTACATAAACTCGGTTTAATTCAATATCAGTCGACTAAAGGGGGCCGGCAGCATTTGATTTTCGACCTAACCAGTGCCCTAGTACGCTCCAATTCCACACCCTGGCCCAGTGTAGATGGCCTTTGTGAAAGCTTTCAAGTAGTTGTAAAGGCTCCGAGAGCGAGAGCGAATCCGCGGCGGCTGTTATACCCTCGTTTAGGAAATCAGATAATGGTCCCCGCAGCCATTCATCCATTGGCAAGGCGAACCCTTGTTTAGGTCGATTGTATACCTCCTGCGGCAATTCTGAGCGAAATGCTTCAACGAGTAAAGGCTTTATACCCGGCCCGGCTTTATACTTTTGAGGGCAACCTAAGACGGCTTCTACCAAACAATGGTCCAAGAAAGGAACCCGGATTTCAAGGCCTACTGCCATACTCATCTGGTCACTATCCCGGAGTAGCATGGGAACCATGTAGCCGTAGATCTCTGCCCAGGATATCTTCCCCATCGTATCTAAATGGAATGGGGGGGGCGGGATAATTGGAACTCCGCTAGTAAGCCCCATTTGCTTAAGGCTGCTCACCGAAGTAAAACGGCGCCGAGCACTGGTTAAATTAGGCGTTGAAAAGTCAGGTATACCCCCCAGTTTTTGCTTTATACTCCGCGGTAAAGCACGGATCAATTGCCGGCTGATAGACGGGGCAACATCGAGCAAACGAAGCCACGGAACGCTACGAAAGCTTGGATAGCCGCCGAACAGTTCGTCTCCTCCCAGCCCTGATAAGGCAACCTTTAATCCACAATCCCTTACTGCTTTCGACACGATATAGGTATTGATTGCGTCAACGGAAGGCAAATCAAGACTAACTACGGCTTCCTTGACCCAGGTTAAACACGCTTCAGGCTGGATTTCCAATTCGGTATGCTCAGAGCCAGCTTTCTTAGCTACTACTCGGGCAATGGAACGCTCATCAAAAGTTTTCTGCGGGAATCCAATGGTAAAGGTTTGCAGCCTACGACCTAAAAGTTTGCCTGCAATCAGGGTTACAATACTGGAGTCAATGCCACCGCTCAAAAAGGCTCCAACCCCCACATCAGAAATGAGATGCTCTTCAACGGCCGTACTAACCAGCTTATTAACTTCCGCTACCCATTCCTGCCGATTTTTGAGTTTAGGTTTGAAGTCAGCTGCTTCCGGCCACCAAGTACCTTTGGCGATACGGTCATGTGCGCAAGTGCCTTCGCCTCCTTTGATTTTAATCCAACTACCAGGAGAAACAGGTTGAACACCCGCGACGATTTCTCCTGATTCAGGTAGCCTGCCGAAACTTATGTATTCACTTAGCGCAGCGTCCGTAAGTTGCGTTTTCTCTGCCTCTAGCAGTACTCGTATTTCGGACGAAAATTGTATGGAAGTATCCTGGCACCGATACCATAAGGGCTTAATGCCCATACGGTCGCGTACTAATAGAACCGAGTCATCTTCGCTGTCATGTAGCGCAAAAGCGAACATGCCTTTTAGAGTACCTAATCCCGCCAGCCCCTTTGCAGCCATCAGTTCAACTAATGTCTCTGTATCTGAATTACCGCGCCAATTTATGCCAGGCAGCAAACTGCGTAACTGCAGATGATTATATATTTCGCCATTAAACGTAATGGTGTAGCGTTTTGAAGCATTCACCATGGGCTGTTTTCCTGCCGGGGTGGGCTCTAAAATTGCTAATCTTGTGTGGCCTAAATAAATACTGCCATTTTTGTTAGTCCATTCCCCACTGCCATCAGGCCCTCGGTGATGAAGTAAATTAAGTTGAGGGAGAGCCACCCTCTGCTTGTTAAAACACACCTGTCCAACTATTCCACACATTGTTAATTCAGAATAAAATTCTCAATAAAAGTTTGATCAAAACTGTATTCCAACTTACAGGATTTTATTATAAAGCTACAATAATTAGTTTGCTGGTACTACATACCAAGTATCAGTATTAATCTAACTCGAATAAATCAAGATACATTTGAATTATGTTATTTAGTCTAAAACGGCGGCAATTTATAAATCCCTGTTGCACCAACTCTGCTCGTTTATCGGGCTGCTGAAGCGAGAGTAGAGCTTCTGCAAATGCCTCCGGATCAGAAGGATCCGCGTGTATAGCTGCCCCCCCGCTTACTTCGGGCATGGGTTCTATATCGCTCGCAATCACAGGTGCTCCGCAGGCCTGGGCCTCAATAACCGGCCAGCCAAAGCCTTCAGCGTAAGAAGGAAAGACGAAAGCTTCGCAAGCACTGTAGAGGGCCACAAGCACAGCATGCTCCGGCTTCACGACACACAGAATTCGTTCGTGTAAACCCAGTGAATCGATACGAGACAACAGCTCGTGGTCGGGAGTTTCGCCAGCGAAGCAAATATTGCCTGTCCATCGATTACCAAGGATATGGACCATGTCTAAAAGTAAAGTTCGGTTTTTGCGCGGTTCATTTGAGCCAACGTGGAGAATGAAAGGGGTCGAGGATGTTACACCGGCCTGGGTTAATAAAACGTTACATTCTTTTAAAGGCAGGGGCGTAAAATCAGCATTGAACGCGTTCGGTATAACCTGCCAATTAGTTGAGTGGTCGGGATAACGAGGAGCACCTAAAGTTGTTAACTGTTGAAGAGTAAACTTAGAAACAGAGGCAAGACGCTGGGCTCGGCTCAAATAGTGGAATATGTATTTCTGCAGAAAATTGCCGAAGAAAGACGTTGAGACGTGAGTACCCGTATATCCTAAACTGCTACGGATAGCCAAAACATCATGACAAGTGATGGCCGTGCGCTTACGGTCCAAATACTGAAGGTATGGTGCGTTGGCATGGTCGCAGATATGAAAATATACGTCAGCTTTGGCTATTGCTTTTCCACGTAACCGCCAACATAAAATTACAGGAAACACAAGCCATTTATCAAGATAGCCAAGCCACTTACGATACCCTGTAGTTGTAGAAAGTCTTCCAGCTGCAAAAACTGGCACTGGACGCCAAATTTCCGTAGTAATCCCAGCTTGGCGAAAACCACTAGCGAGCATTTGCGCAAACCGATCCATGCTTTCTAGCCGATCCAGAGAGTAATTGCCAATTAGTATAATTTTCATTAGGCTGGGTTACTTAGTAATAGGTCACAGTAGTTTCTGTCTGAACCCAGGAAACAGTTGGGGCACCTAAGCTTACAACTTTATCCTGGACGCTTCGGTGGGCTGAGTCCGCAACGATGGTACGCACAGCTTGGTATCCACCACCTTGCTTGGGAGGCATGCTAGCGATAACGTAAAGTAGCTTCATGCCCTCCAAAATGTTTCCAGCACAGTCTGATAAATGGCCTCTATTTGATTCAATGCCGTATCCGTATTAAACCTATCCGCATTAGCTAATCCAGCTTTCACAACTGCGGCACGCTCAGGCTGCGATAGATTTACTACTCGCTCAATAACCTGTGCCCCACTCCTTGCCCAGGCACTCGTAGTGCTTTGAGTTGGACACCGTGAAAGGTAGAAGGCAGCATCACCGCCCACTTCGGTCATGGGACTCTCCCCAGTGGTAATTAACGGGCAGCCCGAGGCCATTGCCTCGGCAACAGGCCAGCTAAAGCCTTCCGCGAAGGACGGAAAAAGCAAAGCCGTTGCGCTGGCATAAGCCTTTCGAACTAGTTCATCGGCCATGCCTATACGCCAGTGAATAGAATTTTTGTAAGCTGAGCTACTCCATTTTTCTATTAATTCTTCGTGAGGCGCCTTGCCAATTAGAAGTAAAGGCAACTTCAGACCCCCCAGGTTGCGCCAGGCCTCATACAGCGCTAAAATACCAACTCGGTTTTTATACCACTGATTGCCCCCTACGTGTAGTAAGGAGCCCGCTCTCAAATCAAGCCCCGTAGCGTCGCTTAAGGCTTTTTTAGCCTTAGACACATCTTGGACGGTGAACTGTTGATTCAGGCCGTTGTATACTACCTCAGAGTAAAGTGGCGGGGCTGGAAGAAAGCGATGTAAGTCCCGCCGAGTATTTTGAGAAACGGAGATAAAATGCTTGCCCCGTGAGTACCCACGGCGGATATAAGCCTGGTAGCAACGTCCCGTCCAACTGGTTGGGTTTTCAGGAATTTCGCCTAATGCTGACCGCTGTGCTAAGAAGTCATGGCAATGAATAACATGTGGTCTATTTGCCACTAGTGGTACCCAAGGGCCCAAGGCGTGGTCCGTGAAAACAAAAAGCGTGCTACCGGAGGACAACTGTATGCGTTGCCGCATTTCGTTTGGAAAAACAATATACTGATCAATATACCCAAGCCACTTTTGAGCCGGTTTTGGTGCCGGAAGACGACTAAATCGAGGGCCTGGTGACCATGTTTCTATGTCATGTCCCCGGGAGCTCATGCCTTGGGCTAACATGTGGGCAAAGCGGGGCATGCTTTGGTGACCAAGAAATGTTGGGTGTGTGAGGAAAACTATTTTCACAACCTACTCTTGTAGCGTCCAATTTTTCATAATATCTACAGACTTATTGTTGTCTACTAGGTCTTCGCATTGAAACCACCACTAGGACGTCAAATAAGGCGCTAAAACCTAAAGAAGTCGGCTGCGACTATCCACTCTGAGAAACGAATAACAGGCCCAAGCTCAACAACATCTGGGAAAGTAGGTTTACGCAACTTAAGCTCTTAACACCTCAATACTCGTTAGTTCAGTAACTTATTCAATAATTAACGCGCCTTTTAGTGGCAAGGGAGGACTGAGTGATGCTATCATGAGTCCCCCAATAAGAGTGCAAAAACCCAAAGATGTCGGCTGAGCCCATTGAGCCTGCAGGAGCGATAAGGAACCAAAACTCAATAACATCCAAGGTAGCAGGTCTTTAACTGCAAGCCTGCGAAAGCAGGCCAAGGCAATTTTGAAGGTCAGCCCAAGGCGAAGAAATATTACCAATAATCCTAATATAGGACCTAATTCAGAAATCGTGCGGCCCCATTCCTCATCAGGTATACCTCTGACTTTAGCCTGCATGATGGGGTCGGTCAGGACCGCGACCGCCACATTCGTCGCAATACCTAAGCCGTTGCCCAGTAATGGCACATCAAATGAGCTAAATAAAGCGGCTGCCATCCACCCCAAATAACGTTCACCTAGTACCCCATCCACCAAGCCCCCCTCCTGCTCATTTGCCTCGGTAAAGCGAGCCATAAATACTTCAATCGAAGTCTGAAAGAAACTAAGCTCACTTAATACGGCTATGATAAGCACAGATATTACAACTGCCCCAAGTATGCGTAATATAAACTTAGGGTTACGCGTCATCGCAAAAAGCAGAAATATGACGCTTACAACTACCTGAAAAAATAGTGCACGACTAATTGATAAAGGAATAGCTGCCAGAAGGCCTATAGTGGCACTTACAAGTGCCAAGCGATTTACTCGAGTTGGGTGTACTAAGAAGAAAAGAATAAAGGTGGCTGCAAGTTGATAAAACAAAGTGGTGCCATTAGTAAAAGAGAAGGTGCCCGGCGGGCGGAAATAGCCTAAGGCACCACCAAAACCAGCTCCGGCTAAGTCGCCACCTACCCCTCTATTAACTAAAGCAGATTGGGGGCTATAGAATTGCAACGCTATAAGAATAGTCATTGGTGGAACAAGCCAAAGAAGTGCTCGACCAAGTTTCAATACGTCTTCATAGGCGAATATGCTCCCTATTACAAATATTAGAGGGAAGTGAATCAGAAGCGCTCGTGCTCCAAAGAGAGCTACATACAAATTGCCATGGCCTGCTAAAACAGCCGTGTATATCCCCGTAACCCCAACTAAAACCATACCGCTCAAAAAGAAATTCTGAGGAAGCAAACCCCTGCGCCAGGCAGTTCCTACTAGCCAGAGCGCAATGGGGTCTCGAATAATAAGCAAAGGATTTGCTAACCCCGGAAATATCCATTTGCGAAGGGCACCTTCAAAAATCAACAGGATAAAATACAGCCATATACCCAGCTTGAGGGATTTGTTGGGATCAGTATAATGCCCGTTTCGTATACTGTGCTCATTGCTTGCTAATACAGGAGAAAGTGTGTTAGTACCCACGGCAAATATCTATTTAGGCTAAAACCAACTGTAATTATTAATTTTAATTAAAGTAGCGCAAATGGCTTTATATGATAAAGAATGTATTATTAACTTATTTATTCAGGTGCCGGCTTATGGCACCTGATAGCTCTTCGCTATACATTTTCCAGGGCCGATTGCGCGCTTTTTCCCACGCTTCGTTGCCAACTTTGGCAACTAGGGCAGGGTGGGAGAGCAAGTGCTCAATAGCGTTTTGAATCGCCGGGGGAGAGCCAGCCTCAACGAGCCAGCCATCTTGACCATTTGTAATAAGGTCGGGGCCGGCCGAGCGGTCGGTGGTGATAACGGGGGTGCCCTGAGACATTGCTTCTGTCAACACCAGCCCAAAACCGTCGAAGAGAGACGGAAAAAGCAGTACGTCATGGGCCCGCATGAGCTGCAGCACCCTTTCGTGGGGCAGGGTTGGATACCACCGGTGCTTTGCCAAGGCAGCATCCAGCGCGGGGCAATCATTGCTACCCTTGTGGCCTACTAAAGTTAGTTCAACCCAGTTGTCAAGGCCATCGACGGCGGCGAATAGGTCAGCAATCCCTTTTTGCTGGGTGAGTTTCCCGACAAACAAAAGCTTGATTTTTTGCCCTTGTTTTCTAATGGTGTATTCTCGTTTCAACCCAGTAGGAGGAAAGCCGTAAGGGATAATATCAATGGGCGGCAGCACTCCCGGGTACTCTTTCAAGGTATTAGCAACGAAGGTGCTAGCGACAAAAATTCGACTTGCCAGGCTTAATTCCTCGTCTTTGGCAGAAAGCTTGGCTTCTGAATCCTTCAGCCCGGTCATGGTTGATGCCCATGCTGGCCAGCGCTCTTTCTCTCCCGAAAGCAGCCGCCGAGCGGCCCTCCAGTAGCCCGTAGGCAAATCGTAGAAGCATTGCAAGCCAAGCCCCTTAGCCCGGCGAAAAGATGAAACGGCCCCATCTTCGTACGCATACACCGCTTGTGCTCCACGTCGGGAAGCGCGTTGGATACTATCGCCGACGCGTTTGTCCAGGTTGCGGTAAACGGCATCAACGCTGAAAATACCTTTTTCGTGCTTAGTAAGTTGATGAAAGCTTGTCCGGGACGAGATTAGCCTTCCTGTTTCAAACCAAGGCCATACACTGGTATACCGACGTAGGGCAGAATCAAATCGGCGTCGACGGAATTCCGACAATGGACCTAGTGCCCCTAATCGGTCTAGCAATCCCCCCGGGAATACCGCAATGGTTGTATGAAATTCTGCTAATAGCTTTGCTTCAGCGAGTCCGTTGGCGGCAGCGCGAACATTGGCATTGCCGGTTGGATGAGAGAATACAACGCTCATTATAGAGATTAAAGATTTATATAATGAACAAGGCTAACCTAGCAACCAAGCTCGGTTGGCAGCCAAAAATTCACAAGGATTGTAGTCAAATGTTTTGCATCTGGATTTGGAAATAGGTTTGGCCGGATTACCAACTACAATAGCACCGGGCGCAACGGATTTGCTTACCACTGCGCCCGCTCCAACAACGGCCCCTCGCCCAATGCAAACGCCCGGCAGAATGAACGCACCTGTTCCTATCCACGCGTAGTCCTCAATCACAATTTCGCCTTTAGTAAGGCGCCACTTCGGATCCAGAACATCGTGGGACGCTGAGAGAATCTGAACTCCGTCGTTGATGCAGACTCGGTTTCCGATCCTTACTGCACAGTGTAAAGCTATAGTTACCTTGCCAATAAAGGTAAAATCTCCTATAGTTAAGCACCTTTTGTTTCCCTCCAAAGTCACTTCACCAATTTCTGCCGTTTCGTGAATTTGTGCACCTGCGGCGATCAAACGTAACCGGTTGCGGTTACGTTTTCTTAGTTCAGCGTAGGATAACAGACGCTTGCCCCACGCCCGATAAAACTTCTTTGAACCCACAGCAAACTTGGCGCGATGCTGCCACAGATAAGTTAAACTCGCCATGTTACATGCTAGCCAGCAGGCTTTCGGTTAATTGTTTGGCTACATCGGATAGCCTGATGATTTTCGTATCGGGTTTTTCTGTGAGATAAGTCTCAAAATTTCCTTCTTGGTAAATAAGTACCCCCCTTGTGTTAACCAAGCTACTTACCCCTCTTGGATGCCACGGGCCAGACACACAAAGAATGGGTAAGCCGTGTTCTCGCATGGCAGCAGCGGTACCGCTTTTGCCTAGCAATAAGGCGGGCGTAGTTGCTATACCGAGCGAGGACTCTAGCAGTACCCTAGAAATAACATTGGGAGATTGTTCACCTAACACCTCCACAGGTAGACCCACTGCTTTCCAGACATCGCACCAGTGGTGTTGCTCATCGCCACAGCGCCCAATTATTTTTAGTGTAACAGGCACTGCATTCTTTCTTGAAAAAAGAGCAGCATCCTGTGCAAAATGGTGTATCGGGGCTCCTCGGTGTATAGTTCCAAAGACTATTAGGCTGATACCTTTAGCATATTTATTAGACGTATAGTCCACCATATCTGAAGAATAGTTTTCTTGAACATTATATATGTTCGAGAAAAGCGGCAGATGATAGCTGTCAAAGCCCAGTTTAACAAGTTGGGCCTGATAAAGCGGAAGTTGCGTATGAATTATTTTAGGTTGAAGCCGCTCAATGAGTAGCTTAATTAAGTAGCGCTGAACTTTCCCCCACCACACGTATTTAACTGAGGCTTCACTTTTCATTCCTAACCATAATTCATGGATCATAAGGTGCCATACCCTGCCTTGCCCCAAGCGCACTAGTCTTTTTATTAACTGAAACGGAAGACCTTTCGGATGAAAAGAAAAAGGCACGAATTGCAGGCTAAGCCAGTCCGGGTTAAAGTTGTCAATCCACTGCTTAGCGCGCTCAAACCGTAAGGCGGCCTCCTCTATAGCCGGCAGTCGCAGTGTTATTAAATCACCAGCCGGTGTTTGCTGACTCTCTATAATCTCGGCAGTAGTGAAGTAGTCTTTCAAAGCAATTGCTTGTACCAGGTGCCCTTGTTGCTGCACCTCCACGGCTAGACGGCGTACATAGTCACCTACCCCGTCACGTCCGGGTTCCAAACAGCCACAGAGAAAAACAATTTTCATTCGCCTGTATTGATGTTCTTTGTAATAAGAAAATGCGTAATAAAACTTTTAATATTAAAAGCCTATTTAATAGATAGGTCAATTCCGTCGATAAAATCTACCTATCAAAGCGGCTACTTTTATACCTAGTTGCCGACGCCAAACTAGCGCTGCAGGTTGCGATAAGATAGGGCCATTGGCAGAACTCCAATAGTCACGATCGGCAAGTCGTGGCAACTGGCCTGCGAAAGATCCGATTAACGGTTTGTATGTCCAGGGCTTTAACTTTCCTAATGCGTGCGACATAAGTCGGCCGCCCACTTTAAATGCCATACCTTCTTTGCCGACAAGACTTACATTCCCCACCCAGGCCTCTATTGTTGCATTCAGTGCATCCTGATCCGTTTTGCTAAAAGGAGCAAATGGCAAAGATTCTATACCCGTAAAAGTGGAACGATTAAGGCCCCCAATAGCAGGAGCCATGGCTTCTTGTAATGCTTGCCATGTAGTGAGGAAACTAATGTCTTGTTTTTGAACACCCACGAATCCGCCATTCACATACATCGCTTCTTTAAATCTCAATGTAAACCCTTTGGAACCAAAATAACGGCGCCAAGCAGTGCGAGTGGGATGATGTTCGGCTACTGGCGAGTTAACATCTTCACACAATGCAACTCCGCAGCCGACCCAACCGTCAAAAAGTCGCCAGGGAGTTATTACCACTATATCAGGATCGAAGTAGAAGATCGCATCTGCTTGATTAGAAAGCCCATCCCAGAGACTGAGCATGAAATCAGGCTTGTAATTGGTAAAGTGGTAATCAGTCTTAAGTGGAAGAAAGTTAAGTTTCAGCCCTGCTCCCACTATCAAGGAGCAACTGCCAGGCCAAGCGAGTTCTGGGCTGGCTACTGCGCTTGACGCCCAAAAAGGTAACGGTCCTCGGTAACCAGCATACACTTCTCCTCGGTAACCTTGATTATAGAGCGAATTAATTAGTGCTGCTAAACCGTAATGATAGTTTCCTTCGAAGAGGGTACAAACAATGGACTTCATGTGTATCAAATGGGAAAACTAAGAAGGATGCTTTGTTAACCGGAGGCTCCCTCTCGTTTTTAGTGCAGATTCCTAAGCTGATTGATTTTAATCAGGTTATAGGAGAAATATATGCCAAATTCTACTAAAGCGACAAACATATTCAGCAGTAAGATACCCTGAAGGGAACGGATGTCAAGCAACGTTACCCCACAGATAATGGCTCCAATGGCAATGGGGATTGAAAGTAAGGGATGGATGACCCAGCCTCTGCTTGTGCAGGTTGAGAATGACGCTCCCACGAGTAGACCCAAACAGCCATTAGCTACGCTGAGCACTACTTCCGTCGTTAAGCTTCTGTATTCCTTACCGAGGATCCATAACGCTTCCAATGGGAAATTCCAGACAAGACTAACAACACAAGTACTTAGTAGAATGAATCCCGCTTGAATAAATAGATATCGGCTTAACAATAAAGCAGCGTTGTTTGGGAGTCGTGCATAGCGGGGCAGTATTAGCGTCGCAAATAGCATGTTAAAGAGTCCAAGGAGCATTCCCAATCGACCCAACGCTCCTATTTGTGCTACTTCAGTAGTAGAGCCGAATATGGAAATCAACCAAAGAGTTACTTGGCCCGAAAGACAGTAGTAGATGGCCCCGGGCATGATGCGCTTGACGAAGACGAGGATGTCTTGCTGGACGTGCGGATCTGGTCTTTGCTTCCAGTTAGCATACTTCGTAGATATTTTGCGTAAATTCTTGTTTGCCCAAACTTGCGGAATTCCGGCAGCCAATATGGCTAGAAAAGCCCAAGGAAATGAAAAGAGTAGCAGCGATATCAACGCAAGGCGGCCAGTGTTGACCCCTACTTGGTTCTTTTGCAACGGAACAATATCTTGATGCAGTTTAGGCGCTATTTCAAACAAGACGCCAGATAAACCCATAAAGAACGCAGGCATGATGGACAGCACTAACACAACCGCCATTATCCACCCGGCGTTGTGATGCAGCAGCAAGTATAGTAAAGCTGGGCTGGCAACAAGTAAGCTGTATAGTGCAAATTTTTTTCTGAGGGCCAGGCCAGTCACTAATACAGCTCCTAGCTTTTCCCGGTCCTGCCAATATTTGCCTCCTTGCGCCATCACGCCAGCGGAAATACCTCCGTCGGCTAGCACTGTTATCGTGCCCAGCATGGTGTTGGCTAAGGTATATAACGCATATTCATGGGCCGGAAGCAGGCGTATAACTATAATGCTGCTAATGAGTCCAATACCTTGGATAAGTATCTGCGCCCCGCTAGTGATGGTGAGTAACTTACCCCAGTCTAGTGCCTTGGCATAGTGAGGATTAGTAGACAGACGTTGAATAAACAAATTCATGAAAGGCACGGATGGTCATAACAGCTAGCATTAAAGGGCTAGCCTTTTGCTACTATGCGTAAGGGGATAATTTACGTAAAGCATTTGCTCTATGTAGTGGTCCCGTAAAACGGACAGTAAACTAAAGTAGATGGATTTTCGGGGCGTGTTCACATTGGTAGGGCGAGCGGTAGCCGAGGGCGGAATACCAGTGGCCGAAGTTGAAATAGGAGTCGAAGTAATGGGGCCACTTCCAGGCAGGCTTCTTCGAGGGCGACGAAGGCAGGGTCATGGGGCAGCAACTCGGTTTGAGCGTGCTCCAGCCGGCCTTGGCCTGGTTGTCCTAGGGATCACTGGGTCGGCTGAAGCTGAGGGCGGCTTCGATGTGGGCGCGAAGGGCCGTAATGCAGCCCGCGACCGCTGGGTGCCATACCGGTGGGCATGGCGCGTAAACGCGGCCTGGGCGGCAATATGCCACGATACTGGCGCGCACGCTGGCTGCTGCCGCCATTGGTAGTAGCTGGCTGGGCTCATCGCCAACAGCTGGTAAAACGACTGCACAGGCCAGGACTCGGTGTAGGCCGCAATCAGGGTATAACGGCTCATGACTGAGGCGGTCGGGAGAAGATGGTTACGAATTTATTGCAATACTACACTCAATTTCCACGCGCTTGAGTTCAGAGCGTAGCCGCTTAATTTCGTCCCGTTCCACGCTGCTGTGCACGGCTTGCTCCAGCGCCTGGCGCTGCCAGCGGCCCAACAGCGCCGGTGAGAGACCTTGGGCACGTGCCACGTCGGTTTGCCGGGCTCCGGCGGCGACCTGGCGCACGCACTCCGCTTTAAAAGCGGGCGTGTATTTCTTGCGGGTAGTGGGGCCCACCAGGATTAGATTTTTCAGTCATAAACATTAGAAGTAAAGACTTCACCCTGTCGGTTTCAACTAGCCCACCGTTTTTTTCCTTTTCAGGGCCTTCTGTCCGTAGCCGTAGCCATAGCCATAACCGTAGTTAGTGCCATTAGCTTCCTTGGCATCATTCAGTACAATCAAAGGATTATTCAGGGTCTTATTCTTAAGTATATTTTGAACAATTTTTAGCTGCGCCTTATAGGTGTAATTGTAGCGGACCAAATAAATACTGAAGTCAGCAAAGGAGCGTAGGGCGAAAGCGTCAGCCACCTGACCAATGGGGGGGGTATCAATGATGACGTAATCAAAGCTTTCTTTTAATTCCTGAAGGAGGTGCGCAAACTTGGGGCTCATCATCAGCTCCATGGGGTTAGGCGGTACTGGCCCCGCGCTAATTACATCTAAATTAGGTACTTTATGGGACGGCTTAATGATATCTGTTATCAGAATATTATCATTTATTAAGTAATCTGTAATCCCTAAGCCCACGGGCAAATCCAACTCCGCTGCTACCTTAGGAACGCGCAGGTCTAGGTCAAGCAGGATCACGCGCTTACCCGTGATAGCTAAACTAGCCCCTAGATTGATGCTGAAAAACGTTTTGCCTTCGCCACCCATGCTGGAAGTCACCAGCACCATCAGGTGGGTTTTGCCTAGCGCTTCAAAGTGAAGATTTGACCGAATGAGTCGAAACATTTCTGCTATGGGACTACGGCTGTCTTGAGACACGACGACTGTCTTATTTCTGTCGTTGTTATGCACTATCTCGCCTAAAATGGGGGTAGCAGTTACGTTAGTTATATCCTGTTGGGTTTGCACCTTATTATTAAGCAACGTGCTGATATAGATTCCGGCGAGGGGTAGTCCTAGCCCAACCAGCAGCGCTATTAAATAAATAGTTTGACCGTTGGGGCTAATAGGATAATCCCCCCCCATCGCTGGATCAAGTACTCGGGCAACGGAGGCAGTAGCTGCCAGGGACAAAGCTGTTTCTTCCCGCTTTTGCAGCAGATATACGTAAATGTTCTGCTTGATGGCTTGCTGGCGGTTGATTTCTAGGAGCGCGCGCTCCATGGCCGGGACCCGCTTGATTTGGGACTGAAATTGACCCGAGGTGTTCTTTAAATTGTTACTGGTAATCTGCAGTCCTCGTTTGATATTGCGCAGATTCTCCAGAATGTTTACTCGTAGGTTAGCTAATTGCTCGTTGATATTCTGCACCAAGGGGTTGCTGGGTTGGGTGGTGCGTAGCATGCGCTCCCGCTCAAGCTGCAGCTCATTAAATTGGGCAATTAAGCCCAGCAAGGTAGCGTCCTGAATGCCCAGGGTGCTGGGTACCAGGGAATATTGACCCGTTGTTTTTCGTAAATAGTCTTCGATAGATTCCAGCACGTCAATCTGGATGGCCCACTCTGATAGCTGCCGGTTATAATCGCTGGCTAGGGTTGTATACTCCGACGCTTGGGTTGTGATATCGGTCAACCCATACTTGCTCTTGTATTGTTCTACTCCTTTTTCTACGGTAGAGAGCTCGGTGGTGATATACTGCAGCCGCTCATCCAAGAATTTCAGTGTATTGGTTGCCATGAGGTTTTTATCCTCGATAGCCTCCTTATTATACACCTCCATCAGCTTGTTGATGATATTTTTCGCTTTTTCTGGGATGGGATCTACCAAGCTCACCAGCAACACGCTGGCTTCTTTATTTACCGGCTGCACGCTAACCACCTGATTATAATGATTAATTAGTTGCTGCACATCCCGTAAATGAACCGTGATTTTACCCGCGGACAGACGTTGGCCGGGGGTAGCAACGATGGTGAAGGTCCCGTAAGGCTGGCGAATTTGCTGACCAAAACTATGGTTGGTACTCTGCCCATTGTGATCGGCGAGGGTGAAAGAAGTGCCCGGTTTCAGGTGTAGGGTAAATGATTTACCCGCCGCAGTAGAATCTAAATTATTAATCAGCACCTTGATGGGTAAGCCGCGCCCGTAGATTTCTCGGTCGACTACCCGGCCTTCCACCATGTACGTCGTAGATAAGCCGAGTTCGCTGACCACCCTCTCCATTAAGGTGCGGGATTTCAGTACCTGCATCTCATTGTCGATGTTCCGCGTAGTCTTAAAGGAACCTAAATCCGTTAAAGCATCGGCACTGGACAAGCTTTGCCCACTTTTATCGTCCTTTACCAGCAGCGTACTGTACACGTGGTACTGCGGAATAGCATAGTAGCGCAGATACAAAAAAGCGACTCCCAGGCTTAGGGTGAGTGCCAGCAAAAACCAATACCAATGACGGCTATACTGTCGCAGTAACTGCTTGATATCTTTTACGTCTGGTTGGTCAGACTTTAAGGGGAAGAGTGCGTCATTCATAAGCGTGCGCCAGATTTTCGCGTTACGACGGATAAAGGAATAGGAATATACTTAAAATACAGTTGGTCGATCTTTAGCGGAAGATTAATACCACTATGCTAACAACAGAAAGGGCAGCACCCAGTAAAGGAAGGTAAAACGATCCGGCCCCGTTTTGTAATGCTTTAGCCTTAATTGGCTCCACGTAGAGCACATCGTTTTGCTGCAAATAAAAATAAGGGGAGTTTAGTAGTTCTTTACTAGCTAAATTAACCCGCATAGCGCTACGCACACCATCCCTCTCCCTGATCAGGAGAATGTTCTCACGCTTACCCAAAGCGGTCAGATCGCCCGCCAGACCAACCGCCTCCAGAATATTAATTCGCTCGGTTGGAATAGTGAACGTTGAAGGGCTATTTACTTCCCCTACCACGGTAATCTTAAAATTAAGGAAACGAATATTTACCAACGGATTCTTCACGTGGTTTTTTATCTCTGTTGTCATTTTGCTTACCGCCTGCTCTTTGGTCAGGCCTGCCACTTTGACGTTGCCTAAAACGGGGAAATTTATGGTGCCATCCCCACTCACCAGGTAACCTTCGCTACTAGCCGTGCTGCCCGTCGCGACGCCCCTGTTGCCCGCCGAGGGCATACTGCCACTATTGAATAGTTGATTGGATTCGGGGCTTAAGCTGCTAACTGTAATGCTCAGTAGATCATCAGGCTGAATGAGGGGGGCAGTATTATTGGTAATTGTTTCTGTGTAGACCCCCTTCTCTTTTAAATCATTGAAATACACTAAATTCCGCGTTGGGGAACAGGAAGTAAGGAGGACTAAATAGCTCCACAGACAGACATGTTTGATGTTCATGTTAAGGTCAATGCAATAGATTACAGGTAGACTAAGTGAAACAGGTGCCTGACGAGGAAATATGAATTTAACTCAGCCAACAAATATCCGGTAAAATATTAGATTCTACTTATGTTAACTGCTACGACTCCTGCTAATTTTATACTTGCTCCGATGGGGAGCGACTTAGTTTGATCAAACAGTGTCGGATTTGATTAGACTAGCAGGGATTTTTGTGCTTACCTAATACCGAGGTGTAATCCGCATAGCCTGACACTGGGCGGGAAGAAGAGTTAGTTACTAGGGTAACTGCTTGCAGCGTTCTTCTATCAAGAACCCTCCTTCTTCACTCTGGGTATACAAACAAGTTAAGTATTGCGCATTTGAGTTACCAAGTGAAGCTGCTTAGGATAAGGCAACCGCAGATGGTTTCTTGGTAATGAGTGCAAGCAAAACAGCTGGCTTTTGCTTAGCAGCTACGGGCCTGAACTTATATTCACTATCATCCAGCTTAACCTTACTGGAACAGGTAAATTTATCCTTATTGCTACAGTCTACCGTGCTACCCACCTCAGTCTTTACTTGTCTTGTTTTCTACCCAGTATAGTCATGCCTTAGGCCAACTCAGCGCAAATAAGTTTCATTTCATTCCTACGTAGTTGTTTGAAGAAGATTGGCTCCCGACTCTCGAGTTTGAGCAGCAGGCCCAATACCGGCACTAGCCAACTGAGCACCAGCATGACCACTAAAAAAGAGAAGCACAAGTCGAATGCACACTTAAGTAAGATATACGGCTGCTGGTAGCTCCGCGGCCGGGGTATATAAATACGCGTTGCCGGAGGGTAGGGGAAGGGAAGTAAGGGCGCACAACAGAAAGCGGAAGTGAGTAATGAGGTGGCTCATCAACACTCAGATAAGAAGAGACACCTTGAAACCTAATCCAAAAGTACCCGTAGGAGGACGATTGTCCAAATAAAAGTGCAAATATTTTGTGGTAAAGTGATAAAATGCAATTAAAATAAGAATAGTTTTATATCAAATCGAATGCGTTGCATTCTGGGATGTTAGCGATATAGTCGCAAACCTAATTAGTGCCCTCAGGCTGATTGAAAAAAGCTGAATCTGCTAACCAAACACTGTTGGTGAGCCCCCTAGGTAATTACCCTTCCGATGGGATCCATTTTAATACGCAAATCTTATTCTCGCCCATTCGTTTTCCTTTAACGCCTGATCGCCTAGAATTAGATTTTCAACGATTTGCTGGGATGACCAAAGCCAATAATGTGAAGGAGATTTAGGTGAAGGTGCCTACTATGATGTCAACTATACCACCTCCCCCTGCCCGGAAGCAAACTACTTATAGGAAGTCAGTTTAGCTAGGTAAATTAGGTAGACAAGTAGGCTGGCGGAATTGGCTTCTAAAGTAAAAGGCACAAAATAGCAGGGCCAGCAGCATCGGGGAGTTAAGTAGGGTCATTAGCCGGTAGGCCGTTACTCGCAACGGCGCAAAAGCCAGCATTTTACCTGCTTCGTTGACCAGGGTAGTCACTAGTAGAAGCGTAATGTATCCTCCCAGCGCCAGCCAGGTGGTACGCTGACGGCGGAAATATACGCGCAGGATGAGCACACTCAAGCTCCCGTACAGCAGGCTGTACGTGAGTAAAGGCAGTCTGGCTAGGACAGCGGTTAGAGCAGTCTCGCTCCTACCTATACGGAACTGAAACATTACCGCCTGGGTCAGTCTAGCTATGGTTCGCAATAACCATGTTTCTTGGTAACCTACAACGAGCCAGAGTGCCAGTAGAGAGGTCAGTAGTACCCACCTGCAGGAGAGGTTTAAGGCTGCTTGGCTTTCAAACAACGTGCGTGCCATGGGGCGCAAATAGAGCGTAACGCTTGACCCATACCATCCACAACCCGAAAATGCAGGCATAGACAACCAGGGAGAAGGCATATTTGTGATTAAACTGGACCATCTCATGGCTCCCGTATAGCACGTTCAGGGCCAAGCCCGCGACCCGCAGCACATTTAAAGCGTAAATAATCAATATGCCGCAGCCCGTGTAGGCAAGCTTCTTGCCTACACGGGCTGCGCCCGGAAAAGCGAGAATGAAGCCGGCAAACAACGCCATCAACACCATACCGTTACAGGCTGGCATCATGTAAACCAGCACCTGTTGGCCGTGTAACAATTGGCCATGCTGCGAGTAAATTTCGTGCCCTAGACCGCGTAGTAGCAGGGAGCTAGTTTCCACGGTGCGAAGCGAAAGCCATGTATCCACACCGCTGAGCCAGAGGTCATAGAGGATAAACCAACCCAGGCAGAGGCACAAGGCGGTAAGCAGAAAGCGCCGAATTTGTGTAGGTTCTTGCATGGACATGCTCAAGCAGATAACTAGGCCAAAAACCGCACGGATTTAGGTCTTGAATAAAGATTAGCGAAACAAGCGGGCAAAGCAAGTTGCCCCTTATACGCCCGCCCGCCGGGTATCCCTGATTTTTTTTAACCCGTAAGCGGCTCCGGCAGCCAGCAAGAGGCTGGCCCCGCCATCTAAGGGAACGCCGGTTCCTCCCGCGTTGCCGTTGGGCTTGTCGTTGCCCTGGTTGCCATTGTTAGGGTTGCTACCCTCAGCATTGCCATTCCTGCCACTGTTCCCGTTGTTGCCATTATTGGGATTGCCTTGGGCCAGGCTGGTGGCCGAGCAAGGAAGGAGCAAACACAAACTCAGAGTAAAAAGAAGGCCTCGATGTTGCATAACTCGATGTTGCATAACTTGTTGCGTAGAAGCTAAGAGGAAAATTTAGTAGGTGTGGAGTACTTGAATAGCAGCTATAGTGTCGCTACTGATGTTATTGTTATTTAGTAAGCTATGCTTTATAGCCTATAAGTACTGGTTAATAATGGAGGAGTTGAACCTTGCTCAATCTCGTCTTTAGTATAATTTATAAGAAATATAGTGATATTATTTCAAGAAATCAAATATATTATATAATTTAGTGCAAATAAAAATAAGTATTATATACTTTCACATTTTAATTGAAAATTCATATCTTATTGGAAATATTAAATTCTTTGTGACTTTCAAAAGGGATAGACATAATCCCCAAGTACATCGCTGGTGGAGTTGTAATAGCGTATATGCTTATCGGCGTGTTGCCCATCCGGGTTGGGGGATGTTGTAGGGTATCTTGTACACGGAATTAATCAAGGTGCACGGCAAGTCTTAGCCACCTTCTACGAGAAGTAATTGCCTAAATCGCGCATCTCTATTGTTAGATCTGAGACCTTGGCACGTAGTTATTCAGCTCTGCACCTTGGCTCAGTGGCGCCCTAATAGCCGTAGGCGAAGGCCCTGCCACAGTCGGTGTAAGCGCTTCGGCACAACACTGGTGGCAAAATAAAAGAGGGTTGGCTGGTACGGTAGCAGGGCCTTCGCGAGATAGGGCAGTACCCTGTCTGCCTGCGCGGGCGTAGTAGCTAGGTAGCGGTGCAACCACAACAAAAAATGGTGCCTGTGCTGTGCATACGATCCGCTGCTCATTGAGGACTGGACCAAAGAGTCCTGGCGCTGGCGATACCGGTTATGGCAGCCCGCCGAAATAAAGATTTCCTCGTGTAAGTAGAACTTGATCAGAAAGGCTTGGTCTTCGTACATTCCGGTAAAGGAATCCTCGAACCCCCCGTGTTTTTCAATGACTGCCTTCCGCGCCAATATACCACACACGCAGGGAGCGGCTCCCGGTCCTAAAGGATATAAATCGATTAACAACTGGGGAGGGGAGAATACCTGATTCTGGCGGCTGCCCACCGGCACAATCTCGTTTTGATGGCTTTTGTCAGTCCAATCGTACCAGTACTCACTGGCTTCGCATATCAAGGCGACGTGGTGCTCCTGTATCAGGTGCAACTGGGCCGCGAGCATGCCAGGCAGCCACACGTCATCGGCGTCTAAAAAGGCGATGAACTCCCCCCGACTATGGGCAAGACCTAGGTTGCGACTCGCGCTTAGGCCCCGATTAACGTGATGCGGATGCTCAAAATATCGAATATGGTCAGCATGTCGCTCGGCGTAGTCTCTAGCAATTGTAGTACTATTATCAGTGGAGCCATCGTCAATCAAGATCAGCTCCCACAAGCGACAGGTTTGCTGCAGCACACTCTCTATTGCTTCCGCCAAGTAAGGCTCAGTGTTAAGAAAACACATGATAACAGAAACTTTGGGTGAGGAAGGTATGCTTTTCATAAGAGGATTAATAATAAGCAAACCAGCGTCTTAATTGCCGGCGCAAAGCGGCGCCAGTCCAGTTGTTTACTTGGCAGCGCCCCAACCTATAGGGGTCAGCCGCCTGCGTCACGGCCTGCGCTTGGGTTGTGAAAGCAGCGCTAAATCCGGCACTGCCTACCAAAGGAAGCGTATCATCATTATAATTCCCGTACGGGTAAGCCAATAGATGAACCGGCTTGTGCAGGGCCTGCTCAAGCATGGTCTTGCTCGTCTGCAGTTCTTCGTGCTGTCGCGCCAAGCTATGGCAGGCTAAGGCTGGATGAGTTACGGTATGCGCCCCGACCGTAAAGAGCGGGTTGGAGCTAAGGTCAGTTAGTTGCGCACGCGACATTGGGGGACACGTCAGTCCGGCGTACTCGGGGACTCCGGCCCAGGTTTTGATATTGATTATTGCTGCCTGCTGCTGGGGATAAGGTAAGGGTTTTAACGACTGCCACAGTTGGTAGTAGAGCGCCGCACGCCGGGTTGGTGGTGGGTCCAGTAACGCCTTCCACCGGCCGTGCTGGGCTAGCAACTTCTCGCTTAAGACTTGCTCCCCCCGCAAGTCAAAGGCCAGGGTGCGGCCGTCGCCCAACATCAAGGAAAAAAAGGAGGGTAGTTGCGGCGAAAGCAACAGAATGTGTTCCAGCTCATCCCACCAGAATCCCTGACCTTGCCCTAAAGTATTGGCCACGACAAAAAAAGTGGCGGGTAGGTGAACCCGCTCCAGCAGGGGCCTAGCCGCCGTAAAGTTATCTTCGTAGCCATCGTCGAAAGTGATCGCGACGCTGTGGCCTTCCAAGGTTCGAGTTTGTACTCTAGCCAGCAGCTCGGCTGTGGACAGGACCTTGGCAGAGCTTCGCAGCACCTGCAGGTGCTCAGCGAAGCGCGCCGGGGTGACGGCCAAATCCCAGACATCAACGGGTGGGGCTGCGATGCGGTGATACATCAACACTAGCGCCTTGGGTGAGCGCCAGTCAGGAAGCTGGCGTACTAGTCTCTTAAGCACCGGAGAGGGACTTAACAGCTTTCACTGTGTTGATCACCTGAAACTGGGGATCGTAAAAATCCAACTTTTCCCGGGTCAATTCCGACCTTCCCACCCCGTACAAGAAAGCGGCCGCCACGTGGACGTTGCCAAAGGATTGTACCTGCACCTGATTCTGCCCAAAGACGTCCGTTACAATACGGCTAAGGGCTTTATCCGTAAAGGACCAGTACCACGTTTCTCTCCACTCCCCCGGGTCAATGGGCGTGATCCCAGGAACCGTGAGCAATAACACTCCCCCAGGCTTGAGAATACGGTGACAGGTTTGCAGGGCACTCTTAAAATCATAGATTAAATGCAGCGTCTGCGTTAGAATCAGGCAGTCGAAGGTGTTATCAGGCAAGTGCGGGGCATGGCTTAGATCTCCCACGAAGGTCGCGTGGGGATTATTCGCATCCACGTGTAAAATATCACTGGTCGTAACTTTCTCCCCCCCAAAGTGGACGGTATAGCTGTTATCCCCGATTTCTAGCACGCGGTTTTGGATACTTGGACTTTGCACCCACAGAAAGTTTTCCACGTAGTACCGATCGATGGCCCCCCCCCGCGTAAAGCCGAAGTTGGCACACAGGGGGGTCAGGCGGTCAAGGTCGCCAAAGGCTACTTGGCCTACAGGCGGCACGAAGTGGTTGATAAGTCCTACTTTATGCAGCCCCCAAAGAACTGTTCGAGGGAGATGTCGCTTGAGCGAAGTGGTGTAGCGGTGGAGGGAGCCAAACACGTAAAAGCGAAAGAAAAGAAGCGGAGAGTACGCAAGTAAACTGAGCAGCGCTTCCCTGCTAACAGTCCCTTTACGAGTTAGAAGCACATCGCAAAGTAGCGTATAATAATATTGTTTCCAGTGCCTTATACCCTGGCTCATAGCTTTTCGCTGCGCAGGAGTGCGCAAACATGGTTTTTGCATTTCTAGCGCGCGCAGGGCACTGCGCAGCATAGCAGGAATGTCTGCCGAAAGGGAGTTGGCGTGAATGCGGTAGCCCGCAATCAGCTCCTGGTGCTGCACAATAGCATAGTTGCGGGTTATGCGCAAGTAGAGTTCGTAGTCTTCGCAGCGCCGGAAGGAAGCATTAAAGGGAAACTCCTCGAGCGCCCACCGGCGGAACGTAATGGCGGCAATCATACCTAAATAATTGCCCCGGGCGAGCAAGGTTAAATAGGGTTCGGGCTGAATAGCAGGAGTTTGTCCTTTTCTTTGGTTTTCCCCGGGATATACGAGCTCGTAGGCCCCCGCGACGAAGGCCGCCACCGGGTTTTGCTCGAGATAGCGAACATTCAGCGTCAGAGCCTGGGGGTAGAGCCAGTCATCAGCATCTAAAAACATCAGATAGCTTCCCTGACTCCGGTGCAGCCCAGTATTGCGGGCAGCGGCTAACCCCTGATTGGGTTGGTGAAAGTACCGCACCGATGGATAGCGTGCCGCGACTACCGCGGTAGTATCGCTTGAGCCGTCGTCGATAACCAGGACTTCTACCAAGGGGTAAGTTTGCTGGAGAACACTTTCAATGGCCGTAGCTAAAAAACATCCTTGGTTAAAGCAGGGAATAATTACGGATACTAAGCCAGTCGTCGCCATCAATCAATTCATATAAGGTGCGCTAGCTGCTAAGGCTCTGGTAGTGCCCTATGCCGGCCTCTGCTGGCTTGAGTTCAAAGGGGAAATTAGGGCGAACCACTCCCACCCATTTGCCATAGTAGTTATAATCACCCCGATAATCCGCTACATCGAAGGACAAGCATTCCTCGTAGCGGAATAAATCAACCGATGTATTGCGGGTTATAACAAAAGATATATAATAGGAACCGTCATTGAGGAAATTACCCGGAATGGTACACTCCGCCTGTATGAGCCCCGGGCGGCAAAGGCGATCCGAAGTTGGGCGGTCAAACACCAATTCCCCTCCGTACGTGTACAAGTGCAAGCCCATACTCAAAGAAGTTTCGCCCGCTAGGAGGTTCCAGAACTGAAACTTTACGGTCAGGGGGGTGCGGACATCAAGGGGTGAGTCGGGAGTTAGCAGGTGGGGGACCAGTTCCACTGACTGTAGCCGCACATTTTCATTACCAGGGGCGTGCTCAGGGTCCGTCCAGGACTGCTTTAATTGCACGCGTTGTGCACTCGTCAGGTAATCATTTACCACACTGGCGGCCGATCCAGTAGCTTTAACTTTTCCTTGGTGCAGCCACAGGCCTTTATCGCAGAGGTTGTTGATGGCCTGCATGCTGTGACTGACAAAGAGAATCGTGCGGCCTTCACTCTGGGCCACATCCCGCATTTTGCCCAAGCACTTCTTTTGAAACTCGGCGTCCCCCACCGCCAGTACTTCGTCAACTATGAGAATGTCAGGCTCAAGGTGGGCCGCCACGGCGAAGGCCAGGCGCACGTACATGCCGGAGGAATAGCGCTTGACGGGCGTGTCTAAGAATTTCTCTACCCCGGAAAAAGCCGCAATCTCGTCGAATTTTGCCCGAATCTCGGCCTTGCTCATGCCTAGGATGTAGCCGCTCAGATAGATGTTTTCCCGACCCGAGAGCTCGGGGTGAAAGCCAGTGCCCACTTCCAGTAAGCTGTTCACTTTGCCTTTCCCGCGAATCCGCCCCATAGAAGGGCGAATGATGCGAGAAATGATTTTAAGCAAGGTGGATTTGCCCGCCCCGTTATTGCCGATAATACCCCAGACCTCGCCCTGCTTCACCTCAAAGTTTATATTTTGCAGGGCCCACAACGCCTGGCCTGGCTCAGGTGACGCCTGGGTGCCGGGGAGCTGAAAAAAGGGGTCCTCTTGTTTGCGCACGGTGGTGGTCCACCAACGCTGCAGGTCATGCAGCAGATAACCCGTGCCGATGGTGCCTAAGCGGTAGACCTTAGAAAGCTCTTCAACTTGAATAACCACCTTGCCCATGCTCCCTTATAAAATATCAATTAATTTATCACCCTGCTTATTGAAGATAAGCAGGGCAACCAGCAGCAGAACCATAGTAAAAGCAAAACTATAGCCCAGGGTCAGCAGGCTAACGACGCCATGGCCAAGTAGCGCCCGCCGAAACAACTCAAACAGCGGCGTCAGCGGATTCAACTGCACCATCCAGCGCCACTTCTCGGCCACGTAGCTCACGGGATAAATAACGGGAGTCAAGAACATAAGCAGCCGCACACCCATGCCCACTAAGTAAGTCATATCCCGATATTTTGCGGTCAGTACTGAAAAGAGTAAGCCGAGGGAGAGGCTAATCGTGCTCACTAAAAGGATGGCTACGGGAACCAGCAGCAGCCACTGCCCATTAGGTACTGGCAAGGATTGAAACAGAAAGTAGTAAGCCAGCATTAGGACCAGCAGGCCGAACTGAATGCCAAAGTGGAACAGGTAGCCACTTAGGCGCGCCAGGGGAATTATGAGTCGGGGAAAATAGACCTTGCTAAAGAGCTGGGCATTGTCGCGGAAGGTCGACGAGATGCTGGTAAATGTGTCATTGAAGAGATTCCAGAGCACAATGCCGGCTAGATAAAAAAGTACGGGCGGGGTATCCCCTGTAGAGATGCCCACCACCTTACCGAAGACCACCACATAAGTAATCAGAGTTAGTAGGGGCTGCAACAGCACCCATAGAGGTCCGAGGATGGTCTGCTGGTAAATAAGTAGAAAATCCCGGCGCACTAACCCCACGGCTAAGTGGCGGTAGGTCCACAGGTCCGTTAAACTGGTGCCCCACCAACCAGTTTGCGGACGAATCTCCCAGTCCCACCTATCTTCTTGAGGAATAGGCATATCTTATTGAAGAAGTTATATATTGAACGAAGGGAGAAAAGCGGAAGAAAGTAATCTCAGGGTTAAGTCAGCGCATGAGCCAAGCGAAAAGTATCGCCGCGAATGCCTTCAGACTATCTCGCCGCTTTATACACACAAATAAAGATTTAAAATAAAACTTTAACAGGTCACCATATACAGCCGGATGCCGGCTTAATGCCAGTGCTTGCTTGATGTGCAGATGGGCCAGGCGCCAACTGCGAGACTCTTTTAGTAAGTGATGGGCCGAGCCAATGCTCATCCGGGCGTAGTACTTCTTGGACTTGGCAAGCACTTGGTGACGATGTGATACCGGTACGTGCTGCTGAATACGCTTCATTACTTGTAGTAGATCCGGAACAATTAGGGCAGCTTGTGCCTTTTCCTCGCTTATCGAATTTGGGTGTCCTCGGTATTCGGCTAAAACCTCCGGCAGATAGGCGACGGGATAATGGGCAGCGATGCGTACCCACATCTCCCAGTCCTCCCCGTAGTTGGTGCCGTAAAAACTGCCTAGCTTTTCGTAGACTTCGCGGCGTACTACGCTCGATACGTACTGTAGGCGTTGATACTCGGCAATACGCAAAAGCCAATTGGGTAAAATGCCCGCCGCCGGAGCTACTAATGGGGGCAAAAATTGTTGATAGCCCTGCTCGTCAATATAAGCACAGTGGCTGAATGCGGCCCCCGCTTCCGGGTGCTGCTGAAAAAGCTGGGCTATTTTTTCATAGAATCCGGGTTTAACACGGTCATTGCCGTGTAAAAGGTGAATTAAATGGCCTCGCGAGCGATTGATACAAGTTTCAAAGTTACGGATGCTCCCAACGTTTATTGGTTGTCGAAAGTATTGTACGCGACCAGCTCCTATGTTAGCGACAAGGGCGCCCACGTCCTCATCGGTACTCGCGTCATCAATTACTTCAATCTGCATTAAGTCTGGCCCTGGGGCCTGCGCCAGAACACCCGCCAGTGTTTCCTTTAAGTATTCCGAACAATTGTAGGTCGGAATCATCACGGACCATAAGGGACGCTTCTCGCCTCCCGCTACTGGCGGGATAATGGGAGGGGAGGTAGGTATACGAATAAATTCTGGCGCGCCTGTTTTTGGCATATTCTACAATAATTTCTCTGAGCATAATGATGTAGGCCTGTTTAATTTTGAGCCTATTTAAGCGAATACCAGCTTCTGTATATTGCTAAACTATATACCTATATTCTACCAATCCTTTTGAATTAAAATTATGAGAATAGTTTAGTTGATTATTACATTCATGCAGTCCTGTATTAATACAAAAGTCTAATTATTTCTTTGAGAAGTTATTATCAAAGATAACTTATACATCTTTAATGCATACCAAATAGCTAGTTTGATTTAAGTTGAAACCCTGTGTTCGTGAACAAGATAGTATTAAATATTGAGGGCTACTTTGACTGAGGTGGTCTAGGGATGCCGGACAGAAGCAGGACGTATCTTCCTTGTATCATGACAGCCAAAAAGAATGGAGCGTCGCCCAATAAACGGCGCAAGTACGATGCAGCTTTCAAAGCTGAGGCCCTGCGCTTAGCCGACGAAAGCCGCTCCACCCAAGCCGCTGCCCGTCCGTTGGGCATCAATCCCAAACTGCTCTATCGCTGGCAGCAGGAGCAACTCGTGGCCGAAGTAGGCAGCCTGGAAGTGGCCCGTGACCCGGAGGTACGGGCTCTGCGCGCGGCCAATAAGCGGGGGACGCAGGAGCTCGACATGTTAAAAAAAGCCGTGGTCATCTTTGGCCAGCCGACCCCGTGAGTATATACCAGTATACAGCCCAACGCCAGGGGCGTGTGTCAGTTCGGCAACTCTGTTACGCATTGCAGGTAACCACCAGTGCCTACTATGCTTGGCGTGCCAAGACACGTCGGCTGACGCCTATGCCGGCATGGCAAGTGGCCGTACGTCAGCTCTTTGTCCAGCATGTCCGGCGCTACGGCACCCGTCGACTACGGGCCGAGTTGGCCGCGCAGGGGCACACGGGAATCGGTCGCCGACGCATCCAACGGGTCTTGGTGGGGCCCACGGCTTGCGGGCGCAGCAGTCCCGTTCGTTTGTTCCCCGCACCACCCACTCTGACCCGACGGTGCGCGCCGCGCCCAACCGGCTGCTGGGGCAACCATCTCCCACGGCCCCCAACCAGGTGTGGGTAGGCGACATCACGTATCTGCCCAAACAGGGGGCGGCTGGCTTTATTTAGCCACGTGGCTGGACCGCTACTCACGTAAGGTCGTGGGGTGGGATGTGCGGGAGACCATGCCCGAAGACTTGGTGAGCGAAGCCCTACGGCGGGCCTTGGTGGTGCGGCGGCCAATGGCCGGGCTCGTGGTACATTCAGACCAAGGGAGTCAATACGCGGCGACTCGCTTTAAGTGCTTGGTGGCCTGCCACGGGGCGGTGCAGAGTATGAGCCGACGCGGTAACTGCTACGACAACGCGCACGCCGAATCATTTTGGAGTCGTCTGAAAACCGAATTGCTCGACGGCGGCAGCTTCCCTGGCTTGGTCGAAGCCCGCCTCGAAATTAGCCATTACATCGCCTACTACGACGCCGAACGGCGGCATTCTGCCCTCGGCTACTTGGCCCCTAATCACTTCGAATCACAACTAAAAACAACGTCCCAATTGTGTCCGGCGTAGCTAGACCACCTCACCTGCTGCCTTGGTTACTCCTGGACCTGAGGGTAGAAATACTTAGTGCGGAGGGGGGTACCCGCTCACGCTATGATAGGTACCCTCACCGACTTTTTCTGGGGTCGTAAGAAAGGGGACCCCAAACAGCAGTGCCTGTAACAGGCACGACTTAATTAGGGATCCAGGTGTGTTGGCCAAAGCCTGCGCGCCGATCATAAAATGCGCGAAAATGGCTGGCGCAACCCGCCCGCCATAGATGCATTCGAGCAGGGGGGCTTGGTCATTCGGGTGGGCACCGCAAAGCCCAGGTAGAGCGCACCAGTTATTCGGGTCAGCAAGGGAACCATGCCCGTGGCGGGAGCCGTTAGGACCGCTACAACTCGCTGCGGGGTAACTGCCGAGCCAGGCCAGCAGCCATCTCCTGGGCTCTGTCCGCCAGTAGAACTCTAGTAATTATTGGTAGCAGCTAACGACCAAACGGCCCCAAGGTAGCCCGCAGAGGGGGCGCTCTTTCGTTGCCTACGCTGCTCACACCGGGCAAGGAGCAACCTTGAATGGTAATGGAGCGCCTATATCGGTTTAAACCCTGCGGTGAGCTACCCCCGATCCTATAAGCCCAGCTCCTGGGCGGCATTGTGCTGGCGGACGTTGTCGAGGCGGGTGTAGCGGCGGATCATGTCGGTGGTCTTGTGCTTGGTCTGGTTCATGATCTTGCTGTCGTCCACCCCGTTGAGTTTGGCAATGGTCACGAACGAGGCTCGCAGGGAGTGGGCGGTGTAGGGGGCCCCCAGGCGCAGCTGCACAATCTCATTCAGGCTAAAGGTACTCAGCCGCCGCCGGCTCAGGCGCTGGCCCTTGTGAAAGGAGACGAACAAGGGCCCGTCGGTGCGCCCGTACTGCGCAAGGTACGTGACCCAGTCCTGCACGGCCCGCACGGGGCAGGTGCGCCGGTCGGGGGAAAAGAAAATGGCTTTCTCCTCGGCTTCGCCCCGTTGATTCGTCTTGCTGGCGGGCAGGTCCACGATGAGCCCGTCGGCATCGAAGTGCAGGTGCGCCAAGTCCACCTTGGCTAGCTCGTCACGGCGGAAGGCCCCCGAAAGGCCCAGCAGCAGCAAGGCGCGGTCGCGCACCCCGTCCGGGCGCTCCACGCTAATCGACTGGACCACCCGCTTGAAGTAGGCCAGGGGAAAGGCCGGGGCCTGGTGCTGGCGTACGCCTTTCTCCCGGCTGATGCCCTCGAGTAGATCCTTGAACTGGCGGTCATCCGTGGGGGTCGGCCGCTTGGCGAGCTGATGGGCTTTGCTGATGGCGGCGCAGTGGCGCTGGATGGTGGCCACCTTCTTGCCCGCCTCGGCCAAGGACGTGACAAAGGCGGCCAGCGTGGTGACCTCTGCGGGCAGTGGGGCGCGGCCGTGGTCCTGGCACCAAAGAGTGAAGCGGCGCCAGTCGCCGGCGTAGGCACGCTGGGTGTTCACCGCGCCCTGCTGGCCGGTCGTGACGTAGCGGGCGGCCGAGGCGGCGTACTCCTCGATGCTGCGCGCGGCCCCGAGCGCCATGTGAGTTACCTCTGGTAAGTGATTTAGTTCGGATGAGTCGTCGGTAGACATGGGCATAAAAAAACGAAGGGCTACTCCTTATTATATAGGTGTTCCCGCTGGGCTGCGGATCAACAATCGATAAGAGAATGAATATAGCGCCGGGGTGCTAGCCGATGCGGGCAGCAAGGTAATGAAAATTACCCTCGATAAGTAAAGATTATCGAGGGTAATTATTGAAAAAGATAATACTATTTGAAATAATACTACTTGTGAATTTTATCCTGCGCTTGACAAAAAAAATGCAAGTAGTGAGGTGCTCACTGGGTATCCATCCGTTTCGTCCTCGATCGAGGATCTGCAGCTCACCTCGGAGCTATACCCGACTGCTTTTTATTGCAAACAGGAGAAGTGGCCTGCCATGCTCGGCACACCCCAGCAACAGCTTTGTGGGTAGCGGCAACTTCGAGTTAGCGAATCCTGCCGGGGTTGACAGAAGTGCAGTTCGGGGCTTGGCTCCTGTAAGCAGCGCGCAGTGCACTTGATTATTACAGGAAGTCCTACCTATCCCTGGTCACTTCTTAAAGAGTCGTATTTCCCCGGACAGCAAAACCTTCCTGTTTCTTCTTCCCCATCTGACGCTGGCCGGTGTGGACATCACCCTGGTCGCCCTGGCCAGGCTGACTGGTGGCCCGGGAGTTATAGCGGTCGTCCTGGGATAGGGACCGGTGCAGCTCCACCTCGCTCGTAAAGTGGCCTTTGGCGTTGCGGCGCACGTAGCGCTGGTCGCCGGGCGTGGGTTCGAGGAGCTCGCGCTTGGAAGTCGTTGGCAGGACGGAGGACGATGAAGTTTGAAGAGGGGACGCGCGAGGGCGCAAGGGGGTACCAGTACCTCCCTGGGTTGCCGAGGTAGCGCCTTGCGCACACGAGACGGAAAGTGCGGCCCGCTACTCACCCATGCCTACGACCCCAGTGCCCGTTTCCTCCTTCGCTCGCCTTGCCTAAGCAAGCAACTCCGAATGTTCCCGGCTCCTGGCTATCGGTACGATAACAGGAGCTGAGCAGCCCTTATCGGGAGTAGCCGATAGGTTCTTCAAGTTGACATTTACGGAACCTATCGCGGGTGAGCCCCGCCGGAAGAATGGGGTTGCCTAGCGCGGCTGCTCGTTACCGGGTAACCCGTTGCTGGGTTGGTTGCTGCTGACCTACCTAGGGATCCGGGCTGGTCGGGCATCGGCTGCTACCTGGAAAGGGTACAACTCCGCCTGGGTGATTTAGGGCCTTCCCACCCTTGCTGGCAACCAACTAATCTGCGCTTTAGCTGCGCGAAATGCCCAGTTCCAGGCCGCGCAATTCGGCTAAGCCGCGCAGGCGGCCGATGGCCGAGTAGCCCGGGT
>NZ_JACSCW010000010.1 GCF_014333585.1 Hymenobacter sp. BT188 | reverse complement strand
AGCAGGTCTTCGGCCAGGGCATCGTCGCCCAGCAAGCGCCGCAGCAGGCCGTACAAGGCGGGCCCGTAGCGGTCGTAGAAGACGACCATGGCGGTGGGATCGCGGGCGGAGAGGCGCTCTGTCAGCGCCGACTCTGAGGATGGCAACATGGGGGTGAGCGGGGGTGGACTCTGTGTACGGGCGCGCCGCGCCCAAGGTCAACGCAGCCGCACGGGCCGGGACCAAAGGGTCGATCGGAGAAGGGCGAACAACTCGACCAAGACGGCCGCGGGGGCGATAGCTGCCCCTGCGGAGGCGCTGAAATTCGTTGGCCTTCCCTACCCGCCTTCTCTGGGATGATCGGGGAAAGCGCGCCGGCAAAGGCCGGGGAGCCGCGGAGACCGGCTGTCAACGCCGGCCGCCAGTGGGGGCACAAAAGGGGCCGTTTCTTCCCGCGGCGGGGTACCTCCGTTGTCTGGGGCGGACCGCTAGGGCTGTTGGCCGAGCCAAGCAAGGGCCGCGCTGTCGTCGGCAAACACGCGGAAGGTCATAACCCCAGCTTGTGCCGCCTGCAGGCGGTACGGATCAGGCAACTGGACCCACTCCGCGGGGGGCAGGATCACGGCCCCGTAGATCGCTCGTCCCTGGTGTTCCTCCGACAGCCAGTACGCCACGATCCACTGGCTTTCCTGCTCGGTGTAGGGCGTCAGCTGCCGGTGATCGCCCAGCACTTTGTGCCAGCCGCGCAGGGTCAACAGCTGCCCGACATGCCGCAGGAAGGCCTGCAAGTAGGCCAGCTCCCGGGCTCCCGCGTGATACTGCACCCAGGCATAGCCGTCGGGGTGCTCGAGGATGCGACCTACCGAATTCTCAAAATACACACGCAAGGCAGCCGCCACCATAACAAGAGAGCAAAAAAGCAGGAGTCCCAAAGGAGCTGCTGCCCAAAGAGAAGTAAAAGACTCGTAGCAGCCTTAGCTGATGGGGTAGAGCGCGCCGGCGATGTGGGTGGCCACCTGTTCGGGTGGGACGGCTTGCGCGTACTGCAGACGCTCATAGTGAAACAGCGAGAGGATGGTGTTGGGGGCCTGCTGCTGGTCCACCTGCGGGTAGGGCGTGGTGACCTGCAGGCGGTAGCCGCCGGCGAACTGCAGCGTCACACTCGCCGCCTCGGCCGTGGGCCGGGGCCGGGCGGTGATGCTGGTAGGCGTAAAGGGCGCGGCGGCCGCGACGGCCTGGGCCAGGTAGTGCAGGGCGAAAGCCTGCGCAACGGCATCACCCCTTTCCAGGTGGCTTAATTCGGCGCGTAGGGTGCCCCAGCAGGACGGATTCAACAGCATACAGGGGGAGGCGGTTCTAGGGAGGAGTACGACGGTCGCTGTGCAAGCTTGAGGCCAGAAATGCCGCTTCCTGGGGCCTCGGCCGGCCAGCCTCTCCCCCGTCCCACCCTCCCCGCGGGTGGGCTTAGCGCAAGGCCCCCTGCACAAAGCGCAACAGCTCCTCCACATCCTGGATGGGCCCCTGGTAATGCACGTCGGGCGCGAACAAGTCCCCCGTAGCAATCTCCACCAGGTCGGAGGCCTCGGGCAGGTAGAGGCGCACGGTTTTTTCTGGAGTAAATAGCACGTAGAGCTCACCCTGCTCGTAGCGCGTGCCCGAGGGCAGGTAGTCGGCTAAGATAAAGCCAGCGGCTTCGAGCTCGGAACGGGTCATGGGGAAGTACAGAAGGGCGCAGCGGCGAACAGAAGTAAGGCGCGCCCATAGCTATAACACTTGCTTGCAACCCCCGGGTGGGGGCGTTCATCCTAAGGCGGACCGACGAACGTACGGCTTTTTTTGAACTATACCCAGTCTGTTGTCTTAAAGCGTAGTAAGGGTGCCCTATGAGCGCGCCAAGCTGTGACGAGGAGGACGAAGGGCCCCTGACAGTCAACGGAAGAAGCGCCAAGACAATGGGTAGTTTCGGACTCCTCTCCCCTACCCTGCTCCCTGCTACTAAAACACCCACCCGGTGGGGCCAACAAGTTGGACCGGAAATGTAACGGCTAAGGTCTGAAGCGGCCCATTTCTTTTTTAACCGTACTTACTGACCCTTACCTTGCCACTCCCTGGGAAGACTGCAGAAGTGAGTTAGCGGTTAGCGCAGCCCACAGATTTTTAGAAACAACCCCCCCGGGTTCTTAGTAGCCTTCACCTTCTCCGTTTTCAGCTGGTAAGTAAATTTAAACAGCTGGTCCAGGTGCTTAGGGTCCCCGAGGATAGCGGCCACCAGCTGCGGTTGGTTGATACCCAGCGCTTCCAGGTGCTGGCGGGCAGCGAAGGCACGAGCGTCTTCCGTGGGCTGCTCAAAGGGAATGGGCAGCTGCTGGGGCTGCTGGCGGGCAATGGTGAAGCGCACGGCATCGTAGGCCCTCCCCTTCTTGACCAGGGTATAGTCAATTTTAAGGTCGGTGTGCTCGCTGACCTGGCGCACGGCGATGTCGAGCACGCGGGCCTTGAGCTGGCTGATGTTCTGAAACAGCTCCGGCTCCTTGCCCTTGGGGTCCTTCAGGTGCAGCATCTGCTTGAACTCGTCCAGCGGGTACGTGCGGGTGGTGGCCTTGTCCTTCCACTGGCTCACGAGCTGGTAGATGCGCTTGGCGTACTTGCTGCTCAGCTTCAGGGCTGAGTGCAACTGGTAGGAAGTGAAGTTTTCCTTGAGGTTAAAGAGAAACGGGCGGATGGGGGCCGCCAGCTGAATCTGCAGGCAGCCCTTGCCCTTGATGTATTCCACCCGCTGAAACATCCACAGCTGCTGGTAGGTGCGCTCGCTTTCCACCTCAAACATGCGCGAGCCCATGTCGGCCGTCGCCTCGCGCAGCTGCTGGTAGTTCCACTGCCGGCCGGTTAGCGCTTCCACGTCCTTGACGTAGATCGTGTACTCCTGGTCCGGGGTATCATCCCGCCGTAGGCGGGAGAGCAGATAGAAGAAGATGTCCAGCTGGCAGGCGGTGTAGTCGTAGCGGGCCTGGGTGATGGCGTTGTGCTGGCGGACGACGGGGGTGGGCTCCACCAAGACAACGGCAGTTTCTTCAGGCTTCATAGACTAGCGGATCAGGACGCGGGGATAAAGCAAATATAGGGAGGCAGGAAATAAAAAACCACAGTGGTAGTTAGACGTGGTTTTTCACGTATAAAACGTGGTGGAATGACTTATAAAACGTGAGAGTTCACGTATAAAACGTGGTAATAAAAGGTATAAAACGTGGTTTTTCGCTTATAAAAAGTGGTTTTATGCCTTTATATACTATTGATTATCAGTGAGTTATGAGCCCTACAAATAGACAAGTAATTACAAATACTCACAAACTTGTTGATACCTCCTCCAGAAAAAGCTTTTAAGGTGATGGTTCGACCTCGGGCGATGGGACAAACAAAAAACAACAAAGAAGAAAGCCAAAATAAGCACAACCACAGGGATTGCACTTTACCAAGTGAAGTTTTTACTTTACTTATTTAAAACCACTTTTTATAAGTAACACCCGCCGCTACAGCTTCTCAGAGTAACAGCTACTTTGGCGCACGTTTTATACTTCCAGCAGCCTTTTTTACGTCATTTAGAAGTATTAATAACTTTATACTAACATTTGACTAACAACGAATTACCACGTTTTATAAGCCACTGTGGGTAAGCCAGCCCCCAACTAGCACGTTTTATAAGCAAAACCCCGCCCCGCTAAATGCAGTAAAACGCTCTTTTTGCCCAGCCAGAGCGGTCAAGCAGCTTCCAGGATAAAGTCGGCGGGGATGCCCAGGCGCTTGTAGAGACGCTTGGCCAGGTCCAGGTTGATGCGCCGGCCCTGCAGCACGTCGCTCAGGCGCGAGGCCGGGATGTCGAGCAGGGCGGCTAGGTTTTTCTTGTTGAGCTTACGCCGGTACATCTCCAGCTCCAAGCGGCCCACCAGGGTCTGGGGCTCAGGCAATTCGTAGCCCTGGCCCTTTTCGTAGGCGCTGATAGCGTCGCGCAGCGCCCGCATGGGCGCCAGGTCGGCGGGTTCGTTGTCCATCCAGGCCGTGAACTGGTCCAGGGCCTTTTGGTAGTCGACTTCGGTGCGAATGTCCATGGGAATCAGCTTATAAAACGTGAGAGAAACAACGGGTGCTCAAATGGTGTCGGCGTCGATTTTGTCGTACTGCTGGTGGGTGCCCACAAAGCGGATGAACACGGTGCGGGTGGCGAAGTGCAGCCGGGCCACCAGACGGTAATTGTTGCCCCGGATGTTGAACACGTAGCGCCCGTCCCGGGTGTACTCGGCCGTGTTGTAGTCCCGCACCACGTCCGCGTGCCGGGCCCAGTCGCTTTCCTGCACGAAGGCATACCAGGCACTCAGCGCCTCTTTCGCGTCGGGATGCTGCTCCCAAAACTCCCGCAGCGGCTTCTGGGAAATGATGACCATGCCCCAAAGATACCACTCGCAATTCTGAAATTGATAATTTTCTCCTAGAATCTGTAATTACTAATTCTAGAAATTAGTTCACCACGCCGGAGCCTCTCCCCTCCCCTACCCTACCGCCCCAAAACCAAAAGCAGCCTCCAGGGACGCTGCCTCTGATGCCGATTTTAAGTATCCAGATTATCCCAGTCATCGCCCATAACCCATCTTATCGCAGATAGCTTGCCACTAAGCATTCCCCACTCAAAGTCGTCGTAAGGACCAAGGTTATCCTTCCCGTAGAGCTTCTCAAGCTTTTCAGCCCCCTTTTTAGCCCCCTCCCATACGTCCTTAATGATGGTCGTTTGGACGGTAGCCATGGAGAACTCCTCGCGCTCTATGAGTTTCATCCGTCCTTCTTCTATCATAAAAGCCCTTACCTGATGCCTGTTATACCAAACCTTCTGCCTCAGCTCTTCTTCGAGTTCAAGAAGCTCAGTAAAGGTCCTGGGGATTTCTTCCCACTCCTCAATGAAGGTTGTGTCCTCAGTAAGTTCAGGGCAAAACCGGTAGAGCGCATCGCCTAAGCTTATAAAGTAAAGCGACTTAAGCTTAGAGAAGTAGGAAGTGAAATCTGGGTGTGGGTTTCGTTCATTACCGTTTGCATCACTGAAGTCACTCTTGTTGTGGGTTACAAATGCGAAGCGATGCCTATCTGGATTTTTAGCTTGAATGCACTCGCCATACAGCTCCATCAGCACGGCGTCATTCATGCTGTTTTTATGACGATGGAAAGGAGCCCTTTTGTCAATAGCCCTCTGTGCTGCTTTAAGCAACGCACTGTTAGAGGTATCTATGATAGTACCAGCTTTGAGTAGCTTCTCGACCTTCTGGACATTGAAAGCAGCTGCTTCACCTAACCCAGGTAGTTTGAAACTAACGTCATTGAGCTGACTGATAGCTGTTTGCTTTTGCTGGGGGTCGCCAAATTTGCTAACGGCTTCCCGTACCCGCTTGAATACTCCCGAAAGACTCTGACTGCTTTCTCGAATAATTTTATCCTTGTTCCTTTCGAATTCCTCTAAAACTATCTGAGGGACCAGAAGCGAAATTTCGTTTTGCTGAATTCCCTCCTCTATCACGCTGAGCATGGTGCTTTGCTCATGGTTCTTAGCTAGGTCCAGCCAGACACATGTGTCAATGAGTAATTTAACCATTGGCTGAAACCGGATGTGCACAGGTGGCCCTAACTGAACGATGAGCACACCTACAGATGAGAAGAAGGCTACTTGGTTGGTGGCAACTTGCCGGCTTTGCGCAGGTAGGCATCGTAGTGCCGGTGGGCCGCCTCCAGGTAATTCTTAATCGTGGTGGGCGTGTCGGGTCCGGGAGCAGCCAGGAGCAAGCTCATCTTAATCTCCTGCACTACGGATTTAGCAATTTGGACCGTATGCAGCGGCACTTCAGCTTCCGGAGCGGGTGCTGCCGCCGTGGCGGGCTTGCGGCCCCGGGAAGGGGCCTTAACAGGAGCCGCGGCCGGCGTAGCAACTGGGGCAGCAGCAGGCTCGGGAGCAGCGGCAAGCGGCGTGGCCTCAGGCGCTGGGGCTGCGGGGGCAGCTACCGGCGCCGGGGGCGCGATGGGCTCCACGGCGGCCGGGGGCGTAGTGGCCGTACGGGTGGCCTCCCCTCCCATGCCGGCGCGGGCCTGCTGGCGGGCCTCTTCGGGTACTTCAATGCGGCGGCGCGGCGTGATTTGTGGTTTCTCGAAGCCCATTACTTGGTGGCGGTTGAAGCGGTGGATACGGAAGTAGCGGCGGAACTGCGACGGTCGGGCAAGCCCAGGCGTTCAATCATCTCTTCGCAGATGCGGCGGATTTCGTCGGACGTGTCCTTGGTGCCGCCGGCGTAGCGCGCCCAGGCCGGGTTGAGCAGGCTGTAGAGCGTCGAGGCCCGGGTATACGCCTTGCGGTGGCCCAGGGAGGAATTAAAGCGCGACAGGCCCAAGCCGTCGATGTAGTCGTCCATCTCTTTCTCTTCCCGCTGCCCGGCCACGCGTTTGGTGGGCAGGCCGTAGTACTGAAAGTCAATTTGGGCGTCGTCGGCCGCTTTCTTGATGGCTTCCAGAATGGTCATAAACTCGGCCGTGGAGGCCCGGTCCAGGTAATCCGATACCAGGGGCACAATGACCGCGTCGCAGGCCGTCAGGGCGTTGAACACGTCGTCGCCATCGGCCCGGCCCGGCACGTCGATGATAATCAGGTCGTAGTTGTGCTCGGGGTTATCGATGAAGTCGAAAATGCGGCTGAGTTGCCAGGGGTACACGTCGTAGGGGTACTGGGCGTCGGGATTGGCTTCGCGCAGCTTGGCGAAGTTGGCCGCGTCGACCTGCTCGCGGGTCTTGACGATGCTCTGCTGGTAGTCGCAGTCCAGAACGGCGATGCGCAGGCCGTACTCGGTGGCCAGCGGGGCGGCGAGCACGAGGGCCAGCGTGGATTTACCGGAGCCGCCCTTCTGGGTGGCAAAGCTGATAACCTTGGACATGGTCGGTGCGGAGTTAAGGGAGGGAATTAGCGCCCATTAGTTGGGACTAGCATGACGACAGGCCAAAAGTAATAGAAAAGCAGAAACGCAAAACAGCAGAACCGTTTTTTTGCTGAAAAGCAGAAATGTTGTTAAGCATAAAAACAGAAAAGTATTTCTACAAATCTTTTAAATTACAGAAAAACATAAATACAAAACAACAGATTAACAGAAATGCAAATCAGCAGATTCACAGTTCAACAGCCCGGAGTTTAATTGGGCAGAGTTGATTGCTAACTGCAGAGTTGCAGAACAACAGAATTGTAGAAATGCAGAATAAGCCAGCTATGCACTGCTTCGATACAATCTCCCAACAGAACAACAGAACTGTTGAAATACAAAAGCACAGGCTCCGCTTAGCATTACCATCAGCCATGAACCAACATTTGCTTTGCTCAACAACAGAAAAGCAGAATTGCAGAACTGTAGGTGAAAACGCTGGCGGCGCTTAAAAACACTGCCCACTTAATCTGACGCGGGTTTGACAAGAAAGTCTCCATTAAAGGCGACGCTTTTCAGCGGCCGATTTCTGCAGCAAGCGGCCGGCAGGGAGCGGTCCGAGGATGCTCATTGCGGCGGAGCAGGAAGAAGAGGATAAGGAAAACATCCCGCGGGCTAACACGAGCTAGGCTAGTTGCGTACTAGCTTTTAAATAACTTTTTGCTAATGCATTGTAGTCTTAGCAAGAAGAACAACTCATTATTAGTGCTAACGCACTATGATTGAGTTGTTTATAAATCAGCAGAGCTGATTTATGGGCCATTAGGAGCTAAGTGTCTGATTTAAAGTAGAAAACGTGGCCCATAAGGCTGCTAAACCTCTAGGAATGCACCATGAGTAGTGAGCTACGCAAGCGAGTAACCCTGGACAACAACGCCCACCGGAAAGCCGAGGCCGCCGCCGCCGAAGTGGGCGCCAGCCTAGGTGTCTATGCCAGTGCGGCGGTGGAATATTTTGCAGCCCGGGGGCTGGACCCGCGCGAGACCGAAGCCCGGGAGGGGCAGCTCATCATGCAGCAGATAAAGAAGCTGGGCGACCGGGTATTCGGCTTTCTACAGGAGCAGGAGCGCACCCTGCTCACGGCCATGCTGGAAGAAATGCTGCGCACCCGCCTCACGCTCGAACGGGTGCTGCGCCTGAATGAAATCCTGGTCAACAACCTCAATTCGCAACTGGAAACGCTCAATGCCGACCAGCTGCAGCGGCAGCAGCAGGCGCTAAAAGTGCTGCGTCAGCGCAACGAGGAAGCGGTAGAAAAGCAGGTGCGGGAAGCGTTGGAAGCGGCCCAAAAAGCAGGGCCGGGCAAGCGCATGAAGGCAACGGAAAACCTGGTAGGGCAGGGGCAATAGGGAAGAAAACAACCGCCAATCCGCCGCCGAATACTAGCCCTACCCCCGATGTACGTCAAGCTTATCAACCCCAAAACTCACGGCAAAGCTGCCTATACCAACACCGGCAGCTGCGCACAAACACTCAATTACCTGCAGCACGAGGCGGTAGGGGAGGGGCAAGAAGCCACCTTTTTCAGCGCCGACTCCGACGAAATAAACGCCGCGCAACTGCGGGATTCCATTGACACCAACGTGAAAGGGCTGCGGGCCACGGAGGCTAAATTCTACTCCCTGGTAGTGAGTCCGAGCGAGCAGGAGCTGGCTCACATCGGCAGCGACCCCGACAAGCTTCGGGCTTACACCCGGGAGGTGATGAGCCAGTACGCGCAGAACTTTGCATTGCCCAGCGGCCGGCAGCTGGGCAGCAAGGACCTCAAGTGGGGGGCCATCCTGCACCAGGACCGCACCCACCGGGGCACCGACCCCGAGGTAGTAGCCGGCACGGCCAAGGCCGGGCAGAAGCGGGCGGGGCTACAGGCCCACGTGCACATCATCGTGAGTGCCCGCGACAGCGAGCAAATGCTGACCCTCAACCCCGGCGGGCGCCGGCAGCGGTTTGATTTGATGCGCTGGCAGACGGCCGCCGGCCGGCAGTTTGAGCGGCAGTTTGGGTACGCGGCCCAGGCCCACGAAAAGCTGCGGCCCAAAGCCCGGGAACGTGACCCCAGCCGGGACGCTGGCCGGCTGGTGAAGATAGCCGAGCGGGTGGCCCGCATCAACCTGCTGGTACCCCGGGAGCAGCGCCTGGCAGCCGAGCGGGTGCAGGGCATTGCCGGGGCCCGGCATTTTGACAAGACCTTTTACCGGATGCTCAATAGGGTAGAGGAGCGGGCCCGTGATGGCCGGCCCATCGACAACGCCTTGCAGCTGCTGACCACCGGGCGGGAGCAAGCGGCCACTCCCCAGCGCCAGGCGGCCACGGCCCTGCACGCGGTGCAGCGCCTGGTGCGCAGTGCGCAGGCATCCCAGGAGGAGCGCACCGAGCAGGTGGCCGACAAGCCCGGGCGCCGCCGCGCCGAGCTGGACATCGAGATGTAAGCCGGCCATCCCTTACCCATTTTCTGAATTATCTGATGAATACTCAACCACCCCGGCCCGCGGCCAACACCCAAAACATCGTTTTACTCCTGGGGCTGCTGCTCCTGGGCTTGCTGGTCGGCGAGTGGTACGTGCTGCAGCATCCGGCTGAACTAGCCGCCGCCCGCGCGGCCCAGCGTCAGGAGCAAAGTGCGCCCGTTTTGACTCCCAAGCAGCGCGTGTTAGCCCGACTGACCATCATCAACCAGCAGCGGGCCGAAGCCCGGCGGAAGCGACTGCAGCGGCAGGCCGCGCCAGTGGTCGGGCAGTCGGCCGCCGAACTGGCTACCGCTACCGGCCGGACCGGCGACCAGGTGGTAAGCAGGGGAGGAGCCACTGCCCTCAGGGTGGCCACCGCAGGGCAGGGGTTCCGAGGCAAGCTGCTGGTAAAGGCCGGACGGTTCTACGAGGCGGGCGGCAGCGGGCTGCGGGGGCTGTTGCTGCTGCTGGCTATCGGCCTGGTCTTTGGGCAGCCGGCCCCCCAGCGCCAGACCGGACAGGCCCGGCGCAAGCCCTTGCGGGCCCAGGCCGTGCGCATCGTGGTGGCCAGCTGCGCAGCGCTGTTTCTGCTCAGCGCCTACGTGCTGCTGACCATGCCCTCTTATGGGTCCGGCTTTATCCGGGTGGGCTATCCGGTGGCGGCTACGCTGGCAGTGGCCAGTGGCTTTGTGGTGGGCATGCTGCGGGCCCTGACCAAAAGCCCGGACTTCGGGCTGAGCGTGGAGCGCAAGAAGGTGGAAACCCCGGACGGATTTAACCTGCCCACGGAAGGGGGCGGTTGGGTGAACGTACCCAACCCTTACCGGGGTGTGCTGGTGCTGGGTGGCGCCGGGGCCGGCAAGACCTACTCCATTGGGGAGCCCGTCATCGAGCAGCTGGCAGCCAAGAATTTTGCCGGTCTCATCTACGACTTCAAGTTTCCGGTACTGGCCGAAACGGCCCAGAAAGCGCTGGAGCTGGCCGGCCGCCGGCAGAGCCCGCCGCGGCTATTACCCAACGGGGAGCCCGAGCCGGCGGTGGTCTTTCACGTCATCAACTTCCGCGACCTGGAGCGCAGCGAGCGGGTGAACCCGCTGCGGGCGGCGGACATGCCGGTAGTGGCGTTTGCCGAGGAGTACTCCCGGGCCATCATCAACAACTTAAACCCGGCCAGCATCCGCAAGATGGAGTTTTTCGACATCAGCGCCGTGGCCTACCTGACGGGCATCATCTGGTTTTACAAAAAGCACTTCCCGGCCTACTGCACCATTCCCCACGTGGTGGCCACGGCCGTGCACAAGGACTTCAAGCACGTGCTCTCGATGCTGGAAACCGACCCCGAGTGCGCTGGCATGGTGCGCAGCATCATCACGGCCGTTGAGCAGCGGGCCGAGAAGCAGGTGGCCGCCGTCGTGGGCACACTGCAAGTGATTCTGAACCGGATTAACTCCCCGGAAATCGTCTGGGTGCTCACGCCCGATGAAGAGGCAGGGGAGGGGTTCTCGCTGAACCTCAACGACCCGAAGGCGCCGGCCCTACTGTGCATCGGCAACGACCCTACGCTTAAGGAAACTTTCTCGCCAGTGGTCAGCTGCATCATCACGGTGGCCATCAAGCTTATGAACCAGCAGCACAAGCACCGCAGCTACGTGTTCCTCGACGAGGCCGCCACGGTGTACGTGCCGGGGCTGGAGCTGCTGCCGGCCACGGCCCGCAGCAACAAGGTGGCCACCATCTACATGACCCAGGACCTGGCGCAGATGACTGATGCCTATGGCCCGGAAAAGATGAAGGTGATGGTCTCCAACCTTAACAACCAGTTTTTCGGCAAAGTCAACTCGCTCGACACGGCCAAGTTCATCTCCGAGCTCGTGGGCCGCGAGGACAAGCAGATGCACAGCACCAGCACGGGCAAAAGCCAGGGCGGGGGCGGCGGGCACGGCAGCCACAGTTCGAACCTGAGCACCAGCTACCAGGAGCGCAACCTAGTGCGGGTGCAGGACGCCATCGGCCTGCAGCAGGGCGAGTTTATCGGGCAGACCGTGGAAACGAAGCAAACTTTCTTTCAGGGCGTTATCTCCCGCACCGATGCCACGCCGGAGCGATTTCCGCTCCATCCGGTGGCCACCTTCGGCGCCGATGAGGAAGATAGCGCCGCCACGCTGTCCGAGGTCGTGCAGGAGAACTACCGGCGGGTCAGCCAGCAGGTAAAAGAAACCCTGGCCCTGCATGTAAACACCTTAGCAGGAGGCATAAAGAATGAGGTGGATTAGCCTCAAAAAGCCCGTTAAAAGCGACGTTTAGGTCCTTTTTACTGTTGAGTAAGTACCTCGTACCTACACCCCAAACCCTATGATGAAGACCTTTTTCACGCCCGCCCCGGCCGGCCTGAACCCGGAGCAGCTGGCCGCCCGCCAGGAGCGCGAGCGGCACGCCAATAATTCCATTGCCATCCTGATGAGCAACGGCCCCGCGCCCAGCCCGGAGGCCCTGGCCATCATGCAGCGGCACGTGGACGGCGAGATAAGCATCGAGGAGGCCATTGAGCTGACCGATGCCATGCTGCTGGCCCGCTACCGGCCGGGAGGCGACTCCGCTACTTCTGAACCTAACCCTGCGCGCTGATGGTTGCCAACGACCGCTTCAGCGACGATAACGGGGTGCGGCTTAACCGGCTCGGCATCACCGACCCCCAGCAGCTGGCCCAGGCCGAAACTGATTCCTCACTGCTGCGCCTGCAGCGGCTCAACGTGCAGGGCGGCATACCAGATGGGCGCTACGACCACGCCCACCTGAAGCAGGTGCACCAGAAGCTGTTTGAGGGCGTCTACCAGTGGGCCGGGGAAACCCGGGCCGACCGTGAGTTTCAGGGGCACAAGCCTACGTACGTTACCGGCTTCCGGGAAACGATGACCTACGCGCCCTACAAGGAGATTGAGTTGCGCCTGAACGCCATCGGCGAGCAGCTGGGCAAGGAAAACAACCTCAAGGGGCTGTCGGAGGAGAAGTTCGCTGAGCGCGCCGCCTACTACCTCGACCAGTACAACCACACCCACGCCTTTCGGGACGGCAACGGACGCACGCTGCAGGCCACGTTTGTGCAGCTGGGCAAGGAAGCCGGTTACCAGGTCGACTTCGCCCGCATCGACCCGGCGACGCTGAACCGGGCCCGCGACCTGGCCATGGTGCGCCCGTACGCGCCCCAGGAAGCCGAGAAGAACCTGCAGCCGCTGAAGGCCATGTTTCAGCAGGTCATCAGCCCGGCGCCGGGTCTCGAAGCGGAAAAGCTGCGCGACCCCAGCCAGGCGCGGCCAGTTGCCCCTTTATCCCCGGAGATGAAAGCCATGGATGCCCGCCGCGAGCTGGTGGTGACGGGCTACCGGATAATGGACATCGTGGCCAACATGCCCGGGGCTGGTAATTACGAGAAGGGCGTAGCGGTCGGGAAGGGGGTGGAAGCGACCAACCTGAATCCAGCGGCTGTTCAAACCCACCTGACGCAGTTTCAGCAGGCGGCGGAGAAGATTATCAAGCATCCGGCCTTGCAGGGGCCCGACGCGCGGCAGGACCAGTCAGATGCTAAGCGGTTCCGTGCTGCGGCTGAGCAGGTGAATGAGCTGGCAATCAACAAAAGCCTTGCTGTTGAAGGGCCGCGTAGCTCAGGTCAAGTGCTGCGTACCCACGAGGAAGCGCAGGCAGTTTTTAAAGCAGCTGCTGCTCAGGTAGCCGTAGGGCTACGTGAGCACAGCCAGGCGCTGGCAGCAGCCCGATTACAGGAAGTAGTAAAGCATGTAGAACGTACCCCTTACCTCGGCGGATTGAACCGAGAAAATGTAGGTAAAGCGATAGACGCGGCCGCTCAGGTGCCGGCATTAAGCAACAGCTCGGAGTTGAGCAATTTAAGGAGCGCTGTTGGAGTGCTGGAAAGAGAGTCACCAGGGGCAAAGCGTATTGCCCAAACACCTTACACCCCAGAACGGGGCACTAAGGAACTAGAGCGCTAGCGGCGAGAAAGTAGCGAAGGCTAATATTCGGTGGGTCCTCACGCCAAGTTATTGACGGTTTGCCAAGAGGGCGTTAATGGTGAGCTTGAGCCGGGCCGACGTGCGCATATTATCGTTCTGCACAGCGAAGTACAGCTTTCGTGTGCCGGGTGGAATAACAAGTTCTCTGGTTTCCTGTCCACGGTTAACAGCTTGCTGAAAGCACTGGCCAGCGGGCGGCATCGTGCCTTTAGTAGCATAGGTGGTAAAGGGAACGGTCAGCTCTTCGTCATCGACAATAAAGAAGCGACACTTGGTGGTCACTGCCGGGGCTGCCTTACCTTCGGAGGACAGGGCTTTGGCGCCGACAGAAAGCAACAGGGCAGGTCCGGCACCGGTAGGGGCTGTGGCGATGGAGGCAGCCAAGGTCAGCGCCGTGGTCCAATTGACCGGTGGCTGGTCTTCGTCCCGAATGTCAACTTTGTAGACAATGCCTACTGTTCCTGTTGGCAAGTCAATCGTGATGACCTGCCGGGAGCTGCCGGTGTTATAGTAGGAGTGCAGCTTAACGGCGTCAGTGCTCAGCACTTCCTGCCAAACATAGGAGGTTTTGATTTCCTGACCGGTTTCGCGCCACTCGCGGTAGTCGGCCTGTTGCACCCCTTGCAGGAACGTGCCTTTGAAATGCAGCTTGCCGTTCTCGTACCAAGCGGTGCACAGCCCAGAGGCTTTGTCCGGCTTTTCCTGCAGCAACTTGCCCTCGAACTGCTTTTTCCACGACGGATAAAAGTAGTCGCGTACGGTGCCCACGGTGCGTCTCTGAGTGTCGTGCCGGGCGACGCGGGCGTAGACCCGGTCCTCAGGATGGGTGGTAGTTTCCCAATCGTGGTCAAAGTAAGCTGTGTCAGCGGCAATGACTGGGGAGGGAACGGCCGATTTTTGCGCCAGTGCAGGGACGGATAATAATAGAAATAAACCTACAAGAAAGTAGCTGTTTTGCATAAAGTGAATTAGCGTGTAGAAAGAGTAGAAGTTGGGCAGTGTAAAACTAAGAAATGATACTCCTTGATGTAGCTAAGGCTTATGCCGCCCCAATCACTTTCATTGGTTCACAGTTGTTGTGAACGATGTAGTCGTTGGCCGCAGCCAATACATTACCCGTGGTCTGTGTAAGTTTTGACTTAGATATGCCAGGTTGCACTAAGGTGATGGTATAGATAGAACCAACGGCTTGTATCCGGTCTTCTATGGTATCAAAAATGGATGCGTCCCCAATCACAAAACGGCTAGCGTCCTTACGAAATCTTCGTTTCAAATTCTTCAATAAAGCTCGCGGCTCTTCAGTCCATTTAATGGATTTAGTGACCTGGGAGCATACCTCATAAACGTCTCCAACCCGCTCGCCTGCCTTTGTTGCTTTAGTGGCCTTGCAATGCACCAATTCAACAGTGATCAACTTGCCCGTATCCTTAAAAAGGACAAAGTCTGCTGTCTCCCCACTTCCGTGGTCATAAAGCACAACATCGTAATCAGTCGGGGTAGCTGCGTACAGCTGCTTTAGATGATCGTGGATGGAAACATACCCACGTTTAGCTCCTTCGTATTCCTTGCTAACATCAACTTTAGCCGTTTCCCAATCATATGGGTTTATTTGACTAATGTCGAAAGTAATCAGGCTAGCAGCGTCTTTCTTAGACAGCTGATTTCCATTCAATCGGGCGAAGTCTGCTGTGAACAATTGAAGAGGGCGTGTCCTTAACCTTTCAACCAAAACCGCTCTCTGATTGCCGCTTACCAAGAAAATATCGCCAGCGTTCGCACTCAGTGGATAAAACAATTCCGGATTGCTGAATGAAAAGCCAATTTCTGCTTCAAAATTGTCGTGTAGCAGTCGGATAACCACTTCTGTTGCCGTCGTCCTGGTTAAATCTATCTCCAACTCGACTTCCAACTGCGGGACTCTAACCGCTGCACCTGTTGCATCTTCAAAGGCCAGTTCGACCGGCTTTTCATAAGACATGTCATTCCAACGAGCCGATATGATGTTGGCTGGTATGGAGGTAATGGTGATGGGCGTCGACAGATGGTCAAGTCCCGAGTTGGTTGAATGATCCAGAACCGATCTAATTTTTTCAGCTTGAGATTTACACCAAATGACCAAGTTGGGCACTTGGATGTACTTCAGACTCCATACTTTGCTGCTGCTACTATAGCCAATCGTAACCGACTTACCTCCTTCCGAACCGCCACCGAATACGTGGCCACGTTGGTAGTTCTTGCCGTCCGTCTTTGTGACCGATTTGGAAGCATTCGGACCGGAATACACCAAATAAGAGTTAGAAGTGACACTGTCCTGCGTTTTACGCATGCCGACATGGTAAAACTTAGTTTCTGAGATACCAGCCGTCACTTTGACGATGTCGGACATGGGCAGCCCTTTAGTGAAAGCACCTATGATTGACTCGCTAACCAAATCATACAAGTCATCGCTCTTAGCACTGGAATTGATAAAAAGCAGTTTGTGCTCTTCATTCCAGTAGAGGATGAGCAGGTTGTACTTAATCGTGTCAAAAACATCCAAGGTGGTCCACTTGGGCGATTGCTTCTCCTGCGTGACGATGATAGCCGCGGAAAGCTCGGGACTGTAACTGCGATAGACCAGCTTGTTTGTGCTTGGAAACTCAATCTCACGCTCCAAATCTGGAGTGAAAGCCGGCGCATAGATTTTGACGTGCAGAAACGGCTTCAAGCTATACAGTGATATGTCAACAGTCTCTTCTGTGGACTCGGTGGGCGCATTAAACTGGCTGAGCATTTCTCTAGTAACCACCTCCTCATCTATTCGGGAAGCGCTCAGATTCTGAATAATGTCCTGCCAAACAGCGCCTTCTTTGTAGAGCTTGCCAATTTCATCCTCAATCTCATTCGGGAGGGCGACAAACTTTGCCAGCCCAATGTCGCTGCTGTTGGTTCTGGCAAACCGCCCGATGAACTGCAGAGTAACCTCCAAGGATCTATGAGGTGTATGCACCGCCGCAATCTTCAGGTTGGGAAAGTCAAATCCTTCTCCCAACATATTGACGCATACAATGCCATCCAACTCTCCCTTTTTTAGCTTGGTAATGGTTTGCTTGATGTAGCCATACGTTAAGCCACTATGGATAAGTCTCAGCTTCAGGCTGGTGTTTTTTTCGTAGAGTTCATGGAGCTCTTTTGCCCGGGACTTTCGGTCCGTGCGAACCATGATGTAGTGCTTTAGGCCATTACGTCGATCTTCAGTAAAAATTTCAGCGGCTCTGGTGGCAATGGCCAAGTCAGAACTTGCAAATCCATGTTCCGCAGCGGCCTCAAATTTTACCTGACCGAACACTCTGCTCTCGAAGGATTTGCGGAGGGGGTAAGAAAAGATGAAGTCGCCCTTTATCTCTTTTTTGTCGCGCCGAAATGGTGTCGCTGTGAAGAGTATCTTTTTGGCACTTGGCAAGGAATCCAGAATGGCCTGCCAACTGCCGGCCGCGCTGTGGTGCGCTTCGTCCACCAGAATCAAGTCAAATAACCCTTCAGGTACTTTTGCTACCTCCTTAATAGCGGGACTTACGCTGTTAGGTGTGCTCACGACGACATCATATTGGTCCATGGCAAGCCAGTCAGCTTCCGTCTTGACGTAGCCTTCTACCTCGTAAACACTGGGATTGTCTGCGTCAGGCACCAAAACTGCGTCGAGTGCTCCGATTTTCCGCAAGACCGCTAAGTCTTTATAATCATCGTGGATTTGGCTTCTGACCAGCCGGGAGGGAGTAATGACCAAGACCCTAGTTGCCCGCAACAGAAAAGGCGTTAGCATCAACACAGCTGTTTTTCCCGAGCCCGTAGGCATAGTGACTACCGCTGGTGTTTCTTTCAGAACGAAGTGGGCCGTAATGGCCCCCATAGCCCCAATCTGGGAATCTCGGAGACCGTTTTTGGCTTCTTGGACGCCTTCTATAGCAGGAATTGCAAGGGGGTAGCGGATGGCAATGTGACGATCCAAGAAATAAGACGACATGGCTAATTGACGAAAAGCGAGGGATAGATTGTTTCTAGCCTCATTTTTCTACTGTTAGGTCAAGCGTTGGCCACCAAAACCGTACTTTTGGTTTAGCATTTTGCTGCTCAGTTTGCAGAAGGTCGAAACTATATAGACGCTAAAGTAGCCGTTTCCAATGACCAATGGAGGAGCTTAACGCTGGCTTTTACTACTCACACTCCGGATTGGCTGAATCGGATACCAGTATTTGGATTATCGGTTCGTCCTAGCTTAAGTACATGACAATCCTTCACCAAGTCAACGACTTCTTATACAGTCTTTTTCCTGAAACCGAGCTCTTTGGCCAAGACCCAGACCGTTTGGCTGAATACCTGACTGACTATTATACCTATGGGCCTTACCGGCCCAAAGTCATGGTGCAGGAGGGAGTGGTGACCGTTTTAATTGATACCCGAGCTATCGATAACCAGCAGGGCGAGTACAACAAAGTGCTTAAGATGTGCGAGGCCGGCCAGTTCGCGCAGGCCCTGCCGCGCCTGCGCAAGCTAATTGAGCAGAACCCCACGGTTTCCGAATACCACCGCGTCCTGGGGCAGGTTTTGTCCGAGATGGGCAGCAGCGATGCAGCCATCGATGCGTTGATTGATGCGTTGCGGTGGGACCCGCGCAACGGTTACGCCTTAATCATGCTCGGCAACATTTACGCACGCACCAAGAACGACATCACGGCTGCCAACAAGTTCTACGACCAGGCCCTGGCCGTCAACCCTAAGGACTTCATTGCCATCAACAACATCGGGGGCAACCTCATGCAGTTGGGTCGGGCCCAGGAGGCGCAGCGCTACTTTGAGATTGCCCACGAAATCAACCCCAATTACCCCAACGTGCTTTACGCGCTGGCCATGACGCGCCAGCAGCAGCGCGACTACACTGGGGCGTTCGGTTTCGCGTCACAAGCCCTGCGTAATGCCGGCGCCGGCGACCCCATTCGAAAAGCCTCCCTGGCCTTGCTCATGCAGACGGCCAAGCAGCAAGCCGGCAGCACCAACACCTTCTCCCTAGCCGACGAGTACCAGGAGAGGTTGGAAGCCGCCTCAGCTAAGGAAATCCGCGTCGACGCCGACGAGCGCATCCCCACCGCGGCCAAGCTGGAGGTAGCGGAGAACTACAGACGTCCTTACCACCAGATCTGGTTCAAACCTAGTTACCCAGCTGTCAACCATTTGGTCATGCACGAAATGGTGCACTTAGACTTCATAGTGCAGGCCCGCGAGGAGGGCAACAATTTGCTCTTTACCACAACGGGCGCTGCCAAGCAGGCTTTTACCAAGACGGCCCTGCCGCAGCTCAAAAAACTGGAGAAAGCCGGATATAGCGAGGGCAACATCACGGGCTTCATTGATTCTGTTTACGACGGAATGATGCGCCAGATGTATAATGCGCCCATCGACTTGTTCATTGAGGATTTTCTGTACCGCGAATACGAGGAGCTCCGGCCCACCCAATTCCTTTCCCTCCACAAGCTGCTGCTCGAGTACATCGACGCCGCCCGTAACAAGCAAGTGGCTACCTTCTCGCCTCCGGCGGTGCACCGCGCCAACACGGTGCTCAACCTGGTAGCCGCCATCCATTTTAAGGAGCTATTTGGCTACGACCTAACGCGCGACTTCCAAGCCTCGGTGGCTGACCTGAAAGAAGCCCAGCGCCTGTGGAAGGAGTACGAGGAATACCGGGCTGACCGCCAGCCGGGCGAAGAATACGAGCTGGTTCAGCACTGGGGCAAAGACCTGGGCATGGCGGCCTACTTCGAACTGAAAGATGAGGCCAGCGTCCGCGGCGACGTGGCCACCGGCTGGGCCCAGCCCGAAGGTGCCCGAAACCAGCCCACTGCCAACGCAGACTACACCGCCGAACCTAACGGCGAGCAGTCCCCCGAGGAAGTACTGGCCGCCATTGAGCGCGACCCGCTTGGCCTTGATACGCCGCCGCCAGCTGATGCCCTCAAAGAACCTCTGAGCTACGACGACAGCCCGGCCGGCCAGATGGCCGTCATGTTCTACTGCCTTGACGCCCTGAAGTATTTTGCTAGTGTCTCGCGGGACCAACTCCAAACCGTCGCCTTCGAAATTGCGCTGCTGGGTCGCTCCGGACTGGACCCGAACAACCGCACCAGCAAGTACAACCTCGCGTCGCTCCCTGGCAAGACATTCTCGGCGCTGCAGCTGCTTGCTTGGATGTACACCGGCTTTCAGGAGCTGGAGCCGGGCATGGACACCGGTCTGGATTTCGCCAAAGAGCTTGAAATGGCCCGCACCATGGCAAGCGGCAAGTCATGAGCGAGGCCATTGACCAAATTCTGGCGCAGCTGCGCCAGTTTCGCGACGACCGTGACTGGGCGCAATTTCACAATGCCAAAGACTTGGCGCTTGCCCTCAGCATCGAAGCCGCGGAGCTTAACGAGCAATTTCTATGGAAGTCGGCTGAACAAGCCAATCCGGACCGGGTGCGGGAAGAATTGGCCGACGTCCTGCTCTATGCCTTCCAGTTAGCTGACCTCTACGGTTGGGACATTCCGCAGCTCATGCAGCAGAAAATAGCCCGCAACGCCGAGAAGTACCCCGCCGACAAAGCCCGGGGCAACGCCACTAAACACACCGAGCTCTAGTCCTTTTCATGATTGTCTACCAAAAGTCCAAGGCCGAATTTCGCGACGATGTATTCTCCAACAACGTCGAGAGCATCATTCAGGCCCAGGTTCTTCAAAAGCTAGGGCACCGCACCGGCCAGTCCGAAATCAACTCCTGGCGCAACTCCATGCAGTACATGGACCGCGTGCTCGGCGACGCGAAGATTCCGGACGATAGCGGCGTCAGCATCGAATACCAGTTGCCTTATTCTGGCTTGCGCATTGACTTCGTGCTCACGGGCCAGGATGCCGACGGCGCCGACAAGGCCATCATCATTGAGCTCAAGCAATGGTCCGAAGCCAAGGCCACCCCCAAGGACGGCGTAGTGGCCACCTACATCGGGGGCGGTATTCAAGATGTCAATCACCCGTCATATCAGGCCTGGTCCTACGCGGCTTACCTCGAAGGCTTCAACGAAACCGTTTACGAAGAGAACATCAAGCTGCTGCCCTGTGCCTATTTGCACAACCACCCCGACAACGGCGTGCTCACCACTGGCCACTACGCTGCCTATGTCGCCAAAGCGCCCCTGTTCTTTAAGTCTGATGCAGCGAAGCTGCGGGACTTTATCTGCCAGCACGTCAAGCAAGGCGACCGCAGTGGCATTATGTATCGCATCGAGGGGGGGCGCATCAAGCCCAGCAAACAGTTAGCCGACGCACTGGCGGGCCTCATGAAGGGCAAGCAGGAGTTCATTCTGCTCGATGAGCAGAAGGTGGTGTATGAAACGGCCCGCAAGCTGGCCGCCAAGGCCACCGACCAGGCCAAGCAGGTGCTCATTGTGCGGGGCGGCCCGGGCACCGGCAAAACCGTGGTGGCCATCAACCTCCTGGTGGCCCTCACAAAGCAGGGACTCAACGCCAAGTACGTCAGCAAGAACTCGGCTCCCCGCAAGGTCTACAAGCGTAAGCTCACCGGCACCGTACGCGGTACCCTCTTCGACTCGCTGTTCGTCGGTTCCGGCGCTTTTCTCGCCACCCCGGCCAATACATTCGACGCGCTGATAGTCGACGAAGCCCACCGCCTGAACGAGTTTTCGGGTATGTACGGCAACTTAGGCGAAAATCAAGTCAAGGAAATTATTGAAGCCGCGAACTTCACCGTCTTTTTCTTGGACGAAGACCAGCGCATCGCGGTGCAGGACATCGGCAGCGAAGAAGAAATCAGGCGCTGGGCCACTCAAGCCGGGGCAGAGGTCCACGTAAAGGAGTTGCACGCCCAGTTTCGTTGCAATGGCTCGGATGCCTACATGGCCTGGCTCGACCATGTGCTCGACATCCGCGAAACGGCCAATCCCACGCTCGATGCCACCGACTACGATTTCCGTGTGGTCGACACCCCCGATGAATTGCAGCAGCTCATTTACCAGAAAAACGAAGAACGCAACCGCGCCCGCATGGTGGCCGGCTACTGCTGGAAATGGGTGAGTAAGAACGATGCCAGCCAGCGTGATTTTGAGCTCAGCCCCACCTTCAGACACCGCTGGAACCTAACCTCCTACGGCAGCCACTGGATTGACGAGCCGAATTCAGTCACTGAAATCGGCTGCATTCACACCACGCAGGGCTTGGAAGTGGATTACATTGGTGTCATCATTGGTCCCGATTTAGTGGTCCGGGATGGGGAGGTAGTAACGGATGCATTGGCCCGGGACCAGTACGATACCACTGTCAAAGGCCGCAAGAAGCTGCTGCAGACCACCGATGGGCCTGCACTACTCGACCTCGTCATTAAAAACACCTACCGCACCCTGATGACCCGTGCCATGAAGGGATGCTACGTGTATTGCACCGACCCCGAAACCGCCGCTTATTTGCGCCGCCGCATTACCCAGCCAGCATAGGAGAGAGGTAAGCCATTCCTATGAGACTCTACGCCGGCTCTTCTAATGAATTCATAGCTGCCACCACCCATAATTCTATTGTAGGAACCCTCAAAGCAGCCTTTTTTGCTCACTACCGCACCGAGCCGCAGCCCAACGAGGTAACGTCCTGGCACAACTCCTTGCGTTGCGTGAGCCGAGTATTTGAGGATGCTGGCCTGCTCGACCACGGTGTCCTGCTTGAATATCAGCTTCCCCTCACATCCAAGCGCCTCGACTGCCTCATCTGTGGCCACGATGCCAATCAGCAGAGTCAGGCCGTCATCATTGAGCTAAAGCAGTGGTCCAATAGTCAGCCCTCAGCCGGCTCCAACGAAGTGGTAACCTGGCTCAATGGCCAGCTCAGCGACGTGCTACATCCCTCAGCCCAGGTTGGCCAGTACTGCCAGTACCTCGCCGACGTGCACACCGCCTTCAATGGCACCGAGGCTGCCATTGGCCTGCACGCCTGTGCCTATCTCCACAACTACAGTTTCCAGTCGGCCGACGCACTACTCGAGCCCAAGTTTACCCAGCTGGTATCTGACTATCCGGTCTATGGTGCCCAACAGTCCGTCGACTTAGGACATTACCTCCAACAGCGACTGGCTGGCGGCAACGGACAGTCTGTGCTGCAGCGCATCGACGCCGGCCGTTACCGTCCCAGCAAGAAGTTGCTCGAGCATGTCGACAACATCATGCGAAAGAAAAGCAGCTACGTGCTGCTCGATGACCAGCTGCTCGTGTACGACCGAGTCCGCACGGCAGTACTTGATGCCCACGAAAACCAGGTCAAGACTTCTGTACTTGTCAAAGGTGGCCCCGGAACCGGCAAGTCCGTTATTGCGCTGCACTTGCTTCACGACTTGTTACGCCGTGAGGTCAAGGCCCACTACGCCACCGGCTCCAAAGCCTTTACCGAAAACCTCCGCAGTCAGTTTGGCTCCCGTAGTAACGGCTTCTTTACCTACTTCAATGCCTACGGCCACGCCATCCCAAACTCACTCGACGTGGTTATCTGCGACGAGGCCCACCGCATCCGCAGCTCCAGCAATTCCCGCTTCACCCGATCCGAACAGCGCAGCGACTTGCCCCAAGTAGAGGAACTGCTGCAGGTGGCCTGGGTATCAGTGTTCTTCATCGATGACTTCCAGCGGGTGCGTCCCGGCGAAATCGGCTCTTATAACATACTCAAACAGGCCGCCGAGCAGCAGGGGGTAACGATAGCAGAGTTCAAGCTAGAGGCCCAATTCCGGTGTGCCGGCTCCAGCGGCTTCATCAACTGGTTAGATAACACCTTGGGCATTCAGCGCACTGCCAACGTGCTGTGGAACGTGAGTCAAGGCTACGACTTCCAGATAATCTCGTCCCCTGTTCAGATCGAGGAAATGCTGGAGCAGCGTCGCCAAGAAGGACACACCGCCCGCATGGTGGCCGGCTTCTGCTGGCCCTGGTCCGACCCGTTACCCGATGGCCAGTTGGTTGAGAACATCATCATCGAAACCGACGAGTTCAGCTACTACCGTCCGTGGAATGCAAAGGATAACGCCGGCCGCCTCGCGGCTGGCATTCCGAAGACTTCGCTGTGGGCTACCGCGCCTGGCGGAGTCAACCAAGTGGGGTGTATCTATACCGCTCAAGGGTTCGAATTTGACTACGTAGGGGTCATCGTCGGCACCGATTTAGTTTACCGTCAGCAACAGGGCGGGTGGCTAGCACAAGGAAGCGCTTCATCGGACACTGCCATTAACAATTATCGCGTGCGCCCTCAGGAGCAGCTAGAGTTCTTGCGCAACACTTACAAAGTACTGATGACTCGTGGGACCCAAGGGTGCTACGTTTACTTTCAAGATGAAGAAACAGGCCGATTCTTCCAAAGCCGGATGGAGTAGTTGGATTTTATGTACTTAAAGTCGAGTAATCGCTAAACCTTTGTCATTTTTTACTCATTCCCTCAGTTTGGAAGCCTAAATCATTCACTTTTCTCATGATAACCAGCGGAATAATAATCGGTAAATTGATTGACGATTTAAGTCAACTTCAAAATCAAATCGAGTTACGTAATCAACTTGGACTTACTGACTTGAATAAGTATTGCGAAGATTTTATCAAGGATGTTTTGAATATTTGTTATGGATACAATCTAAAAAACCTCAATGCCTCTCACGTTAACTCGCCAGGTCTCGATTTAGGTGATGTTGGTAACAAGATCGCTTTTCAGGTTACTTCAACTAGTAATTCAACAAAAGTAAATGATACTCTTAAAGCTATAACCCCGCAACAGTTAGCTGTTTACCCAAATATTAAAATTATAATCTTAGGAAAAAAGCAGTCTAGTTATACTGCTGTAGTTCCTGCGAACTTAGTCAATGGCTCGTTTTCAGTAAATGATATCTTAGAAATAAAAGATATCTGTAAAGAGATGATATCTATTCCATACGACAGACTATATGATCTATATAAACTGTTTGAAAAGCAGTTTCATTTAGTTATTACAGAGATAGAAATCCCCAATAATGAAGGTAATTATCCTACCTCTTTCTTGAATAAGCTAGAAATTGCGCCTAATACAATTTGTGTGAATGCCAATAAGTTTTTAGCCAACTACAGGAATAGGACATTGCTGGATGTAAAAGAGGTCTTCAACAACTTAACTAAATTGCCTCGAATAAGTCGTGATTTTCTGATTACTATTATAGAAGCCAGCGAATCAGATGGTGATGGAAATTTTGAAATAAGTTACCCAGAATTGAAGCGTAAACTACGGGTGTCAAAAGCGGAGATAAGAGAAGAATTGACAATTTTATCTTCACGGGCCTTCATACACGAAGTTGATGAAGAAAATCGAGTACAGACTAAGTTCGTTAAAACTACTGCTGATATTGTTGATTATGGGATCAATAATGCAATTTTATCCAAATTGTTAGTTGCTCTCGATTTCACTTTGTTAGATAACTGATTTGTTTGTTTACTAATCTTGGATCATTTATGATCTTAGTTATGAATGAGCTGCTACATCTATCTATAATTCTAATTACTTAATAATTCAGCGTCAATGCCACATTGCAAGCTTAGTTATTAAGTAATTAGAGTTCGAGTGTCTCACTGGGGAATACATTATAATGCTCTTCATAACCTATCACTGACCTTCCCGTCTAATGCATTATGGCTTTATAAGCCCAAGTTCTGGGCAGCGTTAAAGGAAACTACGTCATCTAGTCGCGAATAGCGATCAATCATGGCATCGGTTTTCTGCTTGGTTTGATTTTTAATAAAACGGTTCGACTGACCACGTAGTACCGACACCGTAATAAATGAGACGCGTAGTGAGTGAGCAGAATAATTCTTTTCTGGGACTTTGTGCCCTTCCTCATCGTGGTTCAGGTGCAGCTGTACTAAACCATTCACGCGTAGGGCTGACAGCCGCTTTTGCGTGGGTAGCGCTTCGCCCTTGACCTTGCCGCGTTTGAGTGAGACAAACAGCGGCCCAGTATCGCGGCTTAACTGTTGGACCCAGGCGCGGGTGCAGCGCACTGGACAGAACGCGGCAGTAGAAGCATAAAACACTGCTTTATCTTCGGCCTCTCCCAACTGGTTGCTTTTGCTTTTGGTCAAATGTACAATTAAGGCTCGCTCCGTAAATTCTAGGTGCTCTACGTTCAAGGCCACGAGCTCGGAACGACGGAAAGCGCCAGCGAAGCCCAGCAATAAGAGGGCTCGGTCACGCAGGCCAGCTGTGGTCGTAACGTCCAGGCGTCGGATGCTTTCCTTGAGCTCTTCCACTGTGAAGGCGGGCGCCTGCTTTTGACGCTTCCCCAAAGTGCGGGTGATGCCCTCCAGTACCAAGTCCAACTCGTCAGCATGAACAGGCGACGGGTAGCCGCGCAGCTGGTGGTGTTTGTGGATGGCGGCCAAGTGTCGCTTAATGGTAGAAAGCTTGCGCGGGATGTCAGCCAAGTCAGCTACGTACCTTGCTATAGTCGCCACATCGGCCGGCAGTGGACACAAGCCGTGGAGTTCGCAGTACTCCCCAAAGTTTTTCAGGTCGGCTGAGTACGCCAGTACCGTGTTGTCAGCGCCCTCTAAGCCGAGCTTGATGTAGCGGGCCACGTTGCCGGCAACTGTCGATAGCTGGGAGCCCAGCGCCTGGGGCTGCTCAGGAATTCGGGTGATTTCCGTGCTCATGTCGGCGAAGATACTTTAGGTATCATAATTAACACTTATGATACCTAAACTTTTGAAAGGTCTTCGAACCGCTTTGAAGACTTAGGTCCGGGAATGAACAGTTATGGAACCTAAGTTTTGCAGAGTAGAACAACTTTAAAATTGTGTTCCCCCAATGGCACGTTGACAACCCTTAATCAGCAGCTGCTGGCGTGCAGTACCTTTTCAACGCCAGACACAGGAGGCCCCTGGCCTTAAATGCCCCCTCCTATGGGCACCGCTAGTCGGGCGACGCTCCGTTCTTGTTTGCGGTCCTGACCGAAAAAAATACACGTCCTGTTTCCGTCCGGTTACTTTAACCCCCCTCAACCACCCAGCCGCGCACAAAAGAGCCGGACCGCCTACTAGGCAGTCCGGCTACATTGCTTAAGGGTAACCCGCGGTTTGACCTACCGACGCATGGCCACGGCTTTGTCTGGCCCCGTGTCCAGGCTTTTCAGGTACGCGACGAGCGCCGTTCGTTCTTTGGCGCTGACCACGTAAAACGGATGGGGGGCGCCTTTGCCGCGGCTGGGGTTGAGCAGGGCATCCATGCTGGGCACGGAATTATCGTGCAGGAATACCGGCTTGCGGGCCAGGTCGAGCAGCAGCGGCAGGGCATTGCCACGAATGCCCCCGCCGGGGCTGGCGTCCACCACAATCATCTTGTCGTCGAACGTGCCCGGCGCATTCTGAATGGGCGTGAGCGGCGGCTGGCGCTGGGCCAGCACCTTGGGCTTGTAGTCAGGGTAAATCTGATTCATCGGAATCAGCTTGGTCAACACCGGCTTGCTCTGGTCGGTGTTGTGGCAATTCGTGCAGTTGTTCGAGACAAACAAGGCGCGGCCCTGGCCCACGAGGGCGGCATCCGTAACCACGCCTTTCGGAGCTGCCAAGCGGGAAACATAGGCGTTCAAATTGCGCAGCTTCTGCTCGTCGACGCGCTTGCCGGTGGGCGTGGGGGCTTCGCCGGGCTTGCCTGCCGTGGAAGAGGTGACGTAGGGGAAGCCCGTGACGCCCGTGGCGGCCAGTACTTTAGTATAGTCGGCCAGCATGGCGTCCCCGCCGGCCCCACCCAGTACGTGGATGAATTGCTTGCCGCCGGGCGAGAGCAGGTTGCTTTGGTCGAAGAGGGCGGTGTAGACCGTGTTGTTGAAGTCATCCAACTTGTCGTTTTGGCCGGAGCTGCCGAAGGGTGCGGCCAAATCCTGGCGGAAGAAAGGCGCGATGTGCACGGGGTTGCCGTTGCCATCGGGCGAGTCGTCAAACGTCCCAACGGGGTAGAATTTGGGGTTGCTCAGGTAGGCATCGACCTCGGCTTCGGTCGAGGTGACGGTGAGGCCCTTGGGCGCGCGGCCAATGGTGCTGCCGTCGGGCTGTTGCAGCTGCAGCGTGGTGAACAGGGCCCGCGAGTTGGCGGCGGTGGCCAGCAGCTTGCCCACGTTGAGCTGGTGAGGCGTGGGTCCGTCGATGCGTTTGCCGATGCTGCCCTTGCCGCCCAGGTCAAACATAGACTTGTCGGTCACGGCGTGGCACAGGGCACAGCTTACGCCCACCAGGGCCCCCTTGGGCACCATGCCGATGACGGCGTTGGCCTTCACCAGCGCATCCATCGTGGCTGGGTCGTTGAGTTTGGGCGCTTTGGCCGGCGAACGGTCGGTTTTCAGCTCGCGGACGAAGGCCACTTTCAGGTCGGCGGGCATGGCGTCCACGTCGAAGCTGACGCCGGCCTTCAGCGCGTCAAGCACCGTGAGCTTGGCCGCCTTCATGCCTTGGGGCATGCGCACGGCGTTGGTCCAGAAGCCCTCGGTGCCGAAGGTTTCGTTTCGAAACACGTCCCGGCCCGCGTCGGCATCGCCGGTTGAACCCGCCACCGCAGGCGCCGTCCCCGTCGAATCGGCGGCCGTCTGCCCGGTGCCTTCCGTCGTCTTGGTGGAATTGCTCTGGCACGTAGCCAGCGTCAATACGGTAAGTGCGGACAGGCCCAGGGTGGGCAGCCGCCAACGCGTAAAAGAAACCATAGCGGGTTGGGGTGAAAGGTGAAAACACAACGTTCTTCGGCTAACGAGTCCCTTATCTGCTAGGTTGTTGCGGCTAAGCGTTTATACCGGTGTAACAACCCAAAAAAACAGAAGCGGGCGCCTGGCAGCTATTCACTACGAACGGGAACGCCCGGCCTTATTTCTTTCTCAGGAAGAGTTGGAACCAGCGCCGAAAAAGCTTGTCGCATCTCCGCTTTGACACCCTGTTTTCTACACCCAACAAAAGGTCAGCCGCTAGCCGAGCCGGTAGGGGCCTGCCGAAAAGAAGGAGCGTCTACGCGCAGATTCCCGTCCGCCGGGTCGTGTACATGGCGGCTTCGCGACCGGGCCCACGTTGTGCAAGCCGGCGTAAAGCCGGATATTGCACCGTCTTTTGCCCTTGCCAGGCCCTACTCTTTGCAAACCCTTCCGAACGACTTTGGCCCTATCACCGGCCCGCCTGCTGCGCTGGTGGTGGATTACCGCATCCAGGCCCCTTGCCGCAACAACCGGATTCAGCTCTCGCAGCACGTGTTCAGCTTCCTGCTCGACGGCACCAAGGAGCTGATTACGCCCGGTCAGGCCGTGCTGATTGACAACCGGCAGTTTCTGCTCATCCGGGCCGGCAACTGCCTGATGAGCGAGAAGCTGGCCCCCAGCCAGACCTACCGCAGCCTGCTGTTTTTCTTTCCCGACGCGCTGGTCGAGCGCCTGCTCCAGCGGCAGGACCTGCGCCCCGCCCCCCGTCCCGCCACCGACGGCTTCGTCGTGCTGCCCTACGATGCCTACGTGACGCACTTCGTGCAGAGCCTGCTGGTGCTGCAGCAGGCCCCGCCCGCCGTGCAGCAACGGCTGCTGCCCGCCAAGTTCGAGGAAATCATGCTCTACCTGCTGGCCCGGCAGGGGCCGGCCTTGCTGGACCAGCTGCGGCCGGGGCGGGCGGCGGCCGCGCCCCGGCAGCGCCTGCGGCAGGTGGTGGAGGCCAACGCCCTCAGCCAACTGCGCGTGGCCGAGCTGGCGTTTCTGTGCAGCATGAGTGAGTCGACGTTCAAGCGGCACTTCGAGCAGGAATTCCACACCTCGCCCAGCCGCTGGGGCCAGCAGCAGCGGCTGGAGCACGCGGCCTACCTGCTCACGGCCCGGCAGCAGCGCCCCACCGACGTGTACGCCACGGCGGGCTTCGAGAACCTGTCGAGCTTCACCCAGGCGTTCAAACTGCACTTCGGGCGCACGCCCAAGCAGTTTCAGCAGCCAATATGAGCGTTTAGCAACACTTTTTGACCGCCCACCGCTACCGGTCCGGGGGCGGCGGCGGATACTTTTGCGGAGTATCTAGACCTCCGCCTTTCATGCGTACTTTTTCGCTTTCCCTGCTGGCCGCCGTGGCGCTCAGCCTTCCGGCGCTGGCCCAGGCCCCCAAAACGTTCACCCTGCGCAGCAACGACCTCGGCGGCCAGGCCACCAAGACCGAAGAGTTCAACAGCTTCGGCTGCACGGGCAAAAACCAGTCGCCCGAGTTGAACTGGGCCAACGCCCCGGCCGGCACCAAGAGCTTCGCCGTCGTGATGTACGACCCCGACGCGCCCACCGGCAGCGGCTGGACGCACTGGGTGATGTTCGACATTCCAGCCTCCGCCACCGAGCTGCCGAGCAACGCCGGCAAGCCCGCCGCCGGCCTCGCGCCCAAGGGGGCCATCCAGAGCGCCACCAGCTTCGGCATGCCCGGCTTCGGCGGCCCCTGCCCGCCCGAAGGCCACGGCCCGCACGAGTACCGGTTCACGGTGTACGCCCTCAAAACCGACAAGCTGGGCCTCGACGCCACGGCCACGCCCGCCGTGGTGGGTTACTACCTGTGGCAGAACACGCTGGCCAAAGCCAGCTTCGTGAGCTACTACGAGCGCAAAAAATAACACGGTGCGGGAAGGGTAGACACTTCTTCCGCCGTTACCTATCATCTCCCATTCAATCATTTTCATTCCCCCATTCTCATGGCAACTTCCCGCAGAGCAACCGCGGTGTGGAACGGCACCGGCGCCGAAGGCACCGGCACCCTCAACACGTCGAACAAGTTTTTTAACAACACGCCCTACAGCTTCAAAACCCGCTTTGAAAACGAAGACGGGGTGCTGGGTACTAACCCCGAGGAGCTGATAGCCGCCGCCCACGCCGGCTGCTTCGCCATGGCCCTGAGCTTCGCCATCGCGCAGGCCGGCTTCGTGGCCGACGAGCTGAAGGTGGACGCCAAGGTGGTGCTCGATGCCGTGGAAGGCGGCTTTGGCATCACGGGCATCACCCTCACGCTGGCCGGCAAGGTGCCCGGCCTGAGCGAGGCGCAATTTCTGGACCTGGCCAACGGTGCCAAGGCCGGCTGCCCCATCTCCAAGGCCCTGAGCGCGGTGCCCATCCACCTCGACGCCACCTTTACCGCCTAATTCTTTCGCATCCCATTTCCTTCTCTTTATGAACATCACCCTCACGCAAGCCGAAGCCGCAATTGCCGCCGCCAAGGTAAAAGCCGCCGAAATCAACACCAAAATGGACATCTGCGTCGTCGATGCGGGAGCCAACGTCGTCGCCTTCGCCCGCATGGACGGGGCCTGGATTGGCTCCATCGACATCGCCTTTAAGAAAGCGAAAACCGCCGCTTGGTTCACCATGAACACCGCCGACCTGGTGGATGCCGTGCAGCCCGGTGCCCCGCTCTTCAATATCGAGCACAGCAACGGCGGCCTCATCACCTTCCCCGGCGGCGTGGTGCTCAAGAACGCGGCCGGCGAGGTTATCGGCGCCATCGGTGTATCGGGCAGCTCGGTCGAAAACGACCACGCCGTGGCCGAAGCCGGCCAGCACGCCCTCGAAGGCCACCGCTAACTCCGCATTGCCGCCGTCATTTGTCATGCGGCGCATCGCGCCGCATGACGTTCTTTTTCCCACCCTTTTAACCCCCAGTAGTATGGCCAGCAACAGAGGCGTCGTGTATCTCGGACCCGGCAAGGTCGAGGTGCAAAGCATTGATTTTCCCGAGCTGAAAAACCCCAAAGGGCGCAAAATCACGCACGGGGTTATCCTAAAGGTGGTTTCCACCAACATCTGCGGCTCCGACCAGCACATGGTGCGCGGCCGGACCACCGCCCCCGCCGGCTTGGTGCTGGGCCACGAAATCACGGGCGAGGTGATTGAGGCCGGCGACGACGTGGAATTCCTGAAAAAGGGGGACCTGGTGTCGGTGCCGTTTAACGTGGCTTGTGGCCGCTGCCGCACCTGCAAGGAAATGAAAACCGGCATCTGCCTGACCGTGAACGAGGGCCGCGCCGGCGGCGCCTATGGCTACGTGGACATGGGCGGCTGGGTGGGCGGCCAGGCCGAGTACGTGATGGTGCCCTACGCCGATTTCAACCTGCTCAAATTCCCCAACAAGGACCAGGCCATGGAGAAAATCCGCGACCTGACCATGCTGAGCGATATTTTCCCGACCGGCTTCCACGGGGCCGTGAAGGCCGGTGTGGGCCCGGGAACCACGGTGTACGTGGCAGGCGCGGGGCCGGTGGGCCTGGCGGCGGCCGCTTCGGCGCAGCTACTCGGCGCGGCCGTGGTGATAGTGGGCGACATGAACAAGGCCCGCCTGGCGCACGCCCGCTCCTTCGGCTGCGAGACCGTGGACCTGAACGAGGACGCCACCCTGGCCGACCAGATTGCCCAGATTCTGGGCGTGCCGGAGGTGGACTGTGCCATCGACTGCGTGGGCTTTGAGGCCAGCGGCCACGGCACCCAGGCCAAAACCGAAGTGCCCGCCGCTGTGCTCAACTCCCTGATGGAAATTGCCCGCGCGGGCGGTTCCATCGGCATTCCGGGCCTGTACGTGACCGCCGACCCCGGCGCGGAGGACAAGGCCGCCAAAACCGGCAACCTGTCCATCCGCTTCGGCCTGGGCTGGGCCAAGAGCCATTCCTTTCACACCGGCCAAACGCCCGTGATGAGCTACAACCGCCAGCTCATGCAGGCCATTTTGTACGATAAAGTGCAGATTGCGAAGGCGGTGAATGTGGAAATTATCAGTCTCGACGACGCCCCCAAGGGATATGCCGAGTTCGACAGCGGCGTGGCCAAGAAGTTTGTGATTAACCCGCACCACTTGATTCCGGCATAACGGCTGGTTTGGCACATTGCCCCACGAACAAGGGCCGGATGCTCGCGAGAGCGTCCGGCCCTTGTTCGTGGGGCAATGTGCAAATGGCTAACTGGATGGGGTGACTACCTGTTGGCGCGTCCGGTTGGGTGTGCGGCTCCGTTGCGGCTCCGTTTCTGCCGCGACGACAGCAGCCAGATGCCGCCCGCCAGCAGCGCCAGCGCCGCGCCCACGGCCGCCGCCTTGGGCCCCGCCGAAGCACTGGCCTTGGTCGGTCGCGCCTGGGCAATGGAAGCATCGGTGAAGGCCTGGCGGCTGGTGGCCGCCAGAATCAGGCGCGTGGCTTCGGCGGGCTGGTCCCACTGCGGGAAGTGGCCGCACTGCTCGAACCAGTAGAGGCGGGCATCGGGGAATTTTTCCAGGGCCAGCTTGGCTTGGCTCGGCAGGCACACCCGGTCCTGCCGGCCCCAGCCGATGACTAAAGGCTCGGTGATGCTGCCCTTGGGCGCCGGCGGCTGCACTTCGCCGTGGGCCAACTGGTCGAGCAACTCGTCGAACGCGGGGGAGTGGGCGAAGGTGTGCATCTCGTCGATGGCCTGCTGCGAATCCACGGCCCAGGGCCGGGCCGAAAACTGGGGCAGCAGCACGGTGCGGCCCACCGCCGAGCCCGCCAGGGCGGGCATCACCGGCTGCAGGGCCTTCACCAGTTTTACCGACACGGCCACTGAGTGGTAGAAGAACGGAATTTGCCAGCCCTGCCAGAATCCCCCGGGGTCCAGCGAGACCACCGCGCCGAGCACGCCCCCGCGCCGGGCCAGCTCCAGCACCAGCCGGGCACCCATCGAGCTGCCCACGGCGTCAATCCCGAGCAGGTCGTGCTGGGTTAGAAAGGACGTGAGCGCATCGGCCAAGGTCCCAATGGATTGGAGGCCCGGGAGTTGAGGGGATTCGCCGTGGCCGGGCAAATCCACGGCTATTACGTCGCGTTCGGCTGCCAGCGCTTCGATAATGGTGTTCCACGAGCGCCAGCTGCCGCCGATGCCGTGAACGAGCAGCAGGGGACGGCCGGTGCCGCGACGGATATAGTGAAGGTCCATGAGGAAGGCGAATGAGTTGAGGGAGGCCAAGAAGGCCAAGTACACAAACAGGGTTGGAAAGGTGTCTTTACGTGGCGCAGCCAAAAACGGAAGTCGAGCGAGCGGAAAATATTGGTTGGCGGAGTGCCGGGAGGTGGCCAGCCCGCAACCCGCTTGGTTCCAGGTCCCGTCCAGGGACGCACCCGCGCAAACTTCCCCCGTACGCTGCCGTTACCAACCCGTATTTTTTAGTAAAAACCGATGAAACAAGAAGGCCAACAGCTCCCGGTGCTTGAATACCTCCAGCGGCAGCTCGCCAACACCCTCGGCCCCGACGACACGACGAGCGTGCGCTACCCGACCCGCATCTCGCAAACCCTGGGTTTCCGACTGGTCGCCGTCGGGCTGGGCACCGCCACCGTGGAGCTCGATGCCGACCCAGAGCTGCACGGCAACCAGCAAGGCACCGTGCACGGCGGCCTGCTCTGCGAGCTGGCCGACGCGGCCATTGGCACGGCCCACTCCACGCTCGTGGGCGAGGGGGAGTCGTTCACCAGCATCGACTTGAAGATTAATTTTTTCCGCCCGGTGTGGAAATCCACGTTGCGCGCGACGGCCCAACCCATCCAGCACGGGCGCACCATCACGCACTACACCTGCGACATTGTGCGCGACGACGGCAAAGTGGCCGCCACGGTCATCAGCACCATCATGACCTTGCGCGGTCCGCAAGCCGCCGGCCGCTAAACGGGCCCGCCACGGGGCCAGCCAGAGCCGCGCGGCAACGGCTACGACCATGCCTTGCTGGGTACGACCCACGCCGAATCATTTTGGAGCCCTATTAAAATTGAATTGCGCGACGGCCGCAGCTTTTATGGCTTCGCCGAAGCGCGCTTATGAATCAGCCACTCTGCCGCCTATAACAACGCTAAACGACGGTAATACGCCCTTCACTACCAGTCGCCAAACCACGTTGAAATCCACCTTCAAACCACGTCCTAACGGTGTCCAGCTTAGTTAGACCAACTCACGTGAGATTTCCCCGCTGCTACGAAAAGGCCTCACTGCGCGGAGGTTAAGCGGACGACCAGACCACAAAAAACGGCCCCACCGCCGAGCGGTGGGGCCGTTGCGCGCCCGCGCGATTCATTTCTTACAGATTCATGTCGAGCACGATGCGGTAGTGCGCCTTGCCGGCGCGCAGGTGGTCCAGGGCGGCATTGGCCTCGCTCATGGGAAAGTGCTCGGTCAGGGGCTTGATGCCGTGCTGGGCGGCAAAGCGCAGCATCTTATCGGTCTGGGCCCGGTTGCCGTTGGGCGAGGCGCCGACCGACTGGTTGCTGAGCAGCAGCGGAAACACCGCCACCGGGATGGGTTCGAGCACGGCTCCGACGATGTGCAGCTTGCCGTTGGGCTTGAGCATGGCGATGATGTCGTTCCAGTCGAGCGACACGTTGGCCGTGACGAGCAGAAAGTCAAAGGTGCGGGCCAGCTTCTTCAGCTCGGCGGCGTCGGTGCTCGACGCGACGCGGGTGGCTCCGAGCGAGCGAGCCTCCGCCATCTTGGCCGGGCTGGAGGTGAACGCCGTCACGTCGCAGCCCCAGGCATTGAGGAACATCACGGCCAGGTGGCCCAGGCCGCCGATGCCGAGCACGCCCACCTGGTCGGTAGGCTGCACGTAATCGAGCAAAGGGGCGAACACCGTCGCGCCGCCGCACAGCAGCGGGCCAGCCTCGGCGGGGTCCACGCCCTCCGGAATGGGCACGGCCCACAGCCAGTGCACGCGCACCTGCTCGGCGAAGGCCCCGTGCCGCCCAATGATGGTGGGCTGGCCGCTGGTGCACATTTGTTGGTCGCCCTGCAGGCAGGGCTCGCAGTGGAGGCAGCTGTGGGAATTCCAGCCCACGCCCACGCGCTGGCCGAGTTGCAGGCCTTTCTGCTGGGCGACTTCGCCCAGGCCCACGACGCGGCCGATGGCCTCGTGCCCGGGCACGAAGGGATAAGCCGAGATGCCCCACTCGTTGTCGAGCATTGAAAGGTCGGAGTGGCAGATGCCGCAATACTCCACGGCGATGTCAACTTGCTCGGCCCCGAGGGGGCCGGGGTCGTAGGTGAAGGGTTCGAGGAGGCCGTGGGCTTGCCGGGCCGCCAGTGCTTTTATTTCCGCCATGGTGGTAAGGTGTAGTTGATTTGAAGAAGGGTAATCCGCATATTTTACTTGTAAACGGGCAACGGCCTGCTTTGGCTAAAAAAAACAACCGGTGGGCACCAGTCGGGTTGCCGCGCGGCTGTTTCCTGCTGGTAAAGGCGCTCCCAAGCAGCAGAAAGGCCCGCAACAGTGCCGCGGGCCTTGCGCAAAATGCTGGTAAACTGGTAACCACTGCATCAGGCTCTTGGTCAGGAAGCGGCCCGTGGCAAACTGGTTGTACGAAGGCGCTTCGAAGGTGGCGTCCGTCACGGGCCAGAACAGGACATGCAGCCTCAGCGGTGGGCCTTTCTAGTCCTTGGCCATCAGGGCCACCACCGTGGCCATGTTGCCGCCCACGCTGTTGCCGGCCACTTCCCGGTCGTGATGCTTTACGCAGTAGAAATCCCGGTTGCGGCAGAGGGCCGTACCCGCGCAGGCTTCGTTCAAGTGGTGGTATTGCCCGGCATTGAGAATGAACAGGGTGGGGTGCGTCAGGTGGTATTCCTGAAAACCAACCACGACGTTCCCGCCGGCCTCGACCAGCAGAATCTTGATAAAACTGGCGGTCTCCGGCTGGCTGGCTGGCTGGCTCGGCCAGCCCCGCGCGAAATTCGACTTGCCCGAACGATTTAAAAGCAAATTGCTGGAAGCGCAGCGGGCATAAATCAGCGAAAATAAGGAAATCAACCAACTAGCCAAAGGCCATCGCGCAGTCCGTTACTTCCCGCCTAAATTAGCGCGGATGCGGCTCAGCGACGGGCCCTGGATGCCCAGGTACGAGGCGATGTGGCCCAGCGACACCCGGTTGGTGATGCCCGGCAGCTGGGCCAGCAAGCCCAGGTAGCGCTCCTCGGCCGACTGAAACAGCAGGCTTTCGGCCTTGGCCTGCTGTAGAACGAGGTATTGCTCGGCCAGCCGCCGCCCGAACCGCTCCCAGCCGTGCGAGGCGGCGTAGAGTTGCTGCAGCGGCTCGGCCCCGATAACCCAGAGCTCGGAATCCTCGACGGCCGCGATAAAGTACGGGCAGCCCTGCTGGGTAAGCAGGCTTTTGAGCGACGTGAGGAAGGTGTTCTCGGCCACAAAAAACAGGTTGTGCTCCTGGGCGGAAACCGGGTCAACGTAGTACACGCGGAACAGGCCGCGCAGCACAAAGCCGACGTGTCGGCACACGGCGTTGCGGAAGTTGAAAAATTCGTTTCTGGCCACCGTGCGGCGGGTCCACAGCCCGTCGGCCAGGCGCAGGTCGGCCGGCGAGAGGCCGGCAAACGCCTGCAGGTGGTGGGCCAGGACGGATTCGGCGTCGGCCGTCGGAAGGGCAGGAACAGGTGGCAGCATCGCGGGAGGAGAAACGGGCAAAGCCCAGCGGAACATAACGCATCGCCCCGAACCATACGGCTACGGGTTGGGCGACAGCCAAAATGGCGCCGTTCCGTGCATTTTTTAACCTAGGTGAAAACCCGGCTCTTCCGAAAGCCGGACCTTTGCGCCATACTTCACCGCCCCCCCCGGCCTGCCGGCTTGGGCAGCTTTCTCCGTTCCCAACATGTTCAAGTCCACGTATTTTCTGTTCAGCGCCCTGGCCGCGGCCACCTTCGCCCAGCCCCAGGCCGCTACCGCCCAAACCGCCCCGCAAGGCGTGAAAAACATCGTGCTGGTGCACGGGGCCTTCGCCGACGGCGCCAGCTACAACAAAATCATTCCGCTGCTCGAAGCCAAAGGCTACCACGTCACGGCCGTGCAGAACCCGCTCAGCTCGCTCACCGACGACGTGGCCGCCACCAAGCGCGCCCTGGCCCTGCAGGACGGCCCCACTTTGCTGGTGGGCCACTCCTGGGGCGGCGCCGTCATCTCCGAAGCCGGCAACGACCCCAAAGTAGCTGGCCTGGTGTTTCTGGCCGCCTGGGCCCTCGACGCCAACCAGGCCGCCGGCGACCTCGGCAAGGGCCTGCCGCCCACGCCCGGCGCCGCCGAGTTCCGCCCCGATGCAGCCGGCTTCGTGAGCATGACCCGCAAGGGCATCGACGAGGACTTTGCCCCTGACCTCAAGCCGGCCGAGCGCCAGCTCATCTACGTCACCCAGGGCCCGCTTTCGCTCAGCGGCCTGGGCCAGAAGGCCACCGCCGCCGCCTGGAAAACGCGCCCCTCGTTCTACGTGGTGGCCAGCGAGGACCGCATGATTAACCCCGAGCTGCAGCGCCAGCTGGCCAAGCAGCTGGGGGCCACCACCCTCACCCTGAAATCCAGCCACGTGCCCATGCTCTCGCACCCCACGGAGGTGGCCAATTTCATCGTCGAAGCCGCCAAAAAATCGGCCGCGAAAAAGTAAGGCCCCCGGCAGCTCGCCCGCTGCTTACTAAAAAGCCCCGGCCGGAATCATTCCGGGCCGGGGCTTTTTTTGATTGACTGCTCCATCCGCCCATCCTACTGCAACAGCTGCTGCCCGCCTTACTGCTCTAGTGCGGCGGGCTGCTATTCTAGTGCGGCGGGCTGCTATCGGCAAGCTGCCCTTCAGTTGGCTCATCTAACGCCACCCCGAGGCGGTCCATGCCTAATTCGATGGACCGAAGTGCCACGGGCCGAGCGCAAACCAGTAACCAACACCATTGCCGACAGCTCCCCTGATGTGGACTTAAAAAAAGGCTGGCCCTGCATGCAGGGCCAGCCTTTTTTTAAGCGTCATCTTTTTAGCTGGTTTGGCCAGCGCGCACTTCCGAGCCGGTGATAAAGTCAATCAAGTCGCGATTGAGCTTGTCCTTTTCGGTGATGAACAGGCCGTGCGGAGCGCCATCATAGGTGATGTAGGTGGCGTGGGGCAGGTGCTGCGGCATCCGGTCGCCGCTGTTTTTGATGGGGACCGTCTTGTCATCGGCCCCGTGAATCACCAGGGCGGGCACCTTAATGCCCGCCAGGTCAGGCCGAAAATCGGTGGTGGCAAAAGAATTGCCGCAGGCCACCGTGGCCTGATGCGAACCGAGCGCGGCCATCCCAAACGACCAGTCGAGCACGGCCGAACTAACGGGGTTGCTCAGCGGGCCGTCGCCGTAGAACTGCTTGCCAAAGGTTTGCAGGAAGCCGAACCGGTCTTTGGCGATGTTCGCCTGGATGTCGTCGAAGACAGACTTATCGACGCCGTCGGGGTTGTCGTCGGTCTTGAGCAGGTAGGGCGTCACCGAGGAAATAAATACAACTTTGGCCACGCGGGCGCCGCCGTGGCGGCTCATGTAGCGGGCCACTTCGCCGCCGCCCATGGAAAAGCCCACCAGCGTCACGTTCTGCAGGTTGAGCGTGTCGAGCACGGCTTTCAGGTCGTCGGCCAGCGTGTCGTAGTCGTAGCCTTCGAAGGGCTTGGACGAGTTGCCGAAGCCGCGGCGGGTGTAGGCAATGGCGCGGATGCCGTGCTTGGGCAGCTCGCCGAGCTGGTAGGACCACGCCTCGTGGCTCTGCGGCCAGCCGTGGATGAGCACTACCGGGGCGCCTTTGCCCTGGTCGGTGTAGTGCAGCTTAATATCTTCGCCATTGGCATCTTTGCCGGCTGTGATGTAACTCATGCGAAAAGAAGTAAGGTGATTGGTTGAAAAGATGTCGGTACATACGACCGGCAGGGCCACCGAGGTGCTCGGAAGACCAAATCTTGTTAGCCGGGCGGTTTACCGCCCGGTGCCTATTGAAAGGCTGCCTGCAGCCTGGCGGCCGCAACGTCCGGCGCATCGTTGGCTGGGGGCACCACGGCGCAGGTGCCAAAAAACCCGGGGGCGGTGCCGGGGTACTACCGGTAGGCAATGGCAACGCCGGCCGCGGTCAGCCGGTCAGCCCGCAACTTGCCGCTTATTTCTTGCCGCTGCTCTTTTTGCCCGGTTTCAGCACCACCTTCGTCCAGCCGTTGTCGCGGGCATTGAAGTGCTTGTACGCATCCGGGGCCTCGTCCAGGGAAAGCTCGTGGGAGACGATGGCGGACGGCTTGGCTTTGCCGGAAGAAATCAGCGCGCACAGTTCCCGGTTGTACGATTTCACGTTGGCTTGGCCCGTGGCGATGCTTTGCCCCTTCATCCAGAAGCTGCCAAAGTCGAAGTCCATGTGGCCTTTTTTCTGCAGCTGCTCCTTGGACTTGGGGTCTTCCTTCACGAACACGCCCACCACGCCAATCGAGCCGGTCGCTTTCACCGCCTGGACCAGTTCGTTCATGGTGACGTTCGATTGTTCCTGGCCGTGGCGGTTGCAGCACTGGTAGCCCACGCATTCACAGCCCCGGTCGGCCCCCTGCCCGTCGGTTAACTCCAGCACCTGGTCCACCGCCGAGCCTTTCGTCGTGTCGATGGGGATGCCCCCCAATTCCTTGGCCAGCTTCAGCCGGTCGGGGTGGCTGTCCACCACCATGATTTTGTCGGCCCCTTTGATGCGGGCCGACAGCGTGGCCATGAGCCCGACCGGCCCGGCGCCGTAAATGACCACCGATTCGCCCGGCTTCACCCCCGCCAGTTCCGTGGCGTGGTAGCCCGTCGGGAAGATGTCGGACAGCATGGCGTAATCGTTTTCCTTTTCGTGGGCATCCTCCGGCAATATCTGGCAGTTGAAGTCTCCGTACGGCACGCGCAGGTACTCGGCCTGCCCGCCCTCGTAGGGCCCCATGCCGGCAAAGCCATAGGCCGCCCCGGCGAAACCGGGGTTCATCGTCAGGCAAAACCCGGTCAGCTTGCGCTCGCAATTTTTGCAGTGGCCGCAGCCAATGTTAAACGGCATGCACACCATGTCGCCCACTTTCACCTGCCGGACCGCCGGGCCGACCTCCACGACCCGGCCCAGGTTCTCGTGGCCAAAAATGCGGCCGGATTCCATGTTGGTGCGGCCTTCGTACATGTGCAGGTCCGAGCCGCAAATGTTGGTGGTGGTAATCTGCACCAACACGTCCGTGGGTTGCTCAATTTTAGGGTCGGGCTTGTCAGTCACGCGCACGTCCAAGGGGCCGTAATACACAATTGCTTTCATGGTGCCGGGGTTAAAGGGTTTACTTAATCCCCGTGGTAACGACCGTGTTCAACCTAGGGTTATCCTCTTTTGGCGCACGAACCGCTCCTCTCGTTGGTAAGGTTGAGGTTATCGACTCAGCCCGCAACGCCCGGGGTGCCATCGGGGTGGTCCAGTTAAGCGGAACCGTTTCGGGCAGTGGGTGGCAGCGGTTTTTGGTGGGCGCAACACGGGGGCGCGTTCCGGCCACCAACCAAAAGGTTGTGCATAAAATCCTGCTGCAACCCCGTTTACGCCCGCTTGCTTGCGCTACCGGCGGACGAAAGAAGTTGCATTTGGGGTCACGTGCCGCGATTTGTGCTCGTAAATAGGGTCAAACCGGTCTTGCACGGCCCTGGCCCCGCCGCCGGGTTTGAAGCGGCCCTACAGCCCCTTCGCGCTCATCCCGCCATCGACCAGCAGGCACTGGCCGGTGATGTAGGAAGCCCCTGGCAAGCACAGGAACGCCACCGCCGCCGCGATTTCTTCGGGCTCGCCCACGCGGCCCAGGGGCGTACGGGCTTCCAGCTTGGCCAGAAACGCGGGCTGGGCCAGCAGCGCCGCCGTGAGCGGCGTGCGGATAAACCACGGGGCCACCGTGTTCACGCGGATGCCGTCGGGGGCCCATTCCACGGCCAGGTTGCGGGCCAGTTGCTCTTCGGCGGCTTTGGTCAGGCTGTAGTAGGCGCCAGTGCCCACGTCGAAGCGCCCGGCGACCGAGCCCACGTTCACGATGGCGGCGTGGCCCGAGGCCTGTAGCAGCGGATAGGCCGCCCGGCACATTTCGATGATGCTAAACAAATTCACCTGAAACAGGCGCTCGTATTCGGCCGGGGTGTAGTCGGTGAACCCTTTGCGTAGGTTGGTGCCCACGTTGTTGACGAGCAGGTCGAGCCCTTGCCAGTGCGTGCGCACCTGCTCGAAAATGGCCGTGCGGCCGGCTTCGGTGCTGACGTCGGCGGCCACGCCCAGGGCGGGCAGGCCCCGGCGGGTCCACTCGGCCACAGCTTGGGCCACCTCGTCCGCGTGGCGGGCCGTAATTAGTACCTGCGCGCCCAGGCCCAGCAACTCCTCGGCCACGGCGCGGCCGATGCCCTTGGTGCCGCCCGTAACCAGGGCCCGGCGCCCCGTCAGATTCCAACGATTGGTCATGTTCTTGTTAAACAGATGTTCAAAAGGTGGTCGGGGACCTTATTCGGGGCGCGCCACGCGGTAGCGTCCCCAGAGTACGCCGTGCTCGCGCGGCTCCTGGCTCAGCAGCTCAAAGCGCGTGGCGGGCCCTGGGGCGTCGCCCTGTTCGAACACCGCCGCTGAGGAAGCGGCCCCGTCGACCACCGGATAGAGCAGCAAGCTCAGCTCGTCGACGAGCCCGGCCCGTAGCAGGGAGCCGTTGAGGTGGCCGCCGCCTTCCAGCAGCAGGGTTCGGATGGGAAACAGCGCCCCGAGCTTGTCAAGCACATGCGCAAAGTCAATTTCCGTCCGCCCACCAAACAGGTAGGAAACGCCCTGCCGCTGCAGGTAGGCCAGGTACTCGTCGCTGACCTGCTCCGAGAGCACGGCTATAATGTGGTCATCGTCGATATACGCCGACTGCCAGCCCAGCTTGCCGTGGGCATCCACGGCGATGGCAAAGGAGCCGCCCGTGTAGTCGGCCACGAAATCCGCGCGGTCCAGCGGGGCGCTCACCGGCTGCAGGTCGGGGGCCCGGCCCTTGGTGAAATCAGTTTCCATGGTCACGCGGCCGCACATCCAGGCGTCCGCTTCATACGTGGCGGCGGTGGCTTCGTAGGCCTGCGTGTTGGGCGCGTGGCCCCAGCGTTTGAGGATGGTGCGCCCGTCCAGGGAGCTCATCATGTGGCAGATGACGCGAGGCTTCATGCGCGAGGAATAAGGAACAATAAAAAAGGGAAAGCCGGCGGCTTAGAAATCCGTGGGCTCACCGAGGTAGGCGAAATCTTCAATTTCCTGGCCGATGGCCTGAAATTTCTGGCGGGCCATCTGGTAGGCGGGGCCGCCGAGTAGCAGGTGCACGGGCGGGTGGGGCAGGCGCACGAGCTGGTACATGGCCTCGGCCGCCTTGGCAGGGTCGCCGACCTGGTTGCCGTCGCGGCCCAACGATGCCTTCAGGCCCTCGCCCACACTGGGCACGTAATCGGCAATCTTCGTTTGAAGGTAGGTGGCTGAGGGTCCCGCCCAATTGGTGCGGAAAGGCCCGGGCTCCACGTTGGTGACGTGAATGCCCAGCGGTGCCAGCTGCAGGGCCAGCGACTCGCCGATGCCTTCGAGGGCAAACTTGGAGCTGTTGTAGATGCCCGAATGCACCAGCCCCAGCAGCCCGCCCACCGACGTGATGTTGAGAATGTGGCCCGACCGGCGCGCCCGCAGGTGCGGCAGCACGGCCCGAATCAGGCGCAGCGGGCCGAACACGTTCACGTCGAACTGCCGCTGGGTTTCTTCTTCCGAGATTTCCTCGATGCTGCCCAGCGAGCCGTAGCCGGCGTTGTTCACCACCACGTCGAGGTGGCCGAAGGCATCGAGGGCCTGCTGCACGGCGGAGGTGATTTGCGCGGTATTCGTGACGTCGGCGAGCACTCCCAGGCTCTGGCCGGGGGCGCGCTGGGTAAAGGCGGCGACTTGCGCCGGCTGGCGGAAAGTGCCCACGACCCGGTCGCCCTTGGCGAGTAGCAGGGTGGCCAGGGATTCGCCGAAGCCGGTGGAGGCGCCGGTAATGAACCAGTTTTTTATCGTTTCAGCCATGTGTCGTACAGGTGGATGGAGCACCTAAGACGACAAGAAGGAGCGAATGGTTGAGGGCCGGCACTTGCCCGGTGCAGGGAGAGGATTCCGGGGGCGGTAAAGGCAATGGAAACGTATTAAGTGCCGCGTGCGTCAGCTTCTGCTTACTGCGGCCACAACGGCGCGGGCCCTTGCTGCTAGGGAGTTTTTGCTACCACACCATTTCTTCGTTGGCTTCGTCAAAGGCCTGCACCTTGGATAGCTGCTCTTTCAAGAAAGCGTAAGAGTCCGGCCGCAGTTCCGCGGTAAAGGCCTGGGCCCGGTCGAGCATCCGCAGGTACAGCCCCGGGTCGCGCTGCCGGCTGAGTCGGCGCAGGGCCCGCAGGTAGTCCTGGCGGTAGCTGGTGGTGATGATGATGCGGCTGAGGCCGCCGCGTACGAGCTCGGCATTGGCCATGATGCGCGCCAGACGGCCGTTGCCGTCGTCAAAGGGGTGCACCTCGCTGACGATGAACATCATCATCGCCGCCCGAGCCAGCGGGTGCTCCAGGGCCGTGTAGCAGGCAAAGCCCTGGTGCAGGGTTCCGCGTACCAGCTCCGGCTCCACGAAGTTGGTGTTGCCGGCCTGATTGGCGCGTTCCTTCCACTGGCCCGGGCGCTTGTCGGGCCGCTCACGCAACAGCGCGGCGTGCCGGCGCTGCAGCAGGGCGAGTAGTTCGTCGGCCGTCGCGGGCAAGACGCGCATCTCGGCGGGGTTGCTCACCAGGTGGTAGGTGCTCAGCACGTCGTGCGAATCCGCGTGGCGGCCGGCCACGGGCGCATTGCCCACCACCATGTTGTGGGCCTCGTCCACCTCGAAGACGGTGCCCTCGATGAAGTTGGAGAAGTAGGCCTCAAAGAAGGCCAGCTCGTAGTAGGCCGGCGGCTGGGGCGCCGGGTCGGGGCGGTTGGGCAGCGGGGCCTGGCGCAGGGCGGTGAGCAGGGTGGTAAACAGCGCGGCCCGGTCCGGGTCGTAGGGCAGGCCCAGCACCCGGGCCCGGGCGACGGGCGAGGTAAGCAGCTTGCTGGGCGCCGTGGTCAGCAGCGCGGCAATGACCTGGCTGAGCCGGCTGAACTCGGCGTCCCAACTCAGCTGTCCGGCCAGCGTGCGCGCCTGTTCGCGCAGCTCATTCAGTCCCTCCTCGCCCCGCACGCGCAACAGGCGCTCCAGGTACTCTTCCACCGCGGCTACGGGCAAGGTTTTGCTGATGCCCCCGCGGGTGCGCCCCAGTTGAAAATTTTCGAGCAGGGCCCGCGTTTCGGAAGCAAAATACAGCGTGCTGCTGCCAAACGGCCGGTCCAGCTCCTGCGGGCCCGGCCCCGGTACCAGGTGCACGGTGAGGCCCGGCAGGGCTACTTTCTTGGCGTACTTGTAGGTCAGGAAAATATCCCCTTCGGGCGTGGGCTGCGCGTCCAGGCCGGAGCGGTGGCTGATGACGGCTTCGGGGTAAAGGTGACCAAGCAGCGGCAGCCAGTGCCGCCGCACGAGCAGGGCCGGGTCCGTGGTTAAGTCGGAGGTATACACTCGGGGCAGCAGCTCGCGCAGCTCCCCGGCCCGGCGGGCCTGCTGGATGCGCCGGCTGGCGGCCTTGTCCGAGGTGGCAAACACTAGCAGCGGCCAGGGGCTCTTTTTTTCCATTACGACGGCCATGCGGACAACCAAGGCAATTTCAATTCCAATTAAAGGCTAAAATTGGCGAATAATTTCGATTAAAAAAGCCAAATGATGATTGCACCCCTAGGTTTTGGGCAACTCTCGGTCATAAGTAGGTAGGGGCATTCCTCAATTAGGTCCTTGTTGCACAGAAAGTAGCTCCAACGCCCCACCTGCGTGTGAGCCGACACTTCTTGTGATTCGCCAGCAAGTCCTAAACCTTGCTGCCAGGTTTAAAACGGCTATTCAGGTTGGCGGTAAACGCTTAGTTTTGTGCCCTCACCTGGCTCCTGAGCATGCTTGCCTCGCAACACCTGCGCTTTACTAACTGCCTCCTGGCTTCCGTGTCCTTAACGGACCGGCCCAAGCCGAGCGCGGTTACCCGCCGGTCCTTGCCCATCCGGCAACGCCCCGCCCTGTACGTGGGTACGGCTGCTAAACCCTCTTTTTCGTAGCCTCACTCGCTTGCCCGCAAGCGCCCTGCAGCCCGCGTTCTGGCTGCGGTGAGCTGGCTATGGGGTCTCCCGTCACCCGAGCGGGCCCCGCTGTTTAGTTTCCTTTCCGTATAAGCTTTCCGCTATGCCCGCGATTCCACATCGCCGGTTTTCCAGCATTTGCCCTACCGTGCAAGGGCTGGTGATTCGGCTCATTCAAGAAGAATTTACTCCCTTACTATTCCTTTCCGCCGAACCTCAGGAATCTGACTGGTTCCGGGCCGTTGCCCTGGCTGACCCCACGTTTCTGTACTGCACCGCGCAGGAACCCACCGTTAGGATTTGCCCGGAGTCTTATCGAAAGCTTTTGGCGTGCCTGCAGCGGGAACTAGCCCCTGCAGCGTAATTGCGCTTACACATAAAAAAAGCCCGACCAGTACGCTGGTCGGGCTTTTTTATACTCATTCCCTACTGCCCAATTACGTACACCGGTACGGCCTGGGCATCGGTGCCGCGTCCGGTTTCCTTCTTTACTTCCCGACCGTCGAGCAGGATGGCCACGGTGATTTCCGAAGTGGCCGTGCCCCCGTCGAGGCTGGCCAGCATACTCAGGTGGTCGCCCTTTTTCATGGTGCGCTTGAAGCGGTAAGTGGCCGGCAGCGCGACGTTGTTGAGGGTGGTGCCACCGCTCTCGTTATCGTAGCTGATGTATTCCGACACCGGGGCGGTGGGGGAAGAAACCCGGTACTCCACCTGGTATTCTTTAGGCCCGGTGGGCGTCGCGTCGTCCTTGGAGCAGCTGGCAGTAGCTAAGGTGGCGCCGCTCAGCAGCAGATAGGCAAGTCGTTTCATAAGTCAGAAAGGCAAGGGTTAGCGAAAGTGATAGCGCAGGCCGGCGCTGGCGTAACCCGGCCAGGAATCAATGAGGGGGTTATTGAACAGGTAGCCTTTGGTGGCAGTGGCCACCAGCGAGAGGCGGTTGCCCAGGAAGCAGTCTACTTCCGCCCCGGCCTGCGGGCCGTAGGTGAAGCGCTGCGGCTCCTTGGCACCGGCTTCCAGCGGGCCGGTACCGTTCTCGCCGGTGCGCTCGTAGCCGGCGCCGACGCCCAGCAGCAGGTGCACGTAGGTTACTTCCCCAATGCGGAAAAGCTGCGGAGCAATCATTGCCCGGCCCACGTAGCTGGAGTATTCGCCCCGGCCGGTAAGGTTGCCGGCATCACGTAGTATGCTGGCGCGCAGGGCCAGGCGGTTGGTGAGCATACTGGTGTAGCTCAGCTCGTAAAAGTCGCCCTGTTCGGAGCGGCCCAGGTGGGCGCCCCAGCTGGAGATGTGTCGGACGTGGCGCTGAGCGGAGGCCGGCACGGCGCCGGACCCCGCCAGCAGCAGGGCCACTAGCAGGAGGTGTTTCATAAGGAGTTAGTTGCGGGGACGGGCCCGGTCGGCTTTGATAAGGGCGTTTTGCACCAGGATGTCGGAGTAGACCATTTCGGCCGCCTGCCGCGAGGGGCCGGGCTGGGCGGCTTCGGCCAGCAGCCGGTCGGCTTCCTGCCGCAGCTGCATGGCTTTAATCATGTTGTCGTTCGAGGTATTCAGGGCCACCATCCGCTCGCCTTCGGTCATGGCGTAGCGGCCGGGGTTCTTGAGCGTGGCATTCATTTCGATGCTCTGCTGGGTCATCTCGTCGGCAATCTTGTAGTAGCCGAAGGCCGTGGCAATCTTCTTTTTCTGCATCATCTCCTCGTAGGCGAACGTGGAGACGGCCGCTTCCTCGCGCTTGGCCTGGTACTGCTGGGAGCTCATGCGGTTGTTGCCGGCCGTGGCGCCCGAGCCGAAACGGGAAAACACGTCGTACACCGTGTTCAAGTCCTGCTGGGGGTTGGCCATCTGCAGGGCCTGGCGCAGGCGCTCGGCCTTCTGGAACACGGGCATGTACTGGTTGCTCTGCCCCCGGCCCGACATAGCTAAGGCGCGCGCAAACAGCTCCTGGGGGTTGGAAAGGCGCAAATCCTGAATGCTCTGCACCTTGCGCAGGTCGGCCTGTACCTGGCGCTGCAGCTGCAGGGTCTCATCGGTGATGTTCTTGACCTGCCCGGTAATGTCCTTGGTGACGCCGGCAATCTGCCGGGCATCCTTTACCACCTGATAGTTCTTGACCGTTTCGGTCCACTGCGCCAGGCGCTTGGCGAAGTCGCCAATGTGCACGCCCATGTGCACGGGGTCGTTGACCACCATCTGGGCGGCAGCCTGCTGGGTCGGCGCCAGAAGCAGGGCGAGGGCCACGAGGGCCGGCAAAAGCGTCTTTTTCATGGTCGTAGGGATTAAGTGAAAGGATGGAGTTAGCGGGCCGCGGCTTGCGGACCCAGCTGGCCGGCGGCGGCCGTAGTAATCAGGATGGGGTAGCCGTCGGGCAGCAGCACGTCGCGCAGCTTGGTGCGGGTCTTGGGCCGCGAAAGCACCTGGGCAGCCATCCGGCCGCCCACGCCCACCACGGAGTTGGCGGCGGAGGCTGAGCGGTCGATAGCTGTGCTGATTTCCTGGGTGGTCTGCTGCTGCAGCTCATTGCCGGCCATGCCGGCTTCGCGGGCCACGCGCTTCACCGGGTCAATCATGATGCCTGGCATGTAGTTGAAGTCGTAAATATCGGCCTGCACCCGGGTGGGCCCGAGGCGGTTGACTTCCAGCGTCACGTTGTTGGTGCCCACGGTGGCCACGCCGGCAAAGACCATGTTCTTGGGGAAGGTCACCCCCGAGACCACGGCGTCTTCCAGCAGGCGCAGGATGACCACGGAGCCCGTGCGCACCTTCTGCTCGCCGTTGATGACGCACTTGAAAAACACGTCCGGAGCCAGCTGCTGGTCCCGCTGATTGCCCTGAGCCATCATCCGGTTAGCATTGCCCACCTTGACGGTGTTAAAGCCATCCATGCCCGGGGCGCTCATTCGATTGGCCAGCAGCTGCGCGGTCTGGTTGGGGTCGCGGTAGCGCTTGCCGGTCATGCGCTCGTAGGCAGCGCGGGTTTCCGGCGGTGAGGAGCCTAGCATGGCCAGCACGTCCGGGTCGGTTTCAAACGGGGTGCCGTCCACGTCGCGGGCGGGGACCATGCTGCGGCCCGTCCGACCAGTGCCCGTCCGGCGGCTGCCTCCCCCACCGGAGGCGAGGCGACGCCGGGGCACGACCAGCGTTTGGGCACGGTAAGAACCAGTCGAAGGGTCCTGAATAGTGGTTTCAATGGTGTCCACGTCGGCCGCCGCCAGGCGGGCCGCATCTGCGCGGCGGGCGGCGGCCTGAGCTGCGGCCTGAGCTCGCCGACGCTTGCGCAACGCCAGGCCAGTGGTATCCACGGCAAATACGTCCACCACATCTTGGTCGGTGGCTCGCGCTGGAGCGCTCTGGGCGTCCTGCTCGGCGCGGCGCTGGGCTTCCATCTGGGCGGAGGGCGAAGCGAGGGGTGCCGGGGGCGCGGTTTCCACCGAGGGGATTTCGGGCTCGATGTTGGCCGAGGCCGCCGCGACGGGCTCGCGTTCCTGCTGGGCTGCTTCCTTGGCCGATTTCAGCCAGAGAAACAGGCCACCGATGATGAGCATTAGTAGCAGGCCGGCCAGGGCCATCCAGTTGGCGCGCAACAGCTCAGCCGGGGTGCGCTTCACGGGGGCAGCCACCGGGGCAGGATGTTCGCTGTCCGGGTGAAAGGCCGGGCTGTTGGGTTGGGTAGGAGGAGTGATGGGTTCCATAGAAGTAGGCGGGCAGCGTTAGATGGTGGCGGCGCGGTTAATCACGCGGGAAGGCACGGGCAGCACCAGCACCCGGGCGCCGTTGAGCTCGCGCAGGGTTACTTCCAGATAGCCGCGCTCGGTGGCCGCGTACAGGGGGATGGCGTAGGTCAGGTAGCCGGTTGTGCGCCCGGTTATCGTCTGGTTAGGCTGGCCGCCGGAGGGCGCCAGGGGCCGCCGGGCCTCGTTCTTTTTGCGGGCCAGAAACCTCTGCTGCGCGTTTTCCACGAGCTGGAAGTCGGTGAAATCGACGTTGTAGTCGATGTTGGTTTTATTGATGACCTTGAAGCGCAGGTAAGTAAAATCCTTGTCGTTGCGCACGTTGGCCAGCGAGAGCACTAAATCGTTGTCGACCACGGCCACGGCCTGGTGCTCCTCCCGCGCTTTGCGCAGCTTGCTGAGCTTGCCCTCGACGATGGCTTTCTTTTCCCGCTCCTTGTCCAGCGCCAGCTCGTTTTCGGGCGCTGCTCCATTGGACGAACTCTTGCCGTTGACACTCAGCGTGCCGTCCTTCTGGAAGTCGTAGAGCTGCAGCACCGGGCGGTTAACGTACACGAGCCGGCCCATCCAGTACTTGGAGCCGTAGCGGATGAGCATGGGCGTGGGCGGGGCGTGCTTGCGCCGGGCCCGCACAAACACCGCGTTGGCCTCAATCTTAACCAGGTAGTTATTGGCCATGCCTACGTCGACCAGCGAGATGGGCCCGCCAAAAACCAGGTAGGTGGTCGAGGAGTCGGACACGGCCACGTCCAGCAGGTTATCGGTGGCTACTACCGCAGCGGCCGGGGAGGTGGCCCGCTGCGCGGCGACGGGCGACGTGATGAGGAACGGTAAAACCAGCCCGAATAGGGCCGTGAGGGAAGTAATTCGCATGGGTGAAAGGCTTAGAGGTTACTTGGCAGGGGCGGCCGGCGCCGGGGTGGTAGCGGGAGCAGCGGGGGCGCTGGGCGTATTAGCCGGGGCCAGGCCGCGCTCAGCTTCCTGCAGGCGGCGCTGGCGGTCGGCTTCCTGGGCCTGCAGCAGCTCCTGCTCTTCCCGCGTCAGCTGCGGGGTGTAGGGGATGTAGTCGAAGTTGGTGAGGAGCAACCCGTAGGGGTTGGCGTCCGAGCGGTTGGTTTCCTCTAGGTTGAACTTGGCGGCCAGCGGCAGGGGCTCCTTCTGCTGGCCCCCGATGAAAATGCGCTGCTTGATGTAGACCGAGCCCGACCAGGGACGCTTACTCATGTCCACGAGCACACTGTCCACGGTCACCACATTGCGGGCCGCGTAGCGCTCGTAGTTCTGCAGCACCTGCCCGCGGGTAAAGCCCTCGTAGATGCGCCGGCCGCCGCGTCCCTCAATCAGGGGCAGGGCCGCGTCGAGGTTGGCCTTATAGGTGTATTGGTCGTGGCCGAACATGGTTTGCATGAATTGGCGCACCAGGTTGCGGGCTTCGTAGGGCGTGTGGGCGTCGTTGCCGGCGGAAAGCGCGGCCATCGAGCCGGTCTGCGAGACGACGTACACGCGCCGGCCGCTGTTTTCGTAGGCCCGGTACACCAGAAAGCCCGAGGCCAGGGCCACGAGCAGCAGGGCCAGCACGCTGCCCAGCGCCAGGTTGCGCATGGTGGAGAAAGAGGTACTTAAGTCTTTGGCGGAATCCATTGGCTGAGTGAGTTGCGAGAGTTTGTAGTGAGTAGGAGTTTGCTGCCCGACCGCCCCTATTGGCTGATGGGCAGCAGCACCTTTTTGAAGGAGTCGTCAAACCCGCCGGCGCGGCCCCGATAGGGGTACACCACCAGAGCGGGCTGCTTCTGCTCGTTTTCTCCCAGAAAGGCGTAGAGTGTGCCGCGCACAGTCAGGGGCTTGCGGGGCTGAATGGGCGTCACGTCGTATCGCTCCCGGCCCGGCACATTCAGGTTCTGGCCGCCGACGCGAAACGAGGCCAGCGTGTCCCGGCCGTTGGGGGAGTACAACGGCAGCGAGGCCGGCACCGGCTGGCGGCCGAAGCCCTGGGGTAGCCACTGCAGCACCGCCTCGTAGGAAATGCGGTAGCCGGGGGCGTCCTTGACGATGTCGGCCCGGTCCGGGTCGGACTGCCACATAGCCGGCAGCCGCAGCTGCATGGGCTCCGCTTTCAGGGCTTTGGCGGACACAACCTGCAGGTAGCCCTCGCGGGGTGTTTGCTCGGCCACCCCCAGCTTGAGGTCCACGGCTGTGAGGGGCAGTGGGGCCGGAAAATTGGCTACTGGTTGCGTCGCTGCTGGCGCATCTGGGGTGCTGCTGGTTTCCTTGGAAGTGGGATTTGATTGACAGCTGACCGTAAAACCAAGGGCAAGCCCGGCGGCTAAGGATAAGGGAAGGTTCTTCATGGATAAAGAAGTCAGATAGAGAGATTATTTGGTCCAGATGCCCGAGGCCCGTTGGCGGTAGGATGGGTTCAGCGCTTCGGACATGGTGATGGTGGGCAGGCCGGAAGAGGCTGAAGATGAAGCTGATTCACCTCCCTCGCTGGCGCCGCCTGCGCTGCCTCCTCCCCCACCGGATGCTCCCTGGCCACCTCCCCCGCCCCGGCTGCCGCCATTGCCCAGCGCGCGGCCCACGGCACTCGATAAGCCTCCGCCCCCGGGCGCGGCCACGCCGGCCACGGCGGTAGCGGCGCCCACGGCCGAGCCGACCATGGAGCCGACGAAACCCTGCACGGCCGAGGAGCCGATGAACATCGACGTGAGGTAGGGCACCATCACGTAGAGCAGCACGAAGGCCACGGACATGACCATGAACTTCTCGTCGTCCACGGACTGTTGCGGGCCGTTGGTGAGGCCGCTGAAAATGCCATTGGGCTCCTGCGCGGTCTCAGCGTAGAAGCCATAGATGGTGTCGAGCAGCACGAACGTGAGGCCCCAGAGCTGCACGGCCAGGAAGTTCTGCAGCCACTTCATGGCCAGCTGCCCGAAGGCCGGAATCACCGACAGGGTCATGGCAATCGGCCCGCACACGTACAGAAAGCCCAGGATGAACTGCTGGATAAACTGCATGATGTGGCGAATGATGAGTACCGCCGTGGCCGTAAACAGTCGCGTCAGAATGCCCGAGAGCGTGAACGAGCTAAGCGTCTGGGAAATGCTGGTCATCAGCGAGCTGGCGCCCGCCACGATGTCACCGATGCCCATGGAGTCGTTGCGGGCCGCGGCGGCCACCGAGGCCGGCGTGGTCAGGTCGCGGATGGCTTCGGCCGCCGACTTGTCGGTCGAGAACATGGCCGTAAAAGCCGCCAGACCCGTGCCCAGCGTGTCCATCAGGGTCTGGTAGAAGAAGAGCAGGAAGAATATCCAGGTAGCCTTAATAATGGGCCCCCAGTCCATGGCCAGGCCGCTGCCGGAGATAAAGCCGCGCCCGATGGTGTAGAGCAGGGCAATGCCCATCAGGCTGGGCGTGATAAAGCGGCAGGCCGTGAGCACCACCTGCAGGGTCTGGTCGCAGGCCCGCAGAAAGCCCGGGTCGATGCCGTAGGCGACCATCCCGAGCATACTCCCCAGCATACTCATTTCGCGAGGGCCCCTTTCCGGGCCTGTTTATCCTCCACAAACTGGTCCACCGCGTAGTCCAGGCGCTGCACCCGCACCGGCTCGTATTCCAGCTGCCCGTCCGCGGTGAGCAGCACGTGCCCGTTCTTATCCGTCTTGGGCCGCTGCTGGGTCTGCTGGTAGAACTTCACCAGCTTGTTGAGGTGGTTGCGCTCCACAGGCTTGGACGTCAGGATGGCATCGAGCTGCGGGGACGCTTCCAGGGCGAAAACCTTGCCCTTGGCACCCTGCTTGATGAAGAACTCCCGCAGGGCCTCGGTCGAGCGCACCGAGCGGATCAAATCCATCTCGTGGCCCGTGAGGCCCAGCGGGGCCTGCAGCTGGGCCAGGGAGTCGGGGTTGACGTGGCGTAGGATAATCTTGGTGGCCGAGTTGTTGATAATGGCCGGCCCGATTTTGCTGCTGGTAATCTCGGTGATGCCCTGGGTAATGATGGTCACCGAGCCGTTGGTTTTGCGGATGGTGCGGTACATGGACTCAATGAACTCGGAGAGCACCCCCGAGAGCATGGTCCAGGCCTCGTCCAAGGCGATATACTTGATGTCGTCGGGAAACTTGCGGAACAGGTCCAGGCTCAGCTCGGTGATGAGCAGGGCCACCACGGGGTAGAGGTCGGGGTCGGCCTGCACCTTGGCCAGATCGAAGCAGATGAGGCGATACTCCGACAAATCCACGTCGCGCTGGGCGTTGAGCACCCGCTCGTAGCGACCCCCGGTGATGTACTGGCCCAGCACCAGGAAGAACTGGTGCAGGTCGATGTACTTCAGGTTTTTCTGGTACTGCCGGCGGGCGCCGTCCAGTGGGTCGGGCTCCGCGCCTTCCCCGGGCAGGGCCACGGGCTTCTGCATTTCCTGGTCGTACTGCTCGACGAAGCGGTAGAAGCTTTCCATGCCGGGAAACTCCTCGTCCTGCTGGTTCAGGCGCGGGCTTTCGTTCAGGCCGGCGTAGTACTCAATCAAAAAGCGCGAGAGGATGGTCCGCTCACTCTTGTCCAGGGCCGTGTCCTTGCCGCCCTTCCAGAGGGCCGCGATCAGGGCCAGGTGGAAGTTGGTTTTCTCGTCGTTGTAGAGCCACCGGCCCGCCGCGTCGCGCGGCACCACGAAGGGGTTGAACTCGATGGGCCGCTGCGGGTCGTACTCGAAGTACGTGTGGTCGAAGTCCTCGCCGTTGAGCGACTGCAGCACGTTGCGGTAGGTGCCGCCCACGTCCATGATAATCTGCCGGGCGCCCTTCTCGAAGCGCTGCACAATCAAATTGCCGAACGTGTAGCTCTTGCCCGAGCCCGAGGGGCCGATGACAATGGCGTTCTGGTTGTCCAGGGCCGTGTTGAACAGGTTTACCTGCACCAGGTTGCGGAACCGGTCGGTGAGGTACTCCCCCACCGGGTCGGTTTTGTAGGTAGCCGTCCAGTGGGTGTAGCAGGCCCCGCGGTCGGCGGTGCTCGTCAGCCAGCGGTCCGGCACCTGCCCGGCGTTGCCGGGCAGCAGGCCGAAGAACACGGGCAAGGCCAGGTAGCTTTCCACCACGCTTTCCGTGCCGAACATGTAGCGGAAGGCCGCCGTGGCCCGCTCCACGTTCTCGCGCCGGCTGGTGTCGTTCGTGTCCCAGAGCACGCAGGAGAGGTGCAGGCCCACTATCTGCTTGTTCTCGGCCCGCACTTCGGCCGTGAACTCCTCGACTTCGGCCGCCCGCAGGTGGTTGTCCTGGGTGGCCAGAAACGAGAGCGAGGCGTTGAGCTTGCGGTCGGTATCGAGCGAGCTGAGCTCGGCGCGGGTATCCTGAACGAGCAAAGCCTGGGTGAGCACGTGCGGGCACTGCAGGATGTGGGTGAGCGGGTAGAGCATCGGCGCCGTCACCCCGTAGCCGTTGCGCACGGCCGGGTAGGCGTCGGAGCCCTGCCCCACCATGCTCAGCACGTTGACCTTGTGCTCGCCCACGCTGAAGGTGCCCAGGTCGTTGCCGATTTCGCGCTCCTGCCGGGTAGGCTGCCCATCGAAGTTAAGGTTGAAGTACTGCAGGTAGAGATGGTGAATATCAGAGCTTTGTAGCCGTTCAAAAGTGACTCCGCCCAGGTTCTTGAGGCCCTGAATGAATTCCACGGCCCCGCTTTCGGCCGCTTCGAGCGTGTGCACGAGCTGGGCAAAGGGGTTCTTAAGCACCGCTTCCCCGGCACGGGCCACCAGGGCGTTGACGGCGTTGGTCTTGGGCGACTTCACGGCCACCGGGGCGAAGGACAGGAACAGGTAAGACTTCTGCAGCAGCACCAGCCGCTCGAAGAAGTGCTTGCTCATCTTGTGCTCGAAGTAGGTCTGCTGGCTTTTGTCCTCGCGGTAGGGCCGGTCGTAGTAGATGTCGGTTTTCTGCATGATGGTGCCCACCGGCAGCGGGCGCAGTACCCCCACCAGCGCGGTCTGGAAGGCGTCGTAGTCGTCCGCGGTCCAGCTTTCCATCTCGGCGGGCTCCACGCGGAAGCCCACTGCGACGCGGCCGTCCCGGAAGATTACTTTGTCGCCCTCGAAGCTGTGCACGGGCATCACGGCGCTAAAGGCGACCGTTTTAAGCTTTTTTCTCATACCTAGGAGGAGGTATAGGCCCCACCGCCAGGCGGCGGGGCTGAATGAAGGTGAAGGAGAGCCAGCCCAGCAGGAAGCCGGGCGCCTGCTTGCGGCTTAGGTAGCGCAAACCCAGAATAAGGCTTAGCTCGATGGCGATGACGAGCAGGTAGACCAGACGCGGGATGCGCACGGCCATGCCCAGAAAGCCGAGCAGCAGCACGGAGCCGATGAACAGGCCGACCAGTAGCCCCAGGTCCGGCAGGTTCATGCCCAGCACCTGGGCGGGGCGCTCGATGGACTTATAGGAGCGCATGGCCTAGCGTACGCCCCCGTCGCCGCCGCCCACGGCGCTGACCAGATCGTCCTTGAAGAGTTGGAAGCCGAACCACAGAATCACGCCGCCCACCAGCCAGCCCAGGGAGCCCAGGGCGTCGGGGGCGCCCTGCACGAACTTCATCACCACCCGAATCAGGCCGACAATGAGGATGATGGCGAAAATGACCTGCACGATGCCCACGACAGTTTCCCGCACGCCCTCCAGGGCGGCCGCGGCGCCCCCACCCCCAAACTGGGCCCGGGCGGGGCTGGTGGCCAGAGCCAGGATTGTCAGCATGGCGGCCAGCCGCTGTTCCGCACGGCTGGGTTGATAGGTTTGTCCGGCTACCATCAGGGTTTGTAGCGTCTGCCTTACTCGGCGGGCAGGGATTCTGACTTTAGTATTGAATAGCATAAAAAAGGTTAATGAGGGTAAGAAGGGTGCTTATCTCCCCGGAAAGCGGATCTAGCGTTAGAAGGATTAGGCGGGCGGGGGCGGGCTACTGGGCCCGGGAAAAAGCTCGCTGAGGGCCGTGCGCTGGTTTGCAGTTTTCGCGCTCATGCGGGCCCGCCGCTGCTGGCGCAGGGCGATTTCGGCGGCCCGGTTGGCTTGATCGTTGGCCGTGGGCGCCGGCGCCGTGAGCGGGTTGTAGTAGAGAGCTGCGGCGGGCTCCTCCTCGTCGAGCGCCGTCGCGGGACGGGCAGTCTTGGGCTCCGTAGTGCTATCAAGCGTGTCCAGTAAGGACGTAGCGGCGCCCGGGGCATGACGGATGGAGACGGGCTGGAAATCTGCAGCCGGCCCTGAAATCAAACTAGGCTCGGCTATAGGGACTTCGCCTGGCGCAGGTTTCTGCAGGTCTTCCGCCGGAAGCAGGCGGGCCAGCGCATCCCCGACGGTAGCGCCCGGAGCCGCGCTGGTTGTTGCCCCGGAAGTGGTGGGGGAAGCCTCGTAATGGAAGGAGCGCAGGGAGTGGTGATTCCGGGGGCTGGTAAGGGCTGTTGAAGCCGGGGCTGGCTTACCGCTGCCCCTGAAGCGCCACCAGAGCAGCAGCCCCAAGGCTGCCACGGATACCACAAAAACCAGGAGAAACAAGCCAGCGCGCATAGTGGGCCCATACGAGAAGGCTTATAATTATGTTAGTATAAAGTTAGTAAAAACATAATAATAAATTAGTCGTACTAGGCTCAGGTACATAAGGTGCTGTGCGTGCCCCGCTAAGGGGAAGAAAGCAGGAAGTAAAAGATTGGAGTTTTTCCGTCCGAGGGATTGCAGGTTATCGCTGCTGTGTGCGTCCTTTGAAGTTACGCTCCTCTTTTTCCACTCCATCTGCCTTGGCAGCTCGCACACCTGCATGTCCGTATCCGATCCCACTTCCACCCCGCTGGGGTTTCCTGATTTAAGTTTGTCCGCGCCCTACGGCGAGTGCCTGCGCTACGTGCAGTACCGCCTCAAAGCCATTGCCCAGGGCGATTTAACCACCTTTTGTACCCAGCATGGATTGACTTATACCAACGTCGTGAACCTGAAGAACGGCAAGCTCAAGCGCGACGAGCCCCGCCTAGTGCAGCGCGTGCTGCGCGCCCTGGGCGTGGCCACGGAGATGGTGCGCATCGACATCGGCAGCGGCGCCAACCAGTACGTGTTCGGCAGCGCCGAGCAGCTGACGCAGTTCCGCGAGCAGCTGGCCTTCTTCGACGCCGCCGCCCAGCGGGCCGGCAGCCCGCCACCGACGACCTAATTCCCGGATAGCTTTTCCTTCGGGCCCGGTACGGGTGCGGCGGGAGACGGAGCTAGCCGGCTCCTCTCACCTGCTACCCCCGCTATGAACGCCCCCCGCGACAACGACCCCACCGAACTCGACCGGTTCAAGCGCGACATCGACCTGGTTGACTACGCCCAGCGCCAGGGCTATGCCATCAAAAAGGAAAGCCGCCGCGGCGACTGGCACCACCTGGTTAAAGACGACGAGCACGTCATCGTGACCCGTAAGGGTGACCACCAGGTGTACCTCAACACGGGCGACGACCGCGACGCGGGCTCCGTCATTGACTTTGCCAAAACCCGGGGCGGCGATGGCCACGGCCTCAACTTGGGCCAGGTGCGCCAGCAGCTGCGCGAATACCTCGACGGCGCGCCCGCCCCGGCCCGCCAGTATGCGACTCAGTATTCCACCCGACCCGATACCGCCCGCCTGAACAGTTTGCCCGTGGGCGACCCCGAGCAGGCCAAGCAGGCCGAGGAGGAGCGTCGCACGCGCCTGATAGCTGAGGTGCTGGGCGTAAAAAAGGAGCTGACCGACCGCAGCTACCTGCACGGACGCGGCATCACGGATGAGACGCTCGACAGCCCGGCTTTTCAGGGCCGCATCTTCACGGCCCAGCAAAACGAGCATCGCAACACCGCCTTTCCCCTCTACAACGAGCACGGGCTGGCCAGCGTGGAGCAGAAGAACGAGCACTACAAAAGTCTGCTGCCCCTGCCCAAAAACGGCATCTGGGTGTCCCACCCGACCGAGGGCAAGGACACGCCGGTGGAGCGCGTGGTGGTGAGCGAGTCGGCCATTGACTCTTTATCCCATTACCAGCTCAAGCACGGGCAGGACCCCCGGAATACGCTTTACCTGGCCACCAGCGGCACGCCCACCGAGGCGCAGGTAGCCCTGATTCAGCGGGTGATTGACAAGCAGGCCCCGCAGGAAGTGGTCCTGGCCAACGACCGCGACGCCGGCGGCCGGCAGTTCAACATCAACTACCTCAACGAGCTGCAGCCGGCCCGGCCCCTGGTGCCGGTGGCTGAGCAGGAAGCCTACCGCGAGGCCTCCCGGCCGGTGGAGTGGCACGCTACCAGCGACAAGTACCACACCAGTCTAAAAGTGACCTTCCACCACGACTCGGCCGAGCAGGGCGCTAGTCAGGTGCAGCAGCTCAGTGAGCGGGTGGCAAAAATCAACAGCACCCAGGAAGCGGGCCCTTCGCTGGCCGTGGAAGTGCAGCGCAGCACCGAGCAGGCCACCATCGTGCGGCTCACCGTAGCCCGGGCCGACACCGCCCAGCTGGAGGTCGTGGCCCAGGAGCTGTACCGGCAGCGCGAGCAGCTGCGTCCCGCCGCCGAACGCCAGCAGGCGGCTTTTCTACGGGTGGATTACCCACTGGCCAAGGACTTCAACAAAGAGCTGGAGTACACTTCGCAGGGGCTTAGTGCCGAGCAAATCCGGCTGGCTGCCCAGCGCGAAGAGCAGCAGCGCGAGACGGAGCGCCAGCAGCGCCTGGCCGAAGCCCAACGCCAGGAGCGGGAGCAGCGGGCCTTGGAACGGGAAGCCCAGCGCGAGCGGGAAAACCATCCCCTGGCGCAGGCGGCCCGCGAACGCGACGACCAGCGCTTCAACCAAAACGTGGGGGGCACGGCCGTGGAAGCCGAACAACCCACCCGCTCCTACCGCAGCGAGCAGGAAGCCCGCGAGCAGACCGCGCAGTTCACCCACCTCAAAGACGCCGGCGTGGTGCTGCTGCGCGACTGGATGCACGACAACCCCCCGTCTGCCGGGCGCACGGCCCGGGGAGAGGAACCGCTCGACCGCCGAAGCGAACGCTCCGCTCCCATGGAACGTGAGGACGTAAGAGCAGCTGCGCCCGGAGAGGAAAAGATGGCCACGTGGCGCGTCGATGAGCTTACGCCCCACACCACCGGCCGGGCCGAAGCCTGGAAGGCCGTCCTGGAAAGCGACGGCTACCTCCGCACGAGCGAGGTGCGCAGCTCCGTGGATGAGCAGGGGATCCGCCGGGCTGATTTTGACATGCATTATCGGAACGACCAGCGCGAAATAGCCCTGATTCACGCCATTGTCTCCAACACCAAAGCCCGCGCTGAGGCCGGCCACCAGCAGTACGCCGGTATCGGCATTACCGAAAGCGAGGACGACCAGGCCGCGCGCCGGCAAGCGGCCATCCAGGCCGAATTGCAGCCGGCCAACCGACTGCGTCGGGTGCAGGAGCCGCAGGATGTCGCGGGGGCCGACCGGGCGGAGGACCGAGCAGCCGGCGTGGAGAAGAAAGTACTTATCGAAGTAACCGAGGTGACGCCGGTGCCCGGGGCTCGCGGACAGGCCGAAGCGGTGCAGGATGCCGTGGTGGCGAGTGGGGCCACGGTTGGCGAAGTGCACAGCAGCACCGACGAGCAAGGCAACCGTCGTTCCGATATGCTGGTTTCCTACTGGACCGACCAACCCGAGCTGGGCCGCATAAGCCAAATGCTCGATGCCATTTCCCGGCAGCCCGGCAGCGAGGTGAGTGAGTCCAGCCACGACCGAGGGGAACGCCAGGAATTGGCCCGGGGCCAGGAAGCAGAGCGCCCCGGCGTGGCCTCTGACCTGACCCGATAATCTCCTCGTGCCTTTTATCTACTTGAATGAGGGATAATAATCAATTAAGGCAGCCTACCTGGGCTGCCTTAATTGATTATTAGAGCCAGTAGCGTGAGCCTTTGCGAAACACCTCGTCCAGTATCAGGTGCCCGGCGCTGCGCAGCCCGTTGGTCACGGCCTTGAACTTCACCAGAATTTGCTTGGGCTCGGTGGTTTCCGCGTCCAGCATCTTGCCGATGCCCTGCAACTGGCTGGCCAGCATGTTCAATCGACTTTTCAGGAGGCGGGTGAGGTGACAGGGCTGCTGGTGGCTGTGCTTGGCAAACTCGCGCATTAGGTGCTTGGCCGTGGACGAAGCCGCGAGCTGCCAAGCGTCTGGTGAGGGCACAAATGGAAATGTTGATGCGTAAGCCCTGGGCACTGACTACGAACCCGCGTTAGGTAAAAACGAGCAGCCTCTTCGGCAGGCCAGTTAGCCAAGGTCACCGATTTTTCGTTTAAGAAGGCCATCGCTTTCTGTTACCTTCTTCATGGCTATTCAACCAAAAACCAAGGGCTTGGCCCACGTCGCCCTGCGCACGACCGACTTTGCCCGCGCCAAAGCGTTTTATCACGACCTGCTGGGCTTGCCGATTGCGCTCGATACGCCCGAAATACTGGGCTTCCTGGTCGGGGCCACGTTCATTGGCTTCAAGCAGGCGCAGCCTACCCACCCCGGGGGCAGCACCTTCACCCCCTTCAACGTGGGCCTTGACCACATCGCCATTGCCTGCGAAGACGAGGCCGAACTGCACCGGGTCGCTGCGGCCCTGCAGGCGGCCGGGGTGGAGAATACGGGCGTCAAAGTGGACACGGTGGGCCCGATGAAATATGTGGCTTTTAAAGACCCGGACCGCATCGCCTGGGAGTTTTACATGGTGTAGGGCGAAGCCGATTTGCCCCAAATGAGTAGTTTCGGAGTCGCTGCACAGTAGCCCCAAGGGCCAGTCCGCGAGTTGAGCAGGCGCGTAATTCACGGACTGACCGTCTGGGCAACCGGGTGCTGCTTACTGCGCTTATCCCACCAGCAATGGGTCCTCCAGCCGGGTGGTGTACTGCGGGCTGCGCCACTGCGCCTGTCCTTCCCAAGGTGCCCGAGCTTGGCCGGGTGCCAGCACCAGCGCCGCCAGCTTGACGGTTCCTTTTCCAAAGCGGCGGTTAATAGTATCGAGTTCAGCCATAAGCTTAGTGCGCTTCTCCGACACGGGACCTGCTACAAACAAGCCGAGCTGAGTCTGGCCCGCCGGCTCCAAGCCGTCGAATAGCACGTCGGCCTTAGTGTATCGCTGGCTTGAAGCCCTGGACTTCGCGGCCGTGCGTCTCAAGCTCGCCTTTCAATAAGTTGTCTAAGTTGTCGGCCGCCGATGGGTGAGTTAACAAGATTACGCCCTGTCCTAACTCCTGTGCTTGACGAACGTAGGTACCTACACCTATTTTCTTTCAACCCTTTCCCCTTACCCGTATGAGTTACATCAAGGCCGGCCAGGACGCCAACGGCGAAGACATCAAGTTGCACTACACTGACCAGGGTCAGGGCGCCCCGGTGGTGCTTATCCACGGCTGGCCCCAGAGCCACGAAGCCTGGACCTACCAGCTCGGCGAGCTGCCCAAGCACGGCATCCGAGCCATTGCCTACACCCGCCGCGGGTTCGGCAACTCGTCCAAGCCGTTTGAGGGCTATGACTACGACACGCTGGCCGACGATTTGAAGGCCGTGCTCGACACGCTGAACCTGCAGAACGTGACGCTGGTGGGTTTTTCCATGGGCGGCGGCGAGGTGGCCCGCTACATGAGCCGCCACGGCGGGGCCCGCGTCAGCAAAGTGGTGTTCGTCTCCTCGGTGACGCCCTACCTGCTCAAAACCGACGACAACCCCGACGGCGTGGACAAATCGACATTCGACGACATTCAGAAAAACATTGCCAAGGACCGGTTTGACTTCCTGCAGACCTTCGGCAAGCAGTTCTACGGCGAGGGCCCGCTGAGCAACCCCGTCAGCCAGGCGGTCCTCGACTGGTCGTACAACATGGCCACGCTGGGTTCGCACCAGGCCACGGTGGCCTGCGCCCACGCCTTTGCCGAAACCGATTTCCGGCGCGACCTAGCGGGCATCTCGGTGCCGGCCCTGGTCATTCACGGGGAAGACGACAAGACGGTGCCGATTAAAAACAGCGGGGAGCGCATGAGCCAGCACCTCCAGCACGCCACCTACATTGCGTACGACGGGGCCCCGCACGGCTTGTTTATCACGGAGAAGGACAAGCTCAACCGCGACCTGGTAGACTTCGTCACCGGTACGGACGTACGCGGGGGCCAAAGCAGCTAAATATCTTTCCTCATCCGATAAAAGCCCCGGCTTCCCGAAAAGGAGCCGGGGCTTTTTCGTGCTACGCGCGCATCAGCTTGTCGGGCGTGAGCGGCAGGGAGCGCAGGCGCTGGCCGGTGGCGTGGAACACGGCGTTGGTGATGGCCGCCGGGGTACCCACGCAGCCAATCTCGCCGATGCCGCGCGCGCCCAGCTCGCTGATGTGCGGGTCGGGGATGTTGAGCCATTCCACCTGCATGTCAGGGGTATCGGCGCAGCTGGGCACGTGGTAGTCGGCCAGGTTGCGGACCACGGCGCGGCCGTTGCGCGGGTCGTAGTGGGTGGCTTCCATCAGGGTAGCGCCCACGCCCATGGCCATGCCGCCGATGATTTGCGAATGGGCCGTCTTGGGGTTCATCAGCCGGCCTACGTCGTACACGGCGCACAGCCGGGCCACGCGAATGGAGCCGCTGGCCTCGTCGACCCGCACCTGCGCGAACACCGCGCCGAACGAGTAGAACGAGTACTTTTCCTTTTCTTCGCCCGGCTTGGCCCCGCCCGTGGCAACGACGGAAGGCAGCTTGGCGCGGCGCAGAATCGCGCCGTACTCCTCGCCTCTCGCCGGGTTTGCTTTGAGTGCCAAACGTCCTTCGCGCGCTTCTATGGCCGTGGGGGCAGCGCCGGATAGCGGGGAAGCAGGGTCGCTAATGGCCAGATTTTTCAGTGCTTCCAGGGCCGCGCGGGCCGCAGCTTGCGCAGCCGGGCCCACGGTGGCCGTGGTGGTGGAGCCGCCAGTGGTAGGCGCCGAGGGCAAGGCCGAGTCGCCCAGTTCAAACCGCACCCGCTCAACGGGCAGGGACAGCGCGTCGGCGCTGATTTGGCGGAAGATGGTGTAGGCGCCGTTGCCCAGCTCGTGGGTGGCGCTTTGCACCAGGGCGCGGCCGTCGGCGAAGATGGTGGCGCGGGCCTGGGCCTCCCGCCGGCCGGCCGGGTACATGGTGGTGGCCATGCCGTAACCGATGAGCTGAGTACCCTCGCGCATGGAGCGCGGCTGGGGATTACGGGCGTCCCAGCCGATGAGCGCCTTGCCGCGGGCGTAGCACTGGCGCAGGTTTTTACTGCTCCAGGGCTTGCCGGTTTCGGGGTTTTTCTCGGCGTAGTTGCGCAGGCGCAGCTCCACGGGGTCGAGGTTGAGTTCGGTGGCCAGTTCGTCGATGGCGCACTCCAGGGCCCAGCCGCCCACGGTTTCGCCCGGCCCGCGCATGGGGCAGGGCGAGGGCAGGTGCAGGTGCGAAAGCTGGTGCACAAAGCCGATGTTGGGCACGGCGTACAGCATGCGCGTGAGGCGGGCGCAGGGCTCGGTGAAGCCGCTGGACAGCGAGGAATGCGTTTGGGTGTTGTGCTGCAGGGCCGTGATGTTGCCGTCGCGCGTGGCGCCCAAGGCCAGGGTTTGCCGGGTGGCAGCGCGCTGCCCGGCCACGGCGAACATGTCCTGCCGACGCCACTCAATTTTGACCGGCCGGCCCACCGCCCGCGCGGCCATGGCCGTGAGCAGCGGTGGCGCGTACAGCCAGCCCTTGGCTCCAAACGCCCCGCCGATGAACGGGCAGATGACGTGCACGCTTTCCTTGGGCAAGCCCAGCGACGTGGCCATAACCTCCTGCAGCACTTCGAGGCCGCGGGTGGTGTCGTAGAGGGTGAGAAAGTCGGCCCCTCCGCGCTTTTCCCAGCGGGCGATGGTGGCCAGTTGCTCGATGGGGTTGTGGTGGGTGATGGCCGACTCGTAGACCTGCTCCACCTTCACCGGCGCGGCGGCCAGCGCGGATTTGGGCTCTCCTACCGTCACCTGCAGTTTTTCCTTGTTGTTGCCCAAAAACATTTCGGGCAGGGTTTTGCGGCGGGCGGCGGCCATGGCGAGCTGCGGCGGGCGCTCCTCGTAGGCCACGCGCACCAGCGTGGCGGCGTACCGGGCCCGCTCGTGGGTGTCGGCCACCACCACGGCCAGCGGCTGGCCGGCGTACTCGATGGCGGCGGTTTGCAGCGGTTGCAGTGTTTCAGTGATGCCGCCCTCGCCGCGAAACTGCGTCTCGCCTATTTTCTCGGGGATAGGCTGCAGCCGGGGGGCGTTCTCGTAGGTGAGCACGGCCAGCACGCCAGGGGCCTTGCGCGCGGCGCTCACGTCGAGGGAACGCACCGCACCGTGGGCAATGGCGCTGCTCACCACCGCGCCGTAGGCCAGATTGGGCACGTCCCACTCGGCCGTGAAGCGCGCCGCGCCGGTGACTTTAAGGCGCCCGTCTACGCGGTCGAGCGGTTTTCCAGTGGCTTGCGTCGTCATAGATTTGGAACAGGTAGATACGTTAACGGGGAGTGGCGAGCTGGCCGGCCACGCCGCCCACGCTGGCCGCAAAGGCGGTGCCGGCCGGGCCTTGCAGGGGCTGCAGGCCGCTGGTTTCCAGCAGGGCCCGCACCAGCAGGTTGCGGCCCATGGGGATTTTGTAGGCGTTGTGCTCGAGCGGCTGGGCGTCGGCAAAGGCGGCCTTGGCGGCGGCCTGGAACAGTTGTTCGGTGGGCAACTGGCCCGCCAGCAGGGCCTCGGCGGGGCCCACGCGCCAGGGCTTGTGCGCCACCCCGCCCAGCGCCACCCGCGCCCGCCGAATCGTCGGCCCGTCCATTTCCAGGGCCACGGCGCACGAGACCAGCGCGTAGGCGTAGGAGGCGCGCTCCCGCACCTTCAGGTAGTGCGAGCGGCCGGCGAAAGCGGGCAGGTCGATGGCCGTGATCAGCTCGCCGTGCTCCAGCACCGTGTCGAGGTGGGGCGTGTTGCCCGGCAGGCGGTGCAGCTCGGGAAAGGCGATGGTGCGGGGCCCGCGGGGCCCAAGGGTTTGCACGCGGGCATCGAGCGCGGCCAGGGCCACGGCCAGGTCGCTGGGGTGGGTGGCGACGCAGGCCGCCGAGGCCCCGAACAGGGCGTGGACGTGGTTGTAGCCGCCAATGGCCGCGCAGCCGCTGCCCGGCTCGCGCTTGTTGCAGGCCTGAGCCGGGTCGCGGAAATATGGGCAGCGGGTGCGCTGCAGCGGGTTGCCCGCCATCGAGGCCATGTTGCGAATCTGCACCGAGGCCCCCGCCAGCAGGGCTTCGCTCACGGCCGCATACTTGGCTTGAATATCGGGGTGGTACGCCGCGGCGGTGTTGGACACGCCCGCGCCGATGCGCACCCCGCCTTCAAACGCTGCAATCTGCTTGAGCGGCAGGGCCGACACGTCCACCAGCAGGCTGGGGTGGTGCACGTCCTCCTTCATCAAATCGACGTGCGAGGTGCCGCCGGCAATGAAGGTGGCCCCGGGGGTTTTGGCCACGGCGGCCACGGCCTGGTCGGCGCTGTCAGCGCGCTGGTACTGGAAAGGATGCATGGCAGATTGGGGTTAGGCGCGCTGAACTTCCTGGATGGCGGCGATGATGTTAGGGTAAGCGGCGCAGCGGCAGAGGTTGCCGCTCATGGCTTCGCGGATGTCGACGGCCGAGCCGGCCCGCACGTTCTTGTCTTGCACCAGCGCCGTAGCCGCCATAATCTGCCCCGGCGTGCAGTAGCCGCACTGAAAGGCGTCGTGCTTGAGGAAAGCCGCCTGCATGGGGTGCAGCGCCTCGCCCGTCGAAAGGCCTTCGATGGTGGTGATTTCCTTGCCCTGGCTCATCACGGCCAGCGTGAGGCACGCGAGGGTGCTTTGCCCGTCGAGGTGCACGGTGCAGGCGCCGCACTGGCCGTGGTCGCAGCCTTTCTTGGTGCCGGTGAGGTGCAGGTTTTCGCGCAGCGCATCCAGCAGGGCCACGCGCGGGTCGAGCTGCAGGCGGTGGGTTTTGCCGTTGATGTTCAGCGTAACCGGTATGTTGTCGGTGCCACTGGCTGCGGCCTCCGCTTCAGGGGAGTCCTGGTCGGAAGAACCGCCGCCGTCGCCGCAGCCGGGCAGCAGCAGCAAGGCGGCCGCCGCCAGTGTGGCCGTGACAAACGTGCGCCGCGAGAGTCCGCCGCCAAATACTCCCCCGCTACTGGGTGCTGCCGGTGGAGAATTCAATGCTTCCAGGGCCGCCAGCACCTGGCCCGGCCGCAGGTCCTGGCCGGGGGGCACCACCGTTTTCCAGCGCACCACGCCGTACTCATCAAGCAGGAACAGGGCGCGCTGCCCGGCTACGCCAAACTGCGCGGCGAGCGCCCCGCGGCAGTCCAGCGCGTGCCAGTCCTCGGCCGCCGTGTCGACAAAGGCCGCGCCGCTGCCAAACTCCCGGGAGAGGCGGGCAAAAATTTCGCTTTGGTAAGCCAGCGTCGGGTCCCACTCGTCGGGCGCAAACGCCAGAATGACAGGTTGGCCGCGCAAGGCGGACAACCGGGAGCCATCGGGTAATACGCCGTCCGGGGCGAGGTCACCGGTTTGCACAGCGCGGGCTATGGGTTGGCTCATTTGAAGGGTGCTACGTGGTGTATCTCAACAGATACGCACCTGCGCCCGCCGCGTTCAACTCCAGCTCGTCTCGTAGGCCGGGTCTGCCACTGGTGCCTTGCCCGAGCAGGGCCAGCCCCCACCCTGTTCGGGCTTTGCCGACACGGCGACGGCCCCAAACAGGGCAAGCTGGGTTTGGCCTGCGGGCTCCAGGCTGTCGAATAACACGCCCCCCTTGGAGTAATGCTGGCCCAGGTGCCACAAGCGTTTCCAGGCCGCGCGGGCCAAGCGTACCACCACCGTATTGCTGGCGGCTAACGGTAGGAGGAGTACCGCTGAGCAGGAATAGGGCGGCGGATCCAGCCCGTTGCGGCTCTTGCTCAGAAACCCCGTCACCAGGGGAACCGCATCACCCTGCCAGCGCAGCTTTTCGGCTGCCCGCGAGGGGTGGGTCTTCGCTTATAAAAAGTGGTTTTTCTGCCCGTAAGCTAAACCGCTGACCAGCTGAAAGAAGCCTTAGTTTAGAGCCAGTCCCGGAAGGGGCAGTGGGAGGAAGAAGGCGCCGCAAAAAGAGCAAAAAGATATGAAATAAGGAGCAAAACGTAAACTATAGGACGACTGTTTTCGTTTAATAGGTATAGTAAACGCCCACAAAAACAGCGATTTAGCATGAAAAAGTTCCGCCACTCCTCTGCCCGCCCGACTGCCCCTGCGGCGCCCTGTCCCGATGTCTACCAGATTGTCACCGACCGGATTGTGGCGGCGCTCGAAGGCGGCGTGATTCCGTGGCGCAAGCCGTGGAATGCCGTGTATGGCCTGCCCCGCAACTACGCCACGGGCGTGGCCTACTCGGGCATCAACGCCTTTCTGCTGCACTTCAGCGGCGCACTGCCGTTTTTCATGACCTTCAAGCAGGCGCTGGCGTTGGGCGGCCACGTGCGCAAGGGCGCCAAGGGCCACCTGGTGGTGTACTACAACGTGTCGGTGCGCGAGAACGAGCATACCGGCAAGGAGGAGAAGCTGCCTTTCCTGAAGTACTACACCGTTTTCTCGGTGGAGGACATCGAAGGCATCGCGTTCGACCTGCCCGCGGTGGAGCGCCACGCCCACACCCCGATTGAAGCCGCCGAGGCCATCGTGGCCGGCTGGCAGGAGCGCCCCACTATTGAGCACCTGCACCAGCGCGCCACCTACTCCCCTGCGCTGGATAGAGTGAACATGCCGGCGCTGGCCACCTTCACAACGCCGGAAGGCTACTACGCTACCCTGTTCCACGAGCTGACCCACAGCACCGGCCACGCCTCCCGGCTCGACCGCCCGGATTTGACGGCCGGCGAGGGCAAAGGGTCCGCCAGCTACGCCCGCGAGGAGCTGACCGCCGAAATGGGCGCCTCGTTTCTGTGCGCGGCGGCCGGGCTCGACACCGCGCAAACCGAAGAAAATGCCGTGGCCTACATCCAGTCATGGCTGGAGCGACTGAAAAACGACAAAAAGCTGGTGCTGCAGGCCGCCAGCAAGGCTCAGCGCGCGGCCAAGCTGATTCTGGGGGTGGTGGAGGAAGAGTCACAAGTGCCGACGCCAGCCCCCACTCCTACCCCCGTGCGGGGGCTGGTGCCGGAAACGGATGAGGTAGGCCGGCAGTACCAGGCCGCCGAACTCAGCTGGCTGGCCGCGGCCTAAGCCACAGCGCGGGCAGTGGCTCCCGGCTGCTGCCCGCCTGCCCGGTTCTTATTTCTCTCATTTTTCCCTACCGCCCCACCTATGAACGCTGCCAACGCTCCCGTTTTGGGGGACCCCAACTGGAACCGGTACCGCGCCCGCGTGGCCGCGGTTCTGACTGATGTGGAAGCCGACATGCAGCAGCGCGGCTACGGGCTCAGCGGTGAAGGGCTCACACTGGAAGTGGCCGAGCGCCTGTCGCTGGGCGTGGCCACCGCCGAGGACTTCCAGGTGCTCGAAGCCCTGGTAAAGGCCCTGCGACCCATTGCCCGCGAGGCGGTGCGCGCCACCCGCGAGGACCACGGCGGTCAGTTCACCCTGCTGCTGCTCTGATACCCTTGCTTACCTATCCCCCTACCATGAACCGGAGAGCAAAGCTGAATCCGTTAACGGACCCGTTCCCGCCGCAGCAGGCGTACCTAGCCATTGAGCAGCAGCCTGTCAACCCGGTCGAAAAACGCCGGTTAGAGTCCGTCCGCCGGCACGTGCTGGCCCACACCCACACGACCGATTTACGCGAGCTGGCGGGGGGAAGCTGCTGGGCGCCGGCTACGAGGTGGGCTGCGGCAGCGCTCACCTCTGGGTGCTGCGCGTTGGGGAGCAGCAGCGACTGGCCATTGTGGCCGACCGGTTGACGACGGTTTATCGGGACTGGTTTGAGCTCTTGCCGGACGGGGAGAGGTTCACCAGCCGCAATCCCCACCGCCGCCTCGTGCTGCCCGCCGAGTCGCAGGACCTGACTCTTGACTTATAAAATCTATCCTTTCATCCGGAGATTCCGCCCCCTATGCTATTGCAATCCCGCTGGCCTGCCGTTCCTGCGCCGCCGAATCGAACTGAACTGGATGCTCTGCGGGCCGAACTGCGCTGCATTCTGCAGCACCCCGCCATAGCCCCTGCCCGCCGGCAAGCCGCCGAAGCGTTTATCAGTCGTTGCACGGAAACCGCGCGCCTGGGCCAGTGGCTAGCCCTGGCGGTGACGGAATGCGTGCGGTGGGAAGAGCACATGCTAGCCCACGAAACTGCTCTGCGTGGGGGCAGCTATTTCCGATGATAACCAGCTGCTTGGCCAGCGTATTCCGTAAGGCGAATACCTTACGCGCCTTATTCTGTTCCTTTTTAGCTTTTTCGGATGACTCAAATTGCCGCTCCCACCGTTGCCTTCACCGAGCCATTGACCAGCCCGGCCCGGGTACACCACCCGGCCACGCTGGCCGAGCTGCTGGAAGTGGCCGGCACCCGCAAGCGCATTGTGGAGGCCTGGGGCGTATCGGCGCGCACCTACGATACCCGCAAGCGCAGCCCCGGCACCTGCACCATCGGGGAGCTGCAGCAGCTGGCCCGGGTGCTGAATGTGTCCGAGGAGGAGTTGTTTGCTGTAGTCCGGACCGAAGCCGGCCAGCGTGCTGGTGCTTCCCAGAGCTAACATACAACATCTGGGTTTATCCTGTCGCAGGTAACCCCAGACTGTAACCATACCTGCGCAATGCCGAAGGCAAAAAGGCTTTATGGGAGCAGCAGGTGATAAAATCACTTTAAACCCCTTAGTTCAGCTTTGGTGAAGCAGGGTTAGCAACCCAACCCCGAGTTAAAACTGCCGTTTTCTTAAACTTAGGGTAAACTGTATGGAAATGTACGGTGAGATGGTGCAGTAAATTAGCACGATAATTTGATCATGCGATTAGCAGCCTCATAGCTACCAGGGGAAGGTAGTTGCAGACCTTGCTAGCGTTGCTCCTGTTTGAAGCCCCCACGATGCCTATCACTGATGCTACCTTCTTAGGCCTTCCCTTCTCCGCGCAAGCACAGGTAGTCTGGCAGGAAGACACCTACCTGACCACCCGCTATGAAGAGGAAGATACGGAGTGAGGTGGTCTAGTTAATCTGGACATAATAGGGCCTACTCTTTCCATTGTTATGAAAGGCAGCCCCCACCCTGCCACACGTCGGCGTTATGACGCCGCCTTCCGCGCGGAGGCCCTGCGCTTGGCCAGCGAAAGCCGCTCGACGCAGGCGGACGCTCGCCCCTTGAATATCAACCTTAAGCTGCTCTATAAGTGGAAAAAGGAGGCCCTCACTCCCATAGCGGTGGTCCGCGGGGCAGAACTCAGTCGACACCGGAAGCCGACCCCTGGGCAGAGTTCTAAGCAAAGTTAACCCTGCTGTCACCCCACGTTTACTTGCAATAAACGCATATATTTTTAAATTTTATTAAGGCAGAGGGGGCCTTCCATCTCCCTGTTCTCCTGTTTTTCACCTTAAACCACACTGTTATGAAACCTGCTCTTACCTGGTTCACCCGCGCTATGTTAGTCGTAGCCAGTCTGCTAGCAACAGCCTGCCGTGACCCGCTCGAAACCATCGCCCCAGCCGCTCCCACCGCCCCAGCCATGGTGCAAAATGGATCAGAACAGGGGGCAACGCACGAGAGTGTGTTCTTCTCGGCCATTGCCCTTATTAGGGAGTGCTATGGCGAAGATATTGCCTTTAGCGGCCTGATTGAGCAGGTGGTGAAGAGCACAGTAGATAAAAGCGGTCGCGTGCACTATACCCGCCACTTTGGGGTAAAGGGCCTGACGGGCGTCGGCAGAACCAGCGGCTTACTATATGACGTGGTAGGCGGAGCCGAAATGTTTAACGTGCAGGACGCGCATTTTAATCCGAACGGGACGATCGACTTGGCGCGAAGCCGTATCGTGGTGCATCAGGGCACGCTGGTGTTTGTGCGCCAGTCTGATGGCAGCCGCGTGGTGGCCCGTCACATTATTCGCAAGGTGCCCGGATCCGATGAGGTAGTCAATACGTGGGTCTGTGGGGGCAGATAGGCACTTGGTTCACTACCAAAGCCTTGCTCTCGTCCACAGCCGTGAGCAGCCTGGTTTTGTGGGCCCCGGTGAGGCCGCGCACGCTAAAAAAGGCGAGCTTCGGCTCCTCCTCCCCCCGTAACAAGCGCATGAAATCGGTGGGCTAAGCAGGGGGCAGGTAACCAGGCTCGCGGCTACTTGTGTTGGGGGGTACCGCCTGACTTTGCGCCGCCCTGGCACCTGAAAAACGTAAAAGTGCGCGGACGTTCGGTCAACGTCTCCTACCCTTTCACTTCTACTACTTTCCCTGCTACCAGTAAATGCTTTCCAGCCGATGTTCCCTAAAACGGTTCTTTAAAAGGGCTGCCTTCAGCCCTTACATTAAATAAAACGTCTCGGCCGGGAGGGGGGTAGGCACGTTTGCTTCGTCCAGCAATTGCCGCAGGTTGATTTCAATGGTGCGGGCAATGGCCGTGACGGGCGTGTCGGTGGGCAAGTCGCTGAAGGGATCTTGCATGTAGCGGGCGGTGCGCTCGACCAGGAAGAAGGTGACGGCGAACATGAGCAGAATCGGGATTTCCCACAGGCCGTTGGTTTCGACCAGGCTCAGCGACAACGTGCCCAGAAACAGATAGATCAGAAAATGCACCAGCCGCCGGTAGTTGGTGGGAAACACCGTGCTTTTGATGCGCTCGGCCCGCCCCATCGCGTCGCACAGGCGCACCAGGGTTTCGTCGAGCTGCACTTGCTGGAAGGGATTGAGGCTCCCCTGCTCGTACAGGCCTTGGATTTGCTGCGTGTGCAAGGCTAACAGCGCCAACGACTTGTTGGCGTGACGCTCCGCATAGGCTACTTCCGGGGCCGGGAGGTAGCGGGCCAGCGTGGCCAAGGGATCCTTCCCCCGCAGGGCCTCGCCCAGACCGTAGCACCACGCTATCTGCCGGTAGGCCAGGCGGCGAAGCAGCGCCGGGGTCAGGTGGTCCTTCTGCACAAAGCTGCGCACCTGCAGCACCAGCGTGCGCGAATCGTTGACAATCGCCCCCCACACTTTGCGCGCCTCCCACCACCGCTCGTACGACTGGCTGATGGTGAAGGCCAGCAGCAGCGAAATCGAACCACCCAGAATGGAGGGCAGGGACAGCGGAATGGGCGGCAGGTAAGGCCCATAAAACCACTTCAGCACCTGAAAGATGACCGAGAGGAGCAGCATCCGCCCCACGTCGGGCAAAATACGTTTCAGAATAAAGCGAACGGGCAGCTTTGCATCCAGCAGCATAGGCAGGGCGAAGGAAGTGGAAACCTTTCTTTACGCACCCCAGCGGCAAATAGCCAACAGCAGGGTGGCTATGGCAGAAGTCTTGGGATCGTATCCAGCGCCTGGTGAACGGGCGCTTCCGCCACCCAAAACGCGGCTCCCAGCGCTTGTTAGGGGGTTTGAATCCATAACCCCACGGCTGGGGTGCGCGTCGAAAAGTTCTGCAACAGCCACTAACGTATTTCTGAACAAACCGGCGACCGACCGACCTCACGAGGAAAGAGGACCAACAGCCCCCGATTTGGTACAGAAAACTTGTTCAGCAATCAAAGTACAAATAAGGGTACCTTCGGCACGGATACCCTGTACTTTGCCTCATGAACATCGGCTACGCCCGCGTCTCGACCCGCGATCAGAACTTGGAACTGCAACTCGATGCCCTCACCAAAGCGGGCTGCGACACCATCTACCAGGAGAAAGTGTCCGGCGCCAGTGCCAGCCGCCCCGAGTTGGAGCGGCTGCTGAGCCAGCTGCGCCGCGGCGACACTGTCACCATTTACAAGCTCGACCGCCTGGGGCGCTCGCTCAAGCATCTGCTGCAGGTGGTTGGCGACTTGCAGCAGCGGGGGGTGGGCCTGGTGTCCCTGACCGATGCCATCAACACGACCTCCGCCCAGGGCCGGCTCGTCTTTAATCTCTTTGCTTCCCTGGCCGAGTTTGAGCGCGAGCTGATTCGCGAGCGCACCCACGCGGGGCTTGCCTCGGCGCGGGCGCGGGGACGGGTGGGCGGCCGCCAGCGGGGCCTCTCGGCAGAAGCCGAGCGTACAGCGATCATTGCTGAGACCCTCTACCGCGAGCAGCAGCTCGGCGTTAACGAGATTGCCCAGCGCCTGCGCATCTCAAAAGTTACCCTCTATAAGTACTTACGCCACCGAAAGGTGGTCATCCATGCGCACCGCAAGCCGGCAGCTGCCAAAGCTACCGACTAACTTTTAGACGAAACTTTTAACCAAGGCCTAATCCTGCCGACAATGGCATCTCCTTTAGCCCCCTTGGCCGGCCGCGTGGCGCAAGCTGCGCAGGGCTGCCCGGGTGCGGGTGCGTACCGTGCCCAGAGGTAGCGCCAGTTCCTGCGCCGCCTCGCTCATCGTGTAGCCCTTCAGGTAGAGCAGCTCGAGCAGCTGGCGCTGGGCCGGCAGCAGCTGAGCGACCAATTCCCGCACCCCAACATGCTCGGGTTGAAAACCGGCGGTGGCGTGGGCCAGGGCGGGGCACTCTTCCAGGGGCTGGGTCTGGCGAGCCTGGTGGGCGCGGCGGCTGCGCAGCTCGTCCAGGGCCAGGTTGCGACACAGCCGCAGGGCCCAGGTAAACACGCT